>NZ_WHNY01000052.1 GCF_013141695.1 Paenibacillus plantarum
GCGGAGGTACAGGAAGCTTAGGCGACGCAGCATCAATTACGTGGAATGTTGCGGGAACTGAGATGACGATCACGCTAGGTGGATCTGGTATTGACGTCAAATACGGGGATACACTGACGATTGCAACGGGATCGCTGCGTAACATTGGCGGCGAAGGTGTCAATGGTACTACGGTATCGGCAGTCATTAAAGGTTCATTTGGACAGGGCGTAGCACCAGCGTTAGATGGAACGACACCAGTAATCACACCGTATAATGCCACCAATTATCGCGGAGAGTCGGAAAAACAATACTTTGATTTGAAGTTTGCCGACGCGACGAATAAAGTGCAGAATGACGATTCAACAGCGAACGTGAAGGTGAAAGACGGATCGAACGGGAACGCTGTGGTAGGATTGGGAACAGACGGCAGTGCGGTATGGCAGGATAGCCAAACGCTTCGTGTAACCATCGGCGATGACTCTATCATCCATAAAGGAAACTTTACAGTTGAATACGACGCTGTAGCGGATGGCTTGAAAGATGTGACGAGAGAAATAGATGCAACCGGCACGCTAAGCACATCGTTATCGGGCGC
>NZ_WHNY01000053.1 GCF_013141695.1 Paenibacillus plantarum
GCGTTAGCAAGCGCAGGAGTAGTAGCAAAAAATACGGGCAATGCCGTAGGAGCGAATGCAGGCGACACGATCGAATTTACTTTTGATACGCCGACGAACGGTGCTACAATACCGTTTGCGAACATTTTGGTCGGCGGAGCAACAGGTAAACTGGGAACAACCCTGAATCCTCAATGGGATTTGACCAAGACGAAGCTGACGGTTACGCTGGGGGTTTCATCAGCGGTGTACCTTGGGGATACACTAACGATTGATTTAACGGGCGTGACATTAACGAATATTGGCGGAGAAGGTCTGGTTGGAACGAATCCATCGCAAGCGATCAGCTCGACTAGCCCGTCGACATTTGGAGCAGGGGTCATACCGGCTTTAAATGGAACGACACCAGTGGTAACACCATATGGCAGCAACGATTATCGGGGCCAAACGGCAACGCAATACTTTGATTTGAAGTTTGCCAACGCAACGAATAAAGTGTTGGGTAACATTTCAACCGGGAACGTGACGGTGAAAGACGGAACGAACACTGTGGTAGCGTTGGGAACTGGGAGCAGCGCGGAATGGCAGGATAGCCAAACGTTGCGGATTACCATTGGGGTTAACTCAGTCATCGAAAAAGGAAACTTTACTGTACATTACGATGCGGTGACGGACGGGTTAAAAGACTTCTCGCATGAGTTGAATGCAGCGGGCGAGATCACGCAATCATTAGCGAACGTAAGCTTCGGTACCAAGGTGCCTGGAATTGATGCAGCAGCAAGCACAGGGCACACAGGTATCGAAGCATTTGCTACGGGCAGTAGCGTAGGTGCAGACGAGGATGATACGATAACGATTTATTTGGATACGCCAACCGACCAATTGATCGACATATCGGATATTACCGTGCAAAAAGCA
>NZ_WHNY01000054.1 GCF_013141695.1 Paenibacillus plantarum
GCTAGATGTGCTTGGAGTACTTAGGTGGCGCAGTGTGCTTGGAGTACATTGGCGGCTAGGTGTGCTTGAGGTGCCTGGTATGTGTGGAATGCTTTGGGCGCTCGTTGAGCTTGGAGTAGTACACGGACTAGCGTGAATTGAGTGAATCTCGTGGTTTGAGTAGATTAACTCGTTTCACGCATGACGTTTGAGAAGGAATTGAATGGGATGTGTGGTTAAGTTAGCTGCTAATGTTTTGGATACGTTAATTATACTGAAAAAGCTGCCCACTGGCTTTTCAGCGTAATGGACAGCCTTACAGATACCTAGCGGTAAACGTTAATATACGTTGATGAAAAGATCGGTGTGCCTAGTGTAGGCAAGGGGTAATACTTACGCCTCCACATTCACCTTCGTGTATCGATTCGCTGGTACTGGTATACCGAGATTTCCTCGAAGCGTATCTGCTTCATACTCTGTTCTATACAATCCGCGCTCCTGTAGAATCGGTACTACGTGATCAACGAAGTCGTCCAATCCTTTTGGCAAAGCAGCGGCGATGATAAAACCATCTGCGGCATTTTCTTCAAACCATGCTTGCACGCGATCTGCAACGTATTTAGGCGTGCCTGTGAATTCGTTACGAGGTGTAGCCACATTTAAAGCGACTTGGCGCAGTGTTAGGTTTTTCTCTTTGGCTGTTTGCTTAATTTTGTCGGTTCCGCTGCGGAAGCTATTGCTGCCAAAATCACCTAGCTCAGGAAATGGTTCATCCAACGGATACTGAGAGAAATCGTGGTGTTCGAAGAATCTGCCTAGGTAATCGAGCGCTTTGTCAATTGTGACGAGGTTCGCGACTTCTTGATATTTGCGCTCGGCTTCTTCTTCTGTGAGTCCGATGATCGGGGCAATACCCGGTAGAATCACAACTTCATCCGGATTGCGGCCTTCGGAGGCGGCTCTTTTTTTGATATCCGCATAGTAAGCTTTCGCTTCGTCAATCGATTCATGTCCTGCAAAAATCGCATCCGCCACTTTCGCAGCAAACGCTCGGCCATCCTCTGAAGCGCCTGCTTGGAAAATGACCGGCTGCCCTTGTCTTGAACGAGCGATATTCAATGGCCCCTGGACGGAGAAATATTCACCTTTATGATTCAATGTATGAAGCTTGCTTGGGTCAAAAAAAACACCGCTCTCCTTATCTCGAACAAACGCATCATCCTCCCACGAATCCCATAACCCGCGTGTCACTTCCAAATATTCATTCGCGATGCGATAGCGCTCTGGATGAGTCGGGTGCTCCGCTTTGCTATAGTTCTTGGCAGAACCTTCGAGTGGAGAGGTAACTACGTTCCAACCGGAACGTCCGTCACTGATTAGATCAATGGAAGCAAATTGACGGGCCACGGTGAAAGGCTCACTGTATGACGTCGATAGCGTCCCCACCAATCCAATGTGCGAGGTGACCGATGCTAACGCTGAAAGTATGGTAATTGGTTCGAACCGATTAAGGAAATGGGGAATCGATTTCTCGGTAATATATAGGCCATCCGCGATAAATAACAGATCGAACTTACCGGATTCAGCTTTCTGAGCTTGTTGTTTATAAAAGCCAAAATTCACACTGGCATCCGTAATCGCCTCAGGATGTCTCCAGCCTGACACATGACCACCTACGCCGTGAATGATTGCACCTAGTTTGATTTGCTTTGGTTTCGTCATCGTTCTCTCCGTCCTTTCACAAGATCGCTGCAGTCTGTATGTGCAGCCGATAGCTTTTCACGAGTAATTCACCTTTTTGGATATCTTTGTCGTAAGCACGTTCGAAGCCTAAACGTTCATAAAGCTTCACAGCCGATTCCATCATATCCGAAGTGTGCAAATGTAGTGTAGCAGCACCTAACTCGGCAGCGCGTCTCACATTTTCTTTTATTAGTGCGGTAGCGATTCCCTTGCCTCTTGCACTTGGCGAAACCGCTAGTAAACGAAGGATAGGTGACTCAATCTCAAGCTCCGGTGCTCCGTATGCGGCTTCTGAGGACTGGAACAACTGAGAGCTACCCACAACTTCATCGTCAATTAGTGCAATAATCCGCGCGATGGGTTTATTACTATCCACTGATGCGATAATATTTTCTTTATATTGATCCCAGCCTTCTGGAGGCAGTACTTCCCGATATTGACCATAAGCATCTTCTAGAACTCTTCGAATCGCTTCGCGGTCACCCTCATTGGCTTCCCGAATGTGAATCTCTTTTGCATCCGCCATACCGAATCCCTCCTATACGTGCGCTTCCAACGCATTCTTGATTCGTGCAATTTGTGCCAAATGAACCTGCACATGTGCAATAAAGGAGTCAACAACATCTTTGAGTGTAAGTGTTTGTCCTTTGAAATTAACGCCTGTTTTCTCCCAATCCTCAGGAGATAATCGTCCAAATAGCTCGTGGTTATAAACCAGTAATGACTGAAATAAAACTAAAATATCGGACGCTAATCCTTCATTGGCTTTGGCGCTGCTGACCCATGGATCTTGATCAAAAGCCGGCAAAATGGCCGATGCACCCGAAATAATAGCGCGGATTCGGAAGGAAACGACAATGTTATGGTCGGCCAAATGAGAGAGAACCTCCGTTACACTCCATTTATCCGGCGCTGGCTTCCAAACCAATTGCCCTTCGCTCAGTCCCTGGATAGCTTCCTGAAGTTGTTGATGCGTGTGTAAATAGGCTGATAAATCAGGAATTGTTGTACTCATATGGATACCTCCAATGGGTTGTCGGATGATAGGTTTTCTAAGGCTTTTTGAGCTAAAATAGCAAAATATCGCGAACTAATCGGCAAAGCTCTTTCATCAATATCAAAACCAGGATGATGCCACTCTTGTGGACCTGATGTGCCCATAAATACGAAAACTCCGGGAATTTTCTTCTGATAAAAAGCAAAATCCTCGCCTGCTGGTGACGGTACTGGTGTAATGACATCCAGACCAGCTTGCTCCGCAGCTTCTTTCGCCAACAGTGTTAATTGTTTATCATTGCGCACAGAAGGTGGTCCTTTGATCCATCGAACAGCAGCCTTCGTCCCATAAGCAGCGGCCACACCATGCACAACCTGCTCCAATCGCTCAATTACGAGTGCGCGGACATTCTCATCAAATGTGCGCAGTGTGCCATCCAAAATGGCTTTATCAGGAATCACATTCCACGCAGTTCCACTATGGATGCGTGTCACACTAATGACGGCACTGTGCAATGAACTAACATTGCGGCTAACGATAGATTGAAGTGCCGTGATGATATGCGCTCCCGTTACAATCGGATCGATCCCCGCTTCCGGGACAGCCGCATGTGTGCCGCGTCCTTCCACTTCGATCACGAATCCATCAGCAGCCGCCATCAGAGGCCCGTCTTTGATCCCTATCGTCCCGACAGGAAGATCAGGTTTGTTATGCATGCCATAAATTGCACGAACTCCTTCAAGTGCGCCGCTGCTTATCACCTGCTCCGCACCCTGCGCCTTCTCCTCCGCTGGTTGAAAAATGAATCGAACGGTTCCCTTTAGCTCACTCTCATGTTGTTTGAGTAATATCGCAGCACCTAACACAGCAGCTGTATGAAAATCATGACCGCATGCATGCATCTTACCTGCAACCTGCGACGCATAAGGAAGCCCTGTAGCTTCTTGTATTGGTAAGGCATCGATATCAGCCCGTATGGCTATAATCGGCCCTTCCTGCAAGCCGCCGACCTCTGCAATAAGACCCGTTTTCAGCTGGAAATCTGCAATACGAATTCCCGCTTCCGTGAGCCAACCATGAATCGCAGCAGTTGTTTGAATTTCCTCATGCGACAATTCGGGATGCTGATGTAAATGACGTCGGATATCCACCAACTTCTGTGCCAAATCCAATGACGTCTGTTGGAAAGTTGTTGCACTCATTTCACATGCCTCCTTCGGGCTTACACTAACAATTCTGCGAATGCTTCACTCAGCAGTTCAAAGGAACGCAGGCGTTTGCTAAAATCTTTCACAGATGTCGTTACAATAAATTCATCGATATTATATTTCTGCTGAATCTCGATCAGTTTTTGGCGTACAGTCTCTTTCGTACCCTTCGTAATTTCCGCTTGCTTCTCCTCAACGGTAAATTTGGCCTGCGTTTGACGACCATATTCTTCCGCTTGCTCCAGCGTTCCCACGGTTAACGTCTTGCCGTTTTCCAAATGAATTTTGACATTCTTGTATTCGCCTGCAAGCTCAATAGCTTCTTCTTCCGTATCTGCTACGATAAGTGAGAGTGCCAAGAGAAGCTTGGGTTGTGTGCCTTTTTCGGTATTAAAATGTTGATGATAAGCTTCAAAAGCCGCTTCAGCAATTGCATGATCCCCATTAATGAATTGGGCAAAAACATAAGGCAAACCAGCCTCAGCTGCCGATTGTGCACTCGCGGCACTTGCACCTAGGATATAAATATCCACAGGCACTGTAGGAATTGGCGAGACTTTCAATCCCTTCAAGGGATGCTCATCATGCAGTTGATTTGTCACAAATTGCTGTAGATCCTCCAACTTATCCGCCAAGGTAGCCGCTTCTGTAATCCCCTGTTGCAACGCTTTCGTTGAACGAGGTAATCCGCCTGGAGCACGGCCAATGCCGAGATCTACTCTGCCTGGAGCTAGAGAAGCTAATACATTGAAGTTCTCAGCCACCTTATAGGGGCTGTAGTGCTGCAGCATGATGCCGCCGGAGCCAATGCGAATGCGCTCTGTTTTGGCCAGTAAATGTGAAATTAATACCTCGGGCGAAGAACCCGCTACTTGCTCGGAATCGTGATGCTCGGATACCCAGAATCGGTTATACGAGAGCGCCTCCGCTTTCTGTACTAACTCAATCGTATGCTGAAAAGCGTCATAGGCCGTTTCGCCTGGAAATACGACGCTTTGATCTAAAATGCTTAATTTAATCCCCATGTTCCAACACTCCATTTCCATAACTAACTTAATGCTATATGTTGTAGCTCCATTCAGGCGTAATACGCTTCAGGAATTGTTTCGTCCGCTCTTCTTTGGCATTGCCGAAAATATCCCTCGGTTTGCCTTCTTCCACGATGACACCTTCATCCATAAAGACCACATGATTAGCCACTTCTCGGGCAAAGCCCATTTCATGGGTGACGATAATCATCGTGATACCTTCCTTCGCAATCTTCTGGATCACGTCCAACACTTCACCAACAAGTTCAGGATCGAGTGCGGATGTCGGTTCATCGAATAAAATGACTTCAGGATTCAGCGCCAACGCACGGGCAATACCTACACGTTGTTGCTGTCCGCCAGATAGTTGACTTGGATAAGCGTCTAACTTGCTTCCCAAACCCACTTTCTCCAACACTTTTACGCTGGTCGCTCTTGCCAGTTCCTTCGATTGCTTTTGGACAATCACAAGGCCTTCCATGACATTTTCGAGGACCGTTTTATGCTTGAATAAATTGTAATGCTGGAACACCATCGCGGTTTTTTGTCTGAGCGCATGAATCTCACCTTTGCTGGGACGCTTGCAATTCACAGTGAAATCGCCGATTCTCACTTCACCAAGACTCGGCTTTTCCAAATAGTTTAAGCAACGGAGTAACGTTGTTTTACCTGAACCGCTGGGACCAAGGATGCAGACGACTTCTCCTTTTTGCACGGTAAGGTTGATCCCTTTCAGCACGTCGTTTTTACCAAACGATTTGGTGATATTCGTCAGTTGAATCATGATACGCCACCTCGGTTATACAGATTGATTCGTTTCTCTAGTAAGCCCGTGGCTCGTTCGATCAAGAAGGTGATCCCCCAGAACAGCAGGGCTGCTGCAATATAAGCTTCGAAAAATTTCCAATTCGTCGTTGCGACAATTTGTGCTTTGGCGTTGATTTCCACCACAGATACGGTAAAAGCCAGAGTAGAACCGTGCAGCATGCCAATCAACGTATTGGATAAGTTCGGTAAACTCACGGCTAATGCTTGTGGCAAAATAATTCGTCGTAATGCCTGTGTCGTCGTCATCCCGATCGAATAAGCAGCTTCCATTTGCCCCCGATTAATCGCCACGATGCCCGATCTGACGACTTCCGAAAGGTAAGCGCCAGCGGTGATGGAGAAGGAGAGAAAGGCAAAGCCGATCATGGGTATAGACACAGAACGGAAGCTCCAACCGAAAGCAACCGCAATCGAGTCAATGATCATTGGCAATCCGAAATAGATAAGCAGCAGATGCATAAGCATCGGTGTACCGCGAACAAACGTCACATAAGCTGTTGCGAAATAATGAATAAAAGGCACGCGGTATAGTCGGATTAACGCTACGGAAGCACCTATTAGAAATCCAAAAAAGACAGAAACTACGGTAATAATCAGTGTAGTTGGCAGTGCAGAAAGCAATTGAACAAATGCTGTCCATATGAAACCAGGGTCGATACTCATGCTTGGAAGCCCCCTTTATCTGGCTGCGAGGACCATACACCTTTGAACCATCGCCGCGATAATGGTTGACGTTCTTCCGTCACAAGTGGTTGCTCGTGTTGGAGCAAACGTTTCTCGATATAAATAAACAGTTTTTCCAGTCCAAAGCAGATGACGAAGTAAATAATGGATAAGGCAATGTACGTTTCCATAAAATGCTGTGTGGCCGCTCCAAGTGTCTGTGCTTTTCCCATCAACTCCATGGCACCAAGCGAGAAGGCCAATGAGGTATCTTTCAAGTTGGCAATCAATAGGTTCGTAAAGTTGGGCAGCGAAATCGCAAGTGCCTGCGGCATAATAATGCGGGTAAAAGCTTGATAGCCCGTCATGCCTACAGAATAGGCCGCTTCTACTTGCCCTTTGTCAACGGCTTTGACTGCTGCACGGATGACCTCAGAAATATAAGCGCCTGAGTGTAAAGCAAATGTGAGAATAACAAATGATAAGACTGGGGCTTTGGAAACATCCACATGGATCGCCTTCAGCAGTTCAGGTAAGCCGTAATAGATCAGAAATAACTGGATCAGAATCGGTGTTCCTCGGAAAAAGGAGACATAGACCTGAGATAATCTTTGCACAACCGGTATTTGATAAAGCCGGGGCAAGGCAATGAGAAATCCAAAGACGACCCCGAGCACCATCGAACACGCCACAATGAAAAGGCTAATATGGATATAATTCAGCAATTTAGGCAGGAAATCAAATACATAGGTGATATCGAATTGGGTTGCCATGATGGTGATCTCACCTTTCTTAAAGTCATGGAATACTTAGCTATTTCGCATCATCTTTCTTGGTAAAGTCTCCGCCTAACCACTGTGTACTCAACTTCGAGAGCGTGCCATCTGCTTTGACAGCTTTTAAAGCAGTATCAATTTTGTCCGCAAGCTCTTGCCCGTCTTTATCATTTTTGCGGAATAAGAAACGTACTTCAGCTTCTTCAATAATTGGTCCAACAACTTTTAATTTACTTTGCGGATCTACGAGTGGAAGCAAGAAATCCGCTCCAAGTGCGCCATCAGCACGTCCTGTTGTAAGCTGGGTGACCAAGTCGTTGGCTGCACCACTCTGATACACAATTTTGATCGCATTGTCATTGGCTTTGTTATAATTCTCCAGCAATGTTGCTTCTGCGCTTGTAGCCGTCGTTAATGCTTTCTTGCCTTTCAAATCATCGATCGTTTTCACGGTCGTGTTATCTTTCGCTACGATGACTTTGGTTTTCCAATACGCATAGGGCTCGTTATTGAACAAATATTTCTGCTCACGCTCTTTGTTCTTCTCGATTTCATGTGCAACAAAATCAATTTTGTTCGTTTCCAAGCTAAGCAGCAGGTTAGCGAAGTCCATTGTTTTAAACTCGAACTCATATTCTGGCAAGCGCTTATCGATTTCTTTCACTAATTCAATATCGTATCCTGTTAGTTTCCCATCCTTATCTAGAAAGGCTACATTCGGGAATTGTGTCCCTGTGCCTACGATAATTTTCTTTACTTTCACAGGTGCAGCCGTTGCAGCTGCAGCGGCTACTGGCGCTTTTGTTGCATCGGCAGCAGCTTTAGGAGAAGCATTCGTCGTCTCGCTTTTAGTACCGCATCCTGCCGCTACCAAAGCTAATGCTAATGTTGTTACCGTAAGTGTTGTGAATTGTTTCATCGTGAACCCCTCCGAATTTTCTTATTCTATAATTCTTATAATTCCTACTTGTTTTGTATGAATTATGGCTATGCCTTTAATCTATCATCAAGTACTCAAACTGGATAATAGAGTTTTTCTATATGCATATCGAGAAGTTAAATCGGTTCCCGAATCGACTGAGCGATTCCTTTACATATTTCTAAAGCAGAGTTGAAAAACAAGGCGTTCTCACCATTCAGCACAATCATGTTGGTTTGCAGGGAAATACCTGCTATTTCCGGAAACTCAATCGGGAACAACTTCCCTTCTTTGACTTCCTGTTCTACACATAGACTAGGAAGAAACGCAATACCAACACGTCCAAGCACTAATTTCTTCGCCGTCTCCAACGTATCCGTCTGAAATTCAATGTTCGGTGGTTGCTTCATACTTGCAAATAGGCGGTGTATTCGCATCCAATCGAGTGATCCGCATTCAAAGAAAACAAGGGGATATTCACCGATATCATCAATAGAAATGGCTTCGTTTCCGATAAAGGGATGGCCCTCGTAGACATATAGACGAATAGGATCTTCATACGCTTTGGCTGAAAGTAGATTCGGATGACTAATGTTTCGCACAAATCCGAAATCAAGCTCTCGATTCAGCACCTTATTAATAATCTCCTCGGACGAAGCCGTAGTCAGCTTATAATTCACATCGGGATATTTGATCTTGAGTTTTGGGATAATGGTTGGAATGATATAGTTCGAAACGGATACGGTACAACCTACACGCAACTCGTTTGGCAGGGTACGTTTCTGCTTCAATTGAATTTTACTTTTCTGAAAAGTTTGCAAGAGTTGTTGGGCATATGGCAGAAATTTCTTCCCATCATCCGTCAACGAAATCTGCTTCCCAATCCGCTCAAATAGTCGGCAATCCAGCTCACGCTCTAGGGATTGTATGCGTGCTGTGACGGATGGCTGGGATAAAAAAAGCACTTCCGCCGCTTTATTAAAGCTGCCATAATGAATAACATAGACGAAGGCTTCGATATTCTCAATGTTCAATTTGAAACCCTCCTTTCAGCAATCTTCCGTAAAACTTATTATTCCGATTAATTAACTTGGTTTTATGTTAGTATAACTATAGATCACCACCAAAAATGTGTCAATACCAAAAAAAAAGCTGATCTCCCTTTCTTACTGGGAGCAGCTTTTTTCATGTTTCAAATCTATTCAACTGTTCGTTGCAATCGCCTGATTAATTCGCTCTCGCACCTCGAGCATCCACTCTGTGCTGCGCGGATATTCGGAGAATGTGAGCGGCTCTGACAAGCCATCTTCAATCAAGGCAACTGTTCGTTCCTTACCGATCATCGTCTCAAGCAATTGTAAGGCTCTCAAGTCCTGCAGTGCTTCATGGAATACTTCCAGCCGAATCGACTCAATTGGCCCCGCTTCACCTGGATATACGAGGAAGCTGTCTCCTGAAGGGAACGCGTGCAAGGCATCTGTCACTTTGAACGGGTCCAATGGTTTAATGGAATATTGGGAGTAATAGAAGTTATAGCCCCAATGTAGAAACCCTTGTATGCCAAATTTGTACAACTGCAAACCAATGATCCGGTTGCGTGCAGACGGCATGTTAAAGAAACGGTTCGACACTTCTTTGTATTGCACACAGCAGTAATAGGTCCATAAATCAGGGACACCTGCCTTGAGAAAAGGTTCGATATGATCGTTCGATGGAATCGGTTTCTGAACAATCCCTTGCTCGTAGAAGGAGATCTCCGTCAGCGCATCGATAATCGGGTAATTGGAAGGAATGAGCCTCTGAACGAGATCGCTCGCTTTTTTATACGTATCCAAGTTGGCTTCGGTAGGCTCATCCGACACATGAAAATAACTGCAAGACGCAATACCAAGTCGACGGATAACGCGATCAAGTTCTGGTATGAGCTGCTCGAGGAAATTAGCGTAAGCTTCCCCGGTGGCATCTGTTTCCCAGCCGAAAATCCGCTGCTCTACATCGCCAATACTAGCCACAATCTTAGGCGTATGTTTAGCCCCCCATTGGGTGAACAGATGCGAGAATTCGAAGTACTCAACACCTTTGTCCTGACAAAGCGCAACCCAACGCTCTAGCTTTGTGAACTCAAAAGCATACGTTGTGCTGCCATCGATATGACTTCCACCAACACTTACATCAATCAACTGCACGGTTGGGCGCTCACCCCCAACTACAGTATCTAGCGGCGGGGTAAAGATCGGCGTCAGAATCATGTTGATACCATGTTTAACGGCAGTTTCTAGAAACTGCCCTATGCGTGACCAGTGCTCCTCACTGAATACATCAATGTTGTAATGTGTCGCTAGGCAATCCGTGTGAAACCATTCCGTATGGATGAGCTTCTGCTTCGGAAGTGTTGCTGCGAGTACAGTAAGTTCCAACACTTCTTCACTTAGCTTCTCTCCCTCTGGCGAAAAGAAGCCTACATGCACGTTATACGTACCCGCAAGAACAGACGAATCTAATTCAACGTGAATCCAGACAGATCTCCATTGGCCAGGAAGTGCAGTTACGGTTGAATCCTCAAGGGGATACAAGGGGTCCGGATACAACCCCGCAGTCGTCCGCAGAACATGCCCATCATGGTCCGCATAGCAAGGCATTTCAGAAGGAACGAGACCTACAGCACGAATGGTAAAAGGAAGCCCTATGGTCGAAGTCACTTCTACGCCAATGTTTTTCAATAATTGATTTGAAGTATAGGCAATTTGAAAAGCAAAGTGCTCTCCTCTCAGTACCGATGCTTGTTTGTAGGACGTTTCTTGTGGAGCTTCATCTGCAAATACTTTGGATAACGAGCTCAAGCAAATGGTTTGAAAAGTAGCCTTAGGGTTCATGTACATATCCTCCACCGTTTAAAATTTCAAATGGGTTACTTAATCCCAATTTAATGCTTGGAATGTCCCAGTTCGTGCAGACTCTTGCGCTTTGATACACATCAGAGCGCTCATCAATCCATCATCAAGCGTCGAGATGGAACTAGCCGTCCCCTTCATAATTTCAGTGAAATTCCGAGCCAGCTTCTCATCACCGCCAAAATGATTACTTCCAGCCCCGATCTCATAGGTCTCCACCCGCGCTGTATGATGCATATGCACTTTGACAATGCCTGTGTAGAAATCAAAATCTACCGTACCTTTGTACCCCATAAACCTCGCTCCACGTGCAGCGGCACCTTTTCTTATAAAGAAGTTTTGCGAATAGGACATATGCATACCGCTTTCATATTGGAACAGCGCACTGCCTGAATCTTCATTCCCTGTATCTTTGGCGTAACAGCAATACTGCCATGTTGGATCTAGCTCTTCAGCCGTATGCACCGTACTCTCCAAGCAGGTACGATTATCTTCACAATCGACACATTTGAGCCCCGCGGATTTATTTCCTTTGAAAATTTGCTTGGATGTCATCGCACAGACAGTGATTGGTCTCTGCCCTAGTACAGCTTGTATATAATCAAGATCGTGCGTTGCTTTTTGGAGGAAAAGCCCCCCTGTTTCTTGCTCGTTTCGGTACCAGCTTTGAAAATAAACACGGCCATATGGGACATTATTTATCGCTTGGACATGTTCTACCGTGCCGATTTTACCCGATTGAATGATTTCCTTAACCAACTCAACAAGGGAGGTCACTCGTAATGGGAAAGATACAACGACAGGCGATTTAGATGCCTCGTAACCTTGTTTCAAACGAAGTAGATCTTCATAGTTCGTAGCTACTGGCTTTTCGATATAAAGAGGTAGATTATGTTGTAACACTTTCAAGCCCATTGTTGTATGCAGATTACAACGAGTGCCAATCATGGCCCCATCTAGTTGCTCTGTCTCCAGCATTTGTTCCGGTGTATCATAGTACTTAATGTGATCCCACCCTTGCTCAAGTAACTTAGCTTTAATCTGATCTTTACGTACATCAACAATCGCTTCAATTCGGCAGTCCGCATCTGCCTTCAATACTTCTTTAATCACATGCTCAATCCTATGTCCATACCCAATTACGCCTATCTTCATGCTAGCTCCCCCTCGAACTTTGCGATACCTTGATTATAAAAGATGCACTCAAGCTTTTCTTTGTCTTGAAAGCCGTTTTTTTTGTTATTTCTCATTTCTGCTGTGTTATGATAGAAATATAGGCATTGCACCGAAAGATCAGGAGTGACACCCATGACGATAAGCAAAACGAAAACGCCCGAGTATCAACGGACACATTTGAAAATGAGTCTGGTCATCCAAAAAGTCATTACGATGCATTACTTCGAGTTTGGCAAGGATTATTCATTTAATGGGGAGAAGCATGACTTCTGGGAATTTCTCTATGTCGATCGCGGGGAAGTGGAAGTTCATGCGGATGATCAGCGCTATTTACTTAAACAAGGCTCTATCATTTTTCATAAACCCAATGAATTTCATAGCTTCTATGCGACCAAAGGAAAAGCGCCCAATTTGATCGTCATGACGTTCGACTGTCATTCGAAAGCTATGCAATTTTTTGAGCAAAAAGTGCTGCATTTAGAAGATGAGGAACGTAATCTCCTTGCCCAAATCGTTCGTGAAGGACAACAAGCCTTCGAATTCCCATTCGGTCATCCCCTTGTACGCAGGCAAGATGCGCCTGTAGGCAGTGAACAAATGATTCAAAGCTACCTAGAAATTCTGTTGGTGCGTCTGCTACGGAAATCTGCGCAGGTGGAGGCCGATACGCCGCTCTCTACGGTTGCCAAGGAGAAGTCAGTTCATGATTTGACTAGTAAAGTCATGAGCTACATGGAAGCGCATATCGATGCGCATCTTACTCTTAACGAAATCAGCCAAGTGTTCTGTGTAGGCAAAACACAGCTCAAGGAGCTTTTCAAAAAACATACGAACTATACACTCATGGAGTACTTCGCCAAATTGAAAATCGATCAAGCCAAAATCCTGATTCGCGAAGAAACGTATAATTTTACTGAGATATCCAGGCAATTGGGCTTCAGCTCTGTCCACTATTTCTCCAAAGCTTTTAAGAAAGCAACGTTAATGAGTCCATCCGAGTATGCAAGGACAGTCAAATCCCGCATGTAAGCACTTATCATTCTAAAAACCAAAAATCCCGAGAAGCTGCCTTTCGCAGTTCCTCGGGATTTCTCTTTACTCGCCTATGATGATTACTCTTCGTCTTCTTCCTCAACCTCGTACGTGCACAGGAACCGCTCTACGCCCGGGTATTTCTCACCCAGACTACGAATCACGAATCCAACGTTGCGATAAAATTGTACGGCCTCTTCATCGGTTTCCACCGTAATGCGAACAGGCTGCATGTCCTCAATAATTTCAAGCAACATGCCGCGTCCAAAGCCTTCTCCTCTACTCTCAGGCTCAACTGCGAGGTGGCGAAGTATCATTTCCTGCTTCTCATTCAATTCGAAGCCGATAATGCCAACGGGTAAACCTTCCGACTCATAAGCAAATAACCATGTGTTTTCATTATTTTCATATTGGCTGAGGGCATCTTGGAGACTATCTGGATCTGGAAACAAGCTATAGCCAAGTAATTGTTGAATATCACCTTCATGAAGGCGGGATTTCACATTCAGTAACACGTACACTCACTTCTTTCTATATTCATATAGCTCTAATTTTCCACTAATGCATGCAGGCTGTCAACTTACGAGTATTTGAATACTCTATCCTGACAAGGCATCTTGCTTCACAGTTCGAATCGCTAAAGGTACTGCAAAAGCAACAATGCTTGCGATTAACCCATAAACGAACATCCCGTGAATCCCCGTATAGAACACATCGGATCTTGTTACAATCGAGCCCATCACCGTGACACTGACCGCTGTACCAATATTCCGTGCGAATAGCTGCAGGGAAGTTGAAATCCCCTTCTGATGGGCTTCCACTAACTGCTGAGCACCAATCGTTGATACCGTAAACAGCAGTCCAAACGAAAGACCTAGCATCGTAAGCGAGCTGAATATATACGTAAATGAGGCATCTTCATCAATTAAGAACAGCATTACCGCGGTTACGACAAGTAAGGCGTTTCCCGCTATCAGCAGCGGTTTGTAGCCAAAGCGTATCACCCATTTACCGCTCGGGACGGCAACAACCATCCACCCGATGGATGTACCTAGGAGGGCAATACCGCTGATGAACAGAGAGTGCCCTTGATTCTGCAAAAACAACGGAATGAAACTGGACGTCCCGAATAGTGCCGCACAGCTGAGAAATGATCCGCCAATCATCAAAGCCACGGGCCGATTTCTCATCAACGTCAGTGGAACGAGTGGGGCTGCATGCCCTTTTTCATACAAGAAGAAGGCAACTAGCAGGAGAACACCAACGCCTCCATACAGATAGGTATAAGAATCGACCACCGTTATGAGTAATAACGACGAAATCCCTGCGGCAAACAAGAGTGCGCCCCAATAATCGATGACGGCTTTCTTTGGTTGATACACTTCTTTGTATGGCAGTAGAGCTAGTAAGGCAATGAGGCAAATCGGAATGTTCACGAAGAAAATCCAGCGCCAGTTCAAATACGTTACAAAAAATGTGCCTAATGTAGGTGCTAAAATTGCCGCTAATCCCCACATGCCTGTGAAAAAAGCTTGCACCTTGCCACGCTGCTCCACTGGGTAGATATCTCCGGCAATAATGGATGGGAATGGCATCATCACCCCAGCACCGATCCCCTGAATCGCTCTGAAAATAATAAGTTGCACCATGGTGTCTGCTAAACCACAGAGTACGGAACCGCCAAGAAATAGAAGAATACCCGCGGCATATATGCGTTTGCGCCCAAATAAATCCGATAAACGGCCTGCTAGAGGAGCTAGAACCGTAGATAGTACCATATAAGAGGTAAACGCCCAGGCATAGAGGCTGTTTCCACCAATGTCATTTACAATGATCGGCATCGTTGTATTGGCAATTGTCGTGTCCATAGACGCGACTAACATGGCCAGTACGATACTGACCATCACGGTAGTTCGATTACGCATGAATTGTCCTCCCTAAGCTGAATTTGACACATCTATCCATTGTACCTGATTCCAGAATTGATGAATAGCAAGCGATTTACTCGGGATAGAGACGAGTTTGGAAAATTTCTCTTTACAAATAGCTTTCAGGGGAATAAAATTAATCCAATATGTTTAGTGGGTAATGAAAAGAGGACATGACAACATGACTTTGAGTATTATTCTAATGGGTGTAATTGTTGGATTTCTGGTCGGAATGACAGGTGTAGGCGGCGCTTCCTTGCTGACTCCCATATTAATTTTAATAGGCATTCATCCTTCCATTGCTGTAGGAACAGATCTTCTTTATAATTCGATCACGAAACTTTTCGGTACGGTCCAGCATTGGCGGCAGAAAACAATCGACTTTAAACTTGTGAAAATGCTTGCTATGGGCAGTATTCCTGGTGTTGTACTTGCCGTTGTATTCCTGAAATTATTTGATTCTTTCTTCGACAATCAAGAAGTAGTCATTAAACACGCACTCGGCTATGTCTTGATTCTGGTAGCCTTCGCAACGTTGTTCAAAGTATTCTTCGGGCATCGGATGAAAGAGAATCGTTGGCAGCACAAATCTTTAGAAGAGAAGCGTTGGTTGACGATTACGATTGGCGGCGTTCTTGGCTTCATTGTTGGTCTAACGTCCATTGGCTCTGGCTCCTTATATGCGATTGCCATGCTCTACTTTTTCCGTATGATACCCGTACAGCTCGTGGGCACGGATATTGCGCATGCTTTTCTACTCTCTTCGACAGCAGGGATTCTTCATGCCAGTATGGGAAATGTCAATTATTCACTCGTTATTAATCTGCTTATTGGTTCGATCCCTGGCGTACTCATCGGCAGCATGCTCGCAACGAAAGCACCAACAACTGTACTTCGTACGATTATTGCTACCTTAGTATTAATTAGCGGTCTTAAATTAATTTGACGTTGAAGCAGAGCCCTTGGCTCTGCTTTTTTTGTCTCATGGGACTCGACTTCCCTGTCGTATTCTGCGGTTGCCCAGGAAATAACCAGTTCATTTCCTGCCGTCAAGTGCCCATTTTTCCATACAAATAGGCTCTAACCTACACCGTGAGACTAGTCTCACTCATACCCTGTGAAGAACACCATGTGATCATAAAGGAGCGCTACTGCACATGCAGCGACTAATGTGTAAAGGGAAGATACATCGTGCGACTGTAACGGAAGCCGATTTGGATTATGTAGGCAGCATCACGATTGATGGGCTATTGATGCGCAAGGCGAATATCCACCCGTATGAAATGGTTCAAGTCACTAGTCTTCGCAATGCAACCCGCTGGAAAACGTATGCCATTCCCGCTCCAGAAGGCTGCGGCAAAATCGGATTAAACGGTCCGCCTGCCCATCTCTTCTCTCCCGGAGACCTCGTAATCATTCTTAGTATGGGACTCATGGATGAAGAGGAAATACGCGTTCTCAAACCACAGGTTGTTTTCGTTGATAGTCAGAATCAACTACTTCAAGTAGAAGAGCACGATCTCGTCATTCAAAGGCAAGAAGTGAAAGCGGATGAGTAGTCTATCCACGAGTAAATGGACCAAGCATAAAATACTGCGCAGATCAAAGAAGCTGAGTGCTCATCTGCCTGAAACGGAATGGTTGAGCGAGAACAGTTTCATGCGACTAATAAATAAATATGGTCAAGTTATCATTAAACCAACAGGCAGTTACGGCGGCAATGGTGTTATTCAGGTTAAAACCTCCGGCAACTCATCCTACGAGGTTCAAGATGGCGCCAAAACTAGAACCTATACAGACCATCATGCGATTACCGCATATATCAAGAAGAAAGTGAAAAACAACAATATCGTCCAACAACGGATCCCACTTGCGACCAAGCATGGACGTCCCTTTGATCTAAGAGTCATGGTTCAAAGACATACGAAATCCGACTGGCAAGTGACAGGCATGCTGGCCAAAGTAGCTGGCAAAGGCTATATTATTACCAATATTCAAAGGAGCGGCGGTCGAGTTGTCACCGTAGAGAAGGCTATCCAAGGCTCTGAGCTTCAGAACATGCCGACTGCAGCACTCCTTGCAGATCTGCGAAGGGTTGCCCTACAAACAGCCAATAAACTCGGTCCTTCCTATCGTTGGGTCAAAACGATGGGGATCGACATGGCCTTCGATAAGCAAGGACATGTTTGGATTATCGAAGTGAACTTCGCCCCAATGCTCGAGTTATTTTTGAAGCTGCCTAATAAAGCTGCCTTCCGTACAATCAAATCATTTCATGCAAGTAGGAAGCAAGCATGATTGTTCCTACTAGAGACGCCGAGGAGGTCCAGATATGAAACAGTGGGAGCTGCAATGCTCACGATGTTCTGCAAAACTGCCCTTCCGCTATCAAGACATGAAATGCACATGCGGCGGCACTTTATTGGTTAACTATGATCTTGAGCACGTTGCACAAACGTTCTCGAAAACATCGCTAGCGCTTAGATATCCTTCTATGTGGAGATATCACGAACTGCTCCCTATTCACGATCCGTCCCATATCATTTCCCTAGGTGAAGGCTGGACACCTTTGCTGCGTCTGCCAGAATGGGAAAGCAAGCTATCGCTCAAACGTTTGATGATCAAACGTGAGGAACAAAATCCAACCGGCAGCTTTAAATCACGCGGATTTTCGGTGGCGGTTTCTTTATTGAAACAAGCCGGAGCAACGAAAGCAGCAGTTCCATCCAACGGGAATGCAGCAAGCGCATTGGCTGCTTATGCAGGAAGAGCCGGCATTCAAGCGTTTGTTTTCATCCCGATGGACTGCCCCTCACTCATTGTCGATGAATGCCCGATGTACGGAGCAACGACTGTACTCGTCGACGGCTTTATTCATGATGCTGCCGCGATCATCGAGTCTGGCCGAATCGAGCAAGGCTGGGTGAATGTCGGCACATTGAAAGAGCCCGGCCGTGTAGAAGGCAAAAAGACGATGGGGCTTGAACTTGCGGAGCAATTAGGCTGGACATTCCCCGATGTGATCATCTATCCCACGGGCGGCGGTTCAGGCATTATTGGCATGTGGAAAGCATTCTTGGAGTTAAAGGAATTAGGCTTGATTGATTGCGACATGCCGAGATTCGTTTGTGTACAAGAGGAAGGCTGTCAGCCTATTGTGGATGGATTGAAGAGATCGTCGGGGGGAACACCTCCGATTGAAAGTAACACGGCTTCGCCTGTTGGAGACAGAATTATTCCCAATCCAACAGGGATGCGTGTTCCGAATCCGCCGGATTTGGAACTGCTTCTGTCGATTGTCGAGCAAAGCGGTGGAACAGCCATCGCGGTGTCTAAAGCGCAAATTGCCCAAGCCACACACAGCTTAGGCTCGGAGGGCATTTCCTCTTCTCCCGAAGGCGCGGCCACTTGGGCAGCGATGCTTGCCCTTTGTGACAAAGGCTGGCTTCGCCCCACGGACTCCGTGGTACTTTTCAACACTTCGCATGCGATGAAATATGCAAAGCTAGGGGCGAGTGCGGCTATTCCCATCATTCGAACGTATGATGATTTTATGATTTATCGGAACTTATAGCCGGTTTCGCGGTCGGATTCCCTCGTTTTCATGCTGTTAGCGTGTTTTTCAACGTTACAACCTGCTTTGCGGTGAGATTCTCACCGTTTTCATGCTGTAAGCGTGTTTTTCAACGTTACAGCCTGCTTTGCAGTCGGATTCTCACCGGTTTCACGCTATAAGCGTGTTTTTCAACGTTACAGCCTGCTTCGCAGTCGGATTCTCACCGTTTTCACGCTATAAGCGTGTTTTTCAACGTTACAGCCTGCTTCGCAGTCGGATTCTCACCGTTTTCACGCGAAAAACAGCCAGGAGGAATGCCTCCTGGCTGTTTTTCGTTCAACTAATTATTAACCTGACCTAAATTATTTTCCTCATACAATCGATACATCGCTTGAATCAACGGTTCTGCTGGATCACGATTCAATAAATATAAGGTCATTAAATATTGAAGCGGAAGTGCACATGTGTTATTGCCATCTTCGACAGCAACAAATCCAGCTTCTAGTACAGGGCCATGCTCCTCATGAAGCTCTAGATCTACGTAGATCTTCTGTTCAGGGAACTCCTCGCGAACGGCTGCCGCACAATAAGGAACAATATGCTTGTCCAGCAGTTCTTTGGCTTCATCTTCGGATTGAGGCGGATTCGGAAGAAGGTGACTCTCTTCGCTTCTCAACAAATCAACGAAGAAGGAGGACATCCACAGTCCTGCATTTGGATTCGTTTGGAAATTTCGCATAATTTCATTCAAGAAAAATCCGCATGCTGTGGACTTTTCGTCTTTTTTGAGTGTAAAAGCAAACATTGGACCGTAGGTTGGGTTATTGCCAATTTGCCCATCCACTTCATACTCAGGGAACTGTTCTTTCACAATTTCTTGGATATGTTGAAACCATGTAATAATGACTTGGGCCTGATCACGTTCTGGATCATGTTCAATCTCTTCGGTTGCTTGTGTTTCGATATCTTTGTCTGTCATTGTGGTATAGCCTCCTGAATCATTCTTAATGGCACGAATAATTCTATTGTAACGCATTTACGCCAGTTCAGAAAGTATATGTTGTAATTTACATGCCGACATGCAATCTCAAGAAGCAACTAACTTCATCATAAGGATGCCAACCATCGCAATCGCTAAACCAGATTGTTCTAGTTTGGAGAATTTATCCTTCAAAATAAATCGCGTATACAACAGCACGATCAGAACATTCAGAGCAACAACCGCCGAAACCAATCCGGTAATTCCGTTCGCAAATCCATGAATAATGAGAATCATTCCCATGACATTTGTTATACCAACACCCATACCAAATAGGAACGTCTTGCGTTCTGTCCAAGTACTTCGCACTGTTTCCTGCGCAGCACCCTTCTGCTTATCTTTCCACCACCAGATGGCGAAACAAATCGTGCCTGTTGCAAACATAAAGAACAAGGTCGGAAATAAGGAAGCATGCACGAGGGTTGTCCATTTACTGGACAAGTCGTTCGCTGCGAATAAGAGGAGCGCGATCACACCCCAGCCAGCACCTTGTAAGTTTTTCAACGTAATATCATTGGAATACCTAACGAATAAAATACCAATGACAATAACAACAAAAGCAAACAGCTGAAGCAAGTTCAGCCGTTCACCCCACAGGATATATGCAAATAGTACAACTACAACCGATGGCAATCCTGTCAAAATAGCAACTATGGAAGCCTTCCCGACTGCGAAGCCTTTGAACATGCTGGCGTTGGCTCCGAAGGAGAACAACCCCATTTGAATCCCAATAAGCGCCGATGTTTCCCATTCTGATTGCCACACTAAGGCACATACTAAACTTACGACCGCCCCCATTGCAAAAGTGCCACAAAGTAGTACATTTCGATTCAGCGATTGCTGACTAGACCAATGGTATAAAATTCCTCGCAGCCCAAAACAGAGAGCCGCAAGGACGGAAAATAGTAGCCACATGATGTTCGTTACCTCATTCTTTCTTTTCTAAAAATGCTAAATTATTTCTCAGTTAATCGTACTAAGATCGCATCCCCATTAGCGGATACTTTGACTTCAGCAAACTTAGCATTCTGTTCATACGCTCTCCCGGTGCCTTCTGGGATAAAGAAATTCTCGATACCATACGTAATTCCTTCATACCCTTCTCGTTCACCGTTCAAGAGGACTTCATCAGGGGCAAGTTGCTCGCCATCCTTATATTCCCGACGGAATTCATAAATATCAGATGTACTGCCAGGTGCTAGAACAACGCTAATTTTCCCTTTGGACTTCAGATCTTCCACGTGCTGATAAATCTCAGGCTCTGAAATCGTATAACGCAGATGAACATAGTCCCCTTGAATCAAGGAACGCGGGTCCAATGGCTGCAGTTGCAACTTGATCAGCTTCCCGTGACTGAGTAAATACTCGCTCTTGCCAATCTGTAATGACATAGCCGCTACTTGAAGTAAGACTAATAAAGCAATGATCCAACGATTCGACCCAAGCCCAAGTTGCGGTTGCGTTGCATCGTCTGGTTCGAGTCCTTTCTTTTTCTCAATCCACACGGTGATTCCTATGATCAGAATACCGATAATCGCGAAGCTGATGGATTTATGCAGGAGCTTCCAAGCCAAATCGTAATATTTGTATACGAGGAAAGCGATCCAGAACCCCATCGACCAATTAAATAACCATTTGACATGAAGCTGTCGGCTTATCAGAATTGCCGCTAGAACGAGTAAGAAGAACAGCACGTTCGTGGCATAGTACCACCCTGACTCCGTCATAAAGGTTAAGGCAAACAGCGATAACAAGAAAGCTGGGAAGCTACTATAAAGAACGGGTTCGCGGAATGTTGATAGACGAATCACCTGACCACCAGCGAAAAGCAAGAAGAGCAAACCCGAAAGAATACTAAGCACGGCAACGCCACTATTGATCCAATCAAATAAGACAAAGGCTAAGATAATTATCGAGACTAGGAAGAAGAGAATCCGTGTAATTAATCCCTGTAAACATACAAAAGCCACAAGTGTTAAAGCTAAATAGATGAGCAGCATTAACGATTTGTCAGTAATAACTGCAGTACCAGTGCCCAACATAAGCCCGCTTATCAAAATGGTAAACCGAGCTAATACATTGAACCCTCGCGCCAACAGCATCCCAATCACAGCTAGAAAGCCATATCCGATTAAAATATTAGCAGGCTCATCAAACCCTAACACGACAGTCACAAGCCCAATCAGTGTGAAACTTCCTAACAGAGAGCCAATGATAATGACGGAAATCGTAAGTACACGTACGATCCACTTGGTGAAGTCTCCATCGCCTTTGGGTTCCGTCATTGCTTCCCCATCAATTCCCTCTTCTATCTTCTCAGAAGATGGCTTCCAAGCGCGCACGTAGTTCATAAACATCACATTCGCACCGATAAACACGATTACGAACAACAAGCTCACGATAAAAAAGAGTTCATTATGGTACTCAATAATCAATTCAATGTACTTCGTAGTGATCGCGGCTGAAATCCAAAGCCCTGCGAACAACAGATAGACTTTACTCTGTGTCCGATGAGCATACAGAACGGCTGCAGCCAGCGCGGCAATGAGCGGCAAGTTCATCCAAATCCCATAATTATCGAATACATGGGACACGGACATGATAACGAAGATACAAAGTGTCGCTTGAAAGCTCACCCACTTGAGGAATGGAGAATGTAGGCGGCCTTTCTCAAACAAGACGAACAAGGTACCGTTCACGATCGCAAGCCCTAACCAGATAAGGAGTGTAGCTCCCTCGGATTCGGAATAACTGCCCCATTTTGGAAAGAAGAACAGTCCATAGGCGAGATGTCCAAGTATATAACTCAAGACATAATAGGGCTGCCATCGGGTTAGGATCGCATATAGAAGAGCTGGCAGAAACCACACTAGAAACAAACTATAACTGTCCGCATGTGAATTGTAGGTTTGACCGATCAACCCTACGCCAACTCCGAAAGAAATACAGCTGGCAAACAAGCTTAACTTACTTAAAAACTCTCTTCCAACCTGGCGGGAAAGCCAAACGGATAAGCCATAAAACCCCAATATAAGGACAAATATAGGAATAAATTTCTCTAATCGGTTCAACTTCTCCC
Organism: Paenibacillus plantarum; assembly: GCF_013141695.1. GTDB lineage: Bacteria > Bacillota > Bacilli > Paenibacillales > NBRC-103111 > Paenibacillus_E > Paenibacillus_E plantarum. The sequence continues at coordinate 22,843 of NZ_WHNY01000054.1, forward strand.
AGTTAGAAGCAAAGAAGTAACCAATAGCAGTTAAAAGAGCACTAGCCCCCAGTACATAACCAAGTTGGACCATGATTTTGTTGGCTTTCATGCTGTTCATCTCCTCTCTTACTATGCTTCTAATTCTACAGGAGATCACTGATTTGAGAAGTACTATCTATTCCTAGTACCTGATCATTAGCCTATGGATGAAATACGACCATCCGCTTCATTCTCTTGAGCATGACTTCCTTGTGAATGATGCACGAGTTGTTCATAAATACCTTGTTGTGCAAGCAGCTCGTTGTGTGTGCCTTCTTCAACAATTTCCCCATGACTCATCACGATAATACGGTCGGCATGCATAATGGTTGATATCCGATGGGCAATCACGATGGATGTTCTTCCCTCAGCAACAACGCTCAACGCCGTCTGAATGAGCTGCTCGGTTTGTGAATCCAAATTAGCTGTAGCCTCGTCTAAAATAAGAACCTTGGGTTGGAACACGATGATACGCGCAAAAGAAATCAATTGCCTTTCCCCTGCCGACAACCCGCTGCCTCTTTCTGAAATTCGAGAATCATACCCGTCCTTCATTCGTGTAATGAGCGCATCCGCACCGACCAATTTGCAAGCCTCAATGACCGTCTCTCGTGAAATCGCGGGGTCAAACATCCTTACATTTTCAAAAATACTTCCCGCATATAAATAAGGCTCTTGTTGGACCAAGCCAATCGTTCGATGGAGATCCGTCTGGGAAATGTCTCTAATATCAATACCATCTAAACGTATGGCGCCTCCCTGCACATCATAAAAGCGGCAGAGCAGACTGATCAAGGAGCTTTTGCCCGCACCTGTTGTGCCTACCACACCAATCATTTCACCAGGAGCGATATGTAAGTCCAAATCTTCAATGACCGCGGTATCCTTCTGATACCCGAAATGCACATGATCAAACTGAATGTCTCCTTGAACATTAACCAGCGGAACTAGTTCTGAAACCTCTTTATCCTTGACTTCCGGTTGCGCCGAGAAAATATTCCAAATCCGACTCATGGATACTTGTGTGGATTGTAGTGTATTCCATTGCTGTGTGATGTTATTGATAGGCTGAAAAAACTGTCTAATATACGTAATGAACGCGTAAAGCACACCAAACTCTATCGCTTTATCGAAGACGGCAATACCGCCCACCCAAGTAATAAAGGCGATCGATAAGTTACCCAATATGTCAAAAGAGCGGTTAAATAACACACTTGTTCGGATCTCTCTTAGATTGGCTCGGAAATACCCAGTGTTCTTATCCGTAAAGCGACTCATCTGCTCCTTCTCTTGATGGAACGCTTGAATAAGGTGCATGCCTGATAAGTTTTCAGCTGTGAACGCTACCATTTGCGATAACTTGGATCGTGATAGCTGATACGTTTTGCGCATATATGTGCGGAAACCTACCGCGATGAGAACAATGATAGGAATGACGATCATGCTATATAACGTCAGCATCGGATCCAAATGATACATGAGCACGATAATGAAAACCAACGTCATGCTATCACGCACTAGGCTTAGGAGCACTTGGGTGAAAAACTGGTTCAACGTTTCCGTATCACTAGACACATGTGTGATTAAGCTTCCACTCGGCGTTTTATCATAGTAGGACATCGACTGCCTGAAAATATGTTGAAATAAATCTTTGCGGATTTTGGCTACAATGCTTTGACCTGCAAATTGCAGCAGATTATTTTGAATGTAGCTGAAAAACATGCTTGAGATGGATAATCCCCCGTACAGCAAGCAAATCATGATCAGTGCGCTAAAATCATTTTTCCCGATCATGAGATTATCGTCGATCGCAATTTTGACCAAATAAGGTTGAAATAGATCTGCCGCGATACCTAACAAGGCGCATACGACAACAGCGGCAAACGTGAGCTTGTGCGGTTTGGCGTACACAGCTAACGAACGAAAGGAAGCTTTCGATTGACTCTGGTCTTGTGGACGTTTATTCCGCTTGAACATCGTCGTTACCTCCTTCTTGAATAGCATAAAGCTCCGCGTATAAACCGTCCTGGGCTAGCAGTTGATGATGGGTGCCCCGCTGAACAATTCTTCCTTCATGCAGCACGATGATTTCATCGGTGTGCTTAAGCGCAGAGATCCGATGTGCAATCCAGATCGTCGTCTTATTCGTTCGTTCTTTCCGAATCGCATCAATAATGTGCTTTTCCGTCACCGAATCTACAGCGCTTACGCTGTCATCTAGAATCATCAAAGGCGAATCTTTAATAATTCCTCTTGCTAAGCTCGTTCGCTGACGCTGACCACCTGACAAGGTTACTCCTCGTTCACCTAACTTTGTCTCAAACTTTTCTGGAAATGTCACGATGCTGGACAATATTTGTGCTTTATTGGCAGCACGTTCCACTTGTTCTATGGAGGATTCCCTTTTGAAGAAGGCAATATTATCCCGAATCGATGTACTAAACAAAAAGCCCTCCTGTGGCACGTAAGCAATTTGATTCCGCAGACTTTCAAGTGTCACATCACGGATATCGCTATCTCCGATCCAGACTGTTCCTTCCGGCGGATCGTAGATTCGCAGCATGATTTTCATCAACGTAGACTTCCCGCTGCCCGTTTTGCCAATAATACCGATCGATTTCCCTGGTTCAATAGTCAGTGAGATATCATGAAGCACTTCATCTTCATCATCCGGATACGCAAATGACAGATGCTCAATCCGAATCTCTTCCTGATCTAGGTGCGTAGGCTGAGCAAGCTCATTTTGCTTAATGTCTGATTCCTTCGCTAACAGCTCATTGACTCGCTCTAAAGAAGCTCGTGAGCGCTGCAGCGCATTAATGACACGCCCAATTTGTTGTAAGGGATTCACCATCATCCGAATATACAACGTTAATTCAACGAAATGCCCAATCGTGATACGCCCATGAATCGTCAAATAGCCCCCGAAGGCAATCGCAATAATTAGCGATACCGCACCCAGAAACGGAATTAACGCTTCAAATAACGAGGAAAGTCGGACTAACCGAAGCTGATTGTCACGAATCCGATCGACCGTTTCACTAAATCTGCTAATCATGATCGGTTCTACAGCGAATTTCTTAGCAACACGAATGCCTCCAAATTGCTCCTCGGCTGATTCTGTCATCGTTCCTAATGCTTCCTGTACTTGTAAGGAGCGCTGCTTGATGACTGGCTGAAACTTAGCAGATAACACTGGAATGAGTAATAAGGGCACGATACAGATCAGAATGACGTACAACGGAATGGAACTAAACAACATCGAAACGATTGCGGCTGCTATTAAAATGACGGAGTTTGTAATCTGGTTGATCCCCAAAGAGATGGACTCTCGAATAACCGTCACATCATTCATAACATAACTCAGCAGCTTACCGACCCCATTTTGAGAATAGAACGTTGCGCCAAGCCGGGTAAAATGATCGAATAATCGATTTCTCGTTTCGAACTCAAATCGTCTTCCGCTCCGCATAATCATGTACTGACCAATCGCGCACAATACACCAAAAGTCACACCAATTATGAGTAGCTGCACGCTGTACTGCGCAATTAAACTTTTACTGAGTCCACCCTTCTGGAGCTGGTCCGTAAACATGCCTAGCAATTTGGGATAGTACGAGTGAACAATATTCCCTACCGAAATCAAGAGTGCGGCGATGACATACACCGGCCAATTCTTTAACAAGAAGTCAACCAATAACCGTGTAGGCTTCAAAACGACATCACTTCCTATTACAATTTTGACTCGCTTGTAAGTCTTTCTCCATGTATTAAAAACGTCCGTTCCATGCATTTCCCAGTATACGCCTATTCAGTTCCACTTCCTATATCAGATATTGACGTTATAATAAGAGAAGTCGTCATAAATTTACATAGACCTATAGGAGGCGCAGGATCATGGACTTTATTTTAGATCGTATCGAAAATAAAATTGAGTTTTTTCAGGCTTATGATTTAAAAACGCTTGAAAAGAAAATCAATGACCAAATCGACAATAACAAGGCGCTGATGCTTGATGTGTATGCCATCCAACATAACATCGTATTCGACCCGAATGCGGAAAAAATGCTGTATAGCGCTGTTGTTCATTTCAAAGTGAAATAGCATGAAGATGAAGCGCAGCATTACGGAATCGGGAGGCCACTTATATTTCGTTCCCGAACTGCCCCTTTATGTAAATCGTGTTCATGAATCGTTCGACTTGCAACAGCATACGCATGATTTCATTGAAATCAGCTATGTCGCAGAAGGCAGAGGCTCCCATTATATGGATAGTGTTCGTATGAATGTTACGAAAGGCGACCTCTTCTTCCTGCCTGTTGGCATATCCCATGTGTTTCGTCCCGCATCTACCAATCAGAATAAGCCGCTCATCGTGTATAACTGTATTTTTACACAGGCATGGATGGACCAATTACTCCGGCATGCGGCGGCAATGGGTGAGCAAGAAATTCCACAATTTTTTCAAAAAGCAACTGACTCAAGTGGCGGTGTAGAATTCCTTTCATTCCATGAACAAAATGGTGAGTTCCAACCGCTGTTTGAGCAATTACATTTCGAGTTTAAAGCTCGACGAGCCGGTTTTATTACTGTCATGCAAGCCTGTGTTGAGCAATTGTTCGTCTATATGCATCGCGCGAAGTTTGATCGGCTTCCTCAAGTTCCTCAAACTAGTATGAATAGCATCGAACATTTGCTGACTCATATTCGAATGAATTGCAGCAATCCAATCACGCTTGTTGAGGCAGCTTCCAAACTTTCCTTGAGTGAGCGCCAGCTCCAACGACAATTGAGAAAGCTCACAGGCATGAGCTTCACAACCTATGTGCAGCATGCCCGGTTGGAAGCGTGTTGTCAGTATTTACGCGAGTCCACTTATAAAATCAGCGATATTGCGGCACTTGTCGGATATCAAGATATGAAATTCTTCAATCAGCTTTTCAAAAAAATGATCGGTGTCACGCCAAGACAATATCGTCAGCAACAAGCTGAGCGCAAAAAACCACTCACATCAATTGAATGAGAGTGGTTTTTAATTTGTTAAAGATCTGACATAAATTGGAAAGTCAAATCACCGAAACCTGGCAATCCTTCATGTCCGAAATCCGGGAAGATTTCTAGTTTTTTGTTTGCAGTGATTTTATTGTAAGCAGCAAATTGAGTAGATGGCGGGCATACAGTGTCCATGAGACCTACGGCCATCATCACATCACCTTGAATACGATTAGCTAGGTATTGAATATCAATGTAGCCCAATTTCGTGAAATATTCTTCCTCACGTTTGTGCTGTGGGTCATGACGGCGGAAGAAGTCCTTCAACTCTTGGTAGGCATCCTTCGCCAAATCCATCTCCCATACGCGCTTATAGTCACTTAGGAAAGGATAGACGGGTGCTAGTTTCTTGATTCGTGGCTCAAGTGCTGCACAAGCAATCGTTAAAGCACCTCCTTGCGAGCCTCCCATTGCGCCTACGCGTTTAGGATCCACTTCAGGCATACTCATCGCTATGCCAGCAAGCTGTGCGGTATCTAAGAAGATATCACGGAACAGGAGCTGATCCGGGTGATCATCCAATCCACGAACGATGTGTCCTCGTAGAGTCGTCCCTTTGGTTCCGCCAACATCCTCCGAGAATCCACCTTGACCACGGCAATCCATGGAGAAGAAGGAATAGCCCAGCGCTGCGTAAGAAAGTTTATCGTTCCAATCACCTGAATTACCAGAGTAGCCATGGAACTGAACAATAGCTGGATGCGGTTCAGTCACGTTCTTCGGACGAATATATTTCGCGTAAATGCGAGCACCTTTAACACCTGTGAAATACAGATCAAAGCAGTCCGCGTACGGTACTTGAAATTCACTAGGGCGAAGCTCAATTTGGGGGTCTACCGCCTTCATTTCAGCGATTGCACGCTCCCAGTACGCATCAAAATCTTCAGGTCTTGGATTTCGTCCTTCGTACGTGTGAAGCTTTTCTAATGGATAATCAACTGCTGGCATGTGTCCATCCTCATTTCAATGATTTTAAGCGATCGTATACGAATTGAAATCGATGACTTCACCATCAATACGCTTACTGATTTCCTTCGTTGGATCGCCGCTTAACAACAACGTTTGATTGGACAAGGAAGTATATGTAATCGTGTTATTTTCACCGTATGTAGGTTGTTTGTCTGTCATCATTTCTGCAAAATGTTGAACATCGCGAATGCTAAGTAGCTCTGCATTTGATTGATCCAGGCATTCGACGACGACTGCATTCGTTCTACCACGACTAGTTACAAAACAACGATCCTCCAGAACTTCACGATGATACGGTTGCTGGATGTATACGGCAATTAAGGCGTTACCTACCCGTCCAAAAAGTCCACTTGGTGACTCTACCCACTCACCTAGCGGCAAGCACCCTTTGATATAGCCAGGTTGGTCTTCTGGAATGGAATAAGAGGCCATAATTACTTGTTTATGAAAAAGCACTTCTGTGTATTCGCTTTGATGGCGCAAATCTCCTTCTGGCTGCTCCAAATCCGGATGAAAAAAATAAGCATGATTCACACCTTGTACGTGATCTAGTGGGAACGCAATGTCCCAGCGATGCTGTTCGTTGTCGAACTCGCGAATTCGTTCCCACATGCCGCCCATTGCAAAGCTTTCTGTGACGTATACATAACTGTGGAGATGATCATTCTCGTGCTGAGCTTGACCGATTTGCTTAGGAATTTGTCGTTTAATTTCGACGGGTACTGATGACCGATGCAAGGCAGTCTGAATGGTTTGTGCTGGCGCTTCATACGCAAGAAATCCCGCATATTCAGTTCTTGGCATGTGCGTCGGCAGCTTGAAGTCCCCATATTGCACATAATCGTGCAGCACATTCGTATCCTTCGGCATGTCATGCGGCCAAATCCGTGCGTGCGGACCTATCCATGCGCCACCCAAGTAGAATGTCGCGCGCTCACTCCATAAATAGTCCAGCATACGTGATAATTCGCTTCGGATGTCTGTATCTTGAATCAACTGCCACGCACAGGTAAAGGCCTGCACCCAATGCCAGAACCATGGCAGTCCACCGTATTCGGTCATCCCATTAGCCGTGACACGTTTGAGTGTCAATTGCAGACTTTCGTAACCATCTCGGATTAAAGCAGCATCTTCATAACGTTGTCCGAAAACCAGCTTCGCAGCCGTATATTTGGCTTCGTGATGACCATAACTTGTTAGCGGTTTCCGATAAAAGTTGCTGTCGTAAATATGACGAAGCGTATTATCAAATGCCACGCGGAGCGCTTCACTCAACTGCTCTTGATAACGCTGAGCAAAATAAACCATCAAGCTTCCCATGAGCTCAACTGGCAATGTATTCTTCGACGCCTCTTGAGGCGTTGGTCTTAAATTGAGTGGCCAGTGACCATAAGTGCTACTAGCTGGATCTTGATCTTGTATCTCAAGTAGGTGAAGGAAAACACCTTCAGCTTTATCTTTTGCCTCATTGCGATCGCCTTCGAATGTGATCGTGGGATCCACAGAAGCGGCGAATAGATACGATGCGTAATAGAAATTGTCACGCACGTCCCCTTCAAAAAGAAAGCCATTGCTTAGAACTGGCTGATTATAAGCTGCTTGCGCAATATTCGCAATAATTTCGTCTTGGCGTTGCTGTATCGTAGTCAATTGGTCATCTCCTATTGAGGAACATATGAAGCTTATTTGTTTTAGTTTCTAATTCAAAGTCAAATTCTTGGATTGAAACGTTTCACTTCACCAATTTTATATGTTTATAAATGTAGCGTCAATGCGAAGTTGCTCAGAAAGGGATTACAGGTTGGGTTGGGTTGGGTTGGGTTGGGTTGGGTTGGGTTGGGTTGGGTTGGGTTGGGTTGGGTTGGGTTGGGTTGGGTTGGGTTGCTTACACTACTTCAAGGAGCTCCCTTTCGTCTCCTGAGCTGCTGGAGACAGATTAACTGGAAAATGTACAGCTATTTCGCTTAAATCCCCTCGAAAAATCGGATTAGATGTAAAAAATGTAGTTAATTTCTTCACTTTTCCTCAATTCAGCTAAATTCCCTGAAATTAACTTCAGAAAATCCATCTAATTTACATTTCAACCGGATTCATCAAGAATTAACTGGATAAAATCCATCTATCTGCGCTAACTAAGCACATGGCTAGTGTAATCATCCCACCATCATGAACCTGTGGGCAGCTAGTCGTTACTTCCATCATCAATTCCATTTGAAGTCAGCCATTCCCTGCCCATAAAAAGAACCTCCGCAATCCCGCGGAGGCCCCTCATCTTATTTCTATCGAATTAGCGAATAAATATCCGTGTACGCATACCCATGAGCCTCTGCGACGGCTTGATATGTGACATGACCTTGTGTCACATTAATCCCCTTGGCGATGGCTTTGTTATCGAGCGCTGCACGCGCGAAGCCTTTGCCCGCGATTTGTAGACCATAGCTGGTCGTCACATTCGTCAACGCCAATGTAGAGGTGCGCGCCACGGCTCCCGGCATATTAGCTACCGCATAATGGATGACCCCATGCTTCACATAGGTAGGCTGATCATGGGTTGTAATACGGTCGATCGTCTCGATCGATCCGCCCTGATCAATGGCAACGTCGATGATGACACTGCCTGGACTCATCGTTTTCACCATCTCCTCGGTCACGAGCCGAGGTGCGCGAGCGCCAGGAATGAGCACCGCGCCAACCACAAGATCCGCACGGCGTACGACTTCAGCTATGTTGTAGGGATTGGACATGATCGTTTTCACACGACCGTGAAATTGATCATCCAATTGACGAAGCCGGTCGGCATTCAAGTCAATGATCGTCACGTCAGCACCGAGACCAATGGCCATTTTTGCCGCATTCGCGCCGACGATGCCGCCACCGATCACAGCTACTTTACCTGGCTCAACACCAGGAACACCGCCTAGCAGAATGCCTTTGCCGCCGTGAGACTTCTCTAGAAAATGGGCACCGATCTGCACAGACATGCGTCCAGCCACTTCACTCATCGGTGTTAAGAGCGGCAAGCTCCCATTGTCTAGCTGGATCGTTTCATAGGCGATGGCTGTTACATTTTGACTAACAAGGGCATGCGTTAATTCCGCTTCGGGAGCAAGATGCAGATACGTGTACAAGATCAATCCATCATGAAAGTAACCATATTCCTCAGGCAGAGGTTCTTTCACTTTGACGACCATCTCCGACGACCATACCTCCGCTGCGGTTTCAACGATTGTCGCACCTGCCGCCGCATAATCCTCGTCTGTGAACCCAATGCTGTGCCCTGCCAAGGTTTCGACCCGTACTTCATGTCCTGCTTGTTTGTATGAAAGCACCGAGCTCGGTGTCATGCCAACACGAAACTCATTATTTTTAATTTCTTTCGGAACGCCAATAATCATGCCCCATCAACCTCTCTTGAGGACCCCCTAATGGAAGGATCGCTCTCTACTTGTCTCCAAGTATAAGAGAGAATGTGGCACATGCCATTAGACATTTTGTCAAAAAACTACCGCTTTTCTTTTCACAATTTTTTCTCCGGATGAAGCAGCTGATAGGCTCTGATTCCCACTTGCAGCGCCAATCTTTTCTCGGGAAGCATATAATCAGCGCCCAGCAGCTCTTCAATTTTGTCCAATCGATAATAGAGAGATTGTCTCACGATAAAAAGCTGCTGTGCAGCAATTTGCTTGGATCCATCATGGTCGAGATACACTTTGAGCGTTCGCAGCAGCTCGCTGCCTTTTAGGCTATCGTGATCAATGATTGGACCGAGATAGGATCGGACGAATGACGCCAAAATGCCTTTGTCTGCGATATGAAATAACAGTTCAAATACGCCTAGCTCATCATAAAACATAACGTTCTTCTGCTGCAGCGTAACTGTTAATGACAACGCTTGGAGTGCTTCCTGATAGCTGCGATGCGCGTTCAAGAAGCTTTGATTAGGTTGTCCAATGCCGATCTTCAACCGTGTCGCCGCGTGATCCTTCATCCCTTGAAGCGACTCGAGCACATGCTGCAAGCGCTCCTTCGCTGGTTTCTTAGGAGCTTTATCGAAAGCAAGAACAACAAGTCTGTTATGTTTTAACGTAATTAAGGGATGAAATAGCTGCCCCTCAAAAATCGATCTAGCCGCAAGCGACAAATGCAGACCCGCCGATTCGATCCCATCATCTTCTGCGGTCATACCGTCTTCTTGCTCCTGCTCAAATTCGATCAAAAGAACCTGATACGTTAGTGCATTTAGACGTTTAAATTCGGCACCGATCAGCTCCTTGATCTGCTCCTCCTCTTGAATGCGCATATGAAGCAGATCATCTACCCACAGTGTTTGCGAATACAATTTCCGCTCTTCCATGTACCGTTTCCGCAACAAATCCTGCGCAATAGACAGAGAGGCAGAATCTAGAATTAAATACTCGTATTCCTGTGGCTTACGATCCAGCACGAGCAGGATGTGTGCCCAGGTTTTGCCCATAGCCCCAACAGGCTGAACAATCACGGATTGACCCTCTATGTCTTCAAAATACAACCCTGCCCCTGTCTCGTCATACCCGCTTTCTGTACTTCTGCTTGCAAGGAAAGCCAGCCATTGCGCTGACTCCCGTTTGCCAAGCGGCGGAGTGAATTTCGGCCCAGCATCGACTGGCACATAAATAACTTGCCCCTTCGTGCTGCTTTGCAATAAAGCAAGTACATGCGTGACACCTTGGGAAGACAACGTCATGCGATGAAATTCACGTGATATTTTCTCCAAATCCTGAAGTGCTTTATGATGTTGATTAATAATATGAGCATGGATATCCTGCGTGATATCAATAAATCGAACCGCTTCTGGGAAAATAATGAGCGGGAAATCGTGAGCCTCGGCTGCATCCATCCATGCTTGGGGAACTGAACTTATGTAGTGTCCCATCTCGATACAGAGACAGGTTACGTTTCTGTGGATTAGCTGATCTAGATAGGTCATGAACGATTCGGTATCGTTCTTGAAAGCAGCACCCGTCGTTAGGATCATCTCGCCACCTTGCAGCAATTGTTCAAACTGGATCACCTCGATAATATGAACCCAGCGTACCAAACGTCCTAAGCCCATTCTGCCAGCCGCGATATAAGCATGTTGAAAAGATGGACGTCTTAATACCTCTTCAACGGTTAATTGATAGTTTTGGTGCATGTAAACTCACTTCTCTCTGCTCGTTCTCGATCTTTGTTTCACCAAAAGTTATCCACAATACCTGGATCAGAGTATTTGTGGATATGTTTAATGAAATACTTTCATTATGGATTCATTTTAAGTGTACACGAAAATCTATTAGGTTTCATACTCCTACTCAAACATCCATTCTTCTCCTTCAAACATGAAAACGCCGCCAGCTCCAAGAACAATGAGCTAGCGGCGTATTAGCCACGCGTACAATCAACTTCCCTAATTACAATAACTCCGAATGTCTGATCCGAAGCACATCTTCATTTGCTTGACGGACCATTTCCGCGAACTCTCCATAGGGCTCGTCTGCAAGATCCAGCAGCCCATAATTTCCGATCAACCCTTGCGGATCCCCATAGTCGTACATGGCGAACCAATGCGTTCCCACAACAAAGGGCATACGGGCCGCTTCTTCCACAAAGTTGCGATAGGTTTCTCCCCTGCGAGCTTGAGTCCGGACAATAACATTACGGGCACCATTCGTATTGATCAAAAATCCGGCTTCCGCACCTGCGCAAAAGCTGAATTCAGTGATCATCATCGGCAAGCCGGTTCGAGCATGGATGTGACGCATCCAACGTTCGGGTAAGTCGAAGCTGTAAAAGTTCAACGTAATGACATCTGCATAGTCTTTCATCACATCAAAAACAACCTCAGGTGTACTCGTTCCAACCATTCTGTCCCCAAGATTTAGCCGATTTGGATCATATCGCTTGAGCGCAGCCGATGTCGTTTGGTAATACACCTCTGCAATCCGACGAAGGAAAGCTATTTTATCCGCTTCCAGTGCCTCCGTATGATCCGCTCGGTAAACCGCAATATGCGCCAAATCTTCAAAGTCCGTATATTCGGCTCCCCAAGTCTCATTCAAACCCTCAATCGAGCTATGGTGTTTCTTCAACATCTCGATCCATGCCAACTTGCCGTACCCTCTTGCTGGCTGTTCCAAATAGTCGTCAACTAGGCTCGTATCGTTAGCGCCGTTGCCAGGGTCATTGTTGCCCCATTGGCCCCCGTGTCCCCACCAATGTATTTCATTATCGGTATAGTACCCAATAACACCCGGATCGTTCAATAATGCTTCGCCACGCCCACTCATAAAACAATCCAGACACGCACGTTCCACAGAAGCATAGAATTTGGGGTCGAATACATCAGGGAAACCTGTCCCCCAATCTGTATTCACCTTTGGCGCAAATCTAGACATGCGGATTTCAACCGTTTTCGGCGTACCGTTTCCCCAATAATAGGGTTCATGCCAAGCGCCTAAACTATTGAAGCCGAACTGCTCAACCTGGCTTAGCTTTTCCTTAGCCCAATTGGGAAACCATTCTCGATCCCCACCGTATTTGTGTACCAGATCTGTTTTCAACCAATGTGCCTGGTCCACGATCTGATTATGCACACCATTTACACCTACGGAATAAAAGGGTTTGTTTTGCGGCGATATAAACGACCAATTTCCGTTGGATTGCTCTACTTTATAGAATTGACTCATGTTATTCCTCCTATGAGCTAATCAATGAGAACGCTTTAACTTCATTGTAGGAGAATCCATTCTGCATCACAATGAGGGCATGGCACGATATATATCGGAATAGTCGGAAAATGAATCTGACTTAACGCTCCATTCGTTTTTTGAATTCGGCGGGAGTTAAGCCAAACTGTTCTTTAAATACCTGAGAAAAGTGAACACTGTTATCGTATCCTACATCGTGTGCGATCTCATAAATTCGCTTATCGGTGCCAAGAAGCAATTCTCTCGCTTTCCCCATTCGTATTTGAATCAAATAGTTCCAAACCGTCGTACCCGTTTCCTGTTTGAATAAATGGGCGAAATGATTCCTGCTAATTGCAACCCGATCCGCAATTTCCTGCAGATTCAGCTTATCTGCGTAATGTTCGTTGATGAACGCTTTTACCTCTTCTATCGCCCTGCGGGAAGGTTGGTCCTTAACGGCTTGCGTCACTGCAAAAATCCGCTGTGCCCCTTCCTCCAGACGGCGAACAGCGCACAACCGAAAATAGCTGCGCACTTTATCATGTAGAATCGTCTTCTCCCACAGGCCCAAATCTTTGCCCTCTTGAAGCTCGATCTTTACCTTTTCTTTCTTCAGCTCTTCCACAATCATTTCCAACCATGCCATGGAGAGTGGATTTAACAAGTAGAATCGGTCCCCTGCTAGACTCTCCAACATATCCAATGTGTCCACCACTAGTAGCGGAAGTGTCTCAAGTTGAACCGTCTGGATTTGCAGCACCCATCGTTGCAGCATGTCTTGATGATGAGGAATCGATCGCATGAATAGCATGGCAGCTTCTGCTCGCCGCTGCGAGGCCACCTCACCAATTGCTCGGGCAAGAGCTCCATTCAACTGTTCCTGGTCCACAGGCTTGATAATATAATCGATGGCTCCGAGCTGCATGCTTGTTTTGGCAAATTCAAATTCATCATAGCTGGAAACGACCACAGAAATCATCCAGGGATATCTCTCGTTGACCTTCGCAATCAGATCCAGTCCGCCCATGAGCGGCATTTTGACATCCGTCACGCAGATATCCGCGTAATGTTCTTCCAACCATTCCAGTGCCTTCACACCGTTGGCTGCCAAGCCTGAAACAACTGTTTCCTCGCTGAATTGCTCGATTTTGCTAGTCAAACTCGACCGGATAAGGTGCTCGTCATCTGCGATAAGTACACGGAACATTTCGGCTATCGCTCCTTTTGGCTATTCAATCTGTGGGGAATCCTTACGGTAACCTTAACGCCACCAAGACGGCTTCCTTTATCTATTTCCACTCCTACACCATTCATCTGGTAAAAGGCTTGCAAACGGAAATGAACATTTAAGAGTCCGACATTCGTGAGTGAGGCGTATTCTTCTTGCGATGGCGTCACCTTAAGCAGTCGAGTACGGAAAGCTTCCAGCCGCTCTTCGTCGTAGTTTTTACCATTATCCTCAAAAATGATCGAGATGAAGTCACCGTCCCGCTGCGCTGATACCTCCAAATGCGTCGGCTCACCGGTGGTTTCAATGCCGTGTTTGATCGCATTCTCCGCAATTGGCTGAAGAATAACCTTTAAACAGAGTACCTCTCGGCAGTCTTCTGGTATGTGAATCCCATAGCTGACTTCCTCTCCAAAACGGATCCGGCTTATATTCATATAGTGATTGACATGCGCAATCTCGTCCTCCAACTTCACAAGCATATCCTGGTAATTGGATGTGTATCTAAGCATGCGAGATAACGAGATGGAGGTCTTCTCGATGTCCGTATGTCCAGCTAAATGAGCCATAGAATTAATAGACTCTAGTGAATTATATAAAAAATGAGAGCGAATCTGGGACTGCATCGCAGAAAATACAGCTCGTTGCTGCATCAACTGTGTCTCCGTCAATTGTTGGATCGAGTCTTCGAGTTCATTCAACATCCGATTGAAGGAATGGCTTAAATCCGACACTTCGTCCGTACCTTCAATATGAATGCGATCCCTGAAATTCCCATACTGAGCCCGCTTCATATGGGACCTGAGTTTGGACAAACGGCTTGTAATCGAAGTGGCAACCAACGTGACAAGAATGATGGCAAGTATAATTCCCGTCGATGCGATCCCGATCGTGACGTTACGAACCCTGTTGATGCTGGACGTAATATCTTGATTGGATAAAATCGCGACCGTTTTCCAACCGGTGTAAGGGATCGTATCGAATACAATCAACTGTTGCGTTTCTTTCCGAAGGTACGTACCGCTTTTCGCAGTCAATTGTTCGGTAATATCGGGTTCCAGAACGCTGCCCACTTTCGATTGATCCTGGTGAACCAAGATGGTTCCATCTGGCTTGGCAATCAGTCCCAAGCCTTTATCCCCAAGCTTCATCTGATTGAGAATGGTTTGCACGGGTTCCAGTGAAATATCCATCTTCAGGAACCCTTTGGCCTCAGGCTCGCCAAATTGTCCAGCCATCGACAAGATAAGTACTTGCTCCGGATTACTTTTATAATTCACGTATGCGGTACTTTGAACGACACGATGATGGACCTTCTCAAGCCGACCGACTTCACTCAGCCATGGCTCGTTGGCCATCGAATAATCTTTGGACAGCCCTGAAGTGAGCGCATAATTAAATTCGCCGCCCTTATCCGATAGCATGGATATAGACATAATCTCAGGCTGGCGCACTAGAAAAGACCGCAAGTAATTACGCTCCAAAGAATGAAAACCGGAAATGAGCTCGAAGCGATCCGCTGGATCAACTTTAAGCCACTCCGTGAACTCATTGCTTGTTCCAAGAACCAGGAGTCCACGCTCATATTCCATGTACTGCCGGTTCAGGTTGAGATTGGCTTGGCGCAAGATCTGCTCGCTGAAATGTGAAACGTCCTGCCGTATGGTCCGAGACGTATCGTAATAGCTGAAAAACCCGATCATCGACACCATTGACACAATGATAACGATGAGCAGGCTAACCAGCTTCCATTTTAAGGAGGCATGTATTTTTTTCCACACTTCTGCATCTACACCCCCAAAAAGGTGAAGAAGAACAACCCTCTCCCGGGAAACCCGATCGAGGGTTGCTTTCCAAACCCAATGACCTATTTTTTCCTATTTTTATTGTACCAGTCTGTACGCTCCTTGACCATCTGATCGCCGCCCTGCTTGCGCCAGGTTTTCACGAATTCATCAAAGTGTTCAACAGGGGCTTTGCCAAGTACAATTTTGCTGCCTTCCTCAAGGAACATCGTATCGATGTTGTACGTGTTTTTGACAGCTGGCATACCTACAGCCTCATTCTTGAACCCTTCTTTATCGCCCACAGCCCATGCAGCCTTCAACTTGGCGAAAGCAGCAGGATTGCTCAGCTTGGCTTCCTCTACCGCCGGATTCGTACCATGAATCTTGAAGATCACGTTAAATGCTTTATTTTTTTCCATCTTCGCTGTGTCAACTACGATCTTGCCGTTTTCCTTTTTATACGAATCTCCTTCTTGGCCCAAATCGGTGAACATCTGTCCTTCTTCGCTCATCAGCCAATCAAAATACTTGATGACCGCTTCAGGGGTTTTGGTACTCTTCATGATGATGTACGTTTTGGCAACCGGGCTCCAGCGGGTGCCCAGAGGACCGTCATAACCTGTACCTCGTGGAGTCGGAATAGCGACGACATTCGGTTTTTCGTTTGGAATCGTCTTGTCTAGATCCGCTTGCCATTGCCATGCCAGTTGTTGGGTGTGCGACCACATGCCGACCAACCCGGATTTGATTTTCTGTTCCCAAACCGTCCTGGAATTCGTCAGAAACTCAGAATCCATTACTTTTTCATCCACCATCGATTTGATAAATCCAAGTGATTGCTTCATATTAGGATGAATATTCTGGATGATCACTTCGTTGTTGTAATACACTTCCGTATAGGAGTTGTTGACACCCCACATCCCGAAGATATTGTCGCCCCAAGTGAATTTCTCCCGCATGGAGAATGGGATTTCATCCTTCTTGCCGTTTCCGTTCGGGTCTTTATCGCGGAAAGCCTTCAGCACAGTCATCAGTTCATCGGAAGTTTTGGGAGCTTGCAATCCTAGCTTATCCAACCAGTCTTGACGCACGTACAGCGTTGAATTCGAATTACTGGAAGGCTGCGGAATGGCTAGAATTTTACCGTTAACAGATACAGCATCCCATGCTGCTTGGGGAATATTTTTCTTCAAGTTAGGACCAAATTTATCGATCAGATCGTTCAGTTCGAGAACTTTGCCTGCGGCAATCAGGTCGGCTTCAGGACCAGACCAGGATTGATAGACATCTGGGAAATCGCCGGATGCAAATTTCAATTTAAGCTGGTCTTCATACTGCGAATGGGGTAGGGATACCAAGTCCACATCCGTGTTCGTTTTCTTCTCCATGAAGAGAATGTTGGGATCATTCGCATCCAATGGAGGAAGAGACTGATCGGAAGCAAACATCCGGATTTTAACCGGGGCCGTTGGCGTTGCTGTAGGTGCTTGCGTTGCCTCTGCCGTTTTAGTTGCTGCTGGCGTGCTGACCGTATTCTCTTCCCCGTTTCCACACCCTGCAGCTAGTAGCGAGAAAGCGGACAATATAAATGCTGTTTGCTTAAACCCTTTTCTCATATAAACCTTCCTCTCAGATCTTGTTTATAAATCAAAGCGTGTTACTCTTTAATCGAACCGATGAGTGCGCCCTTGATAAAGTGCCTCTGGATGAAAGGGTAAATCAAAAGGATTGGAACTGTCGCGACTAGAATCGTTGCCATCTGCAGACCTTGCGGTGAAAGGACGACGTTGGATTCAACAAGAGAGGCCATTTCTTCGTTCATGTTAAACTGTGCAATCAAATTGTAAAGATACAGCTGTAGTGGCCTCTGTTTGA
This sequence comes from Paenibacillus plantarum, assembly GCF_013141695.1. Lineage (GTDB taxonomy): Bacteria > Bacillota > Bacilli > Paenibacillales > NBRC-103111 > Paenibacillus_E > Paenibacillus_E plantarum. The sequence goes on from NZ_WHNY01000054.1 coordinate 40,482, forward strand.
AATCGTTGATGTACAGCAGTGCGGAAAAGTAATTATTCCAATGACTGACGGCATAAAAGAGAATCAAAGTCACCATGATTGGCGTTGATAGAGGAACTGCAATTCGCCACAAAATGGAGAACTCCTTCATCCCATCTACACGCGCTGCCTCGAACAGTTCCTCTGGCAGCGACCGGAAGAAAGTCAAGCATATGAACATATTGAAGGCCGAAATCGCACCAGGAATGATTAATGCCCATACCGTGTTTAGCAAGTGAAGATTTTTTACAATTAAGTACGTCGGAATCATTGGCGCTTGGAAAATCATCGTGAAGACAATCAGCAACAGAATGATATTCTTTCCTTTAAGACCCTGCTTAGCGAGTGGATATGCGGTTACGACTGTCATGAACATGTTGACAACCGTTCCAACCACGACGATGAATAGGGTGATGCCAAATGATCTCCAAAACACTTTATTTTCCATCACAACTTGATAATTCGTAACATTTAAACCTTTGGGCCAAAAAGTGACTTCCCCCCGGATCAGCGCCTCTGGCGAACTAAGCGAGCTTGCGATGATATAGAGGAAAGGCAGCATAACAGCAGCGCACGCAATGAGCAGTACGATGTAGTTAAGCGCATCGAAGACTTTTTCTCCGAATGTGAGACGATAGCGCATCGCTTGTTCCTCCTCTCTTAGAATAGACGCTCGCCAGTCGTGCTGCGACTGATCCGGTTAGCAACAATCAATAGTACGAACCCGACAATTGACTTAAACAATCCAATCGCCGTTGTCATGCTGTATTCACCTTTGAGAATGCCTTCCCGATAAGCGTACGTATCGATAATGTCCCCAACTTCATAGGTAATGGGACTCAGGAAGACATAGATTTGCTCGACGCCCAGATCGAGAGTATGCCCGATTTTCAATAGCAGAAGCAGCATGATCGCCGGCATCATACCCGGAAACGTTACATGCAAGAGCTGTCTCCAGCGGCTAGCTCCATCGATTCGAGCAGCTTCGTACAACGAAGGGTTGATCCCTGCAATAGCTGCTAGGAAAACAATTGCACTCCACCCCGCTTCCTTCCACATGCCAGAACTGACAACTATCGTACGGAACCAACTCGGCTCTTGCAAGAAAAAGACGGGCTCGTAACCGAAGGACTTTACCATGTGATTAATAAGTCCGATCTGGGGGGACAGGAGCATGTAACCGAAGCCCGCAATAATGATCCACGATAGAAAATGAGGCAGATAAACGATGGTCTGTATGGTCCGGCGCATCGCCATGCTTCTGATCTCATTCAAAAGAATGGCTAGTATAATCGGTGCTGGAAAAGCAAAGATCAGTTGATAGAAGCTTATGGCCAACGTATTCCATAACAGCCGTCGGAAGTGTACAAACTCGAAAAACTGTTGAAACCATTTGAAGCCTACCCATTCGCTTTGGAAAAAGCCGCCATACAAGTTGTAGTCTTGAAACGCTATAATGCTTCCTAATAAAGGAACATACTTGAATACTAAAAAGTATAAAATACCTGGCGTCAACATCGCGTAGAATGGCCAAAAACGCCTCATATAACGAAATGTTGGGGTACCGGCAAGTCGCGTGTGCTTATTCTGAAGCGCCGCATCCTTCGCACTTGTCGGTGCAGTACTCATGAAGTTCGCCTCCCTCTTTTCTGAGATGTACCTTGATGTCTTCTTACTTAAATTGTAAGTGAAGCGTTTACACGAAACAATAAGGGGATCAACCGAAAAGCATAGGAATCGTCTTAGGTTGTTAAGATCTTATCGCTGAACACACAGTATCCGCACATCTTGAGATGCCAATACGATCGCTCCACTGACAGATCTATCCGACATCGCATCCGTATATGTGGTATCAAGGTTAACGGTTACTACATCTTCGGTATGGTTGATGATAAATAACAATTTTCTTCCGCTATCGTCGGTTCCTACTCTGACCATTGCCTCGACTCCATCAGGTAATCCGTCCAAGATCGGCGTAATGCCCGCTTCGCTGACGATCTGATCCATGATGCTATTTAACCCTTCCTTATCAAGAATTGTGCCAATGTAAACCCCACAGCCTTTACCGTAAGCTCTACGAGTAACAGCCGGAGTTTCCCTAAAGTAATTACTGGTATATACCGCCATCGGTTCAGCAGCCGATTCTACCGCAAGTAAATCGATCACTTCATACCACATCGTGGCGGAACTTATTTTACCATTGTTCAGATTATGTATTCCGATCCTCTGTTCTCCCTCGATAATACCGTAGTCCTCAATGCCAATCCCTAGCAGATCACGAAATTGTCCCGGCAACCGCTTCTGTGTGATCTGGTTATTCCACTCCTTGGCTCCAGTGCGAATATCCGTTATGAAATAGCCGCCGTCCTCCACGAAACGGTACAAAGCTTGAACGGACTCCTCTTTGGCCATCATCAGGTTAGGAGCAACGACCAGCTCATAGCCAGTGAAGTCCGCTTCCGGAGATACAATATCAACGGGAATGCCCCGGTCGTAAAAGTAGGCATAATACATCTCAAAATGCTTGATATATTCGTACCCTTTCATATGCGGCTGAAGCTCGAATGCCCACTCATTGTTGTAGCAGCGAATGAGTGCGACTTTCGCACAAGGTGAGGTTCCGGTGAGGAGCGGAGCCAATTTCTTGAGCTCCACCCCCACCTGCTTCACTTCCTCAAATTTACGTCCAGGCTCACCATGATGCTGCAAGATGCCATGCCAAAGCTCCTCGATGGCATAGGGCAGTGTCCTCCAGCGAAAATAGACGATGGCATCCGCACCCCGGGCGACAGATTGGAATGTCCATCTGCGCAGCTCCCCTGGGATCGGAGTTGGGGCCATCTCAACAGCACCAGGAGCTCCGCTTTGGTGCTCCAGAACCCAATAGTTTCGACCACCCTTGAAGCCACGGGTCATATCATGCTGCTCTGCCGCATACGCAGGTCGTTCTTTGGGTTCCGATTTCATATTCGGATACACATCCAGGGAAATCAGATCCAGTTCCTTGGACATGTCGTAGAAATCCACTTGGTTATACTTGCCCATCGCATTGTGTGTAATAGACTGACCCGTCGTGTAATGCCTGAGAATATTCACCTGTAGGCGTTGGTACTCGTTAACCGAATCAGATGAGAACCTGCGGTAATCCAAGGCAAGGCCAGGATTGTGATGCTGGTGCACGGCATATGCAGGAAGATGCAGCTCATCCCATGTGCGATAAGTTTGACTGGAGAAAACGGTCCCCCATGCTTCATTCACTGCTTCTATAGATCCATATTTCCGCTGCAGCCATCCTATGAAGGATTGGCGACAACTGCTGCAATAGCACCGGGCTGTATCGATCATTCCAAATTCATTATCGATCTGCCATCCGATTACGTTTGTATTCGTTCCATAGTGACTGGCCATCTGAGTGACGATACGCTCTGTATACATTCGAAAATCCAAGTTATTAAAACAGTAGTGCCTTCTAGCACCGAAGCCTCGCATTCGTTCGTACATATCCTGTTGGTAAATACCGGGATGCTTATCCATCAGCCACTTCGGCGGACCCGCAGTCGGAGTCCCGAGTATGGTTTTTATTCCGTAATGCTCCATGATGCTCATAATCCTGTCCAGCCAGGAGAAATCGAACTCGCCATCTGAGGACTCCAACCTCGACCAAGCAAACTCAGCCATCCGAACCACATTAAAATGCGCTTCTTTCATCAACCGGGCATCTGTTTCCCAACGTTCTTCCGGCCAATGCTCCGGATAATAACATGCACCGAAATACATAGGCTTCTCTCCTCCTAAATCTTGCGGGTTGTTCCGTCTTCATCCAGACGGTAAACTTGTAAATTCGCGTATTCGGCGATTAAAGGCGCCATTTGGCGAAAACCAATTTTGCCACTGCCCAGAATGGGACCGAGTGACCTGCCATCGTCCTCCCACTCCAATATAGGCAATTCGTTAATTGCAAAATGGACCTTCGCCCCCTGCTTCCTGAGCATCAGATGATAGGGCGGCATACAATCCTCCACATTCGGGATCGGATCGGCTCCTTGGGCCACTAAATGAAAGCCGGAGCTTTTCCTTAGGTTGCAGATATGAAAGCTTCTTTCTTCCGGGTACCTTCGTCGGAAATACGCGATATGCAGCGTGCGGATGTCTCCATGGGTATACTGCTCATATTGTCCGTACCTTTCGTTCAGAATGGGGTCGAACAAATCTTCACCCTTCATTCCGGCTGCAGCAAAAAACATCATACTCAGCCCCGGCTCCTTGACTGGCCAGAAATCCCACTCTACCTGAATGTCTCCAGGAAATTCCTCCGGGCACCAGAACACATAGTTGGCCATTTGCCCCAAGTTGGGGTCGAGAGCGTTCTCCATCCGCATCCTGCCGTTTGGAAATGAGATTTTGGCTTGTCCCTCCAACTGAAAGCCCCGAATATCCTCAATCGATGCCAGCTTGTTTTCGTAGATTAGCGTTTGTTTTTCTTTAGTCATTGTCTTTATTCCTCCTACATGAATGTCTCCTACTAATAATAGACGTTCACTTATCTTTATTCTATGGCCGTTGCCTGCACCCAACAATGAGGAGATCTTCCGAATTGCATAGGGATAGCATGATTTTATTACAAAACAAGCCGTTCTGCATATGCAGAACGGCTTGATCTTACATGGAGGCAGCATTATCCCAGCTCATTAAGGCAGAAGGCCCATTCCCTGGTAAGGCGATGTCGGATCCAGCCTGAAATCATTCTTCATCGGTGTCAGAAGACTCCATGTGGCAGGGTTCGTGGCAGGATTTTTACCCGTATGGGTCCCCGCTTCTATGTTCTGATACAGATTGCCTGTCGGGAAATCATACACATAATCACCATAATTAAAATAGATCGGGACCGCGTATAAATCCGAATAGTCATCCCATCTCTCCACCAAGCTCCAGTCAAAAGTGGAAGTGAAAGGCGCCACATCCTTGAATTTAATTGGAGCCAAGTTTGTTACTGTGGTATTGCCCGATGCGGAAATATTACCTACGGTCCCATTGTTTCCAGCAAGGGTGTCAATAAACACTTGACCTCCATCTCGCGTATTGTTCGTGAAGACCATCGGATTGTGCGTATTGTCCGAAACATAGAACATTTTGTTCGAATTCACATGTCCGCCAGGAATTTCATCATAGTGGAAATTGATTTGCCGAATCACATTATTTTCAAACCTGAATTTGGATGCATAATTGGAAGGCGTATCATGAATATAGGCAAGAATATCTCTGCTATGGGAGAAGTAATTATCATGCATCACCACTTCATCCGTAGGATCCGGCGTCTCGCCGGGAGCCGCAGAAAAGCGTAACGTAAAGAGAGTGCTCGCAGTTCCGATGAATACATTGTTATAGATCTCTGCACTGCCGGTTCTTTGGCCATATTGGAACGTACCGTCCTGCCATTGCTGGAACGGATTTTTCCAATCCAACGCGTTCATGATGACAACGTTATTATAGACCTTCACGCCATCACCCATATTAGTCAGCTGTATGCCTTCTGTCCCCGCCCTCAAGACTCTGTTATTATAGATTTCCAGATTGGTAAAGATATGCTGCTTGCTGATATCACTGCTGGTATTACCGATGTACATGCCTTCCGATTCCGAATCGTGGATGTACATATCATGGATTTTAACGCCATCCATGGTCGCTGTAGGAACACCGTCCGTTTTAATCAATAGACCAGCGAAACCGGCATTGGCGACCTCCATATGCGATAGCTCAAAATTCGTGGCATTCTTGCCTACACTGATGCCGTTGGACGTGTTGCGACCAACTTCAATGCCATATTGACCATCTGAAGTCGAATAATTTCCATTCAGATGCCCTTGGAAATTGATATTTCCGGTTTTGAGCGCATTGTCATATTTGCCCGTTAATATCCAGTGCTTACCACCTTCGATCGATAAGGTATACGAGTACGTGCCGCTGACTTTGACTTGCCCGCCATAGTTGCTGATAATCAGAGGATTGCTGGCAGTTCGTTGCGGAAGATTACCAAGTTTGATGTATTGATAATTACCTGCAGGAATGTAAAGACGTTCAAGTGTCTGCCAATTCACATTCGGGAAAGAAGCTTGCAAATCAATATAATAGATGGATGTTGCTCCTTGAACGGGCAATATCAATTGACTGTATTGTGAAATAGCAATCTCGAGAGTTGCGAATACACCCGATCCATCCTGTGCAGTTGCCTTTACCGTTACATTCCCGTCCGTTACCGCTGTGAGTAAACCGCTCGCATTAATGGTAGCGCTTCCAGTTCCGTTGACAACCGACCAGGTAACATTCTTATTCGTCGCATTGTAAGGCTGTACAGCAACTGACATCTGTAGCGTGCTTCCCGTCAATATACTGGTTGCTCCACTGGCTCCCGTAACCGTTATTCCACTAACAGGGTGATTTAGCGAGTCTTGGATCCCGTTACCATTTTCGTCGATCCACCCGACAATTGCGTATTCATTAGCTCTGTTGGTCATCGTAAGAGGACTGCGGGCTAACAAGTATCTGGCTTGTGGTGCCACAGGGTTGCTGCTAACATCACTATCCTTTATCCATGGTGTAGTTGATCCTGTAGAAAGGTTTTGCGCACTGTTAAAGTTGATCCGAGTTTCCGCAAACCCATTATCATTCGTAGTATCTATATCATCATCCCACCAAAGTGATGCATAAGGGGTCTGATTCCCTGTGCTTGAGGCTCTGTATTTGGTCCACGTTGAAGTTATTCGTACCTTGCTCCAGTCCGCTCCAAAATCAATATAACCGACCCTGTCTGCATATGCTGGTGAATCTATGCCTGTTACGCCTCCCGTAGGATCCCCAGTTAACGGACTGAGCGTCGGCTGTCCATCAAAAGATCTGTCCATTGGGAAAAACTGACTTCCGCTCGCCTGCCCAGCTAAGGGAGGGGTAATGACTTTGATGGACTCTTCAAAAAGATATCCGACTATGGCATACTCACTTGCTCTGTTTGTCATGTTGATCGGAGAGCGGAGCATCATATACCGTCCCAATGGCTCAACGGGGCTGCTGCTGACATCATTGTCACGTATCCAAGGAGTTGTCGTTCCTGTGTTGGGAAGACCTTGTACGCTGTTGAAGTTAATACGAGTTTCCGTTAACCCACTGTCATTCGTCATGTCGATATCATTGTCCCACCATATTTCGGTGTAAGGAGTCATATCGCCGATGCTTGATGCTCTGTACTTCGTCCAAGTTGACGTGATTCGTACATTCGCCCAATTCGGTCCTAGATCCAGATAACCAACCCGGCTTGTGGAGTACGCAGGTGCATTGTTCGTTCCCGCACCGCCTACTGGCACTCCGGTAGAATCGAGAGCGATATCCGGACTGTCAAAGGCATAATCCAACGGGAAAAATAAGCTACCGGTCGCCGCACCAGCTCCAGCAGGCTTAATAATCTGCCCCTCTCCACTTGCCATTGCAGCGCTTCCAACAAGCAATAACGCAATCAACATCATGATACCGATCAAAGTACTAGTGACCATTCTTTTCATCCACTACTTACCTCCTCATCGTGATTTCATGTATACATAACCGCCTAAGCGTGTCATGCCGTGCAGATCAGGGTTGGATTACTCCTACGAATGGGCCTAACTCACTCCAACTCATTCCCCCACAACTTGCCAGAACCTTTGGACTTTCTCCACGCATCTCGCCAACGGTGAACGTCACTCGCCGTAATAACCGGCATATTTTGACGCAATGATCTCTGCGGAATCGCTGGAAACGGTTTGTGTGGCTCACTTTGGTACCAATAGGCCACACTGGCGATATCTAATGTCAGTACATTGGCATGCCCATGCTCAATACTAGACCGGAGCGATTTGCGGAAATGAATGGCATCCTCCAATAAGAAGCGGTAACAATGGGTCCGTCCCATAAAGCCGAGCTTATCAGGTATTCGGGCGTACCCGAAATAAGGATGGGCATACAGCTCGTTCGGGCACCACGAGGAATTGAAGAAATCCTCCGTCCCAGTGCCATGTAGGGATCCCGGCCAAGGTTCACCATCCACCATGAACATGTCGTCGCCTTCTCCATACCACATTGGTCCTGGACTATCGACATAGTAATTAACGCCGACAAAATGCCCACGTCCCTCAATTTCTGCAAACAAATAATTGCTTTCATCCGTTTGATTTTTCGGTGGTTCACCCATAAGTCCCCACTCGTTCTCTTGCTCACCTGACGGTTCGGTTATTTCCCGATTCCACCAGGCGTGAAACCGTCCTGCATCATCCGGTATCGAAGCATGCTGCTCATAATCGATGTAATAATAAAAAGAAGGAACATCAAACTCCGAATCGTTCTCTAATGTAATTTTTGCGCCTTGGGCGAATGGCATGGGGAAGTAGCAATTCAATCCCTTTCCTCCCCTAGGAGCCGCAGCCATTGGTAAGGAGATAAATGGATAATTCTCACCCCAACCCTGCCCGAAGAAATCTCCGATCGGACTTTGTACGCTCGGTTCCGATTCCCCGTCCCAATACATGCGCACAATCAGATTGCGATTGTACATAGGATCCTTCGCATTGATTGTAATCCAGATATGCTTGATGATCCCCGCATTTTGAAGATGGGCAAGCACCGCCGTTTCTCCAGCTTTAATACTGATATAATCGTCATTTCCTCCCGATCGGTCGTAGCTCGAAACCCGAAGTGTTCGGCAATCCTGAAATCGATACAAACCATCCAATAAGCCCATTAAGATCTCTCCTTGGTTTAGTGGTCTTAGGGAAGTTGCCCCTGCTTCATAATTCTAATTGTATGGGTGGTCTGAGAATCAAACAATGAGGCAATCTCCCGATTTACATAGACATCGAACGGTACTTACATCATTCATGCACTTCGCCAAAGTAGAGGAACGTGGTTCCGCTATTTACCTCAAAAAGCTCAAATTCAAAAAGTAACGGAACGTGGTTCCCTTTCGCAGTACCTATGTCCCTTCGAAGGAGCGTTATGCTGTCAAAAAAAACACGTACCCATCCCATCGGGACAAGTACGTGCTTGGTATTTATTCATATAACGCTTTATCTATGGCAACCGTCTGACCCGACCAAACTTGCTGTGAGGTCCACGGTACATCCGCACCTTGCCAGAACTCATCATTCGCTGCCAAGCCCAGTGGTAGAAAGACCGCAGAGCATAAGTATAAGCTTCCTGTTGAGATGTACGGCTCGCCAATTTCTGGCTGATGTCCGCAAAGTCCAATCCGCAACCAACCACCTTCATCGAAGGTGCCTGGTGCTTCAATCAATCTGCGAATGACAGCAGTTAAAGCTCCGCGTACTTGAGCCGGTTGAACGCCGACAGGCAGCTCGTTCCGCTGTGCGGTCTGCGCCAGCGATTGGAAAGCTCCGAAGCGGTAAGCTAACGAACGCCCAATGGCTGGGAAAGTGCCTTCTGGTGAAATCATGCGCTCCTGAACCGCCGCATATCGCTGCGCTCGCTTCAGGATATTCTCACGCATATTGCCCCAATCGGCATAATACGTATGCACATGCTCAATGATATCCACCATCATCGGCTGAATAACGAAGCTGTTGTAGTAATCCGCATGATAATCCACGCCATCACCATACATGCCGTCGCCTAGATACCATTGTTCATGCTGCTTTAGTGCAAAATCAACACGCATATGATCCCAGTCCTCGCCCATAACACCAAGCGCGGTTTCCGTCATCGCCGCGAAAAGCAGCCAGTTATTGAAGCCTGGCTTGCGAGTCCGTGAAGATTTCATCGCGGCAGCTAGATTCTTTTGAACACGAGGGTCCAAGCTATGCCATAGCGTATTCGGTGCACGTAAAATAGCATGCGCTAAGAATGCGGTATCTACGATTGGCTGCATCCCCTGAGCAAAGTTCAAGAAATCCGGTGATTCCGGATCCGTTGCCGCATCCATCGCTTCTCGAACGAGATTACCGTACGCCTGACGAAGCTGTTCCTCCTCGGCATCTAATGCTGGTGTCTCTAACCAAGGTGCCATCCCGACGAGGGTACGACCGAACGCTTCGAGATGCGTGAACGCGCGTTGCTCTTCTCTTTTACATTCAACTGGCATGGTGGCTCTAAGTTGTCTACTTGCTAACGCCCGAAGGACAGGCTCAGCGATGCGAAGCATCGTCTGAACCCAATAGGCGCGATCAGTTGCCACAGCCGGTTGTGAATTACTCATACCAATACCCCTTGAATCCTTTTTCTAGACGAAGCAGAGCTTCTAAGTAATAGTAGTCTCCCCAAATAACATAATCATCCGGTGCAGCCCCGCCGCGAACACTGTATGAACCGCGCTCAAGTAAACCTTGTGCATCCGGCTTGCCAATTGTAGCGTAGGATTTCACCAATCCAGCCATCGAGCGCTGAACGCCATTTTCCAAATACGCACGATCCGGATCATCTGCTGCCAAATGCTCAAGAATCTCCAAAGCCCCTGCAGAAGCAATCGCAGAAGCAGAACTATCACGTTTCGTCTCGGCATTTATTGGTGCATTGAAATCCCAATATACCACATCGTCTTCAGGTAAACGCTCAAAGAAATAACGCGCTAAACGTTTGGCTGTCTCTAAGTATAATGGATTTTTCGTATAGTGGTACGAAAGCGCAAAGCCGTAAATTCCCCACGCTTGTCCTCTTGTCCATGTCGATCCATCTTGATAACCTTGATGCGTTCCACCGCGAAGTGGTTCCCCTGTTTCTTGATCGAAGTAGAACGTGTGGTAGGAGGAATCATCGCCACGCACCAAGTAACGGCGTGACAGATCCGCATGGATGATCGCTACTTCTTTATATTTCGTATCTCCGGTTTGTTCATATGCCCAATAAAGCAACGGTAGGTTTAATAGGCAATCGATAATGATCCGTCCACCGTTATGCTCGTCACCCTCAGGTCCCCAAGCTTGAATGTACTGGCCCTTCGGTCTCCAACGCTTCATCAAAACATCAGCAGCTTGCAAAGTAAGTTGCTTCGCGTTCTCATCTTTCTCAAGAATCCACTGCGCCTTCGAAGAAAGGGAATATAGGAAGCCAATATCATGGTGATCCAAGCCAACGTTATTTTCAAGTCTTTGTTTAAAGCTTGCTACCGTTTTCTGTGCAGCATCTTGGAATACTTTGTCACCGCTATACTGGTAGCTCAGCCACAAAATCCCTGACCAGAAGCCATCCGTCCAATCGGTATTTGGATTCAAATGATAAATATCGTTCTCACTGACATGAGGGAACTGATCCCCGAAACGCTCAATATTCACTTTCGTCTTCTGCAAAGCATCCTCAATAGCTTGTTTCCACATGATAGAATCACTCCGTATCCCTTGTTATAGGTTGCTCAGTACCTGCTTCAAATTCACGAACGTGTTAAACGTTTAACACTTATATTTAGATTAAATTGAAACGTTTAACCTGTCAAGCAAAATTAATGATTTTCACGTCCTTTTTGAACAAGAGGCGTTGATGCCCAAATACTACCGATCGGTGAAGTGAATTAGTAAGGTGCTTTATTTTTAAAAATAGGCTTAACCCACTAAAAAAAAATAGAACCAACGTCGATTTTCTTACGTAATACTATTCATGCATGACATTCTTTCAGGGTTAGGGAGGTTTCTTGCTTATGACAATGACATTAGCTTTTCACCAAAACACTTCAATACGGGATGCTATCTCTGAGATCATCTGGTATCTAAGAAAGAAACGTAGAATTTAATCCTAGCACCATGCCCTAAAAAACATAGAAGAAAGAACAAAGCCTATGGCTTTCCGTTAACGGAGAGACATAGGCTTTGTTCTATTTGAACTTCTATAAGGCTGCGCCTTTTCCACCATCAATATTCACAGATGTCCCTGTTACATAAGAAGCTGCATCTGAGACTAAAAAGGTAATCACATTCGCCGCTTCCTCTGCATTCCCAATACGGCCTAATGGAATATCATGCCGCGGATCACTTGCGAACTCCTCCCATGTAAGCTCTGGAGCACGCTTTTTCCAAGCCTTCTCGATTTGGTCACTGCGAATGGTTCCAATACACACGGTATTGACCCGAATCTGTGCCGATCCCAAATCTTTGCTCATCGCATTCGTTAAAGCCAATCCAGCCGCTCTGCTAACCGAAGTCGGAAGCGATGAGGCTGGAGGTGTCTTGGCAGCGGATGTTGTAACATTCACGATCGAGCCGCCGCCTGCTTCTCGCATATATGGAATCGCAAATTGCGAGCAATGGATAGCCCCGAATAATTTCAACTCCAAATCTTGGCGCCACACAGCCGAACCTACTTGTTCAAAAGGTGCAGCAGCGGAAGTCCCTGCATTATTAACAAGGATATGTAAACCGCCAAAACGTTGAACCGTCTCTTCAATTGCTCTCTGACAATCAGCTTCCGATGTCACATCCGCCACAATCGTGAGAACTTCGCCTTCGGTTAGATTAGCAATTTGAATCGCAGCTTCCTGAAGCTGCTCTACATTTCGCGCAAGTATAGCCACTTTCGCCCCTTCGCGGGACAAAGAAATGGCGGTAGCAAGTCCAATCCCTTTGCTTCCCCCGGTGATTAAAGCCACCTTATTTTGCAAGCCTAATTGCATATGGTTCGCTTCCTTTCCCTCAATAACAAAATAATAGCAATCTATTGATAAGCATACGCCATCACTGCGCTATTTTTCAAATATCATCTAAAATAAAAGTAAAGAAAAACCATCAGGACGTATCATCCTCATGGTTTTCCATTTCCAGTTCTATTGGTTTAAATAAACAGCTTTACCCGTACGAGCGGACTCATAAATAGCTTCAAGAATTTGCGAAACAACGTAAGCTTGCTCAGGCGTAACAACCGGATCAATATCTTGATCAATCGCGTTGATCCAAGTACGCATTTCCACGTCAGCAGCGCTTTCGGTTTTGCCATCGTAGAAAGCAACTCCGCCTGCTTTCAAATCAACCTCGGTTGTGTAAAGACGACTGTGCTTCTCACCATTGATGCGAAGGCCGCCTTTCATATCTGCTCCACCTTCCGTACCACTCAACGAGCATTTCGCTTCGTCTACTTCAAGTGTGTTTAACGCCCAGCTGGATTCAAGAATAATCGTTGCACCATTCTCCATCACGATCATCCCAAAAGCGGAATCCTCAACGGTAAATTTACTTGGATCCCATGGCCCCCATGCGTTAGCAGCGTTTTCCGTTTGGGACAATTCATGGTAGGACGTACCTAATACAACCTTCGGCTTGTAGTTGTCCATCATCCAAAGCGTAAGATCTAGGGCATGCGTACCGATATCGATTAACGGACCGCCACCTTGCTTCTCTTCATCAAGAAATACACCCCATGTCGGTACAGCACGACGACGAATGGCATGTGCTTTAGCAAAATAAATGTGACCAAGCTCACCATCAGCACATACGTTTTTCAAATGTTGGCTATCCGGACGGAAACGGTTGTTGTAACCAACGGTCAACTTTTTGCCAGTGCGTTTCGCTGTTTCAACCATGCGCTTCGCATCTTCAGCTGTTTTGGCCATCGGCTTCTCACACATAACATGCTTGCCAGCTTCAAGAGCAGCAATTGAAATTTCCGCATGTGAAATATTCGGTGTCAATACATGCACGATATCAATCGTAGCATCTTGCAATACTTCTCTATAATCTTCGCAAACGAGCGCGCCTTCAATCCCATATTTCGTTGCAGCTGTTGCTGCACTCTCTTGGATGATGTCACAAAATGCGACTAATTCAACATTTGACAGCTTGCTCAAACTAGGCAAATGCTTACCATTTGCAATTCCACCGCAACCAATAATACCAATACGATACTTACGTGACATGTGAAGACCTCCAGTAGGTTTTTTCCTTGCATGCAAATATATGATATTTAGACAACTTTCTTAAATGTAGCACATGAAAACGCTTATTTTAAGTCTAACATTCGGACAATGACACTCAGAAATTGCGACACGTCTTGGGATACTGATTATGGACATCGGATACGGGGGTGGATGCTGGATCTCAGCGCTCACATTCAGCCTTTTCCACCGCACTAAACAAATTAATGGATTTTATGTTGTTAATTTTACTGCTTCTCCCCAACTGGGAGCATTAGATGGATTTCCTACAGTTAATTTCCGCAATAATCCACCAAATGGCCAATCTCCCTGATATTAGCTGTATGTTTTCCATCTATTCGTTAAATCTTAGATAAAACGCCAATTTTAACCGTATTTTTTACAGTTAATTGAAAGCTAGCTACTCAATCGAGCACACTACTCCTACTCCACTCAAACCAATTCTACTCGCAACCAGCTTCTCACATATCATCTCAACCTATTAATCAAGGGTGTAAACTCCGCTTCCCCTAGACCTCAAACACGACAAAAAAACCAGGAGGAAATTTCTCCTGGCACATAATAGACTTCCCTAAATACCGCCTGCCCGCTTCTGAGCATCCTCCAAATAACTTCGATACAGCCCCTCATTCGGTTGTTCCTGCGTTAAATTCTCGTAGTAGCGAGCAACTTTTTGGAAATAGTAGGCATGCACATCACTTGTCGGCACAAGCCGATAGGGATCCCAGCGATACGTTTCTACCCGGTACGCTTGACCTTGCTCCTGCGTCCACAAGGCAATTTCACACAAGCCATCTGGACCATTCCGTGTCGGCATATCTTCGATTTCCAAATGAGAATAGGTCGTACCAGGTGGAATCACGCGCTGAAAACCTGTTTGCGTCCATTGAATAATATCCAGTTCTGCTATCGGTTCATCCGCCCGCTCCCAACCAATCAGGACATCCCAGCCTTCTTTGCGTGAAACTGGCGCTGCAGCAAAGTCCTTCACAGCAAGATCTTTCCCTGTTGATGCCGACCCGATTGGAAACCAATTACCGGAGTACTCTTTCAAGGAAAACAAATATTGATGGTCTAAATATCTATATAGGGCTGTGATTTCTGGAAACCCATCACCATCCACATCGGCGTATAGAATCGCCGCGGGATCTCCCTCCTGCTTCAGCACGATAATCTCGGCCTCCTCAGGTATGCAACTGCGGACGACGGAAAGAAAATCAATTGAAGACAAGCTCATGTTATCCCTCTTTTCGCATCTTCTCAACACAAGTATATGCAGAGGGGAACTTGGCACATGTCTAAGTTGATCTTCCTAGTTTCGTTGTTCTTTAGAATTAAGCACTCCCGCGTTGCTCCTCATGCAACTGGTGAACACATTGGATAAAACGCACGGTCTGCGTCTGCGCTCTCATCACTACCGAGTGGGTTTGCGCACGACCGCCCCAGCCATATTTGACACCATGTAAGAAATCGCCTGATGTGACCCCAGTTGCCGCAAAAATAATATCGGAATCGCCCACAAGGTCCTGCATTCTCAACACTTTCGATGGATCCGAAATCCCCATGGCTAGACAACGTTGATATTCTTCTTCATTCTCAGGCAGCAAACGCCCTTGCAGTTCGCCACCCATACAACGCAATGCTGCTGCTGCAAGGACACCTTCGGGAGCTCCCCCTGAACCTACATGCAGATCGATCCCAGTTTCTGGGAACGCCACCGCTATCGCGCCTGCCACATCGCCGTCGCTTAGTAAATAAATTTTGACTCCGAGTTTACGCAAGATCATAATGTGTTCGGCATGTCGATTGCGATCCAGGATGGAGACCGTCAGCTCTGAAATTTCCTTATGCAGAATGCTTGCCGCTTTCTGAATAGTCACCTCAAGTGGATCTTCAAGACTCAGCTTGCCAGCCAATCGCGGACCAACCGCCAGCTTCGCCATATACATATCAGGGGCATGGAGGAGACTGCCTTTCTCTGCAATAGCCACAACAGAAAGGGCATTATTCCGACCGCTTGCCACAATATCAGTTCCCTCTAATGGATCAACAGCCACATCATATTCAGGTCCAACGCCACTGCCTACCTCTTCCCCAATGTAAAGCATTGGCGCTTCATCCATTTCCCCTTCACCAATAACAACCGTCCCTCGAAAAGGAACAGCACTGAAATACTCCCGCATCGCGGAAGTTGCGGCTCCATCCGCATCATGCTTATTCCCTTTCCCTGTCCAGCTAGATGATGCAATGGCTGCTGCCTCTGTTACCCGTACGATTTCCAAAGATAAGTCTCTGTGCATAAGCGATCCACCCTCTCGAAATTGGTTTGATTCGTTGTCTGAAACGTTATGATCGTTCCGCCAAAATTAAACCTGCTGTTTCCTCAATCGCTTTCTCGCTCACATCAATAATCGAACAACCCAGATCACGATACAGATTCATGGCAAAAGCTAATTCTTCCTCTATGCGCTCTTTCGTCGCATATTTAGCTCCGAAAGGGAGACCAACGGCTTTCAGCCGTTCTGTACGAATACCAATCAATTTATCCACACTCATCGTCAGTCCGACAAGCTTCTTCGGGTCTAGCTCAAATAAGAGACTAGGTGGTTTAACTTCTGGAACTAAAGGATAATTCGATACCTTAAATCCTTTGTGCGCCAAGTATATGCTAAGCGGCGTCTTAGATGTTCGTGAAGGTCCGATCAGGACGATATGGGCCTGTTTCATTGTGCTAGGATCTTTGCCATCATCACTATTGACTGTAAATTCTACCGCCTCAACCCGCTGATAATACTGTTCATCTAACTGATAGAGCAGCCCGACTTTACGCTTAGGCGAATCCTTAAACGTGTCAATAAAGGCTTGCATCATAGGGCCCATAATATCGATGGCATTCACGTTCACTCGGATAGCTTCTTGCCGCATCATTTCTCTTAGTTCAGGCAATACAAGCGTGTAGGCGATAAACCCCTTCACTCGTGATGCTTCTTCTACGATCGTTCTTACTTCATCTTCCGTTCGAATGGAACCATGTCGCTTCACGACAACCTGACTTGCATTAAACTGCCGAATCGTTGCTTGAACAACCGTATTTGCTGTTTCTCCTACCGAATCCGAACATACGAAAATGGTATGCAGCTTCTCTCCCATGTAAATTCCCCCTGATTTACGTACCTAGCGCTACATCCAGCAGCAATTTGGTCATTGTTGTTTTCGTAATTCGGCCTACAACTTCCAGCCCTTCCCTGCCCTCCATTGCCTTGACGACGGGTAAGGTGTCCACTTCATGATGAATCATCTTCCGAGCTGCTTCCAGCACGCTATCTTCAGGTTTCACCGTAACAATGTTCGGTTGTCTGGTCATCACCAACGAGACTGGCATTGCCGTTGCCGTTGCTTGTCCTAACGTAACCTTCAGTAAATCCTTTCGTGAAACCACGCCTGCTAGTGCGCCCTCCTGATTAACAATCATCAAACTCCCCACATTTTCGAGAAAAAGGGCAACAACGGCATCACTGACAGTTACTGTTTCCCGAAGCAAAACGGGAATGCCCATTACGTCCTTCACCTTCACGGACTCAATCAACTTGCTTGGTGCATGGACGTCGTGTGCTGCTGTTCCGAGAAAATAGCCCACCTTTGGTTTGGCATCGATATGCCTTAACATCACTAAGACTGCTAGATCCGAGCGAATGGTCGGTCGACTAACCCCCAGCAACTCAGCGATGCGTTCTCCAGTAATAGGTGCATATTTGCTGACGAGATCAATTATTTCTAACTGGCGAGCCGTAAGTTCGATGATGTTTCCCTCCTTAAGCAACGAAATAACGTTATATAGTATGTTCTATTAGTTATATATTGTACATTATATAACATTTATCAAAAATATAAAGATGTTTATTGCCCATAAAAGAAAAATTTATCAGCTTAACTAGCGGAAAATAGAAAAATCCTTACCCATCACCTTATAGAGGTTAGAGGTATGGATTAGGGGGGCACAATCCAAAATCGACTTAGATCCGTCCGACAGCGGCAACTAGATCCTCCCGTTCTCAGGAACTGCCGAAACGAACATTTTTTACAAGAAAAAAGCGATTCCCAGAACGCCAGCCCCAACAATAACAACAAATGGATGCACTTTATATTTTACAATCGCCATAAAAGCACCGAACGCAATAAGTAGTGTTGCAACTTGTTTCCACGTGACCCCTGTATCTACCGTTCCGAAGGATGATTGGCCAAAATGCAGCGCTGCATAGACGATAAATCCTGACACAACAGGCTTGAGACCATAAAAGGATGATTTAAACCAAGGATGCGAGTGCCAACGAAACAAGAAGGCCGCTACGAGGATGATGACCACTAGAGACGGCAGTACCATGCCTAACGTCGCAAGAATAGCCCCAGGGATACCCGCTGTCTCATAGCCAATTAACGTGGCACTATTCGTAGCAATAGGACCAGGGCTGGTGCCAGACAAGGCAATCACATGATAAAACTGTTCTTCCGTCATCCAGTGATGCCGCTCGACCTCAAGCTGGATGACTGGAATCATGGCATAGCCGCCGCCAAAGGATACGAGACCTATTTTGAGAAATGCGATAAATAATTGGAGTAACATCTACGAATCACCTCGTCCCTTAGATCCCATCCGCCATAAACCATTCAGCGGTCTTGTTGTCAGCATTTTTAGATGCAGGTAGTTCTGTATGAGATGGAGGTTTTACCCTGCCCCATTTGTTCTTAAGATACATGGCGACGAGACCGGCCACTACGCCGAGTGTGATCAACACGAGCGGCGATACCTGAACGACGAGCATGACAAACACAGTACCTACTGCTATAAGGAGGGTAATCCGATCGAAGATCGAAGATTTTGCCATTTTGTACGCGGCAGCCGCAATAAGACCTATAATCGCTGCATGAATCCCCTCCATAAGGGCTTGCATTTTCGGGTAATGCTCAAGCCAAGCGTAAAGCACACTTAGCAAGAGGACGATCAGAAAGGTCGGTAGTGTAATCCCTACGACAGCCGCGATGGCTCCTGCAATGCCTGCGAGACGATAACCGACCAACGCAGATACATTGACACCAACTCCACCTGGGGCTGCACCGGAGATGGCCAGGAGCTCTGACATTTCCGCGTCTGACATCCAATTCTTCATGAAGACGACCTCTCGTTGAATGGCAGGTAGCATGGCATAGCCGCCACCAAATGTAAGCGGGCTAATTCGAAGAAATGTCCAAAATAGGCGAATCAACTTGCTGAATGTGTTCCCTGTCATTTTGATCTCCCCCTCCACTTAATTCTATCTTGAACTAAAGATGAGGAAGAATCCAATCAATAATCATAATCTCTTTACTAATATTTGCTTATAATGTGGGACTCCCACCCAATCCCCCCACTATGCCTGCAACAAGTTTTATTCACTTTGATAAAAAGGGGCGCACTTGCTGCTTCATTGCCCTATTCGTCAAATACACACCTAACACGATGGATAAGGCTCCCAACAGATGATATAGCTGCAAGGATTCCCCCGTAAAGGTAGTTGCAAAGATTGCGCTAAACAAAGGTATGAAGTTGAGAAATCCTGCACAACGCTGGGGACCAGCAAGCTCTATGGCTTTATTCCAGCTCAAGAAAGCTACGATGGACGCGAAGATTCCCACATAAAGTAATCCGCTTATCAAGGCGGGACTCCACGACACCATAGGTTCCTTGATGATCCACTCTATGGATGCACTAGGAATCAACACCACGAGCGCAACGGTTACTTGCACCAGTAAAAATGGGCTTGCCGGAAAGCGACCAGCCATTTTTTTCATGCCCACTGAATATAAGGCCCAGCATAAGACAGCGATTAGCATGTACATATCACCTTGATTGACGGATAACCGGAGGAGCGCAGACAAATCCCCTTGACTAATAATCCAACACACACCTAGGATCGATACACCAATACCCGGCAGTGCCCACCAGGCAAGTCTTTCCTTCATAACAGCCCAAGTAATGAGAACAACGAAAATAGGTGTCGCCGAATTCATTAATGAGGCATTAATGGAGCCCGTGTACTGAACAGCAACATACGTGAGTGAGTTAAATCCCGCTACTCCTGTCAGGGAGAGGAAAACAACCATTTTCCAATTCGCGAGAAATTCATGTTTGAGTCGCCAGGCTGCTTTGCCAAAGAAGAGAAGTAAGCATAGGAAAGCAATACCCCAACGGCCTGTAGCCAGTGTAATTGGCGGAATTTGCAGCACAAGAGCCTTTCCAGCTACAAAGTTTCCTCCCCAAATGCAAGTGGCTAGGATTAATAAAAGGTACGGGGATCGATTCAGCATGGCATATGTATCTCCTTTAAGTTGACGTTATGTATTTCCAATAGTGGACTGCATCTACAAACTGAAATGCCTTCTGGAAAAAGATACATACTAAAGCATAGCGTTGGCAAGCATTAATATTTATAAGCAAACAAAAGTCTCCGTTTTTCTCGGAGACTTCAGGTGAAATCGAGTGAAATTAAGAAAATACAGTATGAATAGTTTGATTTAACCGACGTTACATCTCATCCTCCAGAAATTGAACCTCGCAGTAGCAACCGAGAGGGATCATTTCGCGCAAGCAGCGCAGCATGTGTTCCTTCTCTTGCTCCTCCATTCGCCTAAGCGCATCGAAGTCAAAATGAATGATGCTATTGATGACGTCATAATGCTTAAATCGTAGCCGCCCATAAGGAAATTGCCGATTGATCGCAGCTAGAATCCCATATTGATTCAAGTTTGAGCGTAGTGCAGTTAGCACAATTTCGGAAGGCACTTCTTGCAGTAATGGCACTTTATCTGCTCGCACCGCGTTATACGCCTTCACTTGAAAAACCACATACGGATACAAGTAAGCGTTTGCATATTTTTCCACATTCAGTTCATCTTGCTTAGATAGCTGCATATCTTCCGTCCATGCATAAATGGTCGCCTTATATTTATCTGAAGTGTGAATTCGGATGTACCTTAAATGGGGAAAGCGCGTTTTCACTAACTTTTCCGATAATAGCCGTGTTCCCACCAAGATCACCTCTTTCGTTCCTGCCTTTGTAGGATTAGTATATGCATGAAAATAAAAACAGCCATCCTTTACTTTGAAAAGGTAGCTGACTTTATCTCCTCGTTTACTCATCTATATTCGAGAGCTTGGCCTAATATGATGCAGCGACAGCAAAAGCCGTCCCATGCGGTCAAATGACCACAAGGAACGGCTTTTTACACTGCACTACTTACAAGCCTTTCGCTTTCAAGAAAGCTTGCCATTGCTTCGTTGTTTCTGCATCAATCTTGTCTTGACCAGCCGCTTTCAGCTTGTCGATGTATTTCTGTAGTTGATCCGCAGGATCTACTGCACCGGTTTCAAGAGCAACTTGAAACTCGAGATCTACGGCGGTCACGTTGGCAACCTCAGATTTGATGGTGTCTCTATTGACATCAAATCCGTAGGAAGCCGGAACCATGGCGCTTTCGTTCAATTTAATCGTTTTGTCCCATACATCTGGTGTCTGTGCACCTTTCAAGAACGCGTTAAATTGGTTCCCGAACACCCAATCCACATTCGGCGCATAACCGGAATCCTTGATCGGTTCGATATATTTGTCATCCTTCTTCGTATAGTGCTTGCCTTCCAACCCATTCGAAATCAGATTGTACAACACTTTATCTGTGTTAAGAAGGTTAATGAACATGAGGGCGCGTTCTGGGTTTTTGGAAGTTTTGCTTATCACCTGCATGGCGCTCGCAACACCTGTAAAGTAGGAATCGGAAATCGGCACATAAACAACAGCGTTGCCGCCATTATTCGCCATTTCATCCACTTCGCCGCCTGGCTTCGTCGTAAACTCAAGGCTTACCGCCACTTTCCCCTTCTTCTTGAGATCTGTAATGTTTTTGAGCAGCGGTGCATCCTCGTTGATATAGCCAGCTAAAGACCATTTATGCATCGTCGTGAAGAAGTCCTTCTTATTTTGCAACTGTTGAATTTTCGTAATGGACGTGTATGTTTTGTCATCCTTCTTGTAAGCAACCGCAAGACCATCTGCGGCGACCAGATTTGGGTCTGTATAGAGGCCCCATGAATTCTGAGCCATCCCGAAAGGAATAACATCCTTTTCATTGTCCTTGATTGATTTCAGGAAAGGCTCGAGGTCTTTATACGTTTTAATTGAATTAACATCCAACTTGTATTTATCCACGAATTGCTTTTGAATGACGAGACTCTTCGTCTTGGCTGCGATTTGATAAACCGGAAAGCCGTACACTTTGCCATCCGTCGCTTTCATATCCGGCCAGAATTTATCGGGAATGTTCTTCCGGGCTGCAGCCGCATTTTTGCTAATCATCGCATCGGTCAGCTCCAAGAGCGCACCCTTATCAATGTTCGGCTGATAGCTGAGCAGCCAATATTTCGAGCCCCATGCCACATCGAAGGCTTCACCAGAGGCCATGATGGTGTTCAGTTTCGGATCATATTCATCAAAAGAAAGCGGCTTAAGGTCTACGGTTGCATTGATTTTGCTCTTCACATACTTATTGACTTCCTCATTCACAAGAGCCTGATCTTTACCCGGCGGATTACTTGGATAATAAAACGTCAATTTGACTTCAGGCAGTGTGCTGGGTGCAGGTGTTGCGGGCGTCGCGCTTGTCGTTGTTGCTGGGGTTGTTGCTGCCGGTGATGACGATTCACTTGCCGTGTCGGTCTTGCATCCAGCTAACACGGACATACTCAGAAGCATAATGGCTGCACTGCTCAGGTACATTTTTTTTCCTTTTATCAACCTTCACACCTCCATATTAAGTACCCCTAGTATCATCAGAACATCAAATCCTCCTTACGAACGCCCCTCACCTCCTCTCAGCTTTTCAGTGAACCTACAGTAATTCCTTTCACAAAGTACTTTTGGAAAAAAGGAAACATGATCATCATGGGCCCGCCTGCCACCAAAGCCATCGCCATCCGCACAGATAAAGTTGGGAAGTTCGCAAATTGTAATTTACTCGCTGCCTCGGCAAGAGGCGAATTCGCCAGAAATTCAATCTGCGACAGAATGCGAACGAGCAGCAGTTGGAGTGGCACATATTTGTTATCATCAATGAACAACAAGGCATTAAACCAATCATTCCAATAGGCAAAAGAAATGAATAAACCGAGTGTCGCTAGCGCCGGTGTGGAAAGCGGCATAATAATACGATAAAAAATGCGAAGCTCACTGGAGCCGTCGATCTTGGCAGATTCGATAATTTCCATCGAAATTTTATCGAGGAAACTTTTCATAATAATAATATTGAAAGGATTCATGAGTAGTGGAATGATGAGCGCAAGGATGGAATTTTTCAAATGCAAGTATTGTGTCATTAAGATATAGAACGGGATAGTTCCCCCATTGAATAACAAGGTGAAGAAAATATAAAACGTAAGCGGTCGATGATAGCGAAAGTCTCGTCTTGACATCGGATATGCGGTCAACGCCGTTAATAACAGGGATAACACGGTTCCAATAATGGTGATTCCGATCGTAACCCCATACGATTTCAGCCAAATGTCGGGGGATTTGAAGACAATTCGGTAAGCTTCTAAGCTAAGCTCTTTGGGAATAAAACGATAACCGAATTGGATCAGACTGTTCTCGGACGACAATGACACTGCAATCACGAGTATAAAAGGGATGATCATCAACACACAGATCACGGCGAAAAACACATGAATATACCACAATGAGGCGGGTTTCACTGGTTTAGCTACGACAAGCTCCATAAAGCTCCTAGTCTCCTCCCCCATTAGAATAACGCGTTCTCTTTATCGATTCGGCGTACCGCTGCATTGGCTGAAACAATGGTAATTAACCCCACAACCGATTGTAGAAATCCTACAGCTGCCCCGGAATTAATGTCACCAAGCTTTGCAAGAGCACGATACACATACGTATCTATGACATCTGTCGTGGCCAAATTAGCGCCAACATTATTCGGCACAAAGTAATGCAATCCGAAATCACCACGGAATATATTGCCTAAGCCTAGAATAAACACAATGATTATCAATGGCTTCATGAGCGGCAGTGAAATGCGAAAAATCATTTGAACGCGTGATGCGCCGTCTAGTTTCGCTGCTTCGTAATATTCGGTGTTGATGCCAACAATCCCAGCGTAGTAGATCAATGTCGAGAAGCCGACACTTTTCCATACAGCAACCACAGGCAGGATGAATAGCCAAGGTGTCGTCTCAAAGTACCATTTGTGCGGAGAAAGCCCGATGTTGCTTAGAAAGCTATTGAGGTACCCACTCTTATGCTCTAGGAAACCGTACGCAATGTAACCGACCAATACTAATGAAATGAAATACGGTAGAAATAGTGTGGTTTGATACACTTTCACCATGCGGCCGCTTACCTCATATAACAGGATAGAAAGGACGAGCGCAGCAAGCGTTCCAAGTACGATATAGGTCATGTTGTATAAAAGGGTGTTGCGAATAATACGCCAGGCGTCCTGTGATTTGAATATAAATTCGAAATTTTTGAAGCCGACCCATTTGCTCCCTAGAATCCCTTGATCATACCTGAAATACTTGAAGGCTAAGATGAGGCCAATCATGGGCAAATACTTAATAACCAGTTCAAACAAAATGCCCGGCGTCGCAAGCAACAGCAGCTCTCGATTCTTTCGCAGGTGTTTGAATTCCTGGAATAGCCTTCGTTTCTTGTTGGGATGCGATTTCATCATTGTGCTCCTCCCTCCCTATTCGTATCTTGCCACAGGATGAATCGGTTACATAGCGTACGATGTTCGAAAACATGTAGAAATCATATGTACAATGTTCGAATTACTCTCTTTTTATCATTGAAAAGCACAAAACCGCCCTTCCATGCACCAATTGGTGGAAGAAGTGGCGGCAACTTGATCACATTTCCCCTCTTATGAAATCGATTTCTTCATGCGATATTCCTTCGGCGTACTTCCGAATTTGGCTTTGAATAATCGGAAAAAGTAACTCGGATTGGCATAACCGCATTTTTCCATAATATCTAAGACCGAATGATCCCCATTCTCAAGAAGACGCTGGGCGTGCTGCAAACGAACTTCATTGATATATTCTGTGAGTGTAATTTGATAGCTATCCTTGAACAATTTCCCCAAGTACGCTGATGATAGCTTGACTGTAGCTGCAATTGTTTGCTGACTCAGGTTAATATCCGCATACTTCTGATGGATGAGTTCTTTGACCGTTTCCAAGATCATGTCATTCCGTTCCACATTAGACGGCTTCTGACCCTCACAAATTTGTGAACATAGGGCCAATAAAGCTACATACATTTCCTCTAACGTTTCCTTCTCCTGTGGAATGTGATGAATATAATCGACATTGAAGCTCATCTTCGTTACGCGATTTTCCATAATTTCAACAACCGTATACTTGATTACCCAGGTTAAATTCATTACAGCGCGATGAATATCATGATAATGGAAGGTGGCAAAAAGGGAGAATGCTTTCTCCAGCTCAATCCCAGCTTCGGTCATCAAGCCCTTCTTTAAGCTCTCGGATAGCTTCCGTTCAATGGCTTCTGGGATCGACACGCGCTTATTCGCGTTGTTTTCTTTGACCATATCACTCGTAATAATGGACTTGTAGCCGAAAATTAGGGTATATAAGCTATTCTGTAAGGCTTGTGTATAGCCCGATGACAGCTGTGTCAATTGAGAAATGGGATCACTAAGTCCACACGACAGGCTCAGATCGTAATATTTCGCAATGGTATGCTGGATTTCCTGAAGGATGGGAAGAATCCGATCTGTTTTCACTGTGGCAGGCGCGTCAATCAGCGATACAATGAGAATAATATGATCCCCCCATACCTCCACAGCTTCACAAGGATATGCCCTGGACATCATTTCCTGCGCAATATTCGTGATGGCAAAGCTATGCATTTTCTTCAAAGCAAGGGCTGTATGATTCGTGTACGCTTGAAAATGATCCAAGCGAAGCACACAGACAATGATTTCGGCGGGATAAGCAATATTCAGTTGATGCTTGTCAATTAAGCCAATCATATCGTGATGTGAGAACATTTGGCCGTCTGTCATAAATTTACGGATGTAATATTTATTCACGATGTGTTCCGAGCTGATTTCTTGCAGGGTATGAGACAATTTCAAATAATTCTCACTCATGGCATGAAGCTCATCCCCCTCGGTTCGCCTCGTAGGTTCACCGCGCGGATGCTGAAATCGAATCCGATGCAGCATATCTTCAATAGGATGATACAATTTGTACGACAACCAGACGGATAGGCCAATAGCAATCAAGAGGAGAATGCCAGAGACCACTAATGACTTCACACGTGTCTGAGTGACTTCTGCCATCAATTGGTCATACGACTGCACATACAGAATCGTCCAATTCGGAATCGGATCTGCCATGTAGGTAATCATGCTCTTCTCACCTTCCACATCGCCGATCACGAATCCGGAAGGTTCATCGGTTATAGTCTTATGGTTCTTAATGTAGGAATGAATGGTATCCTGTGTTGCTTTGCTGCCGTACGCATCTATATGGTGAGAGGAATATAAGCGACCTTCCTGGTCTTCCATTAAAATATCACCTTGCGATCGGCTGCCTGTATCGTTCATTTTCTTCAAACTGTCGAAGACCCAATCGGACTTGATATATAGAACAATCGCGGATTCACCACGTGAAAAAGGCTTCAAGGATTCCGTTACGACGAACGCGAAGGCATCGATTTGACCATCCTCACGTTCAAGACTGACTGGAATGAGCCGAGACGTTTCGTGCTGGTGGACAGGATCGAGCAACCAATCCGAAATTTTCTTTTTGGTCACACCGCCGTCCAATAAGAAATTCGTAGTTGTCCCGTATATCTCATCCTGAGAATGATTATAGACGACCATGGAATGTAAGAAGGAGGAACTGTCCATGATGCTGGACATGCGTTGGTAGCCACGAATTAAATCCATCTTGGGTAAGGTTTCATCGAACATCAGAGGGATGAGCAAGTTATCTTTTAAAACAAAGTAAGATAAGTGCGTAATGATTTCGTTCATATAGGAGAAATTGTACTGCATTTGCGTGAGAATTTTGAGATTCGAGTCTTCCTGAATCCGTTTCATTGATTTTTCCAACAGATACGTATTGGCAAATGAGGAAGCTAATAGGACAACAACCATCGATAACATGATCGAGCTTAGTACGCGCTGCAAATATTTCTTGGATTTATAAAAGCCAAATCCTTTCATAAGTACCAAGCCCCTCTCTCATTATGACGAAATTACTGTGGCCCTATTTGTTTATCATCGATGTCTACCCAACCAAGCTCATAGGCGGGTGACGTGATCTCAAGCTGAATCTTCCCATCTGGCAATTGTCTCAATTGCGGATCTGCGATGAGTGAATGTGTATCAAATTTCCCACCCAATAAGGAGCGCCAAGCCTGCCAATCATAGACATTTCTACCTAATACGTCTGCTCCTGAGGATGGCAAGGGTAGTTTCCCTGCTACCTGACAAGCGTCCTGAGACCGATCCGACCAATAGAGATTATAATCCGCTTCGGCAAACTTATCATCCCGCCAATTGACGAAGTAGTAAAGGTAACCTGAATGATAAATAATGTTCCCTCTCACTCTGACCTCTTTATTGTCTTCGCCAGCCATCTCTTGAGTGCCAATAGCAGCTATAGCATCGGGATTCGCTACAAGAAGATTTCCTTGAATGAGGTTGCCAATGCCTTTGGAAAAAATGAGCATCCAGAGCTTCCCTTCTCCAGTACTGTAGAGACCCGTCAGCACATTCTGGGAAACCGTGAAGTAATCTGAAGCATCATCCAAATAAATGCCAAAGCCGAAAGAAAAATGAATCCCACTGTTATGTAAGCGGTTCCCACTAATCGTATTCTGCGTCCCAACACCCCAGGATTCAATCATCCCGCCATCCTGACTGTCGATCATGACATTCGAAATATCGTTGTAAGCGATGAAATTATTTCGCGTATGGAGGAAATCCCAATGATTCTCCCAAGTAACTGGTATTCCGTAAATGCTTGCTGGCATGACCTTGTGACGCAACCCTTTCAAGGAGATTCCGTAGCGCGGCATATGCGATATCCGATTATGGATGATTTCGTTATCTCCACTTTGATACAGCAAAATCCCGCAGCCATGCCCGATCAGCTCACCGCCATAGCGGATCACGTTGTTCGTTATCCGATGCTCTTTATTCGTATATGAAGCTTGCGTGGAAGTAAATGAGCCTTGAAGCGGTGAATAGCCTGATGCACATATCCCCATATACCCCAAATGCTCGATCAGATTGCCATGTATCCGAATGTTTCGCGTTTGATGATCCAAGAAAATTCCGCAGCTTCCGGAGTTGATGAGTTGACAATGCGCGAGTTCGATATCCTTCGCGTTCTGCATGTAAACCAATCCTTCTCGGTGCTCATCCCGCTCTACATTACTTAAGCCTTCGTCTTCTTGAATCATTTGATAATCCGACCAGAAGTCCGTGCAGGAGAATTGGAGCCCATGAAAATGAAGATGCTGAATAGGCTCATCCTGATCTTTGCCTTTCATCTCAATCAGCCTCGTAACCGTTGATACGATAATCTCTTGGTGTAACGGAGAACCTATTCTCGGCTTGTAGTAGAGCCATCCGTCTTTTTCATCATAGTGAAATTGACCTGGTGCTTGAAGAAAATCGAGTGAACCTTGCATAAAATATCGTGAGCCTTCGCCTATTTCCCAAATGGAGGGTTGCTGAAATGCAACATATCTTGCCTGAGCATCATGAGATTTGACGGATCTCAGCTCTGAAAACCAGTTCCATTCCCCTTTCCCTGGCCAAATGAATACTTGAGCTTGCGAAAGGTCACTCCCTTCTGGCATATCTCCCTCTCGATAATAAATGCCTTCTCGGCAAGTCGCTTCAGGCTCACCAGCTACTAGAAAGTATCCCGTAGCTGGCAAACGTGCTTTAGCCATGCGTTCGCCATCCGCATATAGCGTGTGGAAGATTCTTCCGGGCCCTAACCAGGTACGCCACATATCGGAGCTATAAGGCTCCCAGTTTGTAACTGGCCTTCCACCTATGATCTTGACTTCTTCACCAGGCACATTACAATAGCTCACACGAAAGCCATCTCTGCCCGAATCACGTTCATCTAATTTCCATGTATCTCCTAAATAATAGGTGCCACCGGACACAAAGACGATGACATCGCGATTCATCCCTTTGTGGATGATTGTCCGAACTGTCATCTGAGCTTTGGTTATCGTTAAGAATGGCGCTTCTTTGCTTCCATCGTGATCATCATTTCCGGTTGTCGCTACATACAATTGGGTTGATAATAGCATGAGCTTACTCCTTTACACATCATAATAACCTTATTTATGACTAGGAGCTTGTCGGTATACCATTTTCATTGTTTAAAAGATAAGCCCTTCGCAGCTAGTTCTTCTCGAATCAAATCTCTCGCTTTGGGACCCATGCCATGCAGCTTCATAAGCTCAGTCTCGGTTATTTGAGTGAAATCATGAAGCTTCGTAATACCTGCCCCTGCTAACGCTCGCCTCGCTGGAGCTGCTACACCTTTGGGGAGTACCAATGGGTCTTCCGCTTGTTTATTCGTGGGCATAGTCTATACCTCCTGCTTTCGTCCAGCCAAATAAGTACGCATGACTTGCTCTGCCTTCTGCGCTACAAGCTCAGGTGTGCGACTCATCGCCTCCTGAAGTGTCATCGGACCGCTCACAATACTGTGAATACTCGTCATGCCATATTCATATAGCTTCTCAATCCCATGCCCTATGGATCCAGATAAAACAATAACAGGTACACCAAGCTTCGAAGCCGCCTGCGCAATCCCCATCGGTGCTTTGCCGGAGGCGGTCTGGGCGTCCGTCTGCCCTTCGCCAGTGATGACAAGATCGGCATCCTGCAGATGCTCATTTAACTTGGTCATCTCGATGACCACGTCGATACCTCGCTGCGTGCTTGCAGGGAAGAACGCTTGAAACGCACCGCCAAGCCCGCCCGCGGCGCCAGCTCCAGGGAGATGATGCACCGCAATCCCCGTATGCGCTAGCATCAGATTGGCAAAGTTGGTGAGTGCTGCATCAAGGGTTTCAACCATCTCGGGTGTCGCACCTTTCTGCGGTCCAAAAACATGCGATGCCCCTTGCGGACCAATGAATGGATTCGTGACATCGGAAGCAATGGTAAAGCGCGATTCACGGATGGCGCGCTCATCCCATTTTGAGGCATCAATCTGTGTGAGGTGAGACAGGGCTTGTCCGCCTGCTCCAATCTCACGCCCTTCCGCGTCTAGGAGTTGTAAGCCTAACGCTTGGAGCATGCCGCTCCCACCATCATTCGTTGCGCTGCCGCCGAGTGCAAGAATGAAGGAACGGTAGCCATGATCGAGTGCATGGCGAATTAATTGACCCGTGCCGTAGGTTGTCGCCAGCATCGGATTTCGGTGCTCCTCGGGAATTAGTACGAGACCGGAAGCTGACGCCATTTCAATCACACACGTAAGGCCGTCTCCTAGGACGCCATACGAAGCCATTACTTCATCTTGCAGCGGGCCTCGCACGGGAACAGTAATCTTACTTCCCTGCGTCGCCTGCACAAGGCTATCTACGGTCCCCTCGCCGCCGTCTGCCATAGGGATGAGGACGGTTTCTGCGTCTGGCATAGCCCGAAGAATCCCCTCTCTTATTGCCTTGGCCACTTCTTCTGAGCTAAGACTGCCTTTAAAAGAGTCAGGTGCAATTACGATTTTCATTAGTCAACCTCCAGGTCAAACAGCTATCATTTATTTATCTATTAATTTATACAACGCTTGGGTACCACTTTCCTCTTCGCCCATTGCGGCTAATTGTTCATATAGTGATTTTGCAAGCGTCAATCCTGGTAGCTCTACTTTCATTTCTTCGGCCGATTGCAAAGCAATCTTCATATCCTTAATAAAATGCTTCACATAGAAACCTGGCGCAAAATTATCAGCAATCATTCGCGGCCCCAAATTACTTAAAGACCAGCTGCCCGCGGCACCTGTTTCAATGCTTTGCAGCACCGTTGTCGGATTAAGCCCCGCTTTCTTCGCATAAACAAGCGCTTCAACAACACCCATCATGTTGCTTGCAATCGCAATTTGGTTACACATCTTCGTGTGTTGCCCAGCACCCGCTTCACCTTGATGGACGATATTCGTGCCGATTTTTTGGAAAATAGGCAGCATCTGCTCGAACACGTCGCGAGCGCCACCGACCATAATGGACAAGCGTGCTTCTCTTGCCCCAATATCTCCACCAGAAACAGGAGCATCCAAGGCGAATAGTTGACGCGTCATCGCTTCCTCATATATCCGTTTGGCCAGAGACGGGCTCGACGTCGTCAAATCGATTAGGAAGCTGCCTGGCTCTGCCATAGCAAGGATGCCGTTGTTCCCAAAATAGATGTCTTCGACATCGCTTGGAAATCCAACCATCGTCATAATAACCTGACACTTCTGCGCTAATGCGCCGGGCGTGTCCTGCCAATTTGCCCCCTTTTCCAATAGCTCCTGTGCCTTTGCTTTCGTACGTGTAAACACATGAACTTCATATCCTGCGTGAATCAAATGTCCTGCCATGCTTTTACCCATCACGCCTGTGCCTATGAGTCCTATGATTGGTTTTGCCGAATGTGCTGTCATCTATATGTCCACCTTTCCCAGGTACCTAGTAGTCGCTTTTATCTCAATTAAACTTATCACCCTCTTCCTTTCTGGTCAAACGTGATACGCGCAATATTTGTGCGCTAGCGTGCGACGGACGACGGAGTAGCAGACCTTGCGCACAATTTTTGTGCGCTAGTGGGCGGTGGGAGACGGCGCTATTGCCCATGGGAGCCGCTTCGCTTTCACCAAAAATAATAATTTGTATTTATTCTTTTGATCTTTCAGATCATGTCAGTTTTTTACATAGGAAATTTTTTTTTCACAGTCATTTGAACGCCAGCTACTTATATGAGCACACAGCACACTACTTCTACTTCTACTTCTACTTCTTCTTCTACTTCTACTGCTACTTTACTTCTACTCTGTATGCCGCCTTCTACCATCCAGCCTGTCTCCACCGCCAACTAAACAAATTAAATGGATTTTATGAAGCAAATTTTTCTGATTCTCCTCACTTTGGAGCAATAGATGTATTTCCTGCAGTTAATTTTCACCAAAATCCACCAATCAGCCAATCTCGACTATATTAGCTGTACTTTTTCCATCTATTCGCTAAATCTCAGGTGATACGGCGATTTTAGCTGTGTTTTTTACAGTTAATTGAGTGCTAGCTACTCAAATGAGCACACAGCACACTACTGCTACTTTACTTCTACTCCGTATGCCACCTTCTACCATCCAGCCTGTCTCCACCGCCCACTAAACAAATTAAATGGATTTTATGAAGCTA
>NZ_WHNY01000055.1 GCF_013141695.1 Paenibacillus plantarum
GGAGTCTTCCTTGACAACAAAAAAGTAGGGTATTCTCGGGATTACTACAGCACCAAGAAAGGACCCTACTCATGACAACTTCTACTTTACACGAAGCAGGACTCTCAGATCTACTGGAAAATTTAGTGAGGAACTTCCTCAAAGACAAGCTGGAATTCATCATGAAAGAAGAAATTAAAAATGTGCTTCAAACTGAACAACAGCCCGACGAAAAGAAAAATTATCGCAATGGTTACTATGAAAGAACGCTAGATACAAGGTATGGTCGTATCGATGATCTCACGGTCCCTAGGGATCGCAATAACGACTTCCAAACTCAGTTGTTCGAGCCCTACCAACGCCGCGAAGGCTGGCTTGAAGAGGCTGTTATTCGCATGTACAAAGGCGGTATGAGCACGAGAGAGGTGTCAGGATTTATTGAAAGCATGTTCGGTGCTCAATACTCGCCAACCACAGTTAGTAATATCACTGGAACCGTTCTTGAAGACGTTGACAGGTGGCAAAAGCGCCCGCTTGAAAAGCGTTATTCGGTCATTTACCTCGATGGATTATACGTTAAATTAAAGCGAAGTACGGTAGACAGTGAAGTTATCTACTTGGCAATGGGCATTAACGAGCAAGGGTATCGTGAGATCCTCGGGTTTTACATTGGTGGAAAAGAAAGCTCAAATGGCTGGCGAGATGTCCTAAAAGACTTGTATCGTCGCGGCGCCGAAGAAGTGCTGCTAGGTGTATTTGACGGTCTCCCAGGACTAGAAGATGCCTTCAAAGACGTCTACCCGCAAGCGGACGTGCAACACTGTATTGTACATAAAGTGCGAAGTACCTTCCCAAAAATTCGCGTCCAAGATAAGACAGAATTCATAGGTGACCTTAAAACCATTTACAATGCTTTGGATCGGGATTTGGCTTACGCAGCATTTGATACCATTCAAGCAAAGTGGGGGAAAAAATACCCGAAAGAACTGGATTCATGGAAAGAACAATTGCCAACACTACTCACTTTTTACAAATATCCAGCGCTCATAAAGAGTGCGATTTACACATCAAATCCAATCGAACGAACCAACAAAGAGATAAGAAAACGTCTTCGGCCAATGAATAGTCTAACCAATATGGATGCTGCTGAGAAGATCGTTTACCTCGAAGTGCTGACTTATAATGAGAAGTGGAGTACCCGTGTGATTCGTGGTTTTGGAGATGCGGCTGTACAAGAAAAACTCAGAGAGATGTTTGAAGATCGTTATCCTTCTACGTCCGATAAAAATATGGAATAAAAATCCAGCTCCCGCGCCTTCGCTTGAGCTTCGCCCCAGAACCATTTTTAAAAGACTGAAAATTCAATAAACTATTATTGGAGACTTTAAAGAATTTCATTATCCATCGTCCCGATGGATAATCCTACCTTA
>NZ_WHNY01000056.1 GCF_013141695.1 Paenibacillus plantarum
GGGGGCTACTGGGGCATGATGGACGAAAGCTACTTGGGAGGGCTATGGAAAGCTACAGTAGAGAGTTACTGGTGAGGGCTATCGAAAGCTACTGTGGAGAGTTACCGAGATATGTTACTGGGATGCATTACTGAGCAGCGTTACTACTACTGGAGGTGAGTTACTTCGCCCCCCACTACTTAACTTCACGTAACTAAGTGAACTAATAGTGCCTTCTTGTCGGCCAACCCTGCCTCCCTTATACTTACAGCACAATGGTAAATGAGAGGATGATTGTAACAGATGAAATATAGAAACATGGGACGCAGTGGGTTAAAAGTAAGTGAAATCGCCTTAGGAAGCTGGCTTACCTATGGAACAGCTGCCGAGCAAAAAGCCGCGGATGCTTGCATCGCGAAAGCTTTTGAAAGCGGCATTAATTTCTTCGATACCGCGAATGCCTATAATCGTGGCGAAGGCGAGAAAGCGATGGGCGCAGCGCTGAAAGGGTACGATCGCTCGAGCTATGTGCTCTCGACGAAGGTCTATTTCCCGATGGGCGATGGCCCGAACGATCGCGGATTGTCCCGCAAACACATCATGGAGCAATGTGATGCTAGCTTGAAGCGACTTGGTGTCGACTACATCGACATCTATTTCTGCCATCGGTATGACATTCACACACCGCTGGAAGAAACACTTCGCGCGCTCGACGATTTGGTCACGCAAGGCAAGATTATCTACCCCGCCGTCAGCGAATGGAACGGCTCGCAAATCACCGAAGCCGCAGGCATCGCTGAGCGTCTCCGTCTGCGTCCGCTGATTTCGAATCAGCCGATCTATAATATGTTCGAGCGCTATATCGAGCGCGAGGTACTTCCCGTATCCGAGCATAAGGGGCTCGGTCAGGTCGTCTTTTCACCGCTTGCACAAGGCATTCTAACGGGTAAATATAAGCTGGGACAGCCACTACCCGCCGATAGTCGTGCTGCGAACAGTTCCGTCAATGGTGTCATCAATAGCTATCTGAATGACCGTGTGCTGCAGACCGTTCATGAGCTGGAGCAGGTTGCTCAAGGGCTCGATATCTCGATCGCTCAGCTCGCGATCGCATGGGTGCTTCGCCAGCCAGGCGTAAGCTCCGCATTGATTGGTGCGACAAAGCCTGAACAAATCGAAGAAAACGTGAAAGCTGTGAATATTGAATTAGACGCAGCAGCTTTGGAGCAAATCGAAGCTATTCTTAAAAAAGTCGCAGACTTCTCTCCTGCACGCTAATCAAGGGAACAATAAGCTAAACAAAGAAGCCGTTCCTAAGGTCGGAAGACCTTAAGAGCGGCTTTTATGGTAGAGTAGGGTTTATTATCCATAAGAAGACTTGTAATAAATACCCAACACGAGGCGTATTACTTCTTATCTAACAATTTAGGAAATGGGAGGCTTTTATGGATAACCGACAAATATTATCCGCTTTAAGCTATTTCAGCGTATTTTTTGCTCCTTTTCTTTTGCCCATCGTTATATATTTCGTTGTTACGGACCGAGAGGTTAAGCATCACGCCAAATGGGCGTTCCTCTCACATTGCTTGCCCATCGCAGGCTTCATTCTTACCTGGATATTGGGTTTAAATAGCATAGTTAATGGCGGTCACATGTCACAGTTCATCCTACCATTGATGCTAACCGGGATTGCCTATTTGGTCGTGTTTATCTGGAATATTGTGATGGGCATTAAGGTGTTAGCTCGTTAAAAAGACCACCCAACACATTTTCGTGTCAGGCAGTCTGTATGGATGAAATGCTTAACTCACATTCACTCTTACCGTTTTCTTAAAGAAACCAATCCCGTAAGAAATATCTAGATATGTTATCCCGCTTGGCACCGTATAGGTCGCTCTCAAGTAATAATCATTGTTGCTCGCCTCTGTCACCGTGACCTTACTCTGATTGCCCGTATTCGTTGTGATGACGACCTGACCCGTTTCGACAGCACTCTCATTGAAATTAAGCGGTGCTTTCAGCTGGATGCCGATGGTGGTTCCAGGCGCTGCTGAACTAATCTCTGAGCTGAATATCGTATTGAATGCTTTCACCTCCAAATCATCAGCCGCTGAGTACGCTAATGAGTCATTCCATGCTGTGTTAAAAGCAACCCAGCCCTCTGTGTACCCGTGATCAGCCGTTGGTGAGAATGGATACGCCGTTTCTTTTGGAGCGCCATCAAGAACGCCAGGCACACTCATAAGATGACCATAACCGCCATTGTAGAAATCAAACCAACCCTTATTTACGCCAGCAATTTCTGTAACTGCATCATAACTGAAGTGTCTGCCAAATGGATTACGCCCGAATACGTCATCAATCTGAGCAATGCCTATCTGTTCTAGTCGATCCTTCATCGTGGTATTCGTGAGCACTCTTCTAGCCGCGTAAGCCGATGCCAAAAAGCCCGCTGGACTCCCCGGTTCGTTATACGCTGTCAAACCTCCCGTCCATTGATCCAGTGTTCCCGTTCCATCCGATGGATCGGCATATTTTCTAAGATCCCAGAGATTATTGGAGCGTTTAATCATCAGATCCGACCATGTATTGATTTTGGCTGAAAGTCCAGGTGGTGCAAGGGTTGGATAAACTTCCTGGAAATACGCAAGAGCTTCCATCGTAATATGCTCACTCATGCGCTGTCCTTTGGTATTGGCTGGATTGTTCAAATCAACATTGTTAATCAACCACAAACAATTGTTATATGCGGCATCAAAATAGGCCTGATAATTCGCTAATCCATCGCGCTTCGCCACTTCATACATGAGCAAATTCGGCACGATCGCATATCCGGGCGGCTGTTGGCCTTTCACCGTTCCGATGACCGACTGCGTTGCGAAAAGATTGTTATCGCTGGAGCCTCCCACATCGTACCATTGTAGATTCGAGTTGGCATTCGACCATTGCTGAATCGTAAAATCTCTAATTTGTGTATAAAAGCTGCTGCTTACAAAATTGCTGATCTGCGGATAAATGTAGAGGAAATAGGCGAGTTGCCCCTTGATGAGCGCATGCAAATCTTTGGCATTGTTCGTCTTGAGATCGTAATAACGCATGGCCCCGAACTTCATTAGCCAGATGATATCGGGTTCATTTTGCACACGAAGCTCCGGATATTGACTGGTCGAAAGATTGGAAATGCCATACGGCATCCGGTCATAAGCACTTGGGTTAGCCATATATTGCAGCACGAGGGAGTTGAGTTCGAAAGAGAACTGATGGCTATCGCGCCAGCCATACCCGGTATTGCCGCCAACATCAAACGTATCTTGACGGGATTGATCCATAAAACGCAGGGCTGGAACCATCGAAACCCGCTGCATCCAATACTTCCCTATCGCAAAATTGTACGAATTCTGCCCGCTGCTCTGCACATAATACTCACCGATGCTTGCGGGATTAAAGCTTGAGAAGTCAGCAATTTGCCCGTTGACGAAACCCGTGAATTCAGTGCTGTTATCAGTTGCCTTTTTCACATAAAAAGGGGTGCCATTCGCTACGTTTGTGACGGTTACCCGCTTCGGCTTGTCGAGATCATAACCGCTTTGATTGACAAAAATCGCAATTGTCGTGGTATCAGACCCCGAACCTGGCGGTGTGATCGGATCTGCCGCGTCCGCTGTCGGCTCGAATTTCACAGCATTTGCACGTGTGTTCCCTGATTTCACTTTGAGAGATAGTGTGAGTGCCGTATCGACTGTTGCGCTGACGGTAGCGATTTTGTTCCACATGTTCGGATTAACCGTCTGATTGACAGTCTTCACCCATGTTCCATTCAAAGAGGTAATCGTATAATCCGCACTTGTTGTGTTATTGCTGCTAGGGTACCAAGCATACACATTGTAATTCCCTGTTGCCGGGGCATTTTGACTCCAGGTTGCTGTACTGTTCGCAGTCGTCGAATACCTGGAAGCGGTTCCATTATAGCCCGTAAGTGAGCTATTGAGCCACGTTCCGGTCTCCGTGTAACCCGCATCCCCATTCGTGATGATGATCGGCGCAACGGAAGTCCCATCATCAACGACAATCGTGTCGAAGCTAGCACTCTGACCATACGTACGCAGACCGACTGCCCCCTGGGTGATGGTCGTGTCGGTTGTGGAGATTTTGGCCGTTGTCATATCGTCCAGATAACCTTTCAAGGCGGATCCATTCACTTCTAGTTTCAATGTGTGCCACGTGTTCAAATCCATGGCAAATCCGTATGAGCCTAGGAGTGTAAAGGTACCACTGCTTTTGCGATAAAGCTGCAGCCCGCTCGTACCGTGAATCCGAAGCAAATAATAATTGTTCGCATCCGTATAACGAGCAATGATACCTGAAGCAGCCGTAGCATTCATCGTATGGAGCTTCATACTCGCTGAAACTGCGTAATTCGCCCAGCTCGTATTGCCCGAATACGCAACCCCTTCTGCGCTTGAATTCGTATTCGACTGTTTATACGTGTAAGTTCCATCACTGACTACTGCCCACGTCCCACTTGTAGCCGTCCACCCTGTGGCATTCCCGTCCTCGAAATTATCACTAAAAATCGATGCTGCAAACGCCCCTTTACCGCCTGGAAAGACCCCTAGGATGAAGGCAACTAAACTGATCAATATGAGATATACATTCACTTTTCGACTAAGCATCCGCACAATCCAAACACCTCCTATGAGCTTGGAATCCCTTCTCCACCTAGTCATATGTTGGTTTTGCGTGATTGAATACGCTTGCCGAAATAAAAAAAATCGAACAAGCTTTGCTTGTTCATTGTACATAGACTACTGAACAAGCTATATTCTAGGGAACACTATTATTTATTGCACCTACGTGAAAAGAAGAGGTGACCCTTGTGCTTGATATCAATGCACTCGCTGCACATTATACAGGACGAATCGTGACGGTTGCCGGTGTATTTAAAGCTGCGATACCCGCGAATAGTACCTATCATTCCTACACCAAGGAACGCCGTACACCAACTTCTGGGTATGTGTTTATCGTGAGAGGAAGCGGCTCGTTCATTTTTAACGAAACCACCTATTCGCTTCAAGCTGGCATGGTTGTCCATGGAGGCCCACAGATGACATTGACCATGAAGACAGAGGATTCGGAGCTGGAATATATCCTTGTTAGATACTCGCTAGAAGATGTAGCTTCTACTGTTCAACCCGCTCACCCTTCGCTGACAAATGACCATTTCCAATTAGAGCCTGGCGCTAATCCTATATTAAGTGAACACTTGAACCAATTATATGAGTCCTTTTTCACACCAGGGAATATGGCGTTAATTCGGACTGGATTTCTATTCAATATGCTCATTTATGAGCTGTTTGCTTCCTGCCTCAATCGACTCAACGGGAACAGCAAGGATATGATCGCACTGGCGCAAGACTACATTCATAACCACTATATGGATACTTTAAATTTGCAAAAGCTTGCTGACATACATGGAACAAGCCCGAAGTCTTTTTCTTATTTTTTCAAAAAATACACCGGTGTGTTCCCCATCGATTACTTGATTCAACACCGTATGAAACGTGCTCAGGAGCTGCTTATGCTTGGAAATTATTCCATTAAGCAGGTTGCCGCAAGCGTTGGTTATGAAGATGCTCTGTATTTTAGCCGATTGTACAAAAAGCACTACGGTTACACCCCAAGCCAATCCCAACGAAATTAGCGAATAATCCATATCGAATTCTTCATTTGTCCATTTTCAGAAAGCGGACTTGTTTGATATAGTCTATTGGTAATGAAAATCATTATCAAGGAGAATGAATGATGTTTCTATTTAAAAAGGCCTCTATACTCACATTTAGTATCTTATGTGTTTTCGCTATACTTGCTGCGGGTTGCGGAAATGGCGGCAAAGCTAGCTCAACGGATACACCTGCATCATCCAGTGCTGCAACAGCAGCTCCGACAACAGCACCGGTCAAAAAAGGTCCCTCCAAAATCGTCGTCACGTATTTCCCATATGCGGATCACCTCTTTGCACTCGGTAAAGCCGATGCGGTAGCGGGTGTTGTCAATCTGAAATCGTTGCAAGATTTCCCAGTTTACGATACGTTTTTGAAGAGCGGCAAGGTTGCTAATCTCGGCGAAAAGATTGATTTTGAGAAAATCATGGCGCTGAACCCTGATCTGATTATCGCTTCGGATGCTGATCAGAAGGATCTTGAACAACTGAATAAAATCGCCAAAACCGTCACGGTAAAAGCCACTTTAAACTGGCAAGAAACGATTCGTGGGGTTGCCGCAGCCGTAGAGGAAGACGCTGCTGCTGAGACTTATATCAATCAGTTCCTCAGCAAACAGACAGAAGTTGCCGCAACCATGGAAAAGTCCGGAGCCAAAGGGAAAACTGCCTTGTTCATCATGCCTTGGAAGAAAGGTTTTACTTACTGGAGCGGTTCCCGTATGGCGATTTACTATGAGAAGCTCGGATTTAAACCTTTTGAGGGGATGAAAAATGTCGGTGATATTACGCTGGAGGGTATCAGTGAATTGAATCCCGAGTATATCTTCATCGGCAAAGATTATACGAATACCAGTGAAGTTACGCTAGATTCGCTCAATGCTAACCCTATTTGGAACTCTCTAACTGCTGTCAAAAACAAAAAAATGTTCGTGGTCGACACAGAAATATTAGGGCCACTGGCCATGGGGCAAGTGAAAGGTTTGGATTACATGTCCAAGTTATTCTCAGCTAAATAAACGTTTAAATCGTAATGAAAGAGCCGTCCCTGGAAGGTCGAATGACCTAGGAACGGCTCTTTTTTAACCAATTGTCTCTCTATGTACCTTAGTATACACATGAAAATAATACGTATACGGATTCGCTTCATCCCTAATCCCTTGTTCGACGGAAATCTCATCCCACTCCGAATAATCCACCTCAGGAAAGAAGGTGTCTCCATCGAATTCATGATCGATTTTGGTCATATAGAGCTTATCCGCGTAAGGTAAAAATAAACGATAAATTTCTTCGCCGCCAAAAATGAAGATCTCTTCTTCTCCGCGACACATCGCTAGTACTTCTGCAACGGAATGGGCGACCTCGCACCCCTGGGCGGAATAGCTCGTATCCCTAGTCAGGATGATGTTCCGTCTACCAGGCAACGCTTTGCCGATGGACTCAAAATTCTTCCTCCCCAAAATGATCGAATGCCCCATCGTCGTTTTCTTTACATACTGCCACTCTTTGGGCAGTCGCCACGGTAGATCATTATTTTTACCAATAACGCGATTCTTGTCCATTGCTACGATGAATGAGATTGTCAAAGAGATCACTGCCTTATCTTGAATTTACGGTTCCGTAACAGATAATTTCATCCGTATGCCCGCTATGGTTTGCCCTGTATGATTTGTTTTCTTCTCTACCAAATAGGGCTTAAACCCTAGCTTGGTGTAAAATAGCAATCCTCTTGTGTTCACATTATGACAAACAAGATGCAGTTCTTGTACTTCTAGCTCATCTTTCGCTTTGGCAATCATCGTGCGGATCAAAGTTTCGGCTGCTCCCGTACCTCTGGCTGCTGGAGAAACGATGACGTTGCCAAGCCAACAGTGCTTATCTACCTCTAAACCATATATGTTCGCGTACCCCCGTATCTGCCCCTTCTCATCCACCACGACGGTTTGCTTCAATCTATTCTTAGTAGACTCCACGAGTTGTTCAGACGTAAGCGGGAATTGCAGTAAAGGTGACATATAATACAGCTCTTCCGCATTGCGCGGAAAGGAGCTAATTGTCTGGAAATCCTCGTTAGATGCTGATCTACATGTGAAGATGGAAATCCCTCCTTTTATGGTTAACGCCCGAAAAGGGCGTTACAGTACACTTTCCTCGCCGCGCTTGCAGCTACGGGAGCACCATAAGGCCCGAAATGGGCCTTATTCTCCTGCGCTCCGGCGGCGACCCCAGCTGTAACGTCCAAAAAGGGCGTTACAGTGCTCTTTCCTTGCAGCGCGGCGGCCACGGGAGCACTATAAGGCCCGAAATGGGCCTTATACCTCCAGCCCGCCGGCGGCGACCCTAGCTGTAACGCCCAAAAAGGGCGTTACAGTGCTCTTTCCTCGCAGCGCCTCACCGCGTCGTGGCGCAGCCCCAATCCCTCTTCATTCGCATAGCCATACAAATTCGAGAGGAAACTCACGTTTCCTTTATTCATCTCCGTGACGCTATCAAACGACAAAATGAGAGAGTTCATGTCGAAAAAGGGAATATATGGGTGGGTCCATATGAGCAGGACCATAAGCACTTACTAGATTAGTCGAATCTAGTATTTAATTGAAATGACCATCGGTCAAATACATAGATTGATTTTGTTTTCAATTTTGTTTTCGATTTCAGTTTCATACTCTATTTTGCAGGAGGTTTCCTATTGAAAAACTACACCTCGAAGATGACTAGAGTTTTACTAGCAACAAGTTTAACCGCAGGACTTTTCTCAACAGCCGCTTTCACAACATCAACATCTGCGTCTGCAGCAGAATCTGATTACGCAGCAGCACTTGAGGCACCGCCGGTCGATTTGAATATCGTCGATGATGATCGACTGGCCAAAGGCTTAATGGACCGAGGGATATTAAGTAAAAGCGCTACGCCTGAACAAATCAGTAAAGCTGTCAAATCGTATGTTGCTGCCAAGAACAATAAAATGGCGCCAACAACCAAAATGGACAAGCAAAATAATGAAATCGACAGAAGATCCAAGGAGTTCATTGCGAAGCAAAAAGGTAAGCTTTTATCGCAGCTGAACAAAGGCCATCAGGATTTGAAGAATGGTCTCCCCAATGGCATCCCTATTCCATCCGCCAAACAAGATGCCTACAACGGTCCCGTGCGTGAGGATAAAGTCCTCGTTCTTTTGACCGAATTCTCGGATTTTAAGCATAACAATGTGAAGCA
This sequence comes from Paenibacillus plantarum, assembly GCF_013141695.1. Classification (GTDB taxonomy): domain Bacteria; phylum Bacillota; class Bacilli; order Paenibacillales; family NBRC-103111; genus Paenibacillus_E; species Paenibacillus_E plantarum. The sequence goes on from NZ_WHNY01000056.1 coordinate 8,915, forward strand.
AGAACCTGGATTCATGTTTGCCAAAGATTTTAACCGTGACCATTATCAGAAGCTCATGTTCGGCAATAAAGATTTCACTTTATTCGACGGTTCTAAGATCAAAACCTTTAAACAATACTATGAAGAGCAATCCGGTGGCAGCTATACGGTGGACGGCTATGTCTCCGATTGGTTAACTGTTCCAGGCAAAGCCGTGGAATACGGTGATGACAACCCAGCAGGAGGTCATGATAACCTCAACCCCAAAGGGCCTCGAGATCTGGTGAAGGACGCGCTCAATGCTGCAGTTGCAACCGGCCTCAATTTAGCTGACTATGACAAGTTCGATTTATATGATTTGGATGGCGATGGCGATCAAAATGAACCCGACGGTCTAGTCGATCATCTCATGATTATTCATGCAGGTACGGGCCAAGAAGCTGGCGGCGGTCAATTAGGCGATAATGCCATTTGGTCTCATCGTTGGACGCTAAGCAGTGTGTATGCGATTCCGGGAACAACGACGGGGGTTGACTATTGGGGTGGCCGAATGGCTGCTTATGATTATACGATCCAGCCTGAAGATGGCGCTGTGGGGGTATTTGCTCATGAGTACGGTCATGACTTAGGATTGCCAGATGAATATGATACCCAGTATTCCGGGCAAGGTGAGCCGATTGCCTCTTGGTCCATCATGAGTGGCGGCAGCTGGAACGGCAACATTGCGGGGACAACACCTAGCTCTTTTTCACCTCAAAATAAAGAGTTTTTCCAGAAAACCATGGGTGGCAACTGGGCCAATGTGACTGAAATTGACTCTTCCACCATTACGAAATTAGGTAAAGCTGCCATTATTGATCAGAGTGTAACGAAGTCCAACAATCCAGGTATCGTCAAAGTGACTTTGCCGGATAAAGCAGTGGCAGGCATCCAGCCCGCGTTCGGGACGAAGTATTATTACAGCACGAAAGGCGATAACCTGCACACGACGCTTTCCACGCCTGAATTTGATTTATCCCAAGCACAAACCGCTACATTTGATTTTAAAACGCTCTATGACGTCGAGTTTGAATATGACTATTTGACGGTTACAGCTTCTACTTACAACGAGCAAGTAACCCTCGATATCATCGGTGACAATGACACGAATGGCGACGCGCGTGCAGAAACCACAAACGGAGCTTGGGTAGATAAGTCCTATGATTTAAGCCATTTTGCCGGTAAAAAAGTAACCCTCCACTTCGACTACGTCACGGATGGCGGGCTCGCGCTGAATGGTTTTGCGATGGATAATGCGAAATTAACCGTGAATGGTCAAGTCGTATTCTCCGACGATGCCGAAGGCGCTTCTCATTTTAACCTTGATGGCTTTGTCGTCTCGAACGGTATTGAATTTAAGAAGCACTATTACTACCTGGAGTGGAGAAATTACGCGGGGTCCGATAAAGCTCTTGCCTTTAGCCGTGGTGTCAAATACAATACGGGACTCCTTGTGTGGTACGCAGACGATAGTTATTTGGACAACTGGACTGGTATCCATCCTGGACAAGGATTCCTTGGCGTCGTTGATTCTCACGCTGATGCGATGATTTTCAAGAAAGATGGACAAGACTCTGTCTCGCAAACGACACGTTATCAAGTAGCGGACGCGGCCTTCTCGCTGGATAAAACACCAGCTTGGTACATCAACAACCCTACCCGAGGTGAGTATACGTATAAATCGCTGCAAGGCGTCGAGGAATTCTCTGATTCCAAGAGCTATATGAATACGTTAATCCCAGATGCTGGTCGCCTGGTGCCGAATTATGGCTTAAAGTTCCGAGTTGTTGGTGAAGCCAAGGATAATTCTGCTGGATTGATTTGGATCCATAAATAATTTAGTTCACACAAAAGCCTGCAAACATGCAGGTTTTTGTGCTTTTCCTGCATGGAATTACAGATATAAATATTTGAAATAAAACTTCATAAAAAACTAATAATTTAAAATTTTATTGCAAAGATAATAGTTTTTGATTATCATGGTAACAAGTTCATATAAACTACCAAATTTAAGGAGGCGAATGTATGTTCAGTTTTAATAGATTTAGAAGGCAAGTTTCTATGATGTTAGCCCTTGCCATATTAATGAGTTCTTTTATAGGGTCGCATGTAAACGCTTCCGAAAATGAGAACACTCTTCCTACATCTGTAAATTCAGTAAGTGTTACGAGCTCTACGTACAGCAAAATAGAAATTGCTGCTGCTTCGCTCACGATTACTCCAAGTTCCACTCAGACTTATTCGCTTACTGCTTACGATTCGGGTGGTACTCCCGTCCAGATTGGATCGGATCTCGTAACATGGCAGGCGGACAGCAGCATTGGCACCATCTCTGCTAACGGGGTACTAACCGCTCCAGCGGTCGCAACGGGTTTCGCGCATGGATATGTACATGCAACTTATGATGGACTTACGACTTCAAGTCTAGTTCTAGTAGGGAATACAGTAGCTACTGTTTTTGAAGATTTCGAGAGTACAGTTAAAAATGGAAAAACGGTGTTGAGTGCGGACAGAACGACTTCGACAGCTCCAATAGCTCCACCCTCATCTTCTGTCGTGAGTATTGTCAATCGTCAAGCAGATCCGGTACTTTACGGCAATAGCTCAGCAAAGCTTTCATATAACATGTTATTGAGTCCTCCCGGTACTTTCGGAGTCTATCTGAGCTTACACGATTTAGCGACCGGAAGTTTAAATCGTCCGATTCCAGATAACCCGAAGAAGGTTGGTGTCTGGGTTTATGGAGATGAATCTATGCATTGGCTTCGTGCACGACTAAGGAATGTAACAACGAGCGCTGTCGCCACGATTGATTTCGTTCCAACTGCATCAGGTATCAACTGGAAAGGATGGCGGTATGTCACCGTCGATATTCCAAGCAATCATAAATTTATGGATCTCTACGTGGTTGAAACGAATAATACCAAAAAGAATGCAAGCGTTATTTACTTCGACCAATTAAGCGTCTTTTATACAAACACTACAACGTTTGGTCTAGACATTCAGGGACTTACACCGATGAAAGTCGGACAAACGAGAACAGCACAAGCTTATATAACGAAAAAAGATAGTGTAGCTCCAGAACTTACAACTAACGGAGTCACCTATTTGAGCAGCCGTCCAGATATCGCTTCTGTAGATGGCAATGGTCAAGTAACAGCCCTAAAGTCAGGCAAAACATCGATTGTTGCTCTCTATGCAGATGCGCAGCCAGCTGTTTATGAGCTGACCGTAAGCGATACGCCACCTGTTGTTGATGCCATTGAATTATTTGGTTCACCAACGCTGGAAGCAGGTAGAACGAATACATTGCTGTTAAGGGCTGCCTTTGCAGGTCAAACTGCCAAATTGGATGTTACAGCTGATAGCGGTGCGAATATGACAAGCTCTAATACAGATGTGGCTATCGTGGAAAGCAACGGTAAAGTGAAAGCTCTAAGCGTTGGTACTTCAACGATCACAGCTACATTCGGTGGGCAAACCGCTTCTTACTTAGTGACCGTCATTGAACCCGTACCCGTGCTTACAAAAATCCAGTTAGTAAATATGCATTCACTTACAATTGGGTCTACCCTTACGGCCAACGTAAATGCGATCTATAACTTGCTTGATCAACCGCAATCACCTGTCTTAGTGTCCCAAGGTGTTACCTTCACTAGCAGCAAACCAAGTGTAGCAACGATTGATGCATCCGGTGTTATTACTGCATCTAATGTCGGAGTAACGCTTATTACAGCCACCTTAGGAGCTAGAACCGCAACTTATTCGCTGGTTGTCAATCAGGTTCAGTCCGCTCCAAAAAGAGAGATGAGAGCTGCATGGGTAGCATCGGTTGAGAATATTGACTGGCCGAAGAAAGGCGTAGTCAATGCCGAGCAACAGCGGCAAGCATTCAAAGACCTACTAGATAGCCTAGCTGCCACTGGTATCAATGCTATTATTACACAGGTAAGACCGACTTCAGATGCGCTTTACCCATCTGAGCTTAATCCGTGGTCGGAATGGTTAACCGGCACACAGGGCCAAGATCCTGGCTATGATCCCCTGGCCTTCATGATTGAAGAGGCTCGCAAGCGGAATATGGAGTTTCATGCTTGGTTCAATCCTTATCGGATCAGAAATGATCAAGACACTAGTAAACTAGCCGCGAACAGTCCTGCGAAGCTACATCCGGAGTGGGTAGTAGACTATGGTGGAAAGCTTGGCTACAATCCCGGCATTCCAGCTGTGAAACAGTATGTTATCGACAGCGTGATGGAAGTTGTTAAAAAGTATGACATAGATGGTGTTCATTTTGACGATTACTTCTATCCCTATCCAGTTACAGGCGTGGATTATCCAGATAGTGCTGAGTTTGCACAGTACGGAACTGGCCTCTCCTTGGGGGACTGGCGTAGACACAATGTCGATTCGCTCATCCAAGAATTATCACAGGAAATAAAACTAGAGAAACCCTATGTACAGTTTGGCATAAGTCCATTTGGTATCTGGAAGAATAAGTCTGTTTCACCAGATGGTTCGGATACGAACGGATTGCAAAGTTACGATACGATTTATGCGGATACCGTCAAATGGATTCAGCAAGGTTGGATTGACTACGTCACTCCACAGTTATATTGGTACATTAACTACGGTCCTGCGGCTTACGATAAATTGGTCGATTGGTGGAAAGAGCAAGTAAAAGGAAGAAACGTCAATCTGTATACAGGTAATGGTGTTTATAAAGTCGGTGAAGACCTTGATCCGAACTGGCAAGATCCTGAGCAGATTCCTAATCAGATTAAGTACAATCGTAATTTTGCAGATGTGAAAGGTACGATGCTCTTTGGTGCAAGCAGCGTGCTCAATAATCCGTTAGGCGTGAAAGATAATTTAGCTAATTCACTATTTCGTTATCCTGCCTTATTGCCGCAAATGAGCTGGCTGGATGCAATTGCGCCTGATGCACTGCAAGAGGTTTCCGCTCAATCTGCAAGATCAGGTGTTAACCTAAATTGGCGCGATGCTCAATCCGACACCGCTTATTATGTCATCTACAGAGCACACGGGGGAACTGCGCCTGACATCAACGATCCTGCTACCATATTGAAGCAAGTCAGGAAACAGCCAGATACGGCTCAGAGTATAGTGGATACAAGTGCGATTTCCTCTGAAACATACTCATATATCGTAACGGCTGTGGATCGGCTTCATAATGAAAGTCCAGCTAGTGAGAGTAAGACAATCACTTATGTTCAGCCGGAAGCAGATCCAGATCCAGTGCCACAACCAGGACAAGGTTCCGTATTGCCGTCTGCGCCAACCACTGATGTCCAAGTGATTCAAGCGTCTGAGTTGCAAAGTACGAATGAAAACCAAGTAACGATAACCGTTAAACCTAATGTAGAAACGATTCAATTGCCTGCGCATACAGCTAGTCTACTTGGCGGCAGCAAAGATCTCGTTCTTCAGTTGAATGCCTTATCCATCATCATACCTAATTCCGTATTGACAGTAGCTGAGCGAGTAGTTCCGAGCAATGATAACACTTCTAAACTCATTTTCTCCGTTATCCCTGTATCGGGAGATCAGTTGACATCCTTGGAGAATAAAGGCGAGATTAAACATGGAGCTAAACTTCATGCCGCTGCCGTTTATCACTTGAAGTTAACGGTTCAGAGTTCTGATGGAACAAGTTCGGAAATCAATACATTTGTCAATCCAATGCGTTTCACCTTTACAGTTCCGCAGGGGATCGATGCTTCCAAAGCACAAGTCTATTATGTGGCTGAAAATGGTGAACTCGCTTATGTAGATGGACAATTATCAAACGACAAGAGCTCAATTACAGCAAGTATCTCCCACTTCAGCACGTACGGAATTTTCGAATTCAACAAGACGTACAATGATGTTGCCAATGGGCATTGGGCGTACACAGCAGTGGATGATTTGAGCCGCAAGCTCATTGTAAACGGTGTGGACGACCAATCCTTTGGGCCAGAACGCAGTGTAACCCGTGCCGAATTTACTGCTCTTCTTGTAAGGGCATTAGGTATGAAAGAAGCTACTGCCACTCCTTATCAAGATGTGCAATCTTCCGATTGGTTTGCGAGTGAAGTCGCTATTGCTCATAAATTAGGGATCGTTACAGGAATGACAGATACTATTTTCGATCCAAATGGTACCGTAAGTCGTGAGCAGATGGCGACGATGCTAGTGAGAGCCTACCTAATTAATCACCCCCATGTTAAGGAACTATCCGGGGATTCTAAGTTCTCAGATTTCATGAGCGTACAGGAATGGGCTAAACCATTTGTTAATCAAGCTGCACAACTAGGATTGGTAACTGGGCGGGAAATGAATGTATTTGCGCCTTCAGCCATCTTAAATCGTGCGGAAAGCGCGCAAGCCATATTTAACTTACTTCATCTGATCAAATAAAAGAACACCACCCCTTCTTGCAGTTATTGGATATGTAAACCAAAACTGTATAAGGGGTGGTGTTTCGTTATCGTTGGGATTTGCAATCCCCGTATTACTCTTTCAACCATTCGAGGTCACATATAATCTCTGAATACCTCCATTTATCTCTCTTTACCTGCCATTCCTGCGGTTGTCAACCTGGTAGGGGTCTGCTACTCTTTGGATAACAATACCTATAAACGGGAAAAGGGGCTACCCCTATGCTGAATCGGAATGTCATGCTAACGGATACGCAGCGATTTTTGCTTCGCAATGTGTCTATCATTGTACTCGGTCTCTTCATTAACCAAATGCTCCAAACCGTGGGAAGCATCGTTCTAGCTCGTGTCTTAGACGATCCAACCAAATTCGGCCAAGTGAATCTTCTTTTGCAAATTTTCGGCATGGCCTCCTTGTTTCTCAATGTCGGATTCAACTCCTCCTTGATCTATACCTTTTCTAGGAAACCGGCTGAAGCGTTACAAACCAATTTTCGCGTTGCTTTTTTCGGGAGCTCACTATTCGGGGTTATCTTCGGGATCATACTCGCGCTACTCGCACCCATCCTAGCGAATTATTATCATCTACCTGAGCTAAAAGGAGCCCTGATCCTGAGCTCAATCATGTTTGTTTTCAACTCCATCATCAATATTGGCGTCGCTTCTTTCTCAGGAAACCGTGATTTCAGCGTTCAAGCTTTCTTCATGGTGATCACCACGACACTTGCCACTTCGGGTACCGTTGTCGGTGTATTATTGCCCATTGGCTCGTTGAACCTTCTCGAAAATATCTCGCTATGGATGAGCGTTGGGGCGATCTTGACGGCTCTTTTTATTGGTTGGAAAGTTGAACGTGTGCATAATCCGAAATGGTTCGGCGGCATCCCTATGCAAGAGGTGAAGACCATGCTGGCTTATGGTCTCCCGTCCTGGGCAGGGAACATTGCCAAAGCGTTTCAACAACCTTTCCTAGTCATGATGGTTGGTTCCAGTTCGGTTATCGCTGTCGGCTATTTATCCAATGGCTTCCGAATAACAGGCTTCATCGGGATCATTACGTGGGCGTTCATGATCGTCACCTTCCCATTCGTAGCCGAGAGTGCACAGGATTTGAAGGAAAGCAAGCAACGTGGGACGAGCTGTGTCCGGTATAACAATATTTTTCTGTATCCGCTAACAGCGCTCATCTGTTTATATCCCGATCAAATCAACGGTTTTCTATTCGGGGAAAGCTTCACATCCGGAGACTCCGCTGCTTATATTCGACTGATGGCTTTAGGCGTCTTATTCTCCTCCGTTGGTCGTCTTGGCGGAAGCATTCTAGCGGGAATTGGCAAAACGAAAGCCAACTTCTGGGTCATGATCGTCGCTGGGATTTTCGTTATTGCCATTGTTCCTTTCATTGCAGCTAAAAGTCCCGTCTTGGCTGTTTGTATCTATACAGGTGGATGGGCTGTCTCCGCGCTCGCGATGATTGGTTTCTTCTACTACGAAAAGTTCCCGCTTGACTGGTGGAAGGCTTATGGACAGCCTCTTCTGCCTACGATCGGAATGATGGCCATTATGGAAGCCGGCTCGTTTACGAAGGGGTGGTATCCCCTTTTCATCGTCGCTGGTCTCGTAGGTTTGCTCATTTTAACGATTATGATTGAAAAACGCCCCCATACAGGGACTGACATACATACGACAGCAGCCCGCTAAATTGGTGAAAAGCAGAAAAGCACTTCAAAGGCAGTTATACCGCCTTGGAGTGCTTTTTGTTTGCAAATGCTAGATTGAATATGCGTATTTGCTATTTGTTGTAATATCCCCTAGAGCAGGATTCTGCTCCTTCACCAATATGCGATCCAGAATCAACTGTTCAAAATATGCGAACCCGCTGTCCCGCACGCGAGGGCGTGGGAGCGTTATTTTCACATCGAGGGCGATCTGCCCTTCTTCGATTAAAATGACACGATCCGCAAGCTGAACGGCTTCCGAAACATCATGCGTCACGAGCAGCGCGGTGAACTTCTGCTGGTACCACAGCCGCTCAATGAGCTGCTGCATCTCAATGCGAGTCAACGCATCGAGCGCGCCGAGCGGTTCATCCAACAGCAGCAGGCGAGGCTGCCCAGCCAAAGCACGAGCCAGTGCAACGCGTTGGCGTTGCCCCCCGGACAGAACCCCCGGCCATTCATTCGTTCTGTCCGCAAGTCCCACTTGCGCAAGAACCTCCTCGGCGCGCGCGCGCGAGCCATCTTTCACCCCAACTTGGACATTCGCGAGCACGCGGTTCCATGGAAGTAGACGTGCATCCTGAAACAGCACACGTGTTTCGGAATGGATCCCTTTGAGTGTCTGGCCATCGACCTCGATTTCGCCGCTCGAGGGCTTATCCAGCCCGGCGATTAAGCGCAGCAGTGTGCTTTTGCCGCAGCCGCTTCGCCCGACAATCGCGATAAACTCGCCTGCTGCTACGTCCAACTCTACACCTTGCAGCACTTGCTTTTGGCCAAAAACTTTCGCAGCCTGCTTCACTTGTAATCGAATGCCAGTACCTTCCGCCATCGTGCCCACTCTCCTTTATGGTTTCAAGAAATTAGGATGCCATTGCAGCCATGCGTGTTCCAGAAGCTTCGCTATATAGTCAGATATTTTGCCTAGCAGGGCATAGACGATAATACTCAGAATAACGACATCCATTTGCAAAAATTCTCTCGCATTCATCGCCATATAGCCAATCCCAGAAGAGGATGAAATCGTTTCGGCCACGATCAAAGTTATCCACATAATACCTAGTGAAAAACGAACCCCAACCAAGATCGAGGGCAGCGCACCGGGAATAACAATTTTGCGGAACAAATGAAAATGGCGAAGCCCGTAAACACGACCCATTTCAATCAAACCTGGATCAACGGATCGAATACCATGGAAAGTATTTAAATAAATCGGGAAGAACACGCCTAACGCAACGAGAAAGAGCTTGCCTTCTTCACCGATACCAAACCAGAGGATGACCAAAGGAATCATCGCCAGATGAGGGATATTCCGCAGCATTTGTACGGATGTGTCCGTCACTTTTTCAAGGATAGGAAAGAGTCCATTAATTAAGCCTAGGGCAAATCCGATACTGCCGCCAATCGCAAAGCCGATGAATGCTCGTTTGGAACTGGCACCAATATACGTAAATAAGGTACCTTTCTCTGCCAAATGAACACCCGCTGCGAATACAGCTGAAGGTGTAGATAGAATTCGGGTAGAAATCACGCCAAATTGCCCCAATAGCTGCCATAAAACAATAAGTACGATCGGAAGCGCCCACGGGAGCAGCCCTTTAACCAGAGACTTTGACAGGTTGGTTGTCATCGGACCGACCCCCCTTTGCTGGCTTCGGCAACTCGGTGTTGGCGATGAGTTCTCCAAACGGACTTACGTAATTCGCAGATTCAGTTGAGCGTTTCTTCGTTTTCAAAGGCAAATGCGGGAACAGCAGCTCCGCTGTCCGATAAGCTTCCTCCAAGTGCGGGTAGCCAGAGAAGATGAACGTCTCAATGCCCAGGTACGCATACTCTTTCATGCGTGCCGCAACCGTCTCTGGATCACCGACCAAAGCTGTCCCTGCACCTCCGCGCACAAGCCCGATGCCTGCCCACAGATTAGGACTAATCTCTAATTTGGTCCGATCACCCTTGTGTAGTTCTGCCATACGGCGTTGGCCGACGGAGTCCATGGTTGCAAATATTTTCTGCGCAGATGCAATAGTCTCATCATCCAGATGGGAAATGAGGCGATTGGCATCAGCCCAAGCTTCCTCTGTGGTTTCACGTACAATGACATGCAATCGAATACCAAACTTCACCGTGCGGCCCCGCTTTGCTGCAGCTTCGCGAACAGTCTTGATTTTCTCAGCGACTTGAGCTGGAGGCTCTCCCCACGTTAAGTACACATCGACATGATCTGCTGCTACTTCAATCCCAGCTGGTGAGGAGCCACCGAAATAGATCGGCGGGTATGGAGCTTGGATGGGCGGATAGACAATCTTCCCGCCTTTGACTTTTAAATGTTCACCTGTGAAATCAACTTGCTCACCAGCAAGCTCTTTCCGCCAGATGTGGAGGAATTCATCGGTCAACTTATAGCGATCATCATGCTCCAGGAAGAGTCCCTCTGCTTCAAGCTCCTTCGCATCGCCGCCGGTGACGACGTTGATCAATAAGCGACCATCCGATAACCGATCGAAGGTGGAAGCCATTCTGGCCGAAAGGGTCGGCGACATCAAGCCCGGTCTGACAGCGACTAGGAATTTCAGGCGCTCTGTCACGGGGATCAAGGAAGAGGCAACGACCCATGCATCCTCGCAAGATCTGCCCGTCGGCAGCAGTACGCCACCATAGCCTAGTTGATCAGCCGCTTGCGCAATCTGCTTCATGTAGCCATAATCGACCGCGCGTGCCCCTTTCGTTGTACCAATGTATCTGCTGTCTCCGTGTGTCGGAATGAACCAGAATACTTCCATCGTCATCGTCTCCCTTATCCTTTATGAGTAGCTCGAACCTATTTCGTAGCTGGCAATACGGCATCTTTCACTTTAATTTCTTTCGGGATCAGTCCTAGTTTGAAAAAGGTATCGGCAATTTTCTGTTGTTCATTAATCAAAGCATCATCAATCGGCTGGATGCCGTACGTTCTGCGTTTTGCTGCACGCTCCAGTGAAGGTACGTCAATACCTAACTGCGGAGACAACGTTTCGGCAAGTTCCTTGGGATGATCCTTGGACCATGTATCTACTTTAGCTAGTTGATCTAATACAATCTTGACGGTCTCTTTATTGTTTTCTGCGTAGCTGCGAGTAGCTAGATAAAACTCATGATTGGCAACGGTGTCTTTGCCGTCAGCCAAGATTTTCGCTTTGGCAGACGTTTCTGCTGCTGAGAAGAACGGATCCCAGATGACCCAAGCATCGACGCTGCCTTTCTCAAACGCTGCTCTGGCATCGGCCGGAGGGAGGAAAACAACTTGAATATCTTCATATTTCAAACCAGCTTTTTCGAGCTGTTTCACTAACAGGTAATGCACGTTGGAACCTTTATTCAAGGCAACTTTCTTGCCTTTCAGCTCGGCAACGGATTTAATCTCTGACTTCTCTGGGATGAGGATCGCTTCACTTGCTGGGCTTGCCGGTTCATGCCCTAAGTAAACGAGCGGCGTCCCTGCAGCCTGTGCAAAAATCGGCGGTGCTTCTCCCGTATGCCCCACATCAATGCTGCCAACATTCATCGCTTCTAGCAGTTGAGGACCACCTGGAAATTCCGTCCATTGGATGGTGATGCCTTTTTCTTTCAATGCTTTATCTAGCTCCCCGTTTGCTTTCAGGAAGTTCACTGTGCCGTATTTCTGATAACCGATGCGTAGTGTCGTACTTTTCTCGGATTTCGTGGTAGTTGTAGCCGCAGGCGCCTTCGTGTCGTCAGCAGTACCCGTTGTCGACTTGGAAGCTGCTCCGCAACCGCTCAACACCGTAACTAGCAAAGTGGATAAAACGAAACTCATGATGACATTTTTTTTCATGATAAAGCCCCCTTATTTCTTATATAGTTTGTTTACAGCGTGCACCGATTGGATACAAAAAAAAGAGACACAGCACTTCCCCTTCATGGAAGTTTCGCTTGTGTCTCCGGTGGTCCGGTCGATACATAATTATTCTGATAAGATTACTTGGTTTTAATTTATCAGCATTCTTGGTGTACGTCAATAGTTTTATTTGAAATTTTTGGAATTGGCCCCAATAAGGGGTACCGGGAAGGAGAAGGAGAAGGAGAAGGAGACGCAGCACAGAATGAGAAGGACGCAGAAGGAGAACTCCAACCTCCTCAGTTGGCAAAGTTGGTTTTCCTCCTAGCCCTGTTCCGAGAAACTAGGAAGCCTTACTCCTACTGATCCAGTCTTTACTAGAAGGCGCGAGGGGCAGTGTAACAGTTTAGATGGAAAATCTACAGTTAAATTTGGCGAATTCCTTGGGTTACGGCGATTAGATGGAAAAAGTCCAGCTATTTTAATCAGTAT
>NZ_WHNY01000057.1 GCF_013141695.1 Paenibacillus plantarum
GGTACCCAAAAAAGTGACGTTAACCTCCGAAGAGAATTCCGATTACTTTTCCGGGGCCCAAATTTAAAGCTGACTTGCTCATTTGAAGCTAGCGAGATTATTAATCTCATTTAAAGTCACTTTCGTGACTGTGCTTACTCACTCGTTGTTCAGTTTTCAAAGATCAATTTCTTTCTTTTCCCAATCCGCTCTCACGAACAGGAATTACAATATAGCATATTCATCCAACCAAATGCAAGCTTTATTTCTACAAGTTTCGATAAAATTTGCAGTTCGTTTTGGCCGGACCAGTAATATACCATGGGTATTTGGATAATGCAACACCTTTTTAAAAAGAATATCGATTCAACTCTTGCACCACAAGTTCTTGCTCAAATTGCTCTTTCAATGAATCATTACTTGGAGAAGTCGCAAGACCAATTTCCTTGAACTCACGAATGAGATTCTGAATCTCATGAAGATTACCCTGCTGCACATAGTGCTCTGTCTGATTAATGACGTGGAAGGCCGTAGCCTGATAAGCATCCGTAAAACTTTGATCAACACCCACTGCGCCTCGATAATCAGCATAATACCTCTTGAACGTATCCATTAAACTTTCTTCCATCCTAACCATCTCCTCTCCTGATATAGCATAGTTTCCCATTAACCTTTCCAATTTATACAATTTAATGTACAACAAGCCCCCTGCGAATTTATGCAAGGAGCTTGTTGTGAGAATCTAACCTTTTTCATCTCTTTATATATCTATAGTAAGAATGCAACTTATTAGCTTTATTTAACGTCAATTGTAGTAACGGATTGATTTTGGCCTTTAAGCTGAATCACATGACCTGCTGAGAAGTTAGCTAGGTTCCCCGTCAAAGCGAAAGTCGAAGACACATTATATGTAGTTGATTGATCAACGCCATTGATATTTTGTGTGATCGTGATTGTTGCAATTTTACCTTGAGCGTTAATTGTTGTTGCAGTCAATGTACCCAAGATGTCGAATGAAGTGTTTACAGGTGCATTACCTGTTACTTCTACAAATACTACTGTATTGTTGAAGGTACGTACTTTAACTGTATCGCCAACAGCAATTTCAGTAGGGGCAACCTTGACACCATTACGCAATACGAAAACATCTGGGTGCAAGTTATACACAGTCGTTGTACCATTTTTAGTTAGGGAAAGAACATTGTTGTACACAGCTGTGTTTACCGTTCCTGAATTTGAGTTTTGATCTTGGCCAGGTAATTGCTCGTTAGTACGATCTAGAAGAGCTGCTAATTGCGCACGTGTTACGCTTTGATTAGGTTTGAAAGTATTGTCTTCAAAACCGTCAATTAAACCTTTATCAACCGCTACTTTCACATAACCAACAGATCCAGCTGGAATTTGCTTAGCATCCTTGAATGTAAGTGTGCTAGTCATGTTTGCTTTAGCTTCTGCTTCTAATTTCAATGCTTTCACTAGAAGAGTAGTTGCCCATAGACGGTTTGCATCTTCATTAGGCTTAACACTGTCATCACTCTCTGTGAACAGGTCGTTCTCAAGAGCTACTGCAACATAACCTACTGCCCATGCAGGAATTTTGTCAGCATCTTTGAAGTTCAATTTTGTTTGCTTTTCAGCATCAGACTCTGCTTGCTCACGCAATCCCATCAAACGAACAGCAGCTGTAATCGCCTCAATACGAGTTACTGTTTTCTCTGGTTTAAAGCTTCCATCTTCATATCCTTCAAATACACGCTTGGACGCTAGACTTGCAATGTAACGCATTGCCCATTGTGAATTTTTCATATCGTTAAAATTAATGTTAATTGTTACGTTTCCATTAATAACATTTTGTGTATAGCTCGTATTATTTTTAGATCCATTATTATTGTTTCCTTTACCACGATCATCGTTTTTATTTCCATTTGCAAATGCGGCAGTTCCGCCACCAGCAACCATAGTTAGAACAAGACCTGTAGCTACGAATTTTTTCATTAGGTTTTTTTTCATTTTAAAATCTCTCCCTTAGTCATTTTATGGTTTATACATAAGATTAAGATGGAGCCTTCGCGAAGGGTTCCTGGTTATGCTACAAGGATTCGCCAATGCTTGTCAGTTTTTGGGGGTGCAGGTTGTAAATCTTTCAGAATCAATTCTCAAAGTCTATTAAATCCACCCTGAAACTGCTAAACTTAGACCATATAGTTTAACGCTAAAGGAGCTTATGTATGCGCTTACGAAACCCGCGAGTTCAGCTCGCTATTGCTCTGGCTGTACTCCTAATTGTTGTATCAGCCTTCTCATTCAGCAAGATTTGGTTCAAACAAGGAAGCATCAACGTAACCGCTGTAGTTCCAACTGTTACCCACCAAGATACACCTCAAGTGAGCGAAGTACCTTCAGCCGTACCCAGTCCAGATACGAAAATAGCGAGCGTTGCCACATATCCAACTGAAAACGTAGATGTTGTTGTAATTGGTAGTGAGCTTGAAGGCCTTTATTTGGCCCGCGCTGCCATGGATGAAGGTCTCAAAGTGAAAATATTAGATCCCCATCAAGCCTTCGGCGGTCAAATCCTTCAAAGTCAGATGTTGTTTCTAGATGAAACACGAGATGAACAAGGACATTTACTCGTACAGGGCCGTGCTAAAGAACTATTCGATGGCTTCCGAAACGCTAAGATTCGAAAACTTTCTGAATTCACGACATATATGGACAAGTTAAGTAAAGATATCCCGATTGAGTCAGGCATCACAATTCAAGAGGTTGAACAAATTCAAACACCTGATTTTATGCACAAAATCCCATCCATCCTATATAAAACCAATAAAAATGAAGTTAAGAAAATTACGGCCTCCTATTGGGTAGATAACAGTGATTTTGCCGCATTAATGAGTCGCTTGGACGCTAAACGTCTACCAGGTCTTGAGAAATTCTATGGGCAAAAAGATATTGAGTACATGAGCGCAGGCATGATGATGAAGTTTAAAAACGTAGATTGGAAGAAGTTCAATACGACCTTCAATGCATTAAAGCCAGAGGAAAGATCGAAGCAATTCGGAGGTGGAAGTGTCAGTGATAGTTTCGCTATTGGGCTTAGCGGCATGACGAAGGCGTATCATCCTTCTAATGATCGTGTTTTCCTTAGAGGTTTGAATGCCGTGAATCAACGTGATGGCGAAGTCCTCATTAATGCGTTGCTAGTCTATACCGTGGATCCTGCCAAGCCGGCGTCTGTGCAAGAAGCAGTCTATTTGGGAAATAAGGAAACTGCTCAGATCTTGCAGCATTTCCGTAAAACATTACCAGGCTGGGAGAAAGCTGAGCTAGGCGAACTGCCAACTTACCCTTATATCCGAGAATATAATCACTACGAAATGGATTACACCCTCAAACCATCTGATCTCCTCGGAGGTACGATGTTCTGGGACAATGTCAGTATTGGCGGTTATCCGCTTGATCTCCAGGGTACGAGTGCCAACAAATGGGGAATTGAGATGGGACGCCCTGACAAATACGGCATGCCGCTTCGCAGCTTTTTACTGAAAAATTATGAAAATGTCATAGCAGCAGGAAAAAATGTTGGTTCCTCTGCGATTGCATATGGCAGCACACGCATTCAGCCAAACACGAGTTTAGCCGCAGAGTCCATCGGCGTCATCTTGGGCCAGCTTCATGGCAAACAGAAACTTCGCGAAATTAAACCCGAAGATATGCTGAAGCTCCAAACGTACTTAGCTACTCGTTATCAAATCAAGTTGACTGGCGTAACAGGAACCAACAAGATCACGGGTTGGAATGAAGAGGAAATTCGCAAACTGGATACTGGCGAAATCACTTATCCTAGCTACGTTCAAACACGTAAAAAACCAGCCGTTAAATGACATAAGAGTATTAATGACCGTGTCCTCGTTCAAGTAACGAGTGAGCACGGTTTTTTCTTTTCAAAAAAGGATTGAAAGCCAAGCAACATGCGTATACAATAAGTAATACACTTATATTCACTTACAAATACTTAAGTAAAGGAGGTTATCATCTTTGTTTCAAGAAGAACGACTCGTGTCCATCCTTGAATACTTAAAATCAAATAAGCGTATCTCCGTAGATCTGATTTGTGAGCTTTATGAAGTTTCTCGCGATACGGCTAGGCGGGATATGGTCAAATTAGAGGAGCAAGGATCCATCGTTCGTACGCGAGGTGGTGCAATTCTTCCCACACTTTCTAAAGAAGTAGGCAATTATGATCAACGGCTTCAGGAGGAATCCTCTTCGAAACTGACGATAGGTAAAACGGCTGCAACCCTCGTTCAAGATGGCGATTATCTAATGATGGATGCTTCAACAACTGTTCTGCATGCAGCTACTGCTCTGGCCTCTAAAAACAACATTGTCATCACAAGTTCCATTCAAACAGCCGCTATCCTTACTCGCAAAGATGGTATTACGATTCATATGCTTGGTGGTGTGCTAGACAATAAGCAACATAGTGTCTACGGGGCTAAGGCGATTGAAATGTTAAACGAGTATCACGTCGATAAGCTTTTCATTGGCACTTGCGGCATTTCCGAAAATGGGCTATCCGCCCCCAATGAGGAAGATTGTTATTTAGTAAGAGCGATGATGGAGCATGCTGATCAAGTGATCGTTCTCGCAGATCATTCGAAATTCGGCAAGCGTCTGTTCCATCGTGTTGTAGGATTTGAAAGTATTGATATTCTGGTAACGGATCAAGCGCTGAGCGAGGAAATGAAAGAGCGCTTACTGGCCAGTGAGGTTGAAATTGTACTAGCAGGAGGAGAAGAACAACATGATTAAACTAATCGTAAGCGATCTGGACGGCACGCTGCTTGACCATCATAAGAAAGTCACGGAACGGGAGCTGAAAGCTCTACAACAAGTGAGAGACGCAGGAATAACGCTTTGTCTGGCCTCTGGTAGAATGAATTCGGAGATGCAGCGAGTACTTCAAGATATCAATCATCAAGCTCATTCTGTTTCCCAAAATGGTGCTTTTATCCATTTGATGGATGGTGCGCTTCTGCAAGCGAAGCTATTTGAGCCTTCCATTGCCCACCGAGTGTATCAACTCATCGAATCTTTCGATGTAGTTAAGTTTATATGCTCCGGAAGTGCCAATTATATCGAGCACTTGAGTCCCGCTTCGGACGAGATTCAGAAGAGAATGTTCGAACTTTTTATCGTCCAGAACGAGATGAAACAATCCCTGAAGGATGCGTTTCCGATTTGTAAATTCTCACTTTTCGGGCATGTGGACATTTTGCTTGAGATCAAGACGATGTTAGAAAAAGAACACTGTGATCAATTGGACATCTATATCTCTGATAAAGATTGCCTAGACATCATGCCTCACCAAGTTTCCAAAGGCAGCTCCCTCCTTACACTTGTTTCCCACTTGGGATTAAAACCTGAAGAGATCGCGTGTATTGGAGACTCCTTTAATGATGTCTCGATGTTCGGTATTACTCCGCATAGCTTTGCTATGCACACAGCTCATTCTGATGTGAAAAAGGTTGCCACGAATACGGTAAACTCTGTTTCCGAAGCGATTGCCCAAGTACTGGCTTATAATGAAAAGTTTACGACTGAACGTAAAGGAAGCACAGCATTATGAAAAGATTATTAATTATGGGCTGTCTCTCCTACTTGTTAACAGGCTGCACGCACGTCATTTTCGGCGCGGTGTTACCTGAACTACTAGCCCATTACGGACGAAGCTACAGCGGTGGCGGCATGCTCGTCTTTTTGCAATTTGGAGGTTTCATGCTAGGTGTGCTTGCGATGCCTACACTCATTCGTACCATCAGTCGTCGAAGTACAATTACAATGGCATTTTGTTTACTTTTTATCGCTATGCTGGCTATAGGGTTGCTGCCCCCTTGGCCAATGGTCATAGGTCTGACATTCATTGCTGGTATCTCCTTCGGACTTGTGGAATCTAGTATCAGCACCTTTGTCCTCATGGCTGCCAAAGATCAACAAGCCGTTGCTTTCAGTAAGCTTGAGGTATTCTTTGGACTTGGCGCCTTATTCATGCCGCTTGTATCCAGTCTGCTCATTGCAAATGGGCTATGGAAATTCGCCTTTATGCTGCTCGGACTAAGTGCTCTTGCAACAGGCATCATTTGGTCAAAGCTATCCTTAGGCGAGCATGATGAATTACTTGCACATAAAGCGGATCGTTCGCAGAAAGCAGATCGAGTTCCTGTACTTTCTAAAAAATCGTTCATTTTTCTATCCTTACTTATGACCGTCTTCTTCTTGTATTGCGGCATGGAAAATACGATTGTAAATTTCTTACCGTCGATCTTTAAGGACCAGCTACAGGCTTCAAGCTCTGTCTCTACACTCGGTGTGACCGCTTATTGGTTAACTATGGTTGTGGGCCGCTTATTTGCGGGTGCACTAGCTGAGAAGATGACCTATTTCAAATACTTAGCTTTCTCGTTCGCATTAAGCTTAATCACCGTAATCATATGGGTATTTAGCACGAATCTTTGGAGCAGCTTTGCCGTGATCCTCTTGCTTGGATTGTTCATGTCAGGTATGTTCGCCGTTGCCCTTATTTATGCGAATCAACTGTTGCCTGGGCGTACGGAGCAAACGACGAGTGCACTCATTGCCTCTGGTGGTTTAGGAGGAGCGATCCTGCCACTTGGTGTTGGTTGGGGCATGGATCATTTCCATGTAGGTGTCTCGATCTGGTTTGTACTGATTAGCATGTGTGTTGTGTTTGGCATTATTCTGTATACACGTAGATGGCAGGCTCCTGTGTTGGGGGCAAATTAACTGGATAAACTACAGCTATTTTTTGAAGTTTTCGCCCTAATTTCCAATTAGATGGAAAATATGTAGGTGATTTTCGCCAAAACGACCAATCTAACCATTTCGGGGTAAATTAACTGCATAAAATCCATCTACTTGCTAAATTTCCGTTAAACTAGTGAAATTAACTGTAGAAATTACAGCTATTGTGCCAGACGGGGTGTAGTGGGTGGAGAACAATCCAAAAAGCAAAAGACCCTTCACATCCACTTAAGTGGATGTGAAGGGTCTTTCTTTTTACTGAAATGGCTTTAGTTGAATGAGAATCGCATTATCTTCAAATACAATATTTTTAATGCCAATTAATTTAGGCAAGTAAGATTGCAATGGAATTTCAATCGGAGCTAGTTGAAGCCACTCGCTAGGCAGTTGCCAATTCCGGATCTGTGTATTCACATGCTGGATGACCAAGTTAGGTGGATCCCATGCCAATGTGAATGTCGTGTGAGCACCAATTGGAATCCGATCGTGCCACCTCATGTTTACATCCGCCTCAACCCTAGCACCCTGCAGATCCAACTCTGCACCTTCCATCCGAAAATTATGCGGCAGTGTGCTGTGCGAGGCTAACTGCTTTTTGAGCAATTGATTGACTTCCTCTTCCGAAAGCCGCACGTCCAGCTTTCGGGAGAGGATCATTTCTGCAATTTTGCTGCTTATGGCGATCTCTTTATATTGTAGATCTAGCGACTTTGTTGGTTTCACATACTGAATGATGATGAATAGCATCACCGCGGCGATGACAGCCAGCATCAGGAGTGTGATCGTAACTTTCTTCAGCATGCCAATACACCTCGCAGATCATGAGTAGGCTTCGCGAGGAAGCGCGCGCTACTCTTCTTTATTCTGCTGCTTCTCTTTCAGCCAGCGCGGAGCGCCCTTGCTCTTGCGATCGCGCTCGCGTTGCGCTTTGCTGACGGCCTTGCCTGCGGCGGCCGTCTTCCCTTGCGCTGCCGGCTTCGCCGGAGCAGCGGCCTGCTGGCCGCGCGCGTCTGGCGCCGCGGCACTTACACGCACCGCGCCCGCAGGCGCGGCAGCCTCACGCGCGCCGGCGGAGCCGCTGCGCGAAGGTGCTGCTGCGCTTGGGCGCGCAGCTTCACGGCGGCTGCGCATCGTAGCCGCACTGCGGTCTTGGGCCGGGTCAACCAACCGGCCCTCGTACATAGCCTTCGGCTCGATCGTAATACCGAGCTGCTTCTCGAATTTCTCGATGATGAAGAGCTCTCTCGAGGTCACGATAGAAATCGAAGTTCCCTCACGGCCCATCCGGCCTGTCCGACCTACACGGTGCAGGTAATACTCTGCATTCGTCGCCACATCCAGATGGAATACGTGCGTCACACCTTCAATATCAAGTCCTCTGGCTGCAACGTCAGTGGCCAACAATAATTGGAATTTCCCCTCACGGAAATTACCCATGACTTTGGCACGATCCTGCTTGCTCGCTTCTCCATATAGAGCTTCAACAGAAAGCCCGACATATTGAAGCTTACCAACGACTTGTGCAATATCATCAGTTACATTAATGAAGACAATCGCAGAAGTTGGTTTAATCATCCGAACAAGTCTTCGGAGGGTGTCAATCTTTTCACGTTCCTGACACACGACATAGTGATGTTCCAACGTTTCAGCCGTACGCTGGGAGGGGTTAATTTTGATAATAACCGGATCCTTCAACCATCTACCTGCTGCTTGCTCCGTACTTTGAGGAATTGTCGCCGAGACAAACACCATTTGACTCGTGCGAAGCATACCTTTGAGTACCGCTTCTACATCCTGCATAGAGCCAAGTTCAAACACTTGATCAACTTCATCAACAATGCCCATTTTCACATGATGCAGCGTAAGCTTGCGAACTTTCATTAATTCCAACAATCGTCCAGGCGTTCCAACAACGATATGCGGGTGAAGACGCAGCTTTTCGATCTGTCTGGCAACAGCCGCTCCGCCGATTAAAGATTGCGAACGAATAGGGCCCCCGCTCGTCAATTTCTCAATTTCCTGCATGATCTGCATGCCCAACTCTCGCGTAGGGACAATAACCATGACTTGCAATTGTTTCTGTGTTGGATCAATTCGCTCCAAGGCAGGCAGCAAATAAGCGAGGGTTTTACCCGTTCCTGTCTGGGATTGAATAATCGCGTCTTTCCCTTGCAGGAGAACCGGAATACCTTCCGCTTGAATCGGTGTTGGCTCACCAATCCCTAATTCTTGTAATTTATCTAAATAAGTCTGTGCAATCTGCAGCTGTTCGAAACTCGTGCTCAATACGATATACCCCTTTTCTCTTCCAACCTCATGCCCATATTATATGCTAGAGTGCCTCAGCAAACAAATATGCAGACGCCGCCCTCTATCGATCTGATCCCCATTCGTCCAAAAACTTCTGTTTAATGGCATCCCGTGCACGAAAAAGCCTTTGTCGCACAACGCCTTCGGTCACACAAAGTTCGCTAGCCATATCTTTATAAGATAAATTATGAATCCATTTCATCGCGATAATCTGTCTATAAGAAGGATTAAGTTGATTGATATAAGCAATAACGGCTTCTCTCATGACTTTCATTTCAACCTCTACGTCTGGCGCAGCCGAATAATCTGAAGTTGGAGCTGACTCCTTTAAGGAAAACAATACCTCTGTCTCCAGTTCATCACGGTTACGTCTATGTTTGCGCAAATGATTGAGAGTCACGTTCCGCGTAAGTCTCTTGAGCCAGCCCTCATATTTATCAATTTCTGTTAATAAAGGGGCTTTGTGAACAGCACGGAGAAAGGCTTCCTGGATAATGTCCTCCACGGCAGCGTGATCTCTCAAAATAAAATTAATCATCGGATAAACGAGCAAGTAAAATTCTTTATAAATTTGTTCCTGCAACCCTTTATCTAATGTATTAAAGTCCCTGTTGAATATCTCTCTCAGTGACTTCATTTTATCCCCCCTAGCCTACAGGTAAAAAGACCCATCGGTTATCTACCTTATTTTAGGTTAAAAAGGGGGAGTAAACAATCGTTACCGTTAAAATAACAGGAAAAATTTTCCCCTTCACGAGGAAGCATTACTTGTAGAAGGCAGAATACTTCGCGACATTTTGACAGCCTCTACTTCATCTATTGAGAAAACCTCTATCGAAGCTACTCAAAGATGAGCGACCGCTATTCCACCCCACAAAGTGATGATAAGCTTCGATGTAAATTCCGATTACTTTGTGGGGACCCCAAGACATGTAGGTTTTATCGCCAATATGAAAGCCGTTTTCGGTTTCCGAATACTTATGCTTTCCTATGTGGTAAACTAAAAGTGCTCCAACTACTCTATTTCCATCCGAAGGGATGACGTACATGCCTACTGATTTCGAAAACGATTTTAACACGTTGGTCGCCAAGACCGCAGAACTTATTACTGGTGATACTTCCCCAGAAATGATCGAGAAAATCAAAATATGGGCTTTCTTCAATCATGTTCACAAGGCACTCCCCGCATTGGCTTCCCACTGGAATCAATCTCATCCTGAGGGCAAGGCAGAAATGCGAAAGATTTTCGAAGAAATTCGCGCACTGAATCAAGCGAAGCAAGCAGCGAAGTCTGATTCATCCGAAACGTAGCAAAGGCAGAGAAAAAGCGACCCCAATGTGACTGGGAGCCGCTTTATTTTTTATTCATGATACCTGATGCTAGTTTGTTAAAAAGGCGTGGAAACAGATGAAATAATTTAATCCCAACACCCGCTACAAAAGGCAGGTTTTTCTCTGGAATGTTTTTCTCGATCGCATGAATGAGCTCTTTGACTACTTTGTCGGGCTTTAACATAAACCAAGCGATGTTCTTGACATAATTACCGCTCGGATCCGCCTTGTCGAAAAATGGTGTCGCAATCGGACCTGGATTAATCGCTGTCACGGATACCCCTGTTCTCGCTAGTTCCATCCGCAAGCTATTCGTGAATCCTAGCACTGCATGCTTGGTTGCCGAATAGGCTGTTGATTTGGCTGAACCAATTTTACCTGCCATTGAGGCAACATTGACAATATGACCACTACCTGCCTTTAACATGTGCGGAAGCACTGCCTGCGTGCAACGCACGAGCCCCAAATAATTCACATCCATCATCTCTTCAAAATGAGCAAGTGGCGCTTCCGTAAATGATTCAAATATGCCATATCCAGCGTTATTAATGAGTATATCAATTCGCCCAAACTCGGCGATGATGCGGCTCACAACTTGATTGACCTCATCTGTATGGGTAACATCCATGGCGTAGACAGCGTGTTTCCCCGGCAAGCTCGAAGCAATTTGTTTCAACATATCCGTACGCCGTGCTGTCAACACAGGAATAGCACCCTTAGCTGCAAATTGCTGCGCCATCAATGCTCCAATTCCACTTGAAGCCCCTGTAATCAAGACGACTTTGTTCTTGATTTCCAACTTATTCCACTCCCTTCGACACGCAAAAAAAATGGAGCTACCATCCTACTGGTACTCCAACGTTTCTACTTATATTACGTAATTAGCACTTGAATGTCTAGTTCACCAATGCCATCCATGATTAAAGGAATGGTTAATGCTCTCTTCGGCACAAATCCTGCTGCCGTTGCAGATTGGACTAACTTCGGTGGTGTAATGTCGACCCGAACGCCTTGGTTAAAGAGCATCGTGCTCGCATTACCACTAATCATATTGCCCAATTCAGAAATGGCACTCTTTCCCATTTCATCCATCTCAGTGATGACGAATCCGCCCATCATGGCAGAAACCATTTTCAGAGCAACATCTTCAGCCAAGCCGAAAACGACGTCGCCTTCCATTTGTCCAGTCATACCAATTTGGATCCAGATATACTTTTCCACAAATTTGACGTCTTTAATGCCGAGCTGTCCTGTCGTTGGGCGAATGTTAGCAACTTGCTCGATGACGATTCTAGCCGACTCCAAAAAGGGATTAATGTACTCAGCCTTCATAGCTCCGCTCCGATCTCATTTGTGAATAAGTTCCACAGAAAAACGACCTTTTTCAACATTATACATAATATTTTAGGACAAGTATACTGTCAATTTAACAAAAATAGTTCCATCTACTCAGATACATGCCACAATTCTACCTTCATACTTAAATTGTCGAAACCTAGTATCGAATGCTTCCAAATAATTAAAATCCAAAAGCAATGGTAAATTTATACAAAATAATAACTATTCCTGTTAAACTAAGAAAGAGAATCCCAATAAGGAGAGATGAGAGTCAATGACGATGAACCCCCCTCCTGCAAGTACCCAAAAATTCACGATTTACCTGATAGCCGTCATAGCGATCTTCGGTATTCATTTAATTTATTTGCACCATCTTCCCCTTTTTCAAAATAACCGCTTGGCCAGCATCGCAATCGATAGTGGTATGTTCGTCGTATTTATGTTACTCATCTTATTAGGAATACGGTTACTCAAACGACGTGAAACGAGTATTTCGGAAAGTGCTGAACGATATAAATCACTATTCGATAACCATCCTGATTCCATTATTTCCTTTAGCTTGGATGGAGATATCCTTTTTTCGAATCATGGACTTGAAAGCTTGCTCGGATTGGGTGAAGAATCGTCCAAATCCGCCTCGTTTCTTCCAATGATCCATCCTCCTGATCTACTCAAAACGCTGCACCATTTCCAAGTAGCCTCAGAAGGAATGCCCCAAAATTTCGATGCTTCTTTCTTACATCAAAATGGTTTCCCTATCCCTTCTAATGTAACTTTTGTTCCTACTAAGGTGGGCAACCAAATCATTGGGGTGTATGCTATTCTGAAAGATTTGACCGAGATCAGAGAACAGAAGAAAGAAATTGATAAGCTCTATAAGCAAAATCAACTTATTCTCAATTCGGTATCGGAAGGCATTTATGGTATTGATACGAATGGACGCACGATTTTCTGGAACAAAGCCGCGGAAGCCATCACCGGTTGGAAAGTGGATGAAATGCTAGGTAGACGCATACATAACCTAATTCGGCCGCTTCATGAAGATGGAACTTTGGTCATACCTGAGGATAACGCGACAGTAAATACGATGCTTCAACGCGAAGGCGCGATCATGAATGAAGATTTGTTTTGGAAAAAAGATGGAGCCAGCTTTCCAGTAGAGTACATGTCCAGTCCTATGTTAGATAGTGGTGGTCAGCTGCTGGGTACCGTCATTACATTCAGTGATATCACAGAATTGAAGAAGACGCAGGAATTGCTTATTAAATCGGATAAGCTATCTGCCGTTGGACAGTTAGCTGCTGGTGTTGCACATGAGATCCGCAATCCGCTGACCGCGTTAAAAGGATTCCTCAAGCTGCTCAAGACAAGCTCTGCCAAGGAGCAATATTACATTGAAATTATGCAAAAAGAGCTGCAGCGTATAGAATTCATTGTGAATGAGTTTTTGTTTGTATCCAAACCACAAGCTACCCACTTCGTTACTAGCACGTTATACACGATCATCATGAGCACGGTAGAGTTACTTCAACCACAAGCACTTCTCTCTAATATCGAAATTGAAGCAGAGGTTGACTCAGGGCTTCCGCCTGTCATGTGTGATGAGAATCAAATCAAGCAGGTCTTCATTAATATTATGAAAAATGCGATTGAATCGATGTCGCAAGGTGGGAGTCTGCGCATTCATGCAGAGCTGAAAGGTTCGGGCAATCAGATTCTTGTTCGTTTCGTGGATCAGGGCTGTGGCATTGCACCTGAACGTCTTCCCAAGCTTGGAGAACCTTTCTATAGTACAAAGGAAAAAGGAACAGGACTGGGCCTAATGGTTTGTTTTCGGATCATTGAAGCACACGGTGGGTTCATGAACATTAGCTCTAAACTTACGGAGGGTACGATCGTCGAGATCACACTGCCGACAACAACTTACCTATCTAAAGGAGAAGCAACAGGATGAACGGATTTCTAATCGATCTAGATGGCACACTATATAGAGGGCACGAGCCTATCCCTGGTGCCGCCGCTTTCTTGCAATGGCTCCAGCAGGAGCAATTGCCTTACCTCTTGGTGACGAACAATTCGTCCCGCACCCCCGAGCAGGTTGCCGAGCATCTACAAGCGCTCGGCATGGAGGTACCCGCGGCAGCCGTCTATACGTCTTCGCAGGCGGCTGCGCAGTACTTGACCGAGCAGCGCGCTGGCCAGCGCGTGCATATGATCGGCGAAGACGGCCTGCGGATTGCGTTGGACGCAGCCGGCTTCGCGTTGGATGAGACGACGCCGGATTACGTCGTCCAAGGCATTGATCGCAGCTTCACCTATGGGAAGCTGACGGAAGCGGTCCGCCATCTGAAGCATGGCGCGACCTATGTCTTAACCAATCCCGACCGGATGCTTCCGTCGGATGGAGGGCTTATGCCAGGGGCTGGCTCCCTGGCCGCTGCGATCACCGCCGCCTCCGGCGTGGAGCCGGTGGTGATCGGGAAGCCTTCGCCGATCATCATGGCGTATGCCATTGAGCGGCTCGGTTTGCCTGCCGCCGATGTCTGGGTCATCGGCGATAACGTGCACACCGACATCCGCGGAGGCGCGATGGCGGGGTGCCGCACTGCCCTTGTCTTGACGGGCGTCGCGACGCCAGACAATGTGCACGAGCAGCTGGCGTCGGCTGGTTTGACGCCGGACTTGGTCTGCACGGATTTGCCCCATTTCATAGCGCAGCTGAATGACCGTTAATGACTTTAGCTTCTCACCTGAAGCTGAGTTAGTCCGATTTCCCCAAATTAAAACGAGAAATTCTGTTTGAATAGTACAAATAGTCCGGATTCGCCGAACTAAATACCCATTTTCCGTGTGTGAGTCGCGTATTGGGCGATTTAGTTAGGTAAAAAAGGACTAATTACGATGCAATGACGCTGCCAGTGATTTTTGTTCGGCAATTCCGGACTAATCGATCATTTACTACATAAAAAAGCATTACCTTGTTAAACAAGGTAATGCTTTTTTCAATTCGCTTCACTCGATCCGATCCCAGTCCACATCGAGCTCCGTATTTCTTTCCTGCAATCTACCGTCTCGGGCATCCTGTTGCAGCTCTTCCAGCCATTTCAACTCAGTGAAAGCACGTTTATAGCTGCCGACCATCATATGCAAGACGACGCGTGGAACGATGTTTAAGTGCTCGTCGTACAAACTTTTCATCTTATTCATGATCATTTTCTGTTCCAAAATTTTATGTTCAAGAATATCTGCAATTTTAGATTGATCACCATGAACGGTAAATGGCAGTGCCACATAGAGCGGATGATAATGTTTGATCTCTTCATGCAATTGATGAGACAACAGCTCTTGAAATTTTTGCGAACCCGCTTCCGTGATTTGATATATGGTTTTCTCGGGCCGATTCGTATCCCGCACGACTTCCAGTGCTTCTACATGACCATCCTTATGCAGTTGATCCATGGCATAATAGAGTGAACCGTCCTGCAGCTTCATATAATTCGCCATGCCGCGTTCTTTCATCGTTTGACGAATCTCATAGGTATGCCGATTGGCTTCCATTAAGAGTCCGAGAATGACCAGCTTCATCGACATTTGTGTTAACCTCCTAGTGTCCTACTGGTACATCTCCTTTGACAGGCGCTTTACCAACTTCTAGTTTAGCATTTCCCATCAATAAAATGAACGCGAGACCTAGTATAGCTAGAACAATCGTAGTTTGGAAAACTACGGCAATCGAATCCGCCAATGCGGTTAGAAGCTTATGCAATACCTCTTTGGGGATATTCGCTCTCACTTCGGGTTGAAGCAGCATGCGCGCGTCATGGAATTTCTCAGCCATAGCTGGGTCATTCAATGATTTCGTAATATTGTCTTTCAAAGCATTTACTTGAATGCTTCCGAATATCGCTACCCCAATGGCAGAACCAACGGAACGGAAGAAAGCTACTAAGGATGTTACCGTACCCCGGCGACGGAAATCGACTTTATGGAGTGCAGACATCGACGTGATTGGAAAACATGCGCCAATACCTAGCCCAAGAATAATCATGTAGGTTGTGATAACCCATCTCTCAGAATCAATGGAGATACCGCCAAGAAGCGATGTCGCCAACAGTAGAAGAGCAACGGATACAAGAAGCACATTCCGATAGGAGAATTTACCGATGAAGCGACCACCTAATGCACTACTTACAACAACACCCAACATCATAGGAGTCAAAGTCGAGCCAGCCGATGTCGCTGAACCTTCGAATACGCCTTGGATAAACAAGGGAATGTAGGTCCCGGCCGAAATGAGAACCGCTCCATAAGCAAAGCTAACTCCCATGCTAGATGTAAATAGCCGATTCTTGAACAAATCTAATGGCACAATGGGCTCTGCTGCGTTTTTCTCAATAAAAATAAACCCTGCTAAGAGCACGACGAACCCTGCAAATAAACCAATAATCTGCATCGAACCCCAAGCATACTCTTTCCCGCCAAACTCCAATGCGAACATGAGTGAAACGATGGCTGCCGTTAATACAACCGTACCGCCCCAATCAATTTTAGCCTTACTATGTTCCACGGACTCGTGATAAGAGAAAATAATCATAATCAGAGAAATAATACCTAGAGGTAAATTGATGAAGAAAATCCATTCCCACGTCACATGATCTGTGAAGTAAGCCCCAATAATAGGACCAAGCACACTGGATAAACCGAAAACTGCGCCGAATAAGCCCTGCATTTTACCCCTTTTCTCAGGAGGAAAAATGTCAAAAATAATAGCAAAGGTAATCGGCATCAACGCACCGCCGCCAATACCTTGGATCGCACGGTAGATGATCAGCTGTGTCATCGACGATGCTGTCCCACATAACGCGGATCCAATCATAAAGACGACGATCCCGATAATGAAAAATAATTTGCGCCCATACATATCCGAAAGTTTACCGAAGATGGGCATTGCCGCCACATTGGCAATCAGATAAGCCGAGAATACCCAAACAAATTGGCTAAAACCGCCCAGCTTAGATACAATCGTTGGCATCGCAGTCGATACAATCGTCTGATCTAGAGAAGCCAGCAAGAGCCCAAGCATCAAAGCTACAACTGTCACGGTCGGATTTGATTTACGTGATAAAGACATACGTGGAGTCTCCTTAATCGTTCTGTTTTAAAATACATAAATTATTATATTCAAATTTGAGTAATTTGCAAAGATAATTTTCAGTTATCCGCTTCTCTTCTATACAACAGTAGCTTACGCTCAGAGACCCGCAATTATCCCGCCATGTTGCCTAGTTAGCACTTCCTATCATATAATAAAGTCAGAAAAGGTTTTTATGTCCTTTACAATTTCGATAAATTTTATTTGTACCCTTGATCTTACATCTAACTTGCAGGAGGTAATC
Organism: Paenibacillus plantarum; assembly: GCF_013141695.1. GTDB lineage: Bacteria > Bacillota > Bacilli > Paenibacillales > NBRC-103111 > Paenibacillus_E > Paenibacillus_E plantarum. The sequence goes on from NZ_WHNY01000057.1 coordinate 17,181, forward strand.
TGATGAATATGAACCAGTTAGAAACCCTGCTCACGATTTCTAAGACGATGAGCTTTCGTAAAGCTGGTGAAATTCTAAACTTGACCCAACCTGCCGTTTCCGCGCAAATAAAAAGTCTTGAGGATGAATTTGGTACGATTCTCATTGATCGTAATCAGCCTGTTACTTTAACAGATAGTGGAAAGCTTTTCTTGGAACATGCGGAAAAAATATTACGGATCACGAGTGATCTGAAACAGCGTCTTTCCGATCTGAGTCAAACCCCTCAAGGTCATATCCATATTGGCACAACGACTTCCATTGCCATGCAGATCTTGCCGAGGGTCCTTTCCTATTTCCAGGATCAATTCCCGCTGATTAAAACAACCATTCATTCCATGACCTCTTCTCAGATCATGACATCCGTGGAAAACGGTCATATCGATATTGGGATCACGTATTTGTTTGAGAAGAATCCAGCTTTGGAGACTTCCGTGCTTTACTATGATAATTTTGAACTCATCGTCTCCACGCACCATCCTCTTAGTCGTTTCACACATTTATCTATCGAGAAGCTTAGAAATATTCCGTTTATTATGCTTTCCCCAGAAACTGCGGGTCGACGTTTCGTCGATCAAATCTTCAAATCCTATGATGTCTCGCCTCATATTGTCATGGAGTTGTCAAGCAGTGAGGAAGTGAAGCGCATGGTCGAGTTAAATCTAGGTGTTGCGATCATATCCAAAATGTCTGTTGCGGATGAACTTCGACATGGCTCATTGAAGATGGTAAAAGTAAACGAACTGGATATTACCCATCCGGTAGGCGTAGTATATAAGTCAGGAAGATACTTGAATTCTGCCATGCAACAATTTCTTCGCGATCTCAAAGGAATGCCGGAAACGCAATTTATCGGTTCTGAATAGGAGGCCTTTCAGTGAAATTCGACTTACATACGCATCATGAGCGATGCGGACATGCGCAAGATACCATACGTGACTATATTGAGGCAGCCATTGCCGCTGGCCTTCAAGTAATTGGCATCTCCGATCACTCCCCCTACTTTGGAAGCTCGGAAGATCATGCACAACCTGCCATCGCCATGGCAAAAAGCGAATTTCCCCGCTATATTGAGGAAGTACTTCAACTCAAACAAGCGTATGCAGGTAAAATTAATGTACTCTTAGGTGTGGAATCAGATTATTTCCCAGAGCACGTGGAGATTTATAAGCAAGAATACGCGAAGTATCCGTTCGATTACATCATTGGCTCCGTTCATCTATCCGGAGGTGTGAGCATCTTCAATCGCAACCGATGGAAGAAGTTGAACGAAGCTGAGCACGTTGAGCATAAGGAAGAGTATTATCGTCTGATTGCTGAGTCCGCGCGATCGGGAATGTTCCAAATTCTTGGGCATATCGATGCGATGAAAGGCTTCTACCCTGCCTTTTCAGATATCACGACACCAAAGGTCGATGAGACTTTGAAAATCATCGGAGAATCCGGCGTTGCGATTGAGATTAATACGTCAGGCAAAACGAAAGATGTTGGCGGCTGGTACCCCTCACATGAGATTCTAGAGCGTGCGCTGCATTATGGCGTTGAGGTTACTTTCGGTTCTGACGCCCATGTCCCTAGCCGCGTTGCTGACGATTGGGAAGAAGTTCAGAAAACTTTGAAAGAAATTGGCTTCCAGCATTGGGTCTATTTCGAAAATAAACAGAAGCAAATTGTCGCGCTGTAGCGGACTTTTTCTTATTCCATATACCAAAGAGGTGCCCTAGTGATGGGGCACCTCTTTGGTATTTATATATCATAATTATGAACAGAATTTGCTCCTAAGAATGCCAATTTATCATGGAGTTCTTCATTCAGAATCGCTTGCAACTGTGCGGGTTTCATCGGCTTATAGAAATAATAGCCTTGGATGTGATGGCAGCCATTCGCCACCAAGAAGTCCGCCTGTTCTTCCGTCTCTACTCCCTCTGCAATCATTTGCAGCCCAAAAGCATTCGCCACAGAAATGATCGCTTTGATCATGGCGCGATCTTTGTCATCGGTTTGAACACCACGAACAAAGGACTGGTCCAGTTTAATCTTCGTGACCGGAAACCTTTTCAGATAGCTTAAGGATGAATAATGCGTACCGAAATCATCCACGGAGATAGAGATTCCTAATTGGCGAAGCCTATTCAAAACGCCCATTTGTTCATCCTGCATCGCTACATTTTCCGTGATTTCCATCTCCAAATATCGCGCTTCCAGCCCGGTCTCTTCTAGAATCGCAATAACCTTATCCACAAAGCGTTCATCATGCAGTTGTTTGACAGATATATTAACAGAGATCCTCAGCGGTTCAGTGGTTTGACGATGCCAAGCTTTCATCTGACTGCACGCGCCGCGGAGCACCCATTCACCAATTACATCAATAAGTCCTATTTCCTCCGCTACCGGAATAAAATCGGACGGCGAAATGTAGCCTTTCGTCGTATGATTCCAACGTAAAAGTGCTTCAACGCCTGTAATTGCCCCCTTCATGCAATCCACCTGGGGTTGATATACAATCTCAAGCTCATTTCGATCCATCGACTGACGGAGGTGATTCTCCATTTCCAACTTAGAAATTGACAACATCTCCATGTGTTGATTGAAGAAGCTATAGGAGCTGCCACTTTCTTTTTTAGCCATATACATCGCAATATCCGCATTTTTCAGCAGCGCTTCCCACGTTTCACCGCCATATGGATACTGTACAATGCCAATACTCGCATTTATAAAGAAAGAACGATTCGCCAATATACAAGGTGGTTTCAAGACAGCAATAAGTTGTTCGCAGAAAGCTTGAATTTCCTGCTGGCTAGAGCAATTCTCCAATAAAATCGCAAATTCATCTCCACCAAACCTAGCAAAGGTATGGAAAACCAAATGAGATTGCTGGATGCGTTGAACAACCTTTTGCAGCATATAGTCACCCATATGATGCCCATGTGAATCGTTGACCATTTTAAAATTATCAAGATCAAAGAAAAGGACGACGAGTGAGGTCCCCCTCACCTGATTGTAAGTAATTTGCTCTTTCAACATCATCTGAAAATGAGCACGGTTATGTATGCCTGTCAGTACATCGTGGTAGGCCATATAGGACAACATTTGCTCCGATTCCTGCATCCGCTTCGTAGACTCCTGTAGTTCCTGCTGACCCGCAATCAACTCTTCATTGGCCGCTGTCAAATCTTCATTCGCGATCTGCAGCTCTTGTGTCCTCTCGTTCACAGCTTCACTGAGCCGATCACGTTGTCGAATGATATAGATAATGAAGAATAAGCCAAGAAATAAAACGAGAAGTATGGAAAAGCGGATGATGAGCATTTGAATATTGATCGTTTTTACCGCGCTATCAGGAGGGGTAGCTGCTAGTTCCCATTTCGTATCCTGAAGATCGATCACTGAGATCAAAGGGGACTGAAAGAACATTCTATTTTCCCCGTAAAATGCTGGCATGCCTGGACTACGAATGGCCATCCGCGGCCCTTCATCAGCATCGTCTTCAATCCCTGCTTCAATAAGCAACTTGTCCATGTTAATGGCAACGGAGACGAAGCCCCAGAAAACGCCATCTTGAAATAGTGCTTTACGAGCTACCAAACCTTGCACACCTTGAAGCAGCATAAAAGGACCGTCGGTCGTCATTTTTTTCGTTTGCAGAGCTTGATTGACTTGCTTCTGAACATTCTCTCGAGGATCCTGCAGGAGATCCCAATTCATAATATCCTCATTCCCTTTCAAAGGATAAACGAACTTCATAACCCCATGTGGTGCTATGACAACATTAAAGGCAGACGCTTGTGAACCTGCATATAACGCTTCAATATACGCTTGAATCTCTTGATCACTTTTGTCTTTCAAATAGCCGGCGCTGACATAGGCCTCTAAACTTACCATCAAATTGAAATTACGATTAATGACAGACTGTAAAGCAACAGCTTTGGCAGATAATTGCGCAGCCTCCGTACTTTGCAGTTCATTCAGAAGCGATTTTTTATAGGTAGTGAGAACCGATTCAGTTGAGGTAAACAGAAGGACAAAGATGAGGGATAAGAAGAAATACTGCATTCTGTTCATAGGTCTTTCCTCCCATATTTGACTTGAAGCAGGAACATAATTCGACAACTTTCTCTATTATTTCATCTCTTCTCCCTTACTGGCAATACATTTATTTGCCTCCGGGCTCGTTTATACATGAGTTATGAACTTCTTGGTAACGCCTAGTATTTCTGGGACTTAAGTCTCGCCATAATGACTGCTCGTTTAATTAGCACTATGCCATAACTCAGGGTCCATAATCCCCCTACCAAATCCTTTCTAGCGAGTTGGCGTTCCCACACTTCCTTACTTGATATATAATTAGACTAGATGACCCTGACGAATGGAGACATGAAGATGGACATACATAACATTTCTATGCATCTCATTGATGAGGACACGGACCAGCCCCGCTACCAGTTCAATGAAGAAGCACTGCAAGAATTAATGAAAAGTATTGGGGAAATTGGCTTACTTTCTCCGATCAAAGTGCGTACAACCGCCAACAACCGATATAAGATCATTTATGGCAATCGCAGATATAAAGCTACCAAAATGCTCGGGCTTCCAACCATTTCATGTATCGTGTCCACGGTAACGGATGAGATGGAAATCTATCTAGAGCAGATTGCTGAAAATCTCACACGAGAAGGCTTCTCTCCCATTGAGGAAGCCGAAGCTTTCCATAAGCTCATGCATGATGCGAAATTTAGCTCATCTATTAAATATCTTTCTGGTAAGCTTGGCAAACCTGAAACGTATATCAAAAACAAGTGTGAGCTGCTTAAGTTTGGTAACTCCGTAAAGAAGCTCATCGTAGGCGGCACGGAGATTCGCAAAGATAAGCTTACGGAAGATCAATTGCTGCCGTTGAAAGATCTTCCAATGGAGCATCGTGATCCCTTAGCTCTGATCATGGCACGTGATGAAATGCCAGTCAGTGATGTGAAGAAAATTGCCAAGATGTTTAAAGATAAAGACATCTCTGACCGAATCAAGGGGCAGTTGCTCTATAAATCAGGGCCTGAACTAATCGAAACCTGGTCTACCTTCCAGAACAATCGGGCTGAACGCGCGAAACCGATCGCTGCCAAGGCACCTGCGAAAGCTGAGAAGATCAAAGTTGAGGTTCAAGAAGTTGCCGTACCTGCTGTGCAGGGGATTGATGGTAACAACGTGGGGCTGCCAGTAGAAGCTAATCCTTCTATATCGCAAGCTGATGTAAGTGCTGCTGCTGGATCGCTGTTACAAGCTAGACTACAGCAATTACTTCAAACGATTCCTACTCCACCTACTTCTAGCGAGCTGCAGCAGGAACAGGTTGGGATGAATGAGCAACAAAGAGAGCAATTCTCCCAAGACGTCTCGACGTTAGTGGAACAATTAGAGAAGCAATTAGAAGCTTGGAGAACGGTACAAAGCTTCGCTGTCTCTCGTTAAAATTAACCTACACCGCATGTGATTCGTGTTACTCCTAGTGAGGAAAGCACGAGCTGCATGCGGTGTTTTTATTGCTTGTTCAAATGTAGACGGCGATCCGAATCAACGAAGATTTACTACTTCCATACTACCATACAAGTATGGTAGTATGAGTTTAGGCTTCATTTTGCAAAGGAGATCCCTATGGATTATTTCAAAAAACCACTGATTAGTTCGACACGTGATGCCGTCTATCACACGCTAAAGGCTCAAATTCTGAGTCTTGCCCTGCTTCCAGGCGCTACTATTTCAGAGAAAGAAATGTCGGTAAGCTTCAATGTGAGTCGGACACCTGTTCGGGAAAGCTTCGTGCAATTAGCACAGGAAGGCTTGCTGGATATTTATCCGCAACGCGGTACGGTAGTCTCTCGCATTGATCTGGAGCTGGTGGATGAAGCTCGCTTCATTCGCGAACATCTAGAAAGCGCCGTTATTCGCTTGGCCTGTCTCTCTTTTCCGGAAGAGTCCCTGCGCTTGCTTCGAATGAATTTAGCCTCGCAGAAAGTGTGTATGGATGAACAAGACTTCAAGAAAATGTTTGAGCTTGATGAGGAGTTTCATCGGACGATCTTCGAAGGCTGCAAGAAAATGAACACATGGGCCGTCATTGGGCAAATTAATGTGCATTTGAACCGCACCCGTATGCTTCGCTTAGCGACTGATCATCATTGGGATGAACTCTATGCACAGCATGGGCAGATAGTGGATGCCATCCAAGAGCAGCAGCCAGATAAGGCAGAACAATTGATACGCAGGCATCTTCAAGTTGGCATTGCTGATCAAGCATTATTAAAAGAGAAGTTCCCTACGTATTTCAAATAGGTTGATTATATTGGAGGCGAATGTTCATCTATGAAAATGGTATTCCGCTGGTTTGGAGAGGGCAACGATACCGTCACCCTAAAGCAAATTAAACAAATTCCCGGTGTTGAAGGTATCGTCTGGGCACTGCATGATATACCTGCCGGTGAAGAATGGCCGATGGATAAGATTCAGAAAATCAAAGCCGGGGCTGATCGTGCGGGGCTGCATATGCAGGTCGTGGAGAGCGTCAACATTCATGAGGATATTAAATTAGGACTGCCAAGTCGCGATACGTACATGGCTAATTATAAGAAAACGATCGCCACGTTAGCGCAAGTTGGTGTCAAGGTCATTTGCTACAATTTTATGCCTGTATTCGATTGGGTACGGACAGATTTACATAAGGAGCTGGAAGACGGCTCGACGGCACTATTTTATGAAAAAAGTAAAATTGCCAACCTCGACCTAACTGAGCATGTTGGACGGATTAATGCCAACCCCGATTTCAGTATGCCAGGCTGGGAGCCTGAGCGACTCGCTCATTTGACGGAGCTATTTGATGCCTATAAGGATGTCACCGAAGAGCAGCTGTGGGCGAACCTCAAGTATTTCTTGGATGAAATTATTCCCGTGGCCGCCGAGCACGGTATTCGCATGGCAATTCACCCGGACGACCCGCCTTGGTCCGTCTTCGGATTACCAAGATTAATGACGAGCCAAGTAAATATTCGCCGTTTCTTAGCCTTACATGACAGCCCGTATAACGGGCTTACGATGTGCAGTGGCTCACTCGGTGCGAACCCGAGCAATGATATTGTCTCGATCGTGCATGAATTCGCGGATCGGATTCCTTTTGCCCATCTGCGGAATGTTCGCGTGTATGAGAATGGTGATTTCATTGAAACCTCTCATCGTACACAGGATGGCACGGTAGATATGTCAGGCATTGTGCAGGCGCTGCATGCGAACAATTATGAAGGATTTTGCCGGCCGGATCATGGTCGACATATTTGGGATGAGCGTTGCAGACCTGGATACGGGTTGTACGATCGGGCATTAGGTATCATGTATTTATGGGGACTTTGGGACATGCTGTGTCGCCAAGGTGGTAAATTACAAGAAGGAGCTGTCACTGCATATGAGCGGATTAACTAAATTCCCATCCCTGCAAGGGAAGGTCGTTGTGATTACTGGAGGCGCTGGCGTTCTGTGCCGCGTTATGGCATTAGAATTAGCTAGACAAGGCGCACACATTGCCATTCTGAATCGTACGCATGAGAAAGGCTTAGCTGTGGTTCACGAAATTCAAGCAGCTGGTGGCGTGGCCATTGCTGTTGCTTGCGATGTAACCGTGACGGAAAGTGTAGAACAGGCTGCTGCCTCCGTGACGGGACAGTTGGGTACATGTGATATTCTCATTAATGGTGCGGGTGGCAATCATGCCAGTGCGAATACGACGAATGAGATTTTCAAAATGGAAGACGTGGCAAATCCAGATGTGCAATCCTTCTATGATCTAAGTATCACTGGTTTCCGCAACGTGCTGGATCTTAATTTCGTGGGCACCTTAATTCCTACGCAAGTGTTCACTAAGCATATGCATGGCAAAACGGGGGCAACCGTAATCAATATCTCATCCATGAGCGCACCTTCGCCCATGACGAAAGTTCCTGCCTACAGCGCAGCCAAAGCGGCTATCGATAACTTTACGAAATGGCTAGCTGTTCATTTGGCAGAAAGTGGCATTCGTGTAAATGCCATCGCACCTGGGTTCTTTTTGACGGAGCAGAATGCCAAGTTGTTGATGAAAGAGGACGGATCGCTGACGGATCGCTCTCATAAAATCATTGCTCACACCCCGATGCGCCGATTCGGCAAGCCGGAGGATTTACTAGGCACGTTGCTGTGGCTGGCGGATTCCGACATGTCCCGCTTCGTTACAGGTACGACGATCCCGGTGGATGGCGGATTTATGGCTTATTCGGGCGTTTAGATTACTTACCCTGGTGATTTTAACCTTTCTCTTATATACTAATTTTATAAGATATACGGAGTGAAGCACACGCCGTTTCATTGCATAACGCTCATTATGAGCTATGCGGTGGAACGGTTTTGTTTGTTTATTTACAATGAATAGGAGGCTGAGATGAATGTCATTTGAGGAAAAATATAACGAATGGATGCAGGCAATGATCGCGCACGCTGGGACTGGGACCGTAAATTATCGAAGGCTCGAATTGTTAGAGAAAGGGTTGGGCCACGGAACAATTGAGTTTTTACGTTGCATTTGGTTTCCTGCCATCGGTAATTTCAATCATTTATACCCCGAGTGGGAGGTACGTGATTTCAATAATGGCTATCGCTATCTCGATCTTGCCTATATGCCTGGCGGCGTAAAAGGAGGAATCGAAATACAGGGATTTGGATCTCATGCCAGAGATCTTGATGTTAGAAGATTTAAAGATCTATGCATGCGACATAGCTTGCTAACCCTTGATGGGTGGACTTTTATGCCTATCGCTTATTTGTCTATCAAAGAAGATCCGAAACAATGCCAACAGCTTATCCTGTCATTCGTCGGAAAGTTCCTTTCAGCCGATGTGTCAGCTGGCTTGGATTGGGCAGAGGCAGAAGTCGTGCGTTATGCACGTCGCTTGCTTCGGCCAATTACACCGATAGAAATTACTGAACACCTTCGGCTCTCCGATCGCCACGTAAGACGAGTGCTGCATCAACTAGTTGAAAAGCAACTCTTGACTGTCGTCGGAGGGCGTCAGCGATACCGTACATTTCAGTTGAAGTTGTGACAGATGGGCGGGGCGTGGTTCGACGGGACACGGCTGGGTGGGGAGTGGCCGGGCTAACGGATATAGGCGCGGGACGCGGCGGGGTGTGGCCGGGCTAACGAACATAGGCGCGGGACGCGGCGGGGTGGGGCTAACGGACACAGGCGTGGGACGCGGCGAGGTGGGGCTAACGGACACACGCGACGCTATTTGGCATTATTCGATGCTCCTGCTTCGCTAACGGACACAGCGTACACTATGGAGTGGAAATCGGGCTAGAATCAGGTGTTTTGGACGAAATAGCGGCTGTAGTGGCCATTAGCGTGGGAAGGGGGCTGGATTTGGCTAAATAACGGCCGTAGTGGCCGTTAGAGTGATGGGGAGCTACTCTTGATCGTTCATACTCGCTCCCCTGATCCTTTATGCTCTTATTTCTATGTGCTCGCTCCCTCTCCCCCTGTTCAGTTGACGCTATGATTGTTGGGAGTGACGGGGCTAACGGATACAGAGTACGCTATGGAGTGGAAATCGGGCTAGATTCAGGTGTTTTGGACGAAATAGCGGCTGTAGTGGCCGTTAGCGTGATGGGGAGCTACTCTTGATCGTTCATGCTCGCTCCGTTGATCCTTTATCCTCTTTAGTCTATGCGCTCGCTCCCTCCTGTTCAGTTGAGGCTGTGATTGTTTGGAGGGGAGCTGCTAACGGACATAGACGACGCTATTTGGCATTATTCGATGCTCCTGCTTCGCTAACGGACACAGCGAACGCTATGGAGTGGAAATCGGGCTAGAATCAGGTGCTTTGGACGAAATAGCGGCTGTAGTGGCCGTTAGCGTGGGAAGGGTGCTGGATTTGGCCAATAACGGCCGTAGTGGCCGTTAGAGTGATGGGGAGCTACTCTTGATCGTTCATGCTCGCTCCCCTGTTATCCTATGTGCTCGCTCACGTTGATTCTTTTTGCTCTTTAGCCTATGCACTCGCTCCCCCTCCCCCCTATTCAGTTGAGGCTATGATTGTTGGGAGTAGCCGGGCTAACGGACACACGCGACGCTATTTGGCTGAATTCGATGCTCCTGCTTCGCTAACGGACACAGCGTGCGCTATGGAGTGGAAATCGGGCTAGAATCAGGGGTTTTGGACGAAATAGCGGCTGTAGTGGCCGTTAGCGTAGGATTGGCGCTGGATTTGACGAAATAACGGCCGTAGTGGCCGTTAGCGTAATGGGTAGCAACTCTTGATCGTTCATACTCGCTCCCCTGACATCCTATGTGCTCGCTCCGTTGATCCTTTGTGCTCTTAGTCCTATGTGTTCACTCACGTTGATCCTTTAAGATCTTTACCCTATGCACTCGCTCCCCTCTGTTCAGTTGAGACTATGATTGTTGGGAGTGACGGAGCTAACGGACATAGGCGACACTATTTGGCTGAATTCGATGCTCCTGCTTCGCTAACGGACTCAGCGTGCGCTATGGAGTGGAAATCGGGCTAGAATCAGGGGTTTTGGACGAAATAGCGGCTGTAGTGGCCGTTAGCGTAGGATTGGCGCTGGATTTGGCTAAATAGCAGCCACGGTGGCCGTTATCATAGGATTGGCGCTGGATTTGGCTAAATAGCAGCTGTAGTGGCCGTTAGCGTGGGATGGGCGCTGGATTTGGCTAAATAGCAGCTGTAGTGGCCGTTAGCGTAGGATTGGCGCTGGATTTGGCTAAATAGCAGCCGTGGTGACCGTTAGCATAGGCATGGCGCTGGATTTGACTAAATAACGGCCGTCGTGGCCGTTAGCATAGGATTGGCGCTGGATTCAGCTAAATAACGGCCGTCGTGGCCGTTAGCATAGGATGGGCGCTGGATTCAGCTAAATAAAGGCCGTGGTGGCCGTTAGCATAGGCATGGCGCTAGATTCAGCTAAATAACGGCCATGGTGGCCGTTATCATTGTTCCGCTCGCGGGCTACACATGAGGGAAACGGCTAACGGACACAGCGTACGCTATAGAGTGGAAATCCGGCTTGGATCACGATGAGCCTACTCCTTCATCAACGCTTACGCTTCATCCGGAATACAAACGATAATGCGCTCAATTTCCGCTGCGATCTCGGCAATCTGGTCCTCATAATTCTCATTCAGGAGAATTGTTGCTTGGAGCTTCACAGCTCCCGCATGCAGCGCTCCTGCCGATAAGCTGCCTGCTACACCGATTAGCGTATGCGCAGCTCTTTTGGCAGCGACCCAATCCCCTTCACGGTGATTGATCCGGAGCAGATCTGCGAAGTCACTATAATTCTTCTTGAACAGCTGCAGCATGACGAGAAGAATACTCTCTTTACCCTCCACTCGGGCCAAAGCTCCCTCCCAGTCTATCGCGGCGATACCTTGATAATAAGGTGTCTCTTCTCCATCAACCGGTTGAGGATCATTGAATCTTCGCTCCCGTTCCTTCCTCTTCTCGGGTTCCAGCCATTTGTGAATCACTCGAAACAGCAACTTCACATCTAGCGGTTTGCTTATCACATCGTTCATACCCATTCGGACGTATGCTTCTTGGTCTTGTTTAACGACATTAGCCGTAAGCCCGATGATCGGCATTTCACGAAATCTTGGGTTCAGACGTAGAAGTCTTGTAGCCTCGACACCATCCATAACTGGCATGTGGATATCCATGAGGACCAAGGCATATTCGCCTTTTTCCAGCTTGTCGAGCGCTTCTCGACCATTTGTCGCTAATGTGACTCTGTAGCCCCGCTCCTCAAGCAGCTCCATGGCCACTTGTTGATTAATTTCATTGTCCTCAACGAGTAGAATGTGCCCCCATTCCTCCACTTCAGCAGAAGGATTCAAAACCGATCCATACTCCACGACCCGCGACTCATGCTTAGGATGGAACAAATATTCCAACGTCTGATACAGCTCTAGTCGACTAATCGGTTTAACAAGTACCGCATCAGGCCTTATCTCCTCAGGGAGTGTAAGCAGCTCTTCCTTCCCCATTGAGGATGTCAGACAAATTAAGCGCGTTCGATCTCTTTGAATCAAAGCGAGAAGAGCATCCCATGTTTCTAGGCCATACATATCATCGCTTTCCATATCCAGGAGGAGACAATGGAAGTCATCTGCCCCGTTTTCTTTCCCGCCTAGCCGTTTGAACAACGAATCCCAAGAAGGAACCGTCGTTGCGATGAGTGCAAACGATTCTAAGGTATCCTGTAAGCTGTTTCTCATAAGGGGATGATCTTCAACAACCAACACATGATAAGGATCATTTCCCTCTCCAATATCCCACTCATCAGGATCGTCTTGCTCAATGATTTGAAAAGGTAAGGCAAAAGTGAAACGGCTCCCGCTTCCCATTATACTTTCTGCTTGGAGCACACCGCCCATTAACGTGATCAAATGTTGGCTGATCGGCAGTCCCAGACCAGTTCCTCCATACTCACGGCTCGTTGATCCATCTGCTTGAGAAAAAGGCTCAAAAATGTAAGAAAGCCGATCAGCCGAAATGCCAATCCCCGAGTCTTCGACGCTAAATCCCAGCATCATCTCCTCACCGGATGTCTGTGGGCCCAGCTCAATGTGAAGCATCACATAACCTGCACGCGTAAATTTAATGGCATTGCTGCAGAGGTTCAGTAAAACTTGCTTCAACCGAAGCGGATCTCCGAGAAGCCGTCTAGGCAGCTCAGCAGGCGTGCTGAAAATAAGCTCTATGGGTTGGCTCTTCGATAGTACACTGCAAATACTGGAAAGTTCCTTCAACAGCTCGTCCAGATTAAAGCTCGTTCGTTCCACCTCTAATTTACCTGCTTCAACTTTGGAAAAATCCAACACATCATTAATAATACCTAACAACGTATGCGAAGAAGAGGTAATATTCGTTAAGTAATCCTTCTGGTGCTCGGAGAGCGGTGTCTTCCCCAACAGTTGAGACAGCCCGATAATCCCATTCAAAGGCGTTCGAATTTCATGACTCATTTTGGCAATAAAATGACTCTTCGCTTGATTGGCTTGATCAGCTGCATGACGCATCGAAGCTTCGGTAAAATCGTGAATCGTACCCACAATCCCTTTCACTTCACCAGAGGCATGATGATAGGCTGAAAGTGTTACCCGATAGTCTCTTCTTGGCCCCTCCGACGACGGAATCGCGATTTCGAATCTCACATTATCACCACTCGTAAGCACTTCTTGAAAGTGCTGCTCCCAAAGCTCCTGCTCGGATACGGGTAAAAAAGCAATCATTGTAAGACCCAGCATATCCTCAGCTCTCGTTTGTGATAGGTAACATGCCGCTTGATTCACTGACGTAATTTCACCTTCCGTTGTGAAACCCAGAATGCCCTCCTGCGAGTTCTCTACGAGAATCCGATTCCGCTCTTCACTTTCCTGAATCCGACGTTCTGCCAGACTCTTCTCCGTAACATCCGTCGCCGAGCCTATGATTTCAACCACCTCGGTGCCATCAAAAACAGGCTGTAACGTCGTGAAAATGATTTTTCCACGTACATCCATTTCGTAGGCGACTTGATTCCCTCGGTAGGCTTCTTCATATTTGGATTGCAGGAATTGCGCAATGTCTTCCGAATACGATGGAATCGCATACACATTCTTGTAGAAAAAGTCATCTGGTTTAATGCCGAGCTGATGCAATAATTGACCATCAATGATCGTATATACCAAGGAATTCTGTATTTTTTTGAGCTTAAACATAAGCCCTGGTTGAAAACGCAAAATATCAAAAAGCTCTTGCTGTACCTGTCTTACTTGCCGTTTAAGCTCCTCGGAGCGCAAGAAATAGCGAGTAAGTCCTGCAACGAACATGCCGGCCCCTAAATGCAAAAGTAAATTCGGAATGACAAGCTCCATAGCAGGAAGTTTATAAATAAGAACCATATCAACAAATAACACAATGACAGGACATAATACGAGCAGCATCCATTTCTTCCAATAGTCGCGGATGTAAGAATGAATAAGTAAACCACCCGCATATATAATAAATCCTAGCAGCGATACCCGAAACAAAACTGCTGGATCGATCATCGTCCGGCCAATAATGATGACTACCGTCGTTATAAAACCAGAAACACCGCCACCGATGAAAGTAGCCATCAGAATTGCAACCGCTTTCAAATCTAGAATATGCCGTTCACTCACATGGACTCCAGTATAAGCAAGCATAACTCCGAAAAGTCCGTGTGTTATGCCTGCCCAAAACTGAAATTTCCATCGGGCAGCCTTTTGTAATTTGGGGGAGTAAAAAATTTGAATCGATATAAAAACAAATACGGCAACAAGCGAGAAATTGTTTAATAAGTCTCTCAACATCGTACTCACCCCATCGGATTGCAATCTCGTCCATCTACATCTATTATAGATGTCGAATTGTGTAAGGTCTACACGGTTTCATAATCGACTTGTTTAATCGCAGAGAAGACTAAATCAATCATCTCGGCACGTGCTTGGTGAATAAAGCCTAATGACGTTTGCTGTAAATTTTCAATGGAAACACATGATGTCAACATAATTTTACTTGAGAACACATACATGGACAGTTCGTAAGCAGAAGCAACATTTTTGATAACCTCGCTAATGTTCGTTCTTTTATAAGACTCAGGAAGCTCCATGGCATACATCAAATAAAGCGGTTCCTGTCTCGTTTGTGTCATTTGGAACATTTCTTTATACAAGGAACTCACATGTGAACGCCAAAGAAAACCAAATTTATAATGCGAATCTTCCTCCCACACTTTTTCAAACTGGGCTGTTAACTCGACAAACTGTTGACGGTAATAGTGGATTAAATTCATGAATAGCCCCTCGCAATCCCTTTAGAAGTTCTTACAATACTTAGATGATACCTAGTAATTGTTGTAAAACTTCTATCTAGACTTTTAGGGAAGCATGTTTTTTCCTCATACTTCGCTAATGAATCTAGGAGAGGAATTAGCGTTTCTGTAAAGTAACCCACATCGACTTATTACGGAACTCTTCCTCTGAACCAAGTTCTCTTCCGAACCAGCTCGGCGGTACAAACTGTTGCGCAGTCTGCAAATCAGGAAACTCCACTTCAACGACAAGCAGGTCGATTTGTTTATACTCATCGATTTCATAAGTAACCCCATCTGCTTCGAGGGTCGTACGAATCTTCTCTAATGGAATTAATCCTGTGCGCTCAAGCAGCTGTTTATAGATAGGCTCCGTGATGCTGTATTCGACTTCTTCTCGAACCATCCCATGTCCTGACTTGAACGTATGCGTAAAGTGGGATTCTCCTGAACTGTCCACTAGCTGGCGTACGCGAATTTCTTGATCGTCCGAGAAAGCCAAATACGTCTGATAAATATATTGTTTCGACACTTGCGTCAACTCATTATTTGCTAGTTCAGCCGCAGGAAATGCGGGCAATAAATACTTTCTTTCAATCTCGGCACCCATAATTCGGTTAGCCCCTCTCTATTTGTTCATTGTTCGAAAGCGAACCGGTGAAATCTCGTTCCATACTCGAAACATTTTACCAAAATGAAACTCATCTGCAAATCCACAAGCATCCGCGATCGCCTTCATGGGCTCATCCGTCAGTAAAAGCATCGTCTTCGCCTGCTCATTCCGAATCTGATTTAAATACGCTTTGGGCGAGATGCCCACATACTTCATAAACATTTTGCGTAATTGCGACACGGAGATATGGTAGGTTTTCGCCAGTTCTTCCAACCGAATAGGCTGATGATAACAGGTTTCCAACCACAGCTTCGCTTGCTGAAAAGCTTTCATGTAGGGATCACTAGACGTATCCGTATCCTTCATAAATTGGATTAATCGTGATAAGACATATTGGAATTCCGCTTGTCGTTCATGCGGGTCCGTTCCTCTCATGGACCACAAACGAGTAAACTGTGCTTCGAGCCAATCTGACTGCTCTAACGTGTGCGGTTTATAAAAAGGGATCCGCAGTTCCTCCACAGGAACTGGCTTCAGCCAATTGAGATGCTCATAAGGGATATCAAAAGCATCGAATAAGAGCATCCTAATACATAACGGATTGTCTATCGACGAAGTCATGTTCAGTTTAAACCCAGGCTTCAAATAAAACAAACTCCCGGCTTGTACATGTAGCGGAACTTCATTCATCTCATGGTGAAATTCCCCTTCACCACTCCGAATCCAATATAGTGAGTGCACATCTGTTGTATTTCGAATATCTTTCCAACCAGGATCGGGTGGCTTCTCATACGAAAGCCGATGATGATAAATACGGTGGTTATTCAATGGTTTTGTTCACCAACCCTGTAGCGATTTTGACAAATAGAGATGAGGTTTATCCATTCAAATGGACTCTTCTTCTATGATACGCTTTACGAAACATACATGAAAGGGGCTTAATGCTCGTGATACGTACTTTTCAGCAGCATAACTTACGACCTACTCGAATTTTGGATGGTTTATGGGATTTCATCACGGATCCTGACAATAAAGGTGTTTCTGAGGGGTGGGCGTCAACCTTCCCTGCCGGGTCAAAAAAGTCCGTCGTCCCATCTTGTTGGAATAACGAATTAGGTACTTACGATTATATTGGTGCCGCTTGGTATCGCACCTATTTTGATACGCTGCATGAGGCAAACATTCGACTGGTTTTTGAAGGCATTCTTCACCATGCCGATGTGTACGTGGATGGCCAGCCTATTGGCTACCATTTTGGCGGGTTTACACAGTTCTCTATGGTTCTCCCCCACCTAAGTGCAGGCAAGCATGAACTCGTGATTCGCGTTGATAATACTGTTGATTGGCAGACTTTACCGACAGATATTGCCGATTGGCACTCTTACGGGGGCATCATTCGTTCTGTTGAAATTCAAGAACTGCCGGATGTCTACATCGACTCCATGAAAATTGATTATCAATTGAAGGACGATACAGCGGATGTTCAGCTGCAAATTCAAGTTAGTTCGTTAGGCCAAGAAGACTGTCAAATTGAGGTAAGTGCTAGTACGGAAGGCCTTTCCCTCTCCGCAGGTCATGTCGTAGTTGCTGCGGGTCAAACGACTAGCCTCACCCTAAGCGGAAGCCTGACAAACATTAAGCGTTGGGATGTCGGCCAACCCGCGCTCTATACCTTCACTGTCCAAGCTGGTGAGGATGATCTTATCGATCGGACTGGCTTCCGTACAGTTGAGGTTCAGGGCAGTGATATCCTGCTGAATGGCAAAAAGCTGTACCTCCAAGGCGTAAATCGCCATGAGGAGCATCCGGAATGGGGATTTGCTTTCCCGCCGAAGCTGATGCTGAAAGATTTGGACATTTTGACCGACATGGGCTGCAATATCGTTCGTGGTTCCCATTATCCGCAAAGCCAGTTCTGGATCGATCTGCTGGATGAGCACGGGATGCTCCTCTGGAGTGAGATTCCGATGTGGGGCTGTTTCATGAGTGTGGAAACGCTGGCAAGCCCGATCTTCAGAGAGCGCGGCGTTCACATGTTGGGCGAAATGATTAGCCGCGACTACCATCATCCGTCCATCATTTTCTGGGGAGCGCACAACGAAATCGATACACGTACCCAAGAAGCGCTTGAGCTTACGAAAGCTTTCGTGAGCAAAATCCGCAGCATGGACTCGAGCAGGCTCGTCACGTATGCCACGATGCAGCCTGTGGAAGATATCGTCCTATCCTACTTTGATGTCATCGGGATTAACAAATATTACGGCTGGTATGAAGGCAGCGTGGATGGATTTAGTACCATGCTGGAGGACTACTTCGTTAATGCGGAGAAGCAAGGCGCTGCTGGCAAGCCTGTGATCATGAGCGAGTTCGGCGCGGCTGGGATTTTTGGCGATGCTGGCTGGGAGCCACGCCTGTTCAGTGAAGACTACCAAGCGGATGTCGTCACACGTGCTTTGAAAATCTTCCGCGACGACCCTCGCATCGTCGGGACGCTCATTTGGCACTTCGCCGACATTCGTGTCGATGTGCGGAGTGACCGACCTTACTTCCGCGATCGCGCGCGGAGCTTCAATAATAAAGGGTTGCTAAGCGAGTATCGCAAGCCGAAATTGGCCTATCGCTTAGTGAAGGAGATTTATCGCTCGGAACGGTAAGGCGGTAAAGCGAAAGGAACTCAGCCAAAATGGCTGGGTCCCTTTTTAAACTCATACTCACTTATGTAAAATATCGTCTTTCAACGTAGACACCTTCGCCAACACTTGATTGATCTCGTCTGCCCCCACCTCAAAATGAGCAAGCGCATCATGAAGATGAGTCGCAATCGCTTTGAAATGCTCTTCTTGCAGATTCATCCCTGCATGCGCCTTGGCCATAGATGCCCCCGTATATTGATTCGGCCCCCCTAACGCAAAACTAAAAAATTTCGCCTGATGCTTACGCTGCTTCTCCATATCCGTATTGTTAAAAAAGGGATTGACGGTTTCTTCCGCCAAAACCAGCTCATAGAAGTAGTCCACCACTGCCGTGATAGCCCCTTCTCCGCCAAGCTTATCGTATAACGTTGTTTCATTCACTTTGAATCCTCCTTCAGGACTACACCTATCTATCTGGTTATATTATCCAAGAATATAGGGAATTATCTATGGTTTCTATTTCCGCCCTTGTCCAGCACACAGTCAATCTAGCATGCATTCTATATAGGGTTACAGATGCTAACTAGAAACGAGGTGATTGATATGGCTTGTGTAAAAGTTAAAGCTGTTCGTCAACCTGACTTAGTTTTGATCAGCTGGTCTAGAAACCCTCTTGTTGCAGGCTCCCCACGCAGGATTACTTCAGTTCGTGTCATTGGTAGTTCGCAACCCTGCCGGGCTACATTGGTAAGAAATGGCTTGCTTAGTACGGCATTAGGTTGCTTATTGGACGATTTCAAAATCGTCTATCAAAAAAGAACCACTAGCATAAGTGGGTATTTGTTGCTGCAACGTTTTCGCATTCAATCATAGGTAATGAAGGAGCAGCTGAGGCTACCGTCATCCTGTACCGTATCTGGCATCAGTACTCACAAAACGTCCAATTACTTGAGAATAAAAAAAGGGACCTAGCCAACGGGGCCAGGTCCAAAGTTTATATTAAAAAAGGGGGTCTTGTTTATTATAATACCCTTTCTATGTTAGAGAACTGTAACAGGAATGTTCCAATTGTGTTACAAATGTTTCTCGTTTTCCAACCTGACAGCCGCGCTCCCTATTATTCTCACTTCAGTAGCTTTCGAAGCCCTACCTGCGGTTCCTCTAATGGGAAATATTCCAGCCCCATATGCCCCTCAAAACCGGTCTCATCAATGGCTTTAAAAATCTGTTCGTAATTCAGCTCACCATTGTCGAGTTCATGTCTACCAGGGTTGCCAGCCGCATGGAAATGGCCGATCAATCCGATATTCTCTCGAATGTTAGCGATCACATTGCCTTCCGTGATTTGTTGATGGTAGATATCAAACAAGATCTTCACATAAGGGCTGCCTACTTCGTTGATGATATGGAAAGCTTCTTCCGAAGAAGCCAAGAAATACCCTTGATGATTAACACGCGTATTCAGCGGTTCAATCAGCAGCGTTACGCCCTCTTTTTCCAAAATAGGCACACACGCCCGCAGCCCCTCAATTAGCGATTGCGTCTGAGCTTCTCGCGACACGCCTTCGAGTGCTTGTCCTACTTGCGAAATGAGCTTGGTGCAATTCAGACGCTTCGCGACCTCGATCGATTCGACGAGTCCTTCCAGATAGACACTACGCTTCGTTGGATCAACCAAACTCGTGAACTTCGTGCAAAATGTCGAAATCGAAACTCCCGCTTCCGCCACAGCAGCCGCGACAACCTCAATATCCTTCTGCCACCAAGACCAGAACTCTATTGTATCGTAACCGATCTCCTTCAGTTCATTCACACTTTCCCTAAAATCACGCCCTTTATAGAGCGCATCCATACAAACGGAGAGCTTCATCCCAATCCCTCTTTCCATTCTAATCTTTCTCCATTGTATGGTAAAATGAAGCAAATGCCTATGATAAAATGATTTGCTAGGAGTCCTATATGATACGAACGCTTGCCGTTACAACCGATTATGCTGTGATCCACGATCTCCCGCTTGAGGAATTATCCTCCCCCACAATTCGGTGGTACTGGGTTGATTTCTATAATCCAGATGAAAAAGAAGCCTTAAATTTGAAGGATCATTTCCACTTTCATCCCCTCACCATTGAGGACTGCTTTCATTTCATGCAACGGCCGAAAGTAGATCACTATCAAGACGTTCATTTCTTCGTCATGCACGCCATCGATCCGAAGACACTGGATGCGGAAGAAGTGGATCTGTATCTCGGCAGCAACTATATTGTCACCTTCCATTTGCATGAATCCAGAGAAATAGAAGATGCTTGGGCCCGGGTGTCCCAGCAAGAAAATCTGCGAAATCAGGGGCAAATCCATGCAGCGTATTTAATTCTAGATAATCTCGTCGATCAATATTTCCCTAGTGTCTATCAAATTGAAGACCTGCTCGATGATATGGAGAATAAAATGAATGCCGAAGCCATTGATGCGTTGATGAACCAGGTCTTTGAAATTCGTTCCCAACTGTTGAAATTACGTCGTACCATCGTCCCAATGCGTGACCTGCTGTATCGCATTATCAGCACAGATCGCATTGAACAGGTGCGTGAGCATCTCGTTTTTTTCACCGATATTCACGATCATCTGCTCAAGCTCTCTGAAATGGTAGACTCCAACCGTGAGATTACAGCGGATATTCGGGATAGCTATATCTCGCTCAACTCGAATCGAATGAATACGATTATGAAAACATTGACGGTCATTACCACGATTTTCATGCCATTAACGTTTATCGCTGGGTTGTATGGGATGAATTTTGCTTACATGCCTGAACTTGAATGGCATTGGGGGTATTTCGCCATACTCGCTATCATGGTTGGCATTGGCATCGGTATGTTTGCGTGGTTCCAGAAGAAGGGCTGGTTTAAATGAGGATGGGAAATGAACCGGTTAACTTCGCTATCGATGATTATACGAATCATTTTCTCGCTACTTATCCCGTATACTGTGAATTTCGGACGATTCCGCTTGATCAGGAGCACCAGTTACTGCATTCGCATAACGGATATGAGATCTATCTGGTTTTACAAGGTACAGGCACTTATATCGTTGGTGATCGTTTATATCCGCTTCATGCAGGCAGCCTTACGATCATTCATCCGAATGTCATTCATCGGCCATTCCACGGGCATAGCAAAGAATTTCATCGTTATGTCTTTTCCATAGATGAGTCTTATTTAGATCAACTGCACACCATTTGTAAACTGTCTGATCTCTCCATTCCTCGATTACTTGCCGAGCGCCATCCGGATTCTAGTCATTTTTTCCTAAGCGCCCCGCAGTTAGATCGTGTCCAGACCCTACTTACTGAACTTACACAGGCACTAGTTAGGCAGGAGATGGGCTATGAGCTAGCTGTGCTGCGATGCATCGCCGACTTTTTCCTTTTTTCTTTTGGATTACAAAATGAGTACACGACAACGCTAACTACAGGTGACCACTATCTCGCCCGTGATGTGCTTTCCTATTTGATTGCACATTATCAGGAGCCCTTACACATTGAAGATCTTGTGACTCGTTTCCCGGTCTCACGTTCGCAGCTCTTTACGTTGTTTAAAGAGACAACCGGAACGACGATTAAACAGTTCTTGATTGAATATCGGCTGAATAAAGCGAAGCGATTGTTGATGGAGAGCGATTTAGCTATCTCGGAAGTCTCAGCTGCCGTCGGGTTTGGCGACATGTCGCATTTCTTCCACGTGTTCAAAAAGGAAACCGGCTTGACGCCGAAGCAGTACAGGGTTAAGGCTTTTAAACGAAACATTAAATCTAACTAGTACCAAACGTTTGCTGCCAAATAACTGGATTTCCTGCAGCTAAATCGGCCCGATTCCGCTCGAATTAGGAAATAACTGGATTTCCTACAGCTAATTTCGGCCAAATGGTTCAATTTCGCCTGATTCCGCTAGATTAGCTACATATAATCCATCTAAATTGAAATTAGTGGCAATTCCGGTGAAATTAACAACCTATTTTCCAGTTAAAATGGCAAACGCGCAAAAAAGAGACACAGGAAAGCATTCCTGCACCTCTCATACACCCTGCTTACTGTACGCTTTCATGCAAATTCTGAGGTAACTGTACGCGATTATTTCTGTAGAAGTCCCACGTCTTCCCTGGCGCTATCGGCACCGTGATCGACATCTGCTCCTCCTGAGCACCTATTGTAGCTGTAACAGAATTGGCCCCAAGCTGAACATCAACCGCCGATAGCGTGTTATCAGCCTCGCCAAGTGATAATGCGAAGAGCCATACGGCTTTTTGAATCGCATGGAAATCAAAAGCCCTCTCCTCGCCCGCATAGATGACGTAATCCAAATGAAGCTCATTCTCACTGCGTTCGACTGCAACCTCGAGTGCTCCGTAGTCCGACTCCTCCAGAACAGCGTCAACCCGCAGCTGCGTATCTTCGCCGAGCATCGTCGTCAGACTCTTCCCTTCCACAACAGTTGGAAGCTCAAGCTCTTCCAATTCTCCGCCGAGCAGCAACCGAATGCGCAAATCATTCGCTTGGAACTTGCCGTTGATCACATCTAGCTCCTGATGCCAAGCACCATTGTCTGTCGCCAAATTGAAGCCGAACAGCACCTGCTTGCGTGACTGCACGCCCGTATAAATAGCAGAGCAGAAGTCCTTCCCATCTTTCAGAAATTGCAGCTGCACGAACACCTTCTTCCCACCGACATCCACGAAGCCCAGCAAGTTGCGACGCTGATTCCACATACTACCGATCGTGTAGCTTCCGAGTGAAAGCTTCTCATTTTGATACGTCGTCGCATAGTTCTGAAAGCCCGCTTCCGCTGCCATCATCGTCGGCTCAATGAAATACCTCTCCGCATTGGAGCTAAAATATGCATAATACTTCTCTGGGCATTGTATGCCCATCGATTCTTTGTTGAGGGCATTTCCCAGGAAATGCTTCTCTCGCTCCGTCATCAACGTGTAATAGCTACGGCTATATGGACCTCCCCATTCCCCGGTCGCCGGGTGGAAATGCTTCGCAATCATCTCCCACGCAATGTCTAACAATTGCTCAGCAAGAGTTACAGCCGCATGGGAAGCCGATTCTTGATAGATGCTATCCAATTCTTCAATCGCAATTGGCGAATAACAAGGGCTGTTATACTCGGTAAATGTGCCTACTCCTGACGTAAATTCATGAAATCGCTCCAGTCGTTGCTCCCCGTAGCTGCGAATCTCATTATCGCCAAGCAGCTCGCCGCCTACCAACGTAACAAAAGCCCCCATGATCGCAATGTTCGTATAATGCGGACCCACATTTCGCCGGATAATCGCTTGGCAGGCGTGATAAATAGCTTCACGGATCTGTTCGACTAATGCCACAGGAAGAGATTCTGCATAATTTTTCAAGATAAGAACCAATTTCTTCCCATGAAAATCCGCCATATTCCAGTCCGGTCGATCCATTTCATCCAGTGATTCTTCATAATTGTAAGGCCAAATGCCATATGTGGCTCGCGATGCATCCTTATCCTGCCGCTCCAGCACAACTTCAAGGATATCCGCTGCTCGTTGAATATTGGCCAGACCGCCATAGCGTAAAAGATCATACGCATAACACGTAGATGGATACAGTTGGTATACCATAGGATGTGTATCCGGCTTAAGAGATGTATGATACGTCTGTGTTAGCGGAGTCAGAGTTAAATTAACGTCTTTATCAAACTTTAATTCGTTCGCTCTAATTGCCTCCAAAAGCTGCTCACTACTCATCACTTACTTCTCCTCTCGCAATGCCTCAGCCAAGAGCATTAACACTAGGCCTTGTCCATATAACGTAGGATACGTTGAAATATCATCTTGATAAGCCTGAATGGTTGGCATCACAGGTGTCCCGCCAGATACCCCATTCACGATACCTTCCTCCGTAATATAGGGTTCAATTGAATGAATCACTAGCTCCACTGCGGCAGCAGTTTCATCTAGAGAAGGAATTAATTCCAGCTCCATGCCTTTCATAAGGCCATATGCAATTCCCGCGCTGCCCGACACTTCCCGATAAAAATGAGGTTGATCCATAACCGTGCTCCAAAGTCCGTCTTCCTGCTGGTACGCAAGCAGCCCTGACATTAAGCGTCTGTATCGTTCCTTAAGCTCATCCGGGATGGCAACAAGCTGATCAATCTCCTTCACGATCATCGGAATCCCTGCCGCAATCCAGGCATTCGCTCTCGTCCAACGCGCCGCTGACATATGATCACCCGATCCGCAGTTCCAACCGTGGAAAAGAACATTCGTCTCCTCATCCTGCAGCAATCGAAGGTGGATTAACACCTGCTTCAATGCTTCCTCCGCATACAACTTACTGCCTACCAACGACGCTGTGCGCGCTAGAAACAGTACGGCCATAAAAATCGTATCCGCCCACACCTGTTCAGCGAACGCCACATTTTCCGTCACCGTATGCTCGAAGGCATCTTCGCGAGTTCGTGGTGTGTCCTTAATCAGCCACTCCGCTACCCGATCCGCTTCATCCCGGAACCAAACATCGTCCGTAATCCGGTATAAAGCAGGGAAAATGGCGTAAGGCGCGATCGAATTAATCACCTTCGTTCCTTTCGCTTTTTCACTATTGTGCTTCACCCACGCCTGCAAATAAGCTAATACTTCGGTATTACCCGTTGCTTCGTAATATTCCAGCATGGCTATCACACCCACACCAGGCACCCAGTCCCAGTGATGAATGTCCATTCCCCATTCGCCAGAATGATCCTTCATCATTTCTTGCCATACCTTATTGGCGTGATTTGCATACGTCGAATTCATTGTTTGGGCAGCTCCTTTATAAAAAGATTACCTAAAGAGTAGCACCATTCGAACGTGTCCTGCTTGGGCTTCCGTCCCAAAAACATGGGGAATCGTCCAGAAGAACAGATGAGCTTTTCACAAAACTTTTCCAACCTCTCATTAACCGTTATAATACATGGATACAATTGGAAAATGGAGGTGCATAACGATGGGTTGGTCTGAATTGCATTTGGTACCTAATGAATACAATGATGAAATGAAGAAAATTGATGAATCGCTTCTTCAACTGCTTACTGAGCGTAAATCCATTGCAAAAGGCAGACGATTTTACCCGCAAAAGGAAGTCCTTCAAGAATGGTCAACGCGATTCGGTATTGAAATTCCACAAATCAACTGGTTGCTTAACAGTCTGAATGAGCATTACCCTGTCAGGCCGAATGAACCAGGTGATTTGGAGCACGTCGTGCCTATCATGAAGAAAACCGTCGTCGGTGACTTTTCGTATACGTTGACACATGCCATGCAGCACCAACACAGCAGTATTGTCTACGTTGAAATCAAACTTATTCAACTCGATGGACATTTTGGCAACTTCCGGCCACAACTCCAGCTTGATATCATTGGTGCTGAACTCTATCGTGTCATGAGAAATGGCGCAAGCGGCGGCGGAGGGCAAACCCAGATAACCTACCTTGTCACACCGCGTTTACCTGATAACTTAGAGGGCTTACATTTTGCCTTAATTCCGTATGCCAGTCCGATGGAGTCTCCGCCTAAAGAAATCATTTTGAATCAAGAAGTTCAATTTGATTAAAATGAGGGGAAAAGATCCATGCGGCTAGTACTCCCCCTTGTCCATATCGCTTTGATAGCAAAAAAAGCCCATACATTGGGCTTTTTTTGCTTTCATATAAGTACACAAGGAAAAAGGCTTAAGCTAGCTCTTTGCTTCTATATTACTGATCGCCACGGTAATTGTAAGTGCTGCAAGATATAAGGCTAGAGGTGTGCGTCTGCGCTTTGCGAGTTTTTTACTCAAGCTTCATCCCTCCTGATTGTAAAGTCTTTATAGGAAAATTTAACCAAACAAGAGGGATATGAATCAGCTTCACTGGAATCTTATTATACCTACCAGCGGAGATTACTGCACAATTTCGCCTTAATGGAGGCTTCTGCTTTCAAACCGCTTTTCTTAAACAAATCTTTAATTTTCTTTTGCATGTCGGCTTCTTTGCCCTTCACCGCCGACTTCTTAGGCTTAAGTAAATCAACGCGGAAAGGTCCCGCTTCCGCCCTCAAAATAGGTCCATCCGTTCGACACTTCGTATCTAAATCCTGACCCAATTTGTAACCAGCTTGTAAATTTCCGATCCCAGCCGTAAGTTTGGCCATTGCCTCCAACGAGAGTTCATTCTTAGCAATATCCTCGAATGGAGACACTTCAAGTCCAAGCCCTACGCCAAACCCCGTGTCCCCACAGGCAGATACGCCTTCCTCCGTGACGCAAACTTTACCGCCAATCCCGACAACAGCATACACAGATGCTCCTACGCAAAATTGTCCGCAAGGATCCCGGAACAGGATCGGGTTGTTATTGACATAGGCATACATATTCGTTTGTCCGCTTTCAAGCAGAATGGGATCACGCGCTGTCCAGCGGCCCGATAGGGGATCATAGTCACGGAAACCAAAGCGTACGAGTCCCGTATCCCTATCTTCCAGACCACCCGCATAACCGATTAACAACTCAAATGCCGCGTCGGAATCCGATTGCAAAACGCCATAGCTGTCATAACGTAGTTCCTTCACGACTACACTATTCTCATCCAACACCAGTTGCGGCGTGCCTACAGCGTCAGTCACTACGTAGTAGCGCTTCCCGCCACGTTCCAGCGCGATGAGCAGACCCATCTCATTGTAGGAATAGAGCGTTGGCTGTCCGCTTGCATCGATGGATGCCGTCATTAATTGCAGGGATTCGGGATTCCCATATACAAATTGTGTCTTACGCCCCATGCTGTCTTCCTTCGCCACTCTGCGGCCAAGGCCGTCATACGTGTACTTGTACGTGCCATTCGTCATACCGTTCATATACGTAGCGCTCGTCACTGTTGCTTCCAGCAACTCACCTCGTACACCGTAGCTGAACGCATCCGAGCCCCGTTGCGTGAGAAAGCCGTCTACATCGAAGCTGTAGGCAAGTGCTCCCACACGCTCCAACACATCGTGCTCTCTGTAAGCACTAACCACTTGTGCAGCGCCATTTACCTGACTTGTGATCCGATTTTTATTGGCATCATAGCTGTACGCTTCCGTAACCGTTATGCCTCCCGGCTCTGTCTGAGTCATGCCAATCAGCTGTCCATCCAGATCGTATTCATAATGAGTGAGCTCGCTGCCTTTCGCAGAAATGGCGGTTATGTCCGTCACGAAACCTCTCTTATCATACGTGTAGCCGGCCTTGTATACCTGACTTCCCTTCAATACATAGGTGACGCTGTCGATTTTGCCATACTTATCGTAAGCCACTTGAATGTCCATCTTGCCATCAGCCATCGAGCTGACTGCCTTCAAGGGACCGCCACGACTGAATTGAAACGCGCCAAACTTCGTGAGATTGTCTTCGTTATCGTATTGGAACACTGTGTTATACACAACGCCACCGACCGTCATGGCCATATTCGTCATGTTGAAGAAATCATCATAGACATAACTAAACGATGCATTCGTTTTACCTGTCAGTACCATCGATTTGATATTCTCGCCTGAATAATCATAGGCAATCTTTTGTTGTCTCGCGCTGTCCGACGGCATCGCACTTTCGATCGTTTTGGCCATATCCGACTGACCTACGTAAGTAAACGTTCGCTGTA
The DNA here is from genome assembly GCF_013141695.1 of Paenibacillus plantarum. Classification (GTDB taxonomy): domain Bacteria; phylum Bacillota; class Bacilli; order Paenibacillales; family NBRC-103111; genus Paenibacillus_E; species Paenibacillus_E plantarum. The sequence continues at coordinate 45,056 of NZ_WHNY01000057.1, forward strand.
TATCTCCATCGTTGATGCCAATAGGCCGCTTGCTTCCGCTCGCCTCTAACACATGATCAATGATTCTACCGCTGCTCATCGTTGTATTCAACAGATTACGGCCGTTATCATACTCCGGATTGTACCAAAGCTCTGAACCTTCTGGGGAGAAGCCATCGAATTGGCCCAGTTTATTGAATTGCTGCTCGTACTTTGAACCGTCAGGCATCGTGATTCCCGTTAAACTGCCAAGATCATCGTATCCTTTGCGATACACTTTATTGCCTGGCGTTGTGACAGAGACAATCCGACCTGCAGCGTCATATTCGTATGTCTTCACGCTACCGAAGGCGTCGGACTCCTTCTCAATTAAGTTTTGAGCGTTATACGTGTAACTAACCCACTTCTCACCTTGTTGGACCCGCTCCATCCGACCTACAGCATCGTAGAAGGATTCAATTGGGAAGAGGTTGGTCCCTGGCCATGCCACCTTCGTAATCCGGTCTTTTTCATCCAAATAGGTTTCCGTTTTCGTGCCTTCTGCTGTTGTTTCCGTAAATTTATGATTTGCCCCGTCGTATTGAATTGTGAACACATCACCGTTCAATGTATGCTTGACCGTATACGATACCAACTCATTGTTATTATTGATTACTGCGGATCGTTCTTCCTTAAGTGTAGTTACTTTACCGTCGGGTGAAGTGTAAGTTAGTTCCGAAACGAATGGCGTATTTTTGCCAAACCTTGAATCCGTCCCGAACTTCTTACTGATCTTAGTACCGTCCGCTAGTGTTGCCGTTTCACTCTGCTCATCAATCTTCTCTGTTACTGTTCTGGCCCCGTTCGAATCCGTCAACGTATACAGTGTTTTCCCATCCGCCACCACGGTCTCATATGTGGTAGTACGATTGCTAGGATCCGTAAAGGTAACACGAGAACCTTTGTTGAGGATCGATTTGTGCAGCGTTTTGACACCACCCTCTGGATTGGTTGCCTTCACCAACAGCCCGCTGTCATCGTAGTCGTACTCGCTCACACCTTGCACAGGATCCGTATACTCGGTGAGCAGCCCTCCTTCATATTGCATCCGATAAGTCTCGCCTGCCGGGTTTGTAATGGAACTAAGTTCACCGCTGCTATCCACCTCCAAGATCGTTCGTTGCCCACCTGGCGCAACAATCGCTGTTGGCTTCCCTTGCGTATCACGCTCAATGCGTGTCAGATTTCCACTACGATCCGAGATCGACAGGAGGCGTCCGTCATTATCATAGGAGAATGCTTTCAGTTTAGCTCCGGACAAAGCACTTTCATTATGCAGGATCTTGCCAGTTGTTAAATCAAAAACATTAACCGACAAGCCATCCTCCTCTGGAATTTCGGCTTGCTGGAGCTTAGAGCTGTCAACCCGGTAGATGCTGCTGCCAGTACCCGCCACATACAGATAACTGCCGTTATAATCTATCGCTGCCAATGAAAGATAAGCTTTCGACGTTGCTCTAGCATGCTCAAGGCTAACTTCCTCTATAAGGCCATCCTTCACCTTATATAGCTTTTCTTGTTCCCAGCTGTTTTTCAATGCTGTGAACATGATGTTTCCTTCTCCATCAATGTACATCTTCAGCATATAAAATAACGCCTTATTAGCTGCCAAACCGTGATTAATCTCATAACTGCCCGTATACGTATTTGGTGATTTCCCCGCTATCTTGGTTATTACGCCATTCGCATTTATTTTCCTTATTCTTGAAGCATACTGCATGTGATTAAAGTTATCATAAATGCGATCATGAATATAAACAGACCCATCCGGTCCTGTTAGAACCGATGTCGCTTCGCCAATCGTTTTCTTATTGGCCTTTCCGCTATCTGCCCCTTCACCGCTGCCCATGAACTGAACGCGGCCATCAGCGCCGATCCGATAGAAGATATTTTGCCGAGAAATAGGGTTGTTCCCTGACACATATAAGGTTCCATCGGACGCTGCAGCCATGCTGAAAACCGTATACAAATCCGATTCGACGGCTTTAGCCCCATCGATAATATCACTGTTGACAGCATTACCTGTTCCCGCAAAAACTGACCAATGCGTCTCATCTGATTTCTTGAGGTAGATCTGCTTCTTCGTCGGTGAGTACCGATACACGTTCCCGAGGGAGTCTGTGCTTATCTGCAAGTAACTTTCAGATGGAAACTCATCACTCTTTTGAAAGCTTCCATCGTGATTTAGACGTGCAACGATTTGAGGATACCAGCCATTTTTAATGCCTCCAGTTGCTGTGAAATAGATAGTATTTCCAGGTCCGGGAGTTATAATCTTACCATCGGGACGGTAGACATCTCCAAGACCAGAGAGATCCAGCTTATTCAAGCTTTTATGAGACACAGTCTTCTTATTTCGGTCTCCTTCGTACATGGTATTCTCTTCGAAACTCAGCATATGATGGGCATCCAAACTCCACCCAGCGATTCCCACCTGCTCAAATGGATTGTTTGGACTTTCCAAGGAGCCGTACCAGACGCGTGAAATGGGTATTGTTGTAGTCTCTCTCACCCCTCCGATTACGACTCCTGAGCCGCTAAGCCGTCCAAAGCTCATCTGGAAATCACTCGAAGCTGCATAGTATTGAAGATTGTAATTATTAGATACGGTAATCTTATAAGGATGAGAGCCGATCAGCTTCCGCGCGTAAGCATCTATGCCATCCCACTGGAACGTATGGGTGACATTAGGAGCTGGATTGAAGGTTTTCCTATACGATTTACCTCCGATTTCGACTGTGACCGTCATGGAACGCAGCGAACTAGGAACGGATTCTCCGCTAACTGGTATCGTAAGCTTCGACCTGCTCTTGTACCCTGGAGTTCTTGTACTGCTATAATTTAAGTTCATTCCTGTACCTTCAATCGGAATCGCTTGCCCTAAGCTTTGATTCTGGCAGCCAATGATGGATCCCGCTTGTTCACACGGGTCTAACTCCTCATCCTCACTGTTCGGATCTTTGTCAACAGGAGGCTCTGCATCAGGAGGTGGACCATATGGCCAATTACAATCCCAAGGGGTGAAATGTTCAATTGGCACGCGCCAGAAGCTTTGACCAGCTGTGTACATACCAGCTAACTGTTGTCTTTCCTTGTCCGTAAAGCCAAGGGATGCTAGCTTATCTGCGCCGTCAATTGCGCCATCCCCATCCGAATCGATGGTGGCAATTCCATCGTCAACACTTAGGATGCGGATGACCTTTCCGTTGTCCGACGCAACCCAACGTCCAACTTCGCGGTCGTAATAACCCATGGGTACAGCCTCACCAACTGGGAATTTCAGGTAATTTTCCACATAATAAAATAAGGGTTGATTAAAACGAACATCAGTCGCTCCCGCTTGCACAGCTTCATCAGCAGACAGTTCAACGGCATGGGTGTAGCCGACAAAATCAGGAAGATCGCCTGGCATGGCGTTCATCCCATTCTCTCCGACAGTGTATTCCGTCGCACGAAGGTGGATTTCAGCCAGCGGCACACTCGATCCATCCAGCAACGTCATCGTTGCCGACGTCCCCTCTGGAAAAATTACCGTAGGCTGCCTAGTACCATCTGCATCAGTTACTTGGGAACCTTGGGCCGCTTGAACATGCCCAGCCGTATTCAAATCAACTACAGTTACCTTGGTGTCGTATAGATTCAGCACCACATCCGGCAGTGTCTCGTATCTCCCGGCAATTACGGTTACTTTACGCTGAACAGGCATGTATCCCTCTTTGGTTAATTGAATCGTCAGGACGCCGCCACCGTTTACCGCTAGATCAAACATCCCGTCGGCACGACTCCTCGTTACGCCCAACTCATTATGGTCGAGAATGCTAATAAGAACGCCTGCCAATGGCTCGCCTACTGTATCCTGCACTTGGCCACGAACAACAGATATGAGACTAGCTTCTATAGCCCCTTCAGCTACCCCCGTCTGCACCGGCTCACTTCCCGCATACAGAAACTCAACTGTGGAATGGAAGGTTGGCAGCGCGGTCGTCGGTATTTGCGTAGCTACCTCAACAGGATCCGGCGTACCACCCGATTCCTTCGGCGTAAGCGTGATCGGGATGGATCGGTCCGAGCGTTGGTCGGCTGAATCCATCGCTGTCACGGTGAATCTATATGCCGTGCCGTTCGTCAAGCCTGTAACGGAAGCTTCCGTCACTTTGCCCAATTGGGGGCCGTTCATCCAGGATACACCGTTGTCTGAGGAATAATGTACCTCATAACCCGCAAGGTTAGCCTCACTGTTCGCCAACCATTGTAACGTAACCAGCGTATTGCCAGCTTTACCTGTTAGTCCTGAAGGTGCAGCAGGTTTTCCTACTGGAGGAGCTTGCGGTAGCGCACTTACCTGGGCAGACTTCACTGACTCGTTGCCGGATGTATCCACCGCTGTGATCGCGAATAGATACGTCACCCCGTTCGTGAGTCCACTCACAGAATACGTTGTCACGCTTCCGCCAGCTACGTTGGCACTTGTGCTCCAAGTAGCGCCATTGTCGGTCGACGCATACACCTTATACCCCATCAGATCGCTCTCGGTGTTCGCTGCCCAGCTTAAACTCACCACGCTATCGCCAGCTGTACTGGTCAAAGCGACAGGAGCATTCGGCGGAGTCGTATCGCGGTTCCCATTGTTATTACCCGAACCTGATCCTCCGCCACCCCCACTGCCTCCTCCTGCGCTAACAGGCCGTGCGCCATCAATTGAAACATGACCTATCGTTAACGATTGTCCTGCACCTAATGATGTAAACGTCTGGAGGGCGTCATATTTATGACAGCTGCAGTCTGTTAACTGAGATTGCTCCGTATCCAGCAGCGACAAACCTGGAAACGTAGAAGGGCTCGCACCATAAATAGCCGCAGTTCCTCCACCTTCTGCGGCGGTTCGCGACAGGCTCGCATCCTCAACAAGCGTCAACCGATACGTCTTATTTGGCAGCACATTTGCGCGGAACGTACCGTCCAAACCCGTGACTGCATAGAACGTTGGGTTCGTCGTAAACGATAGGAAAGCGCCAACTGCCGGCTTGCCGTCCACACCCAGGACGGTTCCTTCAATTTGCGCGGATGGCTGAGCGGTAAGTGCTAGATCCGTTCGTCCCTTCTCATACACGATAGACTGATAACCTGCATATCCTTCTTTCACGACATGTACATCGTAATCTCCATAAGGAATCGAAGCCGCCCAAGCACCTTGATCATTCGTACGTCCCCAAGCCTTGTACATCCGCTTCCCTTTCTCGTGAATGAACACATCCGCACCTTGCAATAGCGTTCCATCCGTTTGACTGACCTTAATCGTAAGCGGTGCAGCTGTAACCTCACCACCTACGCTCGCAAGCTTCTTAGCTCGATGAAGAATAACAGCCACTTCCGCCCTCGTGATGTTTCGCTGCCCCTGGAAGGTGTTATCCTCGTAACCCTGCATGACGCCTGCTTCAACCAATGCAGCAACGGCTGTCTGAGCCCACACGGGAATCAAGCTCTTGTCACGTAAGGTCAACGATCCGGTCGCTGGTTGTTGCACCACTCGATTCAGCATCACCGCTGACTCTTGGCGGCTTACATCAGCTTCCGGTCTGAATTGGCCAGCTTCATCGCCTTGGACAATGCCAAGACGTGCTGCCTGGCGAACCTCCTCCGCAAACCACTCGTGCTCGACGTCTTGGAATGTCGGAGCTTGCGTATCTTGCAGCTTCACGGAAGTTGCTTGCACGAAGCGAAGCAGCATCACGGCGATTTCCGCCCGTGTCACAGTGCGTTCAGCTCGAAATGTGCCATCCTCGTAACCTTGGATAACACCAAGCTTTGTCATCTCGGCAATCGATTCCTTCGCCCACTCCGGCAAACGTTCCTCCGGCTTCTGTATATTTAAGCCGACATCACTAGCCCCGACTTGCTCAACCCCGTAAGGAAGAAATACCTGAACGAATAAGGACAGAATGAACAGCAAGGAACACAGCCTTTTCGTCAATACTTTATTCATCAAAAACATTTGAACACCACCTCACTAGCGTCATTCTAGGCCTATCTCATATAACGTATCGCATTAATAAACAATAGTATGGCTCCAACCACAACGAAAGTGCCACCCAGAGACGTTGCGATGATGAATCCTGGGTTTTCCGTATAGAGTAATCCGGCGAGTCCGGCCATCATGAGCGGAATACCGCTCATATGCAGCCAATAATGCGTCTTGCCTAACAAGGAATTTCCTGCAGTGGGAAACAGATGATACAGGATACCACCAAGCGCCATGGACACCCATCCCAATAAATTAATGTGCGCATGAACCGGGGATAACGTGTACACTTTGGATATGGACATAGCCATTCCCATGATCACACCGATAACGAAATATAATGTAGACCAGACTATCATTCTCCTTGCCATATTCATCCACCCTTTTTGGTTGTTATCTCTTCACCGACCTACCCCATTTTGATGCCACCGTTCACACTCGTACAGGTACCTGTAAGAAATCGACTTTCCTCACTAGCTAAGAAAGCGATCACACCTGCCACATCATCAGGAACGGCCACTCGCTGGAGCGGCGTCATGGCTGCAAGCTGCTGCTTAACCACTTCAGGCGTAACACTTGACGCATCCGTTTGGACGAGTCCAGGCGAGACCACATTGGCCGTTACTCCATAGGGAGCATTCTCTAAGGCTACGTATTTGGCAAATGCATTCAATGCTGATTTAGCAGTACCATGTGCCCCCATGTAAGGCAGCGGCCCATCCGCTGCATCACTGGAAATATAGATAATTCTTCCATATTTTCTAGCTATCATTTGAGGTAAAATCGCTTGTGTCAACGTAAAGTTCGCATTCATCTCATCATTGAGCTTCTGGGCAAATTCCTCCCATTGCATCTCGATCAGCGGCTTCATCACGAAGGACATATGTGCATTACTAACCAAAATATCAATGTCTCCTAGGGTAGACTGAATGTGAGTCACAACGTTATTAACCTGTTCAGCATTACGCACGTCAGCCCTAGCCAACACGGCTTCTCCACCAGCTTTGCGAATACGGTCTACGATTGCCTGGGCAGCATCCTCCTGCTGAATATAATTAACGGCAACCTTAGCACCTTGCTTAGCTAGCATAAGGGCTGCAGCCGCTCCGATTCCTCGTGCCCCTCCGGATACAAAAGCTACTTTTCCAACTAAACTTGTCATTGAATTTTCCTCCTATTATTAAATGTGCTGTTCTTCCTAGATCAATGCGACGACTGCCACACGGTGGCTGTCAAACCCGGATCGTTCACATTGGTTTGGCAATCATTAGAATGATTAATACGATCCCCATGATAGATGCCGCGTTGTAAAGCCTATTGGCTTTGGTAAGCAGCAAGCTTTTGTTTGCGTGTCTTTCTGGATTAAGTGACTTGGTATCTTCTTCGCTCAGCAATTGATTCAATTGACTCATGACAGGTGTCAGCACGCCTACCGCAACAAACTGAATAAGCACGTATAGCACGAGGGAAATCAGAATCCATAGATCCGAGAATTTCCACCCTGCAAATGCGACGAGCGCCACACCTGTAACAACAGCAATGGAACCGCCAATTTTCGGGAAATAATTGAGTTTCTGGAAAAGTGCCAGGGATTGCTGTAGCTGCTCATCTTTCTGGTTCCGTCTGAGTAAAATATGACCAAAGTAAGTTGGTCCAATGCCAACAATCGCTGACACGATATGAATTAATACAAGCCATTTCATGTGATTTTCCCCCATCTTTCCTATACTCGCAAACAAGCTTCTGGTCGGTTGTGTGCAATCAAGCAATTCCTCCTTTCGTTCAACCACCTAAGCCGGTCGGCTCACTTAACAAATAATTTAACATGACAATTTTTATTTCTAAATTATACGAACGTATAATATCCGACCTATACGTGGGCGAATCGATCAGGAGCAGAACCCAAAAAGCCCACACCGCAAACGGATGTGAGCTTCATGAATAGGGCATGAATTCCTAGAAACGGTCTTGATCAGTCCGCTTGAAGAAGGAGGGTTCTGAGATCAGCTTATTAGCGGATTACTGGCAAGCAGCTTGATTAATTGAGTCCTTCCCTTTACGGAGAACTTGCTGTAGATGGAGCTGACATGCTTCTTAACTGTAATTTCGCTGACATACAGGATTCTGGCAATTTCTATATTGGTCAACCCGTCAAGAACAAGGGCAACGACCTCCCGTTCCCGCTTCGTCAGCTGTAACTCCTGTCCACTGGATACGTGCAGCTCATCCGGGAATCCGCCTCTTTTTAATAAAAATCGTAGAAATGCCTCCAACTTATCGCCACGAGTGTCAAGTACGAAGGTTGGCGTAGGTGTCTTGTCATCATAGTTCTGATGGATGATACCCGGCGCCAATTGAAATCCGAGATTCAAATGCGCTTCACGAAAAAATCCCAATGGAGGCGGGGACGTAATGAATATACCGCCCGAACACATATACGAAAACATCAAATACATTGTCTCTATAACCATATCCGGATTTTGCCAATCTACGTAATCAATCGTCCGTATAAACCATCCCGCCTTGTCAGGAGGGTCAACCTCCAAAAGTTTGATTTCCTCCTGTGACAGTGAGGATAAATACGGGTTCGCGAACGGATCATCGATCAGAACAGGCAACGTCGACCTATCGATAGGAACGATTACGGCTAGACCTACCGTTCTCCCATCTGTGGAACGAAGGAGCATGGCCGCTTGTTGATCAAGATTGACCCACGTGTGTAAATCCAAATGCTTGATCGTAAGCGTCATATCCTCTTTCTCTACAAACTCTTCGTAGGATTGATCCGTCTCTGGATCCATGCCCGCCAGCGTTAGCGGGGTAGCCTCATCAAGCCTTAAGCGTAAATAGGCTTCACCTTCGTGCAGATTAGCTAGCGTCAATGGCTCCCATGTGTACTGGCCTCTGGAATAAGATTGAATAAGTGCTCGAATGAGCGGTATGCCCGTATAATAAAATAACTCTCCCACTTCCCAATCGGTTCTTCGATAGGGTGCAGAATGGCGAATCCGTGCCGCATAATATTGCGCTGCTCGTCCCCTGAGCCGTTCAAAATAAGCAGGGGTTCGCTCTTCCAGCTGCTTACGCATCGCGAGCCGCATTAAGTCATGCAGCATCCAGCCTCGTTCTGTCTTGCGGACAAAAGACAACGAGATCAAGTGACCGAAGGTTTCGTCATCAATTTCTTGGTCCATAATAACCTGCAATACTTCGCGATTGATACGAAGCAGGACCGCCGCCGCCTCTACCACTTTGCGCAGATGAGCATCAAGCACCTCACGTAGCCACGCCTTGGCTAGATGATCAAACCATCCTGTCTCATCTGTTGACGTATGCATCCAGTCCACATTGGGATTAACATCAGCAGCCAGCGAAAGAGCCAGCGGATGACCGCCTGTTTTAAACAAGATCCGTTCGATTTGTTGGCCTTCTGTAATGCCGCATTGTTGCAAATAAACCGCACTTTCCGCATGAGTCAAATTTCCGAGCGGCATGAATAGTATTCGCTCCCGAAGGGCGGGGGAAACGGTCCATGTCCCCTTCAGTTTATAACGGCCAGCGATCAGCAGCAGTATGTTGTCTGGGAGCCATTTAATAAAATGATCCCGAAGCCAGCCGTCCAACTCACCCATTTCCTCATAGGTGTCTAACGCCAGGACTATCTTCACTTCTGAAGCTAACTGTTTCAGCTTGGTCAAGCAAGCTTCCAACGGATCCCGATGCAGCACCCTCTCACCCGGTGTCAGCTGCAAAAGCAACTCTCTGCACAACAAATCACCCTTGTGATTAAAGTCGCGGCTGTCCAGATACAACATGATGACCCCTGCCCGCACTGCTTGTCTGCGGAACGAATCGAGTAGAAAACTTTTTCCGACTCCAGCCGTGCCGTACAGGTTCCAGATGGTTTTGCCGTCTAAGGCACCCTCTGTGATATTGCGTCTAAAAAGATCCAACTGCTCACTCCGACCTGCAATAAACTGATCCTGCCGCTCATCCATCATACTCACTACATTCATGTGCGGGCTCGAATCGGGCGCTCCCTTTTCATTTGCCATGAACCCTCCATATAAGCTAATTTAGCTGAATTATATACAAATTTTAACACAATTCCTGCGATTAATTAAGACCGTCCTTAGGGGATCAGAACAAAAAAAAGGAACCCAACCAATGGGGGTTCCTCATCATTATTTAATACCCGAATGCATGAAGCTTTCTACAAACTGACGTTGAAAGACGAAAAATGCGGTTAATAGCGGCAGGATGACCAACACGGTAGCCGCTGTTACCGTCCCCCATTGCGCGCCTGTCTCAAACGATTGGGCAAAAATCGCAATCCCGACCGTGAGCGGTCTCGTTTCGATAGAGTTCGTGATGATCAGCGGCCACATGAAATCGTTCCAGTGCGCACTGACGGAGATTAAACCAAACGCGATATAGGTCGATTTGGCTGAAGGCAGATATACGTGCCAAAGCGTTTGCCACCAACGACAGCCGTCCATTCTTGCAGCTTCGTCTAAATCCATTGGGATTTGCTTAAACGTTTGCCTAAGCAAGAATACACTAAACGAAGATGCCCAATACGGCAGCATGATCGCCAGTTTCGTGTCAACCAGGCCCAACTCTTTCATGATCGTGTAATTCGGAAAAATGAGTATGTCAGGCGGTATCATGATTTGGACAAGAAAGAGCATGAACATAACGCCTCGACCTATGAAATTTAATCTAGCAAAAGCATACGCCGCAAGCGTAGCCGTAATCAGTTGTGCAGCCAGCACACCAAGTACAATGATGATCGTATTGGAATAATAGCGAAGAAAGGTGATGGTTTCCCAAGCTGTCTTGTAGTTTTGGAAGGTGGGATGCTGAACCGCAAAGGGGTTTACTCGGGTAATGACTTCACTCGACGGCGTAAATGAAGTAAAGACAGCCCATACGAGCGGTACAGCAAAAGCGATCGCCAGCAGCGCGATGACCAAACGATTAGTGACCCTTACGACCATGATGCTGACTCCTTTCTAGTAATGGATCCGTTTATCCAGAAATGCATAATTAAAGATGGAAATACTAAGTAAGATAACGAGCAGCACGACGGTAAGGACCGATGCTTTTCCCATATCCCAAAAGCTGAAAGCCGTCTCATAAATATGATATAACAGCAAATTACTTGCGTTATTCGGACCACCTTTCGTCATAATGTACAGGTGATCTACCAATTTAAACGAATTCGTCGTCGCGATTACCATCACGAATAGCGTGGTTGGCATTAAGAGTGGAAACGTCAGCTTACGGAAAGTTTGAAAAGGGCGTGCCCCCTCCATTTCCGCAGCTTCGTACACTTCTTTCGGTAAATTTTGCAAGCCAGCCAAATAAAAAATCATAAAAAATCCAGTTTCCTTCCATATCACCATCAGCATCATCGAAAAGAGAACCCAATTCGGATCTCCTAGCCAATGCTGAGTCGGAATGCCAAACACACTTAAAAACTTATCGAGCAAGCCATAGCTGGGTGTATAAATAAACAGCCATATATTGGCGATAGCAATCATCGGAATGACCGTCGGATAGAAAAAGAGTGCACGCAGCAAGCCTGTGCCTCTGAGCTTATTATTGACCCATACGGCTACGTACATAGCTAGTAAAATACTCACCGGAACCGTGCCGATCGCAAGCAGCACATTATTTCTTAACACTTTCAAAAAAATATCGTCTTGAAAGACATGCACATATTGATCCAACCCGACAAACGTTTTGTCGGTGAAATCGGAGCTGTAGAAGCTCCAATAGATCGATTTTAAGATGGGGTAAAACGTAAATAAGCCTAAGAATAAGAGTGAGGGTATGAGCAATGCATAGGCGAAACTATTTTCTCTCCAGTTGATCTTCCTTTTTGTTCGAAGTGGCGGTTGCATCAAGGAAATTCCCTCTTTCTCACAAGTCGTGAAAGCCTGAGGCAGGGAAGCGCAGGCCACTAACTTGGAGTTAACCTCCGTTAGCCGAACGCTTCCCTGCCGTTTGTACGTTTACTTGCTGCTATTTTTGAAAGCTTTTCAAAATGTCATCCGCTTGCTGTTGGGATTTATCCAAAGCTTCTTTCGGCGTCATCGTTCCTAGCAAAGCTGCTTGGATGTTATCGTTAAATAGTTTCGTTACTTGACCGTTTTGGTATGTCGAAAGCTCGCTGTCCGCATATTGGAGTTGATCTCTAGCAACAGCCGCTTGCGGGAAATCCTTAATGTAGTTTTTCAGCTTGTCTGTCTCATAAGCAGCTTTCGTCGTGCCTACATAGCCGGTATCAATTGACCATTGCGCTACACGATCTGGCTGTGTCAAGAACTGAATGAATTTAACGGATGCTGCTTTGCGGTCATCTGGAATATTTTTGAAAACATACAGATTACCGCCGCCTGTCGGTGAACCATATTTTTTGTTGGCTGGCAGGAACGCTACACCAAAGTTGAATTTCGCATCCGTTTTGACTTTGGTCAGATTTCCTGTTGTATGATACATCATAGCCGTTTTCCCGCTAATGAAATCGGAAGGCACGGTTGCCCACTCCAGTGTACCTTCTGGCATAACTTTATCCTTGCGACCTAAATCCGTGTAAAATTGCAGAGCCTCCTGCACTTCCGGCTTATTGAAGAACACTTGCTTGCCGTCAGCTGAAACAATATTGGTGCCTGTTTGAAGGGATAGTGCTTGCGTCATCCAATACTGATAACCCGTGCTCGGGATTTCAAGCCCCCACTGCGATTTGTCACTGGTCGTGAGCTTAGCTGCATATTCCTTCAGCTCCGTCCAATTTGCAGGCGCCTTCTCCGGATCAAGACCTGCTTTTTTAAATAAATCCTTGTTGTAGTACAGCACGATCGTACTGCGTTGGAACGGTACGCTCCATACCGTATCCCCTGACTTGGTGTTCCCCATAAACGCTTCATAGAAGCCGCTAAAATACTCTTTGGAGAAGCGAGGTGTCAAATCTTCAATAGCTTTCATGGAAATCAAGCTGTACAAATCAGTCGAAAGCAGCACGGCTACGTCTGGCGAGTTGCCCCCCTGTACAGCAGTTGCAACCTTGGTCATCGTATCTTGGTAGCTGCCGCCATAAACGGGTTTAACCGTAATCGTTGGGTTTTCTTTGTGGAAATCGTCAGCTAGCTGATCAATTAGTTTCGTAATCGGACCGCCTACCGCTACAGGAAAGTAAAATTGCAGTTCAACTGGCTTCGTGTTCGCTGTTGCTTCCGCGCTTGCCGTCGGGGATGTCGATGCTGCAGCTGTCTTGGTATCCGTGTTGCTCTCACCCTTCGCGCAAGCTGTTGCTACCAGGGTTACCATCAGTAATGATACGAGTGCTTTTTTCATTGTTTTTCCTCCTAAAGTTGATTAAATGTAATTTCACTGAGCTCTTGCAAAATATAATCAGGTTCAATGCCTGTCCTAACGATGTCGTTCTTCGCGTCAGCACCAGTCAGTACTAGTGCGGTGTACATATCGTTCGAATTCCCGAATTGAATATCGGTGGATAACCGATCACCAACCATTAAGCACTCCGATGGCAAAATATGCAGTTGGTCGAAGGCCTTTTGCGCATAGTAAGCGGATGGTTTGCCGATCACATGGACGGTTTTCTGAAGGCTGGCTGTTTCCAGTGCTTTCACAAGCGACCATGTATCCGGGATCACACCATCATCGATTGGACAAAAGGGATCCGGATTAGCAGCGATCAGCTTAGCCCCATTTCGCAGGGCATTCACGCCCGCCGTTAGCTTTTCAAATGTAAACTGCCTGTCTAATCCGACAAGCACATGTGTTGCGAGCAGCGGATTCTCTGTCGTCTTTACTTGATTACGCGCCAATTCTAGCTCCATGGCCGCTTCACCGATCATCAATACAGTCGCATTCGGCTCAAGCTCTTGAAAAAACTTCCCAGCCACACATAAGGCCGTGAGTACTTCATCCACTTCGCAAGGAACGCCTAATTCGATAAGCCGCTGATGCACGCTTTCCTTGGTCCGAATCGTCGTATTCGTAACGAACATCACCGATTTGTCTTGCTCACGCAGCCAGCTCACGGTGCTCAATACACCCGGCAAAAGCTTACTGCCCGAATAAATGGTACCGTCCAAATCGAATAAATAGCCTTTGAATGAATGCAACTCCTTACTGCTTTTCCTTGAATGTGTTCGCTGAAAATGCTGGGTAGTAATCTTGTCATCGATTCCACGTTCAGGAAATCTAGATGTATCTGCCACAGTACTGCCTCACTTTCAATAAAAATAACCCTTATCCAAAAAACACGAAAACAAGCCAATTCAGAGTATGACAAGCATGCTCCTGCTTATTTTCACATTTTCCTGGACAAGGGTTTTCTCCTGGTCTCGACCCGATGTTTCAGTTCGTGTGATATTCATAGTTTTACTATAAAGGATAATTGTAAGCGGAAAATTATCGTAATTTAGTCATTTTGTAAACTTAACGTCCGTTCCACATGCTCGGATCTCCAATGGAAATGTAATCCGCACCACTATCTAGCGCTTCTACAATTTCTTTTTCGTATCGAATAAGACCTCCGACAATCAACGGTTGTTTGATGGTGTTTTTCAATTCTTTGATCACTCTCGGCATTAAGCCTGGCATGAGCTCCACTTCGTCCGGCTGTGTGCTGTTGATCATCCGGACTGCCGTTTGTAGGGCAGCCGTATCAATAATAAAAATACGCTGTATGCTTTTTATCCCAGCTTGTCTAGCTGCCGCAACTGCATTGGACTTGGTCGTAACAATACCGTCCACTTTAAACTTTTCGGCTAAATACCCTACCGCATGTGCATCCCGGCCAAGGCCGCCTACCATTTCAAGATGGACATATACTTGTTTGCCTGCTTGGTGAAGCTGTCCCATAATGGATTCCAAATTGCCAATATGACCTGTCATCAGATTAACTCGGGTCACATCACTTTCAAGTACTTTCGCGAGCTGATCGTCTTTGGTCACCGATGCTATAATTGGGTACTTCTTCAACATGCTCCCCCACCCCCACCTTAACCATAACAAATATTTGTTTGCTCAGGATTAACATCCCCTCCGCTATTCCTTTCTTAGAGGGGATGCTCACCATGCCATTAGTTAGAAAAGTTTAGAGCTTGCAGCATGCGGCTTAGCATCACTGCGCTTTCTGCACGAGTGCCGGTACTTAGTGGTGAAAAGGTATTTCCATCCCTGCCATTAATAATCTGCAGCTTGGAAGCTGTTCGGATCGCATCCTTGGCCCACTCGGCGATATTCGCTGCGTCACTGAACGTGACCGAGCTGGTTGGTTGGAGCTTAGCACTGTAGCCTGCGAATTGCAGTGCTCTGTCAATCATGACCGCCATTTCTTGGCGGGAGATCGGTGCATCTGGTCGGAATGTGCGGTCTTCATAACCACTTACGAGTCCAGCATCTGCCGCAAGGCTAACTGCCGTCGCAAACCAATCCGCAGCTTTAACATCCTTAAAACTTGTAGCAGACGATTGTGAGGAAGATAAGCCAAACGATCTCACCAGTAAAGCGGCAAACTCTGCACGTGTTACTTGGCGATCAGGTGCAAAGCTCGAAGCCCCTACACCCTGAACAATCATTTTATTCGCCATTGATTCCACGGTCTGTTTGGACCAATGATGTTCTAAATCGCTGAAAGTCACTGGGTTTGCCATCAGTAGATACGTGCTGTTCGTGCGGCTGTAGATGAGAACGTCATTACCTTGAATCGAGAATGGAACTGGATGATACACGGTATTGCCTTTCGCATCTTGTTCTACACGCACAGCAGCCAATGCCTTAATATCCGTTACAGCATCCAGCTTGATGGATCTAGCAATAAACTGATGGAAGTTGGACATTTCTTCGCTCTTTCCTTCTTCAGTTCCCACTGTAAGCGTAAAGTCGATGGCTTTCTTGACATCTTTCCCGGTTGCAATTGCTTCGGCAGCAGCTTTTTCGTTCAATTTAATTTGAATGGTCAAGTTAAGCTTATCTTGTGATGCTCCGAGCTTCTCTGCCAAAGCTTGCAAATCTACAGCTGACAGATTCAGCTCATAGGATCCAAGTTCAGTTTGAATGATTACGGTATGATTGCTTGCAGCCGACAACACGGCTTGAATGGCTGCTGGTGCCAGGATGGCAACTGCTTGATCCTTCTTCTCATTCAATGGCACGGCAACAATCAGCTTTTTGTCTGTTCCCGATTGTTGAATGGCCGCTTGGATCAACGCATCTGTCACTTTGAACGGAGAATCCTTAATTTCCGTACCTCCACCTACGCTGCCACCATTTTGCTCACTGTCATCTGGTACACTTGGCTCACTTGGCTCACTTGGTCCATTCAGCGTGATTGGCTGTGTGTACAAGTCATACTTATTGCCATCATTCATCGTGTAGGTATATCGTAACAACGCATGCGCTACACCTGAACCCTTGCCATTCGCTGTAATCTCATTACCGTTTACTTCAAAGGAATTTTGCCCATCCAACATAACAATCTCAGGTGCGATACTTGTTGTATCCCCTTTGTACGTTGTCACACTGGCTTGAATCGGAATCGTTTCATTCTTCTCGAGCGTAATCTCCGATTTCTCAGGTTTAATCGCTGCCGCCATATCTGCAGCCCAGTTGGCATAGTCGGTCGTTAAGCCCCAAGCGCCATTTATGAAGAATCGATTAAACGCTGTACGATCATTGAGTGTCCAAGGTGAAATCAAGATGCCACGATGCTTAGCAGCCTCCATAAAGTTTTGCGAGATACCGCCGTAGCCATTATTGAACGTAGCATTCAAAGGCTGGATGGAGCTAAGTACCGTGCGCAGCATGCCTTTCACGTTGTTCCCGCCGGACAAGCTTGATAACAAGCCTGAAGGCATCGTCGGCATCAAACTGTTCATACGCGAGATCTGATTGGCTACGAACGACATGTTGTCGATATCAGCTTCGGCATTTTTAGATTGGACCAACTGAACGAAAGCATCAATAGCCGATGGTGTGGATGTCTTAATCTCGTTCATGATCATTTTGCCCCGTTGCTGAACGAGGTCAATTTGTTCTTCCAATGTCGGAATTTTCACATCTGGATAGTCCGTCGGATGAGGCTTATTGGCATTGAGTGCCTTAATTTCGGCCAATGTGTAATTCTCGATATTGCCCGTGCCATTCGTCGTTCCCTTCAAATCACCATCATGATGAATGACGAGGTAGCCATCCTTGGAAATGTAAACATCATTTTCAATGAAATCTGCCCCATTATCCAGCGCCAAAATATTACTTTCAATCGTATTCTCTGGCGCAGCCGTCGGCAGTCCGCGATGTCCAATAATGTACGGTTTGCGTATCAAGGTCGTGTTATTGTTATACACACTTAAAGCATTGAAAGCCGCACTTGGCGTGCCCGTCACAATCCCATTAACTCCCGCAGTAATCAGCGTATGCAAAGCAAGATTATCCCCATTAGCTGTAGAAGCGTTTTTCGCCCATACCATGATCGTTCTCATTTGTAGATAGTTCGTATTCTCTCTTGTAGCAGCCTGCTGTGGAAGCACCGCAATATGTGCGAGGCTTGTATTGGTTATCCGACGAATTTCCAGCAGCTGATCGTTGTTCTCAATCGATTTACTAGTAAAATCCACGATTCCGCGTATGATCGGATACGCTTGTCTGGCCTTTTTAACCAAATCGCCATTGCTTGATATCACAAATATATCCTCAATACTATTCGCTTTCAGATACGGCACAAGGGCATCTACCGTCTGCTCATCTTTGACATAGAAGGCAGCCATCGTTGAAGTTCCGAGCGTAGTTAGGATCGCATCCAAATCCCCAATAACGGTTTGACTGCTAGGATCCGTCACTTTAAGATCCTTGTTGACATGCAAGATGGCGGTAGCAGGTAAGGAAGTACCTGTCAGTTTCGATAAATCGTTGGCAGTTGCAATCTCCGTCACAACGGTGGAAGCCATCGCAACTTTCGTAGTAGGTTCCGTCACACTTACATATTTCTGAGTCGCGGATAAAGGCAACGCATCCCGTTGTAAAGTAATCCGAATATTGTCTACCCTCATTTTGCTGCCGTTGGATTGTAATCCAATTCTTCCTTTTGCATACAAACCTGCATTGTCCGTATCCACGACAACCTTGTCGTTTATGATCTCCATCACACGATTGTCAAAAGCCTTGACCGTGTAATGGTACATTTTGCTAGGGTCTATAGCTTCCGTAAAAGCACCTGTATCCATAACATTCCAGGCATTTGATGTCGTTCTTTCAGCAAATTCTATACCGTTTGCCGATGTAGCGTCTTTTCTGACTGCCATTTGATAATACGGATAATCATTATTTTGAATGCGATACATGATCGAATGCCATCTAGCATTATCGTTCGCTTGCAAATGCGTCACATCAGCTTCGATTTTATAATTGCCAAAAGCCCCTAGGAACTCAGGCAAAAGTACACGCGACGGATTATCTGGCGCTGCTGCCGCATCCAATTCGAATCCTCCCGTTTTAACAACGGCTTTGCTCGCAGTCGTCCCTTCTTTTCGTGTCCAGCCTGCGGGAAGCGTTCCTTCCGTTAGCTGATCAAAATTTTCTTCATAGAGCACATACTCACTATCCGTTGCTTCTTTCGCTACAACAAACATTGAAATGGAAACTCCGTCTTTTTGAGCAGTTAGGGAGTATACACCTTTTTGGAGAACGCTCAGACTGGTACTATTCACTACAACGGAAGGGCTGCTAGTTGCCCAGGTCAAATCGCTGCCTGTCACTGTACCTGACGTAAAATCACTAAAATCTGCTTTAAACACGATTGAATTCAAGGGTACCGACTGATTCACTGTAGCTACAAAGTAACCATCATCGTGCTTTAGGGAATTTACTTTTGCTGGCACCGTACTCGGTGTTACCGTTACTTCTTGCAAGTACTCAGCCGTATCGTAAATCACTCTGACCGTTGCTTTACCCGTCTTAATTGGATATAGCGCATTATTCGAAACCTTGATGATCGACTCATCCGAGGAGTAGTACTTGATTGGTTTGTTTAAAATGTCTTCACTAATACCATCGGAGTAATACACGCTGCCCGTAACACTTATCGGACCGCTCAACGCTTCCATCGTGTTAGGTACGACAAGGTCAAGCCGATCTGCCGTTATTCGCGTTACCTTCAGGTTGTCGAACGAAACCCTGCTTTGATCCGCTTGCAGCCCTACTTTTCCTTTCTCCATAACGACTGTCGCTGGCAACGTTGTGTCCGTCACCATCGTGTAGCTAGGATCTGACTTTGCTTTCATATACTCCTTGACGTTATTGCCAAAAACCCGAACTTTCATCGTGTAGTCGGAGTTCAAAGTCAATGCTCTCCAAGAACCCGAAATCGGTGTTGGTGAGTACCAGTTGCTGTCCGCTTTGCGATAGGCGAACTCATAGGTACCATTTTGACGGATAGCCATTTGATTGTAAGGCACTTTCCCCGTAGAAGGCACTCTGAACATCAATGCTGCCCATCTTCCTGCATCCAGCACAGTTTCGAATCGTACATCCGCTTCAACCGTGTAGTTATCCCACTGTACCGGAGCAATAATTCGCCCCTGCTTACCTGAAGCCTTTCCGTCAAAAGTCATTCGTCCATTACCATATGTATCCTGTACGACTGTAAACGGCGCGCTTCCCGCGTTCACATCAGAAATCCATCCGTAAGGAATCGTGCCCGTCGGATTCGCATCGAAATTTTCCTGCAGCAGCACGGGATTCACCGGATCTGTCACGGGATTGCTGTCCACGAGGTTGATCACCCCAAAACCAGAGGTATCATTCCAAAATGAGCTCGATTGGTACGCACTCCAGTAACTGTTTCTTTGCTGCGCAGCGTCCGCCCCATAGCGGTCTGTTACGCCAATTTCCAAGCCCAGCTTCTTCGTCAGCACAGGATCCATCTTCAACATATCCCATGGGACCGCTGTTTCTAAAGACCAGCCCGTTGCGGTTTTCTTTATGGCCCGCAAAATCTTATTCGAATCCTTGCTGCTTTGTCCATTTGTCGCAGCCCCGAAGTGAAATTCAGGGGATGTAGAATCCGATTGATACACAAATCCGAGTTGCATATCATCTGTTGCATAAGGCGCAGATTGATGCATCGTTGGATCTAGAAAGAAATTAATATTATCCTGTTCAAACCAATTCCCGGTGCCAGCCGCAGTCAGACTCTCGTCATCTGCCTTAACCCCTATGTACAGGTACTTATTATCCCAGAGCATACCGAATTTACTATCTTTAAACGTTCCACCACCTGTTTGTTTCGTTAACCTCTGGTTAATTGACCAAAGTGACTCGTCCAGATCCCCATCAATCACCGGGGCATTAACCGTCTTCCTCACATCGAGAGAATTTCTTACATCTTCCGCAGCATGAGCCTCTTGGACATTCATTAGACCAATAGGTGCTAAGCTAGTAACTAGTGCAGCGACTAGTAGACTATTCAAAACCTTTTTATATCGTTTCATAGAATCAACCCTTTCTTGGAAAATGGATGAATGCATGTTATATACTCGTTAAAAAACAGATGAACCTACTTTCGATCGTCTTCAAATCCTCCTATCTGTTTTGGAGAACACAAAAAACCCTTCACGCATACAAATGACCTCAGCTAGCTTCCACTAGCCGTTCATTTGCTGCCATGAAGGGTTTTCTCCGCGTCTCCTACCCTTGCCTGTTCAGTTGTCCTATACTCATTCTAGTCATTGAGTGTTTGTGAAGTGTTATCTTGGCAATAAGAAATTGTAAAATATATGCGAATCAATAACCACCATTTGATGACATTCAAAGCTTTTGATAATGACACGTCATATAGAGCCCACCAGGAAGGGGGCTCTACTCGAAAAGTTAATCGATGATCGCGTTGAAGTGCTACGTATTATTCAATAATCAGCGGTCCCATTTCACTAATGGTTTGCATTATTTTCTTATGTATTTTCTGTACGAGCGGTGTTTGAGACTCTTGTACCTCTTCCATCGGGGCACGGACCGTACCGCATTCGATTCCCCTTAACCGCATGATTTCTTTCAGCGCGGAATGGGTGGGTAGTGAAAGCAGATCAGATATAATATCATTTATCGAAGTCTGCAATCGCTGCGCTTCCATCAACATACCTCTGACATAATACTGTTCCAGACGCACGAATAATTCGGGCATGCAACCGTAAGTCCCGCCGATACCGCCATCTGCACCCATGACTCGACCAGCCAGATATTGTTCGTCTGGACCGTTGAAAATTAGGAAATCATTACCACCAATCGATTTGAAACGCTCCAGCTCGAAAGTGCTGCTCACCGAGACTTTGACGCCGATAACCTTGGGATTTACAATCAATCGGCGCAGCAGGCCCGTTGAAAGGTTGAAGCCCGTTGTTGCGGGAATATGGTAAATGATAAAGGGCAGTTCCGTGCTGTTCATTATGGCCGTCCAATGTTTCTGCACGGCTTCCTCACTGTGCCGGTAATAGAAAGGCGGGACCGCCGATATGGCGTCCGCTCCAACACGCTCAGCGTGAATTGCTAGTTCAATACTGTCCCTCGTATTCACGGCTCCGATATGTGCAATGACCGCAATTTCCCCGTTGCTTTCCGCAATGGCTGCTTCAAGTACCCGCTTTCTCTCCTCCACACTCTGCAGCAGGCCTTCGCCGGTGCTTCCACAAACATAAACCCCGTTCACTCCCCTTTGGATCAAGAACCGGACCATCTGTTTGACAGCTTCTGGACGGACTTCCCCTTTATTGTCGTAACAGGAATTTATAGCAACAGTAACGCCTCTGAATTTATCCAAGTCAAATGATTTCATTGTCAGTTCCTACCTTCTATATATTGTTACCTATGAGCGAATCAACCACTCATTTCCGAGGCTAGTAAGTATACAGGATCTCCCTTTCGGAGGACGGGAGTTCCGAGAATCATAACGAGAAAACCATCGCTACCAGCAAGAATGCGCTGCCGCTCCGAACCATCCAGCCCATATATCGTTCCGATTAAGTCTCCTTGCCGAACTTCGCTCTCTAGTGAAATTGCAGGAACGAAGAAACCATCCTCTTCCGCTGTCGCCGAATGATCGAAGTTGCCGTCGCTGTATATCGTTTTAGGTTCAATAACCGGCTTACTGACGGGCCATTCGAGCGGATCGACGAGCATTTCAAGATGGTTCATAAGCCGAATCGTACCGTCATAGAACATTCTGGCATCTTCTTGACGCACCCTGCGTCCTCCGTAGGCCTCCGTATACAGCCATGGAATACCCAGTGATTGCGCCGATGATACGCTTCTGCCAGGTGCAATCTCGTTGTGCGCCCAGAGCAGAGAAGAGCCGAATGCCTCTGCAGCTTCCCGGCATCGGCGGCTAAAAGCAGATTCTTCTTCGTGATAGTAGCCAACTAGTGACGCAACCGCATAATGGGTTCCACCACTGTGCAAATCGAGCATGAAATCTGCATTGGCTATCATGCGATGATGAAGCTCATATGCCAATTTCTCCGTTACCGTCCCCCTCTGCTTCCCCGGGAAGACACGGGCCAAATTTACACCATCGTCCGGGCTTACGCGTGTACCCCCACGGTAAGCGTAGGGATTCGCACAAGGAATCATCAAGACATTCCCTTTAAGATCCTCGGGCTGCATGGCACTGAATAACCGCAGTATCGTCTCGATCCCTTCATATTCATCACCATGAACACCTGCCAGAATTAGCAGATTTGGTCCGTCTTCAGCACCTGCTAATTCAAAGGCAGGGATCCATATTTCATCCTCTTTCGAGTTGTCTTCTAAAAGCAGCCGATAGTTATGTTTCACTGACCGTGAACTTCGATTCCATGTAAATTGTTCGATCGATATGCTTTCCGCTGTCACCTGGCACACCTCCCCTTTATACAATACTTAACGGTGGATGCTCCTGCTCGAAACGCTCATGAGCAAGACGCACAGCATCACCACCGCGTTCGAGCAGTGCTTCCCCGTGTCCGGCAAACAACCGTTCCACTTTCAAGGAAGACAGTTTGGCTATTGTAGAGCGGTAATCTTTCATAGAGAAATCTTCTGTATCGATTATAGCCAGCTTGCCGCCAGAGAAGACTGTATCAGCGGCAAATAGCGTCTGCGAGCTGTCATCGAATAATGCGATCATGTCATGGCTATGGCCGGGAACATACAACACCCGCAGCCGAAAAGCCCCTCTCGAAATGATATCCCCTTCGCGGAGGATACGATCCACGGGGCACGACTTGAATTGGTACTGCTCTGGATAAATCCCGTCCCGTCTTGCCTGCTCGAGCCCGAGTTGCGCCTCATCCCCGCTTTCCACGATCGCTGCAGTCCGCTTGGAAGCCATGACGAGTAATCCAAGCTGATCTTTTAGACCTCTCGCGCCTCCAGCATGATCGGAGTGGGCGTGTGTAAGCACCAGTGCATTCACACGTTCGGGCATAATCCCATCATCCCTCAGCCGATTTAGAATAGCATCTTCTCCAAGCCCGGATCCGGCATCTATCAGTAGTACCCCTTCCTCGCTATCGATCGCATAAACATTGCAGTCATAGGGACTACTTAATCCGTAACCCAAGCTGCCTCCACCAACAACATAAACCCGCTCTGTTAATTTCACACTTTATTCCCTACCATCAACTGCGGTAGGTCTACAGGCTGCCCCGTCTTCGCTGACTGAAGCACAGCCCATGCGACACGCACCGCACGGTAAGAATCAACTGGCTTCAAGATATCCGAATGTTTGCCAGCGGACACACAATCGACGAAATGCTCAAGTTCGTCAATGAGCGGGCCTTTCAGACGTCCGTGTGTTTCATGAAAGTTAAGGATAGCGGGAACATCCAGTCCCGATTCATCGATATACGTAACGCCATACTCAGGGTCGATGATTTGAACGCTCCCCGTTTCAGCCATAATCTCCATGCGGACGTCCTGGAAGGAAGGACCTCTGTCAGGCAAGAGCCAATTGCACTCAATGATCCCGATACCTCCCTTGTTGAAGTGAAGTATAGCCCAGTTCATATCAGCAGCTTCAGACCCATCCGGTGCGGAGCGAGTCGCGTAGACCTGACGTACGTCGTCTTCCATGTACCAATGCATAAGATCAATATCGTGAATACCAAGTATATATACAGGCTCTATCCGGTTATATGTGGAGAAAGCGGACTTCCAATTGTTACGTTTCGCATAAATAGAGCGGATGGAGCCGAAGTCTCCCTTGGCAAGCCGCTCTTTGACAGCAGCATATCTTGGGTCGAACCGCAACAGGTGACCGGTCATCAGTATGCCTCTGTTTGTCTCGGCCTCTTGCACCAATTCGGCAGCAGCTTCAGGATTATGCGCGAGCGGCTTCTCGACGAACACGTGCAGTCCTTGGCTTAGAGCTGCTTTGACTGGTTCCATATGAAGATGCTCCGGAGTTAGTACATCGACGGCATCCAGTACGGCGGTGGCTAACATATCGGACCATTCCACGTAGAAGCGGGCATCTGGGAACCATTCCCTAAAGCGATCATGTCTTTCGGAATTGCGGTCGCAGAGGGCCACGACTTCAACGTTCGGGATACGACTTAATATGCGGGCATGCAGCTCGGCGAAGCGGCCAAGTCCAATCATACCCAAGCGGATCTTAACCATGGAATCATTCCCTTCTATGTTGTGACTTTATATATCCAAATGCTCGACGTCCAGGCATGGAACATGAATCTCCGAGGTCATATCCGACAATCGTTTGCCATCCTTGAAGCCGTTACCACTGATCACACAGACAACTTTATCCAAGGACCGACCGGGGTTTTCCTCACAATCGCGAATCAATCCAGCTACTGAAGCAGCACCAGCCGGCTCGCAGAAGATTCCTTCCTCCACGGCAAGTAATCTCTGAGTCTCCCAAATGAGCGAATCACTGACGGCTATGCCCTTGCCCCCACCGCGATTCATGATTTGCAGCGCCAGCTTGCCGTCGGGAGGATTTGGTACTTGCAAGCCTGAGATTTGCGACGTTGACGAACCAGGCAACGGCTCCTTCGATCCAGCCTGATACGCCCTTACGATGTTGGAACAGCCCTCCGGCTGGACGGCAACCATACAGGGTGCAGCCGCCGTTCGCACACTTTCATAAATTTCATTAAAGCCTTTCCAGATACCGCAGTATAATCCGCCACCGCCAGCAGGTGAATAAACATGTGAGGGCATGCCCTTCAATTCTTCATAAATTTCATAAGCAATGGTTTTAACGCCTTCCATTGCATACGGATTGTAGCGGAAAGCGGTGATCATAACTTCCCACCCATGATCTGCGGCCCCCTCAAAAATGCGATCGAAGACTCTCATCCCGATTTCTGGATCGTTTCCGAAGCCCTTAATCTTGCGAACATTCGCTTTGTACAGAAGCGACTGAGCCAGCTTTGCCTCTGCCACATTCTCAAGGACGAATAAATGATAAGGCATACCGGCACGGGCTGCATAAGCCGCAATAGCGGCTCCGGCATTACCTGATGAGGTTCCAATGCAAGCTCCCCTCCCCTGCCCGAGAGCCCAGGATAACCCCATTGCGGCAATGCGATCCTTGTAAGAACCGGTCGGATTACCGCCTTCGTATTTAAAATACAATTCACCGATGCCTAGTTTCCTTCCAAGACGGACACTCGGAATAAGTGGCGTCATGCCTTCTCCCAAGTAAAGCCTGCTTTTCGCTGGCACGGGAGGAAGACTCGCGTGATAACGCCAGATTCCTTTCTGCGTGCTGTCGCTTATCGACAAATGACCGTTCTCATACTGCGGAAGCAGAATACCTTCGCACGATGGGCACGCGTACAAATAAGATTCAGGCTGTTCAGTACCGCACTCTGAGCATATATTCCACACGATATCACTTCTTTTCTTATTAAGATGGGTAGAGCGGAACGCTTCGGATTGAGAATGATAACCAGTTCTCCCTACTACTACTCGATACGCAATTCTACCCATTGAATCGTCGTACGCGCCTGATCATTTCCTTCAACAGTCATGAAGTCGACCATCTGGTAGCCATCCTTCAGAGCGGATGATGGTATGGAGTACGCATAAGCTTGCCCTTCAGGTTTGGGCTTCGGCAACTCCACTGGATGGCCGATTCCGCAAGCTTCTCCGTTCACATAAACCTTTAACTGCTTCACACCAACATCGGATCCTACTGCAATCACAACCGCTGCCTCTTCTTCCGGCAGTGGCTTGTGCCCAATCGGGATGCGAACCTCACAGTTCTGACCGGGTTTCAGATCAATAGGCAGCGCCGTTGCCCGTGGATCCCCAGGTGACCATGTATCTGCGTATGTGAGCACGTGACGTCTTGGTTTATTCTGCAACGTAGCAAGTTCTCCCACTTCCCGCAGCAGTAAGGGGTAATGGTGCAAATCCGAGATTGCCGTATCAGCGTCCATGTAATTGAACAAGTAAACCCGGTCGGCGCCACGCGCAAGGAAAGATGCGGCTGCCCCGCGAACCGTCTCTAGCGTATTAGTCTGCCGCAGAGGGCTTGCTGGATACGCACGAATAAGCAGTTCAAGTCCTGCAGCCAGCACCGTACCGCTGCCTTCCAGCAGCTGCTTCCATAGCTCGATCGGCATATCTGTTTCAATCGTTTCCCAGAATGGGGTCGGAACCAGCATATCGACGAGTCCTTCGCGAGCCCAAAGCATTACATCCATTCCGAGATCGAAGGCTGTCTGTGGTCGTGAAGGCACACGGCAGCCGATCTTGATTTGAATACCGCGTTCCTCTCCTTTACGGTCGAGCAATTCCCTGACTCGTCGCAGGAAAGCAGTCAAATGTGCTCTACCGGACTCTTCTTCACCCGGTTTAAAGTGGAAGGCAAATCGCATCCAGTCGAGTTCAATTCCGTCGAACTCATATCTGTCCGCCACTTCCTCGATTAATCGGAAATGATACTCCCGGGTCTCCGCTTTGCCGAAGTCGAACGCTTTGTCCGTCCACGCTGCGAAGCGGTGCTGTACCCGCCTCAGTTCCGGGTGTTCACGCCAGAATCCGCCGATCAACGGGTGAGTCTCATCATTCACGCAGTGAACATCATTCATCCGGACCGATACCCATGGTGACAGTCCTTTCTCCCGTGCACGACCCAGCAAGATGCCGCAGAAGTCCAGACCATCTCGATGAATTTGCCAAGCACGGTGAATCCATGCTCGCGTAGATGTGCGCGATTCTTCCGGCAGGCTTTGAAAAAGCGGCTGATCGTCCCCAGCCTCAGGATCGTATCCCGTCCAGAATGAATCCCACACCTTGCTGTCGAATGACGTTCGCATTGCATTTACATTAACGAAAAATTCCTTTACCTGTGTATCCGCATATTGATCGACAAGCGCTTCAATTTCCGCGCGAGTCACCTCGCAGTCGCGCCGATTATAATAAAAATGGTTGTTGTCTTCATTCATGCACAAGCCAGCCATGTCATCTCTCCTTCGAATGAAATCGGTTCTTTACCCTTTGACCGAACCTGTCAGTACACCTTTTACAAAATGCTTCTGAAGAAAAGGGTATACGAACAAAATCGGCAATGTCGTCACCATGATGGCGGCTGCCTTGACACTTTCCGCCGTAGGCTTCTCCGCTAAACTTGCAAAGACCGATTGATTGATATCAACTGCGCTGTATTGAAGCACAATTTGCCTCATAATTGCCTGCACCGGAAGCTTGTCGGTGTCGTTGATGTAGATCATCGCGTCAAACCAGGCATTCCAGTGGCCGACTGCGTAGAACAGCCCGATTGTCGCAAACGTCGGCAGACTAAGCGGGATCACGATACTGACAAGTATTCGCAGTGGCGAGGCGCCGTCAATCGTAGCGGATTCCTCAAGGCTGTCCGGAATTTGCGTGAAGAAATTTTTCATGATGATCAGATACCAGGCGTTGACAAGCCCAGGAAGTATCATGACCCAGAATGTATTGGTCAGATGCAGCCCCTTCATGAGTAAATAATTCGGAATAAGCCCGCCATCGATCAGCATAGTAACGAAGATGAGGGAAATCACCACATTCCGTCCAGGCAACTGCTTACGCGCCAAACCGTAAGCCATCATTGCCGTAAATATCAGATTGAGCGATGTACCCACAACGACGCGCATAATCGTGATGTAGTACGCGTGGTACAAAGTTGATGTTCCGCTAAGCAATACTTTATAAGCCGTTAAGTCCAATTGCTGCGGGAATAGGATGAAGCTTCCTCTGCGGATAAGCTCGGTCTCGCTAACGAAGGACGTCGACAAAATCACCAAAAATGGAAGCAGGAACGTAAGTGACACTAGTGACAAGAACACAAAATTGCCGACTTGAAAAAGTTGCTCGCCGAATGAGGTTTTTCTATTTATCATAACGATCCACCCTCTACCAAATGCCTTCTTGATCTAATTTTTTGGCCAAATAGTTGGTGCCTAACAGCAAAATCATAGCGATAAATGATTTAAACAAAGCAACAGCCGTCGCGAATGAGTACTGCATCTCAACCATGCCCTTTCGATATACATACGTATCGATGATGTCAGCAACTTTATATACAGGTGGTGAATACAGCAGGAAAATTTGTTCGAACCCTGCATTCAACAATCCGCCGACTGCAAATATAAACATGATGACGACGATGAACATGATTCCTGGAATCGTGATATGCCATATTTGCTTGATCTTTCCGGCTCCGTCTACAACAGCAGCTTCGTACAGCTCAGAATTGATTCCCGCGATCGCAGCCAAATATACGATCGTACCCCATCCGACATCCTTCCAGATGCCTGACGTTACAAGCACGCTGCGAAAATAGTTGTTGTCTCCAAGAAAATAAACTGGATTTATCCCAAGCTTCTGCAGCAACACATTGATGATGCCCCCATCCAATGCAAAGACTGTTGTGATCAAACCCGCCATAACAACCATAGAAATAAAATGTGGGAGATAGGATATCGTCTGTACAATCTTTTTAAAAGCGGCAATTCTGACTTCATTCATCAGCAGTGCCAGCAAAATCGGGGCCGGAAATCCAAATAACAATCGGTAAAAACTGATTAAAAGAGTATTTCCTAATATTTCCCAAAAATAATAAGAACCGGTGAATGCGCGAAAATGCTTAAGCCCGACCCACTCCGAGGTAAATATGCCTCTGAGACCGTCAAACGGCGCTACATCTTTGAAAGCAATAATAATTCCGTACAGCGGTACATACTGGAAGATTAGAAAATAAAGCAGTCCGGGTAATATAAGCGCATAGTACAGCTTGTTCTTACGCATGAACTTCAGCATACCGTTAGTGGCTTGTGCCTTCATGTTAACGTTCTCCTTCCCCCAAAATCTCCCGGCTGCCGTCATACAAACCAGCTGCCTTTGATCCGGCTGCGGAGGCCCGCCCAGCAAAAGCCGGGCGAACATCGCGCATGTCCTTGTGTTTATACCGAGCGATATCTTGCCTCAAACGATTAACCTTTCGTCCCCTTAATCTTCATATTCTGAGCAGTGTAAGCCTCAATCCATTTGTCCATACCAGCTTTGTTCAACTCTTGAAGGAATTTGTCGTACTCCGAAATTGGTCTTGCTCCCATGATGAATTTCGTTACTTCCTCTTCCATCATGCGGTTCAAATCCGACAGTGCAGGCACTTGTTGGTTAATGGCAACGTTATCGTATTTATACGCTTCTTTGGCATCGCCAGGCATAGCAGCACGGTTCGTATTCGTAATATATTTGCGCATATAGTCAAATTGCGGCGCATTTACCGGGTCCTTCGTTTCAAACTGGACCGTATACGCAAACGTCGATCCGAGAACCAACTCACCGGCATAATCCGTGTTCAAAGTCTCCAACACATGATTTTTCTCATCTACATACTGCCAGTGCTTGCCCTCAATGCCATAAAACGCAAGGAAGTAATTTTCAATATCTGAATGCAGCCAATTGATATACTTCATGACTGCTTCCGGATTTTTCGAATTTTTGCTGATGGCCCATCCGCTAACATCAATACCACCCATACTGGTCACAGAACCTTTAGGTCCTTTCAGATCAACCGCAACCTCATATTTGGCATTAGCGTCGTTCTGCTTCAGCGCGCTTTCGTTACCTGCCAATGTCGAGTACCAGCCTGCGTAAACAGCTGCGCGATTCTGCTTAATCAATTCAACGATACGTTCGTTTTTTGCTGAAAATGCTTCTTTATAGATATAGCCCTTCTGATACCAGTCAGCCATCTTGGTGATGAACTCTTTATATCCTGGATGCATAACAGCAGGCTTCACTTTGTTGTCCGTATCGATCCAATTGCCATACCCAGTACCCATGAAACCGGCAGCCAGAGAGCTGTTCAAGCCAGCCAATGTCGTAAGCAACGGAATCGTTTGGCCAGATCCGGACGGGTCCTTCTCCTTGAACGTTTTCAGTACATTCTCCAATTCGTCGATTGTGGTCGGCATTTGCATCCCAACCTTGCTCAACCAGTCCTTACGCAAGTAAACCGTATTTCCTGCTATCGCAGGCAACCGTGGAATCCCCCATATTTTCTTATCTGCTGTCGATACAGCATCCCAAGAGTCTGCCCAGTTCTTCGGCCACAGCTGTTTGATGTTATTTCCATATTTATCTAACAAATCATTCAATGGCAGGAGAGCCCCTTTGCTTTGGAAATCGGGGATTTTACCAGCCAGGAACACATCGAGAGGTTCATTGGAAGCCAACAAGATGTTTAACTTCTCCCCCTCTGTTCCTTTTGGAGGAATAATTGGAACGACCTCAATACCAATCTTGTCGATGATAGCCTGCTTGACGAGTTCAAGATCCTCAGGTTTACTAATCTTCGTTTGCGATACTTGACCGCCGTTTGCGTAAGAATAAATTTTTTCTATTTTTTTGGATGCCTCTGACTTTGGAACGGTTGAAGTACTCGTTCCACCGTTCTCATTGGTTTCTGATGAACAAGCCGCAACTGATACGACTACAGAACTGGCCAGGATAAGTGAAAATGCTTTTTTCAACATACAATGAGCCTCCCTTTTATTGGCTAGATGGATCGCGATAAAGACTGAGGGGTCCGGAACCCGCCATGTGGTTAACCCTATTCAACATAATAGG
This sequence comes from Paenibacillus plantarum, assembly GCF_013141695.1. GTDB lineage: Bacteria > Bacillota > Bacilli > Paenibacillales > NBRC-103111 > Paenibacillus_E > Paenibacillus_E plantarum. The sequence continues at coordinate 76,248 of NZ_WHNY01000057.1, forward strand.
AAATCGTTTTCTTCGAAATGCCCCATTCTTGCTCTCCATCTTCCTTAAAGTAACTAAGTAAAAAAAAGGGCATCCCGAAAAATTGAGGATATTCTTGCAATGAGAAAAGGACGGATTGCTCCGCCCTCATGTACCATCAAGTTCTACTGTTCGAACATGCATTTTACGAAACTCTCCCGGTGTCGTTCCTGTGCATTCTTTGAACAATTTGATAAAATAGTTTACCTTCACATACCCGAGCTGTTCACATATGTCCTTGACTTTCAGATCGGAATGAATCAACATCTCTTTGCTCTTCTCGATCCGAAAGGCGGTCAAGTACACAAGAAACGTCTGTCCTGTCTTTTCCTTAAAGCTGCGACTAAGGTAGGAAGGATTCAATCCGAGCTTTTCGGCGATAAGTGTCAGTGACATCGAGTCGCCGCAATCCCGTTCAATCATCGCCATCACTTCCTGGACGTGCCTGTTCGTCTTCTCCCTATGTTCCATACCGATCGAGTCGGCCATAGCTGAGACGATTGAAGTGAACCAGGTGCGAATTCCATCGAGGTCACCCATGTGCAGCAGCTCCGAATACAAGTTTTGCTTAACTTGCATCGACTTCTGCAAATCGATTCCATATTGACCTGCGGTATCCATCAACCCTACCAACAATCGTATCAATGATTGCTGCATCTGTCGAAATTGTGGTTTACCTCCCTGACCTTGAACACTCTGATCGATCAATTCACCTAATACGCGAAGAGCTTCCCTTTTATCTCCGGTCTTAATATAGTGCTGCAGCGAGTCTTCTCTATCCTTCGGATAATGAAAACTCTTCCCGTTATCCGGACGAATATCTTCGATATAGATAATATCACCTTGCCCGGTCATATCGCGATAGCCGAGTGCCTCCACTGCTTCTTCATAAGCTATCTTTAAATCCGTAATCTGGCGGCAGTATGTGCCAATACCAATTGAGCAGTGAAGTCCTATCTCGCTGAGGATTCCCGATTGGATCCGTTCGGCAAGCGTGAAAATACCCGTGAACTCGTCTTCAGTGCAATTGACTAGAAGCGCCAACGTTTCTTCGCTCAGCTCAACGAGTTCCATCCTCATTTCACCTGAGCCGACGTGTTGCCGCTCGATCATATCGGCTGCCCGAAGCTTATTCATACTTCTCCTCACGACGTCGATTTTCTGCTCCTTTGGTTCTTCTACCATAATTAGCAGCAACATGATGTTCTCCAAGCCGAGGTCAATATCAAGAAACCTTATCCGCTCGCTGATCTCCTCTTCTGTATATGTCCCTGTTTTGATCAACGTGTGCAAAAACTTTTCACGATAAGCAGGCAAGCTTTCCTTCAATCTTACCTGCAAACTCTTGCGGTCTTCGTAGGCTTCTACCAACCAGTTGCGAATTGTCCTCAATTCACCGAGCTGACCTTGACCAGGAAGTGCCGGAACGGAGTTATTGTGGTTGATAACGTAATAGAGCAAATTGCGGATTGGGTTGTAAATGTTGCGGCTGGTCAGTAACGCGAGAAGTGTAGTCGCAACGAACAATAAGGTTCCAATTGTCGCCATAATACTGCGCAAATTGTTGATGCTCGTGTAGAGCACGTCCAGATCGGTTAAGCTAACGAACGTCCAGCCGAGTGCCGAGGAATTCTGGAAGGTTGCCATGACACGGTAATTGTCGAGACGAATCTCAACCGCTCCCGCTGAGTCGCCCAGCTGTTCCGATTTCTGTAAATTTTCATCGGCCTCAATGGCGAGCTTATCGGCGTGATCGTATAACATGAGCTTGTGTCCCTGGGTATAGACTAAGATGCTGCCGCTCTGCTTGCCGCCCAGCCTCTTGAATATATTGTTGTATACGAGCTGCGCATCGAGATTGAACACGATATAATTGTCTTCGTCGCTGGACCTGAATACGATCGGAATGACTAGTTTGCTCGTCCCGTTCGATTTAACAGCGTTGCGCACATCCATAATGATCGGATACGCATGACTTTTCTCCGACAAACCAAGATCCCAGTCTCTGTCGTAGAAGCGATCTATTGGATATTGCAGATCGTTTTGCGTCAACATCATATTTTTGCTGCGATCGAACATGTAAACGGAATCAATAAAGCTGCTAGACATCCTCAGATTGTCGATATTAAAGCTCAGCTTCGCCTTACTCATCAAATATTTCTGCAAGCCCGGCATATCATCAGCATGTAAAGCGCCATTCAATCGCTCATAATATTCACCTCGGGGAAATTTGGCATAATCGCGATAAGTACTATCGGAAATAAATTGCATGAAGCTGATTCCGATCTGGTCGATGACGAGCTCCATCGCTTGTACGGATTTGCTAAGCGAAGCCATATTCGCTGCTTGTAACTCAGCTTTCATCGTCGACCTCGTATTTTGGTAAAACAAAAGACTGAGCAGGAGAAGAGGCACCACGGATACGAGCAGCGTAAGCGTTACCAACTTGACCAAAAAATTTCGGCCTTTTGAAGCCCTTATTAGCCTATGGAGCATCAGAATCACCCTCGTCAATATAATAAAGTCAATTGTACCATAGATGTAACCCCATACAGAGAATGAAATGATCAACTTAGCTTCTCCAGTCTATAAATAAAAGAGAGGCTCAATGCCTCCCTTATCTCTCAACTCTATTTTACCGCTACAATAGATAATCATATCCGAGGTGTAAACCAGGGAGTCCAAACTGCCGGATCGGCTCTCTTCTATACGACTAATAGCCCTAGTGCACGGTCAACAGCCAGCAAGGTTGCATCGATATCCGCTTGCTCGTGAACAGCTGAAATATACCAGAGACCATTAGGTCGTAGCAGTACGCCTTCCTCCAGCATCAATTCAGCAAATCGGGCATACTTTCCGCTATCTCTTTTATTGAACGTGTCGAAATTATTAACTTCCTTTTCATCAATAAACATCATGTGGAAAACAGGGCCAACCTGATTAATCACACCAGAAATATGTCGTTTGTGCAACAGCTCACGGATTCCAGTCGAAAGCTTGATGAATAGCTCCTCCATTCGAGCATACACAGCACCGTTATCCTTGGCTAACTCACGGATGGTTGCAAGAGCTGCTGCAGTGGCCACGCCATTTCCGTTTAATGTGCCCAAATGACTTACCTCTGCGGTATCGATATGCTTCATGATCTCCGCTTTTCCACCAACTGCACTGACGGCTATTCCGCCGCCCATCGCCTTACCAATCGTCACCAAATCCGGCTTAATTCCGAAGCGTTCATGCGCTCCTCCCAGTCCCAGACGAAAGCCTGTTATGACTTCATCCAAAATAAATACAATTCCCAGCTCCTCCGTCAGACGACGCAGCTCTTCCAAATACCCCACATTCGGCTGAATGCAGCCTGAATTACACATCACCGGTTCAGAAATGACCGCGGCAATTTCACCGGCGTGTGCTCGCAAGGTGGATTCTAATGAAACCACATCGTTCCATGGCAAAAGAATAATATCCTCCAAACTGCTTTCACTTTGCCCCATCGTTCCGGGAGGAACTGTAGCTGCCTGCTTGGCTGCAGTGGATTGCTGTAAGCCCGCTCCTGGAAAGGAAGTAAAAATTGAATCGGACCAACCGTGATAATGTCCATGAAATCGGACTACCTTTCGTTTACCTGTATGTGCCCGAGCGAGACGGAGCGCCAGCATGACGGCTTCCGTACCGGATCCGCTTAAAGCAACCTTATCTGCGCAAGGCAATATTTCCACTAATAAATCGGCTAGCTCTATTTCCCCATCATGCTGCAAACCATATGTATATCCCTTGCGCATAGCCATTAGAATCGCATCCGTTAGTCCATCATGCGCATGCCCTAAAATAAGTGGTCCATACGCCAGTAAGTAATCGATGAATTCATTTCCATCAACATCACGAAGTCTTGCGCCTTTCGCTGATTCTGCATAAAGCGGGGTCGGTTTCATGGAAGCTCGCAGCGAACTAGCCACGCCACCCGCAAGATGCTGTTTAGCCTGCTCGTATTTCGCTTTGGACTTATCTATTTGAAACATAGTATGATTACCTCCCGATTAAATGTCGTCAAATGGATAGATGGGACGCTGTAATTGTTCATATTGAAAATGTGCTAAATTAGAACCGCAGCAGCCTGGCGTATCCACTGGAACAATATATTGGCAAACATGGCCAAACGCGGTTTTCCAAGCAATAGCCGATTTGACCACAATGGCATGAAAATCCTCTGCTCTTAGTCCGACTGAGTTTATATGTCCTGGATCCCAGGGAGCCGTTCGTTTTTCCGTCAATACAATCGATAGCAGCCCAGCTTCAATAACCGCCGACTTCCCCATATCAGCCCATTGGCCTGTCATGTAAGGCCCGATATGCGTATATCTGCCATCAAACAACGTGCGGACGATTCCCTTCACCCCTACAGGTTCACCATGCAGTTTATCGCTTTTGCCACCAATCTCAGCTTCAAATACGGCGCCTACGCCAATTCGGTGAGCCTCCAAAGATGCTTCTATATCGCAAATGACGATAAGGCTCTTACGGGGAGGGTTAGTTAAATGCTTGAGTAAATGGGTTGCATCTGCTGGAGATCCGCCGCCTACATTATCTGAGCCTTCTACCAAAATAACTGGACCAACTGATATCGACATCGCCTTTGCGACGGCTTCCTCGGCTGGATAAGCAGTGTATACGAATCGTGCCCTGCGATCCCATGCCATCTGCTTCAGTTCATCCGCATACCTCTGTGCGAGAGACAGATCATCATTCGTCGTCACGATAAAGGCTAAGCCTGCATCAGGTACATCGCTATAAGGAAAACCACCAATTACTGAGACATTAAGAACAGAGGGGTCGTCTTCAATCGCGAATGCCCTGTCCATCAGCTCCTTCATAGGCCCTTCCTCATCCGTCAACATAACCTGCGGCACGATGAGCATACCAGGCTTCGACAGGGCCATCACTGGATGGATGTCGCATCGAACTGTACGAACCAATAGCTTCACTGCTTCAACGGCTCTTTCATAAGCATCGATATGAGGATAAGTATCAAATCCAACAAGGATATTTGCATGCTGCACCATCTCTTGGCTTATATTCGCATGAAGATCCAATGTTGCGGCAATCGGCATTGTGACACCCACTTGATCCCGCACCCGACGAAGGAATTCTCCCTCCATATCAGGAAGCCCTTCGGCCACCATAGCACCATGCAGCACAGCTATGATCCCATCGGCTGTATGATCAATCGAATCTATAACTGCGTTCAACAAAGTCTCCGCATCTTCGCCTGAAATCATCCCGCTTGGTGTTGCTCCTGTATGTAAGCCGCAGGAGATCTCCACCTCTTCGTCCTGCAAGCCGTCGAGCACACCGCCCATAGAGGTCCTCGTATTTGAGTAACGTGACAGGTATGCCTCATTACCCTGTACCCATTCGGATCGAAATGCTTCTATGTCGGTTCGACCAGGTGCAAACGTATTTGTTTCATGAAATAATCCTACGACTGCAATTCTCATCTTTTTCTTCCTTTCGGGGTACAAGCAACACAATTGCTCACTGCATCAGCAAATCTAGGCTTGAACCCGTTTAGATGGGGCATAAGCAATAACATCGATCTCAACCAAATAAGCTCCCATATCGACGGGGGCTGTAGTACGAGCAGGATACGGCTGCTTGAACACTTCCGAATACGCTTGATTATAACCAGGGAAGTCTTCCGTACGACTTACGAAGGCATTGGACTTGATCACATGATCTAAGGTTAATCCTTCTGCTTCCAGTATAATCTCAACATTAAGTAGGCATTGACGTGTCTGCTCTTCAATCGTTGTACCCGCAATCTCCCGGGTAACAGGATCTACGCCTACCTGTCCGGAGACATATACGAAATCTCCCGCACGAACTGCGTGTGAGAATGGCAACGGAAACTGGGGAGCTTGTGGTACGTTTTTAGCTTTTGACATGATGCATGTTCCTCTCTTTGGTTAAGTTTATTATTAGATCATATGGTTTTGTCCTATGTATTCTAAAAATGAAACCTAGGTTTCATTTATATACTTTATGTTACAGCAATATTCCCTAATTTGTAAATACCGATTTTATCCTACACTTAGTTAGGCGAACGGCAACAAAACCCAATCCGATTTGGAGTGGGTTGGCGATTCACCTAAAGTAATCAATTTGGATCAGGAAGTTCAGTTTGAATGACAGGTAATTGGATTCGAATCACCGTTCCCCATCCGTACTTACTATCAATTTCGAATGTAAATAAATCCGAATGTGTTAATTGCAGCCTTTTATACGTGTTATAAATCCCGATATGACCACCTGATTCCTCGCGAAGCAGCCCCATGCGTACTTGCACTAGACGATCTTTTTTCATCCCCATGCCCGTGTCTATAATGACAATGTGCAGCAGCTCCCCGATCAGCCTCATCCTTACTTTAATGTAACCAAATCGGTTACTTTCTTTAATTCCATGGTAGATGGCATTCTCAATTAAGGGTTGAAAGAGCATTTTCATAACATTTATTTCCAACAAGCTTTCTTCATAGTCCCATGTAAATTGAAATTTATCCTTGTATCGTGCATTCAGAATTTGAATGTAATGATTGGTATGAAATATTTCCTCTTTCAGCGAGACGGTTTTGTCCGCATCACTGATGGAATACTGGACAACCTCAGATAAATGATCGATCATCCCGCTCACCGCGTTATGCCCTCCGGTAAGGTCCATCGATTTCCAGAAAATAGTCCTCAACGTATTCGCCAAGAAGTGCGGATTAATATTCGACTGAAGCGCCATCATTTCCATCGCCTTCAGCTTATACTTCTTTTCCGACAACTGAACTTGCAAATAGCGTTGCTCGACAAATCTTTTCACAGTGCGCTGCATGATATAGCTGTATTCATCGGTTACACGTTCTGGCAACGCAGGTATCGGCAACCCCCTTTCGCCGTTTTCAATCGTACGAATAATCGTTATAATGCTCCGGTAGTTGCGTTTGGACAAATAATAGACAAGCATGACGCCAAGTATGAACGAAATCAGTAATAATCCAGCGGTCAAATACCCGAGTTTTATTGGCAATTGATAGAAGTAACGCTGAGGTGTTGCTGAGACATACGTAATTCCATAAATTTCAGACCGAATACTTGTAACGATATAAGCCTTATCTGCAGCAGAAATAGTAAAGGCGGACGAACCCTCGCTGCTTTCTTTAATTGCGATCGCGTCTTCTTCGATTTGTTCGGCAGTGGAACTGGCAACCTTACGACCGTCCTGCTGAAGCAGAAACAGCGATTGATGCGGGAAATAAAGCTGCTCATTGAGCATCCTCGCTATAGCATCTTTTTTCAAGTTCATAATGATATAGCCTTCTGGTTTGCTTGATCCAGGTGAACTAAATTTACGGAATACGGTAACTAATGACGTATCTTGGGTACCGAACCGACGAACGTCACGATTTTCAATAAATAAATTTGTTTCACTAGGTATTCGGGAAAGCACATGAAACCAAGATGTATCATAGTATTGATCCAGTGACGTTAGCCCTTCATTTGAAGCTAGAAACTTACCTCTTTCATTAAATAGATAAATATAGATAGAATGCACAGCAGGCTTAATGTTAGCAGGCGGATTTAACAAATTCATGAATGTGGCATAGTTATCACTATCAGTCGGCTGGATGCTTGGTCCCCTCAGGATAAGCTTAAGGCTAGAGATCAAACGTGAATTTAAATTTAACGTAAAATAAATCGGATCACTCACCTGAAAGATGGATTCAATGGTGCTTTTCGTCTGCTCCAGCATCTTTCCATTGCTCGTGTTAATTTCCTTTTTAATGTAATTCTGTGTAATCAAGATGGCAAAACTGCCTAATAAGAGCAGTGGAATTAGCAAGGGCAACATTAGTCTAACCAAGTATCGAATAAAAAAAGTTTGCCTCATTCGAACGAATTCTCCAGACGTTCATTGTCTGAGGACTTCTGATTCCGAAAATCACGCGGTGTCATGCCAAAGTAATTTTTGAAAGCTCTTGTAAAATTAAACGAGTTGCTGTACCCAATTTTGTCGCTAATTTCATACGTTTTATATTGGATATCACCTAAGAATTGAGCAGCGTTCTCCATCCTGATCTGCATTAAATACTCGGAGAAGAGCATGCCTGCATTTTTCTTGAAAAACTTACTTAAATAGTCTGGATTCATATGTACCAGCCTTGCGAGATCTTCGAGGGTAGCATCCCGATAATTCACTTCTACATATTCCTTAATTGTGCCAATAATCTTCTTAGAAAAGTCCTGCCCTTGCTTAGTGCTAGAGAGTAATTGTTGATCTAATTCTTCTTTAATATTGGTAAAAGCTTGAATGAGTTCCTGATAGTTGGTTGACTTCAAAATATACCTGCGCACGCCGTTTTCTAATGCTTTCTGTGCATATAGAAAATCTTTGTAAGCACTGAAGAAAATAATATTCACTTTGGAGTTAAGACTGCTTAATTCTGATGCCAAATCGATGCCAGACATAATCGGCATTTTGATATCACATAGTATCACATCAACTTCATGCCGCTTAATGAATTCTAACGCTTCTTTCCCATTCTCGACGCTGCCTACGACATGAAAGCCGACAACATCCCAAGGAAAGTATTTGCACAATCCATTCCGAATTTCATAATCATCATCCGCAATAAGCAGGTTATACATCCTGATCACCATCCATTATTTTCTTACTGACGCCAATAATGTAATCGCTTCCAAATTTGATAAATAGGCTAGTCAATCGTGGTGTTCAAGCTCTTCCGCACGAATCTAGTACACAAACTATACAGTAATTTTTTAATATTCGTCAAGGTCGTAAGCATGCTTTCCTATCTTCATTTGACGCATTTATATCATTAATCGACAACTCATTAAATTCCCTATTTTTAAGATAGTTTATCTCAATCTGCATTCGTTACATCTCGAATATGCCACTGATACGATGATTACATAACGTCCAGTTTCTATCCGATTACGTTAGGAAGGGTTGATCTCCATGTCATCTTATTTCGCTCCAGAAGAGAGCATATTCTTTAAACTGGGTCACAAGCCTGAGCAAACTATTGCTACAATTGCCAATAGGTATATAGGCTCTAATCCAAGCAATGGTTTTACTTTCAGAAGTTTTCATCAAGAAAGTTTCAAGCAGGAAGAGGATGGGCGATATGACATTAATCTTCAAGCCAAATTTCCGGAATCTCCCCTTGGAAGTTATGGATACGCATTTGCCGGCATTTATTGTGAGGCCGATTGTGAAATCGAATTATCCTTAAGCTGCTATGGTCCTGTTCGCATCTATCTACACAACAGCCTACTCTATAAATCCACAATGGATGATGATGTCAATATTCGGAGACGGAAAACAATTCAAGCTTCATTGCGAAAAGGCTGGAACCCCTTTTTTATAAAGCTGCTTAAAACCGCTTCTGGTTTCGGCTGTCAATTTGGCTCTGCGAATGGAAAGTGGTTTCCATTGCATTTTTTGGCCCCATTTACTGGGCGCAGCGGCATGGGTGGTTGGATATACAGCACACCTGTCTCCATTGACGTATTCGCTGAGGAGGGCTCTCTCCCTAGCTTCGACACCGATGAAGCAACCATTCAGACTCTTGAACAGCTAAGCTGGCTACCTGTTGTTCCTTCGACAACATTAACTGAGCACGGGGTTCATGAGCTGAACACGCTATTCCAAGGTGAATCTGGTAATGTTGCATACGCATGGAGCTCCTTTCAAGTTAGCAACCTCGGTGAAACTCTCCATAACTTCCATGTTGCGTCAGCAAGTAAGCTGCGAGTTTGGGTAGATAACACACTTGCAGCAGAGATTGACTCCAGCTCCACGTCGTTCCAGCTATCACTGCCTAACGGCAGGCACGACCTTCTTGTTGAATGCATGCGTGACTTGAACTCATGGCGCTTCGATGTAGAAATTTCCCATGCAGGAAAGGTTGTGCCCTTCCTTATTCCTGCACATGTGCATGGCACAGCTACACGCTGGTTATATCTCGGCCCTTTCAGTGAACGTTTGCCAACACCTGAGCGTATCCGTACGCTTCATCAGCTTTTCACAACCCCTGCTGGAGCCTTATCCAGCCATGCTTCTTCACAATATTGGCGAACGGGCGATAAAGACATCTTTGTGCGTCCCTATTTGGAAAATGAACTGCATGCCAAATGGAACTACCCGCTGGGTGTAACACTCTATGGGCTTTTACAAGCAGGCAGAGCGCTAAACAGATACGATATCGTCTCTTATGTAGTTGATCATATTCAAACCTGTACGGATCTCTATACCTATTCACTGTGGGATAAAGAACGCTATGGCAGCCCAGCCATTAATCATCAACTTGTTGAACTCAATATGTTGGATGATTGCGGTTCATTTGGCTCCGCCATGCTGGAGGTGAATCGCGAAGCAGATCACGCTACCATGCGAGACATTGCGCATATCGTGGCAGCTTATATCCAACATGGACAAGAGCGTAAATCTGACGGCGCCTTCTATCGGCAACGTACCGGTGAATATCAAGAGAACACCCTCTGGGCCGACGATTTATATATGAGCACTCCGTTTCTATGCAGATATTATCAGTTGACGGGTGATCTCACGTACATTAGCGATGCTGCCAAACAATTTCTTTTATTTAAAAAATACTTGTTCATCCCTGAGCATAATATCATGGCTCATGTGTATGATTTCAAGTACGAGACATCGACTTATATTCCTTGGGGAAGAGGCAATGGATGGGTGCTCTTCTCCTTGTCCGAGCTGCTTGCAGTCTTGCCTGAGTCTCATGAGCTGCGAGATGAGCTCATTGACTTCTTCCGAACTTTAGCTGCAGGTTATGCCAAATTACAAGGCACGAACGGATTATGGCATCAAGTGCTGACGGATCGCACTTCTTATGAAGAGACATCCTGCACAGCCATGTTCACCTATGCCTTCTGCCGAGGCATCCGCTACGGTTGGTTAGATCAACCTGCTCCCTATAAGGAAGCTGTGCAGCGTGCTTGGGAAGGTTTAACGAAGCTTGCAATTGATCAATCAGGCAACGTGTATGGCGTTTGCCGAGGCTCAGGTTATTCATTTACGCCACTCTACTACAAAGATGAATTGAATTGGATCCTGAATGACACACATGGTATTGGCATTATACTTCTATGTGGGATTGAATACATGAAGTTACAAGGTAACTAATCGAACAAGCTGTTGAATCCGCAATGCTGTTGCGTGAGTTCAGCAGCTTTTTTAATGGACCTAAGCTAAAAGATCAGCTGCTTCAAGTAAGCTTTCTACTCGAAGCAGCTGATCTAGGTGCTGGATTACCCTTTTAATCCAGTTGTTGCAATACCTTCAACGAAGTATTTTTGAGAAAAGAAGAAAATGATAACGCATGGAATAATGGCAACCATTGACATCGCCATGACTTCGTTCCATTTCGCTGCCGAACTCACGTCCAGGGACATGCGAAGCCCAAGAGCAAGTGTAAACTTTTTGACACTATTGATGTAGATCAATGAATTGAAAAAATCATTCCATGTCCAGATAAACTGAAAGATTGCTGATGAGAAAATAGCGGGTTTACACAAAGGCATCAATATTTTCGTTAAGATCCCAAAGGAATTGCAGCCATCAATTGTTGCTGACTCATCCAACTCTCGTGGCAATCCGCGAAAGAATTGCACCATCATAAAAATGAAGAATGGATAACAAGCGAACAAGGCCGGCATTGTGAATGGCAAATAGCTATTCAACCATCCGAACTCTTTGAACAGTATGAATCTAGGAATGATGATTACCGCGTTGGGCAGCATCAGCGTCGAAATCATAATGGCGAAGAACACATTCTTCAGAGCAAATTGAAATCTGGCAAAGCCATATGCCACTATCGTACTGGAGATTACAGTGAAAGCAACGACGGGCACAACCATCTTGATTGTGTTAAGCAAAAACACACCAAACGTAAATTGGCCGCTTCCTTTCCAGCCATTGGTATACGAGTTCCATACAAATTGCTTAGGCAGCAGTTGCAGCGACCCGAAAATCTCATTATTCGGCTTAAAGGAAGCGAAGAAAAGCCAAATGAGTGGATATACCATGATTAGCGCCGATATCGTTAAGAACGCAATGGTAAACCCCATTCGAAGCTGAGCTCGGTGAAGCCTCATTTGGATCCACCTCCATCTTCATAGTAGGTCCAATACTTCGACGTTTTAAAGATGATTACCGTTACTACAAGAATGAGCAGGAACAGAACCCACGACAAGGCGGAAGCATAACCCATTTTATAAAATTTGAATCCTTCATCATAGAGCTTAAGCGCGAATAAATACGTTGAATTCATCGGCCCACCGTTCGTTACGACGAATGCGCCTGTAAAATCCTGAAATGCATTCACCAATTGCATGATGATATTGAAAAATACGATCGGCGTAATCAAGGGTAAAGTTATCGTGAAAAACATTCGAAATTTGGACGCACCATCTACGCGACCCGCTTCATACAGTTCTGCAGGCACTTGCTTCAATCCCGCAAGGAACAGGACCATGGAAGACCCGAACTGCCAAACGGATAGCAGACTTAGTGTAAACAAGGCAACATGAGGACTGCCCAGCCAATTAATGGCTGGAAGATGAAGCAGATCAAGGAAACGATTCACCATGCCCTCTTTCATAAATAGGAAGCGCCATAGAATCGACACCGCCACGCTGCCCCCCAAGATCGAAGGCAGATAAAAGAGAGTGCGGTACAGGTTTACCATTTTCATCTTCACATTTAACAATAAAGCAACCATCAGGGCGAATATGAGTTTCATCGGGACGGAAATAAACACATAAGCTAGCGTAGTCGATAGAGATTTATAAAAATTGTTATCTTGCGTGAACATCGTGACATAATTGTCTAATCCGACAAACTTAGGGATATTCGTTATACTGTAATTCGTGAACGAATACATCAGTGAGGCCCCGAATGGATATAACTGAAAGACGAGAAACCCTACCAACCATGGCATAATATACAATAGCCCAACGTTTCGCTTCGCTATTTTACTTAAACTGACATTCATTGCTTCACCTTACCTTACTTCAAATCTTTAAATTTATCCTGAACGCGTTGCATCAACTGCTCTGTAGCCTTCTCTGGAGTGAGGTTGCCGAAGATAACCTTTTCACAAACATCTCGGATAATATCCGCAACTTCTGGATTATTTTGTACAGTTGGCGGAGGAGATGCAGGGCTTTTCAATGCGTTATCAACCATTTTAGCGATGTCTGGATCAATTTTATTGGCTTCAACAAGCGCTTTCTTGGCACTTTCAGAAGTTGGAATGGAACGTGTGTCAAGTAAAATCAGGGATGCTTCTTTGCTATTCAACAGCCAGTTAACAAACTTGGTGGCTTCTTGCGTACTAGCAGATTTTTTATTCACTGAAACGATCATGGAAGGCTTCGTTTTCACCGCTTGTGCTTTACCGTCTTTGGCAAAAATCGGCATTCCCACCACAAATTTGCCTTCGCCTGCAGCGGCTTTATACTTCCCGACCGTTGATGACCAATCCACCGTCATTCCTATTTCAGCGTTAACCCATTTCGGATTTTGTTCCATTTTACTGCTGAATAGTGCTGCGTCGCCTAGCGGTTGTGCTGCTCCGCTGTCAAACAATTTTTTCATAACCGTTAAGCCTTGTGTAATATCTTCTTTGGTTGCTTTGAATGTACGATCGTTGGATACCCAGTACGTACCATTCTTGGAGTATAAATACTCACTAAGTACGAATTCACCGAGTCCCCCCGTTGTCGTTCCTGGCTCAATGGCAAACAAGTATTGTCCTTTGTTCGCTTTATTGATTTTCCCACCTTCTTCGATGAGATTTTCCCATGTCCATTGTGTTTTCGTATCTAGACCATTCTTATCGAAGAATGCTTTATTAATCATCGTTCCGAAGCCGTTGGTCCCCATTGGCAGGGAAACTAATTTGCCATTGACAGAGTCATACTCATCTAAAATCTTCTTAGAGAATTGGGTTAAATCAACGCCAGGTTCTTTACCCAAATCAACGAATATATCGCCTTGTGCAGACAAATCGGGAAGCCATGGGTAGTCAAGCTGCATAATATCCGGTGCAGAGCCACCTGCGATTTGCGTCATGATTTTTTGTTGGTAACCATCATAACCTTGATATTCGCCTTCAATTTTCACATTCGGATTCAATTTCGTATAAGCATCAATCGCCGCTAAAGTTGCTTTATGTCTAGCATCCGATCCCCACCAGGAGAAGCGCAGTGTTACCGGTTTGGCATCAGCAGGCTTAGTCGTCTGACTCGATGAAGCTGCAGGAGTCGTTCCTGTAGAAGTTGAATTATTGTCACCACACCCTGCTAGTGAAGTGCTAATGGCTACCAAACAAGCCATTCCGATCATCTTTCCAGATAACATTTTCATTGTAACTTGCCTCCAGTTATAAAATATAAAGCGTTTTCTTGTCCCATAATTAATGTACCATCCCGATAAATACGTGAATACGCTTCCTACTTGATAAAAACTATCTTCATTGTACAACCTTCTCCGCATAGTCAATTATTGATATTTTATCCTCATACAGTGATAGAGGTCTAGTTAAAGGAACTGCCATTCCCTGTTATTTACAACAAGGTAACAGCAGCCCCTTCTTCCTTATTGGCTTTGCTGTAACAAGCGTTGAATAATGACCGCCGCTTCTGCTCTTGATGCAGCATCATTCGGCATAAAGCTGCCCCCACTACCTTCAATCATGCCTGAGCTCTGCAAGGCTGTAATCGCATCTTGTGCATAGCTTGCAATCTGTGAGGCATCGTTGAAACTCGTCTGTTGTCCATTTGTGCTCAGACTCATCTTAAGCAACTGCAACGTGCGATACATCATGACAGCCATATCTTGGCGTGAGATATTGCCATCTGCTCCAAAGCTGCCATCCTCGCGTCCGCTAATAATGCCTAGCTTCTGCGCTGCAGCTACCGAGCTGTAATACCAGTCAGTGGTATGAATATCGTTGAAACTTGATCGGTCTTGACCCTGATCCAACCCAAATGTCCGCATAAGCAGCGCTAGAAATTCAGCGCGCGTCACCGAGCTGTTCGGATCAAATTTTCCTTTGTCAACACCATGAACGATATCACGAGCGGCTAGTGCATGAATGCTAGATTCCGCCCAAGACACGCCTTTCAAATCGTCAAAGGTTACGTTGTTGTATGTTACTACGTAGTCGCCAGGCTCACTTGCAGCAAATACCATCTCTCCTGTTGCTGCCCGATAAGTGCCATGAACAAGCACCTTTAGCTTCCCATCGCTAGTTAGTCCACTCACGACAACCTGCTCTGGCTTTTCTCCAGGTTGGAGCTTATACGCGAATTCAATTTTTGCTGAAGACCCATGAAGTGTTGTCACTGGCTTATCATCCATTTGAATAGCCAGTCTATATAGCGAACCACGGCCTACTGCTTGGAATTCTTTTTCGGTTAGTGCTTTTGCATCCAACAGACTGAAGATAATCGTTAAGTTCTTCGCTTCTGCATCTGCTTCTGCTCGCAAGGCTTGAACTGGTAAAGAAATACGTGAATCTCCTGACTTGAACGCCAACTGCGTGATTCCCTTCGCGCCAATCTCTTGCAGCATCGCAAGTGGCAGCGTTGCTATTAAGGATGAAGCGGACTCACCTTTGGGAACATCCAATTGCAGCGTATTGTTCTTAGACTTCTCTATCGCCTGCCTTAACTGCTCGCCTGTAATGGTGTTTTCTTTGGTTGGCTGGGCAGGAAGGGATGGTGTCGGCGGATTCGGATTTTCTCCGCTTTCAGTAGGTTCCGGTGTATTCGCAGCCGTTACCATTACATTCGCCTTCGCACGCAAATTCGTACCTGCAACATCTCCTAATACGATAAACGTACCGACCGATGCATACTGACCCGCAGGGATATTATCCCAGCTAACAGCCAAACTTTTCTTCGTGTTATCACTATAGGTAGCTTCAACTACTGTCGGTAATTGTGGCGCTGTGCCGCTTACTGTCGTCACTGACACCGGTGTTAGGGATGTAATGAGCGCTTGCGGTTCATCTAGCGCATTCACTGTTACATTCGCCGTTGCACGCAAATTCGTACCTGTGACATCTCCCAACACGATAAACGTACCGGCCGATGCATACTGACCCGCAGGGATATTATCCCAGCTAACAGCCAAACTTTTCTTCGTGTTATCACTATAGGTAGCTTCAACTACCGTCGGTAATTGTGGCGCTGTGCCACTCACTGTCGTCACTAACACTGGTGTTAGAGTTGTAATGACCGGCGTATTCGCAGCCGTTACTGTTACATTCGCCGTAGCACGCAAATTCGTACCCGCGACATCTCCGAACACGGTAAACGTACCTACCGATGCATACTGACCTGCAGAGATATTATCCCAGGTAACAGCCAGGCTTTTCTTCGTGTTATCACTATAGGTAGCTTCAACAACCGTCGGTAATTGTGGCGCTGTGCCGCTTACTGTCGTCACTGACACCGGTGTTAGAGATGTAAGCACCGCATTCACCGTAATTTGCAGATAGCTAACAGCTTTGGCATTGATCGTACTCATCATTTTCAAGGTAGCTGTACCTGAATTAACACCCGTCACAACGGTTTCCAAACCATTGTTTTGAAGTGATATCACTTTATTGCTGCCGTTCACAGCAGCTTGATTCTCAACACTCCATCTCACGTAGTCCCCTGTGGAATAGAATGGGTGCAACCCGTTCACTTGTGCGCTTACTGTCACGGATTCTCCTTTCTTTATTGAAGAAGCCCCTGTGAGTGCGATACTTGGATCGTTGGTACTTCCTGGCATAACATCAACAGGCGTAAGCACAAAGCGGTCCGTGTTAATCGTTTTGTTCGAGCCACCTTGAAAGACGAAACGGAATTTTTTATCACCTGCTGATTGGAAGGCTACCGTTCCCAAGTCAAAGAATTTAATGGAATCTGCAGCATTTTGGTTCCACACACCGCCGGCACTTGCTCCATCAATAAACCATTGCCCGCTGCCTCGCGACGTCGATACTTTGGCTGCAGCCTGAACATTGTAGACACCCGCTTTAGGAACAGGAATGCTATATTCGATATAACTACCTGCTGTCGTAAGCGTAGACGTAAAGTTCATACCTCCTTGTGCTGAAGCATTCGGCGTTGAGCCACTGCTTACTTTAGTTGCTGTACCGCCGCTAACCGTTGTCTTGTTGGCCGTGAATAAATCC
Source organism: Paenibacillus plantarum (assembly GCF_013141695.1). GTDB lineage: Bacteria > Bacillota > Bacilli > Paenibacillales > NBRC-103111 > Paenibacillus_E > Paenibacillus_E plantarum. The sequence goes on from NZ_WHNY01000057.1 coordinate 93,557, forward strand.
GCAGCGACAAAAGTACTTGCAGTTGGCAGTTTCGGAATAAAGGCGTCTTCCGTCGCTTCGAACTGATCGATGGACAACTGACCCGTACCATGACTATCAAGGTGTAAATCAACGATCATGACGGCTTGCTCCTGCTTGCCATACACAATCACCTTGCCAGTACTTCCCGCTGTTCCTGTACCTTGAATAATCAGCTTACCGTTATTCTTGGAAAGGTTAGCATTCGCGACATGTTCATCCGCATAGAGAACTTGGTAGTCATCGCCTTGATAAGCTTCAATCCAGTAAGCTCTACCCTTCGATGAATTTTCGTCTAAATCAATAGCAAAGTTCTTCAGCTGGTCCCCTGTTAAAAGTCCTTTAAAGCGATACGTGTACACCCCTGTATCGTCTAGCGATATATCTTCGATCAGGTACTGCTTCGCAGGATCCAACCAACGAAGATTAACATTCACCGCCGATGGTCCTGTTTTACCTCCACCGGTTGCGATCATTAGCGCCTCGTTCTTATTGTCCGATACTTGCATCATTACGTAAGGCCCTGCATTCTGATTCCAGTCGGCTGCCACGTTACTATCCCAACCTACGCCGTTATAAACGGGGCGCAAGATGGAATCTGTCAGCGTATGAATTCGCTCGGATTTGCGCCAAGTATTGAATTTGGCCATCAGATCAATGTTTTTCTGGCTCCACGTATTCGGATCACTTCCATGCTTGACGTTTCTAGCAAATAAGTATTTATAATACATCGACATATCACCATTGGTCATATCTCCAATGTTGAAATAGACGGAGTTCAGCGGCAAATGCCCAAACAGTCCTGCAAAAACTGGAACATCCAACGTTTCTCCGTACTCAGTTGACGAAGTTGTCCATCCGTTATCAATTACGTGTAATAGCTCATTCGAACGGTCGCCTTGTGTCGGCCAAATATCCACTTCCGTTGTATATTTCGCTTTGTAATCTGGATACTCATCCACAACATCGTTCAGAACTTGATTCGTCAACACGTTTTTACGATATACATTGTCCGTCGGATGTGAATATGTCGTAACGGCTTGGTTCGGCCAAAACTCCGTTAAATCGACCATTTGATGGGACAAATGATAGTTCTGGATCATATACTCAATGCTGGTTTTTTTAGCAGCAATGACAGCAGGATCGGCTAAATCATTCCCACGGTTATGATAACCGCCCGTCATCGAAAACCATAGTCCAAACATCAGCCCTTGATCCTTATAGTAATTGGCCAATCCAATCATATCGTCCGTATAGGAAGGTAGCGCTTGTGTGCCGTCTCTTGATGTACCGTTATCATCAGCGTTGTTCCAGCCATCATCAAACATCACCATATCAAATCCAGCTGCTTTCGTCTTCGGTACAGCTACAGAGCGGTAGTACGCTTCATTGCGTTTAGTTGTACCCCATTGCCAATCGTTCGTATTGAGAATGGTTGAGGTATGATTATACTTGAACCGTTCTCTCAAATGCGTTTCGACGGCCATTTTACCATCTACAATATCCCCCTTAAAGACAGCCAAGTTAACAGCAATATAAGGGAATTGCTCATTTGGGAACAACACAAGCTGCAGAGATTCCGGGTTCGTAGAGACCTTTACCATATCCCCTTTAAAGGCACTAATTCCTGCGAAGGATCTGGCCATATAGGGAGCGCCTGTATCTGGCGAGCTCGGATCTCTTTTCAGAATTTCCGTTTTGGAATTGACCTCAGGCCCCACATAGAAACCATCACCGGTATCATAACGATTAATAATAACTTTAATATCTTCACTAACTTTAGTCGCGTTGGCTTTATCTACGCCACCAGTTGTACTGGACCATTTGGTGATATAGGCATAATGCAAATTGTGGGCTTGATCCGGAAAGTCAAGCTTGATAACATCTGAAGATGTGATTTGAAGCCTTTTATTCGGGCTGTTATTTTTGAGATATGCTTGATATTTCAAACCCGCACTGCCTTTGTACAGTTCAAAAGAAAGCGTAACGGTTATCCCATTTTTGGTTGCTGGTATTTCCAATCGAGTTCCAACGGTGGAGATCTGTCCATCGGCTGCCTTCATCGTGATCGCGTGCTCCGTAGGAGTCCCTAGCACGTATCCGCCGTCGTTAGCGTCTAGACTTTGCGTTGTTCCAATTGCTTCTTTCCCCGTCTCCCCATTTTCCAAATAACGATAATTATAATGGAATAATGTGGAGTCGTTGTCCGCTGCAACCTGCGGCATATACTCGACACCTGCTGCTTTATTATAGAAGCTTGTCATGCGTATACTGCCATTATCCATGTACTCGATTTTCGTACGAAGCGCATCATTTTCAAGCGTCCATGTCAAATTATTATTGACTAAGTTCCAAGGTGAAGCTGCATCGGCTTCCGTTGGTTTGGCTGCAAGACAAAAACTGATCAGCAGCATGAAGCATAGCCCTAGTGAAAGTACTCTTCTCAACAATATTTACCTCCTTGACCTTCTGAGAGGTCATTGATTTCGTGATAGCCCTAACATGTAACTCAAAATAAAAAAACTTCCCCCCGTTCTCCAGCTACAATGTAATATAAAGCGCTTACTTAAAATTAACACACGCCAAAAGACCTTGCTATGCGCACAAGCTGACAAAATATATCTTCAAGCTGTCGACTTTTCATGCGTATCGATTATTGATATATTTGCGGTCATTGATGGACATTATGATTAAAAGCGCTTCCAGATAACGGAAACAGCACCTTCAACTTTAGAGTTGAGGGTGCTGTTTATTCGTTTGGGCCTGGCGGCCAGAAAGGTCATTTGTCCTGAACAAAAAAAGGAACCCAGCCAACGGGGCCGGGTTCCAGGATTTTGATGATTTCCAGGGAGTCAGAGAAAAGGAAAATCAACGCGTAAATCCTTGTGTAGCAAGGATTTACGCGTTTCATGAAAATGAAGGTGTTTCATTTTCAATGCGCCGCGGAAAGCCTAATCGCTCAAATCATTTCAAAAATCATTTCAATTTTAATTCAAGATTCAAAAAGATTGAGTACTTAATATGTTCTTGATTAACTGTAAGCGGGAACGCATCCATTTCAGCAAAGGTATGAGAATCAATAATAATATCCCCCCCTTAAGTATATTTGCAATTTTTTGTATTAGCTTGTAAGGAGATATTACGAGTTTTAAATTATCCTTAGGAAGTGTTTGTTAACTTTCTAATTCTAAAACGAATCTGGAAGCTGTTTGTGGTTTAATACCCCAAGGAGTCTCTTTCAGCAATGGATAAGTTAAATAGCAAAGTCTTTTTGATCGCGTTATAGCAACAAACATATTATGTTTTTCTTCAACAATTTGTTTTTTATCTTTAGAATTATTAAAAGCCTGTACAGCTCTGTAGTCTGGAAACACACCATCATTAAGTCCCATTATAAATACAACATCGTATTCCAGACCTTTAGACATGTGAACTGTTGTTAAAGCAATTCCTTTATCTCTAGCCGTATGTGCATTACCTAAAGAGACTGTTCTAACAAAGTTGCCTAACGACCTTTCACCAGGAGATGAGTTTTTAGTATAACTGTTCCAGTTTATTTCCCACGATTTCAAATCTTCACTAATAAGAATCTTTTCATGTTCATCTAGTTGGTCTTTAGAATGGTCAATAAAATCTCTCAATAATTTTAATGCTGTATGGAATTTTATTTCCCTCTCATTCTTCAACAATAAATTCCATGCATCATTCAAAACTTCTATTAGTGATCTCCAATAATCAGATGGGCTCTTCTCATTTCTAAGCTCTTCAAATGTCTGATATTTTCTTTTACTATTAATAAGTTTAGACAGTTCTACCAAATGCAACTTATCACGATTGTTTACAAGCAATCTTATTCCTAATTCAAATGCCTTTACAAAGTCTGACTCACTTGAAAAGGAACCTTTTGCTGATACTTTTAGCGTAAATTCAAAATTATTTGCATTAAGTAATTCTTCTATTCGCTTAAACACATACCGGTTTCTCGCAATAATCGCGATTTGCTCAAGTGTGATTACTTGGTTCTCAACATCAGGATGTCCACTTTTCAATAATAATTTTATTTTTTCAATAATGTAGTCAGCTTCTAATTGTTCATTCTCAAATTCATGTATTTCAAACTCTCCGTTGTACTTACAAATTCCATAGACTTCAAAAGACTTTTCTATTTTGTTAGCTGCTGCTATGACTGATTTAGATGACCGATAGTTCTCATAGAGCTGAATTTTTTGAGCATTAAAATCATCCAAAAAAATTTTATTTATATATTCATTATTAGCCCCACTAAACCCATAAATTGATTGATTAGGATCTCCTACCATTGTTACTCCAATTTGATCTCCGGCAAGTGCCTTGATCACTTCATACTGAGCTTTGTTCAAATCTTGTGCTTCATCAATGCAAATATACTTATAAACCTTTCTATACAAACGAGAAATACTTTCTCTTTCAGTTAGTATTTGAAAAGTGTATCTAAGAATATCATCGAAATCTACTACACCCTGCTGCAATAGCATATTATCATATTCTTCAAATAGTGTCTGAATTAATGGATCATCATTATAATCATCTGAGAACTTCAGATTTCTTTTTGCAGTGCTCAGATCATCGAGTAGATTCTTTATTATTTTTTGGTTCTCTTTAGCATCTAGGCCCAAATACTCTGTTTTAAAAGAAGGAATGCTCTCAATTGCTTCTTTAAATATATGTAGTCGGTCATTATAAGATTCACAAATATGCAATTCGTCAGGCAATCCAATTGAGCTACCTCTTGAAGTAACTATATCAAAACAAAAACTATGGATTGTCCCTATATAAGTGAAATCCTCTAGTTTTTTCTTTCCTAATGATTCAATAAGTCTTTCTTTTAACTCTTCTGTAGCTTTATTACTAAAAGTAATTGCCAGAATTTTTTCACCTTTTTTTAAATTTGAAATTATTCTTTTTATTCGTTCAGTAAGAACTCTCGTTTTTCCGCTTCCAGCTCCTGCAATTACCAACAAGTTCTTGCCTGAAAAATCAACTACCGCTTGCTGTGCATTAGATAAGCTACTACTCACTAATTTCCACCTTCTTTCAAATCATTTTCAATTTTAACAAATAAATCTTTGAGCTTTTGCGGAATTCTCCTTATTTTCTTTCTTGTTTTGCAGATCTCTTCTGCAATAGCTGTTGGATATTTTGTTTTATCAGACATAATACAATCTTTTGTTGCCCTATAATACCCTCCGTCTTCATCAGCTTTATAATTTCTTACAATGCCACCTTTGCCTTTTTGATCATTATAATGATTAATATAGTATTCCAAATAGTTCGGATCACTTTCTACTTGACATATAGCTTGCGTTATTTCTTTAATATAACCTTGTGATAAACAATATGTTTCAAAACATTCACCATTTTCTATTACAAAAACATTATCAAAATCAGTCAAATTAAGTTGAACTTGTTCTCCAATTAATTTTTTTAAACATGATTTTAAATCTCTTAGAGCTTCAGTCTCACCATCACTAAATACATACCATTTAATACTTAAACGATTTAGTACTCTCATAAATGGTGTATAGTTGTTACCTCCTACTCCAATAATATTGATACCTAACTCGAACGGTTCTTTGTTAAAAAACTCTCTTAAAAAAACTGTTAGTGCCTGTTCTTCAGTCTCCCCTTCTGCCAGTACAACTGCATTTGCATATAAAATTTCACCTCGGGTATTCATAACCGTTCTTCTTATTTTGCGTATATCATCATCGCTTAAATCGTCAACTAATAAAGGTAGCGCGACTGAACAAGCATCCACTTTTCTAACATACCTTATCTTATCAAGTTGGATTTGTGATAAAATGTATGGCGAATGTGTAGTGATAATTTTTTGTCCCATCATTGCATTTATATCAGAAAATAACTGACGCTGTGCTTGAGGGTGCACGTGAACCTCTGGCTCTTCAACAAGTATTAATGGAAGATATGCTAGCTCATCTGATATTCTCTTCTTTATTTTACTATTAATTTCGGCTTTAATAGTAGAAAATACTGCCCAACTCCTAACCCCTAAACCTAAATTTTCTACAGATGTAGGCAATGAATTTTTATTTGTATAATAAATATTCATGCCTTTATACAATGATTCAATATCTCTCGTAATAGGACTTATATCCACTTTACTTTCTTTTTCAGCAGTTGTGACTTTCAATTCATGACTTATTGATTTTAAAATCTCACTCTCATGAACGATTTTCTTATTAAGACGCTGGAGTTGCGTTTCGATGCTACCTCTTACAGTATCAGATACCTTTATCTTAGAAGTTAGCTTCCCCCATATTGATTTTTTATCTCTGATATCCAAAGATATATCTCTTTGAGCATTAACTAAGATATTCTCAATGCTTTCTAGAGTTTCTCGTCTGATACTATTACCGATTTTTGAAGTACCTACATCTAACCAATTATCTATTTTATACTTAATATTCGTATAAATTTCTTTGTCTGGATCGTAAGATATCTCTGTTCTAAATGCAAAATACTCTTTATCCGTTGTATTATCCAATGCAACACTATCGCCAAATGCTCTTGACCATTTCTCATCAAAAGCATCCTGAACTGTTCTATTTGCATCTATTGGCAATATTCTTACATCGATATGTATTTTCTTTGATTCATCATAAGGCTCATCTTTGGAGATGTATATGTCTTCTCTAAATACAGAGGAAAAATCAAATGCTAGATTTACTGCCTGAATAATATTGGATTTCCCTGAATTGTTTTTACCTACAATAACAGTATAATCATCAAGTTCAATTGATACTTCTTTAAGTGAGCGGAAATTCTTAATATATACATCTTTCACTAGAATGCCCATTTTAAGTCCTCCTATGATACGATTGTTTCTAAAAAATCAAACCATACTACTTCTCCTAGAAATAAACTTCGACAAATTCAAGTTATTCACCTTTGTACCTACGGGCTAATAGCCCAAGACCATAGTCTTGAGCTACAATCAACTCCACCCTCACTAACAACTTCTGCAATTATCTAGATTTACTAGGTTGTAATTAATTTTCTTAATAGGTTCAATTCATAAGTATCTAATATCCTTTTAAATTGATCTTCAAGATAGTCAAAATTATTATAAATTGCCTCTCTACTAAAATTCATTACATCATTCATTCTTGACTCTAATTCTTTAATCGCTGTTATTGGAAAACCCATTTCAGCGAGATAAGACCCAATCTCTGTTTGGACTCCTACTTCGTAAAACCTGATAATTCCATCAATGGCTAATGTATCAGACTTAACATTAGATAACTGACAAACATATTCTAATAAATTGCCAAAAATAGCAACAAACTTAGGAACCTTATACTCTACAATATTTCGAATATTATAAAATACTTTCATATATGCAGCGTCTACCGTTTCATAAGAATGCTGTTCAGTTTTATCTAATTCATGTTTTAATAATAAGAAAAAACCATTAGGCATTGCATACTGTGTTGCAATTATTCCATAACGCCTAACTTCGTATTCATCCAGAATATTTACGAGATGAAAATAATCAAGCAATCTATAAATAGTATTATTAGAAAGAAATGCCCGTATACTTGAACATTGAGCGACTAGACTTTCTAGTTCATATTTGCTTAAATTTTTGAGGGCCTTTATAATTTCGAGTTGTTTTAAACTATCGACTAACCTGTTCTTGAGAAGAATGTTCGGGTCAATTCCCTCATCAAAAATAATTTTATCTCTCAATGCTTTTGCTTGAGCATTTGAAATCGTTAAATCATCCAAATGACAGTTATCAAGGTCGATATATCCCAAGGACCTGTCACTAAAAGTAACAAAATCCAATTTATCGTCTTCTTGTTCAAGTTTCTTATAAATTTCAGATTCTAAATAAAATATACGTCCTATAAAATGGTGATAATACCTACCTGCTCTTCCATTAATATTTCTTATATCAAATGATTTCAACTCTTTATGTCCCTTAGTTTTACCATAAAAAATAATATTTTTAGCTTTGGTGTTCACACCTTCGGTAATCGAGGTAGTTGTGAAAATAAACTTGATATCTCCTTCGTTAAATCGTTCAAGAATTTCATTTTGAATATATTTTGGAAACGATCCATGGTGAACGCCAAACCCTTTTTTTAATGCATCAACTATAGACCAACTATTAGATGTTTGAAGGCCATCATGATTAAAAGAATAGCGTCTTTCCAAATGTTGAATAAAATCATTTAATTTTTTTGAATTCATTCCTGTTGGACTTAAATCCCTTGTTTCCCTCGCAAGTTCAGTAACTTTATTTTTTGATTCAGCATACACAATAGTTTGTCCCATATTCTTATTAAGAATATATGAAATAATAGTTTTTAATTTATTAAGTTTTGATGAGTCTATATATTTAATTTTTTCGTCATTTACTCTCAATATACTGGTCCAAGATATGATATGTTCTTTTTTTATAAGCTCCGTCTTAATATTAATAGGAATTACTGAGAACTTCTTAATGAACCTTTTAAATCCATCTCCTATTTTATCAAGATTAATATAGGGACCCGCTAGATAAAAGTCGTTAGTAGATTTTGATAGCAAATATAAAGTAATTCTAAAAACTCCATCTCTCTCACTTTCAACTACATTTTCCCCATTATCTGCCGTATTAAAAAAGTTATCAATTTTATATATTTCATCCATAAAGAAAAAATCTAGCTTTAATGTAGGATATTCATTGATAAAGTGAAGCATCCTCTCGGGAGTCAGTATAAACAAGTTGTGCTCTTCAAGTTCAATATGGGTATTATTAATTATCTTATACTTTAGTTGCTTTTCCTTAATAAACCGTCTAAATTCGAACACATTTTCATTAAGTAAAGAAACTGTTGGGAATATTAATGCAATATTATTATAACGATCTCTATTGTGATAAATAAGTTCTCTTAAAAGAAACGTTTTTCCAAATGATGTTGGTGCACTTACAAGAAGTCGTTTGTTTTCAAGCGATTGAAATTCTCGAAGGACTCTCATTTGGTTATAATCAAGCCTATTTCCCGTTGTAGTTGTGTAATATTGATCAATCAAATTATTTTGAAATACAAAACTGAAATCGTCGTCTGAAGTTAAATCTTCTAAATGTAAATCGTTCATAATATTATAACCAAACGTTCTCATTTTTTGAGATGCGATATATAATAGCTCTTTCATAAGAGGCTCGTCTTTTTCTGAACTCTGCTCTGAAATTTCACATACAATGTCTTTTAGATTATTAAAACTTTCGTCTGAACCATCGTATGCATTTATGAATTCAAGTAGTCTTAATTTACGCTCCATTTATCTCCACCATTTTCCTTCTTAATATTTCCAGATCACGTATAGGAATAAATAGGATTAGTACCTGATATTCAATATCTAAAAGCGAGTCAAACTTGCTATCAAATTTTTCTATTAAATTCGATAATTCATTTTTTATATTTTCGTCGATATCATCCTCTACCTCATAGACGTCAGGGGAAGAATAGGCTAAAAGACAAGGAAATACTATTTTAATTTTTTCTTTCTTAAAAAACTCATTCAATTCACTTGCCTTATCAACCTCAGAAAGCTTCCGCATTTCAGCCTTCATAGATACCATATTGATCTTCTTTAGGACTTCCAATGCTTCCTTAACAGCACTCTTCTCTTTATCTGCAACAAAATATAGTTGCTTAGATGTATACAACATATTGGTTTTTTGCTCTAAATCACTTGCGATGGAGCGCAGGCAATAACCTGTATCCCCCATTTTTGCTTGACCTAGCCACAATTCATTTTCGGTCTCACTTGTAACAATGTGTAGTCCATCAAATCCTTTTATTTCTTGATTGTCGCTCATTTGTCTATAGATAGCTCTAGTGGCTAATTTGTTTACGTTTCCTCTAAATAAGGTAATAAGCAAATCCAATAAAAGCTCGCTGTATAGACCATTTGAAGAACCATTCCGTTTTGGTAGTCTATGTTGCAATGCAAAGGTTGCAGCTGCTTCCAGATTGCTAAGCAACTCATATTCGAATGCATCCTCAACTTCTCTTTCCGAATAAGCATAAAAATAAATATATTTTCTCATAAATGATGCTAGCAACTCTTCAGTACCATTTTTATAGTTATGCCTGTAAGGATGATACATATGATTTTTTTGCTCGGAGTTATATTCATATAAAATTAAATTTCGCATATGTGAGCCAATTAGATCTTCAAATATTTCATAGTACTTCTTTCCCATGAAACCAACTCCAAATCGCCTAGGTTCTTAGTACCATATATCCATATTTCGACATATACTTTCATTTTCCCTTCCTATATTTTGATAATAATACATATTTAATAATCTTCTCCTTGTTTCAAGTTGTAAAATAATCCTGTTACAAAGAACAAGTCTTCACTTAAAGCATGGAAATTCGGATTACCCTACACCCTCACATTTATATCTATATTAATCTTGAATGCCTCCTTATTTCGCAAAAAAATACCAAGCACAACAATCGTGCTTAGTATTTTATATTTTCATATTGTTAGCGAAAGGAAGCTCATGTTCAAAAGTCCATTTAGAAGTGTAAATAAAACCAATAAGTAGTTCGAAAGCAAGATGACACACATTTATTTGTATTATGCAGCTTCTCTGTAAACGACTAGGTGAAGCAACTGACAATTAACTTACAGTAAACCACCACACATACCCTTGGCCCATAAGGGTTATTTCTAATAAAAAAAGCAGGAGACCAGCCAACGAGGCTGGGTCTCCTGCTTTTTCTGGTGTTACCGCGAATATAATATGATGTACATAAAGCTCCTGCTGCCTTATTTAATAAGGCTTCAGGAGCTTTATCATTTATAAGATTTATCATAGAGTTGCCATTGGTATCCCTACATTATTTATGGTTCCCGACAAGAAACCGACCAAGTTTATTGATAAGTATCCTGACTTCTCACCAGTACGGAATTTCAATTTCAATACTCTCTTTAAATAATCTAACTTACATAGTTTACGTTACTTTTCTTTAATAATTCCTACAAAACATTTTTCGCCTTAGATAAAGAGATGCTGTCCTGTTTTTAAAAGCAATTCTAGAATTACTGTTACTCCCTTTTCTCCATCAGTCAATTGCTCCAACTGGAATACGTAACTAAAAACTGATGAACCCCTAGACTCCCAACTAGCTATTTTATATCGGTCATAGTATTTACCAGTGACTAGCTTTTCTAGTTAAATTTGCTTATGAGTTTTATAAATTACATTTTATATTATTTTACATTATTAATTTCACTTTTTTTCAGGATTTTAGATTTGATGTTAACTTTTTGACGATCACTTAGTCCATTAAGATACTTAGACGTAAATAATTTGGCTCGATCTAATAAATAGTTAGGTATTTCTGGTGGAGTTTTTTGTGAGCCTACTCTTGCAGTCCCAAAGCTATGTAATTGAGTACCTTTCCACCCTCTAACCGATATAGGGTTAATATATGAAACTATTACCATACCCGGTAACTTATTATATATTATTATATGACCATTAAAAGAAAACCTAACATGGGTGTCAATGACTCTAAACGCATAATCTTTGAGCACAACGCTATTAATGCTTGAGTACTTATCTTTATCAATAAAGTATAAATGATGTGCATAAAGTCCAGGATCATTTCTTTTTTCTAAAAGATATTCACTCCAAATATTCAGCGCTTTTTTTAATTGATTATGTACATGAGAATTTTGATAAGTATTTTGTGTGAAGTAGAGAGTTCCGACACGCCAACTTAAAGATATAACAAACTTCAGAAGCCAGTCATCGTAATCAAATCTATTACTACCATTATGATAATTATAGAATATATTACTAGAGAAGGGGGTTTCAGCTTTATTTAGAATACCTTCGCAACCCTCACATAATAAATGTGGTTTTGGTAAATCTTGTTCAGGTTTATTTGGATTCATAAGATTTCTTAAATGTTCCGCTTTTGATGTATTTCTAATCCATTCACCTATAAACTTTGGCACAATATGGCTCTTTTTAAGTGTCTTCTCTTTTTCACATAGTGCACAAATCCCTGTAATTTCCACAGTTAATATTAGCCCCCAGTAATAAAATGTTACCCCCAATCCAACAGTTAATAATAAAAGCTCAGGAGTGTTTAATTAAAATACTTCGTTATATATTTGGAGATTCCTTTTTACTGTATTTCCTATTTCTCTAACTTTTCTTGTTCTCTTTATTATTTTCTACTTTAAGATAACGTTTTTTGGTCTGCAACATTATATTTTCAATTTTGTAGATGCTGAGAATCTTGACATCCGACAAAAAAAAGGAACCCAGCCAACGGGGCCGGGTTCTAAAAGTTTATATTAAAAAGGGGGTCTTGTTTATTATATTACCAAGTGAACATTATGGAACCATAACAGGAATATTTCATTTCTGTTACAAATTAGAAAACGCTTTATATTCTAATTTGCTGTCTCTGTTCTCCGCTCTCCGCACTGCCCCGCTCCTCTCCTCCCACACCTCACCTTCAAATTCTTCCCCAATTCCAGTTGCACGTTTCACCCAAGTGGCATATACTAAGTATACACTAATTAGAATAATTCTAAATAAGGAGGAACCCTATGAGCGTCGAGTATGACTATCATCATCTCCACCATGTGAAAGAACAAAGTAAGTCAAGAAAAACCCTATGGGTTACCCTCATATTAACGGCCTTTTTCACGCTTGTTGAAATTATCGGAGGGGTGCTTTCGAATTCCCTTGCTCTTTTATCCGATTCGGCTCATATGATTTCAGATGTCATTGCACTTGGTTTGAGCATGGTTGCTATCCAACTAGCTACGCGCCAACCCAATGCTCGCTTCACATTCGGATTCCTGCGCTTTGAGATTGTCGCTTCTTTTCTCAACGGATTAGCGCTTTGCATCATCGCTTTGGGGATTTGTATCGAAGCCGTCCAACGTGTACTCCACCCTCAGCCGATACAATTGGGACTCATGCTAGGTATTGCCTCGATCGGGTTTGTCGTTAACCTCGTCCTTACGTTGGTTCTCCATAACAGCGTCAAGGAGGAAGACAATCTGAATGTGCAAAGCGCGCTCTGGCACTTTTTCGGAGATTTGCTTAGCTCGGTGGGTGTCATCATTTCGGCCATTGTTATTTATTATTCCGGTCTTCTCTGGTTCGACCCGCTGATTTCGATCGTGATTGGGGGCATTATTTTTACAGGTGGCAGCAAAATCATTCGTGAATCCTTCATGATCCTGATGGAATCCGTCCCTGAAAAGTTTAATCTAGACGAAATCCGCTCTGTGATCGCGAAAGTTGAAGGCGTAGAAGATGTCCACGAAATGCATCTCTGGGCGGTTTCGACCGACCATTATTCCCTGACTGCGCACGTGTTTATTAGTCCTAACATTCAGCCCTTTTGTGTCATTCTCGCTATTAATGAGACGTTAAAAAGCAAGTACAACATCGAGCATGCCACGATTCAAATCGAGCACGCGGACATTAATCCGCACGGGGAATACGGGAAAGATTTCCTGCGGCAGCAAAAGCAGCTGAAACAACAAAACCACACAAGCGCCTAGCGCACCCTTAGAATAACCAGCTTGATGGAAGCTTCCTTCCTATTACAACAAACAAACCGTTAATCACCTCCAAGGTGACTAACGGTTCTATTCGTTATGCGTCGAATTACGCACAACCATTTCCATATCGATGAGCAGCTCATGCCCCTTCATCTGAGCCAGATACGAATCCAGCAGTATCGCGCTTTCCTCGTCTACTTCTTCCCCGATCTGCCGCATCAGGAAAGCCGCAACTAAACGCGTTTGCAGCTCGACTGGCATCTCGAAGCTCGTAATGGAAGGAGTACTCGCCTTCGCAAAATGCTCATTATCCATTCCGATAAGCTGCACTTCCTCAGGAACACGGATGCCTCGCGCATGGCATTCAGCAATCAACTCCAGCGCTAACGCATCATTGAACGTGTAGATGCCGATAGGTCGCAGCCCGCCGCTCACACGCAGCGCCTCTTCCAAAGTTCCAGCGACACCCAGCTCTCCTGCATCCAAAAGCGCATGCACGATCGTCTCCGCTCGGTCACCTAGCCCCGCCCGAAAACCCTCGATGCGCTGCTCATTCGCGCCCATTCCCTTCCGTCTTCCCGCATAGAAAACAGCTCGGCAGCCATGTGACAGAAAATATTGAACGGCCTGGCTCGAGGCCTTGGCAAAATCCAAATTCACAGCCAGTTTCGTAATCTCATTCGGCCACCCCCACCCGTTAAAGATGACAAGCGGCGTTCCTTCACCGACTAATTGCTGTGTGGAATGCATGCTGATCGCCAAGCCATGTGAAACTAATCCATCAACTCGTCGTTGCAGCAAATGCTCAATATGCCTCGTCTCCACTTCAGGATCCATGCCTGCCGCTGAGAATACAGATAAGTGATAGCCGTAACTGTGAAACCTTCGTTCTAGCTTCTCAGCAAATCTGCCATAATACCCGCCAAAATGCGGGAGAATCAGCCCTAACTCATTCGAGCGTCGCCGACTTAAATTCGTTGCCATGACATTTCGGCGATAACCTAGTCGCACAACCGCTTCTTCTACTTTGCGGATGGTTTCCGGAGACATCGGAACCTTCCTTCGGTTAATAACATTCGACACCGTCGCAATGGACACACCTGCCTCAGAGGCAACATCGACGATGGTAGCTTGTTTGTTTTTTTTCATCCCATGCCCTCATTCTTGAAACGCTTAAACTTATTGTAGCTAGAAGGGGATTGCTCGTCAAATCACCTACAATAGAACGACAATCGAACGATAGTCATAGAAGTTGTTTAAACAAGAGTGCAAGTTTTATTCGCAGCAGATCATTGGGATTTTTGAGATCTAGATGAAGCAACTCACCGATCTTCTCCAGCCGATACAACACGGTATTGCGATGAATGTATAAGTCCTTCGCCGTTTCATTAATAAGGCCATTATGTTCAAAATAGGACCCGATCGTCCGCAGCATTTCGGTGATATACTCCTCATCCTTTTGCCATAATGGTTGAAGGAGCGTATTCGTATAGGTATTCATAACCGTAGCAGGTACATGCCGAAGCAAATAGGTGAATTCAAGATTCGAGAAATAAATATCTGGCTCATCTATCGCGAATTGCTCACTAAGTCGTTGAGCTTCCATGCACTCTTCGTACCCGACCATGAAGTTCTCTAACGTTCGTTTCATGGAGCTGATATAGGAGGACGGTGAGCAGTTCAGAAGAACCCTCAGGAGCTGTGAATAGCTGCTCGCAATCCGCTTCATAGTCGTTAAGTTGGCCCCCAGTTTATCCGGGATTTGAATGAGAGAGAACAGCTTGCTATGTACAAACATATGGTGGGAGATTAGTTCAGTTAGCGGCGGAGCATCCTTCATGGCATCTTGAAGTTGTCGAATGAACACTTTTTTCTGAACCTGCTCATGCAAGGACATCTCATTCAACGGTGTTACGATGCAGAGATAAGCTCCCTTCCAGATGTCTCCTGACAGCCTCTTTGCTCGCTCCCCTACCTCATCCAGCGATAAGCTTCCTTGTAAATAGCGCTCAATCGCTTCACCCAATCGAAGGCCAACGGTTAGCGTCTGATGAAGCTGAATCTCTTCAAGATGATAGGAAAGTATGACTGCAGCTTGATGATAAACCCCTTTATCCGAGCTTGTGTTTCGTAAACTTGACGACATCACGAGAAAGTATCCGAGTAATTGGCTATTTTTCCAAAGGGGAATATGATACGTGAGTTGACCCAGCAACCGGCTTAAACGATATTCCGGCTCCCAAGGCCATTGGGAAAGTAGATCCTTCTCACTTACGCTTGTTGCATTATACAGAAGGTTCCCCAGTACATCAACAACAGCAAAGGGACATTGGAGAATGGCTTGAATTTCCTCAAAATAATTGGAGCGCTCATTCGCCTGTAGGGCGAAATCGACCAATTGCTTTTGTATATCGAGTACTTGATTCAGCTTCTTTGTATTTCTTTCATATTGCGCTTGAAACAGCGCAGTAATTTGCTCTGAGAACGTGACTTCAAACGGCAGTTCGATTAAAGGAAAATTCAACCTATCTGCTTCCTTTAGCACAGTACTAGGAATTTCTTTCCAATAACGACCAAGCTTAATGCCCAAACCAGATGAACCCCGTTCATTGAGGTTATGCAGTAATTCTACAAACAGCTCTGAAGAATCCTTCATGGCATAGCCTGTTGTCAGCAGTAACTCCCCCTGCTTCATCCAATTATAGATGTCAGGGGCGTCCATGAGATTTAAAGCGCTGATTATCCGCGAAATACCTCCCGCCCCAGCCACGATCTTCCCTTCGGATAAAGGATAAATGGTCATTGCTTCTTGTACCGTAATATTCATGAATAACACCCCTTTCCTGTAAAAGTGGCAGTCAAGTCGTCAATTATGTCAATTAATATAACATAAATTGGTTTTAAAACAAATGGAAATGAATTTTTTAGGTTATAACCCAAACATATGTCATCTTTATTTACACACATTTAATTCTAGGCTTATGATGAAGGCAAGGAATAACACCATACACGAATGAAGCAAACGAGGTGATCGCATGCACAAATTGGGTACCCCCTATAGCTATTGGCAGGTATCGAAAACTAACGTCATCCTTCAGCGCACGCCCAAACCGCCACAGCCTATTACTTTCCCTGTAGCCTCACGCAAGCTTACGCTTGATTTGCAACACACGGCGATTATTGTGGTTGATATGCAAAATGACTTTTGCAGCGTCGGCGGTTGGCTCGACCATATCGGGGTCAACACGCAGCCCCTTTTAAAGCCAATTGAAACTCTTAATAAACTCCTACCAACTTTACGTTTAGCAGAAGTACCTGTGATCTGGCTCAATTGGGGCAATCGTCCCGACCGGCTTAACCTCAGCCCATCCGTTCTGCATGTGTATAATGCGACAGGCGAGGGCAGTGGCATCGGCGAACCACTACCTCATAACGGCTCGCATGTACTCGAGCAAGGAAGCTGGGGCGCCGCGCCCGTAGATGGGCTGCATATCGAAGTCGATGACATCCATGTTGATAAATATCGGATGAGCGGATTTTGGGATACCCAGCTCGACAGCATACTGCGCAATTTGGCGATCGATACCATTCTGTTCGCAGGCGTCAACATCGATCAATGCGTAATGGCTACTTTACAAGACGCGGTGTGCCTCGGATATGACAGCATTTTATTAGAAGACTGCTGCGCTACGACCTCACCTGCATTTTGTACCGAAGCTACTCTATATAACATTCAGCAATGCTACGGCTTTGTGGCGAATTCCGCTGATGTGCTGGAAGCAATCGCCACACCTACTAGAGAGGAGAATGACTATGCAACTCGGAATCGCAGGACACTTTGAGGGATGCCCCGTTCACAAAATTTCTAGCAAAGACAGTAATAAATTCGTTCTTTTATGTGATGGGACACAAGTCCCCTTTGTTTCTGTTATTGAAATCTTCGATGTAGACGGACAAACGCCGCCTAACGAGCATTCTGAGGCTTATGAATACTTTTATGTGCTTGCTGGAGAAGGGATTGCAATTATGGGGGATGTGGAAATTCCCATCCAGACGAGTTCATTTTTCGTTGTTCCTCCTGGAAACAACCATCAAGTGATCAATACTGGCAAGGGACGGCTGTACGTATTGACGACTATGCTTCCGGATGAGGGCTTTTCCAATTTAATCAAGTCAGGGCCTGAGGTTAGCTTAGACGAAGAAGATCTCACCGTTTTGCGAGGACTAAGCTTAAAGAAATAATCCCTGCTAGAACGCTATAAACGAAGGAGGAACACCTATGTTGCAAGCTCAACAACCTGTTTTACGGAAATTTTATTATCCTGTACTCCCTGTCTCCCATCTGCAAAATGGCCCTCAATCCATTACCATGCTTGGTGAGAAAGTTGTTCTGTGGCTCGATGAGAAAGGCCAGCCTGCCGCTGCTATCGATCGTTGCTGTCACCGCACAGCGAAGCTATCAGGCGGAACCGTGGAGAATGGTTGTGTCGTTTGTCCCTATCATGGTTGGTCCTTTAATCGTGATGGGAAATGTACTTATTTCCCGCAATCCCAACTAGAGGATCCTCCCAAGGCTTATAAAATCAAAGCATACCGCTGCGAAGAGCGTTACGGCTATGTCTGGGTCGCATTAGATGAACCTTTAATGGGTATTCCTGAGTTCAAAAGAGCAGATGATCCGTCCTTCCGACAAATTGACCAGTTCTATGAAGTGATCCACTGTGCAGGCATGCGTCTGATGGAAAATTCCTTTGACGGTGCTCATGTTGCATTCGTTCACCACAATACATTTGGAGACAAGAATGATCCCGTGCCTCCCAAAATCAAGATTACCCCGAATGCCTGGGGCTTCGAAACATTTACAGAGCTAGGCGTAACAAACAAGCTGAACGACAAAGTGAAGGCAATCAATGTGGAAGGTGCCACAACGACACGAACCGTGTCTGGGCAATGGTTCATGCCTTTTATGCGGCAATCCGACATGACCTATCCGAACGGCCTGGTTCACTCTATCGTTACCTGTTCCACACCAATTGATAACGATTCCTGCATCCTCGTGCAGTTCGTGTATCGCAGCGACACAGAGGCGGATGTGCCCGCTGCGACGGTTATCGCTTTTGACCGTGCCGTTGTCGATGAGGATATGGCCGTGCTCGAAAGCACAGAAAGCGACTTCCCATTGGATATCCGGATGAGGATGGAAACACACATGCACTCGGATCAGCCTGGTATTTTGATGCGCGAGATGTTACTGAAGCTTCTTGCCGATCATGGTGAAACAGAAATGACAAGACCTCGAGACCCGTCTGCACTCACCGTAACTATTTTAGAAAGAGCAAAAACCAATTCATAATCCTACGAAACCCACATGAAACTATCGGAAGAGGTGATCGACATGTTCAGCAGATACGAGGGTACGGCGTGGGAAGCGCGCTTTTTGCCCCGATTATCTTCCAGAGAAATCGCCGAATTGCCCAAGGAGAAGGCGCTTGTCATTTTATCGATTGGCGCTGTTGAGCAGCATGGTCCTCATCTTCCTGTTATGACGGACGCGCTCATTGGTGAGGCACTGTTGACAAGAACGATGGAGAAGTTGAACGCTGATCTCCCCATTTGGCTGCTACCTCCTCTCGCCTATGGAAAGAGCAATGAGCATACCGGCTTTGCCGGGACAATATCCCTCTCCTCCTCGACGCTGCAGCATGTGATCCTCGATATCGCACACAGCTTGCGTCTCAGCGGCTTTCACAAGCTGCTGCTACTCAACTCACATGGCGGCAACGTTGATTTACTAAACCTTGTCTCTCGCGAAATCAGAATCGCAACAGGAATGACCGTCTTCTATATCATGCCGCATCAGCTTGATAGCTTTGAAGACATTTTAGCAGAAGAAGAACGTGAGTTCGGCATTCATGGCGGTGACTATGAGACATCGCTTTTGAAAGCCATCAAGCCCCATTGGGTAAGTGACGCATACGCTGTGAAGGAAATTCCTGACATGCAGAAATACCGTTATTTGACACTAGAGGGGAAGGTTCGATTTGCATGGAAAACTGCCGACATATCAGCCTCAGGTGTCATGGGTGATGCTACTTCAGCAACTGCCGACAAAGGCACTTTATTCATGGAGCGCATTACCGATCAATTGGCACAGGCACTTGTAGAGCTTTGTGATTTTGACATCGCGCAGTTGAATTCATTCCGAACCCCGAAGGAGCTACACTCTCAATAAATCCGCAAGCCAGTTTGGTCTAAGAGCGCTACTTCCGCTAGTCAATCTAGTTATCGACTGATCCCAATTTGAACAAAGAGGTGACCCCCATGTTTGAAGTACCCGCAGAGAAAATCGCATTTTATGAAGAGAATGGTTTTGTCCAGTTAGAGGATGTCTTGTCGGAAAAGGAAATCAACGAGCTAAGCGCTTACCTCGACGAGGTCATGGCGATTGAAGGTGAACATACCCAAAGTGTGGAGAAGGACTCCGACTACTTCAAAATTCTAAACAGCAAAATGAATACATGGCGGGATTCTGCCGGTATGGCCCTCTACGTGCTAAGTCCCAAACTTGCGGATATTGCCAGGCAATTTTCCGGTTCAACCGGCGTCCGCTTGTTCCATGATCAAGCCTTCTGGAAAATGCCCGGAGATTCCAAACCTACACCTTGGCATCAGGATGCCACTTATTTTCCCATGCATGAATCGAACGTTCTAACCCTATGGCTGCCGATGCATGATGTGGATGATGTGAATGGTTGCTTGTCCTTCATCCCAGGCTCTCATAAGGAAGGGAAATTAACGAATGTCGACTTTCTACATCCCATCGATTTACTCGAGCTCACCAAGGAAAGTGGTACAAACCTCCGTCGACCTGTCAACGTCCCTCTCAAACGCGGCAGTTTCACACTTCATCATGGACTCACTTTTCATTATGCACATGCCAACAAATCTGACAAACCACGCCGAGTCTTGACCATCGTCTATATGCCGGAGAATGCCACTTTTAATAGCAAAAGTAATCATGAGCTTACCCAAGGCTCTAGCCTTCAGGAAGGTGAACCCCTAAAGGGGCGGCTTTTCCCCGTCTTAGCATCGGCTTCACAATCTGACTAAGTGGCATGGAATAGGATGCCTGTTACTCTTTTGCTTTTAAAATGAATAACTGGAAAACCTCCATCTAAATTCTCCCTAATCGGTTCAAAATCAGAATTTGATGGATTTCATGTAGCTAATTTACTCACTTCTGCGGTTTTTGAGCAAAATGGCTCAAACTAGCTGGATGTTTTCCAGCTATTTCAATAAAAACGGAACTTTCCACCGAAATAGCTGGATGTTTTCCAGCTATTTCACTTTCACCACCTCCTCGCCCCCACCGAACCGGCTCGCCGGCCTCACAACCCAACACAAAAGGCACCACAAGCAGATCACTCTGCTTTGGTGCCCCCTATGCCTTTACTCGTCGTGATGCCCTATCAACGAAATGATCTGCTTCTTCAGCTTCACGAAAGCTTCGGAATCCTTCACATCCTCCACCTGCCTCAGCCCGCGCGGTATGACAATCTCACTGCGGATCGTGCCTGGATGCGCCTGCATCACATATACCCGCTGCGATAGGAAGATGGCTTCCTCGATATCGTGCGTGATGAACACAACCGTCGTTTTCTCCTTTTCCCAAATGCGCAGGAGCAGCTCTTGCATCGCATTTTTCGTTTGTGGATCCAGCGCGCCGAACGGTTCATCCATGAGCAGCACATCCGGATTATTCGCCAAAGCTCGCGCGATCGCGACCCGCTGCTTCATCCCGCCCGAAAGCTCCTTCGGCAATGATTTTGCGAACTTATGCAACCCGACTAGCTCCATGAAGTGATCGGATATGGTTCTCTTTTCGAATAAAGGAACACCCTTCAACGTCAATCCGAACTCAATATTCTCTCTCACGGATAGCCAAGGGAATAGCGTATAGCTCTGGAAGACCATGCCTCTGTCAGCGCCAGGACCTTCAATCTCATGCCCATTGATACTTAGGTCACCCATCGTCAAGGGCTCTAATCCAGCTATAATCCGCAATAAGGAAGACTTCCCGCAGCCTGAGGGCCCGACAAAGCTGACAAACTCATGCGCATCCACATGAAAGGACACTCGATCCAAAGCTACGAATTGCGACTTCTTCGTACTGTACACCTTCGTAACATCGACCGCCTCAATTTTTCGTACACTAGCACCCGCAATAGTCCCCTCAGAAGGCACGTTGTTGTAATCTAAGTTCAATGCTTCCATCTTAACGCCCTCCTTCCAACCATGGGAAAAATCGCTTATGACAATAAGCAAATGTGCGATCCGTCAGTAAGCCCAGCAAACCAATCGCAATTATGCCAACAAAGATTTGATCCGTGTTCAAGAACCGCTGCGCCTTCATGATCGAAAATCCAAGACCACTGCTAGCCGCAACCAACTCAGCTACAACCAGATACGTCCATGCCCATCCAATGATTAAGCGCAATGTATTCATCAGATCTGGAAGCAGTGCAGGAATCAGCACCTTTTCGATAACTTGCCAGCGTTTCGCTCCTAGTGTATACGAGGTTTGCAGTAGATCATTGGAGACCGAGCGTGTATTGTCTGCAACCATCAGCATTAATTGGAAGAAACACCCTAGGAAGATGACGAGAACCTTCGCCCACTCGCCAATCCCTGCCCACACCATAATCAAGGGAATGAACGCCGTCGCAGGCATATACCGAATAAATTCAGTAGGAGGTACTAGAATAGCTTCTGCAAACTTATACGTACCCGCCAGGATCCCTAGCGGTATCCCAATGATACAAGCGAGCAAGAATCCACCGCCTACTCGGAAAATACTGATCCAAACATTTTGCCAGAACACGGGGTTCTGTAGTTGAATTCCAAACTGCCGGAGCACCTGATCCGGTGTTGGAAGGAATGTACGATTAACCAAGTCGCCGTAGCTCATCACGCTCCAGAACAATAACAGAACCGCAATGATGAGCACAACACCTGACAAATATGATTTACGGCTAATTTCACCTCGTATGGCAAACAATGTGGACTTGCGTCTTTTTTTCACCAGCGTTTCCATCTGCAGCCCTCCTGCTCAGCCTCTATAGCTTTTATTTATTTCTTGCGTTCCTTCATGACTTCCTCTACAAAGTGGCCATCCAAGAAGGTTTCCGCTTTCGGTATTGCGCTTAACATATCTAAGCTTTTTAAGAATTCGGCCGTTTTGCCAGAAGTAAATGCTAGCGACTCGTAGGAATCTCCTTTGGTGAAAGCCTTGACGTTATCCTCCAGTTGGAAAATCTTCACGCTATCCACACCAGCTTTGTACTCATCGATCGGCGTCTCTGCCGCTTTAGCCATAATTTTCAAAGACTCTTCTGGGTTCGCTTTCCAGTAATCCAATGCGTCGAACCAAGCGTTAATGATTTTTTTCACATCGTCTGGACGATTTTTCGTAATTTCTTCTTTGAATACGAGTAAGTCAGGAATCAATCCTGGAGTGTCCTTGGATGAGAAGAGCAGCTTCCCTTTCCCCTCTTGAATGGCTTTGCTTAGGAATGGCTCCCAGAGTACCGCAGCATCCAGATTACCCGCTATGAACGCTGGCCCTGCATCGTTGACTGTCATATTCGTATAGGAGACATCCTTCTCTGCTAACCCAGCTTTCTCAAGCGCTGTCAGCATCAGTAGATGATCGACAGTTCCAAGCTCCGTCGCGACTTTCTTACCTTTCAAATCTTTCAAAGAATTGATACTTGGCTTCACGACAACACCGTCGCCGCCATTCGAATTATCATTCACCAGCACTGCTTTCAACTTAATGCCTTTGCTTGCTGGAGCTAAAGTATCGCTCAACGTTTGACTATTTGCATCCACTTTACCTGAAGCGAGTGCGGATAAGGAGTCACTGTACACAGGGAACCAGACCAGATCCACGTTCACGCCATTTTTCTCAAAAAAACCCTTCTCCTTCACGAGGTACCACACGAACCAGCCCGGCCATGGACTAAGCGCCAACTTGATTGGCTCCTTGCTGCCTCCTGTTGTCGTACTCGCCTCTTTAATTCCACACCCGCTGATAACTGTAAAAGTTAATAATACCGCCAACATCAGAAATATAGTTTTTTGTCTCATTCCCCGAACTCCCTCTCTGTATAAAATGGTAAAAGGAAAAGCCCGGAATGATATCATATCCTGATATCCTCCCGGGCTTTTATCCCTCCGTGTGCACGATGAAGCTCATCGTGTGTCTTCTCTTGGACCTGACCGATAGCCTTCATTCTATCGCGGAACCCTAGAAAACAAGTTTGCTATGCGGTTGTTACTTCGTTGTCTTACTTTTGTTTATATCATACTTAGATTGGTCGTTCATGTCAACATATATAACATAATTTATTTTAAACTGTTAAAAGTCGCTAATAACGTAATGTTACATGACATAATTATGATCCTGACGGGGATATCGCGATGTAATCAATTCTTTTCCGTATTCAGATGTTAGATAAACAGCCTGTTCAGCCCACCGAGGTGCATGCCCCCAATACCACGCAGACCTGCGTATTGCAAAAAGCCCCTTCGCTTAAACTGCGAATGGGGCCTTTGTCTATAGAGTCATCTATGCTTTATAAGTGAATAACAATCAAGTATCGAACTAAGGCTGTAACAGCCCCACATGAACTTTAATTACCGCTTTTTTGATCTTCGATGATTGCCCCATGCCAGGTCTATGAATATCGTTTGGGAAAAAGACGGCGAACATGCCAGGCTTGAGATGAAGCAAAATCTCGTCTGCCGATGGATCATATAACGCATAATCATGTTCACTTTCATAGGCTTTTACAACACGGAGATCTTCCCGATCCGCAAACCAACCGATCGTCTCTTCCCCATCGATTAAGTAGTGGATATCAATATACGACTCGTGCTTCTCAGCTAGCTGCTCGTCCATCGGCTTAGCATCGAATTCCATAAACGATACGTACATCTGATCACCTTTGATCTCTACTCGACCTTCAGGCGCGTCACCTTTAAGCAGTAGATTAAGTTCCTCTAAGGCTGTTACGATAACTGTATGCTCAAATTTACTTTGTTTTTCCCAGAATGACATTGTACCTAAAATCATGGACTATTCCCCCATTGCACATGTGTAATCCTTTAAAGCAATTTCACGACCACGGACTCCGCTGTATGTTCCTTGTTCCTAATCGATTCCTCGTAGGATCTTTTGAAATATTCCACATATAAGACATCCAACAAATAGAGCTGCGAAATTTTCGCCGACAAGGAACCTCCCTGCAGAGGGCCTTCATTGGCTCCACATAACAGCGTAAGATCAGAATACGAAGTTAATGGCGACTTGACAAAGCGGGTAATCGAAATGACGGTAGCCCCGCATTCTTTCGCCTTTTTGGCCACCTCAATCGTATCCTTGGTTGAGCCCGAATACGAGATGATCACGGCCACATCCCGTTTGGTCATCAACGCCGCCGACATCATCTGAAGATGTGAATCGATTGTGCATTCCGTTTTGTTGGTGATGCGCATGAATTTAATTTTCGCTTCCATGGCTGTCATTAAGGATGAGCCTACACCGAAAAATATGACTTTTTCTGCTTGAAGTAAGTAATTAATGGCTTCATCGATTTTGGAGCTATCAATTAAGTTAAACGTTTCGTTTAAAGCACTTATGTTGGTTGACAGAACCTTGGATGCAACTTGTCCGATGGAATCATTCATCAATACCTTCTCAGTCAGCTGCGGAATTTCATTTTCCACGGTGATGCTATGTGCCAGGGCAATTTTGAAATCTTGGTAGCCCTTGTAGCTCAAGGACTTGCAAAACCTGAATATACTTGATTCGCCAACCCCGCAAACATCTGCAAGATCTGTAATTGACATGTAGACAACGCTGTCTATGTTCTCCAGGACATAGTCCGCCACTTTTTTTTCGGTCGTTGTTAGGTTGTTATATTTAGAATGAATAGTTGTAAAAATATTGATTGTGCGCACACGATCACCCTCTTAGCCTCAAGATTCAGACATGATGCGCAACAATGATGCGAATGCGCCTCTTTCAGCGTAAGAATAATGAGGCCGCACCCAATAAACCAGCCTTATTTCCCAGAGAAGCCTTAAGAATTTTCACGTCTGCAAAACTTTCCATGATCAAATCTTGCGTTTGTGCCTCGACTGCACGAACGAGTTCCTCTTGCTCCATCACACCGCCCCCTACAATAATAGCCGAGGGATTAAAAATATGAATAATTGAAGCTAAGCCAACGGCTACTTCTGCCGCCCAAGCATGCAAGACCTGCTGTAATGGTTCGTTTCCTAATCTTATTTTACCAAAAAAAACCTTCCCGTCCACACATTCTGGATCTACGTGCCTCGCCATCCGAACTAATGCGGTCGTGGAGGCATAGCTTTCATAATAAGGTTTTCTCTCTCCTCCGCGTGTGTCGGGTAATGGGTGCGTAATGATATGACCGAATTCCGCAGCTACACCCTTAGCTCCTCGGTAGATCTGACGATCGATAACGATCGCTCCGCCGATACCTGTTCCGAACGTAAGACATAAGAAATCTTGAAACGATTGCGCTGCGCCGAAATAGGCCTCGCCCAATGCTGCCGCGTTGACATCATTTTCAACTCTAACAGGCTTCTTGAATCGATTTTCAATGATCTCTCTGATTTTCATTCCCGTGTAATCCGGAATATTCTCATTTGCATAAACAATATACCCTTCTTCGGAATTGACTTGTCCAGCTGTGCTTATGGCAATAGCATCGTAATCCGCATACACCGCAAGCTGGAGAAGCAATTTCTCTATGACATGAGGGCCTCCCTTGAGGCTTTCAGTGGGATATTCTTTATATTGATCGACATTCCCTCGTTCATCGCAAATCCCCATCTTGGTATTGGTACCGCCAATATCTGCCGCTAAAATTTTCATAAGCTATTGGATCGCCTTAACGAATCGTTTGGTAATCTCCATCGGTCGCGTGATGATGGATCCTACAACAGCCGAGTAGATACCTAGATCAAATAATCGTTTCAATTCTTCAGGTGTCGAGATGCCACCCTCAGCAATGATGGGGACGGATAATGTCGTCACGAGTTTCTGGGCCAATTCGAAATTTGGCAAAGGCTTGCCTTTCGTTGCTTCTGTGTAACCGCATAATGTTGTACCCACACTGTCAAAACCCAGTTCAACCGCTGTGACCGCTTCCTCATACGTCGAGCAATCCGCCATAAAGAGCTGATTCTTATATTTCTTTTTAATTTGCGGAAATAATTCTGAAATCGTGGAGCCATCCGGTCTTATGCGGTCGGTTGCGTCCATTGCTATCATATCTACACCTTCCTGACAAAGCGCATCGACCTCTTTCATGGTTGGCGTGATGAAGACATCCGATCCATCGTATACTTGCTTGATGATCCCGATAATCGGCAAATCGACATGTTTCTTAATTTCATGAATATCTGCTACGCTGTTTGCTCGAATTCCCGAAGCACCGCCTAAGTAAGCTGCATAGGACATTCTCCCCATAATAAATGGACTGTGCAACGGTTCTTCAGGTAATGCTTGGCAGGAAACAACCAATTTCCCTTTAATCATTTCCAGAATTGTCTTATTTGTATTCATCCGTTCCCCACTCCACACCTATATTTTTATTCCTTCACTGCGCCAGCCGTCATGCCTTGGGTAAAATAACGTTGGAACAAAACGAATATTAACAGCATTGGAATTGCAGCAACCGTGGCTCCTGCCATTTTGTAGGCAAAATTCGGATTGAGATCCTGCATCAAAGTTGCCGTACCTACCATCAGTGTTTTCATATTTTTCTCTTGTCCAACGACGGACTGCCATAAATAATCGTTCCATACTTGTACAAAGTTTAAAATAAATAGTGCACCAATACCAGGTTTAACAATCGGAAGCATAATTTGCATGAAGGTCTTCCATTCACTAGCTCCGTCAATTCTCGCCGCTTCTCTTAATGCATTTGGTGCTGTATCGAAAAACCCTTTTAACAAAAACACACCAAATGCAGTAGCAACGTTCGGCCAGATCATGCCGTTATAACTGTTCACCATCCCGAATTGCTGCGTGATCCGGAATAGCGGAACGATCATGATTTCTTTCGGAATCATCAAGCTCGCTACAAAAATGATGAAGATGATATTACTGCCTTTGAACCTAATTTTCGAAAAAGCATAAGCGGCCATAGCCCCAACACCGATTACAAGCACCGTGGTGACACCAGAAACGAATACACTATTGAATACCCATCTCAGTGCTGGTTGACTTTGAAATACATCCACATAGTTAGAGAAAGTAATCGTGGTCGGCCACCAGTCAGGCGGCATTTTCACAACATCCGAACTATTTTTAAGTGAACTTGTAAAGAGCCAATATAAAGGAAACAAGTTAAATATCGCGAAGATGAAAATGATCACATTAGATATGATATCAATTCGCTCCATTTTCTTCTTGCTGTTTGATTTCGACATGCTGAATACCCCCTTTACTTCTCCTTGACTAAGCTTCTTAACTGAGGCACGGACAACAATAATGTAATCACGAACATGATTACCCCAACAGCTGAAGCCATACCAAGTTGATTATATTTAAATGCGTTATTGTAGAGATAATACATCAGTGTTACGGAAGCATTATTCGGTCCACCACCAGTTAAGAGCTGGATGACTACGAATATTTTCAAAACAGCAATGATGTTAATGATCACAATATAAACCGTCGTGGATTGGACAGAAGGAATCAATATTTTGAAAATGACCTGCCATCTGCTCGCGCCGTCCACTTCCGCCGCTTCAAACAGATCTTTCGATACGCCCAGCATCGCGGCGATATAGAGAATGATCGCTTGTCCCACATTTGTTGCGAATGTTACGAATATAATAACCGGCATAACCGTTGTTGTTTTCCCCAATAAATTAACATTACCCAAACCCATTTCCTGAGAGAAATAAGAAATTAACCCATTCGCAGGATTCAGTAAGAAACTCCACACCATACTCATGACAACCATTGAGACCATTACCGGTACATAGTAGCTACCTCGAATGAATGAAACATACTTGGCATTCTTGTCAAATACAGCGGAAGCTACGAACAACGCGAAACCGACCGTAAGAATAACGATAAACACGACGAACACAACGGTGTTTATGAGCGCTTTGAAAAATACAGGATCGTTAAACAGCGCCACATAATTATCCAGACCAACGAACTTTTCAGATTGGTAATTGATCCGATACAAGCTAAGTCTTATACCTTCAATAATCGGATATACCAAGAAAACTAAGAAAATCAGCATCTGTGGTGAAATAAACAGGTAACCGGTGATACTATCTTTGAGGGATTGACTGCGTATTCTCATATCGGTTTTCCTTTCTAATTAGCAGCCTTAGGATCACTCGGATCCCAAGGCTATTAATCGGTTATTCATGATTCATTTACTTCGTTTGATAGATAACTGAGCTCTCTTTATTCGTTTGAATAACCTTGTTACCTTTGGCCTGATAATCCTTCACAACCTGCTCAGGAGTTTTGGCACCTGTATATAGGGCTTGAAGCTCAGGGTAAAGCACTTCTCGTAATTGGCTATAGCCTGGAACGTTACCGCTGAAGTTAAATAGATACTTGGAATTTGCATCGTAAGCTGCAAAGAGCGGGTTCACATCTTTGAGTTCTTTGGATACCGAAGTTCTTACTGGGATACCATTCTTCGAAGACTTCACCAATTCAGGATCTGTGGAGAAGAATTTAACAAAATCTTTAGCTACTTCGACTTTCGCTTTATCTTTATTTTGGAATACGCTCGCGCCAACTACGTAAGTAAAGGACAATGGATCTCCGCTTTCGGACGGAATATTAGCTAGGCGTACATCGAACTTCGCGCTTTTGCCGCTAGCCATATCCGCTTTGGTGTTGTTGAACAAGATCGGATTCGTAAAGCTGATCGCTAACTGCTGATTACGGAACATGCCGTTCGCATCATTGGACGATACCGATTCAGGACCCGGATTCGTGTAGCCTGCGTCCTTGATTTTCTTCAACCAAGTCGCGGCTTTAGCACCGTTCGCATCATCAAGCACGATATTCCCTTTATCGTCAAAGAATTTATTACCGAACATTCTCATATAGGCAAGGTTCCATGTGTCCCCTTGATTATTTACAGCATAAAGTGACATCGGATAAGCGTTGGAATACTTATCTTTCGGCAGGTTGTCTTTCAGACCTTTTAGAATTTGCTCATACTCGGCTAATGTCCATGTCTTAATATCATTAGGTCCGCCAATGTATTTCTCTAGCCCGGCTGCTTTGAGCATATCCGCGTTATAGACCAAGGTTCCTGGGTTATGTTGGAACGGGTAGAAATAAACATCTTTACCGAAAGTCACCGCATCCCAAAAGTTTTTGGCAATGTCGGTTTTGGATGCATCATCCACAATATCAGTTAACGGCACTAAAGCACCGCGATGAACATAATCACCCATTGCAAAAACGCTTTCAAAAAATACATCTGGCGCCGTTCCGCTGCTTAAGTTGACATTGAGTAGCTGATCACGTTGGTCGCCTGCAATAACTTCAACTTTGATTTTGGCATCATACTTTTTGTATTGCGCAGTAAATTTATCAGCTGCCGCTTTCAAGAAGCTATCGTAATCAGCGCCAGGTTCTGTAGAATCTAGAACACCTTTCCACTGTGGTGTCAGCCAAACTTTAAGCTCTACCTTTTTCCCAGTAGCTTCTCCTGCATTGCTAGTACTAGTAGCTTCATTATTACTGCTAGTACATCCCGCGACAATTGAAGTCAACATCGTCAGAGCCAAAACTGCTATTGGAATACGTTTATTTTTCATCATTATCTACCCCTTATTTCATATATTCGTGACCTGACTCTGCATAAACTTTGTCAACTGAGCCCCTCTGCTATAACTGTCTACAAGCTCCCTAGATTTGAAGAGAGATGGCTCGTCCATCTCGACTCCTCATCTCATCTTGCATCCGTTTCTGCCTTGTAGTCCCATCTGTTGGAGTCCCAAAGCGTACAACGGCATTTTCATCATTTGCAGAATTCTTGAACCGCTTCATCAATCATCGTCACAATGCGATCTATGCGTCCTAAGTCTTCCGTGCTGATACCTTCTAGCGGCCCTCTAACGCTGCCAATGTTCACGCCTCTGCGATTCAGAACTTCTTTAATAACGGCATACATGGATCCATTCTGTGAGCATAGCGCGATAATGATGTCATTAATACAGCTTTGGATGCGTTTCGCTTCTTCAAACTTGCCTTGAAGGAAGAATTCATTAGCTTGTAAGAATAATTCCGGCATCGCCGCGTAAGTGCCGCCGATTCCGCCATCAGCCCCCATAATTCTTCCAGCGACATACTGTTCGTCAGGCCCATTGAATACAATAACGTTGTCTCCGCCGACTCTTTTGAATCGTTCAATATCCATCGTTGGCATTGAGGAATTTTTCACACCGATTACTTTCGGGTTAGCTAGAAGCTTCTCAAACAGCGCGGTAGTTAATGTATAACCTGTCGTTTGAGGAATGTTATATATAATAAATTCCAGTGGAGTTGCTTCGATAATTTCATTCCAATATTTATAAACAGAACTATCTGGCAATTTAAAATAAATAGGCGGGATCGCAGATAAAGCATCATACCCCAACTCTGCTGCATGTTTCGCCAATGCAATGCTGTCTCTTGTAGAAGGTGCCCCTACATGGGCAATCAACGTCATTTTGCCTTTCAAACGGTTAGCCACATAGCTAAGCACCGCTTTGCGTTCGTCAAGGTTTTGGTAAATACATTCACCGGAACTTCCTCCGACATAGACCCCATTGACTTTTTTTTCATACAAATAATCACATAATGCGTTGGTTCGGTCTTCTGAGATATCACCTTGATCGTCATAGCATGCATAAAATGCTGGTATGATGCCACGGAATTTTTCTAATCTCAATGAATTCCCCTCCTAATGTTTATAATGTTTGGCAAGATCAACATTAACATATAAATTTCATTCTGTAAATTAATTTCACCAATTTTTAATTAATAGAAAATATTTTCACCAAAGACTTCCTCCTCTGGATTTGCTAGGTTATGCGTTGAAATTGTCATATTTCTCACCTGCAAGTAGTATTTCCCTATTTACTTTCCCAAAACCAAAAAAAAGGCCCAGCACCAGAGGTGCTAGGCCTTTCTATCAGTCAGCGTCGCTTACACGCCTAACCATTTCTTGAACAAGTGCTTCGTCGTGTCCGCATTCAAAGCTGCGATCGACGTCGTAAGCGGAATACCCTTCGGACAGGAGCGTACGCAGTTCTGCGAGTTACCGCAGCCTTCGATACCGCCGTCTGTCATCAGCGTATCCAAACGCTCGTCTTTGTTCATCTCACCCGTTGGGTGAGCATTGAATAGACGAACTTGGGAAAGTGCGGAAGGCCCAATAAACGAGTTTTTGTCGTTTACGTTCGGACAAGCTTCCAGACACACGCCGCATGTCATACATTTGGACAACTCATAAGCCCATTGACGCTTGGACTCAGCCATACGCGGACCAGGACCAAGATCGTAGGTTCCGTCAATCGGAACCCATGCTTTAACCTTTTTCAACGCGTTGAACATGCGTCCACGGTCGATAACAAGGTCACGCATAACTGGGAATGTGCTCATTGGTGCTACACGAATCGGCTGCTCCAGCTTATCTACAAGCGCGGAACAAGCTTGACGCGGCTTCCCATTGATAACCATGGAACAAGCGCCACATACTTCTTCCAGACAGTTGGATTCCCAACATACTGGTGTTGTTTTGTCGCCATTCGCATTTTTAGGATTACGCTGAACTTCCATCAAACCGCTGATCACGTTCATGTTCGCGCGGTAAGGAACTTCAAACTCCTCTGTGTACGGTTTGGAATCCGGACTCTCTTGACGAGTCACGATAAACTTCACGGTTTTCGTTGCGCTTAGTGTCTCCGCCATGATCAGGATCCCTCCTTTTTCTTCTCCGTGGAGTAGTCACGTTTACGAGGTTTAATCAACGATACATCAATTTCATCATACGAAATCTTAGGACCATCTGGCGTCCAGTCTGCGATTGTCGTTTTCATGAAGTTGTCATCATCACGCTCAGGGAAATCTGGTTTATAATGCGCGCCACGACTCTCATCACGCATCAAGGCACCAACTGTCATCGCTTCTGCAAGCTCGAACATGTTCCAAAGTTGGCGTGTGAACGCAACCCCTTGGTTGTTCCAACGTGCCGTATCCGTGATGTTGATGTTGTTGTAACGCTCTTTCAAATCTTTGATCTTGCCAATTGTTTCAGTCAAACGATCGTTGTAACGAACAACCGTCATGTTCGCATTCATCATGTCCCCAAGCTCTTTATGAAGCACGTACGCATTTTCCGTACCGTTGTTCATTTTGAGCAAGCTCTCATAACGATCTTGATGGCGTTTCTTCTCACGATCATAAATGATGGAGGATGTATCATCCGCATGCTTGGATAAGCCGCGAATATACTCAACCGCTTTAGGACCAGATACCATGCCGTCATAAATCGCGGAAACGAGGGAGTTCGCGCCCAAACGGTTTGCACCGTGATGCTGATACTCACACTCACCTGCTGCGAAGAGGCCTGGAATGTTCGTCATCATGTTATAGTCAACCCACATGCCGCCCATCGAATAATGAACCGCTGGGAAAATTTTCATTGGAATTTTACGCGGGTCATCGCCCATGAACTTCTCGTAAATTTCCATAATACCGCCGAGCTTAATATCAAGCTCTTTCGGGTCTTTATGAGAAAGATCCAAGTAAACCATGTTCTCGCCATTAATACCAAGCTTCTGATCAATACACACGGAGAAAATCTCACGCGTTGCAATATCACGAGGCACAAGGTTACCGTAGGCTGGGTATTTCTCTTCTAGGAAGTACCAAGGCTTACCGTCTTTGTAAGTCCAAATACGTCCGCCCTCACCACGTGCTGATTCGGACATCAAGCGCAGCTTGTCGTCTCCCGGAATCGCCGTCGGGTGAATTTGAATCATTTCACCATTCGCGTATTTCACACCTTGTTGGTAAACCGCACTTGCTGCCGTACCTGTGTTAATAACGGAATTCGTTGTTTTGCCGAAAATGATACCAGGACCGCCTGTTGCCAAGATAACCGCATCAGCTGGGAACGTTTGAATTTCCATGCTGCGCAAATCTTGTGCTGCGATACCACGGCATACGCCTTCGTCATCAATAACTGAACCTAGGAATTCCCAGTGTTCGAATTTCGTTACGAGACCCGCTGTTTCCCAACGACGAACTTGCTCGTCGAGTGCATACAGCAATTGTTGACCCGTTGTTGCACCAGCGAACGCTGTACGGTGATATTTGGTACCACCGAAACGACGGAAATCAAGCAAACCTTCTGGTGTACGGTTAAACATAACGCCCATACGGTCCATCAAGTGAATAATGCCTGGAGCTGCGTCGCATAATGCTTTAACAGGAGGTTGATTCGCTAAGAAATCTCCCCCGTATACTGTATCGTCAAAGTGCTCCCACGTGGAGTCACCTTCACCTTTCGTATTCACCGCACCGTTAATGCCGCCTTGCGCGCATACGGAGTGTGAACGTTTCACAGGAACTAAGGAGAACAACTGTACATGTACTCCGGCCTCTGCTGCTTTAATTGTCGCCATGAGTCCCGCAAGGCCTCCGCCGACGACGATGATTTTTGAATTAGCCACTTCTGTTCACCCTCCCTTATTTCCCCGTATGCGCTTCTACTGGAACTGAAAATTCTGTACCTGTAAACGCAGTTAATGACATGATAAACATCACCGTCATTAGCACGAACAAGCCCATTGTAATGATTGTCGAAAAGCGTTGCGCACGCGGTCCAATTGTAATACCCCAGCTCACTAGGAATGACCATAGGCCGTTCGTGAAATGGAATGTTGCAGAAACAATCCCAACTAGATATAACGTGAAAATAACTGGATTCGTTGCAATCTCATGCATCGTATTGCCGAGCTCTTCATGCGCCACATTGCCTAAGGCAACCTGAACACGAGTCTCGAATAGATGCCATGCGATGAACAAGAAAGTAAGTACCCCTGTCACACGTTGCAACATAAACATCGTATTACGGAAATACCCGTAGCTTGATACGTTATTACGTGATTGATACGCTACATAAAGTCCATAAACGGCATGATAAAGAAGCGGAAGCCAGATCCCCACGATTTCCATGAGCAATACTAACGGCAAACCGTTCAACCAGTTAATTTGAGCCAAGAACTCTTCAGGCCCTTTGGTAGCTTCATAGTTAGTGAGCAAATGCTCAATAAGGAAGAAGCCCACCGGAATGACACCTAGTAACGAGTGGATCTTTCGAAAGTAATACGAATTACTCATAATGTAACCAATTCCCCCCTCAACAAAATTCAATAACAACAAACATACGACAAGTTTTGACAAAACAAGCCACATATCATTGTACTCTCGCCGCAAACGAGCGTCAACCCATAATCATCCACGCCTATTTTGCCAATTCAGTCAATGATTATACACGAAGGTTCACGAAATATAGATAATTTGTGACATGTACATCGTACCTCTTTCGTGCTTATAATGGAAGTGCCGTTTTTTTATATCCACTTATAACTATTTCACATATAGAGATGAGGGAAACGTTTGGAGCTTTTAGAAGTCTTCGCCATCGTAGTCGAACAAGTCAGCCTTAATAAAGCGTCACAATTGTTAAACATTTCACAGCCTGCCCTATCGCGAAAAATTATGAAGCTAGAAGATGAGCTGGGTGTAGAGCTTTTTATCCGGAAGGGGAAAAGACTCGAGTTAACGAAAGCGGGGCAAATTTGTTATGACCACGCCTTAGAGAAACGCCTTCTGGAGCGGAAGTTCAAACAAGCTCTTCATAGTTATAAAGCTGCGGGCAGTCCGTCATCACTTACCATCGGAGCCTCTCTGACAACACTTCAATCTACGCTGCCTGATCTCATCACGGATTATTTGCAAGACTATCCACTCACAGATATCAAGCTTCTTACCGGCAAAACACATGAAATTGTATCTTTGGTAAAAGACAACAAAGTGGATATCGGCATCGTTGCCTCTCAAATTAATGCGACAAGCCTACACTGTGAGCCTTTGTTCGACGACCATCTTAGCCTGGTGCTCCCATCCGGACATCCTTTGATCGATCACACAGAGATTACGATGCAGGATTTGAATGATCTGCCGATGATCCTCTTTTCCAAAGGTACATGGTATCGCATTCTGATGGATGAGCTGTTCAATCGATTCACGATCTTCCCCAATGTTCAGATGGAGATCGATTCCTTCGAAGCGATCATACGGCTCGTCTCTACCTGTAAGACGGCAACCTTATTGCCCAAATCCTATTTACGAGAAGATTTAATTCAGAATAATGAATTAATTTTAAGAGAGCTCCAAGAATTGGAACAAACGAAACGAACAACCTCTCTCATCTACTCCGATCACTCGGCAGATAATGCGGAATCTATGAAATTCGTCGCCCAGGCGATCAACTATTTCGCTAAACCCCGTTAGTCCGAACCATCTACTTACATGTGCACAAATTTATATCCAACACCCCAAACGGTCCGAATCCATTTCGGTTCTTTGGGGTTGTCTTCGATCTTCTTCCGTAGATTTGCAATATGTACATCAATAGCCCTGTCAGTCACGAAAGAATCAAATCCGCGCACGGTTTGCAATAGATCTTCACGACTGTACACGCGACCCGGGTTGTTAATAAAGCATCTCATTATTTCGAATTCCGAATACGTTGTCTCAACAATCTCACCATACACACTCATGGAACGCGCGTTCGTATTCAGTGTGATCTTGTCCTGCTTGTCCATGACAGCCGCAAGTACAGTTGATTTGGCCGGTTTTACTTCTTCCTGTACTTTTGGTATCGACTGTGTCACAGGAACCTGATTCATGGTTGGATATCTCTGAGCGCGGCGAATGAGCGCATGAGCTCTCGCAATCAATTCATGCATACTAAATGGCTTACACATGAAGTCATCTGCACCCGCTCCTAGAGCGTTGACGCGTTCAACGATTTTATTTTTCATCGAAATAATCATGATCGGCACACTTGAGGTCTCACGAACTTGGCGGCAAATCGCTAGCCCGTCCATATCTGGCAGCACCAAATCCAGCAGAATCAGATCAGGTTGAAATTGCGGTATGGCGGTAATCCCACTCGTTCCATTCTCCTCTCGGATGACATGGAAGCCCTCTTCCTTCAAATACATCGTGACCATATCACCGATCATCGCATCATCTTCGATCATGAGTACCTTGTACATGCGTTGTCCACCTTCATATGAAAATTCCCTTGCTGCAGGACATGGTATGTGTGCGGATCAGCCGATAACTTGATTTTCAAATTCATTGATTTGATTGTTGGTTCCAATGATTACCATAATGTCATTTTCATTCACAACATCACCGGCTTGCGGCGCAATGATAACCCCAGTTCGCTTATTAATCGCCACAACACTGCAGCCATATTTAGCTCGCGGATCCAACTGTTGAATCGAATACCCACACAACCGTTTGGGCACTGAAAGCTCTACAATCGTGTAGTCTTTGGAAATTTCAATATAATCCAACAAATTAGGGGTGGCCAATTGATGCGCCACGCGAATGCCCATGTCCCGTTCCGGATAAACGACGCGATCTACACCTAATTTGGTCAAAACCTTTCCATGAAGCTCAGATAATGCTTTCGCAACGACTTGGCTTACACCCAAATCTTTCATCACGATCGCTGTCAAAATACTGGACTGAATATCATCCCCGATGGCGATAACGGCGCAATCAAAATTTCGAATACCTAACGATTTCAGTACATCTTCATCCGTTGCGTCCGCGACAACAGAATGTGTTAGCTCATCACTCATGTCGTTCACGATTTCCTCGTCCAGATCAATCCCCAAAACTTCATGACCAAGTTTCATAAGTTCTCTAGAAAGGCTTGACCCGAATCTACCTAACCCTACCACAACGTATTGCTTCTTCTTCATCTTGTTTTACACCTATCCAATCGTAATTTTCCCCTCAGGGTGTCTAAATAATTCTTTTTCCTGCTTCGGTTGTAAAGCATAAGCAAGTGTAATTGTCCCAAGTCGTCCAGCAAACATCGTTATACAAATAAGCACTTTCCCAAACGTTGTTAATTCTGGCGTCAATCCCATCGAAAGGCCCACAGTTCCGAATGCGGATGTGACTTCGAACAGAATTTTGATAAATGATGAGTCTTGCGTCGTGGATAAAATCATTGTAACGATAATGACTAAGAATAAAGCCATCATGGATAACGTAATTGCTTTGAGAATACGATCCTTGGCTAAACGATAACGAAAAATGACGATATCTTCTTTTCCGCGAATCATCGTGATGATTGCACTAATCAGAATGGTAAATGTAGTTGTCTTGATCCCACCACCGGTTGAACCTGGCGAAGCTCCAATAAACATAAGAATGATGAGCAGAAATTGGGAGGCTTGACGAAGCGCACCAATGTCCACGGTGTTGGCTCCTGCCGTTCGGGCTGTTACAGATTGAAAGAAGGATCCTAATACTTTTGCGCCAAAATCTAACGAACCTAAGGTTCTGATATTTGTAAACTCGAATATAAAAATACCAACTGCACCTACTAACAAGAGTAAACCGCTCATGCTTAGAACGACCTTTGAATGCAAAGAAAGCTTTCCTTTATTACGAAATTCCATTAGATCGGAGATGACAATAAATCCAATCCCTCCAAGAATAATCAGCATCATCGCAACAAAATTAACAACAAAATCACCGACATATCCGGTTAGAGAAACAAAAGGCGCATCCACGGTACCGAACAAATCAAAACCCGCATTGTTAAACATGGAAACAGCATGCCAGATGCCGTAATAGAGACCCCTAGTAAAGCCAAAATCAAAAGAAAACCGAATTGTAAAGATAACAGCAGCAATGGCTTCTATGGACAAGGAATAGATAATAACCTTACGAATCAAACGGACAATGCCTTCCATACTTCCTTGGTTGAAAGCTTCTTGTAAAACTAACCGTTCTTTTAATGTAATTTTTTTACGAAAAGCAAAAGCAACTAATGTCGCCATTGTCATAAATCCAAGCCCGCCAACTTGAATCAAAGATACAATAACTATCTGCCCAAACATCGTATAGGCACTTCCGGTATCCACAACAACAAGCCCTGTTACACAAGTCGCAGAGACTGCCGTAAAAAAGGCATCAATAAAAGGTATGGAATGTCCTGTCGCCGATGAGAGTGGCAACGTCAATAGTCCCGCTCCTATGAAAATGATAACAGCGAAACCTAAAACCAGGATCTGCGGAGGTGTAAGCTGCCAAATATTCAGTTTTTTATTCATCGCGCCTCCTGCATTATGTAGGTAAATAATTTATATTCCATTTGGATATACCGATAGAGTTCCCCGTTCATTTGTAGAAATTCCACCAAGTAGCAATTCAAAAGGTATTATATAATTGTTTCCGATTGTTTACCAGCAAATTGGCTTTCTTTTTAAACTATGATAACGTAAAGAAATGATTGAGAATCGTGAATTCAGAAGGGAATTGACTATGCAAAGGCTGAAATTTAATCGTTTCCTGCTCCTCTTGGCTTGTATTGGTATGTTCCTTTACCTCGGGGTTTCGATGTTGTATGGACTGCGTGATGAGGAACCTGCCGTAGCGGATATGCCCTCGATCACGAAGCAGCAAGCAGCCGATAGTGCGGCAGCCTTCATTCGTCAGCGTTATGAGCTGCATAACCCACAAACCTATGTCGTCTATCAATCTAAAAAAGAACGAAGCGGCTACTTTCAAAAGGAACATTTACTAGAAGCTTATACGAAGCAATATGGCGAAAAGTTCCCCATTGATTATTATCAAGTCAGCGTCAAGGATGCCACTGCCAAACGTCAGTTTGAAGTCGATGTCAATTATACGAATTCAAGCATCATCGGCTGGCACGAAAATCTGGCCATGACGAAAACGAAGTCAACGTCGCTCATGAGTAAGACCAAAGCAGATACATTAGCGAAGCTGGAGATTCGTCAGATGGGCTTTGATCCGGAGGACTTCAGTCAAGTCGACAATGCAAGTAATGATTCTCCTGAAGAGCAACTGACGCTTCAATACGAAAAACGCACGCAACCCATCGGTGAAGCAAAGCTTAACGTTCGAGTCAATTTCGATCAAACGAATCTCACCGGTTTCAATGTAAGCTTTGGACTGCCTAATTCTCACTTAGATTGGCTCAACCAACAAGATGACTCTGCTTCACGCATGACCTGGATTTCAATGGGCTTTACGCTATTGATGACGCTTGCTGCAATTGTTTTTGCCATTATATATAGGAAACTAATCAAATTCAGCAGGGGCTTGTTATTAACTACGATCTTCTTCGTCATTTATATCATGAACAATGTGAATATGTATCCAGCATTCCGAGTTATGAGCGGGGATACGAACAGTAGTGAAGCTGTTTGGTTTACCATTGTATTTATGAGTGTCGTCACTGTCCTACTTGGGATATCGCTCTATCTTTCTTTAGTCGCCGGTATTGGATTGTGGAACTCCATTGGTCTTAATAAATGGACTGCTTGGAAAGAAGACAAGTTTGGCCAAGAGGTGTATGACGGAATGGGGCGAGGTTATTTACTCGCACTCTTCATCCTAGGTATTCAGCAGGTCTTATTTTATACAGGTGAAGTGAAATTCGATGTGTGGTCAGTCAATGACCCTGCCGATTCGGTACTCAATATGCTCAAGCCTCAATTATTCCCGCTTATGGCGTGGGTTGCGGCGATTTCGGAAGAAGCTACTTTCCGATTCTTAGGCATTATCCTTTTCAAAAAACTGTTTCGCAACAATTTCATCGCCATCTTACTCCCGAGTGTGATCTGGGCAGCAAGTCATACGCAATATCCGATCTATCCCGTCTACACGCGACTGATCGAGGTCACCATTATCGGCATCATTCTCGGATATGTGTTCCTGAAATATGGATTTATCACAGCGATATTCGTCCATGCGTGTATGGATAGCATTCTGATGGGGCTGTCCCTCTTCTCCTTAGGCCACATCAGCGATGTACTCGCTGGCATTCTCTATCTTGCACTCCCTGGACTGGTTGGGCTTGGCTTAGCTTGGCTGCATGGAAAAAGGCGAAAGCCCCCTATTCCTGGGGAGCCGCCGCCTCGCCTTGAAGTGCTTTGATAATTTCACTCGCTAATTTTTCACCAATACCTAGAGGCTTGAAGTCCGTGACTTCGGCCTCTTTTATTTTGCGCACGGAGCCAAAATGCTTCAGCAGCGCTTTACGGCGCTTCTCACCGATGCCTGGAATGGCATCGAGCTGTGAGACGACCATCGACTTGGCCCGCGTTTCCCGATGAAACGTGATCGCAAAGCGATGGACTTCGTCTTGAATACGCTGCAGCAAATAAAACTCTTGACTGTCGCGCGGCAATGGAACAATTTCGGCAGGATCACCGATCATCAGCTGGGCTGTTTTATGCTTGGCATCCTTCACAAGCCCGCAAATCGGAATATATAAGCCTAGTTCATTCTCCAGAATGTCGATGGCAGCCGAGATTTGCCCTTTCCCCCCATCGACAACAATCAAATCAGGCATGGTGAGATTGTCCTTCAGAACACGCTCATAGCGCCGTCTGATGACTTCCCGCATCGTTTCATAATCATCCGGTCCAACGACCGTCTTCACTTTATATTTACGGTATTCCTTGCGATCCGGCTTCCCATCCACGAAAACAACCATGGCCGATACGGGATTCGTCCCTTGGATGTTCGAGTTATCGAATGCCTCGATTCGGCGAATCGTGCCAATGCCAAGCCACTCGCCGAGGTTCTCGACAGCCTTCGTTGTACGTCGCTCATCGCGTTCAACAAGTCGGAACTTCTCATCCAAAGCGTTCACTG
Organism: Paenibacillus plantarum; assembly: GCF_013141695.1. Classification (GTDB taxonomy): domain Bacteria; phylum Bacillota; class Bacilli; order Paenibacillales; family NBRC-103111; genus Paenibacillus_E; species Paenibacillus_E plantarum. The sequence continues at coordinate 135,261 of NZ_WHNY01000057.1, forward strand.
CATTGTCTCTGGCCATATCGACCATTTGCTTCTTCAGCCCGCGCTGCGGCATATGCACTTTCACCTTGAGCCAACCTTCCAAGGCTTCGCGTATCTCTTTCTCGTCAGCCTCGGTGCGTCTTACCCCATCCCCCAATGCCTCTTGCTGAGCTTCTGGCTCTGGCATCGTGGGCAGAAAGATCTCCTTCGGCAATGCTGGATTATCGCTGTACACCTGTGTGACATACGTCATGAAATCGTTGTACTCATCGCCGTAGTAAGGGAAGAGCGAGACGTGCCGTTCGATGAGCTTGCCTTGGCGCATGTACTGGATGTGCACCGCCATCCAGCCCTTGTCGACGGCATAGCCGAAGACATCGCGGTCCAGCGCGTCGGCCGTCGTGATCTTCTGCTTCTCCATGAGCGCGTCGATGCTCATGATGTGATCACGCAGCTCCTTCGCGCGCTCGAAGTTCAGTTCTTCCGCTGCCGCCAACATCTTGGTCGTCAGCTCTTCTTTAATGACGTCGTGTCCCCCGTTCAGGAAACGACTGATCTCTTGCACCATCCGCTCATTCGTTTCCGCGGATACCTCTAGGGCGCAGGGCGCAAGACATTGCCCCATATGATAGTATAGGCATACTTTATCGGGCATGGTCTTGCACTTGCGCAGCGGATATAACCGATCCAGCAGCTTCTTCGTCTGCTGGGCAGCGAATGCATTCGGATAAGGGCCGAAATACTTCCCCTTATCCTTGTACACCCGCCGCGTGACTTCTAGACGCGGCTGCTCCTCATGTGTAATTTTGATATAAGGAAACGTCTTATCATCCTTAAGAAGTACGTTATACCGCGGATGATGCTGCTTAATCAGATTACACTCGAGAATAAGCGCCTCCATGTTAGAGGAGGTAATAATATATTCAAAGTCGCGAATTTCGCTGACTAATTTTTGCGTCTTGGCACTGTGACTCCCTGTGAAATAGGAGCGCACACGATTTTTCAATACTTTAGCCTTGCCTACATAAATAATTGTGCCTTGATGGTTCTTCATAATATAACAGCCCGGCTTATCCGGGAGTAAAGATAGCTTGTGCCTAATCGTTTCTAGGCTCTGTTCGCGGACGTCTGCGTCCTCTTGATCAAAATCAGTCATACCTAAATCTCCTTCCAGAAAAAATCATCGCGAATGAAAAAAAAGCTCTTTCTCAGCATAGCAGAAAAAGAGCTTTTTCTCACGAACAATTGTTTCTAGTTTGTAACGGTTAACTCTTATTGATGACGGGAAACGACGTTTTTCAACGCGTCTTTGGATTGGAAACCAACCACTTTATCAACCGGTTGACCATCTTTGAAAACGATTAGCGTAGGGATACTCATAACGCCAAAGCGAGCAGCGGATTCCGGGTTATCATCCACGTTTACTTTTGCGATTTTCAAAGATTCAACTTCTTTATCTAGCTCTTCCAATACAGGAGCGATCATTTTACAAGGTCCGCACCAAGGTGCCCAGAAGTCTACAAGTACTGTACCTTCTCCTTCAACTTCTGCTTTAAAACTGTTGTCAGAAACATTCACGATTGCCATGATAGTTCCTCCTTCTAAGAATGAATTTGATTTATAAGGTGAAAAGTAAGATTAAGTTCGTCACTTAACTTGCTTCGCATCACGTCAACATGCAAGGATAAACGGCTACAACGTCCACTGGACGTTTGCGTTTACTAAGCAATATAGCGATTTATCGAGTGGAACACGATAAATCTCATATTGTAAAGTATACCACACTCATATGCCTTTTCAACCAAGCCATAAGTTAGCAAACGGGGTATCCTTTGGTCTATATCGAGGGTAATCCAACAGGCAGCCCTTGGCGTCGCTGTTCCTCAATATAGGAAATACGGTCTTTGAGATTCGCTTGGAGCAGTTGCAGCATCTCCATTTGTTTCTCGATTTCTTGCAGCTTCTCGGTGTACAGAGGCAGCAAATCATCACACTGTGATTCTTGATTCTTCATCACGCAGTTCAGAAAGCTTTCAATCTGCTCCGTCGTAAAGCCGAGGCTCAAGTAAAACTGAATGGTCTTCACGCGTTCAACAACCATTTGATTGTAGACCCTATAGCCATTCTCTTCACGTTGTGTTGCGATCAGCCCTTTGGCTTCGTAGTAGCGCAAGGACCGAATACTTGCTCCGGTAAGCTTGGATAACTCACTAATCCGCATGGACGTCACTTCTTTCTATTCCCACATGCTTGGAGGGATGTCTTTATTGTAAACCATAACACTAATGTCAGAGTCAAGAAGTATTTTACCCATTTCGCTCTATATTGCGATTGTTTGCACAATTGTCACTTTGATTAGCTTTACAACTTTCGACGAATTTGGGTATACTAGGCTTACAAATACGAATGTCGGACGTTAGGGGGTAACCACATGAGCAATCAACACCCTGAGCATCACGTGTACGAAGAACCGCGTAATGATTTCATGGATGTAGGCATAGGTTTTGGCGCATTCTTTGGCGCATTGTTCGTCATTGCAGTCATTGCTACCGTCATCCAAGTGATGAAGTAAGCGAAACATCAAAAGTTAAAGCCGCTATGCAAGCAATTGCGAAGTGGCTTTTTTCTTTTTCTTGCGCTGCCTTAGTCATTAGCTGTATAAACTACAGATAATTTTCGTGACTCAGTAGGTTTTACATAAATAGCTGGAAAATATGTCGTTAATTTGATGGATTTTTGAAGAATTGACTACAATGTTGAAAAATAAATGTAGGAAATACAGCTAATCCATCAAAAGCTGCTACAAGGGCTCATTTAGATGGAGGAAATCCAGTTATTCTCCAAATCTGTGGTGTTTTGCATGCTTACTTGCTTACTTCTAGCGAGGTGCTGCACTTGTAACCACAAAAACCTAGCCATCTGCGGCTAGGTTTTTCTTTATGCTTTATTTTCCACGCTTGTTCGTTCCCGTTACCTCAACCACATCAACGAATGGTCGTATCCGATCCATGATTCGTTGCCCCTTGTACTCCTCGTCGCCGTCTTTGTTCGTGAAGCTGAAATGCTTCTCCAAACCAGATAGCGCATAATTCGAGGTAAAGAACGTTGGTTTCCGATTCATCCGATGATTCACGATAGCGCCGATGACATGATCTCTCAGCCATGGGTTCAAATTCTCTGCCCCAATATCGTCAAATACGAGCAAATCCGTTTCCTTGAGAAGGTCAATCGTCTCCTTCAGCTTATAAGGCTCTTGGAACATCCCCTTCAAGTCTTCGGCAAAGTCTGGCATATAGACGATGGCTCCCGTCATGCCGACCTTCGCCAGCTGATGCAGCATGTAGCCCATCAAGAACGTTTTACCTGTTCCGAACGATCCAGACAAATACAACCCTCGCGTCTGAAGACCTTCTTCAATGGTCAAACTCACATAGTCGTTAATTTGCATAACCGCTTTCGCACGGTCGAGATCCGTTTCCAAGATATCCCCAAAGGAGAAGCTTCGCGAAATCATCCGTGGGTCCACGTGAAAAGTGCGAATTCGGCTGGAGATAGCGTCCTGCTGGCCTTTGGCAATAAACTTCTTGCAAGCTACCTTCTCCTCATGAATAAAAGGCGTTTGCCCCTCCACCGATTCGGCTGTAAGAATTGTATAATGACCAGTCATATCATTCGGACAATTCTCAAGACCTGGGCAATTAGAGCAAGTTTTAAATTCCGAAACATGCTGATACAGCTTATTCATATTTATTTTAATCGCATAATCATCCACAAAAGGATACTTCTGACGAAATTTAGCAATCAAAGGATCCGCAAGAACGCCTTGAATTTTCAATTCAGCTTTTCTTTTCCATTCTGTATCCGGCAATGATTTGAGTAAATGCGATAAGGACTCCATCATATTCGGCACCTCCTAACAGTTCCATCGTTCAGTCCGTAGATAAGCCGCTTACTAACTTTTTCGGTTAAAACGCTCATCCAGCTTCTGCGCCATCCGTCTGGCCGCCTCTAGCTCCTCTGCAGACAGCCTAGTAGACGCTGTAGTCCCCGTATCAGGCAATACAATAGGGATATGAGGCTTCTGTGTCTTGCCCTGACGTCCACGCGTAGCAGAGCCTCCGCCCGCTTTCGCAGATTCCACTTTAGAAGCAGCTTTCTGTTTGTAATTGATTTTCTCACGTACATATTCAACGGCATGCTCATACGAATTAATCTGCTTGCCTAGCATATCGGATGCTACAGCCTCAATCGAAGATTTGGCCCAAGAGCGGCGATCAATATGCAAGAAGTGAATCAACACATTAATAACTTCTTCTTTTAATTTATAGTTCAAATCGATTTTCTCGAAAATATTAAGTACGCCATCAGGTATCGAACCCTGTGTGAAAAACATTTTCAACACAGCCGTGTATGGCTCATTTCGCATGATGTAGTTGTACTGATGATCCGTGCATTCGCCGCGCAGTTGCTGAGGTACTTCTAAATAATAAGCCATCTCCACAGACTGCTCTTCCGAAGTTTCCACTTCATCCTCAGATTTCGTAATCGTACGCTCCCGTTCCTCATCCCGCTTCTTGCTCTGTCTGTAGAACAAATTCGCATTATATTGCATGAGATCCATGACAAGCTCACCTTCTTCGGTGAACACGCCATCCTCATCAAGCAAGCGGCACGTTTCTTGCAGGGAGAGATTATACTTCTTCGCCACAATATTAATAGCTACCATATGCTCCGGCTTGTGCTTCAGCGCTTCAACGAACACGCGGTTACTCGCTCCACGCGGGAATCTCATAATGATATCCGCATACTTGAAGCCTTTGGTCGTCACGTCCATCCGTGCTTCCCCTTGCTTGCTTGCAGAGGCCTCATAGAGGGCTTGTTCCAGCTCATAGTCCACAACTTGTGTATTCAGACGGAATAACTCATAAAAAGGAACCGACAAGTTCTCCTCAACCGCCTCACGACACTCTTCTGGTTCAGGTGAAAGCAGATCTTCACGCAGCGAAAGCAGCATGAACTTCCCAACCTTGTCACGCAGCAGCAGCGTTAAATGCTGATTTCGGAAAAACTCATTCGGCCCTAAAGGCGCGAACAGCGTATAGACGAAAACATAGTCTTCTTCCTCGGGTACAAACTTGCGAGTCGTCTGTAGGAGCCCTATCGCCTCTAGCTTGGAGGATTGTTCGATAATATACTTACGACCACGCTCATTCTGTTCAAGTTCTAGCAGAAGAAACAACTTGCGTTGCTGCTCCATCGGCGAAAAGCCCACTTTCTCTGCACTCATCTGTTGATAGAGTGCTTGATAGAAGCTTATGGCCAAACCGCCTATCATCGGTTGATACATCATCGCTAGCATTTTATAGTCTAAACTGCTCAAAGAAAACTCACGGTTTACGCAAAACCTGTGATTCTCGGTGAAATGCAGCATATTCGTCATTCTCATCCCGTTACAGCACCATCCTGCCTCAGCTCGACTGAAAGATCGCTCATAATCTAGCTATCCCATGTCTCAGTCTCTCTCTATTAGTCTACCACAAAAATCGACAATCTTGGTATCTACAAGAGAAAAGATAATTTTACCTTTCGGGCAAGAAAAAGATTCCATCGCAATTTGACTAGCAATGGAATCTTCATTTTGGCGTGATTGTTCTTACGTATAAACTGGGGGCTCATCATCACTCGCATACTCGGGTACATTCCCATACATGTGAGGGTTAAGCTTCTGCGCGATTGTTAGATCGAGCTTCCAACGTGCCTTCTGCTCCTTCTCCTTGAGGCTGTCCACCCATAGACGAATGATGTCATTCATGCGTGCAGCGCTTTGAATCGGTACAGGATGCTTCGCATCTTTGATGAAAAATAGAGAGCTATGCGGTATCCCCGTATGGAGAATTTGAGCATAGGGATGGAAGTCAACATCTTTTTCACCATAGATCAATAAGACAGGCTGCCCAATCTTTGAGAGACTATTTGTGCAACTGTACCGCAAGGATTGCTCAAAATAGGATCTTACATTCTCTGCTTTATCTTGCAAAGCATGGTCTTTTAACTCCTGATAGGTTGTCTTTTTATCGGCATTGCCATACGTAATCGCTCTAATCAAAACATTCATAATTCGACTAGGATTCGCCATTCGTATCGCAAGCCAAACTCGGATTCGATTGTACATATCTGTCAATTCTGACATTCCGCTGACGACAATCCCCCCCACCCATCGATGGGGATGCGTAAGCAGTGCCTCCAAGGCAACCGTTCCTCCGGTTGAATAACCGCAAAGAAAGGCTTCCTCGATCCCTAAGAAATCAAGAAGCCCTATCATGTCTTGCGAAATAAGTTGATAACTTAGCAACTGCTTCGAACTCGCACTTCCGCCATGACCTCTAATGTCAAAAGTAATGACTCGGAAATGGACGCCTAGTTGTTCTTTCTGATACTTGAACGCTTCTAATGTTAGCAACGGAGGATGAATAAATACAATGGGTGTGCCCCATTCTGGTCCCGTTATCTCATAATGCAGTGATGTTCCATTCACATTCGCCCAAGGCACCGATCGTGTCTCCCCCGTAAGTGAAGTTTAAGTAACTTCTCTTAGCCTGACCCAATTGCCCCAGTAATATTAGAACATTTTGAAACCACGAATACGCAGTGCTTTGATCGCCGAACCGCTCAAAATTGCACCGACTAAGCCGCCGATTGCGGGAATCACGTCAACAATAGTGAAACTCTCGTCACTGGACATAAAGGAAGAATTCCCCATGTATCCATAGATGATAATCCCAATGACTAACGCAATGAACGCGTAAAGTGGAAACCACGTTGTTTTCATTAGCATGTTCAGAATAAAGCCGATCCCAAAGAATAACACCATCATTAAGACAGTGGCGATAACCATTTGCAGCACGATAGTTCCCCCTTATATATGTAGAAGCACTTCCTAGTTTTGGCCTCTATAGCTCTTATTATTGTAATCTACGGAAAGGTAGAGGTAAAGTGTACACAAATTGAACAATTTATTGGACATTTCCTATACTTCACCCCTCCATGCATTTGCCCTTTCTCCATGAATTGGATACAATGTAGGGGATATTAGCCCTTGAATGGAGGAAAAACAATGAGTGAAGCCGTACAAACGCTGGAAGGCTGGTATGCGCTCCATGATTTCCGTCTAATGGATTGGAATGCATGGCATGCTGCAACCCCACAAGAACGTAAGCATGCAGCGGACGAGCTGCAATCCTTCTTGTCCCAGTGGCAACAAGTTGAGAACGATAAACTAGGCAGTACTGCCGTTTATAGCATCGTGGGCCAGAAGGCTGATTTCGTTTTCATGCAACTGCGTGAAACATTGGAAGAGCTGAATGAGCTTGAAACTGCTTTTAACAAGTCTAGCTTTGCTGCTTTTACTATACCCGTTTATTCCTATGTCTCCATCGTAGAATTGAGCAGTTACCTGGCGAAGCCAGGTGTTGATCCTGCACAAGATCCTGATATTCAAGCTCGCTTGAAACCTATTCTGCCGAAATCCAAGCACATTTGCTTCTACCCTATGAACAAGCGTCGTGAAGGCAATGACAACTGGTACATGGTTCCTGCGGAAGATCGCAAGACGATGATGCGCAGCCACGGCATGATCGGTCGTACATACGCTGGTAAAGTCAAACAAATCATCACAGGTTCCGTTGGATTGGATGATTGGGAATGGGGCGTTACACTATTCTCAGATGATCCTCTTCATTTCAAAAAGCTCGTGTACGAAATGCGTTTTGACGAAGTCAGCGCACGTTTTGGCGAGTTCGGAGATTTCTACGTTGGGAACGTTATGCTTCCTGAGAAATTCACGTCATTCATTCAAGTATAAAGACTTAAGAGCAAAGGACCTCGTTCTCTGCTCTTTTTTGTTGATTTTACATAGAAAAAAGAAGCACTGCCCTCAAATAGAGCAATGCTTCTTGGTATCTATTCATCCTCGTCGTCACGTAGAGCAGCTGCTAGTTCAGCTTCCATCTGAGCTTTACGTGCTAGATACTCTTCCGTATCACGGTCACGCTGACGACTCTTTTCCTTCAGACGTTCAATCGCAGGAAGAATGAGGATATCAATTTCCTTTTGGACAACAGCGACATGATCGTAACGTTTCTCAGTCTCTAAGAAGTGACCGACTTCGATCAAGGCATTGTAACGATCCAGTTCATCCCGGGTAAGAAGTCCTCTTACTTGGACACTACAGTGTCGCATGGCAATCCCCCCGTTAGCGTTCCTTGACTAGAAACGGCCTTTACGTATAACTAGTGGAATTCCGCCAATAATGTAAAGGTATCTCATGTCAACCACTTTTTTCATCATAGCAGCGACATTCCCTTTCAATTTACGGGAACCTACGATACCGATCGCTTGACCTTTACCAAGGGAAGCTACTGTACCTTTGTTCGAGTATTTGAAAGTTTTCATCTGCGATCCACGAATCGACGCGATCAAGTTGTGAGCTACAGCTTCACCTTGTTGCATCGCAATTTGTGCTGTTGGTGGATATGGTCTGCCTTCATCGTTCATCACGATGGAACAGTCACCCACAACATAAATATTATCAAAGCCTGGAGCATGAAGGTGCTCGTTAACTTTAATTCTACCGCGCATCGTTTCGAAGCCAGCTTCATCTAACATATGGTTTCCGCGGATACCGCCTGTCCACACAACTGTTGCAGCTTTGATGAACTCGTCGCCAGCAATCAGAACGCCTTCTGGCGTACATTCTTTGATGGCTGTACCAATTTTGAAAGTAATACCTTTGTCCGTAAGAATTTTCATCGCATACTCAACAAGCTCAGGATCGAAACCTGGCAATGCTGTTGGCGCAGCTTCAATATTATAAATCTTCACAAGGGAAGGATCCACATCGAACTCTTTGCATAGAAGTGGGATACGATCAGCAAGTTCACCGATGAATTCAATACCCGTAAATCCAGCGCCACCGATAACGAAAGTGAGGTAATCTTTGCGATCTGGTTCACGCTTGAACTTCGCGAATTGATATTCAATGTGCTCACGAATAAAGCGAACACTGTTAATACTACGAATATTCAGCGCATTTTCTTTCAGACCAGGAATTCCGAAAGTTTCCGCTTCGCCACCAAGTCCGATTACTAGGTAGTCGTAGGAAAGTGTTCCGTCTTCCAAAATAACTTTTTTCTCATGTGGACGAATTTGTGTTACTGTCGATTTCACGAAATCAACTTTAAATTCATCAATCAATTTCAAAATGTTCACGCGTGCATTTTCAGGATTATCTGTCCCGGCAGCAGGCATGTGGAGATGCGTTGTAATGTAGTGATAGTCATGCTTGTTAACAAGCGTAACATCAGCTTCGTTGTAGTTCAATTCCTTCTGCAACCGAATTGCAGCAAGGATTCCGCCGTAACCGGCTCCTAATATAACGATTCTTGGTATTCTACTCATGTCTCTCTCACTTCCATATCCGTATTTTGTCCCATGGTCTCTCTATCTTGTGAAAAATTACACAAACAGCTTCAAAAGTAGTATACTGCTACTAGTTTGCACGCTTTCGAAGTGAATTATGATAAAACAGGTGGAAATTCATCACAACATGGTAAACCGATTCTCATGATATGATATAATTTTCATAAGTAAATATCAAGTGTCATTTTGCATAAAAAATCTTGTATTCTAGGCGTTTTAGCCCTTCCAATCCATGTAAGCATTTACTTATCCTATCTATAAGCAATTTATATGTGAAATTTAAAATTTTCTGTTTCCTTCAATAAAAGGGACGTTTATAATGAGTATGATTATCACTGTGTTACACTATGGGTTTGATCGGAGGTTCTATCATGAACAAGAGAGAAACCAGTCAAGACATCGTTGATATTATCGTAATTGGCGGCGGCCCTGCTGGCATGTTCGCATCATTTTATGCAGGGATGCGTCAAGCATCTGTGAAAATCATTGAAAGCATGCCACAACTTGGTGGTCAACTTGCAGCTCTTTATCCGGAAAAATATATTTATGACGTTGCAGGCTTCCCAAAAATTACAGCTCAAGAGCTTGTAAATAACTTATCTGCACAAATGAAACACTTTCCTATTCACATTTGTTTGGAAGAAAAAGTACATAATGTCGTTAAGAAAGAAGAACGTCTTTTTGAAATTACAACAGACAAAGGCGTACACCTTAGCCGTGCTGTTATCATTTCGGGTGGTGTTGGCGCATTCGAGCCGCGTCGTCTTGAATTACCGGAAGCAGCGCAATTCGAGAAGAAAAATTTACATTACTTCGTAAGTGACCTGAATGCATTTGCCGGTCAAAAAGTACTTATTAGCGGCGGAGGTGATTCCGCAGTTGACTGGGCATTGATGCTTGAGCCGATTGCTGAGCAAGTAACCTTGATCCACCGTCGAGATAAATTCCGTGCACATGAACACAGTGTAGAAAACTTAATGAATTCGAAGGTTAATATTGTTACCCTCACCGAAATCACTAAGCTTCACGGAACAGATCGTATTGAGCAAATTACACTTAAAAATATAAAATCCGGCGAAGAAAGCATCCACGATGTCGACGCCGTTATCATCAACTTCGGCTTCGTATCCTCCCTTGGACCGATTTCTGAATGGGGTCTTGACATCGAAAACGGCTCAATCGTTGTTGATTCCCGTATGGAAACGACGATCCCAGGTATCTTCGCTGCTGGCGATATTACGACATACCCTGGTAAATTGAAATTGATTGCTGTTGGCTTCGGTGAAGCACCGACGGCCATTAACAATGCCAAAGTTTATATTGACCCAAGTGCCAAGCTTTCACCAGGACATAGTTCGAACATGAAATTATAATGTTTAGAAATGAAAAGGGGTATTCTAACCTAATCTACGGATTAGGAGGAATACCCCTTTGTCATCTATATGTCCAGTTTGTAACGGCATGCAAGAATTGCAGACCAACTGTCCTGTGTGCTCGCAGCGTATGTGTGACCATGGTAAGCTGAGTGACTTGCTCGGTCCTTATTCGCCTTACGAGATGAACAACACTTCCTTGATTAACCAGGAAGGCGATGAGCCTGAGCTCTGCCTTCACCTCTTGAATTGCCCCGACTGTCATTCTAGCTACACCCTGCAAATACGTGCTGAGTTGAATTTTTAATTAAGCGGTGCCTCGTCCTTAACCAACACGGATAGTTTTAATTTGCGTCTCTGTATTTCCGCGAGCAATAGTTCAAGAAAATCCGATTCTAATCTTAAATCTAGTGCCTTGTAATAAGAGTCGATCAATGTCTCATCGCTAATTTGTCTCACTGAAATCACCCATATTCTATAATTTAAACTAATAGTATCATGGGGTTTTTGATAGAACAAGCGTTCCGTTATCCACAGTTAAGTGTGCATATCCTGTGGGTAAATTGTTAATATGTACCATGAAGGCTATCAAAGTATAGGGGGATAGTGTGCATAAACTTATACACATCCAAAACTTGTAAATTACTGATAAAAAAAAATGATCACTAATTTAGGTATTTTTAACGTTTATTTAACATAACCTTCATCTATTTCACAAAATTGAAAAGAAATTTTAATCGTCCGTTAATATTCATCGTCTACAATGATAGTAGAAAGACAAATCAAACAAATCTAAGGAGCTGAATTCGTATGATCGTTTACGATATCGTGTTAAATGGAGAAATTAAAGAAACAATCAAACCTCGCAAGAACCGTTTGAAAGAAATTTATGCTTATATGCAGGAACAAACGAAGTTGATGCAAGCCAAATATGGTGAAAACGTAAGAATTAAAGGCCGAATGGTTTACTAACCTCATCAATACCCCCTTCGGCCCCTATGATTTCTTCCACATTTAAATAATGCCCTTGCGATGTAACACAGTTAATAAGCGATAGAAATCATAGCTCCCTTTCTCAGGTGTGTCGATCAAGCCAGCCTTAACTGCCGCATCAACGGCTGACTTCGCCCATGTTGGCACGATCGTCAAAGCGGCCTGTTCTTCGAGTGAGTGTACTCTACTTGTTAATTCTGAAATCTGGGCTTGTAAGTTCTCTAACATCCGTATGACCTCCTCATCGAAGAAAATTAACCCTTCCGTCGCTATAATTGCATTCAATTTACTTGTATAGGCAGGGTCAGTCGCGTATCCACTCTTCTGTAGTACAGCTGTTTGAGTTTGTGGGATGCTTGCTGACCGAACTGCCGAATAACGCGCAGCATGAAATAATAAATCTTGATCCCGAAATCCATCCTCAATGGAGCTGTATGCTCGAAAATCCCCCGGTACATCAAACACGTGATTCTCATTTATGAATTCCCATGTGCTTACAGATACACGATCGCCTTGCCAATAAGGCGTTAGTACGCCATTTCCAACTTTATATCCAACCAAGTTATTCCAAGCGTTTATTCTACCCCCTGTTTCAAGTATTGCTTGTGCAATTCGAACAGAAGGGAAAATTGGCGAGCCTTCTAAACGAAGCTTCAAAGCAATCGGTGCAACGAGATCGATGAAATCCTTTCTAGTTGCCATATGACTCCCTCCTTTCAAACAAAGACTAGTACTATCATCATAGTATATTCCACAATTTGGTAATGAGAGACGACTCCTATCTAGCTAGTCCGCGCTATTTGCAACTTTACTTTTCCCTTACGTTAATGTTTATTTTAAGTGAGAGAAAGGGTGAAAGCATGCAAATTAAAGATGTTGCAAACAAATTGAATATTTCTCCTAGAGCCATCCGCTTTTATGAAGATAAAGGACTTATTTCACCGTCTAAACAGGAAAATAATTCATATCGAACATTTACAGAAAAAGAAATATGGCGGCTACAAACGATTATTTCGCTGCGTGAATCAGGTATGTCCATTGCCGATATTCAAAAAGCCTTACAAGAAGTTGATGCCGATGATAAAGAGCAGCTTCAATACTATTTGGAAATACAACGATCTGTTGTTTTTGCGCAATGGCTGGAGTTCAAGCAAATCATTGAAACGACGGATACCATGATTGATCTTCTGAAACAAAACAACTCACTTCCGATCGATGATATTTTCACACTCGCGGAAGGTTCTAAACGACTTCGAGAAATGCGCAAAAGTTGGAAGGACACATGGAACTTTGATCAACAAGCCTTGACTCATGATGAACGCGTTCTACATAATGACCACGAGTATAAAGGATACGAGGAAGTTCTGGATCTAACACTTCAATGGATAAAACCGAGGGTCGGGGAGAAAGGGCTCGATCTTGGGACAGGCACAGGTAATTTAGCAAGGCGATTTCTGCAAAAGGGCATTCACATGGCTGGCGTGGACCAATCCAAAGAAATGCTGAAACAATGCCAGAGTAAACATCCGCAAATGGACATGAAACTAGGCAATTTCCTGGCTATTCCTTACATGGATAACCAATTCGATTTTGTCGTTACATCGTTTGCTTTTCACCATATTACGAACGAACAACAGCTGCTAGCACTAGATGAAATGCGCCGCGTGCTCAAGTCTCACGGTAGAATTTGCATAGCGGATTTAATGTTCGAAACTGAATCTGCAAAAGAGCTATATCTGGAAGAATGTATGGCGAGCGGGCGCACAGATCTCCTCTCAACCCTGCAAGATCAGCATTATGCCATCTGCTCTTCCCTGCTAACCTGGTTTGACGAACATGGTTATATTACCAAACATACGAAACTCAACGATTTACTATATATCGTCTATGCAGTTCCCATTCAACCCTAATAAAACGATCTCTTGACCTTCTCCTTACGTTACACATTATGATGACAATGTTTAACATACCCCTAAGGAGGAGATTACCACATGCCTAATCATGCAGACATTTATGCCGTTCAAGCAGACATGTATGAACAACTCGTTTCCAAACAAGCAAGCTTATATGAAACCATTCAAACCATCATCCCCGTTGAAGGTCTAGACATCATCGACATGGGAGCTGGTGCTGGAAGATTAACCCGTATTCTCGCTCCACAAGCAAAGACCATAGTAGCTTTAGATGAATCCGAATCTATGCTGCGAATTAACGCAGATCATCTCAGTCAAGCTGATTTGCACAATTGGCAAACACAAGTTGCTGACCATAGGCATTTACCTGCCGCCAATCATAGTGCAGATTTAATCGTTTCCGGATGGAGTATTTGCTACCTTGGAAATTCGGAAGTCGATCAATGGGAAGCCAATATTCACCAAGTTATAAGCGAAATCAGAAGAGTTCTGCGCCCAGGCGGTACGGTTATTATTATCGAGAACTTCGGAACTGGCTCTGAAACACCCCATCCGCCTGATTTCTTGATGAATTATTATAGGCTGCTTGAATCCGAGTATGGTTTTTCTCATTCGTGGATACGGACCGATTATACGTTTGAGAGCGTAGATGAGGCCGAGATGCTTACGAGATTTTTCTTTGGGGACGCGATAGCCGATAAAGTTGTCAGCGAGCAGTTGACTACTTTGCCTGAGTGTGCGGGGATTTGGTGGTTAACGGTGTAGCCCTCGTCGCTAGTTCACTTTGAAAAGGGAACGTAGATGCGCTATTTCGCCGAAATCACTTGAAATTTGTACCAAGAGGAACGTAGATACGTTATTTGCCTGATTTATGAGGAATTTGGTGTTATCGAGAAAAATAAGGCACTGTCGTTCCCTAGGATACTCATTTCGTGAAATTAGTTAAAAATAGCGCATCCTAGTTCCCTTTTCTTCTCTAGCACGACAAAAAAACCTTCTGAACTAGTGTGATCTACACATAAGTTCAGAAGGTTCATTATTAATGATTAAGCCTCAACCTTATCATCACAAGGCTCAGGTGTTCCTTCATAGTCCGCTGGCTTGAAGGACGAACCACAACCACACGATGCTACTGCATTCGGGTTATTGATGGTGAAACCGCCGCCCATGCCTTTGTCTTCGAAGTCGATTTGGACGCCGTATAAATACTTAGCGCTCTCTTCATCCACGACAACCTTCACGCCGTGAATGGTAAATTCTTTATCGTCAGACTTTTGATCATCGTCGAAGCCCATTCCATAAGAAAAGCCGCTGCAACCACCAGCCTTCACGCCAAGGCGTAAGAAAAGATTCGGTGATTCTTCCGATGCCAAAAGCTCTTTAATTTTCTCACTTGCAGATTCACTTATATTAATCATAATGGAAATCCCTCCTTGGTTTTTCCCTGTAAATTAAGGAAAACTGGCATTGGTATTACGAAGTGCTTGCTATAAGTATACTCCTAATCCATCCGATGCTCAAGGGCAGCTGTTCACTGTTTAGAACGTCTTGTGGCATAATACTGCAATAGTAACTGGTCCAGATCTCGACTGCATTTCTGCACGTCAGGATGAAGGAAACCATGCGAGGTCCCCAAACTAACCATTTTGCCTCGAAGTTGTTCAATTTTAATATGAAGTCGTTCCTGCGGTTCGGTCACGAATAATGGTAGCACGATTATTATCACCTTTAGCCCTTACGTAATCACATTGCAATAGTATACAGGAATTTGTTAATATTGGGAATAACATTTCGCCGATTTCATCGAAAAAATATAGGACATGGATAAGATTGTCGATTTATCTTCAACGTTCTGATGTTGCCCCTCCCAAGTAGGAGGTTTATAATAAGAAAGATGGATAGCTTGTATCGATATAAATCTGGTTGTGAATTCCTTAACCGAACTGGTTGACAGGTACGCGAGCAACTCACACCACCTAACGCACCTAGTCCTAACTGCTGGCTGCGTCGTTTCATTATGCGGTTTATTTTATTTTCATAGGAGGCATGGAGCATGAGTATTACGACAGTAGACCCGATTAAACGAATGGCTGAAATTGCTGACAAAGTTGAGAACGGCGAACGTCTAAGTTTGGAAGACGGACTGTTTTTATATGAATCTGACGATCTTTTAACCATTGGTCAATTAGCGAATAAAGTGAATACACGGTTGAATGGGAACAAGGTGTATTTTGTACAAAATATGAGCTTATATTTCACGAATGTCTGTGAGGAGCATTGTTCGTTTTGTCATTTCCGCCGCGACGAAGGTCAAGAAGGTGCTTACACTTTAACACCAGATCAGATGTTAGACTATATCGCCGAGAATTTTAACCCTGAAATTAAAGAGTTCCATATTAGTCAGGGGCATAACCCCCATCTGCCTTTCGAGTATTACGTGGATTGCATTCGTCGGTTGAAGCAAGCTTACCCGGATGTCACGATTAAAGCTCATACGGCTGCAGAGATCGAATTCTTCTCACGTATTAGCGGCCTGAGCTACCGAGATGTACTTAAGGCGTTAATGGATGCTGGACTTTCCACGCTCCCTGGCGGAGGCGCCGAAATTCTTACGGAACGTTACCGTTCGAAAATGAAGGTCGAAAAAGCTTCCACCGAAGAATGGTTGGATGTTCATCGTCAAGCTCATCTCCTAGGGATGAAAACTCATGCGACCATGCTATATGGTTCAATCGAAACGAAAGAAGAACGGATTCGCCATATGATGTTGCTGCGCGAGCTGCAAGACGAAACAGGCGGTTTCCTCGTATTCATTCCTAATTCTGTTCAGCCAGCGAGCAAAAATGCAAGTCTTAAACGTTTCGTTCCCGCTTGGGACGAACTCAAAACAATGGCGATTAGCCGCCTAATGTTGGACAATTTCCCACATATTAAAGCTTACTTCATCAATATCGGAACGAAACTTACGCAACTTTCCTTCACATTCGGTGCTTCAGATGCTCACGGCACGATCGTCAAAGAGAAAATCTCACATGCTGCTGGCGCACTTTCACCAGAAGGTTTAACACGCGATGAGATTGTATGGCTCATTCAAGGCGCGGGCCGCGTCGCGGTAGAGCGAGACACCTTTTATAATGAAATCAAAGTGTATTAGAGATAATAGGTAATAGAGAATAGATCATCGTTCAGAAGGGATATTGGTTGGCTATGAAAAAGTTTGTCATTCTCGGAGGAGGCTATGGCGGTCTGACCATAGCTTTGAATTTGCTGGAAAAGGATATACCAGACGACACTGAACTTATTATGATTGATCGCAGTCCATTCCAAGGCCTCAAAACGGAATATTATGCACTAGCTTCCGGTACCATTGCTGAAACCCATATTCGTGTAGCTTATCCCGATGATTCGCGGCTTCAGCTTGTTTACGGAGAAGTATCTGATGTTAATCTCGAAACGAGACAAATCAACTTCCACGACAAAGAACCCATCTCCTACGACTGGCTAGTCATTGGACTTGGTTGTGTTGACAGTTATCATGGGATTACTGGCGCTCAGGAGTTTTCATCTAGTATCCAGACACTAGCTCAAACGCGGGCAACGTATCAGAAAATAAACAACATCAATCCATACGGACAAGTATCCATCATTGGTGGAGGACTTAGCGGTGTAGAAATGGCTTCAGAACTTCGCGAAAGCCGCCCTGACTTGAACATCCGATTAATTGATCGTGGTCCTAGTCTGCTCTCCGCTTTCCCTACGAATCTGCAGCAATATGTGCGTGAATGGATGATTGAACATCATATTGAGCTGCGTACACAAGTATCGCTTGTTCGATTAGATGGCGGTGATTTGTACAATCAAGATGAAATTATCCGTACTGATGCGACAATTTGGACAGCAGGTATACAACCAACGCCTATTGTCGAAGCTTTGAATGTACCAAAAGATCGTCAAGGACGTATTCTATTAAACGAATACCACCAAATCCCCAACTTTGAGGAAGTTTACGTCGTAGGTGACTGCGCGTCCCTACCGTTCTCACCAAGTGCCCAAGCTGCACAAGCGCAAGGTAAACAAATAGCCGAAGTCATCCAAGCGATTTGGAAAGGCGATGCACCTAAACTTGGTAAAATCAAGCTGCGAGGCACACTCGGTTCACTTGGCAAAAAGAGCGGCTTCGGCATCATGGGAAAACGTACGCTAATGACAGGGAAAATTGCTCGTATGTTGAAAAGCGGCGTGCTTTGGAAATCCAAACGCCACTTCGGTTAGGTTAGCTAGATCGGCTTATTCACTAAGCAAATCATACATGGCCTCAATCTCTTTGATCTTTTCTAAAATAAGAACATGGAGGCTCTCGGCGCTTTCTGCAGAAATGATTTCTCCGTTGACTAGTGCGTAAGGCTCCATGTAGCACTGGCCACAGTTGCCCAGACAGCCGTATTCCATGACATCAAATTCCGGATTTTGTTCAAGGTCTTTCATGACTTTATCTGTTCCTGTGTGCATATTGCTGGCACAAAATTCTATAATTGGTCGCATTTAAAAATTCCACCCCATGCTGATAGTTTCAAGCCTCAAACCATTTTCATTTAAAGCGTATTGTACTATAATAGATAAAGAAAGGAGATGAATCAAATGACAGAAAAAACCAAAGAAGCGATTTACGATGAAGTTCTTGAGGTTTTAGATAAACTTCGTCCTTTCCTACAACGTGATGGCGGTGACGTCGATCTAGTTGATGTGGAAGACGGAATCGTAAAACTTAAACTTATGGGTGCCTGCGGCAGCTGCCCGAGCTCAACAATCACTTTGAAAGCTGGTATTGAGCGCGCATTGGTTGAAGAGGTAGAAGGCATAACAGAAGTCGTACAGGTATTCTAATTACGACTATATCATGAGATAAACTTTTATCGTAGTCTTTCGAAGATGATCGACCGCGTTTAGATGTTGTTTATATCGCCAATAAGAATTTGTACTTCCGTACACCGGAAATTTCTAAATTCTTATGTGGAAAGAAAGAGCTTACCTCTATGGTAAGCTCTTTTTGCTGTAGGTAAAGGCGTGCTATTCTAGCTTGCGTTGTTTAATTACGGGTATCGGCTGAATAGGATCCAACGCGCCAGAGATATCCATAATATTGCCTGTGATAAAATCCGAGTTAGGCGAGCAGAGAAAATCGATGACACGCGCTACATCCTCCCCCGTTCCCGGTCGGCCAACAGGTGTTTCGCCATCGACTTCTAAGCGAGCTTCTTCCATGGTGCGTTCTTTATTCTTCCCGCGAATGTCGCCTGGACAAATCATGTTCACCGTGATCCCATGCGCGGCTTCTTCTTCGGCTAATGTTTTGGTAAAGGAAACTAACCCAACTTTGGCAGCCGCATAAGCAGCTCTGTGCGTCCAACCTCTCGCTTCAGCCGCTTTCCCAAAGCCGAAATGGATAATACGCCCCCATCTGCGCTCTCTCATCATAGGCAGCACAAGATGATCCAACTCCATTACGCCTATCAGATTCCCTCGCATTAAATAGTCTATTTCGTCCATGCTGTAATCAGCGAAAAAACGCCGTTCACGAACAAAAGGCCCTGCGTTATTGACAAGTATATCTATCGGCCCCAACTGTGAGACCGTTTCTTCAACCATGCGAAAGATGTCCTCGCGCTTGGCCACATCTCCCTGCACCGCGATGCTGCGAACGCCCATATCCCTCAATTGATGAACGAGTTCTGCAGCTTCCTTCTCACTTGTTACATAATTCACAGCAACCTGGCAGCCCTTCTTGGCTAAGGTCAATGCCGTCATTTTGCCCAAACCCTTGGCACTGCCTGTCACAAGCACTGTTCGACCTCTTAATGGCATGGTCCCCTACCCCTTTGTCACATATGCCGTGATATAAGTAAATGCTATTGTTAAGGTTCGGCATACCATGTCAAATCCCTGCTGCAAATCGGATAAATTCAGCTTCACATCCTCAATATGAACGCGTTCACCGAGCAGCGGCTCTTTCTGCATAAGATCGTCTAACATCTCAGCATTAATATAATGCATTTCCATATTACGCAGATTACGTAGTCGTTCTAACGGCACTTTATAAGTCATTTTGAGGGTATACAGCTGCAGTTCTAGCGAGCCATGTAGATGCTTCTCATGCATATGGCGGAGTACCGTAAAGTACGAAAATCGCGATTTCACGGTTTCGGTTTTCAAGGCGAAGAGGTCATTCATAAAGGTTCCTAGTTTATCAAAAACAGAAAAAAGACGGATGAACGCATTTTTGTAGAAATACACAAACCGTTGATAATCATCTGTTTCTTGCGGGGTCATTTCTTCCAAATAGCCTTTAACAATCCGCTCACCATATCGCTCACAGCAATATTTGCTCTGTTCGAGCTCATCTAAGGCATCAATAAAACCCTTACTCCATATCGCTTGTCGATGAAAGATCGAATGCACCGTGGAGAGGTGACTCTGTTCCGTTTCGATCTGTTTCATATAGGCTCTCACCGCATCGAAAGCTTCCAATAAGAGTCCGCTGTCGATTCGTTCCGGCTCATTAAATAACACACGAAGCATAAGATCACCTCCCTTTTTATCCAAATAATAAGCGATCTCGCATAGCCCAGTTACTTCGTTAACGTCGTGGCCGTTGGTGCAGGTACAGGTGCCCGTTTGACGCTGGATGTTCGATCACGCTGCACGAAAAACATCGCGGCTAACACACCCACGCCTCCAAGATATTGACTTAACGAGATTGATTCTCCTAGAAAAATGAAACCGCCAAGTGCAGCTGTAACCGGTAGTAAATACCCATAGGCTGATGATTTGAATGGCCCTAGTTTGGCTAAACTCCAATTGTGTAAAGAGAAACCTACCGCTGTAGCCAG
This sequence comes from Paenibacillus plantarum, assembly GCF_013141695.1. Lineage (GTDB taxonomy): Bacteria > Bacillota > Bacilli > Paenibacillales > NBRC-103111 > Paenibacillus_E > Paenibacillus_E plantarum. Next base: position 155,883 of record NZ_WHNY01000057.1, read on the forward strand.
CAATGAGGTATAGATTAAGCTAATCCAACCTGTCTGTGAGATCGCGGCGAAGTAAGCACCATCTGCACGCAATAGCACAAACGGTAATAAAGACAGGGCTCCCGCGGTCATTTCAAGTGAAATTAAAATCGGAAGCGGATACTTCACGACTAAACGGTTCATCCCAATGAGATAGATGGCTCCCATAAAACTGCGCATTAGCAATAGAATATCACCGCGAAATGTTTCACTGCCCAAGTGAAAGCCTTCGGCTCCCCCCGAGACAATGAGGATCACACTGCCGAGCGCCAAGGGAATTCCGATTAGAATTCGCCAGGTAATCTTCACTTGCCTAGCCATGACGGCAATAAGCACTGTAATTACTGGCATAAAACCTCGCCCAAGCACGGCGCCATTCGCAGCGTTGGAAAACTGTAAAGCATACTGCAGGAGAGCTTCCATCCCTACGGCATTAAGTATCCCTAACCCACAGATGAGCAGAAGATCCCGACCCGCAATTTGAAAACGAAGTGACCGCGAACGATAATAGAAGTAAGTATAGACCCACAGAATCGGAATCATACTTGCAAAGCGCAGTCCATTAAAGACGAGGCTGTCCCATTCTCTTCCACCGATTTTGAGAGAAGCCATATTGATCCCCCACAGCAAATAGACCAATACAAATCCCAAATGCGGATAGATCGCTCGTAATCGTCCCGAGCTTATCACGCGAAGTATTCCTTCCATCTGCGATCAACGAGTTCTACAATATCTTCCCGCGGGAACAGTTCATCTGGATAGCCAGGTTTCATTCGAGCGTCAATGACAATAGGAACTTCATAAGCAATATGATGTCGGTTCACACTGGATTGCGCGTACATATCACTTGCAGGGTTAAACCGTGTGAACACGGTCCATAAGAATTTCGTTTGGTCATTCGCGATGTCACTAGCATCATCGACAAGGATGACCATAGGCCATTGCTTCAATCGGTCAGCTGCATTCGCAAGCAGACGTTGTGGCAACTCTGGCTCTGCTGCGTACGAGGCGCCAGAGACAAGCAGACAGCCGCCACAGTACACAGCGATATCATGGATCTCAGGCAGTTCTCCCTCTGTGTATGCCCTTGGCAGCTCGCGTACAGGGTCACCTGTGCCGAGTAGTACGGCTTTGGAGCCGTGGTTGAGCTGGCCACCGGTATAATCCAATGTATCATGTGATGTTTTATTAAATATAAACAGATCCCGAGCCGGATCGAAACGTTCCAATACGGTTTCTAACAGCTGTGAGAAGTTCGCTAAGGTCGTCGGACGGTCCGTTACGATCAAGAACTTCGTGAGAGACAGCTGACCCTCACCGAGGATCCGAAACGCCGTGCCGAGCGCCTCACGGCTGTAGCTTTCGCGGACGACAGCGGCTGCGAGCGGGTGGAACCCGGTCTCGGCATACGTCCACAGGTCTTTCACCCCTGGCATCGCCATCGGGAACGCGGGCTCCAGCAATCTTTGCAAGAATTCGCCAAGGAAGTAATCCTCTTGGCGGGGCTTGCCGACGATCGTTGCCGGATAGATCGCGTCTTTGCGGTGCCACACATGATTCACGTTGAACACGGGGAAATCATGGGTGAGTGAGTAATACCCGAAATGGTCGCCGAACGGCCCTTCGGGGCGTCTAAGATGCGGCGGTACGGAGCCGCATATCGCGAACTCCGCCTCGGCTACGAGGCGGTGCCCCCCATGGGGATTCTCCACCATGGGCAGCTTCTGCCCGAGGATGAGCGAAGCGAGCATCAGCTCGGGCAAGTGCTCGGGCACCGGCGCAATCGCCGAGGCGATGAGCGCGGGCGGGCCGCCCAGGAACACGGTGACGGGCAGCGCTTGGTTGCGCTTCTCGGCTTCGTGGTAGTGGAAGCCGCCGCCCTTGTGGATTTGCCAGTGCATCCCGGTCGTGAAGTCATCATACACCTGCATGCGATACATGCCCAGGTTATGATGACCGCCGTCGGGATGCTCGGTGTAGACCAGAGGCAGCGTGACGAACGGGCCGCCGTCTTCTTGCCAGCTCGTCAGGACAGGCAGTCCTGCCATCGGGTTGTCCTTCTTCAAGCCGCCGAGAATCGGCGCTTGATTCGGCTGGATCTTCTTCGTCCCGACTTTCATGAGGTCGAGGATAAGACCCCTTTCACCCCACAGCGCTTTCGGCGTAGGGGGCATCAACGAGTTCGTCGCGTTGATAACCGCTTTCATGAATTGCTCTGGCTTCGGACCGAAAGCCAGATCCACTCTTCTTGTTGTGCCGAAGAGGTTCGTCACGACAGGGAATGCACTGCCTTTTACATTCGTGAACAGTAAAGCTGGCCCTTGTTCGTCGATAACGCGACGATGGATTTCTGCAAGCTCGAGATTCGGATCCACGGGAGCCGAGATTTCGATTAATTCATTTTCGCGTCGTAGAATCTCTAGAAACGCTCGAAGATTGGTTGGTACCATGGGAACTTCCACCTTTGTCTATGTAATGTTTACTCATTCTTTGGAGATGAAAAAGGAAATGGCCTTCCGTTAGAAGGCCTTGTTGTGCCTATGCCGCATGATGCTGCTAGGCTTTGCGATCATATAGCGTGAGTACACACAAATAACATAAGAATCCAAACATACAAGCCACAATAATGGCATGAATCATACCTGTGAATAAATAGGCGACTTCATTCCCTAAGGACCAGGTTACGACTGCACCGCTAATCACTTGAAGCGAAACGAGAATAAGTGCCCATTTGCTCCCGAACCAAAGTTTGTCTGTCTTTTGATAATAGCGTCGCGCTTGCAGGTAAAGAAATAAAATACAAACAAAGAGCAGCAAAGCGGCAATTCGATGTGTAAATACAATTCCTGTGGCACCGCTTAGTTCCGGAATCACTTCGCCATTACATAACGGCCAGCCCGAGCAGCCACCCGAAGAAACGGTATGACGCACGAATGCTCCTAAATAAACAACGACATAGCTATAAATCGTGGTAAACCAAACGATCACTTTAAAGCTAGTATGAATCTGCGTTGTGCGTACAAATTGTCCCCACGGAGTAAACACGAGTGCAAGCAGCAGGGAGAAAGCAAAGGCGAGCAAGGATAATCCGAAATGAAGTGCTAGGACAAGGGAAGATTGCGGCCAAACAACGGCCAACGCGCCCATTGCTGCTTGAATCAGGGTCATGACCACTGTTGCTGTAATAAAGAATTTTGCATCTCTACGCTTCACATATCGGAAAACTAAGTAAAACGTTGCAATAAGTATCATGGTCACAATACCTACAACTAAGCGATGGCTGTACTCGATAAACGAAGAAATGGTATGTGCTGGAATGAATTTCCCATGACACAACGGCCACTCGTCTCCACAGCCCCGACCTGCGTCAGCCTTGGTTACTAAGGCCCCCATAGCAAGAATTAGAAACATGCCGATGGCTGATAAATTAGCTAATCTTTGGATCCATTTTTGCATGATTGCACCTACTTTATGTCATATCTACTGAGGATCATGTCGAATACTGTAGTTCCGCTTTCAATTATAGCTGTAATATGAAGGCATTTCCATTCGCAATTGTTACAAAGCTCCGAAACCACAAGGAATCAGTTTGTTGGCTTCTAACCGAGATGCGCCCAACACTTGGAAAAAACATTATAGTGTGTGTAGTATGGAAGCATTTATTCGGAAGTGGGATTTAGAAATGAAAAAAGGCTGCTGTTAGTCCGATTTCTCCCAACTAAAACGATGATCGCTTTCATTGATAGACCGTTAGTCCGATTCTGCCGAACTATTTACCTATTTTTCTTGCTTGAAGGTAGTTTGTGGCGATTTAGTTCGGGGATTTCGGACTAAATAGGCACCGGTCGGGGATCAACGTAAAAAAACCGCCATCGGATTAATCCGACGACGGTTTTTCTAGTCCTGCTATCCTCTATGCCCTACTCCTTCTATGGAGCTAACGCATTGGAAACTTCGATTGCACGATCAAGGAATTGCTCGATTTCCTCACGGGTTTTACGCAGCTTGCTGACGAAACGAACGACCTCTTGGCCGTTACGGAAAGCAATAAAACTCGGGATGCCTAAGATGTTCAATTGTTCACACAAATCCGGGAATTCATCGCGATCCAGTTCAATGAACGTGAGACGGCCTTCATAAGCTTGCTCGACTGCTGGCATAAAAGGGTCAATATAGTGGCAATCCTTACACCATGTCGTTTTGAAAATGGCGATGGTCACACCGGATTGCGAAATTTGTTCTTGAAATTGTTGTTCAGTCGATACTTTACGCATAGGACACCTCATCACTTCTGGCATTTACTCTCTTATAGCATGTGAGAAAATCAGTGTCAAGCGACGGACACCGACGCTGATTCAGGAAAATAAAGTTCGTTAGTGATTTTCACAATTGTAAACAGGTAAACAGAGAGATGCGCTGCCAATCGCACCAAAAAACTGCCCAGCCCCGGCCACCCCAGGTTTGGGCAGTTTCTCTTTTTATTTGCACCGCGGCTCTCTTTAGGTGATTACTTATTAATCAACTTTGCTTGCTGTAGCAATCTTGTTACAATTGCAGCTGTTTGTGCACGTGTTAGGTGACTTGCTGCTGTAAGATATTGATTATCGCCTTGCATGATATTGTTAATGACCATAAGTGCTACGGCATTCTTCGCCCAACCAGAAACTTGTTGACTGTCCTCAAACGGACTTAATGCCTTATTCGCTTCTGCATCCGTCACAGTCGATGTAAGCGAAGTGATCGCCATCGCTCTAGATAAGATCACAGCGGCTTCTTGCCTTGTAATCGTCTGATTAGGTCTGAACGTATTATCCTCATATCCTTGAACAAGTTGATACGTTAAAGCCGCTTGTACAACAGATGCATACCAATCTGAGGACTTCACATCCTGCGGCAAGTTGATTTGCTCAACTGACTTCAAGCCCAATGCTCTAACAACAATAGCTAGAAACTCTGCACGGTTGACATCTTGATCAGGTTGAAAGGATGTCGTTGTAACACCATCAACAATGAGGCGTGAAGCCATATTATTGACATCATTTTGACTCCAATGTCCTTGCACATCGGCGAATTTCTTCGAGTTCCATATAATCGAATAGGTACTATTCGTTAAGCTATTCAATACGGCATGTGGTTTGCCGTCTTTTGTAAAGACATTTGTTGGTATATGGGATATTGTTCCATCTTCATTTAATACAACGCCAGTTGTTATTTGAGTGGAATCGATTGAATTCGGCAATACAATCTCACGTGACACATATCTATCGAATCGATCGATCTTAATGGTACGATCACCATATGTAGCTATAATTTCAAAATTAATCGCTGGAGCAATCAAAGTCACATTTTGGTTTGCAGCGGCAGAATCAAGCAGCTTCTTACTTTCAGTAGAAGGTTTTCCCATACGAATACTTAACTTAATGTCTTCTACCTTCACGTTATTGCCAAACTGAGACGCGATTTGGTCAATCTTTATCTGATTCGATTGGATGGTATAAATCGCATTATTGGTGCCAATTTCAATGATTGTATTTGTCTTCCCCAATGATTTAATCATTTTACCGTTCAAATCTGTCTGGATGACATCTGAATTAGAAGTTACTGGAATAATGAGTTTTTGATTATTTTTACCTTCCAGTACAGCCATCAATTTCTCATTATCAATGGACACAATCGTCGTCGATTGTCCTCCCACAACAACTTCTTTCAGCGTCGTCAATTTATCCAGCTTTACACCATCCAATATAATAGAGATTTCCGGTTGTGTAGCTGATGATCCACTTTCCGAGGATGGAAGATCTTCTTTTACAATTTGGAGCACTGCCGTTGAAGGCGTACCGATGACCGCATCTGCCGAAGGAGCACTTAGTTGAACATTCAACGATTTAGTGCCCGTGACAATATGATTGTTCACGATCGGGATCATAAAAAATTGGCTAGTCTCACCATCTTGGAACTGTAACGTACCTGTAGTTGCCGTATAATCGACACCAGCTTTAGCAGTTCCATCCGAAGTCGCATATACAACACTCGTTACGCCTGTACTGCTGCCTTCCCTAATAACAGTAACCTTCGCGCTGCCGCTATTTTCTTTAGCACTATAGGTTGTTGCACCCAGCTTCACTTTCCATTTAGGCGGGAAGCTATTGATAATTGTGACATTGTCGGCATATCGGTTTGCCGTTGCTATATCATCTTTGCCATCGTCATTAAAATCGCCAACCGCAACCGACCAAGGCGTAACATCGGTACTATACTTGTTTTCCAAGCCAAAGCTTCCATTGCCATCGCCCATAAATACGTACACATGCTGTAAATAAGTCACAGCAACTGCAATATCCAACTTCTCATCACCGTTAAAATCTCCAACTTTGAGTGAACGAATCTCCTCCGGAAATGGATGAATCATCGCATCTCGAAACGTGCCTGTTGGATCACCAAAGAGAATACGAAGTGAATAACTAGGAGAACTATAAGCAACCGCTATATCCTCCCATCCATCACGATTAAAATCACCCGTAGCAAGCGATTGTGGTGCGTTGCTGCCCCAACCATATTGATCTCCAGAGGTAAATGTACCATCCCCCTGTCCATGCAAAATATACACTTGTTTCGTCCCCGTATTCGCAATAGCCAGATCGATCATGTCATCGTTATTAAAATGACCCGATACGATGGAAACAGGTGAGTCGATTTGACTATCAGCAGGATGATCCTTCGCCTGAAATTCCCCTTTTCCGTCTCCAAGCATCACACTTAAAAGGTTTGATTCTATATGTGCTACGGCGATATCGGGATTGTTGTCACCATTAAAGTCAGCAATAGTAAGTGTTCTAGCTCTAGAATTAGATTCGGCGCTAGATTCAAATTCATTTTTAATGAATAATCCTTGCCCATTGTTTAATAAAGTCGTTATCCTATTACCACCAGAATTAGCAATAACCAGATCTGGTTTACCATCGAGGTTAAGGTCTCCTGACACAATTTGAGCAGGCTTACTCCCGACATTATAATTATCGGCGGCTGCAAACTGACCTCTTCCATTACCTCGCATGACAGACACATTATTAGACTTATAATCTGCCGTTGCTATATCCAAATTCCCGTCTCCGTCAAAGTCGAAACTTGTAACTGACACTGGTTCACTGCCACTAACATCATAATTAACGGATGCAAGTAAAGTTCCGTCTCCTCTACCCAGTAACAAGGCAGCATAATTCACATTATTACCAAATGTATCAAAATTTGTAGCTACTACATCCAATTTATCATCTGAATTGAAATCAGCAATAACTACCGAAGAGTAGTAACCTTGTACAGCATATGAAACTGCTGCTTGCAACGATAACTGAGATTCTGCACTATCATTTAATAAAATGGATACTTGAGCTGCCTCTGAACAACCAACAGCCAAGTCAAGATCACCATCACCGTCTAGATCAGCGAGAGCTAGTGAGACTGGGCTCTCACATCTAGCCTTAAATTTAACGGCATCTTTAAATGAACCCCGTCCATCACCTTGAAGAATAGAGATTCCATTCGAATCTTCAGTAGCAACAACAATATCCGCATAACCATCCCCATTCATATCCCCAATAACAGATGCTTTTGGTCTAGCACCAACTGCATATACGTTAGACGAAACCGTCAAGTTCCCATTATTAGTTAAAATAGAAACAGTCCCATCTCCACTATTGGTAACGACTATATCTAAGTTGCTATCCCCGTTAATTTCACCCGCAGTAATAGAACTAGGATTAGCTCCTACTCGAAGTGGAACTGGCTCACTGAATTTAAGCGTCCCATCCGGTTGTACGCCTTGACCAAGTAACCATACAATGTGGTGTTTACTTGTAAGAGAGTCATAATTAGATACAGCCAAATCCATTATCGAATCATTGTTGAAATCCCCTATCGTTACTGAACTAGGCGTAAATGTGTTGTAGCCAACACTATCGATATAGACATTATAGTTTACTGTGGACTTAAACTCCCCGCCTTCTTGACCTAACAACACCGAAACCGTACTAGACGCATAATCAGGATGTCCATTCCCATTATTAGCTGTGACAACATCAACGATGTTGTCACCATTCAGATCTCCAACAGCTACACCACTGGGTTTAATACCAACCGGATATTGTTTCTCCTGATAATGACCAGAACCATCATTAAGTAATATAGAAATCTGGTTATAATATGAGTTCGCCGTTACAAGATCAGGTAGTCCATCTTGATTAAAATCACCAACAGCGGCCGCATTTGGCTGAGCGCCTAATCCGATGTTCTCCGCTCCTTCAAAGTTTGATTTACCTAATGCAGTAGTAGGTAGAATAAGTACAAATACACATAGACTTAAAACTATTAATTTCAATCTCCTAAAACTAACTTTTTTCGCCATAATTCCCAAAATATTTAACCCCCCTTACATATTTCGACACGTTTACTAGCGCAACCATACCATAAAATATTCCAGTTGAATACCACAAAATATTCCAATTGATCAATATAAATATAGTCACCCATCTGACTCTATGTAGCATTAAGAACACAATATGTTTCATAAAATAGTAAACTAACCAATACTTAAAAGAATAAAGATTTAAGCACGTATAAACACATAGAGGCTGCCACCAAGGTTTGAAAAGAACCTTAGAGTCAGCCTCTTGGCTTTATTTCTGCTTGGACTGAGCCGCTTTCTGGGCATCATCCGGCTTGTTTGGCTTGCAATAATTGTTGTTGTCCCTTATCTTCAATCGTCTTAAGTGCCTCATCAGCTGATTTCTTTCCATCGATGACGGCCTGAATTTCTTGATTTGCAAGCAAACTGAACGGCTGGTAGAAGCCACTTGGGATTTTCTCATAACCTTTAGTAATCTTGTCAGGGTTAGGTTTCAGGAGAAAAAATGGCTCTAAATTATGGCCGTTCCTCTCTTTGGAATACGTGGTGCGGGTCATCAGGCTGCTCGAAGATTTCGATATGACTCTAGCGAATTCATCGCTGTTGATATATTTCATGAATTCCCAGGCTGCGCGTGTATTGGGCGATTGGGCATTGATGCCAAATACATTGGATACGGAAATACTGTTAGAAAAGTCCGGATTATTCGGATCAACGGGAACCGTGACGATATCCCAATTGATAGGCTTCACATCTTTCAGGCGGTCTTTGGCATCTTGCAGATTTTGCATCATATAGTTGCCGTCAATAGTCATCGCAACCTTACCCATGGCGAACATATTCCCTTTGAGATAATCCTCGTACATTCTCGGTGCATTAGAATCGGCGTTTTGATTTTTTGGCGTGTACAACGCACCTGATTTCAGAGAGTCGACGGTAAGCTGCAATACCTTCTTCCAGGCATCTGTCTGGATCGTCAGTTTCATCTGCTCAGGATCGATGTAAGACAGACCCAGCGTCGTGCCGATGCTGCTCATATATTGATAGGCGACTCCTTCACTCATGTAAGAATATGCGGAAAATCCGTAAATTCGCTGATCTCCCTGACCGTCGGTCGGAAATCGTTTGGCGAGATTAAGGACATCTTCCCAGTTCATCTTATTTTTCGGAAACTCTATGCCATACTGCTCGAATAGATCCTTGTTATAGTAAAGAGCCTGACTGTAGAAGTCTGGTGAAAGTCCATATAATTTGCCCTCGCCTTTGAGCTTAATCGTTTCCAGTGCAGCTGGAAGGATATGCTCCACATCGAATTTATCTTGCTTTATGACATCGTCTAGCGCATACAGACTTCCTTTTTCTACGAACTTTTCAAGTTGGTCGGTACCGTTAATAAGGAGAACATCCGGTTTTTCTTCATCGATGAGTTTATCAAGCTCTTCCTGAGGATCTTTGCCGGGTCCATAAATGCCTTGATTCGATATGACCTCTACTTCAATATTCGGATTTTTGGCCATGAAAAGATTACCATACTGTTGATAAAATGAATTCTTGTCATAATACATCACTCTAATCGTTGCTTTCTCGTCTTTCCCCAGCTTCTTAAGAGATCCTGCTTCTCTTGTAGTACTACTTGCCTTCTCCGTAAAATTACACCCTGTCAGCGCGGCAGTTACCGCAATCGCAGTAAGTGTACACATCCAACGTTTCATTTGATTCCCTCCATATTGTTATTATTACCAAATATAGTCATAATTCTTTCACTATCATACTCATATAAGAGTTAAAATACAAATTATACCAAATTTAGTAGAGTTGAAGATGCCTAATCGTGAACCGCTCCACGAACGCTTGTGAAGGAGCCCGTTCTGATTTGTGCCTCGTCCACCAGGTGAATGATTTTTGAAATCGTTGTATCTTCAACTGTTTTGGTTACTTTTACTTCCAAATAGCCTTCTTCATTGAGCGTACCTGCAAAAACTTCATCAGTGATGCTCTTATTTACTAGAATCCATTCGCCGGTGATGGCTGCTTGATTGATGGTAGAGCTGCCTTTAATAACTACTCCATCCATCGCGAGCTTTTAACACGTTCATATCAAACTGAAGCCGTAACAAGTTCATGATTCCTAATGATGCATAAATTTGGAAATTACATCAATACTATGTACAACTAAGCCCTATTCCCCCATGCAGGAGGCTTTCATGACAAACGACGAGCACGAGTTGGATATGGAGTTGACCGTTAGTCTAACAGATAACTTGCTGGAGATCACACAAGGACTTGGAAACAGCAATGATGTTGCTATCCGGGAATTCCAAATTGATCTTGGCGATAATCATTCCATAGACGGAGCCGTTATCTATATGGCTGGCCTCTCTAACCTCCACTCCATGATCGACACTTTGCTAACCTGCTGCAAGAACGGCGAACAGCAACACTTGAATCCCGAAGATTTGTTAGGGTATTTGGAGAATATTGTCGTATCGCAGGGCACAGTAGAAAATTTTGATGATATGGATGATCTCTTTGAGGCGTTATTATCCGGTAACAGTATTTTGCTGCTTGATGGATGTCGACGGGTCTTAGCGATTAGAACCACAGAGCTAACGGCGCGCCAGGTAGAAGAACCGAATGTGCAATCGGTTGTCCGTGGGCCCAGGGAAGGTTTTACTGAGGTACTGCAATGGAATACAGCTATGCTTCGCCGTAAAATTAAAGACCGCAATCTCTGGATGGAAACGATGAAAATTGGCAAAGTGACGAAAACAGATGTCGTAGTCGCCTACGTTAAAAACATCGTGTCTGAAGAGGTGCTCGAAGAAGTAAAGATCAGATTGTCCCTCATTGATATAGATGCGATCCTAGAGAGCAACTACATTGAGGAGCTGATTGAAGATAAGCAAAACACGCCATTTTCAACTGTTTTCAACTCAGAGCGTCCCGATGTGATTGCAGCTGGATTAATGGAAGGAAGAGTTGCCATTCTTGTGGACGGAACGCCATTTGCCCTGCTTGTTCCAGCATTGTTCAGCCACTTCTTTCAATCCAGCGAGGATTATTACCAGCCGGCTAATTTCTCCTCCTTGATTCGTCTGCTTCGCTTTTTGTCTTTTGGATTGGCACTTTTAACACCTTCTTTTTATATTGCCGTTACAACCTTTCATCAGGAAATGCTGCCGACCACATTGCTCTATAATTTAGCAAGTCAACGTGAAGGTGTTCCTTTCCCGGCATTTATTGAAGCGATTATGATGGAGATTACGTTCGAAATTTTAAGAGAAGCCAGTGTGCGGATGCCTAAAACCGTTGGACAGTCTATTTCAATTGTAGGCACGCTTGTAATTGGTCAGGCTGCTGTGGAAGCAGGTCTCGTAAGTGCGGCAATGGTTATTGTTGTATCGATCACAGCAATGTCCAACTTTGTACTTCCCGCATTTAACCTTGGCATCACGATTCGCATCATACGGTTTTTGCTTATGATGCTGGCTGCCACTTTTGGTTTGTTTGGCATATTTGTCGGAATCATCGCATTGGTCATTCATTTGTGCGGGATTTCCTCATTTGGCGTTCCCTATATGTCGCCTTTTGCTCCATTCCATTTATCCGATCAGAAAGACACTTTAGTCCGCTTTACTTTCCCGAATATGATTACTCGCCCCAAAGTCTTCCGACAAAAAAATCTCGTTCGTCAGAAACGCCGATGAGGAGGCTAATCCTTTGAAACGTGCGATAACCACTGGTTTATGTCTATTTTCACTATTTTCCCTGTTAACGGGTTGTTGGAGTCGTCATGAATTGAATGATATCAGTATTGCGGTAGGAATGGGGATTGACCTGGTCGGAGAACGCTACAAAATTACGATTCAAACCGTTAATCCGAGCCAGGTCGCTGTAAAAAAAGGAGCCTCCAGTAATTCTCCCGCTGTTATCACGTATGAAGAAACCGGAATGACGGTTCCTGAAGCCATATCCCGATTGAGCGTTAAAGCACCGCGATACTTGCATTTCTCTCATCTGAGAATGGTCGTAATCGGCGAGGATGTCGCTCGAGAAGGCATTAGCAAACCGCTTGATTTTCTTTCCCGTAATATGGATATGCGTACTGATTTTTATTTCATCGTCGCCAGACAGGCAAAAGCTTCTGAAATATTAAAAGTAATTAGCGCCATTGATCCGATTCCCGCGAACAACATGTATACAAAGCTTGAGACCTCTGATAAATATTGGGCTGCTACAGGAAGTATGAATCTTAATCGTTTACTTCAGGAACTAGGAACTCATGGGAAAAGTCCCGCCCTGACTGGGATTGAAATTATTGGCACCAAAAAAATGGGGGAACAGACCGCAAACACGCAATACGTAGAACCACCTGCCTTATTAAAGTATGCTGGAATGGCTGTTTTCAAACAGGACCGATTTGTTGGCTGGCTGGATGAGAACGATGTAAAAGCTTTAAATTATGTGCAAAATTCTGTACACCAAAGTACAGGCTATATTCCATGTCCGGGATCTACGGGAAATATTACGGTGCAGGCGATTCGTTCCCACACCGTCATCCATCCGCATCTTGTGAATGGAACTCCCGAATTCGATGTCAATGTTGGAATTGATGGTGATATTGCCGATGTCGAATGTAAAATCGACCTATCTCAAGCTTCTGTCGTTGATGAGTTACAACAACTGAACAACAACAAATTGGAAAGCAGCATGCAACAATCCATCGCGAAAATACAGAAAAATTTAGGGGCCGATATTTACGGCTTTGGAAATACGTTTCATCATAAGTTCCCCAAATCTTGGCATCAGATCAAGGATTGGAACGAAGCTTTTCGAACAATCAAAGTGAGAGTTCATGTGGATTCGAAACTTCGCCGGATAGGGACTATTCTGCAACCGATCGATAATATAACGACAGAATAAGGTGCGACTCATGCTGCTCTTAATCGGGGTTATCCTCACATTAACATGGACGGTTTGGAAGGAAATTCCTCATTTGTGGAAACAAAAAAAACGCAAAGAACTATGGCTACTTGCTTTAGCCACACTGTGCATCACCGTGCTTGGGACACTGCAAAGTTTGAATACCCGTTTACCTAATCCGCTTAGTTGGCTTGCAGCGATATTAGGACCCTATCCTAAAGCCATTTATTCGCTATTTCAATAAGAGGGGGCCGATTCCATGGAGAAGCAACAAATCATTAGCAAAAGCTCTTTTGCCATACTCGTTACTTTTTTCATGATCGGCACGTCCATTCTTATTACACCTTCAGGGCTTGCTCTCGTGGCAAAGCAAGATGCATGGCTAGCGTGTATCGTCGGTGTTGGTTTCAATCTTTTGAATTTCCTTTTGTATCATGTATTAGGGGAGCGCTTTGCTGGGAAAACCTTTGTCCAATATTGTGAAACGGTGCTTGGCAAATGGGCAGGCAAAGCAATTTCCCTGGCCTTTGTCTTGTTTTTTTATTTGCTGGCTTCGTTGATGATCGGGGATCTAGGTTATTTCGTAACCTCGCAGATCATGCAGGAAACGCCGATTGAAGCTTTGCAGATGCTATTTACCCTTATCGTTGTGTTTGCCGTCCGATCGGGATTTGTCGTGTATACGAGGGCAGCCGTGGTTTTTTTCCCATGGCTGATTCTCTTATTTTTGCTGCTCATTTTGCCGTTATTTCCCAAATTTAATATGGGAAACTTTCTGCCGGTTATGGAATTTGGCATAAAGCCAATTCTACGAGGCGGATTTACATTTTATGGATTGCAAGAGATGATTGTACTGCTCATGTTTTATCCGTTCGTTTCCAATGCGAAAGGTCGTAAAAGCAGCTTTGTTATGGGGATTGGGGTAGGTGGCGCTATTCTTCTTATGACAACGATCGGAAGCATAGCCGTACTGGGGGAAGAGCTAACATCAAACCAATTGTTTCCAGCCTACACACTAGCCAAAAATATTAGTATCGGCCATTTCCTTGAACGGGTCGAAGGCATTTTGATATCCATTTGGATTCTATCCACTTTCCTTAAAATTGTTCTCACCTTCCATGCATCTCTGTTGGGATTCGCCCAAATTATGAACATCAAGGATGAGAAACCTCTAGTCGTTCCTCTTGCATTGGGGATGATTATTCTCTCGCTGATGTGCTACCCCAACACGATCTTTATCAATGATTTTCTGTCCAAAAATTGGGCGCCATTCGCACTTATCTTCACCCTTTTTTTACCGTTTCTACTTCTCGTTGCGTCTTGGTTTACACAAAAACGCAAGCCTGCCGCACCGGTAAATGAATCGTGAACGAACGAGAACCTACAAGGGCCGGTGGTTCCATTCATACTGCTAGTTCAACCGCATCTTCTGGATATGCGACCCATTAGTGGAATCATCCTTTCCATGGACGGGGTCCAATCGGAAAAGGGAAACGAGATGCTGTACGTCATCCGCGAAGTATTCAGCGGCACCATTCTTGCAGCCCACAAATGGCATTTCAAGAAAGTGAGGATTTCAAAGCAAAGTCGAAGGAACGCTACAAAATTGAAGCCAAAAACAGTGAATTAAAGCACAGACACGGGTATGATGTAGCCACTTCCGCGGGTCTATTAGGTATGGAACTTCAGGGAGCAATGACGATTTTTGCGGTGAATCTAAAAACGAATTTTGAAGCTAAACGATTAAAATTGGAAGTCCTAAAAGGCTAAATACAGCAAAAAAAGAAGACATCTACCATTTTGGAAGATGTCTTCTTTTTGTAAATTAACTACCCTTTAAATTAAAAGGCTAGTCCTTCTGTGTCCTTTATGCCGGCTGCTGTTTTTTGGAGTTTATTGAGCTATCGTTCCTAGATAGCGTAATGATCGTTACTAATATCTTTGACCACTATGGGCTTCAAATAAAATGTTCCACGCATCCCTTATGAAAAAACAGTAAAAGCTCATTAATCCATATATTGCTCGTCTGGCTCATGTAAAGCCGCAGCCAAGATTTTCTCTGCGACCATTTCAGGAGTATCTATTGGAGAAGAAGATCCTTGTCGCTGTTGCTCGCGAGCACCAAGTGCGTTTTTACCAAAATCCGTTGCGGTTGAGCGCGGATAGACGGTAATTACACGGATTTGATCTGAGGCTAATTCATCTCGAGCTGTATCGGAAATCATATTCAAAGCAGCTTTGGTTGCAGCATAGGCGCCCAATCCAGCAATATGCATCTTGGATACCACCGAACTTATATTGATGATCAGCCCTCCCCCTTGCCCTCGCATGACAGGGATGGCAGATTGCATAGCTGCTAACGGTCCTAGCACATTGAGGTCGAGGATCTTGCGAAAGTCATCAGGATTTAGGTCAGCGACCTTGCCAACTACAGCTTGTCCTACGTTATTGATGACAACATCTAGGCGGCCAAAGCGGCGAAACGTTTCCTCAATGACTCTTTCTACTTGCTTAGGATCACTCACGTCAGCCGGCATAGCGACAGCGTCAATACCCTGGCTCTGCAATTCCTTGGCGAGATGATTTAGTGCATCGGCAGATCGAGCTACCAGTGCTAATTTAGCACCGGCAGTGGCAAAACTGCGTACTGTGGCTAAGCCGATACCAGCGGATGCTCCTGTAATAAGAACGACCTTGTCACGAATTTCCATAATAAATGTTCCTTTCTTGGAGGAGATTAGCCAAACCGGTTCTGAGAAGAAGCGGTCCAGCAGTCCCGAAAAATTAAATCAATGAATGAAATAAGCAAGCTTTAAAGTGCTATGCTCTTTTCAACTCTAATGTTACAGTTGGAGAACTTGATACGGAAGTTCAAATAAGTTAGCATGGTATCAACTATTGGTTTATGCAACAGGAGGTTCTTTGAATGAACGAAAAATTGAACACTTTTATTCAGGTCGTACAGTCCGGTAGCTTCTCAAAGGCAGCTGAGAAATTATTTATTTCTCCAACCGCTGTGATGAAGCAAATGAATTTATTGGAAAAACATGTAGGTATGCCTCTTTTGATCCGCACTAACCATGGAATTGAACTCACCAAAGCTGGAAAATCCTTTAGCAAGGATGCGGCATTTATGGTGCAGTATTTCCAAGAAACTCTGCTACGCATGCGTCAATCCGCACAGGCAAATCAGCTTGTAATTCGCGTGGGAACCTCTATGCTTAATCCCTGCAAGGTTCTGTTGGATATGTGGAATGAAGTCAGCGACCAATTCCCGCAGTTCAAAATCAATATCGTGCATTTTGAGGATGATTCACATACACTCCCAACCACTTATCGTACTATTGGCAAACACTATGATTTCATTGTAGGGCCAACCCTTACAGAGAACTGGAAGGAATATTTCCGAGTTCTTGAGTTGGGAAGTTATCGCTTTTGCTTTGCTTTATCTCGCAACCATCGGCTGGCTTCTAAAATAACATTGTCTGTCAAAGATTTGTATGGAGAGCAATTGGCTGTAGTAAACGGTGGAGGAAGTGCTGTAATTGATGAAATTCGTGATTTTTTGATAAGGAACCACCCTAAAATCCGAATTAAAGATATTCCACGCCTTTATGATATTGATGTATTCAATCGATGTGAGGAAAGTGGTGTTGTCTTACTTACATTGGATGTATGGGCAGATATTCATCCGTCCTTAGTGACAATTCCTAGCGACTTGGACTTCACAATACCCTATGGTTTGTTATATCCCTTACATCCTTCCGAGGAAGTCAATCAGTTTCTAGAAATCATTAAGGAAATGCAATCTCAGCATAGTTAACCGGTACATAATTGTGCCGGTTAATGTTCACGTAGCTTGCCTGCTTAAAAGCTGCATTTCTTATCCATTTAATGCGATATGAATGGCCGAATGTCATCTTCGTATTAGAAAATTGAAGTCGTAGTCTCTTTCAGTTCGTCCAACCCAATAGGTTCATTATTTAATCCTTCAAAAGGGGAAGGTTAAGAGAGAATACGATCGTCTATTTCATGATTTGTCGTTGTCCAGTGAAAATAAAGTTTTAGACTGCCGCTGTCCTTAGTGAACTAAAGTTCACCGAGGGAGCGTAACAGGTTGCCATGCATCCGACAGCCTGTTTTATAAAAGTGTCAGGTTATCCGAACAATTTATTATTCCATCTTCTTTAACTTGATTGCTTAGAATACTACACCTGCCACCAGTATGACGAAGGTACCAAATATCACATATAGACCCCATTTACCAGCTATCATGATTCACCCCGCCCCCAAGTTTAATAACTCAATTATTTATCCCATTCTTCCCATTAGCATAGTTATATAAAACTACGTGATGGGTATTGTACTAGTCTGCCCA
>NZ_WHNY01000058.1 GCF_013141695.1 Paenibacillus plantarum
GTCAAGCGTAACTGTCTTGGTACCTAAAAGAATATTTGTTATAATGTTTAAGGAAATGACAAATAAACCTCCATTGGCGTGGAAGTTTATGGAATTTATTGGTTATATGCGATATGGCTCGCCTCGGGTGAGGATGGCATAGACGTGATGGAGGAGCTTGTTGGCGCAAGCGATCACGGCCACCTTGTAGGGCTTGCCCTCTTTCTTTTTCTTGTCATAATAGGCCTTAATCCGCTCATTTTTCCCTTTGCGCAAACCACATTGCACAGCTAAATATAATGCCCGCCTTAAACGTTTGGAACCTCGTTTGGTGATCTTACTGCTTGAAGCCGAGAACTTTCCTGAACTAAAAACACTAGGATCGAGTCCTGCGAAAGCGACAAGCTGTTTAGCATGTAAAAATTGTGTAGCATCACCGATTTCGGCGACCAATGCGGCAGCCAATTTATCACCAACACCCGGGATTGTTTTAAGAAGAGCCACTTCTGGGATCATCGCGACCGTTTCCTCGATCTGCTGCTCCAAGTGCTCCAGTTGCTCTTGGAAACCAAGCAATAAGCCTAACATACTTTGTAAAGCTATCGTTTGTGCTGGGCTTCGTCCTTCGATTGGAGCAATACTCTGAAGTTGTGCTAGCTTCTCCTGGATCCAGATTTGACTATGTGACCTTTGTACGGTTTCCCGAATTGTTTCCTCTGTAATCACCATACCGCTTAAATATTGCTGCAAAACGCGCATTGCTGTTTGGGTATACAAGTCATAGAACACACCTTCGTAGGCAGGAAAGACTTGGTCAAGCAACGCCCGCATGTTTAGCTTTGCTTGCACATACATAGCTGTTACGAACTCATGCTGTCTGGTGAGATGCTGGAGTTCTAAAAGCTGCTCGTCTCCTTTACGATGAGGCTTAACATCGCCACGGTAGTACATCTCAGCTAAGTGCCATGCATCCGCAGCATCTGTTTTTACCTTCCGCAGTTGCGTGCCTTTTGCTCGTTTGGATTGTAGTGGATTAATTACCATGTGGCTGAACCCACTTCGGTCCATGTAAGCCACGAGTCCCCGATGGTAATGCCCAGTTGCTTCTAAAACCACTACCGGTTCTTTCCCCGTTTTCTGACGAAGTTCTCCAAGCCATTCTCCAAACTCTTTAAATCCTTCCTCCGTGTGCGCGATACTTTTCGATTTCCCTACCACTTCATTTCGCGAAGTGAACGCTTGAGCCACACTCGTTCCTTTCGATACATCCAATCCCACAACTGGTTCCATTTCACCATTCCTTAAACTAGTTT
>NZ_WHNY01000059.1 GCF_013141695.1 Paenibacillus plantarum
GTCCCGATGGAGATCAAATCTTCCAAATCTTCCCCTGTGTTATCGAATTTTTTTACTATATGGGCGACCAATCTCAAATTGTGTTCTATCAACTTGTTCCTAGAGTGATCATTACCTTCTGCCATAAGCCTCAGATGCCGTTCTTCTTCTTCCTCGGTAAGAGGCTGTGGAAACGCATTATTTTTGACATAGGATACAAGTAAGGTTAGCTGCTTAATTAATACGGCTATTGCGCTAAACAATCCAGGCATTCCAGCCACCCCCTTCAGTGTTAGCGGATCTTAGCTGTTCGGAAGTCTCCGCTTTGAGCTTAGTATTAGTGTATGTGGGTGGGAGCCTAGAAGTGCCTGTACCTAATAACTTACACGAAGAAGTCATCTGGTGTTAAATAAAGCGATCCCCCATTCATCCGAAATGAAAGGGGGATCGCTTTATTGTTTAATCTTTATTGTTTAATCTTTATTGTTTAAGCTTTCTTATTTAGCAAATAGCTTTTCAGCTGCATCTAGTGCCATTTTATTGCCAATCGCAGAATAATCGAGCCATGGCTGGTCGGCAATTGGGTAAACATGCCCCGCTTTAACCGCTTTAAGTCCCTTCCAAATGGGATTGGAAGATAACTGTTCGAAGAGCTTCTTGGCCGCATCATCGTTATTTACAATGACAAAGATGGCATCTGCATCATAGTCAGGTAGGACTTCTTGAGATATCGTTTCGTAAGCCTTGTCGATCTTCTCTACACCTTTTGCCGGCTTCAGACCTAAATCTGTGAACAGGATTGGCCCTAGTGGACGCTTCATCCCCATCACACGTAGTTCTTTGGCTGTAATACGAACCGCCATCACGGTTCCGTCGCCAATCTTCGCTTTAATGAGACCTTTCACATTCGTTGCTTGCTTCTCGTAATCCTTAATGTACGTATCGGCCAGCTGCTCACGGTTCAAGAGTTTGCCAATTTTGATCAATTGATCGCGCCACGTGCCATCGTCTAGGTTAAACACTTCGGATTTGGCAATTTTCTCATACTTGGCGACATCATTGCCTGCGAATTGTTGATCCAAATAGATGAGATCTGGCTTCAAGGCCAGCACAGCTTCCATATCAGGTTCGGCCACAACGCCTAGTTTCTTGGTATTCTGCAAACGGTCAGCGACATGCGGCAAGAAGGCCTTAAGATCGCCCCCCATGACAGATCCCACTGGTGTAATGCCTAGCGCAAGCAAGTCGTTCGTTAAATGAATAGACATGGATGCAATACGCGGCTGCGGCAGCTCAGTCGGTTTCATTGAACTTGCAACAACCGGCGATGGCGCAGCTGAGGCTGTTGTTGCAGCATCTTTCGGTGCTGCTGTTTGCCCGCATGCCGTCAGAACGAAAAGCGAACTTACCATAGTTAGAATAGCCATATTTTTCTTTTTCATCATACAAACCCCTTTATAATGACATTATTTCGTTCTTGCCAGTAAAAATAAAAAGTAAGGTGCCCCGACTGCGGCGACAACTATACCTGCTGGAATGGCGTTAGGCTGAAAGATCGAGCGTCCTATCGTATCCGAGGTAACGAGAATAACTAGTCCGATCAAGCCTGATATCGGCAGAACATACTGATGCTGTGGGCCCACCAATCGACGGGCCAGATGGGGTGCAACCAAACCTAAGAAACCAATACCACCCGTCATAGCTACACTGGCACTAGACAAAGCAACTGCGGTCATCAGCAACAGCAATCGTTCACGATTTACTGCAACGCCAAGGCCGGACGTCATTTCATCTACGAGTGAAAATGTATTCAAAATTCGCCATTTACTTAATGCCAGAGGAATGAGAATCGCAATCCAAGGAAGCAGCGCAACCACATGAACCCAATCTCTCCCCCATACATTGCCTATCAGCCATCTAGCTGTAAAGCTATACGTTGCTTCATCTAAGCGAAGTGACAAGAACAAGGTAACAGCGCTGAAGCCTGCGGCAATCGCGATTCCGACAAGAATCAATCGTATGGGCACAATCCCTTTATGTCGGTCATAGGCCAAAGCTATAATCAGAATAGCGGTTATGACACCTCCGGCAAACGTGAATAACGGAATTAGCAAAGCCAGTGTGCCCTTCATGGAGTGAAAAAAGCTGACGAAAACAATTAAGCCTAGCGCTGCACCCGAATGAAGCCCAAGAATGCCAGGATCAGCAAGTCCATTGCGCGTAATTCCTTGAAGGATAGCGCCGGATACACCTAACCCGATACCAGCTAGAATCGTAATGAGGATACGCGGCAAGCGATATTCGAATAGGACCAGTTGACTATCTGGGCTGCCATAGCCTGCGAAGGTTTGCCATACCTCGAACGGCGAAAGTCGGATCGAGCCTGTATTGAGGCTAATCAGGATCACAGCTACACTTAGGAGAATCAAACAAAGACCGACCAAGATACTCTTTCTCTTGCGTTGGATAGAACTGTGCGAATTCATTACAGACTCCTCCTTTCTTTCCGCGCCAAATACAGGAAGAAAGGTACGCCTACCAGCGCAATCATCAAAGAGATGGCGAACTCTTTGGGCGGATGAACCATCCGAGCTCCTAGATCAGCAAGCACGAGCAGCATAGCTCCGAGCAAAGCAGACAAAGGAATACTGAAACGATAGTCCACGCCAACGATCTTTCTCGCAATATGAGGAATGACAAGTCCCACGAATCCGATGGAGCCTACCGCTGAAACACCCACACCAGCAAGAATAATAGCCAGACCAATACCTACCAATCGAATTCTATCTGTTTTGACCCCTAAGTTGGTGGAAACCTCTTCGCCTAAAGCTATCAGGGAGACGGAGCGGCTGATCATCACAGCCCCAGCAATCGTAAGAAGAATGACGGGCACCAGCAGCTTCAAATTCTGCCATTTCACACCGGCAACGCCCCCGGCATACCAGAACGCAAGATCCTGACTAAGATTAAAGTAGATCGCGATACCAGAGCTGAGTGAATGCAGCAAAGCAGCTACAACAGAACCCGCAATCGTTAGACGGAGCGGAGTAAGCCCGCCTGGAGTAGATGCGCTAAGCAAGAAGATGAAACCTGCACTGAGCACGGCCCCTAGAAATGACACCAGGATAAGGCTTGAATAGGGGAGATTCGGGAAAAAAGCGAAACTTAAGGCAACCATAAAGGCTGCGCCTGCATTAATTCCCAGAATCCCAGAATCAGCTAATGGGTTGCGTGTTATTCCTTGCATCAAAGCACCTGCAACAGCAAACCCAGCTCCTATAATGGCCGCACCAAGAACGCGTGGCAAACGTAATTCATGAATAATCTGATGCGTTGTTACCTCAGGATTATAATGAAATACGGCAGTCCATACGGTTTCCAATGTCAAACTTTTGGCTCCGTACGAAATCGCTATAAACATGACGATGAGTAAGGCGATTATCGTGATAAAGCAAATCAAACCATAGGTAATTCCTTTCATGCTTGCAAGACCCAGCTTCATTGGATATGATCCATGCCTCTCAATAATATTGATAATCATTATCAATAAACTAATTATAAAAATCTCTACCGTTTACGTCCATGACATATTCATAGATATTATCCTTGGATTATTTTCAGATTGGCATTCGTACGCTGATTCTGCGAGTTTCCACTTAGTAGGGATACCGCCTTATCCAGCAGCTGCCCAATCGCTTGTGGTGCGTAGACCATCCACTCATCCCACTGCAGGATGAAATACCGCCCCTGCCTAATCGCCGGATGACGCAGCCAAACGGGATCCGTCATGATCTGCTGATGCAGATCTGATGCCGAATGCGCTGTTGAGTTCATGAAGATGACATAGTCCGACTCATACGCGTTCATTTCCTCCGGCGTCACCGATAGCCAATTGAAATTCGTACCTGCTCTGTGCTGATTGATTTCTTGAGCAACACGACTAGGAGGCTTCAACTGTAATGAACGATAAAAGATATGACCTACATTTCGAGCACCATATAATCTCATCCCTGTTTTCATCAAGCGGCAAATAGCCACCGTCGGATTTCCAAATGTCTTGTTCACTCTTTTCTGAGCCAACTCTTCCTTACAAGCGTGACGTTCCATCCATTCTTTCGCCTCTGGCCTGCGACCAACAAGGTGAGCAATTTCTTTGAGTTGATCATAGACATCCTGTGAAGCCCATGGCACAGAAATAATAGGCGCAATGTCGCCAATATGCTCTCTCGCTTTCAAAACAACGTTCTCTTTACATAGAATCAATTCTGGTTTTGCCTCAATAAAAGTTTGTCTGCCTATTTCCCAAGATTCCGTTGCATGAAGTGGCAAAGTAAGCGATTGGCTTTCATCAGGCAAGTATTTGACACGATGAAATTGCGCTGCTGACGGAATAATGCCTAGGGTCAGTAAGTGATCCGTATAGGGATACGAGAGTGAAACAATATTGGTTAATATCTCTTTCGCATAATGCGTTGGTGCATAACCACAATTCTCTTTAAATCGGCGGCTAAAATAAAACTCATCACGGTACCCCACCCGTCCACTCAATTCTCGGATCTGAGGTGCAGAAACAAGAAGAATTTCCTTGGCTTTATTCATCCGCAATTGCGTGAGAAAATCAATCGGTGATTTATTCATTTTTTGCTTAAAACGCTGCGAATAATACGCTGGATGCATGCCTGCAATCTCTGCGAGCTTATCTAAATTAATGTCTGTATGGTAAGCATCCTGCATGTAGGTAATCGTCAACTGAATGGAATCCTCAGCATCCTTCAATGTTGTTATAGCCGGAGACTGTTCTTTCAGGATCATTTCTACTAAGGCGTATAAATACTGCTGCCGCAAGTGCTCCCTTACACTTGAATCTCCACTCACAGAAGCAAGAAGTTGTATTTTCCGTTGAAAAAGGAGTAAATCGGTTTGAATTTGGCCTTGTAAAGGAAAATCGAGCTCTCGGTCATACACTTTACGTGTTTGTGTTTGCTCTACCATTCGAAATATATCGAATTCCAATTGGTAGATCATACCATTCTCATTGCCCGCCAAATTTAATGCTTGTACACTCATACCTGGGAGCAGTAAACATAACGTTTTGCCATGAACTTGAACGTCAGTCTGATTGATTTGAAGCTGGCCTCTCGTCTTAACAAAGAAAAGGAGTGTATGATGGACAACTTTCTCCGCAGTTCGTTTCCATCCCGTTATTTCAGTTATACTTTCAAGCTTGATTAGCTCTAATAATGTCCCTTGTAAGTACACGTCGTGGTTCGTGTCGTGATTCACTCCGAATCCCTCCATGTTTAAATGATAATCATTCTCACAATACTATATCACAAATATCCCCTTCCATCTATTCACCCATGCTCCCATCCTAAGATGAAATTCAATTGAGTGTCCATGAAAAGGGGATATTGTTTTGAATTAATTATGTTAATCAATCATATACACGTTCCATTTACCACTAGCGTTTGGCCGAACACAGATGGCACTATTATTTATTTCCCGTTCTTCTTTTTCAACGGAATCACTCACACGATAGTCGACACCCATACAGTATTCGCCCCCTTCACTCTGCATGATGGAACCATCAATTCCTGTAAAGGCGTAAGAGTAACGATCGTTCGTCAAACGATCAAGCATTTCATTCATCATCGCGCTTGGTACTACCAATTGGGCAAGTTCTTCACGGTTTTTGGATGCCCAGGCATGTACAAAGGCAAGAATGGCATCTTTCTCAGCGCCAATGTTGGATAGCTGATCGAGTTCCTTCTGTGGAAAGAAAACACCTGGTGAAACCGGTTGAAATGATTTCAAGCCATATGGATCATCGCTACAATCTCCGATGGTTGCCACAATCGAGCCATCCTGATACATCAGCTCAAAGATTTCAGAAGATACGTAATAAAAACGAATCCGATTTAATTTTTCCTGATGATCTGCTTCGTTTCTCCATTTTTCAGATAATACAACTAAGTATTTTTCAGCTTCTAATAGTTGTATCTTCACGCCAAATTCAACTCTGTAAGGTTCCTTCCCACAAAACCTGACATTCCTTTCCCTCGCCGTGTTTTTTTCTAAATTAGGAAGCCCTAATTCACGAATGGTTTTATTTAATGCATGATTCTCTGAAAATGTCACTTTTTGCACTGACAGAGGCTGCATGTTAGTAGGCGGCATCTTAGCCCGATCATCCCAAACGGATAACAAAAAAATAATCAAAAAAATCATGATCAACATATACTTTTTCAATGTATTGCTCCTTTACACTATGATCTTCACTCATCTGGCTTACATACAACATTTCAAATAATTACCATTTTCTAGTAAGTACTTATACTATAGTAGAAAAAAAATTATGTTCAACCGATTGGCTGAACATAATTTCTGGAATATTCATAGCTCTGATGTTTTATAACGCAACCTCGCGTCCGAGACGTGCCGACTCATAAATCGCTTCCAGAATTTTAATCATATCCACGCCCTGAGAGGGTGTGAAATCAGGCTCTGTTTCCCGAAGCAGTACATCAATAAAATGCTCCAAGTTCGCTGGATGTCCACCTTTTCCTTGAGGTAACAACGGCTGCGTATTACAAAGTGCGCCTTGCAGCTCAGAAAACACTTTTAATTCATTTCCATCTAAGCTAAAGCCTGCCTGTGTTCCACGGAGTTCCACGAAGTTGCGCTCCTGCTCAATATTCGACGCCCAGCTGAATTCGATCTGCAGGGTCGCTCCATTATCGAACCGAATATAACCATTTGCCAGATCTTCTACGTCAAAATGACCCTCAGATTGGCTCTCGCCAAACTGGCTATGTACCGAATCCGCCAAGTCGGAATTAGCAAACTTGCAGTAGGTGGCTCCACTGACCGTAACCGGTTTCGGATTGCCCATAATCCAGACTGCAAGGTCAATCATATGGACGCCAAGATCAATGAGCGGCCCGCCGCCTGATAATTCCTTCGTGGTAAACCAGCCCCCCTTGCCGGGTATGCCTCTTCTTCGGATCCATCCGCAGCGTCCTGCGTACAGCTCTCCGAAATACCCACTTTGACTGGCCTGCTTTAGCCACTTGGCCTCAGGCCGATAGCGATTATTTCTCATGACCATTAGATGGCGACCATTTCGCTCTGCTGCTTCCTTCATCTTTATCGCTTCCGCTACACTCACGGCATCGGGCTTTTCACAGAAGACATGCTTGCCCGCATTAATTGCTGCTATAGCATACTCCGAGTGATACAGATTCGGTGTACAGATGAAGACGGCATCAATTTCCTTCTCCTGTTCGAGAAGTTCGTAAAAATCACCATAAACAGGGACCTCAGATTCGTCTGCGTAGGCTTTCGCTTTGGAAGGAATAATATCACATAGAGCCAATAGCTTAATTTCTTTGTTTTCCTGGATAAGCGGCCAATAAAAGGCTTTAAAAATGCCTCCTGTGCCGATAACAGCTATTTTCAACATTGTCATGATAGCGATAGCTCCTTTTCATTATGCGTCTTTGCCTGGTGTCGGTTCGAGTGCCGGAAACTGTCCATTTTGTGCTGGAAAAGGTACAAGCCCAGACTCTGGCGCAGCCCAGCGTACGCTATTGGCGATGACTTGGCGAATAGCTGGCTGATAGTAAGTTGGAAACGTTTCATGCCCCGGCCGGAAATAAAAGATTTTCCCAAGCCCGCGTCGGAACGTGCACCCGCTTCTGAATACTTCACCGCCTTGAAACCAGCTGAGGAATATGAGCTCATCCGGCTCTGGTATATCAAAGTATTCTCCATACATCTCTTCCTTTTCCAGTTCAAAATAGCGAGGAAGCCCTTGTGCGATAGGATGCCCTGGGTTCACAACCCAGAGCCGCTCCTTCTCGTTTGCCACTCTCCAAAGCAAGTCGCAGGTCGTTCCCATCAGCCTTTTAAATATTTTGGAAAAATGGCCTGAATGCAGCACGATGAGTCCCATGCCAGCCAGCACTCGCTGCTGAACACGGTTCACAATTTCGTCCTGAACTTCGTTGTGTGCCATATGTCCCCACCAGATCAAGACATCGGTGTCATCTAACACAGCTTGTGTTAATCCATGCTCGGGCTCATCTAGTGTAGCTGCTCGCGCATTAATGCCATGCTCGCTCAATCCTTCCGCAATCGCACCATGGATTCCCCTCGGATATAGATTCGCGACAATTTCATTAATTTGCTCATGTCTGCCTTCATTCCAAATCGTTACTTTCACGACTCAAAACCTCCCAATACAAAACTTATTTAACCTTATCTCATTGGCTTACCGTGACATCATCGATAATGATTTTCGATGTGGCATAGACACGTGCGCCTATCTTGCCACTGCCTAATGCGTTGTCTGATATATTCAGCTGTAGGACGCCATCTTGATAGGCCTGAATAGAGCTCCCATTAACTACAACTTTGTACGTGTAGTCTGTATTAGCGGCTGTGCTCGGCCCGGCATAACCCAACGGTGTTTGCACGCCACCTACAATTTTGTAGATTTCCATTTTTCTGCCTGAGGGATGATTGTTATTTCGAATCGCCAACACGTAATAGTTATTGGGATCCGTATACCTGAACACCAAACCAGCATCATTATTGCCACCCGAATTCGTCATGACCCTTACCTTGGCCTGCAGGGTATAATTCATCCAAGCTAAGCTGCCTGCGGTGGATAAGCTTGTGCCATAGCCGGCTGTACCATTATATTCCGAATTTACGACAGACCATGTTCCGCTTGTAGGCGTCCAATTATCTGCTAGACCACCCGAGAAATCATCGGAGAACAACTTGGTTATGACAGTAGGTCCAGAATTCAGTGTTGATCTTACCGCATCAGAAGTCGTATCTGTTGTATTAAAATAATAGGAATGCGTGCCTGCCGGCAGCTTTGTAGTGTAACTATAGGTTTTACCATCTGTGTAAGTCACATCGCTTGGAGTCGTTTCCTGCATGTTATGAATAACGCCATCCACAATCACTTCCATCGCAAAAGGTTTCTGGATATCTGCATCTGTGTAGGTGGCAGTAAAAGTAAAGGGTGTTGTTGAATCACCCAAGGCTGGCGTCACATTCGTTGAAGTCAAGATCGGTGCCGTTCCACTCGCGACGTTCGTAGCCTGGATATCGTCCAGAAGCATTTCACCATACACGCCTGTTGCTTGTTTAAGCCATATAACGAGATGAGCCGTTTTCTTATTCAGTGTCGGGAATGCATTCAGGTCATAGCTTCTAGTCGTCCAAGTGGTTGGCACAGACACGAAGCCGCTGGTCAGGCTGAAGCTATTCTTACCATCTTCAATCGTCAGATTGATTTGGCTATTGGCGTAGCCTGGATTCTTCATTGTATAAGTCAGAAAACGATATCCTGACAAATCAACCGTATCATGCCAAGGTTCAAACTTGGCCTGTGAGGCGCTCGTCGCAGGAGTCTGGCTGAATTGTGCAACATCGTAGGTGTTGTTAATATTCACCCTATCAAATTTACCTGTACCTCCAGATTGATTCCACCAGTTAACCCAATCTAGCTTCTGAACCCCAAACAACCCTTTTCTATTAAAATCATCATAAAGCAGCGGATGTGCTGGGTCAGGGAGCGGTGGTGCAACTGTGTAATGCGTAGAACTATAGGTTTCGTTTCCGAGTGAATCCGTCCCTCTTACATTCACTCGTTTACTCGTATAAGGAGCCAATGAACTGACATCCACTGTGGTGCTGTAAACGCCTCCACCCACCGTCATAGGACTATAGTTGGCACCATAAACAAGATCACTAACTGTCGAATATACGGAGCTCAATTCCGTCGTAGGTTGTGCAAACAAAGTGACATTTCCGCGAACATAATCGCCAATAATTGGCGAAGTAATGGGCAATTTAGCTGGAACTACGCCGCCTGAAGTGCTTTCAGCATTGAGATCCGTTAGACCCATAATGGTATACAGAAGCCCCACTTGAATACTGATACTGGATTCGTTGTATCTCCATTGGTTGCCATCATCCGCAAAGAGTCCTCTGTCTACATACCATGGGCTTACACTTGTTTTATCTTTGGTATCTTTCATATTCGGTCCACTGACCATTTCACCAGGAATAACAACGCCTGTGTTTGCCGTATTATAAGAGTTCTCGTCTAGACGTGTATGCAAGAAATCTACATAATCTGTACCGATCCCAGAGACCCAGCTTATATTCCACGGGTTTTCACCAAATATCCAATAAGCTCCCTTGGTCACAGCACGAAGAACCGCGGGATCTCCGAACAATTCATAATACCGCACCATATCACCCAAAAATCCAGCGTGTGGCTCATTCACACCAAACGGTCCAAATTCGTTAAGTACGCCATACGGGGTATCATCTGTAGATGACAAGAAATAATCGACTTGTTGTTTGAGAAGCGTATGAATAATCGTCTGTGTTGCAGGATCTGCAACAGGATAAAACTCAGCCATAGACATGGGCCGCATATCCCAATAATTGGTGGATTTAATATCTTTGAATGTTAGTGTGCTAATACGCGCGGTTGCTGAAGTTTTATAGGCAGTATCGTTAGTTAATAGATATAACTCCACTTCGGCCCACAGTAACGTGTTCGGTACGCCGCCAATTGTTTCATAACTCCCCTGTGCAAGATAGGGGTTAGCAACGACAAAGTTATAGAACGTTATCGCAGCAGTTTGACATGAGGCAGCAAAAGTAGTGAACTCCGCGACTTGACTCGC
The DNA here is from genome assembly GCF_013141695.1 of Paenibacillus plantarum. Taxonomy (GTDB): domain Bacteria; phylum Bacillota; class Bacilli; order Paenibacillales; family NBRC-103111; genus Paenibacillus_E; species Paenibacillus_E plantarum. The sequence goes on from NZ_WHNY01000059.1 coordinate 10,698, forward strand.
TGGAATATATCCCCCTGCAAGTGCGCTTTGAATGGCACGCGCTGTAGCTGCAAGAGCACCAGCTGCTTTGGCTGAGCCGCCGATTCCAATAGCACCATATTTTCGATCATCTGGTGTGTTAATAATATTGTCCGTTTCTTTTTCTGGATGGATGAACCCGGCATTATTCGGCAGGTTATACATGGCTCCACCGAACGCATTTGCAAATTTGACCAAATACTCGCTGCCGAATCTGGCTTCATCAATCAAATCAGGAACACCGTTGTGATCATTATCGTATCTGACATTCGCGTTCGATGCATGGCGAAGATAAGCTAAGGCAATTTCACCAGCAACCCACTGATTCCCTCCATACTTACCGTAATCCCCAGCATCATACCAGGAGCCCGACAAATCATAATGCGATTTGCCATCTGGAGATAAGCCATCATCCAAATGTCCGGCAGGATGGAAAACCTTCTCTGAAGGAGCTGTATCACTGCTGTAGCCAACTGGATAAGAAACGCGAGTATCCACAGCCGAACGCTGCAATCGATAGAATGCCGTCATCTCATCCTTATATTGGTTCCAAATATTCGTTTGGATTTGGAAGGGATAGGAAGAAATGTTATTCGTTTTAATTGTATAGTTGGTACCTACTGTGGTAACGCCAGAAAAATCTATCGAGTACACATGTTTATTCCAGGTAACACCCTCATAGGTCATATTGCCTGATGCAACTACCGTTGAACCGTTTAAGACCTGATAGGAAGTATCACTTAGTTCATCATTGGCCGTTACTTTGGCATTCTTGAAAGCAGCTGCGCTATAGCCTGCTTGACTAATGACGACATCATTGACCAAACTGCCTGTGTACGTATCTGCGTTAATTTTATCGATAGCAACCGTATATCCGCTTGAGCTTGCATTCTTTTGCCCCGTAACCCTGACCTTGACTGTATGCAGCTGATTGGGAAGATTCGGACTTGTATACAGCAAGGCTGATTCCACGCGACTGGCAGAGTACGTATCAATATTGATTTCCACTCCACCATCAATGGATACTGCGGCGATCCCATATGTGGCTGCGGTCACACCGTATAAACGTGCCTTGGTACCGACGAATCGAAAAGTAAGCGTATCATCAGCAATGGCGGATACATGGTTATCTGCTTGATAATTCCCTGCTGGGGCAGCGACATAGGACCAACCAGAACCTGCATATGCCATTTGGTTATTGCCGGTTCCTATCGTATTATCATTGATGTCAATTGTTTGTGCAGCGCTTACAACCGTAGGACCTGACACAGGTGACGTTGTCACTACATCGGAGTTGTTATCCGTTGTACGAAAATAATAGGAATGGCTTCCCACAAGCAGCTTTAAAAAGTAGTAATAGGCCTTACCGTCTGTGTATGTGATATCTGCCATATTTACTGCAGTCATATCATAAACAGTGTCATTATCAATGACTAACTGTACGGCAAAGGGTTTATCGTTATCCACATCTGTATAGGTTGCCACAAACGTATACACCGTGTTTTCATTATGAATGGCACCCGAATTTGACGTCATTCCAGTCGCAGTCAATGTTGGAGCCGTACCGCTGTAAGTATCCGTCGCTTGGATATTATCGATTAGCATCTCACCATAAACACCAGTAGCTTGATTAAGCCAGACGACAATATGAGCACTGGATTTTACTAAATTCGGGAAGAGATTTAAATCATAGGCATAAGGCGTCCAGCTAGTTGGCACGCTTACGAATCCATTCGTCAAGCTGTAGGAATGAGTGCCATCCTCAATCGAAATATTGATGCGACTTCCCGTGTATCCTGGATTTTTCATGGATAAATTGAGATAGCGATAGCCTTCAAGGTTCGCATTAAAATGCTGCGGTTCGAACTTGGCCTGTGAGGAGCTTGATGCGGGCGTTTGTGTAAATTTACCAACCGTAAGCGCATCTACCGTTGCTCTTGCATAAGTACCCGTACCACCCGACTGATTATACCAATTCGCCCAGGGGCTTCCACTTTTCCCGAAGCTTCCGCCTCCAATAAAATCATCAACCATTAATGGAGATCCTGGGCTTGGCAATGAGGCTACAGCTGCCCTTGTCGTCGTTGGCAATACAACGAATGTTTGAAATACAAGCGCAACAACTAAACAAAATAGTGTAATCTTCTTTAAATTCCCTTTGAAATCAACTGGGTTACCCATCATATAACCTCCATTACTATTTTGATAAACGTAACAGGGAGCCTCTTCACTTACCAGTAACGCAACCTCCTTCTAGATATAAATCGAGTTGGCGCAATAAACATCTACGCCAACTCATCTGAAACTTAGTTATTTATTTCCGCCAGCAGCCAACCAGGCATCAACCTGCTTTTGCTTCTCTCCGATAACTTTATCCACACCTGCTTGCTTAAGCTTGTCAAGATACTTAGGCAGATAGACCTCAGGATCTAATGTCCCCGTACTTAATCCAGCATTAAATTCTGCATTTACGTTAGCTATCGCAGCTATTTCTGTTTTGACAGGCTCTTGGTCGAAATTAAAGCCCATTAACTTACTTGAAATGGCAGAAGCGTTAAATGATTTGAATTGATCCCATTTCGTTGTGTTCTGTCCTTTATAGAAGTAGTTCAAATATTGATTGGCGAATACCCAGTAAACGCCAGGGTAATAACCAGAATTTTGAGCATCTACACCTTGAGCAAAATCAATGACATTATCCGATACTTTGACAAAGTGTTTACCTTCAATCCCATTGTTGACCAAGTTGTTAAGATATTTATCCGTATTAAGCAATTCCAGGAACATCATCGCTCTTTCTGGATTTTTGGAAGTACGGGAGATGGCCTGCATCGAGCCTTGTGTATCATTGCCATTAATGGAAGCTGGGCGCAAGTAGATTTGTTTGTAAGGGAATCCTCCATTGGCTGCGGCTATTTCTTCATTAGCTAATGGCTTTAAGGTACCGATCGTCAAGAAAAATTTCCCGCTTTTTCTATCAGAGGTTATATCCTGTACAGTTGCTGCATCTTTACGAATGTATCCAGCCGTATAATACTTATGCCATAGGGTGAAGAGGGCTTTCGTTTCTGGCGTAGCCAGATCATTAATGACTGTTGTATTGCCGCCTGGAACCAGCTTGCCAGGAATGGTAGCATCTCCAATTGGATCATAATCCAAATTTAGCGTTAAGCTGTTGTTTTGAACCTGACCCGCCAGAATCGGATACATGTTCGGTTCCTTCTCCTTAATAATTTTCAGGAATGGTTCCAAATCATCTAACGTTTTCACCTTGGAAAGATCCATATTGTATTTCTCCGCAATATCCGCACGGTATAAGAAACCGTATTGATGAGCCAATTCCTTCTGCGTAGGTAAAGCATAGTTCTTGCCATTTACTTTCGAGCCTGCTAAGAATGCGGGATCTAAAGCTGCTTTTGTTTTTGGCGCATACTTAGTAATTAAATCCGTCATATCAATGAAAGCGCCTTTGATCACATTTTGTCTATAGTTGGACCAACCAGCTGTAAACATGATGTCTACGCTTTCACCTGAAGAGATAATGACATTTGATTTATCCGCCCAAGTTCCAAACGGTATCATATTCAGCTTAACCGTAGCGTTAATTTTATCCTTCAGGTACTTATTGATTTCCGCTTCTACGAGTGCAACATCCTTGGGAGCACCTGTTCCAGCAACGGGCATAGCCCAATTTAGTTCAACAGGGGGGAGTGATTCTTTAGCCGCTTGTGTTGCGGATGCCGTAGTTACTGGCGTAGTGGATGCCTTATCGGTTGCCTCCTCTTTGGAGCAGCCGGTTAGTGCTGCCGTTAGCATGATAGCTGGTACAAGCGTAAATCCTACGTATCTTTTTGTTTTAAACATAGTTTTCCCCTTTCAAATTGACAATTCTATACTAAAGCAACCAAGTATCCCACCCAAGCAACATTTGGTCGAATCTAGCCTTTAATAGCGCCTACCGTTAATCCCTTAATAAAATATTTTTGTAAAAACGGATAGGCTAAGATAATGGGCCCAATCGCAATAACGACCATCCCCATACGTGCGCTTTGACTAGGTAAAGTTTCCAAGGACATACTGCCTTGGCCTTTATCTGCTAAGTCGAGTATGATTTGAATCGAGCTTTGAATATTATGCAGGAGTAGCTGCAGCGGCATGAGTTTAGGATTCGTAATGAACAATAATGCCGTAAACCACTCATTCCAGTACGTAATTGTGTTAAATAAACCAATTGTGGCTAGTACAGGTTTGGAAAGATTGAGCACAATGCTGAAAAATATGCGATACTCGCCTGCTCCATCTATTTTGGCTGATTCCAAAATGGCATCTGGTACATTTGTCGCAAAAAAAGTTCGCATAATCAGGACATAAAACGGTGTAAGCAACAACGGCAGGATGAGAACAATCAAGGTATCCTTCAAATGCAGGACGTTACTGTAAACCATATAATAAGGTACAAGCCCACCGCTAAAGAGCAATGTGAAAAAGATGAGGAATGCGAAAATATTTCTCGACTTTAGATCCGGTCTTGATATGGGATAAGCATAGAGCGCTGTCACTAACAGGCTGACTAGTGTGCCCACGACCGTAACGAAGATCGAGATCCCATACGAGCGGATGATTTGGCTTGAATCATTGAAAATATAGGTGTAAGCCATCCAACTAAATTTCTCTGGGAAGAAACTGAAGCCGTTAGTAACGATCGATTGTTCATCTGTAATCGATACCATAAAAACAAGCACTAAAGGACATATACACAGGATAACGTAAAACATAAAAATAACATTTGCGACAACATTAGTCGTCTTCGAAACTGCATTTAGTTCTCTTTTTTTGTGTGATGTAAATCCCATTGCATTCGTCTCCTAGAACAAAGCAGAATCTTTATTTATTCTTTTGACAATCCAATTACTAGTAATAACCAGAATAAAGCCTGCAGTAGCTTGGTATAATCCGACGGCAGCTGCCATACTGGCATCCCCAGTCACTCTTAATGCATTATACACATACACATCAATAACATTGGTCGCCGAGTACAAGATGCCTGAATTTTGTGTGGTCTGATAGAAAAGGCCGAAATCTGCATAAAAAACTCTTCCAATCTGCAGCAGTGTGAGAATAGTCATCAGCGGAAAAAGCAGCGGGATCGTGATATAGAAGATCTGCTTTGTTTTACTAGCGCCATCAATGACAGCTGCCTCGTAGATTTCCGAATCAATGCCAGTAATTCCCGCTAAGAAAATAATACTGTAATATCCTAACGTCTTCCAAATATGCACCAGTGGCAGTATATACGGCCAATAACGCGGTTCGTTATACCAAAGAATAGGATCGAAGCCCAGTGGAGCCAGCACATTCTTGTTAATAAACCCCATATCCATACTCAAGAATGAAAATGCGAGAATACCGACAACGACCCAAGATAAGAATTGCGGCAACAGCATTGCCGACTGATAGAACTTAGCAAGCGTACGATTTCTTAATTCATTCATGAGGATAGCAGCAGGGACAGCAGTAACTAACGTAAGAATGATAAAAGCACCATTATAAAGCAGTGTATTGCGGGTGATCGTGAAAATATAAATGGATTTGGTGAAAAATTCAAAATTCTTAAATCCTACCCAATCGCTGGCAAGAAGACTGGTAAAAAAATTGTCTGACGTAAACTTAAAATCTTTAAACGCCAGCAAAATGCCAAACATCGGTAAATAATTGTTGATTAGCAGAATAATCAGCCCTGGGATGAGCATGGACAATAATACTTTATTTTTCTTAAATTCCTTCAACATACTTTTGAATCTATTCGGTCGGTTAGGCTTGCTTGTTGAGTAAGATCGGCTGTTGATTGCGTTTCCTCCTTTCTTGTTTTCGCTTACAAGTTCACTATAAACGAAACAAAAAAGAAGCAAAATAAACAAAACTATAATAAAGTCTAAAATTCTCTACACTTTTATAAATCGTTTATTCTTGTTATTTTTCTAATGGATGCTGAGGGTCAAAATATGAATTCGTATAATCGCTTTTATTCACGCCAAATGTTGTGAAGAAAGCATTCAATAATGTATTTAGTCTGTTGCTTTCAGCCTGCAAGGCCTCGTCTATCGATTTCCCATCGCCGATAGCGGAAATATAGGCTTTAGAGCGAGCCCACTCATCCATGTTCAACGGTGTATCAGGGTAAATCGAATCCCTGCTTCCTGGTAAAAATTCATTAAAGTGAGCTATTGACGGCGTGTAACGCGGGTTATCTAGCACCCCCTCCATAACGGGAATTAAACTGCCGCTCTGATATAACTTCCCGATATAATCTATCGAATATAGATATTTCCATACCTTGACCGCTTCCTGCAAGTGGGCCGTACCCGATTTCACTACATTCAATCCTGCTGCATGGATAGATACCGCGCCCTTACCGACCGTGGCTTCGCTTGTTGCAGGCGGCATAGCTACGCCCCATTCATTTTTCGGAGGATATTGTTCTGCAAATAGGGTAGGCTTCCAGCTTGCTGCATACATCATGCCAATATTGCCTTCTGCAAATTGTGCAGTCGCAAGATCATCTTTCATTGCGCCCATTCCTGGAAATAGTGCCCCGTTTTCTTCCATCGACTTATATGTCGTTAACCATGGCTTAAATCCAGCTAAATCATAGGTACCATTTTGAAAATTATAGAAGTAAACACCGCTGTAGGCACTGGTAGCCTCCATCGGCTGTACCAAGCCTCCCCATTCCTCTCCTATCGGCAGAGCAAAGCCATACTTTCTTGCACCCTTTTCAGCCTCACTGATGATAGTGGCATATTTCTTAACCTGGTCTAATGTGGTTGGCGGAGACTCGGGATTTAAACCCGCTTTACGAAACAAATCTTTATTGTAAATGAGACGATATGTAATTTGATTGGAAGGTATCGTATAAAATTTATCTTTATTACGCGAATTCTTGGCGAATTCAACAGCCCATTTCGGAAAAGGCTTAAAAAAAGACTCATCTACGTAAGCTGAAAGATCTTCTATCCAGCCTTTATACATATAGCTTGTCAGCCACTCCTTGCTTACTTCATAGACATCGGGACCTTTTCCTGAAGCATTCAACATATTCAAGGTTTCGGTGTATCGATCACGCGGTATCTTCAATAAATCGATATAGATATTATCTTGATTCGTCTCATTGAATCGATGTATGGCCTCTTCAACAAATTTGACAGAAGTGACTGACATTTGAGCGTACTGAATATGGATCTTTGCCAATTGCCCGTGATCGGTTACAGCTTCATTTCCCTGCTCCATCCGCGCTTGTTTATTCGAAAAACGGTTCGTACAGCCATAAGCAATGAAACATGCTAGAACACTTACGACACTTAGTGTTACTGTTATTTTTTTGTATTGAATTCGGATACTTACCACCCCTTGCCAATCTAGTTATTTCATCCTACAAATTTTATTATATGATTTTTTGGAATATTGTGATAAGTTTTCATCAAAGTAAACTTGTTATAAAGGAGAATCCTGATGCTTTTGAGGACATTTAAACGTATTTTTCTAAATCGTTTTCTTTTTACAACGAGCATTCGCAATAGATTGCTTGTGTACTTTATCAGCTTGATTCTCTTGCCAACCTCTATTATTTCGTACACGATATACGCTAAATCTACCAGCATCATTACGCAAAAAATCAATGCCTCCTTAGAAGAAAAGCTCGCTATGATTGCGATTAATATTAATCAAAAATTGGAGGCCATCAATGATATTTCGGCTGAAATCTACCTGAATCGCGATCTAATTCGCGTGTTATCCTCCCAGCATCCCTTCGATAAAACAGCGCTGGTGAGTGAAATGTCCTTGCTGGATAAGCTTTTGGAGAATTATTCCGTTCCCAATGTGACACAGACTTTGCTCATACCAAGGCTCTATCTAATCAACAGGCCTGAGTATTTGATGTACAGCTTTACGGATAAGGTTTCCGATATCAGCTTGATTGAGCAAGAACCTTGGTATTTAGACCTTCCCCCAAAAGCCGAATATACCGTTGTGGGGCTGGATAAGGTCGTCATTTCCTCCACAACCCATCCGACCATTAAAATTGCCAAAAGATTATTCGGATTGGATGATATGCTGATTCCCTATAATGGACTGCTCACCATCGATGTAGACATTGATTACTTTAATAATATCCTAAATAAGTCGAAGCCTACCGCTGGTACTTCAACCTTCATTATTGACAAGCGTAACTCTATTATTATTAGCCCGAATACCTCATTACTCGGTAAAGCGGCGAGTCAAGAAATGGAAATGAGTGGAACGATTACAAACAACCCAGAGGCTGCCGGATCATTCATTGAAAAACACAGCCATGGCGATATCTTTGTTTCTTATCAACACATGACCGATTTAAATTGGACGATCGTTTCATTAACACCTATGAACGAATTAAACGGTGAGCTGAACGCTTTTAATAAATTCATCTATATCGTCATTATCCTATGCACGATTCTTGCCTTGTTAATGGCCTTATTGCTTGCAGACAACATTTCATTTCCTATCCGCAAGCTTGTTAAATCCATGAAAATTGTCCAAAACGGCAATTTCGAAATTTCACTGGACTACAAACGAAACGATGAATTTTCTTACCTTTTTAAAACCTATAATAAAATGTTGATTGAACTCAAAAGTTTGATTGATAAGCTGTTTATAAGTGAGAAGGTCAAACGCGAAGCAGAACTAAAAGCCTTGCAGGCTCAGATCAACCCTCATTTTTTATATAACACCCTAGATTCCGTAAATTGGATGGCTATTAAGCATAATGTACCGGATATCAGCACCATGGTGACTTCGCTTTCGGATACGTTCAGATATAGCTTAAGTAAAGGCAATACGATCATTCCGCTTTTAGATGAGAAAAAACAAGTAGAAAGCTATTTGAAAATCCAGAAAATCCGCTTTAAAGATAAATTAGATTATTCGATCGATTTCCCTCAGGAGATCCTAGGCTACTTAACGGTTAAATTGATTTTACAGCCTATTGTAGAGAATTCAATTATCCATGGAATTGAGAAAAGAAGGGGAATCGGAACCATTATCATCAAAGGTGAGCGATTGGACTCCCTGATTGAAATCAGCATCAGCGACAATGGTGTTGGGGCGGATGTGAAGGAACTAAATGCCATCTTACAAGACCCAAACAGCTTAAAGTCCTTTGCAATCCAAAATGTGAATGAACGAATCAAACATTTTTTCGGGAATGAATATGGTATTCAATTTTATGACAATGAAGAATCCGGCGTTACAGTCCGCTTGCGACTCCCAGCCGTTACAACAATGGAGGGTTACGATGTTAACGATGATCATAGCAGATGATGAGTTTATTGTCAGGGATGGACTCAGCAACAGTGTGAATTGGGAGGAGTTGGGAATCCAGGTTATTGCCGAAGCCGTCGATGGGCAGGAAGCCCTGGAGCTGTGTCAAGAGCTTAAGCCAGATATTCTACTTACCGATATACGCATGCCGCTTGTCGATGGACTTGAGGTTGCAATGAAGCTGAAGGAATGGGAAAGCGACATCAGAGTCATTATTATCAGCGGCATCCAGGATTTCAACTATGCCAAAACAGCCCTCGACATCCACGTAGAAGGCTATATTCTAAAACCAGTTAGAATCAACGAGCTCGTCGAGATGGTGACTAAAGTGGTGCATCGCATAAAGATGGAACGCAATCTGCATTCCGAAATGACGCATTTAAAGCAGCAACTGCACGAGCACTTTCCATTGATTCGCGAAAAATTTCTCCGCAATTTAATTTGGGGTGTAAGTTCAAATGAGAGAGAAATACATGCGAAATTAAGCTTTTATCAATTACCTTTGCGTGCGGAGGAAAGCCATCTTGTGTCTGTTTTACAAATTGATGACTACGATACAATAACGGAAAATAAATCTGAGGAGGATAAACAAATCCTTAGTTTTAGCGTATCTAATATTGTTGAGGAAATTATCAGCAGTGCTCACTCTGGCGTAAGCTTCTGTGCCAACGAAAATGAATTCGTGCTCATTTTCAATTCGAACATAGAGGGTTCTAACCGACATACCGAAATATGTGAGGAAATACTCGCGTGCCTGAGGAAGTATTTGAAGATTTCCATTTCCATTGGAATCGGACGCCCCGTGAATAACATTCTAGCCATTCACTCCTCCTATAAGGATGCTTGTATGGCATTAAAGTACAAATTTCATACTGGAAAAAATTCAATCCTCCATATAAGCGATATTTATAGCATCAATGATATCTCCGCCAATTCGGTCGATAGGTCCGATTTCTACGACAATGAGAACCTGCTCATGAATGCTATCAAGCTTGGAGACAGCAGCGGTGTTTCAAATATCCTTAGTAACATGTTCGATCAGTTGAGAAACATGCCTGTAGATTACATACAAAGCATATGCTTAGAAATGGTATGCATCGCATCCAGAACTGCACAGGATCTAAGCGAGGATCTCGATCAAATTGTTGGTAAACGATCCAGTATCTTTGAATCTATTTATAAGAAAGAAAATGCTCAGGATTTAAACAACTATATATCAAACCTGTTCCATCTTATGGCACAATATTTTTCTAATAAATATAATCAAAAGAACTCTAAAGTGATCCAAAAAATGATGGATATCATCAAGCTGAGGTATAAAGAGGACATCAGTGTCATGAAAATTTCAGAAGAAATCTATCTAACGCCAAATTATATCAGCTTGATCTTCAAGCAAGAAACGGGGGTAACAATTACCGAATATATTACCAGTCTACGTATGGAGGACGCCAAAAATCTCTTGAAATCCACCAGTTTAAAAATTCTGGAAGTCGCTGAAAAGGTAGGTTATGAAAACCCACACTATTTCAGTACCGTTTTCAAGAAATATACGGGCATTCATCCGCAGAAGTATCGATCCTGATAGTTACAGTTTGGCCATAAAATTTTAAACTTAATATCTGTTATATAAAGGGAGAGTGTCCAGTTGAAGAATGTACGCTTCATAGGCAGCCTACTCGTATTATTCATAGGTTTCGCATCGACTACCTTGCCTGTTTCAGCTCAAATCACGATAGATCCTGTGCAGACGATTACACCAATTACGAACCTTAATCCTAACGTCAAGGACCTCATCATGTTTCAGAATTCTAGCTTCGTACAACTAAAATGGAAAGCTCCGACAATTGCAATATCGTATATCGGTACTCCCACTGTTGCTCCCGACGATACCATTTATTTCACTTTTACAATACTGGCTGGAAACGGGATTGCGGCACATTGGCCTGACGGGACGAAGAAATGGCGAATTGCAATCAATGAAACTATCTTAACATCACCTGCCATCGATAAGGATGGCACCATTTATGTCGGTACTGGCCGAGCCGGTGAGCCAGGCAAGCTAATGGCATTTCGAGCAGATGGTTCATTGAAATGGTCTTTCATTACAGGCGATCAAGTCGCATCAGTGCCGATCTTTGGGGCGGACGGAACGATTTATGTCGCATCTAAAGATGGCATTCTACATGCACTAAATCCTGTGGATGGCACAGAAATCTGGTGGCTTGATCTGGAGGTAAAAAACCAGGCGAAGCTGATTCTTAGCCCTGATGGCACCATTTATGTAACCATGGGTGCCAAATCGCTTTACGCGATCAAGCCAAATGGGACGAAGAAATGGACATTTCCAATAGGTGGTCTAGCAACATCGACACCTACTATCGGGTTAGATGGTACCATTTATGTTGGATCTGATGATCATAAGCTTTATGCCGTTTCACCTAACGGAACTAAACAATGGGAATTCGATCAAGGCAGCATCCTATATGCGCCATCTGTCGGTCCAGACGGAAGTGTTTATTTCGGATCACAAGATGGAAAGCTCAACGCACTATTACCTAGTGGAACGATAAAATGGCAATTCGCAGCAGGCGGTACGGTCACCCCGCCACTTCTTGGGCCGAATGGACTTATCTATACCAACTCATCAGCAAATAAAGCGATTTACGCGCTTAGCCCCGACGGTACCATTCAGTGGCAATACAAGATTGATACTAACGAGATTTTACCCTTATTCACTGGACATGATGGGACCCTCTACGAAGTATCCACCAAATTTGCCGATCAAGATGAAATTAAGTCCGAGGGCTTATTAGACATGTTTGTTTTGTACATGTACGCGCTCAAAGTTCCTGTAACAGCCATAACGATCAATAAACCCACACTCAACCTTCAAGTGGAGGAACGCGTCTCACTCAGCGCCGCGATTTCCCCCAGCTATGCATCCAATCATAAAACAACGTGGAAGAGCAGTAATCCAAACATTGCAGCAGTGGACAGCAACGGGCAAGTCAGTGCACTCATCCCCGGTACAGTAACAATTACTGCAACTTCCGGAGACGGCTTGTCTACACAGAGCAAGGTCACTGTCACAGAAGGAACTAGCCCTGCAACGACTACAACCGCAGATACAAGTCCCTTTACAGACACGAAAGGACATTGGGCAAGTCCTGAGATTAGCATGGCCTATGAGCGTAAAATCGCGAGCGGTTATCCGGACTTCTCATTCAAGCCGAATGCTAACATTACGCGTTCTGAGTTTACGGTTATGGTAATGAATGGTTTGAAGCCTAACTTAGCGGGTGTACCGCTCACTTTCACCGATACGAACCTGGTAGAAGATTGGGCGGCAAATTCAGTCAAACAAGCCGTTCAGCTTGGTCTCGTCAGCGGATATCCCGATGGCACATTCCGACCGACAGCCAACATTACCCATGCAGAAATGATTTCTATGGTCGTAAAAGCCCTGGGTCTCCCCCTAATGGCAGGTATCCCAACAGGCTATGCCGATGATGCCGACATTCCAGATTGGGCTAAGCCAGCGGCGGTCATTTCTAGCAAAAACAACCTACTTGGCGGCACCATAGGTAATAACTTCGCCTCATCTATGCTTGCTACCAGAGCGGAAGCCGTTACAGCTATTGTTCGAATGCTTAATATTAAGCCATAACATATAAAACCTCTGCCCCCTATAATAGACAATAGAGAAACTATCAGGTTCATCTATTCTATTTTAGGGGTTCTTTGGCGTGGGGAAAAAAGAACAGAAGTTAAATAAAAAGACACCCAAAAGGGTGCCTCCTCCTAGACGACGCCTAGTTCATTAATCCAACTCAATAAACTTTGGTATTATCTGTTGCAGTAACTGTTCAATTTGTCCTCTACTTAACTGATCCTCTCTTTGTTTCATTGTCAAAAGGACATCAACGATATCACGATCTCCATCATCGTTTAAATCTGCCAACACGATGGGCAAATGGTTTACGAATACTTGGTAATTTTGTATGCTGCCATCCTGTGCGGATACCGTAATTTGAATCGTGTGATTTCCTTCTACTAGATTTGGTACGCCATAGGTGAACTCATTGTCTGCAAGTATGTTACGTACAGCACCTGTTACCGCAATCGTTTGATAGGGATCCGCAGGGATGAGCTCGAATTGAAAAGTTAAAATCTCATTCGGTACATCTACTGAATAATACACATTCGATGGCTCAAAACCTGGCGTTAACGTACTTTGTTTCACATTTATGTTAGACAACAGGGCATTGCTGGATGGCGAATTAATGTCTGTTAGCTTTACCATAATGGTTTTTATGTTTCCCACATCATTTGCATCACGGATACTAATCGTATCCCCTACGTTTACAATAATATTATCGGTTGATGTGCCAGTAATCGGAATATAAGCTGACCCTTTCACGGAGTACTCCATACCATTTCGAGTATTATTCAGCTTCGTTGTTCCTGGGTTCGTCCCCTTCGTCAGCGTTGTGAAAGCCCATAGTTGAGGATATTCATTCGGAAGTTGAAACCAATCTGACGCAAAATTCCAGCCATTAAAACTAGTTTTCATTTTCATTTCGCTAACCGTTAAACCAGTGCCTTTCCCCGTATCATCTTGGTGTGATGAACCATTGTTGTAGTAGCTATTGGTGATCGTCCTATTATTTACCCCCACCAATCCACCAGATTGGTTAGTCCCGCTCACAATCCCTGTGGCGTAGCTAGTGGTGATCGTTCCATTCATATTTACGCCAACCAAACCGCCAATCTCAACATTTCCAATTACGCTAGCTGACGCATAGCTATTCGTGATTGTACCATCATTAAATCCGACCAAACCGCCGATAGCATGATTGCCATTTACAGTTCCAGTAACATAGCTGTTGCTGATGGAGCCAAACCTATTGTGTCCTGCCAAACCACCAACAACCCAATTTCCAGTTATATTTACATTTTCCAATCTCATATTCGTAACAGTACTACCTAATTCTAGTTGACCAAATAACCCAACAAAATCAATGGTTGACTTTCTAATAGTTAGCCCTCTAATTATGTGACCGTTGCCGTCTATATTTCCACGAAAAGCTGAGCCATCACTGCCGATCGGTTGCCAACCGTCCCCCTCATTGTATGGACTAACATTTAAATCAATATCATTGCTCAGCTTAAAATATAGACCCAGCTCCATATTATTCCTTACATTATCAAGTTGCTTAGCAGATGTAATTTCAAAGGGTTGTTGCTGCGTTCCGTTTCCTCCTGCAAATTCATCCCAATACTCACATTGTTTAACTACCCCAGGCGCTGGATCACCTTGTGCGAAAGTCGCCGTATCACAACTCACTCCGTCGGTGAATCTAGCGTATACCACATTATTATCAATCCCGTATCGCACTAATTTCTCTCCTGTAAAGTGACAATATGCCCCTTCACCAGCGCAGTATACCCAATCGTTACCTGCCGCGGCTACTTCATTGCTCCCGCCAAGTATCCCGCTCGTTCCACCCAATACCATCATCCATACAAATAGGATTATCATTCCTTTTTTTAACATTGAACGCATCATTATTTCCCCTCCAAAGCTAGTAAAACTCTCTGACATACTTATTTCAGGAATAAAGCCAGTACTAGATTCTCGGTGCTACATATGCGACTTTATACCTATTATCATATCACATATCCAAATTTATGAAGTGAATATTTTGTCAAAATAAACCATAAATTGTCGATACCATTTGACAGATCTCTACGCAAAAAAATAAGCCCCTTTTCGGGGCTTATCCAAATCTAGTCTATCATCGGAGAAATCAGACTCAGTATGAAAGTAATATCATTCCGATCGATTCTACCATCAAGATTGAAATCTCGCGCAGGACTATCGGAAGTAATAAAAGTAACAACATCATCAATTTGAATACGACCATCCTGATCATGATCCAATAAAGCCATCCAGGCTCAACAGGTGCAGGAACCAACAAACCAGCAAGTCAATGGCAGCATAAGTCTGGAGACAAAAACCCACGCTCAGTCGTCGTTACGATTACACGTTTACCATTGTGAGAATAACAAAAAAAACAGTCGTGTGCATGAGGCATACGGCTGTTTTTGCTATACAGCTCCCATTCAATTTCACGAACATTAACCCATTGACAATAAATAATGTTCGTATTATGATAGTCAAGGCGATGACAATCAGCCGCATAACTTTGAATCGTTCGTATATCCTCGAGAATTGGCTTGGGGGTCTCTAGAGGAAGCCATAACTTCCTAGCTACGACGGGTGCTCTTTTTCGCATACCCGTATGGCTAGGTTTTTTTGCGTCCAAATATGACTGTTCCAGAGGAGATTGCTGCTTATGAAAGCTTATGATTTTATCGTTGTTGGTGCAGGACCTGCCGGTATTTTTGCATGTTATGAGATGACATTGCTTCACCCTAACGCGAACATTTTACTCGTTGACAAAGGCCACGATATTTACAAACGCAGTTGTCCGATTCTCGAAAATAAAATCAAGCTTTGTCCACCTCCGGCTGGCAAGAAGGACTTCTCTGGCTGTCTTCCCGCGTGTTCCATTACCTCCGGTTTTGGCGGAGCAGGTGCTTACAGCGATGGAAAATTCAACATTACAACCGAATTCGGTGGCTGGATGACGGATTATTTGGCCCCAAGTAAAGTTATGGAGCTCATTCGTTATGTAGACAGCATCAATCTTCAGCATGGCGCAACAGAAAATATTACGGATCCTACAACGGAAGCAGTGAAAGATATTGAGCAACGCTCCTACGCGGCGGGCTTAAAGCTGCTTCGCGCTCAGGTTCGTCATTTGGGCACGGAGCAAAATCTAATGATCCTCAAATCTATCTATGAATATTTGAAAACACGCATCGATATGCAGTTCAAAACCGAAGTCGATGATATCATCACAACGAAAAAAGAAGATAAAAATGTCATTCAAGGCATCCGCTTAAAAGATGGCACGGAGCTCCTGAGCAACTATGTCATGCTGGCTCCAGGACGAGACGGTTCGGCTTGGTTAACGCAGGTGCTCAAGAAACGCCGACTCAAAATGTCCAACAATCAAGTCGATGTTGGTGTCCGTGTCGAAACCTCTGATGTCGTCATGCGTGAAATTAACGAACATCTGTATGAAGGTAAATTTGTGTATAACACTTCCGTTGGTACACGCGTTAGGACCTTCTGCAGCAACCCTTCTGGACATGTTGTGGTTGAGAATCACAGCGGTATTATGGCCGCTAATGGTCATTCCTACAAAGATCCTGCGCTTGGATCTAACAACACGAATTTCGCATTACTTGTTTCTCATAAATTTACGGAGCCTTTCGATAAACCGAATGAATATGCACGAGAAATATGTAAGCACGCGAATGACTTATCAAGCGGAGGCGTCATCGTTCAGAAATTCGGCGATATTATGCGAGGACGTCGATCCACAGCTGAACGGATACGCGAAGGATTTTTAGAACCCACTCTCTCTGAGGCCGTTCCGGGGGATCTTGGTCTTGTTCTTCCTTACAATACAATGAAAAGCTTAATTGAAATGATCCACGCACTTGAAAAAGTAACACCAGGTATCGCTTCCGAACATACGCTTTTCTACGGAGTTGAAGCCAAATTTTACTCTGCTCGACCTAAGCTGACTGAGAGCTTTGAGACGGAAATCAAAGGTCTTTTCTGTGGCGGTGACGGAGCAGGAATTACACGAGGATTAGCACAAGCAGGTGCTGCTGGCGTATGGGTTGCTCGTAATATTCCACTGTAAATTATTTCCGAGGAAATAATTGCTCGTTCGTCAAAATCAGCATAAAACCAACATTTTCTGCCTTTGAGGGCGAATCATGTTGGTTTTTTTTAATGAAAAAAGCCTTCCCATACCTCACAGATTATGGTAAGATAAAACCGTCTTAAGTAATGTAAGCGTTATCATTTTAAGAAGGGGGCAAATAAAATGAATGTAGCGCTCGAAGTAAAGAATACATATGAGGATTTTATTTTAGAAAAGGACATTATGTATTTCCGCGTTGGTGAACATGGCCTAGTCTCCTTTCATGGGAAGAACTACCATATTAAGAAACGCTTAAATACGGAAGAGATCCAAAATATGACCTCAGACAGCAGCTTTTTCAAAGTAAACACAGATTGTTATGTGAACACTCGTAAAATTCAACATATTGGGGACGGCAAAGTGTTCTTCGAAGGTAGAGGATCCGAATCCAAATACACGTCGATTACGAAGCTTCGCCAACATAAGTTGAAAGAGATTGTCTTGCAACTAAAGGCTGAAGCATAGGCACAATCGAATATAAGCACCAAAAAAGGAGCCGAGCGAATTGATCGCCAGCTCCTTCCTTGTTTATACCATTATGAAATTTTAGCTAGTGTCTCTTGCTGATGCTCGCGAATCAGAAAGCGTATGTAATCGACGGTTGTATCTTTCACTTTTTTGGCTTCTTCCAACGTAGCGAAGCTGTATTCAGCATAATCTGTGCTTTCATACTTGTTCAACTCTTCATTGTTCATGCCAAGCGTGGAAAAGTTATGAATGAGCTCATAGGATGTTTTCGAATCCACATTTTTCACAAAAATATCTTTCGAAAAGAAAGAGCCTTGTTTCTCTACTTTAAAGATGACTCGAAACGGCTTCTCCTTATCCGAAACAAAACATTTAATGACAACGTCGATTTCCATCGTTTGGTAATCCACCGTGTGCTTCGGTTCCTGCATTGGTTTCTGCATCCATTTCTTCAATATCCCCAGCACAAGATCCCTCCTCACACATGAACTTATCCTCATATTGTAGCGAATCCCAAGTTAATTGACAACCCAAATGATGGAATCTTTATAAAATAAAAGTCGAATTTACTCATTTCAAGCCATTTCCTGCTCCTTCAATGATTGTATCGAGAGTGATGACTTATATTTCCAAGTAATGAATAGGCAGAGCAAGCCCGTTAGAACCCCACAAGCAATAAATGCCCCATTCGCCCCAAATCGATCCGCTATGAACCCAGAGAACAGACTGCCAATCGGTGTAGAACCCGCAAATACAAGGGAATACACACTCATGACACGTGCACGATACTCATCCTTCGCGTACATTTGAAGAGCCGAATTACTATTTGTCGCGAATAAAATATTAAAGAACCCCGTGCACGTAAGCAGCGTACCACAGACCCAAACGGAACCACTCAGTCCATTAAGAATTAAGCAAATGGCAACCAAGCAGCTTGCAGCCATACTCAACTTCAGCTTCGGACCTCGCTTACTGCGAAATGACATCGTCAGAGCCCCTGCAAGGGACCCCACTCCCAAACAAGACATCAACGTACCATAGGTCGTCTCTCCCATGTGCAGGACATTTTTGGTGAACACAGGAATTAGAATATTAAAGTTAAAAGCAAGCGTACCAATAACGGTTACCAGCAACACAGTTGGTGAGAGGATCGGATCTTTGGCAATGTAGACGATACCATCTTTAATTTCCTTCAGAATGCCTTCCTTCGCTCTCATCTTACGTACGTAAGGTGCTGCCTCAATATGAATCAGTCCATATAGAACAGCTATGAAGCTGACTCCATTTAGCAAAAAGCACCAACCTGCTCCCAACCAGGCCATCATGACTGCACCAATCGAAGGGCCAACAATTCTTGCCATATTAAACGTCGTTGAGTTGAGGGCAATCGCATTCATCAAATCTTCTTTACCCACAATTTCCACATTAAACGCCTGTCTTGTAGGCATATCCAACGTATTATTCAAGCCTAGAAGCAATGCTAAGACAAGAATATATTCATATCGAACCATATCCGTAAGTACCAATGTGGCCAATGCGAAGGCAAGTATCATCGATACCGTCTGTGTGAGTATAAGAATCTTCTTCTTCGGGAATTTATCCACGATAATGCCGGCAAACAGCGAAAACAAAAGGATCGGTAGAAACTGACACGCTGCCACAATCCCAAGTTTAAGAGACGAGCCCGTCAGTGTGAGAACGAGCCAGGACTGCCCGATATTTTGCATCCATGTGCCGATCAGCGATACACATTGTCCTAACCACATATAGCGATAATTCTTGTGTGTCAACGCATGGAAATGACGATCAATGAACACAGCTCCCGCAGCCCTCATATTCATTGGTCTACCTCTTCCTCAGCAAAGTGAGCCGCATTGTGACCCATTTTTTCTAAAATCGTAAGAGCCATCTGCTTCTCCTCATCCGACATGCCGAACGTAAGTCGCTCACGCCAATCCGTGAGAACTTTGCGAACGTCCTCCTTAATTCCGCGAGCTTTTTCCGTCAATAAAACCTCGTAACATCGCTTATCTTTTTCACTGACTGTGCGCGTTATGTAGCCTTGCTCTTCTAGCTTTTTCAGCGCTTTTGCCGTCGTTCCTTTATCGATTTTCAAATAGTCGGACAGCTCCTCTTGTGTTAAACCGTCCTCTTTATACAACGCATTGAGGAAAATATGCTGACCTCTACCGATCTCGAATTGCTTCAAATGGTCACCAATATACATCTGTCCGTACCGGTAAATCAGCGATACCCACCTTGGAATCGAATTTCGCGTTTCAATCACTGCAACAACCCCTCCTGGTTTTGATTTTACTGCTAAAATGCACCTAACCTACCGAATCGTTGCACTTGCCACTAATTTAGTGTACGCCGAATACGTTGCATGTGCAACTAATTTTTGGCGGAGATTTGTGCTGTAGTGATGTTTTTCATCACTATGGAGCCTGGGCGCAGTAGGTTTTGGCGGGTTTTGCGACTGTAGTGATGTTTTTCATCACTATGGAGCCTGGGGGCGGCTGGTTTGGGCGGGCTTTGCGGCTGTAGTGATGTTTTTCATCACTACAGAGCCTGGGGGCGGCTGGTTTGGGCGGGTTTTGCGGCTGTAGTGATGTTTTTCATCACTATGGAGCCTGGGGGCGGCTGGTTTGGCCGGGTTTTGCGGCTGTAGTGATGTTTTTCACCGTTACAGCACGCAGGGCAGATGGTTTTGGCACTTTCTCCAGCTGTAAGCGTGTTTTTCACTGTTACAGCACGGTAAGCTGGTAGTTTTGGCGCTTTCAGCAGCTGTAAGCGTGTTTTTCACCGTTACAGCACACGCCATGCAAAAAAAGAAGGAGCAAGTCGAAACTTGCCCCTCCTTTTCAGAAATAGCGCCTAACGCTGCGCGTTCAGCGCTTCTTATAGAAACCTTACGCAAACCGGTCGCGATACCGCTACGGTTTGCTCTGTTTCTTGCAGCATCCCTGTTTCCGCATCCCTGCGGAAGACAACGATGCTGTCCGAGTTCTGATTCGCCGCGAGCAGGAACGCATCCTGCGGCGAAAGTGCGAAATTCCGCGGCCATTGCCCCCGCGTCGACTGCCAACCCACGACCGACAGCGTGCCGCTGTCTCGGTCGACCCCATAAACCGCGATACTATCGTGTCCGCGGTTCGATGCATACAAGAAACGGCCATCCCCGGAGAGGTGGATGTCCGCGCAATAGCTGACACCGCTGAAGTCCTCCGGCAGTGTCGACAAGCTCTGGACAGCGGCCATGCGGCCCGCGTCCGCCTCATAAGACAACACGGTCACCGTGTTGTCCAGCTCATTGATCGCGTACACATGCGTGCTGTCCGCGTTAAATACCGCATGCCGCGGGCCCGCGCCCGGCTTGACCCCTGCTCCGCCATGCGGCAGCAGGTCGCCGCTCTCCGCGTCAATGCGGCTAACAACCAGCCGATCAAGGCCCAGATCGGCCGATACAGCAAACTGATTGTCCGGAGACGGGACAATCGAGTGCGCGTGCGGCGCTTCTTGGCGATCCACTTGCGGTCCAAGCTCGCCTTCATGCTTAATCAGCTGCGTGCGCTCGCCCAAACCACCGCCCGCTTCAACGGGAAACACCGTTACATCGCCGCTTAAGTAATTCGCCACATACACCCTGCGGCCCAATGCATCCAAGCTAATGTAACAAGGCGCAGAGCCATCTGCTGGCTGTTGGTTGATTTTGCTCAATCTCCCCGTGCCCGCTTCAATCGCATAGGCTGCTGCCGAGCCTCCGAACCGTCCCTCATATGTCACAGTTTCACTGACAGCATACAAAACGGTTTTATCCTTGTTCACCGCCAGAAACGAAGCATTCGGTAAATCGCTATACGTTTCGACCAGCGTCAATTCACCATTTTGCCCATCAAAGCTATATAAAGAAATGCCAACTGGATGCTGATCATCCGTGTATGAACCAACATACACAAACGCCTTTGTATTTTCTCTTGTATTTTCACTTTCATTTGCATTTGCATTTGCATTCACACTCGCATCACTAATCGCAGTTTCACGCTCATTTCCCATTCCCAACTCTGCCTCCCATTTTCCCCTATAAGTGATCTTCCACACGCCTTCGTTTCCCAAAAGCCGTCACACACATCGCAATAATCGCTCCGTACAGAGCAAGTTCCATATCATGCTGAGCATCCCAAGGATCCCCTTGCGCCCCAACGAATAACGTACCGATCTCAGGAGCTACGATCATGGCAACCCACATTTCGATAAGCTCATAGAAAGCACCCATAACCAAAACGATAACACACGTCATCACATAAATCCATCTTCTCCCAAGTGTTGTCCAGCCCCTCAAACCTTCATAGATCGGATAGGCACAAAGCAATCCGAAACTCAAATGAACCAGCCGATCAAAATGATCCCGCTCTGACCCAAATATGCTCCGCAACCAAGGATCGAACCACGTCCCATTGTATGAAAAGTGAGCCCCAACACTATGCAGCAACAGGAAACTCGCCAATAAGCCATACGAAAGATTTGAAAAAACAAATACTCTATACGTAGCGATCAGTCCAAGTAATGCTGCCCACGTCAAAAGATTTTCTAACACCCAATCCCCGCGACTATGCGGCGCAATTGCCAACCATCCCCACACTCCAAGCCACACAACCAGAATCATATGCAATATCCAATTGGTTTGAAAAGATTTCTTATTCCCTTGACTTTGCATCTGCGCAGCCCCCTTATCGTCTCTACAGACTAAGAGTACCGTGCTAGCATGCCTTCCAAAAGTACTAACTTTTTCTAGTACCGAGCCCGGGATCACTCATTTAGCTGAAAGATCCTTTCATGTATAGGCTGCGGAACTCACTCGGTGTCATGCCTTCATGTTCATGAAATCGCTGATTGAAATAGCTCGCAGACGTGTACCCAGCTTCACCTGCAATGTCTTTGATCGGCCAATTTTCCTTCTCAATTAAGCGCTGCTTAGCGAATTGAATTCGGCAAAGTGTGATGAACGACAACGGCGTCATCGAAGTGGCTTTTCGAAATATTTTGCAAAAATAATACGTACTGACGCCCGTGAGCTCCGCCCACTCTTCGAGATTAAAAGGCTCGCAAGCTCTACGCTGCATCTCTGGAAGCAAGGCTAGAATCCGATCCACGGATTCCGTCCCACGATTGACCGTTAATGGCGAGGCATAGCTCATGAATTCGCACAAAATCATATACATCAGCGTGCTCAACTGCGTGGGGCGAAGTATTTGATGGGCTTCCGCTTCTAAAAGCAGCTCATTGAAAGCTTTCTCAAGCTCTGCATTTCTTTTTAACGTCCATAAATTGCGCAAAAATCCCTTCTCCAACAGGAACTCCTTAATCTGATCCCCATAAAAATGCACCCACCGCACATCCCACGGATCATCTTTGGAACTGGAATAACGCTGCTCTTGATAGGGCGGAAATAAGAAGGCATCCCCCTTTTGCAAGGTGTATGACTGCCCCTCGATCTCCACATAACCTTTTCCTGAGATGACAAAATGCAAACTATACGTCGACCATAAACCCTCTGGCCGCTCAACTTCATGCTGGGGCTCTTCGCTATAC
The DNA here is from genome assembly GCF_013141695.1 of Paenibacillus plantarum. GTDB lineage: Bacteria > Bacillota > Bacilli > Paenibacillales > NBRC-103111 > Paenibacillus_E > Paenibacillus_E plantarum. The sequence continues at coordinate 33,977 of NZ_WHNY01000059.1, forward strand.
CAGCCAACGGATTCTGGGAATATGAAATACATGGATTGCTGTAAGGTAGGTAACATAACTTGTCGGCGCATCGAATAAGACCTCATCTCTAATGACAATATTACGATAGTCGATTCAATATATTGTTATATTCATTTTAAATAACTCATTTTATAATAGCAATATAACGTTACACATTCCGCTTCAAAAAAAGGAGAAATGCTGTTATGACTAAACTTCGTTGGGGAATTCTAGGCTGTGCGGGTATTGCCATCCGTGCCTGTATCCCAGGAATTAAGCAGTCCGAAACCGGTGTTGTAAGCGCAATCGCTAGTCGCAATCTGGAGAAATCTCAAGAGGTTGCCACTCGACTTGATATCCCGAAAGCTTATGGAAGCTACGAAGAATTGATTGCTGATCCAGATATTGATGCGATCTACATTCCTCTTCCGAACCATTTACATAAAGAGTGGACGATCCGCGCAGCGCAGGCAGGAAAGCATGTATTGTGTGAAAAGCCTGCTGCTCTGACCGCCGCTGAAGCCCAGGAAATGGTTACGGTTAGCGAAGAAGCTGGCGTGCTGTTCGCTGAAGCTTTCATGTACCGCCATCACCCTCGTTACGAACGCGTGAAAGCCATCATGCAATCTGGCGAAATCGGAGATATTCGCGGTATTCACGGTACATTTACGTTCAGCAACCCGGATGATAGCAAAAATGTTCGTTACGTCCGCGAATGGGGAGGCGGCTCGGTCTATGACGTTGGCTGTTACCCGCTAAGTGCGGCTAGATATTTGCTAGAACGTGAACCTGAGGCTGTTACCACTCATGCGTTCTTCTCACCGGAACATGATAACGTCGATATGATGATGTCCGGACTTGTTGAATTCAGTGGCAATGTAGCCCTCACGTTCGATTGCGGGATGTGGGCTTCGTTCCGAAATACACTTGAGATTCTAGGTTCTAAGGGGCGCATTGTGATTCCATCGGCCTTTGTAACTCCAACTGAAGAATCCGGTCATTTCCAAGTTTTTGTCGGGAACGAGCAGCGCGAAGAGAAAGTCCCTTTCCTTAACCAGTACGCCCTGCAGGTGGACGATATGGCCTATGCTGCTTGGGGTGAGAAAGCGCAGCGTTTCCCTGCACATGATGCCATTTTAAATTTGAAAGTTATCGACGCCTGCTTGCAATCCGCAACAGAACGCGCGCGCGTTCAGCTTTAATATTTCAAACCGAGAGGCTGGAGATCATACATGAAACACATTCAAATTAAAGGATTAGATAAACCGGTATCCAAGTTGGTGATGGGATCTGACTTTTTCAGACTAGATAACCCGCACGAAGTTAGTGAAATCCTTCATCATTATTTGACTATTGGCGGGAACACGATTGATACTGCTCATATTTATTGTGGTGGACAAAGCGAGCAAGCGATTGGTATTTGGTTGGACGAAACGGGCAAAAGAGAAGAAATGGTGTTATTCACCAAAGGTGCTCATCATGATAACAACGGTCCTCGCGTGAATCCGGAAGCTATTCGTCAGGACTTAATGACAAGTTTAGATCGGATGCGCACCGACTACATCGATTTGTACGGTTTACACCGTGACGACCCTGCAACACCTGTTGGCGTCATTGTCGAAGCTTTGAATGAGCATCTGGAAGCTGGCAGAATCCGCGCTTTCGGCGGATCCAACTGGACGCATCAGCGCTTACAAGAAGCGAATGAATATGCCGCGAAGCATGGCCTCGTCGGCTTTAGCTTCAGCTCTCCTAACCTCAGTCTCGCTAAGCCAAATGAGCCGTTCTGGGCTGGCTGCGTCTCTGCCGATACAGAAGCCTTGCGCTGGTACGAAGAGCAGCAGTTTCCACTGCTGTCATGGTCTTCGCAAGCGCGCGGTTTCTTCACGGGCCGGTTCTCGCCGGAAATCCGCGATAACGCGGATCTCGTTCGCGTATTCTACAGCGACGAGAACTGGACGCGGTTGCAGCGTGCGCAGCAGCTCGCACAGGAAAAAGGCGTGAGCGCTATCCAAATCGCCCTCGCCTACGTGTTAAGCCAGCCGTTTCCGGCATGCGCGCTGATCGGTCCGCGCACCGAGGCCGAGATGGTCTCCTGCCGCGATGGCGCAGAGCTAGTGCTGTCGGCGCAAGAGCTGGCCTGGCTTGATTTGACTGGAGCTACGGTGTAGCACCATAATGCTCGCAAAGAGGCTGTCTCAAAGGTCAATTTCGACTTTTTGAGACAGCCTCTTTTTTCGTTATTGACCGATGCGTAAACCTGCTTCCCGCAATCTAATTGGATTTTCTCCATCTATTTGAAGCGGATTCCACGAATTCGAAGGATTAACTGTATTTCCTGTAGTTATATTCCTTCGATTTGCTCGTTTCTTCAATTTTGTTACAAATTAGATGTACTTTTTCCATCTATTCACAAAAATGCTTCAGATTCGAGCAAATTAGCTGTAGTTTATACATCTAAACACGAATATAGTCAGTCACCATGCGTCCACAAAGCTACAAGTCAGCAATAATCCTACACCCAAGGTTAATACTCGCCAATCCGCAAAACACACAATCCACTGAGGTTTCCGATATCTGAACACATGATAAATAGCGTTGTTTTAAAGGGAACGCAAATACGCTATATGCCTCCTCGTTCCCCTTTCCTCAGTGTTGTCTTATGGCTTACGGAAGTTATCGTCCGAACCATTTAGTTGTTTTTCCATAACGTTCCCCTACTAAAATAAATGGTATGCCTACTGGGTGATCTTCGCCTTGTTATCCGCGCAAGCAACGAATCAACATGTACCACCTTTTCATTCATAAGCTCCTTTATTACTTCAGTACTACAATAAACTAGTACTTATTTAACATTGTAATGATTGATATGATTCATTTAAAGGACGGTGGTCATTTTGAAACATAAAATAAATATTTCACTAAGTATTTTGTTATTTGCTTTTGGTGTGTTTTTTTGGAATTTTGCAATTCACAAACCTGGAGAAGGGTTCGACAATTTGGGTTATGGTATTTTGGGTTTTACTCTCACTGCACTTGGAACGATCAGCACGGTAGCTTCCATCATACACTTAGCTGTTAAGAGTTCTATTTTTAAATTTAATAACTATAAACAGCCGTATATCCTAAGAAGAATGTTCAGCTTTTTCTTATATTGTTTATTAAGTGCTCTAATAATCTTAGTTTTAGGTTTTGTGACGCTAATCACCCTAGAAAGCTTGGCCTAATATTCAATTTAACTCTAGAGGAGGGCTTAAATGCGAGTATTTAACATAATCATCTTTTCATTGAATCTAATAATTTTATTTTTACTTTTTTACGGATTCCCTAAATTCATAGCAGTTGTTGCGCAAGGTACTGTTTGGAGTAATCTTAACGAAATATTGTCGGAATACTTTACCTATTACTTACTATTTCTCTTATGTTTTTTATGCAGTTCTATGGCTTTATTTAGAAATAGAACCAATACAATTTCAAAGCGTACATTTAGCAGTATAGGAGTAATTCCTATTCTATTTTTAATCGGATATATTTGCTTTTAATGGAGGTTTTCTTATGAACTGGTTATTTTATATTGCATTACTCCTAACATTCTTAGCTCTATTCATCGCTCTGCAAGGTGGGGATGGGTTTGAGCCAATGTTAAATTTGATTGTCGCTATTCCAATATTCATTATTGCTGCTATTTTACTTTTCATTTGGTGGTACAAATCAAATAAATCACCTACTTAGGAAAAACAAGAATTACCCTCGATAATGAATATAAGTCTTACGTTGATCCGTGATTCTCGCCTTCCATTTGTGCCTTTACTTGCTTGCGGTATTTGTACATGCTGCTGAAAACTGAAATGAAGTTACATTGAGAAGAAATCGCGATCTCCATCCATGTCTCATCAGATAGTTTACGTTTCAAAGACTTCCGATTTTGTAAGCCGATTTTTCTTACAAAAATCAAACCGAAATCAAAGCCCCTTCGTTACCTCAATTAGTACATATAAAGGAGTTGGTCACTTTGAACAAATGGATGTATGCAAGCATCTTTGTAATCGTCATTCTCGCTGCTACAGGATGCAGCAAACAAGAAGCCGAACCAGCCGCCAGCTCACCCACCCCTGCGGCTGTAGCAGTCGCGAGTTCACCGACTCCGACACCGGCGCCTGCAGCAACAGTGACACCAGCTACGCCGACTCCAGTGGCGACCACAACGGTTGCGCCCATAGCGTCGGTAAGCCTTACGCCTTCAGCCAGTGCAACGCCGCAGCAACAAGCTTCGGCGACACCTGCAACGGTTGCGCCTACACCAACACCGGTTGTCGCGAAGCCAACCCCCTCGCCAGTTGCTACACCTTCACCATCGCCTACCGCTCAGCCACAGGCGACGCTAAGCGCCGCCGACTCCAGCGAGAAAGCTCAACTGCTGTATAAAAACAACTGCCTGTCCTGCCATGGCGCAGGTCTTACAGGAGATTATGGACCCAATCTGACCAAGGTCGGTGCGCGTAAGACGAAGGAACAAATTACCGCGCAAATTATGAACGGGAAGATCGAGATGCCCCCTTTCAAAGACACCTTGAAAGCAGACGAAATCGAAGCCTTAGCGAATTGGCTTTCGGGTATGAAGTAGGTCATGAGGGACTTCTCAACGTGTTTCTTATAGGAGCAACTTCCTAATCTAGAGCTCTTTTGTCTCACCAGGGGGTAGCTCTAAGGATTAACTGGATTTCCTACATCTATTTTCGAGTAAAAGTAGCTTATTTGGAGTTTAACTGGATTTCCTACATCTATTTTTGCTCAAAATTACCCGTTTGCCGATTTCGCTCATAAATAACGGGAGGAAATCCAGTTAGTTTGCGAAATCACGGCATTTCGCTTGAATTAGCTACAGAAAATCCAGTTATTTGAACACTGCCCTCCTGGACTTCTCGCTGTATATGGAGAGTTTCTATTGTCGTAACAAAAAAACGGGCATTCCCTCTTTAAACCAAAGAGGGAATGCCCGTTTTTCTTCCCAGCTTAAACTGACCCCAACACTTTCTTCCCTCTTGGCTGGCTGCCATTAGGATCCGGTTCCAACGTAACACCGATGGAATCGATATTCAAATTTTTGGCATGAACATCATAAGACAGTACGCCTACCCCTTTATTATCCACACGCAGCGTTCCGCAGTTGTACTTTTTCCCGTTATGATTCAACCATACCTGATAAGTCCAATCGCCACTCGTTTCATTCAGTCCCGACAAGTTCACGACAACTTTATGAACATCCCCGTACTGCACAACCCAAGCTGTTCCCGAGGCTGCTGGCATGGAAGTGTCCGCCGATGTCAAATTGAACGTATTGACAACCTTTGATGGCTCACTCATACCACTTGCTGTTTCCTTGGTGTGAAAAGCTTCATAGTTCCATATAGCACCTACAACGATACCAAGCACGACCACGGCAGCTGCCCCATACATCCATGCAAATGAACGCCGCTTAAGAATTGGACCTTTATTGTGCTCTACGTTATGAATCTCTTCTTTATGGTTCATTTCTTTATGAATCGGCTCATTACGGATGGCCTCCATCACTTGCCCCTTCAAATCCGGCGGAAGTTCCACTTCTTCCATCTGGTAAGGCAGCGTTAGCCAGACAGCGCGCAATTCTGGCAGTTCTTCTCTGCATGAGTCACAGGTACGCAGATGCCGTTCGAAAGAAGCACGTTCCCATTCCGTGCATTCGCCTGTTAAATAATTGATGATAAAGCTGCAGTCAATAGGTTCTTGTTCTTTCATATGTCATCCTCCCCTCGTGATGTCAAATGCTTACGAAGTATTTTTAAGCATTGATGTAGTCGGCTCTTTACGGTGCCTACTGGTTCATTCTTTTTAGAAGCAATCTCACTTAACGAATAGCCTTCCCAATACATCATTTCGATCAATTCAATCTGATTTGTTGATAAATGCACATAAGCTTGTTGAATTTGTTCAACCGTCGACTTACGGGATATGACCGACTCCGGATTCGAATCCCCCGAAACGAGTGCTTGTTCCCACTCACGTGGCTCAAATCGAACGACTTGGCCCAGTTTACGATTTTTGCGTACATAATCAATCGTAATATTGCGTGTGATCGTAATGATCCAATTGACGAACACGCCTTTGCTGGCATCATAGCCCTTGCTGGTTGTCCACAGACGCGTAAACACTAATTGTACGATTTCTCTAGCTTCTTGCTCATTCTTCATGGATTTCATAGCAAACGAGTACACAAGCTTAGCATAACGATCGTAGAGCTCTTCTAAAGCAGAATGCTCTTTCGCCATAATTAGCTGCATAAGCTCCCCATCTGTTCGATTTCGCATAGCTTGGCTCTCCCCGAGTGAAAGTGATGTCTAATTAACTCTTACATTACCATATTTTCAGCTCGTACAGACAAAAACTCCAACCTTTCTGCCGTAAGCAGTAGGTTGAAGTTCGCAATCACAGCTTTTTTTGTACCAATTACCTGATTTCAGTTTTTGCAGGATCTAGAACGAACCACACTTTTCCTACATTTTGGCCTGTTGTATCTCCAGGATTTTTATCTTTAACCCAATAGTACAATGGCCAACCTTTGTAGGTGTTTTGCTTTGTTCCGTCAGTTCGCGTGAATTCACCAAAATCGCTTGCATTCAAATCACTTGACACTGTCAGATTCGCATCATAGAATATCGGCCAGTTCACAATACATGCACCGACGCAAGCGTTCACATCACCTTTATCCTTGGTAAACAAGTACAGCGCCATGCCATTCGTATCAACTAGATATGTGCCAAGTTGATCAGATTTGCTTGTTTTTACCGAACTGTTGACAGCTTTCGTTCCACTGAAAGTCGCTGGATCTACGACGAACCATACATTGCCTACATTTTGTCCTGTCGTATCCCCCATCTTCTTATCGTCTACCCAGTAATACAAAGGAAAGCCTTTGTAAGTCGTTTGCTTCTTGCCATCCGCACGAATAATAGTTCCAAAATCAGCCGAGTTCATACCCGTAGGTGCAGCAATATGGTCGGCATCGTATAAAGGCCATTTTTCCAAACATTTTCCTGCACAGTTGCTGACACCTTTCGTATCTTTATCGTAATAATAAAGTGTCATACCCTTGGTGTCCGTCAAATAGTTGCCAAGATCGGCCTTGGTCCCTACTGCAATCCCAGCTGCAGGTTTAATGACATACCAAAGTTTACCAACCGTATCGCCTTTCGTATCGCCTGCTGCTTGATCCATAGCATAGTAATATAAAGGCCAACCTTTGTACATCAATTGTTTCTTACCGTCTTTGCGCAGTAACACAGTAAAATCGGCTGCTTCAAAGCCTGCTGGCACCATCAGTTGATCATCATAATAAATAGGCCATTTTGCTAAGCAAGCATCCACACAAGAATTCTGATCAGCTGCATCTTTGGTAAAATAGTAGAGCGTCATTCCTTTGGAATCAGCCAGATAGCTTCCAAGCGCATCGTTCTTCTTTAATTGCAGTGACTTGTATGTAAGTGCTTCAAGTTTATTCGCAGCCAGGATCCCCTTTTCTGATAACACAGCTGCGAGTGTTTTGTCGCTGCCTTTCACTGTCGCGTGCAAAGCTTCGATTGTCGCAGTTGCCACATTCATGTTGACGAGCTGGCCAGCACCTGCGATTTTGGATAGTCCCTTTTGTTCAGCAAAAGCAAGTGCCTGAGCGAATTCAAAATCTGTTCCTTGCTTGTATCCGAGGGCTTCCAGCAATACCTTGTAGTAAGCTTGCGCTGTGATGCCAGTTAGCGGATCAAATTGGTCTCCGCCTGTGCCTTGCCAGCCTAACTCAGGATGTGCTTTGAGGTAACCAAGAACCGCTTGGCCTTCTTGATAGACAAGACTCGCATCCTTGAAATTAGTCATCCCACTGTAAGCTAATGCATCAGTTTCCAGTCCTTTTAAACGTAAAAACATGATCGCTGCTTGAAATCTCGTTGTAGACTTACTTAGATATTCCGTCGTAAGACCGTTGCCGTCTCCTTGTAAGATTCCCAGATCGCCTGCCACATCTGTCTCCGATTTGACTTGCATTTGCTCAGCTGCAATCGCTGTCAACGCGGTCAAACCCATGATAACACCTAGAAGTACAACAGCTGAAAGAACTAATTTCTTCAAATATCTCATACCCGTACACGCCTCCTTAAATGGGGTGAAGCAAACTCAATTTTGTTAGAATGCTTTTCCTTCTTAAGGTAACGAAGCGGAATGGATATCGGTTTGTACTCCTTTCATAAATTATTGAAAGAGAACAAATCAAACAACATTCGATCCGATAGACGACCTTCCTTCGCCATGATAAGATAGAAGGAAGCGTTATTTTTAGCCAAATAAGCCTATTAACATAGAATCGTTACTTAGCTTTCCAGACGGAAAGCTGTCAGGAGGTACCATGGGAAAGACCGATGTTCGCCGAGATGCCATCATGCATGCAATTAAAGATAAAGGCTCCATTGCCTTGACGGATATTGTGAAGCAATTCAATGTCTCTGAAGCAACTGCACGACGGGATCTAGAAATTCTCGAGCAAGAGAAACGCTGTATCCGCACCTTTGGCGGAGCAGTGCTTGAGAGCTTGAAAGTGGAAGTCCCCTTCTTTAATAAAATGGACCTCTACACAGATGAGAAGAAAGAAATTGCTGATAAAGCCCTTCGTTACATCGAAGATGGCGATATCATTGGGTTAACAGGTGGAACGACTACGACTTTCATCGCCAAAAAGCTGAACCAATTCAAAAATTTGACCGTCATTACGAATGCCGTGAATATTGCCTACGAGCTCATCGGCACGCCGGGGCTGCAGCTGATTCTAACTGGTGGTGTGATTCGCACACAAACCTTTGAACTCTCCGGTCCATTGGCGAATGCCACACTTGAGAATCTCAGTATCCGCAAAACATTTATGGGCTGCGACGGTATCTCCCTCTCCCGCGGCATGATGATCTACAACGAGCTTGAAGCCGAAACGAATCGCCGGATGATGAAGCAATCGATGGAAACGTATCTCGTTGCTGATCATTCCAAGTTTAGTCGAAGCTCTTTGTTTGTGATTGGCGAGGTGCAGGAAGCCGTCGGTATCATCAGCGACTCCTCCATCACACCTGAAATGAAGCTGGCGTTCAAGGAATCGGGAACTCCATTTCTATAAAACAAAAAAGCGATATCCCAGCCATCAGGCCCAGGGATATCGCTTTTTCGCTATTCATGTTTATTTCAGTTCACTGCTCGGCTGTGCAATTGGGCCCGACTTCATTTTCAAAGACGGCACCATTATGCCAACACCGATAACAAATAGCAACGCTGATGTGAGATAGATCGATTCAAGGGAGAAAGATGCTTTAATCGTACCCGCCAAACTCATCGTAATAACCATGGAACCCATAAATAGCGGTGTTAGAATACCATTCACACGCCCAACGAAAGATTCCTCGGTATTCCCTAAAATCAACGTACTAATCCCGATCTGGATAGCAGGCATGACAAGTCCTGAGATAAACTGCATCAGAAGTGCCAACCATACCAAATGCGTCACACCTAGCATGGCAAAAGTGATTGCGCTAACCGCCATACCGACGGTGAGCATCGCTTGTGGGGATATTTTTTTGGCAAAAGCCATCGTTACACCACCGCCTATAATCATCGCGGCCCCATTCGCCGCCATAAACCACTGCAAGCTCGACTTCTCTAAGCCTAATTGCTCAGTTACTAGAAAAATGCCAAGAGGACTTATCAACCCAATGGCTAGACCAGCGACTGCAAAACAACCGCCAAGGATGACTAGCATACGGTTCCTTAGCACATAACGAAAGCCTTGACCCATTTCCGTGAAAATATGCGTCGTGCGCGGCTCCGATGTATCTTCTTTCAAATCTTTAGGTAGGAAAGTAAGAACCAGAGCTGATAACAGGAAGCATGCTCCCATGATGGCCACGGCCGTTTCGATCCCGAAACGATAATAGATGAATGAGCCCAGCATTGGCCCCAAAATCATGAAAATCGCCATCATTGATTGGAACATCGACATCCCCAATTGCATTTGCGAAGCAGGGACATGTACTTTAAATAGCTTCATGTTGGATGGTTGAGAGAATTGGGAAAGAATCGATGACACCAAAGTGGCAAAGAAGATCGCTTTCCAAGACCCCATATACAAGGTGATCAAGATTACAAAAACGGATGCTGCACTAAGTAAATCGCACCACACCATCGTGAGCTTTGGCCTCCAACGATCGGCGAATGCCCCACCGATAAAGGAGAAGATAAATATTGGCGCGAACTCAGCTACCGAGATTAAGGAAAGCGAGTATGGATCATTATTCGTCATGTCTGTGACATAGAGTAGAATCGCAAAGTTACGTATCCAAATTCCGATTTGAAGCAAAATGCCCGATAACATAATCGTTTGAACGAATCGATTCGCAAAAAACGATTTCATCGTTGGCTCAGCTTGAGCGTCTGCTTGACTCATTTGAGAAATAACACCCCTTCATAATTAGATCGCTTGTGAAATGCGTGAAATGTGCGCATTGTTCCTACGTAATTGGAAACGAAAAGTTTCACAAGCCTATCTGATTTTACAAGGAGAATGCTTCAAATTGCTAGAGAAAGAACTTCTATACTCATTTTCCCCCTAGTCCTGTCTCCAGCCAATCGGATATTGCTCGGATAAAGTTACAGGTAACCTTCCGACAGCTGCTTCACGACCAAGTAACACATTCGCTAGAGAAACCATCGCCAGCGGTCGATTCTCATAACAAGCATAGTATGTTTTCACTTCTGGGAACTCAAGCAAATCATACGGATTACGCCCTGCCGCGACGATGAGATGCACATCTTCTTTCTGTACCAATGCCTTAACCAGCTTAGTTTGTCCCTCAGAGAATGTCGCATTGTAGGTCACAATAACCACTTGCTCATAGGTTTCGCAACGCTTCAACGTCTCCTCAATTTCTTCATCAGAAGGAAATAAACCCAAGTACATCTCTTGCACGTGCTCCCCAGTCAACTCGGACAACACGCTGCCAAGAGTTCCCTCACGATCAACAACCTCATCGATTTCCGTCCCCGATTGGACTTCTGTCCAGATCACACAGGTTTTATCGTTAATTTGAAGGTCCTTGCCAACTTCATCCTTGACCTTCGTGATGCTTTTGCGACTTAACTCCTTCGCCAGCTCCTGATGCTCTGGTGTCGAGATCGGCCCCTCCGGAACTTGCGTTAGTGTATCAAAGCGAATTTCACGCTTATACTTGTATGTCATAATACGAAGAACAGACTCATCAATACGCGCTTCTGAAACCCGACCGCTTTCCACAGCGGCGACAACCGCTTCCATGGCCGCTATCTGACGCTCCAGCTCATGGCTTACCAGCAAAATATCCGCTCCCGCCTCGAGTGCACGAACCGCGCCTTCCGCTACGCCAACCCCTTCGGAGATCGCCTTCATCTCTAAGCAATCCGTGACGATAAGCCCTTTGAAGCCAAGCTGACCACGCAGTAATTCCGTTAATATTTTATACGATAATGTCGATGGTACACTGCTTTCTTCCAACGCTTCAAAGACCACATGTGCGGACATAATCGCATCTACACCGCCTTCAATCGCCTTGATGAACGGGGCTAACTCCAGCTCCATCAATCGCTCCATGCTATGCGGAACTACAGGTAAATCATGATGCGAATCCGCTGTCGTATCCCCATGTCCAGGGAAATGTTTCACGGTAGCGATAACGCCCATGTCTTGCAAGCCTTTGACTGCGTGCGTGCCCATATCACTCACAATGGCTGCCGTTTCCCCATAAGAGCGGACCCCAATTACAGGGTTTAGCGGGTTATTATTAATGTCTAAGCAAGGAGCCAAGTTCATGTTCACGCCCATTTGGCGTAGCTCTTTGCCCATCACCTTAGCGCTGGCATAAACGCCAGATGGTGCAAATGCCGCACCTAATGCCATATTCCCCGGCAATAACGTCGCCCCTTTTTCGATACGTGACACCATGCCGCCTTCTTGATCGACTGTGATAAATAGCGGCTGACCTCCGCTCTTCAGGCTGATGTCTTGCAAATCGGCAGACAGCTGAGCAAGCTGATGAGCGTCCTTCACATTACGACGGAAATAAATAACGCCTCCAATCCCATACTCCTCAATTAATTGCTTAATATGAGGATTTGGTTCCAGTGCGTCAAACCCACAAGCGAATAGTTGCCCTACCTTTTGACGTAACGTGAGTGGCTTATAGTTCGAATTTCCAGCTGCTGACATGGTTGTACACGCTCCTTGAGAGTTTAATTAGGCTTTGATATTTTCCATGATGCCTCTCTGTAGAAGGAGATACATCACAACAACAGGAATCACACTGATCATGATTGCCGCGCATAGCGAGCCATAGTTCATATTCAACTGGTCATAGAAGGCCACCATACTCACGGGGAGCGTTCTTAGTTTCTCTTTGGTCAAAAATAAATTCGCCATAATGAATTCATTCCAGCTCGTTAGAAAGTTCAACATAAATACGGTAAATAGGGACGGTAGTGAAATGGGGACGATGATCCGACACAACAACCCATAAATGGAAATCCCATCCATGATACCCGCTTCTTCCAGTTCATTCGGTATGGAGCTCAGAAAGCTGCTGACCATAAACACGGTCCACGGCAATCCTAATGTCACATAGGGCAAAATTAAAGCCAGCGGTGTGTTATAGAGATGCAAGCTCCTTAGCAGCATATACAAAGGGACCAGCAAGGAAGCGGCAGGCACAAGCAAGGCCAAGATCAGAATCCTTTTCAGAACGAGACTTAGCTTTGGAAAAGACATCCGAGTTAGCGCATAAGCGGTCGCAGTTCCTAGCGCTAACGAAACAATAGCTGAAACCGTCGAATTGATTACACTATTCATAAAATAATGGCCCACATGTGCGCCAGTCCACGCATTCCAATAATTCAATAACGAAAACTCTGTGGGAAAGGACCATGGAGCAGTAATAATTTCTTTATTGGTCTTGAAGGATGAATTCAACGTCCACCCAAGTGGAAATAAAATCAACCCGATGTAGATCACTAAAATCGCATGTGGGAAAATACGGCGCAGGAGGCTTCCTCTCATAAGCGCACCTCCTCCTGGTTCCTTGTGAACCATCCGAATACGGACGTTAACATAGCCGTAAAAAGGAGAATCAATACCGCGATGCTGTTCGCGTAGCCATACTCGCCGATACGATACGCTTTTTTGATCATATAAGATGCCATAACCTCCGTGATCCCATAGGGATTCCCACCTGTCATGACAACTACAATGTCCATGGCTTTCATGCCGCCCGTAATCGATAAGAGCATCATAACCATAATGACGGGTCTTAGCAGCGGCAAAATGATTGACCAAGCTTGACGGATGCCCCCTGCACCATCCATTTGAGCAGCTTCCACCAGATGCTTTGGAATGGCATAGATGGCAGATACCACAAGCACCACATAGAACCCCATCCATTGCCAAGCATTGGTGATCAAAATAGCGAGCATCGCCGTCGCGCCATCTGCCAGCCAAGCATGCTGCCAGCTCGATAAACCGACAGCTTCTAAGACTTGATTAAGCAGCCCCGCCTGCGGATGATAAATAAATTCCCAGAGCACACCTACGACCGCAGTCGATAGAATCGTTGGAAGGAAGATCAGAGCCTTATACATCCTGATCCAACGCTTTAATCTACTCACAAGCAGTGCGATAGCAACTATAACGGGAATTTGAATCCCGATAGAAAAGCCAATGAAGTACATATTATTTCGTACGGCAATCCAGAAATAAGGATCATGAAAAGCTGCAACGAAATTGTCCAGCCCATTAAATGTTGCCGGGGAGATGCCGTTCCACTCCGTAAACCCGTAACGCAGCGACATCAACATTGGATACATGAAAAAAATCGCAAAAATGAGCAGCGTCGGCAAAGTAAAGAGCGTGTACGCCCATACATGTCTTCCCATCTGGTTCATATGTCATCCTACTACTATTTGGAATGGGTTTCTTCTTTATTCGAAGCATCTTGCTGCTTCTGTAATTCCGTCATCAGCGAGGCCGGATCTGTTCTTCCGCCAAGCAACTCCTGCATTCCGCGTTCAAGCTTTTCACGAACCTTCGTTTGTATGCGGGAATCGAAGGCTGGAAAAGTTCCTTTACTAGTCGCAAACACATTCAATATTTCCGTTATCAAGGGGTTCACTTGACTCGTATCCTGCAGCTTCATCGCTGGCGGCATCCCCTCTTCAACGAGTTGCCTCTTCTGCATCGATTCCGTATACATTTGCTTAATGAATTCTTTGATCGCCAGCAATTGTTCGGGGGTTACCTTTTTGGAAAAGCCATAGGCATTGGACCAGCCCCCATTGATATACCCATCACCAGGTCCCCCCATAGAAGGGAAGTTCATGAAACCGATATCCCGTGCAATGACTGATTTATCAGGATCAAGAAGCGGCGTGTTCGCCCAGCTGCCATCAAACATGAAAGCTGCGTTTCCACTGCTGAATGTATTTTGCTGTTCGGCATAGGCAAGTGCTAGACTGCCATCTTGGAAATAATCTTTCTGAATGAGCGTTCGATACTGTTCAAAAGCTTTCAATACCTCGGGATCCGTCCAATGCATGCTTCCATTCAAAAACCCCTCGATCGAATCCGCTCCTGCCGTGCGCACCCACATCGTATTAATCATCATATTAATAACCCAGGAGTCCTTAGCCGCCATGGCAAACGGGGTAATTTGGGCAGCTTTCAGCTTCGCCGCTGCGGCTACCAGCTCATCCCAGGTTTCGGGCAGCTTGATTCCCTGCTCTTTCAAAATCTTTTTGTTATAGTACAGGCCTTCCACATAGCCAGCCATCGGAATCCCATAGATTTTGCCATTCACCGTGAACTCTTCAAAGCTATAGAACTTATCTGTTAACCCAAGCTCTTGCAGGATGGGGGTAAGGTCCAGCAGTCGATTCGCCTTCACATAATCCTTCGTATCCGTGCCTCCGAACAAGTCGAATATTTCTGGCGGATTCCCTGCAGCCATTTCTGCTCGCAGCTTTTCGAAGCGATTCACCTTATCCTCAACACCATCTAACGTAATCGTCAAACCAGGCACTTTGGCTTCGGTCGCTTTGACAACATCCTGCAGCATGGCAAGGCGTTTCTTCTGCGTATCCTTTACCTGTGTATGCCGGATGGTCAGCAAGATTGGCGCATTCTGGACACCTTTTCCACTAGACGCATCATGCCCTGGATCCGATTTATCCGAAAATATACTGCATGCCGACAGCATGAACGTGAGAGCCATGGCACTTGCACCTAATAAGAGTGTTCGTTTTCTCATCCACTTGGTTCTCCTTTAAGCTTACCATTTAAGTATAGTTGAACCTCAACGTGTACTAAAGACAGATAAATTCCTAATCTAGGGGCAAATTCCTCTAGTTCCCTTCCTTTCGCTTATCCCGATACTCGGAAGGAATTTCGCCCGTAAACTTCTGAAATACCTTGGTAAAATAGCGTCGTTCAATATAGCCCACGCATTTTCCAATATCCGTAATACTTTTGTCACTATGCAGCAACAAGGATTTCGCCTGCTCCATCCGATGCTTCGTCACATACTCCACAAAGGTTTCCCCAAAGTGTTGTTTAAATAACAAACTGAAATAGCTCGAGCTAATTCCCAAGGAGCTGGCAATATCCTCAATGCCGAAATCTGTTGAATAATGTGTTCGAATATATTCCTTAGCAGAGGCCATGAGGAGCTCACTATTTTTCTTCTTGTTCGTACCTTCGAGCCCGTTCGATACAAGTTGTACCATAACCTGCAGCAAATGTGGGATACTTTCGCTTTTATCCAGCTCACGCCAAATCTGTTCTTCTTCCTGACTATCGAGGGCATTCATTTCACGCAACTCTCGCAGTACATGCAGGATTAAATAGTGCAGCATCTGATAAGCGCGAGCGAATGATCCCTCCGACAAACCTTCCAGCAACAGCTTAAGACGATCCAGCGCATCCTCGGTCTTCGGACGATTCAACTGCTTCATGCCCGTAACAATTTCCTCTACCAAAAACCAAAGCGAACTACTCGCATCCGAAGATTCTTTGGCCTCTTTATAGGGCAGTACGGATTGCTGCTTGTCTAAATTCAACTGCATGAATCTCTGCAGCTTTCGATAGGTATCCGCTAGCTGTTGCAGTCCTACTGGCCCTGGAAAGTAGCCCACACTAATCCCTAGCTTCACAGATTGACTGACATTTCGTTGTAGTTTAGGGGCTAACTCACGCAATTTCATTTCTACGGAAGCAGGGTCTGTAGGGTCTGCCTCCTCCCACGCCATGAGCAGCGACCATTCTCCTTCTCGCATCTGAAGAACGGTATGCTGTGAGATCTCGTCCGCCAACGAATCCTGTAGGACATTCCGCACAGCGAAGTTCCAAAGCTTACGTTCTTGCTCACTCCACAGCAATGATTTCTGAGAATAATTATCTACGTCAATAATCGCGAACACATAACGCAGTGTCTCTAGATCTCCCTGATCAATGGGAAGCTGTGTACTCGCCGTAATATCCGTATAATCCATCATAATATCCTGCAAAATCTTCTCGTAAGCCAAGCTTCTAATCTTCCCCCACTTCAGGAGTTCTTCCTGATGGTTCTGTTTCTTAGCACGAATTTCGGCGGCAAGCTTACGAATCGAATTCTCAAGCTCTTCGTAATTGATCGGCTTTAGAATATAATCACTCACCCCCACCCGCAGGAGCGAGCGCACATAGTCGAAATCCTGATACCCCGTCACCATCAGCACCGTGCAGTCCTCATTGATTTCCCGCAACTTATGGATAAATGTAATTCCGTCCATTTGCGGCATCCGAATATCACTCATCACGATGTCCGGGATATGATGAACACAGAGTTCTAAGGCTTCTAACCCATTTTTGGCTGTGCCTACAATATCAATTTCGAGCTCTTCCCAAGGAATGACCGCCTGCAAATTACGTAAAATGTTAGGCTCATCATCTGCCAAAATCGCTTTTAACCTCACTCTGCATCCCTCTTCCTTTTCGGAATAATCACCTTCATCGTCGTACCTTGACCTTCTTGAGAACAAATAAACATCCCATAGTGCTCACCATATTGAATCCGAACACGATCGGCAACATTACTTACACCAAGGCCTCTTCGCTCTTCATTCGATTCCAGAATTTCATGAAATGGCGTCTCCAGCTCGGTTTTATAATGGAATTTCGCTAGCTTTTCGTTACTAATGCCTACGCCGTTATCCGTCACATATAGCCCAATACGATTCCCTTCATCCACTACCTTTACCGCAATCAGCCCCATATAGTCGATCGGTTCAAAACCATGCTGTAAGCTGTTCTCGACCAAAGGCTGCAAGGTCAGCTTCAAAATGTCCTCATGAAGCAGCTCCGGAGGCGCCTCAATCGTGTATTGAAACTGATCCTCAAAGCGGAACTCCTGAATTTCCAAATAACTGCGCAAATGCTCAAGCTCCTGTTTCAACGTAATCTCTTCCCGGTTTTCCATCCCGATCCGGAGCAAATTCCCAAGTCGAATCACCATCTGGCTAACTTTCTTCCCTTGGTTTTGGATGGCTAGGACATTAATGGACTCGAGTGTATTAAAAAGAAAATGAGGCTTAATCTGTGCTTGCAGCAGCATGAGCTCTGCCTTGTTTTTGCGGTCCTGTTGGCGCTTCACCTCTTCGAGTAAATCCTCGACCCTTACAACTAGACTATTAAATCCTCTCGCTAATGCTGTGGTTTCATCCTTACCGCTCACTTCCATACGGGTCGTCAGATCACCACGCTCCACCTTTTTCATAGAGGACAGCATGCGAAGAATCAGTTGAATAATACGTCTTACGAAGACAAGGTTATACACTAGGGCAAAGAACAAACAAATAAACGTAATTCCTGCCACGAGCTTCATAATCGTCTCGATTTCCCCAGCGACATATTTCCATGACGTGATCGACACGACACTCCAGTCTTGAACCCCCATCCCATTAATATTCAAATGATAGAGGGAAATCAGACTTTTTTCATTTTGAAAATTAGCCTGAAAGCTGTAATTGTTGTATCCAAGATCCAATTTCCCTTGCGTTAATTGCAGGACATTCGCCCCTTCTAAACTTTGCTTATTATCGTAAAAAATAAGACCGTTTTTGTTGATCAGCAAATAACGTTTCGAGCTTTCTTCACTCGTATTGAACGATTTGAATATCTGATCCAGTTCATTAAATTTAAATTTCAACAGCATATAGCCGAGATTATCCATCGTCCAAAAATCTTTCACCATTCGCGCTTGATAGAACTCGCCGCGGCCTGAACCGAACTCTTTGAACTCGGAGGGTCCAATCCAGAGTGGACTGCCATTCAGTTCCTGAATGTGCTGGAAGGCCATGCTTTGCTGAATCGTTTGCCACGGAATCGAACTTCCGCTCGTTCGCCCTGCGCTAAAGGATTTACCGCTATTGTTGTAGATGACGACGGATTGAACAGGCGAATAAGTCAGAATCGAGCCGCGAAGCAGCGTATCAAATGTGTTCAATTCATACGAAGATAGGGGATCTTCGTTCGGTTTTGCAGCATCTATCGTGCGATAGATGCCTTGGATGCTATCTTTGACCATCCAGAAATCGGAGAAATAGTTCGCTTCCTTGAACATGTAGTAAATATTACGAGAGATCGCTTGCAGCGTGACTTCTGTGAGATCCCCATATTTTTTCTCAATAAGCTGCTGGGAGACTGTGTACACCGCTGACCCTAGGACGAATAATGGGATGATGATGAAAAGTAAAAAACCGATAAATACTTTTTTGTTCAGATTCATCGCTGCGCTGCGCTCCTTCTAGATCGAATCGGACAATGGATTAGTTCAACTACTGACTACGTATCCGAGATTCGAATCTCGGGCTCAACGCTTATTTGTACATTGCCTCGCAAAGCTTTGCTAATCATGCAGGTTTGTTCCGCACGGAAGGCCGCTTTGTTTATTTTATCCAGTTGAGCTTCGGTCATATGTGGTGGCACAGAAATTAGAGGACGATGGACGATCGCGTTCACTTTCATTGTTGGTTGATTCTGGACGTAGATGTGGGAATGGAGTTCAAGAGATACGATGCCCTCTCTTGCCAGTAGCGTGCCCAGGGTGATGATATAACAGGTTGCCGCGGCGCCGAGCAGCATTTCTTCCGGATTCGTCCCTAAGCCAGGTCCGTCAAATTCGCTTGGCACGGAAATGGATGCCTGGAAGCCATCCGCTTGGAGTTGGCCGGTCCCATCAAGACCGCCTGACCATGTGGCCTTAAGTTCAAAAACTTGCTCTGACATGGGAAGTACGCCTCTTTCTATGTATGATCAAAACCTTATATTGAAACAAACACACGAATCACATTCAACCTTTCGTAAAACCTTCCAAATCTCATACCTCTTACCTATTACCTCTTACCTCTTACCTTAAACCCTCAAACCTCAAGCAAGCCTCCAGCAAACCTTTGGTTGATTTGATTTTATTGTAAAGGAAGAGAACGGGATTCACCAGTCATTCAAACAACATAAAAAATCGTTCCCGCACCTAATCAGCACGAAAACGATTTATCTAACTTCAATTGATCTCTATGAAATTGCGTAATTCATGTGTTGGAATATCAAAACAATGAAAGCCCTACCTCTCTTTCATCCTTGCGGCTCCAATGACCGCGCCAGTGCGAATTGCGTTACAAACACTTACTGCCGAAACACTTACGTTGCCTCGGGTTTACCATAAATGAGCTGATGGACTGCGCATTGGGAGAAAAACAAACAAGGAGAGGGGGTTACTTTCTTCTCGCTAATCGTTCGTGTGGGGTAAATGAGGCTAATATGAAGTGTTTATATGGTTTCATTTCAATCAACTTCAATATTATATAATAATAGTACATGCATGTCAATACGGTGGTGATATACGGAGTGTGTGTGCTACAATGTTGACATAGTTGGTCGTAAAGCATACGCCGCTTTTCAAGTTCAGCCTTGGCTGCTCCTGAGAAGCGGCTTTATTCATTTCAAGGAGGCATCCACATGAAAATAGCATTCGAAGTTGCACATGACGGATTTATCGCTTACCACGCATCTACTCGAAAAGGTGACTCGCTTCGCAGACTGCTGGATGGCCACAGCCATGCTGAAAAACTATTTCTTTTGCAGGTTTGGTGGCCTGCTTTTAAACATTTCAACGATCTTCATCCCGAATATGAAGTGAAAGACTTCCGAGATGGAACCCGATTCCTTGATTTTGCTTTTATCAAACATACACTCAAACTTGCCATCGAAATCGATGGTTTTACCACCCACGCCTCACAAATTAGCCGCTCCCAATTCTCCGATCACCTCATTCGTCAGAACCACCTCATTATCGATGGCTGGCGAATCCTCCGTTTCTCCTACGACGATATCAAAGATCGCCCACGCATGTGCCAACAAGTCCTACAACAATTCATGGGCCGTTATTTGGGGATGAACGACGACTCAGTCCAACTGATAAGCTACGTGGAGAAGGAAGTCTTGCGGTATGCGATAAACTTAGAGACATTACTTACAATTCAAGATGTCTGTCAGGTATTGTCCATAAAGGAGCAGAAAGCGCGCCGAGTACTCAAGGTCATGCTTGAGAAAGAACTCCTTGAAAGCGCGGGAAAGGGCACACAGAGGATAAAATACTACCGCCCGACAGCTGAAGCGCTAGAACAATTAATAGGATAGCGCGCGAAATGCAGCTCGAGCTCTTGTTACCGGCAAATTCCTAGCCGTTCTCATGCTGTAAGCGTGTTTTTCACCGTTACAGCTGGCTCGGCGGCTGATTACTCGCCATTCTCTCGCTGTAAGCTCGTTTTTCACCGTTACAGCTTGCTTGGCGGCCGATTATTCGCCATTCTCTCGCTGTAAGCTCGTTTTTCACCGTTACAGCTTGCTTGGCGGCTGATTACTCGCGATTCTCACGCTGTAAGCGCGTTTTTCACCGTTACAGCAATACAAACAAAAACCCGCAGGCTCAACGCCCGCGGGTCCTCCTCTACACCTTAAATTTCTGCAGCGAAATTTGTAATTCTTCCGCTAGTCCAGCCAGGGACTTCGCGGAATTCTCGATTTCCTCCGTGGTCGACATTTGCTGCTGACTCGCAACGGATGTCTCTTGGCTGACGGAAATCCCCGTCTCCGAAACGGAGCTCACAATGCGCATCACTTGCTCGATGCGTAAGTTCGCATCTACCAGCTGGTGGATGTTCCGATTTACATCTTCCACTTTCGTATTCACTTTCTCGACCGAAGTCTCGATATGTACGAACGATTCCTGCGCTTCCTCCGAAATCGTCAATCCCTCTTGCACTTTCCCTGCTCCGGTATGCATGGAGCTAACAGCTTGATTGATCTGTCGTTGGATCGTCGAGACTAGCTCTGTAATATTTCGCGCCGAAGTGGACGACTGCTCCGCAAGTTTGCGCACTTCTCCAGCAACGACCGCGAAGCCGCGCCCCGCTTCCCCTGCACGTGCTGCTTCAATCGCTGCATTCAAGGAAAGCAGATTCGTCTGCGTCGAAATCTCGTTAATGACATTGACGATTTCACCAATTTTGTGTGCATTTTTACCCAATGCTTCGATAACAACATTAACATCACGAACCGCGTCTGATATCTCTGTCATTTGCCCTGCGATCGAAACGACCGATTGCTTACCATGCTGAGCGGCCTGCGTCGCTTGATTCACGAGCGCAGCAACCACTTGCGCCGACTCATCAATTTGCTTCGTGCTAGACAGCATAAGACCAACGGCCTCATTCGCTTGCGTCACACCCGCAAATTGCTTATCGAAATCCTCCGACAATTGCTGACTAGAAGTAGCAACCTGCCTTGCCGCTAGAGAACTTTGCTCGGAGCTGGCAAGAAGCTCTTCGGAACTAGCTGAAAGCGTTAAAGCATTATCTGAGATTTGCATAACTAGGCCGCGCAAGCTCCCCGTCATGACATTAAAGGAATTCGTTAATTTACCTACCTCATCCGCATAAGTGTAGTCCCCTTTGACGGACAGATCTCCACCGGCTGCCTTTTCCATATTTTCTTGGAGTTTGCGAATGGGTGTCGAGATGATCATATCCAATGTCAATGCGCCCAACGTCATCACAACAATCGCTATAATGATCGTAAGTATAATGACCCAATGCGACGTTGCTGAATCCGAACTACTGGACTTCTGGAACTGTTCAGCCGCGGTTTCTTTTAGCGCTACGAGTTTATCTAATGCTTCTACCGTTTTATCACCTTGCGGGGATACTTCATTATTGTAAACCTGATAAGCAACTTGATTATTTTGTGTCGCTTGATCCATCGTTTTAGTGACGACTTCACGATATTTCAGGTTTAGTTCCTCGAAGCTTTTGAAAGCCCCAGCCTCTTCCCCATTCAACGCAATCCCTGCAATTTTCGTAACTAAATCCTTATTCGTACCCGAGTTCTCATCCAACTTGGCTTTAAGTTTGGCCTTATATTTCACATCCGTGGATAACATCATCTCTAGCAAATTAGATTCGGTTTCATTGAAATTTGTTTTTAGTTGATTAATCCATTTGACAGATAGCAGACTTTCCTCGTACATTTTAGTAGAGTTGCTAGACATCTTGTCCATATAATAATAGCCTGTAATCCCTACAATTAATAAAAATAAAATGGCAATCGCATTCATGAACAGCAGTTTAAAACGAAATTTCAGATTACGAAGGACGGACAGGTTGACGTTGAACTTTCCTGTGCTTTGCATGCTGTTCAATTCAGATTTCAATTTCAAAATTACCCATTCTCCCCCCGAGTGTAAATCATACAGCTTTTTCCGATGACATAAAATCTGACATCAAAATTAATTAATTAACCTATGGTTTATTTTACAAAACAGTGCCCCTTATGTAAAGAAAAATTCGCATAAAACCTACGTGCAGCAATCGTTTCACTTACCAAAAACTACCACCTAAACGAAAAGATAAGGGGCAAATACACATGGAATCCATCGGAATTATTGTGAACCCGCTTTCAGGCAATGGCAGAGGAGCTAACATCTGGGGAGTCATCCAACCCTACCTCCAAGCGAATCGAATCACATATCTGGCTAAATTAACAACCCAAGCAGGAGAAGCAGCGCAACTTGCCATTACACTGATTCAAGAGCATCACGTTCATTCGTTGATTATCATTGGCGGAGATGGCACCGTTCATGAAGCAGCGGGCGGCATTTGGCAGCATCAGAATAGCAACGGTTCCTCCCCATACTGCTCCCTCGCAGTTATTCCGGCAGGAACAGGCAATGATTTTGCAAAAGCCTACGGCATACCTAATCATCCATTGGAGGCCCTTCAAATCGCATTAACTGCTCCCAGCACAGTGCAAATTGACATTCTCCATGCCATTCAGATCAACCAAGTGGCAGTTAATAGCATTGGCGCAGGCTTTGACGGGATGGTCGCCAAACTTACGAATGAAGCCAGCTACAAAAAGTTCCTCAACCGTCTTGGACTAGGTAGGTTATCCTATTTCATCTCAATCCTTCGTGTGTTCGCAACCTATCAACCTTCCACCGCATGGATAGAGGTAGACGGTCATCTAACGAAATTACCTAACATGTGGCTGGCAGCCGTAGCGAATATTCCATTCTACGGAGGGTCGATTCAAATTTGTCCAACAGCAAGTCCAACTGACGGTATGGCCGATGTTGTTGTTATTCAAAGCAACAGCCGAATTCGCCTCCTGCCCGTTCTTTTCACCGTGTACCAAGGCAAGCACACCGAGCATCCTGCAGTATCTTTTTATAAGGGAAAATCTATTTCTATTCGGACAGAAAAGCCCTTGCTTGTCCAAGCAGACGGGGAGTTCGCTGGCTCCACGCCTATTCAAATCGAACTCATCCCCGCCGGCATTTCCGTCATACGTTCAAAACCCACAGCCTAAGCTGTGGGTTTACCATCACCATCACTTGTCAGTGCCCATTGTTTCATCGTCACATAATCTGTCTTCCCACTCCCCAGTAGCGGCAGCTTCTCAATATAACGAAACTCAGAAGGCATATAAATCCCAGCCTGCCCCTCCTGTTTCATCAACTCGCGTAGCGCTTCAAGAGGACTCACCTTACTGGTATGAAAAACAATGATTCGTTCCCCTTTTCGCCGATCAGGCACATGTACAGCAGCGCAAACCGCAGGTGCTTTCAAACTCTTCGTAACGAGCTCCTCCACCATGAGAAGCGATACTTTTTCGCCACCTATTTTAGCAAAAGACTGCAAACGTGCTTGAATGAACAAGTAGCCTTGATCATCCAACGTCACAATATCCCCGGTGCTATACCACTCCGAAGCAGGAACGAAGCCCCGACCATGAATCAAATACCCTTTCATCACATTCGGGCCTCGAACGAGCAAATGACCACCAGTCGCAATCCCATCTACCGTTTCCACGACAGCCTCAATACCAGGCAGTAATTTACCTACTGAACCTTTCTTCCCATGCATCGGTGTGTTCAGTGAAATAACGGGAGTTGTCTCCGTCGTTCCATAACCCTCCAGAATGCGAATCCCGAATTTATCCTGCCACATTTGACGTACTTCCTCTTTCAGCCTTTCGGCACCAGCCACTACATATCGCAAGGAATGGGCAAAATCATAAGGATGCGCCGTTCTCGCGTAAGCACCTAGAAACGTTGATGTGCCAAATAATATCGTAATATTTCGATCATAAACGAGCTCTGGAATGACTTTGTAATGCAAGGGATTCGGATATAAGACCAGCTTCACCCCCGAAAGAATCGGAAGCATCGTCCCCGCTGTCAGCCCAAACGAATGAAACATCGGCATGCTGCCAAGCACGCTATCTGAACTATTAAAAGCAATAACAAGCCTCGCCTGCTGTATATTCGCGCAAATATTTCGGTGCGTCAGAACGACACCCTTAGGCTTACTCTCACTGCCTGAAGTGAAAAGCACAACTTCATTAAGCCCAGCGCCAACTGGCCCCTTCTTCCGCAGAACAAAGTCCAACAAACCATGGAACTTATCTTCTAAAGTTAGCGCTTTCTTCACATCTTCAAGATAAATCACATTGAATAACCCGCTAGTACTCTGAATAAAATCCTGTAAACCCGCCTTTTCGATAAAAACTCTAGACGTCAGCACGGTCCTCACTTCGGCCGTTTCACACGCTTCCAGCATCGCTTGCCTACCAGCAGAGTAATTCAATATCGCCGGCGTAACGCCTAATCGGAATAGGGCAAACAACGTCACCACATGCCCCGCGGCATTAGGCAGTAACAAGGCTACCCGCTTTTGTCCATCCAAAAGCTTGCCCAATCGACCTGCCAATGTATAGCTGCTCAACTGCAGCTTCCGATACGTCAAAGATGAATGACTCATCACATCTTCGCAAATGACTCTCGATTGACCGTGCCTTTGAGCCGCCGCCAGCAGCTCGTTGAATAAGTTAACCTCGGGCTGGAGCCGACTATTCAGTATATGACACAACAACTTCGTGCGGATCGCCTCCGTCGCCTGCTCCTTTTGAAGTTTTCTCGTGAAGCGCTCATCCCCTGCCGGGACTTGAAAAGCTTCACCAAACGCTATATTCACCTGCGGGAACCAGCGTTGCTTTATTTTTCCACGTAAATACGATAACTTTGAATGCTCCAAACCTTCAATCGAAATCGGTATAATTCGAGCCTGTGATCGTAAGGCAAGGTACCCGATTCCCCCGTATATTTTCATCATACCGCCTGTCGTCGTGATCCGTCCTTCTGGAAAAATAACAAGTGGTGTTCCACTTTGGATCGTTTTTAACATTGTACGAACTGCATAGGGATTCGAGGTGTCTACCGTGATATGAGCCCTGAAGTGGAGTACCCACGCAAATCGCTTCGCAATGTTCGTATTTACAACAAATGCCACATCTTTAGGCAAAATCAAAGCAAGTACCACCGCATCCAACAAAGATACGTGGTTCGGAATGAGCACCGTTTTGCCCGTCAGATCGAATTTCGCCATGCCCGTCACTTTCACCTTAAAAGCAAGCAACACAAACAGACGCAAGCACGGAAGTAAAAGACTTACTAGCGTTACGAACATCCATTTGAACATGGAAATTCCCCCTATTGGTATCTCGTTCGAGTCTGTCAATAGTTCATTGTATGCGGGAAAAAAAAATAAGACCTCAGCATCTGTATGCTTCGGTCTATTTATTCTTGGTTATGTATCCAAATAGGTTTTCAACCTGCCGGGGAAATCTGTGATGATACCCGTAACACCGGCGATGATCATCCGTTGATAATCCGAAATTTCATTCACCGTATAGGGATAGACAGCTAGCCCATCTGTCCTTGCCAACGACATATCCGCTTGATCAAAGGAACGATGATGCGGATGCAGAGAGTAGACCTCAACCTCAAGCAGCTTCGCATACGCCACAGGTTCAATGAAATTCGCTCCAAACAGTAAGCCCACCTTCAACTCAGGTTCTGCCCGTTTTAAGCCCTGAATCACTTTATGGTCAAAAGAAGAGACGACAACGTCGTCAAACCGCTTCACTTCATGTAAAAAGGCTAGCAACGCCTTCTCCATACGCCCTTCGTATGCATTTTTGACTTCGACATTGATGAGCATGCCTTTCGGCACAAGCTCGAATACCTCACTCAGCAGTGGTATGCGCTCTCCAGCATAAGCCTCTGAAAACCAAGATCCTGCATCCAAGAACTCGATCTCACTCCAACTTTTTTCACAAATCAGTCCAGAACCATTCGTCGTTCGATCCAAGGTAGGATCATGACAGACTGCAATTTTGCCGTCTTTCGTTAGATGTACATCCAGTTCGATACCTTCCGCCCCTTGCTTTAAGGCTAGCGCAAAAGAACCTAACGTATTTTCTGGCGCTTCGCCAGCGGCTCCTCGATGACCGATTACAATCGGAAAATGTTTGCTCATAATGAACCCTCCCACATTTCGCTTATATTCAAATTATAGTTGAATTGATTCCCTCTTGCCCAGAAAAAACACTAAACTCATACCGCACGTGCCATATCTAATCGGTGCGCGCGGTATGAGTTCAACTTGTTCATAGACATTAAGACACTATAATTTGAACTTGAGGATCAAATGCTGCAGATTTTCAGCCATTTCAGACAGATGGGTAGCGGATGAGGAAATGGCTTCCATCGAAACCAACTGCATATCTGATGCACTGGCAACAGCCTGTGTATTATCGTTAGCATTTCTGGCAATGAATGCCGTCGAGACAATAGATGCTGTGATTTGCTCGGATGAAGCGGCCATTTGCTCTGAAATAGCTGAAACCTCTTGAATTTCATTGTTGATATGCTGAATGGAATCGAGAATAGAGCCGAACTTTTCACTCGTCGTTTCAGCCACAGAGATCCCTATCGTAACTTCACGAGTAACGGATTGTATCGCCTCTACAGCGTGCTTAGTTTCTTTTTGAATTTCATGGATTAACGCAGCAATTTCGTTAGCGGATGAGCTGGATTGTGCAGATAATTTTTTCACTTCATTTGCAACAACGGCAAACCCTCTTCCTCCTGCGCCCGCTCTTGCTGCTTCGATAGACGCATTCAATGCCAATAAGTTAGTCTGGGTTGCAATATCAGAGATCATCGATACAATCGCACCAATTTCTTCCGATCGCTTCCCCAGCCGCCCAACAAAGTCTGCCGTTGTGGTGGATGAATCTTGAATGAATCCCATTTGAGTAACGACTTGACGGATAGACTCATTTCCTTGCTCTGCCTGTATCGAGGTTTCAACGGACTTTTCCGAAACGACGGATGACGTTTCTGCAATTCGTCCGATTCCTATAGCCATTTCTTCCATAGCCTTAGCAGCTTCTTCTGTACTGATGAGCTGATCAGCGGCCCCTCCAGCAACTTCTTGAACGGCTGTGGCAACTTGTCTCGAAGAAGCAGCTGTTTGATTAGCACTTGCTGCAAGTTCTTCGGATAAAATAGCGACCTGAGCGGAGGTTGTTGCCGTTTGCTGCAAAGTTTCCCTCAAATGAACAACCATGTCGTTCGCTGCCTTGGCCAATTGCCCCAACTCGTCCTTGCTTCTTATTTTTAAAGGCTGTACATCTAGTTCCCCTTTGGCTACTTGGACAATATGGGAAGTAACCTTATGTAAGGTTTTGGAAACTAACAGATGAACACTCACAATGACTGCTGCCGCTGCAAGCAAGCTAAAGATCAACAATAAGGTCAGACCAGTCTTCGCTGAAGAGAAGGCGTCGATTGCTTCCTTCGTTGCATGGACGGCCTCGCCTTTATTATATATTTTCATTTTGTCAAAGATGGCCTGGACACTCACATTTAGCCCTTCTGCTTCTGCAAGCAACTGTCCAGCCTTAGCGCCATTCTTATTTTGACTTGCTTCTAAAATCTGTTTGTTGAGGTCTTTATATTCGTTCCATTTAAGCTTAAAATCATCGATATTTTTGCGATCTTCTTCCAAGACAACCTTTTTATCATACTCGGTCATCGTTAAATCTATTTTTCGGTACACTTGAGCAATACTGCTTTCCTGTCTGTCTTTACCAGTCTTGAGCGTTTCTTCTAGATGCATCATTGTCAACCGCATGACATGCTCCACCTCGAAATTCAACTCATTGATTAACTCTACGCCCGGCAATGAGACAGCCGTTATGGAATCAATCCGTTCCTTCATGATATTCATTCGATTGAGTGAAAATAGAGCCATAATAAGCATGAGTACAAAAATGATGGCAATCCCGAGCATAATTTTTTTCCCGACAGATAATCTCATATATCAACTACCTTCTATTCATAAAAAAATGGCCGCTCACGCTATTCAAATTGAATCCATATCCCTGTCTTATCATCCGATAACTTGAAACGTGGGTAACGCAGGCAATCCTTATCATTTAATTCAAGATTAATCAACCAATCCGCATAGCCAGCCAATGTGCTGTTTGTAATGCTGGTAGTCAGCTCGTGAATGACGTCAATCGGCTCGCTGCCAAGTTCTGTATGCGGGAACAGCCCATCGCTAACAATCAGCAATGATTTCAACTGAATACGGTTGATTCTACCGTACTCGATGAAGTCGGCCAGATGTGGTTCTCCGCTCAAAACGGTATAGCCGGCCATCGTATTCATTTTCGATTTATTTTGTAAAATGATCGGTTTGACGAGCTCCCAAAGGTCTTCTCGCTTAACAATGCCATTTTCGATACCTTGTTCCCAAATGCGTTTGGATTCTAGATCAATATGCGCGACCTGATCGCGTGATATCGTTCGAAACGATCCATCCTGATAAACGGCAACAATCATGCAATCTCCAACCTGCGCATAATCAATATAATTATCCTCTATTCGGATGAGAGCGAGTGAACTCGTCCATAAAGCTGATTTATCCGATGTTTGGATACCGACTTCCGCCATATTCTCTCTTAATCGGATATTGGCTTGGATCACTAATTGCTTGAGATCAACATCTGAAACATCCTCCACTTGAAGCGATTCCAGGTACTGTTTGATCACTTGTGAGGCCAAGTACCCTCCCGTTTCTTTGTTAGGGCCCCGAAAGGGATGCAGAGAAGTTGCACCATCCAATACCCCAAATAAATTTAAACGTTCGTTGCCGACGAGTGCATCTTCATTCCATTCACCGCTACCCTGCAAGGAGATTTTTTCTACATTCATAGTTGTTAGGCCACCTTTTTCTCGTGTATGCGTGCATTCTTCATTCTATGTGCGAGATCAATTCCCGAATTCATCCTCAAAATGTACTTCCTTTACAAGTTTTGGCTCTTGTTCCAATTGCTCCAGAAGGGATTGCGTATATTCCCAGCGTTCGAAGTCGTCCTTAGCGGGCCTCTTTACTGAGAACATACGTACCGAATCAAGAATCGTCTTTTGACTCGTACTCCATTGCCCTTCTTCTTGCAGTTTCATGAGGACATCGGACCGCGCAGGAATTAGACCACTACTACGCCATAAAGAATCTTGCGTCTTCTCATGGATCATATATGAAATAAAGCTGTTTGCCGCCTTCACTTTGGTTTCTGAAGAGTTTAAAACAATCAACCCATCGATGCTTGGCACAATTCCCTGTTCTTCCTGCCCGGGTAACCGCTGGGCATTATATTTGAACTTACCGCCAATATATCGTTCTACCGTTTGCAACTGTTCAGAAGAACTTATGAATAAACCGATTTTCCCATTAATGAAATCACTTGCAGCCCGACGATGAGTGAGCGGCTTCATAATATTCAAGCTATGAACCCACTCTCCCCACATCGAAATAGCAGAGTCGAACTTAGTATTTTCAGCGGGATTGCCATTGCTCGCCTCTACGTTTAGGCTTTTCAAATACCATGGCACTTCTTTGTCGATGGCAATTCCCCAATGCCCTTTGGTAGCGCCTTCGTTCCCAATCAAGTTTGTTTCTATTGCAGCATTCACGACTTCACTCCACCCCGAAAACGAACCGTTTTGAGAGTTCTTCATCAGTTCCTCCCGGTAATAAAGCAACGGTATGCTCCCGCCGATCGGCACAGCCCAATCTAGGTCCGAATAGTGGAAGGGCTCGGTAAACGTAGGCTGCAGTTTCTTCCATTCTGGTAGGGATAAATTATCTACGGGAAGCACCGCCCCGGCATCCACTAACTGGGCAATTCCATAAAAGCTTTTAATTTCAGCAAGCTGTGGCGCCGCATTAGCGGAAATAGCCGCCATCAACTCCGTAAATAAATGATCACTCGAGCGGAAGTATCTCACATCCACATCGATATTAGGATACGTTTGCTGAAACTCATTAATAGAGGTTTCCAAGTCTTGACTGTAAACCCAAATGGAAAGGGCGGTTCCACTAACAAATTCTCCGCTCGTAGTATTCGATTTCCTATGATTAAACATAAAAGAAGTAACAATTATAAGGATCAGTTGTATCACTATGCTCCAAATTATCCATCTGTTTAGCTTCATGTTTCCTCCTGGTAAGCTCATCATGACAATCTTTTTCATTGTAGCACGACAAGTTCCTGAAATCATGAGCCTTCATGAAGGACGCTTCTCACGTAAGCCGTTACAACTGCAGCCCCTTCTTGCTAAGCATATTAGCTATGATCAAGGAGATTAGCGTGGTAAGGGACAAGATCGATGCCAGAGCCGCACCTGTGCCATAGTTAGCGGTAAATACTTCGCTGTAAATCGTCACCGTAATGGTTGCTGTCGCCCCGTAGTAAAGAACAATCGTAGAACTTAACTCATTAATAGTCGTTACCCAGCTCAGAATGGCTCCGGACAATACACCGGGTGCCATCAAGCGTCCCGTTGTCTTGAAGAATGTCTTCATCGGCGGAACACCAAGGCTGATTGAAGCTTCTTCTACGCTGCGATCCAATTGATACAAGATTGCCGTACTGGAACGAATCGTGTATGGCAGCTTGCGTACCACATAAGCGATGACCAGAATGACCCATGTCCCTGTTAGTACGACAGGAGGCTTATTAAAAGCAATGATCATGCTGATCCCCAGAACAGTTCCCGGCATGACATAAGGTATCATGATCAAGGAATCGAGCATCGCTGTCAACTTCGATTTCCTGCGCACCAACACGTAGGCTACGAGCATCCCCATCACGACCATGATCACGATGGATATTAAGGAGTAGGTGTACGTATTTAAGATCGCCTTAGGTACGCGGAATAAAATTTCTTTATAACTATCTAAACTAAATCCCTTTTGAAATACGGGTCCCTTCGTTTTGATGAAGGAGGTCACAATGACCGTCGCCTGAGGAATAATCGATACACAAGCGACCAACAGAGCAAAACCAGTAAATAGCCATTTCTTCATCGGCCCCAGAATTTCCACTTTCGGTGTACGCATACCTGTCATCGTATAATTTTTGCGGGAGACAAAATATCGTTGAAGAAATAGAATACTCGTAGAACAAGCAATTAGGATCACGCTTAACGTACTAGCCATGGCGGGGTTCCCACCCATCTCACTAATGAACTGCTCGTAAGCTAAGATTGGCAGTACTTTGAAACCTTGGCCTAGCAGCATCGGCGTACCAAAATCCGCAAACGATGCCATAAACACCATTAATGCACCAGCTGACAATGTAGGAAAAATCAACGGAATCGTAACGGTACGCAGCCTGTGGAAGCTTGAACGTCCCAAACTTTCTGCCGCCTCTTCGAGCGAAGTGTCAATTGTTTTCAGTGCACCTGAAACATATAAATAAATATGTGGATAGAACTGAAGGGTAAAGACGAAAACAATGCCCTTCCATCCATATATGGAGGTAAATGGAATCCCGATATCATGCATGAAACGTGTTAAAAAGCCGTTATTGCCTAACATCAAAATCCAAGAATACGCTCCGATAAAAGGAGGCGAAAGTAGGGACATAATAACAAGAATTTGAATAATACCTTTAAATTTCACATTGTAGCGAGTTGTAATATACGCAAGCGGAACTCCTATTAGGATCGAGAACACAGTTGTAAATACGGATAACTTTAAACTGTTCCAAAGCGCACTGTAATAATACTTCAGCTTGATGAAGTTCGCGTAATTAACTAATGAGAACATCCCTTGGTCATTAAAAAAGCTGTTGAACAACAAGGAGAATAACGGGTATACAATAAAAGCGAGTAGAAAAAGATATACAAACAGCGTTACCCAGGACCAAAAGTCCCATTGTTTGAAGGAGAACCACCGGCTTTTCTTAACGGTTTGCACGGTAGACCGCCTCCTTGCCGCTTTCATCAAACATCGTTGCTTTGTCCAGCTGCAAATTCACATAAACAACCTGTTTCACCTTGCGCAGCTGATGGGGTTCAACTGCATGCTCTTGAACGTCGATCACAAAACCATTTGGAAGCTCGATTAAATAGCTTACTTTTTCGCCAAGGAAAGTAACGGATTCGACAGTACCTCGAATCAAATTCTCGCCTGTGTTCTCGGATTCAAGACGTATACGTTCTGGACGCAGCGAGAACATCGATTTCCCTTCGTATGGCTTCAAGAGAGGTAACCGGAAGGACGTTCCGAGCAATTGAATCTCTGCTTCGCTTTGATCGCTGCTAGTGCCGCGGCACTCGGCCTCGATAAAGTTCGATGTACCGATAAAATTTGCTACAAATTGGTTGGCCGGATAGGCATAAATGTCCTCTGGAGGAGCAATTTGTTGAATGATACCTTCGCTCATTACAGCAATGCGGTCGGAAACAGCCAACGCTTCCTCTTGATCATGCGTTACATAAATCGTAGTAATGTTCAGTTCCTTTTGCAGCCTACGGATGTCCGATCTCATTTTGATACGTAATTTGGCGTCAAGGTTGGACAACGGTTCATCCATTAATAGTAAGCCTGGACGAATAACGATAGCCCGTGCCAAAGCAATACGCTGCTGCTGACCACCGCTCATATTAGAAGGAACACGATCTCGTAAGTGCTGTAGCTGAACCATCTCCAACGCTTCCATTACGCGCTGTTCCGTTTCTTTCTTATTCACATTCCGAGCCTTTAATCCATAAGCCACATTTTCAAAGACGGTCATATGTGGAAAAATCGCATAGTTTTGAAAAACCATTCCAATGTTTCTTTCATGCGTCGGCACATCATTTATCTTACGATCGCCGAAGTAAATATCGCCTTCTTCTTGACGGTAGAAACCAGCAATTGTCCGCAATAGCGTTGTTTTACCGCATCCGCTTGGTCCAAGTAAAGTGAAGAATTCCCCTTCTTGGATTGTTAAATGAGCATCATTGACCGCCTTGGCGGTTCCGAAATATTTAGTCACGTGGTCAAAGACGATTTTTTGCATGTTATTTACCTCCAATGTCTAAGAAAAAGGTGCCTAGACCGTTAAAGTAAGGCACCGCTCATTTGAACAAATCTTATTCTTGTCCAGATACAATTTTGCCAAAACGTTTAATATTTTCGTCTTTCTTGGTGGAAGCCCAATCAAAATCATAGTCGACGAGCTTGATATCCTTGGCTTGTGCGATACCTTGAATCACTTCAGCATCCTTACGAACGGAACGGCGTTTGAATTCCTTTTGAATGAGAGACTGCACGTCTTTACCTACTAGGAAATCGATAAATTTCTTCGCATCTTCCATATTTTTAGCACCTTTGATGATTGCAGCTCCATCAGGTACAGCTGAAGTACCTTCGGTTGGATAAATAATGCCGACTTTCGCACCACCTTCAACATAACGATACGCGGCTTCCTCGAGAGTAACTCCAAGCGCAAATTCTTTGTCAGCTACCCCTTTATAAACCTGGCCGGAACCTGACAATACTTTACCATCCAGGTTGGTTACAAACTTCTTAATAAAACCCCACCCTTGGTCTTTTCCGTTTGCTGTCAGCATGGTGATTAATTGCGTATAGGAAGAACCGGACTTTGCAGGATCCGCATAAGCAATCTTCCCTTTCCATTTCGGATCCGTCAGATCTGTCCAGCCCTTAGGCTCTTCGCCTGCTTTAACCAGTTCTTTGTTGTACATGATGATCATTGGCAGTGCAGCAAATGGTGTCCACACATTGTTTTTGTCTACATATTGCGGAGAAATATTGTCGTATTCTTTTGTTTTATAAGGTTCAAAATATTTTTTATACGCTTCGAGAGAATCAGCACCGCCAGCCCAAAACACATCGCCCAGCGGATTGGTCGCCTCAGCTTGTACACGTTTCAAGAGATCACCTGTACCACCGGAAATCAACTGTACCTCAATGCCTGTACGATCCTGAAACTCCTTAATAATCGGGTTATTGAGCTCAGCTGCATTCGGGGAATACAAGGTAAGCTTACCGCCTGTCTTTGGTGAGGATTGACTAGCAGCAGGTTGTCCTGAAGATTCATTCGGTTTCGCTGCTGGGGTCTCTTTGGCACCGCATCCGATCAAAGAACCGACAAGCAACAAGGATAAAAGACTGGTTAGTGATTTTTTCATTTTGTTAACCCTCCATATGTTTTGTGTCTTTATCTTTCTAGTTTTACTATACGTTCAAATGTAAGCACTCTCAATGTGACGAATTTTCGTATTTGTTGAAATTTTTGTTCAAAATAAAAACCCCACCAAGTCATGCAGTGGAGTTTTCATATTATGCCTATAGGGGAAGGGACTCAATCCCAAGCCGTTTGCGAAACTCTGTAGGAGTCTCCCCCGTATACTTGCGAAATAGTTGACTGAAATATCGCGGATCCTGATAACCGACTTGTACGGAGACCTCATAAATTTTAAGACGGGGATTCGTCAGCAACTCCTTGGCTTGTCGTACGCGAATCAAAGTCACGTATTCAAGAAAGCTGGTTCCAACCTGTTTTTTAAACAACCTGCTGAAGTAGCTTTCACTCATATGATAGCGCTCCGCGATACCTTGCAGAGAAATATCCTCAGCGTAATGTTCTCGGATAAACAGCTCGATCTCCTCGAACCCGCTCTTCTTTTGAGGATCTGATTGCTCCACACATTGACGGTTCCACTCAAATAACGCATCGTTTAAGCGAATCAACCATTGATCTAGCGAATCATCCACTCGTTCCACTGATGTTAAAAGAAACCCACTATCGATAACGATGTTATGCAATTCGTTATCTCGTAGCAGGAGGGAATTTAACGTTACGATAAATTCGAAAAAGCTTCTTCTTGCCTCCAATCCATCAGAATGGAGGTGTATGAGATGCGAATACCACAGCCGGGTTTGGGCTTCGATGGATGAAGCATTTCCCCATTTGACCAATTCGATCAAATCCTTCAACACGGTATGATTCACACTCGCCGTTTCTTGCTGCTGTTCAATGTCTTCAAACCATATGATTTTCTCGCCACCTAGAAAGACAGTTTGATACAAAGCCCGCATCGCTTGGATATAGGCAATCGGAATCAAATCGATCGTTGTAAACGAATGGCTGACCGTTAGAACACATCTTTGCGCAGAGGAAGATACTAACATCATTAAATTATCTATGAAGATCGCCAGATCGGCTCGTTCGACTTGACGATTGGCCAAAAGCGCATAACGCGTCTCGTTTATTCGCACTAAAGTAAGGGTTGACAGCTCTTTGATTCGTTCCTTGATCTGATCCTTAAGCTGGATGCTATCCGTACCCATGTCTTTAAGACCGTCCATTTGCAGCAATAAAACGCGATATGGAGGGATAACAACTCCTCCTTCTGTGCTTTCGATCCCAGTACCAAACTCCAAAAACCATTCTCTTTCAAGCGTCCCCGCATAATCCAGCATAAGATCATAGAGAATCTTCTCTTCAATCAACGGCTGCTCCCAGCCATACTTAACCTTCATTCGTTCCTGCTGTGATTGCAATCGGCGATCCTCATCGAGCTTGGATGTAATGCGTCCAATGACTTGGATGAGCTCATCCGGATTGGTAGGCTTGAGCACAAAATCAGCAGCCCCCAGCTTAACTGCCTTTTGGGCATATATAAAATCATCGAAGCCAGTAAGAAATACAATTTTCACATGTGGCAGCAGCTCCGCCACTTTCTCAGCAAGCTGAATGCCATCCATGGCTGGCATCCGAATATCCGTCAGTAGGATGTCTGGCGGGTTAGCCATAATTCCTTCTAAACCTGCTTGTCCGTCCCTTGCTTCGCCAATCACGGTGCAGTGCATTTCTTCCCAAGGAATTGTCAGTTTGAGCCCTTGTAGGACAAGCCACTCATCCTCCACTATGAATAGTTTATACACGATGATCCTCTCCTGAGCGCATAATGGGAATTTCGATAAGAATAATCGTTCCTTGCATGACCTCACTCTCGATTTCAAAACGATAGTTCGAGCCAAAATAAAGCTGAAGCCGTTTGATCAAGTTTTCAAGTCCAATACCCGTACTCTGCTCACTATCCGATACGTATTTGCCGCTAAGGATACGTTCCACCATTTCGGATGACATCCCTACACCATTGTCTCGAATTTCGAAGCTTACAAATCCCTCATCACGCCATCCCCTAATGGAAAGATGTCCTATTCCCGGTTTGATCTCTAATCCATGCGTGATGGCATTTTCCACGATTGGTTGAATCAACAGTTTGAGCGTATATAAGGATTCGATTTCTTCATCAATATCAATCTCGACTTCCAATTTATCCCCGTAACGCATCTGTTGAATCACAAGAAAGTTGCGGATTTGATACATATCTTCCTTAACTTGGATGAAAGGTTGCCCTTTGCGGATGCTAAACCGCAGCAACTCTCCAAGTGAAACAACTGTTTTACTAATATCCGTCATTTTATGAATACGTGCCATCCAATTGATCGAATCCAGTGCATTATAGAGAAAATGCGGGTTGAACTGAGCATGGATGGCTTTGATTTCAGCTTCCTTCAGCATTAATTGCTTCTTATAAACCTCATCAATCAACTGCTTGATCCGCTGTACCATTTTATTGAAACTGAGACCTAGCTGCCCGACTTCGTCTCTATATTTGGAAGAAAAGGCAACATCCATATTACCGTTTTCCACGAGATACATCAGCGATTTCAGCTTCCGCAGCGGATTCGTAATCGTTACCGATAACACATAGGCAACCCAGCAGGACACAACACCGAATAAGATCATAATAAATAACATCAAATTACGAATGCTGCTGCTCTCCTTTGTCAAAATGGCTACTGGGACAATACTAACCAGCTTGAATCCCGTAATCTCAGATGTATCGTAAACGACCATGACAGGAGCTGAATCTTTGCTGGTTGGTTCGAAAAATCCTTTGTTACCTGATAATACTTTATCTAAATAAGGTTCGTCTAACTTCGTACCCACGATATGCTTGGACGGCGTACTCGAAATGACATAGCCATTTCGATCCAACAATAACATCTGTCCGCCAGGCTGCAAGTGGGCCTTGTTATACTTGTCAGCCAGCGTATTCTCCATAATATCCACGATCATATAACCAAGCGGTTTGTTCGTTTCAATCTTCTTGAGCAGCCTGCCACTGCTTAAAACAATACCAAAATCCTCCGTCTTTTTCATGCTGTAATGCGTATCCCATATGATATTGCCTCCTGCTAGCCGCATTTTACGAAACAATCCCCAATTCAAGTTATAATCGTCGTATTGATTAGGAAGAAGGTTGCCGGTAAAATAACGATCCCCATTCTCTCCAAGCAAGTAAATGGCAATATTCCAGTTTTTGAAGCCCAGAAAAGTATCCAGAATATCATTGACTCTTTTTTCATCCTGGTGCTTCTCTGCTAATGGTCTCCCCTGCTCCTTAGACAGTACATCTTGTATTTCTCTGTTGCTATAGATGTACATGGTCAATTGCTCGATATCTTTAACGAAATAATTCAAGCTGTAATTCACTTGAGACAAACTTTCAAGAATCGTTTTGCTCACTTGTGTTTGTACGACCTGTGACGATTTATAATAGGAAAAGGTTCCAAGAATGGATAAGGGGATAATGGCCAACGGAAGGAATAAAATAATGAGCTTTTTCTGAAGGCTTGTACCAAGTAAATAATTTTGAAATCGCTCTCGTATGTTGGACATAACCTCACTCTTTCCGTGTGTTTGTAATCATACTTATTTTTATCCAAAGTCTTCTTTTCAATGACAATCGTACAGGACAATAGTTCGGACTTCAACCCCCGCAGAAATTAAAAGAGTCCCGCAGAGCGGCTTATAGCCAAACTCTCGGGACTTTTATCTAAAGGCATGAAATAACCGTATGAAATAAATTATTTACCAAGTTGGTGAATCGGATGTCCAAGCGCACCTTCAGCGGCATCCATAATCATTTCCGTCAATGTTGGATGTGCATGAATCGTAAGTGCGATATCTTCCAGGTTAGCGCCCATTTCAACAGCAAGTGCTAACTCACCGATCAAGTTGGAAGCTTCTGGTCCTACGATTTGTCCACCAAGCAATTGACCTGTTTCTTTGTCGCCAACAAGCTTCACGAAGCCTTGTGCCGCGTTCAAAGAGTTCGCACGTCCGTTAGCCGCATAAGGGAATTTACCAATGGTAACATTGATTCCTTGCGCTTTTGCTTCGGTTTCACTTAGACCTACGCCAGCAATCTCCGGATCGGAGAATACGACAGCAGGCATTGCTTTGTAATCAACGATACTTGCGTGACCAGCAATCGCTTCAGCCGCCACTTTTGCCTCATAGGAAGCTTTGTGTGCCAAGGAAAGACCAGGAACAACATCACCAATTGCGAAAATGTGAGGAATGCTCGTTCTACCTTGGTTATCGACTTCGATCAAACCGCGGTCTGTCATTTTCAAGTTAATCAGGTCTAGACCAAGTTCGCCATCTGTGTTCGGACGACGACCAACAGTTACAAGAACGTAATCTGCTGTGACTTGTTTCTCTTCGCCTTTAACTGTGAATGTAACCGTAACATCGTTGTCTGTTTTCGTACAGGATTGTGCTAACGCTTCGGTATGGACCTCTACGCCAACTTTCTCTAAGTTCTTAGCTACCAGCTTCGTTAATTCTTTCTCGAAGCCAGGAAGCACGTGATCAGAGCCTTCCAATACAGTCACTTTCGTACCGAATTTCGCATACGTTTGACCAAGCTCGATCCCGATATAGCCACCACCGATAACGATCATGCTTTTCGGAATTTCAGGCAAGTTCAACGCTTCTGTCGAAGAGATGATTCTTCCGCCGTAAGGGAAAGCTTTCAACTCAATCGGACGGGAGCCTGTTGCGATAATACAGTTTTTGAAACGGTAACGCGGTGCTTCTGCATCATTGAACACACGTGCTTCGTGCTCATTGATAAACATCGCTTCACCTTGGAACGTTTGGATCTTGTTTCCTTTGAGCAAGCCGCTAACGCCGCCTGTTTGTTTAGCAACGATGCTGTTTTTCCAAGCTTGTACCTTCGCAAAGTCCACTTTCACGTTCTCTACGGAGATCCCGATGCTATCAGCATGCTGAGCATGCTCGTACGTATGTGCTGCTGAGATCAAAGCTTTGGATGGGATACAACCGCGGTTCAAACAGACCCCGCCCCAAGCCTCTTTATCAACAATAAGAACGCTTTGTCCAAGCTGTGCTGCGCGAATCGCAGCAACGTAACCGCCAGGACCCGCACCGATAACCAACAAATCTATATCTAAAGAAGCATCTCCTACAACCATGATGTTACACCTCCAAGACGAGAAGCTCTGGATCAGCCAGAAGCTGTTTGATGTAGTTCAAGAAGCTTTGCGCTGTCGCTCCGTCTACGATACGGTGATCGAAACTCAAGGAAAGCGCCATAACGTGTGCGGCAACGATTTGTCCGTTTTTCACAACTGGTTTCTCTGTGATACGGCCTGCACCTAGGATTGCAACTTCAGGGAAGTTGATAACTGGTGTGAAGAACATACCGCCAACGGAACCAATGTTCGTGATGGAAATGGTGCCGCCTTTCATTTCGTTCGGAGACAATTTGCCTTCGCGACCGCGAACAGCCAAATCTTTGATTGAAGAAGCAATCGACCAGACGTTTTTACGATCAGCATCATGGATAACAGGAACGAGCAAGCCGTTGTCTGTATCTGTTGCGATACCGATGTTGTAGTACTTTTTGTAGACGATTTCTTGCTTCTCTTCGTCGATCATCGCGTTCATAACCGGGAATTGACGACAAGCTGCTACCAATGCTTTCACGATGAAAGGAAGGTATGTCAGTTTCACGCCTTTTTTCTCAGCTAGAGGCTTCGTACGCTCACGAAGAGCGACTAGTGCCGACACGTCGATTTCATCCATCAATGTCACGTGCGGAGCCGTGTACACGGATTTCACCATCGCGTTCGCAATGATTTTACGGATGCCCTTGAACGGAATCCGTTCTTCGACGCGATCGCCAACTGCAACCACTTGTGCAGCAGCAGGTGCTGTTGTTGATTCAGAAGCTGCTGGAGCTGCTTCCTCTGTTGCTGCCGGAGCTGCAGCTGCGCCAGCTCCTGTGAAGCCAAGCACGTCCTCGCGTGTTACGCGGCCGTGCTTCCCTGTAGGCGTCACCTCTGCGAGTGTGATGCCTTTCTCTCTTGCAAGCTTGCGTACGCTAGGCGTCGCAAGCACTTCGCGGCCCGCGCCACCTGTAGGCGCGGCTGCTGGTACAGCTGCTGCCGCAGGCGCTGCTGCTGGTGCTGCCACTGCTGCTGGCGCAGGCGCCGCAGCAGGTGGAGTTGCTACAGCCACGGCTGGTGCCGCGTGGCTGGATCCTTGATGCATCGAAGCCGCAGGCATCTCGCCCGTTACTTCAATCGTCATCACAAGCTCACCGATTGTGCAGACTTGTCCATCTTTGACTGCAACGCTGACGATCTTGCCTTCAACCGGACAAGGAACTTCAACGACTGCTTTATCATTCTGTACTTCCATAAGAATCGTTTCGTCAGTTACGGTATCACCCGCTTTAACTAACATTTTCACGATCTCGCCTTCATGTATGCCTTCACCAAGCTCTGGGAACTTGTATTCAAACAATGCCACGTGTACGACCTCCTGTTACCTTCGACTGGGTGAATTAAAATTCAAGTACTTTCTTAATTCCAGCAATAACGCTTGCTGGACTTGGCAACCAAGCATCTTCGATCTGTGCAAATGGATACACCGTATCTGGTGGTGAAATACGTAGAACTGGCGCTTCCAGATGTAGAATCGCTTTTTCATTAATTTGAGCAATAACCTCTGCAGCTACTCCAGATGTTTTTTGCGCTTCTTGAACGATAATCGCACGATTTGTTTTCTTAATGGACGTAACAATGGTATCAATATCCAATGGAAGAAGTGTACGAAGGTCGATAACTTCGACTTTCACGCCTTCTGTTTTTTCGATTTCTTCAGCGGCCTTCATGGAAGTGTGAACCATAGCGCCGTAAGTAATGATTGTAACGTCAGAACCTTCTTTAACAACATTCGCTTTACCAAGCTCGACTGTATATTCGCCTTCTGGTACTTCGCCGCGGAAAGCACGGTATAAGTTCAAATGCTCCATGAAGAAAACAGGGTCATTATCGCGAATAGCTGCAATTAGTAGACCTTTTGCATCGTAAGGATTGGAAGGAACAACAACTTTGATCCCTGGTGTTTGAACAAGTAGACCTTCAAGTGCGTCCGTATGAAGCTCAGCCGCTTTAACCCCGCCGCCAAATGGCGTACGGAATACGATAGGGGAGTTATAACGACCGCCGGAACGGTAACGCATACGAGCTGCTTGCACGCAAATTTGATCAAGTGCTTCATAGATGAAACCTACGAATTGGATTTCAGCGATTGGGCGGAAGCCCTGTACGCCTAAACCAACCGCAAGTCCGCCTATTGCGGACTCAGCAAGAGGCGTATCGAATACGCGCTCTTCGCCGAATTCTTTTTGTAAGCCTTCTGTTGCACGGAACACGCCACCAACGTTACCAACGTCTTCACCGAACAAAATAACATTAGGATCTCTTTCTAATTCTACGCGCATCGCGTCTTTTATCGCTTGAATCATTGTCATTTGTGCCATGACTACTCTGTGCCTCCTAAAGTTAAAACTTGTTTCGAACGTTTACTCTATTTATACAATTCTTTTTGT
The DNA here is from genome assembly GCF_013141695.1 of Paenibacillus plantarum. Lineage (GTDB taxonomy): Bacteria > Bacillota > Bacilli > Paenibacillales > NBRC-103111 > Paenibacillus_E > Paenibacillus_E plantarum. The sequence goes on from NZ_WHNY01000059.1 coordinate 76,639, forward strand.
TCTTCCAAATGTGAAGGCGTAACTTCGAACATGGAGTCGATCAAACCAGCGACTGTCATTTTCTCTGTTTCTTCCGCTTTTTTGATGTGCTCAGCAACAGTAGCTTTCGCTTCTTCCTTCACTTTCGCTTCTTCTTCTTCGCTCCAGAGACCTTTTTTCGTCAAGAACAAACGCATACGTGTAAGCGGATCTCTTGGCTCCCAATCGGACTCTTCGTCTTTGGTACGGTATTTCGTCGTATCATCAGCCAAGGAATGTGGACGGAAACGGTATGTCAATGCTTCGATCAACGTAGCGCCTTCGCCTCTGCGTCCTCTTTCAGCAGCTTCAGTAACAGCTTGAACAACAGCTAGAACGTCCATGCCGTCTACTTGCACGCCTTTGATACCCGCAGCAACGGATTTATGTGCAACAGAAAGTGCTCCTGTTTGTTTCGAATAAGGTGTTGTAATCGCGTAACCATTGTTTTGTACAAAGTAAATGACAGGCAATTTAAATGCGCCTGCAAAGTTCATACCTTCGTAGAAATCGCCTTCGGAGCTTCCGCCGTCACCTGTGTATGTGATTGCTACACGCGGTTGGTTGCGCTTTTTGAAAGCCATCGCTACGCCTGTTGCGTGAAGAATTTGTGCGCCGATAATAATTTGCGGCATTAGTACGTGAACATCTTGCGGAATTTGTCCGCCATGTTGATGACCGCGGGAATACAAGAATGCTTGATAAAGTGGAAGACCGTGCCATACCAATTGCGGCATATCGCGGTAACCTGGGCAAATGAAATCGTCTTTATTTAGGGCAAATTCACTACCAATCATGGATGCTTCTTGACCAGAAACCGGTGCATAGAAACCAAGACGGCCTTGACGACCTAGATTGACTGCTCTTTCATCCCATACGCGTGTAAATACCATTCTTCTCATTAATTCTTTTAATTGTTCATCGCTAAGCTTCGGCATTTTGTCGGGATTTACGACTGTGCCATCTGGAGCAAGAACCTGCAATGGCTCAACCTTTTCTGTGGTCACTTCATAATTTGCTTGGCTGACAAGTGGCTTACTCATACCATTTCACCTCTTATATGATTTTGGTGCCTACTATCTGAACTTCTGTTATAGTATTATTATAATCCTGTTTTGGTGAATTGTACACCAGTAGTGGCGGGGTATCTCACCTTTTTTACTGTTAGTGAATAGTACAGTTTAACAAAATATATAATACAGTTTATAAGGAAACAACAACTGCTATAATACACCTACCCCAATTGAGAAGGAGATCCACGATGCTTGATGACTCCCGTTTGTATAAGCGTACTATTGTAAAAGATGAAGTAACCTCGAGCCTGCTCGGAGAAAATCGTCCCCTGCGGATCTATCTCCCCCCTGGTTATAACGAACTGCTCTCTTATCCCGCTATTTACTGCCAAGATGGTGAACAGTTCTTTAATTTCGGCAGAATTGCTACAACCCTTACTCGATTAATCCTAGATGAGAATCTAGAGCCGGCCATTGTAGTCGGAGTCGATGTGAATAATGCTAATCGAACATCCGAATATGCACCTGAAGGAGAGCGTCATGATGCCTACTGTCAATTCTTCGCAGAGGAGCTTCTCCCTTATGTAGAAAGTCGTTATCCCGTCCGTACGGAGCGATCAGAACGCATTCTTGCAGGAGATTCACTTGGTGGAACAGTTTCCTTGCATCTCGCCTTAGATTATCCTAGCCTTTTTTGCCGAGTTATATCCTTGTCAGGCGCATTTTTCGACATAACGCGTGAAAGAATCAAACAAGAAGATGACTTATCTTGGCTTGAGATTTATATGTTAATCGGCACAGATGAAACTGACGTTACAACAGAGCGCGGCACTTTCGATTTCGTTCGGGAAAATAGACTGACTCATACGTTTTTGCAAGACAAAAATGCCACGCTTCACTATACAGAGAAACCTGGCAAACATATATGGGGTTTTTGGCAAATTGAACTGCCAGCGACGCTTCATTATTTTTTAGGATGAAATGGCATAACGATCCTTCATCAATGTAATCATTTCTTGAATCTGAGAATCGTCGGGATAGCCGGCGATTTCCTCAGCTTGAGCAAGCTGAATGCCCCGCTTGTTCATTACTTGTCGTAATTGCTCAACGAACAACTCCGCAGTTAAAGGCAAGTGCAAACACTCCGCTAAGCTCGACATGCTTTCCTGCGCAACAATCGGATAATCGTGTTTGGTTGCTGCTACGGCAGCCCTCTCATAAAATCCACGAGCTAATGCTGCCTTTTCCTCGCCGCGGCCTTCAACGATTAGAAAAGCTTGTACTGAAATAGCAAGTTGCTGCCTGCGTTGTGCAATACCACAAAATTTACGCCCTCCAATGCTCAGATCGAATTCCCCTGGGCAAAATGAACCGATAATTTCCCCTTGGTCAATTTGATCCGTAATGGAAGCCATCACTTCTCGAATCACCCCGACCATCAGATCGAAATCTTTGCGATGCTCCATATCTCCCGCTTCTTTCGGGAGCAGCAAAGAAATATTAACGACTCCCTTATCTAAGGGTACAGCTGCTCCGCCAGAATTACGTACAGCGGTATCATACCCCTGGCTTCGCAGCCACGCATCTGCAGTCGCTGCGCTTGGCAATCTGCTATCTCTTAATCCCATGACGAACGCACGCGGGTGCCGCCAAATATGTAAGATGGGAGGTGTTCCTTGCCCAATTGCACGGCATAAGAGCTCTTCTAAAGCAAACGCATATAAAATTGGTTGGGATTCGGTATCATTTGAACGATCTAGCAAACGTAAGGTTGAAGGCAGTTGGGTCGCCATAAGGTTAAGTCTCCTGAGTTTAGTATGTGTCATCAGCGTGGGTAGCCAAATAGGCTTAACCTCCATCATACCTGTTATTTGCTGTTTGACAACCCTTGGCTCGCCAAAATATCCATGATCCCCTTAAATAAAGGAATTGCCTTATTACTTTCAGTTGGGTCCGTATTTTTGATCACGACGGATACGGCATAACGAGGAGTTTCTACAGGTCCATAGCCAATGAACCATTGATTCACTTTCTCTTGGTTACCATTTTGAATCTGCGCTGTCCCAGACTTACCTGCCAGCTTCCATTTCGCACCTTGCAGGCCTTGACCTGTCCCTTCTGTAACAACCTCTCTCATCCAACTCAGCAAGGTACGACTCGTTGCAGCTGAAATTTTGCCAGCATCAGAAGTTAGGCTTTTAACAGGAAACGCCTCCATCTCACGCCCCGTTTGATACTGAATTTGTTGCACAACTCTAGGGGTAAAGCCCTTCCCATCATTCAACAATGTCACTACCATATTGGAAGCCTGTAGTGGCGTCATTCTGACATCCCTTTGACCAATCGCCGTTTGCATGAGAACCCCCTCATCGTTCTCTGGGGTATGTGCAGCAAATAGTTGCCCTTTCTCTTCGGAATCAAATTGTTCAAAAGCATCTCTCGTATCTGTTTTCCCTGTCCAGCCTACCTCATTTAGTACACCTAGCTTATTGGCATATTTCTCTAGTTGAGTGGCTGTCAGACGCCGCATGACATTCGCGAACACGATATTACACGATTGCGCATATCCCTCTTCTAAGGTTAAAGGTCCATGACCATCTTTCCGCCAGCAAGTAAAGCCGTACTTCCCGAGCGCGCCTTCACAATCAAACGTTTCCGTAGGCGTCACAACTTTCTCATCCAACGCTGCCGCGGCTACAATTGTTTTGAAAATCGAACCAGGTGCCGTCGCCTTGATTGCATAATTGCTCCAATTATTACTGGCTAGATCTACCTGTAAAGGGTTGTAGTTCGGCCTGCTTGCCATGGCGATGACATCGCCATGTGCTGCTTCTTGCACAACTGCCGCTCCCTCGCGAATATTCAGCTTATCCATTAGCGCTTCGATTTGCTGCTGCACACGGCTGTCTAAGGTCGTAATTAGCTTCACAGGGTAGAAAGAGTTATCCGGTGCGATCATCCGTGCGTCCAATCCCGCTAGAGGCCTCTTTCCCGCATCCGTGAAATAGGATATGGAGGTTTCACCCACACCGCGAAGCCATGCGTCAAATGACTTCTCAAGGCCTGCTCCCCCAATCTTCGAAGTTAGAGCCACTCGCCCTTTTTCCAAATCCGAGCCGTAGATCTGCATCACGCGATCTGGATTTTGACCGATAAAGCCAACTAGCTGACGCGCTGTCATGCCCGTAGGATAGCGGTCTTCCATTTCAACTACCTTAATATTCGCTAAGCCTAATCCATCTATCTCCTTCACTTGCTGGGAACTCAACGAGAGTGCCTTCCCCCCATCTTGCGTCCCCCATACTTGCGGCTCTTTCAAATTATGAGCAAAAGATAACCAACTCTCTTTATTCGTCTTCAAAATACGTGCTAGTTGGCTCACTTCCTGCCCATTCATCGCAAACTCGCTATTGATCGGGAAAGCAACTAATGCTTTCACAATTTGGCCTGTTAATGGCTGCAGATTGCGATCCAGTATCTCGCCCCTTCCACTCTCTAAGACAAGTGCACGTTGCCTTTGAATCACGGAATTTTTCACCAAATTGATTCCTCGTGATGAATAGCTTTCCGTTGCGGCGATTTGGATCCAGAACAGCTTACCGAATATACCTAGAAATAAAAGCAGAATCAAAAAGAGCATCAAAAACATACGTCTCTTCTCCATCGATGATAATTGATTCTCACTCATGGTACGATCCCCTTTTATACGGTTCATAATGACCTTATTGCTTCCAGTATCGGCATTCTAGCATCACATCAAACCAGATCTGTATAACGATAACGAGAAAAACTTCGATCAAAGAGAGTTGAAGGTGCATCCCATCGAATCCAATCGAACAATTGTCACATGCATAGTTTTTGCCTGATCAAGAAAGCGAGTACTAAACATATTTAACTGGAAAATGTACAGCTATTCCCACGAAATTCCCTCGAAATCTCTATTTAACTGTAAAATATGTAGGTAAAATAACCTCTTTCGTTCAGATCGAGTAAAATGGTCAAAATTAACAGCATATTTTCCATCTATTCTTCTTTTGATCGGAAAATCCCAAAATTTAACCACATAAAATCCATCTATTCACCAGGAGCACAGGAGCCACCACTCATCTTCACACGCTTAAATAAAAAAATCCACCCTCCTAAGGGAGAGTGGACTCGTCTTCGCTATTATACTTCGAATTTGGATAATGTATCGGTCAATGATTGGGACAGTTGATCCAGCTTGTCTGACAATTTCACCAAACCATCACTAATGCTCAGCTGTTCGGAGCTTAGGGAAGCAACTTCCTCGGAAGTCGCCAACGATTCCTCAGCAACTGCACTGACATTCGTCATGGCATCCGACAGCACCACTTGTGATTGTTCGAGTGTCGAAATGGAATCACTAACGGTACTCAACTGAACAATAAAGTCACCCATATGATTCGTTACTTGTTTGAAAATCGTATCTGCTTCTTTAACAGCCATAATCTGCTCTTGGAAGATTGGCGTTGCTGTTGAAAGAACTTTAACCGTTTCATCAATCTCACCTTGAATCGTTTCCGTAATTTGCCCAACAACATCGATGGATTGTTTGGACTGATCAGCAAGCTTACGAATTTCATCCGCAACGACCATGAAGCCTTTGCCCGCTGTACCTGCACGTGCTGCTTCAATTGTGGCATTCAAAGACAAGATATTCGTTTGCTTCGAAATGTTATTCAAAAGATCCAAAATTTTACGGATCGAACGTGTACTTTCTTTCAGTTTATCCACTTTATCAACCATGGAGCGGATCATTTCTTCCGTCAGATTCGTTTTGGCAATCAACTCTGACATGTACTTCGTTCCAAGCTCACTGGACGTTTGTACATCCGCCGCTGCAGTTCCCATCTCAAGATTGGCTTCAATAACTTGCTTCATTTGAATGCCGATATGGTGCGTCAGCTCGTTGCCTTTCTCAGACTCCGTCGCCAAACCGCCTGCGCCATTGGAAATCTCATCCGTCGCCACAGCAATCTCTCTTGCCGCTGTTGCCGTAACTTTAGAAGAGTTCGTTAATTCTTGCGCCGTTTCGAATACAGCTTGTGCAGACGTACTCGTTTGCTGTACCAATGTCGTGATCTGCTGCATCATGACGTCAAAGCTTGCACCTAGCTGCCCAATCTCATCCTGAGACTTGTAATTGGCGCGAACTGTCAGCTTACCTTTGGCACCTTGCTGCATCAGGTTACGCAGATTAATAAGTGGACTACCAATCATTCTAGCTACGATGATACCGATAATGACCGCTGCAATCGCTGCAAATAATGCGATCAGAAGCGTGTAGTTGAAAATTTTCTTCGCGTCTTTCACGAGCGCACTGACCGGAATATCACCAACTAAGTTCCAGCCCGATACAGCTGATTTGTAGAAAGCTACTAAATGATCATCTTTCGTGATAAAGGAACCATGTTCTTCTTCAAACTGTTCCTTCGTTAGTTGGATAGAAGATTCTTTGCCAATTTGACTCATATCTTTTAATGCGATATTCATATTTTTCTGATTCGTAATGATGACATTACTGTCATCTCCTAAAGACATACCGCTTAGCTCTTTCGTCAAGATGTCTGTGCTCAGCTCTATAACTAGAACAGCTGTTGACGAGTTCGTTAACGTATTACGCATCAGACGGCTGATCGCAAACGTATTCGAGGAGCTGCTAGAATATCCTTTGGCTTGACTATCTAACCAAGTTACTTTACCTGCGTTTTCTATAGTTGCTTTAAACCACTCTGTCGAAGCTAAATTTTCAGTTGCCGGAGAGCCGCCAGCTCCAGTAATCACAATCAACTTACCATCTGGACGATACAAATGAAGCGTTTTAATTGATTTGTTGGAGAAGGTAATTACGTTTAATTTCTCTGTTAATTGACGTGTAACATCTAGTGCTTCATAGGAGGATGCCTCCATTTTAGGAACCTTATCAAGTAAATCCTGCAATTCTTTATTCAGCATAATTTGTAACGATACATCATCAAAGGTCTGATACAGGAAATCTAATTTCTGACCTGCTTGTGTCACGGTTTGTAAACTGGATTGGGACACCTTATCCTTAATAACACTTTTGGAGACGGAATACGAAATCATCCCTACTACGAGAACGAAAAACAAAATACTAATAAAAAACATCAGAAATAACTTCATACCAACTGATTTTACAGGATTTTCGAGCCTAATGTTGCTCGGTCCTTTGAATGCGTATGTACCATTCGGTGAAGCTGATCCACCACCTGCCGTGTCATTTCGACCCCTTCGAACTTGACCAGTTGCTTGAACTACTTTGTTTAAAATGGAGCGCATACCTTGGAGTCTTTTTGTCATTTCGTTCACCACCATTAGTTTCTAATTAACCTTCTTTTGAATACTTACTCAAATGAAAAGGTTTACATACATTGTTATACATGAATTTCGACATTCATTTCCAATATCCTCTATAAAACGATATAAAAGAATAAAAAAAGCCTCCTCCAATATAACTCACACTGGAGAAAGCTTCCATGGTACTATTTGCCTGTTTTCTTCCGCATCATATCCCATTTTTTTACAGGAAACTCTACTTTTATCTGAACTAGTTGTAAGGGATGTCTAGCTGCAGTTAATTCTTGACCCGCCTCATCTTGAATAACGCCAACTGTTTGTTTAAAATGCGTCCCTTCCGGGCCGAAAAACTCAATTTCTTGGCCAGGCTTGAAATGATTCCTTTGCTGAACAAGAGCAACACCTGTTTCTTCGTTATACCCCATAACCAATCCAACGAAATCGAAGCCAACGACTTTATCTTCTGGTTCAAAAATGTGATCCTCATGACCTGGCGCTTCATAGAAGAATCCATCGTTCAACGGTCGATTCGCCGCTTTATGAATTTCGTCCTGCCACACAGGATTGAGCTTGAAATGCTCAGGATCTTCGAAATAAGCGTCGATCGCCTGACGATAGGCATTCACGACAGTTGCCACATAGTGAATGCTCTTCATTCTGCCTTCGATCTTAAAGCTATCCACACCCGATTCAATCATATCCGCGATATGATCAATCATGCTTAAATCCTTGGAGCCCATGGTGAATGCATCATCATCCTCTGCAAACATAGGGAAATCCGTTGCCAACGGTGCATCAAGCGGCTGATCCTTCGTGAATAGATCATATTTCCAACGGCACGATTGCGAGCAGCCGCCGCGGTTCGAATCACGATCCGTAAAGTGATTCGACAACACACAGCGCCCTGAATACGAACTACACATAGCACCATGAATAAAAGCTTCAATTTCAACATCCACATGCGCCTTGATTTCATCGATTTCCTGCATGCTAACCTCACGCGCCAATACGACGCGTTCGATCCCTTGATCTTTCCAGAATTGGACCGTTTGCCAGTTCATCACCGACTGCTGCGTACTAACGTGAACTTCGAGCTCTGGAGCAACCCGTCGACACGTTTCCATGATGATGGGATCTGCCGCGATGATAGCTGAAATACCAACCTCTTGCAGCCCTCGTAAGTACTCATCTAAGCCTTCAATATCCTCATTATGTGCGTAGATATTCGTTGCTACGAAAACTTTGGCACCATATTGCTTAGCAAATTCGACGCCTTCACGCATTTCCTCTTTGGAGAAATTGTCGGCGTTCGAACGCAAACCATACTTTTGTCCACCGATATATACAGCATCTGCGCCATAATGAATCGCAAATTTGAGCTTTTCCAAATTACCTGCTGGAGCTAGAAGCTCTGGCTTATTAAGTCTTACACGCTTACCCCTGGCTCGTGCTTCTACGGCTGTCGTCATCTAGGAGTGCACCTTCTTTCTTCGATCAATATACCTGTTCTTTATAGAAAAATCCGAAACTTAGCTCACGTTCAGGATCCTGTAGTTCCACAATCGCATCCAGCCACTCTTGCTGAAACTCAAAGCCTTCGGGATTCGCAAGATAAGCATCAATCGCAGCACGATAGCTTCTCACGACCGTTTCATTGTACTGCGATGATTTAAGCAAGCCTTCAATTTTCAAACTATCCACATTTCCGTCGATAAGTTCTGGCAAATTTTCCAGCATACAAAAGTCTTCAGAACTCATAATGTGCGTGCCATTGCAATCCTCGTAAACAGGATAACGTTGGTCGCGTCGTTCGTGTTCAATGAGGAATAGTCCTCGTCCTTTCGAACGGTCCGCTTCCGGCGTTGTTCCTTGATGTGCCATATAATTTTTGACCAGCTCGCGCTTGGAGTGATAAATGTTCGTAATCCCATGCACTTGAACTTCAACAGGAATCTCTGACTTCGCTTTAAAATCAAGCACCTGCTCCATATTCAACTCTCTCGCGAGTACAACGCGAACTGCGCCTTGCTTCCCCCAATAATTCGCGGTTGCATAATTCGTTGAAGTCATTTCCGCATTCCAATGAAGCGGCAGCGACTCAGGCAATTGACGAACCGTCATGAGGACAGCTGGATCTCCGAAAATAATGGCGTCAACACCATTAGTCTGAAGGGCGGCTAAGTACGCTTTTAAACCTTCGAGTGTTTGATTGTCCATAATATTGTTAACCGCGACATACACTTTCGCGTTCCGTTCGTGAGCCCATGCAACGGCTTCCCCGATCTCGTTCAGCTTCACTTCGCCTGGCAGTCGAAGTCCATATCGATCTTCCCCTATAATAACGGCATCTGCACCTGCAAGGATCATTTGTTTCAACTCAGCGATTGAACCACAGCTGATGACTAATTCTGGTTTATTCACGTGCTTACCTACCTTCTGTCAACTTAATTCGTAGCCTTCTTACTATTGGCAATATTCTTCTTATGCTCTTCAAAGGTTTCTGCAAACAAATGACCCATGGTTCCATCCTTCTTCGTCACATAGAAAACATATTTCGTTTCCTCTGGATAGATTGCTGCCTTAATCGAGGCTAGACTAGGACTCGCGATCGGACCTGGAGGCAAGCCTGTATTCAAATACGTATTATACGGACTCTCGATTTGAAGATCCTTTTCCAATAGACGTTCCTTCGACTTATCAAATAAATACTGTACCGTCGCATCGATCTGAAGCGGCATGTTCATTTTCAAGCGGTTCACGATGACCCCAGAAACGAGCGCACGTTCCGTATCAACAACAACCTCCCGCTCGATCAACGAAGCAATCGTCAACATTTGGTGCACGGTGAGATTACGCGCCTTCAACTTGTCCTTCCAGTCAGTTGGAAGCGTCGAAAGCTGCTTATCTAGTTGATCTAAAGAACGTTCGACAAACTCTTTTTCGGTAGAGCCTTTCTTAAACTCGTACGTTTCAGGGAATATATATCCCTCTAGTCGATGTCTGATATTTTTAGTGTCTGGAATAGAAAGCGTCGATTCCGTTTTAAAGCCCGTAGGATCATCGACAAGCCCCAGAAACGTTTCTTTCTTCCAAGTGCTCTGCTCGCTCACTTTCGCGGCGATCTGCTCAATTGTATAGCCCTCAGGAATCGTGATGCGAATCATTTCTTCCTTTACGACATCTCCCTTGTTGAGCTTATCAATCATCGCTTCAAATGTCATGCCTGGCTTCATCGCATATTCTCCAGCTTGAAATTTGGAGCCCTGTTTTTTAAATTTTAAATAGTAGGTGAAAATGGAAGAATTCTTAATGAGTCCTTTTGCCTCTAATTCATCTGCGATCTTGATCGAGCTGGAGCCTTGCGGAATAGATACACGGACCTCTTGATCAGAAGCATCAACTGGCTGCAGCGCACTCGCAATAAACAATCCAATGCCGCCTGCTGTGCCGAGAACAAGCAATACTACAATACTAAAGCTAAGCAATACCCATTTCAACACTTTACGCTTAGGCTTCTGCAATTCTTCTAGCTCATCATCCATATTCACAACGCTTCGATTCCTCCTAAGAATGTCCCTCATCAAGCCTTTGGCAGTAGCTTACCTTACTAGCATTAACCATATGCACAACAAAACCGAGCGGATATCATCCGCTCGGTTATCTACTTCTCACAAGTCATCTTGCTCAGGGAAAACCATCTCGTCATATAACTCGGAAACCGTTTCCCACTCATCATCATCGTCAATGGTAACTAGTTCATATTCACCGTCAGCATTGGAAATGACACGAAAGAGAGCAACTTCCTCTTCTTTCTTCAAAGCTTCCGATTGCATAACAGCATAGGTTTGGTTCTCATAGACGAATTCTTTCAGAAGTTGATATACCGTCGACTCACTTTGGTCGTCAGACAACAGGATATCATCCCCGTAAATTTTGCGCAATACATCAGAAGGTGTTGTCAAACTCATGCTTCTTCTTCCTCATCGAACTCCGCCATTAAGGTGTTGAACGTTTCTTCCACAATGTTCCATTCTTCTTCGTCGTCAATGGTGAAAAGCTTCAAATCCTCACCGTCGTCGTCTTCTTCGTAACGGAATGCATACACTTCGTCGGATTCTTCATCTCCGCCGTCTGTAGGCACAACCATCATATATTTCTTATCTGAACCGTCCACTTCGAATTTCATGATAACCTCGAACTCTTCTTCGTTGCCTTCATCGTCCGGGATGTAAATGATTTCTGGTTCTTCTTCACGCAATTCTTCTTTGGACACGTTCAATCACCTCTTCATATTGGCATCCATATACCCTTGTAGAATAAGCTGTGCAGCCATCTTGTCAATGACTAACTTCCGTTTCTTCCGGCTTACGTCCGCTTCAAGAAGCGTCCGAGTCGCAGCTACGGTTGTTAAGCGCTCATCCCATAGGTGTACTGGTACACTGATCTTTTGCTCTAATTCTTGCGAAAAGGCAATCGCAATCTCGCCGCGGGGTCCAATCGTATTATTCATATTCTTGGGCAACCCCACAACAACTTGCGATACGCCATATTCATTAACAATCTGTATAAGCCGTTCAATGTCTTCTCCCGGCTTATTGCGGCGAATCACTTCAAGCCCTTGGGCTGTCCATCCAAGCTCATCGCTTAATGCGACACCAATGGTTTTATCCCCATAATCCAAGCCCATCCATCTCATGCTGGTTCTCTTTTCTTCTATTTGTGTTGACCCAGATAAGCACGAACTAATTCTTCAATCAGTTCATCCCGTTCCCGTTTACGAATGAGGCTTCTCGCATTATTGTGACGCGGAATGTAGGCAGGATCCCCCGAAAGCAAGTAACCAACAATCTGGTTAATCGGATTATACCCTTTTTCCTGAAGAGCATCATACACCGCCAGCAATACATCCTTCGGCGAAGTTTCGATCTCTTCTGCCTTCACATTGAACTTCATCGTTTTGTCCATGGAACTCATCAGGAGCACCCCACTTCCTTGTGACCTTTGTAAAATAATTGAAAAAACTTGCGTTATACATGTGATATATTCTCTATGGTTTTAAAAATTCCTGTCCATTTGAAAAATAATTATACAAATTGGGAAAGCAGCCCCTCGACACTAGCTAAAGCCGCTTGCAATTTAGATGCATCCTTACCGCCAGCTTGCGCCATGTCTGGACGACCGCCACCGCTGCCGCCAACGGCCCCAGCGACTTCTTTAATAATTTTACCCGCATGGAAGCCTTTGGAAACCAGATCAGGTGTTACTGCAGCCACTAAATTGACTTTATCTTCTGTAGCAGCGCCAAGAACGATAACAGCCGAACCCAACTTCCCTTTCATTTCATCAACGATGTTACGAAGAGAATCCATATCAGCCGCATTGACTTGCGCTGCTAGAACGGCAACACCGGCAACTTGTTTCACTTGATCCGTAAGCGAGCCAGCCTCAATACGACCAAGCTTACCACGAAGTGACTCATTCTCGCGCCCGAGCTCTTTCAATTGCTGCAAGGTAGCATCAACGCGTTTCGGAACATCCGTGATGTTCGATTTCAGCAAGCCAGCTGCTTCTTTTAACAGTTGCAGTTGACCATCTAAATATTCGTATGCGCTGCGTCCAGAAACGGCTTCAATCCGACGTACGCCGGAGCCAATTCCTGATTCACTTACAATTTTGAACAAGCCGATTTGACCTGTATTTTGAACGTGACAGCCTCCACAGAGCTCTAAGGAATAATCGCCGACTTGTACTACGCGAACGATATCGCCATATTTCTCACCGAACAGCGCCATAGCGCCCATTGCTTTCGCATCTGCGATCGCTTTGAGAGAGATATCTACATTCGTGCTATTCCAAATTTGTTGATTCACACGTTGTTCTACGTCTTGCAGCTCTTCACTAGTGATAGAGCCAAAATGAGAGAAGTCAAACCGCAAGCGATCTGGTTCAACGAGGGACCCCGCTTGATTAACATGCGTGCCCAACACTTCCTTAAGTGCTTTGTGCAGCAAGTGAGTCGCCGTATGGTTCTTAATGATATCCGTACGTGGTGCAGATGCTACTATCGCCTCTACCGAGTCACCTTTGCGAAGTACGCCAGATTCAACAATAACCTTGTGTACATGTTGGCCATGCGGCGCTTTCATCACATCAACAACCTGCAGCGTTACTTGATCGTTACGAATCGTACCATGATCACTAACTTGACCACCGCTCTCTGCATAGAAAGGCGTACGATCTAGAACAACCTGACAAGTCTCACCAACACCAACAAGCTCCACGAACTCATTCTCATGCACAATCGCTTCGATATTAGCAGTAACTACCAATTCATTATATCCAACAAATTCGCTTTTAATCGTTAATTCGGACAGGGGTCCGCCTTGAACCTTCATGCCGCCTTCTTTGTTGCTAGCTGCTCGGGCGCGATCACGCTGCTCCTTCATCGAAGCATCAAAGCCCGCACGATCAACGGTTAATCCCTTCTCCGACGCAAAGTCCTCCGTCAAATCGAATGGGAAGCCATACGTGTCATAAAGTTTGAAAGCATCAGGTCCGCTGATTTGATTCGTGCCTGCTTGCTGTGTTTTCTGAACCATCTCGGCAAGAATGATCAACCCGTCGCTCAGCGTCTCATGGAAACGCTCCTCTTCGGTACGGATCACTTTCTCGATGAACTCACGCTTATCTACAACCTCTGGATAGTAAACACCCATGATGTCACCAACCGTTGGCACTAGTTTGAATAAGAACGGTTTATCCAGCCCAAGTACTTTCCCGTAGCGTACTGCCCGGCGCAGCAAACGGCGAATGATATAGCCGCGACCTTCATTGGAAGGAAGAACGCCATCTCCAACGGAGAAAGCTACTGTACGGATATGGTCAGCGATGACTTTAAGTGCCACATCATGATCTTCATTCGCGTGGTAAGCAACGCCTGTAAGCTCACACGTTTTCTCAATGATCGGCAAGAACAGGTCGGTATCGAAGTTCGAGTCAACATCCTGAAGAATGGAAGCGAAACGCTCCAATCCTGCGCCTGTATCAATATTTTTATTAGGCAGCGGTGTGTAGCTGCCATCGGAATTATGATTGAACTGTGTGAATACCAAATTCCACACTTCGAGGAAGCGCTCATTTTCCCCACCTGGCCAGCATTCCGGATCCGACAAGTCACCGTATTTATCGCCGCGATCGTAGAAAATTTCCGTACAAGGACCACAAGGACCTTCACCAATATCCCAGAAATTATCTTCTTTCAACTTATAAATACGCTCTTCTGGAATGCCAATCTGTTTGTTCCAAATATCAAAAGCTTCCTCATCATCTTCATGAACGGTTACCGAGATTCGATTCGGATCAAAGCCGATCCATTGCGGATCCGTTAGGAACTCCCACGCCCATGGAATAACTTCTTTCTTGAAATAATCACCAATAGAGAAGTTGCCTAGCATTTCAAAAAATGTATGGTGACGACGCGTTTTACCTACATTCTCAATATCATTCGTACGGATACATTTCTGAGCATTCGTAATCCGTGGATTCTCTGGGATTTCACGTCCATCCAGGTAGGGCTTTAAGGGTGCAATCCCTGCATTAATCCACAATAAAGTTGGATCGTTGTGCGGGACTAACGAGGAGCTCGGCTCAACCTTATGCCCTTTACTTGCGAAAAATTGCAACCACTTCGAACGAATTTCACTTGCTTTCATCTCTGTGAGCCTCCATATTTAGGATAAGATTACAAAAAACAAAAAACGCCCCTGCAGCTAACAGGGACGAATCATCGCGGTACCACCCTGGTTATTGGTTTCGTGCTCCCTTTGCCTACGGCGTAGAGCGAATCCAATCTCCTTGTGCGGATCTGTAACGGGTCCAACCGGTGGAGTTCATCCACGCTCCGAAACGAGCTTTGGGCCATCCTAGCATCGCAAGGTTCTTCCAGCCGATCTTCGCAGCTTTCGCTGCCAAGCGGAACCTCTTCTCTGACGATGAGCTATGGCTTACTAAGTTTCATCAACGCTTTAATTCACATATAGATAAGGCAAATTATAACTTTATGGAAGGGGCCTGTCAATATGAGGGCATTATACTGTAGAATGTAGAAATAAGGAGGTGCTTAACATGGACATTTCAACACTTACTTTGCTTGGGCTCATCTTCCCCATATTCGTCTTAATCATTTACATTATGGCGAAAACAGTCATTAGGAAGCAGATTCCGGACAGCCGTTACAACCCGTTTGACTACATTACGGGGCAATCGCATGTCGAATTCCAAGAACAAAAGGAACAAAAAGAGGAAGATGACAGCCAAGGTGATGATAAAGATAAGCATCTTAAGTAGTCCTTTGCTTCGTTTAATTTCATCACAAATTCACCGTTGACAATGATTCTCAATAGAAGTATACTAAGTTTATTGATAATGATTTTCATTGTCAGAGGCAACAACTAACAGCAAGTTTATTACTCACTTATTCCGTAGTCCATTTCATGGTTTACGTATGGGCCACAACCTTTTCTAACTCCTCAACCCTCGTGCAAAACCCTTTGAACCATGATCCCGCAAGTCATGGCTCAAGGGGTTTTGTGCGTCTTTTGGCCTGTTTCCTGATCAGCATGCCTAAGTTGTTTGCTTATGAACGAAGTGGATGAACACATGCTGGACGATAACTTTCATTACGGCGAAGAAGGGTACTGCCAAGATCAATCCCACAACTCCAGCTACTTCGCCACCAACAAGCAAGGCGAAAATGATAAATAGCGGATGCATGTGCAGCGTTTTCCCTACGACTTGTGGCGATATCACATTTCCCTCGAGAATCTGCACGGTCAAATTGACAAGTGCGACGAACAGCACCATTTTCAACGAGACGGTTGAAGCCATAATAATGGCCGGTGCCGCGCCAAAAAAAGGCCCCATATACGGGATGATATTGAAGATCGCGACTACGCTTGCAAGCAATAACGGGTACGGCATTCCGATCAGCCAGTAGCCCAAATACGCTAGCACGCCAATAATCAAGCACACGAGGAGCTGCCCTCGTATATAGTTGCCCAGCGCCGTATCAATGTCCATGAGCAGGGAGACGGTTTTTTTGCGATGCTTCATCGGTACAATGGCTAGCGCGGTTTTCTCGATAATCTGAAAATCCTTCAAGATGTAGAAAGCCAGAAACGGCACGATGAAAGCTATAAACAGCATATTGATCGTCGTCCCAATTTGATTCATGTAATTCGCAACCGCCATAGAAATCTTCGTTTCCAACTTCCCTATGGAATGATTAAAGCCATTTCGAACACTGTCAGGCAGCAGTTGATTCTGATTGAAGCCATCAACAAGGGACTGTGCTTTCATCGCCATTTGTGGCATATGTTCATTTAATTCAGCCGCTTGCTCCACAAACATGGGAGTCATATTCATAATAATGACCGTCACTGATGTGATAAACACACCATAAATCAGCAATACGGCAATTGTTCGCGGCATTTTGCGTTTATTCAGAATCGTGACCACAGGATTTAATATATACGAGATAATTATCGCTATAAAAAACGGCATCACGATGGCTTTAATGAATGTGAACATGTGAAACAAGATAGGTTTAATCAGCAAAAGCAAATATAACCCGACTAAGATTAATAAGGCATATATCATCCCCACAAACCATTTATTACTCCAAAATCGTTCCATGCTGCCTCCACCTCTGTCATATGAATTCAATGTAACGTTCATACAGTATGTGTACTAGTTGTCCAATTTAATCCTGACTTAGCATCTCATGACAAAAAAGCGTTATTGTTCAAGCGATTCCTCGCCTGACCAATAACGCTTCAACTTGTTAACTTTAGTTCACGTGCTCGTGGATATGAGAAACTTCTTCCTCAAAAAACAAATCATCCAGCGAACTTAACGTACCATCTTCCTCAACTTGATAGACGGACATCTTATCTCCGTTTACGCTGAGTTCAATGAAACAACCCCAACAGTAAAATTGATGGGAACCGATCTTTCCAATATCTTTGGAATTACAGTTTGGACAACGCATCATGCTCACCCTATTCTTCTTTGGATACGAAGAGTTCTTCTACTTCCTGAGCGCAATGTCCAGGCACGATGATTGCATCTTCCCCCATCGTTGCCGATTCTGGCATGGGAAGCCACTTTCGCCCTTCTTTTAAATCAGAAATAAACCCTTCGGACAATTCATAACCTACTATTTGTTTACCCCAATTCTGGTTTAAATAAACATCTTCTACCACGCCTAATTCGTGCCCTCCCACTGTGATGACCGGGAGTCCCTTAATCTTGTCGCTTCCCTCAAGAAAAGCATGGCACTCATTCTTCTGCCCAAATTCGCAAATGACACTATCGTTCGGTATGGTTATAGCATCCTCTCCGGCAGAAACGATTCCATCCCATGAAATATATCGTAAGGACGAGAACCATGTCTTCGCTTCGAGTATAATGCCGCTTATGTTCCACGTTGGGTCAATCAATAAATCCTTTACTTCACCAACTTGCTTGCCCGACTCAACGGTTACAACGGGAAGTCCTATTAATTCATGCGCTCTGCGCAAGCGTAACGCCTCCTAGAACCACCCAGTACTACTTATTACGCAACCGCTGGATAATGGTTGCAACTTTCTGGGCAGCCGTTTCGATTTGTTCTTTAGAATTCCCCATTCCAAAGCTAAATCGCACAGCGGAGTGTGTCACATTTTCTGGAAGTTTCATGGCCTGTAAGACATGTGAAACTTCAAGTGAGCCAGACGTGCATGCGGAGCCGCTTGCAGCAGCTACCCCTTCTAAATCAAGGTTCATTAAGAGCGTTTCTGTAGAAACACCTGGAAAAGAAATGTTTAGAATGTGCGGGACATGCCAAGCCTTATGCCCGTTAATCACAAACCCCTCACAGCCCAATTGCTGTTCTAAGATGGAAATCATGTGTTCGCGAAGCCTACTAGCTTGTGTGTAGTTGCGTTCTTGGAGCGGAAGAATGGTTTCAACTGCTTTAGCGAAGCCGGCAATGGCGGGGATATTTTCAGTTCCAGCTCTTCGCTTGCGTTCTTGTGAACCACCGAATACGTGAGGAAGCAGTTTCGTATGCTTGGAAACGTAGAGGGCACCTGCGCCTTTGGGGCCATAAATTTTGTGGGCAGACAAACTCACGAGATCGACCGGCAGTTCGGCAAGATTCAGGGAAATCTTCCCTAAAGCTTGCACCGCATCGACATGAAAGGTAATGCCAAGTTTACGTGCTAACCGACCAATTTGCTCAATGGGTTGGATAGTCCCTACTTCATTGTTCACATACATCATAGAGATTAAAGCTGTATCGGGACGAATAGCTGCTTCCACATCTTCTATTTGAATAAGTCCATCTGAACCTACTGGGACGTATGTGACTTCAAATCCAAGGCTTTCCAATCGTTCACAGGGATGAAGCACAGCATGATGCTCGATCGCACTCGTCACGATATGCTTTCTGCCAGCTTGATCCCCATGCATGATCCCAAAGATCGCCATGTTATTGCTTTCTGTTCCGCCGCTTGTAAAGATAAGCTCACCAGGCATACAGCCTAAAGATTTCGCCATACCGTCACGGAAGCGATTCAACGCAGTTCTTGCCGCACGGCCGAAGCTATGCGTACTGGATGGATTACCATAATTTGCTGTATAGAAAGGCAACATAGCCTCCCATACATCAGCATGTACGGGCGTTGTTGCAGCATGATCAAGATAAATAGGTTCCATGTGTCACCTTAAATGTAAAACATGTAATTATCGTTTTTACCTTTATCCTCAAAAGAAATCAGATTCGCCAATGTCGTGGAGTCCAGTACATCCGCAATACTATCGCGAATGCGAATCCACAAGTCACGTTTGGCAGGATCATCTTCTTCCGTAAAATCTACGGGGCTGATCGGTCCTTCAAGTACACGAATTACTTCACCTGCAGTTACCTGCTCGGCAGATTTAGAAAGAATATAACCACCATAAGCTCCGCGAATACTTTTTACTAAACCCGCATTCCGTAAAGGAGCTACAAGCTGCTCAAGATAATGTTCAGAAAGCTGATGTCTCTCAGCAATGCTCTTCAGTGAAGTTGGCCCTTCACCCACTCGGTTAGCTAATTCCATCATGATCGTTAGACCATAACGACCTTTTGTGGAAATTTTCAAAATTAACACCTCATTCAACAAGATATGCCATCAAGGAGTCTGTATATATATCGCTAAAACTTGAAATGCTTACCAACCTTGCTACCCACACTAAACACCAGGGTCGTCCCTATCTAGGTAAACAGCGTTTCCATTTTTCGCAAAAACATTCCAAAACATCCGTATATCGTATCTATGTTATCACAAAACCCTTGTATTGTGGGGGAAAAACAATGACATTCTCATGAAATATTTTAATTTTGAGCAATTGGCATGTATAATAGTAGTGTTCAAAATGAACAGCTCCACCAAAGTCCAGCAAGATGGAAAAGAGGTTTACGCTATGCAAACAAAAAAACGTGTCATCTTAGGTATGTCTGGAGGTGTCGATTCTTCGGTTGCCGCGCTGCTGCTCAAGGAGCAAGGTTATGAAGTTATTGGCATTTTCATGAAAAACTGGGACGATACTGACGAATTTGGTCATTGTACCGCAGAAGAAGACGCAGAGGATGTCAGACGGGTCTGTGACCAGCTCGACATTCCTTTCTATACAGTAAATTTTGAAAAGCAGTATTACGACAAAGTTTT
Source organism: Paenibacillus plantarum (assembly GCF_013141695.1). Classification (GTDB taxonomy): domain Bacteria; phylum Bacillota; class Bacilli; order Paenibacillales; family NBRC-103111; genus Paenibacillus_E; species Paenibacillus_E plantarum. The sequence goes on from NZ_WHNY01000059.1 coordinate 96,761, forward strand.
CGCCTACTTTTTGGACGAGTACACCAAAGGCCGCACGCCAAACCCTGATGTCATGTGCAACCGTGAAATTAAATTCGGGGAATTGCTGCAAAAGGTCCTCGATCTAGGCGGCGACTACATCGCGACTGGACATTACGCACAAGTGAAGGAACAAGACGGTGAATTCGTGTTGATGCGTGGAAATGATTCCAATAAGGATCAAACGTATTTCCTTAACGTCCTTAATCAAGGGCAACTTGCCAAAGCGATGTTCCCGATCGGTCACTTGCCCAAGTCCAAAGTACGTGAAATAGCTGAAGCAGCTGGTCTTGCAACGGCGAAGAAGAAAGATAGCACCGGGATTTGTTTCATTGGTGAGCGCGACTTCAAGACGTTCCTCAGCCAATACCTCCCTGCTCGCCCAGGCAATATGGTCGATATACGCAATGGTGAAATCAAAGGGCGTCATGATGGGTTAATGTATTACACATTAGGCCAAAGACAAGGCCTGGGGATTGGTGGATCCGGCTCTGGTGAGCCATGGTTCGTTGTGGACAAGAATTTGGAGACGAACGAATTGCTCGTCGTGCAAGGTGAACAGCATCCAGGGCTTTACTCCAAGGGTCTGACAGCAACGGATGTGAACTGGATATCACCGAAAAAGCCAGAAGGTGCCTACACTTGTACAGCGAAATTCCGCTATCGCCAAGCGGATCAAGGCGTTGTGATTACGTTGCAGCCCGACGGCAGCTGTGAAGTTGTCTTCGATAAGCCGCAAAAAGCGGTTACGCCAGGCCAATCCGTTGTCTTTTATGATGGAGAGATTTGTCTAGGCGGCGGTGTGATTGATAAGGTTCATAAGTAAGAGCGCGGAGATTTGAGCGTATAGCAGGCAAAGATTAGTGTGGAGGAGAATGTGTATGGCTATGAATGAGGTAACGATTAAAGCTGATACGTATGAAGATGTGAAGAGGCTCGTTAAGGAAATTGGTATACTGCCCCTCTCTTCATTTATCCCTGAGCATCCTTCTCTTGAATCCTTAACGGTCCATGAGCAATGGCATACAGGACTCGAAACAGATCCTTGGTTATGGCGTGATCTCCTTCCAGGTGAGGGTCTTGCGGCTTATGGACGGTTTTTCGCCAAGAAGCCCTTATTAATTTCTTCTGAGCTATTTCCGTTGATCAAAAACTTATTGGAAGATCCCTATACGGTGGACGAGCGTTATTCGGATGGGGAGCTGTCCAAAGCGGCAGTAGATGTGTATCACGCAATTGCTGGGAATGAAGGCATTGATGTGAAAGCTCTGCGCGCTGCGACCGATTTGAAATCGAAGGAATCCAAGAATGAATTTGATCGTGCCTTGATTGACTTGCAGAGCAAAGCTGATATCGTAATTGCGGGGATTAGTGAGCGTCTGAACGCCAATGGTACCAAAAACGGCTGGAACAGCACCTGTTATATGACCGCTTCGCATTGGATGGAGCTGCATGGCATTGCGAAGAATACACTGCCAACACCTGAAGCGAAAGCTCAACTACGTACGCTGCTGCAGGAAAAGTACAGCGAGGCTGCTGGTAAGTATTTAACTAAAATCTTTAAGCTGTAATTGGGGGGAGCACTTCGGTGCTCCTTTTTTGTTGATTGCATACGTTTAATTCAGCCTCTATTCTACCCCCAAAGGGAGCAAGGGAACGAGAGTACGCTATTCCAGCGAAATAAGCTCACTTTGACGCGTAAGGGAACGTAGAGGCACTATTCACTCGAAAAGAAGGCCAAATGCTCATTTTTTGAACAAATAGCGCACTGACGTTCCCCTCACTAGGAATTCTAGGTTATTGCGCACAAATAGCGTTCCTAGGATCCCTTTCGAAGAAGGAAATAAATTAGGAATTCTTGAGTGGGTATCAACCCTATTATTGCTTTTATTTACCGTTCACGAAGAAGCATGCAAGCTCCCACTGTCGCACACGCTAAGTTCGAAAGGTGTGAGCGATACTGAGCAAAATCATAGCTATTTTACTCATGTTTGGCTTGAGCTGGGTAGGATCTTCATCTGCACTTGCAGTAGACGCCAACCAACATGGCAATAGCGGTCAAATCGTAAGTGCGCCCATTCAGGACCCCTCTTATGCCAAGTGGAGCCGTCTTGCTTTTCACGAAGCTGGTAAGGTGTATACGTTGCTAGATTACAAATATATCGGAAAGTCCAACGTGGCACCAGGTGTCGTACAGCAGCAGTTTCGCTTCTGGGTCAAAAAGAATGGCGCTGAATTCCCACTCATCGTCTCCATTCGTTATGATCCCGTTACAGAAAAGGTATTTACCATTCTGATGGAGCAAGAAAATAGAGGGACTCTACGGATTCTATGAATCTGTAGGCGTCCCTCTTCTTTTATGCTGATTAAGCTTCATCTTCTCTTCTGTGCCTTGATTGGTTGCCGCGAAGATCACTTCATGCTGAATGTCATCCGGCAAGTATTGTTGTCGTACGAAATGACCTGGGTAATTATGCGGATACATATAACCTTTATGACCGAGTTTCTCCGCACCTTTGTAGTGTGTATCACGCAAATGCAAGGGAACTTCTGCTGATTTCACCCGCTCCATCAACTCCTGTGCACGCATGATGGCGAGCGGGATCGAGTTGGACTTCGGACTTTCCACAGCGAATAAAATTGCCTGGGAAATGATGTACTTCGATTCCGGCCAGCCGATCTTATGGTAGGCGTCCATCGCCGTTACCGACTGAACCATCGCCTGCGGATTGGCGAGTCCGATATCTTCGCTGCAAGCGACGATGAGACGCCGCAGGAAGGTCATAGGATCCATGCCGAGCTTCTCGACGGCATAGAGGAACCAGAACAGCGCGGCGTCGCTAGAGCCGCGCACGCTCTTGTGAAAGGCGGACAAGACGTCATACTGCGTCGACTCGTCCGCTTTCACGATCGGGCGGCGGATCGACTCCTCCGCCACCTCGCGCGTGATATGAACCGTGCCGTCCGGTTCAGGTGAGGTCGTCAGCGCTGCGAGCTCCAGCGCGTTCAAGGATCGGCGGATGTCGCCATTGGCCATCTGCCCGATGTGCTGCAGCGCCTCCTCGTCCACGTGGAGGCGCATGAAGCCGAGCCCCTTCACAGGATCGGCGATCGCTCTTCGCATGGCGATGAGCGCATGCTCCGCCGTGAGCGGCTCGAGCTGAAACAGCGTCGAGCGCGACAAGAGGGCCCCGTTCACATGGTGAAAGGGGTTCTCTGTGGTCGCCCCGATGAAGATGAGGATGCCCTGCTCTACCGCAGGAAGCAGCGCGTCCTGCCGCGAGGTGTTGAAGCGATGGACTTCGTCCAGAAACAGGGTCGTTTTACGCCCGTACATCGCTTTGGTGTTTTTGGCCAGCTCAATAATTTCACGGACGTCCTTCACGGAAGCATCAACGGCATTGAGCTTCATAAACTCGCCTTGGGTCCGATTAGCGATAATGTTCGCTAACGTCGTCTTCCCTGTCCCAGGTGGTCCGTAGAGAAGAATCGAAGTCACTTGATCAGCTTCAATTGCCCGTCGGAGGAGCTTGCCTTTGCCAACAATTTGTTCTTGGCCGATATATTCATCCAATGTCGTTGGCCGCATCCGGTCGGCGAGCAGCTTGCCCACTGGATCTTGGGATGACGCATATGTAAACAAATCCATGATTAGTTTCCTTTACTTGGTGCTTTAAGTTGGTCTGTCCATTATACCTTGCCTGGATTGGCATGTCATGTCTAGCCAAACAAAAAACTCCTCCAATGCGGCTGGATACCGCATGGAGGAGCTATATTTAATGAGAAACAACCGGCTCGGTCTGAACGTCCTGTCGAGGTGCTGGGGCTGCGAAACGCAACGGTCCCGCAATAAAGGCAGCACCTAACCCCACAACACCGAAGGCTATAGCTAGAATAAACCCATGATTGATCGCTGTTCCAAGCGAATCGCGCAGGAAGTTCAATGTAGCTGGTGGCAGCTCTGAACCCGCACGTATTAATTGCTCGGGGTTGCCCAATGTAGCCAGTTTATCAAGTGGCATTTGATGAGCGGCAGCACCATCTTGGATGAGGCTACTGTAGTTATTGTTCACGATGGTTGCCATAATTGACGCTCCTAGAACCCCGCCAATATTTCGCCAGAACCCTACGATCGAAGAACTGACACCGATATATTTGCGATCTACACTTTGCGCAACGGCATTTTGAGCCACACTCATTAATGGTCCGATTGCACCAACACCAAGAATGACCATAAGCACGATCATATAGAACTTACTTGCATCATGACTTACTACGCTGAGTAGGTAACTTACTACTATACCCGCTGTCATGCTGAAAGCGAACACAGCACGGAAGCTGAAGTACCGCTGCAAGAACCCAAAGCCGACAGCACCAACCATGAGGGAAAACATCATAGGCGTCAGCAAACTATTCGAATTCGCATTCCCTAGAACCGCTGTTGAGAAAATAGGTAAATAGGCAATGGCCGAAAACATAATCGCACCTTGACATAGACAAGCTAAGACTGTCGCTAGGACCATCCGATTTTTGAATAAAGGCAACGGAAGAATGGGTTCATGCGCTCGGCGCTCCACTTGAATAAAGAAGAAACCAATGATAACCGCAACGGCTAGTAAGCTAATGATTTGCCACGAACCCCAGGCGTAATCCTTACCACCGAACTCCAGCGCCAGCATAAGTGATACCGTTGTGACAATGAGAAACAACGTGCCTAGATAATCGATTTTCGGACGACGATCGGAACGAGATTCTTTTAGAGCAAAGAACAAGACAAGGAACGACAATACACCAAGCGGCAAATTCACGTAGAAACACCAGCGCCAGCCCCATGATTCAGCCAAGAGCGTACCGATTTGCGGGCCAGCAACAGAAGATAATCCAAATATCCCTGCAAAAACACCTGACAGTTTCGCCGCCTGTTTGGGGTCAGCAAATATCGTGTAAATGATCGTAAACGAAATCGGGAAGATCGCTCCAGAACCGATACCCTGAATGGCACGGAACACAATAAGCTGAGTCATATCTTGTGCCATACCGCATAAAGCCGACCCGATTAGGAAGATCGAAATTCCAATCATATAAAACAATTTTCTACCGAACATATCCGATAGCTTTCCAAATACAAGCATTGTGCTTGTGGAGGCAAGCATATAGGCGGTGAATACCCAGCTTATTTTATCAAACCCATTAATGTCGCTAATGATGTGCGAAATCGCTGCTGATGTCACGGTGTTGTCCAATGCGGACATGAGAAGTCCGAGTGCCATCGCCAAAATAATCAAACCTGTTTTCTTACTCGCCATTTTCGAAATCTACCTCACTTCTGTTCTACATTTTCCAACCGTGTTATCCCTTGTGTCAGGGTATGGATTTTACTTTCTGAATTATTGATGCCAATTTGAATACAAATTTCCTGTGTAGGCGACATCTCGTGCTGGCAGTCCACGTACAGTTGGCGTAGTCTCTCCAAATCTACCTTCGTGCGTTTAAGGAACTCTTCTAACACACCAACCATGATATGTGCTTCTACAAACTCGCCAAAAAACAACCGTGTCATCGCATCCGACTTGAACTCATCGTTTTCAATTGGACTATACATGTACTGTTTAAATTGGTGCTGCCCCTCCTCCGTGATGGAATAGAGATTTTTATTCGGTTTGCCTTCTTGGATGACACTTTCCTTGGTAATCAAGCCCTCCTTCTCCATTTTGCTAAGCATGGGATAAATCGTTCCAAAGCTCGCGTTATTAAAGTAGGATAGAACCGTCTCCATCTTGTGCTTGATGTCATAGCCAGATAAGCTATGGTGCATTAATAAACCCAAAATCACATCTTGACTATTCATGCTGTGAAACCTCCATTTTACTGGTAACTGTCTCGATCTCTTTTCAATTTATCAGATTACCTATATCGAGTCAATATATACTTAGTTGATATATTATAAAATAAAAAAAAGGGACACCCATTTTCACGGGCATCCCTCATTGCTATGATTACTTCTTCGCACCAATCGCAAGCAAATCTTTCACAGCTGCACTCACCATGATAAGCCCCGCTACAGGAGGTACAAAAGAATTACTCGCAGGCGGCTGCTGCGCCTTACGTCTATCAGGTGCATCTGCAGGCACGATTTGCTCTGTAACGTCTTCCCGAGGCTTCATTGGCTCTTCCATCGAGAATACGACCTTCACGCCCTTCTTGATGCCTTCCTTGCGCAAACGTTGACGAATCACGCGTGCGATAGGGTCCATGCTCGTTTTGGAAATGTCAGCAATTCGGAATTGCGTCGGATCCATTTTATTCGCAGCACCCATGCAAGAAATCATCGGAATTTTGCGTTCGAGACATTGCTTAATCAGATGAATCTTGTAGGAGATCGTATCGCTCGCATCCAACACGTAATCGATTGGGTAAGCGAATACTTGCTCATACGTTTCCTCTGTGTAGAACATCCGCAGGGAAATGACATCGCAATCGGGATTGATCAGTTTGATGCGATCACGCATCAGATCAGCCTTCGGCTGACCCACCGTTGTCGTAAGCGCATGGATCTGACGGTTAATATTCGTAATATCGACAACATCCTTGTCGATCAGAATTAAACGTCCGACGCCGGAGCGCGCCAGCGCTTCAGCAGCGATGGAACCAACGCCGCCGATGCCGAGCACGACAACCGTACTATTTTTCATAATTTCTAGACCCTCAGGTCCAATCGATAGTTCAGTTCTCGAAAATTGGTGAAGCATGGGAACACTTCCTCTTCAAAGTTCTTAGGCTTTCGCAGCAGGCTGCTTAAGCGCTAAGCGAATCGATAGTTGTTCTAGTTGTTTATCATCAACAGTTCCCGGAGCGTCCATCAACAAGTCTGTTGCGCTAGCTGTTTTCGGGAATGCGATCGTTTCTCTCAGGTTCGTACGGCCTGTGATTAGCATCACCAAGCGGTCAAATCCGAAGGCAAAGCCGCCGTGTGGAGGCGTACCGTATTCAAATGCTTCCAGCAAGAAGCCGAATTGTTCGTACGCTTCTTCTTTGGAGAAACCTAGCGCTGTGAACATTTTCTCTTGCACATCACGTTGGTAAATCCGCATGGATCCGCCGCCTACTTCGTAACCATTCAAGACAAGATCGTAAGCTTGCGCACGAATTTGTCCTGGATCTGTATCGAAGAAATGAATGTCCTCTTCGTTCGGACGAGTGAACGGGTGATGTTCAGCCACATAGCGTTTTGCGTCTTCATCATACCCAAGAAGTGGGAAGTCTACGACCCAAGCATATTTGAATACGGAATCATCGATAAGACCTAGTTGACGACCGATTTTCAGACGAAGGTTACCTAGTACATCAGCAACGACTTTCTTTTTATCCGCAGAGAATAGAAGTAGATCTCCATCTTCTGCGCCCAAACGCTCGGTCAAAGCTGCGATTTCAGCTTCGTTGAAGAATTTCACGATAGGCCCTTTGAATTCGCCGTCTTTCACTTGAATCCAAGCAAGACCTTTCGCGCCATAACGTGCTGCGAATGGAAGAAGATCGTCGATCTCTTTACGACTCCAAGTACCACAGCCTTTGGCATTAAGAGCTTTAACCTGACCGCCGCCGTTCACTACGCTCGCGAATACTTGAACACCGGAAGTGGACACGATATCGGATACATCTTTCAACTCAAGGTCGAAACGAAGGTCCGGCTTATCGGATCCGTATTTCGCCATCGCGTCTGCGTGCGTAATCCGTTGGAACGGACGCTCGATTTTAACATTAGCTGTTTCTTGCATCAATTTCACAACAAGCTCTTCGAGGATATCAAGAAGCTGATCTTGAGAAAGGAAGGAAGTCTCGATGTCGACTTGTGTGAACTCAGGCTGACGGTCTGCACGAAGATCTTCGTCGCGGAAACAACGAGCGATTTGGTAGTAACGCTCAAGACCACTAACCATCAACAATTGCTTGAAGATTTGTGGGGATTGTGGAAGTGCAAAGAACTCGCCTGGATGCACGCGGCTCGGTACCAAGTAATCACGCGCACCTTCTGGTGTACTTTTTGTCAAAATCGGTGTTTCAACATCGATGAAGCCTTGGGCATCCAAGAAATTACGGAACACGTTGGATGCTTTGGAACGCAGCATCAACGTACGTTGCATTTCCGGACGACGCAAGTCAAGGTAACGATATTTCAAACGAACCGCTTCATCCACTTCTACGCCATCTTCGATGAAGAATGGAGGTGTTTTCGCTGCGTTCATGATTTCGATTTCTGTAACTTGGATTTCGATTTCACCTGTCGGAATGTTTTTGTTCACTGTTTCAGCATCACGTTCTACGACTTTCCCTTTAACTGCAAGCACGTATTCATTACGTGCACGGTCTGCAATTGCCAATGCATCGCCAGAGAAGTTCGGGCTAAACACCGTTTGTATTAAGCCACTGCGATCGCGTAGGTCGATGAAAAGAAGTCCGCCAAAGTCGCGTCTTACTTGCACCCATCCATTAAGTATTACTGTTTCGCCTACATGGGCTTTTGTTAGCTGCCCGCAATGATGTGTTTTGAGCATCATGATTGTTATTTCCTCCTCGTAGTGTCCATATTGGTGTAGTTATCTATTCGAATAGTGTCTTTGCAGCGTTTGAAGCAAGATCCACTAAACTTAGCGTGATTTGATTTCCTGTTTCCATCTTCTTCAGCGTAATTTCGCCGCGTGCCAACTCATCGTCACCAAGAATCGCCACATAAGTAGCTTGGAAACGATCAGCGGACTTCATTTGAGCCTTCATCTTGCGGCCCTGATAGTCCTTCTCTGCTTTTAAACCTTGAACTCTAAGCTGGTGCAGAAGTTTTGTAACTTCTTTCTCCGCAGCTTCACCTAGACCAATCAAGTACACATCAAGCGGCTCAGGTTTCGGAATTTCAACCCCTTGCGCTTGCAGTACGAGTAGAATACGCTCTAGACCAAGACCTAAGCCTACACCTGGTTGATCTGTACCATGACCACCGATCTGTTCGACTAGACCGTTGTAGCGTCCGCCACCACCGATCGTGTCGATCGCACCGATACCTGCTGCCTTATATTCAAACGCAGTGTGCGTGTAGTAATCCAGACCACGCACAAGCCGAGGGTTAATTCGGAATGGAATCTCCATTGCAGTTAAGTGTTCTTGAACCTGTGCAAAGTGAGTGCTGCACTCTTCATCCAAGAACTCCAGGATGTCAGGTGCGCCAACACCATGTTTTTGATCGATTTTGCAATCGAGAATACGCATTGGATTGCGGTCGTAGCGCGACTGACAATCCTTACATAGCTGATCCTTCACTGGGGCAAAGAAAGCTTGCAACTGCTCACGATAAGCCGTTCTAACCGCAGGTGTACCTACGGAGTTAACCTCCACGGTTACCTCTTTGAGTCCAATCTCTTTATAGAACGTGTAGCCAAGTGCGATCACTTCTGCATCAATGCTCGGATCCACGGATCCGAAAGCTTCAATACCGAACTGGTGAAACTGGCGGTATCTCCCCGCTTGCGGCTGTTCATAGCGGAACATAGGTCCCACATAAAACAACTTTGTCAGGTCAGGGATACCATACAGTTTGTTTTCCACATACGCTCTAACGACCCCCGCCGTTCCTTCAGGACGAAGCGTCATGCTGCGGTCACCTTTATCAAGAAAGGTGTACATCTCTTTTTCCACGATATCTGTTGTTTCTCCAACCCCGCGCGAAAAAAGCTCAGTACTCTCGAAAATTGGCGAACGGATTTCTTTGTAATTAAAACGTTGACACAAGTCTCTCGCTTTGGACTCTAGGTACTGCCATTTCTCCACCTCGCCTGGAAGCAGATCTTGTGTACCTTTCGGCTTCTGAATACTCATCGAAGTAACCTCCCTTTTTCTCTACTTACGCTTTCGTGTCTTTTCTAAAAGCAAAAAATCCCCCATCCCCGACTTACGTCAGGGACGAGAGATTTGATTAACAAATTCACCCGTGGTACCACCCACATTCAGCATGCTATGTTGCTTGCTTGCGCAATCAAACACATCTTGCTCTTTGCGGTTAACGCCCGCTATTCGCACAACTACTACTTAGCACATGAGCTCATGGCTGTTCCCAGTTGGTCCTCGGGGAGGTCTGTTCATTCACTCATCATGGGAAGCTTGCAGCCTAGGCTTCCTTCTCTGTACATGTGGGGGCGAATTACTGTGTCCCTTCAATGGATCACATTCGTATGGAATTACATTATGGTTATTGTAAACATTGGTAAGGGCAAAGTCAAGAGACAACCACACTTACTCTGCGTCCTCAACCTATATTTAGTTAAAAGTGTCCGCCCATTTCTGTACTTCATCCATTACAGGCTGAAGTCCTTTCCCTTTAGGCGTTAATTCATACTCAATCCGTACCGGCGTCTCTGGATAAACATGTCGAATAATAATCTCGGCAGCTTCGAGCTCCTTGAATCTTTCTGAGAGCATGCGATCACTCATACTTGGGATTAATACGGAGATATCTTTAAACCGCTTAGGCCCAGATAGCAATACATTCACGATAAGTCCTGTCCAACGTTTTCCCAGAAGTTCGAATGCATGCTCGAATTTGGGACATAGTTGATCATTTTCCATCTTAATCATCTCCTTCGAGTTCTTGCCGATTACGGCACCAAACACTTCTGTAATAACTATTTTAACATAGTCGCTTGACAAAAGTAAGTGCTTCGTAATAATATACTAACATAAAGTAAGTTGTTAAACAAAATATATTTATAGAGGAGATGTTAGTATGGCATTAGGACTATTGATTATTCGTTTGGTGATTGGGTTAACGATGGCGGCACATGGTACACAGAAATTATTTGGTTGGTTTGGTGGTTACGGACCCAAAGGTACAGGCGGATTCTTCGAATCCATCGGGATCAAACCAGGTGTCATGATGGCGGTTGTTGCTGGTTTGATCGAATTAGGTGGCGGTCTGCTCTTCGCCGCTGGTTTATGGACAGAAGTTGGCGCGGCTCTTATTATTATTACAATGATCATGGCTATTATTAAAGTTCATGGCAAAAACGGCTACTGGGTGACTTCCAATGGATTTGAATATAATTTAGCCTTACTAGTCATTGCGCTTGGCGTTGCTTTAATTGGCGCTGGTGACTACTCCATTGATGCACTTATGTAATAAATGATTTTCAAACCGTCCAGCTCAGGCTGTGGCGGTTTTTCTTTGTATGCAAAGAAAATAGCCTGCAGCACGGGGCAACAGGCTTTCAAATGTTTATATTTTAAAGGGGGTCGACTATTAGTATATCCCGCCTAGATTAAAGGAACATGAAGCTCGTATTACAATTTGATTACACCAAAATATCGTTTACTTTCAAGCATTTTCATTTCGTTTCATTCGTATATTCAGGCTATTTTCACATATACATGTACAACAAGGCAGATGGCCTTGAATATAACATCTGGAGGCTGTAACAATGACACTACAAAACGAGTTTCAAGAGGAACGTCAAGATCTCGTGGTGCTTTTCTCTGAGGAATCCGAAACCGAAGCCGAAGTAGACGATCAAACTGCTGACGAAGAAGCAGCCGAAGAAGAGGCCATTGAAGAGTCAGATACGGATGCAGAAGAAGCGGAAGAAGAAGCGGCTGATGAGGAAGAAGCAGAAGCTGAGGAATCAGAGGAAGCTGAAAGTGAAGAATCCGCAGATGAGGAGGCAGAAGCTGCCGACGAAGAAGAAGCAGAGGAATCCGCTGAAGCAGAAGCGGACGAAGAAGCTGCCGACGAAGACTAAGAAATGTAACCGCCATCATCTTTACACTCATCGCCAACTACAAACTAAGAGCCTTACAGCCACATCTACTGCGGCAATAAGGCTCTTTATTGATGTAATCTAAGGCTTGCCTGTCAAACCAATCTTAACGTCGCGAATCATCATGTACGTGTCTGCATTGGTCAGTTTTTGCTTATCTGCAATGCCATTGATCGTAGCTGCTGTTAGCAGTTTCCCCTCAACGAGCTTCGCTTGCGCTTCAGCAGCCGTGCCCTTAATGCCAAGTGCTTGCGTGAAGGTATAGCTAGCTTGCTCAAGAGTCAACGGAATTTTGTCCGCACTGTCCATCTTAGTGATGGCTTGGTTAACATCCCCTGCAAATGCATCCGGCTTCATCTTCCTTGCGCTGCCAACCACATTGACCATTCGCTTCGGATTGGCCGCGTCGTCTAGACGGAAGTTATTATCATAAGCACCAGATGCCAATCCAAGCATCATCGCCGTTTTCAAACCTTCGAATGACTTATGTTCCATAAATGGCTGCGGCTTAATGGTCATCGGCTGAACTTCCATGCCTTGCTTGTTCAACTGAGCCTGCAGCTTCGCAATCATGTCCTTGGATGCAGAAATCTGACGGAACGTCATATTCTCTGCTTTCGCCAAACTCACCGCAGCTCCAGCTGCCTCACCCTCTGCCATGCCCGTCGGCATAACGCGAGCACTTCCATGTGGCAGTGTATCATAACTTGCCGCTCTGCCTACTACGAGTAGGCCATCAATTTTCTGTGGAACGATGCTGCGGAATGGTATCGCGTATTGTTTCGGCTTACACACGACATTACCTGAGTCTGTAGGCGCTATACGCTGGATATCAACGGGATAAGACCCGAATCCGATGCGATCCCACTGATCTGCATTTGTACAAACATCGACGATACTGAGTCGGTATTCGCCCTGCATATGTCGGGTCTCCCTCACATAAAGCTCTGGTGCTGAACCATCGAGCTCAACGGATGAGAATTCCGGGAACGTTTTCTGCATATAAGCAACAATATTCGGCAGTTCCTTTTTCCCAATATCGAATGCCACTTGAACCGACTTCGGATCAAAGGTATCAACGCCAAAAATTTGCAAGGCATTAATAAGCACCGTATTGTTGTTTTGCCTCCCCATATTGAGGCCTCTCATTTTGGCTCTATCCTTGTTAAGTGCAGGATAATTGCTCATTTCGCTGTATCCAAATACACTCACATCAGTAACACCCGTACCCGAATTGTCATCCCCATTCAATCGGTTAGCCATCAATTTCCATACTTCAGGTGTGACGTTCTTCAATCGAAACGCCAGTGTGACGGCCATTTTCGATTTTGGATCTCCGATATCCTCATGTCCCATGGTAAAAGGAACCCCTGCTGCTGCTGCGAAGTCACCATCTTGTGTCGCATCAATGACCGACGCGGCTTTAACATCTTGCGTACTGCCATTCTCAAGTGTGATCGTCGCGCCCTGCACCGCATTTTTATTTTGCGAAAGCAGCGGATCAATTTTCTTCGTTTTCATCAAGACATCGATATTCTTTTCATTCTTTACGGCATCGTAGAAGGCATTCGCCGCTGTATTCACATCGAAGGAATCGCCTTCCGTTTTGGCATACCATTCCGAGAAATACCCTTTATTCCATACATCATCCTTGCCGAGCAACGTTTTGCTCGTGGAATAATTCATGTCCAAGGAGTTAATCCAGCCTAGCGTCATTAATCCGCCAAAAATCTCACGATCCCGGCCATCAACAAGCAGCGTGCTTAATCCATTCCGAGCTGACGAAACCGCTGCGGCAATGCCCTCCGGGTCCGTACCAATTACAATGACATCATAGGCTTCTTTGGCCTTTTTTACCGATTTCACTTCTTCAAGGGCTTGTTGCTGATCACTATGTCCTTTGGCGCCGTTCTTATGGTGATTATATTGATAGTACATGGCGGCCGTTGCAGCAACCAGCGTAAGTACAATCAATACTACCATTAACCATAGCCAACCTCTGGATGTGGATTTGTTCCGATTTGAATTTGCCATTACGACTTTTAGCACCCACCTTATCTCCTGCATGTCTTACAATAATTCCATAGGCTAGTTTACCACAATTTGATGGAGGAGAGAAATTCTACCTTCGGCACAAATAAAACCACGCAGAGCTGATATACAGCACACACGTGGTTTTATGAATTACCGGAACGATTTCTTTGGGATACTCTTCATTTTTTCCTGATCCGAAGTGAATTCTGCGCTGATTTCAACATCCGCAAAAGCATTCCCTTGACTCATCCGCTCAGCCATAGAGGAATGGAACAGTTGCTGTATCGGGGCAGTCATCATCTTTTCTTTTATGGATTGACGCATCTGTAGGCTCCTAACCGCTAGTTTATACATGTCTAGTATAACCAGTGACCAGGCTGCCTATCCTGAATCCTTCACCAAAGTAGCTTATTTACTATCGATCATCAAGGTAACAGGTCCCCAATTCGTCAGGGAAACATCCATCATTTCACCAAATGCACCCGTTTCAACTTGTAACCCCTGCTCTCTGAGCATTCTGTTGAATTCCTGATACAACGGTTCTGCTTGTTCTGGCCTCGCTGCTGACATGAAATTCGGCCGCTTGCCTTTGCGACAATCCCCATATAGCGTAAATTGTGACACAGACAAAATGGCTCCCCCTGTCTCAAGGACAGACAAATTCATTTTACCTGTTTCATCTTCAAAAATTCGAAGCCCGGCCACTTTATCCGCAAGATACTTCGCATCCTGTTCGGTATCTTCATAGGTGATGCCAACCAACAGCATAAGCCCCTGCTCAATGCGACCGATCGTTTGATTATTGACGGTTACTTCCGCGCTCTTACAACGTTGAACAACAACTCTCATCGTTCCTAAATCCCCTTACTAGCTAGGTCTGCATAATCCGTTGAACGGAATAAATATCTTTGACACGTTTTATTTTTTCTACAACGGACTGTAGATGATCAATATTTTTAATCAAAATCGTCATATGAATGGTCGCCATTTTGTTCTTATCGGAACGCCCAGAAACAGCTGAAATCATCGTCTTGCTCTCGGATACAGCTTGCAGCACTTCGTTTAAGAAGCCGCGGCGATCGTGGCCTGTAATCTCAATTTCCACATTGAAATTAGACTCAACAGCCTCTGCCCAATCCACCTCAATAACCCGTTCTTCCTCGCCCATACTCGTCGGAATGTTCGTGCAATCCGAGCGATGGACAGAAACGCCGCGTCCGCGAGTAATATAACCAATAATGAAATCCCCCGGAACCGGATTACAGCAACGAGCAAATCGGACAAGCAGGTTATCTACACCTTTGACGCGTACACCGTTTGTAGGACGGCTTTTGCGCTCCGTGGATGGGGGTGCTTTGACCTCTTTCACTTCACTGCTCAGCTTAATAATCTGAGCTTCTTCCGCTTCCTTACGCAGCTTCTCCGTTAGCTTGGTACATATTTGTGCGGCCGTAATGCCACCAAAGCCAACCGCAGAGAGCATGTCTTCAATATCGCTAAAATTAAACTTTCTCGCCGCTTCCAGCATTTTATCATCGCTCATTAAGGTTGGAGGATCGATGGCTAAGCGTTTAAGCTCACGTTCAATCATATCCTTACCTTTTTCAACGTTCTCTTCACGCTTTTCTTTCTTAAACCACTGCTTAATTTTACTGCGTGCGTGGGAGGATTGGGCGATTTTAATCCAATCTTGACTTGGCCCATAGGAATGCTTAGAAGTTAGGATTTCAATAATATCGCCGGTTTTAAGCTTATGATCGAGCGGAACGATCCGCGAATTGACTTTGGCACCAATCGTACGGTTGCCGATTTCTGTATGAATCCGATAGGCAAAATCCAACGGAACTGCACCTGCTGGAAGCTCGATAACTTCCCCTTTTGGCGTAAAGACGAAAACAAGATCAGAGAAGAAATCCATCTTCATGGATTCCATGAACTCAGACGCATCGTTCGTTTCATGCTGAAGCTCCAGAATTTCGCGGAACCAGCTCATTTTATCCTCGAAGGTGCCGGATGGAACAACAGTGCCGCCTTCTTTGTACGCCCAATGTGCGGCGATCCCGAACTCGGACGTACGATGCATTTCCCACGTCCGGATCTGAACCTCAAGCGGCTCACCCTTCGGCCCAATAACGGTCGTGTGCAAGGATTGATACATATTGGGCTTCGGCATCGCAATATAATCTTTGAAGCGGCCAGGCATCGGTTTCCATAACGTATGAATGATACCCAAAGAAGCATAGCAATCTTTAATGCCGTCAACAATGACGCGTAATGCCATGAGATCGTAGATCTCGTTAAACTGCTTGCCGCGGGAGCTCATTTTTTTGTAAATGCTGTAGAGATGCTTCGGTCTTCCCGAAATATCTCCCTGAATTCCCATCTCATCTAACTTCTCTTTGATGCTGTGAATGACATCTTCAATGTATTGCTCACGCTCAGTCCGTTTCTTCTGCATGAGATTCACAATCCGATAGTATTGCTGCGGATTCAAATAACGGAGGGCAATGTCCTCCATCTCCCATTTGATTGTGGAAATACCGAGTCTATGGGCAATCGGACAGAAAATCTCCAGCGTTTCTTCCGCAATGCGGCGCTGGCTTTCTTCCGATTGATACTTGAGTGTCCGCATGTTATGCAGACGATCCGCAAGCTTAATCAGAATAACCCGAATATCCTGCGCCATCGCAACGAACATTTTGCGGTAATTCTCATTCTGTTGCTCTTCTTTGGATTTGAACTTAATGCGCTCCAGCTTCGTCAAACCATCAACGAGCATCGCACAGGTTTTCCCGAATTTATCTAAAACAGTTTCCAATGAAACTGTCGTGTCTTCAACCACATCATGCAGAAGCGCGGCAATCACCGAAGTGACATCCATCTGCATATTCACCAATATATCTGCAACAGCGAGTGGATGCAGAATATAGGGCTCACCTGATTTGCGCACTTGGCCATGATGGGCTTCATCCGCGAATTCATAGGCCTCCCGAATCCTCTGCAAATCATTCTCTTTCAGATAGGTGGCGGCCTTTTCCAGCAGCTGCTCTATACCCATGCATCTACCCATTCCCTTTAGTCGATTTTTATTCATTATGCCTGCAAGTCAGGCCCCTCGTCAACTATTCACGTACAGGCTTCGACAAAAACCATCATAGCTGCCGCGAACACTTCACATTTACTCCGTAAAATGCTATGAAAAAGAGAATCGAATAACGAACATTCGATTCTCCAACCCTGTCTTAATATTGAACAAGTGAAACGACATCAAAACCTTCGAATTTGCTGCGGCCGTCCAAGTACGTAAGCTCGATTAAGAAAGCAGCTCCGACGATTTCTCCACCAAGCTGTTTGATCAAATCAACGGATGTTTGAATCGTTCCGCCTGTTGCAAGCAAGTCATCTGCAATAAGCACTTTCTGTCCAGGCTTAATCGCATCCTTGTGCATAGCTAGCTTATCTTTGCCGTACTCAAGGGCATAATCCGCTTCGATCGTTTCGCCAGGCAATTTGCCGCTTTTGCGAATTGGAATAAAGCCCACGCCGAGTGCTGTAGCTAGAGGGGCACCAATGACAAATCCACGCGCTTCCGGACCTGCAATTACGTCAATTTCCTTGTCTTGGATCAGTTGTTTTAATTGCTCGATCGCTTCTTTGTACACAGGGCCATTCTGCAACAGCGTTGTTATATCTTTAAAACGAATGCCTGGCTGTGGATAATCCGGGATAACGCGAATATAATCTTTGAAATTCATATGATTTCCTCCAATGTAAACTCTGTTTTTATTATGTTATCAGCGATCCATTGCTCCAGCTCTTTCGCTGAAGAATACATGACAATGGCTTCAACTTCTTGACGATGCAATCGATGCTGGTACAATCGTGATGTTGTTAAATCTCGTTTGGCCGGAGTGGCACTTAATGTAACCATATTATCATGTTTTACGACAAATTCTAATTCCTCAAAAACAGATAAAATAAAATGAATCATTCCGAGTGATAATCCTGACCGTTTACTGAAAGATGTCATCATTCTGGTATCTTGGAGTTGAAGTGATTTCTCCTTCTGCAAGGTGCCATAGAGCATCTTGAACATATCCCTTGAAGGCAACGTATTGCCGCTATCCTGCCCTAGCTCAGCAAATACAGGGTAGCACCGCATCATCCCTGTCGCCTGTTGAAGTACTGATTTCAAACTATCAATACGACGGGGCAACGTGTACAGAATGACATCTTGCAGCTCGTCGAACGCCACTCCGTTCGCAGCCTCATTGGCTGGCCTTACTTGCCCAGTATCCTGCACGATCCAATACGGCACTTGATGTCCGACTTGTACAGCTACGGTTTGATACAACGCTGCATCCGCTTCATCAAACAGCACGATTCCGGGAGAGCGTAGTGGCGCCGCTGGTCCCGCTGAGAGATTGCTCACAAGCGCTGCAAGCTTCAGGTGCAATTGTCCCGTGCCACGCCAATCAAATACCTGCGTGTGCGGGATTCGCAGATCCTGCATGATGATCTGTGGCTTTCGAACACCATTCCACTCATTTATCGAGAGCTCGCCCAAGACATCTACTTTGGCCGAGGGAGCAATTAATGCTGCTAAACTACCTTTACCAAAGCCTACGGCTTCTACCGTACAGCTAACTTCTTCCTTAGCTTGAGATAGCCCCAGCTTCAAATGCTGTTTTTCTTTGCCCATGGTCCGAATATCTTCTAGTCCTAAATCCGTGAACATGAACTTAGGCGATGGATTCCCCATTCCGAATGGTGCCAGTAATTCTAGCCCCTCAATGCTTGCAATCGGGACATCAGCTAAGTTGCACGCATTATCTACCCGTAATACAGGTACGAAGTCCTGATCCGTTAACGTTACCGCTGCAAGCTCATTTAGTCGAAGTGCGAAAGCTTCCAGATGGCTGCTATCCAAGCTCATCCCAGCCGCTGCCTGATGACCACCGTAGTGGTCCAGCAGGTCCTTACAAGCTGTTAAGGCCTTGTGTAAATCAAAGCCAGCAATGGAACGTGCAGAGCCTTTGGCCATACCCTTCTGCGGATCAATGCTTAGTACCAGCGTAGGTCGATAGTATTTCTCCACAATCTTGGAAGCTACGATCCCGACGACACCAACATTCCAGTTCTCTTTGGCTACGACAATGACTTTATCCAAGCCCTTCGCTCGCTGCTCCTCAGCCATTGCAAACGCTTCTTGAACCATATCCTCAACAATTTGTTGACGCTCTTTATTCAGCATATCCAATTCGAAGGCAATTTGCTCCGCTTCTTTTTCATCGGTTGTGGTCAGCAGCTTGACAGCAATGTCAGCCGCTTCTAAGCGACCACTCGCATTAATTTTCGGAGCGAGCGAGAAACCGATGTGACCTGCCGTAATCTCTTTCCGTTCAATGCCCGACACACCAATCAGTGAACGAAACCCAACATAGTTGGAATCCTGCATGCGCGCGAGACCCATCTTCACAAGCAACCGATTCTCACCTGTGAGCGGCATAAGGTCGGCAACGGTTCCAAGAGCCGCGAACTCAAGAAGTTCCTCTGGAAATCGTTCCAGCAACGCATGTGCAAGCTTAAATGCCACACCTACACCTGCTAATAGCTTGTAAGGATACGGACAGCCAGGCTTCTTAGGATTAATCACCGCTAGGGCATCAGGCAGCACTTCTGGCGGTTCATGATGATCAGTCACAATGACATCTAAACCAATTTCATGGCAATACGCTATTTCATCAAGGGCACTTATTCCCGTATCCACCGTGATAAGCAACTGGACACCTTGTTCCTTGGCCAAGTCCATTGCAGCACGGTTCAATCCATAGCCTTCACGAATCCGATGTGGAATGTAGGTATCGAAATGCGCCCCTAACCCTTTTAACAAATGCGCCATTAAGGAGGTACTGCTTACTCCATCTGCATCATAATCGCCGTAAATACGAATGAATTCCTTATTGTGTAAGGCTCTGCGAATACGCTCCACTGCTGGCAGCATCCCATCTAACAAATAGGGATCATGGTAATCACCGACGCCGCCTTGCATAAATTGTTTGGCCTCAGACACGCTGCGAATATCTCGAAGAACTAGAATACGGGCTACCAAGGGATCCAACTGCAGCTCACGAACAAATTCTTCAACAAGCGCCTCATCCGCATTTCCAATGTTCCATCTTGCCTTCGGTGCTAGCACTTGGTGGCTCCTCCTTGGTGTTTTCCTATGAAAATTTCACGGTACGTCATCTTCGAAAACAATGATTTAGTGTAAAACAGACGGCAGCTCACTTGCTTCCACATCTGCCTGCTTATAGGGATAACCTGCATCGTAAGGATTTACATGTATGTATACATGCGATACATGATGATATTGCTTCATCAGCTGTTGTTTAATCTTCTTAGACACCTCATGTCCTTCCCAAACGGAAAGCCTAGGATTCACACTGATCGTCATGTCGATGACAACATAATGCCCATGTTCTCTCGCGTTCAAATCATCAACCGTAATCACACCATGAATCTTCTGAACAGCTTTAACGAAATCAGCTGCCTCTTCTTGGTGAAGTACTTTTTCTGTTGGTGTAGGAATGGTTTTGCTGACTAACGAGAATCCCATTATACCTATAAAAAGTGCAACAATGAGTCCAGCACTTGTGTCAACGTAAGAAAATGCGTTAAATCCGATCGCTTGAACCAGCATCGTCAAGAGCACACCAGCAACGACCACAAAAGAAGAGTATATATCGGAACGGCGTCTTCGTGCATTGGCAATAAATTCCTCAGAACCTAACTGCTTGCCCAGCTTACTTAAGAAGTGGAACATCGCTTCCTTCGCAAGCAGCGAAAGAACGAGAACAGCGAAGGTCGTCATAGTAGCATCATACTTGACCTGGTTGATCAAGGATTTAACCGTAATAACGCCTACTTCAGCACCAATCAATAAGATTAAGACAATGAATAGTAGAGAACCGACTAAAATTTGTGGATCCAACCCCCGGAAAGAAGCTCCAGCAAGCTGCACTCTCATTGTCCTTACTCTGTTGATGGCAGCAGCAACTACACAAATTCCTGCTCCCGACTGCGCTGCAGCTGCGATCAGAGAATTACTATGTGCTTGAAAGCCAACGATCCCCATCAGACAAGCCAACACGGTAAGTACAAGTATTGCTGACCAAAGCGCGTATTCTGTCTTACGAAATCCCTCATCATTCACGTGGACATTCCCCCTGAACGGATACAAAGGCCGCGCAACAATCACGCGGCCGGTTATTATGGTTATTACGCTGCAACTTTCTTTTTAGAACGTGATAAGGAGTTTCTTTTGAACAAATACCACAAGGAACATGCAATGAAGACGGAGGAGTAGGCACCGCTCGTTAAACCAATTAACTTGGCCAAAGCGAACAACTTAATGGACTCGCTTCCGAACAGATACAAACAGCCTGCGGCAATTAACACGACGAGTACGGTATTAATATTACGTGCCATCGTTTGCCAGATACTGTCGTTAACGAGTGCTACTAGATCTGCATCTGTCTTCAGTTTAGCAAAGCGCAGGTTTTCACGAATCCGGTCAAAAATAACGATCTTGTCATTAATGGAATAACCGATTGTCGTCAACACTGCCGCAAGGAACGGAAGGTTCACTTCGAAGCGGAAAATGGCAAACATCGCGATAACGATGAACGCATCGTGCAGAATAGCGATAATCGCAGCCAAGGCAAAACGCCATTCAAAACGGATACTGACGTACAAACAAATGAGTACGCTGGAAATCGCAACAGCATAGACAGCTTTCAGCAATAACTCTTTAGCAAGCTGTGGATCCACGGTGTTAATTTCCTTCGAAACTTCTGTGCTATAGGCTGTTGCAAAAGCTTTTTGGATTGTGTTCACCGTCGCATCGTCCAGCACGTCATCGAAACGGATAGACACACGATCACTATTGTTACCACCAATTGTAGGATCCGCATATTTCGACTTTACATCACCACTGGTGTTCAAGCCATGCAAAATTTCCTCTACCTTCGCACTATCCATCTGCTTACCGACAACAAGATCGATATTCGTTCCCGCTTTGAAATCGACACCGAAATTCATGCCTGAGGTTAACATAACAACTAACCCGATGATAAGAACTACGGCAGATATGATGAAAAATTTATTGCGATTTTTTACAAAATCGAACTTTTGCTTAGAGTCCACGGATGTCTGCCTCCTTCACACCGAAATAACTTGGCTTTTTCAGCAAATTACCCCGGATAATAAGATGTAGCAGCCATCTGGAGAACAACACGTTCGTTAAGATACTGATAATAATACTCATCATCGTAATAACTGCGAATCCGCGAATAGCACCGTTACCTACATAATACAGCACGATACCCGCGATTAAATTCGTTACGTTCGCATCCATAATCGTACGGAAGGAATGTTTCGTCCCTGCTTTCAAGGAGGAAAGGATACTCTTGCCTGCACGGATTTCTTCGCGAATTCTTTCATATGTGATAATGTTCGCATCAACGGCCATCCCCGCACCTAATACTAGGGCAGCAATACCAGGCAACGTCAACGTGGCATTCATAAAGTCGAAGATCGCGAGTAGAACCCACACATACGTAATCAAAGTGAAAGCCGCTACTAGACCTGGAACTCGGTAGTAAAGCACCATGAACAAGAAAATTAAGATCGAAGCGATTAATCCCGCTCTTGCTGTCTCATGCAAGGAAGCTTTACCTAATGTAGCATCAACACGTTGTATGTATTTCTCTGTTAATTTAAGTGGCATAGCCCCCAAATTAATCATCTTTGCTACTTTGGTAGCTTCGGCAACGTTCGTTTGTGTAATGATTGCGGAGTCGCTGTCAATTGGGAAATTAACGGACGCTGTGGATTGCACGACATCATCCAAATAAATAGACAACGTGCTGCCAACCAGCTTCGTTGTTACTTCTTTGAATTTCTCTCTGCTTTTCATTTTGATCTCAACGATCGGTTGCTTCGTATTCGGATCATAGCTTAATTTCGCTGCGTTCTCGACGAAGTCAGTTCCGTTCATGTAAACCGTTCCATCAGGACCTCTGAATGTAAGCACAGAAGGTTTGGACATCAGAGTACGAACTTCTTCTTCGTTCTCAACCCCTGCAAGACGAACACGGATACGATCCGATCCTTCTGGGTACACCTCTGGTTCAGCAACACCAAGAGAATCCGCACGTTTAGCAAGACTTTTTGCAGCTTCCGTAAGCGTTTCCTTCGTTAGGGGCTGTCCAGCCGTAAGCGGCTCTGCGGTGTACAATATTTCAAAACCGCCTTTTAAATCCAATCCAAGCTTAATACGATCTACAAGCCCAGGGCTCGTTATTCCAACTGCGCCAAGAACAATGACAACCGTTAGAAAAAAGAACGAAATTCTTTTCCAATCCAGCATCTGTTGCTAGTCTCCCTTCAATACTCAATATGCCTATTATACTCAGGTCTGAAAAACGAGTCAATTTAAGTCGTTTCACGCAAAAAATAAGCCCATTCTTAGAATTGGGCTCCTCTATACATACTAATCGTCATCCAGTTCATAAACGCTGTAGATTTGAGAGACAAAATGTCATTTACGATTTGATGGAGAGAGGGCAACCCGGTTTTGCGGTACTTATCACTTACACAATCCCATATATCCTTGCCTGTAACGTGCTCGTACCCAAGAAGAATAAACTCCTCAACCTTGCTCAAACACAAACTTTCGATGATTTCATTCAGTTCTTGATCTGACATACCTGGATGCTCTTCTTCACTTCCGTTATCCTGTGCGTCATTCATGAGGGATCCTCCTAAAAGTTTTGCTTTAGCAAAACTATCTACGTAAGCATAAGCTAGGGCATTCGTTTTACCTGTATGTTATATAGTTCGATAGCCACCTCGGAAATTCCTGCCAAATGCGCACTTGTCCATAAAATCTTAGCATGAGCTTGGACAGCTCGCGCATAGTCATAGGTATGACATTATCGGAAGAGGGTATGGCAGTGACCAAGCAGTCGTTTATTAGAGGTACAATGATCCTGCTCGCCGCAGGCATTTTGAATCGCATACTTGGCTTCATACCCCGGATGACTTTACCGCGCGTGATCGGGGCTGAAGGCATTGGTATTTATCAAATGGGCTGGCCATTCCTGTCCGTTATTTTAACGATCATTACCGGAGGTATTCCCGTTGCCATTGCCAAGCTGATTGCAGAAGCAGAAGCCGAGAAGAATGAGACCCGGATTCGCAGCATTTTACGCATATCTCTAGCCATCACGATATCACTTAGCTTCATTTTTACAGCTGTCTGCCTGCTAGGAGCCTCATGGATCACGTCTCATTTACTGACGGATTCCCGCGTTTACTATACTTTCCTATGTATGAGCCCAATGATACCCATAATTGGCGTTTCTGCTGTCTATCGTGGTTACTTTCAAGGCAGACAAAATATGATTCCTACCGCGACCTCACAAATCATGGAAACGTTGATTCGTATTGTCATGGTTCTCGTTTGTTCCTATATGATGATCCCTTATGGCATCGAATATGCGGCAGCAGGTGCGATGATCGGCGTCTTAGCAGGCGAAATTGGCGGACTAGCTGTATTGGCCATTCATTTTAGATGGGATAAAAAAGCCATACCCAAGCCTCCAATTGCTCAAATAGGAACGAAGAAAACAACAGGTCGACTCTCCAATCTGCGCAGAATCTTACGTATCTCGATCCCGATCACAGGAAGCAAACTCATTGGTGCTGGCTCCTACTTATTGGAGTCGATCTTAATTGCTCAAAGCTTGGCGATCGCCGGCATTACCACATCACTTGCAACCGCCCAGTACGGAGCCTTACAAGGTATGATCATTCCCATCATCCTTCTACCGAGTGCGCTCACCATGTCATTATCCGTTTCTCTGATTCCCTCATTAAGCGAAGCTGCCGCCCGCAAAGACCTCAAGACCATCCACATGCGTTTGCATCAATCGTTAAAGCTCGCTTTAGTGACAGGTGCCCCATTCTCAGTATTGATGTTTGTACTCGCTGAACCGATTTGCAAGTATCTGTACAATCAGCCTGATGTTAGTAGCATGCTTAAGATGATGGCACCGATCGCAATATTCATTTATTTTCAAGCTCCGCTGCAATCTGCCTTACAAGCATTAAACAAGCCTGGAGCTGCTCTAATCAACACGTTAATTGGGTCAACAGTCAAATTATTCTTAATCTATTGGTTGGCTAGTAAGCCTGAAATGGGCATACACGGCGCTGTATTCGCCATCAATGTGAATATCGTTTTGGTTACACTGTTACACTGGAATAGTGTCGTTCGCCTGCTCAAATTCCGTATGGAAGGCAGCAGTTTTGGGAAAATTGGCGCGGCCATGCTTCTTTCAGGTGTTGTTTGTTATTTCATTATGTACACACCTTGGGTGTCCGCGACCTGGATTCGATTTGTCTCCTCCTTATTGTTAGGGCTCTTTTCCTATATCTTTTTCATTACGGTTTTCCGACTCATCAGTCTGAAAGATATCGGTCGCCTGCTGAATATGGGCAAAAAAATAATACGTTGAAACACAGCGACTCACCTCTTGCGATCAAGAAACATTCTGCCGCGATGATCAATCGAACAGTAGAAAATTTCTTTAAAATCCCTGGCCCCTTGTTCTTGGAGCTGGTTTTTCAACCAAAACCTCGTTTGACCAATTTTCTCTAAGTTTTCATCTTGTACTTTACCGTCCATAATAAGAGGCAGCGGCAAGCCTTCGTAACGTATCTTATTATTTAATTTCGTTACCTCTGCCCCTGTCTCTTTTTCATTTTTATCTTTCTCAACTACACTTAACTTCCCCGAAGGTTCCAAGATCGCAAATTCCACATCGGCCACGTTCATAATTTTATTTTGTCTCAATTGCAGCATCAGATCATCTAAATTATAACGATGCTTCTTCATTTCATTTCGATTGATCATTCCCTTATTGATGAGCACACTCGGTTTCCCGTCGAAAAGCACACGAATGGTACGACTTTTCAACGTAATATAGGCAATGACAACTTGAATAAGCACCAGAGTCCCCATAGGTAAAATACCAGACACAAGAGGCTTCTTCACGTCCTCAAGCACGAACACGGCAATTTCCGCAATCATGATCGAAATGACTAGATCGAAAAGCGAAAGCTTACCAATTTCACGTTTTCCCATAATACGAAGCATGAGAAAAACAACAAAATAGATAAGCACCGTACGCAAAAAAATGGTCAGAATTTCCATCGCAACCTCCCTGATCTAAGCTCTAGCTTGTTCTCGGAGTTCACTGGTATTCTGACCGCGTATGCACCTCATCATGCAGATATTACGTATTCAATTGTTGGCAATTACAACAAGAATAATTTGAAATATAACGTAGAAAGCAAGAGCAGCACGAAACAAATCGGAGCAGCAACCACCACATACTCACTTTGTTTTAACTTTACACCGTCATGATAGGTAAAAGATGCCGCGTACAAGCTCGCGATTGAGCTCACGAGTGTCACACCGCTTCCGATCCCGCTTCCGACGATCAGCGCCCACCACATTGGCTGAATTGACGTCTCTACAAGCTGCCCCATCCCATCAACAATCGGAATCATCGCAGCAATGAATGGGATATTATCCATCATCGCTGTACCAAAACTATTCAGCCATAACAATAAAATGGATAAGAACGGGATGCTCCCTTGGCTTAACTCTAGCCCGCGATTTGCAATAAAACCTGAAAAACCTGCATACGTTAAGCCCCCAACCATGATGAAGAGTCCCAAGAAAAAGAGCCATTGTGTTTCTTTCAAGTGATGCCATACCGCACCATAATCCTTTGTTCTAATTACCTCAAAAATATCTTTGTAATTCATAGCAAGTAAAGCAATAGCCCCGGAGGCAGCAATGTAGGCTGGACTCCATGCTAGTACACCATGAAGACATAGCGCAACTAGGGTCAACCCTGTAATGATGCTGCTTCCCAAGACGAATTCTCTATTGGGAGATAAATAGGAGCTTGGCTTTATGCTTAGCAGCTCACGCATGTGTGCTTCAGCCGCTACTAAGCGCTTTCGATAGATCAACCACATAATGAGATAAACGACAGCTAACAGCAAGCAAATCAGAGGAAACAATTTAATGAACATTTCCCCCGCCGAAATATGCCCTGACGCCCCCAGCATACGGCTTGGTATATTCCCCATAATCGTTGCTGCTCCGCCAATATGTACGGATAATAACATCGAGATTAGAAATGGTGCCGGCAGCAACCTCATTTTTCTAGACGCAATAATGATGAAAGGAACGATCACAACAACAGCCATTAAACTATCCAATAGCGCAGAAATCAGCGCCGCTAGCAGCGAGAGACTAATGATAACTGTAAGTGCCCGCATGCGATATTTTCGAACAATAGAACTTACGAGATACGAAATAATGCCAGTTTTCTGAAATAGGCTTGATAGGATGAACAGGCTCACGAGATAGATTAAAATCGGCCAACTCGCGTAAGTTGTTAGTGCTTTCTGGAGCGGAACAATGCCTAAAATCAGCATCAGACAAGCCCCACCAAGTGCGGTATACATACGATCCCATTTTTCAATCAATATACAAACGTAAGCAGCTGCAAAAATAAGCAACGCCGCTACTGCTTGCCACATCACCGGTCCTTGAGAGAATTCAGTCATAAATAATCACACTCCTTTGATCTATAGTTTGTACTAATTCTATGTGCTTGGCCATACAATGATGATAATGAAGCGTTCGAATATAGGAAAGGAATGATGCCTGTGAACCCTATGAAAACGGTCAGTCAGGTTCGAATAACATCGCCATTATTTTCAGGACTTGTGTACTCATTTAGTATGATGACCATTGGAACTATTGTGACCTCCTTGTTTTTGCTTTTAACCAGCACACAAGAAAGTTCCTTACACACTTTAACAACCATCATCCACGCGGTCTCCTTATTTATTGGAGGATGGGTTTCAGGTAAACGGGCCGGTAACCGCGGCTGGTATCACGGTGGCATGGTCGGCGTCTTCTATTTCATTCTCATTTTCTTAGTCGGTTTTCTGGCATTCGATGCAGGGTTGAATCTTCAGTCCCTTCAATTGCTTGGCATTTTATTCGCATCTGGGGCGCTCGGTGGCATACTTGGTGTAAATACTCAGAAATAAGTCTTTTCCGTGAAGATTGCACTTCCCCCCCGTTGAATGTGGTATAATGTCATAGTTATTGCCGCACAAAACTTCCAATATATAGGGGGATACAACTTGAGCCCTTTTCAATCTATGACGCATGCGACAGTTTATATTGTACTAACAATTTTCGCTTTTGTAATTATTGCAACACGAAAGAGCCCATACACCATTGCCAGTAGCTTAGTTCATGAAATATTTACTTCACGCAAGTTCCTTTTTCATTTCATCGCGTTGCTGATGATCCTCATGTTTAACAAGATGGAGATGGCCATTGAGAAAGGCATGCAATACAAAGCCGATTTCACGAAGTCGATCTATGGCATTGAGGGTGACTTTGTCGCGACGATCCAGAACTTTTTCCATAATGATATTCTTACGGTCGTATGTAGTTATTTCTATGTCATTATATTCCCATCGATTATGATCACTTCGATTGCGATTTACACGTATCAGAAGAATCATAAACTTTTCTATGCGGTCTGTTATGCACTGATGTTCAACTATATGATTGCCATTCCGTTCTATCTCTTTTTCCCGGTAAACGAAGTATGGTTCTTCCATCCTAAAGTAGATCTTCTAATTCTAGATGTGTTCCCAACTTTCGAGCAAGATTACAGACCATTATCTGGACTCGATAATTGCTTCCCAAGTTTGCACACATCCATATCCGTTTCAATGGCCGTCATCGCGGTGAAAAGCCGAAACACGTTTTGGAAAATTTTCGTGCCCTGCTCAGCAGCCTTTATTATTTTCACAATCTTCTATCTAGGCATTCACTGGTTGTCTGATATGTGTGCTGGTGTCGTACTCGGTGTCGTAGCTGCTCGGATGGGTCTGCGCATTGCTGAAGGTCGTCTTATCCTTGGTGAGCGTGCACTCCTTAAACGCCCTGTAAAGAATAACGAATATTAATGTCAAGTATATATGCAAATAAAAAGCGAGAGCCTATTATAGGACCTCGCTTTTTGTTAACTTATTCCTTAGTAGCAGGCGTTTGTGCAACTGCATTAACTGCAGAGCGATCAAAAGTCATTTTCGTTGCATCGTTGACACGAAGTACGCAAATGTCATCTGTGATTTCTACAATCGTGCCATGAAGACCGCCAATCGTAACAACCTTATCCCCTTTTTTCAATCCTCCGAGCATTTGACTACGTGTTTTCTGTCTTTTTTGCTGTGGACGAATAAGTAAGAAGTACAGAACTACGAACATAAGCACTAAAGGTCCGTATGTATACAAATATCCTACTGCACCAGTGGTACCTTCTTCAGCTAGAAACATAGGTATCCTCCTCTCTTAGAATCCTCTTTCATTATCATTCAGCCCGTAAGCGGCAAAGAAGGTATCGCGAAAATCAAGTAATCGATCTTCCTTAATGGCTTCTCTAACTTCACGCATAAGCTGTAGTAGAAAGTGAAGGTTATGAATCGTCGTCAAGCGAATCCCGAATGTTTCATCTGCTTTGATGAGATGTCGAATATAGGCGCGACTGTAATTCGTACATGTATAACAAGAACATTTGGCATCAAGCGGGCCGAAGTCCGTTGCGTATTTCGCATTACGAATAACTAGACGACCCGAGCTTGTCATACAAGTCCCGTTTCTAGCAATCCGCGTCGGTAATACACAATCAAACATATCAATGCCTCGGATAGCGCCTTCAATCAATGCGTCCGGCGAGCCAACCCCCATCAAATAACGGGGCTTATTCGCAGGCATAAGTGGTGTCGTATAATCTAGCACTTCATACATCAAGTGCTTAGGCTCACCTACACTCAGTCCACCAATAGCATACCCCGGGAAATCCATGGAAGTCAACTGCTCCGCGCTCAGCTTGCGTAGATCCTCATGCATACCACCTTGGATGATCGCAAACAAGCCTTGATCCTGAGGTCTCGCATGACTTTGCAGACAGCGCTCCGCCCACCGCGTCGTACGCTCCAGTGATTTCTTCACGTATTCGTACTCCGCTGGAAACGGCGGACATTCGTCGAAGGCCATCATGATGTCAGAACCCAGTGCGTTCTGAATTTCCATCGCCTTCTCTGGAGATAGGAATAACTTATCACCATTCAAATGCGATTTGAATGTGACGCCTTCCTCCGTAATTTTACGCATATTGCTTAAGCTAAAAACTTGAAATCCACCACTGTCCGTCAGGATCGGTCGATCCCAATTCATGAACTTGTGCAACCCGCCAGCATCTTTCACAATCTCATGTCCAGGACGAATGAATAAGTGGTAGGTGTTGCTTAAAATAATTTGAGCGTCCATCGTTTTCAATTCTTCCGGGCTCATTGTTTTTACAGTTGCCTGTGTACCTACAGGCATGAACGCCGGCGTTTCGATAACGCCATGCGGGGTGTGAACGCGGCCTAAGCGTGCGCCGGATTGTTTACAGGTTTTAATCGATTCATATGTTACTGCTGCTGTCATGATATCCACTTCCTATTCTAAGCTTGCTTTTCTTGTTCAATCGGATGATTTAATAAATCAACATGGCGTCGCCGAAGCTGAAAAATCGGTACTCTTCCTTCACAGCTTCTTCGTAGGCTCGCATCACATTGGCCTTACCAGCCAGTGCACTAATGAGCATAAGCAATGTTGACTTCGGCAGATGAAAATTCGTTAACAACGCATCTACGACACCAAACGTGTAGCCAGGATAAATAAAAATGGACGTCCAGCCTTGAGAAGGCTGAATGAGTAAAGGTTGGCCTTCTTGGTAGCCTGGCTGTTCGAGGCTTAAACCAGCTGCTGTCTCCAACGTTCGTGCAGATGTTGTTCCAACCGCAATAACACGTTTCCCCGCTGATTTCGTCTCATTAATTAATGCAGCTGTTTCTTCGGATAAAATGTAATATTCAGCATGCATCTGGTGATCTTCGATCTTATCCACAGACACAGGGCGGAAAGTGCCTAGACCTACGTGCAGCGTCACGAAGGCTAGTCGGACACCTTTGTCCTTCAGTCTCTCCAAATAATCAGCCGTAAAGTGCAAGCCTGCTGTTGGCGCGGCAGATGATCCTTCGTGCTTCGCATAGACCGTTTGATATCGTTCCCGCTCTGATAGCTGCTCCTTGATATAAGGTGGAAGCGGCATCTCGCCCAATCGATCCAGGATTTCATTGAAAATTCCTGTATACTGGAATTGCAGAATACGAGCTCCCATGTCGCCAACTTCAACGACTTCCGCAGTTAATAGAGGCTCGCCACTTTCGTCAGCCGCAGCGCCGAATACCGCAACAGAGCCAAGCTGCATGCGTTTCCCTGGCTTGACCAATGCTTCCCAACGATCCTCGCCAAGCGGTTTAAGCAGCAATAACTCCACTTTAGCTCCCGTGTCTTTCTTCATACCAAAAAGCCGTGCTGGAATGACTCGTGTATCATTCATCACGAGTAAATCCCCGGCTTCTACATAGGCTATCAGATCTTCAAAAGTGCGATGAGCGGTCTCGCCAGTTTCTTTGTTCAGTGTAAGCAATCTAGACGCCGTGCGTTCTAGCAGCGGCGTCTGGGCAATCAAAGATTCAGGTAATTCGAAATCGAATGCTTGTACTTCCATGTTAGTTATTCATTCCTTCGTTATGTTGACCCCAGTAAAGTACGTCTGAAGTATTTTTTTGTAATCGTAGCCCTTTTCTGCAAAGCCTTTTGCCCCCCATTGCGACATGCCTACGCCATGACCAAAACCTTTCCCACGGAAAATAATTTGGTTTCCTTGAAAGGTTGTTGAGCCTTTAGATGGGATGCTAGATGTTGAGGTGCCTGTCAACACGGGCTTACTTATGCCCGTACTGCTAAGCGTCATTAAATCCGTTTTCTTCACAGCTGTTGGCTGCGTTTGTTTCCCGGATAACACATAGACGCTGTCGGATGGTGAACTGCTCGAAACCACGCCTGAGCCGCTCAAGATCGCAATGCTGGTACCATTTGAAACAGATGGGCTAGTACCAGTATAACTGCCTGCACCTTCTATTTCAAACAGCGTACTCGGTAAACCACCCAGCACCGCCCGAATAGCGTCCGGATTGTCCACCTTCACGACAACACCGTTCGCCTTCAACTCGATTGCTCGGCCAGACGGGCCTCTCTTGGAAACTTCCA
Organism: Paenibacillus plantarum; assembly: GCF_013141695.1. GTDB lineage: Bacteria > Bacillota > Bacilli > Paenibacillales > NBRC-103111 > Paenibacillus_E > Paenibacillus_E plantarum. Next base: position 128,948 of record NZ_WHNY01000059.1, read on the forward strand.
GTGAAGTCAATTCACCGTTGATGGGAATCTTAGCAGCTTCAAGCTTACTCTTGATTTCACTTAAGCTATAAGGTCCTCTTATCCAAGAGTAAGCATTCGATTCTCTCTCTTGACCAAGGATGACAACTTTTTCTTTAGTTGCAAGTTTAGCTATGGCAGGATTCGCAACATTATCCACATAAGGTGCTACCCGTACATTAACATCTGCCTCTGTAGCTTCGTAAATAGCTTTACCTGCCTTGTCTTTCTGTCCACTATCCTTCACATACATGCTATGTACAAAACCGATTCTGCCGTCTGTCAGTTGAATCTGATACCAAATGGCTTTGCCTTGTTCAGCGCCTTCATCCGGGCTAGCAACACTTCGCAAGTAATCAACCGAATTGCCCCAAGCCTCCGTAGAATCTGCTGTTATTCCCCCCGCATTAGAAGCAAATACAGGTGATATTAAGCCGCGCTTATTCGAAATCACTTCATCCTTCGTTGCATCCACCGCTAGGTTGCCAGCAGTAAATTCCTTTTCAATGCCATAGTAGGCCTGTTCAAGCGTTGTATCCGTTACTTGTGCAATCTCATACTTGTTTCCTTGAACGATCGCATACGTGCGCGCAGCTACAGCTTGAGCCTTCAGCGCTTCTGCTGGCCATTGTGAATTAAGCTCTGCACCAATAACGCCATATAAATATTGTTCCATAGGAACTTCATTGACCAATGCTAATCGATCGTGATACGTACTAATCTCCATGTCGCCACGGAAACTGCGGTCCATGCGTTCTTTCACAGCGATCCCCTGTTTCTTAGGATGAATCACTGTTTTCTGCTCACCAACCGCAGTCACATAATGAGCCACAGCAGCTGCTGGGTTGCTTGAGCTGGTTGCATCCGATCTGCGGATTAAGTAGGCTGCCTTCGTATTCGCTGGTTGGAGAGGCGTATTGGGTACAGCTTTCAATGCAGCTTGCTTTACTAGCTCAAGCTTGGCATCCGTTGCCTCGCTCCCTAACCAAACACTATAGGCCACTTTGCCGGCGCCATCCGCTTGTAAAACCAGATCAGCTTGGACACCAGCCCCCGTGTACACGGCGATTTGCTGCTGTGCTGCGGCCTCTGATGCATATGTCCCCGCACTCAAATGGAGCGGACCACTGACCACTGGTGCACCCGATTTCGTTAACGTAGCAACTGTGGGGTCCTTCAATGCCCCAGCTGCTGCATTTTCGGCTTCAGCCTGCGTAGGCAGATTCCCGTAATACACTTGGTACACCATTTTGCCAAGCTTGGTACGACTTAACACGAAGCTTTCCTCTGCCATTACTGCCAGTTTGCCGTTCAAGGTCCTAGCCGTAGTGAAGTCTGACGTTTCCAGCATCATCACACTAAACTGATCTAATGACATCCGAATCGTTGTATCCGAAATGGAGGCCCATGGCTTCGCCTCTGTATTCGCTGAGCTCCGCACGTCAATATCAAATCCACCTGGCGATGAGAGTGAAACTAGTGGTTCTATCTTCTTATATTTGGCAGCATTAATGACAAGGGCAACACGAATCTGATCCAAATGCTTAATCCCATCGGCATTCGCCTCTGATCCTCCATATAAAGTGGCTGTAAACGTTAGTGCAGCTGCCGTTATGATGGCAATTCGCTTTGGGTTAACTAGCTGATGTCTTCCAAACATAAAGGTATCGTATCCTTTCTTACGCTATTATCTAGTAATGTAGACTCTAGCAAGAGACAGAAGTTTTGTTTATTCGCTGAAAAAAGACAAAAAAAGCTCTTGCCCGCCCTTCTAGCAGCGGCAAAAGCTTACAATTGTCAATTCATGATGGCTGATCTTTAATTGATTTAACGCTGCTCTGGTACGGGTAGCCCGAGGTGGCGGTATGCTTGCGGCGTCACAGTCCGTCCTCTAGGCGTACGCTGCATAAAACCAATCTGAAGCAAGTACGGCTCATAGACATCTTCAATGGTTTGGCTTTCCTCACCGATGGTTGCAGCGATCGTTTCAAGCCCGACAGGGCCCCCTTGGAAGCTCTGAATAATCGCACGCAGCATCTTATGGTCAATTTCATCCAATCCCAGATCATCCACTTGCAGGAGTCTTAGCGACTCCTTAGCAAGTTCCATGGTGATGATGCCGTCGCCTCTCACCTGTGCAAAATCGCGCACCCGCTTCAACAATCGGTTCGCGATACGCGGAGTCCCGCGCGAGCGCATGCCGATCTCTCGCGCAGCATCACCAACGATGCCGACCTGCAAGATGTCGGCTGTCCGGCTGACGATGTAGCTGAGCTCATCAACCGTGTAAAACTCCAACCGACTAACGACCCCAAATCGGTCGCGTAGAGGCGCAGAGAGCAGCCCAACGCGTGTCGTGGCGCCTATCAAGGTAAATGGCGGCAGGTCGAGACGCACGGAGCGTGCGCTTGGCCCCTTGCCGATAATAATATCAAGGGCAAAATCCTCCATCGCTGGGTACAGCACCTCTTCTACCGTCCGGTGGAGTCGGTGGATCTCATCGATGAAGAGCACATCCCCCTCCTGCAAATTCGTCAGGATGGCAGCAAGATCTCCGGGCCGCTCGATGGCAGGCCCGGAGGTTGTACGAATATTCACGCCAAGTTCATTGGCGATAATGTTGGAGAGCGTTGTTTTACCGAGTCCAGGCGGCCCGTACAGAAGTACATGATCCAGGGCTTCTTTCCTCATTTTCGCAGCTTCAATATAGATCTTGAGGTTCTCCTTCGCCTGTTTCTGGCCGATATATTCAGCCAAAAACCGTGGACGCAGACTATACTCGACCACATTGTCTTCCATCATAAAATTAGCCGATATGATCCGCTCATTGTCCATGGTGCCCCTCCTTCCTTTGCACGTTCAGTTGCTTACATGGTGAATAAAGCTTGCAAAGCAAGCTTCACAAGCACATCAACTGAATCCGACGGCCCTGCTTTAGGCTTCACTTGCAGCCATGCACGATCGACTTCCGCTTCCGTATAGCCAAGTGTCATCAAGGCTTCCTTCGCTTCGCTCCAAGGCAGTCCGCCTTCTGTTAATTGTGCCGATCCGACAACACTTAATGCGACAGCAGCCTCCGGACTAGAGAAGCTCACAGAACCTAGCTTATCTTTCAAGTCTAGAATAATCCGTTGGGCTGTTTTCTTCCCGATACCAGGAAGCTTTGTCAGAAACGCCAAGTTTTCTTGACTTATCGCTAGTATGACCGCTTCAGGTCTTCCACCTGCTGCCAGAATGCCGAGCGCTACTTTGGGACCAATCCCGCTAACATCCAGCAATAAGCGGAATAAGGACTGTTCATCGCGCGTAATAAAGCCAAACAGAAGATGTGCATCTTCCCTTACATGATAATGGATGAACATCGTGACATCTTCATTCTCTTTATGCGAAAGCGCATAAGGGTTCGGGCAAAAAACACGATAGCCAACACCATTCACATCGAGAACCGTATAATCACTTTCACGCAGAGCCACTTTACCTCGTAAGAAATCTATCATCGTTTGACCTCGTTTATTCTAGATTGAAGTGCGGAGGAATGTGCATGACAAATAGCGATAGCGAGCGCGTCAGCAACATCGTCTGGCTTCGGTATTTGGGACAACTTCAACAAAATCTTCACCATTTCCTGCACTTGCTTCTTCTCTGCATTCCCGTAACCTACAACGGCTTGCTTGACTTGAAGTGGCGTATATTCAGCAATCGGCAGCCCAGCCTGCACGCCCGCAAGGATCATTACACCTCGCGCCTGGCCTACGGTGAATGCCGTTGTTACATTTCGATTGAAAAATAGTTTCTCAATGGACAACACATCTGGTTTATATTTCTCTATCAATTGTACTGTAGCGTCATAGACATCCTTCAATCGGATACCTGGATCCGTGTGTGCTTCCGTTTGAATCGAACCATATTGTACCGGAACTAGTTTACTGCCGATTTTATCAATAAAGCCAAACCCTACGATCGCGATCCCTGGATCAATCCCTAGAATACGCAAAGTATTTCTCTCCCATCTTTAAAAAAAAGCGAACATATGTAGTCATTTCCATTATAGCAGATAACAAAAAAAAGAGATAGACTCGGGAAATCCCGAAACTATCTCTTGAGCTTTATCTATGGTATTGTTTGAACTAAGGACGTGACATTGCACCTTCCGTAACTTCTATGGCATAATCGCTGAACGTTGATAATACGCTATTATACTCCTCTATATCCGTTACTCGAATTCCTTCGTGGAGTTGTGCCACCGTATCTCTTGGTAAACTGCTTTCTAACTGCTGAATATTGAGTTGGAAAAAGGTGCGTATAATGTGATTGTTTGCAGGAGTTCCATTGAATAACGACAAATTGCTGCTGCCGTCTATTCCGAATACTGCTTTTTCTTTGCAGTCTGGAGATAAATCTTCAATGTTTTCCGTGAAAACAACCTCGCCTGTCTCTTGAATGCTTAACTGCCAACTAGGATGTTGTCTCTGCAGTGAAAGTAGTTCTTGTGATGTATGCGAACCCAACTGACTGCGTTCTTCACCACAGACATAGGACTTGAGCAAATAACTTTCTCTGCGATCGGAAATGGCTTGCAACAATTTCGTTGCTTCCTGAAGGCGTTCATCTTCTTCTGGTGTTAGACTAGCGATCGTCGAGCGAGTGGCAATTTTCGAGTTGTAGGGGGCATTATCACCAAATACGGACCAGGTAACCATAACAACCAGAACGAATATCCCTAAGGTCAACCAACTTCGCTTCCAGCGTAGTCTCTTCTTCAATTGCTTCAAGAACCGATGTACAATCACGTTATCCCCTTCTTCTTGTTTTTTCGTATTGTTTCCATTTGCAAGAAGCACTATACATCATTTACCATAGAAGAGAATCAAACCAATCAAGACGGATGGTGAATTTACCATGAACGGAAGAAAACCAATTAAACGCACAACTCTCCTCATTATCGGCGTCGTTATATTGTGGGGAAGTGTAGCTTTATGGAACGAAATCCATAAAATTGGACCAGGCAACTCGAGTACGAATACAACCTCTGTCACCCAATCAAATCCGAGTCCCCATAGCTAGCAGAGAGACTTTGACTTCGTCAAAGATCCCTATAAATTGTCACGAAACTTACATGATTTCGGTAACAATTGGTTATAATCGGACTCTCGCTCTCATTTGAATTTGACTGTAGCCACAGAAATGATATAGTCAAAGATAGATAAAACTCTCATGGGCATACAGGAATGACGATATATATGATATAAGCAAATGAGACTGGTCTACACCTTTTTTTCTAAACGACAACTCTAAGGAGGGAAACATCATGAATGTGGCAGAACTTCAATTAATTCAATTATCCAGACGAGGCGATCGCAACGCTTTCGTGGAGTTAGTCGAGCTCTATCGTAGCAAAATACAAAAGCTTGCGTTTAAGATGCTGCATAACCGTCCTGATTCTGAGGATATTGTGCAAGAAACCTTTATCCGCGTCTATTTGAATTTAAACCACTTTGATGAAAGCCAGAATTTCTCGACCTGGATTTATCGGATCGGAAAAAATGTTGCCATCGATTTGCTACGCAAAAAAAGACCTGTTCAATCTCTCGATGCGGAGCTCAATGATTTTGATGATGATTACAGCTACTACAGCAAGCTTGCCAGTCAAGATCAATCGCCGGAACATGCCGTGCTTCAAACCGAAATTCAAGAGCATATGCACGCATCCATCAACAAATTAGCAGACAAATATAAAGGTATTATTACGCTGTACTATCTAGAGGAGCTTTCTCTTCAAGAAATTAGTGAGCGTCTGAACCTGCCGATTACGACTGTGAAAACTCGTTTACACCGGGGGCGTGAGCTTCTTCGCAAAAAATGGGGAATGAATTTCGTTATTGGTTTAATGACCTTCTTCACATTGGGCATGATCGCTTAATTGACATGCAGAATAGCAATAAGCCTCAAACCACGATATACATCGTGATTTGAGGCTTATTTTTGTGAAACTTAGAAATTAATCCACGGACCCGGTTTACCCGATTCCCGCTTCTCTATGCCCCGTTCTTGTTGCTGTAAGAACGCACTCAACGCTGAGGCTCCTGATAATTTTACTTTTCGTGTTGTGCGACTTCCGCTTGTTTTGGGTTTAACTGATTTTTGCTTGTCGCGAATGTCAATATCAATTTCCGCTTGCGTATCTGTAACCTGCTTTAGTTCATGGGTATGAACTTGCGGCAGCAAAGATGATTCTTCATAAGGAGCGTGCTGGCCTGCACCCGCATAAGGAATACCATAAGGATCATGTTGGAACGCATATTGTTGCGCCATAAGATGATCATACGGCATTGGAGGTGGATAAAAGGCAGGCATTACCGGCATCTCCTGTGACGCATTGTCCCACGGGTTCCCCATAGGAACATTCCCGTAATGAGCTGGATAGTTCATCCAAGGGTGCTCATTCATAGAAGGTCCGCCACACCCACATCCCTCATCGACTACAGTGACTGGAGCTACCATCGTCGGAAGCTGCTCACACGGCTCCTCCTGATACGGAGGATACTGAGGATACTGAGGATACTCTGGAAGCGTCATTGCCTCATGGTGCTGCTCAGGGTAAGCAAAGACTTCTGTGGCTGTAATATGAAATTGTTGGAACGGATGTACCGCTTGCCCATAGGGTTGATGGAGTCCATGATCTTCCATGATGGGAGCTGGAATAACCGGCGCTGGCGGCATTATTTGTGGCATGGCTGGAACCGTTTCCCCCGTAGATAACGGAGGTGCTTCAACGACAGGTTGTTGTGGGCTTGCAATAATTGGCTGTTGATAAGCATCTGTTGGCGGCATTGGCTCAGGCATTGGCTCGGGAGCAAAAGGCTCTGTGCTAAGCTTTGATGGATTGTGATGCGCGTGGTGCATGCCATGCTGATTACTATGCGTATGTCCATGCTGCATTTTGGGGACAAAAACCACATCCCCCGTCATAAGTACATTTGGATTCTTAAGATGTGCATTCGCTTTAATCATTGCTTGCAGTGGTACATCCCAAGCCTTTCCAAGCTTCCATAGACTGTCACCTTGCTGTACAACATGCTTATAAACAAAATCAGATGCAGGTGGTTCAACAGGTTTAACTGTAGATGGAATTTTCACTTTCATCCCAATCTCAATCTGATTTGGATCAGGTATTTGCGGATTAAGTGCAATAATCTGATCTAGGGTGGTGTTGTATTTTTTTGCGAGCTCGTACAGGGTATCGCCTTTTTTGACAATATGGATTTTCAAAACCCTACCTCCTTAAAGTTTTCTACAGAAAACTGGCTTGTAAGCATCTCCTTCGCGTTTCTCTTCCAATCGCCATAAACTTGGCCGCGTCAGCATCGCTTATTCACAATAATGATATTACAGTTTATGCACGTTCCTAGGCTTTTGCCCCTTTCGCACAAAAAAAATCCCTCGCGTCATAAACGCAAGGGATTTACCTTAGGATCCAATATACGGATAGCTTGGATAACAGCCCAAAATTCGAACCTGACATCCAATTGCTTCGATCTCTTGTATAGCTGAACGCAGAAGAACTGAGTCCATCGTACCCGCAATATCGATATAGAAATAATAAATGCCAAGCTTCTTCTTCGTCGGTTTCGATTCAATCTTGGAAAGATTAATTCTCCGCCAAGCAAAAGCCGACAGAACTTGGTGCAGAGCACCTGGATAATCCTCTGGCAGGGTAACCAGAATCGTCGTCTTCATATCCTCCGACGGCATTAACTCCGATGCTTCTTTACCTACAAGCAAGAAGCGAGTCATGTTATCCTTGTGATCTTGAATCTCACGTTGCAGCATCGGCACACCATAGTTCGTCGAAGCAATGGCCGTTCCAATAGCAGCGACTGTCGGGTCCTGTAGCGTAGACACGATGCGTACACCCTCAGCCGTAGAGCTTACTTGCTCAAATTCAGCCTCACGCAAATATTGTTTCATAAATTGATTGCATTGTGCAGGCACAACTTGATGAGAAAGTACCTTGCGAATGTGACGATAAGGATTCAATCCGTCAACTTCTACATCGGGATTCGGGTAACCAATCAGATTCATATCAATCGGAAATACCCATTCTGCTCGAATCGGAAGATCAACTTCATGAACGAGCCAATCCACGTGTAGATGTACAGAGCCTTCTAGCGTATTCTCAATGGGGATCACACTTAAATCGGTTTCACCCGATGCCGTTGCATTGAAAACCTCAGAGATCAGCTTGTACGAGACATACGTAAACTTCTCACCTAGAAAGTGACGTGTAGCTTCTTCTGAGAACGTGCTGGGTCCAAGAATCGCAACTCGCTTCATGCCAACACCTCATTTTCCACCAGTGAAAGAAGACTCTCATCTCCGCTTTGAAGGGTCGTCGTCGTCACACCTTCTTGGCTCGGCTTCAGCCATAGAAGCTGGGCTTCAATGCCTTCCTTCGCCAACGTGTCTCGAAGGAACGCCTCTAGCTCTGTCTTCTTCTCACTGCGTGCGTCGACCAGTGCTAACATGGTTGGTCCCGCCCCGCTCAAAGCAACACCAAGCGCGCCATGATCCTCACACTCATTCAATAGTGTCTTCATGCCAGGTATAAGCGCCGCGCGATAGGGCTGATGCAATCTGTCCTTCATCGCAAGACGAATCATCTCCAAGTTCCCCGTGCTTAAGGCAGCAACCAGTAACGAGGAGTGACTAAGATTGAACACGGCATCCTTCATCGATACATGCTGCGGCATAACGCCTCTCGCCTTTTCGGTCGATAACTGGAAGGCAGGTATCGCCACCAGCACCTCCAAGTTGAGATCAGGCTCAATCCGTATGGACTCTGCCCTCACTTCGTCCCAGAAGGCAACGACAATTCCGCCATATAGACTTGCGCCGACATTGTCAGGGTGCTTCTCCAGACGCGAAGCGATTTGGAACAGCTCATAGGTTGAGAATCGATTCCCAATAAGCGCGTTCGCACCTGCAAGCGCCCCTACGATTGCTGAAGCACTGCTTCCTAAACCACGCGTAAGTGGAATTTCGCTATACATAGAAATCTCAAGCTCTGGATGCGAAACCCCAGCTTTGTCAAACACCATTTGAGCTACTTTATAGATTAAATTCGATTTATCCGTAGGAATTCCACTCATCTGATCGCCGATCAATTGAATTCTTGTCTGATCAGAGATCGCCATATCAATCCAAGCATATAAGTTCAAGGCCATCCCCAAGGAGTCAAAGCCGGGACCTAGATTCGCAGTGCTTGCCGGTACTTTCACCCTTACCTTTTGTTCTGTCTTGTAGCTCATTTCGAAATTGCGCCTCTCTTCACTCAAAATAAACGGCTACGCACTCCTCCTAGGACGAGTGCGTTACCGATTTCTAGCCTTCTACACGATATACACTCTTAATCGCATGGATCACATCCATGGATTCGAATTGATTCAATACATTTTTCATGCTCGCTTGATTGGCATCATGTGTAATAATGATGATTTCAGCTTTCGGGTTCGATTTATTCGGATGTTGGAAGACCGATTCCAAGCTAACCTCATGCTCTGCGAAAATTTGTGTAATTTGGGCAAGTACGCCTGCTTTGTCTTCAACATGAAGTAAGATGAAGTTTTTGGAAGCGATTTGTTCGTCCGTTTTAAGCTTCTTCTCTTTGTAAGGAGCCTGCACCGTACGTCCATTAATACCTAATTTCAAATTGCGTACAACAGCCACTAGGTCAGCTACAACGGATGTTGCTGTAGGAAGCTCACCTGCACCCGCACCATAGAACATCGTTTCACCAACCGCTTCACCAGTCACATAAACGGCATTGAATACACCATTTACGGAAGCTAGTGGATGCGAGTTTTTGACCATAGTCGGTTGAACGCTGACCGAGATATGGCCATCATGATTCTCAGCAATACCAAGCAATTTCACTTCATACCCTAACTTTTTACCGTACTGGATATCTTCCTTCGTTACCTTGGAAATACCTTTCGCTTCCACATCGCTCAATGCGACATTAGCATGAAAACCAAGCGTCGATAAGATTGTCATTTTGCGAGCCGCATCTAAGCCCTCAACATCTGAAGTTGGGTCTGCTTCTGCATAGCCCAATTCCTGAGCTTCTTTCAACACATCGGCATATGCAGCGCCTTCTTGACTCATTTTGGTTAAAATGTAGTTCGTCGTGCCGTTCACAATCCCCATAATCTTCGTGATGCGATCGGAGGAGAAGCCTTCAACAAGTGCACGAATGATCGGAATCCCGCCCGCAACACTCGCTTCATAAAAAACATCACAATTATTTTCAGCGGCTTTAGCCAAAATTTCAGCCCCATGCATCGCCATGAGATCCTTATTGGCTGTAATGATGTGTTTGCCGTTCCCCAGTGCTGTTAGAATGTGGGCTTTCGTTGCTTCAACGCCACCCATAACTTCAACAACGATATCGATCTCACTATCGCCAATGACGTCCCAGACGTTCTCTGTAAGCTTATCTGCATCAACAGAAATGTTACGATGTTTGGATTTATCTTGTACAAGAATTTTTGCAATTTCAATAGCTGAACCTGTTTGACGTTGCAAATCTTCTTGATGACCTTCAACAATACGTACGACACCTGTTCCTACAGTACCTAATCCTAGTAAACCAACCTTGATGGGTTTCATTTCATTACCTCCTGAATTGTATGCTAATCTTAACTTCCTTGACCGATGACCATGGCACGCTTGACTCCGTCTTGCGCCCCTAGGCGATCCACAATTTCCCGGATCTCCTCGCCCATGGAAGAAATCTCTAAGGATATAACGACATTCGCCATACCTTGTAATGGAATCGTTTGGTGGATAGTCAATACATTGCCATCCAAATTAGCGATGAGTGCGAGTACGCGGGACAATATCCCAGACCTATGCTCCAAATCCATCGAAATCGTAATGATGCGTTCGCGCTCTAGCTTGCTAAGTGGATGAATACCATCTTTATACTTATAGAAGGCGCTTCTGCTCAGCCCAACTTGTTCGACGGCGTCGTGAATCGTCTTCACTTCACCCCGTGCAAGCAACTCCTTGGCCTGCGCTGTCTTCAGAACACCTTCTGGAAGAATGTCCTCACGGACTAAGTAGTACCTCTCAGGTCCGATGTGCTTCATGGTTGGAAGAAACTCTTTGCTCTCCGGCACCTAACTACCGTCCTCTCCAAAAAGACTAATGTTTCCCTATAGAGGACATTATATCGAAACATGCCTCGTGAAGCAATAGGCAAAATGCATCCAAGCATTCGCCTTTGCAGCCCCTTCCATTTCTATGATAAGCTGAAACGGAACTAACGAAGGGAGGGGATCTCTCCATGATTACATTACGAATGATGTCTACCGCACTTTTATGGAACAAGCAAGACGAGCTCCTCATGATGAAACGCGCGTTAAATCGCACTCTCTCTCCCGGCTTATGGGCAGCAATTGGCGGTCATCTCGAACCGCATGAAATTAGCCAACCAAGAACGGCTTGCTTTCGTGAGGTTTGGGAAGAAACCGGCATCGAGCAAGACGAGATTCAAGATTTACATCTGCAATATGTCTTACTTCGGCTCAATGGCCAAGAAATACGCCAACAGTTTTTCTATGTCGGTCAAACAGATGTGAATCCACGAATCGTTACATCGGAAGGTGATCTGCATTGGATTCACAAAGCAGCTGTCCTTGATCGCCCGATGCCCTATATTTTCCGCTGTTTACTCGAACATTATTTCAGCGTAGGCCCCACTTCCCATCCGTGGATAGGCTCTGCAGGGATTCACTCAGGGACAGATAAACCTACGATCCATTGGAACCCCTTATTGGACCCGATGCAAATTTAGTCCAACCCCTGACTTGGAAAAGAGCAGACAACGATTTCTCGTTGCCTGCTCTTTTTGTAGCATTCTTATAACGCACTGCCTCCGAATAGAAAGCGATATTCCCAATGCCGATTCGCGATGGAATCAATTCGCACGCCGCCACTTTCTTTGGAATACGTCGAAAGGATTTGACCATTGCCTAAATAAATAGCCACATGGGTAATCGTTTGTGTAGACTTATTAATTCCTGCATAGTTGGATTGCGCTGTTCCTTTATAAGACATAAAGAACATGAGATCGCCAACCTTGAGGTTATGCCAGTCCGTTACATTGTGTCCGAGCGACTTCACATACGCACCTTGACCTCTTGAATCAGACGGTAATTTCAATCCAATTCCGTCCAAAAATGCCTGACGTACAAAATCGGAACAATCAAACGTTGCCGTGTTATCACGACTGGACCCATATTCATATGGCGTTCCTATGTATTTCTTACCTGCTGCAATTACCTTTTGAATCTTTTCGCTTGTTGTCCCACCACCTGTGTTCGTGTCAGGAGATGTGCTTCCACCTGATGTTGATATGTAGGTAGGACTTGTACTTATGTATCCTTCACGACCATCTGATGCTTTAACTTTATACCAGTAAGCATTTACTTTCTGCAAGATTTGAACGGTTTCCCCAACCTTCAGATAACGGATCCGCGATGCATTCTCATTAGCCGCGGTGCGGAAGCTCACGCTTGCGACGATTCGTCCTGTCCCTGTTGCAGGTGACGTTGTTTGACCGTTTGCTTTTATGTACTTCGAACTCGTTGAGACATAACCGATCTGACCGTTCGTCACTTGAACTCTATACCAGTAAGCATTCACTTTCTCAATAATGGAGACTGGCTCTCCAGCTTTTAAATACCGGATACGTGGTGAATTCTCGTCTGGACTTTGGCGGAAGCTCACACTGCTAACGACTTCACCAGTAGTTGCAGCAGAAGCTGCTTTAGGGAATGGGACTGTAACAGCACCAAATAGTAATGAGGGGATAAGGGCAAAAGCAAGTAGTTGTTTCTTCATGAAGTAGGCCTCCTAGCGTTTTGTACTTACGAATCCTGATGACACTAGTAAATGGTAACATATCCATTGATTAAGTTTTAGCTGTAACATCTACCAATTTGCCTACCCCCATAAAAAAGACCCTCCATTCGCTGTCTACTCACAGCTTTTTGGAAGGCCTTTAACCTATTTTCGAAGAGGAATCATCACTGTCGGCGAGATCTTGCAGTTTCAAATACTGACTCTGATCAATCCAGCGCTGCATGATTTTATGCGCTTCTTTCCGCTGCAGTAAAGCTTCGGCGAGCTGGAAGCCCTCTTCGTAACTATCTACCTTATCAAACCATTTCAACCTTAACCCGGTATTAAAAATGACGTGATCACGTTCACGTTTGACTTCTTTTCCATCCTCGCCTGTAATAATGCGTTTCACCATGGAAATCTGATCTTCTTTCGCCAGATGTGGTAGAGGTGTACTCGTAAAGCCAAATTTCTGCGGTTCAACACTACGAGACTCATCTCCCCAAGGGGTAACGATCCGGATCGTGCTATTCTCATAAAGGGGCAAATCCTCTGAGCCATCAATGCCGCTGATAATATACGCTTGTTGAAAACCCGAACGCATCGATATCGGAATCAAGGATTCCATTGCTTTGCGCTGTTGCACACCGATAATCAAGTTCGTCGACAGCACAGGATTTAATACTTTCTCTATCGTATCAATGACTGTTCGTATGCCCAACTGTTCTCGCACCGGCTTCAACCGTCCAATTGGCGGACACAGTTGCTCTGTAGGTAGAAATCCGATGTGCAAATGAAATAACATGGATTGCCAAGCCTTCACAGAAAGTTGCAAGGTAACACCTAAACCTTCTACGATCTCTTTCAATGAAGTCCCTTGGCGGGAGGGAAGCGCATCACCACCTTGCATCACCTGGGTGAATCCCACTGACGCAAGCAGCAAGCTGACAGGCAACGTAACAGGAAATCGCTTTCTCCCTTCCGTAGGCCCGATTGAATTAAGCGAGTTAGGCTGAGTATGATAATTTAAGGAATAGCCACGATAGACATCGATAAAGGCCATCAACTCGTCATCTGCTTCCCCTTTCATACATAACGCCATTAGGAATGCTGCGCATTGCGCATCTGTTGAATCTCCTCTCGCCATTTCGCCAGCAGCTTCTACAGCTTCATCGTAGGTTAAATTCCGCATTCGTGTTTGATCCGACCCCATCGCTTGAATCCATTTCTTCATCATACTCCTCCTTTCTTATGTTCGTTTAATGTTATATTTACTAACATAATTATTGTGATATATCTAAAATGGTAATGCTTTTAATACTACATGTCAAGTATCGTGACATTAAATGCGTCAGAACAAAAAAAAACTACGACGGCAAGATTAACGAACGAAGTGTGCATCCCATAGGTTTTCCAGTCTTTCTAGGTACTTTTCTGGGTCCCGTCTAAATCGTTTACGTTTTACGCTATCTTGTAAGCGGTTCTGCCAATTTTGTTTCTGTTCTTTGTATCTGTCGTAATCAACGCTTTTTAATCGAGCAAGAATATGCTTTTGTTTCAGTGCATCTTGAACAAGAACGATCATTTCTCCATTGCGTAAGATGTACTCGTTCCAATTACGAAGACCCGTGATTCGACGGTGTGCTGTTTTCGTAGCACGGAAAAATCGCTCCAAATCATTATTAGTTCTTGGGACATGGTACTCATCATAGCAAGTGAAAAGCCCTTTCCAGAAGCCTTTAGAGTAGCTTAGTAAATTGGTAACCATAGGTACGTCGTGTTCTTCTGTATAGGTTTGTTTTACCCAATTC
>NZ_WHNY01000060.1 GCF_013141695.1 Paenibacillus plantarum
GTCGCGGTGTTGTCAGAGGCAAGTCCTTAACGGACATGGATGCCGTTATTTCATATATACACTGGCAGTCATGGTGATAACGGACAGGTGTGACGCTATTTGGTGAAAAGGAGCTTGTTGGACTAGCGAAATGGCGGGATAACGTCGCTGCTGTCCGTAACATCTGAAAAAGGCGCATATAGTGTGGAATAACGTCTCCCTTGTCCGTTAGGATACGGGGGATGACATCTTGTGTGACGAAAAACGCGTTGCAAAAAAAACATGGAAGACGGCCAAATGGCCGCTTTCCATGGTTTTTTTGTAGTGGGCTTAGAGCACAGCCCTTATTGTACTTTGTCCAGCAATCGGTAAATCACAACCGCCGCCTGCGCTCTAGAAGCGTTATCCGCAGGAGCGAATTGTCCACCTGTCGTACCGCTGAGTAGACCTAAGGCAGAAGCGATTCGAACATAGGATCTAGCCCATGTACTGATCGTGCCTTCGTCGGCATATTTGACCTCTTGTGTGGTGACGATATCTGCAAGCTTTTTACCTGTTGCATGTAAATAAGCGTTGACCATGGTGAGAGCCATTTGTTCCCGTGTGATAGGAGCATCCGGAACAAAGGTTTGCTCGCTCATGCCGCTAATAATACCCGCAGAATAGGCGGCATAGACGGAATTCTGATACCAAGCATCCTTAGAAACATCTTGGAATATGTCTGTTTGGCTACCTGCCTGTAATTTTAATGCCTTAGCGATGATGGTGACGAATTGTGCTCTTGTTAATGTTGTATCAGGTTGGAAGGAATCTTGATCGATACCATCGATAATCCCTTTGCCAGCCAAGTTTTCAATTTCTTTTTGTGCCCAATGATCCTTAATGTCCTTAAGGATTGTCTCGTTTTGCTTCTCGAGAACAGCATATTTGGAGAAATGGGCAAGTGAAGCCGTCATTGTGCCATCCGAATTGAGTGTGCCGCCGATTGGCGTCCAAGCACCTTGATCTTCATCATAGAAATAAACGCTTAGTTTATGAACATCTTTGACCTTTTTGGCATCAAAAGGAATTGTAACTTTCACAGGTGAAGCGAATGAACCGAGTTTCGCCCCATCCTCGGTTACGGAGAAATCATAAATAGCGGATGCTGATGTGAAATTCGGGATGGACGTATTGGTTTTGCTTGATGTAAATAGGATTTTGCCAGTTGAAAGCTTGATCGGCCAAGCATTTGGCGGAATCTGCATGTTGATATCATTAGCCGCGATAACGATTGGTCTGTTCATTTGCGAAGCTTTTTGAACAATATCAGTGTCCATCTCGACGGAGAGGATATCCACGTTTTCCTTCGTTTTGGCATCTAGGGTTAATTCTGACAAAGCTTTATTTAATAAGATTAATAAATCAACGTGTGTTGGTTTGAACTCATAGGCCATTTTTCCATCGGCATTGAGGGAAGGAGGTTGTTGGGAGCTGCCGCCGCCTCCACCACCGCCACCGCCACCGCCGACTCGGGGGGCTGTAATCGTATATTGATAAGTTACATCATTACTGAATTCATTGTTATGATACATGGCAACATTTAAGACAGTATCTTCACTAAGTGTTAGCTCGCCACCTGATACAGGGAACGTTGAAATGTAAGCAGCTTTATTCTTTTGCTCGATCATATAGTAAATGATACCATTCGCGAAGGGAGAGGTGAGGGTAACCTTCTGTGTACCCGTGTAGGTTCCTGAAGCCAAGCTAACCTGCGGTGGGGCTGAAATGATATTAGAGCGGTGCTGAACTATGCCCCCTGTTGGAGTAGGCTCTTCCCATGTCCCGAACATATAGAAGTTATATCCAGAACCTATATTGCTTATTGTAGCTGTTAACTGTTTTTGACCGTTATGTAAGGGGGCCCATGAGGGTGTAGCGACAAATGCGTATGGCAAGTCTACTTCTCGATCAATCGTAGTTTCGTTATAGGCTCTGGCATGCAGATATACCGAATAGGTAACACTCACGACCGTATCATTAACATTCACTAGTTCAAAGTTATAACTGAGCGAAGGGTTTGTAGGGAAATTGAATGCTACGGCAGGTGACATTTTCAGCCTAGGCACTTCAAATGCGCGAATGCCATTAATGAGACCAGTACCATAAGCCATCGTTTGCGAAACATAGTTATATGGATAGTGGATGGATGGTTCATAGATATTTACCTGCAACGATTGTAGAGCGGTTGGCTGTGCTGACGTCTGAAGAATGAGACGAATGTCTTCTGCCTCCAGATTATGATTAGCTGCTTTCAGTAAAGCAGCAAGTCCTGCAACAAAAGGCGTAGCCATGGATGTTCCTGACTTATAATCATAGCTGCTGCCAATAATTGTGCTATAGATATTAACGCCAGGTGCGACGACATCTATTTTGCCTATATTAGAGAAATCCGCAATCGCAAAGCTTAGATCAGAAAGTTGGGCTACAGCACCAACACTTATCACTTCTTCATAGGCTGCTGGGTAGCTAGTAAAATAGGCAGTACGGTGGGTATCTGTAGTATCCCAAGGTTGCGTAGAGTATTGACCTATTTCGTCCTTCTTCCAATTGTTACTGTCGTTGCCAGCGGCTGAAACAATCACAGTACCTTGATCATGGATTGTTTTAATAATGTCATGTATGGCTTTACTGTTTCCATAACTGCCCAAACTCATATTGATCACATCAACTGGATGGATCTGCAAGTATTGGAAAGCTTGGTACAAATAGCTCGTATCCCCACCACCAGTGCTATCAAGAACTTTAAGTGGCATGATTCGGACGCCATGAGCGACACCTACATCGGCGCCGCCATAAGCTTGCGCTGCAATAATCCCTGAAACGTGTGTGCCGTGACCATTATCGTCTTGTGCATTGGTATCACTATTTACAAAGTCGTAACCTTGGATAATAGCACTTTGTAGAGCTGGATGTGTCATATCAATACCAGTATCCATCACGGCCACTTTGACATTCTGATTCAGAGAGAAGTTGGAGTAGGTGCCCATTTGATCAACATGTGCCGCGAGTTTCCCCCAAGTCCGCTTATATGCCTCCGTTCCAGAATAGACCGATTGTGAGACAGTGGGTGATACATCCGTCGCAATCAAATGCACCTTATAAACCGGCTCCGCATACTCCACATTCGGATCCTTTTGAAGTTCAGTGACCTTATCCGCGACGGATTGCTCATTGCTGAAGTTGAGCGTTGTCCAAGCAGAAACGGAGTGAGCGGACAGAGCCTGTATGCCGTTAGCAGCAGGCTGTTGCTTGTATTTCACAAGCACCTTCCCCGGAACGATGTCGTTCTCATTGAAGGAAGGCGCAGTGGATATACTGGCTAGATCATTCGGTTCTTGAGCATAGCCGAGTGTGCCAAGGGAAAGATTGAAGACGGTAAAGAGTGAAACGAGTGCAAGGAGTAATTTTCTTTTATGCAAAACCATGACTTCCCCCTAGTAAATGTAATATGAATACGAAAATGAAGATCCATTTCATATTTTACATGTAGGGAGGGTGGATCTTTGTCGGAATATGTCGAAGAGTTCTAAATATTCGATAAAACACTTGGTTGAGTCGCGTTTACTCGACGTTTCCGTCTTCCGAACGAAATATAGTAGAGACCGAGTATGATAAGCTGTGAACCGACCAACACGACATAGATATTGCTAAAAATAGTACCAGATCCGTGGCTGAAAAGTGGATTCCAGCTAGTTATCGAAGACGACCCTAGGTCGACGGCCTTGCTATACAGACTGATGGCGATACCTTGCCCAATGAAATTGGCCATCGACATCATGCCCATACCCACACCGACTTGATCCGCAGGGAGTGTTCGGGAAACCGAATTGTTCACCGCAATGACGATGAAGGATTGACCGACATTGCCCAGAACCAGGAAAACGGCAATAAGCATCGGCGAGCTGCTAGTAAATGTAGCAAGTAGCAGGAAGCAGGCTAGCAATAAGCTGGAAGCCATGTAGGCAACATGCGAGTTACCTTTGGCATCGGCAAGCTTGCCACCTTTGCGGCCAAATAGGGCAGACGCGACAGCGGCAGGAACCAAGGCAAAGCCAATCCAAACCGAAGGAAGGTGTTGAACATCCGTTAACAGCAAGGGACTGAGTACATAGAGCGAGCAGCAGCTCCCGCTAATGAGGAACGAGAGGGTAAGCCCGAGCGTGTATTTTCGATTTTGAAAAAGTTTCGGTGCAATAAATGGCTCACCCGCGGTACGAATACGCACCATGAATAATCCAAGAACAAACAATGCACCGAGTAAAAGCCAGACGCTGTTCGTCACGCTGAGCAGTAATAATGCAATGGTGATACCTAACAAACCGCCGCCAATCCAGTCGAACTTACTTGGACTTACTGGCTGTTCATTGCCTAGATATTTGCGGTAAAAGGGAAGTGCGGCCAGCACAATGAGAGAGACGGCGAAGAGCCAGCGCCATTGAAGTGTGCTTACAAGTAAAGCCGCGACAACGGGGCCAAGTGCATTACCGAAGGCCAGACCGACCGCAGTCATGCCAAGGGCAGCCCCTCTTCGCTCCAATGGGAAGAACCGTAAGGGAATAATCATCGACATTGCAGGTATAACGGCGGCGCCAGAAGCTTGCAAGCATCGACCGACGAGCGCCATGGCGAACGTTTGCGAGGTCAGACCAATCAAGGAGCCTAGCGCAAACAAAAGGAGACCGAAAGTGACTAAATCTTTTAACCTGTAGCGATCTGCCAGCTTTCCGTATGTGACTGCACCGATGGCATATATCAAGATATAAGCAGAAGAAAGCCAGCTTACCTGAGAAATTGTCAGATGAAATTCATTGCTAATTTTGGGAAGAGCAATGTTGAACATGACGCCGCTCATCATGGAGAGGGCCATCGTGAACATGAGGATACGCATTAATTTGTCAGCGGTTTGCAAAGGTGCTTTAGTTGCCATAAGGGCACTTCCTTTCAAGAAAAGACTGTCAGTACTTACTGACATAGAGGTGAGAAAAAAACTAGGGCCGTAAAGCCCTAGCAAATAATTGGATACTCTCTTGCACGAAGGGAGCTAAGGTAATGCCAGGATAACTTTTCTGAGCATCCAGATCATTCATAAAAGCCCCGAAATGCATCATAATAAAGGTAAAGGCATGCAACTCAGGGTTCGTTGTGACGATTTTCCCTTTTGCAGACATTTCAATGAAATAGTTCGTTAGGATCTCAAGCAGCTGCTGCGGATGCTTCTGGGTACGATCACGAAAGCCGGGCAATTGGCCTTCATCTTCTTTGAGGGAGATTTGAATCATTTTTCGATTACGGTTCATGATCTCATGGTAGGTCGTGCTAACAAGAAGAAGATCCGTCTCCAAATCCCAGATGAGCTTCTCGGCAAACAGTTTCTTCATCTCTTCCGCATAATGATAGCGGTCGAAGGCAGCCTCTAGAAGCTTCTGTTTCGTGCCAAAATGGCGAAATAACGTCTTCTCGCTAAGGCCAGCCGCGGTGGCAATTTCCAGCGTCGTGACACCGTTATAGCCTTTTTCTGCGATTAAATGGAGCGCAGCTAATAGCAGCTTATCTCCGCTTCCCATTTTGCTGCCGCTGCTGTCGTCCATAGTATCCCTCTTCCGAAACAATGTCAGTGCTTACTGACATTTATGATAAATGGGTTAGCGGTTAAAGTCAATGACAATTTCAGAGTAGGCTTGCTAACAGGCAGACAGTGAAAACTAGCATGCTCAAAATTGGATATGAAGGCTCCTAGAATGTTAAAAAAAGTGCATTGAATCGATAGAGAAACCTGTCACAACGGGGTTCTCTTTTTTTCGTCTCCGTCCATGTAGTCAGCAATAATTGGTCATTGTCACGGAACAACCAGTCAGGTACGATCGGAGTTGTGCAAGAGCTGGATAGAATGAGATAGGGAGGATGAATTAATGAAGAAGGTTAAAAAGAAAGTGAGTATGCTGTTAGCTGCTAATTTGCTTTTTAGTGTGGTTGCCTCATCTGTTCCATTTTTTGAAAGCGCAACCAAACAGGCGGAAGCCGCTACGGTGAATTTGATGACGAACGGAAGCTTCGAGCAGGCGACAACGGCCACGGATGCAAATTGGAGCAGCGCGAGTGCTCCTGTGGGTTGGGGGCTATGGATTCCTACTGGAAGCGGGAAGGCCCCAAACAAAACCGTGAATGTCACGTTGGATATGACGACAGCCCATGAGGGAACTAAGTCCGTATTGGTAGATGCATTCGCAACGAGCAGAGTCTCCATTAATCAGACGGTAACACCGGTGACCGCGGGGAAATCCTATCGATTGAAAATGTGGTTGAAAACGGAGAATGTAACAGGAACAGGTGCATACTTCAGAACACAATTTTATAACGCAAGCAAAGTTGGAGACGGTCCCTCAACCCCCAAATTGTTAGGTACGAACGATTGGAAGATGCAACAGGTTTTTATGACAATTCCAACGAATGCAACCAAATTGGTCATAGAACCATTTCTGGAGACAGGTATGGGGAAAGTATGGTTCGATGAAGTAAGTCTGGAGGAATATAACGGAGTAACAGGAATTGTTTTGGACCCAAGTGCGATTTCCATGACAAAAGATACAATGACTACGCTCACAGCGGTGCTCACTCCCACGAACGCAGTGGACAGAACGGTGATGTGGTCTTCAAGCAACCCAAGTGCAGTGACAGTGGACAGCAATGGAAATGTGACGGCTGTAGGGGTTGGGACTGCAACCATTACCGTTGCGACACCAGATGGGACGATTTCAGCGCAATGTACAATCAACGTGGAATCAGCGGAAATGGGAGCAGCTTACAATGCACTTCGACAGAAATGGAACGACAAGCTAACGGGCGGTGCTCTATTCAATCCTGCTGACCCAGATATGGCGGCTAACCTCACTAAACTGGCAGACAGTGTATCGAATGCTGCTCAAATAGGTTTATGGGACACATTGATAAAAGCAGGTAATCGGACAAATCTATGGAGTGATTTGACGAGCACAACAGATTCGAGCCAGATTAGCACGGCGTATGCGCGTTTAAAAACGATGGCCTTAGCCTATTCCATGCCAGGGACTCCCTTGTATCAAAGCACTGCGTTGCGAGATGATATCGTGAGCGCTATGGAATGGATGTATACAAACCGTTATAACGAAAACAAGAACCCCTATGGGAATTGGTGGGACTGGGAGATTGGGGTCCCGCAAACCTTAAATGATCTCATCGTGCTCATGTACGGGCAACTGACTCAGGGGCAGATCACCAAGTTTATCAAGCCGATTGATAAATTTTGTCCAGATCCGAAAGTTGGCTCCGTACTTGGTGTCAAAGGAAGCAAAATGACGGGTGCTAATCTGCTGGATAAAGCATTGGTTGTAACGGTTCGGGGTGTAATCGGGAAAAACAGTGCAAAGATTATACAAGGACGCGATGTAATGGGGCCAGAATTTGTTTACGCCGATCATGGGGACGGTGTTTATGAAGATGGATCTCTTGTTCAACATACCAATATTGCGTATACGGCGGGATACGGAGCCGTTTGGCTAAGCCGGGCTGCAGATATGACCTTCTTGTTGAATGGATCCCCTTGGCCAGTAACAGATCCTAATGTTAATAACGTGTATCAATGGGTATCAGATACGTTTGAGCCCGTCATCTATAAAGGCCTCTACATGGATATGGTCAATGGCAGAGGTATGTCGAGGCAAGCTTCTGGCAGTGCCAGAGGCACGATTACAACGTTGCTTCGCTTAGCTGAAGGGGCGCCGGCGGATGTGGCGTTATCCATTAAGCGAATGGCGATGGAATGGATTTTGTCCGATACGACGTACACCAATTATTTCGATGGCTTATCTATCTACGATTTGAGTCTTGTCAAAAATCTCTTAAACGATGCCTCGATACAGCCTAGAGGTGAATTGCTGAAAAATCAGGTGTTTTCAGGTATGGACCGGGTTGTCCATTTGCGTGAGGGATATGGTTTCGGAATCAGCATGTTCTCTAATCGCATCTCGGCGTTTGAAAAGGGCAATAACGAGAATTTAAAAGGTTGGTATACGGGGATCGGTATGACGTACCTTTATGACCAAGATCTAGGCCAATATCGTAATGATTTCTGGCCGACGGTAGATTCGTTTCGTCTACCAGGTACGACAACGAACGGCTCAGGCAAAGGCGTGACGCCAGGTGAATGGACCTCGTACATGAACGCGAAAGAGTGGGTGGGTGGATCGACGATCGATGGGCTTTACGGCGCGTCAGGCATGGACTTTTCCTTGGCCAAAGTGACGGGAAGCGACCTGCAAGGTAAAAAGTCGTGGTTTATGTTCGATGATGAAATCGTTGCATTGGGTGCAGGTATTTCAAGTAACAGTGCTGGACCACAGCCTGTAGAAACGATCATTGATAACCGCAAGCTGAGTGATGCGGGTGATAATGTGCTCACCGTGAATGGCGCAGCCAAAACAAGTCAGCTCGGTTGGTCGGAAAATATGGAGAACGTTAAGTGGGCTCATTTGGCTGGAAATATGCCGGGAACGGATATGGGCTATTATTTCCCAGAGGCGACAAGCGTTTATGGACTGCGTGAGGCCCGAACTGGCAAATGGAGCGACATTAACAGCGGTCAATCGGCTACGCCAATTACTCGGAATTACATGAGCCTGGCCTTTGAACATGGGGCTACACCTTCGAATGCTGCATATTCGTATGTGATGCTGCCACATAAAGACACTGCGGCTACTCAGCTTTACAGCAATGCGCCAGATGTTGAAGTAGTAAGCAATACGACAGATGTGCATGCGGTTAGAGAGAAGAAGCTCGGTATTACGGCAGCGAATTTCTGGAATCCAGGTACAGTTGATTTTATCTCCGCGCAAAATCCTTCTTCCGTCATGGTGAAGGAATCTGAAACGGAGTTAACTGTTGCCGTATCCGATCCAACACAAAAGCAAAGTGCGATTACGCTGGAACTGAACAAAGCTGCGTTATCCCTCGTACGAAGTGATGATACGGTTAAGGTTCTACAAACGTTGCCGACGTTAAAGCTGCAGATTAACGTAGCAGGTTCCGTAGGCAAAACGCACGCCGTAACGTTCAAGAAGGATACGACAGCTCCGAATACGATTGATAATGCAAAGCCAGATTGGCAGCGCAATGCCCAGACTGTGATATTGACTGCAAGTGACGAGGGCAGCGGCGTGCAGAAGATGTTCTATAGACTGGATGGCGGCACGTTTACGGAAGGGAACTCGGTTACGATCGCTGAAGATGGCGTGCATGAAGTCCAATATTACAGCGTGGACAATGCCGGCAATCAAGAGTCGGTCCAAACCGCGATTGTGAAAATCGATGTATCGACTCCCATCATCGTTCCAACAGTTTCGATGGTTGTCTACTGGACGGCTGGTGGCAGCCTGAATTTCGATATTTCCGATCCTGTTAGTGGCATAGCTGGGAAGTCGCTTCAATTGAACGGCAAAGAGGTAAGCCTCCCATACACGTTCAGTCCTTTAAGTCTGACGATTGGTGATCATGCTGTAGTCGTTACGGCAAGTGATAAGGCGGGGAACGAAACAAGATCATCGTACACGCTAAAAGTAGTCATGGATGTAGGCCATTTGGATGAGTTAGTCAGATACGCGTATCAGCAAGGTTGGATTACCAATCAAGGCATATATAATAGCTTGCTAGCCATGATTGATGCTCTTCAAAAGCATTTGAATCAGACACAAGATCAGCAAGCATTCAAAGCGTTAGAAAATCATATTCGTGCGCAATCAGGTAAAAAGATCGAAGCAGCATTTGCTGAGAGGCTGTTAAACGCTATTGCCTTTTTAAAGTCATAAAGTGAACAAGCTCATTTGAACGGTTACAACCCGACTTTGTCTGCTAGACGAAGTCGGGTCATCTTTATTCTCAGAAAACTTGATTTTATAGGTATAACCGATTAAAATGCTCATTATTCCGTTAATGAGGTGATTGCCATGCGCAAAATACTTACGAATTTTTGGAAGCGTTTTTTTCACCGTAAAACGATTTTTCGCAATATGATCACCTTGTCATTGTTCGCTGCGATTATTCCCGTTCTCGTTGTTGGGATAGGGAGTTATTTATATTCAGCCTCCGCTGTACAAAGTGAAGTGAATCAATCGAATGTTCGGATTTTAAATAACGTATCCTCGACGATCGATTCGACGTTGGATCGGATTCAAAACAATGCGATTCAAATGCTGCTGGGCTATTTTTTTAGCTCAAATTTGACTGAACTGAAAAATACGAATTATGCGGGCTTCTATTCCCGCAGTTCAAGTGAATTATCTGCGCTGATGAATGGGAACAAAGAAGTTGGCGACGTTGCGATGTACGTGCCGGATGAAGGCTATTTGATCTCACCTATTTATGGGGGGAGGCGAATTGAAGGTATAGCAGAGCGCGAGGCGCTGCTGAAGGAGCTTGGGACCGATGATCAGATCAAATGGGTCAGTGGACCTTATCCTTCAATACCAGGATATAACGACAATGGTGTAACGTTAATTGCCAAAATGCCGCTGCTTGCTAAACAGCCTATCGGGCTCATGTTTATACGGATTAATGAAGAGCTGTTCCAAAATATTATGAAACGTTTTATTAGCTATAAAGGTGAACAGATGTTCATCTTGGACGACAAGGGAGCGCTTATTACCTCCATGGGTGGGAGTGAGGTTCCCCCAGGTTTATTTGATCGCGTTACTCAAAAGGGTTCCGAGCAGCGTTTCCAGTTCGCCTTTAATGGAATCGAATATATGGCGACCCCGATTACTTCTTCTTTTAACAAATGGCAATATATCAATATGGTTCCGATCGATCAATTGAATGCGAAATCAAATGGGATTAAATTAATTACACTGGTCATTGTTCTTGTATGCTTGGTGTTGGGTGCACTCATTACGCTGTGGGGCACACGTCGTGTCTATCGTCCCATTCAGAATCTTGTCGCTTATGTCAAAGACGGACAAACCGATGAAGTGGAAACCGATGAAGTGGGCTTCGTGCACAAACGATGGGCGGAGCTCAGTAGTACGGCTAATGACATGCAGCAACAACTTAGTGACCAGCTGCCGCTTATTCGTGAAATCTTTGCTCTGCAGCTCTTGCAAGGGCGATTCCTTTATTATTCCGAGGATCAACTGGCCTCCATGCTTCGGAGGTATAACGTGCCTGCAGATAAGGAAAGCATCGTCATCGTAATTGCTTTCGATTTGCAGTCAGAAGGAAAGGTTCGTTTCCAAGAAAATGACCGTGAGTTAATTGTTTTTGCTGTGAAAAATATAGCGAGTGAACTTATACAATCCCATGCGATGGAAGGCATAGGTATCAATCTGCTGAATGATCAGGTTGCTGTGTGGCTGTATAGGGATCCGCTGCAAGCGGAAGATGATGAGTCCGACATCAAACAATTTGCCGAGCGATTGCGGCTGCTTGTATCTGACTATCTACATCTGCAGGTTACGATTGGGCTTAGTGGAAAAAGCGAGCAAATTAGCGAGTTGCCTGAACTATACGAAGAGGCGCTGCTTGCGGTTCGTTCTCGTATCATCGTTGGTGGGAATCAAGTCATAGCCCATACGAGTGGTAAAAGTCATTCCGACATGCATTATCGGTATCCGTTGGAAATCGAAACGCATTTTGAGAATTCGCTGCAGCTTGGCGATCGTGATGAAGCGGTCAGGATGATGGATGAATTTGCAAAATCGATGGGCGCTGCGATTCAGAAGCCTGAGCTCATTCAAATGTCGTATTATCGACTGCTAACTGCTGCGATTCGTACGGCCTACATGCTCGGATTGGATACAGCTCAATTATTTGGCGAATCGAATGAAGATCCGTATCTTCATATCCGCAATATCAGTACGACCTACGAACTGAATGCCTGGTTTAAAGAGCAATTGGTTGAACCCATTGTTGCTTATGTGCATGGCAAGCAGCATCAGGAGCATGAGCAGCTGATTGCGAAAGTAGTTCGGTATATGGAGGAGAACTACCATTTCGATTTGTCGTTGGATCAATGTGCACAAATTTGTGGATTGAGTCCGCAATATTTAAGCAAGCTGTTCAAAAAGAAAAAGGATCTCTCCTTTATTGAATATTTGACCAAGGTACGGATTGAGAAGTCCATTGAGTTGCTTCGTACGACGGATTTATCGGTGTCAGATGTGGCTGAGCGAGTTGGGTATCAGATGAAGAACTTTATCCGGGTATTTAAAAAGCAAATGGGTGTGACGCCAGGTCAATTCCGTGGATCAGACGAGGAAAATTAGAATGCCCAAAAATCGTTATATGGATTCAGTATGAAGCAAAAAATGAGGAAAATAGGAAGAGAAACCGCGTAGTTACGGGGTTTCTCTTTTTTTGTCTTGCGGGAAAAGCGTGAATAAGAATTGGTCATTGTTCCTAATACTTCCGATCAGGTACGATCGTTTCAAGCAAAACAACGAGATGCCAACGCAATAATGAGAGGTGATGACATTGTCACATAGTCAGGTGGAACAGTTTCAGAAAGCGATCCCGAGTGGACTCGAAGAAAGAAAGACATCTAAGAAATCAGGAGTGCACGAGTGGCAGGTCGCGCTAAAGCGTGACAAATATCTATATCTATTGGCAGCGCCAGGATTACTATTTTTCCTCATATTCAAGTATGTACCGTTATGGGGATTATTGCTTGCTTTTCAAAATTACTCTCCTTATTTAGGTTTCTGGGATAGCGAATGGGTTGGATTGAAATACTTTCATGAGTTTTTCACGAATCCCGATTTTATGCTGTTGTTTCGAAATACGATGGCGATCTCACTTCTAAATATCGTGTTTTTCTTCCCCATTCCCATTGTGGTTTCCTTATTGCTGAATGAGGTGAAGAGTTTACCCTTTAAGAAATTCGTTCAAACGGTCATCTATTTGCCCCATTTCTTATCATGGGTGATCATCGTCGGTATTTGTTTCCTGATTCTGGGCCAAAGCAGCGGGGTCATTAATCAATTAATCGTTGAGTTCGGCGGGCATAAGATTGAATTCCTATCGGAGCCCAATTATTTCTGGGCCATGCTCACAGCTCAAAGTATCTGGAAGGAAGCAGGTTGGGGGACGATCATCTTCCTGGCTGCCCTTGCAGGGATTAACTCAGAGCTCTATGAAGCAGCGCAAATTGATGGTGCGACAAGATGGCAGCAGATGAGGAATGTTACGATTCCCGGCATCAAAAGCACGATTATTGTTTTGTTAATCCTACGTTTAGGTCAAGTCATGGATGTAGGCTTTGAACAAATATTCCTTATGGCAAGCGGACCCGTATCGCAGGTGGCTGACGTATTTGATACGTATGCCTACCGCGTTGGTATTCAACAAGGTCGGTTCAGCTATGCCACGGTTGCTGGATTGTTCAAATCAGTTGTAGGACTCATACTGGTTGTTTCAGCAAACCGTGTAGCCAAGAAGTTCGGGGAGGAGGGACTTTACTAATATGGATAATCAGATGGGTTCTAAGATATTTAATGTCCTAAACTATACGGTATTAACGATTATTGGACTTGTTACACTACTGCCTTTCATTTATGTTGTGATCATTTCATTTACCGATCCTACGGAATACTTGACGAAGTCGCTGGTCCTGATTCCTGAGAAATGGAGCTTATCTGCCTACGAGTACATTTTCTCCACGAACGCATTCGTTCATGCGATGGGGATAAGCGGAATACTCGCTGTGTTCGGTACCTTACTAAGCTTAATTGTTACAAGTGCGCTAGCCTATGTGCTATCTCGCAAACGATTGAAAGGGAAGAAGTTCTTCCTTGTAGCGATCCTCATGACTATGTTGTTCAATCCGGGCATGATTCCGAACTATCTGCTCGTGGATAGTCTTGGTTTAATGGATTCCATTTGGGCACTGATCTTGCCGGCATTGACTAGTGCGTGGTACGTCTTCCTAATGAAAAATTTTTATCAAGAGATACCAGACGAACTAGAGGAAGCTGCCAAAATGGATGGATGCTCGGATATCGGCGTATTCTTTCGCATTATGCTGCCGATCTCCGTCTCAGCCCTTGCCGCTTTCGGGTTATTCTACGCTGTAGCGTATTGGAACACGTACTTTAGTGGCGTACTTTACATCAATAGTGATAGCTTGCGTCCGTTACAGGTACTCCTTCAAATGTTGCTCATCTCTGCATCGCAAATGGCTGATCCTTCGATGGCTGCTATGTTGGAAAGTGAACGTACCGTGCCACCACAGGTGATCAAGATGGCTGCCGTTGTAATCTCTTCCTTACCGATTGTCATGGTGTATCCGTTCTTACAGAAATATTTTGTTAAGGGTATGATGGTTGGTTCTGTGAAGGGGTGAGAGAACTGTACGGAGAGGGGTGATTCAGGCAGGGAAGTATTGGACATGCAGGTTGATATTTCGAATTGTATAATAAGCATATAAACGGGAGGTCTTTACATGAAACCAATGGTTAAAAAATTGGCAGTACTCTTAACAGCAACAGGGCTAGTCGCTTCGTTAGCGGCTTGTGGTAAAGCGAATGAAGCTGGGCCAGCAAGTTCTTCAGCAGCGAGTACAACTGCAGCATCAGCTAAACCTGCGGCACCGGCGGATATTTCCATCACGACACTTGCTTTCGCTGCTGCACCTACAGGTGAGTTGGAAGCAGTGAAAAAGCTGAATGAGAAGCTAAACGTCAACCTAAAGTTAAATTGGATTCCAGCAGCCCAAATTTCAGAAAAATTGAATGCACTTCTTGCTTCCCGCGATTTGCCTGATGTCCTATTCGTAGAAGATTTTAACTTAACGCCTGCCTTCTTGAATGCGATTGATCAAGGCGCTTTCTGGGATCTAGGCCCTTATATCAAAAACTATCCAAACTTAGCTAAATATCCAGAAAACGTATATAAGAATGCTTCTTTGAAAGGCAAACTGTACTCCCTTCCACGTGTAAGACCGTTGGATGGCCACGAGTCCATGCTAATTCGTAAAGATTGGTTGGATAAGCTAGGCCTACAACAACCGAAAACGATGGATGAGCTGGCTACAGTTCTCGAAGCCTTCGCACAGAAAGATCCAGACGGCAACGGCAAACCAGATACTTATGGTGCAGTCATTCCAGGATCACCTGGACCTGCTAGTTATCTGCTCTCCATGTTTGGCACGGGCACGAAGTGGAAAGAAGAGAACGGCAGTCTCATCCCGTATTGGTATACACCACAAGCCAAAGAAGCGCTGGCTTTCTGGAATAAATCATTTAAAGCAGGCGGTATTCTTCCTGATTTCCCTGTTCTCAAGGCAGCACAAATTAAAGATATGCTCGTTCAGGGCAAAGCAGGTGTAGCATTTGCCAACGTGATTGATGCCTATAAATACAACTTGGAGTTGCAAAAGGTAAATCCGCAAGCGAACCTTATTGCTGTGGAATTACCAAAAGCACCAGATGGCAAAGCTTATTATGAGCAAGCAAGTGGTTATTATGGACAATTCCTGATCAATAAGAAATCGGTTGATGAGGCGAAGCTGAAGAAAATCCTAGAAGTCTATGATTATACTGCTTCGGTTGAAGGTTATAATCTTGCTACTTACGGCATCCAAGATGTTGACTATAAAGTGAAGCCTGACGGAAGCGTTGAGCAAACCGAAGAAGGCAAGAAAAAAGGATATTCCGGTGATACGACAGGCCAATGGGTAACCGGCTACTTTGATAAATATTCGAGAGCCAAAATCTCAGGTATTCCGATGGATGTTTACGAAGCCAATAAAAAAGTGGTTGATGCGATTTCCTCTATCACAGATCCGACTTACGGCTTAATGAAGTCAGCGCCATTTAAGGAAAAGGGAGCAGACTGGGATAAAAAGCTGAACGATATGATGGTTAATGTGGTTTTTGGCAAAAACACGCTTGAAGATTGGGATAAACTGGTGAAACAGTTCAAAGATGATCCAAGCTTCCAACAGCATCTTAAAGAAACGAACGAGTTCTACAAAGAAAAATCCAAATAAGTCTGATGCATGGAAAAGGACCCGATCGTGCCTGTTGATGGCGTGGTCGGGTTTCTTTTCAAAAAGAAGGGTGATCCTTATGAGTCGGCAACAGCTGAAGTTATGGTATCGGAGGCCTGCAGAGAACTGGGTAAACGCTCTTCCAGTAGGGAATGGCAAGCTTGGGGCTATGATATTCGGCAGAGTGGAGCAAGAAAGGATTCAAATCAATGAAGATTCCCTCTGGTATGGCGGGCCCAAGATGAGGGAGCAACCTGACGCCCATAAGCATCTTGAGGAAATTCGTAGGCTAATGTTCGAGGGCAAGCCGCAGGATGCTGAGTATTTGGCACGTATGGCGATGACACCAGGGCCCAAATTCTTTGCCCCCTATCAAACCCTAGGTGATATAAACCTTTATTTTCGACAAACAAATGGGGAAACCACCAACTATAGGCGTGAACTGGATTTGCCGACGGGTATTGCTACAACTTCATTTACCTTGGACGGGACGACGTATCACAGGGAGATCTTCGCAAGTGCGATTGATCAGGTGCTTGTTATTCGTTTAAGCTCGGATCGATCTGGCGCAATCAGCTTCTCAACGAATGTGAGCCGACGTCCATTTGAAGGCACGTCAGGTAGAGAAGGTGCGGAAAGTATCGTTATGCAAGGGCAATGCGGGCCGGATGGCGTTCAGTATACAACGGTTTTGAAGGCCGTAGCAGAAGGTGGGAACGTGCAGATTATTGGCGATTTCGTCTCTGTGGAAGCGGTAGACAGTGTTACTTTGTATGTGGCAGCTGCAACGACGTTTCGGCACCAAGACCCCCGTTCCGTGTGCCAAGCTAGAATTGAAAGTGGTGTTAGTAAAGGGTTCGAGGCCATTCGAGAGGATCATGTGAAGGATCATCGTTCATTGTTTGAACGTGTCCAATTAGAGATTGAGGATTCCAATGAAGCTGAATTGAAAGCTTTGCCAACGGATGAAAGATTAGCCAGAGTCCAGGATGGCCAAGCGGATCACGGACTCATTTCGTTATTCTTTCAATATGGTCGTTACTTGCTTATGGGCAGCTCAAGACCAGGCTCGCTGCCAGCCAATTTGCAAGGCATATGGAATGAGAGTCACACGCCCCCTTGGGAAAGCGATTATCATTTGAACATTAATTTACAAATGAACTATTGGCCGGCTGAAGTGTGCAATTTGGCTGAATGTCATGAGCCGGTATTCGATTTGATGGATCGGTTGCTTGAGAACGGGCGAAAGACAGCTAGGGAGATTTACGGTGCCAGAGGCTTTGTGGCGCACCACGCCACGAATCTGTGGGCGGAGACTGACATATGCGGCATTTATGTGCCTGCTATTTTCTGGCCGATGGGCGGGGCATGGATGTCCTTGCACTTGTGGGAGCACTATCGTTTTGGTGGAGATAGGGATTTTCTAGGTTCAAGAGCGTACCCGATTATGAAGGAGGCAGCGCTGTTTTTTCTTGATTTTCTCATTAAGGATGAGCAAGGTCGTCTGGTCACAGTTCCTTCTCTTTCGCTGGAAAATACATATCGCTTGCCGAATGGCAATGAAGGCGTTCTAAGTATTGGACCATCGATGGATTCGCAAATTATTCATACCCTTTTGGCAGCTTGTATAGAGTCGGGGATGATTCTAGATACGGATAAGGAATTTCTCGAAGAGCTAGAACAAGTAAGGAGGCGATTACCGGAACCCGCAATTGGGAAACATGGTCAATTGATGGAATGGGCGGTCGATTATGAGGAAGTGGAGCTCGGTCACCGCCACATCTCACATTTGTTTGCCCTGCATCCAGGTGAGCAGATTACTGTACATCATACGCCAAGGTTAGCTGAGGCTGCTCGACGTACGCTAGAGAGGCGGCTTGCATACGGAGGTGGGCACACAGGGTGGAGCCGCGCATGGATCATCAACTTCTGGGCGAGATTGCATGATGGCGAGCAAGCCTACATTAATTTGATGGAGCTGCTTAGTCATTCTGTACATACGAGTTTATTGGGCGACCATCCTCCTTTCCAAATTGATGGCAATTTTGGCGGTACAGCGGCTATCGCAGAAATGCTCCTCCAATCTCACAGGGATGAAATCTTGCTTCTTCCAGCCTTGCCGAAAGCATGGCGTCATGGCCGAGTTAGCGGCTTGCGCGCGCGGGGCGGCTTCGAGGTTGAGATCCAGTGGCAAGATGGCCAGCTGAAAGTAGCCGTGCTGCATGCCACACAGGATGGCTTGTGTACAATCCGAAGCGAATCACCCCTTGTGATCAGTAGGGAGGAAGGGGATGTGCTGGTGGTGAACTCTATAGATGGTTCGGTTTATTGCTTTACGGCAGAGGCAGGAATAAGGTATTCGGTTCAATGCGCTAATATAGACTATTCAATTCCTTCTACATGGAAATAAGGAGAGGAAGAAATGGTGAAGAAACCAAGTCTCAAGTTCGTCGTCTTAACAGATACCCATATTAAAGCGAATTTAGAGGGGACTGAAGCCCAGAATTTTGATCGGGCGCTTAAGGATATCTTGGCAACTTCCCCTGATTGTCACGGGATCATGCATGTCGGTGATATCACGGACAATGGGGAGCGAGCGGAATTTGAGATCGTGGAGCAGATTTGGAAAGCTAATATGGAGGGGCTGCCGCCAATCCATTTTACTTACGGCAATCATGATGTGCGTTGGAAAGATCTTGATAGGCAGATGTCGTTATTTAAAGATCATACGGGGATTCACCATGCTTACTATGACTTGTGGTTGGAAGGGTATCATTTTATATTCCTCGGCACTGAAATTGGCTTGAAAGACTGCGCTTATTTATCAGAGACCCAGCTCAAGTGGTTAGATCAAAAGTTGTCCGAACATGAATTGGCGGAGAAGCCGGCGTTTATTTTTGTTCATGAGCCCCTATTGAATACGGTCGCTGGCTCCCAAAATGAGTTTGGATGGAATGGGATCAGGCAGGACGCAGAATTAAAGACGATTCTAGCCAAACACCCGCAATCCATTGTCTTTACCGGTCACACGCACTGGGAGCTAGGCGCCAAGGAGACCATGTATAACAAGAAGTATGCAACCCTGTTTAATGCGGCTTCTGTCGCTTATTTATGGACGGATGATGACGTCTTGAAAGAGGGCTCGCAGGGTTTTTTTGTTGAAGTTTATGAGGACAGGGTTATTGTAAAAGGAAGAGATTTCTCCTCGAAATCGTGGGTTACTGATGCGGAATATACGGTACAACTGCCAGTGACCATTCCGGTGGTGGATCTGACTGTAGATCCGGATTGTACTCTTCGTAATCCTGCAATGAATATGAACAAGTCTCACTTTCAGCCAAATGAACAAATTGAGGTTACTTATGTAGGTTCGCTAAGAGAAGATGCCTTCGGCATTTATCGAAGAGGAGCTAAACCGAGTGAGACAGAACCGATAAGTCCTATGGTCCACGTACAGACCAAAACGTTCGGCCAGCCAGATGGCAAGTTGATTTTCAGTGATCTGGATCTTCCAGTTGGAAGTTACGATATGATTTATTTGGGTGAAACGCTGAATACAGAACTCACTCGTTTGCCATTCGATGTAGTGGTAGAAGCAAAATAAGCAGAAGATGAATTTATTACATGTGAGGAGCAATTTAGGGATGGCGGTTTCCATAGAAGAGGCAGTAAAAATCGTTCCAACTCCACGCCAATTGGCTTGGCAAGAGATGGAATTCTATGCTTTTATACATTTCGGTATGAATACATTTACGGGGATGCAATGGGGGGATGGGGATGAGGATCCTCAGCTGTTTCATCCTACGGAATTCAATGCTGCCCAGTGGGTAGAGGTCTGCCGATCAGCAGGAATGACAGGCATCATCTTGACCTGTAAGCATCATGATGGATTTTGCCTATGGCCAAGCGCCTATACAGACCATTCAGTGGAATCCAGCTTATGGCAGGATGGGCAAGGCGATGTTGTCCGTGATGTAGCCGAAGCTTGTCGTGTGCAAGGATTGAAATTTGGTGTATATGTCTCGCCGTGGGATCGTCATGAGCTTAGCTATGGGGACTCACCCGTTTATAATGCTTACTTTCAAAATCAATTGCGAGAGCTTCTTACGCAGTATGGTGAGATCTTTTGCGTGTGGTTTGATGGTGCTTGCGGCGAGGGCAGCAATGGGAAAGTGCAGGTGTATGACTGGGAGGCAGCTTACCAAATCATTCGTGAGTTGCAGCCGAATGCTGTCATCAACATCTGCGGCCCTGATGTTCGCTGGTGCGGCAATGAAGCCGGACATACGCGCGAATCCGAATGGAGCGTAGTACCTGCGTATTTGAAAGATACAGAGAAAATACACGCAGATTCCCAACAGACAGATGACCCCGCATTCGCACAACGGATCAACACGGAGGTTGACGATTTGGGAAGTCGGGCTATTTTGGCACAGGTCGATAACGTCATCTGGTATCCATCTGAAGTCGACGTATCGATCCGACCACAATGGTTCTACGATCCAACGGAAGATGATAAAGTCAAAACCGTAGAGGAATTGATTGATCTATATGAAAGCACGGTGGGTGGCAACAGTGCGCTGCTACTCAATATTCCACCTGATCAGCGCGGGCTGATACATGAGACGGATGCCAGGCATCTGGGGGAGTTGGGGCAATGGCTTCGCGGTACATATACAACAAATCGGGCTGTAGGGGCGAAGGTGAGGGTGTCTCAGACCGGGGATAGTGATGTTGATATGGAGGCTCATCCTGTCACAGATGGACGTTCTGATACGTATTGGTGCCCTCCAGAGGGGGGCGAGCATGCCGAACTGGAGATTGATCTTGGCGAGGAAGTGTCATTTGATCGTATTGTGTTGAAGGAATATATCCAATTAGGACAACGGATCGAACATTTTCATCTGGCTTATAAGGACGGAGAAGAATGGAAGCCGTTATATGAAGGTACAGTGGTTGGGTATAAGAAAATATGCCGAGTAGAGCGGACTATTGCGAGATATTTACGTCTTGCGATTACGGAATCACGTGTGCATCCGACGGTAAGTCACTTCGGTGTGTATGACTCGGGAGCGTGAATCGCTGCACCAAAAAGGAGTTAGGCCGGATGTAGCGGCTTAACTCCTTTAACTATTAATGGCCTTAAAGAGCGAGGAACAATCCCTGAGGCAACTTGCCTTCCCAAGACGCGGGGACATCCAGTCCAAGTGCATGTATGACAACGGTTGCTGTGTCGGCAATGGTGACATTGTCGAGTTGGGTGCCAGGGGCAATGCCAGGACCCGTGCAGCCCCAGAAGATGGTTTTGTCCATCGGATGATCACTGCCGTGATTGAATGTGCTCTCACCGCCGCCACCGTGATCGGTGACCGCAATGATGAGACTATCGCTCATGAGTCCAGCCGACTCTAGGGCATTCAAAATGACGCCAGTGTGACGGTCTGACTCTTCGATAACGCGAAGTTGTTCCGGCATATTGTACCCATACTTATGACCCGCTGCGTCAGGTAGGTCCAGTTGCACATAAAGCATCTTGAAATCTGGGTTTTCATGGATGTAGGCAGCTATAGCTTGGACTAGCTCATCATCAGGCATTGACATTTTATGGACGCCGATCGAAGGCTCAATAATCCCATCGTTAATGGGCTTCCAGGCGCTGTAGGCTGCTAGCTTAGCAAGTGGGAATGCTTCTCTAGCAACGCGGAAAATAGACGGATAGGGTGAATCGTCAGGGAAGGCTTCTACTTCTGCTTTCGTGTTCGTAAGTCCATGTTTCACAGGATTAACGCCGTGAAGCAGTGTTCCCCAACACTCGGCACTGATCGTTGGCGATGCGGTTTGTGCTTCGAGCGTAGAGGCGCCTGACTCGAACAATCGATCCAAATTCGGGGTATATGCATCACGGACAAAGTTGCCGGCGCCATCCCAACCAATAATAATGACACGATTACAGGTGTTCATGAATGTTCCTCCCTTTTCAGCCCCAAAAGCTGATCATAAGAATGCCAATTAAGATAAGAATAGAGCAAAGGATGCGTAAAGTTCCCTGTTTTTCTTTGAGGATAACGATGCCTAGCAGGGTTGCGAACACGGTCCCAATCTCGCGGAGCGGGGAGATTTGGGCAACGGGTGCGTATTTCATGGCGAAGAGAAATAATAAATACGATACGGGATTGAGAATTGCGCCGAGAGCAATCATTTTGAAGTTTACTTTCCACTCTCTGCGCAGTTGTTTGGATGCAATGACAAGCGGTGTGAGCCCTGCAACGAATCCGATATTCGTTACTTCTAATAAGGCGATAGGTGAGATATGTGCGAGATTCAGCTTATCGACAAGTACGTAGCAAGTCGTGCACAAACCTACACTTAGTGCCATTAGGAAGGGCTTAACTGATTTGACAGACGTCTGGCCAGTCGAACGCGCACTTGTGAAGATACCGCTGAGTGAAAGGAAGCCAATCACCATGCAAAGCAATCCCATCCATCCGAGGGGCGATAAGGATTCGCTTAGAAATAGAACACCGACAATTGGGATAAATAAGGTGTTGGTACCTCTCATAATCGGATAAATCTGCGAGAGATCCCCCATATTGTAGGTGCGCGAGAGCAAGAGGGCATAAACAGCTTGTAAAGCGGCAGATAGTAAAAGTAGTGCATATGCAGATAAAGTTAACGGGGTAAACCATAACTCTTTGATCAAATAAGGAAGTAGCAGAACGGTCGTGACCATGATGATGGACCATAGGAAAACGCCTTTGTTCAGGCTGCTTTTGGTAAACATACTCCAGATGGCGTGTGCAAGTCCTGAAGTAATAACGAGTACAATCGACACAGTCAACAAGTGATCAGCTCCAAACGAAAGTGAGGTTACAGCGTTGGTGAGTGTTCGGGTTGATCACGGATGACGGTGCCGTCAGCGAGTCGCAGCCACGTTTCAAAAGCACGTTCACCTTCACGGAGGCGAATCATTCTGGCACCGCGATGAAAGCCTTCTTTGCCATATGTATTGTAGCCAGTTGCTCTGCCATAACAGAGACGAATCCCGTGAAGCTCTCCCCAGTAATCATTGATGTGGTCATGTCCACAGAAGGTTCCTACGACATTGCCCATTTCAACCATAGCGGCGAACAATCCTGAATTAACGTGAGCACAGCAGACATTTTCCTGTTTGTTCCCATAGCAGGTCGCACGCTCCCATACGTGCTGGTACTCGGGAAGCGGGATATGAAAAAAAGCGAGTGCAGGCAGTTCAGGCTGCTCGTTACGGGACAGTTCGGTATACCAGCCGATTTGATCATGGTGAATCCAGTCATAGCCTGGAATCTGAGCGACTGTAGAGCGACTTCCTGAATCGAAAAAGTATAAGCTCGCTGCAGGCTGTCCGTCACGGCCACTGAGGGGAAGGCGGTAGTTGCCAACGCCGCTAAGCTCGGCAGGACCAGCTTGAGTCATTGAACAGGGAAACGTGAGGACGCTGTTCATGAGCTCTTGTCTTGTGATGAGGGTTTCGGTGTCGTGATTACCAAATACCACAGCCCACGGAATTTGGCGAGCTTCGGCAGCTTGCACAGCGTCGTGAAAAGCTTGGAGGGGCTCTTCACAGTGGTGCTCACCTTCTGAAACAGGGCCTGTGTAAATGATATCTCCGGTAAAAACAACAAGATCAGGCTGCTCTGCATCCAGTATTTCCTCCATCAATCGGAGGGTTTGTTGATCTTCCTTTCTGCCATCGATCCAGTGTAAATCAGTAAATTGTGTGATCGTAAATGTGGAATCTTCACGAAAAGTCAGCTGTTGCTGCTTGAGCATGAGCATAGCCCCCAAAATTGAAATTTAGTTGTGGAATCATGTTGATTCAATTAATAATGTTGTTGTTTGTTGACAATTGTAAACTGGTTGGGCAAAGCTGTCAACGAGCAATTTTCGTTGGTGAGAGGGATGATCGAGTTCTCCCGATTGACACACCTAGCACGAACCCCTAAACTAATGAAAACAACATAAAACAACATCATAGTTTAGATATCGGTCATGTTAGGAGGCTATTATGTCATTAACTTATGAAGATCGCAGGTTGACGATTCTTCATCATCTGGAAATGGAAGGAAAAGTACAGGTGCATCACCTATCTGAACTTCTTACCGTTTCGACGGAAACGGTGCGTCGGGATTTGGACCGCTTGGAGAAGGAAGGCAAACTGCGCAAAGTGTATGGCGGCGCCGTCAGAATGCGCATTGAGATGGTCGAGCCTCCCTTTTTAAATCGTGTACAAATGATGAAACCAGAGAAAGCAGCTATCGGGAGATTAGCTGCGTCCCTCGTTCAGGATGGGGAAACGATCATGCTGGATAATGGGACAACCACGATTGAAATCGTCCCCTTTTTGCATGACAAGACGAATGTGACGTTAATTACGAACTCTATCCCGATTCTCAACCTGGCTATGGAAACGTTCCGTGGACGTATTATTTTTGCTGGGGGAGAAGTCAGTCAAGAGTGTCGGGCTGTGACAGGCACGTTGACGGATCAACTGCTCGATCAATTTAAAGTAAACAAAACGTTTATTTCAGCTAGCGGCATCTCGTTAACGGATGGAATTACTGATTTTCATTTGGCTGAAGCGGTGATCTCGCGCAAAATGATGCAAAGAGCGGAAGAATGCATCCTGATCGCGGATCATAGCAAATTCGGCCTGTCTACGTTTGCCAGAGTCGCGAAGCTGGAGGAAATCTCCATGGTGATCACCGATGCCGGCTGCCCACAGGAGTGGGTGGATACGATTGAGGGACTTGGTATTGAGGTACGGATATGTGAGTAATGAGGAAAATAGGGCAAGGCCAATAGGAGGAACGGGCGTCCGTTCACTTATTGGCCTTTTGTGCGTATTCGGCTGTTGATGGGGATGCGGTGTGGACGCTAGCCTGTAAGTCGAAAAAATCGACTTACAGGTCGCGGAGCTGTGGAATGTGGGGCTGTAAGTCGAAATAATCGACTTGCAGGTCGCTGAGCGAGGGAGTGTAGCCGGAGTTAGTCGATTGTATCGACTAACTGTTCGCCGCGCGAGCAATTGCGCCCGTGTAAGTCGAAAAAATCGACTTACACACCGCCGAGCATGCCAATCTATTGCACCGAATGGTGCTTCGGCCGGAACTCACTTGGCGACTGGCCCGTCCAGCGGCGGAATTGCCGCGAAAAGTGGCTGGCCGATTGAAAGCCAAGCTTGTCGGCGATATGATTCATCGACAGATGGGTCGTAACGAGCAATTCTTTGGCTTGCTTCAGCTTCAGCTGGCTGACATACTGGCGCGGTGATAGGCCGTACACCTTGGAGAACAGCTTGCTGCACTGGCTGCGGCTCATGTTCAGCTCTTTGGCGATCCCCGCGACAGAAGCTTCCTCGCCGAGGCCTAGCGACAGCTTCTCCTCGATCGCATGCGCGACATCGGTCGAGAACAACGACGCATCGCGGTTCGTTGCACTCGTACTTTCACGCGTTGTTTTCACCACTGCGCTCTGCTGGGCGCGAAGAAGTGCGAGCACATCATGAATGATGAGCAGCGTGTAGGACTGCAGCAGCAGTTTATCCTCGAACTGTAACTGAGCCTGCTCAGCATCTTGCTCTAACAGCCGGCTGCGCGCCACAACGGCTTCCAATTCACCTACGTAGCTGCGCAGCTTGCTTGTGGAGGCGTCCTTTTGACGGATCAGCTGGTAGGGTGTTGCCGCGAGTAGACTGCGAATTTCCGTATCGTCGAGATCAAAGTGGACATTAAAGTATCCATAATGAACAGCCGATTGGTTGGCGGATTGATGTCGGACACCCGATTTAATAAGCAGCCAGTCACCTGCGAACATGGTGATGGATTGGCGATTAATCTCATGCAAGACTTCACCCTCCGAGCAGTACAGCAGCTCAAATAAATGATGATGATGCCTCGGATAGGCCCACCCTGGGGGCTGCAGCCCAAAATGACAACCGACAACCTGCAGCGTCTGAATCATATTCGGAAAACGGTAATTATCCCTATATAAATCCTCCATACGGATTGCCTCCAGTTAGCGTTTGTTCGTTGATTTTGATGTTTCTATCATAGCATCCTTCGGCACATTTGGTATAGAACTTGCGCTATTTGGAGATTGAGTAGAACGGTTAGAATCAGCGATGATGAGAGAAGAAGAAAGACCATTCATACGGATAATGCGGAGGGATCATCGTGGCGATTTTAACAGCAGGAAACAAACATTTTTTACTAGATGGGGAGCCCATTCAACTCTTGTCAGGAGCTATTCATTATTTCCGAGTAGTACCAGCCTATTGGGAAGACCGACTGTTGAAGCTGAAAGCATGTGGTTTTAATACGGTTGAGACGTATTTGCCTTGGAATTTGCATGAACCGAAGGAAGGCGAATTCAACTTCAGCGGCCTCGCGGACGTGGAGGCTTTCGTACAGCTAGCAGGAAACCTCGGTCTACATGTGATCGTGCGGCCTAGTCCTTACATTTGTGCGGAGTGGGAGTTTGGTGGGTTGCCGGCGTGGCTGCTTCAATATCCTTCGATGAAATTACGTTGCATGGACGCTATGTATTTGCAAAAAGTCGATCGCTATTACGACGAGTTGATTCCTCGTTTGAAGCCGCTGCTGAGCACGAATGGCGGGCCGATTCTGGCAGTGCAAATCGAGAATGAATATGGCAGTTACGGGAATGATACCGCGTATTTAACCTATCTAAGAGACGGCTTAATCAGCCGTGGCGTGGATGTGTTGCTGTTTACATCCGACGGTCCCGAGGATGGGATGCTGCAAGGGGGAACAGTGCCGGGGACGCTGGCTACGGTTAATTTCGGCTCACAGCCGGAAGCGGCTTTCGAGAAATTCCGTCAATATCGCGAGAATGAGCCGCTTTTTTGCATGGAGTACTGGAACGGGTGGTTTGACCACTG
This sequence comes from Paenibacillus plantarum, assembly GCF_013141695.1. Taxonomy (GTDB): domain Bacteria; phylum Bacillota; class Bacilli; order Paenibacillales; family NBRC-103111; genus Paenibacillus_E; species Paenibacillus_E plantarum. The sequence goes on from NZ_WHNY01000060.1 coordinate 26,970, forward strand.
GTTGAAGCCGCATCACACGAGAGACGCTGGAGACGTCGCGGATGTGTTCGATCGGATGCTGCGAGCGGGTGCTTCGGTCAATTTCTATATGTTCCACGGTGGAACGAACTTCGGATTCTACAACGGTGCGAACTATCAAGAAAAGTATGAAGCGACAATTACTAGCTACGATTACGATTCACCCTTGTCCGAATGTGGTGATGTGACGGAGAAATATAGCGCTGTGCGTAAGGTAATTGCCCAGCATTTGGGCATAACGGTAGAAGAACTTCCCGCGCTGCCTGCGCCAATTCAGAAGAAAAGCTATGGGCAAATTGCGATGACAGAAAAGGCGGATTTACTAGAATCTCTGCCTTATCTGACGAAACCAATCCAACATATCACGCCAGTGTCGATGGAGCATCTCGGACAAGATTATGGCTTCATCGTCTATTCGACGAAAGTGTCTGGACCTCGAACCGGCGAAAGCTTGCACCTGCAAGAGGTACATGATCGTGCGCAAGTTTTCTTAGATGGCGTGTACCAAGGTACGGTAGAACGCTGGGATCCACGTCCACTCCAGATGGACATTCCTGCTGGGGGAGCGAAGTTGGATATCGTCGTCGAGAACATGGGACGTGTTAATTATGGTCCGCGACTTCGAGATTGCAAAGGGATCACAGAAGGCGTGCGAATGAATAATCAGTTCCTTTTTGACTGGACGATTCATCCACTCCCACTAGACAATATTGTGGCGGTTCCATTCGTTCAGACGACGGGAGAAGACCTTGCAGGAGCCAGCGTAGATAGCGAATTCCTAGATCGTCCGACCCTCTATCGCGGGGAATTCCTTGTAGATGGAACAGGAGATACGTTCGTCAAGTTAGCAGGCTGGTCCAAAGGTGTCGTGTGGATCAATGGCTTCAACCTTGGCCGCTTTTGGGAAAAAGGCCCCCAAAACACGTTGTATCTGCCAGCTCCTCTATTAAAAGAAGGACGCAATGAGATCATCGTATTGGAACTGCACCACACGGAGAATGCCATCATAGAACTGACGGATACGCCTGATTTGGGCTAATACCCTAGAATACGAAGCACCTTCGGCTGCAATTGCGGCAGGAGGTGTTTTTTGCTTAGGTGCTGCGTATGTCTGGCTCCGGTTTTGAAATCGTTGGTCACCTGAAGCAGCGCCGTCTGGGCATTGAGCCTAAGCGGTTTTTTCTCATTTTTCTATCTGGATAATCCCGAGAAACTGGTAAATACTAACGGAAATGTAGTTGGACGGAGGGCTCGGTATGGAAATGCAGCAGGATTCTCTTCTGATCTCTGATGAGATCGAGACGAATATACAAAACCTATTCCAGTATTTCCATTCTTCCGATGATGTGCGCTCCAGGGAATTCACCATGCAAGGCCTAAAGGGAAGTCTTCTTTATTTATCAACCATTACAGATACAGATAAGCTGCAGTCAGACATTCTCAAACCATTGCTGCAATCTCACGCAGGTCGTCTTGAGGACATTCTTCCTATTTTAGATATGGAACATGTCACCGATTTGAAGTCAGCAGCAGCAGGGATGCTTCAAGGTAAGTGCGCTATTCTGCTGGAACAAAGAATGGATATTGTATTGGTAGATGCAAGTTCAAGAGTCGTACATAGCGTAGGTGAACCACAAAACGAACAAACGATTCGCGGATCACATGTCGGATTTGTGGATGATGTATATATCAATGGGCAGCTGGTCCACCAACGGTTGAAAAATGCGAACCTGGTTGAGCGGCATTTCACCTTAGGTTCCGAAAGCCCGACGAACGTAAAGCTGTTATATATGTGTGATATTGCCGACATGACAGTTGTTGACGAAATTATTGCCAACCTGCTAACGAACCAGGCTACCTTCATTAAATCGGCTGGACAAATTACCGATCGGTTGGAAATTAGTCATTTATCGCCATTTCCACAATTACTACTTACCGAAAGACCCGACACGACCGTTTCGCATTTAATGGAAGGACGAATAGCACTACTAATAGACGGAAGCTCGTTCGCGACGATTCTGCCTGTGACGTTCTTAATGTTTTTTCAGGCGGCAGACGATTTTAATGCCAGGTGGTGGAATGGGACCTTTTTCCGTTTTCTTCGGTTAATTAGCGTCATGATCGGCCTTGCACTCCCTTCCGTGTATATTTCCATTGTTTCGAATCATTTCGATATCCTACCAATTGATTTGGTGTTTTCATTGAAAGCGTCATTGGAAAATATCCCATTCAATCCGCTCATGGAAGCGATGTTCATGATTACCGTGCTGGAGCTTCTCAGGGAAGCCGCGATCCGATTGCCAAAATCAATCGCAACTACGCTTTCTGTCGTCGGAGGTCTCGTAATCGGAAGTGAAGTTGTTAACGCCAATTTAGTTTCAACGACGATGATTGTTGTCATTTCATTGACAGCAGTAGCTTCTTTCAGCGTGCCTTCCCATGAAATGCGCCTTGCTATTCGGCTTATCTCTTTCCCCATCATGATTGCTTCTTCGCTGCTCGGTTTTGCGGGTATTGCCTTTAGCTTCTGTCTCTTGTTCATGCATCTAAGTAAACTCGAAACATTTGGTGTGCCTTATTTCTATCCGTTCACTCCATTCGAACCAAGACGCATTCTGACTACGCTTGTTCAGTTGCCAAGACGGATCTTCGGCCGTAAAGCGTCTGATAGGAGGGCATCATGACTAGGGTTCAATTATTTGCCTTCATTTTGCAAACGCAGATCGGTATCGCTGTGCTTTCTTTCCCTTATGATTTACATAAAGCCGCGGGTGTAGATGGATGGATTTCTGTTCTTGTGGCTGGAGCCTGCGTCCAACTCATTCTGGTAGCTTACGCATTGTTATGCCAGAGATTTCCACGACAACATCTATATCAATTTGTTCCTCTCATTTTGGGCAAATGGTTCGGGAATGTGATCAACGTGGTGTTTATCTTACATTTTACCTTTACGAGCTGTCTGATTTTATTGATGGAAATGACGTTCGTAGAGTTATGGATATTACCCCACACGAACCCCGGGCTCATCATCGTTGCGAATTTTATCGTTTGCTTATACATGGCCAAGGAGAATATTCGGATTATTGCCCGTTACAATGCGTTAATTACTCTATTAATTTTTGTGATGCTGGCGATCATGATGACGAACTTTAGCACGATGGATTACCGCTATCTGTTGCCTGTTGGGCAAGAAGGGCTCCATGCCATATTGTTGGGAGTAAAAAGCTCTTTGCTATCCTTTTTGGGTTTTGAAGTCGTTTTAGTGCTGAATTCTGATATTCAAGCAAAAGGAAAGAGCTTGATTCCTCCTATTCTGTGGGCAAATGGATTGGCAACCGCCTTCTTTCTGATCATGGTTCTCATCTGTTATATCAATTTCAGTCCGGAATCGATTAACTACATTCCGCAGCCCGTGCCGTACTATCTCAATGGAATTTCCTTGCCGTTTCTAGAACGATTGGATCTGCTTTTTCTTTCTATCTGGCTGGTAAAAGTAACGTCAACACAGATCAGTTATCTTTACAGTGCAGGGAAGGGATTGGGGTACTTATTTCATAGCAATGAGCACCGTAAAGCGATTTACTATCTGGTCCCACTTGTCTGTTTAACGGGGATATTCTGGCGATCGGAGAATCAAGTCCAGTTCTTAGAGCAGATCACTCAATACGATAGCTTTATTATTTTCGCGATTCCGATCGTACTCCTACTGGTAGCCTGGTTGAGCGGAAGAAGGGGACGGATGCCATCGGTATGAGAAAATTAGTGATTAGCTGCCTTAGTCTCCTAATACTATCAGGATGCAATTATCGAAATGAGCTCAAAAACCTGCAGCTCATCTATGCAGCCTCGATTGATATGAACGATCAGCAGGATATCGTCACTACCGTAACCATTCAATCACCTGGTGGAAAGGAACGAACGGCACCTGTCCATGAGGTGTTAACGGCATCGGGTCCTACGCTGCAAGATGCGTTATTCAAAAAAATTGGGTTGCAAATCGCAGGCCCCATTGGTACCTCCAAAAATCAAGTCATGTTGCTCGGGGAGAAGGTGGCAAAAAAAGATCTAGCGCAAATGCTGGACTCGTCCTTTCGGACTTCAAATGTTCCTATGCTTGCTAAAGTGGCTATTGTTCGCGGGCAAGCAGGCGACTTGATTCGTCTCGATCGAATTGGCTCTGCAACGGCAGGTGAATATTTGCGGAAAATCCTTCGAAGTGCTAGCTATGAAACGATCGTTCCTGCAATGACGCTGCATTCACTCTATCCCATGCTGCATGATTCAGGGCGAGATCCCGTCATTCCGATTCTAAGAAAGGAGACCGATAAAGCTGTGGTTGACGGATTGGCTCTTGTGCATGAACGCAAATATACAGGTTATTCGTTATCGCCAGAGCAATCGATGTTGTATCTATTAATGAATGGAGATAAAGGTGACATTTGTGTGATCACAAGAGATATTGATGAGGAAGCTTCCAATGACAAAGACGAACCCTCCGATTATTTAGCACTTAACATATCGAACTTAAAGCGAAAAAAAGAGGTCTGGATTGACGCGGAGGGGCAAGTGCAGATTCAACTCAACCTGAAAATGAAAGGAAGAGTCATTGAATATGCCAAAGATGACCTAACCGATAAACAAAAGGTTGAACAATTGAATAAGCAGTTCTCCGAGGTCATAACAAAAGAGGCCAATGGGATATGCAAGCAGCTTCAGCAGGCAAATTCCGACGCTTTGGGCATTGCGAGGGATCTGATGGCTTTTTATCCAAATGAATGGAAAAAGATGGATTGGGAGACCGAATATCCGAAAGCGAACTTTCAAGTTTCGATGAAAGTTGAGATTGTGTCACATGGGATTATTAATTAGTGAGTAGTAACATGCGAGGCTACAAAGTAGGTTTCCTAAAGTATACTTGGTACCTTTAAAGTGCCTACTTCCAGTGGCCCAAATTAATCGTTATACTGATGAAGTTACGTTAAGTAAGTAGTTCACTTTATTTTAGGAGGTAACAAAGATGTCGAACGAACTGAAAATTGGTATTATTCTTGGCAGCACGCGTCAAGGTCGTGTTAGCCCACAAGTAGGAGAATGGGTTAAGTCAATTGCTGACGGGCGTGGAGATGCTGATTACGAAATAGTTGATATTGCCGAATTTAAACTTCCTTTCTTCGGTGAAGGTACAGGGGAAGAACCTGGACTTGCAGCATGGAATACGAAGCTTGAAAGCCTGGACGGATTTGTATTCGTTGTCCAAGAATATAATCACAGTATTACAGGTGCTTTGAAAAATGCATTGGACTCCGCACGTGAGCCGTGGAATAACAAAGCCGCTGGTATCGTGAGCTACGGTTCAACAGGTGGTGCTCGTGCAGCTGAACATCTGCGTGGCATCCTAGGCGAGCTATTGGTAGCAGACGTTCGTGTGCATCCGACATTCTCCTTGTTTACAGATTTCGAGAACTTCTCCGTATTCAAGCCAGCTGATCTACACAAAGACAATGTGAATGCGATGCTTGACCAAGTGAAAGCTTGGAGCGGCGCGTTGAAAACGTTGAGATAAATAGTGGTATAGAAATACCCCACAGGGATGAGCTGTGGGGTTATTTTATTTGTGGAGAATGTCACATCAGAAGATCGGCGGCTTTTTGTTATGTATTTTAATAGGCCCCTAACGAGGAAGTATGATAAGCTAATATGGATAATTATTCCTATTGGAGTGTGACGTTCGTGATGAAGAAGCCGCGAGTACTATCCGTTTCAGGCGTATCTGGTGGAGGGAAGACAACGACAATCAAACACTTAATTCATAGATTAGATCGCGCTAAGGCTCTCTATTTCGATGATTACGATTTTGAGAATTGCCCTGATCTATGTGAGTGGGTGGAGGCGGGGGCCGATTACAATGCCTGGGTGCTCTCCCCATTCATTACAGATATTCAGCTGCTGCTCAAAGACCAATCACTCGACTACATTATCCTCGATTATCCTTTTGCCTACTTGAATGATGGCGTGCGCGACTTTATTGATTTGGCCTTTTATGTGGACACCCCATTGGATATTGCCATGGCTAGACGCATCTTACGCAACGAGCAAAAACATGCGATGCACGAATTGCAAAGTGACTTACAGAACTATTTGACCAGGGGAAGAGCCGCTTATTTGGAAATGGAAAAGACGGTGAAAGTAAATTCGGATGTGATCATTCAAGGGGATTTGGCTACTGATCTCATCGTTGACCAAATTATAGAGGAATTACGGAAGTATTCAGTGTAACCTTTGCTTATTTTACCTTAGGTAAATTCTTGCTTGAACGGGAACATCGTGCGAGAATAGGTGTTGGACAAACCATACTTATTCAAACACAAGAGGAGTTCATTCACATCATGTTGCATTTGAGTTGGGAAATGATGATTTTCGTTATCGTCGGCGGGTTCTTGGCAGCCTATGTAGATTCGGTTGTTGGGGGAGGCGGGCTTATTTCGGTGCCAGTCTTACTGGCAACAGGAATGCCGCCAGCGCTGGCGTTAGGCACGAATAAATTAGCGGGGACCATGTCGTCGCTGACAAGCACGATTTCATTTATGCGGACAGGGAATGTTGATCTCAAAGCGGTGCGCGGATTGTTCGTGCTATCCTTGGCTGGAGCGGTGTGCGGGGTATTCGTGTTGCAGCAAATTCCTTCCGATTTTCTAAAACCACTGGTTGTGGTGATGCTGATTCTAATTACGATTTACACGATATTCCGCAAAAATTGGGGAGACATCTCGACTTTCAGTCAGTACTCGGCGAGGACAGCTTTCCTTATGGGCTGCGCAGCGTTCCTCTTAGGTTTCTATGACGGGTTCTTTGGCCCAGGAACAGGATCTTTCCTGATTTTCGTATTTCTGATGGTCGGCTTCGATTTCGTCAAAGCAGCGGGCAATGCCAAAATTCTCAATTTCGGCAGCAACATCGCAAGTTTAATTACGTTCATGGCGCTGGGCTCCATTAATTATTGGATCGGAATCCCGATGGGCTTGGCAATGGTATGCGGCGCATTACTTGGTTCTCGCATGGCGATCCGTAAGGGATCGGCGTATGTGCGGCCGCTTTTTATCACTGTATGCGTGCTGTTGGTGGGTAAGCAGATTTGGAGCTTGATGTAGGGGGAATTGGGGCAATGCATACCCTAACAATCGCAGCTCATTGCGAATTGACCGAAGGTTATGGTACTATTTTAGCAGAGTGTACATGGAAGGAGGTGAAGGTAGGATGAATCGAGAGTTCGTGAACAACCGTGTGAGCCAGTTACCCATTGCGATGGCTGGCATCGTTCATGCAGAAGTCAAAGACGCGAGAGGTCTGTCCACTTATGCGCATACGGTTTACCAACTCACGAAAAGACGCCTACCTTAACCCTCTACGGAAATGATCCGAAAGGTCGTAGGAATTTTCCTGCGGCCTTTTTGTGTTAGCTGCGTGCAGGTCAGGGTCGTCTTCAAACCAAGGAGGATCCTTTATCATGTTAATTATTAATGGTCAAAATATAAAAAAATACCACGGTGCCCAGCTGGTGCTAGAGGATGTTACGTTTGAAATTCATCAAGGGGAACGTGTTGGACTTGTGGGACGTAATGGCAGTGGAAAATCAACGCTGCTGCGACTTATTGCCAAAATGGAGAAACCTGACGAAGGGCAGCTAACGGTGCGTAAGGATACGGGGATCGGATATTTGGCCCAAATCCCAAGCGCTTGGGAAAGTTTCACGGTGTATGATGTGCTGGCTGCGAGCTTTCAAGAGCTGCTTGCGTGCCGAGCGACGATGCGGGAGCTGGAGAGCGAAATGTCGAGCCCAGCGGTCATGAACGATGAGAAACAGATGGATCAGCTACTGTCGCGATATGCAGTGCTGCAAGAGCGATTCGAACGCGAAGGCGGCTACGAGCTAGATGCACGAATTGATCAAGTGGCGAATGGGCTGCGGATTGCGAAGGGGTTTTATGAGCGAAGCTTTGCCTCGCTGTCGGGGGGAGAGAAGACGAAGATCACGTTGGCTTCCCAATTAATCGGCAAACCAGACCTGTTGTTGCTGGATGAGCCGACGAATCATTTGGATTTGGCAGGTGTGGAGTGGTTAGAGGATTACCTCAAGCATTATGACGGCGCTTGTATCATCGTCTCCCATGATCGTTACTTTCTGGACCTCGTTGTGACGAAAATCGTGGAATTGGAAGATGGCGAGTCGACTACGTATCACAGCTCTTATTCGGGGTACGTGAAGGAGAAGGAAGTACGTCTGCTTCAGCAGTTTGCGGATTACCAAGAGCAGCAGAAGGTGATCCGTAAAATGAAAGAGACGATCAAGCAGCTGATCGAATGGGGGCGGATTGGCGGCAATGAAAAGTTCTTCCGCCGGGCGTTCTCCATGCAGAAAGCACTGGATCGGATGGAAAAGCTCAAGCGTCCTGTGCTTGATCCGAAGGCGGCTGATTTCGATTTGAAGCCGGAGGATCGCTCCGGCCGCAAGGTGTTGCGCTTCGAGAATGTCACGAAGCGATATAGCGAGAAGACGCTGCTAGAGCAGGCGAGCGGCTCACTCGAATACGGTGAGAAGGTTATGCTCGTCGGGCATAACGGCTCTGGGAAAACGACGCTGCTGAAGATGCTGCTCGGTGACGTGCAGCCGGATGGCGGGGAGCTCGAGCTTGGGGCTCGCGTCGACATCGGCTATCTAGCGCAGCAAGCGTATCCGGCGGATGACAAGAAATCCGTTCTCGCATATTTCTGCGAGGAAGCGAAGCTGGAAGAAGGGGAAGCGCGGGGGCGGCTGGCTGCGTATTTATTTTATGGCGCGGATGTGTTCAAAGCGGTGAGTTCCTTGTCTGGCGGCGAATGGACGCGATTGCGATTAGCACTGCTCGTCCTGCGTAAGCCGAACCTGCTCATCTTAGATGAGCCGACGAATCACATGGACATCGCTTCGCGCGAAGCGCTTGAAGATGCGCTGGAGGAATTCCCCGGCACGGTGCTGGCAGTGACGCATGATCGATATTTTATGAACCGGCTGGCGCGTAAAATATGGGAGTTGGATCAGGGGAAGATCACCGTGTATGTAGGTGATTTTGATGCGTATAAAGAAAAGAGCGGTGAGCTTCGCGCGCAGGAAGCGCTTATGGCCGAGGAACGTGGCAGGCACACCACCGTCGACAAAGTGAAAGTGAAACAGCCGGAGGCTTCGGCGGTTAAGCGGGGGAAACCAGCGGCGGCGTCTGAGAAAGCCGCGTTGGAGAAGCGGATCGCGGGCGTAGAAGCGGATTTGGCCGCGTTGGATGAGCGGCTGCAGCAGGAAAGCGAAACACGGACACCGGCGGAGCTCGCGGCGCTTTGGGAGAAGCGGGAAGTCGTGCAGGGGCAGTTGGATGCGCTGTATGAACAGTGGGTGTTGTTGGAGTAGACGCGGAGCGCAACATAAGTTGACCAACGTGGCTAACGGACATCAGAGACGCTAAATAGCGCAAATGATGAATATTGAAAAACTAACGGACACACCAGCTGCTATTCAACGGAATTTGGCCTCAAGTGGAGGTTAGATGCAACAATAACGGCTATAGCGTCCGTTAGTTCTTAGAAAGAGCTCATTTGTTTGAAATAACGTCCAGTGTGTCCGTTAGGACACCTGCCGTCCATCTTGAACCCACGTTACCATCGTCACAAAACTGGCTTAGTTCCGCCATTGTTCCGACATGGAGTCCGTACCCTGAGTATGATAAGCTAGAGGTACTTATAGAAGGAGGCGATTGCTGTGATCCAAGTTTTCCCGGCCGACACGCGTAATTCAACTGATTTGGGGTGGCTCAAAAGCCACAAAAGTTTCTCATTTGGCGACTATTTTGATGAAGAAAATGTCAGCTTTGGTGTCATGCGTGTGTGCAATGACGATGATATCGCAGCAGGACGGGGCTTTGGCCCGCATCCCCATAGTGACATGGAGATCGTCAGCATCGTGCTCAGCGGAGCGATTAAGCATGAAGACAGCCTCGGCCACGTAGCCATTACGGCTTCCAATGGTGTACAGCGAATGTCCGCAGGCAGCGGCGTGATTCATGCCGAGTATAATGCATCGGAAACGGAACCGATGAGTCTATTTCAACTATGGTTTATGCCAGCTAAGCGAGGAATAGAGCCTTCTTTTGAAAATGTGACGTATGAGCCGGAGGCGATGGTTAATCAGCTCTTGCCTGTCGTGACACCTGAAGGAGGCACTCATATCGCGAAAATCCATCAAGATATGAGCATCTACCTCAGCAAGCTGGATGCAGGGAAAGAGCTTGTGTTCGAGCAAGGCGAGAATCGCCGTATTTATCTCATGCTCGTGAGCGGGAAATGCTCGGCCAACGATGCGGTACTCGAAACAAAGGACAGCGCGCGTATCCAAGCGGAGTCAACGTTAACGATTCGTGCGCTCGAAGATACACATTTCATGCTTATTGATCTGCCATAAGGCGATAATGGAGAGATAGAGGAGGTTGCAGCGATGAAGGAAACGTTTCTAGTGAAGCATGCGGTTGGCGGTCGCGCTTTTATCGATACAGGCAAGCAGTCTGTGCCCTACACATGGGAGCAGCAAGGCGAACAGTGGTTGTTCCGTGTTCAGATTGATCAGCCGGAGCGGATTGCGGAGCTTTTGAAATGGAAAGAAGAGCTCAATGTATTTGTTTTCCAAGAGTTTGAGAATGAGCCTACACGGAAACTATGGTTCTATGTTGGTGATGATGCGGTTCAGTTTGCGGACGAGACGGGCGAGCTCACGATCGTCGCAACCTCCCACATCAGTTATATTCCCGACCAATTTAGTGTGAAATGATTGGAGCTATACCGATGAAAGTTCAGGACCAGCAACTAGAGAAAGCGATCCCTTTTATACAAGAATGCTACACCGAATTGGGCAAAAGTGAGGCGCAAATTAACGCGCGTATTGCCGAGATTACGCAAGCGATTCAGTATACGGGGACGTATGAGCATACGATTGAAGAGCTGACGCATGGCGCGAAAATGGCTTGGCGCAACAGCAACCGCTGCATTGGGCGTTTGTTCTGGGAGTCGCTTCGTGTACACGACGCTCGTCATATAGAGACGGAAGAAGCCACGGCCCAGGCGCTGTTCAGGCATATCGAGGAAGCGACGAATGGCGGCAAAATCCGCCCCGTCATCACGATATTTCCCCCATCGCGTGAAGGGAAGCCTGTTGTTCAGATCAAGAATGAGCAGTTGATTCGCTATGCGGGCTATGAGACGGAACAAGGCATCGTTGGCGACCCTGTTTCAGTGGCCTTCACGAAGCAATGTCAGGCACTTGGCTGGCAGAGTGAGGGGACGTATTTTGATGTGCTGCCGCTCATGCTTCAGATAGGGGAGCGGGAGCCGCGGTTGTTCGAGATTCCGAAAGCGTTGATTCTGGAGGTGGCGATTAGCCATCCAGAGCTGCCAACCTTCGCGGAGCTGAACCTGCAATGGTATGCGGTGCCGATGGTTTCTAACATGTACCTCGAAATGGGCGGCGTGATGTATCCCGCGGCACCTTTTAACGGGTGGTACATGGGTACGGAAATCGGCGCGCGGAACTTTGCCGATGAGGCCAGGTACAACATGCTGCCGCGGGTGGCGTCGATCATGGGACTCGACACGCGGCGCGAGTCCTCCCTTTGGAAGGACAAAGCGCTGGTCGAGCTGAATGTTGCGGTGCTGCACTCGTTCGCGCAGCAGGGTGTCGCCATCGTCGATCACCACACCGCAGCGAAGCAGTTCAAGCGCTTCGAAGACAACGAAGAGAAGAGCGGGCGCGACGTCACGGGTGATTGGACATGGCTGATTCCGCCGATGTCCCCGGCTACGACGCATATTTTTCATCAGCATTACTCGAATGAGATCAAGCTGCCGAATTTTTTCTACCACAAAAAGAAATTATAGCTCTCGTGGAGCTTCCTAATGCTTCCTAGCCTACTCGTGCCCTCACCTATGGTGAAAGCGGGTAGGCTTTTTGCTGTATGTAAAAATCACCCAGCTATGACCGCCATCTGAAGGCGGAAGTGGGTGATTTTTGATAAACCAATATGTGTTAGAACCAGTCGGCAAAGCCTAGCTTCCGCAAATTAGTCGCCGAGATGGCAAGGCAATCGAACGGATCTTTCCCATACACATCGTCTTGTTCAACGAGGAAATATTTCGAGCCGCTGGCTACGCCAGCTTCCATGATGCCTTTAATATCGAGACTGCCTTCGCCAACCTCAGCGAATTGGATGATATTGTTAAAGGCAGTCATAAACGATTGCATATCCATGCCTTTGGAGAAATCGTAGCTCAGCGTTCCGATACGGTAGTCTTTCAAGTGAATGAGTGCAACACGACCCTTGTATTGCTGAATGAAGGTAACTGGATTTTCCCCACCGCGTTGGATCCAGTGGACGTCCATCTCGAAACCGAGATGCTTCGTATTGTTTTTGATAATATCCAGCAAGTATTCGCCATCAAACTTCTGGAACTCGGCATGATGGTTGTGATAGTACAAAGAGATGCCGTGTGGTGCTAACTTTTCTGCATAGTTGTCTGCGCTCTGAACGAAGGCTAGTACAGCCTCTTTATTTCCCATCGATGTGAACGGTAGCATCGGAATGCGCAGGAATTTACAATTCAGCGTGTGGCAATCCGCGACGATCTTATCGAAGTCCGTCGAAAGAAATTCTCCTGGCATGCCTGGAACCATCGGTTCGATGGAGGCACTTAAGGAGGCGATTTCAATATCGAAATAGACGCTGGCCCTGTGCAGTTCAGCTACATTCTCTGGTGACATTGGAATTTGTGATACTTCAACACAGCTGTAGCCAAGCTCTTTCACTCTTTTCAAAGTCTCGAAGATACCAAGCTCTTCAACCTTACCTTTCAACATCATCATTTGAACGCCAATTTTCCCCTTTGCCATGACTAGTGCCTCCTTATTGGTTAACTGGATATTTGTTTTCTGCTTCGACCTTTTTGTTCAGTTCTTGCAAGAACAGATCCTCATCGAAAGGAAGTTCGATTTCTTTGCCTAGCCAGCTGGATAGGTGAATGGCATTGGCGAGTCGGACACCGTAGATGCCATCGCTGCCAGGTGCGATTAGCGGAGTGCCGTCGAGCACGTTCGCAGCAAAATTTTCGAGCACAGCGATATGCTGAATTCCGAAGGCCTCCCCGAATTCGAGCACTTCCTCTGTGAAAATATCCCCGGTGTTTTGACCCATGAAAATTTTCATCACGTCTTGCATGTTCATCGAGTTACTCATCTCGGACTCTGGGGTAGTAAGACGTTTGATTGTAATTTTCTTACTGCCGTCTACAACAATTTTCCCTTTATCGCCAAGGATTTCGAAGCGGTCTGTGCCTAACACATCGTGTGTGCAAGTAACGAATACGCCAGTCGCACCGTTCTCGTATTCAAACATGGCTGTCACTTCATCCTCAACAGCAATGTTTCGTTGAAAACCGTATTTCACGTTCGAGTATACTTTCTTCGGCATCCCGCAAATCCACTGCATTAAATCCAGCTGATGTGGCGCTTGATTCACAAGAACGCCGCCGCCTTCGCCGCCCCAAGTTGCTCTCCATTCACTTTGGTCATAATAGCCTTGCGGTCTCCACCAAGTGGTAATGATCCAATTCGTTCTGCGAATAGCGCCGATCTCGCCATCGTCAATTAATTGCTTTAACTTTTGATAAAGTGAGTTGGTACGTTGATTGAAGAAGATGCCGAAAGTTAGTTCAGGTTTCGAAGCTGCAAACTCGTTCAACTCACGAACTTGTTTCGTGTAGACACCTGCGGGTTTCTCGACCAAGGCGTGAATGCCACGTTTCAGTGCTTCGATACCCATCTGTGGGTGCAAGTAGTGCGGCACACAGGTGACGATGGCATCCACATGTCCGCTTTGCATCATTTCGATATAGTTGTCATAGAAAGGGATATCCGGATACTTCTCAGCGGCCATTTGCTTCTTGGCAGGATCCGTATCGCATAAAGCCCCGATGATCATGTTGCTTACCTTGCCGTCTGCAAGAAAGCCTGCGTACATGCCTCCTTCTGCTCCTAGTCCGATAATACCCATACGTACTTTATTCATAATGAAACATCTCCTTTGGAATGATTTTCATGTTGTAGGAATTTCGGGACATGCCTGTTTGTTGTAATCGCTTTCAATATGTTGATTATAAAGGAATTCCTCGTTTTTGAATCGGATAGATTTGACGCGATTAGCCTTATTTTTGCAATTTGAGATGCTAGGACAATTCATGAACAGGAAATGGACGCGTATGGAAGCGAAATCTGACATAGTTTAATAGCCAAACTTACTTGGATGTAGTATGATTTGGCATATTGAAAGCACTTACTTATATGTGAAAAGGGGAACTCCGCTTGTTGCAAAAGCTGGCTAACTGGAATACATTGCGCAATCAGATGTTAGCGGGATTCATTGCTGTGATGATTATCGTTCTGGTCTGTGCAGGCGCGATTACGTACAATTCGGTATCCACCCTCCTGGGTACGAAGGCGGAGACACAGATGAAACAAATCGCCAGTCAAGCTAACGGCAGACTGGAAGCGATCATTACACAAATCGATACGTTGACATTACAAGCTGTAAATGATGTGTATTTGCAGCAATTGTTTTTATCATCCGTCCAAGGGAAGGCGCCAAACTTCAGCGAGCGTCAGTCGCTTCTGAAAATCGCCAATCACATCCAAGCTTACAGTGGTGTGAGCAATGTGGAGTTGTATACGACGGATTTTGCGCGTATGTTTCCATTGGATGAGCAGAAGCTAACGGATCTGATCGAGCCGAACTGGATTGAACAGGCGGATAAAGAGAAGGGCAGGCTGGTTTGGATTGGGAACGATCCGAAGAATCCGGACACGGTTCTAGCCATTCGTCGTATCAATTTAATTGACCGATGGTTCTCGAATGGCGGGTATTTGATGGTGCGGATTAATCGCAGCTATTTCGATTTCCAAAGCAAGCTCCCCGATACAGGGCAGCGCGAATTAATGCTGTTAGCCGATAGCTCGGCAAGACCCATTGTCACTGAAGGCGGAGCACTTGCTGACATCAGCGGGCTCATGCATACCGATTCGCAGCAGGTTACCTTAGAGCAGAAGCGATATATTTTGGTGAAACAGCTCTCTGAGCAGACAGGCTGGACGCTAATGATTTTGTACCCGGTGAGTGATGTGACGGATGGGATTTCCGTGCTGCGGTGGGCGATTATCGTATCTGGGGCCATCGGGTTGGTGCTGTTTATTATCCTGTCGTTTCTTCTATCTTCGATGATTACGAGGCCGATTCTTAGGTTGATGAGGGCCATGAGAAATACAAGACAAGGGGTGCTGACGCCCAATTTGACGCAGTCATACACAACCGAGCTGAATGACTTGAACATGACCTACAATCAGATGGTAGATAACATGAATCGACTCATTAAACTCGTGTACGAGAAAGAAATGATCCAAAGCCGAACAGAGCTGCAAGCCCTTCAAGCGCAGATTGATCCGCATTTTTTGTATAACACATTAGAAGCACTTTATTGGTCCTTGCAGGAAAAAGAGGAAGAAGAGCTAGCCGATCTTGTTGTCGCTATGTCTGATTTATTTCGCTATGTCATCGGCAATCCGAACAAGGATGTGTGGGTCAACCTATCGGAGGAACTGGAGCACATCAAGCGTTATCTAAGCATTATGAGTGTGCGGTTCGGTTCGCGGCTCGTTTGGGAAATTGACAGCGAAGACATGTACAGTCATGTGAATATTCCGAAGCTGCTGATTCAGCCTTTGGTGGAGAACGCTATCTTGCATGGTTTGGAAGGCAAAATCGGAGTGGGACTGATCACGATTCGCGTGGAACCGTCGTCGCTTGAGCCGTCGTCTGAGCTGCGCATTACGGTACGTGATGACGGTCCAGGGATGAATGAACAGACACTGCAAGCTGTGCTGGAGTCGATGGAACGCGGAAGTGCCCCATCCGCCAAAGGAAAAGGCATGGCCATCTCTAACGTGCAGCGGCGTCTTCAGCTCTACTACCCGTCACTTCCAGATACGTATCGTGGCTTAACGATCA
Source organism: Paenibacillus plantarum (assembly GCF_013141695.1). Taxonomy (GTDB): domain Bacteria; phylum Bacillota; class Bacilli; order Paenibacillales; family NBRC-103111; genus Paenibacillus_E; species Paenibacillus_E plantarum. The sequence continues at coordinate 43,109 of NZ_WHNY01000060.1, forward strand.
CGAGTAGTCCTGGTCAGGGCACCAGCGTGAGCTTCGATATTCCGATTTACGCAAAAGCTTTCGAGGCCAATTTTTCTAACGAAAAACTTGAAGGAGGAACACAATGAACCAATCGGGGAAAACCATTCTCATCGTTGACGATGAGCCATTAACGAGAGAAGGCATACGCAAAACATTAGAAGCTTGGTCCATCGGGCGCTATGCGATACTCAGTTGCAGCAATGGTACGGAAGCGCTCGAACTTTTACAATCGCGACCCGTACATCTCTTGATTACAGACATCCGTATGCCTGAAATGAACGGACTGCAAGTCGTGGAAGGCACGCGTGGTTTCGCCCACAAGCCAGTAGTCATCATTATCTCGGGACATCCGGATTTTCAATATGCACAAACAGCGATCGAATTAGGCGTTGTTAACTATCTGCTCAAGCCGATTCAGAAAAGCAAGCTGATCGACGCCGTCGAGCAGGCGCTGCGCATGGAAGAAGAACGCGGGCGCGTTGAAACGATGGAGAAAATGGTGGATTCTCGCCTGATGCAGGCGAAAACTTCAGCCAAGAATTACAGTCCACCTGTTCAGCAAGCGGTAGATTATGTGGAGGCACATTTACAAGAACCCCTCGGCATGAGCGAGGTAGCAAGTCAGATCCATCTGAATCCGAGCTATTTCAGCGCTCTTTTCAAAGAGCAAACCGGCTTCACCTTCAGTGAATATGTTACGAGAAACCGGATCCAGAAGGCGAAGGAGCTACTGCTGCAAACAAGACTAACCATTGCGGATATCTCAGAGCAAGTCGGCTACCAGACGTCGAAATATTTCATCAAGCTATTCAAAGAGTACGAAGGGACGAGCCCGAATCAGTATCGGAAACAGATAATGGATGCGGATGATCGGATAGATACCTCGAAATAGTGGAATATTACCCGATAGCTGTTACTCCCTGCGGCCACAATGAAAGCGCTACAATAAAACACGTAGCACATAAATGATTAGGGGGAAACAAACATGGTAAGAAAAACGCTTACATGGTCGCTAACTACGATGCTCGGCCTCTCCATGGCACTGACGGGCTGTTCTAGTTCCACAGATAATGCGAGTCCAACGACAGCTCCTAAAGAATCAGCAAAAGCAACGGAAGCAGCAACTGCACAACCCGCCAAAAAAGTAACGATTAAAATGATGCACCTATGGCCGACAGGAAACTCCGCTACGCAAAACAAAATTGTAAACGATATCATTAAAGAGTATCAAGCAGCGAATCCGAATGTGACGATTGAGCAGGAAGTGCTCGAGAATGAACAATACAAGAACAAAATGAAAGTCCTTTCTACCTCAAATGCCCTTCCTGATGTGGGCTTCACGTGGGCAGCAGGCTACATGGATCCATATGTAAAAGGCGACATGTTCGCTCCGCTGGATGACTTGCTGCAAGGGGATTTGAAAGATAAATTCGTGAAAGGCACAACTGATGCTTACGCATTCGGCGGTAAAACCTACGGTCTACCAGTTGAATTGAACATCGTGCCGGTGTATTACAATAAAGCGCTTTTTGCCAAGTATAACCTTGCACCGCCTAAGACGTATGATGAGTTCAAAAACATTGTCAAAACACTTAGCTCGAACGGTGTAGCTCCAATCGCACTAGGCAACAAAGACCGCTGGACAGGTTCACTCTGGTACATGTACCTTGCTGACCGTATCGGCGGACCCGAAACGTTGAAAAAAGCGATTGACCGCACAGGCTCATTCAACGATCCAGGTTTAGTTCGCGCAGCTTCGGAAGTTGCCCAGCTTGTCGACATGAATGCCTTCAACAAAGGCTTCAATGGACTTGGTAACGATGAAGGTAAAGCGGAGTTCATGAACAGTAAAGCCGCGATGTATATGATGGGAACATGGGAGTTGCCGAACTACACAACGAACAAAGATGTGCCACAAGCGTTCAAGGATCAAATCGGATTCTTTAAATTCCCAACGGTAGATGGCGGTAAAGGCAACATGGATAGCTGGGTTGGCGGACCAGGCGTAGGCTTGTTCGTAGCAAACAACTCCAAAGTGAAAGAAGAGTCCAAGAAATTCGTCAGCTTCTTCGTATCGAAGTGGGGCGAGCACGCGATTTCTGAAGCAGGCGTTATCCCAGCAACGAAAGTAGACACATCCAAAGTGAAGCTGCCGCAAATGTACATTGACCTATTGAACGAATTGAATAAAGCGAGCAATATTACGCTTTTCGCAGATGTTCAAATGAAGCCTGCTTCTGCAGAAGTTCACTTGAATATGATTCAAGCGTTGTTTGGTAAAGCGGTGACACCTGAAGCTTTTGCGAAGAATCATGAGGATGCCTTGGCGAAGGAAGCGAAGTAGCCTAACGAATACGAACGATTTGGGAAAGGACATATCCCTCCAAGTGATATGTCCTTTGTCATAATCGCTGAAAGGGAAGTGCCTGCTATGGATAAAGTCATGTCTAACAAATCCATGATTGCGATCTACGTAATTCCCGCGTTATTTCTGCTGCTAGCCTTGATCTATATGCCGATCATAATGACGGGCTACTACGGGCTTATGAAATGGGATGGCGTAGGCAAAATGAGTTTCATCGGTTTGCATAATTATGCCGAACTGCTTAAGGATAAATTATTCTGGGGAAGCGCGAAGCACTCGTTTTTGCTGGCAATTTTCTCAACAATCTCTCTGCTTGGCTACTTGTTAGTCGCATTAGTACTCTCCGCAAACATTCGAGGGGCTAACTTTTTTCGCAAAATCTATTTGATTCCCATGCTGCTTTCTTCTGTTGCTATCGCTCAACTATGGTTGAAAATATTCCACCCAACGAACGGGGTATTGAATGCTATCCTAACGTCTCTGGGGGTCACGCATACACCGGAATGGCTGTCCAATCCATCTATTGTTTTATACGCGATTTTCATGCCGATCTTATGGCAGTACGCCGGATTTTATATTTTGATCTATTATGCTGCATTGAAAAATGTACCGACCTCGCTGATCGAAGCCGCACGCATTGATGGGGCTAGTCCATGGCGCATCGCCTTATCCATTCGTGTTCCGTTAATCGCGGAAGTGATGAAAGTAACGGTCGTTCTGGCCGTCGTTGGATCACTGAAATACTTCGATCTGATCTATGTGATGACAGGCGGCGGACCTAACGGATCCAGCGAAGTAATGGCCTCCTACATGTACCGCAAAGCGTTCAAAGGCTATGATTTCGGTTATGCCAGCGCAATTGGCTTTTTCTTACTCTTGATATGCCTCGTGGCTACATGGTTAATCCGTAAAGCGACAGCTTCCAAAGATGAGATCCAATACTCGTAACGAAAGGAGATTCCAATTCCGATGCAGCTCGAAACCACTCGTCGTCAGGCACAGGCGCTAACCCTACGAAGCAAGCTACCTGGACAAATCGGCTATGGCGTCTTATATATCGTGTTATCGATTGTCGCTGTGATTCAGATTTTTCCGCTCTTGTGGCTCATGCTATTCTCCTTGAAAAATAATGAGGAAATCTTCAATCTCGCCCCGATGGCATTCCCAGAGAGACTGCGTTGGGAGAATTATGAGAAGGTCTGGACGCAGGGCCATATCAATAGTTACTTTTTTAACAGCGTCTGGATGACATTAGTGTCGGTTGGGGTCACGGTTTTATTAGCAAGCTTAGTGACATTCGCGTTGACCCGGATGAAATGGAAACTGCAGTCCTTTGTGCTTGGATTGTTTATGGTAGGGATGATGATTCCCGTGCACTCGACGCTCATTCCCTTATTCAGTATGTTTATGAAAATGAACCTAACTAATCATCCATTGTCAATCATCTTGTCCTACATTGCTTTTAACTTGCCGATTACGATCATGATTATGCTCGGCTTTTATTACACGCTGCCGCGTGAAGTGGAAGAAGCTGCCGTTATGGACGGCTGCTCCGTGAATCGCATATTCTTTAGCATTACGCTGCCGATGACAGCATCTGTGCTATCTACAGCTGTGATCATCAACATGATCTATAACTGGAATGAGTTTATTTTCGTGAATACGTTCATCTCCTCGGAAAAGTATAAAACCCTAACCGTAGGCGTTCAGAATTTCGTCGGCCAATACACGACCGATTGGGGCGCGATTGGCGCGACCCTGATGATCAGTATTTTGCCTATTATGATTGCATTCATCTTATTGAGTAATCGGATCGTAGAAGGAATAGCTGCGGGTTCGGTAAAAGGATAATTGTTCGGAAAATCCCCGTGTATCGGGGATTTTTTTGTTATTTATACACCATAATAAGGATATTCCATACATGCATCCAGGAAGGAGATATACGCCATGGATCTTGATGCTTTTTTGGCCGAAGTGATCAGCTCGAATGAGGATTGGCATGTGACAACGAAGGATGGTATATCCGTCATTGATCCGATTATTGAAAAGGAAATTCCTTACTTTGACAACCATGATGATTATTTAGAATCCGGGTTTTAACGAACGAGCAGGCGATTTTTATTTGTACAAAAACCCCACTATCCATTACAATGAAGCAATGTTATTAACCAATGGACAGATTTTATGGTGCATAGAATTGTGTTACTTGTACATGAAGTGGGGTTTTTATTATGAAAAAAGGTCTTGGCTATGCCATTATTGCTTACATTGCCTGGGGCTTGCTGCCTATGTATTGGAAGCTTTTTGGGTCGTTGATGGCAGGAGAAATACTATCGCATCGCGTGATATGGTCATTCGTGTTTATGGCGATTCTGATCGTCGCTGGAAAAGGAAAATGGCAGCAATTTCGCAGCTTGATCACGAATCGCACCACCTTATTACTGGTGGGGGCGAGTAGTTTGTTGATCAGCACCAATTGGCTGATCTTTATTTGGGCCGTTAATAATGGGCATGTGATCGAGACAAGTCTCGGATATTACATCACGCCGCTTTTCAACATTATGCTGGCGGTGTTGTTCCTTCGTGAGAAGCCGACGGGCAGACAATGGCTGGCTGTGGCTTTGGCAGGAATCGGTGTCTTGATCGCCACCGTGGATTATGGCAGATTTCCATGGGTATCCCTCACATTAGCAGGTACCTTCGGTTTATATAGCCTCGTGAAAAAAAGAGTCACCTACGATGCCGCAACCGGCCTCGCTGGAGAAACAGCGTTCGTTTTCCCGATCGCCCTCGCCTATATCATCTACCTATTTGCTACGCATCAGGATGCTGCGTGGTCATTGCCGCCGCTCACGTTGATCATGCTTTTCCTGGCAGGAGGAGCTACCGCGCTGCCTTTGCTATGGTTTGCCAAAGCTGCGTCACAGCTGCCGCTATCTATGCTGGGCTTCATTCAGTATATCGGCCCGTCGATTACGCTTCTGCTTAGCGTATTCGTGTTCAAAGAGAAATTTTCACCTATGCTATTGATTAGCTTTGCATTTATCTGGAGTGCGCTTATCGTTTATGCGTTGGCATCGATTAAGGTAGCGCGAACGGCAGCAGTTACGGAATAAAGTAGTAAAAGTAGAAGTAGAAGTAGAAGTAGAAGTAGAAGTAGTGTGCTCATTTGAGTAGCTGGCTTTTAGTTAGATGTAAAATATACAGCTAATTTTGCCGTATCACCTGAGATTTTGCGAATAGATGGAAAAAGTACAGCTAATATGAGCTAGATTGGCGGTTTGGTCGATTTTAGTGGAAATTAACTGTAGGAAATCCATCTAATGCTCCTAAGTGGGGAGAATCGGCAAAATTAGCTACATAAAATACATCTAGTTTGTTTGGACGACGGAGAACAGGTTAGGTGGTAGAAGTAGCAGTTGGTCTATAGCACATGGAACCCCGCTCGAGAGCAATTCTCGAACGGGGTTTTTCCCCTTGTGCGTCGCGGGATTCATGGATTCAAATATCGGCATAATATTTCATTTTATAAAATATAATTGAAATAAAAATTCTTTAATGGCATTAAATTTTACAGATAATTTACAGAATCATCTTGTGTTTTCGCCTAATTATCCGTATGATGAAGGTGATTTCAGCTCGGATAATCTATGGTGAGTAGGGAAACTATATGTCAATAAATGATAATATTTTGATCAAAATTCGCGATATGAAAGACAGCCTAACTCCCGTGGAGAAGTTAGTAGCTGAGTATATATTAGACAATGTGGACGAGATCCCGCATCTCTCGATTAAGAGTCTCGCTCAATCTACGAAAACAAGTGATGCTTCTGTATTGCGCTTCTGCAAAACGATGGGATATAAGGGATATCGCAACTTTATCGTTAGTATTTCAGCTTCGCTGGGGTCGATGGATGAGGAGCAGAAGGACCAATACACCGATATCCAACCAGGTGATGATCTCTCAACAATTATCTCTAACATTTCGCATAATAATAGCAAATCCATTGAAGATACACTGAGCGTTATTGATCGCAATGAAATTGCCCGCGCAGTCAAAGTGTTAGTGGCTTGCAATCGCATTGTTTTCTTCGGGATCGGTGCCTCCGGTCTAGTTGGGATGGATGCGGAGCAGAAATTCTCACGCATCAACAAGATGTGCCACACCTACACGGATGGCCATAGTCAACTAACGGCAGCCACGTTGCTTGGAAAAGGTGACGTTGCGATCTTCATTTCCAATTCGGGCAGCACGATTGAAATCCTAGATACGCTAGAAATCGCCAAGAAGAATGGCGCCACGATCATTGCCATTACCAAATATAATAAAAGCGCCTTAGCGGATAATGCGAATATCGTGCTTAGTATTTCGACACCTGAGATCACGATTCGAAGCGGAGCTATGGGCTCGCGCATTGCGATGTTGACGGTAATTGATATTCTTTTTGCAGGGGTAGCGAGCAGCGAATATAAGCATGTGAAGAAGTATTTGTCCAAAACACACGACATTATTGCCAGCAGTAAGCATAGAAAATAAGCGAATCGAACACACTAACGATGTCTTGGCAGACGTCGTTTTTTTGTCGAAAATTAAGAAATAAAAATTCAATTATTTATTTTAGAATAAAATAAAATTTCAAAAAGTATTGACCAATGTGAAATTTTTCGTTAATATTAGACCAGTGAGAAAACTTCTATCGAGGTCATTCGAAGATGAGCGACCGAGTTTAGATGATAGTTTTATCGCCAAATAGAAAGACGTTTTCGGGAACCGAAAACTTATACTTTCTATTGTGGTAAAGAGTACAGCAGGCAGGAGGACAGCAGCTATGGATGAGTATCTATCGGGTTTAACTACGGAAGAGATTAATGAGAAGACACAGACAATTGACGAATGTTCAACAGAGCAAATGCTCCGGATGATGAATGAACAGGATGCATTGGTTCCAGCAGCAGTCGGAGCCGAGATACCGCAGATCGTGAAAGCGGTTGATATCTTGCATCAAGTTCTCAGAAACGGTGGCAGGATGCTCTACGTAGGAGCTGGTTCTTCTGGCAGACTCGGTGTGCTTGACGCCTCTGAATGTCCTCCAACCTTTGGTATTGATCCAATGTTGGTGCAAGGTCATATCGCCGGTGGCGATGGAGCACTACGAACAGCAGTGGAAGGTTTTGAAGACAACGCTGAGGAGGGGGTCGCCCTCATTGAACGATGCGGAGTAACAGCGAAGGATGCGGTAATTGGGATTACGGCCAGCGGAAGTGCACAATTCGTTATTGCTTGCTTGAAGAAAGCGAAAGAAATTGGTGCTGCAACGATTGGTGTTGTGAATAACAAGAATTCCAAATTGGTAGCTGTAACGGATGTATGCATCGCGCCAGTGGTTGGGCCGGAAGTGATTATGGGATCTACTCGTCTGAAGGCGGGTACAGCACAGAAGCTGGTCCTTAACATGCTGACTACGGGAACAATGGTTAAGCTTGGAAAGACGTATAACAATCTCATGGTTGACATGAAGGCTAGTAACATCAAGTTGTACGATCGTTCCGTTCGCATTATTCGGATTGCGACTGGGGTGGATGAATCCACAGCGATTGCTCATCTTGAGAAAGCGTCCATGAACTGTAAACTTGCCATTATGATGATTAAAACCGGCATGGAAGTGAAGGAAGCGATCGACGCGTTAGAGCAGTGTGAGGGTAGTTTGAAGAGAGCCATACGTACCTTTCAAAAAGTGGTTTGATCATTTTAAAACAAAAAAGGAGAGACTTGAGCTACAATCAAGGATCCCTAACCTAGGAGGTTTGTTTTTCATGAAAAGAAAAATGCCCGTATTAGCTTCTGTCGTAGCTTTAACAATGGCTCTAACAGCTTGTGGTAGTAATTCTGGTACGAAAGAAACGACTACACCAGCAGGTTCAACAGCTCCTGCAGCTACGGCCAGTACTGCGAAAGACACGATCACAGCTTTGCTTCCTCCGGTTTCACCGAACTATCAGAAAAATTTCGAACAAATTTCCAAAGATTTCACGGCGCTATATCCGAATCTTACGTTGAAAATCGAACCAGCTAGCTGGGAAGATGTGAAACAAAAGCTAGATACACAAGTGAATGCAGGTAGCCCGCCGGATATCGCTTTTGGTGGTTCTGACGGTATTCCGAAGTACATCGAGCAAGGTTTGTTGATGGATATTACGAGTACAGCAACGCCTGAAATGATTAGTGATTACGATAAAGCACCACTTGAATATATGAAGAACGGCAAAGGCTTGTACGGCTTCCCAGCTTATATGGAAGTTCATGCACTTGGCGGTAACAAAGATTTCTTAGAGAAGGCCGGCATTGATTGGAAAAAAGTACAAACAAACGGTTGGACGTATGATGAATTCCGTCAAGCAATCAAAAAAGGCGTAGTTACTGAGAATGGTAAAACAAGATATGGCTTCGTATTCGCAGTAAAAGGCGTAGCCGCTGTGGATTACCTAGGAATTATGGCCAAAAATGCAGGCATGCCGCATGCGTTTAATAAAGACTTGAAATATGCGTATACTAGCAAAAACTACTTAGGCTTGCTGAAAGATCTTCGTGCATTGATCGACGATGGTTCCATGCCGAAAGAGCTTAGCTCTGTAGATGCAGGTAAACGTTGGAACATGTTCTTAACAGGACAAACGATGATCACAGGTAAAGGTCTTGCGACATTTGAGAACTCTGCAAAAACGAATAATGCGAAGATTAAAGCTGCTGACGGTTCCGCAGTAAAAGACAGTATCCCAGTTGACTACATCGTATTGCCAGCGCCAACGTTCCAAGGTGCGAAACCTTCGGCTGCTACAGTTGTTGATGGTTACATGACGTTCCGTGGTAAGAAAGAACCAACTGCAGAACACAAAGCAAACGTCGTAAAAGCCGCTTACTTCCTAGCTAGCGGTAAGGTTGCAGCAACAACGAACAACGATTTGTTCGCCGCACACATTACACAAAGCGCTAAAAAAGAAGCAGCTAACATGAAAATTGACAGAAACCCTGACAACGTTGCAGCTGTAGACAATATGCTTAAAAATGCAACACCAGCTCGCTCCGACATTCCATCTGACTTGTCTGCAAAAGCGATTAAGTTAGAAACAGAAGTGATCGTTCCTAAATTCCAAGGTCTAATCGCAGGTGAAGTTACACCTGAAGCGATGTATGAAGCTGTTAAAGCTGCTGCCATTGCTGCCTTCGGTGCAGACGGAATCGTTAAAGACTAAGAATAGCGTATAAACCTCGGATAGTCGGGCAGAACATTGCACGACTATCCGAATCATTTTAAGCAAGTTCGAAAAGAGGGTTGGATTGTATGGCTGTAGCTAAGTCGATAAAACGAAAAGGAATTAAAGGAGATGGCACCTGGGGATATATCTTTATTGCAGTGTCCTTGCTTGTGTTTGCCATGTTCACAGCCTACCCGGTCGTAAGCGCGTTCATCATTAGTTTGCAAAAGTACAAACCATTAGGCTCCACCTATGTCGGCTTTGATAACTATGTAAGCTCATTGAAAGATGGCCTGTTCTGGCAAGCCATGAAGAATACGCTTGTGTATACGGTATTGACTGTACCAGTTAACTTGTTTCTCTCGATGGCGATTGCAGTATTGATTCTGCCGCTTAGAAAGAAAACACAGTCCTTTTTTAAAGGTATTTACTATTTACCCGTTGTAGCTTCAGGTGTTGCTTTATCCGTTGTTTGGTTATGGATTTTCGATCCTTTAGAGGGTGGAATTCTGAATCAACTTATTCATTTCTTTGGTTTTGAGAATCAGAACTGGCTGGGATCGAGTAAAACAGCTATGTTTTCATTGGTATTAATGTCTTGGATGTCCAGTCATGGTACCAGCATTATTATTTATTTGGCCGGCTTGCTCGGAATTGATGATACGTATTATGAAGCTGCTGAGATCGATGGAGCGAATTTTCTCCAAAAACTTTGGCACATCGTCGTTCCTAGTCTTAAACCAGCAACCTTATTCCTGCTAGTAACTGGTGTGATCGGTTCCTTCCAGGTGTTCCAGAACGCTTACCTGATGACAGGTGGTGGACCTAACAATGCAACGACGATGGTGGGGTTACTCATCTTCAACAATGCATTTACGTATTTTGAATTTGGCAAAGCAGCGGCACAATCTCTGATTCTAGCCGTCATCATAGCAGTAATATCGGTTATTCAATTTAAATATGCGGGCAAAGACGTCGAGTATTAAGAAAGGGGAGATAATAAATGTCTTTATATAGCAATCATGCAGGCAATCCAAAAGTCAAAACAATGCGTAACTCCATCATTTTTATCGCCCTTCTTCTTTTTGCTCTGGCGACGATTTTCCCGATTTACTTTATGTTCATTTCTGCACTCGGGGATCCTGTAGAAGCTGGTGCGGTGAGTTATTCCATTTTCCCAACCAAAGTTTCCTTTGCTTCCTTTAAGTTTTTCTTTGACTACAGTGAGTACTCCTATCGGTGGTTATTGAATTCACTCATCGTGGCTGCAACGGTAACGGTCTCGAATGTGATTTTTGCCAGTATGGCGGGGTATGCCTTCTCGAAGCTTCGCTTCAAGGGTAGAGGCTTCCTGTTCGGACTGTTGCTGATGTCCATGATGATTCCTTATCAAGTGACACAAGTTCCGTTGTACATTCTGGTTGTGAATGTATTTAATTTGCAAGATACGTACAGTGCGTTAATTATGCCGGGGCTAGTAACCGTGTATAACATTTTCTTGGCGAAGCAATTCATGAGCAGTATCCCGAACGAGATTATGGAAAGTGCCAAAATTGAAGGCTGCAGCCAATTCCAAATTTATGTTCGTATCATTTTGCCACTATCCAAAACGGTTATGGCAGTTATGGCGATTCTGACCTTTATGGATAGCTGGAACACGTTCTTCTGGCCGCTTCTCGTTACGAATACGATGGAAATGCAGACGATTCAGGTTGGTCTCAAAAACTTCCGTTTTGCCAATACAACCTATATCGCGCCAATGATGGCTGGAGCAACAATCTCAGCATTACCTATGTTTGTTCTGTTCTTTAGCCTACAGAAGTACTTCTTGGAAGGCGTAACGGTAGGTGCGGTGAAGGGTTAATCTCGGGTTAAAAGGAGGCTGCTGCAGCATGCTGGTAACATGGGATGCTTCCTATCGGCACGATGTCATCGCGTTATGGAATGATGCCGCGGTGAAGGATGGCTATAAGGAGCTTACAGAACAAAGCTTTGATGAGATCTTTGCGGAAAATCGTTACTTTGATAAGGACAGCACGTTTCTTCTTCTAGCCAATGATAAGGTCATCGGTTTTGCCTGTGGATGTACAGGGGAAGATCTTCCGCTTGGCGATGTGGCTGGATATATCACCTGTAACGTGTTAGCGAACGGTTTTGACACCGATGATAACTATTTAATGCTATTAAGTGCTTTGGAAAACCGCTTTAACCAGTTGGGTAAAAAGCAAGCCGATATCCTCTTTTTCAATCCGATGTTATTGCCATGGTACATCCCAGATACTCCTCAGCATGAGCACAATAATGCCCCAGGTGTACCAGTGGATAGTAAGTTATATACGTTTTTGCTCGGCGCAGGCTATGTCGAGCGTGCGAAGCAATGCGCCATGTATCTCCATTTGTCAGCGTATGCGATGCCAGAGGAATATAGCGTGAAAGAAACCAAAGCGAGCGCCCAAGGGTACACAATCGAATTGTTTGATCCGGGTAAGCACGTTGGTGTGGAAGACATGCTGGAGGGCTTTGGGAATTCATTATGGCAAAAGGAGATCGGCGCATCCACGGCAAATGGCGTGCCCGTTGTCATCGCTGCCTATCAAGGCAAGACTATTGGCTTCGCAGGTCCGGTCATTCGACAAGCGAATGGACGAGGTTATTTTGCCGGTATCGGTGTGCTTCCTGAGCACGAGGGTCATGGTTTAGGCAGTCTTTTATTTTACAAGCTATGTGAAGCGTTTCAAGAAACGGGGACCGAATACATGTCGCTATTTACAGGTATATCGAACCCAGCCATCCGGATTTATGAACGAGCAGGTTTTCAAACTGTGAAACTATTTGCTGTCATGAGAAGGGAGTTTGCATAATGAGCGAGCCAAAAATGACCATTCTAGCTATCGGAGGTCACGTCGGAGATGCGGAACTAACGGCAGGCGGTGTATTAGCCCACCACTCTCTGAAGGGTGATCGAATTGTTACTTTAGCGTTAACTGCTGGGGAACGTGGCGTTCCTGCAGGACAAGACATGAAGGAATATCGTGCACAAAAAGTGAATGAGGCTAAAACCTTTGCCGAGATGTTAGGCGGGGATTCCATCGTTTTTGACATTCCCGACGGTGAACTGCAAGATAACGAAGAAATGCGCTATCGCGTATGCGATGTGATTCGCGAAGTGAAGCCGAACGTAATTATTACTCATTTTAAAAACAGCATGCATAAGGATCATATGACGACTCACCGTATTGTGAATGATGCGCGCTTTTTCGCGGGGCTAGCCTCGTTTGAGAGAGAGAACCCTGCGCACTTTGCAGCTAAATTGTATTACGCAGAGAACTGGGAGGATGCCGTTGACTACGTTCCTTACGTCTATGTCGATTTCCCGAAAGAGGCGTTTGATCTCTGGGTGAAGGCTGTTTCGACCCATTGGTTCGTAACAGGCAGTAAATCGTTCCAATACTTGGAATACTACAAGCATTTGATGCGTGTACGCGGTCTTGAAGCGAGAAAAGAATATGCGCAGACGTTCATGGTTCCTGAAGAAACAATGCGTATTCGTCAATCGGAATTATAAAATTGAATTATAAAACTAAATCATAAAAAAATACCAAATGACTGTAACGAGGCTTGAGCTTGTTGCAGTCATTTTTTAAAATCAAGGCGAGTTTGGGGAGGCAGCGATGATCTTAAATGGTATCGATTGTATAGAACGGTATGATCACTTGTTCAAAGGTAAACGTGTAGGGCTGATTACAGCACCTACTGGATTAAACAAGGATTTCGTATCGACGATACAAATCTTTCATGAGAAGTTCAATCTGGTCGCTTTGTTTTCGCCAGAACACGGGGTTCGTGGAGATCTAGCAGCAGGTGCGCTGGTTGACACATATTTGGACCCGTTGACGGGAGTTCCCGTCTATAGCTTGTATCGGAAAGATTCCAAACGTCTGACACAGGAAATGTTGGATGAGGTCGATATCATCGTCTACGATATTCAAGACGTAGGGACCCGTTACTATACTTTCCTGTATACAATGCTTTATGCGTTGGAAGATTGTGCGCTGGCGGGCAAAGAATTTGTCGTTCTGGACCGCATTAATCCGCTTGATGGGGTAACGGTAGAAGGCAATGTGCTCAAAAGCGGCTTCGAATCCTTTGTCGGCAACTATCCGCTCAGTGTACGCTACGGACTGACGCCGGGAGAGGTCGCTATGATGGCGAACGATGAAAAGGGGTGGCATGGCAAGCTGCATGTTGTACGCTGTGAAGGTTGGGAGCGAAACATGCTGTTCTCGGACACAGGACGTCCTTGGATCATGCCTTCGATTGGCATTCCTCGATTTGAGACAGCGGTGCTGTATCCCGGCACTTGTATTATAGAAGGAACGAACCTATCGGAAGGCAGAGGAACGACAGTCCCGTTTGAGATCGTAGGTGCTCCGTTCATTGATGCACAGCAGTTAGCGGATGGAATGAATGGGAAAAAGCTGCCAGGCGTCGTGTTCCGACCTGTCTATTTTAAACCGACTTTTTCTAAGTTCCAGGGGGAACAATGCGCAGGCGTGCAAATTCACGTCCTCGACAACCGTGCGGTTCGCCCCATCGATATAGGTGTTACGTTGATGTACACGATTCAGAACAATTATGAGCAATTTTCATTTTTACCACCATTTAAAGAGGGTTCACGACCATTCATTGATTTACTTGGTGGCGGTAGCCACTATCGTGAGACTGGGGTTAACGTTCCGGCTATGCTGGAACAATTCCGTGAGGAGAGCCGTGAATTTGCTCGCAGAAAGCAGCCCTATCATCTGTATTAGAGAGCACTAGAGGCATTAGGAGGTGAGTTCATATATGAAGAGATATGCAGTGGGACTTGATGGCGGAGGTACGAAAACCGCAGTAACCATCGTCGATGAGAACGGTCTCGAGGTTCACACCTTTACATCGGGGGCTATTAACTATAATGGCCAGGATGAGGCGAGTGTGCAAGCTAGTCTAGCGGAGATTTTTCGGGAAATTGATCGTGTATGCGGTGGACTTCAACATTGCGCGCAAGTGTGCATTGGGGCGGCTGGCGTGAGTAATCCAACAGTTACGACCCGTTTGGAATCCAGTGTTCGGGCTAGTGGGTATGAGGGACCTTTGTTCATAACCGGTGATCAAGATACTGCCCTTTGCGGTGCCCATAACAAGGAACTCGGGATTATACTGATCGCAGGGACAGGTTCAATTTGTTATGGCAAAAATGAAGCTGGTGACACGCACCGCGCTGGCGGCTACGGCTACCTGATTGATGATGAGGGCAGTGGCTACAGTATAGGGAGAGATCTGCTTTCTGTCGTTGTGCGGGCTCATGATGGACGGGTGCCTGCGACGGTCATTACAGGAATGGTGTTTGAGCAATTACGTATGACAACGATTGGGCAAATCATCGGGTTTGTCTATGACAAGCAGACTAATAAGAAAGATATCGCTGCGCTTGCACCTATTTTATCCCTAGCATGCGAGCTTGGGGATGAAGCGGCACTGGCTATCGCCGACAAAAGTGCCCGTTCTTTGCTCGAACTGGTTGTACCCGTTGCGGAAAAACTTTCGATGCAAGAAGGCGATCTTGCGATGGCTGGTAGTGCGCTGCTTAAGAATAGCTTTATACAAACAGCTTTTATTAATGGGCTCAAAGAACGTTATCCAGCTATGACCTGTATAACACCGAAGAGAGATGCCGCTAGCGGTGCTGCGCTCATGGCGCTGAACCGTTTGCAGTGATTATGGGACGAGGATGGTAGTAAAGATGAGAGAAATTCATGAGATGTCGCTGCAGGAGAAAATCGGACAGATGATTCTTTGCGGATTTGAAGGTACGGAACCGTCAGCATCGCTGGAAACGCTAATCGCGGAACAGCGCATCGGCGGTGTTATTTATTTTGCACGGAATGTACAGAATACCAAGCAGATTGCTGCGTTATCCGGCCGTCTGCAGGAAATTGCGGAGCGTAACGGAACGTTGCCGCTCTGGATTTCCATCGATCAAGAGGGCGGCATGGTAGCCCGCATTACCGAGGGGGTCGCTCTCATGCCAGGGTTAATGGCGCTAGCTGCCGGAGATGCAGGTCCAGAAGGCGTGTATGAAGCTTCCTTTATTTCGGGCAAGGAACTGCGTTCGCTCGGTATCAATCTGAACTTTGCACCGGATCTGGATGTGAACAACAACCCGGATAATCCGGTTATTGGCGTGCGCTCATTCGGCGAATCACCGGAGAAAGTCGCTCAGTATGGCCGAGAGGCTATACGGGGCTTCCAAGATGCGAACGTTGTGGCAACCGCTAAACATTTTCCTGGTCATGGGGATACGAATACCGATTCCCATCTGGATTTGCCAACGATTACACATGATGAAGAGCGAATTCGTTCGGTGGAGTTGGTACCATTTGTAGAAGCGATTGAAGGTGGAGTAGATGCGATTATGTCTTCGCATATTTATTTCCCAGCTTTAGAGTCTAAGAAACTGCCGGTTACACTTTCGAAAACAGTTCTCACGGGACTGCTTCGTGAGGAGCTTGGCTATGACGGGGTCATCATGACAGATTGCATGGAGATGCACGCGATCTCCGAGCATTACGGTACGGTTGCTGCTGCTGTCATGGCAGTTGAAGCAGGGGCTGATCTGGTGTTGATCAGCCACCGTCAAGATCTACAGGTCGGCGCCATTGCGGCGATCGAGCAAGCTGTGCGCGAAGGGCGTATTTCCGAAGCGCATATCGACGCTTCGGTACGGCGCTTGCTGGCGCTGAAAGCGCGGCGCGGGGTTATTGCGGAGCAGCCTCATGATGAGGCTGCTCTTGAGGTCGGGACCGCGGCGCATTGCGCGGTTGCTACTCGCCTCAGCGAGGCAAGCATCACGCTCGTCAAGGACGAGCAGCAGCTCTTGCCGCTGCCGCGCGTGCGGACACTCGCGGTCACCGTGGCCGCGGCGGTTTCGTCGGGCGTCGACGAAGCCTATGCGGGCGTCGCAAGCTTGGGAGTTGCGCTGGCCGAGCACGGCTTGGACGTGATCGACCGCGTGCTCCCGCTTGCGGAGGTGAACGAGCACCGCGCAGCGGTGCTCGCGGAAGCGGCGGCTGCGGAGCAGATCGTCATCGGGACGTACAACGCCCGATTCCATCCTGCGCAGGTCGCGCTGGTGCGCGAGCTGCAAGCGCTCGGCAAGCCGCTGGTCGTTGTCGCGCTGCGCGTGCCGTACGACCTGCTGGAGTTCCCGGACGTCGCGACGTTCGTCGCGGCTTACGAAAGCCGGCCGCTGGCGCTGCATAGCACAGCGCGTGCGCTGCTCGGACTGGTGACACCACAAGGGCGTTTGCCGGTGTCGCTTGGTTCTGACTACCCAGCGGGCTGGAGATGGAAGAGCGGTCAGTGATGGAAGTTGTACGTCGATTTTTTCCAGAGGCTGCTGTGTTTAGTCCGATTTCTCCGACTTAAATTGAGGATTACGTATGTAGAAAGACCATTAGTCCGGTTTTGCCGAATTATTTAACCATTTATCTGGCATGTGACTTGTTTTGGTCGATTTAATTTGGTTATTTAGGACTAAATAAGATTTAATGGTAGCTTCAATTGGATTAATTTGGGAATTTCGGTCTATTAAGCTAGTGGGGGTTAGTAAGTCGATTTTATCGTGTGAAACCGACGACTAACTTACGTGTGCCAATGGAAATTGAAAAGGAATTAGTCGGTGAAACCGACTAACTCTGGAGCAGCAGTGAAAATTGGAGTGAAGATAGTCGGTGAAACCGATTAATTCGAGCGCAGCAGTGTCAATTGGAGAGAAGATAGTTGGTGAAACCGATTAATTCGAGCGCAGCAGTGTCAATTGGAGAGAAGATAGTTGGTGAAACCGACTAACTCGGGCGCAACAGTGTCAATTGGAGAGAAGATAGTTGGTGAAACCGACTAACTCTGGAGCAGTAGTGGTTTTTGGAGTCTATAAGTCGATTTTATCGACTAGCTCACTTCCGGATTCAAAGCAATAAAACTGAAGGAGCACAGTCGTTATGTCCAATTGGGATATCGCTAAGATAAGCAACTTCATCGAACAAGAAATTGCCGCAGGTCATCTACCTGGCGCAGTCCTTTACATCGCTCAAAGAGGGAAAGAAGTAGTGAAGCAAGCCTATGGGAACCGTGTCATGTATCCAGAAGCTGCTCCGATGAGCGTGGATACGGTTTTTGATTTGGCTTCACTGACCAAGGTAGTTGCAACGCTGCCAGCTGTGCTTCAATTGATGGATCAAGGGAAACTTACTTTGGCTGATCCGATTGGTAGCTTTTTGCCGCAATTTCGCTTCTTTCAGGAAGAACCTATTCGGATCGTACATCTACTTACACATTCCTCAGGGCTTCGGGCAGATATCCCAGGTATGAGAGGGCTGATGCATCTATCCCGGGATGAGCTGGTAGATCTGATCTTAAACGAACGACCGTTGCATCCCCCTGGAACTAAGGTTGTTTATAGTGATATTGGCCTGATATTGCTCTATCTGATCATTGAAACTGTGACTGGTGAAGCCTTCGACACCTACCTCAAACGGGAGATTTTTGAACCGCTGGAGATGGCGGAAACGGGGTTTTGCCCAACCTTCGTGGAAACGCGTTATGCGGTTACCGAGTTTTCGGAACAGCGTCAAGCGTACAAGGCAGGCATTGTTCACGATGAAAAAGCAGAGCTCATGCACGGTATAAGCGGTCATGCGGGACTATTCTCGACGATTCATGATGTAGCGAATTATGCTGAAATGATCCGGCAGAAGGGCATTTTTAAGGGACGAAGAATTATTTCCAAGGCAGCTATCGAGTTGTCATCCCGTAATTTTACACCGTATGACCAAGAGTTTCGGGGGCTGGGTTGGTTGCTTAGAAATCCGAGAAGTTTCTTGTTTAGCGGAGACTATGTCTCCGAAGACTCCTTCGGACATACTGGTTTTACAGGGACGAGCCTGTTGTTCGAGCCTGAGCAGGATCTGCAAGTCATTTTTCTTACCAATCGGGTTCATTTCGGTCGAACGGAACACATTTTACAAATTCGGCCAAGGCTGCACAATCTCATACTCTCTCAATCCCAATAGATTTGTTGAAAATAAAAAGTATTAACCCATAAGGCCTCCCAGGCCATGGACAGGGAACTAGAATGCTCTATCTTGGAGGGAATAGATAAAATCGTCATCGAGAGGGAACTACAGTATCCTATTTTGTTGAAAACCGTCATAACGCACGAAAATCGACCCGATAGTGCCTCTACGTTCCCCTTAGGTATCGTTTCGTCCGATTTCGGCCAATTTAGGACATCTACGTTCCCTTTCTAATCCGTTTGAGCTTATTTCAGCAAAAATGAAAGAATGGAGATGAGTTATCATGTTGCGTACACTTTTGAATAAAGCTTCCCTAACCATAGCGGGGCTCATGTCAGGCACCTCCCTAGATGGCATTGATGTTGCCATTGTCCACATAGAGGGGCGAAGCGTAGAGACGAACATCAAGCTGCTTCACTTTGAGAGTCTTCCTTTTGATGAGGAGATGCGAGAAAAGCTTAAGCGTTTATGCACGATCGAGCATTCCGATGTTGCGCAAGTGTGTGGCATGAACTTCGCCATAGCCGAGCGTTTCGCAGATGCCGTCATCCAAACGGCCCAAGCAGCAAACATAAGCATGGACGACATCGATCTGATTTCGACGCATGGGCAGACGATCTGGCACATCCCGGTAGCGGATGAATCGGACCGTTTTCTTCCCAAATCAACGCTGCAAATCGGGGATTTGTCCGTCATTGCCAAACGAACAGGCAAACCTGTCGTTGGTGATTTCAGGACAGCGGATATCGCTGTTGGCGGGCAAGGCGCACCGCTTGTACCTTATGGCGACGATCTCATGTTCAGAGATGCGGATAAGGGCCGAATCCTTCAAAACATAGGCGGAATTGGCAACTGCACGGCTCTTCCGGCCGCTAGTGCGGATGGCGGTATGATCGCTTTTGATACGGGCCCGGGGAATATGGTGATGGATCAGGTTGTGTATGAGCTATCCCAAGGGAAGCTTTCGTACGATGCCAATGGCGATTGGGCTGCCAAAGGCAAGGTACATAACGGATTGCTAGCGGACATGCTCGCACATCCGTATTTCCAGGAACCGCCTCCGAAGACGACGGGCCGTGAAATGTTCGGGAAAACCTATGCCTCGGCATGGCTGGTTTCTGCTCTGGAGCAGGGGCTGTTGCACGAGGATATCGTGGCGACAGCGACAGCTTTTACCGCGCATACGATTGCACGCGGGTATCAGGCATACATTTTGCCACAGTGTAGCATTGCGGAAGTGATCGTGAGTGGAGGCGGTGCGCATAATCGCACGCTGCTTCTGATGCTGGCAGATTTATTGCCTGAGCAAGCCATTCTTACGTCAGATGAACTTGGTATTTCAGCAGATGCGAAGGAAGCGATTCTGTTTGCTTTGCTTGGCAATGCATTCATCCAAGGAGAGCCGAACAACGTTCCAGCGGCGACGGGAGCAGAACGACCGACGATCTTGGGGAAATTAGCTCTGCCATAGGTTCTACCTTGTATCAGACCGAAGCCATCTATGTAACAGATGGTCATTCGGTCTTATTTTTGGTTAGGAGAAGTGTCTACTTTTTTGGTACAATGTTTACAACTTACTAGAGTTTGTAAAGGAGAGAAGTATGCATGCCGCCTATCCTCAAAAGTATTCTTAAATTAATCGTTGTAATTCTCTTAATTGTTATGGCGTTTCAGGCTAACTGGTTAATTGGGGTAGCTGCAATCTTGGTCATCCTAGGTTATTTTGTTTATGTGAACCGATCTGCTATGTACGCTCAGAGGGGCAATCTGGCCTATATGAAGGGTGATCGTGAGCAAGCGTTGATTTGGATGGAAAAAGCGTATGACTCGAAAGCCTTTCTGCCAAAACATCAAATTGGATATGGTTATTTGTTAATGAAGACAGGTGATCTCACCAAGGCTGAGCAAATGTTCGAAGAGGTTCTGCAATCAGCGAAAGCTTCAGATATCCGCATACAAGCGAAACTCAATGTGGCTACAGTGTACTGGTTGAAGAACAAGCGGGACGAAGCATTGGGCATGTTGCAGGAGCTAGCAAACGAGGTCAAGAACACACTGGTCTATGGGAATTATGGTTATTTTCAAATTTTGCAGGGAGACTTGGAAGAGGCACTTACTTATAATCTCGAGGCCTACGCCTATAATGACAACGATATCACCATTATGGATAACTTAGCGCAAAACTACTATATGCTCGGTCGTCTGAAAGAGGCGGATGAGATGTATACGAAAGTGATTGCCAAAACGCCTAAGCACGCGGAGTCCTATTATTTCTATGCGCGAACGCTTGAGCAACTTGGACGAATAAAGGAAGCTCGGGAACAGATTCAAACGGCGCTAGGGAAGGAACTTGCCCTCGTAACGCCTTTGACGAAAGAGGATATTGTGTTATTCGCTAGTGAGTTAGGTGATGACGAGGTTGAGCAAATGGTAGGGGAGTAGTTTGAAGGTTTAAAAACAGAGCCCGTTCGAGTGAAGAATCTCGAACGGGCTCTGTTGGTTGGGAGCGGCCATGCTAACGGACATGGGAGCCGCTAATTGACTACAAAGCAGGGGAAATAAATTCTAATGGACCCTGCAACTGTTATTTGCATTTATTACCATAAATGAGCGCATGAAACAGTAAATAACGCTCCTAGTGTCCGCTAGCTATTAAAATGTACTGATTTACAGCTCATAGAGGCTGTCAGGTCCGTTAGCTTGACTTGATGGGAATTTGTCGCTGAGGCGTCGATGGGATGCAAGTACGGCTGCCTGACGCTAGCCCGTTTCATTTACCCAGAAATCAATTCATCCCGATGATAAGTGAGTTGCGATGCTGGTGACGCAGCGTTCGTCAATTTTTTAGTCCAGATGCAGTACCCCATGCCTACATACGACAATCCCCAGAAGAAAGCAAAATATTTGTTATCGGCAATTGGCAGGAACATGGAGAGTATCATGATCAGCATGAGTGCGGGGACCCAACGCGGAAAAACTTTTGCCAAGTAAGTCAGGATCATGAACACCAAAGTACCGCCGAGGAAACCAATCGTACCGAATATTTGTGAAATGTTAAGCAACAAGCCTTCCGGTTTGAATGCATTTGCACCGCCGTTAGCAAATTGGGACCACAACATCGCTGTTGTTAGTATATTTCCAATGATGATGGCGAGGATCGTGATAAAACCAGTGATTCCTGTTTCACGGGATTGTACCTGATAAAAAGCGATGGATCCGACAGACATGAGGATGCAAGCTATTAATCCTGCGGTCAATTCTTGTGTGCTATCGGTTCCCCAAATGAGAGAGGCAGGGGTCATCCCCATCCTTGCAATTCCTGCTAAAATACAAATCATACCCAGCCACTTTATTACTTTGTGCTCCGTCATGGTTACTCAACCTCCAATGTAATAGTGTGTTGCTCCTGTGTTTAGACTACTGGAAGGGAAATCACGGAGAACAGAGCAGTGAGTTCCTGAATTTCGGGATATTCGCAGGAATGTTTTGGGAAATGACGGGTAGGCTCGGGAAATTGCTCAATTTCCATATTCAGCTATCGATTCAACAAACTATAATACATACAGGCAACATTCATGCAGAAAGAATGGCGGTGTATGAAGATGTTACATCTGAGCAAAGCAGGTAGTTCGGAAGTTGTTAACAAGCGGCAAGTCGTGTGGTCGATGCGAATTGCACAGCTTTTTGTACTCAGCTTCAGTCTACTGTCAGCTGCGCTATATGTAAGTTTGATCCCACAGTACTACAACGTACTGGTAGGGAAATGTATCCTACAAGGCTGCGGTAATCTCGTTCCTGCCATGCCTTTGCCGGCAAATGGGTTTAGCTTGGAGCAATTTGGACTGTTATTCGTACTCATTGATGTTTTGTTTACATTCGTTTTTTATATGACATCGGCGATCGTGCTTTGGAAAGGATTCCGTGAACCGATGGGGCTGGTGGCAGTCGTCGCAATGGTGTCTTTCGGATCAACGTTTCCGTCGTTAGTCATGGCGGCATCCAAAGGAGCTGGTTTTGCCCATTATTGGTTCTTAGGTATCTCCATGCTAAGTTGGGTTTCCTTATCCTTATTTCTCTTGCTATTTCCGAATGGCAAGTTTGTGCCCAACTGGTCGCGTTTCGTTTTTGTGCTGATTATGATTGTGGATGTGATGACGCTCTTTTATGAAGGGCAGATGTGGGAAAAGTTTCATATCCCGGCCATAGTCCAGTTTCTCTGGTATGGCTCATCCACACTAATTTTGATCTATTCCCAACTATATCGGTTCCGCAATAGGGCTACTGCTGCGGAGCGGCAACAAACGAAATGGGTCGTTTATGGCGCTTCCATTGCTATTGTGGGATTCATTGGCATGAGTGCTTTGTTTGACCCTAGTCTCAATGATGGAACAGCACTGACTTATGTGTATTTAAACGCTGTTTTGAATGCCTCCCTGACGGCTATTCCCATTACATTAATGTTCGCAGTGTTAAGGCAAAGGCTGTGGAACATCGATCCGCTGGTCAAAAGAACGCTGGTTTATGGATCCTTGTCAGTTTGCATTGTGCTCATTTATACAGTGACTGTTTTATATTTAAGCCGTGTAATTCAAACTCGGGATCATTATGTCGCTTCGTTACTGGCAACCGCGATTGTGGCGGTTGCTTTCGCTCCGCTGAAAGAATGGTTGCAGCGGCAAATAAATCGGCTAATGAAAGGCCGCCACGACGATCCTTACGCAGTGCTGCTTGAGCTAGGCAATCAGTTGATTCAGCCTCAGGATCCTGACGCTATGCTGAATGCAGTTGTAAGAACGGTGAAAGATGCGTTGCGAATTCCCTATACGGCCATTTATACCGGTATCGGCGGACAGACGACATTAGTTGCTTCGGCGGGCAGCCTGCTTTATGAGCAACATGTCTTGCCGATTATTCATCGGGGGAAAGAAATGGGAACCCTGCACATAGCCAGCCGGTCAGCGGGGGAAGGATTTACGGCGGAAGATAACAAATTTTTGGATGTTCTACTCAGGCAAGCTGGCCCAATTGTGGAGAATTGGCATATGACGCAGGGGATGAAGTTGCTGGCACAGGACCTGCAAGAGTCAAGGGAAAAGCTGGTGATAGCGCGGGAAGAAGAGCGCCTGTACATTCGTAATAATTTGCACGATGATTTGGCGCCTAAGCTGGCTGCGCTTGCACTGAATGCGGCGACTGCTCAGATTTATGTCGAGACACAGCCGAAAGTAGCGATTGACATGCTGGCGGATTTGCGCAAAGTCATCCGCTCTACAGTGGATGAAATTCGTACGCTGGTCCATGACCTGCGGCCGCCAACACTGGATGAGCTTGGGCTGATTGGGGCCATACAGGAACGGATTGCCCTTCTGTCCAAGCCTGCGGCAATGCTGGCAGGGGAGAAGGGTGCTGAGGTGCTGGACATTCAGCTATATACACCTGGGCTGCTGCCTCCGCTTCCAGCCGCTGTTGAAGTAGCGGTGTATCGCATTGTCACGGAAGCTTTAGTGAATGTCGTGAAACACACCAAAGCTACCACCTGTACTGTAAGGCTGGAAGTGTCCGAAGTCGATCAGCTTCATGTGGAAATTAGAGATAATGGGGCACACTTTACACCTTTGACAGTTCATCCAGTTGCTGAGGGAAAAAGCGGGATTGGGCTGGTTTCTATGCGGGAAAGGGCGGCTGAATTGGGGGGGCACTGTCACATTGACCGGCCTGCGGGCGGAGGGACCCGGGTTTTGGCGGTCATTCCCTTGTCTTGAACATATATAAAACGGTGTGGAGGAGAATGACAGACGATGAGGATAATGATTGCAGATGATCATCCGATATTTCGAAGCGGTGTCCGAAATTTGCTGCAAACTACGGAAGATTTAATTGTCGTAGGAGAAGCGGCATCTGGAGATGAAGTTTTGGGGCTCGTGGAACAATGTCAGCCTGATTTGATATTAATGGACATTCGAATGCCAGGGCTCAATGGCATTGAAGCGACCCGGTTAGTCAAAGAGAAATATCCGCACATCCATGTGCTAATTCTCACCATGTTCCGTGACGATCAATCGGTCTTTACGGCTATGCGTGTTGGAGCCAAAGGATACGTACTCAAAGACGCTGATGAAATCGAATTGCTTCAGTCTGTTCGGATGGTTGGCAATGGAGGCGCTGTGTTCAGCTCTGATATTGCGGCCCGCATGATGCATTTCTTCTCGGAACCGAGAACACGCAATCCCTCGGAGCATCCGGTATTATCTGAACTGTCCAAACGTGAAATGGAAATTTTGGAGCGGATGGCTGAAGGTCATACCAATGCCCAGATCGGCGCGCGTTTAGCGATCAGCGCCAAAACTGTGGCCAACTACGTTTCGACGATATTGAATAAGCTGCAGGTCGTGGACCGCAATGAAGCCAGCAGAATCCTGCAAGAATTTCGGGAGGGTTCATCGAATTAAAGAAGCCTCGGCCACGGAAATCATGGCCAGAGGCTTATATTTGGTCGAGCCTTGATAAACGCACGCGTCTCAGCAGTCAAATTACCCAAAATCAACAAACTGCTGAGTGGAGTCGCCTAAATCTGCCGTCTCAGAACCCTGATCACCGGAAAGTATCTCCGAGCCGTGTGCTCCAAGCAAATAGATGGATATTGTACAGTTATTCTTCGGGATTTTCCGATCAAGCGCTCATTTGATGGAAAACCTACAGCTAATTTCATACATTTTAGCCATGTGGAACAAAAGAGGCAGTTTTAACAACATATTTTCCAGTTAAATCGAGTTTTCGAAGAAACTTGGCTTAAATAGCTGTACTATTTCCAGTTAAAGCAACGAAGTAGCCAGTTATTTGGTTGAGCTCACCTGCAACAGGTGAGCTTCTTTGGTTCGATTGAAATGGGTGAGCGTGAACAGATAATCACCCTTAAAGTAACTGTTCTTGTACGCGCCAGCACCTGCGCCAACTTCCAGTTCCATAATGCTGTAGCCTGCATCATTCGGCTCGTTCAGCTTTTTGAACGTCTCGATGCCTGGCTGCAGCAGCGCTAGAGGCTTGGAGCCCCAAATACTAAGGGACGTGACCACCGCTTCCTTCGGGTTGGTCTTCGACGGCTCTACCAGCAGCGACAGCTGGTAGGCCGGGTAGCTCAGCAGCAGCTTCACGCCTGCTGCCGCGCTAGCCCCAGCGCCTGCCGCATCGGCAAGCGGCGAAGCAATATCGGAGGCGGCTGCGACCGCCGCCTCCTGGCCCGCGAGCATGACGCTGTCATCCTGCAGCGTCACTTCCGCTGGTTTGCCCAGCAAGTCTTCGACTTTCTTGCTGGACAAACCGAGGAAGCCCTGCAGGCTGACGGCGCCGCCTGCCCAGAAGCTCCGCAGCAGCGGCGCGCCGTCTGCGTCAAACACCGTGCCAAGGCCGTCATAGACGCTGGCCTTGAAATCCCCTTTGTAGACGAGTTTGCCTAACTCGTCATACGCTTCCCCGGCGCCGGTCAGGGCGCCGCTCTGGAACGCGCCTTTGAGGCGCGGAACGCCTTTTTCATCAAAAGAGGTGCCCTCGCCGTTATATAAACCTACAAGAAATTGACCTTTATACTTCATCATGCCGCTAGGGTAGAATTCCGTGCCCTCGCCGGAGTAGCTGCCATTTTTGAAGCCGCCTTCGTACATGAGAATGCCCTTCGCATCAAAGAGCTTGCCTGCCCCATTGTACAAACTTGCGGAGAATTCTCCCTCGTACTGGATGATTCCTCCCGAGGAGAAGAGCTTGCCAGCGCCATTATACATGCCGCCATTGAAGGCTCCTTCATAAAGCAAGTCCCCGCTAGGTACAAACAACTTGCCAGCCCCGCCGAATTTGCCATTTTGAAACTCGCCTGTATAGATGACTCGCTGCTTCTCATCGTACAAGGCGCCAGCGCCATTATAGACATCCGCCGTGAAGGCGCCTTTGTAAATCAGGTGTCCTAGTTCATCATAGAGAGCGCCGTTCCCATTTTTGAGACCTTTTTCATAATCACCCTCGTACGCGAGGATGCCGTTGTCATGGTACAGCTTACCTTTACCAGAGTAAAGACCATCAACCAGATCGCCGACATAGCGAGCTTCTTTTTTATCTTTTTTCGGATCGACAACGACTTTACCATTACCCGAAAAGCTATTGAGTTTAGGTGTATTTTCCTGAAGTACCGGTACACGGTTAAGCCATTTGTTCACGATCGCAGGCGGGCGTATGAAGATGAAGTAAGCTAGAACGAGCAGGAACAATACGATGAAAATAAGCAGTCTCTTGGAGATGTAGTAGGAGCCGATCAAAACGTAGTTTTTTAAAGAGGATTCACGCGTTTGCAACATGGTTCGCATCATTTGCTGAAATTTAATAATCGCTAGCTTAGGCAGCCTTCCAACGGTCAGGATGGCCTTCATAATATGTCCGATGAAAGGTGCTACGATAGGCTTTAGCACTTTCTCAATCGTTTTAATCGGCTCCAATGCTCTCACTCCTTGTTTCAATTGTAAAAAAAGAACAATTTATGGGACCTGAATCGTCATCTGACCAGGCTGTTGAACGGAAATAACGCCGCCCCAATTACACATGCATTTGGAGCTATTGTTAAGCGCGGGCATATTCGCGACAAGGACGGTAGGCGCTCCGGGTGCCCAAGGAGCTGCTGTGACGGGGATGCAGGGCATCGGTGTCAGTACGCCAAGAGCTGCAGCTGTCGCTGCGGCCACCATGGGATTCGCCATCGAATTGCACATCCCAAACGGCAGTATATTCACCATGGGCTTATTATCCATGATATTGGCAATAGGCATCGCGGTCATGACCATATTCGCAGGAAGCACCATTAACGAGCTAGGTGCAGCACCGAATGTGCATTGCAGCATAGCGCCACCGCATACGATATTCCCCATCTGCAAGCCCCTTCCTTGAAATTATTTCCCGTGCAATAATTCGGCAAAATTTGCTTTCATCTTTCTTTTATACTACTAGAAAAGGTTATATGCGGCAATCTAATCCTATATTCGCTAGATTTCGCTATTTTTCTCCAAAGAATGGATGCGAGAGTGGTAGAGATATTGTACTATAAAGAGAGAGAAGTACGTGAGCGGAGGGGTTTGTTCTGAATGGTTTGAATATGGTGAAAATAGGGCTCGTAAGTCTACTTGCGACATCCTCGATCCTGACGGCAAGTGCACGGGTGGAAGCTGCTGGGGTCAAGGTTTTGACCATGCAGGATGCGATTAAACAAGGGCTTCAGAAGAGTCCTCAGCTGCGCGATGCCAGAACGGATGTCTTGAAGAAAAGAATCGAGCTTGAACAAGCGCAGCATACGGTTAACAATGAGGAAGCCAAAGCTGCCGGATTATTCGCCAGGCCCCATAATTTAAGCCAGGATATTGGTACGCGGATGAAGGTGCCAGATGCCAGATCGCAGTTGTATTTGGCCCAGGAAACCTTGCGGCAGCAAGGGGATTCAGCGCGATATGAGATCGAGAAAAGCTATTTAACTGCCTATCAAGATGCGGTGGCTGAGGAGCGCTCTCGTAAGAAAGTTGAGGAAGCGAAAACATCCGTCGACACGGTTCTTAAAAAGCGAAAATTCGGTCTCGCCGATGCGGCCGAACAGGACAAAGCGGACAAAGCGCTAGAGAAGGCGGCATCGGACTACAAACAAGCGCAATTGACAGCGAAATCTAGTCGTTTGGCACTAGGTAAATTACTACAGCTTGATATGGAAAATAAAGTGGAGCTTTCGTTTCAGCCGGATTACGCGGATTTGAATGAGAAAACGCTGCCTACCTATCTAGCTATGGGGCAGAAGACAACATTAAGCCTATTAAGAGATACGGAGGCTCGTCGTTTGGCAGATGAAAAGCTGAACACGACCCGTAATTTATATAGCAGTAAATTTGGCCCGGCACGCATGAGGGTGATGGATGGCTTATTTAAAGAGCAAGAGATCGATATGGAGCTTTTTCAAGCAAGCTATGATGAAACACTTGGGCGAGTGAAAGAGGATTGGCAGGGATTTTTTATGCTGCTCGGGTTCATTCCCATTCCGAAGTCGCTGCTGCAAGGTGAATTTGATGGACTGCGCTATTTGGATGACCTGACGAATGCTTTACCACTGGCAACTATGGAGCAGAATAAGGCGCAGCTGCAGGAAAAAGAAAGCCGAAATGCGGTTATTGCGGATGTGAGGCAATCCTTTTTGGAGGCTAAGGGAGCTGAAGAAGCCTACGCACAAGCGTTGCGTGATAAGGATAATGGGGTAACCAATTTATCGAAGGCGAACCAGAAGGTGAAGCTGAGTTTGATGAAATCAGAGGAGCTTCAAGCCTATAAAGATGCGGTTGATCAGGCGGATCAACAAATTATGTCTGCACAAATTGCCTATAAATTGGCGCTTGGCAAGCTGGATCAAGGAACAGGCGGAGCAGTGAATCGTACGCTTCGCGAAGGCATATTGCCGTATCGTGATCTCGATGATGGCTTGTCGCCGATGAAACCGCAGAAACCCAAAGCTCCATTGGGTACGTGGAAACTGAAACCAGCGGTTGGACAGCTGCTTAGCGATTTCAGCATAAGTGTGAGCAAGAAACTGGGAGCAACGGACTACGCCGTATTTACCAAAGACGGTAAACGTGTTGGAAAACGGACGAAGATCAATAAATCGGTACGGAATTTAACACTGAAATTCAGTCAAATTGATCAACTTAAGGTTGTTTTCTATAACAAAGGGCAAGTCATTCAGACGCTGCCACTTGATGGAAAAGGTAGCACAGGGCAGTTAGTTGCTGCTAGCGCTGAGAACGGCGGGGCTTCGGGAGACGCAAGCGGGAGTACTGGTGCGGATGGCAGCGCGGGTCCTGATGGACAATCAGGAAGCGATAGCAGTACTGGAAACAATGGGAATAACGGAAACTCGGGAAATACGGGAAATAATGGTGGCAAAGGAACGACAGGTACCGGTGGCGACAATGGTGCTGGCGGTGATGACAACGGAACAGATGACAACGCTGAGAATGCTGGGCAGGGTGTAGACTCTAACGGTGAGAACGAAGGCTTAGGGACGGTCATTATCGGCTCGTACAAAGTGAAGTTAGAAGCGTTGACGCCTGAGGCTTTTAATGCAGCAACCGCTACAATGGCGTCTACGGGACAAGGGATGGTGTATCAATCGGATGCGCCAGGCGCTCCTTGGGTAAGTATGGATGATGTGCTAGATCCTCATGCATTAACAGATCCACCAAGCTCCGCCGTTCTTTCTAAAAAAGTTGTGGATGCGATTAAGGTGACCGTTGAGATCAAGGAGCCAGGCACGATTGCTTCCCTTGAGACACCTGAGCAACTTCAAGGAAAGATAAATACGTTAAAGCAAGACATTGTGAAACTAGAAACGGCCAAAACTACCGCAATTGCCGCCATGAAGCTGAACGACATCGCCGATCTCGCGGTGCAGATCAAGGACGCGCAGGCCCAGCTCGGCATGCTGGAGGCGCTGCTCAAAGGCGACACCAAAGCCGCACTCGCGCAGATGGCGCTCGTGAACAACCCGGACGCGCTGATCGCTGCGCTGTCCGAGGAAGACACATCGCCGGCTGAGCCGGGCGATGGCTCTACAGGCACAGGCGGCGACGGTAACCCCGCCACCCCAGGTCAAGCGGCCAGCGAGGATCAGCTGGCCACCGAAGCCGCGCTCCAGCAGCAGAAGCTGGAGCAAGCCCTCGCCGCCGGCGAGCCGGAAGCCGCTGCAGCCTTGCTGCAGCAGCTTCTCGCGACGCAGGCGCAGCTCGCGGATGCGGGGTCTGGCGCATCCGAAGGTCTGGCTTCGCTCGCAGCAGCGAAGCAGAAACTGCAGGCTGCGCTGAGCGCAGCGCAGGCGCAGCAGGACACGGAGCGGGTGGCGACGCTGACCCGCTCGATCGAGGCCGTCGACGCAGCGAAGCTGTCGACGCAGAAGGCCGTGCTGTTCGCGAAGCTGGACGCGGTACAGGCTTTGCTGGCGGAACTGCCAGCAAACGAGGCCGTACAAGCGCAGCTGGAACAGCAGGTAGAGAAGCTGCTGGGCGATCTGCAGCTTCAGGAGAAGTTGAAGTATGCGCCAGAGGAGCTGCAGGAACTTGCAGCAGTCGCTGATAGCTTAGCGAGCATAACTTCGATCCCTGCTTCTACTGGCCTTGCTGAGGTTCCTGTCACGATTCAGCCTCTTTCGGCAGAAAACGTGCTTTCTTCCAATATTTCTATCAAATTTGCCGCTCCGCCTGTTATAATAAATGGACAAGCCTATTTACCTATTAGATCTGTTTCCGAATCATTTGGAGCGGCGGTAGATTGGGACTCGGAGAGCTTGACAGTCACGGTAAGCACGGAATATACAACTATTACAAGCTCTATTAATCAAGTTACGGCTTACATAGATGGACAACCTATCGTGATCGATGGACCATCCTTGCTGCTAGATGGTAGGACTTATGTGCCATTAAGATTCATTTCTGAGTCCTTAGGCTTAGGTGTCGACTGGAACGCAGCCATGCAAATCATTCAGATTACAAATTAAGAGGAGATTACACAACGATGAAGAAATCGATTGCGGCATTGCTGCTCGTCTTGCTGCTACTGGGTGCTGCAGGTACTTACCTAGGCACACACCAAGATAGCATCCAGCTGTGGCCATGGAAAAAGAGCATGCCATTCGACGGATTATCGAAGGCCATCTCAGACTCGCAGAATAACTTATTCGTCATCGATAACGCCAAGAAAACGATACATAAACTGGATGCCCAAGGCATTCTTCAATTCTCCATTACGAGTGAAACGGGGAAGAATGGTGAAGTGTATCGTTTTAACGATATGGCTGTCGATGATCAGGGCTATTTATATACCATTCGTACGTTATTAGATCCTTATGGGATTGCAGTTAAATCCGAACAAATAGTGCGCTATAAACCAAACGGTGAGTTTGATCGCAGCCTATTCACTCAGGAATATGGCGATGCGCAGACGAAGAGATACCGACTTGGCTCCTTGCGCAATGTGCAAGTACATGAGGGTATGGTGTATTTTTTCAATGATGAAGTGAAGAAATTATCCTTATACGAAACACCTGTTGGCAACACGACAACCACGGAGCCTAAGCTAACGTATTCGATTACGCTTCCAGCTAACAAATATGTGTCAGAAGCAGATGGATTTAAACCGGGTGAAATTTACTACTCCACGCGTAGTGGTGAAATTTATCGTGCTATTAACGAGGGGAACTCCGAGTTGGTTTATCCGCTTGCTGGAGTAGATCGCACACAACGCAATTTCCCAGAGAGCCTGCATTTGGATCATCAGGGACGGTTGATTTTCATTGATTTTAACTCGCGTATGATTACAAGACTAGATCCGAAACAACCTTATGTATTAGAGGGGATTGTTAACGACGAGAAGGCCAAAGCGAGCGGCGTGGAGCTTGCTTTTGACGCGACTACGAGCAGTATTGGTCCCGATGGCAGTCTTATTATCGTAGAGTCCGCTCAAATTAATCGCCGACTCCCCGATGGTACGATTACGCCTTCCCTAATTGAAGCGCAATTTAGTCGGTCTGCTCAAAACCATGCAATCCTCGTATGGTCGATTGCCATAGTATTCATTTTGTTGGTTCTATATGCCATCAAAATCGTATTTGTTAACCTACTGAAAAGACGCTTGCCGCTTATGGTGAAGCAAATTTTCATTCTCATTCCTGTCATTGCTTTCTCCATGATTCTACTCTCTACCGTCATTTACAACAGTTTCTCTAAGAAAATGGAAGAAGAGACGTTCAGTGAGCTGATTTTACTGGCCAGAAACGGGCAAAACCTTGTGGATGGTGACAAATTGGAAAGCCTCACATCTCCCTTGGATTATGGTGGTACCACATATCAATCATTCCGCAAGAAGATTCAATCTGTTTTCGAGAACAATGCACGAGATGATAATCAAGGCTTTTACAAGGCTGTATACAAGTATGAAAATGGCGTTATTTATCGCATTCTGGAAGATGATGACGGCATGCATATGTTTAATCCATTCCAACAAACGCCTGAGAATCAACAGGTTGTATTAGAAGGCAAGCCAGCAACAGGTCAATGGGAAGATTTCTCTGGAGAATGGCGCTATGCCATTGCACCTATTTTTAATTCAGCGGGTAAAATTGTCGGTGTTTTCGAAACGAGTAAAAACCTAGATGGCTTGCTGAAGCATCGTCAATCCGTCCTAAACTCCATCATTCGCAATATTGCTTTTATCTCGGTAGGCTTACTGCTCGTCCTTGTGTTCATGACCTATGTGCTTCTCTCTTCTATTCGGAAGCTGCGCAACAGTGTCGGTGAAATTGCCAAAGGGAACTGGGATACGGTCGTTAGAATTAATACACGGGATGAAGTGTCGGACCTGGGCGACAGTGTGAACATCATGGCTGCTCGTATTCGAGATTATATCACCAAGGTTGAGAATTTCAGTCAATCCTACTATCGATTCGTTCCGCAGCAGTTTTTGCGCTTTTTGAATAAAGAGAGCATTCTAGATGTCGAGCTCGGGGATCAAGTGGAACAGCACATGTCCATTCTCATTTTTAACATCCGAGGATTTTACCAATTATCTAAAAGGTTGTCGCCAGAAGAAAACTTCAACTTCGTCAATTCGTTCCTCAAACGATTCGGACCGTATGTCCGCAAGCATGAAGGGCTTATGAATAAGTATTTGGGCGCAGGTTTTATGGCTTTATTCCCGAATCAGACAGATGAAGCGCTGCTCGCTTGTGTGGAGATGCGGAAGGAGCTAGATATCTACAACTCGCATAGAATGAGTGTAGGTTATTCACCGCTTGATTTCGGAATCGGTCTACATAAAGGACCTCTTCGCCTAGGCATTATTGGGGAGGAACAACGTTTGGAAGGCAATGTTATCTCCGACGGAGTGAATCTAGCGACCATGTTGGAGAAGATGACGGAGCCGCTAGGATCATCCATTCTAATCACGGATTCCGTGGTCAAGACCTTGGAGAAGCCTAAGGACTTCCTCTATCGAGACCTTGGACTAATTCAAGTGGATGGTGTGAAAGAGCCTCTTCACTTGTTCGATGTTTATCAAGGTGATGTAGAAACGATTCGTGCTCTGAAAGAGAAGACGAAAGCCTTGTTTGAGCAAGCAGTTACGTATTATCAGGTTGGACGGTTCTATGATGCACGGGAAGCGTTCTTGATGGTTATTAAACAGAATCGTCAAGATAAGGCAGCCCAATTGTATTTCTATATGTGTGATGAATATTTCCAAAAAGGTACGACTGGTGAATGGAATGGTACATTATCTGTTTCTTAATGAGGTGCTTTTTAGATGCAAGTAAGTAATTGGACTGTGCATGAATTGACCAATGAGAAAGATGCGTTACGGATTACAGATTTCTACTTATCACCTGTTTCTTTCGACGATCAACGTCATACACCAGGTGAGTTGGATCATTTCCGTCATGCGCCAATGCTTAGTTTAACGCAGCGCAATCACCGGCATTGGTATATAGAGAATGAGACGGGGGACATTATCGCCGTGACGAGCTGCAAAGAAAATGAGCATCAATCCGGCGGATTCCTCTGGGATTACTTAGCTGTTCACCGAGAATATCGCCGACATGGATTTGCCAAGGTGTTATTTCAGGCGTTAGAAACGTTTGCACGTTCAGCAGAAGGACGTTACATTTTAACGTACACGTGTGATTTACCCGAATACGTCCCCATTCAAAAGATGTTCAAAGCTAATGGATTCGATCTCATTGGTACGTATCCCAATTATTATTATGAAGGTGAAGCTAGACTCGCATTTTATAAACCACTGTCCCCTTGACAGAAAGACTAATAGATTGGACCTGATGATATGCAAGGAACCTTAAAAGGGTGGATAGGGCTGCGCACAGAAGACAGTCGTAAACTTTGGATGATGCTGCCGATCTTTTACTTTAGCGGAATTGCGGAATCCTTAAATTACACGGCGTTCATGGCACTTTTTAATCAGCGCTTCGGCGTGCAATATTTGCCCTATATTTATATGGTTGAAGCTGCTATCATGCCGCTCGAAGGCTGGCTCCTGGCCAAACTGGCGAACCGACTGCCGAAGGCTAAGATGATGACGACGCTCTATCTCATTATGATGGGACTTCTCTTCTTGAACGGCGTTGTGCTCCTGGGATTTAAGCTAGGCGGCATCGACTATCGATACTACTATCCGATTCTTTTTCTCTCTTCTAACTTTGTTGTAAGACAGCTAACCTTGCTCCTGTGGAGTACAGCGTTTGACTTGTGTCCTACCCAACAGGCGAAGCGACTTATGCCCGTTTTCATTGCTGCTACAACGACAGGTGGTATTACCGCAGGCTTGCTGGCGCATCAACTAGGTAAACTGCTTGGCACGGAAGCCGTGTATGCACTCGCCCCAATTCTCATGGTGTTCGGCTTCGTCTTCTTTCGCAGGGCACTCATGCGGTATTTAGTTCCGCTAACTCTGAAGGAAGATAAGAGACTGAATAGGGCCCAGCCCGTCTCCCGCACTGATGACGAAGAGAAACAGCCAACTTCTGGCTACTATGCGAAGCAGATGCTGCGGAATCCCTTCCTCCTGTGTGCGGTTGCTCTAATGACACTGATGCCGGCTGTTTATTTTATGATGGAGTATCAATATTTCACGGCTGCTGAATATAAGTTCTCTAATGAGGGAGATTTGACCTCGTTTTATGGCTTAATCACAGCGATTCAATTTACGTTCTGCTTATTGCTACAAACGGTATCTACGCGCTTAATGAACTGGTTAGGCGCCAGTAATATATTATTAGGCATCACGATCATCTTCTTCGGCGGCTTTGGCCTTACAGCATTATTCATGAATCAATCGCTCGGATTGGTCATGGTTTCCGGGTCGTATGCGGTGTTTTATATTTTGCTCTACTACATTGCAGAGCCTTGTTATCAGCTTTTCTTCAAAATGATGCCAATCTCCAAACGGGATGGCTATCGTTATTTTGCGCAAGGTGTTGCAGCTTCTGGCGGTATACTTATTGGCTCGCTCTTCTCTATGCTGTACTCGTTTGGTCTCATACAATTGTCGCCTCTGGCTTGGCTTGGTGTGGTGATTGCAGGGATTCTAGTTGTTGTAGCGTGGCTCGGCCGGAATTTGTATATTCGTGAATTGGTCAAAAGCGTTCAATCCCTACATGGGGATTTATCCGAAATTGCGAGCTCTTTTATCGGGGGCATTCGCAGCTCCAAAGCGTTATCGGCTATTCTAGCCTATCTGAAACATCCGAATGATTACGTGCGAGAACTAGCCCTAGAAATTATTGGTAAAGCCAAAGATTCTGCGTTCTTGCCGCATTTGATCCAAATGATTGGGGAAGAGAGCTCGCGGATTCGCATTGCGGTATT
This sequence comes from Paenibacillus plantarum, assembly GCF_013141695.1. GTDB lineage: Bacteria > Bacillota > Bacilli > Paenibacillales > NBRC-103111 > Paenibacillus_E > Paenibacillus_E plantarum. Next base: position 79,297 of record NZ_WHNY01000060.1, read on the forward strand.
ACGTGCGATGAACTTGCAGGGTGCCACCATTCAGGACCTCGTGCAAGTCGCATCCTTCTTGGAGGATGAGGATCCAGAAGTTCGCGCGGAGTGCGTGAAATTGATTTCTAAGGCTTCGCATCTGAAAAGTCAGTCCCATTTCTTTATCCGTGTGAAGCTATTGGATACGCATCCGAAGGTTGTGCATGAAGGCGTCAAAGCTTTGTATGCCCTAGAAAGCGAAGAAAGCTACGCGGCTTGCGACGAAGCCATTATCAAAATGCTGGATACCGGCGGCGAATGGGCCGTCTATGGCTGCCATACCGTAGCTGATTTGAAACTGAATACGTATGCTGCTTGGGTCGTTTCGTTACTCGATGAGGAGCGTCCTGCCGTGAAGGCAGCAGCTGCGCATTGTATCGGTAAGCTTCAGCATGTGGAAAGCATCCCCATGATGCTGGGAATGGTGTCCATGGCAGATCAGGAGCTGCGCAAAGCCATTTTGCAAGCTTTTGTGGATATGGGTGATAAAGCACTGCCGATCTTGCTGGAATATAGTCACCATCCGAATCCATTCATTTGGAATGCGGTTGTCACCACACTTGCTGAGCTATTGGATGAGGGCAGACTTCATTCAGAACTTGTTGAGCTATGTGCGCAGCGTCTTCAAGCATCAACCCAAGAACGTACACTGCCTGCTGCGTTAGAGAAGCTTGGTCTGTCGGGCCTATCAGAATTGGCGAAAGAACGATGCGGAGAGCTGCATGAAGCACTCATTGACGGAGCATGGGCAGTCATGGCTAAGCTCGTCGATGAGCGGATCATTATGACGCTGCGCGAAGCCATTCAAGATGAGAACATCGATCTTCGTGAGAACGCGTTAGAGATCCTTGCGGAGGGGCTCGGCGATCGTAAACTGGCCTATGCCTTATTAGACCAGTTGAAGCAACAAGGCGTTACGGATGTCATGGGGGAATTACAACCGCTGGTGCTGGTTCAAGAGGCGACAACATGGTCAGATAACTGGCTCAAGGATATTTCCATCTACGCACTAAGCGCATTGGAGCGTGCAGATATGAAAGAAGAACGTAAATTTTTAACGATGCTGGATAAAGTGATTTTCTTGAAGCAAGTCAGCTTATTCGCGGATTTGTCGGTCGATGAATTAGGATTAATTGCGGGTATTGCGACGGAAGAAGTGCACGAGGATTTAACTTACTTATTGCGCCGGGGAGAATCGAACGCTGCTATGTATCTCCTTATTGAGGGACATGTTGAATTAAGCAATGAGACCGGTGTTGGAGAGACATCGACGATCGGTGTTTTGGGACCTAAACAAGCGGTTGGAGAAACGACTGCGTTAGATGGCTCACCTTCATCGGTTACCGCACAGGTCATTTTTGATGAGGTACGTGTCCTTACTTTGCAAGGGGAGAGTTTGTCTCGCTTAGTGAGGTTATATCCGGAGATCGGGATCGGGATGCTGCACGCATCAAGTGCAAGAGTACGATTGCTTGAGAACATGCTGTTGAAAATGTCGTAGGAGTGATCGTCCTTGGGTATTGAGTCCATCGTATTACGCAACGATTTACAAGAGCTAGAGCGTCTAGCAGCCTTTATCCAAGGCTTATCAGGGTCCTTCGGCATGGATGAGAAGTCTCTGTTTCAAATCAATTTGGTCTGCGATGAGCTCGTAACAAACATTATTCTATACGGCTACCCATCGGCTCAAAATGGGATGCATACGATTCGCCTTGATGTTGGGCAAACCCTCGATGGTTGGGAGCTTTGTCTGAGTGATCAGGGAATTCCTTTTAATCCACTGCTCGAGTCCAGCCCCCGCACCGACCAGAGCATCGAAGAGCGCGGGATCGGGGGGCTGGGTATCCACTTTGTCCGGCAAGTGATGGACGAACTTCGGTATGAGCGTTTGAATGAGGAGAATGTGCTGCTAATGAGAAAAAATCGGATCCAAGAGGAGGGTGTTTCATGACTATTACCGAGCAGGTGCAAGGTGACGTTGTGCTAGTGAGCTTACAGGGCAGATTGGATGGAAATACATCGGCAAGCTTGGAATCGACATTTGCTAAGCTGGTGGAGCAAGGCAATGGCAAGTTCGTATTTAATCTACAAGGGCTTGATTATGTCAGCAGTGCAGGACTAAGAAGCTTGTTATCCGCTGCCAAAATGGTCAAAGTCATTCAGGGAAAGCTAGCGCTGGCCCGTATGAATGAGCAAGTGAAGGAAGTTTTTGATATGTCGGGCTTTAGCAGCATTTTCAAACTGTATGAGACGGAAGACGAAGCAGTTAATGCCATTAAATAAAGGCTAATTACATGACATGCAAAGGAGCTGAGCTGGATGGAGATAGTCGTAGGTGTGCTTGTTGTCCTGTGTCTTGTGGCTGTCATCCAGTTGCAGTTTGGGAATCGAAAGCGGCGAGTAGCAGAGCTGGAGCTTGAGCGGACGATGCAGCTTTTTGATGTAAGCCTGGAAGTGAACTCGACGATTCGCAAACAGGATTTGCTTGTCAAAATCATGGAAACCTCTTCCCGCATCATGAACGCGGAGGCTTCGTCCGTTATTTTGGTCGATGAGGAGAAGGGCGAACTGTTTTTCGATCTTGCACTTGGAGCCAAAGGTGATGAGGTGCGTGAAATCCGCCTCAAGATCGGCGAGGGCATCGCAGGCTGGGTCGCACAGACAGGAAAGTCTGTCAAGATTGACGATGCTGCGCGAGATGAACGCTGGTCGTCCAAGGTCGCGAAACGCGTCGATTATCCAACCCGCAACATGCTCTGTGTTCCTCTCGTCAGCAAAGGGAAGATCATTGGCGTATTGCAGGTGTTGAACAAACGTGGTGATGCACCGTTCACGGATCGAGACTTGCAGTTGCTGGAATCGATCGCTTCGCCAACAGCAGCTTCGCTAGAAAATGCTATGCTGTACGATGCACTCGAGAAGTCGGTACATGCATTGAAAGTTACGACGGCAGCTAAGGAACGCATGGAAAGTGAACTGCGTATCGCAACGGATATTCAGATGGGATTTCTTCCTCGGAAGAGCTTAAGTCTACAGAGTCGTTGCGAGGATGCTGAGGGGCTTACAAGTGCTCAAGCAGAAGCTCAGGCGACGATTCGACCAGCGCGTGAAGTCGGCGGTGACTTCTATGATTATTTTCGAATCGACGAGAATCGTTTGTTTTTCGTGCTGGGTGATGTGTCTGACAAAGGAATTCCAGCTGCTCTATTCATGGCGGTAACCATGACGCTGCTCAAAGGGAAAATGTCCGTGGAGTTGACGCCAGGTGAGTTGCTGACGGCTGTCAATCAAGAGCTGTACAAGGATGATTCGACCATGTTTGCGACAATTTTCTGCGGCGTATTGAACATTGCAACAGGTCAGCTTCTATATAGTGATGGCGGTCATTGTCCGCCTTACATTGTGAGAGCTAGCGGTGAAGTGGAGCTTTTGAAAGGGAAAAAAGGACTCCCTCTTGGTGTTATGGACGACATGTTGTATATGGATAATGAGGTCATGTTAGATCTAGGAGATCGCATAATCGTGTATACGGACGGTATTACGGAGGCTGAAGACCAACTTCAGAACCAATATGGTTTTGTCCGCCTGAAGGAAGTATTGGTAAGGGAGCAGGCAAGTAAGCCTGAACAATTACTTAGTCAAATAGTGCAGGATGTGGATCTGTTCGCAGATGGCGCCGTGCAATCCGATGATATTGCTGTGCTCATTATAGATCGCAATTCGCTCAAATAGTAAACTCCGCTTCATAGCGTTGTGATATAGTTAATTGACAGACATTTTGCACAGATGAACGGACATATAGAAGTGCAAATCAGGATTGAACGAATGCTTCCATCAAAAGCTCGCTAGGAGGGTTATGCCATGCAAAAATCCCATATTAACCGGCAACCAGATTCTTCTTTGCATACGAATCAGAAAAGTAATAAAACAAACACTTCTGCCTCATCTGATCTGATGAACATTCAACGTGCTATCGGCAATCGCGCTGTGGGCAATATGTTGAATATTCAGACCAAAATGACGGTTGGTCCAGCTGGTGATGCATACGAGCAAGAAGCGGATCAAATGGGGAAACAAGCGGCGGACCATATTGCTGCTTCGGAGAGCAGCGGCACTTCAAAACCAGATGTTCAGCGCTCAGAAGGCGGGGAGTCAGAAGATGAGGAACTGCAGATGAAGCCATCATCAGAGTCGATTCAACGCTCAGAAGGCGGGGAGTCAGAAGATGAGGAGTTGCAGATGAAGCCATCATCAGAGTCGATCCAGCGTTCAGAGGGTGGGGAGTCGGAAGATGAGGAGCTGCAAATGAAGCCATCATCAGAGTCGATTCAACGCTCAGAAGGCGGGGAATCTGAGGATGAGGAGCTGCAAATGAAGCCATCATCAGAGTCGATTCAGCGCTCAGAGGGTGGGGAGTCGGAGGATGAGGAACTGCAGATGAAGCCATCATCAGAGTCGATCCAGCGTTCAGAGGGTGGGGAGTCAGAGGATGAGGAACTGCAGATGAAGTCATCGTCCGAAGGCGGTTTTGAAGCTGGTGAAGGGATTGAATCGCAGATTAAGGCGAAACAAGGCAGCGGCAGCAAAATGGATTCAAGCATTCAAGCGAAGATGGAGTCAGCGTTCAAAACTGATTTCAGCAACGTAAATATACATAATGATTCAGAGTCATCGAAGATTAATCGATCTTTAGGCGCAGAAGCTTTTGCTACGGGAAATGATGTGTTCTTCAGGGAAGGCCGATACAATCCAGATTCACGCGAGGGGCAAGAACTGCTTGGTCATGAATTAACGCATGTTGTTCAACAACGAGGCGGTAAGTAAAGCAAAATAATAAGAATTTATAACATGAAGGAGCTAGGTAGAGATGCCCCAAGGAAAACAAGGCCTAACCAAACCAGTGAGCCCCTCGCATCAGCAACAGCAGCCATCGCTATCGGGCCAGACAAGTACGAGTGCCGCGCAATTGTCACCTATGGGGACAAACATCTTTATGCAGATGCAGCGTACGGTTGGTAACCGTGCTACACAAGCTTACGCGAATCAGGTCATTCAGCGTAATCCCAATCAAACACAAACACCATTGCCCACCGTGCTACCGCCAGTAGCCTTCCACCGCCGCAGGGCAGGGACTGGCACACCACCATTGCCTACAGTACAAACGCCAGCGCCAACACAAACGGGAACTGTTCAGACACCAGCTCCAACACAAACGGGGACTGTTCAGACACCAGCTCCAACACAAACGGGAACTGTTCAGACACCAGCTCCAACACAAACGGGAACTGTTCAGACACCAGCTCCAACACAAACGGGAACTGTTCAAACACCAGCGCCAACACAAACGGGAACTGTTCAGACACCAGCTCCAACACAAACGGGAACTGTTCAAACACCAGCGCCGACACAAACGGGAACTGTTCAAACACCAGCGCCAACTGTGCTTGTGCCTACAGTACCATCTGCCTCTACCATGCATCCTACTGGCGACGATACCAAGGATAATGCAGACATGACAGCTGGGGTTGGCGGAACGTTCTCCGACAGCTTCGGGAAACGTTCCGATGATTTGAAAGAATCTTATGATAAGACGAAGGATGCTGGGACTGCGCAGCAGTCAGCTACGATGGGCGCAGTAGCATCTACGGCAGATCTTGTAAGCGGGCCTTTCCAGATCATGAGTGCCATTAGAGAAACGCTCTCTGTTTCTGGTGATGCGAACCGAACGGGTCATAACAAACGTTGGCAGTATGCAGGCACAGGATCGTCTATGATCGAATCAGGCGGTAAAATGGTCAGTGGCTCGGCTGGTTTAGTCGATAAAGCAGCCAAATCAACAGGGAAAGAAAATGGGGTCGGTGGTTCTTCCTCCGTCAGTGATTATGCGGGTACCGTAGCCGAAGCGATCTCCGCAGTTAAAAATACGATTATGGCCGTTAAAGGCATTTATGATATGTACAGTAAGGCCTCCGAAAATGGCGGGCTCGATAAAGGTGAGAAAGCAAGAGGGACGCTCGAGATCATTAGTAATGCGATCCAAGCTGCACAATCGGGTATCAAAGTGGCGAAAGGCATCATGGAGATCATGGAGACAAGCACAGCTAGCTTGACTGCTGTTATACCAGGCGTCAGCATTGCCGTAAGCGGTGTGAAAATTGCCATCAAAACGGTTGATGTGATCAAAGCTGGTATAAATCGCAGCTCGATGACGACGATGAAACGTGATTTCAAAGGTAAAGCAGAGTATGCCGATATTCTCAAAGAAAAACGTTGGTACACGCGCAATGCCGGTGTCGACAAAGCGAAGCTAGCTACGAAAAAGGCGCAGTTGAACGCTGATATTGCGTCCGGTGATCCAGCGAAAGTAGCAGCAGCCAATCAGCAACTCGATGAAATCGCTCAATATGAATTAGCGAAAGAAATGAAAAATATTAACGTGAAGCGAACAGACCGAGGCGCTATTCAAATCGGGCTTGAGCTTACGAAGATCGCTGCTGATATCGCGACGCTTACTGGGGTAGGGGCTCAAGTCGGTACGCCGCTGAAAATCGTTGCGACAGGTATTGGCGCAGCTATGCCAATTGCCAGAACATTGAAGCAAGCTGGGCGTGATCGCGCATCGAAAGCAGGCGCATGGGGAATTACTAAGGCAGTCTTTAACGCGGATAAATCAACCGAGAAGAAGCTGGAAAAACGTGCGCATGACACAGATCTTATCTTTGATATGTTTGCGAAGCTCCCTGTCTACGATGAAGCGGACCAAGCATGCGTAGCGCGATACAGACAAGTAGAGAGCTTTGTAGAGGCAGCTGGCGTTAGCATTCAAGCTCTGTATAAGTTCGAGAGCGATCCAGCTAAGCTGAAGGGCGCCATTGTTGAAGCAATGGGCAAGAGAGAATAGGAGATTGAACCGATATGTTGACTGAGCTTGTACATGCGCGTCATTTGGCGCAATTAGGGCAATTGAAAGAGATTTTGGATGAAGCAGAGCTCGCCACGAATTTATTAGAGAAATCCGAATCGATTCCACTGCATGTACTAATGGCAGGGTTTCAAGAGGATAGCCAAGGAAGGGATCGTTTCCTTCACTTTAGCTTTTTACCGTTAAATGATGAGGATATTGTCGCAATTCAACTTCTACAGATCTACAGTACACTGCCGTTTCATCTGCAAGCAGATGCACGTGAAGGTGTAGCCGCGCTCTTGCTCGAAATTAATACACGGTTGCCAATTGGTCACTTTGGCGTGAATGAGGAAGGCGAGATCCACTATCGTTATGTGTATAGCCTATCGGCTTCACGCACGTTCGAAAGTGATGAAGTGTTAGAGATTCTTACCTTGTTCGTATACATGTGTGATATGTTTGCAAACCACATTGAGCAGGTTGCCAGCGGTGAAGCGAAGGCAGAGCAGGTCATTCAAGCGTTACGATCATAAGGAAATGTGATAAAGCCTCCAAACCCACTCGTTGTGGTGTTGGAGGCTTTATCATTTCCTCGGAAATATTCGACTTATTTCACCTTGTTTTGCAAGAGTTCAATGAACTGTTTACCTGCATCTCCCATTTGACCGCCTGCAGGACGATTGCCGCCACCGAAGCCACCATTTTGGCCTCCGCCACCAGCATTGCCGCGCTCGCCTGCGCCATTCGGTTTTTGTCCTCCGGCTTGCTGGCCACTACCAGCCCCATCCGTGGCGTTTGCTTTAGGCGTAGCTGAAGCATCTGGCGTTTGAGCTTTGCCGGCATCGCCGCCGGAGCCACCATTTCGATTGCCTTGTCCCTGGCCGTTTTGCCCAGCATTACCTTGTCCGTTCGGCCCTCCGTTGCCACCGTTACCACGGTTACTCATACGTGTTTCTGCATCCGTTAGGAAGGTCTTCTGAGCATCTGTCAAATTGGCCAGCAGCTTGGTTTTATTGTCGTCGCTGAGCTCGGTCTTCGTGACGATATCCTGAGCGACTGGCAGCATGGCTTGCGCTTGCTCCTTCGTGATGGTCAATCCATCGGATTTATCCATCATGTTCAGCATTTGAAACGTGCTAAAAAGCTGTCTCTGTGCTGGATCCATCGCAGGGCGATTTTGTTGGTTATTCTGTTGGCCATTCCCATTCCCTGCGGCCTTCTCCGTTTGCTGCCCAGGCTGAGTGGTGCTGGCTGCAGCGGTTGGTGTGTCAGATTGATTCCCGCATCCAGCTAGAAGAATGGGGATCAGGATGCATATGCCTGCTAATTTTTTAATACTCATACGTGTATGTATCACTCCTATTAGTTTTGTCTACGTTGTCATTGTACGATAGCAATATGAAAGAATAGCGAATAAATGCTGAAAGCCAGCTTAAAATTAGTGATTAAAATGCCCTAAAGGGGCAGCGAATACTGTTTGGCGAATGGTCAAAGACCTCTCTAGGGCGGCAGATTGAATGTCTAAAGCCTCATGGGAAGAGCTAACTGTAAAACATACAGTTAAATTTCACCATTCTAACCAGTAGGAAGGATTAGATGGAAAACCTGTAGTTAATTCCTTTGTATTCGGCCATTTATGTAAATGTAGCTTGAATTAGCTTCATAAAATCCAGTTATTCTCCAATATGCGCTTAAAATCGCAAAATTACATGGAGTTTTTCCATCTAACTCCACAGGACGCTCCCACACCATGTAGCTACTCACTACTGAAGTATGCAGGTCGTGTTAAGTGCGCAGGCAGCTTCGTATGCTTATCGCCTTTGGCGGCGTTCACTTGAAATTGGGTAAGAAACAGACTGTCGCTCAAATCGGCCCCGCGAAGGTCGGTGTCCCGGAGATCAGCACCGATGAGATCTGCTTTGCGCAGGTCGGCACCTCGCAGATCAGCTGCTATCAAATAGGCGCCTCGTAGATTGCTGGCCCGGAGATCAGCACCTTTCAAATTCGCACCGATCAGATCGGCACCTCTGCCATAAGCTTTTCGACGTCCTTTGGGGAGTTCTTGGCGTGCCGCTTCGCGCACGTGTTCGCTCGTTTGAAGGAGCAACACATTCACGGCAGCTCGATGTGCAGCAACGTCCAGCGTGGTCAGGCTATCGGGATTGAGGTTCGTCAGTCGTTCCGTTTCAGCGAGCAAGGCGCTCAGTTCCCCATGAATCTCATCAGTCGATGACAAGGTTAAGGCATCCGTCAAATACCAGAGCAGCTCATGAAGCTGGCGCATGAGAGGGAATACCTCAAACATTTGCTTCGCAGTGTCTGGTTCTTTTCGCCAGTCTTGACCGCCGAAAGTGATCTGCGAAACCTTCTGTCCCGCACCGAAGCAGTCGTATACGGTACATCCTCGAAAGCCAATCTGACGGAGCTGGGTATGAACACCACAACGAAAGTCGGTTTGCAGGTTCGTACAGGGCTGTCCAGCATCCTTATCGTTAGCGAAATCAGTTGAAGCTGCGTAGGGCAGCGCCACACAACATAAACCAAAGCAGTTCTCGCAGTCTCCTTGCATATGTAGGCGTTTACCGGCCGTTGTTATTTCTGAAAAGTTTTCATTCTCTAGCATCAGTGAGGATCTCCTTGTTTCGTTATCATTTTTACATTATACAATGCGACAGCCATATGCAAAAGCAGGGACTTATGCTATAACTGGTGAAAAAGCTATTTCACGAACAAGGTGAGAGGTGACATTCATGAGCACATTAACGAAAGCCATTTTAATCGCAGCAAAGGCCCATGATGGTCAGGTAGACAAAGGGGGCAGCCCTTACATTTTACACCCCATTCGTTTGGCTAGCAGGGCCAAATCAACGGAAGAATCCATCGTTGCTGTTTTACATGATGTCGTGGAGGATTCGGATTTCACCCTATTTGATTTGAAAAAAGAAGGCTTTAGTCTAACTATCCTTGAAGCGCTAGATTGCCTTACTAGAAGGCCGAATGAAACGTATGAGGGATTTATCAAGAGGATCAAGGTAAACCCACTAGCGACGGTTGTGAAGCTTCTGGACTTAGAAGATAATTGTGACCTCGGCCGAATTGAACACCCAACCCGACAAGACTATGAACGAATTGATAAGTACAAAAAAGCGATAGCTGAATTGAAATATGGAAGCTGACACCTGAGTGTCAGTTTTTTTTGTCGAAAAAGACTTGAAGAGAGAGGACATCAATCGACATACGAAATGAGCTTTTTGCAATATGATAAGTGTATGCGTACAAGCTGACTATATGAAGAAAGGGTTGATCGCCATGAACAACATAAAAATATCCTCAAAAGGTATCGAAAAAGCGCTTCGTAAGTTTGATTATTTGCAAGCTATTGCCGAATATATTTGGAACGGTTTCGACGCTGAGGCTACGGCGGTAGACATAACCCTTCATAAAAACATACTAGACGGCGTGGATCAAATCGTCATTGCAGATAACGGCTATGGCATTAAACTGAAAGATTTAGAAGGAAAGTTTACGCCTTTCTATGAATCTGAGAAGAGTGTGGATCCTGATAAACGAGGAAGAACGACTTCGGCCATGCATGGGAAAAATGGGATAGGTCGCTTAACCTTTCATCATTTTGCTTCGGAAGCGATTTGGCAAACCACGTACGAGGATGGTCTCCTGCTCAAAAATACGTATAAGATTCATATTCAAGCGAAACAATTGGATACCTATCATGTCACCAAGCCTGATTTAACAGATAAGGATAGAGGGACGACCGTCACGTTTAACAATATCGTCAAGGAGTTCGTGGTTGAGGACTTTTTGGCATTTTTGAGCAGAGAATTCGGATGGTTCTTAGAACTGCACGCGGACAAGCCTTACACGATTCGTATTGATGGTGAGCCACTGGACTATGCTAGCTTGATTGCGGAGAAGGAAACCTTCACATCCGTGCATCCGATGTCGCAGACGAAATTTCGAATTACATATATTCGTTGGGAAGATCGCATGAATCATGAATATTCCAAGTTGTACTTTATCGACTCGAAGTTGAAAGAGCAGCATAAACAGCCCACAACGTTTAACAATAAAGGGGATTCCTTTTATCATAGTCTCTATATTCAGAGTAAATTGTTTGATCAGTTTGATTTCAGTAGTGAGGAGTTGAGTGGACAGCAGTCATTTACGTTCGGTGCGAGTCGCAAAAGTGATGCTTTTCAATTCTTATTGGAAGAGCTGGGCACGTTCATTAGTGAGAAAAGGGAGCCCTATCTGCGGAAATTATCCGATGCTGTCATCAAGGAATTCGCGGAAGCAAAGGCGTTTCCGACGTTCACTGGTGATCCTGAGGCGGCGAGTCGTAGGGATGAGCTCGAAGCTGCGATTCGTGAGTTATGCCATGCGGAACCCAAGGTATTTGCACGATTGAATCCGGAACAGAAGAAAGTGCTTGCGCACTTGATCCACGCTGTAGGGGCGGAGGAACGACAATGGTTGATGGCAGCTCTATGAGATATAATGAGTGGAGACAAGTTAATCTTGGAAGGAGTCCCTACAATGAATATTGAAGAAGTGAAGCGAATTAGTGATGTGTCTAAAAAGGAGCGTTGGCCCTACCCGCGCACGTTTCAAGCGCTATTGGATGCAGGTGTGACGTCCTATCGAAAATAAGGTTGTACAGCTAAGCTGCGTCCACACAGGGCGTGGCTTTTTCATATTGAGCAACTAACTGGATTTTCTCCATCTATTTTCACAATTATCACGATATTTGGTGAATTAAATGTGTTTTCTACAGTTATTTTTCATTAAAATGACCGATTGTCCATGATTGTTATAAAATAACTACATATTTTCCATCAAATTCCGATAATCAGTTGGATTCGAGGAATTTAGCTGTAGGTTATACAGTTAAACTCTACTCTGGAGCTACAGGATTATCCATTTTCATCACGAATACGTGGAGATGGCAATTTTTAAGGGAGAACGAGAGACTCATTATGCTTGCAAAAGGGGTGTTAACCATGCAAACTGTCTATCTGGTATCTGGACCAGCAGGGGTGGGGAAATCTACGACTTCACGTGCGTTGGCCAAAGCTTTGCCAAACTCCGCATATATTTCAGGTGATGCTGTCAGTCATATGCACGTGAATGGTCGTGAGAAACCATGGGAAAGTCGGTCCGAGTTATCACTGATTTGGCAAAACATTTGGCGGCTTACTTCTAATTTTATTGCACATGGTGTAGATGTGGTCGTCGATTATGTGACATTTCCTGAAGAGGCAAAGTGGCTTCACAAGCAATTAATAGCATTAAATACTAATGTTGTTTATGTTGTATTGTGGACAGACAAAGCGACGCTTCTGCAAAGGGATCAAACGAGATTACCCCAGCATCAAATGGGCGAACGTTGCCTAATTCTCATTGATGAATTTGAAAATTCTGGATTAGAACCGAGGCATGTTAAGGATACAAGCTCACACCAAATTGAGAACTTGAATGAGATCGTAGATGACATTCGGAGTAATGACAGCTATAGGTTGAAATCGTAATGACGAGGAAATTGAGTAAAGGAGTCCAATAATGAACAATCCCGCAACAGGGCTGCATCACATCAAAGCAATGGTCGAGAAAAAGGTAACTTGGCTTGAGCTATTCTATGACCTGCTTTTTGTAGCAGCAGTTTCCAAAGCAAGTCACGTCCTACTGCATGTGCATCACGGAACGATCCCACTGGAGTATTTAAGCAAATTCCTTCTTATCTTTATTCCGATTTGGTGGGCATGGGTGGGGCAGTCCCTATTTGTAAATCGGTTTGGACGGGACAGTACGTCGCATCGTGTTTTTCTCATACTGCAATTATTTTTCGTGTTAATTATGACGGCTAGCTTGTCCGTCGACTTTGATCAGTATTTTGTGCCCTTTCTCATCGGTTATTTAGGTTTGCGAGCGATGACGGCGATTCAATATTTGGCTGTACATAAAAAAGAAGAAGATCATCGACGAATCACTGCACGTTATTTAGGCAGCCGTTTTTGGATCGGATTGGCCATATCGGCACTCTCCCTGTTTTTTGACTCGTGGATTCGCTATGCGGTGTTATATGCGGGCATTATGGTGGATATTTTGCTCCCCTTACTAGGTCGAAAATACTTGGTGAGAAGCCCGATCAATACCCACCATTTATTAGAGCGTTTCTCGTTGTTTACGCTGATTCTGCTTGGGGAATCAGTCATAAGCATACTGACTGTTTTACAGTCGAGTGATTGGACATGGCGATCTATTCTTTTCGCATCGTTCACCTTTCTGCTCATTATTGCGATGTGGTGGCAATACTTTGAGAATGTCGAGAAGAAAGTGAATAAATCCCTAGAAACGGCAGGGCAGACCATCATCTATGGGCATTTATTCATCTATTTATCGTTATGTATGATTGCCGCATCGATCCAGCTGTTATTTTTGGAGCAGTTGAACTATGGGTTTATGTTAAGCTTTATTTTCGGCTCTGTTCTTCTGTATTTTTTCTCAACATCGCTAGTCTTCCACAAGTATAGACATGCACATCAACGATTAAAGATCGTGCATCTAGCCGTATTTCTAGGAGTACTTGCTGTATTTCTTGGGTTGGATCTGTTTTTCAAAATGCCGAATTACGTAATCATCGGAGAAATGATGTTATTTTTTGCTGTTTATGCGAAGGGAACGACTTGAGAAATCACCTGGAGGGGAAGAAGATATGCGCATTGAACTGGATGCTGATCTTACACTTAAATCACTCGAACCTAAGGATGCTGAAGCCATATTTGCATTAACAGACAGCTGTCGCGACTACTTGAGAGAATGGTTGCCATGGGTAGATGCAACACGGAATAGCGATCATTCAAGAGCTTTTATCCAGCACTGTCAGAATCAAGAGGCATCGAATAATGGCTTCAATGCTGGCATTTGGTTCAAAGGAGAGTTCGCAGGCTGCGTCGGATTTCATCCGATCAATTGGGCTAATCATTGTGCTAGTTTGGGTTACTGGTTAGGAGAAGGCTTCCAAGGTCAGGGTATCATGACCCGAGCCTGCCAATGGCTAGTGGACTATTCGTTTAACGAACTGGGCTTAAATCGAATTGAAATCAGATGTGGGGATAGCAACTTCAAAAGCCGAGCCATTCCCGAGAAATTAGGGTTTACGAGAGAAGGGCAAATTCGGGATGCTGCATGGCTGAATGATCATTACATCGACCTCATTGTATATGGCATGCTGAAGCGTGAGTGGAGGAATTGAAAAAAGCAGGTTGCCTCGGCAACCTGCTTTCTTGTACATAAGGCTATTTCGCATTATTCATGATATCCCAATCCCGCTGCAAGATAATTCGTTCGCCAACTTGAAAACGAATGGTTAGATGATTCATTCCTGGCTGAAGTGGGTGATCCATTGAAATGTCATAAAGCCGACTACTATAACCTAAATCATAAAGTAGTTTCATCGCGGCAACTTGCTCGGTAGTGGATGTGTCGCCCAAATCTCGGTTCCTCACTGTGATTTGTAAGCCAGGAGTGGTGCTGTTGAACTCTACATTCCGATTTTCATAGATAAGCCCTGATATATGCAAAGGATGATCAGCAGCAACAGGTGGCAGTTGTAAGTTATTAATCTTGTACTGCTGAGCGCTCAATGCGATAACCTTGCTATCCTTATAGCCGATGTTAAGGCTTGTGGTAGCTCCAAACAAAGTCCTTATATCGGTCAGACTGAGGAATGGCGGGCCTTGATCACTAGAGGAATCAGGTGAAGACGATAGTTTCAATTGTTTAGCTAGTTTACCGTCCCAGAGCGTTCTAGCCTGAAGATCGCCTGCTTTTATTTGAAAAGCATAGCCGGAATCGTTCTTTAACGTCCACCAGCCCGCAACGTCTGGACCTGATAGAGCGAATTGATACAAACGCGCTAGATAAGCAGTATCTAAGAAGGGTTCACCTTGCTTGTCGTCGTATCCGATGGATTCATTGCCGTCGGTATAGGCACCGTTCTCATTTTGATTAAAACCTCCTTGATAGGAGCTATCACTCTGGATTAACATATCGGATTCGCGGTCCTTCAGGATCACCCTATCTTGAAAGGGATCAAGACGAATCCAAGATTTACCTACGAAAGAGTTAATCTGGAACCACCGGATCCCATTCGGGTCCGTCCAAGCAGCTATTGGGTGGAGAGTTTGTGGGCCGATCTGTCCATGATTGAGGATAATTCCTGTATTTGGATAGCGAAAAAGCGCCGTGACAGGAGAGTTAAGCTGTATCGTTGCGGTCTCAGCGACTGCATCCTCAGGCTCGGCAAATGTAGGATTAAACCAGCCTTCACCCTGCGCGGTACGAATGTGATACCAATCACCGTCATAGCCATAATTCGTGATGTACTCGTTATACGTCTTCTCAAAATAAGGCAAGTCACCCGTAAGAATGAGCTTAGGCTCATCCTCATACTGGGAGGAGGGATACGTATACAAAGCACTTGGCTTTGTTCGTTTAATGATCTTGGTTTCGGCTACGATCGGTTGTCCGCCACCAAATGTCCATTTCACACCATCAGCTGTTTCAGTTTGATAATAGGTGCCGAGAAAAGTGCGGAATTTACCGGTCACATGCGCAAACTGCTTCGAAAGCGTTCCATCTGTTTGATAGGTTTGATAATCGAATTGAGGCTTAAGATTATAGTAATAATTTGAAAAATAACTCATTTGATCTGCTGGATAAAAATTACCGATCTGATCTAGATTTAAATGAACCCATTGATCTCCCAGCCAAGTTGTGTGGATTTTAAGCCACTTTTTTGGATTGTATACTTCGCCTGTTCCAGAGCTATTCCTGAACCAACCTTTTTCTGCGTCAACCACTTGGACTTCTTGTGGGGAAAGAGCCGCTGTAGGCTTGGTGTTTTCTGAAGGCTTCGCATATAGTGGAGTCTCGGTCATCAAATTGATTGTCGTTGGCGGCGGGGTATCGAATTGCCAAGGAGCCGTTTTAATCCATCGATCTCCGACGTCGGTATGAATTTTCCACCAATTCCAAGCGCCTGACCAGTGGTTTTCGGCCTCAATAACTTGAACGGTTTGGGGGGAGAGGGAGCCTTCCGCTTTGTTTAACAGGGCATTCGGAATGACATAATAGGGAATGTCTTCAAGCAGAGTTAATTCTTTGGGGATCTGGATCCCGTCCGCGACTTCCGTTGGTGTATCTTCATATTCATAAGCGTTTCCTGAAGAAGCCCCAAGACTGACTTGCAAACCTATAGCGACTAGCCCTAATGCTATCGTCTTTTTCCACATCGTCTGTCACTTCCTTCATTGACTATTTCAATCACCTAGTATGTTCTACTATAAAATGGATAATAAGTTGTGCAAAAGGGCTAAAAAATTGTGTGGAAATGTTATTTGAGATTTATGTACAGGAGATCAATCAAGAGGACAGGATTGCTTCCGAGCATCGCGCTCAAAAAGGCACCATCACTCCCAAAATGGAATGAAGGTGCCTTTATTCAACGGGGCAGAGAGTTTAGATGGAAAATCTACAGTTAAATTTCGCGAATGTTCGACCAAACGCAGAATAGATGGAAAACCTACATGTAATAATAAGATTTTTACCTAATACGGCCCAAAAGAAGGGAATTTAACTACATAATTTACAGTTAATTCAAGTTTCCGAAGGAATTAAGCATAAATAGATGTATATTTTCCAGGTAATAGCGTGTATGTAGCGATCTAATAACAGTAGTCGTCTACCCTCGAAGGACTTGGGCGGTATTTTCTCCATGTATTGAGCATGTATCCCCCCGCTAGTTGGCTGCTGAGCCATCCTCGGCACCGGTTCGTATCCTCGACAGCCCATACCACAGCAGCATTCCGAATGAGCAGAGCCCAACGACGATTAACAAACCATAAACATGCTTGTACGACTGTAGGAGTGAGGTATTTCGCTGAATTTCAAGTAGAATGCCGCATATCGCGACAGACATGGATCCCCCAAAAAACTGGATCAGCTGCATAAGTCCCATGCCCGAGCCGATTAAATGCTTCGGCAAGATGCGTGAAGTCTCATTATTCAACGATGCGATTGTCGCGGAAAAGGCAGGAGAGAAACAAAGATAACCGATCATGACGACAAGCGGTGAAGCACCAAGCCATATCGAGAATGCGATCATCACCAGCGATAAAACCCCGTGGCCGATGAGCAGAAACCGCAGATTGCCGAACTGATCTATCCAGCGGCCGACGAAGCGGGTTAAGAACGCCGACAGAATCGCTCCCGGCGCAATCGTTAAACCGATGGTCATGGCGGATTGATGGAACACCTTGGCCAGAACGAGTGGCATTAGAAATAAATTCCCAAGGTTCAGGAACAAGATGCAGAACCCAATGACGACAAGCTTCCGAAACGCAGGATTCGCTAACAATACAGGATTAATGAACGTGTCGCTTGATCGCCGTAGATGCCACACATGTAGGCCAAAGGAAAGGCTACTTATGGCAAGCCACACGCCAGAAATTTGTGTGACCGCGAGTAGCAAGGTCGCGGCATTGACGACCGTCAATAGCGCTCCAAGCATGTCAAAGCGGAACGGCACAGGCTGTTCTTTGGGAAGCAAGCGCAAGAGAATGGGAAGAATGACTAGGACAAGGCACGTAATGGCGAACAACCCGTTCCAGCCAAAGTATTCACTTATTAATCCGCCAACGATCGGGCCGAGTCCGAAGGCCATCGCGCTCCCAGCGGAAATCATCGCAATCGCCGAGCCTCTTCGTTCAATCGGGATGTAGCGGCTGGCGAGAACCAATCCAAGTCCAGCCATCACCCCTGCGCCTGCGGATTGGAGAATACGTGCCGCCAGCAGTGTGTGGAACTCCGTTGCGAACAGTCCGAACACCGAGGAAAGTCCGAGCACAATGAGCCCTACCGTGAGCAGTTTACGAATCTGAACCACATCGGAAAGTCTACTGTATATAACCGTAGATAAGGCATAGCCAATGGAATAGCTGGAGATGACCCAAGATCCGAGATCCGCCGTGATATTAAGATCTTGAATAATACTGGGAATCGAGACGTTGAACATCGTCGTATTCATAACCACAATGAACAAGCCGATTGTCCAAACGGGCATTACTATTTTATCGTTCATGTGAACCATCCTGTCTAAGCGAGAAGTATGTATGGTTTCCAGCGTTAACATTATCCCAAGTTATTGCATGACTTCCTAAACGAAAATCAACGGTCGAAGTTCGTTTTTTACCGCCGTACAGCCAACAGTTAAACCTAGTAGAAGAGTTTTGGAAGTGGCTCAAAGCAGATGATATCAAATAATGTGTTTTATCACAAAACCGCCTAGCTAGTTCCCCAATCGAAGGTTTCATAAACTACCTTTTCGGTATTCTGTTGGCGTAATGCCGACCAACTTCTTAAAGGTTTTATTGAAATGAGCCACATTGTTGTATCCGGATTCAAAAACAATTTCCGTAATGCTCTTTTCTGTTTCGGCTAATAGTTGAGTAGCATTCAGAATACGTAAATAATTTAAAAAATCACTGAAACCCATGCCTTTAACCAACTTAAATACGCTGCTGAAATAAGTAGGAGACATGTGAGCCAGTTCAGCCATTTCTTCAAGGCAGATACTCTCTGCAAAATGCTTTTCCATATGAGAAATTGTCTGGTAGAAAGATTGTCGGTACTTACTGAACGACTTGCGGTCGTTAGCGCTTCGACGATTATATTGGAAGGCCCTTCCAGCGAGGACGAGAAGCTTCAATAAATCCGCTTTGATAGCCAACCTGTACCCCTCTTCCTTGTTAATGAGTTCTTTTCTCATTGATGCTATCCGTGTCTCTGCCTCCAGCTTATCCACGATACTAAAACTCATTTTTGGCATCAGAATTCCATTCTTTTCGATCAGGGGCTGTATATATGCAAAGTCCATAAAACTACTGAAGCTGGACAAATCCCGCATGTTTTCATGAATAAAATACGGAATAAAGTCAATCTGGATGATTTCGAAGGGCGTAAGATTCATCGGTAAAATCTGATGTTCGAGAAAGGGGGGGACCGAGAAAAAATTGCCTTGAAGCACTACGGCTTCCATGCTGCCTAATCTATGAATGCATGTACCATATGTCACATAGCACAATTGAAGATGTTCATGCGCGTGCAACACCGGGTTGAAATTATCCTGAGAGCGAACTGCTATTTTAAAGGGGAAATCTTCCTCTGGCAGAAACTCTCTAAATCCATAAACGGGAAAAGACATACTGCGGCCTCCTTCATCTTACATGATGATCGTTGCCATCCCTTATTCAGATTAACTATAGCACGATTCCAAATTCTAAAGAAATGCAAAGCAGTTCTAAAATTACTATAGGCTTTTGATAATCCGGAAGTTGTAAAGTAGAGAGGGGGATAAGGAAGGAGGAGGGATTATGTTGCGCCAATATGGCTTTAGTACGCTGCCATGCGAAGGATGGTGTGCTGAGAAAATAGCTTTCTAACGTAGTGGTGACTTTAATGAGGTTGAGCTGAATGAAGTTCTATTAAATATTTAGCATTATTTGAAAGCGTTTCCATTACGTGAATCTGAAAAGCTGTGCAGCGGATAAAAAAAGAGGAGTGATCATTATGCAAGTATTTGCAAGTGCTAAGAAGTCTTTGTCAATGTTCTTGGTTGGTTTAATGATGTGCATAGGTAGTTCATTATTTGCCCCGAATACGACACTGGCCGGAACGCTTGATGCGTATATTGATGCAGAAGATGCATCCGTTAACACAGGAAATGATTTAATCGATAATGGCGTAACATATTGGGGATATGAGCAAGGAACATACGTGGCACCAGTCATAACAACGGCGCAAAAACGTGCGGGTTCCAACTCGATTAAATATGAAATTGATAGTGATAGCTCAACGAATGGCGTACCTTATGATCGAGACAGAATAGAAAATTATATCGAGTTTAACAGTGCTAGTTTTCCTGGTTTGAACCATAATATTTGGCAGCAAACGAAATATCTTGGGTTTAGTATATATATCCCAACTGACTTTATTGCGCCTTCCGGCTGGTTCGTGTTCTATCAAATCAAACAACATGATAACAGTATTAATCCTTCTCCAAACATAGCATTGGAAGTAGATACAAGTGGAAATATAAGAGTTGCTCTGAGGCATGGAACCGGAAATCAAGACTCAAGCACGGTTGCAACATTTACTAACATTGGAACACTATCCAGTTTTAAAGGTAAATGGGTTGACTTTGTCGTGAAATTCAAAATTACAACAGGATCAGATGGGATTGCTCAAGTTTGGCAAAAATTATCAACTGAAACTACTTACACAAATGTAGTTAATTATAGTGGGATGACAGGATATACAGCTTGTATTACCACTAAGTTTGAAATAAAAGGCGGTATCTATAGAGCCGCTATGCCAATTAGTCATAAGTTGTATATAGATGAAATCCGTTATGGCAATGCGATGGATGATGTTAAATTTCCTAGCACGACAATCAATGAATTCGGTACAAGCAGCTATTCCTTCCTAGCTGCAGCAGCTTCGTCTCAGAGCAGTTTCTCCCCATTCACAGTTGTTACTGACGCATCTGCACCAAGCGGAACCTATATACAAGCTCCTGGACAATACAGCACGGGTTCAGCACCTGTTGCTGGGCAAGCAGCTTATAATTTTAGTATGCCAGCGACGGGGAATGCTACCATCTCTGCAACAATACTTGCGTTAGATGCATCGTCGGATTCATTCTGGTACAAAATTGATAATGGCAGTTGGAGCGCATGGTATGTTCCTGCTACCGGCAGCAATTGGCAAGTTGTATCGAAGAGTGTAACCGGTTTATCAAGTGGCAACCATACTATGTATATCGCTTATCGCGAAGGTAATCTGAAAATAGATTCACTAGCTGTAAATTGAAGCCAGGTTGATCTTGCATACAAAAACATGCTCATCCAGAATGGATGAGCGTGTTTTTGCTTTATTCAGGTGCCATTGCGATACTCTGCCAGCGTAATCCCCGTATACGTTTTAAACACGCACTGTGGCAGATGCGACATGATTCTAAGTGTTATCTGTTATCACTGTCTTCACCAAGTATGACTTGCTTACGATAATCGTTAGGCACCATGCCCGAATACCGCACGAACAGTCTGGACAAAGCATCGGTATTACACCCTACCAGTTCCGCAACTTCCTTGA
This sequence comes from Paenibacillus plantarum, assembly GCF_013141695.1. Classification (GTDB taxonomy): domain Bacteria; phylum Bacillota; class Bacilli; order Paenibacillales; family NBRC-103111; genus Paenibacillus_E; species Paenibacillus_E plantarum. The sequence goes on from NZ_WHNY01000060.1 coordinate 100,451, forward strand.
TCTTCATATCCGAATTTTCCCGAATCAGCTGGCAAGCCTTGCTGTGGCGATACTCGCTGATGTAATCCTTGAAATTGCGGCCGGTAGAACTTTTGAATAGTGTAGAAACGTAGTTTCGGGACAGGTTCAAGTAATCTGCTAGATCCAAAAGAGTGATCTCTTGCATGTGATGCTCATGAACATAAGCCAGCATCTTGGCGGCCAGACCACTATCGGATTTTTCCTGCTCCGCTGCAAACCAAGAAGCAAGTACTCCGAAAGCTTGCAGCGTCTGTTGCCTCAACTCTTCATAGGTACGGCAGGAACGGAAAGAGATGTCTATGATATTGGCCTGCTCTTGAAATAAATCCAGCCCGGCTGCTCCTGAGCCGTCCATCAGTCGGTTCAGCGTCCCTCCAAGCATCACGGAAAGCGAGCTCAGACTAGCGCTTCTTTCATGAATATTGGTGTCGATGATTTCATTTACTGCGGATTGCCATATGGCGGTTTTGCCGTGAATAACAGAATTGATTACATTCTGTTCGACATGCAGCGGATAATATACCGTATTTTTCAATGAAGTATCCGCTTCCTCCCAGTTCATAACCTTGGCACTGGAGCCAAGATATTCGCTGGCATCCACCATTTTTATCCCTTGTCGGTAAGACAGCGGGATATCTAGCAGTTTTTCGCAGAAAGGGGGGATAAAAGCATTGATATCAAGGCCATATTCCGGCTCTACGCCGATAATGATATTCTTCAAGCCATCCGTCATTCCTTCTGACCATTTTCCCTGAATGATGATGGCCTGCATGTCATAATTCATATCCATCAGTCGAAAGAATGGATTAGCAGCCAGATACTGCTGAAGAGTATGGGCTAATCTTTGTTTGGCATCGTAGGTGATACTACGGGAAAAGCCGGTAAATGGATCGGTTTCGGTATATCTCAGCACAACAACAGAAAAGGGACCCTCTACCTTCAAATGGGGAAAAGGAGCCAGTGCCTCCTCTGCTTGCTCAGGCGCAATGACGCCGATCAGAAGATTATAGAGCGTATTGTACTCTTGCGACGCCTTATTCTTGACTAGAACTTGAGACATTTCTTCCACATCCATATGAAGGCTGACAATCGTATCACGTATGTGGGCGATTTCGTCTCTATTGGTGACCTGTCCTGTCGTTTGCAGCACGCTCCGGATCGGCTTATACATTCCTTTCGTAATCAGCATAGTGATGCCAATGCTTGCGGCGAGGGCGGCCAAACCCGCACCGATCATCCACATTAGGACGGGGGTAAGGACATGCTGCGGCTCTGCTAGATACACATAGCGGAAGCCGGGAAGCGAGGATGCGGCGTAATGGATTTCCATATCTGAATAATTGGTTCCCTTGTGGAGGAGCTTGTTCACCTGTTCCATATTCAGGCGTCCTTCAGCTGCCACCAGCCGATTGTCGTAATAAACGGCCAAAGTACCTTCTGAAAGGGCTTTCATATGGAAAAATTGTTGAATATTATAGGCGTTGAAGATATACAAGGGCTGCAGCTGCCCTACCCATTGGCAGAAGGCTAATACAACCATGTTCTGACCGGAATCGTCTTGGACATGGAGAAGCTGTAAGGTCTCATTGGGGCTTTCTTTGAATTGTTCTATCGTACGATTCAGCATTTCCTCGGGGATATGAAAGCTGCTTCGGAAGAAATCCAGATTTCCTGTACTGTTTCTCATGATGACGAAATCATCGTCGAATCGGGTGACCGCCATTTCTGCCTTGAGCGTGGGCGTAATCCCTGACATATAAGTGATGAAATTGATAAACTTCAGTCGTTCGTAGTTGCTTAGACTGCCTGACAAATATTTCGGAGTATATTCAGACAGATTCACCATTAATCCCATTTCCTGCGGTGTACGAAGACGAATATCGGTAAATTCGCTGGCTTGCCTGGCCGTCTGGTCGAGCCCTTGGGAGAATTGGCGCTTGGACGGAATCCAGTAGAGGCTCATGAATATCGTCTCCAGCAACAGGGTGAAAACCAATGACACGCTGGCGAATGCGAAGAACATTTTCCGGTAATAACTCAACTAGGTCCCCGCCTCCCCTAATTTGCATAGGCATAATTTATCTCTCTATATTCTAATACTAAATCTAAATCGAAAAAAAATGAACTCTTTTAACCGTAAAAAGTTCCGATTATTAAAATTGTAGAAAATCCGGGTGCCGATTGGAACTTTTGCGACCTCCCCGAAAAAGAAAGGGTTTTCAATTTTCTCTAGTGGTGCTAAATTGCAACTATGCAATTCGCCGGTGAATCATGATTGCAGAATTATGCCTTAGAGAATCTAGAAAGCCTGAATCGGATGCATACGCTTCAGGAGAGGAAGGAGCCAAAGAGTTGAAACTAACTGTTAAATCGGATAAGCTCCTGAGCGGGAAGCAGCTCACGCGTTCAGCCGAATGGATCATGTGTCTGCGCCGGGATAAGTTGTTATATCTGATGCTGATTCCCTTTGTAGTCTATTATGTACTGTTTTATTACCTTCCCTTCGGTGGCCTGAGAATGGCCTTTATGGATTACAAGCCGTTCCTGGGAATGTCGGGTAGTCATTGGGTTGGGTTTGACAAATTTAGAGAGTTTTTTACGGGACCTTACTTCTGGAGAATTATCCGCAATACCCTGAGCATCAGCGGCCTGAATATTCTCTTTGCTTTTCCGGTGCCCATCGTGCTGGCTATATTGTTCAATGAGATCCGCAGCAGAAGATTCCGCACAGCAGTGCAAACAATTTCCTATATGCCACATTTTATTTCGACGGTGGTCATTGCCGGTCTGGTGGTTAATCTTCTGTCGCCTTCTACGGGAATTGTGAATATAGTTATGCAAAAGTTGGGAATTGAAAGCGTATACTTCTTGACTAAACCGGAATATTTCCAGCCGATTTATGTGCTTCAGGGCATATGGGCAAGTGCCGGGTTTTCTTCCATTATCTATTTCTCAACATTGATGTCCATCGATTCATCACTTTATGAGGCTGCAACAATCGACGGAGCCGGCCGTTGGAAGCAAATCAAGCATGTCACACTGCCGGGGTTATTGCCTACTGTCGGAATCATGCTGCTCTTACAGATTGGTCACATCATGCAGGTCGGATACGAAATGATTATCTTGCTTTATCAGCCGATTACGTATGAAACCGCCGATGTCATCGGTTCCTTTGTATACCGTGTAGGTCTCCAGAATTCGGACTACTCCATGTCTACTGCGGTAGGGCTTTTCAACGGGGTGATCTCGCTAATTCTCGTCATGAGTGCCAACAAGCTGTCCAAAAAAATTAGCGATGTATCCATTATGTGAGCGTACCACCGGGAGGTATAAAAGATGAACCGAACAATCGGCCAAAAATTCTTCGGAGCAATCAATATTGTATTTATGATACTGCTCGTTTGTGTAACCCTTTACCCCTTGTATTATGTGATTATCTCATCGTTTTCTGATCCGACTGCCGTTGCTACCGGCAATGTTATACTTATGCCCAAGGGCTTCGAGTTGGCCTCCTTCAAGAAGGTCATCGGTATGGAGAACATTTGGACCGCTTATGGCAACACCGTTTTCTACTCCGTATTCGGTACACTGGTCAGCATGGTACTGACTGTTCTCGGGGCGTATCCCTTATCGAAACGGCGGATGAAAGGAAGAAAGGTCATTACGTTTTTCGTTCTTCTGACCATGTGGTTCAATGCAGGCATGATGCCTACCTATCAGAATTTCCAGGCACTGCATTTGATAGACAGCCGTCTAGGCATTCTACTCTGTTTTGCTGTTGATACTTTCAATGTGATTTTGATGCGAACATTCTTTGAGAATGTACCCGATTCTTTGGAGGAGTCAGCCAAAATGGACGGAGCCAACGACTGGAAGATCTTGACCCGTATCTACCTGCCTTTGTCCGGTGCGGCCCTTGCTACTATTACTATGTACTACTTTGTCGCTCGCTGGAATTCGTATTTTTGGTCGATGCTGCTACTAAAGAACCAAGATCTGATCCCGCTTCAGGTGCTTCTGAAAAAACTGATTGTAGAGGTTTCCTATAATGTGAATGAGGCCTCGGATATGAGCGCAGGTGTCATGACTGAGCAAACCATTGTTTATGCCACAATTGTTATTGCTGTTATTCCCATGCTATTGCTATTTCCGTTTATCCAGCGCTTCTTTGTCAAGGGCACTATGGTTGGCGCGATCAAAGGCTGATACGCTAATAATTAACTATTCAGGGAGGTCTTTTTATATGAAAAAGAAATATACGGCACTAATGTTAACTGTGGCTATTGCCCCATCCTTATTGGCAGGCTGTCAAAGCTCCAAGGATAAAGCGGCTTCATCCGATTCCACCGTCACCTCGCCATCGGCGTCTGCCACGGCTTCCGTTCAAGGCTACGACGGGAAAAACAATCTGAAGGTTTCCGACACCCCAGTAACCATTTCACTGTTTTATCCTTTCGGAGCTAATGGAGCGCCTAAAGGGGATATGCCTGTCTGGCAGGAAGCTGCCAAGATCACCAATGTGACCATGAAGAACATCGCCAACGCATCGATCACCGACGATCGGCAGTCGTTCAATACGATGCTGTCCTCGGGAGATTTGCCGGATATTATTCAGGGCTTCCGGACTAATATTAACCCCGTCATTTCCCAAGGGGTCTTTCTACCGCTTGACGATCTGATCAACCAATATGCCCCTAATATCAAGAAATTTCTGGCGGATTATCCCGATGCTAAACGTGCAGGCTTAGGAGCTGATGGCAAGATGTATACGATCACCGGAACTCTGGGGGGCGAGCCGGGCAAGGTGTTGCCTTCGATGGGTTACTTCCTCCGGCAGGACTGGCTCGATAAGCTCGGCCTAAAAGTGCCGAAGACGCAGGACGAGTACAAGAAGGTGCTGTATGCGTTCCGCCAGCAGGATCCGAACGGCAACGGGAAGCAGGATGAAATACCTTTCTTCTACCGTAATAAGGGCATCGGTCCGTTGCTTCAATTATGGGATGCCAAAGAAGGATGGTACATCGGCAAGGACGACAAGGTGCATCATGGTAAGGCGGAGCCGGAATACCGGACTGCGCTGAAGGAGTTGTCCCAATGGTACAAGGACGGCATTATCGATCCGGAAATTTTCACCCGTGGCTCCCAGGCTCGTCAATTTTTGCTTGGGAATAACTTGGGAGGAGCAACGATTGACTGGTTTAGTTCCACCGCAGCGGTCAACGATACAGCAAAGGCTCAGGTGCCAGCCATCAATTTTGTGGCGATCGCGCCACCAGCAGACGTGACGGGAAAGGTGAAGTTCAATCAAACCCGTGAGCCGATCCATGGGTACGCATGGGGCATTTCCGCGAAGACGAAGGACCCTGTAACGGTCATCCGGTATATGGACTTTTTCTTTAGTGAGAAAGGGGAGCGGCTTGTGGACTTCGGTCTAGAGGGTACGCATTACAAGTTGGAAAATAACGTGCCTGTTCCACTACCGGCAGCATTGACCAACCCCGGCGGATATCCAAACTTTCTGCGGAGCATTGGCGCAGGCTATGAAATCGGCAGCCGTGGTTCGTTGGTGGGGGAGTTGAGCGGGATGAACGATATTGGCAAGAAGGGCTTTACGATGTACCAAGATAGCGACTGGCTTGTGAAGCCGTTCCCTGTTCTTTCATTTACCGAAGCGGAGAAAAAAACGATCGACAGCGCGATGGCCAACATGACGCCGTTCATCGACGAATATGAGCAAAAGGGGCTGATGGCTGCTCAGGCCATCGACGCTACGTGGGATAAACATCTGGAGGAAATGAATAAGCTGAACCTTCAGATAGTGTTGGATGCCTACAACAGCGCTTATGCCCGGTTCAAGTTAGAAGCCAAATAGAAGAAGGTAAGATCATTCAAGCGGGCGGTTTAGGGAAACCTGAATCGTCCTTCCTATCGAAGCTGTGGTAGAGCATCGTTCAACAAAAAGTATGTAAGCGCATGCAATCAATGAAATGGAGGAAAGATAATGAAAATAGCAAAAAGGGCGTTAAATATGCTTCTATTTTTATCGCTCGTTGTATCCATGTTTACTGGTGTTATACCCGTTTCCGGTGCAATAGTTCCTGCAGTTGTCCCGTTATTCCATACCACTGATGGCTCAGTAATGTTCGAAGCGGAAGATACTTCCATTAATACAACTTATGTTACTGTTACTAATACAACATATGCATCAGGTGGAAAAGCTATCCTATTGAGTAAGGAGGTCAAACCACCAGCACCAGCACCAACACCAGTGGCCAGTGATCCTGGCGGTTTGGAGTTTCAAATAACACCGGACATGGCCGGGAAATATCAGATATGGATGAGATATGTATGCATTAGCGCCTCTTGTGACTCACAATGGGCATCTATAAACGGAGGCGATTATAAGTATATGGGCCCACCTCCCATCTCCAAAGACACTAACGACTATGTTTGGGTAAAATACGACACCTTCGGTTCGCTGGTTGAAGGGCAGACCTACAGCTACAGAATTCTTCCCCGTGAAACCGGAGCAAAAATTGATAAATTTATTGTTACAGCGGTGGCCAACTTTACCCCAAGCGGCATGGGGACTTTGCCAGACCCTATTGTAGTAGGTGCACGGACCCCGTTGAATCCGAATGCTTATCCTATGCCTCCTATCACTCCTCCAGCTGAGCATCCCCGATTACTGTTCAAAACGAGTGATATCCCAACTCTGAGGGCCAATTTGGCAGCGGCAGAAAACGGAGCGGCTGTTGCAGCGTACAATGAGCTTCTTGCAAATACATCAGACGGCAATTTACCGGATAAACCGGGCAGCTATAACTTTGATGGAAAGCTTTTGGGAGTAATTGAAGCAAAGGCCTTTGAGTATGCAATCAACGGTAATGAGGCATATGGCAGGCAAGCACTGTCTATGATGAAGAATGTGCTAAAAACCGTTACTTTTAAAAATTATAACCCGGACCCGGAGCGTCCCATGGGTCAAGTAATCTTCACTGCATCACAGGTATATGATTGGTGCTATCCGCTTCTGACGAAGGAGGACAAGGAAGAAATTGTTGCGGGAAGCGAACACATTGCTGCAAATGCCGATGGCGGTACAATCACAGGCATGGAAATAGGCTGGCCGCCTAATAAGCAAGGGGCAGTAACTGGCCATGGAAGTGAGGCGCAACTGCAACGCGACCTTTTATCTTTCGGTATTGCCACATACGATGAGTATCCTGATATCTATAACTATGTGGGCGGCAGATTCTTTGCTTATTGGCCGCAGGCGAGAAATTACTGGGCAACCTCCAATACCCAGCATCAAGGCAGCGCATACGGCCCATACCGCTATGATTGGGATCTCTGGAGCCAATGGATTATCAATAGAATGAGCGGGGACACCATCTATGTTCCGGACGCGGGGCTTACCTCTTATCAGTGGATATATACCCGGCGTCCGGATGGACAATTGTTGCGGGAAGGCGATGAATATAACGAAGGCGGAACCAGAGGGTCGTATTGGAACATATTGTCTCCAACTCTACTTCATGCGGCCAACTTCTACAAAGACCCTTATCTCAAGAAGGAGCTATTGAGAGAGAACCCTTTACTAAGTACATTCACCTATTCCAACTTCACGATTACGCCTGTCCAAGTACTCCTTTTCAATGATCCAGCTGTGGGGGTAAAGCCTTTGTCCGGGTTGCCGCTGACTAAGTATTTTGGCTCGCCCGTTGGGCAGATGGTTGCCAGAACAGGCTGGAACGATGGCATAAATGCTCCCGATGTAATGGCCTTTATGAAGATTGGCGAGCAGTGGGCGGCTAATCACAATCATTTGGATGTTGGCAACTTCCAGATTTATTACAAGGGAATTCTTGCGTCGGAATCGGGATTTTATGATTCTTATAACACACCGCATGATTTGAATTACAATAAACAAACCATTGCGCATAATTCGCTTCTAATCTACGATCCCAATGAACAAATGTCAGGCAGTATTGTAAATTCCGGCGGACAACGGACTCCAGGCGGAGAAGTAGGCAATTTGAGTCAGTGGATGAAGGACGGAAAGTACGAGATGGGTGTTGTGACAGGACATGAATTTGGCCCTGATCCTGTAAAACCGGATTATACGTACCTATCGGGCGATATAACCAAAGCGTACTCTGACAAAGTTAAGCAGGTTCTAAGATCCATGATGTTTCTGCCCTTGGATAATGCGGATCACCCTGCCGCTTTTATCGTAATGGATAAGATTAAATCTTCCGATCCTGCTTTCAAAAAGACATTCCTCTTGCATTCTCAGCAAGAACCGGAGATTGATGGGAATGTAACCGTTATCAAACGCAATACGGAAGGATATAATGGTATGCTGACCAACCAGACGCTTTTGCCCAAAAATCCATTGATCGATAAGCTGGGCGGTCCCAATAAAGAATACTTGATCGGTGGTAGTAACTATCCGCTTAAGACCACAATAGACCCGGTGAAAAATAGTACGGAAGCAGGATGGGGAAGGGTTGAAATTTCACCTTCGTCTCAGAATGAGACAGACTACTTCCTGAATGTCATGTATGTTGGCGATGCAGACAAGAATTTGGCAGTTGAAAATGCGAATCTTATTGAAACTGACGTTGTCGCGGGTGCGAAGATCTTTGACAAAGTTGCTATATTTGCCAAAGATTCCGCGCGTTTGGATCAAACGGTTACCTTTGATGTTTATGGCAGCGACACCGCTTTGAAGGTGAACATTGCCGGTCTGAAGGAAGGAACCTGGGCGGTAACGGTGGATAACGCTGCTATTGGCGAGCAAATTGCTACGGCTGATGGAGGGATGATATATTTCACGGCGCCTGCGGGCCATTATACATTGAATTATGTCAGTGGCAACGCCGACAAGCCTGTCGTTCCGGAGCAAAGACCAGACCATGAAGGTATTGATATTAAAATTAATAACATGTTCTTGTATTCCGCTGCTTCCGCGACTATACAAAATAACGTTGTTTTTGTGCCTATGCGGGAAGTATTGGAGAACATGAAGGCAACCTATTCGTGGGACGAGGCAACGTTAAGCGCTACGGCGGTTAACGGAAACCAAACAATAAAGCTGACTAATAATTCCGCTACAGCTTATATCGACGGTGAGGCAAAGCTGCTGGAAGCCCCTGCGAAGCTGATAAACGGCAGTTTTATGATGCCTGCAAGCTTTATTTCAGAAGCAATGGATGCTCAGGTAGTTTGGGATCCATTTGGGCGTGGCGTACACATTACGTTCAACAGAAGCGGTACAAACCCGCCAAGCCCGCTCAAGGAAGGGGTTGCCCAAATTATAAGCAGCAAAGCAAGCAAGGTTTTTGAGGAAACCTATCCCTACCTTTCATATGACGGTAATCCGGATACCCTATGGTCCGCGGAAGGCACTGCCGAATGGATATCATATGAATTCAGAAAGCCACAAACGATAGCTTCCGTATATATGCATTTTAATAAAGCAACCGCACGTCGGTCATACTTTGATATCCAGTCGTCCACGGATGGAATAAACTACAGTACCTTATTTTCCGGTGAGGGAGACGGCTTGAGCGAGGGCCAGGAATATTTTCTGGAAGTCCCTGCTACCGCTCAATACTTCAGAATACTCTGCAAGGGCAATAGTGCAAGTAGTTGGAACGCGATAAAGGAAATTGAGTTTAGATTGGCGAACTCTGCGAAAGCAATTACAGCATTTAGCTTTGCGGGCTTGAATCCGGCGGTAAATGGAACGATTGACGAAACTAACAAAACAATCGCACTGACCGTCCCATACGGAACGGATGTCACTGCGCTCGTCCCTACTTTTACATCGACAGGTGATAGCGTAAAATTAGGAAGCACTGTACAAGTGAGTGGAACAACACCGCAGAATTTCACAAGCGGAATTACGTATACAGTCGTAGCTGCTGACAGCACTATACAGAACTATACCGTAACAGTAACGGTATCCCCAGCGGTTGGAGGTGGAGGCAGCGAAGGTAGCGGTTCAACACCAAGCACCAATGCGTTGCTGGCTAGCTTGACAGTAAATCAAGTTGCGATAGCAGTTTCGCCATCGCAACTTGATTATACGGTGGACGTACCTAACTCCGTTACTAGTCTCAATTTTAACGTAACCAAAGCAGAGTCAAACCAAACTCTCACAGTTACGGGTTCTGTATATAAAACGGAAACAGGTGCCGTATATAGCACAGTAATAGGCAATGTGTATTCTTATAAAACATCAGATCTGATTGTTGGGAATAACCCAATTCAGATTGTAGTAACTGCACAGAATGGCACAAGTAACACGTATAATCTCATAATGAACCGCGAGAAGATTATTGCAACAGCAGCACCTATTCCAGTAACCAATGAACCTTTAAACATTTCAGCACCGGCAGGGGTGAATGCAAGTATACAAGCTGAACCTACCATCATTGGATCGACTGCACATGTAACTCTCCCTTTAGTGGAAGTAACAGCAACTACATCATTGGGTAACGTCAGCGTTACGATACCTAGTGGAACGACAGTTACAGCCCCAGCAGGCTGGAATGGAATTATCAACTTGCCTCAAGCACACGCAATTAACAGTGTAACAACCAATGGAACTGTTAATGCGGTTATTGAAGTGGGATCATCAGCGTATTCATTATATTTCGATAAGGCAGTAAGAATAGTTTTGCCTGGTCAATCAGGCACAAATGTCGGTTTTGTTAGTGCAGGCAATACCATAGTAACACCTATTACAACTGTGCTAACCACAGATAGCCAAGCTGTTGGCGATGCATTGCCAGCTGGTGGGGAAGGCAAGATTGATTCTGGAAGCGACTTAGTTATTTGGACGAAGCACTTCACTAAATTTGTCAGCTATACGGCAACACCAACATCAACACTAACAACTGGTGGAGGCGGAGGAGGTTCTTCCAATTCTGCTACAATTATTGCATCCATTGGGGGCACTGAAACAATCAACGGAGTAACAATCGATTTTCCTGAAGGTGCATTTGCTAGCAACTTTAAAGTAACTGTAAATAAAGCATCAAGTACGACTGGCCTACCGAAGGATGCAACATTGAAGTTGATTGGTGATGTTTATGAAATCACGAAAGACAAAGATGGTAAATTTACCAAAGCGGTAACGATCAAATTACCATTTGATATTAAAAATGTTGATTTCGAAACATCAATAGTTAGCATCTACTGGTTAAACGAAGAGACCAAGGAATGGATTCAGTTAGATAACATCCAAGTGGATAAGGATACAGGGACCGTGACTGGTTCTACCAACCATTTCACGAAATTTGCAGTATTAACTTCAGCAAGGCCAACAGATGCAGTAACTCCAGTAGCGTTTTCTGACATCGCCGGACACTGGTCTGAGGCCAACATTAAGCAAGCTGTAAGCGACGGAATCGTCTCTGGTTATCCCGACGGCACGTTCAAGCCTGAGAATGCCGTAACGCGTGCGGAATTTACGGTTATGCTGATGAATACGTTGAAGCCGAAAGTTGTAGGAGCGGCGCTGACTTTCGCAGATAGCTCGAAGATTGGAACTTGGGCGCAGAAAGCAGTAGCGCAGGCGGTACAAGCTGGCGTGATTAACGGCTATGAGGACGGCACATTCCATCCAGATGCGCAAATCACGCGTGCTGAGATGGCAGCGATGTTTGCTGGCGCTTTGGGTCAGTCGAACGAAGTAGCTACAACAACCGGCTTCGCAGATGACAAGGACATTCCAGTGTGGGCGAAATCGAGAGTTGTTTACGTGAAGCAAGCGGGCATCGTGCAAGGGAGGGAAAAGAATCTATTCGCTCCTAATGATCATGCGACAAAAGCAGAGGCTGTAACGGTTCTGTTGAATCTGTTGGCACAGAAGAGCAAGTAGAATAGGTTAGTGAGAAAGTTATTGAATAGATTCAATTCGAATAGCGGAAGCACCGCCAGACGTAGATTTTTTACGGCTTGGTGGTGCTTTTAAATTTGGAAACTCAATTCTAAAGTCACTAGCTTGCCTAGCCAAAGCAAATGAGGACACATGCCAATTGACAGGTGGGGAAAAAGGAGGTACTATTTTATTATACATTTAGATAAATATCTAAATAAGGAGGAGCTTCCATTTGAATGAGGCATTTAAAGCGCTGGCGGACCCGACTCGTCGTGAAATTTTGCAACTGCTGCGAGAAAAGAGTATGAATGCTGGCGATATTGCTGATCATTTCAAGATTAGTAAGCCGAGCATATCGCATCATTTGAACCTGCTTAAACAGGCTGGATTGGTGATGGATGAACGTCATGGACAACATATCCTGTATACCTTGCATACCACGGTTGTTGAAGACGTCATCGGATGGATGTTTAACATACTTAACAAAAAAGATGAGGAGGAATCGTCATGAAAAAATGGAAGGAGATTTTGTTACTTGTGATTAGCCTTTCCCCAGCGATCGGGGGCTTCATTCTGTATAACCGTCTTCCGGACACGATGGCGAGCCATTTTGGCGTTAATAATGAAGTGAACGGGACGATGAGCAAAGAAATGTCACTGCTCATGCTGGTGTTGCTCGGTCTGCTGCCGCTGTTCATGCGGGCTATGAGAGCGATCGATCCGAAGAAAGCAAATTTCGAGAAATTCCCTGTAGCATTTGAGGTGACGCGGTTCGGGGTTACGATCCTTTTAGCTATCGTAGGTTGGGCGATCATTGTCTTTAACTTGGGCTACAGCCTGGACTTTAAGAAAATAACGATGATATTGCTGGGCGTGCTGTTTGCTGTGATGGGGAACTTTTTAACACAAGTGAAGCCCAACTATACGTTCGGCATACGGACACCATGGACACTCGCTAACGAAGAAATTTGGAGAAAGACGCATCGTTTGGGAGGTCCGCTGATGATGATTGGCGGGATTGTTGCCTTCGTTGCAGCGTTTTTAACGAGCTCAATTGCGATTGGCATATTTATAGCTGCTATCGTCATTAGTTCCTTCATTCCGGTAATCTATTCGTATGTGATGTTTACTCGCCTTTCGAAATAAAGAGGAGCGTTTAGACTGCCAGCGATTGCTGAGCAGTCTTTTTTACATTTGTTTAACACCATTAACATGTAAGCTTGGCGTATCACTTTTCAAGGCATATTTCCGATTCAATAGAAAGCCGAAGAGGGAAGCAAGGGATTGCTGGAATAGCATACCAAGCACGACAGGGATCGCCACGGGTGGCGGGAAATAAGCTACAGCGAGTACCGCGCCCGCACTAATGTTACGCATACCACTGTTAAAAGTAAGGGCAACCACGACATCTTGTTCCCAGCGGAACAATCTAGCGACAAGCCAACCGATCATGTAGCCAAGGGAGGCCACGAGAAGCACAAATCCTGCCAAACCGAGCAGTTTTGCGTTAAAGTCACGCAAATACGGAGCGATGACGGAGCTGTTAATGGCAACGACGATGCCCATGAATATTTTCGAAAAAGGACCTAAACGTCCTCCCCATTGCTCCTTAATTTTCCCGCGCGTCCATTGATTCAGCCCCATCCCAATGAGAGAAGGAACGACGATCATGAAGAACAAGCCTTTCATCATCGCAAACGTATCGAGCTGCACTTTGGTGCCAACCAGTACAGATAGCGTATACGGTACGACAAAGGGTGAAAGAATCGTATCCATCAGGATGATCGACAACGTTAATACAATATTGCCTCGATAAATGGCCACCCACACGAAGCTTGTAATCCCTGTTGGAATGGCTGCGGCCAAAATAAGTCCCGTAATCGTCAGCGGTTCGTGACTATAGACAGCATGACCCAGTCCGAGCGCGATCAGCGGCATCCCGACATGCAAAATGAACAAAGTCGTGAGAAGAGGCAGTGGTTGAACGACGACTTTGATGAACTCTTTGAAGCTCGAAGCGATGCTCCCCGAAAAAGTCATGAAAGCAAACAACCACGGCGACAAATAAGTAAATCCTGACAAGTGACTTCCAAGTAGAACCCCGATAAGAACACTAATGGGTGTGATCAGCGGCAAAATCTTTTCTAATTGACGATTTAATTGAGGCAGCATCTAGGTGAACATCCTTTCGTGACCAGTTTGAAGCGCAGGCTGCTATTTGACTTGACCGATGGAAAGACTGACTTTGTAATTGCCATAGATAAGAAGCTCATCCAGGAACGCATTTAGTTCAAGTGGCGTATGAACGCGAACTCGCATCCAGTAGCAGCCTTCGCCGCTGACACGGTGCGTCTCTACAACACTTTCTTGATGTTGAATATAAGTGAGGAATGCTTGATGAGCAGTGTTAGATTTCATAAAAACAACGATAAACGCATGCACGACCTGACCGATTTTCTCGGGATTCCAGTTCACGGTGTAACCGGTAATGATACCGAGATCTTGGAGCTTACGTATACGTGCGCCGACCGCTTGGCCAGTTAGATGAACCTGTTGGCCAATGGCTTTGTGCGACTGAGTGGCATCTTGCAGTAAATGCTGTAAGATACGTAAATCGATTTCATCGATCGGTGGGTTGCTTAGCACGTGTTGAATTCCTTTCACAATGAAATGGAAAATCGGTTATTCTTTTCAGCAGATGGTATGGGTTATGCGCCAATTATTTTACAATTGTAGCAGAACATCAATTAGAAGATAAGAGGTGCTTTGAAAATGAAGCTTCAATTCATTCGCCATGCCACACTTTGGCTGGAATACGCTGGAATAACATGTCTCATTGATCCGATGTTTAGTGATGCAGGGGTCAATCCGCCGATTGTGAATACCGCCAACCCAAGACGGAATCCACTTGTGCCTCTGCCATTTCCAATAGCGGAAATCGGTCAACCAGACGTGATTATCGTGACCCATCTGCATGGAGATCATTGGGATGGACCAGCTGCGGAAGCACTGCCGAAAACAACGCCTATCTTGTGCCAACCAGGGGATGAAGGAGCGTTTACGGCTGCAGGGTTTACGTCGGTAACGGCCATTCAGGAGTCATTTACACTTCAGGGAGTAACCTTGTTCAGAACAAATGGGCAGCATGGGACAGGGGAGATTGGGAAGTTGATGGGGAAGGTTTCGGGCTTTGTGTTCAAAGCGGAGAACGAGCCGACACTATATCTCGCGGGAGATACGATTTGGTGTGACGATGTACAGCAAGCGTTGGAATCGCATCTGCCAGATTGGACGGTCGTTAATGCAGGCGGTGCACAATTCGAAGTGGGGGATCCCATCACCATGGATGCGAACGATGTGGTAAGCCTATGCCGCTACGCACCATTCACGAAAATCGTCGCCGTGCATATGGATGCGATCAATCACTGTCATGTGACGCGAGCGGACTTGCGGGGGAGATTGGTAGTGGAAGGGTTGTTGGAGCAGGTTGTGATTCCGGAGGATGGGGAGTGGGTGACCAAGTTCCGCAGCTAGAGAAATAAAGTAAAAAGCATACACATCCTAGGATGTGTATGCTTAACGGCGTTAACCAATATTATTTACCAAGTAAAATTTTCGTGTACGGAGAATCGATCGGCAGCATGATGACTGGCTCCCCTTTGAAGGAGACTAAGTAGCTATCCAGTGTACGATAGAAATTGTAGAAGGCAGGGTCCTGCCCGTAAGCGGAGTTGTAGATTTTAGCCGCTTCTTGCTCGCCTTCAGCCACGATCTTCTTCGCATCTGCTTGCGCTTGCGCGATCAACTCGCTTGCCTGTCTGTCGGCTTTGGAGGTGATTTTCTTGGACTCCTCATCGCCCTCGGACAAGTACTTCGCCGCAATCGATTGGCGGTCAGAGATCATCCGTTTGTACACGCTTTGCTTGTTGGAATCCGGCAGATCCGTGCGCTTAATGCGCACATCGACGATTTGGATCCCGTAGTTATCGCGCTCCATTAACTCGGAAACTTCCTTCGTAATCTCGTCGTTCAAGTTACCACGTTGGGTGTTTTCGCTAATGATATCGCTGTAATTGATCTCTGATAATTTTCGTCTAACGGTGTTGTACACTGCGGCATCAATACGCTCTTCCCCACCAGTGATCGATTGAATCGTGCGCAAGAATTGCTGAGCATCATCAATGCGCCATACCGTATAGTTATCAACTTCGATCGGTTTTTTATCTTTAGTCAAAATGGAAGTAGGCTTGCTATCATACACCATCTGATATTTGGGAAGCGTACGAACCGATTCAATGAATGGAATTTTAAAATGAATACCAGGTTCTGTTTGGATACGAACGGCTTCTCCGAATTTGAGAACGACGCGGTATTGGCCTTCTTTGACAATAAAGATGGAAATCAGGAACAAAATGACGACAACGACACCAAGGATGGATCTCATAATCCATTTGCTTTGTAAGGTCATTTCGCAGTCCCTCCAGTCGTACCAGTTGCAGCAGCAGGTGTGCGCAACAGCTCATTAATTGGTAAATATTTGACCGTTTCGCCCGTGCTGTCGCTGATGAAAATTTTGGCATTCGGCAATATTTTTTCTAACGTCTCGATGATAAGCCTGCTCTCTGTAACTGATTTATTATTGGCATACTCCGCATACAGGGCATTAAACTTCGCCACATCCCCCTGCGCATTCAAAATCCGTGATTTCTTCTGAGCTTCGGCATTCTCAAGCAGTGCTTGAGCGTTACCGCGCTCCCTTGGAAGGATATCATTTTCGTATTTCGTCGCTACGTTAATCTTCGTATTTTTCTCTTCACGCGCATTGGTGACATCTTTAAAAGCATTCTGTACATCACCAGCTGGCGGCTCGATATCTTGGAATTTCAAATCGACAATATGAATACCTGTCTGATATTTCGACTGCATCTCAATCAAACGTTCTTTGACCTTGCCTTGAACTTCGGTTTTTCCTTCTGTAATGGCAAAGTCTAACGCTGTAGCGCCAATAACGGAACGAATTGCTGCACTCGCGGAGTTACGTAGGAACAGTTCTGCATTATCAATATTGTACAAGTAGTTCCGCATGTCACTGATATTCCATTCCACCACGGCATCAGCGGATAAAATATTTTCATCCCCCGTAATCATCATCGATTCTTCTTCTACGGTTGTGATTTTACCACCCACTTCACGGAAGCCGATTTGGATCCGTTGTGTCTTTTTGGCAGGAAGTACAATCACCTGTTGAATGGGAAAAGGGAGTTTAAAGTGAAGCCCAGCTTCCTTCTCGGTCGTATATTTACCTAATGTTAAAATAGCCGCTTTCTCATGCTCCTGTACGGTGTAGAAGGTGGAAGAACCGAAAATAAGGGCGAGAACGATAACAAGGCCGATAATGATTTTGGTCATCAAGCCCGGCGGGAGAGAGGAGGGTCTTCGTCGATCTGGTTCTGGCAGTACAAATGGTTCCATGGCAAACACCCCTTAATATAAGATTTACTGATATTCTATACGGGAAGTTTTGGAAATGGTTTCAATAAGGAGACGTAATTCTCAGCAAGCTGAGAAAGACTAGGTCGATTGTAAGATGAATGGAAAATTGTTATTTCCAAGAGTTGGCTGTCATGCTATGATGATTAGTAATTGCATACGAATGAATCCCTAGGGGCGCCGAGAGGCTGAGACAGTGTAGACTGAACCCTTTGAACCTGATCTGGTTTATGCCAGCGGAGGAAAGTGGAACGAGCTTTGGAGCCGATTTTATATCTGCTTATGATGAGGCAACCTACAACCACTTTCCTGAGGAAAGTGGTTTTTTTGTGTTTATTTACTAAGTCCGGATGAGTGGCGCTGCTTAAAGAGAAGTGATATTTCGTGGAGAGGAGTCGAGCCTTGCGTGTTACAGAAAGAACTGCATGTCATATCGGGCGGGAAGCATACCTGGTCCGAGATCGCAAAGATTGCGGCGCAGATTCACCCGTATGTCACAGCGATTCATATTCGCGAGAAAACGAAGTCCTTGGACGAAGTGTTTATCGGCGTTCAGTACTTATTGGAGCAAGGGGTTCCTGCCAAAAGACTGTACGTCAACGGGTTTCCCTCTATCGCTCTAGCCTTGCAAACAGGGGGGCTTCAGCTTCCAGGCTCGACGCCTTCTCTAGTTATTCAGGATGAGTTTTGCCGTGGGATACAGCGCGTCGGAGTCTCTGTGCATCAGGCAGACGAGGCGATGTGGCGTGAAAAGGAAGGCGCCGATTATCTCATGTTCGGTCATATCTTTGCGACCAACTCTAAGCAAGGCGTGCCGCCTAGGGGCCTGGAGCAGTTAAGACAATTAGTTCATCACGTTAATATTCCGGTGATTGCGATAGGCGGGATGACACCTGCAAGGGTAAAGTCCGTTCTGGATGCAGGAGCATCCGGCATCGCAGTGATGAGTGGAATATGGGAAGCAGCGGATCCTCTCAGAGCCGTTCTGGCCTATCATGATGAGCTTCAATAAATAGAGGTGAGCGAAATGTCAGCAGCAAGATCCCATGTCATCATCGTTGGCGGTGGTGTTATCGGTACATCCATCGCGTATTACTTGGCCAAAAGAGGGCAGTCCGTAACGCTGCTAGAACGCAGCCAACTCAGCACCGAAGCCTCGGCT
This sequence comes from Paenibacillus plantarum, assembly GCF_013141695.1. Taxonomy (GTDB): domain Bacteria; phylum Bacillota; class Bacilli; order Paenibacillales; family NBRC-103111; genus Paenibacillus_E; species Paenibacillus_E plantarum. The sequence goes on from NZ_WHNY01000060.1 coordinate 119,020, forward strand.
GCGGCAGCAGGCATGCTCGGCGCGCAGTCCGAGATGGAAGACACCGGCGCCCTGTTCCAGTGGGCGCGCCAAAGCCGTGCCATGTTCCCCGAGCTGAGCGGGGAACTGCGAGAACTCACGGGCATCGACATCGGTCTCGTCCGTGAGGGCTTGCTGAACGTCGCGCTCAGCGACGTTCAAGAGGCGGAGCTGCGCGCGCGGGAGAAGCTCCAACGCGCCGCGGGCGAGAAAGCCCAGTGGCTCAGCGCAGCTGAAGCCACGGCCATAGAGCCCGCGCTGAGCGCAGCGACGCGCGGAGCCCTGTACCTGCCCGATGATGGGCAGGTCGATGCTCCGCTGCTGGCGGCGGCATTCGCGCAGGCGGCGCAGGTGCTTGGGGCGAAGGTGCAACCGTTCGCCCAGGTGCAAGGGCTGCTGACCGCGCAGGAGCGCGTCATCGGCGTGCTGACGGCCGCTGGTTCGCTCTACAGCGACCACGTCGTCGTCGCCGCAGGCACGTGGAGCGGTCAGTTGCTTGGGAGCATCGGCATCGATTTGCCGATGTATCCCGTGAAAGGCGAGTGCTTCTCCGTTAGGACGCCGAAGCCGCTCCTGAAGAAGACCCTGTTCTCGCCAGGGTGCTATATCGTTCCAAAAGCCGGCGGACGGCTGGTGGTCGGCGCGACGGTCGTGCCGAACAGCTATGACCGCAAGGTGTCGCTCTCGGGTCTCGCCGAGCTGATGGAGCGAGCGAGGGGGCTGATGCCCACACTTGGCGATGCCGAGTGGGAGAAGGCTTGGTCGGGGCTGCGCCCGCAGACAGCCGACGGGCTGCCCTACATCGGCAAAATGCCGATGGTGGAGGGCTTGTATACAGCGTGTGGTCATTACCGCAACGGGATTCTGCTGAGCCCGATCACCGGGAAGGTGATGGCGGATTGGATTTTGGGCGGAGATGGCGCAGGAAAACAAGGGAATGATGCAAATAGTGCGATAGCCCCTTGGCTGGATGCCTTCAGCCCGGATTTTTCGCCAAAGACCACGCGAGTGAGTCAGCAGGATCAAGACACATTTTCAGCGACAGGAAAGGAATTGATAAGCATTGAAACTGCACATTAATGGTCAGCAGGTTGACGTACCCGATACGATTCGGACCGTTGTGGAGCTGCTTTCGCATTTCGACCTAAGCGACAAAATGCTCGTGGTTGAGCATAACGCAGCCATTTTACATAAAGAGGATCACGCCGGTGCTGAGCTTGCGGAAGGCCACAAAATCGAGATCGTTCATTTCGTTGGAGGAGGATAAAGATATGTTAAAAATCGGTCCATATGAGTTTCGTTCACGTTTGCTGCTAGGTACGGGGAAGTTTCCTGATTTTCAGATTCAAAAACAAGCGGTGGATATTAGTGAATCTCAAATTTTGACGTTTGCGGTTCGTCGGATGAACATTTTTGAGGCGAGTCAGCCGAATTTCTTGTCTATGCTGGACACGTCGAATTTTACGTTGCTGCCGAATACCGCTGGTGCCAAAACAGCCGAAGAAGCCGTCCGCATCGCACGTTTAGCTAAGGCTTCTGGCCTGTGCGACATGATCAAAGTCGAAGTTATTGGGGATGAAATGACGCTGCTGCCCGATCCCGTGGAAACGCTGAAAGCGTCGGAAATGCTGCTGGAGGAAGGTTTTATCGTACTTCCTTATACATCGGATGATGTGTTATTAGCGAAACGTCTGCAAGCACTAGGCGTGCATGCGATTATGCCTGGTGCATCACCGATTGGCACGGGGCAGGGGATCATTAACCCATTGAACTTGAGCTTCATCATCGAGCAAGCGACGGTTCCGGTCATCGTGGATGCAGGGATTGGTGCACCTTCAGATGCAGCTTTGGCGATGGAAATGGGAGCAGACGGTGTGCTGCTGAACACGGCGGTATCCGGGGCGAAGGATCCTGTCAAAATGGCTTATGCCATGAAACTCGCGATCGAAGCGGGACGCGCGGGCTTTGAAGCGGGGCGCATTCCGAAGAAGCGATATGCGTCGGCGAGCAGTCCGATGGATGGGTTGAGTCGGGTGTAGGTTTTGGGTTTTGGGTCTGGTCTGGTCTAAGTCTTGGTCTTGGTCTTGGTCTTGGTCTCCCCTTGGCTAACGGACACAGGGACCGTTATTTGGTGTATAGATGAAGTTTTAAAAAGCTAACGGACACAGAGGTCGCTATTCAGTCGAATTTCCTGCTCATTTGGAGAATTCAGCTGCAATAACGACTACCGTGTCCGTTAGATTATGGAGATAGCGATATAGGCGACGATAGCGTCTGCCATGTCCGTTAGGACGAATAGTTGCGAAAAGTAAGTAGGGGGGAGTACCGTGGCGATTTACAAAGCATTGACGATAGCCGGCTCGGACAGTGGCGGTGGCGCAGGCATTCAGGCAGATTTGAAGACATTCCAAGAAATAGGCGTATACGGAATGTCCGTGATTACGGCTGTAACCGCGCAGAATACACTAGGTGTGCAAGGGGTTTATCCAATGAGCGCAGAGGCTGTCGAACGCCAACTGGCCTCTATTGGTGAAGATTTACGACCAGATGCGCTCAAAACGGGGATGCTGTTCAGCGGAGAAATTATTCGCATTGTAGCCGCGGCGATTAAGAAATATACATGGGAGCAAATTGTTGTAGACCCGGTGATGATCGCCAAGGGTGGAGCTTCGCTGTTGCAGCAAGAGGCGATTGACGCGATGATTCATTCCTTGCTGCCCCTAGCTGATGTGGTGACGCCAAATATTCCTGAAGCGGAGGCGCTTAGCGGGATGTTGATTACGGACAGAGAATCTCGGCAGAAGGCGGCCTTGCGAATTCATGCATACGGCTGCAAGCATGTGATGATCAAAGGTGGCCATGAAGCAAATACGGAGCAGGCGACGGATTTGCTGTATGATGGAGCTTCCTTTACGGAGTTCACGTCCAAAAGATTAGTTACACAGCATACGCATGGAACAGGCTGCACATTTGCAGCTGCTTTGACTTCGGGGTTAGCTCAGGGACTTACGACTAAGACGTCTTTGCAGTTGGCGAAGAACTTCATCCAAGCTGCGATTTCGGAGCCATTACATATCGGAAGCGGTCATGGACCGACGAATCATTGGGCGTATCAGCAGGGTGTTCGAGCTGCTGAGTCCAAAGATACGACCACGCGAGGTGTGCGATGAGCGTCGTATTGAAGGCTGAGGAGCTGCGCAAAGCTCTTCGTTTGTATTTGGTGATGGGCAGCCCGAATTGTGGCGGGGCTGACCCGTATGAAGTGCTGGAAGCCGCCATCGATGGCGGCATCACGATGTTTCAACTGCGCGAGAAGGGCCCCGGCGCCCTGCAGGGGCCAGAGCTGCTCGCGCTAGGCGTGCGGCTGAGCCGCCTTTGCGCGCAGCGCGGGATCCCGTTCATCGTGAACGATGATGAACGGCTCGCTCTAGAGCTTGAGGCAGATGGTATCCACATCGGCCAAGAGGATGCCCCAGCCGCCGCGGTGCGCGAGCGGCTGCCGAATATGATCGTGGGCGTCTCGGCCCACGATCTGGGCGAAGCCCAGTCGGCGTTGGCCGAAGGCGCCGACTATCTCGGCGTAGGCCCCCAGTACGCCACGCGCACGAAGCTCGATGCGCGTGAGGTCCAGGGGCCTGCCGTACTGGCGCGGATGCGCGCAGGCGGCATCCAGCTGCCGCTCGTGGGCATCGGGGGGATCGATGCCACGAATGCAGGCGCCGTCATCCGCGCAGGGGCGGACGGCGTGGCAGTGGTGAGCGCCATCGCGGGTGCGCGCTCGCCGCGCGAAGCTGCAGCGGCGTTGCGCACGCTGCTTTTCCCGTAGCGTAGCGCTCCGGGTCCTCATTCGTATCTTCCGCCACCACAGCGCTATCAAATGACAAAAATCATTTTCTGTTAGCGGAAGAACTCGGTTTAAGTAATTGAAGTTGAAGAATGCATCCCCACCTTAGTTAATGAATAACAACTGACAAAAATAATTTTTTGTAATTCGAAAATGCTGGTTATGAGCATTTGATAGAGTAGCCCTTGAGGTCCTCATTCGCATCTTCCGCCACCACAGCGCTATCAAGTGACAAAAATCATTTTCTGTTAGTTGAAGATCTCGGTTTGAGTAAGTGATAGTGGAACAGCACATTCCCGCCTCAGGTTAATGAATAACAACTGACAAAAATCATTTTCTGTTAGTTGAAGAACTCGGTTTGAGTAAGTGATAGTGGAACAGCGCATTCCCGCCTTAGGTTAATGAATAACAACTGACAAAAATCATTTTTTGTAAGTCGAAATTGCTGGTTATGAACATTTGATAGAGTAGCCCTTCAGGTCCTCATTCGCATCTTCCGCCACCACAGCGCTATCAAATGACAAAAATCATTTTCTGTTAGCCGAAGAATTCGGTTTAAATAATTGAAAGTTGATCAATCCATCCCCACCTTAGGTTAAAGAATAACAACTGACAAAAATCATTTTTTGTAAGTCGAAATTGCTGGTTATGAGCATTTGATAGAGTAGCCCTCCAGGCCCTCATTCGTATCTTCCGCCAACACGACGCTATCAAATGACAAAAATCCTTTTCTGTCATCTGAAGTACTATTGAATTACTAGTTTTAAACAATCGTAGATGAGAGAGTTCCATTGAATGGAGCCATACAGCCTAGCTCGGTAATTTATTGGTGACGTTTCTACCTTTAATGGTGACAGAAACGTCCCTTTTTGCTACCATAGTAGAAAGCTTAATTTCGGTAATCCTTTAAAGCGGTGAAATGTCGCATGGAAAAAGGCCTCGTACTGAATCATTAGGTAGTCTGAAACCGCAATTGACATAGATTCTGTTTAGCATTATGATACGGTTAAAAAGATTTGACCGTCGTTTAATTAATCTCTTTAAGAGATTATAAGAAGACCAAGAGGCGCTTGTAGCAAGGCTTTTTCGGGGTAAAACTCGTTCTAGCATTGGGTACATTCGTTAATCTTGGTACTGGAGAGGGAGGTCGGATCCACGATGAAACTGCAGCCTGTTTATATCATTGAAGAACTCGAACAACTCAAAACAATTAGTGATCCACTTCGCGCTAGAGTACTGCTATATCTCATAGAGAAAGCTTATACGGGTCAGCAGTTGGCTAAACTGTTAGGGATGGCGCGTGCTAAGGTGCATTATCATTTGAATGAGCTTGAACGTCATAATTTGATTTGCGTTGTTCGTACGGAGCTTAAGAATGGCATTGTGCAAAAATTTTATCGTGCTGTAGCACGTGGTTTTGTGCCTGGAGAGAACTTGCTCCCGTATGTTTCGGAGGTAGAAAATTATTACCGAGAACGTACATTAAGTGTACTTGGACATGCTAGAAACAGAGCGATTAATGCCCCAGAAGAGGCGTTTCAAATTCCATCGCCAGACCGATCCCAGTGGCCGATTATCATGACGCAGGTTGAAGTCAAAATGAGTAAAGCGAAATATGCCGAATGGTTAAGGAAATTCCGTGCGCTTATTTATGAACTAGATGCCGAGCAAGAGGAGAATGGGGAATGGTTCTATTTGACGACGGTCGGCTTTCAGACACATGAAAGAGGCTTTGACCCCATCGAACCCGCCAATGAAGAGGAGAGATAACACATGCTGGATCCTAGATTAACTAAGCTTGCTGATGTATTGGTGAATTATTCAGTTAAGGCACAGCCAGGTGAAAATATTTTAATTGAAGCTTATGGGATTGATTCTGCCCTTGTGAAAGAAATCGTCAAAAAGGTTCATGCCGCGGGTGCACATCCTTTTGTTAACTTGCGCGATCATGCTGTGATTCGTGAGCTGGTTATGAACGGTACGGAAGCTCAAATGCAAACATGGGCAGATGCAGATGCCTTCCAAATGAAACAAATGAACGGTTACATCGGTGTACGCGGCGGCGCGAACATTTATGAACTGTCGGATATTCCGGCTGATCGGATGAAGTTGTACAATTCCGTGTACTATCAACAGGTACATTTCGATGTTCGCATCAAGGATACAAGATGGGTTGTTCTTCGTTACCCAACTTCTTCGATGGCTCAGCTTGCGAGTATGAGTACGGATGCGTTCGAGGATTTCTATTTCAATGTATGTACGATGGACTACGGCAAAATGTCCAAAGCGATGGATCCGTTGAAAGAGCTTATGGATCGCACAGATAAAGTACGTCTTGTCGGTCCAGGTACGGATTTGACGTTCTCGATCAAAGGCATCGGCGGCGTGAAATGCGACGGCGAGCTGAACATTCCAGATGGCGAAGTGTACTCCGCACCGGTCCGTGATTCGGTAAACGGTGTTATTTCATATAACACACCTTCACCGCATGATGGCTTTATTTTCGAGAACGTGGTGCTTCATTTCGAAAATGGTAAAATCGTTAAAGCGACTGCGAATGACACGGATCGTATCAATGAAATTTTCGACATGGATGAAGGTGCGCGCTATGTAGGTGAGTTCGCGATCGGCGTGAATCCTTATATTCAGCACCCGATGAAAGATATTCTGTTCGATGAGAAAATCGATGGCAGCTTCCACTTCACCCCTGGGAATTGTTATGATGATGCCTACAACGGTAACAAATCTTCGCTGCACTGGGATATGGTGAACATCCAACGTCCTGAGTATGGCGGCGGCGAAATTTGGTTTGACGATGTGTTGATCCGTAAAGACGGTATCTTCGTATTGCCTGAGCTTCTCGTATTAAATCCAGAGAACTTGAAATAGGTTCTTCATAGCTAAAAAGGTTGCCCAAGTCTTTGAGACCTGGGCAACCTTTTTTTGTAATAAACAACGGGGCTATGATATTGTGGCTTTCAACTGTTGGACAAGCTTCTTAGGTGCTGTTCGCGCGTATCCTTCTACGATCAAATCCTCGATCTCTGCCCACGGCACAAGATCAATATTCATAATGCTAACCCAGCCATGCTGGCCGATATAAGGCGTCTTCTTATAAGCTGTGCCGTCTTGGCCTAGGAGGAACTCTTGTGTAGTAAGGTTCGTTTTGAGCGAGGTTGAAACTTGCGTATCTCTCTCACCTATAAAAATAAAAGGTTTGTCTTTGACACGAAAGGTGGTGTGGCCAAAGCCATCAACCTTTTCTGCTACTTCCGGCAGTTTTGTGCAAAAATCGCGGATTCTGGCAACCAGCGCCAGTCCTTGCGGGGATGCAATTGGACTGTGGGACACAAAGGTCAACTCCTAAGTATGGATTGGATTTTCCAAGACAAGCAGCTGCTTATTACACTCGTCGTTGCTGCGATTGGTATTGACGAGGGGGGAGGCCGACGGCCTTTTTAAAAGTCCGAATGAAGTTCGAATAATCGTTGAAGCCAGCCAACTGGCACGTGTCGGTGACGGTGGAGCCTTCGCGCAGCAAATGTTTGGCCCTAGCGATACGCTTGAAGAGGATATGCTCGTGAATGGTGCTGCCTGTATGCTTTTTGAAAAGTCGGCAAAGGTAGGAGCGATTCATGAAGACGACTTGTTCGAGTATCTCGAGCGACAGGTCCTGATCTAAATTTTCATCAATGTAGGTGAAGAGAGAAGAAAGCTTGTCTGGCATCATGACCTGTTCTTCTTGTTTCCCTTGATTCTGGAAGATTCTATTAATAAAAACGAGCAGCTCAATAAAGGTTGCAAAATATAAGATCTCTGAACCTGGCAGTGCTTGCGGGCGGCGATGCATTTCCATACGATCATAAAGTTTCATGATGTCGTCAATTTGCGGCGGCGTCAGTCTCATCCGATTTTGCTCACCAAAAACACGATTATTGAAGCAGTTCAACAAGTCGAACTGATGAGAATTAACATGTTGCAGCAGCGCTGGATTGAAATGAATGACCACGTTCTCGTAGCGCTGTTTCTTCGATTGGAAATTAGGCCGATGAAGCTCATTGCTATGCATGATCAGCAGGTCGCCGTACTGTAGGGGATAGACTTGCTTTTCAATGAAATAATGGACATCGCCGGTAAGGAAGAAATAGATTTCATAATGGTCCTGATGCTGGTGAAAGTCCAACGGTAATGGATTATGGGTTACAGCGTGTCGGAAAGTCAACAGCCGATCCAGATTTTTGTACATTTCCTGCATGTGAAGATCTCCTCTGTGATTGGAGTCAATATTAGCAAACTTTTGCCCAATTAATGCAATGAATACGTTTTTATTATACTGCAAAATATAGGAGAGATAAACATTCAACCTGATCTTGCTAGTACCTAAGCTTATGCTTACGATGCTAGTTTTTCTAGCGAAAAACTTTTAGGAGGCTTATATATGAAATTATCCGTATTTACTGTCGCTACACCAGACTTTACACCTGAAGAGCTTGCTAAAGCTGCTGCCGCTGCTGGTATCACTGGCATTGAGTGGCGCTTCAAAGATATCCCTGCGGACGCAGTGGGAGAGACGCCATCGTTCTGGAGAAACAATCTGTGCTCCATCGACCCGGCTGCTTCAGATGCAGAACTAGACCGCTTCAAGCAAGCAGCTCTGAACGAGAACCTTGTGAACCTGAGCATTACACCTTATTTGAATGACTGTAATGTTGCTGAAACGGAGCATGTGTTTAAAGCAGCTCAAAAAATCGGCGTGCCATTCATCCGTGTTGGCGTACCTGGTTATGATAAAAGCAAAAACTACAATGATTTGTTTGCTAAAGCAGTGGACTACCTTCACCATGTCCAAGAACTTTCCCAGCAGTACGGCGTTAAAGGTTTAGTGGAGACGCACCACAATACAATCACTGCGAGTGCTGGTCTGGCTCATAGACTCGTATCAGGTTTCAAACCGGAGAACATTGGTGTGCTTCACGATGCGGGCAACATGGTGCATGAAGGCTTCGAGAACCACCGTATGGGTCTTGAATTGCTAGGGCCTTACCTTGCACATGTGCATGTTAAGAATGCGTCATGGACACTTTCAGGTGAAGAGCAAGATGGTATTAAGCTTTGGAAAAGCGGATGGACACCGATTGATGCAGGTATCGTGAACTGGAAGCAAGTGCTGGATGATTTGAAAGCAGTTGGCTACGATGGTTACCTTGGTATTGAAGATTTCAGCGGTCAATTCGGTTCACAAGAGATGCTGAATAACTTCTCAGCGAAAGTGAAGCAATTGTTAGCGTAAGCGAATAAAGATAGCGAAAAACCTTCAAATCCACTGAAAAGTGGGGGTGAAGGTTTTTTGGTCTTACAGATAGAAAGCCCGTCAGGAATTTCCTGACGGGCTTTTTAATATAGCGTTAGTTGTCTTCCGTATGCAACTTCACCATCGCACGAATCGCAGCATCAATTTCTCGCTCAATGGCGCCAGAAACGACATCGGTATGCGGGTTGTACACTTCCCGCAGATCGGCATCTGCATAGCCGTCCAAGGCAACGATGGCGCCAGCACGCGCACCACGCAGCGAAGCAATAACGTAGAGGGCGGCAATTTCCATCTCAACGGCCAAAGCGCCAGCTTGCTTGTATTTACGATGAGGAAATTCCTCGACCCCTTGGAAGAAAGCATCCAAGGTTACTGTAATGCCTTGCTTCACGAGTCCGTCCGTTTCAGAAGTGGCTTCATACAGCGCTCGAGTAACCGCGTGATCAGCTACAGCGGGGAAGCCGTGTGGAACTAACTGGCGAGTTAAGCCTTCTTCACGTACCGCGGCTGTACTTACAACGAGACTTCCTGGGGGGACGTCGGCGGAGTAAGATCCAGCGGTTCCAACGCGAATCAGCGTCGTTACGCCGCCTTTGATGAGCTCCTCGAAACAAACTGCCGCTCCTGGCGACCCGACACCATGACTTACGACGGTGATGGGAACGCCATCTTTTTCACCTACGAAAGTTCGATATTCTCGGCTGAAGGAAAGCTCACGTGCATTGTCCAACTTGCGGGAGATAGCCTCCGCTCGGAACGGATCACCGCACACGATAGCATAGGGAGATAAGTCTTCTGTATTAACTTGTAAGATGGATAAAAGCAACTTAATCAAACTCCTTTCTGACCCACTCATCTTCGGGGATTGGAATGGCTTCGCCGGAGAAGCGTTGTTCTTCGAACGGATCTGCGACGTTATGGAAGCCATTGCGTTCCCAGAAGCCTTCGCGATCTTCCGACATGAACTCGATGCCGCGAATCCATTTGGCACTTTTCCAGAAATACAAATGCGGAACAACAAGACGAAGCGGCCAACCATGCTTAAGCGTGAGTGGCTTGCCATCGAAAGTCGTTGCCAGCAAGATATCATCTCCCATGAGATCGGCGAGTGGCACATTCGTTTCATAGTCATTGTCCGCATGGATCATGACATATTTTCCTTCGGGTTTTACATCGATCAGTTGAAGGAAATCTCGGAAGCGCACACCTTCCCATACGGTATCCAGCTTGGACCAACGGGTCACACAGTGAATATCGCATTGGATTTGTGTGTGTGGTAATGCCAATATGTCGTCATAGCTGAATGTTTTCTCTTCGGCTACTTCTCCAAAAACGCGCAGCGACCACGCGGCGATATCGTATTTCGGAACTTCTCCTTCATGTAAAATAGGAAAACGGTCCGTCAGGACTTGACCAGGTGGAATCCGACCAGCAAGCTCTGGTGGAACGTCTACAGCGGGGATTTGCATGCGTTTGATGCGCTCCGCTTTGGTGTCTTTACTCATCTGCCATCCTCCTAAAAGTTTTCCTTTAGGAAAACTCACTTCGTAAGCGTTACTAAGCATATCTTGCTATTTTCTCAACGTGAACTGCCATTCGCTTTCTGTGCATCCGCCAAGTAGTTGCTTTTACGGAAGAACAGCATCGCAAGTAAGGTCACGATATAAGGCAGCATTTGTGTGAAATGGGTTGGTAATGAGAAACCCTGTAATCGGATACTGAACGCATCCATTAAGCCGAACAATAAGCTGGACGCCATAACGCCAATCGGATTGGCCTGCCCCAGCATGGTTGCAACGAGCGCGATGAAGCCGCGGCCAGCCGTCATGCCTTCGGTGAACATGGTCACTTGTCCGAGAGAGAGCTGCGCACCGGCAAGTCCGCAAAGGACTCCGCAGATAAGCACTGCGATATATTGCATCCGATTGACCTTAATGCCGATGCTCTTGGCGGCAACTGGGTTTTCACCGACAGCAATCATGCGGAAGCCAAGGACGGATTTGAAAAGCAAATACTGAAGGGCGAAGACAAGTACAAAAGCTAGATAGACAAGAGGGGAATGCCCCGAAATAATCCCGCCAAGGACAGGGATGTCTTGAATGAAGGGGATGTCCCACTTCGGCAGTCCGATCATATTTTTATCATAATAAGCGCCTTTTACGTTGAAAATAGCCTTCAAACAAAATGCCGTCAAGCCTAAGGCAAGGAAGTTGAATGAGATCCCGACAACGATGACATTCGCCTGTAAATGGATACTCATATAAGCAAAAATCAACGAAAACAGCATGGTCACGGCTATGGCGATGAGCACAGCTAGGAATACGTTGCCCGTGTAGTAATTTCCAACAATCGCGGAGAAGGCACCGACGAGGACGAACCCTTCCAAACCGACATTAAACAGGCCGACGCGAGAGCAGATGGCTCCGCCTAGTGCTGCAAGAAGAATCGGAGCGACCATGCGAATCATGGAGTTAAATAAAGATACATCAAGAAGATGCTGCATCGCCCTTGCCTCCTTTCCGGCGTTTCCATAGGGTAAAGCTGATTTTAGCTGTTACAAAGAGAATGAGCAACGATTGAATGACACTGGATATCTGCAGCGGAATATCTGTATTGCGTTCAACACCCATGCCTCCGGTTTGCAAGGCAGCTAGCAGAATGGACGCAAGTGCTGTGCCTAATGGATGCGCCCCTGAAAGCAAGGTCGCCATGATGCCTGACCAAGCATAGCCTGGATTCGAAATCATGCCATCGGTATACCGATACTGCATGCCGAGCACCTCAACGGCGCCAGCAAGTCCCGCGAAACCGCCGCTGGCAAACATACTCGTCAGCATGACTTTCCGTCTGTTTACCCCGCCATAGGCTGCAAACAGTGGATTATAGCCCAGCATGCGGACCTCATAACCAGCTACGGTATATTTAATGAATAGAAACAGAAGTATGGCGAGTGCAATGGCAATGATAAAGCCGCCATGGATGCTCATGCCTTGAAACAATTTGGGCAGCCATACACCTTTATCGATCATCATCGTTTGGGCTAGTGCAGCTGAGCCTGAATTATCTTTGAGCGGATACGCCACCAAATATCCTGCGAATAAAGCGGCTATATAGTTAAGCAACAGTGTTGTAATGATCAAATTCATTCGGAATTTAGCATCTAGCCAGCCAGCGAAGACTGACCAAATTCCGCCTGCCAAGATGCCGCTAAGCATCGCGGCGAGCAATTTAAATAACGGAGGCCCAGGCAGGTACAGAGCAACCATGGCGCTGGATAAAGCGCCAAGAATCATTTGGCCCTCTGACCCCATATTGAAAAATCCAGCACGAAACGCGATCGATACACCTAACCCAACAAGAATGAGTGGCGTGGCGCGTGTTAACGTATTTGTGAAATAGAAGAAGTTGCCGAAGGCACCTTTCCACATCTCTGTGTAAGTTTCAACGACGGAACCGCCAATCAGCATAATGGCAATGGCACCGCCGAGCAACCCAATGACGATGGCAATCAGCGGCTGAATCCAAGCGCTTAGGTTGAATAGTCTTTTAAGCATTGGAAGTTCCCCCTGCCATCCATAAGCTGATTTGCTCCTCGGTTGCATCTGACGCGGACAATTCGCCCACGATTCGTCCTTCGTACATAACCAGAATACGATCAGACAACTGCAGGATCTCTGTTAATTCCGAGGAGACTAGCAATATAGCACCTTGTTCGTCCCGTTTACGAAGCAGTTCTTCATGAATCAATTCCATGGCGCCAATATCTACACCACGAGTTGGCTCAGCGGCAATTAAGAAGGGCTGCTTCTGTGCAAGTTCCCTCGCTACGATAAGCTTCTGCAAGTTACCGCCGGATAGAAACTTCACTTTGGCATCTTGCGATCCCGCTTTAATCTGAAATTGCTGGATGAAGCCGCTAATCATGTTGCGGAGTTCTTTGCCTTGTAGGAGGCCAGAGCGGCTTTTGGTTTTATGATGACCCATGGTGCCATTCTCTAACACAGTTCCTTCTTTGGCTGCTCCCCATTGATACCGATCCTCTGGTACATGAGAAAGTCCAATTTCCCTAATTTCACGGACGGAACGTCCTCGAACAGGCTTGCCTAATAATTGAATGTCTCCCTGATCAATCGTCTGAAGGCCAGAGATAGCTTGAATCAATTCCGACTGGCCATTCCCTGAAATGCCAGCAATACCAACGATTTCCCCAGCATTCACCTGTAAATTGACACGATCGAGCACAGGCTTTCCTTTATCTCCAAGAATGGAAACATTTTGAACTTGAAGGACGGTTTGACCGACAGTTAGATCGCGTTTCTTAAGCTGCTTCAAATCTCTGCCAACCATGAGCTTGGAAAGCTCTTCAATGTTCGTGGCATTTGCATCCACGGTACCTGTCATTTTGCCATCGCGAAGCACGGTAACACGGTCAGCAACTTCCATGACTTCATGGAGCTTGTGCGTGATGATGATGAAGCTTTTGCCAAGATTGGCAAGGCTTTTCATAATGACAAGAAGTTCTTTGGCTTCCAGCGGCGTGAGCACACCCGTGGGCTCGTCCAAGATAATGATGTCTGCACCTTGATATAACACCTTCAAGATTTCAACGCGTTGCTGCAAACCTAGTGGGCAATCAGCGACTTTCCTACGCGGATCAATAGGGAGGCGATACTTGGCACACAGTTCTTCGATTTGTGTAATGGCTTTTTTACGGTCAAATGTCAGACCGGCTTTGGGCTCATTACCAATCACGATATTTTCAGCCACAGTAAACGAAGGGAATAGCATAAAGTGCTGGTGCACCATCCCAATACCATGTCGAATGGCATCTGTGGGATTGCTGAAAGTTACTTCGTTGCCGTTCAAAAGAATACTTCCAGCCGAAGGCTGCTCCATGCCGTACAAAATGCGCATTAAGGTGGTCTTGCCAGCGCCGTTTTCTCCGACTAATGCATGAATTTCACCTTGACGCAGCGAGAAATCAACGCTGGAATTCGCTGTTAAATTGCCATAAGTTTTCGTAATTTGACGCATTTGAAGCAGCATAACGGTTTTTCGCTCCTCTACCTAGACATGAGGAAACTGCTTACGTCTCCGTAAACAGTCTCCAAGTCAAACATATATGCGATTAGGATACCAATTATTTTACTGGATTTTCTACTTTTACTTTACCAGAAACGATATCATCACGGATAGCTTTAACCTTCGTTACAACATCTTGTCCAACAAATGGACTTAGTGCTGAAGTTGTTTCTCTCGTAACGAATGTAAGACCAACGCCATCTTCTTTCAAGCCGTAGTCAACAGCGCCGAATTTGAACGTGCCATTTACGAAATCTTTCACAGTTTGGTAAGCAACAGCATCTGTACCTTTCAATTGGGAAAGTACGATATGCTGTGGATCTGTTAACGTACGGTCAATGTCTTGTCCGGACGTATAGAAGCCTTTTTCTTTCGCTGCTTCAAATACACCAAGATCGCCTACTGCGGATGCGCCTGCGATGAAGTCTGCGCCTTGCGAGAATTGTGTTAGTGCCAATTCTTTCGCTTTCGCTGGATCCGTGAAGCTGCCTACATAGTTAACGATGAACTTGGCATTCGGATTCGTTGCTTTCAAGCCCTCTTGGAAACCAACTGTGTATTTCTTAATAAGTGGGATATCAACGGCTGCAACCATACCTACAATGTTTTTCTTCGTAGAAAGACCAGCTGCCGCTCCAAGCAAGTAAGCTGCTTCATGTTCACGGAAAACAACGCTGCGAACATTCGGAAGATCAACAACGGTATCAATAATCGCGAAGGATTTCTTCGGATTCTCAGTTGCTACTTTTTTAAGTGCATCCTCAGCTGTGAAGGAGCTTGTAATAATGAGATCATAATTATCAGCAACGGCTGCGCGCAGGTTTTGCTCGATCGCGCTCGCATCTGCGGATTCTACGGTTTTAACAGTAACACCAAATTCTTTGCTAGCTTTCTTAACACCCTCATCCATTTGTGTGAAGAACGGGTTAACGCCGATTTTCTCAGGCGTAATAAGGATAATTTTCTTATCGGACTTAGCTGCTGGTGCACCGGATGCTGCAGGTGATGCTGTATCTGTCTTTGCTGCCCCACAGCCCGTTAGTAAAACAGTTGCGGCAAGAACGGAAAATATGACTTTTTTCATGATATATCTCTCCCCTAATCTATTTATGTATGAATTAACCAATGACATAATTATATCCTACTAAAAAAGTCGGATATAGTCAAAGGGATTATTTTCCGATTCGACAAAATCATCCAAAATTCTACAAACTCGAAAGCCTAACGGTTATTATACTAAAATGTACGAGCACAATCCATCTCTTTCAATAAAATACCAGTACTAACAGGTGAAAGGCAGAAATCTGAATCATGGATAGTGTAGCTGAACATCGGTTTACTCGCCAAATGAAGAAATGTTTATCACCCTGTAGAACGAGATATAGGCAGGACAAGCGTGAGACATTAGTATAAGTGTAAGCGCTTAAACATGCGCTAAATTTGGAGAAGAGGGTGATTCATTGATGCGTGGAAAAAGGAGAGGGAGCTTGGCATTGCTCATGGTTATGTTAACCAGCTTATTGCTGCCTCCAGGTTTGGGAGCTGTAAGCCCGGCTGTGGGCCAGGCGGAAGAGGTGAACGTGATCCAGAATGGCTCGTTCGAGAATTTGACGCCGACCGTGCAGCCAGGGTGGACGACGAGAACAGCGGATAAATGGGGAATATGGGTGGATACGACGGTTACGACTGTCGCTCCAATCGTGACGGTAGATACGATTTATCATCCCGATGGCTTAAGATCATTGAAGATCAGCTCACCTGCTCCGAACAAAAGCCGACTGACGGTGAACCAAGGCAATATTCCTGTCATACCTAACCAAGAGTATCGGATGTCGGCCAAATTCAAAACACAAGTGTTGACAGGCGATAACAGCACATATGGTGTCAACATTCGTGCTGTGTATTTAAATTCGACAGGGGGAGTCATAAAAACGGACTACATTACACCTGTGAATACACCCGTTCGTGGGAACATCACGGATTTCAAAACCTATACATCGTCCACAATTGCACCGCCAGATGCTGTAACCTCACGAATGGATATTGAGTACAATCGCGTTACCGGCAATGTGTGGATCGACGATGTTCAATTTAAACCATACACCTCTCTCCAAGGTCTTTCTTTCCTTGATACCTCAGGAATGATACAGGTTGGTGGTGTTGTAACAGCGCCGCTCGTACGCACACCTATCAACACATCAGATCTTGTTCAGAAATGGACATCATCGGATCCGAGTGTAGCTACTGTGGATAGTACAGGTGTCATCACAGGGCTGACACCGGGGACTGTGAAGATTTCAGTTTCCTCCCAGGATGATAAGTTCAGTGCTTCCTACACCGTGATTGTTACCCAAGCCAGCTTGCTGAAAAATGGGGGATTTGAAACACTTGCAGCTGGTTCAGGAAACGGCTTCACAGACTGGCAAGCCACGGACTGGACAGCCTCGGCTGCGTACGGCAGCCCGACAGTTACTGTGGATGATGCCGTTTATGGTATGGGCTCTCATGCCTTAAGCATCCGTGCAACGGTCAATAGTAAAGCTTCTGCTGTGCAAAGGAACATTCCCGTTACGGCAGGTGGATGGTATCGACTCAGCGGCAAAATAAAAACCGAAGCCCTTACAGGTACAGGCGCCTCGCTTCGTTTGAATTGGAATGGATCGGGTGGATCCGTGCTGGGGACAGTTTATGGGCCCACGCCATCTGTCAAGGGCACATCTGCGAATTGGCAGAGCTATGAAGGCCTTTTTCAAGCCCCAACGGGGACTCTGAATGCCAGTCTTTATGCGTACTATGAGACGGGAACAGGCAAAGCTTGGTTCGATGATCTGCAGATCATCCCTTGGGTTCCACTTACAGGTCTCACCCCGGATGGCGAATTAACGCGCAGCTTAAGCATCGGGGGAGGCGTGTCCCTGAATGTATACGGGAGCCCCGCGAATGCGACGGATCAGCGTGTCACGTGGTCTTCCTCACGCCCCGACATTGCGGATGTGACTTACGATGGCCGTGTCACTGCGAAAGCACAAGGAAAGGCAGTCGTTACAGCAACCTCTATCGAACGTGGATGGACGAAATCTTATACTATTTATGTTATGGCGATTAGTAATGGTGGATTTGAAACCACCGTACCGATTACAGCCGGCTGGACCAGTGCTAAGCCATTCGGGTGGACGCTTTATTTTGCCTCGACAGATAAGCCTACGGTTTCATTAGATACATCGATAAAGAAGGAAGGTGATAATTCCTTAAAAATTGATGCGAATTTATCGGGTAAAGCAGTCGTGTATACCCCTATCGAGGGGGCCGTTTCAGGCCAAAGCTATAAAGTAAGTGGTTGGTTGAAGCAGCAAAACGGGGGAAGTAATGTCTACTTACGGATACTTTACCTCAAAGCGGATAACTCGCCAGTCCTGCCGTCGCCGAATTTCTTCGATGTGATCCCCTCTACGGGCGTGCAAGACAGTAATGGGTGGACTTACTACGAGAGCATTATTACGGTACCAGATCTTACAGTAAGTGCTCGCGTGGAAGTGGCTTTTGAGCTAGGGAAGGGAACACTCTGGGCGGATGACATTAAGGTTATTCCTTGGGTACCTGTCTCGAGCATCCAACTGGATCAGGGAAATGGTCAATTGGCTATCGGAGAGAGCAAGGTGGTAACCGCAACATTACAACCAAGTGAGGTCACCAATCCGTCACTCAGCTGGACGTCTGATCATGCGAACATCGCCACGGTTGTCGGCAGCAGCACGAATCCTTTGCAAGCCACAGTCACCGGCATGGCTCCAGGCATTGCAACGATTCGTGCCTCAGCAGAGAGTCACAAACCTGGTGAAACGGGACGCTTTGCAACCTATACCGTCATTGTTGGCACAGAAACAGATATCACCGCTTCGGACGATCATGTCAGTGTCAATGAAGATCAGGGAGTATCACGCAGTGTGCTCGCTACCGATGCGGCAGGGGATTCCCTAACCACCACGGTCATACTAAAGCCTTTGCACGGGTCAGCATCGATACGTGAAAATGGCTCATGGATCTATTATCCTGATGCCGAATATAACGGGGAAGATACCTTTACATTGTTGATTGCCGACGGGCATGATCACTTTGAGCTTTCCAAGATCACGTTAACGATCCTCCCCGTACAGGATGTTCCTGTCATGGATAGTGTTCAAACTAGTCTGGGAACCGTACGCGACTCGGCGATCTCAGGTGTTGTCAAGGCGAGGGATAAGGATAACGATGTCTTCACTTTCACTAAAAAGCCCGGTCAAGGACCGCAAAACGGTAATTTTACACTAGACCCTGCTAGTGGGGCATGGACCTACACGCCAAATGTAGGCTATACGGGCTATGATCGTTTTCAAATTGAGGTTAGTGACGGACACGGTGGTGTTGATACCACAACCTTCAGCATATATGCGGGGTTACCTGGTTCTGAGATGATCGCTTCGCTGATCGCCCGTCATCCGGCCACAGGAGCTGCTCACCCGCGGTTATATGCAACAACGGATGACTTTGATCGGATTCGTGGACTTATTCAGACCGATCCAATTATGCAGGAATGGTATGCGAAGGTCAAAGCTCTAGCTGATGATATGCTGGACGATCCGTTACTCACCTATACGATTACCGATCCAACAACCGCAGGCGCTACCGTTCTACCGCTCGCACAAGCACTAATGAAACGTATTCAGCCACTCGCCTTTATGTATCAAATAACGAATGATTCCAGCTATGCTACTGCGGCCATCGCTCAACTGAATTTGATGGCGGATACTCAAGCCTATCCGGATTGGAATGGCGGACTTATTAACTTCCTCAGTATTTCGGAAATGGGGAATGTGGCTTCCATTGGGTATGATTGGCTCTATGACGCCATGACACAGCAGGAGCGGGATAATCTTCGTACGCGCATCGTACAAGAAGTTTTGCTGAAGGCGAAGGATGCTTATAGCAGTAAAGTATGGTGGACGACTTCACCGAGCAACTGGAACTTAGTTGTGAATGGCGGTCTCACAGCTGCCTCGTTGACTATCGGCGATGAAACAGATGCAAGAGCGACTGCTGAAAGTGTTTTGCAAAGTGCACTGACCTCAGTTCAGGTTGGTCTTGGCGTTTTTGCACAGCAGGGGGATTGGCCCGAAGGCACGGGCTATTGGGATTATGCGACAGAATACTTAGCCTATATGATCTCGGCCTTGCGTACAAATCTGGGCACAGATTATGGTTTCTTCCATCAACCTGGCATTGCGGAGACATCGAGTTTCATGGCTAATTTGCACAGCTATAATGGGCCTTTTAATTACTCGGACTCACTGAACACACTCGTGGATACACCACAGCTGCTGTTTTTTGCTGACTTACTGAATTCTCCTGATGTGACTTGGTATCGGAACTTTACGTATAGTAAGAATAAATTGGCTGAACCACTCGATCTGATTTGGTATCGTCCAGGGACCTTCGGAAGTAGTGATCCTGCCTCCTTAGATGCCCTGTACAATCATCGTTTGAAAAACAATATCGCCACGTTTCGTGATTCATGGAAAGACCCGAATGGCAGCTTTGTTGGGATAAAAGGTGGCATAACGGATTACGCGATTACCAACTCGACACATGCCGATTTGGATATTGGAACGTTCGTGATGGATGCCCTTGGCGTCCGATGGGCAGTTGATCTCGGCAAGGATAATTATGGCTTATATAACTATTCCTATGTGTATCTAGATAAAAACCCGAACAGATGGGATTATTACCGCACGCGGGCTGAAGGATCTAATACACTCGTTATTAATCTTGATGAGGGTCCTGATCAGGCAATCGACGCCAAAGCGCCAATCATCGCTTACGATTCAAAGCCAGCAGGCGGTTATGCGGTTGTGGATATGACGTCAGCCTACAAGAAGGATGTCGTATTTGCTAAGCGCGGTATGATGCTAGGCCAGGATCGCGGCTCTTTCCTTGTACAGGATGAGGTGCAACTGAAGGCTCCTTCTAATCTCTATTGGTTCATGCATACCGAAGCCGAGATTACGTTGTTAGATGCGGGTAAATCAGCTATTTTGAAGCAAAATGGGAAACGATTATACGCTCAAATTGTATCCCCAGGCACAGGAAGCTTCGAAGTCATGGAAGCGAAAACGTTACAGACGAATAAGCCGGCAGGTGAAGCTGTCAATAGTGGGCAGAAAAAGTTAACGATTCATTTCCCAGTGGCCAATGATTTCGTGACCATCGCAGTACGCTTCACGCCACTACTGTCATCGGAAGATTTGCCTACGGACACACCGATCGTGACACCGTTGCAGTCGTGGAGCATTGACTCTGCACCATCAGCGCTGCTGTCCGAGCTGAAGCTGAATGGTGTACCCTTGGCGAACTTCGAGCCATTGAAGAAAAAGTATGCCGTAGAGCTTCCGTTCACCGTTCAAGGCACGCCGGTCGTCACGGCCGTGAGTGCGGATCCGAATGACACAGTTACGATTACACAAGCAACAGAAATACCAGGCATGGTTATTGTTGAAGTGACCGATGACCAGGGGATATCTAGATCAAGTAAGTATCTAATCGATTTAGCTCGTGGCGTCTATTCAGGGATTTTAGAGGATTTCCCCGTACTGCCTACCACCTATGTTGCAGATAGTGGACCACAAGGTAATGCATGGCCAGGGACGAATGCCATAGACAACAATCCGAATACGTACTGGTCCGTAAGCGGGCCGAATACGATTGATTTCGATCTTGGCTCTGAGACGAAAGCGACGTATGCCGGGATTTCCTGGGTACGCGGGAATGAACGCCGATTTAATTTCAATATATTATCATCGTTGGATGGGGTGAACTGGACTCAGATCTATCAGGGTCCGAGTTCTGGAAAAGTAACTGGAACATATGAAATATATGATATTCCAGACACAACAGCGCGGTATCTTCGCATAGCTGTGAATGGCAATAACAATAGCGCTGTTAGCTCCGTAACAGAAGTGATGGTTTACGGGGAGCAACCGCCTGTGGAATAGTAGCGGTTCATGTGATGAAGTAATAGGAAGAACCTTCGCTGCCCAGTAGGGTGGCGAAGGTTTTTTTGTGTCTACGCATGCCAGACAATTAAGCTTCCATCTTGAGATTAAGGGTAGCTACCAAATAACAGGAAAACATACAGGTAATTCAGTGCAAATCTTCGATTTTGAAGAAGTAAATGGAAAACATGCAGTTATTTCCATTCGATAACCTCAGAAACAGCAAAAACTCAAAAATTACCTACCTATTTTCCAGTTATTCTTCTAAATCCAGCTGAAATCGCAACAATAACGGGATGTTTTCCAGTTATTGTTGCGTGTGGTCGTTACTCTCTATCGTTCCTTCCTGCATTCGAAGCGTCATCCAGGCACTCCCTCCGTAAATGAACGCACTCACGTAAAACAACACATCAATTGTAAGCCAATCAATAATATAACCGCCAATAAGAACAGCAAATCCAGATGCTACGGATGTCCAAAAGTGGTAATTCCCAAGCGTACCGCCGCGGTTCCCGGGCCTAGTCCCATCAGCTAGCAATCCTCGCTCGCTCATTTTCTACATGGAATTGCATACACCCATGAAAGCTTTGAGAAGCAAGACGAAGCCGTAAGAAGGAATCCAAGGGAAGATGAGAATCGTTGCCATCATGCCTAGTGAGCTGCTTGCCATGAGCTTTTTTGACGAGCGATCTACGAGCTTCCCCAGCCAAATGGCGGATGCTGCCGAGCTTATTGTGAAAATGGCAAAAGCGAGGCCATGTGCGGAATACGTACTGCCGAGATTTTTCAGAAACAACAAGTAGTAGGGATATATTATAGCACGGCATTGTTCAAATACAATTGCCGCAACCCCCAAATACGGCACAGCCTGCGCCACATCGAACCGAATGCACAAAATCGAACCCGGTTTCAAACCGGATTCGATTTTTGCGTCCTTCCCCCCAAAGCCCGGCAGCCTTATCGTAAAACGTGCTAGGCATGATGGGACGAACGCCGGCCGAGCCTGCTCGGAACGGCGGACGTCGCATACGATGGGAGGCTTAGGAGTGAAGGTCAACTGGCTCAATCTGATGAAACGCAACGGCGCATTGCTGATACTCGCGCTGCAGATGAAATCACGACTTTAAATTCCTTGCGCCCATTAAAATCAAAAAACAATGGAAACGGGGGGATTCGGAGCTTTCCGTCAAGCCGTTTACGAAAGCGGTGGCTGTTGGCCAGCTCTACTCGACGCTGAAAGCGATCTGCAAATCGTTGGAAAATCCGGAGCGGGCGCTTATGTTGCTCGAGCTGATGAATACGGACAAAGAGCTGTACAACGTGATGAAGTTCGGCCTGGAAAATTAGTACTACAAGAAGGCTGGAGCGAACCGGATTGAAAAAATGCCGGACACGTACCAGTTCGACGGCTGGCAGCTTGACAACAAGTTTAACGCCTATTTGCTGCCCGGTCAGCCGTTCGTGCGGTTTAACCGCTGAGCCGACGGCTTTGCGCTGAATAAAGGCGGATGCGGGAGGAGGGGAGTTAACGTTCGATTCCCCGGAAGTCGGAAGATAGCAGACGGTAAGGAACGAAAATTCGATCGGTATCTTAAAGGAGGTTATCTACCATGCTACGTAAAGTACTCGCTTCGCTGTGCGCCGTTGCCATAACAATCGCTTCGATCGGCTGGGCGCCTGCGCCTGCGGCGGCAACCGCCCGCACGATCGTGCTGAACGACGATCTGCACGACCAGTCCAAATTATATAAGACGAGCAAGGCCGTCGAGACGGTTACGGCATCCGATGCAGAAGTGCCGCAGTACGCGGGCGACCGCAAGCTGCTGAAGCGGACCGAAACCGGAACGACTTACGTGTACTACAAAGTAAATGGCAAACTGAAGTCGGTATCCGTAGATATGTATTTCCGCACCGGGCTGTATGTTCCCGTGGAGTTTTATGTGAGCAGCGACGACAGCACATACGTATGGGCGCAAAAATACGATCCGCCGCTGGAGGACACGGCGAATGGCTGGAAGAAAAAGTCGTACACGCTGAACACGACATATTTGAACCAATTGAACGCCAGCTATTTGCGCATCCCGATCCCGCAAAACAACAGCAATGTGACGTACGAGCCGCTTCTCGGCAACGTGACGATTACGTATGATACGTCGGCGGGTTATCTTCACGACGATGCTTCGCTGCAGCAGCTGGCAATCGGCTCGCAGGCGCTGCCGGGCTTCGATCCAGCGGCTACGTCATACGAGCTGGCGCTGCCCGCCGGCACGGAAATCGGCGCAGCGACGCAAGTATACGCAACGGCAACCGATGCCGGATACGCAACCGTGAGCGTGACGCAGGCAGTCTACCTCCCCGGATACGCAACCGTGATGGTAACGGCGGAGGACGGGACGACGACCCGCACGTACAGCGTTCACCTGACGAAGCTTCCGCCGAGCGGGGACGCCACACTCAGCGCGCTGACAGTCGGTGGTAGCGGTGTTGACGGTTTCGCTCCCGGACAGACCGAATACGGTCTAATGTTCCCCCACGGCACGCAGGCGGGAGTAGCGACGGCAGTGTATGCAACCGCTTCAGATTTGCATGCCGGCGTCGTTATCGGACAGGTGTCGGCATTGCCCGGAACGGCGACGGTGCGCGTAACTGCGGAGGATGGGACAACGGTCCGCGAGTACCTCGTTCACATGGTCGCCTCCTCGGGAGTGCCGGGCATGAACAACACGTATTACGTGTCCAAGTCCGGCAGCGACATGCTAGGCGACGGCTCGGTCAGCAGCCCGTGGCGGACGATCCAACAGGCCGCCGATGCGGTGGTTGCCGGCGATACGGTGCTTATCCGCGAGGGAACTTACCATGAGCAGGTCGTCGTAAACAGCTCTGGTACCGAGGAGCATCCGATCTTGTTCGCCTCGTATCCCGGCGAAACGGTGACCGTCAGCGGTGCAGATCCGATTGTCGGCTGGCAGGCCGATGCGGGATCGGTCTATAAGGCGGACATGAGCTGGAATTTGCAAGCGGGCAACCAGTTGTTTTTCAGTGGCGAAGCGATTGCCGAAGCTAGATGGCCTAACGCACAGCCGAATGCCGACTTGCTCCATCCGGACTGGGCGACGGCGGACGCGGGTACGGCGACGACGATCAAGGACAGCGCACTGACCGAGCCCGACGGATATTGGAACGGTGCCAAGCTGATGGTGAAGAGCGGAGACGGCTGGGTGCTGCAATCGTCAACGGTGACCGACTACAAGCAGGCGACGGGCTTGACTTTTGCCCCACTGTACTACAACGAATCGACGTTCTACACGCCGAGAGCCGGTAACCTGTACTACTTGTACGGAACGCGGAAGGCGCTCGACGCAGATAAGGAATGGTACTACGACAGTGTTACATCGACGGTTTATATGATGGCTTCCGGCTTCATCCCGGACGATAGCATGGTCGAAGCGAAAGTGCGGGATTACTCGTTTGTGCTGCGTGGCCGCAGCAACATCGCGATTACCGGCATTCGTACGTATGCCGCCGGGCTCGACCTGAAGGACGCAAGCAGCGTCAAGCTGGACGGCATGAGCATAAAATATTTGTCCTCACCCCTTACGCTATCTGGCAATGACAACGAGATCTCGAACAGCACGATCGCTTATGCCCCGGGAAGTGTGATCGAGGTTACCGGCGAGGGTAACCGGATCGTCAACAACGACATAAGCGACGGCAATTATCTGGGCACGTGGCAAGGAGCCGTGCGTATGGGCGGCAACCATAATCTGCTCAGCTATAACACAATTCACGACGCAGGCAGAGCATGCGTCGAAATCACTGGCAAAGCGAATATCATCGAGTTTAACGATATTTATAATGGCGGGCTGCTGACCAACGACACAGGGCTTCTATACGGTGGATTTATCGATGCCGACAATACGGAAATCCGCTATAACTGGATTCACGACAACCGGGCGGAGATACTGGCCGAGGGCATCTATCCCGACAACAGCAGCTTCAATTATATCATTCATCACAATGTGGTGTGGAATGCCGGCGCTGCGCTGCGGCTGAATACGCCGAACAATTACATGCTCGTTTATAACAACACGCTCATCGGCAGCACCGGCATGTACGGCTTTATTTATCGCGAGGATATGTACGGAGGGCAGTTCGTCAACAACATCCTTACCGGCGCGTACAATTTCAGCGCAGATGCGGTACGCGAGAACAATATCGAAGGAAGTGTCGATCCCTTGTTCGTCGATCGCACCAGCCACGATTTCCGGCTGCAAGCTGGCTCGCCTGCCCGCGATACGGGCATCGCGCTTCCCGGTATCACCGACGGTTTCGCAGGCACGGCTCCCGATATCGGTGCTTACGAATACGGCGCCGAGTGGGTACCGGGGCACAACTTTGCCGATCCGCCGGCATCCTTATACGCGCCTTCCGACGCCGACTATCGAAACCGGGTGCAGAAAGGCGGCTTCGAATCGGTTGCGACGCTGGAGTCGCCATGGATCAAAACCGGTGCGCAGAAAGCGTCGATCGTATTCGAGTACGCAACGAAGGCGGACAAAAAATCACGCGGCGGGAACCAGTCGGTACAACTCGGCACCACGCCAGCGATGACGTATGCACCAGTGGCAGTGGAGGCGCTCGAGGCAAGCATTATTGCGGCGCAAACGGTGGAGAGCAGCACGTATGCGGCGCCTGCCGACATCACAGCGGCGATCGTGGGGATGAACGACGCTCGCTCGGAGCTGGAGAAGACGGCGCCCGACCTGCTGGCCAACTCCGGCTTCGAGAGCGGACTGACCATCTGGTCGTCGATCGCGGCGAAGACAGAGGCATCGAGCACACAAGCGTACGGCGGCAGCCAGTCGCTGCGCAGCTTCGAGCGCACCGCCTTCTGGGCGGGACCGTACATCAACCTGCCGCTAGTGAACGGCCATACTTACAATGTGTCGGCGCGGGTCAAGCTGGGCGCGGGAACGAATGTCGTGCATTTCGTCTCCATGCCTAACGGTGTCAATACGCCCCGCGAAATGGCGAACGGGAGCATCACAAGCACGGCTTGGACGCAAATTAGCGGTCGGTATACGATGAATGAAGCGCCGGACTTTGCCTACGGGCGCATCAGTTTCTACACTCAGACGTCACTCGCCGATCTTTATCTCGACGACGTCGTGATCGTCGACGTCACCGATTTGATTGCCGTCATTGCCGAAGCGAACGCGCGGCTTGGTTCGTTCGCCGGGCAGGTGCAGACGAACGTGGCGCAGGCGATTACGGATGCGCAGAACGTGCTAGCGAACCGTGAATCCAACGAAGAAACGGTTGCCGAAGCGATTCGACTGGTGAGCAATGCGCTCGCCGACGAGAGCACGGCGACGAAGCAAACGCTGCAGCAGGCGATCGAGGCAATGCAGGGAACGGTGGGCCGCGCGGTGAGCGCGGAGGACGGCATTGAGCAGACGATCGGCGGGCTCAAGCCGAATACCGTCTACCGACTATCGGGCTGGGCCCGAACGCCAGGCACGGGCGATACGGCCGAGCTGGGCGTGCGCGATTACGGCGGCAGCGCAGCATCGGTTTCATTCGACGGTGCAACCGTGTGGACGCGGAAGTCGCTCGATTTTACAACCGGTCCGGAGACGGTTTCGGCGGTCGTCTATTTCGACAAGCCACGAGGTGCGAAAGGCATTTACGTAGACGATGTCGCCGTAGCGGAACTATGGCCACTTGCGCCTGCGGCCAATAAGATCGGGTTGATCGTCAATTCCGGCATTGAATCAGGAGATGTGCGGCCGTGGTTTTCGTTCGGTGCCGACATCGCCGCTTCGACGTCGCTCCGGCACACCGGCGCTTATGCGCTGCGAGCGGAGAACCGCCAGTCGCCGGATAGCGGCGTGCGCCAGTATATCGCCGCCGGCAACGGCAAAACGTATGACGTCTCGGCGTGGGTGCGTCTCGGCAGCGGCACGGATACCGCTCAATTGTCGATTGGAACAACCGTCAATGCAAGCGTCTATGGCGCCGTATCCGACCGAGTCGTGGCCACTGCGGCCGTCAGCAATACAGGCTGGACGGAGTTGACCGGGCAGGTAACGTTCAGTGAACTGTCCGCACTGTTGTCGGCGTCACTTCTGATTAACACGGAGTCGGCTGATGCGGATTTGTATGTGGACGACGTCGTCGTGAAGGAGCATCCGCTGCCTACCAGTCCGGGCACCGGGGACAGCGACACTGACCTGAACACCGCCCTTGGCGATACTGACGGCTGGGTGTTTAGCAAAGGCGGCGGAGCAGCGCAATTCGGTTCCGGCAGCCTCACGCTGACGGACGGCAATGCACGCTTCACGGGGCAAACGTATCGCGATGCGACGCTGTCCGTGAATATGCGGGTGAACGGTACGGTCGGAAGTTGGCCGATCATCAATATCCGCAACAAGGGGATCGAGGGATACAACAGCGGCTACGTATTCGTATTGAAGATGAGCGAAATCGAGCTGCAAAAATACGAGGACGGCAAAACGACGATGATTCTGTTCGGCGACCAGTACGATCACGGAACAGCCGGTCCGTCGGTGCCGAACGCTTACTTTGAGTATGGTGCCGACAATTTGCTTGAGGTCGGTTCGACGAATACGGACGACGGCGTCAGGGTGACGTTGACGATCAACGGACACCCCGTCATCGATTATGAAGACACGACCGATGCCATTCGTACGGCCGGCTACTTCAGCATCAACACCGGCACGGCCCAAAGCATCCGGCTGAGCGAAGTCGAGTAGTTGGCGGGAGCGGAAGGCTAACTTCCGGGAATGGGAATGTAACGGTTCGCGCAAGCGGCGTCTGAACGCCGCTTGCAGGCGTTTGAAAGGCAGTATCGATATTGAACTAATGGCATGCTCGAATAGACGAACACAACAAGAACACATCAAGAACACAACAAGAACACAACAAGAACACAACAAGTATTCATCGATAGGAGGTTAACCATGCATCACGACAGACCTAGCGGATTGGCCGAACGGATCGAAAGGAAGCTCGCGGTGATGAGCCTGCGCGAGAAGATCGGACAGATGATCGTTCAGCATGTGGAACATGCGTTCGAAGACGGCTTGCGCGAAGGGGTGACGCCAGAGCAGGTGGAAGCGTTTCTGCACCGGTATCCAGTCGGCGGCCTGTTTATTGGCGGTGAGGTCATCCGGCAATCTTACGGTACGCATGAATCCTACGGGGATCTCGTCCGACTCTTTCAACAGCGGAGCAGCATTCCTCTGCTCGTGGCCGGCGATATGGAGAGCGGTGCCGGAGCGGCAGTTGCCTCGTTGACCCAGTTGCCGTCAATGATGGCAGTCGGCGCGTGCGCCGACCGTGAGCTTGCTTACCAAGTTGGCAAATATACCGCACTGGAAGGGCGATTAGCAGGGTTCAACTGGAATTTCGCTCCCGTAGCCGATCTTGCGCTGAACGGTGTCAATGCGATCGTCGGCATCCGAGCGGCAGGTGATGAGCCCGCGCATGTCTGTCCGATAGTGGCGGCTGTCATCGCCGGAATGCAGGAACACGGCATGGCGGCAAGTGCAAAGCATTTTCCCGGCGACGGCGTGGATATGATCGACCAGCATGTAGGCACATCGGTGAATTCGTTGTCCAGAGAGGCGTGGTGGGAGCAATTCGGTGTGGTGTATCAAACTGCAATCGACGAGGGCGTGCACACAATCATGCTTGGCCATATCGCCCTGCCGTGGATCGAGCCGTTCGACCGTATCCGCGGAAGGCACCGCCCCGCCACCGTGTCGAGAACGATCATTACCGATCTCCTGCGCGGTCAGCTTGGATTTACGGGTGCGATCGTCTCCGACGCGTTAAATATGGGCGGGTTTACCGGATGGGGGCGCTATGACGCCCGTTTGATCGAATGCGTCAATAGCGGCGTCGATCTCATGTTGTGGCCGGGGCCGGCCTATATCGATACGATCGAAAAAGCGGTGCAGGATGGTGTGGTGGCGGAAACGACGATCGATGAGAGCGTTAGGCGTATTTTGCAGCTGAAAAGCAAGCTTGGCCTGCTTGACGAAACGGGTTATCGGTCGGAGCGACGCAACGAGGCAGAGGAGCAACTGGCGGAGTCGGTCATCGCAAAAGCCCGGCAGATCGGCGCCGAAGTGGCAAGACGCAGCGTCACTCTCGTCCGCAACCGAAAGAGCATCGTTCCCTTCAAACGCGAAACGACCAAGAAGATGCTCGTCGTTAAGGTCCGGACATCCGTTGCTCATCCGATCAATGCGGAAATGGATGAAGTCATCGCACTGCTTCGCGCAAGGGGAATAGATGTTACCGTCGTCGAACGATTCGATTCGTGGGACTGTCTGAGCGGAATTACCGATAAAGAAGCGGCCGGCGAGCGCTGGGATGCGTGTATTGTGCTGGCCTGCCTGCGTTCGTCCCAATTCCCATATGCCGTAAGGCCGGAGGGAGAAAGCGCGCGGGCGCTATGGGCGATTCAAAATGCGGACACCGTCGAACCGGTATTCGTGTCGGTGACGACGCCGTTCCTGCTGCACGACGTTCCGTATGCCGACACGGCCATCGACTGTTATTCCCTGGAGACGTTCACGTGCGATATGCTGGTCAAGTCACTTTTCGGCGAAATCGCATTCAACCTGCATGCGCCGGTGCGAAGCTCCGAATGGAGCGTCGAGACGCCAACTGGATGGAACGAAGAGTAAGCGAGCCCAAGTGGCTAAAACCAAGCTTATCTTACGCGCTATACCCAGGCTGCAAATGGATGAAAAAAGCACAGTCGTACTGCAGGATCACAATGCCCGGAATGTACGGGTAAAGAATTCATACGCCAAATAGTTACGGAGAGCGCTCCTGTCTGCTTAGGATAATTGGGAATGCCAGGCAGATGAGCCGAGCTGCTCATCTGCGTTTATAAATTAATAGTAGAGGAGAACGATGAACTTAATGGAAACGAAAGATTTGGCACTCGTACCTGCCGAGGTTCGGGCTGTTGACCCTAATACGAAGGAACTGCGATTATGGCAAGGGATTCCTGGAATTGAACGTGCTCTAAACGGTCGTCTATGGGCAACCTTCTATTCAGGTGGAAAAGATGAGGGGGCAGAGAACTTTATTGTTCTAATCACAAGCGACGATGATGGAGCAACCTGGTCTGATCCCTTGTATGAAGTCTCTCCGCCAGGTGAGATTCGTGCTTATGATCCTTGTTTATGGCATGATCCGATGGGGCGATTGTGGCTATTCTGGGCACAAAGCGATAAATGGTACGATGGGCGCTGCGGCGTATGGGCTTCTATGTGTGAGAATTCCCAAATTTCCAATCCAATTTGGTCTAAACCACAGAGGATTGCAAATGGGATTATGATGAACAAGCCTACGGTCCTCAGTAATGGCGAATGGTTGCTGCCGGCAACTGTGTGGTCGTCCAGGACTTCATCTGAACACGATCTAGCCAATGAAAGATTTTCAAATGTATATGTATCAGCGGATCAGGGAGAAACTTTCTATTTAAGAGGCTCAGCAGATGTGCCGAATCGAAGTATTGATGAGCATATGATCATTGAACGTAAGGACGGAAGCTTATGGATGCTTGTCCGGACCAGCTATGGGATCGGGGAAAGCTTCTCTTATGACAATGGAAGAAATTGGACCACGGGGAAAACCTCTTGGCTTGGAGGCCCGGATTCCCGCTTCTTTATTCGAAGATTGCTTTCAGGAAATCTCTTATTAATCAATCATCACGAATATGCAAACAGAAGCCATTTGACCGCCATGATTTCTAAGGATGATGGAAAGTCGTGGCATGGCTTTTTGTTGCTCGATGAACGCAGTGATGTATCGTATCCGGACGGCGTGCAAGCAGCGGATGGAACGATCTATATCATTTATGACCGTGAGCGGTTTAAAGCAAAAGAAATATTGATGGCTCGTTTTCAGGAATCGGATGTAATGCAAGGTGAGTGTATGGCATCGGGCTCAAAACTGAAGCTGCTGGTGAACCAAGCAATCAGCCTATCATGACCAGTTTTTTCCTTATATTATACATCATCTTATTTTTAAGGCTGTAGCTATAAAAAAATACTTATATAGCATTTCCAAGAATTTCTCTTGATGCCAATTCGGATTTCGCCGTCAAGTAAGTTGTGTACACCATGGTGTATAGGCTATTAGAAGCTTTCGAGATGCTTCCGAGTTGTGCAATTGTCATAAATATTTTAAGTAGTTCCAAACACTTTACTTCTTAATACAACCAAACAGATGTTAATTGAAAGGATGTCAATATGAACAGCAAGGATGCAATACTGAAGGAGAACAAGCAGCTGATGGGTACTTTGCTTTCCGAACTTTAAAGTCCTAATATTCCCGTATTATTTAAATCCTGTGGTTTTGATTATTTCATTGTTGATTGTGAGCATGGTTATTATGATTATGGAGCAGTAGCTACACTTGCCGTTGTTTCCAAGAAATCTGGAATTCAAATGTTTGTAAGGATACCTTCAATTTCAAGAGAATGCATTTTAAAATACATGGATATGGGAGTCGTTGGGCTACTTGTCCCGATGGTATCTACTTCAGAGGAGATTAAGCGAGTGGTTGAATACTCGAAATATGAGCCGTTGGGTAAACGGGGCATCTCAACAAAAAGGGCTCACAATGACTATTTGTGCAAGGATATGAAAGTATATATGGATACAGCTAATGAAGAGACGATGATATTTGCACAAATTGAAACTAGAGAAGGATTGCGAAATATAAAGCGGATCGCAGAAACGAAGAGCTTGGATGGATTGATCGTGGGACCGAATGAGCTTAGCTCTGATTTAGGAATTCCGATGCAATATAAGAATGAGCTATTCAAGGATGCGGTAGATCTGCCGAAATCGGCTTACGAGAATTGCGTTCATGATTGAAAAGAGAGGGTTCGACTATGAGATACCTTGGAATTGATGTGGGAAGCAGCTTCATTAAAGCAGCATTACTTGATACAAGCAATCAGCAGGTCATGGATATAACAAAGCAACCAACACCTAAACGTATTCCTAATGATAACATGAACATATATGAAGTGAATGTACGGAGCATTGTTGACTGTGTGAAATCAATGATTATTGAACATATCAGTAAGAGAGGGCCGGTGGCGGGCATCCTATTTTCTACTCAAATGCATGGCTTTGTGTTGTGCGATGAAGCTGGAGAACCGGTAACCAACTATATTTCTTGGCAAGATACTCGGGGAATGAACCCCTAGGGGAATGAAGCACAAAGTTCCCTCGAGTGGCTCTCCAAGGAAATTGCCCCTGAACAGATGGCGAAAGGTGGTACAAGGCTAAAGCCTGGGCTTGCTGCATGCAATCTCCACCATTGGATGTTGAATCACCAGGAGATTATAGAGAACAACAAACTTTATTTTTGTACATTGGGAGGATTTTTGATTTACAAGTTGACCGGCAGGCATGCCTGTCATATCACCAATGCTGCGCCAACTGGATTTGTTGATCTTACCAAGCTTGCCTGGAATCCAGACATCATTTGTGCCGTTGGCTGCGCAGATTTTATCTTTCCGGACATCCTTCATGAACATGAAGTTTGTGGTTATTTTAGCAGCTCCTACGGAAATATTCCTGTTTTCCCTGACATTGGAGACCATCAGGCATCGGTCTATGGTGCACTTGGAGGGCTCGAAGAGATGGCAGTTATTTCTGGAGGAACTGCAGGAATTGTCAGTGTAGTTTCCAAAGAATCAACTCCTGGTGATCATGAGAATAGACCGTATTTTAATCATTGTTACTTAAAGACAGTTACACAGCTTCCTGGCGGGAGAAATCTGGATGTTCTGATTGATTTTATTGAAGACATTGGAAAGTCTATTTATGATGTTTCGCGGAATCGGGAGGATATTTGGCGCTCGGTTACCAGTACCATCTTAAACACAACAAATAACGATAACATCTCAGATGTCTTGCAAGTAGAACTCGGATTTTTCCAGGGACAGCAGGGGGTCAAGCATGGCAGAATTGACGATATTCGACCCGGGAATTTCACAGTCGGCTCCCTGTTTATGGCTGCATACGAAAATATGGCTGATATCTATATAACAGCGCTGCACAAGTTGACAGGCTCGACTGTACCCATTAAGAAAATCATCTTAACGGGTGGATCTATTCATGACAACCTATTTATGAAAGAGACTATTCAGAAACGATCAGGAATTGAAACGATCCCATCCATCGTTCAAAACCAAGAGTTGGCAGGGCTTCTTCAACTTGCATCAAAGATAAATTCGGAGCATGGATGATTTGAATAAGGCAATGATCGCTTTGAAGGAAGAGACAGGGGAATACTATATCATTCATAGGAGGATGTAAACTCATGGAAATATTATACAACGGGATTCAATTGCCAGATCAATGGCCACCTCAGAATATGGATCCGGGTTCTCGCAATCCAATGCCAATACCTTATTTGGAGCATCCGCCTGAGGTAATATCTATCGATGTAGGGAGGCAATTATTTGTCGATGATTTTCTGATAGATCATACTACCTTGACCCGTACTTTTCATACTGTTGAAAAGTATGCCGGAAATCCTGTGTTGAAGGCAGAAACAGAGGAGGAGCTTGGAAAGGGAGGTACCTGTTATTTAGGTCATGGCGGTGTGTTTTATGATCCCCAAGATCAATTGTTCAAAATGTTCTATACAGCTGGTTGGCGCGGTGGGTTGGCATTGGCCACAAGTAAAGATGCGATCCATTGGGAGCGTCCCAACATTGGCGAATCTCGTCGTAATCTCCTGATACCCCCTGGAGAAAACGAAGCAGGTCTTGATAACTCGGTCTGGCTAGATATAGATGCTGAAACTCCTGCAGAACGTTTAAAATTTTTGACTCAACGTGGGAAAGTCCATACCCTGCACACGTCATCTGATGGATTAACATGGAGCGATGGTGTTGAAACCGGGGAGTCGGCTGATTACTGTTCCTTCTTTTACAATCCATTTCGCAAAGTTTGGGTGTATAGTATCAAACGAGACAATGCTCATGGGCGTTGTCGGTATTATGCAGAGAGTAAAGACTTTCTAGAAGGTGCTGCCAAATGGGATGATGCTGTGTATTGGACAGGTGCGGATAATCTGGATAAGCCAGATCCACATGTGGGGGACCAAACTCAGCTATATAGTCTCAATGCAGTCGCATATGAAAGTCTCTTTATTGGGATGTTCTATATCCATCGAGGACCGGATAATTCCGTTTGTGACACGGGGAAGTTCCCCAAGTTAACGGATCTGACGCTTGGTTATAGTCGTGACGGGTTTCATTGGGATCGTCCAGACCGGAATGCATTTCTCGCGGCATCCCGCGAAGAAGGAAACTGGGAAAGAGGCTACTTACATAGCACTACGGGCGTTTTTATGACTGTTGGCGATAAATTAATTTTTCCTTATTGTGGATATTCCGGTATTGCGCCAGATGGATCGCGAGGTGCGTATCAGGGTGGGAGTATTGGACTGGCTTTTCTGAGACGCGACGGTTTTGCATCAATGAATGCTGAGGAAGAAGTAGGAACGCTAACCACCAGACCGGTGTGTTTTCAAGGCAAGCAACTCAAAGTAAATGTCGATTGCCCACTTGGGGTACTGCGGGTTGAAGTGCTGGACGAAGATGGAAAGCCAATTGAACCGTTTACTACCGCAAATTGTATACCAGTATCGGTCGATTCCACTTTACAGGAGATATTCTGGTCAGGTGTCGAGGATTTATCAGTCTTGAATGGTAAATCAGTGAAAATTCGTTTTCATTTAACGTTTGGCAAGCTTTATTCATTCGGTATAAGTTCTTAACACCAGAACAAATGTATAGAAGAGATTATAGAATGACACTATTATTATTTTTTGATGATAAAAACCTACTCGTTCGCGACAATCTACAGCGAGTGTATGAAAAGCCGGAGCCGGCAGAGGATCTGATATATCGTGACCCCTTGGTCTCCACCTCCAATAGTTTTCCGTCTGTCTGGCAATACCCCGAAACGGGGTAATATACTTACTCACATCAAATTATTTATGAGAGGAAAAAAATATGATTCAAAATGAGAAAAGGTTTGAAGCTTTAACTGGTGAAGAAATACATAAGTACGAGATGGAGGTTTTAAAAAAAGTTGCAGATTTAGCACTCATCCCACCTGTCCTTAACACATCTCCGTTACCAGACTATGATTATGACAGGCTGGACTATGGTATGAATGTTAGCATTGAGCGAACAGCTCAAGGAAGACTTTGGTCTCTATGGGTAGCTGGTGGGGATAGTCCTAAAGCTTTTATGGTTATGGCAAAGAGTGATGATAATGGGGAAAGCTGGTCGAAGCCATGTCTTGTGATTGACAGCCACTCTAATAATTTACCACTGGATCGCACTGTAATTGTGGGTTGTTTGTGGACTGACCCGCTGGGAAGACTTTGGCTCTTCTTTGATCAAGTGATGCATCATTTTGATGGACGAGGTGGTTTGTGGTTTGCGAGATGTGATAATCCGGAAGATCAGGATCCGTTATGGTCTAAGCCCCAACGTATATGGGATGGTTCAATGATTAATAAACCTGTTGTACTTTCTTCAGGCGAATGGCTCCTACCCATTCAATTGTTACAACACTCAAAAGGCTTCGGACCATTTGCCCACTCAGATATCTTCGATGAGCTTGATCCCTATCGGGGTGCAAATATATTTATAACAAGGGATCAGGGAGTAACCTTTGAACGTTTGGGGAATGTAACGCTGCCATCTCCAGACTGGAGCGAGCATATGATAATAGAGCGAAATGATCGAAGTCTATGGATGCTTGCCCGCACACAAATCGGAATATTAGAAAGCTTTTCATTGGATCGTGGAGTCACATGGTCAGTTCCTGCTCTGCCCAATGAAATTCGTCAACCTGCTGCCAGATTTCATATACGCAGACTGCTTTCTGGTCGCCTCTTAATGGTTAAACACGGTGACACAATTAATGATCCAACACAAATTCGGCATAAGCTCAAAGCATTTCTCTCAGAAGATGAGGGCAATACTTGGAAAGGTGGTCTGATGCTTGATTCGCGCGAAGGTGTCTCTTATCCTGATGTTGGACTAGCACCTGATGGAACCATTTATATTTCTTATGATTTTAAACGGGATACACATGGTCATATTCTCATGGCACGAATCAAGGAGGATGATATTCTTGCAGGGGAACTTATTTGTCCCGGATCAAGACTAAGCATGCTGATTTGTAAACCAATGAAAGAGAGGAGTGAACAAATTAATTGAAAACAATGTTGAGCGGAAAAAAGAAATTAATAGGGACATTTCTATCAGAGTTATATAGTCCGAATATTCCAGTCTTATTTAAATCTTGCGGGTTTGATTACTTTGTTGTCGATTGTGAGCATGGATGCTTCGATTATGGGGAAGTTGCTGCACTTTCAGCTGTTTCTAAACAAGTGAGAATTCCAATGTTGGTCAGAATATCATCTAACTCTAGAGACCACATTTTAAAATATATGGATATGGGTGTTGCAGGACTCCTTGTACCCATGGTATCTACTTCGGATGAAATCAGACAAGTTGTTGAATATGCCAAGTATGAACCTTGGGGAAAAAGAGGAATAACGACGAAGAGAGCCCACAGCAATTATAAGTGTGATGATATTCTGGCGTATATGGAGCAAGCCAATCAAGAAACCGTCGTATTAGCACAAATTGAAACTGCTGAAGGATTAAAGAATATTAAGCAGATTGCAGAAACAGTAGGGCTGGATGGATTAATTGTAGGACCAACCGATCTGACTTCAGATTTGGGAATCGCCATGCAATTTGAGAGTAAGATTTTCAGGGATGCAGTCCATCGCATATATCAGCATGCTAGCGATGCCGGGAAATTATCTGGAATGATTATATCCAATACGAATGTGCTGCGTGATTGCGAGAGATTAGGGATGCAGATACTCTGTTGGAACAGCGAGCTTGGTATGTTGATGAAAGGTGCAGAGCTTGGATTGAAAGAGCTTCGTTCATAAATTTAGTGTGAGAGGGGTGTCAGATGAGCTACCTAGGGATCGACATCGGAAGCAGTTTTATTAAATCAGCCTTGCTTGACACTACACGTCTTCAGATATCAGGCACAGTCAAGATTCCAACACCGGGACCACTGCCAAATGATAAAAACTACATATTTGAATTGGATCCGCATATCATCGTTAAAATGATTACAACCATGATTGAGGAAAGGGTAAAGTTGGAGGGGCCAATTGAAGGAATCCTGCTCTCAACACAGATGCATGGATTTGTGCTTGCCGACCAATCAGGTGAGCCTCTCACAAATTATATCTCCTGGCGTGACACCCGAGGAACGTATAGTAATGGAAATGAGACACAAAGCTCTCTCGAATTCCTCTCACAATTCCTTACCCCAGAAAAAATGTCAAGATGTGGTACCAGATTAAAATCCGGACTTGCAGCTTGCAATCTCCATCATTGGATCATGAATAATCCAGATCAAATTAAGAGAAAAGATATATCTTTTTGTACATTAGGTTCTTTCTTGATTTATAAGCTGACCGGTCGGAATGCTTGTCATCTGACCAATGCTGCTGCAACTGGATTTGCTGATCCTGCTAAAAGGGCTTGGAATCAAGATATTATTTATGAAGTTGGATGTGACAGCTTCACCTTTCCAGATCTGTTATCTGAGCATGAAGTTTGCGGATATTTCGGAAGTACAAAGGGAAGCATTCCTGTATTTCCTGATATCGGAGATCATCAGGCAACCGTCTATGGAGCATTAAAGGAGAACACTTCCATAGCTGTGATTTCTGGTGGTACAGCGGGAATTGTCAGTGTTGTAACCAATGAAGCGACAGCTGGTGACTATGAGAACAGACCTTACTTCAATAACCAATACCTTAGAACGGTCACTCAGCTTCCTGGCGGTAGAAATCTGGATGTTCTGGTAGATTTTATAGAGGAAATCGGATCGTCCATCTATCAAGCTTCAATTACTAAGGAGGACATTTGGCAAAAGATTCTCCAATCCCTCTCAGTCGCCAATCAAGCAAGCTCCTTGGAATCTATCAAAGTAGAACTCGGATTTTTCAAAGAGCAAAAGATGGTTAAACACGGCAGGATTGACAATATACGTGAAGGAAACCTTACTTCAGGCTCTCTATTCAGGGCTGCTTTTGAAAATTTGGCCGATAACTTCATAACAGCTTTGAATAAACTTGCCGATTCTACTGTACAAATTCAGAGAATTTACTTAACAGGTGGTTTACTACATAATAATTCATTAATCCAATCAACCATTCAAGACCTTACTGGAATTGAAACGATCCCATCAAACATTCAAGAAGAAGCGTTAACAGGGCTGCTGCATATTGCTGTAAAAATAGCTAATGGTTGATTAAATGTACGATTATTTAGCGGCCTGATGGCGGTGTTCGCAGAATATGTATTGCGGAGACGACGGATTGGGTTCCTTTCACAGACCCTGAACTTATCATGTAGGCTGATTCCTTAGATCTGCCGTTGGCTGAGCACAATGGAATGCCTGTTTTCCTTATGAAGGCTGGTGCAATAGTTGGTAAATTCACAAAAAAGTTGGTAAATGGAAAATTCCAAAGTCGTTTGGTAAACGCTTTGGAATTTTTTGTGGTATTCGGTTTTTTTGCCCGATTTTCAGATTCCATCGGATCTACTGCCCGCTATAAAAATTTCCATTGACCTTTGGATATGGTCATCAACAAAGTCCAATCCCTCGATTGAGGCAATAGTTTTGAAATTACACAAGCTTGTAAAACTTACATTTTGTCCTGAGAAGATTTAAATCTATATTCCATTGGAGTTACACCAAAATTTTGTTTAAATATAGTGGAAAAATACTTCTTGTTGCCCCAGCCAATTTCCTCAATAATTTCGTCGATGGAGTAATTAGTGTCTCGCAAGTATTCCTTAGCTTTGCTTAACCGAACGTCTTTAATATAGTCCACCAATGTTTCTCCTGTGATCTCGCGAAACGCTTTCCCAAGCGTAACTGGCGAGATTTTCAGCATGTCTGCAATTGCATTCTGGAATAGATTTTTGTCCATATAGTGGTTTTGGATGTACAAGGTGACAGTTCCGATCATTTCGTGATACCGTTTGTCTTTGTCTTTGTGTGTATTCAAGGTTGTAACGATATAATCGAAAAAGGTGAAGAAGGCTTCGCGAATTTGCTCCAAGGTTTCAAGTTTCATTATAGTTTCATGAAATGATTTATAGTCGATTTCGAATTTCACGGTACTATTTCGTTCGATATGATTTAGTGTGATGAATATAGAGGACGTGACGTGAGACAACGTAAACATGATGTTATTGTAATCGTAAAGAAACAACTTTTGGATAATATCGGCAAAGAT
Organism: Paenibacillus plantarum; assembly: GCF_013141695.1. Lineage (GTDB taxonomy): Bacteria > Bacillota > Bacilli > Paenibacillales > NBRC-103111 > Paenibacillus_E > Paenibacillus_E plantarum. The sequence continues at coordinate 158,738 of NZ_WHNY01000060.1, forward strand.
TTTCTCCACTTGATCTTTCCTTACGTTTTTTAAAGCCTCCAACAACTCGGAAATGCGATGGTCGGAGATATCAACCTTCTCGGTTTCATTTGATAGTAAATCTCGATGAGAGATGATGCAAGAATGGCCGAAACGGATGCGGGACAATGAATAGCTTTGTGCCTTTTTATACCGATCATGGATTTCGGTTAAGGAATCGCAATGCTCGCTGATAAACGAGGAAACACTTATATTAAAATAGCTTTGATTCACATCCATAATTTTTCGAATAAGAATCTTTAATTCAGCATGCAGTGCGTTAGGATCACGATCTGTACTGATGATGCTAATAGTATGATCTGCCCCTGAATCCAATGACTCGCAATGGAAATGCTCCGCAAATATTTCGTTGGATATATTCGTAAGTGCAAACCGGAGCAGAGCTCGCTCCTCTTCAGAGCGATTTATTTGGAAATCCTCAAAGAAGTCTATCTTGAATAAAACAACAATGAATTGACTTTGCGGCGCAAACCGTACATTTAACTCTTTCAACCTGTTCACAACGGGTGTTTTACCATTTAGTATACTTTGCAATAATTCTTGCTTCAAAAGGTTGAGGTTGCTGTTTTTAAATTTACTCAAAGAGAGGAGTAGATCCATAACATTGGATATGTTGTTCTCAATATATTGAAATTCATTCGTGAGCTCCACCGGAGAGCTGTGTTTATTTAGCAAGCTCTCAACTTTCTGGCGCAATATACCGACAGGTAAATACAATCTGCGAGAAATCACATAACTCAATGCCAATCCGGCAGCGAAAATGAGGAGGCAGATGGTAAGCGTGATGCTTTTTACTTTGTCTATGGATTGGGCAATCGTGCGGTAAGGGATCACATTGATAATTTTCCAGTTCAAATTAGCTATTGTCGAATATACGACAACACTTTTTTCCCCATCAAGAACGTCTACAAAGTAACCAGATGCTTGGGAATATGACATTATTTTTTTAACATATGACTGTTCGGATAGATTGTTTAAAAATAGCTTGCTCTTTGAATGCCCCACCACGACTCCTTCCGGATTCAAGAGCATGACCGTGCTTGCTGTATCATTTTGGTTCTTAATCAGTTTATTGAATATCCAATCAATGTTTACATTCAGCACCAAGCCGTTTTTTACAGAATGGTTGGATCGAGCTTCGCTAATGAAATAAGTATAAACGTCCATATAGGCTGACGAGCTAGTATGAGGAAGCTGCAGACGCCTCGCAATAGGCAAATTTGAAGATTCATCACCGTGTGATTCAAATAGTTTAATCATTTCCTTATCATAAAAGGTATCGCTATCCAAAATATTATTTTCAGAGCCTGCGACATAGAAGCGATTTAAATTCCCATTATAAGCGTAAACGGAGTAAATAAAAGGTGTGCTTTTAACAAAGTTATTAAGAGAATTGATGTTTCGCAGCGTATCGTAAATATTAATATTATCATCGTACATGAGTTGGGTTGCGTTCAGATTGCTGAATAGTGCGGCATTGTTATTTTTAACGTAGCTGTCGATAAAGTCCACGTTATTGCTGATTTGGGACAGCAACTTCTGGCTTGAACGGTTGATGAGGTCAATGCCGAACGATTTAAAACTAAAATAAAGGAAAAGCGAAAGCAAAATGCTAACAACAACAAAAAATGTGCTTATTGTGTAGAGCAAACTTAAAAAATACTTTTTCGATCGTAAAGACATGATAATGTTCATAATCGACTCTCCCCTTGTCCTGGAATTATATCATGAATAGTAGGACAAATATATTTGAAACGGGTTCATTCCGTACACTTTGAACCGAATTCATTTAATTGAACCACAGGCTTAACCTATTTCATTTATTAAGGACTTCACGTTTCGGCAACTTGCCGCTACGATTCTCTTAGTGGCGCTGTTCTTTTTACAGCCAAGCCAATATAAAGAATTTCATAAAGGAGGCAAGAGGTATGCTTGCAAGTAAATTCATTAAAACCTTCAAAAGGAACGGCGCATTATTATTCCTGACTTTACCAATGGTTGTTTATGTATTCATATTCAATTACCTTCCTATGGGTGGGATCATCGTTGCATTCAAAAATTATCGGTATGATCTTGGTATAATCCACAGCCACTGGGCAGGGCTCAATAATTTCAAATTTTTCTTTACTTCGCCTGATGCTTGGAGAATCACCATAAACACGCTTGGGTATAATGCCATGTTTATTATATTAGGGCTAATTATACCCGTAGCATTGGCTTTGGTGTTGTTTGAAATCCGCAACAGAACCATGCTTAAGGTTTATCAAACCATGATGTTTTTCCCTCATTTCTTATCATGGGTGGTCGTTGCTTTTATGGTCTATGCATTTTTAAACCCGCTATCAGGGCTGCTGAATCAATGGTTTCAAATGGCAGGCTTTAATCCAATCGACTGGTACGTAAAATCCAATCCATGGGTAATAATACTTCCGCTCGCTCAAATCTGGAAAACAGTCGGCATGTCGACGCTGATTTACTACGCATCATTAATGGGGATTGACAATGAATACTTTGAGGCTGCTGCCATTGAGGGTGCGAGCAAAGGGTATATTGCCTTGAAAATCACGTTGCCGTTTTTGTATCCCTTGATGATCATGCTGACAATCCTTGCAATTGGGCATATCTTTTATGCGGATTTCGGGCTTTTCTATCAATTGACAATGAACTCAACCATGCTATATTCGACGACAGACGTTATCGATACGTATGTATTTAGAGCACTACGGGAAACGGGTAATATTGGAATGGCGAGTGCAGCAGACTTTTACAAGTCGTTCGTTGGTTTGTTCCTTGTTCTGACAACGAATTATATCGTTAGAAAACGCAGTCCGGAAAATGCTTTATTTTAAATCTAATCAAGAAAGGAGAGTGGACCCATGCGTTCGAGTAAGCGCAATATATCCATTTATACAATAGCTATTCATACATTCCTTCTTGTGTTGTCTGCCCTGTTCGTTATACCACTCGGGGCAATTGTATCAATATCCATATCAAGTGAAACTGACATTATTGCTAATGGCTTCAAACTGATTCCAAGCGTTATCGACTTCACAGCATATGCCTATATTTTTGAAAATCCCAAAACGATATTGATGGCATACAAAGTGACGATCATTACTTCAGTCGCAGGTTTGGTTTTGTATCTGATCATGGCATCCATGATTGCCTTCGCTTTATCGAGAACCGATTTCTATTTCCGCAAGGTGATCAGCTTTTATCTATTTTTCACGATGCTCTTCAATGGCGGGCTTGTTCCGTTCTATATTCTGATCAATCAGTATCTTCACCTACGTGATACATATGCAGCCTTGATCATTCCATTACTGGGAAACATTTGGTACATCTTTATTATTCGTACGTCATTTCAACAAATCCCGAGTGCGATTATTGATTCAGCTAAAATAGACGGTGCAGGGGAATTCCAAATTTTTGTCAGAATGATATTACCTTTATCCAAACCGGTATTGGCGACGATCGGGTTGCTACAACTGTTATCAAATTGGAATTCCTGGTTCCCGGCGCTGCTATTTGTTGATAATTCAGATTTATATCCGTTGCAATATATGCTGCAAACAATCTTGCGAAATGTGCAAGAGTTAACACAAAATATGGATAATAAACCAGCCTATCTGTTTGTGTCCCAACAGATCCCAACGGAATCCATGCGAATGGCTATGGCAATAGTCGCAATCGGTCCGATGATGTTTGTATTCCCATTCTTTCAAAAGTATTTTGTCAAGGGATTGACGGTAGGTTCAGTGAAAGGGTAGTTGTAGTTAATGACCTTATGGTTCTAATTGAAATATGCCTTATGGCAATTTCCTGTAGAATAGAGAACAAGAATTAAGAGGAGGCAGCGTAAACAATGAGAATGGGGAAAAAGATGATGGCCGGTGCATTTGCAGGATTGATGATCATTTCGATCATGCTTGCAGGCTGTACGAAGGAGAACACAAAAAGCGGGCAGAAGGAAACAGAAAAGCCGATCGAAACCGATCAGGCCGCAGTAAGTGCAACACCAACGTCATTACCAGAGGTCAAGCTGACATGGTACTTACGGGGTTCGAAGCCGAAAAATGCGGATTCCGTCATTGCCAAGGCAAATGAACTCACTAAAGCAAAAATCAATGCAACAGTGGATTACAAGTTCGTGGAGCCGGGGGACTATGACCAGAAAATGCAGCTCATTATGGCCTCGGGAGAGTCGTACGATATTGCTTTTACATCCAACTGGTCGAACAATTATGTCGGCAACGTCGATAAAGGCGCTTATCTGGCACTTGATGATTATCTGGCCAAGTACCCTAAATTTAAGCAATCCATTCCGGTTAAAGTCTGGAACGGGGTCAAAGTGAACGGAAAAATCTACGGTATCTTCAACTATCAAATCTTGTCGTTGCCTACAGGCTTCGAGTTCCGAAAGGACTTGATCCAAAAGTATAATATCAATTTGGACAATGTGAAAAAAGTAAGCGATCTTACCCCTATATTCGAACAAATCAAAGCGAAAGAGCCAGGAATCGTACCTCTAAAATATGGGACTCCTAATACTTCATACTACACGGAATCAGGGTTCCCAGCCCTCGTAGAAACGTTTCAGATCGATACACAAACTTGGAAGGTCGGGGATTATCTGTGGACTTCAGACAACATGATGAAACATTATCAATTGATGCGGGAATGGTATCAGAAAGGTTTCTTCCCAGCCAACGTCGCGACGGCGTCGGAAGGAGACCAGGCACTAGAAAAATCCGGAAAATTATTCAGCCAATTTACAGGCTACAAGCCTGGAGTAGAAGCGGAGCTATCAGAGAAGCGGGGATACGGCGTCGTGACGAAATCCTTAACCAAAGCGCCGTACGTAGGCAAGATGTACTCGACTGTGAGTGCAATCAGCAAGTCCTCGAAAAATCCCGAACGGGCATTTATGCTGCTTGAAATGATCAATACGGACAAAGACTTGTACAACCTCATGACCTTCGGTATCGAGAATCAAGACTATAAGAAAACGGGTCCCTCCAGTATTGAAAAAACACCTGATACCTATCAGTTCGACGCGTGGATGCTCGGCAACCAATTCAACGCATACTTGCTTCCTGGACAACCCAACGATGCATGGGCGCAAACGATGAAGCTGAATGAATCTGCCGAGGTTGATCCGCTAGCCGAATTCGCTTTCGATCGTACACCGGTACAAAACGAGATCGTGCAGATTAATGCGATCTATAAGGAATTCAACGTTATTCTTAAAAACGGGCTCGACGATCCGGACAAAATAGTGAAGTTGTTCAAGGAGAAGCTGAAACAAGCCGGGGAAGAAAAAGTTCGAAGCGAAATTCAAAAGCAACTCGACCAGTGGCTTAAAGGAAAATAATTAAACGTAAAGCTGCGGCTTCCTTCAATGACAGGCTTATCCGATAGCCGGTATCATGAAGGAAGCCGATTTTCATTGATTAAACAAACGATATGTAGGAGGAAGCTCATCATCAAATCGTTACTCTCTCATTGTTTGAAGCCTGAGCAAATAAAGCTGGCTTATGATGGGTTGCTGCATCAGCCGGAATTGTATACTGGTGTTGTTCTCGATTGGCGTTAAATCTATGCATTTTAATCATATGTAGATCATAAATAGGGTATGGATTAGACGGGAGAGATAATAATGCAGCGGAAGATTAGCCCATTCTCCGATTATGCCATTCGTGGAGGGTTGGAAGGATTCGTTAACAAACTTAAGTCAGGCTTAGAAATAACAATCGCCTTCATTGGGGGCTCAGTTACAGTTGGAGCCGGTGCCTCCGGTGAGGATCACACAAGCTACCGTTCACTGATTTGCGAATATCTAAAGCGTAAATTCCCTCAAATTGCGTTTAACTTTATCAATGCGGGTATTGGCGGAACGGATTCTACCTTTGGAGCATACAGACTTAAATCACAAATTTTTCAGGAGCTGGAAATTGACTTGCTGTTTGTAGAATTTGCTGTAAATGACAGCGGTAATCGAACAGAATCTATCCGCGCTATGGAAGGAATTGTTCGGCATTCAAGACGCCTTCATCCGATGATTGACATCATCTACCTTTACACACCTATTAAAACAGCAATAGAACTATTCAAAGTAAATGGAATAACGCAGGAAAATATTTATAACCATGAAGAGGTAGCGGTCTATTATCAGCTGCCATCAGTTAATATTGCCAAGCAGATTTATCGGTTGATTGAAGCTGATGAGTTAGTTTGGCATGACCTAAGCAGTGACGATGTGCATCCGAATGATGTCGGGCATGTGCTTTATGCGCATTACGTGGAAGCTTTTCTGGAAAAAGCTCTTTCCACTAGGTCATCAGTCATTCCTCATAGACCTGCACTCCCGTCACCAATGGATATACATTGCTATGAGTATGCGGATTTAGTTTCTCCTCGGGCTGTAATACATGCTGAGGGTTGGGAGATTGTCGAAGGCTGGATGGTTGAAGCAACTTGTAACTGGACTCCGCCAGCAGATGTATATGTGGGAAACGAGGCTGGAGCCAGCTTTCATTTTGAATTTCATGGAACAGCATTTGGTCTCTCGATGCTGGCAGGCATGGATACCGGCTCCATTGATTTTTCGCTGGATGGTGGTGAGTATCAATCCATACAGCTGTTTGACGAGTATTGTCTTGCCTTTTATCGGCCCAAAATTGTGCTGCTAGCTGATAGTCTAAGCCGGAACCATCATACAGTGGATATTAGAATTTCCCGTGAAAAAGATGAAGCTAGCACGGGCTATGCTGTTCGTATCTTAAATCTATTAATCAATCAATAACACCCAGAAAAAATAAATATAAGAGGAGAAGTGCCATATGGAGTGCAAGTGGAAAATGGGAATTGTTGGTGCTGGGGGGATTGCCACATGAGAGCATGCACCTGCATGGTCAGCCCATAAAGAAGTAAAGCTGACATCTGTCTGCGATAGACCTGGAGAAGGCGAAGCAATTCGCTATTCTTTGCTTACCTCGGACAAGAAGGTTACGGTGTCAACGTAAATCTGCGCGAGGGCAGCACGCACGTGCAAAAAGAGGCCGCCTTCTCCTACATAGCATTGAGTATAGTCGCCAACTGACAGACAAACCACTACTTGTTCGGATGGATGCTGGCAATGATGCCATCGGGAATTTGAATGTCTGCTTAAACGAACAGGTAAACTTCATCATTAAACGTAACCTGCGGCGTGAGTCACCGGAAGAGTGGCTAGCTATTGCTCAGCAGGACGGCATGTGCTGCGAAGAACGGGAAGGCAAGCGCGTCTATCTGGGCGCAATGACCTGGAATGACAAAAAGTTGGTACAGCCCATTCGAGCGGTTTACCATGTGACGGAGCGAACCATCGAAGCGGATGGGCAAATCCTGCTTACACCAACCGTAGATGCAGAGGTTTACTGGACTACGCTTGTTTGCGAGTACGAACAGTGATCGAAAGCCTGATTTGGCTAGCCTCGCGGTTGGTTCAACATGCGATGGAAACCAAACTACATTTTAGTCGGTATAGTCCCTGGTTCCCCACATTCCACAGGATTTACACGGCACTTTCCGTATGATTAGGCACCCCGTATTCAAGGTAAGGCGAGACTTCTCAAGATGGGGAGGTCTGTTTGCAATTGCGCATAAGGTTTCTTTTAGAACTGACCTTCTGTCATTTCTTGATAACGGCTGAGGAACGACCTTGGGAAGCCTACATTCCAAAAAGTTTCACGGATTCAGGTTTAGAAATGTACACCAATATATTCCTATAGTGTAAATTCATACCTTTCTACATGTCGATTGAAATAAGATCAGGCAAGTGTTGGACTGCTATGTTTGAGTCGTGAAATACACAAAAAAAGAGCGGGAAACCGCTCCTTTTCATATTGTATAAACACCAATCAACCTTTGATCGCACCGATCATAACGCCTTTCACGAAATACTTTTGCAGGAAAGGGTAAAGGAATAGAATAGGCGCTGTGGCCACGATGATTGTCGCGTATTTGATCGTTTCTCCGATAGGCATCTTATCGTTCCCACCAACACCTGTCATCATCGATTCGGTACTGTTCGTGATCAAAATTTCTCGCAAAATGAGCTGTAGCGGGTAAAGGTCACGTGTTCGTAAATAAATCAAAGCGCTGAACCAAGCGTTCCAATGGGCAACTCCGTAGAAGAGAACCATCACTGCAACTACAGGCATCGAGAGCGGCAGAATGACGCGGAAAAGAATAGTGAAATCATTAGCACCGTCAAGCTTGGCGGACTCTTCCAAACTAATAGGCACACCTTGGAAGGCCGTACGCATAATAATCAAGTTGTAGGCACTCATGGCAGTTGGAATGAGGAGCGCCCAGCGGGTATCCACCATGCCTAAATCATTAATGAGCAGGTAGGTTGGAATTAAGCCGCCACTGAAAAACATGGTAAACACAATCATAAACATAACCGGGTTCTTCCACATGACGTCTTGCCTAGATAAGGCATAAGCACCAAAGGATGTCATGAGAATGTTCAACGAGGTACCGAGTATGACATACAGGATGGTATTCAGATAGCCGGTCATGATGGCGGGATTTTTAAACACCATGCTATAGGCTTCGAAATTTAAGCCCTTCGGGTACCAGAGCAGCCCGCGCACCTGCACGACCCAAGCGGGATCACTTAATGAGGCGATAAGTACATATAGAAACGGATACAGGGTAACGAGTGATAGTAGGATCAATAACAAGGAATTTGAGATGTCAAAAATGCGTTCTCCCCAGCTTCTACTCATGATGATTGGAGCCTCCTTTTACCAAAGCTTATTATCACTGGTGCGTCGGCTTAATGTATTGGCCAGAACGAGCAGCGTGAAGTTAATGAGAGAGTTGAAGAGCCCAACAGCGGAGCTGTAACTGAAGTTGGATTCGAGAATCCCTTTGCGATAGACGAAGGTACCGATAACATCGGCCGTTTCGTAGGTAGTTGGGTTGTAGAGAAGCAAGATTTTGTCGGCGCCGATAGTCATAAAATTTCCAATTTGCAAAATGAGCAGAATCACGATGGTAGACATGATACCCGGCAGGGTAATGTTGAACGTTTGCTGCCAGCGATTGGCACCATCGACTTTGGAAGCTTCATACAACGATGGATCAATGCCGGACATGGCAGACAGATAAATAATGGAGCCCCAGCCGATATTCTGCCAAATATTCGAGGATACATAGATGGAACGGAACCAGCCAGATTCTTGCAAGAAAGTAAGCGGCGTAAAGCCGAACCAAGAGCTAAGGATATTGTTAATTAATCCGTCACGTGCTAAGAAATCAACAAGCATTCCTGAGATCACGACGATGGATATAAAATGCGGCATATACGTAATCGTTTGGACGGCTCTTTTCAAAAATTTGCTGCGCAGCTCATTCAATAAAAGTGCCAGAATAATCGAAGCAGGGAACGAAAACAGCAAATCATACGTGCTGATCAGCAATGTATTGCGTAAAATACGCCAGAAATAATAGCTGGAGAAGAAGTCTTGGAAATGCTTAAACCCAACCCATGGACTATGAAAGATACCCAGTCCTGGCGCGTAGTCCTTGAAGGCAATTTGCAATCCATACATAGGCACGTAATAAAAAAGAATATAATAAGCAACGACTGGCAGCAGCATGATGTACACATATTTATTCATTTTGGCATCGCGTATGAAGCGGTAAGAGAACTTGCTTTTGTCGACTGCCGGTTTCACGGAGCCTGTTTGTTCATTGAGTGCTGCGGGCATCACGGGCCCCTCCTTCAGGTATTGAGTCGGTAAAAATGGGTGCAAGAAGACGCCACACGGCGGGGGAGTCCTGCTCCCTCACCGTGAGTTAAGCGTCTAACGTCTCGGTTATTTGCGAGTATTGAAACGATCCAAGGCAGCTTGACGAGCTTTTACAGCTTCTTCAATGCCCATACTCTTCATGGTTTGCACATATTTATCGAAATTCTCAATCGGCTCGGCACCCATGACGAATTTATTGAACATTTCATCGCGGTACGTTTTCACGTCATTCATGATGGAAGCTGTTTTGGAACTCTCATCTGCGGTCAAGCTGACACCTGGCATTTGTTTGGAGTGATCTGCGTTTGCCCATGTTTTTTGAGCATCGCGTTGCGCTGGGATTGTGTAGTATTGCTCGATGTAGCGTTTATCTTGCACGAACGGTCCGTTCCAGCTAGCTTGGAAATATTTGGCCATCGCTTGAGGGACTGGCAATTTATCTGGATTGTTCATAATGAGATCGGTATATTTCGGATAACCATTGTCCATCTTGTAACTTTGGCCTTCAATACCGAAGTTCATCAACATAGCGCCTTCTTGACTATATTTGTAGTCGAGCCATTTGATGATTTCCTCAGGGTTCTTAGCTTTAGCCGAAACCGCAGCGCCATAGCCTGTGAAAGGCATTGTGTATTGGCCTAGGGAGGCTGGAGCGCCTTCCTTCAGCTTCGGATAAGGCACGCCCGATAAGGCGAAGGTTGGGGTCGTCGGTTGAACTAAGGATAAGTAACGGCCTAGACCGGAACCAGCATAGCCGGAGTAAGCACCCACTTGGCTATTCGTAATTTTGGCATCTTTCAACTTGGCATCCGTGATGCTCGCATAATCTTTATCAATTAAGCCGTCTTTGTACCAACGTGCCAATGTAGCAAGGAACTCTTTGTATTCCGGTTGGATCGGGCCGTATTTGGCTTTGCCTTTATCATTGTAGAAATCGGTCGTGATCCCCCAAGCCCCAACAAGCAGGTTGTTAGCATCAAAGTCGCCGCCTAAATTCATGTAGAAAGGGATTTCATCCTTCTTGCCATTCCCGTTTGGATCTTTATCCCGGAAAGCCGTTAATACGGTTTCCCATTCAGGAATCGTTGTCGGCGCTTTCAAACCTAATTTATCAAGCCAGTCTTGGCGGAAAATAGGTCCATTTACAACGCTGAGCAGCTCATCGCCAAGTAAGAATGGCATGACATAGATATTACCTTCATCGGTTGTAATCATTTTGCGGAACTCAGGGTGTTGCGCCAAAACTTTCGTTAAATTCGGTGCGTTTTTCTCGATAAGTTCATTTAAACGAAGGATTTGTTTCCCTTTAATAAGAGAATCAGGGCTTTGCGGTAACGTAGCAAAATTATATTCGACAACGTCAGGCAAGCTGTTAGACGCTAGCATAATATTAAACTGATCTTTCTCCTGGCCTGTTGGCGGATGTTGGAAGTCAACCTTCGTACCAGTTCCCTTCTCGATTTCTTTATAAGCGGCCATTTCGTTATAGTTCTTCATGACAGCTGCGGCATTACCATTCATGGATACCCAGTATGTGAGGGAAGTAGGATACTTCACTCCTGGGTTTGCTGACGCCTTAGCGGATGTAGAAGCGCTTGAAGCGGCTGGAGAAGGTTTCGCTGTTTCACTGCTGCATCCAGCGATGAGGACTGAGAGTGCTGCTGCTGAGATCACGGTCAATTGCATTGTTCTTTTCTTTCTGTTCATACGTGTGTGACCCTCCTGTACATATTGTTTTTGCGGTATCGTCGTCCGCAATTTCAATATAAAAGAACAGACTTTTGGTGCCTACAATACGTTCTAACGAAGGATAAACACCGCTTCAGATCAAGGGTAAACCGTATTTCAGGGGGATTAACTGTCTTTCAGATTACCTTCTCTAAGCTGCATTTCACGGTACTTTCCGGGTGTAATCCCTTCCATTTTCTTGAAAACGCGGATAAAACCAATATCGGTTGAATAGCCCACTTGCTCGGCAACCTGCAGGATGGTCATACCGGGAATCTCCAAATAACGCTTTGCTTCCTTCATCCGAACCTCAATCATATAGTCAGTAAGATTAATGCCGTACTGTTTTTTAAATAATCCGGACATATATTGCGGTGTCATCCCAAAATGATCCGCGATAGAGGTTAAACTAAGCGAATGATCACCATAATGTGCATCGATATATAATTTCATGCGTTCTTGCCAACGGTCGCTTTGTTCCGATCGGGCTTCTTGCACGCTATTGCAAATAAATAAGCAGAGCTCTTTCACCTTTTTTAACATATCCTCTGCTGATGTACTATTAATGATAAGCTTTACAGGATCAGAGCCGTCCTCATGCCATTGTTTTTCGTCGATTTTCAAAGCATTCGTTACCTTAAGCACCGTACCGAGCAGATTCAGAAAGAGCAGCTTACCTAATTCAGGCGTTGTGTCCCGAGCACCCATATTGTGCTGATACAGCTCGTTTAGGAGTCGATCGACTCCTTCATACTCACCACTCTTGAGACAATTCATGATCTGTGCTTCCATTTCCATCGGGTAGTGATAGTAAGCGCGTTCCAAGAATCGAATTTCATCGTAATGAATGACAGAATTAATGCCGTGAATAATCCGGTAATCGAGCGCATTTAAGGCCTCATTGTAGCAGCGCGAAGCTTCGGATCGGCCATGTCGCAGCGAACTGGTTGCAACCGTGATTTTCATTCGGAAACGTTCCTCGATGACACCTTTGAGCTCGGCAATCAACCGATCACGGACAAGGAGAGTCTCCTCAGAGGCGTCAGGTACATTAAGTATCAACGCTAAACGATTGTTATCTGTCTCCGTAACATAGCCAGAATTACCGACAAACTCATTACTTAAATTGAATAAAATAAATCGAACAAGGGCGCGGTCCCGATCGTTATCAGCAATACGATAATCCCGGCTTTCATCGACCTCAAGGATGATGACATGGAGAAAAGGATGGGGGAGCCGAACACCGATGAAGGCTAGGGCGTCATCCGTTAATTCCGCCTGATCGACTTCACCTTTTAACAAACGGGTCAAAAAGTTCGCACGCACAACAGGAAGATGGCCAGCTAGCTGTTGTTCAAGCGCCTTGCTCTCCGCTACGGAAGTAGCAATGGAATGACGGATAAATTCGTATTCGTTGGATAAACCGCCACGTGGCACATTTTTTCCTTTGTTAATGGAATAGACGAGATCTCGAATAGGACTGTAGCTGCGGTACGCCATCCAATAAGCGGCTGCACTCCCGGCTGCAACAACGAGGATAAGTAAATAGATGGCCCATGTTTTTATTTCGTTCACGCGCTCTAATACAACACTTTTGGGGACGAGGGAAATATATTTCCAGCCGCTTTTGCCCGTTGTAAAGGAGAGCATTTGAGTGGTGCCATCAGCGTTATATGTTTCGTAACCATTGGAGTTTTGGGTTTCAGCGAGTAGGCTAGGAGAAAGCTTGTACGTATTCGAGGTGGAGACAATCACTTGTCCCTTCTCATCCAGAATGAACATAGAACCGTTATTGACCCACTGAATACCTTTCAAAAGATCCAGGATTTGCTGCTCATTAATGAGCATGACAATCGTGCCTTTCACGTTGCTAGTCTCGCCAAGAGGTAAAGAGATTGCACTGGCAATGACGTTTTTCGTGGCAGGTTCGGCAGTTGATGAAGATGAAGTAGGCAAGTATGTTAAATAATGATAGCCGGTTAACAGCTCCGTGCGTACTTGTTCTAAACTTTTGCCAGGGAGCGGGTATAACTTGGTGAAAAAGGTAGGGGCATCCGTTTTCAAATTGGGGGAAATGACCGTGTCACCGTCACGTAAATAAATGTAGAAATCTTCAATGAAGGGGGAGCTATTGCGAATCGTTTTTAACGCGCGTACGGCTTCCTCGTATTGAATATATTTATCACTATCTATAATGGTCCACAAGGTTTGAAGCTTAGGCTGTGTGGCGATCTGAATACCAAGTTGTTCGATTTCTTGCAAATTGTTGTCTACGACCTGGCGAGCTTGTTCAAGCATAGCCAAATTAGATCGATTGGCATTATCGACCATGTTTTTTTCCATATTGGTATACAAGATGAATGTACCGGTTACGGGAATGAGTAGAATGAGGATATAAGAGAGCCATAGCGTCAAGAAAATACTTTTGCGTCGTAGCAGCATAGGTGAGCCCCTCCAGTGGGTGCGGGATATAGGTGGCAAGGCGTAAAAATATGGGATGAGTTTGGAGAGAAGATGGGAGCAGTTTATCATATCTAACTGTCAGCATCAATAATTTCCTTCTGGCTAGAGGTAAGTGTGGCGTGTCTTAAAACTGTCTTAAAAACTGACGTGTACATATGACCACTAGGCAAGTTGATATCGACCAGCATATTTGTGTAAGATGGAGGAAAGTTCCGCCTGCAAGTTTTGGGAATCAGGAGTATGGAGGAGGCGAGCCATGGCGCGTTCAAAACCGCTTTGGTTGCTAATTAGTTGGTTTGTTGTTGCTATTCTTGGACTACTCGTATTGAAATGGGCAGGTGTATGGGAACATGTAGATCTGAATTGGGTCACGAGATGGCTTCGTGATTTGGGCCCGCTTGGGGGTCTGTTGTATATCCTGGCGTATACGCTCAGGCCGTTGGTTTTGTTCCCGGCAACACCTTTGACGCTCTATGGGGGCTATGTATTTGGCGCCTTTTGGGGGACTATCTACGATATTATTGGTGCAGGTGCAGGGGCCTTGCTGTCTTTCTACATTACACGCAAATGGGGCCGCGGCAGCTTTCAACGCATATTACGAAGCCCTAAGCTGCTATCTTTTGATCAAAAAGCGGAGGAAAAAGGCTTCATGGTGGTGCTGTATATGCGGCTTATGCCTTTTTTTCCATTCGATGGGATCAGCTATGGCGCTGGCTTATCGAAGATCCGTTTCTGGGACTATACGTGGGCTACATTCATCGGCATTATTCCGGGAGCGATTGTTTATAACGTTTTTGGTGCTTCCTTAAATGATATCTGGTCATGGAAGTTTCTCGGAGCCGTAGCGATGTATGCGGTTTTTGCTATCGTTCCACTAATTATTAAGAAAAGGCAAGGGCGCAAAGTACGCCAAGCAGCGTAAGAATAGGTAGGCATAGACGATTCGCCTTGGGAGGGCATGAAACAGATGAAGGGGAAAGTAGTAGTAAGGCATGGAATGTGGAGAACAGGGGGAGCAGGTGCTCTGCTCCTTATGTTTATTGTGTTGTCGCAGAGTATTTCGGCGAAATGGTTACAAGCTTTTGATCAACATGTAGGCGGTTACATCCAGGAACAGAGAGGAGATTCATGGACCTCTATTGCAAAGTTTTTTACATTTCTAGGAAGCGGTGCCACGGAATTTATTCTCTTTTTTCTAGTAGCTGGACTGCTGTATTTTAAATTCAAGCATAGATGGGAAACCCTTGTCTTATTCGTTGGCGTACTTGGTGCATGGCTGCTAAATTCGGGGTTGAAAGATCTTATTAAACGTGATCGTCCATCTGCTGAGCGATGGCTAGTGGAGGTGGATAGTTTCAGTTTTCCTAGCGGTCACGCGATGGTCTCCATACTCTTCTACGGTTTGCTTGCCTACTTGTTATGGGTGAATGTGCGACAAACATGGAGAGCGGCTTGGCTGATACCACCAGTTGCTGTTCTAGTCATTCTGTGTATTGGTCTTAGTCGGATTTACCTCGGTGTGCATTATCCAAGTGATGTACTGGCTGGCTACTCAGCTGGTGGTCTTGGGCTTATCGGCTGTATGTACGCAATTCGCACAATTAGGCGCAGAAGAGTCATGACATCCACTCAGAAAGGGAATTACACATTCTTCGAGAATATGTAATAAATAACAATATATATAAATGATATATGGGGGAATGTGCATGGCTATAGATACATCTCGCTTTTTTACTTATGAAGATACCAAGAATCAAGATATTTTTTATCGGTTGCCTGATCATTGGTGGAGTAGACATTATGAGTACATATGGGCTTCCCATTTTGTTGAAAAAGGTGATGTTGTTCTAGATGCTGCATGTGGATTAGGTCATCCCTTTAAGTATTATTTAGCGGACAAGTGTAAAGAAGTGTACGCTTGCGACATGGATGAACGTATATTAGATTCAAACGAAATTATCAAAGAGCTGGAATATTATATTGGGAAAGAGAATATAGATCAAATTAACCTGCCTATTTTAAGTATTCCTAAATTCGCTGTTTCTGATATTTCAAATTTACCTTATGAAGACGCTAAGTTCGATGTAGCGTTCTGTATTTCTGTCATGGAGCACATCGAAGACACAGAGGTGCAGCTTCGTTCGCTGCAAGAGTTTAAGCGGGTTATGAAAGATGACGGCAAATTGATTATTACCGTTGATTATCCGGATGTAGATGTTGAAAGCTTTCTAAGTTTGATTTCGGCTTCGGGGTTGCAATTGGTCGGAGATCACGACTTTACGAAACCTGATAATGCGATTACTTCTGACTATTATGGCAGGGACTTATGGTGTATTCGATTTGTACTTGAAAAAATAAACCTCTAAAATAACGACTACGGTAATTACACACCTCAAAGGACAACGCCACATCGGTTTGTCCTTTTTTCTTTTGTGAGCCGAGCGTTGTATAATTATGATTGTCATCATTAGCAGAAGACTCAGAAAGAAGGGATGACCATGCTAAAGCTAAGTATTCTTGATCAGTCACCGGTATCATCCGGCTTTACCCATAGTGAGGCATTACAACAAACGATTGCGTTAGCGCAGGTCGCTGATCGACTAGGCTACACCCGATTCTGGGTGTCAGAGCACCATAATTCAGCAGGGCTTGCAGGTTCTTCTCCAGAGGTGCTCATATCCACGCTTGCTGCTCGCACAAGCCGCATACGGCTTGGCTCTGGCGGCGTGCTGCTTCCTCACTACAGCGCCTACAAGGTCGCTGAGAACTTCCGTATGCTCGAGGCGCTCTATCCCGGGCGTATCGACCTTGGTATCGGGCGTGCGCCCGGCGGCACGCCGCATACGGCCAAGGCGCTGCGTGGCGTCAGCGCCGATCTGTTCGAGGGACTTGAGCGGTTCCCTGCGCAAGTCACGGATTTGCTGCGGTTCCTCACCGACTCGGTGGAACCTGGGCATGTGTTCGAGGGCATCCGTGCCACCCCTTTGGTGGCCTCGATGCCCCAGGTGTGGCTGCTCGGCTCCACCGGGCAGAGCGGGGTGTATGCGTCGCAGGCAGGCGCAGCCTTCTGCTTCGCGCACTTCATCAACGGCGCGGGAGGTCAGCATGCGGTGCGAAGCTACCGCAGCTCGTTCCAACCGTCCGCTCTCAATGTCGTGCCGCAGGCGACGGTCTGTATTTATGTGCTGTGCGCAGAAACGACAGCGGAGGCAGAGGAGCTTGCGACCTCGGTCGATTTGCGTATTCTGCAAATGGAAAAAGGCGAGTTCACCGGAGTGAAATCGCCGAAGGAAGCAGCGGAATATACGTATTCCGATTGGGATCAAACCCGTGTGAGAGACAATCGCTCACGGATGATCGTGGGCAATCCTGGCCAGGTCAGGGAACAAATCCTTCTGCTAGCCGAAAGCTATGGTGTCGACGAAGTCATGGTCGTTGCAGGTGGACACCAAGTGGAAACGAGACTGCGCACCGTGGAGTTGTTGGCGGAAGCTTTTGAACTCAGCCATCAGCACAGTTATGTCATCTAGGCAAGGGAAGCCCAGGTGAATGAGAAATCACCTAGCGCGTGCGCTTCGGCCGTTTATCGATTTCTTGCGTCACAATGAACGCCAGCTCTTCATTGCCAAAGAGGGAAAGCACGCCAAGCAACGTGTCATCCGGCACTTCGCCGGCTTCCTCTTTCGGCACGGTTAGTTCAAGTGCTTTCTCAAGCGCTTCATTATTCGGCTGTTCTGGATAGGCGCTATGATAAAGTGCTGCGGGGTCCAGACCATGGTTAATACACCACTGTGCAAAAACCAAAATCATCATATGCTCTTCACGTTTGTAATTTTCGATCATTTGTTCTTCTAATTGTTTATTGTTCATCGGGTAACAGACAGCTCCTTATACAACGATTGCAACACGCGTAATAACTAGGCCAACCTCTATCCACCTACGGGTGGATGGGTTCATTATAGCGAAAGATTAGGTGGATTCACAATGATTATTAAGAATGAGAAAATCAAAGCTTCCGAAGTCCAGGTAACGGGGCTGCAGGGTGAGGATTTAGGTGTAATGTCCACGAAAGATGCGCTTGCTCTTGCCAAAAAGTTAAAGGTAGACCTCGTCTGCACCTCGCTCATGAGCAGCCCGCCTCCTTGTAAGCTGATTGGAGCAGGCTCAGCCAAACAAGAGGCTCTGCAAGAAAAGCAGCAAGCCCGTAAGCAAGAACAGGGCCCGAAAGTCAAGGAGCTTCGCTTGACGGCCAACATCGAGGATCACGATCTCGAGACGAAGCGCCAGCAAGCTGAGCGCATTTTGAAGGGCGGGGACGCCGTCCTGCTGGTCGTTAAGATCTCCGGCAAGGAAGGCGCGAAAGCCAAGGAATTGCTGGAAAGGCTGGTCAAGGAGCTTGGCTCCCACGGCAAGAAGCATACCGGCATTCAACTGAGCGGCAAGCAAGCTGCTGTTCAGCTGGACCCCTTGTGAAAAAGCATGGACAACCCCTTGGGGATGTCCATGCTACTTTAGCTACTTTAACAACTTCGACTACCTAAGCAACTTTGACTACCTAAACGACTTCGACTACCTAAGCTACTTCGACCACTTAAGCAACTTCGACTACCTAAGCAACTTCGACTACCTAAGCAACTTTGACTACCTAAACTACATCGACTACCTAAGCAACATCGACTACTCAAGCAACTTCGACTACCTAAGCTACATCGACTACCTAAGCCACTTCAACTATCTAAGCCACCCCAGCTATCTAAGCAACTCTATCTAATCAACTACTCCTACTAGTCTCAAAATACGCAACCTCAGTCGGCCGCACGATTACATGTAAAAAATACAGTTAATTTTATGAAATTTAACGAGTCTGAGTAAATAGATGGAAAAAATCCATCTAATCTGGATAAAATAGCCGAAAAGGTGCGATAACAGCTAAATTAGCTACATATTTTCCATCTAATGCTTACTATTTGTCTGAACGAGCAGAATTAGATGTACTTTTTCCAGTTATTGTGAAAGATAGCCGTTATCCAATGATCGTGATGGCCTGGGAGCCCATGAACTCCCATGCTTCCTTGAAGGAAGGGAGTGGATAGGCTTCTTGTTCACCCGTCATCGGATCGTTCATATACGCATAATTATCATCCCAGCCAGTTAGTAGTAAGGCATGCTCGGGCTGATACCACGGGACAAGCTCACCCGTCTCATCCTCCCACTCCAAGTCGAAATAAGGGCTATCCATATGCTCAGTTGCCCAAATCATGGCAGGGTTGCCTTTGGCAATGACGCCAAGTAAATCCTCGAAGGAGGTTCCTGTCAGATCACGAATGTGACCAGGTAACCACTGGTTCATCAATTTAGCGACTGGGGTATGATAAATCCCATAGCCGATATCAAAAGGATCGCCAACGAAAACATCTTTAGGATTTGCACCAACAAAAGCACCAAACTCATTCTCATAGGGCATATCTCCCGTGGGCAGAGCATGAGCCACTTCTTCCTTCGTTAGCGGCAGTCCAGCCCAATTCAGCAGCATGGTCGCAGCGACAGCTTCACAACCATTTGGTAGCTCAGGAAGCTGTGAGAGCGCGGGAATCGCTTGTATTTGAACATGATGCTTAGTGAGTGTAGGGGCTTCATCAGTGGATGTCTGGTTAGTTGTGGATTCCGCCTCGGCTACGACAGCATCAATAGGTGAAGGGATTTCCGTTGCGGTTTCCCCTGCAAGATGCTGATCTGCAACTTTTCCCTTAGGACTAGATAGCGTGAGGAGTTGTTTCGCATCGGGGGAATTTGATTTTATAAGTAGAATAAGTGTAAAGCTGGACAACGCCAGCAATAGCAGTGTGAGCAATTTCAATTTCTTCATGTAGCACGTCCGTTCCTGTCAATGTTCTCATTACATCATGCGAGGATAGAGAATGCAAGACATGATATCCAAAATATGCCTTGAGACACATACGCTGCTGCCTTGTTCGCATAGACTAAGTAAACAAGCTTATCCAAACTACTAATCTCTATCAAAGTTGAGCCTATCAAGATGAACGTGGAGGCATGGGATGAAACGTTTCTATTTGTGGTGTGCAGCTGCTTTTGCTGGTTATGCCGTTATCGTGATTTTATATTTCTTAAAAGGGGATTTGTTTCAAATCCCTATGGCGTTAGTTGGTTCTGTGGCGGATCCGAATACGTTCATGACCCATGCAGAAATTGCTAAAGCGGAGACACTTTCAAGGATTCATTCGTTAACGTTCTTTTTAAGCGCTCCCCTGCAAATGGGTGTGACCGTTACTTTATTCGGCATAGCCGTCAGCTTCCGTCAACTCGCGGAGAAAGTATTCCGAGCTTCTTTCCTGCAAATGATCCTTTTTGTGGTTCTTTTTACCCTCGTCATGGACGTGCTATTTCTTCCCATTGATGTGTTTCTGTTCAAAATCGACCAAGCCTACGGCATATCCAATGAGACGCCAATCATTTTCCTGAAGGATTATGTAAAAACATTTCTCATAGATATCGTAGGCACGATACTCATGGTGGGGATTTTCAGATGGATCAGTAAGTGGAGCCCTAAGCGGTGGTGGGTATGGTTGTGGTTAATTTCAATTCCATTAATCTTATTCGTCACGTTTATTCAGCCTGTGGTACTGGACCCGTTGTTCAATCAGTTCCAGCCACTTCAAAATCAGGAATTGAAAACGCAAATTCTTGATCTTGCAGCCAAATCACATATACCGACCGATCAGGTTTACGAGGTCAACATGTCGGAGCGGACGAATGCCATTAACGCTTATGTCAATGGGATCGGCGGGAACGCGCGCATTGTACTGTGGGATACCATTTTGAATAAATTGCAGCCAGATGAAATCTTGACAGTGATGGCACACGAGATGGGACATTACGTAGAACGACATATCTATTGGGGGATTGCCTATGGTGTTGCACTCAGTTTCGTTGGTTTCTGGTTGGCTTTTCATGCGTACCGGCTAATCTTAAAACGCTGGGGGGCACTTTGGGGCATGCGAGGTGAAAGAGATCTAGCCGCATTACCAATTCTTCTGCTGCTCATCTCACTGATGAGCTTCCTGTCATCACCGGCTCAGAATGCGTTCTCAAGGGTGATCGAGCACCGGGCAGACGTCTATGCGATGAAAATGACGGGGGATGGGGATGCAGCAATTCGGGCGTTTCAGCATATCGCCAAAGAAAATCTTAGTCCCGTTACTCAGCCAAAACTGGTGCAGTGGTTCCGCGGCTCTCATCCGACGATTGAGGAGAGAATTGTGTATTTTGAGCGGTATAAGAAGTAGATGAATCAAAAAAAGCACGAATGCCAATCTTCCCACATGGGGAAGAGGACATTCGTGCTTTTATGATTACTCAGCTACACATTTCTGCGTGTCATTTGCTGCCAAACAGATCCTTCAGCGGCATGACCGCCTTCGATACGCTCGAGGGCAATCTTGACCTGCATCCGCACCTCGAACTCGGGGTCGTCTGCAGCTTGCTTTAGGTCAGGAAGCACGGAGTCGTCCCCGACTTCATAAAGGAAACGGGCTGCGCGCCAACGGACAAGCTTGTTGCGGTCCTTGAGCGCCTTGGCCATCGCCGGCATGGCGGCGGGGTCGCCAAGATCGGACAGCGTATCGCCTGCCGTCCGACGCACAGAAGCTGTATCGTCCTCGAGGGCGCGATACAGATAGGGCAGTACCTCGGGTTCCTTGATATCCCCGAGGTATACCGTGGCCAGTCGCCGAAGCGACGTGTTCTCGTCCTGCAGGGCCTGGACGAGAAGCGGCAGCGTCTCAAGCGACGGCTGGATCTTCTGAAGCGCGGCGTAGCGCAGCTTCCAATCACTGTGTCGCAGCTGCTCAGCGGCTGCGACAAGATCCCCTGTGGCAGCCTCCTCCACAGGGGCATCCGTGTTCTCCTGCATCGCGCGGGAGACTAGTTCCTCGACGCGGGCATCGTCGTAAGAAGCGTCCAGTTCCTGGACGACTTCGCCCGCGATGTCCGAGAGCTCGCCGTAGCGGACGCCGAGCTCCTCGAGCTTCCGCTCTTTGATCAGGTTCGGCGAAGCCGTACCTGCGCGTACCGCGGCTTGCGTGAAGCGCTCTGGCATAGCGACGCGCGCTTCTTCGGAGCCTGCGCGTACCCTCACCTGGAGCGGAATGCCGCGAAACATTTGCACGAGCACCTGCGCCTCGCCAAAGGCGGCGTCAGCAGCAGGCTGCTCGGCTGGCAAGCCAGCGCCAGCCTTTGGCTGCGCTTCGCCATAAATCTCGCGCGCCTGTGCCAGGATGAACTGCCAGTCACCCTTCGAGCTGCGGTCTACCGCGATGAAGTCGGCTGCATGGAAGATGCTGATAACGCCAGGTACAGCAAGCAATTTTTGCACTTCTGCAGGAGCGCCTGTCAGATTCTTTTTCGTATACGTTTCACGCACACCGGCAGGTAAGGACTCATCCATATTGAGTTTCATGGAGTTGGGGCTGGGTGTAGGTTCAATGGAAATGATTTTCATATCATTCAACTCCTTAGTAGGAACGGACCACTTACGAAGCCGTTCATTCGTTAGATGAAAAGGCCCGGACGGGGGACCGTCCAGGCCTTATTTCGGCATTTACTGCCCTTCGTTCTAGTCTAAATCAACCAGATTACGATTCAAATAGTGATCTAATGTTTTGGTAAGATCAAATACCGTATGAGCCAAGTCCACATTTTCAAAAACATGATCACATTGGTCACGGTAGGCTAATTCATTTTCGTAGTCAGACAAATATTTGGAGGCGATTTCTTCGGAATCTCCGCTTTCTTTCATCCGCTCTTCAAGTGTGTCTCGCTGGGCATAAATGAAGATTTGGACAACGCGGTCGCCATATAGCTTTTTGAGAGTTTCGGCACCGAAGCGGTTCAAGATCAAGTAGATGCTGCCGCTTTGCTGGAACATAAACTCAATATCAGAGCTTTTGATTCCATAGAGATGGTCATTCACAGTACTAACTTCAATGAATTCGCCGCCTGCTTGTGCTTGCACAAATTGAGCGGGTGAGATGAAATGATAATCTTGACCATCTTCCTCTGTTGCTTTCGGAGGTCGTGTGGTGTACGAAATCACTTGTTTCATCCCCAGCGTGGAGCCGGACATTTCCGCAACGGTTTTTCGGCCTGCCCCGTGTGGGCCAGTGAATACAAAAATCATTTCCTTATCCTTTAATGCGTACATGGAACATACCTCCTTTGATTGGATGGGGGGTAAATCCTACGTGCGAGCACGGGTTGAAACGATTTTTATAAAATAGAATCTGAATAAATCATACCTATATCTTACATCGTAAGGCTTCATCGGTAAAGACTTGCATGAAATCGCTTCATCAGCCTAGCGTTTGCTGCCGCCGCCGCGAGTGCCTCTTGGTGCACCTCCACGAGCGCCGCCTTGGCCACCGCGTGGGCCGCTTGGTCTGTCACCGCGCGGAGCACCGCCGCGTGAGCCGAAGCTGTCGCCACGAGGTGCTGCGCTGCGCGCACCACGCTCATCACTCCGTCCGCGAGGAGCGCCGCCCGTACGAGCGCCAGAGCCCTCACCGCGAGGAGCGCCGCCTGTGCGAGCGCCGAAGCCCTCGCCGCGAGGAGCGCCGCCCGTGCGAGCGCCGAAGCCCTCACCGCGAGGAGCGCCGCCCGTGCGAGCGCCGAAGCCCTCACCGCGAGGAGCGCCGCCAGTGCGAGCGCCGAAGCCTTCACCGCGCGGAGTAGCACCGCGTGCTGCTCCGTCGCCACGGCCTTTGCCGCCGCGAAGCGTGCGAGACGCGCTAGCCGCGTCATCACGACCTGCGCCGGCGTACTTGTTGTATGGCGAGTAGGACTTATCGCCATGTGGAGCGGAACGCTTGCGCTCTGCACCTTCACCGCCACCGTTGTAGGAACCGGTTACGCGTGCTTTGGCTGCGCCAATGTTCGCTCCACGAGCTGGAGCCGCATTCGTAGTTGGCGATTCGTGAACAACGGTTGCACGTCCCCATGTATTCGGGCTACGTTCCGAATTGACTTTAGCTGGTCTTTCGCCTGAACGCCCAGCACCAGCTGAACCTCCGCGTGAGCCGAATTTGTCGCCTTTGGAACCAAAACCTGTTTTCCGCTCGCCACCGTACTGAACGTTAGCGCGATCGCCTCGCAGCTCGCGTGCTCCAGGTCTTCCCGCACGTCCGCCGCTGCGTTGTTCTGGCGCACCAGTGCGGTCATTGCGTCTGCCACCGCGTGAGGAAGCACCAGCTCCTCCTTTACGTGCAGACCCTCTGCCTTCTTGCTCGATGTAATCATCGTTTTGGGAACGAACAACACGTCTTTGCTGTCCATCAGCACCGCGCAATGACATTTTGATACCTTTTTCGATAAGCTCGATCGTTGGCATATCTCGTTGCGTTGCGAAAGTCACGGCAACGCCTGACTCACCGGCACGCCCCGTTCTACCAATCCGATGAATGTAGCTTTCGGCATCTTGAGGTACATCGTAGTTGAAGATATGCGTTACGCCTTCCACATCTAAACCACGAGCTGCGATATCCGTAGCGACTAAGAGCTCGATCCGGCCTTCTCTGAAACGCTTCATCACTTGCTCACGTTTCGCTTGAGACAAGTCACCATGCAGCTCATCGGACATTAATCCGATTTCTTGCAGCGTTTCATTGAGGGCAATCGCTTTGGCTTTGGTCCGACAGAAAATCATCGCAAGATAAGGCCTATATTGTTTAATTGCTGCAATAAGAGCATCCTGTTTATCACGATCAGTCGTAGGGACAAGTACCTGCTGAATCTCAGTCAAAGTGACTTGTTTACTTTGAATTTTTATTTCTTTTGCTTCCTTCATATAAGCCTTAGACAGATTAATGACCTGTTCGGGCATGGTCGCAGAGAAGAGCAACGTTTGGCGATAAGGAGACGTTTGCGCAATGATATCCTTGACTTCATGCAAGAAGCCCATATGCAACATTTGATCTGCTTCATCTAAAACGAGTATTTTCAATTTATAGAAGTTGATAGAACCGCGACGAAGATGATCAAGCAATCTTCCCGGTGTTCCTACTACTATATGTATGTTGCCTTGAAGCTTTCTAAGCTGTTTTTCTACATCTTGACCGCCGTAGGCAGCTAGAACCTTCGCACCTGTGATCGGGACAAGGGTTTTCAACTCATTGCTGATTTGAATCGCTAATTCACGGGTAGGAGTAAGAATAAGCGCTTGAACATCCGAGCTTTCTACATCAATGGTTTCTAATATAGGAAGTACAAAGGCAAGGGTTTTACCTGTACCTGTTTGAGCTTGTGCGATAACGTCCGAACCTTTTAACAATACTGGAATCGCTTCTCGTTGAATGGGGGTCGGTTCTACGACACCTTGATTTTGCAAAACTTGAACTAATTGTTCTCTAATACCTAATGAGGCAAATCCATTTGACATGGGTAATTGGCCAGCTCCCTTTTTCCTTCTTAGTAAAGACGATTCCCTCATTGTACAGGAATGAAAGACAAATGAAAACAGGAGCCGACCCACAAGCAGAAATAAACTACTTTATTAATAGAAGTTTT
The DNA here is from genome assembly GCF_013141695.1 of Paenibacillus plantarum. Lineage (GTDB taxonomy): Bacteria > Bacillota > Bacilli > Paenibacillales > NBRC-103111 > Paenibacillus_E > Paenibacillus_E plantarum. The sequence continues at coordinate 184,351 of NZ_WHNY01000060.1, forward strand.
ACATGCTGGTTGTGCTCCAAAAGGCGTAGTAAGACCTCCTATGAGAAGTAGAGCTTCTTTTAGGAGGCCAGCCCTAATTAATCTAGTCCTGAGGTAGTGATTGTGCCGTTCCAAACACACGTGTCACGGTCTGATTGAAGTCGGTTAGAAGAGGCATAAGCGAATGGCCTTTCCAACTTTCCTGTGCGAAGCTATTCATTTTATTAAGGAAATCTCGATTTGCCGAAATATAGACGTCCATCAGATCGGGTTTAAGAACGCGAAGCTTTTCAGCAATGGCTTGTTTAAACTGATGAGAAAGTAGATCATGATGCACAGCTGTTTCATAACTATTGTAACCTTTATTTATATCGTTAGACGGAAGGGAGTCATCATAGGGATTATCATCGTTGTAGAAGCCTTTGTTTGTACCTTGATTATTCGTCTCTTTTGTTAACCCTTTCGTGCCAATTGCGCTGTTATCCATCATTAGTGCAACATAAGCATTCTGATTTGTAATCATGACAAAGGCTGTATTTACACCATCCATGGTATGCAGTTGATCCGATAGATATTGACTGTATTCCAACTTGGTATTGTTGTGTGAGACAGGACCAGAGAGTTGTTGTACTTGATAGGCACGGTCCATCGCGTCTCCCTTTTCGACATTTGCGCCAAAATTCGAGCTAGTAGAGTTATTTGGATTGCCTCTGTACTCTTTTCCGCTAGTGCCACATGCGGATAATGTAAGCAGGAGGAATATGATTCCACAAATCGGAAAACCTAACTTCCTGAACATAATTTACAGACCTCCTAAAGCGATTTGATGTTTATAGGATGAGATGTTTCTGTCTAATTATTCGTCTTCACAAATAAAGGCTTTTATGCATAAAGAGGTGGGTGTATGGAAATAACCATGAAGGGAAATATATCGCTACAGACGCTGTTTAAGAACAATTTGTGAACTCTCCTACAGCGATTGACAAAAAGTTTTCACGAATTTATAGTTATTAAAGTGAATTGACATGGGCATGGCCTTCGTGGTAAAAATATTGTTTTAAAAGTGGGGTTGATACAATGAGTCAATTGAAAAAGTTCTGGCGTCTGCTACCCCTTCTAGCGGTGATGACGCTCATGCTAACTGGGTGCGGAGACCCAACCTTATCTGCTTTAGTGCCAAAAGGTCCTGTGGCGACGGAGCAGCTTTATTTAATGAAATTAAGTCTCTTTATCATGATTTTTGTCGTAATTGTCGTATTTGCGATTTATGTGTACGTTTTAATTCGCTTTCGCAAGCGTAAGGGCGACGAAAGTATTCCGAAACAAGTCGAAGGAAGTCATGTTTTGGAGATTATCTGGACGGTAATTCCAATTCTCTTGCTGTTAGTACTTGCGGTGCCAACAGTATCTTACACGTTCAAACACTCCGAGAATTACAACAAGAACAAAGACGCTATCCATGTGAAAGTCACTGCACATCAGTTCTGGTGGCAGTTTGAATATCCAGACCTTGGTATCGCTACAGCTCAACAGCTCGTGATTCCGAAGGACAAAATCATTGCGTTTGATGTCGTTTCTGCTGACGTAGCACATGCTTTCTGGGTACCATCTCTAGGTGGTAAAGTTGATACGAACCCAGGTATCCGTAATACGCTTTACTTGCAAGCGGATGAAATTGCAACGTTCCAAGGTAGATGTACAGAGCTTTGCGGAGCTTCCCATGCTTTGATGAACTTTACCGTTGCGGCTAAGTCTGAAGCAGACTTTAATGCTTGGGTTGCGAAAATGAAAGCACCTTCTACCGTGCCAGCATCTGCTCAAAAAGGTGAAGAGCTTTTCAAAGAAAACTGTATGTCTTGTCATGCTGTTAATGCAAGCGGCCCTGGGGTTGCTCCTAACCTTAAAGGTTTCGCAGATCGCGACACTCTTGCAGGTATCTTAGAGAAGACACCTGAGAACTTAGCATCGTGGATACATAATCCGCAAGCACTGAAACCGGGTAACAAAATGCCAGCTTTCGGTAAAGAAGCAAACGGCAAATTAGATGACAATCAAATTAAAGATATTGTTACGTACTTACAAACATTGAAATAAACTCTTGATGTAAAGGAGGTTCATACGTTGGCTCACTCTCATCCAGTAAAAAAACATACCGGGCTTATGGATTGGCTTACAACCGTCGATCATAAGAAAATCGGTATCCTGTATTTACTAGCGGGCGGCTTCTTCTTCCTCGTAGGGGGACTAGAAGCGATCTTAATTCGGATACAACTCGCTTATCCAGATCAACAAATTTTTGTTGGAGATTCATTTAACCAATTAACAACGATGCACGGAACAACGATGATTTTCTTTGCGGCAATGCCGGTCATCTTCGCTTTCATGAATGCCATCGTTCCGCTACAAATTGGTGCAAGGGACGTTGCGTTCCCGTTCGTTAACTCGCTTGGTTTCTGGTTATTCTTCGCCGGCGGCGTGCTTATGAACACTAGTTGGTTCTTAGGTGGAGCTCCAGATGCGGGTTGGACAGGATACGCACCTTTATCCTCGATCACCGATTCAAACTGGGGGGCAACTCTTGAAGGCAACTTGCAAGGAACGGACTTCTACGTTCTTGGTTTGCAAATTGCAGGTATCGGTACGCTAATCGGGGGGATTAACTTCCTTGTAACGATTATCAACATGCGTGCTCCTGGGCTTACATACATGCGTTTGCCAATGTTTACTTGGTCTGCTTTTGTAACTTCAGGTTTGATCGTTCTTGCTTTCCCTGCAATCACGGTTGCATTGGTTGAGCTCATGTTTGACCGCGTCTTCGGTGGTGCATTCTTCGATGCAGCCAGAGGCGGTAACAACGTACTTTGGGAACACTTGTTCTGGATTTTCGGGCATCCCGAAGTTTACATTTTGATTCTTCCTGCTTTCGGTATTATTTCTGAGATCGTTTCTACTTTTTCGAAAAAACGTCTGTTCGGATACAGCTCCATGGTATTTGCAACAGTGCTAATTGGTTTCTTAGGCTTCATGGTTTGGGTTCACCATATGTTTACAGCAGGTCTAGGCCCAGTAGCGAACTCGATCTTCGCGATTGCTACGATGGCGATTGCTGTTCCAACAGGTGTGAAAATCTTCAACTGGTTGTTCACACTTTGGGGTGGTCAAATCCGCTTTACAACTGCGAATATCTTCGCAACAGCGTTCATTCCTACATTCGTTATGGGTGGAACTACAGGGGTTATGCTTGCGATTCCTGCAGCTGACTTCCAATATCACGATACGTATTTCGTAGTAGCGCATTTCCACTATGTTATCGTTGGTGGTCTAGTACTTGGTTTGTTCGCAGGTCTTTACTACTGGTGGCCGAAAATGTTCGGTCGTATGCTAAGTGAAGGCTTAGGTAAATTGCATTTCTGGTTGTTCTTCATCGGTTTCCATTTGACATTCTTCCCGCAGCATTTCTTGGGACTAATGGGGATGCCGCGACGCGTCTTTACGTATCAGCCAGGATACGATCTCGAAGTTGGTAACTTAGTTTCAACGGTTGGTGCGTTCTTGATGGGTATTGGTACGTTGGTGTTCCTTATCAACATTATCACTACAGCAAGAAAACCAATGACAGCTCCTGCAGATCCGTGGGATGGACGCTCCTTGGAGTGGACAATTCCATCACCTGCACCTGAGTATAACTTCAAACAAACTCCGCTTGTTCGCGGTTTAGATGCTTTCTGGAAAGAAAAAATGGCTGGTAACAAGCAAATGACACCAGCTGAGCCAATTGGTTCGATCCACATGCCTTCGGCATCGATCTTGCCGCTTGTGATGTCTGTTGGTTTATTCATCGCTGGTTTTGGTTTTATGTACAAAAACTATTATGTAGCTGCTGCAGGTATCGTAGTTACTTTCATTGCCATGTTCTTGCGTTCCGTATATGACGACCACGGTTGGCATATTGAACCAGAAGAACTTGAAGACGATCATAAGGGGGTAAAGGCATGAGTAGTCATCACACGGGCGCACTGCCTGCTAATCCGGAAACGGCTACCCTCGAAGGGAAAAATAAAGTTCTTGGCTTCTGGCTTTTCCTTGGTGCAGAGGTTGTATTGTTCGGTTGCTTATTCGCAACTTACATTGCCCTTCGGAACTCAGCTCCGGATGGCCCAACAGCTGAAGAGCTTTTCAAGCTCAAAACAGTTGGTTGGTCAACATTTATTCTCTTAACTAGCAGCTTGACGAGTGTATTCGCAATCATTGCGATGCACCGTCAAAAAGTAGGTCAATTGCTAGCTTGGTTGGCAGTAACTGTTTTGTTCGGTCTTTCGTTCTTAGGAATGGAGATCTACGAGTTTTACGAGTATGTGCATGAAGGACACAAGTTTACAACAAGTGCTTTCTCCACCTCGTTCTATACGTTGGTTGGTTTCCACGGTGCTCACGTAGCATTCGGTGTTTGCTGGATTACACTGTTGATTTTCCAAGGACTTAAGAAAGGTCTTACAGTCGTTACGGCACCTAAGTTTTATGTCGCATCCCTGTACTGGCACTTTATCGACTTAGTCTGGGTATTTATCTTCACAGTTGTTTATCTGATGGGGAAGGTGGGTCACTAAATGAGCAGCAATTCTCATGATACACACGCACCTAGCAAGCGGGTTAAACACGATTCACCTGTAAATCACTATTTGACTTACATTATCTCGATTCTACTCACGATGTTGGCATTCGCTGTCGTACTTTACGGAGATTTGGATCGTTCGTTTATCTTAATTTTCATCGTATCCCTCGGGATCGTGCAGGCACTTGTTCAGTTACTATTCTGGATGCATGCCAAAGAGAGAGGACATTTGTTCCCTCTAATCTTTATCTTTGCAGGAGCGTTCGTTGCTCTTACTGGCGTAATCATGGCCGTATATTGGGTTTGGTGGTAAAAAAGGAAGAAGAGGCAACTTTGTCTAGACAAAGTGCCTCCTCTTTGTTTAAAGGGAGATATTCGGATATAGTCAGCTTGAAAGGAGAAAGATGCAGGTATGAGTCAGATTGGTGGATTTTTTGATTTGTGGAATCCTGTTTTATTGTTGATCGTCATTGTAATCGGATATAGTTATGGTCGCTTTGTTGTAAAAGGGAATGGGAGCGCTGCGAAATCAGAGCCAATTTCGATCTCACAGCAGCTTCTCTTCTATGCAGGGCTAGTCTTATTCTATATTGGGCAAGGAAGTCCAATTAACTATATCGGGCATCACTATTTGTTCAGTATGCACATGCTGCAACAAACGATTCTTTACTTGATTGTACCGATCTTCATTTGGTTAGGAACACCGGCTTGGTTGGTTCGTTCTTGCATGAAAAATATCGTGTTTCGCGGTCTGTTTTCCTTCTTTACTCGGCCTCTGATCGCTTTATTCATGTTCAATATGCTATTCTCTATCTACCATATGCCGATGGTTATGGATTACTTGATGAAGAATGATGTACCGCTTCTTGTTTATCATACGTTACTCTTAGTGACGGCCTTTATTATGTGGTTTCCAGTATTTTGTCCGCTTCCTGAGCTGAATCGATTGAACGATTTGAAGAAGATGGCGTATATTTTCGGAAATGGTGTATTGTTGACACCCGCATGTGCGCTTATCATTTTTGCGGATTCAATTATCTACGATATGTATGACAACGTCACTGTTCCGTTTGCTCATTTGTCACCACTCGATGATCAACAGCTCGGTGGTGTAATCATGAAGATATTGCAAGAAATTATCTATGGAGCTACTTTAGCTTATATTTTCTTCCGCTGGTATCGCCGAGAACGCAAGGATGAGGATGAATTGGATCCTATTCCATCACAAGATAGCTTGAGTAATCAAGGCGGGAACTGGAATCGCGCTTAGAGAGAGGATTAGAAAGATGCACATATTACCCACGATTTCTACGATGTTTATTGTGATTAGTGCCATTTTTGTTGGGTTCGGGTGGTATCATATCGTCAAAGGAAACCGGGATACGCATGAAAAGCTGATGGTTCTAGGCGCGATTTTCGCTTTAGCCTTTTTCATCATCTACATGTCCCGTACCTTATTTGAAGGAAACACGGCGTTTGGTGGGCCGGAGAGCTTAAAGTTGCCTTATCATTTGTTCTTGTTCTTCCATATTACCTTGGCTACAATAGGAGGCGTTCTTGGCCTCGTTACACTATGGTTCGCTTACAAAAAGAAATTCCTCAAACATAAGAAAATTGGTAAAGTTGCGGCGATAGTATGGCTGCTAACAGCGCCAACAGGCGTTATGGTTTATGTCTTGTTGTATGTCTTATATCCAGGCGGAACAACGAAGCCAGTTATTGATGCCATTTTCGGTTTGTAAAAGGTTACAAATAGCACGGAATGATGTGAAAGATCATCATTCCGTGCTATTTTTTTGTCTATTTTAGGGCTGATTTTGTGATTTCGCCCATCGGATAGCGGAAATCAACAATTTGAAATGACGAAATGACCATGCCATTCTTCATATTGCTCATAGGTTAATCCGATGGATTCCACTACGCTTAAGGAAGAGATGCATCTCGCCATAACATGTAGTGGAGGGTCAACGAATGAAGAAAATTTTAGCTTCAACCATGATTGTCATGATGATGGGCACAGCGATTGCCTGTTCCTCGAAAACGGAAACAACGACAACAACGAGTGAGTCACAATCACCAGCAACAACAACAGCGACTACATATCCGATAACAACGGATAAAACACTGACCTACTGGGGTGAGTTGAACGGAAACTTAACAGGTGTGAAAACGACACATGCGGATGTTCCCTTTTTCCAAGAGTGGCAGAAAAAAACGGGAGTTCCGCTTAAATTCTTAGCGCCTCCGACAGGACAAGCCAAAGAAGCGCTAAACGTGATGCTCGCATCCGGCGATTTGCCAGATATGATCGAATATAACTTCTTGAGTGATTTCCCAGGTGGACCTGAGAAGGCCATTAAAGATGGTTACATTTTGAAATTGAATGATCTGATTGATAAATACGCGCCGAACCTGAAGAAATACCTCAAAGAGCATCCAGACGTCGACAAGATGGTGAAAACAGATAACGGTAGCTACTATGCATTCCCTTTCATTCGTGGAGATGAGTATCTACAGGTTTTCCAAGGCCCGATGATTCGTAAAGACTGGTTGGATGAGTTAGGACTCCCTGTTCCTGAAACGATTGATGACTGGACGACGACATTGAAAGCTTTTAAAGAGAAGAAAGGTGCAGCCGCGCCATTATCCTTTATCAGCAAACCAAGATTTTTCAATGAATCGTACAACGGTGCATTCTTAGGCGCATTTGGCGTGAACCGCGGATTCTATTTGGATAATGGGAAAATCAAATTCGGACCGTCAGAGAGCGGCTTCAAAGAGTACTTGAAGACGTTCCACCAATGGTTTCAAGATGGCTTGCTAGATAAGAACATCGCTACGGTGGATACGAAAGCCTTGGATGGCAGCTTCGCAACGGGAGCGACAGGGGCGAGTATTGGTAACGCAGGCGGTGGAATCGGCAAATGGCAGCCACTCATCCAGGCCAAAGATCCTAAAGCACAGCTGGTAGCCGCGCCATATCCGGTATTAAAGAAAGGCGATACGCCGAAATTTGGTCAAAAAGATAACCCTTATTCCTCTGGAGGCATTGTCGCGGTAACGGGGAAGTCCAAGAATCCAGAATTAGCTGTGAAGATGCTGGACTATGGATATAGTGAAGCGGGTCACATGTTCTTCAACTTCGGAACAGAAGGTGTTAGCTACGCGATGGTGGATGGCTATCCGAAATATACGGATTTACTGATGAAAAATCCAGATAAGCTAGCTCCTGCACAAGCGATGTCCATGTACATTCGTGGCAGCTACAACGGTCCATTTATCCAGGACAAGCGTTATGCGGAGCAATTCTTTGTACTGCCAACCCAACGCGATGCAATCAATGTGTGGAAGAAAACCGATACAGCCAAATACAGCTTGCCGCCGCTTACGCCTACTCCGGAAGAAAGCTCCGAATACGCGAAAATCATGGGCGACATGAACACGTTGGTGGATGAAATGACGCTGAAAATCATTTTGGGCAACGAGCCTGTAGATGGCTTTGAGAAGTATGTGGATAAAATGAAGTCCCTGAATTTAAACCGCGCTATCGAGATTCAACAAGCAGCACTTGATCGCTATAACAAGCGATAAGTTTTATTTATCAATGAGGAGGTATGGGGGATCTAAGATCTCCCTCCTCTACAAGTAAACGGGTGAGAGGGTGAGGATGGAGATGGCGAATACACAGCCACTGGAAAGCGTAACGCTCACGAAGCAACGAACGGGGACAAATAGATATATCCGTGATTTTATAGCCAACAAGTACTTGTACCTCATGATGGTACCCGTGCTCGTTTATTACTTGATTTTCCATTATGCACCGATGTATGGAGCCTTAATTGCCTTTAAAGAATATTCACCCATGAAGGGGATTCTAGGAAGTGATTGGGTAGGTTTTAAGCATTTTCATGACTTTTTCAGTTCTTTTTACTTTTGGCGCATATTGAAAAATACGCTGGTTATCAGCTTGTACTCCTTGATATTTGAGTTTCCTGCTCCGATTATTTTGGCGCTTTTGATTAATGAGGTGCGAAGTAAGACTTTCAAGCGAGTCGCACAAACGATTACGTATATGCCTTATTTCATATCACTAGTCGTTATTTGTGGGATTATTACGGACTTTACGAATGCAGATGGTGTCATTAACAATATCGCGATGTCTTTCGGATATGACGGGCAAGCGATGCTGCAGAAAGCAGAGTTGTTCCGACCGATCTACATTTTATCCGAGATTTGGCAACGAATTGGATGGGAATCTATCATTTATATTGCGGCGTTAATGAGCATTGATACGGAACAGTATGAAGCTGCACGGATGGATGGCGCAAGTCGCTGGAAACAGATGATGTATATCACATTGCCAGGTATCATGCCGACGATTGCGATTATGTTTATTTTGCGTATGGGTAATTTGTTGAACGTAGGCTTTGAGAAGATCATTCTGCTCTATAATCCGGTCAGTTATGAAACGGCGGACGTTATTTCTTCCTTTGTCTATCGTAAAGGGTTGCTGGAGTTCGGATGGAGCTACAGCTCAGCGGTTGGCTTATTTAATTCCGTTATCAATCTAATCCTGCTCATTACAGCGAATTACATTAGTCGTAAAGTAAACGAAAGCAGCTTATGGTGAGGTGATGTTGATGAGAAAAGGACCTAGTTTCGTAGAAAGACTATTCGATGTTGCTATACATTTGATTTTGACCCTACTCGTTGTGGTTACGTTGTACCCTTTGCTTTACGTTCTATTTGCTTCGTTCAGTAATGCGGGTGAATTAGTTGCACACAAAGGGATATTATATAAATCACTTGGCTTTAGTTGGGAAGCCTATAAAGGGGTTATGAAGAACCCCGGAATTCTCATTGGTTACCGAAACACTATGTTTATTGTGGTCGCTGGTGTAATTGTGAATCTCCTGATGACAGCCTTAGGCGCATACGTGCTCTCTCGTAAAAATGTGATCTGGAATAAGGCATTTATGATCATTATCGTGATCACGATGTTCTTCCACGGGGGCTTAATTCCGCTCTATTTGATCGTCAAAAATGTAGGCTTGCTCGACACCTTATGGGCGACGATTATTCCATTCTCCATAAGCACATTTAATTTGATTATTATGCGAACAGCATTTATGGCGATACCCGACAGCTTAGAGGAGTCGGCCAAAATCGATGGGGCCAATCACTTTACGATTTTGTTCCGAATCATCATCCCGTTGTCCATGCCCGTCATTGCCGTCATGATTCTGTACTATGCCGTTGATAAATGGAATGGCTGGTTCTATGCTTCGATCTTTATCAAAAACAGAGACCTCTTCCCGTTACAACTCGTACTCAGGGAAATATTAATATCCAACTCAACAGATGGCATGTCCGTCGGAGCTGATGCGGGCGATCGTTTCCAGATCGGGGAAACCATCAAATATGCGACGATCGTCGTAGCGACATTGCCAATCCTATGTGTCTATCCATTTGTACAACGCTTCTTTGTCAAAGGGGTTATGGTAGGCTCCTTGAAAGGATAGATCATGGAAATAGGGATCTAGTAGCGTTTTTATCAATCGGATTTGTCATTTTGGACATTCCTCCCCTTGCGAACAGAGGTATAATAGTGTGAAGGAGTCAATCCCTTCAGAGGAATTTTCAAGGTGCGCAGTGGGAGGAGATCCATGTGAAGCTTCGTTTTTTTTGGCCCAAAAGAAAAAGTATTGTATTTACCTGGTTGTTATCCTACAGTGCCGTATTATTCGTGCCTATGCTGATGAGCATTCTCATATACTCGCAGTCTAGTCATGCATTAAAAAGTGAAATTCATCGTGCAAATGATTCCTTATTGAAACAAGTCCGTTACACGATCGACACGCAGTTCGATTTGATGAAACGGTTGAATATGGAAATTACTTGGAATGCTAAGTTACAAAGTCTGATGTACACGAATATACGAACCAATGATGATCAGTATCTGGCTTTTCAACTAGTGAAAGAGTTTCGGATGTATCAAACCTCGTATGCGACGATCGATGAGTTCTATGTGACTTGGGATCAGGAGGCTTCGATTCTTCGTCCAGGCAATATGCGAGATCTGCATACAGCGTTTGATACGATTCACAATACGGGTACCCTCAGGTATGAACAATGGCTGGATACGATCCACCAAGCTACGAATAACCAATTTCTGATCCTTCCCCGCGTTGATGCAGGTCCGTCTGCCACCTCCATCGCGTACATCACACATTTGCCTAAGGATCTGAATGGTAAGCAGACAGGTACTGTCGTTGTGATGGCGGATAGGGAGCGGTTCGAGAAGGCAATCGAAAGCATTTCAGGGTTTAGCGGCGGGCAAATCGTCATCCTTAATCATGACAATCAAGTTCTACTCTCCAATGTCCCTGTGACGGTGAATAAGAATCTCATTTTGGAGCAATTGCAGGATGAGGATAATGTGACGTATAAACCTTCGCAGGATGGAGAATCAGAGCTTTTCTATATTCAATCGTCGGTTTCTGATTTGAAATATGTATTGATCATTCCAAGCAGCATTTATTGGGAAAAAGCGGAGTATGTCCGCAAGTTTACTTACATCAGCATACTGATCAGCTTATTCGGTGCAGCGGTGCTAACTTGGTTCTTTCTGCGCCGTAACTACTCACCGATCCAACGTTTGGTTCAATCGATTTCTGACAAAAATGCCTTCGAAGAACGTGCTGATGGAAATGAACTGCATTTCATTCAGAAAATGATCTCGCATACGCGGAACGAGAAAGATCAAATCGCACTGCAGCTGCAATCTCATCATCACGTGCTTCGTTCAAATATGTTAAATCGACTGTTGAAAGGGCGAATTGACTCGCTCGTTTCGTATGAGGAAGCGTTCAAAACCTTTCATATGGATTTAATTTCGAATCATTTCGCGGTAATTCTGTTTGCGGTTGAGAATTCCGATAGTATATCTACGAATTTGCCAGGTATGGACATCAGTGAACGCAGAAAATTGATGCAGTTCATTATCACGAATGTCGTGGAAGAGCTCGTCGGTCATCGCCAGCATGCGGGTTATGTGGCTGAGATCGATGATATGATGGTTTGTTTGGTGAACTTTGCAGAAACGGACGCGGCAGAGCGGAAAGTTGATCTGGATTGGATAGCTGCAGAGGCACAGCGCTTCCTGACGCGGTTCCATATGGATTTAACGATCTCTATCAGCGGTGTTCACACTTCTTTAGTTGGCGTTGCCGAGGCTTATAGTGAAGCTTTGGACGCGATGGAATATAAGATGGTTAGAGGGAAAAGAGAGATCATCACCTATGATGAGATCCGAATCGATACGGCTGATAAGCTGCAGCTGGGTTATTATTATCCGCTCCAAGTAGAGCAGCAAATTATTAATCTCATCAAAACAGGAGATATTGAGCAAGCCTCGGCTAGCATGAACGAGATCATGGGGCGCAATTTCGATAAGCCACTAGTATCGCTGACGTTGGCCAGATGTCTTATCTTCAATCTTGTCGGCACGATGGTGAAAGCGATGAATGAGCTGGGGGACGGGACTACGCAGCCTTGGCTAGGGGACAACCCGTTATGGATGGATTCAATCATTGCCTGCGACACCATTCTGGAAATGCAGCAAGAGCTTCAGCTGTTGCTCCGAGAGGTATGTGCGTTTGCGGCTTCCAAGATAGAAGCGAACCAGACGAAAGAACGTACGGAAACCTTGCGTGAGCTCATCGCGAAAGTTATGCAATATATCGAGGAGCAATATCAAGACGCTAATCTGAATGTGAATACGATTGGTGAAAACTTTGCCTTAAGAGGCAGCTACGTATCCAAATTATTCAAGGATCAGACAGGTGAGGGTTTGCTCGACTACATCACGAAATATCGCATTCAACAAGCGAAGAAGATGATCGGCTATAAGCAAGATTCGATATCGGAGATCGCGCGGCTAGTTGGCTATAATGAAGTGGCGACTTTTATTCGTGTTTTCAAGAAATACGAGGGAATAACACCTGGGAAATATAAGGAAATGAACTGATGAGGATCGAACGATCAGATGCGGGGAGGGAAACAGAGTGAGCAGACGAGCTGGCAGTAAGATGCTAGTACTTCTAGGTATAATCACCCTTGGGCTGACGGCATGCTCATCTGAGAGCCCAACGACGCTTACGACACCGTCAGGGCAGCCTACAGCTACGGTTAAGGATAAGGAGCAGTCTCAGCCAGCAGCTACGAAAATGACCTATTGGTCAGAGTTGAATGGGAATGCCGCGAGTGTGAAAGCGAAATTCAAGGATATTCCTTTTTTCCAAGAATGGCAGAAGCGAACTGGTGTTCAGCTTTCCTTCATACAGCCGTCAGCCAATCAGGCTAAGGAAGCGATGAATGTCTTATTAGCCTCTGGCGACTTGCCTGATATGATGGAGTACGAGTGGGACAGCTTCCCTGGCGGGCCTGAAAAGGCGATCAAAGATGGTTATATTTTGAGATTGAATGAGGTCATTGATAAGTATGCGCCTAATCTGAAGCAGTACTTAAAGGAAAATCCCGAAATCGATAAGCAAATTCGAACCGATGACGGCAGCTATTACGTTTTCCCTTTTATCCGTGGTGATGATAAGCTTCGTACCTATCAAGGGCCCATCATCCGTCAGGATTGGCTTAACGAGCTCGGGTTAGAGATCCCAACCACGATTGAGGAATGGCATACGGTGCTCAAGGCGTTCAAGGAGAAAAAGGGAATTGCTGCTCCGTTGACATTTCTAGGCGTGCCGAATCCGCTGTTCGGGATTGAGGGTGGCGCTTTTGTAGGCGCTTATGGGATTCGCAAAGGCTTCTATCAGGATCATGGTGAGGTCAAGTACGGTCCCATGGAGAAGGGCTACCAAGATTTCTTAGCTACGTTCCGAGGGTGGTATGAGGAAGGATTAATTGATAAGAATATCGCTTCCGTGGATACCAAAACGATGGACTCCAATATGGTAACAGGGCGAAGCGGAGCGACGATTTGGAATGCGGGGGCAGGTATTGGGAAATGGCAGCCGATTGTCGAGGAGAAAAACAAATCTGCTTTGTTTGCTGCAGCCCCTTACCCCGTCTTGCATAAAGGGGAGAAGCCTAAATTTGGGCAGAAGAGCTACGCTTATGTCGGTACCGGTGGAGTAGCTATTTCAAGTAATAGTAAACATGCGGCAGAGGCAGCCAAGCTGCTTGATTACGGCTATAGCGACGAAGGGCATATGCTCTTTAATTTCGGGATTGAAGGAACGAGCTACACGCTGGTAGACGGCTATCCGACCTATACGGATTGGATCCTGCGGAATCCAGACAAGCTGGCACCTTCGCAAGCTTTGTCGAAGTATACGAGAGCAAGCTATTTTGGGCCGTTTGTGCAGGATGCTCGGTATGTGGAGCAATATTACACCTTGCCTGAGCAAAGGAAAGCTATTGGCATCTGGGCGGATACGCAAGTTGAATCGTACACGTTACCGCAAATTCCGAAGACGGAGCTTGAGAGTGCTGAATTTTCTTCGATTATGATGGATGTGATGACACTCGTCGATGAGATGTCTCTGAAGATTATTCTCGGTGTCGAGCCGCTTGATGCGTTCGATAGCTACGTTAGTAAAATGAAAGCGTCCAAAATTGATCGAGCGATTGAGATCCAAAAGTTAGCGTTAAATCGCTATGAGAAGCGTTGATGGCTTCTCTTTTTTTTGTTCATGTGAAGAAAAATTCATTGTTTTTCCATTTTCATGTAAAATAGTGTACGTAAGCAATTTCGTGAGGGAAGGCAGGTCAATTGATGACATACCCTTTGATTGTACAAGACGTATCGAAGCAATACGGGGATAAAACCGCCGTGAATCGCATTGGGCTGCAAGTGAAGCAAGGAGAAATTTATGGCTTGCTAGGCGCAAATGGGGCCGGCAAAACGACAACGATGCGAATGGTACTCGGACTTATTTACCCAGATGAAGGAAATATACGGTGGAACGGGCAGGGGTATCGGGAAGAACTTCGAAGCTTAATGGGCTATTTGCCTGAAGAGCGTGGCCTGTATCCCAAAGTGAAAATAAGTGAGCAAATCGTGTACTTAGCCGAGCTTCGGGGAATGAAACGTAGTGAAGCAGATCGCAGTTTGAAGATGTGGTTGGAACGGTTCGAGGTTCCGGATTATTACAACCGTAAGGTTGAGGAGTTGTCCAAAGGGAACCAGCAGAAGATTCAATTTATTGCCGCGGTTATTCACAATCCCGATATCCTCATTCTGGATGAAGCTTTCAGTGGACTCGATCCAGTGAATGTAGAATTGCTGAAGAAAACGGTGAAAAGCCTGCGCGACGAGGGGAAAACGATTTTATTTTCCAGCCATCGGATGGATCATGTGGAGGAGCTCTGTGAGAATATCTGCATTTTGCATCGCTCGAACACCATTCTTCAAGGCAGTCTGAAGGATATTAAGGCGAGCTTCCCGAAGGAAAGAGTCATTCTCGAGACAGAGACGAGCTTGACTGGGTTAGAGGAGCTTCCAGGCGTGACCTCTGTGAACAAAGGGCATAACGGGTACGAGCTTCGCATCGCGCATCCAGAAGCAGCGCAGAGCATTCTTCAATACGCTATGGAACGGTCATCTGTTCAGCGGTTTCAAATCATGGAGCCGACCCTGAATGAAATATTTATCCAGAAGGTGGGGAACAGCCATGAATAGGATTTTAACGGTGATCAAATTTACCTATATGACGCGTTTCCGCATGAAATCCTTCCGCATTATGACGCTGATATTGATGATTGTCTTATCTGTCTTATTCCATCTTCCCGCCATTATCAGTCAATTATCTTCAGATGAACCTACTAAGATCGGGGTTTTCGGTACTAGTCAAGCTGTCATAGCTGGCAAACTGACCGCCTTTTACAATAATCAACCGAAACCAGATATTCTCATTGTGCCACTACCGGATGGAGGCAGCGCAGCAGCGAATGAAGCCTATGGGAAGCAGCAAATCGCGGATAAAAAGATTAAAGGCTTCTTGGAGATTGCCGATGCGAAGCAAGGCGGATTTCCTAAGGTGATCTATAAATCCAAAGGTACGATGGAGTTTTCATTGAAAAATAAGCTCCAAACGACGCTCCACCTCATCAAAACGGATATCGTCTTGCAAGGTGCAGGCCTGTCGGATGCGGTAAAAACGGATCTTCAAACGCCAGTGTCCCTGGAGACCGTACAAATTTCAACAACAGATCAAGCAGCTGCAGGTAAAACAGAGTCGCAAATCGCGATTTCCTATGCACTCGTGTATGTCATGTTATTTCTCTTGTATATGGGCGTAATTGGCTTCGGAAACTTGGTCGCTACAGAGATTACAGCGGAGAAGAGCACGCGTGTTATGGAATTGTTAATAACAAGTGTCTCACCGCTTAAGCAGATGTTTGGTAAAATTATCGGGGTTTGCTTGCTTGCGTTAACGCAAATTGGGTTGTTGATTGCGGTCGGCGCCGTTAATCTAAGCTTGAGTGGCAGCTCTTCTATGATCACTGATTTGCACTTAAGCTGGCAAGATTTGCAGCTAGCGCTCATTGTGTACTTTTTGATCTTTTATTTGCTTGGCTTCTTCATCTACGCCACGGTTTTTGCAGCTGTCGGTTCGCTTGTGAGTCGAACAGAGGATGTGGGGCAAGCGATTATGCCAGTTACCCTCGTCATTGTAGCGGCCTTCATGATTGCGATCTTCGGGCTGAATCAGCCGAATGCGGGCTTCGTAGTCACGATGTCCTTCGTGCCTTTCTTCTCACCACTCATCATGTTCCTGCGGATTGGGATGAGTACGCCGCCATTCTGGCAAATCGCGATCTCGATTGCGATTCAGTTGGCGTCGATCGGCGCGATGGCTTGGCTTGCGGCGAAGATCTACCGTACTGGTGTGTTGATGTACGGCAAGCGGCCTACATTGAAGGAGCTGCGTAAGGCGATGCGGGCGTATCGGTAGGCAGTAACCCAATAAAGCTGTGAGCAACGGTTATAAGTGAGACTGATTTGGTCGATAAATGAGACAAATTTAGGTATATGTTTGAGACTTAATAAAGAAGATAGATGAATCAATCCGTTGATACATCTATCTTCTTTGCTGTGTCCTACCGTGCCGTACGGAAAGAGCAGGATCATGTTTGATGAAAAATTGAGTCAATTTGAAACATTGGATGCCGTTTATGCGGCTTTTACAATTACAATTATTTCTTCAATACGTTTAAGAAAAAGGTCGGTACGACTCCTGGGCAATATTTGAAAAAATAATAGTGAGCGGTAATTGGGAAAGCATGCTTAATCAGTGAAATCATTCATTGATTAAGCATGCTATTTTCCGTGAAAAGAATTCAGGGCTGGTTTGTCACGCCCCCCACATTCACGTTTTAAAGAAGGTCAACTTCTTATATGCGAAAATCGGCTATATACAATTTCGCCCAAGCAGCGCTGTAACTGGATAATCGTATACCGAAGAGAAACTTGTGTATGGCATTTCCTCCCGCGTTCCGTTTGAATTAGAGCTAGAAAAACTTTCATAATTTGCGGATAAGGAGAAAAGCAGATGAAGCCTCACATGGAAACAAAAAAAGCAAAATATCAGCAAGCTGCTGCGGTTCGTACAAAGGAGGAAAGGCTCCGAAGGCGACGACGCTTCAACATGAACGTCCCCCTTATGATCATGTTTGCACCGATTTTGGTTTACTTCATCACTTTCAAATACATCCCGATGGGGGGACTGATTATTGCCTTCAAGAACTACAACTTAGCTGACGGCATTCTTCACAGCCCTTGGACGGGCTTGGATAACTTCCGGCTACTATTCAACAGTCCGATGATGCTTACCATTATCAAGAACACGTTTTTTATAAGCGTGCTGACCATCGTGGTCTCGTTTCCCTTTCCGATTATTTTGGCGATCCTGCTGAACGAAATCAGGCGCATGTTCTATAAGCGTGTCATCCAGACACTTGTTTATTTGCCGCATTTTTTGAACTGGGTCATCGTTGGCTCGTTCATCGTCCTGATCTTTGCTCAGGAACAGGGGATTATCAATAAACTAATTAGTGCATTGGGCTGGGAAAAGATACAGTTTCTGTATAATAAGTCGTCCTGGCTCAGCATTTATCTCGGTTCGGGGATTTGGAGGGGAGTTGGATTCGGGGCAATCATCTATTTGGCGGCGCTCGCCAATATCGATCCGAGCTTGTACGAATCGTCGAGTATGGACGGTGCCAATAAGTTGAGACAAATCTGGCATATTACGCTGCCGGGCATTACGCCGGTCATTATTCTTATGCTGATTCTCTCGATGGAGAATGTGATGGATGTCGGATTCGATCAAATATATGTGCTCAAAAATCCAATGGTTAGCGATATTTCCAATGTCATCAGCGTGTGGAGTTATGAAGTCGGTCTCGGGCGCGGCCAATTCAGTTTAACGACCGCTCTAGGATTTTTCACCTCTTCAGTCGGGCTGGTTCTTGTGCTAATCACGAACAAAATTGCCCGTAAATTCGACCAGGGACTCTGGTAAAAGGAGAATCGACATGAAGCCTACATTCGGCGAAAAAATCTTCTATGGCTTTAACTATGTGTTGCTCGGTATATTCGGTATCAGTTGTATCCTGCCGATTATCCATATCCTATCCCTCTCTTTAAGTTCGGAGCATGCCATCCTCTCCGGATTTGTTGGGTTGTGGCCGGTCGGTTTCACCCTGGATTCGTATAAGCTGCTGATCGAGGGAACGAGAATCGTGCATGCGTTTAAAAATAGCGTCCAGATTACCGTCGTCGGAACGATACTGAATTTGGTATTCACCATTCTTGCGGCGTACCCGCTATCACGCACTTATTTTTACTACCGGAAACCTTTAACCTTAATGATTCTCTTCACTATGTTATTCTCCGCCGGACTCATTCCGAGCTATCTGCTGGTCAAAAGCTTGGGACTGGTGAATACATACGGCGCTTTATGGATACCCGGTCTTGTCGGGGTGTACCATTTGCTTGTCCTGAAAACCTTTTTCGAGAATATTCCGGGCGAGCTGGAGGACGCGGCGCGGATCGACGGATGCAGTGAAACCCGATTGATTATGCAAATCATGCTGCCTCTGTCGATGCCTGTGATAGCCACGCTCATCTTGTTCTCCGCCGTCGGCCATTGGAATTCGTTTTTTAGCGTCATGATTTATATTAACTCTTCCGAAAAGCATAATTTGACGGTGTTGGTGCAGCAGATGATCATGAACAACCAGCTAGCCCAACAGGTTACGGAAGGACGTTTGAGCGATGACATGATGGAGTCCGTCACTCCGCAGTCGATACAATCGGCAGGCGTCATTGCCATGATCGTTCCGATGTTAATCGTCTACCCGTTTTTACAAAAATATTTCGTCAAAGGCGTCATGATCGGGTCGATCAAAGGGTAGAGGGTTCGGCCGCAGTGAATTTGCTGAAAGGGGGAATGGAAGGACTATCATGCAGAATGGATGATGCAAAGTTGTGAGGCGGAATTTCCTTGTTTATCCCAATTATGAAGGAGGAATCAATATGCCAAATGAAAAGACGGAGCAGGACGCACAAAAAAGTTTGGACCAGGATCGGCCGGGGGAGACGGATGTCAAAGTAAGCCGTAGGAAACTGTTGACTGCCTTTGGCATGGCCGGCGCAGCGATAGCAGCGGGCAGCATGCTCCAAGTGTCGTCAACTGTCTTCGGGAAAGAGGGAGGATCGGTTACCGAATCCGTGTATGGAGAGCTTAAAGGCAAGGGGAAGGTGCCGATCCTAAAAGCGGCGGATCTGGTCGTGTCGACTACGATTGCCGAGATCCAAGCCAATTCCAGTCCCGACCCAGAGTTTCTCTATTTTGTACGGGATGAAGGAAAAGAGGGTCATTTTCGTATCGATTTGGCCGATACCACGTCGGCTGACAATACGGGAACGATTGTCGTCGCGGCGTCCGGTGCCCGGTTCAAACGGTTGATGGTGGACGATACGATCGATGTCCGGTGGTTCGGCGCGAAGGGAGACGGAACGACCGACGATACGGAGGCGATCCGTGGAACGATAGCATACGTTTCATCCTCTTTCCCGGACGGAGGCGTCGTCTATTTCCCCAATGGGAAATACCGGATCACGGACGGGTTTACACTAACAGGACAAAAAGTGAGCTTACTTGGTACGAAAGCGGAACTTTTTCTAGACAACACGTCCGATACCGTTACGGTACTTACTTTCCTTAATTGCACCGAATTCTTCGTGGAAAACCTGAAAATATCCAGCTCGAAAACGACGAAGTTGTTTTCCAAGCAAGCGCATGGGCTAAATGTCCGGGATTCGAGCAAATTCAAACTGTCATCTTTGGATGTCTCTTATCGTACGGACGCTATGAATATCACTCACTGCAACAATTTCACGGTAGAAGGCAATGACGTTTATTATTTGGGCGAAGAAGGAATAAGGATTGGAGGGAGCTGGAATTGGCGCGTAGCCAACAACCGGATCCATCACCATAACGGCGACGGTATTTTGCTCAAACACGCCGGCAGCCCGGAGGGCATGTATAATGGCGAAGTCATCGGCAACTTCCTGTACGACGGCGTGAGTACGTTCGGTCTCTCCAATTCAATCGGCGGAGGGATCAATTCCAATGATGAAGTGTCGGGAACTGCTGCAAGCAACCTCCATAATATGGTGATTAGCGGCAATACACTTAAAAACCTGCGGTACGGTATCGCGCTCGCAAGCATTACTAATTTTACTGTTTCCGGGAATGTGATTAAGAATGTCAGAACCGCCGGTATCCGGATGGACAATTCCACCGGTAACAATCCGACACATAATCCGGGAGGGGAAAGTTCGATTACGGGGAACACGGTCGAGAACGTATCGGACGGGGAGGGCATACAGTTTCTCACTAACCAGGCTGTCGTGGAAAAGGTGTCCATCACAGGAAATCATGTCAGAGGGGTTATGCATGCAGTTTCGCATTACCCGGGCATAGCGGCTTCGAATGCCGCCGTCTCCGGCAATATGGTAAGCGATTGCAAGGTTCTCCTGCAGGCCAGTAATTGTACGGTGTCCGGCAATCGCTTTATCCAAGGCGGATTTACAGCTTCCGATGCAGCGTCCAACTCTATTAAGTTAATCGAATCTTTCGTGTTTACAGGGAACACATTCGAAGATACGAACGGCCAAATCGGGATCAGCAACGGATCGGGAATCATTAGCAGCAATTCGATCAAAACGGGCTCAAGCTTATGCGCGATCCGATTTAGAAGCAATCCGACAGGCAACGTGTACATTATGAACAACAGCTACGATTGCCCGAACGCCGTGGAGAAGATTACATACGAGACGGTGGTGACGTCGATTGGAGCGGGAAAAATTAGCAGCGACTTTACGCTGGCGGGAGCCCTCCAACGTTACGGTACTACGGTTCCAACGGTAGGAACTTATACGCCGATGTCCATTATTTGGAGTAAAGACATTGGAAAAGGGAAGCCCATTGGCCATGTCTGTGTCTCAGGCGGCACCCCTGGCGTATGGTCCCCGTTTGGATATATTGGCCAAATCAAGCACGGAACGGCTACGATAAGCGGATTGACGGATTCCGTCATCGTCGCGCACGGCCTTGGCGAATTGCCGGGATACGTCTCCCCGACTCCTCTCGGCAATATGGGGTATGTTTGGATTTCGGACATGACAACTACGCATTTTACGATACGATGCTCCGCAGCTCCATTAGTGAATACCCCAATATTGTGGGAAGCGAAAGCATAGTGATCAAAGGAGAACGTGATGACGACTTTAACATTTAACGGAAATCCGCTGACCATCCTACTCGAAGATGTGCTGGGTCATCCGTACTTCGAATGGCCGACGACGCTAGTCAGCTATCCTTTGATTCTTACTTCTGGCGTGGACCCGTCAACGCTTCGGTTAACCGACATGGATACCGGTCATAACGTTATGTTTCAGCTGTCGCCTCCAGATTTATCCCGGGGCGGAGCGGAAGTTATGCTCCGTTTTATGACCGATCTGCCTTCGGCCGGGAGACGCGCCTACCAGCTGTCGGTAGCCGAAGAGCGAGAAGCGGCGCAGCGGGACCAAGGAGACGAAATTAGGCATGCCAGGGTGCAGTGCACCCTGGAGAACGACTTGTGGATCATCGACAACGGACGAATACAGCTAGCAATTCCTTGTGATGCGTTAAGTCAATCCACAAGCCTGTCCGAACGAATGCTCGTTTACCAGATTGGAAGAGGCGGCGTATGGCAGGGAGTTTCCTACCTTTATAACAACGGATCGAAGGCCAGCATGAGATGCGCCATCGTCGAGAATGGCCCGCTTCAGGTTGTCGCCCAAATAACGTGTCTGGTGGATGAAGCAGCCTACGTCATAACCTTGAAGATGATAAGCGGGATGGATTTCGTAGAAGTGGACGAACAGATGGACGGCTTCAGCGACGAGGATGATGTTCATCTGTGTACGGAATGGATACATTTCCATCCTACTCACCGGTATGCGCCCAACCGACCTTTCAATAGGAATGACAGGCTCGAAGGCTTTCAGCGGTATCCTTTCGAGGAAATTGACAGGCAGGTAACGGACACGCACATTGAATTGAGAGTGCACGCCTCCGGCGACTCGAAGCTGCCGTTCTGCTTGCTTCCTTATGAACCGTGGCAAGGGTTCGAACGATTGAATATGGCGACTTTCTGGGATAGCCGTGCGATGGACAGCGTCGGTATTTATATTCGAAATCCGGAGAGATGGAACGACGGACAATACAGCATATGGAGCTCTGGCAAACGTTTGGCCGTCCAGTACCATTATAATGAAAATCGGCTAAGCTGGAAGCATCCGATCCGAAATGGTAGCAGATCCACTGCGGTTTGCTGTTACGACCATCAGAGAGATATTGCAGAAGTCGAGCGGCTTGATCGAATATGGAGAGAAGCGGCCGACCGCGGGCAGGCATGTCCGAGAGGGCCGAGCTCGTATACGCTTTGGCTGCAGCAGTGGTACAGCCTTCTCAGTCTGGATAAAATCAAAGATTGGGTGCTCACGTATCCGAGTGACGGAGCTTATCCGGAGTCTATGTTCGAGACAGGAACGATCGCTACGGTAGCAGAGCTGGAAAGCATGCTTCGGAATAGCGAGCTTGTAAACGGACTTGCGTTGTACGGTCCTCGTCAGGATCAAGGCTTCTCTCCGGTACCTACACGAGCCATCTACGATGAATGGATCGACGCCTATCACCGTCTTAGGGAACAAATGACAGGGGATGAACGGCGAAGGATTACGGGCATGTATTTGCTGATGGCGTATTTGCACGCATCGGAGGATTACATGCCGCTACAAACGATGCTCAGCGGACACCCTAATTTTTTGTCCGATGTCAGAGGGGTTCCAGCGCTGATGGCGGTGTTCTTTCCCGAGCATCCTTGTGCTCGGGAATGGGTCGAGCAGTTCGACCGGTCGCTTGAATGGAACATGCGGGTTCATACGCGGTCCGATCAAGAACAGATCGATTCTAGGGGCGGAAGGTGGACGGAGAACGTTGCTTGCTATGTTTGGGCTTTCTTGAAGCCGGTGATGAAGACCGCTCATATGCTGAAATATTTTTATACCGGAGACAACCACTTACTGACCGAGGAGATGCCGAAGCTAGCGCGCTGGATTCTGAACAGCTTGGCGAGTCCTTCCATAGATTTGCAGGCAGGGGTTGAGCAGCAGGCAAGGCTGCTGCTTCCGCAAGGCGCCCATGCGAGGCGCAGAGTGCCACCTTGGAGTTTCCGTCAGCTCGGCCATGAACTGATACAGTACGATCCGATGACGGCGGAAGCCATTCTATGGGCAACCTCACCGGATGATTCCGACTTTGAGGCCTCTCCAGCTTCCGCATGGAAGTTTATGCAGAAGCGGTATTCACCGAATAGGGGGACGAAGCCGAGGTTGACAAGCTGTAAATATACCGGATACGGTATCGTGCTCAGAGCGGGAGTCGGCACCCCGGAGGAGGCGTTCGTCATGCTGCAGCAGCTGGATAAGGGCTATAATTATCGCTGGGGGATAAGCGGTCAAGGTGGTTGCGGCGTGCTGTATTACTATGCCGGAGGGAAGGCGTTCAGCCATAACGGTCATGAGGACGTAGGGGATGACCGATTGGCCGACACCGATTTATGTACGAATTTCGGTATTTTTAAAAAGGGAGCGTACCGGTCGATCGGACCGAACAGCCTTCATCGTCCTCTCGTCGACTTAGGCGCCGCTTCGTTCGCGGAAATCGTTTCGGCGAAGGAAGATGCGTACGCTTGGCCCGAGTATGCGAGCAGAAGCGTCATGATGGTCGGCACCGATTACATCGTCGTTTATGATGCGGTGTTCAATTCCTCCGTCTATCGGAGATTCTCATGGTTTGTGCATAAGGAGGAGACGTTCCCGCACATCCATCCTGTTTACGGGAACGTAACGAAAAGAACAGAGTTAGCCACCGGCATGACTAGAGGAATGTGGCTGGACGGTACAGGTGACTTCATGACGGTCATTACGCCGTACGAATCGGTTAACCCCCAGACTACTGGGTACGGATGCTCGATCATGATGCCTAATGGAAACGATATGATATTCCGCAGACAGAAGCCGTTCCGCTGGGAGGAAGCGGAGAGCGCCTTTGAAGGCCGGGCTGGCTGGATCAGAAGACGGGCGGAGGGAGTTACGTTAGCGATCCTTGCCGGTAGTTACATTTGCTGTGGACCGTTCAGTATATCCGTCGATGGAGAAGCGGAAGGAGCGGTTCAAGCAACCTTCGATTTGGCAGGGCGTTTCATAGGCCGCTGTCAAACAAACGGTCCCATCACCTTGACGATTCGTATTCATGCCGATTCGCTTGCAACGATAGATCTGGCGGGCGGCGAGATCGGCATGTACATAAACGGAACAGCCGTACCGGTTCAAATCGATGAACGCGACGGCTTGCAAATCATCGTCTCAATCGAAGCGAAAGGGTCCTATGTCCTCGAATGGTCAGAAGCTCCTGTTCCGATGGTTCCTGAGGTCAGGAAAGCGGTACAGGTTGCAGGCGGTGCGGTCATTCATTGGAAGAGATCGTCTGTGGCGGTATGCTACCGCGTTGAAACGAGCTCCGATCATGGGGAGCGATGGACAGTGGCTGGTTTGACGAATGACTTGAAGTACCGTCTGCATGCGGACGGACATCGGAAACAGCATGTCCGGATTACAGCTCTTACCGGGTTAAGTGAAAGTGAGCCGTCCGCCGATTACCCTGTTTATTACAGTGACTTGCCGCCATCGGTCCCGCAAGGGCTACGAGTCCGAAGAGACTCCGGAAATGCGGTAGAGCTTGCTTGGGGACAAATGCTCGGGGTTGAAGGGTACAAGCTATATGTCCGGTTTAAGGACGAGGATGATTTCCGCTTGCTTTGGGAGGGCGAGGATACCTTCTATCGTCATCAATTGGATGGAGAGTCGTGCCATTCGCCGACTTATGCCGTCAGCTGTTGGAACGGGTTGGGCGAGAGCTTGCTAGTTTATGACGCCAGACAGGCACAAGGGGGATAACCATATGATTGTTCGCGCGGAGCTGTTTGGGGCGAAGCCGGAACAAGGATTTGACAACACACTGGCCGTACGATCGGCGCTAGAATCATGTGAAGAAATCGATGGCGCTAAGCTCGTGTTTCCGCAGGGCGTCTATCATTTTTGGCCCGATAGAGCAATAGAGAAGCATCTGTTTATTTCTAATCACGATCAGGACGGATTGCGGCGCATAGGCTTTCTTTTGACCGGCAGAAACGGGTTTACGATTGACGGACAAGGCTCAGAATTTATTTTCCATGGTCCGATGATTCCGTTTGTTATGGAAGACTGCAGTCATACAACGATTCGCAACCTCGTGATCGATTGGGAGAAGCCGATGTTTGCCCAAGGAACGGTCTGCCGTATAGACGCTGAATCGTTCGATATCCAACTGCCCGAAGGTGCCTACTATAAAGTTGAGGGAAACGCCGTGTGGTTCGAGTATGGCGGGAAACTGGAAAAGGTATGGGGACTGAACGAATTCGACAAGCAGACAAAGGCGCCTGCCTATCAAAGCGGCGACAGGCTGAGCTGGGGCGCTTACTCTAAAGTGCGCGTCGAGGAAGCAGCAGCGGGCGTGATCACGTATCGTGGTGACAACATCAAGCTGCCGCAAGCGGGAAACGTTATCGTCATGCGGTTCGGCAGAAGAGAGGACCCGGCTTTTTTTATCGATGGCGGGGAACAGCTCAGCCTGGAATCGATCTATGTCCATCATGCCCCGGGGATGGGACTCATTGCACAGAAGTGTACGCATATTCACTTGCGTGAATTCAACGTGATGCTTAGACCCGGAACAGACCGACTCGTAACCGCCGCCGCCGATGCCACTCATTTTGTCAACTGCCGGGGGCAGATCGTCATCGACCATTGTTTGTTCGAGAATCAATTGGACGATCCGTGCAACGTACACGGCATATATGCCCGGATTGCGGAGCGTCTTGGCGACAACCGGCTATTGATCGAGCTGGTTCATAGTATGGCCAAAGGCATTCTGATTGCCGAGCCGGGAGATACGATCGAATTCGTTCGCCGCGATTCGCTGCTTACGTATGCTGTTTCTACGATTAAAGATGTGAAAGCGTTGAATAAGGACTATCTGCTGCTGACATTCGAGCAGCCGCTGCCTAGCGACGCGAACGTCGATGACATGGTCGGGAATGCGACATGGAATCCCGATCTGACGGTCGTGGGCTGCGCCGTGAGGTCAAACCGCGCCCGCGGTTTCTTGATTAGCACATCGGGGAACGTGCTGCTTGAGGGGAATAGGATCAGCGCCCCGGGGGCCGGCGTTAAAATTTCCGGTGACGCCAATTACTGGTTCGAGTCGGGGGCGGTGAAGCAAGTTATAATTCGCCACAACGAATTTTTGGATTGCAATTATTGCTGTCCGGACTGGGGAAGAGCCGTCATTGACATCGATCCTGAGATTGAGCGTCCGGAGTCATTTGAGGCCTGTTATCACCGCAACATTTCGATTGAAAACAATGTTTTTGCTACGTTCGATGTCGGCATTGTGTATGGCCGTTCTATCGACGGAATCACCTTTGCCAACAATGTCATAACGAGAAGCGATTCCTATCCGCTGCATAACGTCATGCAATACCCGATTCAGCTTTATGCATGTAAGAACGTAAATATTGTAAGCAATCAATTTGCTGACGGTACAAAAATAATTGCTCTGATCAACGATGTCGAGGTGGACATAACGTAGACGCAGAAACAAGCGAGTTTATGTCCGATAAGCGATAATCAGTTATATACAATTTTACCAATATAACGCAGGAACTGGATTATCGTATACCGAACCGAAAACTTGTGTATTGCATCTCCTCCTGAACTCCTATTGAATTAGAGCTAGTCATAACGAGATTTTAGTAGGGGGTGATGCTTAAGAGATAAGGTTGTTGCCGTTTTTCAAAGTTAAACGTAAAGGCTTCTACTGATAAAAGGGAGGATTTTCTGTGCAGAAAAGAAATAAAACGATCCTATTGGCGCTTACCTCAATGTTGGCTGCAGGATCCGCGCTCGCAGGCTGCAGCAAGGAGCAAGGAAACGAATCGGCTGATCAGCCGGCTACGGCTAAAGCGCAAAAAAGAGGGAATATTTCCGTCATGGTCTATGACAGAGGCCGCGTTCCCGCAGATGAAGGCACCTACGAGAAAAACCGTTGGACCGAGTGGATCAACAAAAATGGGCCGGTCGACGCCACTTTCGTGCCGATCTTGCGCAACAATCCGGGAGAAAAGCTGAACGTCCTGCTCGCTTCGGGCACTGCGCCGGATTTTATCCAGGATTACGATGCTTTGAACAAAAATGCCTGGTACACGTCCAAGCAGCTAATGCCCTTGGATGATCTCATCGAAAAATACAGTGTGGAATATAAAGCGTTGCTGAAGAAATACCCGATTCTTCGCAAGCTGGGAACCCAGGATGACGGAAAATTGTATGAAGCCGGAGCTTTCGTTCCATCGGACATCAACTGGGTTTTCTTGGCGCGGACGGATTGGCTCAAGAAGCTCAATCTGGAGGTTCCGAAAACGACCGAGGAATTGTATGCCGTCGCCAAAGCGTTTACAGAGAACGATCCGGATGGAAACGGCAAGAAAGATACGTTCGGCATGTCGCTTGGGGGCGGGTTTAACCAAAATATATTCAACTGGATTTTTGGGGTGCCTGGCGCTGGCTTAGCCTTGGAAGACGGGAAAATGGTATATCCTTGGAAGCAAACGGAGGCTATCGCAGAATTCAAGAAGCGGTTGTATCAGGATGGCCTAATTGATAAGGATTTTGCTGCTGATGCAAATGGGGAAAAGGCAAAGCGCGATTTCGTAAACGGAAAACTGGGCTTTTATACGATGCAGTGGGCCGATGTAAAGTCGACGTTCGAGGCTTTCAAGAAAAACGTGCCGGAAGGTAATGTCATTCCGATCATGCTGCCGAGGAGCCAGTTCGGCCAGTTCGCTCCGGCGCTGTCCGGGGCGGGAGCGACACCGGGTGTTATTAACGCAAAAGCGAAAGATCCGATATCCGTCATCAAATACATCGATTTTCTGAATAAAGAAGAGACGGTGAAAGCGCTCAAATGGGGAATCGAGGGAGAACACTATAAATTGGATGCTAATGGTTGTCCGGCTCCTATAGACCTGGAGAAAAACAAAAAGGAAAAATCTTGGAACGGCGACTATTCCTTGGTGAGCAATCCAACCGATGCAACTCTCAAATGCGATCCCCGAATCATGGATATCGACAAGAGTACTCCCGTTGGTCAAGAATATACAGCCATTCTGGAGACCGCACGTAAAACCTATGTGAATCCGCAAACGCCGATACCTGGTTTTTTCCTGAACACACCGGCCCTGCCGAACGACCTGAATATGATCAATCAGAGCGTTTCCAAATTGGGAGACGAGTATTCGAAGGCGATCGTCACCAAGGACTATAGTGTGCAAAAGGCTACTCAAACGGCGAAGGACATGTGGACCAAAGCAGGCGGCGGTAAAATCGAAGAGTGGTACAATACGTATTACAATAAAAATAAAGACAAGATCGTTACAGTCATGGATATCTACGAGAAAAAATAAGCAAGGAATGAAACGGCGCCCTCAGCGGAAGGCGCCGTGTTTATTTAGGATGAAAGAAACTTGTGGTTGCAGGGTTAATAGCAGGCAGTGATACAATAACGTATATTGACGGAAAGTTGTATATTGACCAGGACGGTTTTTTCAACGATTCTGAACGTATATCTCCGCTGATTGTTCATAAGTCTAAATGCTATTCGAACCTATTGGGGGGGCATCACATGCCGGGCAAATGGTTTATTCGGCTCTTACTTTCCTATCTGCCGATATTTATCCTCGTTATATTCAGCTTGTCGATTATCTTTTTTGCTATTGTGAATAATGTGTCGCGTGAACAAGCTCAACGGGCGAATGAGGTGTTCATGGAACAAGTTCTCGTCCAGTTGGACCGAACGCTGGAGTTCAATAGCCAACAAATTATGAAGGAAACGAGTTATAACGATGAACTGAAGGGTTATTACTTCAAATCATCGCAAGAAGTGTTCGAAAGCCTTGTCGTGCCGTCCAAAAAACTGCGTGAAACGATCGGATCCCTGCCGCTTGTCGATTCAATCTATATGTACCGCACGGCAGATGAAATGGTACTGAGCAAAAACGTGATCATGCCGCTAAGCGAGTTCGGCGACCAAGAGTTTGCAAGAAAAATATTGCGGGAAGGAGCGCCGCCGAAATGGTTTCCAGTTCGCCCGTACAGGGAGTTTGCAGACGAGCCTCCGACAAACGTCATCACTTTGGTGCGTAATGTGCCGCTGCTGAGCGGAGATAGAGGCTTTATTGTCGTCAACGTAGGCGTTCAGGTGCTCGCCAAGTACATATTGGACATGTCCAGCTCTAAATTCAGTTATATTCAACTGGAGGATCAGAACGGAACCGCTATTCTGAACGCCAATGCTCCTCAAAACGGGTCTGAAATCAATTCCGCCGTTTCGGCTTATACCGGTTGGATTATTCACAGCGGGCTTCGCGACGGCGGTTTGTTTCATGTGTTCTCCCGTATTCATTGGATCTGGTTAGGAATAACTGCAGGAACCCTGATCATGGGTTTCGTATGGTTTATATTGGCCACAAAAAGGAACTATCGCCCGGTTGAAGTGATTGTCGAACAAATCCGGCATTTTGCCAAGCAGAAAAGCCAGTTGCTTATCGCTAATGGTGGAAATGACGAGTTTAGGTTCATTGAGACTGCGCTGAATCGGTTGGTTGAACAATCCAACAAATATGAACAGCAGCATCAAGATGATTTGCTATATCGGCGTCAATATTTTTTTCAGGAAACGATAAAGGGCACCAGGGCGATTTCACCGGAGGAGTGGATTGGGGAACTCAACGGTTTGGAGAGTACCCATGAGTTGAAATGTCTGATTGTGGCAGTGATTGAAATCGACAAATATCAGGAGTTCATAAGCGCTTATCATCAGCGGGATCAGAGTTTGCTTAAGTTTGTTGTGAAAAGTGTCGTGAACGAAATTGCCGGAAAGCACGCCATTCCTGTTTGGTCGGAGTGGATCGCCAATGAACGGCTCGGCGTCCTGTATGGAACGGCAAGCGATGAAGAAGCGAGTTTGCGAATACTGAAGAATATGGGGGAAGAGCTCCGCTTGTGGGTGGAAAATCATCTTCATTTTTCGGTTACTTCGGGCATCGGTTCCGGTGTGGTAGAGGTAACCGAAATCCCGCTTTCCTTTGAGGACGCAAGAAATGCATTGAAATACAAGACTGTGCTAGGGGGAGCGGGAACGTTTTTATATTCGGAGATGAACGCCAAGTCTTCGGATACGATTTACCGCAATTTGGATATTATTCGTAAGCTTACCTCCTGTTTCAAACAAAACAATGAGGAGTGGGAATTGATCTTCGAGGAGATGTTTTTGAATTTACATAATAACCTGAGCTCTAAGGAAGAGATCATCATCGCGGTTAATTACTTAAACTATCATCTGAATCAATCATTGGAGGAAATGGCGTATGAATACCGCAGAAACTGGGATTTGGAAATATATCCCAAACTTTCGGGAATAGTAGGGAAGTTTGAAACGTTGGATGAAGTCAAAGTGCAGTATCACGATCTGCTTGGAGAAACATTTGATCATATTCGCCGAATGCGTGAAAAGCGGAGCGGTCACACGTTGATTCTAGACATTAAATCGTATATTGAAGAGCAATATGCGGATCCGAATTTATCATTACAAATGATCAGCGACCATTTTCAATTAAACACCAAGTACATTAGTCAGTTGTTCAAGGACGAGATGGGGGAAAAGTTCGTCGATTATTTGGCGCTTCTCCGGATTCGACATGCGAGGCAGTTATTGGAGGAAACAAATGCTGCTATTCAAGATATTGCAATGAAGGTGGGCTACACACATTCCCTTTCGTTCATTCGATTGTTTAAGAAAGTGATGAACGTAACGCCAGGGGACTACCGAAAGCAAAAGGCAATGTAACGTTTGTTATCATTCTTCGTTTCTAAACGGGAGGTTGTTTATATGAAAGCTGTACATGTTCAAGATTCCCCGTATCAATTCGTTAGTGAAAGCGATCAATTTCATGCGAAGCTTAGTGTTGAATCGTATGATGAAGGTATAGAATTCGTTCATATCCAACTCCAAGCTGATCAGCTATGTATACCATCTGTTATGCAAGTATCATGGAGCTTCCCGATTTGTGATGTAACTGGCGTATGGCATCCGAATGGAAACCGCAACCGCAGTTTGATACCTGATTGGCAATCCGGCTTTTCAAGCAGGTCAACCAATTCCGCGCCAGTCGTTAGTTTATTTAACGGGGCAAGCAACAATAGAATGACGTTTGCGTTTTCAGATACTTTGAATGCTGTTGTGTGCAAGGCCGGGGTCAATGAGGAAAATGCAATCTTTAATTGTTCCATAACGCTGTTTGAGGAACCATCGAGTCCTATTCGTTATTACGAAGCCACCTTAAGAGTGGATCGGCGAAACATTGCTTATTATGACAGCTTAAAAGATGTGCAGCAATGGTGGAGCGAGCGTCCAGGATTAACGCCTTCACAAGTTCCGGCGGCGGCGCGCGAGCCCATGTATTCCACATGGTACAGTTTCCATCAAAATCTAAAGGCACACGAGATTGAGGAACAGTGTCGTTTAGCTAAAGGACTTGGATGCACAACCGTCATCGTGGATGATGGTTGGCAAACCTCTAACAATGAGCGTGGCTATGCCTATTGCGGCGATTGGGAGGTATGTGCGGACAAAATAGATGGCATGAAGGCCCATGTGGCTCGCGTTCATGCCATGGACATGAAGTACATGCTTTGGTATTCCGTCCCTTATATTGGTAAGCATAGTGAAGCTTGGGTTAAGTTTCAGGATAAGATGCTTTATACAATCGACTCGCGAGGTTTTGGAGTTATAGATCCACGCTATCCCGAAGCGAGAGAATATTTAATTGGTATCTATGAGGCTGCAATACGAGAATGGGAATTAGATGGTTTAAAGTTGGATTTTGTTGATAGCTTCCGTTTAGCAGGAAATTATATATATGAACAACGTAGTGGAATCGACTATGTATCTGTACCTGAAGCTGTGGACCGACTCATGATAGATATTATGGAAAGACTGCGTCAAATCAATTCAGAAGTCATGATCGAATTCCGCCAATGCTACGTTGGGCCTAATATGCGGAAATACGGAAATATGTTTCGGGCAGGCGATTGTCCAAATGATTTCTTGGAGAATAGGATTCGTACGATGGATATTCGTCTGCTGTGCGGGGATACTGCGGCACACTCTGACATGTTAATGTGGAGTAAAGATGAGCCAGTGGAGAGCGCAGCCTTACAGTTCATCAATGTGTTGTTTGCTGTTCCACAACTCTCAGTACTTCTTGATCGCTTGCCAGCCGAGCATTTAGAAATGGTCAGCTATTGGCTTAAATTCTGGAATGAACACAAGCAAGTACTATTAGATGGGCACCTCGAGCCTTACAACCCTGAACTTCTATATCCTCTTGTTATTGCTAGCGATACGAGTAAATTGATTGCTGCAGTATACAATCGTATGGTCATTTCGCTAAACCGTGATCTGCCACCTATAGTCATTCTGATCAATGGATCGCATTACGACAGAGTGTATGTCGAGGTGGATCGTGCTGTTGATAAGAAAATAATCGAGATAAAAGATTGTAAGGGGAATTGCATTAAGCGATCAACGCTAATGTTAGAACCAGGAATTCATGCCATTGATATTCCACGTTCAGGCATGGCGACGTTATATTCGGAGAAATGAAAAAGGGGGAATACAGATGAAAATCGCTAAGGGCCAAAAAATATTGTTTATCGGAGATTCAATTACTGATTGCGAGCGTGCAAGGCCGATTGGAGAAGGACTGTACGGAGGAGTCGGAAAAGGGTATGTAAGTCTTATAGATGCGCTGCTGCAGTCGGGGTATCCCGAACTAGGTATTCGTGTTGTGAATATGGGAGTGAGCGCAAATAACGTGCGGGATCTCAAAGCAAGATGGGAAACGGATGTTATTAATCAGCAACCAGATTGGCTGATCATCATGATTGGTATTAACGATGTATGGCGCCAATTCCACTCGCCATTCATTCATACATCTCATGTGTATATCGAAGAGTACGAAAGCACACTTCGTGAATTGGTGAAGGATGCGCTGCCAGTTACGAAGCAACTCGTGCTCATGACACCGTTCTTCATCGAAGCCAATCGCCAAGATGACATGCGAACAACGATGGATCAATATGGAATAGTCGTGAAACGGATCGCCGAAGAAATTGATGCTT
The DNA here is from genome assembly GCF_013141695.1 of Paenibacillus plantarum. Classification (GTDB taxonomy): domain Bacteria; phylum Bacillota; class Bacilli; order Paenibacillales; family NBRC-103111; genus Paenibacillus_E; species Paenibacillus_E plantarum. Next base: position 217,920 of record NZ_WHNY01000060.1, read on the forward strand.
TGTTCATTGATACGCAAGCAGCGTTCGACAGCGTATTGAAGGAACTTTACTCCGCATCGCTAGCCTTGGATCGGGTCCACCTTACACAGGCAGGTCATATGGTACTTGCTCGGGCTTTTTTGAATAAAATTGCTTTCGAGTGGAGTAAGGATTAAGAGAAGACGGCTTGGAGCCATGCAATGATATATCCGGGTTAAAATGGTCACGGAGGGACGGTTTATTTTGTGGGATTACGCTGTGCGGGGGCGGGGATTTTTTTATCGACAACACGAGAAGGTTCAGTAACTATTTCCTCAGCTTCGGTCCAGACTATGACGCGAGATGGACGGTCACATTTGTCTGCGTAACTGTTCATTGATAGTGGAAGTTCTAATCATAAGGGAGGAAAAAAATATGTTTTCGGGAATTGGAGCTACAGGAATTATTTTACTTGTCCTTGTTGCATTACTGTTATTCGGACCAAACAAACTGCCGGAACTTGGCCGTGCAGTCGGTCGCACGCTGAAAGAGTTCAAAGCGGGAGCAAAGGACATGCTCGGTGATAGTGACAACTGGGATAAGGATTCGAAGCGGATTGAAGTGAAGGAAGGCGTTGAGGTAGTGGATAATAAGAAACTTCCTAGTTAATGAAGCCATACTGGAAGGAGGAACTGAAGTGGTAGCCGGTAATAGCACTGCTCAAGGGAAACAGTCGAATGAGAAGCAGATTCGAGAAGACGAGGATATGTCGCTCTTCGAGCATATCGGTGAGCTTCGTAAACGAATTATCTACATATTGATCGTACTTGTGGCTGGATTGATCGTCGGACTAATTGCCGTTCAACCGTCTTACAATTACTTGATGAGCTTAGAGCCGGCAAACGGAATAGCCTTGCACGCTTTTTCTCTATGGGATGGGATCGGCATTTATATGAAGTTTGCCGTGGCTATCGCTTTGATACCAGCTATTCCATTCGCCGTGTATCAGCTATGGGCATTCGTAAAGCCTGCTCTGAAGGAGAATGAGCAAAGAGCGACGCTGAAATATATCCCGTTCGCTCTGATCATGTTTCTGATAGGATTAGCCTTTGCTTATTTTGTTGTATTTCCGCTTGCATTCAATTTTACTAGGCATATGAATGCGAAGTTGCATTTAGAGGAGACGGTTGGAATGGCCCAATACTTTACGTTTATGTTCAATATTATTATTCCGATCGCTCTCTTATTCGAGCTTCCTCTCATAATTATGTTCCTGACAGCTATCCGTATTCTCAATCCGAATCGGCTACGCAAAATGCGCCGCTTTGCCTATTTTGTGCTAATTCTGATTGGTACTTTTGTCACGCCGCCGGATTTTATCTCCGATATGCTGGTTGCTATCCCGTTGATTGTCCTGTACGAGATAAGCATCTATATGGCTGGAATCGTCTTTCGCAAACAACTGGGGCTGCTCCCAGATGGGAAAGTGAATACAGTAATTTAGCGGAAAATCCTTGATGCAAGTATGCAGCAGTCTACTCTTCCTTAGGAGGCAGACTGCTTAATTAGACTAACCAGGGTGAGGATAGGTATGAGAATAGTCATCGTGCCGGATTCTTATAAAGGGAGTTTGAGCTCTAGCCAAGTTGCGGATTACATGGAAGAGGGAGTTCTTGTGATTCTTCCAGAGGCAGAGGTGCTAATTCCTGTAATACTCAACTAGTTGTGAAGCAAGCTTTGCCTAGTCGAAGATGCGAAGAAGCCGATTAGTAATGTTCTTAGTGTATTAAAAAATAGGAATTAGATTTGTGCGGGTTAATAGATTCGTTATTGAAATAAGCTAACGACTTGTTCGACACCTTTTATACTGTTTATTCTCCTTCTTTTGTGTATTGTAATAACAAAAGAGGAGATGATTTCAAAAATGAATTACAATTATAAAAATTGTCAAGATGAAAAGTTGTTCCATCTTGTAAAAAATCCAATTATCGGTGACTAACCAAAAGATGCATCTTTAAGAGAGCTTCGTCCGTGGGGAAGATTTCAAAATAATTATGCTAGGTCAGAAAGAGCAGAATAAAAGTATAACGGATATAAAGATGGTTGACCTATCCAAATTATTAGGTACAACAAAGGTTTTTACTGAGTGGTGATTTAAAGGTGAGTAGAAGTTAGGTGGTTCTCAACCTTCTTTTTGAAGAGATTTTTAGCGTTACCAGACTTTATATTAGTGTTCATCACGTTTCGTGGCAAACCTAATAAAATCTACCTCAACGCATCTATGTTCATCTCACTTATAATCAATTTTTATTGACTTTATCTCATTTATAACAAAAGGAAATCTCAAATAGACGTTAATAAAAGCACCCATTCGGCTGCTTTTTAGTCTCGATTATAACCGTTACTCATAAAGTATGAAGAAGAAGACTACCGATGTGATCGGTAGTCTTCTCAGTTTATAATAGGCAAATCGTGAGATTCTCATTAATTATTTGTCAAAAATGATTTGGTTGAAATCGGTGCAGCTACGCAATCCCGGTGGCCCGATGCACGCTCTACCACCTAAGATAAGTCTAAAATGACCATGAGCAATGTCTCCAAATTCCCCTCTGAAAGACAATTCTAAAACGGCAATACCAAAATCTCCGCCTAAGGTGAATGTTGGATTCCTCAAACTTATCGTTCCGGATAAAACAGATGCACCGAACACTCTCACAGTGATTTTAATACTTGGTTCATTGGGATCAACATCTAAATCTAATCCTATACCGTCGATTAAACGCAAAGGAACACAAATATGACCCGTCGGGCATGAGACAATGGGTGGCTGAATTAAATTATCAACAATACGTTGACTAAGAAGAAGGTTCTTGCTGATTGTTTTAAGTTGTTTATTGATTATTCTCAAACTCTTTTTAATCTCTTCACTGTATTTTTTGCATGCTAAGAGACGTTCAATCATCCGTTGATTAATAAGAACATTTCGGTTGATTGTTTGAAGTTGTTTTAAAATTCTTTTCAAGACTTCTTTATTGTATTGTTTGCGTGAGAGAACTAACTTAGTTCCAATCGTTTGCTGATTAATGAGAACTCTAAAGTTGATTGCTCTCAGTTGTTTTCTGATCTGTAATAAGAGTTCCTTATTAGTTGTTTGTTGAAATTCAATGATTTTCTTTCGATTGTGGAGTACGGCATTGTTAATAGCTATCAGTTGTCTCTGAATCCTTACTAAACTAGCATTATTATTAGCTGACAATGACTAGCACCTCCTTTGCAATACTATAATATATGTTCTATTTCATAGTTTGATATAGGACAAACACTCAATTGCTCGAAGGGTGTACGGATTGGGTTGCCTGGCTGGGAGTAGATAGAGGAGCGAGGAAATAGCGCCTATTTGGGGCGCTAAAGTCGACGCGGGGTCGAGACTTCCCGCGGAAGCAAGGGAATAGTGCCCATATAGGGCGCTAAATCGATGCGCGGTCGAGAATTCCCGCGGAAGCGAGGGAATAGCGCCCATATAGGGCGCTAAAGTCTGCGCGGGGTCGAGAATTCCCGCAGGAGCAAGGCAATAGCGCCCATTCAGGGCGCTAAAGTCGGCTCGCGGTCGAGAATTCCCGCGGAAGCAAATCCTTAACGATCAACGTAGCTAAAGATCATCTTCCAACAATTACATAGTTCACATCATAATTGGGCAAAATCCCCTAAGAAGGAGGGGAGAAGCATGCAGTCGATGTTGGAGGAAATCAAAGCACGACTATTTCAAACGGAGGATTTGATCGTCAGGAATTTCGACGTGGAAGGCGAGCCAGCGATGTTAATGTACCTAGAGACATTGTGCGATCCATCCAAAATCGAAATCAGTTTGTTTAAGCAATGGTTTCGTGTGAAATCCCACGAATATGGGGGGCTCCCACTCAATGAACTGCTGACTGCAGTGAACATAAATACTTGCCTCAGATCGGACGAAGTTGTCAAAGCATTGCTGAGTGGAAAGGCCTTAGTGTGTGTTCTGGCTGCCAAGGAGGTGTGGTATGCTTTAGATGCTCAACAGTCCAATGTTCGATCGATTCATGAGCCTGAGAACGAACGCTCCATTGTCGGCGAACGTGCTGGTTTTGTCGAGCACTTGAATGTGAACCTGAATCTCATCCGTATTCGAGCCTCGTCGGCTCAATTAAAGGTACATTATATATTACTCGGGAAACAATCCAACCATAAAGTAGCCATCTTGTGGGAAGAAGGGGTTGCGGAAAAGGGGATCGTTGAAGAGACGATACGACGTGTTGCTGCTTTAAAGACGAATATGGAGGTACATCCCGGCAGACTGCAGCGACAACTGGAGGAGAAGAGCACCATTTTTCCACAGGTGTACAGTTCGGAGAGGGTCGATATGACAACAAATCTGATTATGCAAGGACGTGTCGCGATCTTGTGTGATCAAAGCTCGACGTGTCTCATTGTTCCGGTATCCTTCTATACCTTTTTGCGTTCAATCGATTCGATATTGCTGGGCAGCAATGTGGCCCTTGTACTTCAAAGCTTAAGAGCAATCGGCGTGTTTCTTAGTCTCTATATATGCAGTCTATATATTGCCATCGTAAGTTTCCATCATGAATTGCTGCCTTCACAAATGGCCATCAGTATCAAAAGCTCGTTGGAGAACGTCCCTTATCCGCCAATCGTCGAAGCAATCCTGATGATTGTGATTTTTCAACTTATTGCCGAAGCAACCATTCGTCTTCCCTCGCAAATCGCACAGATGGTAGGCGTTACAGGTGGAATCATTATTAGTGAATCACTTGTAAAGATAGGATTCGTATCCAATGTCTTCATCGTTATTGTTGCACTATCTGTCATCGGTTCATTCCTGATTCCTACCTATCAAATGCGAATATTCGTACTTATCGTTCAATTACTATTCGTTTTTGGTGCGTGGGTTCTAGGCTTTTATGGCATTATGTTGCTCACGGCGGCGCTCCTTATTCACTTCTTCGCACTGGAACCATTCGGCGTACCTTACTGCATGCCAATTAGGAGCAAAGCGAAATGATCACGAAGACGAACCGTATCGGGACCTTTCAACTATATTGTATCGTCATCCAGGCGCAGTTCGGCTCTGCGATTATTTCCATCGCCCATGCCGTTACGGCCAAGTCGGGGTCGGATGCTTGGATCTCATGCTTAGTAGGCGGAATGGTAAACAGCCTCTTTACCTATTTGATATGGAAATTGGCGTGTCAATCACCGAAGTCGACTGTCATGCAAATGTTGATCCGACGTCTGGGAGGCATTAGCGGGCGATTCATTCTTGCGATCATGGCTGTCTTTTATGCCTTTATTGCCTATGTGATTTTGATGAATTGGATTTATACTACGAAATTATGGGCTTATGCCCGAACGCCGAATTGGTTTCTACTGCTTGCGTTAATTAGTATTTGTTTCTATTTAACTCGGCAACCGATAAGGGTATATGCACGATTTGCTACGTTTGCGACCTTTTTTATGATATTCTTCATCGTATTTGCCGCTTACTTGTTAAAGGACTGGAATCCCTATTATGTTTTACCTGTGTTTGAATCTGGACCGCTAGCGATCCTTGATGGATCACTAGTCGTGCAATGGGCGCTGATGGGTGTCGAGATTCTCCTTTTGCTGCCTCAGTATGTTGACCATATGAATATGCGAAAAGTACTGCGTATAACGATGTATGCAAATTGGACAACGACATTGTTCTATGCTTTCTGCGTTTTCTCTTCCACGGCTTTATTCGGGAAAGACATGATCGCCATCATTCGGGAACCGCTGCTGTACCAAATGAAAGCTATCGAGTTTAATGTTGTCGAACGGATCGATCTGATCATCATTTCGATCTGGATTTTGTTCATCATTACTTCTTTTTATTCGTATTTGATGCTATTCGTTTCATCCATTTCGGCGATGTTCAAGCAACAGCAAGATGCCCCACTGCTGATTACCATCATTTGCTCCATTCTCTTGTTTGCGGTTAGTATGTATGCAGTAAGTGCCGACCAATTGGATCGGATCCACAAGATGATTGACCGATTGGCCTCTGCTGTTTCATTTGGATTGGTCACCTGTACACTACTTTTACTATGGTTCGTCAATGTCTTCCAGAAAAACGGAGGAAAAAATTCAAAGCCATGAAACGACGATACATGACTGTGTTGCTGTCTTTCCTTCTACTCCTGACCGGCTGCTGGGATCAGCGAGAATTGCGAAACATCCGAATGGTCCATACCGCAGGGGTAGATTTGTTGAACGAGAATAAAGTGAGGCTGACAGTGTCCATCCCTACGGTCAAAACATCCATCGAGCAACAGGGAAAAGTAATAACGCCTAAGATCAGCGCCGAGGGTCGTTCTGTCCAAGAAGCAAGCATACAATTGCAAAAGATGGTCTCCCAGCATATGGACCTACGCGAGACTCGGGTGCTTCTTATCAACAAGAAGTTTGCGGAAAAGAGCCTGTATGAAGCTTTGGACTTTTTTTACCGCGAAGCGCATTTTCCGATCAGCGTGTTCATTGCAATAACGGATGGCACCGCTCATGATGTTGTTCAGCTTAATGTTGAGGACCGATCGATGATAAGCGAATATTTATATGATTTGTTGGTTAGCAGCGAGCAGGAAGGGTTTATTCCGAAAGAATCCCCTTTTTTGATTTCCTCTATCATGAAGGTTTCGGGTTTTGATAATGTACTTCCCTTTATCAGCTTACGTACTGGTAAGGAGCGGGTGAAAATCGATGGGGTCGCGTTATTTCATGAGAAGCAAATGACGGGTAAGCTCGACGATCTTCATGCGAGAGCTTTCGTCATGCTAGCGACAAAGAAATCATACGGTTCGATTACAGAGCCAATTGGACCACGCGATACCTACGTGACGCTGTCGTTTAAACGCTCGCGCCATAAAGTTGAATTGACTTTCCCGGATAATAAAGTTACCGCCGATATCTTTCTCACCTTAGATTGCACGTTAATGGATAATCCTTCAGGGGAACCGCTAGATAAACCTATGATCGATTCGATGTCGCTGAAGCTGGAAAAACTGCTGAACGACCGTGCTGAAGAGACAATCCGACAGTTGCAGCAAGCTAATTGCGATGGACTTAGCATTGGTCTTCAAATGAAAGCTCGGCATAACCGGAAGTGGGAGAAGCTAGATTGGAATCAAGAATATCCGAAAATAAATATCAAACCCCATATTCAAGTGAAGATCGAAAATCACGGCTTATTAAATTGAAAAAGACAACCCGCGATCCCGTGATCCTAGGTTGTCTTTTTGTTTTATTTTGATAGCATGATTGGACCAAACGCTTTTCATTTTAAAGAGAAAGCTTCAACAGCATAGACGCATGTGGCTCAAGTGTAAAAGAAAGCTCATCTGGTGAACCGAGTTCCTTGCGTTGCCATAGGTCACGCACACTTCCCAGTGTAGGAGTGCCCAATTGGGAAGATGTTACTGTAACGCTCTGAACTTCGTCACCCGTATTGAACAAAGCGACATACCGAACACCGCCAGTGCCATTCGAAGTCCAAACAACACGTTCATTCTCGCGATATAATTGACGGGCATCTCGCCCGTTACGAAGAACATCCAACACTTCTTCATTCGTGAGTAGTGATAATGTCCACGCATCATTGTCCCTTAGTTCTCCGCCAAACATCAGCGGTGAGCGGAAGATTGCCCAAAGCGTCATCATTGTTTGCTGCTCGTCCTTTGTGAATCGCGTCCAACGGTCGCTAGCCCCACCGTCAACGGAACGTATGCCGATGTGACCGAGTGGCAGCATATCGCAGTCCGGCCAATTTCCTGCGCCAACATGAGGCGCCCATTTCTCACAGCGTTCGAACATAGCGTATAGTAGCCGCCAGATGTCCCAGAAATCATCGGTCATACGCCAGAGGTTGGCATGAGTCTTTAGCTCCTCAGCGAACTCAAGCGGAGCGGGACCAGGAGAAAGGCTCAGCACCATCGGACGGCCACACGTATCAATAGCCTTCCGGATCATCTGAATCTCGTCTAATTGAATCCCGTAGAGTAGAGAGGCTGCGATATCGTCCACTTTGATATAGTCGACGCCCCATGAAGCGTAAAGTTCGAATAACGAATCATAATAGGCCTGCGCACCTTCCCTTGCCGGATCGACACCATACATATCCGTATTCCACTTGCAAATAGCGCCATTCCATGTCTTTGCAATGGACCGTGCGCTTGCATTTGTCCCCAAAAGGGGTGTATCAGCATGAACCGCCTGACGTGGAATACCTCTCATGATATGAATACCGAACTTCAAGCCCAGGCTGTGAACATAATCAGCCAATGGCTTGAAACCTTGTCCATCTGCAGCGGATGGAAAACGGTTCACTGCTGGTAGGAGGCGGGAAAACGCATCCATCTCGAGCGGAACATAAGGACGGTAAGCGGAAGAAATGGCACCAGGTTCGTACCACTGTATATCGACGACAATATAGTCCCAGCCGTAAGCTTTTAGATGTTCAGCCATATATTGTGCATTCCCACGTACTTCTTCTTCCGTGACGGCTGCGCCATAACAGTCCCAGCTATTCCAGCCGAGCGGCGGCGTGGCAGCCCATTGGTGATGATTGGTCATTACATGAACTCGTCCCTTCTCATTTGAAGTAATAGCCATATAATAAGACGAAGTTGGTATGGAAGCTAGCGTAATGTTTTGCTGTCGTATGTAAAATATTGCGGTGTGCCTCTAGTCAAACATGATCTCATCGATGGAAAGAAGTTCCTTTCCTTCACGAAACCTGCTTGGTGGGTAGCCGGTCCAATTGCGGAATACTTTGCTAAAATAACTGCCATTTTGGTAGCCAACCTCCCTAGCGATCTCTTCAACTGTTAATGCGCTGTTCCGAAGTAATTTCACGGCAAGTTCGATTCGGAGTTTAGAGGTATAGGCCATTGGTGAGAAGCTAGTTACTTGATGAAAGGTACGTGCCAGATGGTACTTTGAGCTGCCAGCTGCTTCCGCAATTTGGTCGAGTCCTTCCAGCATTCTGAAGTTGATTTCAATATAATCAGCTGCCCGTCGTACGATCTCTGGCCAATTACTTCGCTCCTGGCGCAGCGCACTGCTGCTTCGAATAAGCTCCATCATGAAGCTATAAACAAGGGAGGATGCGTAATATCCGTCTTTTATTGCTCCAATTCGGGCTTCTGAGTAGATGGTCTCGAGCCGACGAATGGCCAAGCTCCGGGGGGCGAACTGTGGCATCGGTCCAAGTTCCTGAAGTATTTCCTTCCACAGATGCTGCAGATGGCTTTGCCTAAATAAAGCGAAATAGAACGTCCAATGGGTGCTGTCTTCAGGTAAGTAGTAGCGATGCCTGCCGGGTATTTCGACCAAAAAGGAAGTTCCCTCTGGCACATCATGATGTTGGCCATCTAGTTCGATCTTCCCGCGTCCGGAAATTGTATATTGGAACAAATATAAGGGCCCGTCAATTCGCTTCATGCCGTCCCAATCATATTCTTGCTGCCGAATATCCTGAAATCCAACGGCAAATAACTGGTAAAGCGGAAGTACGGGGTTTTCTTGGAAGCGGTACCCGTAAACACCGTAGTTATCTTTTATTACCATAATCGATGGTTACCCCTTGTATGAGTAGTTGGGTGAATAGTTGAATTCAAAAACTTCTTATTAAAAAGTCGTGATTTGTGTCTCATTTATTAATCTCAAATAGACATTGCAAAAAGCACCCGTTTGGGTGCTTTTTAGTCTCAATTATAACCGTTACTCATAAGTCCTAGTTTTTAGCTAAGTGCAGTCCCTACAATCCGAACGGAATATTCTGCCTCCGGAGTTTGAAGAATGAAGGTTTCACCTGTTGATCTCGATAACAATTGATTTCCAATTGGCGAAAACAACGATATCCTATTTTGATCAGGATCTATTTCTGTTGGGAGGACCACCGTAAATAATTCATTAGATCCTTCCTCTTCGTAACAAATCGTAATGTTACTTCCTATTACCGTAACTTTGCTCAACGTTTTTATAAGATTAACATCATCAAGCTCAAGTAACTTCTCCAATATTTTTACATAGTGTTTAATACTCTTATTCACTTGGATCTTCTGCTGTGAAGGATAACTGTCAAGGTACGTCGTCACTTGCTCGTCAAGAAATACAAGCTGATCAACAAGTCGACTCCGGGTAGGGTTGGACATATGACTACGGTTCATCGTAGATTCCTCCCCACATAATTAGATTCCAATATCGATCTAATTGCCTCATATACAAAACCTCCGGGAAATTATTTTTCTCAATAACTTTTTTCAATACTTCTGAAAGATTAAATAAAATAGGATTACAGCAAGAAGAACGGTAGAGATGACTGAGAGCAGTTTAAAGAAGGTCTCCATTTTAGTGTGAACACCTCGTTTACTTGGGAGTACTTTCTCCCGATTTATAAACTACAAGGATTGCACTACGTTGAAAACCTACCCCGCTTGCAGATGACTTCAAGATGGAGCCATAGCAAACATTAACAATTTGTTCCTCTTTCAATTCGGCTAAAAACTGATTAGCCCTTGTCTCCGCATAAGACGCATCCGTATCTAAAAACTCTTTTACCTGAATCACTTAGAATTCCTCCCTAAAATTGTCGATTGACTAGCATGTACAGCAGGCAGAATCACATAAGACCTCACCCTTTCGCAAAGTAAATATATTTGATGTGCAATATCCATAAAAGTACAACAAGACATTCCGCAAAAAAAGGCGGAACGTCTTGTTGCTTTGACCATATCACTTTATCTAATTGGTGTCAATTTGAATAAGCGGGAGGATATCCGTCTTCTGAATTATCATGAGGGGAGGAACTGTAACTTGACTTGGAGTTAACTCCAGAGAGTAAACTATATATGTGAGAATTATGAGCTATTGGAAAGCGAGGAATCATCAGATGGATTATGTGAAACTTGGAAATACAGGTTTGGACGTATCGCGGATAAGTCTTGGTTGCATGAGCTTTGGAGTCGCAGAACGGTGGACGCATCCTTGGGTGCTGAATGAAGAGAACAGTCGTCCTATTATTAAAAGAGCACTCGAGCTTGGAATCAATTTCTTTGATACAGCGAATATTTATTCAGATGGAACAAGTGAGGAGATTGTTGGACGAGCGCTGAAGGATTATGCGAATCGTGATGAAGTTGTCCTCGCGACAAAAGTTCATTTCCGTATGCATCAAGGTCCAAATGGGGCTGGACTTTCCCGCAAGGCCATTCTGAGTGAAATCGATAAGAGCCTTAAGCGATTAGGAACCGATTATGTTGATTTGTATCAAATCCATCGCTGGGATTATCATACGCCGATCGAAGAAACGATGGAAGCTCTGCATGATGTAGTCAAAGCGGGGAAGGCAAGATACATTGGTGCTTCTGCGATGTACGCCTGGCAGTTCCTAAAAGCCCTGCATGTATCTGAGAAAAATGGCTGGTCACGATTTGTGTCGATGCAGAATCACTTAAACCTCATTTATCGTGAAGAGGAAAGGGAGATGATGCCGCTTTGCAAGGATCAAAAAATCGGCGTAATCCCTTACAGTCCGCTGGCCTCCGGAAGATTAACGCGTGATTGGTCGGAAACCACACATCGGTCCGAAACGGACCAAGCTCAGCGAATGAAATATGACGCATTTGCCGATATGGATCGATTAATTGTAGATCGCCTTGCGGTAATAGCAGAGAAACGCGGCGTTCCTCGCGCGCAAGTTGCCCTTGCCTGGTTGTTGCAGAAAGAACCTGTAACAGCGCCAATTATTGGTGTTACGAAAATTTCTCAACTGGATGATGCGGTAGATTCTCTATCGCTTACGTTAACACCTGAAGAGATTATGTCGTTGGAAGAACAGTATGTGCCTCATCAGGTTGTTGGTGCAGTCTAAATGTTGATCGCAGAAGTAAGTGAGAAATTCGAGTTATCACAGGACACACTGCGTTATTATGAACGAGTCGGACTTATTCCAAGGGTGAACCGCAAAAATAGCGGAATTAGGGACTATACGGAAGAAGACTGCAGGTGGGTTGAATTTATCAAATGTATGCGAGGCGTAGGCCTTCCAGTTGAAACTTTGATTGATTATGTGCGACTGTTTCAACAAGGTGATGAAACATTGGAGACTAGGAAAGAGATCCTAGTCGAGCAGCATACAGAACTCCTAACCAGAATGGCAGATATGCAGAAAGTCCTTGAGCGACTAGAAGGTAAAATGGATAGATACGACCAGATGATTGGTGCCGCTCGCGAGATAACTGGAATTTCTCCCGTTAATTTCAGAGGAGATACGGGGAATTAAGGAACGATTTCTCGCGAATGCGCCAGTTTCGGCACTGTAACGTTGTTTTTCACCGTTACAGCAGGGAGAGGCATCGAAAGTGGGCGGTTTCGGCACAGTAACGTTGTTTTTCACCGTTACAGCGGGGAGAGACATCGAAAGTAGCCGGTTTCGGCACAGTAACGTTGTTTTTCACCGTTACAGCAGGGGGAGGCATCGAAAGTAGCCGGTTTCGGCACAGTAACGTTGTTTTTCGCTCCCGCCTGAAGCTACAATGGACAATAACTCAAGGTACCCGCAAAAACGTAAAGGAGCTAAGCGCAAATACGCTTAGCTCCTTTACGTTCTATTTATCTCCGGCTGCCTATCTGCCCGGCAGTAGCTGCTTAATCCAACCGCCGAAGCTCTTCGGATTCCGCGTTTGAATGAGCACGACGCCTTCGCCGCGGAAGCGGCAGACCACGCCTTCGCCACTGGTAAGGCTGGAAATCCAGCCTTTTGCGGCTTTTTCAATCGTATACTGCGTATAATCCGGCCAAGCGACAAGGTGTCCGTTATCGATGAGCACTTCCTCGCCGGGTTTTAAGTTAACCGCATGAATCGCCCCGTAAGAGGAAAGGAACACAGTGCCTCTACCGCTGATCTCTACGATGAAGAAGCCTTCGCCCGACATGAAGCCGCTCATCAGATTCTGCATTTTCGTGTTCACCTGGATACCGGAGGTGCCGGCAAGGAAGCCGTCCTTCTGCACATAAAGCTTGTATGAGCCATCTAGCTCGACAGCCTCAATGTCGCCGATCACAGCAGGGGCGAGCAGAACCTCACCTGATCCACGATTGGGGGTCAATTCTTGGAAGAAGAACTTCTCTCCGCTGAGCATGCGGCCGAGTCCCCTCATGATCCCGCCATCTACGGTTCCTTTGAGTTCGATATTCGGGGACATAGAGACCATCGCGCCGGCTTCTGCTTTAATGTTCTCACCAGCTTCAAGCTGCACGCGCAGCATAGGAAATGCGCCTTTATATAAAATTTCGTGTTTCATCGTAATCCTCCATTTTACTTATTTTTAGATGAACAAATGCCTTTATTTCTCTACGCCCCTTTGGGCCGTATGGTTGCATCCAAGCTGCGATTCGCATACACGAACACCGCGCAGATTAGCAAAATACTCATCGTGACATAGAACACGGAAGTGAAGCCGTACGCAGCTGCCAAATGACTGCCGAGCAGGGGGCCGATTAGATTGCCAAGGAATAGTGAGGACGTATTGAATCCATAAGCGGTGCCTTGAATCTCTGGGGCTGCAAGTTTCATGACCAGTGCGTTCAACGAAGGAATCATGCCACCGATGAACAGCCCGAGCAGGAATCTACCGACCAACAACATAGTGATATTCGTGGCAAAAGCCTGCGGGATAAAAGCGACTGCCGCCATAACGAGGGCAATGACCAGCGTCATGCGTTGACCGATTCGGTCACCTAGCCTTCCCAATGTAGGAGCTCCGAATAAATTGGCGATACCGGTAATTGCGACGATCAGTCCGGCAAAAAAAGCCAAGTGCGCCCCTGTGTATAAGGTCTTGGCATACACCGTTACGATCGGTTCGATGCTCATCATTCCGATCTGTGTGATCAGGGATGCGGCGAACACAGGCAATAAGGGGCGAAACAAACGCCACTGTGTCTTCTGTTTAACTTTTTTGTCAGAAGCGGGCTTCCGTTCCTCCTTGATGAACACCATCACGATAATACTGGCGCATAGCATGAGTCCGCCTGTGAAGAAGAACACATGGTGGTACCCGAGAAAGCTTGCCAGCACACCGCCAATTAAGGGGCCGATGAGTGTGCCTGCAATAGCGCCAGTTTGCAGCGTGCCTAGCGACTTCCCGGAATGCTCTCGCGGTGTCAGAGAGGCTTGCAACGAAACCGCCATCGAGATGAAGCCGGAGAAGAATCCGTTCAGCAACCTCAGCGATAATAGCTGCCAGGGTGATGTGACGATGCCCATGAGTGCTGTTACGATGGCCATACCAAATCCGGCGCGAAGCAGCATGATTTTGCGCCCACGTCGATCGGCAATGGCTCCCCATAGCGGCTGGGTCAAAAAGGAAGTGATGAATTGGGCAGCCACGATCCAGCCTGTCCAACGGACAATATCATCTAGATCATGAACCCCTAATTCCCCGATATAGAGAGGTAAGAACGGTAGAACCAAATTCATGCCACACGTTATGGAGAAGTTCGCGCCCCAGAGTATCCATAATGACTTTTTCCAATGTAAGGGGGTTGCCATGATGAGGACTCCTTATCCTTTTTTTCTCAGTATAGCATAAATGGATCGATCCCAAAGCATCTAGGTCCTTTGTGAAAACTGCTGCCGATAGCTGCGAGGCGACATTCCTTCCAGCTTGGTAAAGCTAGCTGCGAAATAAGCAGCCTGCTCAAAGCCAACCTCCTGAGCAATGTGTGCAATGGGCCGCTCCGTTTGCAAGAGTAAGAGCTTGGCCTGTGCCACTCTTACTTTCAGGAGATAAGTTACGGGTGAGCAGCCGTATTCTTTTTGCATACAGCGAGCGATATAGACAGGATGGAAATTGAGCTCATCGCCGAGTTGTTTAGCAGACACGGATTCGCGAAAGTGCTGCCGTAAGTACGAGGCCGCTTTCTCAGCGCAAGCTCTGGAGGCGGAGGCATGATCTGTCTCACCAGACGCGGCAAGCTGATGCAGGATTTCTTGGAATAGCTGCTGCTGAGCAAAACGAACATTGCCCACATGCGCACGAGGCTGCAGCTGCAAAAGCTGATCGAAGATCTCGTACATTTTCTCAGGGTACTGCAGCGTCGTAAATTGTGGAATACGCATCGTGAAGGGTTCCACGGCGAAAGCTTCTACCACGGCTTCCTCTGGAGCAGGATCCTCTAAGGAGACAGGGGTAACGACAGCAGGATTAATCAACTCCCATGCACCGCCTACATGAAAATGCAGCCAATAGGTGTGAGTTATCTCGGAGCATACCTGTGTCGCGAAGTGATAACGGTCAGGCCGCAAGATGACGGCTTGTCCTGCGCCAACCTCGAATCTGGCATCCTCCTCACCGATGTAGAAGCAGCCGGAAATGGTGATAAGAAGATCAAAGACTTGGATGTTGCTGCGACTAGGGTGCTGTCCTCCCTTTGGAATGGCGTTCAATCCACTCGTGATATAGTGGGGCAGGGGAGGGATCGTGATCTCTAGAAATGCCATGAAAGCCACCTGCTTAATCCAGAATGAAAGTTGGAATTGTATAAGTTTCAGTTGCGATGTTGATACATGAAATCAACTATAACAGCTATAATTTGAACTGACTACTAAGTTTCATTTTCATAATAAATAGAGAATCACACTGGATGGTGGCGTGTACATGAAGGCTGAGAGAAATAAATATTCGTTATGGTTTTTAGCATGGCCTATATTTGTAGAATTACTGCTGCAACTGCTTTTGGGAGCTGTTGATACACTTATGGTTAGCCGCGTTTCAGACGATGCTGTTGCGGTAGTTGGCTTGGCGAACCAGATCTTTCAAGCGGTTATGATTTTATTCATGACCGTGGCCAGCGGTGCAGGTATTCTCATTGCACAGAAAATCGGGGCCAATCAGCAGGAATCTGCACGAACAGTCGGGATTATGGCTGTTACGATAAGCGGACTCATTGGTGCAATTCTCAGTGTGATCCTGTACGTAGAGGCAGTTCCACTTGCGAGGCTGTTTCAATTAGAAGAGCGGTTAATCCCAATGGCACATACGTACATTTCAATTGTCGGCAGTGGCATGGTGTTGACGGCCTTAACAGCTACACTCAGCACAGCGATTCGAAATACAGGAAACACGAAGGGACCGATGATTATCGCGATCGGGATGAATGTGATCCATGTCGTATTGAATTACGCTTGGATCAATGGTGCTTTCGGATTTCCGCAGCTAGGCTTAACCGGGGTTGCGATTTCAACCTTACTGAGCCGATTAGTTGCGACTTGTTTGCTTCTCTATATGTTTGTTTCGATCTTTGAGCGAAGGATTAGATGGCGTGATCTGGGCGTTTTTAACCGAAAACTATTTAGTGAAATTATCCGAATTGGCTGGCCGCTCGGCGTCAATATGTCGTCTTGGGTGTTGTCGCAGCTCGCGATTTATAGCTTTTTGGCAACGATGGGTGCTGCAGCATTGGCAGCTAGAACGTATATGAATACACTTGAATCCATCTGTTTCATGTTAGGTTATTCGATTGCTTTATCCGCACAAATCCAGATTGCGCATCTATTCGGTTCTGGGCAAACGCAGGCGGCGTACAAAGCAGGTTACCGCGGTACGTGGATTGGGCTGGGCTTAGTTGGATGCAACAGCATTCTTCTTTTGATCATCGGAAAAAGCTTCTTAGGCTTCTTCAGTTCAGACAAAGCGATTATTGAGCTGGCCCTTTCTTGTTTAGTGCTAACAGCGATACTGCAGCCAGGCCGAATGATCAATATGGGCTTTGGTAATGCACTTAATGCGATTGGTGATACTCGTTTCAATATGGTGATTTCGCTGTTCTCGATGTGGGGTGTTGCTGCGGGTCTTTCTTATGTGTTGGGTTTGCATTACGGTTTAGGGTTAGCGGGCATTTACATAGCGATGATGTGCGACGAGTATCTTCGTGGTATTCTGGTGGCTATCCGCTGGCGGAGAAAGAAGTATTTGCGTTTGGCAGAAGGACGGACGAAAGGTATTGAAGTAGTAGGGCCGACTCCAAAAGTAGGCTACACAAGCCATCCATAATCTTGTCGGCAATCTAGTACAAAATCAACGAAGACCGTTGTTTGCTTAATTTGGTAGATCAAGAGGTATCGCTTGCACAATACCAATTTTCGATATTTATTAATGGGAACATAACTATCAGTTAACCATGGATTTCTTTCTGGAAAGCTTTCCAATGATTTTGCCGAAATTATAAAATCATTAATTAAATTTTGTGCGGCTGGTGCACTTACATTTGCTAAAAATCGGGCATGTGAAACCAGCATTTCACTTGCCCTATCGGAAATGATGACCGAGTATTGGTTATCTGCGTTTGCCATCTAATACCTCTTTAACAGCTATTTGCATAAGTGAGGCCACATCATCAATGGAAGCGCCTCGCTTCCCGGCAATTCGGTCCTCTTCCACAGCTACCAAATTTTCCCGCAGTCTTAGCATGCTTTCACGTCTGGCAAATGCGACAATATCCATGACGACCAAATCGCCTTCACCATTTTTAGTAAGATAGACAGGTTCCCCAGTTTCTTTACACATTTCAGAAATTTGATTATAGTTTTTTCTTATTGCTGCTGATGGTTTTATATACATAATCACACCTCATTCGTAGCAGTATTATACTTATATAATACCCTTATTATACTACGCAGTAACCTTGGATACTAGCTAATTCCATTGCAATTCAATGGAATTAGGCATTACAAGCATCTATCTCCTACCTTCGGTAAGTACGAAACCGAATATCCTGATTATAGTTGCCGAAGCCTTCCCCATACAGCGTCAACCCACCGACATGCTCGGCATGCTCGGGTACTTCTAATCGTAAGGTCCACTCGTTTCGTGAGATAGGAAGGTCTTGAATGGTAACGGTGGAAAGCAGTTGTCCATCGATAAATGTTCCCGCTTCGGTGATGCGAAGTACCTTCAACCAACCATATTGGTTCGTATAGTCCGACCACCAAGATGGCGTAAGAAGGCCGCGGCCAGCTCCGGAATCGCCAGGGCTCGTCCAATAGCCAAGCCGTGTATCATTGACATAAAAGTGAATATCGGACGGCCAATTGGCTGCGATACCTGGTGCTTCCGAGCCGATTTCAAGCGAGATTTCAATTTCCTCCAAAGTCTGACCTGGCAGCATATAGTTGGGAACGCGATATTCAACGAAGCCCTTGGCGAACCAAAGAATTTTGGCATGCATACGCTCGGGCTCGAAGAAAAATCGTGGGTCATCAAACTGACCAATCACTCGGTCAACTGAAGCTAAACCGCAAGTTGGATAGACCTCATAGCGAGTATAGTGACCTACAGGAACAGATACTTCATTGAATAATCGCTGCTGTTCGGTGGTCTGTGGAAGTTGAATGTCAATGCGCGATAGCGCTAATGTACAGATTTTGTGCGTACCACCTTGCTTACGAACGAGCTTCGTATGAATGAGGCCGCCATTTTCTAGCTTTTTGACATGCATCGTCACGATTGCACTACTGAGGGAAAGACGCTGCGCCAATTCCTTCACGTTCATCTCTTCTTCAGTCAATAATTCCAAAATATGCAGCCGCACATCGCTAGCCAATGCTTCATACAAAGGCAGCCATTTGCGGTCTGTTGTCGTTTGAATCATCCCATCTACGCCTTCTTTCGTATCCTCTGATTAACATAAATATGAATGCAACAAAAACGGGTGAAAGGTATTGATCTTCATCCTTTTTTATTGTTTAATATGAGCTATACATAACGTTTGTATTAACTGATTTGCATTTATATTAATTATACGATGAGGTGAGCAAAATGTCTATGAAAGCAAGCATGATTATTGACAAGGATTTCAAAGTAGGAGAAGTTGATCCACGGTTGTATGGTTCCTTTATTGAGCATTTGGGCCGTGCGGTGTATGGCGGGATTTATGAGCCCGGACATCCGCAAGCAGATGAACAGGGGTTTCGGGGAGATGTGCTGGAGTTAGTTAAAAGCCTGCATGTGCCGATTGTTCGTTATCCCGGCGGGAACTTTGTATCCGGTTACAATTGGGAGGATGGCATCGGACCTGTGGATCAGCGCAAAAGACGTCTTGATCTTGCTTGGCGCACGATTGAGCCGAATTTGATCGGCCTTAATGAATTTATGGACTGGTGCCGCAAAGCGAACACGGATGCCATGATGGCTGTGAATCTAGGAACTCGTGGTCCTGATGAGGCGAGGGACATTATGGAATACGCTAACATCACTGGCGGCACCTATTGGAGTGATTTGCGAATTTCCCATGGCTACCGCACACCGCATAACATCAAAACGTGGTGCTTAGGCAACGAAATGGATGGCCCGTGGCAAACCGGAAGCAAGACGGCGGTTGAATATGGCCGTATCGCCTGTGAAACAGCGAAAGTGATGAAGTGGGTCGATCCCTCAATCGAGCTGGTCGCTTGCGGCAGTTCTAGCTTAGTTATGCCTACCTTCCCTGATTGGGAAGCAACGGTTCTTGAGCATACCTATGATCATGTTGATTATATTTCGCTGCATCAGTACTATGGCAATCGTGATCAAGATTCAGCGAATTTCCTTGCGCAATCCCTAGGCATGGACCGCTTCATTCATACCGTGATTGCTACAGCTGACTACGTTCAGGCGAAAAAGCGCGGCAAGAAGAAGATCAATCTTTCCTTCGATGAATGGAATGTATGGTATCACTCGCATGATGCCGACCGTAAGATCGAGCCATGGTCCATTGCACCTCCGCAGTTGGAGGACATCTATAACCATGAAGATGCGCTTCTTGTAGGCTGTATGCTAATTTCCATGCTGAAACGTGCGGATCGTGTCAAAATGGCCTGCTTAGCCCAACTGGTTAATGTGATTGCGCCTATTATGACCGCGAGTGGCGGCGCCGCGTGGAAGCAAACGATTTATTATCCTTATTTGCATGCAAGTGTGTACGGTCGTGGAACAGTTCTCGTACCGCTCATTAAGTCACCGAAGTATGACACGAAGGACTACACGGACGTACCTTATCTGGAGGCTGTTGCTGTGCATAACGAGGAAGCATCGGAGTTGACTATATTCGCAGTGAATCGTCATTTGTCGGAAGCACTACCTTTAGAGATGGATCTTCGCAGCTTCGGCGGCTTCCAAATCAAGGAGCATATCGTATTGGAGCATGAGGACCTCAAGGCTTCGAATACCTTGGACGCGCAAGATCGTGTGAAACCACATTCCGCAGGGAATGCCACGATTTCTTCAAATGGACACATTGAGGCTGTTCTTGGTAAGGCTTCTTGGAATGTGATTCGTCTTAAGCTGGCGTAAAAATATCAAATAAATTCATATTAAAAGCCGCGAATTTGACCATAATAATGATATGAGAAGCCTTGATCGGTAGGAAAATCGAGGTTGTTCATGTGATGGTGCACGCGGCTCTTCTTTCTTTTCCAATCTACGCTCTGGTATGATGAGAGAAATGAGATTGAAGGAGTTTGCGCACATGAAAATGAGAATAGGTCTAGTTGGCGGCTTCTTGCTGGTCGCAGCATTTAGCTTAACTGCTTGTGGAGATAAACCATCGGCGACACCGAGTGCGAGTGTTTCTGCAAAGGTAGACGTTCCAAAGTTATATCAAAATTACTGTATCTCCTGTCATGGTAATCAATTACAAGGTGGACAAGGTCCCAATATTCAAAAAGTGGGAGAACGCCTCACCGAAGCTGAAATCGTAAAGCGGATACAAAAGGGTGGGGGCGGGATGCCGCCGTTTCAGGTCACGATGAAGGAAGAAGAATTGAAAGCACTCGCAGCTTGGTTAGCTGGGTTAAAGTAATTTACAGATACTGGAATTGTTAAGGTTATATTAAGGTTAGCTACATAATTCCTTCACAATTGACATTTACAATTAGGGGCATGAGGAGAGTGATGTAAGATGCACTTGAATTTGAAGCCCCGGAAGCGTCTTTCGAGTAAAAAGAGCTCAAGCCGTCTGGGAGCATCGATTTCACTAGTTTTATTTATGATCGGTTTACCGATTCTGTCTGTGGTAGGTATGGAATTTCTTGAACGTGGAAATCTAGCTGAAACCATGCAGTGGATTACAGCTAATCAACCATTATTTATGTTAAATGTAGGGTTAACCTTCTGTCTGTTGTCCTTCGTTTACGCCCTCGTAGGTTCCTTGGCAATCTCTGGATCAATCACGACCTTAATACTCGGTCTGATGGCAATTATCTCGTATATGAAAGTGAAAATGATCGGGGAGCCGTTCTTCCCTTGGGATATATTGCTGAACAAAGAGAGTATGGATATTGCTTCATTAGTTACCGGAAAAGCCGCATTAATTCGAATATGCGCTATAGCGGCTGTGATTCTCATCGTCCTTGCACTTAGATGGGTGATCCCGCGTGTTACACTACCTGTTATCGCTCGAATCGGTTTAGGGCTTTTTTCGCTCTATGCCTTGTATGCATTTGGGATCAAAACACCATTAGCTGGCAAAATTTTAGACAACGCAGGTGTTAGTGAAATTGTGTGGGATCAACAGCAAAACTATGCCAACAATGGTCTTACACTAGCATTCACACTGAATGTGAAAAACTCGATCGTTCAAAAGCCTGAAACATACAGTGAGCAAGCAATGGCTGCTGCAGCGGCCAATATTCAAAAGGCTGCGGCTACCGCCAATATTCAAGCGACTGCTGTGCAGCAGGATTCAGGCGTCCGTAAAGCGAAAGCTACCCTTGCTGACGGGAAACAGCCGAATGTCATTTTCGTAATGAGCGAAGCATTCTGGGATCCTACCCTACTAGAGAATGTAACGTTCAGCGAAGATCCGCTTCCGACCATCCACCGTTTGCAGAAGGAGTCAAGTTCCGGATATTTGCTTTCTCCACAGTATGGCGGCGGTACGAGCAACGTGGAATTTGAAGTATTGACGGGGAACTCCATGAGCTTCTTACCTGGTGGATCCATCCCGTATCAACAGTATATTTCGAAGCCAGTTCCAAGTTTGGCTAGTTATTTTGCGGATAAAGGGTACAAGAGCATGGGGATTCACTCTTATGAAGGCTGGTTCTGGGATCGGAATAACGTCTATAAGCAACTTGGTTTTGAATCCTTTAAGAGTAGTGAGCACTTCGACAATCCGGAAACGAAGGGTTACTTTATCTCCGATGCCGAGGTCGCCAGAAACGTGATTACTGAAGTAGATAAAACAGAAAATCCGATGTTTATCTATACCGTTACGATGCAGAATCATGGCCCGTATGATGATCCGCGTTATGGGGAAAATCAGTTCAAAGCCACAGGTAATCTTTCTGCGCAAGCCAAAAGCATTCTAGAAACGTATACGCAAGGTGCGCATGACGCGGATCAAAGCTTGCAAATGATGATTGATCATTTCAAGGATTCGGATGAACCGACGATGATCGTTTTCTATGGTGACCATTTGCCGATGCTTGGCATGGATTATCAGGTGTATAAAGAAGCAGGCTTTATCTCAACAAGTGATGCTAACAAATGGTCGTTGGATGAAATCAAAAAGATGCACAGCATCCCACTAGTGACATGGTCCAACTTCGATATCCCGAAGCAAGACATTCCGCTACTGAGTGATTCTTTCTTAGGGGCTCACGTTCTTGATATGCTTCATATGGAAAAGCCAGCGAATTTTGCTTTGAATGCCGAGTTGGCAAAACAAGTGCCAGGACTTCTTAGCAATTTGATTGTCGATCAAGATGGGCAGTTGCATGCAACAGCGCCGGAATCCGCGGCACCGCTCATCGCCGACTATCGGAACGTACAGTATGACTTGATGTTCGGTAAACAGTACCTGGCCGCTTATGTGGATCATGATTATTTGACCAAAGGTACGCAAACGAGCTACAATGCTGAGTTTGGTGTCCCTGGCGCTGCTCCTCAGTCTGAAGCTCAAGGCAGCCAGGAGGCAAAGCCGGCAAGTGCGCAGTAGTACAAATTGGATAATGGGCCGTCTCTCGATGTTATTGGGGGGCGGTTTTTGGTGTTTAGGCCAACCCCAACCCAACATTTGATTTACCCCCGCCTGACTTGGTGCGCGCGAAGCACTAACTGGAAAACCTCCATCTATTTTTGCGGAAAAGACCAGAAATAACAAAATAGATGGAAAACGTACAGTTAATATTCTTGATATCAGCCATTTCAGCGAAATCTAGCCAAATTAGCTGTAGGAAATCCAGTTAGTCTATCGAAAGTGAGAAAACTGGCTGAAATAGCTGGAGTTTTTACAGTTAAACATTAATTTGTTTTAAACATGCTCACCTCAACATTCTGCCACTCCACCAACAGTAATCGCTATCACTATCTTCCGCCAACCACCACAAACAAGCTAATTTGCTCCAAGATTATTACCTTATCGTATACGCTTACCCATGCTAGAAATAACTGTCCGACGATGATGAAGGTGACTTATCGGGGGGAGATTCAAGTGCCGGATAACTGGGAGCTGCCGTTTCGTGTGATCGCACAAGAATCGAACAGGCTGACGATCGCTTGCAACCGACAAGAACTGAAGGCGATGGACGTCCTGCGGATTGTGAGCAGTTGGGGCGATATGGATGATGTACATATGGAAGAACCGGAATTTGAAGAAGTCATTCAGAACGTGTATCTTTAAAAGAAAGAAATCACTTGGGAGTGGACTGAAACCATGGCGATAGGGAATGAAGAACGAGAGAAGGAAGCGCAGCGCGTCTCTGTGGTGCGATCTAATATTCAGCGACGGATTATAGAGCTGCGCCAAACGGTAGATGACCGCAGATCAGAAGCGACGGCTATTGGCCGTAGCTTCTGGGACGATATTTCCGTCAATGCAGACAATGACGATGATTTGATTGAAACGGCTGCGAGTATGGCTCAGCAGGAGCATGTGCTGCAGGGGCAGGAGCGCAGCTACCGACTAGCACAGGATGCACTTCGTAAACTGGAGCGTGTCGTCGATGCGCCCTATTTCAGCCGAATTGATTTTCAGGAGAAGGGCGAGCAGGAGCGGGAGAAAATCTATATCGGTTTAACTTCATTCATTGATAGTAAGACCGATGAGATTCTTATCTATGACTGGCGGGCGCCGATCGCCAGCTTGTTTTATGACTATCCGCCGGGCCCGGCGACCTACCGCACGCCAGAGATGGACGTTAGCGGCGAGCTATGGCTCAAGCGCCAATACATCATCAAGGCTGGCGAGCTGCAGGATGTGTTCGATACCGGCATCTCGATCGGTGATGAGATGCTGCAGAAGATGCTCAGCCGCAGCGCGGATGAGAAGATGAGCTCCATCGTGACGACGATTCAGCGTGAGCAGAATCAGATCATCCGCGATGATCATCACAAGGTGCTCGTCGTCCAAGGTGCGGCGGGCAGCGGCAAAACGTCCGTTGCGCTGCAGCGCATCGCGTATCTGCTTTATAAGTACCGGACGACACTTAGTGCCGATAATATGATCCTCTTTTCGCCGAATTCACTGTTCAGCGATTATGTTTCTCGCGTCCTGCCAGAGCTGGGAGAAGCGACCATGCAGCAAACGACCTTCCAAGATTATTTAACACATAAATTAACAGATACCGGACTGAAGCTAGAGGATCCGTATGATCAGCTTGAATTTATTTTGACAGGCACCGAACAGGATCCTTTGTACACTGCACGGTTACAGAGCATTACCTACAAGACCTCCGAGGCTTTCCTAAGTGTGATTGAAGCCTATGGGGATAAATTGAAAGAGGGCGGGATCCGATTCGTTGACTTGGCTGTGGGTAAGAAAGTGCTGATCACCGCTGATGAGCTGAGCGAACGCTTCTACGGTAAGCCTTCGATTCTCGCTATCGGTGAGCGCATGGAACAGCTGTCAGAATGGATACTTACGAAGCTAGACGTGTTTCAAGCGGATGTGCAGAAGCGATTTTATCGCAAGCTTGTGCGTGAGCCGAAATACATGGGCTCTGAGCCCGAAATGAAGAAAATGAGCAGAGTCAAAGCGCACAAAGCGATCACGCCGCTCCGCGAAAAAGCACAGAAATTAACCTATGTCGACGTGCTCGGCATGTACAAAGCCTTGTTTACGGATCCGAGCCTTCAACAAGAACTAGTGAGACTTGCTGGTCAACCCTTGCCTGAAGCATGGGCAACGATCAGTGATTTCACGGTGGAGGCGCTCACGCAAGGTCACTTGCGCTACGAGGATGCGACCCCGCTCGTGTATCTCAAAGGACTAGTGGAGGGGCAGCTGCGCGTGGGCACGATCCGCTACTGCCTCGTCGATGAAGCACAGGACTATTCACCGTTTCACTATGCTTATTTGAAAAAGATGTTCCCACGCGCCCGCTTTACACTGCTGGGTGATTGGAATCAAGGGATCTTCACGCACGCGAATGCGACTGTGAGCGAGCTTGTCAGTGCTGGCGGGGGTTCAGACTCCACGCAGCAAGAGCAGGCATACAGCTCGATTAGCGAGCTGATGGGGGAAGACGAGACGAAGACGATCCGTCTCGTCAAGAGTTACCGCTCAACACGCGAAATCACTGATTTCGCGTGTCAGGTCTTACCGGGCGGCGAACCGGTGGAACCGTTCAGCCGCAGCGGCGAAGAGCCGCGCTTGCTGCGCGCAGCAAGCGAGCAAGAGCTGATCCGCCTCGTCGCAGAGGCGGCGGCACTGAGACGCGACGGCGGCGCAAGCTCCGTCGCGATCATTTGCAAGACCGAGCGCGAGACGGAGTCTGCGCACGGGCGCTTGAAGCCGCTGCTGCCGGAGCTCGCGCGGATTAGCAAAGACACGCTGCACTACGAAGCAGGCGTGATGATCCTGCCGGCGTACCTCGCCAAAGGGCTTGAGTTCGACGCGGTTATTCTCTACGACGCCGGGGCAGCTGTCTACGCGGAGGCGAAGGAACGCAAGCTGTTTTACACGGCTTGCACCCGGGCACTTCACTACTTGGATGTCTGTTATCTAGGTGAATTAACCCCTTTTCTTCCCGATTTATAGACATCCGTCCATACCCATCCGCCCTGCCTAACATAGAATGTATGGAGCAACTCAGATCAGGTATAGCAGGCGGAAGGGGGAACTAACCATGTCAAACGTTGGACACTCCAGCACAGCAGTTGTACTGGTATTGTATATTTTGTTGGTTATTATATTGGCAACATTCTATTAATTTAATTGACCGCATAAGCCGCCTTCCGGCCCTTGGAAGGCGGCTTTATTGCGTCTTTGCGCATAATTTTCCAGAAGCGGGAGAACTTAACGATAGCCGTTATTGTATGTCCATCTCATATCAAAGTGGGAGAACCTTATGCCTGTAAATAAACAGATTACTACCATTCAATTATATGGGATCGTGATCATTTCCATTGCGATAACGAATCATGTTCTGCTCATCCCTGTTCTACTGCACTATGGGAAACGAGATTCCTGGTTAGGAGCCTCATTGGCCATTGTACCTATGCTTGTCTGGGCTTTCTTGATCCACTTCTTGGTAAAAAAAACCAAACAAGGTGACTTGATAGCATGGATCAGAATGAGGTTGGGGAAATGGGGGGCGTATCTCATTCAAACGTTCATTACTTTGATCTGTTTTACGCATGCCCTAGTCACGATAAAAGATGTCACCATGTGGACACACGTCACCTACTTGCCCAGAACCCCCCTTATTATAATTTCGTTTATGTTTATTCTATTTTGCTTTTTCGCAGCAAAAGAAGGTATTAAAGCGATTGCGATTGCATCAGGCCTCCTTTTACCAGCTGTTGTTGTTCTTGGTTACTTTGTGATGGGTGCGAATTTTCAATTCAAGGATTACACGCTGCTAACACCGCTTTTCACACACGGATATGGTCCGACACTCCAGTCTATGCTATTAACTTGCAGCGCTTCTTTTGAAATACTAAGTATTCTTATCATGCAGCATCATGTCCGAACGCGTATCCGATTACGAGGATTATTGATACTGACTACGTGTGTAATAGGGCTTACGATCGGTCCATTAACAGGAGCGATCGCCATATTCGGTCCCTTTGAGGCAGCGGACATAAGGTACCCAGCCTTTGAACAATGGCGGATGGTGTCCCTTGGGAAATATATTTCTCATCTAGATTTCTTATCTATTTTTCAATGGATTTCAGGTTCCTGCATGCGTACCTCGATATTGATGTTTATTAGTTTGGATATGATGAAGATTCAGAGAAAATCAACTAGAACCTACATTCTGATTGGAATAAGTCTAGGCTTATTTGCCATCTCGATGTATCCCATATCGGATAACCAAATGGTGGTTTGGCTGCAGAAATATTACTATACGTTAATGTTTGTAGTCGGCCTAGTTCTGCTGTTGTTTTTACTTGTAATTGCGATGCTGCCTATTCGGCGAAAGGAGCAGGATGCCTAAATGAATGAGCAAGATTTCCGTGAATGGTTTGCTCTTTCGGACGATGTTATTTTGAAAACATACCCTGTCATGCAAGGGGATCAAGCCCAGCGTGTCACCATGCTTTATTGTGAAGGCATGGTGAAAAAGGAGTTGATCGATGGTCTTGTGCTGCCGAAGCTTCAGGCTTTTATTAATAGTGATTTTTACCGAAATGAAGATGCCCTTGATGTTAGTTCAATGCTGCAATTAATAAAGTTAACGGGTAAACAACTCATAGAAGAAATGAAGATATCTGTGTATGCGGGTCAGCTGATCTTGTTTTTTGAAAAAACGCAAGAAATATACGCGATGGATATTGCCTCGCCTCCGAATCGAGCACCTGAAGAGTCAAGCACGGAAACATCGATTAAAGGACCACGGGACGGCTTCACGGAAGATGTGATCACGAATATCGCCTTAATCCGCAAACGATTGACGACACCTAGCTTGTGCTGTGAGAAAATAATATTGGGTCGAAGAAGCAACACGGTCGTTGCTTTATTGTATCTCTGCGATGTCATCAATGAGTCGGTCCTGCAAGAAGCAAAAGATCGTCTCCAATCGATTGATGTCGATGCGGTTATCAGCAGCTCACAGCTCGAGGATGCCTTATCTGGGCAAACGTATTCGATCTTTCCCTTGCTGAATTATACGGGAAGACCCGATTTTGTGGCAGATAGTCTGCTTCGCGGCCGATTTGCGATAATCGTGGATGGCTCCCCGATGGTTCTCGTTGCACCAGTCACGTTAACCTATATTTTGAACTCACCTGAAGATGTCCATAATCCCTTCTATTATGTCGCATTCGAGAGATTGCTGCGAATCATCGGTTTGCTTATATCGGTCTTGTTACCAGGACTCTGGATTTCGGTATCCAGCTTTAATTTGGACCAAATTCCGTATCAACTCGTAGCCACGATTTCCTCATCACGATTAGGCTTGCCTTTATCTGGCCCAATGGATTTTATTATCATGCTGACGTTATTTGAACTGTTCCGTGAAGCGGGCGCTCGATTGCCCAAGGTAGTAGGACAAACGGTTACCGTTGTAGGCGGGTTAATTGTCGGGGATGCGGCGATACGTTCTGGAATTACAAGCCCCACTACCTTGGTAGTTACTTCCCTGTCTACGATATCGATGTATACGTTAGTTAATCAATCTCTCGCAGGAACCATTACGGTGTTACGCATTGTTATTCTGCTGATTTCCACCATGTTCGGTATATACGGATTCATGATTTCGCTGATGGGCTTAGTTCTTTTGATGTCAACGCTAGAGTCATTTGGGGTACCTTATCTCTCACCGATTTCACCGCCATTCTTCGGGGAAATGACCACTTCCTTATTTTCGAAGGCTTGGAAGAAGCTTGCACGCAGGCCGATTGAGCTGGGCACGAAGGAAGATACAAGACAAGGCAGTGAATCTTCATGATGAAAATGTGGTTGAAATTAATGGCGGCCGCCTTCGTATTAACTAGCTTGACGGGCTGTTGGGATTTAAAAACGATTCAAGACACGAACTACATGACAGCGATTGGCTTTGATTATAAAGATGGGAAATACATCGTCTACGGGCAAATGCTGGATTTTGCAAGTGTGGCCAAACAAGGGGGAGGTCCATCCGCACAACTGCCGTTGATTTGGGTGGGTAAAGAAGAAGGTGTAACCGTTAGCGAGGCATTCAACAAGCTCTACCGAACGTCTCAGCAACGTGTATTCTGGGGGCATGTCGGTGCGTACTTGTTTTCCAAAAATGCGTTAAATCAAGGAATAAGCAAATTTACAGACGGAAACGTTCGCTATAGTGAAACGAGATTCACTCAGTGGTTTTATAGTACAGACGAGTCAATTGAGGACATTTTCTCCGTTATCCCCTTTTTCAATGTCTCTCCGATGAGTTCCATCTTAATGCAGCCAATAGATAGTTTTCGACAACGTTCTTACATTTCTCCGCATCGGCTGTTTTGGGTGGCTTCGAGATTGCGAGAGCCTGGGGAAACGGTGATGTTGCCGACATTGGACATCGTAGATGAAGTATGGAGGAAAAACAAAAAGCCAGATCCAAAACTAAGGGTGAATGGTGTTTACGCCCTGAATATGCACCGCAGTTTACAATGGTTTTCGGAGGAAGAATTTGTTGGTGCAAGGTGGTTGAATACATACACAATTCGTACCCCAATGGTTGTATATAGAGAGGGGAAAGCGGTTCACACCGTGCTTATTAAACCGAAGTCTCATATCAATATACGAGCGGATGGTGATAAACCCACTTTTGATGTGGAGGTTATAGCTCCGTCTACAATAGCTGAAGTATTCGAAGAGGTTGATGAGGCTGAGTTGAAAAAACTGGTTGCCAAACAAGTAAAGGAAGAAATTGAGCAGACATTTAAACTTGGCAAAAGCAGAGGAATTGATGTATATGAACTGGAGCATATCCTTTATAGGCATGATTTCGCCACATGGGCGAAACTCACCGCTTACGGTGAAAAGCCGCTGTCCGACTATGAGCTCGGTACCATTCATGTAAAACCCAGAATTCTCCACTCAGGCATGTTGAAAACGAATATAAAACAAACACAGTATTAGTAAGCAACGATTCAAAAGAAGCTACCCATCGCAGTTCAGGAGGGGAGCTTCTTTTTCATTTGAGTTCATTTTTAGCCAGTTTAGAAATATTTAAGAATTGTTTTAGGCCAGGTTAATAGGCGGTTTAGTGGCAATTAACTCTTGAGGGCTAAGATAGTCAATATGGAAGCGCAAGTAGCGCGGCCAAATTAGAGAAAGCGTATGGATTACGCGGAGGCAGGACGAGATGAATAAGAAGTTAGCGATGTTGGGTTTAGGTGTAGCAGTTGGCAGCATGATGCTAGTGACTTCCGTATATGCAGGTGTGGGAGAAGCTCCCGGATATGAAGCGTTCAAAACAGCGGTGAAACAAACAGCGACGATTAAGAACGTAACACGCCAAGTGAACGTGTCTTTACAGGACAATGGAGCTTCCTTGCTCCAAGTAAAGTCAACGATCAAAACCGCCGGAGCCGATCAAGTTGGAAGTGCACAAGTGAATGTGCTTAATGGCACGAATGAGCAGCAAACGATTCAATTCTACAGCCAAGATGGCAAGCAGATTATCAAAACAGCGGATTCTGATGTATACAAAGTCATCGAAGGTGACAATGCGCCAGCGAAGTTCAAAGGACATAACAAAGGCAACCATACCGCAGACCCAGAAGTCATCAGCGAAGTGGAAAATGTAGTGGATGCCCTGGTCGGCAACTTGAAAAATTATGTCACGATGGATGACGCAGCTGGTAACGGGAAGGAAATTCATTTCAAGCTTTCCGGCAGCCAGATTTCTCCGATTGTGAATACCGTGGGTTCACTTGTCATCAAACATGGCACGATGGTCAAAGATGAGCCAATGCCAACCAAAGCAAACACACTGGGCATCGACCTTGCCACATTGCGCAACAGCTTGCCGCAGCTTGCTTCCGATATTTCCATGGATGAAGTCGAAGTAAATGCGAGCGTGGATGGGGATGACCACATAACGAGTCAATCTGCACAAATTCATTTGTCTGGTAAAGATGAGCAAGGTGCTGAGCATGATGTTGTGCTGCGCATTGACATGACACTATCTAGCTTGAACTCGACAACGCCGGATACGATCGATTTGAACGGCAAGCAAGTGGAGAACGTGAAATTCGATGACATGTCAGGCCACAAAAAATGGGGCGAAAAGAACTAAGCACTAAGCTCTAAGAAACACCAAAGAGGAGCCGTCAACCTCGGTTGACCTCCTCATTCCCTTTTGAGAGGCGGAACGGCATGAAACACGTCGTTGAACTAAACAATGTAACGAAAATATTCAGGAACCTCCGCGGTATCCATCAAGTCAATATGACGGTGCAGCGTGGTGATATCTATGGTTTTTTTGGGCCAAACGGAGCGGGGAAAACAACCGTCATGAAGATCATGACAGGCCTATCTCAGGCGCAGCAAGGTCAGGTGAAGCTGTTCGGATACGATGTGAAAACGCAGTATGAGCAAGCGATGGCGAAGGTCGGCGTGTTGATCGAAACGGCAGAAGCCTACACCTACATGAGCGGCAGAAGAAATCTGGAGCAAGCAGCGCGGTTGTATCCAGGTGTGAGCAAGCAGCGAATAGACGAAGTGCTGGAGATCGTGGACTTAACCCCTTTTCAGCACGAAAAGGTAGCAGGTTACTCACTGGGCATGAAGCAAAGGCTCGGATTAGCGGCCGCGATGCTCTCAAAGCCAGAACTTCTCATTCTCGATGAACCAACGAACGGTCTCGACATTGAGGGCATGGTTCATATTCGAGAAATCATCCTGCGGTTAGCACGAGAAGAGCGGATCACGTTCTTAATCTCTTCCCACCTCATCCACGAAATGGAGCTGATGTGCAATCGCATTGGCATTATCCATCAAGGGAAGCTCGTCCGTGAGGGACTTGTCTCCGATTTGACCAAAGGCAGCCCATCCTTGGAAGCCGCTTATCTACGGGAAATTCAAGAAGTCAGGGGGCTTGCCGCTAATGCCTAGTATTTTGACAGCAAATGTCTGGAATGAGACGCTGAAACTAGCCTACAAAAAGAAAACCATCTTCTTCCTAGCGGTCACCTTGCTACTGCCCATTCTAGCAGGTATTCTGCTGTCGAGGTTCCAGAATGGTATCGGCATTGGCGCGATCGCGGCGAAGGATTTTCCCATAGTTATGTTGGGCTTGTTTACGACGATTTTCTTGCCTCTGTTCGTGTTCATGGGGGCTGCGGATGTGTTCTCTGGTGAGATGGGGGATCGCACGATGAAAAACATCCTGACCCGACCACTCTCCCGTTTTAAAGTATTCGCATCCAAACAGCTAGCGCTGGCTATCTATATTGCCCTCTATTTAGTCGTGGCGCTCGTTGCATCGATGCTCTCCGCTTTCTTATTTCAGCATTTCGGTGGGATCGGAACACTCGGCAATTGGTTGCTCGCCTACGGCGCTGCTTTCGTACCCCTGCTCGCATTGAGTATCGCCGCGGTATGTCTGGCACAATTTTTTGCGAGCAGCAGCTCGGCGCTGACGGTCAGTATCCTTCTATACTTGGCATTCAAAGTAGCGGCGTTCTTCCTCCCACAACTCGCAACTTACTCACCAACGGCGTACATGGATTGGCATATGCTATGGGTTGGCGGTTCGATGGTGACGAGTAAGATCTTCTCGATCTTTATGTTTTTGGCAGCGTGCAGTATACTATTTTTTACAGCAGGTTATTATTTGTTTGATAAAAAGGAGCTCTGAACCCGATGTCGATTCGCATACGGCTAGTCCTATCCTATATTGCCATGCTGCTTGTACCGCTTGTGCTCTTTGGGCTAGCCGTCATTCTGATCAGCATCGCCACCTTCGGGAGCTTGAAATCCGGCTTCCAAGTGGACTTTTCCCACGGCAATCCGATTAAGCGAGTCGTCGATCAGGAACTGGAGAATGTCGCCTATATGAAAGCGAAGACAGATACCGATCCGGATGCCTTTCTGAAAGAGGAATTTGTGAAGGAATTGGAGGAGCGATTCCATAAAATTAACATGGGTCTGATTATCCGTAAGGATCAAGCGATCACCTATAGCTCTCCTTATCTTAAGCAAGGGGAAGCAGGGGATACCGCAAAGCTACCAGCATTCGGTACGTCTTCAGGGAAATTCCAGCGCAATCAAGGTTCTCTGTGGATAACTAGACAACAGGATTTCTTATTTGCTGATAAAAGTAAAGGAACCGTTTTTATATTCTTGGACGGAGGCCCATTTCAGAAGTATTTGCACCAGTTCTCCAAATCTGTAGCTTTGACATTCTTGTTCATCCTTATCGCTACCAACGGCGTGCTGACTTATTTCGTATCGCGCAGCATTATTCGGCCCTTGCGAGCACTTAAACGTGCAGCAGAAGAGATTAAAGAGGGAAATCTAGACTTTCAGATTGTTCCGCACGGAAATGATGAACTTGGCGAGCTCAGTGTGGCATTTGAAGAAATGCGGCGTAAGCTCAAGAAATCCGTGGAGCTGCAGCTTCAATATGAGGAGAATCGCAAAGAGCTCATCTCGAATATTTCCCATGATTTGAAAACACCAGTCACTGCGATCAAAGGCTATGTCGAAGGCATCATGGATGGTGTTTCGAATTCGCCGGATAAGCTGGATAAATATATACGAACCATTTATAACAAAGCGGCGGATATGGATCGGCTGATTGATGAGCTATTTCTATTTTCCAAGTTGGATCTGGGGAAAGTGCCATTTCAATTCGAGACCGTCGATCTAGGAAACTACGTGCAGGATTGTGCGCAGGAATTGCAATTTGATATGGAGAAAAAAGGAGTCCAGTTTACACTTGCCGATCTGCCACAAGAGCCGATTCTGGTTACAGCAGATCGCGACAAGCTTAGACGCGTGCTTCTAAACATAATAGAGAATGCAGTTAAATACAGTGAAGAAGGCAACTGTCAGATAACGTTAAGCGTGTTGCGACAGGACGAATTCGCCGTTATTCAAATCAAGGATAATGGTCAGGGCATCTCGGAGGAGGCGCTTCCGCATATTTTTGATCGTTTCTACCGCGCAGATCCTTCACGCAATACGGCAACAGGAGGCAGCGGGCTAGGACTGGCAATTGCGAAGCAAATCATTGAAGAGCATAGTGGGCGAATTGGTGCGACAAGCGTGTTAGGGCTGGGCACTACCGTGTTTATGGCCTTACCACTCCATCAGGGGAAGGGAAGCGAAGCATGAGTCGGATTTTGATCGTAGAAGATGAACAAAGCATTGCCGAGCTAGAACGTGATTATTTGGAAATTAACGGGTACGAGGTTGATCTTGAAACGAGTGGTGAACGCGGACTTGAGCGGGCTCTGTCGATCGACTATGATCTCGTGATACTTGATCTTATGCTTCCGATAATGGATGGCTTTGAAATTTGCCGACGTATTCGGAGTGTGAAGGACATTCCAATCGTCATGGTTTCAGCTAAAAAGGAAGACATCGACAAGATACGCGGACTCGGCCTTGGAGCCGATGATTACATGATCAAACCGTTTAGCCCAAGTGAGCTGGTGGCTAGGGTTAAGGCTCATTTGGCCCGGTACGAACGGTTAATGGGACGTCGTGAGTCGAAGAATGATGAGGTTCGCATTCGCGGACTGATGATTGATAAAACTGCGCGGCGCGTGTTCGTGAATGATCGGGAAGTCATGTTCACGACCAAAGAATTCGATCTGCTGACTCATCTTGCCATGAATCCCAATCGGGTATACAGTAAGGAGCAATTGTTTGACCTGTTGTGGGGCATGGATGCCATGGGGGAGATTGCCACTGTGACGGTACATATCCGAAAGCTGCGAGAGAAAGTGGAGCAGGATCCTTCCAATCCACAATATATTGAAACCATATGGGGAGCAGGATATCGCTTCCGAATCTAACTAACTAAGCCTGGGGGAGTTGCCTAACTCTTCTCAGGCTTTTTGGTTTTCGGCATAAACATATTCCCATTTGACAAATGGTTATTTACATCGCCTCTTTGTTAAGATATTGTAAAGGTTACTTAACTAGGGGAGTCAACGATGATGGAATTTACTGTAGATTTGGATATTTTAATGAAACTTGGGATTTCCGCAATTTTTGGATTAATTATTGGATTGGAACGGGAAATTAGGAATAAACCGCTGGGACTGAAGACGTCGCTTGTCATTTGCTTAAGCAGCTGCTTATTAACAATCGTGTCTATCGAATCGGCCAATAAATATGCCGTAGCCGGACTACATGTCATGGATCCCATGAGGCTGGCGGCGCAAGTGGTGAGCGGAATCGGTTTTCTTGGCGCAGGTGTTATTCTTCGCAAGCACAATGATGTCATTATTGGTTTGACAACGGCTGCTATGATTTGGGGAGCTGCGGGCCTTGGAATTGCTGTTGGAGCTGGATTCTATGTTGAAGCCTTTTTCGGACTCATGCTCATTCTCGTCAGCGTAATCGTGTTGCCTTATTTTATTAAAAAAATGGGGCCAAGACCGCTGATCATGAAAGATCTGCGTGTGCGTCTGCTTGTTTCACATGATGGAAACTTAACGACGATTATCAAAGCGATTATTGCCAAAGGGTACAAAATGAAAAGCGTTCATATTAAAGAATTGAACCAAGAACTGCAGGAGCTAAACTTCATCGTTTATGTGGATCGGAAATATGCTTCTGAAGTATATGATGAGATGAAAAGTATGGAATACATCGAGATCGCCGAAGTAGAGACGTTGTAAAAAAGGTAGGGATCGGCGCGAGTAGGCCGATAGAGAAGGACCGTAGGTGGCGATTGAGCTGCCCTCCGGTCCTTTTTCTGCTATTCTTCATCATACTGGTGCTGTTCCGCTCCAATGGAATGAGTTAGGTCGATTTCCCGTATTGGCCGGGAGAAGTGTTGGTAATATTTTTAAACGTACGAATAAAATTGGCATAGTCATTAAAGCCTGACAAATGGCAGGCGTCAGAGACAGAATGTCCCGTGGATAATAACTGTTTAGCCTGAGCCACTCGTTTTAATAAAATATAACGATAAACGGTTCCGCCAGTTTGATGCTTGAACGTACGACTTAGATGGAACTTGTCCACGGATAACTCTTTGGCTATGTGATCTAAGGTTAATTCCTTAAGCAGATTCGTGTCGATGTAGTTCATCACAGATTGAATCAATGACGACGTGATACTTGGGATATGCACATTCGTTTCTCGGAAAACCTCATTGGTAAAAACAAGAATTTGCATCAAATAGGCGTAAGAAAGAACATCACTTCCATATTTAGTTTGACCCAGGACTTCACTTAATTTCGACACAAGGGATCGATAGGCTTCGATTTGCATCTCGCTAAGCTGGACAATATTGTTAAGGCCAGGTTTGCGATTTTGAAAGCAGGAAAGCAAATTCGTTTCGGATGAGCAAAAGGGCAGAACAATTTGCGGTTTAAAATGAAGTGTAATTCGCTCGTAGGGCTGCGACGAGAGATTGCGAATTTTATGGATCTCGTGATTGTTAATAACAACGAGACTGCCTTTTTGCAGCGGATAGCAGAATTGATCGATAAATAATTGAATATCACCATTCAAAAATAAAAATATTTCGTAATTTTCATGAAAGTGAAAGTCATTAATGGGAACGAAAGTAGAATTGGAATGATACGTCATTAAATCTTCTTCTAACATTTCATAATACTTTGAATCCGTCATCAACGTGTTCCTTTCCGGGAATTACCGCATTCTGTTGTTTACAATTACAATAATAATGCCGCGATACAATAATCGCAATATATCTCCCAATAATCGCAAAGAAATTGCATGGAATACGTAATAAACTGAAAGAAAAACGAAGAGAGTTGGGAGACGTATGCTGAAGGCAAGCGATCAACTATGGTTAGAGAGTGTCATTGATAAAATTACAACGAAAATGGACTGGGTTAGCGATAAATCGAGAAATAAGATTCCCTATACAACCATTAATGGCACACATGACAACCGTATTGAAGAGAATCCTAGGGGTTCGATCACAGACGGGATCAATTGGTGGACCAATGGGTTTTGGGGCGGCATGATGTGGCTCATGTATCATGAAACGGGTAATGAAACTTATAAGGAAATTGCCAATATCTCGGAAGATGCGTTGGATGAATGCTTCCGTCAATATTACGGGCTGCATCATGATGTTGGATTTATGTGGCTGCCAACCAGTGTAGCGAATTTTAAAGTAACGAGACAACCGGAATCACATAAGAGAGCCATGCATGCTGCGAACTTGCTTGCCGGGCGCTTTAATTTAGCTGGCGGTTTTATCCGGGCATGGAACGACAACGAAGGCGGAGATACAAGGGGCTGGGCCATCGTAGATTGTCTGATGAATCTCCCGCTTTTGTATTGGGCAAGCGAAGAAAGCAGAGATCCGCGGTTCAAACAAATTGCCATGAAGCATGCCGATACAGCGATGACCGCATTTATCAGACCAGACGGTTCCGTTAATCACATTGTTGAGTTTGATCCGTTTCATGGCGGTGTGGCAGCAACTTACGGAGGCCAAGGCTACGAAGTAGGTTCCTCTTGGACGCGAGGACAGACATGGGCTATGTATGGCTTTATCTCGAGCTATCTGCATACGCAGAAGGAAGAATATTTGCATACGGCAAAGCGTGTTGCGCATTATTTTATGGCCAATATTCCGGACAACGGCATCATTCCAATTGATTTCAGACAACCGAAAGAACCTGAGTACGAGGACTCCACGGCAGCAGCAATTGCAGCATGCGGGCTCATTGAAATTGCGAAGGTCGTTGGTGAGCACGAAAAAGATGTGTATATGAAAGCCGCATTGAAGCTGTTGAAAACATTAGATCAATCGCGTTGCGACTGGACAACAGACTCCGATTGTATATTGATGAATGGTTCGGCTGCGTATCACCATCCGGAACGACATACGGCAATCATCTATGGGGATTACTATTTTATGGAAGCTATTTTCAAATTAAAGGGAAATGATTTGTTTGTTTGGTAGGTAGGTTTGTTGGTAAACGGGCGGAATGGCGGAAAACCATCTCCAACCGTTTTTTCCTTTTTTACAACGATCAACGGTGCAACTATTCAAATTGGGGGGCGAATTATATGCAAGGACGGCTGAAAGGATGGAAACAGCTTGCGGCTGATCGGCGAAAAAGCGTGTTTCTTACGCTCATCATTTCTTATATGATCATTTTGCTGCTTCCCGTTACATTGGGAGGGTTTTTTTATACCCGGATTGAAGCGATCATGATTGAGAATGCCAACAGCTCCAATACTGCCATGCTGGAACAAGTGAAGCGGACGATTGACAGCCGGATGAAAGAAATCGATCAGTTGACGCAACAGATAGCGTTTCATCCGAAGCTTCTCAGAATGCTCGATCAAAGAGGGGACGGAGATGCCGAACAGAACCTAACTTCCTTTATCGATTTTATGGGTGACATGTCACGCTACAGTAAGGTCAACAGTTTCATTGCGGATTCGTACGTCTACTTCAACAATTCAGACATTGTTCTTTCTCCTAAAATGAAAACGGATTCACATACACTCTATCAAGGCATTTATAACTATCAAAACCTAACCTATGATCAGTATAAGAAGCAAATATTGCTTCCATACCATTCCCGCTTTTTTAATCCGTCCGAGGAAATGACGGATGGTCAGGGAAATAGCATCAGAATGATCACTTACGTGCAATCGCTTCCGATTGGCGAAAAGGAACACGTTGCCGGAGCTTTCGTTATTCTCATTAATGAAAAACAGATTACAGAAATGTTAGCCAACATACAAGGCATAGGGGATGAAACGGTGTTCATTCTTGACGCCGACGGAACGGTTTTGATGAGTACAGCCGAGAATGACCAGGAAAACGGTGAGATTATTTCATATTTGAAGAAATTGGACGGCGGGTTGTCAGGTAAGGGATCGCTGGAATATGCCGGAACAGGCCAGGTAAAGGGACAAGGGCAAGGGCTGGCATCAGACATGATGGTCGCGTATACAACCTCCAGCCAAAACGGATGGACGTATGTTTCCGTCGTTCATAAAGCTATTGTGTTATCGCAGGTCAATGCAATAAAAATGTGGGCGATCACGGTTGTGATGATCTGTCTCGCAGCAGGCGGAGTCGTGTGCTACTACATGGCCTACCGTCACTACAGACCGATCCGGGATCTTGTTCACGCTGTAGTTCGCGGTGGGGGAACGAATTCGACCGCAGCCTTTCCGAAAAATGAATTTGAACTCATCAAAGAGAAGGTTCACACGTTGTTCGAGAAGGAGAAGGATTTGGAAACGACGTTGTCCCGCCATGCGCTTGTTGTCCGCACGGAATTCCTTTCCCGTCTCATCCGCGGTCATGTCGATGCGGCGGCGCTTACAGAACAGGATCTTGATTTTATGAACGTTCATTTCGAATCCGGTCTGTTTGCTGTTTTATTGCTCGATATTGACGATTTCAGCGAATTTTCCCAGCAAAATACCGAACGTGAATGGGCGCTCATGCGTTTTATTTTGTCCAATGTGAGCGTTGAACTGCTTGAACATAAAAGCTATCTAATTGAAATGGAACGCGACCGAATAGCGATTCTTGTGAACTTGCCGACCGGCGATGGGTGCGATACGCGTATGGAAGCGTTCGTAGATAACTTGAAGGATATGATGGACAAGCGGTTCAAAACCAAACTCAGCATAAGCGTCAGCGATGTTCACGAGGGGATTGAACGTATACAGGAGTGCTACAATGAAGCCGTCTTTGCGATGGCCTACAAAATGATCAAAGGTCAAAATACGGTGCTGTACTATGAAGATGTGCAGAAATTCGGCCAGTCGACGTACTATTATCCGATGGAAATGGAAGTACAGCTCATGAATGTGGCCCGCAGCGGTGACTTCGTCAATGTCGAGAAAATACTAAACCGTATTTATGAAGTGAATTTCCAATCTGGCGGCATCACACCGGAGATGGGGAAATGTTTGTTTTTCGACATGTTTAGTTCAGTGCTTAAATTATTAGGATCTTTAAATATTGAACACAACCTGGTTTTCAACGATGAGAGTGATCCGGTCCGGATTATTTCCAAATGCGCTACCGCAGAACAAATGGTTGACCAAATCAAACGGTTGTACAAGCAGCTTTGCGAGGTAGTCCAAGAGGAGCGAACTGATCATGGCGAACAATTACACAGAAAAATGACGGACTACATGCAGGAACATTTTCACGACAGTATGTTGAGTCTTACCATGATGGCCGATCATTTCGGCATGAACGCCTCGTATCTTTCCGCTTTTTACAAAAATTACAGTGGGCGGAACGTCAGCGATGAGATGACGGAAATGCGCCTTAATGCTTGCAAACGCTTGTTGGCGGAGTCGACGCTGACTGTCTCGGAAATTGCCCAGCAAGTCGGGTATTCCAGCAACATCGGGTTGACCCGCGTGTTCAAAAAAGCTGAAGGAATCACCCCTGGACAGTATCGGTCAGCGATGAATCACGAATCCGGATAACCGACCCAAAAATTTGATAACAGCCAATCTATAAAACAGATAGCCTATCTCGAAAGCGCATTCTTTCTTCTCAAAGGCTTGCTTGCTATGTTGGAAACAGGCCGTAACCGGTCATACATCTTTTGGAATATGAAAAGGGAGGATCAGATATGCAGAACAATACAAGTAAAAAGAAATGGACTGCAATGCTGCTGATGGCATTGACAGTCAGCTCTTTGATGGCGGGATGCTCTGGCAACAATAACACCGCTGAGCCGAAGGATAGCTCGAACACAGATGGAAGCGGTAACAAGCAAAGTGCAACGGGAGGAAGCAAAAGCGATGTCGGTTACCCGGCACAAATGTCTTATTGGGCTCCTTTGGACGGAAACGTTGCGGCAACATTGAAAAACTACAACGATATAGGCATGTACAAGAAGCTGCAAGAGCTTACAGGCACGAAGGTAGAATTCAAGCATCCGAGCGCGGACTCTACTCAGGCATTGGAGCAATTCAACTTGATGCTGGCCTCCAAGAATTTACCCGATGTCATTGAATATACCTGGACGGAGGTTAGCGGCGGCCCCGAGAACGCCGTTCAAACCGGCACCATTCTCAAATTGAACGATTTGATCGATAAATACGCCCCTAACTTCAAAAAGTATTTGCAGGAACATCCGGATATCGCCAAAATGATCAAAACCGATACCGGCAGTATTTATTCGTTTCCGTTCATTCGCGGTGACAGCAAGCTGATGGTGTTCTACGGACCGATTTTCCGGAAAGATTGGCTGGATAAAGTCCACATGGACGCGCCGACGACAATCGATGAATGGGAGAAAGTGCTGATGGCCTTCCGAGATCAAGATCCGAACGGCAACGGTCAAAAAGACGAGATTCCGTTTTTACTCAAATACAATGAGGTTCGCGATGTCACTCGTAACTCTTTGATCGGAGCGTGGGGAATTGGCGCTCAGTTTTATCAGGTGGACGGCAAGGTGAAATATGGAGAAATTCAGCCGGAATTCAAACAATTTTTGACGACGATGCGCAAATGGTATAAAGAAGGCTTGATCGATCCGGATTTTGCTGCTACGGACGCCAAACTTATGGACGCGAAAGTGACGGGAAATAAGCTGGGGACGTTTTACGGTCTTAGCGGCGGCAACCTCGGAAACTACTTGGGGCTCATGAAGGACAAAAATCCGAGCTTTAATTTGGTCGCCGCTGCTCATCCGACATTGAAGAATGGCGCGACTCCGGTTCTGGGGCAAATGGATAAGCCGTACAAAGGTCTTGGCGCGGCGATTTCGGGCAAAGCGAAAGACCCGGAACAAATCGTTAAATGGCTAGATTACGCATACAGTGAGGAAGGTCATCTTCTGTACAATTTCGGGGTCGAAGGAAAAACGTACGACATGGTGAACGGTTATCCGACCTACACGAAGCTCATTACAGAAAATACGAACGGTTTATCCATGGTTCGGTCGATGGCGCAATGGATGCGCGCCAACTATAACGGCCCGTTCGTACAGGATAAGCGTTATGTCGAACAATATTACAATTTGGACCAGCAGAAAAATGCCCTTAATACGTGGAGCAAAGCAGAGAACGCGATTTTGATGCCGCCACTGACGTTGACGGCAGAAGAAAACAAGCGGTTTTCGTCCATTATGAACGACGTGAACACGTACGCCGGGGAAATGGGCTTGAAATTCATTATGGGGAATGAGCCACTCGATAACTTCGACAAGTTTGTTGATACCTTGAAAAAGTTCGGGATCGACGAAGCGGTTAAGATACAGCAAGCCGCCCTTGATCGTTACAAAGCAAGATAGCAGGCTTCGAAGGCGGCACCGGGAACAAGAAAAGTTCCCGGTGCCGATATTTTAGAACATGAATGGAAGGGGGCTCATTATGGCAAACACGCAAATAAAATCAGCAGCCAGGACGTCCGGTTTGCCGGCAATGGACCGTCCAAGCTTTGGCAAACGCGCGGTGAGCGACTTCAGAAAGAACAAAACGATTTACCTTATGCTTCTTCCTGTAGTCCTTTATTACCTTGTCTTTCATTATGCTCCTATGTACGGCTTGCAGATCGCCTTTAAAGACTACTCGCCAATGAAAGGTTTAACGGAGAGCCAATGGATCGGGTTCAATCATTTTAAAGAGTTTTTCGACAGTTTTTATTTTTGGCGACTGTTGCGAAATACGATACTGTTAAGCGTGTATAGCCTTATTATGGCTTTTCCAGCAGGCATCGTTTTAGCGCTTTTGTTGAATGAGATCAGGAGCCGTGCTTTTAAACGGGCCATCCAGACGATTACGTACATGCCGCATTTTATTTCACTTGTCGTTATCGTCGGCTTCATGGTTGATTTTTTGGAACGAAACGGTTTGATTAACAATTTGCTGACGTCTGTTTTTGGCATTGAACCGATTCCTTTTATGCGGCAGCCGGAATGGTTCCGTACGCTGTATATCTCTTCGGATATTTGGCAAAACGTCGGCTGGAGCTCGATTATTTTTCTGGCAGCGATCAGCAATATCGACCCTTCCTTATACGAAGCCTCAAAAATCGATGGAGCCAACCGCTGGAAGCAAACGTTGCATATTACGATTCCTGGCATGATGTCGACCGTGATTATTTTGCTCATCTTGCAAATTGGTCATTTCATGTCGGTTGGGATGGACAAAATTTTGCTCATGTACAACCCGGCGACTTATGAAACGGCCGATGTCATTCAAACTTACGTGTTCCGTAAAGGAATACTGGAAGCTGGTTACAGTTATAGCGCAGCGGTAGGGTTGTTTAATTCGGTAATTAGTTTCGTGTTACTCATAGTGGCCAACGCCATAGCAAGAAAAACGAGCGAAGCCAGGCTTTGGTAAACGAAGGAGGACATGATGAAAAGAAGCATCGGAGAACATACTTTTGACATAATCAATACTGTGCTGTTAATTTCGCTGTCGATCATAACCATTTATCCGCTTATTTACGTATTGTTTGCATCGCTTAGCGATCCCTCCTTTGTCGTGCAAAACAGGGGATTGCTGTTCTATCCGCACGGATTTACGACGAAAGCTTATCAATTAGTGTTTGAAAACCCCAATATTGGCAAGGCCTATCTGAATACGTTGTTTTACGTTGTGGTAGGGACAGCTATCAACATTTTACTCACATCACTCGGCGCATACGGCCTGTCCAGACAAAACGTCATGTGGAAAAGTACCATCATGTTCCTGATTGTATTCACGATGTTTTTTGATGGCGGCCTCATTCCGATGTACATGTTGGTCGACA
Source organism: Paenibacillus plantarum (assembly GCF_013141695.1). Taxonomy (GTDB): domain Bacteria; phylum Bacillota; class Bacilli; order Paenibacillales; family NBRC-103111; genus Paenibacillus_E; species Paenibacillus_E plantarum. The sequence goes on from NZ_WHNY01000060.1 coordinate 261,763, forward strand.
ATTTGGGGATGCTCGACACCCGCTGGGCGATCATCATTCCTTCGGCGGTTAGCGCGTTTAACTTGATCGTCATGCGCACGGCATTTCAGGCCGTTCCCGTCAGTCTGGAAGAGTCGGCGAGAATCGACGGGGCGAATGATTGGACGATACTGTTCCGCGTTGTGCTTCCGTTGTCTATGCCTGTCGTGGCTGTCATGATTTTGTTCTATGGGGTGTCCCATTGGAATGCCTGGTTTTCGGCGACGATTTATTTACAAACGCGTGAATTGCTTCCATTGCAAATTATTTTGCGGGAAATCCTGATCGCTAACGATACGAGCAACATGCTGACAGGCATTGACACGGGAGATAAAGCGATGGTTGGCGAAACGATCAAGTACGCGACCATTATTAGTTCAACCGTACCCATTTTGTTTTTGTACCCTTTCCTGCAAAAGTATTTCGTCAACGGCGTCATGATCGGGGCCGTGAAAGAGTAAACAGATAAAACGGGATTGGCTGCGTATCCATATGGTCTGCGGCTAATGCCATGTTGAAGGAGAAGAAACCATAGTGAATATACAAGCTTTGTTAAAGGAACCGATTTCCACACGAGAGCTTCTGGCAAATCTCCAGTCCAGATTAGAACCCATGAAATTGAAATCCGCTTACATTTCGGAACATATGCCTGAACTTGCGCGGGAAACGATAGCGAACGCCGAGGAAGCTTACAAGGGGATGATCATACTCCCAGGAACCGGAGGTGTACGCGAATTTGTCGGGAACCCGCCCTGCTGGCTGGAACGAAGGCATAATGATAATGAATTTCTCTGGCAGCTCAATCGGATGACGCATTGGCAAGAGATGTTAGAAGCTTATTCTTTAACGCGAGATGATAAATATGGGCGCAAAGTGATTGAGGAAATGCTGGATTGGATGGAAACAGTTGAAATCCATGAAGACATGGCGGACTATCCAGTCGGATATTTTTCGCAATGCCATCCATTGCGGGCCTTAGAGCTCGGCATTCGGTGCTATAAAACGTGGCCGTTGGTTCTTGAGCATTTAGGACATACCGATATGTTTACGGAGGAAGTGCTAGAGAAGTACCTAGTGGCTGTGTATAAACAAATAAAAATACTGCGCAAGGTGTCTCCGCTTCTATGGCCTAAGGCTGACCATAATCATTTTCTTATGGAATGTCTCGGTATTTTGACCACGGCGCTGTATTTCCCAGAGTTGAAGGAAGCTGAAGAATGGAAGTCTTTCGCAATCGATGGGATCGAAAGATGTGTTTCGGCGCAATTGACGGAAGACGGAGGCCAAATCGAAGGCTGCCCATCCTATCACAATGGCTGCATGTTTTGGTTTGGTCTGGCTGTTGTCCTTGCTAAGCGTTTCCATTTTCAATTCTCGGATCGGTATATGGAGCTGCTGCGCAAAAACATGGATTACTCCATTTATTCATTGCGTCCTACAGGAAAATGCGTCCCCATAGGAGATTCCTATGCGAATCATCTGGCTGTTCTGGGCGCGGTATACGGCTACATGGCATTAGATGATCCAATCTGGCTTGGACTTGCCGCCAATCTGATTGATTATCAGCTGATTGTTCAAGAGGCAAGCAAACATGTATGGCGTGCTTTGGATGTAAAGAAGCTGCATGATGATTTGCGTGCGCTGCAAGACAAGCAGGTTGAGTGCGTCAAATTGACGACGTTTTGGAATAGGACGCTTCATCAAGCGATTATCCGCAGCGGTTGGGACTCCAAGGCGCTGAGCTTTCTGTTTACGTGCAGAAGTCCGGTGCAGAACGAACATGCGCATATCGATTTGATGAGCTTTGACTTTACAGCGCTCGGCAAAAATATGGTTTGCGATCCGGGGTTCTTCTGCTTTCGGGATGATGAGGACCGAAGACAGTTTAAAAGCACTAACTTTCATTCTACGCTTCTCATTGATGAAAGGGACCACTTCGAATACCTGGGTTCATGGAAGTATGGACCGCAAAAGCCAGGGGGAATTTACAATGTGGAAGACAGAGGCTTTTATCAAGTCGCAAGTGCATATCATCTGAATTATGAGCCGGTCGTGCATCATCGCCATATCGCGCTTGTTGATGATCACATGCTAGTCATTGCGGATCAGGTTGAAGGACTGGATCAGCAAGATGTAGAGCGGTATTTTCATTTGGATTTTACGGAAGTAGAGGTGGGTTCAGATGCAATCATTGCCACAAGCGATATTGCGAACCTTGCGATCTATTCGTACCCAAGCGAGGAAGTCAATCTGCTGCCAGGAAGGCTGTCCGATGGCAATGATGTGGCCAGAGCAGCAACAAGAGTAAGGTTCCATGGTAAGCAGAGCGGCACGGCCACTTATCTAACGGTACTTGTCCCTTATAAAGGCGATCAAAGGCCTGTGCTAGATATCCGACTAACGGACGCTGGCTGCTATGAATTTAATTGTGGCGATAGCTATCAAGTGATTGTGAATGACAAGGATATGACGATTCGTAAAGTTAATTGATACAATGCTTAAATCTCACGGATTTTGGGAAAATGAGGTGTAAGTGACATGGAGGAAGTCCGTCTACTGCGTACAAATGAATTTAAGGCAGCCGTTCGCCTGTGCGATTCTGTCTTTCGCGATGCGGAGCAAGTTTCGATGGGCAAGGCGTATCCGAGTGTGTTTTCTCCCGGGTTAGGTCAGTCGTTCGGCTATTTTATTGGTGACCGACTAGTGTCCTTTGCCGGTCTTGTTCCTTCACAGATCCACATCGGGCCAGCTACCTTAAGCTTGTATTCGATTGGTTCCGTATGTTCCGATCCCGATTACACGGGCCGTGGGTATGCCGGAGTAGTTTTGAGAGCAATCAAGGAGCATTGCCTGCAGGCTGGAGCTGCACTTATTGTTGTTTCTGGAGCCGGTGGGATCTATGAACGGATGGGCTCTTGTCCTTTTGGCGATGTGGTAACCTATTGCATCGACGCAACGAGCAAAGACTCCTTACGGAAAATTGCTTCTGCGGAACACTTGCATTTTCGTGAGATGGCACCCTTCGATTGGTTCGAGATTGCCCGGATTGCAGGAGAACGTTCGGTTCGTTACGGGCAGAGCTTGTGGGATTTGGCCGCTTTGATCCATGCAGAACCATTGGCGAGCAACCGCAAGCTTCATCATAAAGTATGGGTAGCCACGGAGCAGGGGCGACTCCTCGGGTATGTAGTCGCATGTGTGCCATCGGCGTCTTATACGCAAACGCGAGGCCGTCCGACGATTATCGAGTGGGGAGGAAAGCCCGACATCGTGGCGGCGATCATTGCAAACGGGTGCGAAAGGGAGCAGTTAGAGGAGATGGAAATCGCCATACCATGGCATGAAAAGGAGCTAACTTTCATGTTCGAGAGTTCTGCCTGTGCGTATAAGCATTCCCGGATGAAAGGAACGGCGATGGTCGTTCATCCTGAAACATTAATCCGCCAGCTTGCTCCTTATTTACAGCAGCAAAACGACGGGGCTTTTCGGCACCTTCAGATAGCAACCCTGTCCGACGGAAGCAGCCAGTTGTCCTGGAAGGGACAGACTATCACTTGCAACGATAAGGAAATTTTGTCGCTGCTATTCGATCATGAGCCGAAGCTTAGTATGTCGGACAAAATCAAGTCAGAGATTCTAGAGCTTTTCCCCGTTCCGTTTCCAAGCACCTCCGGATTGAACTACGTCTGAATTCGGTTTGTTTATGTAGAAACCATAACTATCTAATAATCATCAAACTTAAAAGGACCGTCAGGGTGATTTCCCCTGACGGTTGTTGTCTAGATCGAAACGCCTAGGGATGCTGCAAATTTAAGTCCTAGCTCACGACAAAGTGCTTTTTCATCTTTGCTAGGGTTCAGTTCAACCTTTAGCCCGTCAAATACTTTCTCAGCGCCTAGCTCAGCTAGCTTCTCTTCGAGTGTATCCACCGCTTTGCCAAAATACGTGTAAGAGGAATCAGCAGAACCGAATACGCCGAACTTGCGTCCTTCCAGATTAATGTCATCCATTTCGTCGTAGAAATCTTCATATTCATCTGGTAGGTCGCCATCTCCCCACGTATAAGCTCCGAGCAGAATTCCTTCATACTTCTCGAGCTCACTAGCGTTTGTATCCATGACGTTTTTGAGAACAGGCTCAATCCCTGCCTCTTGAATGCCGGCTGCAATCGCCTCGGCGAGTTCTTCCGTATTTCCAGACATGCTTGCGTATACGATAATAATTTTGGACATGGTGGACCTCCTAATAGGGGATATAATTCCTTGATACAACCTGACGTCAAGCAGATAGAACAGGATTCTGTGCAAGCACGAGCAATCCATTAACTTCCACCATATTAGGTGATAATGATTATCATTGTCAACATAAAATTTTAATATCGACGTACTGTGAAACGGTACGACTATGTATTTAATCATGCTACAATAGAGATATGAGGGGGCTGCGCCATGGAAAATGTTCTACAGCATTTGAAAAACCTTGGCTTCACGGATTTGGAAGCGAAGTGTCTGCACGTACTAGCAGTGAGTGGCACGCAAACTGGCTATGAAATCGCCAAGGGGCTTGGCGTATCGCGTTCGAACGTATATGCAGCTTTACAAAAGCTCGCAGAAAAGGGTGCAGTGCTCACGAGTCATGGTGAACCAACCGTCTATCAAAGCGTGCCGATAGAGGAAATCGGCGAGCGAATGGAAGCGGAGCTGCAAGCCTCCATCCGCTATGTGAAAGAGCATCTGCCCAAGCAAGAGACGCATATGTCTGAGTATTTCAGCTTGGAGGGTGAAACCAAGGTTATCGAACGTATCCGTTCGGAGCTGCGGAAAGCGAAGGAGGAGGCGTTCTGTGATCTGTCTCCAGAGGAAGCGAAGCTGCTGAGGGACGACATACGCGAGGTGTCTGCACAGGGCGTGCGTGTCATCGTCATGCCAACGCGCGATGCGGGAACTGGTTTCTACCCATTTGCACGTAAACGGGGCGAGGGTCTGAAGGGGCAGCAGGGGCGTAAATTCGCGATACTTATTGATCGTAAACTGGCGATTATTGGCACACGCGGCGTCGAAGATCAGGCGGTTGCAATGATAACCGAGCATCCTGCGATGGTGGAGTTGCTGTATAATCATTTTTGCAGTAGTGTCGTGTTACAAGAGCTTCAGCAGGATATGGGTACGAAACTTGAGGATAAATACGGCAAAAATTTCAAAAAAATCATACAAAAACAGATAGATGGAAAAGTGCCTGAACCGAAGAAATCGGATGAGGGCAAAGTGGTTGCGCTTAAGCTCCATACGGGCCATGAGATCGCTGGAGAGTTCGGACATCTTGATGAGGGCGTATCTGGCGGAACGCTTTTGGGCGACGAGAGTGCTAGAGAAGATAATCCGGAGAAATTGGAACAAGGGAAGACTGAACAAGAACAGCAGGAGCAAGGAAAGTCTGGACAAGGGAAGCCTGAACAGGAAAAGCTGGAACAAGGAAAGTCTGGACAAGGGAAGAGGAAAAAGAAGAAATGATGGATCATGAAGTAGATCAACAACGGATACTACTCGCAGCGGAGACGCTCGTGAAGGAAAAGCTAGAGCGCGATAGCAGCGGCCACGATTGGTGGCATATTTATCGCGTGGTGCAGACGACGAAGCGTATAGCCGCCCAGGAGGGCGCTGATGGCTTCGTCTGCGAGCTTGCGGCGTTGCTTCACGACGTCGTCGACGAGAAGCTGAACGCCGACCCAGCCGCGGCGCAGCGCGAGCTGGAGGATTGGCTCGCCGCCAGCGGCACGCCGGCGGCGCAGGTGGAGCACGTGCTGGAGATTATCAGCACGATGTCCTTCAAGGGCGGCGCGCGGCCGCCGATGGCGACGCTGGAGGGCCAGGTCGTGCAGGATGCCGACCGGTTGGATGCCATTGGCGCGGTGGGCGTCTCGCGCGTGTTTGCCTATTCGGGCTGGAAAGGCCGCCCGATTCATGATCCTTCCGTCATCGCACGCGAGCAGATGACGGTGGAGGAGTATCGCGGGGGCAACGACACCGCGATTAATCACTTTTACGAGAAGCTCCTCAAGCTGAAGGAGCTTATGAATACGGCCTACGCGAGGGAGCTCGCGGAGGAGCGGCATCGCTTCATGGAGCTTTATCTGCAGCAGTTCTATGCGGAGTGGGAAGGCGAGCGATAAGATTGTAAGATTAGAATGCCCAAATATTATTATCAGCTGTCAGTGTCATGACTAAAAAAGCGTACTTTACAGATGGAGAAGCCTTGCTACACAAGGACTTCTCTTTTTTTACTTGAAGGAGTGTTTATCACAAGAATTGGTCATTGTCCGAAGGAGTCTGTTCTTAGTAGGATAAATGCATGACAAGTAACCAAAGGTGTACGAACCGGGATAACAGGAGGAATGATTATAGTTATGAGACGAATTAAAAAAAGTATAGCCATATTTCTCAGCATCGTCATAGCGATCAGTTGTTTTAACTTCGTGCAGCCGATTGCTCAAGCTGCTGACACAGACAATATGATTTTGAAAGGAGCAGGCTTTGAGCCTGACGAAATTAATCCAGCCGACACTACTGTTGTTTTTGTACAAGGTCGACCGATGACTGCTACGGTTGGGAAAGAGTGGAAACTTGGATTGAACCACGGCGCACCCAATTATGCCAGAGCTACCTATGATACAACCGAGAAAACGCAAGGAACCCAGTCCCTTCATGTGCAGTATGATAAATCCGCCGGCTATCTAGAGAAAATCACTGATTTGCCTGCGGTTGCAAACGGCAAATACACCATATCTGTGGATATCAAAACAGGCGCCAACACCGATAGTGTAATAGTGCGGACGGAGTTTGTGAAGAGTGACGGAACAGCTAGCAGCACGGTTGGTCGCACTGACCATTTTACAATAGGCGCCAATCAGGCCTGGCAAACCTATACGAAAACCTTCACAGCGCCAAACAACAACGACATCGCCGGTATTAAATTTCTTTTTGCAATAAGTAAGAAACAAACCACCCCTTGGAACACAGGCGAATTTTGGATGGACAATCTCGTGATTAAGCCTGTCCCAACGGCTGTTGATAATGTGAATTTGGATGTATCAGCCCTTACTTTGCTGACAGGAACCGAGCACCAGTTGAACGCCACGATCTCTCCTGCGAGCGCTTCTAACAAAGCAGTCACATGGTCTAGCTCCGATTCATCGATAATTTCGGTCGATGACAATGGCGTAGTGAAAGGTTTAGTAGATGGAACCGCAACAATTACAGCAGTTTCGGTTGGAAATCCAAGCAAGATAGCCACTTGCGTAATTACGGCTAGCAGTCATGTAACGGGGATTAGCCTTGACAGAACCGCCTCAACGATTCCGAAGGGCAAGAATCTAGTACTCAACGCTACCCGTATACCCTTCAATGCAACGGATCCAATCCTATGGTCGTCATCTGATGAAAGCGTTGCCATTGTGAGAGATGGCGTGGTTTTCAGCAAAGGTACGGGAACCGTAACGATCACGGCAACTTCAGGGGGGCATTCAGCCGATTGCCAGGTCACTGTTACCGCGTATACGGAGGATGAATTTGACCGTATGCGAAAACGGTGGTCGGATTACATTTTTTATATAGGCAATGACATCAACGATCCTGAAATCAAGGCCATAGTTAATGAAAGAGTAGCCAAAGGACAAATGTATTGGGAGAAAATGAACAAAAACGCCAACGCTTCCTCCCAGCTCTGGACAGATGCGGATATGGGCAACCTCACAAGAGAGTTCCAAACGTACTACAAATTTCTGTTAGACATGTCCGTGGCTTACGTGACGGAAGGATCGCCTCTCCAATATAATGCTGACTTGTATGGGGACATTATTTTTGGTTTGGATTGGATGGACAGTAACTTGTTCACGACGAGTCCAAAATGGGCGATATCCAACTGGTGGGAAAGAGATATCGGCATGCCTAAGGAAGTGAACAACATCGTAACGCTGCTCTACGATTACCTGCCGCAAGCGAAAATCGACAAGTATATGGCTAAGGTGAAAGTATTTTCACCGACAGCAGATACAGTTGTAACTGGTGGCAACGCTATCGCTGCCAATCGAGTAGACAAAAGTTTAATCGTTATGATGCACGGCATATTAACCAAAGATTCTCTTAGAATCAAAGAAGCCTCCAGCAAGTTGCTTAACGCGAACAGCCAGGTTCTTGAACTTGTTACAACCGGCACTGGCATTTATTATGACGGCTCATTCATTGAGCATAGCAACATCCCATACACGAACAGCTATGGTACCGAAAGCCTTCGCGGTATCAGCGAGATTTTGTATACGATCGGCGATTCGACTTATGGGCCTAACGAGGCCGACGTTAGTCGCGTATATGAGGCAGTCGATACTGCATATTTACCTCAGATGTACAAGGGAATGCTGTTGTATTCAACCTGGGGACGTTCAGCATCAAGGCAAACCAAAGCTGTTGGAGGAAAAAGCGCAAATTCACACGTCAAAGCACTGATTATGCTTGCCCAATCGATAAACGGTTCGTTGTCAACCCATTTTAAGGCTGTTGCCAAGGCGCATTTGCTTGCAAACCCGAAGCTGTTGGAAACGACAAGCCTGTTTGACAGACAATTATTTAAAAGTGTGCTGCAGGATGAGTCTATCGCCCCGGAAGCAGAAGCAACAGGCGCATATACCTTTAATCGTATGGCTCGTACAACAGTGAAGAGAGACGACTATCTGTTTGATTTGGCCATGTATAATTATCGGGTAGCGTCATTTGAAGCTGGCAATCAGGAAAATAGACGCGGTGTACATACATCCGATGGATTCACATATCTGTATAATAATGACATAATGCAATATGCGGAAAACTTCTGGGCAACCGTTGACTACAAGAGGCTGCCCGGGACTACGGTTGATACAAAGCCTATAGAGCATCTCGAGATTCTGGGAACAGGCGGAACTGGTTCCTCTGTCAACCCCAAGATCAGATGGGCAGGCGCATCAAAGCTGGATAATTATGCGGTGGCAGGAATGGCCTTAGATAAAACCGACCTCCAGGATAATACAAAAGGTACTAATGCCAAAGACATGGATTTGACAGCTAAAAAATCATGGTTTGTTTTTGACAATGAAATTGTTGCACTTGGCGCGGGAATTAACAGTTCTAAAGGCCGTGCTATAGAAACGATTGTAGAGAACAGAAGGCTTAATTCTTCAGGAAGCAATACCTTTGTAGTTGATGGGGAGACCAAATCTTCTGCATTAGACTATAGCGAAACTGTTGAAAATCCAAATTGGGCTTATCTGGAAGGAAGAGTCGAGGGCTCCGATATTGGTTATTACTTCCCAGACAGCTCCAATTTAAACGTATTAAGAGAATCACGTACGGAATCATGGAAGACTATAAACGATAACCCTTCCATGTTTTATGATGATACGCCTGTAACAGATAACTATTTGACCATGTATATTGATCATGGAACGAACCCTAGTGGTGCTTCCTATGAATATGCCATTCTTCCTGGTATGAATCCCCAAGAGGTGGCGGCATATTCGGAATCCCCGGGATTTGAAGTTCTGTCCAATACGGCGGATTTACAAGCGGTCAAGCATAAAGCTTTGGGTATTACGGCCCTTAACAGCTTTGTGCGGACTACAACAAGCGCTGGTGGTGTTACTGTCAGCGATGAAGCGTCTGTTATAGTTCGGGAGTATCCGGACAATACATTAAAAATAGCCGTGATGAACCCGACAGTGAATGGCAATAAAGAACTAACCGTCACTGTTGACCGTAAGGCTCTGGGCGTTATCGCCAAAGACGATAACATTACGGTTGAGCAGACAGACCCGCAAATTGTTATTAAAGTAAATCCGGAAATAAATGCGGCCAAGTTTCAAAACACGTGGACGATTCACTTGGCTGTCGCGCCGAAACCAGTGGAATCAGTAGTCTTGGACACAACCGACAAAGTAATGGGGGTTGGCGAGGCTGCGCAGTTGCATGCCGAAGTTCTACCTGCCGATGCTTCTGTTAAAACCCTGCTATGGGCGTCGGACAATGAAAATGTGGCAACTGTCAATGAAGATGGGCTTGTTACGGCTGTTGGAATCGGTTCAACAAATATTAGAGCAACATCGTCAGCCGACAACACCAAATATGCCGTCCGCCCGATCACGGTAACAGATTTGACGGCAGCCGTTATTCCTGAAAACGGCAAATTAACTGTAAGCTTTGGCGAATTGCCCACGGACATTTTGAAAAGCTCATTTAGCGGAACGTTTACGGTGACGAAGGATGGCATTGCAACGGAATCGCCATTGATTCTTCAAACGATGGTTGTTAATGAAGATAAAACCATTACGTTTGGTATTGACAGTGTTCTACCAGATCATATAAGCGATGCGGAGCTTCTGGTAAAAATAAAATATGCGTCAGGCGCGGAGAAAACGGCAAGTCTTACGGTAAACAGGATAATTGTGCCTGTTGCGCCGGTAGTACAGACAAAAGCAGCCAGTAATGTGACTGAGACTTCAGCGACGATCCAAATGGAAATCATTAGCTACGGCAGTAGTCCGATTACGGTTTATGGCGCGGTTTATGGAACTTCTGCGAATCCGGATGGCAGTGAGGGGAACGTTGCGATCAGCGGCACAAGCAGTCCACAGGTGCACGTGTTTGACCTTGTGAACTTAATGCCTGATACGACGTACTATTTCCGAGCCTTTGCCGCTAACGTTGTGGGAACGACCTATGGGAACGATGTGGCGTTCAGGACCGTAGCGTTCGATATTACACCTCCAACGGGAACGCTCAGCATTAACGGAGGAGCAGCAATAACAAGTTCAACATCGGTCACTTTGGCCGTAAACAGTTCCGATGGAGCAGGTTCCGGAAGCGTACAGATGCGTTTTTCCAATGACAACGCAACTTGGAGCTCCTGGGAGGCGGCAGCTGGAACGAAAGCGTGGTTGCTTGCATCGGGAGATGGCACAAAGACGATATACATGGAGTTGAAGGATGCGGCAGGTAATGTAACGGATGTTCCTATCACTGCTTCTATTCAATTGCAAATACCTGTATCGGAAAGCAGCGGTGATGATACAGTAACAGGTCCTCAGACTGAAACGATCCATGTCGGGGGCGGTAAAAACGATGACGGTTCTATCGTTCTAGCAGTCGTCATCAACCGTAAGCCGGATGCAAACGGACAGAAGCGCGATGAAGTCAATTTGACAGCTGAACAAGTGGCCGATACGATCGCTCAACTCGCAGCAACAGGCTCCAACTCCGCCAAAATTGTCATTTCCGATGAGAAGGACGAGGTTGCGGAATTGAATGTGAAGCTCCCCAAAGTGTCTACCGAGCAATTGGCCAAGGCAAACGTAGGGCTCGAAGTTGTTACGGGCAACGTGCGGATTGATATCCCTGGCAGCTCGCTGCAAGGGCTTGGCAATGATACCTACTTCCGCGTTGTACCGATCAAAAAGAAAGAAGAGCATGATGCAGTCGAGCAACGTGCAAAAACTGAGCAAGCCGTGCTCCTAATCGCAGAACTGGGCAGCGCCGAAGTGATCGGTCGTCCGATGACGATCGAAACGAATCTGCAGGGTCGCACAGTAACGCTGACCTTGCCGCTCGGCGACGTGGCGCTTAGCGATGAGCAGAAGAACGATCTCGGTATTTACATTGAGCATAGCGACGGCACGAAAGAATTCGTCCGAGGAGAGATTGTAAAGTTTGACCAAAACGGCGAACTCGGCATTCGCTTCGCAGTGAACAAATTTAGTACATTTACAATTGTGCATATGAAGGGTTGGAACGCTACTTCGGCAATGCCGGTCAAGCAGCGCAATGCTTATATGTCAGGTTATCCTGATGGCACATTTGGACCTGAACGAAGCATCACCCGAGCTGAAATGGCAACGATATTGGCCCGTGCATTCGATAAGTCGACAACGCAAGCAGGCATCGCCTACACGGACGTAGAATCGACACATTGGGCAAAGGAAGCGATTGATCAAGTGGCGAAAATGGGATTGATGTCAGGCTACTCGGATGGCAGCTTCAAATCAGAACAAACGATCACGCGCGCGGAGATGGCGAGCATCGCATCCAAGCTGTTGACGGTGAAGCCTGACGCAGCCGGTGGAAGCTTCGCAGACGTGGTCGATCATTGGGCGCAAGTGGCAATTCATCAAGTAAAGGCAGCGGGAATTATCAACGGTTATGCGGATGGCACGTTCCGTCCGGAGATGAGATTGACTCGTGCTGAAGCCGTAATCATGATCAACAAGCTGCTTGGTCAAGAGCCATTATCTGGCGCGGCAGCAAAATGGTCAGATGTAACGGAGCAGCACTGGGCGTTTAAAGATATACAAGCGGCTTCTGCTAATTAAGTAGTCTTATTTGTCAAACAGCATCCTCTCCTAGAAGGCAATCGCCGACTGGGAGGGGATTTTTTACCACATAAGAATTTATAAGTTTCCGATTCTCGGAAGAACAAATTCTTATTGGCGATAAAAACTACATTTAAAACGCGGTCGCGCATCCTCGAAGTACTTCGATAGAAGTTTTTCTCAATTCCAAGCAATGATGCTGCACAACATGCGACTTCTTTGCTAAACAGAGGTCAATCTTCACCCCATTTCCTCCCCCTCCAACCCGCTACCACGTTTCTTTCCAATATGTGATAAAATAAAAAGAATGATTCATCAACCTCACGAGGAAAGAGATGTTATGACGATGAAAAAAGAAGCAAAGTATATAGCAACGGTTTCACTTGGTGTAATGGGAGCGGGATTTCTGGCTACGCTGCCAACAGCCGTATCCTCCACGGTGTGGGGCACATTCCTGCAAGGCGGGTTCGAGGCAGGGGTTGTCGGCGGCTTGGCCGACTGGTTCGCAGTTAGCGCCCTTTTCCGTCATCCGCTAGGTATTCCCATCCCACACACAGCGCTGCTGCCGAACAATCGGGAGAAGATCACGAAGGCGCTCGTCTCCACGGTACAGAATGAACTGCTGTCCAAAGAAACCATTCGGGCGCGCCTGCAGCAAATCCGTTTCTTGGAGCGCGGCCTAGAGCTGGCAGACAAGCAGCTGGACAATGCGTCCTTGCACAAAGGGCTCACAGCGCTAGCGAAACAAGCGCTTCAAGCGATTGACCTAGAGAAATTAACCCCTCTCTTAGCAGAGGAAATTCATAAAGCGCTCCAAGACGTTGATACAAGCCGACTCGTACGCACCGTTGTGGACAGTATCGAAGATGGCGGCTACGACGGGAAAACGTTCGATTTCGTCCTAGATAAAGCGGCGGCATGGGCAATCAAATCGGACACGCGTGATCAGCTGGGAGCAATGGCGATCAAAGCATTTGAAGGTTTGCAGTCGAATGGCTTCATGGCTTTTGCCGTGAATGCGTTTATTGGTATGGTGAACGAGGAGAAAATTGGCGGTATTATCCAGAATTTCGTGCTCAGCTATATCGAACAAATGCGTACGAAAAACCATCCGCGCAGGGAATCTGTGCTTACGTTCATCCGTAACGAGCTCCACAAGTTAGAGCGTAATGCACAGTTGCTAGCAGAGCTAGAAAAACTGAAAACAAAGCTTCCTGAGTTGTTCGATCTGGATGAGAAGCTAGCGCAGTTACTCGCCAAACTGAAGGATAAAGCGGAAGCCTTCATCGATGAGCCGGACTTTGTTTCTCAGCATGTAGTGCCCATTATACGCAAAATGCTTTCATCCATTCGCGAGAATCCTGATATGCTGCACAAGGGTGAAGACTGGATTCAAGAGCAGATCGCGTCCTACGTGGAACAAAATCACAGTAAAATCGGGCAACTGGTGAAAGAGAACCTAGACAAACTCGACAACGAGAAGTTGACGGTGCTCATGGAAGAGAAGATCGGCAGCGATCTACAATGGATTCGGGTGAATGGTGCGATTTGCGGATTCATCATTGGGTTAGGCTTGGCAGGCTTGAAAATGTTATTCTAAGCGACAACGTGGGGGATGAGAGAGCTTGATCGAGATTAAGGGAGTCAGCAAGACGTTCGTTCAGCGCATCGGCGGGAGTTATAAAGCGTTGGATGACATCACATTGACGATAAATAAAGGGGAGTTCGTCTCCCTGCTCGGCCCATCAGGCTGTGGGAAATCGACGGTTTTGAACCTTGTCGCTGGCTTTGATACGCAGTCTGAAGGCACCATTCAGGTTAATGGGAAAAAGGTAACAGGCGCTGGGGCGGACCGTGTCGTCGTGTTTCAGGAGCATGGTCTTTTCCCATGGCTGACGGTGTTAGACAATGTGGCTTTTGGCCTTAGGCAGAAGGGAATCCCCAAGAAAGAGCGCCACGAGATGGCGATGGAGCAGATCAAATCTGTGCATCTAAGCCGCTTCGCGGATCGATATCCGCATGAGCTTTCAGGCGGGATGAAACAGCGGGCAGCGATTGCCCGAGCACTTGCGATGGACCCGGAAATTTTGCTGATGGACGAGCCTTTCGCGGCATTAGACGAGCAAACACGCCTTATTTTGCATAAGGAATTGGAAGAAATATGGATGCGTACGCGCAAAACGATTCTCTTCATTACCCACAATATTCGCGAAGCAGTCATCCTGTCGGATCGGGTTCTGGTGATGTCCACACGTCCTGGCACGATCAAGAAGGAGTTCTCTGTCAAAGCAGCGAGACCTCGCGACAGCGCAGATTCCGTGCTCCATCATATGGAGGCGTTGATTATGGACGCACTGGCGGATGAGCTGGAGAAAGTTGTGAGAGAGGAGACTGGCGATGAGTACAGCATTAAGAAGAACGATTTTTCTGGTACTGCTTCTGATAGCTTGGGAGGCGGGATATAGGATTTTCGGCTGGGGATGGAAATTCCCTTCGGTTTCGCAGACACTGCAAGCTTTCTATGACGGCATCGTGCATGGGGAGCTGCTGCAGGCTGCTGGAGCGAGTATGCTGCGGCTGCTCATTTCTTTTGCTTTGTCACTCGCGATAGGGACAACGCTAGGTTTTCTATTTGCTAGATATCGCTTGCTCGATGACACGTTAGGCTTCCTAGTCGTTTCTTTGCAGACAATTCCGAGTATTGCTTGGTTGCCTTTTGCTATTATTTGGTTCGGATTAAACGAAACCTCCGTTATTTTCATCACGACACTTGGGGCTACTTGGACGATGGCTTTGGCAAGCCGTACAGGGATCAAGAATATCCCGCCTATTTATTTGCGCGCCGCACAGACGATGGGGACGGGGAATGGCTTTAACCTGTTCCTTCAGGTTATGATTCCGGCTGCTTTCCCTCATTTGATCAACGGTGTACGTACAGCATGGGCATTTGCTTGGCGGGCTCTTGTTGCGGGTGAGTTGATTGCCAAGGGCGCGGGGTTAGGTCAGCTTTTACAAGATGGACGAAATCTCGGAGACACCTCGCTGATGCTCTGTATCGTCATTATTATCGCTGTGCTAGGCACGGTTTCAGACCATTTCTGCTTCAAAAAACTAGAAGATAAAGTGCTAGAGCGCTACGGCCTCGCTGGCTCCAAGTCGTAGGGGAGTGGGCGTGATGACGAGGCGCATCAAAGTACTTCTGCTGTTACTCTTCGCTATGACACTCCTGAGCGCTTGCGAGGAAAAGCTGACAGCATCCGGTAAGCCACAGGTCGTTCGAGTCGGTGTATTCAAAAATGTGACCCATGCCGCCGCCTACATCGCGCTGGAAAAAGGTTACTTTGCCCGCGAATGGGGCGACGAAGTGAAGATCGAAGTGACACCCTTCGATAACGGTTCCGATCTGTCCATCGCGATGGCGACGGGGGATATCGACGTAGGATTCGTAGGTCCAGGACCTGCGACAACTTTTTTCTTGAAAAGCGGTAATTTCCGCGTAGTCTCTGGATCCAATAACGGCGGTGCCGTGCTGGTTGCGAGATCGGACGCAGGCATCCAGACGACCGCAGACTTGCGAGATAAAACCATCGCGATCCCTGCCAAGGGGAATACGAATGAAATTTCGCTGCGTTTGCTGCTTCAGCAAGCAGGCATTTCGCTAGGCAGAGGCAAGGAGAACGCGCATCTCATCGTCCGCTCTCCAGCGGATACGCTGATCTCTTTCCGTCAGAAAGAAATCGATGCAGCCTTAGTCCCTGAGCCCTGGGGAACTCAGATTGAGAAGGCTGGGCTCGGTAAAGTTGTTGCCGATTGGCAGGCGATCCCGCCTAATAATGGCGACTATCCAACAGTTATTATGGTGGCCAGCGATACGTTTATCGCGAAGCATCGTGACATTGTGAAGGGCGCAATTAAAGCGAATCTGGACGGCATCGCGTTTATTCAAAACAGCCCTGACCAAGCTTACGATCTAATTAATAACCAGCTGAAGAAGTACAGCGGCAAGGGCATGGACAAAAGCTTGATTAAAGCCTCGCTTAGCCGCCTCAAGCTGACCACTGACGTTAATGTCAAAGTGATGGAAGAGATGGCAAAGGTGTCTATCGGCGCTAGATACATCAAAGGTATTAAGCCGGAGGAGCTGGATCTTAGCCGGTTTGTGGATCTCTCTATGCTGGCCGAAGTGAAAGCTGGGAAATGAGATCAGGGAAATGAGAAAGAGCTCGTCGCACCTGCCGTTAGGCGGATGAAGACGAGCTCTTTGTATATAATGCTGCTCTAATTTCCACCAGAAGCAGCCTGTTGCTCATTTTTCTGCTGCTTATGCGCTTTGGCATCGATGACCTTGCCGCCTCCGCTTTTATCATGTTGCACCGCAGCTGCATTCATCGCACTACTTCCCTGGAAGATGCCACCCTCCTCGATAATGAAGGACCGCACATCAATATTTCCAATCAAGACTCCAGAGCTTGTGACGATCAGCTTGCCCTTGGTATAAATGTTGCCTTTCACTTTGCCGGCTACGATCACATCGCGAGCGTGGATATTCGATTGAACGACAGCGTTCTCACCAATGGTGATGTCACCGGCACATTCAATGTCACCATTCATTTGACCCTCAATGCGGAGGCTGGCTTCGGACATTATTTTGCCTTCACAGATCGTACTGGCGCCAATTAGTGTGTCTGTACTTTTCGTATCGATTCGTTTCAATTTTGAGCTTCCAATCATTTACGTTCATCCTTTCGATCTGAAATGAGATAAGGTTTAGGGTCAATCTGAATACCGTTTTTATGAACTTCATAATGGAGATGGGAGCCCGTGCTGCGTCCAGTTGAACCAACGAGACCGATATGCTGACCTTTTGTTACAGATTCTCCGCGTTTTACCAATATTTTATTCAAATGCATATACTCCGTTTCAATGCCTCTGCCGTGATCAACAATAATATAGTTGCCAAGCTCGCCATCAAAGCCCACAGCAATAACTTTACCTGCGGCCGTTACGTAGACTGGATCATTGTATTCACCGTCGATATCATAACCTGTATGCATGGAGGGCCTGAATGTAAAAGGATCTATGCGGATGCCGAAGCCGGAGGTAATGCTGTGCGAAGCGATGGGCCATAGTGTAGGTGTAATACTGCGTAAGTGCTCAGCTTCTTTAATTTTGGCTTCGGATTCATTGAGATTGACGAGGAGTGCATTAATATCGCCAACTAATGAAAAAAGCCCTTGCTTCGTGTTGCTAACGAGGGTAGATACATCATCTGTAGTAATAGGTACATCGCTGCCGCCAACATCAACATTCGTTCCATTCACTGGCTTACTGTTCGGGGTGCTTGCTACTTTTTTGCTTGTCCCGTTTACGGTTTCTGGTTGACTCATGAGTTCTATCACATGATCTATTTTCTTAATTTCTTCTAGCTTTACCTTAAATTCATCGGCCTGCTGAGCGAGGTCAATCAAATCAATTTGCAGCTGCTCAATTTCACTTGTTTGATGTGTAATTTGATTAACTAACTGACGTTCTTGTCCATCGAAAGCTTGCTGCATGCTGTTTTGAGTTTGATGGGACAGGGTATTCATTAAGTAAATCGTCACAAAGAAACCGATCAGCACAAGCAGGATCACGCTAGGCACAATATACAGACTACTGTGCGGAAGCTTGAATCTTACGGTATGGCGGTTGGCACCCGGAATGATCATGAAGGTGAGTTCCTTTTTGCCCCAAATGAATTTCAACAGATCCTCCTCACTTTCCGTAACTATGTCCCCCTTCTTGTTTACGATTCTATTCTTCAGTAGGGTGAGTCATGCCTAATTTCTCGAAAATGGGGGAAGATGGTAAGGATGCAGTTCAACTTTTCCTTCCTAGGTAACGTCTATGAAATATCAACTACACATGCAAGTGAAGGGAGCGCGGATGATGTTAAAAAGAACACTGCTGCTGTTGGCAATAACAAGTATCGCCTTAACAGGATGTAAATCTTCTGGACAGGCGAGTGGTCAAGTGACCGTTTCAGAATCACCAATATCGAGTGCCGTGGCTACATCGGAGCCAACAACAAATCCTGCGACACCTGGCGCAGAGCCAACAACCGTGCCTACGAAAGGCAGCGATAGCACATCGCCGACTTTGATGAAAGGGGTAACTGCGTTAAGACTCGCGGATGCTCAAAAGGGCTGGATTGGCGGCAAAGGCTATATCGCTCATACCGATGACGGTGGCGCGAAGTGGAAGGTGCAATACACGGGCATTGGTGAGGTAGGGCAGCTATTTGCCTTGAATGATCAGGAAGCGTGGGCAACGGAGAAAGCAACGGGGAAGCTGTTTAGTACGCAGGATGGTGGAGCCAAATGGTCGACAGTCGGTACCGTTCCCAATCAAGCGTTTCTCCACTTCGTGTCGAAGCAGGAAGCTTTTAGCGGCAATGCACAGTCCGTAGATGGTGGTGTCAAATGGGCGAAGCTTCCAGTTCCTGAAGGTATCAAAGGGGATGCCTATTTTCATGATAATAAGAATGGCTGGGCTGTTCGACAAGCTCAAGATAAGGTCGAAGTGCTGCGTACGCAGGATGGCGGGCAAAATTGGAAATCTGTGATGTCTCGTCCAACCGTTGCGACATTAACAGGAACCGTCATTCGCTCTGCTGGCGCAGATGACGCGTGGATCGAGCTGATTGGGGAATCGGGGATGACACAAACCTCGTATTCGCTGTTTCACACGAAAGACGGCGGGAAGAGCTGGCAGACCGTGCTGGTGAACAGCACGGCAGGTGGAGGACCGGCCCCAGGATTCCCTATGGGGGATACGACGGGGCCGAAGAACACGGGCTCGAAGCCCGGCCCTCTCTACGTCGTGAACACCGACGTAGCGTTCATGGGCGGCAGCTGCCCGGCCTGCGACAAGCCGAACTCCGTCGGCTGGACGAAGGACGGTGGAAAGACCTGGGTGAACGGCACGGAGTCGTTCACGGGGTACGGCGAGCTGCTGCTCGGCATGGCAGACGCGAATAGCGGCTGGCTCATCACGAATGATAATGAGCAGCCGAGCGTCATGTACACCACCCGCAGCGGTGGTGTGAACTGGAACAAGGTGCATACGTTCGATGCACCTTAAACGAAATGCCACCGCGGCTGTCTTCGCGCGGTGGCATTTTTTTTAGTGCAGCTAGCTACTCTCCACACCCAACACACTCCACAGTACATGTCTATTCGTACGCCGCCATATCGCACCCCGGAACTCACTCAGCTACTCTCACACTCATCACACTCCGCACCACATGCCATAACATGCAGCACCAATCGCATCCCGCACCAGTAGTCTACTTGCACGATACATCATGCAACATATGTCTACTCGCACGTCACATCCCACCCCGGACCACACTCAGCTACTCTCCAAACCCATCGCAGCACGGACCACAGCCAGCTACTCTCCACGCCCATCCCACCCCGGACCACACCCAGGTACTCTCCAAACCACATCGCACCCGGAACTCACTCAGCTACTCCCACACTCATCACACTCCGCAGCACACCCAGCTACTCTCCAAACCCATCACTCCCCGAACCACCACCCAGCTACTCTCCACGCCACATCGCACCCCGAACCACACTCAGCTACTCTCCAAACCCATCGCACCACGGACCACAGCCAGCTACTCTCCACGCCCATCCCACCCCGGACCACACTCAGCTACTCTTCACGCCACAGCGCACCCCGGACCACACCCAGCTACTCTCCAGACCCATCGCACCTCGGACCACAGCCAGCTACTCTTCACGCCATATCGCACCCCGGACCACACCCAGCTACTCTCCAAACCCATCACACTTCGCACCATTTGCCATAACACGCACCACCTTCACCGTCAGCATACGACGACCCAAACTCACCGCCGCAACAGATTAAATGGATTTCCTCCATCTATTTCAGTCGGATTTTCGTGTTTTCAGCGATTAGATGGATTTCCTACAGTTAATTGAGCCGAAAGTAGTGGGAATGCTCGAATTCGATGAAATTAGCTGTAGTTTTTCCATCTAAATCCAATTTCGAATGAATTTTGAAGGAAATAGATGGAGGTTTTCCAGTTATTCGAGTGAGGATCGTGACTTCCCGCCAGCCAGCACTCCACAACGGAAGTTAGGATCTGCCGATCTGCTACTCACTCACTCACTCACTCACTCCACCACAACAAACCAACTCACTTCGTAGGCGTATCACTCCCGTTTCCATTCCCATTCCCGTTCGTTCCATTCGTATTCTTCCCATTGAAGAACGTCGATGTTAGATCTCGCAGCTTCTCCATGAACTTCCCGTAGCCGTAACCAGTCAGAAAAGCTATGCTGATACGCGCTGACATCGAGTCGCCAACTTCCAGCAGCATAATGCCGCTCGCGAATAGGATAATCGTGATAATGGCAGAGCCGAAGCACAGGATAGGCCGCATGAGGTACCAGTAGATCCACTGCGTGGTGAGCTCTTGATAATGCTCATGAAACATGCGCAAACCATATAGCGCACCACCGAGCGCTCCTGCAAAGCCGAAGCAAGCATACTCATGATAGAGGACGAAATCAACGCCCAGTATTTTGCGCTCAAAAGAACTGCTGCCAAGCACGGCCATCATCCACAGGCTGCCAACAAACCAGATCATTAAATAAGCAAAAATAGCTTGCTTGCCGAATCGGTGAATGGGATTCATAACAAAACACCGCCCTTACAATGGATACTACCATTGTATGAGCGGTGTTTTTGATGATGCCTGAATATAGGAACGCTTATCCGACTGCTCCAAGTACGCAATGATCGCTGTTGCACAGCTTTGATTTTCCTCATTCTGCTCTTCACGGATGTCCGTTCGCCGCTTCGCAAGCTCGGGATATTGCTCGAGCAGCAATTTAAACCAGTGGTCAATCATCGCGACGGAGGTGATGCGCTGTCCGTAGCCATTTTCCTGGAAATAGGTGCAATTTTTCTCTTCTTGCCCTGGAATCGGGCTATAGAACAGCATGGGAATACCTTTGGCCATTGCCTCTGTACAGGTCATCCCGCCTGGCTTCGTAATCAGTAAATCGGAGATATCCATCAGCTTGCTGATCTCGGTGGTATAGCCAATGAGATGGATGTTCGGCTGACGGAAGACGTCCTCCTCCAACAGCTGGAGACGTGCCTTCTCATTCGTGCCGAGACAGATCAACAGCTGAATATCCTTACTCCAGCTTGCTAAATAAGTCAGCATCTCTTCTTTTTCTTCTTTCTTAAAAACTCCCCAACCGCCGCCCATAACCATGACCGTAGGCATGGCTTTGAGTCCGAATTCCTGCCGAATATGCTCCTTGCTATGAGCTTTGCGGAAATTAGGATGAACCGGAATACCGGTAACCTCGATACGCTTGTCCTGAACGCCACAGTCCATGAGACGCTCTCTAACAAGGGGCGTGGATACCAAATATTTGTCTACCGCTGAGTCGATCCACGTCCCATGAACATCGTAATCGGTGATCACGGTGAAGAGGGGGACATTTAGTCCTGCACGTTTCAATCTAGAGACAATAATGCTTGGAAAGGGGTGCGTACAGACGATCAAATCGGGCTTCAACTGCTTAATAACGGTCTTCGTTCGTGAATAGAAGATGCGATGCAGCACGAGACTGGCTACACGACTCGGCCTTTTATCATAATGATTTCGATAGAGCATACCGTACAGTCTAGGTTGTGATGTTACCGTGCGGCGGTATGCCGAGAAGACCCAAGGTGCTAAGGTAGGATGCAAAAAAGCGCCAAGTTCAATCACGCGGGTAATCATGTCTGACGAGGATTGCCGAAGCTCGCCTGACAGCGCATGAGCAGCTTGTGTATGTCCTTTCCCGAAGCCCTCGGATAATAGCAAAATCCGTTTTTTACGCAAGGAACTCACCTTTCTTTGTAAATCATATCTATCCTAGGTGTGATCTGTTTTTTTCTTAGATGCATAGCATTTGCGACATACTGGAACGTAGCTTTCATTCCCGCCGATCTGGATCTGCTCACCATGGAAGATAGGAACGCCGTCTTTGCAACGCATGTTCATGATTGCCTTTTTATCACAATACCAACAAACGGTTTTAATTTCTTCGATCGTATCCGCCACAGCCAAAAGTGCATTGCTGCCTTCAAATAATTGTCCCATGAAATCAGCGCGAAGCCCGTAAGCGATAACGGGAATATCCAGTTCATCGACGACTTCAATCAACTGAGAGACTTGGGCTTTGTTCAAGAACTGAGCTTCGTCGACCAAAATGCAATTCGGACGCTCGGTCTGCGCTAAAGCGACCATATCCAAATGTTCGTCTACGACGATGGCACCTTTTTGCATACCGATACGGGAAGCGACTTTACCAACACCGAAGCGATCATCCATAACGGAAGTGAGGAGAAGCACCTTTTTGCCCTGTTCCTCATAATTATGAGCTACGCGTAAGACTTCAATCGATTTACCGCTATTCATTGTGCCATAACGAAAGTACAATTTTGCCAAGCTGGGACAGTCCCTTCTGCGGATGTTTATATGGTGAAAAAATAAGTTGCGGCCATGCTATCCAGTTCAGCCAGCTTCACAGCAGCTTGAAAGCTAACTTCAGAGGCGAGTTTTTCGCCAATTAGCGGTTGTTTTCTGTAAACCTTCCCAATCTTGACCTCGATGCTGCCTCGTACGGGTTCTTGGGTAATTTGAATGCGATGAGGCTCATACATGAGCACATGGATCGTTTCGCGAGCCGTTTCATTATTGCTCTGCAGCAACTCCTGAATCAACTCATGATCCATAAGTGCAGGGATTCGATCCTTCATACCTGGATTTGCCTCGCAATGGTGTGCTGTTGCTTTCGCTAGCAATGCATCCATAGCTAGAAACTGCGGGTGCAGGATAAGTCGATGTTCTTCAACAATCGCATCAATAAGTGCCGTGGCTGAAGCCTCATTCGCTTCTATGTAGGGTCCGCGTAAGCGAAGTCCTTTCACTACTTCCGAAGGTGGCAGCGTCTGACGACCCGCATAGTAGGTATCGCGCAGGAAGCTGTCCAAGTGATCGAGTCCAAGAACGGTGGATTTGTTCGTTAGTGGTGTTTCTTGTTTCAAAAGATCAATAATGGCCCGCGGCGAAATGCCGTGCTTGATCAGAATATCGGCGATGATGCCTTGCCCGATTAACTGTTCGGTTTGACGGTGATGATTATACCCAAGTGTCCGCTCAACCGCATGGGAGAAAGGCAGGTGCCCGATATCATGGAGCAATGCCGCAATGCGCAGATGAGGATCTTCTGGGCAAAAGTGAGCCATGAGTGACCAAACGCCAACCGTATGTTCGAATCGTGAATGTGTAAGTGGTGAAAATAGAGCTGATGCTCCGAAATGATGTAAAAACTTCAGGCGGCGTACCGGCTTTGAGCGGAAAAGCTCAATTTCAACCGGATGAGCTTCTAGCTGCCATTGATAAAGAGGCTCAGTAATCATGCCGTCCCCAAAAGTATGCTGTATACTCAAACAGAGCTCCTCCTAAGATGTGGGATCTGGATGTATGTTCTAGCGGTATTAGCTATCATAGCATGAAACATAGAAAGTTTGCTATCACATGCATACCCAGTCGTATTTATATAGGAAATGAGAACATTTATCGTGCCTATACAATATGATTCAACTGGCGATTCTATTAAATTGAAAACCTTTTCAATTTAAATATTTTTAAATTGAACTATAGGAAACCAAGTGTTAATATAATAGAAAAAATATTGAGAATATTTCCTCTACTTATTGCGGATGTAGTCGAAATAGGAAGTCTTACATTTTACCTTTTAGCACTTTAAAGCATGCGTCTAACAAAGTCCAGTGAAAAACGAGGGAAGAAAGGTTGCACAACATGACAATTAATGGATTACCTCCCAAACAGGGATTGTACGATCCGAGGAATGAGCATGATGCTTGTGGTATAGGCTTTGTTGCCAATATCAAGGGTGTCAAATCTCATGCCATCGTCAAGCAAGCGCTTCGTGTACTTTGTAATTTGGATCATCGCGGCGGGCAAGGTTGTGAACAGAATACGGGAGATGGCGCAGGCATTTTAATGCAAATTCCAGACGCGTATTTTCAATCCGCATGCGAACAAGAGAACATTAAACTTCCAATTTCCGGCAGTTATGGCGTAGGTATGGTGTATTTACCGCAAGAATTAGAGGCACGTCAAGCTTGTGAAAGTACCATTGAGCGAATAGTCAAACAAGAAGGACAACAATTTCTAGGATGGAGAACCGTTCCAACCAATAACAGTTCGTTGGGTGATTCTGCAATATCTGCTGAACCGTATGTTCGTCAGGTGTTTATTGGCCAAAGCGCAGATAGTGCGACGAATCTTGATTTTGAGCGCAAGCTGTATATTATTCGTAAGTTATCTGAAAACGCTATCAAAACATCCCATCCGGGATCGCAATTTTACTATTCTAGCTTATCTAGCAGGACGATTGTATATAAAGGGATGTTAACACCTGAGCAAGTGGATGCGTATTACGTGGAGTTGCAAGACGAGAAGGTAGAATCTGCCTTAGCGCTTGTTCACTCCCGTTTCAGTACCAATACATTCCCGAGCTGGGAACGTGCGCATCCGTACCGTTATTTGATTCACAATGGTGAGATCAATACACTTCGTGGTAACGTCAACTGGATGCATGCGCGTCAAGCGATGTGTGACTCTGAATTATTTGGTGAAGATTTTAAACGTATTCTTCCTGTTATTGATACCGATGGTTCCGATTCCCAAATGTTTGATAATACCCTAGAGTTCCTGATGCTTTCAGGTCGTTCATTGCCGCATGCCGCCATGATGATGGTACCCGAGCCTTGGTCCAAACATGAAGGTATGGATGATGATAAAAAGGCGTTCTACGAGTATCACAGCACCTTGATGGAGCCGTGGGATGGTCCTGCAGCGATTGCTTTCACAGATGGCAGTCAAATCGGAGCGATTCTCGATCGTAACGGATTGCGTCCTTCTCGTTATTATGTAACGACAGACGATTTCATCGTGCTTGCTTCTGAGGTTGGTGTGTTGGATATCGAGCCTGAGCGTATTTTGTACAAAGACCGTCTGAGACCGGGACGTATGCTGCTTGTCGATACTGTAGAAGGTCGCATCGTGACGGATGAAGAAATCAAGAGCGGCATCGCTAGCGAGCAGCCGTATCGGGATTGGTTGAATGAGCATCTCGTTTCTTTAGAGGATCTGGAAGAGGCGCCAATTGTACTTGGCTCTGATCATGATACGATTCTGCAGCGCCAGCAAGCTTTTGGCTATACCTTCGAACAATTGCGTAAGACCCTTGAGCCTATGGGCAAAACAGGTGTGGATCCGATCGGTTCCATGGGTACGGATGCGCCACTGGCAGTGCTGTCGGATCGTCCGCAGCTGCTTTATAACTATTTTAAACAATTATTCGCTCAAGTAACGAACCCGCCAATTGATGCGAACTTTGAAGAAATTATTACGGCGCAGGGCACCACGATTGGGCCAGAGCGCAACCTGATTAAGCCGGAGCCAGAGAGCTGCCGTCAAATTCGTTTGAAGTCGCCGTTCCTCTCCAACGATGAGTTGGCGAAGCTGCGTCATATTCAGCGTGATGGTTTCAAAACGGTCACGTTGCCGACGCTTTTCGAAGCCTCAGCAGGCACAGCGGGCCTCGAGAGTGCTATGCAGGCCTTGTACACGGCAGCAGATCAAGCCATTGTCGATGGAGCAACGTTGCTCATTCTGTCTGACCGTGGTGTAGATAGCGTAAACGCGCCGATTCCAGCACTTTTGGCAACATCGGGCTTACATCACCATTTGATCCGTCAAGGCACTCGGACGAAAGTCAGCTTGCTTGTCGAGTCTGGTGAGCCGCGTGAAGTGCACCATTTTGCACTATTGCTCGGCTATGGCGCAGGCGCGATCAACCCTTATCTGGCGTTAGAAACGCTTGATGACATGATTCAGCGCAAGCAGCTAGTTGGTGTTGATCATGAGAAAGCGATCTATAACTACATCAAAGCGGTGACGAAAGGTGTAGTCAAAGTGTTAGCGAAAATGGGTATTTCCACCATTCAGAGCTATCGTGGGGCGCAAATTTTTGAAGCGATTGGCTTGAGCCAAGAGCTGGTAGATAGCTACTTCACTTGGACGTATACGCCAGTGGGTGGTATCGGTATCGAAATGGTTGCGAAGGAAGCCTTGATGCGTCATAGTCGTGCTTTCTCTGAGCAAGAAGGACGCGACCGTGTGCTGGATACAGGCGGCGACTTGCAATGGCGCAGAGATGGGGAAGATCACATCTATACGCCAGAGACTGTGCATGCTCTGCAATCTGCTGTTCGCAGCAACAACTATGCCCAGTATAAATATTTCTCCAAGCTCGTCAAACGTGAAGACGAGAAATATATGGCTCTACGCGGACTGCTAAGCTTCAAAGCAGGACGCACACCGGTTCCGATCGAAGAGGTGGAACCGATCGAATCGATCTTCAAGCGCTTCAAGACGGGAGCCATGTCCTACGGCTCCATCTCCAAAGAAGCGCACGAAACGATCGCGATCGCGATGAACCGCATCGGCGGCAAGAGCAACACCGGCGAAGGCGGCGAGCATCCGGAGCGTTTCACGCCGGATGCGAACGGCGATCTTCGCCGCAGTGCCATCAAGCAGGTGGCGTCCGGCCGCTTCGGCGTCACGAGCCATTATCTCGTCAACGCTGACGAGATTCAGATCAAGATGGCGCAGGGCGCGAAGCCCGGTGAGGGCGGTCAGCTTCCGGGAACCAAGGTGTACCCTTGGGTAGCCGAGGTTCGCGGTGTTACGCCAGGCGTAGGCTTGATTTCGCCGCCGCCCCATCATGATATTTATTCGATCGAGGATCTCGCTGAGCTGATCCACGATCTCAAGAATGCCAACCCACGGGCACGGATCAGCGTGAAGCTGGTATCCGAGGTTGGTGTTGGCACGATCGCTGCCGGCGTAGCCAAAGGGAAAGCGGACGTTGTCCTCATCTCCGGCTACGACGGAGGCACAGGCGCGTCACCGCAGACGAGTATTCGTCACGCAGGACTGCCGTGGGAGCTCGGTCTGGCGGAGACGCATCAGACACTCGTGCTGAACAACCTGCGCAGCCGTATCGTCGTAGAGACGGATGGCAAGCTGATGACAGGGCGCGACGTTGTCGTAGCTGCCTTGCTCGGTGCCGAGGAGTTCGGCTTCGCAACGACTCCTTTAATTACTATCGGCTGCGTGATGATGCGCGTCTGCCACTTGGACACTTGTCCAGTTGGGGTCGCTACGCAAAATCCGGAGCTTCGCAAGAAATTTGCTGGAGATCCGCAGCATGTTGTGAATTTCATGACCTTCATCGCGGGCGATGTGCGCGAGATGATGGCGGAGCTTGGCTTCCGCACAATTGAAGAGATGGTTGGACGTACCGATATCTTGGAGTCCAAGCCAGCTGTCGAGCATTGGAAAGCCAAAGGCGTCGATCTTACGCCGCTGCTGCACCAACCGGATATGGGCGAAGATGTGGGTCGCTTCTGCCAAATGCAGCAAGATCACGGCTTGGATCGCTCCTTGGATATGACAAAGCTGCTTGATATTTGTGAGCCAGCGATTGAGCGCAAAGAGTATGTTCATGCGATTCTGCCAATTACGAACGTGAATCGCGTTGTCGGAACGATCGTGGGCAGCGAAGTCACGCGCCGTCACGGCGTAGATGGCTTGCCGCACGATACGATTCGTTTACATTTTGAAGGATCAGCAGGTCAAAGCTTTGGTGCTTTCGTACCGAAAGGGATCACACTCTCCCTCGAAGGAGATGCCAATGACTATGTAGGGAAAGGATTGTCCGGCGGTAAGCTGGCGATTTTTCCATCGAGTAAGTCGACTTTTGTACCAGAAGATAACGTGATTATCGGCAATACAGCCTTATATGGTGCTACAGATGGGGATGTTTACATCCGTGGTATCGCGGGCGAACGCTTCTGCGTAAGAAACAGTGGTGTGCGTGCCGTCGTTGAGGGTGTAGGAGATCATGGTTGTGAGTACATGACAGGTGGTCGAGTCGTTGTTCTTGGTCCAACAGGGCGTAACTTCGCAGCGGGTATGTCAGGCGGTATTGCCTACGTATTGGATGTGAATGGTGACTTCCAAAGCAAAGTGAATAAAGAGATGGTTTACCTGGAACAGCTGGAAGAAACGTATGAGATGAATGAATTGAAGACGATGATCCAGCATCATGCCACATTTACGGATAGCAGCGTTGCCCACCAGGTTATTCAGCACTGGGATGAGTACGTTTGGAAGTTCGTGAAGGTTATACCGAAGGACTACAAACGGATGTTTGATGCTATCGAGAAAGTGAAACGCTCCGGTCTAAGCCAACAAGAAGCGGTCATGGTTGCTTTCGAGGCGAATATGAGAGATGTTTCCCGTGTCGGTGGAAATTAACGAAACTCAGGAGGGATTAAACGTAAATGGGTAAACCAACCGGTTTTATAGAACACGCTCGTGAAGTGGCATCCGAAGCTTCTCCGCTGGTCCGAATCGGCCATTGGAAAGAGTTTGCGACACCACTAACGCAAGATAAATTACAGGTACAAGGCTCCCGTTGTATGGATTGTGGGATTCCTTTCTGTCATACAGGGGCATTGATCAGCGGCATGGCCGCTGGTTGCCCAGTGAACAACCTCATTCCGGAATGGAATGATCTCGTGTATCGCGGTCAATGGCGTGAAGCCTTGGATCGTCTGCACAAGACGAATAATTTCCCGGAATTTACGGGCCGTGTCTGTCCGGCGCCTTGTGAAGGCTCTTGTACCGTAGGCTTGAAGGATACGCCGGTTACGATCAAAAGCATTGAAAAAGCGATCATCGACAAAGGCTTCGATGAAGGCTGGATCAAGCCTGAACCGCCGGAAACGCGCACTGGGAAGAAGGTTGCGGTTGTGGGTTCAGGTCCTTCCGGACTTGCGGCAGCAGCGCAGTTGAACAAAGCTGGACATTGGGTTACCGTATTCGAACGGGCAGACCGCGTTGGCGGCTTGCTGATGTACGGTATCCCGAACATGAAGCTGGACAAAAAGTATGTCCAGCGTCGTGTAGATCTGCTTGAAGCCGAAGGCATTGCCTTCGTAACGGGTGCTCACGTCGGGGTGAACTACCCGATCGAGAAGCTGCAAGAGGAATTCGATGCGATCGTCCTGTGCGGCGGAGCTACGAAGGGACGCGATCTACCGATCGAGGGTCGCGAGCTCGGCGGCGTGCATCTGGCGATGGAATTCCTGAGCAAGAACACGAAGAGCTTGCTCGATTCCGAGCATGCGGATCGTGAATTCATTTCCGCCGAAGGCAAGGACGTGATCGTCATCGGTGGTGGTGACACAGGAACCGACTGCGTAGGAACTTCCATTCGTCACAAATGTAAGAGCGTGACGCAGTTTGAGATCATGCCGAAGTCACCGGAGACACGTCCAGCGAACAACCCTTGGCCGGAATGGCCAAAGGTGTTGAAAGTGGACTACGGTCAGCAAGAGGCGGCTGCGCTACAGGGCGAAGACCCGCGAACGTACTTAATCAACACGAAGAAATTCGTGGGGGATGAGACTGGCAACTTGAAAGAGCTGCACACGGTTCTGATCGAGTGGCAGAAGAACGAGAAGGGCGCGTTCGTACCTGTTGAAGTGCCTGGCAGCGAGAAGGTTTACCCAGCGCAGCTGGTGTTGATTGCGATGGGCTTCACGGGACCAGAAAACACCGTTTTGGATCAACTCGGCGTAGCCAAAGACGAGCGCTCCAACGCGAAAGCGGATTACGGGAAGTTCGCTACGAACGTAGACGGCGTTTTCGCTGCTGGCGACATGCGTCGTGGGCAAAGTCTCGTGGTATGGGCGATCAACGAAGGTCGTGCTGTAGCGCGTGAAGTGGATCGCTTCTTGATGGGATCGTCGAATTTGCCATAAGATTTGTTAGACTGCTTGCAGGTTGAGAGTTACCTGTAAGCAGTTTTTTGTCATCTAGTGGATACAGCGAGATGGTGCCCATCCGTTGGTTAGCCTCATTAGACTAATAAACGTGAACATTTCCGTAAACTCATGTACAATAGAAGAAAGAGCAGTCTAAGCATTGGCTGCAAGTTGGGCGGAAATGGAGGGAAGCGCATGAGGAAAGATGATCTTCTTACAGCTGAGGAGCTACAAGCATTAATGGTCGGGAATCAGGAGTATTCTGATGAGGTTGGGAGCGATGAGCCAGTCAGGGCACAGGATCTGCATTCTTTGCAAAAGACCGTCATGCTGCTTTCCAAGCAGGTAGAAGAGCTCCAAGCGCAACTTCATGAGCAGTTTGAACTCCAGAATAGACAGCAAGAGCAATTTCTGCGACTATGCAGGCACCAGCTTGAGAACAAACTGCATGAGCAATTGGTCAACACGATTGTTGTCCATCAGCATGCGGCGAATCAAGAAGATCAGATGGAGCTTCAACATACGCCAGTGATATCGGAGGAAGTCAGTCTCAGCGCTGGGCCAGTCCATGATTCGTCAACGGAAGATACGTCGCTCCCCTTTTCAAGAGTAAAGAGCTATAGTAAGATTCGAAAAAGAAAAAAGGGTTTTCTCGAAAAGCTTTTCGAATAGTCGTGTAACAGCAAAGACCGCTTCTTCAGTGATGAAGAGCGGTCTTTGTTTACATGCCAGTAAGGGTACTCTTCCAATTTGCAATAACTGGAAAACATACAGCTATTTACGATGAATTTCCTCGGAAATTCGATTTAACTGTAGAACATGTAGGTAAATCTGCCTGTTTTATTCAAATTGGGAGAAATAGTTGAAATTAACTGTACGTTATCCATCTATTCTACGTTTGATCGGGGAATTCCAAAAATTAACTGCATAAAATCCATCTACCCACCTGAAGCACAGTCAGCTACGGCGTTTCTCATAAAATTCCCCTCGATTAGAGAATCCCCTCATCATGCGCTTTTTTCGAAGCTTGAACCCGGTCTCGTACGTCCATTTTGGAGTAGATGTTGGAGATATAGTTTTTCACAGTCCCCTCGGACAAGAATAGCTTCTCGGCGATCTCACGATTATTGAGGCCATCGGCGATGCTGTGAAGGACCTGCAACTCACGTTCGCTGAGGCCATACGTCTCAATACGAACGCTGCTCTCTTCCTTATCTTCTGAGGAAGCCCCGCTTCCACCGTCACGCGCTTGCTGGACGAGCATTTTGGCAATATCATGCGGAATTAAGGTGCCGCCCTGATGAACCCATTTAATTCCTGCGGCAAGATCTTTGGGATGAATGGCTTTGAGCAAGTAGCCTTCAGCTCCTGCACTAAGTGCATCTACAACGTAGCCTATTTCCTGGAATGTGGTCAAAATAATGACACGTATATGCGGCCAGGTAGCTTTAATCTGACGTGTAGCCTCAACACCATCCATAACCGGCATATGAATATCCATTAGAACGACATCGGGTTGCACTTCTTCACTTAGTTTTACAGCGACATGCCCGTTTTCAGCTAAGCCGACAACCTCAATATCGGGGTCCATGCCCAGTACAATGTGTAAGCTTTCACGTATCAAATCCTGATCATCGACCAGGAGCAGTTTGAGCGGAGCTTGGTTTACAGTCATAGCAAATCCTCCTCACAGCTATTAAAAGGGGTTATAGGGTTTACGGTTTCTATGGTTTCTATGGTTTATAAGGTTTAAAAAGGTTAAACCGATTAAAACGTTGGAAAACGTTTGACAGGAATAAAACAATGGACAACAGTCCCTTGTTCAGGCAGGGAGCGTACTTGCAAAGTGCCTTGCAGCGCCGTTATCCGTTCTTGCATCGCGGCTATACCGAAGCCCATTTTCAATTGTTCGGAGCCAACACCATCATCTTCAATGCGTAGGGAGATTTGGTCATCGGCGTAGGTTAGTACAATTTCAATAGAAGCTGCTTTACCATGGCGCTTGGCATTCGTCAGTGATTCTTGTAAACAACGAATTAAGGAGAGCTTGGTTTGTTTGGGAATTTCGAACTCGTCACTAACTGTCGTGAAGTGAATCTGTGTGCCTGTATGCAAGGCAAATTCATTGGCAAGTCGTGACAGTTGCTGAGATAGCAGCAGATCGCCCTCTTGGGGGACCATCTGATGAATGCTGCGGCGCACTTCTTCTAGACCGCCTCTAGTTACATTGCGCAGGACGTCGAGCTTCTCCTTGGCTTTCTCGGGTGAAACCTCGATCAAATACGAGACGGCGTCCATGCCCATAATGACGGATGTGAACGTATGTCCTACCGTATCATGCAGCTCACGGGCCATCCGATTGCGCTCTTCAACTAAAGTAAGCTGCTCAATTTGATTCGCGTACTGCTCAAGGACGTTATTTTGCTCATGGATCAAATGGTACTGACGTTGGTTCTCACCTAGCAGCTTCTCGGTCTTCTCGTTAGAGGTAACGGCGCGTTGTAAGCTTAATCCGATGGCGAAGAAGAGAACAGCATTCAGGATAAAACTAAATAATTGTCCGACTCCCATGCCGCTATGTAGAAGGAAAAAGTAAGTCACCGGCATGCCTAACATGAAAATAGGAGCGGTCCACCACGCATTTTTTCGATCAGTGAGGAATCCAATGACCATAATTGGGCAATTAATGGTAAGTAAGGCGTCCTGCTTCATCCAAGCCAAATAAATTTGTAGGGGAATACCGGTTAGTAGAACAGCAATCGGATAGCATGTTGGATTGATATAGTGGGGTCGCCAGAATATAAAAGGAGCCCCATAAGAGAGTAATATGGCCAATATGGTCAACATGATGTGGGAAAATGGTTGTTCATAGATGTGAAGGCAGCTATACAGTAAACCAAGCAGTGCAGCGCCGGTCAAGACGATAAACAGTGACCACTCTACACCGTGCCACGGTCTTCTTTGGATCATAGATGAGCTCCTTTTACTAACAGTTCGTATCTTACCATTGTACATAAAATTAGGGAAAAGCCATAGTGAGCGCAGTCATATGACTGAAATATCACTAGGCATGACAGTCGAAGTAAGCTAGGATTGGATTATATTGGTTAAAAAAGAGAGGAGATGTCGAATGTCAGCATCACAAGAGGTTGGTACACCCATTGTACAGGTAGATCATATTTCCAAACGAATTGGTTCTAAGACCATCATTGATAAGCTCAGTTTCGATGTGCCGCGTGGCGAGGTGTTCGGATTTCTCGGGCCCAATGGCGCGGGTAAAACGACTACCATCCGTATGATGGTAGGACTGATGTCGATTTCGGAGGGGGATATCCGTGTTGGCGGGTATTCGATTCGCACGCATTTTGAACAAGCGATTCGTCATATTGGCGCGATTGTAGAAAATCCGGAAATGTATAAATTTTTAAGCGGCTACAAGAATTTGGTTCATTATGCCAGGATGATTCCAGGTATCGGTGAGGAGCGAATTGGGGAGGTGATCGATCTTGTCGGGATGACGAATCGCATTCATGACAAGGTGAAAACCTACTCGCTGGGCATGCGGCAACGACTAGGCATTGCGCAAGCGCTTCTGCATAAGCCGTCGGTTCTTATTTTGGACGAGCCGACCAACGGGTTGGACCCAGCTGGCATACGGGAGCTTCGAGATCATTTGCGTAAGCTTACCCGTGAGGAAGGGATTTCCGTTATTGTTTCTTCGCATCTGTTAGCGGAAATGGAACTGATGTGTGACCGCGTAGCCATCATTCAAAATGGGAAATTAGTTGATGTTAGACTTATCAAGGAATATGTTCAGGAGGATGGCAAACAGCGGGTCGTCTATGAGGTGGACGCGATTGAACAAGCCATGAAGTTAGCTTCTGCTCAAGGGTATCCCGTTGAAGTTATCGATGCGGAACTTGTTATGGATCTCGATAAACAAGAGATAGCTTTGTTGAATAAGCGGTTCGTAGAGGCAGGGATTTCCGTTTATGGCATCCGCAAAACATCGAAGTCGCTGGAAGATCAATTTTTAGAAATGACGGGAAGTGATCCTATTGCTTAATCTCATCAAGAATGAGCATATGAAGATTTATAGTCGACTTCGAACATGGATTCTTGTGGTCTTGCTAATTGTCATCGTCGTGCTCACTGGTGTGTTATCGCATTCCGATACGAACAACAATGATGATAGCTGGAAAACAAGGGCTTCCGAAACGATTGAACACAATAAGACAGAGCTTGCCAATCCGGATATTCCAGAGAATTTTAAGAAGCAGATGCGGGAACAAAGTGCGCTTCAGCAATACATGCTGGATCACAATTACCCACCGATTGATAACACGATTTGGGAAGGCATGCTCACTGCGTCTGGCTTGATTATTGTGGTTACGCTCTTCACAGTCATTATTGCTGGAGATATGGTAGCAGGGGAGTTTACTTGGGGAACCATCAAGCTGCTGCTCATTCGTCCTGCTAGCCGGTCGAAGATCTTATTGTCGAAGTATCTGACAACACTTATTTTTGCAGCCACGTTACTGGTCGTTTTGTTCATTACCGCTCTGATTGTGAATGGCTTCTCCTATGGGTTTGAGCGACTGAGTCTCCCTCATTTAATTGTGAATGCCGCAGGGCAGGTGCTGGAGAAAAACATGCTGTTCTATGTGTTTGCTAACTATGGACTTAAATTAATTGAGCTTGTGATGATCGTTACACTGGCCTTTATGATTTCCACGGTGTTTCGCAGTGCCTCACTTGCGATCGGCCTTAGTATTTTCATTATGTTCGCTGGCCAAATCATTACCTTGTTGTTCTTGCGGTATACGTGGGGCAAATACTTCCTATTCGCGAATACGGATCTCACTCCGTATCTAGAGGGACGGCCGCTAGCAGAGGGTATGACGTTAGGATTCTCCATCACCATGCTTGTGTGCTACTTTTTGTTATTCAACGTACTTTCCTGGGAAATATTCCGTAGACGTGACGTCGCGGCTTAGTGAAACAACTGCGATTGGTGGAGAGAGCCCAATTAACTGGAAAACGTACAGCTATTATTACTGTTTTTCGGTTCGGTAGTTGTTTAACTGGAAAATGTACAGCTAATTCGGCGAATTCGGGACAATTCTTAAGGAATGGACCGAAATAAAGGCATAAAATCCAGTTATTTCAATAAAATGAGCCAAAACAGCTAAATTAGCGACATAAAATCCATCTATTAGCTGAATAAGTCTATAAAGGCGAATCGATCAGGAACTCGTGGTCGTGCACATAGAGCCCAACACAGAAAAAGCCCCAATCCCACCAAGAAAGTGGAGTTGGGGCTTTTATGTGTTGTTGGGGCTAGCGGTGTAAGGACTTTCCAGTGTTGTTGTTGTTGTTGTTGTTGTTGTTGTTGTTGTTGTTTCGATCTTGGACTTCGATCTTTAAACATCAGTCTTGGAACTTCGCTCAGTCATTCATTTCTTAATATACGATTGGATAGCCTCTGGCACTTCGAGTAGCGAGGGCAACTGGTAAAACGCGCCCTGCGGTGTGACGTCGATCGTCCCATTATTAAATACCCAATCATCAGCAACGGGGATATGAATTGCATGGATACCCGCATGGAGCGCTGGCAGCACATCTGTTGTGATGGAATTGCCGATCATCCACGTGTGCTGTCGGTCGAATTGCTTTTCCTGCATCAATGTATTCATAAACTCACGTGTCTTATGCACAGTTACGAAGATACGATCCTGAAAAAATTGGTCAAGACCGACATCCTTGATTTTCTTCATTTGAATGGAAACATCTCCGCCTGTATACAGAAACAAGTTGTGACCAGCTTGTTGAAGGTTGTGAAGGGTTTCATTCATCAGTGGGTATGGCTCGACGGTGTAACTGTAGACCGTGTGACCTAGCTGCATGAGCCAGTCCACCTCTTTGGCACTTACAGGACGGTTGTAGTGCTGCGCGAACCATTGATACGTCTCAACGAACGATTGCGGAAACCGTTCCGGCATAAAGCCGTGAATTTGGATTCCAGCAAGGTCGATTTGTAATTGTTTTTGCCTAATGTCCTGCTTAGTTAGACCATGTCCTGAATACCAAGTAAGCATCAAATCTACGAATTGGTCAATGACAAAGTCAAAATATTTATTGCAATGCACCAACGTGTCATCTAGGTCAAATAGGATGGCTTGTTCTCTCATAGTTTCCGTGTCTCCTACATCAGTTAGAAATGAATTTCCAACTAGTATATCATGTGGAAAGCTTCTATCCTAGCAGTAAGGAATTACATGGCCACGGTGTTGCCTCTATACATATTGTCAGGAGCAGCAACAGGTCGGTTCCCAGTTTCAGTCTCATTGTTTGGTACAGGAACAGGCACGTCCGATTTCGTTTCCATTTTACTGCTGCCTTGGAAGACGCCGCCTTCTTCAATAATGAAAGAAGCTGCACTAATATTGCCATGAAGGGAGCCTGTAGAGGTAATGGTCAGCTTGCCTTTGGTTGTAATATTGCCTTGAACGCTTCCAGCTAGAACCACATCACGCGCAGAGATATTGGATTTCACGACGCCGTGTTCGCCAATAATGACGTCGCCAGCGCAGTCGATATCACCCGTAATTCCGCCCTCAATACGAATGCTCGCTTCTGATTTAATACGGCCTTCAAAGCTCGTTCCCTCACCTATCAGTGTATCGGTTGTATTTGGATTCATGAGGTTTTTTGATTTTTTGAACATGTTAGTTATCATCCTTTCGAATCGATTTGAGGTAAGGCTTGGGATCGACGCTTTCGCCGTTTTTGAGTACTTCATAGTGAAGATGTGCTCCTGTGCTTCGGCCCGTAGAACCGACTAAGCCGATCGTACCGCCTTTTTCTATAGAATCACCTTTGTTAACTAGAATTTTATTTAAATGCATGTACCAGGTGCGTAAGCCCTTGGAATGCTCAATCACAATGTTGTTGCCATGGTAAATGTCCTTACCTGTACTGATGACTTTACCAGCAGCGGTTGCATAGACGGGATCATTCTCATGAGCACCGAAATCAATGCCGGAATGATAACTAGGTATTTTGGTAAATGGATCGGATCGATAGCCGAAAGGGGAAGTAACAACCTTCGTGCTCGTTGGCCACAACGTTGGTGTGATGCGAAGCTGCTCCTGTTTGTCGGCCACTTTCTGCTTCGTTTGTACTAAATTCGTTTGCAACTCTTGTACTTCGCCATTCAGCGCAGTGAAGGAGGCAAGTGTATCTTGACCTAGCTTAAGAATGATATCTTGTGAGACAGGATTGGGGCTGCCACCTACACCTGTTGAAGGGGGAGACTCGCCGACTGTTGGCTGATTGGCATCTTTCTTAGCCTTGCCTTCGGATGAATTGCTTGCAACGGCGACATTACTTGGTTCGTGATCAATGCCAGCAATGGTTTTGAGATCACTCTCTAACTTTTTTACTTCCTCGACTTGGGTTTTCATCTGTTCAGCTTGCTGGGACAGTTGAATGACTTCGTTTTGCAATTGTTCGATGGCCTCATTCTTAGAAGTTAGGGTTGCACTCCATTGCTGGTTGGCACCACTTAGCTTCGATTGCAAGTCACTTGCCTGTTTCACGGTATGTGCATGCATAAAGTAAATCGTTATGGAAATCAGCATTAGCAAGGTAAAGCATGCTGCAGCGATATAGGCAGATAAATGGGAAATGCGAAATCTGACAACCGATTGCGTAGCATCTGGAATGATAACCAGCGTCAGTTTTTTGGGTTTCCACTTAAGCTTCATAAGGACTAAGTTGTCTCCTGTCATGGTTGAATTTGGTAAAGTGAAGTTCTGTACATCATTCGTCATATTTTGCTAAAAACCTGCCTTCCTACCTACTAGTCCTAGTAAAATGAGTCTAAAGTAGGAAGGAATCCTGTCGTATATGATCGAATTTACTAATACAATTACAGAAAGCTGTAGATTTGGAGTGGAGGCACACATGATTAAGCTTGCAGGTATTGACATAGGGAACGATAGTATTAAGCTGGTGCTAGATGGGTCTAGAGAACCACTAGTAATTCCGAATATCATAGCGCCGGGTTACGAAAGACACATTTTGCAAGAAGAAGATTCACCTTGGAAAGCATTGGATGTCGTTATTTATAGTCCAAGCCTTTCACAGCGGAATCAACGTTATTTCGTAGGGCAACTGGCCTTAGAGCACGAGGATAACCTAGAGCTAGAAGACACGGATAATAAAGCATTATCAGATCAATCCCTCATTGTAGCACTGACTGCACTTGCTTATCAGGGTCTCACGAATCAAGCAGCGGGCCCTGGCTACGGCAACGTTGACGAAGTTGAATACACATTGGGTACGGGTTTACCTGTTCGTTCTTTTCCGAAATATAGTCAAACATTTGAACATCGACTTCTAGGTGAGCACGAAGTGACATTCCTTTCCACTCCACAGTTCCATAATCGTAAAATAAAAGTTTCGATCCGCAAAGTAGCTGTCTCTATTGAAGGTGCGGCCGCCATGTTCCATATGGCAACACACGACAGCTTGCAGGTCAAAGACGAAGAAATATACAACGGCTGCATTGGCGTTTGTGAAATCGGTGCCTTGACGACAGATTTCCCTGTCATCAAACGCATGGCGATTGATAACCATTTTAGCCATGGTGAGCAGATCGGGATTGCAACGTATTTGGATGCGATTATTCGTGACGTTGAAGATGCCTACGGCCACTTGTTCCCAAGCCGAGCGAAGCTGGCGCAACGCGTGAAGAATCGTCAATTTACGATTCAGCTTCCAGGCGAAGGCCAAGTAGATATTCGGCCAATCGTAGATCTGCATTTCCGACGTGCCGCGGTACGCATGGTCGAAATGATTAAGAAGCGCTGGCGCAAATGCCCAGATATTCAATGCTTCTACGTGATTGGCGGCGGTGCAACTGCACTGAAGCCGTATATCCAAGACGCGGCAGGAGCAATGAAATTACGTTTCACCAATGATAGTGAATTCTTAAATGTTAACGGCTACTTGAAGGTCGCGAAAAGCCGTTTAAATCAATCTGTTCCTGTTTAACATGTAATCATATGAGGCACTCGCTTAGGCGGGTGCTTTTTCTATTGACGATAAGCATTCCTCCACAAATCAATTCACGGCTGCAACTTTACTTAGTTACTGCTTTCGGCTTGTTTCAGCTTGGTAAGTTCCATATAGGTGGTCAATGTCGTCAACAACAGCGTACTACCGAAGCCTATTGCACAAATCGAACCAATCATCGTAGATCTTTCGCCGAACATAAGGCCAATGAGAACAAATGCTACACAAAGGACCAAAACTAGATTTCCTCCCCATAACCATTGTGTATAGGACATTCGTTGGCTAAGTTTGCCTGAATTTTGTTCGGGATCCTCCTTTACATGTGTTCCTCCAGAGGGAGCGGGAAAAGCATCCGGATATTTCCTTTTTTTCCTATGCCCCGCGATAAGGAGGACGACCATGACGATAGGTTGGTAAGCCAAGACAATTACGGGTGAACTGAAATTGGAGAAACTGAGTAACTCGGTGGTGCTTTTAAAGGAAAGACAAGCACACAAACCTATTAACAGTGCGATAGGTTTGTTAATCATCGGGTAATTTCGATCATTGAAAATGGAGCTAATGCCGAGCAAAAGCGCTAAATAAATGGCGATTGTTTTACATGCAACGGTTGGATACCAGATCATGAGCATGATGAGATCAAGGCGATCTAGAAAATCTGTGACATGAATCGTTTGAACCAGATTAAAGCTAGGATAGGAGAAGTTTGCAGGCATCTTAGGGCCGAGTACGGCAATGATGGCAAATAAAACGAGTGTGAGTAGAAAAAAACCTAGCAGGGAGCCATGGCGAATAGCCGAACGAACATGATTTGCATTGGATAGCATATGTAGAAATGCGCCCAGAATGAAAACATCACCCGCGCTCCCGAGTGTTAGAGCGGAACTAGCTGTCCAGTGCTGAATCGGCATTGTCAGCACAGGCGTTGTTAGCCTCAAATAAAATTCGTTCGTTAAGAGCAACGGCATAATTGTAATCGTAACGACGAAGAGTGGGTAGAACAGGTCATTGACGCGTGCGATAACCTCTACACTCGTTTTACCAAAATACAAAAGCAACAAACAGTTTAGTAAGATTATAATTTCAAGTGGCGTTGTACTCAGTAAAAGGGTAGAACTAAATCTGGATACGGATGAAATATCACGAACGACAATTTGCCAGAAATGAAACAAAATGAGTAGATTCATAACTGTGCCCAGCCAAGGACCTAATAGTTCTTTGGAAATTTCAAAAATGTTCTTATAGGGAAACAGCTTCACCAAATAGCTAAAGAAGCCAGCAATTAGAAAGACATAGAGAATAGAAAGTAAATAGCTAAACCAAGCATCCATTTGATTGATGCGTATCAATTCGTTTTGCAACGTGAGAACGCCTCCGCTGGTGACAATGGAAGAAGCTAGCCAAGAGAGCTGCCGTTGGTTAATGATCCGTTTACTATCGATGAGGAACACCGCCTTTCATCTTAAATGCCAAGAACTCGTATGAACCAAGGAGAAACCACTTGCACGAAAAAATAGGAGGGCATTGGAATACTTACATGGATATATTTCAAGATGAGAAAAAGTAGGATTAAACCGATGGAAAGACCATAGGTTATTTGATTCCCAGTTCCCGTCGTCCGCAGCATCTTGCGATCGATAATGAAAGACCCGACCAAAATGATAAGAAAGCTGATAACAAAGATCCCATCCATCGTCTAAATCCCTCCTTTAGTCACATTGCGGCTAATCACACCTGTATCGGGAATGGAGGCTTTCACAACAATATTAAACTCAGCATCTTTAAAATAACGCTCCCAATCCTTCCCGAATTGTTCGTTCCACTTCTGCGGATGTGTTCGCCAAACAATGAGACCAAGTTGAGCCGAATCCGTGCCTTCCTTTTGCATCTGTTTAATCGTTGCGAGAACTGATAATTTGATTTGCTCTGCGAACTTTGTTTCTACGTTATGAAGGGTATTTGAATTGTACAAATCCTCATCAGTGAGGTCTTCCCTCACAGCACCACGAGCTTCTACGATAATGTCGAACATGACTTTGTCTTCCAGAAGCTTAGGTGATATCTCTGTCTTGCCGCCAACAATGGAGATGGAAATATTTTTGCCATCTTCCAAGGGGAATGTGAGTTGTTGCTCTTTTGCTTGATTTCGAAGCCACAAAAGCCCCGATGCTTCTTTCTTCTTATAAATGCCAACCATCTTATCCCCTTTGAACTGCCCATAACCAACGAATTGGATTTCATGGGATGGCTCTTTAGAGACTTGACCATCTCGAGGTTCCATGTAACTCATGATTGGATCACTGTTAAAGCTTAAGGACATCCCGACATCCTTCATTGTTGTAGGCATAGAACTGCGAGACTTCGCTAATTCACGAAGGACTTCAGCAGGAAAGCGCTCGAATTTCGGCTCCGTATTAAGGAGGTCATAGCCTTTGCCTTTGGTTACGATCAGGTAGCTTGTCATCCGATTCTCTGGTGAACGCGGAAGAACATCGAACAAGGAATTGATGCCAGCTTCCGCTAGCTTTTCACCAATGACGATCGTTCTGCGATGCGAGAGAAAGATGCGTCTTGCCATACGTGTTTGAAGCTTGCTGACTGCATCGCGGAAGGTGAGCCCGACCTCGGAATCAATGTAATAACTTTTCCCTCCAGCGGTGCCGCCACCTCCACCGCTAGCTCCACCCATGGAACCGGGGAGAGGGAACATATAAGTAACACGATATCTGCCGTCATCCTCCAAATCAGCCGATGAAGTAAGAACAAATGCGAGGTCATTGGTCTCTGTACGATCCCAACAACCAGTAAGAAGAGTCGTGGATAGTAGTAAAGTCGCCACTAGCCTAACAGTTTGTTTAGGATGAATCATTGGACTGTTCCTCCTTATTGGCTTTGTGTACGTGGTTGATGCTGCTGCCGTCTAAACCTCCCGCTTTCTTGATTTGTTTCGCAAGAGAATCGTCTTGACTGGTGTTATCTTGAATAGCCATAAACTCCGGACGCTTCCTCAATTGCCACCATGGTGCACGGATCAGGACATCCTTCATATCCGTAGCGGATAAAGGGCCGACAGGAGACAGATAAGGTACTCCGAATGAACGGAGATTCGCCATGTGCCCGATTAAAATCATTAAAGAGAAAAAGATGCCATAGAACCCAAATATGGCGGCAGCAATGAGAATAGGGAAACGCAGCATCCGAATAGCAATCGCACCGTTAAATCGTGGAATGGTAAAGGAAGCTATACCTGTAATCGAGACAACAATAACCATGGGTGCTGAAACGATTCCAGCTTGTACAGCAGCTTGGCCGACGACGAGGGCACCTAAGATCGAGACGGCGGAGCCAACCGCCTTAGGAAGACGTATGCCAGCTTCGCGTAGAGCTTCAAAGGTGATTTCCATGATGAAGGCTTCAACGACCGCCGGGAATGGGATGGCCTCTCGCGATGCAGCGACACTAAGCATTAGTGTTGTTGGTAGTAGTGCTTGATGGTACGTCGTTATCGCAACATAGAGTGCGGGCGTTGTTAACGACAGAAACATGAAGACATAACGAAGCATGCGTAAGAGTGAGCTGATCTGAAATCGCTCATAGTAGTCTTCGCTCGTTTGCATAATTTGAATGAATACAAAGGGCACGATGAGAGCGAAGGGCGTGCCGTCTGTAAGAATCGCAACTCTTCCTTGGAGCAAGGCGGAGGCGATTACGTCAGGACGTTCTGTATATTGCATTTGCGGGAATGGCGAATAGGCATCGTCCTGGATGAGTTCTTCAATCATGCCTGATTCCAAAATGGCATCAATTTTGATTTGCTCTAGTCGTTTGACGACCTCTTCGACTAACGAAGGCATTGCTAAGTTATCCAAATAGCAGATAACCAGGTTGGTATTGCTCTCTTTGCCTACACACATGGATTTCATCTTGAGTCGAGGTGTCTTGAGCTTACGCCGAATCATAGAAGTGTTCGTACGAATACTCTCTACGAAGCCTTC
Organism: Paenibacillus plantarum; assembly: GCF_013141695.1. GTDB lineage: Bacteria > Bacillota > Bacilli > Paenibacillales > NBRC-103111 > Paenibacillus_E > Paenibacillus_E plantarum. The sequence goes on from NZ_WHNY01000060.1 coordinate 305,251, forward strand.
CTTTGGGCCGCGAACGACCGTTTCTGTCTCTGGTTCACCAACAGATCGCTTCTCTGTCCCACGGATGCCGAGCAGAATGGCTTTCGCGTTCCCCTCAACGAGCAGTGCAGCATCACCGCCGAGAACGGAAGTCAGCAAGTCACCATAATTGTCGGAAATCTGCGTTTGTGACACTGGCAGAATGACATTAGCAATTCGCTCAATCGAGGTTTCGCCGCCTCCGATCAGCATGAGTGACTTCATCGTATCGTTCAGAAGTTCCGTATTGGTCAGACCGTCTACGAAAAGCAGCAGTGCAGGGATATGGGGGTCAATTTCGAATTCCCTGACAACGACATCGGAGCATTCCTGAAACATGTCTTTAATAAATTTATGATTCTCATCGAGTAGCAGCGAGAGTTTAGTCTGTTTAAGATCTTCGATAAACGGAATAGCGAGAGCTTGATCCAAATCAGAAGGAAGATTACCTTCGTTGGAGGGGGCAGTTTTACGACTTTGCAGAATGCTTTTCATCAAATATTTAGGTGTTTTGGCCAAGCGAGAGGCACCTCCTGCCATGATCAAGTTGAAGAAATAAGAATGCGTAGATTATGTTCTGCGAAACAACAGGATTTTATTACGAAAGTTGGAAAATTTTATTTGTAAAGGTTTAGTTGGAAAGAAAAGGTATAGCTCAGAAGGACTTGGCAAAAGCTATCTCAGCATGCAGATGTAGGGATAGGAGCTGGTGTTGTTGTTATGGATCATTTTATTACTGTTGTTATTTATCTTTCAGGCAGCTACGATTTTAATTTGTGAATATAAAAGGCCTGCCAAGTCAATAGCGTGGCTGAGTATTCTGTTTATTTTCCCAATTATTGGGTTCATTATGTATTACTTCATCGCAAGGGAATATGCTCGGCGGAAGAAAGTTCATGGTCATAGCAGCGATAATTCGGATATGCAAAAGCTCCAGAGTGCTCCGTACACTGTCAGTCTAGACGCTCAAAAAGGCGGAGACAGCTTCCTGCTGGGTGAACAGCGACTGCGAGAATGGCTGCGTCATGTGCCACATGCACCGATTACAGGAATGAACCAGGTCGACGTGCTGACGAATGCCGACGTGACGTACGAAGCGATGCTTGAAGAGATAGGGAAGGCCCGGGATCATATTCACTTCGAATTTTATACGATTCGTGATGATGCGATTGGCAGGAGGTTTCAAGAAGCATTAATTACGAAAGCGAAGGCAGGGGTAGCTGTAAGGGTCATTTACGATGGTGTTGGGAGTCATGCGCTTTCTAAGGCTTACATTTCTTCATTGAAGCGTGCGGGGATTGCTGTGGAACCTTTCCTAAAGCCATTGATTGCCTTCTTTGATAAACGGTTGAATTATCGGAACCATCGCAAAATTGTGGTTGTTGATGGCCTGGTTGGTTTCGTTGGAGGAATTAATATTGGGAATGAGTACGTTGGCGGGGACCCTAAACTTGGTTTCTGGCGAGATACGCACGTCATGCTGCATGGGGACTCCGTATACGATTTACAGCGTACCTTTCTGACGGACTGGTATTTCGTTAGTGGGGAAAGAAGCTTGGGGGAGAAGCGTTACTATCCAGCTCATTCTGTACAGGAGTCTTCGATCGTTCAAGTCATTTCTAGTGGTCCTGATACCAGATGGGATGCCATTCAAGAAATGTATTTTGCGGGATTGATTGCAGCGAAGAAACGAATTTGGATTACAACGCCTTATTTCATTCCCGATCCGAGCATCATAATGGCCCTTAAATCTGCCGCAATTAGTGGTGTTGATGTATGTATCATTCTTCCATTTGAGGCGGATTCCGCAATTGTCCAATATGCGTCAAAGTCCTATCTACAGGAATTATTACAGGTAGGCGTTCGATTCTATTTGTATCGGAAAGGGTTTATTCATGCCAAAGTGATTATCGTGGATGACATCATGGCAACGGTAGGCACGGCGAACGTGGATATGCGCAGCTTTTTCAGTAACTTCGAATTGAATGCCGTGATGTTTGATGTGAAGGTAATTTCACGTTTGGAGAGAGATTTCGTGATGGATTTGGAGTCATCTACGGAAGTTATACGATCTGAATTTGAGATGAGGTCGCCTGGTGAAAAAAGAAAAGAGAGAATTGCGCGATTGTTATCTCCTTTATTTTGATGAAAAAGAGTAGTTCTAATTAGAACTACTCTTTTAATTTAGTTAGTATAGCATTCAAATTTTGAGGTGGAACACGGTCAATCAGGTCCCCATAGATTCGTAGTCGATTCATGATGGTTAGTTGATTGAACTCGCTAATGCTTGGACGAAGCTCTACTTCTTTCCAAAGCAAAGGAGTGGAAATCGTTGCGTCCTTTCTCGCACGCGGCGTATAAGGAGCAGATAGTGTTTTTCCATACCAATGCTGGAGGTAGTCGATATAGATCTTATCACCGCGATTTTTCTTGAAGCGCTCGATGGTAAACAGCTTCGGGTACATGTTAACCGTGTAGGTTGCGATGAAATGTCCAATTCTTCGGAGCTCTTCGAACGTATAGCCAGGTTGAATCGGAATGTAAATTTGTACGCCTGTTGCTCCAGAGGTTTTGGGAACCGACTGAATTCGCAGCGAATCAAGCACTTCACCGATGATAAGTGCAGCCTCCATGATGCGAGGTTCTTCCTCCAAGGTTGGGTCGATATCAATGAGCCATTCTGCAGGATTCGTCTTCCCGATGTAATGGAAGGAAGGATGAAATTCCAAGCAAGTCAGATTCCCGAGCCAAATGAGCGTAGATAACGAGTCTAAATTCACATAGTTGATGCCATCTAGCGGCGCTAGCTTAACGAAGCTTGGCACTGGATCGGGTGCATTTTTCTGATAAAAGGACTTGTCATCATACCCATGTGGAAATCGAATCGTTGTTAGATGGCGATTACGGCAGTAACGTAGGAGGTAGGGCGAGAGTTCACTTAATGTCGTCAGGTAATCCGCCTTCGTGATGCCTAAATCAGGCCATAGCGGCTTATTCGGATTCGTGATCGTCAACTCGTTGCCCTCCACGAGAAGCTTAGCTTTCTCTGCTTTGAATGCCATAGGCTTGGAATCGCTCCTTCTGAGCTTTTATTTACAATTATTTCCTATGCGAGTGGTTCTCAAACGGAGTCACACTAAAGCTGGACAGCAGATTAGGATATTACCTGCAACCACAGGTACAAACCGATTAACGTGATGAGTAAGGTGGGGATCGTCAGGATTACGCCAGCCTTCATATAACCGCCCCACGTAATTTTCACCCCTTTTTTGGCAAGCACATGGAGCCAGATCAGAGTGGCTAGTGAGCCAATAGGTGTCATTTTGGGCCCCAGATCGGTCCCGATGACATTGGCATAAATCAGGGCTTCTCGGAGGATGCCCTCAGTTTGTGTACCTTGAATGGCTAAAGCATCAATTAGCACAGTTGGCAAATTGTTCATGATGGAGGAGAGGATCGCCGCAAGGAATCCCATACCTATCGTGGCAACAAAAAGCCCTTCACCAGAAATGATGTCGATCAGTTCCCCTAGCGCATCCGTAAGTCCGACATTCTTGAGGCCGTAGACGACCACATACATTCCGATGGAGAAGATGACGACAGTCCATGGAGCTTCCTTCACAATCTGTTTGGTATCCATCACGGCGCTCGTTCTAGCAATAAGGAGGAAGCCGATAGCGGCAGCTCCAACGAGGAAGGAAACAGGAACGTGAATAAATCCACTGCCAATATAGGCGATTAATAGAATGCCGAGAATCCACCAGGACAAGCGGAACAGCCTCAGATCTTTAATCGCTTCCGAAGGGGGTCTCAGCTCCGCGATATCATAGCTTTCAGGAATTTGTTTGCGATAAAACAGGTAGAGAACCAGCAAGCTTGCGCCTAACGAGAACAGACTCGTTACGAACATCCGGCTTGCATAGGTAACGAAATCGATCCCGAAAAAATCCGCAGAAAGGATGTTTACCAAATTACTAATGACAAAGGGCAGTGACGTGGTGTCCGCGATAAAGCCGCTTGCCATAATAAACGGGAGAATGGCGGCATCGGGCAATTTCATAGCTCTGACCATAGCCAATACGATGGGCGTAAGGATCAAGGCCGCACCATCGTTCGCAAAAAAGGCGGAAACCGCTGCCCCGAGCAGGATCACGTAGACGAACATGCGCTTTCCATTTCCTTTGGCCAAACGCGCCATGTGGAGCGCGGACCATTCAAAGAAGCCGATCCCATCTAAGATAATAGAGATGATAATGATGCCGACAAAAGCGAGCGTTGCGTTCCACACGATGCCTGTAACTGTGGCGACATCTTGCAGCGAAACGACTTGGAAAGCGAGGGCAAGCAATGCTCCTGCTGATGCTGACCAACCAATGCTTAAGCCTTTCGGCTGCCAAATGACGAAGGTAATTGTAAGTAAAAAGATGATAATAGCTAAATAAATCATGAGATCCTCCAGATCGACTATTAAATAAACGACGATGTAAATATCTCAAATTTCTGGACTCCTGTATAGATAAAAATTAGTTACATGAAATATCTAACATACATATAAATATTGGCTAAGCCAACGGAGACAAGCATAAGTGGAAAACCATATTTCATAAAAGCAATAAATTTGATGGGGTGTCCTTCTTTTGCAGCCAAGCCAGCGACGATCAAGTTAGCACTTGCTCCGATAAGTGTTCCATTACCTCCAAGACAAGCGCCTAATGCCAAACTCCACCAAAGCGGTTCTAAATTCTCCACCCCCATCGTACCCATTTCCTGAATCATAGGGATCATTGTTGCCACAAAAGGGATGTTGTCTAGAAATGCTGAGGCGATTGCGCTGAGCCATAAGATTAACATAGACGTTGCAATAGGATGACCTCCCGTTAATTCTACGGCTCCAGCAGCTAATTTAGAAATTACTCCTGTTTCTACCAAACCCGACACCAAGACGAAAAGTCCAACAAAGAAAAAAATCGTTGACCATTCAACTTTGGTGAAAGCTTTTTCCATCGAATGTTCCCCCGTCAGTAGCAGTAATAGAAATGCCCCTGCTAAGGCTACTGTCGCGGATTCAAGGTGAAGCAGCTGGTGAAGAAAGAACCCGATGATCGTAATTCCTAGAATGGAAAGACTTTTGGTTAGCAGTTTACGGTCTGTAATGACTTCTTTTTCGTCAATTTGCATGATACTCATCTTTAGCTCAGGAGTAGTTTGTATGTGCTTGCGGAAAAGGATAATGAAGATCGGAATTGTGACCGCCATAATGATGACGACAACAGGTGCAAGATTATTTATAAAGGCCATGAAGGTTAGCTCTTTAACAGCACTCCCAATCATGATGTTGGGTGGGTCCCCGATAAGCGTTGCAGTACCGCCGATATTAGATGCCAGAATTTGCGTAATGAGGTACGGTACGGGATTAACACGCAATTGGCGTGTGATACTGAAGGTGACAGGTACCATGAGCAGTACGGTGGTGACATTATCAAGAAAAGCTGAGCCAATAGCTGTAATAAGTACGAGTGATACCAGAATTCGGACAGGATCACCCTTTGCCTTCTTTGCTGCTACTAATGCGATATAGGTAAATAATCCTGTTTCTGCCGTAATACTTACTATAATCATCATGCCAATTAGGAGTCCAAGAGTATTGAAATCAATATGATGCAGAGCGGAACCTTGATCAACAACACCAAGAACGACCATAAGGACTCCACCAATCATAGCCACGATGGTGCGATGTATTTTTTCGGTGATGATCATGCCATACGTAAGTAAAAAAATGCCAATTGCCAAGATTGCTTGCTGTTCCATAGTTCTAGATCCTCCTGAATATCGAATGTGTGTTTGTTTTTGGGCATAAAAAAAGAGCCCTACCAAGGACTCCTTATGTCGAAAAAGAACATAAGAAGCCCTTGGTGACAGGCTCCTCCATAACGCAACCAGTATAAGATTAGTTTATAAATATGACTAAGTGCACAACTGTAGACCGTAGTGCCTTAAATTTATACTGGTTTTTAAAGTGTGTCAAGCTTAATCGATCGCTTCAAGTAAACTAAGTCTGATTGAAGTTACACAAGCTTACATCCATATTCATAAAAGATTGTATGCTGGGGTGTCTCAATGTGTTGTTGTGGGTCCAAGCCATAAAGCTTACTTTGACAACAAGTTGGGGAGTTATCCAAACCGCTTCTTTCGACCTTTCGGGTTCATTGATGAAGGGACGCTCTTGCGTTGTTATGCTTTGAACCATATCGGTGACATGTTGCCAGTCTTTCACGGTAAGTTTGCCAGTACCCGCGTGGCCAATATACCATAACTGGCCCTGATCATCATATAAGCCTAACAAGAGGGAATTTACGATCTTGCCTCTATAGGTAACACCGCTTACGACAGCATAGAGATCCTTGAAAATTTTTTTCTTCAGCCATCGCTTATCCTTGCCGTTGATGACATAACTGCTTGTCAGGTCTTTAATCACAATGCCCTCTAATTCATGCTGTTTCACAATCGCAAATAGTGCTTCCATATCATCATGATTGGTGACGAGTTGGACGAGGTGGTTTGGTTTCATGATGGATGCTAACTTATTTTGTCTTTCTTTCAGGCTCAAATGCAGTAACCAATCTCCGTTTACATAGAGGATATCAAAGACCATGTAAGTGATAGAGACTTGCTGCATGGCTCGAGTCACTGTGCTGGATTTCCTGGCACTGTCACGTTTCATAATTTCATAAAAGGAGGGTTTACCATCGGATAGTGCGATAATCTCCCCATCCAAAATGACTGAATTTGCTGTACAGAACGCCTGGGGATTCGTTAACTCAGGGTATTGCAGGGTTCGATCATTGAGTCTTCGATTGATTAATTTGGTCGTACTTCCGTCGAAGTACAGCAGCATTCTTACCCCATCCCACTTGATTTGACTCGTAAAATGAGTGCCAACTGGCCAATCATCCGTGCTAACTGGCTCAAATGGGAGGATTGGTTTAAAATCCAACGGTCATAACCCCTTTACATTGTCGTTATCCTACCATTCTTCACCAATTTAGGTTCTTTCAAGCAAGATGACATGGGCGGTCTGTTAAAATGCCCCTGCATTGGCAGTAACTGAATAGCCGTGTGATTTTGAGAGCATAACAATACCTAAATGAATGTGAGAATGAAAGGGGAGTTTTGAATGAATCAACCTTTTCCTGAGGATCCGAGTATAGACAAGGAAGTATTCCATACCTTGGTGTCGACTGAACTCTCCTCGAATATCCTTCATTTGCAAACCGTATTTACAGCTTGTGATGATGTTATGTTCGCGTCGATGCATCTTGCGAGTGGCCTTCAAGCATCCGTCCTGTTTTTACGAGGAATGGTGAATGTAGAGTTGCTTGATGGTTATGTCCTCGAACCTCTTAAGCAAGCTAGTGCAGAAACCGTGGTATCCATGGACAAGGTGATGAACTGCATTTCGGTATCCCAATATAAAGTGCTGCGCATAATTGGTGATGTTATCGATAATGTGCTTGGAGGTAAGGCTGTTCTACTGTTAGACACGATCGAAGGGGCATTATCTATTGAGTTACCGCAATTTGAAGGTAGGGCAGTAGATGAGCCGTTAGCAGAGTCTGTCGTCCGTGGTCCACGCGAGGGCTTTGTAGAATCTTTAGTCGTGAATACGTCATTAATTCGAAAAAGGTTAAAGACACCCGCGTTGAAATTCGTTTCTTTCACTCTCGGCAATTATTCGAAGACAGATGTTACATTGGCCTACATGCAGGGGATTGCCAAGCCAGAAATCATAAGCAAGGTTTCAGAGAGAATCTCCCAAATTAAGCTAGATGGGGTACTTGAGAGTGGCTACATCGAGGAAATGATCGAGAGTAATATCTATTCACCCTTTCCCCAAGTACAAACAACGGAACGCCCTGATGTGGCTGTATCGAGTTTGTTAGAAGGCCGTGTTGTAATTATTACGGATAATACGCCCATTGCTCTCATTGCTCCAACTACTTTCTGGTCCCTCATGCAGTCACCTGAAGATTATTATCAACGCTTCCTGATTGGAAGTCTCATTCGTTGGCTTCGTTATACTTTTTTCCTTATTGCCATGTTGGCTCCGGCGATCTATGTGGCTGTGTTAACGTTTCATCATGAAATGGTTCCTACAACGCTGTTGCTTCGTGTTGCTAAATCTCGGGAGGAGATCCCTTTCCCTGCCTTGGTCGAAGCGTTGATTATGGAAGTTACTTTCGAAGCTTTGCGTGAAGCGGGAGTTCGTCTGCCTAGGCAAGTTGGTTCTGCCGTCAGTATTGTTGGCGCACTCGTCATTGGACAAGCAGCTATCCAAGCGGGCTTAGTATCTGCTCCTATGGTTATGGTTGTAGCCATTACGGGCATTTCTTCGTTTATGATGCCGCAATACTCGGCGGGGATCTCCTTACGAATCCTTCGTTTTCCAATCATGATTCTATCCGGTATCTTAGGCTTATTTGGCCTTATTCTGGGGCTGCTGTTAATCATTAGTCATCTGTGTATTCTCCGTTCTTTCGGTGTCCCATATTTGGCTCCATTTGCCCCCATTTATCCCAAAGGAATTAAAGATGTTTTGTTTCGTGCTCCCACCAGCAAAATGAATACACGTCCTGCCTTTTATGCTGACAACAATAATTTGAAAAGGCAGCCCGAGCATTCAGATGAACGGAATGAGAATTAAGCGGTTAGGAGGGGCTAGCTATGAGGTTATACGTATCCGTTCCTGTCATTTCACTATGTGTCCTGCTCTTAACAGGGTGTTGGGATCGTATTGAGGTGAACGATATGGCTTTTATCATAGCCGCTGGAGTCGACAAGATCACGAAGGATGAAATCGAAGTGACCGTTCAAGTCTTCATACCGAATCCTGCCGCTTCTGCGGGGGAAGGAGGTACCGGGCAAGGTAATGTGTACACGGTATCGACCAAAGGAAACTCGATGCCAGATGCGCTATCGGAATTGCAAAAGAAATTTCCGCGTTATTTCTCTTGGGGGCATGCCAAAGCTTACTTCTTTGGCGAAGAACTGGCTAGGAGTGGGATGTTTGATGATTTCGATTTCTTATTCAGGGATATTCAACCGCGGGAACAGGCTAATTTCTTTATGTGCAAAGGAACAGCTAGGGAACTGTTAGAAGCTCAGAATGACCCCAATACCTATGAAACCTTAATTAAACTTTCGCAGAAGCCATTGATTAAATCTGCAACTATGCATGATATAGAGGAATTATTAACTGGGGAATCCGGTGCCTTCCTACTGCCGGTTGCCAATAGGAGCAAATTAATCACGAATCAAACGAAGAAAACGATTCTGACCGTAGAAGGAATGTCGGTGATTAAGGAAGGGAAACTGGCTTGTTTTCTATCTAGCGATGAACAAATGGGCATTCGGTTGTTTATTCATGAAGATCTGGGCCGTAATATTACACTCACCGAACAAGAGGCGGGGGGAAAAGTCGTGATCAAAATCATTACGACAGATCTCCATCTGAAACCTTCGATTGAGAACGGTATTTGGAAAATGACCGTGCAATTGGACTTAGAAGCGGATGTCGTTCAAAATTCGACCGAGCTCCTCCTCGCTAACGGCTCTGACAATATGAGAAAGTTAGAAGCGCCATTCGATAAGAAGATCAAGGAGATTTTGAGAGATACGTTGCAACAGTTACAACATGATCAAAAGGCGGACGTACTCGGCTTTGCAAGGGCTTTTCATAAAAAATATCCACGGGAATGGAAGCAAGTCAAGGCGAATTGGAGTACCATCTTCCCAACGATGGACGTTCAGCTGGAAGTGAAAAGTACCATACAGAGACCAGGTATATCGAATTTTCCTTCCATGACCGGTCAGCAGAGATAGGTGGGGTTATCAATGAGTGATATGGCATTATCGAATCGGCAAATATTCTGGATGATGGTTAGCATGCAAATTATTATGACGATCCTGCTCACGATTGCTCCTGCAGCACAAATTGCTAAACAGGATGCGTGGATTTCCATTCTACTCGCGACAGTAGTAGGGATGCTCATTGCTTATATATGTGGCAAACTTAGTACGATGTTCCCTGGGTTGACCATAGTCGAGTATAATCGCATTCTACTGGGCAAATGGTTAGGTGGCTTAATTTCAGCCCTCTTCATCCTAGTGTGGCTTGTCATACTTACCGTGATTTTGAGACAATTCAGCTTATTCATTACAGGGACCATTATGCCGAAGACTCCCCTCTATGTCATTCAAATACCGATGCTTCTTGTCGTCTTGTACCCTACCTTGCATGGTGTAGGTGTGTTGGCACGTATTTGTGAAGTTACAGGGCCGATTATCTTACTCTGCGTGTTGGGTCCAATGTTTCTAAGTATTAATCAATTGAAATGGGATCGACTGCTTCCAATTTACTTAGATAATGACATGATGATCCTGATGAAAGGAGCGCTTCCGACAGCCGCGTTCTTAGGAGATTGCATTATGATTATGATGTTGATCGCTTTTGTGGATAAGCGGAAGAACACCGTTAGATATGCGATAAGCGGGGTTATGCTCACAGGTGTGCTTACGGTGCTATCGATAATCGTCAGCATCCTGATGTTCGGTCCTCATGTCGCTGCTGGTTATCCCTATCCGATGCTCATGATCGTCCGTTCCATATCCATTGGCGGTATTATTGAAAATCTGGATGCGATTGTCGTTACGATCTGGATCATGAGTATATTCACCAAACTGGCGCTGTATTTATTTGTAGCGAGTTATGGAACGTCACAACTGCTCGGCATCAGGAATTGGAAGATCGTCACCTGGATTACCGCTATCGTTGTGATGCTTTTAACCTTCATACCTGTGAATTATGAGGAGATTTCGATTATTTTTCCTCAGAAAATAGCTGCTCGTTTCATTTTTCCTATCTTTATGGTTGTATTGCCTGTGGTTCTGCTCATGCTGGCGCTGATGAGGAGTAGGAGGATGAAAATGGCTTCTCGGGGATGAGCTGTTTGGTGAGCAGAGAAGGTAGATGGGAATGGAGTGGAGTAGGGAGTGAGGGGGTAGTTAAGAAGTTAACTGGATTTTCTGATGTTAATTTGATCGAAAATGATGAATTTATGAACATAACTGGATTTCCTACAGCTAATTTCGGAGAAATGTAAGGAATTGATCCAAACAGCAAGAATTAACATCAGGAAATCCATCTAATTGAAAAATCGGGCGGATTTGATCGAAATTAGCTGTAGTTTTTACAGTTAACCCAACTCAACTTAACCAGCTCAACCTACCAAACCAACTCAACCAACTCAACCAACCTAACTCTCAACCCCTTCAGATCAAAAGAAGTGCCCTATCTTGGATGCCAAGATAGGGCACTTCTTAATATAGCTATCAAGTGACAGGCTCTTTGGCCTTTCGCGCTCGTGGCTTAGCCGCGGGCTTTTTCTCCGCTACTGTCGCCTCGGTCACGGAAGCGTCCGCGCCAAGCGTTATTTTGCCATCGGACGGTTTCGTCGCGTTCAAGCTGGCTTGAAGCGCAGCCATGAGGTCGATGACACTCGTTTTTTGCACCTCAGGCGCAGACTGAATCTCTTCACCTGCCACTTTATGCTCAATCGCATCCAGTAAGCGAGCGCGGTACTCGTCTTTATATTTTTCTGGTTCGAAAGGGGTGGAGAGCTGATTGATCAGCATTTTCGCCATCTCCATCTCCCGCTCATTCACGGTAACCTTCTCGGGAAGGTTAGGCACTTGCGAAATCGGACGAATTTCATCCGGATAGAAGATGGTTTCCATGGCAAGGCAGTTATCAATGACACGGATGGCGGCTAGCGAGCTTTTGGAGCGGATGGACACCTTGGCGATTCCGATTTTACCCGTTTGGCGCATGGAATCAAGCAGCAGCATATAGGCACCAGCGCCTGTATCGCCAGGGCCGAGGTAGTACGTCTTTTGAAAATAAACAGGGTCAATATCAGTTAAATTTACGAAGTCCAAAATCTTAATTTCCTTGTTCGCCTCGCCGGAGATTTCCTCCAGCTCATCTTTTTCAAAAAGAATAAAACGCCCGGGCTCAAACTCGTACCCTTTCGAAATTTCTTCCCACTCTACTTCCTTCTCGCAAGTCTGGCACTTTCGGACATAGGATAGCGGGGTAATACACGTTTTGTGAATATAGCGCATAGAGATATCTTTATCCTCTGTGGCCGAGAACATTTTAACAGGAACATGAACAAGCCCGAAGCTGATCGCGCCTTTCCACACGGTATGCATCGATGTAATTCCTCCCCAACATACATAATTGTACTAGTATTCTCTTGATACGTTACCTTTATACGGCAGTTATTTAAGAGAATGGTTAGAGGGGAGTTTGGAGAGTTTATAAATGCAACATGATAACCCAAATAGCGAACCTAAGGAGGGATTACGGATGGCATCAGAATCAAATCTGTCGCAAGACACGAACAATGAAGATAGGGACGATTGTTCTATGGACATTGATCGTATGATTAATGAGGGGCTTGGAGGCGGTAACGTCACCATGCAGGGTGGCTTAATTGAACACTCAACCACGGATACGATGGATTATCCGGAATCCGTACTGGATGAACCATGAATGTTCACCGTGCTCAGGAAATTTTAGCTGCAGATGAGAAAATTGAAGTGGATCTGAACGGTCTGGCTGTCTGGATTGACAGTGTAGACTCGGGGAAAGGCCTAGTCAAAGTACATGCGGAAGGCAATCCCGCAGATGCTCGGGTCGTCCCAGCTAGGGAGCTTGAAGAGGTACACTAAAGGTCCGCATGGGCAAACAAGCCTTCTCCGATAGGGTATCGGGGAGGGCTTTTTCTCAATTTCGTATGCCCTGAGGGGAGCTTTTCTCAACGACAGGTTGCTGTCACCTGCTAGCGAGGACTATAATAGAAAAAGCACGCGCACGCGGAAGAAAGGGATGAGATCATTGGCTCAATCCACATTTAAGTTTCATTCTGAGCATGAAGCAGATACGGATAAACTGGGAACCCTATTATCAACGTATCTACAGCCGGGAACGGTTTTTACATTAGACGGAGATTTGGGTGCTGGCAAAACGAGATTCTCGCAAGGATTCGCCAGAGCGATGGGGATTTCGGAGCATGTAAACTCACCTACATTTACCATTATCAAAGAATACGAGGGAGCTGGACTCCCCTTCTACCATATGGATATGTATCGCATTTCGCAAGAGGAAGCAGATGAGTTGGGATTAGAGGACTATTTCTATGGGGCAGGTGTTACCCTGATTGAATGGTCAAGTTTAATTGAGGATCTGCTGCCACCTGACAGGTTAAGTATTACGATCACCCAAGAGGTTGATCAAACCCGCGTATTTCACTTGATTCCGCACGGTTCGCCGTATGAGAGCTGGTGTGTACAGATGAAGGAGAACGGACATTTACATGACGGAACGGATAACTAATACGGGGCGATGCTTAGCGATCGATACCTCTACATCGGCAATGACAGTTGCTATATTGGAAAATGGACACATGCTCGGGGAAATTAGCTCCCATGCAGAAAGGAACCATTCTCTGGGATTGCTTCCCCACATTCAAGATTTGCTAGCTCGCTTAGGTATGAAGCCGCGAGATCTGCGCTCGGTTGCTGCCGGGCAGGGTCCAGGTTCGTATACAGGCGTGCGGATTGCTGTTTCTGTAGCCAAAACATTTGCATGGTCGTTAGGACTTGACTTGATCGGCGTCTCTAGTTTGGAAGCTATGGCTATTGGTGGTTCTGTACAGAACGACTATGAAGGAACTGGTTTAACATGGGTTGTTCCTCTGATGGATGGAAGGCGTAAGCAGGCTTTTACGGCGGTGTATGCGTATGAGGGGGCGACAGCTGTTACCGCTGTTCGAGAACCGGATGCGACTTGGCATGAAGTGTTGCCTGATGGTATACGAGTTATTGGCGCGTGGACGGAGCAGATTCTTTCGCAAGCTAGTCGTTTAGCGCCTGATCACATACTGTTCGTTGGTGAGACAGCAGGCTTTGCGGCTGAATTGGAGCAGTTTACGAAGGATTTTGCTGGTCATGTGAGCATTGTTCCCTATGGAATTGAAGCGGAGTATATTGGCCTGCTGGCTAATCCAAGATTAGCGCGGGGCGAGAAGGCAGACGTTCATTCGTTTGTACCGAATTACACAAGGCTGCCAGAAGCGGAAGCCAATCTGCTAGCTGGTCTGCAGACGAAGAAAGGGGAACAGTAATCATGGAACAGAGACAGCCGCATGCCATAGAAAATTCATTGGTATTCCGCTCGATGACCATGGAAGACATTCCTTTTATTGTCGAGATCGAGCAGGAAGCGTTCACGACACCTTGGACACGAGGTGCATTTGAGAACGAGCTGACGAACAACCAATTTGCACATTATATGATTATGGACATTGATGGGGAAGTCGCGGGTTATGGCGGCATGTGGCTCATTATGGAGGAAGCACATGTCACGAACATTGCTGTAAAAGATACGTATCGCGGTCGCAAGCTAGGAGAAAGACTCCTGCGTGAGTTGATGAAAACATCTGCATTCCTTGGTGCCATCCGCATCACCCTGGAAGTGAGAACTTCGAACTACGTGGCGCAAAATCTATACGAGAAACTAGGCTTCCGCTCCGTTGGTGTGCGTAGAGGCTATTATACAGATAATCGCGAGGACGCTGTCGTTATGTGGGCGGATCTGCCCAATCGTAGAAAGGATAGTCTCAAAGACTGAGGCTTTCAAATAGGTGAATAGTGTGAGTAGTGAACAAGAAGTAACAAAATCAGTGTATATTCTCGCCATTGAAACGAGTTGCGACGAGACTTCCGTGGCCATTGTAGAAAATGGGAAAATCATTCGCTCGAATGTGATTTCCAGCCAGATCGAAACGCATCAACGCTATGGCGGTGTTGTGCCGGAGGTGGCTTCCCGGAAGCATGTGGAGTCGATCACATGGATGCTGGAGGAAGCCGTCACAGAAGCGGGCGTCTCTCTCCACGAGCTCTCCGCCATTGCCGTAACCGAAGGCCCCGGATTGATCGGGGCCCTGCTTGTTGGCGTTGTCGCGGGCAAAGCGCTCGCTTGCGCCCTAGACCTCCCGCTGATTGGTGTCCACCATATCGCGGGACATATCTACGCCAACCAGCTCGTGCATGAGCTGGTGTATCCTTCGATTTCGCTCGTCGTGTCCGGCGGACACACCGAGCTCATTCTGCTCGAAGGCCCCGGCCAGTTCCGTATCATCGGACGTACGCGCGATGATGCGGCCGGCGAGGCCTACGATAAAATTGCCCGGGCAATGGGATTGCCTTACCCGGGCGGCCCGCACGTGGATCGGCTTGCTCAGGAAGCCGATTCCGAGATCAAAATGCCTCGCTCCTGGCTCGAGGCAGATTCCTACGACTTCAGCTTTAGCGGATTGAAATCCGCGGTGCTGAACGTCGTCAACCAAAGCAAGATGCGCGGCGAGACCGTTCAGGTCGCGCAGATTGCCAAGGGCTTCCAAGCATCCGTCATTGACGTGCTTGTGGAGAAGGCAAGTCGCGCCGTGAAGGAATACGGCGCGAAACAGCTTTTGCTCGCGGGCGGAGTCGCCGCGAACAAAGGGCTGCGCAGCAGGCTCGCCGAGCGCTGCGAGCAGCTGGGTGTGCCGTTGCTGGTGCCGCCGCACCGGCTCTGCACGGACAATGCGGCGATGATTGGCGCCGCCGCTTTCTTGAAGTGGGACAAGCAGGAGTTCGACTCCATGGAGTTGAAAGCCGAGCCTCAGCTCAAACTGGAAGAGTGGTAAATTTGTCGCACAGTCGCCTCCCTTGTGATTATTTCTGTGAGGGCGGGCGAAGGACTTCTTGATGTGATTAGTTAGAAAAAAAACGAACTAAATTAAATCTAGTAGACCCCGATGATGCTTTAATTCGATTTCACCGAACTATTTAGCCGAATTTCGGGGTATTAGCTGGTTTGTGGCATTTTAAGTGTGGGAAATCGAACTAATGTCGATAATCTCCTCCAACAGTCGCAAATAAGCAGGGAAAATCGGACTAAATCGGCTTCTGGGTAAATAGAGCATTTGAAATTTAGTTACTTCTGGAGTATTCGTAAAGGTAATCAAATAAAAATAATTTTCTGATAAGTGTATTGACTTTGAAAAAAGTGCATATTATAATCACAATCAATACTTTCAAACGCAACGAACGGGAATAGTAAGGCAAGATTAGTTTCGCTCAGAGAGCTGTGCATGTGGTGAGAGCACAGACGAAACGTCACCTGAACTCGCCCGGGAGCGGTAGGACTGATAAGGATGCCAAGGATCCAGCACCCAAGTAGGTCTTGACGGTTGACCCCCGTGATCAGGTACATGAGTGGTTTCGAGTGTAACAGCTCGGATCAATTAGAGTGGTACCGCGGAAGGTTCAAGCCTGTCGTCTCTTTTATAGAGATGGCAGGCTTTTTTGGTTGTTCTGAAACAAATGTAAGCTAGGCAAACACATATAATAACGCGATGAACAAGAGTAGTAAGGGCTCCATGTCTCTGGTACAGAAAGCTGCGGGTTGATGCGACGCAGACCGAGAACGCCCCGAACTCGCTTGGAAGCGGTCATCTTGATTGGCTGGCAACAGCTGTTAGGGATGAACGGATGACCTCCGTGATCGGGTGATGTAGCGAGCAGCTTGCTGGCTATATCTGAGGTGGGCTCTTAACGGAGTCAACAAGAGTGGTACCGCGCTGGGTGAAGACCCGTCGTCTCTTATGTGGAGATGACGGGTCTTTTTGTCGTCTGTGGAAAAGTGCGCTGCAGCCACTTTTTACATCTGATAGAATCCGTCGCATCACACCAACACTCGCTGTAACAGTGAAATTCGTGCTTACAGCGCAGAAAACCTATCACATCCGACCAATCCCACGCTGTAACGCTGAAAAACGCGCTTACAGTATCAAGTAGCTCACCAATTGCCCGAATTCACCGCTGTAACAGTGAAATTCACGCTTACAGCATCATAGTCGCTCAATATCTGATCCATACGCGACATAAACATCGCCTTCGGGCATACCTTAGGAGGAATTAACCATGGAAAACAACATAAATACTAATCGACGCATTCGCATTTTTGATACAACACTTCGTGATGGTGAGCAAGCGCCGGGCGCATCTCTCTACCCAGAGGAGAAAATCCGCATCGCGAGACAGCTTGCTCTGATGGGCATCGACACCATTGAGCCGGGCTTCCCGATCTCAAGTCCTGGCGATTTCCAGGCCGTGCAGCAGATTTCACGCGAGCTGCAAGGTGTTGAGATCTGCGGCTTCGCCCGCGCTGTCAAAGCCGACATTGATGCAGCGGTCAAAGCTACGCAGGACGCGGCATCCAGACGTATTCACATGTTCCTGTCCTCGTCGGACATCCACCTCGATTTCCAGCTGCGCAAATCGCGTCAGCAGGTTGTGGAGATGGCTCGTGCGATGGTCGGCTATGCGAAGCAATTCGTCGATCGGATCGAATTTTCGCCGATGGATGCGACGCGCACGGGAGATGAGTTCCTTTTTGAAGTGCTGGAAGCTGTCATCGCGGAAGGTGCGACTATTCTGAACATCCCTGACACAGTCGGCTATGCGCTTCCTGAAGAGTACGGCGCGATGTTCCGCAGAGTGCGCCAAAGTGTGAGAGGCGGTGATACGGTCGAGTATAGTGCCCACTGCCATAACGATCTTGGGCTTGCCGTTGCCAACAGCCTTGCGGCTATTGCGGCAGGTGTCACGCATGTGGAAGTAACGGTGAACGGTGTCGGCGAGCGTGCTGGCAACTGTTCGCTTGAGGAGCTAGTCATGGCGATTGAGACGCGGAAGCATTCGATGGGCGTGGAAACGGGCATCGTGACGAGTGAGATTTTTAACACATCCAAAATGGTCAGCCGTATTATGGGCTT
The DNA here is from genome assembly GCF_013141695.1 of Paenibacillus plantarum. Taxonomy (GTDB): domain Bacteria; phylum Bacillota; class Bacilli; order Paenibacillales; family NBRC-103111; genus Paenibacillus_E; species Paenibacillus_E plantarum. The sequence continues at coordinate 323,211 of NZ_WHNY01000060.1, forward strand.
CCCGATCGCGTACAACAAACCGATTGTCGGCCGGAATGCTTTCCAGCACGAAGCGGGCATCCATCAAGATGGACTTCTGAAGAACCGCAATACGTACGAAATTATGGATCCAGAAAAGCTGGGTATCCCACGCTCCATGATTATCCTTGGCAAGCACTCTGGCCGCCATGCACTGAAGCATCGAGTTGGCCAGTTTGGCATCGAGCTTACAGGCGAAGAACTGGATACACTTTATACGCGTTTCAAAGAAAAAGCTGATGAGCAGAAAATGGTCACGGACGACCAACTGATGGAGCTTGTAGGCAGCACGGTTGATGGGCAAATGGAGCCATTCACACTTTCACATATGCAGGTCATATCGAGCAGTGATCGCAATCGTGTAGCTTCTGTTTCGGTCAGAAATAATCAGACGGGTACAGAGAGTGTCTACTCCGGCACAGGGGAAGGCCCGATCGAAGCTATCGTACACTGTCTGCAACAAGCGATCCCGATGGATGTCGAGTTCTCTGATCTTGAGCTGCACTCGTTGTCCACAGGCGAGAAAGCGACTGGCGAAGCTGAGGTCACGATCTCCGTTGGCGGTCAAACTTACAAGAACACAGGGATCGACCAAGATGTCCTTGTTGCGGTAGCCAAGGCGTTCATATCGGCCTGCAATCAAGCCATTCGGATGCAAAATAGCGTGACGTCCGATGGAGGGGAGACGGTCATTACAGCTTCGTAATCGACAGATTCCGTCCGTCTTAGCTAAATTGTAAGAAAACTTAGATATATACACACCTTGTGAGCAAGGTTATGCACACCCCCTGTGTACAATGTGTATAACTTAAAGAAAACCCGAGAAATCAACCTTTTTAGAGGGTGTGTTAGAGGGATAACTTTTTCATAAAAAAATGTGGGTAATGTGGATAACTTTGTGGAAAAATAGTGAAAAGACTGATGGGGGGCGGAAAATGCCTCCCTTTTTCTGTGGATAACGTTGTGTATAACAAATTATGGCCCCATAAAGAACCGTTTAAATTATCGGAACAATTCGTCATTATTTTTTTGTGCATAAGAGGGAGCTAGGAAGTGAGGATGAACAGTTTCGGAGGAAGTTTTCAGGGAATTTCAAGACAAAGTAGTGGATATCTGCTGTTCCTGTGGGTAACTTTGAACATTTTGTGAACTTGTCCACAGGATGGCGTCCGAAATCCCCGAAAATCCGATCGAACAACAAAAAAGCCCACATCATTCGACGTGGACTCCTTCTTTTTAAGCCAATAAAACCTCCCATTCCTCATAGCAAGCTGCAAGTGAGCCCTTACGCTTGTCGACCTCAGCCGTTTTCTCCTGGACAAGCATATAGTCGTTGTACACAGCAGGATCAGCAAGCTCTGCCTCCAGAGCTGTCACTTCTTCTTCAAGTCGAGCAATATCCAGTTCTAGCTGTTCTAGCTTCCGCTGACGACTGCGTTCCTCACGCTTAGCCAACTTGTCCGCCTCGTAACTGCCACCACTAGCAGGCTCTGCTTTCACCGCAGCAACGGAAGATGAACTTCCGGCAGATTTCTTCTCCGCCTCTTTGGCCAGACGCTTCGCTTCCATTTCAGCAAGCTCCGCTTTTTTCTCCACATAGTCGTCATAGTTGCCGAGATAACTCGTTAAGCCATCCTTTTGCAAATCGAGCATGCTCTCTGCCATTTTATTAAGGAAATACCGGTCATGGGAGATGAATAACAGGGTGCCTTCGTAATCCATCAAAGCGGACTCCAACACTTCTTTACTATATAAATCAAGATGGTTGGTAGGCTCATCGAGAATCAATACATTGGCCTTCTGAAGCATGAGCTTAGCGAGCGAGACCCGTGCTTTTTCTCCACCGCTTAATGCCGCAATCTTTTTGAATACGTCTTCGCCGCTGAAAAGAAAACTGCCAAGCACCGTGCGAATACGCGCTTCTTCCAAATGGGGATACGTGTTCCACACTTCTTCCAACACGTTGTTGGACGGATTCAAACCTTTCTGCTCTTGATCGTAATAACCGATCGTGACACCAGCACCCCATTTGAACGTACCAGCGTCTTGTTTGTGGGCACCGATTAAGGTTTTGAGCAGGGTGGATTTCCCGACCCCGTTAGGTCCAATAAGCGCAGCGGTTTCAGAACGGCGAAGCTGGAACGAGACACCGTCGAGAAGACGATTTCGGCCATCATACGAAAGTGAAAGACGGTCTACTTGCAGGACTTCTTTCCCAGAGGTTTGCTCGATTTCGAAAGAGAAGGAGGCACGTTTCAAATCGCCCATCGGCTTATCCAAACGGTCCATTTTCTCTAACTGCTTACGACGTGACTGCGCTCTTTTGGTTGTTGAAGCACGCACAATGTTGCGCTGCACGAAATCCTCTAATTTCGAGATTTCTTCTTGCTGCTTTTCAAACTGTTTCAATTCAATTTCATAATTCGCCTCTTTAATCTCGATAAAACGGGAATAATTGCCCGTATACCGTTTGGATGCATGGCGTTCGATTTCATAAATAGACGTTACCAACGCATCAAGGAAATAACGGTCATGGGATACAACGAGAATAGCGCCAGGATAGCCGCGCAGATAGCCTTCGAGCCACGTCAATGTGGCGATGTCCAAATGGTTGGTAGGCTCATCGAGCATGAGCAGATCGGGTTCTTCCAGCAGCATTTTAGCCAAAGCCAATCTTGTTTTCTGCCCTCCGCTGAGGGTGTTGACCAGGGTCTCTGGTGCGAACTGTCCGAAGCCCATCCCATGCAAAATGCCGCGAATCTTGGCCTCAATTTCATAGCCGCCATGCTCACGAAACCATTCGGAGCGCAGCGCATACCGATTCATGGTGGTTTCATACTTTTTCTCATCGGAGATGAGGTTAGGGTCAGCCATCAAGGCTTCCAGTTCTCGGAGCTCGCGCTCTGTTTCCAATAATGAACTGAATACACTGAGCAGTTCATTCCAAATGGATTTGTCAGTGTTAAGTCCGCTGTTTTGCTTTAAATAGCCGATCTTGGTTTCCTTTGCTTTGAAAAGATCACCGCTATCATAGGACATCTCACCCGCGATGATTTGAAGAAGGGTAGACTTCCCAGCGCCGTTGACACCGACGAGTCCGATGCGTTCCCGATTTTCAATTTGAAGCGTTATATTAGAGAGTACGGAGCGTACCCCATAGCTTTTGGATATGTTAGAAACTTGTAATAGCATGTTGCTGCTACCTCCTGCGTTTTAGATACATATTAATGTAAGAACCTAGTTAAGTTGACCTTTAGTCGCTGTTTCAATCCCATCAAATCATTAGTATACACGAAGAATGAGGGCAACGCCTGCTTAATTTAGACAGGAAATATAGGCCATTCGGCGGGGTCTATGGTACGAGTATAGTTTTTTACTTTATTTATGTTAAAATGGGGGAAACCACTCCTCGCTAGGAAGGGCTGTAGCTTATGATGAACATCCGAGAGCGGAAAATAGAATTACGCAAGGAAATGGAAATACGACGTGCTTCGATTGTTGCCGAGATCCGGGATGAGAAGCAACAACTAATCAACCAAAGAATGGTGAAGCTATGTTCGGATAAGCTGTTTGAACAGGGGCAAATACCGTCCAATTCTCAGCCTACGCTGATGAGCTATATGCCATTTCGTTCTGAACCCGACGTTGCGCCATTAATGGAATGGTGCTGGCAGCAGGGAATTCGTGTGCTGATACCGAAAGTAGTGGCAGATACGAAAACGATGAACTTGCACATCATAAGCCGCTATGAGGACCTCGAAAGTGGTGCTTATGGGATTAGAGAGCCGCGGAGTGATGTTCCCATTGAACATGATTTGGGCACGATCTCCATGATTGTTGTACCAGGTTTAGCCTTTGATCTAGATTTTGGTCGCTTGGGTTACGGCGGCGGCTTTTATGATCGGTTTATGCAGTTATTCGCTGCGCGCGGTTTGAAAAGACCTTTTGCCGTTGCAGCTGCTTTCGATAATCAATTGATTCCTGCTGTTCCTTCTTCTTGGCATGATTTTCGAGTGGATGGCATCGTAACCGAAAGTAAGATGGTGTTCAAAACAGAAACCTAATATAGAGGTGATTGCAGTGCCCGATTCTTCACCATTGACGCATTTTAATGAGCAGGGAAGAGCGCGCATGGTCGACATATCGGATAAAGATGAGACGAAGCGCACGGCCACAGCTCGCTCTACCTTATTAATGAAGTCAGACACGCTTGATTTAATCCTCCAGGGTAAAATGAAAAAAGGCGACGTCCTCGCCGTGGCTCAAGTGGCTGGCATCATGGCCGCCAAGAAAACGTCAGACTGGATACCGATGTGCCATCCTATCGCTTTAACCGGGGTCGATATTCAGTTTACGAATAATGGCATCAATGAACTATACATAGAAGCAACTGTACGTACAACAGGTCCTACAGGGGTAGAAATGGAAGCCCTGACGGCTGTTTCTGCCGCGGCATTAACCGTGTATGACATGTGCAAAGCTGTAGAGAAAGATATGGTGATTAACTCGACCCTGCTTGTTATGAAAACAGGCGGTAAAAACGGGGATTTTCACAGGCAAGACATGAAAGCGTGAGGGGAGTAAGATCCAGCGCCAACATACCGTTAATCGGGTGAGGTTCTGCCTATCACGCAGGTTAGTGGGTTGATCTCATTCAGTGAACAAGGGAGAGGTGACGAAGGATGCACTGGAAAGTTGCGATTTTGACAGCCAGTGACCGCGGTTACCGAGGAGAACGAGAAGACACTAGCGCTCAGGTAATCCGCGAGCTGATTGAAGAGGAAATTCAAGGCGAAATCATCGAGTACCGGGTCGTTCCGGACGAGATGGACGAAATTATGGCTTCCTTAATAGAAATGACTGATTATTATCAAGCTGATTTAATTTTAACAACAGGTGGAACTGGTTTGGCTCCGCGAGATGTTACACCGGAAGCAACGCTCAATGTGATTGATCGTGTTGCACCTGGTTTTGCCGAAGCGATGCGCATGATCTCGATGCAAAAAACGAAGAAAGCGATGCTCTCACGAGCCGTCTCTGGCATTCGCGGACGCACGCTGATCATTAATTTGCCAGGCAGTCCGAAGGGTGTTCAAGAAAATCTGATGGCGATCATTGATCAGCTTCCTCATGCGCTTGGTATTCTAACAGGCAAAGAAGGCGATCACGGGTGAATGGGAAAATGAAGCGTGTAAGCTGCCTCATGATGAATTGCGGAGTAATAGGAACAAGTCAGAAGGTGACTCGTGATGAGTAAAGATACTTCCATGCTGCGCGAGGTCAAAGTGGAAGATGCAATCGGGATGATTCTTCCGCATGATCTCACGCAGATTTTGCCAGGCAAGTTCAAAGGCCGGCTGTTCCGCAAAGGTCATCAAGTGACGGAAGCGGATATTCCTGCCCTGCTCAGCATCGGCAAGGAACATATCTATGTGATGGAGCTGCAACCTGGCTATCTCCATGAGGATGAGGCTGCCTTGCGCATGGCCCGCGCCATTGCGGGAACAGATAAATGTTCGGATCTCAGACTTACTGAGCCGCATGAGGGCAAAGTGAACGTGAAGTCGGAGATTCACGGTTTGGTGAAAATCGATAAAGCGTTCGTGGACAGCGTGAACGCGATTGATGAGGTCATCATGTCGACGATTCGCAGCAACACGGTCGTTCAGGGCGGCGCTTCGCTGGTCGGTACGCGGGTGATCCCGCTGATCGTCGACGAAGCGAAGGTTGCAGAGGTCGAGCGGCTAGCCGCGGCTCGACGTGAGGAAGGCTTCACCTTGCTCGAGGTGAAGCCATTTCGCAAGCTGCGCGTCGGCGTGATTACGACGGGCAGCGAGGTCTTCAAGGGCCGAATTCAGGATAAATTCGGCCCGGTTGTGAAAGAGAAGGTCGCGCAGCTCGGCTCCGTGGTTGTGGACCAACGCTTCGTGTCGGATGACAGCGAAGCGATTGTGGGTGAGATCCACGCGCTGCAAGCGCTAGGCGTGGATCTGGTGCTGGTCACGGGCGGCATGTCCGTGGACCCGGATGATCGCACGCCTGGTGCGATCAAGGCGGCCGGCGCCCGCGTGGTCAGCTACGGCACGCCGATGCTGCCGGGCTCGATGCTGATGATCGCCTATCTAGGCGATCTGCCGATCATGGGCCTGCCGGGTTGTGTGATGCACGACCTGTACACGTCTTTTGATGTGCTGCTGCCGCGCATCTGCGCAGGCGAAGAAATCGTGCGTAGTGACATCACGGAGATGGGCTACGGCGGATTTTATCAATGTTAGAAGAGTATTCATAACGCAACACATAATGGAGATGAAGTCCATGTTTCAAAATATTGGTTTCACCGAGCTTTTATTGATCGCCGTCGTCGCGCTTGTCATATTCGGACCGCAGAAGCTGCCGGAGATCGGCAGAATGCTTGGTAAGACGTTAAGAGATTTCAAGCAAGCGACGAATGAACTCATGAGTGACGAGCCCAAAGCGCCATTAGCATCCAAAACACCAGTTGTACCTGACCCGGTCACACCTGTGGAGGTTGCTAGCGTGGTTGCAATCGATAAAGAGGCAATAGATTCTATTGAGCCATTACCTCAAGGGTCGATAAAGGCGCAAATTATGGCAGAACCAGCAGCCTCGTCTGAGGTGAAACCTGCGGTGACTTTCGTAACGAAAAAGTCCTCTGAGGTTGTTCATGTTATCGGTACGCCAGCTGAAGCTGCAGAGGCCATATCCTTGCCAATTTCGTCATCATCAGTTTCACAAGCAGACAGCGATGTGTTGTCCTCCGCTCCTGCACAAGCCTCGGCCCCTACCCCGGCGCCAGCGCAGCAGTCAGGCAATACAGGCAATTCCCGGCGATTACCGGATTAGTTTTTTTGTCACGCAGATTAAGAAGTGGTTCAGCCTGCAGGCTGTATGCACTAGATTAGGTAGGTGAGTCGGTTGAAGAACGAAGAAATGTCTCTTGTAGAGCACCTTGGCGAGCTTCGCAAGCGAATCATGTGGATATTAGTTGTTCTGGTCATTGGTATGGTGGGTGGGCTCGTAGCTGCTAAACCTATCATTCGGTATCTCAAAAGTATCCCGCCAGCAGATGGCATCGGTTGGAACGTGTTCTCCCCTTGGGATGCCTTGCGTTTGTATATGAATTTTGGGTTAGCTGTCGGTCTTCTTATCACATTACCCGTGATTCTTTACCATATATGGGCTTTCGTTAAGCCGGGCTTGCGGGAGACGGAGCAGAAGGCTTCGCTCCTCTACGTACCTTACGCATTTTTGCTCTTTTTGTTGGGATTATCCTTTGGGTATTGGGTTGTCTTTCCGATGGCGTTTTATTTTACTTCGTCGATTAGTAAGAGTTTAGAAATAACGGAGATGTACGGTGCTGCGCAGTATTTTACCTTCATGTTTAACATCGTTCTTCCGCTTGCGTGTGTGTTTGAGATGCCGATCGTGGTGATGTTTCTCACGAAGATTAAGCTGCTGAACCCGAAGCGCCTGCATAAGTTTAGAAGATATGCTTACATGCTGATGGTTATTCTTGCGACCGTTATTACGCCGCCAGATGCGATTTCAGCGATTTTAGTTGCGGTGCCGCTCATTATTCTATATGAATTCAGTGTCTTCATGTCGGGCTTCATTTATCGCAAACAGCTTGCGAAAGATGCCGCTTGGGAACTGGAGTTTGGTCCTAAATGAAGAAGTGCATGAACATAGTCTGCCTACATGGCGGGCTATTTTTTTTCATTCATAGAGGGAATATTTGGTTATCATTTGGGTAGAATGAGGGGGGTGTCCTAAAGAATGAAAAATGTGTAAAAGGACTTGCAAATTACTCCCAGAATGAGTATCATAAGAGGTGTTGTTAGCACTAAACACATTCGAGTGCTAATAACTAAGAAATATACCCAAGACAAATTTTCTAAAGGAGGCTATTTTTCCATGATCAGACCGTTAGGTGATCGAGTTATCATTGAAGCCGTTGCGAAAGAGGAGACTACAGCAAGTGGCATCGTGCTGCCAGATACAGCTAAAGAAAAACCACAAGAAGGTAAAGTTGTAGCCGTTGGCGCTGGCGCGTTGAAAGATGGCGTACGTGTTCCGCTTGAAGTAAGCGAAGGCGACCGCATCATTTTCTCCAAATACGCTGGAACTGAAGTGAAATACGAAGGCCGCGAACTGTTGATCTTGCGCGAAAGCGACATCCTCGCTGTATTAGCCTAAGTTAGAGCAGCATATAGATCGGCTTTACGTTAATAACAATTTATCTAGGTTTTTAATTAGAGGAGGTTTCCTATCGTGGCAAAAGAAATTAAGTTCAGTGAAGACGCACGCCGCGCGATGCTTCGCGGGGTAGATGCTTTGGCGAATGCCGTTAAAGTAACACTAGGTCCAAAAGGCCGTAACGTAGTTCTTGAGAAAAAATTTGGTAGCCCGTTGATCACTAACGATGGTGTTACAATTGCGAAAGAAATCGAACTTGAAGATGCTTTCGAAAACATGGGAGCACAACTTGTTAAAGAAGTTGCTACTAAAACTAACGATGTTGCTGGTGACGGTACAACAACTGCAACGGTTCTAGCACAAGCTATGATCCGTGAAGGTCTGAAAAACGTTACTGCAGGCGCTAACCCAATGGTTATCCGCAAAGGTATCGAGAAAGCTGTTAAAGCGGCTGTAGAAGAGCTTCAAGCTATCGCGAAGCCAATCGAAGGCAAACAGTCCATCGCACAAGTAGCGGCAATCTCTGCTGCTGACGAAGAAGTAGGCGAATTGATCGCTGAAGCTATGGAAAAAGTTGGTAAAGATGGTGTTATCACAGTTGAAGAATCCAAAGGCTTCTTGACGGAGCTTGAGGTTGTAGAAGGTATGCAATTCGACCGTGGGTACACATCCCCATACATGATCACTGATACGGATAAAATGGAAGCAGTTCTGGACAACCCGTACATCTTGATCACAGACAAAAAAATCTCGAACATCCAAGAAATCTTGCCTGTTCTTGAAAAAGTGGTTCAATCCGGTAAACAACTTCTGATCATTGCTGAAGATGTTGAAGGCGAAGCACAAGCAACTCTTGTTGTGAACAGACTTCGTGGCACATTCACTTGCGTAGCTGTTAAAGCTCCTGGTTTCGGTGACCGTCGTAAAGCGATGTTGGGTGATATCGCTGCTCTAACAGGTGGCCAAGTGATTACAGAAGAGCTTGGATTGGATCTGAAATCCACGACTCCTGACCAATTGGGGAGCGCTCGTCAAATCCGTGTTACCAAAGAAAACACAATCATCGTTGATGGTGCTGGTAACCCACAAGATATCAAGGCTCGCGTTACACAAATTCGTTCCCAATTGGAAGAAACAACTTCCGACTTCGATAAAGAAAAACTACAAGAGCGTTTGGCTAAACTTTCTGGCGGCGTAGCTGTTATCAAAGTTGGCGCAGCGACTGAAACTGAATTGAAAGAGCGCAAACTTCGCATCGAAGATGCTTTAAACGCGACTCGTGCAGCAGTTGAAGAAGGTATCGTTTCTGGTGGTGGTACTGCCCTAGTTAACGTATACAACGCAGTAGCGAAAGTAGTAGCAACTGGTGATGAGCAAACGGGTGTTAACATCATCCTTCGTTCCCTTGAAGAGCCAGTTCGCACAATCGCAGCTAACGCTGGTCAAGAAGGCTCCGTTATCGTTGAGCGCTTGAAAAACGAAAAAGTAGGCATCGGCTACAACGCAGCAACTGGACAATGGGTAAACATGTTCGAAGCTGGTATCGTTGACCCTGCGAAAGTAACACGTTCCGCACTTCAAAACGCAGCATCTGTTGCAGCTATGTTCTTGACAACAGAAGCGGTTATCGCTGATAAACCAGAAGCAAGCAAACCAGGTATGCCTGATATGGGCGGCATGGGTGGAATGGGCGGTATGATGTAAGAAGCTCTGACGAGCTTCTGCGCATGCAGAGAGAAAGACTCCTTCGGGGGTCTTTTTTTTTATTTTAATCACAATATTAGCATTAGCATATTAGAACGTATGTTCTATTTCAGTGAAATTAAAAAGCCCATAGGGCTACGAATGTTATCTGTTTTTTAACTTGTCTATTTCAATGGCGTGATCAACGAGTTGTTTATCGATGACATTAAAATGATGGGCGAATGTATGATGTTCTGTTACTAAATGTCTTTGAACTGCTTCTAGTTGCTTGACATCTTCTAGCGTTTCTAGGACTACTTGTCTAATTAGAGGAATGTCAGATACGAAAGCTTCTATTGAATTTAAGCGCTCATTCATTTGTTTTTGTTCCATTTTCATTTCTTTTATTTCTTCTAGAATTTGTATTAATAATTGCTCGTTCATAAATATATCATCCTTTCCTAATGTTTTTGTTTTAGTAAGTATACATCTTCCTCGGTTTTGGAAATCTTATCTCTTTGAAAGTCTAAGCGGTCATTGGTTGTGTGAATTGCTTCAAGGAGACGGTCATCAGATTCGATATTTTCGAGATGATGTGAGTCTAATGTTAGCTGAATACGGTCAATTTTTGTTTCTACGTTTTCTAGTCTCGTGTCGACGCCTTTTAGTCTTGTGTCCATGGTTTCTAGTTGCAACATTATTTTATGCAGTAATTCTTCCACATTCATCACCTCTTCTTAAGTTCACTTTAGCTTCCTGTCTAAATGTGACAAGCCCTGTTCATAATTATACAGCGTAATTCCCATACTGTGAACGATAACATAAATTCACTTTTGTTTACTCCCAGGTACTCGCCATACAGCCTGGCTCTTTTTCATTTGCTTGGACACCATGCCTGCTTGGCCCACGCGCATCAGCCCATTTATGGGAAAGATAGGCATTGGTACACTCTATGGACTAGGGTTAGGCGTATACTATCTCATACTAACAGAGGAGTTGACGCATTCATGGCTTTACAACCAAACCAAGGAAAACAATTTCAGTGTCCACCTGCTGACCCGATAATGACAGATCCAGAAAGAGTAGTTAGGGATTTCTACCACCCACAAAAGGTTCAAGTTATTCATCCAATCCAAATTGTAAATCGCCATCACTGTGTACCGGTCTATGAGCATGTGTATACGTGCAGCGAAACCGATGAGTATTGTGGAACGCACCCGCATCCGCACCAAGGCATGCTAAGGAAGTAACAGATAAGCACTTCTCGCTAAGAATCATTCGATGATTCTGGCGGGGGGTGTTTTTTTGTTAGGGGAGTTAATTATATAATAAGGGAAGGATGTTGATTGGGTAACGGGGGATAGACACATGCAAGAATTAGAAATTGATTGGCCGTTCTGGATAGAACGGATACGTCCTAAATTCGATAAAGTGATCATCGCGAGAGGTTGGGCTTATTTCAATGAAGGTGTTGTAAGGGATATTCAGGTTGAAGGAACCTCGATCATAAAAGCTAGAGTGGACGGAACCAAAAGATACAAGGTTACCTTGGATCTCAAGAGCTTCACAAAGAGTGGCTGTACGTGTCCATACGGTTATTACTGTAAGCATATGGCTGCGGTGTTGTTTGAAGTGGCGAAGCAAGCGGGATATGATCCGGAGGAATTTCGTTTTGGTAAAATGAAGATGGCGCAGGTGGATCAGAAAATTCCACAGAAATCTAAGTCTACGACTAGGCTGCCAGAGCCGACGGATAGCTGCGAAATGTGGCTGACTTATTTTCATAAACAATATGGCAATGCCAAGATTTACAATGCTTTCAGTCTTGAGGAAGTTTGTCTCCGAGCGTGGCGTGAGCTCAATAAGCTTGCTGATACGTGGGAGCCGACTATTCGAGGTGTGTATGATATTCAAGTGGCGCTATACGTCATACAGCTATGCGATACGATGGCGGGATCGAAAGCGATCACATATGATTTTTATCAAAATACGAACTATTATGTCAAACGTGTCTTGAAGCATGCCCATGAGCAGTTGGAAGCGATTCTTCACGTGCTAGATGTGAACAAGGCATTTAAGCAGTACGGTGGACATATGAAGGATTTATCGGCTTATTTGGCTGACATATGTGAGAATGGCTCAGGCTTGTACCTCTATGATTGGCTCGATTTGTATAAGCTGTTATGGTCCCAGTTATTTCAGGATAAGGACATGCTGGAGGCAGAAATGGCTAGGCTTAGGCAGGTGCTTGCGGATACGCGAGCGAGTCAACAAGCGCATCAAGTTGCTACTCTCGGTTCAATTCATTTGGATATTAGCCGAAGTGAGGATGAAAATGCCTGGGAACGAGCAGAAAATGGAATGTTTGAAATTGAGCCAGATTATTGGTTCGATTATTTGAATGGATTTGTTTTTGAGAGTCAGTGGGATCGTTTGTTGACGTGGTTGCGGTGGTTAAAACCGAAGATGGCGTGGAACGAGCGAGTATATGCGGATGAATTTTTGCATTACTGGCGTTTGGCAGCGGAACAGCGAGATGTTGAGAAAGAGCAGAGGGACGTCATGATTTCGCTTTTACCTGCTAGCTACGATCACTATGCCAAATTCCTACTGTCAAAAGGTGAATACCAGGAATGGGCAGATCTCTGTCTTCTTTTGGATCTACCTACGGTTCACATCGATGCAGCACAGCTCAAACTTGTCGAGAAAGCGAATGTTCGATACCTCCTGCCGATCTATCATCATGCGATTGAAGCATTTATTCAGGGGAAAAATCGTCCCGATTATATACAAGCTATAAAGCTGTTGAAGAAATTAGCGGCTGCTTATAAAAAGCTGAAGCTAACCCCTCGTTTCGAAGCGTACTTGGAGCAAATCGTGAAACAATACGCTCGGTATCGCGCCTTTACGGAGGAATTGCGGAAAGGAAATTTGATACCATGATGACTTTGGCACCGATTCATATGAGAATTCAAAGGCTGCCTTCGGGGAGTTTTGCCCTGTATGGAGAAACAGAGCAAGCGAACGCGGTTCCTGGATATATGCTGCGCAAGCTGCTTTTTGCCTGGCATGAGCGCTCATTCTATGGGACTGGGCTGGAAGTGACTCGGATTCCTTATGGGGATGCGATTGTGCTGTCTCCTGTTATGGCTTTGGATTATTTACGTGCACCAGGCGTGCTCTTACATAGCAGTTTAACATGGGAAGAGGGATTTACGGAGTTGCAAAAAGGAGCACACTTCCTAAGTGAGGCGATCGATGCTGGCTGGTATTTGCCGTCCTATGAGCTTTGGCGAGCGGGGAAAAATGGCTGGAAGTTTAATGTGCCGGTGGGACAGGCTGAGAGGTTTAGAGAGCTGTGCGATGGGGCTTTCCCGGAAAGCTTTTGGCAGAGCTGGTTTAGCCGAATCGTTGAAGAGCTGCTAGAGACTGATGCGGATTTCGAGCTAGCTCCGGTGTGGAATGGATTAGTTCAAGCGAATAGGCTGCTGCAAGTTAATGTCAGAGGGTTTGAGGCTTTGCTGTTGGAATCGTCTTGGATGAAGGAAGAGGACTGGCTCCTAGCGATTGGTTGGACTCATGAGGATGATGCGCCATATCGGATTTGTGTGCAGCTCGTTGAACCCTATGCTGAGACGTATGTTGACGGTACGACAACCGCTAAAGATAACGCAGCGGATTGGCGTTTGCGATTCATTGCACAGGATCGCAAGGATGCGAACCGATTCGTTGAGTTTAGTTCAACGGGGAATGTGCTAGTTGGTGAGATACCGATTGCTTGGCAATCAGATATTGCTGATAGTCTTCAGGAACAAACGAAACGTATTTTGCGGATGCTGCCAGAGCTAGAGAGTGCCTATCAACCAGGCAAAATCATCGAGCAATTGTCAGATGAAGGGGCGTGGACGTTCCTAACCGAATCCAGTCTACAGCTTGTGGCGGCGGGAATTTCAGTTTTTTTACCATCATGGTGGGAAGAGATTCAGAAGATGGGGCGTCCGCAGTTGAAGGCGAAGATCAAAAGCTCCGTGGGTTCTACGCGCAAAGCCATGTTTGGCATGGATCAAATCATGCAGTTTGATTGGCGTGTGGCGCTAGGCGGCATAGATTTGTCTGAGGAAGAATTTGGGCAGTTGGCATTGGAAAAGAAGCGTTTGATTTATATCCGAGGCAAATGGGTGCAACTGGATCCAGCGTATTTGGAGCAAATTCGAGATGCTATGAAGCAGGTTGAGAGGAAGAAAGGTCTGTCTTTCCGGGATGTTTTGGAAATGCATCTGTCTGAAGATGAGGAAGGTCGCGCGGAAGAGGGTGATGAGAGGGCTAAACCCTTGGAGGTCAAGGTAGAACTCAATAGTCATATGCGTGGCTTGATGAAACAGTTGAGTCAGACCAAGTCTATTCCACATGTGGGGAACATTGAGGGCTTGTGTGCTGAACTTAGGCCATATCAGGTGCAAGGGGTGTCGTGGCTCCTTTTCCTGCGTAATATGGGGCTAGGTGGCTGTCTGGCGGATGATATGGGGTTGGGGAAGACCATTCAGTTTATTGCTTATTTGTTGAAGGTGAGGGAGCAGGGGGAGACCGAGGTAAGATTGACGGGAGATTCAAGGTCAAAGTCAAAGTCAGATATCGGGTCAAGATCAATGTCAGATTTCAGATCGAAACCCTCATTGCTCATATGTCCGACCTCTGTGCTTGGTAACTGGCAGAAGGAGCTCGCGCGTTTCGCGCCGACTCTCCGAATTCAACTTCATTATGGTGCGCAGCGGGCAAAAGGAGAATCTTTCCAAGCATCGCTTGGTGATGCTGATTTGGTGATAACATCCTATACGCTCGCACAGCTGGATGAAGAGGAGCTGTCGAGTATAACATGGGATACGCTTTGTTTGGATGAGGCACAAAATATCAAGAATGCATATACGAAGCAATCGCAGGCCATTCGTAAGCTAGAAGCGGGTCAGCGTATTGCGTTGACGGGTACGCCGATTGAGAATCGATTGACCGAGTTGTGGTCGATTTTTGACTTTGTGAACCCGGGATACCTGGGGACGTTGACTCATTTTAACCGACAGTATGTAGGACCGATCGAGAAAAATGGGGATGGAGCGAAGGAATTGACGGGGCGCGTACAACGACTGATAAGGCCGTTCCTGCTGAGACGCCTGAAGAAGGATCCAGCGATTCAGCTGGATTTGCCGGATAAGTACGAGGGCAAGGCGTATGTGCGTCTTACCACAGAGCAAGGGGCGCTGTATGAGAATGTCGTGCAGAGCTTGATGGAGAGGATTGAGGACTCCAGTGGGATCGAGAAGAAGGGACTCATTCTTACTTCGCTAATGAAGTTGAAGCAGATCTGCGATCATCCTGGTTTGTTTTTGAAGGAGATTGGCGGAGCAGGTGCGAAAGCAGGCACAAGAGCAGGGGCGAAAACAGGCGCAAGAGCAGGTGCGAAAGCAAAAGAGGGGCGCGGCGCACTTGCCGCCGCGGCTGATGTGAGAACACGCTCAGCGAAGCTGGAGCGTTTGGTGGAAATGATAGACGAACTCAGGAGCGAAGGAGGCAGCTGCCTCATCTTCACCCAGTTCGTCGAGATGGGGCACCTGCTGCAGAATACGCTTGCGCAGGCGCTGGGAGAGCCCGTGCAGTTCTTGCACGGGGGGATTAGTGCAATGAAGCGCGACGCGATGATCGCGCGCTTCCAAGACGCGACGCTCCCCGCGGAGGAGCGATGTCACATCTTCATCCTCTCGCTGAAAGCAGGAGGAACGGGGTTGAACCTGACAGCCGCCAATCATGTGTTCCACTATGACCGCTGGTGGAATCCGGCCGTGGAGAATCAGGCCACGGACCGCGCTTTCCGCATCGGGCAAACGCGCAACGTGCAGGTGCACAAGTTTGTAACGCTCGGCACGCTCGAAGAGCGAATCGACGAGATGATCGAGCGTAAGCAAGGCCTCAGTGACCAAATCGTTGGCACCGCCGAGAACTGGGTCACGGAGATGTCAACAAGCGAGCTGCGGGAGCTTTTTGCATTACGGCGTGAGTGGATTGAGAAGTAGGCTATATAAAAAAAGCGCCACAGCGATGTGGCGCTTTTACTTATTTTGCTGGAAAAACAGCTGCAACAATGGTATCAACACTTTGCTTCTCTGCTGGATCCTTTGCGATGAGCTTGTTCATCAATGCCTGATCTGGCGTACCTTGCTTCTGCATTATAGCTAGATACCAGCGGATTATTAAACGATTCACTTGGTCATCCATATTCTCAGTTATATGTGGTTGAATCAGTGCGATAGCACCTTTATAATCACCGCGCATATAGCTAATTTGGCCAATGTTGAGTGCCATCGATGGAGTGACTGCGAATTCACGTCCTTGCATTTGTTCCTTTGGTAGGTTTTTCAAAGAATCAATGCGCGCAAGAACATCTTTATACGTGGCAAGAGCATTCTCTAATTTCGAGTTGAACTCTTGTGCGTTGCCTTTGGTATTGGCTTCTCCTGCAAGCTCAATATTCAGTGAGATGCTCTTCTCATACATATCCATATACCAAGGGTAGTTCGGAATTTGAGCGTTTGACCATTCCAAAGCCCCTTGTTTATTACCTTTGATGAGAAGCATGTTTAGCTGTTGCATGGCCACTACGCGGTTATGGGGCTCTTTTTTCAAAAGCTGACTCATTAAGTCTTGGGCTTGATTGAAAAATGGCTCACTCTTCGTAGGATCATTAGGATTTTCTTTCTGCATTTGATTATAAACTTGAAGCAAAAGTCCAATTCGACTCACTTGACCTGTTAACAAATAATCCGGATGTCCAGGATGCAACGAAATGGCTTTATCAAGAGGTTTTACAATCTGATTGTAATCCTTACTTGTTTTTATAACTTCAATAGATTGTTTGTAAGAACCATTCGCCGAAAGAAGCTGAGCAGAGATGAAGAACATCACTAGCGACAATACCGCGATACTTGCAGGGAAAATCTTGTGGATAACAGCTGATTTTGACTTTAACTGTAGCTCACCAGAGGAGCTGTTGCTCAACATCCCACCTAAAGCGAGGAAGAGAATCGCACCTAAGTACACGTAACTTAAATCAAAGTCGATCATACTGTGAACCAATAAGGAAATCATGATAATGAAAAATAGGAAGTGCAAATCTCGTTTTTCCTGAGAGCTTCTAATGTAGCTTCGGATATAGAACCAACCAACGGCAATGACAAATCCGATAAAAGCTAGGAAACCAAGCGCACCAGCTTCGACTAAATATTGTAGAGCAAAGTTATGAGCCTGACGACTCGTATACGGATTGTTTTGATATTTTTCATAAAGGGAAGCCCAAGCTCCGCCACCGGCACCTATGATCGGATAGTCTGACCATAGCTTTACAGCATCTTTATAAAATGTCCCACGCTCCAAAACGCTGTGCTGCTGGAAGTTGATATTCTCAACACGTGTTTTCACGTTATCAGGAAGAATGTTCTTAAATCCAGTGTCACTTAGGATAAGAGTGGCACCAACCACACCAATCAGGACAGCTGCGATCGGAAGAATAAATGTTGCATATTTCTTAGCATCAAATCGGGCTGTTATGCGCTCCAACCATGGCTCTCCAAAGCGTTGAATAGCGACGGACAGTCCAGCGAAAACTAAGGAAGCAAGTAGTAGAATCCACCAGCCATGCCAAGATTCTGAAGCGGTGAATTGTTTTTGTAGTCCAATGCCAATATCCGTAACTTTCTGTAAAATAACAAGGGAAGTAAGTAAGGCTAGTCCCAGTTGAACCAGTGCTAAGATTTGGCGACTCATTCGGAAAAAGAACATCATGATGAGGAATACCACTGGGATTACGACAATGGCTCCACGAGATAATGTAAGCCAAAAAGATATAATGGTTGGAATCAGTAAAAAAGCATGAATGAGAACTACGTACCATTTACGTGATTTTATGATGAAGAATAATGAACTAAGCGTTATCGTAATTAAGAAAGCTGCATACGTGTTAGCATACTGGAAGACCGAGGTGAGACGTAGTCCATTCGAGTCTGTCATGACTGCGTCACGATAAAGATTAGACGTTCCATCCATGAGTGCAAACCAACCGACAAGGTGACCTGCGAAAGTTTTGTTGCCTAACCAATAGAAAAGTCCGAATAACACGATGAAATATCCTGAGATCATGAATAGTTGGGAAACAATCGACACACCGAGCTTGTTTTTTGTCAAAAATACACCTAAAATGAAGAAAGTTGCATACAGCATTTGGATGTAAACCATATTTGTTGCCAAATAGTGAGATGCCGAATTCGACAAAGAAATAACATAAGTAAGCGGCATGATGAAGACGAGAATGGTAAGGAGATCTTTCTTTTCTTGAAGCTTAAACACAAATAACGCTAGAATCGCAACAAGTAAAAGGATGATGGAGGACCACACGGAAGCGGAGTAAATGCTTCGCTCAAACTCAAATGTACCGCCATTAAACAGCGCCCTTTGAAAAGGTGCCCAGAACATAAATAAGCCCGTAAACACAGCTAATACCCAAAAGATGACAGAGCTTTTATCCGTCGTAATTGTTCCATTCGATTTTGCACGCGAAGCCGCGTAGGCATTCTTACTTGCACTCATTCCAGATATCTCCTTCTTCGCTAAAGTTCGACTTTATTTTAGCATACTGGAAGAGGGTTTCCAAATAAAAAAGCGTCTCTAATTTAGAGACGCTCGATAGTTTACAAATATCCATGGGTTTTTAAATAACCAACTAGTTGTAATACAGAATTCTCAACAGACTGCTTATCTGTCTCAATAACCAATTCTGGATTTTTTGATATCTCGTATGGAGCGGAAACACCTGTGAATTCTTTAATTTGATCAGTTCGAGCTTTTTTATATAAGCCCTTTGGATCTCGGCGTTCACATTCTTCAATTGAGCATTTTACAAAGACTTCAATGAAATCATCCTGAGGAAACATCGAACGAACTAAATTTCTATCTTCAAGATAAGGTGAAATGAATGCTGTAATGGTGATTAGACCAGCATCAACAAATAATCTTGATACCTCGCCAATACGTCGAATGTTTTCCTTGCGATCTTCTGGAGTAAAACCAAGATCTCTATTCAAACCAAGTCTTACATTATCTCCATCAAGTACATATGATCGAACACTTTGGTTATGTAAATATTTATTTAGTTCATTAGCTAAAGTAGATTTTCCGGAAGCAGAAAGGCCAGTAAGCCAAATTACACAGCTTCTATGTTGTTGCAGAATTCTTCTTTCTTTCTGTGTAATTTTTGGTTGGTGCCAAAAAATATGAGATTTTGATTCATCCACTAATTGTCACTTCTTTTCTTTAATGTAAGGATTTTAATGTTAGTCAAAGCGTTATTGATTATTCATTTTATCATATATGTTTAAGATTTCGCCAATTTAGGACATATGCAACTAGGATGTTTAAATTAAAAATACTTTGGTATCCCAAAAAGATTAAATGGAGAAATTAGAAAGGTGAAGTATGGAGAAAATTATAGCACAATATATTACACGTCTAAAAACCTTTAAAAAGTACTACTATTTACTTACAATTCTTGTGAAGAAGGATCTGAAGAAAAAATACAAAGGATCTTTTTTAGGAATACTATGGAGTCTTTTGAACCCTTTACTTAACATGATTGTAATTACAATAGTTTTCTCAGAGTTGTTTCATAGTGATGTTAAGAATTTTCCTGTTTATTTGTTAAGCGGATTATTATTATTTGGATTTTTTTCGTCTAGTACTACCGCATCAATGTTATCAGTAATATCAGCATCTCATTTAATTAATAAAGTCTATATTCCTAAATATATTATTACATTATCAAGTATTATTTCGAATTTCATTTTCTTTTTAATTTCACTTATTGATTTAGTCATTATTATGATGGCAACCAAAGTTACAATAACCATAAATCTTATTTATGCACCAATCTATCTAATTTTATTTTTCGTTTTTTGTTGTGGGATCAGTCTTATTCTTGCAACAATAACAGTGTTTTTCAGAGATGTCGAGCATATTTATGGAGTTCTAACAACTGTTTTGATGTATTCCTCAGCAGTATTCTACCCATCAGAAATTATACCTGATAAATATCATTTTCTGTTGACTTTTAATCCGGTATATTATTTCATTCTAGGATTTCGAACTGTTATATATTCAGGTGATTCATTAGATCCATACAATATGTTGCTCTGTCTAATTTTTGCAGTTATTAGTATGATAGTTGGAATAATAGTATTTGAAAAAAATCAAGATAAATTCATTCTATATATGTAGGAAGGGTATAAATGAGAACTGTGGACATTGATGTTGAGAATGTAACAATGAGGTTTAGGCTTTCAAATGAGAAAATAGATAATTTAAAGGAGTATTTTTTAAGAGTCATAAAGAAAAATATCAGGTATACCGAGTTTAGCGCCCTGAATTCCATTAGTTTTAAAATTTATAATGGAGAACGTGTTGGGATTATAGGTCATAACGGCGCAGGGAAAAGTACGTTATTAAAGATTATTTCTGGTGTAATGAAACCTACAGTGGGGAAAATAACTGTTAATGGTGACATTGCCCCACTCTTAGAGTTAGGTGCGGGATTTGATCCAGAGTTTTCAGGTGCAGAAAATATTTATTTGAATGGTGCTATACTTGGGAGCACGAAGGAATATTTAGATAGTAAGTTTAATGAGATTGTGGAATTTTCTGAACTTGGAACTTTTATTAACACACCTGTGAAAAATTATTCATCTGGTATGAGAGCTAGACTTGGCTTTTCAATAGCAACTCAGGTAGACGCGAGAATACTTATCGTAGATGAAATTCTTGGAGTCGGTGATGAACAGTTTAAAAAGAAAAGTTCTGATAAAATGATGGAAATGATGCAAAAGGGAAAAACAATCATTCTTGTTTCCCATAATATTAATGAGATAAAAAGTCTAACCGACAAAGTCATTTGGCTTCATAAAGGTGAAGTTAAAGAAATAGGTGAGACTAAGTTGGTGTGCAGTAAATACGAATCATTTATGAATAATAATACCTAAAATTGATTGTGGGTAAAGGCAATTAACTTGTTTAACTGTGAAAGGAGGAATATTAATATGAAGAAAATTTATATTCATATAGGGATGCCTAAAACCGGTAGCAGTGCTATTCAAGCATTTCTAGCATTAAATTATGAAAATCTATTGAAGAGGCATGTACACTTCCCTAACCCACCATCCTTTTCACAGGCATTTCAAACAAGTAGTGGCAATGCAGATGTATTGTATGAATTGTTTATAAATAATGAACTTATTGAAATAGAAAGATTTATTGAATCCTTGGGACATGAAGATAAAGTGATTTTATCGTCTGAAAGATTATTTGAAGTATTACAATTGTATCCAACTCGTTTTTTTTCAGTTCTTAACAGGTATAATTTTAAAATAATTTGTTATGTTAGAAGACATGATAACTTAATTTCAAGTTATTATAATCAAAGAGTAAAAAATCATGACGAAGTTAATCGTTCAACTGTACTAGAGTATGTCAAATTAAATAGTCATTTCTATGAGGTCTTATCCGAAAGTTTAAAATATACTTCCTCTGAGAGATTTATTATTCGTCCATATGAGAAGCAACAATTCTGTGGCGGGAATATTTATTCTGATTTTTTGAATTGTATAGATATAGAAGTAGAGGGAGATTTTATTTTTCCAGAAAAAATTGTGAATCCTTCTTTGGGATGGGACGCTCTTGAGTTTAGAAGACACCTTAATATGTTAAGAATCGATCACGATAATATAACCAATAAACTTGCAATCAATGCTTTATTAGCTAAATATACGGTAGAGCATAACATGGGAAGGCCTTTTCAAGAGAATAGTATATTTTCACCAACAGAAAGATATGAAATCATTAACTCTTTTAGTGAAAAATATGAGTGTATTGCAAGAACTTTTTTGGGTCGTGAGAATGGAAAATTGTTTTATGATGATATTCCTGATATAGATAGTCCATGGCAGCAAAATGAAGAATTATCATTCGAAAAATCTTTTGAAATATGTAAATATCTTTTGAATCATAAGGATAAAATTAATGTGGAAGAAGAGTTAATGCATATAATGCTGAGAGGCACAGTTGATAGAGTCTTAAGTGATGAAGATCATTTAAGTCATCTTGATTTTGAAAATATGGCATTTATTTATACATTAATCACTAAACCTACGGCATTGTCCAAGGATATATCAATCCTACAAAGAAAGTTAGATTTCTGGTATATAGAAGCTAGTGGTTTAGATCCACATTTTACATTGCCAAATTTTAATGCAAAGAGCAATGATGGTGAAATATCAGTAAAGATAGGCATAACTTCATCAGTAAGTGCTGTAATTGAGTTGTTCTATATATCTGACAATGTGACTTTTGACAGTAAGCATTGTATTAGCAGGAATTTGAAGAAGGGTTATAATGAAGTAATAATAAATATAAATGAGAGATCTGCCATAAAATCACTTAGACTAGACCCTGGAAATGTTGAGGGGGTATATTTGTTGCATCAGTTCGAAGTGAAAGTGAAAAAGTTGAAAGAGATGTGAGTTACAGAAATAATAAAAGAACATCTTAATAATTGTAATAATAACGAAGATAAACCAATAGTTGACGAAATTTTCGATCCGTTTAAGGAGATTAAAGATATTTTAACAACAATGTCTAATCAAATCAGTCAACTTAATATTGAAAATAAAGAGTTAAGTTTTCTAATTCCCTCAAATCTAGAAAAAGTAGAAAATATCAAAAAAATGGAAAATGAAATTCGGGATATGGAGATTACACATAATAATCAATTGAATGAAAAGGATCGAATCATTGCTCAAAAAAAAGATTTACTAGAATCAATTATAGATTCAAAAGGTTGGAGGATCCTCGAAAGATTGCGAAGAATCCGAAAATTTATATATAGATAGTGTGACAAGTAATTCTTTTATTCTTTTGGATTACAAAGAAATTAAAAATTTGGCTGGAGTTGTTCTATGTTAAAATATGATCAAGAAATCGATATGTCAGTCGAAACTTCAGCTACACTAATACTGAGTCATATAACACCTGGATCTAAGGTACTTGAATTCGGTCCTTCCACTGGCTATATGACTAGATATATGAAAGAACGATTAAATTGCACAATTTATTGTGTTGAAGTTGACGTCGAAGCTGCAGAAATATCAGGTAAATATTGCGATAAAATGATAATTGCAGATCTGGATGATCTGAGATGGGGAAGCGAGCTTGAAGGTGAGTTTTTTGATCATATCGTTTTTGCAGATGTACTTGAACATTTGAGGGATCCTAGTAAAGTACTTAAGCAAGCGGTTTCTCTTATGATGAAAAATGGAACTATATTGACCTCTATCCCAAATATAGCGCATAATGCCATAATTATGGAATTATTACAAGGGAATTTTGATTATCGTTCATTGGGGTTATTAGATGATACACATATTCGTTTCTTTACTAAGAAAAGTATATTAAAGTTACTTGATGAATCAGCTCTAATGCCGATTATTTGGAAAGCTACAATTTTCCTCCCAGAACATACTGAATTTGAGCAAAAATATAGTTCTTTTCCATTAGAAGTTCAAAATGTACTGAAGAATCATGAAGATGGTCATGTTTATCAGTATGTCACTGTATCCAAAAAAGTGGAGGATGTTTTAGGTGATAAAAGAATTGATGAAGATCTAGTTATAAAAAACAAACCTAA
Source organism: Paenibacillus plantarum (assembly GCF_013141695.1). Classification (GTDB taxonomy): domain Bacteria; phylum Bacillota; class Bacilli; order Paenibacillales; family NBRC-103111; genus Paenibacillus_E; species Paenibacillus_E plantarum. Next base: position 346,897 of record NZ_WHNY01000060.1, read on the forward strand.
TCTTGGCGTAATGCAAGTTTTTTGGGAAAGTGATGGCGAGTTTAATGAGTTGAATTCTATTCTTGTTCCATTAGAATACACAGAAGAATTTTATAAATACGAAATTTCATTACCTGAACAAGTGAAAAAAGGACGTCTACGAATTGACCCTATAACCAGACCAGCTTATGTAGAAATCGATAGTATTGAAATATATGATCAGAACAATGCAATAAAGGTAGCGTCATATAGCGAGAATAATCGGTTTGAGGGTTTACTTGCAGGTAAAGATATAGTGCAAATAGATTCGACTTCGGCTTATAAAATTATTAGTATCGATAATGATCCCCAACTGTATCTAGAAGGAATAACTGAAATAACAATAGAAAGCTCACTAAAGTTACAAATAACAATGCGTTTTTTCGAAAACATAGCGGAGAAATTATCCCAAGAAATCAATAAGACGAATCAAGAATTAATGGATAAAAATGAATTATTAGTTCGATCACATGAGCAACTTGATCAACAATCAGAACAATTGATTTTACAAGAAAGACAAATAATTGAAAATCAACAGGATTTGCTTCAAATAAATAATGAATTATTGGACCAAAAAAAGATGTTAGTTATTCAGATCGAGGAAACTGCTGGCTTAAATCAGCAAATTTCTGATATAAATAGGGAAATATTAGAGCTTAATAAAGATTTATTAAAAGCTAAAGCTGAAATAGATGCTTTTGAGTCATCATTATCGTGGAGGCTAACAGCTCCCCTTCGTCGTGTGAAAAGATTGATATTCAAAGGATAATTAGTTTATATATTGTTAAATATATCAAGAGGGTGAGCATAATTAAAACTGCAGTATTTACAATCGTATCGAAAAACTATCTGTCCTTTGCAAGAACATTACTTAGTTCTGCTAAAAATCATCATCCTGAATGGGAGCAATACTTACTGTTGGTCGATGAAATCGAAGGACAATTTAATCCTGAATTAGAAGCTTTTAATGTAGTTACAATGTCTGAGATAAACTTACCGGATTTGAATAAATTTATTTTCCGTTACAACATTCTTGAACTCAACACTGCTGTAAAGCCTTGGATGTTTAGTTGGTTATTTAATGATAAAGGTTTTGACCATGTTATTTATATTGATCCAGATATTTATTTATATGATCGGTTAACCGAAGTGGAAAATGCATTAAATAAAGGGCAGTTATTAGTGCTTACTCCACATCTCACTGGATTTCTTGATGATAATAAACGACCAACAGAGACGCAAATTTTACAAGCCGGTACGTACAATTTAGGTTTTCTTGCAGTTTCTCGCCATCAAGATACTAACCGTTTTCTAGAATGGTGGCAAAGTAAATTAGAATTTGATTGTGTAGTGGATATACCTAATGGCCTATTCGTTGATCAAAAGTGGATGGACTTGATTCCAGGCTTTTTTGAGGATGTTATGATACTTCATCATCCTGGATACAATGTAGCTTATTGGAATTTAAAGCACAGAGTTGTAACTAAAACAGATAATAATTTTCAAATAAATGGGCAGCGTTTAGTGTTTTTCCACTTTAGCGGAGTTAACCCAAGTGATCCAACTGCGCTGTCAAAGCATCAAGATAGGTATACTTTAAAAAATGTTGGAACCGCGGCAATATTAGTTGAAGAATATGCATCTAATGTGATGAAACACGGACATGAACAAACAAAAAAATGGAACTATTTTTATAATAAATTTAATGATGATGTAAAAATAAATGATTTTCTTCGGATTGCCTATAGAAATAATGAAAAGATACAAAGAATTTGTGGTAATAACCCATTCCAAAGTTCCAGTTTTTTTCTGACTACACAGTATAGAGAACAAGATGGTAAAACTAACTTACCTCTTATTACACATATCATGTATACACTTTGGTTATCCAGAAACGATTTGAAAAATGTTTTTTCAGATATATTGGGTAAGGATCGTTTATCTTTTTGCCATTGGTTTATAGATAGTGCAGAGAGAGAATATGGCTTCACAAATGATTATATTGACCCAGTAAAAAACTCGCTAGCTTTTGTAGAAAATGATAATAATCAAATCAAAACGAATAGTGAATCGGAAAACTTAAATACTCATCGAGTATCGTTTGCTAGAAAAATATACAGTTTAGCGATTTGGGCTAAGCCACTTTTAATTAAAATAGTTCCGACTTCTAGTAAAGAGAAGTTGAAAAAATTAAAGGAACAATTACAAAGGAAAGCTTATCCGCCATTTGTAACTAATCTAAATAATACGGATAGGAATCAAACAGCAGAAGTACTTAGTCAAGGTATTAATTTGATTGGGTACTCACGGTCACAAACAGGTGTTGGTGAATCATGTAGGTTAGCTGCACAATCTTTAAATGCTGCAAATGTTCCATTCGGAATAATAAATTATAATGTGGGGAATCCAGCTAGTAATACAGATAACACATGGGTAAATAAGGAGATTGAATCATCACAATATAATGTGAATGTGTTTCATATCAACGCAGATCAAATGCCTGTTGCATATGCGCATTTGGGTTCTGAAGTATTTGAAAATAGATATAATATTGGTTATTGGCATTGGGAGTTGCCTGACTTTCCAGAAGAATGGAAATCTAGTTTCCAATTCGTTAATGAAATTTGGGTACCATCTCAATTTATTATGGACTGCATTTCAAAAAAATCTCCTGTACCAGTTGTCAAAATACCACATGGTATCTCGTTAAATGTGCCAATCGGCATTGGCCGAGAGAGTTTCAAACTTCCAGAAAAACAATTTCTTTTTTTGACAATGTATGATGCATATAGCTATCAAGAAAGAAAAAATCCGAATGCAGTAATAGATGTGTTTAAGAAAAGTTTTGATCAAAACGATGCAACTGTAGGGCTTGTTATAAAAGTGAATCACTCTAAGGATCACCCTGAAGAGTTGAAGTTTCTAGAAGAAAAAATAAAGGGGTATAAAAATATCTATATTCTTGCAGAAACAATGAGCAGGGAAAAAGTTAATGCACTCATTAACTCCACTGATTGTTTTGTATCTTTACATCGCTCTGAAGGTTTTGGATTAGGTCTAGCGGAAGCTATGTATTTAGGAAAACCTGTGGTAGGAACTAATTGGTCAGCAAATATTGATTTTATGAACGTGAAAAATTCTTGTGTTGTTGATTTCGAGTTAGTTCAACTGGGAAAAGATTATGGTCCATATAAAGCATATCAAAGCTGGGCTAATCCTGATTTAGATCATGCAGTATATTATATGAGAAGATTGGTCTCAGATCCTGAATATTATCAACAGATCGCTTCTCTAGGGCAACAAACTATAAAAAATGATTTTTCTCCAGAAGCAGTAGGTAAGCAGGCGGAAGATAGACTGAGGCAACTTGGATTGTTATAATCTCATAAAATTAGAGGTGTTTATAAAATGAAAACTGCTTTAATAACAGGAATTACTGGACAAGATGGTGCTTATTTAGCTCAATTATTATTGGAAAAAGGATATAAAGTATGTGGTCTTGCACCTAGAAGAAGTACTAATGTTAATTGGAGATTGCAATATTTAGGCATTGAGAATGAAGTCGAACTACTGGATGGTGATATAACAGATATATCATCCATTACTAGATCTATCAATAAGGTAAAGCCTACTGAATTTTATAACTTAGCTGCACAAAGCTTTGTTGGAAGTTCATGGGAACAGCCAATTACCACATCACAAGTTACAGGCATGGGTGTATTGAATGCTTTAGAAGCCATTAGGCAAAATGATACAACTATAAAATTTTATCAAGCCTCTACAAGCGAAATGTTCGGTTTAATACAGGAAGATAAGCAATCAGAAAGTACGCCATTCTATCCAAGAAGTCCTTATGGTGTAGCCAAGCTTTATGGTCATTGGATGACAGTAAATTATAGAGAAAGTTTTAATATGTTTTGTAGTAGTGGGATATTATTCAATCATGAATCTCCTCTAAGAGGAATTGAGTTCGTAACAAGAAAAGTCACAGATGCTGTGGCTAGAATAAAGCTGGGCAAGCAAAATGAGCTGAGATTAGGCAATATCGATTCGAAAAGAGATTGGGGCTTTGCTGGCGACTATGTAAAAGCAATGTGGCTTATGCTGCAACAAGATACCCCAGATGATTATGTAGTTGCTACAGGTGAGACTACAACAGTCAGGGACATGTGCAAAATTGCATTTGAACATGTGGGATTACACTATGAAAACTATGTGGTTATTGATCCAAAGTTTTACAGACCCGCTGAAGTTGATATTCTTCTTGGAGACCCCTCAAAAGCAAAGAAGAACTTAGGATGGGAAGCTTCAACGAAGCTTGATTCTCTTATCAAAATGATGGTTGAAGCAGATTTGAAAAGGGTAGAAATGGAGCAATAAATAGAGGGGCATGAAGAGTAATGAGAGTATTAGTAACGGGTGCAAATGGATTTGTTGGAAGGCATCTTATTCATGCATTAGTAAAAAGAGAGCACGAAGTATTCGCTGGAACTCGTAGCAAAGAGGTAATATTTGGCGGGCAAATAATGTCAGGACTCTTAGATATATTAGATGTAGATTCATTATCAAGTATCATATCGAAATTTAAGCCTGACGTTATTGTACATCTTGCAGCTCAATCAATGGTTAAAGAAGCATGGAAACAACCTGAGTATACGTTAAGAACTAATGTAATAGGTACAATTAATTTACTAGAAGCAATTCGAATACTATCACCTGAAACTAAGTTAATTAGTATTGGATCAAGTGAAGAATATGGATTGAGTAGTAAATATGAGAGTATACTAACGGAAAATGTTCCATGCCTTCCTCAAAATCCATATGCTACGAGTAAACACGCCGCGGGTCAATTAGCAATGCAATTTGCGAATAAAGAGAATTTAAATGTAATACATGTGAGACCTTTTAATCATTTTGGGCCAGGTCAAAAAGAAGGCTTTGTCATTAGTGATTTTGCATCACAAATAATAAAGATTGAAAAAAATCTTTCATCTACTAAGTTAAGGGTAGGAAATCTGGAGGCAAAAAGGGATTTTACTCATGTTGCTGATGTTGTTAGAGCATATATTATGTTGTTAGAGCAAAATGTGGCTAACGGATATTATAATGTATGTTCTGGCATCCCCAGAAAAATAGATGATATATTAAAAACGTTAATTTCAATGTCTAGTAAATCAATTGAAATTGAGCTGGATCCTAATAAATTAGTCCCATCAGAAGTACCATCTTTTGCGGGCTCATACGAGAAAATAAAAGAAGCAGTGGGATGGACACCAAAGATTGACATATCTGACGGCATTCATGAGACTTTGGAATGGTGGCGCACAAACAAGGATTAGGGTGAAAACAACTATGAGATTAGTATTACTTTCAGGGGGTTCTGGGAAAAGACTATGGCCTCTCTCTAATGATTCTCGATCCAAGCAATTTCTTAAATTGCTTGAAAGTGAAACCGCTAAAGAAGAATCAATGATTCAAAGAGTTTGGAAACAAATAAAAAGGGTTGAATTAGATGATAAAACAATAATTGCAACCAACAAGTCACAGTATGATATGATTCTGAATCAGTTGAACGAAAAAGTAGAGATTGTCATAGAACCAGAGAGAAGAGATACCTTTCCTGCCATTGCACTATCTGCTACCTATTTATTTTCTGTTCAAAATGTTGACCTAGATGAAATTGTTTGTGTACTACCAGTTGACCCCTATGTCGATGATACTTTCTTTTTGAAAATTAAAGAAACACAGGATGTATTAGAGAAGACAAATGCAGATATGGCATTAATTGGAGTACATCCAACGTTTCCAGCTGAAAGTTATGGTTATATTGTTCCTGCTCAGAATAATTCGGAAAGTGGATTTGTTAAGGTTAGTCATTTCAAAGAAAAACCAAAGAAACAAGAAGCAGAAATATTAATTGCAAATTCAGCGCTGTGGAATTGCGGCGTTTTTGCATTTAAATTGAGATATTTAATTAATTTTATGGAAAGAAACAATCTACCAACAAATTATAAAGAATTATTACATGTTTATAATGAACTTCCAAAGATAAGCTTTGATTACATGGTAGTCGAAAAAACAGAGCGGATAGTAGCAATTCCTTATTGTGGGTCATGGAAAGATTTGGGCACATGGGACTCATTAACAGGTGAAATGGCAACAAATATTCTTGGCAAAGGATTAATAAGCGAAGATTCCAAGGATTCACATATTATCAATGAATTAGGTATTCCTATTGCGATAGTAGGATTATCGAGTATTGTAGTTGCAGCAAGTCCCGATGGTATATTAATAAGTGACAAAAGCAAAAGTCCTCATATAAAAGATTTAGTTAATAATTTTGAAAATCGACCTATGTACGAAGAACGAAGATGGGGATGGTATAGAGTACTGGATTATACAAAAGATGATAGTTGCACAGAAATTTTGACTAGAAGAATCTGTGTTAATGAAGGTAAAAATCTTAGCTATCAATTTCATTCAAAACGATCTGAAATCTGGAATATTATTAGCGGAACTGGTGAAGTGGTGATTAATGGAAGACTTTCAAAAATTAATTCTGGTGACATTATTAAAATAGAAAGTGAAACGAATCATGCCCTCAAAGCAATCACAGAATTAGAGTTTATTGAAATTCAAAGAGGTACTCAATTAATTGAGGAAGATGTTATGCGCATATGCAATGATTGGGATGAAATTCTGTCAAAACATTTAAATAATCCATTCTAATGGAATTTTTTGCATGGGTTATATATTATTTAAGTTAGGTGAAAGCGATGGTATTTAGTAGTCCAATATTTATTTTTTTATTTTTGCCTGTTGTTATATTAGTATACTATTTTATAAATGTGCAGTTTCGAAACTTATTATTACTAATTGCAAGTCTATTTTTTTATGCATGGGGAGAACCTAAAGTAGTTTTCTTAATGATATTTTCAATATTACTTAATTATTCTTTTGGAATTCTGATAGAACATTATAACAAAAGATTAAAAATTTCAAGAATTATTGTAGCAATTGCAATTATATCTAATCTATCCTTTTTAATTTATTATAAATACATAAATTTCATATTGGATAATTTCAACAATTTATTAATCGGTTTTGAAGCTCAACCCATAGTAATAGATAAAGTTTCGTTACCAATAGGAATTTCTTTTTTTACTTTTCATGTAATTTCATACATTATTGATGCTTATAAAGGTAAAACACCAATTCAAAAAAATCCTCTTTTACTTGGACTTTATGTCTCTTTTTTTCCACAACTTGTTGCAGGGCCAATAGTACGATATCACGATATTGCAGAACAACTAACAAAACGTACCGTCGATTTAAATGGTATTGCCTATGGTACGCAAAGATTCGTGTTAGGTTTGGGTAAGAAAGTTCTGATTTCCAATCCGCTTGCTCAGGTTGCAGATCAGATATTCTCTTCTAATACGAATGAGTTAACTTCACCTATTGCATGGTTAGGTATCATTTGTTATACTTTACAACTTTATTTCGATTTCTCTGGATATTCTGATATGGCAATTGGGTTAGGGAGAATTTTCGGGTTCAAATTTCTAGAAAACTTTAATTATCCATATATTTCAAAGTCAATTCAAGAATTTTGGAGAAGATGGCATATTTCTCTTTCTACATGGTTTAGGGATTATTTATATATTCCATTAGGTGGGAATAGAGTCAAAAAATCCAGATTTTATTTTAACTTATTAATTGTTTGGTTAGCAACTGGAATATGGCATGGAGCAAGTTGGAATTTTATTATTTGGGGATTATTTCATGGGTTATTTATTATTATAGAAAGAGTACCTGCTATAAAAAAAGTTCTTGGCGCACTTTGGTCGCCATTTCAACATATTTATGCACTATTGATAGTAATTATTGGATGGGTTTTCTTCAGAGCAGAAGATCTAAATTACGCCATAGAATATTTAAGATCAATGTTTATGTTACAAACGCCGGAAGTCGTAAGTCAGTATGCATCAATGTATTTAAATAATGAAGTATACTTGGCTTTGCTTTTTGGAATCGTTGGATCTACTCCAATAATTAAGAGCTATTCAAAGTTATATGATCTTACGATATTGAAGTTGAATAGTAACAATAATAAAACTTTCAAATACACATTGGGCTATCTAATGCATGCAGTGAAGTTAATTGGTTTAGTTTTAATATTTATTTTCACAATAGCATCATTAGCAAGTAATACATATAATCCGTTTATTTATTTTAGATTTTAAAATTGAAGCTAAATAGTTAGGATTGAGAAAATGACTAGAGGGTACAAGTACAATATAATATTATGTTTATTTTTTTTCGTGCTATGCTTTATCTCAATTTTCTATGTATACAATAATTTTGTATCTGACAATATTAAAGTGAATTTAATAATAGAGATAAAGACAGAGACCGATGACGCATATCAAGTTTTTTATGATACTGGAAAAGGTTTCAATGAAACTGAGTCTGTACCTCAATTAGTAACAAAATCCCCTGAATTTCAAAGAATTGAATTCCCATTACCTGTAACAAATATTAATAGTTTAAGATTAGATTTTGGTTCAAAAATAACACAAATTCAAATGAATGAAATATATCTTCAGTCAAAAACAAATATAATAAATATTACTTCAAAATTTGATTCGAAAAATGATATAGGTCAGTACATCATTCAAGATCAGAAAACAACTGAGATTAATACTATAGGGAATGATGCTTTTATTTACACAAAAAATATTTCTGATATATTTCAAAATATAAATAAACAACCAAATTATTATTTTGATTGTTTATTTATTTCTATCTTCCTTACAATAGTATTCTTTTTCTTTATAAAAGTTAATACGGTAAAAATCAAGGAATTTACTAATTATATAATAAAAAACATAAAACCAAGTATAACAATTGCCTTTTTTATTTTAATACTATTCATTCTTTTTTTCAGCAATTTTATTCCTAAAAATCAAGTAATATCGAATATTGAAAATAGAATATTGACTTCGAAACCAAAGTTCGACATTCATAATATTAATATATTTCCTAACGAATTTGAGAAGTATTTTAATGATAATTTTGCATTGCGCAATCAACTATTGAAAATTAACAATTATACAAAAGTGAAGTTTTTGCATATTTCTCCAAATCCATTAGTAGTTGTTGGGAAAAATGACTGGTTATTTTATACAGGGAATAAAGCTCCTGAATCAATGGATGATTATAAGGGAGTAGTTCGTTTTTCTGATGATGAATTATGGACGATTAAGAATAATCTTGAAGAAAGGAAGGAATGGCTAAATCAAAAAGGCATAACTTATTTATTTTGTATTGCGCCCAATAAACAAACTATTTATCCAGAATATTTACCAAGTAACATAAAGAAAATAAATATTGAAACAAGAATGGATCAACTTGTTGATTTTTTAAATCAATATTCAAATATTGATGTACTTGATTTGCGAAAAGTATTAATTGAAAATAAAGGAAAAGATATGCTTTATTTTAAAACGGACACTCACTGGAATGAATATGGAGCATACTTGGGATATCAGGAAATTTTAAAACGGTTAAGTAATATTTATCCGAATATGCAACCTATACAGATTTCCACTTTTACTCTTACTAAGAGCAATGGTTCTGGCGGAGACCTGGCAAATATGTTGGTTATGAAAAATCAATTTAATGATGACTATATTCATTTATCACCTCAATATAAAACTTTTGCAAAAGATATAAAAGTAAAGACAAATTTATATCCAAACCCTGAAAGCCTTGTAACCAAGCAAACAAATGACTTAAGCCTACCTAATTTGCTTATGTTTCGAGATTCCTTTTCAACTTCATTAATTCCATTGTTATCAGAGCATTTCAATAAAAGTATTTATATTTGGGATCATAAACTTGATGCTAAAATTATTGAGATGGATAAGCCCAATATCGTAATTGAGGAAATTGTTGAAAGACTTATTCCTTCATTATTAATTCCAAACCTAAACGAATTTAAATAAATATGTCGATTTCGATTTATTCTGATAAAAGAACGCAAAATATTAATGAGGGTGGAATATATGGATAGCGGGAAGAGGCTAGATTTTCTTGAAATTTTACGTGTGCTTGCGGTTCTATTTGTTATTTGGGATCATATGGTTGCAAATTGGTTAGATAGAAACAAACAGGTTTGGTTACCACTTAACATTATTCGGGAATACGTAACAAAACCTTTAGCAATAATTCAGGATTTCGGTTTCCTAGGTGTAGTAATATTTTTCCTAATAAGCGGATACATTATCTCTTATGTAATGCAAAAAGAAGGTAGGTTATCTTTTTTAGTAAAGAGGATATTTCGTATCTATCCACCATTAATTTTTTCAATAATAATTATTGTTATATTTTATAAACTACAAGCTCATTTTACAAACCAAGTTATTGATATTAGTCAATTTTCCATATCAAAAATTTTGATTTCAATGACACTTATTAACTATCTTTTTATTGAACAGAACGCAACGAATGGAGTAGCTTGGACTTTAGTAATAGAAATGCTATTTTACATTTTATGTTTTATTATACTTCCATTAATTCAGAAGTATCCAAAGTTAGCAATTTCAACGTTAACATTGATACCATTTATTGTAATATTTGAGAGTAAAAATTTTGGTGCAAACTTTTTTTTGTTTTCTGCTTCTATTGCATATCTTCCATATCTTGTACTTGGTCAAATATTATATTTTGTATATACCAAAAGAATATCAATAGTTGTTTTTTTGATTTTTTCTGTAGTAAATTATATTGTAATAATTTATGGAATAAGAAAAATCCATAATAGCTTTTACGATTTCAGCAGCTCCTACGGAGTATCTTTTGTATATGCTTATTTAATCTTTGTTCTAGCTGTAATGCTACAGAGAAAGATATACTCTATAAAGATCACAGATTTTTTAGCTAAACTTAGCTATTCTTTATATCTAAATCATGGAGTTTTGGGAAGTTTTTTAATTACACTTTGTTATCCATATATCGGGTTTAGTGGGGCAATAACTGTTTCTTTTGTTTGCATTATTATCCTATGCTGTATCCTGTGGAAATTTGTTGAAGAGCCATCTAGACACATAGCTAGGAAATTGTTAAATGTATATGTCAATCAAAAATGAGGAGACTCTGGTATTAACACCCTTCTCAGTATTTTTTCTTCCTTTCGAGATTCCGTACAATTCGTGCTTTCTCTTCAGGATGAACTTTTTTCGGCTGTCTTGTCATACTTTTTATCTTAATTATTTGAGATGGAAGCAAAATTATTAAACAAGTAAGCCTTCTAATAATAAGCGATGTTAAGTGAAGAATAATAATTTAGTAGTTTGAGGAATGAATAATTATATTATAATAGAATAAAAAGTTGATATAGGGAGAGCAAGCGGCAATGATTATGAGAAACCGAACAAATTTATTTCTAATAGTATGCATTTTTATAATCAGCGTATGCATAAGATTCTATTTGAGTCACTTCACTGCTTCCCCTATTGTTTTTGGTGATGAGCTGCTTTGGAGTAGATTAGCAGAATCTCTTCATAATAATTTTAATACTGATTTCAGAGGCAACCATTTTATTTCCCAGAATATATTTTATCCCTTAATAATATCAGTAGCGTACTTCCTTGAAGATTCCGCTTTGATTTATGCAGTAATTAAATTAATTAATTGTATTTTGATGTCCGCTGTCGTATTTCCTATCTTCTTTCTTACAAGGAGGATTTTTGACAATAAATGGTTGGTTTTTATTTTAGTAATCGCTTCTATTTCAATACCTGACATGTTCCAAACCGCACTCATCATGCAAGAACCACTATTTTATCTTGTTATTACAACTACGTTCTATTTTATTTATAGGGAATTTGAAGATCCTGGTAAGTTTTTATCTATTAAATGGAGTATTTTCATTACACTTTTATTGTATTTATGTAATTTTACTAAAGCTACAGGCCTCTCAATTTTTTTGAGCTATATAATTTACTTGAGTTTAAGTTATATTCTATTCAAACATATTAATTTAAAACAATTGTTATTTAAGTACATATTCGTAATAATTAGTTTTGCTTTCTTTTATTTCTTAATGAATTTTCTTGTTAAATTTATTAATGGATTTCCTGAAATAAGTGATCTTTATTCAGGATTATTTTATTTTCAACTTAACTTGGATTTTTTCATAAAAGTCACAACAGGTTTGTTCTTAATTTCATTTTATACCATATTAGCATTTATGATCATGCCAGTGATTGTTACAATAGCGGGTATCTCTAAAAAGAATTCCGCAATCAATCAATTAAATATTTTTATCATACTAAATACTTTTATAACAATTATTATTATTGATTCTATGCTGTTTGTTCGTGAAACTTCTAATTTCATGGAGACAAGAATACATGTGCGATACTTATTTGTCTATTTCATTTATTATTTAATAGTCAGTACTTATCATTTATATAATAAAAACAAAAAAATAATCAATCTCACTCTTATAGTTACAAGTTCAATTATTGCTATTTTATCATCAGCTATACTTGAAAAGTATAAACTTGTATATCCTATGCTTTATGTTGATGCAATGATGCTCGCTTCTTTTAATTTTTACTATAAATACGATATTGTTAAGATACTTTTTAATATTAGTATCATTGGAAGTCTTACAATTTTTGTTTACTGGTTGTGTAAGAAAAAATTTAAACAAACTCTAATTTTTACTTTCGTGGTTGTCTTCATGATATCCTTGTACAATAGTTTTTGTATGTATACATTGTATTCAAGAAATTATTATAATATTGGAAGCGGCTTCGGTAGTAGTGAGTTAAAAAAAGAAATCGTCTCAATCAACAATTATTTGAAAGAGCAGGATAAGGTGAAAAATATTAAGGTATTACTCATGCCGATTACTGAAGTTAAATTGAATGGTGGTGACACTTTTCGAATTGATAGTTTAGAAAGTATGCTTAATGTGAGATACAGTGTATTGGCTTTTGAAGAAAGTATCAATGAATCGTTCAAAAATGGAGTATTCAATATTGAAAATTTTTTTCCGATTGGGTATAAATACACTAACTCTACTAAAGAACGATTTGGGAAAATTGATTACGTTATTACAACGGTTGATAATGTAATCTTTGATGGTTTAATCCCAGTATCAATTGATGGTGTAGGTAAATACTATAAAATTTATAAAGTAAACGATGAAAGAGGAATATTTAGAGTTTCTCAAATGATTATTGATAGACATAAAGATATGTGGACCAATGGATTAACTAAAGTACGAGTTTATTCAGATAAACAAGATATTAATTTAGAATTTAATTTAAATGCCCAGGCAAACCCAGTTGATCCTAAGCTAATAATTACAGATAGTACAAATCACGAAGAGATTACGATAGTGAAACGATTAGGCAGTACTTATAACTTCAGTGCACATAAAAAAATAGAAGATCCATATTTTGAAATTACATTGAAAAGCACAGACGTCTTTATTCCTAGTAAAGTAATTCCTAATTCTTTGGATCCTAGACAACTGTCATTCAGATTGCTGGATATTAAAATAATAAACTGAAGGATTGAAGAGGTGGGTTGCTATATGCGTGTAGTAGTCACAGGTGGATGTGGTTTCATTGGTTCTCATATTGTTGAACGATTAATCAAAGAGAAACATGAAGTGCTAGTGATTGATAATTTATCAACAGGAAAAATTGAAAATATTAATCTTAATGAGGTCATTTTTCATCAGATCGATATTCTTGACCAAAATCTTAATGATATATTTCATCAATTTAAACCCCGAATTGTGTATCATCTTGCCGCTCAGATTGATATACAAAAATCAATGAAAGATCCTAAATTTGACGCTGACAGTAACATTAAAGGAACTATTTCACTATTAGAATGTTGTAGAAATGTTGGAGTACGAAAAATTATATATGCTTCATCAGCTGCAATATATGGGAATCCATTATACTTACCTATAGATGAGAAACATTCTAAAATACCTTTGTCATTCTATGGATTATCAAAATTTACTCCTGAAAGTTATATTAAATTATTCTCAGAACTACACGACTTGAAATATACTATTCTTCGTTATGCGAATGTATATGGTGAACGACAAGATTATAAGGGGGAAGGAGGGGTTGTTTCCATTTTTTTGAATAAAATATTGAAAAATGAAGCTCCGTACATAAATGGCGATGGGGAACAGTCTAGGGATTTTATTTATGTTAAAGATATTGCTGAAGCAAATTTAGCCGTTATGGATGCTGGAGATAATGAAATATACAATATAAGTACCAATATTCCTACCAAAATTAATACTTTATATCAGAATATTATATTGAGCTGTGCTAGAACACATATTATGCCAATTTATAAAGAGTCAAGAAAAGGAGATATTTTGGATAGTTATTTAGATAATCAAAAAATAAAAACTCATTTAGGTTGGGAACCTAAATATACGTTAATTGATGGGATAAAGGAAACTTTGAGAAATCAAAGGAGTAATAATCTACTTTAGAAGAGGGGATAAAATTGAAAGAAACTTTAATGATTATACCTGCTTATAATGAAGAGTTGAATATATCAAAAGTTATTATGGAAGTTAAAAATGACCTTAATTTTGTAGATATTTTAATAGTTAATGATTGTTCAACAGACAACACATTAGATATCTTAAAAAATACTGAAGGAATTCAGTTTATTTCTTTACCCGTAAATTTGGGTTACTCTGGTGCACTACAAACAGGATTTAAATATGCAGTTGAAAACGAATACAATACAGTAATCCAATTCGATGGTGATGGTCAACACATTGCATCAGAAGCAAAGAAACTTATTAATTTATTGAATCAAGAAAAAGCAGATATTATCATTGGTTCTCGATTTAAAGAAAGATCATCGTATGAACATAGTTTTTTTAGAAGACTAGGTACAAATATATTTAAAAGTATAATTAAGAAATCTTGTAATATTGAAATCTCAGATCCTACTTCAGGATTTCAAGTATTGAATAAATCCGTTATAAAAAAGTACGCTCAAATGAACAATTATCCCGAATATCCTGATGCAAACTTAATTATTGAAATGTTATTACAAAAATATAAAATAACAGAATACCAGGTGAATATGAGAAATAGAGAATTTGGTGAGAGCATGCATAGTGGAATATTAAAACCTATGAAGTATATGATTAAAATGATCTATGCAATTATTCTTATTCTATTTCAAGGGAAAAGAATCATTAGCTCACAAAAATAGAGTGTGTACTGCTAGGAGAGATAGTTATGATAACGCATTTATTTTTTGCAATGTTAGGTATTTTGTTAATTCTCTACGTTTTTAATAAAGTAAGAAAAAAATTGTTTTCTGAGAAGGAAAGTATATTTTGGATGACTGGTTCATTAATTGTTTTTTTACTATCGATTTTCCCAAAAACAATTGACTTTTTCTCTAACTTATTAGAAATAAATTATCCACCATCTTTATTATTTCTTATCGCAATGATTTTCACATTATTCCTTCTTTTTAGACAAAGTCAACAAATTTCTATTTTGAATGAAAAATTCAAGGAAATTGTTCAATACAATGCTATTCTAGAAAAAAAAGTTAGAGATTTGTCAAAAAAGTTAAATGAAATTAAGAGGGATGTCTGATCAATTGATGATTTTATTTGTTACTTTCCTTCAAGACAAGTATGATTAGAGGAGTTAGTAGTTATGAACAAATTATCAAAAAAAGAATTTTGGGATAGTGAATGGGAGCACGAAAAAAGAAATGACTATAAATCATTTGTTTTTGGAGATTTTTTAAGTAAGTTAATTCCCAAAGGTGGTAGCTTTGTAGAAATTGGATGTGCTCCTGGATCTATAATGGCTTATTTTTATCATAAATTAAATTTTGATGTTACTGGAGTTGACTATTCTAGTGTCTCCAAGATTGAAGAGAACCTAAAACATTATGATGTTGAAAAATTTCAATTATACGAAGCGGATTTTACTGAATTAAAGCTTGATAAGAAATATACTGTTGTTTCATCGTTTGGTTTTGTAGAACATTTCTATGACTACGATTCAATTATACAAAAACACATGGATTTAGTAGAGGATAAGGGATATTTAGTAATTGAGCTACCGAATATTAGATACTTTAATTGGTTAATCTACAGAATTGTAAATCCAGAGCTTTTAAGTATTCACAATTTAAAAATTATGAATTTAAAAGAGTTACCAAGAAAAATAAAAGAAAGTAATGAGTATGAGATCTTATATTGCAATTATTACAAAAGTTGTTTTTTATTTTTTAATGACCAGAATTCACAACTTTTATCTAGACCATTGTTAAGGTTGATTTTTTCGAAATTGAAAGAAATATTAATTAAGTTTCGTCTAGATAATATCTCAAATAGATATTTTTCTCCATATATAATACTTGTTGCAAAAAAAATGAAATAAGGGTTGGTTATGATTGAACTTGAAAATAATTATTCTCACATTAATAAATATAACATTGCTTGCCACTGGACAAATTTTATGGAAAATAGGATTAAAGAATACTGAATTAACATTAAAAAATGTATTAGGGTTATTTTCTTCTCCACTTATATTAAGTGGACTTATTTTGTACGGTGTTGCGACGATAGTTTGGTTTAAAATTTTATCAATTGGTAAATTAAGTGTGGTGTATCCATTACAAAGTATATCTTATGCTATTGTAATAATTTTGGCTTGGATAATCTTTAAAGAAGAAGTGACTTTGACCCGTTGGATTGGATGTGTAGTTATTCTTATAGGGATATATTTAATTTCAATGGAAAAATAAGAAATAAGGATGGTTAATTATGAAAGGCATTATTCTTGCTGGTGGAACAGGCTCACGCCTATTTCCTCTAACCAAAGTAACAAATAAACATTTACTTCCGGTCGGTAAATATCCAATGATTTTTCACGCTGTGGCCAAGCTTAAACAAGCAGATATTTTGGATATTCTCATAGTCACCGGGAAGGAACATATGGGTGATGTTGTTAACCTTCTCGGCAGCGGACGAGAAATGGGAGTAACCTTCACTTATAAAGTTCAAGATGAAGCTGGGGGAATTGCACAAGCACTAGACCTAGCTGAGCACTTCGTAGGCAATGATCAAATGGTTGTCATTCTCGGAGATAACGTGTTCGAAGAAAGTATCGTACCTTTTGTGACCAATTTTAGAAATCAACGTCATGGAGCTAAAATCCTCATTCAAGAGGTTCAAGACCCTCAACGTTATGGCGTGTCAGAATTAGAGGGGGACAAGATTGTTTCGATCGAAGAGAAGCCGAAGCAGCCGAAAAGCAGTTTTGCAGTTACAGGCATTTATATGTATGATAGTTCTGTTTTTAAAATTGTAAAATCGCTTAGACCATCGGATCGTGGCGAACTTGAGATTACAGATGTGAACAACGCATATATCAAAAAGAATGAGCTAACTTATGATATCCTTCAAGGCTGGTGGACAGATGCCGGTACGCATGCTTCTTTAGCAAAAGCAAATGAATTGGCCAAAGAACTGTTGTTTGGAGAAGAGTTTGGGAAACTAAAATTGTAAGAGGTGTTGATTCGAATGAATATCATAAAAACGAAGTTAGAAGGGCTAGTTCTTATCGAACCAGATGTCTTTGGTGACAATCGGGGCTTTTTTATGGAGAGCTATAGCAGCTCGAAGTTTGCAGATATTGGTGTGGATCATCTGTTTATTCAAGATAATCACTCCTTATCCGTTGAAGCCGGTGTGTTGCGTGGACTTCACTATCAGTTAAATCCCAAAGCTCAAACAAAGCTCGTTCGTGTAGCAGCTGGAGCCATTTACGATGTAGTCGTTGATATTCGCAAGAATTCCCTTACGTTCGGGCAATGGGTAGGTGTCATTTTAAGTGAAGCTAATAAGCGCCAGTTACTCGTTCCTCAAGGCTTTGCCCATGGTTTCTGCACGATTGTACCGAATACGCAGGTCCTGTATAAAGTAGACGAGTATTACTCGCCTGAGCAGGATCGCGGCATTATTTGGAATGATCCTGCCTTAGGAATTGATTGGCCAACCTCGAATCCGATTCTATCGGATAAGGATAAAAAGCATCCATTACTTAAAGATGCGGAAATTAACTTTTAAAATAGGAGTCTTACTTACATGAAAATTCTTGTAACCGGCGGGGCCGGATTTATCGGCAGCAACTTCGTGCAATATATCCTGGAGCGCTATCCTAAATATGAAATTATCAACTTGGATGCACTGACCTATGCAGGAAATTTAGAGAATTTGACTTCGATTCAAGACAATAGCCACTATACCTTCATAAAAGGGGACATTACGAATCCTGAACTCGTGAACAGTTTGTTCGATAAGGGAATCGATACGATTGTTCATTTCGCCGCGGAGTCGCATGTGGATCGCAGTATTCTCGAACCTGATATTTTCGTCAAAACAAATGTACTAGGAACGCAGGTTTTGCTGGAAGCTGCCCGTAAGCATACGGTTAAAAAATTTATTCATGTCTCGACAGATGAAGTATATGGATCTCTCGGTGAGACGGGGCTTTTCACGGAGGAAACGCCTATAGCACCGAATAGTCCCTATTCGGCAAGCAAAGCGGGATCTGATCTTCTAGTGCGTTCTTATCATGAGACGTTTGGACTCAATATCAACATTACTCGCTGCTCCAATAATTACGGTCCTTACCAATTTCCTGAAAAGTTAATTCCATTGATGATTGCGAATGCCTTGAGTGACAAGGCTCTGCCTGTGTATGGTGATGGTCTTAATATTAGAGATTGGCTTTATGTTGAGGATCACTGTAGTGCGATTGATTTGGTCCTACATAATGGGGTCAGTGGTGAGGTTTATAATATCGGTGGAAATAATGAGCGAACCAATATTCAAATTATCCAAACGATTCTTCGTGAGCTTGGAAAGCCTGAGTCTCTGATGCATTTCGTCAAAGATCGTCCGGGTCATGATCGTCGATATGGGATTGATGCCACGAAAATTACGAATGAACTTGGTTGGAAGCCGAAGCATTATTTTGAGACGGGTATTCAAGCGACGATTCGTTGGTATTTGGACAATCAAGCCTGGTGGAAACGAATTCAGACAGGTGAATATCAAAAGTATTTTTATGAGCAATACGGGTCACGGTTAGGTGAACATTCATGAGGATTGTAGTAACTGGCGCAAATGGACAGCTTGGGAAAGATGTTATTAAGCTGCTAGAAGCTCAGCATGAGGTTCATGGGTTAGGACGAGCGGATCTCGATATTACGGATGAGGGGCATTGTCTGGAGGTAATCGAGCAGTTACAACCTGAGGTTATTATTCATAGTGCTGCTTATACAGCTGTTGATCTTGCGGAGACAAATGAATTGGAAACCTTCCGAGTTAATTCGGATGGAACCAAGAATCTCGCTATAGCCGCTGAGAGTATAGGAGCTAAGTTCGTATACATCAGTACGGATTATGTCTTTGATGGGAAGTCTTCACAAGCCTATCGGGAAGATGATCCCACGAATCCTCAAAGTGTATATGGCAAGTCCAAAAGAGCTGGAGAACTTTATGTTCAATCCCTTTCTTCCAAGTATTTTATTGTAAGAACATCTTGGGTGTATGGACTGTACGGTAAGAACTTTGTGAAAACGATGTTAGAATTAGCTAAAACGCGTGATTCTTTAAAAGTTGTAAGTGATCAATTTGGATCACCAACGTACACAGTCGATCTTGCCTTGTTTCTTGAGCAATTGATTCAAACAGATTGTTACGGCATTTATCATGCTTCTAACGCAGGTGTTTGTTCTTGGTATGAGTTTGCATGTACCATTTTTGAAGAGGCAGGGGTAAAGTTGAAAGTAGAGTCATGTACAACAGAAGAATTCCCTAGACCTGCTCCAAGACCACGGAATTCCGCGATGGAACATGCAGCGATTCGAGCAAATGGTTTTGAAGATTTGCGTCATTGGGGAAAAGGGCTTAAGGCTTTTTTAAGAGAATTAGAAGAGAATAATTAAACAAGCACGATTTTTAACCGCAATTCAACATGGAAAGTAACCCATGTTGAATTTAGCGGTTTTTCTGCTTCTCATACTGGTTGTGGTTCGACCCTGGTAATAAGCATTGAAATTATGTTCAACATATGAAAGAGAAAGTGATATATTAGATGTTAATAAGGCGGTGTGAATGTGAAGACATTATATGTACATATTGGTATGCCAAGTACGGATACGACTTTGATCCAAGAGTTTCTGTCTATGAATCAAGAAACGCTTAAGAAGAATGATATTTTCTATCCAGTTGATGAAAATAAAAGCTACGTGATTTGGAATCAACACATGCCTCTAGTAACAGCGATCACCGGGGAGAATATTCCTACTTACACAGACAGAAAAAAATATATAAGTGAAAATATTTTGGAGGAATTTATTAGTGATATAGATATTACCATTGAGAACAATGTGATTATTTCTAGCGAGGGTTTTTCTTCATTATTTGAAAAAAAACATATCGTAGCTCTGAAAAAAAAATTCAATAAGTACAATGTGAAAATAATTGTGTATGTAAGAAGACAAGATGATTTCATAATTTCTAATTTTCAACATGCTGTTAGAGAAGGAAGGCATTTTGATTTTAGTTTAGAGCAAATTGCTGAAATTGAAAATGCAAAATATTATCATATTATTCGTGCATGGATAAGAGTCTTCGGCGAAAAAAATGTTTATATAAGAATTTTCAATGAGAATGAATTTTTTAGGAACGATTTATATTCAGATTTTATGAACATACTTGGAGTAAATTTACAATATACGAAGGTGGAAGTACCTCGAAAACATCAAAATCAATCAATTTCTTATGAAAAAGCATTATTTCTAAAAATGTTATCAAGTTACTTGGCAGCAATAGATGATATAGATAATGAGAAAAGATTAAACCATCAGGAGATTCGAAAAGTAATAATTAATAGTAGTTCAGATGATGTTGGGGACATAAAGAATTTCTTATCTTTTAGTGAGAGATTGGAAATAATTAAAATTTTTTCGAGGGATAATGCGAAATTAGCAAAAAAATATTTGAAAAGAAAAAATGGAGAGCTTTTTAATGTAGGCTCAGTTAATCCAATAGAAGAATTTAAATATAAAAAAGATTTACCAGATGAAGAGTTCATAGAAAAATTAGTGATTTTAGCTGAGGAGATGTTTAACAAGCAAAAAATGAGGGATGAAATTTATTTGAGATTAATTGGTTCTATAAGAGATTCTATAGAACTAACTTCAGAGGAAATTGAATTTAACTATAAATTTATTCAGGAAAATAATTTGTTTGACAGAGATTTCTATTTAGATACTTATGCTGACATTAAACAAACTGGTATTGATCCATTAATGCATTACATTAAATGGGGCTGGCATGAAGGACGAAATCCAAGTAATGAATTCAACACAAGAGAATACGTTATCGAAAATATAGAGTTAATTGATCAGCATGTAAATCCATTAGTACATAATAAAATGAATTCCTAGAGGTTTAAGGAGAGTAGGGAATGAAAACAATTTTTATTCATATTGGGTTGAGTAAAACGGGCACAACTTCATTACAGAACTTTTTGACAGTAAATCACTCAAAGTTATTGCAACATAATATTTTTTACCCTATTGATAGTCAAAAAAAATATGTTCAATGGAATCAACATGTGGGCTTGATTCCTTCACTTACCCAAGAAAAGTTAATATTCTTTAGTGACGATGATAATTATGTAAAAGGTGAAGCATTAGATGAGTTTTTAGACGATATCAAAAAAATCGAACAGGATAATATTCTAATTTCAAGTGAATTTTTTCTTCGCCTTTACAATGATTCCTCAATTGATTTGCTACAAAACAGTTTGAAAAATTATAATACCAAGATTATTTTATATGTAAGAAGGCAAGATGAATTTTATCTTTCCACACGCAGTGAACGTGCGAAAGTAGGGTTCCCCCATAGGATTAGCGTAACCAATTGTATATCCGATACTTGTCTCAACGATTCAGTTTTTTTGGAAGCTGCAAATTATTATAAGTTGATAAATAGATGGGCAAAAGCATTTGGTAAGGAAAACATGATAGTTAGAATTTTTGAAAAGGAGAAACTTTATAAAAATGATTTATTTTCGGACTTCCTTCATATTTTTGGAATTGAAATGGATGGGAATTTTGAGATCACTAATAACTTAAATGAATCGCTATCTTTAGAGAAAGTAAGATTTCTCCAGGAATTATCTCATTATCTCGTTTCATACAGTAATGTAAATAATAAAAAAAGGTTCGTTCATCAAGATATAAGAAATTTTATAATACAATCTGTTGATTTGTTTGAAAAAGGGAAATTGAGTGAATTTTTTTCAGATGGTGAGAAACAGCAAATTGTTAACTACTTTGAAGAAGGAAATAAATTGCTTGCAAAGGAATACTTGCAAAACGAAACAGGTGAACTTTTTAGTAAGATAACGGCTCATACGAAGCCCCTTCATAGTAATACTAAAATGTCGAATGATGAAACAATAAAGGCTTTAATTAAGCTAGTAGAAAAATTTCATTGGAATATTAAACAAACAGAACAAATGTACGATAGGCTTATGTTGTCAATAAGAAATCAAGGTTTATTAGCCAAAGAAAGAATAGATTTTGAGTATGAATTTATTAAACAAAATAGTTTACTAGAGATTGAATATTATTTGAATGAATATAAGGATGTTCTAGTAACAGGCTTAGACCCCATTTTGCATTATATTCAGTATGGATGGTTTGAGGGTAAAAATCCAAGTAGTAATTTCAACACTAGGGAATATGTAATGAATAATTTGGGGATTTTAGACGAAAGTATAAACCCGTTGGTCCATAGCTTTAGGAATAGTTAGTTATTCGAATAGAACTGAAAGATAAGAAAATAAGTTTTAATAAATATGGCCCACACTATGTCCAATCTATTATTTTGACAGTATAATCTTACTGAGTTGTAATTATATTTTATTTAGTAAATGGCGTTTCTTATAGGAACTCCAGAAGGAGTGCAATGAAAAAAATTGGGATCTGTGTAGCAATTACCGGTTCAATGACTAGAAAGGAAACAATGCCTGGGCTTCCTGTTACTGTGGATGAAATTATTAATTGTGCGTATGAATGTTCCGTTGCAGGGGCTGCGATGGTTCATATCCATGTTCGCGATAAGAATGAACGTCCATCGTTGGATGCTTCGTTATACAAGGAAGTGTTGACCGGAATTCGCGAAAAATGTGATATCTTGGTGTGCATATCTACCTCAAATCATCTTGTCGATATATCCGATAAAGAACGAATCAGATTAATGGAATTAAAACCAGATTTAGCGTCAATAGAAGTAACTTCTGTCAAACGACCTGATGGTGGAATTAAAAACTCAAAAAAGTTTGTGAGAGATATTCTTCAAGCGATGGATGAATATGAAGTAAAGCCTGAATTTGAGATATTTAATCCGAAAATGTTAAAAGAACTAATGCGACTGGTTGAGCTTGGTCTCGTTGAAAACAACGCTCTTATTCAATTTATCATAGGTTCAACCGGCGGGATGAAATCTGACTATAACAATATTCAATGGATTCTCGACTCGGTTCCAAAAGGTTTTAATTGGTCTGCAGCCGGTATTGCAGGAATGCAGTTACCGGTTAATTTTATTTCCATTTTAAATGGCTGCGATGTGATTCGAACCGGAATGGAAGACAATCGTTTCTTTTTAAAAGGGATACCTGTAAAGAATAATATAGAATTTGTAAACCGAGCGGCAGTAATGATTCAAATGTTAGGTTGTGAAGTTGCTGATTCTTTTGAAATGGCAAAAATACTGGGAGTAAAGGAACGGAAAAATGATTAAAATTGCACAACCACAGATTGGTCAAGAGGAGATAGATGCAGTAAGCGCAGTATTGAGAAGTGGTCAATTGGCTAGTGGAGAGAATGTCGCACTATTTCAAAAAGAGTTTTCAGAGTATCTAAACCAGGGTTTCTGTATTGCTGCTTCCTCTGGAACAACAGCCTTAGAAATAGCCCTCAGAGCACTTGGAATCAAAGAGGGAGACAAAATAATTACCACAGCTTTCTCATTTATCGCGACAGCCAATGTGATTATACACGCAGGGGCGACTCCGATTTTTGCAGATATTGATGAAAGAACTATGAATATCTCTTCTGATAGTATTGAACAGATTCTTCAGGAGCAAGAAGGCGTTAAAGCAATATTAATTGTCCATTTATTCGGTCAGAGTTGCGATATGGATCAAATACAGGGAATTGCAAACAGGTACCAGTTGCTGCTTGTTGAGGATTGTGCTCAAGCTCATGGGGCAGAATGGAAAGGACGTAAGTTGGGTACATTCGGGGATGCTAGTGCATTCAGTTTTTACCCGACTAAAAATATGACAACCGCAGAAGGCGGTATGGTGGTATTTAAGAATAAAAATGCAGCTGTATTTGCAAATCAACTTATTCAGCATGGTATTAAAGCAAGGAATCAATTTGAATTCATAGGATATAATTATCGTTTGTCTGAGATTTCAGCGGCAATTGGTCTATGTCAACTAAAAAAACTGGATCGATTTAATTCTGCTAGACGAGATAATGCTGCTCTCTATGATGAGAATATCGATAATTTTTATATCATCAAGCCACAAGAGGTTCTGGGAGCAATGCATGTCTATAATCAATATACATTACGTATTTTAAATGGTATGCGGGATGCTTTTATAGCTCACATGGAAAAAGAAGGAGTTAGCACTTCGATTTATTACCCCTATACAATTCCCGAGCAAGCTTGTTACAGAGCAACTGATTTATTAGAGAAAGATTACAACAGAAGACTTGGGGTTTCTAACCGGATAAAACATGAGGTCGTCTCAATTCCTATTCATCCGGGATTAACCTCTTTTGAAGTTGAGCGGATTATTACTGCTATCAATAGGTTCTAAATAGGATAGTTATAAGAAACTAGGTGAAATATTGAAGATCGGTTTAATTGGTTTTGGGAAATGGGGCCCAAATATTGCAAAGGAAATATCATTACATAATTCCTTAGAGCTTGCTGCTATTTGTGATGTTAATAACCTTCGACTACTAGATGCTGAAAAACTCTATATGAAGAACAATGATATTTTTTTTACGACAGATTACCATAAGTTATTTTGCGACCAGATTGACACAATTGTTGTTTCTGTAGGGATGGAAGACAGTTTTGGGATCGCAAAAAATGTTTTGCTTGCGAACAAACACTTGTTTATCGAAAAACCATTTACGTTGACATGTGAACATGCTGAGGAACTTCAAAATATCGCAGTCCAACGTGGACTCACGATTCATATTGATCATCTCATGATTTATCATTCAGCAATAATTAAAATTAAGTCCATTTTAGTAGAGTCTAATTCAATATTAACTTTTGAAGCAACCAGAGTGACTACTGGTAAATCTAAAGGGCTTGCTGAGTTGCTTTGGGATTTGGCTGTTCATGACTTAGCAGTACTGGACTATTTGTTGAACGGTCGAGAGCTAGAACTTCTTTATGTTGAGTATCTTGCAGATGAAGTTGTTTTAACACTGACCAGCAATTCGTTTATTGGACGGATCAAGGTTGGACACAACGCGGTGGTCAAAGAACGATACTCAAAAATAAGTATTTCTGATAAGGAAATCCATTTTGATGAATTGGATGATAGAAAGATTTTCACTATTTACGATAAAAATAGGAATGAATTTCTGAGCAACCCTGTCCATGTAACCTATGATGGCCCCAGCGCATTGACAACTAGTTTATCTCATTTTATTAACTGTATACATCATCATAGAAAATCAATGTCAGGCCCAGAACAAGCAATTAGAGGGATTCAAGTAATTGAAAAGGCAGTAAAGTTTTTGAAAATGGAGGTGGTTAACGAATGATTCATGAAAGTGCATTTATTGGTCGAAATGTAATGATTGGTGAGAATGTAAGCATCGGGGAATATTCAATTATCGGTGATAATGTAAGTATTGGTGATGGGGTTATCGTATGTAGTCATACAAAAATTCATCCAAATACCTCAATAAGCAGCGGAACTTATATAGGAAGTTTTTGTTCTATTGGTGCCCTGCCAAATCTTAAAGGTTTTGATCAATCAATCGAATCAGGACTAATTATTGGCTCAAATAATATCATTAATGATCATACTGTCATTGCTAGGTCAAAAAATTCGAATAGCAATACATGTATAGGTAACAACAATCATATCGGTCACGGCGCATATTTGGGTCATGATACTATTATTGGATATTCAACTACATTATCTGCACATGTGCGAATTTCGGGTCACACCCAGATCGATGATTTTGCCCATATTGGAATGTCAGCATTTACACATCAGTTTTCTAAAGTGGGAAAATATGCAATGGTAGGTGCTATGGCAAAGGTGGTTAGAGATATTCCCCCATATTTTCTGGTCGATGGCAATCCAGCAATGATAAAAAAAGTAAATAAAATAGGGTTAGAGAGACAGGGCTTCACAGTTGAACAGATCAATCAATTGGAGAGCATTTTAAATACATTTGCAAAGAGCTCTTACCCTTCTTTCTCTGATGAAGATCAAGCGAAATTGATGAGACTGTTTCAAGAAAGTGTTACTTTCTCAAGTTTGATGCAATTTATTGATGAATCGCAAAGAGGGTGTATGAAAATTGATACAAAGTGGGGTAACTGAAAAAATATTAAATCAATTAAAATATAAGGATTGCGTAATTTCATTTTGTCATGATGATTACCGAAAGATTACCTCAGGTTCACAAAAATATGTTTTAGAGTTGCAACAAATGATGAATGATCGCAATATTTCTTGCGTTGCTTTAATCACTGCAAGTAATTATGATGCTGATAAGATCGAACCAAAAAATCTTATTATTGAAGTTGTCATTGATAATGAAACAGTTTGTTATTTAACTGCATGGCAAGTAGGCTACTACTTTGGATCCCTCATTACGGCAAACAAGATTAATCTCCTAAGTATTATTATCAATAGTTTATTTAGAATGAATATTGCGATGATTGACGAGATTATCAGCAGAATTAATGAAAAACATAATATTGCTGTTCTTCATATTTTGCACGATTATTACTCCATTTGTCGAAATATTTTTTTGTTTTATAATGATGAGGAATTCTGCGGTCCCGCACCCATTGGTTCTCCGCGTTGTAAAACCTGTCGTCATGGCGAGAACCGCGAAGAGCATCACGCATCTATAAATAATCTGTTTATTAAGCATAACGTTACTATTGTAGCACCATCTGAAAATGGAAAACGCATTTTTCTACGAATATTCCAGCATCTAGAGCAGAGTGTTCGTGTGGTTCCTCATCAGAATGTTATACATTTGAAAAGTTTAATCTCCTCTTATCCATTATCAAATAAGAAAATACGGGTTGCATTTCTGGGTTATCCTCTCAAGAACAAGGGTTGGGATGCTTGGTTAAAAATAAATGATATCCCCAATAGATCGGACTATGAATTCTATCATTTTACTGTAATTAATCAATCATTGCCGGGGACTATTTTTATTGACACGAGTTTTCACAATGGTGCTAACCAAGACACTACCTCAAGGCTGATTGAACATAAAATTGATGTAGTTCTATTATGGTCAAATTGGTTTGGTAATTATAATTACACCTATTATGAAAGTCTGGAGGCTAACTGTTTTGTTATCACCTACAAAGACAGTGGAAACATTGCAGATCAGGTAAAACATTTTAGAAATGGACTAGTTTTGGATTCTGAGCAAGAACTAGTTGAACTGTTTAACACTAATGAAAAACTAAAAGAATGTATTGATAATTACAAAAAGATTAATGACCTATATCGCGTTGTTGTAAATAACCAGTTAGCTGACGAGCTTTTGGATAAAAGGCTTTTCTTGAGTACTGAAATGCAGAGCTTCGAAGAACAGATGAATAATGATTTTGAGCAAACCATTGATAGTTTAATCCAAGGTAAACTTGAATTGCAACAGGAACTGCAGAATCAACAATGGGAAAAGCAAGAATTGCAAACCGAACGGCAAGTTCTGCAACAAGAACTGCAAGATCAGCAACGGGAACTTCAAGAATTGCGACAGAAACTACATGAATATGAAGAGAACTATTCTCATTTAGAACTGCGCTCAAAAGAAGTTGAAAAAAATCATAGTGAAAATTTAGTATATACACTGCATATAAAGAGTCACTTTGAAGAATTGGAAGGATATAATCACTTAGTTGTCAAAAGATTAAATCAATTGGAAAACGAAGGTTCTCTAAAAACGTTCCTAAGGTCATTTTATAAGTTTTTTCCTCAAAGTATAAAGCTAAAATTAAAGAATCTTTTCATTAAGATGTAAGGAAATTAATAGTAGTATTCCAAAATTTGCTTTCTTAAAACAGTAAAGCTGTCATTATGCATCGAAGCATAGTGGTGGCTTTTTTAATTTGCGATTCTTTTTAGAAAATGTCGTTTTGTTTCGATTGCCGATTTCGTATAATGGATAAGAAGAGGAGGCTGATTTAGTTTGGAAGCCAGTAACAAACGGACAGTCAGTGTCCATATTGTCACTTATAACAGCGCTGAATATATCGAGGATTGTTTGGAAGCAGTACTGGGACAGTCCCATCCAATTGACCAAATCATTGTCATAGATAATGCATCCAAGGATCATACACTTCATTCGCTGACAAAATGGCAAGATAGATGCACGATTATTCGAAACGAGCAGAACAATGGCTTCGCCGGAGCTCACAATCAAGCGATTCGGATGACGGAAACGGATTATTGTTTAATCCTCAATCCAGATGTTGTCCTTGAACCGGATTATGTTCTTAACATATTCCTTGCACTCCAGAATCACCATCAAGCAGGCAGTGCAACAGGTAAATTACTTTTCAAAGCAGCACCTCATCAGATTGACAGTACTGGACTCATCATCAACAAAGCGCGAAGAGCTTTCGACCGCGGCGCACATCAGACGAGCAACCTATTTAAACACCCGGAAGAAGTCTTCGGTGTCTCCGGCGCCGCGGCTATGTACTCACGCGAAATGATTGACGACATTAGCCTGAATGGCGAATTTTTCGATGAGGACTTCTTTGCATATAAAGAAGACGTAGATGTGGCATGGCGTGCGCAATTACTAGGCTGGAAAGCACTATATGAGCCAACAGCAATCGCCTATCATGAACGAGGCTGGAAAGAGGGCGGCAGGAGCAGCAAACCGCTTTTTGTTAGAAGATTATCCTTTATCAATCGCTATAAAATGATGGTGAAGAACGACAATATTAAATCCATGATGAAACACATTATTCCACTGTTGGTGTATGAATGCCTTAGTCTTGTATATGCTCTCATCCGTGAACCTAAATTATTAGGAGCTTGGATGGATTTTTATCGCAAGTACCCGGAGTTGAGCAACAAGAGAAGCTTAATTCGTTCGAAACAAAGACAAGCATCGTCCTTAATGAATAAATGGTTTATATAATGAATACCTAAGATTAGCAGACGCTAGTCTTATTTTTTTAGGCGAAAATTAATATTCCCGTGCTATACTAAGGATAATCAATCAAAAAATGAGGTCATCACTTGGATTTATCCATTATCATCGTGAACTACAAAACGAAGGATCTAACGCTAGCCTGCATTGAATCGGTTTTTTCGTCAACTACATCATACAAATACGAGATCATTCTTATTGATAACGCATCTAACGATGGCACTATTCAATCTTTGAATGAGCAGTACCCTCAGGTAGTCACTATCGGCAATACAGAGAACGTAGGTTTCTCAAAAGCCAACAACCAAGGCATTCGCATATCCAAAGGTCGTTACGTCTTGCTTTTAAACTCCGATACAATCGTGCAACTGGATACTCTAGACGTGATGCTGCAATTCATGGACGAGAACCCTATTGTAGGGGCTAGCGGCTGTAAAATCGTGCTACCGGACGGTTCACTCGATAAAGCTTGCAAACGTGGCTTCCCAACGCCCTCAGCGTCTTTCTACTATGCATTTGGATTTGCCAAGCTATTTCCGGAAATCCATAGATTTAATCAATATCAGCTTGGTTATTTAGATGCTGACCAACAATATCCCATCGATTCATTAGTCGGAGCATTCATGCTTGTACGCCGCGAGACGATAGAGCATGTCGGTATGCTGGATGAGGAATTTTTTATGTATGGTGAAGATATTGATTGGTGTTATAGAATCAAGGAAGCGGGTTGGGTGAATTATTATTACCCACGTACGCAGATTGTTCATCACAAAGGGGCAAGCAGTCGAAGAAAGCCGTACAAGATTATATATGAGTTTCATAGAGCCATGTATCTCTTTCACAAAAAGCATTATATGCGTAAATACGCGATGATTACAAATGGTTTCGTGTACGCTGGAATTGCATTCAAGTTCTTTTTGACTTTATTAAAAAATAAACTAATTAGGTGAAATGATGACTATTACGACTACTAAAATCGTTAAAGAAAAAGACTTTCACAATGAAGTTTTTGGCGGAAATAACGATGCCCGAGAAAAAGCGAATGAAAAGTATTACTCTATCACACAAGCCATTATTAACTATTATTCGGACTTGCTGCTTGCACATTGTGCCAATAAAGACGTATTAGAATACGGTTGTGGTTTAAGCAGTTATTCTTATTTCCTAGTTAGAAACGGCGCTGCATCAGCTAAGGGAATAGACATTTCAGATGTTGCTATTCAACAGGCGAATGCAAGAGCGCGAGAAGAGGGCCTACAAGACAAGATGGATTTCTTAGTTATGGATGCTGAAAATCTTGAATTTGCCAATGATACCTTTGATTTAATTTGTGGAAATGGTATTATTCATCACTTGGATTTACATAAAGCTTATCGAGAGCTTTCAAGAACGATAAAACCCGATGGTACGGTTGTTTTCTCCGAACCTTTAGGACATAATCCACTCATTAATTTGTTTCGGAAGTTGACTCCAGGGATTCGGACAGAAGATGAGCACCCATTGCTCATGAAAGATATTGAGTTAGCGAAAACCTATTTTGATTCAGTGGAATTGAAATATTTCTACTTAGCAACCCTAGCATTAAGTCCTTTTCGTAAATTTCCTGCATTTTCTTCCTTAGTTAAATTCGCTGATCGATTCGACAATATGTTGTTCCGTGCGCTTCCTTTTATCAGAAAACATGCTTGGATGGCTGTTATTGTTCTCAAAAAACCTAAGCTATAGTACATCGTTATCCATTGTTTCGAGGAGGTGAATGAAATGATTCGGAAAAACGAGAAGTTTTTAACCCAAATTTATGCATTAGCTGACTTTATCACAATTCAATTGGTATTTCTGTTGGCATGGTGGTTGAAGTTCAAAAGCGGTTTTATCCCGCATGAGGTGCCTTTACCTATTGGAGAATATGCAATTTGGAGTTTAGTTTACGGGGCTATCGCGGTTGGAATTGGATTTAATATCACGTTGTATTCGCCGAAAAGGAAGAAGAAGTTCGCGGAAGAATCTATTAGGATTTTTCAAGTGCATATCATCAGTATTTTTGTACTTTTAAGCTTGCTCTTCTTTTTCAAAGCGGTTCATATTTCTAGAACGTACTTGGCGATTTATTTTATTGGCAGTGTTTGTTTCATTTCAATTTATCGTTATTTGGTGAAATTAGGCCTGAAGCGACTAAGAAAGAAGGGCTATAATAAGCAATTCATTTTGATTCTTGGTGCAGGGACGCTAGGGCGGCGCTTTTATGCGAATTTGAAACAACATCCTGAACTCGGGTTTGAGGTAATCGGATTCCTGGATGACTATACCGACCAGCATGAAAATAAATATAAGAATTACAAACCAATTATCGGGACTATTGATGAGCTGGAAGAAACACTTCAAAATGTAATGATTGATGAAGTTATCATTGCACTGCCGTTGGAGGCACATCTGAAGTTCGGTAAGATCATAAGCATTTGTGAAAAATCCGGTGTTCGGACGATGATTATCCCTGATTTTTTTGACATTCTGCCATCTAAGCCTCACTTTGATAATTTTGCGGGAATGCCCTTAATTAATGTTCGGGATATTCCACTTGATGAAATGTCTAATCGTACGTTAAAAAGAGGCTTTGATATTCTGTTCTCACTAACAGCGATCCTTATTATTTTTCCTTTATTGCTAATTATCGCAATAGCCATCAAACTCACCTCCGATGGCCCCATCATCTTCAAGCAAGAGAGAGTTGGTCTGAACCGCAGACGCTTTATGATGTACAAGTTTCGCAGTATGAAGAACCTTGGAGACAAGGCTTCAAACACCGAGTGGACAGTAGAAAATGACCCGCGACGAACGAAGGTTGGAACATTCTTGCGTAAAACGAGTCTCGATGAGCTTCCGCAGTTCTTCAATGTGCTATTCGGGCATATGAGTGTGGTTGGTCCAAGGCCGGAGCGTCCTTATTTCGTGGAACAATTTAAGGAAGAAGTACCGAAGTATATGGTGAAGCATCACATTAGGCCTGGGATTACGGGTTGGGCGCAGAGCAACGGCTTGCGCGGGGATACATCGATCGAGGAACGGATTAAACATGATATTTTTTACATCGAAAATTGGACTTTTTTATTTGATATTAAAATTATTTGGAGAACTGTTGTTAAAGGCTTTATTAATAAAAATGCCTATTAAACTAAAATATATTGAAACGACCGCATGATTCGCCAACATTTTCCCCATACTAGTGCATATACTGAGTAGGCGGGGAGGTTTTGGGTATGATTGATCATGAAGACGCTTATCAGGATGAACATCTGTCGATCGGCAAGGGATTGATTGTCGGTGTGGTCTTCGGTTCCCTGATTTGGGCAGGTATAATTGCAGGTATCGTATATATATGGTAAATGCATCTCATACAAGGAAAAGGCTGCTGGGGCTGTAAAGCTCTTGGTGGCCTTTTTACGCTTGCATAGAGCCCAGACGATAAGGAAGAGGTCACTTGTCTATAAACGGTTGTCTGAGGCTTTCTACGACTCTCCTGCATATGCTAGTCAATGAGGTGAGAGGACGTATGAAGATAACGCCAACAGCTTTAGCTGGGCTTGTTATTATTGAACCTGAGGTCCATGCGGACCATCGGGGATTTTTCATGGAAAGTTATCATGCGGCAAAGCTTGCCGTACAGTGGATTACGATAGATTTTGTGCAAGATAATCATTCACTTTCGGAAGAGATAGGCGTGCTGCGCGGGCTGCATTATCAATTGAACCCACAAGCGCAAACGAAGTTAGTGCGAGTAGTCGCGGGCTCGATCTACGATGTGGCTGTAGATATTCGTCCAAGCTCCCCTACATTTGGTCAGTGGGTGGGTGTTACCCTTAGCGCCGACAATAAGCGTCAGTTGTTAGTTCCACAGGGCTTTGCACACGGCTTCTGTACATTAGAGCCGAAGACGCAAGTGCTGTACAAGGTGGATGCTTATTATTCGCCGCAGCATGACCGCGGGATACGGTGGAATGATCCGGCAATCGGCATAGTTTGGCCGACGACGTCACCGATTTTATCAGCGAAGGATGAGAAGCATCCTGTATTGAGGGATGCGGAGATTAATGTATAAGAGAATGCTAGGATTGAAATGAAAAGCTGCATGGGCTATTTTCTTTAGCCGATGCAGCTTTTTTTATCTATTTAGGTGATGGCATTCGATGGTTTGGAAGAACGTAAAATTGTTGCGCTTTTGAGTCCTTTAACGAACGGACTTTCAGCAAATCGATAGGTCATATAACAAAGGGGAACGGTCATCCCCACAATTATGAGATCTGTGAAAAGGAAGCCAAGATTATCAACGATATGAGTCGCAACACTTAACTTCATTAAAACTGAAATAAATAAGAGATGTGTTAGTAAAATTGTGTATGAGGCATCTCCAAGCTTGCTCAATCTCTTCACCCAATTTGGCAATTGAAGTTGTTCAGGAACAGAAGTTGCGCCTAATAGTATTAATGAAGAAGGAATGATAAATAACAGGTAATTGTGGTAAGGGATGAGAAGGTACTTGTTATTTATCCATATCAACAAAAAGCAAAGGGTGCCTATTAGTATCAAGAGTTTGTAGTATTTACTTTTATGATGTTTAGCCCATTTGGCCAGTAAACAGCCAGTAATAAATTCTAAATTAATTTCACTAAAAAGGAAATTTAGATAGACATGCCGATCAATATCAGCACTTATCAGAGGTACATTAAGAAAATGGCAGAGTGTTATGGCCGTCCAAATGGAAACCAAGAGGTATGCAGGCTTTTTCCCTAGAGTCATTAGAAGACTGAACACTAAGTAAAATAATACAAAATAACTTAACGACCACGCAACAGGCAATACTGGACCATGAGTTTGAGGGAGCAGTAGAAATGAATTGATGATAGTATTTATATGGGTTTCATATCCGTAACCAAAGCTCGGAACAAGAAAATAGACGGGCAGCACAACAAGTGTAATTAACCAGTAGAAGGGATAAATGCGTATAAGGCGATTCGTTAAATAGGGAAAAACGGTTGTTTTAGTTCCTATTTTATTTCCATATGTAAGGTACAGTAGAAAACCAGTAAGCAAGAAAAAGAAATCTACGCCCCCTGAACGTTCGAGTGTGCCGACCCCTAGAAAGTCAAATTGGAAGTATTTGAATGACATAGCCGAAGTATGAAACAGAAGCACTAAATTTGCTGCAGCTCCTCGCGATGCTTGTAGAGCGATTCTGTGATTATTAATCAAAAATAACTCCTCCGGTTCATGGATAGGATTCCTACCAACTATCCTGCCAGAAGAGTGTGAATAAATTATGTATACAACCTGAAAGGTAGCTTAATTGATTAATAATTCTTCTACCAATGCTTTTTCACGGCCAAGCCCCAACTCGTCTGCATAATCGAACAAGTCCCCTCATATGCATGTACTATGTTGATGTTAATCATGAGTGAGGGGATGATCGAATGCGCCGGGTCACATGGATGGTAGCAGTGGTAATGTGCGTAGCATTGGTTCTCGCAGGATGCGGGATGGGTAAAAAGGATGCAGGATCTATCGTAAAGGACTTGGATCATGTGATGGGCAAGTCGAGCAGCTATCAAGCTTCAGGCAGCATGATTCTAAATACAGGGCAGCAGCCGCAGGAGTATCAGGTTGAAGTGGCGTTCTCACCTGAGCATTTCTACCGGATTTCCCTGACGAATGCCACGAAGGATGTTACTCAAATCGTTTTGCGTAATGAAGAAGGCGTGTTTGTCTTGACGCCGCATTTGAAGAAGAGCTTCCGCTTCCAAAGTGATTGGCCAGAGAATCAAGGTCAAGTGTATCTGTTCCAATCTTTAGCGAAAAGCATCATTGCGGATAATGACCGTCAATTTACGACGGACAAGGATGCCTACGTTTTCGATGTTGCCGCGAATTACCAAAATGAGCAACTATCTCGCCAGAAAATCTGGCTGAATAAGAAAACTCTCGCACCTGCGCAAGTGCAAGTGTCAGATGCGAATCAAAATGTGTTGGTGCAAGTGAATTTCACGAATTTTGAATTCGATACGAAGTTCGATAAGGATTATTTCCAAATGGAGCGCAACATGACTAGCTGGAATTTACAGCAAACAATGCCTACGTCAGCAGACGTTGCGGTGACTGATGCGGATCACCCGGCAGCAACTGGGGACAAATCACTAACGGACAAAAATCTGTCCGCGACAGGTGGTCAATCCGATCAATCCAAAGCCACAGGCACTACGGCGAAACCAGATGCGACGAAAACCGCACCAGCAGCTGCCAAAGCCCAAAGTATTGGTATTGTTGAGCCGTACTATTTGCCTAAGGATGTTGTGAAGCAGGACATCAGTGATATGAAGTTTGGTGAGGATGCCGCTGTACTTTTACGATATAAAGGGAAATACAACTTCAATTTGATTGAGGTTAGACCTCAAGCCAAATCGGTTTCATTGCCACCAGGAGACATCGTTGATCTCGGATTCACGGTTGGTGTGATCACAGGGAATGGCTCGAAGGATGAGCCTAGAACGCTGACTTGGACGAACGATGGTGTTGAATTCCGGATGTTTACGGGCGATATGCCAGTGAATGAAATGATTCAAGTTGCGATGGCAACGGATGGACAGTCCGGGAAATAAGTTCGATTTTATTTTAAAATTTTAATTAATAAGAGAAGGCTCTGCATCCTAGTGGTGCAGGGTTTTTTCTCACGTATTACATAAGAATTCGGAAAAAAATTTACAAGAAGATTTAACCAACCCCCACGAACGGTCGTTTTTTTGGTATAATGCAACTTTGGAGCGAATAGATAATTGGAGTGTTTAAGATGAATACAATTGATAATTTAACTTGGGAAGAGCAGCAGTTGTTCTGGGAAAATGAGACGAAGGCTTTCGCGACGTTCCTGAATGATGAGGGGAAGTTGAAGCAAGAAACGGCTAGCAAACACGTGGATCGCATGGGATTTGTGATGACCGAATATTTCGTGCGTTATGGAATCAGTTATGAGGATGTACAAGGTGAGACGATTGTTGATTTTGCAGGCCGGTTCTTAATCAGCCATGTACTTACAACAAAAGAATCCGATATCGGTGCTTATGTGACTTCTTTCAAAAAGTGGATTCAATTCCTACAGGTAACATCTAGAATTTCAAAAGAACAATACGCTTCACTGAATGAAGTATGTAAGTATAAAACTTATTTCGAAGAGCGATTCGAGCAGTACATGGAAGCAGATAATGACTATGCGCTGGAACGTTGGCTGAACTCGAATGATATAGAAGCCTATATTGAGGAACATACGCCTCCATCCAAGCGCAAGCTGAAACCACTTGTAGTTGACCAGAAGCTGCTTCAGTTATGGATGGATGGGCGGACACCTGTACCACAAATCGTTCAGGAATTCAGAGCTTTTCTTGAGACCGTACAGACCGGGAAGAACATCAAGTTGTCCGCTGCGCGCAAACATTTGCCGCGGAAATTCTGGAGCGAGTTCGATGAGCAACTGAATCTGCAGCTTTTCCGTAAACCGACATTGAATCAAGACCAAGAGCCGGTGTACCAATTCTTTTTCTATGCAGCGGTAGTGCTAGGACTGGCGGCAGAAGAAACGCAACTTACGGTAAATGCGAAGCAATTAGCCTTTTACTTGGCGCTTACAGAGCAGGAACAAGCCGCTGTTCTCTTGGATACACTTTGGAATCGAGTGAACTGGGGAATTCTCGAGGAAGTGAACGAAGGTGGTCGTCCAGAAGATATTCAAGCCTGGAGAAGAGCCATCGCAAGTGTGTTAGCCAGCTGGCCAGTTGGACTTGAGCATAATGTGAAAAAAGAATGGGATAAGCATCGACAATCCGGGATTTTGTTAGATACAAGTGCTGATGTGTTTTTACATGCAGTAGCTACCATATTGGTTCGTTTCGGTGTGATAGAGGCACAATTCTTACCAGACTCAGAAATGAAGTATGGGTTTCAGCGAAAACCAGTCGTCATGACGGTTCTTGAGCCTGGAAACCGCGTCTTCCGTTATTTTGTAAACGAGGCAGCCTATGTGCTAAATAATACGCCTATGATTGCTGCCGAACCTAAAATCGGACGTAACGAACCATGCCCATGCGGCAGCAGCAAGAAATATAAAAAATGTTGTTTGTAACAGGATAGAAGAGGTGAACGCTGGTGGATGCTTTTTATCGGCCCACGTGGGTGGAAATATCGTTAGATGCACTGCGAAGCAACATTGAACAATTTCAGAAAGTACTGCCTGCAGGGATGAAGCAGATGGCAGTCGTTAAAGCGGATGCTTACGGACACGGGGCTGTAGAAGTATCCAAAGAAGTTCTCGCCGCGGGTGTGGATTATTTGGGTGTGGCGTTCTTTGATGAAGCACTTGAGCTCCGAAATGCAGGGATTACTGCGCCTATTCTTGTGCTCGGGTATACGCCGCCAGAAGGGATTAACCGCGCACGGGATTTGGACGTGACGATTGCGGTATACAGCCGTGATGTACTGGAGGCCTTGCGAGAGCAAAGTCGTAAACAAGAGAACGCATCGCAGAAGAAATTAAAAATTCATATCAAATTAGATACTGGCATGGGGCGACTCGGCTTGCATACGGAAGCAGATGCGATTCCCTTTATAGAGGAAGCCTTATTGCTGCCGAATGTAGATGTAGAAGGACTGTTTACACATTATGCCAATGCAGATGAAGTTGATAAAAGCTATACGCTAGAGCAATACGGCAGATTCGAGCGGATTGTGAGCTATTTTACGGATAAAGGGGAAACGTTCCCTTATATTCACGCGGGAAATAGCGCGGCAGCCATTGATTTGCCAGGCTTAACCTATTCGATGGTGCGCCTCGGAATTTCGATGTATGGTCTGTATCCTTCTAAGGATGTGGATCAAACGAAAATTGAGCTAAAGCCAGTCCTGAGTCTCAAAACAGGGATTGTACATCTCAAAACGCTGCCTGCGGGTTCAGGTGTTAGCTATGGAACGATTTATCACACCAAGGGTGATGAGCAAATCGGGACCTTGCCGATCGGCTACGCGGATGGATACTCTCGTATGCTTTCGGGTAAAGCGGAGGTGCTGGTTCGTGGCAAAAGAGTTCCAATCGTAGGCAGAATCTGCATGGATCAAAGTATGATCAATGTATCCGATGTGCCTGATGTAAGTGCACTTGATGAGGTTGTCCTCATCGGTGAGCAAGGCGAAGAACGAATTACCGCGGAAGATGTGGCCGATCAGCTTGGGACGATTAATTATGAAATCATATGTATGATTTCACACCGTGTTGCGCGCGTATATGTGCGTAATGGGGAGCGGGTTGAGGCTTTAAATCCTCTCATGCGACACCGTTATTAGGGCGGGATGAAGTCCTGCATGAATTTACCATGTAAATTATGCAGGCATTGGAGAGGATTTTCAGAATAGGGTATAGAATACTATGTATTAACAATCTTATATCTTTAGGTGTAACATAATTGATATACCGGAGGCATATATTCTATTGTATAATTTGGTTTTTGGAATGACATACTGGTAATATTGTCTTTGTATCGTTTCTGGGGGTGCGAGAGTGTGAGCAATGCGCATAATACGAAAAGGATCATGATTAGCTTGCCTGACAATCTGTTGCAAGAAGTGGACGGAATTGTTGAGAAGGAAAACTCCAATCGGAGTGAATTCATTCGTCAGGCAATGAAGCTGTATTTAATTGAACGCAAAAAGCGCAGTCTACGCGAATCCATGCAGCGTGGGTATATGGAAATGGCGAAAATAAATCTCAGCATGGCATCTGAAGCTTTTCAAGCGGAGGAAGAAGCGGACGGTACGCTTGATCGCTTAGTTAGCGGGGTGTAAGACGTGATTGTGAAACGTGGCGATGTATTTTTCGCAGATCTTTCGCCGGTCGTAGGATCGGAGCAGGGAGGAGTCCGTCCTGTTCTAGTGATCCAAAATGATATCGGCAACCGCTTTAGCCCCACTGTGATTGTTGCAGCGATTACAGCGCAAATCCAAAAGGCAAAGCTTCCCACGCATGTGGAAATCGACGCGGAGACGCACGGTTTCGATCGAGATTCGGTCATTCTGCTTGAGCAAATCAGAACAATCGACAAGCAAAGATTGACGGACAAAATTACGCATTTAGATGAAGAAACGATGCGAAAGGTTGACGACGCTTTGCAAATTAGTGTGGGACTGATAGAATTTTGAATATGGTCTGGAACGGACGAGGGCGATAGGTACCCTCGTTTTTTGGTTTGTACATACATATACATACGATCAATAGAAAAGAGGTATGACTGTGGCAAATGTGGAGACGGAAGGCCAAGTAACGGGGAACGAAGGAAAACCAAAAGCAAGTGAGTTTGAGGAACCGAAGGCGAAGATACAGATTCCTGCGGAGAAGAAAGCGGAGATTCAGGAACGAATCCTGAAGCAAATCTCCGCTGAGCTACAGTTGCCAAGCGGCAAAGTGAAGACGACGATGGAGCTGCTGGACGAGGGCAATACGATCCCGTTTATCGCGCGTTATCGGAAAGAGATGACGGGTGAGCTCGACGAGAATCAGTTGCGGGATATCGAGGAGCGTCTGCAGTATTTGCGTAATCTCGAGGATCGCAAAATCGAGGTTGTTCGTCTGATCGACGAGCAAGGCAAGCTGACGGACGAGCTGCGCACATCGATTGAGAAAGCTGTGAAGCTGCAGGAGATCGAGGATCTCTACAGGCCTTACCGCCAGAAGCGGAAAACGAGAGCTAGCGTTGCGAAGGAACGCGGTTTGGAGCCGCTTGCGGCGTGGATTTGGAAGCAGCCTCGTCAAGGCTCGCTGGAGCAAGAGGCTTCGCGTTATATTAACGCGGACAAGCAGGTTGGAAGCGCCGCAGAGGCGATTCAAGGCGCGATGGATATCCTAGCGGAGAATATCGCGGATGATGCGAAAATACGGGCCTGGGTGCGTCGGTTCACGCAGGATAACGGCATTATGCGGACAGAGGCTAAAGATGCGAAGGCAGAATCAGTCTATGAGATGTACTATGCCTATCAAGAGCCTGTGAAGCGCCTGCCGCCTCACCGTATTCTCGCGATTAATCGCGGGGAGCGGGAAGAGATTCTGAAGGTTGGACTAGATGTTCAACCGGATAAAATACACGATTACATGTTGCGTCAAATCGTGAGGGGTGATTCCGTGGTGCGGGATGTACTTCGGACGATTGTCGAAGACGCTTATAAAAGGCTGCTTGCCCCGTCCGTTGAGCGCGAAGTGCGCGGTGAAATGACAGAAGCGGGCGAGGAGCAGGCGATTAAGATTTTCGCGGAAAATCTGCGCAATCTCTTGCTGCAAGCGCCAATTAAGGGCCATGTGGTGCTCGGTGTTGATCCGGCTTACCGGACAGGCTGTAAGCTGGCCGTCATCGACGACACCGGTAAAATGCTTGAAATCGCCGTCACCTACCCAACTCCACCCAATAATAAGGTGGCGGAAGCGAAGGCGAAGTTCAGGCAGTTGATCAGCACATACAGCGTGGAGCTGATTGTGATCGGGAATGGGACAGCGTCCCGTGAAACGGAGCAGTTCGTTGCGGAGCTGATCGGTGAGATCAAGGAGCGGAAGCTCAAGTACTTGATCGTCAGCGAAGCGGGGGCGAGCGTGTACTCGGCGTCGAAGCTGGCGCAGACGGAGTTCCCTGAGCTTGACGTGGCCGAGCGCAGCGCGATTTCGATCGCGCGGAGGCTGCAGGACCCGCTCGCGGAGCTTGTAAAAATCGAGCCGAAAGCGATCGGCGTCGGTCAGTACCAACATGACGTTTCGCAGAAACGTCTGGACGAGAACTTGAAGGCCGTCGTAGAATCGGCCGTTAACCATGTCGGGGTGGACTTGAACACGGCGTCCCCGTCCTTGCTTTCTTACGTGTCGGGGGTCAATGCGACACTTGCGAAGAACATCGTGAAGTATCGCGAGGAGAACGGCAAGTTCAGCTCCCGCCAGGAGCTGTCGAAGGTTCCGCGCCTGGGCGCGAAATCCTTCGAGCAGTGTGTCGGGTTCATGCGGATTGCGGGCGGCCGGAACCCGCTCGATAACACCCCGATCCATCCGGAGTCTTACGACGTGGTGGATCGGTTGTTCAAGGAGCTGCGCATCGAGCTCGCGCAGCTGGGCTCTCAGCAGCTGCTAGCGCTGCTGCAGACGCTGGAGCCAGAGGAGCTGGCTCCTAAGCTTGGCGTCGGTGTCCCGACGATGCGGGACATCCTAGACAGCCTGCAGCGGCCTGGGCGGGATCCGCGGGACGAAGTCCCCGCGCCGATCTTCCGCACAGACGTGCTGCAGTTGGAGGACCTTGTACCGGGCATGGAATTGACCGGCACGGTGCGTAACGTCATCGACTTCGGCGCCTTCGTCGATATCGGCATTAAAAACGATGGGCTGGTGCACATCTCCCAGCTCAAGAACGGCTTCGTGAAACATCCGATGGATGTGGTTTCCGTCGGAGACATTGTCCAAGTATGGGTACTCAACGTGGACCAGAAAAAAGGTCGCGTAGGCTTAACGATGAAGAAACCGCAATAGTAGGTTGATGATAGCAGTTGATTATGGCAGTTGGGAGTACGCTCCCAACTGCTTTTTTGCTTGTGTTAGATATTTAACTGGATTTCCTCCATCTAAATTCCCTGCTCACCCCCACATTTACTGATTTAACTGGATTTCATGTAGCTAATTTCCGCGTATTTCATCAAATTCGCCCATTTGAGTCGAAATAGATGGAGGTTTTCCAGCTAATCTCTGAAATAGGCCGGATTCTCTAAAATTAACTGTAGGTTATACAGGTATTTGCTAGAAGTCGAATTTGATTGTTTGCATCCCCTACTTCTGCCCAGCTCCCACCTCCTTCACCGAGTAAGTCATCGTATACCGCTGCCCAGCGACTAGGGAAAGCATTCCTTCCATGGAAAGACGGATGAGCCACTCAGCAGCGATACGAATGTTCACATTGCACTCGGCTGCGACTTCTTGAAGCCGAATTTTGCCGTTACGTCGACTAGCGATCTGGAGGATAAACTGCTTTCGAAGCTCCCACACGTCCGCCTCAAGCTCAGCGATAGTGTGGGGATGTGGTTTACTGCTAGAAACGAGCCTTCTTTCTTCCAAAGGGATAACGTTGTTTCGATTTCCAGTCTTTTGCACTATGTCTTTTTGATTTCCAGTCTTTAGCACTTGATCGACTCTTTTCCCAGTCTGTTGCACTTGGTTCTTTCTCTTCACGTTATTTTGCACTTGATCTATTCTCTTCTCACTCTCTTGCTCCCGGCCTACTCGCTCCCCTTCCTGCAACACTTGAAACCGATCCTCCAATCCCTTTTTCCAAAACAACCTACGATGCTTCTCGCGCATTCTGCGCAGCCACTGGCTACTATTTGTCTGCATGTAAATAAGCCCCCTTTTTCAAAATAAATACGCAAAAAAAGCACAAACGAACGGCAGATAAATCTGCAAGCTCGAGTGTGCTTCACTCAGGTATGTATAGTTGTATTTACTTTTTGTTACATTTATTTACAGTATAGAGGGCACATTTCAAATATGCAACTATTTTTTCTTGTTCTGCATCTCATCATGTTCATACCTTTTATCGTGTGTTTACTCTTTCTATCTGGGTTCTATGTACCCAATGGCAAAAAAGCCAGCACTTGTGGACAAGTACTAGCTTTCTCATTAAAATTTACGTTTACTCGGTCCGTCCGTCGATTGGCTGTCAGGCCACTCCTCTTGTGAGCGGCGAGTGCGGTAAAAGTACCAGCTATCGTTCAATAATCGAATTTGTCTGCGGTTTTTGTTCTGGAAGGCACGCATTAATTGATTACAAAGCCATTGCGGCATATGCCCATCCCCTTCTTCGCCATGTACTTATAGCATATGAAGAATGAAGGTATTGGGTGCAGGTCCCTTTATTTTAGAGCTCAAATTCCTCTTCGTACCACTGCTCAAGCTGAGCTTGCAGCGCACGAATTTCGGTCAACAACGAGATCAGCGGATACGATTTCTCTTGGATACCAGCGAACGTTTTCTCCAAACCATTGATATAATCCAAACCTTGGATGAGTGTATACGTGGTACCGATCAACTCCAAGTCGTCACACTCCGCAATGACGCGTGGAAGCTGTGGCACATGGTCTGCGGTTAATTTCTCTAATTCTTTGTGCAAACGTTGGTTCAAAGCCGTTAATTGATAGGAATAGGAGGAAGGCATTTCGACGAATTCCAGTTGTTGGTCAAGCTTCAATATCGCATATCGCATTTGTGGCATGAGGTGGTTCAAATCCTTTCTGTATAGAGCGTTCGTTCTTCTTTTCTACTTGACAGTATAGCCGTACATACGGTACAAATTCAAGTAAGAACTTGTCTTTAGCCGTGCTAGTGACTTGTCATTGGGAGTGTTCGTAGATGGAAGATCAAGAGCTGCAGCAATGGATCGAGCAGATTTCTATGGAATCGTTTGGTAGACCCTTCGTTCACCAGGCGCGTTTTAACCGAAGATTGCGATCGACGGGTGGACGTTATTTTATGAAATCACATGATATTGAGATTAGTTGGAGCCAGTGGGAGACCTATGGGCGGGATGAAATCGAGAAGATTATCAAGCACGAGCTCTGCCATTATCATTTACATATTTTGAAGCGAGGCTATCAGCATCGGGATCAGGATTTCAAAACCTTGCTTGCTCAAGTCGGAGGTACCCGATATTGCCAATCCTTACCGCGGCCCCGGGCGATACAACCCTATAAATATAGGATAGAGTGCGTGAATTGCAAGACGGAGTATTATCGGAAACGTAAAATGGATGTCCGTAAATTTGCCTGTGGAAATTGCAGGGGAAAATTGAAATCGTATACACTTGACTTAATAGCGCCTTCATAATAAAATAATACTTGTTCATTCCCTGATAGCTCAGTTGGTAGAGCACTCGACTGTTAATCGAGTTGTCACAGGTTCGAGTCCTGTTCGGGGAGCCATATATGGAGAGATACCCAAGTGGCTATAAGGGGACCCTCTGCTAAGGGGTTAGACTGCGTAAGTGGTGCGAGGGTTCGAATCCCTCTCTCTCCGTCAAGAAATAAGTCCAATGGCATTCATGCCGTTGGGCTTATTTTTGCTCATCCGAATCTCAACCAATTCTAACAATTTTCTAATAAATGTTAAACGTTTGTCCTCTATAGTGAATAAAAAAAGCTTCACGATGGGGGAACTACCGGTGACTACATTTTTCTCGATACGTTTGCG
This sequence comes from Paenibacillus plantarum, assembly GCF_013141695.1. Classification (GTDB taxonomy): domain Bacteria; phylum Bacillota; class Bacilli; order Paenibacillales; family NBRC-103111; genus Paenibacillus_E; species Paenibacillus_E plantarum. Next base: position 391,790 of record NZ_WHNY01000060.1, read on the forward strand.
TCTTATCTTATTGCTATTAATTCCTTCTCTGTTGTATTTAGGTTCAAGCGTATATCTCCTAGAGGTAAACAAGTCCAATACGGATACGCTGACCTCCTCCTTGTATGAGACGACGGAGAAGAGTGTGTCACTTATATTGAATGCGGACAGGGATATGTATCAAGCCATGAACGCTTATCAGTTGTTAGTGTCGGGCACCTTAACTGCTGAAGAGAAAACGAACCAGTTGAAGCTGCTGAAAGATAATATTGAACAAACGAATACAAGGGTTGGACAGGCCGTTACTATTTTAAAAGCAAAGGAATTACTGCAAACGGCACATGCGGAGACGAAAGTGACCATAGAGCAAAGTGCATCGAGCTTCCAAACTTCCTTTGACCAGTGGGTCAAAGAAGCGAATGCCGTCATTCAAGCGGGGAGTGTTGGCAAAGGCGTTTTGAATGAACCGAAGCTGATGGCCACCTTTGAGAAGGGACGCGAAGGGCTGAATGCTATTGGTGAAATTCTAGACGTGCATGCTAAACAGAGCATTGACGATATTAAGCAGGAGAATAACGCAACAGCCAAAGGTGTTTACATCGGTGTGGCAGTTATCATCTTCATTTTGTTTGGAGCTGGCGGATTCGTGATCAGGAAGATCATGTCAGTGATTCGTAGGATTATAACCATTACGGGCGGGGTTGCTGCAGGAGATTTGCGTCATGAGGCTCAATTGACGTATTCCAAGGATGAGCTGGGGCAGATTTCAGAATCGGTAGATCATATGGTTGCCAAAATGAGAGGATTGATCGGCACGATTGCTCACAATACGCAATTCGTACACGACGCTTCCGTAGAGCTGTCGGACAGCTCCAAAGAGTCTGCTCACGCTGCTGAACATGTCGCTTCGAATATTCAAGAAATGACGCAGGAAGTCGAAGTGCAAGCAAGAAGCAGTGAAGAAACGAGCCGAGCTATTGAGGAAATGGCGATTGGGATTCAACGTGTAGCAGAAAACTCAAGCGTTATGGCGGATCACTCCTCACTAACCTCCCAGCATGCAACACTCGGCAATGAGCTGCTCTCGAAGCTGCAACATCAGATCGTGAATATGCTAAGTTCGGTTGAACAGCTGTCTATGACGGTACAGTCGCTAACACGTAAATCGGATGAGATTGGGCAAATCGCCTCGAGCATCACGAGCTTCGCGAACCAGACCAATCTCTTGTCGCTGAATGCGTCTATTGAGGCAGCTAGAGCAGGTGAGCATGGCAAAGGGTTCAATGTCGTCGCCCAAGAAATCCGCAAACTGGCCTCACAATCCATCGAATCCGCCGACGGCATCAACCAGTTGATCCACGAGACGAGAGTCGAGATTGCTAGTGTATCCCAGTCGATGAATGCGACGAAGCAGGAAGCGAGCACCGGCTCACAAATGATGCAAGAAGTGAACCAGAGCTTCGAAACGATCATGCAATCTGTGACACATATCGTCACGCAGATTCATGAGACATCAGCCATAACAGAGCAAATGTCGGCTAGCTCGGAAGAAATTTCGGCGACGATGGACCAGTCAGCGTCAAGCTCGTCCCACATTCTGACGAGATCTCAGACGGTGGCAGCAGCCACAGAGGAACAGCTTGCCATGATGCAGAATATTGCTGCTGCGTCGGAACAGCTGAAGTCCGTCGTGGATACATTAAACGAGTCTGTGTCCTATTTTAAAATCAAATAGTGAGTTGAAAGGAGGAGTTCTCATGGTTTATGCAGCATGGGCATGCGGGCTCCTCACTTGTAAGCTTCAACTAGTTTTATTACCAATAATTAGGCTTGTCAAAGAGCCGGGAATCCTTTATAATAACACTTGTCGTCCATAACGGGCTGAATTGTTCAATGACGATGTTATGGCCCGTTGGTCAAGTGGTTAAGACACCTCCCTTTCACGGAGGTAACAGGGGTTCGAGTCCCCTACGGGTCATTGTTTTATTCTCTCATGCGGTCGTGGTGGAACGGCAGACACACCATCTTGAGGGGGTGGCGCTCACAAGGCGTGGGGGTTCAAATCCCCCCGACCGCATCCCAGTTTTACATGTAGGAAACCCTTACTTCGGTAAGGGTTTTTTCTGTTTTATGGTTTGCTTTTTAATATCTCGACCGCATGTTCCCTCGCTAAGAGGGATATTTGTCGATTGTGAGATAGCAATTATTCATTATCTCCTGTGAGTCCCTCAGCAAAAAGGTTGAAAAATGTTCAACCTTATATAGATTGAAAATTATGAATACAATAGATACATATTAATGAAAACCCTTACATCATGAGGAGGAGGATTGTACGTATGAGAATGATTTACTTAGATATTGATTCGCTTCGTCCGGATCATATGAGTTGTTATGGCTACAAGAGGCAGACGACTCCGAATATCGATAAAATTGCATCGGAAGGGGTTAGATTCAACAGCTGCTATACGGCTTCATCGCCCTGTGTTCCATCAAGAGCGAGTTTTATGTCAGGTCGATTCGGTATTAACCATGGGGCATTGACACATTGGGGACCTGGCGGAGAGTTCCAATATCCAGATGGAGATGGACACAGCGAAGAGGTTCCGTTCTTTACAAGGTATCTGCGCAACGCTGGCTATAAAACAGTTACCTTCTCTACGTTTGGCGATCGGCATCATGCATGGTGGTACTTCGCAGGTTGGAACGAGGTGCATACGCACTCATTGAAGGAAGGCAACGAGAACGCTGATGAAGTAAATGGTGCCGTAATCCCATGGTTGAAACAACACGGCAAAGAAGAGAATTACTTCCTCCATATCCAATACTGGGACCCCCACACGTTCTACACGTACCCCATCGAGTACATGGAACGTTGGAAGGATGAACCGCTTAAAGAATTTCCGGATGAAGCGACGATCGCGAGTCAACAGCAAGACAGTTTCCCGCGTTCTGCTCAGTTCCTTCACTGGGGCAATAAATTTCCGGCAACAATGCCTGCACAAATTACGAACCGTGCTGATTTGAAGCATGCCATTGATGGTTATGACGGTGGCATCAGTTACATGGATAAGTATGTGGGTGAACTCTTGGATACGCTGAGAGAGCTCGGCATCGAAGATGATGTGTGCTTCATTATCAGTGCTGACCATGCAGAATCTATGGGTGAGCAAGGGATCTATCTCGAGCACGCAAGTGCTACAGAGGCTGTTCATCATATCCCTCTCATCATTAAAGTTCCTGGCGTTACTCAGCCTGGACAAGTTATTGATGGGTTCGTTTATAATGTTGACGTAATTGCCACTATAACGGATATGGTCGGATTGCAAATACCCGTGGGTTGGGATGGCAAGTCGTTTCTGTCTACATTGAAAGGTGAGCACTGGCAAGGCCGTGATTATTTGGTTATGGATCACGCGCTATATGTATGCCAGCGAGCTGTGCGTGATGAGAAATGGTACTTCATCCGTACGTATCATCCAGGTCTATACCTGCATTTTGATGAAGTGACCTTGTATGACATGGTGAATGATCCAAACCAATTGCGGAACGTGGCTGCTGACTATCCAGAGATTGTAAGAGAAATGGATCACAGGCTCTCGTCTTGGCAGCATGAACAGTCGCGGAAGCCGGGTTATAAAGTAGATCCGATGCAAAAGGTGCTGGAAACCGGTCCATGGAAATACCTAAAACCAGAGGACTGGGTGCGCAGATTAGAGAAGGCTGGATGGCAAAGTGAAGCTAATATAATCAGAAACCAATATAAGAGTGAGGCCTTGCAACCTGCCTATGACGGGTAGCTGTTGAATCAACTTAGAAGGAGTATACTACTATGAATAAGATTCCAAAATGGCTGCTAACGATTATCTCCATCGTTGCCGGGCTTGTCGTATGGTACCTGCTCTCTGCAATACCAAGTGTTGGAGCGATCATAACGACCCCTATTAGAGTATTGAAAACATTTCAAGCTGAAGTTGCCAGCGGTCGTATGTTAACGAATGTGTGGGCGAGCCTGCTGCGTGTACTCGGCGGTTTCTCGCTGGGATTGATCGTTGCGATTCCGGTTGCATTTGTCATGGCTTGGTATGCTATTGCTCGTGCAATTGTGGACCCTTGGATCCAATTTTTCCGTACAATTCCGCCAATTGCCCTAATCCCTCTCGTTATCGTATCGCAAGGTGTAGGGGAATCTGCGAAAATCAGTGTGATTTTTGTTTCAACTTTCTTGGTTATGGTGATCTCCATTTTTCAGGGAGTTCGGAATGTGGACCCCACGCTCATACGAGCAGCTAGAGTGCTAGGTGCCACAGATAAACATATTTTCCTAGAAGTGATTGTTCCTGCCTCATTTCCTTATATTCTTGTTGGTGTAAGACTCGGGCTTGCTGCGGCATGGACGACCTTAGTCGCGGCAGAGCTGACAGGAGCTAACAAAGGGCTTGGCAATATGATTATGGAAGCGAGTTTGTATTTCCGCATGGATGTTGTTATTTTAGGAATCATCGTCATAGGCATTATTGGACTTTCAATGGATAAATTCGTTCTCTTCTTGGAAAGGAGGCTGACAGGATGGCAGGAACTGCGGCAGGGATGATTCAAGGGAATGTGCAACGCGGCTCAGCGTCTAGCAAGATTGAGATTCGCGGACTCTCCAAGGTATACAATGGACGTAATGGCGAGACAATAGCCCTTCAAAATACAGACCTTTCTATTATGGAAAATGAATTCGTTTGTGTCGTAGGCCCGAGCGGTTGCGGCAAAACGACGTTGCTAAACATTATTGGCGGCTTAGAGGAAGCGACATCCGGCTCAGTCAAAGTCGATGGTGTAGAAGTCAAAGGTCCAGGTAAGGAGCGCGGCGTGGTGTTTCAGCAGTACGCGTTGTTCCCTTGGAAAACTGTACTGAAGAATATCGAGTTTGGTTTGAAACTGCGTGGATTAAACAAGCAGGAACGCCTTGAGCGGGCAGAGCATTATTTGGAACTGGTTGGATTGAAAGACTTTGCCCATGCGTATCCGAAGGAGCTGTCAGGCGGAATGAAGCAGCGTGTAGCTATCGCTAGAGCTTATGCTGTTGAGCCTGAAGTACTGCTCATGGATGAGCCATTTGGGGCACTGGATGCTCAAACAAGAGCGCAGCTGCAGGAAGAACTGCTTAAGACTTGGCAGAAGGAAAAGAAAACTTGTTTTTTCATTACGCACGATGTGGAAGAAGCCGTCATTTTGGCACAGCGAGTCATTATAATGAGCGCTAGACCTGGGCGTATTAAAGAAATTATTGATGTAGATATCCCTTACCCGCGAGATCAGTCAACAAAACTGGATGAACGCTTCGTTCGGATCAAGAATGAAATTTGGTCTAAAGTTTACCAAGAATATTTAGAGGTATCTAAATAAGGGACTTATTCGTAGAAAGCTGAAAATACAGAAGACATAGGGAGGGTATTATCATGGTTAGTACAATTAAATCGTTGCCAAAGCTTTCTGTTACTGCAGCATTATTCAGTGTCGTTCTTCTTCTAAGCGCTTGCGGTTCGAGCGGCGGCTCCTCAGCTGCACAGACATCTAGCCCGCAAGGTTCATCGCCAGTCACTACACCGGTTCAAGCGAAGACTGAAGCGAAAGTACTGACCATTAATTTTGGATATATTCCGGATATGGGCGGGGCGGCTCCAGTAGCAATTGGAGAAGAGAAAGGTTTCTTCAAAGAGGAAGGCATCAAATTGAATGCGATTAAATTTCTAAGCGGGCCTCCCGAGTTTCAAGCTATGGCCTCTGGCGATGTAGACATTGCCTATATCGGACCTGGCGCTGCGTTCTTGTCTGCCCAAGGTCAAGGAAATATTATCGGACTTATCTCACTAGGAAAGAGCGATATGGTTTTTGCAACGAAGAAATCAGGGGTTCAAGATTGGAAAGGTCTTAAAGGAAAAACAGTGGGTGTACCGAAAGGGACCTCAGGTGAAATGGTTCTTAATTTAGGACTCGAAAAAGCGGGACTGAAACCAAGTGATGTGAATATCGTCAATATGGATGTCGCAGGTGCGGTTACAGCTTATGTGGCAGGTAAAGTCGATGCCGTAGCCATTTGGTCTCCTTATACGGTAGAAATTGAAAAGCAGATCGGCAAAGAAAATATGATCAAGCTAGGCGATAACAGCAGCTTCTTCCCCGACTACAGTTTCCCGGCCAGCTGGGTTGTGAGTCCGAAATTTCTAAAAGAAAAGCCTGAGCTTGTAGAGAAATTTATGAAAGCCATGAACAAAACAACAGATTACAAAATCAGTCACATTGATGAAGCGGTCAAACTGACTGCGGCATATACACAAGTGCCAGAAGATAGTCTTAAGCAAGAATTGGACTCCCGTGAGTGGATCGACAGCAAGAAGCAAGCTGAGGTGTTTAAGGATGGCTCGGCCAAGAAGTGGTTCGACAACTTGCAAAAACTGTTTGTTGATAATGGTAAGTTAACAAGTGTTGTTCCATCGGAAAACTTCTTGACGACGGGTCCAGCAATCAAAGCCGTTCAGCCATAAAAGAGAATAAGCATAAAGCAAGAGGAGGGCTTCATAGCCCTCCTCTTGCTTTATGTATGAATGGCGTTATGTTTAGCTCGCGAAGCATAGCCGTCACTTCTTTCGTCCGCTTTTTGTTGAACTTTTTTAAAATCATATTAATTTGCGATTTGATCGTCGAAAGTTCAACTTGACGCTCTTTAGCAATTTCAGTAATTTTCATCTCTTTGAGCAATAGTTCCAGAATCGACAGTTCAGAAGGGGTCATCTGAGAGATAATCAGGGTGGCCATCAGCAGAGTTTCCTGATTTCGCCTTATGCGAGAAAATTCATTTTTGATTTTATAGGCGAACTCAGGACGTACTTGTACATTTCCAGCATACGACGATCGAATACTCTGAATAATGGCGGTGCTTGAGCTTGTTTTGAGCACATAATCGACTGCCCCTGTTTCGAAAGCACTGAATACCGTTTCGTCGTCCTCATGAACGGTAAGGAAAATGATGCGTACCTGTGGGTACTGGTCGAGAACCTTTTGGGCCGTAATGATCCCATCATGCTTCATGTCCATCTCGATATCCATCAAAATAATGTCAGGTGCGCCAACTTGATTCAACAATTGCAGCACTTCCTTGCCACTTGCGGCTTGCCCAATGACGGTTAAATCCTCTTCTTCAGTAATCAAGCTGCAGAAGTGCTCTCTCAAAACATCCAGATCCTCAGCAACGATGATTCGAATATTTGCTGCCATGTTCATCAACCTTTCTCTTATTTTGTTTTCAATACATATAAAGGAATAATCAGTTGGAATGTACTGCCTGAACCTAGCTTACTTTCTAGGTGAATCCGTCCATAATGGCCTAGCACAATGTGTTTTACGTAAGACAAACCAACGCCCCAATTTTTATTTGTATTTTTGTTCGTATAGAAAGGATCGAAGATATGCTCCTGCAAATGCTCGGGAATACCTGAGCCGTTATCGGCAATTTTCAAAATAACCCAATTATCCTCCACATAAACAATCATTCGAATGAGCCCTGACTGGTCAGCTTCAATGGCTTCAATGGCATTCATCAGCAGGTTGTAGATGACTTCAGACATATGCTCAGAATCGGCTAATATCATCGGATCTGCCCCCAGTGATTCACATTCAATCTCGATATTGGAAGGGATATTTGGCATTCGATCGAGGGTGTACTGAATGAGCGCTTGAATGGAATGAGGCTTCAATTGTAGATGGCTTGTTTTAAAAGATTTATATAATTGATCAAGTCGGCCTAACGTTTGATTGACGATTTCATCGGCTTTCGTCAGATTCTTTTCTAAGGATTTACGGTCATCATGCCCAGCCTGTACACTTTGATTGGCTTGCTTAATGAGTAAGTCAATCATAATTAATTGGTTTTTTAAAGCATGAGTGAAAACTTGAGCCCCCATGTTGGCAATATTAAGCTTTCGCTCCAACAATAGATCCTCTTTGCCCATTTTCATTTCGATCTCCGTGTATTGCCAGATTGAAATAATGCTGAATAACGATAACACACCGGTTAATCCTATACTCACATACCACTCTAGAAGCGTAAGAGGCGGGTTAAAGTTGGAAAAATCGGAGTATAGTACGTAAAATGTACGGACATCGAAAACCTGTAAAGGACCCATGAAGCCAAGGTAAAAATAGAACAAAACAAGCGAAAATACACCCAATATAACGAACTTGCTTTGTCGTTTCACCCAAGGGATGGTGACGCGCCTATATTTCCATATGAGTACATAAATAGCTGCTGAGACAAACAAAACGAGCCAACCACGCGTAACCCAGCCAATGATATAGGTGTGTTTACGATCCATGGAAGTAAGCACCCATTTGTAGATGATCGGATCATAGAAAATGAGATTGGCGAGAGACGGCAGGAGAGTAAAGACATAAATACTCCACATGCGTTTGGTGGGTTTATAAGCCATGAATGAAATGGACAGGCCGATTAAGCTGAAAACAAATAACGAGCGCCCCGCCGTAAGCATTCGGCTGATCCCTTCGATTTTTATCGGTGCGTTAAGCAGGAGATTCCGAATCGAATCGTTAAAAAACAAAACAATATTAATGCGGTAGTAGAACCCGCCGTATTTGGCTATGAATAGAATCAACCCAAACATGCTCAAAAACCAGCCTACGAGTACGAAACCCATCCAATAGGCGGAAGGATTACGTGCTTTGGCTATAAATAGTGTAATGGCAGCAACCATAAGTAAAATAAGCAGAATTGTCATAGCATCACCTGATCGTTTAATTCTAGGTCGCAGTGCTTGTCCCTGTAGTGTTTAGGCGCTGTTCCGTAAAACAAAGTGAAGGCTCGTGTAAATGCGAACAAATCGCTATATCCGAGCGAGAGCGCGATTTCTGTAATGGAGTAAGTGGACTCGAGCAGCTGTCGCCGAGCTTCTCTCATACGGAGCCGTTGTAAATAATTAGAGGGATTTGTATTCATATGTTTGCTGAATGCTTTCGAGAAGTGTGAACGAGATATACCCAGCCAATCGGATACTTGCTCTACTGTAATTCCTTCAGCAAAATGGACGTCCATGTATGATTTTCCGCGTTCGAGCCAAGTAGGCAGTGAATGACTTGAACTTGAATCGTTAGAGGATGATGAAACAACCAAAAGGTGAAGGAATTCCATCAATCTACCGGCTAGCAGCAAAGGTTGATCCAATTGTTGAGCGAGCAGCTCACGGATGGTATCTAGGATAGCAATCAGCTCCCGTGTGACCCCGTTATGCATATAAGGATGCACGGCGGATAGCTGGGTATGTTGAAGCTGAGCGGCTGCAAGCGGTCCATGGAATGCGATCCATGCCATTTGAAGTTCAGTCCCGCTAGGGTTAATTTCGTACTCATAGGTTTCATCCGGATGCATGCAGAACAAATCGCCCCTCTTTAGAACAACCTTATCCTCACGAAAGCTAAGTTGAAGCTCGCCGCTCAAAATAAGATGAAGACTGTAATAGGTAAAATGGCGCGGTCCCACTCTGTAGGTTGATTTGGCGCGATTGCGCCCAGAAGTCAACACCCAAATACCAATCTGCCTCTCTAACGCAGATGGGATATGAGGTATCATTTCATAGAACTCTGCCCCGTTTTCTTGCCATGCCAATCCGAGTTCCTCCTTTTCATGTGATCACACAAATAGATAAATGCAATTATTACATTATAGCATGTTAATAAGATTATTTGTGTTATAAAATAAATGAAAACACACAATTAGAGGAGGATGTTATGAAGCGTCCCAATATCTTATTGATCACCAGTGATCAACAGCATTGGCATACACTAGGCGCGTTTAACTCGGAAATACACACGCCTAATTTAGACCGATTAACCTTCGAGGGGACAACTTTCAATCGAGCGTACTGCCCGAATCCTACCTGTACACCTACAAGAGCTTCCATTATTACCGGCATGTATCCAAGCCAGCATGGCGCATGGACGTTAGGAACCAAATTATTAGAGGATCGCCATACGGTAGGAGAAGACTTCTTAGCTACCGGTTATCGTACTGCCTTAGTAGGCAAGGCACACTTTCAGCCGCTTAGAAGCACCGAGGAGTTTCCTTCCTTAGAAGCTGTCCCACTTCTACAGGACTTGGACTATTGGAAGCAATTTAACGAAACCTTCTATGGCTTCGATCATGTGGAGTTGGCACGTAATCACACGAATGAATTTCTAGTGGGACAGCATTATGCGATTTGGATGGAAGAGCAGGGCTGCAGTAACTGGCGCGATTATTTCCTTGCTCCAACTGGCACACTGGATCCTTCTATCAAACATAAATGGCCGATTCCAGAAAAGTATCATTATAATACTTGGATAGCAGAAAGAAGCAACAAGCTGATGGAGGAATTTACAGAGAAGGAAGAGCCGTTCTTCCTTTGGGCTAGTTTCTTCGACCCTCATCCGGATTATTTGGTACCTGAGCCGTGGGATACGATGTATGATCCCAATACACTTACTCTTCCTAAGGTCGTGCCAGGCGAACATGATAATAATCCGCCGCATTTTCGTATGACGCAGGAGGCACAGCCAGATTTCACAGCCTGGAAGGAAACCGGTCATGCGATCCACGGCTATCATTCCCACCAAGTGTACGATGAAGCCGAGCAGCGTCAGAACATGGCTACCTACTACGGGATGATCAGCAAGATGGATGCTTACATTGGGCGCATTCTTGACAAGGTTGATGAACTAGGTATAGCTGAGGATACCTTGATTGTATTTACAACCGATCATGGACACTTTTTTGGTCAGCATGGGCTTCATTTCAAAGGTGGATTTCACTATGAGGATGTCATTAAGTTGCCGTTTATTGTTCGATATCCGGGTAAAGTTCCTGCTGGACGCCAATCAGAGGCATTTCAGTCTTTGGTCGATCTGGCGCCGACCTTCTTAAGTATAGCTGGCCTGCCGATTGCGAGAACGATGACAGGCGTAAATCAAAGCCAGGTATGGTTTGGGAAACAACATGCGGCACGTGACCATATCCTGTGTGAATTCCGACATGAGCCTACCACGATTCATCAAAAAACGTATGTCAATGAAAGATACAAAATTACAGTATATTATAATCAAACCTATGGGGAGATATTCGATCTGAAGGAGGATCCTCAAGAACTGCATAACCGATGGGACGACCCCGAGTATGTACACGTAAAGAGCGATCTACTTCTGAAATTTACATGGGCGGAGCTGGGAAAAGAAGCGCTTCCGATGCCTCGCATATGGCATGCCTAAATTGTTATGTTTAGGAAGTATAGACCAGTTCCTATTTGGGGGAAGTGGTCTATTTTTTTGTTTCAAGCTGGGGCTGTCGCTTGTTACAAAGATTCATAAAATAGCAGGATTGTGCAGGAAGTTAGCTATTGTCTGCATTAAATTTCTTCTATTTTCACGTTATAATAAGGAACGAAAAGAAATGTAAGCGCAATCAATTAACGGATAATCTATACGATCGGTGGAGGTGAAACGGGAAGTACGCAGATGTCCCGAGGCAAAGTGAATGTAGATCTATATTGACTACCTGGAGGTTGTAGAAATGTTTAAACATGCTAAGCAACTGATTAAAGCAACTTGCTTCATTACATTAAGCTCACTCCTCATTTCTTCTTTCGGTATCCAGGCACCTTCCGCACACGCAGCGGTTGCAAGGCAAATGGAGAAATTAGACCGCGGTCTAGTGGCAGTTAAGGTCAGCACAGGCGTCCTCGTCAGTTGGCGACTTCTCGGTACGGAGGCAGCGAGCACGTCGTTCAACGTCTATCGCAATGGCGTTAAGCTCAATGCTTCACCGATCACGACAAGCACGAATTATCAAGATAATTCGGGTACAACGAGCTCCAGTTACACGGTCAAAGCCGTTGTTGGCGGCGTGGAGCAGACCGCATCAGCTGCAGCTACGCCATGGGCGAACAACTATTTGGATGTGCCGATACAGAAACCTGCGGGCGGCACGACACCAGACGGTGTCAGCTACACCTATACCGCGAATGATGCAAGTGTTGGTGATGTGGACGGAGACGGCCAATATGAAATCATTTTGAAATGGGATCCAACGAATTCCAAAGATAATTCACAGGATGGCTATACGGGTGAAGTGTTCGTCGATGCTTATAAACTGAATGGTACACGGTTATGGCGGATCAGTATGGGTAAAAATATTCGGGCTGGCGCTCACTATACGCAATTCATGGTCTACGATTTAGATGGAGATGGCAAAGCGGAAATCGCCATGAAAACAGCCGATGGAACGAAAGACGGCACTGGTGTAGTCATTGGTAGCTCAACCGTGGATTATCGAAACAGTGTGGGTAGAGTACTGAGTGGGCCAGAATTTTTAACGATCTTTGAAGGAGCGACAGGAAAGGCATTAACTTCGACGAGCTATGAGCCAGCACGCGGCACAGTCGGCGATTGGGGCGATACGTACGGCAACCGGGTAGATCGCTTCTTAGCGACGGTCGCCTATCTGGATGGGCAGAAACCCAGCATCGTCATGGCACGCGGCTATTACACAAGAACGGTTCTAGTAGCATACAATTGGCGTGGTGGAACACTATCCAAGTTATGGACATTTGACAGCAACACCTCAGGCAATTCGGCCTATGCAGGGCAAGGGAATCACAACTTAACAGCCGCCGACGTTGACGGTGATGGCAAGGATGAAATCGTCTATGGTGCGATGACGATTGATGATAACGGAGCTAAGAAATACAACACAGCGTTGGGTCATGGAGATGCCCTTCATGTCGGCGATTTGGATCCGAACAGTGCGGGACTTGAAGTATTCAAAGTGATGGAAAGCACTAGCGCTACCTATGGAGCAGCCGTGTGGAATGCGGGAACTGGCGCCATCAAGTGGGGAGTGAATACAGGCGCTGATACGGGAAGAGGCATGTCGGCTGATATTGACCCACGGTATGCTGGGGAAGAAGTATGGGCAAGCAACGGTGTCGGGCTATACCAAATCAATGGTACCAAAATCAGCTCCACGACCCCTTCATCCATTAATTTTGGTATCTGGTGGGATGGCGATGTGTCCCGTGAGCTTCTTGATCACAATTGGGATGGCACGAATGGGGTTGGTCGCATTGATAAATGGAACTACACAGCTCTCAATACAACGACTTTATTAACCGCAACAGGAACCAATTCGAATAACTACACGAAAGGGAATCCAAGCTTGCAAGCCGATCTATTAGGTGATTGGCGTGAAGAGGTCATTTGGCGGAAATCGGACAGCACAGCTTTACGCATCTATGCAACGCCGTATGAAACAACGACACGCCTGTGGACTTTAATGCATGATCCGCTTTACCGTCTGGATATCGCTTGGCAAAATGTCGCTTACAACCAACCGCCTCACACGAGTTACTATCTCGGAACAGGCATGGCCACACCAACGCAGCCGAATATCTATACCACGCCATAAAGTGAGAATGAGAGAATCGTACGGGTCAGTCCGGCGCTTCTTTTTATTCCATTCTTAGCTGTTGAATACGCTTTCTACATACAGCAGGGGATGTCCCATAGAAAGCAGAAAACTGGCGAGAGAAATAAAAGGGATGATTGAATCCGACTTCCTCCGCAATTTCGGCCATCGTTAGTGAAGTCGTTTCTATGAGCTTTCTAGCTTGGCGAAGTCGAATTTTATTTAACATGTCCATGACGGATTCACCGGTCTGTCTTTTAAAGAGATGGGCGAACCTAGAAGGGGATAAGTTAACCAACGCAGCTAGTTCAGCAACCGTATATGGTTGATTATAATGTTGTGTAATCAGCGCTAACGTACGCGCTATGCGTGAATCGAGCGGATATTCGGGTTGCATGGCACTTTTGGACAGGAGAAGGAGGATTTTTTCTAGTGCATTGATAGCGAATCTTTCGGAGTAGAAATCTGTTTCATCATTGTATTGAATTAATTCGTTAAAAGCGCTAAATACCTGAAGCGACTCATTTTCAGAATGAAAGCGAGCTAATCGTATGCCCTTAATCGCCTCTGGCAGCTGTAAAAGCGGTAACCATTCTTCCTTCGGGACAAAATGACACCAATAAAACTCCCATAGCGTATTCTCTGGCGTTCCGTAAAAATGGGGGGTGCCTGGTGTGATTAAAGTAACCTCATCCTGCTGGCATTCGAAAGTCTCTTTACCGTTGTTAAATAAACCTGTCCCTTTCAATGTTAAGGTCAGATAATAATCTTTCGTACCGTTGGACCGTTTAACTTTGTAACCAAAGGACTGACGATAATGGCCGGAAATCAGCCTTCCAGGAATCGTAGTTAAATTCTCAGTGGCAGAAAAAGACATGAACTCAGTCATAATAGGATCGCCCCCATTACCCATTTAGTTACTAGTATATAGGATTTTATGGAAAAATAAATCGTTGTAGGATACAGTGTGATAAAACTGCAAAAATTGATCTTACATTTGCTAACCCTTACAATGGAATTATTCGTTTGGTAAATATTCTGGAGGTGTAGGAATGGGAGATCAAGCAGGAATTCAACCGTTTATTTTGGATATGGATGTTAATGGGAATCCATTCACTGTACACGCGGCATTACTTTGGGACGAGCAGGAAGTCATTCTCGTGGATACGGGTATCCCAGGCCAGTTAGGACTTATTCGCGAGCAACTTGCCGCAGCGTCATTTCCTTTTGAAAAGCTGACGAAAATCATCATTACGCACCAGGACATGGATCACATTGGCAGCCTGCCAGAGCTGGTGGGCGCTGCAGAGGGACGGATCGAAGTGCTAGCGCACGAACTAGGTAAACCTTATATTCAAGGTGAAGTGCCCTTGGTTAAACGCAAGATTTTGGCTACGCCAACTAAAGTAGATGTAACGCTTCAGGATGGGGACGTACTCCCTTATGGCGGAGGCATTCAAGTTGTTTTTACGCCTGGACATACGCCAGATCATATCAGTCTGTATCACCTAGGCAGCAAAACATTAATTGCCGGGGATGCGCTTACGTCACAAGATGGAGTGCTAATGCCCCCGAATCCTCAATTCACGCCGGACATGCCGTTAGCGCTCGAATCGGTAGCAAAGTTGCTGGACTATGACATTGAAACTGTCATCACTTATCATGGTGGCGTTTGTACGGACAATATTAAGGAGCGTCTCGCTGAAATTGCGCAAGGCCAGGCATAAGGAGCGTCCTATGGATCCCACAGTCAAACAAGCTTTAGACACAACTCTTCATAACTGGCAGACCATGACCTCCTATCAAAGCGATGAGAAAGAAGCTGTGGCCGATCAATTCCAATCTTCGTTCTATGTATTTATTGATACCGTCCGTGATTGGGTACTCCGTCAAGATCCCATGCCTCTAAGCCTGGATGATATGCTTGAAATCGAGATGATCCAAGATATTTTCGACCTACTGCCTGCTCCCTTGCATTTGAATTTGGAAACGGAACTAGAATTAATTCTGGATCGTGTAGAACGAGTGGATGAGGATAAATACGATTGATGTAAGACTCAACCCCATGTCATGTATGGAGTTGGGTCTTTTCTCATTGGAGACGAAATCCATTGTTTTCTATCTCCCCTTGGTGGTAAAGTGATTGCAAGACAATCATGATCTCACGGGCACATCACTTATAAGGGATTGAGAAACCATGAAGCTGATCATTATTGAAGATGAGCAGGATATCTTGCAAGGTATGGCCGAGGCTGTGGCTGCGATTGCCGCGCACGAATTAGAGATTTTCACCGTTACGAATTCGGAAGAGGCTACTGAACTGATTAGACGTCATAAACCGGAAATCATTATTTCCGATATTGTCCTGCCGCAGCAGTCGGGGATTGAGATGCTTCAAGCGATTCAATTGCCAGACTATCATCCCAAGATCATTATGGTAAGCGGTTACAGTGACTTCCAATACGCACAGCGCAGCATGCAGCTTGGTGCGATGGATTATTTGTTAAAGCCATTTTCGAAAGAGGATTTTAGCACGAAAATCAAGCAGGTTGTCGAGATGATTGAAGGTGAACGAAGGAATGACCAGTACATCTCGGGGCAAATGAAGCAGGCGGAGCTTGGGAAGAAGCTGCTCCAGAATAAATTCTTGCTAAGCTTATGTATGACCCCAACGGTCTTGCAGGAGCATATCTTCCACCGTTTGCAAATGTGGGAGCTCACATGGCTGGCTAGTGCTAATTTCTCTGTGATTGCCTTGGGTATTGTGCGACAAGATCGGCTAAGCCCAGTAGATAAGCAAGCGGAGTTAGAAAACTTTGCCGTCGGGAACATTACGGAGGAACTCATTGAGGGTTTTCAGCCGTCTGTCGTGTTCCCGAATATCCATCACAATTGGATACTAATTGCGCCTAGTGAAGTCATCGAGTCATTGGTGGAGGCGATCCAATCCCACGTATGGCAGTATCAAAAGTTAACATTAGGCTTCGGGATCAGTGAAGAGCAGTTCTCGTTCCAGAGTATTTCGACCGCGTACCAGCAAGCCTTGAAAGCATTGAAGATGGTCTATATGACCCCAGGCCATAACGTTCATACGTATGCGGAGGAGCTTCAGTCAGACCAGGAGCCGAGTCGATTGTCTTTTGAATTAGCTGCGAGTGGCATGCTGCAGGGCGATTTGGACCAAATAAGCAAGACGGTCGATCACATCGTTGGTTATTACGTCTCCGCACAGGAAGTGAAGGACTATCAGGACGTTTCGAAGAAATGTCTGGAATGGATTTTGAATTTGCATAGTGTGCTGCGGGATAAATATGCGGTTCCGGTGAATCAAATTCCGATGTCATTGTGGGAAGATCTCGAGCAGTGCGAACAATTGGAACAATTAAAAGCGCTTATGCTGACGTACTTAACGGGTGTAGCAAAGCGAGTGGCCAGCAGTCATTCCAATGCCATTATTGAAAAGGCTAAGAACCTGTTGGACACGCAGTATGCGCAGCACATCACGTTACAGAGCGTCGCGGATCAATTAGCGATCCATCCCGTCTGGCTCAGTCAGTTATTTAAGAAGGAGACGGGTACGAACTTTTTGGATTATATGACTGAGCTGCGCATTGAGCAATCGAAGAAACTGCTGCGCGACAGTCAGTTGAAAATATATGAGATCGCCGAGCAAGTGGGATATCAGGATTTGCAGTATTTCGGCAAGCTGTTTAAAAAGCGAACAGGGCAGACCCCGAAGGAGTTTCGATACGGCAAATGAACTTATTTCAAAAGCTGCTGCTGCCCTTGATGGTTGCCATTTTTATCCCTGTCGTGCTGCTGGGCTACTTGTCCTATGAGCGTTCGAAAATGCAGGTTGAGGACGTCACGTCTGCCTTCCTGCAGGATAATCTCCAGCATAATACGGAGAAGGTGAATGAGTTTCTGACGGAGCTCGATACGGCAGGGTTCCGTGTCATTGCCTCCTCGAAGCTGCAGAGCATGCTGCAGAATCCGCCGCCGCAGGATTTTTTTCAAGAAGCGGAATTCATCAGTGAGATGAAAGGGATCACAGAGGAGCTTCGCGGGTCCTATGAGTTGTTCATTTTGCCGAATCATTATGAGAACTATCCGAACTATATGAATAGCCATTCGTCTTTCGGGTTGGAGCTGACAAGAGAGCGCATCGCGAAATCCTTCGAGTTAGGCGGGAAAGCCTATTGGGCCTTCGAGACCGGACAAGGAGGAGCGTCCAAAGATCTCTATTACATCCGGGCGATTCGCACGCTTACTGATTTTCAGAATGCCGGTGTGATGGTGTTCAAAATATCGAATACGTGGATGGCTACACAGCTAATTACGCCTTCACAATACCCGCACTTCCGGTTGCTGCTCGCGGATGGGCAGGCGAATATCCTTGCTTCTAATTTACCGGTGAAACCGGAAGAGTCGTTTTCGTTGCCAACTGTTCCTCTTCAAGGTCAGAATAGTACGTTTGAAACCGAGGAGATGCAAGGGAAATCCTATTATGTAGCTTCTCAAGCCATAGCGGATAGCGGGAAGGATCTGTGGAGCTTGATTGCTACCATTCCAGTATCTGACTTAACCGTTCGAATTGATGGGATTAAGGCATTTACCTTCTGGATGTTCGTTGGGAGTCTGTTTATTATCTTCGTTATGCTATTCTTCATTGTTCGCCAGTTCACCACACCGATCCAAGAGGTTGTCAGGCATATGCGGCAGGTTCAGCTTGGGCGACTGCTCTATTTCACGAAATTCGCTACGAAGAAGGACGAAATCGGGCAAATGGTTCGTGGTTTTAACTCGATGATTCAAGGGATGGAAAGTCTGCTGCAGACGACCAGAGAGATAGAATCCGAGAAGCAGCAGCTTCAGCAGCGCATGTTGATTAACCAAATCAATCCCCACTTCCTCTATAACACGCTCGATTCGATTAAATGGAAAGCAGAGTCGGCGCATGAGAAAACCATTGGAGACATGGTGACGACGCTAGCCAATATGCTTCGTTTCAGCATGAATGAGGAGAACGAATGGACAACCATTGAGCGAGAACTGGAGCATGTGAGAAACTATCTGAACATTGAGCTCATGCGCAATAATCAGGCCTTTCAGGTCCTATTCGATGTTCAACCTTCGTTACTCCATCTGAAAATCTTAAAGCTGCTCGTTCAACCGCTCTTAGAAAATGCTGTCCGACACGGCATGAATAAATTAACGGAACGCAAAGGTAAGATCCTGGTGACGGTGTACCAAGAAGAGGCAGATCTCATCATCCTCGTTGAGGATAATGGGAATGGCTGCGAAGCCGATCAACTAGAGTCTTATAAATGGACATCTCCCGTCCAAGGAGCTACGGAAGGCGGTATCGGGCTGTACAATGTGCACCGAAGATTACAACTGCACTATGGCCCCCATTATGGCGTAGAGGTAGAGAACCGTGTACCACATGGGTTTAAAGCAACGTTGCGCCATCCGATTCTGGAATCAAATGAGTAATTAACAGAAAGCGAGGGAATGTAGCCTTGCTTTTTTTGCCTTAAAAATGTCATGTGTTTCTTTAATTCTGCCCTGTTACCCCCTATCTGGAAAAAGCTTATCATGAATCTATCGGGAGGCAAGGTTAACTCAGCCAGATAGAAAGCGGGGACACAGCGATGCAGAGAACATCGACACTTACAAGAAAGCTTAGCGTCATTTGGTCATTTCGTGTTTTATACGCCATGCTGCTTCCAGGCTTGATTTATTACGCGGTATATCGCTATAGTCCAATGTTTGGCGCTATGATCGCGTTTAAGAATTTCAATGTCATGCTTGGGGTATTCGACAGTCCATGGGCAAGCCCGTGGTACGCACATTTCAAAACGTTTTATGATTCACCGTACTTCTTCACTTTACTAAGGAACACTTTCCTTATCAGCATTTATAAGCTGCTGTTCGGTATGGTGCCGGGAATCGCCTTAGCTATTTTGTTAAGTGAAGTCAGGGCTCGCTTCTTCAAAAGATTCGTGCAAACGGTCACGTATTTACCGCATTTTCTGTCCTGGATCATCATTTACGGGATTGCGGCAGCGTTCCTCTCGGAAACGGATGGGCTGGTCAATCTGTGGGTGAAGAATGTCGGCGGGGACGCGATTTCGTTCCTAACTTCGACGACATGGTTTCGTACGATTCTCGTCGCATCGGATGTCTGGAAGGATATCGGTTGGACGGCCATCATTTATTTGGCAGCCATTACGAGCATTGATCCGACCCTGTATGAAGCGGCACGCATCGACGGCTCAGGAAGAATTCGTATGATTTGGCATGTGACCCTTCCGGGTATACGCCATGTCATCATCCTGCTCCTCATTCTGAAGCTTGGACAGATTCTTGATGCTGGTTTCGACCAAATTTATATTATGTACAATGTGCAGGTGTATGAGGTTGCCGACATTATCGATACGTGGGTATTCCGTACAGGTCTAGAAGAGTTGAATTTTAGCTTAGCTGCAGCAGTTGGATTGTTTAAATCCGTTGTCGGTTTCGTGCTGGTCATCACAGCGAATCGCATAGCTAGACGTTGGGGGGAAGGCGTATGGTAAAAAGTAAACAAGAGGTCTGGTTCGATGTCCTTGTCTATCTGATCCTTGCCCTTCTCGTCGTATCTGTCATATTTCCGCTCATGTACGTGCTATCCGTGTCGTTGACGCCGCTTAGTGAAGTACTCAAAAATGGCGGCTTCGTAGCATTCCCGAGAAAATTAACATTAGAAGCCTACTCGGCTTTCATCCACGATCCTACGATACCTAGAGCGTATGGAGTTACGATCTTCATTACGGTTGTGGGAACATTGCTGAATTTGCTAGTCACAACGATGATGGCTTATCCGCTTAGTAAGAGTAGGTTACCTGGAAGAAACATCCTCCTGTTCTTGGTTGCCTTCACGCTTCTATTCAATGGCGGTGTCGTGCCGACCTATCTAATTGTCAAAGCGACGGGGTTAATTAATTCCGTCTGGTCGTTAATTATTCCAAGCCTGGTCTGGTCTTTTAACTTATTGATTATGAAAACATTTTTCGAAAATCTCCCGGAAAGTCTCGATGAGGCTGCCCGAATCGACGGTGCTGGTGAGCTGCGGATACTTTGGACCATTGTGCTCCCGCTCTCGTTGCCCATTATTGCGACAATCGGTCTCTTCTATGCGGTTGGTCACTGGAATGAATTTTTCCAAGCGATCATGTATGTCAATGATACGAGTAAGTACCCGCTCCAAGTCGTCTTAAAGACAATCTTGATTAACTCGATGCTGCCGCCTATGGATATAGAGAGTGTACTACCTACGCAATCCTTGCAAATGGCTGCGGTTGTTCTATCTGCGGTACCGATCATCATCGTGTATCCGTTCATCCAGAAGTATTTTACACAAGGCGTTCTGCTTGGCGGTATTAAAGGGTAATGGGATTCTAAGTAGATGAGAGGGGATTTACAGATGAAGAAAATGTTCGCAGTAGCCGTATCAACGATGTTAATTGGTTGTGTTGTGGTAACGGGGTGTTCGTCGAAATCCGAAAGCGGTCAAGAGAAAAGCACAGCACCAAGCACGACAGCGGCCGCAGGTCCGGTGAAAATTAATTTGTTCATAGGCGGATCCAACTATCCGGGAATGGCTGACGACTTCATTTTGAGCAAACTGAATAAAGATTTAAATATGGATTTGCAATTTAACGTCGGTGCGACAGACTATGATCAACAGTTGAATGTGAAAATCGCCGGGGGCTCTACACCTGATATTTTCTCCGTATCCAAGGTGCAGCTCGCTAACTATGTGAAGCAGGGGATTCTGCTGGATTTGACCCCCTATATGGATAAAATGCCGAATATCAAAGCGAAGCTGAAGGATGTTGATTTGAATAAAGGCAAGGTAGATGGCAAGCAATATGCGATTGCGAAACGTGCCTATCTGCCGATGTCGAGTTATTGGGTTCGCCAAGACTGGCTGGATAAACTGGGCTTACAGTCTCCGAAAACGTTGGATGAATTGAAGGCTGTAGCGAAGGCTTTTACAGAGCGCGATCCCGATGGCAATGGCAAAAAAGATACGTACGGCATTACGGGAATTGGCATTGGAACACCAGATGCTGTGAATACGCCAAGTACATTTGACCCTGTATTCTCCGCATTCGGCGTGGCTTCTCCAGGGCAGTTCATGATTAAGGACAATAAAGTTGTGTATTCCACGACACAGCCGGAAACGAAGCAAGCATTATCCTACATTAAGGACATGATTAGCGAGGGCTTGGTCGATCCAGAGTTTATGACGAACAAAGGGCTTAAGCATCAGGAGAAAGCTTTTAAAGGTCAAGCAGGCATTCTATATATCAACTGGGGCGAAATGACCAAGGACGATTATATTGCGCAGTACAAAGCTGTGAATCCAGCAGCAAATTGGGTACAGATGGATGCGTTAACAGGTCCAGGAGGTAAGTACCAAGGTTATTTTGATATCAGTGCTACAGGTGGACGGTTTGCTGTGTCCAAGGAGGTCGCGAAGGATCCTGCGAAGCTGAATAAAATCTTAGAATACTTCAACTATATCGCAGATGGCCCGGGCTATTTAACAACGATGTACGGCATCGAAGGTACGCATTATAAAATGGAGAACAACATCCCTGTCGTGACGGACAGCTCCAAAACAGGCTTCGCCTTCAATCACCAACTGACAGGGCGAGATGAGAAGAATTACTTGAAAGCGAAATTCATGAAGCAGCTGCCGTTTATTGATTTTGCTGAGAAACAACCGCGCATTGAAACGTATACAGAGCTTATTCCAAATCCGGA
The DNA here is from genome assembly GCF_013141695.1 of Paenibacillus plantarum. Classification (GTDB taxonomy): domain Bacteria; phylum Bacillota; class Bacilli; order Paenibacillales; family NBRC-103111; genus Paenibacillus_E; species Paenibacillus_E plantarum. The sequence continues at coordinate 414,078 of NZ_WHNY01000060.1, forward strand.
GGGCGTATCGATTAGTGATAAAAATCGCTTCGAGAGCGAAGAGATTACGAAGTTTATTTTCGGGAAAAGTCCATTAGACAGCTTTGATGCTTTCACGAAAACATTAGAGACGAACTATCAACTATCGAAATATGTGGAGCAAGGCAACTTGGTACTGAAGCCACTGGGCTATATCAAGTAGGATATTAAGGCATTATGCAGGGCTGGAGCAAGGCTGTCGGTTAGCTTTCGCTTCAGTCTTTTTACTTATTATGGATGAATAAGGAGTCGGTACAGATGCATACAGGCGAAATGATTTGGGAAGAAGCGAAATCGGTTCCGGTGATTGAAGATGTGGATATTTGTGTGCTGGGTGGAAGCTGCACGGGAGTCTTTGCCGCAGTACGCGCAGCAAGATTAGGTGCACGTGTAGTTATCGTGGAGAAGCAAAACAATTTCGGCGGCGTGGCAACCTCTGGGCTCGTCAACATCTGGCATAGCTTTTATGACACGGAGTTTAAGCAGCAAATTATTGGTGGTTTGACGCAAGAGACCGTGGAACGATTGGATCGGCGAGGGGCCGTAGCGGAAGAGAAGAAAAGCCATTCTGTCGGCTATGTACTGAATACGGAAGAGCTGAAAATCGAATTGGATGAGCTCATCACAGAATCGGGGGTGGGGCCCTATTTGCATACGATGTTCGTAGCGCCCGTTCTTACCGATGGTAAATTAACGGCTATCCTCGTGGAAAACAAGTCCGGTAGAGGTGCTATTAAAGCGAAGATCTTCATCGATGCAACGGGGGACGGTGATTTGTGTGCGCGATTGATGCTGCCACTGACGAATGAGGATCATCGGCAGCCGCCTACGACTTGTGCAAAAATCGGGGGATGGGGCTCTGGCCCAGGGTTCAATGATGTCACAGGGTTTAATTCGTTAAAAGGTTTGGATTTAAATGATGCGCTCATTCAGCATCAAGCTGAATTCGACTTGCCCGAGGGCTTCGGTTGGGGACGCTTCGTGCCAGGTAGTAAGGATGTCTACATGTACGCTGGAACAAGAGTGTACGATGCGGACTGCAAGGATGGGCTCTCTTTGACGAAGAGCGAAATGGAGGGAAGAAGACAGGTCAGAGCGATCATGGATATGGTGCGCAAATATGGGCCTGACAATAAGCTGACGCTGCTCTCGCTCCCCTCATACATTGGCATTCGAGAAACAAGGCATATCCATTGCCAATATCGACTGACTGGCGATGATGTGCTGCATGGTGTCCGCTTTGAGGATGCCATTGCCAACGGCAGTTATCGCGTAGATATTCATCATGATGATAAACCAGGGATTACCTTTCAGTATTTGGATGGCGAGCAGGCGTATGTGCGTCCAGGCTATCCGGTTGTCAAAGGGAGATGGCGGGAGAAAACGGATCACGATCCTACTTTTTATCAGATACCATACCGCTGCTTAGTTCCTGGAAGCTATGATAATTTGCTGACCTGCGGTCGGATGATTGATGTAGATCAAGTCGCTTATGGCGCAGTACGTGTGATGGTGAACATGAATCAGACTGGCGAAGCAGCAGGCGTTGCGGCTTATCTAGCGCTTCGTGAAGGTATCCGTGTTGGCAACGTGAATACGGAGGACCTTCGTTCGACGCTGCGAGAGGGGGGATCTATTATTTTGTAAGTAAGGTCGGCTATTTGTACTACCATTATGAGAGGGGATGTTCCATGGTTAAGGGGAAAGGACGACGTATTTGGTCTATCAGTTTTATGTTGTTGATGGTGTTTACGATTATGAGTACCTACGTCCCTCAAAAAGCATTTGCAACAGATGAGTTCGACACGATGCGGGCTAAGTGGAAAACGATGCTGACGGGGGGAACCTCCTATTCCCCTACGAATGCGGATATTAGCCCGAAAATCGCGTCAATTACAGCAACAGCACAAGATTATTGGACACGTTTGAACAAAACACCTGACGGTACGACGAACTATCTGTGGAGCGATTTGACAGCTGGCACGCATACGTCTAGTCAAGTAACATCAGGGTTTCGCCGCATTAAGGATATGGCCTTGGCTACACAGACTTATGGCTCTCCGCTTTATGGGAATACACAGCTTATCTCGGATATCATCATGGCGCTGGATTGGATGAATACGTGGAGATACAGCGATACGAAAGCATCCTACGATAACTGGTGGGATTGGCAAATTGGCGCGCCGATGGCGCTGAATGATTGTGTCGTTCTCCTTTATGATTCGCTAAGCAGTGCCCAAATTACGAATTACATGAATGCCATTAACAAATATATACCTGCTGTGAATAAAACGGGAGCAAATCTATCATGGCAAGCGACAGCCATTATGGTCAGAGCGGTAATTATTAAAGATAGCGCGAAATTAATTGCCGCTCGGGGCTGGTTAACCACACTTTTCCCAAACGTTACAACGAGTGACGGATTCTATGAGGATGGTTCCTTCGTGCAACATAATGTTTTTGCCTATACGGGGGGTTATGGGGCTAATCTGCTTGTAGATACCGCTAACTTGATGTATTTGTTAAAGGGTACCACGTATGAAATTACGAATGCGAACCAGTCGAATGTCTACCAATGGATATATAAGTCCTATCAGCCGCTCTTGTATAAAGGCGCTATGATGGACATGGTCAGAGGCAGGGAAATCGTCAGATATACGTCACAGGATCGTGAAGCGGGACACTACATTATGCAAGGGATTATTCGGTTATCTCAAATTGCGCCTACTGCTGATGCTAGTAGACTCAATAGTATGATTAAGTACTGGATAGAAGCCGAAAATCAAAGTACGACTTTAAATAAGTTCTATGCTGATGCTTCAATTAACATGATTGTCCTGGGACAAGCGATTATGAGTGACTCTGCGGTTGTGTCTGCAAGTGAACTTGTACACTATCAGCAATTATCCGCAATGGCTCGGTCGGTTCAGCTGCGCCCAGGTTACGGATTCGGGATTGCCATGTTTTCCAATAAAATTTCGAGCTATGAATCGATTAACAGTGAAAATGGAAAAGGTTGGTATACAGGCGCAGGCGCAACTTATCTATATAATAACGACCTCAACCAGTTTAGCGAAGACTTCTGGCCAACGGTTAACTTCTATCGATTACCGGGGACAACCGTCACTTCGGCAACGTATGCGGTAAGTCAATATAATGCAAAGAATTGGGTTGGCGGAACAGATCTTCTCCATGTATATGGTGTTACGGGCATGGATATGGGCATGACCACGGCTACGCCAAGCACATTAAATGCGAAGAAATCCTGGTTTATGTTTGATGATGAAATCGTAGCGTTAGGTGCGGGGATTACGAGCACCGATGCTAAGTCAACTGAAACAATTGTGGAGAATCGTAAAATTAACAGTGCAGGCTCCAATGCCTTGACGGTCAATGGGACGGCGCAATCCACTACGTTGGGATGGTCGCAATCGCTGTCTGGTGTGAGTACCATTCATCTAGCGGGCAATGTGCCAGGTTCGGATATCGGGTATTATTTTCCGACGGCACCTGCCATTCAAGCTAAGCGTGAAGCAAGAATCGGCAATTGGAAACAGATCAAATCGACAGGAATCACTTCGGGTACTAACATCACCAGAAACTATCTAACGATGTGGTTCGATCATGGTGGATACGCGACGGATCAAACGTATCAGTATGTTATTTTGCCGAATAAGACTAGTGCAGAGGTAACCAGTTATGCCAACAATCCGAACATTACCGTCTTGGAGAACTCGGCTAGTGCGCAAGCGGTGAAAGAGAATACGTTGAATATCGTAGGCGTGAATTTCTGGAACGATGCTGTATCGACGGTTGGTGGGATTACCTCGAACAAGAAAGCTTCCGTCATGACGAAGGAAACCTCAGGTGAGCTGGACGTATCCATTTCTGATCCGACGCAAGCAAATACGGGCAGCATTCAAGTTGAAATTAATAAGGCCGCATCGGGAACCATTCTTGCAGATGCCGGAATTACCGTAACGCAGCTGAGCCCAACGATTAAATTTACCGTGAACGTGAATGGGGCCAAGGGGAAGGCGTTCAAAGCTAAGTTCAGTTTGGCACCCGTTGCTGCAACCGTCATCGTGGATGATGCCGATAGTACGGGCGTTACACTAGCTGGAAGTTGGTCAATTGGCACGAATCTGACCAATAAATATGGCGCGAGCTACTTGCATGACGGTAACACTTATCATGGATTAAAGAGTGCTGCCTTCACGCCGACGTTAACGGCAGCAGGAACATACAAGGTGTATATGTGGTGGCCTTCCCACACCAATAGGGCAACGAATGCCCAGGTGGATATCCTTCATGCCGGTGTAACTTCGACGGTAACCATTGATGAGCAGCAGAATGGCGGACAGTGGAATTTGCTGGGGACGTATACGTTTGATGCAGGTACGTCGGGTAATGTGAAGGTACGCAACGATGGTGCGAATGGCTATGTGACAGCGGATGCGGTTAAATTTGAGCCGGTTCCTTAATGGGGGGAGAAGGAAGAAGCCGAGAGGCTTCTTTTTTCTTGGTCGCGATCAGGCGGGGCTGATGCGCATCACTTGCGGAGCCCGCGTAAGTCGAAAAAATCGACTTAGAGGGCTCGAAAGGCCGGTCAGCGCTCGCCTAAGTCGAAAAAATCGACTTAGAGAGCTCTGAAGGCCGGTCAGCGCTCGCCTAAGTCGAAAAAATCGACTTAGAGGGCTCCAAAGGCTGAACAGCGCCTGCGTAAGTCGAAAAAATCGACTTAGAGAGTTCCGAAGGCCCCGCAGCGCGTGTGTAAGTCGAAAAAATCGACTAAAATCGACTTAGAGAGCTCCGAAGGCCCCGCAGCGCATGTGTTAGTCGAAAAAATCGACTTACTCGCTCTTGCGACGCATCGCTGCGTCGCGTTTCCCCTTAAACCCGACTAAAACACTCAGTCCAAGGGGTTATATAGGCATTTAGCAAATATTAAAATATAACATAATCATTTAGAGAAAAGCAATATTATTTTCGAGAAAAGACTTGATAAAATCATTCAAATGGGTTAATCTTCTAATTGTTGGAAAACAATTAAGATAGAGAGAGGAGTGGAACGAATGGAAATGATGAGCATGAAAATGATGATGTCCATGTGCATGGAAGAAATGATGTGCAAAATGAACAACATGAAGATGATGATGGATTGCATGCAAGGTATGGAAATGGCAGACATGATGGATATGGATATGATGATGTCCAAAATGCAGTCTTGCGATGAGATGATGACGATGATGATGGGCATGATGCGTGAAATGAAACAAACCGCTGTGTAAGATTCGTCCTTAGGCAAGGAGTTATCGAACACACACGGTTATCATTGGATTCATACGATGAAATTTGTATGGCAAGTACATATCAATCTGCAAATTGATGCGTACCGTAAGATGCAATTCTGCAGAGCAGATGACTGCATGCATGGAAATGACGAATAGACATGAACTGATGTCCGGTAGAGCGGTAATCCGCATACGGGATTTTTTGCATTTTCTAGCTATGGTAAGTTGCGTTTAACTGTCTGCCAATTTCGATCCGTTGTAGTTTTAGTCCCCAAACTTCCTCGATTAACCGAGAAGAGACATAGGTGTCTTCTGTTTCCCTCAATTGTCGATAGAGCTCAAGCATCTTCTTATTGACGGCATCAAATCGGAGCCATAGCTGGCTTATTTGATATTCAAGTGTTGTTTGTTGCATATATAAGGCTGATTTACTCAGCGTTTGTATAATTTCGTTTTGCCATTGGGTGTCCCCGATTTGCTTCGCATAATTCAACAAATCCAGATAATCATCTTTCCAGCGTTGCTCTAGTTTCACGGTTTCTAACATGGCGTTTACCTCATTCCGTCGTTATACCTAGTATTATACTCGGAATAAACGGGATTGCAAGTAGGAAATTCATTTAATCCATAAGTTAGTAAAATCGCAGCGCGAACCTAAGCAATAAATCCACTATTCCGATGTTTTTCCAGCTACTATGTCTCTCTCCATCACCGAAGAACACTCGCCGCAATCGATGAAATAAAGGATTGGCAGAGAGATGAAATGTAAGCTTGGAGAGCTTATTTGTGATATTTTTAATATTTTCTATTGGTTGTAATTTCTAAAAAAGTGGTTGTAAATCTTTAATTAAAACCACGCTATCACATGTATTATAATTAGTAGCGCTTTCATTAAGGAGGCGAAATTTATAAAAGGGGCATACCTGATGAGTATTAGATCTATCTCAACACCCGTTCAATTGAAGAACGTGATAATCCAGGATGACTTCTGGTCCCCTTATATTTCATTGATTCGCGATGTTGTCGTACCTTACCAATGGGAGGCGCTTAATGATCGAATCGAAGGCAACGAGCCGAGTCATGCCATCCGAAATTTCAGAATCGCTGCCGGATTGGAGCAAGGCGACTTCTACGGCATGGTGTTCCAAGATAGCGACGTAGCCAAGTGGCTCGAAGCCGTTGGTTATTTGTTGGAGCAAATGCCGGATTCCGATCTGGAAAAGATTGCGGACGAAGTCGTCGATCTAATCGCTAAGGCGCAGCATGCGGACGGGTATGTAAATACTTATTTTACACTCAAAGAAACGGCAGGCAGATGGACGAATCTCGCGGAGTGCCACGAGCTCTACTGCGCGGGTCATCTGATCGAAGCGGCGGTCGCCTATGAGAAGGCAACGGGGAAGGGCAAGATTCTGGAAGTAGCTTGCAAACTGGCCGACTGCATCGATGCGACTTTTGGGCCAGAGGATGGAAAGATCAAAGGTTATGACGGGCACCAAGAGATCGAGCTAGCGCTAATGAAGCTCTACAGAGCCACCTCCAACGATCGTTATATGAAGCTGGCGAAGTTCTTCTTGGACGAGAGAGGGCAGAGTCCCCACTTCTACGATTTAGAGTTCGATCGCCGGAATGGCGAGACTCATTTCCAAGCGCTGAAGATGGCCAAAGACAAATTTTACAGCCAAGCGCACGTTCCGATTCGCATGCAGCAGACGGCCGAAGGTCACGCGGTGCGTGTCGTATACATGTGCACGGGTATGGCCGACGTTGCAGCAGCGACTGGAGACGAGGAGTTGTTAAAGGCATGCCGGGCACTCTGGCATAACATCGTGAACAAGCGGATGTACATTACGGGATCGATCGGCTCGATGTCTTATGGCGAGTCATTCACGCTCGATTACGATTTGCCGAATGATACGGCTTACGCCGAGACGTGCGCTTCGATCGGGCTCATCTTCTTCGCCCAGCGCATGCTTCAGATCGAACCTAGAAGCGAGTACGCGGACGTCTTGGAGAGAGCGCTCTATAACACCGTTATCGGCGGAATGTCTCGCGATGGACAGCACTTCTTCTACGTGAATCCATTGGAAGTTTGGCCTGAAGCGAGCGGTAAGAATCAGAATTTCGATCACGTGAAGATGCAAAGGCAGCGATGGTTCGGTTGCGCGTGTTGCCCGCCTAATATCGCTAGGTTGCTCGCCTCTCTCGGCAGCTATATCTACTCGTTCCATGGGCATGCCCTTTATGCTCACTTATATATTGGAAGTCAAGTCACGGTGGAGGTAGATGGGAGCGCCGTTCAGCTTATCCAGCATTCCGAGTTGCCTTGGAACGGTAACATCAGTTTCGAGCTGAAGATGGATGGGCCCAAAGTCTTCTCCTTGGCTCTTCGGATACCAAGCTGGTGTGCGTCTTGGGATGTCCGTGTTAACGGGCAACCAGTAGCGGAATCCGCTACGCGCCTGTTGAACGGTTATTTGCATCTCGAACGGAAATGGAACGCCGGTGATATCGTCCATTTGGATCTACCAATGAACGTTAGTCCGATGAAAGGCAATCCGGAAATTCGAGAGACCGTAGGTATGGTCGCCATCCAGCGAGGACCGATGGTGTACTGCCTGGAGGAAGCCGACAATGGCAAAGGGCTGCATAAGCTGATCATCCATCCGGGCTTCGAAGATCAAGTTAGCTTCGATAGCAGCTTGTTAGGCGGACTGCTTACCATCGACTTAACCGCTTATCGGATTCAAAACGAGGGCTGGAAGGATCAACTGTACCGCGTGAAGGACGAGGATCACTTAGAAGCGACTACGGCCCGATTTATCCCTTACTTTGCTTGGGCGAACCGGGGGAGCGGCGAAATGAGAGTGTGGATTAGAGAAAATACGGTTTTACCCTCATGAGGTGCAAGGATAGATCACGCTTGTTAACTCTGGTCAAGGAGGGAAGGGTGCAATCGACAATATAACAGTCTTAATAGTCAGATGAAATATTCCCTGCCAACGCGGGAGGAATCAAGGAGTGACGGCGAATTATATATGATGGAGGGGTTAATATGAAAACAATGAAAAAAGGATTCATGGTTAGCGTATCAATGGTCTTGATCTTAAGCATGATGGCTGGATGCTCCACGAATAACGATAAACCAAGCGCATCGCCAATCGGAGAAGCAGCTACAAAAGCACCAGAGAAGACGGCAGCTCCTTCCACGGAGAAGGTTAAAATTACCTATTCGATGTGGGGAAGTGAGGCTGAAGGAAGCACAACCCAGGCAGCGGCGGATAAGTTTAATGCTTCTCAAAACAGAATCGAAGTCAAAGTGCAAGCGATTCCTTGGGAAAACTACATGACCAAACTGAATACGCAGGCAACGGCAGGTCAATTACCAGATACGGGAATATTGAAGGAGGATGGCGTTATCCAGTGGTCCTCCGATGGTATGTTGAATGATGTAAGTGCCATGTACTCGGGAAGTGACAGCAAGCCGCTGGATAGCCTAGCTTACAAATATCAAGGCAAAACCGTAGCCTATGCCGCTGCGAATGAAATCTTGCTCCTTTATTACAACAAAGACATGTTCGACAAAGCGAAAGTACCTTATCCGCCATCCGCACTCGATAAAGCATGGACATGGGATGAATTCGTAGCAACGGCCAAAAAGCTGACGGTCGATAAGAATGGCAAACATGCTGACGAGGCAGGATTTAATCCGCAGAGCATCGTTCAGTATGGTGCATCCGTTGAAAATCTGGCATGGCAGTTGGAAGCCTGGGTGCTCAGCAATGGCGGCGGTTTCTATTCGGCTGACGGTACATCAGTGCGAATCGGGGAAGACGCCAGTATCGAAGCGATTCAGAAAGTCGCGGATCTGTACTTGAAAGACCATGTTGCCCCGTTGTCTGTTGGACAGACCGATGATGGCATTCAGCGTACCATTATCGCAGGAACGGTTGCCATGGCCACGAACGGCCAGTGGAACATAGGAACTAGCTTGAATGCAGCTAAGGATGCAGGACTGAAATATGGCGTAGCCGTGTTACCTTACTTAAAGGAAAAGGTTACCCTCAACACGGGTGGTGCCAATGTCGTATTCTCTCAGACCAAGCATCCGAAAGAAGCTATGGAATGGCTCAAATGGTACACGGCAGAAGAAAACAACTGGGGACTCATCTCATCGGGTATTTGGATGCCAACACTGAAAAAGTGGTATACGGATGAAACGCTTACCCATAAATGGGTCGACAATAAGAACTTCCCTCCGTACAACGAATACAAGTCCGCTGTAGTCGATTATGCGCAATCCTCAGCCGCGAGACCCGCTTCTTGGTTCTACACGAATCATACGACGGACTTTAACACCTTGTTGGGATCGACTTTGGGAGATGTTTGGACAGGAAAAACTTCCGCCAAGGACGCTATTTCCAAAAATCTCGAAGCTTTAAAAGCAGCCAATAAAGGTAAAAAATAACGTATAGGAAGGATGATCGCCATGAACAACCGCCAAAAACAAGCAAGCGGCGGTCATCCTTCACATACGAGGTGGGGGGCAAGATATGGAAACTGTTAATAAACCTCAGCAACGCCGTTCCCGCTTTCATTCCAGCGAGGCAAGAGTTGCTTACATATGCTTGATTCCGGCAATACTCGGACTAATCTTCCTGACCTATTTGCCTCTTCTTGGCGTGTTGGGCATTAGTATGACGAATTGGACAGGGCTAAAAAACCCTGAATTCGTCGGTTTCAGCAATTATATTACGCTATTTACTACCGATCCTTATATAAAAGATTCAATTATCGCAACGCTTTACTTCGCATTTTTATCCGTAGCCGGAAGCATGATTTATTCACTTTTCATCGCGATGTTGTTGAACCGTAAAATTCCGGCAAGAGGTTTCTTCAGAGCTGTATTCTATGTCCCTTTCGTTTTGCCTGCTGCGGCTATATACGTAGGATGGTCCTGGCTTTACGAGGCGAATTTTGGTTTCTTCAACTACCTCCTTTCCGAAATCGGATTGAACAAAGTTCTCTTTATCGCCGATTCCAATTACGTAATCCCATCTCTTTCATTGATTGCGGTCTGGCTGTCGGGGAATTTAATCGTTATTTTTTTGGCAGGTCTTCAGAGCGTTCCGAACGTCTATCATGAAGCGGCTGAAATGGATGGTGCAAACGGATGGCAACGCTTCCTTCATGTCACCTTGCCTTGTATGACGCCGATCATCTTTTACAACCTGTTGCTGAGCCTGATTGCTAATCTACAAGTCGTTACGCCGGCCCTTGCTCTGACGAATGGCGGTCCTGGCAACTCTTCCCGATTCATGACTTATCTCATGTATGATCAGGCATTCGTCAATTACAAGCTGGGCTATGCGTGCGCGACGACCTTTATTATTTTCGCCATTCTTGCCGCTTTTACTGCCGTTTTGTTTAAGACGTCGAAACGGTGGATCTTTTCCGAAGGAGACGACGATAAATGAGCGAAGTCGCATACGCCAGATTTAAGAGCAAGAAGCGCAGTGAACGAACGATAAACGTACTTACGCTTATAGTCGTCATCGTATTTGCCCTCATCGTGCTATTCCCGATCTGGTGGATATTCCGAACGTCACTGATGACGAATCCCGAGATCTACAAATATCCGCCGTCTCTCATACCGAAGAATTGGTTGTTTTCCAATTATGAAAAAACATTGAATATATTTAAATTTTGGAAATATTTGTGGAATACGATGATCATTATTGTTCCTTCCTGTTTGGGGGGAACGTTCACGGCCACCTTGTGCGGATATGCATTTGCGAGGTTGCGCTTTAGAGGCAAACAATTGATCTGGATCCTTTGCGTCGGCTCAATGCTCTTGCCTGCCATGGTTACGCTGATTCCCCTGTACATTGGATGGACACGGGGGTTGGGGCTCCATGACAGCTATCTGCCATTGATTTTGCCCTATTTTTGCGGCGGCGGCGCTTTTAATATCTTTTTGATCAGGCAGTTCATTCTCTCCATACCGAGAGAACTCGACCAAGCGGCAACGATAGACGGCGCCGGGTACTTCCGGATTTTGTTCAGCATTATTATGCCGGCGATCAAGCCCGCTATGATCGTCGTCGCCTTGTTTATTTTCATCGGATTATGGAATGATTTGCTCCAACAGATGATTTACATTAATTCGAGCGATAAATTCACCATAGCGTTGGGACTTACCAATTTTAAAGGTCAATTAAAGCAAGATTGGTCGTTGACGATGGCAGCCACGTGCTTGTCCTTTGCTCCAGGCGTTATTTTCTACCTAATTGGTCAAAGGTATTTTGTAGAAGGAATCACGCTGACTGGTTTGAAAAGTTAATCCGAAGAGCCCCTTGAAGGATAACCCTTTAGGGGGTTTTTTAGGTTGATATTTTTAAATAAATCTACGGGGACATTAGTTCATATAGTGTAAAAATAGGTTGTGAAACTTAAAGTAAATCGCACAAATTTTAGATATGATAGGAAATGTAAGCGTTACAAAATTTAACAAATGATAGGGGGTGTGCCCCAAAGGATGACAGCACGATACAGCCAGGATCGAAGCCTAATGGTAAGATGAATCCCCGCTAGATGTCGAAGAAATCTAAGATGAGAAGAGAGGCTATTTAATGAAGCAAATACTTAGTAAGTATTGGAGTATGATGTCAAAGTCACAACGTATGCAACTGTTTGCAGCTTCAACATTTACTGCAGCAGCCATTCTGTTGGTACCGCAACTCGCTTCAGCCAATACCATTACGAATAGTAATTTTACGGTTCAGACGGGTACGAATGGCGAAATTACTTCTCTACAAATTGGTGGGGATACGTATCCAACCAACTATGTCATGAATGCAACGAATGCACCAAATCAGAATACAGCGGATCATCAATGGGTTGGAGAGCTTATGTTTACTTATAAGCTTGGAACAGGAGCCTGGACGCAGGCGCTTTCGAGTAAATCGGCGGATGGCAGAACGACTTCCCAAACGGGCAATACCGTCAATATTACGTATCAAAATTCAACCAACAGTGCAGGTATAAAAAACTTCAAAGTGGATGAATCGTATTCCCTCGTGAGTGACTATTTGAAATGGCAAATTACCGTTACGAATACGAGCACGCAAACTTTGGAAATCGGTGATTTCGGCCTCCCGCTTCCCTTCAACGAATTTTTCACTGCCGGCAATAATGATGAGATCTATGAAACACGCGTCATTACACATGCCTTTATCGGTAACAATAGTTCATATATTGTAGCGCAGCGCCCTAGCGGTATTGGTCCTTCCCTCCTCATGGTACCTGATACGACGACGGGAGCGGGACTTGAGTATCAAGACAATTGGCGTGTTGAGGAGCATCCAGGCAGCATGTGGGCTGCTGATCAAGGCGGCTATGCGAAGGGGCTGAATGTGTACTATATCCACTCTAATGTGATTAAAAGCAATGGTCGCGGCTATTTGCCCAACACGAGTCTGACGTTAGCACCAGGGGCAAGTAAAACGTACGCCTTCAAATTTTTTAAAGCTGCCGATGAGTATGCTGTTCAAGACAGGCTATATAGCGAAGGTATGGTCGATTTCAATGTGGTTCCTGGCATGATTGTGCCAACGAATCAGACGGCTAAGTTTGATTTGCACACGTCCAAAGCGATTACTGCCGTTACGGCACAATACCCGTCAGAGACGACAATTACTTCTTTAGGTACGACAGGAACGGATCACAAATTATATCAGATGACCATGACTCATTTGGGACAGAACAATATTACGGTTACGTACGGCTCAGGCGAGAAAACAGTTCTTCAATTCTATGCCATTGAGCCTATTGATGCGGCATTACAGCGGCATTCGACGTTCATGGTGAACAATCAACAATGGAATGTACCAGGGGATATTCGTGATAAAGTGTTCGACGACTGGATGATGCAGACCAAGGCCAAGCGAAACAATTTCGCAGGATACTGGGGCTGGGGAGATGACTGGGGGCTTACACATGGTCAATTCCTTGCCGAGAAAAATGCGATTACCCCTATCGCTTCCGAAGTAACAGCGGTTGATAACTATTTGGAAACGGCCGTATGGACGAATTTGATGAATGGTCATCATACCGATTATCTTGTTCCAGACTTTCTAATGGCACAGCCGAACACAACGCCAACCTATCGGGGCTATGCGTATCCGCACATCTACAATACGTACTTCAGTATGTATAAAATTGCAAAGCTTTACCCGAATCTTGTGACCTACAAGAATCCCAAAAATACGTATTTGCTTCGCGCATATAATGTGTTCAAAGCTTTGTATGACGGACCTGTTGCCTACAACTGGTCAACGGGCTTAATGGGTGAATTGACGACACCGGACATTATTAAAGCACTTCAAGATGAGGGCTATACCACACAAGCGAACGATATCATTAGCAAAATGGCAACGAAATACAGCAATTTTTCAGCAAATTCCTATCCGTACGGATCAGAATACAGCTATGACAATACAGGGGAAGAATCGGTCTACATGCTGGCCAAAATGAATAACAACACTACCATCAAAGGTAAAATCAATGCCAAAACGAGAGCAGCACGTGGTCATATGCCAGTGTGGTACTACTACACGGATCCTGTAACCATTACGGGGGACAACTGGTGGAATTTCCAATACAGTACGTCTCTTGCAGGGTATGCGATGGATGACTGGATACGTACGAACTCCACAACGCCTGAAAGGGAACAGCGGTTATCCTATGCGGCCAAAATAGCGAATATAAGTGCGATTAATTCCGGTCAAATTAGTAGTGATGCAGCGAACATCGGGGCTGTTTCTTGGACGTATCAAGCAAGTAAAGGAAATAACGGCGCTCTTGGACTTGACGGCGGTCCGCTATTTAATGGCTGGCGCGGGATGAGTGGAGAGGCTGATCTGGGGCTGTTCGGCGCTTTGAAAATTCTAAGTGCGGATATTGCAGTTGATCCCATCTTTGGCTTATATGGCTATGGGGCGGACGTTACCTTGAGCAGTGGGAAATATACGATCACGCCGAAGGATGGCTTGTTCAAACGATTGAATCTCATTACAGAGAAATTGTCCATGGAGCTTGAGCGCGACCAATATACATCAGCAATCGTGGCAACGGCTAAGAATGATGTCAACTTTACTTTGAAGAATTCAACGACAACAGCAGCGCACGTTACGAAAGTTACCTTCACTGGTCTTGCGGCTGGTACGTATAATGTGCTTGTCAACAATGTACAAACGGGTACTGTGACAGCGACGACAAGTGCGAAAACGATTGTTAATCTTAGCATTGGCACGAATGCTACGTACGATGTGAAACTGCAAGTAGGCACACCTTCAGGGCCTCAAGACGTTGCACCGCAAGGAACAGCGACGACCTCATTCGTGTCAACTTGGGAAAGCCTTGCAGGGCTGAACGATGGTTATGCGCCAACAAGTTCAAATGATAGAGGACATCTTGTATACGGTAACTGGAATAATCCAGGAACGACACAATGGGTGCAATACGATTTTGCATCAGCTAAAACATTATCTAGTACTGCGATCTATTGGTTTGATGATGATCAAGGCATCGATCTGCCAGCTTCCTATACCATCCAATATTGGAATGGGACAGCATGGGTCAACGTAGCAAGTCCATCAGGACTAGGGGTTGTCGCTAATCAATACAACACGACGACATTTACGCCTGTTTCTACAACCAAAATCCGTGTCAACATAACAGCCAAAGCAACCACATCAACAGGAATTGAATCGTGGAGAGTATTCGGAACATAATTCATTCCATTTCGTAGAAGCTGCCTCTCGGATCTTCTTAGATCTGAAGGGCAGCTTTCCGATAACCGATCATCAGGAGGAAGAGAGATATGACGACCGTGTTAAAAGCGAGCATGAAATTGGATAAAGATTTTCGAATTGCTGAAGTCGATGAGCGCATTTACGGATCTTTCATTGAGCATCTGGGGCGTGCTGTTTATGGCGGCATTTATGAGCCAGGGCATCCGGCAGCAGATGAACATGGCTTTAGGCAGGATGTTCGTGCGATGATCGATGAAATTGGTGTCCCTATCGTTCGTTATCCAGGAGGCAACTTCGTCTCAGGATACAACTGGGAGGATGGTGTCGGACCGATTAGTGGTAGACCTGCCAAGCTGGAGTTGGCATGGCGTGTACTAGAACCGAATTTATTTGGCACCAATGAATTTCTAGCATGGACCAAACAAGTCAAAGCACAAGCGATGATGGCAGTTAACTTAGGAACTAGAGGGATTGATGATGCCAGAAACTTAGTGGAATATTGCAATCATCCTGCGGGATCATATTGGAGCAATTTAAGAATTGCCCACGGTTATCCAGAGGCTTACGGGATTAAGACGTGGTGTTTAGGCAATGAGATGGATGGGCCCTGGCAAATTGGTGCCAAAACGGCAGATGATTATGGTCGATTGGCGAATGAAACAGCGAAAGCGATGAAATTCGTTGATCCGACGATCGAGTTGGTGGTATGCGGAAGTTCTTTCCGAAGTATGCCAACTTATGTGGAGTGGGAAGCCACCGTGCTGGACCATACGTATGATAATGTTGACTATCTATCCTTACATACGTACTATGGAAACGCAGATAATGACACCGCTAATTACTTGGCCAAATCGCTGGATATGACAGCCTTTATACAAGAGATCATTGCGGTGTGTGATTATATAAAAGCCAAAAAAAGAAGTATAAAAACGATGATGCTTTCTTTCGATGAATGGAATGTATGGTTTCATACCTTGGAGTCAGACAAGAAGATGGAACCGTGGCAATTTGCGCCTCCACAGCTTGAAGATGTATATACGTTGGAGGACGCATTAATGGTAGGCACAATGCTGATCACACTATTAAAACATGCGGATCGCGTGAAAATTGCCTGCTTAGCGCAGTTAGTGAATGTCATAGCCCCTATTATGACGCAAACGGGAGGACCTGCTTGGCGCCAAACGATTTTTTATCCGTATATGCACGCTTCTGTTTATGGGAGAGGAACCGTGCTGCATTCGTTCATAGATGCTCCTAAATATGATACGAAGGACTATACGGATGTCCCTTATCTGGATGCGGTTGCTGTTCATCAGGAAGAAAAAGACGAACTTACGATATTTGCAATCAATAAAAGTCTAGATTCCTCATTAGTTGTTTCTTGCGACTTGCGCAGCTTTGAGGGATACCGAGTGTTGGAACATATTGTATTGGAAAATAAAGATGAGAAAGCCGTGAACACGATGAATCATCCTAATCGAGTGACTCCGCATAGCGATGGGGATGCTGCCATTGATGACGATATGCTGATCGGAACGTTGCCAAAGTTATCTTGGAATGTGATACGTCTGCGCAAGTAAAACAAGTAGCCAGTAACCTTGAGATATCTAGGTTGCTGGCTATTTATTTAAGTAATCGAAGTTACCCTTCAGACTGCCAGATGAATAGATGGAAAATGTACAGTTAAATATTGGAATTTTGAGATCAAACACCGAGTAGATGGAAAACATACAGTTAATTTTGCGCGTTTTACGCGATCTGAACAAAAAAGGCAGTTTTAACTACATAATTTACAGTTAAATTGAATTTTCGAGGAAATTCCTCGAAAATAGCTGTATATTTTCCAGTTAATCAAATGTGTGAATGACAAGACCACGCCAAACCTACAAATGAACTCGATGACCAACAACGTCTTACGGCGAGATCCCGTGTTCGCGTTTCATGCGGGGCATGATGGTCATGAATGACCTGTATAGTTTTTGCGGAAATTTAAAGGAGAGATTCCTTCTTTGGTTGAGAAGCAGTGTGAGAAGTAGGAGGCGTGTTGAAAGCCACTCTCTTCTGCAACTCTCGCCATGGTCCAATTCGTCTGAATCAGCAACTTCTTGGATTGTTCGATACGAAATTGAAGCAGATAATCGTTGGGTGTCATCCCGAACACCTTCAACATGCATTTGGCAATGTAGTTAGGATGATAATTAAGATGCTCTTGCAAGAGGGCATTGGATATTTTTTTCGTATAATTTTGGCGAATAAACAGCTCCACTTTCTCAGCTAAATGAAACGCAGTCATGTCGGTTGTTGAAATTAATTCACGGTTAATATGCTGCATAAACAATTGAAAGGTATTCTGTTTCCTCCAATTGCGTTGGGAGCGCGATTCCTGTTCCAAATCGAAGAAGTATTCTAGAATTTCTAAGGCTTTGTGATTCAGTTTCATATATTTGGGGATAAATATGGAATTCACTTCTGCATGATTTAGGAAAGCCTTCTGTTTGTGGTCCTCAATGAGAGCATTCTGATTCTCTAAACACGCATCCATATCCATGTACTCATCCCAAGCGCCATACGTATGGAAATGGATCCAAAGGATTTCAGCTTCTTGCTCACAAGGAGCCGTTCCGAAATGCGAGAGATCGGGTCTTAGAATGATGGCATCATTAGGCTGAAGTGTCCATTCATTCGTACCTTCCCCGATGAATATAGTCCCTTTCTTAACGACGATGAGGTCGAAGGCACCGATGTTTGTCCTACTTATATGACTCTCCCCAATTTCATAGTAAGCGCTTCCGCAATCTAAGAAATAAGGAATCGGTGGAGCAATGAAGTGAAGAACGGTTGGTTTCATGGCCTACCTCGTTAAGATCGAATTTATATCCAACAGTTGTGATGGATATGCTTATTTATATTTTACGTGATGTGCCCTGCGAAAGAAAGTGATTTTGGCGAAATATAGCGGGATTATGAGTCTTTTTACAGAGGGACACGCTCAATTGGGATAAACCCCACTTGACATCTCCATTTAATATGTCATAATGATAATATCAAATCGACATTAAAGTCGTGAAAGCAGGTGCCACAATGGACACGAACGAGAAAGAGTCGAACTACTCTTCCCAGAAGTATCGGACACCGGACGGTGCACCGAGTGATATTGTCATTTTCACAATTACCTCAACAGAAAAGAATACAACTAAAAAGGCGCTGCCTATTAGGGAACTAAAGGTTCTACTCATTCAAAGAAAACAATGGCCATTCGAGGGACAATGGGCTTTACCTGGCGGGTTTTGCCAAGAGTCGGAGAGTATGTATGATTGCGCGAAACGAGAATTGCAGGAAGAGACCGGCATCGCGGATGTTCATATGGAGTATTTAAACGTCTATAGCGAACCAGGACGTGACCCGAGAGGATGGATTATCTCTCACGCTTTCTGTGCTTTAGTTCATGAGAAATTGTTGGCAGAAAGACGTGCCGACACAGACGCCTCGGATGTGCAACTATTTACGATGGAGGAAGCACTAAAGTTAGAGTTAGCTTTTGATCATAGGCAGATATTGACGGATGCCTTGCATCAGATTCAGAAAAAGATGCTAACGACAACCATTGCTAAGGAATTTCTTCCCGAAGAATTCACGATTGGTGAGCTGTATCAAGTGATTCAAACGGTTGTGCCGCATTTTGAGGAAAGCAACTTTATTCGTAAAATTACGTCTACGCAAAGCCGCAAAGGCATTATTGAAGAAGCGGTGGATCGTAACGGAGAGCTGAAGCTTTCCAATCGCTACTCGCAGAGAGCCGCACAGCTCTATCGCTTTACGGATCTGACGCCGCAGCTGTCGATTTACAGCTAGGCGGTTCTCTTTTACCTTTTGATAATGTCATAATGATAGTATTGATCGACTGTAATTAAAAATTAAGGAGGCGTTACGTATGAGAAAAGCATGGTCATTCTTGGCACTATTCGTCTGTATGGTCGCCATTGCGATCTACACCTCATCAACAGCAATCGAAATCGTCGCGACGACGACAGGATTGTTGTGCGTATGGTTAACAGCGAAGGAGCATATATGGTCTTGGCCAGTTGGACTGGTCAATGTGGGTTGCTTCTTCGTGATGTTCTGGGAAGCGAAACTATATGCGGATACGATGCTGCAGGTGTTCTTTTTCATCTTAAGCGTGTATGGTTGGATCATGTGGCTGACGAAAAGAGAAGGTTCCAAGGTGCGTCCGACTAGAAAAATTACATCACAACTCACGTTCATCTTAAGTGTACTTTTGGTAGTGATGACCCTGCTCTGGGGCTACGTCCTGCACACATATACGGATGCCTCGATTCCCTATGCGGATGCTTTCATTGCTACGTTAAGTCTCATAGCTCAGTATCTACTTTCGTCAAAAGTGCTAGAGAATTGGCTCATCTGGATTGTCGTCGACGTGATGTCGGTAGCGATGTATGCTTACAAAGATTTGTATGCTGTTGCCTTCCTATACCTTATTTTCTTGTTTATCGCTATTGCTGGCTATGTTGGATGGAAACGGGCGTTGCACTTGGTAGATCGGAGGGAACTCACATGTCACAACACCGAACAGGCTTAACACTTGGGAAGTTTGCACCACTGCACGCAGGACATCAATTTATGATCGAGACTGCGATCCGGGAGATGGATGAAGTGATCGTTGTCATCTACGATTGTCCCGAAACGACGGATATCCCTTTGCGTGTGCGATCCAATTGGATTCGTACCCTCTATCCGCAGGTACATGTGATCGAAGCTTGGGACGGTTCTAATGAAATAGGCGATACGCCTGAGATTAAAAGGATGCATGAGGCTTATATTTTGCAGAAGCTTGCGGGGCGGAAGATCACACATTTTTACTCCAGTGAGTTTTATGGTGAACATATGAGCGCGGCTTTGGGGGCGGAGAATCGCCAAGTGGATCCAGATCGGAACACGTTTCCGGTTTCGGGCACGCAAGTGAGGGGGAACCCTTTTGACAATAGAAAGTTTCTGAGTCCGGTTGTTTATAAAGATCTAATTGCTAAAGTCGTATTTCTTGGCGCACCATCGACAGGGAAATCCACACTTACCGCTCACATGGCGAAACAGATGAATACAGCTTGGATGGTGGAGTACGGACGGGAATATTGGGAGAAGCACCAGGTAGATCGCAGATTATCGTTAGCGCAGCTGGAGGAGATCGCAGAGGGGCATTTGGAAAGAGAGGAGCTTCTGATGAAGGAGGCGCGAGATGTGCTCTTCGTGGATACCAATGCGATTACAACGTATATGTTTTCTCATTATTATCACGGTAAGGCTACGCAACGTTTGACTGAACTGGCAACGGATGCAGCGTCGCGGTATGATCTTGTGTTTGTGTGCGATACGGATATTCCATATGCAGATACTTGGGATCGTTCGGGGGAGGTTCAGCGGTTTGTGTTCCAGAAGCAGATCATCGCTGATCTCAAAATGAGACAAATCCCTTATATCCTATTACAAGGAACTCTCGAGGAGCGAGCGGAAAGAGTCTGGAAAATTTTGCGATCATATCAGAAATATCAAAGCTTGAGTGAATGTATATTGAAGCAAATAGGTCATGGTGCTGGGAAGGAGTAATGGATATGAACAAACAAGACGTATTGAATAAAATCAAAGGCGGGCTCTACGGCGTCGCGATCGGTGATGCGTTAGGCGGCACAACCGAGTTCATGAGTGTCCGGGAAATCCAAGCGAGATATGGGTATTTGACGGAGATTATTGGCGGGGGCGCTTGGCGTTTAGAGCCTGGTGAGGTGACGGACGACACGATGATGACGTTGTGTGTGGCGGAGGGGATTTTGGCGAATCCCAAGGATCCCCTAGATGCCATTGGTGTTGAGTTTATGAAATGGTATCAGACGAGGCCGAAAGATATCGGTAATATTATCAGGCATACGTTTGAAAATGTGGAGGAGAGTTGGTTCGAGGCTGCTTACGTCACTCATATCGATATGGGCCAAAGTGCAGGAAATGGTTCGCTCATGCGCTGTCTGCCAGTTGCTTTGGCGTACACGGACTGGAAAGATATCGAGAAAATTTCCCATATGCAATCGAAAATGACTCACTATGACGAAAGGTGCAATGAAGCTTGCATCCTCTATAATCGCATGGCTTTTCGTCTGTTGCACGGAGAAGAGATGAAAACCGTGATCCAGCAGGAGCTGATCGGAACGGAGTATGAAAGTATTCTAACATCCGAACCCAATTGCGAAGCTAACGGCTTCGTTGTACATACGCTACGATGGGTGCTCCATATTTTGCTTGGAGCTTCCAACTTTAGCGAAGTTGTTCAGAGGGCGGCTAATTTAGGAGGAGACTCGGACACAATAGGTGCCATTGCCGGTGGGTTGGCTGGTATATATTATGGCTATGAGGGGATTCCGGCTACGTATGCCGAGAAGATCCTGATTAGGGAGCGGTTGGATGAGTTAGCAGTGAGATTGGTTGGGTTGAGGGCGTGTCAGAGTCAGTGAATACGAGAATAACTAACGGACAAAGTGAAAGCACCTGAAAACGGTCGCGCTCACGCTGTCCGTTTTTTCAACATGTAGGCACATGCATCGGCGATTGCCAAAAGGCACCCTGGCAAAGCGAATAACTGGATTTTCTGCAGCTAATTCATGCGAATTCACAGCATTTTGCAAACTAACTGGATTTCCTCCCGTTATTTCAGGCTGATTTCACCAAACGGGACATTTCGAGCAAAATTAAATGTAGAAAATCCAGTTAAACTCCCCAAAGACTAGTTTTTCCCGGAAATAGATGTAGGATATCCAGTTAATCCCCGAAAGTTACTCTACTTAATATCTTGTAAGAAATTCTAGAAATCACAGAAATTTATCACACAGGCGGATGCTATTATACAAATATAAATAAAGACGAGGTGATGATATGCAAGCAAAACTGGCAACGGACGCCCTTCCCACCCCGAAAAAGCGGGATTCATGGATAAGAACGATAAGCAGATATAAAGTGATGTATGCGCTCTTATTTCCGGCATTAGTGTACTTTGCCGTATTCAAATATATTCCTATGGCAGGAATCATTATTGCTTTTAAAAACTATAACCTCGCCTTGGGACTATGGGATAGCCCGTGGGTGGGATTGAAAAATTTCAAAGATTTTATCAATGGCGTTTATTTCTGGGACATTATGAGAAATACGATTATCATATCGCTGTATAAGCTATTGTTCGGTTTCTCTGCTCCTATCGTACTTGCTTTGCTTCTCAATGAAGTGTATACCCAATGGTTTAAGAAAATCGTGCAAACGATCACGTATTTGCCCCATTTTCTGTCATGGGTCATTGTTTATGGACTGATGGTGGCGTTATTAGCACCAGGGGATGGACTTTTTAACATGATTTTTAAGGAAAATGGGATTCAGCCTATTTCCTTTCTAACGGAACCTGCCTGGGGTAGACTGCTGATCATCCTATCTGAAATATGGAAGGATATTGGCTGGGGAGCGATATTATACCTTGCCGCATTAGCGGGCATTGATCCAAGTTTATATGAAGCAGCTCGAATTGATGGGGCTTCCAAGTCGAGACAGCTATGGCATGTCACATTACCCGGCATTCGAGGCGTCATTATTCTGATGCTGATCCTGAAATTAAGTCATATTCTGGACGCTGGTTTTGACCAGATATTCATGTTTGCGAATAGTTTTAACCAAGAGAAAATCGACATTATCGACACATGGGTATACCGTGAAGGGTTGGAGCGTCTGAAGATTGGTTTGGCTACGGCTGTGGGATTGTTTAAAGCTATCATCGGATTTGCTTTAGTTTTGGCTGCGAACAAGATTGCCAAAAAATTCGATGGGCAAATTTGGTGAGGTGGTTTTATACATGATTAATTTGACAGTCGGGGAAAAAATATGGCAAGTAGTCGTCTATTCTATTCTTATTATACTAGCCCTACTTTGCTTACTTCCCTTTTTGTATGTGGTTGCTGTTTCAGTGACGCCGGAATCGGAAGTCGTAAGAAAAGGAATTGTGATTATTCCAGAAACCTATACGTTCCTAGCCTATAAAGAAGTGTTCATTTCTCATGGTATAGGGCAGGCGTATAAAATTACGTTGTTTCGAACGATCGTGGGCACGGCACTTAATGTGCTTTTTACGGTACTAGCTGCTTATCCGTTATCCAAAAAATATTTGCCAGGGCGCAGCACGTTTTTAATATTCATTGTGTTTACGATGATGTTCAGTGGAGGATTAATTCCAACTTATTTGTTAATTCGCTCTCTCGGCTTGCTAAACAGTCCGTGGGTACTTATTATTCCAACTCTCATTAGTGCATTTAATCTAGTGATCATTAAAGGATTTTTCGAGCAATTGCCTGCTGAGATCGAGGAGTCGGCGAGGGTCGACGGCGCAAGTGAACTTCAAGCGCTTTGGAGGATCATTTTACCACTCTCTATGCCCGTGCTTGCTACGATTTCCTTATTTTACGCCGTGGGGCATTGGAACAGTTATTTCGATGCCATTGTTTACTTGAATGATGCGAACTTAATGCCGCTTCAAGTTGTCTTGCGCAACATTCTGCTTAACATTGCATCAGAAAGCGCTGAATCGATGGCCAATTCCGGAACGGTTAGCAAATTCGCTGTGCAAATGGCTGCTGTCGTCGTGACGACGGTTCCGATCTTAATCGTGTATCCATTTATGCAAAAGCATTTTACCAAAGGTGTGCTTATGGGATCGATTAAAGGTTAAAAGGAAATTCCTACCTAGGTTGTTACGGGGACACCGTGATAATATATATACAAGCAAAAGGAGAGGTCAATATGGAACGTAAAAAGATTACATTTACTGTTCTGGCTGCTGTCGTAGGGCTGGGAACGCTATTGTCAGCATGTGGGAACCAAGAAGAAGTTAAGCCTGCAGCTTCGAGCAGCCCTCAAACCGAGGCTAACAAGTTTGCGACCAAAATGAAAATCTCGATGTTTAACCAAGGGACTTTCAATGCTGCTGCTCCGATACCTCCACGTGAAGAAGATATTCAACGCCAAATGTTGGAAAAGGCGATGAACATCGATTTGGATATGACGATTCCTCAAGCTGGGCAGGCAACAACCAAACTGAATACGTTGATTGCAGGAGGAGATATTCCCGATTTGCTCTTCTTGAAGAGTCGATCCGATCTCGCACAATATTATGACCAAGGTGTGCTTGCGGATCTGACGCCATACTTGGATCAATTTCCCGAATTGAAGAAGCGTTTTGCTAAAGACTCCTGGGAGGCGACGTCCTATCTGGGCAAAACGATTGGAGTTCCAGGTTATGATAATGTAAACGGTATCAGTCGAAGCTACTTTATCCGGAACGATTGGTTAAAAAAGCTAGGCATGAAAGTGCCGACAACCCCTGACGAGTTGTTCGAAGTGATGAAAGCCTTTACGGAGAAAGACCCTGATGGAAACGGCAAGAATGATACGTACGGATTCATTGGCGGTATGAATAAAGAAGGCAATCTGCAAACTTACGGCTTCGATAGCTTGATGTGGATGTTTGGCGTCAATCCTCCCTCCGCCATTGATGTGAAAGATAACAAACCGGTGTACTTATTTATTGATCCGAAAATGAAGGAAGCGCTCGGTTACATCAATAAAATGATGACAGCGAAAGTTGTGGATCCAGATTGGGTGACGATGAATACGCCTGATTTGTTGGACCAAAAGTTATTTAAAGGTAAAGTTGGCTTTATGATCAGAGATGCCCGCAGACTAGAACCGGATTATCAACAGAAAATGAAAGAAATCGGCGGAGAAGTACCGGAATGGATCGTTATTCCTCCAATGAAAGGGCCATACGGCGATCAAATCGTAGAGAGAAAATCGTTCCAAGGCAATTCATGGGCCATTTCCAAGAAAGCGGATAAGGACAAAATCATTCGAATCCTGTCTATGCTGGAATATATGTTTACGGACAAAGAAGCCTACCCGAATTTCGCATACGGAATTAAAGGAATTCATTGGGATGTCGTAGACGGCAAGATAAAAAATAAAAACTCTGAATTATCCAAAGAAGTGAAAGAAAAGTACCTATGGGTTGATCATTATAGAATGCCGCGTCGTGGCGATGATGCCGAGTACTTCAGCTTCCAGAATCCGAAGACGGCAGAAGCTTTCACGAACAATCAGCAATATGTAGGTCTTACTTTGCCTGGGAATTTGTTGACGGCAGACCCGAGCGATACTTTGGCAGCAGACCGCACACGTTTCATTAATGAAAGCTTAGTCAAATTTATGTCTGGGAAAGACCCGCTTACCAACTGGGACACTTTCCTCAAAACATTGGATACCAAGTTTGACATGCAGAAATATAAAGATACAGCCGTTAAGCAATTTAAAGAAGCAGGTCTAATCAAGTAATAGACGAAGAGAGTGGCGATAAATCGCCCCTCTCTTTGTTGTCATATGCTAATCTCAGTTTAATCCAGATTTAAAAGGAAGATGACCGATGCGAAGAAGAATCAGCTTGCCTATAAAACTATTTATGATTGTGTTTGCGTTCGTGTTAAGCTGCATCATATTGATAAGCCAATTGTCCTATCGCTATGTCCAGAAGGAAATTAGAACCAACGACATTTATTACACGAACCAAATATTGGACAAAGTTGACCAGTATCTAACGGTTAATTTTTCTTCCTTCCAGACGATCTTGTTCTCGGTCGAAACTTCGGTGAAAGCAAACATTGCCAATACGGAAGTGATTAAAAAGCAATTAAGAGAGCTCTATGAACTCAACAGCAATTACGTGAGTAACATTTACTTGATCAATAGTGATTTATCTATTCTAGGCGGAAGTACGACTACGCGAATTTTCGATGAACCTTTATCGGACAGAAAACCTTTATTTGATGCGGCCGACAAGAACAAACGGACTACATTTGTCAGTGATCCTTATAAATCGAAGTATTCCGGTTGGACCGTTACGATGGTGCGATATCTGAACGGCACTCCGACTCCTATGGCCATTGCTGTAGATTTGGATCTAAATGCGATTGAAGAAACTTTGTTTAAGATTAATAAAAAAGAACGAATGAATCTAGCTTTGATTACCACATCGGGTAAAATTATTGCTGGATTTTCGGAAAATAGAGGACCTCTAAGTATTCAAGATCATACGTTTTCAATTGGGGACATGTCGGCAGAGCAAATTCTGGATACGACGGGAACAAGCCTACAACTCCATACCAAAGATGGCTTACCGGTCTCCATTCTGAAGAAACCGACGGAGAAATTCAATTGGTTCCTCATCTCGATGAATGATGAATCTCGCATGGAAGCTGCGTTGTCCAGATTGGAAAACTATTATCTCGGACTTCTCGTTGCAGGCTTGCTACTAAGTTTGTTCATTTCCTTCTTTATTGCCAAATATATAAGGAATCCGCTCTATGCACTCAAAACAAAAATGAAGAGGGTAGAGCAAGGCGATTTGACAACGACAGTTACCATTAACCGAAACGATGAATTCGGTGATCTTTCTCTAGCTTTCGACCGTATGCTGCAGCAAATTGTGGAACTGATACGGCGAGCAGAGCTTCATAATGAACTGGAGCGGAAACTGGAAATCCAAGTGCTGCAATCTCAAATAAATCCTCATTTTCTCTATAATACGCTTGGATCAATCAGTAATGTCATACGTCTTGGACAAATTGAGAAAGTAGATGTGGTCATAGGGTCTCTCATTGCCATATTGGAATACGGGATCGCCGACGCTTCGGAGAAGGTTTCACTACGTCAGGAGTTGCGCAATGTATCGGACTATATCGCGATCCAGAATATCCGTTATAATAGGCACTTTCATCTGATTGAGCATATCGAAGAGGGGTTAATGGATTTTCCGGTTTTTCGTATGCTGCTGCAGCCCATTGTGGAAAATAGTATCTTCCATGGCTATAACGGCGGTGGAATCGAAGGCTCGATTACGATTCATGCGTACAGGAAGGGCGGCTTCGTCATGGTCGAAGTCATTGATCAAGGCGAAGGCATTCCAGCTGATCGCATACCGCATATTTTAATCGCAGACCCGAGTGATCTGGAAGTAAAAAGGAAAAGAATTGGGTTAAACAATATTCATGGTCGAATAAGACTTCACTATGGGGAGCAGTTCGGGCTCCAAATTATAAGCACGCCTCAGGAGATGACCTGTGTTCGCGCTGTATTCCCAGTAGGTTCGTTTAAAGGAGATGTATGACGGTGAGAGACTACACCTGCTTCATTGTTGACGATGAAGATCTAATCATTCAACGCTTGGAATTATATTTTAGCGAGCTCTCCCATAAGGAAACACGATTCCATTTAGTTGGGAAAGCGAATAATGGGCAGAAGGGGATCGAGGAGATTTTAAAGCTCAAACCAGACATCGTCATCTCCGATATCGTGATGCCGCGAATGGATGGGATTGCCATGATTGAGCAGTTAAAGCTGGAGCTGCCTCAGACCCAATTCATTCTTTTGACTGCCTATTCGACGTTTGAATATGCACAGCGAGCTATCCATGCCAACGTCATGGAGTACATTGTTAAGGTTCCCTTGAATGAAGCAGATTTGGATCGAGCTTTGGGTAAGGCAGCTGGCATTTTGGATGAGGTTAAGAAAAAAGAAGAGGAATTTCAATCTTTAAACGTGTCCGTTCTTGAAAATAAATATAGGGTTCGCAAGCAATTTTTTAACGAACTGATTAGAGGCGAAATACCTTCTCATCGCGTATCGAATTTTGCCAATCGTATGGAGTCCCAGTTCTTTCAAGCCAACTACTGTTGCTTTATTGTTGAAATGAATCTGTATGAAAGTTTCCGAAATGAATATTCAGCGGTTGATCAAAACATTTTAAAATATGCGATTACGAATGTCATTGAAGAAACTGTGATGAATAGTGGCAGGGGTGTAGCTACGGATCTATCCGATAATCGTTTTATTGGCTTTCTTTCGTGGGAACATAATCGCAGTGAAATGGATACGGAATTTGCTTGCCAGGAATTAGGAAGTCAGATCGTCACTCATTTGCAGCAGTATTTGAATCAAAGAGTGTCCGTAGCTTTTGGCGGTCCGCATAGAGGTTGGGAATCTATCAAACAAGCTTACACGGAAGCTCAAAATGTGAGTGAGGATTTCTATTATCATGCAGAAAAAGTAGTCAAAACACCCGCGCATCGGTTCCATTACCGGAATGACAAAAGAGAGGAATTCCAGCAAAAACTGGCTGATTTTCTAGTAGGGGTGCAAAGACAAGTTTCCAAAGAAGAACTGGAGAAAGAATTTGTGGTGTTAAACCAATTTGCTACGGATCATAAAATCCATAGGTCCATCATGGCACCTATGCTTCGAGACTTGTACAGAGACATCATTATGAAATTTAAATCGGGGAACACGTCGACCACGGATATAGCCGAGTTTCCTATAGAATTTATGGCATTTCGTGAGCAACTTGCCTATATTAGTGACTTCACATTCCAATATGTACACGCCGGTCAACTTTTACATCGGGCAGAAATCATGAGAGCCATGCGCTTTATTGAGAAAAATCTGAAACAGCGTTTAACCTTGGAGGCTATTGCTGAGGATGTAAACTTAGCGCCATCGTATTTTAGCAGCCTATTTAAGAAAACAATGAACGAAGGTGTAATCAGCTACATCAATCGTAAAAAAATCCAACTGGCGCTCGAACTGTTAAATGTGCAAGATTATTCGTTATTGGAACTGTGTGAGGAAGTGGGCATTGTCAATGAAGGATATTTCTGCAAACTATTTAAAGAATATACGGGTGACACACCTAAGCAATATCGGATCAAAATGACTCGGTATGAATCTAAATAAAATATGATTTTTTCTTGAAATCATGTAAATAAACGGCGAACAAAAGGCTTACCATGATAGATGTATCTAATCATGGAGGTTATCAAAATGGAGCTTATTAAAGCGGATGTAACCGTCGTAGGCGGAGGTATTGCTGGGCTATGCGCTGCGATTGCTGCTGCTCGTCAAGGGCTGCAAGTGTCGCTTATTAATGATCGGCCAGTTCTTGGGGGAAATGCCAGCAGCGAGGTTAGGGTTCATATCAATGGATCGGCCTATCTTGGCAAAAGTCCATCCTATTATGCACGTGAGGGCGGATTGATAGAAGAGCTCAAATTGAAGATTTTCCACTATAATCCGTTATATAACAAAAAGCTTATGCTTTCGCTTTCAGATACGGTCTTGTTGGATATGGTTTATGCTGAGCCTAACATTTCGCTATTTCTGAATACGTGCGTGCATGAAACGGGCATGGAGAATGGCAGAATCAAATGGGTGGAGGGCCTCCAATTGGCTTCCGAAAAGAAATTCCGTTTTGAAAGCCGAACCTACATCGATTGCTCCGGAGACGGGGTTGTCGGATTTCAGGCAGGTGCGAACTTCCGATGGGGGAGAGAAGCGAAGCATGAATACAAGGAAGACTTGGCTCCAGAAGTGGCCGACCATTACACGATGGGAGACACGATCCTTTTCCAAGCACGCAACGTAGAATATTCGGTTCCTTACAGGAGGCCGGGCTTTGCGTATGATATTACGAAGTTGCCCTTTTTTGAAAGTATCAAAAAAGGTTTGAACCATCGGGCTTTTCCAAGGAAAATCAACGGACTTGGCGGCTTGTGGTGGCTAGAATACGGCGGTCATATGGATGTTATTGCAAATAATGAAGACATCGCATTGGAACTGCGGAAATTGGTTTACGGGATATGGGATTATATCAAAAATAGCGGCGAATTTGATGATGTGGACAATCTCATCTTGGATTATGTTTGCCCAATTCCGGGAAAACGGGAATCGAGGCGCTTTATTGGGAATCACATGTTGTCTCAGACCGATCTTACAGAAAAGCCGCATTTCGATGATGCTGTATCCGTCGGTGGATGGTATATGGATTTACATGCTGCGAAGGGCATCTACGATGAGGGACCGGCTACAGCCTGGAATTTCGTGCCTGGCTTATACAATATTCCTTTTCGGAGTTTGTTCTCCCAAAATGTCCCTAACCTCATGTTCGCTGGTCGCAATATAAGTGCTACGCATGTTGCTTTCGGATCGACAAGGGTAATGGCAACCTGCGGTTGTATGGGGCAGGCGGTTGGAACGGCGGCTTCGCTATGTCTGAAATATGAAGTAGACCCCGCAGACCTCGTCAAAGCGCATATGGGAGAGCTGCAGTCGCTACTGCTTCGAGACGGGCAAACGATTGTAGGGTTGAAAGAGGAATTGGATCCTTACTTCGCTGATGGATTAAGCGTAAGTGCCTCGTCTCAGCGCAGCTATGAGAATCTTGATCCAACCGAAGCGATCCCCTTGGAGCAAGGGTTATGTTTGGTTGTGCCGATCGAGACATCCGTGGCGGAAAGCGTACGGGTCAAAATTAAAAATAGCTCCGAGCATACGGAAACGTTGCATGTGAAGTTGTTTGGCGGGGATCGGAAGGAAAACTATATTCCCACCAGCCAGTTGAAAAACTATAGCTTAGCTATTGCTGCGGGTCATGACGACTGGATTACGCTGGACTTGGGCTTGGAGAAGCCGGCAGACGATAAAATTTACATCGTGCTGGAAGGTACGGAGAGCCTTGCCGTATACGGTAATGAAGAGAAACTGACAGGAGCGGTTAGCTTCCATTATAGGCCGGAAGAGCCGTCTAAGCTAAAGAAATTCAATAAGAGCATTTGCTTCAAGGACCTACTGCCATCGCAGAATATGTATAAACCCGAGAATGTCGTCAACGGCTATTCCAGACCCTATGGTCTGCCGAACGGCTGGATTTCCGAACGTACGGAAGGACAGGAGTGGTTGGAACTTAGTTTTGCAAGTCCTAAAAACTTGGACGAAATCCATTTTGTTTTCAACTCACAGCTGGATTTGGAACATTTCGACGATCCGATCGAGCCGCTTATCCAAGATTATGATGTGACCTTGACCTCAGAAGATGGAACCGAGAGTGAAATCAGTATCCGTGGCAATTATCACACGTTAAATAAACATAAGGTGGATGCAAAGGGTGTTACCCGAATCCGGATTCATTTCAGCGCAACTTACGGTTCGCCTTATCATGAAGTGTTTGCTGTAAAATTGTTTGCTCCTAAAAACGATAAGTAGGGTCAGGTGAAGTCGCGATGCAGGAATTATTCCCTCGAAGAGGGTTACCTAATGTCATTCAAAAGTTGGAAAATGGGGAAACGGTGACAATCGTCTATTTTGGCGGCAGTAATACGCGTTCTGCAGGATATCGGGTCATGACGGCGGACTGGCTTCGTGAGCAATATCCTGAAGCGGATATCCGCAGTGTGAATGCAGGCATTGACGGAACTGGCTCGGATTTGGGCTGTGCCCGTTTGGAGACGGATGTGCTGCGTCATCAGCCTGATCTCGTGTTTGTTGAGTTTGTCGGTAACGATGGCGGAGTGCCCGAGTCGAAGGCGCGGATCGAAGGGATCGTCCGTCAAATCCGCAAGCGGAACCTGTTTACCGATATCCTATTCGTTTATACGGTGAAAGAGCGAGACGTGGTAGGATTTCAGGCTGGGGAATACCAGAAGGGAGCCCTCATGCAAGAGGAAGTAGCCGACTATTATGGTATTCCTTCGATTCATCTGGGCGTAGCGGTTAGTCAATTGGTGACGGAGGGCAAGCTCGTTTTCACCTCAAAGGCAGGAGAGTCCATTCCTGGGGCTATTGTTTTTACGCATGATGCAATCCATCCGATCATTCCCGAAGGACACCAGATTTATACGGATGCGATCACTCGGTCATTTGAGCGGATTCGTGAACTGGGGGTTAGTTCGGGAAGCGTTGAACATAACCTGCCTCAAGCCACCTTGGTCCCGTCCAATCCGTGGGAGTACGCATCGATGCAGCCGCTGGATGGTCTTGCCCATTTATCGGCAGGATGGTCTTATGTGACGCCCGATGATTTTGAACTAGCCCGCAAGTATGATTGGTTGTTCCCCGGCCTATGGCGAGCAGTCGATCCTGGAGAGGCGATCACGGTGCAGTTCGAAGGCACGCACATCGGGCTGTTCGATATCGGAGGACCTGATTCCGGTAGATTGAAGGTGACGGTGGATGGCGGGGAGCCCTTCCTTGTCGACCGATTCACATCCTACAACGATCACAATCGAAATCAGTTTGTTTACTTGCCAGAGCTTCCGAATGGAAGACATACGGTTCGCTTCGAAATCGATAACGAGAAGACAGACAAAGCGGCTGTGTTTGAAGCATCCGGCAACGAGCGAAGCAAGCAGCATGTTGGGGAGCATCCGGATTGGTATGATCAAACGGTGATCCAGCTTGGGAAGTTGTTGTTGGTGCAGCCGCCCGTATAATGGATAGGAGAGGCTTTGCTTCTTGGAAAACCTACATGGTAACTGACTGCTGCCCAGCAGTCTATTACCATGTAGGTTTTTACCTTTTTGCGCAGGGGGGGGGGATCCTAGATGCCTTATTTTGCTGAAGTCGGCTGGAATCGAATCCGAAGGGAACGTAGATGCGCTAATTGGATGAATTGAAGCCATTTATCGTGTTTTTCGGCAAAATAGGGCATTGTAGTTCCTCTTCGATTATGATTTCGCCTATTTATTCGCAATTAGGACATCCTAGTTCCCTTTCGAGGGAGGACGTATGCATTTGGGACAGTCTCATCTTTCTAATTGGCGATAAAAGTAACATCTAAAACGCGGTTGCTCCTCCTCAAAGTACTGCAATAGAAGCTTTTTCACTTAAAATCTTATAAGAAATTCTAGAAATCGAAGAAATTTCACAGTTAGGTTACATGCTATGCTACAAAAGACGAAGGCGATTACCAGAAGGAGACGATAAATCGCTTCGTAACGATCTTTCTAACAAAGGGGGGTATTATTGTTTGTGTTTGAAAGCGCTGTCAATATATGGAGAGGATGTGAGTGATATGTTAAAAAGGAAGCTGCTTTTAATCGTTTTAATGATGACAATGATAGTGCCATTGAACTTATTCGGAGTAAGCCCCGCTAATGCGGAGTCCTTACCGAATAAGACGATCATCATCGATGATGGGAGCATCACGATTGATGGTGTTGTGACACCTGATGCGGATAACATGAATAACGGATACTCGGCTCCGAATTGGACCACAAGTACAGGTGTGAAGGGGTATGATAACTCCAGTTCGAAATATACAAGTACGGTAGGCAGAACCATAACGTGGAATCCACGATTGGACGCAGGAACGGCGCGAATATCGTTTTACAAGCTGGATTGGGCGGATAAAGCAGATAGCAATGTGAAAATCGAAATCGTTCATAATGGCACGACGGACGTTCAATTTATAGATTTGAGACCTTCATTCGGAGCGGCTGTGGGTTGGGTTGATTTGGGGGAGTACTATTTTTCCGGGATTGGCGAAGAATTCGTTAAATTGACCCGGTCTACCAGCAGCACCAGCACGATACTTACGCGCGCGGATGCGGTTAAATTCGAAGGGAATATTCAGCAAAAAGAGCCCCATAAGACGATTATTATTGATAATGGAAGCATCACGACGGATGGTGTCGTCACCGTGGATGTGGACAACAAGAATAACGGATACTCAGCTCCTTATTGGAGCACGAGCACAGGGGTGAAAGGGTATAATAATTCCAGTTCCAACTATACAGATGCTGTAGGAAGAAGTATTACATGGAATCCGCGATTGGAAGCAGGGACGGCGAAAATATCGTTCTACAAGCTGGATTGGGCGGATAAAGCAGATAGTAATGTGAAAATCGAGATTGTTCACAATGGGATTACGGATGTCATGTTTATGGATCTAAGGCCCTCATCAGGACCATCCGTCGGTTGGGTTGATTTGGGGAGCTATTATTTCAGTGGTGCTGATACGGAGTTTGTCAGGCTGACACGAACACAACCTACGACCGGAACAATCATTACGCGTGCGGATGCAGTTAAGTTCGAAGGGAATATCCGGCAGCAAGCGCCACCTTTGCCTCCGCTGCGCAGCCGCACATTGGCGAATCTCCATTATACGGAAAAAGGCAGCATTGAAAACGCAAACTATAAGGCGACTTTCTACGAAGCTGCTTGGGATGGCGGCAAATCCATCGTTCGTGATCTGTTCTACAAGGACACGGGGACAGGGAACTGGGTTCCAATGAATACGGTGCCGGAAAGACTTGAAGAACAATGGGTCTTATTGGATGGGAATGCGGGAAGTCGAACCAATTACTACGATACGATGAACAAACGCTGGATTACATTCGACGGGATCCATTTCCCTGATAGCCATACGGCCGTATTAACCGATTCTTTGCATGGAAGCGATTACGATTTAGAAGTAAATTGGTCCTTGGCAGGGGACAAACCGGACGTTTCC
This sequence comes from Paenibacillus plantarum, assembly GCF_013141695.1. GTDB lineage: Bacteria > Bacillota > Bacilli > Paenibacillales > NBRC-103111 > Paenibacillus_E > Paenibacillus_E plantarum. The sequence goes on from NZ_WHNY01000060.1 coordinate 448,628, forward strand.
TTTGCTTTTACACCTCGCCGGAACGGGAATTATGTGATTGGCTATCAATCTTTCACAACAGAGCTAGTCTCTGGCATCAATGAAGTGTTAAGTGGTTTCAGGTCGCATGCCAAAATGGTAGGATCAGTTGAATCAACTAGCTTGAGGGAGTTAAGTGCTCCGATGAGTCTAGTTGAGAAGAATGATGGAGCTGGGAATGCGATATCGTATGGCATATTTGCACCATCTGAGGAGCTTCCGGTCGAGTTTGAACCGACGGGGGGCGTTTCCCAGCAACGGCTTGGCATGAGTTTGGTCAATAATGAAGGCAGCGTGCAGCCGATCCTTTATGCGCCACAACTAGGAACTTATTCACAAATGACCGCGGAAAGCACCTATCAATTTCATATGGGGTTAATCGCTCAGAAAAGCAAACTGTATGAAGCCTACGAGGATATTCTCCGCACTGAATACGACTATTCGGCATACCGAGAAAATGTCGCGGAGCAGTCACTTACTGACGCGATGTTTAATATGATCGATCTGCTCAAGATCGAACCGCAGGGGGATGACTCTGTTAATTATGTCCCATCACCAAGCGGGTGGTGGAACCGGGCCAAGGGCTTCATTGATATCGAGAACGAGGATAGCGTTCGAACAACATCGAATGCGGCTCTTCTGGGGGCTTATTATTTGACTGGGGACGACCAGCTTTACAATACGAGGGCGTTGCCGTTAATTCAGTACGGGGTATCGCGAAATGGTATCGGTTGGTCGCCGACACAGAAGCCCGTATACAGCGTACCATCGTTATGGAAAATGGCTACCTTGCCATTCGACGTTTCAAGCGTTGCCGCTGTCAATCAATTGCTAGGTACTTCGGCAGGCATTGGGGCGCTAGGGCAGGAAGAGTATCTTGTGCGAGATCCGGATCAGAAAGATCGGGGGCCTGTCATTCAGCCTCTTATGATGTATCGTATGACAGGTGATGCGCAGTACTTGCAGGCTGCCAAGGATGCAGCCGACAGCTATATCGCTCAAAATATCGATACGCCTGCATCCGTAAACGTGAGTAAAAATGAGTTTATTTATTATTATGGCAAGCTGTGGATGGAGATCTTGGAGCTGTACGAGGAAACGCAAGATCCCAAATATTTGAATGCCGCGTACAAGGAAGCCAAACAGTACGCCACTATGTTCGTTGCTCGTCCGGTTCCTGAAGGCACCGTTACAATTCCACAGCCAGAGACATATAATTACGCGGAATCGTTCCATTGGCCGGAAAGTGGCAAATACGCCTATCCTAGGAGCAAGCTCCCTGAAGATGTAGCCGGGGGCGTACAAGCGGATAGTTGGCTTGTTTCACCTAATGGGTTGACGTTTGAAGCGGGAAGCACAACCGGCTATTATCGGATGAATGCGCAGGAGGCGCCATTCATGATGAGATTGTCGCTCTATACTGGCGATAAATTATTGCAGGATATCGCGCATAATGCGGTCATCGGACGCTACTCCAACTATCCAGGGTATTATTATAAAGGCTTCGCGGTTAGTCAACTCCAACCGGATTTCCCTCTGGAAGGTCCAAGCGGGGCAACATCCATCTATTATCACCATATGCCAGCGCAACTCGGGCAAACGATGGATTATCTCATCAGCGAACAATCGCTGAAATCGAATGGAAGTATTACCTTCCCTTCCGTATTTGAAACTAATTTCTTATGGTTCAAATATCATCTCTATGGGAATAAGCCAGGACAATTTTACGGTAATTCCAACGTGTGGCTCTGGATGCCCAAAGGAATTATCGAGACCAACCATCCGCAATTGAACTGGATAACGGGAGAAAGCGGAAATAAATTCTACATCAGTTTAAGTAACGAATCGACGACTGAGGTACAGACTCCGATCGAATTGAATGCGCAAATGATCGGGTTCAACTCAGCACAAGATTATAATGTAACCATCATCCGCGATAACGGGACACCAGAGCAATCGGTGATGAGTGGCGGCATCATTCAGGCCACGGTTTCAGGCAAGGGAATAACGGCTATCATTGTGGAGGGACTGGACATTGATGTGCCGCTACATCAGGTTAGAACTGCTGATCCATCGGATGCGAGCTATTTCTTCGATGTCCACAGTCCAATCGATGCTGTTAAAGGCATGCTCATCGTCAAGCCCGACCAAACGTCCTACGATGCTTATGTGGAGGCAAAAACGACAAAGCCAGCGACGATCCATTACTCCTTGGATGGCGGGGCCACGTACACGACTGTTCCAGATACGATCTATCCGATGGAGTGGTCGATACGGGTAAATGATTTGTCCCAAACATTCACCTATTATGTGGAATCGGACGGAAAACAGACCCGCAAGCGGACGCTATATCTGCCAGATCACGTAGCAGTAACGCCAGTCCAACCAGAGTGGCAGGAGGAAGCATCCATTATTGTAGATAATACAGAGGCGGATACAGAAGGCGTCTGGATACGAGATACCACGGCCAATGACTACTACTACGATAACTATGTGTATGCGAAATCGACTGCGGGAACAGCAACAAGCACAATGAAATGGCGACCTGACCTGCCAGAAAGCGTCACATATAATGTGTATTACAAGCTCCCTCAAATAACTGCCACTAGCGAAAATTGGGCAACCAACGCCTCCTTTACCGTTTATTATAGCGGGGGCTCCGAGACGGTTACCGTTGATCAGTCCATAGCCAATGGGACGTGGGTATTCCTAGGAGCCTATCCTTTTGCAGCAGGGGATAGTGGGTATGTCGAATTAACGAATAAAGCCAACAAGTCACGGGTAGTTGCCGATGCCATGATGTGGGTGGACCCTAATCGAACGCTCCAATTGGAGTCGGTGGTTATCCAGTCGGATCGGGACGAATTACAGATGACGCAGGCTGCTCAACTGAGTGTAACCGGCTATTTGGACAACGGATTGATCGGTGATTTGACCCAGGCCAATGTGCAGTATTTCGTTGACAGAACCGATCTGGCTGCAGTGGACAGTAACGGTTTGGTGACCCTTCAAAACCTAGATGGCGTAACGGATCACATCGAAGTGTGGGCCACGGTAACGATGGACGGAGTGACTTTAACTACACCAAATTTGACCATAGCGATTAGGGATCTGACGATAATCGTCGACAGTACGAATACGTCCGGGTTATACACGACAGTAGGGTCTTGGAGCCAAAGTAATTTAGCCGGCTACAAAATTGGAGTGAAGTCCCGTTACTCTACTGTTCAAGGTTCATCGGCGACATGGAAGGCCCAATTCCCAGAGGGGAGATATGCGGTCTATATCTACAAGCTCGTCCATACAACGGCAAACGATAATCATGTCAAAGTCGAAGTGAAGCATCAGTCGGTCACCGAGGTGACCTATATGGATGCGACAGTTGGCTCATCGGGTTGGGTTAATCTTGGCACGTTCGACTTTTCAGGAGACGGCAGCGAGTATGTTCGTTTAACTAGGGACACTCCGACTACAGTAGATCCACCAACCCTTCCTGCGGATATGATTTATACGAGGGCTGATGCCGTCAAGTTTGAACGGCAATCCTTCAGTCAGGCATTGCATGCGAACGAGGTGCCAGGTAAACCGATACTATCGAATAATAGTGGTTATGCGTCAGGCTTATATGATGGCAATTATGAGGTTATGATGAATATGTGGTGGGGAAACAATGGCTCACTGTATAAGTTGTACGAGAATGGCCAATTGATTCAAACGAAGTCATTGACCGATGCATCACCAGCAGCCCAGACTTCCATTATTCCAATTCAAGGTAAGCCAAACGGAACCTATGTGTATACATGTGTATTATCGAATTTGTATGGAACGACTTCATGTGATCCACATACCGTCATCGTGAGTGATGCGAATCCCGGCAAACCTGTGTTGTCCAGTGACAACTGGGATCAAGATGGGAACTATAACATTACTGCTAATATGTGGTGGGGAACGAATGCGTTAGCGTATCGATTATACGAAAACGGCGTTCTTATCGATACGCAAGCTCTATCTTCACACACACCAAATGCGCAATCAGCAACTACACAAATATCGGGGAAAGCTCCTGGCAATTATCAGTATCGTGGCGAGTTTATAAATGGAAGTGGAACAACGGTGAGTGATGTTATACAAATTGTTGTAAAATAATCCTAAGAGCTGAGTGGATGAGAACGATCCATTCGGCTCTTTTGCATGTCCACGCAAAGACTCCGCATTGTGGGGTTATTTGGGAGGAGCATGAATCCGGGTCTAGAATTTCTCCAGTTATGTGCAGTATATATAAAGTTTAAGGGGGGGATTGTAGAAAAGGGCGGTGCTATAATGGCGTTACCAATACAAAGAAGGGGGCAATACCCATGAATACTAGCGTGAAGCATTGGATTTCCTCGTTGGGTCAACGAGGACTTCTGCCAGAAAATGGAATAAAGGAGGTCGGAGGGGATGACTGATTTACCCTTAAAGTCTGACATCATTCCGGCTGTAGGTGTGAGAGCCCTAAACCCCTTTCGACTCTTTTGGAGAAAGTATGGCGCCGCGTACCTCATGCTGCTGATTCCTGTTTGCTGCTTTGTTATTTTTTCCCTATACCCTATTGCTTGGGCAGTTAAATACGTTTTTTATTACTATGATGGAGTTAGGCCGGAGCGGTTTACGGGGCTGGCAAATTTCCGAGGACTGATGGATGATCAAATTTACTGGTCTAGCCTCTGGAAGCAGGCTCTTTTCTCCCTGAAAATCATCCTTGAGCTTCCTCTGGCCTTTATGCTGGCTCTGTTCCTCAGTTCACAAATGAAAGGAAAAAATGTGTTTCGGGCCATGTTTGTTATGCCTTACATTCTGCCGGCCTCAACGATGGCCTTGGTGGTTTATATCCTGCTGAACCCGTATAACGGGGGGCTTAATCAGCTGCTGCTCGCGTTAAACCTGATCGATCAACCCATTGCCTTCCTGTCAGGCGGGTGGACAGCTTTTGTTAGCGGGATGGTTTTAGACGCCTGGCAGAATTTCGGGATCAATATGCTGCTTTTACTTGTAGGTCTGACCAGCATTCCGAAGGATGTCTATGAAAGCGCTGATATCGACGGAGCTACGGGGTGGACCAGAGTACGTTATATCTCCCTTCCAATGATGGGGCGGATTCTGCAGATGATTTTGTTCCTGTCTATTCTAGGGACACTCAAGTCGATGGGCCCCTTTCTCGTCCTTACGGATGGTGGACCGAACTATGCTACCGAGCTGACCTTCTTGTATATTTTTCATCAGTTTTTCGGAGGAGATACAGGCACCAATTATGGCTACGGGGCAACAGTGGCGGTGTTTACCGCACTTATCCTGGTCGTGATATCGATAGGCTATTTCAAGTTGACTAAGAAAATGGATTATCATAATTAAGGAGGACAGCAAAGTGAAACATCTGTTAAAGTGGTTAAAGTATGTAATTTTGTCTGTCGTCGCCATCCTAACATTGATTCCGGTGCTTTACGTCTTGTTTTATTCCTTCAAATCCAATCAGGAATTGATTACAGGTGGCGGCTTGCTACCTCGGAAGTGGATATTCTCCAACTATTCGGAGGTATGGGAGGAGCTGAATTTCTCCCTGTATTTCTATAACTCGGTGGTTTTTGCTACGGTTAGCTCTGGGCTGAGTGTGTTTATGGGGGCGATGTCTGGGTATGTTTTTGCCAGAACCCAATTCCCTGGAAAACGACTACTCTCTCTGTTGGTCATCGGGGTGATGTTCGTCAGCCTAGGTCCGATGACTCTGTTTCCAAAGTTCAAGCTCGCCGTGGATTGGGGATTGACGAACAGTATTTTTACGATCCCACTTGCTGCCTTGTATGGTTTGGGGGCTAGTGTTTTCCTGTACGAAGGCTTCGTTAAATCGCTCGGGAAGGAGATGGATGAGGCGGCAATTGTTGATGGTGCATCCTATTTCAAGCGTTTTTATCGACTGACACTGCCGTTGATGGCTCCGATTACCGCTACTTTTTTCCTGTTGGAATTTATTGCGGAATGGAACACTTATATTTTTCCTTTAGTCATGAGTATCGGTAATCCGGATACCAAAACACTGACTGTAGGTGTGGTTGAACTGCGGAATATGGGTTCTGGAGCAGCAGCCTGGAACTTGTTGCTGGCGGGCTCGATGATTTCGGTTATTCCCGTACTTGTCGTATTTATTGTTTTAAACCGGCAAATTGTAGGTGGACTTGCGCAAGGTGCTGTGAAGGGTTGACAGATCGGAGGATGCAGCATGTATAAAGTGTTGATTGTGGATGATGAGCATTTTATTCGGGAAAGACTAGTCACAATTATTCCTTGGGAAGAATACGATCTCGTGGTTGCCAGTGTAGCAGAGGATGGAGAGAGTGCCCTGGAGAAAATCCGGGCCGATTCTCCGGATATTGTTATTACAGACATCAGAATGCCGGACATGACAGGACTAGAGATGATAGCCCGGGCTGAGGCCTATCGGCCGAATACCCAGTTTATCATTCTCAGTGCTTACAGTGAATTCGATTATGCCCGCAGGGCACTCCAGTTGGGTGTAACGGATTATCTTCTCAAGCCAACGAAGCCTGAAGAATTACTGCAGGTTCTTCTTAAGCAGGTGGATAGGCTGGAGCAACTGAAGGTGCTAAGAGAACGTGACCGCCGCAATCGCTATTATGAGGAATCCATCCGCTCCCAGTATATTCAAGAGCTCATATTAGGAGATCAACCTGGCTATGAGTGGAAAGAGGAGTGTGTTCAGGTAGGGTTGAAATGGCTGCTAGATGGCGAGTTGAGACTGCACCTGATTACGTTGGATGGGGCTGATCAACACGGTCATATAGAGACTGCTAAGATTGACCAGTTTGCCGTGCAGAATGTCATGTTCGAGCTTATAGCCGAATACGAGGCTATTTGCCCGATTCGCCTTTCCTTCGGTAAATGGCTGCTGGTTACGGGAGGCATCAGCTCTCAAGAGGAGCTCCTCGTCTTTGCCTGGCGATTATACGATTGTATAGACCGATTCACCAAAAAGAAAGTACACATTATGATTTCAGAGCCTGGACAAAGTCCGCTCCAACTGTCGAGATTATTTTGGGAAACAGAGAAAATGATGGAATATATGGGGGCGAATCCGGAGGAGCCGGTTCGCTTTCTTTTGCCGTCTCGAGACGAAATGGCCTATGTGCAATGGACGAAGCCTATGGCGGAGCTCATCGGGTGGATGCTGCAGGGGGATACAGACCGAGTGATAGAGTGGCTCAACCAACTGGCTCCTGCCTTTGTGGAATGGGATCTGAATGCGGCTCAGCGTTGGTGCTTTGAATGGCTGTCCACGATCCGGGAGCATGCTGGGGCCCAGGGTGAAGGACTTTTGCCGAGTACAGATGACTTAAGGATGCGCATCTCCGGTCATTCGAAAATCAAGGAACTTCTGTATTTCTTTACCCATGAGATCCATCATTTGCTCCGTCAGCGGCATGGCAAGGGCCTTCATCGGTTGATTCGTCTTGCCCTGGAGCGGATTGGCAGGGAATACGAACAGGATCTCCAATTGACCACCATTGCCGAGGATTTAGGCCTTTCCCCGGTTTACTTAAGTGAGCTGTTCAAGCAGCAAACGGGAGTCACCTTCCGTGTACACCTGCTTCGGGCCCGCATGGGCGCAGCCATTAGGCTGCTGAAAGATCCCACGCTTAAGGTTTATGAGGTGTCCTATAAAGTCGGGTACAGCAAGGTAGAGCATTTTGTGAAGTTGTTCAAAAGGGAATATGGTATGACACCCTCGGAGTATCGGGGGGCTCTAGTATGAAGAAACGCCGCCCGCCTTTTCGTCGGTTTCACCAAAAGCTGTTCTTGCTTATGCTCGCATTGGCGCTCCTCCCACTTCTGGTTGTCGGCCTTGTTAATATCCTTGTGACCTCCAATTTATTTACCCGGCAATTGGAAGAAAGCGCGGACTTGATCCTGTCCCGCACAGCTGCCCCTCTAGGGCAGCTATATCAGGAATTCCAAACAGCAGAGGGGCTGTTTCTTCAGGATGAAGAGCTGATGCAGGCTTTTGCAAATCCGCAAGCTCCTATTCTCAGGCAGGTAGAGGTGGCCAACCGGCTATCTCAGTACCTTACCAATATCAAGTATATTAACGCGGACTTTCGCGTTTCCTTTCTCTTGCCTCGAAATCACTATCTTTCCAGCTACGGCCTTCCTGTAAAAAATGATCCCGCACGTATTGAGAGCTTTTCCCTGGATAAACGAACACTTGAACACGTTTACTGGCTAACTGACGATAAAACAGCGGGGGAATTCACCTGGGTCGTTCCTTTAGGAAGTGTTGCCGCTCAGCAATTGCACGGTTGTCTGCTGATTACCATCCCGTACAGCTCCATGAGCGCAATGCTGGAGGGGCCGCAGCATCTTGGCCAAAGCCAATATCTTATTGTTGATGCCGGGAATGGAAGATTAATCCGTTCTCCGGGAACGGTGGAGAATGCGGATCTCCAGTCGAGAATCCTTCATCTTCCTGAAGAGAAGAGTATGGACAAGTCGGAATACAGATTTACAGAAGGGGACAGCTATTTTTCCATAAGAACGATTGGGGCGGAATGGATGCTGCTCGGCATTGTACCACGGCATCAAGTGCTGCTGCCGCTCTATAAGGTATATCAATGGACCATCGTCCTGGTGGGGCTATTGCTGTTGGGTATGACGCTGCTCTCCATCAGGCTGGCACGGAATTTCTCCCGGCCGATTGAACGGTTGGCCTCGCTGGTTGTCCGAAAGAAAAGCGAGGGAGCCAACATGCACATCCCGCCTTTGGTGCGTGCGGATGAAATCGGCGTCCTCTATGACGGGATTCGTGAACTGTTAATGGAAATCCGTCAGGAGCAGGTGCTGAAGAAGGAGTACCGACTGAGGCTGTTGCAGTATCAGATTAACCCGCATTTTCTCTACAACAGCCTGGATACCATCCAGTGGAAAGCGCTGGAGCACAAGGATCGGGAGCTCACTAATATGATTGAATATCTAAGCGGCTTTCTTCGAGGAGGCCTGGATCAGATCGATGTCGTAACCGTTGAGCAGGAGCTAAGGCACCTGAATAATTATATTGGCATGCAGCAAATCCGCTACAAGGGGCAGTTTACGATTGCCATCCAGATCCCTGAGGAATTCATGCAGCAGGAGATTGTGAAAATCTCGCTTCAGCCGCTGGTGGAGAACGCCATCATGTACGGAATGAGCCGCCAGGCGGGTGGAAGTCTTATCAAAGTTGAAGGCTGGCGCGTAGCAGAGGATGCTTTTTGCATTAGTGTCTTTGATGATGGACAAGTTCTGGACGAGGAGCGGGTACAGCGGCTGCTCAGCGAGCAGGTTCCCGATCCGGACTCCTTTGGCATCCGTAATGTTCATGAGCGGATCCGTCTCTATTTTGGTGAAGATAGTGGCCTGCGGATGAAGAAGTTGGAGCAGGGAAAATGCTTTGAGCTGCTGCTTCCCTTTGTGGAAAGGCTTCCATAATCGCGGCTGGTTTGTCAGTAAATACGAGTTTTGAGGGGTTAACTGCGGGTGGATTCCTTTCTATAATGAGGGTGTAATTCAAATCAAGATGAGGGGTTGAAGCAATTGAGTAGAAGTAAATGGGGAAGCCGCAGTTTGATTTCGATAGCTGCCGTGGCGCTGGCTTTGTCTGCCGGGTGCTCGTCAGGTACAAACAATGGCAAGGATGCTAGCAGTACCGCGGGGATAGAGAAAGAAAAGCCTAAGGAAAAAGTGACGATCAAGGTTTGGACCAACACGCGGCATGATCTTGAGGTTCGTGAGGGCTTAATCAAAAAGTTCAATGAAACGAATCCTGACAATATCCAGATTGACTATAAGGTTTACTCGGACAACTATAACGAGCAGTTGAAGCTTGCGCTGAATGCGGGCAAACTTCCGGATATTGCTTATTATACTCCCGATCTGTCCACTGCGGATTATCCACTGGATTTGAATCCCTTGATCACACCGGAAATTCGCAAACGCTTTGATAAATCCGCTCTTACAGCTCCACCAACCTCCAAGAATGGTGAACTGGACCGTGTCTTTGAAAACGTCACCACTTTTAAATTAGTTTACAATAAGGATTTGTTCAAAGCATCCGGACTTGATCCAGAGAAACCTCCAACGACCTGGCAGGAAATGCAGCAATATGCGAAACAGATAACAGCCAGTGGAGGCGGCAAGAAGTTCGGTCTCGGTCTGCCGATCAAGCAGTCGGCATTTTGGCGGTATTATGTGACTTATCCGGCAGTTGTTTCGGGAGACATTTATGGCAGGGATGGCTGGAATGCCGTAACTGGAAAATATGACTTTTCGCCTTTTGCTAAATATGTGAAGTGGTGGATTGATGTGAATAAGGAAGGCAGCGTCTTTCCTGGCGTAGGCAATTATGACAACGATATGATTCGCGCCCAGTTTTCCGAGGGCAATATCGGCATGCTGTCTGCCGCAACCTGGGATATCGGGGTATTCAACGATCAGTTTCCAGCAAAAATCGACTGGGCCGTGGCAGACTTCCCTACTTGGGGAGGGAAAGTTCTGGGTGGTCCTGCCTACGAGACAGCGGGCGGATTCAGCATCAACAAAAAAACGGAGCATCTTAAAGAAGCAGAGAAGGTATGGGAATTCATGATCTCCGATGAAATGTTTGTGACGCTGGCCAAAAAGGGTCTCGGTTCCTTTACAAACCTTGCCGCTCAGGAAAAATCGATTCAACCAGTGGATCGCAAGGGATCAGCAGGTTTTGTCATCAACGGGAAGTCAACGAATTATCCGGTGGCGCCACTGCTGGATTATTCCGTTTTAAACCCTCCACTTAAAGTGGGCTCAATCGATGTCAAAAAAGCGGCTGTTGTAAATGACGTCATGTCGGAGCTGTTTATCAAGGGCAAGGAGCTTCCGGAAATTGAGAAGGGACTGCAAGAGCTGGGAGATGCGTTCAACAAACTGACAACTGCTAATGTGGAAGCGAAAACGGTGGATTTAAACAAGTATCTGCAGCCGGATTTCAAGCCGCTGAAGTAACGGCTGATAGCAGCGATTAACGTTACCGGAACTATACTTCGGTGAAAAGCTTATCTTTCGCACCCCCCAGATCACTTTGCATAGCAAACAGCTCTGGGGGGGTGTTATCTATCTAGTGCAAGAGGCGGCGATTCAGTCCATGAGCGGTCAGAAGTGGATAGAGCAAGCTATAGAAATTTATAATTAGGAACATCCAAACAAGAAATAGAGTGAATGCAAATCATCACGAGATCCAAAGAATCTCGCGATGATTTTAGACTAAAAATAAATATGACATGTTTCTTAGGGGTGTGGAGATGAAAATTACTGGCGTGAATACGTTTGTCGTCGATTGTTACCGGACAAACTTCGTATTCGTCAAAATTTACACAGATGAAGGTATTTCAGGGGTTGGCGAAGCAACGCTGGAGTATAAAGAGAATGCTGTAACTGGGGCAATAGAAGATATAAAACGTTACCTAATCGGTAAAAGCCCGCTTAATATCGAAGCGCACTATCACAATATATATCGTGATGCCTACTGGCGGGGTGGAGCCGTTCTGATGTCTGCGCTTAGTGCAGTGGAAATGGCATTGTGGGACATTAACGGTAAATCACTGGGCGTTCCAGTTCACAGGCTGCTTGGGGGCAAGGTTCACGATAAGGTGAAGGTGTATGCCAATGGATGGTTTGCCGGCGCCACTTGCGTAGAGGATTTTGGTGTAAAAGCCAAGGAAGCGATGCAGCAAGGATTCAAGGGGTTGAAGTGGGATCCGTTCGGCAAAGCGTACATGACCCTCTCGAATGAGGAAATGGATAACGCTATTGAATGCATTGGCGTTGTGAGAGATGCCGTTGGTTATGATATGGATTTGTTCATTGAAGGGCATGGCCGTTTTAACGTACCTACAGCGATCAAGATCGCGAAGGAGATTGAAACTTTTAAGCCAGTGTGGTTTGAAGAACCAGTTCCACCAGATAATTTGGATGCCATGGTAGATGTGAGACGAAAATCTCCGGTGGCCATCGCAGGCGGGGAAAGATTGTTTACCCGGCATGCGTTCAACGAAGTGTTCAAGCGAAGAGCGCTTGACTATGTGCAGCCAGATATCAGCCATGCTGGCGGCATTATGGAATGCCGCAAAATTGCTGCAATGGCGGAGGCGAACTATATTCCATTCGCCCCGCACAATCCAAGCGGCCCCGTAGCTAACGCAGCTACACTGCAATTGGCTGCCTGCACACCTAACTTTTTCTATCTGGAAATTATGGCAAGTGATGTGCCTTGGCGCAAAGAGATAACGGACGAAAAGCTGCATTTCGAGGATGGCTACATGACAATCCCGGATAAACCGGGGCTAGGCATTGAGCTGTATGAAGACTCAGCCATTAAATATCCTTTTGTCCCGCACGATTTAAGGCATTATAACGGGCAACTTATTCAAATTCGACCACCGGCTGCCGAGCATTACTTTTAAATCATTCTAGAAACCGAGGTGAAGCATCGTTATGTTTGATTTATCTGGCAAAGTGGTCATGGTAACGGGGTCATCGCAAGGTCTCGGACGCGGGATGATCTTAGGAATGGCTGAAGCGGGAGCTAATGTGATTATTAACGCTCTGGAGATCACGGAAAGCGTACTTCAACTTGTTGAGCAGGTCAAGGCGATGGGGCGGGATGCGATTGTGATCCAAGCTAATGTCAGCCAAGAAGAGGAAGTCCAGAGATTGTTTCATATGGCGGTTGAGAAGTATGGACGCCTCGATATACTGGTTAACAATGCCGGCACTTCCAGAGCGGAGACGATAGACGAAACGTCGCTGCAAAGTTGGAATGAAATCATCAACAACAACTTGACGAGCACGTTCTTATGCTCGAAGTATGCCATGGATATCATGATGCCGCAAAAAAGCGGAAGAATTATTTCCATCAGTTCGGTCGTTGGACATCAAGGTGCTTTGTATGGCCATGTTCACTACGCTGCTAGTAAAAGCGGACAAATCGGCTTCACGAAAACGCTCGCTCGCACGGCCGCTCCTTATGGCATCACCGTTAACGCGATAGCTCCAGGCATCATCGAAACCGAATTATTGTTTCAAACACATGGGGATGAGAAGGTAAGCAAGTTAAGTGAATCCGTCCCTCTAGGCTTAGGAAGGCTTGAAGACGTTGCGGCGGCTGCGGTATTTCTGGCCAGTGACGAAGCCAGGTACATTACTGGAGTTACTTTGGATGTGAACGGCGGTCTTTATTTAAGATAAGGAAAGGACAGATTGAGAAATGACTTTTTCAATTAAGGCAGGTCAATTACAGTTTGCTATAGATCCGCAGGGACGATATGTGCGTTGGTCGGCGGAGGGGCTTCTATTACAAGAGAGTACAGGAGCGGATTTCTGGAGAATTCAACTGGATGATGGCGAGTTTCGCGACATGTCTGTTCGTTCAAGTCTTCAGAGCGGGACCGTAACCGAAATTGAGGGTGGATTGACTATCCAATATAATCAGCTCGAAGCAGAGGACGGGAATACCTATCCAGTCTTGTTTCGGGTGCAGGTCCTCGTAGTAGGAGAGCAATTGCACTTCTCATACAAGGTAACCAATCAAAGCGAGGTACGAGTTAATGAGGTCAAACTTCCGTTCGTAGATGTATCCGTCGTTGCGGATGAAGTGCGCAGCCGTGATGTCTTGTACCGCAGTGAGGGGCATGGACACCGACTTGCAGATCCTTGGACGGCAATTGACAGAGCTCACAGTGAATACATGTCCAGCGATAACCATGAGATTTGGCTCGACATGACCTATCCGAGTTTCGGCAGCATGGCTTGGTTCGGTGTGCAGAGCGGTTCGCATTTCCTCTATGTAGGTCGGCATGATGATAACTTCACTACGTGTGTGTTGGCTGCAGGGATAGGCCCGCGTAACAGCGATCCGCGTCACGTTCTAGCCGTTTCTCAGTTCCCTTTGGTGCAAGGAGGAGAAGAAGTTTCCTCTCCAACCTCTGTTGTAGCGTTCGTTCCTGGGGATTGGCGGCAGGGCTCGGCTATTTACCGGCAATGGGCGGACGGTTGGTTTAGTGAACCGCAGAAACCCGAGTGGGTACAAGAGCTTCCCGGTTGGCAGCGAATCATCATGAAGCATCAGTTCGGCAAAATTTACTTCCGTTATGAAGATTTACCGCGTGTCTACGAGGAAGGCAAGGCAGTCGGGGTTGAAATGATTCTGCTCTTCGGTTGGTGGAAAGGCGGCTTTGATAACGGGTATCCCGTCTATGAGCCAGATCCTGCCCTTGGCGGAGAAGAAGGGTTTAAAGCAGCGATTGCGGAAGTGCAGCGTCGGGGCGGGCGTGTTGCTCTTTACACAAATGGCGTACTGATCGATGTGAAATCAGACTATTACAAGGAAACCGGTCATCGGATTTGCCGCAAAAATATTGATGGCATGGAGTACAGAGAGCATTACAAATTCAATAATGACGGCATGCTGCTGCGCAATTTTGGCTATAAAAGCTTTGTGTCTGCCTGTCAGGCCACAGACGAATGGAATAAGCATCTTACCCAGATAGGTCAACAAAAACTGAGCTACAATCCGGACTCCATTTTCTACGATCAGATCGCAGGACATTTCCCTCATCTCTGTTTCGACGCTTCGCATGATCATGGAAACCGGGGGGATAACGAGACGGTTTATCGGCGGCGCAATTTGCAGCAGATGCGTGAATTATGCACAGGGGATAAAGCTTTCGGCTCTGAATTCGTTGTAGACTGCTACGCGCCTCTCCTGGATTTCCATCACAGTTGCCAATACGCGAGTTTTAAAGACAAAGAGTCGTTCCCTGAGCTTTATCGGCAAACGTTCCCTGAGACGATTATGTCCAATCGATACATGCACGATGAAAGAAGCGATTTTAAGCAGCAGCTTCACTTCGCTTTTGTATATGGATACCGCTTTGACATTGCCATTTACCGCTGTCGGGAAACAGTGACTGCGGCTGCGGCTTATGCAAGCCATATTAAGGAATTGATTGCCTTACGCGATCGCTACTCTGAATTTTTCTATCACGGCACCTTTTCACTGGATACCGACATGGAGCTGCCTGAAGGAATCATCAAAACGGAATACGTTCATAATGCGAGAAGACTCTTCGTATTCTGGAATGACTCCGCTGAGGAGAAGCTTATTTCTTTCCAAAACCAAACGATTCGTTTGGGGGGCAATGAATTGCGATGTGAGATTGTGGAATAAGCAGTTGGTAGGAGGGGGCAGCAAGGCTGCTCTGTGTTCAAGTCGGCACGGAACAACCTTGTTGTTTTCTTTTTAGATTGAAAGTGAAACGCTTACATTATTGGACTATTTAATAAAGAAAGGGTGGATGCATGATGTATAAAAAGATAATGTCGGGGCTCATTTTATGTACGCTTCTAGTTTCGTTGCTACTCCCGCTACCTAAAGGATTTGCCGCCGGAAGTACAGGCGTCCTTCAATTCCAGGATGATTTCAGTACAGGGATGTCACTGTGGAATGGAATTAACGGGTCATGGGTCGTCGATAACGGCGCACTTCGCGTTACATCGTCCAGCTCGAACAATATTGAGATGAAAGGGACGAATTCGGTTTGGCAGGATCAAATCGTTGATTTCAGGCTGAAAATCTTGGAAACGCCAGGAGGTGGATTTACAAGAGTATTTACGAGATATAGTAGCAATACCAGCAATTTGAGCTTGATGATCCGGCCTATCGGGTTAAGTTATACCATTAATGGGTCTAGCGAGGTGTCCCTTTCCAGCTATAAATTTACCGTTGGCAGTAACTACGACATCAAGATGAATATATCGGGAAGCACGGCAGCCGTCTATGCAAAAACTGAATCGGAAACCAATTATACAAGTGTAGGAACGATTACGGGGGTACCCGTTCAAAGCGGAAAGGTCAGATTTTCAACCTTCAACGATAAAGTGCAACTCGATAATGTAAGCGTTGTTAATTTGCGCGATTCGGCTTTTATGGCTAACGGAAACATATTGTCTTCTTTGAACGTGGGAAGTCAGTCCAATTTGCAATTAATAAATGCGACTGGAAATTCGGTTATATGGACTTCTGGCGATGTGGCGAAGGCAACTGTTGATGGAAACGGTGTGGTTACCGGGTTAAGCAGAGGACTAGTTACTATTACTGCCGCTAAGGCAGACAATTTGTCGCAAGTGAAATTCGATATCTATGTGAAAGATCCGGTGGATTCCATAGGGGTGTTGCAGTTCCATGACGATTTCAGCAATGGTATGAATCTATGGAATCCTGTACAGGGGACTTGGATGGTTGATAATTCCCGGTTATCTTCGACAACAACCGCTTCCTCTCTGATTGAACTCAAAGGGGGGAATGCTCAATGGAGAAATCAGACGATTTCGATGCGGTTTAATCGTGGAGATAATTTGGCCGGAAACTTCATTTCCATTAAGCTTAGATATGTGAGCGAATCCGATTACACACGGCTGCTGATCAGGGGGACCGGGTTAAGCTACATTAAAGCAGGCGGTACGGAGCAGTCTTTTTATTCCGGGGCATTTAATCAAGGGATAGATTACGATATCAAACTGGCTGCTTTGGACGATTCGGTTCAAGTATATGTAAAAAGCGCAGCGGATGCTGATTATACGTTTGTGGGAGCCATTTCCAACGTCGCGTATTCATTTGGCAAGGTGCAGTTGACTACCTACAATCTAAAGGCGACTATTGATGATATTAAAATTTGGAATCATGAAAGCTCGAAGTTAGTCATGGGCACCAAGCTGGCCGCTTACGCCAGAGGAAATAGCGCGCCTATTCCGATCACCAATAAAACTGGCAAGAATGTCGTATTAAGCTCAAGCAACCATGCTGTAGCAACAGTCGATCAAACTGGAGTTGTCACAGCCGTCGCAAAGGGGCAGGCTACTATTACCGCTGCAACGTATGACGGTTCTTATCAAGATAAGAGTGACGTTGTCGTCTATGTCCGGCCAACAGGCGTTTCCCTAAATAAGGCCAGTACTTCCCTATATGTAGGGGAATCCGAGGAACTTACAGCGACGATCGCTCCAACTGATGCCGATAACTTGTTCACCGTATGGTCAATCAGCGACCCATCCGTGGCAAGCTTGGTCGGCGGAGCAAGCAAGTCCAGAGCCATCAAAGCGTTGTCCGCCGGGACGACGACGGTTACTGTTACTACGGTAGACGGCGGATTTTCGGCCACAACTCAGGTTACGGTGAATCCTATACCGGGTCCAACCGTTTCATCGGCAGAATTCCAGATCGATACGACTCCGAATGCTTTGTCGCCTTATCTACTAGGGGTGCATAACGAACAAGTTTTAAAAATTGGCAGGGTGACCGATTTTCAACCTGCAAGTCATGATAATCTCGGCATGGAACTCAAGCTGCAAAACGTGCGTGGTCCTGATGGAACAGGCGCTGATTTCTACATGTACAACGAAGGTAACCTTATTAATTCGAAGGATCCGCGTTATGAGCAATTTTACGGAAATAAAACGATCGGGGCTATTGAAAATGTAAGCTTAAAGCCGGGCTTTCCTGGGCTATCCCTTGCGAATTCGTACCATCTGGCTAATACTTTGGGTGTGCCGTACGTATATGACTTGAATATCATCTCACAGTCGGTTGATGAGATTTTGACTCAAATTCGGCAGATGAAGCAGCTGACAACCCAGCCTATTTATGTGGAAATGGGGAATGAGCTATATTCCATTTTCTTTGATAAAGCGTTCCCATCGGTAAACGAGTACATTGCAAAATGCAAATTGATCTATCAGGGCATCAAAAACATCGACCCAACCATAAAAATTGGTATTGTCGCGGTCGCGAAAGACCTTGAAGACAGGATCGCGGCTGACCCCAATAATCAGCCAGATCCTAATGTCGACTGGGGAGCAACACAAGGGGGACGGGTTGCTGCTTGGAACCAGAGCCTGGCGCAAGACACCAGTTTCTACGATGCGATCATCGTCCATGTGTATTCCCCTATTCCGTATCTGAATGATTTGACGAACAGCAAGATGATGGACTATTTATATACGTATAACCAAAGCGCACTGGAAGGGCTCATCATTCAAAAAAATCAATTCCCGGGCAAGGAAATGTGGGTAACGGAATGGTCCTCGCTTCCGACGGTCATTTTCGGAGAGACGGACTTGAACGAGAAGGCACGCAAACAGTTCATGAAGACACCAGGATTTGCGATCCACAGTATGGAACGGGTGCTGCAAATGATCGAGTCAGGCGCAGTGACGATTACCGACGTGCACGCGATGGTGGATCCTCAGGGGTTTGGAATCGTGCAGCAGGCATCGAATGGCGATCTCGTCAAATTACCGAATTTTCATGTATTTAAAGCATTAGGCGATTTGCTTGACGCAAACAGCAGTTACTACAAGATCAATCTCGCACAGGGCAATGTTCAAAATGAAAAACTTCGCTTTATAGCAACGAATGTATATTATAATGTCTCGGATGTTGGCGCATGGGGATTCGGCGATGCAAGCGGCATTAAGAAGGTCGTATTTGCCAACCGCACGATGAACCCAGTTAACGTATCCGTACCAGGAGCGGCGCTCAAGACGAATTGGATATACGGGGGAGAAAATCCTTTGCCGGATTACCTCACCAATCCGAATGCGAGCTGGCTGGACGCTCCTCAGGTCAATCCGTTGCCAGAGGCACCTGTCTCAAGTTTTGCCGGACAGATCCAATTGAAGCCTTATTCGATGACGATCGTAGACATTACAGACATGACAGTGCCGACTGCATTGGTCGCATATAGCAGCACAACACCGACCAATGATATTGTAGTAGCGTCCATTACGCCAAGCGAACATGTAACGATCACGAACAACGGGGGGTCAAACAGCTACTCGTTCCTCATGAACGGCAGCTATACTTTTGAATTTGTTGATGATGCAGGCAATCAAGGTACTGCGACCGCAACCGTAAACAACATGATTACGAAAAGCAAAGGAGTGCCGGGAAAACCTGATCTGTCTAATGACAATGGATTTGATACTGGCATTCAAGATGGCAACTACAGGGTGAAAATGGATATGTGGTGGGGAGATAACGGTAGAATATATAAGCTATATGAAAATGATGTGCTCATCGAGACCCAAATTCTTGGGGATCATTCACCGAGTGCCCAATCTACCGTAACGTCAGTTACCTACAAGATGAATGGGACCTACCGCTACTACGCTGAACTCACCAATACTTTTGGCACAACGAGAAGTGACATTATGACCGTTATCGTTACTCAGGCAACACCGGCTAAACCGGTCCTTTCCAATGACAACTGGGATGGCGACGGCAATTTCAAAGTTGACATGAATATGTGGTGGGGAACGAATGGAACGACCTATCATTTATACGAAAACGATATTCTCATCTATACACAGGCAATGACAAGCCGTACACCGACTGCTCAATCTGCAATGGCGACCGTAGCAAATAGAGCAATAGGCACCTATGAGTATCGCGCTGAGCTCGTTAACCATGCAGGAGCCGTATCCAGCGATAAGATGATTGTAAAAGTAACTAAGTAGTAATCTTAGAATAGAAACTCTAAAAACGGAGAACGCGTAGCATACGTGGCTCCGTTTTTTTTATCATGCTGGCATTTCATCGAGCACCCTCAAGAGTTGACTTTGGCTGTTAGAACCCATATTGTGGAATCGGAACAG
>NZ_WHNY01000007.1 GCF_013141695.1 Paenibacillus plantarum
AACTACAACTTCCTGAAATTCTAATAAAACAACGTGTTTTCTTCTCTTCTCTCTCTAATTCTTCCTCATACATGGTATAATATAAAGAGTGAAAAGAGGGGGCGTTACTTTTGAAACAGATTCGTTACAAGCAGTTGGAGCAGATATCATTTGCCGACATGGAAGTCTTTTCGGTATTACCAGCACATCCTATCTGGAGTCGTGCGGCTGAACTACTCGACTTCAGTTTTGCGGATGAAATCTGTGCTCCACTCTATTCTACTCGTGGACCAAAGCCTTACGCCCCCTCGTTAAAGTTAAAACTCCATATCGTGCAACGCTATTACAATCTCTCAGACCGCGAAATGGAAGAGCGCGTTATTGGAGATTTGTTCATTAAGCGGTTTCTGGGTCTGCCGGTAAGCTTTATCGGATTCGATCACAGCACTATTGGCCTCGACCGGGAACGGATGGGGTCTGTTCTTTTTGACGCTTGTCACCACCATATTCTTGCCCAAGCCAAACAAAAAGGTTTATGGGGAGAGAATAAGGAGGTCTGGCTAGTCGACTCGTTTCATACAGACGGACATGTGGCGCGGTTGTCCGCTTACCGTCTCATCAAGCAAGCCGTTCTTCGGGTAATCAACCACCTCAAACGTGCCAACATCATGCTGTATCGGCAGCTTGGTCTTGAATTGGACCTGCAGGTATTGACCGAAAAACTACCCGTCAATCCTACGCCAGAAGATGGCGCCGCCTTGTTCAGCAAATTGGTAGTCCTTGCTTACGGGCTATTATATTGGTTTGAGAAAGAAACCATTCGCTCTATGTTCTGGTCATGGAACAACCGTGAACGACAGCTTGTTTCACTGGAAAGACAAGCAATTCTGTTTCGTATCCTTACCGAGAATACAGAGCCAGGTTATCCGGATGATCCAGATGGCACCTACAAGAAACGCCCCCGCAAAGAACGTCCGGCAGATCGGCTACTGAGTAGCTTTGATCCGGATGCGCGCGCGGCCAAGAAAAGGGCAAAAACGTTTGTCGGGGACAAGATTCAAGTGGTTACATCGGCGACTCACAACATTGTGCTGCTTGCAGAGCCTATTGCTTGTAATGAGCCGGACGGAGCACAATTGCAAAAGCTTGTGAACACAATACGAGAGAGGCATCAAGTTAAACCCGAAGCGGTTACAGCAGATTCTGCCTACGGATATGGATGTCATCGCCAAGCCTTCACTGCAGACGATATCACTTTGGCCGCACCACTGAAGACGGTAAACTCCAACCCTACAGGCTTATATTCTAACGACTTATTTGTTTATGACCAAGAGGCCAAAACTGTAACCTGCCCTGCTGAAATTATGACGAGCACGTCTGTAGATAACCGTAAGATTGAAGGGAAGCAGTATAAATTTTCTAAATCAACGTGTAAATCTTGCCCATTACGTGAGCAATGCACGGAGAGTGCCTCTGGCCGAACGGTCTTCATTAGTGACTACTACGAAGAGTTCCAGACAGCCAAAGCATTTAATGAGACAGACGAGGCCATGAAGTTGTTTATGCTGCGAAATAAAGTTGAACGCAAGAATAACGAGATGAAAAACCATAACGGCCTCGGAACCGCCCGCGTACACTCAAGAGAGAAACGCCGCTCAGAAGTAAAAATTGTGAGCATGGTCGTTAATCTAAAACAGATGGTTAAACAAGAAAAGCCGCTCGTGTTGGGATTCGTAAGAAAACGACTCCCTAGTTCCCGCATGCCCTTTTTGCAAGTCAACTAGCAAATAAGACCAAGAGAAAGCTTTATTACGGTACGATAGACCTCAAATTACCTTGAAAATATTCGCAGTAGAATATATAAGTACTACTGG
>NZ_WHNY01000061.1 GCF_013141695.1 Paenibacillus plantarum
TAAGAGAGCCTTACTTGGAGAAATCCGGGTAAGGCTTTTTTGCATTCAGCCTAGTGTCACCTGAACTAAGGCTATCCTCCTGAATAACCATTAACTGGATTTCCTACAGCTAATTTTAATGATTTGTATGGAAAAATTGATTTAAATGGAAAACCTCCATCTAATGTCATAGGAATTCTCCATTTTCAGCTAGTTCAACGGAATTAACTTCATAAAATCCATTTATTTCGATGGAAGTGACAAAAGCAGCGAAATTAACTGTACAAAATCCATTTAGTTGTCCAATCTCATGATGTGTGACTCGAGTTATGATCATTTAGTTTGACTCGATTCGTACAGTGGAGAAAGCAGATTGTGTATTGAGTTGAATAGAGGAGTGGAGCGTAGTTAGATCGTGGCGGAGATGCGCAATCGCATTGCCCTCCTTTTTTTGTAAATCGCGTCGTATCAACGGCTTTTATTAAAATACTCTCGAATAAATCCCTAGGTAAGGTCAACAATAGTAAGGTTCACATATGGCTATCGGATTTGTAGGGAGAGACTTTTTAGAGCAGTACTTGTCAAAAAGAAAGGAAATGATTATAATTTAGTCAAGGTCAAAGAAAGTCAAAGTCAATTTACTTCTAGAAATCTGGGAGGCCGAATTGATGCGCAATGTATCAGAAATTATTGAACAGTATTTAAAGCATGTCCTGCAACAGAGTACGGAGGGCGCTATCGAGATTCAACGGAACGATTTGGCGGACCAGTTTCAATGCGTGCCATCTCAAATCAATTATGTCATTAGTACAAGGTTCACCTTGGAAAAAGGCTATGTGGTGGAGAGCAAACGCGGCGGCGGCGGTTATATTCGGATTCAGAAGATCGAACTCAAGAGCCATGGATCTATTCTAGATCACATTTTCCGTACGATTCATACCCACATTGATCAAGTCACCTCAGAGGGGCTCATTTATCAATTGCAAGAGGGGCATTATATTTCCACCAGAGAAGCTAACCTGATTCGGGCAGCGATTTCCAGAGATGTATTGACCTTTAAACTCCCGCTGCGCGATGAAATTCGGGCTAAGATTCTTAAAGCAATGCTGATATCCTTGCTTAGCAGATAAGGAGGCAGATGGAATGGTTTGTCAGGAATGCGGGAAACGACCGGCGACTCTTCACTTCACGAAGATTGTGAATGGAGACAAGAACGAGTTCCACATTTGTGAGAATTGTGCCCGCGAGAAGGGCGAGATGATTCCAGGAACATCGAACGGCTTTTCGATTCACAATTTACTTTCAGGTTTACTTGATTTTGAACCATTGTCCGCGGCGAAGTCTCAGGCCATCCGCTGTGATAGCTGCGGTCTTACGTACTCGCAATTCAGTAAATTAGGTCGGTTTGGTTGTGGGTCCTGTTATCAAAGCTTTTCGGTCAAACTTGATCCTCTTTTCAAGCGAGTTCATGGGAATATCGTGCATGTAGGGAAAGTTCCCAAGCGCAGTGGTGGTATCATTCAAAGCAAGCGTGAAATCGATCTTTTGAAGAAAGATATGATGACCTGTATCGAGAGCGAAGAGTTCGAGCAGGCTGCCCAGATACGTGACCAGATTCGTGAGATTGAGAAGAAGATTGCGGGTATGTAAGTTTGTAAGGGAGTGTGAATCCAGTGACATTACAGCGGTTTACAGGAGATGCTTTGAGTGAATGGATGAAGGGTGAAGGGCCAGAGTCGGATATTGTCATAAGCAGTCGAATCCGCATTGCTCGTAACCTGAGAGATTATCCATATCCCATGCTCGCGACGAATCAACAATCACAGGAAGTGCTGGAACAATTATCTGGTGTTCTTGAGAATGAAGAGTTGGAGACGATAAGCAACTTCTCGCTCATTCCACTCGCGGAACTAAATGAGCTCGAGCGAATGGTGCTAGTGGAGAAACATTTAATTAGTCCTAATTTAGCTAACGAATCCAGGAATGGGGCCGTTATTTTAAGCGATAATGAATCGATCAGTATCATGATCAATGAAGAGGATCATCTTCGCATACAATGTTTATGTCCGGGTTTCCAGATTAAAGAGGTTTGGGATCTGGCCAACCAGATTGATGATATTTTTGAAACACAGATGGATTATGGATACGATGAAAAAAGAGGCTACCTAACGAGCTGCCCGACCAATGTCGGCACAGGGATTCGCGCTTCGGTTATGATGCACCTTCCTGCGCTAGTGCTTAGTCAGCAAATTAATCGTATTTTATCCGCAGTTACACAAGTTGGGTTGACGGTTAGAGGATTATATGGGGAAGGTAGCGAAGCTTTAGGTAATCTATTCCAAATCTCTAATCAAATTACGTTAGGTCAATCGGAAGAAGAGATCATTGATAATTTATATAGTGTGGCCAGGCAAATTATAGAGCATGAACGCGCCGCGAGACATAAGCTATTACAAGAGTCTAGAATGCGCATCATTGATCGTGTGAATCGTTCCCTTGGCATTCTATCCTATGCGGGGATTATGGACTCTAAGGAAGCGGCACAGCGACTGTCAGATGTACGCCTAGGTATCGATCTAGGTATCATCAACAATGTATCGTCCCATGTTCTTAATGAACTCTTGGTCATGACGCAACCTGGTTTTCTTCAGCAATATGCGGGGGAGAAGCTGAATCCGGAAGAGCGAGATATGAGGCGGGCGGAACTGATTCGCGAGAAATTTGGCAGGGTATAAATAAGTAGTAAGAAGTACGTTAAGATTCATCCTTTAGGAATTCCATAGATATACTACTTTTGGAGGTGTTCGCTATGATGTTTGGCAGATTTACGGAACGTGCGCAGAAGGTGCTTTCTCTTGCTCAAGAGGAGGCTGTTCGATTAGGACATAACAATATTGGAACAGAGCACATTTTACTAGGACTTATTCGTGAAGGTGAAGGCATTGCTGCTAAAGCACTCGTTGCGCTCGGCCTAGGTCTTGAGAAAATTCAAGACGAAGTCGAATCTCTAATTGGCAGAGGGCAAGAACAGCCGACCAACATCGCGTATACACCTAGAGCTAAGAAAGTAATCGAACTTTCGATGGATGAAGCGAGAAAATTAGGTCACACGTATGTGGGGACTGAACATATTCTGCTCGGACTTATCCGTGAGGGTGAGGGCGTAGCTGCAAGAGTTCTTAATAATCTTGGCGTTTCCTTGAACAAGGCACGTCAGCAAGTTCTTCAGCTGCTAGGCAGCAGCGAAACCGTGTCGCCTAGTCATGGTACCAATCCGAATGTGAACACGCCTACATTGGATGGTTTGGCAAGAGATCTGACTGCGTACGCCAAAGAAGGTCATTTGGACCCTGTTATCGGCCGTAGCAAAGAGATTGAGCGTGTGATTCAAGTATTGAGTCGCAGAACCAAAAACAATCCTGTACTCATCGGCGAACCAGGGGTTGGTAAAACAGCGATTGCTGAAGGCCTTGCACAGAAAATCATTAACAATGAAATTCCGGAAACGTTGAAAGATAAACGCGTTATGACGCTGGATATGGGTTCTGTTGTTGCAGGAACGAAGTATCGCGGTGAATTCGAAGATCGACTCAAAAAAATCATGGATGAAATTCGTCAAGCTGGCAATATCGTCTTGTTCATTGATGAGCTTCACACCTTGATTGGCGCGGGCGGAGCGGAAGGCGCAATTGATGCTTCTAACATCCTGAAGCCGGCACTTGCTAGGGGAGAGCTTCAATGTATTGGTGCTACAACGCTAGATGAGTACCGCAAATACATTGAGAAAGATGCTGCACTTGAGCGTCGTTTCCAGCCAATTACAGTAGATCAACCATCACCTGAAGAAGCTGTTCAAATTCTGTATGGCTTGCGTGATCGCTATGAAGCGCATCATCGTGTGAAAATTACAGATGCTGCGATTCAAGAGGCTGTAAAGCTATCGGATCGTTACATCACAGACCGTTTCTTACCGGATAAAGCGATCGATTTGATCGATGAAGCGAGTTCCAAAGTAAGATTGCGTTCTTACACGACGCCACCTTCCTTGAAGCAGCTTGAAAGTAAGTTGGAAAACATCCGTAAAGAGAAAGATGCTGCTGTTCAAAGCCAAGAGTTCGAGAAAGCAGCAGGTCTTCGTGATACGGAGCAAAAGCTTCGCGAAGAGCTAGACTCGACGAAGAACGAATGGAAAGAGAAACAAGGTCGTCTGGATACAGAAGTAACTCCAGATGATATTGCACAAATTGTAGCGAGCTGGACGGGAATTCCGGTCAGCAAGCTGGCTGAGGAAGAAACCGAGCGTTTGCTCAAAATGGAAGATATCCTTCATGAGCGCGTCATTGGACAAGAAGAAGCAGTTAAAGCTGTGAGTCGTGCGATCCGCCGCGCAAGAGCTGGTCTAAAAGATCCGAAGCGTCCGATGGGCTCTTTCATTTTCTTAGGACCAACGGGTGTTGGTAAAACCGAACTTGCACGTGCACTAGCAGAATCCCTCTTCGGAGATGACAACGCTGTTGTTCGTATCGATATGTCCGAGTACATGGAGAAGCATTCAACTTCCCGTTTGGTAGGAGCGCCTCCAGGGTATGTGGGTTATGAAGAAGGCGGTCAGTTAACTGAGAAAGTTCGTCGCAAGCCATACTCCGTTGTCCTGCTCGATGAAATCGAGAAAGCACATCCGGAAGTGTTCAACATCTTGTTGCAAGTGCTAGAGGATGGCCGTTTAACGGATTCCAAAGGTCGTACCGTTGATTTCCGTAATACGCTAATCATTATGACTTCCAACGTCGGCGCGGACATGATTAAGAAGAACTCCTCGCTTGGCTTCACAGCTGCACTTGATGCTGGAAGAGACTATACGAATATGAAAGACAAAGTTATGGGCGAGTTGAAGAAAAGCTTCCGTCCTGAATTCCTTAACCGAATCGATGAAATCATCGTATTCCACTCTTTGGATGAAGCACACATTGCACAAATCGTTAGCTTAATGGCTGATGATCTGCGCAAGCGTCTGAAAGAGCAAGAGGTTGATTTCTTGTTAACGGATAAAGCGAAGATGTTCCTGGCCAAGGAAGGATTTGATCCAACCTACGGTGCGCGTCCATTACGCAGAGCGATTCAGAAGCATATCGAAGATCGCTTATCGGAAGAATTACTGAGAGGTAATATTTCCAAAGGTGATTCACTCACGATTGATGAGAATGAAGGCGAACTGGTTGTCCTGAAGGGCGAAGGCGTCTCATTAACGAAATAAGAGAAAGTGAAGAAGCATTTCACTTCATCCGATGAGGGTGGGGTGAGATGCTTTTTATTTAAGTCGGCCGTATTGAAACGCTCCCGCCCTAACTGGACGGTGTAGTCGTTTATTTTGTTTCAGCACTTTCATGAGAAACATAAAAATGTTAAACTTTATTGGTAAGGATAACCAAAAAGGATATCCCCATGTTAAGGAGCAATTTCTTCTATGAGTAAACAAAAAACCAAATTTAGCTGTCAAGAATGCGGCTATGATTCACCGAAATGGATGGGTAAATGTCCAGGTTGTCAGTCATGGAATACGATGGTGGAAGAAATTGAAACAGTCGTTCGTACGCAGGGTATGACATCTTCGATCCCCAAAACGAAAGAAAAAGCGATCCCCATCATACATATAGAAAGCAGCTCTGAACCGAGAGTTGTCACAAGCAACAAAGAATTAAACAGGGTCCTGGGTGGAGGTATAGTCCCTGGGTCACTTATCCTCGTCGGTGGAGATCCTGGTATCGGGAAATCAACCTTGCTTCTGCAAACGTCCTTCGAACTCACACAAGCCCAGCAAAAAGTCCTTTATATATCAGGAGAAGAATCTATTAAGCAGACCAAGCTTCGTGCTGATCGCTTAAATGCGTCATCTCCGCTGCTATACGTATTATGTGAGACGAACCTTGAACTGATCGAGGAAGCTATACAAGAAACGAATCCTGACTTTCTCGTCATTGACTCGATCCAAACGGTATTTCACCCGGCGATTACTTCGGCGCCTGGAACCGTATCGCAAGTTCGAGAATGCACAGGCCATTTTATGAGAATAGCTAAGGGTAAGGGAATTGCAACGGTCCTTGTCGGGCATGTGACGAAGGAAGGTGCAATAGCGGGGCCAAGAATGCTAGAGCATATGGTTGATTGTGTTCTCTACTTTGAAGGGGAGCGGCACCATTCCTATCGTGTGTTAAGAGCGGTTAAGAATCGTTTTGGCTCAACAAATGAAATTGGTATCTTCGAAATGCAAGAGGTTGGTCTCGTAGAAGTCAACAACCCATCGGAGTTGTTTCTATCGGAAAGGCCACTTGGTGTGGCTGGTTCTGCCGTTGTTGCTAGTATGGAGGGAACGCGTCCTGTCTTGGTCGAGATTCAAGCACTCGTCTCCTCGACGAATTTCCCTTCTCCGAGAAGGATGGCGACAGGTGTTGATCACAATCGTCTTTCCTTAATCATCGCAGTATTAGAGAAACGCATGGGCATGTTCTTGCAAAATCAAGATGCTTATCTCAACGTGGCAGGTGGGATCAAGCTGGATGAACCAGCTGTGGATCTGGCGATCGCCATTAGTATCGCATCCAGTTTCCGAGATCAACCGACACAGCCATTTGATGTTGTGTTCGGTGAAATCGGTTTAACAGGAGAAGTCCGCGGCGTATCTCGGATTGATCAGCGTGTGAAGGAAGCAGAGAAGCTTGGTTTCCGCAGAGTGATTATGCCAGAGAAAAGTTTGAAGGGGTGGACACATCCGAAAGGCATGGAGATTATTGGGGTAAACACGGTGGCTGAGGCATTGAAAGCGGCGCTGGGTTAGCGTGAGTTCTGCAAGCTATAAGCCTTCAGGAGGAAAATGATGAGTAAAGAAGAGATGAAACGCGATGTGATGAGCCAATTGCTCCAACTGGTAGCACCTGGTACACCATTTCGTGATGGTTTGGAGAATGTCTTACGCGCCAAAACAGGCGGACTGATCGTTGTAGGCTTCAGTTCCGAGGTAACAGAAATCGTGGATGGTGGATTCTCAATCAATTGCGACTTCTCACCTAACTATTTGTATGAGCTTGCCAAAATGGATGGTGCGATTATCCTCAGCGAGGACATCAAGCGCATCCTTTATGCGAACACCCAATTGATTCCGGATTCTTCTATTTCCTCATCTGAGACGGGGATTAGACACCGAACAGCGGAGCGCGTGGCGAAGCAAACGAATAAATTAGTTGTTTCCATTTCACAGCGGCGGAATGTCATTACGCTATATCAAGGTAATTTAAGATATGCACTTAAGGATATCGGAGTCATCCTGACCAAAGCGAATCAAGCGATTCAAACATTGGAGCGATATAAGGTTGTTTTGGATCAGTCCCTGACGAATCTGAGTGCATCGGAGTTTGAGGAACTAGTTACCTTGCATGATATTACCAATGTCATTGCCAGATTTGAGATGGTGTTACGCATCAAAGCGGAAATTAATCGTTATATTAACGAACTTGGCAATGAGGGACGCTTAATTAGCATGCAATTAGAAGAACTTGTGGGGAATGCGGAACTTGAGGCACGTTTGCTCGTAAAAGATTATGTAAGAGAATTATCTGAAGAAAGAGTCAAGGAGATGCAGGCTGGTTTGAAACGTCTGTCATCTGATGAGCTGCTAGAGCCCCAGCAGATTATTCGCTTGCTAGGGTATTCTCATACCAATTCGATTGCTGAAGAGCCAGTTTCTCCACGTGGCTTCCGCATTTTAGGCAAAATTCCGCGGTTACCATCCATTATTATTGGTAATCTAGTCGAGAAGTTTGGCTACTTGCCACACATGATGATGGCGACGATCGAGGAATTGGATGAAGTTGACGGAATCGGAGAAGTGAGAGCCCGCGCCATTAAGGAAGGTCTCAAAAGAATTCAGGAACAAGTGTTCATTGACAGACATATTTAAAGTGGATACAATCATAAAGTATCATTGTTAAGGTTTCATGTAGTCAAGTTTAGGGTATAGTAAATCCAGAGGTGGACAAAAACATATGTTAACAAAATCAATTCCCAGTCTCTTTACAGTAGGGAACTTATTCCTAGGCGTACTATCGATTATCCTAGCCTTCAGTGGAGAACATGGCATCGCTGCCGTTCTTGTCATTGTCGCTATGCTATTGGATGGACTCGATGGACGTGTTGCGAGAGCGTTGAACGCTCAAAGTGAGTTCGGTAAAGAATTAGACTCCTTATCCGATGTGATCTCATTCGGTGTCGCTCCTGCTTTCATCATGTATGTAGTTGCATTTAACGATCCTACCGTCATTAGCCCAGCTTTTGCTTGGATTGTCACAGCGATCTTCCCAATCTGTGGAGCGTTGCGGTTAGCTAGATTCAATGTTGTTGCCGGTACGCCTGGCTATTTCATCGGTTTACCGATTCCAGCAGCAGGCGGTGTTCTTTGTACGTTAGCTCTTTTCGTGAACGATATTAACGTGTATGTACTTCTCGTAAGTACAGTTCTATTGTCATACTTAATGGTCAGCACAGTGAAATATCCGAACTTCAAAAAGGCGGGTATTCCTAAAGCAGCGATTTGGATTACGCCAATTATCGTTGCAGCAGCGATTTTGATTGCAATCAAATGGCCTGAGTCCATTTCCAAAATGATTTTCGTACCGCTTTTGATGTACGCGCTTTACGGCCTAAAAAAAAACGTTGATGGATACTTCATTCGTCTCCGTAATCTTCGCAGAAAGAACAAAAGACGTGGCGTAGATGACACGAATTCAGTGAAATCTGACGTGTAAGCACATTGTTCGAAAATAAAAAGCATTTATTTTCTCCTGATCTTCAGGAAGAAAATAAATGCTTTTTTTGTTTTCATCATCATGACATGTTGAATAGGCCCAGTGTTGTACATTTCTTTGATTCATTCTCAACGACTTGCTCCAAATTAATATCAAGAATGTTACTTAGCGCAGACATGTAGAAGAGATTCCTGCCTAGTTCGCTACTAACGACCTCAATGCATTGCTCACATAAGTGACCAGATACATGGGTGCCTAGAACATCCTTAGCCTCATCCAAGGTCATCTCTGGATGATACTCTTGCTTAGCTGCATGAACCTGGATACATCCACATTCAGTAATGGATTTCACCACGGAACGGTTGGCAGCTGCGCCTGACTGTTGAAATTTGGATAAGACATCAAGCAGACTGCGGTGACGGAGTAACAATTCAGACACTTGATCTTGAAACTGCTTTAATGTCAAGGAGCTCATTCCATCCACCTCTGGTAGGTTGGTAACTTCCATTTCATTATAATGGATGCCCTCTAATATTTCAATTTTCCGACTAAAGAAGTGATTAACGTTGCATAAATTGGAACATAATTGTAATAAGGCTCAAAAAAAGTTGATGCAGGAGGTGAATCTGTGATGAAGAAATGGGTACAAATCATTTTAGCCATCATGGGTGGCAGTTTAGGTTATAGGTGGAGCGATTCGTTCCTACAAACGACGGATGTGACAAGTCAAGCAGGACAAGTATTTTGGATTAATAGTTTATGTGCAGTAGGGATGTTTTTGATTTCAGCGTGGGTAGCTAACGTCGGCATGAACTTGCTGATGAAAGGTGAACGCAATGTCACGGATATTCCCGTGTCGGATTTACTATCTGGTACGCTAGGACTCGTGATTGGGCTATTGGTTTCAGTCATGTTATTTCCCGTGCTGGAGCAGGCCAAATGGGCAGGGCCATTCTTACCTTTCCTTGTATCGGCTGTATTAGGCGTTATGGGCTTCCGTATCGGTTACAGCAAGCGGGAAGAACTTGTGCAGGTCATTGCGAAGAGCCGATCTGGCGGTCCTGAGAAGCAGACGCATCGCCCGTACGAGGAACATAAGATTTTGGATACGAGCGTCATCATCGATGGCCGGATCGCAGATATTTGCAAGACCGGATTTATCGAGGGAACCCTGGTGATTCCGGAGTTCGTATTGGAAGAGCTGCAGCATATTGCAGACTCATCAGATTTACTGAAGCGAAACCGTGGGCGTCGCGGACTGGACATTTTGAACAAAATCCAAAAAGAACTTGAAGTGAAGGTCCTCATTTATGAAGGGGATTTCGAAGAAATCGCTGAAGTGGACAGCAAGCTGGTGCGCTTAGCCAAAGTGCTTCAAGGGAAAGTAATTACGAACGATTTTAACCTTAATAAGGTATGTGAACTTCAAGGTGTATCGGTGCTCAATATCAACGATCTTGCGAATGCGGTGAAGCCAGTTGTCCTACCGGGAGAAGAAATTATTGTTCAAGTCATTAAAGACGGCAAGGAACATGGACAAGGTGTAGCTTACCTCGATGATGGTACGATGATCGTTGTTGAAGGCGGACGTGATTTCATCGGGATGACGCTGGAAGTGATGGTAACGAGTGTGCTTCAGACTTCGGCGGGTCGAATGATTTTTGCGAAACCAAAACTATTGGAAAAAGCACAGTAAAACCAGTATGATAAGGAGATGTAACATAGCTCTTTCAAGTTGACTTGGGCCTATGATTACGAAGAAAGCTTTCGTTTGGAAGCGCCAAGTTGGAGGACTTATGGGGAAGCTAGGAGTTATCATCGTAGCAGCGGGCAAAGGTTCGCGCATGGGTACAGCAGAAAGCAAACAATACCTGCAACTGGGACAGAAGCCAATTCTGGTACATACCTTGCAATTATTTCAAAACATACATGAAGTGGATGAAATTATTCTCGTTGTGGGTGCTGATGATGTGAGTCGCTGTAACGGCTATGTCACGAACTATGCACTTACGAAGGTAACATGTGTGCTGGCGGGTGGCGCAGAGCGGCAAGATTCCGTTAGACAGGGTCTCCAGGCCTTGCAAGAGGGCACGCAATGGGTGCTTGTGCATGACGGTGTTCGCCCTTTCGTAAGAAAAGAACATATGTTCGAGTGTCTGGCAAAGGCACAAGAAATAGGAGCAGCGGTCTTAGCCGTTCCCGTCAAAGATACAATTAAAGTTGTGGATGCAGCAGATAAGCGCATTCAATCGACACCGGATAGACGAAGCTTGTGGGCCATCCAAACGCCGCAGGCTTTTCGTCTTTCTCTCCTACAGGAGGCGCATGAGAAGGCACAGCAGGATCAGTTCATGGGGACGGATGACGCGAGTTTAGTGGAGCGTTTAGGTGCAGCCGTATACGTAGTAGAAGGGGACTATTATAATATCAAAATAACGACCCCCGAAGATTTACCTTGGGCAGAATGGATTTTACATAACGTGAGGGGAGAGGCTTAGGTATGATTAGAATAGGAAATGGATTCGATGTTCATCAATTGGTAGAAGGACGTAAGTGCATTATTGGAGGGGTAACGATTCCTTATGAAAAAGGGTTGCTGGGACACTCCGATGCGGACGTACTATTGCACGCGATTAGTGACGCGATCCTAGGCGCACTTGGTCTTGGCGATATCGGGAAGCATTTCCCGGATACAGCTGCCGAGTTCAAAGATGCGGATAGCTTAGTCTTGTTGAAGCGGGTATGGCAATTGGCGAAAGAGAAGGGCTACAAATTAGGGAATGCAGATTCCACGATTATTGCTCAGAAACCGAAAATGCTGCCGTATATCCCGCAAATGGTTGAAATCATTGCTGCCGCACTAGAAGCAGAGACAGATCAAGTGAACGTGAAAGCGACAACGACAGAACAACTTGGATTTACGGGCCGTGGCGAGGGAATCGCGGCACAATCGGTTGTTTGTTTAATTCGTGATGTGATAAAATAGCAGGTATTCATGCATGGAAGATGAAAAGGGGATACAACGATGAGTCAGCCTTTACGCGTGCGTTATGCACCTAGTCCAACTGGACATTTACATATTGGCGGTGCCCGTACGGCACTGTTTGATTATCTATTAGCTCGTAAGGACGGCGGCGCATTTGTTGTGCGCTTTGAAGATACGGATCAAACGCGTCATAAGGAGTCTGGTATCGAAGACCAGTTGAATGGTCTGAGATGGCTTGGCTTAGAATGGGATGAAAGTGTGGATATCGGAGGCCCTTATGGTCCTTACCGTCAAATGGAGAGACTTGATATCTACAAGACATACCTAGATAAGCTGTTACAAAGCGGTCACGCTTATGGCTGCTATTGCTCGGAAGCCGATCTAGAACAAGAGCGCGCAGAGCAAGAGGCAAGCGGGGAAATGGGCGGCTATTCCGGTAAATGCCGTAACTTGACGCCTGAGCAAATCGCTGCGTATCAAGCGGAAGGCCGTGTGCCTTCAACGCGTTTCCGTGTACCAGCGGATCGTATCATTGCTATCGAAGACAAGGTTCGCGAGCATGTGGAA
The DNA here is from genome assembly GCF_013141695.1 of Paenibacillus plantarum. GTDB lineage: Bacteria > Bacillota > Bacilli > Paenibacillales > NBRC-103111 > Paenibacillus_E > Paenibacillus_E plantarum. Next base: position 12,328 of record NZ_WHNY01000061.1, read on the forward strand.
TTCGATTCCAATGGGATTGGCGATTTCATTATTGCGCGTCCTGATGGGATCCCGACCTACAACTTTGCCGTCATTGTGGATGATCATTTGATGAAAATCAACTTGGTTATTCGTGGGGAAGAACATCTATCCAATACGCCAAGACAAGTTCTGATGTACGAAGCGCTGGATATGCCAATTCCCGAGTTCGCGCATTTATCTTTGATTTTGAATACGGATCGCAAGAAGATGAGCAAGCGAGATGAGTCGATCATCCAGTTTATCGAGCAATACAAAGAGCTTGGTTACTTGCCAGAAGCGGTGCTGAACTTTATCGCCTTGCTAGGTTGGTCACCTGGCGGAGAAGAAGAGATGTTCACGAAGGAAGAGTTGATCGCGCAGTTTGATCTGGATCGTGTATCCAAGAGCCCTGCTGTGTTTGATATGGATAAATTGAATTGGATGAACAATGCGTATCTGAAAAAAGCTCCGCTATCCCGCATCGTTGACCTGTGCGTACCGCATTTGCGCAAGGCCGGTTACCTTGAACAAGGTGATTTGGATGCTTCTACCGGGGCATGGGTGGAGGCACTCGTTAGTCTCAATCAGGAAAGAATGCGCTACGCGGCTGAAATCGTGGAATTGTCAGCGATCTTCTTCAAAGAGGAGCTGGTCATCGATGATGAAGCGGCTGCTGTGTTGAAAGAAGAACATGTCCCTGTTGTACTGACTAGTTTCTTAGCTCAAGTCGAGCAAGCGGAAGCTTTCACGGTTGAAGCAATGCCGGCGCTGCTTAAAGCGGTACAGAAGGAAACAGGCTTCAAAGGGAAGCAATTGTTCATGTCTGTTCGCTCCGCGTTGACAGGTCAAGTCCATGGACCGGATCTGAATGTGTCCCTTTTCCTACTTGGGAAAGAAAAAGTCGTTTCACGTCTCCAGAGCTTATTGTAAAGCGAGGTTCTTTTCGATATACTTAACTCAATGAAATACGAAATGCGATGATCAGGAGAGTATGGTTAAGTGAGGATTTGTCAGAGAGGATAATCAAGGCCGTGAGGCTTTGGCTGTGAGTTATCCAATCCTTGTAATCAGAAATGCACCTGGGAGCAGCCGCGCCGAATACTCACCGAGTAGGGTAGGCGCAGCCGAAACACCCACGTTACGGGTTTGAGTTGGGAGACTTCCGAGTCACCAAGCAGAGTGGAACCGCGATAACCACGCCTCTGCAGCCTTAGGGCTGCAGGGGCTTTTTTTTATTTTCCAACATCATTCTAGGCAAGAAGGTGAGCATATGTGGTCAACGATCAAATCTGATATATCCGCCGTATTCGATAATGACCCCGCAGCGCGCAGTTGGTTTGAGGTTGTTTTTACGTATTCGGGACTTCATGCGATATGGTCGCATCGGATTGGACATTGGTTTTATACAAGAAGGATGTTTACCCTGGCTCGTATCGTTTCTCAAATAAGCCGATTCATGACAGGCATCGAAATCCATCCAGGAGCAACAATTGGCAGAAGGTTGTTTATTGACCACGGGATGGGTGTTGTCATCGGGGAAACCTGCGAGATCGGAGATGATGTGATCTTGTACCAAGGTGTAACTTTAGGCGGAACGGGGAAAGAGAAAGGTAAGAGACACCCAACAATTGGCAATAATGTAGTTATTGGTTCTGGTGCCAAAATTCTCGGGTCCTTCCTCGTAGGTGAGAACTCGCGTATTGGCTCTAATGCAGTCGTGATTCAGGAGGTTCCATCCAATAGCACGGTCGTCACAATACCTGCCAAACTTGTGAAGCGAGACGGTGTCCGTGTGAATAGATTAGATCATGGCAATTTGCCCGATCCGATCGTCGATATTTTCCAAGAATTACAGAATCAAATTAATGAGTTGAAATTCCAACTGGAAGAAGAACGGAAGCAGAATGGAGAATTGAGGAGAACATGACACTCAAAGTATATAATACCTTAACGCGCAAGAAGGAAGAGTTTGTTCCGATTGAACCAGGCAAAGTGAAGATGTACGTATGTGGTCCAACGGTATATAACTATATTCATATTGGCAACGGACGTCCTGTCATATTTTTCGACGTGGTTCGCCGTTATTTGGAATCGCAGCAGTATGAAGTAAACTACATTACGAACTTTACTGATGTGGATGATAAAATGATTCGTAAAGCCGAGGAGATGGCGGTCTCCGTCCCTGAACTTGCTGAAACCTTTATTGCAGCTTTTTTGGAGGATATTTCCACACTGGGTGTTCATGAGGCGACATTGAATCCACGGGTAACCGAGAATATTCAAGAAATTATCGACTTTATCGCTGCGCTTGTGGAGAAGGATTTCGCATACGAAGCTCGTGGTGATGTGTATTATCGGACTTCTAAGTTCACGGAATACGGTAAGCTCTCTAAGCAAAATCTGGAAGAACTTCAGCACGGTATTCGTGTTGAGGTGGATGAGCGTAAAGAGAATCCTCAGGACTTTGTCCTATGGAAAGCGGCGAAGCCTGGTGAGATTTATTGGGATAGCCCTTGGGGTCAAGGTCGCCCAGGCTGGCATATTGAGTGCTCCGCGATGGTGCGCAAATATTTGGGTGAAACGATTGATATTCATGGAGGCGGGCAAGATTTAACGTTCCCTCACCATGAATGTGAGATTGCTCAGACCGAAGCGGTAACTGGTCATCCAATGGCCAATTATTGGTTGCACAATGCTTTTCTAAATATCGATAATGAAAAAATGTCGAAATCACTCGGAAATGGTATTTTAATTCGAGATCTAGTTAAGCAAATTAAACCAGAAGTGTTCCGTTTCTTCATGTTATCCGCCCATTATCGGAACCCACTTAATTTCAGTGATGAGAGTTTGAAACAAGCGGCGAATGCGTTGGAACGGATTCAGAATGCTTACGATAATATGAAGCATCGTCTTGCTACAGCATCTGCTACTGGCGAAGTTGAAGCGGGAATTACAGATAAACTGCAGGCCATTTCGAAACAATTTGTGGATAAAATGAATGATGATTTCAATACGCCAGATGCGATTACCGCGGTATTCGATCTCGTTGCAGAAGCGAACTTGTACTTGCAACAGGAGCGGGTACATGCGGGCGCAGTGAAACTATTTATGGAACAGCTAGAAGCATTCGATGCAACGCTGGGCATTCTTTCACAACAATCAGATGAATTGCTGGATGAAGAGATCGAGCAGTTAATCGTTGAACGTACGGAATCACGGAAATCTAAGAATTGGGCACGCGCGGATGAAATTCGTGATTTGCTGACGGAGAAAGGGATATTCCTTGAGGACACACCGCAAGGCATACGCTGGCGCCGCAAATGAATGAAATAAATCTGGATGCTGCTAACTTGTTTTCCTTCCCGCCATCGAAAAGTCCGCATTTATTAAATCCGCTAGTGCTGGCGTATATTGGGGATGCGGTGTATGAAGTCTATATCCGACAATATGTCATCTCAGGGGCGAATCATCGCCCTAATCATTTGCATAAGGCTTCAACAGGCTTTGTGTCTGCCAAAGCGCAGTCCAAATTATTGACAGCCTTGATGCCCACACTAACAGAAGAAGAAGTAGACATCGTGAAGCGGGGACGGAATGCCAAGTCAGGAACGACAGCCAAAAACGCGGATGTGCTGGAATACCGGCACAGCACCGCGTTTGAGTGCTTAATCGGATATTTATACTACAAACAATCCTTTGAGCGATTGAAAGAGATATTAGATTTCGCAATCACGTTTAATCAAACGCAGAAATAGAGAAGCATTCGCACGTACTTTTAGGAGGAATTAGGATGGATGAAGACATTATCGGCGGGAAGCACTCCGTATTGGAGGCTCTTCGTGCTGGACGGACAATTAATAAAATATGGATTGCCGAAGGTGCTCAGAAGCAATTCGCTGGACCGATTGTGGCAGAAGCCAAAAATCTAGGCATTATTGTCCAATTTACGGACAAGCGTAAGCTGGATCAAATGGCAGAGGGCCTCCAACATCAAGGTGTCGTTGCACAAGTTGCAGCGTATGCCTACGTGGAAGTTGAAGATATTTTGGCCAAGGCGAAAGCGCTCGGGCAAGAACCGTTCATTTTGATACTAGATGAAATTGAAGATCCGCATAATCTAGGATCCATTCTACGTACAGCAGATTGTACGGGGGTTCATGGGGTGATTATACCGAAGCGCCGTTCCGTTGGATTGACGGCAACAGTTTCCAAAACATCTGCGGGCGCAGTTGAATATGTACCGGTTGCACGTGTTACGAATATTTCGCAAACGATTGAGCAACTAAAGGAGCAAGGTGTATGGGTTGCAGGTACGGATGTTACGGCTGCTCAAGATGTCTATAAAGCCAACTTTACGATTCCGATTGCCCTAGTTATTGGAAATGAGGGTAAAGGTGTGGGGCGACTTATTAAAGAAAGATGCGACTTCTTAGTCAAGCTGCCAATGGCCGGACATGTCAATTCATTGAATGCCTCCGTTGCCGCGGGTGTATTGATGTATGAAGTGGTAAGACAGCGCAATAAGAGCTAAATGGGATGGAACAGATCCTAATTGTAGATGGTTACAACATTATCGGCGCCTGGCCTGAGTTAAGTAAATTAAAGGATACCGATCTGGAAGGTGCACGTGACGGACTGATCCATATGCTTGCGGAATTTCAATCCTTTTCAGGTATGAAGGTCTATCTCGTTTTTGATGCCTACATGGTACCTGGACTGGGCAAGAAATATGTGCAGAATAAACTGGCTGTGCTCTATACCAAAGAGAAGGAAACCGCAGACGAGCGAATCGAGCGATTGGTTACGAATCTGATGGGAAGACGTAAGGAAATATTCGTGGCGACGTCGGATATGATTGAGCAGCATGTCATATTCGGCAAGGGAGCGCTCCGAATGCCCGCGAAAGAATTGCTAGTGAAAATTAAACAGAATCGCAAAGAGGTTCGTGAACGCATTGTACCCGAGACGACTACCAAACGAAATCCGTTCGGAGGCAAGCTGAGTGACGAGATGAAAGCGAAGTTAGAACGATGGCGAAGAGGGGAGTAAATCCTCCAAATGCTAGAAATGGTGGGGTTCCCCGTTGACGGTGTGAGATTTCATCATGTATACTTAACCTAACTTTTATAGTGAAATCTGGGTAGTCTTGCAGGCCGGAGGGATTGTTGGTGAGTGTCGACCTCAAAGAACTGAGAATGTATGATTATGACCTCAAGCCAGATGAAGACATTGTCGAAGCAGTCCGTGAAGGCAGTAGCGAAGCTTTGGAATATCTTATCAACAAGTATAAGAATTTTGTTCGTGCCAAAGCACGCTCTTATTTTTTGATAGGTGCAGACCGAGAAGATATTGTGCAGGAAGGTATGATAGGTTTATATAAATCTATCCGCGACTTCCGAGGAGACAAGCTTGCTTCATTCAAAGCCTTTGCTGAACTGTGTATCACGCGGCAGATCATCACGGCAATTAAGACAGCAACTCGTCAAAAGCATATACCTCTTAATTCCTACGTGTCACTGGATAAGCCCATCTATGATGAAGATTCTGATCGTACACTGCTCGATGTTATTAGCGGCTCCCGGGTAACAGATCCCGAGGAATTGGTTATTAATCAAGAAGAGTTTACGGGACTTGAAGATAAAATGGGAGAGATTTTAAGTGACTTAGAGCGTAGAGTGCTTATGCTCTATCTCGATGGCAGATCCTATCAAGAAATTGCTGTGGATCTCGATCGCCATGTGAAGTCAATTGACAATGCTCTCCAACGTGTTAAGCGCAAGCTTGAGCGGTATTTGGAAGTTAGAGATTTATAGAAATGCCCGTGCCGCATGAGCTGTACGGGTGTTTTTCTTTCTAAGTATGTTTAGTTCCCCTCGGGAGAGCCTATACTGGTGATACTCTTGCATTTGTGAGACTTCTACCTTGACACTCGGGGGACAGTTGTGATAAAGTGTTTCAGGTAGCCCTAAAAGTCGCTTTCTTTTTGATGCGCTTAGAAGGGCTTTAATTAGAAAGTGTCTGTAGGAGGTGTACATCATGCGGGTCATCATCACATTAGCGTGCACAAATTGCAAACAAAGAAACTATGCATCCACTAAAAATAAGCGCAACAATCCCGACCGTATTGAGTTGAAGAAATATTGCAAATTTTGCAATGAACATACTGCTCATCGCGAGACTAGGTAGTTCTTTGGAGGTGTAGTTTGTGGCGTTCTTGGCTAGAATGAGACAAAGCTTCGGATCCACTTTTTCCTTCTTCACCGACAGTTGGTCAGAACTCAAAAAGGTCAAGTGGCCAAGTCGCAAAGAGATGACTACTTATACGCTTGTCGTTATAGGTACAGTAACTTTTGTTGCTATTTATTTTTTTGTGCTGGATCTAGGAATTTCTGAGTTGCTGCGCCTTGTTTTTAAATAAACAGGACTATAGGTGAATTTATTCATGGAAAAAAGATGGTACGTCGTACATACCTATTCAGGGTATGAGAACAAAGTGAAAGCCAACTTAGAGAAGCGCGTTGAGTCTATGGAAATGACGGACAAGATCTTCCGTGTGCTTGTGCCTATGGAAGAAGAACTGGTAAACAAAGACGGCAAGAAAAAAGTCGTTATGCGTAAAGTTTATCCAGGGTATGTTCTCGTGGAAATGATTCAAACGGACGACTCTTGGTACGTAGTACGTAATACGCCAGGAGTGACTGGATTTGTAGGTTCTACAGGATCCGGCTCTAAACCAACTGCATTGTTACCTGAGGAAGTTGAATCGATTCTGAAGCATATGGGAATGGAAGAACCGAAGGAAGTAATTGACTTCGAACTGAAAGAAACCGTACGCGTCAAGGTGGGTCCATTTGCAAACTTTGTTGGCTCTGTCGAAGAGATTATTGCCGATAAGGGTAAACTGAAGGTGCATGTCAACATGTTCGGAAGAGAAACACCGCTTGAGCTCGATTTCGATCAAGTGGAAAAGCTCTAAGAGCATGACAACCAAAAGGCTCTACCAGGTCTATTCCTTGGGATAGACCTACGTTAGTGGGAACGCATTAGTTTCCTGAATAGCGAGGCTTTGATTCGTCGAAGACTCCTATATTACTGCAAGGAGGTGTCTATCATGGCAAAAAAGGTTATTAAAATCGTGAAGCTTCAAGTTCAAGCTGCGAAAGCAAATCCAGCACCACCGATCGGTCCAGCATTGGGTCAAGCAGGTGTGAACATCATGGCTTTCTGTAAAGAGTTTAACGCTCGTACTGCTGATCAAGTTGGTCTAATCATTCCAGTTGAAATCACAGTTTTCGAAGACCGTTCCTTTACATTCATCACTAAAACGCCTCCGGCTGCAGTTCTTCTTCGCGTCGTTGCTGGTATCGAAAAAGGATCAGGTGAACCGAACAAGAAGAAAGTTGCAACTGTGAAACGCGCTAAAGTTCGCGAAATCGCTGAACAAAAAATGCCTGACCTAAATGCTGCATCCGTTGAGGCTGCAATGCGTATGGTTGAAGGTACTGCTCGCAGCATGGGAATCACTATCGAAGATTAATTCCGCAAGGAATGCGACTGTGCAAGCTCGAAGCCTGCAGAAGTGTTTTCTACGAAAACATGGAGGTCGCTCGGTGGGAGGATTATCCGCTAATACCACTAAGGAGGATAAATATTATGCCTAAACACGGTAAAAAATACCGCGAAGTAGCTCAGCTTGTTAATGCTGAAACTTTGTATGATCCGTCAGAAGCAATCGAGCTTGTTAAGAAAACAGCTCCTGCTAAATTCGATGAAACTGTAGATGTTGCAGTTCGTCTGGGTGTAGACCCAAGAAAACAAGATCAGGCTGTTCGTGGTGTTGTTGTACTTCCACACGGTACTGGTAAAACAAAACGCGTTCTCGTATTTGCAAAAGGCGAGAAAGCAAAAGAGGCTGAAGCAGCTGGTGCAGATTTTGTTGGTGATGCAGACATGATCAACAAAATTCAACAAGGTTGGTTCGAATTCGATGTTTGCGTAGCTACTCCGGACATGATGAGCGAAGTTGGTAAACTGGGGCGTATCCTCGGGGGTAAAGGTTTAATGCCAAACCCTAAAGCAGGAACAGTTACTTTCGACGTTACCAAAGCTGTTCAAGAGATCAAAGCTGGTAAAATCGAATACCGTCTTGATAAAGCAGGCCAAATTCATGCTCCACTTGGTAAAGTATCTTTCGATGCAGACAAGTTGAACGAAAACTTCAAAGCATTGGTTGATGCACTTGTTCGTGCGAAACCAGCAGCGGCTAAAGGTGTTTACCTTAAGAACATTGCTGTATCCTCGACAATGGGTCCAAGCGTACGTGTGAACCTGTCATCCTTCAGATAAGTAAAAGCTACCAGTTGACTTCGGTTGCTGGGCGTGATACTCTATCAAAGGTCCTAAAAATGAATATGCAAACCGTAGACAGTAGGTGCTGAAGAGCTTAATTTCCTACCGAGGTGTTATGATATATATAACGATTTCTTTGTACATCAGGGAAAAAGTGAACACATCATGCCTTCGTAGCGTCTACGAAGGCATTTCTTATTCATAGATAAGAAATGCTAATGCTCCTACTGTTTGCGATCTTGAAAGATAAATGCATAAGAAGTGAGGTGTACTATGGCAAACGCGAAAATTCTTGCAGAGAAAGAACAAGCAGTAGCTGAAGTAACTGAGAAGTTTAAAGCTAGCGCTTCTACAATCATAGCGGACTACCGCGGTTTGAACGTAGCTCAAGTAACACAGCTACGCAAAAGCTTGCGCGAAGCTGGTATTGAATTCGTAGTTCTCAAGAACTCGTTGGCTAGACGCGCATCGGCGAATGCTGAACTAAGCGCATTGGATGAGTACCTAACAGGTCCAACTGCTATTGCTTTCAGCAAAGACGATCTAGTTGCTCCAGCGAAAATTTTGACTGAATTTGCGAAAAAGAATGATAAATTGAGCGTAAAAGGTGGCGTGGTCGAAGGCCGCGTAGTTGGATACGATCAAATCAAAGCACTTGCAGAACTTCCATCCAGAGATGGTCTTCTCTCCATGTTGCTTAGCGTTCTTCAAGCTCCAGTTCGTAACTTTGCTCTTGCTGTTAAAGCAGTTGCAGAGAAAAAAGAAGCTGAAGGTCAAGCTTAATTTTAATGCACTACCTGTTTTACAAACAAAAAAACTAATTTATTAATGATAATGGAGGTTTAACCATGAGCACAAATGCAACGATCCTAGAAGCAATCAAAGGCATGACAATCTTGGAATTGAACGACCTGGTTAAAGCAATCGAAGAAGAGTTTGGCGTAACAGCAGCAGCTCCAGTAGCAGCAGGCGGCGGCGCAGCAGTAGCAGTTGAAGAAGCTCAAACTGAGTTTGACGTTATCTTGACAAGCGCTGGCGCATCCAAAATCAACGTAATCAAAGTAGTTCGCGAAATCACAGGTCTTGGCCTGAAAGAAGCGAAAGACCTTGTTGACGGAGCTCCAAAAGCAGTTAAAGAAAAAGTTAGCCAAGAAGAAGCAGACGCTGTTAAAGCTAAGCTTACTGAAGCTGGCGCTTCCGTAGAAGTTAAGTAATTTCTTTTTCTTAGGAAACCTCTTGAAGCTTGACTTCAAGAGGTTTTTTTCAACATTTAAGCGCTATGGTTTCACAGGATATGAGCGGCGTTGCCGTTTATTGTGCCTAAGTTTTTACCCTTAGGAAAGCCTTAGGAACGCACGTGGTTATTGGATTTTCCTATAGGTAGAAAAGGAGGGAATTCAAACGTGTCAGAGCATTACTACACACAAAAGCCGACCGTAAAGAGCGATGTCCATACAACGCAGGAAATTCTTCGTGGTAAGACATATACGTTTTTGACAGATGCGGGTGTGTTTTCTAAAAAAGGTGTCGATTATGGAAGTAAGCATTTAATAGAAACAATGGTACTATCGGAAGATGCTAGTGTTCTCGATGTGGGCTGTGGCTACGGACCGATGGGGCTGAGTGCAGCTGTGATGTGTCCGAAGGGACATGTGACAATGGTCGACATCAATGAAAGAGCAGTTGAACTTTCGGTAGAAAATGCGCGGCGAAATGGTATTACCAATGTCACCATTCTACAGAGTGATCTGTTGGAGAAGGTGAAGGATAAGAAGTTTGACGCTGTTCTAACCAATCCGCCAATTCGTGCGGGGAAAGAAACGGTTCACAAGATTTTTGTAGATGCTTACGATTGCTTGGTAGATGGGGGCTCACTGTGGGTTGTCATCCAGAAGAAGCAAGGGGCGCCATCGGCAGTGAAGAAGCTGGAAACCATGTATAGTGAAGTGGTGGAGGTTTCGAAAGACAAAGGCTACCGCATTCTGAAAGCGACGAAGTAAGTCTCTTGTGAATATACGTGGGAATTTGTTTGACTTGACATTTCAAATGTGATATTATTAAAAAATGTCAGTATTAAGATGGGACACATGTCTTTAGTTAGTAAAAATGTCAAGTCTTTTTTTCAGCCTTTATGCATAGAATTTGAACCCTCAACGTATAATGTTTGAATTTTGGGAAATTCTAACAGGATGGGAAGAAAATCTTGAAAAAGTTATTGAATACAGAAAAAAACCTTCATCCATACAGTCGCTTAATTCGGACGGGCTCCACTAACGGAGGCGTCCTGAGTGTACGTCGGTCGAAGTTTTTCTTCTTTCTTTTTATTTATTGAGTAGAGTTGAGGGGTGAATGAAAGTTGGCGGGACATCTTGTTCAATTTGGACGACGTAAACGCAGGACTTATGCACGAATTAATGAGGTTCTGGGCATTCCAAACCTGATTGAAATCCAGCAAAAATCCTATGAGTGGTTTTTGGAAGAGGGACTTCGTGAGATGTTTCAGGATATCTCCCCGATTCAGGATTTTACAGGGAACCTAGTACTGGAGTTCATTGACTATAGCTTAGGCGATCCTAAGTATTCCGTTGATGAATCCAAAGAACGCGACGTAACATATGCGGCGCCGTTAAGAGTCAAAGTCCGTTTGATTAATAAGGAAACCGGTGAGGTCAAGGAACAAGAAGTGTTCATGGGGGATTTCCCTATTATGACTGATACGGGAACGTTCATTATTAACGGTGCGGAGCGTGTAATCGTCTCCCAGCTCGTTCGTTCTCCCAGTGTTTATTATAGCACGAAAGTGGATAAAAACGGCAAAAAAACTTACACAGCTACAGTGATTCCTAACCGTGGAGCATGGCTGGAACTTGAGACAGATGCGAAAGATATTATCTACGTTCGTATTGATCGCACGCGTAAAATTCCAGTTACCGTATTGCTTCGTTCATTAGGATTTGGTACGGATGCTGAGATTCTAGATTTACTTGGCGATAACGAATATATTCGTAACACGCTAGATAAAGATAACACGGATTCTACGGAAAAAGCGTTAATCGAAATCTATGAGCGTCTTCGTCCAGGTGAGCCGCCTACGCTTGATAATGCAAGAAGCTTGATCGTTGCTCGTTTCTTTGATCCGAAGCGTTACGATTTGGCTAACGTAGGTCGCTACAAAATCAATAAAAAATTACACATCAAAAACCGCTTATTCAATCAACGTTTGGCTGAAACTTTGGTAGATTCCGAAACAGGAGAAATCATTGCTGAAGCTGGTCAGTTGTTGGATCGTCGTGTGTTAGATGAAATCCTACCTTTTATTGAAAAAGGTGCAGGATATAAAGAGTTTACAATTCCTAAAGGTGTAACTGGCGCGGATACAATTCCTGTCCAGTGCATTAATGTTTACTCACCAACAGAAGAAGGCAAGGTAGTTAAGGTTATTTCTAACGGTGTTATTGATAAAGCTGTCAAAAACATCACGCCTGCCGATATCATCTCTTCCATTAACTACTTTATTAACTTACTTCATGGTATTGGAAATACAGATGATATTGACCATCTTGGTAACCGTAGACTTCGTTCTGTAGGTGAATTGCTTCAAAACCAATTCCGTATCGGTCTTTCCCGTATGGAACGTGTTGTTCGTGAACGTATGTCGATTCAAGATGCTAACGTGATCACGCCGCAAGCGTTGATCAATATTCGTCCTGTTATCGCGTCGATCAAAGAGTTCTTTGGTAGTTCCCAGCTTTCTCAGTTTATGGACCAAACGAATCCACTTGCTGAATTGACGCATAAAAGACGTCTGTCTGCACTCGGACCCGGCGGTTTGACGAGAGAGCGCGCAGGGATGGAAGTTCGTGACGTGCATCACTCTCACTATGGCCGTATGTGTCCAATTGAGACGCCTGAGGGACCGAACATTGGTTTGATCAACTCCTTGTCTACATTTGCCCGTATTAATGAGTATGGCTTCATTGAAGCTCCGTACCGTTGGGTAGATCCGAAGAGTGGTTTAGTTACGGATCAAATCGCTTACCTGACAGCAGATGAAGAAGATAACTACGTTATCGCGCAAGCGAATGCGAAATTGACGGAAGAAAACAAATTCGTCGAAGATGCGATTATCGTTCGTTACAAAGATGATAACTTAACACTTCCGGTTGAACGTGTCGACTACATGGACGTTTCTCCGAAACAGGTTGTTTCTGTCGCAACAGCGTTAATCCCGTTCCTTGAAAACGATGACTCCAACCGTGCGTTAATGGGTTCCAACATGCAGCGTCAAGCTGTTCCGCTTCTTATCCCTAAAGCTCCGCTTGTAGGTACAGGAATGGAGCACAAGGTTGCTAAGGACTCTGGAGTATGTATTGTCTCCAAATTTGATGGAATTATTGAGAAAGCTGCTGCGAATGAAATTTGGTTGCGTCGCCAAGAAATGGTTGACGGCAAGCTAGTTAGCGGCAACATCGTGAAATATAAGCTTCACAAATTTATGCGTTCTAACCAAGGTACTTGCATTAATCAACGTCCGATTGTTAAAAAAGGTCAATTGATTAAAGCCGGCGATATTCTTGCTGATGGACCATCTACTGAACAAGGCGAATTGGCACTTGGACGTAACGTAGTCGTAGCTTTCATGACTTGGGAAGGTTACAACTATGAGGATGCGATTTTGCTTAGCCAAAAGCTTGTTAAAGAAGATGTGTATACCTCCATTCATATTGAGGAATACGAGTCTGAAGCTCGTGATACGAAGCTTGGACCTGAAGAAATTACTCGCGACATCCCGAACGTAGGGGAAGACGCACTTAAGAATCTTGATGAGCGCGGAATCATCCGTGTCGGTGCTGAAATTGGCGCTGGCGATATCCTCGTTGGTAAAGTAACACCGAAAGGTGTAACTGAGTTGACGGCGGAAGAAAGATTGCTGCACGCGATCTTCGGTGAGAAGGCTCGTGAGGTTCGTGACACGTCCCTACGCGTACCGCATGGTACAGATGGTATTGTTGTTGATGTGAAAGTATTTACGCGTGAGAATGGCGATGAGCTGCCTCCAGGTGTAAACCAACTCGTTCGTGTCTATATCGCTCAAAAACGGAAAATTTCCGAAGGCGACAAAATGGCGGGACGTCATGGTAACAAAGGGGTAGTAGCACGTATTCTCCCTGAAGAAGATATGCCTTTCCTACCTGATGGTACGCCGGTTGAAGTCGTTCTGAATCCACTAGGGGTTCCTTCCCGGATGAACATCGGTCAAGTACTTGAAGTTCACTTAGGTATGGCTTCCAAGTATTTGGGTATTCACGCTGCAACGCCGGTATTTGATGGAGCGCGTGAGTATGACGTATTCGATGCCATGGAAGAAGCAGGTATGCAACGTAGCGGTAAAACGATTCTGTACGATGGTCGTACAGGGGAGTCCTTCGAACGTGAAGTAACCGTTGGTGTTATGTACATGATCAAACTGGCACACATGGTTGACGATAAAATCCATGCCCGTTCCACAGGACCTTACTCCCTTGTTACTCAGCAGCCGCTGGGTGGTAAAGCGCAGTTCGGTGGACAACGTTTCGGGGAGATGGAGGTATGGGCACTCGAGGCGTATGGAGCTGCTTATACATTGCAAGAAATTCTTACCGTTAAGTCAGATGACGTTGTGGGCCGTGTGAAAACGTACGAATCCATTGTCAAAGGCGAGAACGTTCCAGAACCAGGCGTTCCGGAATCCTTCAAAGTTTTGATCAAAGAGCTTCAAAGTTTGGGTATGGATGTTAAGATCCTATCTGGCGACGAAGAAGAGATCGAAATGCGCGAAGCTGATGATGACGACGAAGTGACGAGCGATAAATTAAACCTAAACATTGAGGGCTCCGAGCTTGGGGTCAACGAATAGTAACACCACATTAGAACGAGAACGATTCACTGTAAAGTGGGTTTAAATTTCTTAAAGGAGGGTTGCTCCTTGATGGACGTTAACAACTTCGAGTTTATGAAAATCGGCTTGGCATCACCCGATAAAATTCGCTCTTGGTCCCGTGGGGAAGTAAAGAAGCCGGAAACGATTAACTACAGAACCTTAAAACCTGAGAAAGAAGGTCTTTTCTGTGAAAAGATCTTCGGACCTACGAAAGATTGGGAATGTCATTGCGGTAAGTACAAACGCGTTCGTTATAAAGGCGTCGTTTGTGACCGTTGTGGCGTTGAAGTAACCCGTCAAAAAGTACGTCGTGAACGCATGGGGCACATTGAACTTGCTGCTCCTGTTTCACACATTTGGTACTTCAAAGGGATTCCTAGCCGTATGGGTCTTGCACTAGATATGTCTCCAAGATCTTTGGAAGAAATCATCTACTTCGCATCCTACGTAGTAACGGATCCAGGTGATACGCCACTTGAGAAGAAGCAACTATTGTCTGAGAAAGAATACCGTAGCTATCGTGAGAAATACGGCTATGCTTTCCAAGCAGGCATGGGTGCGGAAGCTGTCAAAAAGCTTCTTATCGATATTGATATCGAACGCGAAGTAGACACACTCAAAGAAGAACTCAAAACTGCACAAGGTCAACGTCGTAATCGTGCGATTAAGCGTTTGGAAGTTATGGAAGCATTCCGTAACTCGAAAAACTTGCCTGGTTGGATGGTACTGGATGTATTGCCAGTTATCCCTCCTGAGCTTCGCCCGATGGTACAGCTTGACGGTGGCCGTTTTGCGACATCCGATTTGAATGATCTCTATCGTCGTGTTATCAACCGTAACAACCGTCTAAAGAGATTGCTCGACCTAGGGGCGCCGGATATCATTGTTCAAAATGAGAAACGGATGCTTCAAGAAGCGGTTGATGCATTGATCGATAACGGTCGTCGCGGCCGTCCAGTAACAGGTCCGGGTAACCGTCCTTTGAAATCCCTCAGCCATATGCTGAAAGGTAAACAAGGTCGTTTCCGTCAGAACTTGCTCGGTAAACGTGTTGACTACTCTGGTCGTTCCGTTATCGTAGTAGGACCTAACCTGAAGATGTACCAATGTGGTCTTCCGAAGGAAATGGCACTTGAATTGTTTAAGCCTTTCGTAATGAAAGAGCTTGTGAATAAAGGTTTGGCTCATAACATCAAGAGTGCGAAGCGTAAAGTTGAGCGCGTAAGTCCAGATGTTTGGGATGTTCTTGAAGAAGTCATTAAGGAGCACCCGGTTCTTCTGAACCGTGCACCGACGTTGCATAGATTAGGTATTCAAGCTTTTGAACCGATTCTGGTTGAAGGCCGCGCTATTAAACTTCACCCGCTTGTATGTACAGCTTACAACGCTGACTTCGACGGTGACCAAATGGCCGTTCACGTTCCTTTATCCTCAGAAGCACAAGCTGAAGCACGTTTGCTAATGCTAGCATCGGGTAACATTTTGAATCCGAAAGACGGTAAGCCGGTTGTTACACCTTCACAGGATATGGTTCTGGGAAGTTTCTACTTAACAACGGATAACAAATTCGCTAAAGGTGCTGGTTCTATCATTAGAACCGTTCATGAAGCAGTTTCTTCCTACCAATCGGGCAAAATGGCACTACACGCTCGTGTTGCGATCCCTGCTAGAGCATTGAACAAAACAAGTTTCACAGAGAAACAACAAAACGCTATGTTGATCACTACAATCGGTAAAATTATTATGAACGAAATCTATCCAGCTGATTTCCCGTTCATCAATGAGCCGACCAAAACGAACCTTTTGAATGGTATTCCAGATGCTCACTTCGTATTTGAAAAGGGTGCAGATCTAAGAGCTATCATGTTGGAACGTGATGAGAACAAAGCGGTAGGTAAAGAGTATTTAGGTTCAATTATTGCCGAGTGTTTCCGTAAGTACCACACTACGCAAACATCGATGATTCTTGATAAAATTAAAGAACTTGGATTCACGTATTCAACAAAAGCCGGTATTACCGTAGCTGTCTCTGACGTTGTAGTTCCAACCGAAAAAGTAGCAATCCTTAAGGAATGTGAAGAGAAAGTACGCGTAGTTACGAACCAATACCGTCGTGGTTTGATTACGGATGAAGAGCGTTATGACCGAGTTATTGCGATCTGGAGTAAGGCGAAGGATGAAATCACTGAGATTCTGATGAAATCCCTAGATAAATACAACTCTATTTCCATGATGGTTGAATCCAAGGCACGGGGTAACAAATCACAGATTACACAGCTTGGCGGTATGCGTGGTTTGATGGCGAATCCATCTGGTAAAATTATGGAGTTGCCGATTAAATCGAACTTCCGTGAAGGTCTGACAATCTTAGAATACTTTATTTCCACGCACGGAGCGCGTAAAGGTCTTGCCGATACAGCACTTCGTACAGCGGATTCCGGTTACTTGACTCGTCGTCTCGTTGACGTAGCACAAGATGTTATCGTTCGTGAAGATGATTGTGGAACTGATAAAGGCTTTATGGTTAGCAAAATTCAAGACGGTAAAGAAGTTATTGAGGATCTTTACGATCGTATTGAAGGTCGCTATGCTTATGAAACGCTTCGTCATCCACAAACAGGTGAAGTGATCGTTCAACGTAACGAGCTTATTGAATCTGGTATTGCAGATCGTATTATTGAAGCAGGTATCGAGAAACTTCAAATTCGTTCTGTACTTAGCTGCCGCACCAATCATGGTGTTTGTAAGAAATGTTATGGTCGTAACTTGGCTACTGGTCAATTCGTTGAGGTTGGTGAGGCAGTTGGTATTATTGCCGCGCAATCCATTGGTGAGCCAGGAACACAGTTGACGATGCGTACATTCCATACCGGTGGTGTTGCCGGAGACGATATTACACAAGGTTTGCCGCGTATTCAAGAGCTCTTTGAAGCACGTAATCCGAAAGGTCAAGCGATCATTTCCGAAATCGACGGTGTCGTTAAGGAAATTCGTGAGGCTAAGGATCGTCGTGAAATCGAAGTTCAAGGTGAAGCGGAATCCAAAGTATATGCAGTTCCTTACGGATCTCGTGTACGTGTTTCGTTGAATCAACAAGTTGAAGCTGGTGACGAGCTTACGGACGGATCTATCGATCCGAAAGAAATGCTTCGCATCAAAGGTATTCGCGGCGTTCAGAACTATATTCTTCAAGAAGTACAACGTGTATATCGTAACCAAGGGGTAGAAATTAACGATAAACATATTGAAGTTATGGTTCGTCAAATGTTACGTAAAATCCGCATCGTAGACGCGGGTGATACAACGCTTCTACCTGGTTCCTTCGTTGATATTCATGAGTATGAAGCAGCTAATAAAGTTGCTTTGTTCGCTGGCACAGAGCCTGCGGTTGCTCGTCCAATCTTGCTCGGTATTACCAAAGCATCCCTTGAAACGGATTCCTTCTTATCAGCGGCGTCTTTCCAAGAGACTACACGTGTCTTGACAGATGCAGCGATTAAGGGGAAAGTCGACCAATTGTTAGGTTTGAAAGAGAATGTTATCATCGGTAAACTGATCCCTGCGGGAACAGGTATGCCAAGATACCGTAATATTCGAATCACGAACCCGAACGAGGTTGTCGTTTTAGATGAAGATTTGGAAAAAGAAACAGTTGCTGTTGAGTAATTAAATATAAAGAAAGAGGTAGCCACTTGATTAGGGGTGCGCTATCTCTTTTTATTTAAACGAAAAGGTCATCGGTTTAGTAGAATTACTTAAACTAACCCTTGACACTACCCAATCAAAATGATAATATATCGAAGTGTGCCTAAGTCGATATTCTTTCCTTTCTTTGAAGGGGGTGCCTAATGTCTTATGAAATAGTCAAACAGGCGAAGAATAGATGTATAGGCACGAAGAAAGTTACAAAAACAGTCGAGCAAGGTAAGGCGATAGAAGTTTTTGTTTCTAAAGATGCAGATCCGCGATTGACGATAAATCTGGTAGCTCTCTGTACGCAGATGGGTGTGCCTGTAACCTACGTAGATTCTATGAAGATGCTAGGTAAAGCATGTGGAATTGAAGTTGGAGCTGCGGTAGCAGCTGTTGTAAATGAATAAGTGATAAAGGTGTTTTTGTTAGTGGAATAAGTTTGTGTAAGTTTTCGTGACTTTGACAGCTCTCCATAACAAAGACTTTCTCTTTGCTCATTTATGACTCGCCTGGATCTGTGGGCTTGCAAGAAGCACATCATGTTATGAATGTAGGGAGGAGGTGGCGATATGCCAACAATTAACCAACTAGTACGTAAAGGTCGTCAAGCGAAGGTGGATAAGTCCAAATCACCAGCTTTACAAAAAGGTTTTAACGCTTTGAAAAGAGAAGCAACGGATTTGAGCGCTCCTCAAAAACGTGGTGTCTGCACGCGTGTAGGTACTATGACTCCTAAGAAGCCTAACTCCGCACTTCGTAAATACGCACGTGTTCGTTTAACGAACCGCGTAGAGGTGACAGCTTATATCCCAGGTATTGGTCACAACCTGCAAGAACACAGTGTTGTATTGATCCGTGGTGGTAGAATTAAAGATCTTCCAGGGGTACGTTATCACATCGTTCGTGGAGCTCTAGATACTTCCGGTGTTAACAACCGTAAGCAATCCCGTTCCAAATACGGTACGAAACGTCCGAAAGTTAAAAAATAAGAGATAATAATCAGGGATGATTCTTATAAGAAAGGGGGATAACTATGCCTCGTAAAGGTCCAGTTACTCGCAGAGACGTATTGCCAGATCCTATTTATAATAGCAAACTAGTTACTCGTCTTATCAACCGTATTATGGTTGATGGAAAAAGAGGGGTAGCACAAACGATTCTATACAACGCTTTTAACCTCGTGAAAGATCGTACAGGTAAAGAGCCGATGGAAGTGTTTGAAGCTGCTATCAAAAACATTATGCCAGTACTAGAAGTTAAAGCTCGCCGTGTTGGTGGAGCAAACTATCAAGTACCTATCGAAGTTAGACCTGACCGTCGTTCGACATTAGGATTGCGTTGGTTGGTTAACTATTCCCGTCTTCGCGGTGAGAAGACGATGGAAGAAAGATTGGCTTATGAAATTATCGATGCTAGCAATAGCACAGGTTCTTCCGTTAAGAAACGTGAAGATACACACAAAATGGCTGAAGCTAACAAAGCTTTCGCTCACTACCGTTGGTAGAATTCAAATACAATTAAGAGAAAGGAGACATAACGACCTATGGCTAGAGAGTTCTCCTTAAAAAACACACGTAATATCGGGATCATGGCTCATATCGATGCTGGTAAAACGACTACAACAGAGCGTATCTTGTACTACACTGGTAAAGTTCACAAAATCGGAGAAGTGCACGAAGGTGCAGCTACGATGGACTGGATGGAGCAGGAGCAAGAGCGCGGAATCACGATTACTTCCGCCGCTACAACTGCGCAATGGGAAGGTCACCGCATCAATATTATTGATACCCCAGGGCACGTTGACTTTACCGTTGAGGTAGAGCGTTCCCTTCGTGTGTTAGATGGAGCAGTTGGTGTATTTAGCGCGAAAGAGGGCGTTGAACCTCAATCGGAAACAGTTTGGAGACAAGCTGATAAATACAACGTTCCACGGATTGCTTACGTAAACAAAATGGATATCATCGGTGCAGACTTCCTGCAAGTTGTTGAATCCATGCGTTTAAAACTAGGTGCAAATGCAGTAGCTATTCAACTTCCTATCGGTGCTGAGAATGATTTTAAAGGCATCATCGACTTGGTAGAAGAAGTTGCTTATATGTACAAAGATGATCTTGGTAAGGATATCGAGAAAATCGAAATTCCTGCTGAGTTCAAGGATCAAGTTGCTGAGCTTCGTTTGGAGCTTATCGAGAAAGTTGCTGAGCTTGATGAAGAGCTTACAATGAAATACCTCGAGGGTGAAGAAATCTCTGTTGATGAGATCAAAGCAGCTCTACGTAAAGGTGTCTGTGATGTTAAAATCTTCCCAGTTATCGTAGGGTCTTCTTACAGAAACAAAGGTGTTCAATTGATGTTGGATGCAGTAATTAACTACCTTCCTTCACCACTTGATGTACCTGACATTAAAGGTGTACTTGACGATGGTACTGAAGTGGTTCGTAAGTCTGCTGATGATCAACCTTTCTCAGCGCTTGCATTCAAAATCATGACAGATCCTTTCGTTGGTCGTCTTACATTCTTCCGTGTTTACTCTGGTACCTTGAACTCCGGTTCTTATGTCTCTAACGCGACAAAAGGAAAACGTGAGCGCGTTGGTCGTATCCTGCAAATGCATGCGAACAGCCGTCAAGAGATCAGCATTGTATACTCTGGTGATATTGCCGCAGCTGTTGGATTGAAAGATACAACAACGGGTGACACACTTTGTGATGAGAAAAATCCAGTTATTCTTGAGAGAATGGTCTTCCCTGAACCGGTTATCCAGCTTGCTGTTGAACCGAAAACGAAAGCCGATCAAGATAAAATGGGTATCGCATTGCAAAAGCTTGCTGAAGAAGATCCTACTTTCCGTGCTTCTACAGATGAAGAAACAGGACAAACGATCATCGCAGGTATGGGTGAGCTTCACCTTGAAATCCTAGTTGACCGTATGCTTCGCGAGTTCAAAGTAGAAACCAATGTAGGTAAACCACAAGTTGCTTATCGCGAAACATTCCGTGCAGCAGCTAAAGTTGAAGGTAAATTCGTTCGTCAATCCGGTGGTCGTGGTCAATACGGACATTGTTGGGTTGAGTTCGAACCACAAGAAGCAGGTACAGGTTTCATCTTCGAAAACAAAGTTGTGGGCGGATCTATTCCTAGAGAGTATATCGCACCTATTCAAGCTGGTATCGAAGAGTCCATGAAGAATGGTGTAATCGCAGGATTCCCGCTTGTGGACATCAAAGCTACAGTTGTTGATGGATCGTACCATGATGTTGACTCCAATGAAATGGCGTTTAAAATCGCGGGTTCCATGGCACTTAAAGCTGCGAAAGAAAAATGTAAACCGGTTCTTCTTGAGCCAATCATGAAGGTTGAAGTTACTGTACCAGAAGAGTACATGGGCGATGTTATGGGTGACCTTAACTCCCGTCGTGGACGTATCGAAGGTATGGATAGCC
The DNA here is from genome assembly GCF_013141695.1 of Paenibacillus plantarum. Taxonomy (GTDB): domain Bacteria; phylum Bacillota; class Bacilli; order Paenibacillales; family NBRC-103111; genus Paenibacillus_E; species Paenibacillus_E plantarum. The sequence goes on from NZ_WHNY01000061.1 coordinate 33,733, forward strand.
GTCATGGAGCGCAAGTCATTCGTGCTAAGGTGCCTTTGTCCGAAATGTTTGGATATTCCACAACACTTCGTTCAAGAACACAAGGCCGTGGTGTATACTCCATGGAACTTTCACATTATGAAGAAGTACCTAAGTCCATTGCAGAAGAAATTATTGCAAAAGGCAAAGGCGCTTAATATAAAAATATTAGTTACTCTAAGGAGGAATCGTTTAAAATGGCAAAGGCTAAATTTGAACGTAACAAACCGCATGTTAACATCGGAACTATTGGTCACGTCGATCATGGTAAAACAACTTTGACAGCTGCTATCACAACAGTATTGTCCAAAAGATACGGTGGAGCTGCAGTAGCATTCGACCAAATCGATAAAGCACCAGAAGAGCGCGAGCGCGGTATCACAATCTCCACAGCTCACGTTGAGTACGAAACTCCTAACCGTCACTACGCACACGTAGACTGCCCAGGACATGCTGACTATGTTAAAAACATGATCACTGGTGCTGCTCAAATGGACGGCGCTATCCTAGTTGTTTCCGCAGCTGATGGCCCTATGCCACAAACGCGTGAGCACATTCTTCTTTCCCGTCAAGTAGGCGTACCATACATCGTGGTATTCCTTAACAAATGTGACATGGTTGAAGACGAAGAGTTACTTGAATTGGTTGAGATGGAAGTTCGCGACCTTCTTAACGAATATGAGTTCCCAGGCGATGATACTCCAATCATCCGTGGAGCAGCTCGTGAAGCTCTTCAAAACCCAGATGGTCCTTGGGCTGACAAAATCATCGAGTTGTTCGAGCAAGTTGATACTTACATCCCAACTCCTGAGCGTCAAACAGACAAACCTTTCCTTATGCCAGTTGAGGATGTATTCTCAATCACTGGTCGTGGAACAGTTGCAACTGGTCGTGTTGAGCGTGGTACTGTTAAAGTACAAGAAGAAGTTGAAATCGTTGGTATCGCTGAAGAAACTCGTAAATGCATCGTAACTGGTGTAGAGATGTTCCGTAAATTGCTTGATTCCGCTCAAGCTGGTGACAACATTGGAGCATTGCTTCGTGGTGTTGATCGTAAAGATATTGAGCGTGGACAAGTTCTTGCGAAACCAGGTTCAGTTAAACCACACACGAACTTCACAGCACAAATCTACGTTCTAACTAAAGAAGAGGGTGGCCGTCATAAGCCTTTCTTCACTGGTTACCGTCCACAGTTCTACTTCCGTACAACTGACGTAACGGGTATCATCTCCCTTCCAGAAGGTACTGAGATGGTTATGCCAGGTGATAACATCACAGTTACAGTAGAACTAATCAACCCAATCGCAATCGAAGAAGGAACACGCTTCGCGATTCGTGAAGGCGGACGTACAGTTGGTGCGGGCGCGGTTGCTACAATTCAAAAATAATCTCTCTTTGAGAGATAGAAACATCCATCGATTAATCGGTGGGTGTTTTTTTTGTTTATGTTGCTGCCGCGGGAATCATCATATTATCGTAAAGAATAGCATTGGAAACAGAATGCAGTGGTTAATATGTCTTGCTTCTATTATAATAAAGAAACTGTTTGAGAAACGGGCAATAGACGTTGAACTTAGGTGATAAATGCATGTTGAAATAAATATGTGTGTTTGCCTAAAATTTCACTTGCTTTTCGTTTTATAATTTTATATAATATTAAACGTTGGTCTGTGACGTTGCGATGATGCGAAAGGTTGCCGACACACCAGGCCCCTTTGCCATGGGGATGGCTGTTGGAGAATTTTCGCGGAGTATGTCCGATAATAAATTGGGCGATAGAAGGAGGGACTTTAAAATGGCAAAGCAAAAGATTCGTATCCGTTTGAAAGCTTATGATCACAGAATTATTGATCAATCAGCTGAGAAAATCGTGGAAACTGCCAAGCGTTCCGGTGCAGGTGTATCCGGTCCGATTCCGCTTCCGACAGAGAAGCAAATCATCACGATTCTTCGTGCGGTGCACAAGTACAAGGATTCGCGTGAGCAATTCGAGATGCGTACGCATAAGCGTCTAATCGATATTGTGAATCCAACACCACAAACAGTTGATGCTTTGATGCGTCTGGACTTACCGTCTGGCGTTGACATCGAGATCAAACTGTAAAACAACTATAGAGTTAATACTGGAAGGAAAAGAGGTGTCAACGATGAAAGGTATCTTAGGAAAAAAACTTGGGATGACACAATTGTTTACTCCGGAGGGTAATGTTGTTCCGGTAACTGTCATTCAAGCGGGACCATGTGTGGTACTGCAAAAGAAAGATGTGGATAACGATGGTTATGAGTCGATCCAAATCGGTTTTGATGATGTAAAAGCTAGCCGTATCATTAAACCAGAGCTTGGCCATGCGAAAAAAGCAGGGGCAACGCCTAAGCGCTACGTTAAAGAAATTCGTGGCATTCAGTTGGGTGACTATGAAGTTGGTCAAGAGCTGAAAGCAGATCTGTTCGCAGAGGGCGAATTCGTTGATGTAACGGGTACTTCCAAAGGTAAAGGTTTCCAAGGTAACATCAAAAGACATAACCAATCCACTGGGCCAATGGCACACGGATCACGTTATCACCGCGGACCAGGTTCGATGGGTTCCATTCAAGCAAACCGCGTTCCTAAAGGTAAGAAATTGCCAGGACATATGGGTAACGAAACAGTAACACTTCAAAATCTTCAAATCATTAAAGTAGATGCTGAGCGTAATGTATTGCTAGTTAAAGGTTCCATTCCGGGCCCTAAAAACAGCTACGTTAGCGTGAAGTCTGCTGTTAAAAAGTAAGAAAGGAGGAAGACAGATGCCAAAAGTAGCTTTATATAATGTAACAGGTGCTCAGGTAGGAGAAATTGAACTGTCTGACGTTGTTTTCGGAATTGAGCCTCACGTTCATGCGATTCACGAAGCTGTTCTTTTGCAACAAGCAGCTGTTCGTCAAGGAACTCACAAAACAAAAGGTCGTTCAGAAGTTCGCGGCGGTGGTCGTAAACCTTGGAAACAAAAAGGTACAGGTCGTGCGCGTCAAGGTAGTATTCGTGCTCCACAGTGGAAAGGCGGCGGTACCGTATTCGGACCAACTCCTCGTAGCTATGGTTTCAAATTGCCAAGAAAAGTTCGTCGCTTAGCGATCAAATCCGCTTTGTCCTCGAAACTTATCGATAACAACTTGATCGTTCTGGATCAACTTCAATTGAATGCTCCGAAAACGAAAGAATTCGTTGCTATTTTGAACAACCTGAAAGTAGATACAAAAGTACTAGTTGTAGGCGTTCCTAACGACTCCAATGTAGCTTTATCTGCTCGTAATATCCCAGGTGTGAAATTTGTTGCTGCTGATGGAGTTAACGTTCTTGATGTCATGCTTTATGACAAATTGATCTTAACACAAGAGGCTGTACAGAAAGTTGAGGAGGTGCTTGCACAATGAAAAATCCACGCGACATTATCAAGCGCCCGATCATCACTGAGCGTACAAGCGACCTAATGGCTAACAAAAAGTATGTTTTCGAAGTGGATCTTCGCGCTAACAAAACAGAAATTAAACAAGCTATCGAAGCAATCTTCAAAGTGAAAGTTACAAATGTAAACACACTCAGAATGCCAGCTAAGCCTAAACGTTATGGCAAACACTCTGGTTACACTTCCATCTGGAAGAAAGCTATCGTGTCCCTAAGCGCTGAGAGCAAAGAATTGGAATTCTTCGAAACGGTATAACCCATTTCTTGAAGTAAGGAGGAAACAGAGTGCCAATTAAAAAATACAAACCAACCTCACCAGCTCGTCGTGCGATGTCGGTTTCTACATTTGAAGAAATCACAACATCAACACCCGAGAAATCATTGCTTGCTCCTTTGTTCAAGCATGCTGGTCGTAACAACCAAGGTAAAATTACGGTTCGTCACCACGGTGGTGGACACAAACGTAAATACCGTATTATCGATTTCAAACGTACTAAAGATGGAATACCAGGACGCGTTGCTACAGTTGAGTACGATCCTAACCGTTCCGCGAACATCGCATTGATTCATTATGCTGATGGCGAGAAAAAATACATCATCGCTCCTAAAGGTCTTAAAGTGGATGATCGTATCGTTTCTGGACCACAAGCAGATATCAAAGTAGGTAACGCTCTTCCATTGGAAAACATTCCAGTTGGTACAGTTATCCACAACATTGAGTTGAAACCTGGTAAAGGTGCACAACTAGTGCGCGCAGCTGGTACTGAAGCTCAATTGCTTGGTAAAGAAGAATCATATGTTACAATTCGCCTTTCATCCGGTGAAGTTCGTAAAGTATTAAAAGTTTGCCGCGCAACAATCGGTTCTGTTGGTAACGAAGATCACGAACTCGTGAAAATCGGTAAAGCAGGACGTAATCGTTGGAAAGGCAATCGTCCTCAAGTTCGTGGGGTTGTTATGAACCCGAATGATCACCCACACGGTGGTGGTGAAGGACGCGCACCAATCGGACGTAAATCACCTATGTCTCCATGGGGTAAACCGACGCTTGGATTCAAAACTCGTAAAAAAGGTAAAGCATCCGATAAATACATTGTACGTCGTCGTACGAAGTAATCACGATAAAATGAATCGAATAAATGTTTCAATTTATCACGGATATAGACATTCTCTTGAGGTTCAAGGAAGGGAGGAACACCCATGGGTCGCAGCTTAAAGAAGGGTCCATTTATCGATGGTCACTTACTGAAAAAAGTAGAAGACTTAAACACTTCTGGCAAGAAATTAGTTGTCAAAACGTGGTCCCGTCGTTCTACAATTTACCCGCAATTCGTTGGTCACACTTTCGGAGTATATGACGGAAGAAAACACGTGCCAGTATATGTAACGGAAGATATGGTTGGGCATAAGCTTGGTGAATTTGCTCCAACACGTACGTATAAAGGTCACGATGACGATAAGAAAACCGGAAAACGTTAATTCATTTTTAACCGAGAGGAGGTACTACCATGCAAGCTAAAGCAATATTGAACCACGCTCGGATTGCTCCTCGTAAAGCAAAGCTAGTTGTTGACTTGATTCGGGGAAAAGCGGTAGGTGAAGCGATCGCAATTTTGCGTCATACACCAAAAGCAGCTTCTCCAATTTTGGAGAAACTATTGAATTCCGCAATTGCCAATGCAGAGCATAACTATTCATTAGATCCAAACAAACTTGTTGTTTCCGAGACTTTCGTAAATCAAGGGCCAACAATGAAAAGATTCCAACAACGTGCAATGGGCCGCGCTAGCGCGATCAAAAAACGTACCAGCCACATCACAATCGTGGTATCTGAAAAATAAGGAGGGGTAACGTGTGGGTCAGAAAGTACACCCGATAGGTTTTAGAATTGGTGTCATTCGTGATTGGGAGTCCAAATGGTTCGCAGAAAAAGATTTCGGAACTCTGCTGCTTGAAGACGTCAAAATCCGCGAATACTTAAAGAATAAACTTAAAGATTCTGCAGTTTCCCATATCGATATCGAGCGCGCGGCTAACCGTGTTAACGTAACGATTCATACTGCTAAACCAGGAATGGTTATTGGTAAAGGCGGAGCTGAAGTTGAAGTTATTCGTAACTACATCGCAGCTATGTCGAACAAAAAAGTTCATATCAACATTTCTGAAATCAAACACCCTGATCTTGATGCTATCCTAGTAGCTGAAGCAGTTGCACTTCAATTAGAGCGTCGCGTATCTTTCCGTCGTGCTATGAAGCAAGCAATGCAAAGAACTATGAGATCCGGAGCAAAAGGTATCAAAGTTGCAACTAGCGGACGTCTTGGCGGTGCTGAGATTGCTCGTACGGAAGGATATAGCGAAGGAACTGTTCCACTTCATACACTTCGTGCGGATATCGACTATGGTACGGCTGAAGCAGCCACTACTTATGGACGTATTGGTGTAAAAGTATGGATTTATCGTGGAGAAGTGCTTCCGACAGCTAAGAAAAAGGCTCAGCCGGAAGGAGGAAATTAAATCATGTTAGTACCTAAACGTGTAAAACACCGTAAAGAACACCGCGGTAACATGAAAGGTCGCGCTAAAGGCGGTACGGAAGTTGCTTTTGGCGAATATGGTCTGCAAGCGGTAGAACCGGCTTGGGTTTCCAACCGTCAAATCGAAGCAGCACGTATTGCCATGACTCGTTACATCAAACGTGGCGGTAAAGTATGGATTAAAATTTTCCCAGCTAAACCAGTTACACAGAAGCCTCTAGAGGTTCGTATGGGTAGTGGTAAAGGTAGCGTGGAAAAATGGGTTGCCGTAGTAAAACCGGGCAAAATTTTGTTTGAACTAGCTGGTGTAAGTGAAGAGGTTGCTCGCGAAGCAATGCGTCTTGCTGCTCACAAGCTTCCAATCAAAACGAAGTTCGTGAAAAGAGAAGAAGTAGGCGGTGAAGCAAATGAAGGGTAGTGAATTCCGGAACTTAACCACTGCTGAAATCGAGCAAAAAGTTAATGGTTTTAAAGAAGAACTCTTTAACCTCCGTTTTCAACTAGCTACTGGTCAATTGGACAACCCGACTCAGATTCGTGATTTGCGTAAAGAGATCGCTCGTGCCAAGACTATTTTGCGTGAAAGAGAACTGGGTATTGGGTAACCAAATCTAGAAGGGAGTGTTCCTTAGATGACTGAACGTAACGATCGTAAAGTTCTGATCGGTAAGGTTGTCAGTGATAAAATGGATAAAACCATTGTTGTTGCTGTTGAAACTTACAAAAAGCATGAACTCTACCACAAAAGAATTAAATCTACAAAAAAATTCAAAGCACATGATGAAAACAACCAAGCTAAGATTGGTGACACTGTGAAAATCAGTGAAACTAGACCGTTGTCCAAAGATAAAAGCTGGAGACTGGTTGAAATTCTTGAAGTGGCAGTTGTTATCTAATATTCTAGATATGAACCCCGAAAGGAGGGAATACGATGATTCAACCATTTACTCGTTTGGCTGTCGCTGACAACTCAGGTGCGAAACAATTAATGTGTATCCGCGTTTTGGGTGGTACTGGTCGTCGCGTTGGTCACATTGGTGATTTGATCGTATGTTCAGTAAAAGAAGCAACACCAGGTGGCGTTGTCAAAAAAGGTGACGTTGTTAAAGCAGTTATCGTTCGTACGAAGAGCGGTGCTCGCCGTAAAGACGGTTCATATATCTCATTTGATGAGAATGCAGCTGTTATCGTGAAAGAAGATAAGAGCCCACGTGGTACTCGTATCTTCGGACCAGTTGCTCGCGAACTTCGCGATAGAGACTTCATGAAGATCGTATCCTTGGCTCCAGAAGTTATCTAAGACGTGTTACGATGTTGTTTTCCATTGTGGAGAACCCCAGGAGGTGTAGAAGCTAATGCCAAGACTTAAAAAGAGACTAGAATCTCATAACAATAAATTGCACGTGAAAAAAGACGATACTGTTTTCGTTATCACTGGCAAAGACAAAGGTAAGAAAGGCCGCGTTATCGCAGCTTACCCTCGTCAAAATCGTGTTCTTGTTGAAGGTGTAAACATGGTTAAGAAACATGCGAAACCATCCCAACTTAACCCACAAGGCGGTATCTTGAATCAAGAAGCTGCGATCCACGTTTCTAACGTGATGCTAATTGATCCTAAGAGCGGCAAACCTACTCGCGTAGGATACAAAGTATTAGATAACGGAACGAAAGTTCGTATCGCGAAGAAATCCGGCGAAGTTATCGACTAGTACACACATGTATGGAAAGGAGGAAACTAAGTCATGGCAGTAAGATTGAAAGATCGTTACTTGAACGAGATTACACCAGCATTAATTCAAAAGTTCAACTACACTACAGTTATGCAAGTACCGAAAATTGAGAAAGTCGTAATCAACATGGGTGTTGGTGAAGCTGTTTCAAACTCCAAAGTACTTGACACTGCAGTAGAAGATCTTCAAAAGATCTCTGGTCAAAAACCAGTTGTAACTAAATCCAAAAAAGCAATCGCGGGTTTCAAACTTCGTGAAAACATGCCGATCGGTGCGAAAGTAACTCTTCGTGGCGAGCGTATGTACCACTTCTTGGATAAATTGTTTAACGTATCACTTCCACGTGTACGTGACTTCCGCGGTATTTCCAACAAAGCATTTGATGGTCGCGGTAACTACACGCTTGGTTTGAAAGAACAACTCATTTTCCCTGAAATTGAGTATGATAAAATCGATAAAGTTCGTGGTATGGATATTGTTATCGTAACGACGGCTAAGTCCGACGAGGAAGCTCGCGAGCTTTTAACACAACTCGGAGCGCCTTTCGTAAAATAGGTTACCAGTCGTACCTATCAGGAGGTGTTATATTAAGTGGCAAAAACTTCGATGAAAGTCAAACAGCAACGTACCCCGAAGTTTAAAGTGCAAGCATACACACGTTGTGAGCGCTGCGGACGTCCGCATTCAGTGCTTCGCAAGTTCAAAATTTGTCGGATTTGTTTCCGCGAATTAGCACACTTGGGTCAGATTCCAGGCGTGAAAAAAGCAAGCTGGTAATCACCCTATTTTCGGGAAGGAGGTTTACACAAAATGGTCATGTCAGATCCAATTGCAGATATGCTAACACGCATTCGTAATGCGAACATCGTACGTCATGAGACAGTTGAAATCCCAGCTTCAAAAGTGAAGAGGGAAATCGCTGAAATCCTTAAAAAAGAAGGATTTATCCGTGATGCTGAGTACGTTCAAGATAGCAAACAAGGTATCATTCGTTTGTTCCTGAAATATGGTTCAAACAATGAGCGTGTTATCTCTGGTTTGAAAAGAATTTCGAAACCAGGTCTACGCGTTTATACAAAATCACAAGAAGTCCCTCGTGTACTGGGCGGATTAGGGATTGCCATCATCTCCACGTCTCAAGGAGTTATGACGGATAAAGATGCTCGTCAATCCAAAGCTGGCGGAGAGGTTATCTGCTACGTTTGGTAATACAATTGTAATTGAATGGAGGTGCAAACATGTCTCGTATTGGTCGTAAGCCAATCACCATTCCAAGTGGTGTAAATGTAACACTAGACAATACTCAAATCACGGTTAGTGGACCTAAAGGTTCCTTGTCCCGTGTACTTCATACTGATATGAAAGTTAATGTTCTAGAAAACGAGATTTCCGTTGAGCGTCCTTCCGATAACAAACTCCACCGTTCCCTGCATGGTACAACACGTAGTGTTGTTGCCAACATGGTAAGTGGTGTTACGGAAGGTTTCACGAAATCTTTGGATCTAGTAGGCGTTGGTTACCGTGCAAACAAAAGCGGTGACAAATTGGTTCTTAACGTTGGGTACTCACATCCAGTTGAAATCAACCCTGAAAACGGCATTGAGTTCGATGTTCCAACGAACACGAAAATCATCGTTAAAGGTATTGATAAAGAGCTAGTTGGCGCAATGGCAGCAAAAGTTCGTTCCGTACGTGAACCAGAGCCGTATAAAGGTAAAGGTATTAAGTATGAAGGCGAACGCATTCTTCGTAAAGAAGGTAAAGCTGGTAAGAAGAAATAAGATCGAAAGATCGCGGGTAATAGCTAAGAGTTTTCTGATGAAAACTTGCTACGTAAGCATAAGCCTCGCATCATAAGATGATGAAAGGAGTGTAAGTATAGATGATTACTAAAAGCGATAAAAATAAAGCTCGTCTGAAAAGACACCTTCGTGTTCGTAAGAAAATTGAAGGAACAACTCTTCGCCCACGTTTAAACATCTTCCGTTCTTCCAAACATATGTATGCTCAACTTATCGATGATACAACTGGTGCAACTATCGTTGCAGCATCAACTCAAGATAAAGAGCTTAAAAGTGAAGTAGGTAACGGTGGAAACGTTGAAGCTGCTCGTAAAGTTGGCGCTTTGATTGCGGCACGTGCGAAAGAAAAAGGTGTAGTTCAAGTGGTTTTTGACCGCGGTGGATACCTTTATCATGGTCGTGTTCAAGCATTGGCTGACGCAGCTCGTGAAGCTGGACTTGAATTCTAGAAATACATTAATAAGGAGGTAAAAGACTTGCGTGTAGATCCTAATACTTTAGAGCTAACAGAAAAAGTCGTAAATATTAATCGCGTAGCTAAAGTAGTAAAAGGCGGACGTCGTTTCAGCTTCAGCGCACTTGTCGTCGTTGGCGATGGCAATGGCTGGGTTGGTGCAGGAATCGGTAAAGCTTCCGAAGTTCCAGATGCAATCCGTAAAGGTATTGAAGATGCGAAAAAGAACTTGATTCATGTTCCTATCGTAGGCACTTCGATTCCTCACCTTGTTACTGGTAAATTTGGCGCGGGACGCGTTCTATTGAAACCAGCATCCCAAGGTACAGGAGTTATCGCAGGCGGACCAGTTCGTGCAGTACTTGAACTTGCTGGTGTAGGCGATATCTTGACAAAATCCCTAGGTTCATCGAACTCCATGAACATGGTTAACGCAACGCTTGAAGGCTTAAGCCGCTTGAAAAAAGCGGAAGAAGTTGCAAAGCTTCGCGGTAAAACTGTTCAAGAGCTATTAGGTTAGGAGGGGTATACATGGCTAAACAATTACAAGTTACCCTAAAACGCAGCTTGATCGGCCGCCCTGAAACGCAACGCGTTACTGTGAAAACTCTTGGTCTTCGTAAGATTAACCAAACTGTTCTTCACCAAGATAATGCTGCAATCAGAGGAATGGTTAACCAAGTAAGCCATTTGGTAGAAGTTAAAGAAATCGAAGCATAGAATTACGAATTTAAGATCTAGAGGAGGTGTGCAACGATGAAGTTACATGAGCTAAGTTCTGCTACTGGCGCTCGTAAATCACCTAAGCGTGTTGGACGTGGAACAAGTAGTGGTATGGGTAAAACATCAACTCGCGGACATAAAGGTCAAAACGCACGTTCCGGTGGAGGCGTTCGTCCTGGATTTGAGGGTGGACAAAACCCATTGTACCGTCGTTTACCTAAGCGTGGATTTACGAACCGTTTCCGTACGGAGTACGCGATCGTTAATCTTGAAGACTTGAACAATTTCGCAGCTGGTACTGAAGTTACTCCAGAAGTATTAATGGAGACTGGTATTGTTAAAGCTCCTAAAGACGGCATTAAGATTTTAGGAAACGGTGAAATCACAGTAAAATTAACCGTTAAAGCGAATAAGTTCTCTCAATCAGCGATTGAGAAAATCCAAGCTGCCGGCGGTCAAACCGAGGTGATTTAATGTTCAATACCATAGCCAACATCTTCAAAGTAGAAGATTTACGCAGAAGGATTCTCTTCACGCTTATCTTGCTAATCGTCTACCGTTTGGGTGCCTTTATTCCGGTTCCAAACATTAATACAGATGTTCTGAAACTTCAAGATCAAGCGAATCAGAGCGATGTCTTTGGTTTGCTTAACACGTTCTCCGGCGGTGCGCTCTTCCAATTCTCCATCTTCGCGATGGGAATTATGCCTTATATCACGGCTTCGATCATTGTTCAGCTTTTGTCCATGGATGTTATCCCGCGCTTTGCGCAGTGGGCAAAAGAGGGTGATGTCGGAAGAAAGAAAATGACGCAGGTGACTCGTTACGGTACGATTGTACTAGGGTTGATTCAAGCTTTCGGACTATCAATTGGCTTTAACCGCCTATACAGTGGTTTAGTTATTGATGCTGGGTTTACAACCTTTGCTTTGATCGCTATCGTGTTGACAGCTGGTACAGCTTTCTTGATGTGGCTAGGTGAGCAAATCACGGAATACGGTATTGGTAACGGTATCTCCATTATCATCTTTGCTGGTATCGTTTCTGCGATTCCAACAAGCATTCAACAAATCTACAAATCACTCTTTGCAACCGAGGGAGCCCTGTTCCTGAACATTGTGAAACTGATCATTATTGCTTTAGTTGTTATCCTGATTATTGCTGGCGTTATATTCGTACAACAAGGTGTTCGTAAGATACCTGTACAATATGCTAAGCGAGTAGTTGGTCGTAAAATGTATGGTGGGCAAACAACACACATTCCACTTAAAGTGAATGCTGCTGGTGTTATCCCTGTAATCTTCGCATTATCACTTTTGATGTTTCCTCCAACCATTGCAAGTTACTGGAGAGGGAATGTAGTCGCAGAATGGATTATCAACAACTTGAGTATTAACCAAACTGCACCATTAGCGATTGTACTGTATGTACTGCTGATTATCGGTTTCACCTACTTCTACACCTTCGTACAAATTAATCCAGTTCAAATGGCTGATCAGATGAAGAAGAACGGCGGATACATACCAGGTATCAGACCAGGTAAAACGACTTCGACTTATCTGACACGCGTAATGACTAGAATTACTCTTTCTGGAGCTTTGTTCCTTTCAGCAATCTCTATTCTTCCAATGTTATTTGGAGGACTTGCTGGATTGCCTAGTTCGGTTAAAATAGGTGGTACATCTTTGCTTATCGTAGTAGGCGTTGGTCTTGAGACAATGAAGCAAATCGAGAGCCAATTGATTAAGCGTCATTACAAAGGGTTCATCAATAAATAGCTAATAGGTACTGATGGGGCAAGTTCTGCGACATCGGCACCTATTGTGCTGTTCGTAATGCCGAGTGCGATGGGGAGGTTTTAATTGTGAACGTAATATTTATGGGGCCTCCTGGTGCAGGCAAAGGTACGCAAGCAGAGAAAATCGTTTCTGAGTTTCAAATTCCTCATATTTCAACTGGCGATGCATTTCGTGCAGCAATGAGCCAAGGTACTCCGATGGGTATCGAAGCTAAAGGATATGTAGATAAGGGACTTCTTGTTCCTGATGAAATTACGAACGGTATTGTGAGAGAGCGTCTTGCCCAGCCGGATTGCGATAAAGGATTTTTGCTAGATGGGTTTCCTAGAACGGTAGCTCAAGCTGATGCATTGTCTGACATCGTTGATTCACTTGGTAAGAAGATTGAGGTCGTAATCAATCTAGCTGTTGATCGCAGTTATCTGTTAGCACGACTAACTGGCCGAAGAATTTGTAAATCCTGTGGTTCTACGTATCATGTCATCTTCAACCCACCTCAGCAAGAAGGCGTATGCGATAAATGTTCCGGTGAGTTGTACCAACGATCTGATGATACGGAAGAGAAAGTCGGAACACGTTTGGATGAATACATCAACAAAACGGCTCCGCTTCTGGATTACTACCAAAAGAGGGAATTATTGCGTGAGGTTAACGGGGAACAAGACATTCATGCGGTAACCGAACAAATTAGCTCACTGCTACGAGGTCTAGCGTAATGATCATTTGTAAGTCCGAGGTTGAACTAGACCTAATGCGAGAAGCTGGTCGTATCGTAGCCGAAACGCACCGCTTATTGGCAAGGGCGATTCGTCCGAACATTACAACGAAAGAACTTGATCAGATCGCAGAGGTATTCATTCGCAGTCAGGGAGCAATTCCATCTTTCAAAGGTTACAATGGTTTTCCTGGGAGCATTTGTGCTTCAGTCAACGAAGAATTAGTTCATGGTATTCCTGGTCCAAGAAAGCTGGTTGAGGGCGACATTATCAGTATTGATATTGGTGCTCAATATAAAGGTTATCATGGAGATTCTGCTTGGACATATCCTGTCGGTGAAATTTCTGAGACAGCTCAGCGTTTGTTGACTGTGACAGAAGAGTCACTCTATCGAGGTATTGCAGAAGCTAAACCGGATGCTAGACTCTACACGTTGTCGCATGCAATCCAAACTTGTATTGAAGACGCAGGCTTCTCCGTGGTTATAGAGTATGTCGGTCATGGTATTGGAACGGATCTTCACGAAGAACCACAAATTCCGAACTATGGTATTCCTGACAAAGGTCCTCGACTCAAACCAGGCATGGTCCTAGCCATTGAACCCATGGTGGTTGTTGGCGAAAGATTTGTCCAAACACTCGAAGACGATTGGACTGTAGTCACTTCAGATCGTACCCTATGTGCTCATTTCGAACATACGGTTGCTATTACGGCAGCTGGTTATGAAATATTAACTTTGCCTAGATCGTAGGTGAACTGAGTGGATAGTAAGATTCCGCAAGTGGGTCAAATCGTAAAGGTGCTTCGCGGTAAAGATCCCGGAGAATATGCGGTCGTGATTCGGATTGAAGATCATCGTTTTGTCTGGCTTGCCGACGGCGATCATCGTAAATTCGATCAACCGAAGAAGAAGAACCTGAATCATCTTCATTTACAAGAAACGATTAGCAGTGAAGTAGCGTCAAGCATTAGGGAAACAGGTCGTGTGACTAATGGGAAATTGCGCTTTGCAATCGCCAAATTCGTTGAACTTATGCAAGTTGAAGCACAAGAGAAAGGAGAATGACTGTGGCCAAAGAAGATGTAATTGAAGTAGAAGGTACAGTGATTGAACCTCTTCCGAATGCAATGTTTAAAGTTGAATTGGAAAATGGTCATAAAATCCTAGCCCATGTTTCAGGAAAGATCAGAATGCATTTTATTCGCATTTTGCCTGGAGATAAGGTTACCGTAGAATTATCGCCTTATGATTTGACGAGAGGCCGTATAACCTACCGTTTCAAATAAATGTTCGGCTTAGAAGTAATACTCTCTCAAGACGTATGCTTACGAAGCAAGTTTTCTAACGAAAACGCAACATGGTTGCTTACGATGAAAAGGAGGGCTTAAAATGAAAGTAAGACCGTCAGTAAAACCGATTTGTGAGAAATGTAAAGTTATTCGCCGTAAAGGCAAAGTAATGGTAATTTGTGAAACACCTAAGCACAAACAAAAACAAGGTTAAAAGGAGGTGCATTCTGTAGATGGCACGTTTAGCTGGAGTTGACTTACCTCGTGACAAACGAGTTGTAATCGCGTTGACTTACATTTTCGGTATCGGCACTACAACTGCTCAGAAAATCATTGCTTCCACAGGTATCGATGCGAGTACTCGTGTTCGTGACTTGACTGAAGATGAAGTGAGCAAAATCCGTGATGTAATTGACAAATCCCTTAAAGTAGAAGGCGATCTTCGCCGTGAAATTTCCCTAAACATCAAACGTCTAATCGAAATCGGATCCTACCGTGGTCTTCGTCACCGCCGTGGTCTTCCTGTTCGTGGTCAACGTACTAAAACTAATGCTCGTACACGTAAAGGTCCTCGTCGTACGGTAGCTAATAAGAAGAAATAATAAAGGGGGTTAGAGCTAATGGCAAAACCTAAAAAAGTCGTCCGTACGAAACGTCGTGACCGGAAAAATATTGAGAGCGGTGTAGCACACATCCGTTCAACATTTAACAACACGATCGTAACGATCACGGATCCGCATGGTAACGCAATTTCTTGGGCAAGTTCAGGAAACCTTGGATTCAAAGGTTCCCGTAAAAGCACTCCTTTCGCAGCACAAATGGCAGCTGAAAAAGCAGCTAAAGCAGCAATGGAGCACGGCTTGAAAACTGTTGAAGTTATGGTTAAAGGTCCAGGCGCTGGCCGCGAAGCAGCAATCCGCTCTTTGCAAGCAGCAGGTCTTGAAGTAAACCTGATTAAAGACGTGACGCCGGTTCCTCATAATGGCTGCCGTCCTCCAAAACGTCGTCGCGTATAATTCAGGATCACTTTGTAGTATAATTATTCTAAAATCGTGAATAATGGTTTGAAGGATAGGCATACTATGAAATTTTCAACGAAGTATCCAGAGGGAACCGACGTATTGAATGGAGGGTACATTTCATGATCGAAATCGAAAAGCCAAAAATAGAAACTGTAGCATTAAGTGAAGATGGCGCTTATGGTAGATTTATCATTGAGCCGTTGGAGCGTGGCTACGGTACAACCTTAGGAAACTCACTACGTCGTATCTTACTGTCCTCCTTACCGGGGGCAGCAGTAACCTCTGTCCAAATCGATGGCGTTTTGCACGAATTTTCAACGATTCCTGGCGTGCTTGAGGATGTTACGGAAATTATCCTCAATCTTAAAGGATTGTCGTTGAAGATTCACTCCGATGAGGAGAAAGTGCTAGAAATTGATGCAGAAGGAGAAGGTAACATTACAGCGGCTGATATCCGCGGTGATAGTGATGTTGAAATCCTTAACCCGGATTTACACATTGCTACCTTGTCTCCAGATGCACGTCTTCACATGAGGATTCATGCGGGCAGAGGGCGCGGTTACGTCCAATCAGACAAAAATAAGCATGAAGAGCAACCAATTGGTGTAATTCCAATTGATTCGATCTACACGCCTATTACTCGGGTAAACTACGCTATTGAGAATACTCGCGTCGGCCAAGTGACTAACTATGACAAATTGACCCTCGAAGTATGGACCGATGGAAGTATTCGACCAGAAGAAGCAGTAAGCTTGGGCGCGAAAATCCTAACTGAGCATTTGAACTTGTTCGTCGGTTTGACGGATGAAGCGAAAGATGCTGAGATCATGGTTGAGAAAGAAGAAGATAAGAAAGAGAAAGTTCTTGAGATGACGATCGAAGAACTAGACCTTTCCGTTCGTTCTTATAACTGTCTCAAACGTGCAGGAATTAATACCGTACAAGAGCTGATTACCAAAACAGAAGAAGACATGATGAAAGTTCGGAACTTAGGTCGCAAATCACTTGAAGAAGTTCAAGAGAAGCTCGAAGAGCTGGGTTTGGGTCTACGTACCGAGGAATAATCGTGTCAGAAGGAGGTTAACTCAATGAACTACAGAAAATTGAACCGCGATTCTAGTAATCGTAAAGCATTATTTCGTGATCTGGTAACGGATCTGTTCATACATGAGCGCATTCAAACAACAGAAGCAAAAGCTAAAGAAATTCGTTCAATCGCTGAGAAGTTAATTACTCTTGCGAAACGCGGAGATCTTCACGCACGCCGTCAGGTTGCTGCTTTTGTTCGTAGAGAAGCTGCTAACGAAAATCAAGATGCGATTCAAAAACTATTCTCTGAATTGGCACCACGTTATTCCGAGCGTCCAGGCGGATACACGCGTATCCTTAAACTGGGACCACGCCGCGGTGACGCAGCACCAATGGTTTACCTAGAGCTAGTAGATCGCGCATAGAAGACGGATGGGAAAGGGTGGACGGAATCACTAGATTCTGGTGAAGCCCTTTTTTTGCAGTCTTGGATCGCATTCTAGTGTAATGAGCTGCTTAAGCAACTCAGGCTAGGTAGAAAGGATGACTCATGGAGGAACAAGCCTTGAGAAATCTACGCTTTACCATAAGTTATGATGGATCATCTTATTCTGGTTTCCAGATACAGCCTAGATCTGATACGGTGCAATATCGTTTAGAACAGGCAGTCTTCTTGCTGACAGGTGAGACAGTGAAGGTCATATCGTCAGGGCGTACAGATGCCGGTGTTCATGCGAAAGCGCAAGTTATTAATTTTACAACAAGTTCTAAGATTCCAGTAGAACGTTGGTGTTTAGCTCTAAATGCTAGACTACCCAGGGACATCGTTGCACATACCGCAGAAGAAGTTCTCCCTACATTTCACTCTCGCAAAGCCGCGAAACGTAAAACTTATTGTTATACGATTCGTTCGGCGCGCTTCCCTGATGTCTTTCACCGCAACTTCGAGTATCATCACCCCACGCATTTGAATGTGGAAGCCATGAGAGAGGCGCTCCCTTGTTTGCTAGGTGAGCATGATTTTACTTCGTTTTGCACAGTGAGAACGGATAAGGAAATCAAAGTGAGAACCTTATATGAGGTACGTATGGAGACGGAATCCGATGAGTTGTTGGCGACAGGTAAAGTAGAACGTATCCGGTTAATCATAACGGGGAATGGTTTTCTTTATAACATGGTGAGGATCATCGTAGGGACGTTAATACAGATCGGTGAGGGTAAGAGACCATCTAGTGATATGCAACGTGTTCTCGAGGCCAGAGATCGCTCTCAAGCGGGTCCTACAGCCGAAGCCATGGGATTAACCTTGTGGAAAGTCGACTATTAAAAAGTTGTCATCACTACTTGATTATTAAGAAGTTATCGTGTAAAATATAACTTGGCGTTTCGTGATCGGCTACCCCACAGCCCCTGATCACAAATGATCATAACTATCCATCGCTTATGAATAAATGACAACTATAACTTATGTATTTCAGATATATTTTTAGGAGGATTAAGCATGCGCACCACATATATGGCTAAGCCAAATGAAGTAGAGCGTAAATGGTACATTGTTGACGCTGCAGGCCAAACACTTGGCCGTCTTGCAAGTGAAGTTGCTAGCATTATCCGCGGTAAGCACAAACCGGAGTTCACTCCACACGTAGATACTGGTGATTTCGTTATTGTTATCAATGCTTCCCAAATTAAGCTTACTGGTAAGAAAATGCAAAACAAAATGTACTACCGTCACTCTATGTACCAAGGTGGTTTGAAAGTGACTTCCGCTCAAGACTTGCTTAACAGCAAACCTGATCGTATGATCGAATTCGCAGTTCATGGTATGCTTCCTAAGAACCGTCTAGGCGATAGCTTGAAAACTAAGCTTAAAGTCTACGGTGGAGCAGAGCATCAGCACCAAGCACAACTACCAGAAGTCTGGAATCTTCGCGGTTAATATAAGGAGGAACGTTTCGTGGCACAAGTTCAATATTATGGAACGGGTCGTCGTAAGCATTCGGTAGCGCGTGTTCGCTTAATACCGGGTGAAGGACGCATCATCATCAATAAACGTGATCTAGATGAGTATTTCGGTCTAGAAACATTGAAGCTAATCGTTAAACAACCACTTGCTCTAACTGAAACTATCGGTCAATACGATGTTCTAGTTCTTGCAAATGGCGGCGGAATCAGCGGACAAGCTGGCGCAATTCGTCACGGTATCTCCCGTGCATTGTTGAAAGCTGATCCGGAATACCGTGGATCCTTGAAAAAAGCTGGATTCCTAACACGTGATTCCCGTATGAAAGAGCGTAAAAAATACGGATTGAAAGCAGCACGTCGTGCTCCTCAATTCTCCAAACGTTAAGATATGGTGCCTTTGGCACGCAAGAAGAACCTTTTCGGCTTATGGCTGGAGAGGTTTTTCTTTTTTTTATGTTCATCATGATCCAACATTAGCCCAATAGAATAAGTTAATACCAAAATGATAAAAAGTAATTGACACCCTGCAGAAGTCAGATATAATTAAATTATAAATCATACAATATCAGTCGGGATTGTCGACTATTGGAGGAATCGGAAGATGAATCTATTTGAAAAAGAAGCATTTGTAACGAAAGCTGCGGAAGAATTCGAAAATCAATCGCCTGAAGCCATATTGAAATTAGCTGTAGATACATTTCAAAGATTGACACTTGCTTGTAGTTTTGGCGCAGAAGATGTGGTGTTGGTCGACATGCTGCAAAAGATTAACCCGAACGTGGATATCTTCTACTTAGATACAAATGTGCACTTTGATGAGACTTATGAAACGAAAGATCGTCTTGAGAAACACTACGGTACGAAATTCGTTCAAGTATTGCCTAAATTAACACTGGATGAGCAAGCGGAGAAATTCGGGGATGAGCTTTGGAAAAGCGACGCGAACCAATGCTGCAACATACGTAAAGTTGATCCTCTTACAGATATCCTTAGAAATTATGATGCGTGGATTACAGGAATTCGCCGCGATCAAGCACCTACTCGAGCAAATTCTAAAAAAGTGGAATATGACGTGAAGTTTGGTCTTATCAAATTCAATCCACTTGCTGGATGGACTTCAGAAGACGTATGGCAGTATATTCGCGACAATGATGTGATATATAACCCACTTCATGATCGTAACTATCCTAGTATCGGTTGCACGCACTGCACACGCCAAGTCGCTGAAGGTGAAGATCCGCGCGCAGGACGTTGGGCAAGTATTGAGAAAACGGAATGCGGACTCCATAAGTAAGTTGATATCGGCTCTGCAATGCGTTCACAAGGCCTCGTGAAGCGATTCTACATGCATTGTACGTAGGATGGTATATTTGTCCACCCTGTCCCATATAGATGTTACAGAGTCTATAGGGGAACAGAGGTGGATTTTTTATGCGTAAAAGGAAGAAGAGGTTGGTGGTATGGCTGACCTTTCACAGTAGTCTGAAGCTATTGCTTTCAGCTATGCTGGTTGCCTTGGTTGTCTTTATTTATGCGTACGAGCTCCCTACAACGAAGACCTGGTCGGATTGGACGCTCCCCTTATCGGGGAAGACAATAGCGCTGGATGCAGGTCATGGGGGTCCTGATGGTGGGGCTGAGAGCAAGGATGGTATCATTGAGAAAGATATCAATCTAGCTATAACCTTGCGGTTACGCGACTACTTGCAACAAGCCGGTGCGATCGTGGTTTTAACAAGAGAAACGGATACGGATCTAGCGGAATCGGGCACGAAAGGCTATAGCAAACGGAAGACGCAGGATCTCCACAATCGAGCGGACTTGATTCAGAACAATAATGCCGATATGTTTTTGAGTATCCATTTGAACAGTATTCCTTCTGATAAATGGAGAGGCGCACAAACGTTCTATTATTTGAATAATCCCAACAATCCCAATCTAGCAGCACTCATTCAGTCCGAGCTTAGGCGTAATCTAGAAAATACAGATCGCGTGGCGAAGATGGCTGATAAGACTGTGTATCTGCTAAAAACATTAAAAATTCCAAGCGCACTCGTTGAGGTAGGCTTTCTTTCAAATCCAGAAGAAGCTAAGTTATTAGCGGATGAGAACTATCAGAAAATGTTGGCAGCTTCGGTATATCAAGGGATTTTGAGATATTATGCAGGTGAAAAAGTGGGTTCTTCCTCATAATGTGGTATAATAAAAGCCGCGAATACAATGTCCCAATAAAGGTGTGATGTGGCTATGGTACATAAAGATCAGATTCTAGAAGCGTTGAATAAGTTAATAGACCCCCAGTTTAATAAAAGTGTAGTGGAATTAAATTTGATTCGTGATGTAATGGTGAAGGAAGATGCGGTATCCTTAAGCTTGCTCGTAGTAACCGAGGATGAAGGATATAAGGAGCAAGCCAAAGCATTCATTCAACAATCTTTAGCAAATATAGGAGTACCCCAAGTTCATATCCGGTTTAGATTGATGACGGACCATGAGCGGAGTCGTTTGGAAGGAACTTCACAACAGTCGGATACTACTCCGCAGACCCCTGTACAACCTCCGATTCAGCAGCCGATTCTCGGACAATCCTCAACAGTTGAGTTTATCGCTGTTGCGAGTGGCAAAGGTGGCGTTGGTAAATCAACAGTCACAGTTAATCTGGCAGTCGCGCTGGCTCGGAAAGGGAAAAAGGTAGGGATTATTGATGCGGATATTTATGGATTTAGTATTCCGGATATGATGGGGATTGAAGAACAGCCTCAGCTAGTAGAAAACGTGATTATTCCCGTTGAGAAATTTGGGGTAAAAGTGATATCGATGGGGTTCTTTGTCCAAGACAATGCACCTGTTGTATGGCGTGGGCCGATGTTAGGCAAAATGCTCCGCAACTTCTTCAACGAAGTAAATTGGGGAGATGTGGAGTACATCCTTCTAGACCTTCCTCCAGGTACTGGCGATGTCGCACTAGATGTGCATCAGCTCATACCGCAAAGTAAAGAGATCATTGTTACGACGCCACATGCTACAGCAGCATTTGTAGCTGCTAGGGCCGGTGCGATGGCTATTCAAACGAACCATGAAATTTTGGGTATCGTTGAGAACATGTCTTACTATGAAAGTAAGGATGGCAGCATTGATCATATTTTTGGTAAAGGTGGAGGTGCTAAACTTGCTGAAGATCTTCACAGTGAGCTATTAGCACAAATTCCGTTAGGAGCGCCTGATAATCATATATCTGAAAAGGATTACTCGCCTTCCGTATATAAAGCGGAATCCAAAGCGGGGCAAATCTATTTGGAAATAGCGGATCGGTTGATTTCGAAGCTAGATAAATAGTGAAAAAAAAGGAAGAGGAAGCAGAGGGAATCTGCCAACTCTTCCTTTTTTGTTTAAGAATCAGAACCTCCATCTTTCTTCTCATCACCTTGTTTTTGGGAGTCCCCCGAGGAATCATCCTTTTGTTTGTCATCCCCGCTGTCTTGCTTTTTATTTCCTTCTTTGGCTTTATCATCACTTTTTTCTGTACTCTTTGCGGAAGGCATTTGATCAGGCTTGCTTTGCTGGACGATAGCAGACTTAAGTAATTCAACCATTTGCGCTCTGAAAAGAGGGCTTTGGATGGATTCCTCCATGACAGTCATCATTTGTTGGCGGTATGGTGCTGTTTTCATAACATCAAGAACCATCTTCTCATAATCAGGGTTTTTCATAACATCAATCAGTGATTTTTGATAAGTAGGGTCCTTGAGCAATTCCTTGAACATTTGTTTGGTCTCTTTTTGGATCGCTGTGGCAAAGTCACCTGCGAACTTAGGATCCTTCATCATATCGGTCAAAAACATATTATTTTCCTTAGCGGTCAGTACATCTTTGACAGCCATTTGAAGCTGAAGGGACTCATTAGCGGATAGTAGTTTAATTTGTGATTGGCCAGCAACACTGTTAGCACCTACATCCCCATTCATGATACTTCGATTTGCAGCACTTATTGCTTTTTTACCATCATCTGATTTCAGAATATCGAGGATCATTGTCTTTTGTTCTTTGTACGTATTGGCTTGTGATTGGCCTTGAGATGAGTTATCTGTACCACAAGAGGCGAGAAGAAAAGCCAATGATATAGCCGGTAGGACCTGAAGCTTTCTAAGTCTTGTCTTTAACATAACTACATGCTCCCTTCCCTTAACTTTAATGGTCTTAGTATGTGTGGTTAGGGTCAGAATATAAGGGAACATTATTGGCTTTTTATCGCAAAGATTGGTACAATTAACAATTAGAGTTGATGTGTGGAGGTAATTAAACGTGACTTTGCGTAAATGGTTTCACTTATTTTGGACAACATTAGTATTAGGGATTGTAGTGTCTACTGGGGTTGGACTTATCCTTCAATTTTCAGACAAAGAATTTTCTGTAATGGGCTTATCGGCGGTCGGATTTAATTTGATTAATATGATTCTCGG
This sequence comes from Paenibacillus plantarum, assembly GCF_013141695.1. Classification (GTDB taxonomy): domain Bacteria; phylum Bacillota; class Bacilli; order Paenibacillales; family NBRC-103111; genus Paenibacillus_E; species Paenibacillus_E plantarum. The sequence continues at coordinate 56,724 of NZ_WHNY01000061.1, forward strand.
TGGAGCTACGATAAGTGTATTGAGTCAAATGGGCTTCTTCGCATATTTAATCGTTAGGTTCATTGCTGTTGGTATTATACGATCCAAAACAGTGTGGGACTTGTTACAGCTTGCCGTTGTTATTGTTGTTTTATTCGACCTTGTCTACTTGAGGAAAACGAATTTCAACAGTTCTGAATCGCTGCTTGGATATTTCATCTTGCCTGTTTGCGTATTAGTGATTTCTTTAGCAGTAAGCTATTGGAAGGTGAAAATGACGAATCGGAATGCATTCATTCCTACGTTATTTTTCATGACGGCAGTTACTGTGCTTGAGGCAGTACCAGCATTGAAATTAGATAACTCAGCATCAAGTCTATTTATGTTGGCACCTTTATTCGTCTGTAATGCATGGCAAATTCTTACCCTACATAAAATATTGGATAACAAAAAGAGCTAATTTGATTAGCTCTTTTTTTTCAAATCTATCTATAAATACTAATGGATTTGTTTCATGGCTTGATCCTCGACAGGGGTTGTCTCCACCTGGGTTTGCTTAATGAGCTCACTTACACTTACGAACTGATATCCCTTTTCTCTTAGTTGTTGGATAATAGCTGGCAAAGCCTCATGTGTTTGTTGGGAGGAGTCGCTCGCGTGGAGAAGAACGATATCGCCGGGATGTGCCTTGCTCACTACACGGTTTACAAGGGTGTCGACGCCTTTATTTAGCCAATCTTGAGAGTCTGTATCCCATTGGATGACGGAATAGCCAAGATCATCAGCAATTCGTAAGACACGCTTGTCGAAATCGCCATTAGGCAGACGAATTAGGTTAGGCTCCTTGCCAATTAATTCTGTTAAAATGCCATGTGCAGTAGAAATTTCGTTTCGAATTTCCTCATCACTAAGATCGCTGTAGTTGTCAAATTTGTTTCCATGACTGCCAATCTCGAATCCGTAACTTTTGATATGTGAGACAATGTCAGGATGGCTCTTACTCCAGGGCGAAGATAAGAAGAAAGTCGCATCCTTAACACCATTGTCTTTTAGGATTTTCAAGATTGGTTCAGCTCGAGTATCCCCCCAAGAAATATCAAAGGTAAGGGCGATGACCTTCTTTTCGGTCTGCACGCTGTAGATAGCGGAAGGCTCGGAGTTCATAAAGACAGATACGTTACTTTGTTCGGAATATACAATGGCCGCGGAGAAGATGATGGCAAGAGCAATGAATAAATATTGTTTAAATTTGCGTGCGTTGATTACAAAAAAGTAGTTCATAAACAGCTTGTACCTCCTTTATGTCAAGCCAAGGACAGCTTGTATAACCTTTAGTAAATAATGTATGCTCGTACACAGGGTACTTATGCTTCCGAAATTGGAGGAATTACAAAATGAATTTTCCGGCATTGCTTAGACATTTTAAAGAAATGAAGCATTACTTTATTGTGGTTGTACTCGTTTTTGGATTTAGTTTGTATATGGGGTGGGCTAATTCCGAGCAATTTACGCATTTCTTGGAGAAGCAGTTAGAAGGACTCCAGCCTATGATTAAATCAATAAGTGCTAAAGAAAACCCGCAGGTGTGGCTGTTCATTTTTATCTTTTTAAATAACGCGATTAAGTCGGTGCTTATCGTTTTTTGTGGGATTTTCCTAGGTGTATTACCGCTCTTTATGCTAATCGCTAATGGAATGATTCTAGGTTATGTACTATCTTTGCAGACACATGAAAGTACATTATCCATCGTTCTTAAAGGGATATTGCCGCATGGTATCATTGAGATCCCTGTTATTTTGCTCGCGTGCGCATATGGCTTGAAGATAGGGATGTTGGTATGGAAAATGGGTTTACAATTACTTGTGCCAGCTGAGAAAAGAAGTGCTCGAATTGAATTGATTAGAGTATTTCAATTAACCAAGCCATTAAGTATGGGGATCGTTGTCCTCCTTTTGATTGCGGCTATAATTGAAAGCACACTTACCTACTGGTTGGTGCATTTGTAAAATATTTTCAATCTCTCGTCATAAAATTGGCAAAATCTGAGCATAACAATAAGGCGGAAAAGAAGAGGGGGCATAGTTGGCTCAACTCTCCACGTCTAACTAAAATGTTAGTGCCATGAATCTCTACAGTCGAGAGGGGTTTGGATGGATGTATGCTCGGATTTTTGTTCAATGAGAGAGAATGCAGAGAATTAGATTATGTACTCCGTAAAGAATTAGACGAAATGCTATTCGATCTCAATGATAAGAGAATTGATCAAGAGATAAAGGGAGCTATAGAATCCAGATACAAGGTCATCTTCAGGATGTATGCTCGCTTAGCTACACCAAAGGAAATATCGAAGTACGCAAGAAACCGTAATTATCAAGCTCAGAAAAAATAGGGGGTAAGTGCTTGACTTACCCTCTCCAATTGTGTTATTTTATAACTCGTCACTTCGAAACAAAGCGAGTGAGTCTAATTGTAAAAGATGTTCAAATAAACTTTTCAAAATAAAGACTTGCAATCTTGGGTGGGACTGTGATATATTTAAAAAGTCGCCGCTAAACGGATGGCGATGAAAAACGAAAGAAATTGATCTTTGAAAACTGAACAACGAGTGAGTAAGCACAGTCGAGTAATCGACTATAAAAGAGATTGCAAAATCTCGCTAGCTTCAAATGAGTAAGTCATCTT
>NZ_WHNY01000062.1 GCF_013141695.1 Paenibacillus plantarum
TACAAAAAGAGGCTGTTTCGAAAAGTCTGAACGGACTTTTGGGACAGCCCCTTTATTGTTATCTTTTACTCAGTTCCCCCATTGCTTCATGAATTGAATCCAACCTCTGGCCGCGTGAGAAAGGTAATGATGTTTACTCCAAATTGCAGCTAGATCCCAACGAATCGGTGGAATCGTCACTGGAATCGTACGAACCGCCTTCGAGTTGAGCTTACTTGATACCGTATCAGGAAGAAATGCGATGCCCAGCCCCGATCCAACCATCTCCCCAATAAAATCCCATTGCGAGCTTTCGTAGGATATCGCTGGCTCGAACCCCTCTTGTATACAAGCTTCTCTCACCCGGTCATAGAGGGAGAACCCTTCTTTGAACAGAATGAACGATTCATTCCTCAATTGTGATAGGTGGATGACCTTTTCCCCCGCGAGAGGGTGAGCCTCATTTACGATTAACGAGAGCTTCCGCTCAGCCAAAGGAAACACCTCGAACTCTTCCTCGTCTACAGGCAAGACGACAACACCTAGATCAAGCTTGGCTTCCCTCACCAATTGCTCCACGATTTTGCCTCCTTCTTCTACTAGCCTGGTCTGAACACCTGGATATTCACTCCGAAAGTCGGCGATCATCTTGGGAAAGAAGCTTGCTCCGATGACAGGCGGCAAGCCCAATGAAAGTTGGCCTCTCTTCAATAGCTTACCTTCATTTAACAACGACTGAAGATCCCGAGACATCGCTAGGGTCGCAGTGGCATATTTCAGAACGACCTCTCCATCGTCTGTCAGTTGTAGATGCCGCGTCGTACGATTGAACAACACGACGCCGAGCTCGTCTTCTAGGCTCTTTATCGTTTTGCTTACCGATGGCTGCGAGCTATGGAGCAACTGCGCCGCTTTCGAGAAACTTTGTTGTTTGGCGACTTCGGCGAAATAACGCAACTGTTGGAAATCCATTCACTCACCCCGATGATATATTCAAATTTAGAATAAATTGTATTCGATATCTGTATTTTACTCATAAATCATACTCCATTACAATCTGTATAAAAGGAACGATTTCCCAGACTTTAAGGAGTGAATAGCGCATGAGCGCAAATGAAGTTATCATCGTAAGCGCAGCCCGAACGGCGATCGGGAAATTCAACGGCCTACTCAAGGATGTCTCAGCTATACAGCTCGGAGCGGCCGCCATACAGGCTGTCATTCAGCGTGGGGGGATCCCCCACTCCCAGGTGCAGGAAGTCCTCATGGGCAACGCTCTGCAAGCGGGGCTTGGACAGAATCCGGCACGGCAAGCTTCGCTTCAAGCAGGCGTACCCGTCGCTGTTCCCGCTACAACAGTGAATCAAGTGTGCGGATCGGGACTCATGGCGCTCCAAATCGCCTACCGTTCCATCCAAAGCGGGGAATGCGACGTTATCGTCGCAGGCGGAATGGAAAATATGAGCCAAGCTCCTCATCTGCTGCAAGGAACACGCTCCGGCTACGTCATGGGAGATCAGAAGCTTCAGGATAGCCTGATCAAGGATGGCTTGTGGTGCGCGCAGAACAATTACCATATGGGCATCACCGCGGAACATTTATGCGAGAAATACAATCTGACGCGAGAACAATTGGATCAGTATGCGTTAAACAGCCAGAGAAAAGCTGCTGCCGCAGTGGCCTTAGGAAATTTCGATGATGAAATTGTCGCGCTTGACGTACCCGGGCGAAAAGGAACCGTTATCCGCGCCGATCGAGACGAATATCCGCGTCCAGACACGACCCTAGAGGGTCTCTCTAAGCTAAAAGCAGCCTTCACACCAGAAGGCAAAGTGACGGCTGGCAATGCTTCCGGCATCAATGACGGGGCCGCAGCGTTGCTCATGATGAGCAGAACGCGTGCAGCATTATCTGATATTCGTCCGTTGGCCGTCGTGCGCTCATGTGCTGTCGTTGGCGTTGACCCGGCCTATATGGGGATTGGACCGATTCCAGCCACAGAGAAAGCGTTGATGAAAGCCGGCTTAAGCATGTCCGACATCGATTTGATTGAGGTGAATGAAGCTTTCGCTTCTCAGGCGCTGTTATTCGCCCAGCATTTCGACTTAGACGACCGTAAGTTGAACGTGAACGGAGGGGCCATCGCACTTGGACATCCGATCGGAGCCAGCGGGGCCAGAGTAATGGTCTCCCTTCTCTATGAGATGGCGCGTCGGCATTCACAGTATGGTCTGGCTACCCTATGTGTTGGCGGCGGGCAAGGCGTTGCCGTTATCGTAGAACGCTGCGAATAATCATAGAAGGAGTAGACGCAATGAAAAAAATACTGACATCATTCATGGAAGCGGTTACCGCAATTCCAGATGGCGCGACGCTGATGGTCGGCGGTTTCGGCCTCGTGGGCATTCCTGAAAATATTATTGTCGCGCTGTCCCAAACTGGCATAAGAAATCTAACCGTCATCTCCAATAATTGCGGAGTCGATGATTGGGGACTAGGGTTATTGCTTCGCAATAAGCAGATTAAGAAGATCGTGGCCTCTTACGTTGGCGAGAACAAAGAGTTCGAACGACAAGTTCTCGCCGGAGAAATTGAAGTAGAACTGCTGCCTCAAGGCACACTTGCGGAGAAAATCAGGGCCGGCGGAGCAGGTATTCCTGCTTTCTATACCCCTGCAGGTGTGGGGACTCCGATTGAAGAATGTAAAGAAACGCGTGTTTTTGACGGTAAAACCTATCTGCTAGAAGAAGCGTTAACTGCTGACTTCTCCTTAATTCGTGCTGCAGCTGCAGATAAGATGGGAAATCTGACTTACAACAAAACAGCTCGAAACTTCAATCCTATGATGGCTGCCGCAGGACGCACGACGATTGTGGAGACGGAACGGTTACTCGAAGACAGCTATCTCGAATCCAATCAAATTCATACACCTGGCATTTATGTGCAGCAAATCATCGTAGGCCAACAGCAGAAACGAATCGAGAAGGTAACGGTCACACGAAGATAAAGGCAGGAATATCGGAGGAGGAGCCCTATGGCAGAGTTGTCTACTCGTGAGAAAATCGCAATACGCGCGGAGCAAGAAATTAAAAATGGAAACTACGTCAATCTTGGAATCGGTATTCCTACTTTGGTAGCCAATTTCATACCAAAGGAGAAGCAGGTTTTGCTGCAATCGGAGAACGGTCTGCTCGGCATCGGCCCCTATCCAAGTGAAGATCAAGTGGACCCCGATCTAATCAATGCCGGCAAAGAGACGATAACTGCGATTGCGGGAGCCTCGTATTTTGCTAGCGCTGACTCCTTTGCAATGATCCGAGGTGGGCATATCGATCTCGCCATACTCGGGGGCATGGAAGTATCGGAATCCGGTGATTTGGCCAATTGGATGATCCCAGGGAAGATGGTCAAGGGCATGGGGGGAGCCATGGATTTGGTTCATGGTGCCCGACGTATCGTAGTCATCATGGATCATGTGAATAAAGACGGCAAACCGAAAATTCTGAATCAATGCACGCTCCCTCTCACAGGCAAATCCGTCGTGGATCGCATTATTACGGATCGGGCAGTCATTGATGTCACTCCAGAAGGACTCCTCCTTGTGGAAGTCGCAAAAGGTTACACCATCGGCGATATTGCAATGGCGACAGAACCGCCAATTCGGATTGCGGATAATGTTCTTTTAGATGCCTATTAACTTAAAGGGGGCCTACCATGCATATGCCAAAAAAACCTGTCGTTCTGATAACAGGATCTGCGAGAGGAATCGGATTTGAAATCGGAAAACGATTCGCCGAAACGGGAGCAACGGTCATACTGACCGATATCGACAGAGCTTCTGTGGAACAATCAGCAGCGTCGCTTAGAGAGTTAGGATTCGATGCCCACGGGATTCAAATGGATGTAACTTCGGATCATGAGATCGCTTCCGTGATCAAAGCCGTCGAAGCTAGTTGGGAAGGTGTGGACATCCTGATTAACAACGCCGGAATGCAATTCGTCTCCCCGGTTGAGCATTTCCCAACGGAAACCTTTGAGCGCATGATCCGAATCATGCTAACAGCCCCTTTTGTTTTGACCAAGTTAGTCGTTCCAGGCATGAAGAAACGCCAATTCGGAAGAATCATCAATATCTCTTCCATCAACGGACTCGTTGGTTTCGCCGGAAAAGCCGCTTACAATAGCGCGAAACATGGCGTTATCGGCTTAACCAAAGCTGTTGCCTTAGAGACGGCAGCAGACGGAATTACGGTGAACGCGCTCTGCCCTGGGTACGTAGATACGGCTTTGGTAAGAAACCAATTGGCCGATCTGGCGGATCTGCATGGAATTTCTCCGGAAGATGCCTTGGAGAAAGTCATTTTGCCTTTGGTTCCGCAGCGCAGGCTCATCGATATGAAAGAAATTGCGGAATATGCTGTTTTCTTATCGAGTGAACATGCTAGGGGGATTACCGGCCAGTCGATCGTAATCGATGGCGGCTATACCGCTCAGTAACTTCAAATCAAAACCTCGCTGTATCGTGAATTTTCATTCACGATACAGCGAGGTTTTTACAATGGAGTCGGTTTGAATGTTAATCAATTGAAATCCCCAGCATCTTCTTTAATTCTTGAATAATTGTAAATCCAGCCCCATTGTTGGAGTAGAGATTATTAACTAGCCCAACCGCAAGATGGTTGTCCGGATCCGCAAACGCAATGGAACCACCGTATCCCCCATGCCCAAAAATGGAAGAACGCGAGCCCATTATGGAGTCCTTAGCCCCTACCTGGTATCCCATGCTCATGGACAATGGCATTTCATCCTTCAGCTTTAAAGGTTCCGTAGCAATCTTCATTCGTGCAGGGGGAAGCAGTTGTATGCCATCTACCCCGCCAGGCAATAAAGCTGCGTAATGCTTCGCAATTGCTTTCGCAGTCATGATTCCGTTGCTTGCAGGAATGCACGCCTTCCTGGCGTCCGACCTGTTCATCCATTCATGAAGTGGATAGATCCAAGATGGAATCGCTTGAGGTCCACTAGCGGTTGTACTCGATTGCATATATGCCGGTTCCTCAAGGGTTGCTACACGAGCCTCGACATCCTCTGGGATTCCTACGTACATATCCTCAATACCCAGTGGATCGCAAATTTCTTCCTTCATGATTCGGGCAAACGACCGACCATCTAGACGCTGGGCAATTTCCCCGAGAATCCAACCAAAAGTAATAGCATGGTATTCCATGTGTTCCCCTGGCGTCCATTGGGGAACCAGCTTGGCTACCCCGTCACGCATCGTATCCCAATCGACGACATCCGCTAACCCTATCCCTTCCGGCATCTGGGGAATTCCCGTTGTATGGTTGAGCGCATGTCTGATCGTGGCATTTTCTTTCCCGTTAACTCTAAATTCGGGCCAAATTTCACTGATTTTCATGTCATAATCTAGCTTATTGCGATCAGCAAGAAGATGGATTACCGTTGCCACAACCCCTTTGGTTGTAGAGAACACAGGAAACAGTGTTGTTGCTTTCACGGGTTCCTGCTTATGACTGTCCGCGGAGCCTGCCCAAGCATCTACAACGAGCTCGCCGCGATAATAAGCCGCAAGCTGAACTCCGCATTCTCTTCCCTCACAGGCCATACGGCCTAGAAGCTGTTCCATATTTTTCTGAATGTCTTTCATCGAATGGGATCCCCTTTCAGTTACCTTCTTCGATCCTACATCCTCTGACAAAACATGTACAATGCAAATTAAGAATGTGATATATGCCTAATTGGCATGCATAAACCGGAACGCTTGTTCAAATAGCACGAAGTGGCTATCCAATATCTCATCAGCCGTCAACTTTATTCCAGGTGCAGCAAGCCCCATGTTGGATTCGAATGTCAGGCTCATCCCTCCACATACGTGATGGATGGCCGATGTCAGATTAAACGGTGGAGAAGAAATGGTTCCTGCATCTGGCGCAAGCTGATTGGTAAGGGTAAAAGGAAGTCCCCTCTTCGCATAGGCATCGGCAAGCTGCAGATTGAAGGCTTGCTGCTTTTGCAAGACGTATTGCGGGAGAAAATAGATCGGATACAGATGAATCTCGCTATTCGCACCTCCATGAAACTGAACCGTGAAATCTGGAGCCTCCACGTCCGCAACACCCAGCAATGCGCTCGTCTCGCGCGCCATCGGGGCAAAAAAATTGTCATGCATTAGATTGACGCCGTCATCATTAAAATAGGAGCCGAGGTAATCCGAAGCGTCCTTAATCGGATGAACTGCTTTGCAGTCCGGCCATGAACAGAGCGTCCCGTCTTTCCAAGTTCCTTGCATATAATAGACGAACTTCTCATAAGGCACATCGATCAACGTATCGGTCGGCAGCCTAGCTCGCCCGTCTGGGTTCATACAGGGGATGAGAAGAAGTCTACATTGACGGGCACGCTCACGAATATAATCATTTCGCTTCCCTCGATAGTCCTCCCCTGTTTCGAGCAGCCGAATAAGGTTCATGACGGCGACGATGCCTTCCAGCTCACCGCCATGGACGCCTCCGACGAAAAGCAGAACAGGCTTGGATTCCTTCCCCTTACGTGCATAATGCTCTGGATTTCCCGCGCCGCAAGCCGAACTGTAGTTCGCCTTCCGACTGAAGTCATCCTTCTCCCCGTATTCGACAACATAAATCTCCCTTCCACCTGCAGAGGTGGCAAGCACCCGCGTCTTCCCCAGCCTCACCTGCCCCATGGCGTCTTCGATTTCTGCCAAACTACTTTTCCAGAATGTTGCATCCATTCGTTGCACCTCCCCCTCCTTCATTGCGCTTGAAAATTTATCCTTTTACCGACCCAACCAGCACACCCTGGGTAAAATGCTTCTGAATGAACGGATAGACCAGCAAAATTGGCAGTGTACTTACAAGAATGACTGTATATTTTAAAGACTCCAGCACGATTGTCGCCTCTCCGACCGCAGAGCTTACCGTCACATCGCCAACTTGACCAATCAGCACGATGTTTCGAACAATGACCTGGAGCGGGAACAAATCGGGATTCCGCAAATAGATAAGTGCAGAGAAGAAATTCCCCCATATGCCCACAGCGTAGAAGAGTGCGATGGTCAAGAGGACCGGCTTCGACAAGGGAAGAACAATCCTTAGCAGGATACCAAGGTCTGATAATCCATCGATTTTGCCGGATTCCTCGAGTTCGCGTGGAATACCTTGGAAAAACGTACGCATGACGATCAAATACCAAGAGGATACGAGCCCAGGCAGCACCATCGCCCAAATGGTATCGAGCAGGCCATAGCTGCGCATCGTGAGATACGTCGGAATCAAACCGCCGGTGAACAACATGGTGAATACGACGAGCAACATGAGTGTTTTACCGAATACGAGACCCTTTCTTGACAAGGCATATGCACCTATCATCGTAAACACCAACGATAACGTCGTGCCGAGCACTACGTAAATAAGCGTGTTTTTATATCCGATCAGGATGCGTTTGTCTTGCAGTACGGATCTATAGGCATCGAAATTAATGCCTTTGGGCCACAGTGTAATTTCATTGCGAATGACGTAATCCGATGCACTCATGGAAACGGATGCCATATGAATGAAGGGAAACAGCATCGAGCAAACGAGTATTCCCATCAGAAGAACGTTAACCCAGTCAAAGTAACGAATTCGCTTATGCATATGTTCATTCCCCCCTACCATAAGCTGGTTTCTCCCAGTCTACGGCTAATCTGATTGCTCGTATAAACGAGCAGGAAGCCGATGACCCCCATGAATAAGTCGATGGCTGTGGCATAACTGAAGCTCCCTTGAAGCACCCCCACACGGTATACATAAGTCGATATGACGTCCGATGTGTCATATGTAGCGGGATTGGACAGCAGGAATACTTTCTCAAAACCGATTTCTAACACATGGCCAATTTGCAATATGAACATAATCACAATTGTCGGCGCAATACCGGGCAATGTGACGTTCCACGTTTGTTTCCATCTGCTTGCCCCATCCATTTTGGCCGCTTCATACAGCTGTGGATCAATGGTTGTTAAGGCAGCGAGAAAAAGAATAGAGCCCCAACCGACCTGCTGCCAAATCTCCGAACTGACGTAGATCGTGCGGAACCATTCCGCCTTTTGCAAAAAATTGATGGCCGGCAGTCCCATTGCTTGCAACGCATGGTTGATCCATCCCGTGCTCGGTGACAGCATCAACACGATCATACTCGAAACGACCACCCCAGATAGAAAATGCGGCAGGTAGCTGACCGTCTGTACAAACCGTTTATATATCGAGCTTCGAAGCTCGTTCATCAGCAGCGCGAGAATAATAGGTGCGGGGAAACCGAACAAGAGCTTGAACGCTCCAAGGAGAATCGTATTCTTGATAATGACTAATGCATCCCTGTTATCGAGGAACAACTTATAATACTTCAATCCGACCCACGGGCTTCCTGTAATGCCTTTGAACACGTTATAATCCATGAAAGAGACGACGATCCCGAACATCGGAACGTACCGGAACATGATGTAATAAACCAATACCGGCGTAAACAGCAATATAAAGGTTCGATCGCGTTTCAACTGCCTAAAGATGGATAGTTTCAAACTCTTTTCTCCTTCCGAGAAAATCAAAGGGCCCAGCCTCTACTCATCGGATGCGTGGCCCTTTCGATTCTTCTGTTCTATCTATTTTTTCACTTTGACCCGATCAAATGCCTTTTGATAAGCATCCAACATCTTCTGCAAACCAAGCTTATTCATCTCGCTAGTGAAGGTATCCCATTGCGTCAATGGCGTTTCACCCAAAATGAATTTGGCGATAGACGTTTCATAATATTTGTTTATTTGCTCTTCGGTTGTCATAATTGCGCTTTTTTCATCTGGGGTCAAGGCTGGCAGGACGTTGGTGACCGGGGATTGATACTTCGCCGCCTCTGCGTAGGAATATTTTTCATTTTCATTGCTCATCGACGTGACAGCACTGTAATCGAATTGTCCGTAAGTGCCCGCCGTCATAATACCCGTTTCTTTGCGGAGTTCGTTAGCCTCTTTGATCGTTGGGATTATTTTTCTTTTACCGTTATCGACCGTATAGGACTCCCCTTCTTTCCCCCAGCTGAGAACGTCCGTCCCTTCCTTGGAGTACGCAAAATCAAGATAGCGGAGAACCGTGTCTAGGTTTTTGGTTTTGGACGATACAGAAAATCCGAGCGTTTCATAGTTCCCTCTAGGCAGGTACGGTTTGTCCCCCGCTCCGATTGGCGGTGCCATGAATTTCAAATGCTCCCCGTTCTTAAACTGTGTATTCATTGTTTCGATCTGTCCGATAAATTGAACCGTCATGAATGACTTATTCGTCGTGATGAACTGCGTCCAAGCCTTGTAGTCCATCGTAAGCCAATCTGGTGGTATGAGACCTTCCTTATGGAATTTATTCAAGTATTCGATCATTTTCTTGAAGTTCGGATCCGTCGCCCCATACTTGAGCTTACCGGTTGCCTGGTCTTCATAAATGCCTGGATACACGCCAAATGCCGGCCCAAACGTATTGAGCGTACCCAAACCGTGACGGAAGACAAAGGGATAGCTGTCCGGGTAAACCTGTTTCAGCTTCTTCGCCGTATCGTACAGTTCATCCCACGTTTTAGGTTCCTGGAGTGAATTCTTCTGTAGAATATCATTCCGATAAAACCAAACCATCTGGTTGCCCGCACCTGCACCGTCGTTGATCAACTGGTACATTTCTCCTCCAGGCGACGTCATCCTTTGGGCGACATCAGGATGGGCGGTCAAGAACGTCTTGACGTTCGGCATCTTGTCCAGATGCTTGGACAAATCAAGGAATGCACCCTGTGGTCCATACTTCTGCGCATCGCCCACATAAAGCGCGAACACATCGGGCATATCCCCTGATGCGATCGCAAGTGCCAGCGATTCCGGTCCCGTCTGCGTCTCCTGCTTGACCGTAATATTCGTTTTTTCTTTCACCCATTTCCATATAGGCCAATCCGGCTTGGCAGGCCAGCCAGGAGAGAGCTCCGTCAACATGCGGAAGCTTCCCGCTTCAGGCGGTTTGGTCGTAGCTGTACTTGCTGATGCGCTCGGCTTGGGCGAAGAAGATGAACCATTCGTTTCGTTGGCATTGCCAGAACAACCTGCGATTAAAGCGGATGTAAGGATGACTGTTATTGCGTAGTACTTACCGTTACTGTTTCGTCTCAATTCAGATACACCGTCCCTTTTTCAATTCTTAATATGGATATGTCCCAACCATACAAGGTAATGAATGCGCTCTCATTTACCTAAACTTATCCGACAACGCTATCATAGGACATCCAAGATAACTGGTAAATGAACGGTTCTCATTCGTCTGCAATTACTTTTCGGTTTTCCAAAAATAATATCAGTTTTGTAAAAACGCTTATATTCCGCGCGAAGCCACGCTTGAATAAGAAAACGGATCTCGCCATCCTCGTATGGCGGATCCGTTTACTCAGGAAGACATCTCGTTCCTCTTCCGATACTCGCTTGGCGTGACGCCGGTATATTTCTTGAACATGCGGTTGAACGATGCAACGTTCTGGTATCCAACAGCTTTCGACACGGCATGAATCTTCATCTGGTTATCGGCTAATAGCCCCGTCGCTTTATCGATGCGGGTTTCATTAATATAATCGACGATGTTCTTACCCGTCTTCGCCTTAAAATACGTGGATAAATAGCTGCTGCTCATCTTTAATTTATCTGCGAGCACGTCGAGGTAAATCTCCTCTGCCAAATGCTCGTTGATGTAATCAATAGCCATTGACGTAATAGGGTACTTCTCTTGCTTCTTCTCATGAACCGCATCAGCCGTCTGTGTCACCCATTCGAGCATCAGCCTTTCCAATTCCGGTACTGTGGAACAGCGCCGAATGCGTTCAACCGCTTTGCTGAGAATCGCCTCCAACCTGTCTGGATCGAGATGATTCGGAGGGATCGCGTTCCGGATTTTGCCGATCATCGAATCGGCAAACCGCATCATAGCTGCAGCAGGCAGTTCCTTGCCTTTCCATTTGCCAAATACTCGTTCCATAAGCTCAAGTAGCTGTGAAGTGTTACCTTCCCTCAAATGGATCTCGAAAGCTTTGTCTTGATCCGCCGAGAACCCGATTGCTACTTGTGTGATACGTTTTTGAATGATTTGCGACTCGTTGCTAAGCAGGCGTTCTCCTACCAGTTCCTGTGCTTCTGCGTACGCTTTTGTCAATTGAGCCACATCCGAGTAAACCGGCGTAAGCGCCATAGTCACAAGCGCATGCTCCTTGTCGTGATTGAACACGTCTTTGATCTGGACGAGCAGTTCAAGCACTTCGGCTGATTGTTCGCTGTATACGAGGCTCAAAATTTGATTGCGCTCAATTTGAAAGGTAAGCGAATCAGCGAATTTAGGCTTGATCTGGCTTTCTATATATATTTTGCAATAGTACAGCCAGTTCTGGAGTAAAGCGGCTTGCACGTTGTCCACATCACTCATTTCGTGAATTTGAAAAAGGATGAGCACAAACGGCTTGTTGGCGAATTCCAGCTTCATCGAGTCGGGATTCTGATTTCGAATCGCCTTTACGTGGTTGATGAACGAAAATTGTTTCAAGATCAGTTGATTATCCTGAATATTATCGCTAATAATATTAAACTCCTTGATACTTGAACGGAACGGCACATTGTCATTCATTTGGCGAATCGAATCGATCACTTTCTTCAACGGGTTGTTGACGCGTGCCGCGAACAAGAACGAGAAAAGGACACTCAGCGTGATCGCAGTCACAATCATGACGACAAGCGTCACGTTCAGCCGCGTCTGATTGGCAATCTGGTTGACGGGAACGCGGTCGACATACGTAAATCCGGTGCCATCTCCCACTGCCTGGAAGTGATATTTTTCACCCTGAATGAAAGCGTTACCTTTTTTCTGCCAATCCTTGAAATCGTTGAACGACTCCTCATTGACGCTCTTAAATATCGTGATACCGGCACTGTCGTATATCATAAAATCGCTAATACCTTGATGGAACGCCTTGTACATTTTGGCGGCATCGAGAAAGACGACCATGTAGAAATCCGAGTTTTCCTGATTCTTAATTACGATAGGTATGAATTTGCCTAGCAGTTGCGGACGATCGCGGAACATATAATTACTTATATTGGCGGCTGGTAAAACCCGACTCGAATCTGACTCCGTAAATTGCTGCCTCCAAAATTCGATCGGATACTCGTCGCTTCGGTAGAACACGTTGAACATCAGGTCGGCGTTCGTGCTCGTGCTTTTCTCCAGAACAAGCTCATCACGCTTCGAATAAAACAATATATTATCGATAAATAGATAGGGATTGGTTGTCCAGGTTGTAATACTTTTCTGAATGAGGGATAAATTGACGTAGTTCGTTTTTTTGGCCATGAGCTGCACTTCTTCACTGAAAAAAAACAGCACCATCTGCTTGCGGATCAGATCCAAATGCTTTTCGTAGCTGTCCCTGGCATTGCTCAGCATTAGCGTATTATATTTGACGACTTCCTGTCTGGCGTTCTCTTTGGAAATGGAGATGGCATAGAACGTGAGGGAAACGAGGATGAGAACGATGAATAGAAATCCGGCAATCAGCCGTATAAAAAGAGAATGAGATATGTTTTTGATGAAAAGGATCGGGTGAATATTGTTCATAACCTCCCCCTCCCTTTCTCATAAATGTCGCTGTTTTAATCGTTCATGGTATTAATTTATCTTAACAAATCGGATGAATCGTGTAAATAAATGCCCTAAACTCTTCCAAGAATCGAGCTGTCCCCGAATAAGAAAGACTTCGGGGACAGCCCTGACATCCTGAATTATCCCTTCATGCTAATTGTACAAGGACAAGTAATCTATCAAGAATGTACTCGTATATCGGTTCGTGCTGAATCGGAAGGTATCGATTCCCGTCGTGGTAGCGTTATTGTAGAAGGGAATTCCGCTGATCTGATAGACACCGAGCGTTCGATCCATCGTGCCGGGAGCGTCGACTGTTCCAGCATAGCTTTTCAAAGCGTCAGCCTGGAACATAATGTCATACGTTTTCGCGACCGTATCAAGATCAATGCGGAGCGTGAGCCACTGATCGCGAGGCACGGTGAACCCGGAGGACTTCGGAATTTTGAAAGCTGTGAGTGTGCCGTTGACCACCTTCCAATAGCCGAATGTACCGTCCGAGAAACTGTTGAACCGCACAACATCTGTCCCGGATCCGCGCAGTTTGATCTCGAAGTTGCCGACGTCGTGATTCAACCGGCTAAACATGAATTTGGTTTCGAATGTCACCTTGCCGCTCAGCATCGCATTCGTTCTCGCAATTGCCGGGCTTTCTGTATAGTCGTCGTCCGTCGGGGCGTAATTATCCGTTACTTTCAGCGCATTACCGCTTCCGTTAGGCGTCGGTACAATTGCTACCCCTGTTCCGCCGTTCGTCACCACTGTCCAATTGCCTCCTGTCGTCATGTTGCCTGCCGTTCGGTCGTCGAAAGACTCATAGTACTCACCGTTGCTACTTGCGGCAGGCAACGTCACCGTCAAGGTCGGGCCATCGGCCGATTCGTTGCCCTTGGCATCCTTTGCTCTAACCTGGAACGTATAGGTCCCTCCTGGCTGCAGCCCCGTAGCATCGCCATAAGTACTGCCGCTAACTGTCCCTGTGTTCACAAAAGACGATTGGGTTGCATCCTTCCGGTAAATCGAGTACGAGGCAACACCCGACTCATCCGCTGCGGGATCCCATGCCAGTTTGGCCGCGCTCGGGAACAAATGAACGGATCGAACAGCGCTCGATCCCGTCCAGGAAGGAGGCGTCCTATCGACCGTGGTTTCGTACAAGCTCACATAGTCTAACAAGAATTTGCTCGTATACCGATTCGTGTTGAATCGGAACGTATCGATCCCCGTCGCGGTTGCGTTATTGTAGAATGGAATTCCGCTGATCTTATAGATACCGAGCACGCGATCCATTGCGCCGGGAGCGTCCACCACGCCAACATAGTTTTTGAAAGCATCGGCCTGCATCGTAATGTCATACGTTTTCGCAACCGTATCAAGATCTATGCGAAGCGTGAGCCACTGATCGCGAGGCACGGTGAAACCGGAGGACTTCGGAATTTTGAAGGCCGTGAGTGTGCCGTTGACCACCTTCCAATAGCCAAATGTACCATCCGAGAAACTGTTGAACCTCACAACATCTGTCCCGGAGCCGCGCAGCTTAATCTCGAAGTTGCCGATGTCGTGATTCAACCGGCTGAACATGAATTTGGTTTCGAATGTCACCTTTCCGCTCAGCGCAGCATTCGTTCTCGTGATAACCGGGCTCTCCGTATAGTCGTCGTCCGTCGGAGCGTAACTATCCGTCACCTGCAGCGCATTCCCGCTTGTATTCGGCGTCGGCACGATCGCTGCCGTTGTTCCGCCGGTTGTCGTCACCGTCCAGTTGCCGGCTGTCACCATATTGCCTGCCGTCCGTTCGTCGAACGACTCATAATACTCGCTGCTAGTGGCAGGCAGCGTTACTGTCAAGAGCGGGCCACCAGCCGATTCGTTGCCGTTGGCATCCGTTGCCTGCACTTGGAACGTATAGGTGCCCCCCGCCTGCAGGTTGGTCACATCGTAACCATATGTGCTGCCTGTCACCGTCCCTGCTTTTACGAAAGAAGATTGGGTAGCCTCCTTACGGTAGATCGAATAAGAAGCAACCATTCCCGAGTTATCCGTTGCGGAGTCCCATTCCAGTCTTGCTGCGCCTGGGAACAAATGCACGTCCCGGACAGCGCTTGATCCCCCCCATGAAGGAGGCGTAGCATCCTGGGTCGTAACGGTCACAGCAGCGGCTTCCGGGGAACGATTATCGCTGGTATCTACGGCTCTAGCGGTAATCACATAGGTTTTCCCCGCACTAAGTCCTGTAATCGTCGCCGAGAGCGTACCGTCCGGGACGGCCATTTTCTGTACGCCGTTCACATACAGCGCGTATTCCTTCACCGCGACATTGTCGGTCGAAGCGGACCAACTGACCGTTGCGGAAGTTTCCGTGCGAGAAACCAACTGCAGATTGCCAGGCACTGTTGGCAGTTCCTCGTCATCCTTCTCCTCGATCAGGCCGATCCAGTCCAGGTTCATGGCGCCGCCAGCATTCCACATTGTAATGTCGACCGGGCCAGCCGGCAGTTGCTGCCCTGTTGAGATCCGCAGTCCTTTCCAAGCTTCGGGGACCGTCCCCCAATCGACGGTTGTCGGCGCCTCGGCATAATAAGGCTGATTGCCGATCATAATTTGTCTACCCGTAAGTGTACCCGCAGGTAAATCCCAACCTGCTACGTACTTCAGAACGAGATCGTATTTGCCTGCTTTCGGGACTGTGAACGTCCATTTCGCCCACTGCCCTTTCTGATCCCAGTTGCCTAAGCCAACCCCACCGGATAAGAACGGCCGGGTAGCATATTTCGAAAAGCCTTTGCCGCCCGAAGAGGTAAAAGCTTCCGCCTCCTGCCATAGCAGGTTCAGGTTCGAGCGCATCTCATCCGGATTGTTCCATAGCACCGTATTCGTCAGATTGTCGTTCCCTACCCGCTTCAGCTTCAGCGTCCCGGACGCACCACGTAGAATGACGTTTGCGTTCTCTTCGAGATACAGACTGTGCAGACGCCCATGCTTCTCGAATAACAAACCGGGAGGCGCCTCTACGATCTCATAGAGCCCCGCTTCATTGATCAATTTTCCCCATGCAACGGACTCGCCTGCCATATCACTGTGCGCTTGCAGTGTCACTGCGTTCGAAACACCCTCGATGACCGTCTGCAGCGTCACGTCGGCGAGCGCTTGCGGCACAGGTGCATTGTTCAACTTGAAGGCATGTTGCCCCTTCTCGACATGAACGGTTAATCTGGTTCCATCCGCGTCCCATTGCACACCGCGCATGTCCATGGCCTCGGCGATTGAGCCGCCGCGAGGGAAGTCCGTGCCGCTGCCGGCCTCACGCAAACGAGCGATGCCAGGCGCGTAGAGAGAGAATTGCGAGTCTGACATACTCGATACCGACAAGCGGTCGCCTCCGTACACGATCGTGGAGGGGAGATCGCTTTCGATCAACGTGACGCCGTTCTTGACGACTTTCGTCCCGTCGACAAGCATCACAGTACTACCTTTCAGGGCGACAGCCGTTCCCTCGAATTGCACGCTTCCCGTATCAATTTCTCCGCTCGCTGCCATTCGGATATAGACAATCGAACCGTCTGCGAAAGTGAGCTTCAGGTAACTGCCATGATCTTCCGATACGACGTTCTGAGGCGTCGAATCCCGCTTATACGCTTCCATCGTCGCCACAAATGTTGTAGCATTCGCTTTGGGCGCAATGAATGCCGCATGCATCTGCTGCTCGGAAGCGTACGTCCCGCCAGGCTGCAAGTCGGTTCCGTTCATGCCGATAAACCGGTCCTCGTATTCCGTGCGCAGATTAGAAGGAGACTGGAACCGGACCTTGAGTCCTGCTTCACCCTTCAGGATCGTCGCACCGGCATGATCGGCATCTAGCTCAAGATTGTCCTCAGCATGCAGTCGCCATTCGAATTCATTGCCTGCCGGATTCGCGGACTGCAGCTTATCAATGACGACAAACATGTTTGGCCTGACATAAATCACCTGGCGTCCCGCCTTGGTCAAGACTCCCGGATAGGCCGCCGATGCGTCACCGCTGACGGCATCAAAATCGGGATGCGTGACAAAGCCGTATATGCGTCCGTCTGCATCAATATTCCCGACAGGCTGCCCTTGCTTCCCATCAAACGTAATCGCGTTTGATGATAGCGTTTGCTTCGCATAATTTAAATCATGATCGCTGCCATAGTAATCGTAATACCCGCTCTCAATGGCAAGCGACTCGCCGAAGGCGTTAAGAACAAAGCTATTCTGATCAGCATGACTATGATTGAAGCTGCCATACGGACTTGATTTGAAGTAGAAAGAAACGCGATCTGGATCAAACAGCTTGGAATGCATGGCAACCAGTCCGACATCCTCAAACCATCTGGCATCCGGCAAGTCCATAGGCGGCATGGAAGCTAAGCTGCTGTCACCATAGAAGTAATTGTTCAACTGAGCATCCGGTCCCGTACCAATCGCTTCTCCTGCCCATTTCAGCCGTGGATCGCCATTCATCTGAGAAAGGCGGTTGTACATGGTAACGCTTGGTCTGCCTGGCGCAAATTCGCTATCATCTCCGAAGATTCCCTTCGGGCTGCCATTTGGAAAAGCATATAGCGGATACATGCCTTCATTGCGGGTATAGCTCTTGTCGTACAAATTGACGCCGGTAGAAGCAAGGAGAACGTCCATGAATTCTTGGCCGATAAAAGCTGACCACTGCCAGTACCCCGTTCCTTGCGCCCATCCGCCATCTTCGCCGCCCCAAGGCGGCATAATGTTGATATAAGCGGGTACGATCTGACGATACCATTGTTCGGCATCTGGAACATCGTGAAGCATGGCGGTCGCGATAATACCGATGTAGCCGAATGCAGACCACCCGTGCGAGTCATAAGGATTCTTTTGAATTGGATGGGCAATGACAACATCGTTCACCATCGTCGTCGTACGGGTAATGATCATAGCTTGAACCTGCTGTTTCTCCGTTGGAGTCAGGAGGGGGTATAACCAGTCGTAGGCGATGGAAGCATTCAGCGCAATGGAGCGGTGCACCTGGTCTTGAATGACATAACTCGTTGCTCCGCTTGGGTTCCAAGAAGCGATATTGAGAAGCCGGTCCTTGGCTTTCTGTCCAAATTGCGGGGAACCCGTAATCAAATAGAGAAAAGCGGTATCCATCATTTGCGTGAGGGGGCCATCGGTGTAGGTCTTCAGCACACTTTGCGCAGCAACGAAATCGCTATCGCGAGGATGTGAGGCCGGATAAGGGAACGTCGGCTCAGCAGGGAGCGGGTTATTCAGATTAGCCGTCACCGAAGCCAACTTCGTCTCGTAGACCGACTTCCCTACCGTCTGTGAAAGGCTGCGAAAATCTGCAAGTGTCTCCGAGGTTGTCCATATACGCGGATGCTGAGCGGGTAAATTAGTCATAATCTGGTCGATCGATGGCACGGCGAACGGAACGTTCTGCTCCTCTATGCGGAACTTTCGAACGTCGCTCCATACCGACCAGCCGTCGGCTGGTTTATGGAACCTTACCCGCCAGTACCAGGTGCCGGCATCGAAAACATGAGGAAAGTTGTAAAAATTATCCGATAACGCCGAATTCTCATAAACAACATCCGATACCGTCGCGCTGCGGCTAACCTGCAAATCATAACTGTCCGCTCCGGGAACCGCCGGCCATTTGAAATCAGGTGGATTTTGCGTCGTCACAAGCGAATCTGCCGGCCCGAACGGCATGTTGAGGCCGGTTAACACCGACGAAGGCCATGTCGTTGCCGCTTCAGCCACGCGAGAACCCAAAAGCCCAACATTAAACAAGCTTGCAACCATTACGAAGATCATGCCTATTGCAAAACTTCTAGCTTTCATCCATCCACTCAACTTTCGATCATCCCTTCCATCATTTAGGTATAGAAAATCCCAGGCACATTCTCGATGAAATTGAAATCGCTTTCAAAAATCCCTCCTTTCTCACTAGTACAATACTAGCCAGCACCGAGCTGGGCGTATATGAACAAAGCTCCACGCGTTCAACTTTTTTTGCTATCTTCAAAAAAAAGTACCAGCTTTCGCAAAAGAGGCTAAGAAAACCTTTGGTACAATAAAGAAACCTGAGTCAATTCCCAGGTTTCTTCGCGTCTTATAATTGCTCCACAATGGCATAGGCAGCGGCCATGGATTCCGTATGCGTAATACTAATATGAATCCGGTGATTGCCTTGCAGTCCTGCTCGCAGCAGGGCTTCTTCTTTTACCTGACAAATCGGCTTGCCTAACGCATCCGGCAGTACCTCTACATCTTGAAACCCAATCTGCTTGCCGATGCCACAGCCAATCGCTTTCACAATCGCTTCCTTGGCAGCAAATCGGCCAGCAACAAACTCGGCTAGCCGTCCACGGCGCTTCTGTGCCAACTCCCGCTCGGCCGGTGTCAGTATCCGCTCCATAAACCGTTCACCTGAAGATCCCTCTAACATTTTGCCTACACGTGTAATTTCAGTTAAATCCGTTCCGACTCCAATGATCATGCTAGGTGTTCCTCTTTTCTGATAACGATAATGCTTATGCTTTGCGTACAATTTAACTGATTACTCGTCCAAGGTCAAGATAGAGGAGTTATGCCAGGCTGCTTGTATCTTCCGCTCCCCGATCTTTCCAGGGCATTGCTTACGTCCAGGTAAGTAAGTAACACTATTTTCAGCTCTTATGTCATTCTCCTGTAAGCGTTATACTAGGCATAGAAATTATAGCTAGGAGGCCATCATAGTGAAAATCATGCCACTGGAAAGACGCGGGATTTCGAACAGCCGCATTGTCTTCGGATGTATGGGATTAGGCGGAGATTGGGCCGGCAATCCATTAACCAAGGAAGATTACATCACCGCTGAAAAAGCTGTAGAAGCCGCATTATCAATTGGAATTACGATGTTCGATCATGCTGACATTTATAAAAGAGGGAACTCTGAGACCGTCTTCGGTCAGGTTCTCAAGAATAGACCTGATTTGCGCGACCAAATCATTTTGCAATCGAAATGCGGGATTCGCTTTCAAGATGAGCAGCATCCACAGCGTTTTGATTTTAGCAAAAATCACATCCTAAGCTCTGTCGATGGTATCCTCGGCCGTCTTGGTGTGGAGCACATCGATATCTTGCTGCTGCATCGTCCGGATCCGCTCATGGAGCCTGAAGAAATCGCGGAAGCTTTCAATACACTGCGCTCTGCGGGGAAAGTTCGCCATTTCGGCGTATCCAACATGACCTCTGCGCAAATACGTTTCATTCAAAACTCACTGCCAGAGCCACTTGTCGTCAACCAATTAGAGATGAGCTTGGCGCGCGTGGACTGGGTTGAGCAAGGCATTCTGGTGAATCAGAAGGTTGGCGCCAGCGTTAATTTCGCCGATGGCATCCTCGAATATTGCCAAATGAACGACGTTCAAATTCAGGCATGGGGTCCACTCGCCAAAGGGAAGTTCTCCGGCAGCGATATCTCTGATGCGCCTGACACGGTCAAGAAAACGGCCGCGCTTGTTCAGAAGCTGGCCGATGAGAAAGAAACGACGCCAGAAGCCATCGTACTTGGCTGGCTCATGAAGCATCCGGCACGCATTCAGCCGGTCATCGGCACTTCCTCCGCCAAGCGTATCGTCGCTTGTGAGGACGCGGTTCGCATCGCGGACAGCATGACGCGCGAAGAGTGGTACGCGCTGCTCGAAAGCTCCCGCGGCTTGCGCATGCCGTAGCCCAAATGGCTACTCACCTGGAGAGAGGGAACGAGAGGGCACTATTTACGAGAAAATGAGCCTAATGGACGTCGAAGGGAACAAGGGTGCCTTATTTTACCGAAAATCGGCAAATATGATGAAAATCGAACAAATAGAGCATCTATGTTCCTCTCAGAGTAAATTTCGAACGATTTTGGCGAAATAGAGCATCTTCGATCCCTTCACTACTCCCCCTAGCCCAAAATGTTGGGTGAAGGGTAATAAGGCCGTCCTGCAGTAGAGAAATCTACTTCAAGACGGCCTTTTCGCTCAGCTGATTACTTCACGCAGATCCCGATACTCTTGGGGACTAACCCCCTCCATCTCTTTGAACACGCGGCTGAAATGCTTCACATTCTCAAAGCCAGCCCGCTCGCTAATTTCGTAAACCTTGAAGTCCGTCGTTGCTAGCAGCTCGCGTGCACGCTCAATGCGCAGCTTTTTCAGATAATGAACGAAGCTTTCTCCGGTGTACTCTTTGAAGGCCTGACTGAAATAGGAGTAATTGAAGGAAACATGATTCGAAACCATCGCCATATTCAAATCTTTATCAAAGTTCTCCTGTATGTATTGGGTGGCTTTCTTCATTTCTCTGTGATCAATATGAAATGTCTTCATCGTGCGCACATACCCATTGAGTCGGTCCAACAAACCCTCGACACTATGATAATAATCGGAGAAATAATAGAAATTCGAGATATCCCCGACCTTTTTGAACAGCCGCAGGATCTCTACAGACTCGCCCCCATACACATGAAATACTTTATCAAACACAAGCTCGTTCATGGCTTTGCTCACAGCCTCCACATAGGCGATATCGAGCCGAGCGACGGTTTTCATGTCCAGTATTTCCAATAGCAGCGCGGACATTTCCTTATTCCGGTCGGTCCCCAGCATATTGGCAATTCTTTGAATTGTAGCGATAGGCACAGTGAAATCCTTATTTTTAGCACAAATACTTTCATAGCTCACACTGCCTGGCCCCGACTGCAAAAATGTATACTTCAGCGCCTCTTGAGCTTCCATATAGGCAGACTGCAACTGCTCGGCTCCACGCGTGTAGTCACTTAACCCCATGCTGTACATGAAGTAACCCGCCCCAGTGATCCGCTCCGTCAAAGATAGAAATAATTCCCCCTGCTCTGCGATGAGCATTAGCTGATTTTCTTTATCTTGAACGATCGCGTGCCGATGACGGCTGATCTCTGGCACATGAGCTAGTTCATCTTGGATACGAACCAGGAATTCGGAAGGCTTCATCCCCGTTATCGTTCCCCGATAGTGAAGCACGCCGATTTGAAACCCTGCCTCCACCCAAGCCATATCAATCTGCCCAAGCTTGCTCCGCATGGTTTCCCCGTCCATATGAGAATGCCTGAGCAAATAACTCAACTGACTCTCCTTGAAAGCTTCCTTCTGCTGTAAGGAGCTGCTCAGTTGCTCGGATATCTGCTCTTTCAGCTTCAGATCATTCTCCAATCGAACTAGGGTACTGGACAGCTCATCCCGAATAATCGGTTTCAACAGATATTCCTTCACCTCGCAGCGGATCGCTTCCTTCGCATAGGGGAAATCATCGTGTCCGCTTAGAATGATCACCGCAGGCTTCAGAACCATCTCCTGAATACGATTAATCAGCGTAATCCCATCCATCACAGGCATACGGATATCCGTAATGACAATGTCTATTGTGGTGCGCTGCAACAGTTGCAGCGCTTCTTCGCCGTCCCCAGCGAACTCGAACGTATAGGCTTCCGGAAATTCGCGGGCAATCATGGCTTTCAAGCCGAGTCGGATATTTTTCTCATCGTCAACGATAAGTATGTTTCTCATCCGTAGACATTCCTCCAGATAATATCAAATAAGGCAGCTTCATAAATACTTTGGTATACGTCCCCTCCGCACTCTCTACCCAAATCCCATACTCATTGCCATAGTACATTTTGATTCGCTGCGTCACATTGCGCATACCGATGCCGTTGCCTTCCTGCTCACGCTCAGGTCTATTCCCATATTTGTTATGAAAATAAGCGTCCTCCATATGCATCTTCTCGTGAAGCTCCTCCAGCTGATGCGCTGACATGCCTGCGCCATTATCCCCAACCTCGATGAGCATGCCATCCTCACACTGGCTCGCACGAATCCAGATCGTGACACCCTCACGTCTAGCCCGATCGATATTCATCCCATGCTTCACCGCATTCTCCACTAGAGGTTGAAGGGACATTTTCAGCACTTCTTGCTCCAGATAACTGCTTGGGATATCCAATTCCAACTCTAATTTATCATCATAGCGAATGTTCATGATCGCGATGTAATTCTGAATATGGTGGATTTCATTGCGCAGCTGGACCTGATCGCTGGACCATTTCAGACTGTAGCGCATCATGGCGCCAAGTGACGTCAACGCATTAGAAATCGTGTACTGCGCTTCGACTTCAGCCATCATTTTTAAATTTTCCAACGTATTGTAGAGGAAATGCGCGTCGATCTGATTCTTTAGTGAATTCAGTTCCGCCTCTTTCGTCGCCGCTTGTTTGTTCACAGCCTCCACGATGAGCTCATTCATTTTCTTCATCATTTGCCGGAAATGATGGGCAAGCTCGCCCACTTCCCCGCCAGCATCCATATCAATTTGCACATTGAGATCGCCTCTGCGCACCTTTTTCATCGAATCACGCAGGATATGCAATTTTTTCAATATGAGCCCTTGCAGGAAATACGTGATTGCCGACAATAGCGCAATTAACACAACAGCAGCAGCGATAAATATATTACGGGTATGATGGATTTGCGTAACGGGTTCTTTTAAAGACACTACATTCAGCAAATGAGCATCCAGATTATCGATAGCCGTCGCCAAGATCAGGTACGGCGTATCCCCAATAGTTACCGTGAAATTAGCCCCCTCCGGATGCGAGTTGGCATTCCACGCTTGGCGCAGCTGCTCCATGTTCATGCCTTTGAAGAAAGCATTGCCTTCCCCCGTAAACATCCCACCATACCGATCAATGACGAGCATGTGCGACTGGCCATCTTGAATGGGACTGAACAGCTTCTGAAAAAACTTCTCCATCAGCATATCGACCTCAAGAATAGCAACGCGCGTGTCCTTGGGATAATAGATTTCTTTCAACAAGGATACATACGTCCAGCTAGCTTCATTATCCGTGTTGTACCGATTCATAATATCTTTCTCATTCTGCAAAATCTCCCAGCGAGCCTCGCCCTTCCGTTCGAGCACATCCTTATACCAGGATCGATCTGCAATTCGGCTTTCTTTTAGAAAAATGGGCCAAATCTCTTCCGTATTCGGATTATCTGTAAACAAGCGAACATTCGTGATATTCGGGTTGTTAAACAGGAGCCGCTGCAAATTTGAAAACGTATTCATATTAAAATCTACAAGCTCCGAGACCTCAAGTTCATGCGCATTATGTAAATATTGAATAACCTCTCTGTCCGTAATCGAAAACTGAGCAGCACGCCCCATCGCTTCAATATTGTTCAGGATATTCGCTTTCTCGCTCTCTAACGCGTATTGATTATTGTTCACGGTGTCTTGAATCGTATTTTGGTAAAATTCATTAAATAAATACCAAGAAATCAATATAATGGGAATCAAAATGATGATGATATAGGCACCGATTAGTTTCGTTTGAATCGAAATCCGGTTCGTTATCTGCGTAACCCGCATTCTCCCTTTGCCCCGCATGAATCCCATGGTCTCATATCCCGTCTTTCTATTCGGTAGTTCTCTTATTTTAATATAAATCTTGCACCATGCGGGAACTATTTGCAGCGAAAAACCCGAAAACCCGATAGATTCGGGCTCTCAGGTTATCATATCGAATTACTTCGCGGATGCGGCAATTTTCTTCGTGTTCGATTCAAATTCTTTCTGTTGGTAAGCCTGCACTTTATCCAATCCAGCTGCTTTCCGATCCTTTTGGTATTTATCAAACAACTGATCGAATTCAGCATCCGTCTTAGCTAGTAGCAGTTTCGGAAGCGTTTTGCCCCACGCCTGGGCGATTTTCGTGTTGGCGATCCCCTCTTCGGATGTCCCTGTTGGCACAATGTTATCGTACTGCGAGAAGCTCTTCGACTTGCCTTTGGTCCACTCTTCAGGTTGTTTGATCGGTTCCACGCTAGGCGGTGCCCACTGCAAGTTCATGTTTGTATCCATCAACATCCAGAAGGTGTAGGACGAGCCGTATTTTTTATCAAAAGCAGCCCGGTCTTTATTCAAAAGATCTAGCACTTCGGGCTTAAATTGATCTTTGCCATTGATAGTGTCATAGCTGACGCCTTTCTCACCCAGGTACAGATCCTTGTTTCCTTCCTCACTAATGAGGTAGCTCAAGAATTTAATTGCTCTTGCTTTATCTTTCACGTCTTTGGAAATTAGCGTCACTGTCCAACCGGAGATACCGGGTCCTGCTAGGGTTGGTGCGCTTTTGGCAGCATTCGCTGGGCCGTCTACGGCAATGTACACTTTGTTCGGATCTTTTTGGAACAGGGAGATATTTTGATTCGCTAAGTCAGAACGTTGATACAACATGGCAAAATAACGGCCTTGCGCAATCTTTTCTTCCATTTGAGGACGCTTATCGATAAAAATATCTTTCGCCAGCAAGCCCATTTCATTGGCCTTACGGAACGTTTTGAGCCAGCTTACAAACTCTGGATCTGTGGAACGATCGTAGAGCTTATTATCTTTTTCATACGGAATTGCTAAGAAATTCTGCAGCATGGAACCATTTTGACCAGCATCAAGCAGTGAACTATTCCCTAAGTCTCCGAACTCATGCAAACCTAGCGGAATCAGCGGCTGACCGTTCACGTCAGGGAACTTCTCTTTCGCCGCCTTAAGCGCGTTCAAGAACCCCTCTTGTGTTCTCATATCCGGCTTACCGATCGCCTCATACATGTCTTTGCGAACCAGGAACGTTTGATTAGACACGAAGTTTTGCCCGTATTTCTTGTAGTCCTCGGAGGAAGAAGAAGCGTTCGGATAACCGTAGAAATTGCCGTCCTTCTGTGTGTACCACGATGTCTTGGCCGGATCAGCTACCTTAATGAAATATGGATCATACTGCTTGGCAAGCTCATTCAGCGGAAGGACCATATTGCCTTCGATCATTTTCTTCACTGCATCTTCGTACCAGCCCAATGTGATAAAATCAGGCAGCTTCCCGGAGGCAATCATCGTATTCAGCTTCTCGTTCTCATTGCCCGCAGGGACGATAAAGTTGATATTCACACCGGTTTTCTTGGTTATGTACTGCGAAGTGGCATCAACGCCCCATTTATTAGGGAACCAAGAGAAGTTAAGGTACCAATCGAACGTAATCGGCTTCGTATCGGATTTCCAACCTGGATCATTCGCATTCGCCACAGGCGCAGCGGATTGTGGTGCGGCGGTTTCTGCTGCCTTGGTCGCCTCGGGACCGGCCGTACTGGTGTTGGTCTCTTTATTTGTGGTACAGGCAGTTATTGAAAAAGCTGTAAATAAAGCAAGCAAGGTCGTTAGCGTTTTGCGTGGTTTCCTCATTGGCGTTTCCCCTTTTCGGATTCATTATGTGTAATCTCTGTTCGATTAACAGAGCTGGCCACCAGTGTCACATGAAGATTAACATGACTAACCCTTAATAGAGCCGATCATAAAACCTTTTACAAAATACTTCTGTAAGAATGGATAGACCAACACAATGGGCAATGTGGTCACAACCATCGTAGCTAGCTTAATCGACTGGGACGATACCGTCTTCGCCACACTTCCCGTCGTTGCTGCCATCATTTGATTGGAGCTCGACTGCGCAACAACACGGTAGAGATACGTCTGAATCGGTTGAAGATCGCTTTTATTTATGTAGATCATCCCCGTAAAGTAATCATTCCATTGGTAGACCCCATGAAAGAGGGCGATCGTCGCCACGACGGGCATGGAGACCGGTAGGATGATTTGATAAAAAATTTTGAAATCGTTCGCGCCATCGATTTTGGCAGCTTCCTCTAGCGCGTCCGGAATTTCTCGGAAGAAAGATAAGAAGATAATAAGATCGAAAAAGCTGAACATCGCCGGAATGATATATACCAGGAAGCTATCGAGCATCCCTAAATCTCGGATTAACAAGTAATATGGAATTAGGCCTCCGCTGAAAAATAAGGTTACCGTACCAATCAGCATGTAGACGTTACGGCCGATTAACTCTTTGCGGGAAAATGCGTAGGCGACCATCGCTGTAAAAAGTACGTGAACTACTGTACCTATCAGTGTTTTCGCTACAGTTACGCCCATCGCAAGCATAATGCCGTTATTCGCAAAAACAGCCCTATAGCTGTCGATGCTGAACACCCGTGGCCACCAGTAGATCCCCCCTCGCATGGCGTCATTCCCTTCATTGAAAGAATTGACGAGCACATACCAGATTGGGTAGATGGTTACGAAGCAAATCACTAGCATGAAGATAAAATTGAAGTAATCGAATGCAGCCTCTTTGTAGGTTCTGCGATTCAGGGAAAGCATCGTTGGCTCACCTCCTTGCGTAGAAGCATTATGTTTTTAAAATAAGGATGTGTTATTAAGACGTTTGGTAATAAAATTCGCCGAAAGCAGCAGGATGAGTGAAATGAGCGATTTGATTAAGCCGACTGCTGTCGCATAGGAAAAGCGGCTCTGACGAAGACCTACCTCATACACGTACACATCGATCACGTTGCTAGCGCTGGCGTTGAGTTGGTTTTTGAGAACGAGAATTTGATCAAAATTGGAGTTCAGGATACCGCTCACCGAAAGGATGAACAGGATCGTGATTGTTCCTTTAATCGAAGGAAGGGTTACATAGAACATTTTCTGAAAACGTCCTGCCCCATCGATCGTAGCCGCCTCGTACATCTCCGGAGATACGCCGGCCATCGCAGCTAAGTAGATAATCGACGACCAGCCAAGCTCCTTCCAAATATCAGAGGTGACGATAATACTCCAGAAATACGAAGGCTCTGCCAAATAGCTGATGGGCTCTTGGATGATATGGAGTGCTAGGAGGAGCTTATTTATAAGGCCAACATCTGCTAGCCAAGTGGCTAAGATGCCCCCGAGAATAACCCAAGATAAGAAGTGGGGTAAATAGGATATGGTTTGAACCAGCTTCTTGAATCGTATGGAACGAAGTTCATTCAGGAACAACGCGAACACGATAGGAAGCGGAAAGCCAATGACGAGCTTGAGTACGCTCATCCCGACGGTATTTTTAATGACACTGGCCAAATTATCATCATCCAGAAAAGCCTTGAAGTGCTCAAGCCCCGCCCAGGGTGCTGCTGATATGGGTTTCACAATATTGAAATCTTTGAAGGCGATGATGATCCCGTACATGGGGACATAGTGAAAAATGATCATCCACGCGACGCCCAGCAGCGCCATAACCTGCAAATATCGCTGTGCGTATGCGATGCGGAGCAGCCTTGAGGCAGATTTGCGGAATGGGACTGACTTGTGATTCGGAGTGGCGATGTCCGTCTCCGTCTTCATTTCTGGCTGCACCTCCTATGTCCTCTTCATGTAAGCACTTTCACTTTACTCATTATAGGTCTTCTATTCCGTCGATGTAAGGCTTCAAATTTCAGCTATGGTTACTATTTTTTGGATAAGTGGCGAATCTACTCCTAATCCACCTTCTACTCCTCCTTCTACTTCTTAACCTCCCTCAACTCCAAAAACCGCCTCAACCATCCAGCCTTTCTACGCCGCACTAAACAAATTAATGGATTTTATGTAGTTAATTTTGCTGATTCTCCCCATTTGAGAGCATTAGATGGATTTCCTACAGTTAATTTCTACCAAAGTCCACCAAAAAGATGATCCCCCTGATATTAGCTGTATTTTTTCCATCTATTCGTTAAATCTTAGATAATACGGCAATATTAGCTGTATATTTTACAGTTAAAAAAAGACCCAAGGCATATTTGGCCTCGGGTCTTTTCGATTAGGTTTACTTGCTTAATTACTTGCTGGTACAACTGACGGCGCTGACGGTAACTCCCTCACTGCTGGAGCTGCTGCTGGCGTTGCTACTGGAGCTGATCTTGGCTTCATCACTTCTTGAGTTGCTGATGGCACTGCTCCTGGCTTCCTTACTTCTGGTACAGCTACTGGTGCAGTTGCTGATTCGGGCTTTCTTACCTCTTGAGCTGGTGCAGGTGCAGGTGCTGGTTCTGATCTTGACCCCTCCGTTACCTGGGCTGGTGCAGGTGCTGGACTTGACTCTACTGTCGAAGTAGTTGGAGCAGTAGGAATATTGGGAGTAGTCGGTGCAACTACGTCGGTAGTCTTGGTTTCAGTCACTGTCTCAACTGAAGTATTCTTATCTGTTCCCGTTGTTAGCGCACTTGTATCTGTTGTCTTCTGATCAACAATCGGCGCATTCGATTCCGTTGCTGATTTCTTATCTGCACTCGCATTCGTCAACGAGCAACCACTAATGATGAGAATGGCGGCCAAACCAAGGAACGACCAGCGGTAGGAATTAAATTGAAACTGTTTTATCATCATAATTCTCCTTTTTAACTGTGACTTGTTTCCGGATAAATGAACATTGCCTGAGACACTTACGGGACGTACATAGTTTTCCAACAATTGAATAAGTGTATATCCGTATTCATCTCTTCTAGCTGGTTCTATATAAGAAAGGGCTAAAGCATCGCTTGCAATCTCTTGGTCTTCACGCATCCGTTGATGCGCATACCAAAGTACAGGGTTGAACCAATGAATAATCAACAGAAATTGCATCAGCCAATTGACGCCAATATCATTTCGTTTGCAATGTGCCAATTCATGTAGAAAAACATGCCGTAATTGCTCATGGTTTAAACTGTTCATTACCGACTGCGGTATGACTAGACAGGGATTCCTGAAGCCAAATAACGTCGGCATCGACAATTTGTCAGATACCACTAATGTGACCGGTTTATGTATCGACATGAGCTGTCGGCTCTGAGCGAATAACTGTAATATGCCGATATCTGTGATCGGTCTCGTTTCTTTCGTTATTTTCAGCACAAATTTACGGTTGATCACGAAGGTATATATCGCAAATAGGACGATTCCAAGCACCCATACGTACATCGCATACTTATACAAAATATTCTGCAACGAGTCATCTATTGCCAATTCCTCATCTGTTCCTATCTCATCTGCTGGATTGATTTCGTGAATAGTATCTGGGTAAGATAACCAATTATAAATGCTTAAATTGCTCTCCAAGTGCCAAGGCAGGAGCAGTCTTACGAGCACCAACAACCACATGAGATAGTGCCATCTAGGTTTGATCCGTTTATGCAGGATGCGCTGAATCAGCATGATGAACACAACCGTAATGGTTGCCATGATCGATACCGATAGGATCCAATCAAAAAATCCTGTAAGAAGTTCACTCATTGAGTTCACCTTCACCCTCCCTTCTTTCCTAGAAGTGGAACCTTGCTGGAGCACTGCCCAATCTCTGGTTCCATGTCATTTGTTTTTACCGTCTAGCATATCTCTTAACTCTTTGATATCTTCCTCCGATAACTGCTCCTCTTTCAAAAAATTAACAAGCATCGGCTTAAAAGCCCCGCCATAAATTCTTTTCAAAAAAGATTGCGTCTCCGACTTCACACATTCGCCCTCAGAGACCAAAGGGAAATAAGCATACACCCTGTTCTCTTGCGTAAACGAGATCGCCTGCTTCTGTGCTAGCCTGTTCAATAGGGTTCGGATCGTTTTGGGCTTCCACTCTGTCCGCTCCTGCATAGCATCAATAACTTCATTGGCTGTGCGTGGTGATTCGTTCCAGAGTACCTTCATAACTTCCCATTCGGCATCTGTAATATGAGGGACTGTCTTCACATCGTTTCCTCCTTTCAGTTGGATTACAACTGTAATACAACTTGAATATTACAGTTGTAATCCAACGTTGTCAAGCTGCATAGTTCGAGAATGAGAAAACGCCCCTTTTTTGTATACGGCGGTCACGTTAGCGCTCCTCTCTCGTGCAGGGATGCGGGCATCCGTGGACCAAACACTAGAGTAACTGTATTTTGTACAGCTAAATTCACGTCTAATTCGTGTTTCCGTGATTTAACTGGAAATCATCCATGTAATTTCACGATTTTAAGAGAATACAAATGAAATCGGAAGATTTAACAACATAAATTCCGTCTATTCGTGGAATTTGGAGGAATTTGCGAGAATTAACTGTATGTTTTCCATTTAGCTACGGTGGGAAAGCCGAAATCTGATAAAGTGAAGTGTGATTATACATGAAATAAGGGAAAAGATTCGCTTGCCCCAAACCCAAAACATTCATATTTCTATATGTAAAAAAGACCGTCCATGTTTAACATGGACAGTCTCTGCACCCTAACATCTAAATGCCTGGAATCGGAACACGCTTGTGCTCCGTTTTCGCATATTGCTTCTCCAGCTTTTCTTGAATCGCTGGATCAATTTGCTTGCCTTCGAGATAGTCGCTGTTATCACCGTAGGTGATGCCTAGCTCGTCCTCGTCGGTTTGGCCGTCCCAAAGGCCCGCTGTAGGAGCTTTGTCTAGCACGCTTTGCGGTACACCGATCTTCGCAGCGAGCGAGCGCACTTGGCGCTTGTTCAGCGTGCTCAGCGGTGTAATGTCGACCGCGCCGTCGCCGTACTTCGTATAGAAGCCGGTGACCGCTTCGGAGGCATGATCCGTGCCCACGACGATCAAGCCCAGCTCAAAAGCCAAGGCATACTGCATCACCATGCGCGTCCGCGCCTTGATGTTGCCTTTGCCGCCGCGGCTCACATGCTGGTGAACGCCGATGTGTTTGAGTCCGTATTCGACTTCGATGGCAATCTCGTCGACGGACTCTTCGATGTTGTTCTCGATTTGGTATTTCAAATCGAAAGCTTTCGCCACCGCGTAGCTATCTTCGATATCGACTTGTTGGCCATAAGGCTGGAACACGCCGACGGTTTTGTATTCTTTGCCTTTTTCTGCTGTAAGCTCGTCCGTTGCTTGCTTACACAGTCCTGCTGCTACCGCGCTGTCGATACCGCCGCTGATCGCGATCAGCAGGCCGTTCGCGTGCGCGCCGAGCACGTAATTTTTCAGAAAATCCACGCGTTTGCGAATCTCTTCATCAATATCAATTTCAGGTTTAACGCCGAGCTTTGCGATAATTTCAGCTTGTAAACTCATGCAACTCTCCACCTTTTATCTAAATTTTGGAATGATGCCTTCTTTGAGATCTAGTATAGACTTTCGGCTCCCAAATTTCAAAGTGTAATCGAAAGAACAAGAGATTAACTGGATTTCCTACATCTAATTTCACGCCAATCGCGCATTTTCAGCGAATAAATGGATTCTCTACAGTTAATTCCAGCCATTTCAGCTAAAACCGATCATTCAATCGAAATTAGCTGTATATTTTCCATTTAAATTCCATATGCAGATGAAAACGCAAAAATTAGCAGTACTTTTTACAGTTATTCCTCCAGAAGCAGTAAGGCGGATCAGAGATAGCTAGTTTAAAAGCGGATATACGGAAGAATCCGGAATGACAAAAGAAAAACCCCACCTGCTCATTGGCAGGTAGGGCCTATATGCCTAACAATTATTATTTGCAATATTGTTCAAAAGCACCAATCAAATCGCCAGCGATCATATCAGCGGAACGATCTTCGATTTGGTGACGTTGAATGAAGTGAGCTAGCTCACCATTCTTGAACAACGCGATAGATGGGGATGATGGCGGGTATGGCGCTAAGAATTCACGCGCTTTAGCCGTAGCATCCTTCTCTTGACCCGCGAACACTGTGTATGTGTAAGTTGGTACAGTTTCGTTTTGAAGAGCTTTTGCAACACCTGGACGACATTGACCAGCTGCACAGCCACAAACGGAGTTCACGACAAGCAGCATCGTGCCATCCTTGGATTTCTCAATTGCTTCCTCAACTTGCTCAGGAGTCAGAAGCTCCGTAATACCCAGACGAGTCAAATCTTCTCTCATCGGTTTAACCATATCTTTCATGTATGAATCAAAAGACATTGCCATATGTGCCACCCCTTAGGATTTAATAGTTACTCTTAAAACGTAATGACTATAACTTATATTATACATCCGTTAGCGGTGAAAGCAAAGTCCAATGTCCCCTGGTAAAAATAGAAATAAAGCGAAAGCTGTCTAGGCTTCCGCTTTATCATCCTTGTCATTCTCGATATCTTGTCCCGGCTCGTAGGCAACATTTTTATCCGGATGGGTGAAAATACCACTTTGCGGCTTGATGCCTTCTTCAAATAGTTCGCGATTCTCTGCGCTTTGGAAACCAACATCCTTGAAGGGATGCACCCACTGGTCGCCTGCCATGACTTCGGGGTTCGTATCCGATGTCCATTGCTCCAGAGGGGAGTTGTCGGATTCATAGTCATGATCACCGATCGTAACCCCATACTCATTCACAAATGGCGCACGCGGGCCTCGCCCTTGCTCAAACTGCGGCAGAAAATCGATCTCAAAAGGATCTAGCTCACTCTGGTCCTTCGAAGAGGCGGCTGTTTTCTTCTGATCTTCACTCATGTGGATGGGCGGTTGGGGCCGTCCAATTTTTTATCATAGCCCTCTTTACTTGCAGGTTTTTTATCACGCTCTTGGTTTTGCTGTTCTTGCTGGATTTGCGTTTTGGAATCGTTCTGACTCATATCCATCAGCTCCCTTCTGCCCGTAGTATGTGACAAAATAGGGAGATTCATTCCAATAATCAGCATGAGTAGATTTAGTAACTGTGCAGGGGTGAGATACAACGCCGTGGGCTCACCTAAAGCGAAAAAGCTCGCAACCATCCCCGCTGCACCCCCATAGAACAAGGTGATCTTCAGTAGCTTGCCTGTTCCTAGAACCGTTGTCGAACGAGCTGTCCACAGCTGCTGCCACACCAGTAACGGCACCAATAAAATCGCCAGGTACGCATGATGGGGATGAAATCTCGACACCGTACCTTCCACGCCAATCCCCCACGGCAACAAAGTAGGAAGTCCGAAAGAAGGTGTCAAAGCGGCATAAAGGAACACTGCTGAAGCAGCACCGATCGCGAGCATATCCAGCAAAACTCGCCAAGCCATTCCATGCTTACGCACCTGATACGTTAAGTAGATGTACGCTAGTACGATGCCTACTACAATCTCCATATTAGAGCCTGCTGTCAGAAGCAGCTTCATCGGGCTCTCCCACAACAGGGATGGCTGCGTCAACAGACTACCCAAGCGCCATGTAAAGAACACGATCAAGGCACTATTCAAAATCAAATCATCCATACTTTTTACGGCTCCCCGATCCGTATCAGGCACTTCCAGCTCTACCTGATTCCATTGCCGCACTACACGTCGCATCAGCCAAAACCCGAGCACACAAGCCAACAACAACGCGACTAACTGCCCCTGCAATTGCAGCGGTCCGATTTGTACCACTTCAGGCATAGGTGACCTCCATTTTCCCTTTCCATGTATCATTAATGCGCTTAACTTTCGACAAAACGCTTACTATTTCCTGGGAAATTTTGCAGAAGAGCGTGAACGTTTGTCTAAATCCCTCGAACTTACTAATGAACGAACTCCAGAGTCCGTTATCCCTATTCTATTTCCCGACAAAAGGAAACAACAACTTCTGATTCTCATTCGTATACATGTTATCCTTGGTGATAACCTCAGAGCCCGTATCCACCACCCGTTTAACCGTTTCCCCACGATGAGCCTGGAGCGCGGTTTTGACAGCGAGATATCCCATGTTAAAAGGCTTCTGCACGACCGTCCCTTGCAAAATCCCTGCTTCAAGAAACGATATTTCGTTCATGGAGCTGTCAAAGCCGACAAGTTTAATATTGCGGTCGGGATCCAACTCCTTCAGCGCACGCGCCGCGCCCATGGTGGATGGCTCATTCAAGCCAAATATGCCTCGGATATCTGAATGCTCGCTTAGCAGCTCCTTTGTCAGCTCATATGCCTTGTCCTCCGACCCATTGCTATACAACGTATCCAGCAACTTAATGGACGTATCGCTTTTCAAACTATCTCGCACGCCATTCTCCCGATCCATCTGGGTGTTGGAGGTTTTCACAAAGCTAACAATGGCATAGGTTGCTGGCCCCTGCACATAGCCCTTCATCGTTTCAACAGCTTTGCGTCCTGCCGCGTAATTATCCGTTGCAATAAAGCTCTCCGACACGCCGCCCGCAAGACCCGAATCGACCGTGATCAGCGTGATGCCTGCATCGATCGCACGCTGCGCAACAGGAACTAACCGATTGTAATCCGTTGCCGCCAGAATGATCGCCTTCGGCTTCTCCGCTATCGCTTGTTCCACAAGCTTAATTTGTTCCTCAATTTGTGATTCGGATGCGGTTCCCATGATCTTAATTTCTGCATTATACTCTTTCGCGGCTGCGAATACGCCTTGATTCAATACCTGCCAGAATTCCACATGGGGGTCAATCGTCTTAGGGATCACAATAATGGCATTATTCTTGGCACCGAAATCGTTAGCGTAGATCAGATATCCCGCGATCAGAATAACAGCAGCAGCAAGCGTAATCAGAACAGCACTCACTCTAATTTTCAAAAGAACACCTCACTTCTAACCTTCACTTTGACCCGGCATCGGCGGCATTTCAGGATACGTAATCGTGACTGTCGTACCCTCTTCGAGTTCGCTTTCGAATTGCAATCCGTACAGCTCGCCAAAGTACAGTTGAATCCGGTGATTCACATTAAGCAAACCGAACCCTTTGCCTGATTGCGATTGATGTGTCGTCTTCAGTCTTAGTGCGTTCAACTGATCCTCGCTCATTCCTACGCCGTTATCCATGACCTTCAGCTCGATGACGCCGTCCCGCTTCCGCCCGGTAATCCGAATATGTCCGCTTTCTGCCAAATGCTTCATGCCATGATAGATCGCATTTTCCACGAGCGGCTGCAGCACGATTTTCAAACTACGATCCTCCAATAGATCCGCTTCCACCTCGATGTCGTACGTAAATTTATTGCGGTAACGGATATTTTGTATCGTTAAATAGTTCTCAATATGAGCCAATTCCACACGGATAGGAACGAGTTCCTCCCCTTTGCTGATGCTCGAACGCAGCAGCTTGGACAAGGCCGAAGTCATCGTCACAACATCGTCGACCTTCCCCATCTCGGCCATCCAAATAATCGAATCGAGTGTATTATATAGAAAATGAGGCTGAATCTGCGCCTGCAAAGCCTTCAGCTCGCTAATCCGTTTGACCTCCTGATCCAGTACCGTCTGGCTCATCAACTCTTTGATTTTGCTAATCATCAGATTGAACGTCCGCGACAGCTTGCTAATCTCATTCGCGCCTTCCACATCGACACGGATATCGAAGTTCCCCTTCTCCACCTGCTTCATGTGTACTTCGAGCTGTTTAATCGGTTTGGTCAACGTGATCGATAGCCAAATCGAAATCGCCAGCGCAATAATAAGCGCAATCCCGCCCCACATCGCGGATGTCAGCTGCATCTCTTTTTTGTTCCCGCTGAGATCACCAGCATAGGTGACGCCAATCATTTTCCAGCCAAAGCTGGTTGTACGCACCGTATAGATCTTATTTTCATCCGTCGCCGCCGTCTCGAACGTACTATCCTTGGCCTGCATCAAGGCACGGATATCCTCGGACTTCAAGCCCGAATACAACAGTTGTTGCTGAGGATGATAAATGAGATCGCCGCTCTGATCGAGAATGAATACGTACCCCCGCTGACCCAACTGAATTTGATTGCACAAATCATTAATGAGGTTAAAATTCAGGTCAACGAGCAGCACCCCGCTTGCACCGCCTGGCCCCGGACTTGGCATCTGTTTCGAGATCGAAACGACCCATTTATATTCATTTTGATACACATGCTGCACATGCGACGAGGAAATGACGATATCCCCCTTGCTCCTGCTCGCTTTGGTGTACCATTCCTGTGAAATCAGCTCAGCATAAGACTTAAATTCGGGCGACACCCGATCCGATACAACAGCACCATTCGAACCGATGAACACAATGGAAGCGATATCATTTCGAGATGCAACGATCGTGCTGAAATAGCTGCTGATCTGCCGCTTCAACTGCTGCGCTTCCGTATCCTGCGGATTTTTCGAAGAGAGATATTGCTTCAGATCTGTATTGCTCAGTGAAAGAGTCGAAATGCTTTCCATATTGCCAATGTAAGTCTGAATGTTCTTATTCACTTGCTCGATCAATTGGTTCGTATAGGTCAGTGAGGCATCCGTAACAGCGACGGTCGAGAGCCGATAGGCGCTATAGCTAAGAATGACGGTTGTACATAAAATTAAACAGGAGAAAGCCAACGCGAACTTCGTATGTATGCTTTTGAATTGAAAAGAACGAAGCACACCTCTCATAAGCTCAGCCCAGCCTTGTTGACGGCTCTGAACTCCTTCGGGGTCATACCCGTATGTCTTTTGAAAATAACACTAAAATATTGCGGATCGCCATAACCTACCTTCGCTGC
Source organism: Paenibacillus plantarum (assembly GCF_013141695.1). Lineage (GTDB taxonomy): Bacteria > Bacillota > Bacilli > Paenibacillales > NBRC-103111 > Paenibacillus_E > Paenibacillus_E plantarum. The sequence goes on from NZ_WHNY01000062.1 coordinate 36,991, forward strand.
AAGCTCATAGGTTTTGAGTTGCGTGGTGGCTAGCATTTCTTTGGCTTTATCCAACCGGTATCGGGTCACATACTCAATGAAAGTCTCCCCCGTATACGGCTTAAATAAGGCGCTGAAGTAGCTCATGCTCATATAGATATGATTGCACACCTGCTGCAGCGAAAGCTGCTCATCGGCATAATGCTCATGGATATAGGCCACAGCCGACTCCAACTGTGCTCCTGACACATGAGTACGCTTCTCTGCAAGCCGATCTACGAAGGTTAAACAAATGGCCTCCAGCCATAGTCGCACATCATCCAATGTTTTACGTGTATAGAGTTCCATGAATGAATGATCGCCCAGCACGTCTCCTTCATTCAGCCCTGTCTCCACCCCAGCATTCATCAGGGCGACGAGCAATTTGTGCAGCTTGCCGTAGCAAGATTCCATCGGACACGCCGATTTCTTCAAATCGTCGATCCACTCGTACAGGGTGTTCGTGATGGCTGTCTTTTCACCTGTTTTGATCGCTGCAATCACTCTCTTCTCTGTACGTAAATAGCTCGAGTTATCTTGGCTGCTCCCGAACTCCATATCCCCAATGGCGATGATGCGATTATTCCCTAACATAAAGCGGTAATCCAAGGCCGCAAGCGCTTCTTGAAAAGCCTTCGGCAGCTCCTGCAGTCCCTTGTACATACGGCTAATGCCTACCGTGACAGTCATGCCCAAATATTTCTCAATACTGTATCTGGCTTGCTCCGCTAGCGTCTGACAAATGACTTCGACTTCGTCCTCGTTGCCTGAGACGAGTCCGACAAGCTTATCATCACGGGTCCGAAACACCGTACCGCCATGCTCCTTCTCCACGATTTCATGCAAAATATTATAAGCCGCAAATCGCAGCAGCTCCTCTTCCGCTACTTGGTCGCTATACAGCTCCCTGCCAAAATCATCTATGTCGAGTGCTAGGACAGTATGTCCCGCCCCCTCTAAGTGCAGACCAAACATCGGGAGCTTCCGCTCAATCTCGTCTTTCCGCATGCCTGACGTGACCAACCGCTCCAGAAACCGCTCGCGCAGCAAGGGCATGCTCTCTTGGAACTGGTGGCGAAGGAACGTGATGTCCTCGCGCTGCTTGCGCTCTTCATCCAGCTCGAGACATAGTTTCTGCAGGAATTCCGTGAATTCTGCGCTATTGATCGGCTTCAGCAAATAGTCTTTGACCTTCAGCTTAATGGCTTGCTTCGCATAGTCAAAATCCTCGTAACCGGTTACAATGACGACTTTCATGGTACGGTATTTGGCGACAATCCGCTCCGTGAGCTGAAGTCCGTCCATGAACGGCATATTAATGTCGGTGATGACGACATCTGGCTGCAGCCGCTCAACCGCCTCATAGGCGTCACGGCCATTATCGTAATCGCCAACCAGCTGGAAGCCGCAAGCTTCCCAGTTCGTCTTCTTCTTAATGCCTTCTCTGACTTCATCCTCATCATCGATCATGATGATTGTGTACATGGTCCGTTCACCTCTAGCGAAATCGAATTAGGCTCTATGTGTATTGTACACGTCGCTCCCAAGAACTGGCAATGCATAGCCAGCCACATCGTCAATGCGTTGCCAATTTAAGAAACACATCTACTGCTTTTGCGTTCCAGGCTAGATAGCTTTGGGGGATTAACTGGATTTCCTACATTTATTTCCGGGTAAATCTAGCCTGCGGAGAGTTTAACTGGATTTTCTACATCTAATCTTGCTCGAAAAGTTCCGTTTTGGCGAAATTGGCCTGAAATAACGGGAGGAAATCCAGTTATTTTACGAAATTCCGTGATTTCGCTTGAATTAGCTACAGAAAATCCAGTTATTCGCTTGACCAGGATGCCCTATGGCCCTATGGCTAGTGCAGGTATTTGTGCCTGCACCAGCGCCAGGAGCAACGCCTCACGCCCTAATCCACGCTGATAACAATTACATTTAGACACACAAAAGAGGCTGCCTAATGGCAGCCCCTCATTTTTGTAGTACTTCATCTAACCTTGTGAAGATACGTTATGACTAGACAAGAAGAACTCAAACTCCATCTCTTGATCCGCTGGAATCTGATATTCCTCATGGACTGGTGCACCCCAGCTGTCATCGCCGCCAACACCCATTTGTTTGCCTGCAACGGTCACAACCGTATAATGAACCTCTGGCAGCTCAAAGGCATGATCCGCATGCTCGAGTTCAAATGCCGTATACGGAGACAAGTTGCACTCAACTGGCGCTAGTGGGTCTGACTGAATCGATAGACCGATACCAGCCACATCCGTCACATTCACACGGCGGACACCCGTACGGTTGCCTGATTCCTGTGGGACCAGATAAGGCGTAGGCAATTGATTCACAGGACGACTAAATACGCCCAATCGAGCACCGAAATTGCGATCGATATAGTTTTCTTCAGGTCCCATCGCATACCAGTCGGATTGATTATAATCCGCAGACATCTTGAACGATACAGCGAGTATCGGCAAATTCGGCAGACCCGCGGCACCCTTGTACTGCGTATTCACGCGAATTGTTCCATTCGCTAATACGGTGTACGCGATGCGAACGGTCACTTCGACGTTGATGCTGAATTTGTAATCGAAAATGACAGTCGCTGAACCTTGTTCTTGACGCAGCTCCCAATTGACGCATTTGCGAGCCAAGCTAGCGGCATACCAAGCTCCGGCCGTAAAGCTCATTGCCGTTCCTTTGTCATTATCCGTGGTTGCCCGCCAAAATAATGGCGCAGGTGGCATCGCGATCATTTCACGTCCCTCGTATTTAAGTGAAACGAGCGAGCCTACCTGCTTCGAGAAAATGGCAGCGAAGCCTTTCCCTGTCACGCTCATGTTCACATCGCCCTCAACGACGACGACTTCACCTGATGGCCGCTCATTCTGACGGCTCGCCCCAACTACAAACGTCGTTTGACCAAACGTCGTTTCAAATCCAGCATCAGCCCATATTGTAGCTTCTCTCAGAACCAAAGAAGCCTGAATGCAGTACTCACCTGGCGTTCCATCTACATCGGACAATTCAATTGGCAGACTGAATTCACTCTGCGCTTCGACTTCGATGTTCGCTTGCCCTGCGCCAATTTCTTTCCCCTCATGGAAAAGACGGTACACTAGCACTAAATCATCTGTATTCGCAAATAAATTCTCGTTCACAATGTTAATATGAGTTCGGGTTGGTTCCAGCTTGATATTCTGATAAAGGAATTTAACTTCCTGCATTTTAGGTGTGATTTGGCGATCAGCAAAGACGAGACCATTACCACAGAAGCTATAGTCGGTTGGACGATCTTTGAAATCACCGCCGTACGCCAGAAACTCACGGCCGTTTCGGTCTTTTTTCACAATCGCCTGATCGATATAATCCCAAATAAAGCCACCTTGGTATAACGGATATTTGTTCTCAAGCTCGGTGTATTTATGAAGACCTCCGACGGAATTCCCCATCGCGTGCATATATTCGCAGCTAAGGTACGGTTTGCTTGGCTGGCTATTGAGATACGCTTCAATATCCGCTGGCTTCGCATACATCCGGCTTTCCATGTCGCTTGTCGCATCATAATTGCGATCGTAGAAAACACCTTCGTAGTGAACAAGTCGTGTAGGATCCGTTTCACGGAAGTAGTTGGACACATTCAGAATAACTTGACCTGCATAGGATTCGTTACCGCAAGACCAAATGAGAATCGACGGATGATTCTTATCTCGCTCCACCATCGATATCGCACGATCCATGACGATGTCTTGCCACGCCATATCGTTACCTGGAATATTCCAGGAAGGTTCGACCGCGCCCATCTTTTGCCATGAGCCGTGCGTCTCTAAGTTCATCTCATCAATGACATAGACCCCGTACTCATCACAAAGCTCATACCAAAGCGTCTGGTTTGGATAGTGAGACGTGCGGACCGCATTAATGTTACTGCGCTTAAGCGTTTGAATATCCCACAGCATATCCTGCTTCGTAATCGCTCGTCCGCTGCGGCTGTTAAACTCATGTCGATTGACACCTTTGAAAACAATACGTTTCCCATTGATGCACATCAGCTTGTCTTTCATTTCAAAACGACGGAACCCTGTCTTCTGAACGATAGCTTCAATTAAATTTCCGCTCTCATCGTAAATCGAGATACACGCGGCATATAAATAAGGGCTTTCCGCACTCCAAGGCTGAACAGTACCTGCAGAAAGGTTGAAAGAAAGGTTGCCTTCGCGGAACTCTCCTTCTTCGGTGAGGCAAATCCGCCCTTCCGCATCCTTTAGCTCAACCTTAGCGCGGACCGTTTCCGTATACTCATTTCGAAGCTTGAGCTCAATCTCAAGCAACCCTTGCTCATACGCATCATCCAAATCTGCCTTCACACGCATATCCCAAACATGGACTTTAGGTACGGTGTACAAATACACCTCGCGGAAAATCCCCGACATCCGCCAGAAATCCTGATCTTCCAGCCAGCTTCCAGTACTCCGCTGATAAACCTCTACAGCGAGTTTATTCTCACCCTCACGAATATGAGGCGTTAAGTCAAACTCGGCAGGCGTAAAGCTATCTTCGCTGTACCCGATAAATTCGCCGTTAAGCCATACGTAGAAGGCCGATTCCACGCCTTGAAACGATATGTAGACAGGCTTACCAATCATCGTATCTGGTAATTCAAAATTTTTCACATAGCTGCCAACTGGGTTATGCTCTTGCGAAATATGAGGAGGACGAAGCGCTTCTACGCCATCCCACGGATACATCGTGTTAACATATTGCGGCTGACCCCAGCCTTGAAGCTGGATATGTCCAGGCACTTGGATATGCTCCCAAGCCGCGCAGTTATAATCCATTTGATAAAAAGACTGCACGCGGCTTGCGGGATTAACCGCGTAACTAAACTGCCAGCGCCCGTTCAAACTATGCCGCATGTCCATCGGTGCGCCTGCCTCCGCAGACGCCATTGAATGATAATAACGATGATCCGAATGGGCATCCACGCGGTTCACTTTGAATACACGTACATCTTGAAGCCAATCAAGGCTTGGTACCGAATGTTTCATTCTTCTACGCCTCCCAAAAAATAAGACCCAAGAAGGGTCTCTAATTACGTACTATTTCACAGAACCAACCATACCAGCTACAAATTGTTTTTGCATCAAGAAGAATACGAGCGCTGTCGGCAATGTTGAGATGACAATAGCGGTCATGATCACCCCGAAATCCGGTGAATAACTAGAACCTAAATTCGAGATTAACAAAGGAATGGTTCGTTTCTCCGGCGTTTGCAAAACGATAAGCGGCCACAAGTAATTGTTCCAGCTCGACATAAAGGTAATGATGGCTGCGGCTGAATATGTTGTTTTCATAGTCGGCATATACACACGGAAAAACAATCCTAATTCGGACAAACCATCTATACGCCCCGCTTCTAGAAGCTCCTTCGCAAACATTTTTGTGCTTTGGCGGAAGAAGAAGATAAGAAACGCTGTCGTAAAGGTCGGAAGTACAACCGCGTTCATCGTGTTAATCCCGATAAATGGAACCGCACGCGATAGGCTCGAAAACATTTGGTAAAGCGGAACCATCAACGCCGCGAACGGAATCATCATCGACACAAGCAGTATATTGAACACAATATCCTTGGCTTTGCTCCGATAGATTTCAAAGGCATAGCCTGCCAGCGAAGCAACGACTAAGGCCAAGATCGTTGTAGCCAACGAGATCCTCAAGGAATTCCATAGTGCAGGAACGAGATTGATGGACTTGGTTAATTTATGGAAGTTGTCCATGAAATGCGTTCCTGGTAACATTCTGCCCTGTGTAACGTCCACAGACAGATTCGTCGAACTAATGACCATCCATATGAAAGGAAAAATGGAGACAAGCGCCACAGCAAAAAGGAAGACATAGATGATTGTACGTCTTAAACCTATCATTTTTTATCACCTGCCAATTTGATTTGAAGGACAGATAACACAATGATCATGACTACAACCGAGTAGGAAACTGTTGCTGCATAGCCAAAATCAGGTGTGTATTTGAAAGAAAGATTGTAGATGTACTGCGATATGGAGAGGGTAGAATTACCTGGTCCACCCTTCGTAATATTCATAATCTCATCGAACAACTGCAGCGTACCAATCGTCGAGGTAATGGACGTGAAGAGTACAATAGGCTTCAGCATTGGGAACGTAATAAAGAAAAACTGTTTGAACGCAGAGGCTCCGTCAATACGAGCTGCTTCATAAATAGAGCTATCAATGTTTTGTAAAGAGGAGAGGAAAAAAATCATATTATATCCTGTCCAGCGCCATGTAATGGCAAGGATAATCGTAATTTTCGCCCAAAAAGGATCAGAAATCCATGCGATGGGCTGTGAAATCAAGTGAATCTTAGTTAAAGCCATATTAATCAAACCATCATTGCCAAACAGGTACTTGAAAACAACGGAGTAGGCTACGAGCGAAGTCACGCAAGGCAAGAAAATAGCTGTCCGGAAAAAGCCTTTGAAACGAAGCTTGCTATCATTCAACAAGACGGAAATCATCATCGACAGAATGATCATGACCGGCACCTGAATAATCAAATAGATGAACGTATTCTTAACGGCAGTGATGAATGTCTTATCACTAAAGAGCCGTTTATAGTTGCTTATCCCATTGAAATGTAGATTGGCACCCGCGCCTGTTTTAAAGGAAAGCAGCAATGCCTGAATCATGGGATAGAAGTAAAACAAACAAATCATCAATACGGCAATAGCGATAAACAGCCATCCCGTAAGCTTTGCACGGCTACGCATCGAGTAGTTCATTGAGTCCAAATCCTTCCTATTCTTAGCGATAAAAATTGAAACGCTGTCCTCTTCTTTGCATATTGCGCAATTCAGAGGTCAGCGTTCATAAGGTAAATGGGAAGAGAAACTTATTTAAGTTGGGATTCTGCTTGGGACTGAGCATCACTGAATACTTTCGCGATGTCTTTGCCCTTCAGGAAGTTTTGCATCTCAACTTTGAGAATATCTTCAATCGCATACGTATGCAGACCATAGTTGACTTTAGGAATTTGTGCCGTCCATGTTGCGAAATCAGAAATCACCTTTTGACCTCCGAAGAAATCGTCGGCTTTCGTGTAAGCTTCACCTTGTGCAGCAGGTTTATAAGTACCAACAACACCTACGTCTGTTACTAATTTTTGATACAAATTCACATCAGAACCCAGTGTTTTCCCAAGGAAATCAGCAGCCGTATCTTTACCCGTGCTGTTTAATACGTACCAGGAGCTTCCTCCTAGGTTAGATGCGTTAACGGAACTAGCTGTGTTTTTCAACTTAGGAAAAGGAACAACTGCCCATTTACCGGATTGATCAGCTTGTGATTTAATCGATGGCGTAATCCAGTTACCTGTCGGAACAGAAGCAACAGCACCGCTATTGAAACCAGCTAGGAAGGAGTTCCAATCCGAATTGATTTTAACAATGTTCGCGTTCATGATTTCTTTGTACGTCTCGAATGCTTCCTTCAACACAGCGTTGTCTTTCAGATCCGGCGTCGTGCCATCACTTTTCAGATACCAAGCGCCTGCGGATTGAATCATCATACGAACCAAACCAAGATCATTTGGATCCTGTGTCAGCAAGTCTTTACCGGTTTTGGCTTTAACCGCTTTACCGACTTCAATGAATTTCTGCCAGTCAATGTTTTTCAAATCATCAACCTTGTAGCCTGCTTGTTCCAAGTAATCTCTGCGAACATAAAGACCTGTTACGCCGGAGTCAAATGGTACACCGTATTGTTTACCGTTCAAGCTTGTTGGACCTAACTTGTATTCAGCGAAATCCGAAGCTTTAATGGATGCGGACATATCAGCGAATGCATCTGGATATGTTTTCAAAAAGCTTTGCGCACGATAATCTTCAATCAATACCACATTCGGCAGGCCTGACTTTGAACCGGAGTTCAAACCAGTGTTCATCTTTTGAATAATGTCATCTTGCGCATATTCGACAACGTTGATTTTGACATCAGGATGATCCTTCGAATACGCGTCTTTCGCAAGGTTCATTGCTGCGATATTAAAGTTCTTATCCCATGCCCAAACTGTAATTTCTTTACTAGTGCTCGCTGCACCGCCACTAGGAGTAGTCGTTGATGATGTGTCTGACGAATTACTTGAACATGCCGTCAAAAGCATAAAACTTGCAAGTAAAACCGTAGAAATTTTCTTCTTCATGTGATCCCCCTGGATGATTTAATTTTGTAAGTGCTTACTTATAAATAATATCATTTGGGCAATTTGTCTTGTTAGAACGAAATTTGCTGAAATTAGCGTTTTTATTGTCTCTGTAATCCCATCCTCCACTACTCATTTGTATTATTTTTATATTTTGTATTTATTTTAGTTTTTTATACTCCTACGTGTTCTGTATCTGTACGCCATGGAAGATTAATAGATATTTTCGTTCCCTGTCCCAATGTGCTTGTTATCGTAACCCCATACTCTTCACCGTACAGAAGAACCAAGCGATCATGAACATTACGAATACCAATCCCTGTGAACAATTGCCTCGCACTTTTGGGATTCGGTATCTCATCCGCCTTATCCGAAAGTTCCATGCCATCCCCATTGTCAACCACTTCACAGTGCAGCGTGTCTCTTTCTTTCGTGATGATGACGTAAATATATCCGGTACCCTTCTTATTAAAAGCATGAAAAAAAGCATTCTCGATAAAAGGTTGCAGCATCAAATTAGGCACTTGCGCAGGCAAGCAGTCCGGTGAAACAAAGTAATCGACCTTAATCCCTTGACCATAACGAATCTGATTAATGAACACGTAATGCTTTAAATTCACCAACTCTTGCACAACGGGAATCGTTTCTTTGACATTACTGATCGTATTCTGCAGGAGAGAAATGAGCGCATGAATCGTCTGCGTGGCGGTCTCTTGGCTCCCTCGCTGAACGAGGATATTAACGGAAGCCAGTGTATTATATAAAAAATGCGGATTAATCTGCTGCTGCAACGCGGCCAATTCTGCTTTGCGCTGCTCCTTCTGCGTTTCAACAAGCTGGCTAATATAGTCGTTCAACTCGTCGAGCATGAAATTGAAGGAGCGACTAAGCTCCCTTGTCTCATAGGTGCCCGTAACCGCCATATAATTGTGAAAATTCTCTTTTGTCACCGTGGACATTTTCTTAACGAGCTTTCTTAACGAGAGCGTCAACCTCCGCGTGATCACATACACAACGAGTACAGCCAAAGCCACGATCCCCGCAACAATGAAGAAAATCGCTTTCCTGTTGAGCATTTGACCCAGGGCCGCATCCTTATCAATGACATTCATGATGTAAAAATCGTACAATGGCAAATCGCCAGCCAATACCATGACATCCTTGTCGGACATCCTGATTTCATCCTTAGCCAGACCCTGCTGCTGAATCCTCTGTGCACTTTCTAAAAGCGCTTTCGATGTTGTTCCGATCAACTCGGTTCGGTCGCTAGAAATAATTAGACCTTGACGATCCAGGATCATCACATCATTCCCAGCACTTGTAAAACTGGCATAAATGGATCTTAAATCGTTTTCTTTCAGGAAGATGTAAAGCGTCCCGTACCCTTCTTTACTGCCAGAATCCGTTAGCGTTTTGACGGCAACCAGTCCTTGATCCCCAGAACCCGGAGTTCCTTCACCTAAATAACTGTACAACAAGCGTCCTGGCTGGTTCCGCGACTCTTGTGTAATCGGATTTCGCCCTAAATCCGCCGAAGAACCGGACCAATAAGTCCGGTCGCTCTTAAAGCTTTTGCCATTCATACCTGAAATGATCATCCCAATGTTCTTGGCTCCAATACCCGACTGGATTCGCTTCATCTGCTCACTCATGTCGAAGGTTACTTTGGAGTTGGTTACCGAATCAACATCCCCTTCTGTCAGAAAACGTTTAATCGCACCACTTTGCGCGGCATTAATGACGATATTGACATTTGAATAATGAATGGATTCCAGACCGCTTTTAATTTGCTCGATGATTTTGGAATTCGTGATACTAAATGTCTGCACAAAAAGTTTCTCCGACATTTGCACGGTAACCCAAGAAGTCGCCACCGTAACCGTAATCATGCTGAGCACCATGACAAGAAATAATTTACTAAATAAACTTAGATCAGAGATCCTTTTGAGCCACGCCCCCATAGGTTGGATGATTCCCTTCTTTATTTTTTTCGATAGTGGCTAGGTGAAGTCCCCATCAACTTCCGAAACACTTTCGTGAAGTAACTGTGATCTGAGTATCCAACAAGACTGCTGATTTCCGAAATCGAAATTTGCGCATTATCCCTTAATAATTCACATGCACGTTCGATCCGAATACGATTTAAATACTCATTAAAACCTTCTTTATTATGAATGGTAAAATAATTAGATAGATACGATGGGTTGAAATGAAATTGTTTGGCTACTTCTGTCAGCGTGAGAGGTTCAGTGAAGTGCTCATCCAGATACAATAAAATCTTCTGTATACCTGGTGAACTTGTTTTGTTTCCTGTTACACAATCTGTCGCCTCATTCAGGAATTTGGCCAAGAGAGAACGCACTTCCCCAATATGTTTGGCCTCATGAATGGCACGGAAATACTCATACTTCGCATCATCCAGCGTTCTAGCCTCGTAGTGAAAATGCAGTAAGGAAACAATAATATTGAATAGGCTGTGACCTAAAAAAGACTTAAACTCAAACATATCCGTATCCAGCCTGTCAGGCATGGTGTCTACATAATGGCTGAGACGCCCAAAAGCTTGTTGAAAATCTTGACGATTCAGCTCCGCAGTAAACGCCTCCGAATCAAACGCATCGCCATTCCCTTCATGCTCCAACAGTTCCTCAGCAAAGAACAGTTGTTGATCCGACAGGAAGAAACGGTGATCCAGCACTTTGAGAATATCATTGGTATACACATCATGAAGTTCTGTAATTTGCGTAAAATTCTTGCTAAGTGCTGCATAAAAGGATAAACCCGCCATTACGCTGGATTGTACCAATTGCTCGGCCATATGAATGACCTCCATTCGGCCAGCATGCTCTATATTTAGCAAAAACCGGATATGGCTGTCTTGATGTGAAAGGCGGTGAATGATACACGGTTCCTTCACATCCTGAACCATACCTTTCAGAAAGGCTTCGATCCATTCCTCGTTTCGTTTCATCGCGGATGAGCTATCTTGCCGATCTACAACGAGTAACACGAAACATGGATACGGGAAAAGGGTCCTTATCTCCGCACTATCAACCTCCATGGCATAGCCGGAAATCAGCCTGTCCAGCACATAGTCAATGGACTGCCCTTTTTCATTCGTAAAGTCCATGTGTCGAAAGGCTGGCATCCCCTCTACCGTCTTTTTTAAGACGGCTAGCAGCGACTTCGCATCTAATTTGGGCTTTAATAAATAATCTGCTACACCACTCTGAAACGTGGAGCGTACATACTCAAATTCACCGTAGCTGCTGAGAACCACAATCTCAATCTCCGGATATAAGCCTTTCACAACTCGGACCAATTCCTCCCCACTCATGACCGGCATAACGATATCCGTCAGGATCATGTTGGGTTCGAGTTGTTTCACCATATCAAGGGCATCCTTACCGTTCGATGCCTCGCCGACAATTTGAAAGCCTTCGCTTTCCCAATCGAGAAGATGTCTGATTCCTTGACGCACCAGCATCTCATCATCAACAATTAACACCTTGCAATACGTCTCCATGGCTTACTCCTTTGTGGACTATACATAGCTTCCCACTTTTAAATTGAACGATGTATGGATCTCTGTCAGATTTTAAATTTAATTCTACACTTTAACAAGTATGAATCAATAATCATCCCGAGCGCTTATCTACGCAGACAAAAAAGCATCATTCACCATGTTAACGTGAACGATGCTTTTTACTAGAAGCTTTTATTCGTATAATAGCGGCTTGATATCCGCTGCATCAATGTTTGTTTTGTCATACCAGTGGAAGCCTGTGTCGATATTTTTCGGGACGGTTTCGCCTTTGATCGCTTGCACAGCCGCTTTCACGGACCAATAGCCGATGCCGATAGGATCTTGCGTAATCGCTCCTGCCATTTTACCGCTGCGGATCGCATCCATTTGTTGTTTACCGGAGTCGAAGCCGATAACGACGATTTTGCCGTCTTTTTTGCTTTCTGTAATCCCGTTAATAACCCCAATGGCCGCACCTTCGTTAGAACCGAAAATTCCTTTGATATTCGGGTGAGCTTGGATGATCGCTTTGGACAAGTCTGTTGCTTTCAGTGGATCACCACTGTATTGGGTGTCTACGATTTTAATGTTGGGATATTTTTCTTTAATCTGGTTCACAAAGCCATCGCGGCGATCAACGCCCGTACGGCTCGTTTGGTCATGAACAACTAGCGCAATCTCGCCTTCGTTGCCGATGAGTGAAGCCATTTTATCAGCAGCGAGTGAAGCAGCGGCTTTATTATCCGTAGCGGCAGTCGTTACAGGTATGTCGCTATCGACACCAGAGTCAAAACCGATAATCGGGATTTTGCCCGCTTTCGCTTTCTCTAGCAGCGGTGATGCTGCTTTGCTGTCAAGGGCAGCGAAAGCGATAGCCGCAGGCTTTTTGCCCAGTGCCGCTTGCAGCATTTCGATTTGTTTATCCACTTGCGTCTCCGTCTCAGGACCTTCAAACGTAATCTCCACGTTGAATTCCTTCGCTGCTTTCTCTGCGCCTTGTTTCACCGCTTGCCAGAACTGATGCTGGAAGCCCTTGGAAATGACAGGAATGTAGATCTTATCTGACTTCACAGTTGTTGTCGTTGTTCCTGCTGTTGATGTTGCTGTTTTCGTAGAAGTGGAACCACATGCACTCAAAACGATAGCGGATAGCAAGATTAACGATGACGCTAACGCCAATTTCTTAGTCCGTTTTTGCACGGTTGATCGCCCCTTATTCCTAATTTGGTTTGGTTTGTATAGGACTCCTAATGGAGTAAATACCAAGGTTATTTCTTGCGACGACGCATCATATCTGCGTAAACTGCCAATACAATCACGATACCTACGATGACGGTCTGCCACTCTTGCTTCACAGATAAAATCCGCAGTCCATTCGTCAACACGCTCATGATCAGCGCCCCGATGACGGTTCCAAGGATGGAGCCCTTGCCCCCGCTGAGGGACGTTCCCCCGATAACAACGGCTGCAATCGCTTCCAACTCATAGCCGGATCCGAGTGCGGGCTGTGCAGAGTTGAGCCTGGAGGCCATCATAATGCCGGCAATTCCGCTGAACACACCTGTCAGTGTGTAAATCACGATTTTCCAGTAGTCCACGTTAACACCGGAGAGTCTTGTAGATTCTTCATTGCTCCCTAAGGCAAAGTTGTAACGGCCGATGATCGTTTTGGTTAAAATAATGCTGGCCACAATCGCAGCTCCGAAGAAGATGAGAATCGCGTTCGGAATGCCACTGATGATTGAGCCCATCGAAATCTTCGTAAATGCGGGTGTGTCGGTAAAATAAATCGGTTTCGCACCTGAGATAACTAGCGATAAGCCCTTCGTCACCATCATCATGGCGAGCGTCGCGATGAAGGGCGGAATTTTCATTTTGGCTACGAGCAGTCCGCTAATGAGACCGCAGATTGCGCCGGCGAGTATGCCTCCGAGGATACCGAGCGGCATCGGCAATTGCCACGTCGTGATGATCACGCCGGCCATCACGGCGGAGAAGGTCATGACCGTTCCTACGGCCAAGTCGATGCCGGACGTAATAATAACGAACGTAGAGCCCAAGGCTAGAACCCCAATTACGGCGGTTGAAAGCATAATCGCGACTAGGTTATCGAATTGGAAAAAGTTGCTCGATGATAGGGAAAAAATAAGTACGAGCATGATCAAGCTGGCGAACGCCAGTAGCTTCTGTGCAGCCCCGCTTTGTTTGGACAAGGTGGGAATGGTTTTCTTGTAGGCATGTGCTAGTCGTGTTGACATCGGGCTCCTCCTAACTGATCCGCATCGTGGCGAATTTCATAATGGCTTCCTGTGTCGCTTCTTGCTGCGTGAGTTCACCGGTAATGCGACCTTCGCACATGACCATGATGCGATGACTCATACGTAATATTTCTGGCAGCTCCGAGGAGATCATAATAATCGATTTCCCCTGTGCCGCAAGATCATCGAGCAATTTGTAAATCTCGGTTTTGGCGCCCACATCAATTCCCCGCGTCGGTTCATCGAAGATGAGAATATCGCAGTTGCGGTGCAGCCATTTGCCGATAACGACCTTCTGTTGGTTACCGCCAGATAGGAATTTCACCTGCTGGTGGATGGTCGGCGTTTTGATTTGAAGCGCTTCCACATAGTGCTTGGCTGTTTGAGCGATAACACCGTCACGCATCCAGCCAAGTCGCCGCGCTTTTCGGTAGGAGGCCACGGCGATGTTCATTTTCACATCCATGTCCACCATGAGCCCGTATCGCTTGCGGTCCTCGGACAAGTAGCCGATACCATGCCTCACCGCGTCATGCGGCGCTTGAATACGGACCTGCTGTCCGTGAATGCGGATGTCGCCAGAATCGATGGCGTCTGCGCCAAAAATCGCCCGCGCCACCTCCGTGCGCCCCGCTCCCATGAGGCCAGCGAAGCCGAGGATCTCGCCTTTGGCCAGATGGAAGGACACATCCTTCACCGCTGAGCCGCGGTTGAGTTTGGTAACCTCCAGCACCTTCGTCGGTGAGGTCGCCTTTGTTTGTTGATTCGGGCTGACGTAGAGCTCACGCCCTACCATCATCGCGATAATCTGATCGATGGATGTCGTCTGCGTCTGTACCGTATCGATGTAGCGACCGTCACGCATGACGGTGATGCGGTCGCTGATGCGTTTCAACTCTTCCATCCGATGAGAGATGTAGACGATCCCTACACCGCGACTGCGGAGCTGGTTGATGATGCGGAACAGTTCCTCTATCTCTGCGTGCGTTAGCGCCGCTGTCGGCTCATCCATGATCAGCACCTCAGATTGGAAGGATAGCGCCTTCGCTATCTCCACCATCTGCTGCTTCGCAACGGTCAAATCCGCTACCAGCGTTCGCGGATCTAGCTGCAGGTTCATCTGATCGAGGAGACGCTGCGCTTGCTCGTTCAGCTTGCGCTCATCAACGAATAGCTTGATGCCGTGTCTCGGCTCGCGGCCAATGAAGATATTCTGTGCGATGGTCAAATCCGGCATCAGGTTCAACTCTTGGTGAATCATCGAAATACCTAGATGCTGCGCTGCTCTTGTATGGGGGATATTCACTTCCTTGCCCTTCACCAGGATACGACCTTCGTCTTTCTGGTACACACCCGTGGCAATTTTCATTAACGTGGATTTTCCTGCCCCATTCTCACCGACTAGCGCGTGCACCTCACCCGCAGCTAACGCCAACTGACACTGATGCAGCGCATGAACACCAGGAAAATGCTTCTCAATCCCTTCCATCCTGAGCAAAACTTCCTCACTCATCGTCGATCTCACCTCGTACCCAGTTCGTCATGTCCCTCGTTCATGAGTTCATTCTACCTGCCAGAAGTTGGAATGAGAGTAGATAAATCTCTTCAAAAACGTTGAAAATCTTCTGATTCGAGGTGGGCGTGCTTGGTTCGGTGGCTAGGTATGGAGGTGCGAAAATGTAGGTGCCAGAGATACTGTGTGTGGATAACCTGTTTGGAGTAGCTATGCCTTGGAGTTACGGAACGTCGGTCCGCTATTTCGGCGAAAACAACGAATTAGCCAGAATAGCGGAACCTGGTTCCGCTATTATCGTTAAATCCGTATTCTTCGGGCAAAAAAAGAGAAATAGCGCCCTCTCCTTCCGTATCTGGCTGATTCAGCTAGTTTTAGACCGAATAAGGGAACCACGTTCCGTAACTTGGGGGGGGTGGGGGTGGGTTGCGGTTGCGGTTGCGGTTGCGGTTGCCAGCGACCAGAAACACTTTCCCAATTTGAAGGGAACGAGGATGCGCTATCGGTTGCTTAACAAGTGAATTGGTCATCCAAGGGGAACGTCGGTGTCTTATTTGTTCAAAAAACGGCTAAATACCCGAATATCGAACGATTAGTGCATCTACATTCCCTTTCGAGTTCGAAACAGCCGATTTCTACCAAATAGTGAATCTACGTTCCTCTTCGTGGACCTATTCATCCACTAAGTGGCACCATGTTGAGCATACATGTAAATTTCAGCATGTTAAGCAGCTTACGCGTTGCCACTCACGAATACAAAAAAGCCCCTCACCAAGAGGGGCTTTCCGCACTTCTTACACCAAGCTGCTACTCAGCAGCTTGACCGTTCAATTTCTCTTTGAGCAGGTTCAGTTGCTCATCTACTTTGGCTTGCTTCGCTGTGTCGATCGGCGTGTAGCTGCCAACCCCACCAGCGGGTACGTATGGCTTGCGAGCGATCTCAGCTTCAACTTCAAGCTGAATGATCTTCTCTTCCATGCGCTGGAAGCCGCGGGATGCGTTGCCGCTTTCGATCACACCGTTGTAGGATACTTGCGCCATTTGTTTCTTTGCTTTCGCTAATTGAGCACGGGATACAAGCTCGTTGCGTTTGTTGCGCATTTTGTAGAATTCATCTTTCATCTCGTGCAATTGCTGAGTCAACTCATCGGCATGTGCTTTCGCAGAAGCGTGAAGATCTGTGTACTCAACAATTTTATCTTCGTGGTACAACTTTTCTTCAACTGCTTGACGAGCAATGGCTTCTTGACCGTTTTTGATGGCAGCGGAAGCTTTCGCTTCACGATCAGCTACTAGGCGAACGGACTCTTCAAGGCGCTGCTTCAGCTTGCGCTCACTTGCGATTTGGCGGGCAACCGTTACTTCCGCCTGGGCAATTTCTTGCTCCATATCGCGCAGATATTGGTTCAACATTACGATTGGATCCTCAATTTTATCTAATACCTCGTGAATTGAAGCTTTCGTCATATCTTTCATTCTTGTGAATACACCCATGGTTTACACGTCTCCTTTTTTACTATCCAATGTTTGTTTTTCAAAACGAGCGACTTTGGCTCTTAGTTCGTCTACTTCTCTTTGCAAAGCTTTCTTCTCAATGTCTTTCATCATCTCATCGATGTTGTTCGTTGGTTGGCTCGCTTCATATGAAGCATACTTGCTAGTCGGTTGTGGCGCTTGGTGGTGGTTATGGTGGTTATGGGATTTATGATGATTCCATGCTCCCCCTGGATAGTTTTGACGACCATACGAGCTTGCATAGGGATCAAATGGGGGCTGATCAAACCCAGGTTCCTTCGGAATGACAATCGCCGCTACAAAGTAGACGAAAATGACGGTGCCTCCGGTAAAAAACGTGGTGATCACGACTAGTAAACGTAATAGTGTGACATCTACATTCATGGCTTCTGCAAGTCCCCCGCATAGGCCCGTTAATTTCTTATCTCTTCGTGAGCGGTATAGTTTGTTCATGATCCTGTGTTCCCTCCTGTTTCAGTCTATTGCGAAGTGCTTCCATTTCCGCATCTACAGCTGGGTTACCCCCACTGTAGTAGCTTTCGCGACCCATCTTCCTTACGTCGCGAAGCGTCCTGGCGTGCAGCTCCATATCGGATACGCGCTCTTCCAATCGGCCGAACATCCGCGGTGCCCCATCTTGTGTGACACTGCTGCGAGCATGCATGCGCTGCTGCAAGCGAGCGGACTCCATACGAGCCAAGTAGTAGCTTCGTTTGTCTGCGACTTCTTTGTAATCCGCCTTCAGTTGTTGCAGCTCCTCATCAAGCTCAAGGATGGACTGCTTCGCCTGCTCATAAAGATCATGATATTGCACGCTTTTTTCTTCCGCTTGCAACTTCTCTTGCAGCACGATTCGAGCCATGTGCTCTTCGCCAGCCTTCAAAGCCAGCAGCGCTTGATGCTCGCGCTTTTCTTTCGTCTCTAATGCGGTTAAATATTGCTGCCGAAGTGATGCTGCATGACTTACGCATTGCTGATACAATCTTTCTGACTGCACAAGCTGCTCACGTTGGGCCGCTAAGTATTGGTCAATCAAGCGTACCGGATCTTCCGACTTCTCTAAATGTTCATTCAAAGTTGCCACGGTTATATCTCTCATCCGCCTAAATAGGCTCATCTTCACTCCACCTTTTTCACACTCTGTATTCGATTCTCTTACTGCTTACGTTAAGCCGTTCTTCCTTTCAACATGGAAAATCCATATCCGATTAATCCGATTGCCAGAAGGATAATAATCCATCCTGCTAGCTTACTTACTAGAATGATGATTCCGATACCGGCAATTACCCATCCTATTTTCTTATCGTTCTTAATCCCTAGGTACCCCAGTCCAACCATAATGAGGGGAATTACATATCCCATCACCGAGCCAATAAAGTCTCCTAAGTGAAAACCTAGCTTATTGAATAAAATCAGTGCGCCGAATGCGATTAGCAGAGCGGCAAATCCTGTATTTCTTTTCATCGTTTCGTCACCGCCTTTCGTTGTTTGTCGTCGTCTTCTTCATGTCTTTATTCTAGGTAAAATCGCGGCTTTCCAAAACGGACCGTGGACGGTATTTACTCCTAGACCTTAGTCGGGGTGGGTCTACGACCTATGATAGACAGGCATTCCCCTCTTTCCATGGCTGCAACCACAGCAAAAAGGAGCCGCCTACTGGCAACTCCTTCTCTCCATCTCATTCAAACCTACACGGTTTCCCTATCTAACACGTACACCTTCACGTTCTTTTTCACACCAAACTCCTGTGCTTGGCCCAAATCATTCATGAAGACATCAATGCGAGAACCGCGAATCGCCGATCCGATATCTTCCGCTTTCCGAATCCCAATGCCTTCGATGAACACCGTTGATCCTAAAGGAATGACGGCTGGATCTACAGCAATCGTGCGCCCCTCCTTGGCTTTGATACCGCTATACGTGATGCCGTATGTAGGATGAGAGGCTTTTTTGCCTGTCGATTCAAAACCCGCGGTGTACGCGGTTAACGTTGTATTAATTACTTTTTTGATAATTTTCGGCTGTCCATCCGATGATGTAGAGGCTACAGCGACAAGCGGGATTGTCAGACTTTGCCCGATCGTTAATTGGTTTGGATTCGAAATTGAATTGGCAGCAATGAGATCGTCGACGGCGATTTCAAAGCTTTTTGCTATTTTGAAAAGGGTATCTCCTCGGCTTACTTTGTACGTTGTCGCAGCTTGCTCGACTTCAGCGGCTGGAGTTTCAGCTATCGAAGTATCCGAGCTTTCATTCGAAGAGGCCACATAGACAGGTGACATCGACATATCTTCAAAGCTCGACGGATACGAATACACCTTCGATTGCATGAACCACAAACCAAGCAACACAATGAAGGATAAGGTCGATATACATATTTTACGAAACATCATAACTATAGCTCCTCCTAAAAAAGTTAATAGAGTTATAGCTACTAGACTCGGCTAAAAGTAAACTTTCTATACATTTCCTATGAAATTAATGCTAGATACATAGAAACAATAAGAGAGAACCATAAGAGTTGGCTTGTATATTTCCACCTTATTCTGTTCACGATAGTAAACCTACGGATGATATCCGTAGCAAAAAAATGAGTCCAGTTGATAAATTTCTCCATTAGAATATGCCTTGACAGGAATATTCCATTTGAGTTATATTCAATACATGAATACGATATTCAGTGCTCTTGCCGAACCACATCGCTTGCACATGGTTGAGCTTTTGCGAGACGGCCCCCTAACTGTAGGAGAGATCGTCGACCGGCTCGGCCTTAGTCAGCCGCAAGTTTCCAAGCATCTGCGTGTACTTAGTGAAGCAGGACTCGTAGAAGTACAGCCAATAGCGAATCGAAGGGTCTATAAACTGCGGCCGCAGTCCCTTCAGGACATTGAGAACTGGCTTGGTTCCTTTCGGCGCCTGTGGGAAACTCGATTTGATCGCATGGAAGCCTATATAGAGGCTCTGCAAGTTAAAGAAACCAAGCCGGCTGATCCGAAATAAATCGTGATCAAGCTAGCGTAAACTATTTTAATAATGGAGGAATAGACATGACACAACAGAACACATTTGAGATGAATCATGAAGGCACAGAATTGGTGATTACACGTATCGTTAACGCACCTCGCGAGCTTGTTTATAAGGTATGGACAGATCCTGAACACTTAGCTGCATGGTGGGGGCCAACGGGTATGGAGTTGACCGTCGTATCACTGGATGTTCGCCCAGGCGGCCTTTTCCACTACGGAATGAAGTCACCGGAAGGCTTTGAAATGTTTGGCAGATTCGCGTATCAAGAAGTTGTTGCACCGGAGAAGCTTTCCTATGTGACTTCTTTCGCAGACACGGAAGGTAACGCAATCCGCGCACCATTCAGCCCTATTTTCCCGATTGAAATCTTGAATAAGTTAACGTTCACCGAAGAAGATGGCAAAACGATCATCGTGATGAGCGGCGGCCCGATCAACGCAACAGCAGAAGAAATTCAATTCTTCGCTTCGATGAAAGGTTCTATGGAAGAAGGATTTGGCGGAACGTTCAAGCAATTGGATGACTACATTGCGAAAATTACAGCTTAATCCCATACACAAATAAACGAGCCATCAGAAGAACTCTTCTGTGGCTCGTTTATGTTGTATTTATACAGCTGCTTTGCGCAGCAACCCATAGGAAATGAGCGAATAGATAACGACCAACGGGATCATATACCAGAACAAATCCATGTAATTATCGGCTACCCAATGGCCAAAATCGCTCCATAGATCGAAATGCGTCATCGTATAAGAACCAATTGTCCCAATCAGCAGCATCGCTGTAAAAAAGATGTACATGGATATGCTGCCAAAACGGCGATGCAAGCTAGAAATAGCAAACCCGAGGAAAAAACAGTGTACCAATACGAGGATATTAAACCCCAGTATACCGATGTACGGTAGATCGCTTAGAAAACCTATTTTAAACAGATGCAAATTCACGTTCCACCCGTCGGTTGCTTGTTCAATGGCCGAAAGTATGGTTAGGGCAATCCCCGAAATGCTATTTACCAAAAGGACAGTCAAGGCTGTACCGAAGAAATAATCTTTTCTCCGGATACTAAGACCGATGGCGAATGGGAACGTTTCTTTAATCGTCAGCGTACCTGCTATAAATGCGTATACGAAGACAGAAGCAACCGCACCCGTATTGACGGTTTCACCGTCATTAAATGAAAGAGCAATTACTGCATTGATTAGAAAATTAGCGCCCAGGATGGCCCATGGAACCAAAAACCACGTGAACTTGTTCCTCAGATGCATCTTTACAACTTGGTTGACTCGATTCATAAGGACTCAGTCCCCTTTCCCGTCACTTGCGTGCGTGTCAGATGAACGATAAGCTGCTGGATGGAAACTGGAGCGAATTCCAGTCCTAATTCTTCGGCATATGCCCGATCCTGCGCCGAGAGGGCACCGATGATCGTTGCCGTTGCAGCAGAACCAATTGCATTGCGCTCTAGCACCTCTTTCCCCCGTGTGAACGCTTCTACGGCTGATTTCAATCCAGAAACCGTACAAGCACGGCCGCGTAACGCATCTGCGTCTTCATTAAGAATCAACTTACCGTTATCAATCACAAGCACATGCTCCAATAAACGACTTACCTCGTCAATCAAATGCGTAGAAAGGATGACGGTTCGCGGGTACTCTGCGTAATCTTGCAGCAAGCGATCATAGAAAAGTACGCGTGCTACGGCATCCAAACCCAGGTATGGCTCATCGAAGATTGTCAATGGTGCACGGCTCGCGAGCCCAACGACAATTCCTACCGAGGAGAGCATACCTCTGGAAAGCTTTTTAATTTTTCTTTTGATCGGAAGACGGAAATCTTCAATTAACGCGTTGGCATACGCATCATCCCAGTTCGGGTATAAGGTTTTGGCAACCGCCAGCACGTCAATAATACGGAAAGTATCCGGATATTTCTGGCTCTCCTTAATAAAACAAATCTGATTCAGCACACGACTATTCTCAAAAGGCTCTTCACCAAACACCTTGAGCTCACCGCTTGTCGCAAACTGCTGGGCGGAGATCATATGCATGATGGTTGTTTTGCCTGCGCCATTTCTGCCGAGTAAGCCATAGATTTTGTTCGCTTCTACCGTAAAGCTGACCCCGTCAACAGCCTTAACTTGGCCATAGGCTTTCGTCAGTCCTTTTACCTCAACAACGTTCATCATTAGGATTTCTCCCCTCTCCGCACCATTTCCGTCAATTGCTCTACCGTTATGCCCAGTTTCTCCGCTTCTTTCACCATCGTCACAACATATTGCTCATAAAAGAGTTCTTTCCGCTTCTCCATCAGCTTAGCCCTCGCTCCCTCCGCTACAAACATGCCAATTCCACGCTTCTTGTATAAAATCCCTTGGTCCACTAGCAGGTTAACACCCTTCGCTGCCGTTGCCGGATTGATCTGATAAAAGGCTGCAAATTGATTCGTAGAAGGAACCTGTGATTCTTCCAGCATGCGTGATTCGATAATGTCATCCTCAATCTGCTCTGCGATTTGCACAAAAATCGGGCGGCTATCATCCATCATAAATCCCACAATTCTCACCACCGCTTTCGTTACTACATTGGTTAGTTACTCATGTAATTAACCATACAACCAAACAAGTTCCATGTCAAGCGAGTTACAAAAAATGGGTAGTTAAATAATTGCCTTTTTAGAGGGGAATACCAATAGGGCGTAGGGTGGGAGCCTAACGAGGTAAACATAAAAGGGCAAAAGTTGGTTAAAGAGAGATAGAGATGGTTAAAGAGAGACATAGAGCAAGCGTATCACTACATACTTAATAGGAAGGTAGGTATTCTATGTTTCTATCTATCATACGGAGTAGTTTCGTGGTTTTGTTGGGGTTAGCGTTGATTAACCCTGTTGGAGAAGGCATAACGTCTACTCGCGCGTCACAGCATGCTGCTGTACAAGTGGCGTCGCAAAGCGCAGCTGCGAAAGATGAGCCACAAACTGCTACTGCACAAGTTGAGCCACAAACTGCTGCTGCAAAAGATGAGCCACAAACCGCTGCACCGTTGTTTTCCTTCTCGGTGATGAGCGACGTTCATATCATATCGTCGGACTCGGCTTCCCAGCTGCTTCTGCGGCAAGCGCTCGCAGATCACCATGAGCTGCGTCCTGACAGCAAGCTGCTTGTCCTGAACGGTGATCTCACGAATGGCAGTGAGAGCGATTATCGCAGTTTGCTGACGCTGCTTAGCCGCCAGCCCCATGCCCCTGTGCAGGCGACCATGGGCAACCACGATTACTACGGCGTGTGGCGCAAGCCGGATGGCACGATGGATTACACGAAGATGAATGCTTCGTGGTCGAGTGCGAATGCGGTCGCGTTATTCGACCGCATGATGGGGTATGAGAAGCCGTATCACGAGCTTGTCGTGGAGGGCTACCGCTTCCTGTTCCTTAGCGGGGAAGCGTACAGAGACGTGGACGCTTCCATCAACGAGGATGCGTACCTCTCTCCCGCGCAGCTCAGCTGGCTGCGCGAGCGGCTCACGGCCGCGGGCTCGGCGGATGCCGGCAAGCCCGTGTTCGTGTTCCTCCACCAGCCGCTGCCGCGCACGCTGGATGGCACGGACCAGGAGCTGGGCGTCGTCCAGCACCAGGAACTGCGCGCGATACTTGACGCGCACCCGAACGTCATTTTGTTCAGTGGGCACACCCACTGGAACGTTGAAACGACCAACCAAGTGAAGCAGCTGAAGTTTCTTGCCGCTTCGAGCGCCTCCATCCGTGAGGTATGGAGCGCTAAGAACGAGCCCGAGACGAAGTCGCTTAGCCAGAGCCTCGTCGTCGACGTCTACCCCGATCGCGTCGCCATTCTGCGCCGCGAGCATACCGAAAAGCGATGGATCGAGCCATCCATCGCGAAGGGGTATGATGTGAAGTAGGCCTGCCAGCTTCTCCGAGTAGGAGGCAGAATCATTAACAATACGGGTCGACTGCCAAGCGGCTAGAGACGTATTTGACCATTTGAAAGCCAGTCCTTTGGAGCATTCGAAGGACTGGCTTTTTTCCTATCACGCTGCATTCTATTTACTTACTGATTCCTTGTAATCAAAGTGTCTACACGAAGCTGTAATCGGCTCCACTCTCCTCAATAACTGGAAAATCTCCATTTATTTTTCCTATTTCAGCGTGAATTTTAATTTTAGCTGGAAAAAATGTAGCTAATTTTCGAGTTTCTGCTGTTTCCGACGTCATACCTTGAAATTACATGTAGTTTTTACAGTTATTTGTATAAAAAGGACGATTCTCACTAAATTAACTGTAGGTTTTCCCGCTAAAGTACCACCTTGGGCTCATTCACACAATCCCACTCTATTAAACAATCAATCTATTAACACATTTTCTCTTATATAGGTAAATCTAGTTAACGGGCATGCCTCCTTCAACATCTACTATAAGCAGATAGAGAGAAGGAGGTGAAACTTACATGCAAAACACAAAACGCAGCATCCCTACTCTCAAAGACTCTGGCAAGCTAGGCAAATCGTACACGAAGGTCCCGCTCGGCAAAAATTTTGGTCCTACACAGACGCTTAGACGACTTACTATTCTTTGGGTAGATAACGCCGGTGTTCCTTTCGTCACTTCAGGCTTTTTCTGTGAGGCTCGTACTTTGAACGGGACCCGCCTTGCAACTGCTCGCTTTGACGCTTTTGGAACTGCCGTATTCCGTACAATTGGCACGCCTACTTCACGTACTTTAGTTCTTAGAACTTTTGATGAAGACGGCGTCATCTTCCGTACACGTACTGTTCGTTCTGGTATTTCGGCTTTCGTATTTATCGGCTAATCAACCAAAAACAGCCCGCCCCCGGCAGATCCAAGGGCAGGGCTGTTTTCTCTTTTACTTAAATTGCTTCAGAAGGCGCTTCGCCGTTCCGTTCGGTGTGTTAATGACTTCGTACATATTGACGACGATGCCGTTATTCACTTGTTCGTTTTTCAGTCCAGAAATCGTTACTCGCTGGCTGCCGCTCGTTAGTTTTCCCGTGCCCATTAATGAAGCATCTTGGGTACCGACGATACGACCGAGAGAGTCGACCATTTCGAATTGGATTTTGGAGAAATTAGAATCAATAATGACTTGATCTTCATGGGTAATATCCATGTCGAGTTGAAGCACATACGAATAGGTTCCGCCGCTATACGTCCAGCCAATCGAGCTGTCATTCACTTTAAGTGAGAATGGATAGATCGCGATGGTATCCCCAGTTTCTACTCCCTGTAGAGCCACTTTGAACGTCCCTGCGGACACATTGCCTTCAGAAACAGACTTATCATCGTACACATTCAGCGCAAATGAATCATCCGCTGTCGTTTCCTTATTAGGCAGCAAGTAGGAGTAGCTGACTACATAGGAGCTTCCTGGAGTAATTTGCGTAGCCGCCGCGCTTTGGCGAGAGCCCGTATAAGCATTGCCTTTATTATCGATAAGCTCGTTCTGCAGTTTAGGCAGCGCGAGCGTGCTCGTGCCGTTGTTCGTGATTTTGTATTTGGCGATCGCGGTTTTGTAGCCAAGATCATCATTCTCATGCGCATGAAGCTCGATGAGCGATACATCCAGATTCGGATTCACAACGCTGCTTCCCAGCGCAAGCTTGGTTCCAAGCACATAATCTACGGCTGTGGTGAAGCCGTTTTGAGCTTCGCTCGCACCTTTGAGCAGGAACACAGCCACTGGCTGTTGCCCTGATGTGGTCGTGGTACCGTTACCTGTTGTCGTTGTACTGTTACCTGTCGTTGACCCGGTTCCAGTCGTCGCTCCACTGTTACCTGTCGTTGATCCACTTCCAGTCGCTCCACTGTTACCTGTCGTTGATCCGCTTCCCGTACTACCTGTCGTGGTCCCGCTCCCCGCCGTGCTAGCCGCCGCTTTCTGCCACAGCACGAGTTGTGCCGCATTCGGATCGATGCCCGTTGGTAGCGTCGCATTGAAGTAATAAGACGCCGTCTCCTTCGGCGCTAAAAAGCCGCTGCGCGTACTGTTATCTGTTGATGACACAGATGAGCCTGAATCACCGAACTGGTAGGAGGCTGCTAGTGAAGGAACTGGAGCGACAACGTCCCCATCATTGCTCAATGTAACCACAGTCTGCACGTGGACACCATCCGCTTGAATCGAATACGTAGACGAGCTTGCCTTCGCTGTCACGTTCTCGCCGGCCTGCTGCCCCGCATAACTCTGCTTAACGCCCAAAGCTATCGTATTCAGCGACGAATTCATACCCAAAGTTCCCAGTGAAACATCTTCGCTTTGATTGAGGTAATAGTATTCCAACGTTAGCCCGCTTGTCGGCATACCTTTGGAAATTAGCGTTTTAAGTGTCAATGTATCGGACTGATTCGGCAGAATAGCTGTATCCGCCCCACTCGCAACAGTCGCCGTGTATTTCAAGCCATTGGCATCTACAAGTCTAGCCAGTAACCCTGCGGGTACTTTCACGCTGCTTGAGCCTAGGTTCTTCGCTGCAACTTGCGTGTACATGTACCATTTGCCATTCTCGGTCACACGTACGCTCTGGCCTAGTTGAAAACCAAGGGACGCATCATTCGCTAGTGTACTGTCTAGCGTACGTAAACTAATAATCTCTTCTGGCGCTTCCAACTGTCCGTCTTGAATGACGGAGGCAATCGGCAGCTCACCAAGATGATTCATGAAATCGGATTGATTGTAATCCCAGCGGAATACATCCACTTTCAGGTCAGCAGCAGACTCACTAGCTGGCAAATTTGCGTAGAATCGGAAGCTCTCTTCTTGCCCGCCATTCACGATGCCGCTTTTTTTCTCACTCAAATTGGCCGTGTAGCTATGTCCAGAGCTGTCCGTCACGCGCACACCATATTTGTTAAAATCCAGCGTCTGATTTTCACCATTATGAAACAGGACGGAGAATTGCAAGGATGAAGAGGAAAGTGACGCTCTATTTAGCATAAAATAGGAATCCTTCGAGATAAAAACGCCTTCAGATGCAGCGTGTGCGGATGGCGCTGGAACTGCCCATGAGGCAGCCAGCAAACTTCCCGTTAGCAGTACAGCTAGACTTGTCTGTTTAAGTGAGTTTTTGGATCGGAGTCCAATCGATGTTAGTTGACGAATCATGGTACAAACCTCCTGTTGCCTAATCGTAACGCAGCGCGTCGATAGGTTTTAATTTTGATGCTTTATTCGCTGGATATAAACCGAAAATGACACCAACAAGTGCTGAGAATAAGAACGCGTAAAGCCCAACGTTGATCGAAAGACTCGTCTCTTGGCTTGGATTGATATACGGCCAGGCCAGTGATAAGGCGACCCCAACCAGTAGACCGATCAATCCGCCCATCCCGCTAATCAAGGTCGCTTCGACTAGGAATTGCAGCAAAATATTTCTTCGCTTCGCCCCAATCGACTTCCGAATCCCGATCTCCCTTGTTCGCTCACTCACGGTGACGAGCATAATATTCATAATCCCGATCCCGCCTACAAGCAGGGAAATCGCAGCAACAGCAACCAATTGGTTGGTCAGCGTGCTAGACGCCGTTTGTCTTGCGCTAATGAGCTCCGATGAGTTCAAAATATTGTATCCAGTTGTACTTTTAAACTTCTGATATAAGTAAGCTTCTACGGCTAATTGTGCACGGCTGACGAGATCACCAGAGGATGCTTCCACATAGGCGGTCCGAATGTTGCCTAGCTTGAAATCCCGGCTCATCGTCGGCAGCGGCACTAACACGGAGCTATCCAATGAGGTTCCGCTCGTATTGGAGCCCTTCGTTTGAAGAACACCGATAATCGTGTACATGTAGCCCTTCACATTAATTTCTTCGTCGATCGGGTCTTCCTTGCCAAAAAACTTCGTCGCCACTTCACTCCCGATAACCGCAACGTGATTGCGGAAATCCAGATCTGCCTGAGCGAGGAAACGTCCGCTGGCCATCTTCCCCTTTTGCAACTCCAAATAACGGTCATTCGTTCCGATCACATTGTAGCTCTCCGTTGTCCGGTCGAACTTAATGGAGCTGTTCTGCGTCATTGTGGGTGCAATCGACGAGATGCCCGCTGTACCCTCCAGGGTCATGAACTCATCATAATTCAACTGTGTGGCGCGCCCGTTCCCCATCAGGTTAACGGTCAGCAGATTCGTCCCCAGACCTTCGTACTGCTTTTCGATGGCTTTCGACGTCCCTTGACCGATGGACACGAGTGTAATCACCGAAGCAACTCCGATAATAACGCCTAGCATGGTCAGAATCGTTCGTAACGGATTAGAACGAATCGTGCTCATCGCCATTTGGAAAAGCTCCCAAATTCTCATGAATGCGCCTCCTCTAACTTAGGCACTTCAACCGACCACGCATCATTGCGCGTATCACTGACGATTTCGCCGTCTCGCAGCGCCACTACGCGCTTCGCATTGTCTGCAATGTGATGATCATGGGTAATCAACACAATCGTATTGCCCTGCTGATTTAACTCTTTGATCAACGCCAGTACCTCGATGCCTGTCTTCGAATCAAGGGCACCTGTCGGTTCATCCGCTAGAATGAGCGAAGGTGAAATCGCCAACGCTCGTGCAATCGCAACCCGCTGCTGCTGTCCACCCGAAAGCTCACTTGGTTTGTGATGTCCACGCTCACCCATTCCCAACTTCTCCAGCATGCGTTTGGCTTGTTCTCTCCGCTGTTTGGCAGGTATGCCTGCATAAATCATGGGGAGCTCGACGTTCTCCGTCGCTGACAGCCTTGGCAACAGGTTAAACTGTTGAAAAATGAAACCAATCTTCCGATTGCGCAGTTGAGCAAGTCCGTTGTCTGACATTTTCTCAGTAGCTACGCCATCCAATGTATATGAACCTGACGTCGGGCTGTCTAGCAGCCCAATTGTATTCATCAACGTCGATTTCCCCGATCCGCTGGGACCGATAATGGCGACAAAATCCCCTTCTGCAATATGCAAGGTAATGCCGCGCAAAATCTGCAATTCCTCCGCACCACGGGTGTAACTCTTCGTGATCTCATTAAGCTCAATGATATTCATCCCATTCGCTCCTTTCCGAGCAAGGCTAGCTCCTTATTGACGCGCTCCGCCACCGCCAGCATTACCGCCACCCTGGAAACCTCCGCCGCCAGCTCCACCAGCACCGCCTTGGAAGCCGCCTGCACCACCTGGGAAGGCACCTCCGCCTGGGAATCCTTGCTGTTGCTGGTTCGTCGTGGTTGTTGCTCTACGTACTGGCATGACAACCTCTTCGCCTTCTTTTACCCCATCAAGCACTTCAACTTGCGTTTTGCTGCGAATACCTACTTTTAACTCCCGCTCTTCCGTTGTACCATCGGCCTTCTTCACCGTAACCGTCGACTTGCCTCTTGTTGTTGTCACCACTTGAATCGGAAGAACGAGAATATCCTTCTTATCTTGGATGAGGATTTCAGCCGTCGCCGTCATCGCATATTTCAAATCGTTCTGTGCTGTATTCGGGATTGCCACAACCGCATCATACGTGGTCACGCCATTCGTCGTTGTCCCCACATTGGATACAGAAGTCACTTCACCAGTAAACGTTTTCCCTGCGATCGCATCGACCTTTACGTTAACCTTCTGTCCGACCTTCACACTCGTGAGATCGAGCTCATCCACCGCAATTGCGAGCTGCATCGTGCTTAGGCTTGCCACTGCACCAAGCGTTGTGTTCGCATTAATTTGCGCGCCAACCGGGTAGTTCCGAAGGACGTTATTTTTACTGTTGGCAAAATCCGCCGAGAACACGCCATCAAACGGCGCTTTGATCGTCAATTGATCGACTTTTTGCTGCGCATCGCTGACACGGATTTTCTGGCTTTCAATCGCAGATTGTTTGGCGACGATATTCTTTTGGAGGTCGTCGTTAAAAAGGGTCACAATGAGATCGCCTTGTTTAATCGTATCGCCATCTTTGAATTTCAGTGTTTTCACCGTACCGCTGGCTTCGGAGAAAATAGACGCCGTGCGGACATACGCGAGTGCAGCCTGATCGGATGACGCTACCTTGGTCGTGCCGCTGCCGATGCTGCCTTTGACCTTCAAGCCTGCCGAAAGTGTACCGTCGTTATCCACGAGTACATCGACCAAAACCACTTTATTTCCATTCGCGTCGGCGCTAATTTCGTGACCGATGGTATCGACAGCACCAACCTTCGATAACAGGTAACCATCCACGCTTAACTCCACGGGGTCACCTTTTTTCAATTGCACCGCTTCTTGCAGTGAAAATGGCAGTTTCACCTTAAACTGCGTTGTATCTGAAATCGTACCGATCTTCGTCGTTTTATTCACTTGACTGCCGACATCGAAATTCGCATTCAAGGTAATCTTGCCCGACATCGGAGAGGATACGCTCATATTTCCTTGTTCAGACTTTAGCTCCGCTAGATCACTTTCCAGCTGCCCCAAAGTTACTTGGGCTTCCTTCAGATTCGTTTCCGTTGACGGGACAGAAAGTTCGACGAGCACATCGCCTTTTTTGACCGCTTGATTCTGGGTTAGATTCATCGTTTTGATGATCCCTTCGATCGGGATCACAATGTTTTGCTTATCCTTAGCGTCCAATTGGGAGGTACCCGATACGGCCATCGAAATGGCGCCCTTGGTCACTTTCATTGTCGTTTGTTGTGTCGCCGCTGTTGCTGGCTTCGCATTATTATGTACATAGTAGTATGTACCTGCCCCACACAGGATGGCCGCCAGGGCTACAATGAGCCACCTTTTCTTACTGCCTACTTTCATCCGTCATAACCCCTCTCACGGTTTACCTAAACACTCGTTGCCTAGGTCGTACAATCTTCACAAGATGTAGTCTACTAGGGGCGACTGAAACCTGTCTGAGTGTAAGCTGAAAGTAGGTTGAACGAAAGCTGAGTGTTTGCTGAAAATGGGGAGGGGTTGCATGCCGCAGCTTGGGCTGTTACTGGGCAACTGCCAGGGATAGGGCCGGTGCTGGTGCCTGGGCCTGGACAGGGATAGGACAGTGCCGGTGCTCCTACCGCTAAGGCTACGAATGCGAATGCTGCTACTGGTTGCCGCCATCCAACTGCTGCCAAGACTGCCCCTGCCCCCTTTCTCGCCCCGTCTCCTAAATAACTGGAAATACTCCATCTTTCACTTTCTGACATCTTTCGCCTAATAGTCCGAAATTAGCTGTACTTTCTACAGTTAGTAGAGTGAAAGGGAGAATTCATGCGAAATTAACTGTATGTTTTCCAGTTGTTATGACTTAGCTACTTTAACTACCCTTTATCTAGCCAAATTGCATCTAACCTTCCACCTCAAGCACAAAAAGCCGCTCACATGGTGAGCAGCTTCGTATGACATCCCCTTAGTTGGCAGCTGTCGGGGCTGGTGTTGCTGATTGTTTGGATGCATCCCGATTAGGACGACCTTGACCACCTTCAGGACGCTGGTGAGCCGTACCTTTTTCCTCTACAGCCTTCTTAATCGAATCCGTCATGCCGTCTTTAATTTTGCTGATTAAATCATCTTCGCTAATGCCTTTCGCTGTTGCGATATCCACGAGGGATTTACCGGATTCTAGCTCTGTTCTCAACTCATCTTGGGTAAGCCCTAGAATTGTCGTGATGACCTCCGGATTACCGAAATGTCCTGGACCGAATCCGCCAGGGCCTCCTGGGCCTCCTTTACCGCCGCCTGGAAAACCGCCCTTAAAGCCTGTGCCATCAATTTGCTTCGTTAACTGGTCGCTAAGACCTTTAATTCTCTCATCCGCCTTCTCTTGTGTCAGCTTCCCAGCGGTTACTTCAGCTGTAATGTTAGCTGTTTCTGCTGCAACGAGCTTGGACAAGTAGTCTTCCTTCGATAATCCTTTTTCAAGGGCAAAAGCTGCTAATGTTTTATCTGCTTTAAGTGCTTCCTGCACAACACTTTCTTCAACACCTAGAATCGTTGCCGTTTCTTTGATCACGTTGCCGCCACGGAAGCCACCGCGATCTCCCATTTGACCTGGACCTTTACCGCCGCCTGGAAAACCGCCTTTAAAGCCTGTGCCATCAATTTGCTTCGTTAACTGGTCGCTAAGACCTTTAATTCTCTCATCTGCCTTCTCTTGGGTCAGCTTGCCAGCGGTTACTTCAGCTGTAATGTTAGCTGTTTCTGCTGCAACGAGCTTGGACAAGTAATCTTCCTTCGATAATCCTTTTTCAAGGGCAAACGCTGCTAATGTTTTATCTGCTTTAAGTGCTTCCTGCACAACACTTTCTTCAACGCCTAGAATCGTTGCTGTTTCTTTGATCACGTTGCCGCCACGGAAGCCACCGCGATCTCCCATTTGTCCACGACCTTTATCGTTAAAGCCTTTACCGCCCTGTCCTGCTTTCGGTGCCGCTGTGCTCGTGGAATTGCCGACTACTGTATCTGCGAACGCTTCATTATGTAGGGCTCCTACTAAGCCAACTCCGATGACAAAAGATGCTACTAGTGAACCTGCGAGAATTTTTTTGCTGATTTTTTTCATAATGTATTCCACCTCATCTTTAGATTTGTGTGTGTTTCCCTTACAAAACCAAGTATAGCCCCCTTACCTGAAACCCATCTGAGCGTAAACTGAAGGTTGGTTGAGAGCTATCTGAGAATTGGCTGAAAATGGCATGGAATATATTGCAATAAAATATTACGTACAAGCGTTCGCTTTTGGCATTCTTTATGGTAGAATAAGGATCATATGAGCACAATTCCGAAATAGATAGGGGGACGCTGTCTAATGTCTTATCGTAAAGAACGCAACATGCTAATTGCTTACTGGGTAACCACCATCCTAGGACCTGCCAGTTTCGTTATCGGCGGATTCTTCTTCATTACCCATGGGGAGCAGCAAATCGCTACGTTGAGCGGGCTCGGATATCCGGAGTATATCTTAACCATCCTGGGCTTCTGGAAGCTGATGGCCGTCATCGCCATCCTGATCCCGCGTTTTCCGCGTCTGAAAGAATGGGCATACGCTGGCTTTTTCTTCGAGCTCTCGGGAGCCGCAGCTTCGCATTTGTTGAATGGCGACAGCCTAGCTCTCGCTGCCCAACCGCTAGTGTTTCTAGCGCTCGTCATGGCTTCATGGGCACTTCGCCCGCGCAGCCGCAAGCTTGTCTCTTAGTTGTTGAAGCAGAAAGGCCAACCGTTTGGCGGTTGGCCTTTTTTGGTGTTTGTGTGTGTGTGTGTGTGTGGAATAGACGATGCTGGTGGGGGCGTGGGGGGGGTGAGTAGCTAGTCAGTCTTTAGGTGGGAGGCGATAATCGTGTGCGTTTAGAGTACTATGTCGATGAATGCGAGGAGTTTCAGTAGCTAGTTTGTGGTAGAAGGCGATCACTGTGTGCAGCTGGATGCTATGCTGGTGGGGGGCGCGGAGAGTAGCTGAATTTTTTTCGTATAACAGATAACTGTTGGTTCCCGCATACTTAATACTTCTCGCCTACTCTACTCTTCTCTTCTCTTCTCTTCTCTTCTCTTCTCTTCTCTTCTCTTCTCTTCTCTTCTCTTCTCTACTTCACTTCACTTAACTTCACTTAACTTCACTACTTTCCTCAAATCCCTCTTCCTCTTTCTCTTTCTCTTTCTCTTTCTCTTTCTCTTTCTCTTTCTCTTTCTCTTTCTCTTCCACTTCCCATTCCCCCCATAACCATTAACTGTAAAAAGTACAGTTAATTCCCTCCCAATTCCCTACTATCAACTTTTAACTGGATTTCCTCCATCTATTTCTGACGATTTCAGTGAAATCAGCCACTTCAGCTGAATTTAGCTACATGAAATCCATCTATTTGCTCAAAGGCAGGATTTTCATCCAAATTAACTGTATGAAATCCATCTATTGCCCCGCTGAGGCTGCATGCTCGGCATGAACCTGCAATGCCCCCCCACTCTGGGCTTCTTTAGCCACCCTACCTTCCCACTCACCAAGCCAAACAGACCAAAAGAGGCCAACGCCTCAGCGTCAGCCCCTTCTATCCCTACCTATCCCGGCAATCGCACGATAAACGCGCTTCCCTCACCGACGGTGCTCTCCACATGGATGGATCCGCCATGCAGCTCCACGATGGAGCGTGTAATCGAGAGGCCTAAGCCCGCTCCGCCGCTGCGTCTTGCCCGCGAGGAGTCGATGCGGTAAAACCGGTCAAACAAATGCGCGATATGCTCTGGCGCAATCCCTGGGCCATTATCGCGTACTGCGATCTCAACGCCTGCATCCGTTTTCGTCAGCGAGACTCTCACCTCACCTGTCTCGGGATGCGTATGCTGGACCGCGTTGTGAAACAGGTTGAGAATGACCTGCTTGATTTTATCCGGGTCGCAATGACACACCGTCTCTGGTTCCAAGAGGAAGGTGACGGCCCTCTCACCCGCCAACAGACGCAGTTGGTGCTCCATTTCATGAAGCACATCGTCCATGTCTACCTCCGTCTTATGAAAAGACGGCGTTCGGTCTAAACGGGCCAACAACAGCAGGTCCTCAACTAATTTATTAATGCGGACGGATTCACCGTGCATGCTTTTCAAAGCTTTCAACAGCGGTTCGGGTTGTTGATACGCCCCGCGCAGCAGTACCTCCAGGAAGCCATGAATGGAGGTCAGCGGTGTCCGAAGCTCATGCGAGGCATCCGCGGCAAAACGCCGCATCTGCTCCTTCGCTTCCTTTTCCGCCTCAAAAGAAAATTCCAACCGCTCTAGCATACTATTGAAGGAAGTCGCCAAGCGATCCATCTCCGCCTGCCCTTGATGGTCAGGGAAACGTTCATTCAAGTTACCGGAATCAATGCTTTTCACCGTATCTACCAAATTAGACAGTGGCACAAGTGTCCGCCGCAGCACAGGTAGGAAGCCTAGCAACCCAATGACCATCGCCAGCATCGATAGAAATAGGAACGTGAGCAGCTGCCTTAGCAGGACATCCTTAATCGGCGCTGTGCTTGTGCTTGCTTGAATAAGCCCCTGATAGCCGCGGGAACGATCTGGTTCTCCTCCCCCGATTTGATGAAACACAATTAATTGCTCATTCCCTTTGCTGTCATTCATGATCAGGTGATCCTGTTTCTTTGTACGCTTTTGCAGGATTCTCACATATTCTTCTTTGTCCAACTCCAACGTCGACTGTTCATCTTGCGAGGATACGAGTTTATACGTCCCTTTGTCATCAATCAGTGCAATCGTTAAATCCGGTACGAAAATCCGCGGACCTTCGCCGAAATTATCCTGCCGATTGTTGCGCATGAAATCCTGCCTAGGCAGAAATGGGCTCGTATTCTTATCGCCCCCCAGCTCAGCCCGAAGCCACACGTTAGGTGGTAGCGCTGCAAGTTGGTTGCGAATTGTCTCTGCTTTATTTTGAAACATAAACTGCTGCATGAATACATATTGAAACACGCCGATTAACAGCAAGAGTGCCGACATGACCAATAAAGTGCGAGATAAAATTTGAAACTTTAAAGATTTCGTCTCCAAGACAGCAGCGAACCAACCGCGCGTTTTCATGTCAAATCCATCCGATACCCCGCCCCGCGAATGGTGCGAATCAGCTTGTGCTCCTTATCTCCTAACTTGTCACGCAGGGAGCGTATGTACACTTCCACAATATTTTCCTCGCCGCCAAAATCATAGCCCCACACTTTATCCAGAATCATCGTCTTGCTCAGCACGAGACCGTGATTGATGGCCATGAATTTAAGCAACTCGTATTCCGTTGGCGACAGTTCTAAGATCCGATCATGCATGCTGATCTCTTTGCGGCGATCGTCCATGCGGAGCGGTCCAATAACAACTTCCCCGAACAAGTTTGGAAAATGGTTCCGAATCCGCGCATAGATCCGCGCCAGCAGCTCCTCAAAGCTAAACGGTTTGATCATGTAATCATCGGCTCCGAGCGTGAGCCCCTTCACCCGATCATCGATTTCATCTTTGGCTGTTAGCATAATGACCGCGACATTGTCCGTCTTCTTGATCATGCGACATACCTCGAAACCGTCCATCCCCGGCATCATGACATCCAGAATCGCGATATGCGGCTGAAATTTATTACAGGCCGTGATCGCACTAATGCCATCTTGTGCCGTCATCACTTCGAAACCTTCATTCGTTAGCCCTAGCTCTAGAAACTCTAAGATATGCGGCTCGTCATCGACGAGTAGTATTTTGATCCCTTTTAATTGACGCATCTGCTATCGTCTCCCCCGAGAAATTCATTCGTACACGACTTCTACAATCAGTATCCCATATCCTGCCTAAAAGCAATCTGAGCAGCGGCTGAAAGCTAGCTGAAAGTTCGAGAATCTTCAGCTACTTTTCAGCTAACGGTCAATTCAATCTCAGCTATCTCTCATATACTGATCTCAGAATAAGTAAGGACTTGACAGAAAAGAGGAATTCCCGATGACAATGACGACAGGCACCTTCCTCCCCTTTCATTTTCAAACGCTGGATTCGGCTATTGAACTTCTTCTTCCCTATGGTGAGCAGAGACAACAGTTGCGAATTCATGAGATCGGCAACGAATGGTTCGGGCGTGAAGAGAAGCGATTCAGCCACAGTCTCCCTGAAAGTGAAATCAACCTTTTAAATACATTAGCCGGTGAAAGCTGCCTTGTGTCCAACGCGATGCTAGAGGTGCTCTTCCTTGCTGAAATGTATCAAGCCATTACAGATGGTAAATATACGCCTCTTCTATATAAAGAACAACCATCGCTAACGCACATGCCGGCTCCTGCATCGCAAAGCTGGAGGGTAAATCCTATGACCAAATCAGTCATGCTGCCGGAGCATACGTATATTCATTTGCAAGGACTCGACAAAAGCTGGTCCCTGAAACGATTATGCGACTACTTGAAGAAAACGTTATCCCTTTCACGAGGACGCTTGCTATCTCAGGGCGATGTCACGGTATGGGGTTCATCTAGTGCTGAGCAGGAGCCATGGATGATCGGGATCCAAAATCCGTGGAAAGAAAACATCAAGTTAGGCGCGATTGTGATGCCAGAAGGAGCGCTATCTACGTACAGCCCGCTTGAGGATCACAGAGATGGTGACGCTAGCAGCGATGTGCTGCAATGCACAGTTGCTGGCCATGATCTCGTGGCATGCCACGTATGGGCACGCTTGTTAGGCTCACTTGGGCTAGAAGCCGGCCTGTCCCTTCTCGCGAAACGCAGTGACGCTTGTGAAGCGATTGTGCTTACCAAGCAAGATGAGCTTCATTACTACGGGCGAGAAACCTCCCTTGGGCATCGATGGCTGGATCTTCAGGTTGATCAATATCATTTTAGCGATGGACATAAGAAGGATGTTGATAGTTTCACCTAAAGGATTTGCAAGGAAGATCGTTTGTGGATGAAATTAGGAAAAAATGCATGTTATCCACATTTCACCTATGTTTATACACAGACGATAGGTCAGTTATCCACGAAATCGGCTATTTTATCAACAAGTTATCCACGTACTGTGTGTATCTTTTGAATATCTAGCACTTTACATGCTATGATATGAGAAAATACGCGAGGCAGGGGCTTTATGGAATGACATATGATGTAATTGTAATTGGCGGCGGTTCTGCTGGCCTCATGGCTAGTATTGCTGCAAGCAGAGACGGCGCGAAGGTGCTGCTCGTCGATAAAGGAGATAAGCTGGGGCGCAAGCTCGGGATTTCCGGTGGCGGCAGATGCAACGTGACGAACAACAAAGACATGGATGAATTGATCAAGCACATCCCCGGCAACGGGCGATTCCTTTATAGTGCATTCACCCATTTTGGGAATAAGGATATTATTGCTTTCTTTGAAAATCTCGGCATCCATCTCAAGGAAGAAGACAATGGTCGAATGTTTCCCATCAGCGACAAAGCCAAAACCGTCGTCGACGCGTTGATCGGCCAAGTGCGGCGCCAGGGTGTGGAGATCCGGACCAACAGTCCGGTCAAAAAGGTTTTGTACGCAGACGGCCGTGTGAGCGGCGTTCAGCTGCAAGGCGGAGAGACGCTGAATAGCCGCGCTGTGATCGTCGCCTCCGGCGGATGCTCGGTGCCGCATACCGGCTCCACGGGAGACGGTTATGCATGGGCTGAGGCTGGCGGGCATACGATCACGCCGCTGTTTCCGACCGAGGTTCCGTTAACCTCGAAGGAGCCTTTCATCCGCAGCCGCGAGCTGCAAGGACTGTCCTTGCGCGACGTGACGCTCAGCGTGCTGAACGCGAAGGGGAAGCCGATCATCGCGCATCGCGGCGATATGCTGTTCACCCACTTCGGGCTTTCAGGGCCAATTGCGCTGCGCTGCAGCCAGTTCGTCGTGAAGGAACTGAACAAATCCGAGCGTAAGGAAGTGCTCGTCACGGTAGATTTGTTCCCTGAGCAAAGCGCCGACGAAGTGTACAACGAGACCATGGCGCTTGCGAGGAGCGACGCGAAAAAAGCGATCAAAAACGTGCTCAAGTCCCTGCTATCTGAGCGGCTCATTCCGCTTCTGCTCGCGAAGTCGGAACTGGACGAGCTGCTGACGTATGACAACATTCCGAAGCAGAAATGGTTGGAGCTGTGCAAGCTCATGAAAGCTTTCCCTGTTATCGTCAAGGGGACGCTATCTTTGGAAGAAGCTTTCGTGACTGGCGGCGGCATTCAGCTCAAAGAAGTGGATCCGAGCACGATGCAGTCCAAGCTCATGAATGGGCTCTACTTCTGCGGGGAAATCCTCGACATTCACGGCTACACGGGCGGTTATAACATTACGGCGGCTTTCTCAACGGGATATATGGCGGGTACGCATGCCGCGATGCAGCACTAAGTGATACCTCCTTTTGCACAGAAACTCCACCACCGATGCTCTTGAGCTTCATTAACTGGAAAAACTACAGCTATTTTGCTCAAAAAACGCCATTTATTTTGAATAACTGGATTTTCTCCAGCTAATTTTGTACATCTTCGTTGAGAAGGACGAATGACGTGAAATTAGCTGGAGTTTTTCCATCTAAATGGTAATTTTGATTAAAATCGGCTAGCTTAACGTAGATTTTCCATCTATTTCTAATCTACCCCCTCTCAAGCAGCTAGAATGGAGAGCTACTCGCCCCTCTCGGGTAGCTGGGATGGGGAGCTCCTCGGTTCACCCCTCGGGTACTAGGATCGAGAAGTCGCTTAGAGGAAAAGCGTTACTTGGAAGTGGAGTGTTGCTTGGCGGGTACGCATGCCGCGATGCAGGTCTAATATCTGAGACTCGCGGATACGAAATCGATGTCAGTTGTTCTTTGGTTAGCAGTCGGTGATTCAATTTCCACCCGAACGGGTAGTAGTTGGTAGAGGTCAACCCCCATACCAATCAAGGGAGCTGAAAACGATGGAACCGACAAAAAGCGTGGACATTGAGCAGAAGCGCATTGAGCAAAAATATGACAAGGGACTTGTCGCATCAACCTTTATCAAATATGCAGCGTATATCATTATCATTTTCGGACTGCTGTATTTCTTGGTCCGGTTCGTATTCCCGCTGTTTTAGAGCAAAAACCAAAAAGACGAGCAAACACCTCTTCGGTGTCGCTCGTCTTTCTTTTATTCACCTGCGATTAAGCAGTTGCCAATTCCAATTCTTCTTCCTCGTCACGATCGAACGCAGCGCGGTCGAATTCACCTTCGGATTCAGCTACAAGTAACGCTGTAACTGTTGTTCCCGTTGCGTTAACAGCTGTACGACCCATGTCGATCAGTGCTTCAACGCCTAGAACTAGACCCATACCTTCAAGCGGCAAACCAAGTGCAGTCAATACAACCGTTGTGGAGATGGATGCAGGACCTGGAACACCAGCTACCCCGATGGAGGAGATGACAGCTACTAAGATCAACAATAGATACTCAGAAATACCTAGTGGAAGGTTATAAACTTTGGCTACGAAAATCGCTACAACCGCCGGCCAAACGCCGCCGCATCCGTTGAAGTTCATCGTTGCCCCAAGCGGTGCCACGAAGCTTGCGATACGCGGTGAAACGCGAAGGCGTTTCGTAATAACTTCCAAGTTCACAGGCAATGTTGCATAGCTGCTACGTGTTGTGAAGGCAACAGCGATCGTCGGATATGCCTTTTTGAAGAACTTGATCGGGTTAACTTTTGCTACAAGCAGTACAAGACCACCAAATACCAATACGAAGTGAATAATAAGTGCGACGTACGAAGTTAGGATGATTTTAGCAAGAGGCTCTAACGTTTCCCAACCGTATTTCCCTGCCATAGCCGCGATCAACGCGTACACCCCATAAGGTGTCAAACGAATAACATACTTAACAACTTGGTGCATAACCGCAGCAGCTGAAGTAACGAAAGACTTCACGGATGCAACTGCTTCAGGTTTTTTGGAGCCTATGGATACGATCGCCACAGCTACGAAAATCGCGAAGATCAGAACCGGTACAACCTTACCACTCGCCATGTCGCTAATTGGATTGGATGGTACCAGATCCAAAATAACTTGGGAGAAAGTCGGAATTTCTTTGGCTTTAAAATCCTTCGGAACAGCTTGGGCGATCCCATTACCTGGATCAATCGCCAATGCCACTAGAAGACCGATCAAAGCTGCGATCCCCGTTGTAAGTAGGAACCAACCAATCGTTTTGAAACCCAATTTACGAAGTTGAGCCATGCTGGACAACGACGAAATACTGTTAATAACTAAGATAAATACCAGCGGCATAACAAGCATTTTGATCAGATTGACGTAAATCG
Organism: Paenibacillus plantarum; assembly: GCF_013141695.1. Taxonomy (GTDB): domain Bacteria; phylum Bacillota; class Bacilli; order Paenibacillales; family NBRC-103111; genus Paenibacillus_E; species Paenibacillus_E plantarum. The sequence goes on from NZ_WHNY01000062.1 coordinate 77,807, forward strand.
TTCCGATCGTGCTAACACTTTTAAATTGCAGACCTGCCTGATTAAAAATGACCCCCGCGATGATCCCTAATCCTAGACCGATAAATACGCGGTTACCGAAACTGACTCTCTTTCTACCCAAAAAATAAATAAATCCAATCACTACTAATGAAACGACTAAACTGACCCAGTTCGTTTGAAATGCGCTTACTAAGTTGTTTTGCACGGTCAACATCTCCAATCCCTATTGGTTCACTTGGTTTAATTGTGATAAATATATGACAACTCACATAGGCTGTCAATGGTTACATTTTCCAATTAATATTAAAAACCGAACAATCCCTCTATTTATACGAGGGTCGATTCGGTTTTAGATCTTTTTTATGAAATTTCGTGTGAAACAGCCTAGCTTATCCTTTCAGTCCCGTCGTGCTGATCCCTTCGACCATATACTTCTGAAAGAAGGCGAATACGAGCAATATGGGGATGAGCGACAGAACTGACATAGCGAATAGCGCTCCCCAATCGGTCTGCATCGTGGGATCTGAGAAGCTTTTGAGGGCTAGTGCCACCGTGGCAAGCTTGGGTGAATTAAGGTATAGCAAGGGGCTGAAGAAATCGTCCCATGTCCAGTAAAACTTAAAAATCGACACGGTAATAATTGGAGATATCAGCAGCGGAAGGAGGATACGTATCAAAATCCCGAATACGCCGCATCCATCGATTTTGCCTGACTCATCTAATTCCTTCGGAATTCCCCGCATAAATTGAATGAGCAGGAAAATGAAAAAGGCACCGCCGAAAAATGAAGGAATGATTAATGGTTTGAACGTATTGATCCATCCGAGCTTCTGAAACAGAATGTATTGCGGAATCGTCAGCACCTCATGCGGCAGCATCATTGTCGTCATCATGCATGCGAACCAAATGGCAGCTCCGCGAAACCGAATTCGGGCAAAACCATAGGCAGTCAAGAGGGATGAAATGACAGCTCCGATGACTGAGAAGAACGTGATGATAATTGAGTTTTTGAAAAAAACGACAAACGAAATCCCTGCGAATCCTTTAAACCCGTTCGTGTAATTGGCAAATTTGAATGGGGATGGGATCAATTGATGAGCATGAATGAATATCTCACTGGTATCTTTCAGAGAGCTTGCCACCATCCAGAGCAGTGGGTACATCATGAATAGAGCAAAGATGGAAGTGAAAGCATGCCTAAGAATTGCGTACAAGCGTTGTCGTTGTTTGATCAGCATCCTACTTATTCCCCTCTCGTTTCATAGTGCACCCAATTTCGGGATGTGGCGAACAGCGCAGCTGTGAAACAGGCGATTACGGTAAGCAGCACCCAGGACATGGCTGACCCATAGCCCATCTCGTAATAACGGAATGATTTCTCATACACATACAAGGCGTAAAACAACGTTTTGTCAAAAGGTCCTCCACCAGTTACGAGCATCCCCTCTGTAAATACTTTGAAGCCGTTAATAATCCCCATCACTAAATTAAAAAAAATAACTGGCGTTAATAGTGGAAGGGTAATCCAGCGAAATCGTTGCCATGTTCCTGCTCCATCCACAGTTACCGCCTCATACAATTCCTTCGGTACCTGTTTCAGTCCCGCTAGAAAGATGAGCATAGCCGAACCGAACTGCCATACAGCAAGCAAAACTAGCGAGAATATCGCTGTTGATGGTTGCGTGATCCATGAGGTTTGAAACGCATGACCTGTCGCCGCTGTCAGCAGCGAATTCACTGCGCCGTGTGCGCCGAATAGTTGACGCCACATAACCGCGACCGCAACACTTCCGCCAATCAAAGTTGGCAAATAAAATGCGGAGCGAAACAAGGCAGGAAACTTCAAGTTCGTATTTAACAGCAGAGCCACAGCAAGAGCGAACAGCAGCCGTAATGGAACAGCAATAAACACGAACAGGAGTGTCGCTGTCACCGACTTCCAATACCGCGGATCTTCCGTGAACATCTCCTTGAAATTACGAAGCCCGACCCATTCCGGCGGAGATAATATATCGTATTGGGTAAATGCGAGCACAAGCGATACGATCATCGGTGCGACGGAAAACAGGATGAATCCAATCAGCCAAGGCGAAATGAACGCGTAACCCGCAGCATTGTTATAATCCCGCAGCTTCCTTCCTCGCGCAGGTTGCACCATACTAACTTTCCCCCCTCTTCTTACAGAGCGTAACAGCAGGGAGTAAGTTTAACTTCCTCCCTGCGCATCCCTTCATCGCTCTGCTGTTACTTCCCTTTTGCAAGAATCGCATTCGCTTCTTTACGGAATCGCTTAGCGCCTTCTTCCGGCGTGGTTTTCTCAAACAAAATTTCGTCGCTAATGTTTTTGTATACTTTGTTCACTTCCGCACCAGCCGCAGGCTCCGGAGCATCAATGGCTGAGGCATATTTCTCCACATTGGTTAAGTAGGTGACGACGCGTTTTTGTGTTTCCGTGAACGTATCCTGGATACCTTGAATGACTTTAGGGTTATACGGCATGCCAAAGTAAGCATTAAGTGATTTGGCTGCTTCAATGTTATTCGTGTAGAAATCAATGAAGAGCGCAGCCTCTTTCGGATGCTTTGACGATTTGGAAATGGAATGGAAGAAGGACGGTTTAATATACATGCCTTTGCCGTCGCCCGGATACGGTGCTAACCCGACATTCTTCTTCAATTGTTTTTCCATGATATCGACGTGATTGCTCCAATACGCAAAACCGCCGAATGCTGTCTGCCCCTTCGTAAAAGGACCGTCCTCCAAGCTCTTTACCTCAAGCTCTGTGCCGAGCGGTGTAACGAGCCCATCCTTTTGCCAACGAAGCTGTTGTTTAAAGAAATCAACAAAGAGTTGATCATCCTCATAACCAAGCGCATCTTGTCCCTTGCTAAAAAGCGACTTATTATGCTGGCGAAGCCAGACGCTGAAGTGGGATTGGGTCAGGTGCGTATCGCCGAAAATACCTAGCTTATCTTTGAAAGTACGTAAATCCTTCTCGTATTGCTCCCACGTATAATTGTCCCCAGGCGGCTTGACGCCAGCTTTCTCAAGCAACTCCGGGTTATAGAACATAACCAGTGCATTATTGCCGATGTTGATACCATACTGCTTGTCGTTGAAACGGCCGCCAGCATTATGAATCGGATTGACGCCTTCCAGATTGATCGTTTTGTCCTTCATGTAGTCGTCTAGCGGCAATAATAAATTTTTGTTGACGAAATTCGTAATTTTCGAATAGTCCATCCGGATCACGTCTGGTAAATTATTCGATGCGGCGAGCACGCTCATTTTGTCCCAATAGGCATCGCCTGCATAATATTCGGCCTCAACTTTAATATTTGGATAAGCCTTCTGGAACAACTGCACGACGGCATTATTTCGGTCTACCGTCAGCTGCGAACCTGCCCAATAGGTCATACGTAAGGTAACCGGGTCTTTAGAAACCGGTGCCTGAGTAGCCCCAGCCGTTGCGGAAGTTGTGGCTGCCGTTGTCGCAGCAGGAGCACTAGAGCTACCGTTGGCGCAGCCTGCCAAAGCCAATACAGCAGTCAGAGCGAATGTTAAACCTGGTAATCTTCGTTTCATCATCGGAAATCCCCATCCTTTTAGGAAAATGATAGATCTTACTTTGTTACGCCTGTCTCTACACGAAATCATTTAACGCCCGTTGCGCTAGCCCATTTACTACCGAATCATCCATCGGCGGATTGTGCAGACCTGCCCGTACGTCGCGGTACATGCGCTCCAGTGGCAGTGTACGAGATAAACTCGCTGCACCAACAATACGCATCGCTGCATCAACAATGGAGATCGCATGGTTGGTGGCCACATACTTGGCCAATCCAAGCTCCGGTTTAAGGGATGCACGTTGATCCGGCTCTCGATCCCAACGGTCTGCAACAGCATACAGAAGGGTACGCGCTGTCATCAGCGAGACTTCCATTTCACCGATTTGGCGCCTGATATTCGGCAGATCGGCAATCGGTCCGGTCAAGCTGTTCGGCCGATGATTCAGCGCGAAACGGATCGCAAAATCCCTGGCAGCATGGGCTATCCCGATATAACAAGCAGGTATGTGCAGCAGCCACCCACCATCATCGGGTAACCTTTCCTTGCGCGGTGATCCCGAGCGGTTCACTAATTTCTCATCTGGCACGAAGACATTCTCCAGCACCACATCATGACTCCCTGTCGCCCGCATGCCAAGGGTATTCCATGTTTCTTCCACACGAACCCCCGGCCCGGTTTGAACGAAAAACTCACCGATTTCCTCTGTCCCCTCAATCGCCGCCGAAACTGTAAAGCACGTGAGAATAGGGCTTAGTGTGCTATACGTCTTACGCCCACTCAGCAGCCACCCCTTCTCCGTGGCAACTGCCTTTGTTTCCGGTCTTCCACCACGACTTGGGCTCCCTGTTGCCCGCTCCGACGCCAAATGATTAATCAGTGTCCCATTGTTGGCTGTTTCTCTACAAAACCATTCAAACAATGCCTCTGGCCAAGCATTCGTGTTGCGCAGCTGCAGTAATTGCCCCACATGCCAGCCTACAGCGAGTGCCGTTGATCCATCACCGCGCGCAAGTCGCTCCTGTGCAAGCACAAGCTCGTAAAGCGTTGCCTCTTCCCCGCCATAAATCCGGGGCAGTGTCAGCCGCAAATAACCTGCATCGCGTAAGTCCGCGAAATTGGCAAAGGGGAAGCTGCCCTCTGCGTCATGCTGAGCGGAACGCTCAGCGAAACGCGCGGCCAATCGATCCGATCGGTCCGCAATCTCTTCTTCCCGACGATTCCGAATAAATCCGTCCTTCGTCATCTCCTCCCCCCTCTCTTTTACGTAAAAACATATGTGAATACTAGGAATTAAATCGAGTATATACCTGTTCTCATCAAACCTACATAGAAAAAACCGATACTTTTTTTGTGAAAATCCGAGAGAAATCAACGCGTACTACTGATTCCTCTCTGTTAAGCTCTTTCTATATTCAAGCGGCGAATAGCCCGTATACTTTTTGAAAACATTGCCGAAATACTGTTGATCACCACCAAAGCCAGAACGCGCGGCGATTTCATACATTTTGCTTTCAGTCTCCGTCGCAATTAATTGCTTCGATTTCTCAATCCGCTGGCGTGTCAAATACTGTGAAAATTTCTCGCCTGTCTCCTTGCGGAACAAACGCCCCAAATACTCCGCGTTCATGAAAATATGTTGTTGCGACAGCCATTGCAGTGACAAATCCTCATTGGCTAAGTGATAGGCAATCAACCTCTTCATGCGCAGCACAATGGCTGACCCCCGATTGCTCTGAGTCTCGCCGAAGCGTTCTATCCATTGTTCCATCTCGGAAGCAACGTAGGTTTCAATATCACCCAGTGTTGGCAGACTCAGCAGTCTGGCCATCTTGGCTTGCAACTCCTCCACAGGTACTTCCTTGAACACTGTGGTCAACAGTTGCAGACACAAGCTCAGCGACGCGTGACGTTCGCAACGGGCCGCAGCAAGCGCCTGAAAGAAAGCTGCCAATTCGTAGCGCGCCCCCTCTGCGTCACCAATACGCAGTGCGGCTGCGATTAATTCCCCGCTCGCTGCCTCAGGTACAGCGCTGCTTGCACGCTGTGGCTCCACAAGCTCTCGCGTGGCAATGCCCCCCGCGCCAAGATAAAAGGCGAAAGCCGCATAGGTCTGCACGTCTTGGTACAACTGCGATAGCCCGTCCAGCGGCCCCGCTTCGCTGACCGCCATCGTGAGCTGCAAGCCTGGACAGCGGCTCTGAAGCTCATCGCGCAGCCGTGCCCCCGCTGCTACGGCCTCAGCAAGTCCCGCATCTTCCACAGCCGCAAGCAGTCGATTCCCTGCTACGGCGCTTAGCAAAAGCGACCGCCCAGCCCCGCTTTGCGCTGCGGCTATTTCACGAACGCGCAGCTCCTGACAAGCGGTGATCTTCTCCCACTGCACGAAGATGAGGCGAAGCTTCATCTGATGGTGCAGCTGCATCGTTAGGCGCAGACGCTCAGCAGCATCCTCCGCTAAGGGCTCCTCAAGCAGTAAAGCGAGAAGTGGCTCGCGCTCTGACAATCTTGTATTATCCGTCTTGCGAGCGGCAACGAGCAGTTGTTCACGGCGACGCGTTTCGTCCAATTCACGGACGAGTTCACCTAGCGCCCGTCCGATCTCCTGCTCGTCACATGGCTTGAGCAAATAATGTTTCACGCCCATGCTCATGGCCCCTACAGCAAGATCGAATTCATCATAACCCGACAGCACGGCGAATCGCGCCTCCGGTTGTTGCTCCTTCGTCCGACGGATGAGCTCCAGACCGTCAAGACGCGGCATTTTAATATCCGTCAGGATAATATCCGGTCTCAACGCCTCGATTTGTTCCCACGCTTGAAGCCCATCTGCCGCTGTTCCAATCAACTCAAGTCCAAGCCCTTCCCAATCAACCGTTCTAGCTATGGCCTCACGAATAATTCTTTCGTCATCCACTAATAAAATTTTGTAAGTACTCCTGCTCATCGTTTCACCCCCGGCTTCTCTTTTCCCTTGGCATATTCACCAATATCGGCAACACCACACGAATGACTGCTCCCTGTATATGTCCCCGCTCCATTTCAATCCCATAAGCCTCACCAAACCATAATTGAATACGCTCGTTAATGTTAGATAGACCTATCCCTGTACGATCAGATGCAGGATCTGTCACACAATCACCTCTATCCAGTTGCATATGAATGCCTGGTCCCTTATCCTGTACAGTCAACACGAGACGATCCTCTTGCGTCTGCACGGTTAAACTTATCTCACATCGTCCCGTTTCCGCGTCAACACCGTACTTTAAGCAATTTTCCACGATTGGCTGCACAATCATCCAAGGCAGATGAAGGTCGAGGGTGTTATCCTCTATGTCCGTACAATAAACCAACCTCTCTTCAAAACGGATTTGTTGAATCATAATGTAGTTGTGTAAATGAGCCAATTCCTCACGCAACGTAACAAATTCCTTTTGCCTAATCGCGTTGCGCAGCATATCGCCGAGTGCTTTAACCATTCGAGCAATATCCGCATGGCCGTAGCCTTTAGCCATCCAATGAATAGAATCTAGTGTGTTATATAGAAAATGTGGATTTACCTTGGATTTCAATGCCTCGTATTCCGCTTCCTTGAGTTGAATTTGTTTCACGTAGTTTTCTTTAATGAGTGCATCAAGACGCTCTGTCATTTTATCGAAATTACGATTTAAAATACTAAATTCATCCCTCTTTACTGGGTTAAAGGGTTCACTTAAGGCAAAATTCCCTTTCTCAACCGAACTAATCCGATGCGTTAGCGCTTCGAGCGGCCGCGTCATACTGAGCGAGAAGCGCATACCAAGCCACAACAACACAATCGCTAGGAATACATATAAACCCAGCAGCCAGTTTTTCATCATTTTAACATGGCTGAATACCGCATCATACGGAATAAAATGAATAAATGTCCAACCAGTATACGTTAATGTAAACTGCGCTGATAGATAGTTTTTGCCTTCTATTTCAACTACACTGGAGCCGTTCAATCGGACAGCAGGTAAAGGCAAATCCCGATTACTTGTAAACAGCACGCGATCGCCAGAGGCTACCATCAGCATGGAATCATAGTTGCCATGTCGCTCACTTGAAGCATACATCACCTTCGACGCCTGGATACCGATCATCAATGTGCCGAGACGCTCAAGATTTAAATCTGCAATCTCCCGGATATCCCTAACCGTATAAAACGTTTCTTCATCCTCTTCTCCACCAACCCAAATACTCGCCCCGTTTTGTTCGTTCGCAAGTTGTCGATATCGTTCTTTATTCCTATCATTGATGCTCGAGGCATTGAACCCAGCACTAAGCAAATTACCGCTTACATCTAGAATTGTAATGGAAGAAACGGAGAAATCCGTCTGATGGTAGGTAAGTAGCTTACGCTTAAGTTTGTTCGCGGCATCAAAGGCTTCATAGGTCGATGGAGACATTTTCATCTTTTTCAAATCGGCTTGCACGTCGGGATCGGATAAAATTGAAACCGAGAGCTTATCGATCTCCCTTAGTTTTTCTTCCATCCTCTCAGAAAATAAATAAAACTTGTCTGTAGCTTCTCGATAAATAATTTGCTCGTACAACTGATGTGACTGTTGAACAAAGAGCCATGCCAACCCACTCGATGCCAGCACTCCACCTAAAATAAATGTAAAAAGTTTATGTTTAATTTTCCAATTTTTCATTAAAATTCACTACTCCTCACCCACCGAAATTATACCACCTATTCTTATCGGTGTCTGTGTGATTACCGAGGTAGTGCCAACAAAAAAAGACAAACGCACACCTCCAGGTGCCGTTCATCTTTACCTTTCGTTCGAGCAATCATCTACATCGTATGCTGATCATGGACGATAGCAACCACATACCACTGTGATCCTGTATATTCAAAAACGAGTCGTAAGCTGGTCCAATCCATACCTTGATACTGAGGATCGAAGCCAGGGAAATGGTATTCAACTGTTATATAGGAAGACGTGGGATACACGCTGAATACATTGTTGATCATATTCCCTTTGCCAATAAGCGTGTTATAGCTAATCTGTGGTGCGGCCGCAAAGTTAGCGTTATACACAAATTTAGCCCAATAGTTTGGCATCGTAAGATCAATGGGGTCGCCTGACCCATCGAAAGTTCCCCAATTCGTGAGACTTGAGCTAGCCCATAGCGTAGCAAGATTGCTGCCTTGCACTTGAATGTCTGTCGCTGTATGAATATAGGAATACGGTGAGAATTGTACACCTTTCTGCGGATGCACGAGATCTGCAAGCTTCGATATATTCTTCTCCTTTAGTAGGGCCATCACTTCTTGGGCACGGGCTTCGATGACTTTCTTCGCATCTGCCGCTGTCGAGAAGCTGGGAGGCGTTGCAACTGGAGACGGCTTCACGCTAGCAGTTGCCTGCGGCGTAGACGTCGCAATTGGTGTCGTTGGCACAGGAGAGGGCGACGAAGTGACACTTGTGGTTGGTTGCGGCGTTGGCTCCGAGCTGCTCGTGCCCCCATTTACGGCCATCTTCTCGCTGCAGCCTGCTAGTACGCTGACCAAACTGACCATAACCACCGTCATGACGATCTTCCTCCTACATCCCATGAGAACCACTCCTTTTTCAAATATCTTCCTTATTACACCAAACGTATGCAGGGTGTGAAAGGTTACATTCTTTTCAACACCTTATGAAATAATGTTGGAAAAAGAGGAGCAACTATTGGAGTAAGTATACAGATGGAGCGTGGTGATGAGCTAAGGCTGGTGAGTGGTGTTGTGATGAGATAGTTTGCAGGTGCGCTGGATGGACGTTGTGATGAGATAGTTTTGCGGGTGCGCTGAGAGACGTTGTTATGTGATAGCTTGTGGGTGCGTTGGGGAGACGTTGTTATGTGATAGCTTGTGGTGCGTTGGGGAGATGAGTTAGTTTGTGCATCAGTGAGGTTTGTTGTATTGAGTTAGTCTGTTGCGCTGGGTCAGTTTGAGTGCGGTGTTCTACGTCATGCTGGGTCAGTTTGAGGGTAAGGTGAAGGTGTATTTTAGTTTAGGTGAGTTAGTTTGAGGTATGGTTCCGTTCTGTCGAGTTGGTAAAAGTCGATTGGCTTACTCGGTCTAAGGTAGAGCTGCCTTGAGTTAAACAGCACAAAATAACTAACTGGAAAAAGTACAGCTATTTAAGGAACTACCCCCTTCCATATGAGATTTAGATGGAAAAAGTACATTTAATTCCCCTGAATTTGGTCATACTGACGAAAACCTCTGAATTTAACTTCAGGAAATCCATCTATTCTGGTTTTTGGAGGAAAAACTCCCCAATTAGCTGTAGGAAATCCATCTATTCTTAGAAGAACAACAGTGGCCAGACCAAAAAAGCCCGAGGATCGTACCCTCGAGCTCTCTATCTCAGTCCCCAGTCCCTGCTCAGCTAACGCTCATTTTCTGCTCGGTCCGCGCTCAGTCACGCTCAGTCACGCTTCGCATCCCCAACCACCAACGCCAGTTAAATACGAATACCGGCGCTAAAGTGATTGTAATCATCCGCCGAAGGATCGAAAGCCGCCTCGTCATCGCTCGGTACCGCATCGCGATCCGCAACCAACGCGGATGCGGCATAGCTGTCGGGCCAATCCTCATTCACGGTATGTGCCGGAATGCGGATAGAGCCCTCCAGGTCATACGCCATTGCGAAGGTGGCCTGCTCGGACTGCATCTGCGACCGATCCACGAGCCGTCCGCCGTGGGACTGAGCAATCTCGATGGCCGAGGTGATCTCCTGCGCATCTAGATGTATGTGCAGTGATGCGCGCTCCCCTTCCAGCAGCTCCGGCTTGTAGCCGAGCTCTTCTAATGTGTCTAAAGCCAGCAATGCATCTCGCGTTTGATCGAATTCAAAAAAGATAGGAACAAAGTCCTTCATCTAACAGCACCCTTTCTTCTAAAAGTTTTTCGTCAGAAAAACTAGCATCGTAAGCATAAGCTCAAATGGAAAGTCTGCCCTTAGGTTTGACCAATTGTTCCTATCCTATTCGAAAACCTATCTCACCGTCTTCATCAGTGCCTCTTGAACGAGCTGGAGCAGCTCGGCGTGGTAAGCCGGTACAGCGGCGACCAGATAGATAGCTCCGTCCGTCACCTCTTCCTCTACGACTGCCGTGCCACCGAGTAAAGCTACCGGATTCCCCGCGAAATCCGTCACTTTCACACCTGCCTCCTGCGCAAGCAGCAAGCCAGCATAGAGATCCTCCCCTTCGGAGTTGTACAGAACAACCCCGTGCAGATCCCCTCTGGCCAGCATCGCCCACACAATGGAAGGCGCCCATACGCGCATCACTCTTTTGACCGAATACTCCAGATGATGTCGGAGCGCTAAGGCCCGTTGATCGTCCTTCGTTACGGCATGCCCTTGAATCCATGAAAGGCTAGACTTCCTCAGCGCACCGTTAGGCCTTGCCAACAGCCGCCTGTCACCTTGCCAAGCGCCTTCGTCTTGAACAGCCACATAAGTGAGCTCCATAGCTGAATCATGCACGACACCCAGTACAATCCGACCTTGATAACTCAAAGAGATGGAAACACCGTACAAGGGGATGCCCAGTGCGAAATTGTTCGTCCCATCCAAGGGATCCACGTGCCACACCCAATCACTTGCTGCGCCACCCTCACCCGCTTCTTCACTATAGATCCGATGAGTCGGAAACACACTTAGGATGTCATCCACGATCAGACGATCCGCCTGCACATCCACCTCTGTCACAAGATCGCCACGCTCATCTTTGTGCGCAAGGATGAATTGACCACCGAAACGTTTCTTGGCCAATTCACCCGCTTTCACCGCTGCTCCTACAGCAACCTCTCTTGCTAATGTCCATTCGTTCCGATTCATTCCGTGCATCCCCCTTGCGTGATCACTTTTGTCTTTTCCATATTACCATATCCTGCCTAGAAAAGTTGTACGGAAGCCCACGCTTGCATTGACAAGCCACCTGTTCATAAGTGATAATATAGCAAAATCAGAAGGCGACAAGAGCTGTCGAAAGGGGTATTTGCGAGTATGGTAAAGCATCATCAACACAAGATTTTGGATTGTACGATTCGAGACGGCGGTTTAGTTAACGATTGGGATTTTAGCGTGGAGTTTGTCCAAGATATGTATCGCGGCTTGAGCGCTGCCGGTGTAGAATATATGGAAATTGGTTACAAAAACTCAGAAAAGTTACTAAAAGGCGGCTCATCCGGCCCTTGGAGATTCCTAAACGAATCCTTCTTGCGTGATGTTATCACCAAAAAAACAGATACAAAACTATCCGCTCTTGTTGATATCGGACGTGTGGATGAGAAAGATATTTTGCCTCGTGAAGACAGCTTACTTGACCTGATCCGCGTTGCTTGTTACATCAAGGATGTTGATAAAGGTCTTGAGCTTGTTCAGAAATTCCATGACATGGGTTACGAAACATCCCTAAACATCATGGCGCTTTCCCACGTAATGGAGAACGAGTTAACGGAAGCCTTTGAAGAAATCAACAAAAGCGCAGTTGACGTTGTTTATGTCGTAGATTCTTACGGCAGCATGGGCAGCAAAGATATTGACTACCTCGTATCCAAATTCCAACGCTTACTTCCTGAGAAGGAGCTAGGCTTGCATATGCACAACAACATGCAGCTTGCTTTCGCTAACACGATCACAGGAGCTTCCAAAGGCGTAACTTTCTTGGATTCATCCGTGTACGGTATGGGTCGCGCTGCTGGTAACTGTACGACTGAATTGTTGCTCAGCCACCTCAAGGGTGCACGCTACGATGTACGTCCTGTTCTTGAAATCATTGAGAAACACATGATCAGAATGCGCGAGAAATGGGATTGGGGCTACCTCATTCCATACATGATCGTTGGTGCACTAGACGAACATCCTCGCACAGCAATGGCATTGCTTGATTCACCTGAAAGAAATAATTTCACTGATTTCTACGATCGTTTAACTTCCGTAGAAACATTCCCATCTGCAAGCAAGAAATAATCAACGTAACCTCAACAACCCCTATTCGCCAGTTCAGGAAAGATTAACTCCTGACTGAACGACTAGGGGTTTTTTGCACCACATGGAAACCATTACTTGATAATTTTTGCCGAAACGACATAGTTTTCTGCGTAAGCCCGATCGATTAAGAAAATGAAGTCCTCTCCTTCTCTACGACTAAGACTCCTCCTCGGAAGCACCTCGATATAATCACTATCAATGAGCATTGTACATTTCTCATCCGTATAGATTAACCCATTTTCTAATCGTTTTATGGCTTCCATCATAACTTCCCGCGATTTTAGATCCCCAAGAATTTCCACATAAACTTTGGCAGTAGCATCACGATCTTGGAGTAAAATCACTACCTTGTGTTTGACTTTGATGCGCACCTTCTTTTTGGGAGATATGCTCATAGGTTCTACTCCTTCATTACGTCTATGGAGTTATTTTATGTCGGCATCGGGTCATGTGGACTAGGCTAATGGACAATTTCACTATCTATTCCTTATGACTTCAGGTGTTTAAAGGCAAGGAAGGATATTTTTTCCCTAATTTGAAAATAGTAAGATCATCAGCACGTCAGGGGGGTTCTGTGTGATTCAAGTGCTCTCGACATGGCAAACATTTTGTCTGTTGTTTTTATTCCAGCTGGGTACAACCATTGTATTTGGCTTCGCCGGCGGTGCTAAGCAGGACGCTTGGTTAGCTGCTCTACTCAGCGCCACCATTGGAATAGGCATCGTATGGATGTTTTCTCGTATTTATGAACGTAATCCAGGTGAAACCTTAGTTTCCCTGCTTCAAATAACCTTCGGCAAGTACGTAGGCCACCTGTTAACCTCATTCTATATTTTTGCTTTTATTTACGAATCGGGGCGCATTCTAAGGGATTTAGGCGAGTTGATGAGCACGTTTCTACTCCCAAGTACACCAGCTCCATTCTTAATGCTGCTTCTTGTCGTATTGGTTGCTTATGCTTGTTATGCTGGAATTGAACGCATTGCTCGGTTAGCCGAACTCAGCATTATCATCGTATTTTTGTTTACCTGCGTCCAACTCATTCTGCTTTTCTTCTCGGATGTCATTGACTTCTCGTGGCTGCTGCCAGTGGCATCGGACTGGCGAAGTATTGGTGTAACGGTATTCCCGCTAGGCTTAACAACGACCTTCGGTGAAGTTATCGTCTTCGCCGTATTCTGGAAATTGACTGTCAGTCCTCGCAAGTTTCGCAAGGCCGCGCTGTACTCCTCTCTTCTAGTCGGCGCTGTTTTCGTCTTACTTGATCTCATTGCCGTTAGTACGCTAGGACCGGATCTGTTCTATCGTTCTTTTTATCCGCTGCTCACCAGCTTTCAGTTGATCCGAATCGCCGATTTCATCGACAATTTGGATCCCTTTGTCGTAACAACTTTCGTTACTGGCGGATTGTTCAAAATCATTCTGTACGCCTACGCGGCATGCACGACAATCACCCTGCAGTGGAAAACGGAAAATCATCGCGCGGTTATTATACCAGTCGCTTTGCTGATTTGGTTTATTTCCATCTACACCGCCAAAAACATTGCCAGCCATATTTTTGTAGGCCTGAAGGTTGTTCCTTGGATTATCGAACTCCCTTTATTCGTCGTAATCCCATTGGTTATTTTCATCCTGAACGGGGTATTCAGAAAACGCAGCGTAGGGAGCTAAGGAGGGAGAATCGGATGCAACAAACACCCGTTGATGAGGCCATCGATGTGGCTCAACTGCAAACTGATATCAATCAGCAGCTTGATCATGATCCAGATTTAGTCTTTGTGCACATCCGTTCTACCCTTATTGCTTACATCTCAGGCTTGGTTGACGCAGATCGGATTGAACGCGAGATAACCAAACCCTTATCTGAGGCGCAGCCAACAACTGAAACGCTATCCTCCCACCTTCTGACGCCTGAAGTTAAACAAACCAATTTATTTGAAACGTTGATCGATAGTCTGCTCATTGGCTTTGTTATGATTGCCGAGCAAGGGGAAATGCAAGTACTATTAGCCAATCTGGCCTGCCTACCACATCGTAATATTGAGCAACCTGAAACAGAATCAGGTGTCCGCGGCCCTAGGGAAGGCTTCACAGAGCATTTGGAAACGAATGTTGCCTTACTTCGACGTCGTTTGAAAACAGACAAAATGCGGATCAAAACCTGGCAAATCGGCGTGCTCAGCCAAACGGAAGTACGGCTCATTTATTTGGACGGCATCGCGGATCAAGAAATTGTCGATGAAATCATGAAGCGGCTATCCGCTATTCATATTGATGCTGTATTGGAAAGCAGCTATATCGAAGAAATGATTCGGGATCATCCCTATAGTATTTTCCCCACCATGGAATACACAGAAAGACCCGATGTGGTAGCAGGTGCTCTCCTAGAAGGGAAAGTCTCCATTTTCACCAACAATACGCCATTCGTGCTCATTGCTCCCTTTCAATTCTGGTCGGCCTTTCAGTCCAGCGAAGACTACTACTTGATGTTCACCAGTGCAACCTTCATACGGTTTATTCGCTCTTTGTCCATCATTCTGGCTCTTCTATTGCCTTCTCTCTATGTGGCCATCACAACTTTTCACCCTGAAATGCTGCCGACGAATTTATTGCTTGCTGTTGCAGGAGCCCGTGAAGCCTCTCCTTTCCCTGCTATGGTTGAGGCACTCATCATGGAAATTACATTTGAAGCACTCCGGGAAGCGATACTTCGTTTACCCCGCGTCATGGGACAAACCGTCAGTATCGTCGGCGCTCTCGTTATCGGACAAGCGGTTGTGCAAGCAGGTATCGTATCGACCCCCATGGTGATCGTCGTTTCCGTGACGGGAATCGCTTCCTTCATGATTCCGCGCTATAACATGACCTTCTCCATTCGGATCATGCGCTTGCTGCTGCTCTTGCTCGCTGGCACGCTGGGCTTCGTCGGAATCCTGCTGGGGTTGTTTACGCTTGCCATCTATTTAACGGGAATCCGCTCTGTTGGCGTTCCTTACCTATCTCCGATTGGACCTTTACGATTAAAAGGACTGCGGGATTTTCTAATCCGTTCTCCGCATTGGATCCTTGACCGTGATCTGGTTACAACTCCGCCAGAGGCAGATACCAAGAGGCACGAATGATGAGACGAATGAGTCAACTTATGACGTATACGATGATGCTGATCCTTCTGACAGGGTGCTGGGATCGCAAAGAAATTAATGACATTGCCATCATTCAGCTTTCCGCATTTGATCTGATGGCGGATACTGGCAAGTACCGTGGCTATGTTCAAGTTGCAATTCCCAAATCGATTGGTGCTGGCCAATTGACCACAAGTGGTGGCACGCAACAGAAGACGTACATGCCGCTCGTCGATTATGGCGACAATATGGAGGCTATGACCGTGAAGCTAGAGCGCAAGCTTTCAAGAGATGTATTGCCATCACACCGCAGGATCTTCATGGTCGGAGAATCCTTAGCCCGGCAGAACATGGCGCCCTTGCTAGATTTGATTGCAAGAAATCCCAAAAATCGTTTGCGCACCTATCTTGTTATTGCTCGGGATACCGATGCCAAAAGTCTCGTCGAGACGCAGTACCCCTTAGAAGCCACGAAGGAAGAAGCCTTGCGTGAAATCATAGTTCGAAAAATGGTAGTCCCTTCGATGCTTCGCAATTTCTATGCCTCCTCCGCTGCTACCGGTATTGAGCCCATTGCGGCTGCGTTCTCCAAGGATAAAGATGATAAAATTTTATTGAACAGCGTTGCCTTGTTTAATAAAACCGCTTTGGTAGGCTATGTGGACCACATGCAAGCTGTTGCGCTTACGAGCCTATTAGGCAAAAAGCCTTTCGGCGACGTGGAGGTTGCTCTCCCCGAACAGAAAAATAAGTTGTCTATCCGGCTCACTAAGTTAACTGCGAAGAAACGAGTAGAAGTCTCCGGCGAGCAACCGCATTTTATTGTGAATATTCACGCTACTGGCCGTATCATGGATAATCACTCAAAGCTGGATCCAAGTGACCCGGCGATTATGGAGCAGCTTAATAGATCTTTCCAAGAGCAAGTTACGAAGATATATCAGGAGCTTTTTCACACCCTGCAAACGACCTACAAGACGGACAATGTCGGATTTGGCCAATCTGTCTATAGGAAGTATCCCAAGCTGTGGAAAAAAATCGAGAAGGATTGGGATACGATCTTCCCTGAAGTCGACGTTCAATTCAAAGTTGACGCTAATATTTATCAAATTGGTGTTCAGGGCGCTCCTTATTACTTAAGAGAGGATGAGATTAGTCAATAATGTGGATTAAATTGACCGCTCTTACGATTCCATCCATCCTCATTGCTATTCAGCAAATGTCCTATTGGACGAAACAGGGAAAAGGGAACCGTAAACAAGCGTTTGTCTTTCTCATCTGGATGATCTTAGCTTGGGGCATCGGATGCGCCTTTATCGGCGGATTCCGTCTTCCAGAACCTACAAAACCCTTATTCCCAGGTTGGAAGTAGGTCGGGTTAACACGCTTCCACTTCTGCCCACATACATTAATCTCATTGATTAATGTAATCGTGGGAGGAATTCTGCTTGAAGATATACCCGGTTGATCTGCTTATATTTGCTCCACATCCCGATGATGAAATACTCGGGACAGCAGGCACGATCATGGACGCCATTGCCTGCGGCAAGAGAGTTCATGTCGTTTTCTTCACGAATGGCGACGGCTACCCAGAAGCGGCTACCCTCTTATTCGGCAAGCCGCCAGAGGAGCTAAGGCCAGCGCATTACTTAGAGCTGGCGCGTATACGTCAGCAAGAGGCTCTGACAGCCGCGGCGATGATCGGGCTTCGCCCACAGGATCTGACGTTCCTCGGCTATCCAGATGCTGGGCTGGGCCGTGTATATGCCACTACGGGCGCAATGCCGCCCTTTCAGCAGCGTTTTACGCAGCGGCAGGCAACCTACGGCGGGCTCTTGCCTGATTTTCACTCGATGTATTACGGCTGCCCCGCACCGTATCGGAAGGCTTGTGCCCTCGGTGATACGAAGGCATTGATCACGATGCTACAGCCTCAGGAGATTTATGTCACGGATGCTGCCGATACCCATCTCGACCACGCGGCGGCTCATGCTTTCGTCATGGAAGCCGTCCTGCAAACTGGGTATACAGGTGCGGTCTATACCTATTTGATTCATAGCGGTGCGGAATCTCAGTGGCCATGGCCACGCGGCATCACTCCGGAGCTTCCTTTCGAAGCGCACCTTGTAGAGGGACATCGCGTTCCGTTGAGCGTACCTTGGCCGCCGCCGATCCGCCGACCACTGACGTTGGCCCAAGCCTATTGCAAGTGGCAGGCGCTGCTTGCTTATCGTACGCAGATTCAAGTAGAGCCCGAATTTCTACAATCTTTTATCAAATGTGAAGAGATTTTCTGGACGCCGAATCCATACAAATGAATGCCGCTGCCTATATCCAGTGGCTTTGGGAGTGAATATGAGCCGCTATGAGCCGCATTTTGCTAATTGAAGATGAAGAACGTATTGCCCGTGTGCTGCAGTTGGAGCTTGAGCATGAAGGCTATGAGGTACTTATTTGTGGGGATGG
This sequence comes from Paenibacillus plantarum, assembly GCF_013141695.1. Taxonomy (GTDB): domain Bacteria; phylum Bacillota; class Bacilli; order Paenibacillales; family NBRC-103111; genus Paenibacillus_E; species Paenibacillus_E plantarum. Next base: position 95,982 of record NZ_WHNY01000062.1, read on the forward strand.
GCGAACTGGACTTCAAGCCGCTTTGAGCGAAGAAGGATGGGATCTCATCCTTCTTGACGTTATGCTCCCAGAGCTCAACGGACTTGAGGTTCTAAGGCGCCTTAGACAGGTCAATGCCTCTCTTCCTGTCATTCTGCTGACTGCGCGCGATGCCATCCCTGATCGCGTCAGCGGGCTGGATCAGGGCGCCAACGACTATGTCACGAAGCCTTTTGCCACGGTGGAACTGTTAGCCCGCATTCGCAGTCTGCTGCGCCAGAAGAGCCTGCAAGAGCAAGCGCCCGAACAGGATCATTTGCTGAAAATCGATGAGCTTACGATGGATTTGAAGAGCCGCGCCGTGTCGCGTGAGGGCACGGCGATTGAGCTGACGCCAACAGAGTTTGATTTGCTGCGCTTTCTGATTCAGCATCAGAACGAGGTGATGTCGCGTGAGCAAATTATTACCGAGGTGTGGGGCTATGATTTTATCGGGGATACGAATGTAGTTGATGTGTATATTCGTTATCTACGTCAGAAAGTGGACAAGCCTTTCACCACCAAGCTGATTCAGACGATTCGCGGGATTGGCTATTTGATTAAGACGGATAAGACCGATTCAGAAGGCACCCCCTCCTCCGATGGGCAGGAGTCGGTATGAGCTTAAGACTTAAAATTACGTTGTGGGTATCGATCGGTTTGATGGTGATCCTGTTCTTCAGCTTTACTTTTGTGTATTACATGTTTATCCGCGTGACAACGAAGGGTGAGATTGACCTTTTGAAGGATAAAGCCAGCGCTTTGTTGCTGAAAGATCTACCTAACCATCCCGAGTACTGGAAAGACAATATGCAAATGGATGAGCTGCTCATCCCACAAGAAATGCTGCGCTATATTACACCAGACTCGAAGGTTGCACATGAGATCTATTCCGATACGAATCTGGCCAGTTACCCAGCAAGCTATTCGACTAAGGCGTCAGAGACCCTTTTAACCGATGCAGATGGCATCGTATTATTCGTGCGGACACCCGTGTTCAAGGACGGGAAACAAGTTGCCCTCTTAGAAATAGGACGCAGCCTGCGAAGGCTAGGCACATACTCCGAAATGTTGATCTCGATTCTTGTCCTGACTTCCATTGGTGCGCTCATATTGGCTCTGATTGGGGGTTATTTTTATACGAATGTACTGTTTCGACCGCTTAAACAATTCATCGCTACCATGCAAAACATTGAGGAAAGCGGTTCATTCCGTCATATTACACTGCCTGCCAACCAAGCCAATGATGAACTGATGATGCTCGGCAACACCTTTAATCGCATGATTGACAGGCTGCAAGATATGTTTCGTAAACAGGAGCAATTCCTCGCCGATGCGTCTCATGAGCTTCGAACTCCGCTCACGATTATTGAAAGCTACGCAAGTCTCTTACGGAGATGGGCTTCCAGCAATGATCAATTGCGGGAAGAGGCACTAGAGGCCATCGTTTCTGAGTCCGCCCAGCTGAAGCTGCTCACGCAAAATCTGCTTTCACTCACGAATACCAACCGTGCAAACTGTGAGCAGAATACTGAATTCGACCTTATCCCACTGATTGAGCAAACTGCCGCGTCTCTCCGCGTCACTTCTTCCCGTGAGATTCGCGTACAGCTCGAGCTCAATATGAAAGAACTTCCGATGACAGGGGATCCCTATCAGATCAAGCAATTGCTTATTATTTTAATAGACAACGCTTTAAAATATAGCCAGAAGATCGTGGATATCCGCATCTGTTTGCAAGAGAAACAGGTGATTATCAAGGTCATGGATCAAGGCATTGGCATCGCTGAGGAGGATCTCCCCCATGTCTTTGACCGCTTCTATCGGTCTGATAAAGCTAGGAACCGTAAGCAAGGAGGAGCAGGTCTTGGACTCGCTATTGCCCAGCATATTGTGCAAAAACATCAAGGAACCATAGAGCTCCTAAGCAGTCTAGGCGTAGGCTCTACGGCCATTGTAACGCTTCCACAATCCTGTCAATAAGAACATTATAAGGGGATTCTCATCATTCTCTCAGAATTGGGCTTTCCCCCTGTTATAGCACGAATTACAAGGTTGCATGGTAAATAATAGGGCAATTTTCATCTGGTATACTGAGTCTCAGGTGGACAACCACATCGCAAACTCATTGAAACCATATGAATTAAGTTTACTTGAGATAACGCAGCGAGAGCTTATCTAATAGGCTTGGTCGCGAAAAACTCTAAGGAGGCATTCCCTATGAAAAACCCACAAAAAACTTGGTACAAAAAATTAGTCGTGACGGCATTGTCCGTATCTATAGGATTATCCGTAGCTGCAGCAGCTACACCAGGTAAAGCAGAAGCAGCTATGAGTGCGTCAACAGAAGTAGCCAATGCTACAGCGCTTACAGCTTCAGCAACATCAACTTCCAGAGGCAGCCAAGTCATTTCCATTGGTAAAAGATATTTAGGAACACCTTACAAATTCGGAGCCACTGCAGGTCAAACACGTAACTTTGACTGCTCTTCCTTCACACAATATGTATTTAAAAAAGTAGGCGTTAACCTGCCGCGTACATCTCAACAGCAATCTCATGTAGGTAAGTATGTATCTCGCAGCAACCTGCGTGTCGGAGATTTGGTGTTCTACTCTATCCCAGGCAAACCAGGTGTGATTCACCACGTTGCAATCTACATGGGTAATAACAAGATCCTTCAAACTTACGGCGCTGGCGGTGTTCGTATCACCGACATGAACAGCGGTACGTGGTCTTCCCGTTATATGACAGCACGTCGCGTGCTGTAGTCGGTTAGGGTGATTTAGGCAGACATGTGTTTCGCGCGCTGAAGCAAGTGGATTTGAGTCGATTTAGATGGAAAACCTCCATCTATTTCGGCTCTTTTTGCGTGATAAAACAAAATAGCTGGATTTCCTCCCGTTAATATTGGCTATTTGGGCGAATAGGTGAGAAAACGCTGAAATTAGCTACATATAATCCATTTGTTTTCATTTCCGGCTTGTTTTTTGCGGAAATAACTACAGGAAATACATCTAATTTGTGGAGGGGGAGTGGCGCGCGAGGTAAATGTGGGACATGTGGCGGAGAGCTGATGGGAAGTTTGGTGTAGCGCGTGTGGTGGGGAGTTGATTAGACATTGTGCGGACGCGTGTAGTGGGGAGTTATTTGAGAGTTGGGTGCGCTGTAGATGGTGGGGAGATAAATTGGGAGTCGGGTACGCTGCTTGTGGTGGGGAGCGAGATGGTGGCAGGAGTAGCTAGGTTAGGGGCAGATTAGATGGAAAACCTCCATCTATTTCGGCTCTTTTTGCTTGATAAAACAAAATAGCTGGATTTCCTCCCGTTAATATTGGCTATTTGGGCGAACAGGTGAGGAAACGCTGAAATTAGCTGCAGAAAATCCATTTGTTTTCATTTTCGGCTTGTTTTTTGCGGAAATAACTACAGGAAATACATCTAATTTGTGGAGGGGGAGTGGCGCGCGAGGTAAATGTACTACTGGTGAGGGGAGCTGATGGGAAGTTTGGTGTGATGTGGTGCGTGTGGTAGGGAATTGATTAGACGTTGTGCGTACGCGTGCGGTGGGGAGTTAATTGAGAGTTGGGTGCGCTGCAGATGGTGGGGAGTCGAGATGGCGGGAAGAGTAGCTAGATTAGGGGCGGATTAGATGGAAAACCTCCATCTAATTCGGCTCTTTTTGTGTGATAAAACAAAATAGCTGGATTTCCTCCCGTTAATATTGGCTACTTGGGCGAATAGGTGAGGAAACGCTGAAATTAGCTACATATAATCCATTTAGTTTCATTTTCGGCCTGTTTTCTGCGGAAATAACTACAGGAAATACATCTAATTTGTGGAGGGGGTAGTGGCGCGCGAGGTGAGCGTGCTACTTGTGGCGGAGAGCTGATGGGAAGTTTGGTGTGGTGCGTGTGGTGGAAAGTTAATTGAGTGTTGGGTTGCTCTGCGCGTGGCGGAGGAGCTCCGTGAGTTGGGATTGTTCGGCTTGTTGAGCAGCCTGGGCGAATGGCTCCACCAACTAAGTCGCTCCTCCCCATCAAACCGAAAGACCCCCTCAGCCATATGGCCTAAGGGGTTCTTTCAGTTACTACGCGGTGACTAGTACCGGATATACGCCTCATGATAGCTCTCCTTCAACCCGCGCTTGCGAATCTTGATCTCCAATACTCGCTGCTTATAGGTGGCATTGGCAGTTCTCGGCAGCACCAGCGTTGGCACTTTTACGATACGATTCTTACCATTCGAAAAACCTGTCAGCTTAATTTGATTTGATTTGACGAACACTTGGAGCGCTCTCGGGTCTTCTTCCTTTGCAATTTTCACCTTAACAATGACGTGCTCATGCGTTTCAAAAATTTCTGTACCGATGGTTCCAGAGGATGAAATGTTGGCATCCATGCCTGGCATCGCTTTTTTCAGCATGTCCTGTACATATCCTTCAGCCCACGTCATATTATCTAGAAAGGTCTGCCCTTTTTCGGCGAACGGCAGCTTTTGTCCAAGAAACTTCTCGACCTGTTCCCACTTCAGCCAAGGATGGCGATTAAATCCGCTCAAGCCTATCACCTCATTTTGCTAACAGTATATGTGCCTACGTTCCGATGTGACACCCTCCCGAAAATTCAGAGCACCTCTAGGCGGATACCTCATATACTGTAGGTGTGATAACGCAAGGGGGATCGGATTATGCCAGCTATCGTCGGGAATGTGAAAATTATTAGTGTCGGCTCCAGTTCTGTCGTTCATTTCGGCGATTCCTTTATTATTTCACCTACTAGCTCCTCCAAGACTTTCGCCGGAGCCGGTTCATTTAATACCGGGGATTTCCCGCGTGTCTATAATACTTACAGTACGACGGTCACCAACGATTCTGACTTTATTGATGCGAATGCGAGCGGCAATATCCTCTGACAATTGTCAGCCTAGAGCGAGGTGTTCCACGAAATATGAACTGGACCATCCATCAAACCATTATGATTCAGCAGCTAAAAGTAAACTCTGTCGCCAACTCATCCGTCCTCCAAATTGGCACAGCGGGATCGATTCGTTCCTTGTCTAATCTGTACAATACAGGCGGTTTCGTAGAGCCTGCTCCAGAGCTTGGAACAAGTGAGGTTAATCCTGTAGCCCTTGTTCCTTTGCCGGCACCGAGATAACGCTATCCAAACCTTATACATGGCGCTTCAAGATTAGCCAGGCAGTCCTTTGACTATCGGAGTCATCCGGAAGGAGGTGCACGTTCGAATGAATAATGCGATCACGTGGCAGCAATGGGCCCAGCAGATCACCGCCTGTCTCGACATGCAGAAACAGCGCATCGATAAGTTAGAACAAACCGTAAACACGCTGCAGGCGGATCTGAAAGCCATGAAGGACGAGAAGCGCATTCACATTGATAAAATAGAATATAATTTTGATCAGCTTAAGGTTGAAAAGCTAGACGGGACACTCACGATCGGAATCAGTCCCAGCGCCATAGATCAAATTGAGGATCTCAGTGTGAACGGTAATTCCTTGAACAAAGAAAATAACGGTGGCGGCATGGCTCCCATGGATATGAATCCTTTTTATCAGGGTGGACAATATCAGGGGACAGGACCAAGTGGCGGGATCGGCGCGGGTCAAGATGCAGTCCGTGGAGAAGCTGCAAAGCAAGGAAAAAACATTCAAGCGGATGTTGCTAGCGGCATTGAACAGTATTTGCAGTTTGGCGTGCAGGGCGATATTAACAACCTTGAACATAAATATCAGCATCCACTCGATGAGGATTACAAAGATTTGATCATCGAAGATATTCGCAAGCAACTGGATACGCGTATCCAGCATTATGTGAATCAATACCGCGGCGTTGGGTTCAAAGAACCTTTGGAGGCTGTAACCAATAACATTATGGACAAAACGAAGCAAGACATCCTTACCGCGATTGAGACTTACATATCCAGTCTGCCGAAATAATTACTTGCACTTAGATCACTTATCTTAAGGGAGAGAAGGGCTGAAGATGTTTAATTTACATGTAGAAAATAAACAAATCTGTGTTGGCGATGTCCGTATCGTCGGGGTATCCAGTTCGTCCGTTTTCCTGATTGGGGATACTGAGGTCATCTCCTTGTCCTCGATGTTTGACACGCCACCGGAATCGGTCATTATAGCCCCTTTCGTTCCACTTGCTTCGGAGGGTTAATCGATGGCTCGACTATCAATTGTTGGCAACATTTATGTCAATAGCATAGGTTCATCAAGCACGATGCATGCGGGGGATAATGTTTATACCGCTCTGCAGAACCGCGTTTTTGCTGTACAGCGTGAAGTACCTATTTATTATGGGAATGAGGGCAGCTTCGCAGCTTACCCTTTCTTCCAACGGCCTTTCCCTATCCCTCAGCCTCCCGAACCTTTCACAATGTGTGTGGATAACTTAGGGAGCTATATAACGGTTCGTAACATACGTATTCTCGGAGTCGCGGCTTCATCGCTTTTTCAAATTGGCAGCAATCGTGTCACGGCCGCCGAAACCCGCATCAAGAATATTCGTCAATTCGTGACGAATAAGCCAGGTCCCAAGGGACAAAAGACGTTCGTGTATACAGGGACAGATGATGCGATTGGCGATATCCCTCCGAAGCCGACAGAAACGGCTGAGAACAAACCGCCACGTTTGGTGTTCGTAACTCAGCAGCAGCAGTCTAAACCAACCTAAGGGTCAGGAATAGCGCTAAGTGGTAGGCTAAATATCGCACAAAAAGGGTCCCACGCCACTCACATGGCTTGGGACCCTCTTCTGCCTACTGCGTGAGCAGCGGCTGCGCGCGGCTCAGCAGCGCAGCCATCTGCGCTCGCGTCAAGGACGCGAGCGGGCGGAACGTGCCGCCCTCGAAGCCGTCGACAAGGCCCCTGCTGCTCATCGCAGCAATGGCCTCTGCCGACCAGCTACTCGCTGGCACGTCCGTGAACGTCTTCGCCACGCCACTAGCAGGCGTGGCCAGCTTTAAGGCGCGGGAGAGCAGCACACTCATCTGCTCCCGCGTCATGCTCTGATCGGGCGCGAAGCGATCGTTGCTGATGCCTTGCATCAGCCCGTTCTGCTGCGCGATCCCGATCGACTGCGACGCCCAGTGGGTCGCAGGCACATCCTTGAACGCGGCGCTGGCGGCCGCCGCGCTCTCTAACCCAAGCACGCGCACGATAATCGTCGCGGCTTCTGCCCTTGTAAGCGCCGCGTCGGGCGCGAATGTGTCTGCGGCTGTGCCGAGCATCCAGCCGCGATTCGCGGCGTTCAGGACGTCAGCCTGTGCCCAGTGCTTTTGCACATCTGTGAAGTAAAAACCATCCGCCCACAACTGATAGTAGCTCCAAGTATCGTCAGCCTCTTGATTTAAGCTCCAGCTGCCTGTTCCTTTTAGCTGATATTTCCCTACTAGCTTCAGCTTAGCTTTCATAGATTGCTCGTTATCGAACCAAACCGTGTAAGTACCGGCTGCTAATTCTGTGCCGTTCACGGTTGCTTTCGCATCCGTTGCTTGAATCGTGAAGGTAGCAACAGGTGACTGGCTCGCTGCATCATAACGGACTGTCCCATGATATTGATCTACCAATTTTTGAACACTCCTAGCAGCTATCCCTGCCCCATTCGATGCGGGATCTTGGTTCCAATACCGGCCATATAACGGCATGCCCAATACGATTTTATTCGCTGGAGCTTGGGACAACGCATACTGAATGGATTTCTCGACAAAGGGTAAGCTAGCAACAGGTCCCGGTGTCGGATCACCAGGATAGCTCTCATCATAGGTCATAACCATCAGATAATCGCTGACCGCTGCCAATGCTTTATAGTCATACAGACCAATCCAGTTTGTCATAGAACCTGTTGGATTTGCGGCGACAGCAACCGAAACCTCCATCGTACTCGGCAGCTCCGCTCGCAACATTTTAACGAAATCAGTGTACTTATCACGGTATTCCGCGCCTACATTTTCAATATCTAACTGGATGCCGTCTAGCTGATTAGCTTTGATACTTGCGACAAGTTCTTTCACTAGAGTTTCGCGTTCATCAATCGCTTTTTCACCAATCGTTTTGTCAAAATCATTACTTAGAAAAGGAACAACTCTCTTCCCTTGCCTGTGCATCTCCGTTATGAAGGACGCCTGCAGATCGGTGACTTCTATAGTACCATCTTCATTTATATGATAATAACTCGGCGATACCACGTCTAAGGTATCCCCGCTCTTATTGACTTGTGACGTATAGGTACTAGGAGCTCCGCTGAATAAGTACGACATATTGAACTTCCCCTGAGCTACCGTAGCCCCTGCTAAAACCTCATTCTTGTTCACGAAAGTAACCTGGCACATCGCACCGACGACGACTAGGGCCACAACAAGCCTTCGCCATCCACGTTTGGATTTCATCTTGTCTCATCCCCTATTCGATTCGTTTTGATTCCTTCTATCATCCTAGAAACCTACCAAAATCGCTACGAGTAAATATTGGGGATACGCCAAAAAACCGTTACGGCAGCGTGATTACACCCTGCCGTAACGGTCAACATACTTGGCTCTCTAACGAATATTCATCGCTAGTTCATATCTACTCTTTGTCTAAAGCTTGGATTAAACGATGAATCATAGCCGCTGCCTCTGCGCGGGTTGCGTTAGCTTGCGGCAGGAATTTGCCAGCATCATCCCCTTGGATAATACCTAGCTTCACAGCTGCGTTCACACCTGCTTTTGCCCAATCCGCAATCTGCGATTGATCCGCAAATGTTTTGTTAACCACCTGATCGGCCTGCTTCACTAAACGCGAAATCACAACAGCGAGCTCTTGTCGGCTGATTGCCGCATCAGGACGGAATTGTCCATCTGCTCCTTGGAAGATACCTGCTTTCTCTACAGCAGCTACGGCATCCGCATACCATGCATTTGCTGGAACATCTGTGAAGGAAGACGCTGTATCTGAATTCTTTAATTGCAGCATTTGTGCAAACAATTTGGCAATTTGCCCACGTGTTGTTGTACCTGCAGGATCAAACTCCGTATCTGTAATGCCATCTACGATGTGATGAGACACTAAATATCGAATATCTTGAATTGCCCAGTGACTAGCTACATCTGTAAATTTGCGTTCGAATGTAGCCAATCCGAATGTTCCTGATGCAGAGAAGGATACATTGATTTCTCTACCCAGGTAATGTGGCGTACCGTTAACGAATTCGTATGCGCCTAGTAACGCAGGTTCATTCGAAGGCGTTGCTGAAAGCCTCAAGATTAATGGCTCAACAGTTGTAAGCTCTTCTTTCTTGCCGTTAGTCTTCTTGCCCAAGCTCACTTGAAGCGTTTGGCTTGAAGCTGTATAACCGGCAGGATAAATCGCATTGCTCGGTTGCAATACTACTTCTAATGTCTCGTCATCTTTTAAGGCAAAAGCTTTGGCTGGGATCGTAACCTCAGCATCTTTATGCTGCAGTTTCACGATGTAACCTTTCGATTGAATGGCGTTCCATACATTCCCTTTGACGAGAAGGGTATCTTGTTTGTCAGCCAGCGTTACAACCACTTCATTGTTAGCCACGGATTTGGTTAACATAACGAAATCTAGTTCCACTTCATTCGAAGCAACAGAATTACCGCCACCACCACCGCCAGATATAATCGGCGTTTTCGAAGTTGCTGTCTTAAACGTCAAGCTTGTGTCAGCCACGAGTACGTTACTGCCGCTATAGTCAATCAAGTTGCCTTTAATGATAACTTTGTATGTCGAACCTGACGCAAGAGCCGTTTTCGGTTTCAGTGTCAGCTTCTTGCTTAATTTCTTAGAATCATCTTCAATAAACCAACCACTCATGTTGTTGCCATCAAGCAGCTGAGCATCTCGCAATGATAAATCTTCTTTGTAGCCCTTCATGTGCTGGTACTCAAATGTAACATCAATCGCTGTCTCTTGCACTCCCTCAACCTTCACAAGCTGAATAACATCCGCATTCAAACTCGTTTCATCCATTGGGCGATCAAAGACAATATCCACATTCGAGCTTACATTGACATCCTGCGCATTGTTCGCCGGTGTGATAGACGTGATCTCTGGCGTTGTTGTACGAACTAGCGGTACATTCAACTGTGTTTCCGCAGGAGGCACAACTACAGTACGGGAAGTGTAGTCTTCAAAGCCTTCTTTGCTAAATAATACACGCCAGTTGCCTTGCATGACATCCCAACCGTAGCGACCTTCCACATCCGTGGTTTGCGGGTTGATTTGACCATAATTGTCTGCATCCCAGCTGCTCCATTGCGTGTTATTTTGCTGTTGTACGACAGCTGTCACACCAGACACGCGGTTATCCATACTACCTTCAAACACATAACCCGATGGATCGATGAGAACGATAACTTCCATTAGAGGCACAGTAACACTCTGCCCATCATTAACATAAGTGAGCGTAAGCATTTGCTCTCCGTATGAGCTCCATCCATAAGGTACTTCACCTGTAAAGGTTTTCCCGTCACTAGCTTTGGTCAATGGATATGTGCTTCCGATAAAGGAAATGGAAGCCTGTTCGACAGCCTTTTTAAATACAACTTTGGTTGAAATCGGTGTTTTCTCCGTAACTGCAAAAGTAGCTACCGAAACTTTTGGATTCAACTTCACATCTACGTTCCAACCCGCTGTAATTCTAGCTTCATCAATCCCCGGTACACCGGACTTATACTTCACATTCACAGCTTCTGAAGATTGGCTTTGATTATTTTCTACAACTTGCGCAGTCAGTCGAAGCTCAGCTTCATCCGCACCATCGGCTACTGGCAATACAACATCCGCATACCACCAGCGGCCTTCTGCTGTCACACGTCCCAGACTCATGGAACCAGCAAAAATTTCCACCGTAGAACCTGGTTTTGTCGACCCGTATACTTTGATCTTTTTATCCCCGGTTACTGCAGGTGCATTCAAAGTCACGTACAATACGTTCGAAGTAGCGATCTGTGTTGGTTCTTCTTTATTTCCGTTAATGACTGGGTAAACAGAGGTACGAATCGAAGCTTCATCGGCTTGGTCTACGAGAGCCTTAAAGCTGATTTCACCGCTTCCCCCCGCAATTACATCTCCGGCTGGAACTTGAAGTACACCGTTCGTAGCCGTTACATTTACTATTTTACCATTCAATTCAACAGAACCATTAACCAACTTCACATTGGACGGCAGTTCAATATGCCATATCGTGCTGCCCGCTGGAGTTGTACTATTATTTTTATATTTCAAACTGTAGCTAAATTCTTTCCCTAAAATAACTGTAGCCACAGACGGAGCAAAACTATTCCCTTCTCCGAAGAAGTGTCCACCTTGTGACTGTAGAACGATGGTTCGTTGATCTGTGCTAGTTGCGAGATTATTCTCATAGCTCGGGTAACCGTACAATGACGCAGTGAAATTGTAAGTTCCTGCAGACAATCCACGGATTTTAAAATATCCATCAGCGTCAGTTCTTGCCCATCCGCTGTTCTTACTGTTGCTTGCAAATACACTTACATATTTCAGTGGTTGATTATTTTTATCAACAACTTTGCCGTGTATAAATTGATCATTTTCAAGTGTAATCACTGGAATTTGATGATCAGTTACCTGTTGAACCCCCATATTATCCGTAAATCCAACAGCATGCACCGAGATCTGAATTTGACTAGCTTCACCTAGTCGATCAAGTCTGTAGTTTCCGTCCGCATCCGTACGCGCATACGCATAAGAGGATCCTGCATACGCGGATACGTCAGCACCCACTATCGGATGGCCAGCTTCATCTACGATCCGACCGGTATACACAACCGAAGGCTGAAGCGCAACCTCAATCGTCGAAGTTCCTGTAACAACGGTTACTTGGGACTTGTTCACTGGTTGAAAACCAGGTACGGAAACGTTAAGTGTATAGTCATTTGCGGCCGTAATCCCCGGAAGTGATAACGTACCATAATATCCGTATACTTTTTGAGTAACCGTTGGATCTGCGCCTCCCTGCACAAGCAATGGATTCGGCACGTAGACACGTTCCGATACGGTCATAGCTTGATTGTAGCCATAGAGATAACCTGACTCCCAACCGAATGACTGAGCAGCAGTGGAACTGTACAGATAATAAGATTCCAACTGACTCGTTTCAGCCCCTTCTGGCATGAAGAGCTTTAACGTCACATTGGCCATTTCTTTGATTTTTTTGGCAACTGAGATCGTTACCGGATTCATTACGTAATTGGTAGATTCGTCTATGTTAAAGGTAGTTTTCACTTCTTCATATAAACTATCGCCAATAACGGATATCGTGTAGCTTCCTGGCTTTAATCGCTTAAGCTCCGTTTCACCAGAGTAGCTCACGAAGTAACCGTCCTGTCCGATATACCCTTCTTTGTTGACAGAACCTGTAATTGAAACGCGCAGCTGTTTTGCTACAGGCACCTGCGTTCCTTGTTCGAGTAAACGAATCTTTACGTTCTGCACCACTGGCAATCGAACAATCACACCCGTCTGTTTGACACCAAGCTCTGTTGTAATTCCCTGAATCACATCCGTGTAGCGCTCTGTACCACTTATTACATTTATTTTAACTGCACCACCCGGCAAACCTGCTGCCGTAAAGTTACCGTTGGCATCCGTATTTACTTTTACGTATTGGCCATCAATGATAAATTCTATATCCGGTTTATCTGTGACGGCTGCGTCGCGCTGCTTAATAGTACCTGCCAGCGTTGCGCCGACTTTCTTGTTCAACTCTACTTTTTTCTCGTCCGAGTTCGTTCCCTCTCTCGTCAAATAAGCTTTAACCGAAACAATCTCGGTCACACCTTCTTTGATCTCGAATGTACCTAGGTACTTGCCTTGGCTAGGTGTGAGAACGACCTCCTCCGTGAACACCTCTGTACCCGTACCTTTCTTGAAAGAAACCACCGCTTTCGCGCTAATTCCCTCTCCGATAGATCCTGTCAGTTCAATGGGCAATAGGCTGCCGATCTTGAGAAGTCCTGCAGAACTTTGAACTGTGGATGACTTCACATCTAGCTGTGACACAGCAAATGCTGGAACAACGAAGTGAATAACGTTGGACTCCGTGCTGATGCCCTTGCTATTTACCGCAACAACCTTGAGATCGTAGATCTTGCCAGGTTGGGCCTCTGCGTAAGTGAACGATGCTCCCGTAACATTTCCTTTGATTTTGACCAAAGTTTGACCTTGCTCTGCCGCATAGATGTCGTAATACGACGCTCCGGAAACAGCATCCCAAGTCAGCTTAAGCCCTTGGCCAGCGAAGGTTGCTTTCGGATCCGGCTTGCCAGGAGGAGCGTTCGGATCGCCTGGAGGATAAGACTGAGAAATTGCAATTTCTTGTCCAGGTCCAATTGGTAATTGGTAGGTTAGCAGATAATTGCCGTTTTTGTCAGGAACCTCTGCATAAACCGAATCCGAATAAGAAGAATCTGATTTTATTACAACATTGCCGCTCTGATCTTTGACTGTAAGCGTCCCAGGGACTGAATTATAGAAGCCATACCCTCCGTCTTCATAAGGGCCTTTCCCTATAATTGCGGTGCTAAACGTTTGATAATCCTTGCCTTGCTTGACGAACACTTGATTCAGATTCAAGTCACCAGATTTGATGATGGCCGAAGTGTAAAGTAACGTCCGATCAGGATTCGTATAATCATATGCCTGGATTGGGCCGAACACTCCTTGAATGTCATCAGTAAAGCTCAAGCTAGTAGCTTGTGAGTAGCCTCTTCGTTCCGAACTCCATATGTAGCGCCACGGTGTTTCATAGTCCGCTTTCTTAATCTGAGAAAACTGGAAGCGATACTCGCCTGGCGTCGTATACAATTTCGTTAACGCATTCTCTTCAGTTATACTGCTGGATGGTACGCTAGACGAGGAGGAATAGTTGGATTTAAGCACACTGACCATTTCAAAAGGAACGTTGGTTTGACCATTCTTCAATTCCACTGGAATCAGGCTGCTTGCCAACTCTGCGAAACTTACGACATTCTCCACTTGTGCCGGAATGGTAACTGACTTATTGTAATGATACGCATTCGTTGAGCCATCTGTACCAACAAGTGATGCCTCCAACGTAATTGGCGTACTTAATAATACACCTGGAGCTGAGAACGCTAACTGGTCATTCAAAGCTGGTAGTGGTAAAGATAAAACCACATTTGCCATTCGTGTAATCGATGTTCCGTCCAGAGAGAATACCGTCCGAACAAGTCCACTTTGAAGCGGCAGCGATTGTAAATTCTTCATTTGCCCACCTGTGAAAGTTTGGTCTACCAGATAACTGGCAGTTGGACTCCCCGTCGTACTCGAAAGTAGATATGCGGCCACTATTCGATATTGCCGCTCAGGATTAATCTCTTGATAAAATTCAAGACTGCCGCCAGACATCGTGTTACTAGCTGTCACACGACTGCCGTCGAGTTCAAAAATTGCTGCTCTAGTTAGATTACTGGTTGAATAACCGGAAGGTAGTTGAACACCAATCGACTTCGCGCTGTTGTTTTGTCCCATCTGAATGGACTGATCCAAGGATAAAGACACGACACTGGTAGGAAACAACTGCCTATTCAATTTAAGACGATAAGTGCCTTGAGAAATATTATTGATTTGAATAGGTTGCGAGATTTGTCTCATCCCTGAAATGGTTCTCAGGATTGTGCCATTCTGGCTAAGCTGATACTCCAATACGGGGTCATCCCAATTAAGCGCTTGTACGCTACCAGTTGGATCGATACCAGTCCCGGTGCTGTTGAGCGAAGACCGGACCGGTGTTCCATTCGTACCTAACGTTTCATTCCAGAGTCCCTTCTCTTGCATAGACGTGCTGAAAGCGCCCGCTGATAAGGTATCTACGTATTGCAATTGATTATTATATCTGTCTAAGTAATAAGTTGATGCAGCGTATCCGCCATTTCCGTTGCTGTATGAATAGGGTACTGTCCCTCGAAATGCGTTATCCAGTTGAAGAGCCATGTCTTCTGTAAAAGACATATTACCTCTTGAAAAACTATATCGCGTATTATCTTTTACTACACTGAAATTTACGCTGCCTAACATGCCTTTACTAACATAACCTATTGGAGCCTGAAATTCTGATCCCACGTTTTGCAAGCCAAGCGATACCCCTGAGTAATCATAACCTGTCGGTGGTGTAACCTTGACCGTCTCACCGCCGAAAGAGAAGGATTGCCCGCTTTGCCTATCGGCAGGAATGCTTGTCTCTAACATATACGTTTCTGCATAACCTTGTGTCACAAGAGATGCATATGCTTTAAATGCTGCGTTGGAAGCTACCCATGCTGTCGCTTTACCTTCCTCATTGAATGGACTGGTATACATAGGATAGGATCCCCTATCTGTCTTGCCATAAATATCTGTAGGCATCAGTATCAAATTACCTGTTGCCATCTTACTATGTGTAAATGTTAGTTTCTTTAATTGGTCTTTGGCGAAAGTGAGGCTGCTTATATCTCCACCTATAAAGCTATAGTGGTAAACAATGCTTTCACCAGCGGAAGATGTTCCTCTTACTTGAAGTTCATACTGCTTACCATGTAAAATAAACGTATTGGGAATGAAGAACTCCCCGTTACGAACCTTGGTCTTGAATGACTGGTTCGTATAATACTGCTGTTCCCCATTTGAAGAATAGTGCATGTATCCATAGAGATACACCTCTCCATCTTGCATAGGTGCCCCCGTTTCATTTTCGACCTGAGCAATCACACCATTGACTTCCTGAACCTCCGCGAACGCTGGTAAACTGCTGCCAAATAATAATATAACGGCAAGCGCAAGCTGTAACCAACGTAATGACGTCTTTTTACTCATTCCCCACTCTTCCTCCTTGTACATAATTTCACAAATTTTCTAGTATTTCGACTTCCATCTTACTAAATAAGGAATTACAATAGCATTACACGCTAGCACTTTAGACACATTAAGGAGTAGGTCATGCGCCTTATTAATGATATTTTCGATTCCGAGCCTCCTTCTAGTAAGCTCGAGAGACCCAAACAAACTGTCGTACTTATTCATGGATTAGGGCTGAATAGCGCATTATGGGAGAGTTTGACGCCCTATTTGTATGATAAATATTACGTAATTACCTATGACTTGCCGGGCCACGGAGATGGGCAAGTACATCCACTCCCTATCACTTGGCTTGATATATGCGACCAATTTGTCGCTTTTTTGGATAAAAACCGATTAGACACCGTTCATCTCATCGGCCATGGCCTTGGTGCCAATCTCGCTGTTAAAGCAGCTTTGCGAGTCCCCTTACGTATTCAAACGCTAAGCTTACTCTCCTTGCCGGGATTTATTCCATCTGAATATTTAAAACAAGGGATTGAAGATCGAATAAAGCTTATGCTAAGCAGCGATCGCACCAGTTTTATTACACATATCCTGCCTTCATTGACGGTTCAGCATGAATCTGATCCAATACGCTCACGCGTCTCTCAAGCCTATCAAAGTGTCCATACAGGGAACTACCTCAAACTCTTACAGCTATTCCGTGACAACGATACGATTGCTGATTTAAAGAGTTTGAATACGCCAACCATTCTTTTGGGAGGAGAGCAGGACCCCGTTTATACGCCTGTGCTTTCTGCTATAAGTGCCAGTTATATTCCGCAAGGACGCTTCCAAGTTATCCCTGGCTCCGCGAACCTGGTTTTCTTAGATCAGCCCAAGTGGACAGCTTATTGGGTTTGTAAACATATCGACACCTTGTCTTCAATCGCGATCGATACAGAAAACTCATTGCCAGATACCACGATTTCCTTGCATAAAGTCATTCAATCGGGACAACATCTCTTACATAACGGGCAAGAATTGGACATTCAATTCCTGCATTCATTCCGGATTTGTGTGAATGGTGTTGAGCTTCCTACCGGCTGGAACAAACGGTTCGCCAAGCAACTGTTGCTGTATTTGTTGCTCTTCCCCAATGCAACGCGGCAACAAATGTACGATGATTTATGGCCTAATTACGAACTGAAGAAAGCACAAAATTATTTACGGGTCTGCTTGAATCATTTGAAATCATTACTTGAACAGCATTCAGAAGGGAATGAGTTTCTGCGGATCGACCGCGAGCATGTAACCCTACAAGGGAATATACGTTGCGATTTGCTCGATTTGATGCATAACCTTAAAGAAGCGATGGCCGAACAGAATGAGGAAGTGAAGACCGCTAGTATTCTTCAGATATGGGAAAACCTTCCGCAGCATCTTCTATCAGGCTACGTCGACGATTGGATCCTGGGGACAAGAGATAAAATCGAATGGCAGCTTACCGCTTTGGCACACTGGATGAGTACAAAGGGCAATCCCTCAGACATGGCTGTCAATTTCAATTACGTAGCAATGCGTAATTTCTTGCTTGAGAAAGAATAGAGAGAACTTCTCATCCAACTCCATCATCACCGAATCAAACTCTTAGTTCCCGGAATAACTTATTTCAAAACACCGGGAACATAAGGGAGATACGCCAAAAAACCGTTACAGCAGCGTGATTACACCCCTCCATAACGGTTTCCAAATACGTGTGAGCGCTCTTTTCCCAGCGTGTATCCATCGTCATAGCAGATTACCCATGACTATAAAATCGATAGTGATTTCGACCCTTGCCCTTCACTTGATATAAGGCGATATCGACTTCCTTCATCATTTGGGTGACATCCGTATGATCGGAACGATACATTGTAATGCCCATACTAACCGTTGATCGGAAAGCGTGCCCCTGTACTTCCCATGTTTGCTCGACACTCGCTAGAATACGTCTAGCAATTCCTTCTACATGCTCCTGGCAGTCCACAGCCGGTAAGAGAATCGTGAACTCATCTCCCCCCATTCGGGCAAACATATCACATTCTCGTAGGCATCTCTGTACCCGTTCGACGAATTCCTGCAGAAATGCATCTCCAACATCATGTCCCATCGTATCATTAATGATTTTAAAATCATCGATATCTACATAAAGGAGTGCAAACATACGATCCGTTCGTTTAGCCAGTTTCAGAAGTTGATGCACATGTTCCTTAAACAATCGACGATTCGGCAAACCTGTCAGCGGGTCATGGAAAGCCATCGCAATAAGGTGACTCTCTTGATTTTTGTGCTGTGTACGATCTTGAAGTGCAAATGCAATCTCAATCAACTCACCCTTTTCATCACACAAAGGGATCGCTGTACACTCCAACCATAGGTAAGCCTCACTCGCCCCTCTCACACGAAACTCAAGTTTGCTGCTAGTCTTCGTTTGCAAGGTATGCACAAACAATTTATAAACATCTAGACGAAACTCCACATCAACCGCCTCGATAAATTGCTCAATATGAACAGGCACAGATCCCATTATTTCGTGAAATCGGCTAGAAGCATAAATCAAATTGCCATGCGCATCCAACTGACAATACAAATCCCATGCCTGCTCGATGATTTGACGTGCGAGTATCGCTTTGGGTACTTTTGAATGATCGATAAAATCCGAACCTATTTCATTGCTCATAACCTCTGCCGCCCTCTCTTATGCCATCCATAGAGACTTTGGTAGCTTAACACGAATACATAAAAATCAAATTAAGACTTTCTAAAATTTCATCAATAAGAAAGTCGAAAATTAGCGATTGCTGTCAATTCACTTCCCATTTTGAATAACCTAACCCTACTTTATACCTAAATGTATCTGTTTGGCATATGAGAACCTGCTTATTGTCAATAAATGGATAGAAATTTCCGGGAGAATCGTTCTATAATGTAGGTAATATATGTAATATTTGAGAGAGGGAAACACCCTTCTTACTTTAGGAGTTGTTTCATCACCGAGGGGGATTTCGAACATGGCAGGAGAAACCATTTTAGTCGTTGATGACGAGCAAGAAATTGTCCAGTTAATTCAACTCTACTTGGCGCGTGAAGGCTACAAAGTAATCAGTGCTAATAACGGACATGATGTGTTTGGCATTGTTAAAGAACATAGGCCAGATCTCATTATTCTGGATATTTTGCTGCCAGGACTTGATGGTATAGAGGTGTGTCGTCAGCTCCGCAAAACGAGTAATACGCCAATCCTATTTATTTCATGTAAAAGTGAGGATATTGACATCATTCTTGGTCTTAGCATGGGTGGCGATGATTATATGACGAAGCCATTCAGCCCAAGTCAGCTTGTAGCCCGGGTCAAAGCACTTCTTCGCCGCAACTCCATTCGTGAGCAGCATCAGGATGATCCCCAATTGGTTAAATTCCCAGGTTTAGAAATTGATCTCGTGAGCCATATCGTACGTGCCAATGGACAAACGATCTCCCTTTCAGCCAAAGAATTCGACTTGCTCTCCCTAATGGCCAAGACACCTAACCGTGTTTATAGAATCGAACACCTCTTTGAACTCATTTGGAGCTTGGACAGCATGGGCGATCCACGCACACTCATTGTACATATTAGCAATTTACGTAAAAAAATTGAGCTTAATCCCGCCGAGCCCCGCTACATCATTACTGTACGAGGCGTAGGGTACAAATTTAACGGCTC
This sequence comes from Paenibacillus plantarum, assembly GCF_013141695.1. Lineage (GTDB taxonomy): Bacteria > Bacillota > Bacilli > Paenibacillales > NBRC-103111 > Paenibacillus_E > Paenibacillus_E plantarum. The sequence goes on from NZ_WHNY01000062.1 coordinate 115,573, forward strand.
CGCTATTTAAACACTAGCGATGCAGCCACTCCGTTATGAACTGCTGGAGAGGCACCGCTGCCGCGGCAATGACAAGTGATGGCAGCATATTGGCCACGTTGATCTTTCTTATTTGCAAAATATTCATTCCTACACCTATCACCAACACGCCGCCTACCGCGGTAATTTGTACAATCATGGCATCCAGAGAGGCTTGGCTGAACGCCATGGCGATCACGGTTGCCAACAACGCAATCGTTCCTTGCATCACGAACACGGATGCCGCAGAGAAGACAACGCCAATCCCCAATGTCGATGCGAAGATGATGGATAAGAACCCATCCAGCAACGACTTCGTGTATAAAATATCATGATTATGCCGCAGCCCGCCATCCAAGGGGCCTAGTATCGCCATAGCACCGATGCAATAGACAAGCGTACAAGTAACGAAGCCTTCCGATATGCTAGTTGGGGCTGCTGGATGAGAGGCCGGTTGCTTGCTTATCTTGGTCTGCAGCCAATCGCCAAGTTTGGTCAGATTCGCTTCTATTCGCATGAGCTCTCCAAGAATACCGCCAATCACAATACTCATGATAACGAGCACAATTTGATCTGATTTGAGTGCCATTGTAATACCTAACACAGTGATTGCGAGCCCTAGGCCCTGCAGAACTGTGTTTTTTATACTTTCTGAGATGCGGGGCAGCAGGATGCCTAATAATCCACCGATAATAATGGCAACTGCGTTCACGATCGTCCCCCATAAAGCCATGTCTTTCATTCCTCTCTGCGTACAAGCTATGATGACCTTCTCATTCTACATGATTCTCCTCATAATTTCCTGCCACCTTGGAAATGGTAAGGATAAGCAACAGGAAAGGAGGCATGTTGGATGTCGAAAAACAAATCAATGGATCCCATGACTGGCGATACGGTCGAAACCGATGGTATTTATGCCAATGAGGCTGGGCAAGAGGTCACTCTTAAACGAGGTGATGAGTTCCCCGCCGATCTTGTTCTAGGCCGTAGTACGTATGAGCTGCAAGGCTTTGCTGATGAGGCGGAGATTGATCACGATCAGTCGGAACTTAACCCTATGCGTAAGCGTGTAGATGCAAGAACCTAAGCTTTACTAAGCAGGCATCCTGCACAAAGAAACCGAGCGGCCTCTACGGCTTCTCGGTTTTTCTCTCTTCTGTGCTATACTAGGGAGAATACATTGGTTAATTTTCCCCGGGGGATTCCTATATGACACGCATTATGATAATTACAGGCGGTACACTTGGCGATTGGGCGCTAGAGGAGATTCGCGCGGATGATATTCTGGTTGGATCCGATCGTGGGGCCCTATTCCTCATTCAAAACGGCCACCTTCCTCATATTTCGATGGGAGATTTCGACTCCGTTACAACCGAGGAGCTTGCCCTTATTCGAGCTTCTAGCAAAGAGTTCATAGACTGTGATCCGATTTATAAGGATCTGACCGATACGGAGATGGCTTTTAACTGGGCGCTGGATCAAAAGCCAAGCCAAATTCTGCTCGTCGGCGCGTTAGGCACGCGGTTCGATCATTCCCTTGCTAATGTGCATTTGCTTCGCAAAGGCATTGCACATGGCATTCCCTGTGCAATTATGGATGCCAATAATCTCATCATGGTGATCGATCGGCCTACTCGCGTGAGGAAGGGTCCGTACACACATACTTCCCTGCTTCCACTAAGCCTAGAGGTCACGGGGATCACGCTGCACGGCTTCCAATATCCCCTTCATCAAGCAACGCTTGAAATTGGGATGTCGCTTGGCATCAGTAATATTCTCCTTGAGCCAGAAGGCCTCATTGAGCTTTCCTCAGGCTTATTGCTTGTAATTCAAAGCAAGGATTAGTGAGATGCTGGTTGGTTCCCACTATTTCCATCTGGGCGGCTAGAATTGGCCGTGGAATCCGTGTTCTGTAAGCTTCACTCGACAGAAGTTACATGAAAATTTGGAAATTCGACACGCCCTCGCAAGATATTGGATAGCTAATTCTGTTATAATAAAGGATACACTAGACATTTATTGAGATATTGAGGTCGTTTAAGCATGCCCCCTGTTCAAGAGAATCTTGTAAGAAATCTACTTCCTGCCAAACTACCTTCTGTTATCACACATTTTGCATCTCGACATGTCCTTACAACACGTGAAGCCGAAATTATTAGCCTGATCGCTTTGCGTGGTTATAGCAACAAAGAAATCGCAGATTATTGCTTTATCAGTGAGAAAACAGTCAAAGTACACATCGAGAAAATCATGGATAAAGTCGGCACGCGATCGATGCGCAAGCTTCTATCGGCTATTATCAGCACCGACGCTTACCCTTCATAATGAGACCGAAAAGAACCGCCAGTTGCGTAGAGCAGCTGGCGGTTCTTTTCGAGACGTTGCTTCGCCGAAATGTCGGCGAGCGCTCGCTAGACGTCTACGCTACATCGCAGCGGCGAGCTTCTGCACGAACTTCTCCAGATAACGCTGGTCGACGTCATCGAACCGATTGAGGCTCGGGCTGTCGATATCCAGCACCCCGACAAGTTCGGCTCCCACCACAATCGGTATCACGATCTCCGATTGCGAAGCCGCATCACAAGCGATATGTCCCGGAAAAGAGTGGACATCAGGAACAAGCACAGTTTCCATGCGCTCAGCAGCTGTACCGCACACCCCTTTACCGAAAGGGATTCGCACACAGGCCGGCAATCCCTGAAAAGGTCCGAGCACAAGCTCCTTCCGCTCAAGCTGCTCGTCCACCAAATAGAATCCTACCCAGTTGATGTCCCCTAAGAACTGTCCCAGTAGTGCAGATGCATTCGCCAGATTCGCAATACGATTCGGTTCATCCTGTATTAATGCGTGGACTTGCTCGATCAGCAAGGTATATTGTTCTTCTCTTGTGCCGCTGTAATTCGATTTTGCAAACATCTGTCATCATCCTCTTCTGCCTAGTCTACTTTCATCATACCAAATGAACAGCTCCCCGCCAAAAGATACTGAATCGCTAACTCCTCTACAATTGCCGCTAGCGCGCTGGAGTTAGTCTACAAAACCGACTATCTCTGCAGAAACGAAGCTGAAACCCCAGAATTAGTCTACAAAACTGACTATCTCTTCTACAATTGCCGCTAGCGCGCTGGAGTTAGTCTCTTTCATCGAGTAACACCTCTCCTTATGTATGTATACAAAAAAGAGGACAATCCGCTATTCAGCCGATTGCCCTCAATAAGATCTTATTTTTGTCCGTAATAGGCGTTTGCGCCGTGCTTTCTTAGAAAATGACGATCCAACAAGGTTTGGTCCATCGGCTGAATGGAAGGATTCAAGTTGTACGTACGATATGCAATCTTCGCAACCTCTTCCAATACAACGGCGTTATGAACCGCGTTATGCGCGTCCTTGCCCCAGCTAAAAGGTGCATGACAGTTCACTAACACGCTCGGAACCATCGTGGGATCCAACTCACGGAACGTTTCAATGATCACGTGGCCTGTCTCCAACTCGTAAGCCCCTTGAATCTCAGCCTCAGTCATCAGACGCGTGCACGGCACTTCGCCGTAGAAGTAATCGGCATGTGTCGTACCGAGTGCCGGAATCGCGCGGCCTGCCTGCGCCCAGCTTGTCGCCCACGGCGAGTGCGTGTGAACGATGCCGCCAATCGATGGGAAAGCGCGATACAAGGCCAAATGCGTTGGCGTATCCGAAGATGGCTTCATTTTGCCTTCCACAAGGTTACCCTGCAGATCTACGACAACGAGGTCTTCTGCCTTCAAATCCTCATAAGGTACGCCGCTCGGCTTGATCACGACGAGCCCTTGCTCACGATCGATTCCGCTGACATTGCCCCATGTAAACGTAACTAGCCGATATTTGGGCAGATCCAAATTGGCTTCCAAAACTTGCTGTCTCAATTCCTCTAGCATCTGAGCTCAACACCTTCCGATAAAATGTACGTATAATACCTACATTATACACTTGTACGTACATGTTAGCTAGATGTTTTGCTATTAATGGACATATAAAACAACTTGTATGTACAGCTTGCAACTACCTTTTACGAATGGATAATAGAGAAAACGATCGTCTTCCCATCCGACTCCAGTCGTGTTTCCACCGAATAGTTACCGATTTGCGTTGTCGTTGTTTCAAGAACACCTTTCGCTGCGGCACGTGCGCAGGCATCCGTAAATTGGCGGTTGAAAATGTCTGCATCATACCCGAATAGGAAATCCGTAAACTTGCGGATGCTTTCCGTATTACGAGCAAGCACCCCGTCCTCCAATCGTACGGTGACCCCATAGGTCTTAAATTGTGGATCCAACCAGAGAGAAGCTTCATTGCTGTTGCGCGCTTCTGCCGTAGCTCCGCTTAGGGATTGCGATTTGGCTTCTGAATTCCGAAATAAACGCAGCGTCGTCTCTTCCAAATCGTAATTCGTCCCGCGCAGCTTGCCCGCCTGTTCCATCACTTCGTAGGCTTGCAGCATGCGCTCATCTGGGAAAACGAGCTTCTTGTAGCTGCCATCCTTGGTTGGTACGACTTTGATAAAAGCTTCGTTATCATTTTTCACGCTGATTCGCTTCGATTTCGTCTGCAAACGCGTAATAATTTGCAACGCTTCGGCACGTGTCACATATTTACCTACCCCGAAGTAACCATTCGGATACCCTTCCATGATCCCCTTCGTCATCGACTCTCCGATAAACTTCTGCTGCCTGCTCGTTGCGCTCTGTAAATCTCCGAAATGGGATGCTGCCGCAAGACTATACGTCTCGTCCTCCAAATATTCCGTTTCCTTCAATAAATAGTACAAAATCTCCGCGACATCTTCTCGCTTCAATGAAGCTTTATAATCAGTGAATTGTCCTTTGCTTATAAAATGAAGATCACTTGCCAAATCCAAATATGGCTTCGCCCAGTAACCGACCGTGTTCGGCTTAAACGTGAAATCACGGTAGTCCTGCCCTAAAATATTTTGATTACTTGCGCTTAGCGTTTGTAAAAAGCTTGTCTTCCACTTCCGTTCCCCATTCGGGAACTTATCTGTGAAGGCTAGCAGTACAATTTTCACAAATTGGTCTGCAGTAACGGTCTCATCCGGTCGGAAGGTTCCATCTGGAAAGCCATCCAGTAAACCTTGCTGTACCATTTGATCAATCGTCTGCTCCGCCCAATGTCCCCCAATATCCTTAAACCCCGCTGCCTCACTTCTACCTTGCAGACCACCTATTGATAATAGGCAACCGATCGTCGCAATTGCCACCCATTTATTCCATCGTATCATCGCCAATTTCTCCGCTTCTATCCTAATTTTCGGCACCAACTTCTACCATTCTCTAGGATAAGCCTTCTACTAGTCTTTGAGAACATGCTAAAAAGCCCATTCATTGAGGCAGGACAAGCCCCCTTAACTGGGTCTATAGCCATATATAAGACCAAAAAGACCCTGCCCTCTACTAGGTAGAAAGCAAGATCTGCTATCGTGAACATGATTATACTTGCTTTTTCGTCCCTGCTACCGCTTTAGCAGAATTGTAATAACGCATCCAGTCGACAATGTACATCATTTTAGCTAGGTAATCAGGTGCACTCCCCTGTAAATGACTGTACTGCTCTTCCTGCAGCAGTTGGTGCAGCTCGTACCCCTTTGTATAGAGAGCCTTTGTGAACGCTTCTTCCGTCTGTGGCTTGTAGAGATCCGTCCCTCGGGAAAGCTCAATTTCCTCGATAATTGTACCCCGGTAGTACGGGTAAACATTTACCTGCAGGCCCATATCGATGTAAGCTAAACCTGTATATTCATAAGGAAGCCAAATTAAATTCGTCTTCTTGTCTTCTAGCTTCACGGTGTACACTAAACCTAGGTTCAGGGCAATCGGCTGCGGATAATTGCTTATTAGCCCGGATCGCAAATGATCTGCTATATGCTCAACGAAATTCATGCTGCTCTTCCTCTCCGAAGGATCTAGTCCTTCCTTCATATTGCGTGCTAAAGCGCTTCGTTGTCAAGCAAGAACGCATACGTTCCAGTTTCTACCCTTATTGTTCTCTTTACTAGGTACAATTTCCTGCCGATCACGCGCTAGCTATTGGGCATGAAACGTTTCAATAAAGAATACGCTCTGATGAGGCACAAAGGAGCAGGGGCTTACGAAAGATATAAGTAATGTTTTTATTTCCAATGGTGAACTTTTCGGGAATAGATGCGTCTATATAGGAGAGGTGAGAGAATTGGAAACGACGGGTGTCCATGTATTTGATTATTTGAAGTACATTGCAGAAACAACAGATCAGAAGGTGATCCTTCGTAATTTAATGGAGACCTACGGGAATGATGTGTGGAATTATGCCTTCAGTATTTGTCGTAATAAAGATGCAGCTGACGATATTGCACAGGATGCTTTCTTAAAAGTATATCGCAATCTGACGACTTTCCGTGGTGAAGCTGCGGTTAAAACCTGGTTGCTTACGATAACCCGCAATACGGCTTATGATTATATGCGCAAAGCATTTTGGCGCAAGGTGACTCTGGTTGGATTCGTGCAATCGGGAGGTACCGCAAGCTCGGCTGAAACCGAAGCGGTTGAGAATTTATATGCAAGTGAAATTTGGCAGAAGGTCATGTCTTTATCCGCAAAATATAGAGAAATTTTAATTCTTCACGCACATTATCAGATGACAACCAAGGAAATGGCAGCTATTCTGGATATTTCGGAAGGGACCGTTAAATCCAGACTTCACCACGCCAGACTTAAGGTTCTTAGTCTGAAGGAGCGTGAAGCGCTTGAACACTCCTGAGCCGGATGACTTCCAGAAGCAATTGGAAGATGCCCCCCTCGTACAGAAGGGGTTCACCTCCAAGCTTCAGCAGGACATTGAGCAAACGATTCAAAAGAAGGAGCGCAATAAGTCCAAGGTAAAGCCTCTTCTCTGCGTTGCTGGTTTAGGTACGGTCATGGCTGTTGTACTTCTTTTCCCATGGCATACGATGCATACACAAAGTGAGGCTGCTGCTCTTGAAGGGAAAATGATGCCGGCGGAAGTCACCGTCTCCACGCCCCCGCCTGCTCCCATCAACACAGCCTTGCTGATTGGATTACGGACAGAGCATGAGTCTGCCCCAAGTGGTAGCCAGGGGCGCGTGCTGTCGCCACTTCGTTACAGCACCTATCGGACGATGCTCATTGCGCCCGTTCGCGGGCAATTACAGAAAACCTCCGAAGGCACTGGTATTTTGATGCCGTATAAGCAAAATTTCTGGAAAATCGACTCCCTCACACATCAAACGAACAAAGGTGAGTCTCACTATTTATCTGCTCATTTGGCTGATCAGCCCGTCAAGACAGAACGCTTCACAGAGCCAGAGGATCAAGAATTTAATCACGTAGAAACACTGTTGTTTGCTGGCAACCAGTACCTCTCCATTGCCGAGTCGGAGGCCGCTTGGAATGGCAATGCGCCCTATCATGCGGATCGCATCTGGGTGCGCACGCTCCCGCAATTGAAAGAAGCACGTACCTTGCAATTCTACAAAAAGCCAGTAGACAAGAACCATGTGTCCTTAATGGATGTCTTTGGCACAAGTACGAGTACGGATCTTGCGAGGATGTCGAGCATGGCAGACAATGCGATGAGCGAGGTATCGGGACAGAGTTGGACCGTGCAGCGTGAGGCAGGACAGTGGGTCGGCAAAGTTGCTGAAACGCCGAAAGCCAGTTTATCGAAACCTGATTCTTACGTATTGCGTGATTTCCCACGCCCATTGCCGGACAAAGTCGTTAATCACGATGAGATCTGTTGTTCTTGGACCAATATCAAATCCTCGTGGCCGAAAGCTACGGATGCGCTAACCTCCCCCTTGGACGACATGCTTGTCATCTTCGAGGGAGATACACTCAAATTCTACTCCTATGGGCAAGCACCTGGCAGCATTCCCCAGCTTACCTTAGATCTGGAGCCTGGTGAACAGCTCGTCATGGCGCAATGGGCCACAGATCACTACGTTCAGGAGTGGATCGACAAGGTCGGACGCTATCTGTCCGAAGGTACGGAGTTTCGTCCCGTGGAAGTGGAAGCACAAGCAAAAACCCACTAGATCATAAAACCCGCTGGTCCATTTGGACCGAGCGGGTTTATTGTGGTTTGGCTGGGCTGCAACTGCAGCCTCAAATGCAACTTCGACAGCAAGAACTACAGTAAACTTCAACTTCAACTTCAACTTCAACTTCAACTTCAACTTCAACTTCAACTTCAACTTCAACTTCAACTTCAACTTCAACTTCAACTGTAACTGTAACTGTAACTGCAGCAGCAACTACAACAGCTACGGCTACGGCTACGGCAACAGCTACTTCAACTGCACTCTCTACGCCACAAGCTCCCACGGCCGACTCCGACGTACTTCAACATTACCTCTACTCTACTCTACTCTACTCTACTCTTACTCTTACTCTTACTC
>NZ_WHNY01000063.1 GCF_013141695.1 Paenibacillus plantarum
TACACACTTAAATCCACCAACGCAGCTCACATACCAGCAAAATGGTTAAATAGTTATGCATTATCGGTCTATTGGTCTTCTTATACAAGGAACCCTCGTTTTAGTTCGGAAATGTCAGACTGATTCCGGTAAAAGCAAAAAAACTAAGCTCCGTTTCGTAGCTTAGCTTTTCTTCAATTGCCTTAAAGTTCAATAATCTTCGTCGCTACATTGTCGCAGAATTTCCTGTCATGCTCTACAAATAGAAGCGTTGGTGCATGTTCAAGTAATAGCTCTTCGATCTGCATACGCGAAATCACATCAATAAAGTTTAACGGCTCATCCCAAATATGCAGATGTACTTTTTCGCTCAGGCTTTTGGCGATCAGCACCTTCTTCTTTTGGCCGCCGCTAAAGGAAGAAATATCTTTTTCAAATTGAACTCTAGCAAAATCCAGCTTCCTTAATATCGCCTTAAACAGGCTCTCATCAATCCCATTGATCTTCGCGTAGTCCTTTAAATTACCATACAAATGCGAGGTGTCCTGGGAAACATAGGATATTTGAAGTTGGCTTCCCTTCCGAAAAGTTCCTGTATAGTCGATATGCTCGCCACATAGCAACTTGATTATACTTGATTTGCCAGAGCCATTTTTACCTGATAGCGCAATCCGCTCACCCTGTTCGATCATAAAACTGACATCCTGGCATACTACTTTCTCGCCATAATGTATCGAGACATGTTCTAGTGCAGCAAGTTGGTTTTTGTGATAGGCAAGCTGCGTTATCTTGAGGTCTTCCGCACTTTCAATATTTTTGAGCAGCTTTGACCTTTCGTCGATGGCAGATTCTTGTCTTTGCTCAATGGATTTAGAACGTTTCATCATTTTCGCAGACTTGTGACCAATATACCCCTTATCTACCTTGGAACCCGAATTTCTCGTACCATTCTTCGTTTTCTCGACTTCATGAGACCAATTGCTCGTTCGTTTAGCCGCATCGGATAATCGTTTGATATCCTTCCTCAGTTTCTCATTCTCTGCGAGCTCATAATGATCTTGCCTTTGCTTATTTTCCCACCAATCGGAGAAATTACCCTTTTGAATTTCAATATTGGTCTTATTAATGGATAGGATGTGGTCTACACAATGATCCAGAAATGATCTGTCATGAGACACTAAGATATAGCCACTCTTCGTATTCAGATACTCACTGACCAGCTTTCTTGCATTCATGTCGAGATGATTGGTGGGTTCATCAATTAACAAGAAGCTATTTTCCTTCAGAAATAAAGCAGCTAACAATACTTTCGTTTGCTCACCGTTTGACAAGGACTCGAAGGGTCGATAAAGCACGTCCTCCGAAACCTTCAATAAGGTGAGCTCGCGCATTAATTCCCAATGTTGATAATCTGGCACAATCGTATTGATGATATCCAGCGTTTGATCTTGTCTGTTGTTAACTTGAAATGGGAAATATTCAAAGCTGACATTCGCAGAAATATGTCCACTGTATTCGTATTTACCTAACAACAAGTTAAGAAAAGTTGTCTTCCCTCTTCCATTTCTACCTGTAAAACCTAATTTCCAATCGGTATCAATTTGAAAATTAACATCTTCAAATATGTTATCGTAGCTGCCATCATAGGCAAACGTTAAGTTTGTAACATTGATTAATGACATGTTGAGATCCTCCTATACCATGCGTGTTGCATGAATTCATCATAGCACATTAGGATTTACCAATTCGAAGGAAAGGATAACTATAGATAAATTCTCCTGTTACAACTTAGTTACATACATTTGTTTACATTCAGTTTAAATATGTAAGTTACAATCACCTCATCAATTGTTATCTAGGAGGAATTACTTTGGATTCTTTACAAAGAAAAGGATTGGCGCAACAAGGCGATTGGGCCGTTGAAGCGCAAGGACTTGTCAAAACTTTTGGAGAAAATCGCGCGGTAGATGGTGTGAATTTGAATGTGAAGGCAGGGACGATTTATGGAGTTCTAGGCCCGAATGGTGCTGGGAAAACGACAACAATCAATATGCTGGCAACCCTTCTTAAACCTGATGCGGGCTCAGCCAAAATCTTCGGCTACGATGTCGTGAAAGAGTCACAGATCGTTCGGCAATTGATCGGGGTTACCGGACAATACGCATCCGTCGATGAATCGTTAAGTGCAACGGAGAACTTAATTATTTTCTCCCGACTTCTCGGGCTAAGCCGTAAAGAAGCACGCCAAAAGTCAGAGGAATTACTCGAGGAATTCGGGTTAACCGAAGCTGCTAAGCGTCCGTTGAAGAATTTCTCTGGTGGGATGAGACGTCGTCTAGATCTCGCCGCGAGTCTTATTGCGCAGCCTCCACTCATCTTCTTAGACGAACCGACGACGGGGTTAGATCCACGTACACGTTCTCAGATGTGGGATACAATCCGTCGACTAGTCGATACCGGATCAACGATATTGCTTACAACGCAATACCTAGAAGAGGCAGACCAACTTGCTGACCGAATCGCCGTCATCGATCGTGGGCGCGTCGTCGCCGAAGGAACTGTAGATGAACTTAAAGCTTCTGTCGGTACTTCATCCTTGCAGCTTAGTGTTCAAAATCCATCCGATATTGAACAAGCTCGCAGAACTGTTGAGCAAGTTCTCAAGGTAGTTTCAACTGTTGTTTCTGGTAAGATATCCGCTCCGATGGCAAATGCTGATCGTGTAACGGATCTCCTTATCTCCCTGCGTGAATCAGGCATTCACTTAGCTGAGATGAGTGTACAGAAGCCGACGTTGGATGAAGTGTTTTTAACCATTACAGGTCATGGCGTACAAGAGAACGACGCAGAGACACCTACTGCAACAAGTAACAAACAGGAGGCAAGAGTATGAGTACATCGATTAAACCCGTTTCGGAACGGCATCTAAAAAACCACACAAGCTTCCGCCAGTCCTTACGTAATTCCCTGACTATGGCCTATCGGGGTTTGCTGAAGATCCGACGTACACCAGAGCAATTGTTCGATGTTACGCTTCAACCAATCATATTCACACTGATGTTTACTTATATTTTCGGTGGAGCCATCTCAGGTGATGTCGTAAGTTATTTACCCGTTATTATTCCAGGTATTCTTGTTCAGACCGTCATAACGACCTCCATCGTGACCGGCGTTCAGCTGCGAGAGGACATGGATAAAGGCGTCTTCGACCGATTCAAATCACTGCCAATCGCACGTATAGCGCCGCTTGCTGGCGCCTTGTTGGCCGATACCATCCGGTATACCATTGCAACGGTACTAACGTTCTCCATGGGATTCATCATGGGATACCGACCTGAAGGCGGCTTGGCCAATGTTGCGATCGCTGCTTTGCTTGTCATTTTCTGCTCATGGGCAATCAGCTGGATTTTCGCTTTCTTTGGCGTCATTGCACGCACAGCATCCAGTGTTCAAGGGATCTCAATGCTAGTCCTGTTTCCTCTAACCTTCCTGTCAAACGCGTTCGTACCGGTTGATACGATGCCTAACTGGCTTCAATGGTTTGTTAAAATCAATCCGATCTCACACCTCGTCTCTGCCGTTCGTCAGCTCGCAAATCAAGGTACTGTAGGCTGGGATCTAACCATTTCACTCTTCGGAGCTATCGTCATTGTGGCTATCTTTGCACCGATTACGGTTATTGCTTACATGCGTCGTACGTAGCATTCCAACAGAAAAGGCTGATCTCAAGTAAGATATCTACTGAGACCAGCTTTTTTCATCGTACACGAATCATAACTTTCCCGATGCGCTGCCCTTCACCGAAATAGCTAAATGCTTCTCCAACATGAGCTAACGGATATTGGCGATCGATGACAGGTACTATTTTGCCTGCCTCCCAAAGCGCCCTCAGTTCATTTTGATCCTTAGAATTTGGTTTGTGCATTAAGAGCCCCATTCTCTTCGTTCCTATCCATGAGATCAGGGGTCCAAAGAACATCATTTGAAAAATCCGAGGCATCGTGCCTCCCACCATCACATACTGACCACTTGCGTTTAAGGCACGTTTACAGTCGAATATCGACCGATTACCCATGACATCAAGAATAAAGTCATACGTTTCCCCTCTTGTGGTGTAATCCTCTTTTCTATAATCCATGACGTAGTCCGCACCAAGCGCTTGGAGTTTTGGAAGCTTAAATGCACTGTCGACCGCTGTCACTTCTGCTCCAAATAATTTGGCTAGTTGAATCGCGAATGTTCCAACACCGCCACCTGCACCATTGATTAAAACCTTTTTGCCTTTCTGTATAGGTCCTCTGACTCGTAAACCTTGCAAGGCGAGGACTGCGGCTTGAGATATTGCCGCGGCATCTTCAAAGGTTATATGGGCTGGTTTCTTTGACAAAGCCAATTCTGACGCACACACATACTCCGCAAATCCGCCCCAACTACAGCCTGATATATCTCCGAATACGTCATCTCCAGGAACAAACTGCTTTACTGCTTTGCCAACCGCTTCAACACGCCCTGCAATATCTGCTCCGAGTATGGCGAATTTGGGCTTACGAACGCCGCCTATTCGCACTAGGAACGGACTACCTCGCAGCAAATCCCAATCCCATGAATTAATGGATGCCGCATGTACGTTAATTAATACTTCATGATCTTTTGGCTGCGGCTTTTCCACTTCTGTATAAATCAGTTCATTCGGACTGCCATATTTCTTGTAGACAACCGCCTTCAAGTGTTCTCCTCCTCACGATTCACACTCCATTCATTTCAGATCACCCCCTACTAGAGGGAAATTGGAGTACGTATTCTGAAAGATAACGTCCCTAATACCTGGCCCTTTTAATTCTAACAACAAATAATCATTGATGAGATCCAAATTACTATTCGCGGCATATTGATACGACTGGTAGGAAATATACACTTCTCCGGCCGAATTCATGACTTCCTCCAACTCCACCGAATCAGAAAAAGACGAGGATGACTTAATCAATGCATATGTGTGATCTCCGAATGTGCGAAATTCTTTTCTCCACTCTGGCTGTTTCAGTACTGCTTGTGCCCACTCTTTTACATCGCCAGATGCTCTTGCTAGTGGAATCGAGGTATAGATCTCATTAATTTGATTCTCTTGTGGCATATAATCCATAAAACCACTTATGAGCCAGATACCATCATGAGAATAATCTTTTTTCATATAGACCATGTAGGCACGTTGATCACTAGTTGTTAGGAGAACAGAACGGGGATTTACCGATTTACTGATCATTTGAAAAGAAGTGATTTCTTGCTTTAATCTGGACTGGATAAACGTTTGCAGGACCTTGTTATACTCTTTATTTTCGGGATTCGCTTGAAGCTCTTTTAACTGCGTTTCCGTATATTCGTAACCTTCCGTACTATCATGAACTCTTGATAATATGCGCAATAAGGTGTCTCTATCCATTAAATTGGCACTTATCTGTGCAACGCTTGGCGTAGCTATGCTCTCCACTTTAGGAGAAGGATTTGGTTCCATGGTTAACTCAGTATCTGGCTTTATAGTGAGTCTTTCGATCGAATAACCACACCCTAAACCTACGATCAACACACTTATAAGGATCGCTACATATTTTGGGGTCATTAGATTCATTTCTCACTCCTCATGGTTATATTCATTCTATGGGATTGCACCTAACAGCCATTTTCACATCTCATCCCTCGGCTCATACCTATTCAATTAGACGTAAGCTACTTAGGAATGTTCTGTGTGAAATGCGATTTTTGGAAGTTTATTTACAATTTTTCAGTAAATTCATAATGCTATTACGAATTAGAATGGAGGATTAATATGACATGTGCCGAATACTTAAAATAGTTCTGAAACATCCATGTTTTGTAAATCCCCCTAAAATTGGAGAAGAAATTAGGTGTCTTAATGGTCAATCCGGATAATGAATTAGCTTTGAAAACAGAGAATCTGATAACCTCTGGAAATGAGCCGCCACAAGTCGAGCATGCTCATTTACGCGGATTTGGAGGTTGGTTATATGTTGTTTCCATAGGTTTGTTACTTACCTTAGGGAACGCATTGATCTACATAATTAATACGTTATTACCTATTTACACGGATGGACTTATCACCGAATTGTATAAAGATGATTGGAAATACGGATTAATTATCATTTATGAAACTGTTACCTATTCTTTATATGTTGTGTTCCCTATAGTTTTAGGCTTCTCGGATGGAAAAAAATGAGGCGAGTAAGAACGTTGGCCATTCTTTTCTATTTAGTTAGTTTCGGATTTAATGTCATTTACTATTTTATTTCGAATTCAATCGCAGAGCTAGCTACACCTGAGTTTATGAATGAACAGGGTAGAAATATTGTAAAATCCTTGATTACTTGTTTGATTTGGATACCCTACTTTATTAATTCGAAAAGAGTTAAGTATACATTTGTAAATTGATTTAGCGATCTTCAACAAAATATGAAAGACAATGCGGGGTTGTCCATCGAAGTAGAAACAACTGCTTCTGGGTAGCCCCTTCCCATTTTTGCATTTAATTACCCATAATTTGACTGAAATCGAAGGACTCTAATGTTACAAAAAATCAAATTTTCTCCCATTTCCATTTATTACAATGGTCAATTGTACACTTTTTTGGTCGGATTTATGTTTTAATTAAATAGTGAAAGTAATTCGGGATGAAAAGGAGCGAAACAAAGTGGAAATTAAATCGTTTTTACTACCTAAAGATAAAGTATCTTACCTGACGACGTTGGCTTCGATGAAAGAAGCGATGGAGCGGCTGGAAGCCTGTCATTATACAGCGATTCCGATTATCGATGAGGAAGGAAAATATGTGGGCACTTTATCCGAAGGAGATTTATTATGGAAACTGAAGTGCACGCCCGGCCTGTCCTTCGTTAACATGGATGAAGTATCTGTAGCCAACATTCGAAAACGAATTTATAACGAGTGCGTCGCCATCGATGCACATATGGAAGATATGTTAGCACTAGCTGCTGACCAGAACTTTGTTCCCGTTGTAGATAAGGATCGCGTTTTCCTAGGTATCATTCGACGTAAGGACATTATTGAATACTATACGAGAAATATTACAGATTAATCGGTTACACCAAAAAGCAGAGGATAAGAGTAGGGGCTCCCCTTCCAATCCTCTGCTTTTCCTTTTAGTAGACGGACTAACTAGTTCTTCGCTTCCCCCACGGTTTAAACACGGATAGTAGATACATCGCGAGTAATGAGAACAACTGAAGTCCTATGCCAATAAATAACCATAGCATGTTGGAAACGTAGGCACCTTGGTTCGCACTCTCTCCTCCAACTTCAGTTAACATGGATATTCCTTTCAACGTCCAAATGTACATACCAATGGGACCTAAGATAACCGCGACAACCGTAAGCACTTCTTTGACGATGATCCAATAGTATTTTACCAAACCCCAGTGTGTCCCCAGCGATAATAGCACCCCAGTCACGATGGTCCCGATCACGGATACTCGTACTGAAGTACCGGCTAATACATGCATGGCTTTGTAACACGAAAGTATTAACACCGAATCACTTGTGCTCGCGACGGTAATGCTCAGAATGAGAAACGTCACACTTGTCCCTAACATGATGGCTGCGAATAAGATATGTAAGCTCAGCATCCATTTTTTCTGTGTCATCGTAAAGTTTTTCATCGCGTGAGAATCTCCCTTGATATCTTCTTACCTCTAAGATAATCAATTGAAGTTAACTCCTTCTAAAGCAAATCTTAAATATTCATAAACTGATCCCGTACATTCAACTTATTGGCGCAGTTATAAGGTTTAGGTTCGGATTATCAATCTTGTATTCTTGGAGAAAAGACCTCAAACTACTGCTTTCAAAATGAACCCCAATAAACCCATTTTCTTTGGTGAAAATGAGTAATGTTGGATAGTACGTTTCGGACGTGCTGATAAACAACACGATTTCCGTAACGGTTCCATTCATCCAATTTGAAGTTAATTTGTAAGGCGGTGTTAGCGGAATTTTTATGGCTATCCCTTCACTTGGTTCGATATGCATCGATTCTACAATCCCAGTTATGGCTGACAGCCATTCTTTGACTTGATTTTGCAACGAATTGGAGTTCGGAATTGTTTGAGTGATTTCACCTTTGAGAATATCAAAAACTTCGGCACCATCTATTGCTGAAACCATTTGAGTAATAATGAGATTACAAACAAGCACGATGATAATTAGTGGACTTATCAACCTTTGTAACACCATACTCATCCACCTCCATTCGGAGGTAATATAACCATCAATTGAACTATATAATCATAAAACAAAAAAGGGGCAGCATCATGCAGCCCCCTTCTATACAATATTTGAGCTTTATTTACCTAATCCTACATGTATTACGACCCAATAATTTATTGATACCACATTTCTGTGCCAAACCTGTTATTAGAAGTGGCAAGGCAAACAGTCCGACTAATTTCCAATAGCCTGGAAGCAGAAAAAATAAAGATAAGGCGGCAATTCCTAAAATAATGCGGATGGCGCGGTCTGTCCCCCCAACGTTTTTCATGATATATCTCTCCTTTTTTGATCTAACTTGTTGTTATATCGTTCTCACAATTACGATGATATCAGGGTTAAAGAAATTGAACCGTAACTTTGTCACATAGTAAACATCAAATGAAAAAACCACCCAATGGGTGGTTTGATTTATCAATAAAGTTTCAATTGAATTCAATATATCGTTGAAGAGCCCCTCGATTTGTAATCGTAATCTTTCCACGCGTAAGTTTAATAATTTCTTCCTTCTCAAGCCCTTTCAACGTTCTGCTGATTACCTCTCTAGCTGTGCCGAGCTCAACTGATAAGCTGTCATGGGTGATATATAAAGTATCGGTGTTACCGTTTTTAGCTGTCATGTGAATCAAGAATTCCGAAATTCGTCCCCGAATGGATTTAAAGTTGACGCTGTCCAGCAAATTGGACATAATAACAATCCGTTTAGCAAATGATTTAAAGATGAATTGTCGGAAATTCCGATAGCGATCCACCCATTCGCGAAAAATCTCCGAGGGAATCAACAGCACCAAGCCAGCCGTTTCAACACATGCTGTTGCTTCATATCCCGTCTCACCTAAAATACTTGAGGTCATCAATGGACAACATTCTCCGCCCTGAATCCTGTACATCGTGATTTCCCGACCGCTCGTGCTTATTTTATACATTCTGACTGTGCCATCCAAAATCAACACGACGTGCTCCAGAAAATGTCCTTCTTCAATGATATAATTGGGTACCATTTCAATGACCTTTATGCCTTCATGATTCCAATCCTGTTCGGAGATGTCTATCAAACTAGGAAATATTGAAACGATTCGTGCTAGATGTTCAGCGAGAATCAACAGATTCAGCTCCCTAAAAAATGCTTTTTTCGTAACATCTTAGCATAAAAACTGAGGGAAATCAGTGATAAAGTCACAGACTTATTCCGAATTGTTTTCGTCATCAATAGAAGCACTGCCCACGGCAGTGCTTCTTAGGATTTTTGGAATGGAATTATCTACTTACTCGTCTGTATGGCCTCCACTATTCTATTAAAGACTGCTTCCCAGTCAAGGTTTTCATTTTCAAATGTATAGGTTGGAAATGGTATCATGTCCAGCAGCCCCAATTCGATTCGCTTGCGGTTTTCCATAAACTTAATATTTTGTTCTGTGGCAAAATTTGGTCTTGAACGGATGGAAGAAATCCAAACCTGCTGCTCCCTCACATTCGGATGAGTTAAATACATCACGATGGGATTCAAAGCAATTATCTGATCAACGATTCCCTGAATATGCTCCTCGATCAGGTGATCAACTGCTTGATAATGACCCAATAAATCATGAATCTGATGCTGAAAAAAAACTGCTTCTAACACATATACCTCATCTGAATTAGAGGCATGCTCAGCGAAATGTGCCCAATGATGCTGAATCGAAAATGTAAATTCTTCTAGCGTTGCCACAGGCGAATCCGTCCAACATAGCTCACGGGACTCCAACTCTGCATAAAGCTCAGCCAACTCGATATTTCCCTTGAATTCACGATATGGAATCAGATAATTGATACCATTATTAATGGCCCATGAACGGATCTTATCAGCAATATCTGGATACCTCATCAGAAGTTCCTTATATTCCTTTTCGCGAAAGAATGCGTACCAATTCAAACTCGTCGGATGTCCTATTGCTCCCTCATCATAGAATCGAGAGGGAATGCCTTGCTGAACGAGATAACCATTTAATTTTTCTGCTAAAGTCGATTTGCCTGTGCCGCACAAACCTTCAACTAAGATCAATTTGCAGTTCTTTCGCATGTGATTTGCTCCTAAATTCCCCCGATTTCCAATCAATTTCTATTACAAACTATAGCCTACTGCTTAGAAATAGGAAATGCTTTTTATTTTTTCGAAAATTAAAATAACACTTCAATAACAACAATAATATAATAATAAACAACACAAATTTATTGTAAAACGATAAGACCTATGATAAGATCATGTTGTCATTAAATAAGTGAGGTGTCTGATATGAATGTTAAAAGAGGTTCAACTACTTTCTTAAAGGTTATTATTTTTCTGGCTGGAATTGCTGTGCTTGCTTTGTGTATCTGGTTGCCTCAGATCGCCATTAAAGATGCAAGGGTGCATCCAGATACGGCTTACTTCGTGATCCCCTTTTTAGTATGTACATACGGATTCTGTTTTGCGTTTTCTGTTGCGTTGTATCAAGCGTATAAACTATTAACCTACATCGAGAAGAATAATGCTTTCTCAGAACTATCCTTTAAATCTTTGCAGATTATAAAGAAATGTGCATTTGCAGTTATTATCCTCATTTGCATAGGAATAGTAAGCTTAAGGGTGCTTGCTAAAGTTACAGTTAGTGATGATGCAGCGGGTCCTACTTCCTTATGTCTAATGGGTATTTTAGCAACGAGTATCTTCGCAGCTATTGTGGACGCAATTCAAAAACCATTAAAAAATGCCCCAGATATAAAGATTAAAATTAATTAACAGATTGTATGACTTATTCTAAAAGCTTAACGATTTCATCCCTCATTTTTTCATCTACAATGTTCTTTGCTTTATCAAGTGGTGTAACACCATTCTTGTCTTTCGCCTGTGGGTTCGCTCCTTTTCTCAACAACAATCGGATTACATCGAAGTTTCCTTCTATGGTATTTTGATTAAATTCCACGGCGTAAGAGAGCACTGTATTGCCCTTCTCATCGGCTGCATTGACATCTGCATCGGCTTTAATCAACATTTCGACCATCGTGTACACGCCCTGAATAGAGTCACGGCCATAGGGATTAACTGCCCTCATTAGAGGTGACAGCCCTGACCAATTACTTTTTACTATTTGATTGGGATCTGCGCCGTGCTCGAGCAGCAACTGAACAATTTGCCGAGATTGTGGCATAGTCATACTTACAGCTGCTAACAGCGGTGTTTCGCCATCTGAGTTAGTAGCGTTCACATCAGCTTTATAGGCTATAAGATTTTTTACAATTTGGACGCTCTCATCGTTCAATCCCGAATTGGCAAAAGGATGAAGGGCCGCAAGATGAGCCCCTCCGCCTAAATTTGGATCAGCCCCCAATGCAAGCATCTTATTAACCAAACCAAGCTGTTTCTTACTTGATAACTGCATTAGCGGTGTCATTCCATTGGCACTTACATTCACCTTGGCCCCAGCATCCAAAAGACTTCCCACTAGATCAATGGATCGTTCTGCAGCATAATGCAGCGGTGTGTAGCCATTGGACTCATCAATGATATTGAGATCAACTTGCTTTTGTATCAATAGCTCTACTAAATAGGCAACGTGCGGATTGCCTTGAAACATATGAGCCATTTTAAAAATCTGAATAAAGACCGAGTTAAGTTCGGTTGGAGCTATCGCTTCGATTTGCTTTTTAGTTTCATCCAGTTCCCCGTTCTCTGTCGTTTTCAATAATTGAAGGGTAGTCATCTCTATGCGTGATTGCAACTGCTCAGTTGGAGTGCCGTGCTTTATGGATATTTGTTTATCCGCCTCATTAAACTCTACTTGAGCTCTCATACTTTCAGCTACGAAACGGATAGGCACATAAGCATGTCCATTATAGTTCAACACGATGTACTCACTATCCAATTGTTTAGTAACCCCATTAAAAAGAAACTCCACCTGGTACTTCATTGCTTGAATAGCATCTGAAGCATATACAGCAGTAGAAAAAGTAATTCCCGCACCTAAAACCATTCCAAGCACTATTTTTTTCAATGAATATGTCTCCCTTTTACTTAAAGTAACATCCGTTTTGGATATCAAGCGATATCCACTCCTATAAAGTTCTCTTAATTATTCCCATATCCTTCCTGTACTTTATTAGCAAAAAAAGACCCACAGCAATTTAAGTAACAGACTTATTAAATAAGTATCGTTTTGCGTTTGTTTGAACATACGTCTTTTTTCCGTTGACTACTTATACATAAAACAGGTGCCCCCAAAAAATTGGAAGAGACACCTGTTATACACACCTGGTATTTAACTCAAAAGGTTTAACAATGCTTCCTTCACCGTAGACTCAACGGTACGATCGAAGCACGAAGCCATCGCAAAGTACAAGGTGGATTCGTGGGTCTCATAGCCACCTTCTACTAACTGCTGCGCGGTTGGAATGTAACCAAACATACCATTCGTGTACCCGATCGGCAGAACGGTTCCTTTCGATAACTGCTTGATATACAGCCCATATTCGACCACGACTTCGGCATTCATACCGAGTAACGTGAGACCGTCTGCCAGGTTCAGCACGGATAGCTCTAATAGAATACTTGGCGACAATCTCTCCAACCGCGCTAGCATAAGGTTGCTCCACTCGCCAAGAACACCTGATGACTGGGCTGTTATCTCAAGCTGCCTCCGCTCTGGCAGAGAAACTAGCGGCAACTCAACAATTGACTTTTCCCATTGCAAAGAGCAAGGTGTTATCCGCTCCATAGATTTATTTAGCGTTTCAATTATGCATGCAGCAAAATCTTTACCGACTTGCATAACCACTTCGTTATTCCCTCGAATAACCCGCTCTCCATCACCAGGATTAATGTCACCGCAAGTTCCCTGCAGGAAGGCAGCAACTGTACATTCTCCTATGAATTGCTCCACAGCCTCCATAGCGACGCCAATATATTCAGATGAAACGAAATTATCTCGCGTTATGACAGGGTGGCAAGCATAATGAACAAGCAGTCCCTTCGTATTCCCGTCCACTTTGCGAAAACGGATGACACGCAGTTCATGATCTACTGGTTCCGTTTCCGGAGGCGATTTTACAACGCCGCGTCGATTTATCCCAAGCGGAGAATGACCGGTGCCTTGCTCGATTTGAACAGGCTCCGCTTGCAGCAACGCCGCTTCAATGCCCTCGATAACAAGATTTTCCAACGAAACTATATATTTCTCATCCATGACACCTAAGTAAGATGTGAACAAGCTGCTCGTTTGCGGACCAGAATGCGTATGGGTACCATGCAAAAAAATGGTATCTTCTGCTATACCGAAGCGTTCATGAATACGCCGTTTGAGAGTAGGTACGCGATCGCTCCCCCACCAAAGCAAGTCCGCAGAGATGAGCACGGCATCTCGCTTATCGCCATCCCTATCACCTGTCACAAACGCAAATATTCGAGCAAACAATCGATGTGAGACACCTTCGAATGCCCCAAGTTCACTGCGAACTGCAAATCCAGCGAGTGATATTGGAAACTCGGGTGTAATATCCACCTTACTTACGCCAAGTTGAATAGTGGGGATCTGACCTTCTAACTCCATAAACACCATTCTCCTAATCACATGATTAGTGAACCCAATGATTAATACGATTCAATTACCTTGCGAATAGCTGCAGCAATGTCATGCATGGCTTGCTCATCAGCGAGCAGGACATTTTGAGAAAGCCATAATACTTCTTTGTCACTTAGCCGTTCACTTACCGGACATTTAGATGACCTGTCTTCCCCCGTCAATGCTCGTGTGGCATTCACAATCGCTTCGTTTCGATGAAGTGGTACGTACCCATAACTTATTGGTATGCCTTCGGCATTAACTTTGCGAATGAAGTCGTTCTTGTCGATTCGCGCTGTGACCGCAGAATCGAGCTTGAACATGTACAGATGATTCACATGCCGTGTGACGCGTGGATCGGTCTTCACGACTGTGATGCCATCAATGTGGCCAAGCAAAGCCGTGAGCAGCTTTGCATTGGATTCTCTAAGGAGCATCTGCTCTTCCAAACGGCTCATTTGAGCAAGCGCGATTGCCGCTTGCAGCTCCGTCATGCGATAATTTTGACCAATGCGATCGTGCTGGTACCAAGCGCCTGTTCGCGAGCGACCGACATTGCATAGTGACCAAGCGATTTCCGCCAACTCCGGATTATTGGTGAGAATAATGCCTCCTTCACCACTATTCAGGTTTTTGCTGGATTGCAAACTGAACGTCCCGAGATCACCGATTGCCCCTACACGTCGACCTTCCCAGCTTGCTCCAACAGCTTGGGCCGCATCTTCGATTACGCGAAGTTTATGCAGAGCAGCTACCTCGTTGATACGGCTCATGTTCGCTGGAGCACCAGCTAAATGGACGGGAATAATCGCCTTCGTTCGCGATGTAATGGCGCTAGCAACCTGATCTGGATCGAGAAGAAGTGTATCTTCTTCAATATCAACGAACACTGGAATAGCTCCGAAAGCTAGCGCAGCTGCCGCCGTTGCAATAAATGTATATGGCGGTACGATGACCTCATCGCCAGGTTTAACCCCTGCAGCTTGCAACGCAACCGTAATGGCAACAGTTCCATTTACGACGCTAATCGCATGAGTCGCATCGTGCAGATCCGCAAAGCGGCGCTCCATCTCAGGAAGCTTTGGGGTAAACTCGGGTGAGTGAACAATACCCGTCCCTCCCCATTTGCCAGAACGAATGACGTCAAGAACGAGCTGTTCCTCCAATTGCCCGTAAATCGGCCAAGCCGGAAATCCCTCTTTTCGAACAGGAACCCCACCTTCTACAGCTAGTGTCAACTTCTCCATGTTCTCACCTCACTCAATTCGAACTTTTGTTTCTAGTTTTGTACGCAAGACGACTTTGCGGCACGGAATCCCAAACTGCTTCTCATGCCCCTCTTCAGGTTTAAACTCCTCTGTTGACGCTATCGGCACCCATATAACAAGCCCTTCTATGGCTTCATTTGCCTCCAAAAGAATGCTTCCGTTGTCTTCGCATCCCAAGATACGAACGGCTCTTCTTAAACGCGTCCAATCTTGAATTTCCTTGGACTTCCAGAATGTGAAGCCCATCTCTCTTGCTTTGGCTACGAGCATCCGAATGGCATCCCGAACTTCTTCTCTTGTATAAATGTGGATCTGATGGAATAGAAAATGAGCAACACCATTCACTTCCCGCGCTTGCTGCAGAAATGGCTCAATGACCTTGTTATCTGCGAGATGTCCCAAGTCCAGATCTTGCGTCAAGAATCCGATCTCTAAGATGGGATACAGACGGTTTTGTTCGTCAAACCAGGCAATTGGATAATACGGGAGACAAGTCCCGAATAAGAAACCGACATTCCCCTTTTTACTCGGTCCTCTGGTTTGGTCACTCGCTATTTCATTTTTCTCCAGCCATTGAAATAACTCGCCCCAACCTTCCACACGGGTGTAATGGTTTTTGTTCGTCGTTACGTGTTCCAAGCCTGTAGCCTGCTTCAACCAGTTAACCTGACGGTCAAACTCCGCTTCGTCCCAAAAACCATTGTCCTTCTCTAAGGAGTTATAGTGGAAGGCGAGCTCGTGTCCTGCCTGCTTTACTTGTTCATAGATAGGAGCACTATAACCGGGCTCAATCATGCACCACGTTGTTTGAATTTGGCATTCTTCTAGCAGTTCTAATGTCGCCACAGCATGTTCATCCTGATTCGAATCACTGTCGTGGGACATCGTCACGATTTGACTGATCCCATCCGGCCAATACCCAGTGAATGGCAACGTCATCCCTTTATCAATTGCGCATTGCAACACATGTCTGACTAAAGCTTCTCGCCAATAATCAGCGTAGGGCCACGGAAAATAAGGAACGCCAGTATCCGTTTCTACTCGGTCGAAATGCCAGTCCAAGGCTATTCGATCATCTGCTTTTAAAATGTCTTCATTGACGTTCGCGCTACCATCGGCAGCTGGAACGCCGTCATCCAGAACGGGTCCGGTACCTTGCTGCATGTGAACAACCGTTAACGGGATATTGACTGTCCAGCGATGAATGCTTCCCTGTCCGACATCAAAGGATTGAAGCGCTGGGCCACAATTTAGAGCATCTGGACGTCCTTGTTTAATCATCCCAACAGATCGACAAGCAACAGGGACAACATCTTCTGAACTTGCATCACCAGCTTCTATCCACGGGTTGGCGGCCAAGAATCTCAGCGATTCCGGTTGCCCTGAGCGAGTTGGCTCTATGTCTGCATAGCCGACGCCTATATCACCCGTCTGGATGTATCCGAGTCGGAGTGCCAATGCATTGATACCCGCGTACGAAATAAGCGTTCCGCCTTGCTCTACATACGACCACAAGATTTCAGATTTCGCTCCGCTCTCCTGAGAACAAGCCACAATGAGAATATCGTACGCTTGTAAGCTCATCGCATCTAACTTAGAGACAGATGTATATGAAATGCCAACATGTTGCAAAATTTCTTCCACATATTTCTCAAATACGTTAAGTCCATATCTCCATTTGCGAGCAGCTGCCTCATGTTCAACGAGCACACCGACTTTGGCCATCTTCATTTGAATTCCTCCATCCGCTGTCGCCTACACGACTTCCAAGCCTGACTCACTGTAATGAGCAGCCACCTTGCGTATGCCGGCAATCATATCTTCAATATCTTGTTCGTTATAAAACTCGTTGATAGTCACCCGGATGGCTTGTTTTAAAATATGTTCAGCCGTAGGGCATAGGCCTTCGCCATATGCGATATCTGAGAGGTCAAAAGGGAAATGACTGCCTGTATACGCTTCCCGTTTCTGAAACATAGGCTGCATATACACCGGTTGCGGAATATATCCAGCGGAGCATTCGATCCCTTCGGCTTGAAGCGCCTCTGCAAATTCATCCCTCGAACACGTGAGTACGGTAGGTTCTATCGTAAACATATAAAACCAATACGTGCACCGCCCATCAGTCGTCACTTGATGAGGAATGATTCCCGGGATGTCTTTAATGCCGTATGTTAAGCGATCACCGTACTGGCTGCGCTTGTCACAAATCCAAATTAATTTCGACAGCTGGGCAATACCCACAGCCCCCTGAAGCTCTGTCATCCGGTAATTAGGAGCAAGTAAACGCATCTCCCGTTGTACCAGATTGCCGAATCGACCATAATTTTTATCTGCAAAAGCATGCGTACGTTGATAATCTTCCTCTGATTGGGAATTGACCGTAACGATGCCGCCATCCCCTGTGGAAATATGCTTGTAATCATTGGTACTAAAGCAGCCATAATCGCCGATCGTACCAACCAAGCGACCTTGATAATACGTCAAATAGCTTTGCGCACAGTCTTCAATAACGATCAATCCACGCTCACGGGCAAGTTCCATGATGGGATCCATATCTGCTGGATTGCCGGCTAAATGGACGACGATAATCGCCTTGGTCTTCGGTGTGATACGTGCTCGAATCGATTCAGCCGTCATGTTGTACGTATGTGGATCCAAGTCCGCAAATACTGGAATCGCATTTTGATACAAAATGCCAATAATAGAGCCCGCATCCGTGATCGGACTTGTAATGACTTCGTCCCCAACACTTATGCCAGCAGAACCGATCGCAACATGAAGTGCTCCTGTACCCGATGAAGTTGCAACACTGTAAGTTACACCATATAACGCATTAAAGCGTTCCAGAAACTGCTTCACTTTGCGGCCTGAATGATAAAATAGCGTGTTTTGCTCAAGCGCTTCAACAAGCTCTTTGACCTCTTCCTCTCCAAATCGCTTGCCAGTACCGTAAGGTGTTGTTTTGATTTTGGATCCACCGAGAATGGCTAACTGTTCACTCATCATGCCAAACCCTCTCTCGTGTTGATATAGGAATTATTTATTATATTTCAATAGGAATAATCAGATATACATTCACAGCACGGCCCCCGTGCTTTCACTATGCGTACACGGGAGTCGCGCGGAATGTCGTACATGTGTTCAAAGGTTTACTGACTTACCAAGCTTCTTATTTACGGATTCTCTGACTTAAAGACAACTGGCGTTTTAAACACTTGCGAAATCGTCTTCGCATAGTTATCAAATATCTCTTTCCCGTGGTACGTGGTCATCAGTTCTTTCCGATATTTCGGCCAATTGCTTGCATCCTTCTCTTCAAAGAGGATCTTCACCATATATGCCCGCATTTGTGTACGGAAGGCACCAATATCAAAGCCTGGTGGCGGAGCTACGTTAGTACCAAGTACGGGATACTTATACGATTTCAGTTTCTCTACGATGGCTCGGTCATGGTCGGTTTCACGAGGATCGATAACTGTCAGACCAATCGGACTCGGATCTTGCACACCATAAGCGAAGATCGAACTATACACATCGAAGAAATTACCGTTAGCTTGATTATCTTTCGTAATCGCATCCGGAATTAAAGTAATCGTGTTACCGCTTTTCGTGTAATTGGTGCCCTCTTTCCCATAGTGAGAAAGCAAGTAACCTTCAGGTCCAGCTAACCAATCCATGATTTCAATGCTTTTTTTGATTTTTTCTGGCGGTGTTTTGGCTCCGAACAAGAACGGAACGCCCGGCAATGCAGCATAGTTAACAGCATCCGGCATAATGTGGAACGGAACGAAATCTGCTGTTTTGACGCCGCTGATATCAATGGTCTTCTTCTTCACACTCGTTGCTACGTTATCAAAGGCAGCCGTACGCAGCAAGCTTTGGAAAATCCCAGCTTTCCCAGCTTCTACTTTCTCAAGCTCTTGCCCAGGTTTAGCTAAAAACCAGTCCGGATCCACGATTTTCAAAGCGATTGTTGCACGAATATCATCGAGCACTTTCCCCGCCCGAATATCGGATTGCGGATCTACATATTCACCGTTCGCTTGATCATACCAGAGGTCAATCCCTAGTCCATTTTTATACCATTCTGGAAATTGTTTCGAAACCCCAATACCGTTTCCGGTTGTCGTGAAACCGTATGTGTCATTTTTTCCATTGCCGTCTGGATCATTAAACGTGAATGCTTTCATGACATTAATCATTTCGTCATAATTCGTTGGCACTTTCAGGCCAAGCTTATCCAGCCAGTCTTTACGCACATAATACGATTGGTAAAGCTGCTTCTCATAAGGGACAGGTGCACGCATGAAGACCTCTTGCACTTGGTAGCGTGAAATAATTTCAGGGGTTACCCACTTGTAGTAGTTGGGCATCGTTTGCGGGTTCACATAGGGAGTTAGATCGGCGACCGCTTTATCGATAATAAATTGATTTGTTTGCGCTCCGTCAGCTTGGAACATATCAGGTGTTGCACCAGATGAAATTTTTAAATTAATTTTGGTCTTATGATCTTCACCAGGGACTCCGTACTCCATGTTTAATTTAACGTTGAACTTCTGCTCAATCGCTTGACGAATGTAATCCTTATCGGGAGCAGGCAATGACACATCGTTGGTCGGTACAAAAGTTAACCAGTTCAGCGTCATGGGTGGGGATTTCGTAGCTGCCGCTGTTTCAGGCGCAGATGAGGTTGTCGTAGATGCGGATGGTGTAGACGTAGCGTCGTCTTTCGAACAAGCACTTAATACAACCAAGCTGGCGATTACGCCGAATGCTACCTGTTTACGCACTTTCATGCAAACGACCTCCCATTTGTACTCGAATTCATACTCAAGTCTACTCTGGTTGCAGGTGTGACTGAATCGAAGCAAAACACAGCATCACTCCCTTCAAGATCGTTAGTTCGGCTAATGAACCATTACCCTTTGATGGAACCGACAAGCATTCCTTTTATGAAATATTTCTGAATAAACGGATAGATCGCCAATAGCGGCAATGTTGTCACAACAACCGTTGCCATTCGGATTGTGTCTGGCGGAAGTGTTTGTATCACAGATGGATTCGTATTCAACTCTTGGCTCACGCTAGACGTTACTATCATATTGCGCAGAATAACCTGAATCGGATACAGTGCACGATCTGACAAATACAAGATGGCATTGAAGTAGGAATTCCATTGAATCACGCCATAGAATAAGCCAATTGTAACGATAATCGGCATGGATAAAGGGATAACGAGTTGGAATAACGTTCTAACGTCCCCACATCCATCGACTTTTGCCGACTCTTCTATTTCCGTAGGGAAATTGATAAAGTAGGTCCGCATAATAAACATGTAGAACGGCGAGACAAGTGTAGGAATAATGAGTGACCAAATGGAATTGATCAACCCCAGGCCTTTTACGACTAAATAGGTAGGCACTATGCCTCCGCTAAAGAGCATTGTGAACACGATCGCTAGTAGAAAAAATCGTCCTCCAGGTACATCCTTCTTCGAGAGTGGATAAGCTAGACAAATGGTGACCAACAGACTTAAGAAGGTGCCAATGACCGTAATCACAACAGATATCTTAAGCGCATCTGGGACAAGCTTGCTGCCGAAGATGGCTCTGTACGCCTGCAAGGTTACTTGCTCTGGAAATAGGACGAATCCTCCATTACGGATTAGTTCCTTATAGGGAGTAATCGACTCGATGAACACAAAGTAGAGTGGGAACACCGCAGATAAACAACAGAGTGTAAGGAAAACATAAATGACTACATCGATAATTCGATCTGATTTGGTCTTATGTACCGCATAGGACACAGGTTCCACCACCTCTTAGTAGATTCCAGAACCACCTAATTTTTTCGCGATTCGGTTAGCAGCAATGACGAGCACAAATCCAATGACTGATTTAAATACGCCCATTGCGGCCGGAATACTGAAATCACTTTGTTCGATAATTCGGCGGAATATCCACGTATCTAGAATATCCCCGACAATCGTCACTCGCGCATTGAGGAACACATAAATTTGATCGAAACCTGCATCGAGAATTGTCCCTAACCGCAGGATTAACAATAAGATGAATACCTCGCGGACACCAGGCAGTGTAATATGCCAAATTTG
The DNA here is from genome assembly GCF_013141695.1 of Paenibacillus plantarum. Lineage (GTDB taxonomy): Bacteria > Bacillota > Bacilli > Paenibacillales > NBRC-103111 > Paenibacillus_E > Paenibacillus_E plantarum. The sequence goes on from NZ_WHNY01000063.1 coordinate 21,228, forward strand.
CCTCCATCGGCCAGCTCCATCCACAACGGCAGCTTCATACAGCTCAGGATTAATTGTCGCTAAAGCAGCTAAGAAGAAAATAGCGCCAAACCCCGTATTTCTCCATACATCGGTTAGAATGATGAGCGGCCGGAAGAGATCCGAATTGGCAAGGACATTCAGTTCACCCCATCCCATATTTTGATAGAACGTCGTGACGAGCCCTGTGCCCGGAGAGAAAAATGAATAAACTAAACCGTATACGATTACCCATGATAAAAAGTAAGGTCCGTATGTGATCGTTTGAACGATCTTTTTAAACCATGTGACACGGATTTCATTGAGCAGCAAGGCGAGAATTAAATCAGGAAGTAGATTGAAGACGAGTCGGTAAAGACTTATGAGGAGTGTGTTGGTCATGAGTCGGAGAAAATCTGGTGATTCAAAGATCGTTTGGAAATTGCGCCAACCTACCCAGGGACTATCCCAGATGCCTCTGGTGACACTGTAATCCTTGAATGCAACGAGTAAGCCAGCCATCGGAATGTAGCGAAAGATAAGGAAGTACAATAAGCCTGGGGCCATTAACAGATAGAACCATCGATATCGATATACTTTTCGAATAACACGATTTGACTTGGCACTGATGATGGACGCCATGTGGTCACCCCCCGTTTACAATCCCATTATAATTTATATTCACAAAAAAATACAAGTGCTATACATGTTTAAAACATGTCTTTAAATTGACCAAAAGCCTTGCTAGTCCTCACTATTTTCTTGTTGTATATTTTCCAAATATTGTTTAGAATACATACAACTGCGCAAATAGGTGGGGATTCTAGTTATGAGAAAAAAGGACCAATATTGCTATTCTTCTTTGACCGATATCCTGCGGGAGCAAATTCTTTCGGGCTTTATTAAGAAGGATGAGTTCCTCATGTCCGAAAATGAATTAAGCAAATATTACGAACTCAGCCGCAGCTCCGTTCGCAAATCACTCGACCTCCTGTTGAAGGAAGGGCTCGTTGTGAAAAAAGCCGGACTGGGCACCTTCGTCTCCCCTAATGTCACTGTACGGAAATCGAAGCGGAAAGTATTGCGCATTTTGACAATTACGCCTTCTTACTTTGTCGATCACTGCTTGCCATTCATTTGCGAAACGTTCGAACAACAGCATCTCGACGTGGACATTAAGTTGCTCAGCTTTCCAATCACTCAATTCTGGGAATCCCTTCATAAGTGCATCGAAATGGGCATTCAACCAGACATTTGTATCATCACGGATACGATCTTCCAAGAGCTTAAATCGATGGATGATTTCGTTAGTTTAGACAGAATTATGGATGATGAGCTGAATCGAATGTACCCTAAGGTGATCGACGGATTCCGCAAGGACGGCAGCGTCAAAGCGATACCTGTCACATTTTCAGGTATTTGCCTGGCCTACAATCCGCGCATGTTCGACAAATACAACGTCGAAGCGCCGCGTCATGGATGGGATAAGGAAGCGTTTATCGAGACAGCTGGGCGGTTGACATTTGATACCAACGATGATGGTATTATCGATAATTATGGTTTCTCACTCCCTTCGACACTTAACCGTTGGAACGTAATCGCGATGCAGCATGGCTTTGACTTTCATAAGCCGAATAAGAAAGCGCTCCTAGATACGCTAACTTTTATGCACGATATGATCTATCGACAAAGAAGCGCGCTCGTTTCTCATATGCAACTGCATCGCGTTGCTTTCCAAAGCGAACAAGTCGCCATGATGCTGACGACTACCATTGAGCTTGCTGGATTTGGCGACAAGCTGCCTTTCGAGCCCAAATTCGCGCCGATGCCATTCGGAGATTCACCGAATACGTTACTAATCGCGAATGCCTTGATGGTTCATTCCGCAAGTACGGAACGTGAACTGGCGATCCAATTCCTTCAGACTGCCTGCCATCCAGATGTTCAGGCCAAAATCGCCGAATCACGCTTCCTCTCAGTACTTCCCGATATCAATAAGATGATGTGGGACCCGCTTGATCTGGCGTCTCTCCATATTTCAGATGGTCAATTACATCATGCCTTCTATCAACATGAAACCATCTCTGACACGCAAATGATGCAAGAGGTTAACCAGGAGATGATGTTGTATTGGGAAGGTATGGAATCGGCCGAGCAATGTGCGAAACGACTGCAGAAGATTCTTGCTCCGCGTAAGAAAGTGGCCAGTCGGTAAAATAAGGACCGCCAGAAAGTAGATTTACCTACTTTGCGGCGGTCGAGAATTAACCCTAATCTGTGCATTGTTGTCACTCGTCGAGTACACGATTCGATAAATCGAAACCTTATAGGTACCTGCCGCAAGAGTTAGCGTCCACTTCACACCTACACCAGGTTTTATAGGAATATCGCGTTGATGAATTGTTATAGCCCAATAAACTGCTATCCCCAAATTTCCCCGACAACTCTGCATATCCCGTTGTTCCGTTATCAACGATGATCGCGCAGATCGCTGAATTCAAGGAAATCGTTCAGAAGGGCTGACTGTTGATGTGTACGAGGATCGCATTCATATTCGGGGGCGGGATTTTGCGATTATTGTTTGGATCTCCTAAGCCGATTTTATTGTAAAGCGATAATTAGATTGAAGATAAATAGACCAGTCACCTAAACGTGACTGGTCTATTTATACGCCAGAATTTGTATGCTTTGGTTTTTGGAGTAAGCAAAGTTTCCCCCTTATTTATGGCTGAGATAGTCGATATAATCGACTATCTCCCTTTTTCTACCATATATCCGAAAATCGAGTAATATCTTCTTGTGACAGTTCCTTGCCCAACAAGACTTCCATGAATTCAAGATGAGTAACTGCCTTGATACCATGCTTAATGCCAGCAAGAATTAGCAGAACATCACCTGCCATCAGTTTATATAGTTTGTCCTCCATAAGAATTTCTGCGATGCCTGAAAGAATCGTTAGGCTTTTTTGCCGATTCTGATGCTGGTGATAACTGGTCATCTTCCCATGCGCGAGCTTCACAAGTTTAATCATACCTTCAGTCCCATTTTCATCATTTTTCCAATATTTCAAAATGTGATATGAGCCCCATCTTTTCTCCACGTGCATCGGAATCTGGGTGACTTGTGCTAGCCTTTCCTTAATTAAATGGGCTTTCTCCTTATTCGCAATCAAGATACCGTCCGGATTTGCCGCGACAACGAGATCCGAAACGCCAATGACTTCAATGGGATAAGGTAGTTCGTTGATAAGGTGTGTATTTACGGAATCATCTGAGATCCTTCCTGGTCCAATAACGCTTTGCTCACAATGAGGAGTTAGTGCCTTCCATGTGCCCACATCCTGCCATAAACCTACATACTTTATAACCACAGCGTTTTGACTATGCTCAACGACTTCGCGATCAAAGCTTGTATTGGCAAGATGCTCATACTTAGCCAGCCATGAATCAACTCGTGCCGGTTCCCCTTTGTCCTTTAAATAGGTCAGCATGTACTTTAATGGAAATGCGAATATACCACAATTCCATAGAGCATGCTGCTCCATTAATTGAGCGGCAACATGCTCATTTGGCTTTTCGATGAAGTGATCAATATTTGCAAATTCTTCGTTCACTTTAGGGAGAACTGGCACAATATAACCGAATTGATCAGAAGGCATCGTCGGGTTGGTTCCAAGTAGAGCTAGATCAGCTTTAGATCGTGAAATAACCTCAGGAAAGCGATGAAGCAACTGGAAAAATGCGGAATCTGCATAAGTGTCCACTGGGAGAATACAGATCGTTTCATCCGAATCAACCAACATTTTCTCATGCAAATAAGTAACAGCTAAAGCTATGGCCGCATAGGTTCCCCTTTTAAATGGTTCACTTAGGATAGGAATGTGTTCGCCAACATACGTACGTGTTATCTCTACTTGACTGTGATGCGTAACAATGCATGTGTATGGCAGTAAGCCTACCTCATCTAATTGTCTGCATATTCGCTCAATCATCGATTCTCTAACCCCATTTGTGGATTTCAAAAGCTTAAGAAACACCTTGGAGCGAATCTCATTGGATAAAGGCCATAGCCTTTTTCCTGATCCCCCGCACAACAGTACAATACGCAAGCCAAATCCTCCTTTCCTGGGGGACGTCACGCTTCACCCTTATTTCTTGGATTGAATGACTTTATCAACAACATGCTTCATCAGCATCCCTGCACGTGACCAAGTCAAATGAAGGACATCCAATCTTCCCTGACTTCCCTTACGCTTACATAATTCGGGATTCTCGTAGGCTTTCCTCATATTCATTCGCAAACTATAATGATCAGGTTCAGCCCACAGCTGTCCCTTCTCAGCAAACAGGTACCTGAATGAGCGCGATATGGCATGTGAACTATTCATGCTAATGGACGGATTCTTCAGTTGATAGGGAATGAGAAACGAGTTATTGTTCGTCAGGAAATCCATTTGCCCGCCCCAAGCAGTCGTAATGACAGGGATGCCGCTGGCCAACGCTTCTAGAAACGGGAGTCCTACCCCTTCGCCTCGCGTAGGAAGGACGAAGGCATCTCCAAGTGTATATAGTCCTTTTAGCTGCTTTCCGCTTAATCGTCTTCCAATAATGACAACGGGCGCTGTATCTTTGTTTATACCCAATCTCTTTTTGTACTGCCTTATTTGCCGCTGAATCCATTTTTCATTTTCATAAGGCATATAGCCGTTCGTTTTGATCACAAGAATAACGTTATCTTCGGATGAAAACTCTTCCCAATACGCACGCAGCAAGCCTTCGGGGTTTTTACGATGTTGAAAGCCAAATACCGACACGAAAGTGAACCTGCCTGCAGCACGCGGCAATACAAACTTCGGATTGGTTGGTTTAAATACCTTCGTATCTACACCATGCGGAACAATGTAAATCGGGACTGTAACCCCGCTGTTCTGAAGTGCACGCTTATTATGTTGCGTGGGTACACAGACCGCATCAAATTTGTTCATATGAGAACGCCATTTGTTTGGCGTTTTGCTGGTTTCCCAAACGGTATTTAGAATGATGGGATCATATAGACTTCGTTCATGACCCCAATGAATATGGCTCGGAACACCGTGATAGATAAGCACTCTCTTGCCTTTGGAAGGTCTTTTACCAACGCTTAAATGCCCAAACCTAACAGCAACGCCTTTCCGTTTCAAAGAAGCCGCATAGGTTCTACTTGCATGACCAAGACCACTAGCTTTGTGTACAGGTCCCTTCCAGACAACAACATAGGGCTTCATCTCGTCACTAACCTAACCGTTTTAACATATCCCTTGCGTTTATGCAGTGAAATGGATCTATATCTTTTAGCCAAGGAAGACATCCTAGATTGTGTAATTTGGGCATTGTTCAAATGTAAGCTTTTATTCATTGCAGGCTTCAAAATCATCTTATGCGCAGACGATGAATACAGAAAATTACCATATGTTTCGAACTCCGAAAAGGCAAACTGCTTGGATCTATTCATACTTTTCATTATGGCGGTATACCAGGAGCTCTTATGTTTATTCTCGATGGTTTGTTTCAGCTGCTTAACTTTAGATTTCTCAAACAACATGTAATGGGTAACGAAAGACAATCTCGCTGATCGATTTCTACCCATCAATTTTCTATACGTATTAAAATATTCACCCTGGCTCCAGTTCCGGCAATAAAATACTGTCTTGTTGCCAATCTTGAAAACATGGGGTCGTATGAGCACGGTATCTGCATCAATGACCATATAATAGTTGGATGTGCACAAGGTATCTCCGTTCAATTTAAGTAACTGTTGATACAGCCATCCCGTCCGATCCCACGTTTTCGATTGATAATGGATATCCTTTTTCGTGATAGGGAGAACGGTATCTTCGTGAACGAATCGGCATCCTTTTCTCTCACATAGATCGAGAATCCGTTGTTTCCACGGAGCTACAATGATAATTTCACCAATCGGATGCTTGACATATTTTCTTACCGCGTCAATGACAAGGGGAAGCGTCCCCAAATCTTTCTCAATCGCTGGGATTAACACATCAATTTGAGGAGTCTTGCTATTCCCCTCTTTAATTTGCATGAACATTTAATCATCTCCATTATTCGAACATATGAATTATCATATGTCAGAAGAAAGAAATGGCATGGGTTATGTGGCATGAGGCAAGCACAAAAAAGCTGCCAAGGATTACATCCCTGACAGCCCATTCTCATGCTATGATTTATTCCAAAAGTCCACTTAATTCGGACGCTTTGATTTCTGCATTCGTTTTATTCCCAGGCGTTAAGCCAAGTCTTTGCGTCATTTGCTGGCTGATGTTGCCAAGCCGTTGCGTGTGCTCCGTAGCTGATTGAATGATTGTCCGATTGGACTGTTCAAATAAATCCAACGCGGCGAATAGGTCTGTCATGCCTCGCTCGATCGAATCCATTTGCAAGCCTGGTTTCCCAAGCAGCTCATTTGTTCGTTGTGTTGTTTCTTTCAACAATCGCGAATTATCCTCAAACATTTTATTCAATGTCGAGTTCGCGGAATTGACCGCTTCAATCGTTTGAACTTGATCTTCAATGGCCATCGAGATCATGGCAGAGACTGTCAACAAGTTCTGCGTTTTATCAATCGTCGCATCTACGGCATCAATCAGCTTATCGTTGTTGTCGTTAATGATATCTGTTCCTGCAATCGCTTGTTGATACAGAATGACCATTTCTTGAAAGGACTGAATCCGCGTCACTACCTTACGAAGTCCTCTCTCCAAATGTGTTTTACGATGCTCATTCTCGGGCTTGGCTATTTCAACTTCGAAAAGCTGCTTTAAATTCTCGCCCATCGCAATTCGCATTTGCAAATTATAGACAGATTCAATTGAATTTTTCTTCAGCGTTTTCATATACGCCATATTCTCTTCTAGCGTTTCCTTCCCATTACGAAGGGATTGTACAATGGCATTTACATTTGTTTTCACGGACTGATATTTATAAATATAGTTCTTAAGTGGCGTCTTCTTCATCATCTTCTCAAAAAAGCCAAGCTGCTTGCTCTTGCTCAACGAATCAATTTCGCCGCGCAGTTTCAGAATGTTGTTTTGGACCTCTGAGCGTTTACCCGACATCAATTCATTCACCGGGCGCTCTAGCATCGCTAGAGATTGTCCAGCCTGTTCCATCGTTTTGGATCCCATACGTCCAATCGAATCCATTAGCGTTTCTAATTCCATCGTATCGGTCGCCGAAACCTTCTCGAGTAACTGTTTGGCTTCTTGCTCTACTTTCTGCAAATCGGTCGATTTTAATTGCACCAATTGGGTTGTCAAGTTCCATGCCTCCTTAGTCTGTTGAACGATAACGCTGTTGGATTAGTTCCATGCGTGTCTGCAATTCAATTAAGTCTTTTTGTTCGATCGTTTCTACATAGTCAGTGAGCTTAGAGTTAATATCCTTGATACCTGTGAGAAGAAGTCGACGATTCAATCGTTTGGCTTCCCCGCCTAACTTCAGAAAGGGATTAATCGCACCATTTAAATCCTTAAAAATCAATCTTTGTATGTTATGATTCATATTTGCATCATTTAACTCTTTCAATTGCGGAATTAACCGACCTACCCGAGAGAGTAAGCTAAGGGTCTTTTCGACAATTTCATCATCTACGGTATTCTTCTGCCCCTCCGAGATCATCGTCTCTTCAATCACATGGATATACTCGGCAATCGGTCCCCAGAAAGGATCACTTTCAGCTTGGATTTCAGTATCGCTAGTAGCATTGGAAATCGATGCGATCGTTGTATTCACAGCAGGTTCACTTATTGGTACGTTAGTCGTTGTTCCCTTAATAGCTTTGGAAGAACGTTGGAGCACAAGAATAGTTCCAAATGTTATCGTTGCTGGTACTAATAAATTAATGGCTTCTGGTAAGAAACTAGTTGTTATGAGACTGACGACATATCCTGCAAGAGAGATGCCTGCTGCGACTTTGAATTGCTTTTGCATGAATCTTCACACCCCTGTTCCATCGTGTTACCCACTAAAATCATATCTCCCCTAGCGATTGATGTCAATTTAAAGCAGGCAAAAAGCCAGATAAACGCAACATGCGTCCACTGGCTTTATCGGTTTTGATGTACGTATAGCTGATTAACCTTTCACAGCGGTATTGGAAATCCCTTGAATGATGAACTTCTGACCCAGCATGAAAACGAGAATCATCGGTAGAATGGCTGCACTCGCAGCAGCCATCATGCCATTGTAATCGACATTAAATTCCATAATGAAATTCTGCAAACCCAATGGAATGGTATATAACTTGCGATCTGTCAGAAACACGAGGGCGTTCTCATAATCGTTCCAATGCCAAGAGAAATCGATGATCGCTAACGTAGCCATTGCCGGTTTAGCTAAAGGAAGCATCAGTTGAAGGAATATGCGATAATGACCGGCTCCATCCATGAAGGCCGATTCTGAAATTTCGGCTGGAATCCGAATGAAAAACTGTCTCATTAAAAATACGCCAAAAATAGAAATCATACCTGGGAGAATAAGTGCCCAAAGCGTATTATAGATACCCACCCATTCAAACATAATGAATTTGGGGACGAACAATACCTGAGGTGGAATCATCATCATCGATAAGTAAATGAGAAACAATGTATCTCTGCCTTTGAACGTAATTCTGGCGAAGCTGTAAGCAGCCAATGACGAGAGTAATGTCGCGCCAATTGTACAGACTACCGCTACCTTGATGGAGTTCATATAGTATGTTGCAAAGCCCATGCTGCCTGTCCAAACTCGGATATGATGCTCCATATTAAAATGGGAAGGAATCCAGCGGATGGGGTATTCAAATACTTCAGCCGGCGATTTAAAAGACGTACTGATCATCCAAATAAATGGCATAATCATAGCCAGACCGAGGATGAACATGATAAGTGTCGTTCCTGCTTTGATTAGGGTTGAGAGCGGAAACCGCCTCTTGGTTCGAGATTTTGCACCTGCCCTAATGTTCGATTGCACAGTAGCCATCGAGGTTACCTCCTACTCCATTATTCGCCTTAATAGTGAACCCATTTCTTTTGCCCAAACCATTGGACGAATGTAATTGCCGCGATAATTAAGAACAAAACCCAAGATATCGTAGATGCATAGCCCATTTCATAATAGCCAAACGCATTTTTGTAGACGAATAGAGATAAAATGGTCGTACTGTTCCCAGGACCACCTTGTGTAATGGCTTGGATCAATCCAAATGATTTGATGGTCATAATTAAACCAGTAATGAGAAGCAAGAACGTCGTCGGGCTGACGATTGGGAAAATGATCGATTTAATTTTTACCCATCCACTTGCGCCATCCACTTTAGCAGCTTCAAGCAGCTCAGGAGATATTTCTTGTAAGGCTGCCAAATAAATAATCATATTATAGCCGAGCATGAACCAGATCCAGATGATATCTATCGCCATCATAGACGTTTCCGTTGTAGACAGCCATCCCGGTGGATTTGACATCCCTATGGCTCGTAACATCTGATTAATTGGGCCTTCAGAAGGTTGAAACAACAGCATCCATACGAAAGCAACTGCCACACCACTTGTAATGTAGGGTAGGAAATACATGGCACGCAGCAATCCTTTGGCATACACATGCTTATTCAGTACAAGTGCTACTAGAAACGCAAGCATAATGGAAATAGGTACCGATAGAAGATACCATCCTGTATTACGAAGCGAGACATAGAATAGATCATCATGGATAAGACGCTTGAAGTTATCTATACCCACGAAATGATAATTAGGATTGGCGAATTGATAATTAGTGAATATGAGGCCGAAAGAGAAAATCGCCGGTACAATAAAAAAGAGGAGAACACCCAGCATGTTTGGTGCAATAAATAAATAGCCGGTTAAACTTTGTCTGGCCATCCAGTTTTTCTTCACATCCGATAACCTCCCTTAGTATGCATACAGGGGAACCAGCCGAAGCCACTCCCCCTGCTTTTCTACTTATTTGGTTGTTTTCATAAATTCATTATGCCGTTTGACCATAGCCGCCAGCGTTGCTGCAGTATCTTGCTTGCCTAAGAAAAACTTCTCATATTCTTCTCTGCGTAGGTCCATGACTTGTTGAGGCAGGTTACGCGTAAACGTAGGCGTCTTGTTCTCGAACAGTACATATTTCAAAGAAGGAATATCATACGTACTCTCATTTTCACCTAAAAGCAATTTCAAAGCATCCTCAACATTCGCATCCTTGGAAGATGGAATTCGTCCGCCGGAAGCAAGTGGCAGTAACCCTCCGTCTGCATACCATTTCAAGAACTTCCATGCGGCATCTTTATTAGCCGTCTTCGCATTGATCGAAACGAAATCGCCTAAACCACCACGACCGATACCATTTTGTTCATTGCTATCTAGTCTCGGAACAGGCGCAAACGCAATTTTGAACGTCCTTGGATTATCTTTCAGGTTATTTGAATTTCGGAAAATCCAGGAACCTGCGTTCAGCATGGCGCTCTCACCTTTCAGAAACATCGTTTCTACAGGCATCTTGGTTGTCAGCTGTTCGCCAAGCATTGGTGTACTCTTGTCCTTCATCATGGTATTCAATGTATCTAACCAAGTCCCCATCAATGGGTTATCCAGATTGGAGCTGCCATCTTTCTTCGTGTACCCATCGTGAGTCAATGCGGAATCCAACGAATCTGGGAATGACTCTAAATGCTGGACAAGTCCAAAGCGCTTATCGGCTTTCAATTTCGTAGCATAGTCCTGCATATCCTTCCATGTCCAGGACGTTGGCACTTTAAGTCCCGCCTGATCGAGCATCTCTTTGTTAAACCACACGAAGAACGTACTCTTAACGGTTGGAACACCGTAATACTTACCATTAACTTGCCAATCCTTCGACGTCGAGCCCATCTTTTGTTCAATGTTATAATCGGTATAACTGCTCATATCCAACGCTACACCAGCATCCACACGCTTCTTCAAGGCTGTGCCTGAATAGTTCACGAATAAATCAACACTTTGACCCGTGAGTAGTGCCGTATCTAATTTCAGATTACCTGCGTCGTCATTTACATAGCGTTCATACTCCACTTGAATGTCTGGATTTTTCGCATTCCAATTGTCAACAACCGCTTGAGGACCTGATTCTGGCGGAACGCCACCCCACATTTTCAGCTTTACGACCTTGCCAGCGGCTGCTGCTGTCGTACTAGGACTAGTCGTACTGGCGCTGCTGGAGGCTGAGTCACCAGATGTATTCCCGCATGCTGTAAGACCTAAAGTAAGAGCTAGGGCACCAAGCATCATTGTGTTCTTTCTCTTTGTCATTTTGGATTGACCTCCTGCAATTGATTACTTACAGTACCTACTTTATCACCCATTACGCATGCGAATAAGAAACAGAATCCATGATTTCATAGAACAAAAGTCACATTGTCGAAAAATCACGAAAAGTGTTTATGTTCGGTTTCTGAAGCTTGCAGGGGTCCCGCCAGTGAATCGTTTGAAAATTTTAATGAAATAATTATCATTCGCGAACCCAACTCGTTCACCAATTTCACTAATCGTTCGATCCGTTTCCCGCAGCAATCTTTGGGCATGTTCGATTCGAATCTGATGCAAATATTGAATAATACTTACGCCCAGTTTCTTCTTAAATAAACCGCTAACATATTTATCATCCATGCAAACAAGCTTTGCCAAGGTGTCTAACGTAATTTCCTCCACATAGTGTTCATGCAAATAAGAGATGATCTTATTGATCTCAGGATGATCAGAAATAGGAATGCGAGATGCGCTCAAGTGTTTGATATGTGCTTCCAGACGAGTCAAGAATACAGATTTAAGACGATGATGGTCGGATGCGAGCATCTCTTCTTCATCAACCGTGCTGAGTTGCGATATTCTTGCGCACAAATGGACAATTCTCGCGGCTGCCTGCTTCACTTGCTGCTGCGGAGCATGCTGAACTTCGAATTTCCCCCACAGCTCATTCACTGCTCCAACAACAGCATCCCATCTTAGCTGTTCCAAATTGTGCCAGATTTCATGCTCCAACCCCCACGTATCAGCAGTTTCACGCAGAGGCGTGCCTACAGAAGTGCATAGTTTCGCTCTAAAAGTTGGATTGTACCACTCCGTATTCAATGCTATCAGAACGCTTTTCCACGTTTCCATAAGGTGTGCAGCTGAGATTAATTCCGTATAGATTAGGCTATATGGCAAGGCTTGTTCTGATGGCATGATGAACTGTGAAGCGGTTGGTAACCACATGAATAGGTAGCTAACACCGTCTATGGTCAGCAAATGCCAGACAGCTGCGGAGGCCACATCGTTTTCTATTAAATGAAGTGCGAAGAAATCTTCTCGTGTGTATGCAGGTCGTCCGTGTTGCACCGCGATGATGCTCAACTCACGTCCTTGAACACCAGGGATCTCAAGCTCGCTTTCCTTGCCTTCCGGGGATTGGGCTCCCCCCACCATTAACTTCCACAATTTACGATACACCGCTTCAGCTTCTCGTATTTCGGCACTTCTACGGTCGATTAGCTCTTTTTCAACCTTACTCATCGTCTCTGCTAATGTCTCATGATCCATATAGAGCTTGAGCATATAACTAGTCGCGCCGAACTCCAGCGCCTGCTGAACGTTCTCGAAATCACTCATAACCGTCAGCATGACGAAACGACTTGTGAAGCCTTCCTTCCGCGCTTGTTTCAACAAGTCCACACCATTCATCAGCGGCATAACAATATCTGTGATGACAACGTCCGGTTGGCATTCCCGGATTTTATCCATCGCCTCAAAGCCATTACCTGCTTCCCCAATAATGGTGAAGCCCATTTCCTTCCAACGCATCGTTTCTTTCACTTTTCTTCGAACGAAAACCTCATCCTCAACGAGTAGAACGGTCCACATGGGAATCACTTCCTTTCTGATAAGGTGTGGACATGAGGAGCGGAAGCTGAATACGAACCATGCAACCGTGTGATACCGGAACGAACGCAAGACTCGCTTCTTTCTTGAAAAGGAGGGCTAAACGCTCTCTCAAGTTTTGTAAAGCGATGCCGTTATGGTCCTTTTTGGACAACCCTTCACTATATTCGAGTCCGACACCATTATCGACCACCTCAAGGGTAAGTTGAGAGTCTTTCGTGAATACATGGATCGAGATGTGACCTTTCTCTTGGATCTGTGAAATTCCGTGATATATCGCATTTTCCACGATCGGTTGAAGGCTAAGTTTCGGAACGAGTGCGTATTTCAAGTCATCGGCATACACATAGTCAACTTGAAATTGTTGATCATATCGGAATTGTTGGATATAGATATATCCTCGGACAAGCTCCAGCTCTTGTTCCAAATGGATGAGATCTACATCGAGCTTCAGTCCAGCCTCTGTTAATCTGCCAAGCGACACACATATTTTCGGAATCGCATTGTCCCCTTTTTCCAATGCCAACCAGCGTATTGTGTTCAACGTATTCAACAAGAAATGAGGATTCATCTGCGAAAGCAGCATTTGGAATCGACTGGCTTCCTTCTGCCGTTCCTCAACTTTTAAACGTTGTACGAGTCCGTTCATATCGACAATCATTTGATTGAATGCTTGTACAATGGGTTGGATGTCCCCGCCGTATCTTTGATCAGGGAGTCGTACTTTCAAATCTTTCCGAACGACATCGAGCATTTTAGCTTGAATGAGTCGAAGTGGACGCGTAACCGCGGATGCGATAAGAAACGTGATGATCATGAAAGCAATTGTGAAAATAATAAGCGTGCCCATATAGGCATTCTGAATCGATCGAAGCTCAGCAAAGAGTACATGGGATGGCACTGTTTTGATTAAATAAGCATGGAACGAGGGTACAACTGTATAGTTGATAAACGTACTCCCTTGTATGAAAAAGCCACTACTCGAACCGTCTGTTAGCAAATGATCGATGATCGGTGCCTCCAAAGGCATAAGAGACTTATTTGCGCCAGAATGTACGATTTCATTTCCTTTTTGATCAATCAAATAATACTGCTCGGAGGTTGGACTTCCGTTCGTTGCAGATTTAAACCAGCTTTCGTAGTCTACCGCGATGTGTATGATCGCTCGAATGGTACCATCTGCGTCCCTTATAGGAGTAGAAATAGCTACGAGCTGCGGGCTTTTGTTAACATCAAATAGCACTTCATTGCTTTCCAATTGCCATTGATAAGGTGCAGAAGCAGATAAAGCACTTTGGAACCAAGGTTTTGCCTGAATCACTTCATAATTTAAGCGCTGCGCTGGCGGGAATGAAGTATACACGTTACCGAGTAAATCAACAATCGTATAGAAAACGGGTGGACTTGAGATGAAAAGACTATTCGTTACCGAACGAAATCGTTCCTCAATTTTACGTTGATTCACGATTTGATCGACGACTTCCGGCTGCTTTAACACGGAAATGACGGATGAATCTTGCTCGAACATCGTAATCGTCTTAAACGTCGTGGCGAGCAGACTTTCAAGTGACTCATTCATTTTGTTCATTTGTAAGAGGCTTTGTTCACTCGTTTTTTGTTGTAGATTGAGCTTCACTTTTTGAAAATTATAAATATCCAAGACGGAGAATGGCAGAAGAATAAGTACGATAAATGCCAGAAATAGGCGATTTTTTAATGTTAAAGATGAAAACCAATTTAGTAACGGCACGTGAATATCCCTCGCTTCAGCTGTTCAGTGTCAAATATTTTCTAAGTCTATCATACAGGGATCTGGAAAGAGAACAAACCGAAGGACGCCCCTCTCATTCTAAGAACTTCTCCTCAACGATTCAAGGAACAAAATCCGCTATTTCATAGAACGATTTACTGATTTATTAGATCATAGATCGAGTTTCTTACGTGCAGAAAGCAAAAGCTGCCCTCAAAGTAGATAATTCTACTTGTTGGACAGCTTTATTAGGATAAGACTACTTAGTTGATTTCACGTTCATATAAATTAGCGCTCCAACCCCGGCCATCATATCTACCCCGATGAATGAAATCATGGCTGCGATAATAGTCATTCAGTGTTGGGTTATCGGCCATGCAGTCTAATCGCAGCCAGCCTTTACCTTTGGTCTTTATATAATCTGCTGCCCAAGCTAGAAACTTGTTACCGAAACCCTCTCCTTTATATTTTCGTGAGACGACTAAACGGTGTACATATCCAGCATCATCATGGAACAAATCTCCCCAAATCTCTTCGTACTGCCATTGGATGGAAAAACAACCAATTAACGCACCGTTCTGACACGCGACAAATACTTCTTGATCATTTATAAAAGATGTTAAATAGGCATTGTTAAAAGAATCCTCTCTCCACTGTGTGAAACCCTTCGACAATTGTATCCATTGGGCTGCTTCTATAAATAGTTTCTGAATGTCATCTACATCTTCTATTTGTGCTTTCCTTATGATAAATAAATCCTGCTGCAGCGCTGCAGTTGGCTCATCTCTGTGCCAATGATACTCAATCTTTGAAGCAGCAGCGAGGGCTCTCTCTTCACCAAATAGTCTAGCAACGACATAAAGCGCTGCATCGAATCCTGCGGTAACACCTGCGGACATCACAATTTTACCGTTATTAACATACCTAACATCTTCGACAATCGTAGCACTAGATGGTACAATTTCGCGCAATAAATCAAATGCATTTCGATTGGTCGTCACTCGTAATCCATCAAGTAAGTTTGCCTTCGCTAACAAGAGCGCACCTGTGCAAACGGATAAAACGATTTCCGCACTAGCAGCAGTTTGGCTAATCCATGATGTAAGCGTTGCGTTGTTCATTTCAGTTCGCGATCCTAGACCTCCGGGTACAATCAAAATGTCTGGCAGTGGGCAATTGTCTAAGCTGTATTTGGGATGGATCATGAGACCACTGACTGTTGTCACAGGTTTTTGCCCTTCGCCCACCGTGTAGACCTTGAAATCCTTGCCCCAATTACTCGATACCCCAAACACATCGTACGGACCAGCAATATCCAATAGATCTACCTTTTCATAAATGAGGACTGCCACATTTCTAGCTCGTTCCATTCCATTCTCCTCCTCGAAATAAAAAAAGCATTTGATCAATTGATCAAATACTTTGCCCAGGCGAACGGCTGTTATGGAATATGTGCTCCCCCGTAGTGATCTACGTTTCGCCAGTTACACATACCAAATATTCCCTTAATTATATTCGGACATCTCTGTGGAAATCAAGAAGAACTTCTTCAACCATGACATATTTTGTTTAAATTAATTGTGTAATTAAATAAACGGAAGTTACCCACATGATTATCGCTGAAACTTTATTGAGATACGTCATAAATGTGTTCGATTTATCTAATTTCCCAACCTGTCTCCCCACGACGGCAAGAGCCAAAAACCAAATCCATGACACAAGAATACAAGCAATCGCAAATGCCAGTTTTTCTTTTCCAACATAGTGGATAGAACTCGTCCCAATGACTCCGATCGTATCTAAAATGGCATGAGGATTTAAGAGTGAAACCGATGCTGCAAACGCGATCTGCTTCTTAGGCGATAAAGCTTTGTCATCGGATGACGTGTTGCCAGGTTTACTTTTCCAAGTAACAATCCCCATATAGAAGAGGAACAGTATGCCTAGTACGAAAAGCACGAACTTGATAGCAGGTATCGTGATAATAACGACGGATATGCCTAAAATAGCCAAAGTAATTAGTGCAGTATCACAAAGTGCTGCTGTGAGAACGACCGGTAAAGCCCTAACTAAACGTGGTTGTGTCACACCTTGATTAAAAACAAATACATTTTGAACACCTAACGGTAAAATCAGACCTGCTGATAAAAGAATTCCTTGGAAGATGGCAGTAAGCATGATGTATTTCTCCTATCTACAAATCGATGTATACAATAATTCAATGAAAAAAAGAAGTGCAATTCGCAACTACCGCGTTACATGCTCGATAAGCACCTCATCAATCGCACGTCGAGATATAGCGGCTAACCCAGGGTTCTTATCTATGTAGTAAGCATAAGCGATCAATCCAAAGGAAAGTGCCCAGCCACGTCCTCGCGACCATGTTGCTTCATCGACCGTTAGCAAAGAGCGGAATTCCTCTCGGCATTCAGCCGTGAGAAATGTCCATGCAACCATGAGGTCGCAGGCAGGATCCCCCACACCCAATGTGCCGAAATCGATCACGGCGCTTAATCGTCCCTGTTCTATAAGAAGATTTCCCGGATGTAAATCACCATGGATCCAGACGCCTTGTCCTTGCCAAACGGGAGCTTGAAGTGCCGAGTCCCATGCAGCCTCTGCTACAGCAGGATCGATAATTCTGTTCAAGCTTGCGATAGCATCTCGAACTGCCCCATCTCGCATCGCTAGAGGCTCACCCCTGCCAGAATTGTGAGTACCTGGACCTGGACCATCTGTTGAATCGACAGTCTGCATAGCATTAACGAAATGCGCAAGAACTGTTGCTGCTTGGTTATAGCTGTCTACTTGTCCAACTGTCGCATTCTCGCCATCGAGCCAACGATACACAGACCAGTACCATGGGTAGTCTTCCGAGGGAACACCTTTTGCTAATGGTACTGGAATGGATATCGGGATCATCGGGGCTAGCTTCGGCAGCCAACGTTGCTCTTTTTCCACTTGTCCAATGGCCCAATCTGCTCGAGGTAATCGAACAGCCATATCATCTCCAAGTCGATAGATCGCATTGTCTGTGCCAGCAGAATCCACAGGCCAAAGACGGAGCTCTGCCCATTCTGGAAATTGTGAAGAGATCAGTTGTTGCACGAGTTTTAAGTCAATTGCAATCTCTTTCGATTGGCTCATTCGAACACGTCCTTTGGAGTAATTCAAGATCATCACATTAACCACAATAGCACCAGCAGCACCAGCTCCATCAACCTAAGTCCCAGAACCAGCAGCCCGAGCTCCAGCACCAGCGACCCAAGCCAGCTCCAGCTGCCAAGCCCAGACCCAGCGACCCAAGCTAGCTCCAACTACCAAGTCCCAGACCCAGACCCAGCCCCAGCGACCTAAGCCAGCTCCAGCTGCCAAGCCCAGCACCAGCCCCAAAACCAGCCAAGGCGTTCTGCTTAAAGTAAATAGATGGAAAATATGCAGCTAATTGCATATTATTTTTCACTTTATTTGAAATAAATGTAAAATATACAGCTATTTTCAATCGAAAACACCGAACTCAACTGAATCGAGAGAATTAGATGTAGTTTTTCCATCTAGTCTCTAAATTTCACCCAAAACAGACGAAATAGCTGGAGTTTTTCCAGTTAATCAATATTATCGCTCTGTCCACCTCGACAAAATTGCCCTTGCAACTAACTATCCACGACGACCTTTGTCACAAATTTCTCACTACCGAAATCATATCCAGCAAACCAAATTTTCACCTGCTTACCAACCGTTATCTCGGAGAATTGTGCTGGGCCGCTTCCCTTTCGTAGTTGTGCAAATGGAAGTAGTTTATATTTCACACCATCAATTTCAATGATACGCTCCACGTTAACGCCTTCGCCAGTTGTAACTAATCCTGTAACCTTACCACTAGCATCACCGGCGCCATTGCCATGTGCGATGATCTCGAGGCGAAGTCCCATTGTTTGACCAGGGTAACTCGTCAACATCATACCTTCCGCCCACACTTTAACGGTATCTCCAATCTGAACCTCATTCGATTGCAGCTTCTTACCTTCAAACTCAATTTGTGCATCGTCTGACATGGTATACCACGCAGCATCAGGCATTTTGTTATCTGGACCAATGAATTTATCGGATGAAACGACCAAAAAACTACCCTTCTCATTAATTGCAGTAATTTTACCAGTCATTCCAGATTGCTCATTAATCGTATAGACGGAAATATTCAGTGGAAACTCGGCACCGATTGCCTTATAAATGGATTGTTTAAGTTTTGCCTTCTCTGCATCCGAGAGTGTTATGGCATGTTCGCCTACGCGGCGCACTTCCAGAAATGCTTCTTTCTCATTGCTATAAGCGGATTGAGGCCTGACTTGATGTTTTTCGAAAACTGCCCCTAACGTAATTAGTTGATTTGCATATTTTTGTAAATCTTCTTTAGATACAGATTTCATCTGTTTAGGCGCTTCTTGGAGCTGAGCAGCTCCTTCATATTGATCCAATCCCTTTCGATCACAGCACCCCGTAATCAGGACCACACTAAGAATCGTACATTGAACCATTGGAACCCAATTTCGCTTTGTCCACATGAAATACTTCCACCCTTCTCCCACGTGATATTAGCAATTCCTGTCGTATGTATTAGACGATCATTTCCTGATAAATGTTTCTATTTCAAACAATACTTTGGTAAAATGATCATGAATCGCCATCACATCGGTATTATCGATAGGAGTGTTTTAAGTGGCATACGAAGCCAAAATGAAAGAAACGGATAGCAGTGTCCTTGAGTTTATCGAAAATGTGGAAAGTGCTAAAAAGCGTGAAGACGCTTATCAATTATTACATATTTTTACAGAAGTGACAGGTTATGAAGCCAAAATGTGGGGTCCAAGCATTATTGGTTTTGGCTCTTATCATTACAAATATGCATCCGGTCACGAAGGAGATGCTCCTCTTGTAGGGTTCTCGCCGCGGAAAGCCAAAATCAGCTTGTATTTTGCAACAGGAGATACCGATCGCGATGAATTATTAATGAAGTTCGGCAAACACGAGGCTGCAAAAGCCTGTGTATACATCAATAAAGTAGCAGATATCAACGTTGATATCTTAAAAGCTCTAATTAGCCAATCGGTTACATTTCTGCAGGAGCGTTACCCAAGTCATACCTAAAATAAAAAAAAGGGGCCGTCTCCGTGTAGAATCATCTACGCGGGGATTGCCCCTACTCGCATTGTGAAGGGAATAGCCAAGTTCAGGTGTAGCCTGCGGGGGCTTAGTGCAAGTTAAGGCCCAAAAAGGGCCTTAACACCTGTGCCCAGCCGCCTTTTCGGAGGCTTACGGCACTTTAAGGCCCAAAAAGGGCCTTAACACCTGTGCCCAGCCGCCTTTTCGGAGGCTTATGGCACTTTAAGGCCCAAAAAGGGCCTTAACACCTGTGCCTAGCCGCCTTTTCGGAGGCTTACGGCACTTTAAGGCCCAAAAAGGGCCTTAACTTCTGTGCCTAGCTACCTTTTCGGAGGCTTCAGGCACTCTAAGGACCAAAAAAGGGCCTTAACTTCTGTGCCCCTCGCCTATCAAGCTTTATTTCGCTTGAATATAACCTTCGGCTTTAAGCAACTCAGCGATTAGAACCGCACCACCCGCTGCACCGCGCAACGTGTTATGCGACAATCCAACGAATTTATAATCAAACATGGAATCTTCGCGCAAACGTCCAACGGAAACGCCCATACCGCGCTCAATTTCGCGATCCAACTTCGTTTGTGGTCTATTTTCTTCTTCAAAGTAGGTGATGAACTGTTTCGGAGCACTCGGCAGATTCAACTCTTGCGGACGTCCTTTGTAGTTCAACCAGCGAGAAAGAATTTCTTCTTTCGAAGGTTTATTCTCGAAAGAGGCAAACACCGTTGCCAAATGTCCGTCCGTTACGGGAACGCGGATACATTGCGTCGTAATTAGCGGAGAACTTGCTTTAACGATTTCATTGTTTACAATACTGCCCCAGATACGCAGCGGCTCTTGCTCACTTTTCTCTTCTTCCCCACCGATGTAAGGAATAACGTTATCCAACATCTCCGGCCAATCCGTGAAGTTTTTACCCGCGCCTGAGATCGCTTGATACGTCGAAGCAACCACATTCGTTGGTTTAAAATCCAACAATGCATGAAGCGCTGGAACATAGCTTTGAATGGAACAATTTGGTTTTACTGCGATAAAACCAGTCGATGTGCCAAGACGTTTTCTTTGCGCAGCAATGATTTCAATATGACCTGGGTTCACTTCTGGGATGACCATCGGAATATCAGGTGTCCAGCGGTGAGCTGAGTTATTCGAAATAACAGGCGTGCCTGTTTTGGCGTAAGCTTCCTCTAACGCTTTAATTTCATCCTTTTTCATATCGACGGCACAAAAAATAAAATCAACCCCAGTGGCAACTTCCTCCACTTTCGATGCATCTTGCACGATAATTTGTTTCACATTTTCAGGGATGGGTGTAGCCAGTTTCCATCTGCTTTGAACCGATTCTTCATACGTTTTACCAGCGGAGCTACTGCTTGCTGCAATCGCAGTTACTTCGAACCATGGATGCTGATCCAGTAATTCAACGAATCTCTGGCCAACCATGCCAGTTCCTCCAACAATACCTACTTTTAATTTTCTCGACATGCTATATTCAAATCCTTTCACATTCGTATGATACTGATGATAAGCATCTTAATAGTAAATTCAAACTGTTTATTTCGGTGTGCCTAATATTATAGCACGTGCGCAAAGTTTCTTACGCAATAACAAAAAAATCCCACCCCCAAGACTATTGCCAGTCTTAGGGACGAGATTAATATCCTCGTGGTACCACCCAGTTTCACCAATATGTCGCCATATCAGCCTCTTCAAGTACGACAGGCCGAAGCCATGCGTATACTTTAGCTCTATAACAGGAGCTCCTGTCACACCATCCCCCATGATTGGTTCCGATGTGCTGCTCTGAGGCTTTGTTCAATAAAGTTCTCTTTACTCCTTTTCAGCGGACGGAGCTCTCTGTGAAAGATTTCATTTATTTACTCATCTCTTCAACGCATTTGTTATTGCGATAATATTATCAAATTACGAGAGGTACGTAAACAAGAAATTTTGGAAACTACATTATTTTTCTTAACTAGCTCCATTGGGATTCCTGATCCATCTAGGCCCTACCCATGTTTCAATTAGAAAACGCTCAGCGAATTTGCTGCGGAAAAGCCCAATGACATGTACCTTTTGCGGCGAAAGTACCAACGATAAGGTACTGTCAGGGTGAGGCGAATCTTGAAGTGAAGTTGACTGCTGTAGAAGCAAACTCGTATCTACTTGTTCAAAGTTGCCCACCTGTTGCAGCTCCAACTGTATCCATTGGGGTCCAAGCCAGGTTGCAACCTGAAACCACTTCTTATCTGTCACATGGTCATAAGAGAGCCAATCCTCTTGAACGGCAACGATTCGAACGTCCTGCGGTGAGATCATCCCGTTCATCCCTTTAGATGCATCCATGGAGCTGAACATAGGCGTATTCTCAAATAAAGTAACGACACTCGGAAATCCGGGTTGAGATGGTGGTGTTATTTTCGATGCCTCTTCCTCGTATTTACTCATCACTCTTGCCATAATCGAAATGGCTTCTGCATTGGTCAGATTGTCTTTTGGCCGAAAATGGGTTGTCGTAGCGCTGTCTAACAAGCCGTCCTGATAGGCAGTTTGAACAAGACCTTGATGCATCTCCTTAACGTCTTTGAAATCCATGAAATCTTTACTCGCATCCAATTGCTTGTTATTCCCACTACCTTGTACGATGCTGAACGTCAGCAATTTAATTAATCCACCTACTGCCGTCTCGCGGTTCAAGTGTTGTGCATACATCGGAGCAAGATCATATACATAGCCTTTGATCAGATCATCTTCCTTGCCTTGTGGCAGCTGTACACCCATCTTAATCATCGTTGCCCAGTTTCCAATATCAATCGGCTCGTCATATCGCGCTGGGTTGAGAACGTAGAAATAGAACGAGTTCCACTCTTCCCTCGTGATCGGCCCTTTCATCGAGCTGCCGTCCTTATAAGGCACGATCATCTGTTTATAGTTCTTTAGTTCAGGTTCAACCCAATGAACCTCTGCAGCGTGCGAAACTAAAGGAACCATCAGTATCACGAGTGCCATCAGGATTGTTACTTTTTGAATATAAAGTCCTAACCTTGTCATTACCCATCACTCCAGACATTGTTTGCTAATCAATTAGACGGAGTAACCCACCAATAGTTTCCATTTCGTGCAATAAAATAAAGAAAAAAGACTGCCCAGAGGCAGCCCTTCAATTCTTAATGAGAAGCCGAATAGGCTTCCAATTCTGAAGCAGGATCAAACTTCTCTTTACTCATAGCGAATGCAGCCACAAGTGCAATAACGGATGGAATTATGGCCCATGCAAAAGTATGAACGATCGATGAGGACAAAGCCTCTGTAATTTTATCTAGAACCTGAACCGGGATGAGCTCACGGGTTTCAGGTGTCAATATTTTACGCGGGTCACTTAGATCTACGCCTTCTGGCATTTGTCCGCCAGCACTGAACATACCTGCTAATTTATTTGCAAAATGATGGCTTTGAATGATACCAAATACGGTTATTCCCAGTGTCATGCCAAGTGAACGCATGAAATTGAGTGTTGAACTTGCTGAACCGCGTTGTCTTGCAGAGAAGCCATGAATCGCCGCATTACTTAACACGGAGAACGAAGCACCGATACCTAGACCGACCAGAATCATGAAGATCGTCACAAGGAATCGGGATGAACCCGTCCCTAATGTCGTGAGTAAGGCGATACCTACTACAAGAATAGCTAATGTCGGAATCATGATGGATCGGTATTTAAACTTAGCGAGCATGGAACCACCACCCGCGGCAGTCACGACAGAACCGAGCATCATGGGTAGTAGAACAAGTCCTGAATTCGTTGCGGATCCACCAAGAACGCCTTGGATGAAGATAGGAATGTAGATAGAAGCTGTAATAAATGCCGCGCCTGCAAACATAGCCATGATATTGCTCGTGGCATACAGGCGGTTTTTGAACATACCAAAGGTAATAATTGGTTCTTCAGCTCTACGTTCAATAAAGATAAAGCCAACGATAAGTGCGGCAAAAGCGGCGAATAATCCAATAATCGTGCTTGAATTCCACGCATATTGTTTGCCACCAAGCTCCAGTGCGAACATCAGACAAACGATGGAACCTACAAGCGCAACTGCACCGAGATAATCGATTTTTTGTTTGGAATGCTGAACGGATTCCTTGTAGAAGAAAGTGATCATAACAAAGGCAATGAAGCCAAGTGGTAAGTTAATATAGAAAATCCAAGACCAATGGATATAATCCGTTATATAAGCACCTAAAAGGGGACCGAAAATACTGGATAGACCGAATACCGCTCCGAACAAACCACCCATTTTACCACGTTTATCTGCAGGAACGACATCAAACATAATGGTGAAAGCGATTGGCATGAGCGCACCGCCACCTATCCCTTGGATTGCACGATAAATACTTAGTTGAACTATCGTTTCTGCTGTCCCACATAAGGCGGAACCAATCATGAATACGATGATACCGAAAATGAAAAACCGCTTGCGTCCATACATATCTGATAATTTACCGAAAATCGGCATACCCGCCATTTCTGCTACTAAATAAGCTGATGTCACCCACATGAACTTGTCAAATCCGCCTAGATCACCAACGATTGTCCCAATCGCCGTTGCAACGATCGTGTTATCCATGGATGCCATTAGAATCGCAAGCAGCAAGCCACCAATTATGATCCCTAATTTATTTTCTTTTGCCATTTTCTTCATTTCCCCTCTTATCACAATATGTGTTTCAAAAATCTCCCCGTATGCGAAGCTTGAACCTCAGCTACCTGCTCAGGAGTACCAACGGCAACGAGCTTGCCTCCTGCTGCGCCTCCCTCTGGACCGATATCGATGATCCAGTCGGATTCCCGTATCAGTTCCAAGCTGTGTTCAACGATCACAACGGTATTTCTTGAATCTACCAGCTTACGCAGTAAAGCGTGTAGCTGTTTGATATCCGACGGATGGAGTCCTGTCGTCGGCTCGTCCAGTAAGTAAAGCGTGTGATGTTTTGCCGGCTTACTTAACTCTTTGGCGAGTCGAATACGCTGTCCCTCACCGCCTGACAAAGTTTTGACCGATTGCCCCCATTTCAGGTAACCAAGTCCGACCTCGCACAACATCTCGATGATCGCCGCTATTTTCACTTCCGTCTTAAGGATTTCGAGACTTTCTTGAATAGACATATTCAGTATGTCAGATATGGATAGTCCCTTAAAATGAACCTGAAGTACCTCATCTGTAAAGCGTTTCCCCTTGCAATCCGGGCACTTCACTTCCAGATCGGGCAGGAAATTCATATCAACGGATACTGTACCTAGACCTTGACATTTCTCGCAACGACCACCTGATGTATTAAATGAAAAATGTTTAGATGTTAGCTTACGTATTTTGGCTTCGGGCAATCCAGCAAATAACTGACGCAGATGCGTAAACACATCAGTATAGGTAGCTACATTCGAACGCTGCATTCGCCCCATTGGTGTTTGATCAAAGATTACCGTTTGTCCGACATGCTCCAAGCCCGTTATTTCTTCGCAACCTGTTAGGTGAGTCCCGCTGCTACCTTGGGCAAGAATATCAAAAACGAGTGTCGATTTTCCTGAACCAGAAACCCCAGTAACGGCAACCAAGCAACCTAACGGAAATGAAACCGATGAAATACTTACATTGCGAACCTGTGCTTCCCGGATTGAGATGAGATGTCCATTCCCTGCGCTGCGAAGCCGTGACGGAGATGGTAGACGATCTTCGCGTAAATAGGCACCCGTTACGGAGGACTCATTGGCAATCAATTCCTCTAGACTGCCCTCTCCTACAACAGTTCCACCGTATTCTCCAGCCCCTGGTCCGATATCGATAATATGATCTGCTGCACGCATCATCTCGACATCATGCTCAATAACAAGGACAGTATTGCCTAGATCACGCAACTGTTGAAGTACGCGAATGAGGCCAACCGTATCCCGCGGGTGCAATCCTGTGGTCGGTTCATCTAGGATAAAGAGCACACCAGTCAAACCTGATCCTAGTAGCGAAGCAAGACGTAGCCGTTGTGTCTCACCACCGGATAATGTCACCGTTTGACGATTCAAAGAAAGATAACCTAGTCCGACATCCAAAATCCGTTTAAGCTTCGTAGGCATGTCATGGATGATCGGCTCTAATAAATGCTGCCCTTCTGGCGGAAGCGCTATTTGTAAGTCGCTTAACCACGAATAGACATCACTAAGTGACCAGTCCGCGACTTCAGTGATTGTCGATCCTGCTGTCCGCACTTGGCGTATTTCCTTCTTCAGACGCGCTCCGAGGCAATCTGGACATATCGTTTCATGGAAAAAGCTATTGTCCTTTTCCTGACCACCTGACTCCCCTTCTTTCTCTTTATAACGCCGCCATAATCCTGGGATAACACCTTCAAATTTCGTGCCTTGGACAGGCTTCACTTGGGGATAATGGCGCTTGAATGCTTCGCTCTCAACTCCGTAGTACAGCAAATCACGCTGTATCTCGCCGTATTCTTTCAATGGCTGATCGGGATCCAGCTCAAATCCATAATGCTTGGCGGCCGCCACCAGAATACGGATTTGGATATCACGATGAACACCACTTAGTGAGGCAACGCCACCTTCTCTTAGACTCAGCTCAGAATTGAACACAGCAGCTTCATGGATGCTCGCGACATGCCCAAGCCCGCTGCAAGTCTCACAGGCTCCTTCCGGCTTGTTAAAGGAAAAGTGTGACATGCTTAGCGTATCCAGGGACGCATCGCAATGAGGGCAGGTAATCGTCGGATTGTACATGTCTTCGTCATCCTCTAGGAGCAAGCCTTGTTGCTCAAATGAAGGCGGTATAAGTCCGCTGCAGGAAGGACATATCCGCTCCCCAAATCGGGAAAAAATAAACCGGACATACGTGTAAATATCCGTTACCGTTCCCACTGTGGAGCGCGGATTTCGGTTCGTAACATGCTGTCCAACACTTATGGACGGGGAAAGTCCTTCAATGGACTCAACCTTTGGTTTGCTGACTGACCCTGAAGCCATGCCCATGGATTCCATATACTGTCTCTGACATTCACGTTGAAGGGTATCCATCGCAAGCGTCGATTTGCCAGAGCCCGATGGTCCTGTCAGCACGACTAGCTTGTATTTAGGAATTGATAAAGAAATGTTTTTCAGATTATTCTCACGGGCACCCTTGATGATGATGTATTCATTCATACTAATTCCTCCTATCTTTCCTACCACTTTGCATGTGCGGAGCGATTTCGTTATAATAAACAAGATTAATATTACGACCATCTAGTATCTCGATTTAAAAGTATCTTGATAATCGAGATATATTCCATCTTAAAAGGAGGGCTGTCTTTTGTCAAGCTATCAAGACGAGCAACCAACGGATCTTCAGGAGCAATTTACTTTACGCATGCGTAGCCTCGGTACACGTACGGTGCTCTACCAGCAAAATGTCGCTACCTCGCTAGGGTTATACAATAACGATTTCATTTCCATCGATATTCTCCGTGATAGAGGTCCGATTACCGCGGGAGAGCTGTCCAAACTAACCGGACTTGCTACAGGCAGTATTACTGCACTCATCGACCGACTTGAGAAAAATGGTTACGTTCGTAGGCAAAATGACCCGAATGATCGTCGGAAAGTAATCATAGTTCCTTTGTATGAAAACAAGGAAGATGTCAGTCAGACTTACCTCCCCCTTCACAGTGCAATGGTGAAATTGGCTTCCTCCTATACAGAGGAAGAGCTTGCTTTCATCACAAAGTTTCTAGACCAAGCTAGTCATGTTCTTGATGAGCAGATTGATCAACTCAGCGCAACGCTTAGCAGCAAATCCTCTTCTTGAAGCTAAAAAAGGACGGCACCTTCAAGTCCATTGACTTGGTGGTATCGTCCTTTTTTGAAATTAAACCTCATTCTTCCTTTGCAATATGCCTTGCAGAATCACTTCCAACCCCCAACGAAAACGTTCTTTACCGTCCGCGGAGGTCATCTCCTCTCTCAAACCCATAAGCAACGGGTATCGCTTGGCATCCAGAGATTGATAAGAAGCTTTAACGGCTTGCAGCGTTGTTCCAACTTGATTGCGAGATGTTTGTTCGAAAGCGACGGAAGACACATACAGAGTTAATAAATCAATTCCCCATGCCGCAGATGTGGCACCGACACCTGCTTCATTCAATTGCTGCAGCATATACTCTGTAATTCCTAGTGAGTTGTGCCCAACCGGAATAGTCGTAAGTGCGAGCTCTGCGATTCCTGGAGCGTCGAATAGAACCATTAAATACGAGTCTAACACATCGAGTAGCCGCGATTGCCAGGTTCCTGAATCTGATGATGAGAAAGTCACTTCCGCTAGCCCAGCATCCAAAACATAGGCACTTAGCTCCTGTTGGTTGGTTACATACACATATAGGGATGACGGGCCTGTGTCCAACGCCTTGGCAATTTTCCGCATGCTGAGTCCAGATGAGCCTTCGGACTTTACTAACCCCAATGCTGTTTCGACAATGAGTTCTTTACTTAATGGCTCTTTAGCCGGGCGTGCACGACGGCTTACAACCGTTCGAGTTGGTTTATTGGTCATGATACTGATTCATCAGCTCCATCAATTTAGGTGCAGCATCTTCGCCAAAACATAGCGCGAGATTATCATCAGACATTTTAGCAGATTCTGCTGTGTATGGATACATTTTCTCTTCATATGCTTGAACGGCAGCGCTCAAATCCTGATGAGCAACGATGGACAATGCCAGTTCAGCAGCGTCAAGCATCGCCAGATTCACACCCTCGCCTGCAAAAGGAGACATCAAATGTGCGGCATCACCGATCAGGGTAACACCCGGTTTGTGTGTCCATGTAAGCCCGACAGGCAACATATAAATACGTCTCGGCACGATTGGACCTGTCGCGGAACTAATATATGTCGTTAGCGATTCATCCCAGTCGCCAAAAAGCTTCAACAACTGATACTTCGCCTCCTCAGGCTGATCAAACGGAATACCACTTGTTTCAACCCAATCTTGTTCAACTCGAAAAGCTGCATACACACAAAGTCGTCCGTCACCATTCAACTGTCCCAAAATGCCCTTATGATCTGACAAAGCAAACAACTTGCCACGTCGATTAAAAGCAGCAATCTCTGGATGCTCAACAGCTACATTATTTACATAGAGTTCAACCATACTAAGCCCTGTATACGTTGGTACTACATCGGTCAATAACGTTCGTATTCGAGAGAAAGCACCGTCCGCGGCCACAACAAGATCAACAATATCTACATGTCCATTATCAAAATGAAGTTCATGCTGGCCATTGTCCTTGGGTATGGCTTCGTTTAGATTGTAGCCCCAATGGATACAAGTTGGGTCGATAGCGTTCAGCAATAG
The DNA here is from genome assembly GCF_013141695.1 of Paenibacillus plantarum. Taxonomy (GTDB): domain Bacteria; phylum Bacillota; class Bacilli; order Paenibacillales; family NBRC-103111; genus Paenibacillus_E; species Paenibacillus_E plantarum. The sequence goes on from NZ_WHNY01000063.1 coordinate 50,450, forward strand.
CCCGCGGAGCGTACCGCGATCAATTTCGGGTCGATTACCGTCTTTTGAATCTGCCACTTCGTCCAGGTATACCTTGCCGGTTTTATCAAGCAGACGGAAATCTTCCCCTTCATAGCGAGCTAATGCTTGGAATTGTTCAAGTAAACCAGCTTCTCTAAGCGCTCTTTGTCCCGATTCTGGATGTATGTCTAACGAACCACCTTGCTGACGACTTATTGGTGATGCTTCACGTTCATAAACGACCGTCTTCACGCCATGCTCCTGCAGAATTCTAGCAAGTGTTAACCCACCAGGGCCAGCGCCTATAATTGCGATACGATGTTGTTCATTTCTATTTGTCATCATGGTGTGCACCTCGGAATTAGATTTGGAATGTCATGACATAGTTATACCATAACGAACACCGTTCGTAAAGTACACTGTTCGTATATAATTTTTTTTCCCTATACGTTAAAATAAAACATACTCCGCCAACATCTCAAGTTGAGGAGATTTGTCGTATACGATCTGTGTAGAGGCGTGGGATAGGTAAAAAAAGGAACGATTGGAATACTACTCCCGCTCATAAGCGCGGTAATTGCGGTTAGTTAGGGTTGGTTGGAGCTGGTTGGGTTTTGTTAAATTGACCTTGGTTGTATTTAGTTGAGTTGTATTGAGTTGTATTGTGTTATCTTGGGTTGGGTTGCTGTCATGGTTACGTTACACAATCGTAAATTGATGGAAATTGTACAGTTAATTTCGCACTATTCTCCCTCAAAAGTGGAATAAATGGAAATTATGAAGCTATTTTTACACTTTCTCGAAGTAACTGGCGAATACTCGAAATATAACTACCTTTTTTCCATCTATTCACTCTTTTCCCCCGTAAATCGTGGTATTAGCTGTAGATTTTACAGTTAAACAAAGATAGGAGCTTTTTCATCTGCTTCACTTTTAACTGGCACATAACCAGATGAAATATTCTTCTTCCCAACATATAAATGCCAATACAAACAAAAAATCCGCCTCGCGGCGGATCATAAACCAACTATATGTTTTTGTTTAACATCATTTCAAGGACGAGTTTATCGATTTCGGATGTGGCTTCATTCCCGATCCGACAGAAGTTGTCGATCGTTTTCTCAGCGTCATTTTCGATAAAGCCGTTCGTAGAGGATATGGTCATTCCCTTCGAAGCAAGAAGCGCAGATTGGACCGCCGCACTCGTACAAGTGGCAACTTTCATCGCACAACCGCCTTTGGCACCATCACACATCATCCCGGTTACATTGCCGAGCATGTTTTGAATGGCGGCTTTAATTTCGTTGATCCCACCACCGAGTAGATAGGTAATGCCACAGCTTGCACCTGTACCCGATACAGTGACACCGCATAAAGCAGACAATCGACCGAATTTGGATTTAATATGAATCGTAACTAGGTGACTTAGCGCCACAGCACGAATAAGTTGTTCCTCCGAAGAGCCCAGTTTCTCCGCTGCCGCAATAACAGGGTTCGTCGCAGCAATACCCTGATTGCCACTGCCCGAATTCGCCATAACAGGCATGCTCGACCCAGCCATACGACCATCTGACCCCGCGGAAGCTAGCGCCATCGCATGCGAGATTAGGTCATCTGACAAAATGCCTTTTTGCACATTCTCTTTAATCGTCTTCCCAACTTGGAGACCATAATCATTCGCTAATCCGTCTAATCCTGCTTTACGGTTCAATTCAATGCTTTGCTTGACCAGTTGGAGTTCAGTGAGATCGACTGTTTTGACGAATTCTACGATCCCATCGATCGTAAGCTCGCCTCGTTCCTCTTTGGAACTCTTGAAGCTTGCATTGGCGCAGCCGCCTGATTCTACAACTTGACCATCCACTTCAATCAGCGTGATATTGGTATGATTATCAGTAATAATAACCTTTGCATAGCTTCCTTCTGTGCTCACGACGACTTCAATATATAACTTTCTGGGAGTATCAGCAAGATGCACCACTGAAAGGCCACGTTCTACCATGTCCTGCGCCATAACAACATCACTTGGCTGAATATCAGCAAGTACTTCTAATTGTTTATCCGCATTCCCAGCGATAGCTCCTAAAGCCGCGACAAAATCAATCCCGGTTACATTCGTCCCTGGAATCCCTACGGCTAATGCATTCTTGATGATACCTGCACTAGCATGAACAGTGACCTTTTCAATAGGACCTTTCACATAGCTTCGAGCCTTCGCGGCAGCCAAGGCAATCGCAACTGGCTCTGTGCAGCCAAGCGCGACGACGAGTTCTGTTTTTAATATGTGAATGAAAGTATTCGTATGCAAAGACGTCCCCCCTTAATATCTAGTTGTTTATGTCTCCCAAATGATAATCAGAATATACGATAGTTTATCAGCTAAGTTCAACTACTACTATAGCTTAAAAGTATGAGGAGAGTATGTTGTAAATATTAGATAGAATTTTTGTGCAAAACACAAACATTAACGATTTTAACCTTCCCCCACATCGGCTCCCAATTCACTTGCTACCTCTAACATCTTTGGAATGACTGCTTCATTCGTACCTGAAACATAAAGATCCCCCTGATAATGCCGGAAAGGAATCTTGATTTCACCATAGCTCCACAGGAAGAAATCCCCCTCGATAGACATGCTGGTGGCGCCAGTCACAGTAAATACGGATGTGTAAGTGAAATCCGGTTGTGTAGCAAAGTATTCTTTACACTCTTCCAATGAAATGGATGGTACAGCTTGTTCATTTTGTTGAAAAGATCTCGTAATGCGATAGCGTTGACTCATTGTAAGCCCTCCGTGAATGTATAGTTTCATCTCATAAATGTAAATCTTGAAGGATGCCATCCTGTCGTTCTGGACACAAAGCATTGTATAACCTACGAATAGTCAAGACAAATCTAGCATAATGCCAACTAAAGACAATGGAGTGTGGTAACAAGTGGGTAAATGGAAATCAGGAACAGTTGGATTCCTATGTGGTGCCTTGTTTTTCTCAGGGCTTTCCTACGCTGCGACCGATCCAATCGGAATTGACGTTTATTTTCGAAAACTGCAGTATTATTTCGATGGCGAGGTTAAGCAACCCCCTACAGATCTTCAAGGCTTCATTTACAAAAATACGACCTATGTCCCTCTTCGATTTCTGACGGAATCCTTAGGGAAACCTGTGAGTTGGGATGATGCGACAAGCTCGATCTTCGTAGGGGATAAACCCAAACAGATTCCACTTCCAACTAACGATAAAGAGAACGCATCATCAGGCTCTGCAACATTGCAAGTATTTCCAAAGGATAATCCATGGAATACGGATATCTCTGGCTTCCCTACTCATCAGAAATCCAAGCAGTACATCGAGTCAATCGGCTTTAATACGAGTGTGCATGCTGATTTTGGTACGGAATGGCAAGGGGCACCCATTGGGATTCCCTATACAATCGTAAGCGAAGATCAACCGAAAGTAAACGTAACATTTACGGATTATAGCGATGAAAGCGATCCTGGCCCCTACCCAATTCCAGCGAATGCACCAATTGAAGGCGGAACAAACAGCGATGGTGATCGTCATGTCATCGTGGTCGATAAAGACAATGCGATGCTCTATGAATTGTTCAATGCACGTGTCACGCCTGATGGATGGCAGGCTTCGAACGGCGCTAAGTGGGATTTGAAAGCCAATACGCTTCGACCCAAATATTGGACCTCCGCTGACGCGGCCGGCTTGCCAATCTTCCCTGGTCTTGTACGATATGACGAAGCCAGTACAGGCGAAATTAACCACGCACTCCGTTTCACGGTTCGGAAGACACAACGGGGATTCATAGCTCCAGCTACGCATTATGCATCGAGCAGCACAGATCCGAATCTTCCACCTATGGGCCTTCGACTCAGGCTGCGCAACGATTTCGATATTTCCGGCTACTCGACGACCAACCAAGCGATCTTGCGAGCTATGAAAAAATACGGCATGATCGTTGCCGATAACGGCAGTGATCTTTATGTGAGCGGAGCACCTGACCCGAAATGGGACGACGATGACTTACATAAATTAGGAAAGCTCAAAGGCAGCGATTTCGAGGTTGTGGATACAGGTCCTATTGAAAAATAAGGGTAGGGAAACAAATAGGCTGTCCTCAAGTAGATTACTTTACTTGAAGGACGGCCTATTCTCGCATGTCATCACCTTAGGTTATGTTACCTTCTTTTGAAAACGTCATGTGTTGAGATTCAAACATTCGTTGAATCATTGTCTTGCATTTTACGGACAGCTTAAAAACAATATACCCGAGTAGACCACCAAACCCATTTAGAATGAGATCATCCACATCAAAGCTCCCCATTGAAAGTACTAGTTGTAAACTTTCCAAGCATAAACTTAACCCCACAGACCGCAGCAGTGCACCGTACAATGTAATCTTCTTATGCCGCCACATCAGGACAAGAAACATACCGTAAGGCATGAATACCGCGATATTCCCAAACAAATTGATGAGATCGTGTGAGGATAAGTTTTGAATGTTATTCGATATCGAAACGAAAGGCGTGAAGTTCGCAACTTCTAATCGATTTTGGATATGCGCTGGATTCTCGATATTCCGCTGAAGTTGATGCCACAGAAAAGCTAAGTCTATGCTACTAAATTTAAATAGAATGACCTTGAACAGTACACACATATAAAAAGCGAATAAAGCCGACAGCAGCATCTCATTCCATACTTTGATTTGTTTCATACCGCAGTCTCACTCTCCCCTAAGTTATGAAGTGCTCTCATGGAAGCAAGGTGACGATTATGCCATCCATATTGTTGCCCGATAGGTGATAGGAACGATTGTTAGGCGCTTGAATGGTACTATTCTGTGTGATCGGATAATACGAGATCTCGTAGATTTTCCCTTTTACCTTCGTTGTAATGTTACTTTGTTGTTTTAAATATGCCAAATATTCTTCTAACGACAAGTTCATCTGCTGCATAATCACACTGTGTGGTAAGCCTACATAGCGAAAATGCCAAGGTTCATATTGGATGCCAGTAATCGCTGTTTTATCCTTGGGATACCGTAATATAAACCCATAGTCCGCGGCATTTCGGATTAACCAATCCCCCTCGGGCGCTTGATTCATATCGGACTGCGTAGAACCTATATCAAGTGCCAAGCCTAAGTTATGTTCACTATATCCCGCAGGTAAAGCATAATTAGCACCCATATCTTTATAGAGCTGACCTTGCTCTTGATTGTCTCGATAACCACTATTAATCATAAAATGACGTACACCGTCTTTGTCTGCTGCTTTCATCATCGTTGTAAATGGTTGAATAATGCTTTGTGACAATCGAATCGAGTTATCTAGCAAACCAAATCCTTTGACCAACTCTTTATGTTGAAAAAGATTAAGCACATCAGTGTGTATGCCTACCTGATGAACCGGGTTCTCCTTATTAATTAAAACTAGATTCCCTTGGTAAATCTGATCTTTGGTCAATTTAATTACAAGATCCATACCTGAGGAAGTTACCACATGTGGACTCATTTCCACTTCCGAATGGTCAACTTGACGATCTGCTTTTGCTGAATGCTGCTGTATGGCTTCATAACTGAGAAGAACTGCTATAACAAGCCAAAAAACCCACTTCTTCATTTCCTGTTTCCCTCCTAAACCTTACTTGCATTTAGAATAAAGAAAACATTTTAAATTAGAAGTGGGGCAAATATAAAATTTTTCTTAAACTTCGGTTTTACTTATCGGCAAACGCACTTCAAAAAGCGTACGAATCACATTACTTTGAACGGTAATCGTTCCTCCGTGCTGTTCCACAATATTTTTGGCGATGAAAAGACCAAGTCCTGTACTCCCTCCCTGATGGGTTCGAGCTTGGTCACCTGTATAAAACATTTCAAACAGATGCGGAAGTTCATCTTCAGGTATGCAATTACCATAATTGATCACTTGAACGACGGCTTCTCCCCCGTCCCTCTGGCCGTTAATATCGACAAATTGACCGTCTTTTCCATACCGATTGGCATTAGATAAAAGATTTTCAAATACGCGGGCCAGCAACTCTCCATCAGCCGATATTTCCAAGTGCGGAGCAACCTGCAACCTGCAAATCAAATGACTCTTTTCGAAAACAGGGTACATTTCCTCATTCAATTGAACAAGCAGTTCACTCAGATCTATTTGCTTTTGATCAATGGAAAGCATGCCGAATTTCATTCGGGTTATTTCAAATAATTCATCAATGAGTTTCTCTAATCGTTGAGATTTGTTAAAAGCAATCGTCGTGTAATGTAGCATTTGCTCTTTCGTTAGCTGATCATCCTGCAAAATAAAATCGAGATATCCGATCACAGAAGTAAGCGGCGTACGTAAATCATGTGCTAAGTTCAGAACAAGTTGGTCCTTACTATTTTCCGCAAAATCTCCACGTTCAACGGCTTGTTGCAGCTTCTCACTAGCCATATTGATATCGTCGGCAATATCCTTGAACTCATCATTCGAATCAATATGAATACGATTATGAAAGTCACCGCCAGCAAGACGATGAATACCCGTCGAGATCTCGTTAAAATAAGTGGCATATCGCTTAGTAAGGAAGAAGAAACACAAAATAGAAAGCGGCACAAACACAATCAAGAAAAAGTTTAAGTCACCAATCGTGTTAACAAACTGTCGTAATTTAGCTACAGGATCTTCCCTTCGAACACCTGCATAATAAAGCTTTAATACGCGATAAAGTATAAAGGTAAATGTACCGGACAATAGCATGCTAAGCCCTAATAAACCGATCATTTTGGATCGAAAGCTGCGTAATAAATTAGCCATTGAATGTATATCCCACACCCCATACGGTTTTGATTAATTTGTTTTTATTGCTATCTTCACCGAGTTTTTTGCGCAGTGTACGAATATGAACCATGACCGTGTTACCACTTTCGTAGTAAGCTTCTCCCCACACATGTCCGAAAATATGTTCTGCACTGAACACTTTCTTAGGGTGACTTGCTAAAAGGTACAGGATTTCAAATTCTTTCGGCGTAAGCTCGACTTTCTCTCCATATAGAAGAACAGATCTTTGATCCGCATCGATGGTCACACCTCCCACATCCAATACGGGGCTGCTTGCTAGCGCCGGCTGGCTCAACTGAATAGATCGCCGCAGTTGAGCATTCACCCGAGCCACCAACTCCATAGGGTTGAACGGTTTCGTCATATAATCGACTGCGCCCATAACTAACCCAGTTATTTTATCTAAATCAGAGGATTTGGCACTCAAAAAAATGATCGGCAATGGATAGCGCTCTCGAATTTGCCGCGTCACTTCATACCCATCCATCTTCGGCATCATGATATCTAGAATAGCCAGATCAATAGCATGTGACTCAATCGCTTGAATAGCCTCTTTCCCATCGGATACTTTAATGAGGTGATAGCCCTCTTTCTCTAAATGCAACGCAACCAAATCAGCGATCTCCGCCTCATCATCTGCGATTAAAATCGTCGTACGCTTCATCTCTATCGCGCTCCTTCAAATACTTGTCCCGCTGTCGTTTACAATTCATTCCTATTATAACCGATTCGACTTCTATGGGTACCTCTCTTCCAAATTTTCTCACTGGACAGGCATAACACCGTATCTTCTAAGTAATAAATGGGAAAATATAAACGAATTGAAGATGTGGTAAACGCGACTAGTACATAAAGGAGGAAGCTTCATCACCAATGTAAGTAATAAAAAGGATCCCAAACTCGTCTTTCGTCAAGTTTTTTGGGCTGCTGGGTTTGGCTGGTTATTTGATGCCATGGATGTCGGTTTATTATCTTTTATCCTTGTTGCACTTCGCAAAGAGTGGGCGCTCACGGCCCAAGAGGCAGGGCTTCTCAGTTCGGTCAATCTAATTGGCATGGCAATCGGTGCCGCTTTCGGCGGTTACCTTGCGGATAAGTTTGGGCGTCGTCCCGTGTTTTTACTGACCTTAGTGTGTTTTGGTGTATTCAGCTTTGGGAGTGCATTTGCAAGCGGATTCGGTAGTATGCTTATACTCCGTTTCTTAATGGGTCTTGGGCTAGGTGCTGAGCTCCCTGTAGCCTCTACACTTGTTAATGAATTTGCGCCGCCCGATAAAAAAGGGCGAATTGTTGTGTTGCTGGAGAGTTTCTGGGCTGCAGGCTGGATAATAGCGGCTGTCCTCGCTTACTTCGTGATCCCGCCATTAGGATGGCGAACAGCTGTCATGATTGGGGCAATCCCTGTATTGTTTGCTTTTTGGGTCCGGCGAGCGGTTCCGGAATCGCCACAATTCGGTAATCATCGTGGGCACCCGATTAAATTAAGGGAGTTGTTCACCACTTATCAAAGCGAGACCATTGCACTTTGGGCTGTTTGGTTTGCCATTGCTTTTTCCTATTACGGGATGTTTCTTTGGCTTCCTTCCGTTTTGGTCGATAAAGGTTTCTCCATGATTCAGAGCTTTCGTTATGTGCTTCTCATGACATTAGCCCAACTGCCTGGTTATTTTGCAGCCGCTTATGTTGTGGAGAAATGGGGTCGCAAGCGGACTTTATCCGTTTTTCTTGTTCTTTCTGGGGTAATGTCAGTTGGTTTCGGGCTAAGCAACAGCATCTCCATGCTTTTATTAACCGGCTCGTTATTATCCTTTTTTAATTTAGGAGCTTGGGGAGCACTGTACGCGTACACGCCAGAAAATTACCCAGCTGAAATAAGAGCCGTTGGAACAGGCTTTGCGGCTAGCTTCGGCCGGATAGGTAGTGTAATAGCACCATTTTTGGTAGGAGCAATGGTACAGACGGATATTGGCTACGCATGGATATTCGGCATGTTTGCATTAGTTATTTTAGTAGGAACAGGGATATTGCTCATATTCGGTAAAGAAACCTTAATTCGGTGAGAGTATTTCCCACCCTCATTCTACACTCTCCAATTCATATGAAATTTCTATACGTTACGCTTGGAAGCCTAGTATAAGTCAAATTAAATAAGGGGTAAGCATCGCTTACCCCAAGACCACAGATATATAAATTCTGGTATTTTTAAACAAAACCATATACGGCAGCTTATTTTGAAAGTTCAAAATCTAGTAGAAACTAACTTGGTTTGCACTACTTTTTTAACTAGGCGTATAAGAAAGACTGGCACTAAACGAGAGTTGAGTAATATCAGCTGCTGAAGGATTTGACGCTACATTCGTCCTTATACGAATACCAATACGATCACCTACTACGACACCTAATGTTCCAAGATTGATATTCGTTGCTGCATAGAAAGTACCCGCAATTACCGTATTACCAGGACCTCCAAAAGAAAGGGAGCTAGTCAGAGGAGTTGTCAAGTATTGTGAAGCAATATGACTAACCCCATTATTAGGAGCTGAAGGTGCTCTGAAAACTGTAAAATCATATATAAGAGGTGTCACATTAATAGAAGCCACTGAAGCAACCAACAAATCTGCGCTTATTTGTAAATTATGAACTGTTCCATTAAATGGAATTGGGAAAGCAAAACCACCTGCTTCTGGTGGCATAGTTGATTCTCCAGAACCATCGATAACTTCAACTGTATGATTACCAAAACCCATTAAAATAGGTGCAGCAGATACCACTGTAGCACCACTGAGGATGATACCCGTTGAAAATGGAATTAGTCCTCCAGCACCTGCTGGGCCTGTTGCTCCTGTTGGCCCTGTTATACCCGCAGTACCCGTTGCTCCGGTTAGCCCCGTTGGCCCTACTACACCCGCAGGTCCTGTAGCTCCCGTAGCTCCTGTTGCACCTACTGTTCCCGCAGTTCCTGTTGGCCCTGTTGGGCCTTCTGGACCTTCTGGGCCTGGTACCGCAGGTCCTGCCACTCCCGTTGCTCCAGTTGGCCCTATTGATCCCGGCGTTCCGGCTGGGCCTTCTGGACCTTGGTGACCTCTTGGCCCTGCTGGCCCCTCAGGCCCTTTGTGACCTCGTGGTCCTTCTGGACCTTCTTGCCCTTTGTGACCTCGTGGCCCTTCTGGCCCCGTAGCTCCCTTTGCTCCCGTTGCTCCTGTTGGTCCTGATGCACCCGTAGGACCTGCTGCCCCTTGTGACCCTGTAGGTCCTTGGGGCCCTCGTGGTCCTTCCGGCCCTGGAGGTCCTGGGGGGCAATTACATTTCCCCATAATAATCTCATCTCCCTGTTTTCAACTGTACTTCATCATATTAAAAGCCTAAATAGATAGACACAGTAAATGCCTATCTGTTTAATGTAAGTGGAAAATAAAACCAAATATTCAATAAACTCAGATCATTTATGTCATTGTCCCATACCAAAATGATCGCGCTAGCATTAGCTACTAAAGGATAGTTCGATGGCTAGGGAGTGATACGCATGGACAAGCGCCCATTAATAGGCATTATGGTAACTACAAGGAATAGTAGAAAACGAATGTTGGCACTTTGCCAACGTTATCAAAATCAAAACTTGAGACTTTTTGCTTTCACTCCAGCAGATATCCGTTGGAAAATGCAACGTATTATTGGGCTTAGCCTGAAAAATGGCAAAGTGACACAACGTTTGTACCCTTTTCCACAAGTCGTCTATAACCGCTGTTTCAACAAAGTCTCGATGACCATTCAACGCCTGGAGAAAATAATAGGTATCAATAAGTGTTTCAATACGATCAATCATTTCAATAAATGGGACCTCTATAACCAGCTGCAACAGTCGAGACTTTCGCAATATGTCCCCCGTACATGTCAATATAATGAAGTGAACATATCGGAACTATTAGAAATAAATAATCTTGTCTTCATAAAGCCGATTTATGGATCTAAAGGTGCGTCTGTCTATCGAATTGAACGTCAGGAGAATGAAGATATTCACATTTCCTTACACAGTTTAGCACCAAGAATTATTTGCAGAAAAAATGAAAGTATTCAAGAAAAATTAGATGAACTTCTTGAAAATAAGATATTTTTGGTCCAACAAGGGATTCAAATGAGTCCACTTGATCTTCAACATTTTGACATCAGGGTCTTAGTTCAAAAAGGGAATGTAGGTCATTGGATGATTACCAACATCACGTGTAGAGTGGCATACGAACGTTACTTTAACACAAGTATGTGTGAACGTGTTTATGAGGTAGCAGCAATTCTTTCGCGACTATATTCGTCTGAAAAAGTAAATGAAATCCTACAGTCTCTGAATGAAATAAGTATTACTGCAGCTCAAGAAGCAGAGAGTCTTATGGGAACATTGGGAGAATTGAGCGTAGATTTTGTACTAGACAAACAAAGTAAATTATGGATTATTGAACTTAATGGCATGCCTCAAAAAAATATATACAAGGATCTTAAAGGATTTAAATTAAAGGATCTGTATCGTAGACCAATGGAATATGCGTATCATCTTACTCAATCATGAAAAAACCGAACTCACCGCTGCAAGTGATCGATGAGTTCGGTTTATTCATTTTATACATATTCAGATACTAACGGGCTTACCTGTACCGCACACACTTTAAACCCAGGCATTTTGCATGTTGGATCGAGCTCATCATTCGTCAATTTATTTACGTTCTGCGTATCGCCCCAATGCATTGGCACAAATACGGTGTCTTCGCGAATAGCGTCACTAAATCGACTCCGTACGTGAATTTCACCGCGTTTGGACGTTAATTTCACAAGTGTCGCATCTTCGATATGGTGCTTTTTCGCTGTACTTGGATGGATCTCCATGAAGGATTCCACATCTCTCGCGGCTAATGATGGACTTTTACGTGTTTGCACACCTGTTAGATAATGCACGAGTACTCGGCCAGTGGTCAAATACAGCGGGAAATCCTCACTGATTTGTTCCTTAGGCAGATGATTCTCCACGGTTGTGAGAAGCGCTCTTCCCGCTGGAAGCGGAAAAGAAGATTCGAATAAGCGTTTGGCACCAGGGTGCCCTTCTTCTGGACAAGGCCAATAGACGCCTTCTTCCTTCCGCAATCGCTCATACGTAATACCATAATAATCTGCTGTTCCTCCACGACTTGCTAGTCGAAGCTCATTAAAGACATCTTCCACCTGTGTAAATTGAAAGAATTGACCTTTTCCAAGCTGCTCAGCAAGCTCACATAGAACCTGCCAATCATGCTTAGCTTCACCAGGTGCTGCAAGATCAGCTTCTCTAAGAAGCACGCGTCCCTCAAGGTTCGTTAACGTTCCTGCATTCTCTAAAAAGGCTGTTACCGGTAAAATCAGATCAGCTAACTGTGCCGTTTCGGAGATGAGGAAGTCCGCAACGACAAGGAAATCGAGCTTCTTCAAGCCTTCTTCAACGAAGTTTGCATTGGGGTTCGAGACGAGTGGATTCGAGCCCATCACGAACAAAGCCCGAATCTCCTGCTCATGGACTTTCTCCATCATTTCATAGGCTGAAACTCCCTTGCCAGGCAACTCGCTCGGATCGATGCCCCACACATTCGCGACATAAGCGCGATCCTCTGGATTTTCAATCAGCCGGTAGCCTGGAAGCTGATCTGCTTTCTGACCATGCTCCCTTCCGCCCTGCCCGTTCCCTTGTCCTGTGACGGCGCCATAGCCGCAGCCAGGTTTGCCAATTTTACCAGTAAGAAGCACGAGATTCAGGAAGTTTCGAACCGCCATATGGCCATCCGTTTGCTGCTCCACCCCTCTTGCTGTAAACACCATGCCCGTCTGCGCTTTGCCATAACTCAATGCGGCTTTACGAATCAACTGAGATGGCACTCCGGTTAAGTGGGCGATCTCCTCCATATCAAGCGAATCGAGATGTGCTCTAAGTTCTGTTAAGCCAGTAGTTCGATTAGCTACGAATTCTTCGTCTAAACAACCTTCCTCAAGCAGAACTTTGAGCATCCCATTGGCCAAAGTCGCATCCATCCCAGGCTTCACGCGCAAATGAATATCGGCGATACGCGTTGTACCCGTTTCACGCGGATCAATGGCTATAATGATGGCACCCTTCTCTTTCGCTCTTTTAAAATAAGGCATCAACGTCGGTTGACACTCCGCAATATTCGTTCCCGCCAGTATCATACACTCGGCTAATTCAATATCCGAAAGTTGATTCGTCAACCCTCGGTCAATTCCGAATACTTTAACCCCAGCTGATGCCGCGGCCGACATGCAAAATCTGCCATTATAATCAATGTACTTCGTTTGCAGCGCAACACGCGCGAATTTTCCTAATACATAAGCAGATTCATTTGTGAGCGATCCTCCGCCATATAACCCTACGGTATGGTTGCCATACGCTTCACGGAGGTAGTTAAATTTACTTGCGATTAACCGATAGGCGTCATCCCAAGTAATTCGCTCGAACCGGCCATTGCGCTTCACCATTGGATGAAGTAGTCGTTCTCCTGTAAGCACATGCTGATAAGCATATATGCCTTTGATGCAAAGACGCCCTTCGGATGCTTGATTTGGCATCGGCACAACAGAATAAACGGACTTTCCATCGGCGGCGCTGCGATCTTCGATAACTTGCATTTTGCACTGTACACTGCAAAAGGGGCATTGCGTATCCATCACATGTATAGAATCGGAAACGACTTGTTCTTGCTTAACAAATAGACTCATAAGCTCACCTTGCCATTACAGCTATTCGCTGCGAATTTACGGAATCGAATCTTGACGTTCACTTCGATCGTAATCTTTTCCTGAGCAAGTTGCAACAATTCGGATAATTCTACCGTAATTGGGCCGTCGCGAATCTAACCCTCAAGAAATCGATGACTTGTCGTACCGGTACATGACGAAAGTGAATGGTGCTGGTCGTGTGACCACATATTCTCCTTGCGGAGTCGACTCCCAGACCATTTGAAGGTGCGATTGAGGAATTAGCACTTCATCTTTTACATCCATTCGCATCAGCTCGGTTACGTTTACGGCACCACTTACGCCCCAAAGTTTCATAGCTGCGGAGTCAGATTCATGCAGCTCGCGGAAAATAAGGACATAACCATGGGTCGGGCTGCAAATACTTTGCAAGCCTGTCCAGCTAGCACCGGAGGGTTCTTCACCAATTGGTAAAACTTGTCCAGCTAAGATCTCAGCATGATAAGGTTTCAACGCCTGAATAGTTCTAGACAAACAATCCATTTGCTGCTCCTCTAATCTCGTTAGTTCCATCCAAGCTAATGGGTTCGAGAACGCTGTTGCTGCGAACGCATAGACTTGCCCGCATGCATCCGGAGCTAAAGGATCTTCCGCATAGTTATCCGTGTTGCGATTCACATTCAAGAATTCCATTTGCAGTCTCGAAGATGGTAAATAAGGAGCTAGCATCCAAAGATTGCGCAGCGTCCAGTGAGGATAATAATTTTTCCAATCGGAGTAACGATTCTCAAGAAAGATACTGCCATATTGGGTTTGCCCAAAATAACCTAGTCTCTTCTGAGCGGTCGTATCAATATTGAAATCAACTTGCCCATTGGTCGCTTTCTGAACGTATCGCATCAAATTCAATAACCGAATCTCTCCCAGCTTAGAGTGTATCTCTATTCCATCTAATTTAAATGCACGAATATTGTAAGTGCGATGTAGATGCAATAAGTTAGCAATGTCCTTTTCCCAGTTCATAAAGTCATGTACAGAGTCTGGTGAATACCATAAGCCTAAAGCAACCCGAAGTTCCTTGGCAAGCGAAACGATAGGTTCAAGCCCACCCGGAAACCTGTCCGGATGAACCTCCCAGAAATCGCCATCGCCACTATAATAATCGCCCCACACCCCTCCATTCGCCTTCGTTGCTGCATCCACGGAATTGCTCGTTACCCCCTTCTGCCACCCATCATCAATTTGCATAATGTTTAAACCAAGAGCAGCTGCTGCCTGTAATTCTTTGATCAAGAACGACTCACTTATTGCGCCATCTCTCGAACGATCCCCCCACGTATTGCTCATCATGAAACTATCTCTATCCGAATTGTGTGCACGAAGATTGCGATGATACCTATGCAGTAAGTCAAATCCGCCGAGTATAGACCCATCATAAACACCAATGGTTACACCGTATGATGTCGTCTCCTGTGTTTGTTGGAGATCTTCTTCACTGATCCCCGTCCCTTCCAGACTCAAACGATTCCCGCGAAATTGAAATTCCATGCGAGTGTTACCGAATTCCCCCAATGGTGTTGGACCTTCTTTGATAATTAATAAACCGCTCTCATGAAGTGTTTTCGTAAGAAACAGCAGATTACCTTGTAAGCTTCGTTTCTCATTGATGAATAACAATCCCGTGTCACGACTAACGAGATTATTGTTCGTATCTGTCTGATCTAGAAATTGAATAGATGTCCATCGACAATGCAGATCTCGAAGTACCATATGATCACAATAATCAGCCAGCACGACGTGACGTTGCTTATTATTCGTGTCTAATTGAAGTGCTGCCGTGGAAAGCGTGCTTTTTACATCGAAATCTTCTTTAGTCCAGGCGAGGTATTCTTCCTTATCGGGCGGGGTATGATTGCTTTTGACTTGACGATCTTGTATCACGGTTATTTCATGCCTTATGAAAGGCGCATCAGGATAGATCTTCAAAGTTAATCGTTGGACGGAAGATTTCGCTTCAAAGTGCATATCTACATTCGTTTGTAGATAAGGCTGAGATACGCCATAGTCATTCTCAACGAAATTCGAAATGAATATGACATTCGGCTGTTGCTCATCAGATAATCCTGGTATTTGAAACAACGGGGTATCGGATTCTGCTGCGAGCCATTCCTGCTCTGTATTTTTATCTAAAATAGAAACATTAACTGGACGGCCGCTGGCAAACGACCAACTCCTTTCCATCTTGGCATTCCCAACCCGCAAATAAGTCCCTTCAACACGAACATAACAATCCAACCATTCCTTAAGCATCATATCTTCCGCAGCCTCCATTGTGGTAATATATTATCTATTACGAATATTATATATCCAAGGAAGAATAGAAAATATAGTAAGATTTTGATGATTGGTGGTAAAATATTGTGCACAAATCCTATGGTTTTAGATACACGGAAGATGCGAATCGCCATCTGTTTAAGCTCATCTCGATCGGGCACAGCTCGGTGACTGACGAGAACTACCAATGGAATGGACTAAAGCGCGGCGGGCAAGGGGTCATTTTTCAATGGACAATTAAAGGCGTAGGTAAACTTCGCATTGGGAAAGAGCATTACACCGTTCCGAAAGGCCATGCATTTATGGTAGCTATTCCTAGCGATCATGAATATGCATTCGATGCCTCCTTGTGCGATCAATGGGAGTTTATGTGGATTCGTTTCGAAGGGTTCAAAGAGGATTGGTTGCGACAAGATTTGCTTCAAACGTATGGGCCTGTTTTTGAAATCCATCCCGATGCGGCTCCAATTCAGCTTCTTTGGCGACTGTATTCAGATACAGCGGAGAATCAATTGAATGACCGATTTGATCTTTCGCTTCGCATTTATGAATGGATGCTTTCGCTGCAACGTTGTTTATTGGATGGAAACGCGCCAACAAATTTAGAAATCCCCTCCGCCTACAAGCGCGTCGCCGTTTACATCCAGGACCATATTGCTGATGACCTTTCCTTGGATCGGTTAGCAGAAGTCGCACAGCTGGATAAATATTATTTATGCAAAATGTTCCCCCACTACTTCCGCATAACCCCGATGGATTATGTCCGTAACCGACGAATCGAGAAAGCCGCTGAGCTGCTACGCGATCATGGACTGTCCATTACACACATTGCAGCCTTATGCGGCTATACAAGCTTGAGCTACTTCGGGAAGGTTTTTCATAAAATGGTGGGACTATCGCCAATTGCGTTCCGTTTATCGGAAGTCAGTGAGAGCGAAGATTACTTACGATTCTTGGAGTGATCGGGCACGCCGACGAGCAATAGGGCCCTTTTGGGGCGCTAAAGTGACGTTACGGGCTCGCGCGACTAGCAATAAGGCCCTTTTGGGGCCTTATTGCGACCGAAGGTTCGCGAATGGCGCAGCTTCGGGAACTTTAGCGCCCATTTAGGGCGCTAAGGTGACGTTACGGGCTCGCGCGATGAGCAATAAGGCCCTTTCGGGGCCTTATTGCGACCGAGAGCTCGCGAATTGCACAGCTTCGGGAACTATAGCGCCCTTTTAGGGCGCTATAGTGACGGTGCGGGCTCGCGCGACGAGCAATAAGGCCCTTTTGGGGCCTTATTGCGACCGAAGGGATGAAGTACAATAGTTTGTGTAACAAAATT
>NZ_WHNY01000064.1 GCF_013141695.1 Paenibacillus plantarum
TACGCCCGGGCGTGAAGTGAGGAAATAGCGGCCTTTTTGGGCGCTATTTCAGTGTGTGCGGTGTTGCTACTTCCTTTCCCGTCCTCACCTAACCATCTGAGCAGCAACTCTTGGATGCAAGTGATAGCATCTTATCCGCTGCTGCCCTTCAACCGCGGGAACGAGAAGCTGTTTCTCTTTCATCTGGTGGAGGATGTTCCTGGATTTCTTAATTCCGAATTGTAAATGTTCGGATACATGACGAGGAGAGATGGCTTTTCCATGTGAGAGGGCTAGTCGACAAATTGTTTGTTCAATGATACGTAACTCCCCATATTGATCTTGCTCCTTATGCTGTTCACTGAAATACTTCCCAATAAATTGCAGGATAATTTGCTCGCACATACGAGGACGATTCTTCACATCATCATAGGAAAAACGCAGTACTTTCCATCCATCGATCATCAAATGATTTTGACGAATGAGTCCATCAGAGAATTGTGTGCGACTGATCTCGCTGGCATGCGTGGCGTACCCATCAATCTCGATAGCAAGTTTCAGCCCTTGTCGCATGTAGGCAAAATCGATATAACGAGTGCCATCGCGGAAATCCTTGACCTCAAATTCTGGATGCAAATATAGAAACTCGCCTAATGCTCGCCACCACACCTGTTTCAGAAATAATCGCTCTGCATGACCATGACCTTCTAGTAATCTTCGCAATCGTTCACCCTTACGTTTCCTAGTGTGCTCCTGAATGAATGCCTCATAAGAAGTATCGAATACTGACAAATCCAATCTCGCCCCTTTGAAAAGAAAATAAAGAAGCCGCTCCCTAGCATCAGCAGAGGCTGAACTAGAAAAGCGGCGTGTGCTTCACTACCATTTTTTAACACTTTACCATAGGTATAATGGAGTGATCAAGCTAGAAGACGTTTTGGGTCCGTTGACTTGGGATTATTTAGAAATTAAGATGGGAAGAGGATATGAGAAAGGGGGCGTTCACCGGATGAGTACACCCTTAAAACCGATCCATCGAAGTCGTGCAAGGATTTATCTAGGGATCAAAGCATATCGGTTGAAACGATATTGGGCCTGGTTATTCGATGACAAAAAGTACGCCACTCATAAACAGAGCGACATGCTCCCTCAACGAGCTTTCACGCACCGTACACCGCTTCTAAGACAGTTGAAAGATGTAGATATGTGGCTTCAGCATAACAAAGTAATCAATTTGAAAAAGGCTGCAAAGCAGTTGAATGGCGTGATCATCCAGCCTGGTGAGACTTTTTCCTATTGGCGCTTGATTGGCAGTACACCCCGTAGGAAGGGATATGTCGATGGCATGGTGCTTTTTCACGGAAAGGTGAAGACAGGTGTAGGTGGCGGTTTATGTCAGCTTTCGAATTTGATCTATTGGATGACGCTGCATACGCCGCTTACGATAACGGAAAGGTATCGCCACAGTTATGATGTATTTCCAGATGCGGGGAGATCTCAGCCTTTTGGGAGCGGGGCAACGTGTTATTATAATTACTTGGATTTGCAAATTCGGAATGAGACACAAGAACCGTATCAGCTGATGATCCATGTTTCGGATACCCATTTAATTGGTGAATGGCGTACACGTAGTCGCAATCTTCATAACTATGAAATTTATGAGAAGAGCCACAGAATCACACGAGAGTACTGGGGTGGATATATTCGTCATAATGAAATTCACCGAAGGGTACTGAATCGAGAAGGGCAGCTCTTAAGGGATGAATGGGTGACGGATAACCATGCGATTATGATGTATGAACCTTTGTTGACTGCCGGAGATGGCAATAAAAATTGATGAAGAAATCTTAATTAAATTCATGGTGAAAATATACAAAAATGGTGATCTCTTCATTTTCATAATTGTAAAACCGAGTTACGCACATGCCCTTTCTTGCCACAAGGTAAGAAGGGCATTTTTGTTTGTGTTGACGAATAAATTTCCGTGAATGTGGGAAAATATGGTGTACATGTCATATCGGAATGGTGGTGGAAGACGGGGTGTTGATTCGGAGATGGTTAAAAGGGATAAAATCAGATCCAATCATGAAATCATCCGTGCCTCTAAATCAATCGATTTCAGGAGTACTTGACGATGATATTACCACGATTCAAGAGTTCTTTACTTTTGCACCAGATCTTTGTATACGTCAGTTTCAATTAAAAACCGGAGATAATGCCGTTTTGGTTTATTTGGAAGGGCTCATTGATAAATCTGCCATTAATAATAACATCTTATATCCGCTGATGTATGAGGTCGAGTCGATAAGCGATATTGGGTCCTCTTCCATTTCGATTGCAAAAACAGATGTTGCCACCTTATGGTCAGATCTTGAAAATGCGATTTTTCAGGGTAAAAGCATCCTTCTCATTCATGGACAGATGCGCTCAGTTATTTTACACACACAAGGCTGGCCTCAAAGAGCAATTAAAGAGCCCCAAATCGAATCCACTTTAAAGGGGTCACATCAAGGATTTGTCGAGACATCAGGGCAAAACATTGCCTTAATCAGACGTTATCTTCCAAATCGCGAACTGAAAATAAAAGAATACAACATCGGATCTCGGGGAAATACGAGAGTGTCTATGATGTATCTGGAAGATGTTGTGCAACCTGATTTCGTGACAGAAATGGAGGGCCGACTACTTCAAGTTAATGTGGATGCCATATTAAATACGGGTGAATTAGCGGAGTTTATTGAAGATCATCCGATTAGCCTATTCCCACAGTTGATCATGACGGAACGCCCGGATTCTGCAGCAGCCCATATTTTGCAAGGAAGAATAGTAGTCGTTGTCGACCACTCCCCTAGTGTAATCGTGGCTCCTGTAACATTCGCATCCTTCTTTCAAAGTGTTGATGATTACAGTAATCGCTGGCTCATAGCCAGTTTCCTACGTTTATTGCGCTTTCTAGCTTTAATTACAACGATCTCTCTATCGGCTGTATATATAGCCATTGTTTCGTTTCATTATGAAGTACTGCCTTTGGCTTTGTTGATATCGATTGGAGAATCCAGAGCAAAAGTTCCTTTTCCTCCGATTGTAGAAGCGTTTCTAATGGAGCTTGCGTTAGAGATGCTGAGGGAGGCGGGGTTACGTCTACCAGGCCCTATCGGCCAAACGATAGGTGTCGTCGGGGGTATTGTCATCGGTCAGGCGGCCGTGCAAGCGGGAATTGTGAGTAATATTATGGTTATTATCGTTGCCATAACGGCCATTTCCTCTTTTATTATACCTGATTATGATATGTCATCCTCTTTACGGTTGCTGCGCTTTCCGATGATGCTTTTGGCCGCAGTATTCGGTATGGTAGGCATTGTGATTGGACTGATGATTATAGGTGCTCACCTGATTTCAATGGAATCATTTGGCATATCCTATGGAAGTCCGATTGCGCCCATCCGATTGTCTGATTGGAAAGACGTGTGGATTCGACTCCCGATGTGGAAGATGAAAAAGCGTCCGGTCTCGGCCCATCCTACGCAACTTATAAGACAGGGGGCAAACAGAGAAGGTGAAGATCAGTCATGAAAAAGTATACGTTTAATCAACTTTCTTTGATCCAATACATTTTAATTATTTTTGAAACGCAAGTCGGCATCGGTATCTTATCCATTCCCCGAGATTTAGCTATTACTGCTGGTACGGATGGCTGGATATCCATTGTATTAGGTTCGATTTTGTCGACACTAGTAAGTTTAGTTGTCATTCGAATTATGAATAAAAACCCCGAATCTACGCTGTTCGAGCTATTATCACACTACTTTGGGACGATGGTGGGTAAAAGTATTTCTGTTCTTTGGATTTTGTATACGGCTTATGCAGCAAGTGTGGTATTGTTCTCAACCGTCTATATCGTAAAGCTATGGATTGTACCTGATATACAGGCATTTATCTTGATGATCCTGTTTATCATCCCGATCTATATCATTACCAAGCATGGAATAAGGGTAATCGGACTCTTTGCAGAGCTCGTCTTTACTATCTCGTTGTGGATGCCATTCTTGTTGTTATTTGCCTTAAAAGATACCCATTGGCTATTTCTACTTCCCATCGGTAAAGAAGGCTTGATGCCCATTTTGTCTACCGTAAAACCAACCATCCTGTCTTTTCTTGGATTTGAACTTGCTTTCATGTTATTTCCTTTTCTAAAGGACAAGAAATCCGCGTCCAAAGGTATTATCATTGGAAACTCGTTATCCATGATTGTTTTTGTAATCGTAACCGTAATTTGTTTTGTTAGATTCTCTCCTGATGAGATCAAAGATTACGCCTATCCCACACTCAGCCTACTGAAGCTCATCCAATTACCATTTCTAGAGAGGTTGGAAATCATTTTTCTTTCCGTTTATTTATTTACACTGTTCATGACGATCATTCCCTACTTGTATACAGCTGTACTAGGTGCAAGTAAATTAGTAGGCAAACAGGATCATCGGAATATGTTGCGAATCGTCGTGTGCCTCTGGTTATGCTCATCCTTCTTTTTTGTCCCTTCTTCTTCCCAAATCAATCAAATGGGTAAATCGTGGGGGATGGCAGGTACTTATTTCGCGTATGTGTTTCCTGTTTTCCTTTGGATCTACGGATGGTTCTTCCATCCCACTAGAAAGGCGCAAAAGCAATGAAAAACGTGAGAAACATAGTATTGATTGGGGTAGCTGTATTATGTTTAATGGGGTGCGGTAAAGAAGTATATATTGAAAATCAACGGTTTATGATTGCAGAAGGTATAGACCTTGATGAAGATAATAAGTTTGTCATTTACACAGCAAGTCCAGTCTTCAGTAAAGAAGCTACAAATAAATATAAAATCACAACGGCAACTGCGGATACGTTACGTATAGGTAAGAAAAAACTCGAGTCGAGAATAAGCGGTAGTTTTGGGCCAGGAAAATTGCAAAGTATTCTTATAGGAAAAAAATTATTGCAGCAAATCGATGTATTACCCTATCTTGATGTCTTCTTTCGCGATCCAAAAAATGAAATTAATGCAAATATGATCGTGGTTGATGGGTCTGTGAAAGATGTTATGTATGCCAATACGAGTGATAAAGGGGAACTGGGCAGCGTACTCAAACTAATGGTAGAAAGCGCATATAAATCCAGAATTTCAGTACTGACTACACTGCAGAAATACCATCAGCAAAAGTTGGATACTGCAATAACACCAAGCATAACTGAAATGAAAGTAGACAAGGGGGAACTTGTCATTACAGGAACCACTCTTTTACATAAAGATGGTACCTATGCAACTTCTTTGAATAATCAAGAAAGTTCTCTGCTGTTATTGTTGCAGCACAATACGAAGAATCCCATACCGTTAACATTTCACCTTCCTTCTGAGATGTTTCATACGGACGAAGAAATGTCTTATGTGAGTTTCAATATAAACAAGGTAAATGTCAACATGAAGCACAAGTTTGAAGGAAGTCATCTTACAGTCGATGTCTTGATGAAAGTTCAGATCGATTTAATGGAACGTATGTTTGATTTAGACATGGAGCAACAGAGCAGACAGTTAGAACGAGCGATTGCAGAAGAACTAACGAAAGAATGCCAAGATCTAATCAAGAAAGCAGGAAAGTATCAAGTCTATCCATTTGGTTTAGGGATTTATATAAGATCACATGATTATAAAAACTGGAAAAAGATCGAGGATAACTGGGGGCAAGTAATCTCTGATGCCATAATAAATATGTCAACGCAAGTTAACATCAAAAATATCGGTGTTTCCAAATAAAGCTAAGCAGAAGAAAAAAAGGGGGGGGATTAATGAATAAATATTCGTTCAATCAAATCTCCTTGATCCAATATATCCTTATCATTTTTGAAACCCAAGTTGGGATTGGTATCCTATCTTTGCCTCGCGATTTAGTGAATACGGCTGGAACTGACGGATGGATATCAATTGTATTGGGGTGGATGATGTCTACGCTATTAAGCTTAGTTATCATTCGTATTATGGCAAAAAATCCCGAACACACGTTATTCGAACTCTTATCTAAATACTTTGGTAAGTGGGTGGGAAAAGGTCTAGCAGCCGTATGGATTCTATTAGCGGTATATGCAGCAAGTATCGTTATGTTTTCAACCATTCATATCATCAAAATATGGATTGTACAGGAAGTAAGGAACTATATCTTAATGATCCTGTTTGTCATTCCCATCTATATGATTACCAAGCAAGGGATAAGGATGATTGGACTCTTCGCTGAGCTTGTTTGTTTTGTTACTTTGTGGATACCTTTTTTATTGTTATTTGCACTAAGGGATATCCAATGGATGTATCTTTTTCCAATAGGAAAAGAAGGCGTGCTTCCCATTCTGTCTGGCGTGAAATCAACCATATTTTCTTTTATTGGATTTGAACTAACTTTCATTCTTTATCCGTTTCTTAAGGACAAGAAATCCGCATCCAAGGGAATTGTGATTGCAAATTCATTAACGATGATGGTCTATGTTGCCGTTACAATTGAATGTTTTATTAGATTCTCTCCCAAAGAAGTCACGGATTATGTATATCCCGTACTCAATTTATTGAAAGTTATCCAATTACCTTTTATTGAACGGTTGGAGATTATATGTCTCAGCTTTTATTTGTTTATCCTATTTATGACGATGATTCCTTATCTCTATGCGGCTGCATTAGGAATAACTCAATTATTAGGCAAACAGGATCATCGGTATGCATTACGAGTCATTTTATTCGTATGGGTATTAATTCCATTCTTTTTTGTACCCAATTCTTCTCAAATCACTCGGATGGCTAACTCGTGGGGACTGGCCGGTATATGCAGTGCTTTCATATTACCACTTGTTCTATGGATGTACGGATGGATTTTTCATTTCGTTAGAAAGGAATCCAAACAATGAAGAATTTTAAGCCTATTTCGTTAACATTGGTCGTTTTAATGATTGTATCAGGGTGTGGTAAAGCCATATATATAGAGAATCAACAGTTTGTACTTACAGAAGCTATTGATTTTGACGAAAATAATAAGTTAGTCGTTTACACGTCAACGCCTGTTTTCAATAAAGAAGCCAAAGATAGATTTAAAATCACTTTCTCAAGGGCTGACACGATGCGTAAATCCAAAGGGGAAATTGATAGTAAGACGAGCGGCAGACTTGCTTATGGAAAATCTCAAAATGTTCTCATAGGAAAAAAACTGCTGCAGCAAAGAAACGCACTTCCCTATTTAGATGTTCTCTTCCGGGATTCTCGAAATGAGATCAATGCGAATGTGATTGTGATTGATGGAACCGTTAAAGATGTCATGTATACGAACATGAGCGATAAAGGCCGAATCGCCAGCGTGATCAAAGATCTTGTAGAGAGTACGTATAAGAGCAGGGTTAGTGTGCAAACTTCACTGCAGAAATTTCATTTACAAGTAAAGGATAAAGGAATGACGCCTGTACTAACTGAAATGAAACCAGAGAAAAATGAACTCGCTATTACAGGTACCACGCTTTTACACAAAGATGGGACCTACGCGGCTTCTTTGAATCATCAAGAGACTTCGCTGCTCATCTTATTGCAAGGCGACTCGAAAAACAGCATACCATTAACGTTTCACATTCCTCCTGACTTGTTCGATACGAGCAAAGAATCGTCCTTTGTGAGCTTTAACATCAAAAAAGCTAATCCAAAGATCAAAGCGAAGTTCGAAGAAGATGACCATTTGACAATCGATATTCCGATGAAGGTTCAGATCGATTTGACAGAGCGGTTGTTTCCTCTAGATGTAGATGAGAAGAAAAAAGAACTAGAACGAGCCATTGAAATCGAGTTGCAGAAAGCATGCGAGACTTTAATCAAGAAAGCTCAAAAATACCAATTAGATCCCTTTCAGTTTGGCGTTCATGTACGTGCATTCCACTATAAAGACTGGAAGAAGATAGAGGATAATTGGGGAAAAGTGTTAGCTGAAGCAACAGTCCATATTTCACCTAAGGTGATCATCAAAAGCATTGGAGTTCTAGAATAGTCATTGAGAAATGTTAATAGGTGAAACCTATAAACGCGATAGATTTTATATCTAAAGAAGAGAGTCTCCTTATGGTACAATGAGTTCAGGATATAACGATAGGAATGCTAACGAACTAGGTTTGCTAAAATAAGGAGTGAATGATTGTCATGGCTGATGTTAAAAAAATTGCGGTAATCGCTGGGGACGGTATTGGTCCAGAAGTCGTTGCAGAAGCAGAAAAAGTATTGAAACGTACCGAAGAATTATTCGGATATCAATTTGAAACAGAACACGCGCTTTTCGGCGGTATCGCAATCGATGAGAAAGGTACACCGCTTCCGGAAGAAACGTTGAAAGTTTGTCAATCCGCAGATGCTGTACTTCTTGGAGCCGTTGGTGGTCCGAAATGGGACAACAATTCCAAAGAGCTTCGTCCTGAAACAGGTCTTCTAGGTATTCGTAAAGCGCTTGGCTTGTTCTCCAACATTCGTCCTGCGTTCATCTTCGATTGCTTGAAAGAAGCTTCCACATTGAAACCAGAAGTTCTTGAAGGCACGGATTTGATCGTTGTTCGTGAGTTGACTGGTGGTATTTACTTCGGTGAGAAATTCCGTCGTGAAACAGCTAACGGCCAAGAAGCGGTTGATACTTGTGCATATAACGTAACTGAAATCGAGCGTATCGCACGTCAAGCGTTTGAAATTGCGCAAACACGTCGTAAGAAGCTTGCTTCCGTTGACAAAGCGAACGTTCTTGAAACATCCCGCCTATGGCGCGAAACGGTTAACCGTATCGCGGCTGACTACCCAGATGTTGAGCTAGAGCACGTATTGGTTGATAACTGTGCGATGCAATTGCTTCGCCGTCCGTCCAGCTTCGATGTTATCGTAACAGAGAACATGTTCGGCGACATCTTGAGTGACGAAGCAGCGATGCTGACAGGCTCCATCGGGATGCTAGCATCCGCTTCCCTTGGCGAAGGCGCATTCGGCTTGTACGAGCCGGTACACGGTTCTGCACCTGATATCGCAGGTCAAGGTATCTCCAACCCAATCGCAACCATCCTTTCCGTTGCCTTGATGTTCCGTTTGACTTTCGGTTACCACGAAGCTGCGGATTCCATTGAGCGCGCAGTGAAAGAAGTCTTGGACGCTGGTCACCGCACAGGCGACATCGCAGTGGATAAGAGCACAGCGATCGGTACGCTGGCAATGGGTCAACTGATTGTTGACGCAATGCGCAAATAATCATACAAATAAGCTCGCACTTTCGAAGCAAGTTTGCTTCGGGAATGCGGGCTTTTTTTTAATAGCAAGATGAGGGAAGGGATCCATTACCCATTCTTCAGAAGCTTATCTGCTAGGGATGGAGAGATCCGCTGGATCATTCGGAGAAGCTTTATTTTGCCAATCAGAATCTCATAACGATCTCGCTCAAAGCCCCGTACGAATTCGTTAACGAGCTGATCCGGTGTAATTTTCCCTTTGCCTCGACCTTCTGTCATTTCGGTACTGACGAGTGGCGGGATGATTTCGAATACCTTAACCCTCGTTGCTTCCAATTGATAGCGTAACCCCTTTGTGAAGAGATGGACAGCAGCTTTGGTTGCACAGTATACGGGGGCGGATTTCTTGGGAACAAGCCCGAGACCAGAGGACACATTGACGATAGCGGCATTGGGCTTCGCGGTAAGATGTGTTAAAAAATTACTGCATAACTGAATCGTAGACGTAAGATTGATCTGGATTTCACGATTGATTTTGCTCGAAGGATCAGGTTCTTGAAGGAAATCATAGTTGAGTTGGATGCCAGCATTGTTGATGAGGATATTCAGGTCGGGGTGCGCCTTCAACACGTTCTGTGTGAAGTTATGGACATCAGCTGGATTCTCCAAATTACACGGATAGGCAATGAGTGCGGGACAAGCTTGAATAGCTTGGTCTAAACGATTGACGTTACTGCTGGCAATAATTACTTTATTGCCCTTCTCCGCGAGGCGTTTGGCCAGCGAGAGGCCGATGCCTGCAGAGCCTCCTGTAATGAGAATGCAATGACCAGTTAGTTTCATTTGAGCTGCGTCCTTTCGAATGAGGGATTTCATTCAGCATAAAGGAGTCAGCCGCGAATCTCATTAACTTAGGTTAATCGAATCAGATCCTGGTTGTACTTTCCGCCACTGTGCGCGTATCCGACTAAGAGCGACCGGGGTGATGCCTAGATAGGAAGCGATATAGTACTGGGGAATTTCCTTGTCTAGTGTACCAAACTCCTCTAAGAAGCAGCGATATCGATCCTCTGCGGATAAGGTCAGCAGCTGCATTTCGCGTCTTTCTTTTTTTACATACAAGCCTTCAACCATCCGTCTCGCCAAACGTTCCCAAATCGGATCTTCGGCGGTTAGAGCCAATAGATCAGGGTAGGAGAGGCGCAATAAATTTGCGGGCTGTAATGCTTGAATAGAGAACTGGGAAGGGCTGCCTGTCAGCAAGGCGGTATAGGAAGTGATGAAGTCATTAGCTGCACAGAAGGACTTGATGCGTTCCTTGCCATCATAGGTGCTGTAATAAAGGCGAAAACATCCTGATAAGCTAAAATATAAATAAGAAAGTGAATCGCCAGCTCGAAGCAAATGCTCACCTTTGGCCAATGTTGTGGTTGTGAATAAGCTCGAGAAACGCTTCTTTTGGTCCTCTGTGAGAGGGAGCAAACGATCCAAAAATGTATGCAAAGGAATGAATGCGTTCACAAGTGGTAAGCCTCCATGGATTAAAATAATTATTATCTAGTATACGATCTAATTATTGACTTTCAAGTAGGGGGATGATACCATTTTATACGGATAATATAGAATTTAGATAGATTTTGAGGAGGAATTATACCCATGGCAGAACGTTTAGTTGGTAAACAAGCTCCTGATTTTACAATGGAGACAGCTACAGGTGACGGTACAGCATTTGGTAAAGCATCTTTGTCCGATTACAAAGGAAAATGGTTAGTTCTTTTCTTCTACCCATTGGACTTCACATTCGTATGTCCAACTGAAATCACAGCACTTAGCTATGCTGCTGATCAATTCAAAGCTTTGGACACTGAAATTCTTGGTGTTTCCATCGACAGCATCCACACTCACAAAGCGTGGATCAATACACCGGTTAACGATAATGGTCTTGGCAAATTGGCATTCCCACTTGCTGCTGACATTACGAAATCCGTTGCTCGTGACTACGGCGTTCTAATCGAAGAAGAAGGTATCGCACTTCGCGGTCTATTCATCATCGATCCAGAAGGCGAATTGAAATACGAAGTTGTGAACCACAACGACGTAGGCCGCAGCGTAGAAGAAACACTTCGTGTGCTTCAAGCGCTTCAATCCGGCGGATTGTGCCCAATGAACTGGAAACCAGGCGACAAAAACTTGGTTGTTAAATAAGTTTTAATTACATAGGAAGGCCCCTCGGTAAGCATGCGAATGCGGGCGGAGGGGTCTTTCTTGTTACATATGAAAGCATTGTGAAAGGCGGATAAGCATTTGACAGATAACGAAGAAGTACTGAATCATGACGCTATGTATTGGATTCGCGACGAAGGCACGCATGCCGTCATTGGATTGACTGAAGCGGGACTAGAACGATGGGGGATGATACTGTTTATCGAACTCCCCGAAGTTGGTGAGGTATTGACAAAAGGTGCGTACATGGGTCTTGTCGAGACCGCTGAAAGCGAAATTGATTTATTCGCCCCTATGTCTGGCAAAGTAACGTCGATGAACGTGATGCTTGAGCGCTCGACCGAGCTTCTGTACGCGTCGCCATTGGTGAAAGGTTGGCTGATTCGACTGGAGAAAGGAACGGATTAGTCCGAGCCGCCGCCGTCTCCTCCTCCCGAATCCCCGGAGTCGCTGGAACCACCAGAATCCCCGCTGTCGTGACCCCCGTCGTCGCTGTGGTGATGGCTGTGGTGTCCGCTGCCGGAATTGCGTGAGTGGTAATCATAAGTTGATGAGTCGCTCCAGTCGCTTGAAGCACTTGCAGCAGCTCCTTTTCTGCGAGCTTGTCCCTTTGTCACGTATTGATTTTTCGATTTGCGTCCCTTCCGCAAGCGGTTCCACGCTAGATAAAGAAAATAGATGATAATGATACATAAAATGTAGAAATTTAAATTCCCCAAAACTTGTTCCCCCTAAGGCCGGATATGAAAAGAGGACAAGAATAACTCCTGTCCTCTATCGTTTATTTCCCTGAAAGCTGTTTATATTTGTTCAAATACTTGACGACAGTCAGTACATAGGTCGCATGGGACCAAGTAAGCGGAGCAACAGACACCGGTTCGCCAGAGAAAGGATCCAATTGCTCAGACAATACACCACTTTCCATGGCGTGTTTGACGACCCACTCCAGCGTTTTGCGAGGAGCTTCTAGATCACCAACAGATTTGGCATACTCGATCTCCCATTCGGCGATCCAGAGGGTACAAATGATCCAAGGATTGCCGGGCACTTTCTCAATATCGGTGGAACGTTGGAAGTAATAATCATGATGATAACGGGCGGAGCCACCGACTTCGGTCTTGATCATGAGACCTTCTTTGTTTGCTAACATTGTGCTTACCACACGTGGATCGTCAGCAGGGAGTACGCCAAATTCAAAAATACCGTACACAGAGCTTTCCAATGTCATATCTTTCACCCATTGGCCGTCTTCCATATACAAGCCGCGAACGAAACGTTGTTCACCTTCGTCCCACAGATGCTTGAGGATACCTGATTTGATTTTCTCCGCGGTATGCTTGTAGCGATTGCTTCGCTCTTCATCTCCAAATAAGTTACTGAAGTTCGATGCAGCGATCAATCCGCCGTATACAGCCGAGGCAGTGAAGGTATAAATCCCGTAGCGTTCTTCCCACAGATCGTAGCTCGGCTTCGGTAAATTCAGTTCTTGATCAATGTAAGTGGACATGAATCTCGCCGCTCTACGAATGAGGTTCCGATACAGCGATTGCGCAAATTCGAGACTTCCATTTTTCTGGAAATCCTGCCATAGAGCAAATAACACAAGTGCTGTCTCATCTTCCTGAATTGGAAGCTGTACACGACCAGAATGAATATAAGGATGCCAGCTGGAACCTACCGTACCGTCCGGATTGTATTTGTGATGCAAGTAACCTTCTGGTGACAGCACATTCGCACAGAAGTTAAAGAATGGAATAATCATGCCTTGGTAGCCAGCCATGGACATGGAATAAGCGATTAACGCACCATCGCGCGGCCACATGTAGCTGTAATGATCTCGGTTGCTCTGCATGATGTCAGAATCGTTCGCGGCAATAATAGCCCCGTTCACATCGGTTTGCGTGCGGACGAGCAACAAGCTTTGTTTGAAGAGGCGTTGCACTTCAGGTGTGAGATCGAAGTAGTCGCGATCGATTTTGTTCGCCCAGCGCTGCCAGTACACTGTCACACGGTCTAGCAGCTTGCCTGGGTGACTGTCTTTGACATAGGAGTCAAGCTTCTTAACTTCCTCCAAATTCTTGCCTGCGCCCATCCAGTAGTAGAGCGTTTGATTGCCGTTAGGAGGAACGAACAGTCGGAAAGAGATCGTACTATCGACAGACCCCTGTGCAATCGCATTGCCCATGAGATGGCCATCTTCCGCATCTCGCCATGTGCCTTCTGCGTTATAGAACCTTTTGACACCGGTAGAATATTGAAATATCCCTTCCGTGCCCGTACTTCCGTTAAACATAAAGTAACGATCTTTTTTATAATGAAAAACGGTATTCGTAGAAGGGTAATAAGCGGCTGTATCACCAACCTCTGTCTCATTAATGAGCAAGTCTTGGTTGAAGAACATTCGTACTTCACGAACCGTATTCGTGTGATTGGTAATATGAATTCGTTTCAAATAAATATCCTCACGCTGGTGAACACCGTCATTCATAAGCAGAGTAACACCGAGGCCGGGATGTGTAGCTGTCACTTCAGTGACGAGGGAATCCTCCACATACGCGAGCTTGAATTGCCACTCAGGGGCATTCAGCCATGCGAAGTCGCCATCTACCCAAACACCAACACGGCACTGATAACCGCCAATATGGTTAAGCTGGCCTACGAAAGGATAGTACAGATCCCGCATGTAGGAATGCTGATCGAGGTTAATAAGGAATTTTCCATTTCCGATGACCAGATGTCTTGGCAATACAATCACTTCCCCACTCATTTGTTTGATCGCGCATTCAGATCAGGCCAAGAGGACTGAACGATGGAGCACAAGTCTTGCAATTAGGTTACCTAATTCTGACAAAGGAATCAATGATTCTTTGAAAAAAAACTGAAAATTCTTACTGGTCACGCTTTCATTTGGTACGGATATCCAAATTACTTGATTATTTCCTTTTGATGCTGGGAATGACTGGTTGAAGCAGCCAGACTCGAAATCACAGCCTCGTAAACGTGAGTTGTCAAAGATCCAATTTTCTTCCAGTTATATTCACTGTGAACGGTACGTAAGGCGGTAGCAGCAAGCTTAGAGGCATACTGCGGTTGTTCCAATAGCTGAATGATTTGTGCGGCTAAGGCATCCTTGTCGCCTGGCGGACATGTACATCCGTTAACCCCGTGGCTGACAATCTCCGCAAGGCCTCCCGTATCTGAAACGATAAGTGGCGTTCCGCTGGCCATCGCTTCCAATGCGACTAATCCGAAAGGTTCGTAGAGACTTGGGAAAATACAAATTTCTGCCCTTTGTAAAAGCAAGCTTTTGTCAGCCTCATCGAGAAATCCTGTGAAGCTTACCCGATCTCCGAAGCTAAGAGCGAGTTCCTCTAAGCTATCTCGCTCATGACCCATTCCAGCGATGACGAGTTTGGCATTTGGGTATTGAATGAGTACTTGCGGCATCGCGGCCAAAAGGGTGTGAACGCCTTTTTCATACACAAGACGGCCTAGAAAAGCAAGAACACGCTGCGGCATCTCGGTTGGGGAAATGGCGTTAGCAAGCAGTGGATTCATCGTAAATAACGCTGGATCTGGCTCAGGCAAGGGAGAAACACTGTTTGGAATTACGGTAATTTGGTGAATAGGAATATGAAAGAGCGCCTTCATTTCCTGCTGCATGGATAGACTGCAAACGATGAGATGATCGGCCGCTTCTGTTAATTTACCTTCTATGGTATGAATCCGCTTTTGAAGCGGTGACTCGAGTTTGCCAAGATTACGTCCTGTTTCCGTAGCGTGAATCGTTGCTAGAAGCGGGAGGCCCACTTGATGCTTGGCGACATGTGCCGTGTAGTAAACAAGCCAGTCATGTGCATGCACCAGATCGAATACGAGGCCCTGTCGTAAAATGCCCAACATGAGATCCGTGAACGCCATATTCATTTGAAATACACGATCTAGGAAGTGTAAGGAGTCGGTTGTAGGGATGACTTCCGCTCGATGAATATGGACCCCCTCGGAAACCTCATAAGGAAGAGACTCGGGAGACTGACAGGTGATGACATGAACGGAATGTCCATCGGCAGCAAGCTGTCTGGATAAATCGCAAACCGCTCTTGCCAGTCCGCCAATGACATGTGGCGGGTACTCCCAAGCGAGCATGAGAATACGTAGCTTGGACGGATGGCTCTGTTGGGTCGCCTCAATGTTCGAGGCAACGGCAACTTCGCTTAAACGCATGACGGTATCTACACGGGATAAGGCGCATAGAAGGGCATGATCAGAGGAAGAGGGCTGAAAAAGTCGATAATGAAGCTCGGGTAAGAAAGGCGTCTTTCGTTCCAAAGCGTGCACCAGCGTGGCTAGCTCTTTGTCAGATCCGCCATTGTCTACTGTATTCATAAGGTTATGGAATTGGGATAAATGCGTTTCGATGCGCTTCGTCGCGTAAGAGGTGACCGTATCCGCATCCAGAATGAACGTCCAGTCGCTGCTCTGCGCAAGCATCAGCTCCCGCGCCGCTTGATTCAGCGTCCGCAGCTGCAGGCTGCTAAGCGCTGTCGGGTCCTGGTGCTTCTGCGCAGCCAGCACCATGCGATCCTCCGCCGCGTGCAGCCGCGGCGTAACCCACTGGCTGCGCGGCTGCAGCCAGACCTCGGCATAGCCGCCGCGGCCCCAGCTCGACACCGGAAGCGTAGCTTCGGTGGTCGGCGCATGGGCGGCGGCGTAGCCGCCGAGCGTAGTCGTGCAGACGACTACGCTTTCATCACTGCGCGCGGCAAGGCCGCGCAGCACGGCTTCGAGCCACTGGTGGCCTTCGTACCACCAGTGCCCAAGCAGTTCGGCATCGTAGGGGCATACGATGACATAAGGCTCTTGAGGCGCAGACGTAGCCTCTGCGCCTAACGCCAGGCGCCGCTCCGCGAGGCGGCGCACCTGCGCCACCCGGCTAGCGATGAAATGCTCAGCATGCTGCTGAGCTTTCTGAGCGGCCCGCGCCGGGTCGTAGGGCACTTTGGCGTCACCCTCGCCGGTGACGCTGTAGTACTTGAAGCCCGTGTTGATGCGTGCGCCATCCGGCAGCACATAGGGCTTCAAGTAAGCCCACTCGGCCCCGCCTTCGCGGCCGAGGTCATGCCCGATATCGCGATAATATTCGCGATAATCGGGGTCGCCGGGGTAACCGACCTCGGCGCTCCAGACATGGGCGCCGGCCTCGGGATCCCGGGCGAACGCACAGGCGCCGCCTGCCGTGCGCAGCGGCAGACCTGCGATGTCCTTGTCGGGGTCGCCGTCGCGGCGAGCTAAGGTGTGCGCATGCGTATCTACGATGAAGTAACGTAGATCGAGCGCTTGCAGGTGTGGCTCAAGCGCAGGCGAATAGCCGCACTCTGGCAGCCAGATGCCTGCAGGCGCGACCCCGAAGTGCCGGCGGAATTCCTGTACCGCCGACTCGAGCTGCGCACGCAGCGTACTATCGTTCTTTACCAAGGGGAGAAACGCATGTGTCGCGGCGCAGGTAATTAATTCTAAGCAGCCTGTGGAGCTAAGGCTGCGGAACTTGGCAATGAGATCGCCGTGGAGCCGATCGTACAGGAGGCTGAGCCGGTGGTACCGATCCGCGTACAGCTTAGCTAACGGGCCGAAAGCTTCATCGCCCCATAGGCGAATGACTTCACGCTGCCCCAACTCGCAAAGCGAGGAGAGGTGCTTGCGAAGTCGTAGATGCATGCGGGAATCTTCTAGCATGGCAAGCAGGGGGGGAGATAATGACAAGGTAAGTCGGAATGGCACTTCATCTTCTATAAGCTTTTCCATCATGTCGATGAGAGGCAAGTACGTATCGACAACCGCTTCGAAAAACCAGCGCTCTTCTAACGTAATGTCAGATGCATTGTGGCGAACATAAGGGATATGGGCATGCAAGAGCAAAGCAACATAGCCTTGTACGTTAGTGCTCAATCAGTATCGCCTCCAGATTCCATATCTACAAGGTAAGTGTTCTTCGGCACATACACCGAATAGGCCGAGAAATACGCATGTTCATCAGGCGTTACTTGCGGTAAGAGAAGAGACGTTAGCTGGTAAATGAAAGGATGATCAGTTTCCACTGGATGATGATCGCTAGGCAGGCTTATCGCTGGGATTTGAATGATATTGGAATGCAGAAGCGGAAGGAAATACCCTTGCTCATTCCGGATACCTAGTTGTGCATAATACGATTGACCGAGGGCTAACCCGCTGAGAAAGCAGGAATCTCCAGGGGGTAGCATAAGCTCTGAGACCCGATCTGCGGGTTGCTGCTGCTTGCTGAAAGACATGCTGGGAGATGGATCGACTACTTCGTGAAACCGTAGTGTAGGAGATAAAGAGCGCCAGTCCTTTTGGAAATGTTCTTGCAGAAGCATCTGCTTACTGGAAGAAATCTGCCAATAAATATACTGGACAGAAGGGGATTGTGCCAGTAAATAAAGGGTATCGTGATCAAGGGCAAAGGGGCGTGCTTGAATAGAGATCAGACTCACCTTTTCTGCTTGCTTATGTTGGAAGAAGGAACAATTGCACTAATCCTATGTTTTATTGTATCATATGCGCCATATAAACCAAAAATCTCCACCCCATATGAAAGGGGGGAGATTGCTTGTGTACCACTTGCGGTTGCTCATCATGATTGGCCGAAGGTATGGGTGATCTTGTGTCTTACTTGGTAGAAATGTTTTCTTCCATGTACCTACTTTCCGTAAGTCTCATTAGAGAATCATACCGATTTGCCGATGTAAAAACCAAGAGATACTCATCTTGTTTTACATTGGTGTAGGAGGCTCTGAATCCGGTATGATACTGAACTGTCATGCTGGAGGATTGATCGTCATACTGCACAAAGGCTATCTGTCTGGAAACACTCGGAATCATGTTCACGCCGCTCTCCCCTTCATCTTAAGAATTCGGAAAACACGTAATGGATCGATCATTACTATAATTATGCTTATTCAAACACATTTAGAATGATTTGGCATTCGCTAGCTCTCTTATGAAAAAGGAATTTCACACATTTGTAACGAATATATTAAATTAATCCGGGTTCGACGATTAGGAGGGAATTCCATGAGTTTTTGCTGTGGAGCCAGTATGATTGGAACAAAAGGTACTTTGAAGCACATACGTACACAAATTCACAATGTGCCCATCCTCTTCTGCCCGGTATGTCACCATATTGAGGTTCACTATCTGGTGGAGAACGAATATGAAATCCTTGCTGAGTATGCCCATGGGGATGGTGCTGTTGAAGTCGATTTTATTGAATACGTAGATGGCAAAGATCATCTGTTGCACGACAACTGTGTAAATCATGAAGGCGAAGAGCCGCTCGATATCGTTCGCTGCCAAATTGACATGGCGTTAGATCTGTTAGGATTCGCCAAAACGATTGAGGATCAAGAATGGGAAGAGCAACTTAAGAAGCGATTAAAAATGCTTAGCGCACGCCGCGACAAGCTGAAAAATAAAAAGACCTCTAAGAATTCTTAGAGGTCCGATTAAATGGAAAACCTCCTGCTAATTTTCTGGATTTTGCTGTTTTCGAAGCAATGGCCAGAGAATAGTTGGAGGTTTTTCTTATTTGACTTCCAGCAGCAGTTTTGCGAATTCCTTCTGTAAATCACGGCTGAGGGGGATCTTGACGGAGGTATGCCTCAAATGAATGACAAATCTCCGAGAAGTGGGGAACCCGCTTTCTTTCACAAACGATACGACATGCCGCAGATTCACTAGATAGCCCTTGAAGGGGCTGAACATATGAGGCGTGCTTTGAGCCAAAATATCCGATAAATTCGAACTGGATTCCATTTGTGCCCCGTTTACCAGATGAATTCTGGAGAGTCGCTTGTCTTCCTTTTCCACAAAGAGAATGGCATCTTCGGAGATAGGGAGTTGTGATTTTTGATTTTTAACGGTAATCCACGTTGCTGAACCAGGCTGTGGTTCTTCCGAAATTCGGCTTCGATCTAATTGGATTTCTGCAATCGTTTTGCGGATGGCCGCTTGAAATTTCGGCAGCATAACAGGTTTGGAGAGAAAATAGACAGAATCAAGCTCATGAAAGGCGGTCAAGATATGCTCGGTATTCGTTGTTCCGCTAACCATAATGACCTTCATTTGATACCCCGATAGTCGTAAGGCTTGCACAACGCTGATGCCATCCAGTTTACCTTCAAGCCCAATATCCATGAGGAGTATATCAGGTTGCAGCTTATCGTAATCCCTCAGAAATTGTTCCCCGTCCGATACAATCGAAATGACCTGTAATCCACATTGCTGACAATAGTTTTCAAGTAATTGACCTACCCAGTAATTATCTTCTACGATGGCGACTGTAAAGCCATGCTTCATTTAC
Organism: Paenibacillus plantarum; assembly: GCF_013141695.1. Lineage (GTDB taxonomy): Bacteria > Bacillota > Bacilli > Paenibacillales > NBRC-103111 > Paenibacillus_E > Paenibacillus_E plantarum. The sequence continues at coordinate 19,823 of NZ_WHNY01000064.1, forward strand.
TGATCTCACTCCAATCCTTTCTAAGACAATAACAGGAACTTTTGTCATCTTATACGCTATAACAGCCAACTTAGTCCACTTTGAAGGCAAAAGTATGATTATCTTGTATACTTTTAATGTAACTAAAGAAATTGTCAGGTTGCTTATCGCATGATTTCGTCGCTTAGAAATGAGGGAAAGCGCAATTGTTCACATGGGTAAAATTGATACTAGCTATTATTCATTTTGTTCCCATGCTCTTATTCTCCTTGTTGCTATTTCGGATTCGAATAAAGCCATATTGGAAACAAATATCGCTAGCCGTGCTGGTAGGCTCACTGCTCTCATTAATTAATAATTCGCCTTTAATATTGGTTTGCATCATATGTATTTTACTGATGTGTGTATGGAAATATCGGTTTGTTCCTGCTTTACTTATAGCACTTTCGGGCTACATTATGCCAGTTCTTATATCTACGACTGTCATTGTGTGCGTCGATTTCACGCAAGACGAAGCTTATAATGTGATCAAGGACGATCAAACTATCACTTATGTGACGCGCTTCTTTATTCAGTGTTGCACTTTCATATTCCTTATGACGCTATATAAGCGGAGATTAGGATTTACCTTTCTTTCGCATTATACGAGAATTCCGTTCAACCGGGAAAATGTCGGGGTATATTTATACATGATCGTTGTTATTGTTGGCATGATCTACCGTCATGCTTTAAGTGATAATGTATTCAGTGTAGTGATGCCTATTCAGCTATTGAGTATGGCAACGATTCTCTTCATCTATGTCATGCTAAGTAAAGAACTTGGCTTTCAACGATGAGGGACATTGAGTACCCAATGATTCCAAAGCGTGTCCATTATTAAATGCGACATAATCAAGAATAGTTTGATGATACTTCTTTTGTGGTATTGCTGCGGCAATGATGAAGGGTGCATTTTCATAGGTATCAAAATAAAGTTTGCCTTCTGCGGAGGCATACTTTTTTATTTTGTTCAGATTTACGAAAAGATGCATATCCATTTTCACAAAATGATGCTCTGTTAATGTTTCAATAAAGTGTGTAAAGGCCACCAGAGATTCGACCTGTTCTTCTCGCATGCCGTCTTCTGAATAGTAGATAATCGATTGGATGCCGAATTCGACATACCAGATCGTATCCAGATTTGCTTGCGCAGGCTTCGACCAGGTGGAAGTTTCTTCTAGATATCCTGCCTTTTTAAGTAAATCCGTATAGGGGTATTGATATGCTTGTGCCAACTTTCTCAAGGTCTCGGGAGAAGGTTTAATGACATCATTGGTCGTCCGATTACGACCCAGTTCCAAATCTCTAATATATGCATGAGATAGGCCGCTCTTATTAGCTGCTTTACGCAATGAAGCTTTGCCTCGTAACGTTTCAAGAAACTTACCGAAGTTATTGCTTGCTTCCATATGAAACACCTCCCCTGTCTTACCACCTCTATTCAACATTGCTCATCTGAGAGGGCATCGTGATAGAGGTTTTCTTAATATTATAAAGGATTGATAAAGCAATTGAAACCGTAAACAAGGGTTTATTTGCCAGTAGGTGCTCATTTAGAGATCTATGTTATAATGAATCAGCAAATTATTTATAAATTTCATCATACGTACCCCCCGAATTGTTATATATAAGGACGAAACTACTATACTGTGAGGTGGAAAGGTGCTACTGGTACTATTCAAAAAGTTTCTGGGAAAGAAAGAGTCCCATGGAAAAAATGAACCGCAAGCCTCTTCACTTGAGGTAACTATACATGAGATTCAAAAGGGAGACCTACGACTAAGGAATCAATTTATTGCTGATTATCAGCCCTATGTAGCTAAAGTAACAAGCAGGTTTTGCAAGAGATTTATTGATCCCGCAAGAGATGATGAATTTAGCATTGCCCTAGCGGCTTTTAATGAAGCTATTAATCAATACTCTTCGGTTATGGGCAGATCTTTTCTAGGTTTCGCAGAGACGGTTATCAGGCGAAGGCTCATTGATTTTATTCGTAAGGAGCAACGCTTCAAAGGGCAAATCCCTTATAGCTCGTTTGATCAAGAAGATGATGAAGATAACTTAATGAATCCCATTGAGGTTCATCAAGCCATCGAAGCCTATGAGAAGCAGAAGGGTTTAGAAGAAAGGCGAAGTGAAATTATTGATTTTAATCGCTGCTTAAGTGATTTTGACATTAATTTCTCGGAATTAACGGATGCCTCCCCCAAGCATGACGATTCAAGGCAGATGCTTTTCGGTATCGGCCGCACACTTGCACAGGATTCAGAGCTTATGCGCACTCTGTTGACGAAACGACAGCTGCCAATTAAAGAGCTGCTCGAGCAAGTTCAAGTATCTAGAAAAACCTTGGAACGAAATCGTAAGTACATCATTGCCATTGCACTAATTTTTAACGGTCCATATCCATATTTACGGGATTACTTACATATTCGCGATGAAGAAAGTTGAATGAAAGGAAGAACAGCGCATGAACAAGGGGATCGTAATGGAATTAAGCGAAAGCTCCATTATTGTAATGAATTCAAAGGGGCGTTTTGATAAGTTGCCAAGGGGGACGCGCAGCTGTGAGTTAGGTGAAGAGATTCTCTACTCACCCGTGAAGCGTCGGTTGCACGTTCCGCAAATGGCGGTCGTTTCAGCATTAGCTGCTGCTATTGTTGTGTGCTTTGTTCTCGTCACGACCTTGTCTGGTGGCGTGCCTGGCAATAGCGTTGTTGCGTACGTAACGATTGATATTAATCCAAGTGTTGAGATTGGCATTGATAATAATGAGATTGTACGTGACCTGCATGGACTGAATACAGACGGTGAGGATTTGATTCAAGCGTTAGTGTTTGAAGGTAAATCCTTAGAGGATGTAACGTCTGATATTCTCGATAAAGCCGAGCAAGGGGCATTGGCGAAGGGCGAAGGAGATATTATTATTTCCTCAACGGTTGTAGGAGCCAAAACAACGGTCAGTGACGAAGCTATTGCGACGAAGCTGAAGGCTCAGGTCAATAAACACATCGAAGACAGTCATCCGGACCAAGTGAAGAACTATGAAGTGCAAGCCTTCGCTGCGCCACAAGAAGTAAGGCAGGAAGCGAAAGCAAGTGGTGTATCCGCCGGGAAATATGCGATCTATCTCAATGCCATTGATAATGGTGCCAAAGTATCGCTGGATGACATCAAAACGACTTCTATTCATCAACTTGCCAAGGACAACGGTGGTATTCAAACGTTCGTTAAACCAGATAAACCGATTGATAAGTCTTCTTTGCAAAGGTTACTTGCTGACGAGAAGTCCGGTAAGCTTAGTGAACGAGCTGAGCAGACTTCCACTGCTGCCAAATCCGGTTCGGGTAATTCATCGAATAAAGATGACGATAAAAACAGTAAAAATAACAATGGCAAAGGTAACAATGCAGGGAGTAATACCCCAGGCAAAGTGACGCATAAACCAACGCCGACACCATCATCGAAGAATGATCGTGACAAGAATGACAATAACGGTAGAAATAATAACAATAATAATAGTAACAATGGTAAGAACAACGGAAATGATAAGAATAGCGGAAATGATAAGAATAACGGCAACGATAAGAATAGTAACGATAATAAGGATGATCGCAAACCGACCCCAAAGCCGGATCGTAAGGATGATGACGACGATGGGAAGAAACCTACGGTTACGAACAAACCAACTTCTACACCCAAGGCAACTCCAACTCCAACACCAAAGGCAACATCAACACCTAAGGCAACTGCGAAGCCTACAGTGAAACCAACAAGTTCAAGTAAACCTACGGTGAACCCATTCCAGCAATCGAAGGATGACAACGGGAAATTCCCAGGTGTCAATTGGGGGGGCTGGGGCAACAACGATCGGAACGACAATGGTAATCAAAATGAGGGAAGAAGATAAAGAAAGAGCACCTGAGGCATTTGTCTCAGGTGCTTTTGCATGTAAGTGACCTCGTTCACAGCATGGAAAGTAGAACGGACTTGTATTACAATATTGAAGTACAGAAGGAAGCTCTTGCGGGAGAGCATGAGGAAGAAGAAGAGGAAGTAAATCTGGTAGTGAACCAGCAAACCTGAGGGGGAATAGGGCTTGAAATATTCAACATTTGGGAAGTCAGGCTATAAAGTGTCGTCATTAGGATTTGGCGCCATGAATTTGCCTAGCGTACCCTTGGAACAAGCGAGAGAAGCGCTTAATTATGCTTTGGATCATGGCATCAATTACATAGATACTGCGGCAGCTTATAGGAATAGTGAGGAAATTATCGGGGAGTGCATCTCACACCGAAGACAGGATTATTTCTTAGCAACGAAAACGGGAGCACGCGATTATGCGACTGCGAAAGCCGAGATTGAGCGAAGCCTGGTTCGAATGAAGACCGATCATGTTGATTTACTGCAAATTCACTATGTGAACAATGTAACGGAATATAAGAAAGCGATGGAAGTCGGTGGCGCCTACGAGGCTGCTCTAGAAGCTCAGCGTGAGGGGAAAGTGCGATTTATCGGCATTTCCGGACATCGTCCAGATCTGCTTGTCAAATGGATCGCCAAAGAGCAATTCTCGCAAATATTATTTCATTTGAATTTGGCGCAGCCGTTTGCCTTGGATGAGCTAATTCCCAAAGCAGCTGAGATGAATTTGATGCGTGTAGCGATGAAGCCTTTATCAGGTGGATTCATTCAACCCGTGGATCGGGCGATCCGCTATCCGTATAGCCAAGATGTGCATGTAACCATTTCAGGAATGGTTAGCGTCAAGGAAGTGCAAGAGAATTTGGATGCGCAACGGAAAGAAGTTGGCCAAGAGGAGCGCCACGAACTAGAACAGCTTGCACTTGAGTTAGGTGAGCACGATTGCAGACGGTGTAACTATTGCTCCTGTCCGTTGGAAATCCCGATCCCTGACGTGATGATCGCGAGCAAGTTCAGGGAGAAATTCGGCTTGCTGCCGAAAGGGGATGGATTTTTCCAGCGTCATCAGGAAAAAATAACTAGCTGTGCAGACCATGATCCTTGTAAAGTGGTCCCGCTGTGCGAAGCGAAGTGTCCGTACCAACTACCTATGTCATCGGTTGTGCAGAAGGCTGCTTCGTTTTATTAGGAGGAAGCCGCTATTGGAGACTCGGTAATGATGCTGCATGACTACATGCGCGTCAGTTCAGGCCAATAACTGGAAAAAGTCCAGCTAATATTGACTAAATACATCGATTTAGAGGAATAGATGGATTTTATGTAGTTAATTTAGCAGGATTGGCTTGGAATCGGCAGATATGCGGAAAATAACTGGAGGTTTTCCAGTTAAATGGAATTCGAAGAGAAAAGTGAAGGAATTAGCGGGAGTTTTTACAGTTACTTGGTGGGGGCAAACGGATAGGGACGCGAGATAGGAAGCAAGACAGGAAATAGGTATCGCCTTGAGAGGCGAATCGTGGGAAGATTACAAGCAAGAATCGAAATATGGATGAGGGTAGGGATCATTTCCTATGTTTACTAAAATAACAGACATCACAACGCGTGTGTACACCTCGTTGTTGGATAATACAGAAAGGGCAGACGCGATTCTCGTCTGCCTCACAGAAGCGGAGCTGCGCCAGGACGGCGTCCTCGGCCAGCCGCAGCTCGACCAGGCCCTTGAGCGCATGCGCGCAAAGGGCCTATTCACGGGCGCCTCAGGCGAGCTCGAGGCGCTGCCGACCCACGGGCTGCTGCCGTACGCGTACGTGCTTGTTGCGGGGCTCGGCCCCGCAACCACGCGCGATACGCTGCGCGCAGCCGCGGTCTTTGCAGCGCGCAAGATGCTCGCGCTGCAGTTCGAACGCTTGGCGCTGAAGCTGCCAAGCGGCTTCGACAGCCGGTCAGCCGCCTCGGCGTTGACCGAAGGGCTGCTCCTCGGTACGTACCGCATCGCGGCGTACCGCAAGAACGAGCCTGCGCGCGCGGAGCTGCGCCAGGCGGTGTTGCTCACAGAAGCGCCTGCGGATGCAGCGCTTCTGCAACAGATCGCAGCCGCCGAAGCGGTTGCGGAGGGCACGAACTATGCCCGGGATCTCACGAACCTCCCGGGCAACAAGCTTGTGCCGGCTTCCCTCGCAGAGGAAGCCATCACACTCGCCCAGCACTATGGCTTCGCCATAGAAGTGCTGGATGAGCACGACATCGCCGCCCGCGGGATGGGCGGCCTCATAGCGGTGGGCGCGGGCAGCGTCCACCCGCCCCGCATGATCACCCTGCGTTACACGGGTGATCCGAGCAATGCCGACGTGCTGGGCCTCGTCGGCAAGGGCGTGACCTTCGATACCGGCGGTATCTCGATGAAAAAGCCCGACGGCATGGAAGAAATGATCAGTGATATGGGCGGAGCCGCCACACTGCTCGGTGCTCTGCACGTCGTCGGTCAATTGAAACCGAAGGTGAATCTGGTTGTGGTCATTCCCGCAGCAGAGAATATGACGTCCGGTACGGCGTACCGTCCAGGGGATATCGTCACGATGCTCAGCGGGCATTCCGTGGAGGTGCTCAATACCGATGCGGAGGGTCGTATTATTTTGGCAGAGGGGATCACCTACGCGAAAGCGCAAGGGGCGAACCGTCTGATCGATGTGGCGACATTAACAGGTGCGATTTTGATCTCATTTGCAGATATCGCAACAGGGGCCGTTACGAATGACGATGAGTTCATAAAGCCATTTCTGCAAGCAGCAGGAGCTGCTGGCGAGAAAGTATGGCAGCTTCCGAACTATCCCGAATATCGTGCGATGCTGAAAAGTGATGTAGCGGATATCAAAAACGCGACATCCTCCGAACGCTGGGCAGGCGCGATTACGGCGGGGCTGTTCATCGGATACTTTGCTGAGGAAACGCCGTGGATCCATTTGGATACCGGTGGCACAGCTTGGCTGTGGTCGGCCAAAGGCATCGAGCCCAAAGGGGCAACCGGTGTTATGGTTCGTACGTTAGCTGCGTATTTGTGCGGCGAGCAGCTAACTTAATCTTTTGAAAAAAAAATCACCCACGATTGAGACTTCCTTACCTACTTGTTGCATGTAGGCTGAGATCTCAAACGTTGGGTGATTTTATGTTTTGTGGCTATTAGGCGCCAACCTGTTGCCCCACAGAGGCAGGCTGTTTAAAGTTGGCTTGCAGCAACTCCTGAATATCAGAAGTACGAATAAGTAGACGATTCACTTCATTGGTTGTATAAGAGAGCTGTTCGGTGCGCTGTTCGAGCTGGGCTAAGGAAATGCCAATCCAATTCTTCTTACGGCGATGCTTGAACAGATCGTATTTGAGTACAGTAAGCGTTGCCGCAAATGGATCTGGCTTTACATACACATCTTTCATGTTATCTGCCAGGTTGAAGAAAAGCTTGCCGCCATTCCATTTGATATAACCAGGTTCAAAAAGGATCACGAGAAATTCAGTGTCTCCGCCGTCCTTGTTTTCCATCGAAATAAGGCGTACAGCGCCGTTCACTTTGGGCTTAATATATTGATTCGAGCGGATATCTGGTAAAAAAGGCACGACAAGAATCGGGCAAACACTAGCGATATACAAATAAGTAGTTGACTCCAATTTCATAGAGAGTACAATGAAAATCAAAAAGAGCAACGAAGTTGCCAGCAAACCCCAATATTTAGGTTTCATAAGTTTACGATGATCCCGCCTGACATGATAGATTAGGTAGTCACTTCTATATTAACATAAGCGACCCATAGGTTGTAAACTATTAGATCCTGCTAACTTGCTAGACCGACAAAAGGAGGTTTATGACCTGTGAAATTATTCGATTCGAACGCGCGTAAGTCGAAGAAAAAAATGTCCACCTACCGTAAAAGCTTGCTAGTCGCGACATTTGAGGGCTTTCCAGCTGTTATTATTTTTCAACTGCTTGGCGGACCGTTCTTAACTGGTTACTTGATTTACTTGGGGGCAAGCTCGACCGAGATTGGCCTTATTCTGGCGATTACGACAGTCGTGAATATCGTGCAAATTGCGATGGCAGTCGTCATGCAGAAATTCCGCAATCGGAAGCGGATGCTGATTATTTTCGGATCCACGCATCGAATATTATGGGCTTGTGTAGGGTTAATCCCTTTTCTATTACCTCAAGAGTACTGGGTGATTACGTATATGATTCTGTACACGGCTGCGCATCTAGGAAATGCGGCTGGGGGGATTGTGTGGACCTCACTGATCAGTGATGCGGTACCAGGACCGATTCGTGGACGTTATTTTGGACTGCGTAATACCATTCTGGGCGGCGTGAGCTCGCTGGCGCTATTCGTAGGTGGCCAGATTCTTGATAAATACCCGGGTGAGGAAGGCTTCAATTACATTTTCATGATCGTAAGTGTCTGTGTGGTTCTTAACGTGATTGCTTACTTTTTGTACCCTAATCCACCTTTTGAGCCTTCAACGGCAACCAACCCTGTTGGTATGCTACAGAAGCCATTAATGGACCGTGCGTTTCTTAAAGCGATTATTTTCCTAGCCGCCTTCCTCTTCGTGCAAGGATTGACCGTGCCTCTTTTCTCCTATGTCATGCTGAAGTTGATGAACATTTCCTATGGAACTGTTTCCTATATCACAGTGGTACATACCTTAGTCATGATGGCTAGCTACTATGTATGGGGAAATTTGAATGCGCGATTCTCGGCGCAAACCTTGCTATTATGGTCGTTACCGATCATTGCGTTAGCATGTTTACTATGGGGAGCTATCGCTTTCATTCCTGCTGTTGTTGTGCTTTTCATGGTTCATATTGTGCTCGGAATTGGCTTGGGAGGCTTCAATCAAATGGTTTTCGCTTTTACAATTGGGGATACTCCAAAGAGTGAGCGTCCGATGTATATTGCGACATACTCGGCGATCACAGGCTTCGCGGCTTTCTTGGGACCTGTTGCAGGCGGGAAGATTTATGCCTTAATTGTGGATCAACCTGAGTGGGTGCAGGTGTATGGCGTGTCTACGATTGTTGGTGCAATTTTGCTCATACTAGGATTATGGGTAGGACGTTATGTCTTACGAACAGAGATAAGGAGTGGCGTTTAGGATGTCAAAAAAAAGAATCGGCCTCATCGGCTTGGGCGATATTGCACAAAAAGTTTATTTACCGCTGCTTTCCGTCAATGAAAGGGTGGACCTTGTAGGGATTATGAGCTCTACCCCAGCGACTGTGGAGCGCATGAAGACGAAATATAGGGTGCCTTTCGGGACGACGCAATTGGATGAATTGTTGGCGCTTGGGTTGGATGCTGTTTTCGTCCATAGTCCGACGTCGACGCATTACGATATTGCGATGACATGTATGGCGCATGGCGTTGCGGTCTATGTAGATAAGCCGCTTTCGTATGCGTGGGCAGAGTCCGTGGAAATGGTTTCCTATGCGGAGCGCAAAGGTGTACTGCTTGCTGCGGGCTTTAATCGTCGCTACGCTCCCCTTTACATGGAGGCCAAGGCATGGTTACAGGAAGCGGGCGGATTCGATGTGGCCTCAGCCGTCAAACATCGTACCAAGCTGCAAGGTCATAGTGCCAAAGAAACGCTTTATGATGATCTCATCCACATGCTGGATACGTTGCTTTGGTTAGGAGAAAGCTCCTACGAAGTGAGGGCCTCCCATCAACATATAGATGATAGTGGCAAGCTGCTGCATGCCTCTGGCACGTTAGGCTTTGGTTCCGCGACAGGTTCCTATAGTATGGTTAGACTCGCTGGCGTGGATTTGGAGAAGGTAGAGCTGCACGGCAGCGGAAGATCCGTCGAGGTGACGAATTTGGAGTCAGCGGTCTTTTATGATAAAAATGCCGCTCCGCGCCTGCGCACCTTCGGCAGCTGGGACACGGTGCTGGAGCGTAGAGGCTTCGCTGGTGTCGTCCAGCATTTCTTGGACTCGCTGGATAATCCGAATGATTGCGGCATTCGGGGGGATCTGGTACTGGCTTCGCACGAGCTGGTGGAGAAGTTGTCGGTGTAAGGGGATTGAGGGAGCACAGCAACGAGGATAAAGTCCTGCCCGCCAGCGCGGCGGAGGGACAAAACCAGAAATAGCGCCCCCGAAGGGCGCTATTTCTATGTCCTTGGTTGTTGGCCCGCAGGATAAGGCCCTTTTTGGGCCTTAAAGCCCTGCCCGCCACCGCGGCGGAGGGGTAAAACCAGAAGTGTTTGCTTTATCCGCACGTACAGTTCAGAACCGGCTTCCGAGCGGCCAATGCTTCATCCATCCGACTGACGACAGTTGTGTAGGGGGCGTTTTTAACCAACTCTGGATTCTCTTCTACTTCTTTGGCGATGGCAATCATCGTATCGATAAAGCTATCGAGCGTTTGCTTGCTTTCAGTCTCCGTCGGCTCGATCATGATGCATTCTTCAACGCTGAGCGGGAAGTAGATCGTTGGCGGGTGGTAGCCGAAGTCGAGTAGTCTTTTGGCAATATCGAGTGTACGTACACCGAGCTTCTTCTGGCGATTCCCAGATAGCACGAATTCATGCTTACAGAAGCGGGGATGCGGTACATCGAAATACGGCGTTAACCGAGCTAGCATATAGTTGGCGTTCAACACAGCGTATTCGGATACTTTGCGCAAGCCTTCCGGACCGAGCGTACGAATGTACGTGTAGGCACGAACGAGGATGCCGAAGTTGCCGTAGTAGCCTTTGACGCGACCGATAGACTGCGGATAGTTGTAGTCGAAATAGTAGCTGTTATCTTCGCGCTTGGCGACAAGTGGCGTTGGCAGAAACGGAATCAGCCGTTCTTTGACGCCGACAGGGCCAGCGCCAGGGCCGCCTCCGCCGTGCGGGGTGCTCATGGTTTTGTGCAGGTTGAGATGGACCACATCGAAGCCCATGTCCCCTGGTCGCGTGATGCCCATAATGGCATTCGCGTTCGCGCCATCATAGTAGAGCAGTCCGCCTGCGGCATGCACGATTTCGGCGATCTCAACGATTTGTTCTTCGAACAAACCGAGTGTGTTCGGGTTCGTGAGCATGAGCGCGGCTGTATCTGAACCGACGGCACGGCGCAATTCGTCAAGATTCACGAGTCCCCGATCATCGGATTTGATTGTCACGGTTTGGAACCCAGCAACCGTTGCACTGGCGGGATTCGTGCCATGCGCCGAATCAGGACAGATGACCTTGGTCCGATGCTCGCCGCGGCTTTCGTGATAAGCACGGATCATCATAAGCCCCGTCCATTCACCATGTGCGCCAGCCGCAGGCTGCAAGGTTACGCGATCCATTCCCGTGATCGCTTCGAGATCATGCTGGAGATTGTACAGCAGCTCCATCGCGCCTTGTATCGATTCTTCCGGCTGATATGGGTGAATATGGGCAAAGCCAGGGAACCGGGCAACGTCTTCGTTGATTTTGGGATTATATTTCATCGTACACGAGCCTAGCGGATAGAAGCCATTATCTACCCCAAAGTTGCGACGAGAAAGCGCCGTGTAGTGGCGGATGACATCGACTTCATACACCTCAGGCAGGTCGGGTTCTAGCTGCCGGCGAAACTTGGCAGGGAGGAGTTCATCGATATTCACGTCGGGAACATCCGATTCGGGCAAGGAATACGCGACGCGTCCGGGGTGGCTCATTTCAAAAATGAGTGCTTTTTCGTTGTTCATACGAGTTCCTCCAATGCGGCTGCGAAGTTATCGATATCTTCGCGTGTTCGTTGCTCGGTGACGGCGATTAACATATGGCCGGCCAGTTCGGGATAGTCGCGGCCTAGATCGTAGCCGCCGATGATGTTCCGCTGGAGGAGCTGACGATTCAGCTCCTCGATGTTCGTGCCGTCTGGCAGCTTGACGGCAAATTCATTGAAGTAGCTGCCAGTGAACGGCAGCTCGAGTTTGGTTGACGCGGTGAGGCGATTCGCCGCGTAATGGGCTTTGCGGACGTTGAGCGTGCCAACGTCTTGAATGCCTTGCTTGCCCATCGTGGACAAGTACACGGATGCGCAAAGCGCGAGAAGCGCCTGGTTGGAGCAGATATTCGACGTGGCTTTCTCACGTCGTATATGCTGCTCCCGCGCTTGCAGCGTAAGCACGAAACCGCGCTTGCCATCGCGGTCCACGGTTTGGCCCACGATGCGCCCCGGCATGCGGCGCATCCAGCTCTCCGCGACGGCGAAGTAGCCGCAGCTCGGCCCTCCCAGCGCAGCTGGGATGCCGAGCGGCTGGCAATCGCCGACGACGATGTCAGCGCCGAGCTTGCCCGGCGCTTCGAGCAGCCCGAGCGTGAGCGGATTCGCGCTCACGACGAGCAGTGCGCCCGCGCCGTGCGCGAGCGGCTCCACAGCCGCGAGATCCTCCAAGCAGCCGAAGAAATTCGGCGATTGGAGGATGACAGCGGCTGCGTCGATCTCGAGCTTGGACGCGAGATCGTCCAGATCCGTGACACCTTCGGGGGTCACGGAGATCTCGACGACCTCCAAGTTCAGCCCGCGGGCGGACGTGCGCAAGACGGCGCGCGCCTCTGGGTGCACCGCGCGGGACACGAGCAGACGGCTGCGCTTCGTCGCGCCGCTGGCTAGCGCGCCGGCTTCGGCCAGCGCTGTGGCGCCATCGTACATCGAGGCGTTCGCCACGGCCATGCCGGTCAGCTCACAGATGTACGACTGAAATTCAAAAATCGCCTGCAATTCCCCCTGGCTAATTTCCGGTTGATAAGGCGTGTACGCTGTGTAGAACTCCGAGCGCGAGATGACATGATTGATCACCACCGGAAGGTGATGATCGTAGATGCCAGCGCCAAGGAAGCTGGCGTAGCGCTGAAAATCCGCGTTGCGCTCCGCCAACTCGCGCATATATCGGAGTAGTCCCTGCTCACTGAGGGCATTCCCTACTTGCAGTTCACCTTGAAACCGCACCTGCTGCGGGATATCGCTAAACATTTCTTCCATGGAGGAGATGCCGATGGTCTCCAGCATTTCCTTTTGATCCTGCTCCGTAATAGGCAAATAACGATGTTTCATAACCGAAGATGCTCCTTCCGACCCGGATTCGGGAATTATTTCTTTTTGTGAAAAGGGGTAGAGACTACTGTTGCTTTCACTTGAGCGCCTCTGATTTCAACATACACATCCGTACCCAAAGCACTATACGCGGCATCAATCAGAGCTAAGCCGACATTGGTTTTGTACGTTGGAGATTGCGTACCTGTTGTTACTTCACCAATCTGTTTACCCTCGGCGTATACGGCATAATGAGGACGCGGAATGCCGCGTTCTTGCATTTCAATACCGACAAGCTTACGGGGCAAACCGTTCGTTTTTTGCTCGAGTAGCGCATCCCGCCCAATGAAATCACCTTTATCCAGCTTTACAAAAAAAGAAAGTCCCGCCTCAAGCGGCGAAATTTCTGAAGATAGCTCCTGTCCGTAAAGGGGGAGTCGCGCTTCAAAGCGCAGCGTATCTCGAGCTCCTAAACCTGTCGGGATGAGCCCATGCTCAGCACCAGCTTCGAGTAGATTACGCCAAAGCGTAATCGCATCCTTTTGATCCACATACAACTCAAAGCCATCTTCACCTGTATACCCAGTACGAGAGAGCAGCGTTGTTACTTCTCCTACCTTCACGTCAGGGAGGAAATGAAAGGTTTTAACCGTCTGAATCGGTGCATCTGTCAATTTAGCTAAAATGGTTAAAGCCTTCGGACCTTGTAGAGCCAGCAAGGCAGTCTCTTCAGAAACATTGGTCAGTTCTACCTGACCTGCAAGATGCTGTTGCAGCCAAGCGATGTCCTTCTCGATATTCGAGGCATTGATAACGAGCATATAGTCATCGGCGCTGAACTTATAAACGAGCAGATCGTCAACCACACCGCCATTCGGGTAGCATAGGAGGCTGTACTGGCACTGGCTTTCGACCAGTTTGGATACATCATTCGTCGTAACGCGTTGTAAAAATGCGAAAGCATCCGGGCCTTGAATACGTACTTCGCCCATATGCGACACATCAAAAAGCCCCGCTTGCCCCCTGACAGCATCGTGCTCCTTCTGAATGCCAGTGAACTGTACGGGCAGCTCCCAGCCGCCAAAATCAATGATTCGCGCGCCATATTCCGCGTAAATCGGGAAGAGCGGTGTTCGTTTCAGCATGCAAATAACCTCACTTTCATTGGACTTATTTACCGTTGGTTATATTTCGGAAACACAAATAGGAGCAAAAAGTATGCAACACAAACATACCTTTTGCCCCTGTCCTTTATACCTGAGAGTTGCCTAGAACGGTAGAATCTATACATTCCATCGTTAAGTTTCCCCTTGGGTGTCCGATTTCCCGTAAATAACGAGTGTTCGAAGCTCTCCAGAGTCGCGTCCGATACAGGTCCTTTTGCCTGAGAGATTCACCGCTCCGGGCTTACTCCTTCGGCGCCGCTATCGTGCTCAGCAGTCTCTCCCTGTATCCTCATTCGCCAATATTTAATTAGCCTTATAATATTCATTATGCGCCTAAATTGGTGTGAATTGTCAACAGTAACTTTTGATTTGGAAGGTCAGTGGAGGGGCTCCATGCTCGTTTCACTGCTTCTGGGACGTCCATCTTGACTTTGATGTTCACAGTAGATTAAGCTAAAAGCAAAATTTGTAAGTGAGTGAGGCGTGGACTGATGAGCAACGTACAAGCCAATTTGTTATACACCAAAGAGCACGAGTGGGTAGAGAAGCTATCGGATACGGTGGTTCGCATAGGGATTACCGATTTTGCACAGGATCAATTAGGAGATATTGTATTCGTAGAACTTCCGAAAGTTGGCGCTGCTGTAACCGCAAATGAAAGCATTGGGAGTGTGGAATCGGTCAAAACGGTTTCGGATATTTTCTGCCCAGTATCAGGCAAAGTAACAGCTGTGAACAGCACATTGGAAGGTTCGCCAGAGCTGGTTAACAATGCGTCGTTCGGTGAAGGCTGGATGGTTGAGGTTGAAATCTCAGGACCAGAAGCATTGGAAGGCTTATTGAGCGCTGCGGAATACGGCTCCTACATCGGTAACGACTAGGTTGTCTCAATTAAGATGTAAGTAGAACGGATGGAGGTTTTTCCATGCAATTTGGGCAAAAGCTGCCTCAGGATCCGAACGATCGTGTTCCTCCTGGGCAAACGCTGACACAAGGCTGGCCTGTGCTGCACTATGGGTCCGTGCCCTACTACAACGACATGAGCAAATGGGATTTGCGTTTGTTCGGTTTGGTGGAAGAAGAGTTCACCATTTCGTATAAGGATTTCATGGCGCTGCCGCGTAAGGAATTTGCTAACGATATCCACTGTGTGACCACATGGTCCAAACTGGATAATGTGTGGGAAGGCATTGCTGTGTCGGAGCTCATGAGCAAAGTGAAGCTGAAACCAGAAGCAACTCATGTGATGCTGCATGCTGAGCATGGATGGACGACGAATCTTCCGCTGGAAGATTTCCTGTTGGAGACGTCTTTTCTGGGCATCCGACATAATGGCGTGCTGCTGACACCTGACCACGGAGCCCCCGTGCGAATGGTCGTACCGCATCTGTATTTCTGGAAAAGCGCCAAATGGCTGCGAGGCATTGAGTTTATGGCGAAGGATAAGCCAGGATTTTGGGAGCGGAATGGTTACCATATGTACGGAAATCCTTTCAAGGAACAGCGTTACGATTTTGATTGACTTTTTAAGCCCACTAAAGCGATTGTGCTATAGTGGGCTTTTTTCGTGAATGGAGTGGGAAAGTTGAGTTAGAAGTTTGTCTTGCTGAGTCAGAAAAGTAAGTTGATCTGATGGGAGTTTCTTAAATCTCCTGTGCGCCAGGTGAATAGATGGATTTTCTGCAGTTAAATATTGGGATTTTCCGGATAAACGCAGAATAGATGGAAAACCGAGTCAATTTCACAATTCAAATTGAAAAATTGGCTAGAGTTCTTGCGTGCCTAAGAATTCACTTTTTTTTAAAATTAGGCAGCGGTGGCAACTTGTTTAAGTTGTTGGTTCCATTTGTCTAAGGCAAATTTGCATACGGTATAAGCGAGTGTACTCAACTGGAAATCAACTTCGGCTCTCGTTCCCCGGTGACGTGTGCGATGAAGACCAAAATATTCTTTCAAATATGCAAACACGCGCTCAACGGCCGTCCGCTTTTTATACAGTTGTTTGAAGCCCTCACTCCCTCTTGCAGGTACGGTGTTTTTACGAATATCTTGATCCACCTTTATTTTATACACTTTCTGGCATCCACTTTCCGCGAGAGGACAGTTACTGCACTCTTTTGGACGTGTGAATTTGAGTGTCTTGTAGGTCGGATCATAGCTATCGTATACGTAGGCTTTTCCTTGTTCGCAAATCGGGTGAAAGTCCTTATTAAACCCTTCGGGCGGCTCTGTATGGTGAATGAAATCAATAATCGGAAAAGCGTCCAACGAGTGAATTAGTTTATAAAGTGGATGTGCGTCATACCCTTTATCGGCCATGATATGCTTGATTTGAAGCATAGGAAATTTGTTCGCTAGTGCTTTTAACAACACGACTCCACCACGTTGATCGTTGATATTAGCTGAGCTTAGAAAACCAGTTAGCACATATTGACTGTCCGCGTCCACGATAACATTTGCTTTGTAGCCATACCAAGATGTTAGGAAGCCTTTAGCATTTTTCTTTGCACACCGCTCTGGCGCCCGAGGCAATTCTTCCATCAGCTCTTCATAGGTGTAAGGCAACATGTCAGCCACTGGTTTTTCAAAAGTAGACAGCGTTGCTTCATATGCTTTACGCTCCTCAGCGCGACGGATCGCTTCTTCCTTCTTCGGACGACCGCGTCCATACTTTTGAGGCGTAGGGGGAGGAGCCGTTTCTTCTTTCACATCCTCTTCAATGGGAACCGAAAGTTGCTCGATCTGCGGCGTAAGTGGCTTTTGATTTTGACGTGATGTTTTGCGCTTAACGGCTCCATCGGAAAATACCGCGTTCCAAGCCTCCACTGCTGAAGAGTCGAACGCCAAATGAAGCCCAGGTATAAATCCTTCTGAGATCGCATCTAGCACTAGCCCATCCTGAACCATTTCGATGAGCTGGTGATCATTTAAAACACGAATGAGACGAGAGTACGAAGCCTCACTTGGCGTAGTGTCAGAACCGGTAAAGCGGCATTGCATGCGGAACTCAATACTCGTTTTTAGACGGCGAACAATATCTTTCACGAAGTCCATTCGTTCTATTTTTGCAATGAGGAGCGAATAGAGCATTGCTGGAAAGTTTAATGTCTGCGGTGGACCCAAACGCGACTGTTTTCTAAGTCGTTGTAAAACCGATTTGAAATCCAGATGTTCAAGTATGGGAGCATACCGGTCATCGGGCTTAATTTCCAGTAATTGTTGGAAGGAAAACAATTCTTGCTGTTGAATAGAATACATAGGGAATACCTTTCTTCATCTCGGGTTGTTGGTTTCGACGCCTTTTACTTCGAGATTTGGGGAGGTAGTCCCTTTTTTTGTGTGAAAAAAGCTAGGTTTGGTGCGGGTTTGAGATTGTGAAATTGTCTCAAACCTGCAGTTAATTTTGACCATTTTACCCGATCTGAGCAACAACGGCAATTTTAACTACATGTTTTACAGTTAAATCGAATATTCGAGGAAATTCCTCAAAAATAGCTGTATATTTTCCAGTTAAATCCCAGTTCCGCTCTCCAATTTCGCCTTTTCCCTATACGCTGTTGGAGAAAGACCAATGGTTCGTTTAAACATGCGGGAAAACATCAAGGGGTCTTGGTAGCCCACGGAAAGGGCAATTTCGGCTATCCCGAGAAGCTGCCTGCGGAGAAGGCGGCAAGCTTTTCTCATCCGAAGATCGGTCAAATACCGGTAAGGGGACATGGACAGACGCTGTTGGAAGAGACGGCACAAGTATTTGGTGTCTAGCCCTACATGCTCAGCGATTTCATTTAGACTAATGCGATCGGCATAGCGGGTGTTCATAAAGGAAACAGCATTGCGTATATGGTGTCCGACATCTGCTCTTAGCGTCGGCGCGTCGTCCGGTATTGCCAACGTTCCGAATATTTGGTACAGCAAAGCAGTCAGAAGGAGCTCTTTGGCCGGTTCGTTGCGCAGGCTCATTAAATTGTCAAAAAGAGATTCAATGGACAGTGACGAGTCAGCCGTTCGGACAGGAGACAGGACGGTAAATCCGGCCAGTTCGACTAGACGGGGGGCCAATGTCCCGACGAAGCCGAACCACGAGTAACGCCAGGGCTCATCTGAATCGGCACAATAGGAATGGACGGTGTCAGGCATGACAAGGAACAGCTCACCTGGGCCAATCGGTTCCGTTCTGCCTCCTGTTGAGTAAGTGCCGTATCCGCTGTGAATGTAGTGAAGGATATACATATCTCTTACAGAGGGCCCGAATGACATGTCCGGCAGGCAACTTTGCGTGCCGACCTCTAGCACCGCAAGATCGGTCAAACCGATCGGTTCTGTATAAATAAATTCCACGTTTGCTTTCGCCTCTTCCTCAAATAGAGAAGATATGCCATAAGATGGGGAACTCTGGCTATTTTGATTATAAAGGATGAACACTACAATTTACAGTAGGAGGGATTCAAATGGAGTATACTACATTCGGCCGCACCGGACTTCGAGTATCGAAACTCGGGCTTGGCGGCGCACCCCTTGGAGGGGTTTTTGGACCTACGGATGAACGCGATATCGAGAAGATGATCCATGAGGCGTTAGACAGCGGAATCAATTTTATCGACACAGCGCCGAGCTACGGCAGAGGTGAGTCGGAGCGCCGAATCGGCAGGGCGTTGAACGGCGGCAGAAGAAACGAAGTTGTGCTGGCATCGAAAGCAGTAGGTCCGGGAGAATCGTTCGATTATGCGACAACGATTCGCTCAGTGGAGGATAGTTTGGAACGGCTTCAAACCGATTGGATTGATCTGCTGCAAATTCACGATGTGGAGCAGGTTCCGTATGACACGGTTGTGAATGAGACGCTTCCTGCTCTGGAGAAATTGCGGGAAGACGGAAAGATTCGATATATCGGCGTTTCGACAAGGATATTATCACTTTTGGAGCGTTATGTCCGGCTAAATGGGTTTGACAGCATCCAGTTTTATACGAGATATATGCTGATTGATCATACGGCGAAGGACGTACTGCTCCCGCTCGCAGCAGAGAAGGAAATCGCTGTTATTAACGGAAGCGTGCTAGGACTCGGTTTGCTTGCCGATACGCCAGCACCGTTTTTGAGGCCAAACCTCGTGTACGAGGCAACGAAGCGGATGGATCAGCTCCAGTTTTTGCGTAAAACAGAGCCACACGGTCTTGTCGAGCCAGCCATGCGTTTCAGTCTGTCGCATCCGGGTATTCACGTTACCTTGACAGGAGCTGCCACATCGAATGTGCTGCGCACGAACTTGGCATTTTGTGATGGGCAGGGTCTGGATCCAGAGGAGCTGCAACGGGTGTATGCCTTATTTCAGGGCAAAAGTTTATTTCCAGCGGAGAAGGAGGAAGCGAAGTGAACACACAAGGAAGCATCCTGCCAAGGATTGTAGCGGAGGAGCGAATGGTTCCTCCGGAGTGGGCGCTACAGGAACAGTGGTTGTTTGCTACGCTGAATCAGGCGGCGAAGGAGTTTGTGGCGCGTTACACACAGCCAGATGGAAGTCTGATTTGGCAGAAAGAATGGCCGGGTATGGACGGCTCGGATGACCCCTATGAAGGGTTTATGAATCTAGCGCTGCTCTACGTGTTAGGGGGCAGCCGTGAGCTCCATGAAGTATCGCGTAAGATTTGGGAAGGGATTACTTGGCAATGGACCGAGTATGGCCAAATTCAACGAGAATTCGATGCGTACTATGATTGGATGCATCACGGTGAAGGGTATTTATTTCTCTACTTTCTCGGACTAGCTGGCCCTGTTACAACGAAAGACAAGCAGAGAGCCTTACGCTTTGCCAGCATGTATATGGGAGACGATCCGGAAGCTCCTAATTATGATAAAGCACAGAAGCTTATACGGTCACCATTGACCGGAAGCAAGGGTCCGCGGTTCACGGTGTCGGAAGAGGATTGGGTCACGCATCGCAGCATTCTCGACCATTATCCTGCACCATATGAAGATATTCCTGGTGTCGATTTTGCGAGCGGCAAATGCCCTTGGTCCAACGATGACGTATATCAGAGCCTGATTGCGATGATGAATGAGCGAATGAACCGGGGAGACGTCCCGCTGAATTTGAATGCAACCGGATTGATTACGCACGCATTCATGCATAATGGAGACACCGTATATCGCGATTGGGTGGTCGATTATCTCGCAGCATGGGAAGAGCGTACCCGCCATAACGGAGGAGTTATTCCCGACAATGTCGGACTGTCAGGCGTAATCGGCGAGTACAACGAGGGCAAATGGTGGGGAGGCTACTACGGTTGGAGATGGCCGCACGGCTTTATGACCATCATTGAGCCGCTGACGAACGCGTGTATGAACGCCGTTTTGCTTACGGGAGACATGAACCAGCTTGAGTTAGCCCGTTCTCAGCTAGATGCCAACTGGGCGCTGCGTCGGGAAGAGAATGGTCAAGTACTCGTGCCGAATAAACACCGGGATAACGGCTGGTACGATTGGCGGAAGGCGCTGCCGAAGTACCCGGTCTATTTGTGGACGATGTCGATGGCCGATGAGGATTTAGAGCGGATTGACCGGATTCCGAAGGATCATGATTGGAATGAAATTACGGTGCCTGTCGTATCGGGAAGGGACAGCCGGACAGGAAGGGAAACGAAACACTATATCGGCAATACAGAGCCTTGGTTCCAGTACATTCGAGGGTTTAACCCCGACTATCCGAAGCGGATACTAGCTGCCAATATGGAGCTGGTCGGTCGACAACTTGAGCGAATGCGCTCTGAGGAGGGCGACCCGCATGGGTGGAAAAGCGGCTTTGCAGACGGCGACTTTTCTAATATTCACATCTGGCAGGAAATGTGCCCAATTTATTTCGAATCGCTAGTACAACTGACACTGGGAGGACCGATGCATATTTCGCACGGTGGCTTGCAGCATGCGCGGGTACGCTATTTTGACTCACAGGAGAGGCGGCCAGGTCTTCCGCTTGGCGTATCTGCGCTAGTGGAGGCGCTTACAACGGACGGCGTGACACTGCAACTTTGCAACACCAGCTTATATGACGAGCGCGAGGTCGTCATTCAGGCAGGGGGCTTCGGCGAGCACGAATTCACCAGCGCCGAGCGAATCGACGCAGAGGGGTGCCCGGTGCAAGGCTCGCACATGGAGCTCAAAGGCAAATGGTTGACGATTCATCTAAAACAAGGCACTGGCATTAGGCTGAGGCTTGGCATGAAGCGTTACGTCAATTCGCCGAGCTATGAGATGCCTTGGCCGAATCCGTATGCCGCCGATGTGCTGACTGGCCGTAAGGGGCAGGAAGGCGAAGCGCCATGTACATAGACAGCCACGTTCATTTTTGGAAACCATCGCGTGGTGATTACGGCTGGTTAAAGCCCGAGAATGAGCTGCTCTATCAGGACTACTTGCCAGGGCAGTTGCTTCCGGAGCTGGGCGCTTTCGGTGTGAAGGGGCTTGTAGCCGTACAGGCCGCCGTTACGGCTGAAGAAGCGGCATTCCTGCTGGAGATGGCACAGACCTGGCGGGTAATATCCGGCGTGAGCGGAGGGCTCGATCCGTTCGCGGATACTTTTCACGAGGAGCTCGCGTCCCTAAAGGCTGACCCGTGCTTTACGGGCATCAGACTTAGCGGCAGCGCATTTCGCTCTGAGCGGTCCAAGGCCGACCAGAGTAAACTACGGTCGGCACTTGCTGCTCTGATGCAGGCTGGGCTAACGCTAGATCTGCTCGTAAAACCCGAAGACCTTTCGGACGTAGCGTCGTACTTAGAGGAACTGCCGCTGCTCAATGCGGTCGTCAACCATCTCGGCTGTCCAGACATTCGTGGGCAGCGAATGGAACCGTGGCGAACAGGCATGGAACGGCTATCCCAGCATCCAAGCGTGGTGGTTAAACTGTCCGGTATGATCACGATGGCAGGCGGATTTTATCCTGAAAAGCTTCGGCCTTACATCGCTCAGTTGCTTCAGTTGTTCGGCAGCGACCGGCTGCTGTTCGGCAGTGATTGGCCGGTCGCGTTGCAGGCAGGCGGCTATAGGGACGTCATCGATTTGTTCGAGGCGGTACTTCCTGATGACCTCACAGAGGAGGAGAAGGGAATGATTCGCGCGGGCAACGCAAGCCGATTCTACCCGATACTAACATGATGAGAAGGATGTATAGGGCGCAGGTGAAAGTAGGATGCGAAGCGAACTTTGCTCTCGCGTTAGCAGAAGCAGCTGAAAGCTGGCAGAGCGAACTTCGCGAACAGGGTTTGTTGAGTTGCTCGATTTTCGCGAGGGGGAGTGGTGTATTCCTTTATTTTGAAACGGCGAGCGAATGCTGCGAATCCGAATGGGAATGGCCAACAACGTGCAAGCAGATGCTGGAGACATGGCCGGGTGATGGAGGCATGCAGCGGTACTCAGTTCCGATGCTCGATATTTACCACGATGGGGAGCCGGAGATAAGGGAAGCCAGAGAAAATGGCGGCCGTGAGCGAATAGGGATGCTCGCGCGACTGAAACCATCGAAGTACAGCAGTTATATCTTCTATCATTACGCTTTGCAGGAGGAGAAACCGAGCTGCTTTAATCCGACCTATATCATCGGAGCGTACGAGGATCTGATCTTCTCCTATCAGGAACGTCCGTCACCCGCGTTCGAGCACGGGGCGACACGAAGGAAGTGGCCTGCCCCGATTACGCCAGAGAACTGGCACGACATCATGCAGCCGCATTTTGTCCCATGGTCGGAGAACGAGCAGGGATCTATTTTGTGGGAAACTATGGACACAATCCTGAGCTTTTAAAAACTGTGATCACAATGAGATGTCACCCTTACCAACTTAACCACCCTTACCATCGTTGATCTAATGGTCAATAACTTTGGATGCAGGGGGAACCTAGATACCTTATTTGGCTGAAACTGGCTGAAATCGAACGCAAGGGGAACGTAGATACGCTAATTGGCCAATTTTCGTTATTTATCGAGTATTTCGACGAAATAGAGTACTGTAGTTCCCCTTCGATGAAGATTTCACCTATGTACCCACAATTAGGACATCCTCGTTCCCTCTCGAAGGAGTGCGTAAGGGACGACGAGGGCTGTCTCGCTGAAGCCGCAGTGTACGAAGGCACAAGGAGATCGTCAGACTAAGGTCAGCATGATTGAGCCGAAGCCCGTGTTTGGCGATAGGAGGAATAACCGAGGTGTTCCAAAGGTTACATTTGGAACGCCTCTTCTTTGCATTGTCTCACGATTCTTCCAGGCCTCCCGCCGGGATCTGGTCTACCGTCGTCTTCAGCAAGCGGTATTGTCCAGGCGTACTCCCCATGCGTGATTTGAACAGCTTGCTGAAGTAGCTGACATTGGCATAGCCGATTTCACGGCAAATGTCCTCCAGCGAATATTTGGGCTGCCGCAGCAGCTCACAGGCTCTTTTAATTCGCAGATGAATCAAATGGTCGTTGATCGTTGTGCCCGTTGTTTCCTTGAAAATACGGCTCAAAAAGGATGTGCTTCGCTGCACGTGACCGGCAACCGTCTCAATTGTGATGTTGTTATTGTAGTTCTTCTCCATAAATTCGGTGGCCAGCTGCAAAGTCATATCATTCAGCTTCAACCGTTTCTCCCGATTGTGCACAATGATTTGGATACACATCTCCATCAAGCGCGCTTCCATATCGCGAAGCGTTTGGATACTAGACAGCACGAACGGTCGATCGCCGAGCACGGCGGTCATATCTCCGCCGGTTTGCACTAGCGTTTTTACGATCTCCCCGCTTAATTGAAAGAAGAGTTGCTGCACGTTGGCTTTCCCCAGCCTGCGGGCGGTCACCTCATTCGTGATACGGTTGATCGTCTCCGCACATTCGTCCTCGTTCAATTGAAGCAGCGCCTGAAGCAGCTTTGTCTCTAGCTCATAGGGGTAAAAATAAGTCTCTTCATCTTGCTTCCAGGAGCTAACGATGGTGTAAGGCACGATTTCGCCTTTGCCGACATACATTTTCAGGCTGAGCGCTTCGACGGATTCTTCATAGGCGGTTTGAGCGGAATACACATCTGTGTGGATGCGGCTAAGTCCAATCGTTGCAAGGATGCCGTAGCGGCTCTCCATATTTCGCTGCAGCTTCCTAGCAAGCTCAATCAGAACCTCGTCTTGATGGATAGGCACAGCAACAATAATGATGATGATGCGTTCATCGTCTCTGGCGAAGATTTCGCCGTCGATTTCGGGTCCCAGCTCTTCAATCAAGCCATATTGAAATAGATGAAAATGGAGATTGCCAGTTGAGTCATTCAGTAAGGATTGCTCCTCGAGCTCGATCGTCAAGATGGCAAATCGTTCAAAATTCAGCTTTAACCCCAAAAGCTCCGCTGCATCCTTCTCTAATCCACTGCTTTGCTGAGAAACCGCCCGCCCCTTAATGAGGTCGCTCAAATATTTCTCTTTGATCGCGGAACGGTTATCGCCAAGCAACGTTTCTACCCGTTCCTTCTCGCTGAGGATCGTTTCCCGGCTATGGCGAAGCCGTTCGAATGCCTGTTGAATGAAGCTCGCTTCATCGGCGGCCAGCAAGGAGGCCTCTGGGCTTGCTCTATCGCCGCCACTAATATAGGCGATAACGCTTTTGAGTGGCCGGTACAGCCTTTGTGAGATGTAGAACAGCAGCAAAATGGCCACAGTGACGTAAATAGCGGATATGGCAGCCACAATCATTTTAATGCGGCTCAGCCCCTCAAGCAGAACAGATCGTTTGGTCAAATTGACAAACTTCCAGCCTGTCACACTAGAAGTAGTGTAGGTCACGATCCATCGTCGATCGTCGACGTATGATCCGCTTCCAGGAGTGGATAGAACGCTTTTATCCAGCTTCCCGATTAGCGCTGCCGCTTCTTCCGTTTCACTGTAGAGAGGTTCGCCTTGGGAACCGAGAACAAGCGTCAGCCCCTTTTTATTATGATAATGGCTCAAATATTCTTTGAAGAGCAGGTCAAGCTTCAAATTGATCACGATGGCCCCATCAACTGGACCAATGAGCGGCATTTTCTGCATTAAACTGGTGGCAAGTGTCCCCTTCACCGCATTGCCAGGACGATTGGTCAGCCACAGGGTCCGGTTCGCGGTGTCTTCACTCATGACGGTCATCCAAGAACGGTCGGTGAAGGAAGATAACGGGGACATTTTCATATCAGAACGGGAGGTCAGAATGAGATCGAGTTTATTGTATACGAGATAAATGGAGTCAATATAAGGACTCAGTTTCTGCTGCTCTTCCAAGAATCGTGTCAAGTCAATGAGTGAAGACACGCTTAGTTTATCGTTTATTTTGTGATACAGATAGGATTGGGTCATGACCATGCTCGAGGCGATATTCTGTATCGCAGTAAGTTCTTTATGAATCAGTTCCCGCTGCTGTTCCATGATCGATTGATTATATTCAATTGAATTCTGAATGCTGGTATCCGCAGAAATCGTGTAGGTGACCGAAGAAATGAGGATGACAGTGACAATGACGATCGCCGTCATCGATAACAATAGTTTGACGAAGAGAGATCGGTTGCGAATCACTTGAAGACTAGGCATCCAGACCCTCCTTTCGTAGTGTTAGCGTTTTCAATATGGGGTGGATATCATACTCAGCACCAAGCAAATTATAGCACAGAATGAAATAAGGGGAAGGTGAGAGGCGAAAAACATACGAAAAATCGGATAACATAATGCTATACAAACAGCCACAGAAAGGAAAAACATAACAAAAATCGAATGAGATGATTGTGTAGTTGTGTGCCACGGGATATCGTTAAGGATGTAACCGTTCCCAATTCCCGGCCGGGGTAGAGCGCGTTAAGGAACGGAAATCATGATGTGAAACAGGGGGAGATTATTGTGCCTATCTATAAAATGAAACCAGTCGCACTCACCGTCTTAGCAGCCAGCATGGCAGCAAGCGTACTTAGCGGGTGTTCCACAGAAAAGAATACAGCTTCCGTATCGAGTCAACCGAGTAGTGCAGCAAAACCAATTGAAATCTCGTGGGGCATTCAATTCCAAGCGCCCGCGGTCGTTGCCGATACGCCTGTGCAGAAATGGCTTGAACAGAAATTCAATATCAAAATCAAGCCAGTTAAAGTAACCGATGCTAGCATCGCTTCCGGTGACGTACCGGATGTGTTCATGCTGGGTGATCCATCGAATGTATCTGCCTACCAAGCGCAAGGTGTCTTGATGGATCTAGATCTCAATATGGTGAAAGAGAAAATGCCTGAATACTATAAAGATGTTGAGCAGTCGAAAGCGCTGTTCCAGACGGTAACGTTTGGCGACAAGCTCTGGGCAGTTCCGATGTTTATCGATTTGAAACCTTATGATCTTACGATGTTGTGGCGCAAAGACTGGCTCGACAAAGTCGGTATCACCAAGCTCCCTGAGACCCTAGATGAATTCGAGCAGGCGGCTTATGCGTTCGCCAAGAAGGATCCGGACGGAAACGGCAAGAACGACACATACGGCTTGACTGGTACGGCGACATCGACTTGGTCGACGGGCTTCTACTCGATATTTGGCGCTTATGGCGTTCAACCAACGATGTGGCACGAAAAGCAGGGACAGATTATGAACGGTTCCATCATGCCGGAGGCGAAGAATGCTCTTGAAAAGTTGCGTAAATGGTATGCTGACGGCGTGATCGATCCGGAATATATTACGGATACACAAGATTCGTACCGCAAGAAGTTGTACAACAATCGAATCGGTGTGATTGAAGAGCAAGTCGGTAAAGCAGCGCTCGCGGATGGTGCGACAAATGTAGCTATGAAGGACATCAATCCGAATGCTAAGCTCCAACTGGGCAAAAATCCGAGGGGCCCTGGCGGCAGCGGAAGCTGGGACTGGGGAATCAAGAGTAATTTCGTTGTGCTTGGCAACAAAGTGAAGAATGACCCAGCAAAGCTGAACAAAATTTTTGAAATTTTGCGAGCAGAGAGCAGTGACGAAGAAACAATCAATATGACTAGCTTGGGTGTAAAAGGAACGCAGTGGGATTTTGTAGCCAGCGGAGCGACTTCTGGTGCAACGAAAACCTTAACAGGCTTCGAAAAACAAGAACAGCGTGATGCGGTTGGCATTCGATTGTTCTCCCTGGGCAATATCACGACGCGGACTTACCGGGATAAATATTCCAATCCGCAGATGAACGAAGCCGTTCGTACCTATTCTTCCGCACCAAACCAGACAGATGCGCTGCTGTTTGCTGCGCTTCCGTCAGATGGCAAATATAAGAAGGATTTGACGGCGCTAACGCAAAAATATTTTGCCCAAATTATTAGTGGAGAATTGCCGCTTAGCGATTTCGATAAGTATGTGGCGGAGTGGAAAGCGAAGGGCGGAGACGAGCTGACCAAGGAAGCTAACGACATGTACCAGAAGCAGTTTAAAAAATAATCAGCTTGAGAAGCGAATCCGAATCCTCGGCCGCAAGTCGTTCGCCGCTGCCGGGGAGGAGTCGCAACTGGCCCTGAGGAAGTGCACATGACATGAAAACGATTTTGAAAAATAGGGAGCTGTTTGCGCTCTATCTGTTTGCTTTTGCCTTTTTTCTCGTATTCAAATATGGCCCGATCTACGGGGTACTGATTGCTTTTAAAGATTTTCGCGTCATCGACGGGATATGGGGCAGTCCTTGGGTGGGCTTTAAGCATTTCGAGGCGCTATTTCATTCGGCCGATTTCTATCGGTTGCTGAGTAACACGCTGCTGCTGAATCTGTATTTGCTGCTGTTTGCTTTTCCCGCACCGATTGTGTTAGCGCTTTTGCTTAATGAAATCAGATCCCGCTTTTTTCAGCGCTTCGTACAGATGACCATGTATCTGCCGCATTTCGTATCGTGGGTCATCATGTCCGGCCTTGTCATCTATTTCCTGTCGCCGACCACGGGCATCGTTGCTGAGATCGTCGGCTGGTTCGGTGGGAAACCGGTATTTTATATGGGGCATAAGGAATATTTTCGCTCCATTGTAGTTGGTTCGGCCATTTTGAAGGATATCGGCTGGGGCTCGATTATTTATTTCGCAGCGCTGTCGGGTATTAATCCCGAACTGCATGAATCAGCTACGATGGATGGAGCGAATCGCTGGCAACGTTTGTTTCATATTAATATTCCGTCGATTATGCCGACGATTGCGATTATGTTCATTCTCAGCTTAGGCGGCTTCTTGAGCGCAAACTTTGAACAAATTATCAACTTGCTCAATCCAGTCACCTTTGATACAGGCGATGTGATTGACACGTACGTCTATCGCGTAGGACTACAGCAATTTCAATACAGTTATACGGCTGCAATCGGCTTATTTAAGTCGCTAGTTGGGTTGCTGCTGATTCTGGGGGCTAACTTCACTGTGCGCAGACTAAGCAAGGGAGAAAGCGGCTTATGGTAGGAGGATTTGCAACATGAGGATTAGAAACTGGCAGGATCGCTTGAGCGTCAGCATCATTTATATCGTACTTGGCATACTCGCCATTATTGTCGTCTACCCATTTATTCACGTACTGTCGGTTTCGTTAAGCGGAAGGGGAGAGGCGCTTCGCAGCGGCTTTCACTGGATTCCGAGGGATCTGACCTTGACGCCATACAAGGAACTGCTGACCTATCCGTTCATCTGGAAAGGGTACGGCAATACGCTGTTCCGTATGGTCGTCGGTACAGCGCTTACACTGATCGTTACCGTATGCGCAGCCTACCCACTGTCTCGCAATGAAATGCCATGGAAGCGGGTATTGGTACTTCTCCTGCTCTTTACAATGATCTTCGACGGTGGAATCGTGCCGAACTATCTGCTTATGAAGGAGTTGCATCTGCTGAATACGCGGTGGGTTTACGTGCTGCCGAGTGCGGCAAATGCGTTCCAGGTATTGGTGATGATTTCGTTCTTCCGCTCGATTCCAGATGCGCTAATCGAGGCAGCGCGGATTGATGGGGCACGTGATCTGCGTATTCTTACTCGCATCATTTTGCCGCTATCTGTCCCCGTATTGGTTACGATCGGTCTCTGGTCGCTTGTGCATCACATTAATGCTTTTATGGACAATTTACTGTATGTGACCGATCAATCCAAATTCGTGTTGCAGCAGATTGTCCGGCAAATTCTGATTGAGAACAGGCTCGATCCGTTTACGACGGCTGTGAATGAAATTCCACCTGCGCCAGAGAGTTTGAAGATGGCAGCGGTAATCGTATCCGCCCTTCCAGTGTTGGTGATGTATCCTTTCCTGCTTCGTTATTTCGAGAAAGGTACAATGATTGGTTCGGTGAAAGGATAACGCAGTCCTGAATACGTCTCTCCAGTAACAAGTAAAATTTATTTTGCGAAGGGATGTAGAGATATGCTTAGAAAAAAAGCAATCATTCTCACGATTACCGCCATTTTGTTGAATTTGTTCGTTTTACCTGCTATTCAGGCCGAATCCGGATTACCGGAAACGGCCTTCTATGTGGCCACGGATGGAAGCGATTCCAATGCGGGCGGGATCAATGAGCCTTTTCGAACGCTAGAGAAGGCTAGAGATGCCGTTCGACAGTTGAAGAACACTACGGGCTTGCCGGATGGTGGTGTGACCGTTTATTTACGTGGCGGCACGTATAATCGAACATCCAGCTTTCAGATCGAGCAGCAGGACTCCGGTACGGCTGACAGTCCGATCACGTACAAAGCCTATCCGAACGAGAAGGTAAGTCTGTCTGGCGGCCAATCGCTCGAGAAGAATTGGTTCACGCCAGTTACGGATCAGGCGATCCTGCAGCGGATCATTAGTACTGACGCTCGTACCAAAGTGCTGCAAGTTGATCTGAGCAGTCACGGCATTTCGGATTACGGCGTAATGAGCCGACACGGTTATTACAAGGCGAACGATGTCAGTCAGGTTCCGCCTATGGAACTGTACGTGGCAGGCGAGGGCATGACACTTGCACGCTGGCCGAATAACGGTACGGTGCAAATGGGTGACATCATTGATGCGGGGCCTACTCGCAAGGATGCTGATTTGCAGGATCGAGGAGGGACATTCAGTTACACGTACGATCGGCCGCAATACTGGACGAATGCCGACGACATTTGGCTGGATGGTATTTTCGGTTACAGCTGGGAATGGTCGTATAACAAAATCACTTCGATCGATACAGTGAATAAACAGATTACATTGCGCTACGGTGAAATGAGCGGCTTGTTCAAAAACTGGTACCCAGATTTCCATTTCGCGCAAAATTTGCTCGAAGAGATCGATAAGCCCGGCGAATATTACATTGACCGTACGCAGGGCGTCTTGTATTTCTTGCCGACGGCATCGTTTGAAGCGGAGCATCCCGAGATTACCGTTACGATGTTGAAAACACCGATGATAAATTCAGTAGGGGCATCCTATGTCACATTCGAGGATCTGACGCTGGAGAATGGTCGCGATTCGGCTGTGGTGATTATGGGGGGAGAACATGTACTGCTATCGCACTGCGAAATCCGCAACTTTACAAACGGCGGCGTGCAGATTAATACGCCTAGCCGATGGTTATACAATGATTTTGCGACAGCAACGGGGGTGAATCACGGAATAACGAGCAGTCACATCCATCATATCGGCGGGACGGCGGTCACTTTGAACGGAGGCAGCCGTGTCACGCTTGCGCCTGGTAACAACTATGTGGAAAATTCGCACATCCACGATTTTGCTTATTATCATAAGGCGTACAATCCAAGCGTCATTCTGACCGGTGTGGGTAACCGTGTATCGCACAATGAAATTCACGATGCGCCGCATCCGGGCATTTTGATCTTCGGCAATGACCACCTCGTGGAGTACAACAATATTTATGATGTATGCAAAATGTTCTCCGATCTGGGGGCCATCTATATGAACGCAGGCGAGACACCGCAACAGCGGGGAACCGTCATTCGGGGAAATTATTTCCACAACATTGGTGAATCCAAAGCTGGTGTAGAAGGTGTTTATCCAGACAATTTCACAATGGGGCTGACGATTGAAGATAATATTTTTTACAAAATGGGCAACTCCGCAGTTAAAAATAACGGTGGGGCACACATCAAGAAACGGAATAATCTATTTATCGATAGTGAAGTACCTTATGATTATGCCGACATCTATCTAGGAGACGCACCAGATAAGCAGATCCCTAAGAACTACATGCCGAAATGGCAGACGTTGTTTGCTCAAAACAATAATTTTGTAGGTACGCCGTATTTGGTCAAATATCCGGAGCTCGCGGACTTCTTTACGGAAAATCGGTATTATCCAACCACGAACACCTTAGAGAATAATGTGATCTATAACCCTACCAGGGCTCGCAGCAGCATCACTAACGCGCAAGGGGCGTACGATAAGTTTAATCTGCTGCAGTATGCGAACAACTGGGTGACGAACAGTGATCCTGGCTTTGTGAATCTGGCGGCTGGCGATCTCAATTTGAAAAGCGACGCTGCAGTTTTCCAACAAATTCCCGGCTTTCATTCGATTCCTTTTGACGACATAGGGATTATTGGCAAAGCGGGACCGTATCTGGCGCCAGATACCATTCCAATAGAAGGTGTTCGGGCTTACGACACAAATGTGAAGATTGGCATCGGCAAAACGTATGAGCTGCATACGGCCGTGTTACCGTGGGACGCAACGAATCCAAAGCTGCTCTATACGTCCAGTGATTCAAGTGTGGTCAAAGTGGACAGCAAAGGAACGCTTAAGGGGGCGGGCATCGGGCAAGCCGTCATCACAGTCACTTCAGCAGAAAATCCGCTGCTTCATGATGAAGTCATGATTGACGTCGAGATCGGAGACGGTATTTACGAATATACCGATTTCGAGACGGGGCGAAACAGCTGGCCGGTGGATCCGAATCGGTCCGTCATCGATATAGGTGGCAATCATAAGTATAAAGTGCTGAAAGGTGCGACGGCGGTTTCGCCGAACGAATATACCAACTACGAACTAACATTTAAGATGAAGACACCGCCAACGATGCCAAGTCTAGGAACGATCTATTTCTTCGACAGACTAGGTTCGAACGGCGGGGGCCGTGTTGGCTACCGCAAGGTGGAGGACGGCACGTCCAAATGGCTTCTTTATAATAAGGCCTGGGGGACCGTTAAGGAAGTGAACCTGCCATACGCAGATTTAGCGCCAGATACCGAGTACAACGTCAAGCTGCTTGTAAAAGGGGCTGACATCAGCCTCTATGTGGGTGGCGTGCTGAAGCTGAAGGCGACGGATGCGACGTACAATCCATCTGGTACGGTCGGCTTTTATGCAGGCGGCTTCGACTACCTGCTGTTCGATGACATCAAGCTGTCGGTACCGACAACGAAGGTTGCGGGGCTGCTGTTAGATAGAACCAGCGCGAATATCGGGGATGATGAACAGCTGAAGCTGCAAGTTAGCTTTGATCCTTCAGATAGTGTAAATCGTGCTGTTTATTGGACATCGAGCAATCCGAGCGTAGCCGTTGTCGATGCAAACGGCTTGGTTACCGCCGTCGGAGCTGGTGAGGTGGACATTACCGTGACATCGGTCGAGACGCCTGAAGCGTCAGCGACTAGCCACATCATCGTGTCGGACGTTCTGCTGAAGACGGATTTTGAATCCGGTGGAGGCGGCTGGCCAGTGGATCCGAATCGTAGCATTATCACGGTGAACGGCAACCATAAGTACCGGCTTTTGAAAGGCGCGTCAGCCACATCCCCTCGTTCGTTTACGAACTACAATTTGACGTTCAAAATGAAGACACCGGCCACCATTCCGAGCGCAGCGACGTTATATATATTTGATCGCTTGGTCTCCGGCAGCGGCGACCGAATCGGATACCGGAAGACGGTGGACGGTGCGTCGCAATGGATTCTTTATAACGGTTCGTGGGCGACTGTGAAACAGACTAGCCTGAACTATGAGGACTTGGCTCCGAATACGGAGTATACCTTTGAGCTGATCGTGAACGGAGCGGATATCTCCCTATTCGTCAATGGGGTGCTCAAATTAAAAGCTTCCGATCCTGCACACAATTTGACAGGAACAATTGGGTTCTATGCAGGTGGCTTCGATAATTTGCAGTTTGATGACATCGTGGTTACGCAGCTTCGTGAACCGATAACGGAAGCAACCATCACTACTGCCCAACCGGATGGAACAAATAACTGGTACGTGCATCCGGTTACGATTCAGTTAAGTCGTGGCGAGCATTCGTCTACTCTAGCACAAACGAACTATAGTTTGGACGGCGGAGCGACTTGGAGCGTGTACACATCGCCAATCACGCTCGACCAAGACAACGGAGCCATTGACTTCCGTTACCGTTCAACGGATCTTGCCGCAAACACGGAGACAGCGAAGACGCTCACACTTCGTCTTGACCAGGTTGCACCAATAACAACAGCTATACTGTCACCAGTGCAGCCGGACGGACCGAATGGATGGTACGTCCAACCGGTTACCGTGACACTATCCGCGTATGATGCGACTTCTGGTGTGACGAGTATTGTGTATAGTCAAGATGCAGGAGCGACTTGGCAGCCCTATTTGGTGCCGATAGTGATCAATACGGATGGCTTCCACACGATTTCTTATCGTTCTACTGATCAAGCTGGGAACGAGGAAGCCGTACAAACAGTTAATGTTCAACTAGATTTATCAGCTCAGATCGTTGCTGTTGAACCAAGAAGGAGAACGCCATGATTCCGTTCTATCAATTAAGAGAAGCGATAATAGCTGTTCAAGCAAGGCCAACAACGCTGACGTCTGGGGCTTTGACACCAGCGAAAAGAAGGGAGCTGCTGGAAGCCCAGCATCTAGCAGGATTGCTTAAGGAAATTCATGAGGAAGCGGAGAGGGCCAGGCGTGAGCCTGTTCCTCTCCTTTCTTTCACGGATTTCCAGGCGTATCATTCGGCAGGAACGCGCAAGGAATTTGAAAAGCCGTATTTTGAACGCAGAGGACGCTTGCTTGCCCTTGCCTTGACGATGGCGCTTGATAATAGCGATACGTATAAGATGACGTTGGAAAATCTGATCTGGGAAATATGTAATGAGTATGCCTGGGCTGTACCGGCGCATCTACCAGATACGATAGATAAAGTGTTGACGGCGCGTGTCCCTCCGAACCGCTATGTGGACTTGTTCGCTGCTGAGACGGCTCATGCTTTGGCAGAAGTACTGTATCTTGTAGGAGACCGTTTGAATGACTGGGTCACGCACCGAGTGAAGCAAGAAATCGAGCAGCGTGTGTTCCAGCCTGTATTTGAAAGTGCTCACCATTTTATTTGGACCTCAAAGACGAACAATTGGTCAGCCGTATGCAGTGGTGCCGTCGGTATGGCGGCGCTGTTGCTAGTCGATGACCGGGAACGACTTGCTGGCATGCAGGACCGGGTTGTGAGCGCCATGGATAGCTTCCTTGCGGGATATGGGGATGATGGCTGCTGTCCGGAGGGGCTCGCATACTGGAGGTACGGTTTTGGGTATTTTGTTTATTGGGCAGAGATGCTTTACGAGTTTACTAACGGATCGATCGATTTGTTAAAGGGGGACAAAATTAAGCGGATTGCCGAATTCCCGGCAGCTGTCGCACTCAGCGATACTTCCTGCATCAATTATTCCGATTGCAGGCCAACCTTCAGACCGGCTACTGGACTAATCAGTCGTTTGTGCCGCAGACTTGACATCGCTCCGCCGAAAATGACGAGTGTGCCTTCGTTTCATGAAGATCATTGCTACCGCTGGCCGTTTACTTTCCGCAACATCATGTGGACAGAGACCGAATGGCTGCATGCTCCAGGAGCAGAGGGGACCTTATACTTTGCCAGTACGGATTGGTTGGTGGATAAGCGTGAAACCGCGAAGGGCTTGTTTGCCTTTTCCGCCAAAGGAGGACATAACAACGAGCCTCACAACCATAACGACCTCGGGCATTTTATTCTCCATATCGAGGGCGATACGCTGTTGGCAGATCTCGGAATGGGGGTATATACCCGCGAATATTTCGGGAAAGAACGCTATGACCACCTGCATGCATCATCTGGGGGTCACTCGGTTCCTATCATCAATGGTGAGCATCAGGCTGCCGGTGAAGCATATAGGGCAATCGTTACG
Organism: Paenibacillus plantarum; assembly: GCF_013141695.1. GTDB lineage: Bacteria > Bacillota > Bacilli > Paenibacillales > NBRC-103111 > Paenibacillus_E > Paenibacillus_E plantarum. The sequence continues at coordinate 55,098 of NZ_WHNY01000064.1, forward strand.
AAAAATGATACGAATGATGGAGCTGTCAGGTTTGAACTCGATTTGACGCAAGCGTATAGACCGGAGGCGCGAATCCGCTTTTTCCAACGGTCCTTCGCGTGGAAGGTCTGCCAAGATGAAGCCAGAGCAGAGCTAACGCTAACGGATCATTTTGTATTCGATGAGGGAACAGGTGAGGCAGAAAGGAGCTTAACGGAGCATTTCATCAGTTTCCACAAGCCTGTTATCAGAGGTGGAGAGGTAACTTGGCTGGGTGAGAAGGGGAGTGTCGTGTTACGATTTGAACCGTTAAAGCTGTCTGCGCATGTGGAAACCGTAGAGATACCTAGTCGTGATCCCGAACCATTGACGGTATATCGATTGCATCTTCACGCCGAGCAGTTGGCCCAAGTGTATACGTGCAGGCTTGTCATGTCTTGCTGTATACACTGAGCCCATCCACTTAAGCGTTGCACATCGTGTAATTATGGAATAGAGAGGAAGAGAACGCATGCGATTTCGCCAGGTGCATCTTGATTTTCACACCTCGGAAGCAATAACGCCGATTGGAGCACGTTTTGATAAGGGGCAGTTTCAGGAAATGCTTAAGCTAGGCCATGTGGATTCCGTGACGATTTTCTGCAAATGCCATCACGGCTGGGCTTATCATCCGTCAGAGGCGAACGAGATCCATCCTGGACTGAGCTTCGATTTGCTTGCCGCCATGATTGAAGCTGCACATGTTGGAGTGCCACCAGATGGTTGTTATCGAGTATGAATGTTCCACGAAAGAAGAACAGGTTCATTAGGACCTGTTCTTCTTCCTGCTCATAAGGCGATCCATCCAACCGACAAGTGACCAATAGGCACCTGAACACATACAATGGTTAAGAGTTGGAAGGGAGTGGCCGGAGCATGCCTGCAATTATTAACGGTGGAATCAAAATCCTCAATGTCGCTCAGGGTTCCAATGTCCAGATTGGCGATACTTTGGCAATTAACCTTACCAGCTCCTCCAAAATCTTTGCGGGAGCCAACTCGTTTTCGCCAGGGGATAGCTTTGGAAGTGTTCAGAATGTACTCAATGGAAGTACCAATACAGTGGATCCTGATGTTGTGGATACGCCAAATAACACGATTTAATTGATGCTTTTCTATTTCCACAAATTGGACGAATGCTGAGTAGAGATTGACGGTCCTAAAGTGATAGGGGGCTGCGAAAGATATACGGAACGCGAATCCATTTTAGGGGATAGAGAAGCTTGTTAAAACGAAAAGTGATTCGGATATATATCGGAAATATGATGTGGTTCCTTCCAGTCCTAATTTTGATCATGGGGGTCAATCCTTCTGTCGCAGGCAGTTTTTGGTGGAAGGCGCTGGGGTTTCTACTCTTCGCTGGCATTGTTGTCGTATGTATCAGTTCTTGGCTTCAGGTGCATCGTGAACAACGTGAACTTGATAAAAAGCGGCTCGATTATGAGTCTGTTGTATACCGTCAATTCTAATGTCAATTCTAATAAGACTAACTGACCGTCGATGCGATACGCATGGGCGTTTTTTTTCGTACACCTAAAGATCGTATCCGTTTTTCGATAATAAATAGATGTCAGCAGGTAGGGGGATGTATTACACTAGTAGGTACTATTACGCAGGAAAGACTTGGCACAATTCAGGAGGCCATCTGTAGATGAAGCATCGACAAGTGCTACAGTACATTAATCAGCATTTTAAAGTGAAATTAATTTTGACACTGTCGATCATCATCATTCTTTGTTCCCTCATTACTGGGTACATTTCGTATCGCATTTATTTGAATTTGTTTGAAAGTGAGATCAGTAAGCAGTATTTAACGACCAGTGAACAGACGATGGAGCAAATTGGCTTTAAAATCCAAGATATGTATCGGATTACTGATTTTATTATTTTTCACCCCCGCGTTGAGCAAATTGTGCAAGGGATCCGTGCGGAACCACCAGAGGGCGAGACTAAAGCCTATCGTAGATTTATTTTGGAACGTGAATTGTCGGAAATTTTGTTGCCATTGAAAAATGAAACACCGCAAATACGTGCGTTATATATCGTGGATTTGGAAGGGAATAATTACTACTTCAGTCATACGAATCCGTCGATGCAGATCACGTTTCCTGACTTTTACAATAAGGTGAAGACGGGTGTGAACCAGACCTCAGCAGAGATCGTGTGGCAGCGATTAAATATTCCGGATTCCTCCGATCCTTCGGGGAAGAAAAGCAATCTGGTCGCAACCCGCTTGCTCAAATCGACGAAGCAGCAAGCGGCATACGGGACGCTGGTCATGATTATTGATGAGTCTTTTCTGACAAGCCCTTTAGACAAACTGATGGCTGGCAGGACGACGGGAGCGTATATTTTCGACCAATATAATAAATTGCTGTATAGTCGAGCGCCGCAGGGCAGGGCTGGGATTATTCCCGCATGGGAAAATCAGGAGCGGTCTTTTATCGAGCGGAATGAAAATGAAGATTATTTGTTTGTGAAAAGCACCTATGAAGCCCGATCTTTCAAGCTTGTTAGTGGTATTTCCTTGGCGGATATCGAGGAAAAGGGCAGGATGGTGTATCAGGTTGCTGTCATTTCTGGGCTCGTCAGTGTTCTGTTGATGGCGCTCTGCGTCTCCATTTTCAGTGGTAGGATGTTAAAACCTTTACACGGATTAGTGTCTGCCATGCATCAATTGCGCAGAGGTAATTTGGAGGTTGAAATTCCCAAAACGTCGAATGATGAGTTTGCTTTTCTAGCGGAAAGTTTCAATCGGATGGTCGAGAACATCCAATCGTTGATTAAGGAAGTGTATGTCAGCAAGCTAAGTGAACAGGAAGCGGAACTTAAGGCGCTGCAGGCGCAGTTGAATCCACATTTTTTATACAACGCTCTGAATTCGATTTATTGGAAAATCATGCTCCTGTACGACGATGTGGAGACGGCTTCCTTGGTGACAAGCTTATCTGATTTATTGCGGTATTCATTGGAATCGGTCTCAACGCCAAGTACATTGCAGGAAGAGCTTACGCAGATTCGCAATTATATGACGATCCAAGAGGCGCGGCACGGTGAAGGGCTGCACGTTTCCATTGAAGCAGAGGAAGAGTTATTGGCTTGTGGCATGCAGAGGTTGATCCTTCAACCGTTAGTTGAGAATGTCTTCGTTCACGCGTTTCGTGATCAGCCGGATAACAAGCGGTTATGGATTCGTGCTTTCCGCCAAGGCGCTGATTTACTAATTGAAATCGAGGATAATGGGAGCGGCATCGATGAGGAGACGTTTGTACGTCTGACGAAAGAGCAGTCGGTGTATGATCATCAGAGGGAACGGGAGAGTATCGGTGTTCGGAATGTTGTACGTCGTATTTACTTGGTCTATGGCGATCCCTATCGGTTAGAAATCGAACGCTTGCCGCAGGGTACGCGGATGCGTTTGATATTACCGTGTGAACAGATGATGTCTCTCGAAGGGGGAAAGGTGGATGAACCACATCTTATTAGTTGAGGATGAGCCATTATTTCGCAAAGGGTTAGCCAAAATGATTACAGGCTCTGAAACCAACTGGCATGTCTGCGGTGAGGCGGAGAACGGGCAGGAGGCAGAAATCCTCATAGCTGAGAGGCAGCCGGATCTCGTTATTACGGACATTCGCATGCCATTAATGGATGGCTTAGAGCTGCTGAAACGGTGTAAGCTCAAGTTCCCGCATATCGAATTTATCGTCATAACGGGATTTCAGGATTTCCAGTATGCGCAAGCTGCATTGCGATACGGGGCCATGGATTTGCTAATCAAACCGTGCGGTAAGCAGGATATTTATGATGCGTTAGATAAAGCTGAGGTTCGAGTATTGGAGAAACAGGCGAATCTGCGCAAAGCGGAAACGGAGCACGCCTTATTGCTGGAGAACACGCTGAGAGGGCTCTTGTTGCGCTTCCCCTATCGTGCAGAATTAGCAGCGGAGTTAGAAATGAGTTTCGCTAATTGCCAATTGATCTTATTCCAGATCACGGACTTCATGCCGTCACACAAACAGTATACGAAGCGGGATATGCCGTTACTGCAGTTTGCGGTGTTAAACATGATCGGCGAATGGCTTGACATATATCACATGGATGGAAAGTTGTTCTTGATCGAAAATGGGCAGTTTGCCTTGCTTTGTCAGGATACGTTCGAAGAACAGCTTATTTGTGAAGCGGCTTGTGAAACGGTGGAACGGTTACTTGGCTTACAGATGTCCTCTTATTGTGCAGGGGTAGCAGCTGGCGTACAGGATCTTGCCGATCTATATGAGGCGGGGCGCAGCATGTTGGGCACAACAATGACTGCGGCACAGGACAAAAACGATACACAGGTCGATAAACAGTTATCGACGAATCGTGCGCAGCAGCAGCTTATTAGTACGCAAACGATTGCGTTTATTTTAGCAGGGCAGATCGATCAGATGAAGCTGTATCTAGCCCAATTGATGAAGGATATCTACGGATTATCACTGGAAAATGGCAAGGTGGAAGCCTTGTCGTTCAGCTTTGCTTTACAGGAAACGGCACGCAAGCAGTTTGAGATGGCGTATAACCCGCAGTTATTGACAGAGCGCATCGCGCTGCTGCACGCCTGTGGAACGAACGACGAGGTGTCCCAGTGGACGGGCATGGAGTTGGACCGCTTTATGAGCAGTTTTACGGCGTGGCAGGAAAAGTACAGTGAGAATGTCGTGTGGAAGGCAGCGCGATATATGGAGGAGCATTATGCGGAGCAGTTGCCACTTCAATTGGTGGCTTCGCTGGTGCATTTGAATGCAACGTATTTCAGTCATTTGTTTAAAAAAGAAACAGGACGCAGCTTTGTTGATTATTTAATTGAACTGCGGATGGAGAAAGCGAAGGGCCTGCTGGCGAACACGGATATGAAAATCACCGAGGTGTCGGGTGTCGTCGGGTACGATTTACCAAACTATTTTGCCAAACTATTCAAGCAAACAACAGGCCTATCGCCGAAGGATTACCGCAAGATGGTTCGTCCTGATCCGATTAGCAACGTGCGAAATTGATATGTTCTCAGTAGGGTCCCATTAGCATCCCATTAGTGTCCTCCTTTGTCTATCTTAGACGATGGGGGATTTTTTCTATGCGTGCTTTTCCCACCCTCCCACAATCTAAAAATCGTATCCGTTTTCCCATAAATCGTAGATGTCGTACTATCCCAATTTTCTTACAATTAACTACATAATGGTATGATAAACACAATGACAACGAGAGGGGGAAGTACGCTGCGTAATCCAATCCAACGAGCTCGCCTTCCAATACTGATGACCACTGTGGTGATCATATCCATTATGACAGGCTGCTCTACCTATACTAAGGATGCACAAGAATCCGACGCGCAGAAGTCTGCGAAACGGGGCAAGATTACCGTCACGATCTATGATCGTGGCAACATTCCTTCGGGCCAAGGAACGGTTGAAAATAATCTCATGACAAAATGGATGAATCAAGCGGGTCCCGTGGATGTCACCTTCATTCCTTTACCAAGGACGCAGTCTGATCAGAAGCTGAACACGCTATTCGCAGGTGGAGGCGCGCCAGATCTCATTCTGGAGTATGCGCCGCATGTCAAGAATCCGTTGATCGACCAGGGACAGCTTCGTCCCATCGACGATATGATTGAGAGCTACAGCACAACCTACAAGTCGCTGCTCACGAAGTATCCGGCACTCCGCAAAGCAGGCACGGGAACCGATGGCAAGCTGTACCAATTCGGCCGTATTAACGAAACGATTCCTCAGCGCGGCGTTTTTATTCGCAAGGATTGGCTGGAGAAGCTGCATCTGAACATTCCGCAGACAACCGAGGAGATGTATCAGGTAGCCAAAGCATTTACCGAGCAGGACCCTGATGGGAACGGGGAAAAGGATACCTATGGACTTGCCCTCGCCTATAACGCCGTCGCAACATTGAACGAAATGTTCGGCGTTACGTATCCGGGGTTCGTTGTGCAAGACAATCAGCTCATTCATGGCTGGGAGAATATCCAAGCCGTAACGGCCTTCAAGAAGCGACTGTACACAGAGGGATTGGTGGACAAGGATTTTTACACCGATAAGAATGGATCCAAAGCGAAGCAGGATTTCTTGAACGGGAAAATCGGCATCTATATGGAGCAGTTTAATGTGCCGATCACCTTCTATAACGATTTCTATGTGGGCTTGAAAAAGAATGTGCCTGATGCCGAGCTGGCTATTATGCCCTACCCAGAAACCCCTGTGGGACGGTTTAATCCGATTTTTGTGAATCCGATTCAAATGACGGGTGTCGTAAATGCCGAAACGAAGGATCCCGAAGCGGTTATGAAGTATGTCGATTTCGCAGCTTCGGAGACGTTTATGAAGACGATGTACTACGGGTTCGAAGGTGTGCATAGCAAGACGCCGCCAGGGCAATGTCCGCAAGTGACGGACTTGAATAAGTGGAAAACGGAATTCAACTACGCCTCTGGTGACTTCGGGATGCTAGCTTCACCGACACTTGCAGGTAAATGCTATTTCGGTGTAGAGAAAATGGACACGAAGGACCCTTTGCAGCAGGAAGTTAAGAAGATGTTCGAAGCGAATTCTTCTTTCATCGATTTTAATTTGCAGATGGCAGGTCCCACGCATTCCGAGCAAATGCCGCAGCTGCCGAAAGATCTTCAGCAGATTCTTACAGACACGATGAAGCAAGTGGATGTAGGTGATGGCGACATTTGGATGAAGGCCATTTTGACACCCAATTATTCGCCAGAGCAAGCGAAGAAGGATGCTATTGCTGCTTGGGAGAAAGCGGGAGGCATACGAGTGGACGCTTGGTACAAAGCCTTTTATGAGAAGGACAAGGATAAGATTATTATGACCAAAGATATTTATGATATTTTCAAGCAACAACGTGCGCTTCAGAACAAATGAGGGGCGTACCTGACACTCAGTTAGGTGGTGACGAATCGGTATGGCATCTGAGATGGCTAGGAGTAAGACACAGCTTGCATTGCGCTACATCAATAAGAAGAAATATTTGTACATCCTTTTGATTCCAGCTGTTGTGTACTTTCTCATTTTCAATTATGTGCCGATGTACGGCATTATCATTGCGTTTAAGGATTTTAATTTCTCCAAAGGGATTGTCGGAAGTCCCTGGATTGGATTCGAGAATTTCCGATACATGTTCGGGCTCAGTGATTTCTACACGGTGTTCTGGAACTCGTTGTACTTAAGTTTTCTGCGACTTGTATTTGGGTTTCCTTTCCCGATTCTACTGGCTTTACTGCTCAATGAGATGCGTAACCGCACCTATCAACGTATTACGCAGACGATTATCTATCTGCCGCATTTTATTTCTTGGGTGGTCATTGGGGGTATTCTCGTCAACTTCTTATCCCCGTCATGGGGAGTCGTGAATATTTTCTTGAAGCAGTTTGGCTTTGAGCCGGTGTTCTTCCTCGCGGATACGAATTACTTCCGACCTTTGGTGATCCTTAGCAGCATGTGGAAAGAATCGGGTTGGGAAAGCATTTTGTACTTAGCCGCGATGGTTGGGATCAATACGGAACTGTATGAGGCCGCTAGTATCGATGGTGCAAACCGCTTCCAAAGAATCCTAAACGTCACGCTGCCAGGGATCAAATCGACGATTATTATCTTGCTGATTCTAAGGCTGGGTCATATTATGGGCAATGGCTTTGAACAGATTTTTGTATTGCAAAATCCGTTGAACCTCAGTGTTTCCGAAGTGTTTGAGACCTATGTGTACCGCGTCGGGTTGATTGGCGGAAGGTTCTCTTTCGGTACAACCGTTGGGCTGTTCACCTCTGTGATTGGGTTGATATTCCTGCTAGCCAGCAACCAGATCGCAAAGTGGATGAAAGAAGATGGGATTTGGTAAGAGGAGGTTACTGTTGTGGGTATTCGATCGTTTGGCGATAAAGTTTTTGATGGTTTGAATTATGGCATTGTAACGCTGTTCGCAATCGTGTGCTTGTTTCCATTCTTCTATGTGGCTGCATTCTCGATTACACCGTACTCTGAGTATTTGGCGAATCCCTTGAAGCTCATCCCTTATCACATTGAGCTAGCGGCGTATAAGCAGATTCTGCAGATGCCGCTCATGTGGACTGGATATAAGAATACGCTGATCATCACGATCATAGGTGTAGCGCTCAATATATTCCTGCTTCTGATTTCAGCTTATCCGCTATCCAAAACGGATTTAAAGGGAAGAAACATCATTATGATTCTCATTACCTTCACGATGTTCTTCAATGGTGGGTTGATTCCTAACTTTTACTTAATCAAAACGTTGCATATATACAACACTTTATGGGCGATGATTTTACCTGGCGTCTTGGGCGCCTACAATTTGATCTTAATGAAGAACTTTGTAAGCGCTATACCAGCGAGTTTGGAGGAATCGGCATTTATCGATGGGGCCAATGAAATCAAGGTTTTGTATAAAATTATCGTGCCACTATCTAAGCCGGCTATTGCGACCTTCGTTATTTTCCATGCGGTGACGCAGTGGAACACGTTCTTCTCAGCGATTATATACACCTCCAAGCGAAGTCTATGGCCTTTGATGTTGATTTTGCGGGAGATGGTCGTCGATGATGGCGGCATTGCCAAAGATGCCATGGATATGAACAACAGCGGTATTACGGTATTTACGATTAAAATGGCGATCATTATTTTTGCGACACTCCCGATTCTGCTTGTGTATCCTTTCCTACAAAAGTATTTCATGAAGGGTGTACTGGTAGGTTCGATTAAAGGGTAATTTTCATCATTTCGCAAGGGTAAGCCTCGATTAAATCTGCCATTCTGCAGTTTAATAATAGCGATACATAAAGGAGATGTTGGTATTGAAAGGGTCAGTCAAAAGCATCGTAAGCAGTCTCATTTGCATCGGGTTATTGTCTTCCATCGTTATGGCTTGTAGTTCTACCACGGATACACCGTCTAGCACAACAGCTGCATCGACGGCACCGGGAGCAAGCACAGCGTCAGCGGCACCAGCCAAAGCAGCACCTGTCAGTATCAAAATGTTTAACCGGGTCAATGCGAACGTGGTCATTGATAACAATCCCGTGATTGCAGAGGCTGAGAAGTTGGCCAATGTGAAGCTATCTGTTGAGGCACCTCCAATTAACAACTATGTCGAGAAGCTTCAGGTGATGATGGCATCCGGTGATCTGCCAGATCTTGTGTACAACTGGGGTGGGGCTGACGCGAATCTGGAGAAATGGTCCAAAGACGGTCTACTGACGCCGCTTGATGACAAAATTGCGAAGTATCCGAATTTGACGAAAAACATTACGAAAGAAATGTGGGACGCTGTTAAATCCATCAACGATGGGAAAACGTACATTATTCCTAGAACAAATGTTGTGAATCACTGGGGGTACATGGTCAACCAGCAATGGCTGAACAAGTTGAATTTGAAAGCCCCAACAACATTAGATGAGTTTACGAATGTGTGTAAAGCTTTTACCAATAATGACCCAGATGGCAATGGTAAAGCCGATACCTACTGTCTGAGCTTGTCCAATCCAAGCCTTGGCAGCAACACGGTGTGGAATTCCACTTTCTTCTTGGCTTCTGCTTTTAATCTTCCGATCATCAATGGCGTCAAGGATACCGATGGTGCTTATAAAATCAGAGAGAAAATGTCCGGCTATATTCCTTTCTTGACGTATTTGAAAGGCCTAAATGAACAAAAACTCATCGATCCTGAGTACCTGATTAACAAGATTTATGTGGATCAAGAGAAGCTGAATCAGAATCGCGTCGGCATCATTTATTCTCATCAGTACGCAGTTATGGCCAACTTAGCCAAGGATAAGGAATCTGACAAAAAGTACTCGTATCAACCTGTCTTAAAAGATACTAAGGGTGTAGCCATGGATCTCGTTACGCCGGCAGTGTGGGGCGGCTGGATGATTCCGAAATCGTCCAAAAATGTGGATGGCGTGTTGAAATTCCTAGATTGGGGCAATACAACGGAAGCGAACACATTGTTCCAATTAGGTACGAAAGGGTTAACGTTCGACAGCTATGATCCTGCAACGAAAAATATTTCTCGTACAGCCGACCAAGCAACCAAACTTGCTTCCACAACGAGCACATACATGACGCTTGCTAACGCGATTGATGGCAACCCAGCTATTATTGAGGGTGCAGATACGGTAGACAGACTGAATATGTACAAAGCGCAATTGGACGCTGCGATGAAGCAAATGACTGTAGTCAACGTGCCTGCCGTTCGCTCACCTAAAATCCTAAACCTGAATACAGCAATTCCGGATCTTGTGAAGAAAAAAGACGATCAAGAATTGAAATACTTGATGGGCACACTTACTCTTCAACAGTTTAAGGACTTCTTGGAGAAAGAATGGTATCCAGCTACAGCGGATGCAGAGAAAGAATACGTGGACTACATGAATAAGCAAGGGAAATAAAAAACTGTGAAGTACCCTGACATAATGCTGTCAGGGTACTTATTTTATAATAAGGGTATAACTGGAAAAAATGATAAAACCAATTGAATTGAAGGAGTGTTTTTTATGACACAAACGGCTGAACGGATGTATGACTTTCATGTATGGGCGAATCAAACGTTGATCAATAGGTTGAAGGAGCTTCCACAAGAGGTGTACCGCCAAGAAGTTCAGAGTGTGTTCCCAACAGTATCGAAAGTGATTGCTCATATCTACCTAACAGATCGCACTTGGCTAGACATACTTGGAGGTAGGAGTATGAAGGCAGCCATGGAAGCCTCTTGGCCGATAACCGAAGCAACAGAGAGCAAGAGCTTGGATGAGCTAGAGGTGATGTATACGGAGTTGGCACTGCGATTTAAGAAATTTCTGAAGGAGCAGCCTGACTTGGAAAAGAAGATTGTGCTGGATAATCCCTATGCAGGCGTAAGGGAAACCAGTTTGGCCGAAATGGTCCTTCAGGTCGTGAATCACGCAACGTACCATCGGGGGAATGTCACAGCCATGCTGCGCCAAATGGGTCATGCTTCCGTCATGACGGAATACGCGTTGTTCTGGTATGCGGGGGCAGAGCAGCTAGCTTAGACGCGTCGAAGCTGCATTTCGTTGCTTCACGTGCCGGATGCTATTTTTCTACATCGGCGGATTTGTTCATGCAGTGATTTCGTTTGAAGCGTGAGGCCTTACGATACTTCGTAGGGCTTTTTTTAATTTACGACTAGTGTATATCTGACTCAAATGAATAATTGACGATCAAATTTATATCGGATATAATTTTAATATATGAGTCAGATGTGAGTCAACAATAATCCAATCTGAATAGTAAAGGGGATACACGAATGGCGTATGTCTTGTCGCAATTAAACCAAACGGGTTTACCCCCGCTCTTGCAAGGGATTGAGTGTTATGAACAGTGGACAGAGAAACTGTCTGATATTCGCAAAACTTGGCTTGAGTACATTGGCGAACTTCCTTCACGAGTACCTGTTCGGTTACACGTACACGCCCAAAGCAAAGAGTCTGGCTATACTCGGTTGCATGTCGAATATGATACCGTATTTGGCGATACCATTCCTGCCTACCTATTAGTTCCAGATGAAGAACTCCATCCTCCAGGAGAATGGGGGTATCCGGCAGTGATGGCTCTGCATCCGACCATTGATTCGGGTAAAGATGATATCGCTTTGTCCACTGGTAGGGAGAATCGTATGTATGCCATCGAATTGGTAAACCGCGGTTATGTAGTACTGGTGCCAGATGCGCTGACAGCTGGGGAACGGATTTATCCTGGTAAAGGAGCCTTTCAGAGTGAACCTTTTTACGAGCAGCATACAGCGTGGTCTACAGTAGCCAAGAATTTAACCGATCATATGCAGGGCATTGATGTCTTATGTTCGCTGGATATTGTGAATCCACGTGCAATTGGAGCGATCGGCCATTCATTTGGTGCCTACAATTCTTATTTTCTGGCAGGAATGGATATGCGGATTAAGGCGGTTGTATCCAGCTGCGGATTTAGTCCTTTTACTGGGGATCCTTATCCAGAGCATTGGACCTATCGGAACTACCCCTACACGCATATTCCTAAAATCTTGGCAGATTTACAACGGGACCAGATCCCGTTTGAATTTCACGAAATTGTTGCTTTAATGGCACCGACGCCATTTTTCAGCTATGCAGGTCAGAATGATCATATTTTTCCTCATTGGAAATCAATTGGGGAAGGGATACTGGAGCTTTCAAAGCTGTACAGTTGGTTAGGTAAAGAGGACCATTTCAAGTCGTTTATAAGCGCTGGGGGACATGATTTTCCTGAAGAGATACGGAAGCTGTCCTATTTATTTCTGGATCACTGGTTGAAGAAGGACCAATAGTTTGTACGTGGAGGGGGAAATAAGTTGAAACAATTGAAAATTGTTATGCTGCAAGGCAAGAATTATACGGATCAATTTTTCAAACCAGAGCATTTGGAGCAAATCCGCCAGTTAGGCACCTTGCACATAAATCCTAATCCAGGAGGCCCCACGCAAGAAGAAGTTGCGGAACTGATTGAAGGAGCAGATATCGCGATTACGTGTTGGGGTTGTCCTTCCTTGGATGCCACGATCTTGGATCGTTGTCCGGATTTAAAATTGATCGCTCATGCAGGGGGAACAGTTAAACCGATTATGAGTCCAGACATCATTGCAAGAGGAATTCAAGTCTCCAATGCCAATGACGCCCTAGCGGTAGGTGTAGCTGAAACTGCGCTTGGTTTAACAATTGTCTCGCTTAAACATATATGGCAGCTTGCCCGCAATACAAGAGCAGGTGAATGGGATAAGCAACGAGAGTATGTTCGCGAGCTTTATGAAGTAACCATCGGGATTATAGGTGCTGGCTTGTCAGGACGTCACTTTATTCGTTTGTTGAAACAATTTGAAGTCAATGTTTTGGTCTATGACCCATTTTTGACCGAATCGCAGATTAGCGAGCTCGGGGCGGTTAAGGTCGAATTGGATGATCTTCTTCAAATATCTGATGTTGTTTCCATTCACGCCCCATCCATACCGGAGACGAATAATCTCATAAACGAACGGACGCTCCGTCTGATGAAGGATGATGCGATTCTCATCAATACATCGAGGGGATCGCTAATTGATGAGGATGCGCTCGTGGCCGAACTTCGCAAAGGGCGATTATGGGCCTGTATCGATGTGACGCAGCCAGAACCTCCAGCGCTCGACCATCCATTCCGGTCTTTACCTAATGTTACGTTGATCCCCCATATCGCAGGAGCGTCTAATAATGGTCTGCATCGGGTTGCCAGGTATGTGGTTCGTGATTTGGAGCTGTTCGTAAGAGGGGAAACCATGCATGGAGAAGTCAATCTAGCCAATCTTCATAAGATGGCATGATTGTATTGACACGTTGTAGGGCACTACTTAGTATAAGAAGAAAACAGATTTTATAACCTTTCTCATTCCATCCATGGGCATTCTGAAATCGGTTCATCGAACATATACGGTAGGAGACTATAATGACAAATAAGCACAGCCGGAAGACGTTTCGCCAACGCCAGGAAGATATGTTACAGCAGTTAAGGAACGAAATTAGTTCGGGAATTAAAGCAACAGGGGATTATCTGCCCTCCGAAAAAACGCTATCTGAACAGTTTGGTTTAAGTAATAAAACGGTACGGCAAGTGCTCGATATGCTGGTGGATGAGCAGCTCATTGAGAAAATTCCGAGAGTGGGTAACCTCATTGTGAATCTGAAAGAGCAGAAGAGCATCACGTTGAGGCTCGGCCATCATGAATCAACAATGCGTGAAACGGAGCTTCTTGAGTTGTTGGCCGCATTTCATAAGGAATATCCCCATATTCGAGTACAGCTTGTAACGCTCCCCAATAACAGCCCCGAGATGCTCAAGCAGTATATTGATTTTGGGCTGATCGATGTCATGACATTAAATGATGCTGAATGTCAAAAGTTTGTTGAGACAGGCAATCGGGATTATTTAACTCCACTTGAGAAGAAACCAGATATGTATTCGTTTTTGTCAAAAGCTTTTATGGAAGATGGAGAGTTGCTAGCACAACCCTTTATTTTTAGTCCCTCCATTTTATGCTACAATCGGGATCATTTTAAGGAAAAAGGATTATTGGAACCCGATAGCAGCTGGAATTGGGATGAATGTTTTGAAACAGCTGAGAAGCTGGCGGTTGAAAATGAACGGATCGGATTCCACTTTTCGGTATCGGAGCGCAACCGATTTGCGGTATTTCTGCTTCAAAATGGAGCGGTTTTCGAAAGAAATGCCGCTGGGAATATGGAAATTTGCGGTACCCCAATGATGGAAGGGATTCGTTATTATAAAGAGTTGATCTCTAATCGACTAACGAACCTATTGTCAGAGCAGGATGCAAGCTTTCGTACGGAGGAGCTGTTTGCGCAGGGGAAAGTGTCAATGATGATTACAACCTATCTGGGCTTGAATCATATACGGAAATCGAATATTCATTATGAAGTAGCGCCTCTACCAAATCTTAAAGCGCCGGCTACGCTGCTGATCACAATTGGACTAGCTGTGAATCAACAATCCCCGAATTTGGAAGCTGCCCGATTGCTCGTAGATTTCTTGACGGACTATAAGGCACAGTTAATTATACGACAGAAGACTGTAAGCTTACCTAGCTTAAAAACAGCCGCCGAATGGGTGGGCAAAGAAATCGGCTACAGACCTTCCCGCTTTATGATGTATCGTGAGATCATGCCTACCTTTCGTTATGGCAGTGAGCTCGGACTCAAAGAAAGCGAATGGCGAACCTTCTTCAATGAAGTGTTAATGTATTGGTCAGGGTTGGAGACGGAAGAATCGATGTGTACCCGATTAGAAGGATTATTATAAGGTAAACAAAAGTGCCTTTCCCCTTGCTGTTGCAAGAGGAGAGGCACTTTTGTTTTTACGATCCTAGCATGGCTATGTGTTCATTGCTGGCATAGCGATGACTTTTTCCAATTTTTGAGGCTCTAAGCCAGCGAGAATGACATGAAGCGCATTATACCCATCTCTGCCGCTAATTTCATGGCCCTTGCCGGACAGAATACCATCGACGAAATGATGAATAATGCCCGAATTTTGTTGCTCTCCGTTTATGCTAACCTCGTCCAATCGAAAAGAACTCCCATGGATGAGCTGCGATTATGCACAAGTGAATCATAGACCTGGACGGCTTCTAATGGGGAATAACGATGGGTAATCAATGGGGTGACATCCATTCTTCCTTGCATGATATAGCTTAAAAACAGCTCTGTCATAGCGGGATGATCCCAATCTTTATAATTCATAGTTCCATGGATACCGAGAATAGAAACGGAGTTGGACACTACATTACGTCCCATCCCTTGTTCAGAAGGAGTAGCGGTATCCCCAAGTAAAATGACACGTCCCAAAGGTTTGACGAGTTGTGTGGCTTGGGCTAATACAGCCGGATGGCCGGTAATATCGAAGATGACATCCAACATTTTCCCATTCGTATGTTTGGCGATGTCTTCCTTCGCTTTCCCACCGTCCATGGCCATCCGGTGGATACCCGGTTTGTTCTGTACAAGCTCGATCCGGCTTTGGGCAGGATCTATGGCAAAGATCTCTTTGACCCCGGATAGATAGAGGTACTGGGTAACTATTTGTCCAAGGAGTCCAAGGCCGATGACTCCGACCGTTTCTCCCAGTAATAATTCTGCTCTCCTCACTCCAAGCTGTGTTGTTTTGGAAAGATTGATCCATACGCCTTGCTCAGAGTTGACCTTATCAGGAAGGCGAGTTGCACGACTTGCCTCCGTTTTGAAATATTGGGAATGCGAAGTCTCAACAAATACGCGATCACCTTTCTGAATTCCCTGCACATCATCTCCGACTTTCAGCACTTCAGCCACCATGGAATAGCCTGGGTGGAAGGGATACTTAACCCAGCTCGACCAGTTCGTATCCTTGTCAAACACGCCTCTGAGACATTGAAGCTCTGTTCCTGTGCTAATGAGTGAAGCGATCGCAGCACATAAAATTTCTGTCTTACCGAGCGATGAATCGAATAATTCCTTGCGAATTTCAACTTTTTGTTTTTCCGCGAAAACGATACGTAATGTTTCCATGTAATGACCTCCTCAGAAGGGATGACTTACCCTTGTGAATAGCTTAAAGGTATCGGCCCATGAAAAAAAGAGCATAGATTTGTGGGAATTTAACACTTATACAGGTCGAATATGCTGGATGAATGTTAGATGTTTTTATTAAATAAACCCTTGTATTGTGAAGGCGAAATTCCTGTGTATTTTTTAAAAAGCCGCGTAAATGTTTGGATATCGTTAAACCCGAGGGAGTTACTGATTTCCGTAATGTTCATTCTCGCCATTTCTAAAAGTGATTTGGCTTTCGCGATTTTGATCTCTCGATGCAGCAGGATGGGCGACTTGCCGAACAATTCTTTGAAATGATTGCTGACATAGGTGGGGTTCATATGTAATTCCTTGGCTAGCTCCTGTAAGGAAAAGGAGGCTTCAGGCTGAGACACAATCTTCAATAAGAGGGAGAAAAAGCTTTGAGATTGCTGCCTTGTAGCAACGGCATCTGTGCTTCCAAAAGCATTATCCAATAATAAATAAAGTAATTCCAGCGATTTGGCTTTTTGCAAAATGATGTTGGGGATGTAGCCATTGCGTGTCTTGGATATCATAAATTCATCGAACACAGCCTCAAATTTCAAGTGATTCTTCAGCGGATAAATGTAGGGAATTTGTAGGAATGGCAGAACATCAACCACATGTTGGATCTTATAAGTGAAATGCCACCAAAGAAATTCAGTTTCTTCATCACTATCTTTGTATTGATCATGCTCAAGATGTGGAGGGATAAAGATAACGGTCCTTGGATGAATGACATAAACTTGGTCCTGAACCCTAAGTTTAGCTGAGCCTTTTCTAACGTAAGTCATCATATAAAATTCTTGAAGTACTCTATTCTGATAGTTCATCTCATTACGGTGATGGATATCGAACGTAAAAATTTTCAATTCGGCTGTTTCTAGCAGAGAAGAGATGATATCATCCCTCACAAGTCTTCACATCCTTTTCACCCTAAGCGCAGCTTGCTCGTGATGCAGTTTAACTATATTTTAACATAAATACGTGAGGGCAGTTGCAAGGTTGTCTGCATGTTTATCATCATTTTGTTCACTCTTTCATCATTTTTATGGTTTTCGGAAAAACGGTGAAGTTGGTTAGAAAAACGACGATTTTCAGCCTCACAGTACTCCGATAGAGTAATGGATATAAAGGAGTGAGAGAGCAAGCATATGAACACATGTAACGTGCTTAAACAGAATGAACAGAATGATAGGTGGTCACAAATAACGATTGTTATTGTAAGCGTGCTCAGACTCAACTTACAGAGAAGGAGTGTAGGGACATCATGAAAACAACGCATGGTTCGACAATGCAAGCAACTGCAGCTTCTAAACTGCCAGTTCCAAGTAGAGGCAGGAAGCTGAAGGATCGCTTGTGGAGAGAACGTTACTTATTCCTGCTTCTAATGCCAGGTTTAATTTATTTTATCGTGTACCGATATATCCCCATGCTTGGAAATATCATTGCCTTCCAGGATTACAGCCCATTTCGAGGATTCTTACACAGCGATTGGGTAGGGTTGAAGCATTTCAAGACGATATTCAGCGATCAGGAAGTTATCCGTGTACTGTGGAATACGCTTTTATTGTCTTTTTTACAAATTGCGTTCGCCTTTCCAGTTCCGATTATTTTGGCGATCATGCTCAATGAAATCAGGAATGAGCGGTTTAAGCGAATCGTGCAATCCATTATTTATTTACCCCATTTCTTATCTTGGGTAGTTGTCATCGGAATTGTGACGATATTCCTCAAATCGGAGGGGATTGTTAACTGGGCGCTTACCCCGTTGTTCGGCATGGAGCCGATCCAATTCCTCCAAGAACCAGGTTGGTTCATGCCTTTAATCATATTGGAGGTCATCTGGAAAGAGGCAGGATGGGGGACGATCATATTTCTAGCCACGTTATCCTCCATTAGTCCGAGTTTATATGAAGCAGCAGTCGTGGATGGAGCAAGCCGCTGGCGGCAAATTTGGCATATTACTTTACCAGGCTTACGCAGTACTATCATTATCTTGTTTATCCTCCGTCTGGGCACTGTACTGGATTCTGGTTTCGAGCAGGTATTCCTGATGCTAAATCCATTTACGATGGATGTTGGGAATGTATTGGATACTTTTGTGTATTTCAAAGGGATTCAAAAAGCAGACATTAGCTTTGGAACGGCGGTTGGCTTATTCAAAAGCGTGGTTGGTCTCATATTAATTCTTGTTGCGAATCGGGTGGCCAAGAAGTTTGGAGACGGAGGCGTCTTTTAATAATTAATAAGAAGGAAGGTAACCACCCATGTATAATCAGAAGTCGATGTCCGGACGAGTCGCGGATATCCTTATTATCGCTGGACTGAGCCTGTTAGCTATCCTCATGCTCTTTCCCTTTTACTACATCTTCGTCATTTCCTTTACTTCCTATCAGGAATACGCGGTAAGCGAGCTGATCTTATGGCCGGAGAGGTGGGTTACGGATGCGTACGATTACATCCTTAAATCCCATGAGTTTATTCGTTCGATTGGTGTCAGTGTGTACGTCACTGTTCTTGGGAGTCTTGTCAATTTAATATTGACGGCAACGATGGCCTATGCAATAACTCGAAATATTTGGGGAGAAAAAGTATACTTGTTTTTGGTACTGTTTACCTTCATATTCAATGCAGGTATGATTCCAACGTATTTAATGGTTCAAGCTACATCTCTTATCAATAGTTATTGGGCGCTTATTATTCCAGGTGCTATCAATTCATTCAACCTTATTGTTATGCGTCAGTTCTTCCTCAGTATCCCGAATGAATTGAATGAATCGGCTTTAATTGATGGTGCCAACGACATACAGATTTTCACAAAAATTGTAATTCCTTTATCCAAGCCAGCATTCGCGACTTTTGGATTGTTCTACGCGGTAGCCCATTGGAATACGTATTTTACGGCTATCTTGTATCTGAATGATCCTGCCAAGTGGACGATACAAGTGATTCTGCGGCAAATCGTAGTTCTCAACGATCCAACGAATTCCTTAGCATCAGCAGCTCGTGATGCTGCGAAGTCAGGCTTTCTTCCTCCAGCAGAAACGATAGGAATGGCCGCCATTTTATTAGCGACCTTGCCGATCCTAATCGTTTATCCCTTTCTGCAAAAGCATTTTGCGAAAGGGGTGATGCTTGGGTCTGTGAAAGGTTGATGGTACCTAGTTAGCTAAATACAAGGGCGTCATAAAGAAGAGTTGACAACTAATCTGAGGAGGAAAACTTCAATGAAAAAAATACTAACTATTGGACTTACCGTAAGTTTAGCTTCAAGCTTGGCCGCATGTTCATCGGAAACCAAGAAGCCTGAAACAAGCGTTGCTGCAACAGGCACACCCGTGACGACTGCAAGTGCTACACCTAATGCTGCAGCTAAGAAAATTACCATATCGACGATTTTCGGGACGTGGTCTTCTCCAATTCCGAGTGCTACAGGCGATGGGATAAGGAAGATTAACGAGAAATTTAATGTGGACTACAAGCCGCAATTTGTCCCTTTTGGTGAATATGGCAGCAAATTACCGGTCGTAATGGCTGCTGGAGATTTGCCTGATGTCATCGGAATGGAGAGTGCAGATGCGAATTTTTTCAAATGGGCGAAACAAGGTGCTTTCCTTCCACTGAATGATTATATCGACAAATATCCCTCGTTGAAATTGGTTCCCAAAAGTGTGTGGGATGCTGTGAGTGTAGATGGAAAAATCTACGCAATTCCGCAATACTTCCCTTCGAAGTATGGAAAAAAACCTGTTATTCGCAAAGACTGGCTGGATAACCTCGGACTCAAGATGCCGACCAACTATGACGAATTGAAGAAAGTGGCGATTGCATTCGCGAAGGATGACCCGGACAAGAATGGGAAAAACGATACGTATGGGCTTGCGCTGTCTAAGCAGATGGTATATGGGGCAGCGATGGGCGCTCAGTGGGATGTTGGTTGGTATAACAAAAACGAGCAAGGTCAATTAATTCCAGGTATCATATCGGATGGATTCAAGGAGCAGACGCAATTGCTTGCAGACCTGTACAAAGAAGGAGCTTTACACAAGGATTGGGCGGTTTCTAATGTAAACGATGTTCGTAAAGATTTCTATGCCGGGAAATATGGGATTTGGTATGAGCAGCCATTTGGGACTGTTGAGGATCTCTTTACAAGTATGAAGCAATTGTTCCCCGCAGCGGAAGTTGTTACGATTCCTGCTTTCAAACAAGCGGATGGGGGGCAAGGCTACACAGCACTCTCCGGTTATTATACACTGACCATGTTGAATGCCAAGACAAAGAGTGATCCAGATAAAATAAACCGAATTCTGCAAATGCAAGATTACTTCCGTACCTTCATTCCTATTGATAATCGCAACCCCCAGAATGCTGAGTTTGACTGGGCATTTGGTGGTGAAAACGTTGGGTACAAGATGGTGAATGGAACCCCGTCTGTCATTGACGTGGCAGGGTTAGATAAACGTCCTAGCAGATACTCGGGTGGTGTAACTGGTTGGGCGCCAAATGATGAAGCTAATGAGCTAGGCAAAACATATTCCAATGCATTTACGAAGGCCTACGCAAATTCAACAGTAGAATTATTAAAGAATACTAAATTTTATCTTAATCCTGTAGACCGCATTTATTCCGAGCTTCTCGCATCCAAGGGTGCAGAATTGAGCCTAATTACTCAGGAATGGCAAACCAAGATGATCGTAGGACAGGAGCCAATTTCCAACTGGGGCAAGATGGTTGATGAGTATATGAAAAAAGGCGGAAAAGAAGTCATTGACGATGTAAATAAAATATTACAGACATCAGGAATCAAGGGAGAATGGAAATAAGCTTTGCCTAATGAATAGTGGGGGGAGCTTACTCCTCCTTTTTAGTTTAACTAACCAAGGAGGTTTGATGATGGAAAAACTACAAAAAGGTCCCTTTCCCTTGTTCGTGGCTATTTGTATATTTATTTCTGCCTTATGGACGGCTGGCTTTGGGTTAACAAATACGGCTAATGCGGCCACCTCTCTTCTTCTTAATGGTAGTTTTGAAAGCGTATCCAGTGGTGTACCGACGGGATGGGTTAATAAAGATTATACGCCCGGGCCAATGATTAGCGTCAGCACGGAAGTATATAAGGAGGGAAATCATTCCTTAAAGATTGACGCAACCGCGAGAGGACGGGTGGCTTCCTATCAAAAGGTGAACGTTACACCAGGTACAACATACCGATATTCCACTTGGATCAAAACGCAAGATGTCGTTACTGATTTTTCATTAGGTGCACGAGTTCGGTTATACTTCGAGAACAGCGCATCTGTGCTCACAGGGGTATTTACGAATACCGCCGACTTAAAGGGAACCAATGATTGGACATATCGAGAAAGACTTGTAACGGCACCTAGCGATGCAGTAAGGCTGGTGGTGGAAATTAGTCCGGATACAGGAACCGGGATTTCATGGTTTGATGATCAAAAACTTGACATTCCCGTGAGCAGTGTTGCAGTAAGCCGTAAGGTCATCCCGCTTGAACTGGGTGCTTCTACGACGGTTACAGCACAAGTGTATCCTGTCCATGCTACAGAACAAGCGATCATCTGGACTTCGTCTAACCCTAGTGTGGCGGTCGTAACGAATGGAGTCGTAAGCGCTCTTGGTGCTGGAAGCGCAACAATCACAGCAACGACAGTTGATGGAGGTTTTAAAGATACATCGACGGTTACCGTCAATCTCCCCATTATTCATCCGACGGGGATATCTTTAAAAAACCACCGCATAATAGCCGCCCCTGGTGATCAAGTTCAGCTCCAATCGGTTGTATTACCAGCAAATGCAACGAATAAGACGGTACAGTGGAACTCCTCGAATTCGAGTGTTGCAGGGGTTAACAGCGTCGGAATGGTTACGATTATCGGGAGCGGGACAGCTCTCATCACGGCTACAACGGAGGACGGAAACTTTACGGATCAGTGTGTGATAGATGCAAGCAACTTGATTAAGGATGCTTCCTTTGATCAGACATCTACGCTGCCGAACAGCAATTGGAAGATATATCAGGGTTCTCCTACCCAATTTACCGCCACGGTAGATGAGTCCGTATATAAGACGGGATCCCATTCACTTAAAATTAATGTGGGTCTCAGCGGTTCAGGTTCCGTATACCAAGGTATTAGTGTTAATGAAGGGGTCAACTATAAGTTCTCTGGTTGGATGAAACCTGAAGTTTCAGGAAGAACAGGTGCGAGAATCAGCTATTATTTCAAAGATAGCAATGGAAAGAAGATAGCGAATGATAAGTATATATATTTAACGGCACAGTCTCAATCCGATGGATGGGTATATGTGGAGGAATTGGGCATTCAAGCTCCTCCTACAGCAACATTGATTGTGTTAGCCGCTTTTCCAGAATCAGGCTCTGGTGTAACCTGGTATGACGATATGGTTTTGGCGCCATGGAATCAGGTAGAGAGCATATCACTCACACCTTTAAGCAGTGTGCTTTCGATTGGCGATACGTTACCGCTCCAAGCTCAGGTGTTTCCTGTGGAGGCATCCAACAAATTGGTGACGTGGTCGTCATCTGATACGAACGTGGCAGCAGTTGACTCATCAGGCGTCGTGAATGCGTTCACGAAGGGGATCGCGGTCATTACAGCGAGAGCTGTAGAGAAGTCACTTGCTGTTCATAGTGTGATTCGAGTAGGTTCAACAGATATTACCATTAATAATCAGCAACTTGATACTTCATTTTCAACCCCAATTAGTGGTCATGTTGCTGCAACTGATTCGAATAGTCATCCGCTTTCCTATTTCAGGCTTCTTGAGCCTTCTCATGGAACAGTAGTTGTGGGCAGCGATGGTGGCTGGGTATACAAGCCCGATATTAACTTTACCGGTGAAGACGCTTTCCTCGTTGCAGTAACCGATGGCCAAGGGAATTATGCGTATAATACAAATACGATTAAAGTAAAAACGATGGCAGAAGCGTTGAGTCCCCTGCAGCAGGTTCATCCCAGACTGTATATCAACGATTCCAAGGTCACGCAGCTGAAGGCAGCTATCGCACCAGGAGGGACACATGAAGCGTTGTGGAGGGAATTTAAAGCTCTTGTCGATACTCAGCTTGGTGCGCCTGACCTGTATCACCAGGATCCAAATGATCTGGAGCAGAATTGGCAACGGGATGTCGGCAATAAGACCGTCAATTTCGCGTTTGCATATGTATTGTCAGGCGAAGCTAAATATCTGAATGCTGCTAAAACATGGGCGATAGCTTCGGTCAACTATCCAAACTGGGGATTAGGGCAATTAAAAAATGCTGAGCTTGCCGCTGGTCATCAATTATTTAGTTTGGGGATTGTATACGATTGGCTGTACAACGATTTAGATGTTGGAATAAAGCAAATAATAGTTGATACGTTGAAAGAACGCGGCAATGAAATGTATAGGAAGGGAGCAGGTCTTCCCTTCAACGGACAAGAGATTAAGGCTTATTGGAGTCAAATGTATTTGGCCAATCATATGTGGGTTAATCTCGGAGGGCTAACAGCAGCAGGTCTTGCGATCTATGATGTGGATAATGATACACAATCGAAGGTACTACCTTGGCTTCAATTCACTGTGCAGAGGTTTAACAAATCGGCCGAAGTGCTAGGAGATGATGGAGCGAGCATTGAGGGGGTTGCTTACGGACAATATGGACTCTCCTGGCTCATTCAATATGCCAAGCTTTCTGAAAAGTTTTTTAATAATAATATGCTGGGTAATGATTACTTTAAGAACAGCTCTAAATATTTCAACTACACGATGCTGCCTAAGGATAGTTGGACAAATAAGATAAACCATTTGAATATTGCTGACGATCCCAGCGAGAACTGGTATGGGCCTGATTACTTGCTGCGGGTTTTAGCAGCCGAACATCGAGATGGGCTTGCTCAATTGCTTGCTCGTCAAATTGATGACGCGAACATGGATTCTCCTGGTGCTAAATGGCTAGGATTGCTGTATTATGACCCGACCGTTCTGGAGACGCCTGCTGAGGCGGAACCGACGTTGCATCACTTCGATAATATTGACATGGCTATTTCTCGTTCCGATTGGTCGGGGAGCGAGTCGATGGTTGCTTTTAAGAGCGGACCTTATATGGGTCATCGTGTCATAGAGCTCAACAACGAGCCTAACAATCA
This sequence comes from Paenibacillus plantarum, assembly GCF_013141695.1. Classification (GTDB taxonomy): domain Bacteria; phylum Bacillota; class Bacilli; order Paenibacillales; family NBRC-103111; genus Paenibacillus_E; species Paenibacillus_E plantarum. Next base: position 79,473 of record NZ_WHNY01000064.1, read on the forward strand.
AGACTGGGGCGCAGGTCATGTCCATCCGGATGCGAATCATTTTATGATATTTGCAGGTGGTGAATATTTGATCCGTGATGATGGGTATGCGCCAAAACTAACTTCCAATCACAACACACTACTCATTGATAACAAGGGGCAGATGGGGGAAGGGGGAAGTTGGTACAATATGTATGAAGCCAATGAGAGAAAAGCATCTCCTTCGATAACGACCGTCGTGGATCATCCCGAATTTGATTATATGGTGGGGGATGCAACGGAAGCCTACAAGAAGGATGTGACAGGGCTTAAAACTTATAAAAGGCATCTTATTTTTATGAAACCATCCACGTTGATCGTTGTTGATGATATTCAGGTCGATCAACCCAGGGAATTGAAGTTGCTCTTTTTCCCGGAAAGTCAGAATTTAATTCGTACCGATGCGAACAACTTTATGTCAATTGGCAATCATACAACGCTCCAGTATAAACAACTGACGCCGGAGCATGCGACGGCAAGTATTGCAACCGTTCCCTACACAACCGATCTGGATGTCAGTAAGAACCCAGGTGATAGACGCGCATTCCAAGTCATTAACGACACCGACCCCGTGTGGCGTAATGCGTCTGCTTTTACCTGGACAGAGAATGGCATGGTGCCGGCCGACGTATCGATGACGAAAAATGGAGATTTATGGAAATTTGAAGTCAGTGGCAAGGCGGTTGAGCTTAATCTTATGAACGATACCGTTCAACCTGTGGCAGCTTCCGGTTCGCATAATGAGATGAATGATGATGACGGCTTGAACGGAATTTTCTTTAATGGGCTATTGATCAACGACTTCGACAAAGACGTTCTATCCTACACGGTAACTAAAAATGATAAAAAGCTGATAAATCAAATAAACGTCATTAAGCGCAGTAACACTTCGACAGTCACGATTAATTATGATGGGAAAGTGCCAGGAGTAGCGATAATTGGTGTTACTTCAGGATCTGGGAACTATCACCGGACCTATACAGTTAAGGTGATTTCATCGGGATTGCTTCAAGTCATTGGTGCGCAAAGCAACGGAACGACGGGCTTTATGCCGATGAACGCTTTCGACGATGATATGAGTACGATTTGGTCGGCCAAAATCGACCCACAGGCCATTTCGGATAATCCAGACGGGTATCCATGGCTCATCGCTGATGTTGGAGAGGTCAAGGAGCTGAACAAAGTCGAAATCGCCTGGTACAACGGTACAACAAGACGAGCATTCTTCGATATCGAAGTTTCCCAGGACGGTGTCCAATGGAATTGGATATACAGAGGCGAGGCCAGTGGTGTTACTGACAATTTTGAGGTTTTTGCATTTCCTGCAAATGCGACAGCCAGATATGTGAAGGTGTGGACGACCGGTAATTCGACGGGTGGATTGTTTAATAGTATCAAGGAAATGAGAATTTACGAGGCACCCACTGTTGATAGAGAATCGCCGATTACTACCGCGAGCATATCGCCCTTACAGCCGGATGGACCTAACGGCACCTATTTGAATCCGGTCACAGTCACGTTGGCAGGCAGCGACAGCTCATCAGGCGTGGACAGAACCGAAATCAGCGTGGACAACGGGACGTCATGGCAAATTTATACGTCACCCGTCACGTTCGACAAGAAAGGTACGTATGCTTTGCTCTACCGATCAACAGATCGAGCCGGGAATGTTGAATCTTCCCATCAGGTTGGATTCACTCTTGCATTGTCTGTAGTAAAGATTCAGCTCAAGGACAGTAATGGAAATCCGCTGAGCGGCGGCAGCGTTCAATATTATGATGGCGGGTGGAAGGGATTTGGCATCACGGATGCTGCCGGGACAGTCACCAAATCGCTGCCTGATAAATCCTACACGTTTGCTATGGCCTTTGAGGGAACACAAATGAACAAGGTGCAAAACACGGGAACCGACGCTTTCGTCAGGTTTCAGACGGTTCAGGTGAAGGTCCTTTTGAAGGACAGCTTAGGGAATCCGCTCGATGGCGGCAACGTCAGCTATTATGCGGATAAGTGGCGGACCTTCGGCAGTACGAGCTATGGCGAGGCTAGGAAAGAATTGCTGCCGGGCCCCTACACGTTCGCTACGGCGTACGAAGGTACATCCAACCAAAAGGTGCAGAATACAGGAGTTGAGGCCATAGTTGGATTCCAAACGGTCAAAGTAAAAGTACATTTGAAAGATAGCTTGGGGAATCCACTGGACAGCGGCGCGGTCAGTTATTATGCGGATCGCTGGCGTTCGATCGGCGACACGAGCGGAGGAGAGGCCAGCAAGGAGTTACTGCCTGGCTCTTATACGTTCTCCACGGCGTATGAAGGTACAATCAGCCAGAAGATGCAAAATACCAAAGACGATGCCATAGTCGGATTTCAAACGATTCGAGTCAATGTACTGCTAAAGGATAGCCAAGGGAACCCGCTTGACGGTGGCATCGTCAGCTACTATGCGGATCGCTGGCGAACGTTTGGCAATACGTACGAAGGAGGGGCTGGTAAAGAATTGCTCCCTGGTTCCTTTTCGTTCACCATGTCCTACAACGGAACGACGAACGTTCGCGTCGCCGACACCTCGGCAACGCCCACTATTATATTCCAGCAATAACACAGCCTGTTAGCGGTTTGAAATCATTCGAACGCATGGAAGCAAGCTGGTGCTGGCAAGTGTTAAGAACCCGAATGTATAAGGCACATGATGTTTACCAACGTAGGAGTTAATATACAATAAAAACGCTGTGTGCTGGCAAAACTGCCGGCACATAGCGTTTTTTATCAAAAATAACAATCGTATTTATACATGGATGAAGGGGAGTAATCTTAATAAAGCTCATTTTTTACGATATTCGCTTGGCGTGAATCCGGTGGATTTCTTGAACATTCGGTTGAAGGAATTAATGTTCTGGTAGCCTACGAGCTGCGCAGCATCTTGAATACGAATGTCTGGAGTAAGCAGCAGCTTCTTGGCTTTATCGATGCGAACTGAGTTCACATAATCGACGAAGTTATTGCCCGTCTTTTCTTTGAAATACGTAGACAAGTAACTGCGAGAAATGCTAAGTTTCTCTGCTAAGCCATCCAACGTAATATCCTTGTCATAGTTATTCTCGAGATATTCATAAACGAATTCAATGATGTGATCTCGCTTTGCCTTGATTTCCCTTACCAGCAGGGCCGAACGCTTTATCAAAGGTGACAGTACCGCTTCTAGCTGCTCATAAGTGTGACAGTTTGGCAATTCAGTCAAAGTCTGACGGAGAAACGTGTAATCGATATTGCGCTGTTGAAGAGTTTTCTGTATATGAAACACGATGGATTCGGCGAATAGAAGGACATTTTGAGAGCTCTCATTGCTCTTTCTCATTCTCCCAAGCACCCGACTGACCAGTTGGAGCACGACGTCGTCATTCCCATTATATAGATTGGCATCAAGTTCCTCTTCTTGGGCTTGTGACAATCGAATTTCCTCATTTTGATGCTCAGTTTCCATAATAATCTGAGTTTCATCATTGAATCTCCGCTGTTTAAGTTGTTCAAGCCCACTTTCATACGCTTCATTCCAATCCTCAGTACCCCCTGAACCGGTAACCGTAAGGAAGCAATATTCTCTTTCGGCCTCAAGCATATGATTAATCTGCTTAAGTATGTACCTAATATTTGGATCGGTAATCTCAGTGAAAATAATGGAGAGGATTTGATCATTCTCCATCTGGAAGGTCAAGGAGTCCGAGTAGGTCTCTATAATGATCCGATTGATATATTCTCTGATAAAAGAAGTTGCACGTTCTTCATCTACTTGCATTTTATACAGCATGGATTTGTAATTGACTTTAAACAATAGCAGAACAAAGGGACGATTCGAAGGAATCCATGGTGTATGATCCCCATGCTGATGACGAATCTTCTTCAAAACGTTGGAATATGCGTAGTATCGAAGCAGAGACTCTTTCTCTGACATATCCTGGTGGATGTCCCGGCTTGTTTTCAGGATATCACTTATTTTGTCATGTATAATATTAAATTCCTTAATCCCGCTCTCCCAAGGCATCGGGGTATTCCACTTCTGAATGCCATCGATAATCCGCTTAACGGGTGTATGGAGCCGAACACTAAGCAGCAAGGAAGCGATTACACTTATGGCAATAGTGAGGATCAACAATAATACAAAAGAGAAGTTCCAACGAACCTGACTCGAAATTGACGTATCTGGTACCACATGAATATATGTTAAGCCGCTGGCTCCTGTTCTGTAGAAATAGTAAACGTTATCCTGAAGGACATACCCTGAACTGTCTTTAAATTTAGGTATAGTGTGTTGCTCTGACTTAGATGACGTATATAACGGCTGATCATGTTCATTTAAAATATAAAAGTGATCACTAATTGTCTGGTGTAATTCAGAATAAATGGTGTCAGCCTGAACCAAAGCAATTAAATAAAAGTTGGGGAGTTGGTCATTCTTTATGACGATGGGAAGCAAAGCCCGTTCACCTGCCCGTCCAGTAGAATCAATTTCAGCAAATGTGGAGGTGGGCAGTACTTGAAATTTATAAGGTAAAGCAAATTGTTCGTTCCAGAATGAGGCGCTGTAATCCTTACTGTTGTAATAACGCCCGAACATGCTATCGGCATCTGTTCCGCGGTTTTTTTCAAGAGATAACCCAGAGTTCTTATACATCAATATTAAGTTGTCCAAGTATAATAGTCGATTGGATAGGAGAAGTTGGACCTTCTGCATCGTAGTTCCTGCACTCACATAATCGACGGTTTGGGCCTGTGTCCCTTGTAAATCTAATGAAAAGCTCAGAACAGCGTTATGGATAGCGCCTATCAGGTTTTCATAATTTTCGGATGTTTTTTGTAGGCTGAGTGTATTGTATTTAATAATCTCAACTTTAATGCTTCCCCTGTAGAATACAACCGAGTATAAAATAAACGAGACCAATAGTACGATAATGATGAAGAAACTGACTAACAATCGCATGAATAAAGAGGAGGTCTTCTCCTTAAATCTAAGTCTGGACAACATTCTTAGAGCGAACTTATCATCTGCCATACTTCCTCACCTGCCCTAATTTAATACACTCTTCATTAAAGCATGATTAGGAGGAAGATAGTATCATCATTTTGTTAACTACTTCACGAATTGTTATGTTCTTCACGGTAGTTGGAGGTTTACTCAATGCGGAAACGGCCCTGTCGCATTCATGCGAACAGGGCCGTTCTTTCACGTTTAATTCATCGATTCGCCTTCTGTGAATATCTGGAAGGTCACGCCAAACTTGTCCTTCACTTGTCCATAAGCAGGGCTGAAGAATGCTTCATGCAGGTCCATGATGACGGTGCCGCCTTCTTTGAGCCCTTCGAAAAATTGCTTCGATTTGCTTGCATCCTTCGTTGTAATACAAATCGTCACCTGATCGCCCTGTTGAACGGGTTTACCTGAGTCGGAGTCCGAGAACATCATTTGGCTTTCGCCAACTTGCAGCATGGCATGTCCAATAAGCCCTTTTTGTTCATCAGCAAGCGGGTAATCAGGGCTGGCAGGCATTTCACCAAAGGTCTGTTTAAAAAGGACTTGAGCATCCAGCGCTTTCTCATAAAAGGCAATAGCTTCACCAGCAGTACCAGGCAATACTAAATACGGAGTTAAACGAACGGACATCAATAAACAGCTCCTTAGATTGAATTAGTTGAGGGGTAAAAAGTCTACCTCTTATTATTACCACATTTACCCGAAAAAATAAAGAACATATGTTCTAAAAATTGTTGTAAAACGAAATAGCTGCCCTCGATCTTGAATTTCCCCCATGCCTACGGAAAGTGACCTATACTATAATATAGTAGATAAAGACTATCTTCTTACACACAGGAAAGGTGCTAACGTCGCCTATGAATAAGCTTGCTATCTGGTCGTGGCTGTCACGTCTGTTCCATTCTTTCTCACTCAAACAACGGATATGGTTTACCTTTGTGATACTCATTACCGTAGGTCTGGTGGCAACAGGGAGTATCGCCTACCTGATCGCGTCCAAGGAAATTCAGCGCAATGCGATGCAGTCGAGTCAGGATACCGTGAATCAATCTGCGCAAATTGTGAATGAGAGACTGAAAAATATCGGTACCGCGGTGCGGTCCTTAATGTTCAGTGACGCTTTCAAGCAGTTGATGAAGGATGTTCAGAATAAGGATAACTCAAGCTACTATAAGTCATTAACGGCCTTACAGTATGTGTTCAACCAGGTGAAATTCAATGATTCCATGATCGATAGTATATTGATCGCCACGCCAATTGGGGATTTCTATCCCACCTCCAGTGCGCGGAATATTTCGAATTCCTTTTTTAAATCCGATATGTTTAATCAATTCCAGCTTTTAAAGCGCGGCTTTTGGAGCACCGGACATGTGGATCCGTTTTTTACGGGGAAACAGCGGGTCTTATCGCTTGTCGCAGAAGGTGTCAGTGAAGATTCGTATACGCGAAACGAGCCGACCAATGTGTATGTGGTTATTAATGTGAAGGAAGACGATCTGCGAGATCTCTTTATGGAGAACTTAACGGACCCCGATAAGCATTACTACTTCGTAGATTCACAAGGTGAAGATATCAATTATGCAGACCGAAATCAGGATAAGGTTTTCATCCAACGTCCAGACTTTGTACAGCAATTGACGGAGGAACGGAAGGGTTCATTTTTCTTCATGGATAAGGATCGTAAGGATTATCTAGTTAATTATGCAAGGCTTGACGTCAAGGATGATTGGCTGATCGTCGGCGTACAAGCGAAGGATAAATTGCTTGCCCAATTAAATGGGATTAAGCAAGCAACAACGCTTGTGACCATCGGCTTTGTACTGGTCTCGCTGTTCATTTCGAACAATCTAACGCTTCTGCTGCTCAAACCTTTGTTCCGACTTCAGAAACTGATGAAACGCGTAGAAGAGAATGATCTGGAAGTACGTTTTGAAAGCGAGTATAAGGATGAAGTTTCTCAGGTTGGATTCCGCTTCAACCGGATGTTGGACGAGATTAAGCAGCTTATTTCGGACGTCACCAATCGGGAACGTGATAAACGGAAAGCAGAGATTAAGGCGTTGACGGCGCAAATGGATCCGCATTTTTTCTATAACACGCTCAATACGATCTACTGCAAATCAGTCCTGGGTGAAAATGAAGATGTGAATGAAATGATTTTGGCCTTATCGAATATGTTCCAATTGAGCTTAAGTGGGGGTAGAGATTTGATTCCACTCGCAGATGAGCTCGATCATGTTCGTCAATATTTGGCGATTCAGCAAAGGTCGTATGAGAATTTATTCGTCTTCCAGATGGAGGTTGAGCCTGAGCTGCAAGCTTGCCTTGTACCTAAAATCATGATCCAGCCATTGATTGAAAATAGCATTCTGCACGGATTCAAGGATATGACCTCAGGTGGGGAAATTCAGCTCAGAGCTCGGACTGAAGATAATTGGCTGCATATCACGGTGGAGGATAATGGACACGGACTTGTTCCCGAGATTCTAAAACAAAGCATGATGCACCAGGCGGCCTCGAAGCACGGTTATGCACTGCGCAATATTTATACGCGTCTGCAACTGTACTATGGGACTGAGCAACGGATGGAGATCGGGACGAATGCATTTGGCGGAGCTCAAGTCGACTTGTGGCTGCCGCGGTATGAGAAAGAGGAGGATTTCCATGGATCGACTAATTAAGCTATGTGTGGTGGATGATATTCGAAGTGTCGTGGATATGATTACGAAGAAAATTCCATGGGAAGATCATGGCATCGAAATCGTAGGCAGTGCGACCAATGGCGAGGAAGGTTTTGCAGTCATTCGTGAAACACGGCCAGACCTTATTCTAACGGACATTCGTATGCCCAAAATGGATGGCTTAGAAATGACTCGCAATATTATGGAGATCCTGCCGACGAGTAAAGTTGTCATTTTGAGTGCCTATACAGATTTCGATTACGCGCAAAAAGCGATCCAATATGGCGCATTAGATTATGTGAAGAAACCTTTTTCCATTGAACAGATTGTGAAAGCGGTCGTAAAGGCGAAAGAGGTGTGGGAGCAGGAGAACTTGAGCCGTACCCAGCTGATCGGTCTTCAACAGAAGATTAAGGAAAGCATGCCGGCCCTTAGACAAGAGTATCTGTCACTGTTGGTTTACCATCAGACCAATGAAGCCGAACTGGCGCGGTTATCTGATTTTCTAGACATTAATGAATTGAAGCCGCCATTCGCTGTGATGACGATCCAAATCGATCAGTTTACCGATAAATATGGGGAAGTGCCGGTGAAAGAGCTAGAGCTTGTGCGTTTTTCCTTGCAAAATATTGTAGAAGAGACGATTGCCCTAGGCGAGGCAGCGGTTGTGTTCCGGGAGGGTTTCAATCGCTATATTTGTATTCTCCATGTGGCGAATCTGGAAATGCCGATTGCGATTGCAGATCAGTGCTGCGCGAACATAGCGCGTCATACCAAATTTACGATCTCCATTGGCATCGGCCAATGTGTAGAGACCGTTCAAGAACTGCCGAAGAGCTATCAGCAGTCGCTTAGCGCGTTATCGTATCATTTTTACACGGGAGGCAATGGTGCATTTAGCTTTAATTCGAATGCACAAGCCGTTCCTGTGGAGTGGATTTATACGGAGGATAGCGAGAATGAGTTCTTGTTCGCTTTCCGCTCGGGCAATCGAGACGCCTGCGTCGAGTGGGCGATGACGATTTTCACGGAGATGGGGAAAGTGTCCGTTCTCCCTGAGCCTGGTGTCGTAGAGCGACTGCTGCAAGGCCTCGTGCTCCGCATGCTACGTGTGCTGATGGAGAAATTCCCTCGCCATAGCTTAGCTGAATTTGAAGCGAAGAATCAGGAAATCAGAGATAGCGGTGCGGCTATCCTAGAATATCGCGCCTGGTTCATTGAGCTGTGCGAAATAGGCTGTCGACTGATCCATCAAGAACGGGCGAGCGAGTCGCAGAAAATTATCCTTCGTTCCGCTGAGTACATCAAGGCGAATCTGGATATCGATTTGACCTTGGAGCACTGTGCAAAGCAGGTTAATTTAAGCTGGGGTTACTATTCGAATTTGTTCAAAAAAGTAACCGGTTCGACCTTCCAACAATTCGTTACGCAAGCGAAAATGGATAAGGCGAAGTCGATGCTGATCGAGGATTATCAGGTGCAAGAAATTGCGCAACAGCTGGGCTACGAGCATCGGCGTTATTTCAGCGAGGTATTTAAAAAGCAGACCGGTCTCACACCGACGGAATTTAAAGAAATGTCACTGGGCAAGCCCTCCAAGCCGTGAGGGCTTGCCTGTTTTATGAACAAGTGGGAAGGGCAACATATAGGAACATATAGAAATATCTGCCCTCATTCAAGAGTTGACCTCATTATCAGGACAAGGGGATTCTTTTACTATTAGAGATGTAAACAACAGATTTAAGGGAGGCTTACACATGATAAAGAAATTAGGGACGGTCACATTAACAGTCGCACTCGCAGGCAGCTTAGCAGCTTGTAGCTCCACCAAAACCGATACAGCAGCAAGTCCAGCGGCATCTGCGAAAGCATCAAGTGCACCAGCGAGTTCGGCTCCTACCAAAGCCAAAACGAAGCTTTCTTATTGGACGGGTGACCGTCATGATATGGACTATATTAAGAGTGTTGTGCAGAAATTTAACGAGACGAATGGCGAGAATATTGAAGTTGAAATGGTTGTTAAAACAGAAGACTTTAACCAAGCGATTGATCTGGCTTTTGCTTCTGGACAGGCGCCTGACATTATCCGCGTTAAGGAAAATACGATTCAGCCTTTTGCGGCGAAAGGCTATCTGAAACCCATTGATTCTTATCTAACGGATGCGATTAAGAAAGAATTCCCGGTCATTGATGATTTCAACCGCATCGGTGGCAAAATGTACAGCCTTCCCAACTATGGATCGACGATTCGTCTCGTCTATAACAAAGACCTATTCGCAAAAGCAGGCATTGCAGCTCCTCCGAAAACGTTGAAAGAAATGGTAGAAGATGCTAAGAAGCTTACTGCTGTGGGCAAGGCTAATGGCTCCTATGGATTTGCACTAAACTTCAAAAGTCCAGAAAGTGCTCTAGGTCGTTCAGCAAGGGCTATTGCGGAAGTAAGCGGCTATGGTGGATTTGGTTTTGATTTCAAAACAGCAAAGTATGACTTCACAGGATACAAAGATATCATGCAATCCTTCAAGCAAATGGTAGATGACGGCAGCACATTGCCAGGTATGGAATCCTTGGATATTGATCCACTGCGTGCACAATTCGCTGAAGGTAAAATCGGTATGTATATTTCTTATTCCTCGGAGCCAGGCGTATACGCGAATCAGTTCCCTGCCAAGATTGAGTGGGCAGCAGCACCGGTTCCTACGATTGACGGTACGATCAAAGGAGCAAGCTCCTTCTTGGGTGGTCAATGGTTGTCCCTCAGTAACACGACCAAAAATGCCGATCAAGCTTGGAAGTTCATGCAATATATGTACCAAGATGACGTATTGAAAACATATCATGAAAAAGGTTTCGGCTTATCCATGGTGCCGGCCGTGTCCTCCGTTGCGAAAAAACCAGATATCAAAGGGGTTGAAGGTTTCTTGCCAAACGCTAATGATGGCACATGGCCGCTTCAACCAACGGTTACGGTTGAAGGCATAAAATACAATGACGCCTTCGTCAAATATATGCTCAGCGGCGGTAACTTGGATCAGATTATACAAGATTTGAACAAACGTTATAACGATGCGTTGGATAAAGCTGTCGCTAAGGGCGATGTTAAAGTAACACCGAACGCAAGCTTTGATCCAATGAAATTAGTAAAGAAATAAGCGCTAATTGAAGAGCTGTAAAGCGAGAGTGGAGCTGAACCTCCACTCTCGCACTTATCTTAGCGTTATATAGGAGGGAACGGGATGAACAGGGCACGCCAGATCGGTTTTTCATACTTATTTTTATTTCCTAGCTTTCTACTGACCGTGGTACTGGGCGTCTATCCAATTACTTGGGCGATTCGCTATATGTTTTATGAGTACAAGGGTTACGCAGCACCAACCTTTATCGGCTTCGATAATTTCAGACGGCTATTCCAAGATACCGAATATTGGCATTCCGTAATAAACACATTTGTTTATGCAGGTGGCAAGCTCATCATAACCCTTCCGTTATGCTTAGTACTCGCCGTTATATTAAATTCCAAGCTGCGTGGACGCAACTGGTTAAGAGCGATCTATTTCATGCCTACGATTATCAGTTCGGCTGTCATGGCTGTCGTCTTTTTTATCATTTTCAACTCGTACAACGGAATTCTTAATCAGTATTTACTAAAGTTTCATATCATCTCTGAAAGAATCGATTGGCTCGGACCCAAGCATGCGATGCTGACAACGATCATCATTGCGGTGTGGGGGGCAGTAGGAAACTATATGCTGTTATTTCTGGCTGGTCTTCAAAATATCCCGAATGATGTGTACGAAAGCTCATCTTTGGATGGGGCAAACAAACTCCAACAGTTCTGGTATTTAACGATTCCGATGCTAGGTCCAGTACTTCAAATCGTTATTATGCTCGCCATTATTAATTCCCTCAAAGGCTATGAGAGCATCATGGTTCTGACGGAGGGTGGACCGGTTGGCAAGACAGAAGTGATGTATCTTTATGTCTATAAACTCTTTTTCCCAACACCCTCAGGAGTTCCAACGGATCAACAATTTGGCTACGGCAGTGCGGTTGGTTTCGTGACCGCTGTCATTGTCGGCATCATCACACTGATCTATCATGCGATGTCGAAACGTCTAAACAAACTTCAATAGGGAGGAGAGACCAAAATCATGGAAGTGAGAGAAGCGATACCTGCTGTTCATATAAAGAAACAAGAGCGAACATTTTCAATGGGGAAATTGGGCGGTAGGGTGCTGCTTTGGCTGTTCTTGCTACTTACAGCCTTACTCATCGCATTTCCTGTAGTTGTAACCTTTCTAGGCTCTTTTATGTCCAACGTCGAGATTACCAAGGGGGGCACCATCTTCCCGTCTTCCTGGCATTTCGTAAACTATAAGGAAGCCTGGGTACAGGCCAACTTTGCGAGATTTACTTGGAACAGTATATTCTTGAGTGGAGCCACGACGATTGGTACACTAATTGTGGCATCGATGGCGGCCTATGTCGTTGACCGCATCAAATTTCCAGGTAAGTCCATCTATGTGGCGATTCAAGCGTCCACGATGTTTATCTCCATTGGGGCAGTCGTCATTAGACCGCAGTTCGAGCTGATGGTGAAGCTGCACCTGAATACGAGTTTATGGGGCGTTGTCCTCATTCTGATTAGCGGTCACGCCTATATCTTCTTTATTCTATTAAGCTTTCTGCAGGGTATTTCCCGGGAATTAGACGAAGCCGCACGAATTGACGGTTGCTCCAATAGCGGCATTTTCTGGCGAATTATTCTGCCTCTCATGCGGCCAGGACTTGGGGTTGGTGCCTTGTTTACCTTTTGCGGGGCGTGGAATGAGTACTTGCGACCGTTAGTGTTCACGATGACGAATCCGAAGTTGCAAACATTAACCGTTGGCTTATCTTATCTGCGGTATGGGTCATCGGCAGCCGTTCAAACGCATTACATGTTGGCGGGTGCTTGCTTATCGATTTTGCCATTATTACTCGTATATATGATTGCGAATCGTTCATTCATGCAAATGACGGCGGGTTCATTGAAAGGCTAGGGGGGACTCTGACGATGGATATTAAGCGTTTAGAGCGACTGCGTGGAAACGCAGTCAACACAGAATTTCAATCAGCTATGGCGCTGTTACGACGGGATGCGGAAGAAGCGGCGAAGATCACCTTCGCCATTCGCTCCCATGAGCAAGGCGAATGGATGCACTATTATTATTGTGATGAAGATGGGACTCGGCTCACTTTCCAGTGGGACGAGCCCTTTCTTCATCTCTGTTCGACCTGTGGCAAGGAGAGGCGAAGTCAGCTGTTTGACAGGACTTGGATGTCGATCGCACATAGCCAGATCGGTCGAGCTGTCTATCACATTGCTTTACTGTACGCGATAGAACCTGACGCAGGTCGATTGCAATTCGTTAAATCCTATCTGATGGCGTATGCCGACCACTATGAAACGTATGCCATCCATGGAGATATTCCTTATAATGGGCCAGGGAAATTATTTGCCCAAACTTTAGATGAAGCCCATTGGATCACGGATCTAGCACTTGGCTTTGATGTCATACAAGAGCATCTGACGCCAGATGAGGACACGCATATTCGGGCAGGGCTTCTGGAGCCCTGTGCTCGTTTTCTCATTGCACATAAAGAGAAGCAAATTCATAATCACTCGGTTTTGATTACATCGGCAATAGCCGCGCTGGGACTTTTGCTACATGATCGTGATGTGCTGAATGCAGGCTTAGCAGGTGAATACGGCTTGGATGACCAGCTTGAACGCGGGATTCTTGAGGACGGCTTATGGTACGAGGGGAATGTGCAGTATCATTTCTATGCGTTTAAATCCCTGCTGCACTTTGCGTTAATAGCGGAAGGAACTCCGTGGGATGTTAGGCAAAAGAGTGCGCTGAAAGCGATGTTCGATTTCCCTTTGCAGCTAGTTCTGCCGAGTGGCATGATTCCGACGATGAATGATGCAGGGCGTGGGGATCATATCGGCACGTATGCGCCTTATTATGAAATTGCTTATGATATATACGGAGACGGCAAATATCGTTCGTTCCTGGCTACAGCTTACGGTACAGCTGACGCAGATCCACGTATGAAAGAGGCAAGTCGAACGAAGCGAAATTCGATTTATGCCTTGATGTTTGGTCAGGACTTGATTGGACATGTAGAGGAGTCAGACATGCTTGGGGACGAGGTGCAGCGCACACGCTCTTTATTAGGAAGCGGGCTAACCAAGTTAGTGAATTCAACTGGCTGGCATGTGATCGTTAAGCATAGCCCATTCGGTGGCGAACACGATCATATGGATCGTCTGGGGCTATCGATTATGCACGGCAATGTGCCGCTGCTCATTGACCCCGGTACGACGGCGTATGGAATCCCCGCTCATTTCGGATGGTTTAAACATACGTACTCACATAACACGGTAAGTATCGACGGGGCGGATCAGCCGCCGCGAGACGGACGATTGATTCACAGGCAGGAAGAAGCATGGGGCGTGTGGTTGGAGACTGCTGTGGATTGGCTGGCAGAGGATTATTTGATGAAAGATCGTATTATCCTGCCTGCTGAGCTCAATCCTTGGGACACTGACGTCTATCAAGGGGCTCAAGTTCGTCGAATTAACCTGCTAGCAGAAGATCATTTATTAGATATCGTTCAAGTCACCGTACCAGTCCCGCGGGTGGTCCATGTAACGAATCATTTTAGCGGCGTGCTGCTAGGCAAGGATGATGTTGCCAAATGGTCTACGTCGGAAGATCAACTAGGTCGACTGGATCAACAATGGTTCAAGGAGAAACGGAAGCTGGTGCAGGACCTATCGGCCTTCGAATATCGAATAAGTGAAGGCACGTTGGAACAACACGTCTGGTGCATGCAGCCAACAACGATATATACGGCACTGACCCCAGATAATCCGCCGAGCGGGCAACGAACGTCTTTCATTACAACCGCTGCTGTGGAACAATGCGCGACTTTTGTGCAACTGCTGCACGTTGACCGAAGTAGGGAAATGAAGGCACAGGGTCACCTTGAGGTTGTAGCGTTGTCGAATAGCAGCCTGCAAGTCGTGTGGAATCAAGCAGAATCACAGATCACGTATGATGTGCAGTTGAACGGAGAGAAAGCAGAGCTGAGCAGGAGACATAGCTGAAAGTGTCTTTGACAGCTAAATTGTATAGAAAGCTGCCTCGGCTATTCTCTATGGGAGTTGGCAGGGACGAATCTACGCCCGAACCCGAGTGATGCGAATCGATATCGGATGGCCTTTGCTGAGGTAGAAGTGTACTGATATTCATGGAGATAACCACGTTAGCCTTTGGGCTGATGTGGTTATTTTTTTAGATGAGTAGGAGTTGAGTAGCTGAATTTTCCAAATAAATGTAAAATATACAGTTATATTTGCCGATTCACCGGAGTTTTAGTGAATAAATGGAGAAGGTACATCTACTTTGAGCGAAATTAGTGGATTGGTTGATTTTCGCTCAAATTAACTGTAGGAAATCCATCTATTGCGCCAAAATGGCGAGAATCAACACAAGTAACAACATAAAATCCATTTAATTTGTTTGTGACAGTTGGCTGGTTGGCAGTTGGATGCCATCCCGATACTGGCTGGGCGAGATGCCATATAACTTCTTGAACATCCGACTAAGATGCAGTTGATCCGTATACCCCACAGAGTATGCGATCTCCTTGATTGAAAGTGACGTACTCGTCAGCAGCTCACACGCTTTGCTCAGACGGATCTCGCCTAAGTAGTGCTGAGGTGGTGTCCCGATGGCAGCTTTGAAAAGGCTCGTGATATATTTACGGCTGAGCCCCAGCGTTTGCGCCATTTCCTCGATCGTAATTGTACGAGCATAATTGTTTTTCATAAAAGAGATCGCCTGCGCCACGTACAAGTCTTTGATGGTTTTCTGCTGCGAGAAGGAGGACTCCTGTTGAGAGGACTCCAGCAACAAGGCTAGAAAGGCATACAGTGCCGAAGTCAACTGCAATGGTTTGCTGTAAACCTGCTGGTTCGCATCAAATAGTTTGTTGAAGCACTGCCTGATTTCCAACTCCCGATCGCATGTAATGACGGGATTGTCTGGTGTAAAGCCAGCTTGCCGCAAATAATCTTGGACGATGCCACCGCCGAATGCGACCCACGAAAAGTTCCATGGCTCCTTCTCGTCTGCCTGAAAAAAAGAAACGACATAGGGAGATATCAGAAAAACATGTCCCTGAGATAGGTGATACGTTACATCGCCGACACGATAAATCCCCTTGCCACTGTGAATATAGAAGATTTTATAACTCTGCTTAATCGCAGGTCCCCAAGACTGGCCCCCGACGCATTGTTCCGTGCCCGTGTAATAGAATTGGATATCCTGTTGGGCTTCAATCGAGTACTGCGCAATTTTATGGTTGGCCAACGGCAGCTGCTCCCTATACGTATTGAAAGAAAATATGTCTTTATGCTATATAGTGCTTCCATTGTATTATAGCAGTGACTTCCGATATGGACTAGAATGAACTCAATTCACATCAATTCATTGCAAAGTGAGGCAAACCAACGTGACGAATATCCAACCATTTCTCAAAAAAGTACGTCGATCTATCGATGCTCACCGAATAAGCACTTTGGGAGGGTACAGTCACAAGATCTCAGAATCTCTCGAAGCTGATTTGTATGGAACGGCAGATGCCGTCATTTTGCTATACACGATTGGTGAACTACCACCAGTAGGGAGCAGCGAGCATGAAAGCTTGGTGAAGACGTTGCAAGGCTTCCAACAGCCGGATGACGGGCTTTTTAACGCAGATAGCCATCATCCTGTTCATAGAACGGCCTATGCGGTAGCTGCTTTGGAGCTGTTAGACAGTAAACCCTGTTATCCGTTAACGGGCCTCCATCATGTGAAAAGCCGCGAAGGCATCCAAGAGTGGATGGAAAGCCTGGACTGGGCACAAATGCCATGGAGAGAATCTCATAAAGGCGCAGGCATTTATGCAGCGATGGTGCTGGCTGGCGAGGTTGACCAGGAGTGGGAACAGTGGTACTTCGCATGGCTCGATCAGGAAGCGGATCCGGAAACCGGTTTTTGGCGCAAAGGATCCATTCATAACGGAGCTCCACTATTTCATCATTTAGCCAGCTCATTTCATTATTTGTTCAATCAGAACTACCGCAAGCGACCTCTGCGATACCCGAATCAGTGGGTCGATACGTGCTTAGCTATGCAAGTTGATGGACAGATTCCACTGAAGGCCGGTGCTTTAGGTTTTGTGGAACTGGATGTCTTGTACACGTTGATAAGTGTTGGTGAACAAACGCAACATAGAGCAAACGAGCTGCAAGCCATGATTAAAGCGATTGGCAACCATCTCCTAAGCAGTATTACAGCACTAGCTGACGGGCCAGAAGATGGCTTATTTGAAGATATGCATTCATTATGCGGAACGGTTTGCGCGCTAGCCCTTGTCCAGTCCGTAATGCCTGAACAGGTCAATGCGAACCGAGTACTGCAGAAGATTTTAGACCGACGTCCATTTATCTAAACTTAAAATTTATTATTGATCATGAGAGGGGATCATGCATATGGAATACAATTATTTAGGCAGGTCTGGACTGCGCGTAAGTAAGCTTTGTTTGGGTACGATGAATTTTGGCGTCGATACGGAGCAAGCAGAAGCGTTCCGCATTATGGATGCCGCGTTGGATGCGGGCATTCAGTTCTTTGATACCGCTGATATTTACGGCTGGGGGGAAAACTCTGGCGCCACGGAGACGATTATCGGCAACTGGTTTGCGCAAGGGGGTAACCGCCGAGAACGCGTTGTATTGGCAACCAAAGTATATGAAAAACTTCACAAGCCACTGTACGGACCCAACGATGAGAGTGGCTTGTCCTTGTACAAAATCCGCCGCCATTTCGAAGATTCGCTTCGCCGTCTGCGAACGGATCATGTGGAGCTTTACCAGATGCATCACATTGACCGCCGTACGCCGTGGGAGGAGATTTGGGGTGCCTTTGAGGGACTGGTTAATCAGGGCAAAATTGATTATATCGGCTCCAGCAATTTTGCGGGCTGGCACCTGATGAAGGCGCAGGCAGCAGCCAAAGAGCGCCATTTCTTGGGGCTTGTGAGCGAGCAGCATAAATATCATTTGCTGAATCGCCTCCCGGAGCTGGAAGTTTTGCCAGCCGCTCAGGATTTGGGTTTAGGTGTTGTCGTATGGAGCCCGCTAGCGGGTGGACTACTTGGGGGCAATGCGCTTTCAGCTGACAAAGGTACGCGAAGAAGCAGACAAAGTGAGGCGCTCGTAGCTAAGCACCGCAATCAGCTGGAAGCCTTCGCAAGTTTGTGCGGCGAACTAGGTGAAAAACCCGCGCATGTGGCGTTAGCTTGGCTGCTCGCCAACCCGACCGTGACAGCGCCAATTATCGGGCCGCGTACGGTGGAACAGCTGCTGGACACGCTCCGAGCGGTAGAAATTAAGCTGGATGAAGCGACACTTAAGGAGTTGGATCGTATTTTCCCAGGGCCAGGCGGAGCGGCTCCCGAGGCTTATGCTTGGTAAGGCGTCAGCTACCGTGAGGTATGTCGGTTACTTTTAAAAATAAATGGAAGGAGCTGCGTCTATGAAGAACAATCGTTGGGCCTTGGTCACCGGAGCAGATCGGGGGCTAGGCCTCGCCTTGGCCAAAGGACTCTTGGCACGAGGTTATGACGTATGGGCAGGACAGTATGCGGAGGAATGTCAGGCATTGCAAGAGCTGGAGGCAGTCTACGGTAAGCGGTTGCGTCCTATTCCTCTAGACATCAGCGATGCGAAGAGCGTAGCGGAAGCACTGCGTACGGTGGCTGCTGAAACGGAGCAGCTTGATCTGCTCATAAATAATGGTGCCATCTTGGGGGACGTTACCTCCACGATTCAGGATGAGCTAGATTTTGAAGACATCGAGCAGGTGTTTCGCGTGAACACACTTGGCGCATTACGTATGACGAATGGACTGATGGATCTTATTATAAAAAGCAATGACAAGATGATTGTGAACATCTCGTCCGAAGCAGGCAGCATCGGGGCTTGTAAGCGAACAGCTTGGTATGCCTACTGCATGTCCAAGGCTGCACTCAACATGCAATCGCAGCTCGTTCATAACCAAATTGCTCCGCTAGGCGGCAAAGTGCTAGTTGTGCATCCCGGGCATGTACAATCCTACATGAAGGGTGAGCTTGATACGTCTGCCAAACTGTCGCCAGAGCAATCTGCTCAGCACATTCTCAGCCTCGTCGAGCAGCGGCTCGGACCCGATTGGCCGGATCAGGAGCTGGCACTGACCGATTACCAAGGCGGACAATGGCCGTGGTAAGATATGGCGATATGAAGTAAAAAGGAGATGAATTCGTATGGCAAATATGCCTACCTTGCTTCTTGGCAATAACGACGATGCGCCGTACCATACGTTGCGGGCGGTGCAGGAGCTAATTATCGATAACCTTGGGACGTCTTTTCAAGTGACAGCGGTAGAAGGGACCAGTCACCTGAAATTGGACGTCCTCCAGCCCTATCCATTAGTCGTTTCCTACTTAGATATTTGGGGGAAAGTACCTGCGACCGAGGAAACAGCAGGCCTCCTTCAGTATGTTGCTAGTGGTGGCGGACTGCTGGTCATCCATAATGGCATCTCCATCCAGGGCAGCCCGGAGCTTAGCCAGCTGATCGGAGCTCGATTCACGGGGCATCCGGCTTACACCACACTCCCCTTCACGAAGACCGAGAGCAATCATCCGTTGACGGAGGGACTAGAGCCGTTCGTGATGGACGAAGAGCCGTACCGCTTCGAACTAGATCCGTTCGCGCCGATCGAGGTTCTTTTGACGTACACGCATGAAGGAAAAGAATGGCCTGCAGCTTGGACGCGCACATATGGATTGGGTAGGGTCGTTTACCTGATGCCCGGCCATCATCCACCATCCTTTCAATCGGAGGCTTATGGGAAGTGGATTCGATCTGCGGGTTTTTGGGCAGCAGGCGTGCCAGTTACCTAAGCTGTCAATCGGCTCCATATCATAGACAAAACCAGCGTCTGTATAGGCGCTGGTTTTTGTGTGCGTTCTATTCATCATGCTCGCACCCTTCATGCAACCCGCACCCAACCCCGACCCAACCCAACCCAACCCAACCCAACCCAACCCAACCCAACCCAACCCAACCCGACCCCGACGCTGAACCTGAACCTGCACCCGCACTCGACCCCGCCTCGCCCCAGCCCCGCCCCCCGAATTCCGAATCCCGCCCCCTAGCTAACGGACACAGGGGACGTTATTTGTTGAGTAATCGAGGGTTTGAAATTCCTGACGGACACAGGGGACGTTATTTGTTGAGTAATCGAGGGTTTGGAATTCCTTAGGAACACAGGAGATGTTATTTGTTGAGTAATCGAGGGTTTGGAATTTCTAACGGACAGAGGAGACGCTATTTGTAAGTAATCGAGGTTTTGAAAACTCTAACGGACACAAGAACCTCTATCTGCCCGAAATCAGCCATCAAACAGCGCTTTATGCCACAATAACGTCTGTCGTGTCCGTTAGCTTCCCAATAGAGTTATTCCAGTAGTATTAACGTCCATGGTGTCCGTTAGCGTAGCAATCTTCCGACTCGATGCCTCAAAATGCGCTTAGTGGCGATCCAATGTCCTTCCAAGGGTGACGTAACGAACGAGCCAAGTTTATACGTAAAAACATTTTTATATAGTCAATTTAAAGACTTGTCTTTTATATGTCCCCTTTCATACAATAGGAGAAGATAGTAAGTAAGACCTTAGGATTGGAGCGCTGTGTGATGCGTTTTAAAGATGTGTTTTCTATCATCGGTCCCTCGATGATCGGTCCTTCCTCCTCGCATACCGCGGGTGCGATACGTTTGGGACGCGTCGCCAGACAACTGCTAGGCGAGTTGCCGCTCAAAGCCGAGATCACGTTATACGGATCCTTCGCGGATACGTATCGCGGGCATGGCACGGATCTCGCGCTGGTCGGCGGGATTTTGGATTTTGAGACGGATGATCCACGTATTCCTCAAGCGGCAGATGAGGCAGAAGCGTTAGGCGTCGCTGTAGCTTTTCATATTAGTAAAGATAAAGCTGATCATCCGAACACGGTGGGTATTGTACTTACCTCAGAATCGCGGAAAGTCAGCATGAGAGGGGCCTCGATCGGAGGAGGCAATGTAGAAATAATTAACGTTGATCAATTTGACGTGAAATTCACAGCGAATTATCCGACATTGATCATTTCACATCATGATCGGCCAGGAATGATTGCCGATATTACAACGCTGTTAGGCAGCAATCAAATCAATATTGGATTTATGGATTTGGATCGGAAAGGGCGCAACCGAGAAGCGATGACGGTCATTGAGACGGATGCGTCGATTCCAGCTACTTTAGTTGAACAAATGCTGCGGTTGAACATGATCACCGACGTTAGAAAAGTGGACCTTGCAGAAAGAGGTGACGCATGAGATTCCGGACATTAAAGCAACTTGCCGAGGTATGCGCAGCGGAAGGGTTGACGATAGCGGAAGTGATGCTGGCTGATCAAAGTCAAGAATCAGGAAAACCGCCTGAGTATGTGTTTGAGAAAATGCGAGCGTACTATCAAATCATGAAAGAGGCGGTGACCAAAGGCCTGACCGAGGACACCACCTCGCGAAGCGGGTTAACGGGGAAGGATGCACAGCGTGTCGCCACCTATCTCACAACAACGGAGGCATCGCTCGGCGAAGAGGCTTGTAAAGCGATGGCTTATGCCCTCGCCGTTTCGGAAGTTAACGCGTCCATGGGACGAATTATTGCGACGCCGACAGCGGGCTCATGCGGGATTATTCCAGGTGTATTTATCAGTTCTCAGCAGCGTTTTGGCTGGGAGGATGATCATCTGGTGAAGGGACTGCTATGTGCTGGTGCGATAGGGTATGTGATCGCCAACAATTCTTTCGTTTCGGGTGCAGAAGGCGGCTGTCAGGCTGAAGTTGGTTCTGCGATCGGGATGGCGGCTGGCGCACTCGTTGAGCTGCGCGGCGGCACGCCAGAACAAGCGATGCATGCAGTAGGGCTTGCGCTTAAGAATACACTCGGACTGATCTGCGATCCTGTCGGCGGACTGGTGGAAATCCCATGCATCGTGCGCAACGGCTTCGGTGCGGTTAACGCCATGGCGGCAGCCGATATGGCATTGGCCGGCGTCAGATCAGTGATCCCTTCCGATGAGGTTGTCCAAGTCATGTATGAAGTGGGCACAGCCATGCCGGAGAAACATCGCGAAACGGCCAAAGGCGGCCTAGCTCAGACACCGACCGGACGTAAAATTATGAAGGAACTGAATCTCAATAGGAAGCAGTAACAGGCGTACAAATAACCGCCCCCTCATGGCATTCCATACCAAGAGGGGGCGGTTATTATTTAAGAGGCATTGGGCTGTTTTTTGCGTGTAACGCTTTGTCGTCCATCAATGCTAACGGGGATATCCCCATCTACTGTAACTCGGCGAACAATGCGATGTTGATCACCATAATCATTAATCGCATAATGCTGCGTTGCCCGGTTATCCCAGATCACGACGTCGCCAGCTGACCAGCGCCAACGAACGGTATTTTCCAGCTTAGTAATGTGCGATTGAAGAAGCGCAATTAGTTGCGCAGAATCAGCAGAGGAAAGGCCAAGTATTTTCTTGGCAAAATGTCCAAGCACCAAGGTGCGCTCACCCGTTTCTGGATGGACACGAACGAGAGGATGCTCCGTTTCATACACGGTGGAGGCAAAAACATCCCGATGATGCTGCTTGGCCGAGTCTGATACTTGGGGACGATGTGCAGCATAGTCGTAATCATTACTATGAAGCGCCCAGAGCTGATCAACCAGGTTGCGAAGCTCGGCAGGCAGGTGCTCATACGCAGCTGCTGTATTCGCCCAGACGGTATCTCCGCCAGAGAGTGGCACAACGACGGCACGGAGGACGGATGCTTGTGGATACGCATCCACGAAGGTTACGTCAGTATGCCAGGAATCAGCTCTACCTCCATGATTGGAGTCCAGCTCGAGCACATAGTCGGTACCCTGTTTAATAGGAACCGTGGGATGAGCGACAGGAGCACCTAACAAACGGGCGAACGCTTCTTGACCAGCGTCATCCAGTTGGTGCTGTCCACGAAAGAAAAGCACTTTATGCTGCAATAAGGCTTCTCGGATCGCGGAAACCGAGTGAGTGTCCAATTCAGCATGGAGGCTTACTCCTTTAATTTCTGCGCCAATTCTTCCCGCAATCGGTAATACCTCAATGTCCCCAGCTGTTTGATTTCTTTGCTCATTTGCACTCATCGTCATGACCTCCAAGGTTTATAATTTTTTATGCGCCTTCTACGGCAACAGTCGCATACTGGTTAACGGGTCTTGCGAGTCCCAAATGCCCGCGAAGTGTGGATCCGGAATACTCCGTGCGGAACAAGCCTCTGCGCTGTAGTTCCGGAATGACGAACTCTGCGAATTCTTCGATCCCTGCAGGCAAATACGGCGGCATCACATTAAAGCCATCGCTTTCCCCATGTAGGAACCATTCTTCGAGTTGATCGGCAATTTGGATAGGGGTGCCAGCGAATGTGCGATGCCCACGACCGCCAGCTAGTCGGTGAAGCAGCGCGCGGATGGTTAAATTCTCGCGCCCTGCGAGATCAACGACAAGCTGGAAGCGGCTTTTATTACCATTGATGTCGGACAAGCTAGGCAGTTCTGGTAACGGGCCATCCAATGGATAGGAGTGCAAATTGACGCCAAGCATATTGGACAGCTGATTGAGCCCATATTCAGGAACGGTTAATTCGTTCAATTGTTGCTCTTTCTCTTTAGCCTCAGATTCTGTCTTACCAATGATGGGGCAAATGCCAGGCAGTATTTTTAACTGCTCAGGAGAGCGGCCATACTTCACTAATCTCGCTTTGACATCGGAGTAAAATTGCTGGGCTTCAACAAGAGTTTGCTGTGCGGTAAATATCGCCTCGGCGTACTGCGCAGCGAACTCTTTGCCATCCTCAGAAGAACCAGCTTGAACGAGTACAGGATAGCCCTGCGGAGATCTAGGAATATTCAAGGGACCACGAACTTTGAACATGTCGCCGACATGATTGATCTCTCGGACTTTACTTCGATCTGCGAAGGTGCCAGATTCCCGGTCGATGATGAGAGCTTCATCTTCCCAACTGTCCCACAAGCTAGTTGTGACATCTAAGAATTCTTTTGCCCGCTCATAGCGCTTGCTGTGCTCTAAATGGGTATCTTTGCTGAAATTGCTGGCTTCAAAGGCGCTGCCAGACGTAACGATATTCCAACCTGCGCGACCTTTGCTGATATGATCAAGTGAAGCGAATTTACGCGCAACATGAAACGGTTCGTTATACGTCGTCGAGACGGTACCAATCAGTCCAATATGCTCCGTAACAGCGGCTAATGCGGATAGTAAAGTAAAAGGCTCGAGGCCAACAAACGCGCCATGCTTAATATTTTGACTTACGGCCAACCCATCTGCGAGAAAGAGAGAGTCGAATTTCGCCTTCTCCGCAATTTGAGCGATCCGTTGAAAGTACCGAATATCGGTTATGTTCTCAGGCTCCGTATTCTGATGCCTCCAGGAAGCTTCGTGATGTCCAGTATTCATGAGAAAAACGTTTAAATGCAGTTGTCTTTTGGATTGACTCATGGTCATTCGCGCCACCTTTTTTTGTTTATTCGCTGTACGTTTGCTTCCAGCCTGTCAATCTTTTCTCGAGCGTAACAAGAAGAAAATTAATAATGACACCAATCACAGAAATCGAAATAATGCCAGCGTACATGTTCGTAATCTGAAAGCTGAATTGTGTGTATTGAATTAAGTAACCCAGGCCAGATTTGGCACCGACCATTTCAGCAGCGACAAGTACGAGAATTGAGCTTGCACCTGCCTGCCGAATGCCTACAAAAATCGTGGGAATTGCAGCAGGGATGATCACCTTGCGAAAGAGTTGGATCGAAGACAGGCCCATGGAACGAGCCGATTTAATTAAAAGGGGTTCCACATTTTTCACACCACTAATGGTGTTCAGTAGAAGCGGGAAAGCGCACGCATAGAGGACGATGGCGACTTTAGAGGTTTCACCAAGCCCTAGTAAGAGGATGAATACGGGTAGAATGGCCAATGCTGCTGTATTCCGAAGCAACTCAAGCAAAGGATTGAGATACTCCGATACGGGCTTCCACCAGCCTATCGCAAGTCCGAGGGGAATACTGAGCAATATGGCTAAAATGAATCCGCCGAGAGAGCGCGACAAGCTTGCAGTCGTATGCTCAGCCAGATCGCCGGAGAGCAGCAGTTGCCACCAGGCCGTAGCAATTTCGGAGATCGGTGGGAAGAAAGTGGCGTCGACGAGCCCGAGGCGCGGGGCAAATTCCCATAAGACCAGCAAGGCGAGAATAACGATGGTGTTTTTAAATGCTTTTCGCAGCTTGGTTACGATCCAACTTATGGCATCGAAGTTTTCTTTTCTACCTAAGATCAAGGCTTTACCTGCATTCACACTAGCCATTAATAACGCCTCCTTTTATCACGGATTTATTAGGCTCAAAGCTATCCAAGGTCTTACTTTTCTCTTGTTCTTGCGCTCTGCTTACTTCATCTTTGAGTAAATCCCATACTTCATGCCGCAGCTTGACGAATTCAGGGTTGGATCTCAAATCCTCTTCACTTCTCCTCGATTCAAAAGGGATATCAAGCACCGTTTTGATTCGCCCAGGACGCGAAGTCATGACAGCCACTCGTTGCCCCAAATAAACCGCTTCTTCGATACCATGCGTGATAAAAATAATCGTTTTCTTCGTGGCTTCCCAAATGCGTAATAGCTCGCTTTGCAGTGTTTCTCGTGTTTGTGCATCGAGCGCTGCGAAAGGCTCATCCATCAGCAGCACTTCAGGGTCATAAGCTAAGCTTCTTGCGATCGCAACGCGCTGTTTCATGCCACCGGAAATTTCGTGGGGGTATCTATTTTCGAAGCCAGATAGTCCTACTAATTGGATAAACTCTAAGGCAATTTTGCGTCGTTCCTTACGAGGCACGCCTTTTGCCTCCAAACCGAATTCCACATTGGCAAGCGTTGTTTTCCAAGGGAATAAGGCATACTGCTGGAACACGATCCCCCGATCTAGATTAGGCCCAGTGATGGGCTTCCCATCTAGTAGAATTTGTCCGCTGCTAGGCTTCGTTAACCCTGCGAGGAGATCCAATAGTGTGGATTTACCGCAGCCGCTGGGCCCAACAATGACCATGAATTCTCCCTGTTTGACGTCCAAATTAATATCCTGTAAGGCGGAGATGGGCTGTGAATCTTCTTTCAGGTGCCCCAAGTTCCGCTGTATGCGGAACGATTTCTGCACATGTTGAATGCTAATTTTAGCTGTCATTGACTTGCCTCCTTCACGTTAATTCCAAAGCTTAGCCGTGGATGATGAACTTAACTTTTCTCATTGACAAAAGGGTTGAATTCATTCGTATATAAGCCTTTGACCTTCAACTGTCCCTCTTTGATGACACCTTCGTTGACAAGCCAATGGATCCAGGTGTCGAATTCTTTGTCAGAAATGAGCCCTCCTTTACCTGCAATACCTGTACTTTTCCAAAATTTAACGGTAGTGGCGTCTTCTTTGCGATCGCGTGCGTTGATGATTTTCTCGTAACGAGCCACGACTTCGGCCTGAGGTGTTGTCCGAGCCCATTCAATGGCTTTGGCTGTAGCTTCAACAAATTTATGAGAAGCATTGGGATTGTTTTTGATGAATTTGTCCGTCAATACATAGCTTCCAGCACTAAAAGTGCCAAACAAATCCTTATCTTTGAATAATGGATGTATGCCACCGCGTTCCAAAGCTTTATCACGAAGGGTGCCACCAAGTGAAGCTACATCAATTTGTGAAGCTCGCAGTGTTTGTTCTGAGGTTACCGGTGGGACGACAACCAAGGTGACTTGCTTAATTTCATCTGCCGTAAGACCGGCTCGGTGCAAATACTCCTTAATGACGAATTCATGATGAGCGCCTAAGGTATTCACCGCAATTTTTTTGCCGATAAGATCTCGTGCTGTTGTAATAGGGCTGCCATCCAATACGTAATATCCCGTCCACGTAGCATCATCGACACCATAGTAAGAAATAACGGGCTTAATCGGTGCCTTCGCAGCGATCAGCTTCACGATCGCGCCATTGAAGGCTCCGCCAAAATCCGTATCACCGGTTACAACCGCTTGGATATCTTGCGGGCCACTGATGGTATTGCCAATAAACTTAAGCTTCAAGGGTGCGAGGTAGCCTAAATCTTCAGCTAATTCGGGATACGTAACGGAACCGACGCTGCCTTGATAGCGAAGCTCAGAAACTTCTGGCGTCTGGCCTTTCGCTGAAACGGTTTGATCTTTGTTACTACATGCGGATACGACGAAGGATGAGGCAAGGACGAAAGATAAGGCGGTCACATAACTTCTTTTCAATGGTATGGTCATAATCCAATTCCCCCTTACGATATTTTTCTGGATTTTAAACTTATAATTCCTATAGACTTACTGTGTATTACTTTCTATAATGAAATATACGATTACACCCATTTTCTGTCAATAAATTGGCGACACATGAACAGGAATGACGATGAATGACCATTATGAACCCAATCGAGGTGGCTTTGATGTCCATGCAGCGATTCAATCTCATACCCTTGCAGGAAGCGATTGACTTACTGGGAGTTAGCCGTTCGACCTTTGACCGGTGGCGTAAATTAAAGCAACTCCCTTTTGTGAAAATTGGCAAAGAGATCTTAATTGATAAGAAAGAATTAGAGCAATGGGTACGTCTCCATGCGGTTAGTCTACAGAACCCTGTCTTTACAGCAGGAGCGTCGTCTACTGTCTCCCCTCAAGAATATCCAACGTTAACGGTTGGGTATCAGAGTGGAACAGCTCATATGTGGACATCTCTCATCATGAAAGAGCTAGGTTGGTTGGAAGAAGAGCTTGCCGCAGCCAATCCAAGTCGTGTCGTTCAGGTGAAATGGTTCGATGGTGCGAACGGAGCGGTGCTTCTGCAGGGGATGATAGGCGGCAGCATTCAGATTGCGTCGTTGGGAGACTATCCGATTGTCCTAGGTGCTTCGCTGCGTCAGACGTTCCCCGCTTTTAACCCTGTTCTTATCGCTTTTGATGGCAAAACCTCCGGTGGACAAGGGATATCGCTCATTTTGCGCAAAGGACTGGAGCCCAGTGATATTTCGGAGATTTGCGGTTGGTCACTCACGTCGGCCGCACAATCGAGTGCGGGAAGGCGGTTATCCAAGTTGCTCCAATCACTGGGAGGTAACCAAGATCAAGTCATTCACAAAGAGATGGATGAGAGTATGGCGGGGATTGTAAAAAGAAAGATCGCAGGATGTGCGATGTGGGAGCCCTATATTTCATTGGTGAACTATCACGGAGTCGGCAGCGTGCTTTTTCAAGAAGGAATTGGAGAAGATTACCTTACCGGGGTCGTCGCAGACGAGAGATGGGTTCATCAACATGAAGGAGATGCCATCGCCTATTTGAAAGCACACCTCCGCGTACACGCCTTTGTTCGCAATGATCCCGAGGCAGCGGCAGAGCTAATTTCCCGAATTAAAGGGATTCCCGTGGAGATTGCTGTTGCCATTATGACAAAAGTCAGATGGGACGCCTCTTTTTATACCAAAGATATGAATTCGCTCACTCAGTTGTATCAAGAGAATGATGCTGATCACACTGCTACATTGTCCAGATTACAGAACATTCGTTGGAATGGTGACTATTTACAGCAAGCGATTAAGGCTTTAAAGCTACCTCATTTGAGTCGTCAGCCGTTAGAGGGAGATTGGTCAGCTGAACAACTGTACTAAAAGCCGGCAGTTTCACTTCCATTCCTTTTCGGTATATAGTAATAGAAATGATGTATTGAAAGGGAGCCAGGAAGAAGACCATGCGCACAATAATGACTGCAACCATGACCGAAGAACAACAAGGTATCTTTCCAGCCGTCTGCCCTCTGGACTGTCCAGATCAGTGCGGTTTACTGCTTCATAAACAAGATGGGAAGATTGTTAAAATAGAAGGAGATCCCGATCACCCCGTGACACAGGGAGCTATTTGCAACAAAGTTCGCAACATGACGGCACGTATTTACGATGATAAAAGGCTGGAGTATCCCATGAAGCGCGTCGGGCCTAAAGGGGAAGAGGCCTCTTTTGAGCGGATTTCGTGGGATGAGGCATTGGACACCATCACGAGTCGCTGGAAAGAATTGATCGCCTCGGAGGGCCCAGAAGCCATCTTGCCGTATAGTTTCTATGGCAATATGGGGCGGATTGGGACGGAAGGCATGGATCGTCGTTTCTTCCACCGGATGGGAGCCAGCCGGTTGCTGTATTCGATTTGCGAATCTGCCGGCACGGAAGGCTATAAATATACGATGGGCGGCAGCTATGGGACCGATCCCGAGGATACGGTGCATGCGAAGCTGATCATCATGTGGGGCATCAATGCGGTCAGCACGAATATGCATCAGGTGATGCTGGCTGAGAAAGCCCGCAAAAACGGCGCACAAATCATCGTCATCGATGCGCATAAGAACCAAACAGGCCGCTGGGCAGACTGGTTCATTCCCATTTTGCCCGGGACGGACGCGGCTCTGGCGCTAGGGATGATGCACATTCTGTTCGCTGAGGGGATGACGGATGAGGCATTCCTGAGAGAATACACGCTAGGGTATGAGGAGCTTAGAGCACACGTGCAGCAATATGATCCTGCTAGCGTATCCGAGATAACTGGTGTACCGGTAGAGGATATTTATCGCCTTGCTCGTTTATATGGTGAGACTTCACCTTCTTTTATTCGCATAGGGAACGGGATTCAGCACCACGATAATGGCGGCATGTGCGTACGAACAATTGCTTGTTTACCCGCGTTAACAGGACAGTGGCTGCATCAAGGCGGCGGTGCGATCAAAGGGAATGGCGCTTATTTGGAGCATAATTTGCCGGCTTTGCAGCGACCGGATTTGCGTGCAAAGGAGGCGCGTCAGATCAATATGAACCTGCTGGGCAGCGCCTTGCTCGAGTTAGATCCGCCTATCCATGCGCTATATGTGTATAATTCCAACCCAGCGTTGGTCGCACCTCATGCGAATAAAGTGAAAGAGGGGCTGGAGCGAGAGGATTTATTCACCGTCGTACATGATCTGTTCCTAACGGAAACAGCCAAGTATGCGGATATTGTGTTGCCAGCTACGTCCTCTTTTGAAAATACGGACTTCTATCGCTCCTATTGGCATCACTATGTGCACCTTCAGCTACCGGTGATTGCGCCTTATGGTGAGAGCAAAGCGAATATGGATGTGTTCCGATTGTTTGCTTCGATGATGGGCTACGAGGATGAAGCGCTGCGGGACAGCGATGAGGATATGATTCGTCAAGCTTTGCATCATCCTGGCAATCCAGCATTGGCTGACATATCGTTCGATGCTTTGTTGGATACTGGATTCATGAAGGCGGCGACCCTGCCCTTATTTCCTGGGAAACTTCGGACGCCTAGTGGCAAAATTGAACTATACTCGGCAGTCATGGCGAGTATGGGCTTTCCAGCGCTTCCAACGTATGTGCCGCTTGCAGAGACTAGTGATTTGCCATTTATGTTCATTCCGGCGCCGAATCATAACTTCTTGAATTCAACTTTTGCGCATAATGAGAAGCATGTCCGCATGGAGAAAATACCGAAGCTGCATATGCATGAAGACGATGCATCGGCTTTAGGCTTGGCCAGCGGCGATCTTGCACGGGTGTGGAACGAGCGCGGCGAGTGCGAGCTTGTCGTTATGGCTGGTCGCGATGTGAGGCGCGGTGTCGTTGTCAGTCAAGGGCTATGGGCAGATGCGCCAGGCAGCAAAACGCGCGTGAATGTCCTGACGCCAGATCGCGTGGCCGATATGGGCGGTGGAGCGACCTTTTTCTCGGGAAGGGTAGGCGTGGAGAAGTTGACCTGAGCTTGAACCTTTGGGCGCCGAGCGGCATACGGTACATCAGGAGATGATGACTTATACCTATTCAGCAAAAAGCTTACGCCTTAGTCGGGAGGCCGGTTGGTATTTCCCTGATGGATGGTACCGGAGTATCCGGCATTCTGTGCAATGTACAAGGCGGCTCGATCTATGTCATTGAGTATTTATACCATACACAATTCGCAACTAAACATTATACGTTCAATCAAGTGAGAGATATTTTGCCGTACCCGCATTGTCCGCAGCCGTATACACCACAGCCTTTGTACTAAGTGGTAGAGAATTGGAATTGCGCACAAAAATTGTGCGCAATGGCATTCCGCGGCCGTCAGCCGCATGCTTGCGCACAAAAATGGTGCGCAAGAGCATTCCGCCGCCGGCAGTCGCACGCTAGCGCACAAAAATTGTGCGCAATGGCATTCCGCCGCCGGCAGTCGCACGCTAGTGCACAAAAATTGTGCGCAAGAGCATTCTGCCGCCGTCAGTCGCCCGCTAGCGCGATTGCTTATCGTGGAATGGCCTCGATAGAGGTTTTTTAATACGAAATCCTAATTTATCCACTCCCTAACCTAAATAAATGACAATTCAATTGCTGTGAAAGCGAGTATGATCAATTTTGTATACGCTTACAATTGGCGAAATATAAACGATAAGGAGTTTTGTCGGAATGAAATTTCATGTATTCAAAAGTAAGATAAGCATCATGTTGATTTGTTCAATGATATTTTCGCTTTTACTGCTTCCTGTAGCTGGGATGGCGGCTGATCCAGATCCTGAGGTGGTTGTGAATACACTCTTACCTAGTGCCGATGCAGCGATAGGTATGGACACTGGAGACGCATCGATAGCTAATCAGAACTATGATAAAAAAACAAATTTATCTGGAACGGATGGTTTATACAGTATTTCGTCATCCAGTAGCTCTAAGAAACATGCTTATTTTATGTTTGACGTGGCATCAGTCTCGGATAATACCTATAAATACTATTTACAGGTCTCGGGCAAAAAAGGATCTAGCGATTTGGATACAGATTTGCAAGTGTTTGGTTCTAGCTATGTAGATTGGTCGGAAACAACGATAACTTGGAATAATGCAACTCAAACTGATCTGTCCCAAATGCAACAACTAGGAAACGTTTCTATAACGCAACCTAAAGCACAAAGTAAACCTGCACTTGCTCAATTAGATGTTACTAATTATGTTAGGCAGCATTTATCCGACGGCAAAGTAACGTTTGTTGTCGCTGATTCCATTGGCATTAACAGGTCTGTTAATATTTATTCGAAAGAAACGTCATCTTCCAATCCGAAGACGCAGCTCGTCGTGAAACGTGTTGTACAAAGCGACACAACACCGCCGCAATGGCCTAATGGTGCTGCTTTAAAGTCCATCAATTTAGGGACAGACTTTGTCCAACTAGCTTGGCCAGTAGCAACGGATGACAGCTCTGTATCCAATTATAAAATTTATCAAGATGACAATCTCATTAAAACGGTGACTGGCAATACCTATACTGTTCAAGGTTTATCTCCTAATACGAGTGTTACTTATCGTGTCTATGCGGGAGATCCAATCGGAAATATCTCCTCGCCATTGAGCTACAACGTCACAACTTTATCTGCACCAGTTCCTCCTTTACAAGTCGTAGAAGTTAACGCTAGCAGCAGTGATGGCAATGTGGAGAGCAACACATTAGATAACAATTTATTCAGCCGCTGGTCAGCATCTGGTGATGGTCAGTATATTATGTTCGATCTAGGCGAGGCGAAGAGGATCGGATATGTCGGGATTTCCTTTTATAAAGGTGATCAACGTTATGCGCCAATCGATATTCAGACTTCAAACGATGCTGTAACATGGACAAATGTATTCAGTGGCAACAGCCGCTCGGATACCGCCAATATGCAGGCATTTGATATTCCAGATACGGATGCACGTTTCGTCAAAATTATTGGTCATGGTACATCCGATGGAAAAACCTTCATCAGCTTAACAGAAGTTATGATATATGCCCCATTTCTGAACGGAGATACGCCGGTTGCAATTGTGCCTGATATTACACCCGTTGCGCCTCCAGGGACACTTCCTTTCACGAAGGCTGGTTTGACGAAAACGGATGGTTCAGCTCATCCCTTGCACACGCCTAATCCTGTAACAGGTTCAACAATAAATGTCGTCAATTATGGCGCCGATCCATTGGATAATGCACATGATGACCGACTCTCGATTCAAAATGCCATTGATGCTGCGTCTCCAGGAGACGAAGTATATATACCAAATGGTGTATACAATTTAATCTCTTCACCGGATGGGTTCGTAAATATCAAGCTCAAATCAGGTGTGAACTTGCGAGGAGAAAGCCAGTCCAACACCATCTTGAAATCAAGCATTGATAACATTAAGAATAGTTCTGTGGTCAAGTCATCGAATCAACACGATATTTTAGTATCGAATTTGACAGTAACTTCAACATGGAATCGCAACTTTTCGTTAGACCATGTAACGAATAACCCTGATGCAGGAGGGCCGGATAGCAGTATTGCTATAGCGAATTACGGAGAATCTCCATCCTATAACGTGACCATTGATCGTGTAACTGTGGAACGATTCAGCCGTATGGCCATTCGGATTGAGAATAGCCATGATGTGGTTGTTCGCCGCAGTACCTTCCGTAATGCAACAGATCTAGGCGGAGGCGGAGCCGGATACGGAACTTCTATTCAAGGTATGCCGAAGGTGGATCGACTTGGTTTTGACAATGATACGTATTGGAATGTCGTTGAGGATTCTACCTTTGAAGGCCCTTATTTGCGACATGGATCTCTGATTCAAAATGTTGCACACAACAACACGTTACGTAACAATCATTACATCAACACCAAGCTAGATGCTATCGATCTTCACGGTGAGTTGGAGTACTTGAACGAAGTGTATGGCAATACGATCGAGAATATTTTGACTGGCGGCGGCGTAGGACTTGGGAATACGGGGGGAACGGCACCTACGAATCATAGTAAATCCGGCCCTAAAAACCATATCCATGACAACATGATTCGCAATTCGCGGGAAGGTATTGTTGTTACTATGGGCACGCCAGAAACGTTGATTGAGAACAATGTGATTGAAAATACGACATCAGTAAGTAATGCGGTAGGAATAAATATTTTAAATGGACCAGGAACTCGCATTATCAATAACATCATTCGTAATAATACGGCGACCAACTACTGGGGAATCTTGCTGGAACACGATAATGGTGACAAGAATGCGAATTTTGTAGGCGCGGGCGACCCTCAAAACGTACAAATTGTAGGTAATACAGTCACCGGCAATACGTATGGGATTCAATTGCAGGCTGGGTCTAACATTGTATTGACGAACAATTATCTCAATAATTTGGGAACGAATTATGACAAAGCAGATGAGGTAACCACGACGGAAATATGGCCTGCTCCACCGGAGAATAGTCCATCAACTTCACCGTCAGATGGTAGCAATCCGCCAAGTAACGCTTCGGATAGCCTGAACGCCATCATCACAGAGGAGAATGGTCAACCCATAGCTACAGCAACTTTAGATGAAAAAACGCTGGACGCTATTTTAAAAACACAAGGGAGTGGTCCAATTACCTTAGTGGTGGATTCGCCAAACGATGTCGGGCAGGTACAGCTAACGTTGAATCAGCAAGCTCTGCAGAAGTTGAACGGCATCCCATCCGCGACGATTGAAACAGAAATTGGAAGCGTGAAACTACCTCTCAATCAATTGAATATGACTCAATTAGCTCAGATCCAAGTGACAATTAGTAAGAACGACAAGGCATCAGAGCAAGCAACTGCTGCTGGATTCAAAGTAGTCGACGCAATCGATTTCACGATGAAGACTGTTGCGACAAACGGAAAATCCGAAGAGATTTCCAGCTTCAATACTTATGTACCGTATACCGTACAGGTAGATCAAGCGATCAACGAACGTAATCTTGCAGCCGTTAGAGTAGTCAAGGATGCGCAAGGGAATACGACTTATGAACCCGTGCCGCTTAAGGTGAAATCGGGAGAAGTGACTCTTTATAGTCATTCGAATGAGACGTTTCTATTAATTGAAACGAATATTTCATTTACCGATACGACTAAGCATTGGGCAAAAGATGGCATTGAGCGTATGGCGAATAAATGGCTTGTTCAAGGTGTTTCCAAAGAGGAGTTCCGTCCAGATCAACCAATCACACGTGCAGAGCTGGCAACGCTTCTCACACGGACGCTCGGCATCAAGTCATCGCATGCGAATACGGCTTTTAAAGATTTGAGCCTTACGGATTGGTTTAATGATTCGGTCAATGCTGCTGTTGAAGGTGGAATCATCACGGGCTACGAAGATGGCACGTTCCGACCTAATCAGACGATTACACGTGAGGAAATGGCTGTCATGATCGATCGGGCGCTGCAGGCTGCTGGGTATGATGATCAACAAACAACAGGCAATCTGCCTGCATTCACGGATCAGAAGCAAATTAAATCATGGTCGGCTGACGCGGTTCGACGTTTAGTTCAACTGCAGTTGATGGAGGGCATGAGCCCCACTTCGTTCGATCCAGAGAAGGAAGCAACGCGAGCACAAAGTGCAGTACTCCTACAGCGCTTATTGCAAATCCTAACTTTTACGAAGTAGGCAAAATAAACAAAAAAGCTTGGTCAAATCCCATTGGGGATTGATCAAGCTTTTCTTATTTCGCTGGTATCTTAGCGGTTATCGATTTTCTCTGGATACAGATCATGATTCATCAAGCGATGCTCAGCCATGGTTTCGTACTTCGTACCTGGTTGACCCCAGTTACAATAAGGATCAATGGAGATGCCGCCGCGAGGCGTGAACTTGCCCCATACCTCGATATAACGCGGATTCATCAATTCGATGAGATCGTTCATAATAATATTGACACAATCCTCGTGGAAATCACCGTGATTGCGGAAGCTGAATAAGTAAAGTTTCAGGGACTTGCTTTCCACCATTTTGATCGTAGGAATATACGAGATGTAGAGGGTAGCGAAATCCGGTTGTCCTGTTACTGGACATAAGCTTGTGAATTCCGGGAAGTTAAATTTGACGAAATAAGCCCGATCTGGGTGTTTATTATCAAATGCTTCCAAGAGTGTTGGGTCATAATTGAAAATGTATTTCGTGCCTTGATTACCTAAAAGGGTAATGTCTTTCAAGTCTTCATTGCTTCTTCCTGCCATTGGTAATCCTCATTTCATAGTTTTTTAGAGAGGGAGTTTGCGAACCTCTTCTATAAGCAGATAGGTCCGTAGGTCCGCTCATAGAGGTGACTTCCTATTTCATGAAATGTATCATATTTTGCAGGAAAAAGCATCTTTGAACCGAGTGGCAATTATTACTGACTTGCGCATATCGTCTAGCTTACGCTTATAGCATCACGGGTTGGCCTAGTGCCACGGATTTGTAACCTGCCAAGGCGACAACGGTTGAACGTAATCCATCTTCCCCTGTGATCGGCACCTGTTCGCCATTCAGCAACGCTTGAACAAATGATTTCACTAAGTAAGCATCCATGGAGTCACCCCAGAAATTCCATTGGCCTTTCCCGTTATCTAAGCTATATAGCTCATTCTTTTGAGCAAAAGCATCGATGGATAGCGTTCCTTTCGTACCGACAATCGTCATCGTCACATCTCCCCATGTTGGGAAAGAGGCATTCCGCGACCAGCTTGTGTCTAAGACGCCGATTACGCCATTCGCGAATTTGACATGGATCATACCCGCATCATCGATCTCTAAATTTTCATTGAATAAAGTAGCCGCATAAGCATAGACTTCTTTCACTTCGGATTGTGTCATCCAATTCATCAAGTCCATGACGTGTACAGTATGATCTAATAAGGCACCGCCGCCGGATAGCTCGGATTGAAGGAACCAGCCAGAAGGAAGTGAGCCGCGATTGGTTCCCTTGATGGCTACGATATCACCGATTTCACCCTGCTCAATTGCCTCCTTGGCTTTAACGACCGAAGCCAAATAGCGGCAAGGGAATGCCGTCATCAATTGAACACCGTTTTCTTTACAGGCGGCAATCATGGCCTCCATTTCCGAGACTGAAACGCCAAGCGGTTTTTCACAAAGCACGTGCTTGCCTGCTTTCGCCGCTGCTATCGTGATCTCTGCGTGATGTACATTTTCGGAACAAATGACAACAGCATCCAGATCCGTGGCGAGTAAATCCTGATAACGCTCATAATGAGGCAGGCCGTATGCAGCGGTTACTTTTTCCACGCGGCTGTGACTCTCGTCTGCAAAACCCGTGACCTCCACCTGCGGGATTGCTCGTAGCGATTCCAAATAAGAGTATGCATGGCCGTGCGCGAAACTGATCATACCTACTTTTAATTTCTTCATACTGTTTCCTCCCCGAACGCCCAGCTCGTCTTCACTTGGACAGATTTCCCCGTGCGAACCGATTCCAGCGCAGCCATTGTAATTTCTAGTGCTTTATAGGCATCGTTCGCAGTAACGATGGGCTCACTTCCATCTCGAATGCACTGAATGAAATGGGCAATCTCCAAATTATAGGGACTAGCGTATCCCGGACTTTGCGGAACTTCCGCGAAACGTCTGCCTTCTGAATCGGAAGGGGCTTTGCAGATGTGGAGAGAACTGCTTTTTTGGCTGTCGCTGCGGATGATGCCTTTGCTGCCTGCGATTTCCACGGCGGTTTGGAACGGCCCTTGGTAACCCCAGAAGGCTTCCACGTTGGCGACAGCTCCATTTTCAAAAAGAAGAGTGACTAGCGCATAATCCAAGTCGTTGACACGTTGATTCAAGGCATAGACGGATTTCACTTCGCCGACGGCCCAACGCAGAAAATCAATATCGTGGATCATGAGATCGGCAATGACGCCTCCACTTTTAGTGAAATCTTTGAACCATGGTCTGACATCACCAGGGTGTGAACCGATTCGTTTGGCATGAATGACGCCGACGCG
This sequence comes from Paenibacillus plantarum, assembly GCF_013141695.1. Taxonomy (GTDB): domain Bacteria; phylum Bacillota; class Bacilli; order Paenibacillales; family NBRC-103111; genus Paenibacillus_E; species Paenibacillus_E plantarum. The sequence continues at coordinate 117,323 of NZ_WHNY01000064.1, forward strand.
TCCTAACTTGCCCTCATCGATGGCTTGCTTCATTTGTACATATTCAGGGAAGAATCGAACGACGTGTCCGACAAACAAGCGGACGCCGTATTGCTCGCAACCTTGGATCATAGCTGTTGCATCTTCTAGATTAAGGGCAAGTGGTTTCTCGCAAATCACATGTTTGCCGGCTTGTGCCGCTTTTAACGTATATTCCTTATGTAAGTAGCTTGGCAGTGTCACACTGACGACATCGAAATCTGCCTCGTTCAGCATGGCTTCAAAAGATGTGTAAGCAGGTGCCCCAGTCGTAACGGAAAGTGCTTGTGCTAGCTCGATATCCAGATCGCATACACCTGTCAACTCCACATCAGGCATATTGACATAGCTGAGGGCGTGCACATTCCCCATCCCCCCGCAACCAACGATCGCTATTTTCATGCCAAATTCACTCCTCATATTATCGTATGAAAATATGTAACTAAGTAATATGATATAGGTATTGTGAGGTAGCGTATATGCGGACATTTATTCAGTTTATATCCAAATTTGTCATCAATGAAAGAGTGGTGTTTGAGAGCCATGCATATTTATAAAGAGCCTATCCCTTATCAGAACCCCTCATTATGCATGAAAGTGTGGCGATTCACCCAATCAGGGGCAGAAAAGGAGTACGGGAATACCTGGCATTATCATAAAGAAATTGAATTCATTTTAGTTGAGGAAGGAAGTCACGAAATTCAGACACCGAATCATGTCTACTCGCTCAAAGCCGGGGATGTCATGCTGATCGGCTCCTCCCAACTGCATAGAGGTCGCAAAATAAGCGATAAAGACCTTGTCTATATCGTTCTTCATATTGACCTACAGCCTTATTTTGATCCGGCAATGATGCGGTATTATCGAGATTTTCTGGAGATTTTTCATCCGTTAGAAGCGCTCAATTACATTTTCCAAGAAAATGATCAAGTAAAGAAAGAAATTGCCAAGATTATTACGGATACCCATGATGAAGTTATGGGAACTAAGAAGGGGTATGAAATCGCGGTTAGCATGCACATCAAGCATCTGCTCTTAATGTTGCTTCGCCATGACAATCGGGATCTGTTAACGACACATGGCAATGTGGATGGGGATGCGGATATCATACGGTCACTTGTTGTTTATGTGGACGAGCATTTGACGGAGAAGATCGATATGGGAGAGGTCAGTCGAATCGCTGGCATGAGTTACTCGTACTTTTCTAAATACTTCAAGAAGAAGATGGGCACTTCATTTATCGACTATGTCAACCAGAAACGTATTTCCAAAGCGGAGCGGCTGCTCGTTACTGAAAAACGCAGTGTGAACGAAATCGCAGAGTCGGTTGGCATAGGAAATATGGCGCATTTCTATGAGTTGTTCAAACGATTCAACGGCTGTACACCTAAACAATATCTGCACAAAATGAACGTAAGCGAGAGCTAACTTGAGTGGTCGATGCTTGTAGAAAAAGATTGACAACGGAGTGGAATTATTGAATTATGAACTTGAAAACAAATCTGAAACAAACCAGAAAAGATTAAATTTAAGAGAATTGATTATTGAAGTGAACTAGATGAGAATCAGAATGGAGTTTTACAAATTCACTTTGAGAGCAAAGTGAAGTAAACGGAGGCCATATGATGATCCAACTATCAAATCTGGAAGAGTTATTAGCGTATCAAGTTCATACGATTAAGGATGGGCAACTTGTCTATGTGGATGGGTATTATCAAAAGGGAGACGGTGGCTCTAAGCTTGTTCGTTGGATGATTGGCAGCACCGAGGCCGACAACGGCGGCACGATTCATGATCCTAGACATGGTGGAAGCGGCCGATGGAAGACTGTGCATAACGGGGTAGGTGATTATCGGTGGTTCGGCATTCTAGACGCGACAAAGCATGCAGATGACGCCTTGGATGCGATGGTGAACGATGTATCGATTCACCGGATTGAGTCGCATTCTGATCTTAACTTTGTCAGAAGACATACGTATGACCGCAGCAACATCGAACTTGATTTTGGAGGGCATCGTGTCACGACGGTTGGGATTGAGCTAAATGCGAAAAGCAATCCATTCGGAGCTGTTATTTTTTTTCAGGGGAAAGCAACAGGTGAAACACAGACTCTTACACTCTCTGCTAATCTTCCAGAGCAATCCGACGTGCTAGAGGTGCTAGATGCGGCGTCTTTTGAGGTGGGAGACTGGTGGGTGGCGAGGATTCAGAACCACCCGGAAGGCTATGCGCAGCGCGAGCTGGATTATATGGTGCAGGTCACAGAAATCATAGACGAAAGCCATATTCGTGTGAATTATAAGCTCGGGTGGACGCTTGCTGCGGGTAGAGAAATCACGTTCAAGAAAATGCATCCTGTCATACGCAGTCACATCATGAATATGAATTTTATCGGCGTTTCTGTGCCTGACAATGGATCCACGAGTGCAAAGCCATCTGAAGATTGGGATCAGATAGGATCACATCCCATTGCCTATGAATTCGCCGTTGATTGCAATGTGAGTGACGTCACAGCTACCAAGGTTTTCTGGCCGGTCATTGAGCGGCGTTACTGCACTCATTTCGTGACGGAGCGTTGCAAGCTAATGAACCCAGAGGAAGTGATCTGGGGAGGAACCGGCTACCTGACTCAGCAACTCAACGTGTTGTACGGTCACGTCCGAGATTGCCATACAAGCAACGCCCGTCACTTAAACGATTTCACATGTGGAGCCTACTGTATGGTGGAGAATTGTCATGGTGATGGCGATGAACATGGCTCTTTTGTCACACACGGTCAATACGAGCATGATCTTACGTTTATCGGGAATTCAGGTTTATTGTCATTTGCCAATAGTGGTACAACGTGGGGGGATAGTGCGAAACGGATCTCCGTGAAAAAGCATGTGGCTTCGCGTGTAGTTGCACACAAGCGAATTACAGATTTGACACTGGAGGATGTTCATGCGGTCTGGAAAGAGGGATTGGTCGATTCCGGCACGATTTGGGCCAACGCAGATGGGCTGCAAATGCGAGGCTGCAAAGCGGACACGATGCTTACACTTTCACAGAGCTCATCTCGTTCACAGCGAAGTAATCTTGCGGATGGTTGTTCATTTGGCATGACGAAGGGGGCTGAAATCGCTCGTATGCCCGATAATCCCCATGTAGGATTTCGGCCAGTTATGACGGATTTCACGATGCAGAATTGCCAATTTCACAACGTTGATGATAATTCACTGGGTAGTATCAACAAACTAATTTTGATGAATACATGGTTTAGAGGAGCTTCTCCAGAAGCAAAACCCATTCAAGTTTGGTGTCCTGAGGTGGTTGTGCAAGGCGGGGGTTGTGAGAATAGCGGCATGATATTGATGGGTGCATTTCATCTGGATGAGACAGGTGCAAGTGACCAGTCCATTACGGTGGATGGCGGCACCGTGTTCAGTGGGACGAATGCAGCAAAGGCCTTTTTGAAGCGAGAAGAAATGTCAGGAATCGTGACGTGGGTATTCGGCGAGTGCAAAAGCTCAGTAATGGATGCCGAGACGTCGCATTTCAGCATACATAGCGGTCCTAATAAAATGAGGGCGATAGGTTCTCGTTTCTCGGGTGGCAAGTATGAGATTGCGGAGGGAGCGTTTGGCCATGATTCCTATTTACTCATGATGGCATGTGTAGAAGAAGGAGTCGATCGGTCCGCTCTTCCGGTTGAATCGGATAGAGTGAAGCATAAAGAGGGGAATATGATCATAGTTGAATAACCGTTGGAGCCTGTCTTTTATTAGATAGGCTCCTTTTATGTTACATGCATGTCATGTAATTAGGGATGATTGGTTAGTTCGTGTTATGTTATATAACATTGTAAGCGATTCCAAATTAAAAAGTTATTGACAACACACATGTCAGGTACTTATAATAAAAACATCAGAAACAAACCACAACGAATTGTTTTTATGATTGTGGTGTACTTTACAAATTAGAAATAAACCAGAAAAGAGGTAGGGGTTATGAAAGCAGTAAAGGGCATCAATGGGTCAGCACAAGTGTTGGAGCTTCCGAACCCGGAAATGATTCCTCAATTTGTCAAAGTGAAAACGGAATATTCTGTCGTTAGCGTAGGCACCGAGCTAATGATGATAACCAATAATGGGGATGCCAACTTAGGCTACAGTGCCAGTGGCATTGTTATGGAGATCGGGGAAGGTGTTACACACGTCATCCCCGGACAACGAGTGGCTTGTTATGGGGTACCAGCCCACAGGGAACTCCTGCTTGTACCCAAGCATTTGGTCGTACCTGTGCCAGAAGGCGTGACTCAGGAGGAAGCAGCATTTGTCGGTATTGGTGCCATTGCGATACATGCCTTGCGTCAAGCTCAACTGAGCTTCGGGGAAACGATTATCATCGCGGGGCTTGGCATACTTGGGCAAGTGATCGCCCGTATTGCACATGCAGCGTCCTATAAAGTAATTGGTTTAGAGTTAATAGAGGAGCGCTGCCGAACGCTTGAGGCTATTGGAGCGATAGCCTGCCGCACCAAGGAAGAACTTCAGAGGGCAGTGGAATCTGATCCTTCTTGTAAAGGTGCAGATGCTGTCATGCTTTGTGCGAGCAATAGGAAGTTTAGTATGATAGATGATGCGCTGGGTTGGCTGAGAGACCGCGGTCGCGTAGTGATCGTCGGGGATACAGGAACGGAATTTGATCGGGATCTGCTTTTTATGAAAGAGGCGAGTATTCACATTTCACGTGCGGGCGGTCCTGGTCGCTATGAGGAAACCTACGAGCAGCATGGGGTCGATTACCCGATAGGCTATGTTCGTTGGACGGAAGGCAGGAATATGGGGGAGTTTCTACGTTTGATCGCACAGAAAAAGATTGATATTCAATCGTTGATTACCAATGAGTGCGCACTCGAAGAGTTACCCACCATGTATCAGAGCTGCTTTGAAAAGCCACAGAAATCGATGGGTATTGTCGTGCGATATGAACAACCCAATCCCGCCGGAGTAGCAGATTCCTTTAACAATTAATAAAGGAGGTGATGGGGTATGCGAGCAAGTGTGAAGTCGATTTCCGGTGAACACATAGGAAGAAGACGAATGACCACGCATATTTGGAAAACGTTTCTCCGATACAAATGGTTGTACTTACTTATGGTTCCGGGGATTGCGTATTACATTATTTATCACTATGTACCGATGTTCGGACTTGTGATTGCGTTTAAGAAGTATAACCTCATGAAGGGATTATGGGGGAGTGAATGGGTTGGCTTCGATAATTTTCGAACGATATTCGCCTCGCCAGAGTTTCCTAGTCTAGTCCGAAATACGCTTCTAATCAGTGTGTATCGTATTTTGTTTAACATGCTTCCGGATGTCATGTTGGCACTTATTTTAAATGAAATTCGTGCTCCTTGGTTTAAAAGAATTGTACAAACGATCACCTATGGGCCTCATTTCTTATCATGGATTATCGTGTACGGTCTTGTATTTTCTTTCTTTGCACCTGGTGCAGGGCTAGTGACGACGTTCTTTCGAGATATGGGTTGGGGAGAGCTTGATGTATTGACCAACTCAGACTACTTCCGTTCGTTGTTAGTTACCTCAGATATTTGGAAGAGCACTGGTTTCGGAGCTATCATCTATTTGGCAGCACTGGCCTCGATCAACCATGAATTATATGAAGCAGCCGTTGTTGATGGCGCAGGTCGTTGGCGGCAATTGTGGCATATTACGCTCCCAGGTATTCGCGAAGTGTTCATCTTACTGTTAATCTTGCGAATCGGACATATTATGGACGCTGGTTTCGAACAGGTATATATATTCCTGAACGCACGAGTTTACGATGTGGGGGATATTCTTGACACCTGGATCTTCCGTAGAGGTATTGAACAAATGGAATTCAGTGTTCCAGCGGCAATGGGTGTATTCAAATCAGTTATCGGTCTGGTACTTGTGATTGGTGCGAATAAACTGGCCAAAAAAGTCGGCGGGTCCGGCATCTGGTAAAGGAGGCATCGTTATGCCATTCATGCTTAAGAAAACCAAATCAGACCGCATTGTAGATGCCGTTCTTTACACCGTACTCGGACTTTTCTGTCTAGCAACGCTGTTTCCCATCTACTTTGTCTTCATTATGTCAATCACACCCTATACGGAAGTGCTCAAGAACGGTGGATTTGTCATCGTACCACATGCGATCACCTTCGAAGCATTCAAAACGATTTTCTCCAGCAACACCGTGCCGAAAGCGCTGCAAGTATCGATATTCGTTACGGTCGTTGGTACAGCGTGCAATCTAGCGATTACGACGATGCTGGCCTACCCGTTATCGAAGAAATTTTTACCGGGGCGCAACATCGTCCTGATGGGCATCGTGTTTACCATGTTGTTCTCAGGGGGAATCATCCCCATGTATCTGACCGTGAAAGCCACGGGCTTGATGGATTCCCTATGGGCACTTATCATTCCAGGTCTGGTCTCGTCCTTTAATATTCTGATCATGAAGACCTTCTTCGAAGGCCTGCCTTATGAAATTGAAGAAGCGGCGAAAGTGGATGGCTGCAGCGACATTGGTACACTTATGCGGATTGTGCTGCCGCTCTCGATGCCGATTATGGCGACGTTGGGATTGTTCTACGGTGTGAATCACTGGAATGCGTACTTCGGCGGGGTCATGTATTTGAATGATCGCAGTCTATATCCGATCCAGGTTGTGCTGCGGAATATGATTGTGTCACCAGCTATTAGTCAGGAGCTTGCGATTTCTCAATCTTCATTAAATACAATGCCGCCGGAAACCATCAAGATGGCAACCGTTGTGGTGGCGATCATACCAGTTCTTATTGTGTATCCGTTTCTACAAAAATATTTCGTCAAAGGCATGCTGTTAGGCGCTGTCAAAGGATAAGTCGAACAGCAGCTTTACCACAATTGGCTGTAAGCCAGTTACGTATTAAGTACGAGGAGGTGACAACGGGAAGTAGATCTACAGTGGTTATCTCGCAAACGATTCGTGTCCATTGATTTGACGGAAGTAAATGGCTTGAAAGTAGTTTCATACGCGTTCTCATTCTTCTAAAACGAACAGGGGGGTCTTTCATTTGAAAACGTTATCAAAAGTAACTACGCTATTATTAGCATCTTCGCTGGTCCTTGTCGCATGCACGAGTTCGAAAGAGGAGGCTTCTAGTTCCCCAACTAACACGGCGGCGACAACGTCGTCGAGCCCAGATGCCAAGAAGGAAAAACTAGACCTGAGTTGGATGGTTATCGCAGATGCAAGCGCCCAACTTCCTTCGGCCGATAAAGACTTCGTGAAGAAAGCGATTGAAGAGAAATTCAATGTCTCACTGAAAATGACCTACTTGCCGTTTGGCCAAGACTATACCAATAAATTGAATACAATGATCGCATCCGGCGACATTCCCGATGTTTTCTACGCAGACGGTGTACCTTCTAATAACTACATCCGAGATGGTGTTGCCAGAGATTTGACGGGGATTGTCACACCGGCCAAAATGCCAAACTACTTCAAGAATTGGGTGTCGGAAGCAACGTTGAAGTCGTATCAGGTACAAGGTGCATTCAAGCGTGCCCCTGTTCCGTACGAAACAAGCTACTACCGTACCTTCTACATTCGGAAAGACTGGCTCGACAAGCTTAATTTGAAAATGCCGACGAACTACGACGAGCTTGTGAGTGTCATGAAAGCTTTTACGTTTAATGATCCAGATGGTAATGGCAAGAACGATACGTATGGTTTTACAGCGGCAGGCGGCGGTGCAAGCATATCGATGGACTTCCCAGAATTCCTGAAAAATGGCTTTGCTGGCGACACATATGTAGAAAATGATCAGTTCATTGATGTTCGTACCGATATCCGCATGCAAAATGTGCTTACAGATATCAAGGCACTACTGGACATGAAAGTTGTCGATCCGGACTGGTTCCTGAACAAATACGGCCAGCATTTTGATAAAGCTGCACAAGGTAAAGCAGGTATCGTGATCGGTCAAGGCAGAGACCTTGCCTTCGATAACAATCCGGCTGGATTGCAAATGAAAGCGAAGGCAGCAGGTCAAACAACAGCAGACTGGGAGCCGTTCCATCCGTGGGAAAAAACCGGTACTTGGGTAGAAACGATTCCACAAAATCCGTTCTTGCTCAGCTCCAAAAGCTCAGATGCCAAAGTACAGCGCTCTATTGAGATTCTGGATTGGCTCGCTGGAGAAGAAGGCTTCTTGTTGACACGTTACGGAAAAGAAAACGTGGATTACAAACGCAATGGGAAAGACATCGAAGTCAATCAAGACGCCTATAAAAAAGACGTTATCGACAATAACAACTTTATTGAAGTGTATGGTTGGTTTACACCACGTAAACCGGAAGTGTTCGGATTGAATATCATTGATCCTAAAGTAACCGAGCGAGATAAGAAAATCGTTGAAAAAATCAACTCTTACAAGATTCTTCCATCGGTGGGTACTGCTCTTACTGTCAAGGAAGGCATGGATATCGGAGCTATGCGCAAACGGATGAATGAACTGCATGTTCAAATCTTGTATAAAGAGAAGGACGCTGCGAACTGGCCGCAATATCGCCAAGAAGTGATGACCAAATTCGGCGGCAAAGCGATTTTCGATAACTATGCTGAGCTTACTTCTGCAGCGAAAGGCAAGACAATTAAGTTCAAATCGGATAATTAATCGAGCTGTTCTTCTAATCAGCAACTCGGACTGGTGAATGCATAGGAGTGTTCGCCAGTCTGACTTTGCAGGTATGTGAACTACCTAGGGAATGGAGGGCTTCCCGCGTGCGATTGCAAGGAAAACGGGCATTGATTACAGGAAGTGCCAGAGGCATCGGTCAAGGGATTGCACATAAATTCGTGCAAGAAGGGGCGAGTGTCGTATTGCTTGATTACAGGGCGGATCAGCTTGAATCATCTGCTGACACAATCCGAAAACAAGCCATGGATAGGGGGCAAACACCTCAAGTTGCAACCGTCGTCTGTGATTTAAGTGTGCCAGAGCAAGTGGAAAAGGCTGCTGAACAAGCGTGGGCTTACTGGGATGGCATCGACATTCTGGTCAATAACGCTGGCATTGCAACACGTGAGTCGTTCATCGACATCCCGCTCTCTCGTTGGCAGCAGGTGATCAACATTAATCTGAATGCGACGTTCCAATTGAGCCAATGGGTGGCCAAGGGGATGATTGCTAGTGGGATTCACGGTTCGATCGTCAATATGGCCTCGAAAAATGGTCTAGCTGGAAGTGCTGTATTGGCTCATTACAATGCATCAAAGGGTGGCGTTGTTTTGCTAACGCAGTCGATGGCTGTTGATTTGGCTCCGAATAACATCCGTGTTAATAGCGTTGCGCCAGGCTTCATTGATACACCGCTCGATCGCGAACTGAAGGAGAAATCGGAAGTCACACTTTCATTGACGGAAAGAACCCCGATGCGCAGACTCGGTACCATTGAGGAAGTAGCGAACGCGTTTCTATTCTTGGCATCAGACGAAGCATCTTACATAACGGGCACGACACTTGTTGTGGACGGAGGTCATCTCGCCAATGCTTGTGATTTGTAAACAAACATCGAGATTATGTGCAGGGAGGACTTACTAACATGGCGGATGAAGACAGCATTCTTGGGGTAAATGGCGAAGACAAACTTCGTGGTGACAAATATTTTAACGATACCGGGCTTTGGGGTTTTATCCACCGTTCATTTACGAAGTCTATGGGCTACACAGATGATGATTTGAAAAAGCCGGTCATCGGCATTTGCAACACGTTCAGCGAATTGAATAAATGCCACTCTCACTTTAGGGAATTGACGGACTATGTGAAGCGTGGTGTATGGCAAGCTGGAGGCTTACCCATGGAATTTCCGACTATTTCCATAGGTGAACCCTATGTAAAGCCGACGACGATGCTGCTTCGGAATCTCATGGCGATGGACACGGAAGAAATGGTCAAAGCGCATCCGATCGATGGCGTTGTGCTTCTGGGCGGATGCGACAAAACGGTGCCTGCGCAGCTGATGGCTGCGGTGAGTGCTAATATTCCAGCGATTGTCCTTACCGGCGGACCGATGCTGAACGGCAAATTAAACGGCCAGACACTTGGCGCCTGTACCGACTGCTATCAGTTTACGCTTGAGCACAAAGCGGGCAATATCTCAGATGAGCAACTCACCGTTGCTGAGAATGCCATTTGCCGCAGCGATGGTCACTGCATGGTGATGGGGACAGCCAGCACGATGGCGGCGATTGCCGAAGCGCTTGGTATGGCACTTCCGGGCTGTGCGGCAATTCCTGCCCCAGATTCCAGGCGGCGCCATATGTCCGAGCAGACGGGGAAACAGATCGTGGAGCTTGTCCGACGCAACATCCGACCGCGTGACATTATTACCAAGGAATCACTGGATAACGCGATTCGAGTGACGATGGCATGTGCAGGATCAACCAATGCAATCATCCATTTGGTAGCTATTGCTGGACGACTTGGCTACCGGTTACCGCTTGAAAGGTTCGACGAAATTAGCGCGACGACGCCATTTATCTTGAACGTTCGCCCATCTGGTAAATATCAGATGGAAGAGTTCTTCGAAGCAGGAGGCGTGCCATCCCTGATGAAGGAAATTGAACCGCTGCTGAACGGCAACTGTTTGACCGTTACGGGCCAAACGGTGACCGAGAACCTGCGAGGCGTGCGGGTCACTGATCGCGAGCTGATCTATCCGCTCGAGCAGCCTATTGCTCCGCAAGGCGGGATTGCCGTGCTGCGCGGAAATCTCTCTCCGAACGGGGCGCTGATCAAGCAAACGGCCGTTTCAGCGCATCTCAAAAAGCACCGTGGACGCGCCGTCGTCTTCGAATCGCCGGCCGATCTGAATGCTCGAATTGACGATCCCGATTTGGATGTCGATGAGAACAGTGTCCTCGTGTTGAAAAATGCGGGACCGAAAGGCGCGCCAGCGATGCCGGAAATCGGGCAAATCCCGATTCCGAAGAAGCTGCTCATGCAAGGGGTGCGCGACATGGTGCGCATTTCGGATGCCCGCATCAGCGGTACTTCGTACGGCACCTTGATTGTGCATGTTGCTCCTGAGGCAGCTATCGGTGGACCTCTAGGGCTCGTGCAGAACGGCGATGAAATCGAGCTCGACATCGACATGCGCAAGCTGGAGCTACATGTAGATGAAGAAACGCTTCGAGAACGCAAAGCGAAGTGGGAGGCTCCTCCACCTGCCTATGATCGTGGGTATGGCCTTCTGTTCCTAGAACGCGTGCTGCAAGCAGATGAGGGCTGCGATTTCGACTTCTTACTGCCGCCTGAGCTTCGCAAATAGCGATTTACGTAGTTGTCTTACCTATCCCCCTTACGAAGAGGAGTTGTTCAACGATGTTCTTCCTAGATGACAAGAAGGGAAAATCGAATGCGACGAACGTAAGCAACGAGGAGAATCAAACAAAAGGTAAGTCGAATGAGGCCATCAGCAGACGTAAAGTTTTGGCCACGATAGGGCTGGGCGGCGTCATGTTGGCTGGCAGTGTCTTAGGCCCTCGACTCGCCTCTGCGGATAATGGGTCGTCGAATGACAAAGACAATAAAGATAGTAAAGATGGCGATCGCGTACTGCAAGTTAACAACGTGGCTGCACTAAAGTCACTCCCAATGGGTCAGATGAAAGACGGCCAGCATGTGCTCGTTGGCGGTTACAACAAGAGCGGTGACGGAGGCGGCAAGCTGGTTCGGTTTGTAGCGGACAGTACCAAAGCTGACAATGGCGGGACCGTTCACAGGCTGACGAATGGCGGTAATGGACGCGAGCAAAATGAAGCAGCTAAGGGAGGCAAACCGCCCAAAGGAGAAGGTTGTTTTGAAGTCGTACATCAGGGTGTAGGCGATTTCCGGTGGTTTGGTATTTTCGACAAGAATATAAATGCGGATAATGCGCTGGATGCGTTGATCAATGATCTTTCAATTCATCGTGTCGAAGCGCACTCAGACCTTAATTTCATAAAACGCCATGTGTATCACCGCAGCGATATCGAAATTGATTTCCATGGCCACACCGTTACAACAGAGGGAATCGAACTGAACACGTTGGATAACCCTTTCGGAGCGGTCATGTTTTTCCAAGGTGTCGTAACTGGTGTGACGCAAACGGTTACGTTAACGGAAGATATATCTGAATATTCAGATATATTTGAAGTGGCTGATTCATCGATGTTTGAAGTGGATAGCTGGTGGCACGCGCAGATTAAGAACAACGCGGCTGGCGGTGCTCAACGTGAGCTCGATTACCTGATCAAAGTGACCGAAATTTTCGATGCCACCCACGTCAGGTTCAACTATAAGCTCGGTTGGCTGCTTGCTAAGGGGCGTCCGATTACATACAAAAAAGTGAATCCAGCCTTCCGGTGCCATGTGCGCAATATGAGTTTTGTCGGCATCCCTGTGCCGCCTAACGGCACTAGTCTCAGGCCCTTTCCGACATGGGATCAGATCGGTTCGAATCCGGTCGCCTATGAATTCGCTGTTGAATGCGATGCATCGGGCATCAAGGCTAGCAAAGTGTTCTGGCCGGTCGTCATGCGGAGATACAATACGCATTATGTAACCGAACGCTGCCAATTGATGAACCCCGAAGAACGCGATTGGGGCGGCACAGGCTATTTAACGCAGCAGATCAACGTGTTGTACGGGCATATCCGAGATTGCAATACGAGCAATGCACGTCATTTGAATGATTTTACCTGCGCAGCTTATTGTATGGTTGAGAATTGTCATGGGGATGGCGATGAGTACGGTCCGTTCGTCACGCATGGTCAATATGAACACGATCTGACGTACATCAACAACTCTGGTCTGTTGTCCTTTGCGAACAGCGGTACGACCTGGGGGGATAGTGCGAAGCGGGTGACCGTCAAGAAGCATATCGCATCGCGAATTGTCGCGAGCAAGCGGTTAACTGATTTGACACTTGAGGATTGCCATGCTGTCGTTACGTACACCAAACCTGGTGTTAAAATGGCTAATTCAGGCTCATTCTGGGTGAATATGGACGGCTTGCAAATGAGAGGCTGTACGGCACAAGAGATGGTGACGATCTCCAAAGGCTCCTCGCGTGCCAAAAGGAAAAACATCATCGATAGCTGCTCCTTCGGCATGCTGAAGGGCTACGAAATCGCTCGTCCGATCCGCAGTGGAACGACCCAAGTAGGGTACACGCCGAGCAATGGTGAACTCACCATTCTCAACAGTGAATTTTACAATATTGAAGATGTCACACTAGGAAGCATCAATAAGCTGACCCTCATTAATACGTGGTTCAAAGGACTCCCTCAGGTAGGCGGTACTTTGAAGATTGGTACGCGTGAAATCATCATGCAAGGTGGTGGTCTCGTTGACTGTTGCTTCTTGCTCACAGGAGCTTGGGATAAAGTGGGGGACGTCAACAATCCGAAGAATAAGCCTGACCAATGGATCACCATTGACGGCAGTGCGATATTCAGCGGAGTGAATGGTGAGAAGGCGTTTTTGAAAAGTGTAGATGCAACGAATGTTGTTACTTGGAATTTCGGAAACTGTACAAGTATAGCCCTGGATGCTAGTACAGCACATTTCTCCATTCAAGGTGGAATGAATAAATTGAAAGCGATCGGCTCCCAATTTACGGGAGGGAAGTATGAAGTATCAGCTGACGCTTTCGGCAGCGGTGCCTACTTCTTCATGACTTCTTGCGTGGAAGAAGGCGTCAATCGGACTTCACTTCCAGCAGAAAGTGATACGGTGAAACATAGCGTAGGCAATTTATCGATTTTTTGATAGTAGGCATAAGTTTAACAGGCAGAATTAGTAGATTGAAGGGTTTCATCGCATATCCGGTAACGTTATGGTGTGAAACCTTATGTACATTGACATGTGACGGTGGGTCGTTGCTATAATACTAATAACAATGCGGATACAGGAAGTGCCCATGTCTCCTGATCTTGTCAGTGTATCGGATGGAAATGAGGTTTATAGATGGAAAAACGGACAACTCGCAGCTCCTCTCGCACGCGCCTAAGCGAACTCGTCAACGCATTGAGAGAAGATATTTTGACAGGAAAGCGGCCGGTAGGGGAATATTTGCCTTCTGAGAAAACGTTCGCCGCGGAATACAATTTAAGCAATCAATCGGTACGAAAAGGGCTGGACGTACTTGTTGCAGAGGGACTTATTGAGAAAATTCCTCGTGTTGGAACCAAAGTTGTCGGTGCACCTGAAGGCGCTTTCGTCACAGTGAAGCTTGGCTTCCATAGTTCCGTTACGGATGAAGCGGATATTCATAGACTGCTATCCAGCTTTCAAAAGGAAAACCCACATATCCGCGTACAAGCGGTGCCTACTTCTAGCAATAATTACAGTTATATCAGCGAGTACTTGTCCAGCGGTCTTCTCGACGTGGTCATGATGAACTTTAAGGATTTTCAGGAATGTGTGGAAACAGGTGAAGAAGGGATGCTGGAGCCGACGGAACGGAATCCAGAGCTGTATTCATTTCTATCAGATGCCTTTGTGGCCGATGGTCGTCAGCTCGTGCAACCTTTTATCTATTCACCGCTAATTCTGTGCTATAACCGCGAACATTTCCATGAGGCGAACTTGCCGGAGCCAGATAGCAGCTGGCAGTGGAAGGATTTGATCACGTATTCGTCAAAGCTGGCGATTCCGAATGAACGCCTCGGTTTTCACTGTGATTTGTATTCACCCAATCGTTGGCCGCTGCTTCTGTTGCAAACAGGCGGGAAGTTCGAGCGCCATGAAGATGGCAGACTTAAGCTTGCTGGTACAGCTATGATGGATGCACTTCGCTATTGTGGCGAGATGAAGCACAGTATTCCTTCGTTATCAGAAGGGATTACAACTGGTGAATCAGAGCTGCTCCTGGCCAAAGGCAAAGCGTCGATCATCATGACCAGCTACTTCTACTTGAATTATTTACTCGGTGAGAGGCTGTCCTTTGACATTGCACCTGTACCGCATTTTGGTACACCGATGACGATGCTGCTTAACACGGGACTTGCTGTTAATCGGAAGTCACAAGTGAAGGATGCGGCGGTCAAATTAGTGGAATATTTAACTAGCTATAAGGCCCAACTTTTCGTTCGCCAGCACACATACAGTCTTCCCGCCAGAAAATCTGCCGCAGAGTGGGTAGGGGAAGAGAAACGTTATCTGCCGTCCAGATTCTCACTATTTCGCGAGACGATACCTGGGTTCCGATATTTCACGGATTTAGCTATAAGTTCAAGAGAGTTATCAGAAATCAACCAAGAACTCAAAATGTATTGGGCGGGCTTGGAAACAGAAGAGGTATTGTGTTCTCATATCGAAGAGCGTCTTACCGTTAGTTCTGTGTGAGAACAGCTTCCAATTACGATCTTTGTAGGTCAAAAGTTGTCAAACCAGAAGGAGTGAGTTATGTGCCGCATTTTAGTGCTTCAACTATTATGTTACTAATTATAACTGCACTGGTATTGTTCGGTCCCAAGAAACTGCCTGAATTAGGTCGTGCGTTTGGCAAGACTTTGAGGGAGTTTAAGAAAGGAACCAAAGGCTTCATGGAGGAAGACGAGTCACACCCTTCCCTGCAGTCACGTAAGGATTCCCGTATGGATGAGGCCAATAAACACTAATTGATCTCCTTTGAAATAAAGCTATGAAACAGATCGACTCTATGGGGCAACTGCCGGATGGAGTACGGTCTCTTTCCGATGCCATAAAAATGCTATTAAGACGCCAATTAACGCATGTTGGAAAACTATATTTTAGCTAAAAGGCGGTGCAGAAGATGATTTTTGATTGTCATACGCATTTATTTCTTCCCGGTCAAACTGATGGACCCTTCCTAGCTGCGGTAAAACGCAGTTGGGGTGAGCATATGGATATCCTTGCCACTCCGGAGATGCACGAAGAAAATATTCGTTCTTTTGATGGGGCTATCGTACTTGCTTTCGACGCTCCTGCTACCGGCATCCAAGTACCTAATCAGGTTGTTGCTGAGTATGTAGCTAAGCATCGTGGACGATTATTCGGCTTTGCGAGCATCGACCCAAACAGGCCAGCTGCGGCTCGGCTGCTAGAAGAGGCTATCAAGGAATATGGCCTTAGCGGGCTTAAGCTAGGTCCGATCTACCAGAATTTTTATCCTGGTGAACAACGTCATTTTGAGTTGTATGCCAAAGCGGATGAATTGGGATTGCCAATTATGTGGCATCAAGGCACGTCTTTTGTACCCGAAGGATACCTCGATGCGTCCAGGCCAGCAGCATTAGATCCAATAGCCCGTGCATTTCCTAATTTGAAAATGGTTATAGCTCATATGGGCCACCCTTGGGTGGATGAATGTATTGCCGTAGTTCGCAAAAATGCCAATATGTATATGGATTTATCAGCATTAGGTTCACGACCATGGCAATTCTATAACGCACTCGTTTCAGCCATGGAGTATGGGGTCACACATAAGATTTTATTCGGTTCCGATTATCCTTTCTTCAGCACACAACAAACTATTGATTCATTTCGGAATATTAATCACTTGGTGGAAGGCACGAAGATGCCGCACATTCCAGAGCAGATCATCGAAGACATCATTCACCGCAACACGCCAGAGATACTCGGCCTAACCGCGTCCCACAAATAAATCATTTTTCAGGAGGTAAGAGATATGTCAAACAATGCAGAACTGTATGAACAATCGAAACTATACTCGCCAGGCGGGGTACATACGTCCATTCGTAACGTGAATCCTATGAAGGTGTTTACGAAAGGTGAGGGCGCTTATATTTATGATGCAGATGGCAAAAAGTACATCGATTATCAAGGAGCATTCGGCCCGATTATTTTGGGGCACAGCCATCCCTACGTCAATCGTAAAGTGATTGAAGCTATTGAGCGAACGGATTTGTACGGCGTTGGCTGTACGGATCTAGAAGTGGAATTGGCTCGCAAAATTTGTACGCACGTCCCATCGTCGGAGCAGGTGCTTTTTTGTAATTCAGGATCTGAGGCCACCTATCATGCAATTCGCTTAACTCGTGCGATTACAGGACGCAACAAGCTGATCAAATTTCAAGGCTGCTATCACGGCTGGCACGATTATGTCGCCCGTAACATGCTTAGTTCCTGGGATATGATTGGCAAAAGGGATCCGGGCTCTGCTGGCATGTTAGATGAAGCGATCGATAATACCTTGGTCTGTACATTCAATGATCTGGATGATGTGGAGAGGACTTTCCGTGAGAATAAAGGGCAAATCGCATCGTTGATTGTCGAGCCGATTCCCCATAATATCGGTTGCGTGATGCCGCAGCCTGGCTTCTTGGAAGGGCTTCGTGAGCTTTGCAGTGCACATGGTGCACTCCTTATCTTTGATGAAGTGATTACAGGTTTCCGCCATGATATTGGTGGTTATCAGAAGGTTGCTGGTGTTACCCCCGATTTGACAACGATGGGTAAAGCGATGGCGAATGGCTACCCAATCGCCGCTGTAGCGGGTAAGCGTGAATATATGCAGCGTTTTAATACGTACCCAGGTGGGGACGTGTGGTTTGCAGGCACGTATAACGGGCATGCCGTAGGCACGGCCGCATCGATTGCCACACTTGAACTGATGGAGAACGAACCGGTACATGAGCATATTTTCCGTTTGGGAGAGAAGATGCGTTCCGGTATTCGGGGCATTCATGAACGACTTGGCATCGAGGCGTATGTGGCAGGCTTCGGTTCTGTATGGACGACGTATTTCATGAAGAGCGAGCCGAAGAATTACTCGGATTTGCAGCAAAATGATGCGGAGCTGTATGTTGACTATCGCAAAAAGCTGATCGAAAAAGGTATCTTCAAAATGCCGATGAATATTAAACGCAATCATATTAGTTATTCTCATACCGATCAGGACGTCGACACCACACTTACGATTATCGAGTCCGTGTTGAAGGAACTTGTTTAATTAATCTAAAGATAGGAGGATACGACACATGAAATTCCTTTCGTTTCTTCATAAAGGTGACTACCGATTAGGTGTCAAAATAGAGCAAGGTGTGGTCGATGTTGTGGCGGCACTCTCCGCAGTTACGGAAGAGAAAGCAATTCCGACAACCATCCTTGAGGTTATTTATGGCGGTGCTGAGGCTTTGAACCATCTGCTTTCATTTATAGAATGGGTCCTTGTTTCGGATGCAGATCAAACCGCTTATCTATTGGATGAATCTACATTAACCCTTGGACCATGCGTCACGCATCCGAATAAAATCATATGCGTGGGACTTAATTATCGCAGACATGCGGAGGAAACGAATGCACAAATCCCGCAATTTCCTATTCTGTTCAACAAGTTCAATAACGCCTTAGCGAGTCATGGGGAGGACATTTCGTTACCTAAGGTTTCGGAGAAAGTGGATTATGAAGCGGAATTAGCCATTGTCATTGGTAAAACAGCGAAATATATTTCGAAGGAACAAGCACTTTCTCACGTCTTTGGGTACTGTAATGCGAATGATTTGTCTGCCCGCGATTTACAGGTAAGGACGCAGCAATGGCTATTGGGGAAATCGTGTGATCAATTTGCGCCTATCGGTCCCTATATTGTGACAGCTGATGAAATTGGCAACCCGAACGATCTTGAGATTAAAACGGTTGTAAATGGAGAGGTAAGGCAGCATTCGAATACATCGGATATGATCTTCCATTGCGATGAAATCGTCAGCTATATTTCACAGCATATGACGTTAATGCCGGGAGATATTATTTTGACAGGGACACCTGAGGGGGTTGTTTTAGGGTATCCACCAGACAGGCAGGTATATTTGAAAGATGGGGATATCGTGACGATTGAGATTGAGAAACTGGGAGCACTGACCAATCGGATGGTGGCGGAGTAAGAGAAGTTTTGACAAAACGGGACTGTTCCACAAGTAGTGTAAACTACTTACGAGACAGCCCCGTTTCTTTATGTCATCTATGTAGTTCGATTAGGCCAATAATTTCAAGAATTCCCGCATGAATCCTGGTAAATCCGGCCAAGCATGACCGCTGACGAGCTTCCCATCGACATGCAGCGTATTTGTTGTATAAGTCGCCCCAAGCGCTTCTACATCTAAGCGACATGCGTTATACGCCGTCAATGTGCGACCCTCGAAGAGGGAGCGGTCTTTCAGAGCGGCGAAAACTTGCGCACCATGGCAGATGGCACCGATAGGCTTATCCGCTTCAAGGAAATGACGAAGGATGCGTGGAACATCTTCACTCGAACGAATATATTCGGGAGCTCTGCCGCCAGGAATGATGAGTCCATCGAACTGACTAGGATCAACATCGGCGAAAGCAACGTGGGAGGGGAGAAGATGTCCTGGTTTCTCGGTATACGTTTCCCAATCTTCAACAAAATCGTGAACGACGGTACGAAGTACTTTCTTCGTTGGAGATGCGATAACGGCCTCGTATCCCTCTTCGAGTACACGGTAGTAGGGATAGTACACTTCCAATACTTCAACAGCATCACCAGTTAAAAATAAGATCCTTTTGGACACGATATCACTCCTTGGAAATAGATGGTAATCCATATTTAATTATGAACAAATCTGGTTTTCTTGTATACGGGTGGAATTTGAGAAAAATTGTCGAATGGGATGTTCAATAATGATGTTCATTGCCAAGGATAATGTTTATAATAGATAAATAAATTATGATGAGAAGCTAATCTATGAGGTGAATAGTTAAATTATGAAAGCTTATTTAGAACTGCTTAAGGATGTCTTAGATCAAGGTGTAGAAAAAGGAGATCGCACGGGAACAGGAACGATTTCTGTTTTTGGGCGTCAGATGCGAATTAACCTGAGCGAAGGTTTTCCTCTTTTAACAACGAAGAAGCTGCACATCAAGTCCATTGTTCATGAGTTGCTGTGGTTCATAAGCGGCAGCACGAATGTCCAATATTTGCGCGATAATGGTGTTACGATCTGGGACGAATGGGCTGACGAAGATGGAAATCTTGGCCGCGTATACGGTGCACAGTGGCGTACATGGCTTGCGCCAAATGGGCAAGTTATCGATCAAATCGAGAAGCTGATTCACCAAATCAAGACGAATCCAGATTCTCGCAGACACTTGGTCAGCGCTTGGAACCCTGCAGAAGTGGATCATATGGCGCTGCCGCCGTGCCACTATGCGTTTCAATTTTATGTAGCGAATGGTCGGTTATCGTGTATGTTCCAAATGAGATCCGTGGACACGTTCTTGGGTCTGCCTTTTAATCTGGCATCGTATGCCCTGTTAACACATATGATTGCTCAGCAGTGTGATCTCGAAGTGGGGGATCTGATCTGGAACGGCGGCGATGTACACATTTATCAGAATCATGTTGAACAAGTGAATAAACAGTTAACGAGAGAGCCGCAAGAGCTGCCAACGCTTCATATCAAAAGGAAGCCAGCTTCCATTTTCGACTACCAATTCGATGATTTTGAATTTCTTAACTACACACCGCTGCCGGGCATTAAGGCTCCGATTGCGATATAAGGAAGTTATTGTAACGAAAGGAGTATTCGCCGTATGAGTATTTCATTTATTTTTGCCATGGATCGTAACCGCGCCATTGGCGTTAATAATAAGCTGCCTTGGCATCTGCCAGGCGATTTGAAATTTTTCAAAAACGTGACGATGGGTCACCCCATCCTGATGGGACGCAAAACGTACGAGTCCATCGGCAAGCCGCTTCCCGGAAGACGCAACGTCATTCTCACGCAGAATACCGCGTATCAGGCCGAGGGCTGTGAAGTTATTCACTCAGTAGACGAAGCGATTGATGCATTCCGTGATCAGGAGCTGTTCGTCATCGGCGGAGCAGAGATCTTCAAGCTATTTGCCTCCCATGTGAATCGGATGTACATCACTTACATCGAGGATGAGTTCGAAGCGGATACGTTTATGTCGGACCTGGACTTGTCCAATTGGACCCTAGTTTCATCTGAACAAGGTGAGCGCAATGAGAAGAATCCGTATGAGTACTATTTCGGGATTTACGAGAGATGAGCTTCTCAGACCTAGTCATCTGGGGCTGTTGGACAATGAGATGAGTTCACATGATGAAACCGAGTCGAAATAGATGTACTTTTTACAGGCAATTTAGCTTATAAACTACATCACACATGCAGTTGCAAAGACGTCTATCGGATGTATCATCCGATGGACGTCTTTATCTGGTTGTATCACGGTGCAAAAAAAGGACTGCCCACAAGGAATACCTTGTGAACAGCCCTTTGAAACCAATGAAACCGTTACTACTTACGTTTTCTTACCAACGATACGATCAACGCTAACGCGCCAAGCACCACAGCAGCAATCGACAGGTACAGCGATGTGTTGGATTCCGAACTATCTCCAGCAGAAGCTGTGCCAGCCGTTACATTCCCGTGACTATCCGTTGTCGCACCAGCGGCAGCTTTCGCTTTAACGGTAGTGACAGATGCGGGTTTGTCGGAGCCATTCGCCCCAACCCATTCCACGACAGAGCCGTCTTTGTAAGTTTGGTAGGCTTTCCAGATGATTTGGGTAGCGTTATCGGCCACTTTACCTTGCATGCTGAAATCACCGAATTCAGTTGCTCCTAGACCATCACTCGTTGCAGTCCAAGTAACGCCAGTTATTTTGCCAGCAGCATCCTTGGCGATGTCGTACTTCCAACCTGCTTTAGGTTCAAAACGAGAAACAGCTACGGAATCAATTGGGAATTTGACCTCGACTTTCATTGTCGGACTGTCCTTCTCAGATGGTACACGTACGGTGAAAACTTCATAGCTGCCCTGCGTAGCTTCTTTCGGATATACAGTGACGTGAGCACTTGCGATCCCTACGAGAAGCATGGACGCGATCATCATCGAACTTACGGTTAACATGAACTTTTTAAACATGGTATTTATTTCCCCTTTCAATCTCAACTCTTATCATGTTGTCCATGTTACCTGATCGACAAGCATTAGAGTATGACTCGACTGGGCTATTTTTTCGACTAGTTTTGTCCAAATCGTAGCATTTATGTGTTTCACGTCACAAGTTGTCTCTATTTTTAGATAAGGGCGTGATGATGTGTGACATGCTGGTTGCGAGTAGTAGGAGTAGAAGTAGTGCGGCCAGTTGAGTAACAGGATTTTCAAATTAATGTAAAATATACAGTTAATTCCGCTGATTTTCGTGAGATTTAGTGAATAGATGGAAAAAGTCCATCTAATGTGAGTGGAATTAGTAGTTTGGTGGATTTTAAAAGAAATTAACTGTAGGAAATCCATCTATTGCTCGCAAATAGCGAGAATCAACAAAAATAACAACATAAAATCCATTTAATTTGTTTGTGACGGGTGGAGGAAGGTTTGGCGGCAGAAGTAGAAGTAGGAGTAGAAGTAGGAGTAGACGTAGAAGTAAAAGTAAAAGTAAAAGTAAAGTTATGTAGAGCGCTAGCCCTCACGCGTGACGATTGGATACAGCAGTAAAAACCAGTTAGCATCCGCAAAGTCGAATGTTAACTGGTTTATTTCATTTCCGCGTCAATCCATGCTTAATGGCAAACGCAGTAAGCTGCACACGATTCTCTAGGGATAGCTTCACGAGAATATTTTTCATGTGATTTTTCACCGTATGCTCGGAGATGAGCAGCTTCTCGGCAATGACCCGATTGTTATCCCCTTGTGCGACATAGGCGGTAATTTCTTGTTCACGCGATGTAAGCATGTGAGGGCTCGGGCCTTCCGTGTGTGCGCCGACCGGTGAACGGAAACGTCCGAATAGCTTGTCCGCCATCCCGCGCGCCACCTCTGAATTATCGTCGAGCAATGCGCGCAAATAGTTAAGCCATTCATCGGGATCCATGTTTTTGAGCAAATACCCTTGTGCGCCGAATTGCAAAGCCGTGAAGAGATCAGCAACATCATCAGACACGGTGAGCATAACGATGCGTATCCCGCCAAAGGCTTGTTTAATATGCCGTGTAGCCTGTAATCCGTCCATGGGTGACATGTGGATATCCATTAATACAACTTCAGGAGTTAACTCGCCACAAAGGCGAATCGCCTCTTCGCCGCTGCTAGCTTCGCCAACGATGAAGAAATCTGCACATGGTTCCAGCATGCTTCGTATCGCTTTGCGTGCTAAGGGATGATCATCAACAATAAGAACGCGAAAGGGCATTTGTTCCGTCATCAACTGTTCACCTTTCTTTCGGCTTGTACGATCAGTTCCGTGCCAGCGTCTTTCTCACTCCGAAGCTCAAGTGTAGCCCCGAGCTCGGAAGCCCGTTTTTGCATGAGATCGATGCCGTAAGTCGTGCTCTTAGCATTAGCTTTCGGATCGGGCTGTAGTCCGCACCCATTGTCCGTGATATGCATTCGCCAGTGATTGTTGTCATCTTCCAAATGGAAGGTAGCATCTGTGGCCATCGAATGCTTGCGGATGTTGGTGAAAGCTTCCTGCATAATGCCGAAAAGGAGGATTTCCTCATTAGGTGTGAAGCTGTTTTCGGTAATTTTCACGGTCTCATGAAGTTCAATACCTGTGACTAACCGCCAGTTGTCTAAGTAGGTATGAATGCGTTGCCCGAAGGAAGTACCTTCTTCCGGCGGCGTTCTCAGATTGAAAATAGCCTGACGAAGTGAATTGTCGATCTCGGAAACAGCAGCTTTCGCTTCTTCGATGTCGCCTTGACGCAGCTTCACGTTCAAGAAGAAGAGAGTTTGCGCCAAATCGTCATGCAGCTCTCGAGCCAGACGTTCTCGTTCCTCGAAGACCGCTCTGCGGGCTTCACTGGTCAGGATTTTCTCATTGCTGCGTTCCATGCTGGTAAACATCCAGGAAGCGAAGAGATACGAGAGGAGCAACGTAATGACTGTAATCGTGAAATTGCCGGCTTCCATCGTCAAATAGCGCAGTAAAAATTCATGACGAATATATTCAAAGCCTCCGATAATTAAGACGGGCACCAGCACTGTAAAAAGCTTGTATTTACGCATAGACATGCAGGGGATCAGCTCCTTTTTGAAATAAAAGCAGGGATATGTTTCCTAAGTAAGATGGCTGTAGAATTGGAACGGTTTCTATTATATCAGATCTCATTTAGAATTCTTCACAAAAAATAGATGCGGTACTTCTCAATTCCCGCACGCTTGTGCTACATTATTAGTAAATCGTAACACGGATGGGGAAGGTGGGGTTAATTTACCATGTGGAAATCTTTGCTGGTGGATAGGAAAAGCTGGGCCGGATACGTTGGCTTTATCATCCTCCTACACGTATTGGGGCTGATCGGTTTATATACCGTGGCCAAAACATCTCCCGCTTTCTGGGGGATCGGACTTCTTGCTTACACGTTAGGGATGCGTCATGCGTTCGATGTTGATCATATTGCAGCCATCGACAATACGGTACGGAAGCTAGTGCAACAGAAGAAAAACCCACTAGGCGTCGGTTTTTACTTTTCTTTAGGGCATTCGTCCGTCGTGTTCGTTATGGCGATTGTAACGGCGTTTTCTGTGCAATGGGCAGCTCGTGAACTTCCATGGATGCAGCGTTTTGGCGGCGTGATCGGCGCTTCCGTGTCGGGGCTATTCCTTGTCATCATCGGTATCATCAACCTGTTAATCCTTATTAGTCTCTATAAAATGTTTCTGAAGTTTCGCGGCGGCAATCACGATAACGACGAGTTTGAAGAGCTGTTAGAATCGCGTGGGTTCATTACACGTCTCATTAAACCGCTATTCTCGTTTATCACCAAGAGCTGGCATGTGTATCCGTTAGGCTTCCTTTTCGGTTTAGGCTTTGATACGGCAAGTGAAATCGCCTTACTGGCCATATCCGCACACGCGGCGAAGGATGCAATCCCGTTCATTGGTGTCATATCGCTGCCGCTCTTGTTCGCAGCTGGGATGAGCCTATTCGATACAGCAGACGGTATGTTTATGACGAAAGCGTACAAATGGGCTTTTCATACGCCGGTGCGCAAGTTATATTACAATTTAACCGTTACCGCACTTGCGGTTGTAGCCGCATTAATTATTGGTGTGATCGAGCTCGGACAGGTACTTTCTGAGGAATTCAGTATGGAAGGTACATTCTGGACGTGGCTGCAAGAGATTGATTTCGGTACGTTAGGCTTTATTCTGGTTGGGATGTTCGTCATCGCGTGGATCGTTTCGATTGCCGTCTGGAGAGGCATGAAGATTGAGGAGCGCTGGGGCGCAAAGTACAATCCATAAAAGGCATGGGGCCTCTACGTAGACGCGTGGGGCTCATTTTTTGTGCATGGTGAACAATGGAATATGAATTTTTTCTAAAGGTAATGATAGAAAAAAGGATTTTTCAATTATTCGTTGAAAGTAGTCTGTCTAGCACTCGAAATTGTGTAAAAGAAAGTAGGACGAATCATGATTGAGTTTAAACATCTTTCAAAAGTATATCCAAATGGTACTGTTGGCCTAAATGACATTAACCTTACCATACACCCAGGGGAGTTCGTTGTAATCGTAGGTTTATCAGGCGCTGGTAAATCCACACTGCTACGTTCAATTAATCGTCTCCATGAGACGACTAGCGGTGAGATTCTAATCGATGGGAAATCCATTACCAAAGCGAATGGCGCACAGTTGCGTCGGATGCGTAGAGACATCGGGATGATTTTCCAAACCTTTAATTTAGTCAAAAGATCCACGGTTATCCGTAACGTCCTTTCCGGCCGCGTTGGCTATCATTCCACACTTCGCACGATGTTTGGATTGTTCCCTAAAGCAGACCTTGAGCTTTCGCTCAAAGCACTGGAGCGGGTTAACATCCGTGAAAAAGCGTATTCGCGCGCCGATGAATTGTCCGGTGGTCAACAGCAGCGTGTTTCGATTGCTAGAGCGCTAGCACAGGAAGCGAAGATCATCTTGGCGGACGAGCCTGTTGCGTCATTGGATCCGCTCACGACCCGTCAAGTTATGGATGACCTGAAACGGATTAACAAAGACCTAGGCATTACAACCGTCGTCAACCTTCACTTTATCGATTTGGCTCGCGAGTACGCGACACGCATTATCGGACTTCGTGCAGGGAAGGTCGTGTACGATGGACCTGTGGCTGATGCGACGGATGATGTGTTCTCCGAGATCTACGGCCGCGCCATCAAGAAAGATGAGCTGCTGGGGGTGCAGGAGGGATGAGTGTAGCAACCGTCAAAAAGCCTCCGCGCACTAAGTTTTATATGATCATCGCGATCATGGTGCTGTTCTTGATCGGCAGCATCTATCAGACAGATGCGACGCTGACAAGATTAGCTACAGGTACGCCGGAGATCATGAAATTCATCGCAGAAATGTTTCCGCCGGATTGGCTATTCTTCACTGATATTTGGAAGCCGATGGCTCAAACCATCCAAATGTCCATCCTGGGCACGATTGTCGGAGCACTATTTGCATTCCCAATGGCGTTATTGGCTGCTCGTAACGTAACATCGTCGCCATGGTTGTCCTATCCTGCTCGATTTATTATGAATTTTGTTCGTACCATTCCTGATTTGCTCTATGCAGCCTTATTTGCCGTATTAGTAGGCTTCGGGCCAACAGCAGGTACGTTAGCTCTAATTTTCTTTACCTTTGGTATTATTTCAAAGCTTTCTTATGAATCAACGGAAGCCATCGACCCGGGTCCGCTTGAAGCGATGACGGCAGTCGGAGCTAATAAGTTGAAACTGATCCGTTTCGGGGTTCTGCCACAAGTTGCTCCTACGTATCTGGCGCATTTCCTGTACACATTTGAAGTGAGTATCCGTGCTTCCGCAATCCTCGGTTTGGTTGGCGCGGGCGGTATCGGTTTATTGCTCAAAAACACACTTGATCTGTTCCGTTATGATCAGTCTTGTGCCATTGTTATTTATACGTTGCTGATCGTCGTCATCATTGATTTGGTGAGCACACGATTCCGCACGTATCTGTTAAAAGGCAGTGCTAAGCCGTTATCGGAGACAAAAGCTAACACGTATAAAATTATTGGCGTCGTGGCTGTGATCGGCCTTCTTATTTGGGCGCTAACAGGCTTGGAGTTAACAGGCTTCCAACCAACGACTTGGATTCTTACTAAGGCGATGATCAGTGGATTATTCCATCCAGACTGGGCCTATGTCTATATCCCTGAAGGTGAAGATTTACTTCGTTCCTTGCTTGAAACCTTATCAATTTCCTATTTAGGAAACTTCGTATCTGCGATCGTTTGTCTTCCTTTTGCTTTCTGGGCAGCGGCGAATATGAGCAAGTACCGTGCTGTTTCTGGTACAGGAAAGCTATTCCTAAGCATCGTTCGGACGATTCCAGAAATCATTATGGCTTTGATCTTTATCAAAGCAGTTGGACCGAATGCCTACGCGGGCGTAATGGCCCTTGGCTTGCATTCTGTCGGGATGTTGGGCAAATTGTATGCGGAGGCCATTGAGAACATGGATATGGGGCCTACAGAGGCCATGACGGCCGTTGGAGCGAATTTCTGGCAGCGGATGTCTTTCGCCGTCATTCCACAGGTCATACCGGATTTCATTTCGTATACGTTGTACCGTTTTGAAATTAATGTTCGTTCCGCGACCTTACTTGGCGTCATTGGTGCTGGAGGGATCGGAACACCGCTGATCTTCGCATTGAATGCAAGGCAGTGGCCGCGTGTAGGTATTATCTTGATTGGGATTATTGTCACTGTCTCGATCATTGACTATATCTCGGGAACACTGCGGAAACGAATCGTATAACAGATGAGCTAGACAAACAAAGAAGGCAGTTCCTGAAGGGTGTAACCTTCAAGAACTG
>NZ_WHNY01000065.1 GCF_013141695.1 Paenibacillus plantarum
TAGAAAAGCTGAAATGCTCATTGACTTGCTAGCGAGATTTTGCAATCTCAATTGTAGTCACTTACGTGACTGAATTTGCTGATATGCTTCATTCATTTGTTCAGTTTTCAAAGAGCTTTATTGCGTTACCGTTTAAAGCGTTAATGTGTCGCTCTTGCGGTGACAAGAACATATATTATCAGGTTTCAAAATGAAATGCAAGTATCTTTTTAAATACATTATCTTACAGCTTGGTAAAGCCTGTAGTTACTGCATTTCGGCGCCAAACATCCTTCATGCCAAGCAAATGAACGCCACCGATCCATTCATCGATCCCGTTCAGAAAGATATGATCCTGTTTACACGTAAGAATAAGTTTACCCATATCTGTCATCTTTACTCTGTAATTTTCAAAATGCGGCGGCCATGCTTCATTGTACTTTGGCAGCCTATCACCACCAAGGACTTGGATAAGGGGATGCTCGCAATGCCAAAGCCCATTCAGGATGCCATAGAATTGCAAATCACCTAAGCCATAGCGGACGGCTTGCTCAGATATGTTTTGAAATAAGGACAAGACGGACACCTCGTCATCCACTAACAGCTCAAGCGTCAGCTGCTGAATGGCAGTCAAACCATTTTGCATAGAAGGAAAACGGGCTGTATGGGTCTCTAGGGCCTTTTTAAGAAAAGGGAGTGCTGAGAGATCTTCTTCTAATAAAGCCTCCATAGGCAAAGGCTCGGAAGCCGAATAGGCTGTCCAGACCTTGCTGGCAAGGGATTGCTGGTCATCGCTCACAGGCAACCAAGTGCCATGCAGCTGTAGAATTTGATCTACGGTTAATTGCCCCAAACCATAGAAAGGGTCTACGCTAGGGAATCTGTCAATGCAGATCAACGACAGTTCAAAGGAACGGCCAGGTGAGTCATCGATTCTTGAAAGCAGATAACACAGCATCAATTGATCATATAAATCATGTTCAAACCATAGGACAACCTCATCCACTTCATCCGTTAAGGTATCTAGCTTCGCTTCCTGCTGTATGGTCTGAGACTTGAAAGTGTCCTCGGGAATGCCGTAACGGTCATTCATATAAGTTGCTCTCATAGAGATAAGGGCACTATCAGACATCTGCATGCCAATAGGTCCCTCATAAAGTGACTCGCGCCACACCAAAATCTCACCATGGATACCGGATGCTCGCAGCTTATCGCCGAATGCGTCTCCGTTGACAATATGTAAGGTCGTTATAGGCATGGCGCTGTCACCTCTCTTCTATATAGATTAAGCTTCGCCTAACAGTTGCAGTAGCTCCTGCTCATCTTCAATGATTCGGATACCCAGCTCTTGCGCTTTCGTTAGCTTACTTCCTGCGCTCTCGCCTGCGATCACGATGTCGGTCTTTTTGGAGACACTGCCAGTGATCTTAGCACCTCTAGCTTCGAGCTTCTTCGCACACTCGTCCCGTCCCATCGAGGAAAGTGTTCCTGTGAGGACGATTGTTTTGCCGAAGAACGGGTTATCTTCGCTGGCCACGATGACCGGGGCTTCCTCTGCAACGGGGCTCACACCTGCGGCTAACATCCGCTCAATGCTGGATACCATCACAGGGTCACGGAAGAACGAGTGAATGCTCTCCGCTACGATACCACCCACGTCTGGAAGCGAGATAAGCTCCTCTGTCGTTGCTTCCATGATGCGCGAAAGGCTGCGATAGTGATCGGCCAGCACTTTCGTAGTGGTTTTGCCCGAGTTCGGGATGCCCAGTGCATACAGGAAAGACGCGAGATCGCGGGACTTGCTCTTATCGAGGGCGCCGAGAAGGTTACGCGCCTTCTTCTCACCAAAGCGATCGAGCTTTACGAGATCGTCGAATTGCAAGGTGTACAGATCCGCAGGATCACGGACATCCAGCTCTTGATGCAGCTGTGAAGCGGTCATCTCGCTGAAAAATTCAATATCCATCGCATCGCGCGAAGCAAAATGCGCCATCCGGCCCACGAGCTGCGGACTGCAACCGAGTCGGTTGAGACAGAAGAGGTGCGCACCGCGCATCTCCAGCTCACTGCCGCAGGACGGGCAATGCGTCGGAGCGACGATCTCCTCGCCGTCATTCTCCTCGGTGACCTTACCGAGAATCTCTGGAATGACGTCATTCGAACGGCGAATGTAGACGAGGCTGCCGAGGGCATGTTTGAGGTTTTTGCGCTCAATGTCGCCAACGTTGTTGAGCGTACAGTTCTGCACCGTCACGCCTGCGAGGTCAACAGCCTCAACTCGGGCTAGTGGTGTGATTTTACCCGTGCGCCCAACTTCCCAAGATACACTTTGCAAGATGGTCGTCGCCTCTTCGGCTTCAAACTTGTAAGCAATCGCCCAACGCGGGAATTTATCCGTATAGCCGAATACCTCTCGCGTGCGCATATCCGTCAGCTTCACGACGCTTCCATCAATGAGGAAGTCAAAGCTGGACCTCTCCTCAGCGATGCGTTCGAGCTCGCTACTTACCTCTTCGATGGTGGAGAAGTACCGCGTGCGGTTACTGATTTTGAACAGGTTATCCCGCAAGAACTGAACCATCTCCGCATGATCTTCAAATTGAAGGTCACTCGAGTAGCCCACATTATAGAAGAAAGCGTTCAGTTTACGCTCTGCGGTTAACTTAGGGTTCTGATTACGCAGGGCACCTGCTGCGGCATTGCGAGCGTTTTTGAGCGGCTCTGCGGCCGTCTGATTGTAAGTTTCAAGGACAGACAGGAACATGACGCCCTCGCCTTGCACTTCAATCGTCCCTTGATCATAAGGAATCTCCAGCGGGATCGATTTGATCGTTTTGACTTGGGCCAATATGCCCTCGCCAACGGTACCGTTCCCTCGCGTGGAGGCTTGTACCAGCTGACCTTGATCATACGTAAGGTTTAGCGTTAGCCCATCAAACTTCAGCTCGACCACGTAAGTCGGGTCTGGCAGAGGCGTATCAGGGTTCTTGCTATTGTAATCCGCAATCAGCTTAAGTACACGTGTATGCCACGTTGCCAAATCGGTAGCGTTTTGAGCCTTATCCAAGCTCCAAAGACGGGCTAGATGGCGGTGCGGTTCAAAGCCTTTAAGCAGATCCCCGCCTACCCGATGGGTAGGGGAAGCAGGCAGGGTAACCCCTGTCTCCTGCTCCAGCGTGGACAATTTATCGTAAAGAGCATCCCATTCTGCGTCAGAAATCGTAGGTTGATCCAACGTATAGTAATTATGGTTATGCTTGTTGATTTCTTGGATGAGGGTTTTCATTGCCGCGAGTTTATCGGTCATGGCGGACTTCCTCTCTCAATGGGAATATGGGTGTGACAAGGGTAAGACAGGGCAGGGCAGGACAGGGCAGAGCAGAGCAAGGCAGAGCGCTCCTACACTTTCGTGATCGGAGCGAACTTCGCGAGCAGGCGCTTCAAGCCAACAGGCGCCGGGAAAGCAATCTGCAGCTCGGTGTCATCACCCGAGCCCTTCACGGACACGACGGTGCCGACGCCCCACTTGCCATGCGACACGCGGTCGCTGGCTTTGTAGTCCGTCACCCCGCCGCCTGCGGCAGGCTGCGGAGCCCGGAACGCGGCCGGTCTCGGCGCGGCCGCAGGGCTTGGCGCAGCAGTCGCGCCAGCGGCAATGCCAGTGCTAGGCCGTCCCCCGAAGGAGGACGGTGTGCCCCAGGTAGACGAGCCGGTGGTGCTGCCACCACGGCTCGATGCAGCGGCGCTGCCGCCGCTGCCCCAGGACGAGGTGCCGCCGGAACGGCCGCCTCGGGAGAAGCCGCCGCTGGATCCGCCAGCGGAGACGCTCTCCAGGAGTTCCTTCGGAATCTCCTGAAGGAATCGCGACGGCGCGTTCGCGGCGGTACGGCCGAAGAGCGTGCGCATGCGCGCGCACGTGAGGAACAGCTCTTGCTCGGCGCGCGTAATGCCTACATAGGCCAGACGGCGCTCCTCTTCAAGCTCTTCGTTGTCGGCGAACGCACGGCTGTGCGGGAAGACGCCTTCTTCCATCCCGATGATGAATACAACCGGGAACTCGAGTCCTTTGGCGCTGTGCATCGTCATGAGGACGACAGCGTCCTGCTCTTCTTCGGGCTTGTCTTTATCTAGTGTATCGATATCCGCGATCAACGCTAGGTCGGTAAGGAAGGAAATGAGCGATTTATCCTCATTGCGCTTCTCAAAGTCCATGGTCACGGACAGGAACTCTTCAATATTTTCGAGACGAGCCTTGGATTCGATGGTGTTCTCGCGTTGCATTTCTAAACGGTACTGAGACATTTCAAGGATTTTCTCAGTAAGCTCGGTTACGGACAGGTAATCCACCATGCGATTGAGGTTATCAACCATTTCTCGGAAATCCGCGAGGGCGTGCTTGGCCTTCGTGTTGATCTCTAGAGAATCAACTTCCTCCAACATGGCAAATAGAGAAATCCCTCTACGTCCAGCCATTTCCGCCACTTTATCCAACGTCGTACCGCCAACGCCCCTTTTCGGCACGTTTACGATTCGATTCAAGGAAATATCATCGTTCGGATTGGAGATCAATCTTAAGTAGGCCAAAATATCCTTAATCTCTTTCCGATCATAGAACTTGACCCCGCCGACGATGGTGTAGGCGATATCCGATTTAATTAGAATTTCCTCGATGACCCGGGACTGAGCGTTCGTACGATACAAGATTGCGTGATGGCCGAAGCTCTTCCCGTTCGATTTATTCTTATTGATTTCATTCGTAACGAAGTAACCCTCTTCATACTCGGTATCGGCTTGATACAGCTTAATCGGTACGCCGCCCTCTTTATCCGTCCAAAGGTTTTTCGGCTTACGACCTGTGTTGTTCGCAATAACTTTATTCGCAGCTTGCAAAATATTCGACGTTGAACGATAGTTCTGTTCCAACAGAATAGCCGTTGCATCAGGGTAATCCTGTTCAAAATTAAGGATATTGCTAATATCCGCTCCACGCCAACGGTAGATGGACTGGTCACTATCCCCCACAACGCAAATGCGTTTATGTTTGGACGCGATCATTTGACATAGCATATATTGCGCTCTGTTCGTATCCTGATACTCATCGACATGGATATATTGAAATTTGTTTTGATAAAACTCCAGCACCTCTGGAACTTCTTTGAACAAATGAATCGTCGCCATAATCAAATCATCGAAATCTAAGGAGTTATTAGCTCTTAGCTTCTTCTGGTAAAGGGTATAAATTTTCGAGGTCAGCCCTTCGAAGTAGTCACCGATTTTGTCTTCAAATTGTTTAGGAGAGATAAGTTCGTTTTTGGCTGTGGAGATGGCCGCTTGGAATGTTTTGGGTTCGTGTTTCTTCGTATCAATATTGAGCTCTTTGCAGCAGGTTTTGATAACCGACAGTTGGTCACCTGAATCTAATATCGTAAAGTTCGAGGAAAAACCGATCCGATTGATGTCCTTGCGCAACATACGCACACACATCGAGTGAAACGTGGAGACCCAAATATCACTTCCACTACCACCCACCAGTTTACTAACGCGATCTTGCATCTCACGTGCTGCTTTGTTCGTAAAGGTTAGCGCTAGAATGTTCCACGGTGCCGCTTTGCGCGTACCAATGAGGTATGCGATTCGATGCGTAAGCACGCGCGTCTTACCGCTTCCCGCTCCAGCCATAATTAATAGTGGACCGTCTACGGCTTCTACAGCTTTGCGCTGCTGGGGGTTTAACTTTTTGACTGCTTCTAAAATATTGACAGTTTCATTCACGTTAGAGTTACCTTCCATTTCTATCAAAGTTCGCATGCACGGTCTGGAGCGCCTGCTCCAAGTCACTATATATAATGTTGCCGACCACAATTGTATCTGCCGCTTCGGCTGCTAGTTGCGCTTTCTCTAGGGAGTCGATCCCGCCACCATACAATAAACGGGCATTCTCGAGCACCTGCCGCGTCCGACGGACGAGCTCCATATCTCCGAAGGTGCCGCTGTATTCCAAATACACAATCGACATGTGAAAAAGCTTGTCCGCCATACGCGCATAAGCTGCTACGTCCTTCGCATCCAAGTCGGTACGCGCTGAGGTCAGCTGGGCTGCCGTCGCTTCTTTATTCAATATAATGTAGCCTTCGGCTACGATCTCATCCCAATTCAATAATGCGCCGTATTCCTTAAGCGCCTCATGATGTTGCCCAACGATCCATTTCGGATCATCTGCATTCAGCACTACGGGTATTAGAAAAAGGTCAAACCCAGGTACAATTGCTTCCTGATTCGAAATCTCTAAGGCAACAGGAACCTCATATTGGCGGATTCGCGATAAAAGATCTACCGTGTTATCGAACGTCACTCCGGAAGATCCTCCTACGAGAATTGCATCTGTACCGGATAAACAGAGCCGATCCAGCGCCTCGTCTGAGATCTCCCGATCCGGGTCGAGCTTAAAAACATGCTTCCACTTGCGTATATCGACGATCAACTCTTTCCCTCCGATTAGGCGGCAGTTCTGCCATACTATCAACAGTCTATGCTACGCATAGGGACGTGTCAAATGACAAAAGACGGGCTAATCGCCCGTCTTTTGGAGGAATATGCAACTGAACGTATCCGATCTTCGTGGAAGCTACATTTGCGCCCGAATACGCACAAATGTTCGTTATTTTACGACGATGTTGAGAATTTTCTCCACATTGATTTCTTTGTGATCATTTTGCTGAAGCTCAAGTTTAATTTCGTGGGCGCCTGTTGTTAAATTCGTGAGCGTCAGTGGGCCTGTCTTCCCGATCATCGCCTTCTGCTTGCCATCCACATACAGGTGGAGATGTCCTTCTCCTAGTACATTGGCTTTATTCATGTCTTCTTCCGATAATTTAAAATTGGACGTTTGGTACGTAATCGTGACATTCTTCCCGTCTACCTTGTAGCTGGCATCAATCGCAGGCTTTGCACTTGTCGTTGCCGCTTTCGTTCCTGTTCCAGTTCCTGTCTCCGTCTTCACTTGGACCGTTGTCGCAGTACCCGCATCCTTCGTCCCTGTTGCTACGGACGGGATGACCTCATCTTTGGAACCGCATGCTGTCGTTAATGCTCCCAATACCACTAAAGTAGCCGCACCATATACCCATGTTTTTTTCATCAGCTTAAGCTCCCTTTTCCCTAAGTTTGGACATCCTATGTTCCTTATATATGTGTGCCAAGCCGTACTCATTCCTGAATTAGAAAAATAGTGGGACAAATTAGAGGAAGAAGCAAAAAGACACCCTGCCAATGGAGGCCAGGATGTCTGAATGTCTGGAAACGATCTAAACATGTGATTACACTTGCTTAGAAGTTATATTTATTACCTTCTTGTGACCTATTCATGTAGGAGTTCCCTTCGGAACCAGGCGATGTTACGCCCTGCTGTGAACGGGAAACAATACGGGCTTGCGCACCTCTGCCTGTCCCCGTTATGCCAGTATGCTCATTTGCTTGGTTGGAAGAAGCTGCATATCCCTGAGGCCCACGACCATAGCTCGATGCATCATGACTCTGATCTTGGTAGCTCCTTGTTGGAGTTTGGTTATAAGAAGAGGACTGTTGCTGAGACTGACTAGGTGTGTATCCTTGGCCTCGACCTTGTTGATTGTTGTACACCGCATTCGGATACTGGTTAGCATAATTCACTGGCTGGAACGAAGGTGCAGGTGCTGCCGTTGGCGTTGGTGCTTGGTGCAGTGCCGCAACTTGATTCTGCCCTTGATTTGGTTGTCCTTGTTGCTGACTGTATGGCTGTCTTTGTTGGTATGACTGTTCGGATTGGTGAGACTGCGTTTGGTACGATTGGTGCTGCTGTGATTGAGATTGAGTTTGAATTTGCGGCTGATGCTGTTGCTGCGACTGTGTAGCTGATTCGGAACTCCGATCTTGCTGGGCAAAGCTTGTTGAAGCAGCTCTGCTAACATGCTGCTGGACGATGGATTGCACTTGTAATGCTGTCTGACTCTGCTTCTGAAGCTCTTGCTCAATCATCTGCTGCTCAGCCTGTTGAATCTGATAACCGCCAAGGCTCTGAATTTCTTGAAAAACAAGCGCTTGGTCATCTAATGTTTTCTGCAATAAAGTTTCAAAGGTCTGTCGAATGCCAGGATTAGCAGCTTCCAAGGCAGCCGTTGTGTATTCACGCGCACTGCGCTTCAATTCAGACAGAACGAAGTTGGCAAAATCTAAATCTTCTAGGTCGACTTGCTGTTGTTGGTGCTGTTGTTGAGAATTTTGCTGATACATGCGTCTTGCACCTCCTTGTGGGTTCGAATTAGTGGGTCATGCCGGATTGTTGTTGCAGGGCATTGATTAGGATACTCATATTTTGCAAACGTTCTTGAGATAGGTGAGACAGGGCTTGTTTCAAGGACTGACTTTGGCTGTTCACCGCGCCTTGTACACAAAGCTTTGCTAACAATTCTTCATTCTTGAATGTATCCGTTAGATACGAAAGTTCTTTACCAGAAATAGCTTGATTCTCTTGTGTGTTGTACATGTGCATGTGACCTCCTTTCCTCTCTTTTATTTTTCCCAAAAAATGCCGTTTTATGTCGGATGAACAAAAAAACTGCTTCGCCACAGTTTAAATCCCTGTAGGAAGCAGTTTTCTCGTTAGGAAGCAGGCTGAGCGGTCTTGCCCGCATAAGCATCTGCTAAACTTTGAATATCCTCGGCTGCCAATGCGTAGGCCCACTGCCCACCCTGTTTAGCTAGCCAAACTTGTTCTCCGCTCAATTTACCTTCATAAACGTCGGTAACATCTTTCCCGTCCACCGTCATAGCTATCTCCAACTTAAGCTCTCCACCGGTTGTCGGCTTCTGAGCTGCCGCTTGCGGAAGTTCACTGCCATGCAAGAAGATGAGCTGATCCAGCAGCGGACTCGCTTCCGTGCCTTTCATCTCTTTATCTCCAAGCTTCCAGCCTGCATCCGCAGCGACTTTATCTTTGTCTGTCTTAGAAAGGGTCCATGATTGGCCCTTCCACGTCAACTTGACACTTTGCACCTTGTCGTTCTCCTGATGAATCGGGCTTGTGTCGGCAAAGTCGACCGGCGTTTTGTTCAGCGATGTCAACGATTGATCACTGACTTGATACACAGCAGATGAGCCTTCCACCTGCACGTAAGAGAAGCCTTCGATCGGAAGTGCAGTCCCTACGAGCAAGCCTTTCTTGGAACCGTCCTTCATTGTAACTTCATAGGTGCCAACCGGCTTATCCAAGCCGTATTCGACTAAATTCGTTGCTTGATCCTCCACCAGCTTAGTCGATGTCACCAGGCCTAAAGCATCGAGCCAAGCGTCGACTTGGTTCGCATTCGTTGGCGCCGCTTGCGGCTTTTGCATATCCCAACCATTGGCCGTACGATTGAGTGCTGTCAACCCGCCCTCTGAGGAAACCGAGACAGCCTGCACATCTTCTTGTTTCAGGGTTAGAAGGGACTTGGGTTCATCTTTCTTCTCTTGGAAGAAGTCTTTGCTTGAGGCGTACCAGAAACCACCGATGCAAATGACGACTAACAGAATGGTTGGAATAAACCGTTTCATCCTCTTCTCCTCCTCCACCAGATTAAGCCGCCAATGACAAGGAACAAGAGTGGTAAGAACACGATGGTAATGAGGAAAATCGTATTCGCTTGGCTAGGCGTAATCATCGCCTGTTGATACGCATCACCTTGACGCGGTCGGATCGTAATTTGATCCTTCTGCTCCTGCAGCCAGCCAATACTGTTCAGAGCAAAATCCTTATTACCCTGATTCTGAATATCTTCATCTAGCACGAATGTAGAACCACCAAGAATAACGGCCTTAGGCTTGTTATCTTTGTCCGAGATGGCGTAACCCAAGTTAAGCGGTCCTTTGACATCTGTCGCATCCTGCTTCGTCTTGTTCTGTGCCAGCAGGTTAATGTCGGTTTCACCGTATGCTTTGTCCGTTGTCGTCAACAACAGAGATTTCGTGTAATCCGGTGCACTATCATCCGCATTCAAGCTAACGGCCAAGGAGAGCATGGTAATCAGATTATTGCTGGATAATTTGTTCGTAATATCGTGTGAACCGTACTCTGGAATGATTGTTAACGGGTCATACAACGACGTTTGTTTCGTTTCAATCGCAATCGCGTGCTGATCCTGAACACCGTAGGTTTTCATGATAGCATCAATGTTTTTCCACTTCGTCGTCATATCCTTGTTGAAGCCCAGTGCGATATAGATTTTACCTTTACCCTTCAAATAGGTCTGAATGAGCTCTGCTTCTTTGTCGTTCAAATCGTTGGTCGGTCCAAGGAGCATGAGCATTTGGGCATCATCCGGGATTTTGCCTTCCACGTAAAGATTCAGATCTTTCACGTCATAGTTGGCAGCAGCCAGGCTGCTTTTAAAAATACTCATAGCAGATGCCGGATACTCTTGATGACCTGACAGTAAGTAGACCGTATGTTTCTCTGTGGATGTCAGGCTTTGAATCGCTTGTGTAAACTTCTCTTCACCTGAGAAGGTGTAGGAACCATCCTGTTGCCCCACGAACAGTTCATAGAAGTTGATGTTTTGCTTTTTGGTTCCTATTTCAAAAATAATCGTTCCGCCTTGGTCCACCCCATACTGCTTCGCCATCGAAGGCTGCTTCAGCATATCGTACTCATCGTAGGTAATTTTACTGCTTTGCTTTTTGTACTCAGCTACCATATCCGTGACTTGGCGCGTCACAAAATCATTGCCATCTCCGCTGTTCGTGAAAGCGATGACGTGAATATCTTGATTAAGATTTTTGAGTGCAGCGGTTGTTTGCTCTGAGAGCGTGAAATTTTTATTTTTCGTCAAATCGACCTGGAAGCCCTTAAGCGAGTGAAGGAAGATTGTCAGAATAATGAAAATGCCGATAACCGCGATTGATAGAACCGTCGCATTAGTTCCCCGTATCCACTTATTCATTCCGCTCACCTCCAACGCTTTCTTTCAAGGACTTGTATACAAAGAACCAGGAACACGGCTGTTAATGTGATGTAAAAGAGGATGTCGCCGCCATGGAAGACGCCTTTTTGCAGGTTGTTCAAATGACTGGTCAATGAGAATTGACCTACGTAATCCTTTAATTTACCCGTCATCGTGCTGCTGACCCAATCTAATAACCATAGCAAGAGCAGAATAACGAAGCCGGTGATCCCCGCGACCATCTGGTTATTCGACAGACTGGATGCGAACAATCCGATCGCCATCATCGCACAGCCAAGCAGGAACATGCTCAGGTACGACAACCATGTAACAGGCATATCTAATGTACCGAAGGAAGACATGATGAGCGGATACACGAGAGAGATCGCCACTAGGCCGACTTGCACGATTAGCGCGGATAAATATTTACCCAGCACGATTTCGCTAATACCCGCAGGTGATGTCAGGAGCAACTCATCCGTACCCTGACGAAACTCATCCGCAACAAGACGCATCGTTAGTAGTGGGATGATGAACAGGTAGATGAATGTGGTATTGCCCACGATGGAGCGCGCATCCACGATTGGCGGCTGTCCCGCTACGAAATTGATATAAAAGAAGAAGCTCGACAACAGCACATAGAAGGCAAACGCCACATACGCAACTGGCGAGAAGAAATACATTTGCAGCTCTTTGGAGCAAATGGCCCAGATTCTACGCATCGGTGTCACCCTCCTCTTTGGATGTGTCGGCTGGCTCGTCCGTCGTCAGCTTGAGGAAGATATCCTCTAAGCTGAGGCTTTCTCGCTTCATCGCTAGAATCGGCAGTCCTGCGCTTGCGAGTCGGAAGAATACCGCTTCGCGGATGTCTTCTGCGCGATCTGCGGAGGTGACGAGGAGTTTGACGGACTCGACTGGTGCAGATGACAGAGCAGCTGCCGGAACATCGGTTGCTTCGTCTGTAGCGGACTCCACAGGTTCCAAAGCTTCCAAAGATTCTAGGGCAGACACCGTTGGTGCTGCTGCGCCCGCTTCCGGTGCGTCGACTTCTTTCACTTCGCCGATGGAAGGCAGGCTGCGCAGCTCGTTCAAGATCCGCTCGCGAGGTCCCTTGACCTCGAGCGACACTTCGAACGTCTCGCCCATCGTGCGGCCGAGATGCTCGGGGCGCTCGTCGAGAACGACGCGGCCTTGGTTGATGATGAGAACGCGATTACAAATCGCGTTAATTTCAGGCAAAATGTGCGTGCTCAGCAGCACGGTGTGATTCTCGCCCAGCTCGTGGATGAGCTGGCGGATCTCGATGATCTGCTTCGGATCGAGGCCCGACGTGGGCTCGTCCAGAATCAGCAGATCCGGTTGGTGCAGGATCGCTTGCGCGAGTCCGAGGCGCTGCTTGTAGCCCTTGGAGAGGGAGCGAATGATTTGCTTCTCGCGACCTTGCAGTCCGAGCTTGTCGATGGCTTCGCCGACACGCAGTTTTTGCTCGCGCGCAGGCACATCGCGCAGGTTGGCGATGAAGCGCAGGTAAGACTGTACCGTCATCTCGGGGTACAGGGGCGGTGTTTCAGGCAAGTATCCGATCTTGCGGCGCGCCTTCTTCGGGTTCTCGGCCATGGAGTGACCGTCCACCCATATTTGACCATGCGTCGGATTCAGGTAACCTGTAATCATGCGCATCGTCGTTGTTTTGCCAGCACCATTCGGCCCTAAGAAGCCGACGATTTCACCGCGCTGCATCGAGAAGTCGATGTTATGCACGCCGCGATCATTTCCGTACAGCTTGCTGACTTGTTTGACCTCTAGCATCCAAGATCCCCCATTTCTATGCGTTCGTATTATTCATCATCACTATACGGGTGGAAACATAAACCAACCTTAAGCAAATCTGAAAAATAGATTAAAAAAATGTGTCCGATTTGTGAACGAGAGGAGATTTTTGTTTAGATGTGTTCGGCTAGTGCGCATTATGTCGGATATACGATTTAAATGGAAAATATGTAGGTAATTCCGTCTGTTTCTCTGTTTTTTCCGAAATAACTGGAAAAGGTACAGCTATTCTTGGCTGTAGGGCGAAAATGTGGTGGTATGGTCAAAATTAGCTGGATAATTTCCAGTTAAATATTAAATTCGCTTAGAAGTCGATAATTTAGATGGAGGTTTTCCAGTTAAAAGGTGCGGGGAGCGTTGGCATGGGGCGGGCGATGAGTTGGTGGTGGAGTGGCTATTGGTTGGGAGCTCGATTGGGTGGGAGTTGAGTAGCTTTTGCTTGGGAGATCGAATAGGTGGTGGTGGAGTAGCCTTTGCTGAGGAGATCGATTGATTGGAAGTTGAGTAGCTTCTGCTGGGGGAGATCGATTGGCTGGTAGTTGAGTAGCTTCTGCTGGGGAGATCGATTGGCTGGTAGTTGAGTAGCTTCTGCTGGGGAGATCGATTGGCTGGTGTGTTTAGTAGCTTCTGCTGGGGAGATCGTTTGGCTGGTGTGTTGAGTAGCTTCTGCTGGAGAGATCGTTTGGCTGGTGGTAGAGTAGCTTTTGTTGGGGAGCTCGATTGGCTGGTAGTTGAGTAGCGTTGGTAGAGAGCTCGATTGGCTAGTAGTTGAGTAGCTTTTGCTGGGAGATCGTTTGGGTGGTGGTGGAGTAGCTTCTGCTGGGGAACTCGATTGGCTGGTAGTTGAGTAGCTTCCGCTTGAGAGATCGATTGGGTGGTAGTTGAGTAGCTTTTGTTGGGAGATCGATTGGTTAGTTGTCGAGTAGCGTTTGTTGGGAGATCGATTGGTTAGTGGGTGAGTAACGTATGGTAACTCCTAGAGAAATCGCCTGCTGGGCGTAAGCAAACTCGCCATAGGCAGTGAGAATGACAATTATGGCCTTCCTTCACAGGGCTCAATGTAAAATCGAAGTCCAAATTCAACTCCCAAGTATAACTGAATGCGTTCCTGAATGTTTCGCAGACCCAGATTATTTAATCTTTTTTCAGATGATGACGTGACGTTCCCCGCAAGAATATGTTCAAGTTTCACTGGATCAATGCCAGGGCCTTT
This sequence comes from Paenibacillus plantarum, assembly GCF_013141695.1. Lineage (GTDB taxonomy): Bacteria > Bacillota > Bacilli > Paenibacillales > NBRC-103111 > Paenibacillus_E > Paenibacillus_E plantarum. The sequence continues at coordinate 13,978 of NZ_WHNY01000065.1, forward strand.
GTCAGAAACCTCAACCACGACGACCCTATCTTCCACTGACGATGCCGTTACGATAATATGATTGACGGCTCGTTTGCGTAATCCGTAAAAAATACTATTTTCAACCAAGGTAATAATCGTCAGTTTAGCAATGGATACTACCGGAAATAAGAAAAGAGGTGAGCTTGTGCTCACCTCTCAAACGAATACCTATCGTGTTCCAGTTATTTATTTCACCAAAGTACCCTTCGTTACACCCAATTGATTGGTCGCTTTCAGGGAACGCCACACTTGTGTGCCGTTAATTTGACCATCGATCGCACGGCGGTACAGGTCAAGAATTTCCGTTACTTTCTCCGGTGTCTCTTCCAAGAACTCCACACGGAACGAGCGAATACCGAGATCCATGAAGTGGTTCAAATACTCCGCACCAGACTGGTCTATCGCGTTGTACACGGTATTCCGGCAACCTTCATCAACACGCACGGGATGTGACATCCCGACACGGTCCTGCAAGGATACACGCTTCTCCTCGCATGGACGACCACAGTTCGTGAAATCCGTACCTTCACTCAGGAAGGTACAGTACACGCAGTGTTCGGTGTGGAACATCGGCATATGCTGATGAATAACAACTTCGAGCTTGGATGTTTCCGCGCGGCGAAGCAAGTCGACCATCTGCTGAATGTTCAAGTCATACGAAGGTGTTACCTTTGAAAGCCCAGCAGCCAAGAACAAATCTGCTGCCTTATGGTTAGCGACATTCAAGGAGAAGTCACCAATCAACTCTGGTTGTGGTGCATCGGGATTCTCTAAGCGATGCTTCAAGAAATAGTACGCTGCGCCTGTATTACGAATCAGAACCGCATCTGGCTTAAGCTTGAGTATATTGTTAAAATAGCCCGTTTCCCCTGGCATATGAATCCGCGGTGTCACGAGGGCAATTTTGCGCCCAGCGGCATGCACGGCTTCGACAGCGGCAGGAAACTGCTTAATAAATTCAAAATCAGCATAAATCAAGTTGACGTCCGTAGTCGCCAGCACAGCCTTTATCTGATCCAAGCTACGGCAAAGTGCGGTCAACTGGGCGCTACTACGATCCGCTTGAGATAAAGCAGGTGCATTCACAGCGGTAACAGCCGCATGATGCTCGGTTACAGCAACCGGCACGTCGTCATACACGCCGACTTCGCGCTTGATGTACGTGCGCGGCTTCTGCCGCTCGTCTTCCATCAACTCGACAGCCATGCGGCGCATGCTGTTCAGCTCACGCATCGGCACGATCAAAGCGCCGTCCAGCTGGACATCCAGCTCGGCAAGCTCATAAATCGTGCCGCCTAGACGACCGAACTGCTCGGTGAAGAGCTGTTCGTCCATGGGTCTTTTTTCCGCTTGAACCAGCGGAAGCTCGGACTGTACGAAGACGGTGTGACCGCCTTTCACATCCGTCCACCAGCTCTTCAGCGTCTCGCCAAGGACGCCGGTTACTTTCACGCTTACCGGGAATGTACGGTAAGGCTTATCCGTCTCGAACGTCTGACGCAGACGTTTGTCCAGCGCAGGGTCGTTCGTCTTCCAGATGCGGTCGCCAACGTGCAAACGGCCTAGCTCTACATCGTTGCGTCCCATAACGATTTCGATCAATCCACCCTCGGCTTCGCCTTCGAGTTTCTCTCCCTTGCGGCGCAAATCGTAGATGCGCCCGCCCTCTTCCTTCTTCGTCGGATCCCCCGCGTCGAAGACAAGACCATCGCCGCGCTTCAGCGGCGCTTCCAGCTCACAGATCACAGCATCACGCAGGATCTGCTTGATGCGACCCACGAAAACCCCGCGGCTCTTCGGAAACGTGCCGTCAACCAACTGCTTGTTGTTGGTTCCTTGCAGGAACCCAACGGTAAAGCCACGTGAGAAGCTCTGCTGCAGCTCACGCACTTCCTCTTTGGACGGACGAGCGTCCAGCCCATCGAAATAACGATCAATCGCTTTGCGATATTTGCTCACAACATTGGCTACATATTCAGGGGTCTTGAGACGCCCTTCAATTTTGAAAGAACGAACACCCGCTTCGATCAACTCTGGCACGATTTCAATCGCCGCCAAATCTTTCGGCGACAGCAAGTACGTAACGTCACCCATTGGCTTTTGTTCGCCATCGACCATCAAGTCATACGGTAACCGGCACGCCTGCGCACACTCTCCACGGTTAGCCGAACGTCCTCCCCACATTTCGGAGGTTAAGCATTGTCCCGAATAGGACACACAAAGGGCACCATGCACGAACACTTCCATCGGAAGTTTCGCTTGATCACCGATTTGTTTAATTTGTTTCAGGTTATTCTCACGACCAAGAACGACACGTTCAATATCGAAAGGTTTCGTAAACTCAACCGCTTCTGGCGATGTAATCGTCATCTGCGTTGAACCGTGAATCGGGAAATCGGGTGAGATTTCACGAATCATTTTAACCAAGCCCAAATCCTGAACAATTACCGCGTCCACGCCCGCATCGACACACGCGTCAATTAATTGTTTGGCATCGTTCAACTCTTCCTCGAATACGAGAATGTTAAACGTTAGGAAACCCTGTACACCATATAGATGAAGGAACGACATAATATCCGGCAGCTCAGCCATCGTAAAGTTATGCGCTCTCGCTCTCGCATTGAATTTCTCCACACCAAAAAACACGGCATCCGCCCCATTGGCTACAGCCGCTCGCAAACAATCCCAATCCCCCGCAGGGGCCAATAATTCTACATCTTCTCTGCGTATCGTACGCATGGCAGCAAATCCTTTCAATATCAATCCTCGGTAATCCTCAAACTCTTCTTCTCTTTAGTGTAACAGAAACGATAGGTAGGAATCTAGGGCAGGGGATAACTACGCCTTAAGCCAATATCCGACAATACAATGCCTTTCCATGCCTTTAGAAGTTAACAAACGTACCCATGAATGCTATAATGGCAAGGATAGTGACCTTTATTGACAATTCTCCCATGCTTCGACAAGGGTGAATTGCAACCTTTCTAGCAATCGAGGGATCCTTTTGAATTTGTCGAAAATTCGTGTAACCCAACTACTGATCGGGTTAAGCCTTGGCCTCTTAATCATCGTGCTAACCCTTCTATTTTTGCCAAAAGTCGAGGAAACTAAGCTTCTATACGCAACGAGCGGGGATTCTTATGATATGGCCGCTTATAGTAATTTCGAGCAAACCTTGCAAGCAGGTGTTCAAATTGATAGAAAAAGCGTGCTTTCCCTCTCAGCCCGCCAGCTACGCTCCTATGACGCTTTATATCTGGATCCCGCGCTAGCGCAGGCTTCCACATGGCCCAAACAAGCGGATAAGCTCATCAGCTTCGTGAAGCAGGGCGGACATTTACTGTTAGAAAATGAGTTTGCGAATCAGTTCCCGGTAGACTTTCTGGGAGCTAAGTCGATTATTGATTTGAAAAAAGTGCCAATCGGCAACTTAGTTTTAAGCCCTCAGTCAGTAGATTCGCTGACGCTTGGCTATCCTCAGGTGTCTGTTAATTTACAGGGCATTCAGCAATCGTTTCAATTGTTTACACAAAGCTATCTCAAACATAATGCCATGGATGATATGCCTGGATTTAATCTTGGATACGGCTTTGAGCCATCTACCGGACAATCCGTTATCAACATGTACAAAGCATTCGAATCCAAACAGCCTGTCTCCCTTGTCTTGCACAATCGTGTGGGCAAAGGTGCCGTGCTCATCAGCAGTAATTTCCTGCCGAATCGGTACTTCCCTACCGGTTTTGATATGAAGAGCGGATTCGATCCGAAATTAGGCTTTGCCAAGCTCGCAGAGAAATACGAAGCAGCAAGCAAGGTAACTCCGGGAACGACTTACTTCAATAAAAGAGCGATGCCCATCGAGCCCTATTTTGACTTTGCTTGGGCGGCGGCGAACATGCAGTATCGCAGTGAGCTGCTCGCCTATGTCGCTAAGGAAACGCTCGGGTACAGTATTAAGAAGAGTCTTGGACCGTATGGCAGGCCAGCGATGGCGTTTCAAAACCATTTTGAGGCGATGCCGGCGATCGGGCAAAAAGACGGCATCGCTTGGGCGGAGAAGCTGAAGGAGTATAACGAGGTTCCCTCGTTTACCCTAGTGCGCAGCGCCTTCTACTGGGGTGAATGGCGCGAGAGCGTGACGGTGCAGCTCAACACAGGAACGAACGCGAAGCCGTCGTTCGTCGGCGAGCTGCCCGGCTCCGGCTACGCGAGCGGACTGCACGTGATGGCTGCCGGCATTCCGTTGCGGCAAGCCACGTACGGGCCGTATCGTGACCTCGCAGGCACGATTGAACTGCCGTACCGCGCGTACCCGGCCGCCGCGGATCTGAACGGCGACGGCCGCATGGACCTCGTCGTCGGCAGCGCGGATGGATTCGTGTATGTCTACACGAATCTGGGCAAGGATGAGGCGACTTACGTCAGCGAGCCGCCGCCGAAGGGCATGGCGCTGCCCGACACGTTCGGCGCGCCGGTGAAATTGCTGCTGGAGAGCGGCGCACCGCTCCAGCTCAGCCCTTACAGTGCCGTTCACGCCGCAGACGTGAACGGGGATGGCCGCACGGACCTCGTCGTCTCGGACGAGTCCGGCGGGGTGTGGCAGCTGCCGCAGCTCGCTAGCGGCAGGTTCTCCCCGCCCGCAGCTGTGCGCGCGGGCGGGAAAGCGCTGCAGCTGCCCGGAGGGCCTGCAGCGCCAGCCGTCGCCGACGTGAACGGCGACGGCAAGCTCGACCTCGTCCTAGGCGCAGCCGATGGACGAGTGTGGCTGTATCAGGGCCGCAGCGCAGCGGCCCTGGATCTCGAGGAAGGCAGCGCGCTATTCCCGCTGCCCAATCACGCCACGCACGCCGCGCCAGCGGTGCGTGACATGAATCAAGACGGCCGACCGGATCTTGTGGTCGGCAGCAGCGACGGGGACCTCCAAGTGTTCACCAAAGAAACCGGTGGCGCTTGGGCAGACATAGGCCCCCTCGCCGGGACAACCTTAAACCAAGTCGGCAACCACGCGTTAGTTGCTGGACATTATTCCGTGCCATTATGGCTGGATCTCAATCACGATGGCAATGACGATCTCATTGTGGGTGGTATCGAATTCGGCTCACCGGTAGCGATCGATGACCCGCACTTTCCTTATAAAGCGGAACTAAACGAGTTCATTGCGTATGCGAAAGATCAGCATTTACAACTAAATCCACATACATTTGTACATAATTTTAAGAGTGCTGAAGATGAGACCACAGAGTTCAACCTGCATCAACAGGCTTTTGATAAGCTTGGTATTCCATGGTTACACCCTGGAACGAACCAGCACACCTGGCGCATTAACAATGAAGCATGGAATCAGACCTTTTCTACAGAGAAAAAGAACAAGATGTGGTACAACTTCGGATTCTTACCGTCCGAGTCACCTGTGCTCGCTCGTCCAGAATCGATCTGGTCGCTTCCCTTCCTTTTACAAGATGAGCAAGGAAAGACTGATGCGACGATGCTCATTCATGCACCTACACCCGTCCTTAGGCCGGCTGGTGACAATGCCAACACAGATGTATTCGAATCCATGGTCAAGCTGGATATGCCGATTGATTATTTCGAGCATATTGAATACCATTTTCCTGAACCTCAGAAAATTGCTAACTTAACGGAATTTGCTGATTACTTTGACAAGCTTCGCACGAAGCATGATTATAATTTTATGTCCGAAACACAGATGGCCAAATCGTTCTTAACCGCTATGCAAAGCGATGTGAAGATCAGCCAATCCTGGGCGTCCTACCTGTGGGATCGATTGAAAGATCATCTCAGCGGAGGTAGTCCTCACTTCCACGCCACGCTGTCACCAGAAACATCAGGTGTCTCTGGTTTAGCGGAAGAGTATGCAAATACCCTAGGCGTCACCATTGAAAAAGGCGATAAGCTCGCCCTATATTCCCTGCAAAGCAATTCCAACATCTATACGACGATGGAGAACAAGTTATATCTCGGATTAGCGAAGAAGGCTGAGATTCGCGTGGGCCCATCTTCACAAGAGTTCCACGTTGTGCGTTCGAATGTCCCTTTTACCCTTACTAGTGAAGGAAGCACACATCAGTTGAAGCTTGAATCAGCAGGACTGCAGCAAGTTAAATTGTTTAGTCCTGTCGAGCTTAAGTTTAGTACCACTGACGACACGTCAATTGTTTATGATGCACCTACCATGACGTACACAGTGACCCGATACGGGGACGTGACAACACTTACTTTTACCGGACCTGCCGCCAATGCGCAGTAACCCTATCAACATTAATCATATCTACCCATTTGTGAATCAGGAGGCTTTCCCCATGTCTACTTTATTAGAAGAGCTTGAGCAGCATATTCGCGAGCGTTACGAAATTGCCGAGGACGATGACGATTTCGATGTTAATGTTCATTTGTTCGATTATGGTTTTATCGATTCCGTTGGGGCGACTGCCCTCATCGCGCATATTGAGAAAACGTACAACCTGCAAGTGACGAATCAAGATCTTATGCTCTATCCGATGAACACGGTGAATGAAATTGCCGAATTTATTTCCAAGAAGACAGCGAGGTAATCAACTCATGACGACAGTTAAAATTTCTTTGGCCGGTCTTGCTGAAAGTCAGCATGGTCAAGTCAAATATGCCTCTGCGTTCGCCGATGAGCATATTCAGGAAATTCTTTTAATCGATGGGCACATCATCATTACCCACAACTCGCCTAACGGCGATGAAGGTATTACTCAGCGGGTTGAGCGTCTCATTGAGCGTTTCTCCCATGGTGATTTCGGCTTTAAAGAGAATATTTTGTTCGAAAATAAAGTGGACACGCCTTATGAAGGCGACATTATTGCTGAGCTCGCTGAGCGTAAAGCGATAAAAGTGCTAGAGCCCGGCCTCTTCATCTTCCGTGAGCCTTTCTCCAGCTTGATGCGTTTCCTTGACTACTCGTTCGTCAGCAAAATTGCGAGACGTTTCGAAGGTGTCCAAGAGGAACAATATCCTGCGGTTATTAACAGTCATACGTTGAACAAAACGAATCATTTCACTTCGTTCCCCGAACACATTCATTTCGTGACGCATCTGCGTGAGGATCTCGATGTGATCGAGGCATTCTCCCAAACGATTCGCGAAGCTGGCGGCTGGGACCAAGAAAAGCCATTGGCGCTGGACAACAACATGGTGAAGCCTAACTTCATGATGAACCCTTCTACTTGTTACCACTGCTATGAAGGTCTCGAGAATGAAACCCTGGAAGGCGACGGCATTGTCGTGACTGCGATTGCGAAATGTCATCGTTTCGAATCTAAGAACCATTCCGACTTCGGTCGTTTGCTCGACTTCTCGATGCGTGAAATCATTTTCGTCGGTAAGCCTGAGTTTGTGAAAGAGAATCGCTTGAAATCCATCGAGTATTTGAAAGAACTGGCGGTAGAATGGCAGGTAGACAGCCTGCTTGAGATCGCGAACGATCCGTTCTTCACGAATGACTTCCAAGTGAAAGCATCCTTCCAACGCAACCAGGAGATGAAGTACGAGCTTCGTCTGAACATTCCGCATGTGAAGAAGTCGATCGCCTGCTCCTCGGTCAATTTCCATAGCAATACGTTCGGCAATGCTTTTAATATCAAAATGGGCAAACGTAACGCCGTTACAGGCTGTGTAGGCTTCGGTATCGAGCGTTGGGCGTTCGCTTTCCTCGCACAGTACGGTCTTGATGAGCAGCAATGGCCTGCCACGTTCCGTGAGCAGTACCACGCTTGGCAAGAGAAGGCTTTGTAATCTAATTACCCCAGGGTTCTCGTTTATCCGAACGAGGCCTTGGGTTTTCATTTTCACCACTACGAAGATAATGAGTGATTCTATTGAAAGCAACCGCTGCTTTTCTCAAAAAAAATAGCTTTGCACTCGGCCTTTTGCTCGCCATCGTCGTCTCCGACCTGCTGATCTCCTGGTGGAACCCGATGGCGTCTTCACGCCGTTTTTACAAAAACGACTTCACCAAAACGCTCTTCCACCATAGCTGGTCCCATACGGGTCCGGTTTTCTTCGGTAATTCGGCCGTTACGGGTGCTTATATCGAAGAGAAGTCGGATAGCCATTTGGTCGAGATGGGGCTTTCCTACGGGAAGCTCACGGATCTGAAGGGCATACTGAAGAACAACCTCTACCAGGTGAAGGACCAGCTTGTGATCGGAATTGACGTGCATACGATGCTCGACCCTCTCGAAACGGATCCAACCTATCAATGGTTCAAGCCTTGGTACCAGCCTTATGTGTATACGTACCGCGATTACTTCCGTGATTCGGGTACCGAGTTTGCTCGTAATTTAAGCAAAGGCAGTCTTGCCTTCGAGCCGCGCTGGATTGATAAAGAGCTGTACCCAGGACGTAAGGACGACGCAGCGTTAAAGCTCAAGTGGGACGACTACGACAAACGGTTCGGCGCCATGACCTTGAAGGATTTCCAAGACAATCTGGATGCCTTGCAGTGGGTCCTCCAGTATGCGGACGAGCATAAGCTCGCGCTGCGTGTGATCTGGATGCCGTGGAACAAAGGCTACGCCGATCCTCCCTATGTCGCTTCACTGAAGGATGCCGTTAACGCCCAGCTGAAGGCTGCGAACGTTCCCACGCTCGATTTGATGCACACGTACGATCCGCGTTATTTCCATGACCTCGTTCACTTGAACCGGGAAGAGGGCGCGCCGTTATTTACGAAGGAGGTTGACACATGGTTAAATTCCTTAGGAAAACCGTCGAAATCCTCATCTACCTCGTGATGCTTTACTTGGTTTTCATTTATTTTACCGGCAAGGGATTGTTCATCTACGAGAAGTTCTAAGATCTAGCAAGCGAGGAGTTCTTTAGCTATGTTTTATATGCACATGAACGCGATGGTCGCGATGAGTGGCATGATTGCCGTTCTGATGCTCACCCGCAAGTGGGCGGATAATAAGCGCATTTTGATGATCATATTCAGTCTGTGCTTCCTCCTGTTGTTTAGTAAGAAGCTGGTGATTTTCTATGCGGCTTTTACGATTATTAATTATTTCGGGTTTGTGTATCTGTGCCGGACGACAATATGGCGGAAAGCGACCTTTATTTTCGGAATCGCCGCGAATATTGTGGGTGTCTTTCTCGGTGTTCGTTTTTTCGTTATGGGTGTTTTCAGCTCACCATTGTTCGACGCCATCATTTATTTAGGACTCATTTACAACGTTCTCAAAGTGATTGATTCGTACTATTTCGCTTATTTCTTTGGAAAAGAAGGCGAAGTGCCAGCCATTGATTATGCCAACTATCTATTGTTTATTCCGACTTTTACTTCCGGACCGATTCTGAAATTCCGTGATTTCATGGCTGACAGCAAGAAGCCCTACACGGTAGATGCCAAGCTGTTTGAAGACAGTATTAAGCGTATTATTTTGGGCTTATTCAAAAAGATCGTCGTCGTCACCTGGATGACTGGGGTGTTCGATAGCGTGTTGAAGCATGAGCTTCATACTTGGGAATCTTTGTTCCTACTGATCTGGTTCTATGCGCTCATTTACTTCGATTTCTCGGGCTATTCCGATATGGCGATTGGCTTTGGCCGCTTAATGGGGTATACGATGCCTGAGAACTTCAAAAAGCCTCTCTTCTCACCTTCCATGACGCAGTTTTGGCGGAATTGGCATGCGACGCTGGGCGATTTTTTCCGGGATCACATCTTCATGTTCTTCTCGCGTAAAACACCCTCTACGGCGCTCACAGCTAGCCTATCCATCCTGATCATGGTGCTGATGGGCTTATGGCATGGCTTTACGTGGTTGTACTTCCTCTACGGGCTGTACCATGGCATCATTATTGCGATTGAGAATATCTTCAAACTTACAACCGTGAATAAGAAAAAGGTGTCTAAAGCATACTTCTACTTCCGCTGTTTGGTGACGCAGACGCTCGTGACGTTCTCCGTGATCATCTATAGTTCGAATTACGATACGGTGCTTCGGATCTATAAAGGCTTGCTTCATTTTACTGGATGATAGTGGTATAATTTGATCTGATTGTTTTATCAATTATGGAGGTGTAATCGAATGAAGTTAGGCGTTTTTATGGTTCTTTTCGGTGGAAAACCTTTCGAGGAAGCTTTGGATTATATTGCTGCGAAAGGCTTAGATGCTGTTGAGATTGGTACGGGTGGCTACCCAGGTACTGCACACTGCAACCCAGCTGAACTGCTTGCTGATGCAGGTAAACTGAAAGCTTTTAAACATGCGGTAGAGTCCCGCGGCTTGACGATTAGCGCACTTAGCGCTCACGGTAACCCTCTTCACCCGCAAAAACACATCGCGAAAGAGTTTCACGATGCTATTATACAAACGATTGAATTGGCTGAGCGCCTTGAAGTACCTGTTGTTAACACGTTCTCTGGTTGCCCTGGTGACCATGAGGATGCCAAATACCCGAACTGGCCGGTTGCGCCATGGCCGAACGATTTCCAAGAGATTTTGGACTGGCAGTGGACGAACAAAGTCATTCCTTACTGGACAGAAACAGGTAAATTCGCAGCAGATCGCAATATCAAAATCGGACTTGAGCTGCACGGTGGTTTCTCCGTTCATACGCCAGCTACGCTTCTTCGCCTTCGCGAAGCTGCAGGTGAGGCAATCGGTGCTAACTTGGATCCAAGCCACATGTGGTGGCAAGGGATTGATCCAGTTCAAGCGGTACAAATCCTTGGACGCGCGAACGCGATTCACCATTTCCATGCGAAAGATACGTCCCATGATTACAACAACACGAACCGCTTTGGTGTGACGGACATGCAGTCCTACACAAACATGCTGGATCGTGCTTGGCAGTTCCGTTCCGTTGGTTTCGGTCACGATATGAAAGTATGGGCAGACATTATCAGCGCATTGCGTCTGGTTGGCTATGACTATGTCGTTAGTATCGAGCACGAAGACGGCTTGATGTCCGTTGACGAGGGCTTCTCCAAAGCCGTATCGAACCTGCAACAAGTACTCATCAAGGAACCCCTTGGTGAAATGTGGTGGGTGTAATTTAATAGATTGTACACAAAAAGCCCGCAGGCTAGAGATCTTCCGATCTAAAGTCCTGCGGGCTTTTGTTTACTTGTATGTACTACCAGCCTTTGATCATGATAACATCCATGAAAAGAAATACGAGTAGAGATACAGTTCCAAATCCAAGTGCGAACAGATTTCTTCTTGGGTTGATCAATTGACGGATAACGGCAATTGCAATCACCACTGTGAAGATCAAAACATAGATATCAAAGCTTGTATACGTACTAGTTGATGCTTCAGCTGCTTCTGCTAATAACATGGTGAAACCTCCTTATAGTAACTCGGTGCAAGGCACACGTCCTGCTATTTTAATACTATGTTAGCTCGATTGGACACGAGATGCAAGTAGTTGCATCGATGTGTAACAAGTTTGTCACCTTTTGTTTGGGATTAGGCCTATTTGGCTAGCCCATGCAGGCAGATTTCTTTATTATCCCTTGTACGTATAAAATGTCCATCTGTGCAACTATTTATTACTCTCCGTAAGAACAACAAAAGCCCATACGGAGAAACCGTACGGGCCTTGTTCATTGGAACTTTAAACTATGCTTACACGGCTAGCGCATCTCGGTGATCTTCATCTTCCGGAATTTCGGTCAATTCGGCGTATGATAGCTCTTTCTCTTGCCATGCTAGAAATCGGAATGGATCAATCCCTAATGCAGATACAATTTCCTGTAGCTCTAACGTCGGTTTCATCATTTGCCTCCATTACATGGAATAGATTAGAACTGCTATATCTCTCAATCATCAAGTCAATAGTTAAGGGAGAGGGAGATGTTCACTGTTACTTACTATTATTATAGGCCTACTTCTATGACTATTGATAGAGGGTTAAATTGTCGAAGCATGTATCATTCAATTAAGTCTTCGCAAACTTTTAGGTATTTTTGTCACTTGCGCAAATAAAAAGCTCGGAATTGGCAAATGAAACACCCAATTCCAAGCTTAAATGTTCGCTTTCTAGCTAACGGATCCTTCTAGGACCTCCATCCGCTTCGCATAGTCTTCTGAACGCACGCGATCCCGTTCAAGGATCGGCTTCAAATATTGGCCAGTATACGACCCGGCCACCTTCACGACATCCTCTGGCGTACCCGCCGCCACGATCAAGCCCCCACGGTTACCACCTTCGGGTCCTAGATCGATGAGGTGGTCCGCCGTCTTGATGACATCGAGGTTATGCTCGATGACTAGTACCGTTTCACCGCTCTCCACGAGGCGGTGAAGGACCTTCAGGAGACGATCGATATCATGGATGTGAAGCCCCGTCGTGGGCTCATCCAGAATATAGATCGTCTTGCCAGTGCTGCGGCGGTACAGCTCCGCCGCGAGCTTCACACGCTGGGCTTCGCCGCCTGACAGCGTGGTTGCTGGCTGGCCGAGGGTCATGTAGCCCAGGCCGACATCGAGAAGGGTATTCAGCTTACGATGAATACGCGGCAAGTTCTTAAAGAACTCGCAGCCGTCCTCAATCGTCATCTCTAACACTTCAGAAATGCTCTTGCCCTTGTACTTCACTTCCATCGTCTCGCGGTTGTAGCGTTTGCCTTTACAAATTTCGCAAGGCACGTAAACGTCCGGCAAGAAATGCATCTCGATCTTGATGATGCCATCCCCACGACAAGCTTCACAACGGCCGCCCTTCACGTTAAAGCTAAAGCGTCCCTTCTTATAACCACGCACCTTCGCTTCGCTCGTATTCGCATAAACATCACGGATATCATCGAATACACCTGTGTACGTTGCTGGATTGGAGCGCGGTGTGCGCCCAATTGGCGACTGATCAATATCGATAACTTTATCAATATGCTCTAATCCGACAATTTCTTTATGTTCACCAGGTCGGACTTTCGCCCCATTCAAATCACGGGATAACGTCTTAAACAAAATTTCGTTGATTAACGTACTCTTGCCTGACCCGGATACACCGGTCACGCAAGTAAATACCCCTAAAGGCACCTTAGCCGACACGTTTCGCAAGTTATTTTCTTTGGCGCCTTTCACTTCGATCCATTTGCCATTCGGCTTACGTCGAACCGCAGGAATGGGAATGAACCGCTTGCCGCTCAAATACTGACCTGTTAAAGAGTTATCATCCTGCATCAACTCGGTTGGTGTACCTTGGGCAATAACCTGTCCACCATGAATACCAGCCCCTGGACCAATATCAATGATATAATCGGCCGCCATCATCGTGTCTTCATCATGCTCGACAACGATCAATGTGTTGCCCAGATCACGCATATGCTCGAGTGTTTGAATCAATCGCGTGTTATCCCGTTGATGCAAACCGATACTCGGCTCATCGAGGATGTACAGGACGCCCATGAGGCTTGAACCGATTTGCGTAGCCAATCGAATCCGTTGCGCCTCTCCACCTGATAATGTGCCTGCGGCTCGATGCATCGTCAAATAATCAAGACCCACGTTCACCAGGAAGCCTAGACGAGCTCTAATTTCTTTCAGGATCAAATTCGAAATCGTCAGCTCACGCTCGTTCAGTTGCAGACCCTTAAACCATTCTTCCGCTTCACCGATGGAAAGGGAAGTTGCGTGCGAGATATTCTTACCGTTAATCGTTACGGCAAGTGTTTCAGGCTTCAAACGGTGCCCTTTACATTTCGGACAAGGCTTCGTACTCATGTAGGTCTGAATATGCTCACGGATGCCTTCAGAGAAGGTATCTTTGAACCTGCGTTCCAAGTTGCGAATGATGCCTTCGAATGGAACCAATGCTTCTTTGGATGCACCCATATCATTCTCATAACGGAAACGGATTTTCTCGCCACCCGTCCCATACAAGATCACCTTCATTTGATCGCTGCTTATCTCAGATACAGGTACATTGCGTGGGATCTTGTAGTGCTCACACACAGCGGCAAGAAACTGCGGATAGTAGTTAGAGGTACTGCCCGCCCACGCTTCAAATGCCCCCTCTTCAATCGTCAACTTCATATCAGGAACAAGCAGATCCGGATCGACGATCATCTGACTGCCTAAGCCATCACAATCTGGACAAGCACCGAAAGGACTATTAAAAGAAAACATTCTCGGCGCTAGCTCCTCGACACTGAATCCACACTCTGGGCATGCCAAATTCTGGCTGAATAACAGTTCTTCTTTCTCCATAACATCGACAATGACACGACCATTCGCCAATTTAAGCGCAGTTTCCAAGGAATCTGCCAAACGAGTCTGTACATCATCTTTGACCACGATACGGTCAACGACCACATCAATGGTGTGTTTTTTATTTTTGTCTAGCTCGATTTTCTCGGAAAGGTCTACCGTTTCCCCGTTTACGCGAACCCGCACAAATCCTTGCTTCTGAACATCCACGAATAGCTTCGTATGCTCACCTTTGCGCCCAGAAATAAGGGGTGCTAGAATTTGAATCTTCGTGCGCTCCGGGTACTCCATAATTCGGTCTACCATTTGTTCCACGGTTTGCGAAGTAATCTCGATACCATGGGTAGGACAGTGCGGTCGCCCAATACGAGCAAACAACAGCCTTAAATAATCGTATATCTCCGTTACGGTTCCAACCGTGGAACGTGGATTACGGCTTGTCGTCTTTTGGTCAATGGATATGGCTGGTGACAACCCTTCAATCGAATCGACATCTGGTTTATCCATATTCCCAAGAAATTGACGCGCATAGGCAGACAGTGACTCTACATAGCGCCGCTGTCCTTCTGCATAAATCGTATCAAAGGCCAGCGATGATTTCCCCGATCCACTTAAGCCCGTGAGTACGACGAACTTGTCACGTGGAATGGTGACATCAATATTTTTAAGATTGTGAGCTCTAGCTCCTTTAATAACGATCTGATCTCTAGACACAGATACCCTTCCTCTCCTATGTGAAACTGAAACCCTCTTGCTTAGGCGTCAGCTTTCATTTCCATAATCGCGTCACGCAGCTGTGCTGCACGTTCGAACTGTAGGTTCTTCGCCGCTTCTTTCATCTCCACTTCTAGGCGCTCAATGAGGGATGCTCGATCTTTCTTCGACATCTTAGCACCCTTCACATCAGCCAGATAGTCGGATTTCTGTTCAGCAACCTTGGTTGCTTCGATCACATCGCGGATTTTCTTGGCAATCGTCTGTGGCGTGATGCCCAATCGCTCATTGTTTGCTTCCTGTAGGGCGCGGCGTCGATTCGTCTCCGAGATCGCTTTCTCCATGGAATCGGTGATCTTATCCCCGTACATGATGACTCGACCATCTGAGTTCCGAGCTGCACGACCAATCGTTTGAATCAACGAACGCTCCGAACGCAGGAAGCCTTCCTTATCTGCATCTAGAATAGCGACCAGTGAAACCTCTGGTAAATCAAGACCTTCTCGAAGGAGGTTGATCCCGATTAGCACATGGAACGTCCCCAACCGCAAATCTCGCAAAATCTGCATACGTTCAAACGTCTTAATATCCGAATGCAAATAACGCACCTTAATGCCAATTTCTTTAAAATAATCCGTTAAATCCTCCGACATCTTCTTCGTTAAGGTCGTCACAAGCACACGCTCATCTTTACGAACACGGTCATGGATCTCAGCGATAAGATCATCAATTTGACCTTTGGTTGGTCGAACCTCGATAATCGGATCCAACAACCCTGTTGGACGAATAATTTGTTGAATCATAGTAGGACAATGTTCTAGCTCATAAGGTCCTGGCGTTGCTGATATATATAAAATCTGACTGACTTTCTCTTCGAATTCCTCGAAACGCAGCGGACGGTTATCCAATGCGGAAGGCAGCCTGAAGCCGTGATCAACTAATACATCTTTCCGTGCTTTATCCCCATTAAACATCGCGCGAATTTGCGGCAACGTCACGTGGGACTCATCCACCATGAATAGCATGTCGTCTGGGAAATAATCCATCAACGTATACGGGGTTGCCCCACGCTCACGGAATGTTAGTGGCCCCGAGTAATTCTCGATACCTGAGCAGAAGCCCATCTCTTCCATCATTTCCATGTCATAGCGTGTACGCTGCTCCAATCGCTGTGCTTCCAGAAGCTTACCTTGCTCCCTCAACTCAGCTAAACGATCCTCAAGCTCTTGACCAATGTTCACGAGCGCGCGCTTCATCGTATCCTCGCCTGTCACGAAGTGAGATGCCGGAAAAATCGCGATATGATCGCGTTGGCCAATAATCTCGCCCGTTAGGACATTGATCTCTGTTATTCGCTCAATCTCATCCCCAAATAGCTCAACACGAACTGCATGCTCACTGTGCGAAGCTGGGAAAATCTCCACAACATCTCCACGTACACGGAACGTACCGCGAACAAAGTTCATATCATTGCGTTGATACTGGATATCTACTAGACGATGCAGGATTTCAGTCCGCGATTTCTCCATCCCTACCCGTAACGATAACAGTAAATTACCGTACTCAATTGGTGATCCCAAGCCGTAAATACACGACACGCTGGCAACAACAATGACGTCACGGCGTTCGAACAAGGAACTTGTCGCCGAGTGACGAAGTTTATCGATTTCTTCATTGATGCTGGAATCTTTCTCGATGTAAGTGTCGGAGGAGGCAATGTAGGCTTCGGGCTGGTAGTAGTCATAGTAACTAACGAAGTAGGAAACGGCATTATGAGGAAAAAACTCTTTGAATTCACTGCACAGTTGTGCGGCTAAGGTTTTATTGTGGGCAATAATCAAGGTTGGTCGGTTTAGTTTCGCTATTACTTGTGCAGCTGTGAACGTTTTACCCGTTCCCGTTGCACCGAGCAGCGTCTGATGTTTGTTGCCGGCTTGTATGCTCTGGACGATCTCCTCAATCGCTTGAGGCTGGTCTCCCTGCGGCAGAAAATCGGATACAAGCTCAAATTTCTTAGAGCTCATGACAAGTTCACTCATCCATTATCACCCTCATTGTCGAAATAAATCGAACTTTTATCCTATAAACTTTCCCAATCGACATTCCGATATAGAAGTCTATGGAACTTTTTCGTACATATATGAAGGATTGCAATATCTATCCAACATAAGAATGTTTGTTCTCGTTTTTTCATTATACTATTTTTGAATCATGGATGCAAACAGCTTTATCTGTTTTAGCCTTATGTAAGGCGGTTTTCCTAAGTTTTTGGACCCTATTCTTTTTATGATAATTAGGAGTGGTACAGTCATGGATTTGACAACAGTATTAGGATTACTATTAGGACTTGCAGGTTTAATCGGCGGGTACATGTGGGATGGCGGTCATATCAATTCATTGATCATCCCCAGTGCGATGCTCATCGTTTTCGGCGGAACCTTCGGTGCAGTCGCCGTTAGTTTCCCTGGCTCTATTTTAGCCAAAATTCCTAAAGCACTCGGCATTGCCTTTATGCAAGTCAAACGAGATCCCGCAGCAACCATTAACGAAATTGTCGATATGGCCTCTGTCGCTCGTCGCGAAGGCGTACTTGCCTTAGAGCAACGCGCTCAAGAGCACGAGAACCCGTTCCTGAAGGACGGATTGCTCATGGTCGTAGACGGAACCGATCCCGAACTCACAAGGCAAATTCTGGAACTGGAAATGGACGCCATCGAACATCAAGTTAATAATATGTCGAAGGTATTCGAAGCCGGAGGCGGATATGCACCAACGATGGGGATTATCGGTACGGTTATGGGACTTATCCACGTTCTCGGAAATCTAGATGATCCCTCTTCCCTTGGCCCAGCGATTGCCGTTGCATTCACAGCTACTCTCTATGGTGTTATGAGCGCCAACTTAGTTTATTTGCCCATCGCTAACAAAATCAAAGTCCGTGGTAAAGAAATGGTCAATGAAATGGAACTCATGTTAGAAGGCATCCTTGCCTTGCAAGCTGGGGAAAACCCGCAATTGATTAAGAAAAAACTGAACTCCTTCCTCCATGATAAATCGAAAAAAGCCGTAGAGGAGGTTGATGTGAATGGCGAGGCGCAGTAAGAAGCAAGAAGAGCATGTTAATCATGAAAGATGGCTCATTACTTACGCCGACTTAATTACGCTGCTGCTCGTATTTTTCATTATTATGTATGCGATGAGTAAAGTGGATGTTCAAAAGTATGCCGTTTTGGCGCAAGCCTTAAACCTACAATTCCAAAAAGCTGACTCTATCTTAGATAAAAACCATGGTATCAGCGGCTCAATGACCCCTAAGCAAGGGGACGCAGACAGCAAAGATAAGGATTTAACGCATCAGAATCAGGATGATCAGAAAGAAGAGCATGACAAGACGAAGACGGAAGACAGCGAGAAAGAAAAGCGCGAGAAAGAGCTTCAAGATCTTTTGAAACAAGTACAAGCCTATATTAAGGATCAAAATTTAGAGGCACAAGTGTCCGCCAGTGATACGGAACGCGGTGTGGCGATCACGCTCAATGACTTATTCTTATTCGATTTGGGAAAAGCTGATCTGAAGGCGCCGTCGTTCCCGATTCTGCAAAAGCTGGCTTCGCTCTTTCCAACTTTGAAGAGTAAAGTTAGCATCGAAGGACATACGGACGATTTACCCCTTGCACCAGGCTCTCCCTATAAGGATAACTGGGGACTATCGTTTGCCCGTTCTCTTTCTGTTCTTCGCTATTTCAGCGATACGGCTAATTTGGATGATCACAAATTCATCGCCACCGCCTATGCGGATACGATGCCCCAAGTGGCCAATTCCAGCGATGCAAATCGCAGCAAAAATCGCCGCGTGGAGATCATTGTCTTGCGGAACGATATTGCACCAACGACCCCAGTCCATTAATTCGTCTGGACGCATAGAAGCCCTATTTCCACGTTTGTGGAGGTAGGGCTTTGTTGTTGTGGTGGGTTGGGGTTGGGGTGGTTGTTATTGTGGTTGTTCGTGTTTCATGCATTATCTTGTTCGTGCTTTGCCTTCACGCTTTGGCATGTTCACGTCTCAGTAGCTGTGCCGCTATTAGTAACTGTAAAAACTCCAGCTATTTCGGCCATTTCTCCCTCCAAAATCAAAATAACTGGATAACACGTAGTTAATTCTCCCCTTTCCATTCCATCTGAGCTAAATAGGGAAATTTAACTGTAGGAAATCCATCTATTGTCCGAACTGCGCCAAAACAAGCCGATTTAACTACATAAAATCCAGCTATTCACCTAACAACCGCTGATGCGTAGTCGTAGCACGACGAACATTGAATATAAAAAAGAGCCATCCTCACCCGTAGTTACCACTACGCATGAGGACAACTCTTCTCACATTGACTTTGTCGAGTCATTCGGCAATAAGCCCGTTAATTTGCTTCGCAGATAGCTAAACAAGTGCATCGGACGCTGCTCCAAGAAGTACAGCACATCCTGATCCGGTGCCAGTAGAATGCCCAGTTGATGATGCTCACCGGCAAAAATCCCCCGCTTCAGGAAGCGAACCTCCCCTTGATCATTCAGCACTTCCAGTCTGCAGAAAGCTGAATTGAGGCTCATGGCCGCATGTAGATCCGTTTTCGTCTTAATTTTGTATCCATTAACTTTGTGGATGATCTCCCCAACGCTGATTCCTAACCCCTGAGCAGGACTGTTCGGAACAACGGATAGCACCATAAGCCCGCGCTCCGAGTGGATGTAGAAGGGCGTCTGCTTCGCTTCTACCCACCGGTTGTAGAGCAGCAGCCCTTCATGAAGGGCTATGCTAAGAATTGCGACAATCAGCACCATTGGCGTCCAGTAGTGGGCAGCAACGGCTGTGCCTAGCAGAACGAGCCCGTACACATAGAGCAGCTTAGCGCTGAAGCGTGCCTGTCTCTTCGGCAGCTTCGAAATCGTCAACTCCGTGAAGCCGATCATGGCCGGGAATGCGAGCATCGTCCAGCCTGCGCCTAAGTTAGGGTCGAACAACGTTGGCCACGGCAAGCCCAGTTCACTGCCTCCAGCCATCGGCACTAGGAGAAACAGAGGGACTGGCCAAAAGCCCTGCAACTGCTGTGCGCCAATCATTTGCCCGCGCTTCCCTTCGAGGAACAGAGGAGTCGCCATTCGCGCACCTTGGAAACCAACGAGCACGCCCTCCAAGAGATGAAGCACGCCTACTATGACAAGCAGCGATGGGATATCTGCGCTTGCAATGGTCTCGAGAAACGTGTAAGACTCACGTAAACTCTCTGCATTAGGAAACCAAGAGAAGATCACTTGGGCAATTCCTAGAATCCCTACTGCATAAGCTAAGCATAGGAATCGTATGCGGAATATCATCAGTACGACGGTGATAATCCAGAGCACAATCACGACATTCAGTTGGATGTTTACTCCGACGAAAAGGAGCAGAACGGAGGCTCCTAGCCCGCCTAACCAGCCCCATAGCACCACGCGCCACGTTTCATTCAACAAGGAATGAAGCCGCGTGTGAAACAACTTGCGTTCTAATTGGATTTGCTTCCTGTAATGTAACACGATAAAAACAATACCTATATAGTAGAAAGGATTCGTAAACAACTGCCCCACAGCCAGCAGCATTCTGTCCAATAATTGAAACCACACATCCATACGAATCTAGGCTCCTTGAAAAAGAAATAGGAAGGCTGCCTAAGCAACCTTCCTACTCTATTTCGACTGTGAAAGCTTATTTCCTGCCCGCTTCGCACAATTTCCATTAACTAACGGTTATTATTTCCCAAGCTGCTTCTGAATTTGAAAGACAGCTGCTTTCAATTGCGAGTCATTCTTCGGATCACGAATTTGCGCTAAAATCGCTTTTTCGATTTTGGCCGCTGTTTCCGTATCAACTTCGCCGGTCACCGGCAAATCGTTGGTCCGTTGGAACGCTTTAACCGCGAGAGCCGTTTTATCGTTGAAATAGCCATCTGTTCGCTCCGGATTGAAACCAATACCAGCAAGCATCAACTGCAAATTCTTCACATCATCGCTGTTGTTGTCTAGTTTCAACACCTCTTTCTTCGAAAGCGGTGCTGCTTTGAAATAGGCTGGTTGCTCGATCGGGATATCCGGCGTAATGCCTTTTTTGTGAATCCAGTTGCCATTTGGCGTTAGCCATTTGTAGACGGTCATCTTAATGTTGCTGCCATCGCCCATTTCCTTCTCGAACGTCACTTGAACGGTGCCTTTACCGTAGGACGTTTCACCAACAATCTTACTGCCTACTGCTTCTTGGAATGCGCCTGCAAGAATCTCCGATGCGCTGGCACTTCCTTTATTAATCAACACGGTAACTGGATAGTTCTTACCTTTACCTGTAGAAGGTGTTGGCTCACGTTTGCCGTCCCGATTCTCCACTTGGAGAATGGAAGCGCCACTCTTCACGAATGGATTTACAATATCGACAACGACATTCAATAGACCGCCTGGATCATTACGAACATCGATGACGAGTCCCTTCATCCCTTTAGCCTCTAAGTTTTTCAACTCTTCAGCAAAACGAACGGCTGTGTTCGAGGAGAACTGACGAATCTCGATCTTGCCAATCTGATCCTGCATCATTTCACCGTAGACTGTTTCAACGTCAATATTGTCTCGAACCACGATGACTTGAACCGGATCCCCTGTTCCTTGACGGAGTAAATCCAGCTTAGCTTGCGTGCCCTTCGGTCCGCGGATTTTCATGACGGCTTGATTCAAGGTAAGCCCGTCCAATTTATCGCCATTCACAGAAAGGACAACATCTTTGGATTGAATGCCTGCTTTCTCGGCAGGTGAACCTTTAATCGGTGATACAATGACGAATTTACCCTCCTCTAGCGATACCTCAGCCCCGATGCCTTGGAAAGAGGACGTAATGCTCTCATCGAATTGTTTGGCTTCCTTCTGATCCATATAAACGGAAAAAGGATCCTCTAATGATTCCAACATCCCATTAATAGCTCCGTTAACCAATTGATCATGATCAGGTTGTTTCAAATATTTGCTTTCAATTAGCTGAAACGTTGTTGCGATCTTGCTTAAATCCTTACTCGAAAGACCAGACGAAGCGGATACAGAGGTAGCTGAACCTCCTGTTGATTGCTCCTTCTGTCCCCAAGTAAAGGAGGGATCTACAATCGTTAATGTGACGATACTGCTTGCAAACATAGCTAACAGAACAAATACAATGACCGTGCGACCTTTGAATTGCAAAACCGATTCACCGCCTTTTTCCTAAAACCGAATTTGAGTTGGCCTGATTGTAGTATATGACAAGCCATACCCCTTTTATGAAAAAACCTCTTATCGAGGGTATTCTTGGAAGAACGACCGCGTTTAAAGAGGAGAGACTTTGGTCTCTGACCAAAGATCCCTATATATGGTTTTATCGCCAATAAGAAAGCTGTTTCCGGTAAGCGAAAACTTAAGCTCTCTTATGTGGTAACCAGTTTGTCCTATCGAAGGAACGGTTTAGGATCGGTAGGCACTTCATTTTTCCTAACTTCAAAATGCAAGTGATTACCCGTCGACTGTCCTGTGGAGCCCACGCCAGCAATTTTCTGGCCGCGCTTCACGACATCGCCTACTTTCACATAAATCCCATCGTTCATAATATGACCATATAACGTCCACAGACCATTCCCGTGATCCACGATGACACAATTCCCGTAACCGTTCATCCACGAAGCATAAATAACAGAGCCATTCTCCGCAGCAAGAATTGGTGTGCCTTTCGCTGTACCCAAGTCAATCCCTTTATGATTCTCAGCTCGCCCTGTAACGGGATTAATCCGCGCTATGAAATCGGAGGTCATTGGCGCTTGTACAGTCAAAGGATATCCAAGCTTACCGCCCGAATAAGTAAACGGTGATTTCGCATTCTCTGCTGCCCGCTTCTTCGCTTGCAAATCCGCCTCTTGCTTCGCCAGCTGCGTGATCATTCGGTCGCTTTCTTCCGAAATATCCTCGAGCTCTCTCTCCTGCTTGGAAAGGGAAGCGATCTTCACTTCTTTCGCTTTTTCCTTCGCTTGCAGATCGTCACGCAAGGCATCTGCTTCCGCATAAAGCCCCTTCACGTTCTCAAGCTGCTTCTCGGTATCTGCCTTCTTCAGCATAACCGTTTCTTTGTCTTTCATATTCGACTCTAGTATTTCTTTGTCTTGATTGACGATAGATTTCAAGGCTTCGACTCGATTCAAAAAGTCAGAGAAGCTCGTTGCACTCAACACCACGTCCATATAGGAAACGAAACCGTTCATATACATCAAGCGAACGCGGGATTTCAACATATTATCACGGCTCTCTACACGAGCCTCGGCTTCATCCAACTGCTTAGCGCTCGCTTCCAGGGCGTTCGACACTTGATCAATTTGTTCATTAAGCTGCGTCAGCTTTTTGCTTGCCTCATTCACCTGGCTGACAAGGGCATTCATATCCTTCGTTGTCTGATCCTTCTCGGATTGAACTTTCGTGATTTGACTTTGGGCGCTATTGGCCTTCTGCTGCGCTTCCGCCTTCTGCTTTTTAAGCTGCGTCAACTGCTGGTCGATCTTGTCCGTTGCCGAAGCGGCATAGCTAGCTGCATGAGGTATAGTCAGCGATATCGCCATACCTAATGTTAATACGACAGGTAGAATCTTCTTCTTCAAGCACGTAGCCTCCCCATTTTCAAGCGATTAATGCTGCATGTATGGTTTGAATCTCTTACGTTCTGAGTCTAGGAATCTATACTTATAGAAATCTATGAATCTTTGAAAATGAAAAAACGAGGAATAGATGAAAAGGAGGCAAGAGGAACACTCTGCCCCAGTTTTCATTCAAGGTTTCCTTAAACGCGTAGGAACTTGCGAACGGAAATGAGGGAACCCCATACCCCAATCACGATCCCTAAACCGATCAACAATACAGTCAACGTTGGTGCAATATCTTCAAATGGTGTTAATTTAATCATCAATAAATTCAAATTCAAGGAGCTCAAATTCAGCAATTTCCAGTAGCCAGCAAGAATAATGGCAGTTGGGACAGCCGAACCAATAAGTCCGAGTAACGCACCTTCAATGAAAAACGGCCAACGAATAAACGAATTCGTCGCACCCACGAGCTTCATAATCGAAATCTCTCGTTTTCTTGCCAAAATCGTAACTTTGATCGTATTTGCAATCAGGAATACCGCTGTAAAGGAAAGCAAAATAACGATACCAATGCCAATCCAACGTGCAATCTTCGTCACTTTAAACAACGCTTCCACAGTTCCTTTACCGTAGTTCACTTTGTAAATAGGCTTAGGATCTTTGCCAACGTTAAGCGCTGAGATCTGGTCAGCTACAACCGCGACATTCCGAGGATCATCCACTTCGATCGTGAACGCATCGTTCAGCGGATTATTGTCCCCCTCGAAACCATCTAAGAGAGCCTTCCCGCTATCGCCAAGCTTTTCGCGTAAGTAGACAAGTCCCTCTTCCTTCGAAACGAATTTAATCGTTTTCACTTCAGGGATCGCCTTGATTTGCGTTTCGAGCGCTGTGATTTGATCCTGAGCGGTGTTTACCTCCAGGTACACGTTGATCTCAACCTGTTGCTCAATTTGCGTAGCTACATCATTCACATTTAAGGTGATAAGTACAAAAATACCAAGAATAAATAGGGAAATTGCGATGGAGCTAATCGACGCGAACGTCATCCAACCATTTCGCACGACATTTTTCGTACCTTCTCGTAGATGTCGAGAAGCTGTACTAATCTTCATAGCCATATTCCCCCCGGATTTGATCGCGAGCAATAAGGCCATTCTCGATTGCAATCACGCGCTTACGCATCGTATTCACGATTTCTTTGTTATGCGTAGCCATGACAATGGTGGTACCGCGGAAATTAATTTCCTCCATCAACTTCATAATGCCCCATGACGTTTCGGGGTCCAAATTTCCTGTCGGTTCATCGGCGATAATGACGGAAGGGCTGTTTATTATTGCCCGGGCAATAGCAACACGTTGCTGTTCGCCCCCGGATAACTGCGATGGGAGGGAGTTTGCCTTGTCCTTTAGCTTAACGAGCTCAAGAACTTCCATGGTGCGTTTCTTGATTTGCTTCTTAGGAGCCTCAATAACTTCCATGGCGAAAGCTATATTTTCAAAAATCGATAATTTCGGAAGTAAGCGATAATCTTGGAAAATCACGCCGATATTTCGTCGTACATAAGGAATTTTGCGTTGTTTAAGTTTCTCTAAATTAAATCCATTAACGAAAATTTGACCTTTCGTTGGTCTTTCTTCTCTATACATCAACTTCATGAAAGTAGATTTACCTGCGCCTGAAGGTCCAACCACATAGACAAACTCATTGCGGTCCACTTTTACATTAATACCTCTTAATGCATGAGTCCCGTTGGCGTATGTTTTCCATACGTCCTGCATTTCGATCACAATATCACATCCTAATTATATAGATAGCCTATATCCATTCGACACAAAAGGTGAAAATCCTTCTAAAACCTCTTTGAAATTCATGGGGAATACCGTCATTATACCATGCATTGCACATATTTTAGCCGAATCAGGATTATGTACTAAATTGGCATCGAGATTGATACATATAAAGAGACAGGCCGTATCACATTCGTATGTAAAGGAGTGGCTCTTCATGACACGCTCATTCAGAAACCCCATCCTCTATTTCTCGCTCGCTCTTGGTTTATTCGTCACGTGCGGCACCGCACTCTACATATATGGATCTCAATCTACGTTCCCTAAGAATGTCACGATTGCTGGCTGGCGTGTGGGCGGAATGCCTTATGCGACATTTCAGTCTGAATCCGAACAGCGCCTGAAGCGACTAGCCGCTTTCCCGGTCCTTTTGCATACATCCTATCCAGAAGTTCCTGCCAAAGAATTGTCACTTGGACAACTCGGCATTCGTTATGACAAGAACCTCCTCACACAATCTCTCCAACATTTAACTAGCGGATCTCCCTTCGAACGCGCCAAAGCCCGCTGGACCTTGCGAAATGCGAATATCCCTTTAAATGTCTCGCTGGATCCCACTCAACTTACGGCCACTGTAAAGGACAATTGGAAAGAGCTATACACGAAACAGCCTATTGCTGCCAAACGCATCCTCAAATCGCAAGACCAGGTTGATTACGAACCGGAGCGAAACGTGCTGCGCATCGATACTGCGCACTTACAGGAGCAGCTACAAAGCATCGCACCCAGCTTGGGTACGCTAACGCACACCGCACCACTCGGGCTCTCGTTACCCATTTATGAGCTGAGCCCTACTATTACAATGGCATCCTTGAAGCGGCAAGGTATCGATGGCAAAATTTCTGAATTCACGACCTCGTTCCCCCAATCAGGCGAAGGGCGGGTTCACAATATACGAGCAACCGCTACATCCATACAGGATTACTTGATGGCACCGGGCGACACCTTTGATTACAGTAAAATTATTGCACAGACGGAAGCCAAATTCGGGTACAAGGAAGCCCCTGTTATTCTCAATGGAAGTCTCGTCCCAGGAATCGGCGGCGGCATATGCCAAGTATCCACAACACTCTATAATGCCGTTTTACGCAGCGGTCTTGAAATCGTAGAACGACGTAATCACTCTCTCCCGGTCAGTTACGTCCCTCTCGGGCAAGATGCCACATTCGCAAGCGGCTATATTAATTTCAAATTTCGTAACAATACCAATAGCTATATCTGGATTCGTACCATAACGACGGATTCAGCGGTGACTGTGAAACTTTTTGGGCATCAAACACCAACGATCACCTATGACATTGCGTCCAAGATCGTAGAAACGATTCCGCCTCCGGTCAAATATGTGAACAACCCAAGCTTGAGCCCAGGGTTAGAACGCCCCATCAGCGCGGGAAAAGTCGGTTACAAGGTTGAGACCTATCGAACCAAACGAGAAAACGGCACAATCGTGAGCAAAGAATTAATCTCGAAGGATCAGTATTCACCTGTGCCTACCGTCATCGCGGCCAACCGTAAAGGTCTCCAAACGGAGGACCCAACTCCAAAGCAACCTATGGTGGAAGATGGCGTAAGTACGCTCGCTGTACAATGATAACCAATAAATGTGATGAAATCATGAAGGTCATGTGACTGTAGTTACTACGTCATTATGACTTTTTTCTTTTATGATAAGACTATGGAAAGAGTATTGAAGGAGGCATAACGATGAGCAAAGTGGATTATTTCAAAGAATTAAACTATCGCCTGCGCGGACTTCCTGAGAAGGAGCGCCAAAATATATTGAAAGTATATGAAGAATTATTTCAAAAAGCCGTTGAAAACGGCAAGCATGAAGATGAGGTATCACAGTCTCTCGGCTATCCGCGGGTACCGAACTGGGATGCGCAGAAAGAGACACCACCCGTGAAAGAGGAAGTTACCAAGCGTCCCATAGATGAGTTTGATGTTGAAGCGATACAAGCTGAGGAGCTGCCTTATTCGAATGAGGAGCTTGGAGAGACAGCTATCCCGTATGTCAAACAGCCCGATTCAGCTGCCGGACCGAAAATTCCCGTACAAGCCCCAGAGTCCTGGATGCCGCCTGCCTACACACAGCCGCCTCAGCCGAATTACCCACCTGTGTATAATACACCTTACCCTCCTCCCTATCCGACAGCAAAGCCGGAAAGTGGGATTAAGGCGATCATTATTTCGATTATGCTTGGTTTCTTTAATCTCGTATTCGTTCTAGGTCCGTGGGTCGGGATATGTTCAGCTTTGATTGGGTTATTCGCTGCCGGATTCGCTCTTCTGATCGCACCTGTTGTTGGCGTGCTTACTAGCTTAGCGGGAACATCGGGGAGTGACTTCCAATTCATTTCCTTTTCACTACTTGCCTGCTTTGGCCTAGGCATCATCATCACAACGCTTAGCACTTGGCTGCTCAAACAGTTTTTCAAGCTTAGCTGGAAGTACATCCAATTCAACGCCAAATTGATTAAGGGGGTTTAAGCCATGCAACGTAAAGTGAAATTTTTCTTAGTGACCGGCTTTATCTGCCTGGCAATAGGCTTGATTGGAGCAGCCGTCTCTTTCCAATCCTTGGATTTCGATGCAGGTGTCTCAAACATAGATGTCGAGAAGAAAATAGCCGCAGCCAATATCGATACATTAATTATTGAAAATGATATCTCAGGCATTACTTTCGTTCCTAGCAATTCAGATGAAATCAGCGTTCGTTTAGTCGGTGCTGCTCGATCCGAGAATGATCAGAACTGCACAATCGAAGCCGTGACAGAGGGTTCAAATACGTGGCGAGTCGACGTCTGTACGAATAGAAAGCAACACATTGATTTCGGATTTGACATCACCGAATTCAAAAGCTTATTCAGTGGTCAAAGCCTTCGTTTACGAACAGAAGTCAGTTTGCCCGACAAACTTTACAAAGCCATCACTGTCAGGACAGATACAGGTAGCATCAACTTCAAGGAAGTGAAAGCTGAGAAGCTAACGGCTAGTGCAGATACGGGAACTATTACGGTTGACCGTTATGAAGGAAAAACATTGAATCTGCAAACAGACACAGGCAGTATTCATCTCAATGATGGGCAGGGCAATGTGAAACTCAAAACCGATACCGGTTCCATTACTGCGAAGCTTCGTGAGCTTGGTGATGCAGTTACCGCTGAATCAGACACAGGCTCAGTACGCATACAGC
This sequence comes from Paenibacillus plantarum, assembly GCF_013141695.1. GTDB lineage: Bacteria > Bacillota > Bacilli > Paenibacillales > NBRC-103111 > Paenibacillus_E > Paenibacillus_E plantarum. The sequence continues at coordinate 42,624 of NZ_WHNY01000065.1, forward strand.
TAGATTCCACACCTACAGATGCGAGCTTCGATCTACGCACAGATACAGGCAGCGCTGCGCTGGATGTACCAGGTGTGAACGTTCAACAGCGAACCAGCCGCAATGAAGCCAAAGGCACTATCGGCAATGGCAGTAAAAAAGTTACGGTGCGGACAGATACAGGTTATGTAGAGGTTAAGGGTAGATAACTGTTTCAGATACACATCGTTTTTCCCGAGGCTGTCTCTTAGGTCCATTCGACCTTTTGAGACAGCCTCTTTTCGTTAACAAAGCAATTGCTTACATTTATATTATTTTGTCGAAGAAGAAGGAATTAAGTCACACGCCCCCGAATATACAAAAATATACAGTTTTCCTCTATATTTATCCAAATGTTAATAAAACTGTATATACAAAGAGAGAAGAGGGTCAACATGAAAAATAGTAGAGAAATTCGAGAAGAAGCAAGAAAAGCATTAAAAGGGAATTGGCTTGCAGCAGTTGGGCTGTATCTAATTACCATTCTAATCACACTCCCATTTGCGATTGGCAGTAGTTTAACTGAAAACGGTGAGCATTACGTATTATCTATCTTGTTTAGTTTGGGTTCCATCCTTCTTTCCGTTGTTATATCCACAACCGTATCAACTTACTTCCTTCACATAGCTAGACAACAGAAGATTGGGTATGCTGACTCATTTTCATTTGCATTTAAAAAATTCTGGCCATTTTTCAAGTTAACTTTTTTAATGGGACTCAAAATATTGGCTTGGACTCTTCTATTTATCATCCCAGGTATTATTGCTTCTTTACGATATTCACAAGCAATATACATTAAGTTAGACAATCCAGAATTATCTTCATCGAAAGCCATTCGAGTTAGTTCGGAGATGATGAAAGGGTACAAGTGGAAATACTTTTGTTTAGCTCTTAGTTTTATAGGATGGGTACTATTAGTTCCATTCACATTATTTATTGGAGGATTATGGGTTAGCGCTTATTATAATACCGCAAGATCCGTATTCTACGATATCCTGAACGCGGACAGAATAGTTAAGCTCACCTAATAAGTCATACCATAAACTTAAACAATAAAGCTCCTCCCAAGCATCCGATGGATGACGGGAAGAGCTTTTTTACGATAAATGGACTTCTCAAGCGGTGACCTCTTTCAAAAAGTTCTGAATCTTCTCCAATAGCCGATTCCAATCAACCGGCTTCGTATCGAAGTCATCGCAGCCAGCCTCGAAAGCCATCTCCCGATCCGATGCCATGGCATGGGCGGTTAGCGCGATAATGGGAATTCCTTGCGTCTCCGGCGATGCTTTGAGCAGTCGTGTCGCTTGCCAGCCATCCATGACAGGAAGACTCATATCCATAAGTATAAGAGCTGGCGCTTCGGTCCGCGCTGCATCGACGCCTTGCTGTCCGTCTGTCGCCATAATGACTTCAAAGCCTTTGCGGATTAAACGGCGGGACAGCATGTCACGATTCATTTCGTTATCTTCCACCAATAAAATTTTAAACATGGTCGTCCGCTTCCTCTTTACGTCGAATACAGGCCTGATCTCCGTTGCTATGCTCATTCATTGCACTTGCCATAAGGCTGCGGATTTCCTGCAGCAGCGTTTCACGCTTAAAACTTCCTTTTTGGACAATGTTTTTCACATACCCGTTCAGCCGCATCCGGTCTTCGGAATTAATATCTTTCGCAGTAACAACGACAATCGGTATCCATTGCCAACCCTCACGTTTGCGCAGCTCCGTAACAAACTCGAAACCATCCATGCCCGGCATCATTAAATCGAGCAAAATCAATTGCGGAAGCGCTTGAGACATCATGTTCAATGCCGCGCGACCATCCTTCGCCTTCGAGACTTTGAAGCCTTCCCTTTCCAACATTTGTGTCATCATGTGGCTTGTTGTCACGTCATCCTCGATGACAAGTACCGCGTTGGTTTGACGCTCAGGGATATGCTTATCCAACACAGCGATTAATTTATCGATGTACACCGGCTTGGTCAGAAACTCTGCCGCGCCAAGCGCATAGCCCGTATTCTTGTCATCGGTCATCGACATCATGATAACGGGGATACCGGATAATTCCGGATCGTTCTTAAGCGTCGTCAGCACGGCCCAACCATCCATGCCCGGCATAAGTACATCTAGGGATATCAAGGTAGGACGCAGCTCTCTAGCGAGTCGAATGCCTTCTTCACCATTTTGGGCCAAAGCAACCGTACAGCCTTCTTTGCCGAGAAACCTCTGCATCTGTTGCAGTACAGCTGGATCATCGTCAATGACTAACACCGTGCGATTGTTTTGAATGTCGAGCGGACTGTTCTCCATCAATTCATCAGGGCTTCCACCCGCCTGATTCTCCTGCAAAGGCAACCAAGCGGTAAACGTTGTACCTTGACCGTGCACACTATCAACGGTGATATGGCCGCCCATCATTTGGCACAGCTTCTGAGAGATTGCAAGTCCAAGCCCCGTACCTCCGTATTTCCTCGTTGTCGAGGAATCAGCCTGTTTAAACGCTTGGAATAGATGCGTCATCTGCTCCGCCGTCATCCCGATCCCGGTATCCTGAATACTGAAGCTAATGCCCGATTGCCGATTGACCATCTCGTAACCAGCCGTCAGCCAGATGGTGCCATCCTTCGTAAACTTACCTGCATTGCTCAACAAATTGAAGAGAACCTGCATCAGTTTCGTAATATCTGTTCGTATTTCCCCTTCAGGGAAAACGACCTCCAAACGGTTGCCGCCTGCCTCTATAAGCGGATTGACTGTCGTCAGCACATTGCGAATCAAGGTCGGGATATCACAAACTTCTAGATACATATCCATCTTGCCTGATTCGATCTTGGAGAGATCCAGAATATCATTAATGAGTGTCAGCAGATGCTTGCCGGCGTTATGAATTTTGCCCAAGTCGTCTGCAAATGCGGGTTCATTCATATCTTCGGCATCTTCTTTGAGCATCTCGCTATAGCCAATGATCGCATTCAGCGGTGTTCGCAGCTCATGGCTCATATTCGCGAGGAACTGACTTTTGATCTGATTGGCTTCGATCGCCTCGTCACGCGCTTTGGAAAGCTCCGCCGTACGCTCCTTCACCAATTCCTCCAGTTGATCATTTAACTGCATCAGCTCTTGATTCACATAATAAATTTCCCGAGTCTTCTCCTCGGCGATCTGTTCGGCTGCCTTCCGCGCTTTCTTCTCCCGCTCTAGCTGCCTTCGAAGAACATCAATTTCGGATATATCCTCCATTTATCTCACTTCCGCTTTCGACAAAATAAACCGTGCCGCGGTTCCTTCCTCCAAGTTCTCGCGAACCACGTTAATCGCCTCACCATAATGCTGAATGCACCCGTTAATCAGCCCTTCAGCCAAATCCGCAAACGGTCGCGAGGAGCGATAAATCATGATCAGCGTCCCTTCTACGGATGTGTCATATTCGAACGCAGGCAGCTCGGCGCCTGGATAGAGCTTACGAACTTCAACGTGAATATAGCTGTCCACCTTTTGCAAAAAACTAAATACCGTACTGTTTTCTTCAAGAAATTGCGGGTGCAGCTCAGTAAGCTGGGTAAACAAATATTCACCGAACGTGATAATCAAATCGGTAACGGGGATGCTTGTCCGCTGGCTTAACTGCACGATAAGTTGAATCATTTCATTATGATGATAAGTGCCCACAGAGGTATAGCTGCCGCCCGAAGGTAAATCCGAGCCTTCAATAATTTGATCGACGATGCTTAAAGAGAATTTATTTTCAACCATTTCCAGAAAAGAAGTAAAAACCATGCCTTTCATCGTAACACGCTCCCATTTTCTATATAGAATAACTCTCTTTACGTACGATGTGCATGAAGGCATCCACCACTTGGGGATCAAAATGATAGCCACGCTGCTTCTGAATTTCCGTCAAAGCTTCCTCGGCGGACCAAGCCCGTTTATAGGGGCGTTCGTGCGTCAAGGCATCATAAAAGTCGGCAAGTGCCACAATGCGCCCTGCAAGTGGAATCTCCTCTCCACTTAAACCGTTCGGATACCCGGTACCGTCCCATTTCTCATGATGCGTTAAGGCAATCGTATGGGCTAACTGCAAATCCGGGAATTGACTCCCCTCGAGAATACTTGCACCAATCGTCGTATGCGTCTTCATCTGCTCGAATTCTTCTGGACTGAATCTTCCTGGTTTCAATAAAATATCATCCGGTATGCCTAGCTTCCCGAGATCATGCAAAGGTGTAGCTCGTTCAATCAGCGATGCTTCGTGATCCGATAAACCAAGCGAGGAAGCAATCTCCTTCGCCATTTGACCCACACGCTGCGTATGCTGCCCCGTCTGATCATCACGGAATTCCGAAGTTCTTCCTAGTAATTGCAGGATTTCCAGCTTCGCTTGCTCTAGTTTAACGGTTCGTTCTTGTACGCGCAGCTCTAATAACTGATTCTGGTCTTGCAGCTGCAAATGATAAAATCGTGTTTTCAACAAGTTCTTGATCCGTAAGACAACTTCTGTTTTATCTAAAGGCTTCGTAAGGAAATCATGAGCGCCCAGGTGCAGCGCTTCCTTCTTGGCCTCCTGCGTCACATCTGCAGTCAGCACTAAGATCGGCAGAAAATGACCTTCCTCCACCCGTTCTCGTAGCAGCTTCAAAGCTGCGAATCCATCCACATCAGGCATATGTAAATCCAATAAAATAATATCAGGTTTAATCTCTTCATATAAGACTTCTAGCTGTCTGGGATCCGTTGTACAGTGTAAATTGGAAAAACCTGCACGGCTCAGTATTCGCTCTAACAGGCTGATATTGTAGGCCTGATCATCGATAATCAGAAAACGAGCGCCTTGCATCCAAATTTTATCCATCTATGCACCTCATTCCATCCTTGCTTGCTGATCTAATTCTCATGCATATTTTACCATATATATCATGCTATGTGACTTTGTAATGTCGAAATTTAGAATAAAAATTAACATGGTTTTCATTTAATCGAATTGTAAAAAATTTGTCGAAATAGAGGGAATACAATAATTATCAAGAATATATACAAAATAATACAGAAAGTAGGTAAATTAACCATATGTCAAAAAGTTTTCAGATGAACATTCAGATGAAGATTGTGACAACATCTCTGCTTTTACTACTTATCCCCATTCTCATCCTTGGCAGTATCAGCTACTATGTATCTTCCAATGTTACGAATTCCCTGATCGAGAAAGACTTACGGAATGCTGTGCAAATGTCCATCCAACTGATTAAATCCTTCGATGATTCCGTTAAATCGGGGAGTATTACGAAGGAAGAAGCGCAAGAAAAAGTGAAAATATGGATGCTCGGTCCCAAAACCGATGGGAAAAGGCCGATCAATCCAAAGATTGATTTAGGTAAAAACGGGTATTTCTTCGTCCTTGATAACAAGGGAACCGAGCTTGCACATCCCTCATTGGAAGGCCAAAATATTTGGGATAAGAAATCGAATGATGGTCAACTTTTCATCCAAGAAATGATTCAAAAAGCAGAAAATAACGGTGGATTCACAACCTATATGTGGCCACTGCCTGGTGGTTCCACGAAGGAAGCTATGAAAATTACCTACGCAGAGAAGGATCCTCTGTGGGGATGGGTTGTGGCAGCCGGATCCTATTTACAAGATTATAACGCTGGACAAACAGACATGTTGAATACGATTATAATCACTCTTATCAGTTGTTTACTGGTCGGCCTGATCGTCCTCATCCTCTTCGCTAGACATATCTCTAAGCCTCTCGTCCGAGTTGAACGTCAAGCCAGTCAGATTGCGACAGGCAATCTATCGATAGCGGATTTGAACGTGATGAATCGTGATGAAATCGGCAAGCTGGCCGGTTCTTTCAATCAAATGAAAGCCTATATCAAGCAGCTTGTTTCCCAAGCGGGCTCGAGTTCAAGTGCTCTTAATGAGGAATCTAAGCAAGTCTCACATTCTCTAGATCAAATGGCACAAGCAGCGAACCACATTTCCTCTGTGATGCATAGTGTCGCAGCGAGTACAAACACACATGCACTAAGTGTCATGGAAAGCTCCTCCGCTATGAAAGAATTGTCCGACAGCATTCAGCAGGTCGCGTCCAGCTCATCTATTGCCTTCGATTTATCAGAAAACACGGTTCTGGAAGCGGAAAAAGGAAATGCCTATATCCAGCAAACGAATACCCAGATGCAGGTCGTTAGCTCCACCATGGACAACCTCTCTAGCATCATCGACTTACTGCGTGATCGCTCCCAGCAGATTGGCGAAATCGTTTCGATCATCTCCGACATCTCGTCACAAACGAACCTCTTGGCCTTGAATGCTTCAATTGAAGCCGCACGCGCTGGGGAACATGGCAAAGGGTTTGCCGTAGTCGCTGGGGAAGTTAAGAAACTTGCCGAGCGCTCCAAAACGTCTTCAGAGCAGGTCACAGAGCTGATCGTAGGTATCCAAGGTGACATCCTCGGAGCCGTTGAAACCATGCATAAAGGTGACGAAGAAATCTCGTCTAGTGTAGGGACCCTTAAGGAAACAGGGTTCGCTTTTGAACGTATTCACAGCGCTGTTAAACAGGTGTTAGGGCAGGTACAGCAAGCATCCTCAGAAGCCGATCGTATGTCAGCTACCTCTCAACAGATCATGTCATCCTTATCCGAAATGGAGAATTCCGCCAACCAGTCAGCAGGTACCGCACAAACCATATCTGCTTTGACCGAAACACAGCTATCCAGCATCGATGGCATCTCCGCCTCCGTTAAAAACTTAAATGACATGTCAGCCCAGCTGCAGAATGTTATTCAACAATTTAAGGTATAGGTCGGTAACGTGAAAAATAGAAAGTAAAAAGCTCTTCCCATCATTGACGGGAAGAGCTTTTTTACGTGCCTATTTGAAAATAGCCCTATTTGCTTTTCTCTAAAAAGTCTTGCAACCATGCCTGCGATTCCGCCAGCACTTGCTCTGCGCGACCAATCGCCTCGCTCACTTGATTACTCGCTGTTCCGCCGAACACGTTACGTGCATTCACGACTTGCTCCGGTTGAAGAACCGCATAAATATCGGACTCGAATAGCTCGGAGAAGGTTTTGAACTCCTCGATGCTCATATCGAGCAAGTATTTTTTGTTTTGAATGCAGTAAAGAACAGTCTTGCCAATCACTTCATGCGCTTGGCGGAAAGGAAGACCCTTGTTCACCAGGTAATCTGCGATATCCGTTGCGTTCGAGAAGTCTTGGTTCACGGCTTGGCGCATGCGCTCCGTGTTCACCTTCATCGTCGACACCATCGGCGCAAACAATTGCAGCGCGCCTTGCAGGGTACGAACCGTATCAAACATGCCTTCTTTGTCTTCCTGCATGTCCTTGTTGTACGCCAGCGGCAGCGACTTCAGTACGGTCATCAGACCGAACAAATTGCCATAGACGCGACCTGTCTTACCACGGACAAGCTCTGCTACGTCCGGGTTCTTCTTCTGCGGCATGATCGAGCTGCCGGTGCAGAACGCATCATCGAGTTCGATGAACGCGAACTCGGTCGAAGACCAGAGCACCATTTCCTCGCTGAAGCGAGAAAGGTGCATCATGATCATGGACGCGTTGGAGAGGAACTCCAGAATGAAATCGCGGTCGCTGACCGCGTCCAGGGAGTTCTCGTACACGCGTCCGAACCCGAGCTGCTCCGCCACGAAATGACGGTCGATCGGGAAGGTCGTGCCCGCGAGCGCGCCAGCGCCGAGCGGCAGCATGTCTACGCGCTTGTAGCTGTCCTGCAAGCGCTCAAGGTCACGCTGGAACATGCTGACGTAGGCCATCAGATGGTGCGCGAACAGGATCGGCTGCGCACGCTGCAGATGCGTGTAACCCGGGATAATCGTATCGAGATTAGCCTTCGCTTTCTCAAGCAAAGCCTCCTGTAGCTTGATCAGCAAGCCAACGAACTCAACCACGCGCTTGCGCAGGTAGAGATGCATGTCTGTCGCCACTTGATCGTTACGGCTGCGGCCCGTGTGCAGCTTGCCGCCGACAGGGCCAATCAGGTCGATCAAGGTTTTCTCGATATTCATATGAATATCTTCATTTTGAATCGTGTACTCTAGCTCGCCGCGGCGAATCATGCCCTGAACCTGAAGCAAGCCGTCTTTGATTTTCTCTACATCGTCAGCAGGGAGAATCCCGCATTTGCCCAGCATTGTCACGTGCGCCAAGCTACCTTCAATATCTTCCTCGGCAAGCTCTTTGTCGAAAGTAATGGATGCTGTATATTCTTCGACCAATTGGTCGGTTTGTTTCGTGAAACGTCCACCCCAAAGCTTAGACACCTTGCATGACCCCTCTCGTATGAACCTTGTCCTATGAGACAAGCTTATGGACAGCCCAAAGGCTTTCCACGAAGGGAAAGCCCACGGCTGAGGCTATTGAAATTTTACTTCTTCGCGTTTTGTTCCACGCCGGAACCAACTTTCAAGCGCAGTGCATTCAAGCGAATAAAGCCTGTTGCATCGCCTTGATCGTAAGCCTTCGTTGGATCAGCTTCCATTGTTGCGATATCCGGGTTGTATAGGGATACTGGGCTTTTCACGCCAGCGCCGATTACATTACCTTTGTACAATTTCAAACGAACTGTACCGGATACGTTCTTTTGGCTCTCGGACACAAGCGCTTGAATCGCCAAACGCTCAGGTGCGAACCAGAAGCCATTGTAGACAAGAGATGCATATTTCGAAATTAAGGAATCACGAAGGTGCATAACGTCGCGGTCCATCGTGAGGGATTCCATTTTGCGGTGAGCGGTGAAAAGAATCGTACCACCCGGAGTCTCGTAAACGCCGCGGCTCTTCATGCCGACGAAGCGGTTCTCAACCATGTCCACACGGCCAATTCCGTGTTTGCCACCGATTTCGTTCAACGTTTCCATCACTTCAAGTGGGGAAAGCTTCGTTCCGTTGATCGCTACGCAATCACCTGCTGCGAACTCAAGCTCGATGTACTCGGCTTGATCTGGAGCGTCTTCTGGCGCAACGCTAAGCACGTACATGCCTTTGTTGTCATCAGCTGCTGGATCGAACCAAGGATCTTCCAACATACCGCTCTCGAAAGAGATGTGCAGCAAGTTGCGGTCTGTCGAATATGGTTTCGCTGCAGATGCCGTTACTGGAATGTTATGCTTTTCCGCGTAAGCGATCATCTCTGCGCGGCCCGGGAACTCCTCGCGGAACTGCTCCAAACGCCAAGGCGCGATCACGGACAGTTCAGGCGCAAGCGCCGCTGCTGTAAGCTCGAAGCGCACTTGGTCATTCCCTTTGCCAGTTGCACCGTGTGCAATGGCTGTTGCGCCTTCAGCGCGAGCGATCTCAACCATACGCTTCGCGATCAATGGACGCGCAATGCTTGTGCCGAGCAAGTATTGCCCTTCGTAAAGAGCAGCCGCCTGGAACATCGGGTTGATGAAATCTTTTGCGAACTCAGCGCGAAGGTCGTCGATGTAGATTTTGGATGCGCCAGTTGCCAGTGCTTTTTCTTCCAGACCGTCAAGCTCATCTTTTTGCCCAATATCCGCTGTGAAAGCAATGATTTCTGCGTCGTACGTTTCTTTTAACCATTTGAGGATAACTGATGTATCCAACCCGCCTGAATAAGCGAGTACGATTTTTTCCTTAGCCATGTCTACTCTTCGCTCCGTTTCTACACTCTCATTTGAAATTTATATCATTGTCGCGGCCATAATGGCCTTTTGCGCATGAAGACGATTCTCTGCTTGGTCGAAAATAATGGAATGCGCGCCGTCGATGACGCCTTCGCTCACTTCTTCCCCGCGGTGTGCAGGCAAGCAGTGCATGAACAGGTAATCCTGCTTCGCATATTTCACCAAAGCTTCATTCACTTGGAAGTTCTTGAACGCGATTTCGCGCTCTTTTTGCTCATCTTCTTGACCCATGCTCGCCCATACATCCGTATAGATGATGTCGGCATTTTCAATTGCTTCGCGCGGATCGCGCGTAACGAGCAGGCTTCCGCCTGTTTCAGCGGCATTTTCCTTGGATTGACGAATCACTTCTTTCCCAGCCTCATAGCCCTCTGGCGAAGCAATCGCGAAATCCATCCCAAGCTTACTAGCTCCCATCATCAGGGAGTGTACCATATTGTTGCCATCGCCGATATAGGCGACTTTGATGCCTTTCAAACGGCCTTTTTTCTCCAAAACCGTCTGATAGTCCGCCATAACTTGGCAAGGGTGTGCATGATCCGTTAAGCCATTAATGACAGGCACTGTCGCGCCGCGCGCCAAATCGATCACCTTGCGGTGCTCGTAGGTACGAATCATGATCCCGTCCAAGTAACGGGATAGGGTTTGAGCGGTATCCCATACCGTCTCTCCGCGGCCCAGCTGCAAATCATTTTTGCTTAGGAAAAGCGCTTGCCCGCCTAATTGGTACATCCCCACTTCAAAAGACACACGCGTACGCGTCGAGGATTTCTCAAAAATCATGCCCAGCGTCTTACCCGCTAGTACGGCATGCGGCTCTCTCGCCTTCTGCTTGCGCTTCAGCTCAATGCCGTAGTGAATCAAATATTCGATTTCTTCCGCTGTATAATCAACCAATGCAAGAAAATCCTTGCCCTTCAACTGGGCAGCCATTTCTTCCTTGACCATGCTATTCATGTGATCCAACCTCTCTACTGTAAACTTCGGTTAGACGCCGCTAATGGTCGATGCCTTCTGGGAGAGGACACCGCACACGACTTCTAACGCTTGATCCAAATCTTCTTGCGGTATCGTTAACGCCGGCACCAAACGAATCACGTTAGGTCCTGCTGGAATGACCAACACGCCTTGTTTGTGGATTTCGCTGATGATTTCGGCACTTGGCTGTGCACATTCAATACCAATGAGAAGTCCAATACCACGGATGCTTTTGACCAACGGATTACCCGCTAGCTTGCTCTCCAACGTCTTCACCGTATACGCGCCTAAATCTGCTGCACGCTCCGACAACTGATTGTCGATAATCGTACTTAATGTTGCATGAGCCGCTGCGGTAGCAATCGGTGTGCCACCGAACGTGGAACCGTGACTGCCTGCGCTGAACGCTTCCGCCAAGTGCCCTTTAGCTAGCATCGCACCAATCGGGAATCCACCGCCAAGACCTTTGGCCAATGTGAAAATATCCGGTTCAACGCCATAATGCTCATAGGCAAAAAGCTTACCTGTACGTCCTACCCCCGTCTGGATTTCATCCGCGATCAGAAGTAGATTATGTTCCTTACAAAGCTCAGCAAGCTGCTTCACAAATGTCGGATCCGCCGGCAACACGCCGCCTTCACCTTGTACGAACTCAAGCATAACCGCACACGTACGGTCGTTCACAAGGTTGCGAACAGACTCGATATCGTTATAATCGGCATACACAAAGCCTTCTGGAAGCGGAAGGAAGCCTTCCTTTACTTTGTCCTGTCCCGTCGCTGTTAATGTAGCTATCGTACGCCCATGGAAGGACATGTTGAACGTGATGATCTCGTACTTGCCGTTGTTCAGCACTTTTTGGGAGTAGCGACGCGCGATTTTGATCGCAGCCTCGTTCGCTTCCGCTCCTGTGGAACAGAAAAACACAGCATCCACACAACTGTTGTCCGTCAATAAACCAGCCAATTTTTCCTGATTCGGAATATGAAATAAATTACCCACATGCCAAAGCTGATCCAGCTGCTCGATCAATTTCTCCTTCACGCCTTGCGGTGCATGCCCAAGAGCGGCAACGGCAATCCCGCTCATCATGTCGATGTATTCCTTCCCTGTGTCATCCCACAGTCGGCTGCCTTCACCTTTCACTAGCGTAATCGGATATCTGGCGTACGTTGGAAATAACGAGCTTTTCCCTTGTTCTGTCATGTACATTCCCTCCTTATGGGGTTATTAAAATTACCGCACAATGCGCGTGCCGATACCTTCGCCCTTCAAAACTTTGCTAAGTACGTTCGGTTCCGAACCGTTCACGATAACCACTTCTTGCACTTGCCCTTGTATACAAGCAATCGCTGCACGAACCTTCGGGATCATGCCGCCATAGATGTCGCCACTTGTGATCATCTCTTCAATTTGCGCTACGCTGACGACAGGAAGCACTTGCTTCTCGCCATCCACGACTTTCATAATGCCGGGAACATCGGTCACAACAACCATTTGTTCCACGCCAAGGTGAGAAGCGACAGCACCAGCCGCCGTATCGGCGTTAATGTTGTAACGTTGTCCGCCATTTGCCCCCAGACCAACTGGTGCGATAACTGGAATATACCCCATGCCTACGATGCCTTGAATCAGCTCAGCATTCACCCTAGTCACATCGCCTACAAGACCAACTTCATGGCTGTTGGCTACCGGCTTCGCTTCGATCAAATGTCCATCCACACCGGACAAACCGAGCGCCTTCGCGCCCGTCAATTGAATACGGCGTACGATTTCTTTGTTAATCTGGCCTGACAGCACCATTTCCACTACGTCCAGTACCGCTTCAGAAGTTACCCGGAGACCGTTCACAAAGCCAGACTCGATGCCAAGCTTGCCTAACGTATCCGAAATGGCAGGACCGCCGCCATGTACGATGACTGTAACGATTCCTTCTTCCTGAAGCTGACGCATGTCTTCAAAAAAACTAGTTGGCAGCGCCGCAAGCGTGCTACCTCCGCATTTCATTACAAAGCAATTGTTCTTCACTGCTCTTTTTCCTCCTTACGTCCGATACGCCGCATTAATGCGGACATAATCATAGGTCAAGTCGCAGCCCCAGCCCGTTGCTTTGCCTTCGCCCATATGTAAATTCACATGAATTTGAATCGTATCTGTTTTCAAATAAACCAATGCCGCTTCCTCGTCGAACTTCACAGGACGCGATTGCTCCAAAACTGCGATATCGCCTAAACGAATATCGACCGTGTTCACGTTCACCGGCTGACCCGAGTAACCTACAGCCGCAATGATCCGGCCCCAGTTCGCATCAGCGCCATATACGGCGGACTTCACGAGGCTCGATCCGATGATCGACTTCACGATCTTACGAGCCGCATCGTCGCTCTCTGCGCCGATAACCGTCGTCTCGATCAGCTTCGTCGCGCCTTCGCCATCACGTGCAATCGCTTTGGCCAGGTATTCGCCAACGTATTGGAACCCTGCCGCGAAAGCTTCCCAATCCGGGTGACCCGGATGTAAGGAGTCGCCGCCGGCTAGCCCGCTTGCCATCACCACGACCATGTCGTTGGTGCTTGTATCTCCGTCAACGGTGATCATGTTGAACGTGTTATCTGTAATCCTGCTTAGCAACAGCTGCAGGTATTCGCTCTCAATCGCGACGTCGGTTGTCATGAAACCGAGCATCGTCGCCATGTTCGGGTGAATCATCCCCGAACCCTTAGCCGCACCGGCAATGTGAACCTCTTTGCCGCCAACAACAACACGGACGCACGTCATCTTCTGCACGAGATCCGTCGTCAGGATCGACTGGCAGAAGTCTTCGCCGCCGTCTAGCTTCAGCTTCGCCGGCAGCTGCTCGATGCCGCTTAGCACTTTGCCCATCGGCAGAAGCTCGCCGATCACGCCCGTGCTCGTCACGCCGACGTGGTGCTCCGCCACGCCAAGTGCCTTCGCACTTGCCGCGCGCATGGAGCGAGCGTCGTCTTCGCCTTGCTGACCGGTACACGCGTTAGCGTTACCGCTGTTCACGATCATCGCCTGCAGCTTGCCGCTGTGGGCGATGCTTTCTTGCGTCACGCGCAGCGGTGCCGCTTGGAACGCGTTCAGCGTGTACACGCCTGCCGCTGATGCAGGTACATCACAGAGGATCGCGCCAAGATCATAGCGCTCCGTCTTCTTCAATCCGCAGTGCAGGCCGCCTGCACGAAAGCCTTTCGGTGTTGTTACAGTGCCCTCTGGCACGACAGTGAAGCTAACTTGGTCCGACATGGTCGTCTACTCACCTATCCTCATCTTCTAGTTATGGATATACCGGTGCGAACAACAACCCTGTCGTTTCGTCCCAGCCTTGCATAATATTTAAATTCTGAATCGCTTGACCTGCGGCGCCCTTAACCACATTGTCGATAACCGACACGATCGTTACACGCCCTGTACGCTCATCCACAGCGAAGCCAATATCACAGTAGTTGGAGCCCATAACTTCCTTCGTTGAAGGATACTTCCCAAGTGGGCGAATTCTTACGAATTTGCGGCCTTCATAGTACTGACGATATTTTTCGATAAACTCTTCAGCTGTATGTTCACCTGTTAACGTGGCATACATCGTCGCCATAATCCCCCGTGTCATTGGCACAAGGTGCGTCGTGAACGTCGTCACAACCGGTTTCCCTGCAATGCGGCTCAACGCTTGCTCAATTTCCGGGATGTGTTGGTGCTTATTTATTTTGTAAGCCGATAAATTCTCATTCACTTCGGAGTAGTGTGCGCCCAAGCTCAAACCTCGACCCGCACCCGATACACCGGATTTCGCATCAATGATAATCGTGGACGGATCAATCCATCCCGCTTCAACCGCAGGAATAAGTCCTAATAGCGTCGCTGTTGGGTAACAGCCAGGGTTCGCGATCAGATCACTGCCCTTCACTTCGTCCCCGAATACTTCGGATAGACCGTAAATCGAACGGGCCAATGCTTCTTCAGAAGCGGCCGGTTTTTTGTACCATTTTTCATAGTCGCTAGCGGACTTCAGTCTCAAATCCCCCGAAATATCAATCACCTTCAGGCCTGCCTCGACCAGTTTAGGCGAAAGCCCCGCGCTCACACCTGCCGGAGTAGCTAGAAACACAACGTCTGCTTTACCAGCGATCAAATCAACATCAAGGACATCAAGAATATCCACAACTACTTCCTGCAAATGTGGAAAATGCTCCGCCAACGGCGCTCCTGCATTCGAAGTCGAAATAACGGATGTAATATGTACAAGTGGATGCGCCTGTAAAAGACGAATCAATTCCGCACCACCATACCCTGTTGCTCCAATAATAGCCGCTCTAATGCTCTGACTCATTCCCATGACCTCCCGATGTTCCGAAAATATATGTATTATTATACATTCGTATACATAATAATTCAATGAATTTTTTTGCGCTCTGGCTTTGGCCGAAAATGCTGTTCAGCAAGGTATTTCAAGGCTTTTATCCGGTAAAATCGAATTGAATTTAGTTAACTGAATAGTCTGACTATATCGATTTATATACACATTATGCATCAATTTTCGCAAGTCGTGCATAAAATTAATCGCAATCACCGCCATCGCTTCTTCCGTTATCCATTCGCCCAGCCTTACTCATTATCCCAAAGACTATAGTCGAAAGGCAAATTATGTTAGTTGCCCTTGAGTTATGCACATTTGTACACAGGCATTGTGTATAAGTCAGGGGATTACGCACAATTTGCCAACAAGTTATCCACAAAAAAGACCATCAGGCATATTTCTCCTGACGGCCCTCCACTATGCGTGGCGCTTAAACCCTTCTCCCAACACTTCATTCGTTTCACTTAAAATAACAAAAGCCTGTGGATCCACGGATTGCACCAGTGTTTTTAACCGACTGACTTCATTCTGTTTCACAACCACCATCATGACCGTCCGCGATTCGCCCGTAAATCCACCCGATCCGCTAAGTTCGGTTAACCCGCGATCCAAATCGTACAAAATAGCCTTCCGTATGGCATCCGTATGATCCGAAATAATAAAGGCCACTTTGGCATAGTTAAAGCCGAGCTGCACGATATCAATCGTTTTGGTCGTAACGAATAAGCCGATCATCCCATACAGCGCATTCTCTGGCGTAAACACTAGGGCGGAGCTGATAATAACGAGTCCATCGAATATGGCAACCGAAAAGCCGAGGCTTAAGCCGGAGTACTTATGTAATAATTGTGCTGCCAACCCCAGTCCACCCGTGGAGCCACGCCCTTTAAAGACGATCCCCAGACCCAAACCCACGCCGATGCCTCCATATACAGCAGCTAGTAATGGATTATGCGTCGGCACGCCTAAGTGGGTCGTGACGAGTACGCAGAATGGGAAAATAACCGATCCTACAATGGCTTTAATGCCGAATTTCCTCCCTAGCAGCCACAGCGCTAACAGTAAAATCGGGATATTAAGCGCCCACTGTGTGTACGCCGGGTTTATTTGGGTGACTTTCTGCAAAATGGTCGAAATCCCCGAGACCCCGCCTGTCGCGATTTGGTTCGGGTTCAGAAAGCTGTTGAAACTCGCTGCCATGATCAACGAACCAACGATCAGTAATATATATTCAAAAACGGTATGCGTGGGACTTCCCATTGTAATTCGTGGTTCTCTTCTGGACACCCGTGGTCCTCCTTTGTTCGTTTACATGAAAAATCCTACACCCATTAGGTGTAGGATCAACGTTTATGACGTGAACCATGCACAGCCCGGCAAAACAGCTTGCTTGGCTTGTGGCAGGCTTACTCTGGCTTCCGTATTTGATGACGCAGATACGCGTCAATGAAGGTATCCAGATCTCCATCCATGACGGCTCCAACATTGCCCGTCTCAGCGGAGGTTCTGTGGTCCTTCACCATGCTGTACGGATGAAAAACGTAGGAGCGAATTTGGCTGCCCCACGCAATATCCGACTGCTCGCCGCGAATCTCGGCAAGGTGCTTTAATTGCTCTTCGATCTTCCGCTCATAGAGCTTGGAGCGTAGCATCTTCATCGCTTTCTCGCGGTTCTTGATCTGCGAGCGCTCTTGCTGACAGCTCACCACGACGCCAGTCGGAATGTGCGTAATCCGCACAGCCGAGTCCGTGGTGTTGATATGTTGACCGCCGGCGCCGCTTGCGCGGTACGTATCGATCTTGAGATCCTCGGAGCGGATCTCACCCACGTCGGTGTCGTCTTCGATCTCTGGCATCACGTCACACGATGCGAACGAGGTATGACGACGGCCAGAGGCGTCGAACGGCGAGATCCGGACGAGCCGGTGCACGCCCTTTTCTGCCTTCAAGTAGCCGTAGGCGTTGAAGCCTGTGATCTGCAGCGTGACACTCTTCACGCCAGCTTCGTCGCCGGGCAAATAGTCGAGTACCTCGACTTTGTATCCCCGCTTCTCCGCCCAGCGGCGGTACATCCGCAGCAGCATCTCTGCCCAATCCTGCGACTCGGTACCGCCGGCGCCTGGATGCAGCTCTAGAATCGCATTCAGCCGGTCGTACGGCTGATTGAGCAGCAAACCAAGCTCGAAAGATTCGAGCTTCTTGACGAGCGCCGCGATGCCGGTTTCGATGTCTTTGACAAGACCCGCATCGCTCTCTTCTTCTTCGAGTTCAACCATAACTTGAATATCCTCGAACGCGTTCGTGAAGCCTTGGAACTCATCCACGACACTCTTGATCACGTTGAGCTCAGCGATCGTCTTCTGGGCACGTTCATTATCGTCCCAGAAGTCTGGCGCGCCCATTTTTTCCTCAAAATCTCCGATGGCTTCTAGCTTATGATCTAAGTCAAAGAGACCCCCGTAATTCGGTTAGTCGCTTCGCTGTTTCTCTTAAGTCTTGTTTTACTTCTGGTTCTAGCATGTCGTACACCTCGTTTATTCTGCTTGCATGTACCTAGACAAGTTGTTTAGTTGCTTACATGCCTTGCCCGTGGCACTGCTTGAACTTCTTACCGCTGCCGCATGGGCACGGGTCGTTGCGTCCAATACGCTGCTCTTCACCGCGTACTAGCGGTTTTTTGCCGCCGGCTTCATTCTTCGTATCAACAGCCTGACCTTCTGCTACCGCTTGGCGCTCCAGGTTGCTCTGTACGTGTGCTTTCATAATGTACATCGCGACTTCTTCACGAATGTTGTCGATCATCTCTTGGAACATCTCAAAGCCTTCAAATTGGTACTCACGAAGTGGATCTGTACCGCCGTATGCACGTAAGTGAATACCTTGGCGCAGCTGATCCATCGCATCGATGTGATCCATCCATTTGCTATCTACTGCACGAAGCGCTACGACTTTTTCAAATTCACGCATGAATTCTGCGCCAATTTCCGTTTCACGCTCATCATACCGTTTGCTCACAAGATCTTTGATCAGCTCGATGATCTCATCTTGCTCTTTACCCCAAATGGTTTGATCTGTAATTTGTGCATCGTCGTGCAGCAAGTTGTTATTCACAAAGTTCGCAACTTCTGTCAGTTCCCACTCTTCTGGGATTTGCTCCTCCGGACAGTGTGCTTTCACGATGCGCTCGATGACGGAACCGATCATCCCCTCGATGACTTCGCGGATATTTTCGGACTCCAGCAGCTCGCGGCGCTGTTTATATATAATCTCACGTTGTTGATTCATGACATCGTCATATTGAAGGACGACTTTACGTACGTCGAAGTTGTTACCCTCAACGCGCTTTTGCGCGGATTCCACGGCACGGGAGATCAATTTGCTCTCAATTGGTTGATCTTCTTCCATTCCGAGACGATCCATCATCGCCATAATATTTTCAGCGCCGAATCGTTTCATCAACTCATCTTCAAGAGAAAGGTAGAATTGAGAGGAACCAGGGTCACCTTGACGTCCTGCGCGTCCACGCAGCTGATTATCAATCCGTCTGCTCTCGTGACGTTCCGTACCTATGATATGCAAACCGCCAGCATCATGTACGCCTTGACCAAGCACAATGTCAGTACCACGACCCGCCATGTTCGTTGCAATCGTAACGGAACCTGGTTGACCTGCACGTGAAACGATTTCAGCTTCTTCCGCATGATACTTTGCATTCAATACTTTATGTTGAACGCCTTTCTTCTTCAGCATTTCGGAAAGCTTCTCCGAGTTCTCAATGGATACCGTACCCACAAGCACTGGCTGATTCAGCTTATGACGCTCTAGAATTTGCTCAACAACAGCTCTGAACTTACCGTTCTCTGACTTATACACCACGTCCGGTAGATCCTTACGAATCATTGGACGGTTCGTCGGAACGATAATAACTTCAAGGCCGTAAATTTTCTTCAACTCTTCTTCTTCCGTCTTCGCCGTTCCCGTCATTCCCGCTAGCTTGCGGTACATACGGAAATAGTTCTGGAACGTAATCGTAGCGAGTGTCATGCTCTCATTCTGAACTTTCAGCTGCTCTTTCGCCTCAATGGCTTGGTGCAACCCATCACTATAGCGACGGCCAGTCATGATACGGCCTGTAAATTCATCAACGATCATAACTTCTTCTTCTTGAACAACGTAGTCCACGTCACGTTTCATAATGAAACGAGCTTTGAGCGCTTGTGTGATGTGGTGGTTGATGTTTACGTTTTGATGATCAAATAAGTTCTCAATACCGAAAGCTCGTTCACCTTTCGCCACGCCTTCTTCCGTTAACGCGACAGCACGCACTTTGATATCGATCGTGTAGTCTTCTTCTTCTTTCAGCGTCGATACAAAACGGTCCGCCGTAAAGTACATATCTGTTGATTTCGCAGCTTGTCCAGAAATAATCAATGGCGTTCTCGCTTCATCGACTAGAATGGAATCCACCTCATCGATAACCGCATAGTACAGCGGACGTTGAACCATCTGCTCTTTGTACAGCACCATGTTGTCACGCAGGTAGTCAAACCCGTATTCGTTATTCGTACCATACGTAATATCACAAGCATAAGCGGCTTGCTTCTCTTCATGAGACAAGTCATGCAAGTTAACCCCAACGGTTAAGCCGAGGAACTCGTAAATTTGACCCATTTCGCCGCTATCCCGCTGTGCCAAATAGTCATTGACGGTAACAACGTGTACGCCTTTACCAAGCAAAGCATTCAAGTAAACAGGAAGTGTTCCAACTAACGTTTTCCCTTCCCCTGTTCTCATCTCTGCGATACGGCCTTCGTGCAGTACCATACCCCCGATAAGTTGAACGTCATAATGGCGTTTTCCTAATACACGGATACCTGCTTCTCTGACTACTGCAAATGCTTCAGGCAATAAATCATCGATTTCTTCGCCCTTCTCAAGACGTTCTCTGAACTCGATTGTTTTCCCTTTTAACTGTTCATCGGACAGCGGTTTAATGCTGGCTTCAAGCTCGTTGATGTAGTCAACGGCCTTGAGCATCCGTTTAATCTCCCGTTCATTGGAATCACCAAAAATTTTCTTCACTAGTCCTAGCATCGGTGAACCCCTTTCCATTGCGTTCGTATCCTTAAATTGTACCACTTATGACAGTCCTGTCGCAACAAACGAGCATTCTCTTCCTTCTAAAACCTATAGAAATAGGACTTAAAAACCATGCTTTTCGTATTTCTTAGTATGAAATGGAGATGCCGCTAACATGCATAGCAAAAATTATGACTTCATCGCTAAAGGAAAGAGCTTAATCCGATGATATCGAATTAAGCTCTTTTGATCATTTTGTATAGGAATGTTGATTGAATGTATTAGGCCATTTATTTATGCATTACATCGCCGGTTCGATTAAACCGTACTTACCGTCGTCTCGTTTGTAGACCACATTGACTGTGTCTGTCTCCATGTTCGAGAATACAAAGAAGTTGTGACCCACCATATTCATTTGGAGAATCGCTTCTTCCACGTCCATCGGCTTCAAATTGAAGCGTTTGTTACGCACGAGTTCGAAGTCCTCTTCTTCTTCCATATAGGAAGCCGCCGCGACTTCTACCTTGAACAAATCACGTTTGCCACCATCTTGGCGAATTTTACGATTCGTCTTGGTCTTGTGCTTACGAATTTGACGCTCTAATTTGTCCACAACCAGATCAATAGATGCGTACATGTCAGTGTTGCGTTCTTCAGCTCGCAGCAGCACGCCTGTTAATGGGATGCTTACTTCGATGGCCTGAAGACCTTTAACCACGCTTAGCTTTACTTGTACATCGGATGTAAGGGGAGCTTCAAAATACCTCTCTAGTCTATTCAACTTCTTGTCGACATAGTCTCCGAGGGCTTCAGTAACTTCAAGGTGTTCTCCGCGAATGCTAATTTCCATAGTTAAACATCTCCCTTCCTTCTTACATTATACTACATTCCACTCCAACTTCATAATTCCTTTAAATTCCGAGCTAAACTTTCTAGGCAAAATATAAAAAACACCCCAGAGTATGTCCCCAGGGTGATCTTGTTCATCGTTGTATGCGATGGCACAATACGTGCCGATTAATTATAGTCTGCTTACGTTTGCAGCTTGTGGTCCGCGCGCGCCTTCTACGATGTCAAACTCAACAGCTTGACCTTCGTCTAGCGTTTTGAACCCTTCGGACTGAATCGCGGAGAAATGAACGAATACATCCCCACCATCTTCGCGCTCAATGAACCCATAGCCTTTTTCTGCGTTAAACCATTTCACTTTACCTTGCATATCGTACACAATCCTTTCGTTTTAAAAAATATAAATGATAAGAGCGAGAAATGAAAACCCTTACATTTTGACTATACCACCTACCTGCTTGACCTGTCAATTTCTAACTTTTAATAAAATAGAATATTTAGAAAATTCAAGTATTTACATCCCGTGGATAACTGCAGAATTTGTAGAATCCTGTCACGACGGGCTTCTTTACATGTTATTAACAAAGTTATTAACAGGTTTATGCACATTATCCACAGGTGGAATGGTGGGAATTATGGATAACTCGTGGTGAGTTCATCGATTTATTCACATATAGGGCCTTTATAAAATGGATTGTCCACATTTCATCACAAAATGGACTGGATAACATAAAAACCTCTTGCCGCGGCAAGAGGTTTTCTGTATCTTTATTTTTTTCGATCAAAAAAATAGCTTTCAACGTCATAATTGTTATCGTAGGCATTTCGTTGCGTCTTGCCATTGTCAATCTTAGCCAATTGGACACTGGCTTCATCACGAAATTGTCTAAGCTTCTTCACAAAAATAGGATCTAAACTTAGGACCGCTTGAATACGAGCTTTATATCTGCCCATTTCACTCTTTGCAGTTACTTCCGTAACTTTAAGGAGAGCCTGCATGATAGTCCCCCGCCGCTCCATATATTCAGAAAGACGCTCCACATCCATCGTAATAAGCTCAGCAAGAGCCTGTTGCGTTTGTTGTTCTAGCTCTGTGACTAGCTTATCCATGCAAGGCTCCAGTAGATGCTGCACTAGCTGTGCTTCCTTTAATTTGCAAAGCAGCTTGCATCCACGTTTCTTTCAACTGCATCAAAAAACCTAATACTTCTTCGGCCGGCTCTATTGATTTTTTCATGTTTGCTTCAATTAAACGATGATTGAAGTACTCATATAATCGCAACAACTCCACGGCAATTGGAGCATTACGATCTATCGTGATGGAGAATTCGCTAATAATATCCTGTACCCTGACTAGGTTGGTGTTAGCGTCTTGGTAGTTGGTATTTTTCAAAGCCTCAATACCCGCACGGCAAAAACGAATAGCTCCATCACAAAGCATAATTAACAATTGCGCTGGGCTTGCTGTTTGAACAGTGTTCTCCAAGTATTTATTACGTTGGGCTTGAATCATCGATATTTCCCCCTAGTTTAAAGTAGGACTCTTACTAGCCCATTTGCTGTGTTAGTTGTGCACTTTGTGCTGACATTTGATTCATGTACTTTTCCATAGCTGTGAATTGAGTGTAGTAACGGGTTTGCAAATCCTCTAATTTGATAGTCAAATTATCAATTCTTGTATTAAGCTCTTTTGTTGTTTTTCCTAATGTATAGCTGGTATCCACACTGTTCGTTATACCAGCTCTTGCTGTAATTTTACCTATTAATGATGTAGCAAGGTTATTTAAACGAGTGGCTACACCATCACCACTGGTAGATTCTTTCAACTTGTCGTCCGATATAAACAAAGCCATAACTTGATCCGGATTCTCGGCAATAGCTTTCTTAAGCTTATTATCGTCGATAAATATTTTCCCGTTTTCTAAATAACTGCCAGAGATTGTTCCACCAATTGCAACACTTGTTGATATACCTATTTCTGAAAGACTTTTGGCACTGCCTGAAGGCAAACCTGTTACAGGGCTTGAAAAACTACTTCTAAGACTTGTTAACGCTTGACTAAGTATCCCATCTCCACGCAACATTCCGCTCTTGGCTTTAGTTTCCCAAGCTGTAATTTGATCGTCTTTCATACTCTCACGTTGATCATCTGTCAGTGGTGTATAATCCCTATACTTCTTTTCAGTGACCTTTGAATTGACGGTATCAATAAGCTCGTTATACTTGTCAATGAAATTTTTAATGTTAGTGTAAATAGAATCGGTATCACCGACCACGTTAAAGTCTACAGCCGACGTTGTCGTTTTCTTCGCAGTAAAATTTAATCCATTTATGGTGAAGGAGTTTGTATCGTATTTGGCTATTGCCCCATTAAACTTAACTTCAGCTTGAGTTCCTGTATTCTTTAACTGATTAAAGGTCGCTGCTGTAGCCGTGCTGTTCATCTTAAATTGCGGCATTACATTTGCCAAGCTATCCTTTTCATCAGTTACGGCAATCGGATCCGATGTTGGATTAGTAAAAGAAATATTATGATTATTATCTAGATATGCAGATACACCTAACTTACCTACTGCCGAACTATTAATAGCATCGATCACATTAGCAATTGTGGTTGTCTTATCAATACTTATATCAACGGATGCTGATCCAACTTTCACTCTTAATTGTTTCGTTGTCGTTAAACTTTTATCAATTAATGTTGAAACCGGCACTTCCAGGTTAGGAGCAGGTGTAGTTAGTTTGCTATTTACATTCATGATATCATCATTTTGGTCTGATAACGTAGCGGTGACTGGATTGTTGCTAGCATCTTTAAATTTTAAATTATTATTACTATCCAAGTATGCCGTTGCAGTTGTTGATATTTCAGACTTGTTAATCTCCGAAATTAACTTGTCATAGGTAGTATCCTTATCAATCGTGAAATCAGCTGTTGTACTACCAATCATTACGCGTAATGTCTGAGTTGTCTTTAGAGAGCTATCAATTTGTAGAGATCCTACAAAATTATTTGTCCCTGAAATTATAGTACCAGCTTGGGGTGCACCACCTGAAATCTTCAGCACATCAGTTAGTAAGTCAGCCGTATTACCAGTTGCGCTCTTACTGCTTAGGTTTACTTGACCTGCTTTACCTGTTGAGGTAGATGTGAAAAAGAGCTTATCGATGGTCGCATCATAGCTTACATTAACGCCAGTAATACTAGCTTTACTATTAATTGAGGAAACAAGGCTACCTATTGTATCAGTAGGTTTCACCTCAATAGTGGTAGTCCCCTTGGAACCACCTATAGATAGAAGCGTGTTATTTACAAAAGTCTTAGCCGGAATATTCGCTCCTGCTATATCAGATATTTTGGTGTCTGCTCCCTTTACTGTAGCACCTAGAAGACCGGATGTTGCTGTCGCAGCTGTAGCCAACTTGTCTACTTGAAGCGAGTAGTTTCCAGGTGTTGCTGTTGAAGTTCCAGTTACACTTACACTGCTCTCATCAGTAGATGTAGCCTTTTTTGATTGATAAGATGTCTGGAGCTTCATATTAAACGCTAAATCACGAAAGGCCATAATTTTAGAATTAATAGAACGATAATCATCACGTTGCCATTCAATTGATTGTTTCTGCTGTTTTAATTTATTCTGTGGAATGCGAGCCGCCGCCATTAACTTCTTTACTGTATCATCAATATCAATACCCGAATTTGAGAAACCACTCAACCTTAATACCATATTATCCTACCTCTCATGCTGGAATACTATCTCTTATCTCTTCTCATCGACAAGAATCCCTGCCATTTTCCAGAGCTTAGCTACAAAATCCAAACTCTTTTCTGGCGGAATTTCACGAATCGTTTCACCTGTATCTTTATCTAACACTTTTACGGAGATTAACTTCGTTTTTTGGTGGATAGAAAACTCAAGAGAAGTTGTTCTTCCTTGCATTGCTTTGATGGCGTGCTCAATTGCTTTAACGACCTGCGCATCACTAATGGTGACACTCTCACCCTTTAGTTCTGCTTCCTTGAGATCCGAAGTATTCGTAAAGTTAGATGCAATGATTGCTGCTGCGTTACTCGTTCCGATCTCATCCACTTTATGAACTTTTACTGGTTCAGGAGAAGGTCTGCTATCTCCTGGATTTCCATAACCACTTACAGGGTTATTAATACTCATAGAAACAACCTCCAGTCGAAGATATACATATATCTTATATATCGGATGGAGGAGTTTAAGATATTAGTGGATTCACAGAGTATTTGGTTATTTTTTATTTATAAGCTTGATAAACCTTCAAAACTGCCGAAATAACATCCTGAATATCTTGATCTGCCATCTTAGGAAATAAGGGAAGCGTAATTGCTTCTTCATAATACTTTTCTGCTTGCGTACATTGACCTATTTGATACCCTAGTTTTTGGTAATAGGGCTGATTATACACCGGAATATAATGGACGTTAACACCTATATTTTCTGCTTTCAATGCTTCGAAGACTTCTTTTCTACTTTTTTTCAAGTACCCATTTACAAATCTCAAAATATATAAATGCCAGCTCGAGTTTGATTTGTAATGCTGAAAGGGTGTAATTATTCCTTCTACATGTTCAAAAGCGTTCTGGTACGTTGCTACAATTTCTCTTCTTCGTTCAACAAATGAAGTTAGCTTACGCATCTGTGAAAGACCCAAAGCTGCCTGAATATCCGTAATTCTGTAGTTATATCCAAGCTCTTGCATTTCGTAATACCATGGGCCATCATTCTGAAGTAACTTTGAAGGATCTTTCGTCATCCCATGACTCCTAAAAAGCTGTAACTTGTCGAAGTAATCCTTAGAATTTGTAGTGATAATGCCTCCTTCACCCGATGTTATATGCTTAACTGGATGGAAACTAAACATCGTCATATTAGCCAAAGCGCCAACTTTACAACCATCATAATCAGCGCCCAAGGAATGTGCAGCATCTTCTATAACCACTAATCCATGATCTTCCGCGATACGAATAATTTCATCCATTTCTGCAGGCTGACCTGAGAAATCAACAGCAATAATTGCTTTTGTATGGGGTGTAATTTTAGCCCTGATTTCGTTAGGATCAATATTGTATGTATCTGATTTGATATCAGCAAATACCGGGATTCCCCCTTGGTATAGTACACTGTTACTACTTGCCAAAAAAGTAATAGGCGAAGTAATAACTTCATCCCCAGCCGTGATATCGGCTGCAAAACACGCCGCATGTAATGCCGCGGTACCATTACAAAATGCGACAGCATATTTCGCACCAACATAATTTGCCACAGCTTGCTCAAACTCCGCAATTATCGGTCCTTGCGTAATATAATTACTTTCAAGTGTTGTAATAACCGCAGATATATCAGCTCCATCAATCCACTGCTGTCCATACGGAAGCAAGGACTTCCTAACAGGATTCCCACCTTCAATAGCAAGCTTCATTTTTTTAAGCCTCCAGTATAGTAAACAAGCTACCTGTTAGATAAGGTAGCCTGTTTGAATCCATTCTTCTGTACGTGAAATTCCTTCTTCCAAAGTAACCTTAGGTTCCCATCCAAGAAGTTCCTTTGCTTTTGAATAATTACATAATAGTTTCTGTATTTCACTTTGCGGATGAATATGGGGGACATGTTTAATTCGGGAAACATCTCCTACCACAAGCTTGGCTAAATCATTAACAGATATGTCGCGTCCTAATCCAGCATTTACAATATGACCATTGACACGATCCGAATAACCCGCTTCTACAACAAAGCGAGCACAATCATCCACATACAATAAATCCCGAGTTTGCGTACCTTCTCCATAAATATTCAAATCTTTGCCTGCCAATTTATTATTGATAAAGATCGCTACTACGCCGCCTTCACCGCCAGTCTTTTGAAACGGACCGTATGTATTAAAAGGACGAATAACGACGACAGGTAAATTGTATGCGTAGTAATACGAGAGTACCATATTCTCAGCTGCGATTTTGGAACCTGCGTATGGGGAAGCAGGCTTAGTTGGATGCAGCTCCGTAATTCCTTCTTCATCCGTACAACGATCATAAACCATGCATGTGCTCATAAATACCACTTTGACTTGATGCTTGCGGCACTGTTCCATGATATTGAACGTTCCAACCGTATCGTTATTGAACGTCGTTCTCGGATCATCTATGGAGTCCTGCACATTGATAGAAGCTCCAAGGTGATAACAAATATCGAATTTATTCGCAGTGAATAATGCTTCTAACAGCGATTCATCTTTAATGTCACCCACAATGATCTCCTTCAACCCAAGGTGATGAAGGAACTCACTTAAATTTCCTTTACTACCGTTGGATAAGTCGTCCATAATCCAAACTGCATGTCCATCCTGAAGTAGACGCTTGGTTACCCAGCGGCCGATAAAACCCGCTCCGCCTGTTAATAATATGTTCACGAGAGGGTCAACTCCTTAGTTTAAAATGCTTTAATTAGTGGCGGTTCTTGCACGCCGAATTCACCGTCCAAGAAACGATCGACGATATCGTTGTCGAAGTGATTATAAACGAGCCTCAGGTGCTGCGGCTTCCAATCTACTCCGGTAAAGAGTTTGCCTGAGTTCTTCTGGGGCTGCCCGTTTATTTCCTTCCCATCTTGTAAAAGGATTAATATTTGTATCAAATCTTCTGCCACCTGAATAACAGCCCTGGAGGCTACGTCATGAATGCCATCTCCACGGACAAGCTCTGGAACAGAGTGATGTACAATCGGCCCTCCATCCAACTGAGCAGTCAGATGATGCACAGTCATGCCTGCAAAGTTTGGTTGTAAGAAATAGAATGGCCAGAACATCGTAATGTTACCTCGGTACCATGGCGAGAGTCCTCCGTGGATGTTCCATGCATATTTGGGAAGAATGTCGAGAATATTCTTGTTTATCTTATGGACACCGTACGACAGAACAACGTCAGGATTTTGCTTTTGAATCCATTCCTTTACCTTGTCGCTATTAAGTTCTTCCATCGTGACACGAAGGACTGGAATACCTCGGATTGAATCACTTTCTGGCGTGCTTAAGAAGCGCTCTTCTGATTCGCTGCGGTCCTTGAAATGACGAACGAAGTTATGATGATCTACTTCTTTTAATCCTGCATGGGGAGAAGGCACGAACTCTTCCCTCTCTTCAACTAATAGCCCGCTCAGTAAGTTGGCTTTATGTAACCTCCATGCAATATAAGAATGTCGTGTATGAGAACCAGTTAAGAAAATGACTTTCATTCGAACAACCCTCTTTTCTCAGTGAAAGGACCTTTAATGAGCTGTTTCTCCAATAAAATTTGCAGTACTGGTTCTAGCTCCAGGACGCTGCAGCCGCATTTATCAGCAATTTGAAGAAGACTGTGCTGCCCGTCCGCATAATTCAGCATAGTTAAAATGCGATTTAATTGGGTCCGATGATCAACCACTTGATTATTGGAATGTCCCCACAATCCAATGAAATTAAAATCCGGATACAACTCATGCTTATCCAACTTTACTTCTCCGTAGGGATTAAGATTAATATAATGACCCTGTAGCTCAAGCGAATGAAGAATCGTCTCAAGCTCATTCACACTCCGCTGCAAGGAGTCGATCCCCATGGCCTCTTTTGTGTCCATCGAATTATGGTAGCCGATATAACCGTCATGTAACACCCGTGTGATTTGCCCTACTGGCAAATTAAAGCCAGGGGAACCATACTGTCTTTCATCCGAGCCGTGTATAGGTGTAAAAGGTCTGGTTCTGCCGGGAATTTGATTATGAAACAAATGCTGTATGAGTACATCCAAGTCCGTGTTGCCGCGTCGTGTTCCTTTGAAACTTAGAGTAGCCTCGCCGCCTAAACAGGTCAGCACAAGACCCGCGTGTAGGTTCTCAAGCAAGTCTTTCCCATTCTGATGCAAATAAGCAACTGCTCCAATCGTTTCAGGCGCCAAAACAAATCGATAAGTAAACCGCCGTTTGGGCCAACTTTTGATCCGATTGTAAAGAAAGGCCGCAACAATAGGACCACTTAACTCATTATTTGCCATGGATGGATGACATATATAAGAACTAATTAGAACTTCTTCCGTGTTCTCTCCAGGAAGAACAAGATGCCCGTAATTTAACTCTCCGTGAACATGTTCACTATCTATATACACCTGATAGTTTCCAGGTTGCAGCCCTTCCAACTGTCTTTGCGAAAGACAAAAACCCCATCTTTCTTTGTAGTAGGAAGTTACATATGGAATAGCGTCAGGAAGATGAGGCAACGAATATAAATTGCTCTTTAATTCATCAAGCGTCATCGTTTGATCAACAGGAACGCTATAGTTTAATACGTGTAAGTTATTCTCTTTGAAATCCACAATTTTGTTGCCTTCGCTATCCTTAATCCAAGCATCACGAATTCGCCATTCCTTAGGAATTTGCCAATCGTACACAACCGTACCTGTAGAAACTGCTTCAACTTGCAGCGGAATGTATTCTTGTAGAATAGCTAAAGTTTCACGAACACCCGGCCCTGTAATACTTCGACAAATCGGAAATAACCGATCGAACAATTGATCCATTTGATTTCTTTCCAGATTTGTATCCAATTGATTTGTTAGAAGAACTTCCATCTTAGCCCTCCTTTTCTTCAAACTTGATCCCATGTGATTGGTGTTCCTTTAGGAATATCCTTAACAACTCTTCTTCCCAAAAACTTGTCCAGATACTTGGGGGGCATACCAGCGCCAGGTCGAATTGCTCTTACATTGTCTTTAGTTAAGATGTCACCTGCTGCAAGATCCTGAACAATGTATAAAGATCTTCGATGCTTCAAAGAGGGCTTCTCCGCTTGTGTCGGGCCATATGTTACTTTGCCTAGGCTTTGCCATACGCGCTCAGATTCAATGACTAAGGATTCAAACTCGTGAGGCTCCATTGAAAAAGCAGAGTCTACGCCTCCTTCGGCTCTCGACAATGTAAAATGCTTTTCAATGACCGTAGCGCCGAGCGCTACACTGCCTATACTCACGCCGACTCCCATCGTATGATCCGATATTCCGACGTGGCAGTCAAACAACTGCCGCAGATGAGGAATCGTCATCAAGTTCGTATTCTCGGGACTAGCCGGGTATGTGCTCGTACATTTTAACAGAACAAGGTCGTTACAACCGGCTTCTCGCACACATATTACGGTTTCATCGAGTTCCGCTATGGAAGCCATACCGGTTGAAATAATAACAGGCTTACCGGTTGCCGCGACTTTCCTAATGAGGGGCAGATCCGTATTCTCAAAAGAAGCAATTTTATAGCAAGGCACGTTCACACTCTCCAGGAAATCAACCGCGGTTTCAT
Source organism: Paenibacillus plantarum (assembly GCF_013141695.1). Classification (GTDB taxonomy): domain Bacteria; phylum Bacillota; class Bacilli; order Paenibacillales; family NBRC-103111; genus Paenibacillus_E; species Paenibacillus_E plantarum. The sequence goes on from NZ_WHNY01000065.1 coordinate 72,966, forward strand.
CAAAAGGCGTGCTGAATGCAAGCATACCAAGTTCCTGACAGCGCTTGAAGATAGGCTCATGCCACTCCCATGGTGTATATGCTTCTTGATAAAGCTTATACAGAGAGTTACCCTTCCATAGGCTGTTAGGATCCTCGATAAAAAAATCACCTTGATCAATATCAAGCGTCATTGTATCTGCCGTATAGGTCTGCAGTTTAACGGCATGCGCACCTGCTTTGGCTGCAGCCTCTACGATTGCTAGTGCTCTCTCCAAGGATTGGTTATGATTTCCTGACATCTCGGCGATGACGAACGGCGGAAATTCTTGACCAATCGAGCGGCTGCCAATCTTAAATGCTTTCATGATGAACCTCCCAATATCGCTGTTACCAATGGATGCCGACCACCGGCCGCATCCATTAAGTCATAACAAGCTTTTGATTTTCGCAAAACCATTTTCGGATCATGTAAGGCTTCTGTCAAAGTCTGAGCGATATGTGACGGCAGTACCTGTTCATACCATCCCAAATTCCAAATAGTATCCGTTGTTTCCAACGCCTGGACGGGTTCCCGTTGATTATCCGCAACTATGGTTACGATAGCGGGGAGACCTAGTATGCTGCGTTCCCACATAGCTGTACCCCCTGCACCTATAGCAAGATCGGCTTTGGCCATCAAATCAGCCATATAATCAATCTGGTAATGATACGTTATATTCGAAGCTTCTGAACATAGCTCACGTATTGCCTCTTTCTGAGGGTTTGCTGCACCCACTACGACATCCACAAGTAAATCAGTCAGTTGCAAGCTACCGATTGCTTGAAGCGTCTTAATCGTTTCCTCAGTCGGATCGCTGCCACCAAAAAAGACAAGAATTCGACGAATGCTTCCGTCCCGGGTACAAGAATCCATTTCCCGAGATTTTATAAATTCAGGGCGAAGCAGCGCATACTGAGGACCAAGTAACAGCTTACACGATTTGGAGACTAAGTCGAGATACCTTGATTCCATGTTAAGGTAATAATTTTGGTCGAGCAACACATCGCAATCATGCAGTCTATTCGCCAAGTCGTCGATAACCGCGATGTTACTCGCAGAAGCTCGAAGCTTCTTCTCCCATCTGGCATCGAGATGGTAATGATCCACGATGATCCAATCAGGATTAGTAACATATGTGTCAATGACAAGCATTGTTTCCCTTGCATCAGTTTCCCAATCAACCACTTTAAACAGCTTGTAAACAGCGAAATCCTCCGCTTCAGCAAGTTGCTGGAGTTCTACGGGTATATATCGACAAATAAAAGACGGAATTGTACCCTCCATCTTAAAATATTTGGCCAACGTCAAACAACGGATGAAATGTCCAATCCCCCATGCTGTGGAGGCATCCACCCGAAATATAATTTTGGGGTTCATTATTGCACCGGCTTCTGTTGAATATAGGAATTAATTGATGCTAACTCTGGATGCTCTTTGAGGAAAGTAACCATCTCTACAGCCGGTAACTTCTTATCTTCACCTAAATGCCTCACAATTGCTTGGCACAATTCGTAATCTTCTGGGGTATCCAATGTCATTCGAAGATCAGAGTTACTTGCATATGCAGAAGGGTAAAATGGCGTCAGCTGAAACTCGCTAGGAAATTCTTTAGCATAGTACGTAACATGCTCGCGATGTCTTACTTCTTTACCATTCATGTGCATGTATTCAAGAGCTTTAAATGAAACGACTTCAACAACTAATCCTCTGGTCAATTCTGATTCGCCTTGAATCGACAGCATATCCGATGGACACTTTTGCATAAGCTCTACCATTTGATTAGCCATATCATAATCCATAAATGGGCAATCACCCGTTACCCGGATCACGTAATCCGGTTTATAGGGCAGCGCACATTCATAATAGCGAGATAACACATCTTCTTCAGAGCCACGGAAAATAGGGACATGATTTTGTAAACACCAATTTTCAATGGCATCATCTTGCTGCTGCTTGGAAGTTGCAACAATCACTTCATGGATATGATTTATTTTTTGGCATCTGGAAACAACATAATCAAGGATAATGGATGAACCAAGTGGAAGCAGAACTTTACCCGGTAGACGTTCTGAGCCCATTCTTGCTTGGATAATCGCGAGTGTTTTCATTGTTGTCACCGCCTATTTAAAGTGTTCGTAGTTGATCTAACAAGTTCGATGTCAATTCATCCAAAGAAGAGATTCTCACATGTGCTTCATATTTTTCTTCCTTTTCAACATCTTTATGATTTCCCTGCATGATTCTTACCGTGCGGAATCCAAGAGCCTTAATCCCAATAAAATCTTTTGCCGGATTATCACCTATGTAAACAATCTCTTCCGGCTTGACTTCCTCCCACTTAGCGATTTTTTCAAAGCAGTAGGGGGATGGTTTGGCATGCTTGATCCCATAGCGGTGAGTAACAAAGCAAAACTGGATTCGTTCGTAAAGACACAAGGCTCTCAACTTGTTATGCTGAACCATCTTATTTCCGTCCGTCACAATGTACACGGGATAATCTTTAAAGCGTTCCAAACATCTTTCCGCGGCAGGATCCAATGTGATTTCTGGTGTGTGTGTGCGATAGGCTTGTACACATTGATGGACATGTTTCTTAGAGTAGCCGTTGAAATGGCGCAACATTTCGTCGAAAATATGTCCTCGACCCTGTCCAAGTGCTTTCCACATAAGATCAAAGGCTTCTTTTGAATTGATTCCAAGCTGCTGCTCTACAAAGTCAGCAACAGCAAGAAAACCACTACGGACATAAGTTAATTCTTCATAGAGCGTGTCGTCGAGATCAAAAACAAGGACTTTCATGGTGCGCCCCTTCTCACAAAGTTCGTTGCAAAATTTCTTCCCAGTTCCATGTAACTCGTGCAATATCTTCTTCGAGCAACTCGCTTCCCATTTGAATTTCCATGAACACAAGATCGCTGATCGCCTTCAAAGCATGACCTATCCCCATAGGGATATCAACGATATCACCAGCCCTTATTTGTTTGAAACTTTGGTCTAATACAAATTCACCTTCCCCCGAGAGAACGGTCCAAACTTCTCTTCGACGGTTGTGGAACTGATAAGATAAATTATTTCCTTGCTTCAAATGGATGCGTCTCGTTAATGTTTCCATTTTCCCATCCACAATAGAATGATCCAGGATACGATACGAACCCCATGAGGTCTCCTCATACATCGGTTGTTGCTGGAAATCGCTAACCATCTCTTTAAGTCGGGGGCTTGCTAGCTTGTCTGATACCAGAATACCATCTGGACTCGCAGCTATCACAACGTTCGAAATACCTAGGACAACGATAGGGATATCGAGCTCATTAATCAGATGAGTGTTATGTGAATCATGGCTGATTCTACCTTTACCAACAAGGGTATCCTTCATTTCGTCAGTAAGCGTGTTCCAAGTACCAAGGTCTCTCCAATAGCCATCGTATGGAAGTACTGCTATACGAGAGGCTTTCTCGACAACCGCGTAATCAAAGCTGATTTTCGGCATTTCGGAGAAACCTAGAAGCAGTTCTGAATAATCGAGAGGAAGGCCTTGAGCCTTAAGGATATCCAAGATATAGCCCAAACGAAAAGCGAAGACGCCGCAATTCCATAGCGCATTTCTTAAGATCAGCTCTTCCGCATTATCTTCTGTTGGTTTCTCTACAAATTTCTCAACATGAAACCAAGAATCATCGCTCATCTGTTCCCGCGGGAGAATATATCCATATTTCGTAGAAGGATATGTGGGCTTCACACCTATTAACGATATTTCTGAGCCACTTTCTTGCAGTACATTACTTAGCGCCCCCATCTGTTGGAAGAAACGTTCCTCGACATAGGGATCCACTGGAAGAATACATATAGTCTCATCCTCGGAAACCCCCTGCTCAGTAAACAGATAAACACACGCCAAAGCAATGGCAGGCAACGTATCCCTACGTTCTGGCTCTACAATCAAAGGCACTTCTTTACCTAATTGGCTATGAAGCATTTGCACCTGTGCTTTACTAGTGGATATATAGGTATCATGGCTTAAGCCATTACTGTCAATTTGTCTCCATACTCGCTGCACCATGGATTCCATCGAGCCCTCTTTATTGGATAGCACTTTCAGAAATTGCTTGGATCTAGCGTCATTAGACAAAGGCCACAACCGTTTGCCAGATCCACCTGATAGTAAGACAAGCTTCATAGCATTGTTCCTTTCATCTGCCTACTTATTATGCGAAGTAGTAGCTACAAGCGAGGTCATAGCCGTTTCGTATTTCTTTACGGTGCTCTCAAATGAGAAAGAGTGTTGAAGTGTACGCGATCCTTGTTTTACTAAAATGCTTCTCCGTTCAGCAGGCATGTTAATAACGGCAATCGCTTGTTCAGCAATGCTTTCGATTTGTCCAGGTTGGAAAGTTCCAAGACAGTCCTTGTCCAGAATATCTTCTATATCTTTCATTCCCTCAACCGAGGAGAAAATGGTAGGAACCTCCATCGTCGCTGCTTCTACAATTGCCATTCCCAAGCCCTCACTATAGGAGGGGAATATGAATAAATCTGTTGCTGCCACGATCTCGTGAGGATCTTTCACCCATCCCATGAACTTTACATGATCTCTTAACTGATGTGCATCCAGCGCCTGGTCGATTTGCATTTGATATTCCTCGTTACGGCATTCTCCAATTAACAAAAGATAAGCATGTTGAACTTGTTCTCGTATGGCTTTCATCGCATGAATCAAATCGAGCTGCCCTTTTCTTTCCGTAATTTCTGCCAAATTGGATATCAACACCGCTTCAGACGGGAGGTTCAACTCTTGTAAAAGACGGGAACGATAGCTTTGCTTATTTGCCAAATAGGGGGTTGGATTGATGAGTAACCCTGGATAAATAACGTCATGTTCGGTATGGAGGCCGAAAGTTCTGCCAAATCTCATATATTCAAGAGAATCAAAAAACACCTTATCACATTGATTAAATGCCCATGTATCAGCTGTGTTCATCCAAGCAGGACGATCCTTACTCCAGCTATGAAACGTGGCAATGATGGGTATATTAGCCTTACAGGACACTTTGGCTGTATAGGCAGCCATCGCAGGTACACCTGCATGAGCATGAATCACATCAAATTGCTCTTGCTGGATAAGCGTTGTCAGCTTCTCTACTTCACTCCAAAAAATATTCGGTTCACGTTTAAAAAAATTCAATGTATGATGAGCAATTTGGCTGTTAGCTAAATCACTTAATAGTTCTTCCCAATCTACTAATTGCTCAACATGACCACTTGAAATCACTTGTACATCATGTCCGTGACTTTTAAACATCTGAGACAAACGAGTAGTAAAAACCCCTGCGCCCCCTCTTAAAAAAGTGGTCATTTCTAAGATTTTCATGATTTTATCTCCAATCTTCCCTTCCAATACTCAACCATCTCTTCTAACGTTTGTTCTAATGATATTTGCGGCTCCCACCCTGTTGCAAGGCGAAGCTTGTGATAGTTGCCGAACAGAATTGATGCGTCCTGCTTTCTATGATGCTCTTCAGAGGATTGAATCCGTAGGGGCTGTCCAATTATTCGGCTTAAAGTATCTATAATAATACCAATTTCATATGCCTTGCCGCTACAAATGTTATAAGCTTCTTCTGAGGTGCCTTGACGTAAAAGCAGATGATAGGCCCTTACGACATCTCTAACATCTGTGAAATCCCTTGCTGCCGCCAGATTACCAGCTTCAAGCCAAGTATCGGTACGATTTAAAGCAACTTCAGCAGCATATTTAGCTAACTTAGCGCATACATAAGCCGTAGTTTGTCTAGGACCCGTGTGATTAAAAGGGCGCGCGATCACAATAGGCAGGTTCTCTGCTTGATAAGCTATTGCTGCAGCTTTACTAGCCGCATAATGATTATATGGACGAATCTCTGTACGCTCTGAGATTGGCATTTGATTATTCAATACTTGTCCATATACACCCGATGTACTAACGACTAATATCCGAGCGCTCGGTCTAATTTCTTTAACTGCTTGCAACAAATTCACTGTTCCAACAAAGTTATTACTGTAATAGTCCGTAGGTAATTGCCCGGTAGTAACTGCAAGACCAGCTAAATGATAGATTTCATCCGGTTGGAAACTTTGGATCACTGTTCGAATTTCTGACTCCTTGCACAAATCCACTTTGAACCAGGTCACTTTGCCCGATTCCGAATTAAGAATAGCTGACTGATTCGACATGGAAGCAACCTGATAGCCTAAATTAAGCAAATATTCAATGAGATAAGAGCCTGCGAAGCCGCTGCCGCCTGTGATTAGTGCTCTCATTCGTTCCTCTTCAAATCGGCTTCTACCATAATAGTAACTAATTCTTGGTACTTTGTAGAGGGTCCCCAATTCAAGTTGGTTTTTGCCTTTTCAGGGTTTCCTATTAACAGCTCAACTTCCGTTGGGCGGAAAAATGTTTCATCAATGACAACATGGTCTTCCCAACAAAGACCTGCTGCCGAGAACGCCGCTTCAACAAATTCCTTGACAGAATGCGTCTCATTCGTTGCAATGACATAGTCTTCTGGCGTTTGTTGTTGAAGCATTAGCCACATAGCTTCTACATATTCTGCAGCATAACCCCAATCACGCTTAGCATCCAAGTTGCCTAAACGGAGCTGCTTTTGCTGCCCCTTTTTAATTCTAGCAACAGCTTTAGTAATTTTCCTTGTAACAAATTCTTCTCCACGCAATGGAGATTCATGGTTAAACAAAATACCCGAGCAAGCAAACATATCATAGGACTCTCGATAATTAACTGTCATCCAATGTGCTTATAACTTTGCCGCGGCGTATGGGCTTCTTGGGTAGAAAGGTGTCGTTTCTATCTGCGGTACCGCTTGCACTTTCCCAAACATTTCACTTGTGGAGGCTTGATAAAACTTAATCGATGGATTCACAATCCGAATAGCTTCCAGTATTCTTGCCGCACCAACACCTGTGATGTCTGCTGTCGCCAAAGGCTCCTCGAACGAGACTCCCACAAAACTCTGAGCAGCTAAATTATATACCTCATCTGGAATAATTTTCATTAAAACACGAATAATATTGCTTGTGTCTAATAAGTCCATATCTATAATTTCTACTTCTTCACGGATACCCAGATATTCGAGTCTCCATAGATTCAATGTACTTGTCCTACGGACTGCACCGTAGACTTTATATCCTTTGGATAGTAATAACTCCGCTAGGTATGCACCGTCTTGTCCTGTAATTCCTGTCACTAAAGCTTTATTAGTCATATAATCGCTACCTTCCACTTGTTAGCGTTCTAAAATTAATCATAATTCATTATCGACAATAAAACGACGTATTATGATATTTTCCAACAAAAAAAGATGAGAGCAGGGGCTCTCATTGTGAATTTCGAAGCTTATAAAATAAATTACGGTTGTAAAATAGATTGAAACAATTCGTGCGTTCTCGTAGCAGCATCCTTGTAAGTGAATAACTTCGCTCTAGAATGTCCTAAAGCAATTAACTCTTGGCGTTTGGTTGGACTCAAAACAACACTTATAATAGCTTCTGCAATTGACTCAGCTTCGTAAGGGTTACAATATACTACAGCATCTCCCCCAACTTCTGGTAAAGAGGAGTTGAATGATGTGACAACCGGCACTCCACATGCCATAGCTTCCAATATCGGTAAGCCAAATCCCTCAAATAAAGAAGGATACACAAAAACTTCTGCATTACGGTATAAAGCAGGAAGTTCTTCATCTGGGGCAAACCCCGTCATAATGATATCTTCTTTGAATTCAAATTGTTGCAATTCTTGTAGGAGCTTCTGATAATCCCAACCTAATCCACCCACTAGAACTAGCGCCATTTTTTCCTTCGTCCGCTTTCGCACCAATTCATATGCGGCTAAAGTTCTTGACAAGTTTTTTCTAGGTTCAATCGTACACACGGATAAAATATACGGCATATTAATCTTATATTTATTTAATATAGCAGTATCCTGGCCAGTATTACTTATAACTTTCTCGAAAATGGGATCTATCCCAGGATAAATGACAGAAATTTTCTCATCCTCAACATTAAAAAATTCCATTATATCATTTTTTGTAGCTTGCGAAATCGCTATGACATGATCAACTGTCTTAATTGAACTTCTTATATAGCGATCAAAGAGAGTATTATTCACAAATAACTCGGGAAATCTCAACTGAATTACATCAAGTACTGTAAGAACGCCTTTGAAAGCTCTACGCTCAGGTATTGGAAAAAAAGGGGAGTATAATAAATCAAGATCGTGCATTTGACCATTAAGCGCTAACAACTTATTGGCATATTCTACGCTGCTATGAGGTATATCGATTTGAATTTGTTTGGATTTATGAAACAATCCTTCTTCATAAAACTCCCCTAAGGAATAATATGAATCTACGTCTTTTTTAACAAGCTCTCTTACTAAGTTATAGGTGTATCTTCCTGTACCTGTGCGATTTACATCATCTAACACACGCAAATCTATCCCAATCCGAGTCAATGTATCACCTACTCTCTATATTCTCCCAATGCCACTCCGACATTGCTTTCATCAATTTCAAACTTTTGATATGTAAATTAGGATTATCAATTCTTAAAAGCTCCCAGTAACTATTAAAAACATAGAGTTCTTTTTCTGTTATAGAAGACATGATTTCCAGCACGTTTTCATAATCGATCCCATACCTATTATTATAAAGTAAGCCAAATCGGTCAATTGATTTGCTCTTAATATATTGTAGCTTGTCTTTTAGATACTCGACATCGTAACTTCCCGTATGCGTATATTCGATTATCTCACAATCTTCACCACATATTTTAATAACATCTTCTTTGTCTCTTGAATGCGTTAGAATATATAGGAAAATATCAGGATTTACTTCTTTAATACTTTTTATAAACTTTGAAAACATCTTTGGACTTGCGGATCTTATGATAAAAGCAGTGCGGTCTTGTGAGAAAACTTGCAAATTATCTGTGGTAGGCTTTATTTGTTCGTAAATTGCGGTAAATAGACTCTTCATTGCTATATCCGTATCCATCACTATCCCCCAATTATGTTACTAAAATAAGCTATTACAAACCTTTTTTTAATTTAAAATAACTTCAACAAAATCAGTCGTTTCCACATATCCGCGAGTATTTAAAGAGGCTCTAATTTCTTTAGAATAGGAAGAGCCAATTACTATAAATGCTCTTTTTGATAATTCACAGTTACTCTCCAGTACCACTTCTGGACTAAGTATTTTCTTATCTAACAACCGCTTTTCCCACTTCAGCGAGTTAGAATCAATAAAACCTTCAATTTCAATTTTGCGTTGCATCATCAATTCCGCTACTCTTTGTCCAGCACTTCCGCCACCCCAAACATATATAGGCCTACCTTGGGACAAGCTTTGTATGTGATTGCCTTGCAATAAAGTATTAATATCTTCCCTCAAAATTCCTTCATCAACATAATTTAATACAATACTTTCAATTAACGCTATTTGTTGTTCTAGACTAACTACAGAAAGGGGGGGGAGATATTCTTTAATGATTAGATTTTTCCATTCCTCATTTTGATGAGTCAATATATCTATAAAATTACGAATAAGTTGATCTTTTGAATTATGATCTATACGGGAAAACTTAATGACTTCAATTAAATCCCTTGCAAGATTACTATAAGGAGTTTTTATTTCAGAAACGGTTGGTTTATCATAATTCATTAAAAATTCTTCAAAACTCTTATTTGATGTTCTATAGTAAAAAAGCGGCTCATTTACTTTGACAATATCACCACGCAGCATGATTTCTAATGTAAAAGATACGTCTGCACCAAAACGAGATAAGTCAACTTTGCGATCTTTGATTGTTTCTAATCTATATAACCCATATGTATCATACCATCCAAAATTATTAAAAATGTGGTCAGCGCTTTGTAAGATCGTTTTTCCCACTGTCTCTGGTGTAATATATGTTGTTGTTGAACATTTACCATCTTCATCTATGAAAATAAGGTCACTTAGACAAAGAAGAGCATCAGGTGACTCCTCTAATTTTTGAACACACTTAGCAATAAATGTTTTATCAAAAAGATCATCATGCGCTGCCCACATGAAATATTTCCCCTTTGATAAATCAAAGACCCTCTGGAAATTATAAGCAATTCCTTTGTTTACTTCTTCTTTTGAGTATTTAATTCTACTATCTTGGGCAACAAAATTCATACAAATATCACCAGTTGCATCGGTTGAGGCATTGTCTGAAATTATTATTTCAATATTTCTATACTCCTGAGACAGCAGTGATTCTAATGCCAATTGTAAATACTTTTCTCCGTTATACACAGGCAATCCAACGCTAATTAGTGGACAATTTGCATAACTGTTCATATTCCAACCACCTAGCTTAGATATTTAAATTAAAGTACCTTGCTAAACTTTCATCACGAGTGACCGCCTTCGAGCTGGCAACGTGTACACGTCTCGTCAGGTTGTAAGATTTATGGGTCCTGTTCTGCAACGTTACAGAACCAAGGCTCCGGAGGCATTCATTGTCGTTCGCGTCTTGCGTAACCCAGCCAGTTCGATACAAAGCAGGCATTTCTAGTTGAATACAATCGTCATCATCTTTTATATCCGCACAGTGTTTTCGATCAAATATTTACTAATAATATTATTAGAAATTAAATCATAATAATCACTTCTTGGTGATCCAGAGACAGATAATTTAAAAAGTTCTATGTACATTGTTATGTTACTCGATCCTTTTACTTCATATTTATTTCCCATTCTGAATACTATCTGCATTAGATATAAAAACAACTCAATAATACATTTATTAATAGACTTATTATCATCAAGGTATGCGAAATGAGTATTAAATAAGCCTATGGCGATTTTTTTCCTTTCTGATTCAGAATAGGAATAAGAAAATACTTGATCAGCTAATTGATATAATAAATTAATCTCTTGCACGTATGAGTTGGAATTTTCTATAGTTTCTATTTTATTTGGTGGATTAACTTTACATAGATACTGGTAGGGATAAAACTCTTCATTATAGACACCAGTTAAATATTCGTAAAAATCCTTATCTTGCCTAACAGCATATAACCCGTTCTTATTAAGATCATTTATTAAAGTCTCCGAGGTATCCCACCTTACATGTGGGGCTGTCAAATCGTCTCTAGCACGTAACCTTGCGTGTCTAATAAACAAATCACTATCATCCGTAAATTCTTTATAATTTTCATAAATTAACACATTACGACAAGTATCAACCGTAAATTCCCTAAGACTCTTTGCATTATACGAATACACATAAATAAAGGCATCTTCGTTCATTAAACACTGTTTGATTTTCCCAATAAAGGTATCAAATTCTTTTATGCAAGGCAATATTCCATATAACCAAATAAAATCTGCTTGGAGATTTAATTCTTCTTCAAGAATATTCCCATGAATAATTTCAATATTTTTGATATTCAAATTTATACAATAATCATTGAAGCGTCTAACGTTATCTGAAGAAGCATCAACTGATATAACCCTTTTAGCCCCTGCTCTTAAGAATGCAAGAGACCAATTTCCCCGACCGAATGCATAATCTATTACCACTTTATCTTGAATCAGTTCTCCACAAATCTCTACTATATAATCTGCACATGATTGAATCCATTTCTCGTGTAACTTTTCATTGATAAACATACTGTTTGCATACTCATTTATTCTATCTACACTCACGTTTGTACCTCCACTTTCAAAAGTCAATGATTTATTTTATTAATAAGATTTCCCCTATGAGTAAAGCATCAATATTTGTACTCAAGAAGCATCTAATAGCATCCTCAGGAGTTTCTACAATCGGTTCTCCTGCTACATTAAAAGATGTATTCAACAATACGGGGACTCCACTGATTTTATAAAACGATTCAACTAAATCATAAAAAGCACCGTTTCGTTCCTTGGTCAATGTTTGTACGCGTGCTGTACCATCCACATGTGTAACTGCAGGTATCACTTGTCTTTTGTCTTCGTTTACATTCGGAACCAGCAACATATACGGACTTTGTCTGTCAAGATCAAAGTAATCACAAGTAAACTCCTCAAGTATTGCTGGAGCAAAGGGTCTGAACGACTCTCTATGTTTAACCCTTTCATTAAGAACATCTTTATTTTCTTCAATTGTAGGATTCATTAAAATTGAACGGTTACCTAATGCTCTAGGTCCCATTTCAGATCTGCCATAGTGACGTGCAATTATTTTATTGTCGATCAGCATTTCAGTTAATTTTTCTATCGCATTCCTTTCGTAAATACTAAAACCTGTAAATGAACTAATAGCTTTATTAATATCTTCTACACTATATTCTGGTCCCATATAAGGATTTATTGTACTGTAACTTTTAGGTCTCCCTTTAGCAATATGGTACCCATATAAAGCACATCCTAATGGGATACCTGTGTCTGAACACGCTGGATTTATAAATATGTCATTAAACAAACCACTTTTTAGAACCTTATCATTTGACACAGAGTTTAACGCTACCCCACCTGATAAACAAAGGAAATCTGATTTCGTTTTTTCTTTTGCATACTTTGCCAAATGAAGGAAGGCGGCTTCACATTCTTCTTGGACCTCATAAGCCGCTGTTGCCACATCGTCCCAACCGCTAATTTCCTTGTCATATTCGGCAGTTAAAGTATACGTACCCTCACTAACAACATTAGAATAGTCCGTGACAACTCCAACAAACTCTTTAGGAAAATTAAATATTCTTTTGTTGTTATCCCGACCATATGGTGCTAAGCCCATTGTCTTTCCTTCTTGCATTTTGCCAAAACCTATTTTTTGAGAAACAGTAGAATACAATAGCCCTATTCCCACCTTGTCGGTTGAGTCCAATAAATTAATTTGATTATCCTTAGTGGAAGCATAGAAAAGACTTTGAGTTTCTTTCATAGTCCCTCTACCATCAACAATTAATACCGCCGCCTCATCAAATGATGAGGAAAAAAAAGTAGAACAAGCATGGGCGAGATGATGATTAATTATTTTTATTTTCTCTTCATTTATGTCTTTAAAAAAATCATTTACAATTACTTCTCTTGTTTTATTATCTTTTCTCCAGTCAATATCTTCAATATGATCCATAACAATTAAATCAATCTCATCCTTTGAGTTAATGTTTAATTGCTTCATACATGCAAGAATGGATTTTATCGGAAATACCCTGGAGTCCTTTTCCCTGTTTAATCTTTCTTCACTGATAAACGCAAATTGCACTTCATTGTCTACTTCTTTTATGATCGCAGCACCTGTATTGTGCCAAGGATCTTTATGAATACCAAGAATAATCAATATACTCCACTCCCGCTGTTAAAATACTTTACTCATGCTTTAATTTAATCTTTTTAAATAAGCACTCGGCCAGTAGGTTACTCTCTCTTTAATGTTACCTTCATTAAATGGAAATACAGGCTCTTCTAATACAAAGCGGAGATCTCTTTCAACAAACTTCTCTGCTGCGGCTTTAGGATTATTCCATACCCAATCTTCCTCAGAACGCGGGGCTCCTACTAGTGAGCTCATTATTCCATCACATACAACTGCATAGGAGTTTACGGAAACCAAACTTGAATATGCTTCTAGTTCTTTTGTAACATGATCTTTTGTATGATTAGAATCTAAAATGAGTAGTACCGTTTCTCCTTTATCAACCAAGGAATGTACTTCCTGAACGATTGTAGAATCTACTGAATTCCCTTCAATCAGCGTTATATATTCGAACATCTGATGTTCCTCAATTGCTTTGCGATTATGGGGTCTTATTTCCACATCAATTCCAACTACTCTACCCTTGCCAATTGCTTTGCATAATCCAGCATAGAAGATGCAAGAACCACCATGTGCTACACCTGTTTCTATAATGACATCAGGTTTTATCGAGTAGATAAGTTCTTGAATCCGAATCATATCTTCTGGCAGCTGAATGATAGGTCTTCCTAACCACGAAAAGCCATATACATATTTATTATCCCAGCCACTACGCAACCACGTTTGGGAGATATAAGAGAAAGCTTCCGATGAGCCGATATCGTATGCCTTTTTACCCGTTTCATTTTCAACTAAAACTTTCCCTTGCTCTGTATCAATTGTTATGATCATGTAATCAATCCCCTTACTTTGGAAATATAACTGTTTGTTAAAGTCTCTATAGTATTATCTAAATTTGTCGGAGAATACAAAAACTCATTTTGAAGTCTTTGAATATCAATACTTATATCGATTCGAGTGACAGGGTCATGAGCTACTTCTACTAAGCAGCCAGTAACCTGTTTTATTTTATTTATAATGAATACATTAGTAGTGTTTATTCCACTGGCAACGTTATATATTCGATGTTTTCCGCCGATTGATATTTCAGGCAAAAGCTTAACTACATCCTGAATATCAATATAATCTTTTTCGGACTCCATTGTTGTATTTAATAAAATATATTTTTTTTCAACAGCGTCTTTTATTAGAGAATTAATAAAATTATTCGAGTTAAAGTCATTACCTATCACATTAGAAATTCTAGCGACTCGAACTGTGGGGCTTTGTTTAGAGAAGCAGATAGATTCACCCATCAATTTAGATATGTTATAAAGATCACTTGGATTTAATGGATTAACTACTAAATCCGCTTGTTCACATGTCCGTTTTTGACCGCTATATATCCGTGTAGATGATAGGTAGAGGAAAGAATCAAAGCTACATTCACTTAAAATTTCCTTTAATAAACAAACATGTGCCTCTACAGTGTCAAAAGGACGTTCCCTAAAATCTGCCGTTAAACCAATACAATAAATAACATGTCCTAAGTGTCTACTATATATCGATAAATCGTCTCTCCCAGGAGCGGTATAATTCATTTGATGCTTCTTCAAATAATTAACGAGGTGAGAACCCACAAAGCCACCAGCGCCCAAGACTGTAAAATGATTCATTATTCCCTCGCTTCATTTTTTTGTGTTTAGTGTCTCGAACATAGCATCTTTGTCTGATATAATAATATTATTTCCCTCAGGCCACGCAATCCCAAAAGCCGGATCATCCCACCGCACACCTCTCGCACATTTCGGTTCATAGGACTCACTCATCTGATAAAACACTTCCGTTTCATCCTGAAGCGTCTGAAATCCATGAGCAAATCCCTCTGGAATATACAACATTGTTCTATTGTCCGCGGTTAACTCAACTGAAATCCACTTCTTATATGTCTCCGACTCTGGTCGTAAATCCACAATGACATCGTAGATGGCACCTCTAGTGCATCTCACCAACTTAGCTTCCTCGTGAGGAGCGCACTGATAATGCATACCTCTTAACGTCCCTTTTTTCTTGTTATACGAAATATTACACTGAACAAGATTCGGATTCATTCTCCGTTGCTCAAACTCATCGCGGCACCACGACCTGGCAAAGAAGCCTCGTTCATCCTCTATCTTGTCCAATTCGATGATATATGCATTCTTTAGTTTAGTTTCGGTAAATAGCAGTTAAAACACCTCCACTTCAGGAATCGGCACGACAAACCGTCCTCCCCAATCATAAATGTGTTTCATCTGCTTACTAATTTCATCCTTGAGATTCCACGGCAAGATGAAGACATAATCCGGCTTAGTCTCCGTTATTTTATTAGGGTCGTAGATCGGAATATGTGTCCCTGGCAGGAACAATCCTTGCTTATGAGGACTGCGATCCACAGTATAATCGATAAAATCGACACCTACTCCGCAATAGTTTAAAAGCGTGTTTCCTTTTGCAGGAGCGCCATATCCAACAATGGTCTTGCCTTCATTCTTAGCTTTGGTGAAAAATTCAAGAATTGCACGCTTAGTCGCCTTCACTTTCTCTGCAAAAGCTGTATATGTAGAAAGTTCATACATACCGAAAGCCTCTTCTTTCTTCAACAAGTCGTCGACCCTGCGGCTACTCGGATGCTTCCCGAAATCCTCATGTTGAGCATAAATGCGAATAGAGCCTCCGTGTGTAGGTAACTCTTGAACATCGAACACAGTTAATTTTTTTGAGGCAAAGATCTTCATAACGGTTACCAGCGAAAAGTAGGAAAAGTGCTCATGATAGATAGTATCGAATTGATTCTCCGACATAAGGCGAAGAAGATACGGGAACTCCATGGTGATGATGCCATTTGCTTTAAGCGCTAGTGTCATTCCTCCCACGAAATCGTGAAGATCCGGTACATGAGCCAGAACATTGTTACCAATCAGCAAGTCAGCTTTTTTATCCTTTAATGCCAGCTCAGCTGCTGTCTTCCTCCCAAAAAAATCAACGTACGTAGGAATCCCCTTCTCTTGAGCAACTTTGGCAACATTCGCTGCTGGTTCAACTCCTAGAACAGGGATATTCTTTTCCTTAAAATATTGCAGCAGATACCCATCATTACTAGCAATTTCAACAACCAGTGAATTACTTGTTATTGGGTATTTAGATGTAATATCATCTACATAATGCCTTGCATGCTCAAGCCAGCTGTCTGAGTATGAACTAAAATAAGCATATTCACTAAAAATATGCTCAGCAGATTCAAACTTCTCCAACTGGACTAAAAAGCATTCCCCGCAAACATAAGCATGTAAAGGATAGTAATTCTCTTTTTTATTTAACGCATCCTTATGTAAATAAGAATTGGACAACGGTGTCATTCCTAGATTGACACAAGACTGGGTTAATTCTGCATTACAAAATCGACATTTTCTATCATTCATAGGATTTGCTCCTTAGCTATGAGCACTTAGTTTCTCATATTTCTCAATTTGCTCTAGAGTTACTCGAAGCATGTTTTCTTCACGATGAAACGCACGAGTCCATTCTACAATCCACGCTATTGTTTCATCAGTCGAAAGCCGCGATTTCCAATTTAGCATGCTGCGTGCTTTGGTGCTGTCCAATCTTAGTATTGAAGCTTCGTGAAATGTTTCACCAGTATCATGTAGTACATGAGTTTGATCCCCGCCCCAAAATGATACCATTTTGAAGGCTAGGTCATTCACTGTCATTTCCCCTGAATAGGAAGGCCCAAAATTCCAGCCGCCTGATAAATCTTTATTGTCCCATAGCGCTTCTGCCAAAAGGATGTAACCAGCTATTGGTTCAAGTACATGCTGCCAAGGACGAATCGCATGCGGATTTCTCAGAACAATATCTCTGCTCTCGGATAAAGCGCCTAGAATATCAGGGACTAAACGATCGACTGACCAATCACCACCGCCAACAACATTCCCCGCTCTCGCAGAAGCAATCGTAATCTCTCTAGCACTGAAAAACGAATTAATATAAGCAGATGTTACTAATTCAGAGCAACCTTTACTCGCACTGTATGGATCATAACCACCCATAGAATCCGATTCTCTATAGGGCCAAATCCATTCTTTATTGTCATAGCATTTATCACTAGTCACGTTAATAAAGACTTTTACACTTTCTTGTTGTCGAACAGCTTCTAAGACTGATACAGTTCCCATAATGTTTGTTGAAAACGTAGTTACTGGATCAGCGTAGGAAGGCCGAACCAATGCTTGTGCTGCAAGGTGCAATACAATATCCGGTTGATGATCGTTCATAGCTGTTTTCAAACACTCAGTATCTCTGATATCTCCATACGTCGTCGGATATCTTTTCTCTAACCCAAGTAAATTGAATAGATTAGGGTCCGTATTTGGCTGCAATGAATAACCAGCTACTTCAGCACCCAATTTCGTTAGCCACAAAGACAACCAACTTCCTTTAAATCCAGTATTTCCAGTAATGAGCACTTTCTTACCTTGCCAGAACGTTTGTTTCATGACCATACCTTCCACGGTGCTTTACCAGATTCCCATAACTCCTCAAGCTTAACCCTGTCTCTAAGCGTATCCATTGGCTGCCAAAAATGATGGTGGCGATAAGCTGATAACTGTGAATCTTTAGCTAAGTTCTCAATCGGCGCTTGTTCCCAAATTGTCTCATCATCTTGTATGTAATTTAAAGCTTTAGGCTCAAGTACAAAAAAACCGCCATTTACCCACGCACCATCTCCCTGAGGCTTTTCCTCAAATGAGGTTACTAAATTGTGATTCATATCTAGTGCCCCAAATCGCCCTGCAGGTTGAACTGCTGTAACGGTAGCTATTGTTTTTTGCTCTTTATGAAATTGGATAACTTCCGCAATGTTAACATCACTTACCCCATCTCCATAGGTAAAACAAAACGTCTCGTCGCCAATATATTTTTGCACCCTTTTTAATCTACCGCCAGTCATTGTGTGTTCACCTGTATCAACTAGCGTTACTTTCCAATTTTCCGCGTTGTTCTGATGAACTTCCATGGTATTCTTCAGCAAATCAAAAGTCACATCCGACATATGGAGAAAGTAGTTAGCGAAATACTCCTTAACCATATATCCTTTATATCCTAGACAGATAATAAACTCATTAATTCCATAATGGGAGTAAATTTTCATAATATGCCATAATACAGGCTTCCCGCCAATCTCAATCATCGGCTTCGGTTTTAGATGCGTTTCTTCACTGATTCGGGTGCCTAGTCCTCCCGCAAGAATAACTGCTTTCATATGTTCCCTCCCTTACCTATAATTCTAATCAATGCTACTCCTTGCGGAACACCGCTTCCTCATAACGAAGCATAACGAGATCTTCTTGAAAAGGCAGTAGCTCAGGAAAGCTTGATGTTTTTTGTAATATTAGCTCGGCGTAAGGAATTCCCGCTTGAATGGTTAAGGGGACCCCTCCACCAAATCTCGGATTAATTTCGGTAAAGTAAAAGCGGTTTGTATGATCCTCAATAATTCCTTGAAGCGTGACTGGACCATAGAAGGGAAGTTGTCGCAAAACATCGTTAGATGCGCGAATAATCGCATCATTTTTCCTTGTCACCGTTTTACTTACCTCCCCAGCCCTTACTTCCAACCTTACACGCGGCACAACGGATCTAACCTTGCCTTGCTTGTCTACATAAGCATCTATCGTGTATTCTTTACCCGAAATAAATCTTTGAACAATCGGAGATGATACCCTTTGTATCCACTCACTAGCATTGTTTTTTTCAAGATCGATAAAGTGCACATCCTTGCTTGCCATTCCTCTTCTCGGCTTAACAACCCAGTTATCACTCTTTTCAGCAAACTGCTCTGGTAAATACGTCTCCGGCGTCGAAATCTGATGATTTATAAAAAATTGATACATGTGATACTTATCTAAACAAACACGAAGTGTCTCTAAACCGGAAACGAGGATGTCGATACCCTCAGCTTCGAATTTATGGTTCTGCTTAGCTAGTAGCATTAGCTCGGGTTCAAAAAGCGGAATAACAATGCTC
The DNA here is from genome assembly GCF_013141695.1 of Paenibacillus plantarum. Taxonomy (GTDB): domain Bacteria; phylum Bacillota; class Bacilli; order Paenibacillales; family NBRC-103111; genus Paenibacillus_E; species Paenibacillus_E plantarum. The sequence goes on from NZ_WHNY01000065.1 coordinate 92,367, forward strand.
ACTCGTTCTGCGCGACAGATTTCCAATAACCGATCAATATAATCTGGATCATCGAAGCGCGGAAGTTGATAAACACAACTTACAAAGTCACTTGCCGGAGCATAATCAGGGTTCAAGTCTGTACCAACTACTCTGACACCCGCGTTTGTAAAATGCTTTATTAACTGCACTCTTCGGCCTATTGCTGTAAATAACACTGTTTTCATAGGAACTCTCCCACTAGATAAGTCTATTAGACATAATCCAATCCCCTAGAACCTCTTGACTAATGAACGGATCGTTATCTACCGATGGCTTAACCGTCGTTCTTACCGCATTTGGGTACTCCTGTTGGTCATGGTTCGAAAAGTGTGATGGTATGATATACATATCCGGTGTTTCGTAGGAAGTGTACACCTCATCATCCGACATCAATTCTTCATACATCTTTTCCCCTGGTCTAAGACCTATCTCCTTGATTTGAACTATCTCTTTGATTTGGTATTTGTTGGTCACTTTCTCGACCATTACTTCAGCGAGGTCTGATAAGCGAATCACTGGCATTTTCAGAACAAAAACTTCCCCGCCTCTAGCCATTTCATTCGCTTTAAGCATTAAAGAAATTGCTTGAGTAGGAGTCATCATGTACCGCTTCATGTCCAAATTTGTTACAGTGACATATCGATTCTCTAAAATTTGTTGTTTAAAAAGTGGGATCACAGAACCACGAGAACTCATGACATTTCCAAATCGAACTGAAGAGAAAATAGTTTGTTTTGGACCCTTTTGATACTCCGCGGCGGAGATTAATCTTTCGGATGTAAGCTTGGTTGCTCCATACGTATTCGTCGGAGATATCGCTTTATCCGTGCTTGTGAACAGCACCTTCTTTACCTTTGCAGCTATAGCTGCTTGTATCACATTTTGAGTGCCCAATACATTTGTCTTTACCGCTTCGAACGGATTGTATTCACAGGCCGGAACATGCTTCATAGCTGCAAGATGAAATACATAATCGATATCTTCCATTGCTCTTAGCAGCCTCTGATCGTCACGAATATCCCCAATCAAGTAACGAATATTTGTATTCTCACTAAACTCCTGCTGCATTTCATACTGTTTATGTTCATCTCTACTATAAATGCGAACCACTGAAGGGTTGTAGGTCAAGATTGCTTTCAGTAAGTGCCGCCCTATTGTGCCCGTACCACCTGTAATTAACACTTTTTTGTTCGTATACATTTGAAATACGGCCCCTGTCTAATTATTCATCGGTTTTTCTTGGTTCAGGGCAATCTGTACAGCTTTTTGCATGTTCATGTAAAGTGGAGTTATCATCTGCAAATCGTTCCGTATATCGTAGACAAACTTCCCAACTTTCTCGACAACCTTCTTTGTTTTTACTAGCATGTCCGACTCATACTTTATTGTATCAAATTGCTTCGTAAGCCACTCAAGCTGCAGCATATTCATTGGTTTAAGAATCGTCTTGTAAAATTCATTTTTTTGAAAAGACTCAAACGCAGTGTCAAACTTTTGCGTCAGTTTGAAAGCTTTTTTAGCGTTCTTTTGATTAACACTACGATTCATATCATTAAAAATCCCAATAACTTCATCAATCTGCTTAACAAAGAGCTCACGCTTCTCTTCCAAGAACTTGGATTGCTCCCTTAAATAATTCAGATCGTATCCTAGCCCTTCATTGACATACCAGTTCGAATCTACAACCTCATCATTCAAATATACCTTCATGACATCGCTTAAATCCATAAATTGGGTCCCTTGAATCTTGGCACCCCCTTGAGTTGTATTAATAACGGTTCTATCGGTGTACTTTGTCAGATGGAACTCCATCTCAAGTCTCATTGTGTTAAATGACCAGTCAGTTTGAATCATGTTTCCAGAAACATCTTCCACTTGGAAAGAAGCGTCTAGATCACTTTGTACAAGTACTCTGGTGTTTTCAAGACCACTCGCATAGTAGCTATTATTACGGTAACCAAGATTTTGACCGACCAAAACAATGGGATTACAATGCATTTCAGAAAATAACTGCAGAGCTATTATTGCAATTGATGGAGCATCTTCAAGTTGCTCAAACGTTTTTTCATTTTCCTTTTTTAATAGCATACCCACTATGGGATCCTTATCTGTAAAAAGAGACACTAACGGTCCAGGATAATCCTTCAGCGTTCCAGCACCTACAGTCGACCCATAAATAAGTGGAATGCATGTAATCTCCTCATCAATTACTTTCTTGAAGACATTCACATTGTGAAAATGTGGATCATAGGTGCAAGCACCGTCAGGTATAATACCATGGTGTAATAAAGATGTAATCGCTGAACCAACAGCGAAGATATACGCAGATTTCTGCGCTTTAATGTATTTGAGGTTCTCGATTTCTTCAACTAATGATGGTCCTGCAGCTACAATGATTACAGGCTTACCTTCAAATAATTGCTTTTTATTACATATATGCTCTGCATGTATGGTAAATGGAAAATTGTCCAAAGCATTAATGATCCATTTTTTTTCGAACGCATGTCTAAGCTGGAATATTTTCCGGGTTTCCTGAAGAAAATGCTGCATGGTCTCTGAAAATCTTCTAAATGCTTCAGCATAGACTCGTTCATAGCTAGGCAGAGTAATAATCGTTGCTTGTCCGCTTGTTTGATTAACAAAGTCCTGAACGTAGCTGCTGCATTCGCTAACATCGAGTTCTACGTAAATATGCCTAAGCATCGACCATCTCTTCATGTCTTGATGTGAAAGAAAAGCACGAAATACATCCACATCTGGTTCATATATCGAAAATGGGATCGTAGGATTATGCCGCGCAAAAATATCAATATGGTAACCCAACCCAACTCCATAAAACAGTACATGGTTATGTGCGTCTTGAAGGTGCTGTTCCATGAACTTCCCGGCTTCGTGTAACGGATTATATTTGCTGTGTAGATACTCGGCAGTTCCAGAACGCTCGACTACTAGGGTAGAATCCCCCGACTTACTGTCTACTACTTGTACTTGCCCACTTTCCCCAATAAAACCAATCTTGCTTGCAAAATAGGGGTGTTTCGCTTTTAGTAAAGCATAGTTGTCTGCAACCCTCATTTAGGTAACCTCTTGCTCAACGATGATGACAAGAAAACCATGTATTTTTTCTAAAATCGGTAAAACTTCATAGTTTAAAATATCTCCAATCGCAACAGAATCCTGAGCACTAATTGCCTCATATAATCCTTCCAATTCATTAGAAAACTTGATGATTGCATTCTCAACTTCATGCCATCCCTCGTATGAAGAAGCTCCTGCTTGCGTCATCGACTCAAAAACTTGAAAGATCCATGAAAATGCTTCAGCTAGTTGTGGCAGCTCGCTCCATGGCTGATGTTCCAGCGATTTATAAAAACGATCAGCCTGATCTTTAATTACTGGTAATGAGCGATTCAAATATTGTTCAAAGCTGAGTATGACCTCGTTAAGTTGTGATCTCACATTGTTAGTTTCCATCATTACACCCCATCGATATGCATGTCGTATATGTAATCTTATACAATATTATCGGTTTTTGTCGAACAATTATAAAGAGGGAACAAAAAGAAAAAGACTGGGAAAATTGTCCCAGTCTTTTTGATTACCATACTACTATTAACGAAGCAATTGCAGAACGCCTTGTGGTTGTTGGTTCGCTTGAGCCAACATTGCTTGAGCTGCTTGGGAAAGGATGTTGGATTTTGTGAAATCCATCATTTCTTTCGCCATATCCACGTCACGGATACGGGATTCAGCTGCTGTCAAGTTCTCAGAAGCAGTTTGCAAGTTGTTGATTGTGTGCTCCAAACGGTTTTGAACAGCACCCATTTTGGAACGTTGGGAAGATACGTTTTTGATAGCTGAATCAAGTGAATCTAACGCTTTGGAAGCACTAGTCGCAGTACTTACATCGACAGAAGAAATACCAAGAGCTGCAGAACGCATGTCGCCAATGCCAAAGCTAATTGTTTGTCCACGGTTTGCACCAATTTGGAACGTCACACCGCCACCACTAGAGGATTCTGTTTGAGCTTGGCTCAATCCAAGATCTTTAACAGCTGTTCCGCCAGCTTGATCATCCAATCTTACTGGGCCGCTTTCGCTATTGATTACAAATCTTCCATCTTTATCAGCGTTCACAGTTACTTTCTCAATATAGCCTGCTTGACCAGACGATTTCCCAGTTGTATTGTTGTATGCGGTGATGGCAGCATTGAGGTCTGTTTGCAACTGAGTAGCAGTAGAAGACATTTTGTCTTTGTTATTAATAGCTGCTGTTGTTGTCACTTGCATCAAGATGTCACCAACATGCATATCAAACTTAGTGCCCGAAGCAATATTTGCACCGTTATAGTTGGAATCGCCATCTTTTTTAACTGCAGTGTTCATCACAGTTTTCAACACACCATTAGCTGCCGCAACATCAATTTTAGAATCAGTTCCCTTAGTTCCACTTTCTAGTACTAGTTTGCCATTTGTTGTATCAATATAACCAGTAACATGCGCTACACTTTTACCTGAAGCATCGATAGCTTCATTAATTTTGTTTACAATAAGCTCAGCAGCTGCATTACGGGAAGTACTGCTGCTTGTCATGCCGCTAAGCGTACCTTTTTCAACACTTGTAAGATCTTGCCAGTTTACATCAATATCAGTACCATCAATAGTAATTGTTTCTTTTACAAATTGGCTTGCTGCCAGAGCAGATTTATTATTTTCAATAGCAGCAGCTGAAGTTGAAGTACCGCCAGACAATTTAGCTACAATCGCTCCATTTGTTGAATCTTGAGCTACGTTGGATGTGCCAGCAGATTTCAAGTTACCATTCAGCAACTTTTGAGTATTGAACTCAGTTGTGTTACCGATACGGTCGATCTCGGATTTAAGCTGTTTAACCTCTTCTTGAAGTGCTGCACGGTCGTCATTTGTGTTCGTTCCGTTTGCGGATTGGTCAGACAATTCGCGCATACGTTGAAGGATGGAGTGAGTTTCGTTCAATGCACCCTCAGCTGTTTGAATCAAGGAGATACCATCTTGAGCATTCTTAGCAGCCATATCCAAACCGCGGATTTGTGCTCTCATTTTCTCGGAGATTGCTAGACCAGCTGCATCATCACCAGCGCGGTTGATGCGAAGACCGGAAGACAATTTCTCAAGGGATTTGCTTGCTGCTGCTGTGTTACCCGTCAATTGACGGTGAGTGTTCGCTGCTGCGATATTGTGATTAATTCTCATGTGTTTCTTCCTCCTGAAGGTTCGTTTGATCCACATCCATGTGGATTTATTTTGAGCTCACAAGCGGGTCGGCCGCCCAGCTTGAGGCCCGTTGTTATATATATCGTCCTAGCGATTCCGAAAGTTTATAGGTAAATACAAAAAAATGTCGACCAAGGTCGACATTTCCGCTTTATTTGGACTTATTCATTAATTTGCTTAGGTTTAAAGGACTAATTGGATTAGAAACCGCTTCTTTATTCGACTCTTGTATGTTCTGATAGATCTCTTTGCGGAAAACTTCGACATGTTTTGGTGCGCGAATGCCCACACGAATCGTATCTCCCTCACTACCCAGAACGACGATCTCGATCTGATCACCGATCATAATCGATTCTCCTTTTTTCCTGGCCAATACGAGCATACTCCTCACCCCTCCACTTGTGTTGGTTCGCCTACTTCGCTTAACACGATTTCATGTTTGACGTTGTACTCCGAGTCGTGCAAGATAATCTGCTTGGCTAACTGCTCTTGTACATTCCATATAATAGGCGCCAGGAGGTTAAGTGTAATTTTCGTAAAATCATCATTTACCGTAACGACCGACCAGACTTGCACATCCTCTGGCTTCTCAATGTTTAATTCAGTCTGCACAGCGTCTGGAATACTTAACTCATAATCTTTAAAGAAAAGAAAAGGGTCTGTTACCAAAAAAGTAAGACCGCCTTCTTGTACGGATTGGAAATATGAGAAAGGAGCACTATCAGCTGGCTGAACTAATGTAAACCGAGTTAGTTCTTCAAAGCCTGGCACTCCTTGTGTAAACGTGACTATATCCGAGTCCTGCACTTCGATCTCTCCGAAAAATAAAGTCGTTATCTTCATCTACCTAGCTCCTTCATTTGAACGAATAATGAGAAAACCTCTATCGGGGCCATTCGAAGATGAGCGACCGCGTTTAGAGGTAGGTTATATCACCAATAATCAAGCTGTTTTCGGAAACCGAAAAATTATACTTTCTTATGTGGTAAAAAAGGCTATAGAAATCATCTATAGCCTGATTATACCCTATTATGTTTTGAAATCAATTTGTGGCACCGAGATATCTACCTTAGGATATTGTCTCATGTAAATATCAAGTTTACCTCGATTATACTCAATCTCAGGCTTATTCACTTGCGCATTAACATTTATTTTACCGTCCGTAACATTGATTTCAGCTTTGCGTGCTGTATACGTTATATCAACGTTATCGTAACTTGCTTCACCGTAGTAATCGAATTGTGGACGGCTAATACTAAGGTCTTTCGCAATCTCAGCAATTGCATTCCCGCCATGATGAATGGCAGCCATCCTATTGCCATCCTCTACACGCCTGGCGATCCCCTGCATAGCAATTTGTGAGCACTGAGAATAGATCCGGCTCAAAGCTGTTAGAATCGGCCCTTGACCAAGGGCGTCCCAAGCTCGGCTTTGATCTATCTCTAGCTCTCCCCTAGGCTGTTGTATGTCCTGTTTAGGGCGATCAACTTGCATTTCATAAGTAGCTCTAGGCTGTCGAATATCTTGCTTTCCGAGGTCGGCATCTATTCCAATTAGAGCCGGCTGCTGGCTTATTTGTATTTGTGGGATACTTGGCACTTCAACCGCCTCCTAATTGAAATTATTACCGCAAGAAATCAACTAATGTAGGGACAATCACTTTGGATCCGGCAGAAAGCGAAGCCTGGTAGACATTCTCTTCCATTTTCAAATTGGTGATAACTAATGACATGTCTGCATCTTCCGTCTTCGATTGCAGACTTTGCAAGTTAATACCAATGTCTTGCAAGCGCTCCTCTGCAAGCTGAACGCGATTTGTTTTGGCACCAATATCTGCGCGTGCACCCAGGACTCCACTCATTCTTTGATCCATAAGTTCAATAGACTTCTGTATATCTGGTGTTGTACCTGATGCTAAAGCCGCAGATAAATCCTTTAAAATTTGAAAAGCGTTATTAACATCACCGGATTTGCCAAAAATCTCTTCCGCTGTTTTATTCATAGCGATTTGAACGCCAGCACCAATTTCAAACTTAATTTCACCACTATCCGTTACAGCATTAGCTGCATTATCCGGATCAGGAAATGGCGCCTTATCTGTGATTTGCCCATTAAAGACAAATTTACCATTGAATTGACTATTTCCGATGTTCGTTAACTGATTATACAACTGGTCAATCTCCGTTTTCATCGCATTCAGCGACTCTTCCGAGTTGGTGCCATTCGCAGCTGCTACAGCAAGCTCACGCGCTCTTTGCATGACACTTCCGGTTTGATCCAACATCGTATCCGTATAATCTAGAAAAGAAACCGTCGCATCGACGTTTCTCTGATATTGATCGTTCGTTTCTAGCTCACTTCGGTAGCGCATAGAGAAACTAATTCCCACCGGATCATCTGAAGGCTTATTGATCTTGCGACCTGTTGACAATTGATCTTGAAGCTTATCCATCCGCGATAAATTTCCATTCAAATTACGCAGCAATTGTGTGTTTAACATGCCTTGTGTTACGCGAAGAGCCATTGCAATTCCACCCCATACCTCAAGTTTTGTTACTTACATCTATCTGCCTACTGTACCCATTGAGTTAATCACCTTATCTAGCATCTCATCAAATGTAGTTAAGGAACGCGCTGCCGCGTTATATGCATGCTGGTATTTAATCATATCGGCCATTTCTTCATCTAACGAAACACCGCTTACGGATTGACGTCTTGCATCCACTTGATCGACAAGAATCTTCTGGTTAGAAACTTGGCGTTGAGCCTCTTGCGTTTGGACCCCGATTTCGGAGACTACTGCACGAAGGAACTCGTCAAATGTCCCACCATTCAAAATGATTTTGGTAACTCCCGATCCGTCGAAATTATATTTCTGATTTTTGATTCCCGCCATTTTCAGCGCTAGCTCATTATTACCTTTTACAACATGCTCAACACCATTGGCGTCAAAATACGTCTTCGAAGAAGCTGCAATATTTTCAACATTATCTGTAATATTCGCACTAACTTTAAATGTGGCTGCAGCTGTACTGAAATCAGCAATCGGAGTGAAGAAATCGCCACCTTTTGTAGGAGGATCTTGCAACGTGTACCCTTCTTTATGTGCCGCATTCACCGAAGTTACAATGGTGGAAACCATCGAATTCAATTGATTCTTATACTCTGTAACGTAACGTTGATTGGATAGCATAAGTCCATAAAGCTCACCGCTGTTTAAATCAGCTGGATACGCAGAAGCTGCCGTATTCTCATCGAACTCTGTAGCTGTGCTTGCCACAACCAAATCCTGATTTCCCATCTTCACACGATAACCGCCTGATTCTTCTTGAACGGAAACATTGATAACCTTTGACAGTTCATCGACTAGCAAATCACGCTGATCGCGAAGATCATTCGCATTATTGCCAAGACCCTCAACACGGAAAATCTCATTATTCAAGCCGGCAATTTGCTTTAGTGTTGTATTCACTTGTGTGACTTTAACCGTAATATTGTCATTTAAATCAGACGAAAGGTCGTTCAATTGCTTCGCTGCATGATTAAATGCGTCAGTTACTGCCAATGCGCTCTCTTTAACAACGGCTCTTGTCTCCAAATTATCTGGTTGCTTACTCAGCTCTTGCCAAGAGTTCCAGAAGTTATCAAGAACTTGTCGAAGACCTGTATTAGAAGGCTCATTAATAATCGCTTCCAATTTCTCAAGAGTATCTTGGCGAACAGTCCACTCGCCTAGACTCTTATTCTCATTCGCATATTGCTTATCTAGGAAAGCTTCACGAATACGTTTCACTTCTGTAAACTCGACACCCTGCCCCATTTGTCCAGGGATTGTTGAACGGTTAAAACTTAATGCCTCAATGGGCTCAGAAGCAACCATTTTGACAACCTGGCGTGAAAAGCCCGGCGTGTTGGCATTTGCCACGTTATGTCCAGCCGTTGTAAGTGCTGCTTGCTGCGTTAGGATCCCACGCTTGGATATTTCAATTCCGCCAAAAGTTGATCTCATGGTTTCTCTCTCCTATGCCCTACTGGGTATTCTGATTAAGATTTACGCCTAGCCTCTTCGATCGAAAAGTCCTTGCCGATTTCCGCTCTTAGCTTGGTTCGGATTCTTGTACACCATATCATCATCTGGCGGTCCAATAATAAGATCCAGTGAATAGTCTACAAAAGCCAATGATTGCTCAATCAATTGTTGATTGATTACGTTACTTAACTTCAATTCCTCTATGGTAACAAGCAGTGTTTGTTGAGCTTTCATAAGTGCTTGCTTCTCTTCAGCTTTAAAAATCACTTTAATTAAATCACTTACCGTGATATTGGGATTGGGATTGTAACCTCTCGATATCAAGTAAGAACCGATGAATAAAATACGTTGTTGATTCGCCTCTGCAATCGCTCTAACCCACTTGTTCTCTCGATTCACAATCATATTGAGCTCATCAATATTGTTGCTGACAAGGACCTGCTTCTTCACCTTGGCTAGTTCAAGCAATGCCTCATGCGCTTCCTGCAGTGTGTTCATCGTTTCCAATAAAGGCTGTATTGACATTATCGTCACCCACTTTTATCTAATGTATAAATGAGCTGTTTATTTCAAGTATGGTAACATCTTCTCTGCGATTTTACCCGCGTCCACATGGTAAGTTCCAGATACAACAGAAGATTTCAATTGATCAATTCGAAGGGATCGCTCTTCTGTTCGATTTCCTTGAGCACCAAGCAGCTCTTTCGCTTCAGCAGATATCTCAACCTGATCCTTCGCTTTACCCTTCTTCCCTGCAGCCTGTGCGAATGCGGATTCTCCCGATTTCTTATATGGATTCACATTGCCAATGCGCCCATTATCATTAATTTTCATACCGATACACTCCTATATTCTCTGACCTAAAAAATAAAATGCCGATAATCGTTAGAACTATTATCGGCATCTTCTATATGAAACTTTATATCTTAACTGACCTATTTCTAAATTAGTGGCGGTCCCGTAAGCGTTCTTGAATTTTAAAGCTGACTTTACTTTCCTGAGAAGCATGATCCTGCTTTCGCCGCTCATCCTCCGAATTATTCCTTACATCCTTTACAAGCTTCATTCGGCAAGGTTCGCAAATTGTATTTTCACGGATTAGAGTTCCACATACTTCACATGGATACGACATATTAGGCGCATGCAGAATGGAAATGCGGCCTTCACGAATGAACTTTGTAATTTGTTTAAGAGAGACACCTGTCGCTTCGCTTAAATCGTTTATATTGACGCCTTTATTTTCACGTAGATACTTCACACATTTCTCATATTGTAACTCTAGGTCTTTCATGCAATTCGGACAAAAATCGGCAAAGCCTTTTACAAATATTTTCCCACAACGTGAACAATTCTGCACATTCATACTCATTGTATGTCCCCCTTTTCAGCATTCCCAGTTTCCACTTTTTAATTCCAGTTTACCGCAATTCGACAGCTTTTGCCTAATACTATTTTTATAAAAATAGGACTTTGACCTATTTATCTCGCCCATGTGAGTCCGCAAATTTCGACACGCATCGACATTTTCTCTTTTAACACCATCGCACATTGATTCATCGTACTCCCCGTTGTGTACACATCGTCAACAATATAAATAATAATGGCGTCCCCGTAACCCATTATGGCTCCAAGTTCTGTCGTATCAAACTCAAAAACGTGTGCAAGGTCATCGATCCTCTCACTTCGACTTTTAAAACTCTGCTTTGCCGTATGTTTAGAACGATTGAGTAAACGGATGACCGGAAGGTCCACTCGTAGGCCTAGCTCTCTCGCCATTTGTTCCGCTTGATTGAATCCACGCTCTTGCATGCGTTGATCACTTACGGGCACGTAGGTGATAACTTCTCGAACTTGCCCCGCTGACGCCGATACCCGATCCAACCGAAGTTGCTGAAAAGCATGAACCAGCATATGACCGAAAACTGCCTTCAAGCGCTCGTCTCCTCGATACTTGTATCTAGCCAACAGCTCTTTCATCGTCTCATCATATCGGACGGCACTTCGGCTTTTGGCGAAATAGGTGTGCGGTTTCCGACGACAATCTGGACAATACTCACCTCGTCCACATGATAAACAAACCACCTTACGAATCCACGGAATTCGGGTGTAGCACGTGTGACAAAGCCCCAACTGGCCTCTCTCCAGACTGGTTACCTGTTTGCACAATAAACACATTTCCCGCTTAGGGCTTAATAACGAAAATAGCGTGTTCCCGAGACGCCTCCACTTGCTCATACCTGGCCTCCTTGTAGAAAGCCCTGTCTTCGCGCAATCCGATTCATCGTGCGTATCTGCCGAACAGCTTCTTTCTGTGATTTCGTTATTTCTGCAGCTGCCAAATATACCTTGCCATGTGGGTCATCCTTCGATCTCCCAGCCCGACCTGCCATCTGGACAAGTGCAGCTTCATCGAACAACTTCGAGTCTGCATCCAAAATGAAAACATCGGATTGGGGCACGGTTACCCCACGTTCGAGGATGGTCGTCGTTACGAGTACACGAATATCCCGATTTCGGAAAAGCTGTACCTTCTCCGTACGCGAAGTATCCTTAGAGGAGGTTCCCTCTACGCGAACCACTGCGCTTTTAGGGGCCTTGCTCAACTTCTCTCTCAGCAGCATGACCATCGGCTCCACAAGCTGGATATTCGGAACGAATACAAATACTTGTGCTCCACGTTCAATAGATATTTCTAGTCGGGATTGAATAGATTCCGGGATGGATTGAGAAACAATGGATTTTCTTAATGTAGGCGTAGATATCAACTGAGGTACTGGTAGGGGATGTTTATGAAATCGTACTGGAACGCGAACATGTGGCAGACGTCCGCGTTCGGCTGCGTGTCTAACGCGCGTAGGCGGTGTCGCTGACAGTAGGATATTCGTTCCGCCGGGCTTGCACACTTTCTCTGCAGCGTAGCTAAGCATGGGGTTATTGTGATACGGGAAGGCATCGATTTCATCGATGATGACGAGGTCAAAAGCTTGATGAAACCGCAACAACTGATGCGTTGTTGCGATGGTGATTTGCCCTTGCTCCCAGCGCTGCTCGCTTCCGCCATATAGCGTGACCACGCTGTATGTAGCGAACGCCCGCTGGATGCGCGGTTGCAGCTCTAACACCACGTCCTTACGTGGTGTAGCGATGAGGACACGCCCGCCTCGAGCGGCGGTGTAGTGAATGAACGGGAAGATCATCTCTGTCTTCCCTGCGCCTGTAACGGCCCAGATAAGGAACTTGCCTGGGCCGCCAGGCTGCTTGCCTTGGATGTAGCGCAGCCCCTCAAGGGAAGCATGGGTCTGAGCATCACTGAGCCCCCAGGGCTCTATGTAGCCTTGTAATTCGTCGGTAGCCTCCGCGTCAGCAGTCGACAGCGCATTACCCGAGCCTCCGAGCACAAGCAAGGAGCAAGATCGAACCCTGCCCATTGCGAGGCACTCCTCGCAATAGGGACAGTCTTGTCCGCAATGCAAGCAGGCCGACCAGAACATCCGCGCTTCGCCGCTTCCACAGCGTTTACAAGCGTAATGCGAAGTCTTCCTGAACCATCGCCGCCAGTCACGCTTTACCTGTAGGTGTAAGCCACTCGTGAGCGACACATCGCCATTGAGATAGGCGAGTTGCAAATAGGCTGGCCACAAGGCTTCCAACCCCGCTAACCCTGCCGTCTCAACACCAGAAGCCTCTATTAGCTGCTGAAGCTCGTCTACCAATAGCGAACGCCCTCTGCAAGCTTCAACGAGATTAATATAAGTGGACGAGTGTAGCTGGAAGCTGCTGCTAAAACGTTTATCACACCATAACTTATAGTCCATCACTTCCGAACGCATTTCATCCACGTTCGCTATTCCAAGCACAGTGGCTTCCCGTTTAACCATCGCAAGTAAGCGACTCTCGTTAGTATCCTTAGAAGTCGCATCACTTTTTCTTAACTTCTCAAGCAGTTCCATGCCCTGCCCTAAAGAAACAAAAGGTTCGAACAATACGAGGCCGGCGTCGGCTGCGTAATGCTCGAACCAACATTGGATATCTGTCTGGGCATGCATCGTGAATTGCCACTCCCACACATATCTCTTGCGAACAGCATAGATCTGAACCTTCATTCCTCACCGTTCTCTCTTCATCAAATATAAATCATATAACGTACATGTTAGTTGAAGGTTAGTAAGTTTCTACCTGAAAGCGTTTGCTCTCAGACAACAGGAATCTTCACGAGATCCTCCCTATTACTGAGGTGAACAAGTACAACAGGATCTTCATCATGCTGACTCAGAAAACGATCAACGGCATCATAGTCAGACTGTACACGCAGCTCTATGGCATACGTTTGGGATAAACGCTCAATAATCTCTCTTGTATCGTCAGACGACCCCTCGTCAATAATCGTAGCCTTGACCTGGTTGCCTCTTACACGCGAAAAGAAAAATAATGAGCGAATAACCCACTCAATTTGATTTTGATTGTTTTTGGTAACAAGTAAAACAGTAGCAGGTTTCTTCTTCGTTCCCTTACGGGTACCCAATAAGAGATGCAGCACGATAATGCTCACGCCATAGCAACCGAAAATACAAAGCAATCCAATCCACATAGCGGGTCCCTCCCTTACCTGCAGTGTATGCGGCAGTGCAAAGGGGGGTTCCTATAGGCACGGAAAAGCAGGATAGCGAGTTACAATGTTACCCAACCATTCTTGATTGCAATAATTACCGCTTGCGTGCGGTCATCGACTTCCATTTTTTGAAGAATACTACTCACGTGGTTTTTCACTGTTTTCTCACTGATGTACAAGAATTCGCCAATCAGCTTATTACTCTTGCCTTCCGCCATAAGTCGAAGCACTTCTGCTTCCCTTTTGGTTAGTGGGCTATTCGCATTATGTATGTATTTCAATCCGGAATCCTTCACGCCTGTGCCCGTACCAACCACACCAACGTCATCCAGATACGTCATACGTCTTAGTTGATTGATTAGCTTACCCGTTACCTTCGGATGAATGTAGGCGTGTCCTGCAACGACAGAACGAATGGCATTAATCAGCGACTCCGCTTCCATATCCTTCAGCAAGTAACCTGAAGCTCCTTTGCGAAGCGTCTCAAACACATAGCTTTCATCATCATGAATGGATAGAATGATGACTTTAATATCAGGAAAAATCAGTTTCAGACGTTCTGTTGCAATGACACCGTTCTCCAAGGGCATATTGATGTCCATGAGCACGATATCAGGCGTAATTTGATTACACAATTCAATGACTTGGATGCCGTCGCCACACTCACCGATAACTTCCATGTCATCTTCCATATTAATGATCCGTTTAACACCTTCACGAAAAAGCTGATGATCGTCTGCAATGACAATATGTACATTGCGTTTGTGACTCGCCGTGTTGTCCATTCTAGTTTTCCTCCTTGTTCTCTCCAACGCCGCCGATAGGGATGAGCATCGTAATTTTTGTTCCTGAATCTTTCTCGGACTCCAGAACCATGGTACCTTCTAGCAGTTCCACACGCTCTCTCATTCCCAGTAAACCAAAGTTATTCCCCTTGGCTATTCTTAGTTCTGTTAGCGGAACATCAAAACCGATTCCGTTATCTACAACGTAAATCTGTACTTGATCTGGTTCTAGCGTGAGTTCAACAGACAAGAAGGTTGCTTTGGCATGTTTGTTTATATTCGATAAAGCTTCCTGCACCAAGCGGAAAATAGCTATTTCCAACCCAGACGGGATGCGTGTTTCTTTCCCGACCAAGTTAAACTGTGTGTGGATTCGATATTTGTCCTCGAAATCCTGCACATATTTCCGTAATGTAGGCACAATCCCTAAATCATCGAGCGCCATTGGTCGGAGGTTGAAAATAATTTTGCGAACCTCTTCAAGGCCATTTCTGACTTGTCCCTTTAAATCAACTAACTCATCCTTCACCGCCGAAATATCTTCCTTGACGAGCATCCGATGGGCAATTTCAGTCCGAAGCACAACGTTCGCCAAGGTTTGAGCCATACCATCATGAATTTCGCGCGCGATTCGTTTGCGTTCTTCCTCTTGAGCCAAAATAATTTTCAGCCCCAGCAGTTGTCGATTCTTAGCCGACTCAATAATACGTGTTAACTGATTGAGGTCCCCTGATAAATATTCCAGTGCAACATTCATCTGAGAGACGATCGTTTCGGCGCGTTCTACCTGCTTGTCCACATTCTTCATGCGAACCTGCAGGTCATTGCGGCGGATCTTGAGATTATTCTCTTTTTCCCGCGCAACGGTTAGCTGTAGTTGAAAAGCGATAGCGGCTTCATAAGCAATCTTGATATCTTCTTCTCGATACTTGTTGAAATCTCGACTCACTTCCGTGAGCCGGATCCGCGATCTCTTATATTCTTTCTCTAACATATCCACGAGATCAATCGTGACACCCGTCTCATGCTTAATGTCATTCAGCTCCCGAGTAAGCGACTCCTTCTCTAAGCGTGATGACTCAGCAATCTCAAACAATTGATACTTGCTGCTTTCCATGACGTTAATGGCGTTGGTTATGACCTTGTCTATAGCGTCTGGTTGCACATGAAACGAGCTCCTTTTAATAAAACCTTATAATAGTAAGTTGTCTACCCCATATTGTAGCATAGTTCTTCCCGTTTGCCGTGTACTTCTAGTACTATTTATTCAATAGAAATTCCGTAATTCTGGGGATCCCAGCCTACTTTGAAGCCTAATCGCTCCGAAATGAGCCGTAACGGGACCATTGTCACATTATTCATGATCGCTGGAGCCACTTCTGCCGTGACACGACCGCCATTTACAAGCAGATCAGCTTGATCAATCCATAGGTCAATTAGTTTATCTCCTCGAAGGACAGTTACCTTACGTTCTTTGTCATCCCACTTCACAGTGCCACCCAATGCTTCTGTGACAAAACGAATCGGAACCAACGTATTATCCTTCACGATCGTCGGTGCTTGTTCCAACGTCATAGGCTTGCTATTCAAAGTTGCTTGCTTCTTATTTACGGTAAGTTTAATTGCATTCTTAGGTAACGTTGGCATTTGTCCTTTATAAATGAATGAAATATCGTCAATATTAATTTTCCCTTTCGTGGCTCTTTCATCCTGCCCGTTAGCTGGATTTGCGACATAAATGCTTTTTACAAGCAACGGTGCCTTCAGATCCGACACATCCGCCGTCACCTTACGCCAGCCTGTCCAGTTCATATTTTCCGTAAAACTAACATAATTCAACTTACCATCCGCATCAATGACCTCTGCACGGACCCAGTTGAAGCTGCCATCACCCAAGACTTTAGCCGTTATAAATTCAGGTTCACCCTCAATCGGCGCACCATTCCCATTATTAAACCTCGCATAGGCCGCTTTCGTTCCTTGTCCCTTGGAGAAATCATAAGTGATTTCCAAGTTCTTATTTCCATTGTTCGGTACAATATTGACGCTAGCAACGACCTCTGCCGGATATTTGTCTCCTGTCGTCATGACTGCAAATTTATCTAAATCGTACCATACTTTCTCCTGCCCGACAGGCAAAGTTACCATAGTGCTATACCCATCGTATCGTGCAATAACCTGAGCCGTTTGCGCTCCAGATGTACTATCTACGTGTAAGACGCCATTCGTAATCGTTCCTTTAACTCCGCTAAGCTCCCAAGTCGCTGATGCCGCGGGTAACTCTCTCGTTGCTCCACTTCGCGTTGTAACGGTAATAGGAAGCTTGAAATCGCCGCCCTCCGTCAATGAGAATGATCCTGAGCTAAAAGCCATCGACGTAATCTGATCACGCCCGACAATTTCCACATCCATCGTTGCTGATCCTTTGCCTGATTTTGCGACAATCTGCGTTTTCCCAGGCATTGTTGGTGTATATACGTTATCCTTAAACGAGCCATTGGCTACCGTGGTACTCCATTGTGGAACAATTCCTGTTACAGCAATAGGATTATAATAATCATCATAAGCTTTGAATTGATAAGTGCTGGATTCATTTACGAATAATAAGGATTGCCCTTTTAAAATAAGACCTAGTAAATCACCTTTCGGCGCTGTCGAATATACCCCCAAACCGTTTGCTACCGCACGTTGATTTCCGTTTTGTGTTTTGTTCACTAGCTTCGGATCTACATCACCAAGTGGCCTAGACACCATCTGTGTCGATCCACCGCCATCAAGGACCATCCCTCGCCAAACACCAGCATCAATCATGAATTGCTGAAGCTCTGGCAGCGTCATCCCGGCACTAGGTCCGTTGCGATCGGCAGTAATGATGTAAGCCTTCTTCAGATCCTTGGAGTAACCCACTGCTGTCCTAGAAACAGGACTATATCCGTTGAAATCATTAATATTCCGTGTAAAATAGCTCGGCTTCGCCTCATCAACCAGCAATGTGCTGCCACCGATGAGCATTTTGAAGTTCTTCCAATCATATGTCTTCGACGCATCGTGTGGAATCATGTCGTACTTCGTCGAGATTTTATCGCCAACCTTGAGATGATTTACAATAAATTCTCTAGCTAAACCGGAGCCCCTAAGGATATACCCATCTGCAGGAGCAACCATTTTTACATTCGTATCAACTTGGATCTCCTTAACAATATCATTCTGGATGAGGGCCTCCGTCGGTACGTGTGTGCCATCCACAGCGCGCTGTGTCATCGCCCAAGCACTTGTATAAAGGAAAAGGCCGTCAGCTATCAGCGGAACATCATTATCGTCCCAGTAGAACGTTTTGTTCACACCACCAAGCTCGAACTTTGTCCCATCCTTTGCCGTAACCGTACCCTGGAAATCGAAAATATCAATAATCGGCTGATTCGTCTTCGTAATAGCAAAAGAGTACAACCCCGAAATCTTCGCTGGCGTCGCCATCACCTGTCCGTTCGTAATCTGCGCCCCCTCTGGTACGCCTTCCGCCTGGGTATTATAGAAATCCCCGTTTACGCCTGCTACAGCACCTGTATCCTTCACCATGCCGAGCACACTCTGGTTCTTCGTGAACTGATTGTTCGTTCCTGCCATTGCGTCTATCTTCACGTTCGGGTTCGTCAGATCCACTTCGATCACATTGGCGTTCACCGATACTTCCTTATTGCTTCGTGTTGTCGACCATACGTAATTCTTCATAATTGCACCTGATGTGATCGTCTCTTGCGAGCTCAACGTCAGTTTCGTGCCCGCCGCGTTTACCGTAACTCCCGACACCAACTGCCACACCATAGCGCAAGCCAGCGCTGCTACTCCTACTTGCCTCTGTACCTTCACGTTGCCGTTCCACTCCTCTTATTATCTAATACTTCCATGTCTATCATTGATGCGATAACTATATAGACTCTTAAACTATGGAAAAAGTTACGATATTCCCCATGTTGTATTCATATGTCACAGATAAATGGTAAAAAAGCAAAAAAAGAGCACAACCCTCCCGGGTCTGCTCTCTGCTTGAGATGCTTATATAATGATTAAATTATTTTCTTTAATTTAGCTTCTTGTTCAATCGATCGCGCTGAGAGCAGTTCAATAATCCTGTGTTGTTGCTCTTGCACATTTTCCAAACGCTTCACGATTTCGTTGGTTTCCAGCACGGCTTGTTTAATTTGAGATTGTTCTAATTCTAATCTGTCTAGTCTTGAATCAATACCATCTAATCGAGAATCAATGCCAATAAGTAGTGGTGATAATTCTGCCTTAAGTATAGCGGTAAGTGCGTCTTTCAAATCGTTATCCAATACATCGCTCTCCCTTCTTCTAATAAAACAGAACTTACCTAGTATTCATCATAACATAATTCCCTATGAATTAGCATCAGATGACATATACATATAGTACCACCATTATTAACAAAAGGATACAAAAATATTTACAATAGCAAATCATATGTTGGCGAAATGCAAAACAAAAAGCCGCCCATGAAGGACGGCCTCTCTCTATTAATGCTTAAGCTCTAACGCTTGCGTTCTCAATGATTCTGCTTTATCTGTACGCTCCCAAGGAACATCTAGATCGTTACGGCCGAAGTGACCATAAGCTGCAGTTTGACGGTAGATTGGACGACGAAGATCAAGCTCTTTAATAATACCCGCTGGGCGAAGGTCAAAGTTACTGTGGATCAGCTCAACAAGCTTTTCTTCACTCACTTTAGCCGTACCGAATGTATCTACAGCAATAGATACAGGACGAGCAACACCAATCGCGTATGCCAATTGAACTTCACATTTCTCAGCAAGGCCAGCTGCTACGATATTCTTCGCAACATAACGCGCCGCGTAAGCACCGGAACGGTCAACTTTTGTCGGATCTTTACCGGAGAATGCGCCGCCGCCATGACGAGCATAACCACCGTACGTATCAACGATAATTTTACGACCTGTAAGACCTGCATCCCCTTGAGGTCCGCCGATAACGAAACGACCAGTTGGGTTGATGAAGTAGTTCGTCTTCTCATCCAGCAAGTGTGCTGGAACGATTGGAAGAATAACATGTTCTTTAATATCTTTTTGGATTTGCTCCAAAGTTGTGTTCTCATCATGCTGTGTGGATACAACGATTGCATCTACACGAACAGGTTTATCATCGATGTACTCAACAGTTACTTGAGTTTTACCATCTGGACGCAAGTATGGAAGAGTGCCGTTCTTACGAACTTCTGTCAATCGACGAGCCAATTGGTGAGAAATAGAAATCGGAAGAGGCATAAGCTCAGGCGTCTCATTTACTGCAAAACCGAACATCAAGCCTTGGTCACCAGCACCAATTGCTTCGATTTCTTCATCAGACATGTTACCTTCTCTTGCTTCAAGGGCTCTATCTACACCTTGTGCAATGTCAGGGGATTGCTCGTTCAACGAAACGAGAACCGCACATGTTTGGGAATCGAAACCGTATTTAGCGCGTGTGTAACCAATCTCTTTAATCGTTTGTCTTGCGATAGCTTGAATATCTACATATTCAGACTTCGACGTGATTTCACCAATTACCAAAACCAAACCAGTTGCTACAGATACCTCACATGCTACACGAGCATTCGGATCATTAGCTAGAAATGCATCCAATACCGAGTCAGAAATTTGGTCACAAATTTTATCTGGATGACCTTCTGTTACGGATTCGGATGTAAATAAACGACGTCCACGAACTTGAGCCATATTATTCATCCTCCTACAATACAATTAGTATGTTTGAAAAGCTTCTACTCGATGCCTCTATGATAAAAAAAGTGGGCCCGGCTTTAGCGGAGCTTTTCTCGCCAAACGGAATCCCTCTTTTGCGCTCATGCGCTGACAAGATCTTTGAATTCCGCACTGGTACAAATAGATAAATCATAAATAAAGACAATACATGATTAAAGACAATACATGATTAAAGACAACATTAAAATGAACCTTCCCCTATCGGAAAAGGTTAAATTGAATATTGACCTTCAATTATCCATCCTACTTTATTTGTCGTGTAATGTCAATTTATAATTTTTATTTTGTAATGAAAAAGAGGTCAGCAATAGCTGGCCTCTCTTTCATTTTTATAATAAATAATGATTACAGAGTAAATAACGTTTCTTCGGCTCGTTGGATTAATCGCTGCGTTATGCGCCCGCCTACAGCGCCTGCATCCCTGGAGGTGATGTGTCCCCAGTAGTCTTTTTTCATAGAATTTGAAGGAATAGAACCAAGTTCACCCGCAAATTCTGTATCTGCATTGGCAGACATCGAATTGCCTACTGGGAGACCCAACTCAGCAGCAATTTCGTATTTCAAGATATCTAAAGCTTTTTTCGATTCTGGAACCACTTTACTTCTAGCCATACTCAAACGCCTCCTTAGAGTTTTTGTTCAGAACATGCACTCGATAAGCAGTTACCCGATCAATGGGGTACGTTAATAGTATGGCTAGAATCAGCTCCATGAACCGAATAAGAAGTTGTCATTTTGGGTAAAATTATGGAGTAAACATTTATTGTGGAACTTTACTACCATCGGCATTTAAAATCAAAAATCCACCACGTACCATGACATATATGGACGTGTCATTTTTTGGCGAAGGCTTAATACCGCGGCCCTCCGTTGGGAAAATCAAAAGATGATTCAGCGCGACTTCCGTCCCCGCTGGCAGATCCTTGCCTCCCGTTACATCCGGGATGCCGTTCTCATCGTTGCTCACGGCTAGAACTTTGCCGCTTCGCACGATAAATTCCGCGCCAGCGCCGGCATACAAGGTTTGTCCATTTTCCAATTGGACAACTTTCATATTGGCCGCTGCCGTAGGGGTAGTGCTCGTGCCTCCGTTGCTCCCGCCAGCATTCGCTGCGATCGCGGAGGCCACAATCTCTTTCACCTTTGCTTCGCTTAAGGTGTGCAGTTCGAAGTAGCTTTGGGTGATCACCGGGTCGGTTGTGCCGGGTGATGGGGCATCAGCGAAAGATGTCGATGATATTAGCCAAAATACTAAGATACATGAAATCAATACAAACAATTTTGATTTTAACATTATCATTTGTGCCCCGTTTCTCTTAAACTTTAAGTATATATATCTTCAAAAAAAAATAAAGGAGACCACAAGGGCCCCCTTTATTTAATAACTTCTAATACAATTATTTTACAAATGTAGTAGCAGAGAAGCCTGCTGCTGATGTAGCAACCAACTCAAAGCTTGTAACACTCGATCCAATTGTAAGATTACCGTATTGATCTACAGTAACAGTGTTATTTGTTGCAGCACTAGCGTTAACGTTTTTAACTGTGAATACTACACCGAACAGGTAGTTATACTTTTGAGCATCAAGACCCTCGTATGTGATTCCGTAGTTATCAGTTGTTTTAACATTTGCTAGGATAAATGCGTTTGGTGTAGCATTTGCTTCAACAATTGTTCTTGTGCTATTACCCACAGCAACTTTAGTGGAAGTAATAAGGTCATCTTTAACGTTTACTGTTACAGTTTGCAGCAAAGATTCACCCTTGTTAGTTTCGAACAACACGTTCAATGTTGCTGTTCCTTTTTTATTACCAATTACAAATCCTTTTTTAGCGGAAGCATCAAGTCCTGTAACAGCAACTATTGGGTTAGAAGATGTAATGGATTTAATTACTTTTGGCAATGCAACTGTGTTACCTGCTGCATCCAATGCTTTTACTGTTACTTCACGTGCAAGCTTAGAAGTACTAGCTGTTTCTTGTGTAAGAACTTCAAGAGTATCATTAGCACCTAGACCATAAGTAGCTTTTTGTACAGATGCAGTATCAACAGCGTTAATCAAATCAGCAACTGTATTTACGCTATAAGTCAAGTTGTCAGCAGAAGTGAGTGAGTCAATTCTCTTAGTAACCGTGTTTGAAACATCCGTCCACTCACCAGTTTTGATACTTTTTTGAACAACTGCACTAATTTCTGCTTTATCATTTGCAGCAAGATTAGCACTCGCTACAAATTTATGCTCTTGATTAAAGATATCTTTAACATCTGAACCACTGTAATCAGCACTTAATGGGAAATTAGCTGCTGGTGTAGATTTGTTGTTCCAAGCTTTAACTTCTACGCCTTGAACAGTTGTTACGTGTACACGGTATGAAGCAACCTTGTTACTGCCATCTGTTGGAGTTATTGTTGCATTTCCAGCAGCATCAACATTTTTGAAAGTACCAAGATCTTTACCGTATTGATCTTTTACCATGAATTTGAATGCACTCGTAGCATTAGCAATAATTTTTGTAGCTGGAGCAGTAACTACTGTGATTGAGTCTGGGATACGAACATCAGATACAGTATAAGTTTTGCTGATAAAGCTATTTGCATTTACTTCAGTAATAGATGCAGTAACAGATACTACTGATCTTGGTGTATTAGGAATGCCTGTGATTTTGATTTTGCCTTTTTTGTCGCCAGCAGTTTGAAGAACTGCACCAGCACTCAAATGAATACGAGCTGCGTTTGAAGCTTCTACTAATTCATCAACAGTAAGTTGAACGCCATTTGCATCATAAGCAGTTAATGGAATGTAAGCATCATCATCACCTGCTGCGATTACGTCAGTTAGTTCACCTAACTCTAACTTAGTTGCTACTTTACCAGCTTTTACAGCAACTTTAACTGTTGCATTACCAGCTTGATTGTAAACGGAGAAAGTGTACTCACCATTTTTGTCAAGAGATTTGTTTAACGAGATTTTAACGTCTGTGATTTTATCACTGTTCACATCACCAGCAGCACCAATTGTGAATGCAGGCTCGTATCCGTTAAGAATTACACGTGTATTTCCTTGATCAGTTACATCGGAAGCAATTACGTTTCCGTATTGATCATAGTTAACAACATCGAAAGTAACATACTCTCCAGTTGAGGAAAGTGAGTCTTTACCAGATGAGTATTTAACTGGAGTAACTTCCATTTTAGTTGCGAATGGAGCTGTACCAAGTTTGAAGTTTTTGGATACTGTTACGCGTGAATCATTGTTGAAGATATTAACAGGAATTACGCTAAGACCAGATGTATAAGGTGATGGAGCAGGGAGTAAAGTATCCAATTCCAACAACAATTCTCCTGCTTCGTTCTTAGTTAACTTTTTGAATACATCCTGGTTATTACCAGCGTATACAGTATAGTTACCCGCAGATGCAGAAGCTGCTTCACCATATTGGTTGCTTGCTTTCAACTTAACAATTACTGTGTCTGCTAATGCAATTGTATCGTTCGCACCTAAGAAATCAAGTTTTGTAACTTTTTCGTCTTCAGCAGTGAATTTACCTGTTGCGGTCTTAATTGCAGAAGCTTCAAGACCTGCAAGTGTTACAGTGTACTCACCAGCCATCAATTTGCTATCAGTAATAGTCAATGTAGCTGATTTTTTGTCATCAGACCATTTAGTTGTTGTTGCTACTGCAACAGAACCTTTAGTAAGGGCTAGTGTAGCTTTAGTAGTGTCAACATCGCGATCAAGAGTTACAGTTACGGTTTTAACACCAGTTCCTTTAACTTCTTTCACGGATGCAGCAGCAGGTTTGTTGGAATTTTGGAAAGCTACATCAGCTGCATATGAACCAACAACAAGATCAGCACGAGTTGCAGCTTTAGCGCCATCAGTTCCTAAGTCAACACCGTTAGCTTTAGCAACATCTAGGTAACCTTGGTACCAAGGTGTAGTTGTTTTTACGTCAGTTGCTTTACCAAAGCCTTTAACAAGCAATGTAGCAAGTTGACCTAATGTTACGTTATCTTTTGGAGCGAATGAAGTATCAGTCATGCCATCGATGATGCCAGCTTTTTTAGCTGCTTCGATGAAAGGAATTGCCCATGCTTGGGAAGCGTCAGTTCCGTCAACATCTTTGAAAGAAGAAGTTGTTTCAGTACCAACTGTTAGGTTGAAGATTTTCGCAACAAGCTTAGCAGCTTCTGCACGAGTCATGTTACCTTCGATGTCGAATGCAGTTTCGGATTTACCATCCATGAAACCTTTTGCTAGCAATGCGTCAATTTTCGCAAGCAATGCTGCATCTTTACCAGCTAGATCAGCAAAATCTTTGGAAGTTTTAACTGCTGCTTGAGTAGTTACAGCTGTTGGAGTTGTTTCAGCAGCCATTGCTACCGATGCAAACATGGAGAATGCTAGTGTTGCTGTTGCGATTACTTTTAAACTTTTTTTCATAACCTTTTTTTCTCCTCCTTGAATATCTTTGAGTTTTTTATTTAGGTTGGATCTATGATTATTTGAGCTCGTTTCACTCATTCTCAGTTCACCCCCTTTCCAGAGTTAGAGCGTTATATAACTAAGTTCGCGTGTAGCCCTATTGACTACATTGGAAACTAGTAAACTTTAAACAAAAGATAGACACTCACACCAATTTACATTATACATCGGTGGAATAACGTCGTAAAGAGTTATTTTCTAATGAAAATGAGTCGTTAATCACTTTATTTTTGTTTTCATAGTATTAAACGCTGTGTTTCGGAAAAAGTTGCGCTTTTTTTTTATTTTTTTCGATTTTCAAATAATAACAAAAGCACGTGCAGTTCAGCTAATGTATATCTCGTTTTTTACAACTTATAGAAAGCTGCCGCACATCACCTCGTGTATCATTTGATCTATCATGTTCTCTACAAACTTAGTATACGATAACCTATACAACATTTCATTGATAAGTATTTTCCAGATCACCAGCTACGCTTTAATTTTTATCCGTTCTGGCTTCTACTTAATAAACTCATAAGAGACCCTAATGGGTCTCTTATGAGTTTTAAATAATTAGTTATTTACAAATGCACTTACCGTTTGACCATTTGCAGTCGTTGCCGTTAGCTCATAACTAGTTGGTGTTCCGTTTGTATAGGTAATCTCACCATCTTTATCTACGGACACAGATCCAGTTCCTGTAATATGAGTTACACTGAAAGTTATTCCAAACAAGTAGTTGTATTTCTGTGCATCCAAACCTTCGTAAGTTACACCGTAGTTATCTGTTACTTTAACATTTAGAGCTACGAATGCATTTGTTGAAGATCTCGATATTGTTTCATTTTCAAGAGTGATTTTTGTTGCTTGAATCACATCATCTTTCACATTAACGTTCAATGTTTTCATTTCTTGAACGCCTTTGCTTGTTGTATAAGCCACATTTAAGGTTGCTTTTCCTTTATTGTTACCAATAACATATGCTTTGTTCGTGCTTGGATCTACAGCTGCACGGGCAACACTCACGTCTGAAGAGGTAATTGCTTGAATTGTAGATCCTACAGCTACTGAATTACCAGCAGTATCCGTTGCACTTAACTTCACTTCTTTTGCAAATTTACTTGTTACTGGCGATTCTTGATCAGCTACTGTTAGTGTACCTGCTCCGTAATTTGAATCCGCTAAAATATCAGAGTCAATAGCATTGAACAAGTCGCTTACTGCATTCACAGAGTATGCCAATTCATCAGTTGTATTTTCAATCGTTCTTACTTGTTTACTTAATTCTTGCTCTGTTGCCCAGTTATCTGTTGTTTTAACAATTCGCGCTGTAAACTTGGCAGATGCTGTCAGTGTTGGGTTTGCCGCTTTAAATGTAAATCCATCATTGAAATCAACTACATCATCACCTGTATAATCACGGCTTGCTGGAATCGATGATGTGCTATCTACAATATCAACGCCTGTTCCTGTTAATTCTTTTGTTACTACTACTTTGTATTGCGCGACACCAGCTGTTGTTGCAACAGTTACACTTCCATTAGAATCAACATTTTTAAGATCAGTCATTTTCTTACCATATTGATCATAGACAACAAATTTGAACTCACTAGTTGCTCCGCCGATAATTTTTTGCTTTGCTTCAGTAGATACAGACATACGCTCAGGCACACGAACATCGCCAACTGTAATTGTTTTTGTACTTACACTATTCGCATTGGGTTGAGCGATAATCGCCGTTACTGAAAGTACACTTTTAGGTGTTGTAGGGATAGAACTTACTAGGACTTGTCCTTTATGCTCACCAGAAAGTACAAGTGTTGCATTTGAGCTAAGCGTGATTCTTCCTGCATTCTGTGCACTAATAACATCATCTGTACTCAATTTATTGCCAGCTGCATCATAAGCTGTTAATGGTAGGTATGCAGCAGTGTCACCAGCAGCAATGATTTCAGTTGCATCACCAAGTTCCACTTTATTTGCTACCTTGTTTGATTTTAGTGTTATTTTTCCTGTAGCCGAACCAGCTTGGTTATATACACTAAAGTTATACTCAGCATCTTTATCTACGCTTTGGCTCAAGGAAATTTTCATGTCCGCGATATTATCATTGTTGGAATCTGTAATAACTGGAGTCGTTAAGCTTGGCTCATACCCCTCTAATGTAAACCGGATAGCTGTTGCATCATTTGTTGAATAAGGAATCAAGTTACCGTATTGGTCATATTGCAATACATTAACCATTGCATTTTCACCAGTTCCAGAAATATAGCCTTTTCCGTTACTATATGTTACTTCACCAATTTCTAATTTACTTATAAATGGCGCAGTACCCATTTTAAAGTTTTTGGATGCTGTTACATGAGAATCATTGTTATAGATATTAATCGGAATAATGCCAGTACCCGCTTGATATACATCAACGCCACCCGTTTGGATATCTGTTCTTAGATTTAGTAATAGCTCACCTGTAGTTTCATCTTTCTTAAGGCTAACTAATACATCGTTATTGTTACCTGCTGATACTGTGTAGGATGAGGAATTAGCTGAGGCAGCTTCACCGTACTGGTTGGTAGCTTTCAACCTAACAATTACACTGTTCGTACGTGGCAAAGTATCATTTGTATTGATAAAATCAATTTTTTGAACTGTCTCGTTTTCTCCTTTAAAGGAAGCAGATGATTTATCTACATTTGTCGCATCAAGGCCTGATAGAGTTGCTGTGTATTCCCCTTCGGTAACTTTTGTGTCAGTAAGAGTCAACACTACGGACTTCTTATTATCTGCAAACTTAGCTGTTGTTGCTATTTCAACAGCACCTTTTTTCAAAGCAACTGTTGCTTTCGTCGTATCAACTGGTTTATTGAACGTTACTGTTACTTGTTGTACGCCAGTAGCTTTTGCTTCAGTCAAAGATACTTGACCAGCCGGTACGTATTGTTGTTTTGCTTCATAAGCACCAGTTACTAGAAGATCACGAGTTGCATTCGTAATACCACCGAATGTGCCGTCTGCATTGTTAGCAAGAACTTTCAATGCAAGTGCTTCAGCTACATAACCTTGCGCCCAACCAGAAACGGTTTTGTCTGTACCCGTTAATGCTTTAGCTTCTGCGTCTTTACCAAGTACACGAACCAAGAAAGTAGCTAGTTGTTCTTTTGTTACTTTACCAGCCGGGTTGTATTGACCTTCTGCATATCCATCCGTTACGCTAGCTGTTTTCAATGCTTCGATGTAAGGAAGTGCATAACCATTCGCTGGGTCGGTTACACTAACGTCAGTGAAGCTTGATGTTTTAAGATCTTTATTTACTTCAAGACCCATGATCAAAGCTGCTACTTTAGCGAATTGTGCGCGGTTCATTTCTTCTTTAAGACCAAATGTTGTGTCGCTTACGCCATCAAAGATTTCAGCGGAGATCATCGCATCAAACTTTGCTTTTGTTGCTGCGTCAAGGTCTTTCAGATCCGTGAAATCTGCAGATGTTTTACCAAATGCTACGGACGAAAACATGGAAAGAGCCATTGCGGACGTAAGAACTACAGATAGAGTTTTCTTCATAAAGGGTATTTCCTCCTAATATTTTAAGTTTAGTTTTTTTCTATAAAAACTTATAACCAACTGAGCGACTTTTGAAACCTACAACTTGCTTTAAACGGTCTGTTTGATATACTTCCGTGTAGATTTTCGTATGTCATCTCGTCTACAAACTTAGTATACGACACTCTATACTACATTTCATTGCTAAGTATTTTCCAACTGAGTTCCACTCTAGACTTGCTAAGCTCTTCTCAATCTTTACTTTAATAGCAAATAGCAATAAATTAAGAGTACAGTCTATTTGTAAAGGAAATACGACTAGAAACTTAATAGAAACTAAAAGTTAACTGAAGGTTTCCTGAAGTGTAGAGCTTCTTTTTAGAGCAATCCTTTACTTTCAGTTATTCAATTTTCCGCATAGATGCAAAAGACCCAACACCTTGTAGGTATTGGGTCTTTTGCATCTAGATTTTTAAATCAGGTAAAGCCAATAGCATAACTTGCCGTAGTGTTCCATGATTAAGGAACCATCTTCTGTTGCTTCATTACACGATATCCGATTATAGATGCTTGTGCGCGTGTCAGAAGCTCAGTTGGGTCAAATCGCACTGTTTCTTTCTTCTCTCCTGGAAGTAAGGTATTCGGAATGCCTTCGATCAGCCCCGCTTTAGACACCGCCTCAACGGCAGGTCTTGAATAGGACTCGATTCTATCTCCATCCGTGAACGATTTTTGCAAGGAGATCAGGGATTTGTTAAGATCAGTGCTCATTTTCATTTCGGCCGCCCTAGCGATCATTACAGCCGCGTCTTGGCGGGTAATGGATCCGCCTGGATTAAATCGATTACTCGCTTGACCACGAATAATGCCCGCTCTCGCGGCTGTTTCAACATACTTATAGTCGTAGAGCATGCCTATCGCGTTATCAATTTTGAGAACATCCGAAAATGTTGAACTACCCGCGTAGTTCAATGGAAGTTTAAAGATTTTAACCAATACTTGAGCAAACTCGCCACGTGTAATGTAATCATTCGGACCAAATGAGAACGTAGTTTTCGCTCTCATTAAACCTTTGGAGTACAGTGTCTCGAGCTCGTTCCTTGCGAATGAGTGCCCTGTCATATCATCGAAGCTGCGATCCATATACATAACTTGATAGTAGCCGAACTTCCGGAATGGCACTGTGATCGTATTGTTTTTGGTATCTACAACGCCGCCGAGGTTCCTCCAGCCATAGTCTGTCGTATTAGAATAATTCGCATAAATATCATAGAAGAATACAGTGATGTACTTTCCAGCTTCTTGACGAATGGCCTGATCGAACTGTAGCGTCAATTCTCCATCTTGTGTGGGTACAACGATCTCATCGTTTAGACGGTTAAAATAGGCTCTTCCTGAGTTCGTAGTGTCATACGGATCGACACCAGTGCCGTTAAGTCCTTTAGTTAAATCATCAGGTGTTGTTGTAGTTGAATTTGGTGCTGGAATGAAACCTGCATCCATATAGTAGAGATTACTTGCTGGATGGAAGGTATCTTCTACAACTTTGACACTAATTTTAGATTTATAATACCCATTGGGTACAGGAAATAACGATTTATCTACTCGTCCATCATCTATATCCGCGATACCAAATAATATCTTACGTCCTGTTGTAATATACTGATTGTTATTACTATCCGGTACATTTCTCATTAATTTAGTGTCTTTAGGGAAAGACAACTGTAGTCCGTTATTAAAGAGTTTAAACTTAGTATTCATATTTTGAAGCGTAGCTGCACCCTGAACATTGGTATTGGTATTGAAAAGAATAAAACTACCATTCACCTTAGCTCCATTACGATTAATAGTAAACTTAATTTGATTTGCACCAGGTTTCAAGTTAGTAACTTGATATAAATATTGATCCACGGAATTCACTGTACGTTTAGTTGCTTCATTTTTATCGAATAAAACACTATCCGCATTCTCAGCTTCAATAATGATGTTATAAAAATCACTATTGATGTTAGATTGCAGCTCCCCTTTAGGATTCTTGATCAAGAGAGGTTGAACAACCGTGTAAGGAACATTCTGCCTTGTAATAGTAATAGACTTCGTTGCTGTGATATTTGAATTATTGGTGATTCTAAACTCAAAGACAACATCTGAGTCATCCAGCAATTTAAATGCTGTTGTTTTAAAGTTTGTGTCGCTAATTGATGTGAAATAGTCAACTCCATTGGAAGTCACTATTTGCGAATTTAATGTTTGGTCGATTGGAACAATCGAGCTGGAACTACCTATCGTTTGCTGATGGACCAACGCATCTCCTTTGGCATCTTTCGTATGCACAACCAACGTTAAAGCTTTAATAGATGATGCCAATCCATTAGCATTTAAACTTGAATATAATCCATCAAATGATACCGTACGCTGTGTCGTTGTGTATGTATCAGGATCGCTGTTGGCAATAAATTGAGTTCCTGATGTACCACTTTCCACTGGTTTAATAGTTGTAAATTGAGGAGCATCTGTTGAGAATAAATAAATGTCATACGACTGTTCCGTGATAAATACGTTATTGACGTAAATTTTGAACTTCAACGTATTTTTACCTTCAACCATTACCTTTGTAAGATCAGCGTTAAAT
This sequence comes from Paenibacillus plantarum, assembly GCF_013141695.1. Taxonomy (GTDB): domain Bacteria; phylum Bacillota; class Bacilli; order Paenibacillales; family NBRC-103111; genus Paenibacillus_E; species Paenibacillus_E plantarum. Next base: position 123,498 of record NZ_WHNY01000065.1, read on the forward strand.
AAATTCAGTGGTAACGTGAAGGTATTCAATGTTCCTGGAGTAGTTGGTGTAGAAGGAACTTTCCCGAATATCGTTTCAGCAGTTCTAGAATCAAGTGTATACACACTTTCATTCATAGACACTTCTACTTTATTAACCGGCACCGCCGGTGCTGTTACTGGATCTTGATAGAAATTGACAAGTCTACCCGAAATACATGCTTGTGTACCTCCGCATGCTAAATTCGTGATATTCTTGATCGTCATGCTGTTAGAGATATTATTAACCAGCACATAAGGAGCATTGCTTATATTTAACTTATAATCAACTGTGCTGTATCTCGTTGTTCCCGCGTCACTGTAAAGCTCAATACTTAGTTTCTTGTTGCCATCAGTTATGCCTTGAAGTTTAAGATCATATTTATATAATTGTGTAGCGGCATCCAATGTCCCTACAATTGGATTTGCATTAGGATAATAAACGCCATCAATCAGAGCCTTAATTGCAAGTGTTTGGTTATTTGCATACACATGTATATCAGCTGGAAGTTCGTTGACTAGTGTTGCATCACTTAGGCTAAGTTCATTTTCAATTGTTCCATTACTTATAGTTGATCTTTCGATATATGGATGACTCGGATCTACATATTTAAATTTATATTGAGTAATTGCTGGGTTTAGGCTATTCGTAGCATCCCTAAATTTAAATGTTAGAAGTTGCTCATTCGCGGCAACATTAGTAATCGTAGGTATTGCAATCTTTAAATCTTTCACTAAATACTCATTGCTTCGTGACAATGAAGTATTAGTAGTAGCAGAATAGGTAACTAGTGCTACGGTATTCGATCCATCAGTTGCGCTTAAATCAATTGTAGCCACCAAAGATCCATTAATCGCCACATCTACAAAGGGGTATCGTAATGACGTCGCTGTTTCCAAATCGCTTTTGACACTAGCTGTGAACGTCAAAGCGCTTGTTTGGAATGTTGGAATCGTAATTAAGTCTTTTTGCGGTAGTGTGGCTAACGTATCTTGTATTTTCCCGTTAAAAGCAAACGGCTGACCGTTATCGTACCAAAGTTTCTTAACGGCTTGATATTTATTCGTATCATTGCTTGCGATAAAGCTAATAATGTTGTCACCTGGATTCAAACAGAAGCTAGTGACAGATGCACAAGTTGAAGAGGATTTGTTCTTGTCATCCCCAGTGAAATAGAAATAACCATCATTACTTTTGAAGCCTTGTTTAGGCAGACTATCGCCAGTTATTGTAGCTTGAACAGCACTAGCGTTGGACGCCTTCGTTTTAATTTGGATACCTGTTGTCCCTGCTTTCAGAGGACCACGATCAATTGGATAGATCTTTCCTTCTTCCAGTTGAGCGTTATTAACCGTGATATCGGATAGATTGGTCGTTGGCGCATAGTACAACCAACCGGGTGCAGAAGCAATTGCATTAGAATCACCCAGATAAACGACAACTTTATTTAAGCCTTCTGTTAACTGGATATTATCGAATTTCACAAGATTTGTTCCAGCAATAACCGCTTTATTGTTCTTCTCTGTTGTCACAACACCTGAGTTAATATTCGTAATTTCGAAATAGATCGATGGAATCTGTGAATCTGTTACATTTGTTGTCTCTACATTTAATGAAAAAGGTAATTGCGTGATTCGGGTAACTAAGTTGTTATCCTTTGGTTTGACCAAAGATGTGCCGGCATTATCAGTCTCGGTGTAAAGATTCTTAATAACTAGCGTTGAAGCTGCACTCGCTGTCATCGCAGGCATTAAACTAATCATCAATGATATGATCAACAGTATGCTTGCTAGTTTGGTCTGTAATCGTTTCAAAGCAATTTCCTCCTTATGTTATCTAAATGTTATTAGCTGTTTATGTATGGGGCAGGTGTATCACTTTCACTTATCACTTACTAAATTCGACAATCCCTCCTATATCCTTCTACCATTCTACATGATTAGACGTGGTTGAACGCCAAAAGTTGTTGTACATTACTTATCGGTAGATCGCCTTGAAATGTTTAGAGAAAGAACGTTTTTCCTTAAAAATACAAAAAATCCAGCCCCGAAGGCTGGATTGAATTTTTTCCTATAACTGAAAACTTATTTTCCTACGCGATCGCTCTGTACCTGTTTACCAACTAATCTTTGCAGGAAGTTGATCACAGGCTTGCGGCTTTTGCTAATAATACCGATAGCCTCTGCTCCGACAAGCATTACGAGGAACAAAGCGACTATAATCATAATCAATCCCCACGTAGAGTCTTGGGAAATAAATACCGAGCAGACCACCGCGCTACCACCGAAAATAGCAGCAATTCCATAGATGATCAGAACGCTTGTACGATGGCTGAAGCCCATTTGCAATAAGCAGTGATGCAAGTGGCTTTTGTCCGGTGCCGAGATTGGCAGTTTATTCACATAACGGCGAAGCATGGCGAAGAAAGTATCAGATAAGGGCACGCCTAGAATCATAATCGGAATTAACAGTGAAACAACGGCAGCTTGTTTAAAGCCGAGAATCGAAAGTGTCGCAAGGGCGAAGCCCAGGAACAAGGCGCCGGAATCGCCCATGAAGATTTTGGCCGGATGGAAGTTAAAGAACATAAAGCCTGAAATACTTCCTAGCAAAATCACACAAAGTAAAATAACAGTTACGTTCCCCATCATAAGAGCAAGAATGAGAATGGTTGTTGTCGCGATACCCGATACCCCTGCTGACAAGCCATCCAGGCCGTCAATCAAGTTAATCGCATTGGATACACCAACAATCCACAATATTGTAATCGGGATACTCAACCAACCAATCGGCAAGTTCGTTTCGCCAAACGGAATATTAACTAAGTCTATTTTGAGTCCAAATGAAACAACGATACAGGCAGCAATAAGCTGTCCTAGAAGCTTCCATTTGGGGGATAATTGAAAACGATCATCCAGAGCGCCTGTGACAACAATCACAAAGCCTCCGAGCAGAAGTCCAAAAGCAGCATCTGAGTTCACAGCATCAAGTGCTGGAGAGACGACGAAGTAAGCTCCCACGAACGCGAGGAATATCGCTAATCCTCCTAAACGCGGCATAATTCGCGTATGAACCTTCCGATGGTTCGGGGCATCAACAGCTCCTACCCAGAAGGCAAATTTTTTGACCAGGGGTGTCAGCAACAACGCCATAACGCACGCAGCAATAAACCCTATCGCATATAATCCATACATGTCTTCTTCACAGCTCCTCTTGTCATGGGTGGCAGGCTGGTGACCGCCGAAATGAATTATACTCCCATTCCGTCACAAATACTACTGCTAAATTCATCTGAAATGACCGTTTTCAGCCAATTTTCAAAGATATTTTCATGGTTTTGTGACGTTCTCTTTGTCGCGCATCACTTTCACTGCGAATTTCGGTAATAGAAGCATTCTCTTATAGCGCCACGGTTCCTGAAGAAGGCGGTAAAACCATTCCAGACGTAGTTTTTGAAAAAATTTAGGTGCTCGCTTTAGCTTGCCCGAAAGCACATCAAAACTTCCGCCGACTCCCATCATTACGGGCACACCCAGTTGTTCTTTGTATTTCCCGATCCAAGGCTCTTGATTCGCTGCCGCTCTGCCTACGAGTAGCAGATCTGGTTCAGCGTCTTTAACAGCTTGGATCACTTGCGCGTCCTCAGCATCGCCGAAATAACCATCCCTTACTCCGACCAAGTTTACATTCGGATAAGTCGTGCGAATCTTCTCAGCCGCGGCTTGAATAACTTCATTAGAAGCACCTAAAAGATAGACCTTCCATGCCTTCTTCTCCCCGACCTTCATGAGTTCGTGGATTAAGTCGTAGCCAGGCACTCTTTCTGCGACAGGTTGACCAACGTGATTAGCGGCCCAGACAACACCTGTTCCATCTGGGACAATCAACTCTGCGCGCTGCATCATTTTTAGGTAAGAAGGATCGTCTTGCGCAGCCATCACCATAATGGGATTAGCCGTGATCACCTGATGCGGCTGTTTGTACTCAATGACCTTCGTTAAGTAGTCGACGGTTTGTTTCATACTCATTTTGGAGATAGGCACACCGTAAATTCGCACTTTCGGTATGACTTGCAAGGATGCCAGTGCTGCTGGCTGATTGGTAACAGAAGTCGAGCTCATTATATCTCTTCCTTATTATTGACGTTGTAAGTTGCTATTTGGTTGCTAGTTGGTGGAATGTGGATGAAAATCTATCTACTATTTCCTTTTGTAAAAGGAAATGATCCGCTGCGCGGGCAGCTGCGCTTGCGCCTTCAGCTGCTCGATGGCGGCGCTGCTCGACGCCGCCCACTGCTCGCGAGCATCGAGGAGGCCCAGCGCCTCCTCTGTAAAGGCAGAAGCATCGAAGCTAGCTGTCGATGCAGCGGCTTTCATACCAAGCCTATGGAGGAACTGGTCGATCTTCGGATCGTACGAGATCCCCACCATAGGCACGAACTGCGAGGCTGCATAAATCAAAGAATGCAGCCTCATCCCGATCAGCAGGTCGCACGCCGCGACCTGCGCCAGCATATCCTGCGGATGCGTGATGCCACGCAACATCTCCGCTCTGTTCTTATGATCGCCCAAGCGGTCGATCACGAACTGCGAGGCCACCTCATCCGAGGGGAGGTGGAAGGGCAAGAACCGCAGCTGCACGTCCGTGCGTGCTGCGAGCAGCTCTTGCAGGGACCGCGCGAGGGCTTCCAGCTCGGAGCGGTCCTCGTTCCAGAAGCGGACGGACACACCGATCGTCCGCACCTCACTACCACTAAGCGCGGCTCCAACCGTCGCGCCACCGCCTTCCACTGCATCCCGGAGGGGCAAGCCCATCACCGGGTCGGGCACGACCGTGATGCGCTCCCGCGGGAGGCGCATCTTACCTAATAAGTCCGCGGACTCTGTATCGCGGACCGACACGAACGCGCAGCGCTTGAACACGCTGCGGATCCAGCCGTAAAACATCGGCCGGCCCACCGGCCCGATGCCTTGCGAATAAATAAACGTTGGCTTCCCAAGCCATTGCGCTATTTTCAAGACAGCCAAGTAATACGGGATCGTCTTCGCGCTGGTGGCATCTTGCAATAAGCTCCCGCCACCGCTGATCAAACCATTCGATTCGCGCAAAGCACGCAACAGCGAACCTGGTTTCATCCGATGATAAGCTTTCACCCCGTACATCGCTGTTGTTTTCTCTGGATTGGCCGAAAGCACGATAGGTTCAATCTGAATGCCCTGCTCTTGACCTTGCTCCTGCAAAGCGAACAAAATCGACTGCAGTACAGCCTCGTCCCCGCTATTATCGAAACCGTAGTAGCCGGATAACGCTATTTTGACAATTGGGGCTGTACCCATCGTTTCCAACTCCTTGTGATGATTTCCCAAGCTGCAATGAGAACTAACCCGATGATTGCACCTAGCACAAGTCCGTAGAAGATACGGATTAACGAAATGTGCAGCGGTGTGTGCAGATGAGCAAACGTATCCACTAAGGAAAGTTGACCAACAACACCGATGAACAGCAAGTACACGGCATGACGGTAACGAACGGACAAATACGCACCGAGTACGAAAATCGGATGAGCGACTAGGAACTCCTTCGTCCGTGGACGTACGCCTAATGTATTTTCTAAGAAGGAACGGAATAACTTCTCAACAGAAGAAGCTTGTCCTTCATTCCCTGTACGAGACAAGTAGTAGAAGACAGCTGCAAGCCCTACGCCTGCGATCACAATCCACAACACACTTATATAGGAAGAAAGCAATCGGCGAATATTCGCGATCTTTTCCTTATACGTATTATTCTCACTAAAGAATAAGAGATACACACCAACTATGGCAATTGGTAGCAAATGCAGCATCCCAACTCCCCTAAACTGCTGCAACACCAAGGAATACGTGACATGATTCAATAGTGCTACGACATACACAATACCTAAACAAGACACGAGCGATGTTCGTAATAACTGCCACAGCCCGTAAGCCAGTCCTGATTTCCACTTCGCTGCAACACCTGATCGCACTGATCGGATGGCCAGCATAACCGCAACGCTAGGTGCACTAATCGCTGTCGCCAACGCAAGTCCTTGTGCGTACAAATTCGCCGAAAGCGTGTGTAGAGCAACTAAACCAAGCAAGCCGACAACGAAGAAAACGATCGTCAATTCAGGCAAGAAGAACGAAATCATCCATACGATCAAGCTTAGTCCGCCTAACAGTAAGAAGAATCGAGCAATCTTCTGCCAACCTGTTGTATGTACATCGAATGCCTCAGCTGGTCCTAATGTAAAGCCTACGTCTTGGATACGAGGAATCGCACCGTCTTTACCCTGTAAGGCTGCATAATAGGACGAAAGCGGGTCAACAAGCTTGCCTTTATCTAAGCTTTTCACCGGTCTAGCATTCAGAAATACCATGCGGATATTACGATCCTTCACAGCCAATACAAGCCTGTCTGACACACCTTGCACACGATCTGCAAGTTCGGCTTTCTTCAATGGCTCTGTCAGTTTCTCGCCATCTTTCTCTGTAAAAGAGTGCAGACGCACAACGTTGTAATTCGTTTGCTTAGCTAATGTACTAAATCCTTTTTGCGGCTCCTTCAATAACTCAATTGCTGCGAGTCCGATGCCGTACTTATTAAGCAGATCAGCCATTTTATTCAAATTCACTTCTGTATCTTCTTCGGTATACCCAGGGACTTCATTCCCATCCACGATGATGCGTTTGACACCAAGACCATGGAACTGCTTGAGCATAGCATCCATCTCATTGGTGTGAAACGGTCTGCGATTCGCTAACCGTACGACGATTTGGAATCCTTGCTCTTTCAGCATTTGTAACGTGATCGGATCGGGATCCATCGCCTTAATAGAAGCATCATCCGTGCTCATCTGAATGATGAGACCATTACGGTTTTTGAAGCTCCACGGCTTTACGCCTACATTCAGATCCGCAAATGTTTTCTGGATAAGCGGCTCTAGCTTCTGTTGCGTTTGATTATCTGCGAACAGAATATACGTATAGTTCTCGCTAGGATTACCAAGTGTTTGCGTCAGCATAGCCGCGTCACGAGAGTTGTACATCTCAATGCGACGGCTCTCCTTGAACTCACCCAGCGTACTTTCGTAAACAGCCATAGAGCTTATACCCGCGGCTTTCATGTTCTTTAGCTCATTGTTTACAAAGTTCTGTGGATTGGTCTGCACATCGGCAATATCCAATAAGTCGCGATAGTCAAACACGAATTCAACTTGATTCGCCGACGTTTCGGTTTGGTGACGTGTGTAGGCCAGCGGTAAGGAACACAGCATCCCCAAAATCACGATCCACCACAAAATATTTCTTAACGGGTTATTCCAGGTTTGATACAAATTCACTGGTTCGTCCACTCCTTAGAGCATCTACTTTTTTTAGTTACTTTCCATTCCCGTATACATTCGAAAACCTCTCCGCCCCCAAACGCGGGGATTACGCCCAATACATGGTAGATTTCTTATCCTGCCATGTATTAGACGAGCTATCCCTCACTTAGGTTCTGAAGAGGTTTTGTACACCTATTTGTACTATCCGTCTACACGATTAAGTACGTATTGAATGATGCCATCTAGTTGCTGTGCAGCCTCAGGTCCAGTTACTCCTTGGACTGCAAAGTAAAATTTAATTTTCGGCTCTGTGCCGGATGGACGTAAGCAGAACCATGAACCGTCCTCTAGTTTGAACTTAAGAACGTTCTCCCGAGGTAAGCCATTAATCCCTTGTGCGTAGTCCTCAACCGCGATTACACGTGTACCGCTGATCTCAGTTGGCGGATTCGTTCTCCAAGCTTCCACCATTCGGCCAATTTGTTCCACGCCGTCTTTCCCTTTAAGAGTTCTTGATTCCAGTTTTTCCAAAAAGTAACCAAAGGATTCGTACAGCTCTTGCAGCACCTCATACAAGGTCTTGCCTTGCTTCTTATAGTAAGCCGCAGCTTCTGCAATTAACATAGCCGCGATGACTGCATCTTTATCCCTTGCATAATCGCCAGCCAGGTAACCATAGCTCTCTTCATAGCCAAACAGGTAGGTATGTTCACCCGTTTTCTCGAATTGCGACATTTTTTCACCGATATACTTAAAGCCCGTTAAGGTATTCAGTGTTGGAATTCCATAGTGATTCGCGATAACTGCGCCCATCTCACTCGTTACGATCGTTTTGATCACAACACCGTTAGCTGGAAGTATTCCACGCTCTTTCATACTCGACAATAGATAGTTCACAATAATCGCACCGGATTGATTACCCGATAGCACGACATATTCACCATTCGGATCTTTCACGACAGCACCCATACGGTCAGCATCCGGATCGGTTCCGATAATGATATCGGCATTCCATTCCTTCGCTTGTGCAATCGCTAGCGTGAACGCTTCACGCTCTTCTGGGTTCGGCGATTTGACGGTAGAGAACTGTGCATCTGGCAGTTCTTGTTCAGCAACAACACGCACTTGTTCAAAGCCAACGGCCTTGAGAACTTCGCGTACCGGTATATTCCCTGCGCCATGTAGCGGTGTGAAAATCACACGGAAATCATCGCTGATTTCCTTAATGACGTCTGGATTTTGACTAACGGCCGTAACCGCCTGTATGTAAGCCTGATCAACATCATCGCCTAACCAAGCAAGAAGCCCTTGCGCTTCCGCTTCCTGCTGAGACAACTTCTTCACTTTATCAAAGGTGTTGATGCTCTGTACGTGCTCAATCACTTGCTCTGCAAACTCAGGCACCAATTGCCCACCGTCTGCACCGTACACTTTATATCCATTATATTCTGGTGGATTGTGGCTCGCTGTAACAACCACACCCGCTGTCGCGCCTAGATATCTCACGGCAAAAGAAAGCTGCGGTGTCGCATGCAGCGTCTGGAACAGATAGGCTTTAATCCCATTACCCGCGAAAACAAGCGCGGATTCCAAAGCGAACTCAGGTGACATGTGGCGGGAATCATAGGCTAGAACGATAGCTGGATTAGCCGCTCCTGTTCCGTTTACATATTGCGCTAAGCCTTGGCTAGCGCGACCAACGGTGTATACATTGATACGATTGGTACCCGCGCCAATGACCCCACGGAGACCGCCTGTCCCAAATTCAAGATCTTTATAAAAGCGATCCTCGATTTCTCTCTCATCTTCCCGAATAGCTTGAAGTTCTTGCTTCGTTTGCTCATCGACAGCTGGATCTTGGAGCCATAATTGATACTCTGTTTGCACACGCGTCATCGTCGTAGGTTCATCTCCTTTATATGTATGGGCTATTTATTAGCAAGGGCGAACATAAGCTCACCTTCGACTACCACTTTGTCGCCAACTTTAGCCACAGCTTGACCTTTAACTATGGTGCCTTTTACCCGTGTGATGGTCATTTCTAAGGTAAGTGTATCTCCTGGTACAACTTGCTGACGCCAGCGAATGCCATCTGCACCTGCGAATAAGCCGATTTTGCCTTTATATTCAGGCATGGACAATACAGCTACAGCACCAACTTGTGCTAAAGCTTCAACAATCAACACCCCCGGCATAACTGGATAGCCAGGAAAATGCCCTGCGAAGAAAGGTTCATTGATCGTAACATTTTTTATTCCTACAGCTCTAACCCCTTCTTCTACTTCCAAAATACGGTCAACGAGAAGGAAAGGCGGGCGGTGAGGAATGATCTCTTGAATTTGATTAATATCTAGCATCTTGCGTTCGTGCTCCTTTCGAATACTTGTATAAAATACAAGGGAATTACTTACAATAGGGAGGTCCCTTCATATCCTGCAGAAGTGAAGGTTCATATAAGGGGAGCTTATGTAACGGTCTGTATGACAGACCCCTACATAGGCTCTTTTTTCATTTTGTCTATAACCGTTATTTCGCTCGAGCCCCACGATTTAATAGAAGGAACTGGAAAATATAAATGAATGACGTTAAGAAAGAGACCCCGATCACATACCACAAATAGGTGATGGCAAAGTCGAATTCAAACACAATAAAGAGGATGGCGAAATAGTAGAGTACCGTTGTTAGCTTCCCCATAACGTTCGCTGGAACGGTCAGTTTGCCTCTGAAATGAAAGAAGGCGGAGCCAATAATCATGCCTGCGTCACGGATGAACATGGCCACTGCTGCCTGCCAAGGAATCATCTCCGAGATGAGGAGGGAGAGGATGACCGCAATCATCATGCACTTGTCGGCAAGTGGATCTAACATAACACCCATCGGGGTGACCAGCTTGCGCGTTCTAGCGATATAGCCATCTAGAATATCCGTTAATCCAGCTACAAGTAGAATGATGAAGGAGGTTCGGATGTAGCCATTGAAAAAAAGCACGAGGTACACGGGGATTAGTACAAACCTGCTGATCGTGAGCATGTTCGGTATATTCAAGGTACTCCTCCTGCGCCTAAGTATCCGATCCGAAACTTCAATATTTGGTAGATAAAGTCTTTCTTCATTATACAACTGCTCTTACAAAAATAAAACTCCCATACGGGAGTTCAATTAATTCGCAAAAACGAGATCGTATAAATGCCGCCATGTGCTAATATGTAAGATTTCTGATGAAGGTTGATTTCCGAGCTTCGTGTAGCCTACCCATAAACCAACATAGATCGCTACAACGGCTAGCACGGGAATACGTAAAATTTTGAAAATAAGCCATAGGATCTTCTGCCATCTCGGCCTTGGCTTCTTCTTGACTGGAGCTGGCTTGTCTGCCATCGAACCTATCCCTACCTTTCTACGATCATGCACGTAAATTGTTAGCCATGTTCATCATCTGATCAGAGGATGTGATGGCACGGGAATTCAGCTGCAATGCGCGTTGGACAATAACTAGGTCCGTCATTTCATCCGAGAGTGTCACATTCGATTGTTCAAGAAAGCCCTGCATTAAGCTAACGCGAGTCGCTTCTGTTGCAGCCACGCCGTTCACATCTTGCAAGATATTCGCTTTCTCAGCCTCAGTAATCCCCGTTGGAAGTGTGTATAAATTATCCCCCACATCTTGAAGAAGTTGCGGTCGTACGACACGCACCAGCTTGATTTGACCTAATATAACGGGTGCAGCAGCTGGATCCTGTTCATTGTAGCCTTTGATCGTACCGTCTTTCTCAACGACTGGTCGAGTCCCTGATGGTACGTTAATCGGGCTTCCATCGATATCGGAGATATAATGGCCCTCTTTCGTCGTAAGCACCGTTCCGCCTTGTCCGTCCGGCGTTAAACTGAATGCCCCGTTACGTGTCCAAGCGGGCTGAAATACTTGATTACCATTATCGTCCACCTTGCTGACAGCCACTTCAAACAAGCCATCGCCTTGAATAGCGAAGTCCGTTGTATTGCCAGTTGGCTGGATCGGCCCTTGCGCCAAATTCGTCTGAATTTGCACAAGCCTTGATCCCCAGCCTTGGTTAAAACCGAGTGGCGAGAAGCGACCTTGCTGACGGAACCCTTCAGGTTGTGCTTGTACATTGGTCAACACATCCTCGAAGGAGGCTTCCTTCTTCTTAAAGCCGTTTGTATTCACATTTGCTATGTTATTGGAGAGAATATCCAGCTTTTGCTGTAAGCTGTGCATGGATACCGATGAGTTGATCATGGAATTGTTCATGGCTGGCTCCTTCGCAAGCTAGATTTAGACGCGCCCTACTTCATTTGCTGCTTTGTCCATACTTTTATCATACGATTGGATCACTTTCTGATTCGCCTCATAGGCGCGCAGCGCCGACATCATATCCACCATGGATTGCGCGGAATCCACGTTCGATCGCTCGATAAAGCCTTGGCGCACTTCAACTTGGTCACCTAGTGCTACTTGCGAGATCGTCGCTTCATCTCCTGGATTAATACGTAATAACCCATTCCCCTCGCGGAGCAATAGATGCGGATTCTCTGCACGTGAAAGCATCAAACCTATCGGAGCACCTGCTGCATCTAGAATCGGGCGTCCATCGCTATCCATGAACTCGCCCTTAGCCGTTACTTTGAAATTGGAGATCGGCTGCCCGGCTCCATCCAACAAAACTAAGGGTTGTCCATCTCGGCCCAATACTTGTTCGCCATTGGCATTAACAAGCTGACCTGCTGCATCGACAGTGAACTTCCCGTTTAAAGAGTAACGTTGCTCGCCATTCGGGTTCAAGACGGTAAATAGTGCCTGCGGTTGGAACGTTCGCTCCCCTTCTGCATTTACGTATTTACCCGTTGTATCAAATGTAATTCCCGGTAGTTGAATATTGGAAACCAATGCGAAATCGAAGGGATTCTGCGTTTCCTGCAGATCACCTTGGGTGTGGACGGAGATACTCTCCTCCGAGAACACACCTAAGCTCATCCTCCCAAGCGGTGCTGGAGAGGCACCTTGTCCACCGCGAATCGTAGAGATCAGCATTTCTGGAAACGAACGCGACAAGGCATTACCCTGTTTAAAGCCTGGAGAATTCAAGTTAGCAATATTATTCGTTATGGTATCGTGTCTGCGTTGCTCAGAAATCATCCCTGCCGCCGCGGTATACAGTCCTCTTAACATCTAGTCACCTCTTAGATAGGTTGTTATTTCATCATTAAAATTTACGTTTGGTTACTTTATCTAAATTATCCAACATAATGCCTGTGCCTTTAACCACACAAGACATTGGATCTTCAGCGATAAGTACAGGTACTTTCAACTCATCCGCAAGCAGTTGATCAAGACCATGCAACAATGCGCCGCCGCCTGTCAGAATAACGCCACGGTCAATAATGTCCGCAGACAACTCAGGAGGTGTCCGCTCAAGTACGCTCTTCGCCGCTGTGACGATGGAGTAAACTGGATCCCATAACGCTTCCTGTACCTCACTGGAGTGAATTGTAATTGTCAATGGAAGTCCAGAAACCATATCTCTTCCGCGAATATCCATCTCTTGATCACGCCCATGTGGATATACCGTTCCAATTTTCAACTTAATATCTTCACTTGTCCGTTCACCGATCAACAGCTTGTACTTATTTTTGATATACTTCGTGATCGCGATATCGAACTTGTCGCCCGCAATCTTGATGGAAGAGGAGGTGACGATGTCGCCCATGGATAACACGGCAACATCCGTCGTCCCTCCGCCAATATCAACAACCATGTTACCGCTAGGTTGGAAGATGTCCATACCAGCGCCAATTGCCGCCGCCTTCGGTTCTTCTTCCATGAATACCTCTCGGGCACCGCTGCGCTCAGCTGCTTCACGAATCGCTTTCTGCTCAACTGAGGTAATGTTGGTAGGGGCGCAGATCAGTATTCTCGGATGAGAATACCAATTCTTGCCCCCAATTTTGGCAATGAAATGCTTCAACATCATTTCCGTAATATCAAAATCCGCGATAACACCATCCTTAAGAGGACGAATCGCAATAATGTTACCAGGTGTTCTACCTACCATGCGGAAGGCTTCTTCTCCAACAGCCAACACACGTTTCGTATCACTTTCAATCGCAACTACGGATGGCTCATCAAGCACAACTCCGCGACCTTTTACATGAATAAGCACATTTGCCGTGCCGAGATCTATTCCAATATCCTTGCTGAACATTTCTAATTAATCCTCCCTAAACCTACCGTCCATCCCGTGAAGAATCGGCGCTCTGATATACAGTTCTAATTATAAGCTAAATTCGCTATAAATGCATGTTTTCCTCTTTTTCCGTGAAATTTCGACACGCCCAGTTAAAGGAAACACAGGAAACATCTCGGGATGAAGGGTATCTTAGGACTTAACCGTAACCAAGACCTCGGAAAGCTTAGGATTACGGGTCTTACGATACTTAATTTTCGTCGCTTCTCCTCCCCTAAGGTGCCGAATTGACTTGTGATACTCCAAAATGTGTTTCACCTGATTGGCCAGGTCCGGGTTGATTTCCGGTAGTCTTTCCGTCAAATCCTTATGCACTGTGCTTTTGGAAACGCCGAATTCCTTAGCAATGGTGCGAACCGTATTCTTGGTCTCGACGATACAGGTACCAATCTTAATGGTTCGCTCTTTGATGTAATCGTGCACTCCCCTCGCCTCCCTACTCGAGATAGTTTGGTAAAGTATATGAGGGGCATGACTAGATATTCTACGTAACCAAGCCTGACAAGCTCATTTCCCATATTTATTTTCAAAATAATCAAAGAAAATCAGCTTTAGGCGCCTTTACGGGTCAAATGTTCAATAAAAATGTGAAAAAGCAGCAGGTATATACCCGCTGCCGTTCACAGTATGTAGGCCTTAGCCTCATGTATCGCAATGCTCGAAATGCTGCTTATTGCTTCACGTTCAAGAGGGTTTCTGGGTTAACGGCTGCATTGTCGCTAACTTGACGTACTTCAAAGTGTAAATGCACGCCATCTTCCTTCTCAAAATCGTTGCTGCCAGCTTTGGCGATGATATCGCCCTTCTTCACTTCTGCACCCTTAGTTACCTTCACATCAGATAAACTTTGGTAAATACTGATCAATCCGTTGCTGTGTGTAATCTCAACTAGCTTACCAACAACAGGGCTTTGCTCAACCGCTGTAACTTTACCACCTAGTGCCGCTAGAACATCAAATGCTGCGCCATCTTTGGCTTTCAAGTCAATTGCTGTGTGCGGTGTCAGTTGATCGAGGTATTCGATCATTGCCGCTGCTTTCACATCATTGGATGCATTCGTGTCATAGTAAGGAATTGCCACATCGACAGCAGCTCTGTCTTTCACAGGCCATTGCATGGCTTCTGTGGTTCCGTTAACCGCGAGAGCCCCATCATGTGGTGCTTTCGGATTATCGGTTTGTTCGCTACTGCTAACCTTAAGACCCGGATCTTCTAGGCTGACTGTTTTCGTTCCTGCTCCCTGGTACACCCACATTAAGGTTAAGATAATTGCTGCTGCTGCCACATACGTCGCTGGGAATACCCATTTCTTAGCAAGCAACCTCTTCCATGCAGATGTTGGACCTTGTGCTCCTTGAACAGTTTTAGGAGCTTCTTCTTTCTGAAAACCTTTGTTATTATCACTCATGGTTATCACCTCATCAACCATTCTTGACACTTTACAAGGTTTTATACTTACAGAAAGATATTTTTATAGAAACATTAAAAGTTTATGATTTGCCCAGAAAAGAAGCTGCATTTTCAATAGAGATGCCCGTGTAATAATAGGTTACGATCTCCTCCGCGGTTTTCCCTTCTTTCGCCATACCATTGGCGCCCCATTGGCTGAGACCTACTCCATGGCCGTATCCGAACGTAGTAATCGTGATTTGAGAGCCCGCCCATTTCCAAGCGAATTGAGAGGATGCTAGACCCAACTTCTCTCTTACTTCGCGTCCTGAGAATACCTTGCCTCCTATCGTCATGCTTTTAATACGATGTCCGGTAGACCAAGAGAGTACTTTCATGCCCTTGGCACTGGTATCTGTCGTTGAGATACTAGCTACACCTAACTTCTGAAGCATCGTCTTATAGCTAATCGTGACACTTTCTTGATAGCGAGAGGAGAGCTTAATATCCCACGGACTAGGCACGCTGCGTAAATAAGGGCTTGCGAACGGCCAATATTCTTCTGAATTCTCGGTATACCCATTGCTTGTAGAGAAAAATGTCGCGTTGATCGGTACATGTCCAAACGTAAGTATCTTATCTTTGGTCTCATTGACGGCTCTATCAATCTTGGCCATATTCGTTTCGTACTTGGTCTTGTCCCACTTCGTTCGAAGCTCTTGATCCGTTAGATAGGCTTGATGGGCTGTCGTGTCTGTCACTAGTGCATCATTCACGGGCATATTGCTATGATCCTTCTCTATGACTCTACGCACAACATAGGTTCTTGCCGCCATCGCTTGCGCTTTGAGTGCCTCTAACTCAAAATCTACGGGCATTTCGGCAGCCAGCACACCTCTTACATACTGTTCTAGTGGAACGGTCTGCACGACTTCCTGCTTCGTCAAATACACGGGAATCATCAAACCTTGCCCCGCGCTAGTCTCTTGCAAAGTTGTGCCTTCGATGGGGATCGGGTACACCTCGTCGGTCGGAATCTTCTTGACTAGCAATCCAGGCACGATGATAGTGACACACAACATGGAAGATAAGCAAACAGTCATCCACAGGATGACTTCTTTTCTGAGCACGCGTTTCTTTTTAAACATATGTCTGAGCAGCCTCCATAAGCGCGTTTACTAGCAGCAATTTTGGTATGTCTTAGCTTATGAGAGGGGTTGCTAGAATAGAACACGAACGAGGCTGGTAAGTAGTTGATAGGTATCTGATATGCTCCCCTGCCAGCTGCGGGTTAACTGGAAAACCTCCATCTATTTTCCCCGTAAAGGCCCGAAATCTCCAAATAGATGGAAAACTTACAGGTAAAATCACCGCAATCGGCCATATCAGTGAAATCTCGCTAGATTAACTACAGGAAATCCAGTTAGTTGATTTTAAGCGAGAAAAGTGGCGTAATTAACTGTAGTTTTTACAGTTAAATATGCGAGAGGGTTATTTTACTTTTCATAGGAGCAGGAAGAGAGGATAGGAGTAGTGTAAAGTCTAGCTTCGAGGTAGGAGTAGAAGTAGGCTTGGAGGGAGAGGGAGACGTAGAAATAGGTGTGAAAATAGAGGTCAAGTTAGGTATAGGAGTTAATCAAAAAAAGAACCATCAGGTCCGTTCCCTGATGATTCCTCTTGTCTTACGCTAGCGTCGGCTGGATATTGAAAAATCCAAGCTCCGCCACTTCTTGCTCAATTTCTTGTGGGACCGAGCGATAAATATCGGCACCTAGTTCACGCAGAACGTCGGTGATATCGACATAGCCACGATCAATGTGGTGAACACCCGTGATCTCCGTCTCACCCTCAGACGCCAATGCCGCGAGAATGAGCGCTGCACCAGCACGCAGGTCTGTTGCACATACCTTGGCACCACGCAGTTTGGAGTTACCGCTTACGATCGCTGTGCGACCGTCCACTTTAATATTTGCATTCATATTCGCGAATTCTTCAACATGCATGAAACGGTTCTCGAACACCGTCTCCGTTACAAGGCTCGTTCCGTCCGCTACCATCAACAGTGCCATCATTTGCGACTGCATGTCGGTTGGGAAGCCTGGATACGGCAACGTTTTCACGTCTACCGCGCGCAACGGACCTGTAGCTCGAACGCGAATGCCGTTCTCATCTTCTTCGATCGTAACACCCATTTCCTGCATTTTGGAAATGACAGGACGAAGGTGGTCTCCAATCGCGCCCTCCATATACAGCTCACTGCCTGTAATGGCTGCAGCGATCATGTATGTACCGGCTTCTACGCGATCTGGAATCACCGTATGTACGCAACCACGAAGCTTCTCTACACCCTCAATACGAATAACCCCCGTTCCCGCACCGCGGATTACAGCGCCCATCGCATTCAGATAGTTAGCCAAATCAACGATTTCCGGCTCTTTTGCCGCATTTTCAATCGTTGTCGTGCCTTCTGCAAGCGTTGCAGCCATCATAATGTTCTCGGTTGCACCTACGCTGGCGACATCCAAGTAAATCTTGGCACCCTTCAGGCGCCCTTTCACTTTGGCTTCGATATAGCCTTGACCTAGTTCAATATCGGCACCCATCGCTTCAAAGCCTTTGAGATGCTGGTCAATCGGTCTTGTGCCAATCGCACAACCGCCTGGAAGCGAAATTCTCGCTTGACCCAACCTAGCTAACAAAGGACCCATCACGAGGAAAGAGGCTCTCATTTTACGGACTAGATCATAGGAAGCCTCACAGGTATTAATCTGCCCAGCTCTTACTCGAATCACCTGACGGTTATATTCGACTTCAATTCCTAAGCTTTGTAACACTTTATTAATGACTAGTACATCGTCAAGGGGAGGCGCATCATGGATGACGCTTTCACCTTCCGACCCCAGAATGGAAGCCGCAATAATCGGCAGTACCGCATTTTTTGCTCCGTTGATTTTTACATTGCCAGCTAGCTTTCGGCCACCGCGGACGATAATTTTGCTCATCATGGTCCCTCCGCGCACTTATTTTAAAAGACAGGTTTTGCACATTTCCTAAGTTTATCATTTGGAGCCACATAGATACAACTGTGTTCTTTTGGCAGTCAGAGATGCCCTACATAGAGTTCGAAGCGTCATGTGATTTTCATTCCGTTCTATTATCCATTGTTGACAACAAACTTCTGCATTATTCGGAAAATCGCATTAAAACATCTTGCTGAAGCTCATCGAGAGACCTAAATACTGAATGAAAAACCCTGCAACCAGCTGCCCGAGTCCGATCGAAAGTAAAATTTGCAGCATAATCGCTTGTGCGCCTTTGGGGTTTCGCAGCAAAACATCAAAGCGGAACGCTTGCAGCGACCACCATGCCAACCCAATGCAAAGAATATAGACAGCTATACTAGCCATATTCATCCATGACGCATATTGCGCCACTTCACTCCATTTGTCCGTCTCGCCCATAGGTCACTCCTTTTCGATTTTACCGATTTACGACTCTAGCCAGCAAAGTCACAAATTCAGCCCGTGTTGCCTGATCTTCTGGATGGAAGGTACCATCGGGAAATCCGCTGACCCAGCCATCTGCCGCCATCTGTTTGAGGATGCCTAAACCCCAGTAAGATTCACTCACATCGCTAAAAGGTGTATTGCCTCTCAGCTTCCCTGTCATATTCATACTCCGCGCAAGCATTTGCGTCATTTCCATACGGGTTAGCTTGCCATCCGGGTTAAACGTTCCATCCGGGTAACCATCTACGATAGAGGCTTGAACGGTTTTGGCTATATCCGCGTAAGCCCAATGTGAAACGGCCAAATCGCTGAATCGCAAATCCTTGCGCTTCGATAAACGCAAAGCACGGGATAGCACGGTAGCTGCTTCAGCCCTTGTAATGGATTGATTCGGTGCAAAACGATAATCCCCATAGCCGCTAATCATCCCTTGCTCGGTAAGCTGGCTAATGGCATCTTGTGCCCAATGTCCAGCAATATCAACATAACCACTGACCAGCCCATAACTATTCAACTGCAAGCGATACATCTGACTCATAAACCACTGATTCGCCTGGAGTTTAATATAATACGTTCCTTCGGGCAACGGCTTCTCGAAATTAAGCTGACTCGAACCACTGTCACTACGATAGGTGCCTTGTTCCTGTAACGAATTATTATACAACGTAGCATACAACGTACGTGAGGTAGGAATATTCGTCAATCTGATTTGGGCCAGACTATCGGAAGTCAATCGGAACTCGAACCAATCCACATCTTCATTTTTACTAAAAACACCTTCATACCCTGCATTCATCGCAACAAATGTAGCTTGATACGATTTGTCATTCGGCTCGTTTGCGTCAATCAATTTAGGCGTATATTCAATCTCTAACGTGTATTCACCCGTAATCGGTCCGGTATAATCCTTCACATTACTAACACGAATATAATATTGGCCAGGCAGTACT
Organism: Paenibacillus plantarum; assembly: GCF_013141695.1. Taxonomy (GTDB): domain Bacteria; phylum Bacillota; class Bacilli; order Paenibacillales; family NBRC-103111; genus Paenibacillus_E; species Paenibacillus_E plantarum. Next base: position 142,972 of record NZ_WHNY01000065.1, read on the forward strand.
TCCATCTGGGAACTCACTTCCATACCGCCATCGCCAGCCTGATCGATCGTCGTCGACTTCTCCCCCTCTTTCTGAAAAAGAAGCATAGGATCGATCCGCCCCGTATCCGTCGATAGTCTAAGGCGCATCGTGCCCGAGTGTTCAAGCGTCATTGCGAACCAATCGATGTCGTCTGTTTTATGAAACGTACCTCGAATGGTCTGACTGCGTTCTGGCAATGTAAAAGCTTTATACTGCTTATCATTATCCTCAAAAGGATCGGTATAAATAATAAAATCCGTTTGCAACGTGTAATTCAGCAGGGTCTTGCGTGCTCGATCAACATTCTCCAACTGCACATAAGTAATGCCTTTGGTCACAGCCACAGTGAATGACTGTTTTCCTTCATCAGTACCACTTACTGCATCGAAGCTCTGTCCTGAATCGAACTTCACACGAATACCTGCCCCATCCTCGGGCTTTACGACTAACTGAATGTAACCGTCATACGCTGCATCAATCGCATACCAGTCCTGATCCTGCCCCGAGCTGAGGTTCGCTTTGACTAACGTATGATTAGGAAGCGAAGCAGCCTGACTTACAACATCATTCGGCTCGAAGCGATCTTGCTTATAAGGCTCCGTCAGTGCCTTTTCGATATTCAGTAAGCCGTAACCCGTTTTAGCGTCCCAGCCTTTGGACATTAAGTCCGTAGCTGTTTGCTCGATCTGTGAGCGCACCTGATACGCCGACATTGCCGGATATTTCCCCCAGATCAGCGCAGCTGCAGCTGCCACTTGCGGCGCAGCCATTGAGCTTCCATCTTGGTATTGGTAGCCACCGCCAAGCGCCGCCGTATAGACGTCCCAAGGCGCCATAATATCGAGCTCTGGGCCGTAATTCGATCGTGGATCAGCCTGTTTATTGATGCTCACACCACCAACAGAAAGTACAGTCGGATACGCCGCGGGGTATTTCACACTCGTGCTTTCATTACCAACAGCGGCGACGAGTAAGACATTACGGTCCTCTGCGTATTGCACAATACCTGCCAGATAATCCGAGTATTTATTCAATCCCAGGGAAAGGACTACGATTTTCGCCCCGTGGTCCACGGCATATTTAATGCCTTCACCCAGCTTGGCTTCGCCGCCAGTTCCATCTGCTTCAAGCGCCTTGATTGGCATAATTCTGGCATTAGGGGCAATTCCCGCGATGCCTTTATCGTTATTAATCGTAGCGGCAATCAAGCCGGCTACGTTCGTTCCATGTCCATTATCATCATAAGGCTTCTTCGAAGCCTGCAGCAAGTTCACACCATCCACTAAATTGCCAGTTAAATCTGGATGTCCAAGGTCAACGCCTGTATCAACCACGGCGACGATGATCGGCGTATGGGAATCACCTGCCGCAGCCCATGCTTGATCAACGCGAATCATATCCAAATAAGTTTGCTTCACTCTCATGGGATCCGAAGACACCGCATAAGCCGCATCTACGTTAGGCACGAAACCCGTTAGTCCTAAGACTAGCATTGTCATCAATATCATGGGGCCTACGTATCGAAAATATGTCATCACATCAGGTCCTTTATCCCAAAATAAATCTCTTTGTCATTTACTTACCACATAAGAAAGGTATACGTTTTCGGTGTCCGAAAACAGCTTTGTTAATGGCGATAAAACTTACATCCTCCTGGGGTCCCCACAAAGTAATCGGACTTTGCTTCGAAGATTATCGTCACTTTGTGGGGTGGAATAGCGGTCGCTCATCTTCGAGGTGCCTCGATAAAAGTTTTCTCATATATCTATACCATATTAAACATCTTCTCGATACCTATAACGGTTCATCTTCGCAAAAAGTTCAGATCTTACAACAAATTTTTAAAGTATTTTTTGGGAGTTGGTCAAAGCACATCTAATTAATGTGTACAAGTGGGGGACAATGGAACTATAAACCTTTATTTCCGGGGAAATGAGGTGAAATCGATGGCAAATGCCTTTGGGCCAACAACTTCAAAAATTGGGGCAAAGTTGAGTGCTCATTACGGCGCACGGAATGCGAGTACGAAATGCGAGTATGGGGCTCGACGCTCGGACGGCGTTGGAAGTGTTGGTGCTGTTGGTCGAAGGGTCTCATGCTCTACACATTTGTATTAACTGGAAAATGTACAGCTATTTCCGAAGAATTCCTTCGAAAATTCGATTTAACTGTATAACATGTAGTTAAAATCGCCTGTTTTGTTCCGATTGGGTGGATTGATCAAAATTAACTGCAGGTTTTCCATTTATTCCGCGTCCAATCGGAAAACCCCAATATTTAACTGGATAAAATCCATCTATCATCTGTTGCATAGGAGAAATACGAAACTTCCATCCGATCAACTCACTACTCTGACTTAGCAATCCATGTCATTAACCGCTCAGTCGCTTACTACCTACATTTACTCTTACCACACCCACCACCCTTACTCGTACTTTTACTAATACTTCTACTCCTCTCCACTCACACCACTCTACTCGCAGCAAAAAAGCCCTCCCTACATTTACGTAGGAAGGACTTCTAGGGTACGGATTATTGGATAATAAAATCCTTCGTCAAAGTAAAGACGCTTTCGATGCCTTTCAGCACCACATGCGGAACCACACCAAGCGCCACGCTGATTAGCGCACATAACCAAACGGTTATGCCTAACGGCACGGACACTTTGATTGCGGCTGGCTCGTAATCGCTGCGCATGAACATTTGACGCACGATACTGAAATAATAGTAGAACGAAACAACGCTGGTTGCGATCATTAGAGCACCAAGCCAGTATTGCTGCGTCTGCATCGTTCCTAAGATGATGTAGAGCTTACCGAAGAATCCACCTGATAACGGGATACCAGCTAAGGAAAGGATGATTAATACCATCGCCACAGCTGTTAAAGGTGCGCGATAGTACAGACCCGCGAAGCCTTTGGCTTCGGTATGTCCTTCAGCCTGCTCGATAATCATCAATACAGCGAAAGCTCCGATGTTCATAAACATATACGCGATTAAGTAGAATATGAATTCCGAGAAATTGGCATAATGCGTGGCCGAAAAGTACGTTCCAATCGGAACGAGCAGATAACCTGCATTGGCAATTCCCGAATAGGCGAGTAGCCTTTTCATATTCGTTTGCTTCAGCGCAATGAAATTCCCCACGACCATCGCTATAGCCGCCATAACGGATATCGCTAGGAAGACATCGGATTGCAACTTGCTCTCTCCGAAGTCGCTAAATCCGAACAAGACATAGAAGACACGGAACAAGATGGCGAATCCAGCCGCTTTGGACACGACAGCCAAAAATGCCGTAACCGGTGTTGGCGCACCTTCATAAACATCTGGCGCCCAGCTGTGGAAAGGTGCGGCGGCAATTTTGAAACCGAATCCGGCTAACAGCAAGAAGAAAGCAACGTAGAGCAGCGGCTCGTACGATGTGACCAACGTTGGTAGGGCTGCGCCAATCTCTTGCAGATTCGCAGAACCGACCATCCCGTACAGGAAGGACATGCCATACAGGATAATCGCGGATGAGATACCACCCATCACCAAGTATTTGAATGCTCCTTCATTGGATTTCTTGTCTTTCTTCTTCATAGCCACCATGAGGTAAGAAGTGATACTCAGCAATTCCAACCCAACGTAGAGTGTAATCAAATCGCCCGAGGATGACATGATCATGGCCCCTAGCGCTGCAGGCAAATAGAAGTAATAATACTCCCCGACATGCGGGATGCTATCCTCTTTCACGAAGCCTAGGCTCATGAATACGATGAGTCCCGTACCGACAAGGGTGCATAATTTAAGTAAGTTCGAGAAGTCGTCGACGCGATAGCTTTGATTCAAGAGTTGAATCGCCTCGTCCGGATTCAGCTGCAGGACAACGAACACGGCAGAAATCGCGAGGCCGACAAGGGTCAACCATCCGATAATCGAACGACTGAATCGGTTCGGCAGAACCAAATCCAAGAGAGATAGGATGATCGCGGTAGCAACCAGCGCAAGCTCAGGGAGCAGATACGATAAATCACTAGCATGGAGTCTAATCTGTTCCACTGGACTAACCTCCTATCTTCCCGGCTACGCTATGGATCAATTGATCCAAGCTGCCAATGGTTTGTTGAAGCGGCTGACTCAGCACGCTTGGGTACACGCCCAGCAAGAGAATGAACGCGACCAAGGTAATCATCGGCACAGCCTCGATGAGACGCGCGTCGCGCATCCCTTGCTGCAATAAGCTCGGCTGCTGAGGGCCGAACGTGATGTTCAGTACCCCCCGCAGCACGTAAACCGCTGCGAAGATAATACCCAGTGTACCGACAATCGCGTACACGCGGTGGGTTTCAAAGAGTCCGACGAACGCGAGGAACTCACTGATGAAGCCGGATAAGCCTGGCAATCCGAGCGAGGCCATGCCCCCGATCAGCAGAATACCACTGATGAAGGGAATATTGCGAGCGAGACCGCCCAAGCGATCGAGCTGCGTCGTTTCGGTCCGCTCGTAGATGCTGCCGACGAGCAAGAACATCAGGGCTGAGATCAGACCGTGTGAGATCAACTGGAACACGGCGCCTTGCAGACCTGAGATGTTGAACGCAGCAAGTCCCAACAGGACGATGCCCATGTGGCTGATACTCGAGTAGGCGAGCACGAGCTTGAAGTCCTTCTGGACCATCGCAAGAAGCGCACCGTACACGATGTTAATGACGCCGAGGAGCGCGAGCACCCACGCCCATTGCTGGGCTTCTGCCGGGAAGAACAGAATGCCGAAACGGATGAGGCCGTAGGCCCCCATTTTGAGCAAAATCCCGGAGTGAATCATAACAACAGCAGGCGGAGCCTCTGTATGTACTTTCAGCATCCACGTATGGAACGGGAAGATCGGCAGCTTGATCCCGAAAGCGACCAGCAGCATGATGAACACGGTCCATTTCATGTTTTGACTCATAAAGAACGGCGTACCGCTCTGATTCACGTAGGCCTCAGGAGCCTGCAATAAATTGTGTGCAATCGTATGAATGTCGCCGCTATAGTAAATGATAGCCTCTGTCTGCGATGGATCTTGGTTAAATCCTGCAGTCGTCACCAGAATAAGGAAGGCAATCAGCATGATCGCTGATCCAAGACCGTTATACAGCAAGAAGCGATTTGCCGCCTGCTCCCGGTTCATATACCCCCAAATTCCGATTAAGAAGAACATCGGCACGAGTGTAATTTCGAAGAACAGGAAGAACAAGAAGAGATCCTGTGCCATGAATACACCGAACATACCCGTTTCTAGCAAAAGGAACAAAATGAAATACGTTTTCCAACGTTTCTTGATATAAACAGACGCTAATGCGGCCATCGACGAAATCAGTGCCGTTAGAAAGACGAGCGGCAACGATATGCCATCGACAGCTAACGAATATTTAAACTCGAAGAAAAATTGTGTAATTTGCTGAATACCCTCGTGGTTTAAAGGGACTTTAATCCAACTCAGCTGTTCTTTGTACTGAAGTGGATCCCCTTGATAGTTATAGTCCACATACAGCCATGCCGCCAAAATCAGCGGAATCAGCGTCGTGACGATACCTACTGTTTTAATCAAACGTCCACGATCACCTCGAAGGAAAAGCAGGACGAGCACACCAAGCAGAGGTGAGAAGGCAATCATACTAAGAATGGGTAAATTAGCCGGCATGTATGAACCTCCTTCCTGCAATGGCAAGTGCCAGAATCAGCATCCCGAGCAGCATGATGACCCCGTAGGACTGCAGTTGACCATTTTGGAGTCGGGAGCCTAAGCGTCCAAGACTAACCACCGTGAAAGCAACTAAGCGAACAATCCCATCAATGATGTAAATATCAATCAATTCCAAGATATAGCCAAGGCCACGAAGCGGTTTGACTACAATGGCATCGTAAATTTCATCGATGAAATATTTGCGATTAAGCAACGTGTACAACCAAGGCATTTTGCTCGAAACAATATCCCGAGGGATCGTGCGTTTCAGATAAATGAGGTAACCAAGACCAATGCCAAGCAATCCAGCTAATGTGGACAAAATAATAACCGTCCAATTGGCCGTCTCCTCATGTTCCTGCCCTGTCAGCCAGTGACCGAGCCATTCATTGAATGGCGTATTCACGAAGCCTGCCACTACAGCAAGCACGGCAAGCACGATAAGTGGTGTCGTCATCGAAGCTGGAGATTCATGCGGCTCATTGGCGTGGTCATGGCCATGATCATCGTGATCCTCCGAAGCCACTGCTTTCGCTCTAGACGTACCCATAAACACAAGGAAGAACAGACGTGACATATAGAAAGCGGTGAAAAACGCCGCAATCACACCGACCCAGAACAGAAGCTGGTTATGCTCGTATGCTTCCGTGAGAATCATATCCTTCGACCAGAAGCCTGCAAACGGGAAGATACCGGCTAAAGCCAGCGTTCCAATCGCGAAGGTCCAGGTCGTGATTTTCATTTTGCGGGATAAACCGCCCATTTCGTTGATATTTTGCGTATGAACCGCGTGAATCACACTACCTGCACCCAAGAAGAGCAGCGCTTTGAAGAAGGCATGTGTAAACAGGTGGAACATTCCTGAGGTGAATGAAACGCCAATCCCCAGCGCCATCATCATGTAACCGAGTTGACTCACCGTCGAGTAAGCGAGAATCCGTTTAATATCGTTCTGTGCAATACCGATTGTTGCTGCAAAAATGGCGGTAAATCCACCCACATAAGCAACGACCGTCAACGCATCCGGCGATGCGTGGAAAATATCGAACGTCCGTGCCACAAGGTACACCCCAGCAGCAACCATCGTTGCGGCATGGATCAACGCGGAAATCGGCGTCGGCCCTTCCATTGCGTCAGGTAACCACGTGTGCAGCGGGAATTGACCGGATTTACCCATCGCCCCGATGAAAATCAGAACAGCGATCCACGTGACGATCGTAGGGTCGATTTTTCCAGTGGTGAAGGCGTTATGTATCGATGTGAAATCTAGCGCGTGCCCTGGCATGTAGAGATACAACAACAGGATCGCGATAAACAAGCCCACATCCCCGATGCGGGTGACGATGAATGCCTTTTTGGCGGCAGCCTTCGCCTCTGGCTTGAAGTACCAGAATCCGACAAGCAAGAAGGAACATACCCCTACTAGCTCCCAGAAGATGTAGAGCTCCAGCATATTTTCAGAAATAACAAGGCCTAGCATGGAGAAAGAGAACAGCGCAATATAACCGAAAAACACGTGAATACGCTCGTCGCCTTTCATGTAGCCTTTGGAATAAATGTTCACCAACAGTGAAACTAGCGTGACGATTACGAGCATCAGGGAGTTTAGATTGGTGACCTCAAACCCCATTTTCAGCGTAAAATCGCCCACTTGCAGCCAATTCATTTTATCCCATGTGAAATCCTCAACATTGCCGCCAATCCGCTCCACAAAAATGAGCAAAGCCACAATAAACGAAAGCAGCATTGCAAAAATGCTAATGTAAATGCCTAAATCTTTTAGTTGACGCCCCATTGCCGTAAGCGCTAGAAAAGCAAGCAACGGAAACAATGGAATGAGCCAGGCGTACTGTGAATAGTCCGATACCATAGCCTTGTTAGCCTCCTAGCGCTTCATAGAATCCAAATCTGTCACTTCGACGGTGCCTTTATTTCGGTAAATCGTGATCAATATCGCAATCCCCACAGCCGCCTCGGCAGCTGCAATCGTAATGTTAAAGAGGGAGAAGATATGCCCCGTCAATGCGGGGTGATCTCCTAGTTTCGAGAAGGCAATCAAATTCAAGTTCACCGCATTGAGCATAAGCTCGATGGAGAGCAAGACGATAACCCCGTTTTTCTTCGTTAATGCACCGTACAGTCCAATGCAGAATAGGATCGCCGCTAATGTAAGATAAGGAGTAATTAAGTTACCCAACGCTAATCCTCCTCTCTCTTTGCAACTACGATGGCACCAATGAACGCTACCGTCAGCAGCACGGACATGATTTCGAAGGGAATGACATGCACGTTATACAGCAGCTTCCCGATTTCGAGCGTATTATCCTTGCCAGCATCCAACGTCCCCGAAGAGACGAAGGTCGATTTCTGAATCGCATAGAACAACACGCCGAACAATCCCACAGCGCCAAGAATGGCCAAGCCTTCATGCCATGGACGCTTAAGTCCCTCGTCTTCACCCTGTCTATGCTTCGTCATCATAATGCCGAAAATCATCAGAATGGAGATGGCACCGGCATAAATCAAGACTTGCACGAAAGCGACAAACTCTGCTTCAAGAATGACATACAGACCAGCCAAGCTAATAAACGTGAGGGCCACTGCAACAACCATGTGCACGACTTTCGTAAAAGAGATCATAAAGATCGCCCCGCCGATCGCGAGCAACGCGAAAATAAAGAATGCCCAACTCGTACCACTGGATAAGAAATCGCCGAGTCCACTAAACATCTTTCTTCGCGCCCCCTTTAGGCATCGCAGAATTGTTCTCTTGACGAATGTTTTGGGTGTTGTTGCTCAGCCACTCCATATTTTTGAACAAATCATCCCGACTATAGCTGCTGAGCTCAAAATTGTTCGTCATCACGATCGCTTCTGTCGGACACACCTCTGTGCACAGATCGCACAGGATACAAATTTCGAAGTTGATGTCATACGTATCAATGACCTTCCCCTTTTTCTCAGGGTCTGGGTTCGCTTTTCCAGTTAACGTAATACACTCCGTCGGGCATACACGCGCACATTGATTGCACACAATGCATTTCTCGGGATCAAAATATTGAATACCACGAAAACGATCCGGCATTTTAATCGGAACTTCCGGGTATGCGTACGTTACTTTCTTCTCAGTCAAATGCTTGAACGTGAAGCCTAAACCTTTCATAATGCCCTTCATATGTTTCAACTCCTTCAAGTTTTGCGCTAGCAAAACTAACTTCGAAAGCATGGACTTAACGTTTTGCGGAGGAAAAATCCGACCAAGATCAGCTTTCTTGCTTAGAAGATGGTCATGATAATCGCCGTCACCAGCATGTTGACCAGTGCTAGTGGAAGCAGCACTTTCCAGCCGAACCCCATCAATTGATCAATTCGAACACGTGGCAGTGTCGCCCGCAGCCAGAAAAGGAAGAACACGACCGACGAGAATTTCAACAGGAACCAGATTACGCCTGGTATGAAATCAAGGAATCCGAATGGCGCGTGCCATCCACCAAGGAAAATCAGACTCACCAGTGAAGCAATGACGAAGACGTACACATACTCGGATAGCATGAAGAAAGCGAAGCGGAAGCCGCTGTATTCCACATGATAGCCCGCAACGAGCTCAGATTCTGCTTCTGGCAAGTCAAACGGCGTACGATTAAGCTCCGACACACCCGCAATCACGAAAATAATGAAACCCAGGATCTGCGGAATGAAATTCCAGTGCCAGAAGCCGCCTGTTTGATGATCGACAATCGTATGTAGATTCAAGCTGCCCGTCATCATAATTACACCAACAACCGAAATAACTAACGGAACTTCATAACTAATCATTTGAGCTGCCGAACGCATGCCGCCCAGTAACGCATATTTATTGTTGGATGCCCAACCGCCTAGAATAATTCCGATGGTTGATATCCCTGTTAGCGCCACGTAATAAAGCAATCCCACATTTAAATTCGCACCAAACATCCGATCCGAGAAAGGAATGGTGGCAATGATTGTAAAGGACGGGATAAAGGTAATGATAGGTGCGAGTATGAAAAGCTCACGCTCGGCTTTCTTAGGAATCGTATCTTCCTTAATGAGAAGCTTGAAGACGTCCGCGACACTTTGCAACAGCCCGAAAGGTCCTGTCCGGTTCGGCCCGATCCGCAGCTGCATCCAGCCGATGACCTTACGCTCGAAGTAGATCGCATAGGTAACGAACCCCAACACGAGCATGAGCATCACGATGCCCCAGAATAGGAATACGAAGAAGTTCGTCCATGTCAGACTCTCCTCCAATAAATTGACCATTAGGCATCCACCTCCCCAACGACAATATCGATGCCGCCCAGAATCGTAATTAGATTGGTCATCGATTCCCCGACCAGAAGCTTGGGCAATATTTGCAGATTCACGAAGGACGGTCTGCGGAATTTCAAGCGGTACGGTTCTTGCTTACCTCGGGAAATAATATGGCAGCCAATTTCCCCACGCGGAGATTCAATCGCTGCGTAAATTTCGCCTTCTGGCGGGCGGATGACTCTCGGTACTTTGCCCATCGTTTCGCCACCCTCAGGGAACACGTCTAAGGCTTGTTCCAAGATGCGAAGGGATTGTTTGATTTCTTCCATTCGAATTAAATAGCGGTCATAGCAATCCCCGCCACTGCGCACAGGCACATCGAACTGGAAGCGGCTGTACAGGCTGTAGGGCTGCGTCTTGCGAATATCCCAGTCAACACCCGTACAACGCAGATTCGCCCCGCTAAGGCCATACGCAATGGCTGTCTCAGCGTCATATTTGCCTACGCCCTTGATCCGTGAGAGGAAAATCTCATTTCCAGTGACAAGTGTGTGATACTCTTCTAATTTGCCGTACATATACGGCACGAATTTGCGTACCTTTTCGATCCAACCATCTGGTGCGTCCCATTTCACGCCGCCTACACGCATGTAGTTGTACGTTAATCGCGCGCCACACAGTTCATTGAAGAGATCGATAATGATTTCACGGTCACGGAACGCATACAAGAACGGGCTCATCGCCCCGATATCCAGCAGGTACGTTCCCCACCACACCATGTGTGACGCGATCCGTTGCAGCTCCATTACGATTAAGCGAAGAAATTCCGCTCGTTCAGGTACTTCGAGTTGCATCATTCTCTCTACGGCGTTAACTAACGCGTAGTTGGTCGTCATCGCCGATACGTAATCCATACGGTCGGTGTATGGGATGATTTGGGTATAGCTGAGGTTCTCAGCCAATTTCTCTGTTCCTCTATGTAAGTAGCCCATAACGGGTATGGCTTCTCGAATGACTTCACCATCCAACTTTACAATCACGCGGAAAACGCCGTGAGTACTGGGATGCTGAGGACCAACGTTTAACAGGAGCTCTTCTGTCCGTAACACGTGCTACACCTCCGGGTCAAGCGGTTCGTAGTCTTTGCGCAGTGGATGTCCCACCCAATCATCAGGCATCATGATCCGTACTAAGTTCGGGTGGCCAGGGAAGTCGATGCCGAAAAGGTCAAAGGCTTCGCGCTCGTTCCAGTTGGCTGTCGGCCAAACATCAGCTACCGAAGGTATGCTTGGTTGCTCGCGGTCTGTCTTCACCTTCACACAATACTCATGCTTGTGTGTGAGGGAAAGCAGATGATACGCCACCTCAAGGTGCGTTTCTTGGTCCACACCGGAGAGATTGCGCAAGTAATCGCAGCGCAGCTCTTCGTGATTGCGAAGCGTCAGCGCGGCCTGCGGCCAGCGCGAGCTGTGAATGATGACGTAAGGACGATGCGCGTCCCTTTCGTTGATGAAAGATTCGACGACGGCGTCTTCGCCTGCCTCGGCCTTCAAGATCGCGACCAGCCGGTCTAGCAGCGGCTGGTTCGGTGAAGGTTCCTTCGGCGCGGCTGGATCCGCCGATTCGGGCTTCGCTCCGCGTGCTGCGGCTCGCGCGGCACGGGCTTCTGCGGCGGCCTGGGCTTTGGCCGCCTTCTCTTCGTCAGAGCCAGCGTCTGCGGACGCTGGCGTTGCTGCCCCGGCGGGCGCAGGCTCGCCCGCCTCTGCTGCCGCGCGCGCTGCGAGGCGCGCGGCTCTTGCCGCGGCGCGCTCTGCCGCCGCGTCCGTGGCTGGCGTGCTTGCGCCAGTCGGCGGCACGCTAGCTTCGGTTTTGCTCTCCGAGCTTCCTTCCGGTTTGTTCTCAACCGGCGGATTCTCCGCTCCAACGGAATCGCTACCTACCGGTTTGCTCTCAACACTGCCATCAGCAGCGCTCCCCGCTTTGCCTTCCTCTTTCCCATCCTCACCAACAGGAGGAGTCGGAACCGTGGTTTCTTCCGGCTTGTTCTCCTCACTCATCGATTAATCACCTGCTTCCCAGTCTTCGCTTCATAACGAATCTTCTCCTGAAGCTTGTTGATGCCATAGATCAGCGCAGCTGGATTCGGCGGACAACCTGGAATATACACGTCCACAGGCACGATTTGATCGACACCCTTCACGACCGAATACGATTTCACATACGGACCGCCTGCTGTTGCACAGGAACCCATCGCGATAACCCACTTCGGTTCAGGCATTTGTTCATAAAGTCGGCGCAACAAAGGAGCCATTTTCTTCGTAACTGTCCCTGCTACAATCATGACATCTGATTGCCTTGGTGACGTACGGAAGATGACTCCGAATCGGTCTAAATCATAGTGAGAACCGCCCGTTCCCATCATTTCGATTGCACAACAAGCCAAGCCAAAGGTTAATGGCCAAAGCGAATTACTGCGAGCCCAAGCTTTTACCTGCTCCAGTGTTGTCATAAATACATTACGGTTTATTTCTTCCCGTTCCTCGGGAGAGATTGATTCTAGACTGAAGTCCATCGCAGCACCTTCTTCTTCCAAGCGTATATTAATCCTATGGCAAGCAAGGCTACAAAAATACACATTTCAATTAATGCGAATAATCCAAGTTGATTAAAGGCAACGGCCCACGGATAGAGGAATACGGTCTCCACATCAAAGATGACAAACATCAAAGCGTACAAATAATATCGAATGTTAAACCGGATTTGTCCCTCACCTACAGGTTCGTTCCCACTCTCATACGTCGTATACTTCTCATCGATGGGTTTACTCGGTCTTAACCATTTGCCAATCGTCAGCGCTGCTATGGGAAGGAAAATACCTAACCCTAGAAAAACCGCTACGATTACATAGTTATTTGTATACATCATGTGAATGTAACCGCCTCCATTTCTTATTTGCATTCCTTACGATCTCGATAGTTTTGGTAATAATCACCTTTATTAGTATAACAAAAAGGGGTTTGGGCGTCGACATTAATTCTTTCCATGTATGAGTAGCATTTCACAGAAGTGGGTAATACTATTCACTGGGCATTCTAGACTTGTCCAAATTCCCTATTTTGATAAACGAAAGGAATGATTTTTTATGGCAAATGCATCGAACGCAAATCACCAACATAGAACCAATGACAAAGTTACTGAAACCGGTCGCTATCGCGATGCCGATGGGCAAAGCGTCGAGCTAGTTGCAGGCCAAACGTTCCCTCCATGCCCGAAAACAGGCGAATCCACAGTCTGGCACCACGCTTAAAAAGGAAATCATCAACGAGCTGTTCCTCTCCTCTGAGAGGGGCAGCTTTTTTCTTCGCTAATTCAACGCAAAAAAGCGGAAGAACCGAAGTCCTCCCGCTTTTATTTCATATATTTATTTCCCGGACACACCGATACGATTCACTGCTCTTTGTAAAGAAGCTTCAGCACGTTTGAAATCCACGTTATCTTGCTTCGTATCTGCAAGACGTTTCTCCGCACGGTCTTTCGCTGCCTTCGCACGATCGATATCAATTTGTTCAGGTAGCTCGGCGCTTTCCGCCAAAATAACCACCTTATCCTTGCGCACTTCCATGAAACCGCCATTCACTGCGATGACTTCGTCTTTGGAGCCCGTTTTCTTCACAGTAATCGGTGCGATTCTAAGTGGAGTGACCAATGGAATGTGATTCGGCAGAATTCCAAGCTCCCCTTCAGTACCCTTCACGCTAACCATGTTCACTTGTTCAGCGTACACTTTGCGCTCCGGTGTAACAATTTCCAGTAGGAATGTACTCACTTGGATTCTCCTTCCTTAGAGTTTAGCAAAAACTGATCTTAGCAAAAAGCCAAGCTTACAGTGTTTTTGCTTTCTCGATAGCGTCCTCGATCGTTCCAACGTTGTGGAAAGCTACTTCAGGAAGGTTGTCGTGCTTACCTTCAAGGATTTCTTTGAAGCTGCGCACAGTTTCTTTCAATGGTACATAAAGACCTGGGAAACCGTTGAACGGCTCAGCAACGTGAAGCGGCTGAGACAAGAACAAGCGAAGACGACGCGCACGGTGTACAGTCAATTTGTCCTCATCGGACAACTCATCCATACCCAAGATCGCGATAATATCCAGAAGCTCTTTGTAACGTTGAAGAATTTGTTTAACGCCTTGTGCTGTTCTATAGTGATCTTCGCCAAGTGTTTCTGGCGTCAAGATACGGGATGAAGAAGCAAGTGGATCTACCGCAGGGAAAATACCTGCTGCAGCAATACTACGCTCCAAGTTCGTTGTTGCGTCCAAGTGGGCGAAAGCCGTTGCTGGAGCCGGATCCGTATAGTCATCGGCAGGAACGTAGATCGCTTGAATGGAAGTAACAGAACCTTTTTTCGTGGAGGTAATACGCTCTTGCAATTGACCCATTTCTGTAGCTAGAGTTGGTTGGTAACCTACCGCGGAAGGCATACGGCCTAACAAAGCGGAAACCTCAGAACCTGCTTGTGTGAAACGGAAGATGTTATCGATGAACAGAAGAACGTCTTTACCTTCTTCATCACGGAAATACTCAGCCATTGTCAAACCGGACAAAGCTACGCGAAGACGCGCGCCTGGAGGCTCGTTCATTTGACCGAATACCATCGCTGTTTTTGCGATAACGCCGGAATCTTTCATCTCGTGATAAAGGTCATTACCTTCACGAGTACGCTCTCCAACGCCTGCGAAAACGGAGATACCGCCATGCTCTTGTGCAATGTTGTGAATCAACTCTTGCATTGTTACGGTTTTACCTACACCCGCGCCGCCGAAGAGACCGATTTTACCACCCTTAACATAAGGAGCCATGAGGTCAATAACTTTGATTCCTGTTTCAAGAATCTCTGCTTTTGTCGACAAGTTGTCGAAAGCTGGAGCTTCTTTGTGAATGCCGCTTGTAAGTGTACGGTCAACTTCTTCGATACCATCGATAGGGTCTCCCAATACGTTAAACACGCGACCTAGTGTTGCTGCTCCAACTGGTACAGTGATTGCAGCTTTTGTATCTATAGCAACTGCTCCACGTACAAGTCCGTCAGTTGAGGACATTGCGATACAACGAACCAAGTTGTCACCAAGGTGAACAGCTGCTTCGACTGTCATTGTGGATAGTACGCCATTATCATTTCTTTCAATCTTGATGGCATTCAAGATTTCAGGGAGTTGTCCGCGTTCGAACTCAATGTCGACGACTGGCCCTGTAATTGTTACAACGCGCCCTTTGCTCATGGTTTCCCTCCTAAGAAAAGCTTTGCCTCCGTAGAAGCTTTATTGTTATGCGTTCGCGTTCGCTCCAGCAACGATTTCCGAAATTTCTTGGGTAATCGAAGCTTGACGCGCACGGTTGTAAGCTAATGTGTAACCGCTAATCATTTTCGTTGCATTCTTCGTAGCGGAGTTCATCGCTGTCATTCTCGCACCGAATTCACTTGCTTTACCTTCCAGTACAGCACTGTAAATAAGCGTTTCTGCATATTTAGGCAGCAATACTTCCAGAACACCTTCTGGTGATGGCTCATACTCATAACTAGCAGCAGCCACGCCAGTAACTTCTTCCATAGGAAGCAGGCGGATCATCGTTGGAATTTGGGTAATCGCATTTTTGAATTGGTTGTATACCAAGAACAACTGGTCATACGTTCCGTTTTCGAAGTTCTTTACTGCTGCTGTAGCGACAGACTTGATGTCCGCGAATTTCGGTGAATCCGGAACACCAGTTACTTCTTCTACAACTGGCATGTTGCGCTTGTGAAAGAAGTTACTGCCTTTACGTCCGATTACGAAAATCGAATATTCAGCTGTTGATTTATGGTTTTCACGAATCTCGGTCATGACCTTCCGCAACACGTTAGCGTTGTAACCTCCAGCCAATCCACGATCCGAGGTGATTACTAAATAGCCTGTCTTCTTCACTTCGCGTGTCTGTAACATCGGATGTTTGATCCCTTTGCTTCCAGCTGCGATGCTTTGAACGACTTCTTTCAACTTGTCTGAGTAAGGACGCGCTGCTTCCGCAGAACGTTGTGCTCGTCTCAAATTCGCTGCAGAGACCATTTCCATCGCTCTCGTGATTTGTTTCGTGCTTTGTGTGGACTTGATTTGGCGCTTAATCTCGCGCATTCCTTTTGCCATACCTGCTCACCTCTCTTTTGAGGCTTAGAAAAGCCTTCATTCGAAGACCTGAATTCAGGCGATCAGCCTGCCCAGGATTAACATGGGAGGTAGAGCTTCACGTTAATGAAGCTCTGCCATCATGATTTATACAGAAGCTGCGAAGCTCTTTTTGAATTGAACAATAGCTTCTACTAGCGCTTTATCGTTATCCGGAGTGATGTCCTTCGTATCGCGAATGCTGTGTAGAATTTCTGGACGGTTCGATTCCAAGAAAGCCAAGAATTGACCTTCAAAACGTGTAACGTCTTGAACTGGAAGATCATCCACGTGTCCTTTAACAACAGTGTAAAGGGAAGCAACTTGCTTCTCCAATGACATCGGTTGGTGAACACCTTGTTTCAAAATTTCAAGCGTACGAACACCACGGTCCAAACGCGATTGAGTTGCTTTATCCAAGTCAGATCCGAATGCAGCAAATGCAGCAAGCTCACGATATTGTGCCAAGTCAACACGAAGTGTACCAGCAACTTTTTTCATCGCTTTCGTTTGCGCAGAGCCCCCTACACGAGATACAGAGTTACCAACGTTAACCGCTGGACGCTGACCTGAGTAGAACAAGTCGGATTCTAAGAAGATTTGTCCGTCCGTAATCGAAATTACGTTCGTAGGAATGTATGCCGAGATATCGCCTGCTTGTGTTTCAATGAAAGGAAGTGCCGTCATGGAACCGCCACCTAGCTCATCATTCAATTTCGCAGCACGCTCTAGAAGACGGGAGTGCAAGTAGAAAACATCCCCTGGATAAGCTTCACGACCCGGTGGACGACGAAGCAAGAGGGACAACTCACGGTAAGCAGCTGCTTGTTTGGACAAGTCATCATAGACGATCAACACGTGCTCGCCTTTGTACATGAAGTACTCACCCATTGCGCAACCTGCGTACGGAGCCAACCAAAGCATTGGTGAAGGCTCAGAAGCAGAAGCTGTTACAACGATTGTGTAGTCCAAAGCACCAGCGTGACGAAGTGTTTCAACAACACCTACGACAGTGGATTGCTTTTGACCGATAGCAACGTAAATACATTTAACGCCATTGCCTTTTTGGTTGATGATCGCATCGATAGCGATCGCTGTTTTACCTGTTTGACGGTCACCGATGAGCAACTCACGTTGTCCACGGCCAACTGGTACCATCGCGTCAATCGCTTTGATCCCTGTTTGCATTGGCTCATGTACCGATTTACGGGCCATAACGCCTGGTGCTGGGGATTCGATTGGACGGAATCCAGTTGTTTCGATAGGACCTCTACCATCGACTGGTTGACCCAATGGGTTAACAACACGGCCTAGTAGTGCATCACCTACAGGAATTTCCATGATACGGCCAGTACGTTTAACTTGGTCGCCTTCACGAATATCTTTGTAAGGTCCGAGAATAACGATACCTACGTTGCTTTCTTCCAAGTTAAACGCGTAACCTAGAACGCCACTTGGAAACTCAAGCAGCTCGCCTGCCATTACGCTTTCCAAGCCGTGAGCACGAGCGATACCATCACCAACTTGAATGACTGTACCTACATCAACCACTTGGATATCGGAATTATAGTTTGCTATCTGTTGTTTAATCAATGAGCTGATTTCTTCAGGTTTGATACTCAACGAACTTCACCCCTATTCTTACAGTGCTTGTGTTAAACCAATGCTTTGGACAAGCGATCTAACTTGCCTGCCAAGCTTCCATCATATAAACGATCACCGATACGCACTTGTACGCCGCCGAGCAGCTTTGGCTCAACTACGGACGAAACACGAATCGTTTTACCTGTTACTTTGCTAAAATGTGAGGCAATTTCCGCTTGCTGTTCATCCGACAATGCGAATGCTGAGTAAACGATTGCGCTCGCTTGTCCGAGTGCTTCATTCGCAACCTTGGCATAATCACTCACTAAGGCGTCTAGAATGGATTGTCTTCCTTTATCAATCAAGACCAGCAGCGTGTTCCACACCGGTTCGGAAACATTGCCCTCGAAAATCTGCTTCAGCAGGTCCGTTTTGACGGTCGTCCCGATATTCGGATGGTTCAGGAACTTCTGCAAGTCTGCATTATCCCTAATCGCACTAGCTACAGATTTAAGCTCATCTTCAACTTGGGAAATGATATTCTTTTCCTTCGCTACTTCGAATAAAGCTTTGGCATAACGCTTCGCTACGACGATGTCACTCATACGTTGCCTCCTACCTCTTTGAGGTAATGCTCAACAAGTTCTTCTTGTGACTTTTCGTCGATTTGTTTCTCAATAATTTTGGATGCGATTAGAACGGACATCGCGCCAACTTGGCTGCGAAGAGCGGCAACCGCTTTGTTCTTCTCATTCTCGATATCTTTCAACGCTTCGTCTTTCAGACGTGAAGCTTCTGCACTAGCAGCATGAATAATATCATCCGCTTGCTTGGAACCAGTATGCTTCGCTTGCTCAATAATATCGTAAGCTTCCTTACGAGTTTGTTGTAGCGCTTGCTTTTGTTCCTCTAACAGTTGATCAGCTTGCTTTCGGCTTGCTTCAGCTGTTTGGATTTGATCTTTCACCAATTGTCTGCGTTTCTCCATCATGCCGAACAGTGGACCGAACGCAAATTTAGAAAGCAGCAAGTATAACACCAAGAACGCAACAAGTTGTATAACAAATGTGGACCACTCAATATGAATCAAGTACCGTCACTCCCTTCTGATAACGTAGGCAAAACGAAGGCGTGATAGCGAGTACCGCCATCCCCGCCAATAAGTTTCTTACGCTTTTCCCATGAACAAGAATGCAAGAACCAATGCTACGACCGGCATTGCCTCTACTAGACCTACCCCAATAAACATCGTTGTTTGAAGCGTACCACGAAGTTCTGGTTGACGGGAAATACCTTCCAAAGCACGACCTACGATCAAACCGTTACCAATACCTGCACCTAGTGCTCCCAAACCGAATACGATACCTGCTGCTACTAATGCTATTGCTCCCATTGATAAAATCCTCCCTTAAACTCTTAGGTTTTTTGTTGTTTTATAAGTGACTCGAGACTTCCCGAGGTAAGTCTAATGCTTAGTGCTTTTCTTCATGAATCAATGTTTGTGAGATATAAACCATGGTCAACATCGTGAATACGAAGGCTTGAATCGCACCAACGAACACACTAAAGCCCTGCCATGCAACGAGAGGTACAATCCCAACCGCACCTAACCCCATGATGACAGATATCATGATTTCACCTGCATAGATGTTACCGTAAAGACGGAAAGCAAGCGTAAGCGGCTTCGATACAACTTCAATTAAATGAAGGATCAACATTGCCCCTTTGAACTCAAAGTAATGCGCGAAGTAATGCTTTGTATTACGTGTTATCCCTAAGTAGTGACTTAGAACGATAACGATAACCGTTAATGCTCCTGTTACAGCGATATCAGCTGTAGGCGATTTCCACCATGACACGTGATCTTCCGTCACGATTGAGAAAGGAAGGCCAAGCATGTTGCCGATAAAGATATACATAATGAGCGTAAGACCTAGTGCGATAAAACCCTTACCGTGTTTAGATCCAATTGTGCTTCCTATAATGCCTTCTACAAACTCAATCGTCCACTCCATGAAGTTTTGCATTTTCGAAGGATTTGTTACAGATGCTCGGCTAGCCCCTGCGATGGCAAGGATAAGCACGATAAGTGTAGTAACTCCGATCATCAGTAGTGCCGATGCATCGAAATGAATGCCTAACCACTCAAACTCTGGTACCTTATGTTCCATATTTTCCATTTTCACCCCTTTCATCCGTTGAAGTTACATCGTGGAATTACTTCTTAGACTTCTTAATAGAAAGAATACCCAGTACGAGTGTTGCCAATTGAGCAAAAAAGTATCCAACAATCGTCGTGGTTATTGCAACATGTTCGGGATACCTGACGGCGACCAAACCGACAAACCCCGCGATTGCTGCCCTTGTCAGAAAGCCAAGGGTTACCTTGCGCCCTGACTGCTCTATCGCAGCTGCTGCCAGCTTGTTAATCTTCCAGGCAAGAAACCTTGCGCTGATCATACTTGCAGTGGAGCCAAGCATAAGTCCGGCAAAGTAAATGCGGTAATCGACAAGAAGCGCCCATGCAGCCAAACAAAAGGATAAAAAGAATAGAAATACGTTTTGAACCGTTTTCAGAGTGGCTGAAAAGTCGTCCATCATAGCCCTCCGTACCGCTTAATCATGAAGTAAATGCTCATGATGCCGGTTACAAGCCCAAGTAAAAATCCGACTAGCAACCAGATCTGTCCGCCAAGTGCGCCACTCAACCAATCACCGAAGAAATATCCGGCTGCCAAACATACGACAAGGTCTATGCCAATTGCACTAGTTAACGCTACTGCCCGCCAAGGATTATCATTGGAATTTGGCCGTTTCATTGCACCCTCCTGGGTGTTTTCCACATGGGAAAACGCGTCTCGTAGCTCATCTGCTACGAATCCTCATTCATTGTATCGAAGCCATGCTAAGTTTGTCAATTGACGGAACTTCATTTGTCACATCTCACAAAAGTCCTTAGAGCCTTGCGGCTCTAGGGTTTGCGCTTTTTCAAACCGAACAGTCCAACTGTACGCTGTAGCGTTTGTCATGATTTTGTCACGGTTAGAAAGATTCCGGGCGTTCAGTCGTCCTACCGAAGTGATGAAGAATCGCTTGAACAATGCGTTCTGACGCTTTTCCGTCTCCGTAAGGGTTCGCAGCTTGGCTCATTTTATTGTACTGTTCTGGATCTGTCAGGAGCGCGCGCGCACGTGTGTAGACCACTTCTTCGTCCGTCCCAACAAGCTCTAATGTTCCCGCTTGGATGCCTTCTGGACGCTCTGTTGTATCGCGAAGAACAAGAGCTGGAACTCCGAAGGTCGGCGCCTCTTCTTGAAGCCCACCGGAGTCTGTCAGAATCATATAGGTATGGGGATAGAAATTATGCAGTTCGAACACGTCAAGCGGATCGATCAGCTTAATCCGTGGATGGTTGCCTAGAATTTCATGGGCAGGCTCGAGAACTACCGGATTCGGATGTACCGGGTAAACGATGGCAATGTCCTCAAACTCATCGGCGATACGTTTCACGGCACGGAATATTTGACGATGCGGCTCACCTTGAGCTTCCCGGCGATGTGCTGTCATCAAGATTAACTTGCGGCCCGCCGCCCATTCAAGAATAGGATGCTCGAAATTCTCCTGCACCGTGTACTTAAACACATCGATGGCCGTATTTCCCGTCACATAAATTTGGGACTCTGATTTATTTTCTTTGCGCAGGTTTTCAGCGGATTGCCCAGTTGGCGCAAAATGAAGATCAGCGAGAACGCCCGTTAATTGACGGTTCATTTCCTCCGGATATGGCGACAATTTGTTCCACGTCCGAAGACCCGCTTCCACGTGTCCTACTTGAATCTGCTGCATGAAGGCTGCATAGCTGGCAAGGAACGTTGTTAATGTATCCCCATGCACAAGAATCAGATCGGGCTTCGCTTCTTGGAACACTGGCTCCAAGCCTTGCAGCACGCGCATCGTAATCTCATTCAGTGTTTGGCGATCCTTCATAACGTTAAGATCAAAGTTCGGTGTGATTTTGAAAATATCAAGCACTTGGTCCAACATCTGACGATGTTGTGCGGTTACGCATACCAGAGACTCAATCTGCTCAGGATGCTTCTCCAACTCAAGAATGAGCGGAGCCATTTTGATAGCTTCAGGTCTTGTTCCGAAGATCGTAATCACTTTTAGACGTTTCATCGGTTTCTTCTCCCCTTAAAGTTTTCAGTTAGGAAAACTAGCTTCGTAAGCATGAGCTTAAGTTTTCATACAGGAAACTGACTTCGTAAGCGTTACTTTTGTTCAAAAAATTAATCCGTGCCATACAGACGATCCCCAGCATCCCCAAGACCTGGCACAATGTAGCCATGATCATTCAAGTGATCATCAACCGCTGCGACGTAAATATCTACGTCAGGATGTTCTTTTTGTACAGAAGCTACGCCCTCAGGTGCTGCAATGAGACACATTAGCTTAATACGTGAGCAGCCCCTGCGTTTCAGCACCTCGATCGCTGCATTGGCAGAACCACCTGTTGCAAGCATAGGATCAATGACTAGTAAATCTCGCTCCAACACATCGGTAGGCAGCTTCACATAATACTCAACAGGTTGAAGCGTATCCGGATCGCGATAGAGACCAACATGTCCTACTTTTGCAGCTGGCATCAGCTTTAATACACCGTCAACCATACCTAACCCTGCTCGCAAAATAGGGATCAGCCCTAACATTCTACCCGAGATAACTTGGCAATCTGCTGTTGTAACGGGCGTTTTCACTTGCACTTGCTGTAGTGGCAAATCTCTTGTAATTTCATACACCATTAATGTAGCAACTTCATCAACAAGTGCTCTGAAATCTTTCGTTGTCGTGTTCTCATCCCGAATATAAGTAAGCTTATGCTGGATAAGCGGATGATCGCAAATATGTACTTTACCCATATGTTCCTCCTAATTAAGCTTATAGGTCAGGCAAACCTCGTCCATTATATCATATGTTATCCAACTTATCTGCTGTAGAACCGCCATTTCTCTTGATGACTACTACAACGAAGCAGTGTGGTTTTCCTGAGGTTATAAAATCACGACAAAAAACCCTCGTGAACCGCACTCTCCAATCGGAGAATGGGCTCAGACAAGGGTTTTCATGTTAGGTTTAGCTGCCGTTTACCAGCAATAATTGAACGCCGGTCAGCCCGAAGCTGACAAAACAATAGCGATCCGTCCATATCTTGTCGGCACCTGCATCAACCCAACCGATTTTATCGGTAAAGCTGGTGGGTCCGACGAAAGTAACTTCACCTTTTAGATGATGATGAGGTCCGAATGTATTGCGCCCGCTGGTCAGCAGCTCGATTTGAAGCTGCAACTGCTCGCTTGCTATTTCATCTGTTACATCCAGCTGTTGGGCTCCCCATAGAATCGTATGGGTGATTCCGCCATTCACTGTGATGTTCATAGCTGGACAGCGCATAGCGTCCCACTGTAAGACAAGCCTGCTGCCCTCATCCCGCATGCGATTCAATACAGGCCCCGGTAGGATAATCGTTTTGGCTGCGGTCACTCGTCCCGAGTAGAACACCAATCCCTGCGTCGTGACGTCCGTCAATGAGAGCTGCTTCGGCATTGTGGTCAACGTGAACGGACCTTCTGTCCACAGTGCCTCACGCTCCGCCTGCTCCCAGCCGCCATGTGGTTTCACAGCGAAGGGGCCTAGCACATAAATGCTTTCGACTTCAACGTCGAATAAGAGCTTATTGCGAATCGGAGCCAAATTGGCGCCTGCCACGCCGAAGAACCGATAGACATCATCGTTACAGTAAAAGGATCCCGACATGCGGATACGATTACGACCCTCCCGTACGAATTCACCGATTCTCAGCGTTGGGAAGCTGCGGTCTCCGCCAAACCAGCCGTCAGCATCCTCCGCACGGACAGGCTGTCCGTTGACCACCAGCTCCCAATGCTCAGGACGCTCGACCGCAAGCTTCCACAGGGAGCGATCCGTATGCCGCATTAGCGCAGCATCGATCTCGAATGTGAACTCAAGCTCAATGTGCACCGGTCGCCGCATCGCGATACACTGTTCTTGGATATTTAGTACGTAGGTCGGGGATGACCACTCCCCTCCATCTAAGCGATAGATGGCATAGTCCAGTGTCAGGGCATTAGGTGCGGACAACTGGTAGTCCCACGGAGCATCAATGTTCGCTTCAACCACTGAGAATGATTTCTCAATCAGTGAAAGTGCTGCTGCCTGAGGCGGTTGTCCGAATGGGGGTAGATCCGACTTCGCAGTCTCTCCGTCCCAAATGGCGAAGAGCTTCGAATCGCCTGGAGCCAGCTTCACACTCAACGACAACATACGTGCATCAGCTTCGGCTTTTCCCCCTTTTTCCAGATCCATCTCCATCCACATTCGCTGATCAGAGGCAGGAATCTTCACCTCGATCGTCTCGGTTTCACCCGTATGCACAACATAAAGTAGGGTCACGCCTGGCAATCGCCTCTCCTGTACATAGAGCTTCCGCAATGCTTCCTGCGATGTGCCCTCTACTGGAATCCAATCCTGGCGCTCTTGCACATGCTCTCGCACGTCCCTTAATTCCGCAACGCGAACCACATGATCGCGCAAGAACCACGACGTCAGCTCCTCACATCTCTCACCATTCAAGTAAGCTGGTGCTTCGCCCACCAAGATGATCCTGCCTCCGGCTTCTGCGAATGATTTCAGCAATGCTAAGGTTGAAGCCGCCAACGTGAGCACATCGTTCACGATCACCGTGTCGTATGACTGCTCCCCAATTTGCAAAACGCTGCCCAGAACGCTGCCGTAACGCTCCATCAACGCCTCGTCCCCGTAATCGAAATCGCGCTGAAGTGCTAATAAGTCATCCGCTAACGCATCCATACGGTCCTGCATGCGTTCCAAAGCACTAACATTCTTCAGCAGCCAAGCCGATCGCATCGGATGCAAAACTAGAATCCCTGGAGCCGCCTTCCCAAGGGTCAACAAATACGTAAGCCTAGCAAAGTAATCATTAAACTGGCTGTACACGTCCCACCACGGTTGCTGAACGTAAAGCGATGGCGGATAATCCCGCTTCCGAACCCCGCGAATCGAATACGATTGCAGATGCGGGCATAGTCGGTTCACGCCTAGGACAAACTGCCACTCCGCGATCCGCTTCATCTCGCGAAAGCTCAAGTTCCAGCCACAGCATCCGAAGGTTTCTGTGATCACGAATGGTTTACCCAACTGCCGCGCTACCGAAGCAGCCTGCTTAGGCAGCAGGACGCTTCGCGGCGTCCGCCCCAGCATATCAATACCCGGCATATGCATCCGCTCATACAACGGCATCACTCCGGCCGTATACTTCATCTGGTCCATGAGAGTGTCTTCCCCCATGAAATGACCTGTCAGCTGCCAGCGATGTTCATCGCACCAGTCAGCTACCATTCGAACTGATGTTCGGAATCGCTCGCTTACTAGATGCCAGAACTGATAGCGTGCTTGATAGGCGGCATCCTTCATAGACTCATCCGCTTCTGTTAGCAGCCAACCGATCGCACTCGCAATCGAATCCCCGTAACGCTCCGAGTATGCTCGATCTAAATCATCAGACCACGGTACGCCTGAGAACTTAAACTCATCGGTAAAAATGCCCGGCATACCTCCTTCACCGAAACGGTCCCCCATACGCTGGAAATAAACCTCGTGGCACGCCTGCAGGAAAGCCTCCATGGCCTTTTCAGATAAAATATCAATATAATAAGGATTCACGCGGCACATTACAGCTACGGCTACATCCCAATCCTCCAGCGCCACAGCCGACTCTTGCACCCGCCATTGCTGCTCGTTCTCTCGACGAACAAGCAGGTACAGGAAGTCTGGATCCTGCCTATGCGCTTCAACCTGTTGCACAGCCTCCACTCTTTCGACTCGGATACCCTCTAGCGACTTCTGTTGATAGGAAGCCCCTAATGCTGGCACAACGCCGTTCGCCGTTCCACTAGGCCAACCGTTCTCATCGTAACACCAAGCTTCGAGCCCTTGAACCTTAGCCTCATCCGCCGATATCTCAACCGCATCCATAAACGCCTCACCCATATAGGGAGTAAGAAGCCCCTGTCGCGTGTGCATGAAGAAGCCGCCTAACCCGGCCCGCTTCATTTCACCAATTTGCCTGCGAAGCTCCTCGGGTTCCAGTTTATCGTTCCATGACCAAAATGGCGTGCTTCTATACGTAGCAGGTGGATTATGAAAAATCGATTCTTCGAATTGATCTCGAGCTTCCCTTGGTAACAAAGCAACTCTCTCCTCGTCAATCCCTCCAGTTTGCTGAGACAAACTTCTGTGGAGAGGTCCCGGTTATTTTTTTGAACAAGGTGCAAAAATACTTCTCATTATGAACGCCAACAGCCTCTGCCAACTCTAAATTCGAATAGTCACGCTTACGCAGCAGCTCGATGGCCCGCTCAATTCTGCGTTTGGAGACGTAATCGGTGAAATTGATCCCTAATTCTTTCTTGAAAAGCTCACTCACATATGTCGGATTCAAATGTATATGCTCTGCTACAACGCCTAGGGAAATTGATTCCTTCAGGTGATCCTCAACGAAACGCATCGCCTTCACCATTTCGAGACGCAAACCGCTCCCTTCTGCACGGGCATGCAGCTTCTCCCACTCCACGCGCAGACGCTCCACCAATTGATGCAGATGCGTACAGTCCGCAAATGTAACTACATCGGCTGTAACTTCATGATCAGCTGGTAGCATTCGCTGGCGAAGACGTGCGCACCAGCCCTCGATATAACCCAACAGTTTGCCAGGCACAATGCGATGGTTATGCAGCACATGCAGCAAAGGCGCAAGTGCTTCGCCTCCCGAAGACTTCGCACTAGAACGCTCGAGCGTTTGCTCAAAGCGTTCTGTTAACTCGCGCCAGTCACTTTCGCTATAGCCTAACCTGCGATTTGGCGTAATGACTGTGCCAAAGCTGGCATAGAAAGTGTCCTCAAGCGCACCTTTGGCTTCCTCGTAGGCCGCCGGCGCGGAACCCCAACCGTTGTACATCCGGCTCACACCCATCGAAACCGAGATCCGCAAGTACGTTTTGATCGCATCACGGATACTTTCCCCAAGCTCGTAACAGTTCCGGTCGAACGACTGTTCGCTGCCTGCCCGAATCGTAGCCAGAGCAACGATGACGCCCTGCTGCAACTCACAAGCGAAGCAGCTCCCATTCTCCCTGAGCACTTCCTCGATAATATTTAACATGCCGTACTTGAGCATGTTACGGTCCGCTGGCGAATACTCCGAGCAGAATACATCGTAATTATCAAAACGCACAGCAAAGCACCCATACTGCCGCGGCTCAAAGCCTGGTACTAGCTCCGCGCTTCGGCGCTCCATAACAGGATCAGATACCTCCCCACGGAGCAGCTCTTCCAGCAGATGCTTGCGCAGACGATAGGAATTCTCCTTCACAGATCCGCTGAGGCTTTGCAGGCGACGTTCCTTCTCCTCGCGTGCGATCACGTTATCGCGCGCTTTGGACAAGGCTGTGCGTACATCTTCTTCGCGCAGGGGCACCTTGACCAGATATTCAAACACACCCATGGCAATTGCTTGTTTGGCATAGGCGAAATCCGAGTAGGCGCTTAGGATGATGACTTCCACGCCAGGCAACCGCTCCCGCAGCTGACGAACGAGCTCAATCCCGTCCATGCCAGGCATCACGATATCCGTGATAATGAGATCAGGACGCAACTCCGTAGCCTTCTCCAGTGCTTCAGCGCCCGAATAAGCACGACCAACAAGCCGGAATGGCATCCGGCGCTCCGCCCACCGCCCGAAGTATGTCTCTAGCCGCTGCACCATCGGCGGCTCATCATCCACAATGAGGCAAGTCACCTCTCTCATTGCGCCTCCCCCCTTCCGCGTTCCTCAAGCTGATTTTGTGCTGTATCATCAGGGAATGTCAGTGTTACACATGTTCCACGACCTGGTTCACTCCATACACTAAGCCCATAAGGCTCCCCATAATTCAAACGGATGCGTTGATGGATGTTGTACAAGCCTATTCGTTTACGGTGATCAAAATTTCTTCCCACAGGATCCTCAAGCAATAGCTCCGTTGTCTTATCAGGTGTCATACCGATCCCTTGATCCTCAACCTCAACGATGAGATTGCCATCACGACGGACGGCAGACAATCGAATAGCTCCCGGTTTCCGCCCACCTGCGTAGCCATGGAAAAT
Source organism: Paenibacillus plantarum (assembly GCF_013141695.1). Lineage (GTDB taxonomy): Bacteria > Bacillota > Bacilli > Paenibacillales > NBRC-103111 > Paenibacillus_E > Paenibacillus_E plantarum. The sequence goes on from NZ_WHNY01000065.1 coordinate 171,004, forward strand.
ACTGTTCTCCACAATCGGTTGAAGTGCCATTCGTAAGACAGGAAGTTCTAAGGTAACTGGATCGACCTCTTCTATCAGCTCAAATTCACAGTCATATCGGATCTGTTGAATATATAAATAATCCTTCACATTCCGCAATTCCTGTTCCAAATTGACACGGTCCGAGAACTCCGTAATGCCGTATTCTAGGATCGAAATCAGTGCTTCAATGATGTTATCTACCTCATGATAGCGCCCAAATGCGACCACATTGGAAATTGAGCCTAGCGTATTGTATAGAAAATGCGGATTGATTTGAGACTGCAGCACTTGAATCTCTAACTCTTTCTTCTTGCGCTCGCCACGGTTCACATGCTCAATTAAGGTACGAATCTGGCCTAGCATGTCGTCGAATGTTGCTGCCAGTTTGCCGAACTCATCACGGCGTGCGCTCGATATGTTAACGTTCAAATCTCCGTGACCAACTTGGTTTATTTTGCGAATCAGATAGTACACAGGCGTTCGAATCATGCGGGCCACGAAGCCAGCCGTCAACACACTAAGCAAGAAGCCCAGCAACAGCAGGCCTATGAAAAATGTCTCCATCCGTTTAAGCGAGGTTTGCAGCGTCGTTCCGTCATAGAAAGCAAATACAATCCATTTGGTTCGTGGATTAATGCTCTTCATAATGGTCACAGCCGTACCATTCATATGGTCAGTAAAGACATCATCCTTGGACTCGACAAGCTCCCGACCATCTCGGTCATCAAAGCGTAGACGATGATCGACGATACTGAACAGGCGGCTGCCCGCTGGCTCCAGAATGACACGTCCCTCTTTGTCCATAATGCCTAACTGTAAATCGTTGCTGCCACCGCCAACTTTCTGCAATCGCTCCTGCATCGCAGTTAGATTCAGATCCACAGCCACGGCCATGGGTTCGCCCGCTATGGTAATCGCTTTGGTGAAAGTGACTGTCCAACCAGAGAAGAAGTTCTGATACGGCTGACTAACTGTCACGGCCCCGTAGGCGTTACTGTAGGCCATTTTATATATTGGATCACGATCATCTCTAGAATCGTTAATGACCTTGGTGACAGGATTTCCGCCTAGAATAGACAAATCTTTGCGAATCACGTACACGTCTGTCAGCATGATCGCGTTCTCCCGATAGGCATTCTCTAGAGCAGCTTGCGCAGCCGTCAGATCATTACGCCACGAAGCCGCTGAAGTGGAGAGTTGGCCGATCGTATTTTGCACAAGAAGAAAGTACAGATCGATATATTCCTCTTCCTTATGCAGCAACTGTGTCGCCTGGTTGAGCTGACTCGAGGTAATTTCATTTTTAATATAACGGTAAGATAAGCCGCTTAGAATAGCTTCCGAGCTGAGCACGAAGACGAAACAGACCAGAAACAGTCGGAATGATATATTGTGGAACCATTTCTTGATCCAATCTCGCATGATGTTCGCACCCCTCGTAGCTAGCTATAGAAATGTAGAAAAAGAGGAGGCTTCTCCCCTTTCCCCACTTAATTATTTTATAACACCGTCACCTTGCAGCTGTTTCGTATAATTGGCAATCGCATCGTTCAGCTTGAATTTGTCCTGCAGCGTCTTCACGTACGTATCCCAGTTCGTTAAAGGCTCTTTGCCCGTTACGAATTTAAGCATCATTTCATTCGCATATTTGAGGCGATCTTGCGACATAGGGTCAGCTGGATCATCAAAAACACGTGGATTTACGTTATTATCCTTCAAGTAGCTCGTGTTAATCTTCTGGTTCGCGTTCGTGATATCAGGCTTCTGGAAGTCGAAGTATACGCCGTCCGTCGCTTTGCGAACGAAAGCATAGTTATAGCGCCACTCAATTTCCTTTTCGTTGTAAGTGGATCTATCGATTAACTTCGGTGTACCATTCGTCACAGTAAAGGACTTATCTTTGATCCCATAAGCTAGGAACGGATACGCATCTTTATTGGTGTATAGATATTGAATGAACTGCATGGCACGCTTCGCTTTGCCTGGATCCTTCATCGCTTCCTTCGAAAGTCCAATGAGAGACTGTTGGAATGGCTTCATGTCAAGGATTTGATCTCCATACGGTCCTTTAGGAGGTGCGATTTGCTTCCAATCTGGCACACTGCCTCCGGCATCCTGCATTTTTTTCGTTTCCGCAGGCTCTAGACGGCGCCAATCTTCGATCATAATACCAACCTTGCCTTGGTACATTTTATTATCACGTTTGAGTCCGTCGTCGATCGTTACCCAGTCAGGGTCAACAACTTTCGCATCGATCATTTCTTTAATGAACGTCAGCGCTTCCTTTGTTTTGGCATCGGTGTTGTAGACAACAACTTTACCGTCTTTGACATCTACAAAGTTAGGCTGTACACCGTACATCCAGAAAATCTGTTGGAAACCTTGCGCACCACTCGTGCTGTACCCTAGTGAGCCGTCCTTCGGCAGCATGGCGACGTAACCATACGTATCATTCTTACCATTACCGTCTGGATCGTTGAACGTGAACGCTTTCATAACGTTGAGTAATTCTTGTGGATTCGTCGGAACCGACAGGTTCAACTTTTTGAGCCATGTATTGTTAATCCACCAACCATTGACGCCGCCAACGGCTTCAGAAGCTGGTAAACCAATCATGTGACCTTTATATTTCATAGGCTCGAGGCGTGAAGGATCGAATGCTTTTGGAAGCTCAGGGAACTCCTTCAGCAAATCATCGAGATCGGCGAGCAAGCCTTGATCGTAATATTTAATCGCAGAGGCACGGTCAGGGAAAGAGACGATATCAGGAATTTGATTAGAAGAGATCAGCAGGTTGAGCTTATCTTTCCAATTTTCTCCGCCCATGATCATATCAAGATCCATATTATTGTCTTTCTCGATCATTTGACGAATTGGATCCTGCTCTTTCGCTGGCATTGGCGTTGTTAATCGATAACCAACTGTATTATAAAAGCTTACTTTATACTTCTTATCTGCTTCCACCGGCTTAGCCGATTGCGTGGCTCCAGTAGAGGGGGCAACGCTCGCGCTTGGTGAAGCCGTATTCTCAGCCTTGCTGCAACCTGCAGCAACAACCCCTAGGATCACAGTCATACTGAGCAACGCACTTGCGTAATTCTTTTTCATCTTTGAACCTCTCCCTTTAGTCTATTATACATGCTATATCGAGAGTTGCCTCTAGATATCATCGCGATTTTGGCCCCCTATTATCCTTTCACTGAGCCAAGCAGTACACCTCGGGTAAAATGCTTCTGGATGAACGGATACACAACCAATATCGGCAACGTTGTAATGGCGACGGACGCCATTTGGACCGAAATGGGGTTTACCGAGTTAGCAGCTTCTGCTGCATCCCCGCTAATAGCGACAGAGGCAAGCAAGATTTGCCTTAGAAATAGCTGTACAGGCTGATTCTCTGGAGTGTTGATGTAGAGCAGGGCATCGAAATAACTATTCCAGTGCCATACAGCGTAGAAAAGACCAATCGTCGCGATAATCGGTACAGACAGCGGAATGACGATGCGTACCAGGATGGCGATTTCACCCGCTCCATCGATACGAGCAGCCTCGTCTATGGCCTCAGGCAACTGTTCGAAAAAGCTTTTCACAATCATGAGATAGAACGCATTGATCAATCCAGGAATGATGAGTGACCATTCGGAATCGAGCAGTCCTATATTTTTCACGAGCAAGTAGCCCGGAATAATACCGCCGTTGAACAGCATGGTGAATACAATGAACAGCAGGAATGGGCTTCGGCCAGGCAAGGCTTTGCGAGATAGCGGAAGTGCTGTAATCACTGTGAATACTAGGTTTAGCAGCGTACCGACAATGACACGAAAGAGGGTAACTTGGTAGGCATCGAGTAATCGACCGCCTTGCATAATCTCTCGGTAAGCTGTCAATGTGGTATGTGTCGGGATAATGACCAGCCCGTCTTTCTTAATGAACTCGGAAATCGGTGTCAGTGAGACGCTGATAACATACAGGAAAGGCAATACACAAGAAGCAGCGAGCAGGCTGAGCAGCAAATAGTTAACGCCTTGGGCGAGTCGGTCGCCTGTGGTCATATGACGCATGGATGATTCCTCCTTCTACCAGATTTGTCCGTCGAATTTTTTGGCAATCCGATTCGCACCAAGTACAAGCACGAAGCCGATTACTGATTTAAACAACCCGACAGCGGTAGCAAGTCCAATACGTCCCTCTTGTAAACCGACCCGATACACCCATGTCTCGATAACATCGGCCTTCCCTTGATTAAGCGGATTGAGCATGATGAAGATTTGATCAAAACCAACATCAAGAATGGCGCTGAGCCGCAGCACGAGCATGAGGATAATGACATTGCGAATACCCGGTAGGGTAATATGCCATAACTGACGGGACTGCGACGCGCCATCCATCGTTGCTGCTTCGTACAGGCTTGGATCGATACCCGTGAGCGCTGCCAAGTAAATGATGGCTCCCCAGCCGACTGACTGCCAAATGTCTGTCGTTACAATAAGCGTTCGGATCAGACCAGATTCCGTTAAGAAGGATATGCGGTCTAAGTGGAAGGCGGTTAACAATTGGTTAACGAGCCCTGTTCCAGGTGCGAGGAAAGCCACCAGCAACCCGTAAATAATGACCCATGATAGAAAGTGAGGCAGGTAGGTCAAGGTTTGAATGGTTCTTTTGAACCCCGCCCCAGTAACGGCATTGAGCATTAAAGCTAGAATAATCGGTGCTGGAAACGAGAATACCAGTTTGTAAAACGAAATCAGAATGGTGTTTCCAATAATTTGTTTGAAGTACACACCATCGAAAAATAGCTGAAAGTTCTGCCAGCCGACCCACGGGCTTTCCCAGAGTCCTTGCAGGACGTTGTAGTTCTTAAATGCAGCGGCGATGTACACCATCGGCACATATTTGAATACCGCAAAGTACAGCAAGCCCGGAATTAATAGGGCATACATGACACCGTATCTTCGCAGCAGGTTCATCGTTCGATGCATGAGCTGCCTCTCCTCTCTTTGTTTGTTTGTTATACTTTTATTGTAGCGCCGCGGAAGAGGCGATCCTTTTCATATCTTTGGCAGATGGTCTAAAATCTTCGGAAATACGAAAGCCGCCTCCTCGTTGGGAGACGGCTTCATTAAACTCCTCCTAACGGAATTCGAATGTTATACGATCGGCTTCCCTCCCGTTCAAGTACAGCGCACAGCAGGACGGCAGGCTTCCCGCTCTCGTCAAACCACAACTGTGGGCGTTCCAGTCTGAGGACGGATTGTGTGACCTGATGAGACCAGGGAATTTGAAGATCGAACGCCAGTACATACCGCGATGGTCGCCACACAATGCCGTCTGCTGATTCAAACAAGGCCACAGAGCCACGTTCAGATTTCGTAAAATAACCTTGAAAGTCCTTCATCAATGCATAGTACGCGTTGCCCTGACACCATACGTAAGGGTCCTCTACCGCCCAATCGTTCGTTGGGTTCGTTACGGTTGGCTCTGGCTGCTTACGGAACGGTCCTAGCGGATGATCAGCAAAGGCTACGCCCGCGTTAACAGCTCCGCCCTTTGGCGGAGGACCCTCGGCTACACCTTTGTACATCATCAAAATACGACCGTCCATGGTCTTACAAACCGTGGGATTACTCGTCATGAGTCCGTCCCACTTCCCTGGGGAGACATCAAGCACGGGCGATGTCGCACGGGTCCATGGACCTGCAGGGTGGTCAGCCACCGCAACGCCGATACGTTGATGGTTGCGATACGACCACCATGTTGCCTCATCGGCAGGTTGGTCGAGATCAAAATCGGGGCCATGCGTCCCCATGTAATACAGGTAATAGCGATTACCATGTCGTAAAATCGCTGGATTGTGCGCCACATCCCTGTCCCAGATCGCTGCGCCATCTCTACAAGTCCCGAGCGCATCCACATGGTGGAACGGACCCAACGGATTATCCGATACCGCATAAGCGATTTCGGAATGCGTCACCCAGGACTCAAAACCAGCGCTTTCAGGCCAACGCGAATAAAACAAGTAATACCTCCCCTCCTCCGCATCTCGCGTCATCGATCCACACCAAACATGCCATCCATCTAACTCGAACTTCGCCCCAGCCGGCACTGGCTGAAGCATCTCCTGAAAATTCATGCACACCTCTCCTAGCTGCGTAAGGATTTACATTCGTACAGAACCAGTGTAAGGCGTATGCGGCTTGGAAAGGTTCCATATTTTCGTAAGATGGTTTGAACTTTTGGGATGTGTGAGTGGATTGGTGAGTACTGAACAGTTGGCGTGGGATTGTGGCTGGATTATGGTTGTTCCGCGGCTGGTAGACATCTGGTGGACGCATGGTGAGCGACTGGTGACTGACGATTCGTGTTTAGATGTATAGACTACAGCTAATTTGCTCGATTCTGACGTGTTTCCGTGAATAGATGGAAAAAGTACATCTAATTTATCTCGAACTTGCAGAATCGAGCGAATCGAAGGAATTTAACTACAGGAAATACAGTTAATCTTTCAGATTCGAAAAATCCGCTTCAAATAGATGGACAAAATCCAGTTAGTTTGCGGGAGGCCGGAGATGGGTGGATGTGCCAGATGAAGGTGGGGAGCTAATTCAGGGGCTTGGAGATGAAGGTGAAATATGTGTAAAGTGGCTAGGGAGAGATAGTTTTGGGGTTGCAGCGGTAATATGGAGGGGGTGAAGGTAACCAGATTAGGTGGAAGTCGAGGATGATGGAAGGCGTCAAGAAAAGCTAGTTTGCGGAAAAGGGAGCTGAAGCTCTGAGTGGAAGCTGTAGGTAGCCAGGTTAGGTAGAAACAAAAAAGACCAGCTCCAAAAAGCTGGCCCTACAAAAGTAGCTATTAGTAAGTCAAACCTTGGTAAAGCGGGAATTGCGCCGTTAGATCGGACACCATGCCGCGAGCTTTCTCCAGCGTAGCTTCGTCTTTCGGATTTTTCAAAGTAAGACCGATAACTTTCGCGATTGTTTTCATCGCTTCTTCGTCCATACCACGGGAAGTAACAGCCGGTGTACCCAAACGGATACCGCTTGTTACGAACGGGCTAGTTGGGTCGAAAGGAATCGCGTTTTTGTTCGCTGTAATACCGATTTCATCAAGAACGTGCTCAGCGTCTTTACCAGAGATATTTAGGTTGCGCAAGTCAACCAACATCAAGTGGTTGTCCGTACCGCCGGAAACAAGGTTGATACCTTCAGCTGTAAGAGCAGTTGCCAAAGCTTGTGCATTGTTGATGACGTTTTGACCGTATACTTTGAAGTCCGGTTGAAGAGCTTCACCGAAAGATACAGCTTTCGCTGCGATCGTGTGCATCAAAGGACCACCTTGTGAACCAGGGAATACCGCTTTATCAATGGCTGCAGCCCAAGCTTTCTTCGTAAGAATCATACCGCCGCGAGGACCACGAAGCGTTTTGTGTGTTGTTGTTGTTACGAAATGTGCGTGCGGCACTGGGTTCGGGTGCAAACCAGCTGCAACTAGACCAGCGATATGCGCCATATCAACGAAGAACAATGCGCCTACATCGTTAGCAATGGAAGCCAAAGCTTCGAAATCAATCGTACGCGGGTATGCACTTGCACCAGCCACTAGCATGCGAGGCTTATGTTTGAAAGCTGCTTTACGAACATCGTCATAGTCGATGCGGAAATCTTTTTCGCTTACACCGTAAGCTACGAAGTTGTAAAGGATACCGGAAGCATTAACCGGGCTACCGTGTGTTAAGTGACCACCATGCGCAAGGTTCATACCAAGAACCGTGTCACCAGGGTTTAGCGCAGCCAAGTAAACAGCCATGTTCGCTTGTGCACCGGAATGCGGTTGAACGTTCGCGTGCTCAGCACCGAAAAGTTCTTTCGCGCGGTCACGAGCGATATCTTCCACGATGTCTACGTACTCACAGCCACCATAGTATCTTTTGCCTGGGTAGCCTTCAGCGTATTTGTTCGTAAGTACAGTACCCATAGCTTCAAGAACCGCTTGGCTCACGATGTTCTCGGAAGCGATAAGCTCAATTTTGTCGCGTTGTCGGCCAAGCTCAAGGTTCATTGCTTCTACGATTTTCGGATCTTGCTTGCTCAAAAAGTTTGTCATATGGAATTCCTCCTAAAGATGATAGTTAACATGTAATTAGCAATCTGCATCAGGTGCAGCTTGTTGATAAAGTTGATCCGCCTGATCCGCGGAATACACAGCTCTAGTACCACCGATGAGCTTCGGCCGCGCGAATGCCATCGTGACATAAGCCTGGCCAATATGGCGAACTGGCGGCCTCACGGGAACAGCGACTCTGCGCAGATGCATCCCAATCAGCGTTGAGCCGATATCGATGCCTGCATGCGCCTGAATCGTCTCGACAACGACCGGCTTCGCGAAGTGTCGATACGCGTAGGAAGCCATCGAACCCCCGGCCTTCGGCACGGGAATTACAGATACAGGTTCAAGCTGCGGCACCAGCGCCAGCAACTCTTCTTCCACAATCAGCGCACGGTTTAAATGCTCGCAGCATTGAAACGCCGCATGCAGCCCGAACTCGCCGCAAATGCGCGCAACCGTCTCGAAAATCGGCTTCGCTGCATCCAGCGTGCCCGATGTCCCAATCCGATGCCCGAGGATTTCACTCGTGCTCGTACCGATCACCAAGATATGACCAGGACGTAAGCTGCCGACAGTAACCAGCTCACGCAGATTCGCTTCCAAAGCTTCTGCGATAGGTTCATACATAGAATCTGTCATTTGGGCTCCCTCATTTCTAGGGATGTACCGTGAAACGATCTTCGATGCTCTGCACTTTATTGATGCGATTCTTGTGGCGGACACCTTCCGAGAACTCGGTTTCCAACCAGATTTTGACGATTTCTTCAGCTACCCCAGGTCCAACAACTCGCTCACCCATCGCTAGCACGTTCGTATCATTATGTTCACGTGTCGCTTTCGCGGAGAAGAGGTCATGCACCAGTGCACAGCGAATTCCCGGAACTTTATTGGCAGCAATGGACATCCCAATGCCAGTTCCACAAAGCAGAATACCTTTATCTGCTTCTCCCGAAACAACTTTTTCGCAAACTTGAAGTGCATAATCCGGATAATCGACGGAGTCGCCGCAGCTGCATCCGAAATCGATTACTTGATGACCTAATGACTCAATAAAAGGAATGATAACATCTTTCAAACGATAGCCTGCATGATCTGCACCTAAAGCAATTTTCATGAATAAAACGCTCCTTTTTGACTGTTCGAATTCGACCATCCTATTATATCCCAAAGCTCACCAAAAACGAAAAAAAGAGCGCACACGCTAAAAAACGCGCGTTGCTCTTTTGCCCAGGCGACCGGCCGTATAGCTCAATGCTCCATTGTGGTTACTCCCACTCGTCGCCAGTTACATTGAGTCTTGCTTGTTACTTGTATTTTATCGCATTCCCAGCCATGTGTAAAGCTCTATTGGCCTATGCCACTAAGGACCTTCATGGAAAAAGCAAACACCATCTTTCCCCTCGGAATGCTAGCGTATTTTTTTTACCAATTTATCAAGGCTCCGACTAATTTCTTCGGCTGTATACCGATAGTCCGCCAAAGACCCGCCATAGGGATCCGAAATATCAAAATCAGGAATCGTGTTTTCCAACGCATACATGCGGCTTCTTTCTTCCACAGATACCGCCTGAGATAGCGCTTGTTTGAGCTGAAGCTCTGCCGCAAGCTGCTCTCGCTCTTCAATCGCCTTGAGAATGCGAGCATCGTCCTCTACATACTCTTTGAGCGTATATGTCTTCTCGACCGCATGAGGAAAGCGCCCAATCACGGTACGTTTATGCCCTGTCGTCATCGTCAAGACCAGGTCAGCCCAATCGAGATCCGCAGCACTAATCGCTAGCGAACTAATCGACTCCTTGAAACCCGCTTCATGAAGAAGTGACTGGCTGTTTCGCGAAATCGGACCACCCGTCATCGCAGATACACCTGCCGAACGAACCTCCGCCGCAAGCCCCTCTTGATGCACCCTCATACGCAGCAAACCTTCAGCTAACGGACTGCGGCACGTATTTCCTGTACAGACAAATAGAATTCGCAACATGAAATCCTCCCTGGAATAAACGGCTATATTACCGTTCGTACTTACCCGTATTGTATCATAGTAAAAACTTGATCCCAAACCCTAATAGAATAAGCCCACCGAATGCCTCACCATATTCCCCGACCCAACCGCTAACTCGTCTGCCTAGCAATAATCCCGCTATCGAGAGCAAGCCGCCAAATAGACCGAAGATCAGTACTGTCAGCACAATGTCCGTGGCAAACATCCCAAGAGAAACGCCCACTGAGAAGGAGTCTATACTCACACTGAGGGCAAAAATAATAAGCCCCCATAACGTTCGATGATCAAAGGCCGAAGCCTCTTCCCCGCGTATCGAGCTATATACCATATGTGCACCAAGCAAAATAAGTAAACATCCCCCTGCCGCCGTAGCGACATTCCCCAGAAGGAGAGAGACATACTGCCCCATAAACATCCCCATCAAAGGCATAAGCACGTGAAAGAGGCCGATGACAATGCTTATTTTCAAAATATCCATCAAACGAATGCCCTTCATCCCTATGCCAATTCCCAAAGAAAAAGCATCTAGGCCCAAAGCAATCGCCATTATTCCAATTGTCATGAGTTGCCCAACTTGTACCCCAGATGCGAGCATAGCACGATCCCCCTTGTCCACGATTCTTTCTCAAGATATGCGGACAAACTGGGAATCATGCTAATTTAGAGGATGACCCGCTCGTGGCCTGCTGCTTTGAGCAGTCGATTCATAATGGCGCTGCCAATCCCTGCATCTGGAACACCTTCTGCAACAATATAGCTAATGCCTTTATGATCAAAAGTCCGCAGAGCGGCATAAAGGTCTCGAGCTATCGTTTCTGGCTGTGATAAGGAGCCGCAGGCGACAACGAGATCCGCTCGGTATCCGCCTACTCTTTCTTCGAAAGTGAGAATGCCCGTCGACTCTCCCCGTGACTTTGCGGCATCGATATCGCGTTGAATCCACGCTATGACTTCCAACTCGTCGTCCCCTTGAACAATGTGCATATAGCCTTTCGGCGCATAGTGCGTGTACTTCATACCTGGTGCCCTAGGCGTATCCGCAGCTTCAACCTCTGTCGGTTCAGCCACATGAATATGCATGTCTGGCAAAACCTCCTGGAGCTGCTCCGCAGTCACACCACCTGGCCGCAACACGTATAACTCACCATCTACAAGTTGAATAACTGTTGATTCTACACCGACACCCGTTGCACCGCCGTCTACAATCCCGCCAATCTTTCCATCCAAATCATCACGCACATGCGAGGCCAGCGTAGGGCTCGGTCTACCCGAGCTATTCGCGCTCGGCGCCGCGATCGGAAGTCCCGCTTCTCGCAGCAACTGTAGGGCCACCGGATGATCAGGTATACGGATACCGACCGTTTGCAGTCCAGCTGTAACGAACGGCGAAAGGCTACCTGCGCGAACAGGTAGCACAATGGTTAATGGTCCGGGCCAGAAAGCCTTCATAAGCACCTGATGATAAGCTGTGAGACTATCTGACTGAACAAGGCCTGAGAGCTGCGTCACATCAGCGATATGTACGATTAGAGGATTGTCGGAGGGCCTCCCTTTTGCGGCAAAAATCTGTAAAACCGCTTCGGTATTCGTCGCATCGGCACCAAGTCCGTAAACCGTTTCAGTCGGAAAAGCGACGGTATCCCCTTGTCGCAAGAGACTCGCTGCCTCTGCTATATCCTGGGCTGACGCTCTCTGTTCGCCTTGATTCACGTTCCAATAGGTTGTCACTATCACTCTCATCCTTACTTGTATGAAATAAAATTAGCTAAACCACGAAAAGATCGCCTTAAACATTTCCCAAATGAAAAATTTCACTTTCGGCTGAGCCGGCTCTTCGGTCGTGGAAGTTGAAACTGATGCTGCTACGACCTCAGCTTTAGCATCTTTCTTTACAACTTTCTCTGTGGAAGCAGGTTTATCCTTGCTTGTTTTAGCCGTCTTGTCTTCTTTAACTGGCTGCTTTTCCTTGCCGTTCTCATCCGTCGTTTTGGCCACCACTACTGCTGCCGAAGCAACCGCTTCACCCGATACGGAATCTACAAAGCATAAAGGTGGAAATAAGACGCACCACCAATTTTGTCCTTCACCAGAACCAATCACAACGCGCAAAGCTTCATAATCCCCAGCTGGGTAGACGTCATTACCGTACATTTTGGTTGGAAAAGGGACAACACCTAGCTCCACTGTATGTGGGTAGTTGTAGCCGCGGGACGCAATCATCTCGCCAACGAGTTGATCGAATTCAGGCAAATGCGCATTCACAACCGCTCTAGCCTCGTCCAAGGAATGGGGTTGGGCAACCCAATCTGCCATACGAGCAATAATTGCATCGCGAATCTCGCGTTTCAAAGCTTGGTCTTGCGCAGAATCCGAATTTGCTAGAATACGCAAACGAATCGATTCTTCTGGTATTGTAGGCGAAATAACCGCCGCATTCGTACGATTGGATTCCCAACACATAATCATAAGTATAAGTGCAAAAACAATGAATGATAAGCTCTTAACTGAGTGGCGCTCCGTTCTCTTAACCATGGCGAGTAGCCCCTTTCCCGTTCCCGTCTTCTACTAGCCAGTATGGACAATAGTGGGTGGGGCTAAACCTATGAATCTATTATTTTATGCAAAATGATAGAGTTAGTCAGCCAAGGGAAAAAGGCGTAGAGCAAGCAGCCGATCCTAGAAGGAAATCGGCTACTCCATGGAGCGGATCGCGATCACATGGCGATCGATCCCCTGGAGATCCTGCACGAAGCGGATCTCCGTCCAGCTAGCGGCGGCGCGCAGCAACGCCGCAACCGCCTCTGCCTGCCCGATGCCCACCTCGAACCCGACCACAGTCGGGATTCGTGGCAGCCGGTGCAGCTGCGAGACCATTCGGCGGTACAGGTCGAGTCCCTCGACACCGCCGAACAGCGCTGTGTGCGGCTCGAATAGCCGCACCTCGGGCATCAGCGCCGGCAGGTCGCCGTCCGGAATGTATGGTGGGTTCGACACCACCATATCCGGCGCGAGCCCGCGCTCAATATAAGGCTCGAGGAGGTCGCCCTCGAGCCAGGTTATCCGCGCAGCCACCCCGTGGCGCTGCGCGTTCTTGCGAGCCATCTCCAGCGCTGCCGCGGAGATGTCGCTGGCCGCCACGCGCCACGAAGGGCGCGCGTGCGCGATCGTCACCGGGATGATGCCACTCCCGGTACCCACATCCGCAAGGAGCGGAGCGCCTTGTGGGAACAGACGCGAGCCCTCGTGGAGCATCGCTTCCACGAGCAGCTCGGTCTCCGGCCGCGGGATTAGCACGGCCGGCCCGACTTCAAAGGGAAGGCCGAAGAAATCCTGCTCACCGGTGATGTATTGCACCGGTTCACCCGCGGCCTTCCTGGCAACGAGCTGGTCCCACGTGGCGACCAGCTCTGCCGGCATCTGTTCCTGCCACCAGCGGAACAGCAGTTCGGTCCGTGTGCAGCCTCCTAAGAGGTGCTGCAGCAATAACTCCGTGCAAGACGAAGCCTCTGCGACGCCTTGCTCCGCTAAAAAAGAAGAAGCCTTCACAAAGGCTTCTCTCACACTCATGTTTGCAGTCGTCATTACATCGCCTCTAAGGCATCGGATTGTGCAGCAATCGTTAACGCTGACACAATTTCCGCCATATCGCCGTTAAGAACTGTCTCTAGACGGTGAAGCGTCAAGCCGATACGGTGGTCAGTAATCCGGCTTTGCGGGAAGTTATACGTACGAATACGCTCTGAACGGTCGCCCGTTCCGACTTTGCTTTTACGCTCGCCGGCATATTTCGCTTCTTCTTCTTCACGCAATTTATCTGAAATCCGCGTACGAAGTACGCGAAGCGCTGACTCTTTATTGGAGTTCTGCGATTTACCATCCTGACACGTTGCGACGATACCCGTTGGTACGTGGGTTACACGTACAGCGGATTTCGTTGTATTAACGGATTGACCACCTGCTCCACTGGAACAGAATGTGTCTACGCGAATATCCGCATCGTGGATCACGATTTCCACATCTTCTGCCTCCGGCATAACAACAACCGTTGACGTGGAGGTGTGGATCCGTCCACCGGATTCCGTTACAGGAATACGTTGAACACGGTGCGCACCGCTCTCAAACTTGAGCTTGCTATAAGCACCTTTACCCGTAATCATGAAAATAATTTCTTTAAATCCGCCCAAATCATTCACGGATGCATCCAAAATCTCCGTTCTCCAACCTTGCGCATCCGCATAACGCGTATACATCCGGTAGAGATCGCCTGCGAACAGCGCAGCTTCATCGCCGCCTGCCGCGCCGCGAATTTCCACGATCACATTCTTGTCGTCATTCGGGTCCTTCGGCATCATCAAGATGCGAAGATGCTCTTCAAGTTTAGCGGATTGCTCGCTAAGCTCGTCGATCTCCATTTTAACCATTTCGCGCATCTCATCATCCAGCTTCTCGTTCTGCATCACTTTCGCATCAGCAAGTTGCTCGCTCACGCTCTTATATTCATTATAAGCATCGTAAGCTTCCTGAAGATCTGATTGCTCTTTGGAATACTCTCTTAGTTTCTTCGTATCACTCGTTACATCCGGGTCACACAATAACTCGCTTAGTTTGTCGTAGCGGTCCACAATGGACTGAAGTCGATCCAACATAGGGGATCACTCCTTTCTTATTTTTATCATCAATTAAACGTTGAAACGGAAATGCATAACGTCGCCGTCATTCACCACGTACTCTTTACCTTCAAGACGAACTTGCCCTTTTTCCTTCGCACCCGCCATGGACCCTGCAGCAGCCAAATCGTTATAAGAAACAACTTCTGCACGAATAAATCCACGCTCGAAATCCGTATGAATGACGCCAGCTGCTTGCGGAGCTTTCGTTCCTTTACGAATCGTCCATGCTCTAACTTCTTGAACCCCAGCTGTGAAATACGTGTACAAGCCGAGTTTGCGATAAGCAGCTTTAATCAATCTATTCAAGCCGGACTCTTGAAGTCCCAACTCTTCCAGGAACATTGCTTTTTCTTCGTCTTCCAGCTCAGCAATTTCGGATTCAACCTTCGCGCTAATGGAAACGACCTCGTTGTTTTCTTTCTCTGCGAATTCCTTCACAATTTTAACATATGCATTCTCATCCGCTGTTGAAACTTCATCCTCACTCACGTTTGCCGCGTAGAGCACTGGCTTCATTGTTAGCAAATGTAGATCGCGAACCAGGAGGCGCTCATCTTCTGTCAAATCCAAGCTGCGTGCTGGCATATCATTATATAAGGCTTCTTTGATACGTTCCAAACACTCAACTTCAGCAACCACTTTCTTGTCGCCGCCCTTGAGGTTTTTGCGTGAACGCTCGATCTTTTTATCAACCGACTCAATGTCTGCCAAAATCAATTCAAGATTAATCGTCTCGATGTCACCAATCGGATCGACTTTCCCAGAAACGTGAGTAATATTATCATCCTCAAAACAACGGACAACATGCACAATCGCATCAACTTCACGGATGTGTGCTAGAAATTTATTTCCAAGGCCCTCGCCTTTGCTCGCACCCTTAACCAAACCCGCAATGTCAACGAATTCGAAAGCCGTCGGCACGATGCTCTTAGGCACAACGATTTCCACCAGCTTCTGCAATCTCTCGTCTGGTACTTCTACTACCCCAACATTCGGATCGATCGTACAGAACGGATAATTCGCAGATTCTGCCCCCGCCTGTGTAATTGCATTAAACAATGTCGATTTTCCTACGTTCGGTAGACCGACGATACCTGCTTTCAAAGCCATTGTCGTTACAACTCCTTAATTTTCGAAAATCATCCTTCTTATTATATAGTACTTAGCGGGCAAAAAAAAGCCTGCAAGCTATTGATTGGCTGCAGACTTTTTTTCCATTGCTTTTTTGAACTCTTCATCCCGCTTCTGTTCGAAGTAAGTTTCAATCTGATTACGAAGAATAAACCCCCGTAATGTATTGCTTTGCTCAGCAGGAACGCTCTCGAAACTGGCTCCGTAATAGTAGCCGTCTTCCTGCTTTTCTTTCCTTATAATTTCCAACCTGCACAGCATCTCAAAACCCAAATCCAGCTCAACTTGCAACCTACATTTCTTATGAAGAATACCATCAATCATTGAATTATCATTAATAATAAAACCAATTCCGTTCATAGACATGTTTTTTATCGAAAATTCAATTGGATTTTCCAAGTGATGCTGCTCTTTTTGGGTAACATTTTGAAATCCTGCAATATATCCTACATTCTTCACATCGACCCGCGGGAACTCCCGTTTCTCCGAAAACTTCTTCCGATTCTCAGGTGGATTGATCACGATCAGTGAACCAGGCTCTCTAGCTACGACTGTCGAATGAAAAACGAATAGACCCGATTTCGTGTATAACGTCATTTTCGTCTTATCACCAAGCTGAAATACGTCGTATTCCGGCAGCTCAATCTCCATGATGTCTCCTTGTGCATAGGTAAGAATACCTGTTGACACGAAATCATCTTTCGCCACTACAGCTCGGCAATGCATTAATACCTCCGCATCATATCCTTCTTTACTCCCATATCGCTTCAAAGTATCCTGCTTCATCGCCATGCTCATCTTCACCCTCCCTAATGATGGATTTCATAGCATTTTTCCGCACAAAATAGACTGCCCCACACAGGGACAGCCTATCACCGCAATCATTAAAAGCATCGATTTTCGGTAACCAGGCTGCCGTAGTTCATAAGAACCGTAGACCCTCAGCTTTGCGTCCTTGCCTTTCAGCAAGTTTGCCATTGTCGAACCCTGCTATTCATTTATGTAATATATCGTTACTGGTCTAAATGATCTATCTTTCGTCCAAACTGGTCTAAAAGACCCACTGTACTCACCATTATACGTAGCTCATGCACTTCTTTCAACTAAAATCCTTGCATGGACCCTATTTTTATTGTATGAATGTGTAGTGGAAATTGAATATCCACAGGTTTATAAGTTATCCACATTGTTATCCACAGCTTGTTAACAACGAATATTTGTTCGGATTTTTATACACATGTGGATAAACTATTATTGCGAGGTGTCCCCCTGTGGATCAACATATCCCTTGGATGAGAAAAGCGATCGGTGAGGCGCTGAAAGCCGAAGCCATCCGCGAAGTTCCGATCGGCGCGGTCGTCGTCCATCAAGGTCAAATCATTGGCCGCGGCTACAATTTACGTGAAACAACCCTTGATCCTCTTGCGCATGCAGAGATGATTGCCATTAAACAAGCGAGCGAACATTTGCAGGCTTGGCGCCTTCTCGACTGCCAGCTCTATGTGACATTGGAGCCATGTCCAATGTGCGCGGGAGCGATTGTGCAAGCGCGTGTACCTCAAGTTATTTATGGTACGGTGGATCCGAAGGCCGGCTGTGCAGGAACATTAATGAACTTGCTGCAGGAAGACCGGTTCAATCACCGGGTCGATGTGGTTAGCGGTGTTTTGCAAGAGGAGTGTTCCACGATGTTAACGCAGTTTTTCCGGAAATTAAGGGGCAAGGCTTAAGCCTCGGCTAACTCTAAGAGCTTACTCATCGTATTCCAATTCCGCGCCGTCGTTTGATTGCCAAGCTTCTGAATGTTACTTGCCAGCTTCGAATCCAACACGCTTTGCCGAAACAGAAAATATATGGTGCAGCCCCGTATCTGAAATTCATCTACTTCACTCTGTCCCTTGGATAAGATGTCGGTGAATGTCTGCGGGGCTTCTTCTGTTAGCACGGAAATTTGAATGCTCTCCCCTTCGGACAAAGCTTCTGCGTCATAGGGGCAATTCCTTACAAGTTCAGCTAGCTCCGCTGCAGTACGCAAAATAACGGTAAGAGCTACACCTACCGCATCGCTGATTGCTTTTTCAATACGCGGACGAAGTGTTTCTCCTGACTCCTCTGATTGGAATAGCACATTGCCGCTTTGCAAATAAGTTTGTACATGCACTAATTCCAAGGCCTCTAACGTCTTTTTCAAGTCGGCCATTTTGATCTTATTTTTGCCTCCTACATTAATCCCGCGCAGAAAACCAACATAAATCGTCATTGTGGCCTGCCTCCCTTACTTTAATTGGATGGAACGAATGATGAAGAAGATGATCGTGCCAAACAGCATCAATAGGATAAATCCTAACACCCACCCATTCAGTTCGCCGTTGCCCACCCTTGCACTTTGGATAACAGACCATTCAATGAATCCAAACAAAATGACAATCACTGCTTTTAAACTATTCATAAATAAACGCGCATTCTGGTATTGCCCTCTGGCATTCTGAGCTGTAATAGGAGTCGGGTAGTTATATACGTGAGGGACCTTGCTTAACAGGGTCAAGCCAACGTAGACGATAATGCCTATGAGTGGTAAGGCTATTAGGCTCATTTTGTTCCCCCACCCATCGATCTCCCCTTTACCGTTAAAATGCATCGGAATTCGATCAGGTAAATTGCGCCATTCGTAGGCGACATAGGCGATCATGCTTACGATTACGAGCAAGGAAATGACATCAAGAATGGTTTCAGCTTTTGATCTGGAAAATGGAATGATGGGTCGTTGCTCCATAGGGTACCTACTTTCTATATGAGTGATTCCAATTCCAAACTTAACATCTCTCTATTCCTTCAAATTATCTGGATTATACGGAATATCTTGACCTATCCCATAGATAAAAAATGCCCTCGATCTCTCCTTATATGCAGAGATCAATGGCTATTAAGTCTGGTTTCGCGCGCATACAGCAGTCTGAGAGGTCTGGGGCAAGCCGCCCCTATCTACTCGATGCAATAGGATTAATCTTCTTCCTCATAATCTTCTTCTATGTCCCCACCAAGTGCTTCCGCTTGATCTCCAAGTGCATCCGCTTGTTGTGCCAACAGCTCTGCTTGTAGCTGAAGTTCTTCTGCTTGCACTTCCAGTTCCTCACCAGCGTCGATGAGGTCATCACCAAGCGTGTCCAACTGTTCGCCAAGAGATTCGAAATTCGCGGCATTCTGATTCATCGCTGTCGTGACTTGCTCAAGTCCAGCAGCATGCTCGCTTTCCTGACTCGATGAGAAAATATTTCTTAGCCAATCCCACATAGATACCTCTCCTAACATTTTATTGTAATTAAATCCCAAGTAAAAATTTTCCTTATAGTCATTTTAGCCTATGAATTTGAGAGATGTATATAGTAATAATAAAAAAGTCGAATTTCGTCGGCTGTATTGCACAAGAAATAATGCGAACCTCGCCACAAAGAAATATCACCGACCAAAAGATTGCGCCTTAAAAAAGGCTTCATGCTATCATAAATCTTACTATGCGCCCGTAGCTCAGCAGGATAGAGCAACAGTTTCCTAAACTCACTATCCACCCACGAACCCCTATTCCAGAATACCTCTGGAACAGAAAAATGGGGATTGAGAGCGACGCGGCGAAAATGTCTCGGAATGCGTCATGAAGTATATACACAACAAAGCCCTCCCACTAAGCTCGGGAGGGCTATTTATATTAGAAAACCGTAAGCGACGCGGCTCAGAACAACATGCCAGTTGAGCCGGGGCAAGTCCAACCAAGTGGATGCAATGTGCTCCAAGGCAACTTGCCAACGCCAACAGGAAGGGGTACGCAAGTCCTGCACATGGATGCTCTGTGGACGGGGCTGGGGGTGTGGACGAACTTTGTTTGCAGTCTGTTGAATGGTTGTTTGCAAATAGATAACGCACATATTCAATACTAAGATTATATTCTATATTTAATATAAAGATTACAAGGGGGAATTACTATGAGTACGAATAATAAGAACTATCTTTTATACTTCATTGGAGCAGTTGGAATTGCAGTTTTATTACAATTTATAAGCATCGGATTACTAGGAAACAGTGTCGCTAGTAACATTCCTTTATTAGGGGAATTATTGACTGTCATAGACTTTCTATATTTAACTCATTATCTCAATCATGGACTCGATTTAAATAATATGGAGCAATTTTTACTTAGGGCCGTAAGCTTAGCAGCAACTGCATATACTGCAATAAAAATGTTCGATTGGGGGTTCTATAGACTTAATGAATTATTCAATGATTCTCCCGACTTCGCCCCAATAGTAAAAGGTTTAACAATAGTAGTTGCCATCATTATTCATTTTTTCATTTATTTCGCTCTACATACTATTTATATTGATACGCTCTATCAGCTCTTTCATAGAGTTCAAGTCGAATTAGATACAGTTCAAAAGTTGATTCAAAACCTCCAATGAAGAAATGCTAACAACCAGTACCGTGTCGTTTCTGTCTCCTACTATTCTATTTATATACCTTGTCCGCTTGGATTTTTCAATCTTATAATCATAATAAATAATCAATCTACTTGCCGCCAGAGAATAGGCGGCTTTTTGCACCCATTTTGAGAGGAGCGCTCTATATAACACAAGCAACAGCGACACGCAAACGACTGACTTTAGCCGCGAACAAATGTTACAACCCAAGAGATTGCGCCACGAACGGCTTCATGCTATCATAAACCTTACTATGCGCCCGTAGCTCAGCAGGATAGAGCAACAGTTTCCTAAACTGTAGGTCGTACGTTCGAATCGTATCGGGCGCGTATAGTTGACCTAAAACCTTGATATATCAAGGTTTTTTTGTTTTTCCTTTGAAATAAAAATAACATGTAAAATCAAAAAAACGACCCCAATTTTCAGGATCGTCAAATAGAAAATAAAAATAAATATCATCCCAACTCATTTAATGCAAGTTGAGCATTCGCAAACTGTTGAACCCAAAACCCATGTAAAAGACCGTTCTTATAGCACGCTTCACTATCTCTTAGCCTTAATATCTCATCTTTTGCAGCATCGGCTAAAGTATCCAAAGCCTCTCTACGTGAATGAATACTAACATTTGTAAGAGCACGTTTAGGAATTCTATATGCTAAAAGACGTCGATCATTCCTTGCATCTGAATAAGTAAAATCAACATCCCCTGGGTGAATATCAAATAATTTCATGACTTGAAGGCGTTGAAGAACCAAGAATCCATGTTTGTGTGCCTTCTCTCCTACAGGTAACTGGCAATCCTCTACTATTAACAAATAGCCGTTATCCTTTAGCAAATGGTGAATCAAGCCTGTTCCCCCTAATACGCTTAACCAGGCACTTGGATGAATTTCGTGTAGGACATTACACATCACTACAACATCAAAAGTATTATCACCGTGATCGGCTCTTACCTCAGTTGCATTGTTATAATATCTTTGAAGTGAATCTTCATACACACGCTCAATTGTTGATCTACAGTATGATTCATCGTCCTGTGAAACATCAAAGGCAACGTAGTTTAACCATGTTGAGATTTGATCACGTTCGTTAATGTCTTCACTAAAATAAATATTATCAAGTAACCTCCCTTTCCCAGCTCCATAGTCCAGAATTGTAAGGTCACTTCCCGTTTCTAATAACTGTTTTAATGTGGCCTTGATCTGCGTAGTTTGAACATCATTATTTGGCGTCATCAATACTTGGGGAGATAAGAGACATTCAAATGCAAATTGATTACTGGCAAACTGGGCTGGTAAGGTTAAAAATGATGAGAGTTTACTGATTTGTTCAACATCACCAAGTAATCCACGTAAGACCTTTTCAGGACTTCTACCAGCATATGAAATACTACCTTCATACATATACCAAATTAATGACGGGTCAAATGCCGAAAGTAAAGGTATTGAATGCGTAGCAATCCAGATCTGTCCCTCAGTTACACTTGCTTGTATTTGTTTAATAACATCAATGAGTGCAGAAGGATGAAGATGGTTCTCAGGTTCATCCATCATAATTATAACTTCACTTATTGCAACCTTTTGAGAGTGGATCGCAGCACATAATTGTAGTAATACTTTTTGACCATCTGACAATTCTGCTCTACCTAGAGGAAAATTAAATAAAGTAGCATTTCCATTAGAATCTCGTGAAAGCTCGGTACCTAGGATATTAAAAATTATTTCTTTTAAACGTCCATACTCACAAATTATCTCATCTCTTTCTTCAGATGTAATTGAAGAACTTGGATGTATGGCATTCCACCAACGATCCTGAATTGATTGAATACTAGAAAATGTCCCACGACTTAATGAATATGTACCTGGTGATTTTAATGAATCTGCAGCATCATTTAATTGATTCTTTGTGAAATCATTGCAGTCTATTAGGTTTAGATCTTTAGGGACAAAATTAACTATTTGAACCGGTTTTGAGTCATCGGAGACATTGACATATTGTAGATACCTTAATCTGTCATTCAGATTATTAATCTCATTCTTCCAGTTTACTATATTCGGATGATTGGGATTAGTATCTACACCAGTTTGGATATCTCTTAAATTAGCCAGTAAATTAGTTAATTCCGGTTGATAAGGTTTGCTCCTCGCAATCTCACTTAAATGGGCAAGTAACCTTGACTTACCAGAACCATTTCTTCCAGCAATTAAAACAACGTCCCCCAACCTTGACATCTTGATAGATGAAAGTCCCTTGCTAGGTGGCAAATTAATGCTTGTAATCTTCATAGTTATATCCTTTCTATAGGTAAGCACTTTATGTTTAATCCTAGCGCTAATTCTATTATCTGCTAACGATCCCGCACTCTCAGATTGGCACAGGCGCTTATGCAGAGATTTAGAATTAGAAATTAACATTTTACATTTGAAATATCTCCCAAATGAGACGTATTTCGACACTAAATCATATTTCCCTTTTTCGTTACACCAGTATTTCGAAATATGATTACATTGCCAATAGTCACAATTGACCTATATAATATTCTAAAAGGGGATTTCAACTCAGGTTGACAATCCCTTTCTTTGTTATTGCCACTATCGCTTCATATTCGAAAGGAGTCCTCACTCCGATGACAACTCGCGCTATTTCATCTTATCGCATCCCGCTGTTCTGTGCGGTCACGATGCTGTTCTGGATGTCGATGTACACCAGCGTTCCAATCATGGCGCCTTACGTGGAATTCCTCGGGGGAAGTCATCAATTGGCCGGCTGGATTGTCGGTATGTACGGCATCTCGCAGATGCTGCTCCGCATACCCGTAGGCATTATGTCGGATCGTTTTCATAAAAGAAGACTGTTCATCACCTTCGGTCTTCTCTTCACTGCAATTACGGGACTTGGTCTTTGGTTCACGCACGATTTTACGTGGATCTTGATCCTCCGGGCACTTGCAGGGGCAGCCGCAGCGACTTGGGTTGATTTTACAGTACTATTCACGAGCTATTACAAGCATGAAGAGTCTACGAAGGCGATCGGTACGATCTCCTTTTTCAACTCACTCGGTCAGGTTCTGGGCATACTTAGTGCAGGCTGGGCAGCAGACAAGCTGGGTTGGGAATCCGTGTTCATTCTCGGTGCAGTGCTTGGTCTGTTAGGCATGGTCGGTTCTTTCTTCCTCATCGAAAAAGTAGAGAAAGACGCGCCCAAAATCACCATGCGCGGAATCGGAAACGTGGCGACGGATCGCACACTTCTCTTTGTTTCTCTGCTCGCTATCCTATCTCAGGTGCTGATATTTGCTACGGTGTTCGGCTTCACACCGGTTTATGCGATGCAGCTTGGCGCAGATAAATTCTCGCTCTCCTTGCTTTCTTTATTCGCGAACGTGCCTGTTGCACTAGCCTCTTTATTCGGTGGAAGGCGTTGGGCGATGAAATATGGCGAGAAACGCATGGTTGTTGCCGGCTTCCTTCTTATGGGGATCTTCACCTTTACGGTGCCATTCACCCATCATCTCTGGCTGCTCATGATTACACAGGCATTTGCTGGCTTTGGTCGCGGACTTTCGTTTACCCTGCTCATGGGGATGAGCATTAAGCATATGCCTGCGGATAAGCGGGCGACAGCGATGGGCTTTTTCCAGGCGATTTATGGACTCGGTATGTTCGTAGGGCCTGTCCTTATGGGCATCATCGGTGACTATTTCTCGCTCAATGAGGGCTTTATTATACTCGGTATCCTCGGTGCCGGCAGTGCACTACTCGCATATCTGTTCGTTCAGAGCTCCGCTAAGAAACAACCTCTGGGGACAAACAAATCTACAATGGCGCAATGATTGTAAAGAGTGAATCTCACGATTCGCTCTTTTTTTCATAAAGGTGCAGGGGTAAGATGGGTTGGCCTCGTCTATTCATGCGGAGAGGAGGAGAAGCATATTGAGGAGCACTTACTAATTGATCGTATTCTAAAAGGCGATGAAGCGGCCTTCCGTGAGTTAATTGCAAGGTACCGTCCGTATATTTTGCAGACGATCACTGCGATTGTTCGTCATCAGAAGGACGCCGAAGACTTGTCCCAAGAGGTTTGGACCCGCATTTACTTCTCCCTCCCTCGGTATGAAAAGAAAGGCCTGAAAACCTGGATGACGCGCATCGCAGTGAACCGGGCTATTGATTTCAAGCGCGCCACCAGCCGGCGCAAAGAGGACAGCGTCGCCGAATTCGAGGAGGCACTGTCTTCAGCAGGACCAGCGCCTCCAGAGCAGAGCGTGGAGCAGGAAGTGTTGATCAGAGAAACGACGGAATTCGTTCGTCACAAGCTCCATCAGATCCCAGCAAATTACCAAGATGTGTTATTGGCCTATTATATTCATCATCAATCGTATCAAGATATTGCCGATGCTCAAGGCATTACAATCAAAACGGTCGAGTCAAAGTTATACAGAGCCAAGATGTGGCTGCGAAATCACTGGAAGGAGGAGGAGTTTCGATGAAGGATCGTCATTTTAACCAGCAAGCGTGGTTGCAGTATGTGGAGGAGCGCCTGCCGTTACAAGAACAAGATGAGATGGAAAGTCATCTCTATCAATGTGATGAATGTCTAGCCAACTATATGCAGTGTGTGGAGCAAGTAATTGCTATACCAGACATGGACGGTGAACAAACAACAGCTTATGTGAATGGCATCATAGCCCGAACGGTAGGAATAAAGCCTGCCTGGCATCGCTCAACGATGTTCCACTATGGGATTGCGGCTGCCGCGACGCTTGTGCTTGTGGCGACTGGCTTTTTCCATGGCATATCACAGGAATTAGGAACGTTTGGTGCCTTCAAGCCCTCTCCTCCTCTGGAAGCGCCTGCCTCACTTGAAGCTCAAGTACCGATTTCAGATCACCTTATCCATAAAACACTAACATGGTTAGACACCTTACAAAATGAACACAAAAAAGGAGGTCTGGAGCCTTAATGCCTACCAAAAGTAATCTTGTTGCATTCCTACTATCTTTCATCCCTGGTGTGGGTCATCTGTATATGAATCGTACTGTTCGCGGTTTACTATATGGCTTCCTATTCTTCGGGCTATGTTTCTTACTCTTTTTAGGTATTATGTCTCATGATGCCGACAAATTCGCTTTTCTGCTTATTCCTATTGGGCTCACGTGGATCGTCAATATGGTCGATATGATTATCTATCTATTGAACGCTCCAGCGCCTATGCCAATTCCAACAACCTATCAACAAGCGATGCCAGCATATTATGGACCTTATCCATCTGAGCAAGAGGTTCCATCTTGGAATGGGGATGCCGCTTCCTATTATGTTCAACTAGCACAAAGACAAGAAAGATCTAAAGTTCTCATGCTCTCCTTCATTCCAGGCGTTGGCCATTTCTGGCTTGGTTTAATGCAAAGAGGCCTTACAGCCATGATCTCTTTCTTCGGAATCGCTATTCTTGTGTTCTTCATCACCATTCTGACGCATAACCAAGGTTTTATCGTTTTCCTATTATCGTTGCCAGTGCTCTGGTTTTATACCATGTTCGATGCGTTGAAGCAGTTGGATCGCAAGCAAGCTGGATATGAGCTCGTAGATCGCAGTATGTTTGAAGATTTCCAACGCGATGAGCATGGACGCAAAAATCGAACCCTTGCTACGATTATCGCCATTTTCCCAGGTGCGGCGCACCTGTACTTATCGATGACCAAACGCGGTATCCAGTTGATGGCTGTGTTTCTTTTTTCCATTTACGTGTTGGATGTGCTGCGGCTGTCCCTTTTCTTCTTTTTGATTCCGATTCTATGGTTCTTTAGCTTTTTTGATGCCTTACAGAGCATTTCTAAGTATGAAAATGGGACTTTAACTGACAAGCCTCTTGTCGAAAATTGGACAGCCTACCAACGCTATATTGGCGCTGTTCTCATCGTATTCGGCGGCTATTACATCTTCAGCGACGTCTTTGTGCAATTTATGTATCAGTTCCTACCCGCTTCGCGGAATTACATGTATTTGATCAACAACTTCAGCCAGACCTTCATTGTCGCTGTACTCCTCATTGGAGGTGGCATTCGATTACTACTGAATCGTAAGCAACCAGACGCCGCCATATACAACGAAAAAAAGAACCCCTAAGGGTTCTTTTTTCTGTCGGCATTGATGATATTTCTTTGAACCTTGTTACACATAAAACTTAAGTTAAATCTGCGTATAAAACACGGTAAGTGTCTTTAGCACATCGCCCTCCAGCCTGATTATAACAGGTAGAAAAGTCCTCTTTGCAATGGTTGTTTCCCTTTCGCTAATTGCTCCAACGGAACCACACCTCTCTGCTTGCCGACAATAATAGTATGACCGATTTCCGTTTTTTTAATCATGATATTTTAAAAATTTCATTGGCCGTTATCCGCCGTGTCCATGCCCTTCCGCAGCGTGGCCGCCGTGATGATTCTGGTTCTTCACTTTCTTAGATCCAGACAACGGCTCCTGATTGCCACCCGCGTTGTTTCGGTTTTTTACATTGCCATTATTAACGAGATTATCGCCTGCGGAATAGTTTTTAGGTTTAGACATAGCTCCTCATCCTCTCCCTTTATGAGTTGGTTCCTTGGTGATTTAGAGCATCTTGATGGCGGTGGTCATTGACCTTTTGCTGGATTTGCTGCGCATTATGGGCGCCCACTGGATTGGCATCCAAATCCTTAGCCACATTTTGCAAATTCTTATCGGTACTTTTTTGCTTCGACATCACGGAGTCCTCCTTCTTACTTAAGCGTTGGTGACCTTCTGCAAAGCCTGCGCACACTCATGAATATGCCGCACATAATCATCGATTAGCGACTGTACAACATCACTTCGTTCGTCGATATGCGTGATTCCTTGCTGTACGTCAGTCAGTTCAACCTTCACTTCTCTGGCGTCCATATACGTCACTTTAAAATCAAATGAATAGCCGGTATGTCCCGCCGTCATAATGTGCACGCGGATGGCATCTGCATCACCTTCATCTGCCCATACCCTTGTTTGATCAGAGGGTTGCAGTACGGTGGGCATGACGTTCATCCACTCTTTCACGAGTTCAGCTTGATCCACGCTAGGCTTATCTGATTTGCTCATTGGTAACACCTCCACATGATTAAAATGCGGAAGCCGCCCGTGTTTTATCCATGTAAAAAAACACCTACTCCCCAGCACGAATCAGATTCGTGCCGGGGGGTAAGTGCTATTGGCATTATCATTTATTTTACGATTTGCTGCAGAAGCATACCCAGCATCTTCGCGGCTTCTTCACGCGAAGCGAAATCCTTCGGCGCAAAGGTATTTCCCGATTTCCCGGAAATAATACCAGCCTGCTGCAACGCTTTCGCCGCGTCTACGGCGAAGGCAGGAATCTCTGCACCATCTGCAAAAGGTGCAGCGCTCAATGCTTGCGGCAAGGTAAACTTCTGAAGCTTAGCGAACCTCGCGATCATCGTGACCATTTGCTCACGTGAGATGTTGGCAGCAGGTGCGAATACACCCTCGCTTACACCGCTTGTAAGGCTGTTCTTAGCTGCCCATTGGACAGACTGGGCATAATAGCTGTCCGCCTTCACATCGCGGAAAATAGACGAATTGTAGGCGCTAAGATTCACGCCAGCCATACGAGCCAGCATCAACGTGAAATCGGCACGATTGATTTGAGCATTTGGAGAGAACTGGCCTTCAGCGGTTCCATTGATAATATTGCGAGCTGCTAGGTATGTGATATAGCTCTTAGCAAAGGTTGCTGACGTATCACCGAAAGCAACAGGTGAATAACCAACCGCATACTGCGAGAAGTGGCTTACTTTGAAAATTAGCGTACCTGTAGCCGCGTCGTAGTAGCTATTCGAGACTTTGACGAGCTCGCCATTGTCAGCAATGTAAAAGGCTATAATGGCATTCGTATCTTCATTAGCCGCTGGTTTATACGGTATTTGAACCTCAACGGAACCTCCGTTGAAGGTGGATACTGTTTTTCCACCGGCTGTGATGGTGAAATCGAAGACAGGGCGGTCGCCAATAGCTGCTTTAACCGCATCACTATCTTTTGCAGTCATATGTTGGGTAACCGCAGTTAGATCCGCTTTAGCGATGGACAGGGATACTTCACCCGTCGCCGCATTAGAGGTGATGGCAGCCAACACATTTTTATCCAATGTCACCGAGCCAATACCTAAGTCTAACTTAACTGCTGCAGTGGAGCTGTCGGCAACCTTAACGAGTGATTCCGCAGGCAATTTAATGACCGCTTCTTTCGAAGTAGCATCTACAGTAGCTTTAATTTCAAGAATAGATGATTTCCCCGCTGATTCGGTCATCTGTTTCAATGCATCCGTTACCTGTGCAGCCGTAAGGTTAGCCGTTGAAGTGCCTTTGCTGTCTTTGACAGTTGGCATTGTAATTGTAGTCATCTCTCCGTTAGTTGTTGGTTGACTAGGTTGTGTTCCCCCTACCGGCCCTGGACCTGAGGAAGACGATGTGCCACTAGAAGACACCGTTACCGGTACTTCCGCTGTCGCATATCCATCAGGGCTTATAGCTGTAATTACCGCGCTACCCGTATCCACGGCTGACACTAGACCTTCAGCACTCACCGTTGCAACCGCTGAATTCGAAGATTTCCAAGTAATCGTACCTGTGCCAACAGCATCTCCTGCAGCCGTCGTCACTGTTGCTGTGAGCTTGCTTGCAGCGTCTCCCTTGGTAACAGAAAGTGCTGACCTATCCACGCTAATCCGTTGTACATTAAGCTGATAGACAGCAACCGTTCCTCCCACCTCATTAGCAACTAGAAGCAGTGGATTCCCATTCGGGCTAATCGCGGCAGGGATGAAATCGATCCCCTCAGGCCCCGTATCTGTGTTCAGATTGTCCTTCGGTGTAAACACACGTGAATTCGTATAGTTCACGAACTTCGCATTCACTGGATCCGATACGTCATAGGTCATAATACCACCGACACGCTCGAGTCCCACGAAAGCAAGTGTTTTACTTCCCACTTTCCCCACTTTAACATCTTCGGGCTCTGGCCCTTTCTTCGAGCTGCGATCATCTAAAGCTGTTTTACTATTACTCGTGTTGAAATTGTTAGGAACACGCTGTGCAGTCACTTTCTCAAATTCATTTCCACTATCATAAACTTGAGCCATTGTGTTTGCTTGCCAGATTGAGAAGGAACGGCCTCCGTAAAGATAGATACTATCCGACCCCATATCACTAGCTACTTCTACGCCGTCGTAAGTCGTCTTACCAGCCAAGAATTGCGCGGCAGGTGAATTAGGAGCCAAGCTGCCTTTCATCGCGCCAATCGTGCTTCCATTGAGTCTCACACCTGGCCACTCAGTGACATCTCCCTCATTAGCAGAGAAGACATAAGGAATACCATTGATGGTTTGGCTTGCAATCCCGTCTGGCATGTACATACCATAGAAAGGGACATTTTCAAACTTGATCGCATTATCTTTCACTAGATCCAATGAATTCCGCGGCAAATTCAAATCCTTCAAACCTAGTCCTTTTATAGAGATAACAGCTTTCGTTGCTAAATCAATTGTTCCAATCGCATTATTTTCTTGGAAGGATACATAGGCTTTGCTATTATCTTCCGAAAGTGCGATATACTCAGGTTCCAGATCAAAAATTGCGTCTTGCTTCGTGCCTTCACCCGTAATCTGTATAGGGTTAGAAGCACCACGAATATGAACCTTATTATCGATCACGGAAGGATCGGCAAATCTTAGTTGTGTCACGCTATCCATAATCGTATCTACGATGGTTATACTTCCCTCTGGATCTATGCCAGCCGTGCGAGGCTCACCTTCATTCGCAGTTAGAATATATCTGCCATCTGTTGTGGATTTAATCATATCCGGCTGAATACCTGCATCGTACGTTTTCACTATGTTGCCATCATAATCCAGAACGACGATTTTACCAGCTTTTTTGGAATCTAACTCTTGCACAGATACAGATACTTTCTTGGTGGTCGTATTCACATCCACGCTTGTCAGGTCACCGTATAGGAAGCCGTTATTTTCAACTAAATCTTTTACTTTAATCGTTTTCTCTTTAACTAGGCCTTGCACAAGATCTAAACGAACGATATCTAAGCTAGGTGGATTCCCTGAGCCATTAACCAGATAGAACTTATTATTATCTTTATTGTATTTAACAATCTCGGCGACGCCGCCGTTACTATTCGTAATCCCTACTTGAAAGTCAGTGAGCTTCGTAATGCTCAACGTATCTTTGAATAGGTTAGAAGCGGGTTCAACCTTAATCGTCAAATTACGGCCATATTGCGCTAACAAACTATCCGTCACTTTGATGTATACGTTTGATGTAACGACTTCCGTCGGCTTACCGTACACTTCACCAGTGACTGTATTAATCGCTAATCCAGCAGGTAATCCTGTAGCTGCGAACGTAAATGGAGCCCTCCCTCCATACACATTCATCGATACCGAGTAGTCTTCTTGCTCATAGGCTATAGGAAATGTTTCATTCGAGTATCCAAGCACGGACACATTATTGTCCCATTGCCCGAATGCGCCGGATTTAGGACCTTTAACAGCCAATTCCTGCGTCGTCGAATCTGCAATCCCGAACTGCACGAAATCCTGCTTGTTATTATCCGTATCTGTTAGTGCTTTGCGACGGACAGATATCTTCTTGGAAGTACCTTCTGAAGATCCTCTCGGATATTCAAGTTCAAAGCCATCAATGTCCGTTTTAACGTCTACATTATCTCCGTCATTACTTCCTGTACCTAACATATCAACATAACCGGTAGGTTTAGGTGCATTTGAGAATGGATTTTTATTGGTTATATCAAGCTTCGTCTGATTGCTCATCAAAACAACTTTCAAACCTTTATTATTAATAAAACGATTGTTCCATAATTGATCATAAGTTGTTGTAAGATTCAATTTGGGTGCAGATGCTAACGTCGCTTCCCCACGAATGAGGAATGAAGATTTAGCTTTAATCGTGCCAACAAGGTTTAGTTTCTGCCAATCCCCAGTAGGTCCAGTTAAGGCATCAGTTCCACGATCCGCATATTGTAGCGACCAGCCAGTTAAGCTGACATCATTGCTAGTTGGGTTATAAAGTTCAATAAATCCATGAGAAGATGCTGTATTTTTCGTATCTGTTACCAAACCGCCGCCATAGACCTGATTAATGAACACATGCGGTATCGTGACATCGTAAGTGCCATTCGCCTGGTACGGCGTACCTGGTGTTATCGCTACAGCGCTTGCTGGAGTGGCTATTGCTAAAGAACTTATCGTGACTGCCACGGATAAAAGTACCGAGACTACCTTCGTTCCAACCTTCTTCACAGGGTTTTCACTCTCCTCATATTGGATGATCTCGTCCATTATAAGAAAAGCTCCAGCTACTAAATACCCACTTTTTGTTAAAATATGATTTAGATTATGTAAATGTCGGTCCCGCGATGCCATATGAAAATGAAAAACAAAAAAAGCCACACGATTTCAAGAATCGCATGACTTTTTGGTTGGGTATTACCTTGGCTACGGAGAGGGTGGGATTCGAACCCACGGAGACCTTGCGACCTCGGCGGTTTTCAAGACCGCTGCCTTAAACCACTCGACCACCTCTCCACGATAGGCGTCTCCGATTAGGGAGACGACCTTGTGCAGTGACAAAAAGCATTGTAGCACATAATCGTAACTCGTTGCAAGTGCTATTTTTTTGTGATGACTTTTACGTTGTTCATGTAAGGAACAAGCACATCAGGAACGATGATCGAACCATCGGCTTGCTGGTAATTTTCAAGAATCGCGGCCACTGTTCGACCCAGAGCTAAGCCTGATCCATTCAGCGTATGCACGAACTCTGGCTTCGCCTTCGCATCGCGGCGGAAGCGAATGTTTGCTCTGCGCGCTTGGAAGTCTTCGAAATTCGAGCAGCTGGAAATCTCGCGGTACGCACCGCTGTTAGGCAACCATACTTCCAGATCATACGTCTTCGCGGATGTGAAGCCAATATCGCCTGTGCAGAGTGACAGCACGCGGTAAGGCAGCTTCAACAGCTGTAGGACACGCTCAGCATGCCCTGTAAGCTTCTCCAACTCCTCGTAGGAGTCTTCGGGCTTAACAAGCTTAACAAGCTCAATTTTGTTGAATTGGTGCTGTCTGATTAAGCCCCGTGTATCACGACCAGCGGATCCTGCTTCCGAACGGAAACAAGCACTGAACGCCACGAAGTTAACCGGCAGCTGTTCATTCGTTAAAATATCGTCACGATGATAATTCGTAACCGGTACTTCCGCAGTCGGAATCAAGAAATATTCCGAATTCTCCAGCTTGAACACATCTTCCTCAAACTTCGGAAGTTGGCCTGTACCCGTTAAGCTATCGCGGTTAACGATATAAGGCGGCAGCATTTCTTCATAACCATGCTCATCGCTGTGCAAGTCCATCATGAAGTTGATCAAAGCACGCTCAAGTCTTGCGCCAAGCCCTTTGTAGAACACGAAACGGGAACCCGTTACCTTCGCCGCTGCTTCGAAATCCAGAATGCCTAGGTCTTGTGCAACTTCCCAGTGCGGCTTCACTTCGAAATCGAACGTAGGAATGTCGCCAATTCGGCGTACTTCTACGTTCTCTTCCTCCGTACGGCCTACAGGAACGCTGGCATGCGGCATGTTCGGAATGGAGAGAAGAACTTGTTGTAAGGACTCGTCCAAGACACGGATTTCGTCATCAAGCTCTTTAATGCGGTCTCCGACCACTTTCATTTCTTGAATCAGCTCATCCGCGTTTTCACCGGCTCTTTTGCGTCCCGCTACCTCTTGGGAAACAGTATTACGACGGTTTTTCAGCTGTTCCGTTTCTTGCAGAAGCTCTCTGCGCTTCACATCTAATGCTGTGAAACCATTAAGCTCCTCGATCTGCTTGCCTCGGTTTTGCATGGCAGCTTGTACAGCTGCTAAATCACTTCGAAGTAACTTTACATCAAACAAGGAGATTCCTCCGTTAGCGCAAAATGGTTTATATATGGAAGCAAGCACCCAAACCGGCAATCCGGCTAACTCGGGGTGCTTGAACCATTGGTTATGCTTGGCTTTGCTTTACCATGTCTAAGAAATAACTGTGCAGACGGAAATCATCCGTCAGCTCTGGGTGAAACGACGCCGCAAGGAGATGTCCTTGCCGCGCGGCTACGATCTGGCCGTCATACGTGGCCAGTACATCTACATCCGGTCCCACTTTCTCAATGAGTGGGGCCCGAATGAATACCGCGCGAACGTTCTCGTCAATGCCTTTGATCGGCAAGTCCGTCTCAAAGCTTTCGCGTTGACGACCGAACGCGTTACGAGCCACCGTAATGTCCATCAGCTCGAGATGAGCTTCCGGTTGTCCGGTGATCTCTTTCGCGATGACAATCAACCCCGCGCAGGTGCCGAACACCGGCTTGCCTGCCGCGGAGAACTCACGCAACGCATCGATGAAGCCATACGTGCGCATAAGCTTACCAATCGTCGTGCTCTCTCCGCCCGGGAGAATAATGCCATCTAGCTCAGCGAGTTGCTCGGTGCGTTTAACAACGACACCTTCGGCTCCCGCTTTTTCAATACCATATATATGCTCTGCTACCGCGCCTTGCAGCGCGAGAACCCCAATCTTCGTCATTACCAGCCGCGCTCCTGCATACGCTCGGAAGCTTGAAGCTTGGAAATTTCGATTCCCTTCATAGGGGCACCTAGGTTTTTGGAAATTTCAGCAATCAGTTTGAAATCAGTGTAGTGAGTTACAGCTTCAACAATCGCTTTCGCGAATTTCTCTGGGTTATCGGATTTGAAAATACCGGATCCAACGAATACACCATCAGAACCAAGGTGCATCATCAACGCTGCATCAGCAGGTGTGGATACACCGCCAGCTGCGAAGTTAACAACAGGCAATTTACCTGTTTGGTGAACTTGCAGAAGCAACTCGTATGGAGCGCCAAGTGTTTTCGCTTCGAACATCAACTCGTCCAAAGACATGCTTTGAACTTTACGAATTTGACCTTGAATTGTACGCATGTGGCGAACAGCTTCTACAATGTTACCAGTTCCTGGCTCACCCTTTGTACGAAGCATGGATGCACCTTCACCGATACGACGCAAAGCTTCGCCAAGATCACGGCAACCACATACGAAAGGCACTGTGAAATCACGCTTGTTGATGTGGAATACTTCATCCGCAGGAGTAAGTACTTCACTCTCATCGATATAGTCAACGCCTAGGGATTCAAGAATTTTCGCTTCAACGAAGTGTCCAATTCTTGCTTTCGCCATGACTGGAATGGATACAACTTTCATAACATCTTCAACAATTGTTGGATCTGCCATGCGGGATACGCCACCAGCTGCACGAATGTCAGCGGGTACGCGCTCAAGCGCCATAACAGCGGACGCGCCAGCTGCTTCTGCGATTTTAGCTTGCTCGGCGTTCATAACGTCCATGATGACGCCGCCTTTTTGCATTTCGGCCATACCTGTTTTAACGCGGGAAGTTCCAGTTTCCATTCTTTATTTCCTCCTATAGCTTCTATGCAATTTCTGTGTAGTTCCCTACACGATTCGATATAAACTTCTAAACAACAATTTTACATGAAGGAGGGGCAATATACAACCCATTTTCTGGCCTAAGAGCCGCCCTTGATCCCATTGAACATATCGCTGAAGAAGTTTTTAATGGAGCGGAACAGCAACCTGATCCAACTGCCTTTTTCAACATCGCCATCTGCAATTAGTTCTACTGTTTTTTCTTGCCCATTGTAGCTTACTTTGACTTTCCCTAGCGTGTCGCCTTTCGCAATAGGAGCTACTAGCTTGCTTTCATCAACAGACTCTGTCGTCACTTGGAAATCCGTATCTTTCGCGCCTTTTCTAGCAACGAACGTTACACCTGTTTTCGTAACAAGAGGTACTTCCAATTGTACCCCCTTCTTAATGTTCACACTTTTCAAAGAATCTATCGTCTGTTTCGCATTCAAGAACGGTTTTATTTCAAAATTATTAAAGGCATAGTCCATCAGCTTGCGTGTTTCATTGAAACGTTCAGGTTCCGTCTTCGTCCCCATAACTACCGTAATCATACGCATACCGTTACGTTCTGCCGTTCCCGTGAAACAGTAGCCAGCATCATCGGTAGAGCCGGTTTTCAAGCCGTCTAACCCTGCATACGAATATTTCTTAAAGTTCGTGTTCGTTGAATTTCCTTCGAGCATCCAGTTCCAGTTAATCATAGGTGATTTATCTGTTGCTCTTAGCTTCAAGGAAGGGATTTTCGTGAATTCTAGAATTTCTTTATGATCCTTCAAAATATTATAAGCAAGAATGGCGGCATCACGCGCCGTCATCTTCGTCTCACCTTCGATAGAAGCAGGTGGATTCTTGAGATCCGCACGTGACAGTCCTGTCGCACTAATAAAATGAGCATTAGCAGACATGCCCAGCTGTTTCGCTTTGTCATTCATCATTTTCGCGAAATTCTCTTCCGTTCCACCAAGCAATTCGGCAAAAGCAACAGAAGCATCGTTCGCGGAGTAGATGGACATCGCATTGAACATATCTTTAAAGCTCAACGTTTCATTTGCGGCAATTAATTGCCCGGAGCCAATGACATCTGCCGCATTTTTAGATGCTGTCACTGGTGAGTCCCATTTAAATTTGCCTTCTTTAATGCTTTCCATCGCCAAATACTCCGTCATCATCTTCGCCATACTGGCCGGAGGGAAGGCTTCGTCTGCATTCATTTGATACAGGACAGCTCCTGTACTTGCTTCCATAATAATCGCAGATTTCGCTGATACTTGAGGTTCATTCAGTGCAGGTGCTGCCGTTGTCCCTGCATTTGGAGCAGGCGTTGTTACCGCTGCTGGTGATGGCGAAGCTGTTGGCTTTTTCTCATCTGCCGCATAGGTTGGCTGTATATGTAAAAGTAAGGATTGAGCAATTAAGCTAATACCTAACACCAAAGCAACCTTTTTCTTTGTAAAACGTAACAATCTCACAATTTCACTCTCCCTAAATAATGTTTGTAAAACAATATGACATGCTATATTGTATCACACCCCATTAGACGAAATAAATGTCTACACCGTTCATTCAGAACGCATCCCATATATCTAGAAATATAGCCTCTTATCTGTGTATCAAGTTAAACGCTATTTTTCAAAAAAAAGAAAACGTGGTTTCAACTCCCACGCCTCCAATTTCATCCATATTGTAACAAGATATAGGGACCCTTTAGCGGAGCTAAAAGTCTCTCATCTACATCGAGTAATTTGGTGCTTCTTTCGTAATTTGAATATCATGCGGATGGCTTTCTTTCAAACCTGCTCCCGTAATACGAACAAATTGCGTATCATGAATAAGTTCTTGAATGTTGCGCGCGCCACAATACCCCATGCCTGAGCGAAGTCCGCCTACCAGTTGATACACCGTATCCGCCATTGGCCCTTTGTAAGCCACACGTCCCTCAATGCCCTCTGGAACTAGCTTGCTCTCGTTCTCTTGGAAGTACCGATCCTTGCTGCCTTCCTTCATCGCACCTAAGGAGCCCATTCCGCGGTAAACCTTGTATCTGCGACCTTGGAAAATCTCAGACTCACCCGGACTCTCTTCTGTCCCTGCAAATAGACTACCGATCATAACCGCGCTAGCTCCCGCTGCGATCGCTTTAACTACGTCACCGGAGTACTTAATCCCACCATCGGCGATAATCGGAACACCAAACTCGGCCGCTGCTTGTGCGCAATCATAAATCGCCGTAATTTGTGGAACACCGATCCCTGCAATAATGCGAGTCGTACAGATCGATCCAGGACCGATTCCCACTTTCACCATGGAAGCTCCTGCTTTGATCAAATCACGTGTCCCATCACCTGTCGCAACGTTACCTGCGATGATCGGCAGTTCTGGATATTGGGCTCTCAGTTTCTTCACAGTCTCTGCGATGTTAATATGATGACCGTGTGCAGAATCCACGACGATGACATCAATACCCGCTGTAACAAGCGCTGCGGCTCTCTCCAGCACGTCTTTAGACACACCAACAGCGGCACCAACAAGCAAACGCCCTTGAGCGTCCTTAGCCGAGTTAGGGAATTGAATAGCCTTCTCGATATCTTTAATCGTAATTAACCCTTTAAGACCAAAATTCTCGTCTACCAAAGGCAACTTCTCAATTTTATGC
Organism: Paenibacillus plantarum; assembly: GCF_013141695.1. GTDB lineage: Bacteria > Bacillota > Bacilli > Paenibacillales > NBRC-103111 > Paenibacillus_E > Paenibacillus_E plantarum. The sequence continues at coordinate 208,631 of NZ_WHNY01000065.1, forward strand.
TTCTGAAGGATGCCTTCTGCTTGCTGAAGTGTCGTGCCAACTGGTGCTGTCACAAGACCTTCCTGCGTCATCACTTCTTTAATTTTAATGGAGTAATCATGTACAAAGCGCAAGTCCCGATTCGTCAATATACCAACTAAACGATTATTTTCATTGACAATCGGTACCCCTGAAATACGGTATTTCGCCATCAACTCTTCTGCATCATAAACGTGATGTTCAGGCGTCAAGGAGAAAGGGTTGGTGATAACGCCACTCTCTGACCTTTTAACACGATCAACGTGTTCAGCTTGCAGCTCGATCGGCATATTCTTATGAATAATTCCGATGCCACCTTCACGGGCCATAGCAATCGCTAGCGCGGACTCCGTCACCGTATCCATAGCGGAGCTAATGAACGGGATATTTAATTTCACACCAGGCGCCAGTTGCGTCGAAACATCGATCTCCTTACCGAACACTTCGGACTTCCTCGGCACTAACAAAACATCATCAAACGTTAAACCTTCCTTGCCAAACTTATCTTCTCTCACAGCGTTCCATGTCCTCCTTAAGCCCTCTAACTGAAGAAAGCTTGATTCATTAGCTTCAGCTCATTCTTGCGTATGATTGCAATCTTAACAAAAGCCTATTTTTGGTGTCAAGGAAAACGACGAGTAGACAGCTCCCACCATGCCTCGAATAAGTCAATTCCGTTAACGATAGGAGTACGTACTGCTTGGATTCCAGAGTAGGAACTGCTCGATCCCTTGCTCCTTCGCTGCCTTAATCTGCTCCTTTACATCGATCACACCATACTTTTTATGAGGCTTTACCCATGTTGCCGTAAAATCCTGATACCAAGGCCTGATCTGTGCAACCTGACTGCTGGAACGTGCTAACTGATGATTTTTCCATTTGGCGTCGTTAACCGCTTGATGAATGACCGCATACGGCTGCAAATCAGGGCTTTTGATGCCATAGATACCGCTGGTATAGTGTGACGGGTACAGCATTGGCGAAATGAAATGAACCTCCTTACTAATCATCGCCCAATCTTGTCCAATCCCCATATCATTAGGTAAAGACGTCGTTAATCCGAACACATCTGCTGAAATATACGCCTTGTTGCCGATCTGTTCCTTCGCTCTATGCAAAAAAGTTGCGATATCCTGCGCCTTACTTAGCTTCTGCGGGTTATCGAACAGTACCTCGCGGTCCACCTTCTGCCCATTCTCCGGAAATCTCACATAATCAAACTGAATTTCATCAAAACCCAGATTAGCTACTTCATTAGCGATTTGAATATTGTAGTCCCACACATCTGTCTTAAAAGGGTCTACCCACGCGATTCCCTTCGCGTCCTTCCATACACTTCCGTCTCTGTTCTTCATGGCATACATACTCTTCTTCTTACTTAAATATGGATCCTTAAACACAACTAGCCTAGCTATCGTATAAATATGCTTCTGCTTCAATCTCTGCAGCTTCGCTTTCATATCTTGTATAATGACGTGGCTATTCGCCCCGATTTCATTAACCAAAGGAACCGTTGAGGGATAGGTTACCTGGCCGGAATCGTTCTTAACATCAATCACCATCGCGTTTAAATCCGTATGCTCCACCAGCTCAATCAATTGCTCGAATTTACTTCCTACGGAGGACCAGGCGGATACATAAATACCTTTCACGATCGGTTTAGCAGGCATGGAAAAAGAAGGCGTTGCCGCATCGACCGGCATCTTCTTCGGTTCTTGATTAGGCGCGAGCCCCATGCTTCCTACATGACTTAAAGAGTGAAGTGGATTTGCCTCTTCCTTCACTTCTTCGATTTTCGTTGAGCAACCATTCATCATCAGCGTTACTATCGAACAAAGACATACCCTGCCCATCCATCTCATGCTGCTTGTTGAACTCATCATCATCCCTCCTCGTAGGATTAGTATGGTTAAAAAAGCATTATTTACAGATACAAAAAAAAGAGTCTTTCTGGAAATAATCCAGAAAGACTCTTTAGG
>NZ_WHNY01000066.1 GCF_013141695.1 Paenibacillus plantarum
TATCGGCAATTTACCTAATGGGGATGCTGTAAAATTATCAGACAGTGCAGCTATACAAGCAGCACGTGCGAGCTATGACAATCTCACAGTATCTCAACGAACTTTAGTGACCAATGTAGATAAGTTACTTCAAGCAGAGACGGCTCTACATGAGCAGGAAGCGGTGCTAACAGACGTATTCGTTGAGTCTGCCTTTAGCAATAGAGCGGGAAATGAAGTCACAGTGAAAGTGGCGTCCCCGTTGGATATGAACTATACATTGGCAGCGAATCTCTTTCACATTCGTGCGAATGATGAAGAAATTACAGTTTCAGATGCTTACTATGATTACAGTGATTTGAGTTATCGAACAATTAAACTCATACTCTCCTCACCTATACAACGCAATGCAACAGCAGTTGCTGTAGACATTCAGCGTGGAGCGTTACGGACTCTAAATAAATTAAGCAATACGATCTCAGATAGGCAGATAATTACGTTTAAATCAGTAGATGTTGTAGTAGATGATCAGATTAATATCGAAGATATAGCTGCAATCGCTAGTCGTTCAGAATGGCATATCGATGTAAATCGCGATGGAGTCTTTAATAGTGATGATGTGAAGAGTCTACTAGGTCAAATTCAAGGAGTAGTAGATCAAAATCACCATACGGATTAGTTCCATTTTGAGAGATAAGGGGAAAGCCACTTCCATAGGAAGTGGCTCTTTGCCTTTTTAATATACGATCTTTCGCTGTGCCCAATAGCTGAATGAGAATAAGAAGGCTTCCGTTATGAGTTTTGCAGCTATGAGCGGTATGCCGATGCTTTCATGAAACAGGTACATAATACCGTAGTTCAATAACATGATAATGAGAACGAGAGAGAAATACCGGGGCAACGATTTGCGGATAGCCGCTCCGTTCATTTTGGCAAAAACAAATTTGCGATTCATAGTGTAATTGAATATGGAACTGAACAGTCGCGATCCAATGATGGATACGAGCAAATTGGAAGTCATCCATTGCAGCAAGAGCAGTAGGACGAAATCTAAGATTGCAGAGAATCCTGAAGATGCACAGAATTTCAGGAAGGGAAAGTAAACTCTAGCAGAATCGGCGAGTGGGCGAAAATGAGAAGATTTATTGTCGTCCAAGTAGATGGTGTCGATCGGCACCTCAACCAAGTCATATCCAACACGGGGAGCCTCGAGTAGCATGTTCATTTCATATTCGAAACGATTGCCTGGAATTTGGCATAGCCAATCCAACATTTCGGAGGAATAGCCCCGCAAGCCAGTTTGCGTATCTTGTATAGGCTTACCCGTCGCCAGAGAGTAAACCATCCTTGTTGCCGAATTCCCGATGCGGCTGCGCAGGGGGACTTTTCCCGTGAATTGTCGGCTTCCCAGCACGATATGATTGCGATGCTCGCGAACAGCTTCCGTGAGCCTTAGAATATCTTCCGGCAGATGCTGCCCATCACTGTCGGCGCAGACAACGCCATCACTTCCACCTTGCTGTCTCACATAATCAAAGCCCGTTTTCAATGCGCTGCCTTTCCCTTGGTTCATCTTGTGCGTGAGCACGGTACAACCTGCTTGCTTCGCTGAATCAAAAATACCGCGGTACTCTTCACCACTGCCATCGTCAACGACAAGGATCGAATCGTCGCTAACTTCTTTTAGATGATGGATCAGAGAAATTAACCTTTCGTCCGGCTCGTAGGAGGGGATGAGGATGGTCATAGTATTAGTCCTCCTTGCTTAAGATTTAGGAATATAGATAATGTCGCTTACGCCACGTTCGTTGCCTTTGCCAAGCGGATTATTAATGACTCTGCCCATAAAATACATCGTGGAAGAACCGCCGCCATCGAGATTATAAGCTTCGGTAGCGCCGAGTTCATGGAAAAGATTCGCGAATTCAGTTAACGTCATACCACGGCTATAGTTGGTTTTTCGTCCGTCGACCACGACAAACACAAAGTGATTCGGCGAGATCATCCCGATGCCGGTGCGCGGATTGGCATCTTGAATCGATCGGTTTCCGAAGTTTTTATCAATTTGCACGGCGGAGAAATCTCCGGCTATCTCGCCATCTCTGACGAGGATAGGGCCGAAGGAAAAGGTGTTTGTTGTTTCCTTAGCGAGCAAATCTTGTGAAGATATCTCCTCTTCGTTATAAGCTTGCAAAGTGCCATTGCTGAGTAAGGCAAGGCCGTCACGCGCAGGTTCATCGCGGTAAACGGTACCGCCTCGGATGATGACGCCATCGTTACGAAAGCCATAATAGTCGCCGTTAATCGCGAATACGGCGTTGTTGCTCGCAGCAATTGTCGAAGTATTCTCGATGATGTTTGTGCCGAAGGCATTTTTAGCAAATGCTGTGAGCAGGTTCGTGCTATTGTTGAACGTCACGTCGGCGACGAAATAAGTGATCGTATCAGCTCCGGAGCCCGTTTGCACCTGTTTAATGCTAATCGTCTGGTTGTCGTCCTTATAATTCCAGTCATCGGATTGCGCTTGTGACGTGGATTGTTTCACGGGCGAATCTTGCGTAACGACGTTATTCGGGGCGACGACAACTTCGACGTGCTCGAATAAATAACGATTAGCAAGCCAATAAAGAATCGCAGCGATGATAAGTAGACATATAGCTATGATGGTGATTAATTTGGTTCTTTTTCGCTGGCGGAAAATGATGATCACTCCTCTCCGGTTCATAAAATCATTGTAGTGCGGCAACCTTTAGTGAAGCTTAAATGTCAGCAGGATAGGCAAATGAGTGACTGTTATCACACTTACATAAAGTTCAAAGTCTAAGATTTAACCACTAAAGTTTAAAGTTTAAACGTTAAATTTTGAACTTTAAACAGCAAACTTTAAATGCTAAACTTTGTTTCCTTCCCCAAATCAAAATTGTTAAAAATTCCTAGTAACCGTCTTAAATCGCCTCTATCAACCGAATCTATTTATAGTATCTATTAAGGTTGGGAGAGGAAATAGACATGGCTAAACATGATATTCTTACCACAACTATTCACTTATCCATTGATAACGGCAGCAGTCATATTAAAGGCATCTATGACGATTTGAACAACAGCTTTATTTTCCCTAATGTTGTCGCACAACCTTTTGGGGAGCGCTTTTTACTGATGGAACAAGGAGATCCCTTGGATTTCCTAGATGTGCAAATCACATCGCCAGCGATTGATACGGAGCAATATCGTCATGTCTACGTTGGAAACTTGGCTGTCGGTGATGAAGGAATTGTTCATGAGATTGTAGGAGATAAAGCGGTACAAAAGAAGGCCCAGCGGCCTGAAACCATGGTTACGCTCCTAACGGCTGCGGCTTATGCCATTGCCACGAAGCATGAGGATGCGATTAAACGCGGTAAGAATCGTATTAAAGCTGCGGTGCACTTAGGAACAGGTCTGCCCATAAGAGAAATTACGAAATTTAGCGAAGAATTTGCACAAAAGATAACAGGGGGCGTTCATTCCATTACGTTTGTTACGACACCGATATTTAAAGGCGTATCGGTGGAAATGGAGTTTACGCTGCCATCGGATATCAGCATTGATGATGTATCAGGTGTTTATGACATGGAGGCTACAACCAAGTCACAGTTGTCACATAAAGGGTTCGGGATTGCAGACGTTGGCGGTGTCGATATGGATATTGCTTTCTTCAGACCGGGGCTTGATCTGGATCAACGGCATTCAACGGGGGCTAAAATCTATCTAAACGATGCGTTGGAAAGCATTCGTAATGAAATTAACGCCCAAGGAGAAGAGTTAATCTCAAGCACCGCGGAACTGACGATCATGCTAGTCAACAAGGAGTATGAAATTTACGCTGAGGGTAAAGTGGCTTTTGACATGACGAACCTCGTAAACCGTCACATGCGTATCCTAGCCGAAAAGGTGTTAAAATACGCCCGTAACTCTTGGAAACATGTTCGCTATGCCAATGAGTTCTGGTTTATCGGTGGCGGGGCTATCGTTCTGCAACCGTGGATCGAGAAACTAAATGCCGAGTTAGGCTTGCCGATCCGATTTGATAAATCAGAGTACAGTCAATTCCGCAATGTGCGCGGTACTTTCTTTTTGCTGGAGCATGCCTTGAAACAAACGAATAGTGAAGCAGCGGCAAGCATGGAAACCCAGAAGGAAACTGAGGCTGGGAGCGGAGCGGATTGAAGAAACGGAGATCGACTGTTTTGGTGAGTCCGGGTAAGGATGTGACTCTATACATTCCGACAGAAACACCGCCAGAGGTCATTGCGTATATGAACCAGTTGAAAGCTGAAGGCATGTTTAGTCAGGGCATTATGGAGATTTTGACAAATCATATCCTTCGTGAACATTCACTAACTACGTTGGTAGGCGAAGAGGATCCAAATCAAGCTATCGAATCATTCGTAGAGGATGATATGTTCTTTACCGCACCCATGGAACACCAGGAATCTGTGGATATCCCGGTTTCCAACAGACAGAAGAACTTCAGTTTAGAAGATATATTTCGGCAAGCTAGTCGTAATGCTGGCAAGCTTATGTAGGATTTAAGGGTGGGGTGAACTCCGATCATAATGAAAAGGAGGACATCGACATGTCTAACGGACAAGTAAGTGAGGGTACACGTAATTTTACACTGTCGGATGATATTTTCCGTCAACCAGGTCTAGATATATGTTCTCAAATGGTCTACATTATTCTGAAAAGCTTGGGCTCTGAGTCCAATTTCCCTAAGCTATCGGAGATTGCCATTCTTGGGAGAATGACGGACAAGCAGACGATGAAGGCGCTGCAGGACCTCGTCGATCTTAAAATCCTTCCGCACAAACTGTTCCGCCGGATGGTTGGCGATTTCCAAGATGACCGCCTCTCATGGGCGGCAAAGGGTTACTTATCTTTTGCAAAGAGAACCCGCATATTCAATTGCATGACTTGCTGGAATTAACAAGCCAATCGGGTGAGGATGAGCTTAGCATTCGCAATTCGTTACGAGAGTTAAGTCAATGCGGTTATCTGGATGAATACCCCGAATGGCTACAAATCGCGGATTGAGCTGAGTGAGGATGGTTTGGAGCCAAATGAGACACACTAAAGCGTATGCCAAGGCCAAAGTGTCTGGCAATCGAACCATCAACGCTAAGAGGTGATCATGTGAGCGGAAGAAATAATAAGCCGGATAATGACGGCCCAGCAGGGCAGCCAGGCAGGCTTGATCAGTATGGTGACAAGCTGGGATCGAGCAATGAGGCCGAGTTTGAAGCAGCAGCCAATCAGGCATGCGAGGTTGCCTCGACAGCGGATTTGAGCGATCAAGAGCAGCACGAATAGAGGACTTCGTTAATATTCAGAAAGTAAGGCCATCCTACCTAGGATGGTCTTTTTGATGTCTATCAGACGAGGGCGAAGGAGATAGGCAGTGGCGCTATGGTTTGTTTCTTGTTACACTAGTTCTATGATTGATTAATCACTCATTACATATGAGGGGGAGCTTTTCACATGGCAAAAGACGACACCATTTCGGTCAATCGCCGAACTGATATTATATCGGCCGCAATTGAGGTTTTTGCGGAAACAGGCTATTATCGTACGACAACAGCGCAAGTGGCGCAGCGAGCGGGCATTTCACAGCCGTATGTTTTCCGCTTTTTTGCAACCAAAGAGGCGTTGATGCTCGCGGCACTGGAAGCCTCTTGGGCAAGAATTGCAGAATCTTTCTGCCAAGTCATTGCCACTGCTTCACCGAATGGATTGGAGCAGGAACTGATCACAGCTTATGAGGAAATCCTGACTGCACACAAGCCGGAGATGCTGCTCCAGATGCAGGCTCAAACCATGCAGGAGGAATCGATCCGTGAGGCGATGCAGGCTGGTTTTAGAGAGATTCGAGGCATTGTGCTAGAAGCTTTCCAGAAGAATGCGATTCCGAATTCAGAGGAGAGGACGCTGCTGTTTCTTGCGCGAGGCATGCTTTGCAATATTTCTATGGCACTGGGCTTGCCAGAGTTGATGAAGAGTTAAAAGGCTGCAAGGCCGAATTATTTAGTTATTGATCAATCACTAACTATTTGATATAGTGACAACATGAGTTAGTGATTGATCAATTACAACTAAAATTAAGGGGATGTTTAATATGAAAAAAGCAATTGTTATTGGAGCAACTGGCGGGACCGGTGCTGCTGTCACGGAAGAATTGGTGAATAGAGGGATTCCCGTCATTGCCTTCGGGCGGTCGCTCGCGAGGCTAGAGCAGTTCGCTGCTCGGTTGGGCAATCCAGTACATCTGACACTTGCTGTAGGGGATGCCTTCTTAGCAGATGATGTGGCAGCCGCGGCTCGAGATGCCGATGTATTGTTCCACTGCGCAAATGTTCCTTACCATGAGATGGCTACGCGGCTGCTCCTGCTGGGAGAGGCAATTATGGAGGCGGCCGACCGATTGGGTCTCAAGGTGGTCGCGGTCGATGGCATCTACCCCTATGGAAGAAAACAAGCGGAATTGGTTACGGAAAAGCACCCGAAGCAACCTCAAACGCGAAAAGGACAGATTAGGCTGGAATTTGAAAACATGATTTTCGACAAGAGGTGGAAACAAGCACGCCCTTTGATCGCCCGTCTACCCGATTATTATGGCCCTACAGCCAATCAAGCCTCGTATCTAGGTTCTACGTTAGAAGCCATTGCGGCTGGCAAGATGGCTTTCTTCATTGGGAATATGCATATACCTCGTGAGTACGTGTATTTACCAGACGCGGCTAAAATGCTCGTGGAGCTTGCGATGAATGAGCAAGCCTTTGGTCAGGAATGGAACATTCCTGGTGGGGGAACGATTTCTGGCCATGATATTGTCCGCATCGCCCGCCGAGCTAGCGGTACTTCCAAATCCGTGCTCCCCTTAGGGAGGATCGGCCTTTCTATGATGGGACTATTCGTTCCAGTCATGAAAGAAGTCGTGGAAATGTTATATTTGACTACGGATCCGCTTCGTCTAAGTGGTGAAAAGTACGAACGTTGGATAGGGCCGATCCCTGCAATTAGCTTTGAGGAGGGTATTGCGGCTACGATTTGTCAGTTAAAGAGGTAAACTTGTGAGTTTTCTGAAGGGATTAAAGGATATTTCAGGGCTAGACAAATAAGGTAATCGACCGATCGTATCAAATTTAATCAACTGCTTATAATAAACTCGCACTATCTAAAACCTATTTCTCAAGGAGTGTGAGCAACATGTCAGGTCACAAACAGCAAGGACAATCCAGAAAAAATACAACCACACGTACAGAAGACCAAAGCAGCAACAAGGGTGGAAAATAAAGCAGGGTACTCTCCTCACGTAAGAAGATGACCCTAAGTAAAAAAAGTCCATGCCTCTACATCGAGGCATGGATTTTTTTTAACATTAACCCCTCGTCATCCGATTGAGATCGGAAGTGAGCTTGTCGAGCTGAAGGAAGCTCTCCAGAATATCGCTAATTCGGCTATCCTGTGTCGTCATACTTGCGGACATTTCTTGGATGGACGCCATGTTTTCTTCGGTAATACCTGCAATCGTGACGATCTGGTCCGTAATTCGCGTGTACTGTTGGTGAAGATTTTCCGCGGATTGTTCCACGTTAGCAGATTGACTTTCCAAGTGACCCGCATCGGTCGCCAGTGCATGCATGACTTGTACGACTTTCTGCGCGGCATCACTGCCATTCGCTACGGATTGCTGCCCTTGTAAGACTTGCGCCGCGGCTAGCGTTGTTTTCGAGCGAATATCCTCGAGAATCTGCTCGATCTGCTCGGTAGATTGCTGCGAGGTTTCGGCTAATTTACGAATCTCGTGTGAAACAACGCCGAATCCTCGACCGTGCTCGCCTGCACGTGCAGCTTCTATGGCTGCGTTCAGTGCAAGCAAATTCGTCTGCGTCGAAATATGCTTGATCGTTGCAACAATATCACTGATCCGCGAGTTCTGACTGTCGAGATCGTTCATCAACTGAACGGAAGAATCCATGGTCTCGTGGGCACTTTTCATTTGCATCTCTAAGGACTCTGCTTCTTCACTCCCCACCTGGGTCAGTTGGGCAGAGCTTACGGAGAGATCTCTCATTTCAGCTGATCGGTCAGCCAAGGAGGTGACAGATTGCTCGATATGTCGAATGGATTCGCTAATATCACTAATGCTGGACGTTTGCGTTTCGGTGCTTGCGGTAATTTCCCCGAAGGCTAAGGTGACTTCTCTAGAAATAGAGCCCGTTGCTGTCGCATTCTGTCTCAGATTCGAGCTGAACTGAGTAAGTGAGACTAGAGAAGAGGAGACAAGATTAACCAAATCGACGGATTTGTTTTTCTCCAGAACGGCCTGTTCCCGCTCAGAGAAGATATCTTTTTGCAATTTCTCGCTGAATTTCGTAGATACGAATAAAGGCACAGCGATTAACGCAAGGTACATGTACATATTTACCATATCGTTGTCACCGAAAATCTCGGTTTTATAGGGGCTTATGAAGAAGTAGGCTGTTAGAACAACACCCAAGAAGCTGGAGAATGCAATAGCACGCGAGCTGCCATACAACGTCATAATGGCTAGATTCACGTAGACAAGGAGATAGGTTGTGAAGATGGGACCTGTCAATATGAGTAACCATGTCAGTAGGGTGATGATGGCGGATATAATATACATGATGTAGGTGGTAAGCCAACGTTTGTAGGTAAGAACGGTTGCCAATCCGCTAGTCAATGTGCCGACGACGAGTAGGACGATAATCGAATCCATACCTGCAGCAGTCAGAAAATCGACGGCTATGCCAAGGGCCAGCATTCCCCAAATAATATTCACAAGCAGTTTGTTGCGGCGATGCAATGTCTCCATATAATTCATCATCCGTCCACCTTTTCCGTATAGTGTTACGTTAAGATGATAACATGAAACGACAAATTTTTACATGAATTAAACGAGTACTAATCCAACGCTTCCCGCCATTGGCTTAGCAGCTTTTCATGCTGTTGCGCAGCCAGATCAAAGCGGTACGCAGCAAGGAGATTCTCCAACTTTACTGGCGTGAGTAACGGATTCACAGGGATATCTGGCGCTACAGGGAAAGAAAATGCCGTGTTCATGTAATCGGTTTGAACCTCTTTGGAGAACATGAAATCAACAAGTTGTTTGGCTGCGTCAGGATTGTTGCCCCCCTTCAGGATGGAGATAGCACCAATCTCCCAGCCTGCTTGTGGTGGAATAAACGAGCTTATGTTATAGCCCGAGTTTTTGAAACGCAGCTGGTCGCTTAGGAAGGAGATTGCTGCTGCCACTTCGCCTTCAGCTAAATGCTGCGCGCTTGTGTTGCCGGCGAACGTCATGGAGGCGCTTTGCTTCTTCAACGCTTGCATGAGATCAATCGCTGCGCTATCCCCGCGCTGCTGAGCAACCGATGCGAGCAGCGTGTAGCCTGTCCCCGACGTCTCGGGGTCGGGAATCTCGATCTTGCCCTTGAGCTCAGGGCGCAGCAGATCCTCGTACCGCACGCCAGAGCTGCGGCGGGGTAGAGGCAGGGATAGCGCCCAAAAAGGGCGCTATTGTAGTGCTCAGGGCCAAATAGCCGCAGGGTAGGGCCCTTTTTGGGTTTTACAGCCCCGCACGCCAGAGCTGCAGCGGGGTAGAGGCAGGGATAGCGCCCAAAAAGGGCGCTACAGTATTGCTCAGGGCCAAATAGCCGCAGGGTAAGGCCCTTTTTGGGTCTTACAGCAAAGAGGTATACGCAAAGAACACAAAGGAGCTAAACGCATCTAAGCCGCTTAGCTCCATACTAACTGTCGAGAGTAACGCTAGGAAGGGAGCTGCACATAAAAAGACGTTGTCTCCTGCGGCACACTTTTTGCATGAATTTTGCCTTTATGCTGCTCAACGATGGACTTGGCTATGGCTAATCCAAGCCCGTACCCGCCGTGCTTGCGTGAACGTGAGGGATCCGCACGGTAGAAGCGGTCGAAGATCCGCTCCACATGCTCAGGCGAGATGCCTTCACCCGTATTGGTCACGGTGAGTAGCGTATCGCTATGATGCTTCTTGAAGGTGAGCGAAATGGCTCCCTTCGGCGGCGTATATTTGATCGCATTGTCCATAAGAATCATGACGACTTGCTTGATTTGCTCGCTGTTGCCGTACAGAGATAAGTCAGGCTGAATCTCGTAATCCAGCGTTATATCTTTTTCGAACACGACGGCTTCCATCGTGAGAAGGACGCTTTCCACAGATTCACTCACGTTGAATTCACTGTACAAGATTCCGGCTCTTGTATCATCCATTTCCGTCAGATAGAGGAGATCGTTAGTGAGCGTCTTCATGCGTTCCGTTTCGGATTTGATGCGATACAGCCACTTCGATTGACTCTCAATCGTTTCATCACTGTTGCCCAAAAGCACATCCGCATTGGTATTGATGACGGCTAATGGTGTTTTCAACTCGTGAGAAGCATCCGCGATGAATTGTTTCTGTTTCTGGAAGGCTTCACGTACTGGTGCGATGGAACGATTCGCAAAATAGCGGCTCGTAAAGAAGATGACAATCAGCATCACCAAGCCGACGAGTGTGAAGGTATAGACGAGATTCGTCAGAATGGTCTTCTGAGCTGTAACGTCGAGATAAACGACAATATATCCGGTGTCATTCTTTTGCACCATATACGCCCATTGATTGCCATCTAACGTGAACTGGCCGATATCCGACCTGCCCAAGGAGGCTTCCTTAATGGCCGTTTCATAGAACGCCGTATCCATGTCAAAACGGGAGTTCGTCGCTGTAAGGTTCCACTGGGCATCGGCTTGCAGCATGAAGGAAACCGATCGCTCGGGTGGTGAATCATTGTAGCCCTGAGGTTCTTGCGGGTGATGCCCACCGTCAGGTCCAGGCTTCATATTTCCCTTTTTTCCGTCAGGCTTGAGATTGAAATTGGCTACACCATGCAGCTCCATATCGATGTCGGCTCGCACGTTCTGATAGGTGATGAAGTAAATCGTAGCGAAAGATATGAGCATGATGCAGGATATGATGACGAGATTCACGATAAGAAATCGATTGCGAAGCTTATTAAACATTAGGAAGTCACCTCCTCCAGCACATATCCAACGCCTCTAAGGGTCGAGATACGGACAGCCGCGTGTAAGAAAGTCAATTTTTTGCGTAAAAAAGAGATATAAACTTCCACGTTGTTATGCTCCACCTCAGAATCGAAGCCCCATAACTTCTCGATGATTTGTTCCTTCGATGTTACGGCCTGCTTTCTCGTCATTAACAGCTCCAGGAGCTCGCTCTCTTTTAAAATCAGCTTCAATTCCTTCCCCTTGCAAGTCAGCTTGAGGTTTCCGGTATGCAATTCGATGTCTCCGAACTTCAAAGCATCCTCCGGCACGACCTCGCCCTTGCGTCTTAACGCCGCGCGTATCCGAGCTAACAGCTCCTCCGTTGAGAACGGTTTGGCCACATAGTCATCGGCGCCGTAATCCAATCCCGCTATTTTATCCGAAATTTCTCCCTTGGCCGTAAGTAGAATGACAGGTGTTGAAATCCCTTTGGCACGCAGTGTCTTAAGGATCGTGATCCCGTCCATCTCAGGCAGCATGATATCGAGCAATAGAAGATCATATATACCGCTTAACGCATTATCCAGCCCGGACTGTCCATCGTGAACAGCGTCAACGGAGTAATGGTGTTTTTTCAAAATTTGAGTTAAAGCTTCAGCTAAATGTACTTCATCTTCCACGATTAGAATTCTCATGGGTCGTCTCCCCCTTAGTGCCTCAAGGTGCTTTCCACTGGCATGGCTTCATTATAGGCCTGTGAACCTTTAATCAACCTTAATAGTAGCACTCCATGTGCGGATTTACGAAAAAAACATAATTCACTTCGCATTTAAGTTTCACTAAAGGTTCGAGGGCTAAGATACAGTCATGAAGCAGCGAACAACACGCAGCAACATGAATAAGAAGGAGGCACATCACAATGGCGATTGAAGTATTTAATCGGTATGAAAATAAGTATCTGATGGATACGAAAGCCTTTTACACGATCTATAATCGACTGCTCGAATATATGGAAATGGACGCCTACAACAAGAATGAACAATTCTATTCGATCAGTAACATCTACTTCGATACCGAGCATGATTCATTAATTCGAAACTCACTGGCGAAGCCGAAATACCGAGAAAAACTGAGAATAAGAGCGTACGGAGTGCCAAACGCAGATGCGAAGGTGTACCTAGAGCTGAAGAAGAAGGTGTTCGGCCTGGTGAATAAAAGAAGAACAGCGTTGAAGCTGAATGAGTCGTATGACTTTGTTCGAACCAAGGTGGAGCCTGAATTGCAGCCATATATGAACAAGCAAGTGATCCAAGAGATTAAATATTTCTTAGGCCGATATGATCTGGAGCCGAAGGTATATCTAGCGTATGACCGGATTGCGATGTTTTGCAAAAATAACCGAGATTTGCGGATCACCTTTGACACGAATATCCGTTCTAGACGGTATGATCTTAAGCTCGAAAGTGGCGATCATGGGGAGCAGTTGATGGGCCGCGGGCAATGGCTTATGGAAGTGAAGGCGGAGAAAACGATTCCCCTCTGGTTGTCGAAGATGCTATCGGAGCACGACATGTTTCGAACAAGCTTCTCGAAGTACGGCAACGAATATAAGAAAAAGCGACATGAACAACTAACGGGGGAGAGGATTCAACTATGATCGATTCGATTTTTGCACAAGTCACAGCAGGCACAGAATTAACGCTCATAAATGCTTTATTAACTATAATTACAGCTATCGTTCTAGGTGCCATGATTAGCTTCACGTACATGAAAACACAAACCAACTATACACAAAGCTTCACGTTAACCATGATTGTTCTGCCCGTCATCGTAGCCATTATTATTCTATTAATCGGCAGCAACATCGCTAGAGCGTTCAGCCTTGCAGGGGCATTCTCCATCATTCGATTCCGAAGCGCTCCTGGAGATCCGAAGGATATTGCCTTCGTCTTGTTCACCATGGCGGCAGGTCTTGCTTGTGGGGTTGGTTCGTTTGGTTATGCGGTACTTTTCACACTTGTACTTTGTGTCTTGATGTTCGTCTTGAAAGTTACCAATTTTGGCGCTAAGAAGGCAGCTCAGAAGTTATTGAAAGTGACGATTCCCGAGAGTCTGGGATATGAAGAAGCGTTTGATGAAGTGTTCAAGATGTTCGACATTGCCTATGAGTTGAAAAAGGTACGCACAACTGAGTTAGGCAGCTTGTATGAGTTAGTTTACGTCGTGACGATTGACCATTTGACGAGTCAGAAAGAATTCCTAGACGCCATTAGATGCAGAAATGGGAACTTAGATATCACATTAACGATGGGCCCTACAGCGGCCGAATTTTAAACTATTTTACAAACAGAGAGGAAGATTTCTATGAAAAAACCGTTAAATATGAAAGGCGCAGGTGTCCTATTAGTATGCGCTGTTGTGTTAGCAGCATGCAATGAAACGACTGAGATCGCTTCGACGACACCGGAGGCTACATCAACTGCAACAACGACGGGAACGACTACGGCTGCTGCAAGTGGAAAAGCAGTGACCACGGATGTCATCCAGAAGGTGGAGTATGCGGCGGATGATGCCTTCACAGATTGGGCTTCTGCGAATCCGACGAAGATCTCGTTGACGGGTTCGAGTGCAACAATCGAGGGTGAGGGCGCAGCAGCGAAGGGCGGTAAGATTGCGATTACGAAGGCTGGCACGTATGTCGTGAGCGGAAAATTGACAGATGGTCAAATAACGGTGAATGTGAAGGATAAGGGCGTAGTTCGTTTAGTTTTAAACGGCGTGGAGATTTCGAACAGCACGTCTTCCGCGATTTTCGTCGAAGAAGCGGGTAAGGCGATCATCTCCTTACAAGAAGGAACAGAGAACATCGTTTCGGATGGAACTAAGTATGTGTATCCGGATGCAACAACTGACGAGCCTAATTCGGCGATCTTCAGCAAAGACGATCTGACGATTAATGGCACAGGGAAGCTTGTCGTCAAAGGGAACTACAACAACGGGATTACCAGCAAGGATAAGCTGAAAATCACGGGAGGCACACTGGATGTTAAAGCTGCTGATGATGGCGTGATGGGTCGCGACTTGGTCGCTGTCCAAGCCGGTACCTTGACCATCCAAGCGGGTGGACATGGCATCAAAACAACGAACGATAAAGAGGGCTCGGAGGGTTACATCAGCCTTGCTGGTGGAACATTCACGATCAAATCCGGCGAGGATGCGCTGCACAGCAGCGGCGGTCTTGATGTGAGTGGTGGGGATCTTCACATTAATGCTGGCGACGATGGCATTCACGCCGAAGTATCTATGGCTATCGCAGGTGGTACGATCGATATCACGCAAAGCAATGAAGGGATCGAGGCGCCTGCGGTTCTGATCTCGGGTGGTAAAACCAATGTCGTCTCTACGGACGACGGTGTGAACATCTCGAGCGGCAACGCTGAGTCCGCCGAGGGTGGCGGTGGCGCTCCGGGAGCGGCTGGCGGAGCTGGCACTGGCGGTCCTGGCGGTGCACCAGGAGGCGCACCAGGCGCATCCGGCGCGAATTCGAGCAACATGCTGACGATTACCGGCGGCTTCCTATCCGTCGACTCGAAAGGCGACGGGCTGGACTCGAACGGCTCCATCACGATGAGCGGCGGTACGGTGGTGGTCAACGGGCCGATCGAGAACAACAACGGCTCCCTCGACTATGACGGCACGTTCGTCATGACCGGCGGCTTCCTTGTTGCCGCGGGAAGCTCCGGCATGGTGCAAGCTACGTCCGACAAGTCAACGCAAGCCGGCGTCCTGATGACGTACACCAAGACCCAGCAAGCGGGTGCGCTGGTTCATCTCGAAGATAGCGCAGGTAACAGCATTATCACCTTTGCGCCAGCGAAGAACTATCAGTCGGTGTTCGTTAGCTCACCGAACCTGAAGCAGGACGCTTCGTATACGCTTAGCACGGGCGGATCTTCAACGGGCACGGCTACGAAAGGCCTGTTTGAAGGTGGCACCTACCAAGGCGGGACGAAAGTTGTCGACTTCAAGACAGCGACAATGATCACCTGGTTGTCCGAAACGGGCGTAACCGAAGCTAGAAGCGGGATGATGGGTGGCCCTGGTGGCGGCAGACAAGGCGGAGGTGGCGGTGGCATGCCTCCCCAAGGTGGCGGACAGCGTCCACAACGAACTGCACAGTAAATCGAACGAATAGGTATGTGAATGAGGCTGTCCTCACGTAGATCATCTGCGTGAGGACAGTTTTTGTCGTCAGTTAGGCGGTTAAATGTTTCACAGGATAAGGCAGCTATATGTTCGCCAGGTAGCAAATAGATGGATTTTATCCAGTTATATTCCGGGATTTTCCGATCAAATACAGAATAGATGGAGAACCTACAGTTAATTTTATACAGTTAGGCCAATTGGAACAAAAGGGGCTGTTTTACCTACATATTTTACAGTTAAATTGAATTTTCGCAGAAATTTCTCGTAAATAGCTGTACATTTTCCAGTTAATGCCCAACATAGTAGCTTGATTTAGGGAACGGGAGCGTGGTGACGCTATTGGCCAGCAGACGGGATCTCAGACGATGGTGGGGAATAGAGGAACACGTACTCAAACGCGTGTCTCTTTTGCCCTGTCGAGAAAAAGCCATTGACAATCCGTTAGGATACAAATATTCTTATAGTGCACTAGTTCAATAGTGCACTGGTTTGCGGTGTAGAGGAGGGTAGGACGGTGCAACTTAATTTTAATAGCCCGAAACCGATTTATTTGCAGATGGTCGATGAGGTCAAGAAAGCATTGGCTAGGGGCGAGCTATCGCCAGGTGATAAAATTCCATCCCACAAGGAACGGGCACAAATTTCACAAGTAAATCCCAACACGGTGATGAGAGCTTACCAAGAGATGGAGCGGGTGGGTTTGACGGAAACGTTACGAGGACAAGGTACTTTTATCAAGAATGATCCCGCGATGCTCCTATCGATTCGTTCCGAAATGGCGCAGGCTGCGGTGCATCAATTTATTGAAGAAATGCGCGGCCTAGGCATTGAACCGGACGAAATGGCGCATATGCTTCGCGATACTTTACATATGGAACGCAAGGAGGGATAGACCGTGTCAAGCGAACAGAATCCGTACATGATTGAGCTCAAGGACATTCATAAGAAGTATTTGTTAAAGCAAGCGATAAGCGGCATCGATCTTCAGATCAAGAAAGGCACAATTGTTGGCTTACTGGGACCAAACGGGAGTGGCAAGTCAACACTGCTTAAGATGATGGCCGGTCTCATCTATCCAACTTCGGGTACGATTCTCGTAGGCGGCAGGAAGCCGGATGTCCACAATAAGCAGCATGTCGCTTACTTGCCTGAGATTGACAATCTCTATGGGTGGATGACGGTGAAGGAATCGCTGCGATTTATATCGGGGTTCTACAAGGATTGGCAGGCTGAGAGAGCGGCGGAGATGCTTATCAAAATGGAGCTGGATGAGAACCAGAAGGTTCGGAATCTGTCCAAAGGAATGCGGGCGCGATTGAAATTGATTGCAGCATTGTCTCGGAATGTGCCGCTAATCTTGCTAGACGAGCCGTTCTCTGGTATTGACCCCTCGTCTCGAGCCAAAATTATCCGCTCGATTATTAGCGAGTTTCAATCGGATGAGCAGACGATCTTGCTCTCTACCCATTCCGTGAATGAATCGGAGCCTATGTTCGATGATGTGATTTTCCTACAGAATGGGCAGGTCACGATATTCGACTCAACGGAGAATTTGCGCGAGGCGTACGGTTGCTCGTTAGAGAACATTTGGGAGAAGGTGTACGGGTAGATGGCACTCTGGAACCTATTTAAGAAAGAAATCAAAAGCATTTCCCCCTTATTTGGTTTTTTCACAGTGGGTGTTGTTGTACTGCACTTACTTGTTTTGTACAAAAGCGCTGATTTCCAAATGGATGCGACGATGGTGTTGGCCCTCATTATACCTTACTTATTCTTAGTCGCCTTAGCGATAGGAACGGGTTACTATCAACTCCATGTGGAGTGGAGAACGAACTCGATTTACCTCCTCCTTTCCTTACCTATTCGGGGGTGGAAGGTGCTAGCGTCCAAGCTAGCGGCAGTGCTATCTTTGCTGATTGCAACATCCATCTTCATTGCAGCAAGCTTTACAAGCTTGTTACTCCGTGTGACGTGGGAGGAAATAAGCACACGCGAGGATTGGTCTGAGCTAGGACCCAGCCTTATCAGTCTAGTGCTCAATCTCTACTGGATCTGCCTTTTCGCCATATTGTTTTTATTAATTGTTGTGCAGTTCACGTACCTATGTGGGCAGCTTGTTGCAAAATTCAAATGGCTTGTGATGCTTAGCGCCTTTTTTGGCATTATCTGGCTGGTCCTTCGTATCAGCCCGCTGTTGTCTAACCTGTTGGTATGGACGCCTGAGATCGTGATTGGGCATAAGGATTCAGATATGGCTTTCTTGCATTCGGGACCCTTTATTGTGCTTGGCTTACTCTGCATAGGGTTAATTGCGTTAAATGGTTTCATTTTCGAGAAAGAAGTGGAGGTGTGAGGATGTCTTTTCGGCAAAAAAGAAGTGTTCTTCTCATCTCCGTTGTGATGCTGTTCCTGCTCTCGATTCTGGATGTGTCCATCCGTAAGGAAGATGCCCTTCAAGTTTTCAGTGAGCAATTCGTGAATCATGAGAAGACAGAAGCTTATATGGGCGAGAGGCGAGCTGTAACGGCAACTGCGCAGCTGCAATCAGACATTAACAAGCCAGAGATCAAGGAAGTAATGCTAACAAGTCAAAGAGGCAAGGTATCCGTACAACGTTCGGAGACGTCTGCAATTCATTTGCAAGCTACGGTGACAGTAACCGCCGCGAGTACAGAAGCAGCGAATCGCAGGCGAGACGCTGTTAAGGTAGAGCAAGAACTCCAGAATGGACAACTAACGCTAGTTACGACAGCGAATGGAAAGTCCGTTGATCCCGACAATGTATCCATCGATTATGTGCTTGCTATCCCCGATGCGATGAGAACGACGATTCAGAATGAAGATGGCGCTGTTCGAATTAGCGGGATTAATGGGGACGTTACGGCTACTTCTACAAGTGGTTTCATGGAAATCGTCAATGTAAAAGGAGATCTCAAAGTGAAATCCTCCTATGGAAGTCTATATGTGGCCGACATTAAGGGGAATGTTGATCTCGTCAACCGATCTAGTACAGCTAATATTGATCATACGCAAGGTAATTTGCTCCTCGATCACGAGTCAGGCGATACCGATCTAACAGACATTACAGGGGAGGTCACAGGAAATGCGAAATACGGATCCGTGTTCTTTCGTGAAATGAAGGGCGCTGTATCCGTTGCAGGACATGGTTCCGATATGAAATTCGACCATATCCAGAGTGACATCCAAGTTGTGTCGGCCGGTGGCGGTACTACAACATTCATTTTGTCCAAAGATGAGGGGTATACGTTGAATGCTGCGGTGAGTGCGGGGCGCATTCAATCCTTGCTTCCTTTCCCTATCCAAAAGGGTACCGACAACGAAAGGGAAGCCCGCATGAACGGTATTTTGGGAAAAGGGACACGGAAAATAGAGGCCAAGGTGGCATCAGGCAATTTGATTTTTCAAGTCAACTAAACTCAGAAGGAGGTTCCATGCATGAGCAGTGAACCTATTGTAAGTCTGCGCGGTGTTACGAAACGAATCGGGCGAACAACCCTTATTGATAATCTAACGTTTGACGTGCCGCAAGGTGAGATCTTCGGATTCCTCGGGCCAAATGGTGCAGGGAAGACGACAACGATCCGTATGATGGTCGGGTTAATGTCCATCACGCAAGGCGAAATTGTGATTAAAGGGAAGAACATTAAGCATGACTTTGAGCAAGCGATCCGCCATGTGGGAGCGATTGTTGAGAATCCGGAAATGTATAAGTATTTAAGTGGCTATCATAACCTCATTCATTATGCGCGCATGGTACCTGGGGTTACGAAGGAACGAATTGACGAAGTAGTCAAGCTTGTGAAGCTGGAGACGCGGATTCACGACAAGGTGAAAAAGTACTCACTGGGCATGCGTCAGCGACTAGGTGTGGCTCAGGCGCTGCTGCATAGGCCCTCACTGCTCATTCTGGACGAGCCGACGAATGGCCTTGACCCTGCAGGGATACGTGAGCTGCGTGACTATCTACGTTATCTGACGCGCTCGGAAGGCATCACCGTCATTGTTTCCAGTCATTTGCTCAGCGAGATGGAGCTGATGTGTGATCGTGTTGCCATTCTTCAGCAAGGCAAGCTAGTTGATGTGAAGACGATTCAAGATTTCATGGCAGATTCGCAGGATGGGACGCAAACGTACTTGATCGAAGCTACACCCGCGGAACTGGTGCACGCAGCCATTGCTGGTATGAAGGGCATCAAAGATGTGAAAATTGTTCCGCAAGGCGTAGAGGTTGTGACCGAGAGAGACTGTATTCCTGACATCCTGGCAGATCTTATGCGTAGAGATATCCGCATTTTTGGGGTCCAGGTGCTGCGACAATCCCTAGAAGATCGGTTCTTGGAAATGACAGGAGGTGAACAAGTTGGTTAATTTGTTTCTGAACGAAAATATGAAGCTTTACCGTCGTGTACGTACTTGGATTATGGTCGCTATCATGATTGGCGCCGTTTTCTTAGGCAGTTTCATGGATTGGTATTATGATGACAAATCGGGAGAGACAGATGCGTGGCGGGATCACGTGATCGAACAGAAGCAGGAGCTCACCGATGCTCTGAAGGAGCCGAAACGGAGTGCTGAGAGCAAAGCAAGCATCGAAAAGCAGATTGCTAGATACGACTACCATCTCGAGAACAATATTCACCCGGAAGGGGGGACTATGTGGAGCGGAATTAACGATTCGGCGCAGTTAATTATTTTAATTACCTTGTTCACTGTTATTGTTGCGGGGGACAGCTTGGCTGGCGAATTCACAACAGGGACCATCAAGCTGCTCTTGATCCGACCTGCGAATCGAACGAAAATTCTAGTGTCTAAATATATGTCCATGATCGCTTTTGGATTATTCTTATTAGTCATTCTGTTCGTTGTATCTATACTAGTTAACGGGATTCTATATAAGTTCGGGTTGATCGACCTGCCCTTAGTAACCGTTGATGCAGCAGGCCAGGTTGTGGAGAAAAGCATGGTTGCCAACCTGTGGAAAACCTATCTACTCAATGGGGTGTCTACGATTATTTTCGTCACCATGGCCTTCATGATTTCTTCTGCTTTCCGCAGCAGTATCATGGCGATTGGCTTCTCCATCTTTGCTCTATTTGCGGGAGCGATCTTCTTGGAGCTCTTGCAGCCTTACGAGTGGAGTAAATACCTGCTATTCGCTAATATTGATCTGTCTCAGTATTTGAGCGGGCGTCCATACCAGGCTGGGATGACACTTGAATTCTCGATTATCGTGTTGAGTATCTACTTCATCCTGTTTAATCTAACTGCGTGGCTTGTCTTTACGAAGAGAGATGTAGCGGCGTAAAAAGTGGAGAATAGCAAGCATGAAGAGGGCACCTGCTGGGTGCCCTCTTTACATTTCGTAATCAGCTTTCTATCCATGAAGAACTAAGAAATGATAGCGGTGTCACAAACTTAATAACAGTCTTTTATTACGGTTATAAGCTTCCCGATTAATTGTCCTTTGAAAGCTTCTGAAATAGATTGACCTGCTGGGTTTAAATAATGATAATTTTTCATCTCTACATGATAAGAAAAACCAAGTGTGAGTAAGAAGTCATGAAGTTCGGGGGGGAATTGATCGAATCCTATTGTGTTCTTACAATAGTCTGTAGCGCTGATTGTTACATCAATATCACCTTTTCCAGTAGTGAGACTTATGATATCCGTAGGCTCTTGTAGAATCCATTGCCCTTTCGAAAAGATGGATAATCTGGGGTTATCCAAAGTAGCGAGTGCTGCTAGATTAACACCGAAAATGTCATTGACGAGACTTCGAATCTCCGCTCCTATTATCGTAGGTCCATAGGATAACAGATATCTGTCCATAGCTTCTACCTTAGTCATAGACATGATTTCAGAATCGTGATCCGTAGAGGCAGGGTCTATTCCAAGTGATTGCCTAATATGTTTCATGATTTCGAGTGGGTATAAGGCCAGAATACTGCCTTCGCCTTTAGCGGAGATATCATCTAAGCTAATGCGATAAACGATTTCGATAATTTCCCTAATCTTATGACCTGTTAGAATTTCGCGATGGGAGGCCAAGTGGCTGTCCATGACCGCTATCTTCGACATCGTACTATCCTCTTTTCGTTGTTGGTTGAATTTCTAATGGATAGCTATCTTCACTTCGTAAGTTTAATCTAAACTAAGTAATCTAGTAAGAATTGGCGGAATTTCTAGCGGATCAACCATTACCTCGATGACCGTAGCTGCATTGGATTGCAAAGCTAACTGAACCGCGTTCTTAATCTCTATTTCATTTTCACAGCGATACGCCATTGCTCCCATAGATTGGGCAAATAAGCTTACATCGAGCGGTCGCTCATAGATAGCGCCAACGGACCGTCCCGTGTTATAAGACATACCCTTTTCTACCATATCTAACCGACCGTTATTCAAAACAAAGAAAATAACTGGAATCCCATGGTTAACTGCTGTCGATATTTCTGTGCCGTGCATCATCATGCAGCCGTCGCCGGTCACACAGACGACAGGGCGTTCGGGCATGCCAATTTTCGCGCCGATCGAAAAGCCGATCGCTGCCCCCATGGTTATGAACATTTCAGCTAAATAGAATGTCCCAGGCTCGATGATTTCGAAATTTTGTACGGCATGAAAAGAGTGACTCCCTGCATCCCCAAAGATAACTGCCTCTTTCGGAAGCACAGCCCGCAAACTTCTGAACGCTGCACCCGCTGACAATGCGGATTCCATTGGAGCGGTCGTTGCTGCCACTTGTGCACGAGCTGCTAGCACTTCATGCTCTTTGAGGGATGCTCCGCTTTGCAAAATGAGTTGATTTAGGTTGTATTGAATATCGCCTAGGATGACTTGCGTCGGCGCTTGAATGGTTTTACCTGCGAACGTAAGGTCATACTCGAATTGCAATACCTTCTCTGGCTCCATGTCAGCCGTAAATCCGGACAAAGACATGTCGCACAATTTGCTGCCAACAACGATCATCAAGTCAATGCCGGATTTCATATATTCTGTCGCATATTTGGAACCGCCGAGGCCATATCCACCCAAGTATAAGGGATGGTTAGTGGAGAATGCCCCTTTCCCACCAGTTGAAGTTACGACAGGAATCCCCCAATGTTCGGCAATAATCCGCACTTGGTTGTATGTTTCTGCTGCGACGGCGCCCTTGCCCAGAAAGAGGACAGGTTTCTTAGCCTCATTGATTAAGGATACGGCTTTATCAATATCAGGGGATACAAGTGGTGAAATGTGGTCCGGTAAAGGCAAATAGAAGGAATCCACTTCCTCCATCAGCACATCAAATGGGATACAAAGATGAACTGGACCTTTTTCACCCGTGTAGGCTTTTTCCAAGGCATGTTTAAGGTATAGGTGAAGAAGATCTCCTCGCTCGACGCGAGCACTAAATAGGGTTACAGGTTCGAACATTTTAACCAAATCTACTGAAAATTGGCTTGAATCCTGGCTTAAAGCACGTCCAGTTTCTTGCATCGAAGGCTGTCCGGTAATAAATAATACAGGTAACTGGAACTCTTTGGCATGCCCCGCGCCTGGAATTAGATTCGTTCCTCCAGGTCCGGAAGTGCCAATCGCGATTCCCATCGTTTTTTTCGCCAGTGCATAACCTGACGCTTCAAACCCGCAGCCAGCTTCGTGGCGTCCTAGCACATATTCAATTCCATAATTTTCAAGTTCCAGCATCAGCGGAGAAATGGACTTCCCCGGAATGCCGAATACGTGAGAAATGCCCCAATTTTTAAAATGCTCGACTAATAATGTATACACTCTCTTTTTCATCATATCACCTTTACAATTTGGTATCGATTTCCATTTCTTTCATCAACAACTGCTCAATTTGTTCTACAGGTAGAGGTGGATGATAATAAAAACCTTGTACTTCATGGCAGTTCTGACTACGCAGAAAATCCAATTGTTCCTTAGTTTCTACACCTTCTGCGATCACATCAATTCCAAGGTTATGGGCCATAGCAATTATTGTAGCTACAATATCTGCGTCATTCGAATCCGTCATAATATCTCTGACAAAGGATTGATCAATCTTTAATCGATCAATGGAGAACAATTTTATATAGTAGAGATTGCTGTAGCCTGTCCCAAAGTCGTCAATGCAAATTTGTATACCTAGTTCCTTCAGTCTTCCGAGTACCTCAATCGCGACTTCAACATTCATAGTCATCGACTCCGTAATTTCGAGCTCTAGGTATTGGGGATCTATGTTGGTTTCGAGTAAAATCTCAGTAATGGTCTTTACCAAATTCTGCTTTGAGAATTGGCGAGAAGAAAGATTGACTGATACGCTCATAGGAGCATATCCTTTTTCTTTCCATATTTGATTTTGAATGCAAGCGGTTCTAAGCACCCATTCCCCAAGGGGGACAATGAGTCCTGTTTCTTCGGCGATCGGGATGAACTTTCCTGGAGGGACCAAGCCGAGAGTCGGGTGATTCCAACGAACGAGAGCCTCGGTACCAATAATTCGCCCTGTCAGCATATCGATTTGGGGCTGGTAATATAACACGAATTCCTCTAAGCGCAACGCTTTGCGGATCGAATTCTCCAATGTAAGCCGTTCAATACCGCTGCTGTTCGGGCTAGGTTCGAAAATGGTATAGCTGTTCTTTCCGTCTTCTTTCATACGGTAAAGAGCAATGTCAGCGTTCTTCATCAGCATCTCGCCATCCCTGCCATCTTGCGGATAGAAGGCAATACCGATACTAGCTGTTATATAGAACTCATAGCCGTCCACTGCAAATGGTTTCTCGAATGCTTTAATAATCACTTCCGCAACATGAATGGCTTCGATATGATCCGTCATCTCTTGCATGAGAATTGTGAATTCGTCCCCGCCCATTCTTGAAACCAATTGATTAGGAGCATGGCAGCAAGTTTTTAGACGCTCGGCAACTAGCTTCAACAATGCGTCACCGTTGTTATGGCCCAGTGTGTCATTAATCTTCTTGAAGCTGTCCAAATCGAGAAACATGACGGCAAAGATACTTTGTTCTTCTACCCCGTGTTTCAGCAATTCATCAATATGCCGGGTAAAGAATCTTCGATTCGGTAAACCAGTTAAATCGTCATGATAGGCCAAATAATTGATCTGCTTTTGCGTATGATAACGCTCCGTGATATCCCGAAACTGCGCAAATGCACCCATGATCTGCATATTCTCATCACGAATAGGAAAGGCGTCGAACAGGCAAACCAGCTCGTCTTGCCCCTTCGGAGGGGTAAGCATCAATTCCATATCTTCGTATTCTTTGCCCGTTTGAAGGACCTCTTTAATGAAATCATTTGTTTTGGCATCCGGAATAGGTTTATTAATGACATCCTGCTTTTTGGAACCGGTTAAAATTTCAGCAAACTTATTAAATTCGGTAATGATCCCATCCCGATCAGTAATAATAATGCCGTTTCTTGTTGTTTCGATGACCACCTGATTCAAAATGTGCAGTCGGCTATTTTGCTTTTTCAGCATGAGTTCTCTTTCGATCGAATCTACGACTGTGCATAGCATCGCCAATAGAAATGGATTATGCTGATCAATCGCTGTCATGATCGATATCGTCCCGAGCAAGTTGTTGACATCTGTATATTTGAAGGGTACGGTATAACAGGCAGAGGCTCCCAAAAATTCGTAATAATGCTCGTTCCCAATAAGTTGAATCGGCTGACGATGTTCCAAAACTAAATTAACGCAGTTCGTTCCCGCTTCGTGTTCGTTGAATACGAGACCAACTTTAATGCCCGATTGCTCAATGACACTCTTAATCGCTTCATCTCCGGCCATGTCCAGAATGCAGCCATTCTCATCAGTGATTAGGATCAGGACTGGTATCCCTTTCATGAGTTCTAACATTTTATGAACAAAAAAATTAATAACGGATAATATTTCTTCGTATTCGGCCCGTTTTAGATTCAAATCGACTTCTGATAAAAAGTTAGAAAAGGTGGGAGTCCCCCGTGGATTAATGCCTAGCTTTTCACATCTCTTTTTAGACTCCGAGATTAAAGATACGTTGGTCAAAGCAATCCCCCCTTCGCTACCATGAACTTGCAACAAATTATATTTGAATCGGAAAAATCTAGAGTAACCCCATTATAAAGCGTTTCTATTTCATTATGTCTATTCATCTCGTTTTTTGTCAATTTTTTTCTAGTTGATTTAAGGAAACAAAAGTAAAACAGAAGTAAAACAAAAGTATATATAAAGATATGGCACAATTTTGCCTTAGACCCGTTAAGGTGAAGCATTTTTATAGAGTAGGGAATCCAGATATATAGTGAATGATTTCACGTATCCATCGTCCAACGGCAGAGGCTGTCATTATATACAATAAATCCTCCACGAAGCTATGATTAATTGGTTTTCTTTAATAAAATTCGATAGTTTTCAATAGAATCCTACTTCATATTAAATATGGTGCTTAGTACCTAGTTATTTACTCCGAAGGTATTTGAAAATGTAATAGGGAACCGATTAGAGTTATTTCGCTAAAAATCAACAAATTTCATGGTAAGTTTGATAACATAGAACATGCGGAACGAAAGATGGTTCCTGCATGGGGGCTAGAGCAATGAGTTATAATGCGTATTTATCCGTCTTACTGATTGCTGCGACCTGTTGTTCATTAGTCATTGCCTACCTTTGTTGGAAAAGAAGAGAGCTTCCCATTGCCATCACCTATGGTTTAGGTGTGTTAACAGGCGCATTTTACACCTTCGGCTATGCTTTTGAGGTTGTTAGTACTTCGATAGAACAAATACAGTTCTGGTTGCGCATCGAATATATCGGAATTCCATTTGGCACCATCCTGTGGTTCGTACTCGTTTTACAGTATACAGGTCGACAAAAATTTGTTAGCAAATGGATTGTTGCACTCCTCATGATTGTACCGATGATCACATTTATTTCCCATAATACGAATGAATGGCATCATTTATTTTATTCAAGTATGAGATTAGATTACTCCGAAGGCTTCCCTCTCGCTATCATGGAAAAAGGACCTCTATACAAGCTGCATGTTGCTTACTCGTATTCATTTTTTGTCGTCGGTATGGGTATGTTGATCCAAATGTTCCGTAGAGCAACACCCCGAATGAAGAAACAAATCGCGTTTATGATTATTGGTTCATGGGGCCCGTTCGGCTTTACATTGATTTATTTAAGCGGTTTCTTCTACCTGCCAATCGATATTTCCCCATTCGGTTTTTTATTCTCAGGGATCTTCTATTTATGGGGAATTTACCAATTCAATATGCTGCGATTAGCGCCCTTGGCCCTGCAGAAGGTGTTCGCCTCCATGCAGGATGCGGTTATGGTGTTTGATTTGGATAATGTCCTGACAAGTTTTAACCAGTCAGCTAAGCGTGTTATTGCAGGCATTGATCCGAATTGGATTGGGCAGCCAGCTGGTCAGGTTTTCTCCCAATACCCCGTTTTGCTGGAGAGAATACAACAGGGGCCATCTTTGGAAAGCAAAATTCAAATTTCGGGGCCAGCAGATCAGCGTTTTTATAATGTGCACATGTCTTATATTCATGATCATGCACAGAAGCCTGCCGGTAAAATACTCCTGTTAAGCGATGTCACAGAAATGGTGCGCTCAGAAGAGATTCTGCGCGATAACGCGAGACAGTTAAGTGAACTGAATACCTTTAAGGACAAAATGTTTAACGTTGTTGCGCATGATATTCGCGATCCCTTGGCTGTACTCATTAATTTGATAGAAATTATGGAAGATGATATGCAGAATGGTGAGGAGGATCATGAAGAAATCGTACGTGAAATGAGCCAACAGATTCAGAATACGTTTACTCTAGTAGAAAGTTTGCTAGATTGGTTTCGGAGCCAGAGGGGCGGCATGGTTTTCAATCCTGTTGAACGAGACTTGGCGCACACCGTACAGACAAATTTGCGCATGATGCAGGTCCGCAGTGAGAGTAAGCAGCTCGAGATGATCAATGAAATTCCTATGGATACGTTCGTGTACGCAGATAAAGAAATGCTAGATCTCATTATCCGTAATCTGTTATCGAATGCGATTAAGTTTACGGCTATCGGAGGGACGATCCGGTTGCAGGTCGCTCATCAAGCGAATGCTGTGGTTGTTTCGGTGAGCGATACAGGGGAAGGTATGACCTCGGATCAGGAGAAAACGTTGTTGAAAGACGCCTATCCGGCTTCGTCAACGGGAACTGCTGGAGAACGAGGTGTCGGGCTTGGGCTTACCCTATGTAAGGAGTTCGTTCACTTAATCGGCGGGGAAATTTGGTTTAAGAGTATACCGTTGCAAGGAACTACGTTTTATTTCACCATGCCAACAAGGCCTGATGCGTCAACCAAAACTAGCGGTTTATAAGGAAGGGCGGGAGAGATGAAAGTCATCCTGATTGACGACGAGAAGGCCATGCATCTCATTATGAAGCGGATGCTCGCCAAAATGCCAGACATCGAAGTAATGGGTTGTTTCTCAGTGGCGAAAGAAGCTTACGATTACTTGACCACGCACGAGGTGGATATGGTTTTCGCAGATATTAGTATGCCGCGGGAAAATGGCTTGGAGTTTGCTGAGCGTATGCGGATGAGTGGGAGAGAAACCAAAATCGTTTTTATTACCTCCCATAAAGAATACGCCTTATCTGCCTTTGATGTATATGCTTTCGACTACATCGTGAAGCCAGTTGTCCTGGATAGATTGGTTAAAACCGTGGAGCGGGCTCGTGCGGAGATAGTTCCGGACTTAGATAGGATCGTTACCTCATCGGAAACTCTGATCGATCCACTGACGAATCGGGAGCTGGATATTGCATTAGCCATCATAGATGGGTTATCCAATATGGAAATTGCCAAACGGTTCGGACTAACGGAAGGCACGGTCAAAGGACACATCAATCGTTTATATGGAAAGCTAGGCATTAAACGACGCGTACAAACAGTTGCTAGAATGAAAGAGCTGAGACTGCTGTTTTAACAGGACTAATTACATAGAAGTAAGCGCCCATATGTGACATTTGTATGGGTTTTTCGACATTTATTTTCATAACTATAACTTTAGTTACATCTCATTTATGGGTGTAAAGTCTATAATTGCCAGTAGAAATAGAGTTGTGATAAAAATCGATAGGAATGAGGTTGTTCCATGTTACAGAAAAATCAGGGAGTAATGAAACTAGTAATGGGAAGATTATTATCTTTTCTGTTAGTTTTAGCGGTGGTTATAACGCCGTTTAGTGCAAGTTTTTCGGGTACAGCTTATGCAAATAATCCAGGTCCAATTCCAGCTCCGGTACTACAAAGTGCTACAGTTGGTGGAAGCAACCAAGACGTAGTTCTGACTTTTGCTTCAGATGTGTTTGATGACGCTGATGACTGGCAGTCACGGATTGAATTTAAATCGACCTACGACGGGGCATTTGTAGGCGTTGACTATTATTATGGAAACTATTGGGGCGGGGCTACGATTTCTGGAAATACGGTAACCATCCATATGAACTATAATTCATTAGTTGGTGATAAAAATCGGATTCGTATCAAAAGTGGTGCGCTTCAAGGTCAAGTTTCGGACATCATCACTGGAGAATTCGCTGCAATGAATGATACGGCTCCCGCTGTTATTAAAGCGGCGATTGGTAGTGATAACAAGGTAACACTGACTTTTAACACGCCTATACCTACGGTAGCAGATAACGTATATAACTATATTCAATTTAGAACGAACGAGGAGGATGATTATTCCTTCCTTACTGAATCTGACACGATTGATGTAGTTGGTAATCAAATGGTGATTACGTTCCCAACACCTCTAATTGGCTATACGAGTATTAAGATAGCTTCTGGTGCTGTACAAAGCGCTGATGGAATTAATAATAATTGGATATGTAAGCAACTGGATTTGAACGCGATCACTTTTGACGAGAGCAGACTTTCCAGTGGTAACGATGGAAATACACCTAACTCAGAAGTTGATCTCTATTTCAGTCAAGATGTAGTTAGTACGCTTAGTGATGCGGAGCTGAAAGCAGCCATTACCATTTCAAATGATAATGGTGTGCATTTCACAGCATTAGGTGACGATGATACGGTTAGAGTAAGACGTAGTGGGGCTCTTCATCTTCATTTCTTCACCTCTTTAACGCCTGGTAGCAGTTATGTAGTGAAAATTGCGTCAGGTGCATTACAAAATAAGGTCGGACTTGCAGCGGGTGAACTGCTTTCAGATACGATCGTTGCTGAAGACCCTAGTATACCGACCTATCAACAGGTTGCGGTTAGTCAGGATGGTAAAACAGTTACATTAACATTTGATAAAAACCTGAATGAAAATGATCCTGGAAATAGCTGTTCATGGAATTTATACAATTACATTTATATTAAAACAAGTGAAAACAGCGGATATCAGACATTGAATAATTCAGGTGGCAGTGTTCAGATATCTGCCGAGAATAGAACAAAGCTAGTTATCACTTTAGATGAAGCACTGACAGGTGCTAAGAATAAGATTGCAATCGCTCCAGGAGTTCTGAAAGATGATATTGGTCATCAAATTGGGGGAGTTGTCACAAGATTCATCGATGTAACGGAAACTGCGCTACCTACATATCAGGGGTCGTCCATTGATAACCTTAATCATGACTGGACCCTAAGTTTCGACAAAAATGTGAAAATCAACGAGGGATACACACTGGATAATCTCAAAGCTAACATTAAAATATATTTGAATGGCGTTGAGAATTCCTTAGATCCGTCTACCACGATTACTTTTATTGAGAATAAAGTAGTGCTTCATTTCAATCAACCTTTAGTTGACCATTATATTTATGTTTATGTACCAGAGAATGCAATTGCAGATATGTTCAATAATGTTCTGGAGGGTGACATTACAACAGATGAGCTAACACCGAATACGCTGTACCCGCTCACATTTAACTGTGCGAATCTAATAACCTTTCATTCGGTAGCTTTAGGATTCAGTATTAACAATAATGCTGAATTGGCTGATAATACGATTGTAGGATCGGTTTCTCACTTAAAGAATTATGTGTCCTATTCGACTGATAAAGGAATTACCTTCCAACCACTTAAGCCTGAAGACGAAGTAATCCTCTCTGCTGATGAGAGCAATGTTGTGGTGTATTTTAAGCAAGTTATCCAAGGAAATCTGCAAATCAAAATTGCGGAGAATGCACTTAAAGACACCTCGGGCGTAATCTTGACAACTGCCGTTCAAACGGGAGATCTAAACACAACGGTGTACACGCCTCAGTTAAAAGGTTCCTTTTTCAGCGATGCAGAGAGTATCCTGACATTTGAAAACAATCAAACTTGGGTAAATAAAATTCAAAGAATTGTTCTGAACGAGTACGCGGGAAATGGTGCAGGAGTATGGTCGGAAAGAACGTTGAAACAAGGTGACGACTATGAGATAAGTGAGGGCAAGCTTAAAATTCATCAAGGTGTTTTCGAAGAGAAATCCAAATATGAAATCAGTATTATTTCGGATGGATTCGATGTTAGTTATTCAGGTGGTAAGAAAGCTATTAAGAGCCAAGATTCCTACTATATGGCTCCAATAGAAGTAGTTTCATCAAATGGCATGGTTACAGCTAGTGTGAATGTCGCGAAGAATAAGTCCAAAGGCGGCAAGCTGAATGTTATCTTCCAATTGATGAAGGGAGCAACGCCAATAAACATTGCTGCTCCAGGCTCCAACAATTTGAAAGGTGAAGGCACCTATGTAGCCAGCTTTAGCGCTTCCGATGCTACTGCAACGAACCACCTCTACACAGTGAGAGCTTTTATAATAAGTGAATACAGCAATAGCCCGTCAAGCGTTGGGGCTAATTTAGCTAAGCAACTGACGGCTGGAGAATTTGATTTATTAGGTCAAAACAACAATCCGCGTTAATTTACCTAGTTAATAAATAAATGAATAAACCACATTGAAACTGCCCCTCTGGGCAGTTTCAACAGTTACAGAAAGTGAGGAATGAACACGGTGAAACCTTTTAAGCTGATTCTGAGCTCATCCATAGCTCTATCCATAGCACTAGCTAGCACAGCAATAGCGCCATTATCTGCGCTAGCAAACCCAGTGTCACAAGTCACCATCGCGCCAATTACAGCGATAATCCTAGGCGGAACAGTAACGATTTCCGGTACATCCGTGAATGCGGAAGTCATCTTGAAGGTGATTGGTCCAACGGGAAGTGTGTTCTTCTTCGATACGCCTAAAGTGACGAATGGCACTTTCACCGACTCGTTCATTGTGGGCACCGGCGAACTGGCAGGGACATATAAAGTGGTTGCGGGATATGGCGATACGGTAGATACGGAAGAATTTATTGTTAAAGCGCCACCAGTCGTTGGTGGAGGCAGTGGTGGTGGCTCAGTTGCCAGCAACACGGTAACTCCTAACAATGTCGAAATCCATCCCGATGCTGTTAAGTCGAACAAAGTGACAGGTCCTGACGGAAAGTCGACGACAACCGTGACGATTGATAACAAATTTTTAGGTGAAGCGTTCGTTCAACTTAAAAATCAAGGCAAGACCGAAGAAAAACAAATCATTGCCATCAAAATCAATACGGTTGAAACAAATGGTAAGACAACAATTGATATTCCAGCTTCTGTGCTTGTAGAAGGCATGAAGAATGCCCCTGATGCTCTCATCCGCATTTATTCTGGTAAGGAATCTTACCTGCTTCCTCTATCCGTTCTGGATCTCGCAAACCTTGCTAAATCCCTAGGTACGGACAGTTCAAGTATGATTCTTCACCTTACTATTTCGGTGATGGGGACGGACATTGAGAAGAAGATTCAAGAGAGTGCGGCAGAAGAAGGTGCTACCTCGTTAGGGCATTCTGTTGATTTCAGTATTACAGCTGAAAGTAACAATAATAAAGTCGATGTGAACAACTTCGGCAGCGTCTACGTGGAGAGACAAATTGTGTATTCAGGAACAATTAAGCCTGAAAATGCAACGGGTGTCCTGTATGATCCAATTACGGGGGATATTTCTTTCGTACCTACCGTGTTCACAGTCAATTCGGATGGAACAACAGATGCGAATATCAAAAGAAACGGAAACAGTATTTATTCTGTGATCACATCGTTCAAATCGTTTGATGATATCAAAGGACATTGGGCGAAATCGGACATCGAATTGCTGGCTTCCAAATTGGTTGTTAGCGGTGCAACGGATACAGGCTTTGCACCGGATGCGAATATCACCCGTGCTGAGTTTGCAACGTTGCTCGTGCGTGCGCTGGCTTTAACGTCGAATGCAGGAGCAGCCTCATTCAATGATGTGGGTGCAACGGACTGGTTCGCAGGTGCCGTTGGTGCTGCTGTGAAGGCCAAGCTAGTTAGCGGTTTTGAAGATGGTTCATTCCAGCCTAACGCCCCAATCACCCGTGAACAAATGGCCGTGATGGTAGCGAAAGCATTGAGCGCAGCTGGCAAAACAGTCGAAGGACAAGCGGAATTATTGAACAAATTTAACGATAACGCAGGAATTAGCAGTTGGGCGAAAACGTCCGTTTCACAGTCCGTGAAAGCTGGGATTATCTCCGGTATGACGGATAGCACATTCGTTCCATCAGCAAATGCTAGCCGCGCACAAGCGGTTGTTATGCTGAAGAGATTGCTGCAATACGCGCAATTCATTAACTAACATAGCAAAAAGGTCATCTTCGCAGATGACCTTTTTTGTCGTTCTATTATAGCCTTATGCAACTTTTTCTACAATAGGTTCTTCGGCTGGGGTAGTCTTTCTAATAAAGAAGGCCAGCACCAGTGCGGCGAGCGTCATCCATGTTGCAATTTCAAAAGAGAAATTGATCCCATATACCGTGGCATGATGCGTAACGTCGGCCATAGCTGCTGCGTCTTTTGGATCGATTTTGCCCGCTACAACAAGGTCTTTCGCGTGGGAAGTTGCTGTGTTCGTCATAATTGTAACCAGAAGTGCTGTACCGAGCGCCCCCGCGACATTCCGCAGTGTCTGGGACATGGCCGAGCCGTGCGCGTTCAGACGTCTTGGCAGTTGATTCAAGCCCGCTGTTTGAATGGGCATCATCAGCATGGACATCCCGAACATTCGAAGGGTGTAGATCAGCATGAGATGGGAATACGTAGAATCAACAGTAAGGTGACTGAATTCGTAAGTTGTAATGGTTGTAATCGTCAATCCGATGACCGCGAGCCAACGTCCTCCGATTTTGTCGAAAATAATACCCGTCACAGGGGACATGATGCCCATCAGGATGGCACCAGGCAGAAGCAGTAGTCCAGAATCTAACGGTGAGAATCCACGGATATTTTGCAAGAAGATCGGCAGCAGAACCATAGCCGAAAACATCGCCATCGTAATAATAATGTTAATGACGGTGGTCAAGGAGAACATACTGTATTTGAATACACGAAGCTCGAGAAGTGGTTTCTCTGCTTTAAGCTCACGCCATACGAAGAGAAGCAAGGATACCGCACCAATAATTAAGCAACTAACAACAGTGGCGCTGCCCCAACCATCGGATCCAGCATCACTAAAACCGTACAACAAACCACCGAAGCCGAGAGTAGAGAAAATAACGCCAAGGATATCGAATTTGGGTGTAGACGTTTTGATCACATTTTTCATGGAAAAAGCGCCGAAAATCAGTGCAAATAAGGATAATGGCAAAATAATATAGAACAGAACACGCCAAGAATGATGCTCAACGACCCAACCAGACAATGTCGGTCCAATTGCAGGTGCACAGATCATGGCAAGACCCATAAGACCCATGGCTTTTCCACGTTCCGCAACAGGGAAAATCGTTAGGAACACGATCGTCATCAGCGGCATGAGAATACCAGCACCAATCGCCTGAACGAGACGCCCAGTTAATAAAAGGCTAAAGCCCGGGGAGAAGGCACAAATGATGGTGCCTAGTGCGAAAAATCCGGATGCTGCTAAGAATAGCTTTCGCGTCGTAAAGCGAGAAATGAGAAAGGCACTGATCGGGACGAGAACACCGTTCGCGAGCATATAACCATTGATCAACCATTGAATGGTATTTTCGTTGACATCTAAATCCTTCATCATGCTAGGCAAGGCGACATTCAATAAGGTTTGAGCTAATAGGGCAACAAAAGCCGCGATCAGCAGGGAGGCAACAATCGGGCCCCTTCGTAGGGTATTCGTGACAGCATTACTCATAGGTAGAATCTTCCTCCAGTTGTTGGTGCAGAATGCGCACAATTTTTTGATGAATACGAAGCAAACTGTCGATTTCTTCATCCGACATTTGCAGGAGCGGGGCTAAGCGTTCCACTTGACTTTCTCGCATGCGTTGAAGCAACAACTCGCCCTTGTCTAGCAGCTTAAGGGTGACTGACCGGCGGTCAGTGCTGGATTGTTCACGCGACACGAGCTGATCTCTAACCATGCGATCGATAATACCACTTGTCGTGCTTTTGCCCAATTGAATGCATTCAGCCAGCTCCGATAAGGTGATGCCAGGTTTCTCTCCTAGCTTTCGCAAGACAAAGGACTGAATCGGTGTGACATTTAAATGCTGCGAAGCTTTATTCATCACGTGATGAAAGGCTTTTTTGACCTCACGGGCGGATTGAATGATTTCGAGTGTACGTTTTTGTTGCTGTTCGTCCATATGGAGTCATTCCTTCGATTAAATTTCGCATGCGAATAATTCGTATACGAACTATTATAAAAGCAACTACAAAGTGCTGTCAAACTGATAAATTTGGTTGTTTGTCCTAGTTTGTGCAGATAGATGGACAACATGCTACTTGTTTTTACGGGAAGTGAAGAGAATTGAATAAAGAAAAGGAATCAACTCATGTCAATGAAAGACAACAAACTCCGTGGAATAGTAAAACCCCCTCCTAAGAATAGGAAGGGGTTATTTTTAATGGCGTTCCCAGAGGCATTATCTAGTTGGTGAAAGTCCAATCAGAGGAGGGGCTGATAATCTCAGTCCTTTACTCTAGCGGTTATTGCGGTTCCTGGGGAATGGCTTTGGTGGAGTCTGCCTGATCGGATTTCGTGCATAACGCCGCTGGAACGAAATTGGAATTGCGTGTTGATTGTCAACGTACTTACTGATTGGGTGCGAAGTCGTAATACGCTCGATGAAGAATGAGCGCGGATAGTAAGTTTCTGCGTCAGTTTCCTTTTCCAAACCAATATGAACCCAAGCGTTGTCGTAATTATCAAATAAAATAAGTTCGCATTGAATCGCGCTGGTTGGTATCGGAACGTAACGAATCATTGCTGTGCTAGAAAGCAGTAATTTGGGTAAATTATAAAAGAAGACAAGTTTATCTTTACAACCATTAAAGTTAGCTCTACCTACATATGCCCGGAAAGAATCTATTGCTAAGCTGCCGTTCTTAATGCCATCCCAGCCCGGAACCGCTTTGTGTTGAAAACGAGCAGCTAAAGCAGCAGGTGAATTTAGCCTGTTCTTTGGAAACAGCCCCTTTACCGCTGACTCAAGACCAAGCAGGTGGCAAAAACGATGTTTTTCAAAGAATACTTGTATGCGCTTCCCGTCTGGTAACAGATAGTCGTATGAGTATGGCATCAACACTTGTTCGTACACATCCTGTAGCAATGGAAAATCTATGTCTGAAATCAATGGTTTAGAGGGTAGCGCGAGTAAGTCGGAGAGCGTTAGTGGCATTTGAGATTTCATCCTTTTTACATGAAAAAAAGCTCTGATGGTAAACCATCAGAGCTTCATGCTTAGTTTGAAGTGGTAGCAAAGAAAACTCACGTCACGGAGATTATAAGCCCCCCGGCGGGGCATCGAGGGCTACCTGATCCTCGACGGTACTGCAAAGCAGTGACCTTACTAATTAATATGTTCATTATATAATCATTTATGCTCAAAATCAACCAGTCTTTAGTGGGAAAATTGGTTTTATTGTATCAACAAGCTACAAAAGGCCTATATTTCCAAGCTAACTCTAAAAATTGTACGCATGGCATTTTTTAATAGCCAACCTACAACTGACTCCGCCGCACGCCAGCGTAGGCCATAAGAACCCCGAGCGTGAAGCACAGCAAGGCTGCTATTACGTATTTCCCATAACTATTCTCGACAGAGATGTTATTGACAATGACCATCGTAGCGTTAGATAGCAGGAATGAACTCACGATTAAGGCAGGCATTGTCTTCCGAATCATGCCGAAATAGAGCGGAATTAGCGACACGCTCCCACATGCAAAAGCGAAGATCAGTATACGAATCGCTTCTTTCATAAGCCGATCATGGGTCAGCGTTTCGATAATGTAATGGTTATGTGAATTGAAGAACAGAAGTGAGAGTAACACGAAAACATTGTTGAATAGTACCGTAGCGAAGGTCCAAACTCCGATAATGATCAATTTGGCCAAGAAGATCTGATTACGAGGCACGGGGTAGGCGAAGAGAAGGGTAATCGTTTTATTCCGATACTCGTCAATAACCATTCGGGACATTAGTACGGAACCGAAAATGATAAAGGTAATCCCGGCATAGTTCATGATGCTCTCGAAAGCCCGGTCATAGCTTCTGATTTCATTATTCGGTACGTCGCTGCCTATGACCCATAGCGCTACTATCAGATTGGTGATCACGGCGCTCAGCAGAAGCCCGCGCCACTTCGTTTTCTTTAGTTCCAGCTTAATGAGCTTCCAAAGCATCACGGTTTCCTCCTTCGATGACCCCGAGGAAATAGTCTTCGAGTGAGCGGGTCTTTTTGTTCAGCGCCTCGACGCCAATCTCATGCTGCACAAGTAAGCGATTCAGCTCTACAGGTGCAAGGCGGGGATCATAGATGCGTATGATGCTGCCGTCCATGATTTTATAATTAACGATAGCCAGCTTATCTTCCAGGACAAGCACAGCCCGCGGTACATCCGTCACGACAATTTCTGTATACTCATTGTGTCTTCCACGAACTTGTTCCATGGATACCTCTTCAAGCAGCTTGCCATGATTGATGACGCCGATCGTATCGGCCAATTGCTCAATTTCCTGTAAAATATGGCTAGATATGAGCAATGTCATGCCAAATTCCTTGCTCAACATGCGAAATAAATCGCGGATTTCGCGAATCCCCGATGGATCCATGCCATTCACAGGCTCGTCGAGGATGAGCATTTCGGGCTTCGTGCAGATGGCCCTGCCAATGCCAAGACGCTGCTTCATACCAAGTGAGAAATCCTTCACGGGTTTATTGCCAATGTCAGACAGGCCAACGAGATCCAGTGTTTCATGTATAGCTTTTTTATCGTAATAGCCCATATATTCGCAGTGCAGCTCCAGATTAGCGCGTGCTGTCAGATGGTCATAGAAGATCGGATATTCAATAATGCTGCCCATCCGTTTCATCGTTTCGTAGGAGTGGGGGGTTAGTGGAGCCCCGAATAGTTCAATTTCCCCGCTTGTTGGCTCGATTAGATTCGTAAGCATCCGCATGACCGTTGTTTTGCCCGCACCATTCGGGCCGAGAAAACCATAGATCTCGCCACGACGAACGCGCATGTTGACACCAGAGACAACTTCGGTCTTCTTGTACCTTTTAGATAATTGCTTCGTTTGCAGAATAAGGCTCATCACATAAGATTCCTTTCAAAAGCGGATTGTGGGAAAACGGACCGTAAATACGGTCTTCACATGGGGGATACTGTCCAGGGAAATACTCCCCTCCATGAGTTCAACTAACCGCTTCGTAATCGTGAGACCTAAGCCGCTGCCCTGATAGGTCTGGTTTCTGGAATCCTCCAGCGTGTAAAGACGTTCGAAGACATTCTGGCGATCACGCTCGTCAATGCCTTTTCCTTGATCCCACACATCGATATAAACACTAGTCTCATCTTGTCGCAGCGTGATGCCAATAGTACCGCCATCGGCTCCATAACGAATTGCGTTGGAGAGTAGATTTTGCAGCACACGTCCGAGTGCCTCCGTATTCCCATACGCATAGATCGGCTCTTCGGGTATCGCGAAATCGACTTCGAGACCTTGTGACTCAATTAATTCATAGTAAAAAAGAATACCGTTCCGGCAAGCCTCACTCAGATTGATTTTGGATAAAGGAACAGGTCGATCACCTGATTCCAAACGTGCCAGATCGAAAAATTGATTCGTCAGATTGAGGATGTCGAGCGTTCTTTCGTGAACCTTGAGGGAGAGGCGCTTCCGCTCCTCCTCACTGGCAGTGTGGTCATGCACGAGTGTTTCTGTCAGACCAAGGACCACCGTAAGCGGAGTTTTCAAGTCATGGGACATGTTGGCGACCATTTTTTTGATCGCATTTTCCTTACGTGTATAGTTGGCTTCCACTTTGCGATTCGCATCAAGGAGTCGGTTTATGACAATGAGTAAGTGTTGAAGCTGTGTGGAATCGGTATGGAGATGAACCTTCTCAGAGGATCCCTGATTAATAATATCGGTTAGCTTCGAATGCAGATAGCGGAGATGACGGGATTGGTCGAATCCGATCTTCCATTGAACGAAGGTAAGTATCGCAAGAAGGATACACAGGCTGGGCCACACAACATTCATATCAGAAATCCCCCATTTTGTAACCAATCCCCCATACGGTCTTGATGTACCGCGGGTGCGCTGGATCGTCCTCAATCTTCTCCCGTAAGCGGGAAATATGGACCTGGATCGCATTCACATCGTCATAGTAAGCGTCATTCCATACCGAGCGATAGATTTGTTCCTTGGAGAAGGCGCGTTTGGGATGAGACATTAACAGTTTTAGAATAAGAAGCTCCTTCGCCGTGAGGTTGAGGGGCACGTCATTTTTGGTCACGAGATGCTCATCAGGATGAAGCGTCAGCTCATGAATGCGCAAGAGGGCTTGCTCCGCCTGTGCAGAAGGACTGGCATATTGGGAAGCCCGCCGCAAAATCGCTTTTACACGTGCCGACAACTCAATAAGGGAGAATGGCTTGGCCAAATAGTCATCTGCTCCAAAGCCCAATCCCAATGCTTTCTCAACATCGCTATCCTTCGCGGACAAAATGAGAACAGGCACAGTGCTTCCGCTACGCACCCTGCGCAGCACCTCCATGCCATCGACTCCAGGCAGCATCAGATCCAGCAGAATCATATCAAAAGCTTCCTCGGCAAAGAGACGCAGCGCCGCCTCCCCATCAGGGGCATGTCGAACGGTGAGACTCTCTTTGGATAAATGGTTGTGCACCATTTCAGCAATCGCCGGGTCATCTTCTACAAGCAAAATGTGATTAGGCATATCATTTCCACCTTTATATCATATGCTTCCAGTATACTGCTTTGTCCGCTCATAATGAAACGGCCGCAGCCTTATATCGACACATCACGTTTTGCGAATACATACCAAGCTAGAGCGAGGAATAACAGCTGATAACAGGCCAACATGATCAATGAAAAAGATAAAGACATGCTGGCCATTAGCGGCCTGCCATCCACATAACTCAGCAAATTCGTGTTGGCGAAAATCAGAAATTTGGACCATTCAAATTGTTTGAGAACATAGGCTAATTGCCCACTGGTTAATAAGAAAAACAAGGATATCCCGATGGCCATGGAACTTGCACGAAATACAGATGAGAACATGAAGGCCAGTGTGACCATGACGATCATTTCGATGCCGCTATAGCCGATAGCTTTCAAGGAGTAAGCCACATTCGAGAACGCTGCCCCAGCATGAAGCTGGGAAGCACCGTCAAATCCGAAAAAGATACCACCCATAAGAAAAGTGGTCAGTAAAAGCAATAGCGTAAGACCCAACCCGAACAATAGGACGGTCACGAACTTGGAAAGTAAGATCGTGGAGCGGCTAAAGGGACGGATCAATAGTAGTTTGATCGTACCGCCGGAGAATTCGGAGGCTACGATGCCCGCGGCAACGATAATCGTAAACAAAGTGACAATATCCATGAGATTTGGAATGGCGGAAAGGCACAAATCTAAGAACTCCCACGCATTGTTTACGGCAAGCTCCTCTTGGTTCGCATATTTACAAAGGAACGCTATCGCAATAACAAGTATCGGAATGAAGGCAATCATCACCCAGGTTCCGATTTTGGTGAAGATCTTAATGCCTTCATTTTGCACGAGTTTGGTGAAATTAAGCATAGCTAGCAACCTCCGTGAGTTCGATATATTTCTCTTCAAGTGTTTGTGCGTTCGTCTGTGTCTGAAAATCTGCCAGCGCAAAGGTCGTGTGCAATCGCCCATCGGTAACGACGCCGAAGCGGTCGCACATTTGCTCCATTTCGGCGAGCAGATGAGAGGAGACCATCACCGCGATGCCTTCTTCAGCGGCCAGCTTGCGGACGAGCTGGCGCATTTCACGAATGCCTGCGGGGTCAAGACCGTTGGTCGGCTCATCAAGGATGAGCACGGCGGGCTTATGGAGCAGGGCCTGGGCAATCCCTAGCCGCTGGCGCATGCCGAGCGAGTACGTCTTCACCTTATCGTGAATGCGGGCGGTGAGCCCGACGAGGTGCACGATCTGGTCGATGCGGCTCTGCGGAATATTGCCCACCATGCGAGCGAATTGCTTCAGATTTTGCATCCCGGTGAGATGCTTATAGAGCTCGGGATTCTCGATAATCGCACCAACGTGCCGAATCGCTTCCCGGAAGCTGGTGCGAATGCTGTGGCCGTTAATCGCGACATCGCCGTCGCTCATGCCGATGAGGCCGACCATCATGCGGATGGTTGTCGTTTTGCCGGCGCCATTGGGCCCGAGGAAGCCGAATACCTCACCAGGAAAAAGCTCAAAACTGATTTGATCTACGATGTTCTTATGTCGAATCCGCTTTGTCAGATTACGTACTTCGACAACGGGTTGCATGCTCAACTTGTTCATATTGTTCATATGCGTTACCTCCAATAAGTTTCATACGCTTATCTTACTAGACACATCATGCAGGACTCTTTCCTAAACCTTACGAAAGTCTTTCGATGTGGATCAACACACACTTTACACGCTTGGAGCGCTCCCCCAACGCAATTTAATGGAAAATATACAGCTAATTCAGCTGATTTCTGCCCA
The DNA here is from genome assembly GCF_013141695.1 of Paenibacillus plantarum. Classification (GTDB taxonomy): domain Bacteria; phylum Bacillota; class Bacilli; order Paenibacillales; family NBRC-103111; genus Paenibacillus_E; species Paenibacillus_E plantarum. The sequence continues at coordinate 41,348 of NZ_WHNY01000066.1, forward strand.
ATTCGGCGTTTAACTGGAAAACCTACAGCTAATTCGATCACTTACGCGCCATTGAGCCAGATATAGAGGAATTACCTGTATATAATCCATCTAATCATCAATTCGAGGCTACAAGGGCGAAAATAGATGGAGGTTTTCCAGCTAATCAGCCTCACAAGCTAACCCTCAATGTTCCTCTCTATGGTAAACCCTGCATGTGCATCCCCCACCGGGTTCATACTAATCAAAAAGCGTTCCTCCTAGCGGTAGCGGACGAATGCACTGATCAGGAGGTGACACTGTGCGGAATAAAGGCTGGACGCTCGGTCTGCTGGGCTTATTTCTTGTTTTTTGCTTTGTGATGCTTCAATTTCTCATTTCTACTGTGCATATTGGACAGCTCGTCGGACAGATGGAGCCGCATAGCGAGGCTGAGAAACCGCCGTTCAAACACATTGTGCTCATCGCGCAGGAGCTGGACAACCCATTCTGGCGAACGGTGGAGAAGGGCGCGAGCGAAGCCGCGGCAAGCCGTGGTATGAAGATTGATTACTTAGGTCCAATTCGTATCAATCCAGCTGAGCAAACGAGCCTGCTGGAGAAGTCGATAGCAGCTAAGCCGGATGCCCTTCTTGTGCAAGGGATCAAAGAGCCGCAGTATGATAAGTTGATCAGCCAAGCGATCGATCAAGGCATTCCTGTGATTACGTTAGATGCGGATGAACCAGACAGCCGAAGATTGACCTATGTAGGCACGGATAATCGGGAAGCGGGCAGACGGATGGGGGAGCTCGTAGCGAGAGCCGCAATCGGCAAGGGGCGAATCGGCGTCATTATTGGTAGTGAGCAGGCGGAGAATCAGCAGCAGCGTTTAGAGGGATTCCGTGCCGCTATTGCTAGTACGCCTCAATTTGAAATCGTGGATATTCGCGCATCGAATATATCCCGCATTCAGGCAGCGAAACAGGCGGAGGCGATGCTCAAGCAATATCCCGCCATACAGACAATGGTGGGTTTCAGCTCCTTAGACGCGGCAGGCATCGCGGAAGGGGTGAAAGCGGCGCATCGGGATGGCACGCTCGTGTTCGGCTTCGATGATGTGGCAGCGACGAAGCAGGGGATCAGCCAAGGAAGCATCAAGGCTTCCATTGTGCAGCAACCGCATGAAATCGGTTCGGTAGCTGTACAGCTGCTAGCTTCCCATTTCCTAGGGAGCACGTTACCTCCACAGCATGTTATAGGCACTTACATCCTCGACTCGACGACGCTAACACCTGCGAGTAGTGCCCCGTGAACATACGTCGGATGTTGTTTATCGTGCTGCCTGTTCTGTTTATTTTGAATAATGCGGTCGCGTATTTCATCTTCGATAGTGGTAGATCCGTACAGGAAAGCTATAATGTCATGCTCGATCGGGTGTTGTTATACAAGCAAATTGCGGGGCAAACGCAGGACAATCTCCGCGCCATGAACGGCTACATCGTGGATCGAAGCGAAGACAGCCGGTTGGCCTTCTTGCGTCAGAAGGAGGGGTTGCTGGCCCTGCAGCGGAAATTAGCTTCACAGAATACGATGCCAGCGACTGACCTCACGTTCCGCAGCTATACCCATATGGTCGACACCTTCTTGGTACAAGAAGTGGGCGTGATCCAAGCAGCCAGCAGCCCAGATTCGTTAGCGTATACAGCTTTTTATGAACAAGCAGAGCGGACAGCGGCATTCATCCAGGAGGAGGGCTTCCAGCTGATTGATATGGAGTTGAGCTACTATCAGCCGCTTTATCGGCAAATCTTGGTCCAAACGGAGGGGATGAATCAGTGGGGTGTCGTTATTTTCATCCTGACTACCTTGATCAGTATCGTGCTGGCCTATCGCATTTCACTCGGTATCTCGCGCCCAATCAGACAGCTAGCACACGTAGCGCAGCGAATGTCGAACGGTGATCTACAAGGGCCTATTCCCCACTTGCCCGCAGAGCATGAGTTTGGTGTGTTAGCGCGAGCTTTTGAACATATGCAGAATAATCTCAAAGCGCTTATTGTGAAAGAAACGGAAGGACTCGAGAAGGATAAGCAGTTGAAAGAAATGGAGCTCGAGGTGTTGCAAAATCAAATGAACCCGCACTTTCTCTTCAATTCTTTGAATGTGCTGTCCAAGCTTGCCCTGTTGGAGGGCGCCGAGCAAACGAGTGATTTGACGGTCACGATGTCGAATCTGCTCCGCTATAATTTGCGAAAGCTAGATCGTCCTGTGCGGCTTAGGGATGAGGTGGAGCATGCCAAACAATATTTTACCATTCAGCAAGCACGGTTCCGTAATCGCATTCAGTTTGTGATGGAGATAGATGAGGGCGGACTGGACGTTCCCGTACCGATGCTTACGCTGCAGCCGATACTTGAAAATGTGTTCGTACACGGCATCGAGGGGATGGAAGAAGGAGCTGTCATTCAGCTCACGATTACACAAGGGAACGGTGAAACGCTAGTCGCGATCTCGGACAATGGGGTGGGGATGAGCGCGGAGATCCGTGAAGCGCTGCTTGATGTGGACGGGGAATCCCAGGTTTCTCGCGCTAATGGCCAGTCCACAGGTTTAGGAACACGAAACGTGTTCAAACGATTAGCTTTATTTTATGGGCAAAAGGATCTCGTCCGCATTCAAAGTGATCCTGGCCGAGGGACGAAGGTCGTCTTGCGGCTGCCGGCCGAAGGAAAGGAGGCTCCAGATGTATCGCTTACTGATCGCCGATGATGAAGCATTAGAGAGAGAAGGCATCGAATGGATCGTGGGCCGCATGATGCCAGATACATTCGAGGTCATTCATGCGGAGAACGGCCGCATTGCGATTCAAAAAGCAGACGAACACCGCCCCCACATCATCCTCATGGATATCCGAATGCCGGGCATTCAGGGGTTGGAGGCATTACGAGAAATCAAAGCGGGGCATCCTCAGACGAAAATGGTGCTAGTGACCGCCTACGAGCAATTCGAGTATGCCAGAGAGGCCCTTTCCTTAGGGGTCAAGGACTATCTAGTCAAACCTGCCAAACGGGATCAGATTGTCGAGCTCCTACAGCGCTTAATAGTGGAAATTGAGCAAGAAGGACGGAAGCGGGAGGGAGAGCTCGCGATGCGGGATAACTATTTTCAGCTGCTTCCACTGGCCGAGACGGAAATGGCGTTAGTCATTATGTCCGATCCTGTGAATGAAATGGATGCCGGGTATTTGGCGGATATTTTGGAGATATCGACGGAACAGGGATGTGCACTAGTGCTTGCTCTGCCAGAGCTTGGGCCAATATCCGATAAGGATGTCAGCACTGCGAAGAAGAAAATCTACGAAACCGTCAAAACCTTCACAAAAGGTTATCTTAAGAATCGCGTCGGGTGTGTAGTCAGCTCGATGGTGCATTGGCATATGGCCATCTTTCTCGTGGACCGTGCTCAGGTGACTGCTGAGGTTCTGCGGGAAGAAGCTGCGTCCTTAGGTGCTAAGCTCGTGGAGCATCTGCGTCAGGCACGCGGCATTGACGTGAATATAGGCATCGGTTCGATTCGGTATGAGTTGGAGGGCATCCGCACGTCTTACTTTGAAGCTGTTTTTGCGGCGACGTATGATAAAAAGTGGGGCAACCTGCGGTCCTTCGAGGAACTGAAAGGGCTCCCTGCGGAAGGGCAGCGAGGCTTGGCCGAACCGCGTACCGCCGACAATTCATCGGAGCGCACTTACGTGGAGTTAGCCATTCGGCGAATCCGTGAGGAGCGTGAACACCAGACATGGACGGTGCTAGATCGTGCACTGAGTTACATTCATGAGAAGCTCCAGGAAGACATTTCACTCGAGGGCGTTGCTGAGCTTGTCCACTTGAATCCCCATTATTTTAGCAAAGTGTTCAAACAGCAAACTGGCGAAACTTTCATCGACTATGTAACACGGCTGCGCATTGAGAAGGCCAAGGAACTCATTAACGAGGGTCATCTTAGCCTGAAGGAAGTTTGCTATTTGGTTGGTTATAAGGATCCGAATTATTTCAGCCGCGTGTTCAAAAAGGTAACAGGTGTCACCCCTACGGAGTACCGCACGGGGCAATAAGGGAAAATAGTCCATGCCGTGCAAGGACTATTTTGCTATTTCCAGACAAGATTGTGCTAGCCGGAGGCCGGGAAGAGGCGTGAGTTTGTGACGGATTATTTTTATGCTGGTATATCACAAATTAGTGCAGGGAATGGTTCCCCAGCCGTCAGAAAACCCATGCTATAATGAGTCTCGCTTCACACAAAATGTAAGATCAAAGACTCGCATGAAGGTGCGGTAGACGTCAGAAAGGACCATCATTATGAGTGTACAAATAGACAATTCAAATCAACAAGTTAGCATAAAATTCGTCACGCTCGTCTCCATCGTTGCTGCGCTCGGCGGGCTTCTGTTTGGGTTCGATACGGCTGTTGTATCGGGAGCGGTTGGTTTCATGAAAGAACGCTTTTCGCTTAGCGAAGTGGAGGTAGGCTGGGCGGTTTCCAGCTTAATCATTGGGTGCATCGTGGGTGCAGCAGCATCTGGCGTCCTGAGTGATCGTTTCGGTCGGAAAAAGGTGCTCATTGCAGCGGCGCTGCTTTTCATTATTGGCTCTATCGGCTCTGCGATCCCGGATACATTCACGGGATATATTATTGCTCGTATCATTGGCGGACTCGGCATTGGGATCACCTCAACGCTTTGCCCGCTGTATAATGCGGAGATCGCACCTGCGAAATATCGCGGCCGACTGGTGGCATTGAACCAATTTGCTACGGTGACGGGGATTTTCCTCGTGTATTTCATCAATACCAGCATTGCGAATCATTCCGATGAGGCCTGGAATATTGCGTCGGGCTGGCGTTGGATGTTCGGTTTCGGGGCATTCCCTGGCTTAGTGTTCTTAGTGCTGCTATTCTTCGTACCCGAAAGCCCAAGATGGTTAATCAAGCAAGGAAGAGCTGCTGAGTCACTTCCGATCTTGCTGCGCATTCATGGGGAAGAACTAGCTAAAAAAGAAGTAATGGAGATCAAGGAATCTTTTAAACAAGAAAATGGCTCCATTCGCCAACTGTTCAGCCCAGCGCTGCGCCTTGCGTTAATCGTCGGTGTGGGCTTGGCCATTCTCCAGCAAGTGACGGGCATCAACGCCGTTATGTACTACGCGCCTGAGATTTTCAAACAAACGGGTACAGGCACGAATGCTGCACTGACGCAGACAATTCTGGTCGGATTAATCAACTTTCTCTTCACGATCCTTGCGATATGGCTCATCGATAAAGTCGGTCGGAAGGTGCTGCTGCTGGTCGGTTCAGCTTCAATGACAGTCTGCTTAGCGGTGATTGGCATCGCGTTCCACACGGGTCACACATCAGGCAATCTCGTACTCGTCTTTATCCTACTTTACGTAGCTTCCTTCGCGGTATCCTTAGGGCCTGTTGTTTGGGTGATCATGTCCGAAATTTTCCCGAATCGTATTCGCGGCAAAGCAACAGCTATCGCTTCCATGGCACTGTGGATCGCAGATTATGTGGTCTCACAGACGTTCCCTCCGTTGCTTAGCTCTGCAGGTCCAGCGATAACCTTCTGGATCTTCGGCATCCTTTCCTTGGTGACGTTCGTCTTCACCATGCGAGTTGTGCCTGAAACGAAGGGTAGATCACTAGAAGAAATCGAGTCCCTATGGTCCGCGAAAAAAGCATAAATGCATGAACAGAAAGGCCGGGGCCCTAACCTCGGCTTTTTTGGTATGTATGCGAAGGAAGCTCCCCCACACTCGTCGCTATTTCTTGATTTGAACCCGCATCTACAGGTAAGATGAAGCTAGGACAATCGGATGTACTTGTTAATCGGACAAAATAGAGGAGGCATCGTATGATAGCTGATCTTCAACCCGTTCAAAGTGGATATTTGGCTCGTTATGAGCGTCATTGGCAGCATGATGTGAAGGAAGTTTGGTCATGGTTGACGGAAAATGACAAGCTCACGCAGTGGTTTCCCGAGTTAGAGGTGGGCGAACTCCGTGAAGGCGGCATGATAAAGTTCAATATGCCTGACGGGACGGTTATTCCTATGGACATTATTGAGTTTAGCCAAGACCAGGTGTTGGCTTTTACATGGGATAAGGATCGCGTACGTTTCGAGCTTCATGCAGAGTCAGACGGTGGATGTCGTCTCGTGTTCAGTGAGCATTTACATCAAATAACAGAGCACACGCCAAGGGATTTGGCTGGGTGGCATGTGTGTTTAGATGTGATTGAGGCGTTGCTAGAGGGTAGAACGATTGCCGCACGTAAGGATATGTGGAATAGTTGGTATGTGAAATATAAGCAGCTGACAGACGCAGTTCTGACGAATCAGGCGTAATACATACATAAATATGGGGATTACGGAGGCGAAATCATGAAGGCATTATTTATTGGTGGAACGGGCACGATCAGCTCGGCGATTACGAGACAACTGCTAGCCGAAGGTTGTGAGTTATATTTATTGAACCGAGGCACGCGCAATGCGGACTTGCCAGAAGGTGCGCATATTCTGCAGGCAGACATTAACGACGAGGAGCGCGTGGCGAAGCTGATCGAGGACTTATCGTTCGATGTTGTCGCGGATTTTATCGCGTTCGAGCCGTCCCAGTTGGAGCGGGATTACCGACTTTTTCAAGGTAAAACAAAGCAATTCATCTTCATCAGCTCGGCTTCCGCGTATCAGACACCTTTATCCGATTATCGGATCACGGAAGGAACGCCATTATCGAACCCCTTATGGGCATACTCCAGAAATAAAATCGCTTGTGAAGAGTATTTAGTTAAACAATACCGGGAGCAAGGCTTCCCGATTACAATTATTCGGCCGAGCCATACGTATGATGAGCGCTCTATCCCTCTTGGTGTGCATGGTACGAAGGGGAGCTGGCAGGTAGCGAAGCGCATGCTGGAGAATAAGCCCGTGATTATTCACGGCGACGGAACGTCGTTGTGGACGATGACGCACAACAGCGATTTTGCCAAAGGTTTCATCGGTCTCATGGGCAATCTTCATGCGATTGGGGAATCTGTCCATATCACATCGGATGAGACATTGACGTGGAATCAGATCTACGAAGCGATCGCTGATGCGCTTGGCGTGAAGCTTCACGCGGTGCATGTGGCGTCAGAGTTCCTCGACGCTTGCAGCGCACAAGACTACCGTGGAGGCTTGCTTGGGGATAAGGCGAACTCCGTTGTTTTCGACAACACGAAGTTGAAGGGGCTTGTGCCTGAATTCGTGGCTACAACACGATTCGAACAAGGGATGAAGCGGACGATTGCGAATATCCTAGCTAATCCTGAGCTGCAGCGGGAAGATCCGGAATTCGATGCGTGGTGCGACAAGGTAGTTGGAGCACTAGAGTCAGCGAAGAAAGCGATTCTTGGGTAAATTGCGCAGGAAAAGACACCTTCCAAGTTAGGTTGGGGCGTGTCTTTTTCATTAAATCACACTTCACTTTCGGCTTTCCCACTCGACTAAATGGAAAACATACAGTTAATTCTCGCGAATTCCTCCGAATTCCACGATTAGATGGAAATTATGTAGTTAAATCATTGAGTTTCATCCGTATTCTCTTGAAATCTTGAAATTACATGGAGAATTTCCAGTTAATTCACTGAAACGCGAATTAGAGGTGAAATTAGCTGTACAAAATGCAGTTATTCTAGTGTTTGGCCCAAAGTTGCCCGCATCTCTGCACGAGAGAGGAGCGCCAACGTGGCTGCCGTATACAAAAAAGGGACGTACTTTTCAAGTACAGTCCCTTTTTTTGTATTTCTCCATAAACACTCCCGTCCTTGAAGGACGGCGGAGGCTTTAAATCAGAATATCCAACGTACCGTTGGGATTCGTGTTTACTTTTTTGCTGGCAGCGTTGTTCGGGCCGGAAGGGTTGTTCGAGTTCCTAGCGCCGGAATCGTGTTGGCTAGAGCTAGCGCCGCTACTGGATTTCGAGCTCGCCTGCGCGATTTGCTGATCAATCTGCTGGATCTGTTGCTGGATGAGCTGCACCTTGCGCTCTTTCGTCTTCTGATCGTCCTTGCTCTGCTGTTCCTTCGTTAGTTCGGCTTGCAGCTTGGCCTTTTGTTTCTCAAGGGCAGCTGAATCCGTTGAGCTGGAGGTGAAGGAATACGAACTGCTGCTGGATGTGGTTGATGCAATGGAAATCGACATGATGATCGGGGTCTCCTTTCTAACTTCAATTTGGACATGTTGAAAAGCCCACAGGCGATTATGACATGCCAAATTGAGGAAACGCTGAAGGCGCACTGAGGATTTGCTTAAAATTGGAGATCGAGTGAGGCAAGCAGCAACTTACTCACCTTATTCGAAGTGGAATCCGTATAATGGATATATAAGGACATGGATTTGAAAGGCGGATAACAATGTCGAATTTGATTAGAATCGGACTCTTTTCCAAAATCGCACAGGTAACCATACGCACCCTGCGCCATTACGATGAGCGCGGCTTACTAAAGCCAGCTTATATCGACATCGCGACCAGCTATCGGTATTACACGTATGAGCAGCTCACTCGAATTCATCATATCGTGGTGCTGAAGGAGACGGGGTTCTCGTTAGATGAAATCGCGACGATGATCGATCAAGCACTCACAATGGACGATATGAAGCAGATGATGCATAAGAAGAAAGCGGAGCTAGCGAATCAAATAGAGGAAGCCTCACAACAAATGGCGCGTATTGAGTCTAGATTGCATCAATTAGAACGACTAGGCGAGAAGCCTGTGTATGAGGTTGGGATTAAGTCGGTACCAGTGCTCTATATGGCTGGGCTTCGCCGAATCGTACCACGCCTACAGGATATGCCCGTCTACCGCTGTCAGATGTTTGAGGAGCTCGAGGAAGGGCTGGGAGGCAGTGCATCGATCGACCCTATGCAACAGGAGTACGTTCTGTATCATATGACGGAGTTTATTGAGGAGAATTTCGATATTGAAGTAGGGTTTAGTTTCGATTCATTAGCCCACTTACGCCCAACTGGCCCCATCATCGCATATGAAATTCCAGCTGAGCCCATGGTGGCAAGCCTGATTTACAAAGGGCCTTTCATGGGTGTTGGAGAGGGGATTCTAGCGCTTTTTACATGGCTCGGGGTTAATGGCTATGCACAAACCGGTCCGGTTCGCGAGCTGCACCTATTCGGAAGAGAAAACCATCTTGAAGATTACAACAATGTAGTTGTGGAGCTTCAAGTGCCTATATCCCAATAGGCTGCCAACTATTTTGTAAATGTCTCTTGACTCTCTCGTTACGGTAGACAATATCGTTAGGGTATCGAAAACGAGGGGGCATGATGAATGAGTAATCAAGTGCATGTGATTGTGGGAACGGGGCCACTCGGGATGGCGGTCATGGGGGAATTAAAGCGGCGTGGAGTCGAGCGTATACGCATGGTAAATCGCAGCGGGAGATTGTCCGAGACGGCAGCGGTGGAAGTGGCCAAAGGGGATGCTTCCCAACTTGCTGATGCGGTAGCGATGTGCAAGGATGCTGCTGTGGTCTATCACTGTGCTCATCCAGGCTATACGAAATGGCCGACCCAATTTCCCGGCCTTACCCGAGGAGTTATGGCAGGTGCTGCTGCTGCAGGTGCGAAACTGATCTACGGTGACAATCTGTACATGTATGGCCAACCGAATCAACCTCTGACGGAGGACCTACCACACCTAGCTACTGGCAAAAAAGGGCTAACACGCGCCCAAATGGCGGAGGAATTGCTGCTTGCGCATCAATCGGGGAAGGTTCGCGTGGCGATTGGCCGCGCCTCGGACTTCTATGGCCCAGGTGTTAAGCAGTCCTCCTTGGGTGAGCGTGTCTTTGGCTTCGCCTTGAGCGGCAAGCCTGTAGGTCTGCTGGGTAATCTGGATATGCCACATACCTATACGTATATTGATGACTTTGCGAGAGGACTTGTGACACTCGGTCAAGAGGAGCGCGCATTGGGAGAAGTCTGGCATATACCAAGCGCGAAAACGCACACAACCCGGGAGATGTTAGGGCTGATTTTCGATGAGCTAGGCTCGACAAGTAAAATAAGTACATTATCCCGTCCGATGGTGACGATGATCGGTCTTTTCCATCCAATGCTGAGGGAACTCAAGGAAGTCTTATACGAGTTTGAGCATCCCTTCATCCTGGATCACAGCAAGTTCGAGGCTGCCTTTGGCCCGCAAACGACGACCCCGCATGTGGAAGCCATCAGGCATACCGTGCGGTGGTATAAGGAAATGATGCAGGAACAGCGCGTTTGATAGCATAGACCTACCACACGGAGTTGCATATGATCCAGTTCCATGTCTATCATCTGTCCATGAAATGGCTGATGTTAGAGCCTCAATGAGAGATACGGAACGTAGTTCCCCTATTTCGAGATATTTGGGCATTTTCTGAAAGTTGCGGAACGTCAGTTCGCTATTTGTGCGTTTTCGGTGGTTTTTTGAGCAATTCTGACTGATAGCGGAACCACGTTCCGTTTTGCTCCGAAATTGCGACTTTCAGGATCGATAGCGGAACCACGTTCCGTTTCACCTCTAGCATGCAGCGCCCGTCGCCGCTGCAGCGATGCATTTTCGCGCGTACTGCACGCGAAAACCTCCCCCAAACCCAAAAAGGCACCCATCCCGGGTGCCTTCCCTTCCTAATAACCGTCCGTCCGCTGCCCAGCGTTCTCCGCCAATTCAGCCCCAGCCTTCGCAGCGGCTGATCCCAAGTGCTCTTGCTCAATCTTCGCTTGAGCGAGCCCCTCAGACACACGCCGTCCGTATTCCGGATCGGCCTGCTCGAAATAGCTGATCATGTTAGCCTGAATAACCGGCTTACAGATCTTCAAAGCATCGACCAAATTCGCGATCAACTCATCGCGCTCCCAATCCTCGAACTTGCGGTACGTATCGCCCGCCTGCCCAAAATCATTCGTGCGACTTATCTTCTCGCGAACTAGCCGATCATTATACATCGGCTGATGCTCTTTGCCCGAAGGCGCCGCTTCCTGCAACCCGCCGAGCGAGGAGGGCTCGTAGTTGACATGCGGGTTTTGGCCGGGAGCTTTGTCCACCATCAACGTCATCTGCCCATCCCGCTGGTTCGTGGCCACAGGCGACTTCGGCGCATTAATCGGCAGCTGCAAATAATTCGTGCCCACGCGATACCGCTGGGTATCCGAGTAGGAGAACGTCCGCCCCTGAAGCAGCTTATCGTCCGAGAAATCGAGGCCATCGACGAGTACCCCCGTCCCGAAAGCAGCCTGCTCGACCTCCGCAAAATAATTGTCCGGATTGCGATCCAGCACCATTTTGCCCACCTTACGGAAAGGAATCTTCTCATGATCCCACAGCTTCGTCGGATCCAACGGATCGAAATCGAGCTCTGGGTGCTCGTCGTCGCTGAGAATCTGCACACACAGCTCCCACTCTGGGTAGTCACCCTTCGCAATGGCTTCGTATAAATCCTGCGTGGCATGGCTAATATTTTTACCTTGGATCGCCTCGGCCTCGGATTGTCTCAGATTCTTCATCCCTTGCTTCAGCGGCTCCCAGTGGTATTTCACGAGCACCGCATCGCCGTTCTGGTTCACCCACTTGTACGTGTTGACGCCTGACCCCTGCATTTGCCGATAGTTGGCCGGAATGCCCCATGGCGAGAAGAGGAAGGTGATCATGTGCGTCGCTTCCGGCGAATTCGAGACGAAGTCGAACATTTTCTCCGGGTTCTGCAGGTTGGTGACTGGGTCCGGCTTGAACGCGTGCACCATATCAGGGAATTTCAATGGATCGCGGATGAAAAAGATTTTCAAATTATTGCCGACTAAGTCCCAATTGCCATCCTCGGTATAAAATTTCGTCGCGAAGCCGCGCGGATCCCGCAATGTTTCTGGCGAGTAAGTGCCGTGTATCACGGTCGAAAACCGAACAAAAACAGGGGTACGCTTCCCCTTCTCCTGAAAAAGCTTCGCCCTTGTATACGCAGAGACCGGCTCGTCGCCGACCGTTCCATACGACTCGAAATACCCGTGAGCCCCCGCGCCGCGTGCATGCACCACACGCTCTGGAGTTCGCTCCCGATCAAAATGGGAAATCTTCTCGATGTAATGGTAATTTTCGAGCGTCGAAGGCCCGCGATTGCCAATTGTGCGGATGTTCTGGTTATCCGAAATCGGATGGCCTTGGCGGTTCGTTAAGGTCATATTGGTTGGATTTGTTTGTTCGTTATTGCCCGATTGTTCATTGTTCATCTGTTTGGTGCATCCTCTCATCCTTAGTTAAAAGTAACTTTTACTAAGTTAAGGGAAATTATTCCTAAATATAAGTTATAAGTTGAGCTAACAAAGTAAAGCAAGCATAACTACATCAAGCAATTTTTTAGTTACCTCGTGCATCATATATTGCCGTAAGATGCCTTCCTCTTGGAAGCCAAGGTTTTTCAGTAGTTTTAGTGAAGCTATATTCTCAGGATATACTTCGGCTTGTATTCTGCGGATCTCGACGTGTTTTCGTGTAAAATCGAGAACTGCTTCCAATGCTTCGGTCATGATGCCTTTGTTCCAATACTCCGCTTGCAGCTCATAACCTATGGATACTGGGAAAAGGGGGTTATCCTCAAAACTACCTCGCGTTGGCATCACTAGAATTGTTCCTACAATTTTTGAACGTGTGGTTGTGCCTAAAGAAACACCCCAGGGTAATAGTCTTCTCGCGACAAATGCTTGATTCCAAGATGCTATAAGACTTGAAGCTTCCTCAACGGAAGAGGGACCCTGCCAATCCAGATGCTTGGATATCAGAGGGTTTGTATAATAACGGTATATATTTTCCGCATCGGAAGCCTCCATTTGCCTCAATTGAAGTCGTTTGGTATGCAGGGAGGGAAAGGAAGTAAATAATTCTGTGATGGACATCGGTCACGTACCTTCTTTTAAGGATAGTTTTACCGAAACTTTACACCTAGGGGGTTAAAGTAGGCTTAAAAATACATAAATTTTAAGAAAAGCCCTCACCCTCTTTCCGAAGAAAGGGGGCAGGGCTTCATCAACCATACACGGATTAAAAATCAAAATTGTCCGGATCTGGACCAACACGTATATTCTGATTCATCCCATTAATAGCGTTCATATCCTCGTTCGTTAACGCGAAATCGAAGATGGATCCATTTTCAAGAATTCGATGCGCTTTGGTTGATTTCGGAATCGTCACGATGCCGCGTTGGAAATCCCAACGTAGAATGACTTGCGCGATGGATTTACCATATTTAGCTGCGATCTCGCTGAGCACGGGATTCTCCAAAAGCTGACCCTGCATGAGCGGTGACCAAGCTTCCAACTGGATGCCATGTTTTTTGCAGAAATCATGCAAGTCTGTCTGAGCGAGGAGGGGATGAAGCTCCACTTGATTGACCATTGGTTTAATTGACCCGGTTCCCATTACATCTTCCAAATGATGAATTTGGAAGTTACTCACGCCAATTGCTTTAACGCGCCCTTCTTTATAGAGCGTCTCTAGCGCGCGCCACGCCTCTACGTATTTGCCTTGGACAGGCCAGTGAATGAGGTACAGGTCAAGATACTCCAAGCCCAGCTTCTCCAAGCTCGCTTCATAGGCAGCAATCGTGGACTCATAGCCGAGATCGGCATTCCATACTTTAGAGGTTACGAAAAGTTGATCTCTTGTTAGACCATGCTCTCCCATGCCTTCACGAATCCCCTGTCCCACGCTGGCTTCATTGCCATAGATGGCCGCGGTATCGATGCTGCGGTAGCCAACTTGCATAGCGGATTTTACAGCCTGAACGACCTCGGGTCCGTCTTCAACTTTGAAGACGCCAAGCCCGAGCCAAGGCATTTTTACATCATTGTGCAGTGTGATTGTGGATTGAAGGTTTGCATGATTCGTTGTGGTTGTCATTGTGGTATTCCTCCTAAAATGGTTGGTTGTAATCGTTCCGGTTGATCAGATTTTTCAAGCTTGCGGCTCCAGAAGGTGAGTAGCACGGCACCGAAGACCATCACCCCGCCTACCCAAGTGGTATGAATGAGCCCAATGGAATCTGTGATGATGCCACCAAGGAAGGCTCCCCCGGCAATACCAGCGTTGAAAGCTGCAATGTTGAAGGCAGATGCGACATCTTTGGCCTCTGGGGCGAAACGCTCAGCGAGCTGAACGACATAAATTTGTAAGCCAGGTACATTCATGAATGCGAGTAATCCCATGAAAAATATGGTGATTAAACCAGCAGCTTTAAATGGCGCTGTAAACATAAAGACAAACAGCACGAGGGATTGTAAAAGAAACATGATGAGCAAGGCTTTGCTCGCATTACGGTTCGCTGCGCGGCCTCCAATGATATTGCCAATCGCAATGGCAACCCCGTACAGGAGTAGGATTAACGCTACTGTATGTTCTGCAAATCCTGTAATCTCATGTAATAACGGAGATAAATACGTGAACACCACGAACGTGCCGCCGTAACCTAAGGCTGTGATGGAAAAGGCGAGCAGCAGACGTCCATTCGTAACCAGCTTCAGCTGTGTGCCTAACCGTGTTCGTGTGCCTTTACGCAAATTGGAGGACACCAAGATCAAGTTCGCGATGAGCGCCACCACGCCTACCGCGACAATGGCGAAGAACGCAGCGCGCCAGCCTAACTGCTGGCCGAGGTAAGTACCGATCGGCACACCGGTCACGGTGGCGACGGTAAGCCCCGAGAACATGAGCGCAATCGCGCTGGCTCTGCGGTTCTCGGGCACGAGATCAGCGGCGATCGTTGAGCCGATCGACATGAAGATGCCGTGCGCCAGAGAAGAGACGACGCGGGCGATCAACAGCACGGCGATGCCACTTGCCGTGGCGGCCAATAGATTGCCCGCGATGAACACGAGCATGATCCAGAGCAGCAGCGTTTTGCGCGAGACGGTTGAGGTTAGTGAAGTTAAGATGGGGGCTCCAAGAGTAACCCCTAATGCATATAAAGTAACGGTTAACCCTGCACCTGTAATGGATATATGAAGGTCTTCAGCAATGAGCGGAAGCAGTCCGACACTGATAAACTCGGTTGTGCCAATGGCGAAGGCGCTAACCGCGAGGGCTAGCAGCGCTAGTGTATTTCCTTTGGTTTCTTGTTTCATAGCAATCACCCCAAACTTGTTTGTACCGGCCGGTAAGTGCTATTATCAGACATAATAGTCGGATTGACCAGTACGTACTTTCTAGTACGGTAGGTACTTTTCAGTGCCTATAGCATGGGATGGAGGGAAATCATCAGATGGCTAAAAAGCTGTACAACATCTCGGTAGAAGCCACGCTGGAAGTGATCGGTGGGAAGTGGAAATGCGTCATTCTCTGCCATTTGACTTATGGTAAACGGAGAACGAGTGACCTCAGGCGATTGATGCCTAGAATTACACAGAAAATGCTGACACAACAGCTTAGAGAGCTCGAAGACGATGGGATCGTGGATCGGATCGTGTACAACCAAGTGCCGCCTAAAGTGGAGTATGCGCTCAGCGAGTATGGGGCAAGCCTTAAACCGATCTTGGATTCGCTCTGCATGTGGGGAGAAACGCATATCATCAAAGAATATGGAGATAAATTCATTGTTCTTGAGGAAAATGTACTGAATAAACGGGACGAAGAAGCCCTAATTGACGAACTTATGGAGAAAGAGGTAGAAATGACATGAATACATCAATCAATCAGAAGGGCGATTCACAAGTAGCCATCGTGGAGAGCACGGACATTCTCATCAGCAACGAGCAAGATGCGCTAGATTTAATGGCATCCGTCCGATACCTGACAGGTTGCGATAAGTTTATTATTAATCAGTGGAATTTAACCGAGGATTTCTTTGAGCTCAAAACAAAACTCGCAGGCGATGTTCTCCAGAAATACACGAACTATCAGATGAAAATGGCCGTCATCGGCGATTTCGATCAATACGACAGCAAAAGCCTCCGCGATTTCATCTACGAATGCAATCATGGCAAGCACTTCTTCTTCGTCGCGGACGAGCAGACTGCTTTGGATGCTTTGCATGGCGTGAAGTAGCAGCTTTGCTGACACCAACACTTGATCGTACCACGTAACACCAACAAATTTAGCTACTCAAGTAACTGGATCGCGTGCATACTCAACCAGCACCAGCACCAGCACCAGCACCAGCACCAGCACCAGCACCAGCACCAGCACCAGCACCAGCACCAGCACCAGCACCAGCACCAGCACCAGCATCAGCACCGAATCTCAACGTCCCTACCCCCAGCGTAACCTCCACGGCCCCGCGGCGACAACTAACTGGAAAAACTACAGCTAATTTCGCCAATTTTTCGCCGAAACACGATTTAACTAGAAAATATGTAGCTATTTTGGCGCCTTCAAGCTGGACGAGAGCAAAATGCTGAAATTAGCTGTAGGAAATCCAGTTAATCGTATTTTCATTGCTAAATCTGCTGATTTAGCTGTACTTTTTCCATCTAATCCCTGCTGCGGCGCGCGCAAAAGTGTGGGCGATTAGTTAGTGGCGGTGCGATGTGCTTCTGCACCATGCTACCGTGATGCCCCAACCAATCAACCAACAAAAAAGCAGCGCAGGATACCCCGCGCCACCTTTTATTTCCCGAACTGGCCGGGCCGCACTTTCTTCACATCAAACATGCTTACATTCGAGGAAATGACGTATTCAGGACGTTCCTGCCCTTTACTATTGCGGTGACCTGCCAGATGCTCGGGGCTTTTCTCCCAGTTTTTCCACGCTTGCTCGGACTCCCAACGAATGAAAACGACGACTTCTTCCGCCTCTTTGCTCCGTTTGTTGACCATAACGGTCACATCGATAAGTCCTTCCATGCCGTCCAATGGCCCTTCCTTGCTAAATCGCTCCACGACTTTGTCGCTATTACCAGGTTGTACAATAATGGTCCTCTGTTGAATAAGCACGAAGTTCAGCTCCTCTTAAATGATATATGAGTATGAGAATCATTATCAATCAAAAAGAGGAAGCCGTCAACACGTGCTTGTTATGCCTACTAAATATTCTACCTCCCCTGGACCGCCTCCAGCAAAGCTTGCAGCGACAGTTCCGCCAAAGTCCCCACTGTACGCGGCTCCCCATCAAAAGACAGGAACTTCGTAACCGGGTTAGGCACCACGATGTAATGCATGCCTGCGGCCGCCGCAGCGCGTGCGCCGTTAGGTGAATCCTCAATCGCAATCGCTTCATTCGGCATTACGCCAAGATCCTTCAGCGCAAGCTCATACAACTCGGGATGTGGCTTCACCAAAGCGACATCTTCTGAGGTACGAATCGTCTCAAAATAATCACCAATCCCCAGCTGCGCCAGATACGTATCGACCCAAGCTCGCTTGGAGCTGGAAGCTAATCCAATGCGCAGGCCTAATGCTTTGGCCGTCTCTAAGTAATCAAGAATGCCCGGGCGAATACCTTCATTCGCCATCTTCTCGGTATGTCGATCATGTATACCTTGCCGAAAAGATGCCCGATCCAACGAAATGTTCAGCTCCGTGATCAAATATTCATAAGGATCGAAGAGATGCGAGGACGTTCCAATGCACTTTCCGTACATGTCCAAAGTCAGCTCCACCTCATGCTCGAGATAAGCTTCCCTGAACGCCTCATACCAAGCTGTCTCCGTATCCAGAATCGTGCCGTCAAAATCTAAGATCAATGCTTTTATCGTAGTCAAATTGCATTCCTCCTCATGAACCACAACAAATTCTAAATAAAATGGGGAAGGGTTTCTAAAAACTTTGTCGAAATCTAGAAGACTAGTCTGTATGACCTATATGACCTATGTGTACCAATCCGCAATGCTGTACAATTCTGGAGGTGTTTTTGTTAATCATGTCACAAGCTAAATCTCAAGGCAAGCAAATATCTGTAAGGTTTTTTCGATCTCTTTCTTTCAAAATTTCAGCTTGGACAGCCGCCTGCTATATTGTACTTTGCGTGTTGCTTACCTTCGTTTCCTATCAACAGCATAGGCAGCAAATGTCAGATAACTTGGTCGCACTTGAAGAGATTTTCCACGCCCCCCTTATGCAGAAAGTAGATTACATTGAGAAATCCAAGGAAGAATTAAAGAAAAATAAAGAAGCTTATAAGTATGAACCTGCTGTTATGAACGTACAGGAGGATATGGACCGTGTCTCTCAAGGGGAGTTGGTCGAAAATGCCTACTTATTTTACCCAGAATGGACAACATTGCAGGGAGAGCCAGCTCTTTTGAATTTGTTATCCAATGCGGAGCTATATGTCGATGAGAAGCCAACTGATCCTTATGCACCCGTTCCTGAGTTGTTAACTGCGCTTAAGGAAGCAGAGAATACAGGTTTCGGTATTACGGGAGTCTACCAAGATTCATTAGGAACTTGGGTGAGTGCGGTGAGTACGATTCGAGATCAGAATGGCAAACTTGTTGCTTTTGTGGGATTAGATTTCAATTACGGCGTCCTACAGGCACAAATGAATAAATATACCGTCCAATCGCTATGGACAGGCTTAATCGCCATTGTGATAGGAACCCTCTTTATCGTATTCATAGTACGACTGTATCTGCGTCAGATTACCCCATTAATGAAGTTGGCACAGTCAGCGGCAGCAGGAGATTTGTCGGATGCATCGCTGGTCAAAAGCAAAAACAGTGATGAATTGGGTGTTCTGGGCAATCATTTGAAAGACATGGTCGGAAACCTTCGCGGTCTCATCGTTCAGATTGCACAAGCAGCACAGCAGGTTTCGGCGGCATCGGAATCGCTGCAAACGGGTGCTCAGCAGACCAGCCAATCTACAGCGTCTGTCTCGGAGATGATGGGCCAGCTTGCTTCACATTCGGAGCAGCAGCGTCAAGGCACAGAGGAAAGCAGTCATGCCATGAATGAGATGGCTGTTGGCATTCAACGTGTAGCGGAATCAGCAGGCCATGCCACGGACATTTCAGGCCATGCGCGCGCTCATACGAGCGAAGGCAATGCACGGATGGGGCAGAGCATGCTGCAAATAAACGAAGCACTGCGCTCCGTACAACAGGCGGTACAAGCGATTCAGAGTTTGAAGTCGATGTCCGAGGAAATCGGCGAAATCACAGTCCTCATCACGCATGTGACGAGACAAACGAACTTGCTTGCACTGAATGCCTCTATTGAGGCAGTTAGAGCAGGTGAGCACGGCAAAGGCTTCGTAGTTGTTTCCACGGAAATCCGCAAGCTTGCAGATCAATCTCGACTGGCGACAGAACGTATTGCTGAGCTCGTTGAGCGTGTCCAACACGAGACAGGAGCCGCTGTTATCGCGATGGATCGTGGCCTTGGGGAAGTAGAGGCTATGCAGGCTGTCGCCCAACAAACGGACGGTACGTTCAAGGAGCTTTCTGGCACGGTGCAGGAGGTCGTTGATCAGATGACCGATGTATCTGCCGTTTCGGAGCAAATGTCAGCAAGTTCGGAGGAAGTACTGGCGGGAATCGTGGAAATAGCAGAGCTAACTCGCATGACAACGGAGCTTACACAGGCTGTTGCGTCTGCAACGGAGCACCAACTAGCGACCATTTCGGAAGTTGCCAGGACGGCTAACGAATTGAATGGGATGTCGAATGAGCTGCAATTGGCCGTGGCTCGGTTTAAAGTGTAAGCTTCAAAACAGCTAAAAGAAATAGGATGCCTTCGGGCATCCTATTTTAGTACGAAAAGCCTTGACATTTTCATTGATAATGATTATCATTTTTAGTTAATGGAGAGAAATTATCGAATCATTGGGCCCTATATACATATTGGAAAAGGGGATGTTCCTCATGGCAATAGCAACGCGAATATATACCGAACAACTACATGTTTCTTATGATAAATTGAAAATCATCAACGATCTGAGTATCGAGATTCCAACGGGCAAGATCACCGCTTTGGTCGGTGCCAATGGATCGGGGAAATCGACGATATTGAAGGCGATGTCGCGACTATTGAAGCCGACGGAAGGGACCGTGTTCCTAGATGGCCATTCCATTCATCATCAATCGACGAAGGAAATCGCCAAGAAATTAGCAATTCTACCGCAGTCGCCATCCGCTCCGGAAGGCATTACAGCCGAAGAACTAGTAGGATATGGTCGTTTCCCGCATCAGCGCGGCTTCCAGAAGATGTCCAGCGCCGATCGTGAAATCATCAACTGGGCGTTCGAAGTGACGGGGATGACAGCGTTCAAGGATCGTCCGATCGATCATCTATCAGGTGGTCAACGTCAACGGGTATGGATCGCTATGGCATTAGCGCAGCAGACCGATATGCTGTTCTTGGATGAGCCAACAACTTATTTGGATATGGCGCATCAGCTTGAGGTTCTCTGTTTGTTGAAGGAAATTAACGAGCGTCACAAGACGACAATCGTCATGGTTGTGCATGATTTGAATCATGCGACGCGTTATGCGGACCATTTAATCGCAATTAAAACAGGGAATGTCGTCTATGAAGGTTCACCGATGGATATTGTAACACCGCAAATGCTGCTCGACGTGTTCGCTATTCATGCTGATGTCATCGTGGATCCAAGGGCAGGCGTGCCGCTCTGTATCCCTTATGGCTTGGTATCGGATGATGAAGTTGTGGCGGAACCGGAACGTAAAGTAGCAGTAACGAGTGCTTGATTAGCTTAAATGAGCCTGTGAAAGAGGTGCCCCCAGACCGGGAGGTGCCTTTTCTTTGTGGAAATGAAAGGCTTCCCTTGTGTTCAGGGAGGATTTTTGGCACAATACTAACTAGATGGTACGCTTCGGCTGCTTAGAAGAACTGGACTGCATGTGATAGTCTTGAAAAGAGGATAACGGAATGAAACTTTCATCCATATATGGATTAACTTTTGATCAACTGGTCGCTTGGCTGGCCGAAAAAGGCTACAAAAAATCGCGCGCCCTGCAAGTATGGGACTGGCTGTATCGCAAGCGGGTCGCTTCGTTCGCAGAAATGACGGATGTGAAAGCGGATTGCTTGGCCACATTAAGCGAGCATTTTGCTATTCATACCTTGAATGAGCACACGCGGCAGGAATCGGCGGACGGCACGATGAAATTCCTGTTCAAGCTATCGGACGGCAATTTGATCGAAACGGTCCTGATGCGTCATAAATTCGGCTTATCCGTCTGTGTGACGACGCAAGTGGGTTGTAATATTGGCTGCAGCTTCTGTGCCAGTGGCTTATTGGCCAAGAGCCGTGATTTGTCCGCCGCGGAAATCGTGGAACAAATTATGAAAGTCCAATTTCATTTGGACGCTATGGGCAAAGCGGAGCGCGTCAGCCATATTGTTGTGATGGGAATTGGCGAACCCTTCGACAACTTCGTGAATATGGTCGATTTTATCCGCGTCGTGAAGGATCAGAAAGGTCTGGATATTGCAGCAAGACACATCACAGTATCCACCAGCGGTCTGGCACCCAAAATTAGAGAGTTCGCGGACTCGGATTTGAAAGTGAATCTCGCGATTTCCTTGCATGCGCCAACAAACGAGCTTCGTACACGCATCATGAAAATCAACAAAGCGATTCCGATCGAGACGTTGATGGAAGCGATTGAGTACTATTTAGAGAAAACGAATCGTCGTATTACGCTTGAGTATATTCTGCTCAAAGACGTGAACGATGGCAGAGAGCATGCGCTTCAACTGGCTGAGCTGATTCAGCATATCCGCCAGCTGGCTAATGTGAACTTGATTCCGTACAATCCGGTGGATGAGCACAGCCAGTATCAGCGGAGTGAGCGCGAATCGGTGCGTGCCTTCTACGATACACTCAAGAAGCAAGGCATCTCATGCAGCGTGCGTCTGGAGCACGGGTCGGACATTGATGCCGCTTGTGGGCAACTGCGAAGCAAGCAAATCAAACAATCCACAGGGGATAACGTTGTGGCTGGATAATAGATAGGCCTGTGGGTGATCTTCATTCACAGGCTTTTTCCTTGTCTGTTTTCCAAATAGAGGAATTAAATGACTGAAGTAGAATGAGTAAAGTGAAGATAATTAAGCTTCATTAACTTTTGTGAATGCGCTTACGAATAAATGTAAGCTTGGCCATACAATTTTAAAAGAGTTCTGGGGGAGCGTAATGAAACTTATTCAAGTAGAGGAATTAACCAAGAACTTTCGCCAAGCTGTCAAAAGTCCAGGTTTAGCCGGTGCTGTTAAGCATCTATTCACCCAGTCCTATCGTGAGAAACTGGCTGTTGACCGTATCAGTTTCTCGATCGAGGAAGGGGAGGCCGTGGCCTATGTTGGGCCGAATGGGGCAGGGAAGTCGACCACGATTAAAATGCTGACAGGCATACTTACACCCACAACGGGAAGCATTGTTGTCGATGGCCTAGTCCCCTATCAGCAGCGCACGCGCAACGCCAAAACGATAGGCGCTGTATTCGGTCAACGCTCCCAGCTTTGGTACGACATCCCAATCATTGAATCGTTCTCCTTAATCAAAGATATTTATGAAGTTCCGTCCGACGTGTACAAACGAAATATGGATCGGTTTACAGAAATGCTTGGTTTAGCTGAATTTCTGAATCTTCCCACACGCAAACTATCGTTGGGACAACGTATGCGGGCTGATTTAGCGGCAGCCCTGCTGCATAATCCGAAAATTATATATCTCGATGAGCCTACGATTGGATTGGATATTTCGGTGAAAGTGAAAATCCGTCAATTCATCAAAGAGTTAAACAAGGAGCAAGGGACAACCATCGTTTTAACGACGCATGATCTTGAAGATATCGAGGATATTTGTCGCAGGTTGATTATTATTGATCATGGAAGGATTCTCTACGACGGGTCACTTCAGGCGGTGAAAGATTCCTTTGCGCGCGAGCGGACGTTTCACGTGCAATTGAAAGAGGAGGCCCCTCAGCTTGCCCATATCATTCGGCAGCACCCGGAAATGATTCTCGAGGAGCAGCAAGGCCGACAATTGTCCATTCGTTTCGACCGGCTGCGCTTTACAGCGGGCGAGATTCTCGCACTCGTCATGCAGTATGGCGAGATTATTGATTTTCGCATCGATGAACCGAGAATTGAACAGGTGATTCGCAAGCTATATGACGGGGAACTGGAGTTGAATCAACAACTCATGGGGGCCTACAACCGATGAGAAAATACATTACACTCGCCAAGTTAGCTATGCAAGCTGCTATCGCGTATCGCATGTCTTTTTTGATCAATATGTTAGGCGGGATGTTTTTCATCATTGCCATGTTTTATTTATGGGAAGCGATTTATCAAGGAAAACCAGTAATAGTTAATTTTACTTGGGAACAAATGAAAACGTATTTATTTGTCGCGTATTTATCGAATTCGCTGCTTTCTTTTTATTCAGAGGGGAAAATCGGCGGCCGTATTCGTAGCGGTGAGGTGGCGATTGACTTACTTAAACCGCTGGATTTTCAGAAAGCACGTTTTGCGGAGACGATCGGAACGAGTGTGATTGAAGGAGGCTTGACTGTTGTCTTGATGGTCGGACTGGCCATCGTATTTGAAGGTATTCAGCTGCCGACACATGCGCTGACATGGGTGTATTTTATCATCAGTATGTTGGGTGCGGTTGTGATCAAATTCGGTGTCGTTTATTTGTTTGCGCTATGCTGCTTCTATACGGATAGTGTATACGGCATATCGCTAGCGCGAGCTGCGGTGACGAATTTGTTTTCAGGCGCGTTAGTGCCGTTTGCGTTTTTGCCAGGTTGGCTCAATACCTTATGTGAGGTGCTCCCATTCAAGGGGATTGTGTATATCCCTTCCATGATTTATTTAGAGCAATGGAATGGCAGTGTGCTGTGGCAAGCCATCGGCGAGCAGTTTCTATGGGCTGCCGGTTTATGGATACTTGGAAGCCTATTGTACAGCAGAGCCGTTCGTCAAGTAACGATCTATGGAGGGTAATCGCATGCGTCGGACTATGTATTTGTATGCGCGTCTGTTTAGCCAGCAGCTGAAGGCGATTCTGGAATATCAGGCGGATTTCTTAATTCTAGTTGTTGCCGCTATGCTCACACAGGTGCTCGGATTCGTGTTTATTTGGCTCGTGTATCAGCGCATTCCTGTCGTGCACGGATGGAGCTACTGGGAAGTGATATTTGTATTTGCGATGGTGAACTTTTCGACAGGGATCTCACAGTTTTTCTTTGAGGGAACGTGGCGCATTAGCGGATTGATTAACACGGGTGGCTTTGATCTTATTCTTCTTCGCCCCATTTCGCCTACATTACAAATCTTGAGCGGTGCTGTTGGGATGAATGGGCTCGGGAACGCCCTATTAGGTGGTATCATGCTGTTCCAGGCGCTTTCACATGTTGCCATCGACTGGTCCATTCTTCGTGTAGCGATCTTCATTCTGCTCTTTCTATGTGCACTCGTGATTCGTGTGGCGATTAATTTGGCATCGAATAGCCTATCCTTCTGGACGGGCGCGCCAGGCAATGCATTTCCCATGATGGTTAGTAGTTTATCGGAGTTCGTGAAGTTTCCTTTGACGATCTACGCTACGGGTGTACAACTGTTTTTCTCGATCATTATTCCCTATGCATTTATTAATTTTTATCCGGCATCCTACTTGTTTAATAAACCAATGGGAGGGACGATGGGGGTGCTGACACCAATCGTAACGGTGCTGTTTGCGGCAGCATCTATCTGGATATTTAGAAAAGGTCTGACACGTTATGAGGGCACGGGGAGTTAACGTGTACATAACTGGTACAAGCACTTCCGGTGATATCGGGGGTGCTTTTGTTTATATCGGTTTATGTAAAAAGTATCGATCTGATGCTGATGTGGACAATCGTGGCATACAATGAATACAAACGATCAATGCTATCATCCTGCTCTGTTATAACTACTCGAAAATGAATCGAAGGGAGTGGTGAACTTGAACAAATGGTTGCTTGCTCTAATCTGCAGCATTGCTTTATTCACAGCGACAGCTGTCTACGCTTCTGACCCGTTTCAGATTGGCAGGCAAGTTAAAGTGAATGGCAAAGTGCTCGACACACAGGTGGAAGTAACAAGTGATGGGACGACAATGACCTCGACTCGAGCGATTGCGGAGGCGCTTGGTGCAGAAGTGAACTGGAACGAAGCGTTGAACACGGTTGAAATTCGCAGTACAGAGGATAATAGGATGTCATATGCCAAGTATGTGTCCTCTCTCCTTCACGGTACATATAGTTTGAACATGGAGATCATGGGAGAGAATCTAGGCGTGCATGCCGATACGACAGTCGTGTTCTCGGATGGTTATGTGGATGTGCCTGACAACACGGATTTTCAGAAGCTTTTCCTCCTCCTCCTCGCTGATCAAATGGGGGATCTACCACTATCGAATAAGCGTATCGAATTCTGGTCCAATAAAGAGCTTGCTCAGGCGTATGTCTCTGGGGACTATCGCGTGGATGGGCTGGAAGGATGGTCGGGGTTGAATGCCCGGTTTGGCTTGCTAACGAACGAGGGAGGAAGTCAATCGCTTTCGCATATTCTGAGTGTTCATGAGCGTGACAACGTCTCGATTGGCAAATATAAGCCCCAATAACACCAAAAGCCGTCCTTGCAGTCAACCTGCGTGACGGCTTTCTCATTGGTGTTTAGTTGCGACTACGTACGATCATCATTAGGCCGCCAGCGACGATGAGCCCAATAGCGATGATGGAATTGTTATGGAATAGCGTCCCGAAGATGGAACCGATAGAGAAGATCGCGAAGAACAGCAGCGACATCACCGATAGGATGTTAATCGGAATAAGTAAATATTTATTGCGGCCGCCGAACCAATACAGTTCGAACAAGCCGACAGCCACAGCGAGCATGAAACCTGGCCACATGAGGTGCCAAATATCAAAAAGTGTGGAGATTTGGCACACGATACCTGCCGTTAGTAGAATACCACCTGGAACAAGCACGCCTACGCCTCGTCGCTGCGTGATGAAGAAGTACAACCAATGGAAGAAGACCCCGACGGGAATAACGAAGAGTGTCGGCCAGAAATATTCAAAAATAGTGCCTGAGCTGAACGATACATCCCCTTTTAGAAACAAAAAAACACCTAGCAGAATCAGGATCGGCCCGAGAAAGGCACTGCGATTCATATTCATATTCAATTTGTTCACTCCTATTGTTGGATTCATTACTCTAAGAATACCATGACAGGGTACAAGTGTCTTCAGACTATAGGGAAGGACGAAGATCGGTCTGAGGACTGATTTAACTGGAAAACGTACATCTAAATTGTCCCAATTCGTCATTGAAAAAGGATTAACTGGATTTCCTACAGCTAATTTCGCACATTCCGTCCCAAAGCGCCTCAAACCCGAAATTTAACTACCTAATATCCATCTAATTGAACAAATTGGCCTATTCTCGCTTGAATAGATGTAGTTTTTCCAGTTAATCCAAATCCAATCTACTCAAGTGCTTGGAAGGGAAGTTGGCTGCGTGCTTAATGGGAAAGGGGGCTATTTTGGATTTTGGAGGAGTAAATGGAGATGAAGTAGTCGGAGGGGGCTGTAAAATGCGTGGTTGGGGAGACAGGTGCTTGAGGAGCAGTGACGCAGGAGCGGTAATGCAGGAGAAGTAATGCGGGAGCAGTATTGCAGGTGAGTAACTGAAGAGGCAGGAGTGTAAGTAGCTTAGGATCCCCCACACGTCAAAAAGCCTTCCCCCCACAACGTGGAAGGAAGGCTTTAACAGAAGGGGCAGGAGCCCCTATAAACCCTAACTAGAAAAACTTCACGAGCTCATCCTTGATCTCGTCGTTCGAACCGCCAACCACCTTCTGGAACTGTGGTTTGTCGAACAGCGCTTGGATTTGCTCCGGATACGTCTGCGCAATACCGCGCAAGCGGATCGACTCATCGAACTTCGCCGGATGCGCAGTGGACAAGGATACCGTTACCTCGCCAGCGACGGCGAGCTTATCGGCTGCAGCCACACCGCACGCGGTATGCGGATCGAGCAGGTACTCGTACTTCGCGTGGTAGTCGCTGATCGTGTCGAGACACTCGTCGTTCTTCACGCCGTACGCAGCGAAATCAGCCTGTACGGTCTTCAACTTGTCGGCAGGGATAACAACGCGGCCTTCGGCCTTGAACTGCTCCATGATCGCGTTAACAGCCGCAGCGTCTTCGCCGTACAGATAGAACAAGTAGCGCTCGAAGTTGCTAGCAACTTGAATGTCCATGGACGGGCTATACGTACCACGGAACTCGCCTGGTTGATACACGCCTTCTTGTACGAACTTCTCAAGAATATTGTTCTCATTCGTAGCCAGAATGAGCTTGTTGATTGGAAGTCCCATCTTCTGAGCCAAGTAGCCAGCAAAAATATCGCCAAAGTTCCCCGTCGGCACGCTGAAATTCACCTTCGCAGCCTGCCCCTCTTGTGGCAGTTGGAAGTAGGCGTAGAAATAATACACCGTTTGCGCCAAAATGCGGGCAATGTTGATCGAGTTAATCGCGCGCAAATGGTAGCGGTGCTTGAACTCAACGTCTGCGAAAAGCTCCTTGATAATGCGTTGGCAATCATCGAAAGTACCTTCAACCGAAAGATTCAACACATTCGCGTCATTGACGGTTGTCATTTGAAGTTCTTGTACCTTGCTTACCTTCTGGTGCGGATGCAGGATACAGATACGGATGCCCTCTTTACCGCGAACGCCCTCGATTGCGGAAGCTCCTGTATCACCGGAGGTAGCTCCGAGGATGTGGATGATCGAATTCGTTTTGCGTGAAACGTATGAATATAGATTGCCAAGGAATTGCAGGGCAATATCCTTGAACGCAAATGTAGGCCCGTGGAACAATTCAAGTACATACGTGTCATCGCTCAGACGTTTAACTGGTGTTACGGCTTCGTCACGGAACGTTGCATAGCTTTCATCAACGAGCTGCTTCAGCTCATCGCGTGGAATTTCGTTGTTCACATAGAGCGAGAAGATTTCTAGGGCTAGCTCTGAATAGGAGAGCTTCGACCAGCTTTGAAGTGTGTCAGCGGATAGCTGAGGGATGTGTTTCGGTACGAGTAGACCGCCGTCATTGGCCAATCCCATCAGGATCGCATCGATGAAGCCGATAGGTTCTACTTTGCCGCGAGTGCTAATGTATTCCATATGAGTCCCCTTATACGATTGAATTTTCAGTTATTGTATCAAAAAACAGAACATTTGGACAGTGTACATCCGTCACAGGTACGATTCTTTCAAAAACAAAGAGAGGCTGTCTCAAAAGTCAATTTTGACTTTTTGAACTAGCCCCTCTTTTCGTTAATGACCGATGATTAGTAAACCTGCTTCCCGCATGTAACTGGATTTTCTCCATCTATTTGAAGTGGAATTCTCGAATTTGAAAGATTAACTGTATTTCCTGTAGTTAAATTCCTTCGATTTACTCGATTTTTCAAATTTCATAAAAATTAAATGTAATTTTTCCATTTAATTCTCAAAATACGTCAGATTCGAGCAAATTAGCTGTAGTTTATACATCTAAACACGAATTGGCGGTCACCATGCGCCGAACACACTCACTGTCGTTCCCCTGCGATACCGAAAGTTATATCAAGCAAAGATGCTATTCTTGCGCTGCTTCTACAACGATTTTCCAAGCGTTGCTGATCGGCGGCAAGCTTTTGGTCATCATAGGGCCGTAGAATCCGATAACGTTCGCGCCTTTAACCAGCGCGGATTTGTCAATGGGATCACCCTTACCGTCTACAATGGCTGTGTCAGCACTAATGGTAAGAACAACCTCACTCGGCGCATCATCGGTAAGCCCTTGGCCTTTAACAAGAAGGCTGCCATCTTCGCGTACAGCTTCAATGACGCCAGCCGTACCTAAGGCACCCTTATGAGCTGCCGTATCAAGCACAGTAATGTTGGAAGTGGACGTTTGCGGCGGCAAACTAAGTGTCATCGCCATGGAATGCTCTGCAGTGATCGTTAAACCAACGTGAAGATCAGCAAGTGTCAGCTTTGTGCCGTCAAGCATTTGGTAGGTCGTTTCCGGGTTCACATTGAGAACGATACCGCCAGTACCCGTGTCTTGAATTTGAATCTGAGCGTTATCGCCTGTTGTGCGAATGGAGGTAATGACGCCGGTCGATTGCACTTTTTTCGCCTCGGCTTTCGTAGAGATGGCTACGTTATTGCCTTCTGTCACAGCAGTGGCGTGCAGAATTTTTGTAATGAACGAAGCAGGCACATACAACTTGCTGTCCACCAATTCAGGTGCGGTGCCAAGTTCTGTCAACATTTTATTAATCGTATAGCGATCTTCGCCAGTTTTAACCGTTGTAAACAGGTTGCCCTTCGAGAGATCTACGGAATAGGTTTCGGGGTTCCACGTTAATGTAAAGCCAAGGCTTTCACTCACAGCACGTAAGGGAATCATAGGCTCTACGGCGCCGGATTTCACATAGCCCTTCTCGGTTGCTTCTCCATTCACTTGAACAGAAACATCAAGCTGCGTCTTTACAGGCTTAATTTGCTTCGCGTGCATATCGGGAATAACAGCATCCGTGGTAGCTGCATAAGCGGCTCCTGTGGTCAGCATGCTGGATAAGGAGAGAATGGCTAGTGTTTTTTTCATCATAGGTTTCATCGTGTGTGTAACTTCCTTCCTGTATGTAAAATATGGGTAATGTTCTGCTCTCTCTGACGCGGGTGTAAGTGATAAGGTTGCAGAAGAGCTGAAAGTTTCATTTTAGACGAGATACAGAGTGGACTTCATAGAGTGGAAACTATAGAATCAATGAGTGTGCCAAGAAATTGTAAAGAGGTGGTAATGGTGTCTTTTGTTATGAAGCTTCGCTGGTTTTTCAAAGAGAGATGGAAGTATTATGTACTCGCAGTCTCGCTCTTAATCGGTGTGAATATCTTAGCGACGATTCCGCCCAAAATGATCGGGAATATCATTGACCATATTCGTACTGGAAGTTTAACAGCTTCCGGGCTTCATTATACGGTTTATTTGCTGATTGGGCTTTCGCTGCTTCTGTATGTCATGACCTATTTGTGGATCACGAATTTATTCGGTAACTCCGCTTTGGTGGAGAAGCTGCTTCGAGGGCGATTGTTGACGCATTTGTCCAAAATGTCTCCTCCGTTTTTCCAACGCAACACGACGGGGCAGCTGATGGCGCTGGCGACGAATGACATTCTAGCCATTGGTCAAACGTCCGGTTACGGTGTGATGACGCTCGTCTCTACGATCGTGGGAGCATCTGTCGTCATCATCACGATGGTGTCGCTGATTTCGTTCAAATTAATGCTTGCAGCGTTAATTCCACTGCCTTTTCTAGCTGTAATGATTAATATGTTAGGCAAAAAGGTCCGCACGCGCTTTCTGGCGGCACAAGCCTCCTTCGGTGTGATGAATGATCATGCGCTGGAATCGATCTCTGGTATCCGAGTCATTCGTTCTTATGTGCAAGAAACGCACGATTTGAAAGCCTTCGATGAAGTTACATCGGATGTGATGAACAAAAACCGCCGCGTTTCGATGCTCAATGCGCTGTTCCAACCGCTGACCTCGTTGATCGTTGGACTCAGCTATTCGATCGGTATCGGATACGGGTCATATCTCGTATTCCAAGGCGAAATCACGCTGGGACAGCTGATTTCCTTCAATATTTACCTCGGTATGCTCATCTGGCCGATGATTTCCTTCGGCGAGTTTATTAACGTTCTGCAGCGGGGGAGCGCCTCGGCAGATCGTCTCGATAAAGCACTGACACAGCAAGCTGATATTGTCGATGCTGAGAAGCTTGTCCACGTCGCTGTGCCTGAACGCATCGAGATGAACGATCTGACGTTCACCTACCCGACTGCGAATCATCCAAGCCTTGTCCATGTCTCCTTTGAGTTGCAGCGGGGACAGACGCTTGGGATCGTCGGCCGGACCGGCAGCGGCAAAAGCACGCTCCTCAAGCAACTGCTGCGCCAATATCCCATTGATCCAGGCAAGCTAAGCATCTCGGGTGTACCCATCGAGCAAATCGCCATCGATCAAATCAAACGTTGGGTTGCCTACGTGCCTCAGGAGCATCTGCTGCTATCGAAATCCATACGCGATAATGTCGCGTTAGGCAAGCATACGGCATCACCGGAGGAGATTGCGCACGCCGTAGAGATGGCTTCTTTTACCCAAGATATTGCCCAAATGCCTGATGGTTTATCAACAATTGTTGGTGAGAACGGCGTGATGCTGTCCGGCGGACAGAAGCAGCGTCTAGCGATTGCGCGAGCGCTGTTGATTGATTCGGAGATTTTGCTGCTGGATGACTCGCTCTCCGCGGTTGACGCTCGTACGGAAAGTCGCATTCTCCAGCATATCCGCAAGGAACGAGCGGGGCGTACGACGCTCATTTCCACACACCGACTTTCTGCTGTGAGCCACGCGAACTGGATTCTCGTCCTGGATGAAGGCCGAGTCATTGAAGAGGGCACCCATGAGGAGCTTATGCAGTTCGGTGGCTGGTACCGTGAACAGTGGGATCGTCAACAGATGGAAGCCAGTCTAGAAGAGTAAAGGAGGACAACTATTTTGTCTAAACCGACTACGGCCAGACGACTGATGTCTTACGCACTCGTCTACAAGTTCAGAATTCTCGGAGCGCTGCTCATTCTTAGTTGTTCAGTAGCTGCCGAGCTGGGCGGGCCTTATATAACGAAAACGATTATTGATACCTATCTCTCCACAGGTGCGCAAGAAATGGCGCCAGTGCTCAAACTGTTAGGCCTGTATATGGCTCTACTGTTAACCGCAGGTCTATGTAATTATTCACAAGCCTATATTCTTCAATCTACCGCCTTGCAAATTATTAAAAACATGCGGATGGATTTGATGGGCCACATTCAGCGTATTTCTCTGCGTTATTTCGATAACACGCCGATAGGCCAGGTTGTTTCGCGTATCGCCAATGATACGGAAGCTGTCCGGGATCTGTTCATGAGCTTCATGGCCTCGTTCGTTGTCAGCATGCTGCAATTGGTCGGGATTTACGTTGCACTGTTCCTATTGGATTGGCATTTAGCCTTATTCTGCTTGGTGCTGCCGCCGATTTTTGTAGTGATTATGTATGTGCATCTCAAATATTCGAAAATCTTCATCACCATTATGCGTGCTCGACTTAGCGATATGAACGCGATGATCAATGAATCGATCGTCGTGATGCCGATTATTCAGGCTTTTCGTCGCGAGAAAGTGACGCTGGAAGAGTTCGAAGTGCTGAACATGGATCGCTATGTGAACCAGCGGAAGCAATTTCAAATTTACGGTCTTTCCACACGTAACGTGGTCGGGACGATCGGCAGTTTGGTGACGGCGATGGTCATTTGGTATTTTGGCGGAAAATCGCTGGAGACCGCCATTTCGTTCGGGGTGTTCTATGCGTTTATTGATTATTTAGGTCGGGTTTTTCAGCCGATTATCGGGATTTTCGATCAGTTGACGAATGCGCAGCGGGCTTTTGTATCCGCGGAAAAGGTGTTCACCATTCTTGACATGGAAGGTCAAGACGTTGAGAAGGTAGACCACGTAGAGCGCCCTGAGGGCATCGTGAAGTTCGATAATGTCACCTTCGCTTATAAAGAAGGGGAGAACGTCTTGAAGGGAATCTCTTTCGAGGCGCGAAAAGGGGAGACGATCGCCCTGGTCGGGCACACCGGCTCAGGCAAAAGCTCCATCCTCAACCTGCTGCTCGGCTTCTACGAGCCCGGTGAGGGCGCGATCACGATTGATGGCCGCGATATCAGGGACATGTCCAAGCAAGCCCTGCGTAAGCATATGGGAATCGTGCTGCAGGATCCGTTCCTGTTCGCGGGGGACATCAAGTTCAACGTCAGCTTGTACAACGAGGATATCTCTCTCGACAGAGTGAAGGCTGCGCTGCACGATGTTGGCGCAGCTGGCTTTATTGAGCAGCTGCCGAAGGGTTACGACGAGCAAGTCGTCGAGCGGGGCAGCACGCTGTCCTCCGGCCAGCGACAGTTGATCTCGTTCGCGCGAGCGCTGGCGTTCGATCCGTCGATCCTGATCCTCGATGAGGCCACAGCCTCCATCGACAGTGAGACGGAAGGGCTCATCCAGCGTGCGCTGAAGGTTGTGAGTGAAGGGCGGACGACCCTCGTCATCGCGCATCGGTTGTCCACGATCCGCGATGCGGATCAAATTCTTGTGCTGCACCGCGGCGAGATCGCCGAGCGGGGCAATCACGATACGCTCATGGCGCTAGGCGGGCGCTACGCGAAAATGTACCAACTGCAGAAGGGTTCTTCGGCAGTTGTAGGGTAAAGGAAAAGGGGCTTCCTCGGTTGATGAGGAAGCCCCTTTCAATTTAGAAAGATTTAGTAGAATTTAATCATATGATGTCGAATGAGTGCTCCGCCCGGGAATCACGAAAGACACCGTGGTCCCTTCACCAAGTTTGCTTTGAATTTGCAATCCTTTTCCATAATAGCGTGTCAATCGAGCATGTGTATTTAACAATCCAATCCCGTTTTTTGTTTTATTTCCCGGATTGAGCAACTCGCTAAGCTGCTTGTCAGTCAGGCCGACCCCGTTGTCTATCACACAAAAAACGGCAGCATCCGTTTGCTTCTCGATTCGAATGTGGAGAATACCGCCATTCACCCGTTTTAAAAGGCCGTGTCGAACGGCATTCTCAACAAGCGGTTGAATGGTCAACGGGGGAATCAGCATTTGAGTATCTACGTTCACTTCCCATATTACCTGCAAGCGATCTTCAAAACGCTGCTGCTCAATGTATAAGTAGTTTTTTACCAGTTCAAGCTCCCGTGACAGCGGTACAAGTTTACCTGCGGTTAAGAAGCCAAAACTGATACGCAGGTAAGAAGTGAATGCCTCTACTAGTGTTCGCATTCTCTTCGAATCAATGTCACTTAGCGCTACAATCGAATTCAGTGTATTAAAGAGAAAGTGAGGATGGATTTGGGCTTGCAAATAAGCAGCTTCCATACTTAATCGTTCATTGACCGCTTGCTTCAGAGTTGAAAGCGACCATGCACGATATTTCAATTCCAATGCATCGACAGGTTTCGTAACGTAATCATTTGCTCCGGCAAGGAAGCCTGCATAAATATCTTCCGGTTCGCTCCGAGCTGTCAACAAAATAATAGGCAGTTCGTACAGTGTAAACCGTTTGCGAATGAACCGTGTCAATTCGTAGCCTGACATGTCCGGCATCATGACGTCAGCAATGATCAGATCCCACGCTTCATCATTCAGCTTATCTAGCGCATCCCGTGCTGAATGTGCCGTTTCTATAAAATAGGCATCCGAATACAAGATCCGAGTAAGTACCTTTAAATTGATGGGATCATCATCAACTGCCAGAATTCGGATCTGATCACCGCTCCCCGGAATCCTTGAGAGATGTTCCATTTCTTTGCCATCATAACTGGCGGCTGTTTCCTGTGCTGTTCGTACCTCGGTGGACATAACAGATGTTGTATCATTCACAGGGAAAATAAGCGGCGTGAACGATTGAAGCTTCTCATCTATTGCAGAAATAATCGGCAGCTTGAAGCTGAACACGCTTCCTTCGTCAGGTTTCGATTGTACAGTCAATTCACTGTTGTGCAATTCGACAAGCTCCTTGCAAATGCTAAGACCCAGCCCGATGCCGCCGCTTCCATAGGCTCCCTGCTCATACCGTGTAAATACTCGCTCTAACGTA
Source organism: Paenibacillus plantarum (assembly GCF_013141695.1). GTDB lineage: Bacteria > Bacillota > Bacilli > Paenibacillales > NBRC-103111 > Paenibacillus_E > Paenibacillus_E plantarum. Next base: position 76,100 of record NZ_WHNY01000066.1, read on the forward strand.
GCCGCATCCATACCTATGCCTGTATCCTTTACATAAACCCGCACATACTTGCCCTCTTGTACGGCTGCCAGTTCAATACTGCCCTTTGGCGTATTCTTAAGCGCATTATGCAGTAAATTGACTATGATCTGCAACAATCGTGCCTCATCTGCGTAGACGTGGGGTAAATCGGCCTTTATGTTTAAGTGCATTTCTGTCTGCGTGCCCCCATCGTTCAGAAACCGCAGCATATCCATTACGCCAGGAGCCAGGGACTGTAATTGCACACTCGTCTTGCACAGCGTAATCTGCTTTTCCTGCAATCTCACGACATCAAGCAAATCATTAACTAGAAATGACATACGGCGACTAATTCTGATAAGCAGTTCCATATCGTATTGGCTCTGTTCATCTAGCATAGGCTTCTTTCGGTTAAGCACACTTTCGGCGATATTCATAATGCCGTGCAACGGCGTGCGGAGCTCATGTGAAGTATTAGCTAGAAAGCGATCTTTCAACTTCGTAGCCTCAGACAATTGGCTGTTTAGCAACTCATTTTGCTTCGAATGATAGAAGTACCTCTTAAACCAGTAAGCAGAGAAACTTGTAATCGCGGCAAGCAAATCCAACGGATAAAACATGAATTGAGACGTTCCCGTATAATACACATTTCCCCATAAGATATTGTTCAAAACACTTACGGCGGAAAATAGTAGAAATAAAGCGCCTACGCCATTAAGGAGAACCATGCGTAAGAAATAATACGTCGCCCACAACAATGGCACGTAGTAAAGCAACATGTAATACTCTCTCTGAACGGAATAGAGTGTAATCTTGGGGGAGCCAAAAATGACCAACAGCGTATAGGCAATAAGCAAGAATGTGTAACTAATAAACACAATACCTCTACGTTGAATGCCGAAGAGCTCTCTGCCCATCAATAGTGTAAAAAAGGAAAACCATGTGTAGGCAAGGATTGTAAGTTTCAGAGTCCATTCGAAATCCACATGCAGCCATACAAACAAGAGGCCGTCATGTTTCACCCCAACCGTAAGAGCTGCTGTGATCATCACTAAGGCAAATATAATGAATCCCATTTTTCGTACATTCATTAGATAAAGGATTAGTGCATACATGGCATGAAGCAGAAAAATAACGAATACAAGAAGTTGAAAACTAGTTGAATAGGAGTAGATTCGGTCAACGATATCCTGTTTTCCAAACTGTACGGGCTTAAGCTTAACTATGCCGCCTTTCATAGAAGGCTCGTAATTAGCAGTCCGAACGAATATATCCAATGTTGTGGCGCCTGCTTGCACGTAGGTTACGATGAAGGAACCGGATTGATTCACATGAGCCCCGTTCACCATGGCCATTACACCTGACTTAGCAAGCAACTCCCCATTGATTTCTACTTCATCGAAGGAATGAATGGACCGAAACAAGACATTAACCGGCTCAGATATTGGCTGATCCAATACGATTCGTACATGATAGGTTCCGTATTCGTAGGTCGCATTTCGATCAGCCTCAGGTGTGGGAATCCAGTCACCAGGCAATTGCAGTATTTGTGGCTTGGATACAACTGTCGTATTTGACGCACCAATCCACTGATTCGGATAAAATTCCCACTCCCCATCTAGGAGGAAAGTTTTGGATTCAATGGTCTCTACGCCGCGCAAATTCAGAACGCCTTGCTTCACAGTTGGCTGTGAAGGTGATGATAACTGCTCATACCAATACAAGCGCATCGCACTAAGAAGACAGATGAACAACATCAGGTACATAATATGGCTAAGTTTATACTTGTTTTTCCAGAATTTCATAAGGGCCTCAATCTTCGATAAGAGAGTGGATTCTGAGTTAATCTAAGCACCTCTACATTAAAGTTCATGTTGCGTAGGGTTTTTCCAACGATTATACCAATCTGCTACAGACGGATTAACAGTAGATACACCGAATTCGTTCTCAAGCATTGTTTTCAAAAGCCAATATTGTTCTTCGACTGCGGGGCGATTGCCGAGCGCATCATAATGTTTCATTAAGTTGAAGTAGCTACCATCGTGCGTGGGCATCATCTTATGGATAAGTTGGTTTAGGTGGATGGCATCATGCAGTAATCCTGAATCGGTATAAAATGCTTCCAGGTTTTCTGCATGATGCAACCATAAACAGCGCAACCGTTCTCGTTCGCTTTCTGCCCATAAGTAGCCATAATCGCTTAAATAGTCGCCTTTATACGAATCAAGCACGAGTACATGTTCAGGAATGGTCTGCACGGTCAGCAGGGGTAACCGCTTCAACTGAATTTCCCATTCTTCTATATCCAAAAGATTAGGGCCGATAGAAAGCCTGTAACCGGCTTCGAGAATACCTGAGCTAATGATAACTTCCGTTATCCCGCTTTGTTTCAAGGTATGTCGAATTTGATAAATCGTCGTATATAATTGTGCGGTTCTTGCCGCATGATCGAGATGGCCCCAGAGCAGCTCAATCAAGGTGGTACGGTCAATCATCCGGTTCCGATGATGCAATAAATAAGCAAATAATTCTTGAGCCTTGGAAGTGCGCCATTTCAAAGGTTGAGGTTCATTATTGGGTAGTTGAAGGTATATATGATTAAAACAACCGATTAGCGGTTCGGTTGTTTTAATCCGTTTATCCTTTTGATCGACTCTTACTTGCAAACGTTTGACCGTCTTCTCTAGTCGAGCCAGTTGAACGGGCTTCAAGATGTAATCGATTACACTTAGTTCAAAAGCGTTAACAGCGTAATCATCATAGGCGGTTACAAACACGATCTCAATAGAGGGAAACAATACCTGAAGCTGTTCTGCTATCTCGAAGCCGCTTATTTCAGGCATATTAATGTCCAGGAATATGGCATCCGGATGTAACGGACCTATCATGTCGATGATCAGTGTGGGATCCGAATACATACCAATCACTTCAACTCCGCCAATCTCTTTTTCCAGAAGACTCTTAAGATGGATTAAAGACAACCGTTCATCATCAGCTAGTACAACTCTCATGTTTCCCTCCATAAATAACCAGAAGAATATGTCGTATTTTAGTGTAGCATTGTCAAGACCAAATTGTAACAACTCGATCTATACAAAACATATACAGCGCATATCAACCCATCGACAAGCACGAAAAATACCCGAACAGGGCATTACTTCGCCGCATCCGGGTATTATCGGAAAATACTATTTTACATCATCATTCAGATTTTTCATCCATGATTCGCTGCCATCTGTATTACGTACGGACGAGTGCGATTGTGTAGCCTCCTGCACATCCCCGAATGCCCAGTGACTCTCTGGCATATCTGGGAATATCGGATTCAGTCCTTTCAGCGGACCGCGATAGAGCATACGGTTAATCAATGTTACCGCTTCGGAGCGGATTATGCTATTCTGCGGCTTATACGAACCGTCAGGGTAACCGGAAATGTAGTTGCTGCGGTATAATTGTTCAACTGCAGACGCTGCCCAATTTCCCTTCACATCGTTGAAGTGAAAGTCTGTCGGAGCAGTGAGACTGATCTTAAGGAAACGAGTCATGACAGCTGCCAGTTCCGCTCTAGTGACCGGAGCTTCGGGGCGGAAAGTGCCGTCTTCGAAGCCGTTGAAATAGCTGTGTTTCGTAACGATTCTGATGTAATTGGAAGCCCAATGATCCGGCTTTACATCGGAATATCTTAATGCGTCTGTGAGGTTATTGTTTTCCGTCAATCGAGCCACAATAGCTGCCAGCTCGGCGCGAGTGAGCGAACGATCCGGCTTGAATTGGCCATCAGGATATCCGAGAATATATCGCTGATGATCCAAATCTCCAAATCGTTTGGAGAATACTTGCACGTTCACGTTTGAATGCGCTTTTTCATCCTTCGGACTTGCATTGAAATAAAATACGGACGGTATCTCAAAGTTCTGAATCTCTTTGTTTATTTGTGGCCATTTCACACTAATTTCGAAGCTTTTCGTTTGTCCAGCAGATAGATTCTCCACTGGCCAAACGATCGTTCGGCCTTCCACGCCCCCGCCATCCGCAGCGACAAGCACGACACCTTCAGGAAGTGTGATTTTCACGTGGCCGGCATCCAGCCAATTCAAAGAATCATTTTTAAAATTCACCGTAATGTTCGATTGAGTACCTTCCTCAACCAAGTTCTTGTTAACAGATAGGTTCAGAAGTACGTTCGAAGGAGATGGAGCTGAGCCTCCTCCTGAACTTTGTTCAGGATATAATTTGATATCGTGTTTAACAATGTCGAACTCGACTGGAATCGTCGAACTCCGATAAGTTTCGTAACCGTTCTTCGATACCACCAAATAATAATCAGCTTGCGGGTATACCATGTAAGCGTAAAATCCGCTAGAATCGGAAATTTGACCCGGGCTTGCATTATTATTAGGATCAAAGCCGTTAATTACCGGCAACACGACACCCGTGTTAGGTGTTCTGCTTGGATGATTTTTATTTCTTGTCGTATCGGCATAATATAGTGTTACCTGAGCACCGCTAATTACCTGATTTGAAATGGCGTCCGTAATGGTTCCGTAGGGATCAACCAGTTCTTCGGTGATATTGAGTTCGCCATTTGCTTTCACTTTCACATCGCCACGGCTAATGATGATCTCTTGGCCAGGTTCGAGTTCATAGCTGATTTCCAGCGTATAGTCGCCAACGGCTAAACCTTCTGCACGGAATACGCCTTGATCCTGTAATGTAAATCCTTTCTTGATGCCGCCATCCATTATATAATTGCCGTTGGAATCCTTTACATACACCTTTGTTTTACCAATCATATCATTGTTGAACAACGTTGTTTTGCCATCTGGTTGCTTGAATAAAACGACGCCTGTCACTGTCTTTTCGGAAGTGAAGTTTTCGTCTCCGGCACCAGTAACGGACCCGACGTGCGCCTTTTGCTTATAGGATACGGGTGTTGGAACACCGCCGACCAAGACATCCTGCGTAAATTCCAAATCGTATTCTACGTCGCCTTTTGGAACAATAATTGAATAATTTCCGTTAGCATCTGTGAAGACGGTTTGTACGAAATCGACGGCTGGATCGATAATGCCATCGTTGTTCAAGTCCAGCGTGATACGCACTTGTGCGTTAGGAACAGGCGTATTGTCGTCTCCCTTTGTGATAATGCCAGAAATGGATGCAGGCAAGAAGGAAACGACGAGTTGATCTTGTGCATACAATCCTTTGGCAGCGTCTTGGACTGTGGCAACTACCGGGATGAGTTTCTCATCGACCCCTGTAATTTTCGAAGATTGGTATTTTACAACAGCCTTACCTTGTGCGTTCGTAACAGCCCGGTCGGATTCAGGGAATGATCCATTGCCCAGTTCCGCTGGAACAGAGAATACAACCTCTACACCAACAATTGGACTGCCGTTGTCGTCCTTCAGTACAGCAGTTAAATAGGAGAGGGAATTTCCGTCACCAATTATTTTGGCCGGTTCTGCTGTCAGCTTAAGGTTGGCGCCAATGACTTCAAAGCTGTTGTCAGCTAGTTTGAGTTCGTTAGGCAATCTTACATCTGCCTTGGCCGCCTCAAATGTTACTTGATACGTCCCTGGAGACGTTTCAAGCGGCAGAATGTAGTTCGTTTTCGCCCATTGCTTGTACCCATCTAGGTGAGCGCTTGCCGCGTTTGTGAGCGTTAATGCAACAGCTGTTCCATTGACTGTCACCGTTACTTGATCGGCGTCAAGTGAGCTTACAGCGGAAAGTTTCAACGGTTGGCCAAGCAATGCTTTAACGATCGTTGGATCTCCTTGGTCTTTGACGCCCACCCAGCCATCCAACACTTTATTGATTTGGATCGTAACTGTTGCTGAGAGGCTTTCTTGGCCGTCTGCATCCGTTACGGTGTAGTTGAAACTATCCATTCCACCGGTGAATTCCGGATTAGGCGTATACGTCCATTTGTTTCCGCTGCCCGGAACAGGTGTTAGTGTTCCTTTCGACGGTTGCGTCTTAATGCTGTATACCAATCCTGTGACCGTCTCTGCATCGGATCCTGATAATTCGATGGTAATCGGAGTCGTGCCTTCTACTGCGCTTACCGATAGAGGATCGGCAACTGGTTTCCCGTTATAAGTGATAGTGACATTAGCTGGACTGGCGGAATACATAATGCCGTCATAACCATCCCACTTGAATGCAACTGTGCTGCCGCTAGGCAGATTAATATCTGGTGCAAATTTCAGGCTCGGCAGCTCGGAGATGTCAAGCTCTTTTACTGGAGCTGATTGGTTCAAATAAACGATGCCAGTGACGGAATCTATAAACCACAATTTGCCTTTTTGGTCGAAACCGGAGGGCAGCGTAATTTTAATCTTCTGCATCGGATCTGAATTGACATCAGTATATTTATTTATAAAATCTTCAGCTGTGAATGAAACAACTGCTCCGGTAAGACTTGGTTTGATAATGTCGCTGACTACTGGAGGAGAGTTGATCTTAATGGTAATCGTTTTATCTGTTTGCGCATACTCAAGACCATCAGAGCCATTCCATGTAAGCGTAACTGTACCTGTCTGATCGGGCTCTGGGACAAATGTTATCAGACTGAGCTGAGCTGCAGGGATTACCTGTCCGGCAACAACCGTAGCTCCGTTTAACTTTAAGGTGCCGCGAGTTGGAAGGGTGACGATTTTTACGTTGTTTAACGGGTCAAGATTAGCATCGGTATATTTCGGGTTTGCAAAGTCCGTGGCTGTAAAATGAACCGTCTCACCTTCATTGATCAGCTTCTCGAAATCGGCAGCAACCGGAGCTGCGTTCGCCGTCAAAAGTACATTAGCGTCTAGCAACGCATATTTCCCTTTTACGATGTCATACCCATTCCATGAGAAGGAGGCAGCGCCTGTAAAGCCGCCGTTTGCTGGGATGAACGTTAATTTCGGGATATCACTTGTAAGAACGACGTCATTCGCGTAAACATTACTCGTTATAGTTCCAGTGCTATCAGTTAGCACCAACTTCCCTTTGCTTGCATCTGGTAGTGACTTGATTTGTATGTGTTGCAAGTTATTTCCGATGGCAGTGCCGTTGAGTTTACTAAATTTATTCTTGAAATCCGCGGAGGTAAATCCCGTTGGCTCGTATTGAAGCCCTTTCTTCGCAATGTCACTCACCTTCGGATCGAATGAGGATACGGAATAGATGTGTTCGACCTTGCCGGGATTGGTATAATTCTCCGAGCTTGTCCCATTGCCTCGATCATCGAATAAAATAATATTGACTTCGTATTCCTTGCTGGGATCGATGCTGCTGTCGCTCAACACCAAATTCGACCATGCCTGCTCCGTACCTGCCGAGGCGCCGGCAAACAACTTTTTGTCCGTAGCCAGATTGTTCTCCGAACCATCGGCATTTTTCTGAACTACATTGGCTTCGATTGAGAAGTTGCCTGTATTTTTCGGCATAAATGCGGTGTCAACCGTAACTTTCCCATTCTCAACATTCATGTTGAGCTTGGTAATCTCACCGTTCTGCTGGACGCCACCGTCGACTACAATTTGACCCCAGTCAATTGTAGCGACCCAACCAGCATTAAAGTAGGTCAGGTTCTTATAATTGTTGTGGATTGAAATCCCGACATAGTAATCGTTCCCGGACGCTATTTTGGCCGGATCAAGCTTCAATACGGTTGTATTCCACTTGTTGTCGTTGCCCGAAAGCGCTCCGATATAGCCTGACTGCTTAAATTCCTTCTTGTAATTCGCGCTTGCAGTCGACCAACCTTGCGCTCCCCCACCGCTTGTTGGCCAATTGGTGTAAGGAGTGGATGTAAACTGGACATCGTCAGGATTGGCTGACATATACACTCTGTCCCATTCTCCTGTTTTAGTCGGATCGTTGCTGTCATATTCATCCACATCATATCCACGTATCAGTAAATACGCGCTTTGTTGCGGTGTCTTGTCAACACCTGTGATTTTAAAATCAAATGGATATTTGGCATCTCCATTCGCGATACGTAAATTTTGAGTGAAAATATCCAAATCATCATCGGCTGGCCCGTTCCCGGCCGGATTCCCGTTCCAGTTATCGGAGTCAGTGAAATAAGTCCCACCGGCTGTAGTTGTGCTGCTTGCAAATGCGGGGGGTACCGTGCTTAATGCAACGAGTAGCGCCAATGCAAGAGGGAACAATCTCTTACCCATCCACATTCTTAAAAGTCGTTTCTCCAAAACAAATTCTCCTCCTTCAATTTGCTGGTTTCATTGCGCCATTCTATGTTGTTACACAGCTTTTGAAAGATTAGCAGATGATATTGAACAAATACTATACATAAACGGATCAATAGTTACTGTCCATCAAAAATGAAAGAGAGGGAGCGCCTTTCTTGTGTATTAGTGGGTAGCACTTGCCACCCAACCACTAACCCTTGTTACAGGAGCGGCCGTCCGGATTAACTGGAAAACCTCCAACTATTTTCGCGGCTTTTTCTAATTTTGGACAATTAGATGGAAAACCTCCAGTTAAAATCCCCGATTTCAGGCTCTACGGCCCAATTTGGCCAAATTAACTACAGGAAATACAGTTAAGTTCTCTGAAGTGAGGAGAATGGCGAAATTAGATGTACTTTTTACAGTTAACGTGTGGGAGAGGGGGGAGAGGGGTGGAGGTGAAGTAATAGTAGTAGTAGTAGTAGTAGTAGTAGTAGACTTGGATTGAGATTGAGACTGGAAGTAGAAGTGAAATTGAAAGTAGAAGAAGAAGTGTAGTAGTAGTAGTAGTAGCTGATGTGCTGAAGGCGTGAAACAGCTTAATGCTAATTTGTTTAAAACACGTGTCCCTCAACAGAGCTATAACCCACCAATTGAATGCCAACCCACCAACAAGACAACTCTCCAAACACCACGACTGCCAGTACCACATATCCCCCCTACATCACAATCCATTCCCAACAAGCCTGCGTTTATTACTTCCACAAACTACTCACCTCACGGCGCAACTTGCTCCAAAACCGCTGTTCAAGCTCACGCCTAACTGCCGATTGCGTGGAAAGGGAAGAAAAATTTTACATATTTTGATTGACATGCAACTAAATTGTTGCATATAATGGGCGCATGGACAAACTTTTTAAAGCACTTGCAGACGGAACACGCAGAGAATTACTCGACATCTTGTTCGTGAATAACGGACTATCCTTATCAGAACTCTGTCAGCAAATGACAATGAGCCGGCAAGCTGTTACGAAACACCTTTTGCTGCTGGAGGAGGCAAATCTGGTTACAGTCACGTGGCATGGCCGCGAGAAACTTCATTATCTGAACCCGGTACCGATCGGGGAGATCTACCATCGCTGGATCGGTAAGTTTGATCAACGTCGCATTGAGGCATTAACCAATTTGAAGCTAGCCTTAGAGGAGGATTCGAATCATGAATAAGAAGTCTTTTGTTTATGTGACATACATCGCAACAACGCCAGAGAAGCTATGGGCAGCCTTAACGAGCAGTGAGTTTACGAAGCAGTATTTTTTTGGTCGTGAAATCATTTCAGATTGGCAAGTCGGTTCGAGCTTTCACTTAATGAATAAAGACAAGACGGAACATTACGGTGAAGTTCTTGTCTATGAGCCTTATAGCTTGCTCGCGATTACGTGGAGTGTCAAGGATGCGGAAGGCGATCGGATGTCCAATGTGACGTATGAATTAACACCATTGAACGGTACGATCAAGCTAACACTTCGCCATGAGGAGCTGTTAGAACAGGATATTCGTAAGGATGAGGGCAAAATCGAAGGATTTAACAACGGCTGGCCTGTTATTCTTAGCAATTTGAAGAGTCTGCTCGAAACAGGCAAAACGCTGCCAGCGTTCTAAAGGAGGGCAAGATGATGAGTACAAATCAACTGAATTACTCGGTTAGCAACGCAGGTGCATTTTCTGAATTTGCAAGTGTAACGGAAGGCATGTTGAAGGGTAAAATCTTTCTAAAAGACGCCCTACAACTGACGAGTATGGAAGTTTCACTTAATCACTTACCCCCGAAGGGGGAAGTCCCCTTTTATCACAAGCACCAACAGAATGAAGAGCTCTACATCTTTCTTCAAGGGCAAGGCCAAGTTCAAGTGGACGGAAATGAAATAGATGTGCACGAAGGCACGTCCGTTCGCATTGCACCTGATGGTGTGAGAGCGTTGCGGAATACATCGGCGACACAAGGCCTGCATTTTATTGTCATTCAAGCCAAGGAGAACAGTCTTACCCAATGGGTGGAGTCAGATGGCATTATTCTGGACCAACCCGTCGAATGGGATAACAAGCGTTAGTTGTTTAAAATATAAAACAAGCGGCAAGCTAAGACTATATGATCTAGTCCTAGCTTGCCGCTTGTTCATTATTAAACCTTACGATCCCGCAGATAGCTCCACAGCATCAAAACAAACCCCGCCGCGGTCAATCCCGCGCCGATCCAAGGCAACGACGACAGGCCGATGTGCGTAATCGCCCAGCCACCTAGAAAGGCGCCGCCAGCGTTGCCGAGATTCAACGCAGAATGCGTTGAGGTGGCAGCCAGCTCTGGCGCTTCTTTGGCCAGATTCATGATGCGAATCTGCAGCCCAGGCAAAATCCCGAAAGCGGCAACTCCCCATATGAATATGGTGATAATCGCAGCAACCGGGAATTGATCCGTATATGCGAATACAGCGAGAATGAGCGCTAACGCGGCAAAGTTGCCGATCAAAGACGGCATGAGCTTCCAGTCAGCCATTTTGCCACCTAGAATGTTGCCTAGCGTTACACCAAAGCCGAACAAGATGAGAATCCACGTCACACTGCTCTCTTTAAACCCTGTGATGTTGATCAGAATAGGCGCGATGTAAGTGAATACTGCGAATAAGCTGCTGCAACCTAAGGCTCCTATCAGAAAGACGAGCAGTAATCGCGGCTGCAAAAGAGCGCGGACCTGCTTAACAAGGCTGCTATTCGTTTTCTGTGTAATCTTTGGAATGAAGATCAGGATACCGATGAACGAGATGATGCCCATAATGACAACGGAGCCGAAGGATGCCCGCCAGCCGAGATGCTGACCGATGTAGGTGCCAAGCGGCACGCCAAGAATATTTGCGATGGTTAGACCCGCCATCATCACGGATATGGCACTGGCCCTTTTTTCGGGCCGGACCAAATTCGCCGCGATCACAGAGCCGACACCGAAGAAGGTCCCGTGAGCCAAAGCAGTGATCAGTCGCGCTACCATCACGACCCCATAGGACGGAGCTAGCGCAGCTAGGCCATTGCCTAAAATGAAGATGAGCATCAGCACGAGAAGAAGGCGTTTTTGCGGCAGCTTATGAGTCAACATAGCGAGAATCGGAGCACCGAATGCCACGCCAAGTGCGTAGCCCGTAATCAATTGTCCCGCTTGCGAAATGCTAACGTTCAAGTCATCCGCCACATTGGGCAGAATCCCCATAATAACGAATTCGGTCATACCAATCGCGAAGGCGCCAACCGTTAGGGAGAAAAGGGAGATAGGAAACCGTTCTTTCTCGCTCGCTGTCCCTTGTAAAGCATGTGAAGTGTTCATGATTGCATTGAACCCACCTTTCTATCTTAAAGGTCTAATCATACCACGAGGACAAGCGACAAGGTATGACATTCTTTGCATTTTTTTTGCTATAAGTAATATTTTCAAATATGCCTGTTGACATTTATCTTTAAATAAAGTATCTTTAAATTAAGATAAATGAAGCAAACAAATGAAACGAGGTGAAGCAACATGAGCGAAGCGAGAAACCAATCTTTAGATCTTTACATCGCCCTTTCCAGAGCGAGTGAGTGGGTGAACGCCCACGGTGATCGAGATATTCGCAAGCATGGACTGAACCGCACAGAGTTTGGTGTACTAGAACTGCTTTACCACAAGGGATCGCAGGCGATTCAACAAATTGGCAGTAAAGTATTGATGAGTAGCGGGAATATTACCTATGTCGTTGATAAGCTGGTCAAAAAGGAATTCGTTATCCGCAATACATCGACGGAAGATCGCAGATTGATTTTTGCTGAAATTACGGAAAAAGGGAAACAATTTATTGAGGATGTTTTTCCAAAGCATGCGGAAGTGATCGAGAGCGCAGTAGCAGGTTTGACGGATGAAGAGAAGAAGCTGGCAAGTCAACTGTTGAAGAAACTTGGCAGGTATGCGCAAGAAGGATTCAAATAGTGATCGAGTTGATAATCAGCTCGCACAAACGGATCCCTAACATAAATGACAATATCTTATGTAAACTATCTTAAAATAAAGATTCTTAAATATGAAGGAGTTGGCTATTATGACAACAACACAACAACAAACCGCAGGTATCCACCATATCACCGCTTTCGTTCAACATGCACAGGCAACTGTTGATTTCTATGCAGGTATTCTGGGGCTTCGCATGATCAAAAAAACGATCAATTTCGATGCACCGGAAGTCTACCATCTCTATTTCGGTAATGAAGCGGGCAGCCCGGGAACGATCATTACGTTCTTCCCTTACGCGGGATCTCGCAAAGGACGGGTCGGCGGTGGTCAAGTCGGCATCACGACTTATGCCGTGCCAACAGGCAGCCTATCTTTCTGGGAAGCGCGCCTCACACAATTCGATGTTGCCTATGAGAAAAATGCGCGATTCGGCGAAACCTATGTACAATTCAAAGACCCAGACGGTCTGAGACTAGAGATTGTTGAGCGCGAACAAGGTGCGCCAAGTCAGTGGGCATTTGGTGGCGTTCCCGTGGACAAAGCGATCAAAGGCTTCGGCGGCGCTGTCCTCTACAGCACGGCACCTGACAAAACGTCAGATCTCCTTGTAAATGTCATGGGTTTGAAAAAAGTAGGGCAAGAAGGCGCCTATGCACGCTTCGCTTCCTTCGGCGACTTGGGTAATATCGTCGATATCAACGTAACGCCGATGGACTACGGTGCTGGCGGTGCGGGAACTGTTCATCATATCGCATGGCGTGCGAAAGATGACGCCGAGCATGCGCTATGGAGAAGTCACGTAGCGAGCAATGGCTACCACCCTACACCAATCGTGGATCGTCAATACTTCAACGCAATTTACTTCCGTGAGGAAGGCGGCATCCTGTTTGAGATTGCGACAGATCCGCCAGGGTTTGCAAGAGATGAAGCGCCAGAAGCACTTGGCGAGAAATTAATGCTGCCAGAATGGTTTGAAGCAAGCCGCGATCAAATCGTGCGAAATCTGCCGCCAATCGAAGTGCGGGTATTGGAAGGTGATGAGCAATGAAACATATCTATCAGCAAGGATCTGATCTGACAGCGCCCGTGCTCGTTCTGTTTCACGGAACGGGCGGGACCGAGCAAGACCTGCTGCCATTGGCGCAGGCGATTTCACCAACCTCCTCCGTACTTAGCGTACGGGGGAACGTCCTAGAGAACGGCATGCCGCGTTTCTTCCGCCGGCTGGCTGAGGGCATCTTCGACGAGGAAGATCTGATCTTCCGTACGAAGGAAGTGTACGATTTCCTCGACACGGCAGCAGTCGAGCACGGCTTCGATCGCAGCAACGTCGTTGCGATCGGCTATTCCAACGGCGCGAACATCGCGGGCAGCTTGCTGTTCCACTATCCGAATGCGCTTCGCGCAGCCATTCTGCATCATCCGATGGTGCCGCGGCGCGGCATCCAGCTGCCTGATCTCTCAGACACCCCTGTATTCATCGGGGCTGGCAAGAACGACCCGATCTGCTCACCCGAGGAGTCGGAGGAGCTAGAACGTCTGCTGAGCGATGCTGGATCGGATGTTCATGTGCATTGGGAGAATTCAGGCCACCAATTGACGCGCTCTGAGGTTTTTGCCGCAGCAGAGTGGCTCAAAGGGATCTCACTCTAATAGAGGAAGAGAGGAGCTTGTCACCATGACCATGCTAGGCATTGATCCATCCGCACAAAGCGAGCGAGAGAACTACAAGCTGCTCATCGGCAGCATTATCCCGAGGCCGATCGCTTTCGTCTCGACGTTATCGACTGAAGGCGTGCTGAACGCCGCGCCATTCAGCTATTTCACCATCGTGACGGCGGACCCGCCGATGGTTGCCGTTTCCGTACAGCGGAAGCAGGGTGTCCGGAAGGACACCTCCCGCAATGCGGTCGATACAGGAGCCTTCGTTGTACATATCTCAGACGAATCCTATATCGACCAGATCAACCAGAGCGCCGCTGCGCTGCCGCCTGAGGAGAGCGAAGTGACGCTGGCGGGACTAACGCCCGTTCCGAGCAGCCACATCGACGTTCCGGGCATCGCCGAAGCCAGCATCCGCATGGAATGCGTCCTCGAGCAGGTGATTCCGCTAGGCGGAATATCGGACGCACCAGCGGCAGATTTATTAATCGGACGTGTCGTCTATTTTCACATCGATGAGAGCTTAGTTGACAACGGACGTATTGATCCGAAGAAGCTGAAGCCTGTAAGTCGGTTAGCAGGCAATTCTTATGCGAAGCTTGGCGAGCTTTTTGAGATCGATCGACCGGTGTAATAGAGGCGAATCGCTTCGTTCTAACGCAGAACGAGAGGCGATTCGTCTCTTTTTATAAATGGAAAACATACAGTTAATTCTCACGAATTCCTCCAAATTCCACGATTAGATGGAATTTATGTCGTTATATCATCGAAATTCATTCCTATTCTCTTGAAATCTTGAAATTACATGGATAATTTCCAGTTAAATCACGGAAACACGAATTAGACGTGAAATTAGCTGTACAAAATGCAGTTACTCTAGTGTTTGGGTCCACGGCAGCCCGCATCCCTGCACGAGAGAGGATCGCCAACGTGGCTACCGTATGCCAAAAGGGACGTACTTCTTCCATAAACGCGCCGTCCATGAGGGACGGCGGAGGCGGTTTTCTTGGACGACTTACTTATATTGCATTTTACAAAAAGGGTTTACCCACGTATGATGAGTTAGCTATGTAATATTTCTTATCCTATAACGGGAACTTATTTCGATTCGTAACGTACTACTTCAAGGCACATAAACTTACGAGATCCGACACGACGCGGAGAGAGGGAGTTCTAACAGGATGAAGCATGAGGATAAGGGTGGGTGGCGGAAAGATATCGCGCCTTTCGAAAGACCACATATGAAGCATAGTGTGTGGCAAATCATCAATACAGTGGGACCCTTTTTCGTGCTTTGGTATTTTGCTTTTCTAAGTCTTTCCGTTTCAATTTGGCTAACTTTCGTGATTGATCTAATTGCTGCAGGTTTTTTGATCCGCATATTTATCATTTTTCATGATTGCTGTCACAAATCCTTTTTCAAAAACAAACTTGCCAATGAAATTGTTGGCACACTAACAGGAATATTAACCTTCGTACCGTACCATCAGTGGCGTCATACACACTCTGTTCACCATGCATCTAGTGGAAACTTGGATAAAAGAGGCGTTGGTGACATCTGGACGCTAACCGTGGATGAATATATGGAAGCAACATGGCTTAAACGAATGACCTATCGCCTATATCGCAGTCCGTTTGTGATGTTTATCATTGGACCGATCTTCATCTTCTTGATTGATTACCGGTTTAACCGCCGGAAGGCAGGCATGAAAGAAAGAATCAATACGTATATCACGAATATAGGTATTGTTGGCAGTATTGCTTTGCTTTGTTGGGGTATCGGCTGGGAGTCGTTCCTGCTGATTCAAGGACCGATGTTCTTCTTCTCAGGTATGGCCGGCATTTGGCTGTTCTACGTTCAGCACAACTATGAAGAAACCTACTACGAGAATGATGCAGAATGGGATTATGTGAAAGCAGCGATGCATGGCAGTTCGTTTTACAATTTGCCTCGAGTTCTACACTGGATTACAGGCAATATTGGCTATCACCACATTCATCATTTAAGCCCGCGCGTGCCGAACTATCATTTGCAAAAGGTACACAATAAGAACGCAGCACTTCGCAATGTGCAAACGATCACACTGAAGACGAGTCTGGAGTCTTTGAAATTCCGTATTTGGAATGAAGAATCCAAGAAGTTTATTCAGTTCAAGGATTTGAAGCAGTTCCGTGTAAAAGTAAAGCCGCGAATAATAAAAGCCGTAGATGTGGAATAAGAAACTTGTGTCTGACCTGTGATCATCTGCGGGTTGGGCGCTTTTTTTTAGTAAAATAGCGTTGAAATGCCCAATTGGGCACTGTATAATCCAACTATGACGTCAAAAAGTGAACGGGTGTTTATTAATGCAAATTTTAAAAGATGAAGTCAAAAAAAGTATCCGCCAAGCGGCTTTGGCCGAGTTCAAGAAGCATGGATATTTGAAAGCCTCCATTCGGCAAATTGCAGAAGCCGCAGGCATAACACCTGGCAACATCTATCGGTACTTCAAGAGCAAGGATGATCTGTTCGATGAACTGATTCAGCCCATACAAGAGCAATTAGCTGAGGTTTTGCGCGTTTGTAAGCAAGAAGTGGATGACACCCTTTGTACGGCATTGTCTGATCATTTGTTAATCTTACGCCGAATTGATGCTTCCCTAATGTTGCTTTTCAAAGAGTCCAGCACGGAGCTGACGATTCTGCTGAATCTAAGTGAAGGCTCTCGATTTGCTTCGGCGAAACAAGAGATGATACTACTAGTACATCAGATTATTTCAGAGGTATTCACGGCGGAAATGGCAACATCAGGATCGCTACCTCAGAAGGATCAGCTCTCTGCGCACATGATTGCGACGACAATGATTGAAGGTATTTGTTTGATTTTGCGCGACCATGAGGATGGCGATACGATTAAAATGCTCGTTGATGAACTGTTGTACCTGTATTGCACAGGTATTTCAGAAAAAATAAAGCTAGCACAGGCATAAAATTTTTTATCTCAATAATGAACGCTTGTTTACTAGTGAGTGGAGGAGAAGAGAGAGATGAAATCAATTATTAAATGGCGTTGGGCGATTCTAGCCGCGTGGTTGGTGGCGACGGTGTTGCTGACGGTATTCCAACCCAATGTGAATGCGATTCTTGGATTAAGAGGGCAGGATCCGCTGCGTAGTGACGCTCCATCCAAGGTTGCTTCAGCGATTCTGAACAAAATCAATGGGGTTGAAGGCACGAGTGACATTGTGGTCTTTCATAACCCGAACAAACTGTCAGATGCAGACATGAAGGCGATCGAGGCTGGCATTACGAATTTGAAAAGCCATCAAGACCAGCTCGGTTTCAGTCAGTTGATTGATCCGTTTACCACGCCGGAGGCGAAGTCATCGCTGATTTCTGAGGATGGCACGACCTTGATGGCGAGCTTTTCTTTGGATAAAAGAGGGCGTCACGTCGAGGACATTAAGCTGGAGTTTGAAGATGTTCTGAAAGACATGAAGGTGGAGTATTACCTCTCTGGGGAGGATTTCATTCAGGATGATTATATTAAAGCTTCCGAGTCCGGTGTTGAAAAAAGTGCCGCGCTAACGGTCATTTTCATCCTAGCTGTACTAGTGATTATGTTCCGTTCCGTTATTATTCCGGTAGTATCCTTGCTGGCGGTCGGTATTTCGTACCTAGTGTCGATGGGGATTGCCGCACAGCTCATCGATAAGTTTAATTTCCCGGTGACGAGTGTTACGCAAATGCTATTAATCTTGATTCTCTTCGGGATCGGGACCGATTATAACATTCTCTTATTTAATCGATTCAAAGAGGAATTATCCCATGGGTTATCCGTGGATGAAGCAATTATTGTGACCTACCGCACGGCGGGTAAAACGATTTTTTACAGTATTTTGACCGTGTTTATTGCGTTTGCTGCCTTAACGTTATCGGATTTCGGTATTTATCAATCAGGTAACGTAGTTGCGATTGGTACGGCGATTCTCCTACTCCAAATCGTAACGGTGACACCGTTTTTCATGAAAATGCTAGGGAATAAGCTCTTCTGGCCTTCCAAAGGCATGGGAGGGCATAAGGAGAGTAAATTCTGGGCAGGCTTGACGAAAATTGCGGTGAAAAGACCGATTATTACGACAGTAATCATTCTAATTATTACAATTCCGCTTGCTCTTGCGAATCATCAGAAATTGTCTTTTGACCAATTGAAGGAGCTTGGGAATGATCACCAATCCACCAAAGGTTTCAGCCTTGTTGCGGATCATTTCAGCCGAGGTCAGGCACTCCCAACTATGGTCGTTATTGAGAATGACAAACCGTTAAACACGAATGATGGTTTAGCCGCAATTGATAAAGTGACGGAGAAGCTGAAAACCATTCCAGGTGTCGATATGGTATCCAGCGTGACACAGCCGCAATCGAAGCCGATAGATGACTTCTATATTTCTACTCAAACGAAGACGGTTGCCGATGGGATTACAGCTTCGCAAAAAGGTGTAAATCAAATTCGAGATGGACTTACTATAATGCAAAGTAAGCTGGAAGTGCCTGATACATCAAGCGTTAGCCAGCTTGTAGATGGCACAGGTCAGGTGCAGGATGGCTATAGCAAACTGACAACTGCTCTGGATCAAGTAGCTAGCGGTATCGCGCAAGGTGCTGGCGGTGCAGGAGAGTTAAGTACGGGAATTGCTGCATTGAAAGATGGCATGAACCAAGTGAGTGTCAATAGCGTTAAGATCACTGACGGGCTAACACAGCTGGGGCAAGGATATAACGCTATAACGGAAGGCTACGGCCAAATTGAGGGGCAGCTTACGGGGATTCAGCAAGGACTTGTCGGGATGAATGGTCTGATTGGCGGACTTGGCAGCAAGTACAACCAATTGAACACCGATGAAGATTACATCAAGCTGAAACAAACGGGCGAAGGTCTTGCCTCCGGTCTAACGCAGTTGAGCGGCGGACTAAGCGAGCTTGGCAAGAACGCAGCCAAGCTGAACAGTGCTTTCGCCGAGGCGACGCAAGGCTTGGCGCAAGTGAACGGCGCGCAGGCGCAGCTAGCGGCGGGACTTACGCAGCTGGAGAGCGGAGCGGCTGAGCTCGCCAACGGGCTGAAGCAAGGCAGCGCGGGCAGCCGCGAGATCGCTGCGAACATGACGAAGCTGAACGCTGCGCTAGGCAGCGTCAAAGACGGTCAGCAGAAGCTGAGCGAAGGCTTGTCAGGTCTTGGCAGCGGCATGGGCCAGTTGAAGGACGGCCTTGGGCAGAGCGGCAACGGACTCGGTGACGTGTCCGAGGGGCTTGGCAAGACGAGCCAGTTCCTGACGCAGCTGAACGGCTCCAAAACGTTCTTCATGCCGAAAGAAGCGCTGTCGAGCGCAGATTTCGGGAAGTCCTTGGACAGCTTCATGTCCAAGGATCGGAAGATGACGAAGATGATCGTCATCCTGAAGGATGATCCGTATTCATCGGCGGCAATGGATACGATTGAAGGCATTAATGCGGAGCTCGCTGCGAGCGTGAAAGGCACCGTGCTGGAGAATGCGAAGGTCGGCGCGGCAGGACCGAGCTCGACGACGTATGACACGAACAAGGCGCAGCTGAAGTCGTTCAATAGCACCGCGATTATCGTCATTATCGGTGTGTTCATTGTCTTGCTGTTCGTTATTCGGGCCTTCTGGCCAGCCGTTTATATCATATTGAGCTTAGTGATATCTTACTATGTGGCGATGACGGCGACGAATGTCGTCACGGATAAAATCATTGGTGCCGATGGGGTTTCCTCTTTCGTACCGTTCTTCTCCTTCATCATTATTATTGCTGTCGGCGTCGACTACAGCATCTTCCTGATGATGCGTTACAAAGAGCTTGGCGATCTATCGCCTTCGAAAGCGATCGTGCAAGCCGCTAAGCACATCGGCGGCGTAGTCATTTCGGCGATGGTCATCCTTGGCGGAACCTTCGCCACGCTCGTACCATCCGGCCTCGTTCTGTTGATCGAGCTAGCGGTGGCCGTGATCGTCGGCCTCATCGTGCTCTGCTTCGTCTTGCTGCCGATGCTGCTGCCTGCGCTGCTGGCTATGCCAGAAGCACTACGGGCAAAGCGCGGCGTCAGCGCGCACAAAGTGTCGACGGAGAGTCGCACGGCGTAGGTACAGAGATTTGTATAGGGCTTCCTTCCAGGGTGATTGCACCTGGAGGGGAGCCTCTTTGCTGTGTAGATAAGAATGGATAAAAATTCAAGTAAATGCAGAACCTAATGTCAAAATAAGATTAGGTGATACTTATGCTATCGTTACTTGTTTCTCTTTTTCTGTTTATCATTGGTTATCCCCGAAGAGGTACTCGCCAAAACGATAGCAGAATCGTTGTTGCCTATGTTTCCCTGGCGATGATCGGCCTAACTCTGGCTGTTCTTCATGCAACGGAAACAACCTATGTCCTAACGAACATGTTACAAAACACGATGAACAGTATTGTTGAAAAGGTGGGCGGATAGTGTGTCTCTATTGGGAAAGCTTCTTAAGAAATCAGCATCGAGCGCATCGCCCGATCTGTTAACAGCAGCCGTCGAATTACAAGAGCAATCGTCAGAACAATTGAGCGGCAGTTTAGAGAGCAACTTGAGCTTGATTAAAGACGCTACGCAGAATCCTTCCGATCTCATTGTTCGTGAACTTCTATTGCAGAACGAGGATGGCTTGAAAATTCGAGCCGCTGTTCTATATATTGATGGACTTGCAGAAAAAGATATTGTACACCAATGCGTCATTCTCCCTCTGATGCAAATGGATCATAACGTGCAGGTCACATTAACACATATCGAAAAATTTGTCATAACAGCAAGCGGTATAAAGCGAGTAAGCACGCTAAAAGAAAGTATCAAAGGACTGTTATACTCAAGCACGCTTGTTTTGCTTGACGGGGTTGCTGAAACCTTACTCATTACCTCCGAGGGCTGGGAGCATCGGTTCGTTTCCAATCCGACTAGCGAGCCGATTATTCGAGGCCCTCAGGATGCCTTTAATGAGGTGCTTCGAACCAATACAGCTTTAATAAGAAGAAAGATTAAAGATCCGCAATTAGTGCTCTTTCCTATTCAAATTGGTACGCGAACATTGACCGATGGTGCTATCGCATATTTACAGGACGTAGCGAATCCAAACATCGTGAATGAGGTCAAACGAAGGCTCGCCAAAATTGAAACCGAGGGTATTCTGGATAGCGGCCAGCTTGAGGATTATCTAAAAGATTCTCCGTACTCGCCATTTCCGCAGCTCAACTCGACGGAAAGAGTGGATAAGGCATCTGCAGCGATCTTGGAGGGTAAAGTTGTCGTGCTCGTTGATGGCACGCCATTTGCACTAACGATGCCGATCACTTTTACTGAATTTCTACTGGCTACCGAGGATTATTACACGAATTTTTGGGCAGCAACGATGCTGCGCTGGGTGCGATTCTTGGCGATGCTTATGGCGCTTACGCTGCCCTCCATCTATATTGCAATTACGACGTTTCATCAGGAAATGCTCCCGACGGAGCTCATGCTTGCTATTGCAAGCAATCGCAGCGGGATTCCATTTCCAGCTTTTTCAGAAGCGTTGATTATGGAAATCAGCTTGGAGCTGCTGCGGGAAGCGAGTCTTCGCCTCCCTGGCACAATGGGCCAAACGGTCGGTATCGTTGGCGCACTTGTCATTGGACAAGCGGCGGTTCAGGCGAATATCGTCGGCCCTGTACTGACGATAATCGTTTCTTTTACGGCCATTGGTGCTTTCGCCATACCGAATTACAATGCCTCTTTAACCATTCGGCTGCTGCGCTTTCCTATTATGATGCTCGCTGCCGTTTTGGGCATTTTTGGTATCGTGTTTG
Organism: Paenibacillus plantarum; assembly: GCF_013141695.1. Taxonomy (GTDB): domain Bacteria; phylum Bacillota; class Bacilli; order Paenibacillales; family NBRC-103111; genus Paenibacillus_E; species Paenibacillus_E plantarum. The sequence goes on from NZ_WHNY01000066.1 coordinate 97,834, forward strand.
GAACCAGCATGATTCTCATCCACATGATTCATCTACGCTCCTTCGGCGTCAACTATCTGGCTGCTCTGACCCCCCAATCCTTACAAGATGTGGATGATTCCATCGTGCTCAAAAAGCCAGCGTTTTCTTTAAAATACCGCCCATCTTTTCTTGGCTTAAGAGGCAAAAACCGTAAGTGAGTGGAGGCATATCGTTGAAATCTGCACATCTAACGACCAAGCAAATGATGATTCTAGTATGCTTTATATCTTTTGGTACGATTTTTTTTACACTTCCGCGCACGTTAGCGCATGCTTCGGGACATAGTGGATGGCTGTCGATCCTCCTAGGCAGTCTTATGGTCATTCCAACTTTCTGGTTAATTACACAAATTGGTTCAGCTATGCAAGAGATGAGCATTATTGCGTATTGCTTAAGCCTATTTGGACCTGTCTTCGGACGTGTTTACGCACTTCTCTTCCTGCTGCCGTTATTGTTTTTTGCTGCAATTATTATACGGATCCTTGCGGAAATTATCGTTTCACTGGTTCTCCCTGAAACTCCCTTGGAGCTGGTTATCATTATGCTGCTCGTTCTACGTTATTATTTGGCGCAAGGCGGGATGCTGTCAATTGCTCGCTGGGGCGAGATCATTGCTCCCGTGATCGTTGTATTGTTCGTTACGATGTTTGCCCTTTCGATGGAAAATGTGGATCTTGAACGCATAGAGCCTCTGTTTAGTGCTTCATTGATGGAGGTATGGAAAGGTTCATTGGGCATTTGCAGTACGTTCTCTGAAATGATCGTGCTCCTATATATCTATCCACAAATCAAGGAAAAAACCCAAGTATTGCCTGCGTTACTGTGGTCTATGTTCATCGTCTTGTGCTTGTTTGAGGTAACTTTCCTGATTACGATGGGAACCTATGGCAGTGCATTTACACAAAGACTTATTTTTCCTGTCATTGAATTAGTAAAAGATATTGCCCTATTTGAATTTATTGAGCATTTGGAGAGTCCCTTCTTGGCCGTGTGGATATTTGTAAATATTACCAAAGGTTCGTTGTTGTTTTACGCTTGCTGCGTTGGTTCTCGGGACTGGTTCGGTACGATTGACATTGGTAATCTAATGATTCCAATTTCTATAATTATCTTTTACTTATCTATGATCCCTGACAACATTAACGCTAGCATCGTTAGCTTCGAAATAGCCAAAGGGGTTACGTTCTGGCTGTATGCGTTCGTTCTTCTCACGATTCTATGGTTAGCAGGTAAGAGGAAAGCAAGGAGAACCGCGAATGAGAAACCTGCGTAGAAGCGTCAAATTACTGTTGCTGAGCGGGATTCTCATCTTAACCACAGGGTGTTGGAACAGACAGGAAGCCGATAAAATCGAATATGTCCTTGCCGCGGGCATCGATCTTAACGATAAGGGACAAATCGTTCTTACTGTTCTAACGCCTGTATTGGAAGCTATGAAACCAACGAGCGGCTTAAAGGGAGAGCAAAAGAAAACATTGAGTGTAGTCGGAGATACAACATTCGAAGCAGCGCGAAGTTATCTGCAAATCGTGGGAAGAAAGCTGTATTGGTCCCATCTGCAGGTGTTATTAATTGGAGAAAAAGCGGCAAGAACAAATGTTCGACATTACTTGGACTTTTTCTCATCGGACCCCGAGCTGCGGGGCACGGCTTACATAGCCCTGGTAAAAGGACGTGCGCTCGATATGTTAGAGTCAACGCCAGACATTACAGCCATATCCTCTAATTACTTGAAAGATAGTATTAAAAATACGGACTTAGATGGCAAATCCGTCAAGGTGCATTTTACTGAATTTGCTCGCAAGCTGGCAGAACCAACAGGCGGACAACCTTACACCTCTATGCTTCAGTTACTTGAACAAGCGGATTATGTCAAAAACACGGTCGGTGTGAAGCCCTATCAAGGAGGGGGGGCCAAACAATCGAGTTTATTTTATACGTCGGGTACAGGCGTGTTTTCCAATGGGAGGCTGGTAGGGACTTTGAACGGAACAGAGTCGAGAGGTTTTATGTGGGTCACGGGAAAGCTGAAAACAGCGATTGTTACCGTCCCTTGCCCGAATGAGTCGAATTGCCAAATATCCTTGGAAATTGCAGGTGAAAAGAAAGGTAAGAGCAAGGTTTATTACACGGATGGTAAAGCGGTGATTCAACTCCATATTAGTGTGGAATTTAATATTGGAGATAAAGCTAGCAGTAAGTTCAAGGTAGATTCCAAAACGATTTCTTATTTGGAAGAACAATTGTCCAATACAATTCGTAACGAAGTGCATATGGCTTTTCGCAAAGTTGCCATTGACTATAAATCAGACATTTTTGCTTTCGGCAACAGATTAGAAGATCGAAATCCTAAACTATGGAAGCAAATTAAAGATCAATGGGAGAAGGAGATATTACCAGAGGCCGAACTGGACGTACAGGTCATCTCCAAGCTTCGCAGAACGTCAAGAACGCTCTATTCGCCTTGGGTGAAAGCTGAGCATTCTTAGATAGACATACAAAGAGGGATGTATGATGCACGGATTAGCATGTTCATCCCTCTTTTCCCATGCCCCAAAACCTAAAAAAAACACAAGTGAGTGAAAAGCCATTCCATAGTTGAAAGCGCTGTATCAGGTTACGATAGACCTATAACATCGACGAAGATAAGTGAGGGGGGCCAGAGGATGGCGGTCAACGCACAAGCGGTAAAGCAGATGAGTGGACGTAAGCAGATGAGCAAAGGCAAGTCCTTGCTGCGCGCGTTTTGGAAGTATAAGGCGTTATATCTGATATCACTGCCGGGCATTATTTATTTTATTATTTTCAAGTATGTACCTTTGTTGGGCTCTGTCATTGCGTTTCAGGAGTACAATATTTTTGACGGTTTCACAGGCAGTAAGTGGGTTGGTTTAGATAACTTTACCCGAATGTTCGCGCACTATGACTTTCTTAATATTTTAAAAAACACCGTACTCATTGGAGTATATGATCTCCTCCTTGGTTTTCCAGCACCGATTATTCTCGCCTTGCTCCTGAACGAGCTTCGCGTTGTCTTGTACAAGCGTGTGCTTCAAACGGTCGTGTATATGCCTCACTTCTTGTCCTGGGTTATCGTGAGCGGGATCGCGATTGGTATTCTTTCACCATCTACAGGGGCTGTGAATCACTTTGTTACATGGCTAGGTTTTGAACCGATTTATTTCTTAGGTGAAGAATCCTGGATTCGCACCGTATTGATTGGTTCGGGGATTTGGCGTGATTCCGGTTATGGCACGATTATTTATTTGGCTGCATTAGCAGGAATTAACCCTGATTTATATGAGGCCTCTGAGGTAGATGGTGCTAATCGCTGGAGACAGACGATTTCCATTACACTTCCATCCTTGCTGCCGACAATTATGATCTTGTTCCTTTTACACATTGGTAAATTCTTAGACTTCGGCTTCGAGCGCGTTTATGTATTCTTGAATCCGCTTAATAAGGAAAATGGAGAAATATTAGATACGTATATTTACACCGCAGGCTTACTCGGTCAGCAATACAGTTATACGACAGCAATCGGGCTTTTCAAAGCATTAGTCGGAGTAATCTTCATTGTGACGGGTAATGTATTAAGTAAAAAAACAACGGGTGAAAGCTTGTACTAAGACGGAGGTGAACGCTTTATGAATCGCAAGCCGACAGCCGGCTGGCAAGTGTTTAACGGCTTTAATGTGATATTTCTAACGGCAATTTCTCTCGTGATGCTTCTGCCGTTCTTAAACGTACTGGCTCAATCCTTCAGTTCATCAGAAGCGATCGTGAAGGGGGATGTTCTCTTCCTGCCGGTTCATTTTACGACAATTAACTATCAGTATGTGTTCAGTGATCATGCCATCTGGCGTTCCTTTGGGGTAACCGTGTATATTACGATCGTAGGTACACTAATTAATTTGATTGCCACGGCCTCCTTGGCTTATCCCGTTTCACGTCCTGAGTATATGGGTCGCAAAGCGATTGTGGTCATGGTTTTGATCACAATGGTGTTTACAGCACCACTGATTCCTAACTTTATTTTGATGAAGAATTTACATTTGACGAACTCGCTTTGGGCTTTATTGATTCCAGGTGCAATCAGTGCCTTTAACTTCTTTATTATGCGTTCATTCTTCCTACAAATCCCGAGTGAAATCATTGATTCAGGTCGAATTGACGGCACCTCGGAAATGGGTATGATTTGGCGAATCGTGTTGCCGCTATCGAAGCCAGTTATGGCATCACTAGGTATCTTCTACGCGGTAAGCCACTGGAACACGTATCAAAGTGCGATTTATTACCTCAATAAACCGACGCTCTGGCCGCTGCAAGTTAAACTGCGTCAGTTAATCGTGTCCGACGATATTACGATTGATCCGAACGCCTCCCAGTTCAGCGGGCTTGCTCACATGGACCCAGAGGGTATCAAAATGGCGACGATCATTATCGCAACGCTTCCGATCATTATTATTTACCCGTTCTTACAACGTCATTTCGTTAAAGGTATGATGGTTGGATCGGTGAAATCCTAATTGGTATCGACAGATTTATACAAAAAACCTACTATTTAACTCTTTTTACACAATTCTAAAAAAAAGACAATTCGAACTAAAGACAGTCCATAGTCGCAAATTGTAAACGCTTTTACAATGGGGTTATGAAAGTGTTAGTTACCTAGTCGATATGAAAAGAGGGGTAGAAATGAAAAAATGGATTCCCACGACGATGGCTGTCGTATTAATGGCCAGTGTGATGGCTGCTTGTTCTTCTTCCAAGACTGAGGATAAACCGGCATCAAGTGCAGGTGCGACTACAACTGCTAGTACAAAGCCAGCAGAGAAAACGAAGTTCTCGATCTCCTTGCGTACACTTGCTTTCGGACATGTTGAGAAATCGCCTGATATTAATCAAGACAAATGGGTGAAAAAGCTCGAAGAACTAACAAACTCCGATATGAATATCGTGCTCGTTCCACACAAAGAATATGAACAAAAAATGATCCAAATGTTTGCAACTAATGATATCCCGGACGTCGTTCAAGGCAGCGGTGGTGTGAACGGGAAGGAAATGGCGGGATCTGTAAAAGCCGGTGTATTCCAACCGCTAGATGAGCTGCTGAAGAAGTATGGTCAGAATTTGCTGAAAAAAGTTCCGAAAGACGCTTGGGATAACGTAACGTACAACGGTAAAATCTATGCGATTCCGGAGTACTTGTCCAACCCATCCCGTCGTTCGATCTTTATCCGTAAAGATTTGTTAGACAAAACAGGTTTAGGCGTGCCGAAAACGGTTGATGAGTACATGGCTGTTCTGCGTAAGTTCAAAGAAATGGGTGTCGAGAACCCATACATGGGCCGTGAAAACTTCAAATATGCCGATTCCTTCTTCGGTGCTTACGATGTGTATCCGTACCTGTCGATGTTCGAGAAGTCTGGCGATCAAATCCTGCCGAAATTCTTTGATACAGAGAACATGATGAAAGCCCTGCAAACGTACAAAACGATGTTTGACGAAGGCTTGATCAACAAAGAATTCGCAACTATCAATGCGACTGTGTTCAAAAACACGATTCTTGCAGGTAAAGCAGGTATGTGGTCCATGAACGCCAATGAAATGCTGCAATGGGAAACACAACTGAAAGCAACAGTGCCAACGGGCGATATCGAAATTATCAGTTCTCCAACTGGACCCGACGGTAAAGGTGGTCACTACTTGTATGGACCAGCGCCGCGTGCTTACTTCATCAACAAGAACGTGAAAAATGCCGAGCAAATCATCAAGTTCTTCGACTGGATGATGTCCGATGAAGCTGAGAAATTCTTTACATTCGGTATCCAAGGCGACACGTATACAGAAGCTAATGGTAAAATCGACTACAAAGCACCAACTGATCCAGCTGCAGTCGATGAAGAGCGTTACCGTCAATCTTTCTTGTGGCTTGTCCAAGATACAACTTATAATAAGGGTACACTTAGCTTGACAGAAGATGGCAAGAAATTGATGAACGTGTATGACACGACGTTGAAGAATGAAGGACGCGATGGTATCAACTTCGAGCCTCGTCTAGAATCTTTGATGAAAAACCCTGATATTTCACCGCTTTCCGACCAAGCGCCTCCAGTTATTCTTTCCCACATGGTGAAAATGGTTTATGGTAAAGAACCAATTTCCGACTGGCCGAAAGTTTTGGAAGAGTGGAAGTCCAAAGGTGGAAACGAAGTTATCAAGGAAGCAACAGAGAAATTTAATAGTAAAGATTCCGGTACGACTGTGTCGATGCCGCGTAAATAAGCTCAGTTCCTGAGCATGCCGCCTCCTCACGTGCCCAACGGTACGTGGGGAGCGTGCATTTCATCCCATTTTGAAAGGAGAGTTTCTCATGTACCGCATACTCATTGTCGATGACGAACCGATGATACGCAGAGGATTACAGAAGCTTGTGGAACAATCGGGGCTGCCCATTGAAAGCTTGCGAACGGCTGAGAATGGTGTTGTCGCAATGCAGCGGATTCAAGAGGAACGTCCTGATTTTCTATTTACAGATATACGCATGCCGAAGATGGATGGTCTGGAGCTATGTGCACAAATTGCCGAGATGGATGCTGACATTCAAGTGGTCGTGATCTCCGGTTATGGGGATTTCGAGTACGCGCAGAAATGTGTGTCTTACGGGGTCAAAGAATATTTGTTGAAGCCAGTCAACATTAAGGGATTTCAGCAGGTGCTAGAGAAGCTCATTCTGAACAAAAGCAAGGTGAGCTCTGAGTCTTTCGTCGCCGTCACGAAGCTGGAGAGTTGGGCTACCCGTTTGGAGCAAGCGGTATGGATGCTGCAGCAAGAGGAACTTGACCGAGATCTCGAGGAGATCAAGGCGGAGCTAGGTACTTATAAATTAAAGCTCAATCGCATGAGTGATATTGTGCAGGAGATTTACACGCTTGTACATGGGCGGCTTATCGTTCGGGATGTGTATATGATTCAGGAAGAGCCCCAGATTTCTGCTTCGCTCAGCGAGGAAGATGTGTGGCTGTGGTTTACGGCCTCTGTGAGAGGGTTGTTGCAAGAGCTCAAGAATAAGCGCAAAGGCAAGCAGAAGGACCCAGTCGAAGAGGCGAAACAGTATATGGAGAAGCATTTGGCGGAGGAAGTTTCCTTAGAAGAGGTAGCTGAATTCATTGGATTGAATCCCTCCTACTTTAGCCAATTGTTTAAGCAAAATACGCAAGAAACCTTCGTTCAGTATCGGACACGCCGCCGTATGGAGAAGGCGAAGAAGCTGCTGCAACAGCCGCATTGGCGCATTACCGATATTTCCGGTGAGGTCGGGTATGCGGATCATCCGCATTTTACCAAAACATTCAAAAAGTATGAAGGCTGTCTACCCTCGGAATACCGTCAGCGTATGGGGATCCGATAATGAAGAGAAAGTCGCTTTCGCGTCAAATTTATGCGTATTTTCTCATCGTTATCGTCCTATCGTTGGTGTCCGTTGGGGCTGTGTCCTATGTGCAATCTTCACGGGCGCTGGATGATCAAGTTAAGCAATATATGGAGCAGATGATCGATAGTGCGAACTATCAAACGGATAGCTATTTACAGGCGTATGAGCTACTCAGCAATGCCTTTTCGTCGAATTCGGATGTGCGAGCATTCATGGAAATCAAGCCAGATGATGGTTATGAATACTATGTGTATTCGGAGAAAATCAAGGAATTCGCCCGAATTTCGGTCACTTCCGTCATTACCCTGTATAAACAGCTAAACATGAGCTACGTCGTGGGTCAGCACGGTCGATCCGTTATTTACGAGAATCAGAACCTGCTGAATTTCGATCCCGTGCTTGTACGTGAAAAGTTCGACTACTTGATGAAATCAACGCCTGGTGATGGCAAAATTGCGCTGCTCAATATGAGTATCCGTCCTGTTGATGAAGGGTCCGTTGTAACGATGGCTCGCAAAGTGAGGGGTCCATCCTATGGGGATGCCAACCGCGGAGTTGTCGCCATTGAAATCAAGCTAGATGAACTTGCGAAGACGTGGGACCGTGTTAGCTTGGGGAAAGAAGGTTTTTTCTTCATTGTGGATGACACGGGCAACTACATTTATCCACGTACGATGAGTGAACGCAAATCGCAGGATGAGTTAGCTTCGCAAGTGCTGACAAGTGGAAATCAAACATTTTTGTCCAAATATAATGGCGAAGAACGTATGTTTGTGTCGAGGAAATCAGGATATTCCGATTGGAACCTTGTTGCCTCTATGCCAGTGCAGGAGCTGCGCCGACCTGCCAACACGATTCGAACCACGACGATCATTGTAGGTCTGGTTACATTGGCTGCTGCACTTGTGCTTGCTTCTCGCTTTGGTCGCTCCATTATTAGGCCGATTCGGGATCTCAAAGACAGCATGCGGGAGACGGAGAAAGGGAACTGGCAGTATATCGAGGACGCGGGGAGAACGGATGAGATGGGTGGACTCATTCACAGCTACAATCTGATGGTAACGCGTCTATCGGATATGATCGAGCGTGTGTATGAGGCCGAGCTGGAGCAGCAGAAAAACGCACTCGAGCTTGGCGAGACCAAGCTGGAACGTCAGAGGGCCGAATTTCAGTCCCTGCAGCTGCAAATTAATCCGCACTTCTTATACAACACACTGGAAACGATCAACTGTTACGCCATTGTTCAGGATTCAGGAGAAATTACGGAAATGGTTGAGGCTATGGCTTTCATGCTTCGCTACTCCGTTCAGACCAATCTAGAGGAAATCACGGTTGCGAATGAGTTGAATCATGTGCGGAACTATATGATTATTTTGCAGCATCGGACGGAGCGGGAATTCGAGATTGATGTAGCGATCCCGCCAAGCCTGCTGCTAGAAAAGATGGTCCGCTTGACGTTGCAGCCGTTGATTGAAAATATTTTCCAACATGCTTTTCCAGAAGGTGTGGAAGAGCGGCATACCATTCGTATTGATGCTCGCAAAGAGGGCGGCTTGTTCCAAGTTTTCATCGAGGACAATGGCACGGGCATGATGCCGGAAAGACTTGCTGAGTTACGTAGGAAACTAGAGGAGAATCGTCTGGCGGAGCCGGAAGAAGCAAGCACCGGGATGAAACGGGGTGGCGGCATCGGTCTGATGAACGTCCATCGACGGATTCAAATGGTGTTCGGGGAAGCCTACGGGCTGTCCGTTGACAGCGAGTGGGGACGCGGCACCTGCATCACGATGACGATGCCGGAGACGGCGCGGCCTCGGCTGCGTGCGTGAGTGAAGCGGCGCCAGGGAGCAAAACGAACCCTCCGTCTGTGCCACACGGACTGCCCCTTCGCGCCCGTATCCCGCCGCCTAATCTCGGCTAACGGACATAGATGACGTTAATCGGCCTTTTAGCGGGATTCACATGTTCTAACGGACAACGTGGCCGTTATTCCCTTGTTTGAGGCACAATTTTGCTTCCAACACAGTTAATAGCGTCGCTGGAGTCCGTTACACGAGGAAATTGTCTGTTTTATTAGAAATAGCGTCGCTCATGTCCATTAAAATTACAGGTAGTTACGCTGCACAAGCAGCGATTCAAATAAAAATATAGATTTACATCCATGGGAGGATACCACAATGAACATCAACTTAACGGGGAAAATAGCACTTGTAACAGGATCAAATGCAGGGATTGGACGCGCGATTGCGTTAGCATTGGCTAGCAACGGTGCGAAAGTAGGCGTGAATTGCTTGAACAATGTGGCACAAGGACAAGAAGTTGTGGCTGAAATTCAAGCTTTAGGTGGGGAAGCCGTTCTTGTACAAGCGGATGTAACAAACGTGGAACAAATCGATAGACTTGTGAGTGAAGTTGAGCAATCCTTGGGTGGAACGATCGATATTCTTGTCAATAACGCAGGCCACCTTGTACAGCGCGTGCCGAATGTCGATATGTCCGAAGAGATGTACGATCGCATCATGGATGTAAACTTAAAAAGCACGGTTTTCGTATCCAAACGCGTCCTTGCAGGTATGAAAGAAAAAGGCTACGGCCGAATCATCAATATGACTTCTGTAGCTGCACATAATGGTGGCGGACCAGGTGGAAGTGTGTATGCGGCAAGTAAAGCAGCAGTGCTTACTTTCTCTAAAGGTTTGGCGAAAGAAGTTGCCGCAAGTGGCATCACCGTGAACAACGTTTCACCGGGTTTCATCGGCAATACGATGTTCCACGCGACATTCACAACGGATGCTGCGCGCCAAGCAACGATTAATGGCATTCCGCTGCAACGTGAAGGAACGCCAGATGATGTAGCTGGCGCAGTTCTTTACCTGGCTTCCAATTTAGCTGCTTATGTAACAGGTGAAACGATTGAAATCAACGGCGGGATGATGATGCGATGAGTACCGCGATCCCTTTGGCCGCTAAAGTAGAAACATTGACGTGGGCGGGTCAAACCGCCCGCAAACTCCAAGAAGAAATCGACAGGCTGCAGCAAGCAGGCAGCCTGGTCGTTCCTAAAGAACCTGGTGGTTGGTGGCACCAGTATGTTTGTCCACATCATCACACCGAACTGATGTTCGATGAAAGGTTTGTAGATGCTTCCGAATTTCTGTGCCCACACGGGTGTGTGATTACAGGCGATGCCTACCGTGGTGCTTGGCTCGTGTTTAAGCACCAGTCCTTGGCACGAGTGGCGTTGCAATCGGCCGCTGTTTATGCAGCGCTGGGTGACGTTTCCTATGCACAGATTAGCAAACGTTTGCTTGTCGAGTACGCGGAGCAATTCCCCCACTACCCGGTGCATCCGGAAGCACAGAGCTGGATGCTAAAGGGACGTGCATTCCACCAAGCATTGACGGAGGCGATCTGGTCTACAACACTGATACGTGCTTATCTGCTTCTTCGCGATGAGGGTATTACCTTTGATGCGAAGGAACAGGTAGCGATCGACGTGTTCTTAGGTTTGTTGGCGGAGAGTATGGAAGAGTATCGACATATTCTGATCCATGAGCGGAACAATGCGGAGAACAACTACACCGCTTGGTTGAATGCGTCCTTATCTTGTGTGTACGCGGCTCGAGGCGAGCAAGCGTTGCTTGAAGCACTTATTGAAGGCCAAGGCGGCTTCATTCATCATTTATCCATCGGCGTGAAAGCCGATCAATTCGAATTCGAAGGAAGCACGTATTACCACGTATTCGTGCTTCGTGCCTATCTTATCGCTGCCGAAATGGCGCAGCGCTTCGGTATTGATCTCTACGCCACGACTGGCGCAGAGGGGCAGTCCATGCGCGGCATGCTCGAAGCGTTGGCCGACTTGGCCGACGACCAGGGCGCTTTGCCGGCCCTGCATGACGGACCGCTTGAGCGGGGCCCTTATGCCCGCGAAATCGCCGAGATCGCGGAGCAGGGGCTCGCGATCTACGGCATCGCCGGCCTCGCGCCTGTGCTGCGCGAAGCGTACCGGCAGCTAGGCGCTGCCGGGAACGAGCAGCTGGAGGCGCTGCTCTACGGCGGAGGCGCTGACCGCGCCGCAGCTTCAGAGCCGCGCGGCTCGCGGCTCTGGCTGGACGCTGGCTTCGTCATCGGCCGCATCGCGGGGAATCCGCTGTCGTTCCTCGCCGATTTCGGCGAGCACGGCGGTTCCCATGGCCACTACGACAAGCTGCATTTGACGTTGATGCACCAAGATCAAACCCTAACACCTGATCTGGGGATGGTGCCTTACGGCTCGTCCATGCGCAGATCATGGTTCGCAGAGACAGCCAGCCACAACACGGTTTCGCTGGCAGGTCAATCGCAAGCGCCGCATGAAGGGCGCCTGAAGCACTATGAATCGACAGCGAATTCGGTTTGCGCTTGGCTGCAATCGACGGAAGGCTACGAAGGCTGTACGATGAATCGACATCTTTTGCTTACGGAGGATTGGATGTTGGACTGGTTCCAAGTTGAGCTTTCTGGTGATCAAACGCAAGCGATTGAGTGGTGGATGCACCCTGTTGTAGCGGTAGAAGCTTTGCAGCAACCACTTAACCCAGAGGCTAGTTATCCATTGCTTGTCGCTGAGAAAGTAGGGGACGTTACGACGCTCAAGGAGCAGCAACTGCCGATTACTAGTGGATTTGTACCCTCTGAAGGGGTTGCCGGTAATGGCGTGGCTGAACTGCAAGCTTCTTACAACCTCACGAACTCAGACGCTGTCATCTATCACTCCGCACTCGTTCAACCTGGTGATGAGATTGTGGCTGTTCAGACACCTGGCGATGCCGTGGATCCTAGTCGCTCATTAACAGCAATGTTGCACCGCCGTAATGACCGTAGAGCAGATTTCATTCATGTCTATCGCGCAGGTAGTGCAGTTCAGCTTTCACAAATAGCGGATGATGAAATCAGCATAACTCTTAATATTCCGAATGATGCTGTCCGTGTTAAAATGACAGATAAAGGATTACAAATTTTGTGATTTGTCATTCGGGCTTTTGTTCGAAAGATATGCTCGGCGCGCTGAAAGGTAAAAATTCAGAAACGCAAAAACGTTTTACAACCTCACACCGTAATATCATAAGCCTTACAGAACCAAGCCTGGAGGGGAACTATCCATGTCACTATCGCCACTTTACGAACCGAAGAGCGGTGTGTTAACCGTACAATACGAGCCGAATGAGAAGACGGTATTGCTGGAAAATCCACCTCGCTTCACGTGGATTCCCGCACAGTTGGAGCACGATCGTTATGTGCTGCAGATCGCACAATCAGAGGCTTTCGAACCTGCCGAAACGCAGACTGTTCAACCGATTCCATATAATTTATACACACCTGATGCTGCACTCAACGCAGGCACATACTACTGGCGCTATGCATTGCTCGAAGAAAATGGCGAACAAACGGCATGGAGCTGCATTCGCCGCTTCGAAGTACCAGCAGATTTGCCTGAAACTCCGCTGCCAAGTAGAGCTAAGCGGTATGCAGAGGTCTCGACCCAGCATCCACGATTATGGCTGCAAGCTTCCGAAGTAGAAGCCTTCCGCACCGCTTTAGCGACGGATCCAAGCTATTGCGAATGGGATGTTTTCTATGAGAAGTCTGTCAAACCATGGATCGAACGAGATCTGATTGCGGAGCCGCTTCATTACCCAGGAAATAAGCGAGTAGCCAAATTGTGGCGGCAAATGTATATGGATACACAAGAAGCCTTGTATGCGGTGCGTCATTTGGCAGTAGCAGGCCAGTTGCTCAACGATGCTACGCTATTAGATCGTGCCAAAACCTGGCTGCTTCACATCAGTACTTGGGACGTTAAAGGGACGACGAGTCGTGACTATAACGATGAGGCTTCCTTTCGAATGGCAGGCGCTATCGCCTGGGGCTATGACTGGCTCTATGATCAGCTATCCGAGGATGAACGAAAGCATATTCGTCACGTTCTGCTCGAACGTACACGCCAAATCGCGCAACATGTTATCGAGCATTCCAAAATTCATCATGTCCCGTTCGACAGTCACGCCGTACGTTCTTTATCCAGTGTGCTTGTGCCTTGCTGCATTGTGCTTTTGCAGGAAGAGCCGGAGGTTCAAGAATGGTTAGACTATACCCTGGAATATTATGCATGTCTCTACTCGCCGTGGGGCGGACCCGATGGGGGCTGGGCCGAAGGCGCCATGTATTGGACGACGGGAATGGCTTTTGTTACGGAAGCGATGAATCTGCTGAAGAAATATACAGGCATTAACTTTTACAAGCGACCATTTTTCGCAAAAACAGGTGATTTCCCGCTGTATGCGTTCAGTCCAGACACCTTGCGTGCTAGTTTCGGCGATCAATCGACATTGGGGGATCCCGTCAGCTTGAAAACGGGCTTCAACATTCGCCAATTTGCAGGTGTGACAGGAAACGGTTTGTATCAATGGTATTACGAACGTGTTCGTGAGACGGATACAGATTCAGAGATGAAGTTTTACAACTATGGTTGGTGGGACTTCCGATTTGATGAAATGGTTTATCGTCACGACTATCCGCAGGTTGAAGCGATCGCACCTACCGATGCGAATATTCAGTCGGTCAAATGGTTCCGTGACATTGATTGGGTCGCCTTCCATTCGAATATGGCTGATCCGGAGCGTCACATCATGCTTCTCACGAAGAGCAGTAAATATGGATCTGTGAGTCATAGTCATGGCGATCAAAATGGCTTCTTGCTGCATGCCTACGGCGAGCCGCTGGCCATTGAGAGCGGCTACTACGTGGCGTTCAGCTCCACGATGCATATGAATTGGCGCAGACAAACGCGCTCAACGAACAATATTTTGATCGACGGTCTTGGTCAATACGCCGAAAAAAACAAAGTGCTGAATATGGCGGCTAATGGTTTCGTCGAAATTGCCGAGCAGCGTAAAGGCTACGGTTATTCTCGTGCTAACGCAACCGCGGCCTACCAAGAATATGTACCCTACCTAGAGCGGTATGTACGTGAACTGTATTTCTTCGGCACTTACGTTGTCGTCGTCGATCATATCGATCTTGGGCAACCGGGATCTGTAGACTGGCTGTTCCAGACGCTGTATGAGATGAAGTTGAACGGACAAACGTTCAAAGTCCAAGGACGCAAGGCCGATATGGATGGCCGTTTCGTCTACTGTTCCTCTGGGGAACTCCAATTGTCCCAGCATCAGAGCTTCAGCGACATCGATCAATCGGAGATCGAAGGTTTGCCGCCGCACTATCATTTGAAGGCAACGACGACATCCTCCCGTAGCCACCGTATCGCAACATTGCTTGTACCGATCAAACATGGCGAGCCGAAATACGTCTCTTATTTCATGGATGACCAAGGTTTCGACGTTCATATTTACTTCACGGAAGATGGCATCACGCACCGAGTAGAAGTTCCAAAGGCTTACTAAAATATCTCGCGAATCAGCGACCTGTCTATCAGCGCAAGCTATAGGAGGTCGTTTTTTCTTTGTCTTTATCCCCTGATTTTCAGCGCTAAAATGCAATCTTTCTCATAAAAAAATACCCTAGGGGGAAAGTTAAGGCGCAGAGATAAATCTATAGAAATCAAACATCATACCTAAAGTTCACACATTGTAAGGGGTACCAATTTCACGGCATAATAAGGACATAAAGACATTCACTCAAAACGAACGAGGGGGATTTACATTGGTGAAAAAGTATAAAGCACTACAAGTGATTGGGGCAAGCGTGCTAGCCATCAGTTTAACAGCATGTGGTTCAAACGGAGATAGCAAAAGCACGGCTTCGCCGGCTGCAGGCGCATCAACAGCTCCGGCTGCTACAGCGAAAGCTGAAAACATTACGATCACTTTCCAAAATATATATCCAGATCCGACAGATCCGAAAAACGGCATGTTGAAAAAAATCGTTGCTGACTACCAAGCGAAAAACCCTAACATCAAAATCGAGCTGGATTCCCTGAACACGGATCAACAAAAACTTAAATTGAAAACTCAAGCAGCTTCCAAAGAAGTGCCTGATATCACAATCGTTAACCCAGCTGCACAAATGCAACCTTTCGTAGATGCGGGCCTATTCGCACCATTGAATGACATGGTTGAGCAAAACGGACTTAAAGATACGTTCCAAAGTGGAATTCTTGACTTCTACAGCTTCAACAAGAACATTTACGCGTTGCCGGATGGTAACAACATCGGTGTTATTTACTACAACAAAGACTTGTTCAAACAAGCTGGTATTGCTGATGTTCCAAAAACCTTCGAAGAAATGGTTGAGGACGTAAAAATCTTGAAATCCAAAGGCATTCAGCCAATGGCGATCGGTGAAAAAGATTCCTGGACGGGTTCCTTCTTGTTCATGAACGTATTGCTTCGCACCAACGGCGGCCCTGGATTCTTGCAAGCTGTTGTTGATGGTAAGAAAACATTCGCTGATCCAGCATTCACGGATGCAGTTAGCTCTTTCGAAGACTTGATCCAAGCTGGCGCGTTCCAAGAAGGCGCAACTTCATTTGATTACAACGCAGGCGAGAACTTGTTCAAAACAGGTAAAGCGGCTATGTACTACATGGGTAGCTGGGCAACTGGCGGTATCGAAACTTCTTCCGTTAACGGTAAAGTTGGCGTGTTCCAATTCCCTACAGTTAAAGGGAAAGGTAACCCTGATGAGTTCATGTTGGCTCCAGGATCCGCATTCGCTATCTCTGCAAACAGCAAGCATTTGAAAGAAACCAAAGATTTCTTGAACTTCTTCATGTTGAACTACCCGAAAGAAGCGTTCAAAGTTAAAGGCGCTGTTGGTGTAGGTCAAAAAGTTGACGGCGACTTCAAAGCTGCTGGATACTCCGATATGGCAATGGACGTTCTTGGCTTGTTCAAGAAAGTTAAAGGCGGCGACCTAGCGTTTGATAACACGATGAACCCAGGAACTGCACAAGGTCACTTAACAAGTATTCAAAACCTTTTCGTACAAAAAGTTGATCCTGCAACTGTAGCGAAAGAGCACCAAACAGCTTACGACACAAACAAAAAGAAATAAATAAATAAAGTGATGTAGTAGCCCAATAGGGAATTTACCTGGAGCGCCTCTGAGGTGCTAAGGTAAGTTCCCCATGGGTATATCTAACCCCATGAAGGAGGCGAGCCAAGTGAATGTGTTAAGAGTCTCCAAGTGGACGATTGCCATGTTTGTACTGCCCTGTTTGATCATTTATGTTGGTCTTGTGTTTGTACCTATTCTCGTGTCCATGTACAGTGGATTGCTGGAATGGAATGGGATTGGCACATCGAAGTTCATTGGTTTAGAGAACTTCCGTACGATGCTTTTCCATGATCCTGTATTCTGGCCATCTGTCAAACGCACATTAATGTTTGCTGTGTTTTCCATGTGTGAAATCCCGATTGCATTGGGTGTAGCCATTTTACTAAATCGTTTTATCAAAAAACCGAATTTCCTTGTTTCTGCTTACTTTTTACCGGTAATTTTATCAGTCGTTATCATTGGACAATTGTGGAAAACCATTTACAATCCAGCATCAATGGGCGGTATGCTCAATCAAGTCCTAGATTTACTAAACTTACATAGCTGGACGAGATCATGGTTAACAGATCCGAAAATTGCTATGTACTCCCTATATTTTGTAGCCCTATGGCAGTACTTGGGTTATCACACATTAATCCAGTTTACTGGTATTCAGAACATTCCAGCTGATATCTATGAAGCTGCGCGTCTGGATGGAGCAGAAGGCCTGAAAGCCGACTGGTATATCACTTTCCCTATGAATATTCCGATTTTCAAAATATCGATCGTCCTTGCTTTCATCGGTTCCTTACAAGCGTTTGACATGATTATGGTCATGACAGGCGGGGGACCTGCACATGCGACAGATGTCATCTCCACCTTGATGTACAACAATTCCTTCCTATCCCTGAAGTATGGTTACGGAAGCGCGATTGCAGCCTTCTTGGTAGTGGTATGTCTCGTGGCAACCGTCATTATTAACTCGATATTCAACAAACTAGAGAAAAAATATACGTAGGAAGGGGAGTGTCACCATGTTAAACGCCAGGGATGTAGCTTCGGCTAAACCTGCCATCATCCGGAGACGCAAAAGCTTCTCTATCCTAAAGGTTCTTGTTGTCATATTTCTATCCCTACTTGTGGTCACACAGGTATATCCATTGCTTTGGCTGTTCATTTATTCCCTCAAAACGAATGAGGAAATCCTGTCTGGACGGTTCTTCTCACTGCCGCATGTGCTCCAATGGAGCAACTTCACGAATGCGATCAAGTCGGGGCATTACTTCCAGTACTTGAAGAACAGCCTCTTCGTTACCTTAATTACAATGGTATGTGTCCTCTTCTTGAGTTCCTTAACGGCTTTTGCCATTACACGGTTCAAATGGAAGTACGGGCAGCTCGTCATGGTCATCTTCCTGATCGGGATGATGGTTCCCATGCAGGCAACCTTGTTGCCGCTGATGATTATTTTCAAAAACATGCACATCCTGAATACGCATCTTTCGATCATTCTGCCCTATATCGCGTTTCAAACGCCAGTTGCGGTCTTTATCCTCAGCGGTTTTATGAAATCCATTCCGGCAGAGATTGAAGAGTCGGCTGTCGTGGATGGCGCGGGGATTTTCAAAATTTTCACGGGGATCATTCTTCCGATTTCGGTTCCTCCGATGATGACGGTGTGTATCCTTACCTTCATTAACATCTGGAACGAGTACATCTTAGCAGCGACGTTTATCTCGTCCGAGCGGCTTAAGACGCTTCCTTTCGGAGTGAACAGCTTCGTCAGTCAATATTCCGTTAACTATGGCGCGATCGGGGCATTCCTTGTACTAGGTGCGTTGCCAGTAATTATCGTGTACTTCTTATTAGCGGATAAAATTACAAAAGGTATGGTAGCGGGAGCGGTGAAGGGTTAACTTCACCCCTCGCTTTTTTCTATTTCTGATGGGAATATGGTAAAATAGCACATACCGTCTTAGGAGAGGGGATCGCGATCAGGTGAAACGGGGCCTTAATTCCATTCATAATCGGCTATTTATGCTATTCATCTCCTCGATGCTTGTGCTCGTGTTGATTGTCAGTTTTTTGTACTATCAGAAAACGACGCAAATCATACATAACAAGATTAATGATTTAGCTCAGAAAAATATTTCACAAACCGTAGGCTTATTTGATTTGCTCCTGCAAGGCTATGACAGTATTACGAAATCTTTGAATAGTAACAATGAGATGATTCGCTTAATTGAAGAACGGGATAGCAGTCCCGATGTGACGACGAGTATTTTTAATGAGCGAACCATTACAAATATATTAGGCGCCATTTATTATTCACGGGATGATATTGTCGGGATTCATGTCGTTACGAATGCTGGCAAAAACTATAATTACGAACGCGGCTTTGATAGCGTAATCGATGCGAATTATTCCTCTGCGGATTGGTATAAGAAGCTGCAGGACTCCACAGGGGAGATGGTTTGGCTAGGGCTCGTACAAGGCTCTGTTATCAATCAGTTCCAGCGTGATCCGATGTTTGTCTTTGGCAGAAAGCTGTTCGATCTGACCGACCACCGCGTCATCGGCGTCATGCTGATTGAAACGAATCCGCAGCCGATTCTAGCTGCTCTGTCCAACGTGACGATCAGTCCAAACAGCCGCGTATACATCGTAGATCAGGATAATCGCTTAATCGCAACGACGGCGGAAGATAAGAAGAACTCTCCCTCTTTTAGTGGACTACCGCGTCCTTATAAGAATGAAATCATCGTCGATGATCAGACGGATCAATTGATTGTAGCTGCCAATGCGAAAATGTCGAATTGGACCGTGTTCGGCTTAACCCCTAAGGGTGATATCAATGCTGAAATTGTTAAAACGCGGGAATACTTATATGTCGTGATTATCGTCCTCATTATTCTTTCTACCACTTTGGCAAGTTTGATCTCGCAGAACATTGCTTCCCCTCTGAAACTGCTTATCCGTGAGATGAAACAGGTGGAGATGGGGAATTTTAAGGGTTCGGTCACAGTTAGGTCGTTCGAGGAGATCAATTCCCTTGTATCGTCCTTTAATCGCATGGTGAACCGGATTGATGAGTTAATTGAACGGATTACACTGTCTTCGATGAGTGAGAAAAATGCAGAGTTGCACGCCCTCCAGTCTCAGGTAAATCCGCATTTCCTCTACAACACACTAGATATGATTTATTGGATGCTGGATGAACGGGAGAACGATCGGCTGGGGAAAGTCATCCTAGCGTTGTCTCACATGTTCCGGTACAGCAGTGATTGGCAGGAAGCTTCGAAAACGACGCTGCAGCAAGAGCTAGATCAGATGCGTCATTATATGACGATTATTGAGAATCGGCTGGAGGGCAGAGTCCGAACCGAGATACAGATAGATACCGAGTGGCTGGATGTGACCTTACCGAAGATGACCCTGCAGCCCATAATCGAGAATGCCGTTAAATATGGTCTTGAACCGATGCGGGAGCCCGGTGTGCTACGGGTGTTCACGCAGGTGCAAGAGCAGGAGCTTCATATTATCATTTCCGATAATGGTGTGGGGATTGAGCAAGATCTTCTGCGTCAGATGCAGGAAAAGCTCGAGGAGGATGCTCGCATGATTGGCGATCGATTCTCGTACAAAGATGATACGGACAACAAATCCCAACTCGTACAAGACGGCAAAACGCGACGGGGTATCGGACTTACCAATGTCCATCGGCGTATTGCATTAATGTTCGGAGACGCGTATGGGCTTCGAATCGAAAGCAAACAAGAGGTAGGAACCACGGTGATCATCGCGATGCCGCTACCTCGCAAGGGGGTATAACAACCATGGATATTCTAATTGTGGATGACGAGACGATTATTCGAGAAGGCATTCAACGTACGCTGCAGAATCGCTTTCCTGAGCACACCATACATTTGGCCTCTAACGCGGAGCAAGCCATCACGATACTGCGGAGTCAATCCATACACATCGTGTTAACAGACATTCTCATGCCAGGGATGACCGGCTTAGAGCTCATGAATATGTCACGAAGCCGTCATCCCCATGTCAAATGGGTCGTAATCTCGGCGTACTCGGAATTCTCCTATGCCCAAGAGGCTGTGCGTCTAGGGGCGAAAGATTATTTGCTGAAGCCGATAGGCAAAGAGGTATTGAGCGAAATGATCAGGAAACTGAGCGAGGAAATTGCTCATGATACGGAACTGATTGAGGAAGCCGAGCTGCTCAAGACGAATCGTAAATATTTGCAAGAAGCGGTCTTTCAACGCTGGGTGCAGGGTCTAGATACGGGGCGTATTGATATGGGCCCTTTCGTGGAGCAGCATCCCAATTTCCACTTAATTATGGTTAAAATGGAGACCGATAAAGCGGTGTTCCTCGAGAATTTCATTATCGAGAACGTCCTGCAAGAGCTGATTGACCGTTACGGTAAGGGTTTTGTAACCGTGCATGATAGCAAGAGCCTGCTAGGGCTTGTCACGCCTCCAGAAGGCACGAGTATCGCCCAGCTCGTGGAGGAGCTGCGCAGTCACCTTATTAAATATTTGAAGGTACCTTTCCAAATCATGAGTACTGAACGAATCGAGCAGTTCCAGTCGGTGCCTGCGGAGGTTCAACGCATGCGGCAAGCCTCAACGACACAGGTCTATGAGCATCATGCCAGCGGCAGTGACCGTTCTGTTGAGGTTGCGCTCCAATATATGCGCACGCACTATCAAGAGGATCTTTCGCTGGAGAAAGTGGCATCGATTGTGTATTTGAATCCTGTTTATTTTAGTCAGCTGTTTAAGCAGAAGACAGGTCAGGGATTCAAAGAATTCGTCATTAACCTGCGATTAGAGCAGGCCAAACAGCTGCTGTTGAATCCCAAGATGAAGCTGGCGGACGTTGCTGAGCGCATCGGCTATCAAGATATGAGACATTTCTCTCAAGTGTTTAAGAAGAAATATGGAGCTACACCATCGGAGTTCCGGCAGGAGCATACGGGCGATAAAGCGGATTCATTTTTGTCAAGAGATTGACGCTCAGGGAACTCTCAGACAATTTTCAGAATAGTGGCTGCAGCGAGGTGTGGCGCGACTTTCCTCCTTTTCTGTTAAATATTAGGGTATTTGGTATGTGCTATGGTAGTAGCAGGTCCAATAAACTAATGTTTTTATGCTAAAGGAGGAAATCAATCATGACTTTTATGAAGAAGAACCGCCTTACTCATTCTGTTGTAGGTTTAAGTCTGTCCATGTTAGTCGCAGGAACGGCGTTGCTAAGCCCGCAAGCGGCCTCTGCTGCCACGACAACGACGAATGGGGCTGTAGCTGCCGTTTCAGCTACAGCGACGAGCACGTCCCGTGTAGACAGTATCCTGCGCACTGCGAAGTCGTACATCGGAAAGGTTACTTACAGATTTGGTACGAGAAACACGAGCCGTCTTATTTTGGATTGTTCGGCCTATACGCAGCTCGTTTTTAGTAAGAATGGGATTACGCTTCCTTGGGGATCCAAAGCGCAAGCGAAATTAGGAACCCTGGTCTCGAAGAAGACAAGCCTCAGCAAGGGCGACTTAGTGATGTTTAGTACATCGACGCCTGGCGTTATTAATCATGTGGGTATTTATATCGGTAACGGGCAGTTCATTAGCAATACGGCCAGTTCTGGCGTTGTTGTACGTGAAATGAACTCTGGTTATTGGAAAGACCGTTTTATTATGGGACGCCATTTTAAATAAACATCAGAGATATTGACCACAACTCCCTTCGGGTGGTGTATAGTAGAAAACTATAACCATGTTAAGGGAGATCAGATACTATGACATTAAAGCTAGCCTTTGAAGCTGTTAAGAAATTCCATGAAACGTTCGAGCACCCAGTGGGCGCATCACCACAGCGCCTATCTGCTCAGCGTAAAGCTGCGCGTCTGGCATGGATGCAAGAAGAGCTTAATGAATTTGAAGAAGCAGCTACGTTAGAAGATGAAGTAGATGCGATGATTGATGAGTTGTATTTTGTGCTAGGGACACTTGTTGAAATGGGTGTAGAGCCTGGACCGATTTTTGATATTGTTCAGCACGCGAATATGTCCAAGGTTTGGCCCGATGGGAAGGTTCATAAGAATGAAATGGGCAAAACCATCAAACCGCCGCACTGGGAAGACCCATTCGACAAAATTAGAACTGAAATTCAAAAACAAAAAACTAAGGAAAGTTGAGGTGAGGCGAGCATGGCCTTCCACAATCGGCTCAAAGAGCTGCGACAACAGCAAAATCTCACATTACGCAAGCTGGGCGAGAAAGCGGGGATCAGCTATTCCATCCTAAATTCTATCGAAAATGGTCGAATCATCCCGTCGAAAGATGTCGCATTAGCACTAGCTATAGCACTTAAAATTGACGACAGGGAAGCCTTCGTTGCTTTAGCAATAAATCCCTCTCAGGTATAATTGCAATACCTAATATAGTGTGGTACAGTATTAATAGTCTTAAAGGGAAAACCTGAATTGCGTATTGCAAAGGGTTATCATTTAAGTAAATGAAACCTTTTCCAATGTGTAATTTTTTTGTTCGAAACAAGAAAAAAGACATGTTAATAAAACTTTGGAGGTATTACCCATGGCAGTAGGAACAGTTAAATGGTTTAACGCAGAAAAAGGATTTGGATTTATCGAAGTTGAAGGTGGAAACGATGTATTCGTACATTTCTCCGCAATCACTGGCGAAGGTTTCAAATCTTTGGACGAAGGCCAACGCGTTGAGTTCAACGTAGTTCAAGGCAACCGCGGACCACAAGCTGAGAACGTTGTAAAACTGTAAGCTTCAGCTTGCAAATATAGCATTCTCTAGAAAGGCCCTTAACTTAGTTAAGGGTCTTTCTTTTGCGTGGCAAACGATCGGGGAGAGAGATCGTTTGCCACGCAAAAGAAACTAGAAAGAAAAAGCAAGGCAATTAGGTGAGGGGAAACGGGCGGAGAAAGCAAGAGATGGCAGTAAGAAGCTGCCCTAGTCGCGTCTGAGTCTCAGCAGAGGGCGATCGGCCATGCGCCTCGCTGTTGCTAGGACGAGCTTCTCGGCGTGCGCTACGCGGTCTTGTGGGCCTTTATCCGCTACTGCGTGGAACACGCGCCGAAGCGGCCTTGTCCATCATTGGGGGCTCTGGACCTGCGAAGAGCCGCATGCTCAGCGCAGTAGCCCGTAGGATCCCCACTATTCATTTGTAAGGGAACGAGAATGCGCTATTTGCTGCCAAATAGGCGAATTCGACGTCGAAGGGAACCACGGTGCTCTATTTCGCCGAAAAACGCCATAAATGCCGGAAATCAAGCGAATAGCGCACTCAGGTTCCCCTCGGAGTTAATTTCGGTTGGTTTCTGAGAAATAAGGCATCTACGATCCCTTTCGTCACTAGTTTCGGCTGTTGAAGGATTGCTGCTCCCCTAAAATAAAGAAGAGGTTGTACCTGTAGTAGAAAAGTCTACGTAAGGTACAGCCTCTTCTTGTTTGTGTCGCGCTAATAAACGCTAGCGCAGGTTCGCTCTCTTCAGCAACCGCTGAATCGAGCGGTTCGCCTCGGGCAGGACGATGTCCTTATCAACCGTCCGCAGGATGCGGTTTTCCATGACGATCCGACCATTGATGATGGTCGTTTCGACATCAGCACGCGTCGCCGAGTAGACGATGCGCGAGATCGGATCCACGTCGTAGGACGGATACGTGTGGAAGTTGTTGAGATCGAGGATCGCGAGGTCGGCCTTCTTGCCGACTTCGAGACTGCCGATCTCATCAGCCATGCCAACGGCGCGAGCGCCGCCGATGGTCGCCATGCGGAAGACCGCCTGCGCGTTCATCGCCGTCGGTCCGTGCACGGGCTTCTGGATGAGCGCAGCGAGCCGCATCTCGTTGAACATATCGAGATTGTTGTTGCACGGCGCACCATCTGCCCCTAAGCTGACAGAGATGTCCATCTTCAGCATCTCCGGCGTCTCGGCGATCCCTGAAGCCAGCTTCAGGTTAGAGCCCGGGCAGTGGCTGACATGCACGCCACGCTCGTGGATGATGCGTTTCTCTTGCTCATCGAGCCAAATGCAGTGTGCGAGGATCAAACGCTCATTCGCTAAACCGAGATGATCGAGGTAGACGACGTTGCGCATGCCGGTTTCAGCTTGCACGATCTCGATCTCACCGAGATTTTCAGAAGCGTGCGTGTGGACCTTCACATTGTACTGTTCCGACAAATTGCGAACCTCGCGCAGCAACTCTTCCGTACACGAGATGACGAAACGCGGTGAGAACGCGTACTGGATACGCCCGTCATCGTGTCCGTTCCATTTTTCCAATAAATCAACGCTTTGTTGCAGCGATTCTGTCGTATTTTCCTGCAAAGCGAAAGGAACTTCGTCCCCTTTGTCCATCATCACCTTGCCTGATAATGCTCGAATCCCACTCTCGGCGATAGCCTGAAAAGCAAAATCCGTATGGTGCACCGTCTCCATATCCACGATCGTTGTGGTGCCGCTTTGAATCAGTTCACCAATACCGAGCATCGCCGAATAGTAGATCGATTCCTCATCATGGGAGGCTTCAAGCGGCCAAATCCGCTTTTTCAACCAATCCATAAGCTCGAGATCGTCCCCTTTACCACGGAACAACGTCTGGCATAAGTGGATATGTGTCTGAATAAAGCCTGGAATGATCGTGCGATTCTTGGCGTTAATGATTTTATCAGCATGTGTAGGGTTCAAATCGGGCCCGATCGCGGTAATGCGGTCATTTTCGATCAAAATATCCCCCGTTATAATGTCTCCGCTACGATTCATGGTTACGATCTGTGCATCTTTAATTAAAATCGTTGTCATCGATCAAAACCTCCTACTCCCCTAATATATGAATATATAGGCACAAAAAAACTAGCCATGAAAAATATGCCTGTTGCTCAGTGCACATTTTTCGTAGCTAGAAATTTACGGTTTCTAAGTAGAGACCCTTAATCCAATTATTAAGGATATACGAAAGAGGTTATATGCAATTTGTCGTGCCTTCCTCTTTTAGAGTAAACTGCCAAGGTATGTTTTGTCAACTATGTGTAAGTTAATATGACATACCCTCCCTCTTTTCTGAAAAAACGGCTTCCAATCTTGTCGAAATGGTGAATGCCGTCACTCTGGATGATTCAACGTTGCACTTCCTACTGAAAATGGCGTTGTAACCCCTTCATACATCAAATGCATCGACATCCCCGCGGCAGCGTGCACAAGGTTATGACAGTGATCCATCCATAGTCCTGGATTATTAGCAACGAAAGCCACCTCATACGTATCCCCAGGCTGAACATCTAGCGTATCCGACCACCATGGACTGCCTGTGGAAGGCTTGCCGTTGCGAGATAGGACGAGAACATGATGACCATGTAAATGCATCGGATGCTCAACATTTCCACGATTAACGAACGTCGTTTTAACCAGATCCCCTTCCTTCACCATAAACATCGGCGCATCAGGGAACACTTTTCCATTCAGTGTATAGAGGAAATCGAAATTTCTGTTATAGAAGCCTAGTTTATTATCTAAAATCAGTGTGAAATCTCGATCGAATTTGCTGCCCGCATCAATAGGTGTGGCCTTCGGACTGCCATAGGTAAGCGGATCGAAAGCTACGGTTTGCGGCAGCTCAGGAACGTTCCCTTGGCCATCAGCTGACAGGAGAATGCCTCCGTTTTTATTCGTTCCCACATTTAGATAGACAGGATGATCCGGCATAACAAACGTTAGATCAAATCGTCCGCCAGTTGGCACAATGACACGTGTATTGGTCACGAGATCCGGCTTATTCAAATCTGTCCCATCGATAGCCGCCACTTCAAAAGGAGTACCCACGAGCGTATAGGTTTGATTGACCCAATCATCTGTGTTGATGAGCCGCATACGGACAGGCGTCCCAGGAGCGACTATTTGACGGTCCAATTCATCATTGGCGCCAATAGCGAACGTATTCTTCCAACGATGAGTCATAACCGTGATATCTTTGAACGGAATTGTAAATGTTGTTGTATCTGCAACCTCTTTTGGCTCCACAATCAACGCTCCGAAAAGCCCCATACTCACCGCTTCTTGTGAATCCTGATGGGAATGGTACCAGAAGCTGCCCACCTGCTCGGCGCGAAAACGGTACGTATAGGTTTCACCTGGCATAACCGCATTTTGTGTGGCTCCAGCTACGCCATCTTCGGCGTTTGGTACATCCAAACCGTGCCAATGGGCGGTAACGCCAACGTCAATATCTTCGTTCGTTAGCGTGACTTCAATGAGTTCTCCCTCTTTCATACGAAGCTCAGGTCCAGGGATTTGACCATTATAGGTCCAAGCGTCCACTGTTTTGCCAGAGCTGAGTGTGACCGTTTTTTTCTGCGCTACGAGTGTAAAACGACGATCTGGCGTGCCCTCTTTCGGGCCCGTTAGGTCGGCTACTGATACCATGCTCGGCATATTGGACATAGCGGTCATGTCATGACCAAGGTGTTCGCTTACTGCGCCGCCGTAATCATGCGTTCCACTGGCCATGTCGATCTCGGCTGGTAGTACGCTTTTGTCCATCGCAAATGTAATGAAATAGTACCCGATACCAGCAGTCACGACGAGAACGCCTGTCATGGCACCAAAGCGCGCCAATAGTCGAGGTGCTTGATAGTTAGGTGCTTTACGTACCTGCTTGGCACGCAGATCGTGCCTCAACCAAAGTCCAGCGGCTAAGACAATAAAGACTGCGAGCGGAATGCTGATTTCTAACCATTGGAAAGGAATTGGCGGTACAAAGGTGAAATATAATGACGTTACTGCGCTAAGCGCGGTTAATTGATAAGGAAATATAAGTCCAGGGCTAGCGGCTCTTTGGAACATAGCAGGCTCAATTGTGGTACTACTTTCGGCTAAGCTTATCTTGGTTAGCGAGCGAAGCTTCAGCAGCTTAGGAACGGCCACGAACCATATGCTCAAAAGAGGAACAACGACTAGCGGCGCTTGTAGGAAGATGCGGTCCTTCCAGAAAATCGGGTCCATATTCATCTGCAGCCAGACAATGGCAGCTACAATTGCTGCTGCAGGAATGATGGGAAACCATGCCCAGAAAAGCAGCTTGCGCGTCTTGCGGTGCAGTTTCTCTAAGCTTCCACTGTACAATAATCGGGAAGCCTTGACGCTTCCGATCCATGTGAAAATGACGAATAAAACACTTACGGCTAATATAGTTTGAATACTTGCGTTATACACGATGAAAACCCTCCTAAACTCGATACGTCAAGTATAGTCCCCCTGCCCTGCGCATCAAACCGTCTGGAGACCAATGGGCAACCTAGACTAAAGTTGGGGCCGCTTTTTCAAAAAATACACTAGTAAAAGTTTGGAAATAGTTTGCGTTTTCATAAGTGGTGTGTTATGATAAATCCAATCGACAAATAGAACCTGAATTCACATATTGTAAAGGGTTTTCATTTTTGTTAGTGAACCTTATACAATGTGTGAATTTTTTCTCTTTGAAGAATAAAAAACATGTTAATAATTTTTGGAGGTATTTCACAATGGCTACTGGTACAGTAAAATGGTTTAACGCAGAAAAAGGTTTCGGTTTCATCGAAGTTGAAGGCGGCAACGATGTATTCGTTCACTTCTCCGCAATCCAAGGTGACGGTTTCAAAACTTTGGACGAAGGTCAATCCGTTGAATTCAGCGTAGTTCAAGGTAACCGCGGACCACAAGCAGAAAACGTTGTAAAACTGTAATATAATTAAAAAGACTGCCTTTACTTAAGTAATGGCAGTCTTTTTCAATTTAAAGCTATCTGACGCTTAGTACACTCTAAGGAGGTTTATCCATGTATTCCAGAAAAAAGTCGCTTGAAGAGATGCCTCTAGAAAATGTGACGGTATGGTCTTGTGAAAATGAAGGCTGTAAAGGCTGGATGCGAGATAATTTTGCATTCGATCACGTGCCGACATGTCATTTATGTCAGTCCACAATGGTTCGAAGTGTCAAGTTACTTCCATTAGTTAATAACACGAATAGTGATCAGAAAACGCTCAAAAAGGGCGTACAAATATAGCGTTATAGAACCCGGAGACATAGCTGTCTTCGGGTTTTTTGTGTTACCATGAGAAGAGTGAAATCAGAGACGACGGCGTTAGCAAGAGGACAACCCTCGTCAACCTTTGGGAGGTAGGCATGTCTGTGAAACCTAGAAAACGGCGCCAATGGCCGCTGCTGGTCGGTGCTTGCATCCTAGCTGCTGGTGCGGTCATTTTCATTGGAGACTCACCATTTGAAACATCGACCTCTTCGAATAAGGAGGTACCTGACCTCGTAGCGGCAACACCAGTACCAACCCCAACACCTCGTGTAGCTGTGGAGTTCCGCATGCTTGATCTGGATAGAGGCTGGGTGAAGTATGCGGACGGGATGGCTCATACTTCAGATGGCGGAGCCCATTGGCAGGAAGCCACAAGTACGGAAGCTCTGCCGACAGATGGCGAAGCGGCTACGAATGGATTGGAAGCGATCACAAAGTTGCTGAGCTTGGAGAGCGGGACTGGGAGTGCGGCGGAAGGAGCTTCAGCTACGGCTACGGCAACCTCAGGAAGCCCGAGCGTGGATATTGTTACGCTGAACGGGACTATGTTTGATGTGAAGCAGTCACAGTTCGTGACGCCGAAGATTGGTTGGGCGCTATTACCAAGCACAACGAATAGCAAAAGCCCACTCGTGCTCACCGTGGATGGTGGACAGAGTTGGATAGATGGCATGACGGAGGACGCGAAGGCGGTCATTTTAGGGGTGAAAGCGCAGCTGGCCCAGCTCAAAGCAGAGGCTTTGCTCTATAAAGATGAAGCTGGAGCCAAAGCAGCCATGGGTGCTAGCTGGAAGCTAATACCGGATCAGGCATCGCCAGGAGATATTGTACTTGTGCGCCATAAGGAGCCGGGCAGTATCGCTTGGCAGGGCAAAACCTACACACTTCAACCTTATGAAGCAGGATATTTTACGTATTTGCCAATTTCGATGAGTGTGAAGGCAGGTACGTATCCGATTGGTGATCAGACGCTGACCATCAAGGCGAAGAAGTTCGAGACGCAGTATTTGAAGGTTACTGAGCAAATGGAGAGTATGAAACAGGATACGACGCGCATCAACACCGATCAGAAGAAGATCGATCTGGCGCGAAGCAAGTCGGAGCCGAGTTTTTTGTTTAGCGGGCCGTTCGTGAAACCGATCGAAGGGATTTTGACCACGCCGTATGGGTACACCCGTTATGTGAACGGGAAATACGACAGCGCGCATATGGCCCTTGATCTGGCCGCCAAAGAAGGCACACCGATCAAGGCTACGAACGATGGAGTTGTCGCGTTAGCGGAACTCCTGTATTTGACCGGCAATTCCATCTACATTGACCATGGGATGGGGCTGTTCTCGCAGTACGCGCATCTCTCCGAGCTGCGTGTCAAACCTGGCGACCGCGTCAAGCAGGGCGACATTATCGGGCTTGTCGGCACGACCGGCTTCTCCACGGGGCCGCATCTGCATTTTACCTTCTGGGCACATAATATTCAGGCCAATCCGGACTTATTTTTTAATACAACCCCGTTTCAGTGGGTGAAATGATCGTGATGTGAAATGATCGTCAACTGAAAATTAAGAAGACTGTTCTCCCCTTCTGCGTATGAGCCAGGCTCGACGTGGAGGGGGTTTTGGCGTGGAGGATTGTGTATCGCCACATACGCACTCATCTACCTCACTCACCACACGCTACTCTTTACTCACTCATCTACTTCACCCACCACACGCTACTCTTTACTTGCACATCTATCACACTCACCACACGCTACTCTTTACTTGCACATCTATCACACTCACCACACGCTACTCTTTACTCATTCATCTACCTCACGCACCACACGCTACTCTTTACTTACTCATCTACCCACTCACCACACGCTACTCTTTACTCACTCATCTATCACACTCACAACACGCCACTCTTACCCCCTCATCTACCTCACCCGCAACAGGCTACCCATCTCACACTCAATCACCTCCCTCCCACCACACACAAAATAAATGGAAAAAATACAGCTAATTTCCCCGTATTCTTTCGAAATTCACGTTTAGATGGAAAATATGTAGTTATTTCGGCTTTTTTTGATGATTTTCTTGCATATGCTCGAATTTAGATGGAAATTTTCCAGTTAATTCGCTGAATCGGGGTAAAGCGATGAATTTAGCTGTACAAAATCCAGTTATTTTGCATGGGGAGGGTAGATGGGCAGGAGCTAGTAGTGTTTCACCGACACGCATGGTATAATAAGGAACAAATGTTCTAAAAATGGAGACGTGGCATGCTACCTGTTGTTCAGATATCAGTTCGTTCGCTTGTGGAATATGTGTTTAGCAGTGGTAGTATTGATACGGAATTTCGGTCGAGCAAGGCATTGAGAGATGGCACAAAGGCGCATCAGAGACTGCAGAAGCAATACGGAGAATCCGATCAGCATGAAGTGTATGTATCTGCGGAGATTGCGCATGAGGGGCTTTTATTTGTCATAGATGGGCGTTGTGATGGGCTGCTAACTGGGACGGATGATGGAGACACGCTTACGGTAGATGAAATCAAATCGACTTCCGGAGATATTGCGCTGATTGAAGAGAATTCGTACCCTGTGCACTGGGCACAGGCGATGTGTTATGCGTACATGGTGGCCCATGATCGTGGGCTTAGCCATATGCGAGTTCAGATGACGTATACACAGGTGGATACGGAGGAGACGCGGCATTTTGTGAGGGAAGCAGCTTACGATGAGCTTGAGCGGTTTGTGCATGAGGTGATTCAGAGTTACTATCCGTACGCACAAATGAAGTTTGACCATGAGCAGCGCAGGAATCAGAGCATCAAGGAGCTGCAGTTCCCTTTTCCGCAGTATCGTGAAGGGCAGCGCAAGCTGGTAGGAGCGGTGTACAAAACCATCCAAGATGGGCACAAGCTATTCGCTAAGGCACCGACAGGCATTGGCAAGACGATGTCGACGCTTTTTCCGTCGGTGAAAGCGATGGGGGAGGGCGTACTGCAGCGGTTTTTTTATTTGACGGCGAAGACGATAACACGGACGGCGGCAGAGGAAGCTTTTTACCTGTTGCAGGACAAGGGCTTGCAGCTACAGGTGGTTACGCTAACCGCTAAGGAGAAAGTGTGTTTGAAAGACGAGGTCAAGTGTACGCCGGCACACTGTGAGTTCGCGGATGGCTACTATGATCGGGTGAATGAGGCGGTGCTGGATCTGCTCAGGCAGGAAACGGTGATGACGCGTTCTGTGATTGAGACGTATGCGCGGAAGCACCGTGTGTGTCCGTTTGAGTTCTCGTTGGATGTGGCCTACGCGGCGGATGCGGTGATTTGTGATTACAATTATATCTTTGACCCGCGTGTGAATTTGAAACGGCTGTTCGAGGAGCAGAAGCGCAAAACAGCGCTGCTTATTGATGAGTCGCATAATCTGGTGGATCGAGCACGGGAAATGTACGCCAGTGAGCTGCACAAATCGGTTTTTCTTACACTGCAGCGTGAGTTCAAAGGTGCTAGTAAAGAGCTCCATGACGCGGCGAAGGCGATAAATGCCTATTTCATAGCGCTCCGCAAGCAGGTGGGTGATCGTGAGATGATGGTAGAGTCGGGGCTGCCGGAATCGTTGTTGGTGCATGTGGAAGCTTTTACAGCGGTGGCTGAAAAAGAATTAGCGAGATCCGCCGGTGGTAATCCGGTGAGTGCGGAACTCTTGGATGCGTATTTTGGCGCGCAGAATTTCTTGCGCATCTCGAAGCTGTATGACGAGCGGTATGTGACGCTAGTTGTGAATGACCGGAACGAGGTCAGCGTGAAGCTCGTGTGCTTGGATCCATCTCATTTGTTGCGGCAAATGGGGAAGGGATATCGGGCGCATGTATTTTTCTCGGCGACGCTGTCACCTTTGTCCTATTTCATGGACATGTTAGGGGCAGGAGATGACGATTATTCTGTGACGGTGCCGTCGCCTTTTGCAAAGGAGCAGCTGGAGGTTTTCGTGCAGCCGCTTTCGACCCGTTATCAGGACCGGGAACACAGTCGTACGCAGATTGCTCGTTCGATCTATGAGCTGGTCACGGGACGAGCGGGTAATTACTTAGTGTTTTTTCCTTCGTATGCGTATATGAGCAGTGTGTATGAGGCTTTTACAGATCTTGTAGGTGAGGCGGTGGACGAGTCGCAACCCAACGTACTCGTTCAACAGGCCAAAATGACAGAGGAGGAGCGAGAGCACTTTCTATCAGCGTTTCAAGCGGGAGCGGAGAAGACGTTAGTGGGGTTTGCGGTGATGGGCGGTATCTTCTCCGAGGGCATTGATCTTGTTGGCGATCGTTTAACCGGCGTCGTTGTTGTCGGTGTTGGCTTACCGCAGCTGGGGCCGGAGCGTAATCTGATCAAGGATTACATGGAGCGGACGGGCAAAAACGGCTACGATTACGCCTATGTTTACCCCGGCATGAACAAGGTGCAGCAGGCAGGCGGACGGTTAATTCGCTCCGAAACGGATCACGGCGTGCTGCTGCTGATCGATGATCGCTACCTGCAGCCGCGTTATCAGCGCTTGCTGCCGGAGGAATGGCGCGACTACAAGGTGCTGCCTGTGCAGCGTTAGGATCTGGACGCAAAAAGCCGCACCCCAAGGTTGACCTTGGAGTGCG
>NZ_WHNY01000067.1 GCF_013141695.1 Paenibacillus plantarum
TCAAAATTAATGAGTATACATAAATAAGCATTTTTTATGCATGTTCCAGTAGAAGAATAATAAAAATAACGAAATAAGCCCGGGGATTATGCATAAATTTCATCCTAGGGCTTATTTCGTTTGTCTAAGTAAAAAATATCTGTAAACAGATTATTAACTCAACTTTCGCACCTACGAGATACTAGATAACCCTTATGGTTACAAGAAATAATGCTACAAATTGGTCAACTCTTACGAAAAGCTGGAATTAACAAGTCGTTTGGTCCGTCTAGTTTAGCTGTGTTTCAGATCTTGTTCTCTCTCGTGTTTGAAGGTCGAAACTGGTTCCGTCTTTTGGAAAGTGAGCGTGGTGCATCGCTACCTGGAAAAGATGTCATTTATCGTTTTCTTAATCAAGGCACTTTCGCTTGGCGGAAGTTTCATCATAGCTTTGCTTTAAAAAAATCCAACACTTTGAATCGCTTATTGCTCCTTCGCGTACGCGTGTTTTCATCATCGACGATTCCGTTTTAAACCGTAATCGGAGTAAGAAAGCGGAACTGCTAGCTCGTGTATTCGACCATACAACGGGACGTTTCACCAAAGGATTTACCATGCTAACACTTGGTTGGTCAGATGGGTTTAGTTTTGCTCCAATTGACTTCGTCATGCTTTCTTCGGCTAAACTAGTGAATCGAATTTGCGAAATGAAGGAACATATTTACAAACGCAGCCATGGGTATAAGCGTAGATTGGAAGCACTCACCCGTAAACCGGATGCTGTCGTAGACTTGTTACAGCGTGCACTTTCTGCCGGATTTACAGCTGACTTTGTGCTGATGGACAGTTGGTTTACTCAAGCGCCGTTACTTCAAAAGCTACATGCAATGGGACTTTCGGTTATTGGAATGATCAAAGAGATGAAACAACGCTACCGCTTGAATGGCAAGTTAATGAGCTTAAAAGAGCTGTACAGCACACTTCCTAAGAACAAAGACAATGAAATCCTTGGCTCAATCATTGTCGAAACAGCATGTGGATTACGGGTTAAGTTAGTTTTCGTTCAGAACCGTAACAAACGCAGGGAATGGTTGGCAATTCTCAGTACCGATCTGACGGTAAGTGCAGATGAGATCGTTCGACGGAATGCGTTGGAGCATCGAGACTTTTTTCAAATTCACAAAAAGTTTTCTAAAGCTAGGAACAGAGTTCCAAGGTCGTTCATTTGACATGCTGATCAGCTATACAACGGTAGTATTTAGCCGTTATTTAGTTATGGAATTTGAGTGTCGGCAGGAGAATGATGCCAAGTCGCTAGGCGGTCTATTTTTCCTCTTTGCCGATGAAGTAAGAGATCTGGATTACCAAACCGCCTTGCAGCAGCTGATGACGTTTTTCCTGCAGATCGCCGCAGCCAAGACAAAACTGGAGAAGTCCAATGTATTTTGTCAACTCCGTGAGTGGATCCTCGGTTTGCCTAGCTACATCAAGGGATTGCTCATAGATTTAAGCTGCGAAAGTTGAGTTAATTAATAGTAATCAGGTTGTTTACGTTGGTCCTTTTGATGGACTTAATAGCTGGCAGAAGAATATATCTCAATGGAACAATTACGTTATCGACAAATAAATAAGTCAATAAATAAAAAAATAGAGTAAGGCAGTAGACCTGAAACAGGCGTATAGTAAGATACGATTCCGACGTAAATGGAGGGGAAGTATCCAACTGAGTTTCCGTTAATCCGGTTTATACTCCTGCTAGGGCTGCACTGTTAACCGGAAAGTTTACACATCAAATTGGAATGACTTCGATGTCGACCCACAAATTCACTCGGGCCGTTAGCAGCTCGGCTTTATCAGGTAAGATTGTATGTTTAGATGATTGCCATCTTTTCGGGCTGGATGAATTACGTCGTCTTGATGAAAATGGATTAAATCCTGGTTATGATGAAAATTTATCATAACCTTTTTTAAATTCTATTAAAGACTTTACTTGCAAATATCCTGCCTCACCACTTTAGTACTACTAAATATGTAAAACAGTCAATGATTGTAGTATATTATGACGGCAAAGCATGAATATTCCTTAGCAGAAATAGAGACCCTCTGAATAGGGTATTACTAAACGCAAACGCTATCAAAGGAATCGGCAGGAAGGAATGGGTGACATTTATGTATCAAGTACTTGTTGCGGAAGATGAATTCTGGATCCGAAATCAGGTCATTGAGTTGATTGAAAGGGTTGAAGGATTTAAAGTGATTGGCGAAGCCAGAGACGGCGAAGAAGCGTGGAACCTAATGAATGAGTTGTGGCCACACGTGTTGATAACCGACATTATGATGCCGAAGATGGATGGGCTCTCACTGCTGCAAAGAGTGTATGAATATCAAGTGTCTGTTGTACCGATTATTATCAGCGGTTATGACAACTTTTCCTATGCCCAAGAAGCGATGAGGTATGGGGTTGCAGAGTATGTCCTTAAACCGATTTCAGAAGAGAAAATAAAGAAAGCCCTTACAAACTCCGTGGAAATTATGCAGCGTACGCACCGACACCGGGAACATTGGCTTCACATACACGAATTTATTCATAAGCTGGATACGTTTGATCAGCCAAAAGCTTGGCGGGAATTATCTGAGTTAATTAAATCCGTGTTAACTGTCAAGAATGCAGCACATGGTGAAAAAATGGGAATGCTGCGTATCTTATCGGACAAGTTATATGAACAAACCGGCCATACAGCGGACAGACAGGAATGGGCTTCCTTAGACGGACAAGATAAAGAAGCGGTTCTGAAATATTTTTATTCCTTATTAGAGAATTGGTTTCGGTATATGGAAACGGCTCCGACTCAAACAACGAATCTGATTATGAAGAGAGTTCAAGAGTTCGTACAGAAAAATTATATGAAAGAAATTGCGCTGTCTCAAATTGCTGAAATTGCGGATTTAAGTGTTTCGAGGTTTTGCGTCATATTCAAAAAGAATACCGGAGATTCGTTCGTCAACTATTTGAACCAATATCGAATCGATAAGGCGAAACAACTGCTGCTGCTTGAGACGGATTTGAAAATATATGAAATTGCCGATATGGTGGGCTTTTCGACGCTTCCGTATTTCAACCGCCTGTTTAAAACGGTAACAGGGCTATCGCCGAACGAATATAAAAGGAGTCTGGGACTATGAGGCTGGGGTTGTTTCGCATTTCCTCCCTTGCAGCAAGAATGTTCACCATTTTCATGTGCTTGTCCATTCTGGTCGTTGTCTTAATGACCAGCTTTTCTTATTTTTTCTACAACAAAGCGGTGAAGCAGGATTTCAAGACGATCACGGGAGAAGCCTCTGAGCGCCTGAGCCATCACCTCGAGTTTTATTTGAAGTTAATGTCGCAATCGTCAACCACCCTAATCTCGACGGAGCTGATTCAGAGGTGGCTGGAAGGAGCCTCGCCCTTATCCCGGGATGAAGTCGCCGATATGCAAAAGGAAATGGAATTATATACGTCTTTTCATTTTTCGGAGATCGTCAACCTATACTTGGTTTCGGCTGACAAGCGAGTGGTTGCGCT
Source organism: Paenibacillus plantarum (assembly GCF_013141695.1). GTDB lineage: Bacteria > Bacillota > Bacilli > Paenibacillales > NBRC-103111 > Paenibacillus_E > Paenibacillus_E plantarum. The sequence continues at coordinate 3,545 of NZ_WHNY01000067.1, forward strand.
GAATAAAATCGACACTTCGTTTACCGATGCGCCATGGTATCAGGAGATTCCGGCAAACCATACGAAAACACTGCCTACGTACAAAGTTTCCAGAAACGAATTGCCAGTTATGAGCATGCTCATTCCCGTATACAGTTCTCAAAGTGTAACCTTCCTAGGAAACCTAGTTATCGAGTTCACTTTGGCCGAAATCAACGCTACGTTCCAAAAATCTACATTAGGCAAAAGCGGCTTCTTCTTCATCCTTTCGCCGGAAGACGACGTTATCTATTATCCGGACGAAAGGTGGGTCGGCTTTCCTCGCAGCAAAACGGATTTGGCTAAGCTTTCCCTGAAGCCGGACGGCCAATCCAGCATTCAGGAATGGAATGGCAAACGATCGCTCGTTCATGTGACGAAATCCGAACAAACCGGCTGGTATATCGTTGCGATCGTCCCGTATCAGGAAATCGCGAGCGGATTGAATACGGCTATCAACTCTTCCATCGTCACCGTTGCCATTATGATTCTCTGTCTTATCCTGATTATTCCACTAGTGCTGAGGCAGTTTGTCAGCCCAGTCAAAAAAATGAAGTCCGCTATAGAGAAAGTAGCCAGAGGAGATTTAAGCGTGCGCTTGGAGCCGATCTCCGACATCAGTGAGTTTCAAATATTAAGTCACAGCTTTAACAAGATGACGGAGCAACTGAACGATACGATGCGTATGGTAGCCGAACTGGAAATGAAGGAAATGAAGCTGCAATTGCATCAGCAGGAGGCCACCATCCAGGCGCTGCAAAACCAGATCAATCCCCATTTACTCTATAATACGCTGAACATCATCAGCGGCATTGCGTGCCTAGAGGGGAATCCGTTAACGGAAAAGCTTTCCCAGAATTTGGCCGATGTATATCGCTACGCGGCGAGCTTCGCCAATATGGAGGTAAGGCTAAAAGACGAGCTATCCATTCTGACGAAATATTTGGAAATTATCCATATCCGGTTTCCCAAAAACTTTGAAAGCAAAGTCGTGATCAACGAAAAGTTTTTAGATTGCCGAATCTTGAAGCTGACGCTGCAGCCAATTGTGGAGAATGCGGTAAAATACGGGGTCGAGCCGCGTGGAGGGAACGGGGCGATCATCGTCACCGCCTATGCCGAAGGCAATGATTTGATCATAGAAATCGCCGATAACGGCCCCGGCATTGACGAAAGCAAGCAGCAAAGCTTTGAACATTTGCTCGCGATGAAATTGTCCGAAGATTCGGAGCTTCAACGTGAGTCACTCGGTCTGCCCAATGTCCACAATCGCATTCAGCTCAAATATGGCCGTTCCTACGGAGTCTCGATTCACTCTTTTCCGGGCAGAGGCACTGTGATCGGCATTCGAATTCCTTTGGAGAAAAAAATAAGTCAATAAATAAAAAAAACGGGTAAAGAATTAGGCCGGGCAGAGCAGGTATCGTAGGTAGCGGGATAACTATGAACCTAGGAGGGAACGTATGCCGCAGTCTATGAAAAACATTATTTTGCTTATGACCGATCAGCACCGGCTCGATCACGTCAGTTATCACGGATTAGGCCGGATGGCAACGCCAAATATCGACCGTATCGCCGAAAGTGTCGGGTTTACGAATTGCGTCTCCGTCAATCCGGTCTGCACGCCGGCACGTTGCGCTCTGCTGACAGGCAAATACACGCATCAAATCGGCATGACCGCGATGTCGGGCGATTTATCGCTGCAGCATCCGACCTACCCGCGCGCGCTGCAGACCGCCGGCTATAAAACGTACGGAATCGGCAAATTTCACTGGCTGCAGGGGTGGAAATTCGGCTGTCCTATCGGACAAGGCCATCCGCTCATCAGCATCAAGGAGGAGATTCGCGGGTATGGCTTTGACGAGGTTTGGGAAGCTTCCGGCAAGCAGCTCGTGAGTCGCAACTACTGCGATTATGCGGAGCACCTAGATCGTCAAGGCTTGCTGGAATCGTATCGGGCGTTCAACGACAGGAGCGGCAAAAACGGCAACGACGCCGAAACCCAAAATTTCAGCGGAGAACCGTTCCCGTTTGGCGAGCACAATTACATGGATATCGTCATCGGCGACAAGATCGTGGAAGCGATCGAGCATCGGCCTAAGGATATCCCGTTTTTTGTTTTCGGATCGTTCGTCGGACCGCATCCGCCTTATGATCCGCCGCAATCGTATCTGGACCAGATTCCGTACGAGGAGATCGCCGATTTTCTTCCCGGCCCGAAGGGGCAACTTACCGATGAAGCCAAGAAGCGGCTGTACAACATGCGCCGGGCCTACAAGGCCATGATCGCGGTCATCGACGAGCAGATCGGACGTATCCTCGCGAAGCTGGAGGAAGCCGGCATTTTGGACGAAACCGTCATATTGTTTACGGCCGACCATGGCGAAATGATGGGGGATCACGGCCGCGTGCAGAAGCAATCCCCTTACCATGCTTCCGCAGTTGTGCCTACGGCGATCCGCCATCCAGACTATTTGTACAGGAAGCTGAATGCTTCGCCGGTAGAGCTGACGGACCTAACGGCAACGATGCTCGACATCGCCGGCATCGATTCGAAAGCGGCGCTCAATAAAGACTGGCCAGCTTTTCACGATCGGGTGCCTTGCCGCTCGCTGCTGCCGATCGTCACCGGGGAAGCCGAACGCATTCGCGACTATGCTTTCTCGGAATGCGCTGGAGAGTGGCAAATGATACAGTCGGACCACTTTAAGTATGTCCGCATGCTTCAGTACGACGATCCCGACCACGTGCCGGAGCAATTGTACGATCTCCAGGAAGATCCGCAGGAGCTGGTCAATGTGATCGGTCATCCGGCTTATGCGAAAGCAGCGGACTGGTGCCGCAGGCGCCGGGATTTCGTGCTCGACCGTACGCCCGCCGCCCAGCTGCAATGGGCTCCGATAATCGGGGATCACGGTGCAATAAAATGAGACAATAAATAAAAAAATCGGATAACGTTAATTCGATAAGATGCTTGTATAGTAAGTGGTGTGATAAAGATCACATCGATACCTTCAAGGGGGAATGAATAAATGAAGAAACTCGCCGTAATCGCCTTATCTTCATTACTGGCTGTAAGTGTTGTCGGCTGCGGGAAAGCAAGCAATACAACTGCGCCTAAATCGTCGGGAGAAGCCAAGGGGGCGGATACTTCCAAGAAATTGACGATCAGCCTTCTTGCGCCGAGCTTTGCCGGCGGCGGATGGCCGAGCGATAATGCCATTGTACAAAAGTTGGATGAGAAGCTGAACATCGATTTGCAAATTCAGTGGGTACCGGCCGATACAATGGCCCAAAAATTAAACGTTATGGCTGCTTCCAACAGCTTCCCGGACGTATATTGGGTTCAGCAAAATGAATTTATCAAGTGGCGAGATAAAAATATTTTCATGGATGTCAAGCCGGTTTTGAGCCAGTATCCGAATCTTTCCAAGCAAATTACTGCGGAAGCTTTGCAGCTCAATAATCCGAAGGATAAATACTACGGACTGCCCTATTATATCCAGGATACCCGGGATTCAATAGCAATCCGCCAGGATTGGCTGGACAAGCTGGGACTGAAAATGCCGACGACCGTCGATGAGTTTGCGGAAGTAGCCAAAGCCTTTGCAACCAAAGACCCAGACGGCAACGGCCAACAAGACACAAGCGGATTTTCGTTCGGTTTCTTGAACAACAAATTTACCGGGGCTGGGCCGATCATGGCAGCATTTGGTCTCGGCAACGAGTGGATCAAAATCGGCGATCAGCTGGTCAACTTCAAAACACAAAACAAGGAAATGAAGCAGTTTGTTACCTATTTAAACAAGATGTACCAAAGTGGGGCTTTGGATAAAGACTTCGCTACCAATAAAGTCGCCGATCACAAGGACAAATTTGTAGCCAACAAGGTAGGGATCGCGGAATTTGTCCCTGGCGAGTTGTTAACTACTTCGTTCCAGACGTTGAAAAAAGCGCAGCCTAACGCTGTGATCGCGCAAGTGATTCCGCCTAAAGGTCCTGATGGAAAGCAAGGTACCACGACAAACTCGATGACGACGGCTAAAGTTGTAATCAACAATGCCATCGACAAAGACAAGCAGCAGCGCATCCTCAAGATGTTGGATTATATGGTGTCCGACGAAGGTTACGACTTGATCAAGAACGGTATTGAGAATGTGCACTATAAGTCGGATAACGGAAAGATAGTCAAGCTGGAAGCTTACGACAAGGAACGCCCGCAACTGTTGTCGATATGGTTCTTCCGACGTTTCGACCCGCTTATTCAAATGCATAAATGGGAGGATCCGAACCTTGTAAAGCAGCTCGAGGCCTGGAACGCCAATAACGCCAAGTATCCTTGGCCGAACCAAGGAGCCGAAGTGCTTACGGAATCCCAGTCTAAACTCGGCCCGAATATCGACCAGAAGTGGATCGCGGCCATAACCAAAATCATTATGGGTCAAGCGCCGGTGGACAGCGTCGACCAAGCGGCAGCTGATTGGCTCAAGAACGGCGGCGAGCAAATTACGAAGGACGTTAATGAAGAGTACATGAAGCTGAAAAATTAACGGTTGGAGTTGATTCGTTCTTATGCGTAACATTGGGAATCGCAGTATACCGCTCTACCTCATGATTCTGCCCGGACTGCTATTTTTCTTGTTGTTTCGCTATATTCCGATGGGGGGGCTAGTCCTTGCATTCAAGGACTACGACCCGCTTAGCGGATTTGCAAGCAGTCCGTGGGTTGGCTTTGATAATTTTCGCAAGCTGTTCGTCGATCCGGATTTCTGGATTATTCTGCGCAATACGTTTGTGTTAAGCGGCATTAATTTGATTTTCTTCTTCCCGGTTCCGATCATTATGGCGCTTATCTTGAACGAAGCTAGATTGCCGTGGGTGAAGAAAATCGTGCAGACGACGATTTACATCCCGCACTTTGTTTCTTGGGTCGTTGTCGCCGGCATTACCATCGTTTTATTTGCCACACAGGATGGCGGCATCAACAAGCTGTTGGTGCAGAACGGACTACCGCGATTTGAGCTTTTGACCGATCCGTCTTACTTCCGTGGCTTGTTCTTATTTCAAAATATTTGGAAGGAAATGGGCTGGAGCACCATCATATTTCTTGCCTCTTTAGCCTCTGTTGATCCAGGTCTATATGAAGCGGCTTATGTCGATGGTGCAGGTCGCTGGCGACAAATGTGGCATATCACGCTTCCGAGCTTACGTTCTATTGCCGTCATTTTGTTTATTCTTCGATTGGGACAAGTGATGGATGTTGGCTTTGAACAAATTTTGCTTTTGCAAAACTCTTTGAATCTGCAAGTGTCTGATGTTTTCGATACGTTTGTGTTCCGGAAAGGGGTTCAACAAGGAGAGTTCAGTTTTACGACAGCAGTAGGATTGTTTAAATCGGTTGTCGGCTTGATTCTTGTGCTGTCGTTCAATTGGATTGCCAGGAAGTTCGGGGAGGAGGGGGTTTACTAATATGAAAAAGGCAAACTTTTTGTTTGATGGTTTCATCTATCTGTTACTGATTGTCTGTTTTCTCTTTATCGCTTTTCCATTTGCCTATGTATTATTCAGCTCCTTCTCCTCGAACAGCGAATATTTGACGCGCGGATTTTTTATACTCCCGCATAAGTGGACGATTAATGCGTACGGGTATTTGCTGATGAATAAAAATTTCCTTCAATCTTACCGAAATACGTTTGTGATCACGATTTGCGGAACGGCCATCAGCCTGCTGTTCACGGTATTAATGGCTTACGGCCTGTCCAAAAGCTGGCTCAAGGGACGCAAAGTGCTCAATATGATGGTGTTGTTCACGATGATCTTCAACGGCGGCATGATTCCGACTTACTTGATCGTGCGGCAATTGCACCTGCTCAATACGTACTGGGCCCTATTTTTGCCAGCGGCGATCTTTCCGTTTCTCTTGATTATTATGCGCAGCTTTTTTGCCAGCGTTCCCCTTGAGCTGGAAGAAGCGGCAAGAATGGACGGTTGCGGGGAGTGGCTGCTTCTATTCCGCATTATTTTGCCGCTGTCGCTGCCTTCGGTCGTGACAATCGGGCTTATGTACGGGGTCGCTCATTGGAACAATTATTTCCAAGCCATTTTGTATTTGAATGATTCCAACAAATGGCCGGTACAAGCATTCCTGCGTCAATTTTTGCTCGACTCCGATACCGGGATGCTGACCGACATCGGCGGGTTCGAATATGGGCCGCCGGTCAAGATGGCCGCTGTTATTGCGACAGCTTTGCCGCTCATCCTGATCTATCCGTTCGTACAAAAGTATTTTAATAAGGGCATGATGGTAGGATCTGTGAAAGGGTAAGAAATTCAATGAGGAGCCCACTATGCGAAATATAATCATGATTGCAACAGATCAGCAGCAAATGCAGGCCATGAGCTGCGCCGACCCGAGCTATCGCACGCCCAACCTGGATCGTCTCGCCCGCATGGGCGTCAGGTTTACGGGGGCAATCAGCACGTCAGCCCAATGCTCGCCTTCAAGAGCGACATGGATGACAGGTAAATATCCTCATCAGGTAGGCGTCAACAATATCGGCCATATGTTGGATCCGAACGAGTGGGGAATCGCCAAAGAATTCAACGCTCACGGATTTGAAACGAGCTATTTCGGCAAATGGCATCTTGGCCTGACGCCAGCCGATCACGATTTTCAGATTACCAATTACCGGGTTGACGGACTGGAGCTGGACGGTGCGAACGAAGATCCGCGGTTTCACAGCTACAAGGATTCCGTTACGACGATACAAGCGATCAATTATTTGGCGGACTACCAGAGCGAGAAGCCGTTCTTTATGACGGTTTGCTGGTACATGCCTCATCCGAATGCTCCGGAGGATTACCCGTTCGAATACCTCCCGCAGGATGTTGCCGCATTCTCGAAAGAGCTGATGCCGATGCCGGAAAGCTTTTACAAAGACGATTTATCTACGAAGCCGGCATTCCAAAGAGAGCGGGCTACAAAAAACGAGTCAGTGCTGACTGAGGAGATCGTGAAACGCGATGCATGGCGCTATCGCGCCATGCTGAGTTTAATGGACCGTAATTTGGGTCGTTTACTCAACCAACTCGAAAGCAAAGGACTGAAGGACAATACAGTGATCTTATTTACCAGCGATCATGGAGATATGCAGGGTGCGCACAGGCTGCGCTTAAAAGGAGTTATTCCTTATAAAGAGCTGTACAATGTACCAATGATTCTTTATGTCCCGGGAATGAAGCCGCCTAGGAAAGTGGTTCCAGATCTCTTTTCCACAGCAGCGGTTCCAGGAACGCTGCTGGAAGCGGCAGGACTTCCGGTTTCCGAGCATTTTGAAGGCGGATCGTTTCTACATCTACTACAGAGGGTGGAACGTCCTTCGGAGGAAATAGTATTTTTCGAGCACTACAAGGCATATTGGGGATACCATCCGTTCCGGGGCATACAGACGGCGAAGTGGAAGTATGTGTTTTATTACGAAGAAGGCTTTGAGGAAATGTATGACCTAGTAGAAGATCCGGACGAGAACGTCAATATAGCGGACAGACTTGATGTCGATGAGATTCGACGAGAGCTCAAGAACGCGGTAGACCGCTGGTGGGAGGAGACAGGAGCGCTGTCCCGGGAGCCGATTATCGACGAAAACAATCCGTGGGGTAAAGATATTTAAGGACGATGGGAGAGGTTGGGAAAATGAGAATCTTATTTTTGGATTTGGATTCACTGAGCCCAGATCATATGGGCTGTTACGGATACGAACGGAATACGACGCCGAATATTGACAAAATCGCAGCCGAAGGCGTGCGGTTTACGAACTATTACACGTCTGACGCCCCGTGCGCCCCTTCCCGGACCGCGCTTATGAGCGGCAAGTTCGGCATCATTAATGGTCTTGTTGGCCACGGCGGAACCGCGGGTGACATGAAGCTGGAAGGAACGGAACGCGAGCTAATGGGCAAGCTGTCGCGCGGAGGCGCGCTCCCGACTTACTTGGGGCTGGCGGCCGATCTGAACACGGTTCTGATCAGCCCTTTTGCTCAACGGCATTCGACCTTCCATTTTTACGCTGGATTCAATGAGATTCTGAATACAGGCAGATATGGCAATGAGTCGGCCGAGCATGTAACTCCTGTCGCACTTGATTGGATCGATCGCAATGGGAAGAAGGAAGACTGGTTCCTGTATATCAATTACTGGGATCCGCATACGCCATACCGCGCGCCTTCGGAGTTCGGCAATCCGTTCGAGAACGAGCCGCTGCCAGCATGGCTTACGGAGGAAGTGCTCGAGAGGCACAAGCAAATGGTCGGTTCCCATAGCGTGAATGAATTGAACATCGATTACCGCAACAAAACCTACGATAACCAAACGAGTCCGGTATTCCCAAGGCACCCAGGGGACATTCAAGACATGGACGGCATGAGAACGATGATCGACGGCTACGATTGCGGCATCCGTTATATGGATGAGCATCTTGGCCGGTTGTTCGCCTCTTTGGAAGAGCAGGGCGTCATGGACGATCTAATTATTATCATTTCCGCCGATCACGGCGAGAATATGGGGCAATTGGGCATTTACGGGGAGCATGCAACCGCTGATCAGGGTACCTGCCACATTCCAATGATTATTCGTTGGCCGGGCATGAAGCAGGGAATCGTGGATGACGGGCTGCATTACCATCTCGACCTGCTGCCGACGCTGGCGGACATGCTGGGGACTCCGGTCGTGCCCGACTGGTGTGGTGCCAGCTACGCTCCTGTCCTGAAAGAAGGAACGGACTGCGGACGCGAGTATTTGGTCGTCTCACAATGCGCGCATGTCGTTCAGCGCAGCGTTCGCTTCCGGAATTGGATATACATTCGATCCTATCATGACGGATTCCATCTGTTCGATGAAGAGATGCTGTTTAATCTGGACGAAGACCCGAAGGAACAGTTCAATGTTGCGTCCGAACATCGCAATGTTTGTATGGAAGCAGTCTATTATTTGAACCAATGGCATGACGAGGCGATGCGCCGGAATAGCGACGCCGTAGACCCACTGTGGACCGTGATGAAAGAAGGCGGGCCGTTCCATGCCAGGGGCTATCTGCCTGGGTATGCCAAGCGGTTAGAAGAGACAGGCCGAGGTCATCTTGTGCCAGAGCTCGTGCGCAGGCATCCCGGCGAGTTCCCGCAAGAGCCGAATACCGTCATGGCGCAGTTCCAAGCAAAAATTGGCGCCAAAATGGCGGGGAAATGAGGAGCAGACTGACAATGGACATTGATCATATCATCCGCAAGCTGACGGTTGAGGAGAAGATCAGCCTGCTCGCCGGAGCATCGTTTTGGACCACACAAGCAATCGAACGGTTGGGGATTCCTTCCGTCACTTTGACTGACGGCCCCCACGGGCTCAGACTTTCGACCGGTTCGGACGTAGGAGAGATGTTATCCAATACGAAGCCAGCCACTGCCTTTCCAAACGAAGCAGCGATGGCGGCTACGTGGAACGAGCAGTTGGTCTGTGAGCTCGGCGCCGTGATCGCTGAGGAATGCCAACACTACGGCGTCGGCATTCTCCTCGGCCCCGGCATGAACGGCAAGCGTTCTCCGCTCGGCGGGCGCAACTTTGAGTATTTCTCCGAGGATCCGTACCTAACGGGGAAAATGGGAACTGCCTTCGTACAAGGCGTGCAAAGCGGCGGCGTTGGAACGTCCGTGAAGCACTTTGTCGCCAACGAACAGGAAATGAACCGGATGGTCGTCAGTTCGGAAGTGGACGAGCGCACCTTAAGGGAGATGTATTTGCTTCCTTTTGAAATGGCAGTAGAAGAGGCGGAGCCTTGGACGGTCATGTGTGCTTACAACAAAGTGAACGGCACCCATATGGCAAACAATGACAAGTATCTGAACGGTGTTCTAAAGCAGGAATGGGGCTTTGATGGGCTGGTGATGTCCGATTGGGGCGCCGTTGTGGACAAGGTACCGTCCGTACAGTACGGTCTGGATTTGGAAATGCCGGGACCCGGCCTTCGCAGTGAAGAAGTGATGGAGGCGTACCTCAGCGGAAAGGTAACGGACGCGCAGCTTGACGATCATGTCCGCCGGGTTCTTACGGTCGTGCAGAAGGTACTGGGTAACAAGCGAAACGTACCATCAATCGATGCGACACGCCATCATGCGGTTGCCCGCAAGGTGGCGGAAGAAGCGATCGTACTTCTGAAGAACCAAGACGCAATGCTACCTATTTCCAAGCATGCCAAAGTGGCAGTACTGGGCAAGTTTGCAGAAGAGCCCCGTTTCCAAGGCGGCGGCAGCTCCCATATGAACCCGGCAAAGCTCGATATTCCGCTTCAAGAAATCTCCAAATATGCCCAGGTTACATATGGAGCGGGTTATGACGAAACGGATGACAACGAAGCGCTTATCAAAGAAGCTGGCAAGCTGGCAGCTGGGCAGGACGCCGCGATCGTTTTCGTCGGAACAACGGAGAAAATCGAAAGCGAAGGATATGACCGTACGGACTTGAACATTCCGCGCAGTCATACGCGGCTGATCGAAGAGGTTTCGAAGGTCAATCCTAACGTTATTGTCGTAGTCAATAGCGGCTCGGCAACCAATATTGGTGCGTATGATTCACAGGCAAAAGCAATCGTTCAGGCGTGGCTGCCAGGCCAGGCGGGAGGTTCGGCGATCGCAAACGTTTTGTTCGGCGAAGTAAACCCGTCAGGGAAGCTGACGGAAACGTTCCCGATCGCTGTGGAGCATAATCCGTCCTATCTTACTTTTCCAGGTAATATTAACCGGGTGAATTACTCGGAAGGCATCTTTGTCGGGTACCGTTACTACGATACGAAGAAGCTGGAGGTGCAATATCCATTCGGATACGGTCTTTCCTATACGGAGTTCGAGTATTCGAATTTGCGTCTGTCAAATGGCAGCTTGAAGAACGGCGATGTGTTGAAGGTAACAGTGGATGTGAAAAACGTAGGCGGGCGCGCCGGCAAAGAGGTCGTTCAGGTGTATGTGAACGACGTGAAGTCGACCGTGAAGAAAGCTGATAAGGAGCTGAAGGGCTTTGCGAAGGTTGAGTTGGCCCCAGATGAAACCCAGTCCGTTCAGATTGAATTGAATGAGCGCGCTTTCTCCCATTGGGTGGAGCATTTCGGCAAATTTGCCGTCGAAACCGGCGAGTTTCACATTCTCGTAGGCTCCTCTTCTCGCGATATCCGCCTTGCTGAGACAATCGAGTTCACCGCTTCCGAAGATACGAGAGAGCCGCTAACTGTTCTGCACTCCCTTCATGAATGGAGAATCGACGACCGTCATACGGATAAAGTCCAGTACGTGATGGATCAAATGAATCTGACGGAAGAGAGCCCTATGTTCCCTATCTTCCTTGGTATGCCGATCCGGACCCTGATCGCTTTTCTTCCACGGCGTTTCGCTGCGGAGCAGGATGCGGTCGATAGGATCTGCACAATGTTCGGAGTGAATCAGTAAAAGTAACAAATCGTTCGTCGCGCAACCCTTTGTCAAAAGGGTTGCGTTCCTATTCTCAGTAAAAGAGGGATGTTATGGACAGGCCCAATATTTTGTGGATCTCGCTCGAAGACACTAGCCCGCGATTCGGCTGTTACGGCGATTCTTTAGCAAGAACTCCCAACATCGACAGCCTTGCACAGCATGGGACTCTGTACTCTCATGCGTATGCGGTTGCCGGTGTGTGCTCCCCTAGCCGGTCGGCTGTCATCACAAGCATGTATCCGACATCGATCGGAACGCATCATATGCGGACCGAGCATACGAATCATTATATGCCGGAGCTTCCGACCCCGTATTTTGCGGTTCCTCCGGCCCATGTCAAGACGTTTACGGAGTATTTGCGCGCGGACGGCTATTTTTGTACGAATAATTTTAAGACGGATTATCAATTCGCTTCGCCTTTAACGGCATGGGACCAAGACGGGAAGGAAGGCCATTGGCGCCATCGGGAGCCGGGCCAGCCGTTCTTTGCCGTGTTCAACCATTTGCTAACGCACGAAAGCAGTATGTGGGGAAATATGATGCGGAAATATGTTCACCCTGATCAGGATAACGATGTGACGCTTGCTACCGACCCTGATAAAGTTCAGATTCCACCTTACTTGCCCGACACGCCGAAGTCGCGTGAGTCACTCGCCAAGTACTATGACCTCATTGCCGAGGCGGACGATTATGTCGGTGAGCTGTTACGGCAGTTGGAGGAAGACGGGCTCGCGGACAATACTGTCGTATTTTTGTGGAGCGACCACGGCGAAGGTCTGCCCCGCGCCAAACGCTGGCCTTACGATGCGGGAATCCGCGTTCCGCTTATTGTCCGCTGGCCGGGCGTGGTGGAAGTGGGGCGGGTCAGTGATCAATTGGTTAGTATGATCGATTTGGGAGCGACGGTGCTTTCGCTGGCGGGAGTAATCCTTCCCTGCCATTTGCAAGGGCAGCCTTTCTTAGGTCCCAAGCAGGACAAACCGCGAAATTATGTATTCGCCACCCGCGACCGGTATGACGAATCGTACGACATGATGCGCGCCATTCGTGACAAGCGGTTCAAATACATCCGGAATTATTACCCGGAGAAGCCTTATCTGCAGTGGATCAAGTTCAGCCACCAGCATCCGATGTTCCAGGAGCTGTGGAGGTTGCATCTTTCTGGTAAGCTGGAAGGGGACACGAAGCTCTTCATGCAGAACAATCGGCCTGCCGAAGAGCTATACGATTGCATGGAAGATCCTTACGAAATCCGCAACCTGGCGGACGACCCGAAGTACAAGGATGACTTGGAACGGCTGCGGAGCGCGTTGGACAAATGGCGGAGTAAATACGACGTATGGGGCGACGTACCGGAAGAGTGGATGGTGGCGCAAATGTGGCCGGGCGGCGTGCAGCCGGTTACTGCGGCGCCGATCTTCATCCCGATCAACGGTCATATACCAGGGATAGTGCCTTGTTTGCAAGGAACCTTTGATGAACAAACGGCGGTCATGCTGCATACAGCGACTCAAGGCGCGTCCATTGCCTATACGACAGACGAAGGGTCGAAACCGCGTTGGAAGCTGTATACCGGTCCCATTATTTTGAACCAAGGGTCCGCGACCATTCGCTCGAAAGCGATTCGAATCGGCTATAAAGATAGTGAAGAAGCGATTGCCTCTTATGTGATCGCGTACTGAATTGTGAAGAACGTGAAGAACGTCGGTACCCGAATATCACGGGGCTGATTATTTATGCGGCCAAACATTTCGGTTTTTCAGGTACGGGCAGGGGGAACATAACTTGGAAAGAGTGACACGTTAGAAAGTGAGGTAATGAATATGACAGATTCGAATAAGCCTTCCTGCTGCTCTGCTTCCAGAAGTCAGGCTTCCTTGAAGTTCATCCCTGATGTGAGGGACAAAGAAATTGAAGCGAATCAGGCTTGCCCACCAACTCGACCTGCCAAAGAAGATATGATTTACTCACCGGGCGGGGAGTTTCTGATGGGGACAGACGATAGGGAGGGCTTTCCCTCGGATGGGGAAGGTCCTGTTCGAGCCGTCACCATTGATCCGTTCTATATTGATCCGTATACGGTAACGAATTCGGAATTCAAGAAGTTTGTAGACGCAACAGGGTATGTAACAGAGGCGGAGAAATTCGGATGGTCGTATGTCTTTCATCTGTTTGTACCCGGAACCGGAGTCAACATTATCGGTTCGCCTAGACAAACGCCGTGGTGGCTGGGAGTCGAAGGTGCCAGCTGGCATGTTCCGGAAGGGCCTGGCTCTGGCATCGAAGAAAGGCTCGACCACCCGGTGATTCATATTTCTTGGAATGACGCGGAAGATTACTGCAGATGGGCTGGCAAACGACTGCCGACAGAAGCAGAATGGGAATTCGCAGCCCGCGGAGGACTCGTTCAGAAACGATATCCTTGGGGAGATGAGATCAAACCTGGCGGCAAACATATGTGCAATATATGGCAGGGGAAATTCCCAGAAAAAAACAACGCTAGTGATGGATTTGCCGGGACGGCGCCAGTAAAGTCCTTTGAGCCGAATGGATTCGGCCTATATCAAGTGGCCGGCAATGTGTGGGAATGGTGCGCGGATTGGTTCAGTCCAACCTTTCATATGAACGCTCCGCGGGTTAACCCTTCTGGTCCGCCGGAGGGGACGGGCCGTGTCATGCGCGGCGGGTCATATTTATGCCATAGATCCTACTGCAACCGCTACCGTGTAGCTGCCCGCAGCAAAAATACACCGGACAGTTCGACAGGCAATATGGGCTTTCGCTGTGCTGCTGATGTTTAGGTTGTACTCACTTTCGAAACTAGATGAATGCTGGTCATGTCCCTGTTTAATAGATATTATGTAGGTGAATTTTTAAAAGACAAAAAACACGATAACCCACATTGGGGATTCGTGTTTTTTGTCTTTTAGGAAGGGGGATATGCTCTTAAATGTTCCCACCTGGGAGGGGATTCCTCGTATGCATCTAAATGAATAATCATACATTTCCTTGGTTGCGGATAGTCTCAACAATTATGGTAATAAGGATATCTTTGCGATATGGCGTATGAGTGAATTCTCACTATTTATGAAAACTACCCTTTAAAAAATCGCATAAAACATCAATATTTTCTTAGTAATTATGACGCCACACACCATTGCCGATTGAAAATGATCCGCTAATAACTGGTAGATACTATGCTCGGATTGTCTTATTTCCTGTAGTTGTTCCTCATTTAAAAAGGGCTCAGCCTCTCTCAGCATCGTTTCGATTTCGGCATGGGGATTGGTTAACCGTGCTCAGCTACTGTAACCAATCCCTCTTCGAGGTGTTCGGCCTCCTGTAGAATACGAGATATATGCCTATGTACTTGATTTAAGACGGTCGTAACTGCCACATTAAATAATTCCGGTTTGCTAATGAAATGATAATAAATAGCAGGCTTGGACACTTGGCATTCTTCGGCGATTTGAAGCAGCGACACAGACTCGTATCCGTACTCCATAAAGCGTTTGGATGCAGTCTTAATAATCATTTCTTGTATGGAAGGATCATTTTTTGCATGCTTGGGTCTACCTGGCGCGCTTTGCGAGTGTTTTTTATCATAACTACCTCCATGAATATTTTATGACAATTCATCATTTTAAAAAGCGTCTTGATAATTAACCTACTGGTATATATAATTTAATGAGATCAAAGTATCTCCTCCATGAAAATTATTGTCATGGTTGCATCAAGAACAGGCAGGTGAAAAATACTGGCAACGATTACTCGGTTGAAATGGCTTAGTTACGCAACAACGCTGTTTATGTTTTTCGCGACATTTGGAGGTGGCATCGTCACCAGAACAGAGTCCGGTCTGGGATGCGGCACGGAATGGCCACTGTGTCACGGGAAATTTGTTCCGGCTCATACGCTTGCTTCTGTCATCGAATACACGCATAGGCTGGTGAGTACGACTGCAGGCATTTTGGCCGTGGCTACACTGCTAACTTTTTTAGTGTATTTGAAGCAGCGAAAAGATTTGCAATTTTTTGCAGCGCTAACACTGGTTTTTGTCGTCATTCAAGGCACAATGGGTGCATTAGCAGTCGTATTTTCACAATCTCCCCCCGTGATGGCGCTCCATTTGGGCTTCGCTTTTATCGCTTTAGCGAGTTCTTTAATGACGAGTCTTGGCTCGAGGCAAGAACAGAAGGCGCGGGGACTTGCGAAATTCGAGCAGATGCCGAGGACAAGCAAGGCATTTCGCAATTTTGTATGGTGCTTGACCGTATATTCTTATTTGGTGGTCTATACCGGCGCATTTGTAAGTCATACCGATTCGGCAGGTTCCTGTACCGGATTGTTTTGCACAGGCAGTCGACTGCAGGAAGTGGCAGGAGGGATAACAATCGAATTGACTCACCGGATCGCCGGAATGCTGCTGGTTTTGCTGGTTGTCATGTTGTGGTTTTGGATTTACAAAAATTACAAGAGCAATCGTGAATTGACGATGCAAGCCCAGTTTGCTGTTGGTCTCATTTTGTTCCAAGTTCTTACTGGCGTAGGCATGCTGTATACGCTTAGCCGCCCGGAAGTGTACATGTTCGTTGTACTAGCCCATATGACCACTATTGCTGTACTATTTGGCATGCTTGCCTACATGAGCTATCTGACATGGAGGCTTTCCAAGCCCGCAACAATTGAAAAATAATGAAAGTTATTCAAAGGAGAGTTGCTCAGTGACAAAGACAAAACGAAAACGCATATGGCTGCGCATCCTGTTGGCGGGCTTCGTCCTCATCGCGCTTGTTGCCGCCGGATCATTCCTGTATCTAAAATCTCAAACATACGCACCAAGCAATAAAGCGGAGTCGGCATTGCAAAGCAACAGCGAGGTAAATGTAACAGAGGGGAAAAACGGGTATACATTCGAGCCTGCGGATGGAAGCATCATGCAGCCCAACATTATTTTTTATCCTGGCGGATTAGTTGAGCCGGGCAGCTATTCGCCGTTTGCAAGCGAGCTTGCTAAGCTAGGTCATCGTGTATACATTGCAAAAATGCCGCTTAATCTGGCTATTTTTGGGCAAAACAAAGCCGATTCCTTCGTGAAGGAGCATCCGGGCGAATCCTTTGTCATCGGAGGACACTCGCTAGGGGGCGCGTTTGCGGCCAGATATGCTTCAGAGCACAGCGATCAACTGGCAGGCATCTACTTCTTAGCTTCGTATGCTGATGAGAGCGGAAGCCTTTCCGAAACCGACCTTGCCGCGCTGCAAATTACAGGTACGTCTGACGGGGTTCTTAAACTTGAGGAATGGGAAAGCTCAAAAGCCAATCTTCCCGAGTTAACGGAATATGTTTCGATCAATGGCGGGAATCACGGACAATTCGGATCCTATGGCCCGCAAAAGGGAGATAGTGATCCTCAAATCGGAGAAGATGACCAGTTGGAGAAGGTTGTTGATGCCATGCAGAATTGGATGGAGCAATTTAAAAATAATTAGCACAATCTAAAGGATATGTGCAATAACGGCAT
Organism: Paenibacillus plantarum; assembly: GCF_013141695.1. Taxonomy (GTDB): domain Bacteria; phylum Bacillota; class Bacilli; order Paenibacillales; family NBRC-103111; genus Paenibacillus_E; species Paenibacillus_E plantarum. Next base: position 20,595 of record NZ_WHNY01000067.1, read on the forward strand.
GAGGGCAGCCATCATCGATCGGCTGCCTTCATATCATTTAGTTGTTCAATCTATTGTCGCCTTCCTTCCAATACACCATAATGATCAAATTAATAAGGTTGAAAGTGATTTTTTAATTAATATTAATGCTTTTTGGCGGAGACTTTATGGAAGTGAAAAAACTGGATAAGAATTGGTATTAGGTATCGTGTTTTTTTGCGTTCTTAAATAATTTCACGACGTATCATCTTACAATTTTCATATGAAATGACAGAACTTGAGTATAGTATCCCGTGCGGACACTCTTTTTTTACGACAGTACATGTTTGCTGAAAGAAAGCGCTCTATATTTCATGTATGCGCTTTAAAAATTACAAGAAATCATAGAAAAGTGATATATGCCCTTAACTTTGCCTTTGATAAAATCAAATCAGAAGGAGAGGGAGAGCATATGTCAGAAGCCATCACAACTGTGCAAACGAAAGAAAATACGAAGAAAAATACAAAGAAAAAATTATTTTCGGATTTTAGAGACCATAAAACGTATTATTTCATGCTTGCCCCAATGATCATATTCTTTATCCTATTTTCATATCTGCCGATGTTTGGTGTCTATTACGCCTTTGTGGACTATGATTTTAGCAAAGGAATCGCAAGTAAGTTTGTCTGGTTCAAAAACTTTGAGTTTTTGTTCCAAGGTGGGTTTGACTCCATCATATGGAAATTAACGAAAAACACAATTCTTTACAATATTGCTTTTATTGGACTAAATACTTTTTTTCAAATCGTAACGCAAGCAGCTCCGGCAAAAGCAGTATTGTCGAACAACAATTGGGATAATGACGGGAACTTCAACGTCACAATGAATATGTGGTGGGGAACGAATGGTACAAGTTATCGTTTATATGAAAATGATGTTGTCATCTATTCGCAAGAGTTGACGAACAATTCACCGTCAGCTCAATCGGCAACAGCCATAATAACGAACAAGGCCTATACCGCGCGGAGTTAGTGAACTATGCTGGTGCAACATCCAGCAATACGATGAGTGTGACAGTAACTAAGTAACAAAATAAGTCCTGCATAATCCCTCTTACGTTCATTTCGTTGGATATTTCATTGCCAATCGCGTAAGAGGGATTTTTGTATAGGCGTGATAATGGATGTCTTGAACAGAGTACGTTACAACGAACATTGGAAATATTCGAAGCATGAGAGATATATTATAGATGGGTAGTTTAGCTTTCAATAGTTATTAGCCATTTCCTCTTGTTTAATCTCTTCAAAGCCAGTGTCAATCCAACCCGTTGGCGTAGCCTGTTTAGCTGCGGCGAGAAGTTGCTCAATGATCAGATTACCCCATAGATGCTCATTTTCAGAAACCACAGCATTGATTTGACCATTCAATAAGGCCTCTTTCACTTCAGGTGTCAAACCGAACGTCATCGCATAACGCTTCAGTCCTTGCGATTTCCACACCAAGATTGCATTGGAGCTGGAAACAATATCGAGCGGGACGAGAGCGTCAAAATGTGGATGCTCATTAATCATGGATTCTAGATCTGTAATAGCTTTCTCATTATCGCCGTTATGATATTTCTTCTCCAGAACTTGAATTTCCGTGTTTAATTTCAAATATTGTTCTAATCCCTGTAGTCGTTGGCGTATTTGAGGAGAGCCGGACATACTTCCCTCGATCATGATCATGCCTCTGCCTTTCAGATTATGATCAATCATTTGCCCCATGAGCGTACCTTCTTGAAGTGGATCACTGCCGATAAAGGAGTAACGCTTACTGTTAGGCACGTCGGATTCGAAACAAATCACAGGAATACCAGCCTGCACGGCCTTATTAATCAAGGGCTCGAAGGCAATAGGATCAATGGGATCTATGGCGATTCCGCTGACTCTCTGAGTAATTAGAGTTTCCATCATTCGCATTTGCTGCTCTAAGTTAATTTCATCAGGTGCTTTGACAATTAATTGTACAGGATGTGGCTTACTCGCAATCTCAATAGAATCGGTAATCATTTCATAGAAAGGATGGGCCATCGGATAGATGATTCCAAATGTGAGCATATCGGCACGTTTCGTGTTAGAACTCGTTGAATTTGGTGAGCTTGATGTCGAATAAGATACTTCAGGAGTGGAAGCTGAACTTCTACATCCCGTTAACACCAGTAACATCAACGTTCCAAGTGTCACCCATTTAATCATCCTCATGAAGAGAATCTCCCTTCGTGCTATCGAGAGCTTCATCAGCAGTCCCATTCTTTCTAAATTCTTTGGGGGTCATACCGGTTAAGCGTTTGAATAAATTGGAAAAATAATGGGGGTCATTATAACCCACTAAAAAAGCGATCTCATAGGATTTCGCCGACGTGCTTTTAAGCAGATCCATCGCTTTGCGAATGCGTATTTGGGTCAAAAACTCAATGAAGGTTTGACCCGTTTCCTGGCTGAATACTCTGCTCAAGTAATTAGGACTTAGATTGACATACTCGGCAGCATCTTGTAAGGAGAAATTATCCCTCTCAAAACTCAATTGCATGTAATCTTTGACCTTCGTAATCATATCACTGTATTTATCGTAAATACGAGAACGCCAGTTCCAGAACTGTTCGATCAAACTGACCAAATAAGCACAAGTTTCTTCCCAGCTCCGTATATTGCCGATCATCTGTTGGAATTGATGAAGTGACTTTTCAGGTTCAGCAAGATGTCGATACATATCTTTATTGGAACGGAAAGCTTCAATGGTCACGTCATTTAAAATATAAAAACCAATGGAAGAGGAATGCCAATTAATATCAGCTAATGCTGCAGCATATTCAGCGACGAAGGATCCTAATTTATTATGCGACCCAATTTTCAAAAAATCCATAAAAGCACCACGGTCCAAAAAGAGCGTCGGATCTAAGGTTTCTGTCTTCATCTCACTTAGCACATTTCGATTTTGACGGGATAGCCTCCGCCAGTGAGCATCTTCCATGGCATCAAGAAAGGATAAATGTACATTCTGGAGGCGATCTTGCACACTGCCAATGCCAATGGAGATCGGCAGAGAGTGAGCTTCTTCGGAGATCTCTTTTTGTAAATCTTGAAATACCTGTAACTCAAGTTTCAAATTCTCTAAGGTATCGCTCTTAATGATCCAAACACTTTCAGAGCGGCTGCGTTGAAACATCAAATGCTCAACATTCACCTTCAATCGAACACACTTGTCCAATAGTAAGCGCTCATGTTCATACATAGCATTCAAGTCATTATGTTTATATGCCTCTGTCTCACGTAAATCCAGTACGGTTACGACATAATAATGAGCGATAATAGTCAATTGAATAGAAGCACTATGATGCATCACCTCTGAGGTGGTCATGAAACCACTGCAGAGATCATTCAATAACTTTTCTTGCGAAATGACGCTATGTTCGTTTTCTTTATCTTTAAGTAATTGGAGTTGAGTTTGTATGTCTAGCTCTTTATCAATTTGTTGACTGACTCTGTGGAGCACCTTCAACAGCTCATCTGGGCTAATTGGTTTCAAACAGTATTCTTCAACACCAATTTGCATCGCTGTTCTTGCATATTCAAACTCCGCATGGCCACTAATAATAATGATCTTCATATCTGGAAACTGCTTACTCATAATGCTGCTTAATTCCAGCCCGTTCATGAAAGGCATAAGAATATCCGTAATCAAGATGTCAGGTTGTAAGCTTTCAATAATAGGAAGGGCAACCTCGCCATCTGATGCATCGCCACAGTATATAAACCCTTCTTTCTCCCAATCAATACAATCACGAATGATCTCTCTAATTAATATCTCATCGTCAACTAGCAATATTTTTTTCACGGACATCATCCCCAATCACACGGTATTCGAATGCTAACAATCGTTCCTTCACCTTCCATGCTGTCTACCTGTACGCCATAAGCTTCTCCATAATATAAGCGAATTCGTCTATGAACATTGTGCAATCCGAACCCTCCGGATACCTCATTTCCAGTTTCCTTCGGCGTATGCGGTTCCATTAAATCCTTCCGCAGTTGTTGAAGTCGCTCTTCCGTGATGCCTTTACCGTTATCTTGTACCACAATTAGGAAATTATCTTCGTCCTCAATCTTCGCGGTAATCCGAATTAACCCTTTGCCCCGCTTATTTTTAAGCCCATGATAGAGGGCATTTTCAACAATGGGCTGCAAGGTCATTTTAAGAATAAGTAGAGAGTTAAGGCTTGAATCTATAGCAATTTCATAGTCTAAAATATCCCGATACCGCATCTGTTGAATGGTTAAATAGCTCTGAAGGTGTTCAATTTCAGTTTCAAATGTGATCCAATCTCTTCCTTTGCTTAAGCTAATTCGAAACAGTTTGGATAAAGCCATGACCATCTGGACGACTTGATCCTTTTTCTCAGATTGTGCCAACCAAAGGATGGAATCCAATGTATTGTATAAGAAATGGGGGTTTATTTGCGCCTGTAAGGCTCTAAGCTCCGATTTTTTGATTTCTTGCTGTTCTTTAATACTCTGATCAAGCAACATGCGAATTTTCCCAATCATAATGTTAAAGCTATTGCCCAAATCGGAGATTTCATCCGTACCCGTAAGAACGACTTTAGCTTCAAGAAAGCCAGATGCGGCGAGTTGCATTTTATTTTTGAGTATGCGAACCGGTCGAGTCAAGCGAGTAGAGACAAAGAAATGCAAGGTTATAGCAAAAACGATGCTAAGCATAACGCTAATGATGATGAGTTGACGAATGGAATTGGCCTCTTCCACAATTTCTTGCAGCGGTACCACTCCAACGATATTCCAACCCGTGGACATGGAAAGAGAAGTCACAATAAATTCTGGTTTACCTTCGGAAGAATCCACATAGTCTTTGGTTTTGTTTTCTATTATAGAAGAAATATTTTTATTCTGTAGCCGATTTGTACTATTGGTGGCTTTAGATGGTAAGAATATGGCGTTACCTTCGTTGTCTGCGACATAAAAAAAACCGCTTTTCCCTATTATGACGTTATCACTAAACTTTTTTACAATACTGTCATCGACATCAATAATAATGAATCCAATGACTTCATGCGTAACGCGTTGTTTAACCGTGGAAACGATGGATATAATATTATGCTTTTTGTATTGAAAACCATCTAATGGATCTATAGAGGCAGGATCATCAGGTGGGATATTCAAGACAGCCTCAGGATGTTGAATCAGATATTCAAAATGCGGATTTCGTAAGGCGTTTTTATTAAGTTGAAAGACACCTTTCCTCTCGCTGATGCCTCGGCCATAAAGATTAATCATCGTAATGTTCAACACGCCATCATATTGATACGTCTGTCTATAGGAAGACATTGTTTGTAAAATCTCTCGTGCATCTAAATTGGAATCTGTTTGTGAAAAAAGAAAATGTAAAACATTAGGGTTTTTCTCCAGTTCCAATAGTTTCTTCGTATCTGTAAATACATTATCAATGTCTGTGGCTAGTTGTGTTGCAAGCATCATCGTTGCTGCTTTGCTGTTATTAAATACGGTATTGTACGATTTATTATATGAAATGAGACCTACAACAATTAAAGGAAGACAGGTGAGTATAACAAACATCGTTAAAAGTTTAGCCCGAAGGCTGGAAGTGATTTTTCGATATATATCCATCCTACAAATACCTTTCATTAGATCAGAAGTGTCGAAAGCTTATTGTAAATTATGAATCAATCGTTTTGAAAACGCAATCATTAAACAAAAAAGTGCACTTTTTGAATAAAAAAGTACTGTTTTTAATTTTGGGATTCAAAAAGTGAATAATAATTTACAAGAAGTGTCTACGAAACTCCGTATACCCTTGCCTGATTCGTATCCTATACTTTAGTTACACCGAAGCAAACAGGTGAAATAAGGGAGGAAATATAAAATGAAAAAGTCTCTAGGGGTAGTATTAGTAGCTTCAGCAATGATGATGTTCACAGCAGCTTGTGGTAGTTCAGGCGAAACCAAGACAGCAAGCAGCACAGCTGCAGCAGCTGTAAGCCCAAGTACAGCAGCAGTAGCGACTGCGAAAGCGGACAAGAAAATCACAATGGGCTTTGCTCAAGTAGGTGCTGAGAGCGGATGGCGTTCAGCGAACACGAAATCCGTTCAAGATTCTGCGAAAGAAGCAGGCATTGAATTGAAATTCTCCGATGCACAACAAAAACAAGAAAATCAAATTAAAGCTATTCGCACATATATCCAGCAAAAAGTTGATGTCATCGCTTTCTCTCCGGTTGTTGAATCCGGTTGGGATACTGTATTGAAAGAAGCGAAAGATGCTGGCATCCCAGTTATCTTGACAGATAGAGCTGTAGATTCCAAAGATACTTCCCTTTACAGAACGTTCATTGGTTCAGACTTCGTAGAAGAAGGCCGCAGCGCAGGGAAATGGGTAGTTGACAAATATAAAGATACGAAAGAAGCAGTTAATATCGTAGAGCTTCAAGGAACTACAGGTTCTGCTCCTGCGAATGATCGTAAAGCTGGATTCGACGAAATTATTAAATCCAATCCAAACCTGAAAGTCATCGCTTCACAAACAGGTGATTTCACACGTGCCAAAGGTAAAGAGGTTATGCAAGCCTTCTTGAAAGCCAACAAGAACATTAATGTTCTCTATGCACATAACGATGATATGGCACTTGGCGCAATCCAAGCGATTGAAGAAGCGGGACTTAAACCAGGTAAAGATATCATCATTATCTCGGTTGATGGCGTGAAAGATGGCTTCGTAGCGGCAAGCGAAGGGAAAATCAACTTCATCGTAGAGTGTAACCCACTACTTGGTGGACAATTGATGCAAGCGGCTAAGGATGTACTTAGTGGTAAAGAACTTCCGAAACGTATTGTTACGAAAGAAGGCGTATTTACTTCCGAAGATGCGAAACGTGAATTGCCGAATCGCCAATACTAATCGATCGCATACGTCATTGTTTTTATAAATAAAAAGGGCAGAGCTGCTCCATCTTGCTAGTAGGGAGTAGCTCTCGTTCATATAGGAGAGGAGTGGCATGATGAAACAGGGTGGTCCGGTATTGCAGATGACCGGAATTCATAAGCAGTTTCCGGGTGTTAAAGCGTTAACTAACGTTAATTTCAGCATGTTCCCCGGAGAAGTTCATGCATTAATGGGAGAAAACGGGGCAGGTAAATCTACATTAATCAAAGTTCTTACAGGCGTGCATTCCATCGATCAGGGTGTCGTTGAGATGGATAAACAGCCAATTCGAATTCTTAGCCCGCTTGACGCGCAAAATGCAGGTATTAGTACGGTTTACCAAGAGGTTAACCTCTGCTCGAACTTGTCCGTAGCTGAAAATATTTATATTGGACGTGAACCACGTCGTTTCGGTCGTATTTTATGGAAAAAAATGAATGAAGATGCTGGGCAATTACTGAAGAAGAGAATGAATCTTGAAATCGATGTTACACAACCCTTGCATGTGTATTCCGTAGCTGTTCAACAACTTGTATCGATTGCCAGAGCCTTGAGCATTTCGGCCAAAGTGTTAATTCTAGATGAGCCAACCTCCAGTTTAGATAGAGGCGAGGTTATACAACTATTTTCTGTCATGACTCGATTGAAAAATGAAGGACTTGCAATTCTATTCGTCACTCATTTCTTGGATCAGGTGTACGACATTTCAGATCGCATAACCATACTCCGTAATGGAGAGTTTATTGGGGAATATTTAGCCAAAGATCTTCCTCGTATAGAGCTGGTTTCCAAGATGATTGGAAAAGACCTTGAGCTGTTAGAAGAGTTGCCCAAAGGTGATGCAGCTAATCAAATTAGTCATGAGGTATTCATTCAAGCAACTGATTTCGGGAAGAAAGGTTCCATCGAACCTGTTGATCTCACCATTCACAAAGGAGAGATTGTTGGTCTAGCGGGCTTGTTGGGTTCAGGTAGAACGGAACTAGCTAGATTATTCTTTGCAGCAGATAAGGCTGATTCAGGTGAAATGACCATTGCAGGTTCAAGCGATGCGATTCATACGCCAAGACAAGCGATTGATCAAGGAATTGCATTTTGCTCCGAGAATCGTAAGTTAGAGGGAATTATAGATGATTTGACGATTCGAGAAAATATCATTCTTGCCCTTCAAGCGTCTCAAGGTTGGTTTAAAACCATCTCAAGAAAGCGCCAGGATGAAATGGCAGATGAATATATTCGCGCATTAAACATTAATCCACCTAACCCTGAACATCTGATCAAAAATTTGAGCGGCGGGAATCAACAGAAAGTGTTGCTTGCTCGTTGGTTGCTCACAGATCCTAGCTTGTTGATCCTGGATGAACCTACGAGAGGTATTGATATTGGAGCTAAAGCTGAAATTCAGAAATTAGTTTTGTCATTAGCGCAAAAAGGGATGTCCGTTCTATTTATTTCATCGGAACTCGAGGAAGTTTTACGTGTCAGTCATAAAATCGTCGTTCTACGAGATCGTCACAAGGTGAAGGAAATGGTTGGCGATGAAATCAGTCAGAAAAATGTCATGAAGGCAATTGCGGGAGGTTAATAGACATGGTGAAGCATCATTTGTTTTGGCCACTCATTTTTTTGGGTGCATTATTAGTATTTAACTTAATCTACTCCCCTGATTTCTTTGCGATAAAAATGCGTGATGGGCATCTATATGGGAGTTTAATTGATATTTTAAACTTTGGCTCTCCGCTAATGATTGTATCCATTGGAATGACATTAGTTATTGCAGCTACGAAAGGGGTGGATCTTTCCGTAGGTTCAGTCGTAGCCATTTCAGGAGCGATAGCGTGCCTGATGATCAGTAATGGGGACGGTGGTTTAGTCAATGTTATCATTTCAGTGGGTACTGCACTGCTGGTTTCGCTTGTACTAGGTGTTTGGAATGGATTCCTAGTTGCCAATATTGGCATGCAACCGATTATCGCGACGCTAATTTTAATGGTTTCTGGACGCGGTGTATCGCAATTAATAACGAGTGGTCAAATCATTACGATTTCGAACCCTCATTATAAGTTCATTGGTGCAGGATCGTTACTAACACTTCCATTTTCCATATTTATCGTTGCCATTGTATTCACTATTGCTTATCTCTTAACAAGAAAGACAGCACTCGGTTTATTTATTGAATCTGTTGGTTGTAAGCCAACAGCAAGTAATCTTGCCGGAGTGAAATCGAAGACGGTTATGTTCTTCGTATATATGTTTTGTAGCTTATGTGCAGCAATTGCTGGACTAATTCTGAGCTCGAATGTCTCAAGCGCAGATGGCAATAATGCTGGATTATGGTATGAACTCGATGCGATCCTAGCTGTCGTTATTGGCGGAACCGCACTAACTGGTGGACGCTTTTACTTAGCTGGTACATTAGTTGGAGCGTTAATCATTCAAACATTGACGACAACGATCTATATGATTGGTGTACCGCCAGAAATAACGTTGGTTGTAAAAGCCTTCGTTGTTCTAATTGTTTGTTTAATTCAATCGGAATCTTTCCGCAAATCGATTGCCTTCCGTTGGAAAACGCGCCATTATCCGGCTGAGAGGGAGGTCAAACAGCATGCTTAAGAAACAGCATATTCCAATCCTAGTGACCATGGGATTATTTGTACTCATGTTCGCTATCGGTTCTTTCCGTTATACAGGATTCTTTTCCTTACAAGTATTGATGAATTTGCTCATTGATAATGCCTTCTTATTAATAACGGCAGTTGGAATGACATTTGTCATTGTATCTGGTGGTATTGATTTATCGGTTGGTTCCGTCATTGCCTTAACGACGATGATCTCGGCAAGTTTAGTCCAAGCAGGATGGCCGCCTGGCCTTGTCATTCCGATGGTACTGTTAATCGGCGCTCTATTCGGATGGGGGATGGGGGCCATCATTCACTACTTCAAGATTGAACCCTTCATCGTTACTTTATCGGGGATGTTCCTTGCTAGAGGATTGTGTTACATCATTAGTATTAATACCATTACCATCGATAATGGCTTCTACACGAGTGTGGCTCAAACGAAAATCAGCCTACCTGGTGGTAACTTTGTCTCGATTAGTGTCATCATTGCCTTGTTGGTTGTTTTTCTTGGGTTCTACATTGCCCATTACACGCGTTTTGGTAGAAATACGTATGCACTGGGTGGAAGTGAGCAATCTTCCATATTGATGGGATTACCGGTTGGACGTACGAAAATGTTAATTTACGCTTTTAGCGGATTCTGCTCAGCACTTGCAGGTGTGGTATTTACCTTTTACATGTTGTCAGGTTACGGCTTGCATGCGATGGGGATGGAGTTGGATGCGATCGCAGCGGTTGTTATCGGGGGTACACTACTCACCGGAGGCGTTGGATACATTGTAGGAACTTTCTTCGGCGTCATGATTCAAGGTGTTATTCAAACAATTATTAGCTTCGAAGGGACGCTAAGTTCTTGGTGGACGAAGATTGTTATTGGAATTCTATTGTTTATGTTCATTATCTTACAACGTTTGTTAAGTCAACGGCGCTGGATGCAACGTAGATAAAAAAGTCTGAAGAAGGGCATTCATTGACATGTTTTGTCGAGAGATGCCCTTTTTTCATATGTAAATTGGGGGATCTTACATGACATATATGATGAACATCGTGCGGATGCTATTTCAACGGCCTAGTCGGTCGATCGGTACTAAACTTTTCCTCATCTTTTTTTGCTCCTTAGGTGTCTCCGTTATAGGGATGGGGTTATTTTCTTCCCGTATTGCTGAAAACGCAATCATTGATCAAATGAAAAAGAGCTCGCAGGATTTAGTTACAACTGCGGGGGAGAAATTAGACATGAAGCAGCAGTTTTACATAGATTTATCGAATCAACTTATTAGTGATAGCACGTTTACGAAAAATTTATTTCAAATTTCTAATGCAGGGATTGCAAAAGCTGAATTGCAACGAAGGACTTCCGAAATGAGAGATGTATTCGACCAATTAGCATTATCGGATCAGAGCATTCGAGATATCACACTGATTCCCATTCAAACTTCCCTTGATATCATAAGTACGCAGCGAGAAGGGCTGAGTTCAGATCTAAGAACGGCTAGTTGGATTCAAACGATTCGTAGTGCGAGCGGTAAACCCGTCTGGATGCCCATTGAAGATAAAGGGTACTTAGGAGATTCACCTAAGCCACTCTTTGCTTACGGGAGATTACTAGGTAAAAATAATGTAGGCTCTGAGGATTTCATCCTAATCGTTCAAATAGAAGCTAATGTTTTGCAAACGATGGTCAATGCTTTTCAGCTTAGTGATGGCGCGGAAACGTTTATCACAACTCAATCTGGAAAGTTGATTTTGAGCAATAACAAGGTATCGAACACTCATACTATTTCATTACCAGCGAATCCAACAGTTTCAGGCAGCTTCATAGATAAACATGTGAGCGGGGTTCGAAATTTGATGGCCTATCGCCAATCATCTATCAGTAATTGGTCATTCATTGCGGTTGCGCCGTTGGCTGAGTTAACGAAGTCTGTTAGTAAAATTCAGAAAATGACCTATTTATTTATAGGTTTGAACATTCTGATTGCTTTGATGATTGGTTTATGGATTGTATTCATGGTTGGCAAACCACTTGCTCATATTGTGAAGTTAATGAGGTTAGCTGCCGATGGCAATTTAACCGGAAGACTGTCTGTTCAGAATCGGAACGATGAGATTGGACAGGTAGAATTCGCATACGAGCAGATGATGGAGAATATTGGAGCTCTTATTTTGAGCTCTAGAGAAAGTGTGATTGAAGTCACTGAATTTAGTAAGCGTATGAGCAGTGCAGCCGAAATCACCGTTATCTCTGCAAGAGAAATACACGCAGCGACAGATCAAATAGCTGGTGGTGCGATTGACTTGGCTTCGAATGCCGAGCAAAGTGCGGAGCGTATGGAACAAATGAGTACTTCTTTAACTGATGTGTTTTCACTTCAACGTATAATGGCTCATTCCGCTGAAGAGGTAGAAGAGGTTTGTAGAACGGGTGGAAACTCAGTACATGATCTCTTGCGTAAAGCTGGGGATACTGAAGCTAGTTTTCGAGTTGTAGCAGGTAAAGTTAACAGTCTCCAGGAATCTGCAAGTTCTGTTCGTGCGATACTGAAAATTTTGAAAGAGATCACGAATTCAACCAAGATATTGTCTCTTAATGCCTCGATTGAAGCAACCAGGGCTGGAGCCGCAGGAGCTAGTTTTAAAGTCATTGCGACTGAGATACGCCAACTGGCGGTACGATCCAATGCCTCCATTGGTCAAGTAGGACAATATACAGATATTATTTTGCAAGAGGTGGAATCTACAGTTGGGGCTATGTCTGATGCACTGCCTTTCTTTCAAGATATGAATGTGGAAGTATTTGAGGTGTTCAACTTATTTACACGAATTCAAGAAGAAATGAAGCAGTTATTAACACGAGCAACGGATGTTACCTTGTCATTGAATAAATTAAACGCTGTACAAAGCGTACTCGGTCAGGCTATATTCGAAGTATCTGCTGTATCGCAGGAGTCATCAGCTTCAACGGAGCAAGTCGCTTCACTCTGTTCAACGCAGCTAACGATCGGCGAGCAACTTTTAGAACTCTCTACGAGATTGAATCAGATATCAGGGCAATTAGCACGACATATGTCTCATTTCCACACGAAATAATCTTCAAGGGGGACTTGAATAACATGTACAAGAGTAGACCGAAGAGTATGTTGTTAGCGCTTACCAAACTGATTGTGTCGCTAAGCATTCTAATGTGCTTCTTTGGTTGTGAGCAAGTTCAAGTAGATGAAGCAACTAGAAAGGTTGGACAAGCAAGACATGAGGAGTCTGTAACAACGCCTTCAATTAAAGAGCCGGTCTTAGGATTCTCGCAGTTAGGATCTGAAAGTGAATGGCGTCTTGCCAATACGTCATCTATTAAAAATTCTGCAGCCGAATCTGATGTCGAACTCAACTTTCAAAACGCAGAGCAATCGCAAGATAAGCAAATAGAGGCTATCCGAGAGTTTGTCAAACAGAAAGTGGATGTCATCGCCATTGCTCCTGTTGTAGAAACGGGATGGGAGCCTATTCTGAAAGAAGTAAAACAAGCAGGAATTCCAGTCATTATTATTGATCGGCTGGTCGATGTCACTGACCCATCGCTGTATGTGACCTATATTGGTTCTGATTTTTATGAGGAAGGTCGAAAAGCAGGGAAGTACTTATTAGATAAAATTCCTAAATCGATGAAATCAGTAGGTATTGTTGAATTAAAAGGTACAGAGGGATCAACGCCATCCATTGCTCGGGGGAAGGGATTCCGTGACGTCATTTCTTCACGCAGTGATTTACAATTTTTAAAGAGTGAGAACGCGGATTTCACTGTTGCCAAAGGCAAAGAAGTGATGAAGAAATTTTTGCAAGAAAAAGGGAGTGAGATTCGTGTGTTATATTCCCATAACGATGATATGACCTTTGGTGCCTTAGAGGCGATAGAAGAATATGGATTAGTTCCGGGCAAAGATATTGTGGTCATCACCGTAGATGGCACGAGGAAAGCACTTGAGAAGATGAATGAGGGTAAAATTAATTTAGTGGTTGAGTGTAATCCGTTGCTGGGGCCAAATATCATTCAAGCTGTGAAAGAAATCGTGAAAGGCAGCACACTGCCGAAACGTATTGTTACTCCTGAAAATGTATTTACACAAGTGACAGCAGAGAAAGAAATCGCTTCTCGTAGTTATTAAAGGAAGAATTGGAATAAATCATAAAAGTAAAACGGTTATTATTTTATAGTAAATGTATACTTTTATATGATCCACTTATTGGTTGAATTTATATCGTATATTCGTAGAAATATTCACTTTTCGAATAAGAAATTACATTCTGAAATGATTGCTTTCTAGTTATACTGAACTTAGTAATTATCACGCCACAGTAATTTTGGTAATTACAACTGACTAAAAGTAGCAGTAAGAGCTTTTAATAGGCAAATATTGAAGCTGTTGTAGATAAGACAGCTTTGATAGTAGCCAATACCGTTTGTAATATAAATATTACTATCCTTGCGTATGTTTCAGCGAAAATAGTTGAAAAGGAGATTAACATGAGAAAAGGAAAATTAACTGTCGTAATGTGTGTACTTGCAGTGATGATAGTTGCTAGTATACCCCGTGCAGGATATGCAGAAGGGGATACGGGTTTTACTCTTAATAAAAGTGCAGAAAACGCGTTGCCTGATCAAGCGCTCGAAGTTACGGTGAATGGAAACAACTTGAAAGCCCTTTACGCCTATGAAGCATTGATTACGTTCGATCCTGATATTGTTGAGTTGGATACGGCGAAATCGAAGTTGGAGGGTTTTTTTATACCTCCAAAGGTGGTAGATAACAGAAAAATGACGGTTGCCTTCACAATGGTTGGAAAGAAGGCAGGAGAGCAAGGAAGCATAGCACTGAGTACCATCACCTTCAAAGGGAAGGCTCAGGGAAATGCCAATATTAAGCTGATCTCCGTGAAGGCATTGGATCCGAGTCTGACAGCAACTATATACAGTTATGGAACCACCTTCGACGACCTTGAAGGCTATGAATGGGCGAATATGGAGATAGAGGCTCTTGCATCTTCGGGAATAATCAAGGGAGCATCCGCTACTACCTTTAAACCTGGAGACAACATCACCAGAGCAGACTTCATTTGCTTGCTCATCAGGGCATTAAATCTTAATGCAGAAGTAGACGGCAATTTCAATGATGTGGAAGATTCCGACTATTATTACAAAGAAGTAGGGATAGCCAAAAAACTTGGAATTGCTCAGGGAACTGGCGACAACCAGCTCGAGCCGAGGTTAAGTATATCCAGACAGGATATGATGGTGGTGGCAGCACGAGCAATGGAAATTGCCGGAAGAATGCAGCATGAATCAGTGTCAGACTTAAGCAGCTTTAGCGATTCCAGTGAGGTAGCAGCTTATGCAGTAAGCCCATTGGCTCAACTGGTCAAGAAAGGAATCATCCAGGGCTACAATGGCATGATAAAGCCAAATGATACGGCGATAAGAGCGGAAGCGGCCGTTATTATACACAGGTTATTGAACAAGTAGTAACTTATGGTGGCATTCAGGATACAGGAAATAATTACTGCATCAGCAGTGAAAGGAGGTGCTTCCTTTTTCGGAGGAGTCAAATGAAATAGGAGTCAAAATGCTATTATTAATCAATTCATGAAGGTGGAGGTTATTCTATGAAGAAATTGAACAAAATGCTGGGGATGACGATGGCTTTAACTCTTGCATTTACATTAAGTCCAGTTATGGAAAAGCAGGCAGCGGCAGCTACGACGCTCACTCCAGCGCTGGCTAAAACACCTGGTAATAACAATCCGCTATTTACGCAAAAGTTTGGTGCCGATCCGTATGCCATGGTTTATAATGGCAGAGTTTATGTCTACATGACCAATGATGTATTGGAGTACAATGCTGACGGGACAGTTAAGGATAATGGATACGGTAAGATCAATAAGATTACGGTTGTTTCGTCCGATGATATGGTGAACTGGACAGACCACGGAGAAATACCTGTAGCCGGGCCACAAGGTGCGGCAAAATGGGCAAACAACTCCTGGGCGCCGGCGGCTGCACATAAAACGATTGATGGCAAGGAGAAGTTCTTCCTATATTTTGCGGATAATGGAAGCGGCATTGGTGTGCTCACAGCAGATAGTCCGATCGGCCCATTTACAGATCCACTAGGCAAACAATTGATAAGCAGAAGTACTCCTGGGGCGAGTGATGTTACATGGCTTTTTGATCCTGCGGTGCTAGTTGACGACGATGGAAGCGCTTACATATATTTTGGCGGCGGTATTCCGACAGGCAAAGATGCTGACCCAGGAACAGCACGTGTTGCAAAGCTTGGTGCGGATATGATCAGTTTGGATCTGAGTGCAAGTGGCGGATCTGCAAAACCTATCAATCCGCCGTGGTTGTTTGAGGATTCAGGTATCCACAAATACAACGGGAAGTATTATTACTCCTATTGTACGAACTTCTCTAGCGGGCATCCGTCGGATATCCCTACGGGAGCAATTGGCTATATGGTAAGTGACAACCCAATGGGGCCATTTACCTTTGTCAAAACAATACTGCCAAACCCTGCTACGTTCTTTGGTGCAGGAGGTAACAACCACCATGCGATTTTTGAATTCAACAACCAGTGGTATGTTACCTACCACGCACAGACCGTAGCAAAGGCAATGGCTGAAAGCGGTATGTATCCACAAATGGGTGGGCAACCGCATGGATACCGTAATACAAACATCAATAAGGTCAGTTTTGATGCAAACGGGGTTATTAATCCTATTACTGGCGATTACGCAGGTGTTCCGCAGCTCCAAAATTTGAATCCTTATACAAGGGTTGAGGCCGAAACAATTGGTTGGAATGGCGGGATATCCACTGAAACTACTACACAACCAGGAGGCATGGTAAGCAGTATAAATCTGGCTGTCAGCAGCATAAATGATGGAGACTGGACTGCGGTATCCAAAGTTGATTTTGGAGCTACAGGCGCAGGAACATTCAAAGCTAATGTTGCAAGTGGTTCGGGCGGTGGAAACATTGAACTTCATCTTGACAGTGCTACTGGCCCATTGATCGGGACACTTCCTATTTCCAACACAGGCGGAGACGATGTTTGGAAGACAAAAACAACGAGTGTTTCTGGTGCTACAGGTGTCCATAATGTATATATGGTATACACGGGAGCATCAACAGGTAATCTCTTCAAGGTAGATTCTTGGCAATTCGAGCAAAAGACAGTTGCTCATGATCTAGTTGCCATCAACGCATCCATTGATAAACAAAAGATTGATACTGTTTCCGGAACTAATCAGGCTAACCTGAAGGTTTCAGCCATATACGCCGATGGAACAAGTGCAGATATTAGTGCTCAGGCCCTTGCAACACCGGCACAAGGCGGTATTGTAAGTGTAAACAACGGAGTTGTCACTGGGGTGGGCTATGGCTCCACAAGCATTGACATAAGCTATGGTGGAAAAACAGATACAGTTAATATGCTTGTAAAAGACTTGAACAGCGAACTGACGGTGAAGAAGATTACCATTGACAATGGTTCAGTTACGCTGGATTCTGGCAAAACTGCAACCTTTAAAGTAACAGCAGAATATGTTGACGGACACACGGAAGATGTAACCAAAACAGCAACGTATTCCAATCCAAGTCCTACTATTGCAGAAGTTGCGGGCGGTACTATAACGGCTAAAGCAAGTGGAACGGCAAATGTTACTGTAAGTTTTAAGGGAGCATTAGGCGCTGCTGCAACATCGCAAATTAGTGTGCTTGTCAATACGCCTTCTGTTGTGGCCATTGAGGCAGAAACAGCAGCAGAAAATACAGTTAATGCCTATGTATATGGCACCATAAATGGTCATACTTGGTCGCTTGTTGATGGACAGTCCACGAAAGCGATGTTTTTCGGGCCTAATACGGTGTTCACTGCGTCAGGTACGGATGCAGCTTCACTTGCAGCCAATTCCAGACTTGGATATAAAGTTAACTTTCCAACTTCAGGAAGCTATAATGTTTGGATACTTGTCAAGACGCTTGGCTACGATTCGGACTCCATCCACGTTGGATTAGATAATCAGTATAAATTCACTACTAACGGTATTGAGGGTCTTACTCTTGGTACTCAGTATAAATGGGCGAATATCAGTGGTTCTAGCGGTGGTATGTTTGGCGGTGCTACTTTGAATGTTACCGCTGGCGTACATGAATTGAACTTCTGGGGAAGAGAAGACGGACTTGCAATTGACAGAATCTATCTAACCACAAGCAATGCAACGACAGATCCTGTGTGGCCTCAGCCGCTTTTACCTACAGCTGCCATTTCAGCAGACAGCAGTGTGCAGCCTGGAAGCAGCTTTACAGTGGCTGTTAGTGCGGACAACGTGACACAAAGTGTTTATGCGCAGGACATCACTCTATCTTATGATTCCAACGTATTTGATTATGTGAGTGCGGCAAGTGCAAACAACAACATCCAGATCTTGACAGAGGACAAAGCTACAGCTGGAAAAGTTAGACTCATCACAGCAAATACAGGAGTTGGCGTAACTGGAGCCAGTACTCCGGTGCTGAATCTAACCTTCAAGGTAAAGGCTGGTGTTCAGAACACCAGCGGAACGATCGCAGCTACACAGGCAAAGTTTGGTGTGGCTCCAGAAGGAACCGTAATTGATGCAGCTCTTGGCAGTAAGAGCATTTCAGTAGGCGCAATTACAGTGGTTAAGACTGCTTTGACAACAGCCATTACTAATGCACAGAGCCTGTATGACGGTGCAGTTGTAGGTACAGCGGCAGGCCAATACCCGCAAGCGGCCAAGGATGCATTCGGTGCAGCTCTCGCTGCAGCAAGAGCTGTAAGAGACAACGCAAGTGCGACACAGTCCGATGTTGACAGTGCCGTAACAGCACTAAATAGCGCAAGCACAACCTTTAGTGGGGCAGTTATTGTAGTGGTCATTGATAAGGCAGCATTGACAACAGCCATTACAAATGCACAAAGTCTGTATGACGGTGCAGTCGTTGGTACAGCTTCTGGCCAATATCCGCAAACAGCCAAGGATACATTCGGTGCAGCTCTAACTGCAGCAAAAGCTGTAAGAGACAGTGCAAGTGCGACGCAATCTCAGGTTGATACTAGCGTAGCGACACTGAGCAGTGCAGTTGCTATCTTCAAGGCAGCCGTAATTAAATCTGCTGACCTCAATAATGATGGAAGCATCGATGTAGGTGACCTTGCAATAGTAGCTTACAATTATGGTAAGGACTCCTATAGCACAGACTGGACAACTGCCAAGAAAGCTGATATGAACAACGATAATAAGATCGATATTTTTGATCTTGCGTATGTAGCATCCAAGATACTTCAATAAGTGACCCACACAATCGTAGTTGATCGTGATCGCTAAAAATTACTAAATCCAAGAAAAGGGCGAGGGGAGACGTTTGTCTCCCATTCGTTCCTTATAATGAGGGATCGTGAACATGAAACATAAATTCCAATTTTTCTTCCTAGCTATTATGTTCATTGCCACTGTACTCCCATTTTCGGCTGCAGCCCAAGCAACAGATGAATTTGTATTGCGTTCTTCAGCCGCAAGTGTCGAGATAGGAGACAACATTACGATTACCATTGCAGGCAAAGCACTTACTGACTTATATGCTGCCGAGATGGAATTAACGTATGATGAGCAACAACTGGCGTATACAGGCTACACAAGCAACCTGAATAATCAAGCATACGTGCTTGAACCTCACGTACAAGGCAACAAAATATTGCTGGTTTTTACGTTAACAGGAAAGAAGTCGGGACTAACTGGGGATAAGGACTTATTTACGCTTTCGTTTAAAGCTTCCAAAGCAGGGGCAGCTTCCGTTTCCCTAAGTTCTTTGACAACTATCAATAGTCAGTTGGAGAAAACGCATGGGAAGATGGGTAACGGAATTACATTGTCGGTTAATAATTCGAACTCTGGAACTGATCCCGGCACTAATCCTGGCTCCAACCCTGGTTCCCAAGGGGCAGAAAATCCGTCAACGCCGAGTACCTCAGGTACATCTATTTTGTTAATTGACGCATTGAATGCTACTAATGGTGTTGCTTCTATTGATGTAGGGTCAAAAGCTCTTCTTGAAGCGGGCAAAAATTCCAAAGATGATTCGGTAACGATTAAAGTCAACTCAGGCTCTGACGTTAAGGAACTCCAATTGAATCTGCCGGCGATGCAGCTTCAACAGCTCCGTTCAGAATCGGGTGACGTCAAGACGCTAAGGGTTGAGACGGAGCTTGCTACGGTTTCCATTAATCGAGATGTTCTTGATACAAGGACCCTGTCGGATACATCTAATTTGCAACTAAGTATTGCAAAGGTAGACCCTGCCAACCTTTCGCAGGATATAAGAGATGAAATTGGAAATTCTGTTGTGTACGATTTTCATCTGAGTCTAGATGGCAGCCTAATCACAAACTTTATCAAGAACAGTGTCATAGTAGAATTACCTTATAAATTGGGACCTAATGAAAATCCTTATCAGGTAGTCATCTACTATATTACAGAAGATGGCAAAATGGAAGTAGTCAGGAACGGTAAATACAATACCGATACAGGTAGAGTACAATTTCTACCTACGCACTTCAGCAAGTACACGGCTAACCATGTTCAGGTCTCCTTTAGTGACATGAATGGGTATACCTGGGCAAACGAGGGTGTTCTTGGCTTAGCAGCTCGTGAAGTAGTGAGCGGTAGAAGTGATGGCCATTTTATTCCGGCTGGGGAGGTAACAAGAGCAGAGTTCGTTAAGATGTTGATTCAACTCTTCGATCTAGCGGATTCTTCAGCAACTGCTGCCTTTACAGATGTTGATGCGGGTACATGGTACTACAATTCCATAGCCTCAGCACAGAAGATCGGCCTCGTTCAAGGCAAAGATGACGGCAGCTTCGGGGTGAACGACCAAATCAGTCGTGAGGATATGGCTGTGCTTATTTATCGGGCATCCAAGATTATTAGTTCTTCGACTGTACAAGCACATGGTGCAACTTCAAATTTCCTTGATGGCGATCAAATCTCTACATACGCCAAGGATGCTGTTTGGGCTGCCAAACAGGCAGGCTTAATGGACGGAGTGTCAGAGGGATATTTCGATCCGAAAGGAAAATCGACAAGAGCACAAGCTGCTACGGTCATCTACAGACTCTATCAAGAATTGAAATAAAATTCATTCATACAGGCATCTGGCAATTATGTAGAGAGTATACAATTCCTTATTAAGATGGTAATGGGTCCATGATGCTAACAAGCAACTGGGCCCATAGCTTTAAGGTAAGGTACAAGAATCATTTTAATGAAGGGAAGATATAAATGGAAAAAGGAAGGGTTGACGCAAGAGCTGCTTTAAAAGTTTCCCTCTGTCTTAGTCTGATAGTATCATCCATGCTTAGTTTTCATAAGAGTACCCATGCTGCATCCATCCCAATGGTTAATATTGATTATAATATTGAAAAGCAGGAAATTGACGGCTTTGGTGCATCCAACGCTTGGTCGACAGGGATTGTACAAAATCTCGCAAACCCACCACAGAAGGAAATACTGGATGCGCTTTTTAGTACTTCTACTGGCGCAGGACTTAGTATGGTAAGAAACAGGCTTCCTTATGACATCGTATCGGAATCAGGCACATGGAATTGGAATAATTGGGATATTAATGGTACAACCTGGCTTTTTAATAAAATAAAAACGGATTATAACGTAACCAAATTTTTCACTACTCCCTGGACGCCTCCGCCGTTTATGAAGACTGGTAACACAGGAACAAACGGAGAAATCGGTGGTAAGCTCAGAACTGATAAATATCAGGCATATGCTGATTTCTTAGCTGACTATGTGACTGGCTTTAAGACCAATAAGGGAATCGATATCTCAGCTGTATCTATTCAAAATGAGCCAAACTGGGCACCGAATTATGAATCTAGCAGTTGGACAGCGGAAGATTTTCATAATTTTGTAAAGGGCTATCTCAAACCTACTTTTGCACAAAAAGGTGTGACTGCGAAGCTTATTATGCCAGAGGGGTTAAATTTCAGTGAAGATCTGGCTGTTCCAACATTGAATGATGCCGATAGCAGGGATCGCGTAGACATTGTTGGTGTACACCAATATGCCGTAAATCAGCAGGACCCCAATCTTGGCGCGAAGTGGCTGACGCAAACAAAGATTTATAATAAAAAATTATGGGTGACAGAAGCATCTGTAGGTGAACCCAATGATCCGACCATAAATGACGGTATCTATTGGGCGAAAATGATCCATAAGGATATGACGGTAGCAGAAGTAAATGCATTTAACTACTGGTGGCTTTGGAATAACACAAAAGACAGTGTAAATTCGGTTGGAGATAAAGGCGCACTGATTACATTTCATACGGACGATAATGGTGCTGTCAAAAGTTACGATTTGAATAAAAGATTGTATACTCTTGGTCAATACAGCAGATTTATCAGGCCGGGTTATAAAAGAGTCAATTCGGATG
The DNA here is from genome assembly GCF_013141695.1 of Paenibacillus plantarum. GTDB lineage: Bacteria > Bacillota > Bacilli > Paenibacillales > NBRC-103111 > Paenibacillus_E > Paenibacillus_E plantarum. Next base: position 42,700 of record NZ_WHNY01000067.1, read on the forward strand.
TAACCCCAGCAACGGGTGTATATACAACAGCGTATAAAGATCCTTCGAATGGAAAGTTAGTTATTACAGCTATAAATGACACTAACACGGACACTGCATTAACTTTCAACGTAAATGGTAAAACTGTAAAATCGTTTACTACTTATAGAACTTCGTCTAGTGAGAATATTGCAAATTTAGGCGATACCACTGTGAATGGAAGCTCACTTCAAGCCACGCTTAAGGGAAAAAGTGTTACAACTTTTTATGCAGACGTTTATACACCGATTGCCAAGAACCCAATCATATGGGCGGATGTACCGGATGTTGATGTGATCAGAGTAAATGATACGTATTATATGACCAGTACTACCATGCACGTGAATCCTGGCGTACCTATCATGAAGTCCAAGGATCTTGTAAATTGGGAAATCGTCAATTATGTATATGATATTCTTGCGTCTACGGATAAACAAACGCTTTCGAATGGGCAGAACATATACGGGCAAGGCTCATGGGCAAGCAGCATAAGATACAATAATGGCAAGTTTTATGTGGTATTCGCTTCCAATGATACGGGTAAAACGTATATCTTTCAAACCACTGACATCGAAAAGGGCACATGGGAAAAGTATGAGCTTGCTGGTGGTGTTTATCATGATATGTCATTGCTGTTTGATGATGACGGACGTGTATATATGGTATATGGCGGCGGGTCCATTAAGATTATTGAACTTACTTCAGATGCCACTACGATCAAAGCAGGCGGAATGAATAAAACAATCATTCAGAATGCAAGCGCTCCTGGAGGCTCTGGGGGTCTTGGAGCTGAAGGCTCGCACATTCAAAAAATTAATGGTAAATATTATATATTTAATATCTCATGGCCATCAGGGAGTATTCGCACTGAATTGGTACACAGGGCTGATACGATAGATGGCACCTATGAAGGAAAGATTGCTTTAAGATCAGGCAGTACTTCCAACAGTGCCGGTATAGCACAGGGCGGAATTGTTCAAGCCGCTGACGGAAAATGGTACGGCATGTTGTTTCAGGATTATGGGTCCGTAGGACGTATACCTTACATTGTGCCGATGACATGGAGTCAGGATGGATGGCCTGTATTCGGGGATGTCAATGACACGGGGATTCCTGCTGTACTGTCAAGATCCTGGGTTTCATCAGATAACTTCGATCAAAGGACAGGGAAGGTTGAAGCTTATCATACCGAGGTAGCAGGCGGAGAAAATGACTACAATGGATCCAATCTTGCACTTGTATGGCAGTGGAACCATAATCCTGACAATAGATTCTGGTCTCTTACCGACCGACCGGGGTATCTAAGGCTCACTACCGGAAGAACGAGCACTAGTATTCTTGATGCCAGAAATACGCTTACACAAAGAACCTTCGGACCTGAAAGTTCAGGAACAATTGCTATCGATGTTAGCCATATGAAAGACGGGGATTATGCGGGAATTTCCGCCTTCCAACAGAACTACGGGTTTGTCGGTATTAAAATGTCCGGCACTACAAAATCAGTTGTTATGGTGAATGGAAGTTCAGGGTCAGCAGTGGAAGTAGCAAGTGTCCCCCTTACTCAGAACACCGTATATGTAAGGACTGAGTTGGATTTTAAGAATAGGACAGATAAAGCAAAGTTTTATTACAGTCTTGACGGTGAGCGTTGGGCATCCATAGGAAATACACTTCAAATGTCATATACACTACCCCATTTTATGGGCTACCGTTTTGCCTTATTCAATTATTCAACAAAGACAACAGGTGGTTACGTTGACTTCGACTCATTCAAATTAGATGACAAGTTGGTTGGATCTAACTTTGATACGAATTTGAAGTCCCTCCAGCTAAACGGTGCACAGGTGAACGGGTTCAATCCAAGTACATACACCTATTCCCTAGATGTTCCTGTAGGATCAGCTCCGCCGCAAGTTACTGCTGCTTCAAATGATCCTGGCGCGAGTGTTACGATTACACAAGCATCGGCGATACCAGGAAAGGCCACGGTGACTGTAAGCAGGGAAGGCTTACAAGCTACGGTATATACCATTAATTTTAATACACCAGCCATCGTGGCCGTTGAGGCAGAAGCTGCAGCAGCAAACTCAGCCAATGCCTCTGTATTTGGCACCGCAAATGGCCATACCTGGTCGCTTGTTGACGGATTGTCCACGAAAGCTATGCAATTTAGTCCCGATGATGGTACTGCTGTCACACCAGGTACTGACGCTGCCAGCCTCGCTGCTGGTTCCCGACTGAATTACAAGATCAACTTTACAACGGCAGGAACCTACTATGTCTGGATACTTGCCCAGAGTCATAGTTTCCAAACGGACTCCGTCCACGTTGGATTGGATAATACGTATAAATTCACTTCCAACGGTATTCAGAACGTGAGTAACAGTCAGTTTAAATGGGTCAATCTCAGTAATGGGGGTACACTTGTAACTGGTGGCACGCCATTGAATATTACCGCTGGTGCCCATGAATTGAACTTATGGGGAAGGGAATCCGGATTAATCATAGACCGGATATATGTAACCACAAGCGATGCAACCACAGATCCTGTTTGGCCTCAGCCGATTGTACCTACAGCTGCCATTTCAGCAGACAGCAGTGTGAACCCTGGAAGCAGCTTTACAGTGGGAGTTAGCCTGAACAACGTGACACAAAGTGTGTATGCCCAGGATATCACCCTGTCTTATGATTCCAACGTATTTGACTATGTGAGTGCGGCAGGTGCCAACAACAACATCCAAATCGTATCAGAGGATAAAGCCACCGCTGGGAAAGTGAGACTCATCACCGCTAATACGGGGGGAGGGATATCTGGAGCCAGTACGCCGGTTCTGAATCTAATCTTCAAGGTAAAGGGCGGTGTTCAGAATACCAGTGGAACGATTGCAGCTACCCAGGCAAAGCTTGGTGTGGCTCCAGAGGGAACCGTGATTCAAGCGGAGCTTGGCAGTAAGAGCATTTCAGTAGGCAGTATTGGAGTGGTTGTAGATAAGACCGCTTTGACAACAGCCATTACGAGTGCACAGAGCCTATATGGTTCAGCGGTTGTTGGTGCAGCGATCGGTCAATACCCGCAGGCAGCCAAGAATGCATTCGGTGTTGCCCTCAATGCTGCGAAAGCCGTGAAAGACAACCCAAGTTCGACACAGTCCCAGGTTGATAGTAGCGTAACAGCATTGGGCAGTGCAGTAGATACCTTCAAGGCGCAAGTTATGAAGTCTGCAGATCTCAACAAGGATGGAAACATCAATGTAGGTGACCTTGCGATGGTTGCTTACTATTACGGTAAGAATTCCAATAGCACAGACTGGGCGACAGCCAAGATTGCCGATATGAACAATGACAATAAGATCGATATTAGTGATCTTGCGGTTGTTGCATCCCAAATACTCCAATAAAAACTGAATGCTAGTTATGCCCTATCCCGATAGAAATCTTCATCGGGATAGGGCATACTTGTATTTGTTGGTTTTTCTTAGAATCTACGAAGTCATTCATAGAAATCTTCACTTTTTGAATAAGAAATTACATTCTGAAATGATTATGTTTAAGTTACACTGTAAACAGTAATTATCACAGCATAGTAATTTGTTACATACAAATTACTAAGAAGGAGTGTAATAAATGGAAGTGAAAAAGAAACATGAGAGGAATCTTGTGCTTATGAGTAAGAAGCTAGGGGTATTTTTATTAGCGCTTACATTATTGCTAAGTATTGTACCAAGTGCTTCGATATATGCACAATCCAATGAAGACACCTTAGAGAACCCATTTATATGGGCTGACGTTCCCGATCTCGATGTCATCAGAGTAGGTGATGCTTATTATATGAGTAGTACAACCATGCATATGAACCCTGGTGTTCCTATTATGAAATCATATGATCTCAAAAATTGGGAAATCGTCAATTATGTTTACGATATGCTTGCTGATAATGATGAACAAGCACTTAGAAATGGAAAAGACAATTATGGGAAAGGTTCATGGGCAAGCAGCTTAAGATACCATAATGGCAAATATTATGTGGCATTTGCTTCCTATGATACTGGCAAAACCTATATCTATCAAACAACAGATATAGAAAAGGGTCCATGGACCCATTCAGAGCTTGATGGCGTTTATCATGATATGTCATTGCTATTTGATGATGATGGACGTGTCTATATGGTTTATGGCGGCGGTGATATTAAAGCCATTGAACTGACTGCAGATGCGACCGCAATCAAAGCAGGCGGCTTGAATAAAGTCATTATTCCTAATGCGAGCCTAGTTGCAAGTACAGCGGAGAATGTCAATCTTCAAGCTGAAGGCACGCATATCCAAAAGATTAACGGTACATATTACGTATTCAATATAACATGGCCTAAAAATTCTGGTCGTGTTGAAATCATGCATCGAGCAGACCGTATTGATGGTGTATACGAAGGCAAAGTTGCCTTAAACAATGCTGGTATCGCACAAGGCGGTATCATTGATACCGTTGATGGCAAATGGTATGCAATGTTATTTGGAGACCGTGGCTCAGTCGGACGTATACCTTACCTAGTGCCAGTTACATGGAGTGATGGTTGGCCAGTATTCGGCATTAACGGTACGGTTCCACAAAGTATGGCTATTCCCGTTAGTGGTGTAGCATCTAAGAACAATTTGGTAGCTTCTGATGAATTCTATCAAAGCTCCCAAAAAGTGGGGGCATCGCATACCGTTATTAATACAACTTCAACTACAGCACCTACAGTGCCAACACCTGTGACACCACTACCTATAAATGAAGGAACAGAACTTTTTGTGAACGGTGGGATGGAGAACGGGTTAACGCCATGGGAGAAACATGATACTGCAACGGTTGCGGTATCAACGGATGAGCATTTTAGCGGAAGCAATAGTTTATTTATTAGCGGCAGGGGAGCTACTGGTGCTGGTGTGCAACAATTTGTTACTGGAAAAATAAAAGCGGGAGCTATCTATAAATTTTCCGCGAAAGTGAAATATAACTCAGGTCCTGCTACGAAGCAGTTTAATCTCGATTTCCAAGATGGAGATTGGACGACGATCAAGATTCTTGGATCAGGCATCATGACCAAAGGTGAATGGGGCACAATTGAAGGCACCTATACGGTTCCGGCGGATGCAACCTTCACTCAACCACGTATATTTATTGAAACGGTCTGGACATCAGCGCAAGATCCCACGAATGATTTAATGAATTTCTACGTCGATGATATTTCTTTCGTGGATGTAACGCCTGACGGGAACCTTTTGACAAATGGTAAGATGGAGAAGGGGCTAACGCCTTGGGAAAAACATGATACTGCAACGGTTGCGGTGTCAACGAATGAGCATTTTAGTGGAACCAATAGTTTATTCATTAGTGGACGGGCAGCAACTGGAGCTGGTGTGCAACAGTCTGTTACCGGAAAAGTAACGGCTGGCAGTAAATATAAGTTTTCTGCCAAAGTGAAATACAACGCAGGTCCTGCTACGAGAACATTTAATTTCGATATCCAAGATGGAGATTGGACGACGATTAAGGTACTTGGATCTGGCGTCATGACCAAAGGTGTGTGGGGCACAATTGAAGGCACCTATACAGTTCCTGACAATGCTGTTTTTAATCAACCGCGTATATTTATTGAAACTTCCTGGACAGCAGCCCAAGATCCGACGAATGATCTAATGGATTTCTATGTCGATGATATTTCTTTCATAGACGCTACGCCCGCTGGCGGTTTGGATAAAGCGAAGAACGGGGAATACGATTACAATGGATCTAATCTTGGATTAGTGTGGCAATGGAATCATAATCCCGATAATAACCACTGGTCCCTTACGGAACGTCCTGGCTATCTAAGACTTACTACTGGAAGAAAGAGTACAAGTATTCTTGATGCCAGAAATACACTGACCCAGAGAACATTTGGTCCAGAAAGCTCAGGAAATGCTGCACTGGACATCAGTAAAATGAAGGATGGCGATTATGCTGGGCTCGCTGCATTCCAAAAGGAGTACGGATTTGTAGGGGTGAAAATGTCCGGGACTTCGAAATCCATTGTTATGGTGGATGGCAGTTCTGGAACTCCAGTTGAAAAAGCTAGTATTCCTGTCACTCAGGATAACGTATATTTTAAAGCTGAATTTGACTATAAAAATCAGACAGATAAGGCTTATTTCTATTACAGCCTTGACGGCATTACATGGACAGCAATAGGGAATACATTGCAAATGCATTATACATTGCCTCATTTTATGGGATATCGATTCGCATTATTCAATTATGCAACGAAAACAACAGGCGGTATTGTTGATTTTGACTATTTTAGAATAGATAATAAATTGACAGGAACGAATTCGCCCGCAACAGTGCTCCAGGCAAATCTAGCGAATGTTCCGAATGTAATCGGCGTTCAGAACATCGAGCTGCAAGTCCCAGTTCAAATGAATGCATTACCGAATGGGAATTATTCAGCAATTTCAGCTTCCTTTTATATACCGAAGGAGCTCACGGTAACGGGTGTAGACTTTAATACGGCTAATATTGTTGGAGAACCTTCTTATACGTTTGCCAACAATCAATTGCTTTTACATGTAACTGGAAATACCGTAAACTTTGCAAATAATCAATCTTCTAATGTGTTCGCAACGATTAAGTTAAAGGTTAATGGTTTTGTCCCTGCTGATCAAACCGTTCAAATTAAGACGGATTACATCAAAGTTGATGGTGGAAATGTTCAATACAATGTTAACAATACCGTATCAAACATTGGATTAAAGCAACTGCCTACAAAGGCATATGCCAAGATTCCAGGGTATGCGAACCCGCTTATGAGTCATATATTAGGAGCAGATCCGTTTGCGATGGTTTATGACGGCAGAGTGTACATTTATATGTCAAGTGACGATTATGAGTATGATTCAAATGGAAATATCAAAGATAATTCATTTAGCAATTTGAATAGAATATTTGTGATATCCTCAGCGGATATGGTCAATTGGACAGATCATGGTGCAATTCCTGTAGCTGGAAAGAATAATGCGAATAATGGCGCGGGTGTTGCCAAATGGGCAGATCTATCTTGGGCGCCAGCAGCAGCACATAAGAAAATGAATGGTGTAGATAAATTCTTCCTTTATTTCGCAAATGGTGCTAGTGGAATTGGTGTACTCACCGCGGACAGTCCGATTGGACCATGGGCAGATCCACTGGGCCAAGCGTTGATCACGAGTAGCAGCCCTGGAGTTCCTGGTGTAGCATGGCTATTTGACCCAGCCGTATTGGTTGATGATGATGGAACTGGTTATCTCTATTTTGGTGGGGGAATCCCGGGTGATCCGAATCCAACCCCAGAGCAAATTGCTCATCCGAAAACGGCTAGAGTAGTGAAGTTAGCTGCTGATATGATTCATATGGATGGGGCAGCTGTTACAATTGATGCTCCTTATATGTTTGAGGATTCAGGTATTCACAAATACAATGGTAAATATTATTACTCGTACTGCTCTAATTTCTCTGGCACACACCCGGATGGAACACCTCCCCCTGGAGAAATTGCTTACATGGTAAGTGATAGTCCTATGGGTCCGTTTACTTACGTTTCACCGATCCTGAAAAATCCGTCTGTATTCTTTGGCGTTGGCGGTAATAACCATCATGCGATTTTCGAATTTAATGATCAGTGGTATGTGGTTTACCATGCTCAAACGGTTAGTAAAGCAGTCGTAGGAGATGGCAAAGGATATCGTTCTCCTCATATTAATAAGGTTGAGTATTATGATAATGGATTAATTAAAGATATTAAGGGGGATATGAAAGGTGTATCCCAGATAGCGAATCTTGATCCTTATACGAGAGTTGAAGCTGAAACGATTGCTTGGAACGCAGGTATTCTTACTGAGGTGAGCACAGCACCAGGCAACCCGCTAGCAAGCCTTAACCTCGATGTAACGGATATTAATAACGGAGACTGGCTGGCAGTATCTAATGCTGACTTTGGCGATACGGGAGCTGCTTCGTTCGAAGCAAACATCGCATCCACAGTAGGCGGTAAAGTAGAAATACGTTTGGACAGTCCGATTGGTAAGGTGATAGGAACGCTTGATGTAGCTGCTACTGGTGGTAGTCAAGTATGGCAGTTGCTGAAAACGAATGTGGAAAATGTGAAAGGGATCCATAATGTTTTCTTCATGTTTAGTGGCACAGGCAATAACTTATTCGCTATGGATTATTGGAAATTCAATACGAAACCGACGGGGACAGATGTCATTCCATTAGAATCTGTCCAGATTGTAAACGGAGCGCAGACTGTTAAAGTAAATGAGCAATTGACCTTTAACGCTGTAATCAATCCATCAAGCGTAACGGATGCAACATATCTATGGGAAACAAGTGGCGGTATTAGCATTGTAGGCAGCAACAGCAATGATGCGGTAACCATCAAAGGAACCAATTCCGGGACAGGATCACTTAAATTAACAGTCATTGGCGGTGGCACGGAGAAAACGTCCGATACGTCGATTACAGTGACGCCAGCAAGTGTAGATCCAGATCCAAATAGCGATACATTAGAATCAGTTACAATTACTAACGGAGCTCAATCGGTTATCGTGAATGATCTCTTAACTTTTAACTCCGTCATCCATCCAACTAGCGTAACGGGTGCAACGTATCTCTGGGAAGCAAGTGGCGGTATTAGCATTGATGGAGACAACAGCCAAGATACGGTAACAATTAAAGGAAACGCGGCTGGAACAGGAACACTTAAATTAACAGTTCATGCGGGTGATACGGAGAAGTCAGCTGAAACGACGATTCAAGTAAAGCCAATAAGTGTAGAAACAGTTGCGATCATGAATGGAGCCCAAACTGTTACGGTAAATGATCTTTTAACTTTTGACTCGTTAATAAATCCAACTAGCGTAACGGGTGCAACGTATCTCTGGGAAGCAAGTGGCGGTATTAGCATCATTGGAGACAGCAGTAAGAATTCGGTAACCATTAAAGGAACGAATGTCGGAACAGGGTTGCTTCAATTAACAGTCCATGCTGGAGGCACAGAGAAGACGGTTCAAAAGACGATAACGGTAATTCCACTGAATAACAACAGTGATAGTGGTAACAGCGGTACACCGACAACACCAACAACACCAGTGACAAGCGGTAAAGAGGCTGACATTCTGGTTAACGGAAAAGCAGAAAGTGCTGGAAGCACAGAAACAACTAAAGTGAATGGCCAGACAGTCACGACTATTGCATTTGACCAGAAAAAGCTTGATCAATTGCTCGCGGTGGCTGGGGAAAAAGCTAACATCACTGTGCCAGTTACTGGCGATTCCGATGTTGTAATTGGTCAATTGAACGGTCAGATGATCAAAAACTTACAAGCAAATAAAGCTGTAGTAGAGATTAAAACTGATCGAGCAACGTATACGCTGCCTGCACAACAAATTGATCTTCGTGCGATCTCAGATCAAGTTGGAGGATCAGTCGCTTTGCAAGACATTACAATTCAGATTCAAATCGCTAAGCCATCCCCTGACATGGTAAAAGTCGTGGAGAATGCAGCAGACAAAGATAAGTTTACACTTGTCGTTCCGCCGATTGAATTTACAGTTGAAGCGAAGTACGGCGACAAGCACATCGATCTATCTAAATTCAACGCTTATGTAAAACGAACGATTGCGATTCCTGATGGTGTAGACCCGAATAAGATTACTACGGCGGTTGTTGTAGAGCCTGATGGAACTGTTCGTCATGTACCAACTAAACTTGTCATCATAGACGGTAAATATTATGCAGAGGTTAGCAGTTTAACGAATAGTACGTACTCCCTGATTTGGCATCCAGTATCATTCTCTGATGTCTCGACGCACTGGGCAAAAGATGCTGTGAACAATTTAGGATCAAGAATGATCATTGGTGGAATTGGCAATGACCTATTTAATCCCGACGCAGATATTACTCGTGCTGAGTTCGCTGCCATCATAGTTCGCGGATTAGGCTTGAAGTTGGAGAATAGAACACCGAACTTCTCTGATGTAAAGGCTGCGGATTGGTATAGTAGTGCTATTATGACGGCTCAATCCAGCCATCTTATTGACGGTTTCGAGGATGGCACTTTCCGCCCTGGAGACAAGATTACTAGAGAGCAGGCCATGGTTATAATTGCTAAAGCGATGGCAATCACCGGTTTGGAAGCGAAAATCACAAACCACAATGACGCTGATGTATTACGTAGTTACACAGATGCAACAGAAAGTGCACCTTGGGCAATGAGTGGTATTGCTGATAGCATCCAAGCGGGCATTGTAAGTGGAAGAGACGAAGCCATTCTTGCACCGAAAGCTTATATAACAAGAGCTGAGGTTGCTAAATTGGTACAACAATTGTTACGGAAATCTGATTTACTATAATGATCACATAAATTAATACTGCGAATATGGTGCCCTACCCCTTAAACATTGCTTCTGAGTAAGGGGTAGGGCAACTAATTACACTAAGATGAAAGTGCTTACTTTATTAAGGGGGGGGATATATATGTTGGAAATGGATAATATCAAAAAAAAGCATCAATACACCGTATCCGTCAGAGTTGATAATCGTAACGCGAAAGGGCTTCTTCTCAAGATGAAGGAAAAGCTGATAAGTGAAAACGAGCTCTCCTCGGAAAACGGGCTCTCTTTTACTGCGTATGCTTGCATACAAGAGAATATCCTTGTAGTCGCCGCCGATCGGATATAGTGCTGATTCGATTTGTGCTTCGCTGTACGGTTCAATCACTCATACAGATTCCGATACTCCGTTGGAGTTCTTTCTGCAACTTGTTTGAAAATTCTACTGAAGTAATAAGGATCCGGATAGCCTACACGCTGAGAGATTTCTCTAATAGAGAGATTCTTTTCCTTTGTAAGCAAATATTTGGCGTGATTGATGCGCACGGTTGTCAAGTATTTGGAAGGCGGCCCCCCCGAATGTTTGATGAAAATTTTACTAAGATAAGAAGGATGAAAATTAAAGTGCCTGGAGATCGATTCCAGTGTAATTTCTTCATAAAAGTTTTCTTTTAAATATAGTTGAACCATCTGCACGATTTCTTCAGGTGCACGCATCGTTTTCTCGGAAGAAGGCAGTGACTTAGGTAACTGCCTTTTGTTTTCAATTGACATCTTAATCTTGATTAGGACTTGTTCTAATTCGCTGGTGATGATCGGCTTTAATAAGTACTCGTTCACATTGAATTTAATGGCTTGACGCGCATAATCGAAATTGTTGTAACCACTGATGATTACCTTTTCGATATGGGGAAATTGAAGTGAGACTTGCTTTAAGAGCTCTAATCCATCAATGGCAGGCATTTGAATATCCGTAAATAAAACATCGACAGTATTATTTTCAAGTACCTTCAACGCGGACAAACCGTCTTGAGCAGTACCAATGATGACAAAGGCAGTATCTAGAGATTGAATTTTCTTAACAATATTATTCAAAATCAATTCTTCATCCTCAACGACTACAACGCGAATCTGTGTTGTATGCTCCACTTCGACTCACCCCTTCAACGTTTTCCTCCAACGGTAACCTTTGCCCCGCCATCTGGTAAGTTAACAGTTTGCATATACAAATCTGAACTGTAAGAAATTTTCAGCCTGAGATAAATATTCAGTAGTCCCATACCATCAAGCTGCAGGCCAGGAATGATCCCGGTTTGTTCGATTTCCTGAATCCTATTCGTAAATTCAGCGATGGCACGCTGATCAAATCCAGGTCCATTATCGGTAACTTCTACGAACCAGTGGTCGTTCTCCTGATATCCTCTCACCTTAATTGTCCATGGAGGCAACAGTTTGGATGAGTACTTCAGTGAATTCTCAACAAGTGGTTGAATAATTAATCTTGGAACTGGAATATTTTTCATATCATCTGCCATTTCAAATGTATACAGAACGTTTTGTTTATGTCTGATTTTAATACATTCCAGATACTTTTCGGTATAAGCTAGTTCAGTTTCTAAAGGGACAAGAGATGAATTATCAGCGGATATGTATCTTAACATCATGGATAAATTCTCAATCATGATTACAATTTGCTCGTTCATATTTTCTTCGGCCATGATGGAAATCGTAGTTAACGTATTGTATAAAAAATGAGGATTCATCTGCGATTGAAGCGCTAACATTTTAGCTTGAAGTTCCTGTAACTGGGACATTAACAATTGGTCCATGGATTCTTTCAGTCGTTCGCTCATCTTGTTAAAAGCGAACTGCAAGCGATCAAGCTCGTTTAAACCGCTGTTTAGTTCCAAATGTGTATGAGAGGTGATACCGACTAAGTTTGTGGATTTCATAGTGGCATGCATTCTTGCTATGGGCTTTGTGATTCGTTTAGCTGCAAGGTAAGAAAGTGAAATAGCAAGTAGTAGAATGGCGAAACTAACCATGGCGATTTTCTTGGTAAAATCATTTAAAGGGCCTAATAATTGCTGTTCGGAGACAAGTAGCGCAATGTTCCAACCTGTGTACTCGGAATGAGCGATACTATAAATTTCTTTCTCATTTGTAATAGGGTTACGGATGTTACTCATAGCTGAATGGGAATTGGTTTGCAGAAGGGTAAAGTAAGAAATTTGTTCCTTAGCTTTGGTGTCAATGGGGTAAATAATGTTCCCATTATCCGTATATACAATAACCTTTTGCCCGTCGTTGTGCTTCATGTAATCATTAATGTTGGTAAATAATTTGTCTGCATCTTGCTTGACTTCTACGATACCTTCCGGGGTATTATTAGCGTCAAAAAACAACCGAACCAGTGAGATGGAATACGCATCCTTGGAGGATAGGAATAGTGAAAGCTCATCATCCTTCTCCGGAATTGTGATGTATTTGCCGTTGGTATTTGCGAGCACATCTTCATACCAAAGTTTATTAGGCAAGTTTACTTTCGTTCTCCGGTTGTCGATGCCGGATCCAAACATGTTTCCTTCTAAATCATATAGATTAATTTGATTAACCGGGAGAGCAGGTCCATTTGCTGCAACTAAAATGTCTGCTAGATCTTTATTGTTATTGATCGTGTCGCCAGATCCCCCAGTAAATTTGAGAAATCTGTCTTTCACTAGATTGGAATACAAAATATTTAAGGATACAGAGTCAATTCTTCTAATTTCTAGGTCTAATTTGTCCTGCATGGATTGTGAGAGATTATCAAGAGATTCAACAGCCTTTTTCTTTAATAAATCGGATGACCAGATATAGAAAGGTACAACCACTAACGATAATACCACTATGATGATTAAGGAATAGGTCTGAAAAAGAACGAATCGAATGGTACGTTTTTGAATGACCATAGTCTCCTACTGAATACATGAATAAGATTTTTTATGTTTAGTTTGCGGTGTTTATAGGGAATTGTCAAAAGAAATTTGATGGAGGTAAAGAATGTCCAGTTATAAAGCATTGTAAATCCATGGAAGGTAGAAATGAAATGCATATATAATGAAAGCGTAAACATTATCAACGACAAGTGAAAAGGGGAAACGAGACCAATGAAAAAAACTTTTACGGTGATTGTGTCGATTGGGATTATGGCGTCTATGTTAGCAGGATGTGGAAGTAAAACGGAGACCGTAACACCAGCAGCTTCAAGCGGTGCTACCAATAGTGCGAAATCAACAGAAATGCCAAAAGAAAAAGTTACACTGACATACATGGCTAGCCAAGATTGGATAAAGGATTCCGAAATGCAGCTCGCAAAGAAGTTTGAGGCCGAGACAGGCATTCATATCGATTACCAAATCGTTCCATCAGATCAGTACCAGAATATTTTGAAGACGAAACTCAATGCGAAGGAAGCCCCGGATATTTTCGGTGGACAGGACGGACAGCTTGATTTGAACAATTTGTACGGTGTCGAAAAAAATGCGGTTGATTTAAGTGGAGAAGAATGGGTAAAACGAGAAGACCCTCTGTTTGTAGAACAAGGATCCTTTAATAAAAAGGTGTATGCACTGACCATTTGGGATCCAAGTTATGACTGGGTTATCGTATATAACAAAAAAATATATGAAAAGCTAAACCTAAAAGTGCCGACTACTTATGCTGATTTTAAAGCAGTATCAGAGAAGATCAAGTCTGCAGGCACGACGCCTATTTATGAACCCGTGTCTGATGGCTGGCATCATGTGCTTTGGTTTCCTGAGCTTGGGCCTAAATTCGAAGAAGCAAATCCTGGATTAACGGATAAGCTAAATAGTAATAAGGAGCAATTCGCGAACGTACCGATTATGGAGCAAGCACTTACGCAACTCAATGAACTTGCGAAGTCGGGTTACATGGGAGATAACTACTTTTCAAATACGTACGCTGATACAGAAAAGAACATGGCAAGCGGCAAATATGCGATGACGGTGTATAATCTTGGGCTGCCGGCGCAAATCGAAAAAGCGTTCCCAGAGGTTAAGGCGGATACATTTGGCTATTTCTTGATGCCGCTTGCTGACAATCAGATATTAAATGTGAACCCTGCTGCGCCAAGTAAATTTATTTATTCAGGATCCAAACACATTGATTTGGCAAAGAAATATTTTCAGTATCTGACGAAGCCAGAAAACTTGCAATTCTATTTGGATAACGAACCGAAGTTCTTAGCTTTGAATTTCAAAGATATTAAAAACCGTTACACACCTGATCAAAAGGCATTCTTTGATACGTATGGCAAAAAACAAGGCACTGTGTATCAAACATCCATTAGTTACCTAAATCCGCAATGGATGGATATCGGGAAAGACATTTCAGCGATGTTTACAGGGAAAATGCAGCCTAAGGATATTTTGAAGGGCATCGATAAGAGAAGAAGTGATGCCGCAAAAGCAGCCAAAGATCCTGCTTGGGCACAATAGTTTGACGAAAGTATAAATTCAGAACAGCCCAGTGAATAGGATAATGCCTCTTGCTGGGTTGTTACTGTAGATAATAGGGAGTGGAGAGTCCTACAATGAACAAAAGCATATATCCCTTTTATTTTTCAATTGGCGCATTGGTACTGTATCTGCTGTTTTTTGTAATTCCAAGTTTCATGGGAATTTACTTTTCTTTTACTGATTGGAACAGTTACAGCGAAGGAATTGAATTCATTGGACTTGATAATTTTCGAACGATCTTCTCAGGGAATGAGAAATATGTATCCTATTTGAATCATACAGTTACGTTCACGATAACAACGGCCATACTGAAAACGGGAATCGGGCTCTTCCTTGCTCTGATCTTAAATCATGGCATTAAAGGTAAAAACTTTCATCGTGTTGTTATTTTTATGCCGGTTATCGTACCTACTTTAATTGTAGGATTAATTTTTAAATCCGTATTGCATCCTGAATTTGGATTAGTCAATGAGTTCCTAAGATCCATCGGTTTGGAATTTATGGCTAAAAGTTGGCTGACGGATATCCATTTGGCGTTTAAATCCATTATTGCTGTCGATACCTGGAAAGGAGTCGGTTATATCATGGTCATTCTGTTGGCAGGTCTTCAAGCCATTCCGGATATGTACTATGAGGCTGCAGAGATTGATGGTGCTAATTTTTGGAATAAATTCCGGCATATCATTCTACCGCTCTTGATGCCAGCGCTTACAGTTACGACAGTTCTTAATTTTATTTATGGATTCAAAGTATTTGATATTGTGTACGCGCTTACGAACGGTGGGCCAGGATACGAGACAGAAGTACTGTATACGGGTGTGTTTAAGGAATTCTCCCTCGGTCGTTATGGTGTAGGTACTGCTTTGTCTACAGTCATGTTTCTCGTTATGATCGTGATTGGCTTTTGGGCAGTCAAATGGATGAGCAACGAAGATGAGGTGGGCAAATGAAGCTGAAAATGGTGAAGAATGGTTTGAAAAATATAGCTGCTTGGATCGTGAGCATGATCACACTAGCTCCACTCCTGTTAATTGTGATTAATTCGTTAAAGGATAAAACGCAAGCTAGCTCGATGGGTTTTGATTTGCCTAAACAACTACATTTCGAAAACTTCCTGGTCGTTATTGAAAAAGGGAAATTACTTCGTTCGCTTTTGAACAGTTTATTTTATACTGGAGCTTCTACAATTTTATGTATTTTATTATCCGCTATGGCAGCCTACATCTATTCTAGAAATCGTTCAAGATTGAATCGCTTCCTTTACCTTTTCTTAATTTTAGGCATTGCCTTGCCCATCAATTATTTTACATTAACCAAGATGATGCAAATGACTCATTTAATGAATACGCAAATCGGAATTATTATTCTATACGCAGTCGTGCAAATTCCATTCAGTGTATTTATTTTATATGGATTTGTGGGAACCGTTCCCAAAGAACTCGACGAATCCGGTATTATTGATGGTTGCGGCCCACTAAAGCTATTCTTCTCCATTATATTTCCATTATTAATGCCTGCTGTCGTGACCACATTTATTCTAGCTTTCATTAATTCATGGAATGAATTCTTACTTCCGCTCTACTTCTTAAACAATGCCAAACAGTGGCCTATGACGTTATCTGTCTATAATTTCTTCGGCCAATTTCAAATGGACTGGAATTTAGTGAGCGCTGATATTGTAATGACATGTCTGCCTGTTGTTATTTTGTATTTATTAGGTCAGCGATACATTATTTCAGGTATGACATCTGGCTCGGTCAAAGGATAAGGAATCATATTTTTGTGACAAGGAGAATTATGATGCAAATCATTCGACATATGGTGCAGAGCGATCGTCTGCTTTTAGAAACGACAAGCGGGAGAATCATGCTCGTGCCTTATTCCAACAAGATCATTAGAATTCGATATACATTGGAAGCTGAATTTAGTACGCAAGAAAGTCTAATGATAACAGGTTTGCCTGATTCGAAGATTTCCTTCACCGTAGAAGATCTCCAAAGTCATCTAGTATTTTCAACGCCAGAACTGACAATCCGTATCCTCAAGAAGACGGGGGCTTTTACTTATCTAGATGCTTCAGGAGCCGTATTAACCAAAGAGCCAGATCGTAGAGGCAAAACGCTGGTTGCCATGGATGTTACGAAATCCGTGTTTGATGAATCCGCCAATATCGAAGCTGGACAAGGAGCCGATGGCCTGCGTGTTCGAGCCGACAACGTGAGAAAAGTGATAGATCGAAAAGCATTTCATACTAAGCTTGAGTTTGAATGGATGGAAGATGAGGCTTTATACGGCTTGGGTTCGCATGAAGAAGGCGTAATGAATTTGCGGGGAACGCATCAATACTTATATCAACAAAATATGAAGGCGGTTGTTCCCGTCCTTGTATCTACGCGTGGATATGGCATTGTAGTGGATAGTTATACCATGATGACGTTTCGTGATGATGCTTTTGGTTCCTATATATGGACAGAAGTAGACGATGAAATGGATTATTACTTCATTCATGGTCCGGAGATGGACAGTATTGTGCATGGGATTCGTGAATTAACTGGAAAAGCGCCGATGCTGCCCAAGTGGTCGTTCGGTTATATCCAGTCCAAAGAACGTTATACGTCGCAAGAAGAATTGATAGCCGTTGTTCGCGAGTATCGTGAACGAGGACTGCCGCTTGATTGCATTGTGCTGGATTGGAAGTCCTGGACTGGGGAACTCTGGGGTCAGAAAACGCTCGATCCTGAGCGGTTTCCAGATCCGAAAGCTATGGTGGAAGAGCTTCACGGGATGAATGCACGATTGATGGTTTCTATCTGGCCCATTATGAATCCTCAGAGCGATAACAATAAGGAAATGAATGAAAATGGTTGCTTGCTGGGCAATCAGGCAACGTATGACGCTTTCCAGGAAAAAGGTAGACAATTGTACTGGAAGCAGGCAAACGAGGGTCTTTTTGTACATGGCATTGATGCTTGGTGGTGTGATTGCACAGAGCCTTTCGAAGCAGATTGGCATGGATCTATCAAGCTTGAACCCGAACAACGGATGCAAATTAACACAGAAGAAGCGAAGCTTTATCTTGATCCGGAGTTCATTAACGCTTATTCCTTGCTGCATTCCAAAGGCATTTATGAAGGGCAACGCCAAACTACGGAGAGCAAACGCGTCGTGAACCTGACCCGTTCAGCTTATGCAGGGCAGCATCGTTATGGAACGGTAACATGGTCGGGGGACATTGCGGCAAATTGGGAGACGCTGAGGAAGCAAATCCCAGCTGGATTGAATTTTTGCGCAACAGGATCGCCATATTGGACGGTAGATATCGGCGCTTTCTTTGTTCAAAACAAACCTGATCTATGGTTTTGGAATGGCGATTACGACACAGGCATCCAGGATATGGGGTACCGGGAATTGTATGCTCGCTGGTTCCAGTACGGTTCGTTTCTTCCTATGTTTCGTTCTCATGGAACGGATACCCCCAGGGAGGTATGGCGATTTGGTGAGACAGGTGAGCCTGTGTATGATGCCATTGTTAAATTCCTCCGTCTTCGATACGAATTAATGCCATACATCTATTCCTTATCTGCCCACGTTCATCACGATGATTATACGTTTATGCGAGCGTTATCTTTTGACTTTAGGCATGATCCGAACACATATAACATTGGGGATCAGTTTATGTTTGGTCCTGCTTTTTTAGTAAATCCAGTCACTGAGCCCATGTACTACACTAGTAATTCTGACGTGCTAGAAGGTGTGAAGAAAACTAGGGATGTTTATTTGCCAGCAGGAACGGCGTGGTACGATTTCTGGACGAATCGCATCTTTGAGGGTCGGCGAATGATAGAAGCTGAGGCTCCACTTGACCGTATACCGCTTTATGTGAAGGCTGGATCGATCGTGCCTATGAGCGGGAGTATTCAGTTTGCTGAACAACGTACGGATGATAATAGACACATTCGTGTCTACACGGGGCAGCACGGCACTTTCGATTACTATGAAGACGAAGGAGACAATTATAACTATGAAAAGGGTGCTTATGCTCTAATTCCTATGGTGTGGGATGAGGAGAACCGAACTTTCATTATCAAAGAGCGGCAAGGAACTTATCCAGGGATGAGGGCAAATCAGTCATTTAACCTAACATTTTTCGGTGTTAAAGATGGTGGTGGATCTCTCAAAGAGGCAGAGAAGACAACGCAAATTCACTACAAAGGAAACTACATAGAAATCAGGCTCAAAGACTTGTAAGAGGAGATAGCCAAGACATAGCTTGAGTACGTTAGCAAAGGGTACTTGAGCTTTTCTTTTTCTTACCTTGGCATTCTAATACGATGTCCAATCAATGTTCCTACAATATTCCTTCCGGCCGTATGATTGTCTCTGTACGAAAGAGTCGTAAAAAAACTACAATGAACACAGAAATGATATCGCTTACAAAACACTGTTAAGTTCGTAAAGGAAGGGGGTGATTCGAACAAAACTCCTACTAGCGTGCTAACCAAAACAGTTTTAAATTTCAAATCCAAGGAGGTTTTATGAAAGTGAGAAACAGAGCATTCATTTGGATTATGACTTTGGTAATGCTATTATCCATGTTACCATTTTCAGGGTCGATAGTTGAGGCTGCCAGTGCGCCAAGTGCAACGATCTATGTTGCTACAAATGGCAATGATAACACAGGTGACGGAACACAAGCAAAGCCGTATAAAACGCTTGCCAAGGCAAAAACAGTAGTAAGGACTCTGCCTAAGACCGGCGGTGATATCGTCGTTCAAATTGCGGATGGCTATTATTCGCTTTATGAAACCCTCGTTTTTGACAAGGATGATTCCGGAAGTGCAAGCAGCACGATTCGCTATGAAGCGGCGCCGGGTGCGAAGCCGGTAATCAGCGCTGGTGAAATGTTGAATAAAGGCGTATGGACAGAAGCAGTTGGCCTTACCCAGACTGGCGGCTTAAAGGCGTATAAAACGACCCTTAACCGGAGCGATAAGCTGCGCGCACTCTATGTAAACGATAAGGGCGCCACCATGACGAAGAGCTCGGAAATAGGTTCGGCCAACAGAACCGTCACGGGCACCCCCACAGCCAGCTTTACCGCTGCCAATAACCCTTGGGCGTGGCAGAATGGCACCAACATCCGGGCGGGTATCGTATTCGATGCCAGCGTAGGTCTGACGACAGCAACGAAGAACCCCCAAAACATCGAAGCCGAAAGCACGGGCGGCTCCACCGCCAGATGGGCGAGGCCTTTTATCACCTTCGCGTCGATCGAACAGGCGCCGGCAGCCAGCAACAAGCCCGGCGGTATCATGTTCCGATTCCAGATGCCGTATGGGTTCATTTCACAGTCTTTGGGTAATAACACGCAATACAATCCTGGTAACAATCAAGTCATCCGCAACGCTTTCGAATTCTTCAACAAACGCGGAAATTTCTATTTCGACCAGGCGGAAAGCACGCTTTATTACATCCCGCTTGAAGGCGAAGATATCAATACCGCCGACGTGGTCATTCCAAGGCTTGAGACGGTCCTCGACATAAGAGGGATCCCTGTAGGAGATCGGTTGAACCCTATTGCGGGCTCGGATGATGGACGTGTCAAAAACATAACCTTCAACGGGCTGAAGTTTGCCCATACCGACTACAAACTGACTGAACTGACGGGCACCTATACATATAGCGACGGATCCGGTCCAGTAACGACCAGTTCTCGCGGCTATGCATCCGTTCAGGGCTCTATCGTGAACAAAGCTTACTTTCCCAGCAGCATCAACTGGCATGAGACGTTCTACCGAGGGTATGACATACCGCCGGCAGCGGTAATGATCAACGCGGCGAGGAACATCAAAGTGCTGAACGGCGAGATCGGGCTTACCGGATTTAATGGCATCCATGTAGAAAACGATGCCAAGGATATCGAAATCTCGGGTAACTATATCGTAGATACACTGGCTTCAGGAATTGTAATCGGACATCCGCAGCATATCTATGAAAACGATGTGGCGATTACGCATGAATCCAGTGTATCGGCCTCTGGCACGCCAATAAAGAACTGGGCCGGCGTTGATAAGGAAAAATTTAAGGCGGGTACGGAAGCCGTGCCGGAGAATATTTATATTACAAATAACTTTTTGTACAGGACCTGCTACGGATTCCCGGGCGCCAACGCACTGGCATCTTTCTACACAACGAATATGCAGGTACTGCATAACTACATTTATGACACCACATACGGTGCCATGAGCATCGGCTGGGGTTGGGACGAGTATGATGGGTTCGGCTTTACCTCCCAAGGGACCAACAAGACCGGCGGTCCTTACAATGGTACGAGTGAAACGAGCATCGCAAGGTCTCCAGCCATATCTACGACCTCCAGGAATAACAAAATAAACTATAACCGGATAGAGCAAATTTGCACGGTAGTTAACGACTCCGGAGCTATTTACTCACTGGGACGGCAGGGCGATCCGGGTAATTTGCCGGGCGGAGGGACATGGGACACCATTAATACCGTCTACCCTTTGACAAATGACCCCGTCACCAACAAGAATAGTAACTGGAATTCTGACAACTGGACGAATTTCACCGAGATGAACTACAACTTCCTTAACCCGAATCCAACGGACAAACCCACAGACTCCAACAACTGGATGAATGGGTTCCATCCCGATGAAGGAAGCACGTTCATCAAGATGATAGGCAACGTCGTGCAGGCAAAGCTCTCCTATGCCGCAGGGCAGAGCCGTCTTATTGAGTTTAACAACTGGAAGCGCAAAAGTGATATGATCATGGTCCAAGGTTACGTAGACGGGGATAACAACCAGAATGGCGCCCCTAGGACTACTTATGACAATTACAAAAGCACAAGCCGCATCTGGCCACTTAAGGGCAACGAAATCGTTCTGAATTCGGGTCTTACCAACGAATACACGAAGATGATTCCTAGGAGCATCATTGCCGATACCGAGTTTGAGTTGGCTTCAAACGTCATCATGGGTAAAGGTGAAAAGCTGAACCGCAGGGGTCTGCTAAAAGCGCAAGACACAGTTTGGGTCGCACCTGCGAACACAACTGTCTTTAATGAAAGCACTACGATGACAAAAGCTGCCGGCGATGTCAATTCAATCAACGCTCCTGCTGTCGCAGGAGAATACAAACTATATATCAAATATGGAGACGGCAGAGAAACGGCCACTTCTAAGTACACGGTATACGTCGACGCGAGCGGTTCAGCAACTAATGTGGAAAATGGGAAAAGCTACGAAGTTTCAGCGGTACGGCCGCTTAAACTAACTTTGAGTACGGATTACACCTTTACGCTTAACGGCAAGCCTGTGGCGAATGGGTACGAAATCCCCACCGCAGGAAGCTGGACTTTGGTAGGCAGCACTTCGACGCCTGCAATGACGATCAATTTTACCACCACGGTATCCGAGGCGAATAAGCTGCTCACAGCTGACGTGTCAGTAGCCCCCGGCGGGAAAGTCAGGTTGGCATACGATTTGGACGACGCTACAAAACAGATATGGATTTCCTCATCAAGCGACGGGAATCTTATTGAGAGCGACAAAGAAACAATGGCCTCCGGCAGCATGATAGAATTAACAGCGCCAATGTTGCCCGGTCCATACATTATTTATGTGCGGTCGAAAGAAGGCAATGTTCTAAGCCAGTCGCACGCTCGCGTCGTGGTGCGCGATATGACGCCTGTCGATATTCCTAGAAATGGTCTTGACTTATGGCTCAAGGCTGATGAGGGCGTGGAAAAAGATAGCTCTGGGAACGTGACTGGATGGACCAATATGGGAAGCGTCCCGGTGAAGCTTGTCCCAGCGAACGTCCCAGGTAGCGGCGGTGATAATCTTGGAACACCAACCGGCAACCCAACGCTAAAGAACGATGGATACGACTATGTAGATTTCGCAGCGATGTCAAGACCGCT
The DNA here is from genome assembly GCF_013141695.1 of Paenibacillus plantarum. Lineage (GTDB taxonomy): Bacteria > Bacillota > Bacilli > Paenibacillales > NBRC-103111 > Paenibacillus_E > Paenibacillus_E plantarum. The sequence continues at coordinate 65,572 of NZ_WHNY01000067.1, forward strand.
GAAAGCTGCAGGCTTTAAAAATTATAACGGCAGTACACAGATGACGATTTACACACTTGTAAGACCAACAACCACAGCCAACAACTCTAGTGATCAAAGTGGTCTTGTTTATTTCGGATTGAACGAGGCTTACCAAACTTGGGCGGCCAACAGCGGTTGGAGCGGTATTAATTTGGGTGTAGGAACAAACAGAGTGAACGTCCGCTTTGGTAACACAGATGGCGGCGTATCGGGTGGCGGGCAACAAATTGCAACAACAACCACGGACGGTCTAGTCAGTGTTAGGGCGCAGCTAAACGGAACTAGTAGAGCCGTTTCTGTTAATAACAGTGTCATCGGCACTGGAACCAATGCTAAGGCGCTTTTAGGAAACAGCTCAGATCTGGGCGTAGGTTACACGATGGCGGCTGCAACCCCATACCGCTTCCTGGGCAGGGTCTCGCAGATTCTCATCTACGACAGGGTGCTGACAGCTGACGAAATTACGAAAGTAGAAACATATTTTAGCAATGTCAAAGCGGGCCGTGGTGGACCTGCAAACGCAATTGTCACAGTGGTCGACAAAACCCTGCTGACATCCTTGATTGATAGTGTCAAAAACAAGGATGCAACCATTTATACAAGCAATTCATGGAATGCTTTTGCAACCGCATTAAGTGATGCCAAGACTGCCGTCTCAAATAGTGAGATCGGGCAGGCAGCAGTGGATAATTCATACTACGCGTTGCGCAGTGCGATCAAAGCACTTCAATTGGTACCTATCGGTGTTTCGACTGCTGTATACGGTACGCCTGTTCTCGGCGGTGCCGTTCTCGACCTACTTTGGGATAAGGCCCCCACCCTGCCGATACTTAAGCATCTGACCATGGCGAACGGTCAGACGGATGGCTCCGCTAAAGTGCTATGGGACGATAGTAACCTGTATGTTCTGGTGCGTGTAAAATCCCCTGAGCTTAACAGCAGCAGCAGCAACGCGCATGAGCATGACTCGGTCGAAGTCTTTGTGGATGAGACCAATAGTAAAAAAACCTCCTACGGCACAGGTATGGGACAATACCGTATTAACTATCTGAATGCGAAAAGCTTTAATCCAAGCAGTGTTAGTGTGGGTTTTGAATCTTTTGCCAAAGTCGTGGATGGCGGTTATTACATTGAAACCAAGATTCCCTTTAAAGCTACAGTTCCTACAGTTGATCGTGTAATTGGATTTGATTTGCAGATTAATGATGCGAAAGCAACGGGTGGTCGTCAGGACGTTATCATGTGGAACGACGCGACCGGACAATCTTATGCTAACGGTTCACAATGGGGTGTGGTTACCCTTGTCGGCAAGCCGCCGGTAGTTTCCGCCGCGGCAGGAGCGACCTCCATCACGACGAACGCCGGCACGCTGCAAATGTTGGCGGGAGTGCCCGTCGTATGGTCGGTAACCGCAGAAGACGGTTCGCAGACAAATGCGGCAATCATCAGCGAGACGGGATTGCTGTCGGCCAAAAAGAATGGTGTCGTGAAAGTTACGGCGAAAGCCAGTGGGTCCAGTTTGAGCAGCAGCGCGCTGATCACAATCAGCGGTCAAGAAGGTGCGCTGCTGAGCGGAGCGGCTTCCATCTTATCCGGGCAACCATTCAAATTGAATTTTGGCTTGAACAATGTGACTTCTAACGTCTATGCAATCGATCTAACCGTTCATTACGACCCTGCGAAGGTGGACTACGTGTCAGGTATCTCTCTGGTAAACGGCTTCTCGATTGTGCTTGACCATGAAGGAACTTCGGGCGGCGGTGAGGCCAACATCCGATTCCTTGCTGCAAGCGTAGGCCAGGCCATTTCCAATACAGACAATCTGCTGGAACTGAGCTTCAAGGCCAAAGACGTTGGTGCGACTGTCGAGGTTAACGCCATCACGGTCGATCATGTCATCATCTCGGACGGCGTCACTGAAACGCAGGTAAGCTCGGCCAGCCATAATGTGAAGATCGAGCGTATTAGCAAAACGGCTCTGAGCGCAGCAATTGCCTTAGCCGAAAGCCGCTTGACCGGCGCGATAGAAGGTTCGCTCCTTGGACAATATGCACCAGGTTCCATAGCGCTGCTGCAAACCAAACTGGCTGCCGCCAACATCGCGCTGGCCGATCCGGCCATGTCCCAGGCAGGCATTCAAGAAGCGGCAACTCAATTGGAAGTAGCGACATCCGTATTCAACGGATCGTTAAAAACGTTGTCCGGATCAAGCGTATTGACGATCGGGGATTTGGCGGTCATTGGAAGACACTACGGGCAAAGCAACTCGGACATCAATTGGACGTTGTACAAGGCGCTAGGTATTACTACGCCGCGTCCAATTGGCATACAGGATCTGGCGTCGGTCGCTTACCGCATCTTGGGAATCTCGCAGTAATCGAGCCGATACTATCATTTAACGAAAGGCTAAACGGTCGGGAGGAGGCGCCTTCGCGCCCTCCGCCCCCAGCCATTTGGAGAGGAAGTTGACGAATGAGACAAACTAAGAGGATAACTGCGCTGCTGTCTGTATTTCAGCGATCGGGAGACGTTCACGGTAATTACGCCGTGCTGAGAAAGATTCGAACCGTCTGCTTAAGTCTTTTGCTGGCCGGCTCGTTTCTGTTAAGCGTGTTTTCCTTGGCGACTGTGGTCGCTTACGCCGCTCCGACGTACACGCTTTCCGTTTCGAACAATCAGCCGATCACCGGCCGTGAAGTCAGAGTCCAGGTGATCGGTCAGGGTCTATCCGATGTGTACGCGACAGAGCTTCAAGCGACGTTCAACACCGATCATTTGCGATTCATAAGCGCATCCAGCGCCCGATTCGGTTATGCCGTTACTCCTGCCGTAAACGGCAGCCAAATTGTATTGGCGTTTACGAAAGTCGGACCGATATCCGGAGAAACAGGGAATGTCGTGTTGGCGGAAATGATTTTTGAGGCGACGGCATTGGGAAGCGGAACGGTCGAGTTGAAACAAATAAAAACCGTTGACAGTGCAATGAACGTTGTCGATTTCGACGCGAACGCGATTGCGAGCTTGAAGGTGGTCGCGCCGTCGAACGATTCGGGCCAGGGCAATCCGGGGCAGAGTTCCTCTGTCTCGACCCCCGAACCGGAAGGCGCGGTTAAGGTGTATAAAGACACAGGCGGCAATGTAGAGAATAACGGGGCGGCAGTTAACTTGCCGGCAGGAGCACTAGGAAGTGATATTTATGTGAGCATTAAAAAGTTGAGCGACACCTCACAGCTGAAGCCGGATCCGAATTTGAAGCTGGCTGGAGATGTGTATGAGATTATCAAGGATGTAGCAGGACTGTTCCAGAAACCAGTCACGATCACCCTTCCGTTCAACACCAGCTTGTTGGATGATGAGCATGAGGTGGCACTGTACTGGTACAACGAAGAAACTGGCAAATGGGTCAAATTGGACGATATTAAGATCGACCTCGTAAAAGGCACCGTTTCCGGTAGTGTGACGCACTTCACCAAGTTTGCCGCATTGGTGTCAGCAAAGCCAGCATCGGTCAAACCTCCGGTCTTGACCGATATTAAAGGACACTGGGCAGAAGCAGGTATCCAAAAACTTGTAAAAGCAGGCGTGATCGACGGCTACCAAGATGGCACTTTCCAGCCTGATTCAACTGTAACAAGAGCCGAGTTCGTATCCATGATCGTCAGAGTGTTCCACTTGACGGCTACAGGTGGAACTGTATTCTCCGATACCGGCAGCCACTGGGCAAAGGATGCAATTGCAATAGCATCCGCAAGGGGGATTGTAGTCGGTTATGAGGACGGAGCATTCGGTCCTGATGACAACATTACCCGGGAACAAATGGCCGTAATCCTTGCACGTGCTGCACAGTTGGCATCTGCCAACAGCGGCTTGGACTATAAGGATAGTGGAGACGTCTCCTCCTGGGCAGAAGGGCCGCTTGCGACTTTGACCGCTATGGGTGTGCTGAACGGCTACGAAGACGGTACGCTGAAGCCGAAGGCTTTCAGCACCCGTGCAGAAGCGGCGGTTAGTATGATTCGGATTTTGGATGCTCAACAGGTACAATAACGCTCGCGAGCATGAATAAGGAAGGCTGTCCGCACATGAATCTCATGTGCGGTAGCTTTGTTTTGTGGTTATGATGGTGAACGCTTACATGAAAGTTTGTCTGCTTCAGTTGAAAGGTGGCATCAACATGAAAGGGTATAAGCAATATTTCAATGGGCTATCGATTAAAAACAAAATCTTCTCCACAAATATTTTGATTATTATCCTTTCGATTTCAATTATTGCGCTTTTTGCCAACATCGTCTCTCAAAAAGCAATTATCGAGAAAGCAGTCAAAAATTCGTCAAGGGAACTCGTTCTCATTGACAATAACCTGCAGACATTAATCACGACAGTCGAAGATTATTCGAAAATATTGGCAACGGATTACAGGCTGCAAAATGAACTCTATAACGATTTCTTAGAAAATAATAACTTATCGACCTCTCATTATGTGGGGGGGTTAGATAATTTATCAATGAAAAAGACGCTCTCTGAAGTCATTAGCAACATTGTTGAGCCCAATACCAATATCAAAGCGGTAAGTGTTCTCACCTCGAATCACCAATGGGTCGATGTAGGCTTTGCGGATAATGAGTTTGCTTCCCGTATATTCGGATCCGGCCCAGAAGCCATCGATCATTCCTTTCAGCCTGTCTTGACAGGGTTAATGAAGTTCAAATTCCGCTATGAAGGGGATGACAACGTATTTGCCGTTTCCAAAACTGTGATCCATAAAGATACTGGAAAAACGGTTGGATTGGTTGTTTTATACGTAAAAGAAACGGTTATCGCCTCTATTTATGAAAGGAAAATGAACTACAAGGGAGGAAATTTCTATATTCTCGATAGTAACGGAAAAATTATCTCCTCCCAGAATAAAGCTAATTTGTACCGAGATTTCAAAGAGGCAACCTCGATATCCATTCCTAATTCGACACAAGTAGAAACAGGCTTCTTTCAAGGAAACGGGAGCGAGAAGGTGCTGGTATCTACTCACCGATTGGAACCACTAGAATGGTCGATTGTAAGTGTTATTCCAATTGATGAAATTACGGTGGAGCGCAAAGAAATTAACAAATTAATTATTTGGATCGGCTCATTATGTCTATTGCTCGCATTTATTGTCTCCTATCTGTTGTCCCGATCGATTACGAGGCCGATCTTCCAACTTTCCAGAACGATGAGAGATATTCGGACTGGCCATTTGACGGTCAGAAGCTCGTACCAATCATCGGATGAAATCGGTTATTTAAACGATGTTTTTAATAATTTGATGGACCGTATCGAAGAACTAGTGGCCGAAAATGTGGAGGAACAGAAGACGAAGGCTGAGATTGAATTCAAATTGCTGCAAACGCAGGTACAACCCCACTTTTTGTATAATACCCTTGAAACGATCATATCGCTTATTAAGCTGAATATGAAAACAGAAGCCATTACAGCAGCGAAATATATGGCCAATTTCTATAAAATTTCTTTAAGCAAAGGAAACGATATTATTACACTTAGAGAAGAAATGCAACTATCTGAGAGTTATTTGGAAATCCAGCAATTGCGCTATGTAGAGTATATGGAATATACAATGGACATTGATGAGGAAATTATGTCGTGTTCAATTTCGAAGTTAACGTTGCAGCCGATCGTGGAAAATGCTATCTATCATGGACTTAAGAGGAAAATGGAAAAAGGCTTATTGAGGATCACTGGGCGCCGCTTGGGTGACGAGGTGCGTATTGAAATTTACGATAACGGCGTGGGAATAGAAGAATCGCAAATAAAGGGATTGTTGAGGGAAGTTTCGGACTCCAGTGAAAGAACTGGCTTCGGAGTCAGAAGTGTCCATAATCGGATTAGAATGCTGTATGGGGACAGATACGGATTAGAGGTAGAAAGCGAAGTAGGCTTATATACCAGAGTTACCATCCGTTTGCCGTTCAAACCAATGCGGGAGGTATGAGATGTTAAAAGTGCTCATTGTCGATGATGAATATTACTTTAGACAAGCGTTGAAAATTTCATTGCCCTGGGAAGAGTTGGGTTTCCAGATCGCTGGCGAAGCGAAGAATGGAGCGGAAGCTCTATCATTGATGTCTGAAATTGCTCCGGATATCGTCTTGGTTGATATTAATATGCCTATTATGGACGGCATGGAATTTATTCAGAAAGCCAAACAATCTGAGCAGGAAACAAAATTTATCATGTTGACAGGTCAAAGCGAGTTTGTATATGCCAAAATGGCCGTGCAGCTTGGGGTTTTTAATTATGTGCTCAAGCCGATTGACGAAGATGAACTTAGAAACTCCCTACTTGAGATTAAGAATTTGATTGACAAGGAGCACGCCGTAAAGCTGGATTATGAACACTTAAAGAAGCAGGCAAAAGAGCATATGCCGATGTTGAAGGAGCGATTATTAAATGAATGGCTGCAGGGCAGTAGAGTTATAGATCCCTTGTCCTCTAAAGAACGGTTGCAGTATTTGGGCATCAATCTGGATGCTCCATTTCATATGGTGGTCGTAGCCGATATTGATTCACAGGATGATCTTGTTACCAAAGAAGACATGCATATTCGCAAGCTGGCGGTTCAAGATATAGCCCAAGAGTTTATTCAAAACACATACCCGTATGATAGTTGCCACGATACGAACGATCGGTATGTTATGATAATTGGTGTTCCTAACGCTTCTTACGAAAGAATGGAAGCGATTAGTGAAGCGATTAGGAAATCGGTTCAGGCGACTTTGGGATGTACGGTAACGATCGGCGTTGGCAATGGATACCCTGCCTTTGAATCGATATCCGTGTCCTACCAAGAAGCGTTATTTGCTTTGAAACATCGGTTTGTTTTAGGCGGCAATCAAGTTATACTTCATTCCATGATCGCCGAATCGGGTATGAAGGTCAGTTTATTCTCCGTAGAAAGGAGAATCGGACTGTTGATGAGTATGCGAATTGGTAATCTCTCTGAGGCAGAAGAGTGGCTCACGACTTTTTTCCAGGATGCTCGTACCAAGAACGCTTCCACTGAAATGCTGTTTGTAGCCGCACTTGAAATCGTATCCACTTGTTTGGAATTTTTGGATGAGATGTCTCAAAGCTTCGAACATGTATTTCAGGATACGGCTCAAACTGATATTTTTCAGTTCATTCAACAGATGAACTCTTTTGGCGAACTGGAGAGATGGGTTCGTAACCTGATTCTCAAAGTGATTGCACATGTACATGGCAGGAAGCAAAATAGAGCGGTCAAAGTCGTGGACGAGGTAAAATCGTATATTCAAAGTCATTATGGAAATGAAGAACTACGTATCGTTGATCTCGCAAAGAGTGTCCATATGAACTACAATCATCTCTGTTATGTATTTAAAAAAGAAACCTCCATTACAATTAACGACTATTTGACCGAAATACGCATCACGAAAGCAAAGGGACTTTTTGATCAAGGAGAGAAGATCGTACAATATGTCGCAAGTAAGGTCGGGTATGCTGATGCCAATTATTTCGGTAAATGCTTTAAGAAGTATATTGGAATTACCCCCAGTAAGTACGTGAACAATATCCAATAGCGTAGTTTTAAGTATAAGGCATAATGAGGCATTTATCGATAATGTCTCATTGCGTCTTTTTTTTGTAATTGCAAACAATTTTCCTTTCTGTCCGAGAATAGTCTCTGTAATTATTTGTATGGAATCCGTAGAATGAAATTAAGGATGATACCGCTTCCATTAGGGAATCAACCACGTAGATACGATACTATGAACAAACTTAGGAGGTCAACAAATGGTAAGAACAGTAAAGGTACTCGGCACTTCTCTAATGGCAGGTATGCTTCTTGTTTCAGCTGCTTGTAGTACGAAAAATGAAGCCCAACCTTCCTCTACCCCCGGAAATTCATCAACCCCGGCGGCAACGACAGAAACCAAGGCTGGGAGTGATAAGAAGGTAAAACTAAGAGTTGTAACAATCACAACGGACGAGAATCGCAATAATATCATGGAAAAGCATATTAAACCGAACGTTGCCAAGGCGTTTCCGAACGTAGAAATTGAGTTTGAGCCAGGTGGCGGCGGCGAAGATATGGCGAATAAACTGAAAACGTTTAACGCTGCAGGTGATATGCCAGATGTATTCTGGAACGATGCAGGTTACTTTACTCCGTTGAACAATACCGGCAGTATTATGGATTTAACCTCACCGATCACCAAGGACGGGTTTTTGACCAAATACGCTGTTCCTGATGCATTGAAACATGTTGACGGAAAGATTTACAGTTTGTCTTCCGGAGCGGATACGTATTTCACCCCGGTCATTTTCTACCACAAGGACATGTTCGAGCAAGCAGGGGTGCAAGTACCGAAAACATTCGACGAATTTATCGACGTATCGAAAAAACTAAAAAGTAAAGGCATGGTGCCTGCGGTTACCCCTGGTAAAGATGGATGGGGACCGAAGCTATTCTTGCTTCAGCAGATGATTCAAATCGGCGATCCGCAAGCGATGGCAGACCTTGTGAGCAATAAGACAGACTTTAATAATCCGTCGGTTAAGGCTGGGGTGTCTCGCATTGAGAAGATGGTTAAGGAAGGTGTCTTTCCGGAAGGAATTGCTAATCTAGATTACGGTCCTGCCAACGAAATGTTTACAGCTAAGAAGGCAGCTATGTACATGATGTTTACTTGGGAGCTTCCGAATTTGGCTAAAGATGATACAGTCGACTTCTTCCCGTTCCCAAGCGCTAGCGACAAATACGACCCAGCGAAGCACGTTCAGTTCTGGGGATCTCCACTCAACGGATATGCCGTTAGCGCAAAAACCAAGTTTCCTGAAGAGGCAGTAAAATTGGCAGAATTTCTAGCTATGGCAGACGCTCAATATTTTGAAGCTACGGGTGCACCAATTGCTTTAAAAACGGGCAATACAGTGGCCGAGGCTAAGCCGCTTATGAAGAAATTTGTTAACTGGTACAATCCTATTCCTACAAAAATTGCTTCACTAGCACTTAACTCGTTGGATGCAAAAACATCGGCAGAGCTTGCGACACAAGGGGCGAAATTGCTGACGGGGCAATATCCAGCCGATAAGTTTAGTACGGAGATGGGCAAGATCTGGAGTGAAAATACGTGGTTTAAAAAGTAAATGATATAAGTTCATTTCATAAACGGAATCCCCCTTGGAACCTTAAGTTCCGGGGGGATTCTAAATCAAATCAGACGGTGGAGAGAGCCATGAACAAGTACTACAGCACCAAATTGTCCATATTTGTATTTTCCGCACCTGCGTTGATTCTGTTTACCGTTTTCTGTGTTTATCCACTTTTGCCTGAAATTTGGATGAGTTTGAATAATCATGATGGTTTTCGAACTTTAGGGTTTGTTGGTTTAGATAATTATAAGGATATCCTAGCTTCTGCTTCTTTCTGGACAGCTCATAAGAATACGTATCTAATCGTAGGAATTTCCGTTTTTCTGGGTTTACCGCTTTCCTTAATGTTTGCTCTTTTTATGGATGTTCAAACGCCAAAGTTACGTCTTTTTTTTAAAACATCGGCCATGCTTCCCGCAATTTTGTCAGTTACGGTCGTTGCAGAAATGTGGATATCCTTCTATGAACCAACCTCGGGGTTATTTAACAGTATTCTGAGATCCATAGGTCTTGAATCTTGGACTCATTCCTGGCTTACTGAAAAGAACACGGTGATGCCAAGCATCGGCTTGACATTTCTATGGCAATATATTGGGCTGAACGCCATGCTATTCTATACGGGAATCAAGACGATCCCCAAAAATTATTACGAAGCTGCTTTAATTGATGGTGCTAGCTTTACCCAAGTCTGCTTACGAATTACGATTCCACTGCTTCAAGATGTAACGAAATACGTATTAATCTTGTCTACGTTAGGTTCCATGGCATTCTATTCGCAAGTCCGCGTCATGACAGCCGGCGGTCCTGGGGATTTGTCCAGAACGGTTATATACCAAATGTATTATGTGGCTTTCGAAACGTCAGAATTTGGTAAAGGAACGGCGATTGCGGTTGTATTTATTCTAGAGTGCCTATTCATCTCCTTTCTGATTCAAAGGTTCGTCGCCAGAGAAAAACTGGAGTTTTAAGGAGGAGACCATCATGAAATACTTAAGCCGTGTATTTTGGCTAGCGATTAGCGGTACATTTCTGTTTCCCTTATACTGGATGTTTACGATGTCACTTAAGTCCAAAAGTGAAGCTTATAATAATCCATTCGGCATTCCCTATTCATGGGATTGGATAAACTATAGGGAAGCGTTGTCCAAATATCATTTCTTTGTTTACTTCGAGAACAGTTTGATTTATACCATAGGGACCATTGTGATCACACTGACGACAGGGAGTATGCTTGCGTATTGTCTGAGCCGGATGCAATGGAGATTCAATTCGGCGGCACTACTCTATGTGTCCTTAGGGCTGATTGTGCCTATTGAAGTTGTATTAATTCCATTATTTCAATTAATTAAATGGTTACATCTGAAGGATACCTATTGGGGGCTCATTTTGCCCTATTCCGGATTCGCAATCGCTTCTTGTGTGCTGATGTTGTTTGCCTTTCTCCGTTCACTTCCTAAGGAATTGGAGGAAGCTGCTTGTATTGATGGAACCAACGTTTATCAGACATTCTTCAGAATTATTTTTCCGATTGTCACGCCAGCGCTAATGACACAGTGCGTTTTATTGTTCATGCGCATTTGGAATGAGTTCCCGCTTGCTTTCATTATAGCTTCAAAAGATCAATTCCGGCCGCTAACTGTCGGCTTGCTAAGCTTCTTCGTTAGCGTCGGTGTTTCAGACTGGGGACTTATTGGTGCAACGATGGTACTCTCGAGTTTACCTATGATTATTGTATATATGATAGGTAATGAAAAGATTGAAAATGCCTTGACAGCGGGAGCTATTTTGAAGTGAGAATAATAGGCACACTTTGTTATAAAACAGCAGCAGCCATGGACGAGAAAATAATGTCCTAGACTGCTGCTGTTTTATTTATTCGATCCTCCCATAAAGGTTGTATTCGTGTTCTTGACTTTGTATAGTGTAAATTAACAGCTGTAATTCATAGGGGTAATACCTATATTCTGTGAATTGTAAGCGCATTCTTTATCCGTATAATAAATAGTGTAAGCAAATAAATGATTGACCTATACAAACATTCATCTTTATGGAGACAATAAGGGAGGATTAGAAAAATGGTTAAGAAAATAAAACGTCCTGTTTTAGCAACTTTGGTACCTGTTCTGGCTCTAGGATTAACGTTGACAGGCTGCACCGACTCGAAGGATGCGGCAAGCAGCACCACTTCGCCTAATGGAAGCCAAACAACACCTGCTGCAACTCAGAGCAATGAAATGAAGCCAGTCACATTGTCCTTGTTCATTGACAGCCCTTATCAACAACCGACTCCTGACAACAAGATATACAAGATGATTAAAGAAAAGACTGGCGTTAGCCTAAAAATGGAGTTTCTGGTCGGTGACTTGCAGCAAAAGCTGGGCGTTATGATTGCCGGAGGCGATTATTCGGATATTATGACAGGGAACGATAAGCTAATAGCGGCGGGTGCTTTTATACCCCTCGAGGATTTGATTGAAAAGTACGCACCGAATTTGAAGAAGCACTATGCGAACGTATGGAATCAAATGAAGGATCCTGCGAGCGGCCATTTATATGTACTACCGAATTACAATGTGTTCAGTGGTCAATTTAACGAAACCGCTTACGAAGGACCAGGCTTTTATCTTCAAAAGGATGTCCTGAAAGAAATGGGTTATCCAACACCTAAAACGTTGGATGAATATTTCGATATCATTGCCAAATACAAAGCGAAACATCCAGATATGATCGGCTTCGAGACGTTGAACTTCGATTGGAGAAACTTCCCGCTGCTTAATCCGCCAGAGCATTTAGCTGGACATCCTAATGACGGCGGGGTTATCGTCGAGAATGGGAAGGCGCAAATCTTTGCAGACAAGGACATCGCCAAGACATATTACAAAAAGCTGAACGAGATTAATGCGCAAGGCTTAATGGATAGGGAAGCTCTGGTGCAGAACTATGATCAGTACTTGGCGAAAATTGCGAGCGGTCGTGTCATTGGGATGTTTGACCAACACTGGAATTTCGGTGATGGCGAACGCTCGTTGATTTCACAAAATAAAATTGGCAGTACCTATGTCGGGTTCCCTCTCGTATATCCAGGCGCCAAAGAGTACTACCGTGACCGTCCTGTATTAAACATCAACCGTGGATACGGGATTTCGACGAAAGCCAAGGATCCGGTTCAAATTATTAAATTCCTGGATTCACTAATGACCGAAGATTGGCAGAAGACACTCCAATGGGGTATTCAAGGCGATGACTATTTGGTGAAGGATGGCAAGTTCGCTCGTACCCCTGAACAACGTGCTAAAGCGGACGATAATACATGGAAGCTTGGCAATAAAGCGGAAGCGTTCTTCGCTAATTTACCTAAAATGCAAGGGACCTATAGTGACGGGAATGCGACAGATCCAGGAACACAGCCGCAAGAATTCTATGACAGCTTGAAGCCGCAGGATCAAGAAGTATTGAAAGCTTACAACCATAAGACCTGGGCGGAGTTCTTCAAAACACCAGATGAGAATCCCGTATATTACCCAGCGTGGAGTATTGATTTGGTAGATGGTTCACCTGCAAAAGTGGCCAATACGAAGATGAACGACCTTGCTGTCAAATATTTGCCGAAAGCTATTTTGGCCAAACCAGATGACTTCGAAGGTGTATGGAAAGATTATGTGGATCAAATTTCCAAAAGCAACTTCAAAGCCTACGAAGATCGTATCAATGATCAAATCAGCTGGCGTATAAAGAACTGGAGTAGTAAATAAAGGGATAGAACATGTAGTGGAGTGGGGGAGACTCAGGTCTTCTCCGCTTTACTTCCTAGGAGGAAATGTCGATGGCCGAGACCATACTGCCCAAAAAATTAAAGAAAAAGCAAAGAATTGATCCGGAAATCGGCGTCGGTTTAAGCTGGAAGACGATAAAAAACCAGAAGCAGTTAATTATGATGTCTTTTCCCATCGTGATATATATTATGATCTTCAATTATGTACCGATTTGGGGCTGGTTGATGGCGTTCCAGAATTATCGCCCTGCTTTAAAATTTTCCAAACAGCAGTGGGTGGGGCTGAAGCATTTTAAATTTCTGTTTCAAGATGATACGTTCTTGACGGTGCTTCGCAACACACTGGCTATGAGTATAATCAATTTGGTTTTAGGTTTTGCAACAGCCATATTATTAGCTCTATTACTGAATGAGATCAAAGTTCGTTTCTGGAAGCGGTCTATCCAAACGATATCCTATCTGCCTCACTTTCTGTCATGGATTATTGCTGCGGGTATCGTAGCGACTTCGTTATCGATTGATGATGGTATCGTGAATCAACTGTTGATGAAGTTGCACATCATCAAGGAACCCGTGATGTGGCTTAGCGAAGGTAAATATTTTTGGGGAATTGTGGGCTTGTCTAATGTGTGGAAAGAGGTGGGATGGAATACCATCATTTACCTCGCAGCAATCACTTCGATTGATCCATCGCTGTATGAGTCTGCCGGGATCGACGGTGCAAACCGCTACCAAAAGATCCTGTACGTCACACTGCCCGGGATCAAGTCGACTTTTATTATTCTATTAATTATGAACATTGGGCATATCCTAGATGCAGGCTTTGAGATTCAGTACCTGCTCGGCAACGGGTTAGTCGTAGACTGGTCACAAACGATTGATATATTCGTTCTTAAGTACGGTATTGCGCTAGGTAATTATTCGCTGGCAACTGCGGCAGGCATTTTCAAAACGGTTGTAAGCATAGTCCTTATTCTAATTGCAAATTCTACCGCCAAGCGTCTTGGTGAAGAGCGGTTGATATAAAGGAGAAATGACGATGGGGACAACAACTGTCAGCAGAGCTCGAATTGAGCCCATTTTGTTCCATACGATTAATGGCATCTTCATGCTCCTTCTAGCTATAGTTACGCTTTATCCTTTCCTTCACACCTTAACGATTTCATTTAATGAAGGAAATGATGCGCTTCGTGGGGGCATTTATTTATGGCCGAGATCCTGGTCATTGCAAAATTATAAGGCGATTTTCATTTCCGGTACGATCTATCATGCGGCTTGGATTTCAGTGGCTCGCACACTGACAACAACCGTATTGGGTGTGTTTCTCACCTCCATGCTGGCATATACGCTGGCGCAGCCCCAATATATTTTCCGTAAAATAATAGGTGTAATATTTGTGTTGACGATGTATTTCAATGCAGGGCTAATTCCTAATTACTTTCTGATTAAAAGTTTGGGACTGTTGAACAATTTCTGGGTATACGTTTTCCCAGGGATGGTAAGTGCGTTTAATCTTATCGTCATTCGGACGTACATTCGTACGCTTCCATCAGGCTTGGTTGAGTCTGCAAAGATGGATGGAGCAGGTGATTTCACCATTTTTGTACGAATTATTCTCCCGTTGTGTACGCCTGTCCTAGCGACCATTGCCTTGTTCATTGCCGTTGGATCTTGGAATTCCTGGTTCGACACCTTCCTGTATGCCTCTTCTGATTTGAAACTGAGTACACTTCAGTACGAAATGATGAAGCTCCTTGGATCTACGATGAACAGCAACAATGATCCAGGTCTTCTAGCGGGTGCAAACACGAATCAAACGAAGGCTATGGTTACGCCTGCTTCCATACGTGCGGCAATTACAATTGTGGCGGCGGTTCCGATTCTGTTCGTGTATCCTTTTCTGCAAAGATATTTTATCGTCGGTATGAACCTTGGAAGTGTCAAAGAATAAGACTTAGCAAGCGATGATCATAATCATTTCCCGTTTCAGCTCGGTGCTGGGACGGTTTTTGCTTTATACAAACTCATCTTATCCTATATAATAGTTCATATCGACTTTCTGAAGTGAGGTGATTCCTATGTTAAGGGTTATGTTTGCCGATGACGAGCCTTACATGCTAGAGGGACTGCGGACGATGATTGATTGGAACAAACTAGGCTTTGTCGTGTGCGGGGAAGCTTTAGACGGGGAAGACGCATTAGCTTTGATGGCGTCGGCCCTGCCTCATTTGGTGCTGACGGATGTTCGAATGCCTGTAATAGATGGCTTGGAATTGATTGAACAAGCGTCGAGCCTCCATCCTGAAATGAAATTTATCATTCTAAGTGGGTATGCGGATTTCGAATATGCCAAAACAGCGATGCGGCATGGTGTCGCCAACTATTTGATGAAACCGTTGATTGAAGATGAGCTTATAGCTGCAGTGGAAGCGGTTGCGGTTACGATTCGAGAGCGTATAGCTGCTAGCCAGTTCGAAAACGTTGCTTTGGATTGCTTACGATTGGAAACGATTTCAAAGTTGTTACAGGGAGAAAATAGGCAGAAATGGATCGAGCAGGCGAGCGCTTTGTTGGATATTCATGAACATTCGAGCTTTCGCTGTATTTTACTTGAACCTAACATTCAAGCCCAAAATCAATCGGACCTGAAGCAGATTATTGCAGATAAGATGAAGCTTATGCAAGTAAGGATGCTTCCATTTGGCGTAGGGAAAGAACGCCATGGATTTTTACTGGTCAGAGGACCCCAGGAACGCGAACTTTCTACTGCAATCTTAACAGA
Source organism: Paenibacillus plantarum (assembly GCF_013141695.1). Lineage (GTDB taxonomy): Bacteria > Bacillota > Bacilli > Paenibacillales > NBRC-103111 > Paenibacillus_E > Paenibacillus_E plantarum. The sequence goes on from NZ_WHNY01000067.1 coordinate 81,318, forward strand.
GATCATGACCAGTGTTAGACAGGACTGGGGCACAGCGATCTCCTTTTCGATTAGCAGTGAACATAAGGGACCGCATGCGTTAAAAGAAGCATTTCGTGAGGGGCTCATTGCCGAAATGTGCAAGTTCCCTTCTGGAGCGGAAGGGATTTACATCTATCAAGGAGAGTGGTCAGCGGAGACGCTTCCTGCATTTGGTATGACGGAATCCATCCTAGATGCCGTAGGGAGTGGGTGTCCAGATACTGTGCGAGCCCATGTACACCAGTTATTCATCGCTTTTTCGAGGCAGTCCGTATCTGAATCTTGGGTTAGTGCTTATTTAGATAACATTAAGCTTGAAATTCTTAAGTTAGTTACCCAATTTGGCGGTGATCCTAATTGGACTTCAAATTGGTATGTTCCCACTGTTCCAATGGATGTTGGCCTCTTGGAGCGCAAAGTAACACAAGAGATTCTGCAAGCTGTAGAGTGGATCGGTCAGAAAAAAGGCGTAGGGCAAGATGAAATCGTATCCGCAGCAGGAGACTATATCAAATCGCACTATAAGGAAAAGCTGCAACTGCAGGTTGTTGCAGAGCATTTTAGCCTGAATGCTGCGTATTTTGGCCAGAGGTTTAAGAAGCAAGTTGGCCTCACCTTCAATGAGTATTTACATGTCGTACGAATCGACGAGGCCAAGAAGTTACTTCGCCGAGAAGAACTAAAAATATCCGATGTCGCTGATCGTGTCGGTTACTCGGATTCCGAACAGTTCGTAACCAAGTTCAAGGCACTTACTGGCCTGTTACCCTCTGCCTACAAGAAGGGTTAACCTATGACTGACAAGGAGAGCAAATATGAGCCGGAAATGGAAACTGTTGCGTATTGTTAATGATATTCCCCTGAAGTTCAAGTTTCTGATCATTTACTTGATGTGTGTCTTGCTGCCAATATTGTGTATAAACAGCTTGTTTTTCTTACAGGATAGCAAAAATACAGAACGTAGAGAGATGGATAACTTGCGGATTTCTCTGGATAGGGTCGGAAATGAAATCATGCAAATGGTGAACTCAGGCGTTGTGATTGGCAACGCTGTTTCCGCTGATCGTGTATTTAATGAGATGCTAGAATTTACGTACTCGGATAATGTTGCTTATTACGAAGAATACGACAGTTACCTCCGAGACAAATTGGGGCAGTATCCGAATATTTATCCCTATATCTCTTGGATTGGCGTATACACATCGAACCCAACGCTATCCAATGGTGGAAGCTACTTTATGTTTAAGCCTAATGATCTGAAGAGTGAATGGTATCAGAAGATGAACGAAAATAAAGATAAGGTGACAGTGACCTCTTATTTGGATACGAATCCCATGAATCCCGAGGAAAAATTGGTATATGTCAGCATTATTCGGAAGCTGGACAATTTCCCAGACCTCATGAAATTCTCTAAATATTTGCGTATCGATATTCGAATGGATAAGCTGCTAGAGCTGTTTGACAAAGAGCGTAATTACTTGTTAATCAAGCTCGTGGATGAAGAAAATCGACTTGTTCTTGAATCAGCAGGTGCGTTTAAGGGAAGTGACCCTTTGCTCCCGACCCTGCCTGTGTCAAAGGTTTCTCAGCTGACAGGCTTACCTGAGAAGAGTTTTGTCAATCCTCTCAGTAACGCTAGTTATATGCTTAACTGGCGGCTGGTAGGAATTCCAGAGGGAAGTCGAATTGCGGAAGAGAGAAGAGGGGTTATCCATTTCTTTATCTGGCTGACGCTCATTAGTACGATCATTCCGACAATATTGATTTACATTATTATGCATTCTTTCAATTTCCGGGTAAGAAAGCTCTCCAAACATATGCAGCTGGTGAAAAACGAGAGGTTCGAACCCATTACGTTGTATGAAGGAAAAGATGAGATCGGTCATCTTCTTCGCAGCTTTAATTTGATGACGGAGAAAATTCGTAATTTAATTAACGATGTGTACAAACTCGAAATTCAGAAAAAAGATTTGGAGTTAGAACGCGTACAGGCCGAGCTGAATTATTTGCAGAGCCAAGTAGATCCTCATTTTCTGTTCAATACGTTAAATGCGATTCTTGTTGTATGCAAGAAATATCGTTATGAGCATGTGATAGAAATTATTCAAAACTTGTCCCAGATTTTGAGAAGACTGCTAAGCTGGAAGGAGGATTTGGTGACAGTAGAAGAAGAGCTAAGCTTCACTGACATGTACCTCCAGATCGAGAAGTTCAGATTCCAAGATCGGTTTCACTATGAGTTGTCCATTGACGACTCTGTTCTATCGTATCGCATCCCGAAGATGAGTATTCAATCGCTCGTGGAGAACTCTTGCAAGCATGGGCTTCAATCGGTGAAAGGGAATCGCAGAATTCGGATATCTGTTGAAAGAGCTGGGATGAACATGCTCATGAAAGTTGAAGATAACGGAATCGGTATGAACAGCACGAAACTGGATGAAATTGTTCAGAGTCTGTATAAAGGAGAAGACAACGGCAAGAACATCGGACTTCGCAATGTGTACCGACGTTTAAATCTGTTTTATGCGGAACGCTCATTGTTCCAAATTGAAAGCATTCCCTTCGAGAAAACGAGCGTTACTATACAGATTCCTTTGAGTCTTATTAGGAAACAGGAGGAGACGATCGGACATGTATAAGGTTATCTTCGTGGATGATGAGCCTTTCGCTTTGGAAGGTATCAAGCTCATGGTCGAATGGGAAGAGCTTGGCTTTGAAATCGTACACATGTGCGAGAACGGCGAAGAAGCTTTAGCCTGCATAGAAGCCTGTAAGCCTGATCTCGTTGTGACGGATATTCGGATGCCGGTCATTGACGGATTAGAATTAATCGATCGGGTGCAAAAGGCAGGCAACGATCCCGTATTCATCATTTTAAGCGGCTATAATGATTTCGAATATGCGCGATCCGCCCTAAGGTATGGGGTAAAGCATTATTTGCTTAAACCGGCTTTGGACAGGGAATGGGAGGCTGTTATTCAATCTGTTATGGAAGAGCTGCAGCAGAGAGAACAGCAAAGGCTACGCCATGACCTAGTTACCGACCGTCTAGTTCCTACTCTGCTTGCTCAAATGCTTCGGGGGGAAATTTCGGCAACAGACGGAAACGTTGGGGACATACTAGATCCCTTGGCACAAGGAGATCAGGGCTGGAGGTACATTCATGTAGAATGGCTTAGCGGCACAAAACAGGAGCTGGATGCACGATACTTACACTCCCGAAAAGCTCATGCAATCGACTTGTTTGGGAGCCAGGACGGCCTTGTTATGGAGTCATTCCCTGAGATGGAGGAATGGGCTGGGCAGGTATACGAAGATCTACATGAGCAAGGTATCGAATGCTGTCTCTCGATAGGACCACGGGTGGAATCCCTCCGTCATATAGAAGAGTCGTATGCAGGTGCTCTAGAGACATCCGTGCATCATTTCTTTCATGTATCTGGTGGTCCACTCGATTACGATAAGATTCATCACAAGCAAATCAGCTATGATCTTCATGCTGTTTCTATCGTAGATGACATTCAAAGTGCCCTTGAGGCGCTTCAGGATAAGCGGGTTGAGGACCTGATTAAGCAAATGTTTGGGATACTGTCAGCTAACAAAACGGCTCGGGAAGTCGTTCATTTGCTGGTCATACGCATTGTTTTGAAAAGCGCTGCTGTCATGCGGGAGATGGGTATTGACTCGGAGGCGCTGCCTCGTGTTCGCGATTTTTTGAGAAGGGAGCATCGTTCCCTACAGGAAGTGGAGGAGTCCCTGCAGGCGTATGTGCAGCAGTATATGAGCCAGCTGAAGCAGCATAAAGAAAAGTTCTCCGGTCACCCCCTTCGAGTTATTGAGCGTTTTATCCAAGAGCATTACCGGGAAACGCTGACGATTAAAGACATCGGAGAACGGTTCTTCATGAACCCCGTATACTTAGGTCAAGCGTTTATGAAGCGGAACGGTGTAGGCATCATTGAGTATATTCATGACCTGCGTATTAACGCGGCGAAGCGTATGCTATGCGAAACGGATGAGACGATTCGTCTCATTGCAGAGCAGATCGGATACGTGCACTATCATCATTTCCTCAAAGAGTTTGAGAAACGTGTGTCTGACAAGCCCGGTGTGTTTAGACAGTTAAGCAAAGCATAAAGGGTGTCAAATGAAGGACGTGTATCTCTTTTCTAAGAGATACACGTCTATTTGCTACCACATAAGAATTTATAAGTTTCCGGTACTCGGAAGAACAAATTCTTATTGGCGATAAAAACTACCTTTTAAACGCGGTCGCTCATCCTCGAAGTGCTTCGATAGAAGTTTTTCTCATGAGCGCGACTAAAAATCGCACACAATCTTGAAAAATTTTAAGAAAATGGGGGAGAGTTCTTTAATCTGTGAATGGTAAGTGTAGTCAGATTCTATATCATATAACATAGAAGACCTGTTTAAACAGGGGATGATGAGGAGGTTTATCAATCTATGAACAACAAGGTACCGAACTTATACGAGGCTTATCAGGGCATATTCAGAATTGGGGCTGCTGTTAGCACGAAGACCATCCGATCCGAAGGAAACTTCATCGCCCAGCATTATAACAGCATTACAGCGGAGAACCAGATGAAGTTCGAGGAGATCCATCCAGAGGAAGAGCGGTACACATTCGAGGCTGCGGATGAAATCATGGATTTCGCCATGCAGAACGGGATTGCCGTTCGGGGGCATACGATGGTCTGGCACAATCAAACCTCCGATTGGATATTCGAAGGGCCTTCTGGCGGTGTAGCCAGCAAAGAAATGGTTCTCTTGCGGATGCAGGAGCATATCCGTACGGTAGCTGGTCGTTATAAGGGCAAGGTGTATGCGTGGGATGTCGTCAATGAGGCGATAGAAGATAAGGCGGACCTGGTTATGCGTAATACCAAATGGTTGGAGATCCTGGGTGAGGATTATATTCGTCATGCTTTCGAGGCAGCACATGAAGCCGATCCGAATGCACTTTTATTCTACAATGACTACAACGAGACAGAGCCTGTCAAACGGGATAAGATTTATCATCTCGTCCGTTCATTGAAGGAAAAGGGGGTTCCTATCCACGGAATCGGCATGCAGGGGCATTGGAATATCTATGGTCCCTCCTTGGATGAAATACGGCAAGCGATCGAGCTTTACGCATCTCTCGATCTGGAGCTTCACATCACCGAGTTAGATCTCTCCATGTTTCAATTTGAGGACAGGCGGACCGATCTGTTGGTACCCACTGAACAAATGGTGGAGCTTCAGGATCAGCGGTACGAGGATATCTTCAGGCTATTTAAAGAATATCGAAAAGTCATTACGTCGGTAACGTTCTGGGGAGCGGCTGACAACTATACGTGGTTGGACAACTTCCCTGTTCGCGGCAGAAAGAATTGGCCGTTTCTATTCGATGGGGATCTCCAGCCTAAGCAAGCATTTTGGCGTGTAATCGGGTAGGCAAATTGACATAATTGAGGGGGGATTATTCTTTATTTTGAGTATGTGAAGCCAATTACCTAAGTTGTAGAATGAAATTGGAATAAAATTGTAAGCGATTGCAGAAAGAGGAGGATGAGAATGCTAGTGAGAAAACAACTTCATGTATGGATGGCAATTGTGCTGCTGTTCGGGATGATCGCCCCACAACTATTAATGCCTCTGATGGCATCGGCTGCCGGTAATACGGTCGTTTTGTCCCAAAGCTTTGAAGACGATCAAACTGGCGGTTGGGTTAAGGTATCTTGGATGGGAGACGGTACCATTGCCGTGACTTCGGCAACGGCCTCCGATGGCTCCAAATCCTTGGCGATGACGAACCGTGCTGCAAGTAATAGCAGCCCGCTCTTGGATTTGACTTCGTACACGCAAGCCGGCCATACGTACGATTTGTCACTGAAGCTTAAAGTGGGTGCAGGAACCGATAATTTTCATATCGCTTCCAATGTCGATGCCGCCTCGCTGACCAACAAATATCCTTGGCTGGTGGGAAATACATCGGTTAGTTCCACCGATTGGAGCACTTTTGAACTGAAAGGATACGAGCTGCCGGGAGATACGAAGGGGTTTAAAATATGGGTAGAGTCGGATTCAGCTTCTACGACTACGGAGGACCTCTATATCGATGAAGTGCAGCTAACAGATGTCACGCCGACTGCACCGATTGATCCGGGAGCGGTTGACCAAACTGGCATCCAATCTACCTTTGAGGATGGGCAAGGAAATTGGGTGCGCAGAAACGGCTCCGGCAATATCGAGATATCGACGGCAGACAATCACACTACAGCCGGCTCCAAGAGCTTGCTGACCACGGTATCAGAGCAATATGACGGGCCTTTGCTGAACGTCCTTGGCAAGATGTCCAAGGGCTACAAGTACAATTTATCTACTTGGGTAAAAATGGCTCCAGGACAATCCCCCACTGTATTGCGGCTCTCTGTACAGAGTGGTGATAGTACATATACGAATGTTTCGTCTAACGCAACGGTAACTTCTGATCAATGGGTACATTTGACGGGGGCGTTTACAGTTGCTGCCACTCCGACCGTAATGAATGCATACGTGGAAGTAGCCAACAAGTATGAAGATGCAAGATCCTTCTATATGGACGATTTCGATTTGTCCTATGTGGGTCAAGTATCCGGGCCGAAGCCGATTCAAACGGATATTGATCCTTTGAAGGACATCTATGCGGACAACTTCAAAGTCGGTGCTGCCGTAACAGGAGATCAGCTTACTTCCGATGTCCACACGCTTCTGGATTATCACTATAGCTCCCTCGTAGCTGAGAATGCTACAAAGCCGGGGTCTCTGGAACCGACAGAAGGGCAATGGAACTGGACGGAAGCAGATAAGATCGCACAATATGCCAAGAATCACACGATGAATTTCCGGTTGCATACCCTTGCTTGGCATTCGCAGGCTGCGGAATGGATGTTTAAGGATGCGCAGGGCCAGCCGCTTGCAGCTACACCGGAGAATAAACAGTTGGTGCTTGACCGTCTGACAACATATATCCAAACGGTGGCGCGCCACTATAGTTCCATGGAAGTGCCGATCAATGCCGTCGACGTGGTCAACGAAGTTATTGATCCAGGACAGCCGGATGGCATGCGGAAGAGCGAGTGGTATACGCTGACTGGATTGGATTTCATCCGTACAGCCTTTAGGGTTTCTCGTCAAGAGTTGCCAGACGCTAAACTGTATATCAACGATTACAGTACGCAGGATCCGGCCAAACGCGACTTTTTGTTCAATTTGGTGACAAAGCTGAAAGGCGAGGGAGTTCCGATTGACGGCGTGGGTCATCAAACGCACATCAGCATTGGCGGCCCCTCGATCGAGCAAATTTCTGATTCCATACGGAAATTTGGAGAAGCCGGATTCGACAATCAAATAACGGAGCTTGACGTTTCGGTTTATACCGACAACAACTCCACCAGCTATGATGAGCCCAGCCTTGTGAAACAAGGCTACCGTTATAAGCAATTGTTCCAAGAGTTTGTTCGACTGGACAATGAGGGCAAACATGCTGCCTCGAACACGCAGGCCTATAATCCTGACGGATGGATTAGCAATGTTACGATATGGGGGATTGCAGATGATCATACCTGGCTTGATAACCAAGGTGCAACCCGTAAAGATGCTCCTTTCCCATTCGATGTGCAGTATCAAGCCAAATATGCTTATTGGGGAATGATTGAAGCAGTCAAGACGTTGACGCCATCCCATCTTCCAATAACCGCGCAGACAGCAAATACAGCGAAAGGTACACCGGCTAATGCTTCGGATCCGGTTTGGAACACGGTTCCGGCATTGAAAACGCAACAATTGGGTACCCTTCAGGCTGAAGTGAAAACCTTGTGGGATGAACAAAATATGTATGCTCGCGTAGCGGTCAAAGACATGACCAAATCCGCGACGGATCTCATAGAACTCTTCGTGGATGACAATGGCATTAAGAAATATACATTCGCACGAAATGATGCTCGAATGACAGAAGGAACCGACGGTTATGTGTTGCAAGCATCAATCCCGATGGCAGGCACATTAGGCAAGGGAGTGAAGTTTGACGTAAGAGCCACCGATAAGGGGATTAATGACGGTACGGAGCATGGGAGCAATGGCGTCATCGTATCCTGGAGTGATCCACGGAACACGCAGGACAACGACGTGCTTGGTTACGGGATCTTGACTTATATCGATGCGGTAAAAGTGGCAAGTGCTTCTTACGGAACTCCTGCAATCGATGGCGAAATGGACAGCAAGTGGGCGAACGCACCGGTTAATACGACTGATGTGATGGTAGAGCAGCATAATAATGCAGTCGCCAAAGCTCAATTGCGTGCCATGTGGGATGAGCATAACCTCTATGTCTATGCCGTTGTGTTAGACAGCAATTTGAGCGATGCCAATGCCAACGCATGGGAGCAGGATTCGATGGAGATTTTCGTTGATCAGAACAACGGAAAAACGGACAGTTACCAAGGTGACGATGGTCAATACCGAATCAATTTCAAAAATGTAAAGACCGTCGGCGGCCATGCAACCCAGAATAACTATACATCGGCTACCAAAATTATTGATGGAGGTTACGTTGTAGAAGCGGCTATAGCGCTGGATACGATTACTCCACAAGCTGGAACCGTGATAGGATTTGACTTCCAGGTTAACAATGATCAGGACGGAGGAAGCCGTGACAGCGTATTTTCTTGGAGCGATCCAACAGGGCAATCCTATCAGAATACTTCGAGATTCGGCGTTATGAAGCTTGAGCAAGCGCAGCCTTCCGACCCGTCGAACTCGCAGACTTCCTCTTCCTCTGTCTCACCTCCAGTACTGGAAGGGTCAGTTAAGGTGCAAATAAATACAGGAGGCAAGGTAGAGAAGAATGGGGCGGCAGTTGACTTGCCGGCAGGAGCAATAGGCAGTGACATATACGTGAGCATTAAAATCCTGGGGGACACTTCACAGTTGAAACCGGATCCGGATTTGAAGCTGGCTGGAGATGTGTACGAGATTATCAAGGACGTAGCAGGAACGTTCCAGAAACCAGTCACGATCACCCTTCCGTTCAACACCAACATGTTGGATGATAAGCATGAACTGGCATTGTACTGGTACAACGAAGAAACCGGCAAATGGGTCAAGCTGGACGATATTAAGATCGACCTGTTGAAAGGCACCGTTTCCGGCAGTGTGACGCATTTCACTAAGTTTGCCGTATTGGCGGCAGAAAAGTCCGCATCTGTTGAACTTCCAGCCTTGACCGATATTAGAGGACACTGGGCGGAAGCAGGTATCCAAGAACTTGTAAAATCAGGAGTAATCGATGGCTATCAAGACGGCACATTCCAGCCTGATTCAACCGTAACAAGAGCCGAGTTCGTATCCATGATTGTCAGAGCTCTTCATCTGAACGCTGTAGGCTCAACCGATTTCGCTGATACCGGCAGCCATTGGGCGAAGGAAGCCATTGCAAAAGCATCCTCACTGGGCATCGTAGTCGGCTTTGAGGATGGAACCTTCGGCCCGGATGACAACATCACCCGGGAACAAATGGCCGTAATCCTTGCACGTGCCGCACAGTTGGCACCTGCCAACAGCGACTTGGACTATAAGGATAGTGGAGACGTGTCCTCCTGGGCAGTAGGGCCGCTTGCGGCTTTGAACGCTAAAGGTGTGCTGAACGGCTACGAAGACGGTACGCTGAAGCCGAAGGCTTTCAGCACCCGTGCAGAAGCAGCGGTTATCATCATTAGGATTATGGAAGCTCAAAAGGTACATTAACATTACCAGAATGAATAAGGAAGGCTGTCCGCACATGGATGACATGTGCGGCTGCTTTGTTTTAGGGCTTTTAGTGAAGAATGGGGCTAACTGTAAAAAAATATCCGAAAGGAGAATAATGATCCATGAGAAGTAAGAACGTGACGGCAGGGCCTGCCGAATATTTTAAGTCAGTTAATGATGAGCTTCAAGGTACGGTTCAGGAAGTTACCTATAAGGTAGGCAACTATATTGATTTGTCTCGACAGTTTGTAACAGATAGGAGCATCGACCCCGGTGAAGCAGGAAGAGAAACCATTGCGGGAGATGCCATATTGAAGAAATGCAACGTCTACTTGCCTGCGGGATATGACCCAACCGACTCCACAGTTAGATATAATGTATTGTATTTGCTTCATGGCGTCGGTGGGGATCAAGATGAATGGTTTAGCAGTAACGGTAAGTCTGACGGGCGATTTATCATTTGCAATCTATTGGATAATCTTATTGTGAGCGGCGAAATGGATCCACTAATCGTCGTATTTCCCAACGGAAGAAGCGCGTACGACTGGACAGATAGCTCATTTAATACCGAAGGAACTAATATGCTGGGATTCTATTACTTTGATTATGAGCTGAGATACGATCTGATTCCATTTATAGAATCCAATTACAATACCTTCGCAGATATAACAGACACCTCCCGTGAGGGAATTCTATATAGCCGCACTCGAAGAGCGATCGCTGGGCTTTCGATGGGGGGAATGCAAGCCCTGAATCTGATCCTCGGTGGTTATCGGCATGATTCGACGCGAATCACAGGCACAGAGAGTCCCTGGAACAACGGGTTGGATAAGACTGTACTCGCGCCAGGCATGATAGATTTATTCGCTTATGTCGGTGCTTTTTCAAACGCTCCTACATCGAGTGATGGTACAACGCTTGGAGTCAGTCTTACGTCTTGCGAATATAATCTTCATTTGCTATATACTACCTGCGGCGATGCGGACGGAGTAGCAATTGGCAGCTATATAAAATCTATAGATGGGCTTATGCATCAATCGGAGAATCATCTTCATCATTTTTTTCAAATTCTGATTAAGGATGGTTTTCATGATTTCCATGTTTGGAATAACGGTGCCTACAATTTTAGTCGATTGATATTCGGAAATTGTGACGATCTTGGAAGGCCCCATGTTAGGAGTAAAACAATTTAATATTTTTGGCGAGACTTGATAGCACCAGAATACGATATATCGATTTTTCATAAAACATATCGCCTTTTAACATTTACATTCGAGTTTGTCAAGCCTATGATTAATTTATCAAAATGTTTAACACAACTCATGTATGAAAAGGAGTTTTAATGTATGAAAAAAACAGATTTTATCGAAAACAAGTCACAAGCGTATGAGACTCGTCAAAATTGCCATGGTGGCACAGGTCCTTTTCAATTAAAGGATATTATTAAAACGGTTGCATCGAGCGATAGGCAGTACATCAAATTCATTCATGATGATATAATCCCGCCAGGTTCTACCTTCGGCTATCACCAACATAACAGCGATGTTCCCATGGAAGAGTGGTATTACTGCATTTCTGGACACGGAATCATGGAGCTTGATGGTAACCAATACGAGATGTCGGCCGGCGATATAAGCGTCTGCCGTGCAACCGGTAGTCACGGTCTTATTAACAACGGTCCAGAGGATTTAAGAATTATCGTGATCTATGCTTCTGAAATAAAATAACGGGGGGGATAAGATTGAGTAACAGAAAACTTAAAGTAGGTGTTGTCGGATTAACTGTAGGAGCAAGTCATGTTAAAGACTACGCTAGCAGCGACACCGTGAAAGAAATTGTGTTGTGCGACGTTGATGAATCAAGATTGAAAGAGATAGGCTATAAGTATAACATTATAAAAAAATATACGGATTTCGATAAGATGCTGAAAGAGGAAAATTTGGATGCGATTAGCCTCTCAGTTCCTAATTTCTTGCATATGAGGCTTTCCATTCAGGCGATGGAAGCGGGCGTACATGTGCTGTGTGAAAAGCCTATGGCGAGAAATGCGGCAGAGGCGAGAAAAATGCTTGAAGCCGCTCAAAAGCACAACAAGAAGTTGATGATCAATTTCAATCAACGTTTTCTACACGAATGCCAAACGTTAAAATCCGTGATCGACGAAGGCAAGCTCGGCGATATCTATTATGTGCGGACGCTGTGGCAACGAAGACGAGGGGTGCCATGGTGGTATCCACTTTCATCTGGAAAAGAAGTATGCGGCGGTGGAGCTCTTATTGATCTTGGCGTCCATGTGCTTGACCGTGCAATGTGGTTTTGCGGGTATCCAGATCCGGATTGGGTACTAGGAAACACGTTTTGCAAGGTCTCCAAGGACGAGGCTGCACGCAAAGGCATTCAGAATTTCGAGCTTGAAGACATGGGGGTAGCTATGTTTCGTATGAAGGGTGGGGTTATGCTTGAATTGGAAGCATCCTGGGCCAGCAACCGAGAGAACGAGGTGATTACAACACGGATCTATGGCTCCAAGGGTGGCGCGGTCTTGCATAGAGTAGTTGGAGATGGGAATGCTGCGAGCAATAAATTGTTTTTGGAAATCGGTGGGGAAGTCCAAGACATTCCTTTAGATGATAAGATCATTTCAAAAATGCCGAATGTTCGGCAAGCGTTTTTGGATGCCATTGTCAATGATGAAGAGGTACCTTGCACGCCTCAACAGGGACTTAAAATCACACAAATGTTAGATATGGTTTACTTGAGCGCTGAAAATGGCACGCCCGTCCAATTTGAATGATGGACTGAAAAAGCATTTCAATTACGAAATCTGCTTGGAGACATTCCTGTTTTTGACTGAAAAAAACGAGAAAAATTATAGATATCCGAAAAGCCGCAACTGCTCGCAATGTCCGTGATACTGAGAGTAGACATGCGTAACAGAGTCTTGGCAGTATCCAGTCTGCAGTTCTGCAGATAGGCGTAGGGCGTAACACCACGTTCCTGTTTAAAAATGCGAATAAAATGATCTGTCGTAAGAGAAAAGTTCTGTGCAAGTTCGCTCATATCATATTGCTGCTGCGGGTGTTGTTGAAACATACGGCATAGCTCATTCATTTTTATTGTATATGCTCCGGTTAATGTTGGCGTTACATGTTGATATTCCGTAATAAGAGCTTGTAGCCATACTTCCATTTGCATTATGTTATTACTCTCTTCTGCTAAACGAAAGCGATTGAAAAGCTCAAGTACAAAATGATATTGATCAAAATGACGATGCTCAGGCAAGTCACACAAGATATCCGGATTTTGCAATGTGAAATCTATGTAACGTACATCAAGACTGGTATGTTCACTTTGATAGGCGTCGACCTCGTTCTGATAATTGATAAAAAAAACATCGCCTATGCTTAATTTGTAGGAGTTCTTGCCTAGCCTGATTTGACCTTCTCCGCCCCAAATACTCCACAAGGTAAACCCTGGATGACAACCGACGGGAACATGCCATTTCCATTCTGGAACGCAGTGTTTCCCGTTATGCATTGATAGTATGTCCATATAATCACTCCAATTAAAAGGTATCGATTTTTCATAAAAAATTATTTCATTTATATCCCAATTAGTCAAGTCAAATGCTGGGTTGGATTGATAAGCTGCAATGTCTCGTCATCCCATTCTTCTTCGGCTCAGTGTTCACCGCGGTAAACGGTTTTTTTTTGTTTATTAAGGGGAAGACACTTATTATTAATAGATCGCTTCTATTTATCATCATTAGCTTAACCATCAAGCTATTTACAGTATTATTTGTTTTTTATACATGAAAATAACAGCGTTAAACAGCTAAATAAATCAATGTATTTGATAATACAGCAAAAACGATTGAAGAAAAGCTTGAAACAGCATATAATCACATTACAGCGATACTCAATGATCTACGCTCTAATGATTATTTGTATCCAAATAATTGATAATGATCTCAAGCTTTTACATGACGATTGGGAGAGATTCTTATTACATGAAATGTGATATGTGAGCCTTTACTGGAATGAATCGTTCGTGTATAGCATTAAGGAGAGAGTATGAACGTTCAAATGTCTATGATACAAAAAGATACGCAGCGTCCTGTGGTGATTATTTCCATCATTACGGCACTCTGTCTTCTGGGAGACTCGATGCTCTATATCGTTCTTCCAATTTATTGGAAGGAAGTCGGCCTGAACGCCTTATGGGAGGTAGGGGTTCTCTTATCCATAAATCGACTCGTAAGACTGCCAATGACACCGCTTATTGGTTTACTCTACCGAAAGATATCATTGCGTAAAGGTCTTATCTTTGCTGTTATACTTGCAGTGGTTACAACGATTGGTTATGGCGTCTTTAAGGGATTTCTGATGTGGCTCATTCTTCGCAGTATATGGGGGATTGCATGGTCCTTCCTTAGAATGGGTGGCTATTTAAGTGTAATTAACTACTCGGACAAATCGAATCGCGGCCTGCTCATGGGACGATATAATGGCATATCTCGTTTAGGCAGTCTAGTGGGTATGCTCGTCGGAGGCGTACTTGTTCCACTCTTCGGAATACAAACTGTTTCCATCGCGTTTGGTTTGTTGATTATCGCAGGTATTCCATTTGTTTCTATTTACGTTGCAAATACGAAAGTGAACGATAGTAAGGATGCCGAAGTCCAAGAAAAACGGATAAAGCAGCAGGTGATCTGGACAAAACCTGTAATGAAAATAATTAGTACTAGTCTTATCGTAAATTTGATGATAGCCATATTAAGTGCAACAGTAAGTTTGTTAATTGATACAAATTATTCAAAGCCGCTAATGTTCATGGGGTTCGTTGTTACGAGCACGATGTTATCTGGCTTACTACAAGCGGCCCGATGGGCGTGGGAACCGTTTCTTGCCACATGGGTTGGTTATAGATCAGATGGACCGAGAGGGCGAATACCTATATTCATCCTGGTACTCATAGGATCTGCGATTGGATATGCCTTAGTTCCATGGCATTTTCCGATCTATGTCTGGTGTGGAATTATTTTATTCATCTTTGCGAACAGTACGGCTCTTTCAACTTTAATGGACGCAATGGCATCCGATGTCGCCCGGCATTCATCTGTAGTAACCGTGATGACCGTGTACTCGGTTGCGGCTGATGTTGGCTCAGCATTAGGCCCAATGCTGATCTACTTATTAATGAATTTGTCTCATGGTATGATATATATGTATATAGGAAGCGCACTTACCTTTTTGCTGCTTGCTCTATGGCAACGGCCGAATTTAATTGCCAAATTCATGATATTTACAAGTGGAAAATCGGTCCGCAGGTAATCAGACTGTATAACCCCAATAGATGCTGTCTCAAAAGGTCTAATAAACCTAAGAGGCAGCTTTTTCGTTTGTGGTTGGTGAAAGAAAGGACAGTTATCACAGATGGCGGAGTTACCGTAGATGTAGATTGGCAGAATGGAAGAGTACGGGAAGTCCATTTAGTCTCGGATCATGGGGGATGTATACTGTCAGATGAGATTGCATTACCAGCATCCAGCAAAGTTTCTATGAAAGTTTTGAAGGAATGACATATGAACATCTGATAGGAGAGGGTTGTTTTAGGTTTCAAAGGAAATGAAATGGAGATGATTTCGTATTTAAAACGCTTTAAAGAAAAAAGGTTTTATGGTTTGAAAACTCAAGGTTAGAAAGGTTATCTGAGGGAACAATCGGAGCATCATCCATAGATGGTGCTTTTTTCTCATCTTTCTTCCAGTTCCTCTTTCAGTTTCCCGGTAAACGTTGATAATCCGTGCAAAACGTATTGTAGTAAGTTGATAGGTGACAATTTTCAGAAAAAATAATTCAGCATTTGCAAAAATTGTTGAATGTTTAAGTGAAAAGTTTATCGTATGATTAAAAAATTAGAAAAATTTCCATGAAAAGGCGACGAAGTGAAATTAATCTTGAAAAGATATTGATTAAAGCTAAAAAAATATTGAATTCCTCATTTATCTATGTCCCTATATATTCATTTTATAGACAACCTACACACCAATCAAATATCTGATCAAACTATGGAGGGGTTACCCTGTCATTCATTCGGAATCGTTCGTTGAAATCGACCATATTAGTAATAATTATCCCAATTATTATGTTATTCGTATTTACTACTGGCTTATTTTCCTACCTACTTGCTTCCAGTCAGTTGCAAAAAAATGCATTTACGAGTATTTCCGATACCGTCTCTCAAACCCAAAGATTTCTAAACGATAAATTAACAGATGTGGTGACGAGTCTGACTATTCTCGTTAGTGATTCCGACTTATCCGATATTTCGATGCGTACGGAAGATCCAGCATATAACTTACAAACGGAAGATTATCTGCAATTGAACAGAGTATTAAACAGAGCTTCTCCCGATCGAGCTTTGATCGATTCTATACTGATCTATTACAACCATGACCGTCCAGCGTTCTACAGAAAAGATGACCTGACCGAACAGGTGAAATTTTCGCTTGAACCTTACAGGATTGGACAAGCAACCGACCCGATTTCTGTTATCCATTGGGAAACCCTTCATACTGATGCTTTTGGGACTTCTCATAATCAGAATGATAGCGGGAAAGTGGTAAGCTTATATAATCTGCTGGGTAAAGATGTGGAGCATAGTAAAGGTATTATTCTTTTTAATATAAAAAATTCATTTTTTCAAACGATTTTAAGTAATCCAACAATCAGTAATAATGGCTATTTAAGCCTAATTAGCGAGGACGGAATTATCTCCTACAAAAATGTTGCGAAAAAATATAAGATTAAGGATTCTGAATTGCAGCGGTTAGTCATGCAAACCCCACAAGCATCTGGACAAATCACAATTACCAATGAACTTGGGAATGAAATGCTTGTTGTTTACGATACATTAAGAATCAACAAATGGAAAATAGCTGCGATTGTACCTAAGGATGAATTACTCCATAAAGTGAGCTACATCAAATACCTGATCTTAGTGATAATGTGTATTTTATTTGTGATTGCAATTTTCTTGTCAAACCTTCTGGCCAATATCATTACGAAGCCGATCATTCGACTCACGCGAAAAATTAATACGATCGAAGAAGGCAACCTAGACATCGAATTCAAGGAACTGTCGCGAAATGAGATTGGCGTGTTGAATAGAGGGATAAGGGACATGATCCATAGGATCAAACAGCTGCTTTTGCAGATAGAGAAAGAGCAGGAAAAAAAGCGGAGGGCGGAATTAGCAGCACTACAGTTTCAAATCAGGCCGCATTTTCTGTATAACACACTGTATTCTATTAAGCATCTGATTGAACTGGACGAAAAGAAAGAAGCAAGCCAGATGGTAACCTCGCTTTCCGATTTTTTTCGTATATCGATTAGTAAAGGCAGCGAGATTATTCCTGTGTCTCAGGAGATCGAGCATATCAATCACTATTTTACAATTCAAGAGTTGCGTTACGGGGACAGCTTTACCTATGAAATAGATATGGAACCGGCTATGCTTGATTTTAATATTGTAAAGTTGACCTTGCAGCCACTTATTGAAAATGCGATTTACCATGGCATTAAGAATAGTCGTACAAAGGGCCATATCCGTATCAAAGGTTTTATTCAAGAGGATGATTGTGTAATTCGTATAGAGGACAATGGTGCGGGTATGGCTACTGAGAAACTTGAACAAATTAACCGATTCTTGTCGAACATGTGCACGAGTGAGGATGGGGATGGAACTGGTATCGGTATTTATAATGTGCATAAGCGACTTCGGTTGAATTATGGCATGAAGTATGGACTTAGGTATGAGAGTAGTTCCGAAGCGGGAACCATCGTTGTTGTCACATTCAGATAATGGAAGTTTTGCTATCGTGATGCTTATGCACAATAACATGGCTAACATAAAACGCTAGGGGGGCCTGTATGTATAAGGTTGCAATTATTGATGACGAAGTGATTATTACTCGTGGTTTAAGTAAAAACATTGATTGGCAGTTTAACGGCTTCGAAGTGGTGGGCTCTGCAGCGAATGGTGAGGAGGGCTTGAAACTCGTAGCTGAGAAAAGACCTCACTTGATAATAACCGATATACGCATGCCATTTGTCGATGGTTTTGAACTGACTGAGCAGGTAGTTAAAGCCTATCCCGAAACCAAAATTCTGATGTTGACGAGCTACGATGATTTCGAGTTTGCTAAAAGGGCGTTACAACTTAAGGTATTTGACTATTTATTAAAGCCCGTTGATAGTGAAAAGTTACTTGAAACGGCAAAACGTGCAATGAAAGAGCATGAATATGAGTCTGAAATGAAACAGAAGGTCGTTGAAGGAATACCGCTGTTGAGACAGCAATTTTTGGTCAAACTAATTAACGGAAAGCTGGCTCCGGCAGAAATTCATTCAGGTATCGATTTCCTTGGTCTTCAGCTTAATGCTGCCCGCTTTGTTGTCATTTTGCTGAAGGCGGATGACTATAGTTACCCTGATTACCAGAATCGTTTTGGAAAAGAAGTGCTCAAGTACTGTGTTATCAACGTTGCTGAAGAAACGCTTGCTAGCTTGGGACGAGGCATTGTTTTTAATTCCATTGACGATGAAATCGTACTCATTGTTTTTGCTGAAGATTTGCATGAGGACGTGGAACGCCAGGCTTATAAGATTGCAGAAACCATCCGTGTCAATGTAGAGAAATTTTTGAAAACCACGGTGACGGCAGGCATTGGTTTTGATTATGAGCAGGCTGCAGACATTGCTTTTTCTTATCAGGATGCCCGATCTTCTCTGGAGTTCCGTCATATTTTGGGGACGAACCGCGTGTTAACGGTTGCCGATATCGGTCTCGCACCTCATAGTGAATCTGCCGTATTTGAAGGACTGGAGAAAGAACTGGCTTTGAAGGTCAAGTTGGGCTTGGAGGGAGAGGCGCTTTCCATATTAAGTACGATGGAGCAGTCCATTATCAAGAGCCAATCGATTTCCTTATCGAGAGTACGTCTAATCGGAGTTGAAATTACCGTGGTGATGTACAAAGAATTAGAAGAACATGCCAAACAGTTAGATGAGTTTTACTCGATCTACACGAAGCAGCAACAGATGCAAACGGTCAACGAAATTTTTGCTTGTATTCGCCAACTTGTGATCCAATTCGTGTCCATCGTCAATCATCAACGCGATAATCAGATGAAGAAGGTCATCCATCAGGTTGTGGCGTATATGGAGACGCATTTTGCGCAAGAGGGCCTTTCTTTACAGGACGTTTCGAGTGTCGTACACATCAGTCCGACCTATTTAAGTATTATTTTCAAAAAGGAAAAAAACATTAATTTCAGTGAATTCCTTAATCAATTACGTATGAAAAAGGCTATGGAGCTTCTTCGAATTTATGATATGAAGTCGTATGAGGTTGCTGAGAAGGTAGGCTTTAGAAATCCGCATTATTTCAGTCTCTGTTTCAAAAAATATACAGGTGTATCCCCGTCAGAATTTAAGAATGCGTCAAATTAATTCCATATACGCTTACTTATTAGCCAGAAAAAGCACTTCCTGAATCATAGGATAGTGCTTTTCATTTTTAAAAATATTGAACTATTAGGATGAAAAGATATTGATAAGAGCTGAAAAGATATTGAATTCCAAGCGTAACCAATTATCTCTATATTTAATTTATAACCAAACGGAGTGAAGCGAATGAGTAAGTTAAGGCCCGTCATAGGGATCCTTATTCGCTGTAATTCTGTAATTCATGAAGGAAGAGAGGAAACAAATGAGTGCCAACACGATCTACACAGACAAACTGTCGACGAGTCCGACAAACAGACCAAAGCGAAAACGAATGAAACGCCCACGAACGCATTGGATGCCTTATTTGTTGATTGCACCAGCCGTTCTACTCATTATGAGCTTCTTATTTTACCCGATGGCTAATGTATTTTATTACAGTTTTCAAAATTTTAATCCAGCCAAGCCTTATTATAACGGATTTATCGGTTTGGATAATTTCAAGACTATCTTTAGTCAGGATGAATTGTTTTACTCCAGTTTGTTGATTTCTTTTAAGTGGGTTTCGATAGAAGTTGTATTTCAATTAATATTTGGACTGCTGATTGCCCTTCTCTTAACGCAGACTTTTGCTTATCGCGGTTTGTTCCGATCGATCTCGATTATGCCTTGGGCGGTCTCTGGGGTCATTACTTCAACGATGTGGTCACTGCTCTTTAATGAGCATATGGGGCTTATCAATAGTCTACTCGTAAGATTCGGATTTATCGAAAAAAACTTTGCTTGGCTGGCGGACTTGAATACGGTATTCCCGGCTGTGATACTCACGGAGCTCTGGAGAGGCATCCCGTTCTTTACGATCACGATGTTAGCGGCTTTACAAACGGTCCCCCAAGATTTATACGAATCAGCTAGGGTAGATGGTGCGGGACGATGGAAGTCATTCATCCATATTACGCTTCCCTATTTGAAAAATTCGATTATTCTTTCCACCTTGCTGAGAGCCGTTTGGGAATTCAATAATGTTGATTTAATTTACACGATGACCGGTGGAGGACCGGCTAACGCAACTACGACGCTAACGATGTATGTGGCCAATCAAGCGATTATCTCACAAAATTTTGGATATGGCTCTGCCCTTACGGTAATCAGTTTTATCATACTGCTAGTGTTTGCAATGGGCTACTTGAAACTGAGTCGTTATGGCAGGGAGGAATAGACAAATGTTAAGAAAATTGGATCGATTGTTCGTATTGAGACTGCCCCTCCTTTTGGCTATGGCTTTCACTCTATTTCCACTATATTGGGCCATCGTGACATCTCTCAAGCGGGAGGGGGAAATTACCAAATTACCTATCAGCTATTGGCCTGAGAGAGTCACTTTTGAAAATTATGTAGTTGCCTGGAAAAATGTCGGGTTTTCGGTTTTTTTCAAAAATAGTGTATTCGTCTCGGGAATGACTGTCATTATCGTACTTGTCTGTTCTGTATTGGTAGGGTACGCGATCAGTCGATTTAAGTTCAAAGGAAAGAGTGCCTTCATGATTATGCTGCTATGTACGCAATTTGTACCTGGTGCAATGCTACTGATTCCGTTATTTATGATATTCAAACAATTGGGGCTGACGAGTAATCTACTTGCGCTCATTATTACCTACAGTACGTTCCAACTTCCTTTCAATTCATTGCTTATGAGCGGGTTCGTCAGCAATATCCCGGAGGCGCTGGAGGAAGCTGCAATGGTGGACGGCTGTAGCCGACTGAAAGCGATTTTTCTTGTGATATTTCCAATTCTTCTTCCTGGTATCGTCGCAACCACAGTATTCACATTCATTAGTGCATGGAACGAGTTCTTGTTCGCATTGATGTTCATAAGTAAACCGGCACTGTTCACGCTTCCAGTCGGTTTACGCTATATGCAAGGTGAGTTCGATATCCATTATGGCGCTCTTGCTGCCGGAAGTCTTATATCATTAGTACCAGCAGTGATTTTATTCGGTTTTGTACAGAAGTATCTTGTTCAGGGTATGGGGTCTGGAGCCGTCAAAGGCTAAGTTCGAACTAATTTCCCACTGGGAATTAGCCTATATACGATTAGATGAAAAGGGAGATGTTGAAAGCATGTTTAGAAAAATGAGTTCTGTTCTTACTTTAAGTGCCCTCAGTGTTACCGTGCTATTGTCCGCTTGCGGAACAGGCACGAGCAGCAGTACAAGCAGTCCAGCTAGCAGCCAACCTGAGGATACTACGAAGCCCGCTGTTACGGCAAAGCCAGCCGAGAATGTGAAACTCGTCTTCTGGGATGAAAATGCCGGACCAGATCGCACGCCTTATTTACAGGAAATTATAACCCGTTTTCAAACGAAGAATCCGAACATCACGGTTGAATATGTTGGGATTCCATTCTCCTCGGCTAAACAAAAGTATGATGTCGCAATCGCTTCAAACGATACACCGGATATTGGCGGAGTTACTGGGATCTGGATCTCCGACTTTGCGGCCAAAGGAACACTCCTAGCATTGGATCCTTTCTTCGATAAATGGTCTGAGAAGGATAAAATCACCAAAAGTCTCGTTGATTACAACCGTACTTTGGTACCTGATAAAAAGCTGTACCAAATTCCAAGTACCATGTATTTAGATGTCTTCTGGTACCGGTCCGATTTAATCAAAAATGCGGGACTAAAGCCGCCTACGACGTGGAATGATTTTTTCACAGATGCTGAGAAGTTGACAGATGCCAGTAAGAATCAATTCGGATACACCATCCGTGGGGGATCAGGAAGTATTAATCAGTTGACTACAGTCATGTATGCTTATTCTGGTGTGGAGCATTACTTCAATGACAAGGGCAAAGCTACAGTAAATGATCCAAAGAATGTGGAGTTCTTGAAGAAATATGTAGGAATGTATAAAAAGTTTACACCTACAAGCGACATTACGAACGCCTATAAAGAAATGGTAGCTACGTTTGATACGGGAACAGCAGCGATGGTTCAGCATAACTTCGGATCCTACAACAACCATCTGCAATCGCTTGGTGAGGGGAAATTCGCGTCAACCATTTTACCGAAATCAGACAACGGCAAAACCATCGTGGCTCCAACTGCAAATGGTTATGGCATATTCAAAAACAGCAAGCATCCGGCAGAAGCATGGGAATTCTTTAAATTTATTCTTTCCAGTGAATCTCAAGCCTATTGGAATGAAAAAATCGGTCAAATGCCTATTAACGTAGATGCGTTACAAAGTGACTATGTTAAAAAATCCCAACACATTCAAGGCGGTGCCAATGTAATGGCTGACAAAAATACGGTTGTATTGGATGTGCCGACTTATTTACCTGACTACAGTAGTATATTGGCTCAAACATTAGAACCTAATTTCCAAAAGGTAATGTCCGGAACGATGACAGCCGAAGCCTTTCTTGATGGTTGGGCCAACGCGATGGAAAAGGCGAAAGTGGAATATGACAAAGGAATTAAGAAATAGCTAAAAATTGCCTAACTATTGGAGGAAGAAGGTCGTTTAACCCATCCGTGAAGTTCATATAAAGTTCGGATGGGTTGGATTCAGCTTGATTGAAAGCGCATTCAAAAGGAGTGGGAAGATAACTTGTAAAGAAAGTTCTTCAACAATATTTAGAAGGGGGTGATGCACTTCGGAATCGGAGTTAACAAACATTCTGTTGGTCTGGATAATGGTTGTGCACTCATCAGAGCGCCGTAACCGTTTCGGGACATAGAAGTGTAATGAGCGTAAGTCGTAAATACCAAGCTGTTTGAAGACTAGTATACCATTAGGAGGAATTCTGTTTGGCTTCTATCTTTCATACGAAAAAACTTACTTTGGCTTCACTTATTTTGTCGCTGACCTTCACCTTTGCCGGCAGCGCCTTTGCAGACACGGCGACAACAAGTCCATCTATGCCCTGGATGAACACGTCGCTCACGCCCGAGGTGCGTTCCGGACTTCTCATTGGTGCGATGACGCTGGATCAGAAGATTCAGCAGATTGCCATGAAGCCGGTGGCGAACACCAACCTCCCCGGTTGCGATTTTTCCGCGCAAGGGCGCCACGTCGAAGGGATCCCCAGCCTGGCCATCCCCACTCTCCGGATGACCAACGGTCCCTTTGGCGGTGGTGACTGCGCTGTGGCACCGACTTCAACGGGTCTGACCAGTGCTCTGACCGTCGCCTCATCGTTCGACCCAGCCGTCTCATCGGCATGGGGCGACATCATTGGGGAGGAAACCCGTGCCAGCGGCCACAACGTGTTGCTCACTCCAGGCATCAACCTGGGCCGGGTTCCGAACGCCGGACGCAATTTTGAGTACTTTGGTGAAGACCCCTACCTCGCGGGAGTCATGGCCGTCGCCCAGGTCAACGCCGTGCAGGCAAGCGGGGTGCAGTCCGTGGCCAAGCACTTTGCGGCCAACGAGCAGGAGACCAGCCGCCAGACCATGGACACCATCGTCGACGACCGAACCATGCACGAGCTATACCTGCTGCCGTTCGAAATGACGATCCAAGAAGCCAACCTCGCATCAGTCATGTGTTCCTACCCGCACTTGAACGGTGTGTACGCCTGCGAAAGCTCTGAACTGCTCACCGATTGGCTGCGCGAGGACCTGGGATTCAAGGGCTATGTCATGTCCGACCGTGGGGCAACACACAGCACGGCACCGGCCATCAAGGCAGGCCTCGACCTCGAGTTCGCCAGTCCCCTCTGGTTTACTCCTGAGCTGATCCACAAGGCTTTGGATACGGGGGCGCTGACTGTCGCCGATATCGACAAGCAGCTCGACCGGCGGTACACCGTGATGTTCCAGCTGGGGCAGTTCGACGATCCTATCAACAGCCTGAGGCCTATCGACTTCGTAGCCAACGGGCGGCGGATCCAAGCCATCGGGGAACAGGGTAGCGTCCTATTGAAGAATGACCACAGCACACTGCCATTGAAGGCGGCCTCACTCAAATCGGTCGCACTCATCGGGACCCCGACGTTCGCCGGCTCGGCGAAGTTCAACTCGCAGGGACCTTCGATTACGATCGTCGTGACCTCGCCCTATACCGTGACGCCCGAGCAGGGCTTGAACAACGCGCTCCACACGCTGAGCTCCAATGCCTCGGTCACCTACAACAACGCCAGCAACATCGCGAAGGCAGCGGCGCTGGCCGCGAATTCTGATGTCGCCGTGGTGATGGTCGGCGATATCTCCCGTGAGGGAGTCGACCGCTCATCGCTCGCGCTGCCGGTTACGGACGGGGTGGACCAGGACGCACTGGTCGCGGCTGTGGTTGCAGCCAACCCGAACACCGTCGTCGTCCTCAAGAACGGGGGCCCGGTGCTGCTTCCGTGGCTCGACAAGGTGCCAGCGGTCCTTGAGGCTTGGTATCCAGGTCAGGAGGACGGCAACATCGTCGCCAACCTGCTGTTGGGGATCGACAATCCCTCCGGCAAACTACCGATCACGTTTCCGAGCAAGGAGCGGGAAGCCGCAAACGCTACGCCTGCGCAGTGGCCGGGGATTGACCCCGACGGAGCAGGTCCCCTGCCGTTGACAGCGACGTACAGCGAAGGTCTGGAAATGGGCTACCGCTGGTACGATGCGAAGAACATCAAGCCGCTGTTCGCTTTCGGCCACGGGCTGTCTTACACTAATTTCAAAATTTCTAAGCTCTCCGTCTCGCAGAAGTCCAACGATGGGACCAAGCCATTCCAAGTGTCGGTCTTCGTAAAAAATACTGGAACCGTCGCGGGTGCCGAAGTGCCCCAGGTCTACCTGGGTCTGCCTGAGAGCGCGAACCAACCTCCCAAGCGCCTAGTAGGCTTTAAGAAGGTTTGGCTCGCTCCCGGAGAGGAGAAGCAAGTCGCGATCACTATCGACCCAACCGCGTCGAACCACCCGTTGTCCATTTGGGACACTAACGCAGATGCATGGAAAACTGTCCCTGGTATTTACAAGGTGCTTGTCGGCAACTCCTCGGACAACATCACGTTGACAGACTCCATCACAGTGGGGACAACCGCTACGCTTACTGGAAAAATTTCCGCAACAGCGGGAGAAACATTCTCCTTGAAATACGGCTTGAAAAATGTAACAAGTAGTGTTTATTCTGCAGTTTACGCACAGGATCTGACACTTCAATTTGATCCTACCGAATACGAGTTTGTTGGTGCGCAACCCCTGAAACCAGGCTTATCTGTTATAAAACAAGAGCAAACCGAGCCCGGCATCGTGCGGATTATGCTCGCAAGCTTAGGCGCAGCCAATGCAATCAAGTCGGATGCTGACTTGCTAAGTATCCAATTGAAAGTAAAAACAAACATCGTGACGGCGAATCCCATTTCCTTAACAAGCATCTTAGTATCTAATGCGCTTGGGGGAACGGCCCAGTTGGCCAATGTTTCTCAAATTTACAATAAAGCCGACTTCAACGTTAACGGCGTGATGGACATTGGTGACTTGGGTATCATTGCCGCTGCATACGGCAAGAAATCAAGTGATGCGGATTGGGCTAAGTATCAGTTAATGGATCTGAACAACGATGGCAAAATCGATATTGTCGATCTAGCTACGGTAGCACAACTAATTTAATCAACTAAATGTAAAGGCAGGGGCGAAAGTTTAGGAACTTTCCCCTGCTTTTAACGAAAGGATGGTCTTCAAAGTGAGAAGAAACTTACAGTCATTCGGCTTAATGGTATTGATGAGTATCATGCTTTTGCTGCCACAGGTCGCTTTTGCTGATACGGCTCCATCTTTTTCATTGGGGTTGAATGCCTCTCAGGTGACGCTAGGCAATGACATTCAGGTTACCGTCACGGGAAGAAATATAACCGATCTGTATGCTTATGAACTGAATCTCGATTTTGACAATGCGATGATGGAGTTTAAAGGGATCAGCAGCGGTGTCTCCGAAGGGTTTTCCGTTGAGCCTCAGGTGAATGGCAATCATCTGCAATTTGCGTTTACCAAGGTAAGCAAAGTACCGGGTGAGAATGGAACTGTAAATCTTGCCACCGCAACATTTAAAACAATCATTCAAGGGAGCGCAGAGCTTCAACTGAAAAGCGTGAAGCTTGTAGATAGTAAATTAAATGATTATACATCCAATGCAGATGCGAAGGTGAGGGCGTCGATCGTCTCGAGTAGTAACGGTAATCCACCACCACAAACACAAACATCAACACCTAATACACCAAAAGATGACCAAGTAAGCAAGGGAACCATTGTCATGCAACCCGGGGATGGGAATTTGGACGCAGCAACGAAAACGGCAACCTTTGTTTTAAGTAATGCCAATTGGGATAAGGCAATTCAACAGGCAGCTGCAAATGAAAAGGGAATCAAGAAAATCAATATTGAAATGAAGGAAATACCTGGTGCGGAAGCATATAAACTGCAAGTTCCGGCGAATTTGCTCTCAAATGACGTGAACTCGGTTCAAATACAAGTTATATCGCCGTTTGCATCGGTAAACATCCCGAATAATATGTTTCGTGCCAATGAACTATCTGGCGACAGCGTCACGCTGGTAATCGGGAAAGCTGATGTCAGCAAGTTGGATAAGGGTGTATTGAATCAAATTGGTGATCGGCCTGTGATTGATATAAGCCTGCAATCCGGAGATAAGAAGGTATCATGGAACAATCCGAATGCACCGGTGACAGTACGTTTGCCTTATTCACCGAATGATGATGAAAAGCAGCATCTTGAGCATATCGTTGTATGGTATTTGTCCGGCGATGGACAACCGATCCCGGTACCAAATGGCAGATATGATGAGAAAACGGGTACAGTTGTCTTTACGACAACACACTTTAGTATATATGCATCAGCATTTGTTCAAAAAACATTTGATGATATTGCCTCCCTGGATTGGGCAAAAAATCAGATTGAAGTTCTGGCTTCTAAAGGAATTATCAACGGGAGCTCGGACAAGTCATTTGACCCTGATCAGCCAGTCACACGCGCGGATTTTTTAGTTTTGTTAGTTCGCACTTTAGAGCTAGACCGCAGCAGGGGAATGGGAGACAAATTCGCAGATGTACGTGCAGGCGAATACTACGACGAAGCTTTGAGAATTGCAAGAGGAATGGGCATTACGGAAGGCGTGGGCGATAATTTATTTAAGCCTAGCGAACCGATCACAAGAGAAGACATGATTGTAATGACAGAGCGTACGCTGAGAGTGTTGAAACAAATTACAACCAATTCAAAGGAAGAGCAACTAAAACAATTTAAAGATTATGCCAATGTATCAGCTTATGCGGCTCCTAGTATAGCTGCACTAGTCGAAGTGGGGCTTGTTCATGGTTATGATAATGCTGTCCATCCTAAAGAATTTACGAATAGAGCACAAGCCGCTGTATTGATGTATAACATTTTTACAAATTTGTTTAAGTAATTAGAAGCTTTTTCTATAAGAAATGAAAACGCTTAATAAAATTTGCCCTTAAAGATTTACGAAAGGGGGCGAACACTATGCTGCGTATTCCACCTACATAAATGAAAGTTTAATATTTAAGATTTATTGAAATGGTTTTATTGATAAAAGAAAGTGAGGGGAAAGAAAATGACTATTAGCTCGAAACATTTTAAAAAGGTTTTACTATCTTCGCTTGTTACGTCGGTGTTATCTTCGTCCTTTGTTGTATCGAATGCAAAAGCGGCTGACCCCGTTCAACCTGTAATCTCAAGTCATTTTAAGAGCATCCTGACGATCGATGGCAAGCAGTTCAAAGATTTAAATGGAAACACTTCACTCGACCCGTACGAGGATTGGCGCTTGCCCACCAATCAGCGAGTGGCAGACCTCATTACGCGCATGACTTTGGCTGATAAAGCCGGCCTCATGCAGATCACCTCCCTGCCAACTGTCCTCGAGGGCACAACCGGTCTAAAGGACTTTGTCAACAACCGCCGCATCCACTATCTCATCATCCGTGACAACCCTTCGGCCTTCGATCTGGCCACACGGGCGAACACGTACCAGGAGGTCGCGGAAGCCACGAGCCTGGGTATCCCACTCGTCTTAACCTCCAACCCGCGGAACTACGTTATAGAAGATGCTGAGTTCGGCAAAATTGAGGCCTCTGGAAAGTTCTCGACCTGGCCCGGACCCTTGGGCCTCGCGGCAACGGGCGACCTCCCTCTTATCCGCGACTTCGCTGAGATCGCCCGCAAAGAGTGGCGCGCGTCCGGCATCCAGAAAATGTACGGCCCCCAAGTTGAGGTCGTGACAGAACCACGTTGGCGCCGTATCAATGAAAGTTTCGGCGAGGGCACGGAACTAAATGCGGGGATCGCCCGTGAACTGGTCCTCGGCTTCCAAGGGCAGAAGGTAGGAAGCGATTCTGTAGCTCTTACCGCCAAACACTTCCCCGGTGACGGCCCTCTAATTCGAGGTCTGGACCCGCACAGAGAGATCGGCAGATGGACACAATACCCGACAGCTGGAAGCCTCTTCAAGTACCAGCTCCCACCGTTTCAAGCTGCAGTTGATGCAGGGGTGAGCTCGATCATGTCCTTCTACAATTCCCCTAGCAACTCGCTGAGTGCTGATCAACTCCCCAAAGAAATGTGGTACTCTGAAACCCAGCAGTTCGAAGAGGTGGCAGGCGCCTACAACAAGGGAATCATCACCGACCTACTGCGGACCAAGATGGGCTTTACTGGCTACGTGAATACCGATAGCGGCCCGCTGACCAGCACGGATTATGGTGTGCATGACCTGACAATTGAGCAGAAGTTCGCCAAGGCGATCAAGGCCGGAGCGTCCATCTTCTCGGACAACAACAACCCGAGCGGGCTTATCAACGCGGTTAACCAGGGCCTGATCGAACAACAGGATCTCACCCCATCTTTGACGCACCTGCTCACGGAGATGTTCAACCTGGGACTTTTCGAGAATCCGTACACGAACCCGACAGAAGCTCAGGCCATCGCATCATCGCCTGTGTCCCAGGCACGGGCTGACGAGGCGCAACGCAAGTCAGTCACGCTCCTGCGCAACAACAAGGGACTGCTGCCGCTGACCGATGTAAACCTCGCCACTACGAAGCTGTACGTGGAGGTTTTCAACGGTAGCAAGAGCGCCGATCAGACCGCCGCACTTAAGGATCTTATCGCCAATGATCCGTCGGTTAAAGTCGTCGGCACGCTTGCGGAGGCGAACGCCGCCCTCTTGTGGCTGAGGCCCAAAGCATACGAGTATCCCGATGATTCCACGGTGGAGATTCAGTTAGGCACGCTCACTGGTATCGACGTTGACAAGGTTAAGGCAATCGAGGCGGCCGTCCCGACTGCACTCGTAGTCAACATGACCAATCCGTGGGTCATCAACGAGGTCGAGCCTGGGGCTGCGGCGGTCGTGGCGACCTACAACATCAAGGGCGACGCCTTGCTCGACGTGCTTCGTGGGCGCTTCAACCCTACAGGTCATCTGCCGATCACGGTACCAGCCAATCAGGATGCTGTGGAGAAAAACGCTTCGGACGTCCCGGGCTACGCAGAGAAGTTCCACTACGCCTACACGAATGCGGTTGGTGACGACTACACATTCGGTTTTGGCTTATCTTATGCTAGTGCTTCTCTAACTGGAAATACTTCGGCACCACTTGGAAGTACCTTCAGTTTGAATTATGGCTTGAATAATATATCGAAAAGTGTTACACATGGCGTATATGCGCAGGATCTGACACTTAGTTTTGATCCAACTCAATTGGAATTTGTCAATGCGCAGTCATTGAAAACAGGGTTGTCCGTTGTAAGTAAAAACGTGACAGAGCCAGGAAAAGTACGGATTTTACTCGCAAGCTTGGGATCAAGCAATGCGATAAATGCGGATGGCAATCTACTAAGCATTCAATTTAAAGCGAAGTCAGCTGCACAGACGCCTCCTGCCGTGGTTTCGTTAGCTAAAATCGTTTTATCTGATGGAAAAGGTAATGCAACTCAGTTGGGCCAAGTTTCTCAAAGTCTAACAATAAGTTACACAAAATACGATCTGAATGGCGACGGTATAGTGACCATTAGTGACTTAGGTCTCGTTGCATCGGCATACGGGAAGAAATCAAGCAGTGCAGATTGGGCCCAGTTTAAGTTAGCGGATGTAAACAATGATGGTTTTGTTGACATAGTGGATCTTGCATCTGTAGCTCAAACAATCAATTAAAAGGGGTATCGGCCCTGGTGCGGAATCATCCACTTGACCATATATTGATATTGCCAACCCAGGCACCCAACTCACTCGTCGCCTTCGTTTAAACTACAAGAAAAAAACGGTCTATATTCGCATCTATTTCGCGATAAGACCGTTTTGTTTTTTGTGATTTTGGTTTAAATGGCAAAAGTCATTAAGATAATAACCAAAAGGATATAAAGAACTAAAACAGCTGCTGAGCTAGTACCAATACCATAACCTGCACAACTTGCACCACTCATGTTTACTCATTCCCCTCAAGTGAAATTTCATTACGGTATAATCATACGCTAGGTACCTAGATATTGATTGGACGTATGTCAGGTATGCTTGTTGAAATGAATAAAAAATACAAAATAAACCTTTCCTAAATGGAGAGTGCAGCTGGAAACGATTACCGTCTGTACATCGGACAACAATCCAGAGAAGTATCCTCCAATTCAGAAAAGAAGAACGTCGGCCCTCAAAGGTTATTTGGGGACCGGCGTTTTTGCGTGCCCGGACGATTTGGTACAGATGCCCAAAAAATGGGCCTTTGACTTAGTAACAAACGCGGAGCATCTACCATAAGTTGGAATCATGTTGATATGAAAAATTACTGGAGGTTTATCACATGACGAATATTCAAAATGAGCTTCAGCAGTTGGGTGTTTCGCAATTCCAAGCAACCGAAATGACGCCTTGGGAGCAGCAGGCTCAGTATTTTGCCGGCCAGTTTCCGAACGGCCAAGTGCCTGCGGATCCGTCGCGTCTTTGCGTCGGAGTTTGTGCCGGTGTTTGTGCTGGAGTTTGTGCCGGATTTTGCGCTGGATTTTGCGGCGTGTTTTGCGCCGGAGCTTGTGGTGGGGTTTGTGGCGGCTTCTGCGGCGGCGTTCGTTGCCATAACTGCGCGGGCTTCTGTCACCAATGCGCAGGCAATTGCCACCAATGCGGCGGTGGAGGACACCGCTGCCGCTAACGCCTTAGCCTTCTCATCTGGATTGTCGTAAACCGATCGCCCATGCACGGCGCTGTGCATGGGCGTTTTTATATCCCTTAAGGAGTTGTCTGACATGAGGGACAAATAGTCGTACATATGATAGAGAACGAAGATTGCAAATTGGAGAACACGTTTACGGCTAGGAGGGCTGAGATGTCAAAGTTGACCTCGTCTGCGCGCCTTCAGGTAAAGGCGGATACATTTTTTTTGCCGGTTCAGAATGACGGCGTCTATTTCCGAAACAACGTTGGCACGTTCCACATGAAAGGTGAGATGATTGACCGATGGTTGGAAAAGCTCATCCCCCTGTTCAGCGGGGAGCACACACTGGCGGAATTGACGGACGGGCTATCCGCCCCGTACCGGGACCAGGTGTA
Organism: Paenibacillus plantarum; assembly: GCF_013141695.1. Lineage (GTDB taxonomy): Bacteria > Bacillota > Bacilli > Paenibacillales > NBRC-103111 > Paenibacillus_E > Paenibacillus_E plantarum. The sequence goes on from NZ_WHNY01000067.1 coordinate 113,204, forward strand.
CGAAATCGCGGAAGTGCTGAGGGAAAATGGCTTTGCGCGCGATGTGAGCCAGGATCGCGCTCACAATCTCTCGGAGCAAACTTTCCGCAGGTATGCAGGGCAAATTGCATATCTCGATAGCTTCGGTGATTCCGGTGCTTACCGGTTTCAGAGTTACCGGCAGGCTGAGGTGCTCGCGGTCGGCTCAGGCCAGATCTTCTCCGCGCTTGTGTCGTCGCTGCTGGAGTCGGGCCTGCCACGGTTCCGCATGCTGATTACGGATTCGTTGCCCACGGATCGTAGTCGGCTTGCGACTTTGGCGGAGCACGCTCGCTTGACGGACCCCGAGGTGGCGATTGGGGAAGTTGTACTGCCGAACAAGGGTGCCGACGGTTGGAGGGAAGCCGTTCGGCCGTTCCAAACGGTCCTCTATGTGTCTGAGCAGGGCGATTGCGAGGAGCTGCGGCTTCTTCATAAGGCATGCCAAGCGGAAGGCAAAACGCTGATTCCCGCCATACGACTGCATCAGGCCGGCATCGCGGGCCCGCTTTTGCAGCCAGAGAGAGAGGTATGTTGGGAATCGGCATGGCGGCGCATCCACGAGTCCGAAGTGTTCAAAGATCCGGAGAGGTTTGCCTTCTCCTCAACAGGGGGGGCACTGCTCGCGAATGTGATTGTTTTCGAGCTGTTTAAGACTGTGACGGGCACCGCCAATCCGGAACTGAGAAACTCACTGTATCTGCTTGATTTGGAGACATTGGAAGGAAGCTGGCACCCATTACTGCCGCATCCGCTCGTTGCCGGAAAAGTTAATGCCGCAGCCAACTGGGTGGAAGACGCGGAGCTCCGGCTCGAGGTAGAGCCAGAAGGCAGCGCAGTGAACGGGCTCTTTTCGTACTTCAGCAAGTTAACTTCGGACCGAACGGGAATTTTCCATAGCTGGGAGGAAGGGGACCTTGGCCAGTTACCCTTGTCACAGTGTCGCGTTCAGGCAGCCGATCCGCTTTCGGAAGGACCAGCTGGTCTGCTGCCTGACATTGTTTGTTCGGGATTGACGCACTTGGAGGCGCGGCGTGAAGCGGGGCTAATCGGGCTTGAGGCGTATGTGACGCGGCTTGGAGGGGTTCTTGTTAACACCGAGCAGATCATCGGAGTCGGTATCGGGGAGACGGCTGCAGAAAGCGCGGCTCGCGGACTGCAAGCTTGTTTGACGAAGCATTTGGAGGTGCGGCTGACAGACCGGAAGCCGTCTATCGCTCGGGTTCGGCTCGGCCAGATTGAAGATGAGCCGTGCTTATTTTATTTACAGGCGCTGACCACGATGCGGGGCACACCGACGATTGGGCTTGGAGAGGAAGTGTGCGGGTTTCCCGTCGTATGGGCAGGCACGGAGGATGGATGGTTCGCAGCCACCGGATTGACCGTGACAACGGCGCTCCGTAGGGCGCTGCAGGCGTCGCTGATGAAGGCGCAAAACGGGTCCGCATGCCGCGTGCCGAATGCCGTGGAAGTGAGGACCGTCCAGCTTGGTTCAAACGACCTGCTGGAGCTGTCCATCCCCGCAGAGGAGTCGGAGTCGAAGCTGGATCGGGTAAAGGATGCGATGCGGAAGCTGAAAATAAGCGGCCGGGAAGTTTTCATCATCGACTTGGCGGTGGAGCCGTTTTTGCGTGATGGCCCTGCTGCTGTCTTCGGCGTGCTGTTGGGAGAGGGGGAAGCCGGATGAGCGCGGTCGTAGCCGTTGTCGGAGAAGGAGTGCTGGCGGAGCTGGTGTGTGTGGAGCTGATCACCGAGTGCCGAATCGTTCGAGTGACCGATATCAGGGAGGGGTTGCCGGAAGATGCGGAATTCGCCCTGGTGCTCAACGATGGCTGGCATCCAGCCGTTCATCGTGAGGCGGAGGCGGAGCTGCAGGCTGCTGGCATCCCGTGGCTTCGCGGATTCGTCGCCTTCGGTGAGGGCGTTGTCGGTCCGCTCGTCAGGCCAGGCCAGTCTGGATGCTCCAGGTGCGCCGATACTCGGCAGCTTATAGCGGGGCGCGACAGCAGGGAAATGTGGGGGCTGCAGCAGCGTTTGATGGAGATCGGGGGAATCCCGTCTGACACATGGGCATCGCGCACGGGACTGTTGCAGATGGCGTATCTGATTACGGCGGAATCGCGGAACGTGCTGCGGAGCATCCGCTCCCGCACGGAAGAGCATGTGGTTTTGGTCAACCTAAAGACGTTGAATTGCTCAAGCCATTTTTTCTTACCGGACCCGATGTGTCCCATATGCGGGAGTCTCCCCGAAGATTCGCGGGATGCTGCCCGGATATCGCTCAGGCCGTCTCCGAAAGTCGGAGAAAACATCTACCGCAGCCGATCGCTCCAAGAGCTGAAAGCTTTTCTGGCACGGGACTATCTCGATTACAAGATCGGATTTCTGAACGGAAAAATGCTGGATCTGATTTCGCCCTTGGCCGATGCGACCGTGAATCTTCCCATGTTAGAGCAGGATGAGGTGACGGCGGGCAGGACGAACTGCTACGCGGATAGCGAGCTGTCGGCTATTCTGGAGGGCTTGGAGCGTTATTGTGGTATGGCGCCGCGCGGCAAACGGCCGGTTGTTCGCGGCAGCTACCGTCAACTGGCGGATGAAGCGCTCGATCCCGTGACGGTCGGGCTTTATGGGAAAGAGCAATATGAGCTGCCTGGATTTCCTTTTAAACCGTTCGATCCAGATGCCGAGACCGATTGGGCCTGGGGGTACTCGTTTGCGCAAGGACGACCGATATTGGTGCCGCAGTGGCTAGCGTATTACAGCTCCCCGTGTCAGCAAGGCTTCGTATACGAGACTTCCAACGGCTGCGCCCTGGGCGGAAGCTTGGAGGAAGCGATCATGTACGGGATGCTGGAGGTCGTGGAGCGTGATTCGTTCTTGCTGACATGGTACGCACAGCTGCCGCTTCCCCGTATAGACCCACAATCCGCCGGAGACCGCGATCTTAAGCTCATGGTTGACCGGCTGCGGGCCGTTGCTGGTTTTGACGTGCTCTTGTTTAACGCGACGATGGAAAATGGCATTCCCAGCATTTGGGCAGTGGCCAAAAATAGAAAGCCTAATGGAGTGAATCTTATTTGTGCAGCCGGAGCACACCCGGACCCGGTACGGGCAGCGAAAGGAGCGGTTCACGAGTTGTCGGGGATGATGCTTACACTAGACCACAAATTCGAGGCGAACCGAGAGGACTATGTACGGATGTTCCACAATCCTTCCTTGGTTCGAGGCATGGAGGACCATTCCTTGCTGTACAGCCTGCCGGAGGCGGAGCCGCGGTTGCGCTTTTTGCTGGAGGAAAACCGGCCGATGCGAGCATTCGCTCAAGAATTTGGGGTCACTCCGAAACACCGGGATTTGACCGAAGACCTGAAGGCGATGATCGGTAAGTTCCTCCAGCTAAATATGGATGTGATCGTGGTTGACCAGTCGACACCGGAACTGAGGCGTAACGGGCTGCACTGCGTGAAAGTGCTAATGCCCGGCATGCTGCCGATGACGTTCGGTTACCAGTTTACACGGTTGGCGGGACTGGAAAGGGCGCTTCGAGTGCCGGCCGAGTTAGGGTACACGGAGCGCCCATTGCGTCCGGAGGAGCTCAATGTTCATCCGCATCCGTTCCCATAAATGAACTGGGTCAATACGGATAATGCCAAATCGCGGTATCACTATAGAGCGATTGGGGGAAGTAGAATGAGTCTGGAAGCGTTTATTCGCCAGCTTCATGCCGACGGCAACGGGGGCGGGCCGCCCGGCTGGGAGGTCGACTGGGACGATGCGCCGCTTGCCTATAAACTATATCGCGGCCTGCCTACTCATACGCTGTCCTCGGATATCCCGATGACGCTGGAAGCTCGGACAACGGCTGTTGAACCGAGCCTGAAAGACATCGGTCATTTTCTTTGGTATGTCTACGGGCTGACGCAAGTAAGCTATTCTCCTGCGGTTCCGATGGAGACGTACCGCAGATTCGTTCCTTCGGGCGGAGGGCGGTACCCGAGTGAATTGTACGTATATCTCCGCACAGAAGCCGGCGTTCCCGGACTGTACCATTACGATGCAGCACATCATCGCCTGGTGCTGCTGCGCGAAGGCAATTACGATTCGTACTTGGCCCGGGCCCTTGGCAACCGCTGTGATCTATCCTCATGCTTCAGCGTTGCCTTTGTATCGACGATGGGTTGGAAAAATGCTTTCAAATACAACACCTTTGCCTATCGTCTGCAAGGGCTCGATTCAGGCGTGCTGCTAGGGCAGCTGCAGGAAACTGCGAAACGGTTCGGTTATGCATCAAGAGTGCATTTCCGGTTTCTGGATCGAGCCGTGGGCCATCTGCTCGGGCTATCCGGCTCAGAGGAGAACGTTTATGCGGTCATACCTCTTTCAGTGCAGAGCGACATCGTTTTGATAGACGATGCCGAAGGTACACCTCAAGTCGCCGCGGATGAGCTGTGCCGCGAGCTTCCGGCGGTGCAGCATGATTATTACATGCGTTCGAGATCCGTCAAGGAGATTCCGCAGCTGACTCAGATGAATGAAGCGGCGGCGCTCAATACGTTATCGCCGTTTCGCCGTTTCGAGCCCCACAATAAAGCGGAAAACGAACTTCAGACTGTTTATTTACCAGTGGTGAAGCGGCTGAGTTACGATCTGGCGGCGACCAGCCGAGCACGGTATTCGCCCGAAAGCGAATTCATCTTGAGTCGTGTAACGGTGCAGCAGTTAGCCTCCCTGCTGCAGGAAGCTTTTGCTTCCTTTGCGTATCGCAACGATTTGGACGGCGTGGTGGAGACTCCTCCGATTCGTGTCGCGTTATACGGGTGTTTCTATAACGTCGAAGGCGTACCGGACGGTGCTTATCGCTATGACGCAGCCGCCCACGCGCTCCGGCGCGAGCTTGCAGGTGATCATCGGCTCTGGTTGCAGCAGGGGATGACCCTGCACAACGTCAATTTGTTTCAAGTACCGATCTGTCTGCACATCGCCGGCGACGACGATCACCTGATTCCCCAATTGGGGTATAGAGGCTACCGCATCCAGCAGATGGAAGCCGGGATGCTCCTGCAGCGCCTGCTGCTGGCGGCGTCCGCTCTCGGCTTGGGAGGGCGTCCGCTGCTTGGCTTTCAGGCCAGATCGTGCGACGAGCTCTACCGGATGTCCATGCATGGACGAATCAGCCTTGTCCAAATCCCGATCGGTCGATGCCTTCCCCGTCCCCGGTTTGAGGGAGGTTTGCACAGCTAGTATATACTGGATATCTCCGAGATGCGGATACGGGAAAAGCTAAAATCAATGAAGCTAATTCAATGGAATTCATTGTTTACCAAGATCGAAGATCAAAGAAAAGAATTCTATGGTGTGGTTTGGGGTGCAAATATGATATAAGTTCTTGTAGTCACCCTCATTAAAACAAAGAAAAAAACGGTCTGTATTTGCATCTACTTCGCGATAGGACCGTTTAGTTTTTTCTATACTAGTGTTGGATTTGCAAACACAAGTTACTGACAAGAGGATTACCAAACACAAGTTACGCATTCCCCTCAAGTAAATTTTCATTACGGTATAATCATACGCTCGGTACATAGTGATTGATTGGACATATGTCAGGTTTCATTGCTCCGAAAAGGACACATTGCAGGGTTAAACTCGACGATGGGACGAAGCTTTCAATTTGAAGCCGTTCATACACGTATCCCAAGCTTGGTTAAATCCTCTCCAGTCTTCTCCTTTGGGTAGGAGAACCGAGCTTATTCCACTCAGCCCCCAGTCCTCGTAAGTCACGACTTTGCTATCTTCCTGGTGGTTATTCACGATCAGAAGGTGGAACTTTCCATGCACCAGCCTTTTTAATGCTGCGTGTATCTCCTGCGCTTCTTTTCTATTAGAATTGGTTCTAATAAAAAGAATTGGTTGACCTTGAATAGTTATCAAAAACCGATCTACGCGTCGATTAAGTTTTTGTTTAAACGCTGGATAAGCTTCCCACCATCGCCCCGCAGTGAGAGAAAGAGGAAAGTCATGGAAAGATATAACGTCATTTGCGTTATCTCTTACAACAAAGCATTCATTGGTAGTGCCAATGAGTTCAAGCTGGCTAAGTTCCATAAATCCGTTGAAACGATGATCTATCAAACGAACTACTCCCCCGATCGAATCGGAAACAAACCAATCTAAGGGACCCGCAAATTTTCGTAAGCCCAGTCTTTTAAGCTGATAGGCTGTTTGACATGTAGAACCCAGACTAATGTAGGCCTTATAACCACCTAGGGAATCGCGCCATTTCATAACTTTCACTCCCGTTTCAACAACCGATCTCCACCACAATGACGAGTAGAATTAAAGTATGCAAAATATTAAAATTGCGCTTGGGCGAATATACGGCGTAATCCGAGAGCTTGACGAATTATGGTTTAGTTGCTAAACTAAAAAACATGGAAAAACAAAAAGCGAATAAACCAAAATCAAGTATCCGAAATTTGAATTCATTTATTATGCAGCTTCAACGGCTGGAAAAAAATCCTCGAACGTTTGGGGATGCAGGTCCTTTGACCCCGAGCGAGATTCATACGATTGACGCGATTGGCATTGAAAGGGGCGTTCTTATGAGCGAATTGGCCAATCGACTCCAAATTACGAAAGGTGCCGTTACTCAACTTATTGTACGCTTGGAAGACAAAAATCTGGTGAAACGAACCCCCAACCCGAGCGATTCAAGAAGCGTCATCGTTTCCTTAACGGATATGGGAAAGAGTGCTTTTCGGGCTCATGAAGAGATACATTCTAATTTTTACAGGGAATTAAGTTCTCAATTAGATGAAAAAGAGATAGAAATTTTCGAGATGTGCCTTGCAAAATTAAGTAGCTATTTACAGAAGTAAGTCGCATCCGTATTTATATTTCGATCAAGAGTGGGTAGTGCGGTTTCGGCTGCAACTTCAGCTGGATGAGCATCTGGCGCGGGAATGGCAGGCTTATGTGGCTAAGGCTGATCGGATGCTGGAGGAATCCTTTACAGATGAGGCGGAGGCGGACGGGGAAGATTCCCAACACGGACGCTACGGGCCGCCGAGCGAGCAGGTTGCCAAGATGGGCACGATACTTGGCCTTGTGTATCAGGTAACGGGGCAGCGGCACTATGGAGAGAAGCTTAGGGATGCGCTTCTTCATTACAGTGGCTATCAGAAATGGTATGGGAAAGGTCTACTGCGAAACGATCCGCCGTGGCATTCAGAGTTGAATACGTCCCGGTTCTGCCACGGATTTGCCGTCGGCTACGACTGTATCTACGATCTGCTTAGCCCTGAAGAACGGACGACCGTTCGCCGGGGACTGCAGGAGCTCGGTATACTACCGACGCTAAACGATTGGGTTTTTGCCGACACACGTATCCATGCACTCGATTCGATGGGTCATAATTGGTGGGCGGTGATGATCGGACTGGCAGGCGTCGGTGTCCTTATCTCCAATATTATGTGCAGAGCGAAGCGCATAACGTGGTGCTGTTTAATGGCGAAGGGCAGCTGAAGTCAGATGTGCCTCGGGGTGTGAAGGAGCCTGGAGAAGTGTACCATCTGGTGGATCACGCCGGCCTTCGTTATGTATACGCGGACGCAACCGGCCCGATGTCACCGCATTTCTCGCGGAATTTCCGTCATTTCCTCTGGGTCGACGGTGTCATCGTTATCATTGACGATGTGCGAGCGCATGAGAAGGGGAACCTGCAGTGGCTGCTTCACTATGAAGGGGAAACGGACATTGCGGAGAATGGCTCTGTGCGGGTAACGAACGGTGATGCTAGTGTGATCGTTAAACATCTGTTCCTGCAGAACCTGACGATTCAGGAAAAAGAGGGCCTTGCCGATCATGCTCCGGATACCAAGGTGACGTATTTGTCATTTGAAACTAGCGAATCGCTTAATGAGGCTAAATTTATTACCGCTGTGATACCGGTGGAGCCGGAGTTTTCACTTCCAGAAGTGACTGCTCTGGAAGGACACGACATGCTCGGTGTGCGTATTCGATCAGGCGGCAAGCAGACGGATGTGTACTTGAACCTCCGGGCAGACGGTCGAATCATGCATCAGAATTGCATCCGTAAGTTGAATGGCTGGGAGACGGATGCCTATCTTGTCGCCGTCACCCGACCTGAAGGCGCCGACGATGAAGACTGGACAAACGTCGAACGCTGCTTTATCGGCTACGGAAGCGTGCTCCGCCATAGCGGGCATACGTTATTCGCTTCGATGTCCAGGGCGACGGCCTGTCTGGAGCTAAGCCCGGCGGAGCTTTCTGTCGCGCTGCGTGGCCAGCCTTATCTTCGCGCAGAGGTACGACCAGCGGTTATGCCGCAGCGCGTGACTGCTGAAGGGAACGCGGAGGTCATTTCGAGTGACAACGGCGTCATCACCGTTGTTCAATCCAGCTCCATGGCGACGCGTCGTCCTGGTTAAGGCATGACGAATGACATAGGATACATGCCAAAACAGCTGATCTTCTTGGGAAGATCAGCTGTTTTTGTCTACCTATAGGAGTGCATAAGAATAGGTTGACAAGAACTTGATCCAATTCCCGACTTGTGACAAGAACGTTGTCCGATTGGCAACATGCAGTAGACTGGCCTGTAACTTACTAAACTAACGGGAGGATTCGCGCAACATTGTTGTCTTCGAAGAAAATTCAGATTTCCACTTGATCCTTACGTAACGTAATGATTTAAAGTGAACGTAAGAGCAGGACAAAACACAGGCCTACTGCCAAAAAATCGAACAACTAAAATCGAAATCGGAGGAGAAGCAAACATGAGAAAACTCGTATTGTTCATGCATGTGTCGCTGGACGGGTATGCGTCGGATTCGAACGGAGGACTAGATTGGATTCCGTACAACGAGGAATTAGAGAAATATGCCGAGGAGGTCGTAGCCGAAGTCGGCTCTCCCGTATACGGACGCACGACGTATCGGATGATGGAGAGTTACTGGCCCACGGTGCTGGACAATCCGAATGCGTCGAGGCACAGTATGGAGCATGCCAAATGGATACAGGATGTTGAGAAGATCGTCATTTCCGGCTCGATGGACGCTGTGGAATGGAACAATACGGAACTGATCAAGGACAATATCGCAGAGGAATTTAAGGTGCTCAAAGAGCAGCCTGGCAAAAATCTCGTTATCTTCGGCAGCCCGGGGGCGGCGAAGACGTTGCTTGAGCTCGGCCTGATCGACGAATTCCGGCTGACGATTTGTCCGGTCATCTTGGGCGGCGGAAAATCAGTATTCCACGGCGACGCTGAGAAAATCAGGCTCAAGCTGCTGTCCAGCCGAACACTCAAGTCGGGCATTATCGCGGCCCGCTATGAGTTGGAGAAATAGTCGTGCCGTACAAAGTGTTCCACTAACGCGAAACTATAGCTCAATAAACGTCAAGAGTAGGCTGCCGACAGCAATGAACGGCAGCCTTCTTAGCTCCCGGGCAGAATAGTTATAACTAAAGTCTTCCCAAAATAAGGGATTACATTTGATATACTCATCTAAGATGCTGGTATAACTCCTGTCGTTTCTCAATACTTGGGTTGTATATCCAGGATAATACGCGCTACCTCATCGACAAAGATGAAAATGGAGGAATAAATGAATATTGAACTTGAAAAGCTCATTTATGCTTTAAAGCAACGGTTCAAGACGAATATCATCTCCACCGACTGCCAAACTATGCCGTTACAGGGCGGAACTGTGGGAAATGTGCACCTAGTAACGGGGATCGCCGAAAGCGTGGATGGCGACAAATTGCCTTACCGTATAGTGCTGAAAATCCAGAATAAATGGGAGCGTTATAGTGATCCGGGCTCATGGCGTCGGGAATATGATCTCTATTCTTCTGACTTGGGAGTGACGTTCTCGCAAGCCCTCCGCTGGCCGATATGTTATCACGCTGAGCTCAATGCCGAAGAAAATGAATACCAGCTGTGGCTGGAATATATCGATGGCGTAACCGGTTTAGACTTGACCGGTGACATGTATGAAAAGGCCGCGTTGGAGTTAGGGCGCTTTCAAGGCAAGATGTATGCGGCGCAGCCCGCCGTGCTGCAAAGTCTGACCAACCTGAGCCATGCGGATCTCATGAAGAATACGTACCTGCATTATCGGTCATGGCCGGTCGTCTACGATTATATACGCTCGGAGGACTGCGGATTGCCTCTGCACGTGCGCCAAATGCTCATCGACATCGATGACCAAGCAGACGAGATATTCGCTCGTATCGAAAAATTGCCCCTCGTGCTATGTCACCGGGACTTCTGGGTAACCAATCTTATCTATGCTGACGGGAATTTCGCGCTTATCGATTGGGATACCAGCGGATGGGGCTACCTAGGCGAGGATCTCGCAAGCCTGATCGCGGATGAACCGGATATCGATCACATGGTCGAACACTACCAGCGATGTATCCCTGCGTATTACAAAGGTTTTTCGGAGTATGCGGATGTATCCCGAATCGCCGATCATTGTGTTTACGAGATTATCCTTCTCGTATTCGGGTACAGGCTTGTGGAGGGGTATCTCCACACAGAGGCAGATGACAAGAAGACGAAGCGTGCCCATACTCTCCAAAAAATCTATGAAATGAAGTCCATAGCCTTGATGGACACATCTGGTTACATAGCCTAAACTAACAGTGAAGTAAGAACAAATAACCAATTCATTATTAATTTGTTATTATTTTGAAAAGGGTATTTAAAAATGAGGATTGTAATCGCTACAGATTTTTGGAGGAGATTCCTATCGAAAGTTCTATTAAAGATAAATTTACAAAAGAAATTTTTTAGAGGCAGCAGGTCGGTTTGGCATTAACTTTACAGATACGATAGAACTTGACGGTTTTCAAAATTTTGTGTTTTTAGGGAAACGTGAATCCATAAATGTGATACTAAGGATTGCTCATAGCACACATAGAAGTAAGGATATAACGCTAGCTGAGATCGAGTTTATTTCTTATCTAGCCGATTCCGGAATGACTGTATCGAAAGCTTTGCTTTCTAATCAAGGTGAATATGCTGAAATTATTGAACATGCTGATAACTGTTTTATTGCGACTGCTTTTGAATTCGCTCCTGGCAGAAGGGCTGAAATTTGCATTGAAAGTGATATCTTTTATGAACGAATCGGCAGGTTTACTGGGAAGATGCATAAGTTATCAAAACAGTTTTCTCCTATTCATAAAAGGTATGATTGGAATGACAATGCAGCTATTACAAAATTTCATAATTATGTACCTTTTGAGATTCTTCAACAGAAACTTGAGTTAATAACAAGTCAAATTCAATCATTGTCAAGAGACAGAGATTCGTTTGGGCTTATTCATGGAGACATTAGCCCGGGGAATTACCTGAATCATGAAGATCACCCGAGCATCATTGACTTCGATCAATGCGAGTACAGTTGGTTTGCTTCTGAAATTGCAACATCGATATTCCATGAAACTCCAATTCCATTTATTATTACAGACGCAAATAGACGCAAGACAATAACAAAACGATTTTTTTTAAACTTTTTCCAAGGATACTCTAAGGAAAATATATTAAGCCGTAGTTCACTAAATGCCATTCCATTATTTATAAATTTAAGACAAGCTATCGTTATCGGTCTCATATACCGTAGTTCTGATATGGGGAACTTCGATAATTGGAGTGATTGGAATAAAGAAGCATTAACTTTTTATATTAATAATATAAAAAATGATATTCCTTATATTGACTTGGATTTCACAAGTCTATGATGTAAATACCCAGTAGAACAGGGTCTATGGTGAGATAAAGAGAGTGACAATGATTATTTTTACACAACATCCATATAGAATTAATTAAATCCGCGAAGTCCTTTTATATACTTATATTGTTTGATATAGCGAAATAAAAGGACTAGGCGGTAGATGTAATGTTAAAAAAACGTGACTTGCACGAATGCCATTTACTGTATAACTTAATGACGGATCCTGCAGTTTTTCCATACGTTCGATCTAAATGCCAATTCTATGAACAATATTTATTCCTAACCAAACAGTTGATCGTTGAAGAAGAGCAAGAGACATGTATTTCTAGAACAATTCTTAACGAGATTGGACATCCCATTGGTACGATTGATTTATATGATATTGTAAATAAAACAGGCTTCTTAGCCACATGGATTGGAACTCCTTATTTTGGAAAAGGTTATAACCAGCGAGCGAAGGAATCCTTTTTTACTGAACTTTTTCTTGAACATAATATTGAAACGGTATTCTTGAAAATCCGAAAACAAAATATTCGATCGAAGAAGGCGGTAGAAAAACTACCGTATGCCAAATTAGCAAATGATATCAACCATCAAATATATAAATCGATAAATCATGCGCAAGAGATCTATGATTTGTATCAAGTGGAGCGGTTAGACTTTTTAGAATGCAGTAAAATCATGCAACATGAGATGGCTACGTAGCAAACTGTGAAAGAACTGACTGTTCGCTAAACTCTATCTAGAAACGATAGCACAAATCAGTATTAAACTATACGATTCTAATCAACAAACACCTAGTCAAAACACCAAAATAAAGTGTTGGACCGGGTGTTTGTTGATTGTACTCTTGTTTCCCGCTAGCACTTCTAGGCATCACGCCCGTTATGCTTTCTTTAAAACTCTGTTTAAGTTCAGGATAGATTATTTAGAACTACCCAACATCTACTTAAGCAATAGAAGTATAATCTCAACGGAATTATCAATAAATGATCGTTCTGGCCGAGATTTCATCATTACGGTAAGTCCGATTAACGATACAACAAGTGTCTGTGCTAATGCTTTTGCGTTCATGTCGGTTTCAAGCTCACCTGATCGTACACCTCGTTCAATCGCTTCTTGAAATATGGCCGAAAGATACATCTGATGTTCTCTTGTAAGAATTTCAAATTTCTCATCATGAGGAGCAAGTTCTACCATCGTATTAATGCAAAAGCATCCCCGATTGCAACTTTCAGAATATCCTTCTTCCACAATACCCTCAAATAAAGTGCGAAATCCTTCTTTTACAGATGAACGATTCTGAAGTTTAGCTCGGATATTGGAAGAGTGATAGTTTGTATATTTCCGCAGCGCGGCTTCAAATAATTCTTTCTTGTCACCAAAGGCGGAGTATATGCTTGGCCGCTGAATGCCCATTCTGGATGTTAAATCACTTAAAGAGGTAGCTTCGAATCCCTTCTCCCAAAATATTTGCATAGCTGCATCTAATGCAATGTCCACATCAAATTCCCGTTGCCGAACCATGAAAGTACCCCTTTCCATATCGTTCAGTATGTTATGATTGTAAGCTTTGAAGGATATGCTGTCAAATCAAAGCCTTCACACAATTATTTTGACAACCATCTCTTGACAGTATGTATTTGTGGCGAGTAATATTTACACAGCATCATAACATACTGATGAGTATAATATATTGATCGGTATGATATCAATTTCAAGAAGAATGGATGTGTGAACAATGGAGACGCTAGAAGAAAAAGCGGCAGTTATTGCCGGAAATGATTGCGATAGAGTAGAGGATACAGCACAAGAAGCATACACAGTATCCGATTCCGTTCCTGTCCCTAAGATCTCTCGATATGTGGCTCTGTTATTTGCAACCGCCTGCGGGCTGGCTGTCGCCAATATCTACTACGCTCAACCGCTGCTGGACGCCCTGGCGAGCGAGTTCAGTATTGCCCATTCATCCGTTGGCATTGTCATTACCATTACACAGATTTGTTATGCACTGGGACTGCTGCTGTTGGTACCTCTCGGCGATCTGCTGAATCGACGTCGGCTGATCCCGGGTCTAATGCTATTATCCGTGTTGGCACTTATTGCGGTTGGCATCGCGCCAAACAGCACGGTGCTGCTCACAGGCTTGGCTGCGGTTGGACTGCTCGCTGTAGTAACGCAGGTTCTCGTGGCGTTTGCGGCGACTTTGGCTGCTCCTGTCGAGCGCGGACGAATAGTCGGCTTGGTGATAAGCGGAGTAGTGATCGGCATTCTGCTTGCGCGAACCTTCGCTGGTGTATTAACCGATCTCGCCGGTTGGCGTTCAGTTTATCTCGTCTCAGCGGCGTTGATGCTCGTCATGGCAGGTGTGTTGTTCCGTGTGCTGCCGCATGATGAACGCGAAAGAGCGTCACTAACTTACCCGCAGTTGCTTCGTTCGGTACTCGCTTTGTTCTTGCAAGAAAGAATCTTACGCGTTCGCGCCGTACTGGCTTTGCTGATTTTTACCGCGTTCAGCACATTGTGGACTTCGCTGGTGTTACCTCTAAGCAGCCCGCCGCTGTCGCTTTCGCATACCGCAATTGGCGCGTTTGGTCTCGCTGGTGCTGCCGGAGCGTTAGCAGCATCTCGGGCAGGGTGGCTCGCCGATCGAGGTTTAGGACAGAGGACTACCGGAGTCGCGCTGACCTTGTTGCTGGTATCATGGTTACCAATCAGCTATACCGAACACTCGCTGCTTGCATTGATCGTTGGAATACTCCTTCTTGATGTGGCGGTGCAAGCCGTACACGTCACGAACCAGAGTTTGATCTATAACGTACGCCCAGAGGCAAGCAGTCGACTCACTGCCGGCTATATGATTTTCTATTCGATAGGAAGCGCCACCGGTTCAATTGCTTCGACCAGTATCTACGCTTACGCTGGCTGGAACGGAGTATGTGTGTTAGGTGCCGCTGTCAGTGCTTTGGCCCTCTTATTCTGGGGATTGACCTGCCGTCCACGGTCTGTTAAATCGAAATAATGATCGTGCCTCGCCTTAGCCCATCTGTTAGTTCACACAATTACGACGACTATGCAGTAGGCGCATTGTGTAGTTGAATAAGTATTTATAACAGAAACTTTTTGGGGATTAGCAACGTCTTAAAGTTAAACTTTATGGTCGCTCATTAAACCGTTTATTTGTGTGGCTAAAGATGAAGAAGGGGCGCAATATGCAGTTGTATTTCGTTCTGCTGAAAAAGTGGATACGACGAAGTTGCCTGTTTCATACGAAAGTATTCTTGCCCGAGTTAAAGAAGAAGTACAACGAGATATATTAAAAGAAAATTTACATGTATTCGAAATAAATAATAAGCTAGTTTGGTCATTTAACGATGGAATGGGGACTATGTATATGGATCTTAAAGGGGAAGTATTAGCCGATCCTTTTACAACAAACCACATAAACTGAAATGAGAGAATGATTTTATTGAGGGGATATTCTTTACAGTATTTTTATGATTTGTGGAATGATAAAGACTAATTTTTAATGGGAAAATACAATGCAAATTCTGTATTTCAAAGGGGAGATTTAAATTTGAAAAAAATTAAGCTTTCCTTTTATTGTTGATTTGTATTGTTCTCGTTTCACTATCCGCGTGTTCTAAAAATAACGTACTACTCCAATCTTCAAATAACACCCAACAACAGATGCTGAAAACAAATAGTCCTGCAACTGAACCTGTCGTTGTCAGTACTTCTAAAACAACAACACCAATACAGACTCCAATACCAACACTTACTGACAATGAAGTAAAAGGAATTCTCAAAGAGCTTATACCAAAGGCAGTAAATGTTTACGGAATATTTAACGGAACTGACGCGCTTAAATTCGATGAAACGAAAACAAACACGAGAAGGCTGCCGACGATTATTGTTCGGCAGCCTTCTCAGCAAACGGGCAAATTAATGGAATGCAACGTTTTTATACACGATACGTCTATATTGTAATACCTATGAAGAAGGGAGATACCCCAATTGTCTAAGAAATATTTCATTGTACTTGCGATATTGATGTTTGCTGTTCTATTGTTCTTTCTCGGGAACACCATAATAAATTCAAGGTTCTACTTACCTGATTTACCAGTCGAGGGCATAACGAAGAAGGCAGCGTACGAGAAGATATCAAATCAACATAATGATATCAGGTATCTTACTAATAATGACAATTTTAATTGGTATATTTATCAAGGAAGTCAAGAAACTTTTGGGAATGAACTCAAAAAACAGTTCAATACATTAGGTGGATTTACTTTTTTAGAGCAAATCGGCTCTGGATATGTATTTGAATCAAAGGGAACAGGAGATAAGCTCATTATTGAATCACAAATGTGGACTGCTAATTACATTATCTTTAAGTTGCCTGTTGAAGTGAGGTTAGAGCATGTAGTATTAAAATGATATGATAGTTATTTCAGTAAGAAGAACAAATTCCTGAGCCTGGTGATATGACCCTTGGGGATTGGGATTTAAGTACTCCGAGATCTTCTAGGGTAAGAGTGTGACTAAAAGGTTGGGAAGATGAAGTAACTTTTACGAACAAATGACCAATGTATATCTTATAACTAACGAATTACGCTAAAGGGAAACGATAGTTGAGCAGAACCATGGGGTAGCTATGGATATTGAATTATTTGATCTGGATACAGATTAAAGATAAATGAAAAAGAGTCATCTCTTGGTTGTACACGACATATTGTTAAGTGTACTTGCTGTTTAGGGGGGGCTCTGAGTGAGATTGCTAATTCTTGTGATGGGTATAATCTTACTAACACTCCTTTGGACTAATCCGGATAACTCCGATTTTAAAAAATGGGTCCTTAAGAAAGAACTCACCAATTCTCAAACATTTAACTCAACGCCAGTTCGTTTTCGTAGCAAGAATTATCTGTTTTTCTCATTGCATGAACTTTCAATTACTAGGAAACAATATGCTGATTTAATTATCGAACAAGAATACTACGCAGGAATAGGGATTCTGGGAATGATATTTCCAATTTCAATTCCAGGAATTGATGATAAACAGTCCCCAATAATTAAATAGTTGGAAAACTCCAATGTACTAAATGGAATATATGACGAGACTGCCGATTTCTATCGGCAGTCTTTTTGAAGTAACGGGCAGTTTGGCGCAACCATTTCTTCCTAGTTTCGTATATATAATTTTCAATTATAGGCTAGCGAAGAGAGGTATTGTAATGGATTTTAGTATGTATAGACAAGAAATTAATCAAATGATAGACAGTTTACCTGATGGAGAATTAGGAAAAGTTTACTGGTCCGTTGAAGTTATCCGCCGAAAATATCTCTTTACTAAAAACATGCTTGATAAAGGGGTAGTTATTTTAACCTTACTGGAAAAAGAACATGGAATTATGGGCCTATGGGATAGCTCATTTGCAAAGAACATTAGCGACGAGACCAAAAGTAAAATTCATTATAATCAGTATAAGTGGCATATTTTTAGTTATAAGAAGCAAGAATGTTTTGAAAAAGAAGAAGCGAGAAACGCATTTGATGCTATGACGAAAAATGAATTATATGTCATGTATCAAAACCTTCCTGATATTGTATTTGAATATAATAACGCTACTGATATTGTTGCATCCGATTTTGATTATGAACAAGATATATATATATTTGATATGAATTTCACGTGGACGTACGTATATACTCATGAATCAATGTGCGGACCATACTTTTATAAAAATGTCTAGGCGTAGTTAAGCTTTTCAAAAAACGGAAATGGGCAAGTTTGTTTAATAAATGGTCAAATGGAAATGTACAAGCTAAATAATGGAAGCAAAGAATTAAATTAGCAGACACATAAGAAAGGGTGGCACATATGAAAAAGTACAATATTATTCGTCCGATCATGCTGATTGTGGTTGCACTCTTAACGAAAAGCTTGGTTACCAATCTTTGCATGTTGCTGGGAATGGAATCCGAGTCAGCCAAAACCATGGGGTTCGGTGCGATGGTAATCGCGGCGCTCGTGGTCTTTTCTAGAAACCGAAGAAGCCCGAAATAGGATTTACACCGCGCTTGGCATTTCGCCCAGGGTGTTCGGGAAATATGTCCCCTCGTTGATGGTTTTAGAATTACTTTTAAGAGCGACTTTCAGAGAAGTATGAGTTTTATGTTTTATTTACTGAACTGGAATTTATTCGTCAGAACCTTTACGGACGACTGTAATGAGTACAGAGGATCGGTTTTCCTCCTCCATCTGCTGAATAATCTCAAGCAAATAAATGGCAGCACTATAGTTTGCCCGATCGATGCATTCGCGGATGAGTTCAATAACGTCTTGCTTGGATGCTAAATAGTATAGTTGCAAAGGACCACTTCCCTGAATGAGTACTTGCAAGATAATTTATGCAAAGCATTCAATCCGGGAATGGGCATCGGCTGACTAAATTTTTAAAAAGCTGAATAATTAGTTACTCAAGTGGTGCCCCTCATGTTATTGAACGTGGAGGGCTCCTTTTGATGTTATGACGATAAACTTCTTCTCACAACATTGAGAGTATTCCGCTAGAATAAGTGTTCTTACCAAACAAATGACTTATCATCAAAAAAAGCCCGTTTTCATTTGAAAACGGGTTTTTTACGTATATGTTTCATTCCGTACGGATTCTGGCTGTGGACATGCCTGAAGTTACATGAGCAGTTTTTTAGCATGTTGGTACTATTTTACGAAATCATAAAAGAACTAAATGTTCGTAGGTTTCTGATTATATACGCCTTTCGAAAAGGGCTCTAAACTTAAGTTCAGTAGAGAGTTGAAAACTAAAGATCATTTAGGTCAGTTCAACAACGGAGGTCATAGGAATGAAAATTTCAGGAGTGCAAAATAGCCAGTTAACAAGGGAAGAGCCAGCTAGTTACGACCTGCTAAGAGCAAAATTTAAGAATCCTCCAGTGGAACATCGCTCCGTGCCGTTCTGGTCGTGGAACGGAATGCTTGCGCAGGACGAATTGGACGCACAGATTGAAGGATTCAAGAAACAGGGAATGGGCGGCTTTATGATCCACGTACGGGAAGGGTTGGAAACGCCATACTTAGGTGATGAATTCATAGAACGGGTTAAAGAGACTGTTGCAAAAGCAAAGAAGGAAGGTGTTGCTGCGTGGTTGTATGATGAAGACCGCTATTCTTCAGGAATGGGCGGTGGCAGGGTGTCCCGATTAGGCGGCGATGCGGTGCGGGCTAAAGCTTTATCATTAACGATTTGCCGCAATTATGAACCCGACGATACCATTCAGGCCGTTTATCAAGCGAGTATTCTCGGTAACGAGTTGTTTAGTTGCAAAAGAATACGCAACTGGAAAAGTCCCTCTAGTTTGCTAGAGGGGGAGGAAGTATATTTGGTCATGCGTCGTCACATCGCTTCGCCAAATGAGTGGTGTCACGGTGATACCTATCCGGACAATATGAATCCCCTGTCGGCCAAATTATTTATCGAGACGACATATGATCGCTATAAGGAAGCCGTGGGAGAGGAGTTTGGGCGAACGGTTCCTGGGATTTTTACGGATGAACCAACCATTCGGGGGTTTCAGGAGCAGTTGAATGAACCAAGGCTGACTTGGATATCTTGGTCGGATCTCTTACCCCAAGCTTTTGCAGATAAGAATGGATATGAGATTTGGGATACACTCCCTTATTTCTTTTTCCATGGCCCCTTCTCCTCGAAGATCCGCCATGACTATTGGAAGACGGTCACCGAAATGTTCTGCGAAGCCTACACGAAGCAGATCGGCAACTGGTGTGGAATCAACGGTCTTTCCTTTGCTGGACATCTCTGTGAGGAAGGAGATATCGTTGACGCGGCTAGGCACTGCGGAGCCGTCATGCCTCATTACCGTTATATGGATGTCCCCGGGATCGATACATTATGTGAGAAAACGGATGAAAGTCTGACAATCAAGCAGGTATCCAGCGTCGCGAATCAATATGGAAAGAAAAAGGTCATTACGGAAACATATGGCGTCATTACAACCATTTTGCTTTTGACGGGAACGATTGGACTTCTTTACGGAAGCACCAATATGATTCTGTTGTGGATCATCATGCTCGGAATTGGTGGAGGCTTCGCCTTTAGTTTGTCCATGATGTTTTTCGGGTTACGTACTGAAAATGCGCATCAAGCAGCGAAACTGTCTGGCATGGCGCAATCGATCGGATATCTTTTTGCCGCAGTCGGTCCTGCTCTTATAGGATATCTGCATGATGCGACCAATAGTTGGAACCTGCCACTTTTCATTCTGCTTGGCGCTGCGATCTTGCTCTTTTTAGTCGGTATAGGAGCAGCAAGAGACCGTTTTGTAGGTAGCCGAAATAGTTACGAGCTGGCACGGAAAGGATGATAAATATGTTTGACGTAATTATGGTGACCATTGATAAAGCTGAAATAACGAACAAACTCCTCGATGCAACCATTGAAATAGCCCGAAACAAATAAACTCAAGTTATCTTGGTTAATATGTACATGAAAGCGATCCGAGATTCGAATCGCGGCAGGAAAGCATTCGCTGATCCAGGTATGATAAACCTGATCCAAGTCCATCACGACCGCCTTGGGGCACAAATGACGGAAGTCTGGGTGTGCGGCGGCGTAGGATCGCAAAGTCATCGACGCCGATTACCAATTCTGGCGTACGCGTAACTCTGGTATGTTGAGAAGTTCGTTGATATACTGGGTTTGCATCTGCTTATTCCTTTTGTTGTGGTTGGGGAATTACAACAATACAGGAGTGGCAGGAATTAAGTAGACCGATGAATTCCCGGATCGGCTTTCGTCTAAATAAACGAAGGCATCAATGACAACAAACCAATTTGACGATGAGGTGTTTAAAAATGGCATTAATGTCCACATTCACGAGCTTCAATCTGCCTGTAAACAACGTAGAACAATCGAAGGCGTTCTTCACCGGACTCGGATTCGAGCTCAACCCGCAATTCCCCGAGAATGAGAAGTCGGTAGCCATCATGCTCGGCGACAACCTGCAGGTCATGCTGCTCACCAAAGAACTTTTAAAGTCGCTCACGCAGAAGGAAACCGTTGATACGGAAAAGTATGCGCAAATGACGATCGCATTGGCCTTCGAGAGCCGAGAAAAGGTGGACGAAATCGTGAATACTGCGGTCTCCTTGGGCGGGAAATCGTACGAAGAACCTGAGGATTATGGATTCATGTATCATTGGGCCTTCGAGGACTTGGACGGCCATATGTGGGCAATCAACTACATGAACACGGATGCAGCTCAAGGTTAAGGATAACGGAGAGCGCACTCATACTTGGATTAACAAGGGAAGACGCCGGGCACTTTCCCGGCGTCTTCTTCGCGATGATTAGTTTTGTTCGGTATTAGACATATATTACTCATTTCCTGATGGTGAATCGGTTCCAAACGAGTGGAAAAGATTAAGGTACATGAAATAGCAGTATGGATTGGAGGTTCCGAATGAAAGACCGTGATTTTGTGGAAATTCAGACAGATAACATCAATCCTAATATTTCAGGGTTTCATTGGCGTAGTCATGGTCGAGGTGTAAACATTTACTTCGTGGAAATGTAAATCTATAGTAATAATATACGATGAGATTAGTCGACTGGTTAGAAATTAATATCGTTCCTCGCATACACTTCGGGATGGAGGAGTTACGACTTTCTGAATATCCGTTATCTGAAAGTAAGACCAAAAACATAAAGGAGCGATTAATATGGACCGCCTGGTAATTATGACGGTTGGAATAACGCATAGTGGAAAAACTACATTCGCTAAAGAATTAGAATCTGTCTTACAACAGGCTATAGTCATAGATCAGGATAATCATGCTGAATTTATTAATAGTCACTATAAGAAACTTCTCCCTATAGAAGGACCCAACACACTAAAATTCTCTATTACCAATGCGATTGTTGAATATGCAGCAGTGCAAAGTAATTTTCATATCATCTTAAGCAATTGTAATTTAAATAAATCAGGACGAACGAATGTACTTAGATATTTTCATGAAAAGGGATTTAAAAGTATTATTGTTTACTTTAATTTATCTATTGAAATACTGAGAGCACGAGTTGAACAAACACAAAGAAGTAAAGCTATTTTCAGAAGTGCATCGAGCTTTTTAGAAGTGTTGGAACGACAAGGAAATTCAGGAGTAATACCGCCTAGTAAAGACGAAGCTAATTATCTATTTGAAATAAAAGATCCCAATAATATCACAGAAATAATACAACAAATCAAGCAATCCTTGATCAACTGAAGCATTTAGCAACTCAGGATTAAACTAACACAGAACGTTTGTTGAATACTCATAGCGGCGCGAATCTAAGGCTAGGTCATGATGGCTGAAGCATGTTTGCGAAAAGAAGCCTAAAGCCTACTAGTCAAAGTGGGACATGAAGGCTTCTTTTCGTTTTGCTGGGGTCTGGCACGTTAGGCGCTGCCCGGTTGACGTGAAAGAGAAATGCTTATGAGTTGATCTTCCCTGCGCGAGCCTCTTTGTGTGCTGCCCGGGAAGCCGCGCCGATGCGGAAGTAACCGAAAGCTGCGGCCGACATGAGCGCGGCGACGGCGACGCCTGCGGCGCCGATCCAGGTGACGGCGGTCAGCGAAGATCCTTCCACGACGATGCCGCCGATGCCCGCACCGGCAGCCATAGCTAGCTGCACAACGGAGCTGTTCAGGCTAAGCATGATGCTTGTCGCTTCTGGTGCGAGCGAGATTAGATGGTACTGCTGCGTCGGACCGGACGACCAGGCGGAGAAGGACCAGAGCATGAGCAGAGGGAACATCAGCCCCGGCGAATGGGCGGCGAACGAAATCACGACCAGCCAGGTTGCGTGGAACAGCATGCCGGTCACCAGAGTGCGCTTGAATCCCCAACGGTCGGTGCTGAACCCGCCAAGCTTGGAGCCGATCAGACTGGCAATACCAAACGCGAGCAGGGCGATGCTGACGAATTTTTCGCTCATGCCCGTAATATCGAGCAGAAAGGGGGAAATATACGTGTAGGTGATGGAATAACCGCCTAGCCAGAAGAACGTAATGATGAGCGCGATGACAATTTTCGGATTCTTGAGTAGTTTCAGTTGGTCGCGCAGCGGTACAGGCTGCTCGCCGTCCGTCTTCGGAATCGTGGATGCGATGAGCAGCAACGCCAGTAGTCCGAGCACTCCGATGCCACCGAAAACCACCTTCCAGTCATAGGCGGAAGCGACTAGCCGGCCAAGCGGTACACCGACGATAAGTGACGTACTGAAGCCCATGACGAGCGTGGCAATGGCACTGCCCTGCTTCTCCACTGGTGCGAGTTTCGCAGCGACCGTGAGCGCCGTGACAACGAATACGCCGCTGCTGAGCGCTACGATAACGCGAGAAACGATGAGTGCTCCGAAGCCAGAGAACAAGTAGGCTGCGGCATTGCCGACGATGAATATCGAGAGCGCGTATAGCATCAGCTTTTTGCGGTCAACTTTGGCAGCGGCCGCCATCAGGAAAGGCGTCCCGAACCCGTATGCAAGTGAGAACACGGTGATCAGCTGGCCTGCTGCTGCGACCGAGACGCCGATATCGTCAGATACTTTATCCAGAATACCGGCAATGATGAATTCGGACGTACCGACGAGAAAGCTGACTAAAGCAAGCATATAAATTTTCAAATTGTAAGACAATCGTTCCAGCTCCTTATCCAATTCTCTCTATATAATATTTTTATATTTCTAAATATATCGAAATATAAGGCAAAAAAAATCGGCTACCCCAGTAGATATGGGGCGTACTTTCGGGCGACTTCTTTATTGACGCTGTAATAAATGTACGTTCCGTCTTTGCGCAGCGTGAGCAGACCGCATTCCGTAAGCTGTTTCAAGTGATGCGACAGTGTGGAACCGGCAACGGACTCGAGCTTGCTACTGATGTCGGAGCAGCAAAGATTCATCTCTTCCGTAAGAAGCATCGCTATTTTGATCCGGGTCGGCTCTCCGAGTGCTTTGTAGACTTTCACTGCCTGTTTGACTTCCTCGTTGTCCTCGACCATGGGTTCTCACCGCCTTTTCAAATGTATTTCGAAAACTATAGAAACAAGAGTAACACAACTAGGCAGCCGTTGTAAATGGGCGATTTGACGAATGGATGGGGTTAGACCCTGAAGTAGAGTTGATAGCTGGAAAGGTAATCGGTTGCCGCGGTTTGTTACGTTAACACAGAACTAAAGTTTAATCACGATATGACGGCAGCTGGCATACATTGGGCTGCCGTTGTTCGTTAATGTAACGGGCAGATTTACTCAAATAAAACTCATTTGAATAAAGGTGAAATATGTATATATGTGGAAGTGAAATTAAAATTAATCATGTCATGGAGGTCATAGGATGGCTATAAAAATCATTGAAAGAGAATAAACCCGTATCATAGGAATGAAACTGGAAACATTACTGCAAGATACTAGAGAGCAAATGATTATTCCAAAACTCCAACAATCTTTCAATGAAAGATTAGAAGAGGTAAGTGGTGCCGTACGATTTCCGATTACATATGGAGTTTTCATTGACCCGCCAAATTACAATCCTAATACTGATCTGTTTACATGGATAGCTGGCGTTGAAGTTAAACATGATGTAGAACCGCCAGTAGATATGATTTCATACGAACTACCTAAAGCGACCTATGCTGTTTTAGAATACCAAGGAGACATTGACAGAGCTGGTGATGCGTATGGGGAGTTGTATGAATGGATAAAGAATTCAGAGTATGAACAAGAAGGAGCTTATGGGTTCGAGATGTATTCGAAGGTACATTCACCATTAGAAAGAGGAAATGCGGATTTTTTGTTACATTTTCCAATAAAGAGGAAGTATTCGACTACTTCCAAGGTCAAATTCATTACGCTAACTTGGAACAATAGCTGAATAACGAGACGAAGGCAACTGGCGGTCAAATGAGAACAGATGTGAACTAGATGGAAAAAATGCGACTTCGTGCGTGTGCATTGATTATTAAGGATGGAGCCATCTTACTTATCGAATACGAAAATGATAATGATAATGGTGTCCATAACAATCTTCCCGCAGGTGGTGTAGAGTCAGGGGCAACCTTTGTTGAAGCTGTGGTAAGGGAAGCAAAAGAAGAAGCGTGTGTCGACGTGGAAGTTTACTCTTCACCCACAGCTCGTAGCTGTGGGTCTCCTTTTGTAATCAAAGGACTGTTTAATTGAATTCTGTGGTATAAAAGTTTTGTAATAGAATTGGAATGATAAGAGCAACTTTTACTTCATCGTACCGTCTAAAATTTATATTGGTAAATAAAGGGTGAGTTTGAATTTTGAAAACGGGGAGTTGAGATTTTTGAGGAAATTTATTCTTGGAATAGTTGTAGGAATGTTTTTATCCATCTCTACTGCGGTGTTTGCTTCAGAATCAGTTCAAACATATTTGTTTCCAGCATTTTTCAAAATCAATGGTCAAAATGTCCCTTTAGATGACAAAGAGTATGCGGTACTTAATTATCAAGGGCACGCTTACGTTCCTGTCCGATTTATAGCTGAACAGTTAGGGGCTTTTGTAGATTACACAGACGAAGGTACATACAAGGACATTACAATTAATCATTTCCCTTCAAATGTCCCCATACTTGAAGATGATAAATATGCCAATATTCACTTTGGTTTGCTCGATTTATACTTAGATGGCGGATATACGGGTATTCGAGGGTTATTAGCTCTAGATCATGACAAGGATTCGATTACCGAACATGACAAGGATTCGATTACCGAACATGACATTGAGTTTAAATTGCATTTTTATGATGCGAACGATAAGCTGATTGGGACGGCATCAGGCACGTCCAAACCTAGTAGCTCTGTCCAAAAGCAGACCATAAGCACGGGGGAAATTAAGTATGTTTCGGCTGGCGAAGTCGGGGATTTCTCTAAATATGCAAAAGTGGATTTTGAAGTCACAGCCTATAAATAATCCTCGTAGGAGGCAACGGCTTTAAGTTCTGTTAATAGAAAAAGTCGTAATATGTGATTTGAAAGGATAGTAAAAATGACAACTATAACCGAAGAAACTTTACATACTGCTTGTTACAATCAGAATATGGTTTTGGTTGAAAAGATATTAATTAATGTTAAGCCTAAAATACTTAATAAAAAACTGACGGATTACTCAAACCCAAAACGGATCTTGATGGAGGAAATTTAGACGCAGCCTGTTGGACTAACACGAAACTTGAATACAGGATGAACAACATTTACAATTGAATTATCTTCCAAATGAGGTGAAATGGATGTCATTCCGTATCGTTCGAAGTAATTAGTTTGCGGGCTGGGTAAAACGCGTACCAGCTACCAAAGGGGATTTTCTGTCCTTTTGGTCTCATGAAACTAATGCTTGAACGGTGTCGGGCTGATATCCAACATATTTATGCCAAGGGCACTTGAAATGATTGAATGACGGAACAAATGAATTTTCGTTTGCTCCTATTCAATCACAACCAGCTCTTGGCTTTTTATTATCTCATTTTAAGATGGAGGACATAGTATGAACAGGTCTGAGTATAAGGATTTTTATGACAAGGTTGGAAAAATAAACGGTTGGGACTTTAGTAAATTAAGAACTACTTCTGAAGGAGAGCAGTGGGATTTTCTTTATGAAGTTACTCAGAGGTGCCAAAAGTCCGATGTATTACTTGATATTGGTACAGGTGGTGGAGAAGCTTTACTATCTATTGCCGATGCTGCATTACTTCTTGTTGGCATTGATCATTCAGAAGGGATGATACAGTCAGCTACTAAAAACTTAAAAAAATCAAATAAAAGTAATATTCGTTTCTTACAAATGGAAGCTGAAGTTATTACTTTTCCTATGTCCTTTTTTAATGTGGTTTCCTGTCGGCACAGTGAGTTTTATGTAAATGAAATTTCAAAAGTGTTAGCGAATGATGGTATATTCTTAACGCAGCAGGTAAGCGAAAGAGATAAATTAAACATTAAAGAAGCTTTTGGCAGAGGACAGGGTTTTGGAACTGATGAAGGGTTCTTAAAAAATAAATATCTTACTGAGTTAGCTGAAGCTGGTTTTTCCGATATTCAGTCGTTTGAATATGATGCAACGCAGTATTTCCAAACTTATGAGGATTTGGTCTTCTTTTTAAAATATACTCCTGTTATTCCTACCTTTGGGCAAACTGATTATGATTTCGAAATACTTCAAAAGTTTATTGAAGCAAATCAAACGGAGAAGGGAATCAAAACCAATACCAAACGCTTCATGATAATGGCAAGGAAATAAATGGGTTGTTAGGCTAGCGGAAATTATAGTTCAATCAGACACGAAGGCAATTTGCAAGTAGAAGATTGATAAATAATATGGTAGAGAAAAAGAATATTTTTTAGAGATTCTAGACACTTTTGAGTTAATACACGAGTGAAATTATGACCCGACAAAATAAAATATCCATTGTGTTAATGGAACAGCAATAGAATCCCACCTATGGGGTTCTATTTTTTTCCTTAATGGTGCCTCTTGATGGAACAAAATGTAAGTTTGACTCGTCAAACATGTATATGTGTAAGGGAGGTTTTAAAATTGCTCAAAAAGTTAATGATCTTTGCCTTTGCTATGAGCATATTGTCAGGTTGTTCACATATAAAAGCCATCGACCAACCCCAAGGAACATTAAAAAATAATGCTGATGTGGTGGATATCCACGGAAGTGTTTCTAACCTCTTCAAAATGGACGACTTTGTGAAAAAAGTTAACGAAAAAGAAAACGTCTCTATTAGCATTTCTCATTATACGATTGAAGGCGACCCTATTTATCACAACATCAAGTACCGCGATGGTAAATTCGAGCTTCAATATGATACTACGCAAGATAAATTCGGAGCAGGCAAAGTAACAACATACTCCTGTGAAAACTTTGAAAAAACTGAAACGAATACAGAAATGAAATATACCTTAAAGGGTTGTTCTGGTGAAGTGAAAAGCATTGATGTGATATACCTTTCATATGACGTATCGAGACAAGACCTGTTCCAATTCCAGCTTAAATATGGTGATAATCAAGCAAATGAGATTAATACGATAGATATGAAATTGGTGAAAGACCTAAAAAATGGTCAAATGCTAGGTGTGAGTGATTTTCAGCTGATGAATGAAGAACGGCAAAAAATATATAAAAAAATGGTGTTATCCAATTATTTAAGTGAAAAGAAATTTGCAACATGCACTGAGAAGCCAGATTTCTATTTAAAAGTTAAAATCAATGGTGCGGTTCGTGAATATAACTGGTCAGATTGCACAAATAATGAGGACAATAAAATAATGACTGATTTGGCTAATACTATTATTGAGATTGTTAATACGAGGTTGGTTGAAAATAAAGACTTATGAAATAAATAACCAAAATTACCCATAATATGGTATGATAATCCAAAATAAATATGCGGAACTAATTCATGTTAGGAGTGAAGAAATGAATTTCAATAAAAAGCTAATGATTTTAGTGAAGTTTTGTTTATTCATGTTCACTTTTCTGCTTGTAAGTGCATGTAGTCATACAGAGAAATATGAAACCATTGAGGTTTTTACAATAGAAACACTTGATGATATTCAAAATGATCAAGGAATCTTTGAACGAACGGGTTACAAAATAGTGAATGCAATAACCACTATTGAGGAAGGGAAAACCCATATGAAATCGGATATTAAATCTATTGAGGACTTTTATGATATGGAAGGTGATTATTTACAAACAGAAATAATCCATTCCTATTCAAACAAATCTAAGCTGTTGCTCACTGAAGAAGGAAATACCCTTAAAGAAACAATTAAAGTACCCTCCACAATCCTAATAACCCCTGATAATGCAAATCATTTAAAGGTTAACAATATGACCCAAGAAGAAAAAGTACAGGTGAAAGAACATTTGTTAGCTTTCATGGTTGGGGGATAGCAATATTTTTCATTATTTTGGCTACTGTGATATTTGGATTAGCTAGAAGAAAAAATTAACATAGCCTTAATAGTAGGATTTTTTGAACAATTGTGTTTCTAGCATTGAGCTGACGAGTAACTATAGAGCTTCACCATGACAAGTTTAAAAGGAGTAAACCAGTGATCTTTCCTGGGGTTATGCAATTGCAGGCTTAGTCGCTGAACGAAGAGGAATAAAGAGGTTTTCATACGGGGATCTAACGAGTAACGTTTGTTCAATAAGAAATCAGAACGAGGCTGCCGGCATGAATCGGCAGCCTCGTTCATGTAAACAATCCTGTTAAGGTTAAGAAATAGCTTTCTCAAAAAATGAGGACCCATTAGTCATCGCATTCATCATGTCTCGACTGGAAAGACCCATGCTGTCAGTGGCGACAGAGGCGAGATTACATCGCTCTAAAAGTGTCTTTCATAAGGAATCCGATTCCACAATTAACGGTATATGCACTTCAACGATCATACCATCTCCGAGTGAACTGAAAAATTGTAATCCGAATGTTTCGCCATAGTATAATTTAATTCGTTCCTGAACATTCCGTATGCCGTAGCCGTTTCCGGAGGGACTCATGATCTTGTTGCCAGATCGAAGTGTTTCCAGATGCTGTTCCTCCATGCCAACCCCATCGTCAATGACAGACAGGACGATCCGATCTGCTTGGCGTTCACAGGTTACTGTAATACATCCCTCACGGTTTTCGCTCTTTAAGATTCCATGAAGAATGGCGTTCTCGATGATGGGTTGAAGAGTTAATTTAGGAATGAGTCCCGGTTGAAATTCCTCACCGACCTGCAAGTTAAGCTCGATGCTTTGTTCGAAGCGAATATTCTGGATTTCAACATAATAGGCAACCAGCTTTAGCTCGTGTCCAATTGCGATGATGTCCTGTCCATCGCTCAGCGTGAGTTTATAGTATCCAGCTAACGAGTGTACAAGGTCGGCGATCTGGTTGTTCATCCCGAATTGAGCCATCCAATTGATTTGATCCAGTATATTGTATAAGAAATGAGGATTGATCTGAGATTGAAGAGCCTTTAATTCCGACTTGATGGCCTGCACTTCTACATCTTTTAATAAAGCCAGCCGGTGCGACATATAATTGTAGCTTTGGATGAGCTCTCCGAGCTCGTCATCCCCTGACGGCTTTAAGATAGGCTCAAGGATTCCTGCCTCCATGGCCTTCATCTTCTGACTCAAGTGAGTAATCCGCCTTGTCATATGTAGGGAAATGAAATGGGCAAGTCCGATGGCCAGCAGTCCAACGGCAAGCAAACTAACCAGGAGCTCGCGTTGGAGGCGTGAGCTTTTGGACACAATCTCCTGATGTGGAATAACCGTAACCATGGTTAGGTCAGTTTCCGGAATTTTCAGTTGGAGGAATTCTAATCTTCTGCCGTTAATAGACTGCGAATTACTGCTGTTGGCCGACAAGAACAATGGAGCTGTTGCGTCTTCAGCTGGAAGATATTGCTTCAGGAGCGCATCGTCCGAGGCGATCAGAACCAGACCATCACTGCTCTGCAAATAAGTTAGACTATTCTTAACCGTGTTAGCACGGGAAACGATTTCTTTTAGCATGGGTTCATCCATATCCAATCGCAGAATGCCGATCATATCGTTATAATGGTCGGGATGGCGGATGAGACGGGCCAGGGATATGACTTGCGTAGAATCAGTGGCTTGGGTCGGATAATCATGTGAGGAGAACCACATGAGCTTAGTCTTCGAAGTGAGCAATTTCGCATACCATGTCGTGTTTAAAGCATCTTTTAAACCGAACATGCTGCTGCCTTCATTCGCAAACAGGAAGCCGTCCGGCAGATAGAGTCGAATTGAACTTACATCCGTGCCGTCGCGGAAAGAAGAAAGTAACTGACTTAGCTTATTTCCGTCCTGCAGCTGGTCGTGAAGGCCGTAATCGGCCACGTTTCGTGTCAGTACACGGGTCATCTGATTCTCGTCTAAGGCGATGAGATCCGAAACATCCGTAATGCGCTTCAACTTATAGGAAAGAAATGAATGCGTCTGTCTAAAACTTTGATTGAGCGAAAAGCTCACCATTTCCTGTATAATGCCCGCCACCTTGCCGGATGCGTAGAACTGGAGATAGAGAATAGGGAGCAGGATGAGCAGCAGATAAGACAGCAGCAGTTTCTGCTTCAATCTCAGTTTAAGAAGAACACGATTGATCACATTAAACATCGGCGATCCTCTTCCTGTATTCCGATGGCTGCAAGTTCGTTATTTTTTTAAATATTTTGCTAAAATATTCGCCATCCCCGTAGCCCACCTGCAAGGCAATATCAAACAGCTTGAGCTCCTTGTTAGCCAACAGCTCTTTAGCCCGATCAATCCGATATTCCGAAAGGAAATGTTTGATCGTCATGCCAGTACCTTCCTTAAAAACGGAACACAAATGGGGGACTGTCACACCCACATAATCACTGATTTCAGTCAAGGACAGCTGGCGATTCCTGTAATTTCGCTCGATATAAGTCGTTACTAGACGGATTATGGAGTTTCCTTTGCGGGATTCCAGATAATCAAAAAGAACATCGAGCTCACCACTTAGCAGCAGTTGTAACTCCTCCAGTGTCTGACTAGCATATAAGCGCTCTACATAAGTCCCCAATGCCATTTCCTGCTTGAATGCGGGAATACCGTTTTCTTTACCGATTTGTTGAACCGTTTGGTAGAGTTGCAAATAGATTCCTTTCGTATAACTAACAAGTGTATCCGGGCGCTTTTGGATGTCAGACATCAACTTGGACAACCAAGCTTGTGCCTGATGGGACCCATCTTGTTGAAGGGTAAGGGCGAAGGCCCCCGAACGGTCATCGTCCAAGAAGAAGCCATCCTTGCGGGAATGGGAAGTCTCCCGTATAACGGAATTCGGCGGCTGGTAGAAGCCTCGTTGAAGATAGACAACAGAGGATAGATAGGAAGCATATAGCTGATCCATACGATTGACTTTTGAGCCAACGGCTAGGTGATAGCCAGGCGATTTAGGTAAACGAGATAATACATCATCGATCCATCGTTGGAGCTTATCGTTGAAGGGGAAACCTTGTTCCGAATGGATCAACAGATGGATAACGAGATGATGGTCGTCCTTCAGTATGCTAAAGCAATCCATGTCGATCTGGTGCGCGGCATCTTCAAGCTCCCCTAGAAGGTGATCAGGCTGGTCAATAGGTTGATGCCATTTGAGAACGGAGCAAACGCAGGAAATCGCGTCTGGCACCTGAAACCCAAGTAAAGGAAGCAACCGTGCAAGCTTTTCAGATGGATATTCGGGGGAAAAGAGCAGAGCGGCAATTTCTCGTTTGATGAGTGGAATGCTCTCTTCCTCTCCCATATCGGCTCGCTGATCGTTCATGACCATAATTGAAGCGTTACGGACTGCCTCGTTCAGCTCATCGGGATGGATAGGCTTTTCTACATAATGGACGGCCTGCAAGGAAATAGCGGCTTTCAAATATTCTTTGTCCGAGAAACCGCTCATGAAGATGATGCGCATCTTCGGACAAAATTTCCGAATGCAACGAGCTGCTTCAATACCGTCCATCCAGGGCATGCGGATATCGGTAAGCAGGATATCGGGTCGGAACTGCTCAGCGATATGAACAGCATCCCGACCATTGTCCGCATGCTTAACTTCATTAATACCGTACTGCTGCCAGTCGGTCTTCATTAGAATCCCTTTGCGAATCAACTGTTCGTCCTCCACTAGCAAAAGTTTCACGATAATCCCCCCGATACACTTTCGTTGATAGATTCATTATAGTATGTTTCAAGCGGATTCCAAATGGAATCTTAATTCTCGACATAAAGTCGAAAGATTGACGGGGACCCGAATGACAGCGGTTCCATTATAATAACGAATATAGAGCGGTGATCAAAGAGAAGGAGGAGAGAAATAATGAAAACACCGTTCATTCGCGATTTGATCAGTTACAGAACCATGCTGCTTATGCTTGTCCCTTCCGTTCTGTTTGTGGCGTTATTCCAATATGTTCCGATGCTCGGTTTGGTAATGGCATTCAAACATTATACGTACAGTAAAGGGATTCTAGGCAGCGACTGGAGCGGTATCGAAAACTTCCGGTTCTTCTTTATCTCAGGAGATGCCTGGAGGGTGACTCGCAATACTGTGCTTTATAATGCGGTCTTCATCGTCAGTAATCTGGTTCTGCAGGTAGGAATCGCTATCCTGATTTCGGAAATTAAAGGCAGATGGTTTAAGAAGATCAGCCAATCCGTCATGTTCTTACCTTACTTCTTTTCTTGGGTTGTGGTAGGCTCAATCGCATACAACTTATTGAATTATGAGCATGGCACGGTCAATACCTTATTGCGTGCATTCGGTATGGAATCCGTCAATTTCTACAGTACAACCGGTGTTTGGCCTTACTTGCTCGTGTTCTTCTCAGCTTGGAAAGCTGTCGGTTATGGCGTTGTTTTCTATCTGGCAGCCATCATGAGCATCGATCAGGAAATGTATGAAGCAGCTGAGACCGATGGAGCTAACGTTTTCCAGAAAGTTTGGCATATTACCGTGCCATGTTTGAAACCAACGATGATCATCCTGACACTGTTGTCTGTCGGTCATATTTTCCGAGGCGATTTCGGACTCTTCTATAATGTGATCGGAAACAACGGCTTATTATTCGCCAACACGGACGTCATTGATACCTACGTTTACCGCTCCTTAGTACAAAGCAATGAAATTGGTATGTCGGCGGCCATCGGCTTCTTTCAATCCATCCTATGCTTTGTCACTATCCTGTTGGTTAACGGAATCGTACGTAAAGCGGATAAAGATTCGGCTTTGTTTTAAACGGAAAGGAGGTTACACTTCGATGAAATCGACATTCAGACACCAAACGGAAGTCGCGGGCTTAAGAAAGATGCACACTCCAAAGATCCAGACAGACCAGTTAATCATGAACGTATTAGCTTATAGTTGTATAACATTTGTAGCTCTGATTTGTATCCTACCTTTTCTACTTATTCTCAGCGGCTCCATAACGGACGAGAAAGTAATCATCTTAGAGGGCTATAAACTATTTCCTTCAAGCTTTTCCTTCGAGGCATACCAGCTTATCTTTAAGATTCCTGAAGAGATTCTCCGCGCTTATGGAGTGACCGTTTCATTGACTCTTATAGGTACAAGTCTTTCGCTTTTTCTGATCTCCATGAGCAGTTATGTGCTTCAACGATCGGATTTCAAGTGGAGAAATGCTTTCTCGTTCTACTACTATTTCACGACCTTGTTTAGCGGAGGATTGGTTCCACTCTATATCCTGGTTGTCAACTATTTGAAACTAAACGATACGTACCTCGTATTGTTGTTGCTCCCTCTTATTAACGTGTTCTATATTTTGGTCATGAAAAGTTTTATGAGGAGCATTCCAGCGGCTATTACAGAATCAGCTAAGATTGATGGTGCAGGGGACTTTACGATTTTCATCAGACTTATTCTACCTTTATGCAAGCCTGCACTTGCTACGATTGGACTGTTTGTAGCTCTCGGATATTGGAATGATTGGTTTAACTCGTTGCTTTTCATTAATAATCAGAAGCTGTATCCCCTGCAATATTACTTATATAAGGTTATTGGCAGTGTGGATGCTCTTAAAAGCGTTGCTGAGAAAAGCGGAATAAGCGTACGGGATTTACCAGGTGAAGGTCTCAAAATGGCTCTGACTATCGTAGTAACTGGGCCGATCGTGCTTCTATATCCATTTATTCAACGCTATTTTGTCAAAGGACTTACGATTGGTGCAGTTAAAGGATAATCCCGGTAAATCCGGTTTATCATAGCATGGCATTTAATAGGGGGGAAGAGCATGAAAGGAATGAAAGCGATGAAGAGTATTCCAAAAAAAGCTTGGATGGGCACAGTGCCGGTCCTCATGCTAAGTATGCTGGTAAGTGCATGCAGCGGAGATGCGGGGGGCAAGTCAACATCATCACCGAGCGCGTCAATGTCAGCGAAGCCGTCCGAAAGCGCAAAAATCACGAAAATAGACACCTCGACACCGGTTAAATTGAAATTGGTTTTGGTTGGTACGAAACAGCCAGATACGGATGAAGTCTATGCGGAAGTCAATAAAATCCTTAAGCAAAAAATCAATACCGAAATAGAGGTCAGGTTCTTGGACTGGAATGAATACAATCAGAAATACCCTCTATTGTTTGCCGCTAATGAGGACTTTGACATGATCTTTACCGGCGACTGGGCGTTTTACAATCAAACGGCCCGTAAAGACGGTTTCCTAGAATTAACTGAAGATATGCTCAAAAAATACGCGCCAAACACGTGGGAAAAACAGGATAAGATCGGCTGGGATCAAGCCAAAATCAACAAAAAGATCTATATGGTGCCGCAAGATACCTTCGAAAGTGGTTTTCAAGTAGGATTGATCCGAGGTGACTTGAGAGAAAAATATAAGCTTCCGGAAGTGAAAACGCAAACCGATTTGGTCAACTATTTGACTACAATTGCCAAAAACGAGAAGAACATGATTGCTTTCAGTGGTCCTCCTGCCAAATTAAGCGCTGTCGGGGTTCCTGTATTCTTCCTCGATATGGAAATGCGCTTCGTCCATGGAGGCGTTCCACTGGTCTATGACTTGAAAAGCAAGAATCCGAAGCTCACGAATTATCTGGAAAACCCGAAAACGCTGGAAAAATTGAACATGTTCTATGACATGGCTCAGCAAGGCGTTTGGACGAAGGATTCGATTGTGTCCAAGACGGATTGGAGAGCGGCATTTAAAGAAGGCAAGACGGCAGCTGACTTTAGTAATGTATCGACATTGGCTGGCTCGATGGACACTGTTCTGAGAACTCATCCGGAGTGGAAGCCCGAGTTAATTGATGTAAATCCGACAGCGAAACAGTTCCAATCCCCACTGATCGGCAATGGAATCGGAATTCACGCAACCTCCAAAAATGCTGAGCGGGCGTTGATGGCGCTAGATCTTCTCCGGTACGACAAAGATTTGTACGACTTAACCTTCTATGGGATCAAAGGGAAGCACTGGGAACCTGTCGGAGATAAAAAGTTCAAAAGTCTAGCCGCATCTACCGGTTATCCGCCTGAAGGTGCTAGTCCTTGGGGCTGGAGAACCCCGAATTCCTTGCAATTGGAAGGGGTGACCGGCGATTTGGTTCAGTCTGTATACAGCAGATGGAAAGCGGGAAATATTATCCACAGCCCGCTTGAAACCTTTGCATTGGATGATTCCAAGATCAAAAACGAGTTGGCGGCACTTGATAATGTCCAACAAACCTATTTGCTGCCGATATACCACGGCTTGATCAAACCAGAAGTAGGTATTCCTCAGGTGCTCGAAAAGCTGAAGCAAGCAGGACTTGAGAAGGTTCAGGCAGAGTTCCAAGCACAATTGGATGCATATATCGAAAGCAAGAAATAAGACTTTGGCGGGCGGGGCTACTCATGTTTCTTTTCTATGAAACGGCAGCCCCGCTTTTTTTGGAAAATAGGTAAAGCGCTTACAAGTGTGTGTGTAAGGAGCTCCGGATGAAGAGATAGTCCTGGCTCATAAAGAAAGGGTGAAGAAAATGACCAGTTTGTTGACTGGGATGATCAGAAAATGGATTGCAATGGTGTTATGTTTGGTCATGGTAGGAGGGGGATTATTCGGATTAGCTCCACAGAAAGTGCAAGCGGCAGTATCGAACGTTAAAGTTCAATTAAAAGATAGCAACGGAAATCCGCTCGAAGGCGCAACCGTTGATTATTACGATGCGGGATGGAAAACATTCGGAACGACCGATGCAGCGGGGATGGCAAGTAAGCCTTTACCCGATCAATCGTATACATTTAATGTCACCTATGAAGGAACTAGAATGGATAAGGTGCAGCATACCGGAACCGATCCGGTGGTTGTATTTCAAACGGTGAATGTGAAGGTGGAGCTGAAGGATAGTCAGGGGAACCCGCTGAGCGGGGGCACAGCCTCCTATTATGCGGATGGATGGAAAAACTTCGGGAATGTAACCGGCGGTCAAGTCAGCAAAGAGCTTCTTCCAGGCTCATATACCTTCAACGTGACATATGAAGGGACTAGAATGGATAAGGTGCAGCATACCGGTACCGATCCAGTGGTTGTATTTCAAACTGCGAATGTGAAGGTGCAGCTGAAGGATAGTCAGGGGAATCCGCTGAACGGGGGGATAGCCTCCTACTATGCGGATGGTTGGAAAACCTTTGGACATGTAACCGACGGCCAAGTCAGCAAAGAGCTTCTTCCAGGTTCTTATACCTTCAACGTGACTTATGAAGGAACTAGAATGGATAAGGTGCAGCATACCGGTACCGATCCCGTGGTTGTTTTTCAGACTGTAAACGCCAGCGTACTGTTGAAGAACAGTCAGAATAATCCGCTGAACGGAGGCATTGTGTCCTATTATGCGGATGGCTGGAGGGCACTCGGCACCACCGCCAATGGCGAAGCGAGCAAGCAATTGCTGCCCGGCTCTTATACCTTCGCGATGAATTATGGAGGAACGACAGCCCAGAAGATAGGCGATCTTGCGGCAAATCCAATCGTATTGTTTCAGGTGCAAACGCCAGGCATCGTAGCTCCCAAACAATCGAATCAGTACGGTCCGTTACCACAACCGCCGATGGATCGACCGCGTGTTTTGGTCAACAAGGAAACGCTTCCGGCACTGAAAGAGAGAATGAAGCTTGCGGCTTTTGACGATGTATGGGCGAGCATCAACACGAAAGCGCAAAGACAGGTGGACGGCAACTTCCCCCCTAGAACAGGAACCGCATACACTAATATTGATGTAAGAACGGTAGAGGTAATGAAAGCCAATGCTGTTCGATATCTAATTCATGGAGATATGGCAGCGGGTCAAAAAGCGGTCCAGATTGCTGTGAATATGGCTAATTCGGCACAATGGAACCCGAATCCGGATTCGACCATCGTATTTAATGTAGGCAGAGAAGTAGGAAGCCTGATCTTTCTTGAATCTGTTGTCTATGATTGGTGCTATGCGCTCATGAATGACGGACAGAAATCAGCAATCCGCCAAGCGCTTGGCACTTGGGTGAGGAATGGTCTTGAGTACCCGTATCCGATGAAAGAGAATGACAAGGTTATTATTGCCGGGCACGCCAACGGTGATGTGCATCATCAGTTTAAGCTTGCCATGGGAATTGCGCTTTATGATACCAATCCTGAGTATTACAATGACATCGCAGACTATCTCTTAAATGTTACCATGCCTGGATTCAATGTACTACTCGATGCGGAGATGAGCTTTGAAGGCCCCGCCTACGGAGACAACAGGCTGAAGTATATCATGATGGGGAATCAGCTTTGGAAGGCCATTGGTGTTGAGCCGCTAACGGAGAAAGTTGGTTTGGCGCTCGACAGACAGGTTTATACCCGAAGATCGGACGGTTTTATCATGACGGAGGGCGATGACTTTAATACGGATTATCAATCGCCATGGGTAAGGTTCATTCAAGGTAACATCACTAACATGATAGCAGGCAGCATTTACAACAATCCGAGAGCGCAGAACGAGTTTTTAAAGCAGAACACCTATCAGGATGAGTTGTATTACCTACTTTTCTTTGACCCGAACGCGCCGTCGCAGTCCGTATATGATACGCCGCTATCCAGATACTTCCCCGCGCCGTATGGCTCCATGGTGGCAAGAACAGGCTGGGATGAAGGACAGGATTCCAAAGCGGTAGTTGCAGTTATGAATATTGGAGAAAGAAACCAAACCAACCACCAGCATTTCGACGCAGGTGCATTCTCCCTGTATTATAAAGGCAATCTGGCGATTGACTCAGGTATCTATTCGGGAAAAAATCCGGTAACGGGAATAGGTATGGAATACGGATCCGAACATGACCTGCAATATCATAAGCAGTCAATCGCGCATAATGTTGTGCAAATCAACGATCCGAATGCTCTTGAGAAGGGAACCTTCTCCCCATCAAATCAGCTCTATAATACTCAAATTCCAAGAACGATCGAGCAGTGGAATACCGACCGCAACTACCAAAGAGGAAAGATGATTTCACACTCCATCGGAGATGATGAGATGTATCCCGATTACTCTTACATTAAGGGTGAGTTGAGTTTGGCCTACGGAGAAACTAGAACTGAGAATTATACGAGAAGTATGGCATTTTTGAATTTCAAGAATGATGAGCATCCGGCTGCGATGATCGTATATGACAATATCAACACGCCGAATGCAAGCGCTGAGAAAAGATGGCTGCTCCATACCGCTTTTGAACCTCTGGTTGAAGGCAACAGATACACGAATGAAGTGACGGGGCGGGGCTACAACGGTAAGCTTGTCACCAACACGCTTCTGCCGAAGAGCAGTGATCTGAAAGTAGAAAAAATTGGCGGCCCTGGACGTGAATTCGAAGTAGATGGCGTGAATAAGCCGATTAAGTCCAACAATGAAACCAACATTGCCAGCATAGATGCGGGTAAATGGAGAATTGAGCTTTCCAATAAAGCTCCTGCTAACCAAACGCAATTCTTAAATGTGATGCAGGTGATGGATGCTGTGTATGGTCCTGCACCGCAAGATGTTTCTTATTCGGAGACGGATGATTATGCAGGGGCCAGAATTCAGGACCGCGTTGTGTTTTTTGCAAAAGGCTTTGATCTGATCGATCAAGAAGCTACGATTACTTTCGATGGCGTGGCGAATCAGACCTATAAGATTTTGGTTACCGACCTGGAAGACGGATACTGGACAGCCGTGCCGGAAGGCGGGACGGCAGTGGTGAAGTATAAAGCGGTCAAAGAAGGAAATTCGATCTATTTTGAGGGTAAACCAGGCACTTATACCTTACGGAAAGCAGATGCAAGTATGCTTCCACTCGCCGGCAAGGTTACGTCAGAACCGGTGGAAAGAAAGATCCGTGTCAGGATCGACTCACAGGGGCAGAAATTGGAGGTTCAACCTACGCTGAACAATAATCTCGTGTTGGTTCCGATGAAAGGTGTCTTTGAAGCGCTGGGCATGGCGGTGGATTGGAATGCTACCACCCAAACGGCAACGGCAACCAAAGGAAGCTTGACGATTGAGCTTGTAACGGGCAGCAATATGGCCAAGGTCAACGGTCAGAGTATGACCATGGACGCACTGGCAACCGGTGTTAATAACCAAATGCTTATTCCACATACATTTTTTTCGAAAAGCATGAATTATAAAGTTACCTGGGATAGTGAAAATCAAGTCGTTGAGATTTTCACCCTACCGCCGGTAGAGATGCTCCAATGGGAGAGGAAAGCGCTTGCACCAGTTACACCGATTCCGATAACAGACCTAAAAGAAATTAAGCATAGGAGCTTCACGGCAACTGTTAGTCCGGAAAATGTTCCGAAATTGTTTGACAATATCCAGTCCAATGCATCACGCTGGGCAGGTAATATTGGATCTCATATTATATTTGATTTCGGAGAAACCATTATACTTGAGAGATTTGACGCAGCGATATATAACGGTCATACGAGATCAAGCAGGATCATGCTCTCTGTTTCGGAAGACGGTGAAAATTGGACACATGTGTACGGAGGAGATACCGTGGGAGACACCAGTGATTTTATTCCTTTCAACTTCCCGTCACCGAAATTCAGATACTTTAGAGTGGCAGTTTTCGGTTCAACAGACGCTCTATCGAATCCGGAATGGATATCATTCTCTGAGATGAAATTCTTTGTGAAGAAGTAGAAAAGGATCTAACTGAATCTATAAAGACTATGACGGGGCTGCTAATGTTTTTTTCTATGAAGCCGCAGCTCCGCTTCTATTAAATGATAAAGAAAGGGTGAAGAGAATGATCGGTTTGTTGACTGGGATGAACAGAAAATGGATCGCTATGATGTTATTTTTGACCATGGTAGGAGGGGGATTATTCGGATTAGCTCCACAGAAGGTGCATGCGGCAGTATCGACCATTATAGTTCAATTAAAAGATAGCAACGGGAATCCGCTCGAGGGTGCAACTGTTGATTTTTACGATGCGGGATGGAAACCGTTCGGAACGACCGATGCAGGTGGGATGGCCAGCAAGTCTCTGCCGGATCAATCGTATACGTTTCATGTCACTTATGAAGGGACCGGATTGGATAAGGTGCAGCATACGGGAACTGATCCCGTGGTTTCTTTTCAGACTGTAAGCGCGAGAGTACTGTTGAAGAACAGTCAGAATAATCCGCTGAACGGAGGCATTGTGTCCTATTATGCGGATGGCTGGAGGGCACTCGGCACCACCGCCAATGGCGAAGCGAGCAAGCAATTACTGCCCGGCTCCTATACCTTCGCGATGAATTACGGAGGAACGACCACTCAGAAGATAGGCGATCTTGCGGCAAATCCGGCCGTATTGTTTCAGGTGCAAACGCCAGGCATAGTAGCTCCCAAACAATCCGCCCAGTACGATCCGATTCCGCTGCCGCCGAACGATCGTCCGCGAGTTTTGGTCAATAAGGAAACGCTTCCTGCTCTGAAAGCGAGGGTAGCACAACCAGCGTTTACGAATGTATGGGCGAGCATCAACACGAAAGCACAAACCCAGGTGAACGGTAGTTTTCCCCCTAGAACTGGATCTGCAACGACCAATATTGATAAAAATACGGTAGAAGTTATGAAAGCGAACGCAATTCGATATCTGATCTACGGAGATGAAGTCGCCGGTCAAAAAGCGGTTCAAATTGCTGTGAATATGGCGAATTCGGTGCAGTGGAACCCGGATCGAAATAATTCCACCATGGTCTTTAATGTAGGCAGAGAAGTAGGAAGCTTAATCTTCCTTGAATCAGTTGTCTATGATTGGTGCTATGCGCTCATGAATGACGGACAGAAATCAGCCATCCGCCAAGCCCTTGGGACTTGGGTGAGAAATGGCCTTGAGTACCCGTATCCGATTAAGGAGAATGACAAGGTTATTCTTGCCGGGCATGTCAACGGCGACGTGCATCATCAGTTTAAACTGGCCATGGCGATTGCGGTTTATGATACGAATCCCGAGTACTACAATGACATCGCGGACTTCATCTTGAATGTTAGCATG
Organism: Paenibacillus plantarum; assembly: GCF_013141695.1. Classification (GTDB taxonomy): domain Bacteria; phylum Bacillota; class Bacilli; order Paenibacillales; family NBRC-103111; genus Paenibacillus_E; species Paenibacillus_E plantarum. Next base: position 155,129 of record NZ_WHNY01000067.1, read on the forward strand.
CCCGGATTCAATGTATTGCTCGACGCCGAGATGATGTTCGAAGGCCCCGCCTACGGAGACAACAGGCTGAAGTATATCATGATGGGCAATCAGCTTTGGAAGGCCATGGGCGTTGAGCCGCTAACGGAGAAAGTCGGTTTGGCACTCGACAGACAGGTGTACACCCGAAGATCGGACGGCTTTATCATGACGGAGGGAGATGACTTTAATACCGATTATCAAACGTCATGGAATAGATTTATTCAAGGGAATATCACCAACATGCTCGCAGGCAGCATTTACAACAATCCGAGAGCGCAGAATGAGTTTTTAAAGCAGAAGACTTATGAGGATGATTTGTATTATCTTCTTTTCTTCAATCCGAACGCGCCGTCGCAGTCCGTATATGATACGCCGCTATCCCGATACTTCCCCGCGCCTTATGGCTCCATGGTGGCGAGAACAGGCTGGGATGAAGATCAGGATTCTAAAGCGGTAGTCGCAGTCATGAATATCGGAGAAAGACTCCAGACCAATCATCAGCATTTCGACGCTGGCGCATTCTCCCTGTATTATAAAGGCGATTTGGCGATTGACTCCGGTATTTATCAGGGGAAAAACCCGGTAACCGGCGTTGAAATGGGATACGGATCCGAACATGACCTGCTATATCATAAGCAGTCAATCGCGCATAATGTTGTGCAAATCAACGATCCGAATGCTCTTGAGAAGGGAACCTTTTCCCCGTCAAATCAGCTCTATAATACCCAAATTCCAAGAACGGTCGAGCAGTGGAATACCGACCGCAACTATCAAAGAGGAAAGATGATCTCTCACTCCATCGGAGATGATGAGATGTATCCTGATTACTCTTACATCAAGGGTGAGCTCAGTTTGGCCTATGGAAAGAGTAGAGCTGAGAATTATACAAGAAGCATGGCCTTCTTGAATTTCAAGGATGATAACCACCCGGCTGCTATGATCGTGTATGACAATATCAACACGCCGAATGCAAGCGCTGAAAAAAGATGGCTGCTCCATACCTTTTCCGAGCCTTTGGTGGAAGGCGGCAGATACACGAATGAAATGACGGAGCGGAGTTATAACGGCAAGTTGGTTACCAACACGCTTCTGCCAAAGAGCAGTGATCTGAAGGTCGAAAAAATCGGCGGCCCTGGACGTGAATTTGAGGTAGATGGCGTGAATAAGCCAATTATGTCCACTAATCCATCCGACATGGCCACCATCGATGCAGGTAATTGGAGAATTGAGCTTTCCAATAAGGCTCCTGCTAACCAAACGCAGTTCTTAAATGTGATGCAGGTGATGGATGCTGTGTATGGCCCTGCACCACAAGATGTTTATTATTCGGAGACGGATGACTATGCAGGAGCAAGGATTCAGGATCGCGTTGTGTTTTTTGCAAAAGGTTTTGATCTGATCGATCAAGAAGCTACGATTACTTTCGATGGCGTGGCGAATCAGACCTATAAGATATTGGTTACCGACCTGGAAGACGGATACTGGACAGCCGTGACGGAAGGCGGGACGGCAGCGGTAAAGTATAAAGCGGTCGAAGAAGGAAATTCAATCTATTTTGAGGGTAAACCAGGCACTTATATCTTACGGAAAGCAGATGCAAGTATGCTTCCGCTGGCCGGCAAGGTTCCGTCAGAACTAGTGGAGAGAAAGATCCGCGTCAGGATTGATTCACAGGGACAGGAATTGGATGTTCAACCTACGCTGAACAATAACCTCGTGATGGTTCCGATGAAAGGTGTCTTTGAAGCGCTGGGCATGGCGGTGGATTGGAATGCTGACACCCAAACGGCAACGGCAACCAAAGGAAACTTGACGATTAAGCTTGTAACGGGCAGCAATATCGCTAAGGTCAACGGTGTGAATAAAACGATGGACGCACCGGCAACCGGCGTTAATAACCAAATGCTTATTCCACATACTTTTATTCCGCAAAGCATGCGTTATAAAGCGACCTGGGATGTTGAAAAACAAGTCCTTGAGTTTGCCACTCTACCGCCGTTGGTGCCGCTGCAATGGCAGGCCAAAGTTCTTGATCCTGTTGTGCCGATCCCAATTGCAAACTTAAAAGAAATGAAATATAGGAGCTTCAGGTCAACCATTTCCCCGCAAAATGTTTGGAAAATGTTTGACAATGAGCAATCCAACGCATCACGCTGGTCAGGTGATATTGGATCCCAACTTATATTTAATTTCGGAGAAACCATTCAATTGGAGAGGTTGGACGTAGCCATGCATAACTACGGTAAACTGAGATCAAACAAACTCATGTTTTCCGTTTCGGAAGACGGTGAAACTTGGACGCATGTGTACGGAGGAATTACTGCGCCAAATGCTAACGGTTTTCTTCCTTTCAACTTCCCGTCACTGAATTGCAAATACGTAAGAGTAGCTGTTTTCGGTTCACCAGACGCTACGTCGGACCCGGAATATGTATCCATCTCTGAGCTGAAGTTCTTTGTGAAGAAGTAGAAGTCACAATGAATTGGTAACGGAATAAAGGCCAAAATGCCGTACTTGGGGTTCTACCCGTGGTACGGCTTCTTTACTTGAGGATTGCCTTCTGAAGAAGACAATCGCTCCCGTCTTGGAAGAACCTTAATTCAGGACATGAAATCGAAAGATTGATGGGGTCCAAATGAAGAGCGGTTCCATTACAATTATCAATGAAGCGGTGCTACGATGAAAGGAATGGTTGGCAGATGAAAATAGAAAAAATTGAGTTAAGACAGGTTCAAGTTCCCTTAAAGGCTCCATTCGAGACAAGCTTCGGACGGATGGACAAGAAGGATTGTGTGATCGTCAGTGTACATAGCGACGGGATGATTGGGTATGGAGAAAGCGTGGCTTTCTCGGCCCCCTTTTACAATGAGGAAACGACGGAAACGATCTGGTATATGCTGGAGCATTATTTAATTCCAGCAGTAGTCGGCAGAGAAGTGACTAATCCTGAGGAGATTTCAGGAGTACTCGCTCCCATTCGCCGTAATCATATGGCTATTGCCGCGATCGAGACGGCAGTGTGGGATTTGTATGCCAAACAGAATGGAATTTCGTTAGCACATGCACTGGGAGGCAAGAAGCAAGAAATCGAGGTTGGTGTGAGTATCGGTATTGAGCCTACGATTGAACTGGTTGTGCAGAACGTAGAACGATTTCTGGAGCAAGGCTATAAGCGAATAAAGGTTAAGATTAAACCGGGTTTCGATATCCACTTAGTCGAAGCCATCCGCAAACGATTTGGTGAAGATGTGCCTCTGATGGTTGATGCAAACTCCGCCTATACGCTTCAGGATGTGCATATATTGAAGGAGTTGGACAATTATAATCTGATGATGATTGAGCAGCCGCTTGCGCATGATGATATTATCGAGCATGCGGAGTTGCAGCGGGAACTGCGAACACCCGTTTGTCTGGATGAGAGTATTCACACCCTGGCAGATGCTCGTCATGCCATTGACCTTGGGAGCTGTCGGATCATGAATATTAAGATCGGCCGGGTAGGCGGATTGACGAATGCCAGGAAGATTCACGACCTTTGTATGCAACGAGGGATCTCGGTTTGGTGCGGAGGGATGCTTGAACTCGGTATAGGTCGACTCCATAACATTGCACTTTCTTCGTTATCCAATTTCGCAATACCCGGGGATGTATCGGCCTCCAAGCGTTTCTGGGAGCAAGACATTGTCGATCCGGGCATTGAGATGATCAGGCCGGGGGTGTTAGCCGTTCCAAATAACGCTGGCATTGGCCACGAAGTACGTGAACAATCACTTGAACAATTGACAACCAGGAAGCTGACGCGGCACGCTTAGGCGCTGAAAAAAGGGAGAGCGATTGCATGTCCAAGTATGTGAAAATAAGCTGCATGTCACCCCCAATCAAAGAGGTGGATACTGGGCAAGGTTTAGAAGGTGTTGTTCTTCAAATGATTGCCAAATGGGAAGAGCACCTGCAGCATGTGCTGCCGGAGCAGCCTGATTTAATCGTATTGCCTGAGTGCTGTGATGACCCTACCTTCAAAGGCATGGGCACAGAATGGTTGTACGAGTACTATCGGTATCGCGGCAATCGGCTCCTCGACTACTTCGCAAGTGTTGCCAAAACCCACCGATGTTATATTGCTTATTCCGCGATGGTGGAGATGGAGGATGGCACCTTCCGTAATGCGACGCTGTTTATTGATCGTTCCGGTGAGGTTTGCGGTATATATCATAAAAATCATATTACGATTAGACAGAAATCGACATCGGACACCTTATACGGGAAAGAAGCACACGTCATTCAGACTGATTTTGGCCGTGTGGCTTGTCTGATCTGCTTTGATATCAATTTTGATGAATTGTTGCAGCAGTATGTGGAGCAGAAACCGGAGTTGATCGTGTTTTCTTCCGCTTACCACGGCGGCTTGATGCAAGCCTATTGGGCGTACACATGCAGAGCACATTTTGCAGGCGCCATATGGCGTCCCGAGACTTGTACCCTTGTAAATCCCGTAGGTGAAATTGTTGGGGAAAGCACACTCTTTTATCCCTTCGTAACAAGGACAATTAATATGGATAGTGTCGTTGTTCATTATGATTACAATTGGGAAAAGCTCGAGTTGATGAAACGGAAATACGGCTCTAAGGTGTTGATCAGCGATCCTACTCGGTTGAATGCGTTCCTGATCTCAAGCGAAACGGAAGAGTTTACGATTCAGGATATTGTGAAAGAGTTTGACTTGGAATTATTGGATGATTATTGGATAAGATGTCGGGACGATCGCAATAAAGAGGGTCATCTTGAGCCGTAAAGGTAAGCCCTAGGAAGGACTGAAGTTGTATGAGAGAGCATCATGACGGTAGTATTCGGTATCGTTTAGTTACAGATGTCAGAGAGCTTTTTGAGATTGTAGAATTGCAAAGGCAGGTGTGGGGACCTGATTCGCTTACCTCCATGCAGCATATGCGTGCGGCGCTCCTTCACGGAGGAGCGGTGATAGGGGCGTTTTGCGAAGAGGTGCTCGTTGGGTTCTGTTATGGATTCATCGGTTATGACGGTAAGGAACCGTACGTAGGTTCGCACATGATGGCGATTCATCCCGATTATCGCGATAGGGGGATAGGCATGCAATTGAAGCTCGAGCAGCGGGTGTGGGCAATGCAGGCTGGGTACAGCAAAATTGTATGGACCTTCGATCCCTTCGAATCGCGGAACGCTTACCTCAATCTATGTAAGCTCGGTGGAACGGTGTCCACCTATATCTCTGAATTTTATGGGATGGATACCGCTGGCTTCCCCACAGATCGCTTTCTTGTGGAGTGGATGTTGTCATCTGAACGTGTGACACGCGCAGTCGACGGGCGATCGAAGCTAATTGACGACGTGTCCGGTTATCCTCGACTGCTTGCAGTTGAATATACGGATGCTCAGGTGACCGGCATTGGGGATGTAACCCAAAAGCATCTGATAGGCGAGTCAAAGGGGTTGAGGCTGCCCATCCCACGGGCCGTATCCAAGCTAAAGCATACACAACCTGATCTTTTTAAGGTTTGGCAGCGGCAATTTCGAGAGCTAGCCACGACTGCTTTTGCTAAAGGCTACGAAGTTGTATCCTGCCAACAGCCGGAACCTGAGGTTCAAGACTATGTGCTTGAAATGAAAGTATGAAAGAAGCAATAGTGACATGGCTCCACGCACATCGCCATGAGTTAAAGATGACCTATGAAGAATTGCATGATTTAGCGGAAGCAAGCTGGCAGGAGCACCATACGACTCGATATTTGCAGCGAGTTTTAAATGAGATGGGGGTAGAGTTCGAGGGTTTCTCGACTCATACTGGCCTTGTAGCTCATTGGAATGGAAGCACGACATCATCGCTTGATGATGAGAAGAAAGGCTCAACGATAGCGCTTCGTACGGATATCGATGCCCTATGGCAGCAAGTAGATGGAGTAGGCAGAGCAAATCATTCTTGTGGTCATGATGCACATATGACCATGGTATTGTTCGCATTCAAGGTATTGCAAGCAGTTGGGTTCAAGCCTGCTGGAGAGCTGAGGCTGTTGTTCCAACCTGCAGAGGAAGTTGGGGAAGGTGCGCTCAAGCTGCTTGAAGCAGGTAGCCTAGAAGACGTAGACTACTTGTTAGGGATCCATTTGAGGCCGGCCAAGGAGCTTTCATATGGTCACGCCTCTAGCGCCATCTATCATGGAGCCTGTGCCGTCATGGAAGGGAAGGTTATAGGTGCTCAGGCCCATGCATCCCGACCAAATGACGGATTAAACGTGATTGAGGTGTTGGCTGACATCATACAGGCGGTTCGTGCTGTCTCTACAGACTATGCGACTGTCCCGGTTTCCTTTAAATTGACTAAGCTTCATGTTCCAAATGAAAGCAGCAATATTATACCTGACTTTGGAACCTTCACCATTGATGTACGCGCACAGACGAATCTTGCGATGGATATTTTACTTCCTAAGTTAGAAGCTGCTGTTTACTCAGTTGGCAAGGCATACGGCATCTCTATGGAGCTTCGTACTACGGCCCGTATGGTGGCAGCACGACCTGATCCCTATCTTGAAGCTCTGGTTGGAGATGTAATATCTGAGCTCCTTGGAGTTGCTGGTTTGGCTCAGCCTCCAGTGTCGCCGGGTGGGGAAGATTTTCACTTTTATCCCTTACACAAGCCAGAGCTTCACGCCACCATGATCGGCCTCGGCTGCGGATTACTGCCCGGACTGCATCATCCGCAGATGCAATTTAATCTAGATGCATTGGAGATTGGGGCAGGGCTTCTAGCCTTGTCTGTAGTTAGGATAAGCTCAGGTTTATCTAATTGAATTGAGCCACTCTCGTGCTACCTCCATAAATGAGTAACTTCCCATCCTCTCAGTCACAAAATAAGCGGGCCTCATGGCCAATGTCATTTAGTTAAGGCGCAAAGCCTACAATCAAAAAAAGAGCTGGTTATCGAAAAGATAGCCCGCTCTTTTTTTGCGTATATGATAAAAAACACTACAAGTAGGGGGTGAACAGTATAGTTGACGGGATCACGGTCCCACGGGCAGTGACGTTCGACCCCGGCTACCGTTACTTAACCTCTTAAATGCAAAGAGGTCAACCAGTAAAAAATGGCTGACTTCATAATACGAAGGGCAGTTTAGTTCCAATATATGTTAAGATTAAATTGTCGGATGACAATAAATTAAAAAGGGAAATCACAGGTTATTTAATTGAGGGTTGTTGATAAGAACGCAAATAATGAAGTTTACTTGGGGGAGTTTGATTGCGTAAAGAAGGTATTGTTTCATGATACGAGAAATTAAAGAGCAATTCACTGAAGAGATCCTTACCGAAGCAATAAAGCGATATGACATTAATAATGACACTGTTCGTTCATTGGGCGGTTATGAAAGCTTTGTTTATGAATATCAGAAAAACAACGCATTTTTCATATTAAAAATCTCACATACAATTAGAAGATCAAGAAATAATATACGGGGTGAAATTGAATTTTTAAATTTTTTGTCGAATAAAGGACTGACAGTTTCAAATGCTGTTCCATCGACTAGGGGTAATATGGTTGAAGAAATTGCTGCAGAAAATGGTTCGTTCCTAGCCATTTCATACGAAATGTCTCTTGGAAAAGAAGTGTCGGAAGAAGATTGGAATGAATCGCTTTACGAAAAATGGGGCGAATTTCTGGGTAAAATCCATCATGCCACAAAGGGTTATGAATGGAGTAATCCGGCGTTTAAACGACAAGCCTGGGACCAAGAAGTGCTATTAAAGGCGGAGAAATACTTGCGACCTGATGATGTAATGATTTCAATTCTAAAAGAAAGATTAACAAAACTTACTTCTCTGTCCAAGTCCAAAGACACATACGGTTTGACTCATACTGATTTTCATCAAAGTAATTTTTATCTCCATAACGGAGACATTTATTTGTTCGATTTTGATGATTGCGGTTATACGTATTTCGTAAACGATATTGGGATTACATTGTATTATGCACTTTCTTATCCGTTTAAGGAATTTGAAAATAAACCGGAATATTATAAATTGTTTTTCCGCCATTTTATGAAAGGATATCTGAAGGAAAATACAATCCAAGAAGAAGAAATAGTATATTTACAAGATTCTATTAAACTTCGTCATGCATTGCTGTATATTTATTTTCATCAAGCAAACGATGTGTCAAATTTGGATGAAAAATCAATGAACTGGTTAAAAGAGCTTCAACGAGTAGCAGCTTCGTATGACCCTATGCTGCCGATTGACTTTGTTAAAGAATTTAAAAGCATTTATAATCGTATTCATTAACTTGGAAGCATCGTATCGTACTGTCGGTTGTCAAGAACTTGATCCGATTCCCGTTTCATGACAAGAACATTGTCCGATTGCCGACAAGAAGTAAACTGTCCTGTAACTAGCTAAACTAACGGGCAGATTAGTGTGGTGATAGGCAAGCTAAATATGGTATAATATTCCATGTTTATTGAGTTGAAAGGGGATTTGGAATGAGCACAATTAAAATCCACGAAACCCATTCGGAGCAGGAAAGATTAAATAACAATGATAATTTTGTCGTTGAGGACCTTCGTTCTATTCAAAATATTGAGGGTGGAGGACCAATTAAAAAATTGATTTAAATTCAATGCCACGTCCTCTAAAGGCATTCGGATACTTCTTCTTCTCTATATTAGTGTTATTTGGTGCGACAGCAGTTTTAATCAGTTTTTTACGTTAAATACGACTACCAACATTACTGATACAACAGGTTTGGCACACCAATTATCAACATGTAACCAGTCTTGCGATTCAACTATCGGATAAGAGACTTCAATCTGGCAGCTGACCTTAATGGTACGGCTGCCTTTTTTCAATATAAGGGCAGGATAGTGTAATTGTAGAATCGAAATTATTTAATAACTTATTTCTTCAGTAACACATTAGTGGCCCGTTAGGGTGATCAACGGCGCGTGATGGCACGCATGGTTGCCTCAGCTGACAAAGGAGAACGAAACAATGAAAAAGTACATACTCTTCGATCATGATGGTGTTCTGGTTGATACTGAATTCTGGTATTACAAAGCGGGTGAACGCGCTCTGGCTGACATTGGATTTACATTGGATAAAGACCAATACCTCCGCGACATGACCCAGTCATTGGGCACTTGGTCCCAAGCTAGAGCGGCAGGTATTGATGAACAGACCATTAGCAAGCAGCGTGAGGTCCGCAACGTCTATTATCAGGAATATCTAAAAACAGAAGCCATAGAGATTGAAGGCGTAGTTGAAACTCTAGCCGAACTGTCAAAGTATGTCCGCATGGCCATCGTGACGACTGCAAAACGTGCGGATTTTCAACTTATTCATGAAAAGCGCCAGATAAGACAATTCATGGAATTCGTCCTTGTTCGCGAAGACTACGAGCGCACCAAGCCGCACCCGGAACCATACTTGACCGGCCTAAAGCGCTTCGGAGCTACTAAAGAAGAGATTCTGGTTGTAGAGGATTCAAACAGAGGGTTGAACTCAGCCGTGGCGGCTGGTATCGACTGTGCTATTGTCCATAACGACTTCACAAAAACACATGACTTCTCACAGGCCAGCTATCGAATCAAAACTCTAATTGAACTAAAGGACATTATCCTGAATGTAACCGGAGAGAGTATTCGCCCCGTGTCCCGTACTCACTTTAAAAGTGAAGAGTAGTGCGGGAGGCACGGACTCACGAATAAACAGTAATGAGAGGCTGCTGGCAGGACCGGTAGCCTTTCGCTCACCTAACGGACAGATTAGCTCAACAGAGAGTCCCTGATCCCCTTCGTTGCATAATCTATTTTATGTTAAAATAGATTATTAAAATTGCATGCTCATAAGAATGGAGTGATAGAATTTGATTTTTGAAGAAGTTAAATTTAAGACTAGCTTGCTGAAGGAACTGAAAATTTTCTATGTTCAGAATTTAGGCATAGGTTTATTAAAAGAAGATGATAGTTCGTTCACATTAACGGTTGGTGAAACCAGTCTTACATTTATACAAACAGATGAAAAGGATGACAGACCATTTTACCATTTTGCTGTTAATATTAATGAGAGCCAATTTAAACTAGCTAAAGAATATTTATCAAAAAGGGTAACTTTATTGCAAAATGAATCCCATGATGAGTTTGAATTTATAGATTGGAACGCACATGCTGTTTATTTTTATGATCCCTCAGGAAACATCGTGGAATACATTGCACGCCACAATATTAAAAGTACTGCTACTGATGAATTCACTAACAAAGACATTCTTTGTATAAGTGAGGTTGGATTGCCTGTATTGGACGTTTCAAACGTAGCATCAACGTTAGAATCAGAAATTAATCTTCCAATATGGAAAGGAAATGGAAAATCATTTCAGCCTGTTGGTGACGAACATGGGCTTTTTATTTTAGTAGAAATAGATCGTGAATGGTATCCGACAAATGATAAGGCACAAATATTCCCAGTCATGGTAAAAATCAAAGACAGCGATAGACAATACTCATTCCCACATTTGCCGTATTATATAGTGTAATGATTTTTATGTGAACTTTAATCAGCTATCCATTGAACTAACGGATAACGATAGCGGAACAGCGGATGCCGATGCATCCGTTTTTTGTTCGCTCAGCTAACTGGCAGATTAGTGAAATAGCATGCGAGTAAGAATGTTATAGAATGGAAACTTTTTACTTAATCCCTTCGTCTTATTTTTAAAGAACTAAATGTTGGGAGGATAATACAATGATGTCGAAGAGAAAACAGATTTGGATTATATCCATCACATCGTTGTTAGTGATTTATTTACTTTTCTTTCCCAATCTAACGGCAGAACTAGCGGTAAGGAAGCATTTATTCTTCACTCTCCATCCAATAAAAGCCTTCAGTGTTCAAGTTAAGGGGAATGGTAGCACTTCTTTTTGGGGAGCAAAATTATACTATGTTAACGAAATATCCAAATCATTTATTTGGGTGAAGAAAAATTGGTTAGGTTATCGTGTGATTACTGATGGAACTGGACCATGATTTATACGAACGCACTGAAGTCCAATACCCTGTTCAACTAACGAGTATCCTTGTATATACTTATGGAATTGCAGAGGATATAGTGCAGATATGGAAGGCAATAAAGACGGCTGAAGCGGAAAAAGAATTAGATTATCTCAAGAATCTTAAAACGATAGGAAGGGATAAAGTTTTGGGGTTTTATAGGAGTTACTATGGATTCAGCTAACGGCGAACGTTAACTAAAACAAATGAAGTCGACAGCCAGATTCAATCCCCTTTTTTCTTCGCAATAGTAAAATGAGGCTATACTTTAAGAATATTAAATTAGGTCATTATTAGTGGAGGAATATGGAGCAATCAAACGATGAGCAAAACATTATTTTTGAAATTAAGAGAACCAAAAAAAATGTGCTTGGATTTTTGCTTTCAATTGGATTGTTGTTCTTTGGTTTAATTTGTTATGGGATTTACTGGGCTTTCTTTGACATGAATCGGCTCCCCACAGGTGAATTAATTGAACAGTCAAACTCCCCAAACGGCAAATATACAATTAATGCGTATGTTTCAAGTGGAGGAGCAACGACTGATTTTGCTGTAAGAGCAGAACTTGTTTCCAACAAAAACTCGAAGAAAAAGAATATTTATTGGAATTATAGAGAAGAGAACGCATATATCGTATGGATTAACGATGATACTGTTAAAATTAATGGTCATGTTTTAAGATTGCCAAATGAGAAATACGATTTTAGGAGAGAGTGAATTTTCTATTCACGGAATTCAGCTAACGGATAACGATATCGGAATCAAGGTTGCTAACTGCAACCATTTTTTAGTTCGGTCCATTAACGGGAGAAATTGTATTTTTACAAGTCCAAGTGTAAGGATGAATCATTCATGATAAAGTTGATTCGTGCAGTTTTATTACTGTTAATCAGTGTCCAAATTTTAATGGCTTGTTCAAAAGATACCACTACGACCACAAAAACTATTAATTATGTGAATGAGAAGTATAAATTCGGCCTTACGTTACCATCCAAATGGAAAGACAATTATGATGTTGTTGAACTCAAGCATGAAGATATTATGGCGTTCAGATTACTTACAAAGGTTGGAAAGGGCGAATTATTTAGAGTTGAGGTTTGGCCTAAAGAGCAATGGGAAACCAATGGGATCGAACTAGCTAAAATTATTCGCATTTCTAAAATTGGTGAGCTAGGTGATACTGTTTATGCATTTGACACCCCAACGGATGTGCAATACGATCCCAATAATCAGAAAGATAAAGAACAATACACATTGTTGGTAAGAGATGTCGAGCAGATAAAAGTTAGTTTTGAGGTTAAGAAATAATCCTTGAATTTTCTTCTATCAGGACTGAACGATTAAACTATTGGCGAAAAGGTTACATGTCTGAAATATTGAAATGCTTAATTTCTTATGGATTTGATACAATGGGACTATATCGAATAGAAGCATTTACTAATGTAGATGCTATTCAATCCATAAGTTTATTGAAAAAGTTTGGTTTTAATGAGGAAGCATTAGAATTTACTTAACCTAAACCAATTCCTATTATAAATTTTTTACTAACAAATTTACTTTAACGCTTCCCTCTTTTAATGGACTCTCTCCAGTTTCTCTTGTGAATATCGATAACTCGCCAGAACGGAATCAAATCTTTCGTCATTAATATAGAATTCGAAGGATGGCGGATCCAAGTTTTTGGAAATTTTGACGTATAGTTTGCTTTTGTAATCGGAAATATCAGCGGACCAGCTGCTCTCTTCTGCTAACGTATCAGCAAAGGCCGCACTTCGTTGAAGGTTGCCGTTATGCATAAGGATGATCATTACGTCCGGCAACTGCAAATGCATGCCTTGAAACTCAATGACGAATTCATTTTGTCCATCGGCGTCGAGATCCTTAAAAGACGGGCTGCCCCATTGATCAAAAGTATACCAAGCTTTTTGCGAGAAATCGTAGACGATGTAGAGCATGAGTCCCGGACCGTTCGCAAACAACTCAATCCCGCCTAAGAAATAATAATCCTTTGAACCGGACGAATAGGTTTGGTTGAACACGACTGTGTTATTGACGGCTTCTTTATCTAGTAGATCGAGGGAAACGTTGCTAATCAGGTATGTTTTTCCTTGGAGGTTTATTTCAATGTCCAACTGTTGCGGTAGAAGCGAAGCTTCGTCTTTCGGTTGTTGATAGATGGTCAACTCGATTGGCTTTCCTTGGAAAGCGCCGAACGAAAGGCTACGTACGCTTGCCCATTCTGCTTGTGGCTTACCGATCTGTAACTGGCTCAGCTGAATAGGTTGAAAGGACAGATTTACTGTTTGAGGGAATGCCTCCGCAACAGGTGGAGCTGTGTTTGACAGCTGGTTGGGCTGAACCGATGCGACATTCGGTTGGAGAGTGCTTGCAGGCTCGCGTACAGTTACCTGATGGCCTGATGAGCAGGATGCAAGAAGTATGTTTAAACTAAGGATGACGAAGACAAGAAGCTTCATCATGATTGGAACCACTCCTTTACATATTTAGCATCCATTTTTCATTTCTTTCCAACAAATTAGACGACTCTTCAAAATAATAGTTGCATAGAAAATGAAAAAGAATCTCTATGTAGATTTTGTGAAGTATATTTGTTATTAGAAATAATTGGTATAATTACCAAGTGAAATTATTTAATATATTCGAATTTTTATCTGAGAAAGGTGTGTGTGCATGAAAAAGGCGGCTAAGTATGCACTGGCGATGTCAGTATTGTACGGTGGGTTCAGTTTTTTAAGCACCTCAGCTACGGCGACAATCGATTTGATGTCAAATAGACAGTTGGTTGTTCTATCGGAGACGAATCTGCTGGATGACTATAGAAATCCAAATTCTATCGTTGGCTCGATTTCTGGTATGCAGATGGTAGAAGTGGCATGTACTCTGAATGAACCGAACTGTTTAGCAAGCATCCAAGGTAAAGATTATATACGTATAAAAACCTGGATGGGAGAAAAATGGATCGAGGATGATAACAAAATTACTGCTGGCGGCTATTGGGAAAAAGAAAGAGACATTACCCTTGTTGACGATATGAAGTTATATGACCAACCCGATGTCGGTGTTTATTCCAAAGCCGAACCACCTAAAGAGATAATATCACCACAAAAAGTGCATGTAACAGCCGTATATAATTATTTATATAAAGGGGCTCATACAGGAAAGGCAATGTTGGAAGCTCCAATGTGGTATCGAATTTCTACTAAACAACAGGGGCAGAAGTGGATTGTCGATCCATTTATCCCTGAAGACTTTCAGCATGTGGAGAGATCAACTGACAGAGTCGTTAAAATGACTGGGAACGAGTTGCTTTATGATCATCCCTATGAAGTTAAGGGAAAAGGAGTGAAAGCAACTCCTGGAATAGTTCAAGCGGTTGCAAGCTCCATTTTCAACATAAAGACTCAAATTTATGGATGGTTCAAGATTCAATTACAGGATGGAACTTTTAAATGGGTTAAATCGTTTCCCCTATTTGAATCTGAGAGTGGTCCGATAATGCAATCCGACTTAGATAACGAAAAGATCACCCTGCGAACCGCCACACGTTATTTCGACATCGACGGTGACGCAAGTATTAGTTTACAAAATTGGCTACAGCCGGGAACATATGTAGCTGACAAAATAAATGAAGGTTGGGCACGGATCCAAACCCCATTCGGTTGGAAAGTGGTCAATCTGGATAGAGCACCATTTGAACGACCTCAGGGCATTACAATCACACAAGAGAAAGTAAAATTAACCTCAGAAACAAAAACCTACTATTTTCCACGAACAGGAGAAGTTCTCCATCAAGCAGGCACCTTCAAAGATCAGGAAGTCCTATCTTTTGAAAAGTGGATTTCCCCAGAGGGAGTCAATTGGTATCATATTTCAACTTACAGTGGCATCGTTTGGGTACCGGATAAACCGTTACAGGAATGAACAAAATACGGATTGGTTCATCCTAATTTGTAGGAGTGAACCTTGGCCAACAGGTTACCCTTACAACAATAAAGCCCTTGCCTTAGTTTGAAAGGCGAGGGCTTCTTTTGGCTAGCATCTTCTTATGACGACATAGGATTCGAAGCTTGCTGCCGGGAATGTTTGCGGTATTCGGAGGGAGTTAGCCCAGTTTTGTGCTTGAACATCCGATTGAAATGCCCTACGTTGTTGAAGCCGACCCTATAGCTAATGTCGGTTATTTGTTGATCCGAGCCTACTAACAGCTCGATTCCTTTGGAAATCCGGATATCGTTGACATATTCGATGAAGCTTTTTCCCTTGAGCAGCTTGAACGTGCTACTAAAGTAGGAGGGAGACATGAAGGATTTCTTGGCCAACTCCTCTAAACGAAGCTCATCCATATAATGAGTATCGATGTACTCGATTGCTTCATAAAAGGCTTGGCGGTGAACATTTATGGACGGTTGCCCTCCACTTGCCGCGTGGTAATTACGGAATTCCCTGCCCGCTAAGACCAACAGCTTTAATAAGTCGGCTTTGATGGACAGCATATAGCCGTCTAATTCCGCAGCAGACTCTCGCTGCATAGAAGAAATTAATTCTTCAATTCGTCGTTGGTTGACGGGGGTGACGTTCAGTTTGGGGAGCAATTCGTTACCGATGCTTACCAAGGGTTGAATATAGGCAAAATCAAAGAAATGCTCCATATGAGATAAACTCTGCATATTCTCATTAATAATCGAAGGCATAAAATCAATTTCCACCACTTCAAAATCCTTGCCTTCTCTAGGCAGCAAAATATGCTCTAGATACGGAGGAATCGCGAAGAAATCTCCTTTTACAACGATGGAATGGTTGTTTCGGATATGATGGATGCAACTTCCTGATGCTACGTAGCTTAATTGAAAATGTTCATGAGCGTGAACAACCGTATTGTAATTTTCCACATTTCTCGTACGAATTCGAAAGGGGAATTCTTCTCCCAGAAACTCCCGGTATCCATATATGGGGTAGCTCATATTCGCTTTCCTCCTTATTCAGCATCATCATAAGAAACGTTAAGAATTCAGTGAAAAAGTGCAAGCCGTTTACTTGAAAAAGGGTTACGCTTAATCCAGCACTGGTGAGGAGGAAAAACGATGAGGTCATATGCGTTCAGCACATTACCCTGCAGCAACTGGTCAGTGGAGCAATTGGTCGAAACTTGCGTTACCCTTGGTTTTACGGGAATTGAGCTGCGGGAAGAAGCCGGGTCACTTATTTCCCTGGACATGGATGTTTCTGAAGCGGTTAAGGTAGCTAGATTTTTTCATACAGCAAGTATTCAAATAACCAATATTGGAAGCGGTATCTGTGTGAAAGGGACCGAGGTTGACCATCAAGCACTCAACCAGTTAAAAGATGCTGCCAGATTAGCAAGCTACATGAATGCGGGAGGGGTGCGTATTTTTCTGGGAAACTTCGCCCAGAGGCGGGATATTCCGTTGCAGCCCATCGATCATGCCGGCATCGTCCATTGGTTGCAACAAGCGTGCACCATCGCAGAAGCGTATGGAACCGAAGTATGGGTGGAGACACATAATGAATACGCTGTCGGGTCCATGCTGCGCAAGCTGTTGGAAGATGTGAACCATCCAGCCTGCAAAGTCATTTACGATATTATACACCCTCTGGAGGATGGTGAACATCCCGCCCAGACGATTAAACTGCTGGGAGACCGTTGCGCTCATATCCACATCAAGGATGGTGTTCCCCCTCAGGATCCTTTGCAGCATGACTGGATTTATACCAAGGTGGGAGAAGGTTCGTTGCCGATCGGAGAAATTGTGCAGACGTTAGAGCAAGAAGGCTACCGTGGCTTCTATTCCTTGGAATGGGAGACCAAATGGCGTAAAGAACTACAGCAGTTGGCCATCGAGCCTGAGATCATTTTCCACCATTATATCGATTTCATGAACAAAATAAGTAGATAGCAGGAGGGAATAGGATGAAAACATTCATTGCAGTAACCAATCCCGATTTGCGGAAGTTGCTCTTTGGGAGTGAGACCATGGCGGCGCTAGAGGCGTTCTCAGAAGTGGAGTGGGCGGATGATCGTATTCCTTTCAATAGCGAGCGGTTAGCTGAAGTAATTGGAGAGTATGATGCGTGTATCACAACATGGGGATCCCCGAAGTTTACGCCGGAAGCGATTCAAGCGGCAAAACGGCTGAAATTCATTGGCCATGCGGCCGGTTCGGTTGTTGCCATAGTTAACTCAGATATCTATGATACGGAAATCGTTGTTACCAGCGCTAACAAACCGTTGGCCTATTCCACAGCTGAAGCTGCAGTGACACTTATGTTGTCGGGCGCTTGGCGATTAAATGAGTTTAGCAGTCGGATCAAGGCAGGGGGCTGGTCCGATAACAGCAAAGAAACGGTGCTAGGCCTGACCGGGCGTACAGTGGGATTAATCGGGCTGGGGGAAATTTCCCGCCGGGTCATGAAACTTTTGCAAGGCTTCGGTGTGCATATTCTGCTCTATTCCCGCTATTGTACGGAGTCAGAGGCCGCCTCCTTGGGGGTAGAACTGTGCAGTTTGGATGAACTACTGACAAGAAGCCATATTGTCTCGCTTCATAATACATGGACGCCTGCGACGGAAGGGATGATTGGATCTCGAGAGCTGAAATTGATCCAACCCGGAGCCCTACTGGTGAATACAGCAAGGGGAGCGATTGTGGATGAAGCGGCCCTAGTAGAAGAACTTCAAGTAGGTCGATTTAGCGCTGTGCTGGATGTATACCGGTATGAGCCGCTTCCTGCGGATCATCCTCTTTTGCAGCTTACGAATGTGAGCTGCATGCCTCATATCGGCGGATTTCACGGCGATTTGAAGCAAAACCTCGGCAGATTTGTCGTCGAGGATTTGAAGCGTTTTATCCATGGACAAGAGCTGGAAGGCAGGGTTACGGCAGATTCCTACAAGCGGTTAACCCCCCATTAATGCATATTTTGACCCCATAGCTACAGCTGATAGCACCATATTCTGTGAAGCCAGACTTTGCGGAAAATGGTGCTGTTCGTTATTCTGTTACCTGAATCGCCTCTGCGGTCGTGGTGCCAAAGAAGCGACTTGCCTATGAAGGCAGTGCCAAGATTCCCTTCATACTCAATGATCCTACGGGGATGCTGCGGGTAGAGAAAGGGAAAATGGTAGAGAGTGTAGTTGAACTTCGCGATATCATGCCAACCATATTAGAAGCAGCTAATGTTGCCATTCCCACTTCTGTGGTTCAGGTACTCTCAAACGGGAAAGGAACAATATATCGATCTTGAGCGTGAACCGAATGAGTTGAGTAATTTAATTAAGTCTGATGACTATGAGGTCGAGATTCAGCAATGGAGAAACAGTTTGATCAAAGAATTATTTGGAAAAGAAGAACGTTACACAGATGGGAAGCAGTTGCTAGTGGGAAATCGCCAACAACCTGTTTGAATCATAACGTCAAACGACCGTGATTTATCTTGATTTAGCTTGATTTTGCAAGGATGTGCAAACCAGACAAGATAGTTGCAGGCGGAAGAGCACGTGATCAAAATAGTGCGATTGTTAGGGCAAAGTGACTTCCTATATAGTGCTTATATAGAAGGAAGTAGTTATTCACTTATCGAGGAGATGAGCTTACATGGCCCAGTTTACAATGCAATCTTTTGCACAGCCGGAAGCGACTTACCGGATTCATCCATTTTGGTTTTGGAATGGTGATATGAACGATGAACAGATTCGTTACCAGATCGATGAGATGGCGGACAAGGGGTTGGGGGGATTTTTTGTCTGTGCGAGACAGGGGCTTGAAGTACCTTACTTATCCGATGCTTGGTTTCAAAAAGTTCGCGTAGCGGTTGAAGCGGCCGAGCGCCGCAAACTGCAGGTGTGGCTCTATGACGAGTACCCCTATCCGAGTGGGATCGCCGGCGGTGAGGTGACACTGGAGCACCCGGAGGCTAAACACTATACACTCGAGCATCGAGCGGAGCGTGTGCAAGGTGGAGCGCACTTGTCCATGGAGCTGCCGTGGGCGCGCATTTTATATGCAAAAGCGATTCCGCTCAGTCCGGAGGGCGCTAAGCTGTGGCATGAGGCGATAGACGTCCGTTCGTCGATCGGGAACTTTCAGGCGGAGCCGATTTTTCAGAAAGCAGGCTTGACGGCTTACAACCAAAAGCGGTTCTTTACGTACCGTACCGTTCAGAAAATGGAATGGACAGCACCCCCAGGCGATTGGGAAGTACTGATTATGCAGGAGAAGGAAATCGAAGATTTCAAATACTACGGTACGTTCGTCGATCCATGCAATCATGAAGCGATGGCAACATTTATTCGATTGACCCACGATAAGTACGCACAGCATCTAGGCGAATACTTCGGTGGTACGATTAAAGGCATGTTTACCGACGAGATCGGGCTGTTGGGCAAGCTGCCCTGGTCTCCGAGGCTGCCGCAATTTTTCCTGGAACGCAATGGCTATGATTTGAGGGAGCACCTTCATGCGCTGTTGTATGAAGAAGGGGAACAGTCTGCCCGTATTCGTTATGATTATTATCAAGCCATTCATGAGCTGCTGCTCAGCACTTACCATAAGCAGGTACACGATTGGTGTGAACAGTACGGTTTGCAGTATGTGACCGAGGTACCTTCCGTACGGCATACGACACAGCGGTACAGCCATGTGCCCGGAGGCGATACCGCGCATGAGAAGCTCGGACGTTCGCTGGATTGGATTTTGAATAATCAGGCGGAAAGCTTTCGGTCGAGTGCCAAAATGGTCAGCTCCATTGCCCGTCAATTCGGCCGTGAGCGCAACTTGATTGAGTGTTTCCATAGTGTGGGATGGTCGATGACGCTCCAGGATGCCAAGTGGATGATCGACCGTATGGCTGCGCAAGGCACGAATTTCTTTAATTTCCATGCTTTTTTCTATACGCTCGATGCCTTGATGAAGCATGACGCCCCGCCGTCACAGTTCTTACAAAATCCGTATTGGCCGCATTTCAGACAGCTCGGCGATTATGTTGGACGGATCAGCTACGTCATGAGCTGCGGCGAAGCAGACATTCGAACAGCGGTGCTTCAACCGACAACCTCGCTGTGGGCAAACATGGGCAATCCCTTCCACCATTTTGATTACGGTGGCAATAACGCCGATGAGAAGCGTAAGCTTAGCGACTTGAAAGCGTGGTGGACACGCATTTGCAACGAGCTGACCTACAGTGGCAGGGATTACGACCATTTGGATACGGAACTGCTAGCGGAAGCCGTGGTAGAGAACGGTCAGATTCTACTTGGTAATGCCAGCTATTCAATCGTGATTGTGCCGCCAATAACTAATCTAGAGAGCGGCGCGTGGGCGAAGCTGGATGCGTTCCTTGCGCAGGGTGGAACGGTGATTAGTATGGGGCAATTGCCGTACCACGCGATTGAAGAAAACGGCTGGGACTTGGCGACGTCAGCGAGCACCTTCGGTTTGCCAGAGCCTGTCGCCGAGCATTTCTGGAACGAAGGCACCGAATCGGCGTTGTCATGGTCCAGAGGCACAGGAAGCGCATATCACTTGCCGTTCGCGGCGTCGGCTGACGAAGCTGCGACGCTGGGCAGCATGTCAGCGCTCCTTGAGGAGCTACAGCCGCTGGCTGTGAAACTGAGTCCGGCATACGGCGGGCGCAGTATTCTTATGCAGACGCGCCGGATTGACGCGGACAGCTTCCTTGTTTTCGTAAGCAATCAGGAAGAGGCGGAACGTGATTTGTCTTTACAAATTTCCACCGCTCTTTGGGACGAAAATGACGTGAATGCCGCTCAGTTTACTGAGCTATCCTTAGATCGCGGTGACGAGGCACCTGTTGAGGCTGAGCTCTTCGTCAACGGCTGGACATTGCCGGTTCTGCTCGTCGCGTATCAATCCAGACTGTTCCGCATTACGCGCAGCCCTAATGCCGTTGCCGTGCAAAACAAACCATGGACTTTCCAAATCGATGCATCCGACTCCACTTTATGGACGATGCAGACCGATGAAGATAATGCGGTACGCTTGGATGCTTTCCACCTATCCGTGCAAGGTGTGAACAGCGCGGAAGCAGGTGCTCAGGACACACTTCCACAGGTACAAGTGAAGACATTCATTGATCAGTGTGCCGACCTTGCTGATTCGACGAAACTGCCAGTGAACATGAGCCAGTTGTTTGGGACTCCGATGCGCATTCAGCTAGCGTATCCACTACAGGCGAACTATACGGCAACCTTTGTTATGGAGAAGCCGCTCGACCGGGTTCACCTAGTGATGGACCAAGGCGCGATCTCTGGTGAGGGATCGATTTTGATAAACGGCCATCGTATCCATAAGTCGGATTTTACGCGACACCATGTGTATGACTTTATGAACGTGGGCTGCGAGATTACCGCTTATTTGAAGCCTGGTGTCAATGAAATCGCGGTAGAGGTTACGATTGAGCAGGATTGGAACGGCCTGATCGATGCGCTGTATGTAATAGGGAGCTTCCAAACTGGCTTTGACGCGGAACAGCGTCCTATCTTAAAGCGTCCGATTGTTCAGCAGCAGCCGCTCGCTGCGAGTCCATACGCGGGTTATCCGTATTTTGCCGGAACGATGAGCTTTAGCCGTGAACTGAAGCTTGAACGATTGCCTGTGGAGGAGAATTTCGAACTTGTGTTCGGAGGACTGGACAGTGAGTTCCACGACGTGGCAGAAGTGCTGGTCAATGGTGTTTCCCTTGGCGCGCGCACATGGATGCCCTACCACTTCCGTGGCCAGACATCCATGTTGACGGAAGGTATGAATCGTATTGAAGTGCGCGTGACCAATACGTTAATCGGCTTACTGGAAGGGAAGTATTTCGATTATGCGAAACACGAACTGAAGCCGGTGTACGCTGCTGAACGCGTGCGAGCCTACAAGAACCGGGAAGGGGAGTGAGACGTCCATGACACACAACACAGAACCTGCTGCGTCTAAACCTAACATTATTTTTTTCATGACGGATCAGCAACGCTGGGATTGTATTGGTACATACAACTCACATATCCATACCCCGAACATCGACAAACTGACTGCGCAGGGCATCACTTATAGCCAGGCGGTATGCCAGGCGCCGATGTGCGTGCCGAGCCGCACTTCGATGATGTTTGGCTACTATCCCTCGCAGCTCGGGGTGCGAACAAATCACGGCGGTTTGTACGATGAGGATAAACTGCCAAGCGATCCGCTCCCAGAATTGATGCGGCAAGCGGGGTATCAAACTGCAGGCTTCGGGAAAACGCATTGGAATCACGGCGTGAAAACGGAGGTCCCGTCCACCCGAGGCTTCGAGGTGCGGGCCGTCGGGCTGTCCCGTGACAGTGGACACTACGAAGATGGTGCCATCATGATGGGAGATGTCGAGCCGGAGGGACTCGCTGCTTATTATGAAGAAACGAAAGAGTATGGCGGTGGCGAGGAAAATTCGAAAGGTTACATCGGCTGCACGAGTCAAGTGCCGACGCCTTGGCACCGTGACGGCTGGGTAGCGGAGCAATGTTTGAATTTCATCGACGAGGGGCTGGATGAGTCGCGCCCGCTGTTTCTATATCTTTCCTTTCTAAAGCCGCATGCCGGCTTCAATGTGCCGAAGGAATTCGAGGATCTCTACGATTTGAACGAGATCCCGGATATCCCGCAACCGCCATGGGAGCTCGAGCAGGATACACATCTAGCCGCGACGGACGCTGTTAATGAGAGCAGTCAGATCAACTATTGGGAGAAACGGCATGTCTGGGAAGCGATGACGCCGGAGGAACGGAAGCGGACGACGCTTCGCTATTGGGCCAATTGTTCCTGGCTCGACGATTATTTGGGCCAAGCATTGGAGAAGTTGGAGCGGCAAGGACGATTGGACAATGCCCTGATCGTCTTCGTCTCCGACCATGGCGAGATGATGGGCGAACGGCAGCACCGCTTCAGCAAATACTGCTTGTACGAGAGCAGCGTCCGAGTGCCGATGATCTTGGCCGGCAGCTATTTGCCGCAAGTGGCCCACGACACGGTGGACGATCGTCCGGCTGAGCTGGTGGATCTCGTACCGACTTTGTCGAAGGTAGCGGGCCTGCCACGTAATCCACAGCTGCCCGGACTTGATTTACTAGGCGAGACCAAGCGTCTTGGGACTTTCTGCGAGTTTCATGGCAAAGGGACGGAACCGCATCATTCGGCTCCCGCTTTGATGTGGAGAAAGCAGGACTACAAGCTGATCATGTATATGCCAGGCACGCTTGGAGGGGCGATCGGCCGAATCGGCGAGTTCCAAGGGGAGCTTTACGATCTGGCTGCGGATCCGAATGAATGGCACAATGCGTATGGCGATGAGAAGTATGCGGCGATCCGTGAACGGATGACCGGTGAGCTGCTTATGCATCTGGCCTGCGTTTGGTCCCGCGGCCCGGTCTTTTATGACCGGCATGGGCTTGCAGCGTTGGAATAATCTTGTTTTTTGAACGTCTTCAATGAAAGAAGGGGCTGTCCCAAGCGTCGATGACGAGGGGGATTGCCCCTTTTCATTTGGACGGGAGCTCAGCGTTAAAGAGTGGCAGTCTCCAGCAGTAAGGCCCTCCTTGCACGCGATTTTTCCCGTCATGACGCCATTCTTAGGCCACCGTACAATATTGTCTCAATCGGCAAAATAGTCGCAATCCCCATTCCAGTTGCGACAAAATTGCCTCGTACCCAAACAATATTGTCTGATTGTAAACGGTACGAAACTAGTCTAAGTTGGTAACATTCGATAACATAACTGGAAAGGGGAATGAGAGGATGGCAATGGTACAACCAGAATCTGCAGCATCCGGCAATTCTGCGAAATCCCGAACTGTGCGCAAGGGAGGTCTTTTACGGGATTTAAGGCGTGACAAATATTTATATGTACTGGCGTTGCCAGGTGTGTTGTTTTTTCTAATTTTCAAATTTGTCCCGATGTGGGGCGTCGTGATTTCATTTCAGAACTTTTCTCCGTTTGCCGGCATTACCGGCAGCGAATGGGTAGGATTCGAGCACTTCCAACGGTTTTTCACTAATCCGGACTTTATGCTGCTCTTCCGCAATACCATGGCGATAAATCTAATGAATCTCGTCCTCTTTTTCCCGCTGCCGATCGTCCTCTCGCTGCTCTTGAATGAGTTGCGGAGCGTGTTGTATCAACGGGTGATTCAATCGATCGTGTATATGCCGCATTTCTTGTCGTGGGTCATCATCTCTGGCTTAACATTCCTGTTGTTTGCCAAGGGAGAAGGTTTGGTCAACAAAATGCTGGAAGGCTTAGGCTTTGCTAGAATGGACTTTTTAACGAATCCCAATACGTTTTGGGCCATGCTTACTGTTCAATCCATCTGGAAAGAATGTGGTTGGGGGACGATTCTGTTCCTGGCGGCGATGGCCAGCATTGATCCTGGGGTTTATGAAGCAGCCAAAATTGATGGAGCGGGACGTTTTCGCCAAATGTGGCACATTACGCTCCCAGCGATTCGTACGGTTATTATCACGCTGCTCATATTGCGGCTTGGACATATGTTAGATGTCGGTTTTGAACAGGTATTTCTGATGTACAATGGCGCTGTTTCACAAGTGGCTGAAGTGTTCGATACGTATGTGTACCGGGTTGGGATTCAGCAAGGTGAGTTTAGCTACAGTACCGCTGCCGGTCTGTTTAAATCGATAGTCGGCTTAGTATTGGTTGTCATAGCGAATTGGATTTCTAAAAAGATGGGCGAAGAAGGCGTATATTAAACGTTACTTCTTATCGATAAGACGTAGCTATAGCAATGTCCTTAGGAGGGAATTATATGAAAGTAGGGCTGAGCAACCGGTTGTTTAACATAGCAAATATTGCTGTGCTGGGGCTGGTCGGTATCATCACTTTTTTTCCATTGTATTATGTGTTTGTCGTTTCTTTTACCGATCCGACGGAATATCTGAAAGAAAGCTTCGTGCTCTTCCCGAAGACGTGGTCGCTGGAATCGTATAAATTTCTAATGGCGACGGGCGCTTTCCCGAGATCGATCGGTGTGAGTGTCTACGTAACCCTTGTCGGTACGGCACTGAGCTTGGTCGTTACCGCTTCACTAGCGTATACTTTGTCTAGAAAAAGGCTTCGCGGAAGACGATTCGCTCTGCTTGCGATTCTCATCACCATTTTGTTTAATCCCGGTATGATCCCGAACTACATGTTGGTTCGTGAGCTGCACCTGATTGACAGCTTATGGTCGTTGATTTTACCGGCACTTGCCAGTGGCTGGAATGTGATTTTGATGAAAGGCTTTTTTGACAGCATCCCCGCTGAGCTGGAGGAATCCGCTTCGATGGACGGGTGCAACGATCTGTCGACGTTTTTCCGGATCATTTTGCCGCTGTCGCTTCCTTCGTTGGCCGCATTCGGATTGTTTTACGCAGTCGCGTACTGGAACCAGTTCTTTAATGCACTGATTTATATTAACGATGCAAGCAAATGGCCGCTTCAGGTTATGCTGCAAAACATTTTGCTCAATGCCAATAATGCGGATCTTCGGATGGATGTTTCAAGTGTTCCGCCTCCATCTGAAACGTTAAAAATGGCAGCAGTGATCGTCGCGACGGTTCCGATTTTGCTGGTTTATCCTTTCTTGCAGAAGCATTTTGCCAAAGGAGCTATGGTAGGCTCGGTCAAGGGGTAGCAGTCTGAGGGGAGGGATTCCAGTCCAAGATGTCGAAGCGTGTAGAATATTAGTGATTGGAAGGTGAACATCTTGGCTGGAATCTTCAATAATGTACTCGGCTATATTCAGAAATATAAATATAACAAGCGGTTTTTCCGGAAGAGCCTTGTCATGATACTCATTATGGCAAGTATTCCCGGGTTGATTATCGGTCTGAGCATTTATTGGATCGCAACGAATAACGTGGAAAAAGAACTGCAAGGGCTCCACCAGAATCAAATTTCTAATCGGGCGGCCAATATTGACGATCAGCTTGCATTTCTGGAAATGACCGTATCGCACTGGGCGTTCGATTCCAAGTTTGATGAGAAGTTGAAAACGATAAATTTTGCGTATAATTACGACACGGTTCAGGATATGTACCGGACCCTCTTGTCGCTGGAGAGCGCACATCCTTTTCTGCAAAAGGTGGAGTTGTTTCTGGACAAGCCGCGTCCGCTTGTGTTCTCAACGGAACGATACACATTTCTCAGCAATCAGTCCGATATCGAAAATTATGAAAACTTGCTCCAGCATGATAAGTCGATGTTCTGGATGTTGCGGAAGCCGCAAGGAACAGGTAAACAGGGACTTGCTATTATTAATAAAATCCCCGGCGACAGCACCGAGCCCTTCGGTGCTCTTGTTGCCACATTGAATCAGGATAATCTGTTGAAGGTGCTGAAAACGTTGACTCCCTATGATGAGGGGGTCACAATGCTGTTCAACGAGAAAGACGAATGGAATTTATCAAGCAGCGGAGCCGGAGGATCGGAATTGGATCTCGTGCTCAAAGAGGCTTACGCGAAGCATCAAATGGAGCTTGGCGAAGCGGCCGTAAAAGATGCGAAACCAGAATCGTTTTTATTTGACTACAACAAGATTTCGTACTCGGTTTCTTACGGTCATTTTAATCGGTTGGGTCAAAAATGGGTTTATATCTCTGCTGCGCCGCTATCGTCCATTACCGCGCCAGTCATTGCCATTTCCAAATGGATCTTGGTGATT
Organism: Paenibacillus plantarum; assembly: GCF_013141695.1. Lineage (GTDB taxonomy): Bacteria > Bacillota > Bacilli > Paenibacillales > NBRC-103111 > Paenibacillus_E > Paenibacillus_E plantarum. The sequence continues at coordinate 181,947 of NZ_WHNY01000067.1, forward strand.
AGCGTCTCAGGTTTGCTCTTTGCATTGCTGCTTTCGTGGTTCGTATCCCGCCGGATCTATCATCCCGTGCAGCGTCTGATGACGCTGTTGTCTGGTGAAAAGAACGATGAGGTGAAAGACGAATTCGCCATGATTGAGAAGCATTGGCAGCATATGTCCAGAGAGAGCGAAACGATGCGTCATAAGCTTGAGGAGCAAATGCCGCTTTTGCGTGAAGGCTTCTTCTTGCAACTGGCACAAGGTTACTTGATTTCCCTGCAAGAGAACGACATGAAGGAACGGATGAAGCGATATGGTTGGGAAACGGAGGATCGTCAATTTGTTGCGTTGGTGTTTCAATTGACGGGTTTCGCAAACCTCGAGGGAAGGTTCTCTCAAGGGGATGAGAGTCTTGTAACTTTCGCCGCGTCCAACATTATCGATGAGTTGATTAGGAGCCAATATGAGCAGGCAGAGATTATTAATTTCCATAACTTTTCAATTGGGGTCCTGCTGTCTTTTCCGTTATCCCATCCGACGACATGGCTCGAGGACGATTTGGAGCAGGTGTGCCAAGAGATCATTCGGGCCATTAATGGGATTCTAAAAATGCAGGTTACGATATCGATCAGTAAATGGGTCCACAACGTGAAACAAATTCCACATTTGTTCGAGGAAGTGAAGCAAGCGTTGGTCTATCGGGATCTGCTCGATGAGAATCAGATTATTAAGACGGAACAGCTTTCCAAGTTAAACGTTTATAAGGAAACAGGCTATCCCTTCACCTTGGATAAAGAAATTATTAATGCGATCCGCAACGGCCAGGAATCAGGTGCCATCGACCTTATTGCTCAGTTCATGAAGGAGTTGGCTGCCAATGGTTCTACGGAATTCATGCTTCAGCAAGGCATGCTTCAGCTTCTGGGGAGCATCCGATACGCATCCCTGCAATCAGGGATGAACCCGGTGCAGTTGTTCGGCAGCGTGAATTTGTTCGAGCAGTTGGCGCAGATTAAAGAGCCAGAAGAAATGCTCAAGTGGTTCCAGCACAAAGTGATCGGTGTTTTCGTGCAGGAGATGATTTCCCGGCAGGATTATCACTTCAAACAAATCATTGAACAGGTCATCGTTCATTTGCGCGAGCAGTACATGACGCAGCTGTCGCTGGAATCGTGCGCAGATTTATTTGGCACCAGTCCCTATACATTAAGCCGCGCGTTCAAGCAGATCACAGGCATTAATTTCATTGATTTCTTGACGAACATTCGAATCAGCAACGCCAAGTCGCTGCTCATTGAAACGGATATGAAAATCAATGAAGTCGCCGATGCCATCGGCTATCAGCACAGTTATTTTAACCGGCTATTTAAAAAGTACGAAGGCATTACACCAAGTCAGTTTCGCGAGCTAAACCGCACGGAATAAGGGTTTTTCTGGCTTTATGCATCGATGTGCAAGCTGCAAGATAGTCCTAAACCTGCTGAAATGGCCGTACAAAAAAGTCCGATTGTCGATCAAAGCGGAATGTACTAATGTCTACCTTGTGCTCTGTTGGAGCGATTGATACGAAGAAGTTCAGAAGTTCATAACAAGGGAGGATCACTCATGAAAGTAAGAAAAAGCAAAAAAGTTGTCCTAGGTTCCATGGTTCTTATGTTGGCGATTTCTAGCCTCGTTGCAGCATGCGGAAATAAGAGCACGACAGGAAACAGTGCAGCAGACGGAAAAGAAGCACCGCTAGACGTCAGCATCATGACGATCTTGCTTACGCCGTCTCCGGCAGCAGATGATAACAAGATTAAGCAGGAGATTGAGAAAGCCACGAACTCTAAAATGAAAATTCAATGGGTATCTGGCAACAACTATACAGATAAGCTGAACGTGACGCTGGCTTCCGGCGATATTCCGGATTTGATTACGATTAACGATCCGTTCACGCCAGTGTTCCGCAACGCAGTAACGCAAGGTGCTTTCTGGGATTTGACTCCCTATATCAAAGACTACCCTAACTTGAGTACCAAGGTTTCCAAAACAGCCTGGGATTTGACCAAAATGCAGGATGGCAAAAATTACGGCATTCCGCGTCCGCGTCCAGCTGAAGCTGATTCTTTCTTCATTATTCGCAAGGATTGGCTCGACAATCTGGGACTTAAGGTGCCGACAACAACTGACGAGCTGTACGATGTTATGAAAGCCTTTGCGGAGAAAGACCCGGATAAAAACGGCAAAAACGATACAACTCCGCTCGCAGCCTTTATGACACCTCCAGCCGATATGGGCACGCTGGCTACAATCGAGAACAGTTTTACAGGCGCAAACGTGAAAAATGACAAGTGGAAATTGGTTGACGGCAAAATTGTAAATACATCGCTGCTGCCGGAAACTCGCAAGTCCATTGAATATTTGACTAAAATGTACAAAGATAAGCTGCTTCCGGAAGACTTCGCATCATTGAAGCTTTCCCAGGCCTCTGATTTGTTTAACGGCGGTAAAGCAGGCATCATCATGGATAAAGCGGGTACGATGAACGATCATTATGAACTGCTCAAAAAAATCGATCCGAATATGAAGCCGACTGATTTCTATCCATTGACCAACATGAATGGCTACAATCCGAAAGGTCCTGGTTTTTCCGGGATGGTTTCCATTCCGAAATCCGTACCTGAAGCTAAAATGAAGCGCATCTTGAAAATGGTAGATACGTGGATGAACGACGATGTGTTCGCGATTCAACAATACGGTATCGAAGGTGTGGATCATACGGTCAAGGATGGTCAAAAAGTAATCAACACCGAGCAATTGGCAAAAGATAACGGTCCTGACTTTAACCAAATCGTTTATGTCGCGGATCCTTATGCCAGCTCCACGAAGGTATATTTCCCGAAAGAAGCTAACGATTTGTTCATGAAAATTCAAGACGAGCGTGCCAAAACAAGTGTCGCCGATATCAGTATCGGTCTCTACTCGCCGACGGCGCAAAAGCTGTTGCCTGAATTTGAGAAAAAGGTGCAAGATTTGAAAACGAAGATTATTCTTGGACGCGAGCCGATTACAGCTTGGGATGATTTCGTTACCAAAGCGAAAGCAGATGCAGATTTGGCGAAAATGAGCCAAGAAATGACGGAAGCGTATCAAAAACGCAGTGGCGGCGCTGCAAAATAAGATTTAGTTGTGCGAATGAATTCTAGCAAGGGGCGGGGAGACTCCGCCTCTTTATTTATTGAAACGGGAGAGGGAGCGACCATGACGGAGCGTTACATCGACATCAACGAAAGCATTTTTACGAAATGCGGAGATCGTGTAAGCGAAATTTTAGCTACAGTAGCTGACAGATATGTAGGAAACAACCCGCCTCATCCGATGGCCTACCGGGCTTTTTGTGCCAACGGGATTAGGAAGAACCACGATTACAGTTATGATTTTAATTTCGTAAAACAGTTCCCCGAACTGCAGAACGGACAGATCGTCTATGCATGGTCGCAATATTGGAGTGATGTGGAAACGCCGCTCAATTTCATATTGCATTGCTACGGACCGCTCATGTTGTATGCGAACGGGCAGCCCATTTATAAAGCGAATATCGCAGACGAACTAAATCCGAAACGAAGAACGGTCGTTACGATTCCGATGCGTAAAGGCTGGAATCACTTGGTTTTCCAGTTTACCAAAACGGAAGCAGGGTGTGGAGGCTCTCTAGGGCCAGGTTCTTATAAAAGTAATCCGGTACATTTCCTAGCACCTTCACCCGAGCGATTCGGCCACGAAGGTTGGATCTACTCTGCGCCGCAGGATCAAGTGTGGAGTGAGCTTCCTGGCGAGGGAAGTACGGAAGCTGATCGCGCTTGGTATCCCGAGTTGGCGTGGAACGATGACGAGCAGGCGAAGACCTCTGTTGCACGCATCTTCGGAGAACTGAAAGGCAAGTATGCAATGGCTTGGACGAAGCTGCGTTCATTCTCGTCTGGACTGCGGAAGGTTGAATTAAGCGGTCATGCGGAAGGAAGCCTAGCGATTTATGTGGATGGGGAACTGCAAGCCCGAATCGACCAAGCAGGCGCTTTCTGTGTTGGACTGCAGTTAGCATACGGCGAGCATAACCTTGTCATGCAATGCTTTGGAACGAACGGGGGCGCAGGCTTTCGTCTGGATCCGCTTTCGGTTGGCGTTCAGCTCGTGGAACCATATCCTGTACATGGGGCTAAGGATGCTTGGCTATATTTGGGTCCGTTCCTTGCAGGTGAAGCCATCCCTGATGTGGAGGATTCGCTCTTTGCCTTGGTGGAGACGCAGGAGGGCGGAACGTTTTGGCGGCTGGATCAGCCGAACACGTGGGTACGACCGTTCACGGAAAATGCGTTATTCGGCAAGTGGAACTATCCGCTTGGCGTAACGCTGTATGGGATGCTCCAGACCGGAAAGCTGCTTGGTCGTGACGATTTGCTGCAGTATGTGTATAAGCATATTGAAACATGCACGCGGCTGTACACGTATGCCAATTGGGATAAAGAGCAATATGGCGCTTCGGGTGTGTTGAACACACTTGCTACGCTGGATAGTCTGGATGACTGCGGCTCGTTCGGTGCAACGATGCTGCTTGCGCTACAAAATCAGCCGCTTGAAGGCGCTGAGCGGATTGCGGATGTGATTGCGGATTATATTAGTAACAAACAGGATCGGCTGCCTGATGGTTCCCTGTACCGGAAGCCGAAGCATGTTGATTTCCCGAATGCGACGTTGTGGTGTGACGACTTGTACATGAGTGTGCCGTACTTGTGTCGCTGCTACCAGCGGACTGGAGAAATTCGTTATCTGGAGGATGCAGCCAACCAATTCATCCAGTTCAAGAAAAAATTGTACATCCCTGAGCTGCAAATCATGTCTCACGTCTATGACTTCGGTATCGACAAGCCGACGAAGATCGCTTGGGGCCGCGGCAATGGCTGGGTCATTTTCTCATTATCAGAATTGCTTGCTGTGCTGCCAGAAAGTCATGAGCAACGGGGCGAACTGCTGGAGTTCTTTAATGAATTGAGCGAAGGCTACTTGCGTCTGCAAGGGGAGAACGGACTGTGGCACCAAGTGCTGACGGAGCCGGCTTCGTATGAGGAAACTTCGTGCACCTCGATGTTTTTGTATGCGTATGCGCGCGGTGTAAGATATGGCTGGATCACAGATACAGAGAAGTATATCGCAGCGATCCATAAGGGCTGGACCGGCATGGCCCGCATCTCTATCGATAAGTTCGGCAATGTGTATGGTGTGTGCCGCGGTTCAGGCTACTCGTACAGTGTTGGTTATTATAAGGATGATCTGTCATGGCTGCTTAACGATACGCATGGTATCGGCATTGTTTTGCTTGCTGGCATTGAAGTGCTGCAGCTGGAACGCCATTTGGTAGCAGGGGAGGTCTAGGTAAAACTGAATATACGATAAGTGAAGCTGGCCTTACGAGAAATCGTGGGGCTAGTTTTTATTTCTAGTCAAGGTAAATAGCAGGAGACCTTTGAACAAACCTAGATTCCATCTTGTTCATTTTTTGTTTATCCGACATTTGTATAATAATCCCGATTACTGTCGAAAAGTTTCGTGAAGTTAGGACTAGAGGCCGGGGGTTGGTAGGTCTATAAGCTGCTATGCCTACGGATACTGTTGATGAAAACTAGGAAAAGAGGGATGAATGTTGAATAGACGTCGGAAAGCCGGATGGGCCAAACTATTAATTGCTGCATTGCTAATCCAGTACATACCGTTTCTATACGGCGGTTCGAGTGTAGCTCAAGCTAAAGATGTGGCTCCCGGGACTAACACAGTGCTGCAGAATACATACGGTCCTGCAACCAAAATTACGGATTATACTTGGCAGAGAGTAACAACGAATCTTTCACCTGGTGCAAGACATGGTGCAGCCATGGTCTTTGATGAGATGGCTGAGAATGTGGTCATGTTCGGAGGTCAGGGTAACAGTGGCCTTTTCGATGAGACTTGGATATGGGATGGCTATGAGAAAACTTGGCGGGAAGAATTGCATCTTGCTTCCTCTCCGTCCAAACGCAAAGGCGCAGCCATGGCTTATGATCCATCCACTGGAAAAGTTCTTCTATTCGGAGGCGAGGGTCAGTCCGGAGCGTTGCTAGGTGATACTTGGCTGTGGGATGGCATGGATGCCAAGTGGGAGCAAGTTCAAGGGCTTACGGACTCCCCGATAGCTCGCGGAGGCGCTCAGCTTGCCTATAACGGCGATCAGTTGGTTCTGTTCGGCGGATATTCAGGCAGCGGAAGTTCTAAGCATCTTCAGGACGATACTTGGCTGTGGAATGGAACTGGCTGGACTCAGGCTACGCCTGATGATAAGCCACCTGCAGCGTATGGCGGGCAAATGGCTTTTGACGGCAAAACGGCTGTGCTGTACGGTGGAAATGCAGGCTCTATTACGAAAGAGTATACGAGTACAGGTACGGAAGTAACGAAGACAGTCACGCACGACGACAGCTCTCCGTTATTATGGAAATGGGACCGGGAAGCAAATAACTGGAGTTCGACAGCTGGTCCAGAGGGCTACGGACGCTGGGGACAGGCGATGGCCTATGATGGACGACGCGTTGTCTTCTTTGGCGGAGAACGCGACTATGTTCATAATTATAATAACGAATTGGTTTCGAAATTAAAGCTGCCATCGAGCACGTATCCACCTACGAGGGGGAGTATGGCTTATGGCTGGAATGGAAGTAAATGGGAAACCTCTCCGTTGAAATTCTCCACCGGAGTTATGTATAAAAGTAATATGGATAAAGACGGAAAGGTTTTTGAGGTCCAAGGGCAACCCAATCAGGTACCTTTTCCGTTAACCAATGCGAACATGGCGTTCGATGGTAAAAATTTTGTCATGTTTGGCGGAAATCGCGACGAAATTATGATCATGGATAAAGTTTTCGGCGCTAAAGTCGGTGCTGAACCTGCAGCTATTATGAACGAAACTTGGCTGTTCGGGTATACGCCTCCGACGGCGCCTGGTGTTAAGCTTACGGTTGATCCGATGGAATTGATCGAATTTGATCCAAAGCACATAGATGACATAATAAACGTAGTTACAAACGTCTATGATGATGGAACTAAAGAAATTACCGCACGAGGAGTAGAGTACCGAGAGTATCCAAAGGAAGGAGAAAAAGAAGAGGATTTCGGCAAATGGATCCAAGTCCCTTACACAGCTATAGAAGAAGGAACAAGTACCTTTACAGTTGTATTAAAGGGACTGATATGGCAGCAAAGATATCAGGTTCGCGGCTATGCAGTCAACGAAATAGGTAAGAGTTACACGGAAGCAGTGCCGATTATCTTGAATGATGATGATCAGACTATAAAAACACCTGATGTGCTTCATTACGACCGGATCGGTCCTTCGGTTCTGCATGTGAAAGACAAGAAGCGATTGGTTGCGGTAGGAATAGGTATCCCTAATCTATATCGTAAACCTGTAGGGGATATTCATTACTACTTACAAGGCAAGGATGGTACCCAATATAACCTTAAATCCAATATTATAAATGAGCGCCAGTTAGAGTTGTACTGGGATGAAAAAGAAACGGTTGTGCCTCCAGGTGAATATGATATACACCTTGATCATAAATACTATGGCAATTACGTATTCCCAGACGGTCTTCTAATAACAGCACTAGACTTCTACAAACCAAGAAACTTCGCTAGAGTAGATGTGCCGAGCTCGTCTGCTAGCAACGAGGCAAACAGTCTTGGTCTGCAGGGGCCGTTTACGGAGAATCCGAATAGTGCTGGTCTCTATACACTTAATGACACTACCGAACCGGTAATCATTAACGACTCGGTCATGTTCAAGGGAACAAGCCTTGTTGTGAACAAAAGAGTAAATCCAGCCACAATAACAGGCGATGGTCGCTTATATGTCAACGGCGGTGGAGCACTCGGTTCGAATGTGTCTTACACGATTCATGAGGGGCCGTTTACCATCACGTCAGACAAGTTCGCTTTGGATTTGAGCGGCTCGCAAGCGACGGACTACTTGAACATGGATATGCCCGTCAAAGCTAGCTCGTTTATTTTTACAAAAGATGGTCTCCGTCTAACTGGTGATCTGGAAATCGGTTTGCAAGTAGGAACTCAAAAGGTTAAGGAAACGGTGCCGTTTGAAGGTCTGCAATTCCGTAACAACCGCTTTGATTTGTCGGGTACTTACACGATGAAGAATAGCTTCCAGGTGGGCCCAATCAAAGCAAGTGATACGAAATTCGTTGTGGAAAGCCGCATTCCTTATGTCGGTGTTCAGGGAACAGGCAGTTTGCCAGATACGAACTTAAGCTTCGATTTGAATATGAAAACTAAACAAGGACGTTTGGATGCCGTAAGTTTTGGCATGTACAAGAAAGTGAAGCTTGCTTCGACAGGTCTACAAGTCAATTATTTATTCGGTAATGTGGACAAACTTGCAGAGAAGTCGCAGATTCCTCAGAAGTTCAGTGTCACTGGATCTGTGAACGATCTGATTGTTCCTGAAATGAAGCATCCGCAGGCCAATTACAAGTTTAATCTAATCGGTACCGATTCCATTGATATGAATCTATCGAACTACGGCTTTAATGGCAGTGGAATTGAATACTACTATTGGCTGCCGGTGAAGAACATGGACATGCAAACAGTAGTGAATCCAGCAACCGCTGGAATCAAAGGATTTTCTGCACCGGGCTTTGCAACGAAAGGCGACATCAACCTTTTCGAAGTCGTCAAAGGAGCAATTGGCACGTACTCTTTTAATCAAAAAGGATTCAACGGTGCTATTAAAGGAACAGTGTATGTTCCAAAAGGGATTCCGCGTATTGGCGGAGCGACGGTGAGTAACGTTGCACTTAGTGTAAATGAAAAAGGCATTAGTGGTACTTTCAGACATAACGGGGTAGGCGCTAATCTGAAGTATACGTTCAATAACAATACCATTCTGTTCGAAGTGGAAGCAGAGCCGCCTAAGAAGTCTTGGTGGGAAAAAGGTCTGGATTTCGTGAACAATGTTTCTGATTTTATGGACGCAGCAGAACCATGGCTGGACATTGCGGAAGAATTGTTCCTAAGGAATACAGATTCGGGCAAAACATTGAATGATGTTAGAATTGCTGCGGCCAATCCGCTGAAACGAGTCTTTGATCTAACACCGGTTAGTTTGTCTTTCCAACCGGATGAGTCAGTTCATATCGATGCGAAAGCGCGCATTGTGAATGGACAGCTCACGTCAGTGGATCAAACACCTCTGATTACAACTGAAACGAATGCTTCAAGCGGGAAGTCGACAGCTTCTTTCACGGTGGATCATTCCTATACGGCACTTATTGCCTTAACAGGAGATCAACGGACTGCTGCACTGAAAAGTACTGCATCCAAACAAAGTTATGAGCAACTTGCTTATCCAGAAATCAGCTATGATGCTGACAACCAAATGACCTATATGCGTGTAGCGTTGTTTGCAGGCAAATGGAGTCTGACAACAAGCGGTAATAGTCACATTCAAGTGAATGAACTGTTATTTGCCAGCGAGTCGCTGAAGTTGGATGAATTGGCGAAGCTGTGGTCGCAAACACCAGATCGCTCGGTTACTTCTCTTACAGTGAAAGAGCGTGGAAGCTACGTCCTTAAAGTTGGTGAAGCTCAAGGTGATATTATTGTCTATAAGCCAGATGGACGGCCTTATAGTTTACAGATATCACAGAACGAACCAGATTGGAATGCTTTCAAAGATAAGGGTTACGTGTACACGTTGGTGGATGCGGTTGAGGCAGGAACTTGGATGATCAGCGCAGGCACAAGTCCAAGCGCCGTATTAAACAGTGTTCCGTCCAAAACAAAAATAGAGGATGTCATGCAGTGGGAACAGGATCAAGTTTACCCTACCGTGTTTGACATGACTCAGACAGACAATGGCCAAGCAATCGTAGAGATTTATGGCGCAAATGAACAGACAAAACTGTATACGCCCAAAGGTGATCTTTATAAGCTTCAACCTAATACGGGTCTGCCAGGAATGAATGTTCTGTATGACGAATCGCAGCAGAAGAAAACGATTTTCCTAGACGATGTTGATTTGAAGGGACAGTGGAAAGTTGTAAGCAGCTCTTATACAAGTGTTATTGCCTACAAGTCTACTAGGAAGTTCAAGTCAATTAAACCATTGGCGATGGAAGGCCGATTCAGCAAATATCTAGAAATTGCTGAGAATGGCAATTACATGCTAACGGTTAGCGGCGGCAATGCTAATACCGTCATTACAGCACCTGATGGTTCACCGTACACACTGAACTTTGATGCTCCTGATGGCAACGCCTATTTACAGCCGGCGTCAGACCGAGTGGCAAGTTCAAACTCAGGCGGAGATCCGCTCCAACAGACGAAGATCTCGACTCCAAATCCAGTGAACGACGGTAGGGATACCCTATATGTATCGCTCCTGAATGCGCCAGCTGGCAAATGGATGATTCAAAATGCAAAAAAAGTTGATCTGCAAATTCAGAAATTAATTCCTCTGCCTGAGATTAAAGCTTCAGTAAATGCTGTAGCTGGCGTGGAAAATCGTATTCAAGTAACGTGGTCTATGGAGAATGCATCGTCTGATGCGCAAGTAACCATGATGTTAACAGACAGTGCTGATCAATGGGTTGGAGAAGTCATTCAAAGCGGTTTGCCATCATCCGGCAGTAAAGCTATTGATCTTCCGACTTCCTTGCTGCCTGGAACTTATTATCTTTCTGTTGTAGGAGAAAGTGCAGATCAAGCACCGATCCATGCCATTACGGATGCAACTGTAGAGGTGACTGCTCCTATTTCGCTGGATACACCTGGGCAACCTGAGGTGCTTTCTACTGGAAATGGAGAAATATCCTTGCGCTGGTCTTCTATTGCAGGTGAAGTGACAGCTTATCGCATTTGGGCTAGTGAAAACGCGAGTGGTAAAGCTGCAGTTCCAATCATGGATCTGCCTCCTCAAGCGGGAAGTGAGCAGAATGCTGTTATTACCGAGTTAACTTCTGGTAAAAAATACGATATCTCTGTCTCAGCAATTGGTCATGAGCAAGGACGTATTGTGCTCAGCCCAACGTCTGCGAGTGTTTTGACAGATTTGCCAGTTCCACAACCGCCAGCGTTATCTGTGGCGATTGACGCAGGCGCAAATGCAGTCATTGAACAAGGGTACACGTCCTACGACGGAAATAAAGAGAAGCTGATGCTTACAGCAGCCGAACAAGCCTCCTTGAAGGTGACTGCTGATCAAGATGCTACTGTGACTTTGTTCGTAAACGGACAGCAGCTTGGCAGCAATGAGCAAGTAACAGCAGGAGGAACTGCCACATTTGTTCTGCAAGATCTGCTTCAAGTTGCCGTATTGAAAGAACGGGAATATAACGTGTTAGTTGAATCTGTGAATGCGCGCGGTGACCGCTCTACGGCATACCGCAAGGTGTTCATTGACCGCACTGGACCGATGTTAATCGCTTCAGGCGGCGATGACGCGCAAGGCAAGCCGATCTCACTGAATGGTATTGTCACAGATATTAACAGAATGTATATAACCGGCCAAACAGATACGGGAGCTAAACTCGTTGTTAATGGTACAAATGTTCCATTGGATGACAAAGGGAAATTCTATTATTACGCACCATTGCCATGGGGAGCTTCAACGGATCGCGAACAGATTACGATGACGGCTACTGATGGCGTTGGCAATAAAACCGAGTATGGATTTGAAATCATTAAAGGTGTACGTGAAGCAATACCGGCAACCCCTAGCGATCTTGCTGCATTGACAACGGGCAATGCACAGATGAGTGCTCCGTATCAATTCGGTACATCTGCTTATCAGGCATTAGCTTATTCAGACAATGTTCGTGTGTATGCAGTTCCGATGGCTGCTACTTCGGTCGTGACGATCGACGGCACAACAGTTCCTGAGAGCGGTTATGTCGATGTCGCAGTACCTGCTACTGGGAAATCGGTATCCATCAAAGTTCATTCTGCTAGCGCAGGTGATAAGTTCTACACACTTACTCTTGATGGAACTGGTTCCAGCGAAGCCTTATTGACTACATTGAAGCTGAACAATGCCACTGCTTCCCAACCGGGAGATGTACTTCCGGCGAAAGCTTTCACAGGGACGGAAGAAAACTATGCCGTTTATGTGGATAATACCGTGGATACAGTAACTTTGACACCTGGTGCAATCAAAGCCGGTTCAGGCATTAAAGTTAAAGGTCAATCCGTTCAGGGCGGGCAAGCTTCTCAGGCGATTCAGCTGCAAGTTGGCGAGAATCAAGTGCCTGTGGTTGTGACCTCACCAGACGGATCGGAAACACGCAACTACCAAGTAACTGTAGTTCGAGAACTAAGCGGTAATGCACAACTGCAAAGCTTGGGACTCGCTACTGACGGAGCTCAGTTGTTAGCTGACTTCAACCCGGCCGTATCCAATTATGAGGTTCTTGTACCTTATACAGCTGGTGAGTTTAAGCTTCTGCCAGTTGCTGCTCAATCGGATGCAGTCATCTATATCAACGGTCAAAAGGTAACGAACGGAACAGTCTTGTCACTTCCCTTTACGAAGGATGCACAAACCTTTGCCATTGAGGTAAAAGCTCAAGATGGTACTTTGCTCACATATACCGTTTCTGTATTGCGTAAGCAGACAGTGCCTGGACAGCCGCCATTACTGGCGAGTTTGCAGGCAGATACCATCTTGGACGGTGCCTTTACGCCATACAAGCTTAAATACGGAACGATTTCAACAACCGAAATCTCCAACGTGGCAATCCAGGCAATCACCAATGATCCAGAGGCGACAGTAAGGGTGCGGAATGTAAAACTTAAAGGCGGCGGCACTTTTACACCTGCTATAGAAATTGGAAGCAATACCATTATCGTCAATGTGGAATCAGCTGATCTTAAGTCATCACAGACGTATTCCATCGATGTGAAACGTGTAGAGGAATCAGGTACAGGTCCTAAGGTTCGCCAAACGACAGTTGAAGGAAGTACCGGAGGCTGGACATTCGAAACCAACATCCTGCGGACCCAATCGTCAATTGGCAAAACGCTGGATACGGTGAAGTTGAATGCTACGGATGCACGTACAATCTTGGAAAAAGCTGCAGAGAATAAGGATCATGTTGCTCGCATCTATGTAACGGACTTGCCGGAAGACCCGGCAGATGAGCGAATTGTCAGCATAAATGCCGAAACGGTAAGCTTGCTTGCAGATGGAGGAATGTCACTGCAACTGGTGCTGCCTGATGGGCAAATTACAGTATCGGCCGAGTCTCTACAGCAAATGGGTAAAGACGGAAAAGATGCCTACTTCCGAATTGTTCCTGTCCGTGCAGAGGCTGAGCGCAGTGAAGTAACAAAACGCGTGCAATCCGCTGAGCTTGTACTCAAAGATGCAGAAGGTAGATCGGTCATCGTAATCGGTCAACCGGTTAAGATTGAGACCAACTATTCGGGATACAAGACGGAAGTCGTGTTCCCACTGAATAACTTGAGTTTGCCGGCAAACGCAGCGGCGGCCAAACAAATTTTGAATGAGCTGGCTGTGTACATTGAACATAGCGACGGCGAAAAGGTGCTTAAGCAAGGAGAAATCCGTTATGATGCGGATGGCAAACCAATCGGTATTGCTATTGAGATCAGTAAATTCAGTACATTTACCATTATTCAGAAAAATGGAGCGGGAGCGCTGAAACCTTATTTGTCCGGTTACCCAGACGGCACATTCCACCCATCGCAAGCCATTACGCGTGCGGAATTGGCGACAATTTTGAATCGTATTGGAGCTGCTAAGTCCAATAATGCTTCGGTTTCGGCACAACCTAGTGGTTATCCGGACGTTGCCAAAGGACATTGGGCTGCTGAAGCTATTGCCAACATGCAACGCGCAGGAGTGATGCTCGGAGACGATACCGGCTTCCGCCCTAATGATGCGATTACTCGCGGCGAGATTGCCAACATTGCTGCTAGACTGCTTCCAGTTGGAACAACTGGAAACACTTCTTATGCAGGTTACAGCGATACGCAAGAGCACTGGGCTTTCGAAGCGATTAAACAAGCTTCGCAAGCAGGCATTTTGCAGGGCTATTCCGACGGCACCTTCCTGCCGAATAATCAATTGAATCGTGCGGAAGCAGTAACGATATTAAACCGATTGTTCGGGCGACCGACAGCCGACATGAAGTCATCAAGCTGGCCGGACGTTCCGCAAGAACATTGGGCACTTCGGGAAATTGAATCAGCCTCGGGCACTGTACAAGTGTTGTCAGATGGCAGTGTTTATGTGGTACCTAATCATTAATAAGTTTTAAACATGACAGCCAATGAGCTGGTCATACCCTTGTCAAGTAGACAGATGAAAAAAGCTATGCTGTGAGCGCGTGCCGATACTCAATTGGCGCGCGCTTTTAAGTTTGAAGCGGTTTTATTTTCATTTTAAGCCGCATACCGAATAGGAATTCACGATGTCGACAACGAAATAGTTTATATCATTAAGTAATTGTCTAGGGAAGAGGAGGCGAACCTGATTCGAAACGAAAGAATATCTTGGCTTGCAAGGGTCTTGCTTGTCTTAATGATCGGATTGATCGGTTTTTCGCTTATACCTCTTTCTGGAAAGATTACAGGCGGCGAGCAGCAAAGCCAATGGATCGTTCAGCATGGCAACTTGGATCTTGAGCGGTGGAATCCCGAAATCGATCCAGTTATCCCGTTGGACGGAGAGTGGGAGTTCTACTGGAACCAGTTGCTTACGCCGGATGATTTCCGACAGCCATCGAAATTGCCCGATGCCAGCGGTGTTTCTTATATGAAAATCCCATCCCCCTGGAACGGAAAGCAGCTTAACGGCGTTAAGCTGCCGGTTTACGGAGCGGCTACATACAGGATGGTGTTGACTGGGCTTTCCTATGCCGGAGAGTTGGCGCTGAAGAAACCGAATATTCGTTTTGCCAGTGAGATTTATGTGAATGGAGACAAGCTGCTGGCTGATGGGCAAACGTCCACTGACAAATCGGGCTATCGCTCGGGTAACCGCCCACAGCTTGGCGTTTTTTCCGCGAAACAGGGGCGCATCGAAATTATCGTGCAGGCGGCCAACTACGATTATGTAAATTCAGGTATCGTCGACTCGCTGCGCTTTGGGCTTGCCGATCCATTAATCTCTGAACGGCAGTTAGCGCTCAGTAAAGATTTTTTCGTATTGGGCATTCTTGGTACTCTGACGCTGATTTATTTGATCTGTTTCGCGGCTGCCTCCGCTTATCGCATCAGAGACCATTCACTCTTGATGTTGGCGTCGATCTGTCTGATGTTTGGGCTGTATCACGGACTAATGGGAGAGCGATCGCTTTTCTTTTTGTTGGAAGGCCGACTATCTTTCGAAATCCTATATAAAATCAAGGATTTCGTTTCGGTTTCCGGTTGTTTGGCATTAGCGCTTTTTTACCATCATTTGCATAGAAGCAAGCTGTCATTACGTATTACACAAGCGGTAACGTTCGTGCTGATTGGATTTATGATCCTTATTCCGATGCTATCCATCCGGGCGTATACGCCAATTCAGTTCTATATTGTTCTCCTGTACCAAATCGTTCAATTTTGGAATTTTCTCGTATCTGCCCAATTGTTCGTGAAAGGCGAGCGAGGAACACGGTTTAAATTACTGATGCTGTGTGTGGCTGTACTGATGATTAATATGTATTCGCTGGATGTAATATTTTTCGCACTTGGGATCCATAAAACCGCCTGGCTGGCACAGTTTTGCATCATTATTTTTAATGCCGTGATGGTACCTGTTGTCGTACTGCGATTTTTTGAAGCTTACCAGACGGTCGACAGGATGAAAGACCAATTGCTGCGGCTCGATAAAATCAAAGACGACTTTCTGTCGAATACATCTCATGAATTGCGGACACCGCTGAATGCGATCGTTAATATTTCCCAATCACTGCTTAAGGGAGTGGAGGGGACACTGACAGACAAACAGGCTCGCAACATGTCCATCGTGGTTGACAGCGGCAGAAGGCTGATGATGCTCGTAAACGAATTGCTCGATTACTCAAAGCTTAAGCACGGTGATCTGGCGTTACAAAGAAGAGCAATCGATGTGAAATCGTATGTCGAATCGGTTATCCAGATTCACAGCTTTTTGCTAGAGGGCAGAAGCACGAAGTTGATCAACAGCGTGCCGGATCATTTGCCTCTTGTTTATGCGGACGGTAATCGACTCATTCAAATTTTGCACAATTTAATCGGTAATGCGATTAAGTTTTGTAATCAAGGGACCGTCGAAGTGAGCATCGAAACTAGGGGAGAATGGATGGAAGTGCGAGTGAGAGATACCGGGCTTGGGATCGCTGCAGATATGCGCGAACGCATTTTCCAGGATTTCGAGCAAGACGGAGCGGCCGATTACGGCGGCACCGGGCTTGGGCTCAGCATTACGAAGCGTCTGGTGGAGCTGCACGGCGGACATATCGAAGTTGATTCGGAGACTGGCAGGGGGGCGACTTTCCGCTTTACACTGCCTCTAGCAGATGATAATTTGAAACTGGACGGCGACGGAAGGATGGCTGAATCAGTCGAATTGCCATTGTCCGGAACTGTCAGCGTGCACTCTCCTGAGTATCCGCTATATGTTGCGGGTAAGGAAAAGGAGCCGATCCTGCTGGTGGATGACGATTTTGCGAATCTGCAAAGTATGATGAACATGTTCAAATTGGAAGAACGCACCTTCATCGTTGTTGACCGAGGGCAATTAGCTTTGGAAACGTTGTTCAGTTATCCGGATATTTCTCTTGTCGTGCTGGATCTCATCATGTCGGACATGTCCGGCTACGAAGTTCTAGGGCGCATTCGGGAAAGATTCTCGCCGTTCGAACTGCCAGTGCTCGTGTTGACGGCCCGAAACAGCAGCGAAGATATTCGAATCGCGTTGGAGAACGGAGCGAACGATGTCGTCGCGAAGCCGTTCGAATCCGAGGAACTGATGGCCCGCGTAAGTAATTTGACCGAGCTGAAATCTTCGGTCAAGTTAGCCAGGAATGCAGAGATCGCTTTTCTACGTTCGCAGATTAAGCCGCATTTTCTGTATAACGCGCTTACGGCGATCGCCGAACTGTGCGTGATCGATGCCGGACAGGCAGAGCAGCTTACGCTTCGATTGTCGAGCTATTTGAGAAGCAGCTTTGATTTCAAGCACCTCGAAGCCTTGACTACACTCGAGAACGAGTTGGAGCTTGTCCAATCTTATGTAGCCATTGAACAGGCGAGGTTTGGTGCTAGGCTGCAGGTGGACTACGTTTTGGAGGCGAATCTGGGGGTAATGATTCCCCCTCTCGTCATTCAGCCGATTGTGGAGAATGCGATTCGACACGGCGTTATGTCCCGCTCGAAAGGGGGGACGGTGAAATTGACCGTCATCGAACGGGCACAAGGTGATGTATTGATACGAATTGAAGACAATGGCTGCGGTATGAAAGAAGGTCAGTTGGCGTCAGTTATGAAGCCCGATACGGCAGTCGGAGGCATTGGATTGTGGAATATTAGCCAACGCCTGCGTTTGCTGTATGGCACAACATTACGCATCGACAGCCGAGAGGGTGAAGGCACGCGTGTGGAGATGGAATTGTCGACAAGACACATGTTAGAAAGAGGGGAGATGTAGCGTATGCTGCGATTGATGATCGTAGACGACGAGGAAATGGCGATAAGGAGACTGAAGCGTCTCTTGTCGGAAATCGGTGGAATCGGAAGTATCGAGACATTCTTAGATCCCCAGGATGGATATGAATATGCCAAAGCGCATGATATCGATGTCGCCTTTCTCGACATTTCCATGCCCGATATTAACGGAATGAGATTATCGGTGTTGCTCACGGAAATGCAGCGAAATATCGATATTGTGTTAGTGACAGGTTCCGACGAGTATGCGGTAAAGGCCTATGCGATTAACGTGCTGGACTATATCGTAAAGCCTGTTACGTCGGAAAGGCTGGCTATCACCATGGAGAAGGTTCAAAGGGTTCGACGGCAGGATGATCCCATCCCGAACCTGGAAGTGCAACTGTTTGGAGGTTTTAAAATTATAGGCCGTACGACGGAAGGGAAGAAAGAAGCGATTCGATTGCGGACTCCGAAAACCGAGGAATTGTTTGCTTTCCTGGCTTGCAAAAGAACGGTTGCTCGGGAAGAAGTAACGGAAACGTTGTGGCAGAATCTAGCCCCTGACAACGCATTGAAGAATTTGAATTCGACGTTGTACGCTATCCGCAAAGCGGTCGGATACGACCGGTCTGGCGGCGGGATTACAACGACGGGAAACGAGATACGCTTAGAAACCGATGATCTGAGGTGCGATCTGTATGAGTTCGAGCGGTTGATCAAGGAGATTAGACGAGCTCCAGGTGAACGTGCAGGTTTGTTGGAACAGGCGGAAGCTCTGTATAAGGGACCGTTGTTGAAAGGCAGGTCCTATGAGTGGGCTATCGAGATGAGTCGCTCGTTGGAGCAACAATACATTGATTTGTTGGAGTTGACCGCTCAGCATCACTGGACACATGACCGTCAGCAGCAAACGCTGCATTACTACGGTGAATTGTTGAAGATCGATGCGATGAGAGAAGACATCCATTACAAAATGATGCGATTGTATGCTGATCTAGGCCGGAAGAACGAAGCGATGAAGCAATATCGCGAATTGGAGCAACTGCTGCAGCGAGAGCTTGGAACATCGCCTGATCTTCGGCTGGAGGATGTGATTTCATAAATAAAGACAAGCTCTTCACTCAAAAGGGAAGGGCTTGTCTTTGCTCGATTAGATGGATTTTATACAGCTAAATTTTGATTGTTTCTGAACTAATGTAGAATAAATGGATAACCTACAGTTAATTTTAACCATAATAACCGATCTGAACAAAAGAGGCGGTTTTAGCTACATATTTTACAGTTAAATCGAGATTTCGATCAAATTTCGCATAAATAGCTGTATATTTTCCAGTTAATAGAAATTCGACGGAGTATGTGTCCATTAAACCGCGCGATATGTGCCAAGGAGAATTCAATTCAGCCGTCCCTTTTGGTATCATTATAAGTACCACAACGCGAAAACAAACTCACAACATTAACGGAGGGATTTAGTAAATGGAAATTAAAAGAGCAGGATCCCAACCTTCGGGTAAAGGCCCATCTGATTATTTTACGGGAACGGTTCGGATCGATCCATTATTTGAAGCAGCTGAGCCCGCACGCGTAGCTGGTGCAAGCGTTACATTCGAGCCCGGCGCACGGACAGCATGGCATACGCATCCGCTGGGTCAAACGCTGATCGTAACCGCAGGGATAGGACGGGCTCAACGATTGGGAGGTCTGATCGAGGAAATTCGCCCCGGTGATGTGGTCTGGTTCCCACCTGGTGTGAAGCATTGGCATGGTGCTTCTCCCACCACAGCTATATCGCCATTCAAGAACTTCTTGACGGCAAGGCGGTCGAATGGTTGGAGCAAGTCACTGAAGATGAATATCAGTCCTAAGTCGTCGGGGATATTTGGAAGGATCTTGAGCCTCATATCGATAAATAAAGCCCTGCGATTGGGGCTTTTATTTTTTGTAGTAACGATCGATTGAGTTTGAATGATGCGCAGCATGGGTATAGTAACTTTAATAAGTAGAAGGATCAGGTTTATTTGAGTCTACTAATATAGGTTAGGAGTGAACCCACTGCCGTGCAAACATTGCAGAAATCGTTGATGGTACTACCCGATATAAAGGACAAGGTTGCCTTGATTACCGGAGCAGGATCCGGTATTGGGCGTGCTGCAGCCGTGCTGCTGGCGCAGCAAGGAATGAAAGTATGTCTTGCTGATTTGAAAGACGACCGGCTTGAGGGGACGAAACAAGAGATAGAAGCAGCAGGCGGTCAGGTGATAACAGCCGACGTCGACATCTCAGACCCGAACCGAGTTCAAAAGGCGTTCGAGCAAACGGCAAAGACATGGGGGCAGATACATGTTGTCTTTGCCAATGCCGGTATCAACGGGGTTTTGGCGCCGATTGAAGATATGAAGCCTGAGGACTGGGATCGTACACTTTCTGTCAATCTAAAGGGGACGTTCCTCTGCGTTAAATATGCAATCCCTCATATGAAAGAAAGTGGCGGCAGCATCGTCATCACGAGTTCAATTAACGGAAGTCGCACCTTCTCCGGGTTCGGGATGTCGGCCTATAGCTCTTCCAAAGCAGGGCAAGTTGCCTTTGCCAAAATGGCCGCGTTAGAATTGGCCCGGTACAAAATACGCGTCAACGCCATCTGCCCGGGCTCAATCAAGACCAATATCGGTGAGAATACCCAGCCGACACCAGAGCTCGACAAAATTAAAATTCCAATTAAGTACCCGGAAGGGAATCAGCCATTGGAACATGCGCCTGGACAACCTGAGCAAGTTGCCAATCTAGTAGCTTTCCTGGCTTCAGACGTATCTAACCATATTACCGGTACAGAACTGTTCATTGACGGCGCGGAATCGCTGCTATAACAGCAATAGCGATTTACAAAATTATTGTCCTAAAAACACGAGCCAAACTGGCATCGTGTTTTTTTGTACTACAAAAAGTTATCAATTTGTTGTTTCAATCTACCCATATGTGTGTAATTAGCATTAAATTCAACAACGCAGGGGAGGAAAGAACATGACAACAATCGCCTCGAAATCAAATACGGACGCGTTCTATTTGCTGCATGAAGGCACACAGTATCAAAGCTATCAATTTCTTGGGGCACATTTAAAAGAACGCGATGGCCGCAAAGGAGTCAACTTCGCTGTGTGGGCACCGAATGCCAAGCAGGTGAACGTATCCGGCAGCTTTAACGGTTGGGATGGCAGCCATCATGCGATGACGATGCAGGAAGGCATTTGGACACTATTCATTCCCGAGCTTGATGAAGGCACTTTATATAAATATGAAATCGTTACGCAGGACGGGGATCATTATTTGAAGGCGGATCCCTATGCGTTTCAAACGGAGTTCAGACCGGAAACCGCTTCCATTATTGCTTCGCTTGAAAATTATGAATGGCAGGATGAAGACTGGTTGACGAATAACACATCGAATCAACACTTGCAGCAGCCGCTTCTTATCTACGAAGTGCATTTGGGCAGTTGGAAGCGCAAGGAGGACGGCGGATTTTATAGTTATGTGGAATTAGCTGATGAACTCGTCGATTACGTTCACGAGCGAGGGTATACCCATATTGAGCTCATGCCGTTAGCCGAGCACCCGCTTGACTCCTCGTGGGGCTATCAGGTAACCGGTTACTATTCAGTGACAAGCCGTTATGGATCACCGAAAGATTTTATGTACTTTGTGGATCGTTGTCATCAAAAGGGAATCGGCGTGATTATGGACTGGGTCCCTGCTCATTTTTGCAAAGATGCGCATGGTTTATCCCGATTTGATGGCTCCCCGCTCTATGAGTATGCGGATAGTCGCAAAGGTGAGAATCCGACTTGGGGAACGTATATTTTCGATTATGGTAAGCCGGAAGTCGTTAGTTTTTTGATTTCGAATGCTCTGTTCTGGATGGATATGTATCATGTAGATGGACTAAGAGTCGATGCCGTCTATAGTTTGTTAACGTTGAATTTTAATCGTCCAGAAGCGGAATACATTCGGAACGAACAGGGTGGAGAGGAGAATCTGGAAGGGATTGCATTCCTACAGAAATTAAATGCAGTCGTATTTTCCAGGTATCCTAATGTGCTCATGATTGCAGAAGACTCCAGCGCGTATCCGGGTGTAACTACACCGGTTGAGTATGGCGGACTAGGGTTTAATTACAAATGGAATTTAGCTTTTACCTCCGATACGCTGGCATATATGAAGAAAAATCAAAGTGAACGCGGCGGACAGGAAGATCGGCTAACCCGGTCACTGCTGGGGACGAGGGATGAGAACTATGTCTTGCCTTTTTCTCATGACGAAATGGATTATCCGAGCAAATCCTTGCTAGGTAAAATGTCTGGGGAAGATAATTGGCAGCGTTTTGCTAATCTGCGTGTGCTTTATACCTATATGATGGGACACCCGGGTAAAAAACTGCTTTTTATGGGTACTGAATTCGGTCAAATGGACGATTGGAATGCAGAAGATTCCTTGGCTTGGGGATTGTTGGACATTGAAGAGCATCAGCATTTTGCGGAATTTGTGAAACAGATGAATCATTTTTACATAGAAGAAAAAGCATTGTGGGAACTTGATTTCGAGTCGAACGGCTGCACCTCACTGGTTGCGGAAGAGAAAGAGGATGGTCTGGTGACGCTCTTGCGAAAATCGAAGACGAACAATGAACAGCTTATTATCATAAGCAATTTCAAGCCTGAAACGCATGAGGGATATCGTCTTGGGGTTATGGAGCCTGGGCGGTATCAGGAGGTTTTTAACAGCGATAAGTTGGAATTTGGCGGTTCAGGAGTAACCAATGACTACCTGTTGGATACCGAGGAGTGGTCTTGTCAAGGGTATCCGCAAAGTATTTCAGTTAACATACCGCCACTTGCAGCAGTTATCCTCAAATATAAACCTACGGAAGGATGAGATTAGGGTGAAGAAACAGGAATGCGTAGCTATGCTATTAGCTGGTGGTGAGGGCAGTAGACTTAGTCCGTTGACGAAAAATATCGCAAAGCCAGCTGTTCATTTTGGTGGAAAATATAGAATTATTGACTTTTCATTAAGCAATTGCCGCCATTCGGGCATTGACACGGTAGGCGTGTTGACGCAGTACAAACCTGCTGTTCTGCATGCTCATATCGGAAGCGGGGAAGCATGGGGGATGAAGCGTGAGCGAGGTGGGATCTCTCTGTTTGAAAGACAAGTTGGTGCGCCCAATGCTTACTCGGGGACAGCGGACGCGATCTATCAGAATTTGGCTTTTCTGCGGGAACAGAATCCAAGCTATGTCTTAATTATTTCCAGCGACCATATCTATAGCATGGATTACCGAGCGATGATCGAGCATCATAAGGCTTCTGGCGCGGATGTTACCATATCCGTTACCCCTGTGAAGTGGGAGGAAGCGAGTCGCTTTGGCATTATGAGCACGGATGAAGATCACCGGGTCACAGCTTTTGCAGAGAAACCGCTGAAGCCTGATAGTAATCTCGCTTCTATGGGCGTGTATTTGTTCAATTGGGATGTGCTTCGGTCATCTTTGGAAAAAGATGCGGAAGATCAAGCTTCGAGCCATGATTTTGGACAAAATATCATTCCGGGACTGCTGGCTGAAGGCGCCCACTTATCGGCATATCCATTCGAAGGATATTGGAAAGATGTAGGTACGATTCAAAGCCTATGGGAATCCCATATGGATTTACTTGGATATACACCTAAATTGCAACTGGAACAGGAATCGTGGCCTGTACTGACCAAAACGAGGAATCTCTCGCAAACGCACGTTTCCTTAACAGCGAGAGTAAATAATGCGATAATCGGTGATGGTTCGACGATATATGGAAATATCAGTCATTCCGTGGTATTCGATAATGTTCGTGTTGGAGGAAATAGCAGAGTACTCAATAGCGTCATCATGCCAGGTGTGCAAATTGGGAAAAACGTGCTCATCAGTAATGCGATTATCGGAGAAGGCGCAATCATTAAGGATGGAGCTGTTGTTGGTCAGCTAGACGGGGCAGAGATCACGACAATTGCGGAGAGAACAACGGTAAGACGCCAGTATCCAGCAGTTATTCCGGCCAAGCTGACCAATCAGGTGTATTTCGGATAATCCGAGGAGGCGTATAGGATGAAGGATGTTCTTGGGCTGATCAATTTGATGAATGAACAAGATGACTTATCTACACTTACACGTAATCGATGTGTAGGTGCCGTACCTTTTGCCGGACGTTATCGGATGGTTGATTTTGCGCTTTCCAATATGAGCAATTCGGGTATTCAGAAGGTTATGCTATTGGCGAATGACAAAGCGGACTCCCTGCTTGAACATGTGGGTGACGGGCATCATTGGGGCTTAGATACGACCGCGGAAGGCGGCGTAACTGTGCTCTCTCCTAGTCATCTCGCTAAGGATATGCGTGGAGATCTATTTCATCTATACAGCCATCTTGATGTATTGAAAAATTGCACCGAAACGTATGTGCTGCTTGCTCCTAGCAGTGTGATTTATCATATGAATTTTGAAAATATGATCGATTACCATCTGGGCAACGATGCTGATATGACGATTCTCTATAAGCATTTAACCGAGATGGATCGCCATGCGCATATTGGTCATGCCTATAGCCTGGAAATGAACGAACAGGGCAGAGTCGTCTGTGTTACGCCAACGTACCATGCGTTACCAAGCTTAAAGCCGCAAAATATCGATTTGGATACGATGGTTATCAAACGGAGCCTGCTCATTGAGCTGATTGAGCAAAGCATGATGCTTGGCAGTGAGAGATACCTGAAAGAAGTCATTTGGAGCCACTTAGCTGATATTCATGTTCAAGGCTATGCCAATCATGGATATGTGGCAATTATGGATTCGATCGATAGCTACTATGCCCATAGTATGCACCTTCTGCAACCGCATGGATGGCATGAATTTATGATTAACCATGAATCTGTCTATACTAGGCATGAAGAAGAACTGGAAACGGCCTATCATGACCAAGCGTTGATTCGTAACTCATTTATCGCTCATGGTTGCAGTATTGAAGGCTATGTAGAAAATAGCATTTTGTTTCCAGGTGTGAAGGTGAATCGAGGCGTTAGCATCAAAAATAGTATCGTGATGCATCAGTGTGCGATCGAAGCGAATGCTTATTTAGATCATGTAATTTTGGACAAACAAGTGGTGGTGGAACAAGGAGCTATCTTGCGCGGCGAGTTCGCCCACCCCATTGTGGCAGAAAAAAGGGTTGAGATCAGCCAATGACAACAAGGTAGAGGAGGTCAAGTATGCCTAACAGCCATTTTCGATGGGAACCTGGTAAAAAAGTGCAACTATCGAACTTAGATCCCAACGATACGAATGCTCATCATGACAGAGAAGAAATCGAGCCGAATATGGCACGTTTAAAGGAAAGATTGCAAGAACTTCAAAATATGCTTTATGCAACAAAGCAGCGGTCTGTTCTGTTCGTCATTCAAGGCATGGATTGCAGTGGTAAAGATGGTGTCGTGAAACAGGCGCTCGGATGCTTGCATCCGCAAGGGTTCCAAGTAACGAGTTTCCGAACGCCAACCGAAGAAGAGGCATCCCATGATTTTCTATGGCGTGCGCATAAGGCGACGCCTGCCAAAGGCATGATAGGAGCTTTCGTAAGATCCTACTATGAAGATGTACTGATCACACGTATACATCGATTAATTGACGATTCGGAAGCCAAACAACGGTTCAAGCACATCAAACATTTTGAGAAACTGCTGGAGAGCAATGGTGTGAAAATCGTAAAGATTTTCTTGCATATCTCGCAAGATTTTCAGCTAGCCAAGCTTAGAAATCGACTCAAGGATCCAACAAAGCGTTGGAAATTCGATAAGAATGACCTGGTTGAACGTGAATCATGGGACGAATATCAAGCTGCTTATGAGGATGTGATCAAACAGTGCAGTTCGGAGTCAGCACCTTGGTATATTGTTCCTGCCAACCATCGCTGGTATCGGGATTGGGCAGTTCTACAAATTGCGGTGGCAGCGTTAGAAAGCATGGATTTAACGTATCCGGAATCAGACAAGGAGTTTGATGATAAGCTGCTTGCCACATTGGAGTAAGATTGGCAGAAGGAAGAAGGGACAAGAAAATGGGGAAAGACATGGAAGGGGCTCAAGTAGAAAGTGAATTCTCACCGGAGAAGTTGTTTCATGAGTTAGATAATGATCCTAACTTTAAACTGGACAATGACCAATTAGAACGCATTGCCGCTATAGTAAATGCGTATAAAGGGAACATTAAGTCCCATTTAATTGAGCAGCAGGAGAAGAAAACTTCTTGGGCTGATCGGCTTGCTGATGACATTGCAACATTCGGGGGAAGTTGGGCGTTTATTCTGCTTTTCAGCTTGTTCTTAGTCATTTGGATGACGATTAATTGCTTGAGCTTCGCCTTCGATAAACCCCCGTTCATCCTGCTTAATCTTATTCTCTCTTGTATTTCAGCCTTCCAAGCTCCAGTCATTCTCATGAGTCAGAATCGACAAGCTTCCAAAGATAAGCAGGAGGCGATCCTTGACTTCGCCATTAATTATCATGCGGAGCAGGAAAATATGGAGCTCAAGGCCCTGCTGGAAAAGCTGGATCAAAGGCTTGAAAGAATCGAGCAACAAGGGCGGTAATTGGTGTCTTGTAACACGAATACATAAGTAGAGAAGAAGAGGCTCCTTCATGGTGCCTCTTTTTGCCATTTATAAGGAATAATCCCGATTAAAGTCATCACCACCAACGATTCGTTGTTATCAGAACTAACATAAAACTGAGAACTATACATTTTAGTAATGAAGGATTAGAGTATCCCATATCAGCGGATTAGCTTTTGAAGAATGCTGTGGGTTTTATGAGTAAAAAGAGTAATAGGAGGGAAAAGGTTGCAACATATACATGATTCTTTTGATGTGATCGTATGCGGCGGTGGATTAGCTGGTATTTGTGCTGCAATTGCAGCAGCAAGGCAAGGTGCACGTACCTGCATTGTGCAGGATCGTCCTGTATTTGGAGGAAACAGTTCTTCTGAAATTCGCGTATTTCCACAGGGAGCGGCGAATTACAATGCTTATGCACGAGAGACAGGAATTATTGCGGAATTGTTGATTGAAGAACGTGTGGTGAATCATGAGCCCAATAGCGAAAATGGCAGAACAAATAGTGTCTGGGATCTGATACTTTATGACAAAATTATAAGTACCCCCCATCTATCTCATTATTTAAATACGTCCGTGTATGCATTGGAAATGGGTGATGCCAAGGAGATCAAGGCAATTCACGCAAGAGTTGGAAACGCTGAGACGGAACTTACCCTACATGCGAATGTATTTATTGACTGTACAGGGGATGGTATTTTGGCTGAATTATCTGGTTGTGAGTGGCGAATGGGTACAGAAGGACAAGCGGAATTCGGTGAGCACCATGCGCCCCCAACGGCAAGTTCTGAAGTAATGGGAAGCTCGATTCATTTTCGTGCGAAGGATATGGGGAAGCCTGTACCGTTTCAAGCGCCTGCCTGGGCATATCACTATGATAACCCAGATGTATTCTATAAGGGGGGGCGCGTTCCGTATGATCCGGAGGGAGGGTTTTGGTGGATTGAACTAGGTGTACCTTGGAATACGATCACTGGAAACGAAATCATTCGGCATGAGTTAACGCGGCATGTGCTTGGCATATGGGATTTTATGAAGAATAAGGATCCTAATTTGATGGACAAAACGAAGCATTATGCGCTTGATTGGATTGGGCAAGTTCCAGGTAAGCGGGAAAGCAGACGGATCATGGGGCAGTATGTTTTAACGGAAAAAGATTTAGTAGGTCAGACTGTCTTCGAGGACGAAGTCGCCTTTGGCGGCTGGTACATTGACCTGCATAAGTCAGGCGGCCTGCTTGCCGAGTATAGTGAACAATCCGTCGCAGAGGGTGAGAATTCGGATTATATGAAGAAAAGCTACATCGCGCCTTACGGGATACCGCTGCGAAGTCTGGTTGCTAAGGATGTAACTAACTTAATGATGGCAGGGCGAAATATAAGTGCATCGCACGTGGCATTAGGCAGCAGTCGTGTCATGGGGACGACTGCACTGCTCGGGCAAGCGGCGGGGACGGCTGCTGCTGTTGCGCTTAGCCGAGGGGAGAGCGTGTCGGGCTTGTCGGTAAGTACAATCACGGCAATTAAACAAAGGCTTCTAAGAGATGATTGCTTCTTACTGCATGAATCGAATGAGGATCCGTTAGATTTGGCGAGAATGGCAATTGCTACGGCTAGTAGTGAAGCCAAATTGGGTCGCGTGGAGCCGAAGATGACGTTGAATGAAGTTCAGGGGCTAAATGAGAGTGAGCTCCTAAATGAGAAGCGTGGTCAGTGGATTGCCATGAGCACAGAGCAAGTAGATGCTCTTTCTATTTGCTTAAGCAATCTTACAGAGCAGATACAGTGGGTGGAAGCTTCCGTTGTTGCTGCCCGTCATATCTGGGATTACAAAACGGATATCGAGCCCAAGCTGGCTCAAACCACGCTCGCAGTCCCCCCTGGTCAATGCCAATGGATACGCTGGGAATTAAATGTGCAGGTGGAGCGTGAACCTGATCAGTCTACATGCTATATCCGCTTAGACATCGGTCCTCATGCTCAGCTCTACTGGCATAAGGCTGCAAGTATTATACCAGGTATGGTTGCCGCAGCGGATATGGGCAATGGGCTCATGAGAAGGTATGAAAACGGTGAATCGTTGGCTTTCCATATCGAACCTGAGCAATGCAGCTATCCAGTTAAGAACGTACGAAGCGGCGTGACACGACCTTATAGGAGAACGAATCTTTGGCGGTCAGCCCCGTCGGAAGCGATGCCACAGTGGGCTCAGTTAAATTGGCGCGAGGAGCAAGTTGTTTCGCAGGTAGAAGTAACCTTCGCAGGAAATTTGCTGCGTGATTATCGCTTTTACGCGCCGCTTAGCCAAGACCCGCAATGTGTGAAAGCGTATGAGCTTCAAGCATGGATGGCGGATGAATGGATTACGTTGGAGCGAGTAAACAACAATTATCAGCGGAAACGAATTCATCGTCTCGCTCAAGCCGTTCGAACGACACAAGTACGAATCGTTATTACGGAGACCAATGGTGATCCTAGTGCCGCCATATATGAAATTAGGGTATATTAAAAAAAGTGGAAGGCGTCCTGTTAGCAGCAGGATTCCTTCCACTTTTTATATCTGCGCATGCTCCTCACGATACTGATTCGGCGTCATACCCGTAGCCTTCTTAAAAGCAGTGAAAAAATGGCTCTTCGACTGGAAGCCTGACTGTGATGAGATTTCAGCAATCGACCACTTCGTTTTGAGCAGCAGTTCTTTCACTTTCTCGATGCGTCGTTCTAGGATGAAATCGGAAATTGAGATATCATTTTGCTCTTTAAATATGACCCGAAGATAATTGACGGAAAAATTAACATGATTGGCGATATCATCAATGGTCAGCATGGCATCGTGAAGATGGTTGGAAATGTATTCGGCAATTTCAGGGAAAATGTCTTCTTTCTGCGTGCGTCGAGTGGACATTTGTTCGATTAGATTCATCAGCGTTTCCTCGACCCACAAATGGACTTCCTTCAAATTGTTATATTGATCCAACTGGTTACGTATGCCGACCATACCCCCTGGTGTATTTAATTGTTTAAATGACTTTTGTAATACATACAGGAGTTGGATGAGCTGAAGTTTGCTTTCGTCAGCGGGTAAGTCTTGCAGCTGATTGAACAAATGCTGAAGTTGTCGCTGTAAGGCATCGGTATCGCGTATACGAATCGACTGAATAAAGGCGGTTATTTGCTCGGTATCCAACCCGTCGAACTGGCCATCTATGTATGTTTCCTTTCTATCTTGCGGTGAATAGATGGCGCTTTCTCCAGTGATAAAGGAGATTTCGGTTAACTCATACGTCGTTTGATAGATATGATGAATATTCTCCGTTGGCGCAATTGCGTCACTAAGACCGATAGAGACAGAGACTTTAATCCATTGCAGGACGTGATGCTTCGCATCTTCCAGCATGGCTAGGAGTTCGGGTTCGCTCAGCTTTTGCGTATCAGAAACGGAGAGCACAATAACGATATGATCGCTCCCGAGATCAGATGTTTCTGCTTTTAATCCGTAGGTTCGAATGACTTCTTCAACGACATTCTGAATAGCAAATTTCATTAATTTCCGAGATTGAAAATTGTAAGTTTGACAGAAGGGGATATAATCCTCAATCCGACATACAGCTAAACGAACCGGCTTATCTAGACTAATTGCCAGCTTCTTTTGCAGGTCTTCCCGTAAGGAGGGACCTACCGAACCGCTTAAAATCCACTGCCTCAGAAGCTCATCTTTGACAATAGAATCACTGTTTTTAAGCGAGCGATTTTGTTCCTCAATACGATGAACTAACGTATCAATCCCTAATTTAAATTCCGTATGGATAGAGGAAATAGACAGTTCATTCTCTGGCAGGTTCACACCTGTCGTGTAAATACGAATTTTACCCAGAAGTTCCGTTAAAGGTTTGTAATTTTTTTTGGACAGGAAATAAAGAATAACTAATAAGAAGACGATCATAAGGAAAAAAGAGCCTAATACTTTAAAATTCAGCACCAGCAGTTTGTTTTTCCAGATACCTTGCGGGGATAGCAGGAATAATTGCCAGCCCTCATCCGAAAAAGTAATGGATTGAACGCCCCAATCTTGCCCATTGGACCTCCACTGATTTCCCGCATGTATGATGTCACCAGCGTTAGATGGATTGACATCCCCCATAAGCAAGTTATGGTCTTTATCGACCACGAGCCACTTTCCTTCAAACTCATTATTGCTTAGAAGAAGATCCTCGGCGAGGAAAGTCTTATCTAAAACGATCATAAGGCGGCCATTGGGCGTTTGGTCGATGCCACCATTAGGAAGAGATAAAGTCAACTCCGTCTGCCCCATGAAGGTCACTTTAGAGAAATTAAGTGGTTGCATCGTTTGATTAACAACTTGCTGAAGCATAACCTGATCGGGAAAATCAGTGAAAGGTACCGGTCCGTTTTTTGCCGAGAAGACTTCACGGGTAGAGAGGTTGAACAGGTACACATCCTGAATGAGCCTCTCCGTACTTAGGAATTCACCAATCTTTAAATCAACGAGATGATTCAAATAAGAATCCTTCGAGGTTGCCGTGAGCCAATAGCCAATATTCCGATCCTGGTAGAGCTGAATACTGCTTACTTTTAACTTTCGCAGCGTGATCTCCATCGTGCTCTTAAAATGATTAAGCTTAACAGCCGTACTTCCGTTCACTTCATTTATCGCATATTTCGAAATTTGATTGGAGAGGAAAAGCGAGTAAAGCAGAGCCATACCGACAAATACCAACCCTATGATAAAGAAAATACGCATGTACAATTCTTTGAAATGAATACGTCTTAGCATTGCTGACAGCCCCCATACAAGTCTTCTGATATCTTGCGCGCTAGTTCCATTGTCTCAGCAGTCCTATCAGAAAGCAATCATCTAGGCGGGTTTCATGAGATTGAAAACCTAGTGTGAAAAGGAGAACTTGACGTTACGTTATTCTCCGAACTGTCTTCAAACTAAGAACTATACAACTTCTAACGGAGAGCATAAAGTAAGGCGTATCAACGGATCCGAAGCATGCAAGCAAGATTAAGCGAAGAAAGGTGAGTCCCATGTACAAGCGAATCATACTTCATAAAGTACACTACTTCATGTTGCTGCCAGGCCTTATGTATTATTTTATTTTCAAATATGTACCGATGGGAGGCGCCATTATTGCGTTTAAAGATTTCAATATATCCGGTGGGATTTGGAACAGTCCCTGGGCAAATCCCTGGTATAAGCATTTTAAATATTTCTATGATTCACCGTACTTTACGCAAATTATGGTCAATACGATGCTCATTAGTGTATATAAGCTCTTCTGGCTTGTACCGCCTGCCATTATTTTAGCCATTCTATTATCGGAGATCCGATGGAAGGCTTTCAGAAACGTCATTCAATCCATTATGTACATGCCGCATTTTATTTCGTGGGTCATTATTTTCGGGATCTCTTTGGCCTTATTCTCGGAAGCAGATGGACTTATGAATATGATTTTGAAAAATTCCGGAATGAAGACGATTCCCTTTCTTACATCCAATGAGTGGATTCGATCCCTAATCGTTGGGACGGATATTTGGCAAAATCTAGGGTGGGGTACCATTGTTTACTTGGCAGCCATCGCTGGCATTGACTCAACCTTATATGAAGCAGCAAGGGTAGATGGCGCAGGACGGATTCGGATGATCTGGCACATCACGTTACCTGGTATCCGCAATGTCATTATTCTAATGTTAATCCTTCGTCTCGGAACCATTTTGGATGCCGGATTCGAACAAATCTACGTGATGTACAACATTCAGGTGTATGAAAAAGTCGATATTATCGATACCTGGGTATTCCGCACAGGCTTAGAGCAGTTCAATTTTAGTTTAGGTGCAGCCGTAGGACTTTATAAATCAGTCATTGCACTGGTCTTAGTCCTTGGTGCAAACACGTTAGCCAAGCGAGCAGGTGGAAGCATATGGTGATGGATTGGAAGGAACGATTTTTTGAAGGGGTCATTTATGTCATTCTCTTACTGATGGCTGTCTGTTTTATATTTCCTTTGCTATACGTGTTATCGATGTCATTAACACCATTCAGCGAAGTCATGAAAAATGGTGGTTTCATCATCATTCCGAAGCATATCTCATTCGAAGCGTATGTACTATTTCTAAAGGATGCAACGATCCCGAGAGCTTTTGGCGTTTCCCTTTTTGTAACAATCGTTGGAACCGCATTAAATGTCTTACTTACGGTGCTCATGGCCTATCCCCTAAGTAAGAAAACACTGCCTGGGAGATCAATGATTCTCTTTCTGATCTTGTTCACGATGATGTTCAATGGCGGAATTATCCCGACCTATCTCATCGTCAAAGAGACTGGATTGTTGAATTCCGTATGGTCGATGATTATCCCATCAGCAGTAGGAACCTTTTCACTCTTAATCACAAAGACCTTCTTCGAGAATATTCCGGAGGAAATTCTGGAAGCGGCCAGAATAGATGGAGCCTCTGAAAGCAAAGTTTTGGTGAGTGTTCTGTTGCCAATGTCCGTACCCGTGGTTGCAACAATCAGTACCTTCTATGGGGTTATGCATTGGAATGAGTTTTTCAGCTCTATTTTATATATTACGGATGAATCTTTATATCCGCTGCAAGTTGTCTTGCGAAGCATTTTGACCTCATCCATGTCAGCTGAGATTAATTTGGAGAATACAGTTCCCTCCACAACCTTGCAAATGGCAGGAGTTATCCTAACAGCACTTCCGATTGTAATTGTTTATCCGTTCATCCAAAAGTATTTCACCAAAGGAATGCTTATTGGCGCAGTGAAGGGATAACAGTTAACATATATGTAAGATCATAAGGGGAGATGTTTCTATGAAAATTTCATTCAAGCTATGTGCAGTAATCGGTTTGTCGTTCAGTATCGTAGTAAGTGGCTGTGGAAAAACGGAGTCTGTGACAGAAGGTGGTACAACAGCACCTAGCAGTGCAACTGCAGCGCCAGCAGCATCCCCCAAATCAACGACGCCAGTTAAACTAAGTGTACTAATTGGCGGAACGGGATTAAGTGATGTCGATAAGAAAATTCAAGCTGAAATCGGCAAAAAGCTCGGTGTGGATTTCGATTTCAACGTGATGCAAACCAGCAATAACAATGAATACGCCAATCAAATCAACGTCCGAATTGCCGCTGGGAATGTACCGGATGTTTTCACCGTCAGTAATGACCAAATGCAGCAATTTTCCAAGCAAGGGGCGATTCTAGACTTAACCAGTTACATGGATAAGATGCCCAATGTTAAAAAGGCCTACAGTGCCGCTGATTTAACGAAAGGTAAAGTCGATGGTAAACAAATGACGCTTCCTAAACGGGCAGCGGTTCCTTATCGGACCCTAATGCTAAGGAAGGATTGGCTGGATAAACTCAATTTGCCGATCCCTAAGACGCTGGACGAATTGGCGACAGTCATTAAAGCCTTTCATGATAAAGATCCAGACGGGAACGGCAAGCAAGACACCTACGGACTGACGGGTACTGGATTGGATGTGTTTGCACCCTTCTTCGGAGCTTTTGGCGCTAGCTATGGTACAGCATCATCAGCGGAAGGGAATCTAACGGTTAAAGACAATAAAGTAGTTTACTCCACCTCCCAGCCGGAAATGAAGCAAGCGCTCAAATTTATCAATGATCTATATAATTCTGGTGCCATCGATCCTGATATTCTTACCAACAAGGGGAATGCGGCATCTACCAAAGCTCAGAAGGGTCAAGTAGGTGTTATTTACTCGAATTGGTCGGATATGTTCAAGGATGAGTTTGTGAAGCTTACCACAGACACGAATCCTAACGCCAAATTCATAACGATAGAGCCGCCAGTTGGACCTGGAGGTAAGTTTAACGGAGCGTTTGACAACAGTGCAGCCGACTGGCGCATTGCTCTTCCAAAAGCGCTCGAGAAAACGCCAGAAAAATTAGAGAAAGCGTTGGCGTACCTAGACTTCATCACAGGTGCAGGCGAAGGTCAGAATTTGGTCATGTTCGGTTTTGAAGGTACGCACTATACCAAAGAAGGCGATGTAATCAAACCGCTTCCAGCCGTGTCTGAGCTTGGAACGACGTTCCAGTTACAGTTGACCGGCCGTGATGAGCTGCCCTACTTGTATACGAAATTCCCGAAACAGAAAGAGTACATCGATTTTGCTATTAACCTGCCGTACATCAAAGTGTATAACAATTTCTCCAAGATTCCTGACGGTTTAAACAAATCCGATAAGGATCGTTTCGAGAATGAAGAAATCATTAAATTTATTTATGGAAAACGTCCCATTGACCAGTTCGACGATTTTGTAAAAACGTTGAACACGACGTACCAATTACAGAAGTATGTGGATGAGGCTGAAAAGGCTTTTAAGGAAAAAGGATTGATTAAGTAATAACGTTATAAAAATGAGAAATGATAGGGTGACTTGGAGGCACTATCCCAGAACGCGCGATTTCTGTGTTGGACGGGTTAGTGCCTTTTCGGCAGGAGTTGAATAGTCATGAGCAATTCATTGAGAAAAAAGATTATTATTTGGTTTATTTTAACAACAGCTCCGCTAGTCATTTTTCTGTTCTATAGCAATTATTACTCGATGACCGTTTTACACAATCAAATATCCAATTCCAAAAGCAGTGTGCTGTACACGTTTGTTTTGCAAGCGGATAGAGCTATGAAGGAAGCTAGTAATTATATCTATAAGTATCTCGATAAAGAGCAAGATATTTATTTATTGAAAGATTACGCGAAAGATAGCGATGAATATGTCCTGAACAAAGTTAGTATTACCAACAAGCTTACGAAAGATATTGGCTTTTATAATACAATTGATGCTTTCTTTGTGTATTCCCAGAAAAACCAAGACTTAATATTCGCTGTTCAAGATACCTCGATGGAAATCACGAGAGTTATTAATCAGGAGCTCCCTCGTTTCGTTCAAAACATCTCCCCACAACAATTGAAAAGTTGGCAGGTGGTCCAAACGACCGCCGGATTTGCCATCGTTAAAATGGTGAGCGTAAATGAAGACATCTATATGGGATCTTGGATTAATGTAGGTACGATGATGGCGCCATTGCAAGACAACAATGGGAACGTTGATGAAAGGTATTACATTGTATCCGACGAGGGACAAATTCTCTCTAACGATGAGTGGCTTATTTCCAAGTCAGAAACGCTTCCTAAGATGATGGCAGAACTGGCCGATAAATCGTACCAGATCATTAAGGATAAACAAAACAAACAGAATTACCTTGTTATTGGCAGCAAGTCCGAATGGGTACCGATCTCCTTTGTTTCTGTCATTGCAGAGAAATCCCTACTTCAAAACCTTCCTTTTTTTCAAACAGCGCTTTACTTTATACCGATTGGAAGTCTTCTCATTCTCTCCGTTTATTTATTGTTTCTGCGCAGAGCTTTTTTTGTACCGATGGCCAACTTAATGAATGGTATGCGGAAAATCGCGCAGGGTGATCTTGAGATTCGATTGAAGGAAAGCCGGGTTGATGAATTTGCCTCTTTAATCGGATCATTCAATGATATGATTTCCCAAATTAAATATTTGAAGATCCATGTCTACGAGGAAAAGCTACGAGCTCAAACCGCAGAGATGAAGCATCTGCAAATGCAGATTAATCCTCATTTCTACTTGAACACGTTGAATATCATTTATTATTTGGCAGCACTGAAAGATTATAAAACGGTGCAGAAAATGACGATGCATTTAGCCGAATATTTTCGTTTTATCATGCGGAACAATCGGAACTTCATTTCGCTCGAGGAAGAGGTCAAGCATATCCGCAATTATTTGGAAATTCAGCAACTGAGGTTTCCTGACGTATTGGAGACAAGCATACAAATTCCCGATGTGTATAGGAGCTTTGAAATTCCAGCCCTTATTATTCAACCATTTGTTGAAAATGCGATCATTCACGGATTTCAGAAAAGAGGAGAAAAGTTTCGCATCCATATTACGGCAGCACCGGATCCCATAGATCCAGAGCTGTATTTTGATATTCATATTCAAGATAACGGGGTTGGATTCGCAGATGAGATGCTAACCTATTTGTTGTCGAGTGAGGCCAATATGGATGTTGGAGACGAAAACCATATTGGGATATGGAACGTATGTCGTCGATTGAAGATCGTTTACAACGGGCAGGCTCGAATCAAGCTATGTAATGGCTCGGATGGTGGCGCAACGGTGCAAATGAGGTTTCCTTTAATAAAGGAAAGTCGAAATAAAGGAGAAGATGAACGTGTATAACCTTCTGGTAGTGGACGACGAAATGTATACCGTAAAAGGCATCACGCAGTCGATCGATTGGTCGGGGTCCTTTGCTGCTGTGTTTGAAGCGTATGATGTTGAAACAGCCATTGACATACTGAGTCAGCACCCCATTCACATCATGATTTCAGATATCGATATGCCCGGAAAAAGTGGCTTAGAATTACTCAAATGGGTGAAAGAACACTCGCCATTAACTAAAACGATTTTCTTATCCGGTCATGCCAACTTCCAATTTGCGCAACAGGCGGTGCATCTTGGCAGCTTTGAATACTTGCTTAAGCCTGTCGATAATGAACATTTGGAGCAGGTTGTAGGCAAAGCCCTAGGTGTTGTTCGCGAAAGCAATGAGCAGAAGCAATACGGTAAAGTATTGGAAAAGTATTATAAAGAGTGGTTTGTTCAATTACCGTTAATGGTTGAGCGATTCTGGCAAGATGTGCTGAACGAGCGTATGCCATTATACCCCGAGCGTTTAGCAGCTGCATTTGATCTGTATCAGCTTCCGCTTTCCCCAACGGATAGGATAATCCCGATTATCATCAATATTGAATACTGGAAAGAAGAGATGAGTGTACGTGATGAAGAAATTATGGGGTACGCCGTGCGTAATGTTGCTGCGGAAATTTTGTTAAATCATCGAAATGGCCATGTTATTCAAGACGGCAACGGTGGCAATGTGGTATTGCTTTACGATAATGGTCAAGTAGGAGTATCACACGATGAGCTGCAGCGCTGCTGCCAGCTTTATTTGGATGCGTGCTCACAATATTTTGAATGCAGTATGTCATGTTATGTCGGTGATGCCGTAGCTTTAAATAAGCTAGCAACCGAGTATCGTGATTTACTGAAGCTGGAGCGCAATAATATTATGACTGTAGGCTGCGTCGTATTTAAATTTGAACACATGCGCCGTGATGTTGTTACGGTCATACCGCTGCTTGATTTTGGTGAATGGTCCTTGTTATTTGAAACAGGGAGAAAGACCGAACTATTTAACAAGTTGGATCAAGTTGTGGAACGATGGAAACATGAAGTAATCCCACCTGAATCGTTAGAAGCGTTCTATCACGGATATATCCATATGATCTATAACACCGTTCATAGTCAAGGGTATTCTATACACACGATTTATTCCCTAAAGGATCTGAGCAGCGAATCCCAAGCCATTCGCTCGATGGTCCATTTCAGTCTGTGGGCGAAACGTATCGCGGCTATAGGAATGGATTACTTCAATCGAGAGAGCCATAGCGACAATGGCGGAGTCATTGCATCCGTTAAGCAATATATGGAATTAAATATTAGTTTGGAATTTACGCGTGAAGACATTGCTCAGTATGTGCATTTGAATCCAGCCTATTTATCACGGCTGTTTAAGAAAGAAACAGGGTTATCACTAGCCGACTACATTTTGCAGATCCGCATCGACAAAGCCAAAAGGCTTTTAGAAGAAACAAGTCTGAAAATCTCTACGGTGGCGGAGGCAGTCGGTTACTCTCACTTCTCACATTTTGGAAAAATGTTTAAAAAGTTGACCTCTTTCACGCCGCAAGATTATCGCAAAATGGTGAAATCATCGGATGATATAGACTAACCAAGAATGTCATGAAAGTGTTAACCAACAGGTCATGTATCGGATAGTTTCACAAGTTGCCTCCTCCTATAATTAAGCTATCAACCAGCAGCACAGGAGGCATGCCAGTGAAAACATTTAGAGCCTATTGGGTATTTTACTTGATGCTACTGCCAGCATCGGTAGTCCTACTCATCAACAACTATCTCCCTATGTTCGGCATTATCATTGCTTTTAAGAACATTAATTTGACGGATGGCATTCTAGGAAGTCCATGGATAGGATTGGATAATTTCACGTATCTGTTTAAAACGAACGATGCATGGATTATTACGCGGAATACTTTGCTTTATAATGCGCTATTTATTGTTCTTAATATCGTAATCGGCGTTTCGTTCGCCATTATGTTGAATGAATTAAGAAGCCGTCTTCTTTCGAAATTTTTTCAAAGTACAATGTTCCTCCCTTATTTTTTATCTGCTATTGTGACGAGTTATTTAGTTTTTGGCTTCTTAGGTACGGAGCACGGGTTCATTAATAACACGCTGCTACCTTTTATTGGGTTGAAACCGATTTCATGGTATAGCGAGCCTCAGTACTGGCCATATATCTTGTCATTTGTTCATACTTGGAAAACGATTGGTTATTCAACGGTGATGTACTTAGCTGTCATCATTGGCATCGATCATGAATATTACGAAGCGGCCACACTGGATGGAGCTAGTAAATGGAAACAAATGATTCATATTACGCTCCCATCGCTCGTCCCAATCATCATTATTCTAGCGCTGCTAGCCATTGGAAGAATTTTTTATACGGACTTCGGATTATTCTTTCAGGTACCCCTGAATTCAGGTTCTTTATTTTCCACGACGAATGTCATCGACACCTATGTATATCGCACGTTTATTACGTTGGGAGACATAGGGATGTCCACTGCAGCAGGACTCTACCAATCCCTTGTCGGTTTCGTCATGGTATTCTTCTCTAACTATATTGTTAGAAGAATTAATAAAGAGAACGCACTATTTTAAATAAAGGAGGTGGCATGCTTGGAAGTGATCGAAACGGTTAAGCCCCATAAGGCTCCGTCATTTAATCCCATTAACGCAATATCTCGTAAGGCGAACATCATCATTAGCTTGTTTTTTTGGGTGTACAGCATTTGTTGTTTATTGCCTATCATCCTTGTTCTTTCGGTATCCTTCTCAGAAGAAAAGTCAGTCCTGACGGATGGGTATCGATTTATACCTTTACACTTCAGTTTAGAGGCTTATAGGTTCATGTTTCTGGACATCAATCAGATTGTGAAATCCTATGGCATATCGGTCCTTGTTACCGTGGCAGGTACTGCTATTAGTGTGATTATTATGTCCTTGTTCGCGTATCCCATTTCACGTAATGATTTTCCTCATAAAAGGATATTTACGTTTTTCATGTTTTTTACCATGCTCTTTAACGGTGGTCTGGTACCCTGGTACCTTGTCTACACGCAGTTCCTTGATCTAAAAAATAGCATCTGGGCGTTAATTATTCCTTTGCTGATCTCACCCTTTTTCGTACTGGTTATACGTACGTTCTTTCAAACGACAATCCCACCTGCTTTGATCGAATCGGCAAGGATAGATGGTGCTGGTGAAACGACTATTTTTAGCCGCATTGTGATGCCGCTTTCCTTGCCGGTACTAGCCACTGTTGCCTTGTTCAGCACGCTAAACTATTGGAATGATTGGTTTCTAAGTCTTGTTTTTATTACGGATAATACAACGATAAGCATCCAGTACTTAATGTATAAAGCCATGCTGAATATTCAGTTTATGACGACAAATATCCAAGCGCAGCAAGGATTCACACAAGCAGGTGGAAGCATGAATTTACCAACCGAAAGCGTGAGAATGGCTATGTGTGTCATAGGCGTGGGTCCGATTGTGTTTGCGTATCCCTTCTTTCAAAGGTTTTTTATTAAAGGTTTGACCGTAGGCTCTGTAAAAGGCTGAATCTAGCCTAGACTACGTAATTCATATCAAATTGTATACAAACAAAAGGGAGGATTCGCATGAAAAGGATTCAAAAAGCTAGTCTGTTGGCCGTATCTGTTAGTATGGTTCTCGCGATTTTTTTGACGGGGTGCAGCACGAATAAGGAAACATCATCTTCGGCCGCTCTATCCTCATCCAGCCCTACGGTAGAACCTCAACTCTCACCCTACACAATAAAATTGATTTACCCTGGTGAGGTTCAAAAAGATCAAGCCCTTGTTGTAGCAGAAATGAACAAATATTTAACTAAAAAAATCAATGCAACGATTGATATTAACCCGATTTCTTCAGGCTCCTGGGGAGATAAGGTTAATCTGATGATTGCCTCTAGTGAACCGATGGACATTCTGTTCGCAGCCAATTGGAACTCATATGCCACGAACGTAACCAAGGGAGCTTTCGTTGACCTGGAAGAGAAAAATTTACTTGATAAATATGGCAAGGGCATTAAAGAAACACTTGGTCAAAGTGCGCTCGATGGTGCGAGAATTAAGGGCAAAATTTACGCTGTTCCCACAAATAAAGAAATGGCCACTTCAGGTGGATTCTTACTGAGAAAAGACCTAGTGGAGAAATATAAAATGGACCTTTCAACTATTAAATCAGAAAAAGATTTGGAGCCATTTCTCAAGATTATTAAAGAGAATGAACCGAACATGACTCCGTTGTATCTCGACGCTGGCAACAATCTTGTACAGCATCTAAACACATGGGATTACATGGGAGGGGCTACTTCCTTCGGGGCTATTGATGGAACGCTTCCGAGTACGAAGGTTGTACTCACACAGGAGCAACAGAAAGATAAAGAACAATTAGATTTGACGCACGACTGGTTCTTGAAAGGATACATCAACAAAGACGCGCCGACGACGAAAAATTCGCCAGAAACACAAGTAAAAGCTGGGAATGTATTTGCCATTGTTACACCACTAAAACCAGGTAAGGATGCAGAAGTTAGTCTAGCCTCAGGCTATCCGTTTGTGCAGGTAGAGACGATGAAGACATGGACCAGCTCATCAACGGCTTCTGGCTCGATGCTCGCGATTTCAAAAACCAGTAAAGACCCAGAGCGCGCCATGATGTTTATTAATTTGCTGCATACGGATAAATACTTACTGAATTTACTCGATTTCGGTATCGAGGGCGTGCACTATGTGAAAGTAAACGATAATGTCATTGATATCGCACCTGGTAACGATCCGAAAAGCAATAAATACTTGCCTGGTGCAGCATGGATGTTCGGTAGTCAGTTCTTGAATTACTTATGGAAGAACGAAGATCCAGAAAAGTGGAATAAATTCCGCGAATTCAATAAGAAAGCCGCTGTTTCAGTAGCTGTAGGATTTACATTTGATACGGCTGCTGTTAAAAATGAAATTGCTGCAACGACTTCTGTGAAAGTTGAGTTTTCTGGTGCTTTAAATACCGGTGCTGTTGATCCGAATACGATTCTTCCGAAATATCTCGAGAAATTGAAGGCTGCTGGTGTTGATAAAATTCTTACTGAGAAGCAGAAGCAGTTTGATGAGTTTCTCGCTACAAAAAAGAAGTAATCAAACGTAACTAGTCGCTGAATAGTGGGTAAAAAGGAACTGAGCCAAGCGAATGAGCTTGGTTCAATTCTTTTGCTTACTCATTCATGCCTATTTAAATATGGAGTTGGAGTTGAAGGAAATGCTATTGCGTGAGGAAGCAAGGGAAATTCCTATCTTTTATGAAGCGGATATATGTGTATTAGGGGGAAGCTGTACGGGAGTATTTGCTGCTGTGCGTGCTGCTCGTCTGGGAGCCCGTGTCGTTATTATTGAGAAACAGAACGCTTTCGGTGGTGTAGCGACATCGGGCTTGGTTAATATTTGGCATTCACTGCAAAATACGGAATTTGATCAACAGATCATTGCCGGCTTAACGCTGGAGACCATCGAGCGGTTGGACCGCGTAGGCGGGGTCATCGAGGAGAGGAAGAATCATTCCGCGGGGTATATGCTCAACACGGAAGAACTGAAGATTGAGTTAGACCGGCTTATTCAGGAATCGAATGTGAAGGCATATTTACACACGATGTTCGTATCTCCCCATGTAGTAAATGGCGAACTTCAGGCTGCTATTGTTGAAAATAAGTCAGGTCGCGGGGCGATTAAGGCTAAGTTATTTATTGATGCGACTGGGGATGGGGATCTTTGTGACCGATTAGGAGTCGCACAGAGGCTTTCCCCTCATTTTCAACCTTCCACAGCGTGTGCAAAGATCAGCGGATGGGAGCAAGGGACAGAAGGGATCGACTTACCGTACTTGTTGCTGAAACATAAAGATGAATTTGGGATTCCAGAAGGTTTTGGATGGGGGACTCAGGTTCCGGGATCTACTGATGTCCATATGTATGCAGGTACGCGTGTATACCATGCCAACAGCGCAGATGGCGAGGCATTGACCTATAGCGAAATGGAGGGGCGTCGGCAAGTGAGGGCGATTATGGATCTTGTCCATACGTATGGTAGAGGTGACAGGATGTCACTCGTATCACTTCCGTCCTATATAGGGACACGTGAAACCCGCCATATCGCATGTCACTATCAGTTGACGGGAGAAGACGTTCTTTATGGTCGAAGATTCGATGACGCAATTGCGAATGGGAGTTATCGTATCGATATTCATCATCAGGATAAGCCAGGTCTTACCTTCAAATATTTAGACGGTGAGCAAGCCTATATCCGGCCTGGTTATCCGAAGGAGATCGGAAGATGGCGGGAGATGACGGAGCATAATCCTACTTTTTATCAGATTCCGTATCGCAGTTTACTACCTGAGGGTCCATACAGGAATGTGATTGTGGCAGGCCGGATGTTGGACATTGATGAGGAAGCTTTCGGCGGTGTGCGAGTCATGGTCAATATGAATCAATTGGGCGAAGCGGCGGGTGTTGCGGCTTACATTGCCCTTACCGAAGAGAAGGGATTTGCCAATGTGGATGTGCAGTCATTGCGTCATCAGTTACAAAGTGGAGGATCTATTGTTCTGTAGTGAACGGCAGAGAGGGCATGAATATTGAGGACAGTGGAGGATAAGGGATGATCAACGGAGTGGCTTTTCACAACATTTGTGAAATGGAGGAGAGAGAAGGCATGCCTGGCAAGCAATTGCAACGATTTCCTCAGTCGGTGCGTACGGCGATAAGCGGCTGGGGACGAACCAGCGCAGCATTGGCCAGTGGTTGTGAGCTGCGCTTTGTTACCGAAGCAAGCCGGGTTCAGATCAAGCTTTCTTCGCTTGAAACAGAGGGGAAGGTCATGATATTCCAAGGCAACTTTTTTCATTCTGTTCAAACCTTGCTGCCAGGTATAATCAGCACCTTGGACTTAGTTAGTCGAGAAGAATTCACTGAGGTTGAACCACGATTTCTAGAGAGTAATACGTTTTCCTTTCGTGTATGGCGAATCTGTTTCGATGGCTTCAGGGCAGTTCTTCACGGAATCGATGCAACCGATTATCCAGTGGTACTGCCACAGCCTGGAGAGACACCCGAGTTAAAGATGATTGCTTACGGTTCCTCCATTACTCAGGGGGAGGGAGCAAGTAGCAACTATAACAGTTATGTCCAACATGCAGCGCACCGCCTAGGCTTCGATGTGCTGAATCTTGGTTTGAGCGGGTCGTGCCTGTGTGAACCGGAAGTTGCTGATTTTATTGCCGAGCGGAACGATTGGCAGATCGCATTTTTCGAGCTTGGTATCAACATGCGTAAGGTCTATACCGTGGCTGAGTTTCG
This sequence comes from Paenibacillus plantarum, assembly GCF_013141695.1. Classification (GTDB taxonomy): domain Bacteria; phylum Bacillota; class Bacilli; order Paenibacillales; family NBRC-103111; genus Paenibacillus_E; species Paenibacillus_E plantarum. Next base: position 226,004 of record NZ_WHNY01000067.1, read on the forward strand.
TGATAGAGTCAGCTACTTATTGGATCGCGTAATTACGATGCATCCGTATGATCCAATCTTTATAACGACCATCTATCCAAACAAATCAACTTTTCTCAAGGATGGCGACAATCTATTAGCAGTTCGGGAAATGGAATTCAATGAAGTGTTAAGGGAGTATGCAGCACGAAAAAACCATCCTTATCTATATGTAATAGAAGGAAGCGATGTGTTGACTGATTTTTCCTCATTGACCGCGGATTTAATTCATCCATCTGATTATGGGCATATACGGATGGGGGAACACCTTGCAAAGTTGATGCAGCCGGGTATTAACACATTTCGTAATCTGCGTCCCGAACGTCGGAAGGGTGGTGATAGGTAAGAACCTAGAAAGTAAACAAATTAAAGGATGGGATGAATAGAGATCATACTTGATAAACATACAAGGAGGAAAGAAAATGAAAACAAAGTTGGCTGGCATGTTAATCATCATGCTGATGTTCATGTTTAATCCTTTCACAGAGCAGGCTGAAGCGATGACGCAATTGCACATATCACCCATTTCTTTACCAGCTGGGACGGATATTGATGCATTGACAACAACTCGCTATGACACGCCTTGGTGGGTGCAATACCATATGATGCCTCAAGAGCAAGCGGCTATCGGGTATAAAGGTGGAGAGGCCGCGCAAATGGTCTATGCGATGGCCGTTTCTCCAACAAATCCACAGCATTTACTTATAGGAACAGATACTTCAGGGATTTGGAAGAGCGAGGACGGAGGTGCAACGTGGAAATCAAGCAATGAGGGATTTGGTTTGATGGGGACGATGGATATCGCCTTTGATCCTGATAATGAAAATATAGCCTACGTAGCAGCTTCGCCGCATTCCTCCACCAGTACTAATCTTGAATCTAATTTGGCAGGTATATGGAAAAGTACAGACGGCGGCGCGAGTTGGAGACAGGTATTAACCACATCGTTTTATCGAAAATCTACCAATAAGCTGATTCGTTTCGGAGGGATCGAGAGTAATGGCAACAGAGCGATCTACGTGGCCTCACATAGTAAGGGAGTTTTCAAATCTATGGGTAATGGTGAGAAAGGTACTTGGACTAATATCGGTCTAATCGACCAAGCTATTAGTGATTTATTTGTAGATTCGGTTAGCGGAACCGTCATGGCGGCGACATATGGAATTGGCATTCAAGTCAGTTCGGATGACGGTGCGACATGGGTGGCGAAAAATACGGGATTTTCCGGATTAGAAACGGCCAGCATTACGGAAGATCCGACCAATGCCAATCATTGGTTCGCCATTGCAGATGGCAAAGTGTATACAAGTACCAATGCAGGCACTGCATGGACGGACTTGCAAGTGCCTAGACTCGATGTTGCAACAGGCGGGAAGTTTACCAAACTTCTATTTGGAGCACCGGATGCCTATGGTCATGAAAGATTATATCTCTCCATTAGAAATTCACAGTATAGTTTGAGATACAGCACAGATATGGGAGTAACATGGCACACTTCCACTGTTAATAATGGCACCGCTTTCATGAGAGATAACTGGGGATGGTTTAGTGAAGCCTTTACTACCCACCCTACAGATCCGAATATCGTATGGGTTCCGCTGGATAACGAGATTTATAAATCCAAGGATGGAGGAGAAAATTTATACCCGTCCAGCAGCGGTTTCTCAGGCCTACGTGCCAGTGGATTCCTATTTGATCCTACGGATAATCAAAATATCTATATTGCAGCCATTGATCGAGGTCTTGTAAAATCCAACGTATATGGTACAGAAAAGTATCCGATGTTTCAATACTTGATGGAAGATCGCTTTGAACCCAGGTATGAGGGGCAAAGGACTGTCCATGCGATCGCACGCGATCCTCAGGATTCGGAGCATTTGTTCATCAATATCGGGGATTGGGGCTCGCATACAATCCTATCAGAAAGCCATGACGGCGGGCTGAATTTCACACAGATTCCAGGAACACAGATGACTTCGAAAGCTCGCGTGATTATGTACCACCCGCAGAACAATAACATAATTTATGCAGGTAAAAATAAAAGCATAGACGGTGGCCTTACTTGGAGCCAATTAGATAAAGGGATTGCCGCTGTGTCTCCATTCAATGGAGATGTAGTATGGTCAGCGGATGGAGGAGTTATTTCAAAGTCAACGAATGGTGGTTCGCCAATAAATGGTGTTTCCTCATGGGTAACGATTACTTCCTCAATCAGCGGTATTCAGAATATCGTACCGGATCTATTTGTGGCGGACCGGCTTTGGATAGGCAGCTTTGCATCGGGGCTATATCGTCTTGATGGAAGTACGCTAACGAATATAAATGAATCGAATGGCTTGGTCAAAAGCTTGAGTGGCTCTTTACCTATTTTTGATATCGCACAGGATCCTAGTAATCAACTGCATCTCGTAGCAGGAGGGACAGATAATCAAGGTTTAACGCCTAGCGCAGGTCTATTTGAAACATTGGACGGCGGTCAGAACTGGCGGGTCGTCGAAGGGCTTAAAGGCACCAAGGATATATGGAAGGTAGCCTTCCACCCCAATTTGTCAAGGGTATATGTAGGCACTTCCTCTGGTACTTGGGTCTATGAATATGATAAGTATTATGATCGCAACTTGTTTAGTGATAATTTTCAAGATGGAGACTCCGCAGGATGGGCCTCCTTGCTAGGAACATGGAATGTAGCGCCGGAGGGCTCTAAAGTGCTCAGTATACCATCTGTAGATGGTCAGATTGCAGCAGGTGACTCGAACTGGACGAATTATTCGGTTCAAGCGAAGGTTAAAATGACAGGCCAGGGAAGCGGGGGAACGGGAGCAAGTCTCATTTTCCGATACCAAGATGCTAATAATATGTATGCCTTTCAACTTAATAAAGCGGATGGTCAAATAAAAGTCTTGAAAAAACAAGCGGGCACTTGGACAACAATAGGTACACCGGTATCTCAACCGATTGAACTGAATCAATGGTACATAGTTAAGGTATTTGTTAATGGATCCTCAATCATCTGTTATCTAGATGGCGTGGAGAAGATTAATATGACAGATACGACATTTAGCATGGGTAAAATTGGATTTAAGGCTTACAACATCTCTTCTGTTTACGATGATGTAAGTGTAAAAGAACTTTCAGGCACGAGCCTTTTCAGTGATAATTTTGATGACGGAGATTCCGTTGGTTGGACTCAAGTGCTTGGTACTTGGACGGTTGTGACAGATGGCATCAACAAGCTGTTGGCAGCCAATTCAAATTCTGGGGAAAATTTAGTATCAACCGGGAACACGAGTTGGAACAACTATGCCGTTCAGTCGAGAATCAAAATGACCTCGGAAGGTCCGGGAAGTTCAGGAGCAGGCCTGGTGTTCCGATACCAGAACGGTAATAATATGTATTATTTCCAACTAAATCGAGCAAGCAACCAGTTGAAAATATTGAAAAAACAAGCTGGTAACTGGACCATACTGGCGACCGTATCCCAAACGCTCAGCTTAGATACTTGGTATGCGGCTAAGATCTTGGTGAATGGTTCTACGATTAAAGGCTATCTGAATGGGGATGAGAAAATTTCAGTCACAGATACTGCGATAGGAAACGGAGCCATTGGATTCAGAACTTATTACACATCCGCTTTATATGATGATACATTGGTGACAATGTATGTACCTGTCACAGGCATAACGCTTTCTGTGACAAATGCGACATTAGATACCGTAACGAATAACGTCTATCATCTCCAAGCTACCGTTATGCCGCTTGAAGCGAATAATAAAAAAATGGTGTGGACGTCGAGTAATCCAACAGTTGCGACCGTGGATCAGACGGGCAATGTGACGGCTTTAAGTGCTGGGGTAGCGACAATTACAGTAGCGACGGCGGAGGGTGGGGTTCAAGCTACTACCAGCCTTCAGGTAAATACTGTATTACCATAGCGATTCGTTAGCTGGATTTGATAAAATAAGGAGCTATCTAGTAGTTGAATTTCTACTAGACAGCTCCTTATTTCTGTTGTACCACGTCTACCCCATCGGCTCTTTATTCCGATAATGCAGAGGAGCGACACCTTCGATCTTTTTGAACATACGGCTGAAGTAAAAAGGATCCGGATATCCCACTTCACTGGCAATTTCCTGAACACTTTTATCTGTAGTGCGCAGCAGATGTTTGGCGCGTTGGGTTTTGAGTTGGTGGATATAATTGTGGATGTTCGTTCCGGCATACTTTTTGAACACCTGACAGAGATATTCATATTTGCGATCCATCAATCGTTCTAATGTCTCTTTGGAAATGTCCGAATCGTAAAAATTATTCAAGTAATTGACTAGATTGCGAAATGTAAGGTAGGAAGCGGAGAAAGCGGTGTCCAATTGGCTTTGCTTCAAAAAATCATTGGCCATAAGACGAAGGATTTCACCAAGTAATAAGGTGGCATGAAAACGAAAATAGCCCGTCGGTTGTTTCATTGTCTCGACTAGCTCTTCAAACAAGCCGAGCAATTTAAAACGTTGCAAAGAACGAAACTGACGTGGGATAACAAGCAAATCTTCATGCAGGTTTTCCGTGGTTCTAAGTTCGGTTCGTTCGGCATGGACAATATTAAGCTCAGCGGCTCGATCCAGCACGAATTCATTAAGGGTAGGATTGCAGGAAAATTGCACCCAAAAAAATTGACCTTGTCGTTCTTGGGAATTCCAACCAGTGTGCGTTTCCCAAGGCTTCAAAAGAAGCGACTCCCCAGCATGTAAGGTCATACGTTCATCAGCAGTCTGCAAATGCACCGTTCCGTCAGCAATGACGATAAGCTCATAATAGGGATTATGATGCTGACCGAAGAAATGGGGGTTATTTGCATCGAAAAGATCCGCCCATTTGACATCCAATGTGGATAATCGCGAAAGAGAGTAGTGCATGGCATGACATCCCCCGATGTTTTTTCTTTTTAGAACAAAACTATGTACATGGCACTATATTGGAACCGCTTTTATACTAAATTCAATGTCCATTATATCAAACAACGGAGGTTTTCACATGTCTATCAGCATTTTAAATGAACAAGATTACTATCGTATCGTATTTGGGGGATGGCTGGGGAAAAATATCGGAGGAACGCTGGGTGCACCGGTCGAGGGCAAGAAGGAGCTGCTTGAATTGAGCTTTTATCCGGAACTGCCAGACGGCCCACTAGAGAATGACGATTTGGACCTGCAATTGGTGTGGCTGCACGCTTTGGAGCAGTATGGTCCGGGATTGACCGCAACTGAACTTGGACAGGAATGGTTAGAGCATGTCTTTTTCCCATTTGATGAATATGGCTATGCATTGACGAATTTAAGAAGAGGTTTACTTCCACCAGTTGCGGGTTGGTTCAACAATCCATTCAATGACTGTATGGGCTCACCTATTCGTTCCGAAATATGGGCAATGGCAGCTCCAGGTGCCCCGGAAATTGCAGCTCACTATGCGTATCAGGATGCGATCGTAGATCATGCTGGCGGTGAAGGGGTCTATGGTGAAATGTTTTTCGCTGCTTTGGAAAGCGCCATTTTCTTCGAGAAAGACAGGGATCGGTTGATTGCGATTGGAATGAAGTATATCCCTGAGGAGAGTCGCACTTCCAAGGCCTTGAAAGATCTGCTTCGGTGGCATCAGGAAGGAAAGAGCTGGATTGAAACGCGTTTGCTCATTCTAGAGCACCATGGCAGTGACAATTTTACCGATGCCCCTCAAAATATTGCCTTTACCATCCTTGGATGGTTGTATGGGGAAGACTTCGAAGACGCGATATTGAAAGCCGTCAATTGTGGTTACGATACAGATTGTACCGCAGCAACGCTGGGTGCCATATTGGGAATGCTGCTAGGACCGGAAGGCCTGCCTGCTAAGTGGGTAAAGCCGGTAGGTGACCGTATCGTCGTCAGTCCCCCAATTAAAGGATTCCCAGCGCCCCGAAATTTGGATGAGTTAACGCGCCGTACAATCCGTATGGGCAAACAGATCCTCGCTGCTTGGGATACCGAGATTATGGTGCATCCAGAGCTTCCTACTTCGTGGAACAAATCATTGGTTGAGGGAGAAGCAGAAGAAGCAATAAGGACGCTCTGGGAAAGTAAAATAACGTCCAATCGTTACTTGCTGCCGCAAGGAACGAAAAGAAACCCGGATGCAGAATTAATCATCGATTTCGGAGCGGATGGTCCAGCTATCGGACCAGGTCAAAGCAAGGTACTGCAGTTCACGCTGACGAATCGCTCATTAACCCAGATCGATGGGAATATAGCATTAGAGCTGCCTTCAGGTTGGCATGGACCAACAACGGTTGAGATTAGCCTGCAACCAGATGAATCCTTCCAATGGGATACGGAAATCCAGGCTGGATCGATTGCAGCTGCAAGTCATGAGCTAACGTTTAGTTGGACACGAATTCATGATCAAGCGATATGGTCGATTCAAAAAGTACCGTTTGCCATGGTCAACTCCTCCAGATGGATCGTCAGGGGTCCCGAAGATGGCGAAGGAGAAGTGGTCTATTTCCCGGGGAATAGGGTACAGTGGAAGAAAGTTGAAGTAGAAGGCGTGTATAAGGCGGAAACAAAGCTTACCAATCCGATTGAGCGCAAGCTGAGACTTATTGCAGCAGCGAATAGTCCCGTAACGCTGAAGCTGAACGGTCAGACGGTGATTTCATGCAAAGAAACGTTGGAGTTCATGCCAGCGTATCACCGTGCCCCTGATCAACAGTATGTGGAGTTGACTCTAACAGCTGGAAGTCATCTTGTGGAAGTAGAGGCCATTAGCGATGGCTCACCGCTTGAGGTGTATATCATGCCGGTGGCACTTCTCGATACAACATCACCGGGGCCTCACTATTATTATACGGATATATTATTGGGATAAACGATCTGAATTTGCCAAAGCAGCAGTGACCAAAAAGATTGCCAATCACCTAGCCAGTAAGGCCGGGATGAGTGGCAATCTTTTTTATTGAGTTAAATGAGCTTTAGATGCGTTCGATATTTTCATTAGCGTTGTAGCTGAGCGTCAATATCAATAAATATCTGCCCTCGAAATGGAGATTACCGCATTATAACCAATGGCCCCAGTTGTTATAATGAAAGAGTGGAAGCGCTAACATCCTTGCAAAAGTCAGCGAAGTTATACAGGGGGGGAATTAACAGATGATAACAATGAAACGATTTTTCAGTATGATCATGGCGGTTGTTTTTACGGCAGGGTTTCTTTTTAACCCGCTAACAACAAGTGTAGAGGCAGCAGTGCCTCCAGAAAATAATGCAGCAGCTCCGAAAGCAGTAATCTATCCCTATAATCAACCAGCGAAGTATGCGGCTTCCGTTAACTACACGCTGAAGGCGAACGGCGTGGAGATTCCGGTAGTCAAAGCTTTTGACGATTATGATTATGCGAACTTTTCCATGTCTAATGGACCTGTGACCTTCGAAGTTACGATATTAAATACGGACAAAGTTCATGATTACGCAATTAGCCCCAAGAAACTGGGAATTCAACCGGACAGCGTTGTGGGTCGAACCTTGACGTTCACCACGCAGAAAGACGAATATTTGATTGTTACGATGAACAGCAGGAAGACTCGCCTCGTCATTGCGGCTGATCCAGCAGAGAACGATGCGCCTGCAACTACAGGGACAGGTATTTTCAATGTAGGACAAGCCCCTTATCTAGTTAACTCAACCGGGGACAAAACGGGCGTGGCAGCTAGAACAGCAGCCATTCAGCAAGCCATTGACGATGCTAGCAGTTACGGTACCCAGGCAGGAAACGGCGTCCAAGGAATCGTGTACATTCCTGCGGGACAATACTATATAGGCAATCTCGTGCTGAAAAGCAATACTGCGCTTTATATGCAGCCGGGGGCAGTGTTCATAGGAACTGGAAAAACAGCCGATTATAAAGAGCACTGGTACAAGGATTCTATGGGCAGGCCGGCAACCTGGTGGATTTCCACCGCATTTGATTCGACGAACATCAAGCTGTATGGACGTGGAACAATAGATGGGAATGGCGCTGCGCTACATGACGATAAATCGACGAATGGCAAAGGTATGATTAACAATCTGGTTGTGCCCATCGCGACATCCAATTTCATCATGGATGGGATTATCATACGCGAATCCGCGTCTTGGGCGGTTACGCCAGTTCGATCACATGACCTTAGTTTTACGAATGTGAAGTTTTTTAACAGTTTGGGCATGGGTGAAAATGACGGGATTGATGTGTGCGAGTCGCAAAATGTCGTAGTGAGAAATGCGATCGGGATTGCCCTGGATGATCCCTTCTCGACGAAAGCTTGGAAAGAAACGACGGATATTGCATCGGGCAAAGTACCTTGGCCCGGCAGTCCACAGCCTGTAAGTAATGTGCTCTTTGAGGATGCCATCTCATGGACATTGTGCTACGGGTTCAAAATTGGCCAAGGGGTTATGCAGGATCAGAATAATGTAGTCTTTCGAGATGGCGTCGTGTACAAGGCTGCTGTCGGGTTTGCCATTCATCACAAATATGGCACTGGTGCTGTGAGCAATGTCACCTTTGAGAATATGGATGTCGAGGATATTAGCGGCTTCAACGAAGATAACAGTGCTTGGATGACGCTTTTTACGGTAAATGGGAGCAATTCGGGTGTAGGTCCGATCTCAGGAATTACGGTTAAAAATATTACAGTACGCGATGCTGGCGAGGGTGTTGCCAAAATAAAAGGACTGCCCGATGCGCCTATTAGCGGAATCACATTTGAAAATGTCTATATGCCGGGAAAAGCCCAGCCTGCGACAAGCTTATATGAGATGAATTTCGCGAATAAGGACAATTTCAGCGATATTACCATCAAACCGGTGCAGAATCCTGAACCTCGGCCGCAGACGAACTTGGCCCTGAATCAGCCGGCGGTTGCTTCCTCTAATGACAGTACGGTGGATACGGCGCCTTGGGCTTTTGACGGAGATATGTCGACCCGATTCGGTTCCAAAAGAGCCGTCGATCCAGGCTGGATTTATGTTGACTTGGGAACCATCAAATCTATTAATGAAGTGAGGCTTTACTGGGAGGCTGCCTACGCAAAAAGCTATCAAATTCAGGTGTCGAATGATCTGCAAACCTGGAATAACGTGTATAGCACGACCACTGGCAAAGGTTTGATGGAGAAAATTACGTTTAATCAGATCAATGCTCGATATGTAAGGATGTACGGTACAGTAAGGGCTACGCAGTATGGCTATTCCTTGTGGGAGTTTGAAGTCTATGGTCCAGAAGTTTTTCCTGAAACCATCTCTTTGAACAAAACAGCATTTACCTTGCTTCCAGGCGAAACGGAGACCTTGACAGCAACGGTGCTGCCAGCAAATACAACGAACAATATAGCATTATGGTCGTCGAGCAACAAAAATGTAGCAACGGTAGATAAAAATGGACTAGTTACTGCGATTGGCTTAGGAACAGCTTTCATAGAAGCCAAAACCTCGAATGGTGAATTCAAAAAAGTGGCAACGGTTACGGTAGCTGAACTGAACAAGCCTCAATTGTTATCTGTCATAAGCGGAGATGGTTACGTGAATTTGAGCTGGAGTAACGTAGACAGGGCCACGAATTACCGCATCTATGCTAGCGCAACAGCGGGTTCATATGGATCCCCGCTAGCAACGGTTAGCAATGAAGTTTACAATTACAAGGCTGAAGGGCTGAATAACGGCGATACCTATTACTTCGTCATTAAGGCAGTTCGTGGTGAAAGAGAGAGCGTCGTTTCCAATGAACTGTTAGCAGTGCCACAAATAGCAATGCCGGGAGTACCTCAAGTAACCTCTGCGTTGCCGGGCGATGCCCAAGTGCGTCTCACTTGGGATGCACTGGATTCAGCCACGGATTATCATATTTATGTCAGTGATCAGTCAGGCTTATACGGAGATGAACTTGCAACCGTTAGCGGCTCTGTTTATACGTATGATGTTGTGAATTTAACGAATGGAACGCCTTACTACTTTGTTTTAAAGGGCAGCAATCTAGGAGGATTAAGTGGAGCATCCCAAGAAGTTAGTGCAACACCACAAATATCGCCGCCTGGAGCACCAACCGTTAAAGCCCCAGTTGTTAGCAATAGACAAGTAAGTCTCAGCTGGGACCCGATGGATCATGTAACGAATTATCAGATTTTTGTCAGCATGAATTCAGGTGAATATGGAAACGAACTTGCAACAGTTAGCGGCGCTGTTTATACGTATGATGTCGTGAATTTGATCAATGGTACGAAGTACTATTTTACCGTTAAAGCTGTAAATCCGGGTGGAGTCAGCGAAGCATCGCAAGAAGTAAGTGCGGTTCCGTATACGGAAGAACAGTCCAATAGTGGTGATGGCGATCAATTTAGTACACCATCGGGACAAGCTCCTGTTACCTCACCAATAGGTGAGTTGGGCTCCACAGTCAAGGATGAACTAGGAGGCAAATCCACAACCACTTATACGGTGGATGCCCAAAAGCTGGAGCAGCGTTTATCCACAGGTGGAGGGGGTAGCCATATTATTCTGTCGACTTCGGGTACAACGGACGCGTTCATAGGTAAACTGACCGGACAAATGATTAAAAGCATGGAGCAAAAGAATGCTGTGCTAGAACTACAAACCGATGCAGCTAGGTATACTTTACCAGCAAAGCAGATTCAAGTTGAAAGTTTACAGAGTCAGTTTGGCGAAAATGTGGAGTTTCAAGATATTACAATCCAGATTGAAATTGTGAAACCAAATGAGGATATGATGCAGCTTGTAAAGAATACCATTTCCACTAACGAGCTGGTACTGAAATCTTCGCCAGTTGACTTCAAAGTGACTGCAAGCTATAAGGGCCAAACTATAGAGATTTCACAGTTCAGCAATTATGTAGTAAGAATGCTGCCGATCGAAGATCAAGCCGATGTGGGGCAAATCACGACAGCAGTCGTGATCGATCAAGACGGAACTTTACGGCACGTACCGACCAAGATAGTGAAAGTAGACGGAAAATATTGGGCCCAAATAAGTAGTTTGACGAATAGCGTCTACTTTTTGGTCTCACACCGCATCGAGTTTGGAGACGTTCAAAATCACTGGGCGAAAAAAGAAGTGAATAATTTGGCAGCCAGAATGGTTATTCAAGGGCAAGACGATAATCACTTTAACCCGGATCATGACATTACAAGAGCGGAGTTTACTGCTATTATCGTTCGGGCGCTAGGACTGAAGCCGCAAAATGGAAGTAGTTTATTCGCTGATGTTGCTCCTACTGCGTGGTACCATGATGCGATTCAAACTGCCTCTGCCTACCAGCTTATTGGGGGTTATGAGGATGGCACTTTCCGGCCGATGAGTACCATCGACAGGGAACAGGCGATGATGATCATGGCTAATGCGATGAAATTAACAAGCATGAAGGAGAACGTATCAGACGCAGCACTTCTTACCAAGTATCAGGATGCCGATCAGGTATCGGAATGGGCGCAAAGAAGCATAGCCATCTGTTTACAGGGAGGCATAGTTGCTGGCCGAACGGACAGCACGTTAGCACCGAAAGGGCAATTGACAAGAGCAGAAGTTGCTGTCATGTCGCAACGTCTTCTGCAGCAGGCAGGGTTGATCAATCCGTAAGAGGAAAGGCGTGTTTCATCGAAATTGATGCTCTTTCGCATTTTTGACCAATAAGACGGAAGAACAATAGCAACAACAAGAACACGGAACCCAATTTTGGGTTTCGTGTTTTTTGATAAAAAATCATTTTTTACGTCAAAGACGCTCCAAGTAAAAACATTTATATTGAAAATGAGATCAATATAAAGGAGTGTATCAATGCGATGATCAATAAAAAAGTGATTTTTCTAAGTCCATGGCAGGTAGAAACGGTAGAAGAGAACTTCGCCGGGCTAATTGGCGTAGAGGAGGTACTGGTTAAGAAGCTGTACACCTTAATCAGTCCAGGAACTGAACTGGCCATGTTGTCGGGGAACGAAGCTTGGTTCCAAATGCCTGGTATTCCAGGTTATGCAGCTGTAAGTGAGATTGTGGAAGTGGGGGCAGGCGTAACGGGGTTTACATCCGGCGATATTGTTTTTCATTATGGCACCCATTCCAAGTATGAGGTCGTTTCAATAAGGGGGACTTTCCTTAAAGTTCCGGAGAACTTGGATTTGAAATGGGTACCTTTTACTCGCATGGCAACCGTCGCAACGACGGCGATTCGTGTGTCGAATATTGAATTTGGGGATTATGTTAGCGTAACGGGGCTTGGACTAATTGGGAATATGGCCGCACAGTTGGCGCAGGCGCAAGGTGCTACTGTGATTGGTATCGATTTATCTGTGGAACGACTTCGAATCGCAGAACAATGTGGTGTGATCTACGGAGTGAATGGTGGACAAGTCAACGTGAAGGAACAGATAGCCAAAATTACCGATGGAAAAGGAGTTTCTACGCATATTGAAGCAACCGGTGTCCCGCAAGTGGCGATCCAGAGTCTCCCCTACATCGCCAAATTAGGCGAAATTATTTTCTTAGGCAGTCCTCGCGGTGAATATAACACGGATGTGACGGATGTACTAAATTATTGCCATTTGTATGGCAGGGGCTGCATTACGTTTAAGGGAGCGCACGAATGGCGTTATCCAATTGAGGCTAACGAGTTTGTCAAACATTCGTTGGTCAGAAACTCGAGCATCATATTCGAGATGATGAAGCAGAAACGGTTGCAGATTGACCCTCTAATCAGCCATGTGCTGAAGCCGGAAGAAGCCAAGCAAGCGTATGAGGGTCTGCGATTGCATAAGGATCAATACAGTGGTGTATTATTTGATTGGAGCGAGACATGAGTCTTCCAAGAAAAGTTCGTGTTGGCATGATCGGTTACAAGTTTATGGGCAAAGCGCATAGCCATGCGTATCGGGATCTCCCTTTCTATTTTGATACAGATATCGAACCTGTCCTGCAAACGATCGTTGGTCGTGATGAAGCCAATGTTAAACGTGCTGCAGATAAATTTGGATGGTTATCTTATGAAACTGATTGGCGTCGTCTGATAGAGAGGGGTGATATTGATGTCATTGATATCGGTACTCCAAATCATTTGCATGCGGAAATCGCCATAGCTGCGGCTCAAGCGGGAAAGCATATCATCTGTGAGAAGCCTCTCGCTATGCATAAAGAGCAAGCTTTGACGATGTGGAAAGCTGCTCAGAAAGCCAATGTGATCCATATGATCTCTCATAACTATCGATTCGCACCCGCTATACAATATGCCAAAAAGCTAATTGATGATGGGGTAATAGGGGACATCTATCATGTCAGAGCGCAATACTTGCAAGATTGGCTCATGGATGCGGATTTCCCTCTAGTTTGGCGTCTGAAGAAAGATATATGCGGCTCAGGTACCCTAGGTGACCTTATGGCGCATTCTATTGATTTGGCTCGATTTCTGGTAGGTGAAATTAAGGAAGTTACTGGGATGATGGAAACATTTATCAAGAAGAGACCTGTAGAAGGTGAGCAATCTATGGCAGACGTAGATGTAGATGATGCTGTTGCGGCTTTGGCCAAGTTTGAGAATGGCGCCTTTGGTGTATTCGAAGCATCACGATTTGGTAAGGGAAACCGCAACGGGAATCGTCTCGAAATCAATGGCTCCAAAGGTTCTTTACGTTGGGATATGGAAAATATGAATACGCTTCAGTTATACTTGGACAATGATGTATTCGGTATGCAAGGCTTTAGAACGATTCATTGTACGGAAAGCGTACACCCGTATGCCGGGGCTTATTGGCCTGCTGGCCATGGGATTGGCTATGAACATACGTTTATTAATCTGATACATGCGTTTACGAAAGGAATTTCAACACATGTGAATCCGTCCCCAAGTTTCGAGGATGGGTATCGAAATCAAGTGGTGCTGGATGCGATTTCCAAGTCGGCGTCTAAGGGAGCACGGATTAAAGTTACTTATTGAGGGCAACCATCAATCATTCCGCAGGAGGGAAGTACATGGAGTCTTGGATGAACAGCATGACACCTTTCGTTAGAGTGGTCAAAATTCATAAATCCTTCTCTCTGGCGGGTGAATGGATGGATTATGACCATGTGTTTACCTATATCGAGCAAGGAGAAGCGGAATTTTTTTTGGACGGAGTCAAGTATCAGGTGAAGGAAGGGGATATTCTCCTTATGCCTCCCTTCGTGGCGCATATTATTCGCTCTACGTCAGAGGTGCCATTGATCCAATATATCGTTCATTTTGACTTGTATTATGATGAAAAACGAAGTGCTTGGGAGGACCAAGCGATTACGGAAGAGCGAAAAGCGATGACAGAAAAAGAGATGCAATTCGCATCGACAAGCCCCATTTCCCGCCTGCAGTTGCCGGACCAGATCGAGTTAAAGAAAAGATTCCTGATCATGCAGAAGGCGTTTCTGGACAGGAGATCGGGTTATTCGTTGATCCTAAAGGGGATTTGTTTGGAATTGTTAGTCCTTTTTATGAAGGGACAAGTGGGCCATAACGATCGAGAAGGGAAGATGACGAAGGGGTGGATGTTTATTGAAAACACCATCACATTCATTAATGAACGATATTGGGACCCTGAATTGGATAATCATACGATAAGTAAACATGTCGGAATATCGACCAATCATTTGTCGTTTTTATTTAAAGATCAACTTGGCATTACGATTCATAAATATTTGACGCATATTCGAATCGAGCAATCGAAAATAAGAATGATCGAGGGGACTCATACCATAACCGCTATTGCTGAGCTTGTGGGCTTTTCAAGCATTTATTTATTCAGTCGATCTTTCAAAGCGACGGTTGGCGTGATGCCCAGTCAGTTTATGGCGATGAATTCCAATATTAGCAAGCATTGAAATAGTCCGTGTTTTTGTCAGAGATATCTTACTTCTGTCCTGTTGTGGACGTATCCTACCATTTCTTAGAATAAGATCATACCCATAAGAGCTGAGGTGAATGAAGTCTTTTGCTGGTGTGATCATATTAATGGAGGTGTGTCACGAATGTTGAAGAGGATGACAAGGGTACGGGGAAGTCGTGTTGTCAAAAGGGTAATGGCGCTGATCATGATTGCGATGATGCTTATCAGCATTGTCCCGATTGGAATGACAGCTGTGTATGCAGCTACAGGTGATGAGCTTGGCGCGCAGGAGATTGGCGTGATCATAGACGATCAAGATCCGAGTGTCACATACACCGGGCTTGCAGCTCCGCCAAGCGGAGCGAACTTTATTCAAGGAGCAAGTGGAACGTATCAAAGCAGATTTACTTATGCGAATTTAAACAAGGCTACACCTCAAAGCATGACGTTTACACCTCAGTTTCCACAGGATGGGATGTATGCCTTCTATGTAAGGAAGCCAGCTACGACGCGCTGGTATGCGGGCAACGTTCCTTATAAGATAACGCATGCGGCAGGCGAACATGTCGTTAATAACCCGAGTTCAGGCAACGGAACAGATGCATGGGTGCCATACGGTGTATACCCTTTCCGAAGCGGGCAGACTTATCCCATTATTGCGGGCGGAGCCGGGTACCAATATTTCCCTCCAGTAGCGCCTGCAGCTAATGGTACGATTCCGATAGCAATCGACGGCATCAAGTTTGTCAAAGTTGGAGAGCTGCCAGACCAAGCGGGATTGGATGCCATCCAAATTGAGCGCAATGCCGAAATGACAGTATCCATGAACCAATGGGCCGTTGATCTGGAAAAAGCAAAATACGAATTGACAGGGACGATTGCTGGAAGCACGACTGTCGGTGCCAACGTGTATGAACAAGTACTTCGCTTGAAGACGGGGAGTACAAGTAATCCGAATGTCCAAATTACCGCAATAGCTCCTGTGGACGGTACTTATTTGAAGGTTGTAGACGGAAATCTCATTCTCAAAGCAAAAAATACGACAACTTCGGACGTAAATGAAAACGCTATCATAAAACTGGGTTTGGGGAATGCATCGGCAACGATCAACCTCACGGTAACGATTGCTCCGAGTCCAGTCGTCGTCGGGGGCGATGATGGAAATTTCACCGATACACCAACCTGGTACCGCGATTACGCGCCGGGCATATTCAATCCGAACGAAGGGACGATAGAGCTTCGGGTGCGTCTGGATAAACCCTATGAGGAATTCGGTAACACCTGGGATTTCTTGTTCAAATTAATACCAGAACAGAGTGGTCCTGGTAATACATTAATTCAGGCTCATATTCCGCCGCCGAGTAAGAAGCCTACCGGTGCGAATGCGGTGTATGAACAACCGCTAACCTTCTTTGTGAGAAACGGGGAAGGAACTAATGGTGCATATGCGTATGCGCAGCCGAACCAGCTCAGCTATCAAGTTGGTCAGTCGTTTAATCTCGCATTTTCTTGGAAAATGGGAACTGGCGGTTATGCCGCTATTTATAAAGATGGTGTTGAAATTACACCTCCTACGCCTGTAACTGCAGCAGCGGTATTGGAGAAGTTCATGCCCTACGAATTCATGGTAGAACGAAGCAGTCCGTTCAATGTTAGTCAAGTTAAGGTTTCTACCAAAGCCCTAAGTGCAAGTGAACTGGAACACACGGCACAGACTTTCAGCCGAGGAACGGATACAGCACTACTTGCTGACATTACATTTGGCCAAGACATTCAATCCCAAAAGTTTATTACGCCTTGGCATAATTCATCCAAATATAGCGTAGTAAAGCCTGCATTTCGCAATGAGAAACAAGTTTATTATTCAGGCGAAGACGCTGTCTATCCAGTTATGACGGTGAATTATGGGGATAGCGCCAAGACCTTCGACGTGAGTATTAAAGCTACTGATCCTTACGGGAAGGTGGAATTTACCGAGTCCTACCCTAATGTGCAAGTTGCTGCTGGAGGTACGTATCACATCGAAAATCTGGAACTTCCCAAATTGAAGAATAAGGTAGGCTTCTGGTATTTGGAAACAACGGTGAGTTCAAGCGGCTCAGCACCTATCATCTATAAGAGTGGCATATCCAAAGTACCCGTAGATGAAGCGGGCGTAGCTGATGGTAAATATGCCAATTATTATGGACAGCATGCGAATTATGACTATGATATGTCTGCATGGACCAAAATTCATACGAGCGCCACGCGCGGTTGGGAGGGTGCGTTACAGTTCTTATGGTATGCTGTTGAGCCAACCAAAGGCAATTTCGATTGGATCAAAAGCGATGCATACGTCGAGAAAGCACAAGAAGCAGGAATGGATGTGCTTGCCGTGCTTGGTTATCCTTCCGATTGGGCATCTAGCAGACCAGCCGAACAGGATATTCCAGCAGGCATGAACGATCTTATGTATCGAGCAGAGCGTTGGGTACCTAAGGATATCATGTATACGAATGGGACGCCAGGAACTGGCGAGGACTGGTCCAACTATGTCTATCAGACGATGAAGCGCTATGCCGGTAAGGTAAAGTATTGGGAGGTCCTCAACGAGGTGAATTTTCACCCAACTTCGAATCCCAAGGCGGTCACAGCGGCTTTCTCAGGTACGAACGAAGAGTATATCCTGATGCAAAAAATAGCTTATGAACAAGCGCAACGGGTGAAATCCGAATATAAGCTGGCAACGGGTCAAGACCTTGAGCTCTTCGTAACTACAAGCGGTTTTGCAACCCCTGACCCGGCGGCAGATCGTCAAATGGCGGTTGATATGCTCAAAGGAGATAACGTTAACTATTACGATATTTACAATGTGCATGGATATAGTGGAACGGAAAAAATAGCGGATATACTTACTGCGTATGCACAAGCCAAAACGACTCACCCGAATCTGCAGTTGTGGCAGTCGGAGGTGTATCCACTTAATAGCACCTATACACCATGGCGCATATTTGACACCGTGTGGAATTACATGGATTTCTTGCGTGTAGGTACAAGCAAATATTTCAATATGGGCACGCCGGGCGAGGATACATTCGTTACAAGGCATTCCCAGTCGCCTACAGAAATGTATCAAACACTGGCGACGCTTCAGCATCATATTCGTAAGGCTGATGCTTATATAGGCTCATATAGCGGCTTTGAAGGTGCTAATTTCCTGAAAGCTAATCATTATCTGAAGCGTACGGATGGCAAATATCTAAGCGTACTCTCAGCGGATGACCTATTACTCTATGTGACTGTCGCCAACGCTGAGCAAATCGTTAGCGCGCAAGATGCCTACGGAAATGTCGTTCCGGTTACGGATTTTGATGGAACGAAACGATTGATGAAAAAGAATAGCTTGTTTATCGTCAGTCAAGCTCCATTACAAATCACGAAAGTTACGGGAGATGTTCCGCTTGCGATAGTGAAGAATGGGGACTTCGAACGCGTAAGCGGAGACCCTGCAGGCGGCCCGTCCGCTGTGTTATTACCAGATTGGACGATGGGCTGGAACAGAGGTGTTTATGGAACGAACGCTTATGTGAATAAGACCTCTCCGTTTGCAGGACAGAACGCGGCTGAATTCAATTCGGCGGGAGCGCCGAACAATCGAACGTTCATATACCAGTCCGTATCCATCAACCAACCTGGTACGTACGTACTCTCTGCGCAAATTAAAAAGTTGGAAGGCAGCGATGTACAACCGGAGTTAAACATTTGGGATGGAGCAAACGATCATCAGCTTGCACCTGTTACGTTAACGAATCAGTATGTTAATTACAGTCAAACTTTTGAAGTCACCGGGCCCATAAATCTTGTCCTTAATGTAGGTATCCTTTCAGGTATCGGCAAAGTTGTGTTTGATAATATTAGCTTTGAGCTGGTACGAGAGAACGTTACAATCTCCATGGATAATTCAGATCCGACTGGCGTAACCCTCTTGGGCCAATGGGAAAGCAGAACGAATGCAGATGCGAACAAGGGTAATTTTGCTTTGAATACTACGAAAAACGGAGCATCCAGCGTGAGCTACAAGCCAGTCATTCCAATGGAGGGCATGTATGATGTATATGTATGGCATCATTATACGACTGGAACGCAGAATGCGCCATTTACCATTAATTATGCAAACGGATCCGAAACGGTCGCGGTGAATCAATACCAAAACGGTAAGAGTTGGATTAAAATAGGCAGCTACCCTTTCCATAAAGGGGAATCAGGCAGCGTTGTGGTTACCAATTCTTATACACAAGGCAACTTTATTCTAGCTGATGGCGTTCGCTTTACACGTACAGGACCAATACCGATTCCAAATCAGGACTTGAACAATAAGCTGACAGGTCCGGCAACAGTAGATGGTGGGCAAAACTTCAAAGTCAAATACAGTCTTGATAGTGTGACCGACAGCGTATATGCGCTGGATGCGACCATAACTTATGACGCGACCAAGCTGGATTTCATTTCAGCGGCATCCTTGAAGGAAGGTTTTGATATTGTTTCGACGAAAACGTCTGTCCCGAATCAGGTCCGCATCATTGCATCAAGTCTAGGTGTAACTAAAGCCATTAAGGCAAACAGTGATGTATTGGAGCTGACCTTTACAGCAAAGCCAGCTGGAACGAACGGTACCGTTGATCTACAAGCAGCATCAATAGCCGTTATCAGTACTGGACTTGAAAGCACACTGGCATCCTTTAAGCTCACGGTCAACGTTCAGTATGCGAACAAAACGAACTTAGCTGCAGCAATTGTTGCCGCAGAAGCGCTTTACAATGCTTCGGTAGAGGGAACGCTGATCGGACAGTATCCGGCAGGTTCCAAAGCGACTCTCCAATCTGCGATTAACGCTGGGAAAGCGGTTGAGACTGACACTGCTGCGACCCAGGCACAGATCGACGCGGCAACGAGCTTACTTGTAGGAGCTGTAGACGCCTTTAAACTGACTGTGAATAAGCAGAAGCCTGAGGACTTGAATGGTGACAATCGCATTAGCGTCAGCGACCTGTACCCAATTTTAATCCATTATGGCAAAACTTCGGCAAGCTCAGATTGGTCGGCGGTTCGTCAATACGATGTTAATCAGGATCTGAAGATCGATTATCTCGATATGGCCGCAGTTGCTATGAAAATCGAATAACTATCCAACTTCGGGAGATTGGTTCTATCACGCCAAATCTCCCGAATCTTTTATTTTGTGCAAAGGAGCAATGAATATGTTATCCCTACCTAAACCTAAACGTAAGCAAAGCGTGTTTTTCGTATTTATTGTAATGGTACTATGTTTTCTTATAAACCCTTTCCCAGCTTATGCCAATTCGTTGCTAGCATCATCCGCTTACACACTCTCAGCAAGTACAAGTACACCGCAGGTAGGGGGTAGCTTCACGGTAACAGCGACAGCTAACGTTTCGGAGCTATTCGCATTCGAGACGATATTTACCTACGATCCGCAGAAGGTTAAACTGATCCGTGCGGATGCAGCTGCAAACGGTAATCTGATAAAACCTGCTGGTGATGAGGGGGAAATCATACTTGCATGGTCAAAAGAGGGCAATGAACAGCCGACCAACGGTACGATGAGAATGGCTGAGCTGACTTTTAACGTGCTGAAATCAGGGGAAACGGAGATCATCTGGCAATCACTGAGGATTGCAAATCGCAGTTTACAGGAAGTGGCCGTATCGCCAGGTAGTTCACTTCGGGCAACTGTTCGAACGGAATCTGGTCTTAGTGACGTAGGAGGTGTGGGCGGTGTAAACGTGCCTAATACGAATGGGAGTGGGAAAGCGCAAGCGCCTTTGACGCCAGAGGTGGCCATTATTGCGGGCAACGCCCGAGCCATGACATTATCTGAAAATGCGGTTAGCCTCACATCGGAATCAGGAAATCGTATACACGTCGTCTTGCATATGGCGCAAGCTTTGAAAGAGATCCATGAATCCTCTAAGGAAAAATCAACTTTCATTGTCATGATTCCAGCTCAGGAGTCGGCATCTATTACGGTGGATGTACCATCCGAGATTCTGCAAGCGATCCAATCTAAAAGTGGGGGAACTGGCTCTCTTGTTATTTCAAGTTCCGTCGGCATGTATAAGCTGCCAATTGATCAATTGAAACTTGATGCGAATGCGAAGGTCACAGTAACGATAGCGACCGTATCGGAAGAACAAACGCACGCGATAGATAAGCTTGTTACGGCAGAAGGCTTTACGCTAACTGGTGTACCCGTCGACTTCACCGTTTCGATCCTAGATGCCTCCGGTCAAGTAACGGAGATGCATGACTATGAGAGCGCGTTTGCTGCTCGAACGATACCAGCAGGGCCTATGGATCCAGATAGAACAGCAGCAGTTCTATTCCGTACAGATGGTACGATGGCCCCGGTTCCAACCTTGTTCGTCAAGCAACCAGATGGCTCTTATATGGCACTTATCCACCGAATGGGCAATAGTATGTATGGGCTTATTACGGGGAGCCGAACATTTGCGGACTTGAACGGTCACTGGTCCCAAAAGGATGTTGAAACGATGGCGGGCCGTTTGCTCGTGAACGGGGATACGGAGGGAAGATTCCGTCCGGATGATGCGATAACTAGAGTTGAATTTGCCAAGTTAGTAACGGATGCGCTTGCTTTGCCGGAGAAAGGTGACAGCATGGCCTTCCGTGATATTGACCCATCCGCGTGGTATTCCCGTTCTCTCTTAACTGCGGTGTCCTTCGGCATAATTGAAGGCTATGACGGAGGGATATTTCGTCCTGATGCATTCGTCACGCGGGAGGAAATTGCCGTCATGCTGGATCGTGCACTGCACGTAACGGGATTTAAATACGATCCACCTGCCCATTTCGTTCAACTGTTAGGTATGGAGCATCTAAACGACTGGTCGAAGGACTCTGTTCACATGATGGTAGGACTCGGCATCCTAACTGGGGATGATCGAAATATGATTCACCCCTCACAATCAGCGACACGTGCGGAAGCCGTTGTTATGCTGAAACGCTTGTTGATTAAGCTTTCATTCATGAATGAGTAAGCGGTATTTTCACCAGGAGTCTCTTAACATGATCTTATCCTACATTGTGATTGAGTAAATCGATCAGAGTAAGATACAATTAAGAGAACGCTCTCAAATTGCCAAGGAGGTCCCAACCCATGTATACAATGATGCTGGTCGACGACGATTATATTTCAAGGGAAGGCCTGCGAGATCTCATCGACTGGGATCGTCTAGGTATCGAGATTACTGGTGAAGCAGAAGATGGAGCGGAAGCGATGCTCGTTGCCCGTGACCTCAAACCGGATATCGTAATTACCGATGTCGTGATGCCTGTGATGGACGGCATTCAATTTATAGACAAGTTGAAACATGAGCAGCCTGCGGTCATGGTAATCATGATTAGCGCTCATCAAGACATTCAGTATGTGAAGGCTTCGATTAAATTGGATGCGATCGATTACATATTAAAGCCCTTCAATCGGGAGGAATTCATACAGGTTGTAGGCAAAGTTGTCGCTAAGTTGGATAAAGAAAGAGCGGAGAAGCGATTAAAGGATGACGTTAGCCAATATTATTCAGGCAGTATTTCATCGACGGGGTTGCCGGTGATTGTGGAGTCTGTGGAGAAGATCATAGGATTATGCAGCACAGGGCAAACAGATGTACTAACAGTGGAGGTCCAGCAGCTCTTTATTACGATTAGGCAATTGAAGATGGAAAGCATGCTGTTTCTTACAACCATCTGCAGTGAGCTTCTTATTAAAGCGATTCGAAGCGCATCCACGCATATCGAGCCTGCCATTGCGCAAGAGGTGAAAGAATCGTTGCACCAATTCAGAACGATGCAGAGCCCTCAGCAAATCGAGATATTTGTCATGGAGAAACTAGTCTATTTGGAGATGGCTTCGAATGAGTTGCGAAACAACAAGTCCCGCAGAATTATCCGAGATGTTGAGGGTATTATTCATAAAATTTACTATCAGAATCTGACCATTGGGCAGCTGGCTGCGGAAGTATTCATGTCTCCTGGACATCTCCAGACGTTATTCAAAAAAGAAACGGGTCACACGATTAACGATTATATCACGCATGTACGAATAAAGAAGGCGCAGGAGCTGCTCAAGGACGCCTCCATCAAAATATATGAAGTAGCCAATCAGGTTGGCTATCAGGACACGCACTATTTCACCAAAATATTCAAAAAAACAGTGGGCGTCAACCCTATGGAATATCGGGAGAAAATGCTATGAGAACAGTGATGAACAAGCTCAGTGGCATTTACTATAACATCAACTTGCGGACCAAACTGGTTATTTCCTATTTAATTTTGATCATTATTCCAGTCATGGTATTGGTCTATTTCTCCTATATTACGATTCATAAGTCTGTGGTTGAACAGACGGGTAAGGCTTACTTGGAAACCTTGAAGCAGGCGGAGAAAAACATTTCATTCGGTATTGAAACTGCCTATAACATTGCCGATCTGACGCAAAGCAATTATGATATTCAGCTCATTCTAAGAACGGTATCAGAACGCGCTTTGACTTCGGGGGAAGTGATTGATTTTTTTAATCTGCTGAACAAAAACGTAAGCAATTACGTGGGCAAGAGCAATGTGCTCAAGGTTAGCTATTTCATGAAAGGGAACCCAACCTTCGTCTCGGCTAGCCCGAATTTCTTTGGCATAGATCAGCTTCAACTTGAGGCAGGTCTACAGCCACTTTTGGAAGGGAAAATCA
This sequence comes from Paenibacillus plantarum, assembly GCF_013141695.1. Lineage (GTDB taxonomy): Bacteria > Bacillota > Bacilli > Paenibacillales > NBRC-103111 > Paenibacillus_E > Paenibacillus_E plantarum. The sequence continues at coordinate 249,694 of NZ_WHNY01000067.1, forward strand.
GAGAAAAGTGGTTCTATGCAAGTGAAGTGGAACATCTCAGCATCGTTCAGAAGGATGAAGTTATCTTTATTAAAGAAATCAAGGATATTAACCGGTTTCAGCATGTGCTCGGCTATGTGATGGTGGAGCTGGATGCCAAATTTATATGGTCTATTCTGAATGATATTCGGCTCCCAGATGGAGCGGAAACACTCGTTAGGTCCCCTAACAAGCGAATAGGCTTCGAGCAATTAAAGGCAGGTGGCAGTGGTGTAAGTGACATGTACTTGAAGTCTTTGCCGGAAGAGGAAGAGGGAATTATCAGTTTCGGACCTGCGGAGAGGGCCAATTATGCTGTTTTCAGCACAACGAAAGGTCTGGAATGGCAAATTGCACTGCTAATGACGGAGAAGCATCTTGGCATGAACAGTAGGTGGATTCAGAACTTCATGCTCGCCTTGGCGGGGGTGGTCTCAATTATTGCTATCATTACTGCCTTCATTATTTCAGGGAGCATTACCAAAAGATTGAAAAAGTTGGTGAAGCTCATCAAGCATGCCGAAAAAGGGAACTTTGAGACAGAGGATAATATTCGAGGAAATGATGAATATGCTCGGCTGCAGCGCTCTTTTAACAAAATGAGCACGCGAATTAAAGCCCTTATTGAAGAAGTGTATCAAGCACAAATCAGCAAGCAAGAGTCGGAAATGAAACTGTTGTATGCGCAAATAAACCCACACTTTTTGTATAACACGTTAGACATTATTCAATGGAGCGCTTTACGAATCGACGCGAAAGAAATCGCGGAATTAACCGAATCACTTGCCAAGTTTCTGAGGTTGAGTTTGAACGAAGGCAAGGAGCATATCTCCGTGGCCGAAGAGGTTATGGAGGTCAGCAAGTATATGCAGATCATCAATTATCGCTATCGGGGAGCCATCCAGTTTAAGACGGACGTCGAAGAGGGTCTGGAAGAGAAGATTATGATCAAAATGATTTTGCAGCCACTCGTTGAAAATGCAGTTATTCATGGGATCAGGCCTAAAAAAGGGAAAGCTGGAACCGTTGTCGTCCGTGCTTATCGGGAAGACGCCTATATGGTTTTGGAGGTCATCGATGATGGCGTAGGGATAACGGCAGAAAGGCTTCAGGAAATGTTTGAGACGGAGAGCAGAGGGTACGGGGTGAAGAACGTACATCAGCGTATACAAGTCTATTATGGTGAGGAATGTGGCTTGCAGTTTTACAGCGAACCAGGCAATGGCTGCCGTGCCGTTGCGAAGCTAAAGATTTCGGGAAGCGTATAATCCGTATTTTTGTCAGAGATATCTTACTTCTGTCCTGTTGTGGCTGATGGGTATATTTACGTAAAATAAAGCTATACAACAAGGAGCTGAGGTGATGAAATGGCAAAGATTACACCCTCCCACGCGATCAACTCTCTAGAAGCAGGTGTGATCCCCAAGAAAAAAAATCGCCTGAAGGCAAGAATCGTACATAATCTTGATTTATATCTGATTATTTCGATCCCCTTACTGGTGCTTTTGATTTACAGTTATGTCCCGATGCTGGGGATCGTCATCGCATTTAAGAACTATCGGGTATTCGACGGCATACTGGATAGCAAGTGGGTAGGGCTGGCACATTTTCGAACATTGTTGACCGATCCTAAATTTTTTAGTGTGTTAAGCAATACGATGCTGATCAATCTGTTCAAATTTATTTTTCAGTTTCCTTTGCCTATTATCTTGGCGCTGCTGTTGAATGAAGTCAGATCGGGCGTTGTTAAACGCATGACGCAAACGCTTACCTATCTGCCACATTTTCTATCGTGGGTCGTTATTGCAGGGATTTTTGTGGATATCCTGTCCCCAAGCACAGGCATTATCAACGGCATCCTGAAGGCATTCGACATCTCACCAATTACGTTTCTTGGCGACGATAGTTACTTCCGCAGTGTGCTCGTCGCATCGACGGCTTGGAAAGAAACCGGTTGGAGCGCCATTATTTACTTGGCCGCATTAACGTCAATTGATCCCGATCTGTACGCCGCGTCCAGCGTTGACGGTGCAGGTAAACTCAGACAAACGTGGCATATTACGCTCCCAGGCATATCCAGTACGATTGTATTCATCATTATTCTAAGGGTGTCTACCTTATTGGGCAGCGATACGGAACAGGTACTACTGTTGTACAATCCCCTTGTATACGGTGTTGGGGATGTCATCGGCACCTATGTGTACCGCGAAGGGATTCAGAACGGTAGTTATAGCTATACAACCGCGGTCGGTTTGTTTGTATCTGTAATTGGATTTACCTTAATGATTCTGGCCAATAAAATTAGCCGTAAGTATTCGAACCGAGGGATATGGTAAATCGGCAGCAGAGAGGAGCAAATAGCTTTGTTCGACAAGAGGATGAAGACCGGGGAAAAGGTATTTACGGTTGTTAATTACACATTGTTGATTACAGTAGGTCTCATTTGCGTCCTACCGTTTATCACACTGTTAGCGAAATCGGTTAGTGAAGAAGCTTACGTCGTCAGCGGTCAGGTCAGCTTATGGCCGATGGGTTTTCAGTTAAAAGCTTACGAAGTGTTGTTATCAGGTATTGATTTTCGCACTGCGTTTACGAACAGCCTGTTTGTAGCCGTTCTAGGTACAGCCATTCAAGTGTTTTTTACAGCTTGTGTGGGGTATGCCATTGCGAAGAGGGATTTAGTAGGTCGTAAAGCCATCAATATTCTTTATGTGTTCACGATGCTGTTCAACGGGGGAATGATCCCTACTTATATGGTCATTAAAAATACCGGATTAATTAACCATCTGTGGGTGCTTGTCATTCCAGGGATGGTGAGCGCTTTCAATCTGATTCTGGTGCGAAATTACTTCGAGTCTCTGCCCTATAGCCTAGAGGAATCTGCGAGAATTGATGGAGCTGGCAATCTCACGATCCTATTCCGCATCATGCTTCCGATCTCCAAGCCGTTGCTTGCGACAATCGCTATTTTCAGCGCGGTAGGGATTTGGAACAACTACATGGACCCTTTAATGTATTTGACGAAAAAAGAAGTGCAGGTGTTACCTTTATTTTTGCAAAACATAGTGGCCGCAGCCAATAAGAACGGTTTGGAAAATCCCGAGCAACTGGCTAATATCGCTTCCGAGACGTTCAGAGCCGCTGCCATCTTCGTTTCTTCAATACCGATTCTGCTCGTCTATCCATTTCTACAAAAGTATTTTGTCACAGGCTTAACGCTAGGTGCTGTTAAACAATAGCTACATATTTGAAGGGGGAAAAAATATGCGGAAGAGATTAAACAAATGGTCAACGACAACTTTATTAGTTACACTTGCAGCCACGGTGTCCCTTGCTGGCTGTAGTAATGAAACAAACAAAGCGACGCCAGAAGCCAAGGCAACGAAAGAGGCTGCTGCGACCCAAGGACCGAAGCTGAATAAGGCCGCCAAAATCAGAATCGCTGTTCCCGATAATGCAGGAGTCAAAGGCTACGAGCAAGGAGCAAGTGCAAACGATAACCAATTCCTGAACATGATCAAAGAGAAAACAGGCTACAGTAATATAGAGTGGAATGTTATTCCGGCTGCAAATCAATTGGATACGTACAATTTGATGTTTGCGTCCGGTGATGTATATGATCTGATTTATACGAATGATTTGAATATTTTCAAACGTTTCAGCGCTCAGGGAGCTCTCCTGCCAGTAGACGATGCGATCAAGCAATTCGGCAGCGAAGTAGATAAATTAGTGACTGAGAATGCATGGACGGCTGTAACGCTGGAAGGGAAGAAATATGCCATCCCGGTTCCTCCGTTTCAGAAATTCGAAAACGTAGATCTAGGCGCAGGATTTCTAGCTAGACAAGATTGGATGGATAAGCTGGGGCTAAAGGCACCTAAAAATCTTGATGAACTATATACGTTCTTGAAGACGATGAAGGACAAAGATCCAAGCGGCAAGGGAACTATACCGTACGTAGCAGCAGCCGGCAATAACGGTAATCCGCTTGATGGACTGGATGTCATTACCGCAGCTTTCGGATTATCCGGCATCAATAACCTCGCTGTCCCTTTCATTGTTAAGGATGGTAAGCTGGTTGATGCACAGGATGTAAATCTAAAAGACTTGCTGACATACCTGAATAAGCTCTATAAAGAAGGCTTGATTGACAACGAGTACCTATTCAACAAAACACAGCAAGTGACCGAAAAGATATCGGCGGGGAAAGCAGCTGCAGCATATGCGGGTTATTGGGATCCTGCTACTTACCAGGCAGGCTTAAGTAAAATTGATGCGAATGCGAAGTTGAGCTTCTTGCCTACGGTAGAAGGTAAAGATGGACAGAAAGGCTATACAATGCCTGCTCCTGTATCCAACTTCTATATCATTCCTAAAAGTTCGAAAAATGTGAACGAAGCTGTGGATTTACTGAACACCTATTTGAAAGATAAAGATCTGCAGAAGTTTGTGAATTTCGGTAAGGAAGGCGTGCACTATGACATGGTCAATGGCGCGCTGACTCCGAAGAAACCTGCGTATGATCAGATCATTTATAAACTGTATTATAGAATGTGGAATACACCGGACATTTGGCTGCCTAACGCTTTACTTGGCGGATATGAGCCAGCTATGAAGAGTTTTGCCCAAGCGGGTGCACAGCTGACTGCTTTCAATATTAACCAGTACAGGCCGCAGACGGAAGTCGAACTTGCCAAAGGTAGAGCATTGATCGACCTGAGAAATGAGTACGTTGCCAAAATCATCAACGGCGCGTTACCACTTACGGCATTGGATGAGTATTATAAAAAGGCGGATGCTGCCGGCAGACAAGATGTTATCAAAGCATCGCAGGATTGGTTTACCAAAGATGGTAAGGCTATTTATGATAAATTGAACAAGAAATAGGATGTCGTATTTCGGGGAAAAGAGCAGTTCACCTTCGTGGGGAACTGCTCTTTTTAATCGTGCTTCAGGCGAATAGATGGATTTTATACAGTTAAATCGAGTTTTCGGATAAATATCTCATAAATAGCTGTATATTTTCCAGTTAAACCTAAACGCTGCGAACTAAAACTCCCTCCCCTTCATTTTCAGTGAAAGGGAGGGAGGGAGGAGTAGGGGAGTTTCGTGCATTTACTTTAGCTTGAACAACTGCCGAGCATTTTCGCTGAAAATTTTCTTCTTCTTCTCAAGCGGGAGCCGTTGCAGGATCTTCGTCGGATCATCGAAATCCCAATGGGGATAGTCGCTGGAGAAGAGAAGCATATTCTCGGCGTCGAACATATTGAACATCGCTTCGAGATGTTTGAAGTCATCCGGTTCTTCGATTGGCTGTGTCGTCATGAAGCAGTGGTCGCGCACATACTCGCTCGGCATTCGCTTCAGCCATGGCGTGGATGAGCGTAAGGCTTTGAAGTTTTTGTCCAGCCGCCACAACAGTGGAGGCAGCCAAGTGACGCCACCCTCGCAAAACACCACTTTAAACCCCGGATACTTCTCAAACACGCCTTCGCACACAAAGCTAACCAAATGAGCCATAAAGGTTTGGGGCAAGCAAGTATGCCACTGCAAATAATTTGACACATAGCCGACCGCAGTCGGTGGGTTAAAGCTACCTGCGCCTTCGGCACCCGGGTGAATCACAAGCGGAAGCCCATTGCGCTCACATGCTTCGTAGATCGGATGGAAGAAACGCTGGCCGTACGGCATCCGGGAACCTCCGATCACACTGACAGCGACGATGTCTGGATGAGGACCGACCCGGTCGATCTCGCGCGCAGCCTCCACCGGATCTTGTGTGCCGATGCACAGGTATCCTTTGAACTTCGGGCTAACGGGCAGCCATTCGGCGATTAGATAATCGTTGTAGGCCCGGCATACAGCTGCCACGTGATCGGTGTCTGCATAACCAGACACGCCAATAATTGAATCGGAGCACAGCAGCGCGTAATCAAGGTTAAACGGTTCGACCAGGTGCTCAAGCATGTAATGCGGATCGGATCCCAACGGTAGTCCGCTAGGTGGATCCGCATCTTTGCGCTTACTGCCAATTGGCGATGAGTAGGGGAGTCCAGCATTGGGTAAACCGAACCTCTCGGCATGGCTTCTCCAAGGCTCATCAAGATAAGGGATCAAGTCGTTTCTACTACGGAACTGATTGTGCACATCACAGTCAATGACAGGCAATTTCTCTTTGTTTGAAATCATATCGTTACTCCTCCTTATTAACCAATCACGATGCCAATTTGTCCATCTTCTACGACGACAGGGTAGGTGCGTGTCCGCACTTTATCACTAAACAATGATTTGCCCGTCTTGAGATCGAACTCCCAGCCATGCCAAGGGCAACGTAATATTTCTTGGTCGCGCCCATAGATAAATTCATAGACTTGAGATTCAAGTGTAGTCCCGCAGACTACTCCTTTGCATAACTCCGCCCCTTGATGCGGGCAATAATTATGTACAGCGTAATAGTCACCTTTCACGTTATAGACCCCGATGGAGCGTTGTTCAATTTGTACGATTTTAAATGCACCGGAAGGAATTTCTTCGATGGAAGCGACCGGATATATGGCCATCATGTTCAGCCCCCTTAAGCTTTGTTAGTTCAATCTTAAGTGAATAGCTGAAAAATAACTATTGCGGAAACAACTGTTTTTTGTATAATTCTAAGGTATAGACAGGAAGGGGGAACAAGGGATGATGCAGCTCGTATCCGTATTTATTGATGATATGAACGTGGACTGGCAGAAGGCGGAGGAGCCGACCTTGACAGACATGTTGATTCTTGTGACGCATGGGAAAGTGAATTATGTGGTCAATAACGAACCGGTTCATCTGGAAAAAGGTGACTTTCTGTACATCCGGCAGGGTGTGATGCGCTCAGGCACAAATGCTTCTGACGGGCCGCATGTGAAGTATTCGTCGCATTTTCATTTGCACAGAGGTCTGAAAGCGTTCTCTAATCTTGAACCCTACCGGAAGGTGAAAGCACAGCAGTTCGACTACGTCAAGCAGCGTTTTAGCACGCTTGCGCAGCATTGGTTCGGCCAGCGAGAGCATGCCGACATCATCTGCACAGGAATCGCCACGGAGCTGTTCGGCTATTTCGTCCAGGAAACCTCAGAAGAGCGATTTGGCTTCGCCAAGCTGAGACTGATGCGTGAGGTGCAGGACTATATCTCTGCCCACTACCGTGATCGGATCCGCATCGAGGAGCTGTCCCGACTCGTGGACCGCGCTCCCAACTATGTTACACAAACGTTCAAGGAAGTGACGGGCATGACACCGATCACGTATCTGCATCACATTCGTGTGCATTCGGCACGCGATTTGATCCTTAATACTAGAATGACCATTGGGGAGATTTCGGAGTATTTGGGATATAGCGATCAGGCCCATTTCAACCGTGTGTTCAAAAAAATAATGGGCCACCCGCCCTCAGCGGTGCAGCGGGAAGTCCAAAGAGGTGGCCCACGATGAAGCTGCTCAATCGGCTGCATTCCATCCAATTCAAGCTAACACTTACCTTTCTGCTTATCTTGCTGCCGCTCGTTAGCGTCAGTGTTTTCGCAAACAACTATTCCCAGTCGATTCTGGACGATCAGATCAACGACCGCACGCGAGGAGCGCTACTGACGACTCTGGAGTACGTGGATCAACTGACGAAAAACATGGATCAACAAACATTGCTTATCGCTTTGAATTCGTCCATTGTCGATATTTGGAACAATATCGATAACCCTCTTAACCCTGACCATTTGTACGGACTGCATACGGTACAGCAGCAGCTGTCCGCCCTTACCAATGTGAATGGTTCAATCAAAGAAGCGTTTATCATACATGGGGAAAGCGGGAACGGCGTATCCACGATGACCGGAGGCTTAAGATGGCCAGATGTGAAGCAGGAGTTTTGGTTCAAGCAAACGGTGAACTCGAATGGCGGACTCGTGGTGCATGTACCGACGGCCAAAGTCGGTGGTCCATCCGCCTACCTGAATAACGATATGATTTATTATTCCCGGCTACTCGATATGCAAAGCAACAGCAAAGAGCCCAACGTGCTCGTGCTTGCTGTGGATAAGGCTTCCTTCCGCAAAATCATTCAACATCTTCAGACATCCGATAATATGAACATCAGATTGTCCTATAATAACGGTTTCGTGTTGGAGACAAATCCTGGCGCCGTGCACGGGAATGGCAATGATGCCGATGTGATGTCGATCAAAGAGGATAGCAACTTTTGGTCAATCGAACTGGAGCAGCCGCGTTCGGAATTGTTCAAGCTGACGCATAGGCTGCAACAGTTTACGTATTTGATCATCGTTATCAGTATCATCATGGCCATATGGATTGCGTGGCTCGTCTATGTGGAAATTTCGAAACCTCTGCAGAAGTTGTTGGCGGCGTTCAAGCAGTTCAGTGGCGGCAGCCTGAATACGCAAATTGTACATCGCCGCAAGGATAAATTCGGTGCCGTCATGAACGGCTTTAACCGGATGGCGGAAGCGCAGCGACTACTGATCGAGGAGGATTACGAGAAGGAGCTCCGGCTGGCCAAATCGGAGTTCAGCCTCCTGCAATCGCAGATCAACCCGCATTTTTTATACAATACGTTAGATTCGATCTACTCGGTTGCCTTTAAAAATAAAATTCATGAGATTAGCGAAATGGTTATTAATCTTGCTCGATTTTTCCGGGTCAGTCTCGGTAAGGGACGTGAGACGTTTACGCTGGAAGAGACGGTTCAGCACCTCATGTATTATATCCGGGTACAACAGATCCGTACGGATCATTTTACAGTTCAGATAACGCTGGAGGAATCAACCAAATCGATTCAAATCCTGAAGCTGCTCCTACAGCCTGTTGTGGAGAACGCGATCATCCACGGGTTGGAGCGAAACCCCAGTGGTGGCGAACTGCGGATTAACTCGAATCTGGCGGGTGGATTCCTGCAGATACAGGTAGAGGACACAGGTAGTGGGATTCCATCGGAGAAGATGAATCACCTGAGCAGCGAGCTAAGCGCGATTACAAGTCATTCGTACCGGATTTCGAAGAACAGCCCGCCTGATATATATTTTGGACTAAAAAATGTAAAATCACGGCTCAAACTGTATTACGGCGAACAAGCAGATCTGCACGTGCACAGCGTGGAAAATGAGGGAACGCGGGTTACGATTACGATTCCAATAGGGAAGGACGAAGCGCGATGAAGTTGTTAATTGTAGAAGATGAGCTGTATGTCCGGGAGAGACTAGCGGAGGGGATCGAGTGGACCGAAGTGCAGATCGAACTGGCGGCTGCCGTATCAACGGGCAAAGAAGCGATGTCCGTGCTTCAGAACGATCATATTGATATTGTACTGACGGATATTCGGATGCCGGAGATGGATGGGCTGGAACTGGCGAGAATGGTCAAACGGCAATACCCGCATATTAAGCTGCTGATTCTGACCGGGCACGACGATTTTGACTACGCTCGGGAGAGCATTGAGCAAGGCGTATTCAAATATTTAATTAAGCCAGCTGAGAATGAGCAGATTGTGGAGGCTGTACTCGAAGCGAAACAACTGCGGGAAAAAGAGCTAAACGACAAGCATAATACAACGCTGCTGGAAATGAGGTGGAACGAACATTTGCCTCATCTGAAGGAATTATTTTATAAAAATTGGTTGAACGGCCGGTATTCCGCCTGGGAAATCGATCGGAGAGGACATGATCTTGCGATACGGCTAGAGAACCGAAAAGCGTTGCCCATTATTCTAGATATGGATCCAATACCTGAGGGAAACGAGCGGTTTGAGGTGAAGGACCGACAGTTGGTGCAGTTTTCACTGTTTACGATTGCCCGGGATATGTTGGAGAATGAGAATTGCGTTGTTGTGCAGGATGATGATAGCCTGACAGCAGCTATTTTCTTCGCTTCTACGGACGTAGGCGACGAAGTGATGAAGGGGTTGGCAAACGGTCAGATTCTTGCGCTGTTGGAGACGGTCAAGGACACACTGAAGCTGACTGCAAGTGCGGGGATAGGTACTCCGGTGGCTGAAATTTCCTTGCTGCCCCGTGCTTACAAGATGTGCCGTCTTGCGCTGCAGGAGAGGCTTATTCTCGGCAACGGCGTTGCGATTCCCTATCGTGATGATACGCCCGAAGAGGATTCATGGGACGCTTTGCAAGAGATTGAACGTGAATTTGAGGCGGTGATCGAGGCGGGCAGCCAGGAGGAGCGAAGAGAGGAGCTCGTCCGTCGTATTATGGAGACGGGGTTCGCCAGCGGTATACCCGTGGTGGAAGCACGAGAGGTCTTGTTTCGAATGGCTTGCTTACTAGCACGGATTGTACATGCACAAGGCTGGACGCTGCGTGGCACGCTGAAGAGCGATTACGAGGACTTCGAGTCGTACACGTCCTTGCTTACCCGGGAACAGATCGAAGGCTGGTTGAATCGGATGGCCGGCCGGATTAGTTTGGCCATCGCACAGAGAAGGCAGTCGAGTTCGCAGCGGACCGCACATGAGGTCATGCGTTTTATTCAGGAGCATTTGCATAAGGAAGAGCTCAGTTTACATTTTGCAGCGGAAAGCATGTACATCAATTATTCGTACTTGAGTCGAATTTTCAAAGAAACGATTGGGGAATCGTTCTCCAGTTATGTGCTGCGGCTGCGGATGGAGCGGGCCAAGGAGTTATTAAGCACAGGAGTCAAGGTATCTGACGCCACGGAACAAGTTGGGTACCGTCATATGAACTACTTCTCCAAAAGCTTTCAGAAGTTCTGGGGCGTTAAACCGAGCGAGGTTAACAAATAATGGCCAATCTTTCGATTGGCTTTTTTTCGTCCGAATTTATATGGTTTGGGTTAGGAGTGACCAGGTTATCTGTAGGTGGGGCCAAGTAGATAGTTCCTTGTTGGAAATAGCGGGAGAACATACAGCTAATTTCGTGAGAAAACTCGATTTTATACGAATAACTGTAAAACATACATGTAATATCAAGTGATTGCTTCAGAAACAGTAGAAACTTAAAAAATAGCTACATAATTTCCAGTTAACCATTAAATTCCAGCTTTAATCTGAAAAATAACTGGAGGTTTTCCAGTAATTGAAAAATTCAGCCATGATTAGCAGCCTGTGAGCTAAAAGAAGTAAGTATGTGATGTTCGTTCAGTTCGTTCAGGTAGTAAAAATAGTTGCAATGAAAGTAAAAGGATTGGTATACGCTTTCAAATCTACAACAGATATAATGAGGGCACAGAAGTTCAAATCCAGCATCTCGGAGAGGAGAGATCCAAGATATGAAAGCCTCAGTCCCTGCCACAGCATCCCATGTGCTGACAAGCAAGCGAGCCAATCGCCATCCGCTGCTGAAGTATTGGGATCTTTATTTGATGGTTCTGCCAGCGCTGGTGTTCCTGCTAGTGTTCAAATATGGACCGATGTACGGAGTCGTGATTGCCTTTAAGGACTACAACATTATGCAAGGGGTATTTGCAAGTAAATGGGTCGGTCTTCAGTATTTTCGTGAGTTATTTATGTTCGATGAGTTTCCAAGGGTGGTCATTAACACGCTAGTTATCAGCTTGATGAAGTTGGTTGTCGGGTTTCCTGCACCAATCCTGCTAGCGCTACTGCTTAATGAGCTTCGGTTGGTGAAATTCAAGCGCTGGGTACAGACGTTTACGTACCTGCCGCATTTCATTTCCTGGGTCGTTATCGGCGGAATCGCTGTCGATTTGTTGTCACCGAGCAGCGGTATTGTGAATAAAGCGATTCAAGCATTTGGCGGTGAGCCGATCTTCTTCTTAACGAGCGAGAGTTTGTTCCGCTGGATTCTCGTGTACACCGATGTATGGAAGGAAGCCGGCTGGGGGGCTATCATTTACCTTGCGGCATTGCTCAGCATCAATGAGGAATTGTTTCAGGCAGCCACAGTGGACGGGGCGGGAAGGCTTCGACAAATCTGGCACATCTCGCTGCCGAGCATCCGCTCAACGATTATTATTCTGCTTCTGCTGCGAATTGGTCACTTACTTGACGCTGGTTTCGAGCAGGTGCTCGTGATGTACAACCCGACCGTATACGATGTCGGTGATATTATCGATACGTATGTATTCCGAGTGGGATTAGGGACCATGCAGTTCGGACTGACTACGGCGGCTGGGCTTTTTAAATCAGTCATTGGTTGTGTGCTGCTAGTTATTGCCAATACGCTTGCCCGGCGAATGGGTGAGGAAGGAATTTACTAACCTAGAGAGGTGGTGCCTGTGTGATTCGTACTAGAGGAGAAACCATATTCGGTTATTTTAACGTGTTCATACTTTCCGTTATATCACTGTCGATGATTCTGCCGTTCATACACGTGGCAGCCAAAGCGTTCAGCAGTGAAGCACATGTGCTAGCCAAGGATATCCTGTTATGGCCCAAAGGTATAACCACGATTTCCTTTGAATACGTGCTTTCAAATAAGCAATTTTACTATTCGTTCGGCAACTCGGTGTTTATTGCCATCGTAGGGACGATAATCAGCATGTCGCTAACTGTGCTTGCAGCTTATCCGCTTTCCCGTAAAGGCTTACCGTATACTCGCTTTATGATGTTACTGTTCGTTATCACCATGTTCTTCAACGGTGGGTTAATTCCGACGTATCTCGTGGTGAAGCAAGCTGGGCTGCTCAACTCACTATGGTCGCTCATTTTGCCAACTGCGCTGGCACCGTTTAATATGATTTTGATTCGCAACTTCTTCATGGGCGTACCCGACTCGCTGGAAGAATCTGCTCGAATGGACGGTGCATCAAACTTACGAATTCTGACTTCGATCTACCTGCCGTTATCCGTACCTGCACTGGCTACCGTCGGCATGTTCTACGCAGTTGGCTACTGGAATGCTTTCTTCCAAGCCATGATGTACATCACCGACCGGCAGTTGATGCCGCTTCAAATGTTTCTGCTTCAACTCGTGACCGATGAGAAGTCAGCTGATCTGGTTGTGAATGATGTATTCCGCGAAGTCACCCCGGAAACGATCCGGGCAGCGGCCATACTGTGTGCGGTAGTTCCGATTCTGTTTGTGTATCCGTTCATTCAACGATATTTCGTCAAAGGGGTTATGTTGGGCGCAGTCAAAGGGTAATGGCCAACCTGCAAGCACGCCCGTTTTTTTATATAAACACTTTATTGGGGAGGTTTTATTCGATGAAAATTCAAAAAACAGCACTTATGGGCATGTCTGCGGTCCTATTAGCTGGGCTTGTGGTTGGTTGCAGCAGTAATAACTCTGCTCCTGCAAGCACTAGTTCTGGGGCGGCAAGTACAAGTGGAGCGGTTAAAAACAAGGACGTGAAGGTGATGCGCACCTATCATCCCTCAATGGAGCAATTCAAGGGCAGCGAAACAATCAACGATAATAAGTTGGTAAACGTTCTGAAGGAGAAGTCCGGGTTTAACGTGAAATTCGAGTCGCTGCCTAAGGATAATCCCAACCAGAAGATATCGATCATTTTGGCTTCAGGTGATGTACCCGATATTATGTTGATCCCTGGCAAATCCGACTACTTTAAACTGGCCCAGCAGGGAGCATTCGAGCCACTTGACGAATTAGCTAAAACCAATATCCCGAATCTATCTACATTTCTCCCCAAAGAAATTCTCGACGCATCCAAGCTGGATGGCAAAATGTACGGTATTCCAGTGCGTGTTGCCCAAAAGGTGGGCAACGGCCTTCTGGAGCGCTCCGACATACTGAAGGAGCTTAGTCTGAAAGAACCGACGACGATGGACGAGATGTATACGACGCTTAAAACAATCAAAGAGAAAAAGAATATGGCGCCTCTCACAGGTGCCGCTGGAAATCCGGGTGCGTTTATGGCGTCCTTCGTGCCGTACGCATCTGCGTTTGGGGTAGGTAACTCAACGGTAACTAAAAATGGTAAGTTAGAATTCTCGTGGCTGCAACCGGAATATAAAGAATACCTCACAACCATGAAGAAATGGTATTCCGAAGGTTTAATCGACCAAGAATTTGCTATCAATAAAGACATTAAGGACAAGATGATCAATGGTACTGCCGCTTTTGGCACGGTGTATTGGGGTGATGCGCTGGCGATCGATACATCCATCAAGGATAAAAAGACCGGAGGAACCTTGCAGTACATCCCACCTGTTAGTGGCAAGAACGGAGCAGCTGGCTTCCAAGAAGAAGGTATTCCAGGCAGCTACATCGTCATTCCGAAGCAAGCTAAGAACAAGGAAGGTGCAGCTGCCTTCATCAATTACATCATGAATGCAGATACGGACAAATTTTTGACTTACGGAATTGAAGGTCAGGATTACAAGGTAGATAACGGGCAAATCGTGCAGACACCGGAACAGAGCAACAACATTCCCTGGCGGACACTATACTTCTTTGGTGACAGCGACCCGAGCTTCAATGCACGTTTGAAGGTAAAAGGATTCCTTCCGTATTACGAGCCCCTGCTGAAATTTAAGCAGAATCGTGAAGAAACCTCATACGCACCTTCGATTGAGGCGTACGACACGAAATTTACAGAACTGCGCAACTATACAGAAGAAAATGCGTTGAAATTTATAATGGGTAAACGCGATCTTGGCGAGTTTGATAAGTTCGTACAGGAATTCAACGCCAAGGGCGGCAAAGCTGCCATCGATGCGATGAACGAATGGTTTACCAAAAAGAAATAGGAAATTTTGGAGGCTTCATACATGAAGAAGGACATTGCAATCATCCTCAACCATCCGGATTTAGTGAGTTTTTGGGACTTTCAAGAAGGGCCTGGGCAAGCACGCCATTCAATGGGAGGACAGCCATATGCCCTGAAGGAAGGTGGAGGGCCGGTAGAACGAGACGATGAAGGCGTATTCGGTCCATACAGCGCACTGCTGGAGGAAGGGAAATGGTTTCGAATTCCCCGTGAACACCTCCAAGATCTGAACATGCATGGAGAGAACGCACAGGTGACGGTAGCTACTTGGGTTAAACGCAGAAAGAAATCCAATAATGAATGCGAATTTGTTGCTGGCATTTGGAATGAAACGAATAAGAAACGCCAGTATGGACTATTTCTGAATTTATCGATTTGGGAGAGTGGCCAACAGGTGTGCGGCCATGTATCATCCCTAGGTGGCCCGACACCTGGCTATCGCTGGTGTATGGATTCATCCATCGGTCAAACGGAGATTCCTCTTGAGGAGTGGCACTTTGTTGCTTTTACTTACGACGGCCAGTATGTGCGGTCCTATGTAAATGGGATACTGGATGAACGCCCGATCCGTAATCCTTATCATTACCCAGGCGGACTTTTCGATGGCGGACAGGATGGTGCTGATTTTACCGTTGGAGCAGTGGATCGTTCTCATGAGATCGGTAATTTCTTTGTCGGCAGCATCGGTGGATTAGCTATTTATAACAAAGCGTTAACCAATGAGGAGATGTACCAACTCGCTTGTTTGTAAGGGAGTAAGATGAGGGGCCCCAAAGCCATGGATGTGGCGGGGTCCCTTTTTGTGCTGTCTAGTGCAACCATTTCTGCCGGATCTCGGCATTATCAGAACTCGAAGATTTGGTTTATACTAATAAGATCTGGTTAGGATCGTGCCGTTAATCGTATTCGAAAGGAGATTGTTAATGTCAAAGCAAAGGAAAGATGGGCCTGATCATTTCGTCATAGCTGCTATCGAAACAATCGAGGATGCGGATCTACTGTTCATTTCGGAGTTAACGGTGTGGTTTGTTCTTTCTGGTTATCTGGAATTAATTCGTAATGGTTCGGATGTTTTGATTAGGACCGGCGATATTTTTGTTTTGAATAAAGGGGATATGGTTCGTGTGATCGGCAGCGCAGAGAATGCGACGCTTACCGTGAAGTTTCTGATCAATGAGTATCAGGAGGAGTTTCCACCATTTAAACTGAACATTCCCCTATCGATGGTATACAAGAAGGACGGATACGAGCTTGTGCGAAATTGTATGGCGTATTTGTACATCGAAATGAGTTATCCTGGAGAAGGCTCTGATTACATGATTGAAGGGTACTCCAAACGTTTGATCGGACTGCTGTACAGGTACCTCGGGCTAGTGGACGAGAGAGAGCAAGCGCACGCGGCTACAGATAAGGTGAAAGAAATCATATCGTATATTAATCTCAATTATGCGGAGAAACTGAGCTTGGATGAGATTGCGGAGAAGTTCTATAGCAGTAAATACTATCTGGCCCATTCTTTCAAAAATCAATTAGGGATTTCAATCGGTAATTATATCAAAGAAGTCCGATTGTTTCATAGCTACCGCGTGCTAGGAAGCACGAATGACAAGATTGTCACGATTGCCTTAGCCAACGGTTTTCCCAATGTACGCTCCTTTAATGAAGCATTCAAAGAGAAATATAAGGTTACACCTGCTGAGTTTCGAGAAGAGAATCAAATTGTAAAGGTTCGCAATCGTGAAGAGAGCGTGCTGTCTCAAGATGTGATGTCGTTACTAGCTCCTTATGTGCCACTTGGCGAATTGCCTGCTGCCTCATCGATTTCACCTGATCGTATGGAGGTTCGCCTTAATATGGATCAAACCATCGGACAGTATACCAAAGTGAATCATGTATTAAAGGTGAAGGGCGAGTTACCAGAAAGCCGCTTGTTGGAAGTGCGAGATCGACTCATGGTGAAGTGGGTCGCGGTTTCTCGTGTCTTAAGGAAAACCGATATACAAGTAATAGATGGCAGGCTTGTTTGTTCCTTTACAGCATTGGACCGATTATTGCAGCAGATTGTCTCCGTGGGTATGATACCCTATCTTCAATTTCACACCATTGATTTTGATGACTGGGAGGAGCTTGGTTTTCCTGACAAAGCCTTATTTCAAAGTGTGATGGCAGAATTACACTTGCATTTACAGCAAAATTATAGGACAAGCCAAGACTGGATGTATGAATTCCGCTGTTTCTATGAATTGCAGAATGGCGGAGCGTTATGTCAGCCGTTAGTGCAGGGGATAACAATCTTCAAAGGGTATAAGAATATGGTCATTCATTTCCCCGTACCCCCAGAGGATGCGAGATCACTTGATAATGAAAGCTATAATATGGTTTATTGCATCGATGATTGGACGCGAATGCGCAAGATTCCACTCGAAGCCGCGTTGCATCATTTATACGATGAAGCTTACATTCAGGTCATTAACAACAGTACGAACATGAAGATGCAGAATCGGATTCTGGACTGGATGCTAGTGCATGAACATGATGAATATCTACGTGCATACTCGGATTTAGCGCAAGCGAACGCGAGTATTTGGCAATACACAAGCTTATTGAATCACAACGAAAGTGCAGATCACTATTACTCACCGTTGTCGCTCGACTTGGCGAAGTTATTCGAATACTTCTCAGATGAGCTGGCGAGTAAGCTGTCGTTATGTCATTTAGATGGTCGTTACAAGGATATTTGGTATACGAAAGAATTTATGAGTCGACTCTATGAAGATCTTGTGTTCCGGAACGATGCCTGTATCGTGACCAAGCAACAAGAAAATTACCGAATTCTAACCGCGTATCCAGAGGAAGAGCTGCGACATATTATTATGCAGACGAATGATCCATTGAAATTAGCTTGGCGTAAGGCCAAAAGTCCATACATTGTAGTGAAGCTGGAACTTGCGAATTTGGAAGGTACGTATCGATTGATCAAGCAACAATTAACACCTGAGCAGATCGATCAGCGAATTGGGATTACCGAATTAAGGGAATGCAAAAAGTTGTCCTTTGATGACATTGCCTACTGGAATGCGATCAATCGACCTTCGAGAAGCGTCGAACAGCTAATAATCAAGGGAATTCACACCTTGGAATTTGAGATTCCAATCTTTGGAATTGTCATGATTGACCTCGAGAAAATGAACGACTAGTGCTAAATGTTGCGCATTCGATTTTATGAAACATCGAATGAACGCAATATTTAGCTTTTTTTTCGACAATATCCTCATAGATAACATGTAAGCGCTATATTAAAATTGAAAAAAACAGCAAGACGAAACCGGAGGGTGTTACCGTGTGGGGTTATTTTAAAAACAAGCAAGCCATGAAAAAAGAGACTGTGCAAAAAGTAAGGGCTGATAAAGCTAAGCTGAAAGAACGAAAGCAAGAACTGGCTATGCTGCCAGAAGCGGAACGTAAAGCCGCGGTAGAACAAGATAAACAAGTACAGAAAGAACAAAAGCAACAATCGAAGCTCAGGATGAAATCGTTAAGCCGTAAAGATCGAAGAGTGATGAAAAAGGAAGCGAAACGATACAAGAAAATCAAAAGCAGACCAAGACGACTCGCAGGCTGGTCGGTTGTGGCCGCGATCGTTATCCTCTTATTCGTACAATTCGGTCCAATGGCATCAAGTATTATTGATGCGCTGACGGCCAAACATATAACCGCAATAACCGATTCGCCAGAGGCACTTGCCGCACGTGAACACGGTGAGAAAGTAGCGGAAGAAATTGCAAATGAAGGCATCGTTCTATTGAAGAACGAAGCCAACCAACTGCCACTACAGGACAAAAAGATCAATGTCTTCGGTTTATCGGCATTTGAACTGCGTTACGGAGGCGGCGGATCTGGCGCGGGTGATAATTCACGTGCGGTTAATTTATTCGATGGCCTGACGAATGCCGGTATTTCGTATAACACGGACCTGCATCAGATGTATCAAACTGTGCGGGAAGAAAAAGGCGCAGGTTCCAGTGGAAGCACAGGAATCGTTCAAGTTGTAAAGGGCTTGATGGGCTTGAATTCCAGCGATGAACCAACCATCGATTACTTGACAGACGAGGCGATCAAACAAGCGAAAGCTTATTCGGACAATGCGCTCATTGTCATTTCCAGTGAAAGCACAGAAGCAAGCGATGCTAAGGTTGAGCAATTGAAATTGACGGATAATAAACGTGCGTTGGTTGAAAAGGTTGCCCAAAACTTTGCTCACGTAACACTTGTGATCAATGCAGGGAATGCATTGGAGCTTGGATTCGTTAATGAATACAAATCCATTCAATCGGTATTGTGGATAGGAACTCCGGGTCCTTACGGAGCCAATGCATTAGGCAATGTTCTTGCAGGCAAGACGAATCCATCAGGCCGAATTCCAGATACGTATGTCTATGATAATTCATCAGCTCCCGCAAGTGAGAACTTCGGAGACTATGGCTATAATAACTTGAAATATTCATTCATGAATTATCAAGAAGGTATTTATGTGGGATACCGTTTCTATGAAACCTTCTATCAAGGTAATGAAAAGGGTTACCGAGACACCGTGTTATATCCTTATGGATATGGATTAAGTTATACGGACTTTGAATGGACAGTCCAGAATCAGACATTCACCAAAGATAAGATTGAATTGCAAGTCAACGTGAAGAACGTTGGTAATCGGGCAGGAAAAGACGTCGTTCAACTGTATTACTCAGCTCCCTATGTGGCAGGAGGCATTGAGAAATCAGCCATCGAAATGGCTACCTACGCGAAGACGTCGCTGCTAGAAGCGGGTCAATCGGAAGTGATAACCTTATCGTTTGCGACCGAAGAGATGGCTTCTTATGATATGAACGGTGAGCAAGCGTATGTGTTAGATCCAGGCACTTATCAGATTAAAGTCGCTCACAACGTCCATGATATTGCAGCAAGTTATGACTTTCAGATTGCGGAGAAAAAGGTCTATAAAGCTGACAAGGATACAGGAACGGCTTACAAGAATCAGTTTGATCTAGCCAAAGGTGAACTCACCTATTTATCTCGTAATAATTGGGAGAAAACGTATCCTTCTGACGAAAAAGTTAGTCATGAAGCACCGCAATATGTACTTGATTCATTCTCAGGGGAAACCGTAGCTTCTAAGCAGGCTATGCCGAAAGTTGGCGTCGACAACGGCATTAAGTTGAAAGATTTGAAAGGCGTAGCCTTCAACGATCCGAAGTGGGATGCCTTCTTGGATCAGCTCACATTGGATGAAATGATCGATTATGTGGCAAACGGAGCCTATCGAACGATGGCTATTGACCGATTAGGCGTTCCCAAAACCTTGTTGATGGACGGCCCCGCCGGATTTAGTTACTTTTTTAAACCTGTGCAAGCATCGTCCTATCCGTCCGAAATCATCATTGCAGCATCATGGAACAAGGATTTGGCGTATCGAATGGGCGAAGCCATAGGGAAAGAAGCACGTGCATATGGGATTCAGGGCTGGTATGCACCAGGTATGAATATCCACCGTACGGCGCAAGGAGGTCGTAACTTCGAGTTCTTCTCCGAAGATCCAATGTTGTCGGGAACAATGGCAGCGGCGATGATCAAAGGAGCGCAAGACCAAGGGATTATTGCCTTCATGAAGCACTTTGCGTTAAATGATCAAGAAACGAATGCACGTACCGGTAACCTAATCTGGGCCAACGAGCAAGCGATTCGTGAAATCTATTTGAAGCCATTCGAAATTTCGGTTAAAGAAGGTAAACCGCTAGGAACAATGTCCAGCTTCTCGATTATTGGAACGAAGTGGGCGGGAGCGAATTCCAACTTGCTTAATGATGTTCTGCGTAAAGAATGGGGCTTCGACGGGTTTGTTTCAAGTGATGCTGTCTTCGGCTTTATGAAAGCGCCGGATGCCGTTGTAGCGGGTAATGACTTGATGCTAGATATTATGACACCAACCAAAAATGAAAAGTTACTGGAAAAAGCGTACAAAAAAGATCCAGCAGGTATTGCGAACGGCGTTCGTACAAGTGTTCATCATGTGTTGTACACGATCCTACAAACCTACTTGTTTAAATCTTAAACGCTTGAATATGAGGTGGAAACATTGAAATATAAAGCATTAATTGAACGTATGACGATAGAAGAAAAAGCATCTTTAATGTCTGGCGCGAATTTCTGGAATACGAAAGCGATTGAGCGGCTGAATATTCCAGGTATTATGCTGACGGATGGCCCGCATGGTCTGAGGAAGCAAGGGGGAAAGGCAGACCATTTGGGTTTGAATAAAAGTCTGCCTGCCACTTGCTTCCCAACGGCCGCAACGCTAGCGAATAGTTGGGACCGACAATTGATTTATGATGTCGGTCAGACGATTGGGAATGAAGCAGCTAGCGAGAAAGTAAGCGTGTTGCTAGGGCCAGGATTGAATATTAAGCGGAATCCATTATGTGGCCGCAACTTTGAATATTTTTCAGAGGATCCGTATTTGACAGGTGAATTGGCGAGTGAAATGGTCAAAGGGATACAATCCAATGGCATTTCAGCTTGTCCGAAACATTTTGCAGTCAACAGCCAAGAACATATGCGCATGACGATCGATGAGATTGTAGATGAGCGTTCGTTAAGAGAACTGTATCTGGAAGGATTCAGACGTGTCGTCGAGAAAAGTCAGCCCAAGACCATCATGACCTCTTATAACAAAGTAAATGGCACCTTCGCGAATGAAAACACGTATTTGTTACAGGATATTTTGTACGGAGAATGGGGATTTGACGGCGTTGTTGTGACGGACTGGGGCGGTAATAACGACCGTGTTGCAGGGTTGGTAGCAGGCAATCAATTGGAGATGCCTTCGACAAACGGGATTACTGATCAAGAGATTGTGCAAGCCGTTCGAAGCAAGGAATTAGCGGAAGAGGCGTTGGATGAAGCCGTCGATCGTCTGTTGGAGCTGGTCTTTACTACTCAGTTGAAGGATAACCACACAACGGGAGTTGACTATGATCTGCACCATGCCAAAGCGATTGAAGCGGCCAAACGTTCGATTGTGTTATTAAAAAATGACGAGCAACTACTGCCGCTCGGTCCTGACAAGAAAGTCGCGATCGTTGGGGATTTCGCCAAACATCCTCGTTACCAAGGAGCTGGAAGTTCCCTTATTAATCCGGCGAAGCTATCAAATGCCTGGGATGTATTGCGTGAATCAGGCTTGCCGATTGTGGGACACGCGAAAGGTTTTAAGCGGATGGGCGGCGGCAACGAACAGTTGCGAAAGGAAGCCGTCCAGTTAGCGGAGCAGGCGGACATCGTTTTATTGTTCTTGGGTTTGGACGAAGGCAGCGAGGCGGAAGGCATTGACCGCGCGCACCTAGGATTGAGAGAGAACCAGTTAGACTTGCTTCAATCATTAACGAAGGTGAATCCGAATATTGTGGTGATTCTGGCTGGCGGCGGCGCGATCGAGATGCCGTTCGTACAGGATGTGAAAGCTATCGTTCACACCTATTTATCCGGTCAAGGAAGCGCTGAAGCGTTATCGAGTGTTTTGCTTGGCACGTATAATCCAAGCGGTAAGCTCAGCGAAACATTCCCGATCGCTTACGGCGATGTGTCTTCCGCCCCTTATTACCCGGGTAAAGAGGCAACGTCGGAGCATACCGAAGGTATTTTTATCGGTTATCGATACTACGATACCGTCGAGAAACCTGTGCTGTTCCCATTCGGACATGGGTTATCATATACAACGTTTGCCTATTCGGATATAGCGGCTGATTCAGAGGGAGCGTCGTTTACCCTTACGAATACTGGCACTGTGGCGGGGGAAGAGGTTGCGCAGTTATACATCCAGAAGCTAGATTCCACCATTTTTAGAGCGAAACGTGAGTTAAAAGGGTTTGACAAAGTGTTCTTAATGCCTGGCGAAAGCAAGCGCGTCTCGATCAAGCTGGAAGAACGGGATTTCTCCTATTATAATCCGACGATTCACGAGTGGGCGGTTGAACCTGGCGTCTACGACATTCAAATTGGCAGCTCGATTCAGACGATTCATTTGCATGGACAGGTGACACTCTCAGGGGACGCCGTCCCTTGCGAGCATACGAAGGAGCAATTCCCTCACTATTATAGCGGACATGTGCATGATGTAACGCCGGAAGAATATAACCGTCTGTTGGGTTACGAACCGCCACAGCGTTTGTGGGATCCGAAACGGGATTTGGGATTAAACGATACCATTGCACAAGCGAAATATAAGAATTGGTTGGGAAAAACGATCTATGGCGTTGTAATCTTCTTTAACAAATTTTTTGACGCCGTCAACGAGCCTTTGCTAGCGAATAATGTCTACTTCGTTATGAATATGCCATTTCGTCAAATCGATCGCTTTACCGGCGGTAAAATAAGTCGAAAACAAATTTTGACGTTGTTGAGATGGATAAATCGATGAGAAATGTGTGGCATAGCTATAAAGAACGACATCCTGCTATTGCTCAATTCCTTCTATTCTTGATCCTCAGCGTTGGAATGACGGCATTGCAACTGATTCTAATGCCACTCATTAAACTCATATTCGCACAGACATCTTTGCTCACAATTAGCTTCCAAATCTTCCAGTTGGGGCATAACTTTGATGGAAGTGCTTATTATGTATTCGACTATGCGGCTGGTTCGCTTGCTTCAGGCGGTGGAGGAGGGATTGGTTATTTCCTTGCCGTCCAAATAACACTTGGGATTGCACAGATCATTAATTTTTTCGCCCAGAGGAATATTACATTTAAATCCAATAGTAATATTTGGAAGGCTGCTTTTTGGTACGTATTAGCGTACGTTGTGATAACGATCGGTGCAGCCGCTGCCCAAGGATTTTACAAAGCGCCGATCTATGACTTATTCATCAACACATGGAACATGGGTTCATTAGGTGAAACAACAGCAGACATTATTACCATGGGGATCAATAGTACAATTTCATTCTTTGTGTTCTACCCGATATTTAAAATCATTTTCAAACAAGAGCCTGACCTACAGGGTTCGTAAGCCCTGTAAAGGGCTTTTTTTGCGTTATATGCTGAATTGTTAACTCGTTGCCGTCATAAAATGAAGGAGAATGTAGTGGTAATTATCTTAGTAAAGGGGAAGATGAACATGCAAATCGCACGCAAATTTGCTTCAGTACCCTCCAAGTTACAGGGCGGACGCACCCAAGAACTCATGGATAAAAGACAAGCATTCGTACCCAGAGGCGTCGGCAACAATACGCCCATTTTTGTTGAAAAGGCAGAAGGGGCTTTGATTTATGATGTGGATGGTAATGTGTTCATTGATTTTGCCGGCGCGATCGGTACGCAGAATGTTGGCCATTGCCCGCCTGAAGTTGTCAAAGCTGTGCAAGCGCAGCTTGAAAAATATATTCATCCTTGCTTTCATGTCGCTATGTATGAACCTTATCTAGAGTTAGCTGAGAAATTGGCACAAATGACGCCAGGCAACTTTCCGAAGAAAACGATCTTTCTAAATAGCGGTGCAGAAGCGGTTGAAAATGCTGTGAAAATAGCAAGGAAATTTACAGGGAAGTCTGGCATCGTCTCCTTCTCGCGAGGATTTCATGGTCGGACACTCTTGGGTATGTCGCTTACAAGCAAGGTCAGACCGTATAAGTTCCAGATGGGTCCGTTTGCTCCAGCCACCTACAAAGCACAATTCCCGTATCCGTTGAATCGTCCGCAAGGCATGTCGGAGACAGATTACGCGCTTTATTGTGTTGGGCAATTTCAGGATTTCCTTTATACGGAAGTCGCACCGGAGGAGTTAGCTGCGGTCATTATGGAGCCGATCCAAGGTGAAGGCGGCTTCATCGTTCCTCCGAAAGAATTTGTGCAAGGTGTATATGAGATTTGCAAACGAAACGGTATTTTGTTCATTGCTGATGAAATTCAAACAGGTTTCGGACGTACGGGAGAAATGTTCGCTTCCACCCATTTTGGGATTGAACCTGATTTGATGACGATGTCGAAATCCATTGCAGCAGGCTTGCCCATATCGGCCGTAACGGGACGCTCGGAGATTATGGATGCACCTGCACCTGGCGAAATTGGTGGGACCTATGGTGGAAGTCCACTTGGATGTGTGGCAGCATTGGCCGTTATCGAGAAGATGGAACGCGAGAATCTCGTTGAACGATCACGGGTTATCGGTGAGACAATTCGCGGATTCTTTACGGACTTGCAGAAGACGGTTCCGCATATTGCGGAGGTGCGCGGACTAGGTGCGATGTGTGCAATCGAATTCGTTCATCCCGATACGAACGTACCCGATAAAGCGAATGCTGCTGCGATTCAGAAAGGCTGCTACGAAGCAGGCGTGATCCTTTTAAGTGCTGGGGTGCACAGCAACGTCATTCGTTTCCTGACCCCGCTCGTCATCACAGATGAAGAGCTTGCCGAAGGCCTTGATATTATCCAACATGTTATAATTGAGCAATATGCCGAAGAGAGAAAGTAGGGAGTACAGATGAAAAGGCATTTGTTTATTAACGGACAATGGAAAGAAGCTGCTCGTTACGAAGCACTTTGCTCACCTTATTCAGGGGAATGGATTGCAGATGTGGGGCATGCGAATGAAGCGGAAACCGATGAAGCGATCCAAGCTGCGCAGGCAGCTGCACCAGTGATGGCCCAGATGCCTGCGCACGAGCGTACGACGATTTTAAATAAAGTGGCTGAATTGTTAGAAAAACGGAAAGAGGAGCTCGCCCGTCTAGTGGCTCTGGAAGCGGCAAAGCCGCTCAAGACCGCACGAGGCGAACTCGCTCGGACGATTCAAACCTATAAATTCGCTGCGATGGAAGCAAGTCGCATTCATGGAGAAACGGTACCCCTGGATGCAGCTCCTGGCGGAGAGGGACGCCTTGCTTTTACGCTGCGCAAACCGCTTGGTGTGATCGCGGCTATAACGCCATTCAACTTCCCCTTTAATTTGGTCGCACATAAAGTCGGCCCTGCGATCGCGGCGGGGAATACGATTGTTCTTAAACCCGCAGGGCAAACGCCACTTTCTTCCTTGATGCTGGCTGAAATTTTCCAAGAGGCGGGCCTTCCGAATGGGGCACTGAATGTCATTCCCGGACCTGGTTCGGTCGTGGGAGAGAAGCTTGTGAGGGACTCGCGGGTGAAGGCTGTTACCTTCACAGGGAGTCCTGCAGTTGGGATTGCGATGAAAAACAAAGCCGGTTTAAAGCGAGTTACCTTAGAGTTAGGTTCGAATTCTGCTTTACTTATAGACAAAGCTTACGAGATTACAGATGAGTTAATCAGTCGCTGTGTACTCGGTGCATTTTCATATAGTGGTCAAGTATGCATTTCCATTCAGCGGATTTTTGTCCACGAGCTGCATCATGATGATTTTATGAGTAGATTCAAAGCGCAAGTGGAGAAATTGATTATCGGTGATCCACTAGACGAGACAACAGATGTTTCCGCGCTAATTAGTGAGAAAGAAGTCCGTAGGATGCAGGATTGGGTAGACAGTGCTGTCGCCAAAGGAGCCGTTGTGATTACGGGCGGCAAAGAGCTGAATTCTCGGATATATCCACCGACCATTCTGACAAATGTTGCTGCGGATGAACCTGTTTCCTGTGAAGAGGTGTTCGGACCGATCGTGACAGTTTCCTCTTTCACCTCGCTGGATCAAGCCATTCAGGATGTCAATCATTCTCGCTATGGACTACAAGCAGGCATTTATACGAATGACATCCGTGCCGCGATGCGTGCTGCAGAGCAATTGGAGGTAGGAGGCGTCATGATTAATGATTTCCCTACATTCCGTGTGGATAACATGCCTTATGGCGGTGTGAAGGAAAGTGGCTTCGGACGGGAAGGTATTCGATATGCGGTCGAAGAGTTGACGGAACTGAAGTTCATTTCGATTAAGTTATAGGCTACGCGAACTAATTAACTGGAAAATGTACAGCTATTTCAGCTGTTTTTCCTGCTTTTTCTTGAATAACTGGATTAGGTACAGCTAATATAGTGTATTTTGAACATGCGGCAATAAAAGGCTCGAATTAGCTGTATGATATGCAGTTATTCCCAATAGATCAACTTTTTCAGCGATATTAGCTGCATGAAATCCATCTAATCTTGAAGCGCGGCAAGGAAAAGGGAGGGAACGGTTAGTACGAGCTGGATTGTCAAACTTATAGGTGTCAGTTAAAGGAAAAGGGGAAAAAGTCTTCTCGAGGTGTGAAGAATGTTCAGGAAAAGGAAGTTGAAACATCGGCGTCTCCAAGTTTAGGTGCAAAAAAAGAAGAACCGGCAGAAATGCCGGTTCTTCTTGCTAAATATTTATTTACACATAAGGAAGCTTTGTGTTAATATACAAAGACCATTGTCTCTATGTTTACATTTCAGACATAAATATTACATCTTATCTTTAATTAAATTTTAGCACGAAGATCGGCTGGTTGTCAAACATTATTTTGTTTTTTTCACACAAGACCCAAAAGGAGCGTGTTCGTGAAGATGATCAAGGTGAACGAATGGCAGCAAGAACAAGAGCGATTAGATATGGTTAAGGACAAATTACGATCGGCCATTGTCGAAATCGAACCAGAGGTAGTCGGGTTGCGCGATCAGGTAACGGACTTCCGCAAACGGTTTTGGGAAGAAGTGTCGATCAATACAAGCACACATGAAGATTTCGAAGAGGCCTTTTATAGTATTAGACAGCAAGAAGCGTTGTTATCGGAGCGGGAGCGCAGTCACCAGCAGCGGATGCAGCGGTTGAAGGGCATGAGGCGGTTGCTGCCCTCTCCTTATTTCGGGCGGATTGATTTTCAAGAAGATGGTACACGCATCAGCGAGCAAATTTATATTGGCGTTTCGTCTTTTGTTGACGAAGACGGCTTAAGTTTCCTAGTCTATGACTGGCGTACACCGATTGCAAGTATGTATTATGACTATGCCCCAGGGGCTTCGGCCTATGAAACACCGGGGGGACGCGTTGAGGGAGAAATGACGCTGAAACGGCAATATTTCATCGGCGACGGCCAGTTAAAGCGTGTATTCGACACGAGTATAACCATCGGGGATGAATTGCTTCAGCAAGTACTTGCCCAAGGTGCAAATTCACAAATGAAGAGCATTGTGGCGACTATTCAGAAGGAGCAGAATGCCATCATTCGCAACGATAAGACGCGCATGCTCATTGTGCAGGGAGCGGCCGGCAGTGGAAAGACATCCGCAGCTTTGCAGCGAGCTGCCTACTTATTATATAAGCACCGCGATAAGCTTAAAGCGGACCAAATTGTTCTTTTTTCCCCCAATCCAATGTTCAACAGTTATGTATCAACGGTTCTTCCCGAGCTCGGTGAGGAGAATATGCAGCAGACGACGATTCAAGAATATCTGGTCTATTGGCTTGGATCAACGTTACAGCTGGAGAGTCCATTCGAGCAGATCGAATATATCCTGACGTCATCATCTACGCCTGAGTGTGAAGCGCGAGTAAGTGGGATTCATTATAAAGCATCTGAGATTTTCCTACATGCCCTGCAGCAATACGCGGTATGGCTGGGGAAAGAAGGCATGTTGTTCCGCAGCATCCAATTCCAGGATCGTGAGTTAATTACCGCGGAGCAGATCCAATCGCAATTTTATTGCTATGACCATACGATCCGTCTGGCTAATCGAGTCGCTCTTTTACAGGAATGGATCCTGCAAAGGCTGGCAACGCTGGAGCGTAAAGAACAAAAAGCACATTGGGTGCAAGATGAACTCGATTACCTCGACAACGAGCAATATGCCGAAGCTTACAGGGAGTTGCTCAAGAAATATAAGCAAGAAGAGGAAGTAGTCCTCCACATGAATGAGCAGCTTCTGGATGATTATGGACAGTTTCTTGGCAAGGAGCAAGACGACGAGCATGATGTTGGTTTTGCCATGCAGGAAATAGAAGCGCTGCTTCGGAAGATGATCGTGAGTGGCCATTATAAGCAATTGAGAAATGACGTAAAGCGATTTAAGTTTATAGATATCATCGGATTGTACGATCAATTATTCAGTGATGAGGTCGCTTATCGGAGTATGACGAACGAGACTGCGGTGCCTGAACAATGGACAGAAATTTGCAAGCAAACGAAGGAAAAGCTGAGTAGACTCGAATTATTTTATGAGGATGCGGCGCCGTTCTTGTGCTTGAAAGAATTCGTAGAGGGGACTCGGAGGAACACGAATGTGCGGCATCTCTTTGTCGATGAAGGACAGGATTATTCACCATTCCAATTCTACTTCCTCAAGCAGCTATTTCCCCGTGCAAGCATGACCGTGCTCGGAGATTTCAGCCAAGCGATCTTCCCGCAAGCAACCAATCTATCTGAGGTGGATTCGCCACTGATTAAGCTATATGGTCAAAATGAAACCAATCTGATCCGTCTTGTTCGAAGCTATCGCTCGACTCGCGAGATTGTTGAGTTTACGAAGGCGTTGTTGCCTAGTGAAGAAATCGTACCTTTTGAGCGGAGTGACCAGAAGCCCCACCTCATTCAGGCTAGCGGCAGTGCTGAGAGAGCTGAACGAATGATAGAGCATCTCGCTGAACTCAGGGCAGAGGGCTTCGAGTCAATTGCCGTTATCACGAAGACAGCGGCCGAAAGCCAGGAGGCTTATGAAGTATTGATGTCTCATGGCGCTGGGACGCTGCGACTCATTACGAAGGAAACATCAACTTTTGAGAAAGGGACGATGGTCATTCCAGCCTATCTAGCCAAAGGTGTCGAGTTCGACGCCGTACTGATTTATGATGCATCTTCACAAGTGTACGGCAGAGAGAGCGAACGTAAGTTATTTTATACCGCATGCACACGCGCGATGCACCGACTCCTGCTCTATACAACAGGGGAATGGACGCCATTTATTCAGTCACTGGATCCGAATTTGTATCGTTTGTAGATAGGGGTAATCTTCAAAATGTTACTGAAAAATGAGCGATCCGTCAGTGTGAAGGGGTTTTATTCAGGTACAGTTTGAGGTACGATGAGTAATGGGGGTAATTCCCAAGAAGTGAGGTAAGCTGCATTTGCAAACGGAGGGGACACAACTGGATAACTTTGCATGCTTATACGTTGTACGCGGTGAGCCCTATCGAGCGGGCACTTGCGTGAATTTAAACCAGGAAGAAACAAATGTCGGCCGTGTATCCAATGAGTTAACGCCGGATTTGGCTTTTACGAACGCGTTTATTTCCCGAAAGCACATCATCATCCGCAAGGAGCAAGACAAGGCGGTGCTTTATGATTTGGGAAGTCGCCACGGCACTGAACTTAACGGCGTACTGCTAACGCCGCACACGCCATATCCTTTGAACAATTTTGATATTATTAGGCTTGCTAAAGGGATGACCGTCATCCATTTCTCATATATGTTTGCCGATCAAACCCTTGAAATCGAACCGCTCAGCATCACCATGCAGCTAGAAATCCCCAAGCTCCCGTTGGAAATAAGTTGGGAGAAACGGGAGTGTGTGGTGGATGGCAAGCGAATCCTTATGTCCGAGAAAGAATATCTATTGATCCGTGTGCTGCATGAGCATACAAACCGACTCGTTCCCATGGAGGAAATTAAGTCCAAGGTCTGGCCTGAACGATCACCGGGAGCAGAAGGCTACTCGGATGTGACGCTCGACGAACTAAATGCACTTGTCTATCGAGTTCGCAAAAAATACGGAAAAGACACCTTTCTCATTAGTGCCGTGCGCGGCGGCGGTTATATGCTCGAATCCGAATTGAAATCGTCATAACGAAAGTTGGGATCCCTTCATGAAGTATATACAAGCGGAGTACTCAGGCCCACTGAACGGAACGGTACACATACCAGGAGCAAAGAATAGTTCTCTTGCCATACTTGCAGCTGCATGTCTGGCGGATAATATCGTAGCGTTAGAGGGTATTCCCCACATCGATGATGTCCGTCTTATTACGGAAATTGGCCGAGAAATCGGCCTTAAACTCACACAGAATGCGGGACAAGTCATCATTGATCCACGCTGGATTCACAGCTCAGTTATTGATCCGGGCAAAGCATCGAGCTACCGAGCGTCTTATTATTTTGTAGGAGCTTTACTGTCCAAATTCGGTAAAGTCACAATCGGATTACCTGGCGGTGACGATTTCGTTTCAAGACCGATGGATCAGCATATCAAGGTGTTCCAAGCGCTTGGAGCTCAGGTGCGGCTCTACAACGATTATTACGAGGTCGAAGCAGCAGAGCTGAAGGGAGCAGACATTTATTTCGATACCCTTACCTCGGGTGCGACGATGAATGCGATGATGATGGCTGTATTGGCCAAAGGACGGACTCAGTTGCACAACGCGGCTGTAGATCCGGAGGTGTGCGATACCGCAAGATTCCTGAATCAACTCGGCGCACGAATTTATGGGGCAGGGACGGATCGCATTCGGATTGAAGGTGTCCCTTACTTGAATGGTGGTATCCACACAGTAATTCCAGACAGACTCATCGCCGGAGCTTTCTTGATGGCGGCTGGGCTCAATGGAGGACAAGTAACCGTTAAGGATGTCATTCCAGAGCATCTTGGCTCCTGTCTAGCTAAGCTGGAGGAAGTTGGACTGCATGTGGAATGCGGAGAAAACAGTATTACTGCTTATGGTACTGGCGCTCTAAAAGCAACGCGAATTCGCGCAGGCATGTATCCAAGCTTCGCCACCGATTTACAGCAACCTATGACTGCGCTTCTCTTACAGGCTGAGGGCAAGAGTATCGTTACCGACCGTGTGTATCCAAAAAGGTTCGCTCATGTTCCACAGTTAAGACGACTTGGAGCGGAAATAGAGATTCGTCAAGAATCTGCGTTTATTCGCGGCGGCCTCCCCTTGCGAGGCGGTTGGGTGCATGCCACAGATGTGCGTGCAGGCATTTGCTTGCTGATGGCGGGTTTCACCGCGGAGGGCAGCACATGTATAACAGGTGTTGAGCACATCGAGCGCGGCTATGAGGATGTGATCGGCAGTTTTCGATCAATAGGAGCTAGGCTCTCGATGCGTGAGTTGGATGCCCAAGAGCTCTCCAGCCGCATCCACATGCAAGGGTAATGTTTTGCCTTAACATCGTAACGAGTATCTCACTTAAGGAAGGTGTCTTCCCCTTGACGCATACAAACAGTCAAATTGAGAAGTATTTGGAACGCATCGGTTTTCATGGTTCGCTCGATGGCAGCGCAAAGTCATTAGCTGATCTGCAGGAATGCCATCTGCACACGGTTCCCTATGAGAATTTAGACATTCTCGCAGGGAGAGCGTTATCGCTTGATCCGCAGGATCTATATCAGAAGATTGTTATACGCCAGCGTGGCGGGTATTGTTTTGAAACCAACGCCTTATTCGGTTGGCTGCTTCGTGAACTTGGCTATACGGTGACGGATTTGGTCGCCAGATTTTGGCGTGATGAGACGAATGTACCGCCCAAAAGGCGTCATCATGTCTTGAAGGTAGAAGCCGAAGGCGCTCACTACCTCTGCGATGTTGGTGTTGGCGGGATTGTCCCCCGTAGACCCATTTCTTTCATCGAAGGTCTTGTCCAGCAGCAAGGTGATGAGAACTACCGCCTCGAGAGGGATCCTTATGATGGTTGGGTGCTTTGTGAGCAGAAACATAAGGCTTGGCAACGCATCTACTCTTTCACAGAGGAGCCTCAGCTGCCGAAAGACTATTTATTTGCGAGTTTCTGGTGTGAGAAGGCCCCAGATTCAGTTTTCAACAAATCCCCGATTGTTGCGATACGCACACCCGAGGGACGGCATACACTTGCTGACAAGGAGTTCCGAATATTCAGTGCTACAGACGTCAAAACCTATACCCCACAGACAGATGAAGCGTATAAAGAAGCGTTGTTGACGTATTTCGGCATTCGGCTTAGCTAATAGAAGCGTGTGAGAAGGCAGCTAACCTCGTGGGTTGGTTGCCTTTTTCGACGTTCAGGGAAAGAACAACGAGGGACACTGTAAGGAGTCAAGGAATAGACACACCCCCTAAAATCGACGAAATTCGACGAATTGTATACAAGTTATTGGATAAGGAGTGAATCACGATGGCGAACAATTACAAACGCTTCATTCATAATCAATTCGAAAAAGCGAAGTCTACCGCATCCGAGTTCATTTCTTCAAGAAGTGTGGAACAAGATGAAGACATGATCGATCTCGACCCGCGTTATGTTGATCAGCTAAAAGATATCGCTATTCTGCAGCATACAACTGTAGAAGCTATCGTTAATGGACTTATTGCACAATACCTGGCAAGCGCCTCTTACGAATTAACTCCCATCTCTGTGGATCAAAAGGAAGCAAATCCGCTGCTGTATTTGGATGGCATTTGCAAACAAGAGGATTAAGGAGGTCTGATCTATGGATAATCAATTACATATTCAGGATGCCATTTTTCTGGATGAAACAGCGCTAGCCGCTTTAATGAACCCTAAAGACCCACGATATATCAAAGCACGTTCCATGTTTCTAGATTTGCATGATCTTGAACGTAATTACATGACGACGAATTCCATTGTATTCGATCTCCACGAATGGCTTCGTAATGAATACAGCTATGAGCAGGCGGAATATTTTCTGAAGGCGATTGAAAAAGCCGTAAGTAAAGGCAAATTGGCGGTTATCTCAAGCGGACCTGAATTCGAGGGGGAATCGCGCAGATTGTTAATGGACAGACCGGAGCTCCGCTTCTCGCTTAGCGAAGCCCTTACGGCTGTGACCATGTCGTACTACCAGGTGAAACGCATTTTTACATTCAATCGTAATTTCATGATGCTTGCTAACTTGGATAAGGATATTCGGATTATTCCATCCTATCATTTCGGCAACTAGGGTGTACCACGATTTGCCTGAGCGATAGGCGCAACACCGGAATTGACAGCAGTTACTTCCATTTGGTCATTGTAAGCTACCACATACCAAGGTTCTGATGCCGATTCTGATTGAACTTGAATGTCAATTTCCCAGGGAGCTTCATAACTGACGCCGAGGAATTGATTGCCTTGGTACATCGCGATGGCAAAGGGTGGTTTACCTTGTTCATTCGTAAGCTTGGGATAGACGAGAACGGTCTGTTGACCACTAGGAAGAGAACGGTCTAAGACTGGTGTATAGCGGTATGGAATGGGATCTACTCCTGGTTCTACCTTACTTAGAAACCAATCGGATGCGATCAGCCGTTGATAGTATCCGTCCATAAATGGATTTTCCCCGATGTCGTAGACATAAGTCCCGTTCGTTCGAATCGCTTGAGCTTTGCTGAAATTAAAGTAAGTGATGGCTTTCACTTGAGGAAATAATCGCGGAAGCAATCCATACATGTAACCTAACTGGCTTTCTGCCCAGCTCCAATAGGCTTGGTTAGTCGGCAAATAGGTATGAGCAACAGCACCCTCAGAAATCATAATAGGTTTATGGCTATATCGTTTATAAAGAGGAGCGAAGGTATCGATCACGGTACCCTTTAGCTGCTCTTTTTCTGCTGAAATCGGCGTGCTATATAGCGAGAAGCCAACCCAATCCACGAAGGCGTCACCTGGATAGTAGCTATCGATCGTATCGGGCGGCCAGAAGTTAGGCGACCACACCATGGCGACATTAGGTGCTTCTTCAGCCATAATGTCGTGAATCAGACGGAATTTCTCTATATATTTCTGGGGCTCTCCATGCCATGGCACCCAAGCTCCGTTCATCTCTGAAGCATAACGCAGAAAAATGGGGATGCCGGAGGCTTTGGCCTCACGTGCGAAACGGCGAACATATTCATCATCCTGCACGTCGTCTAACCCAAACCTAGGTTCCCAACCGATCTGAAGGGCACCGTCAAGTTCCTTCACCCTTTCGGCAGTACGCGCCGGGAAATAAGTGTTGGTGTCGGTCTGCACTTTGCGCCATCCTACATAAGACAAATACAGCGCGTGCTTGCGGCCGTAGATGTCTTCAATCTTCGTAACGTCGTAGCCGACTCTGCGATCTGCCCCGAGCATGCCGATATAGACACCTGATGCAGGCTCGTGCTTGGCTAGCGCGGAAGTTGCAGGGATAGCTGTTTCAGTTGGTTTAAGGGGTTGAACGGACTGAAGGGGTTGAGCAGACATCGGAACGCGGAGATATAGTTCCATATTCGTTGAAGGTGTCTGTATGTTAGGCCAATTAGGTGTCATCAGAGGAAGTGTTGGAAGTCCAGCAGCATATTGATCGATCCTGTTGCGATAGGCTGCTGCGGTTTCTGTAAGTCCTGCTTGCTCGGATTTCTTCTCTTGGTTAACCCAATAGGTTAAGATATCTGGCTGCTTAGGTCGTGAAGAAGGGACAGCGGCAGGCGGATTATCCAGCTTGGCAACTGCATCAAGTGAATTTTGCACGGGCACATTGCTTTCAGTTTCCAAAACGAATTGATAAAACGCGACACAGCCCGCTAAGCCGAGAAGAGCTGTAAGTACCCAGATAACTTTATTTCGCATGATACAAGTTCCTCTCAAAGGGGGATTCCTCTTCATTGTATGCCCTAACCTGAGAGGGGTCAATGGCGCATATAAGATGAAAACGAGGATTTCCCCGCCACCTCCATGGCAAACAGGAAACCCTCGTTTATTGTATCTAGGCATAGCTTATCCTTGTTTGGTTTGAAGACGAATAACATTCCATGATGCTTTGGCAAGGTTGCTTTTGACGTGTCCATTGTCCAGAACGGATAGACCGCCACGATGCGGGGTAACATGATGTGGGTTAGCCTTCGTGTTCACCGCTTTCAGGTCTTCGTGTTCCAGTGCGATGTGCTCGATCAAGCTAACATCGCCGAAGCTGCGGATGTCGAGATCCAGTTCCATGGCTTCTGAAAGATGGCGATTGACAGCAAAAACCGTAATAAAACCTTGCTCCTCGTCGTACACGCAAATCGATTCCAGATAAGGGACATCAGTATAATCTTTGGAATCATATTTGGGTGAAGAATTAACGGTATGAAGGACAGTTCCTCGGCCATAGATGGAAGCATGAAGGAATGGATAGTAAGTCGTTTGCAGCCACAGCGGACCACCAGTTTCTGTCGTAATCGGTGCAATAACGTTAATCAATTGCGCCATGCAAGCCATTTTGACACGATCAGCATGCTTGAGTAACGTAATAAGGAAACAGCCAACGGCCAGTGCATCTTCATGGGTATACACATCTTCAAATTCGGGTGGAGCAATCTGCCAACGCTCTTCCGCGCGACTTGAGCCAATCGTATGCCAGACATTCCATTCATCTAAGGAGAGCATGAGTTTTTTCTTACTGCGCTTCTTGGCTTTCACATAATCACAAATGGCTGCGACACTGCTAATGAACTGATCTAAATTCAATGATGTGGCAAGGAAATTGGCTGTATCGTTGCTATTATTATTGTAATAAGCATGCAGCGACAGATAGTCAACATTGTCATAACTCAAATCCAGAACGGTAGCCTCCCAATCGGCAAACGTACTCATACCGCTTGATGAGCTGCCACACGCCACTAACTCGATGGTAGGATCTACCCAGCGCATCACTTTGGCGGTTTCATTCGCGAGGCGACCATACTCAACAGCAGTCTTCGTGCCGATCTGCCAAGGTCC
Source organism: Paenibacillus plantarum (assembly GCF_013141695.1). Lineage (GTDB taxonomy): Bacteria > Bacillota > Bacilli > Paenibacillales > NBRC-103111 > Paenibacillus_E > Paenibacillus_E plantarum. The sequence goes on from NZ_WHNY01000067.1 coordinate 286,089, forward strand.
ATCCATTTCGTTGCCCAGGCACCAGGTTTTGAAGCGATGAGGTTCCTTATAGCCATGTGAAATACGTAGATCACTAAAGTAAGAGCCTGAAGGATGATTACAATACTCGATCAGATTTCTGGCATCGTCGATGCCGCGTGTGCCGAGATTAACCGCCATCATAACCTCTGAACCAACTAACTTCGCCAAATCAGCGAATTCATTCGTACCGACTTCATTCGTCTCCGTTGTCCACCAAGCAAGCTCTAGCAATCGCTTACGGTCTTTCTTAGGCCCGACGCCATCCTCCCAATTGTAACCAGAAACAAAGTTGCCGCCTGGATAGCGAATAATCGGAACTTGCAGCGTACGGATAGCTTCAATCGTATCTTGTCGGAAGCCATTCGCATCCGCAGTTGGGTGATCTGGTTCGTAAATACCACCATAAACAGCACGTCCCAAGTGTTCGATAAAGGATCCATATAGACGAGGGTCAATTTGAGCTAGAACAAAATTTTTGTCGATGAGCATTTGTGAACGTAAAGACATGATCGATCGCTCCTTATATTAAGAATTAGCTTATTCGTGAATTCATAGCTTATTGATTTCATCTTTATTATGTACGATAATAGAGTTAATCTTCAACATCAATTTTGTAGGATTAATAAAATTGCGTATTCTAAAGGGTGTGAACCGATGTATCTAAAGACGGATGCTGCGTCGCTTCAGGTGTATGAAGCATTGGCGAGTGAAGTTCGCCTGAAAATCATAGATAAACTATTTATCAAGGAAATGCATATTAAGGAACTTGCTGCCGAGCTTTATCTTAGTAATGCAATTGTCAGCAGCCATGTGAACAAACTCGAACAAGCCGGACTCGTTGGGAGCAAGATGAGGCGAGTTAACGGCGGTACCTACAAATATTGCTATGTGAACACGTCCTATTTGCAAATCAAGCTCTCGCCAGAAAGAACCTCCTTGCACAAATGTAAGGAAGTGTCTGTCCCGATTGGTCATTACACCGATTATGAAGCATGGCCGACATGTGGACTGGCGACTACCGAGAAGATGATTGGCCACTATGATAATCCGACCTATTTTATGGATCCGGAGAGGGTAGAAGCAGGTATTCTCTGGTTTGCGAAGGGATTTGTCGAGTACAAAGTGCCCAATTATTTGTTAAAAGATGACAGTTTAAAGGAGATCGAAATTTCGTTGGAAATTGGATCGGAAGCTCCTCAAGTGAATGAAAACTGGCCCTCCGATATTTGTTTTACGCTCAATGATACGGTGCTTGGCAGATGGACTAGTCCAGGTGATTATGGGAAAACGAGAGGGAAGCTAACGCCAGAGTGGTGGCACTCGGACGTGAATCAGTACGGGCTGCTGAAGATTCTTCGCATTACGGAAAGTGGCACGTATATGGATGGTCAGCGCCTTTCAGACATTAGCATCACGGACCTGCGAATTGATCCGAAGTACTGGGTATTTCGAATTAGTGCGGAGGATACGAAACGTGGGCGCGGTGGTCTAACACTTTTTGGCAAAGGATTCGGAAATTACGAGCAAGATATTTGGATGAGATGTTTTTATGGGTGAAGTTTGTGACACGGTTCCTGCTCAGGGGATCGTGTTTTTTTGTATGCAAAGGACTGAATGTTATTGGAAAAAAAAGGTATTGTTCTATGACTATGTGAGATAAAATAAGATGGTATATATGGTTTTACCTGAGGAGGGATTGCGTGCATTGGTCGCGTAAAGAGTTGAAGAATCGAGCGAAACAAGTACTGCGAACAACGTATTGGAAGGCATTTCTGGTCAGCTTGCTGCTAGCTATTATTAGTGGCGGGATTCCTAGCTGCTCGTGGAACTCAGATAATGGCTCCTCCCTGAACTTATCCAACCTGCATACCGACTTTGGGGATATCTCTGATGGTATTGGTGTACTTATTCTGATCTTCATCATTATTGTTGCGATTGTAATTGGATTGTTCGCAGCCGCATTCAACATTTTTGTACTTGCCCCATTCAAGGTGAATATGCATCAATATTTTAAACAAGCTTCCCAGGGTGAGGCTGATTTAAATTACCTGCTCTATGTATTTGGAAAAGGCAGATATATGGGCGCTGTTGCAGGTATGTTTTGGAGTGCTTTGCTTAATTTCTTATGGTATTTATTGCTCATCATTCCAGGCATTGTGAAGTCCTATGCGTATAGCATGGTTCCTTATATTCTCGGTGACAATCCAACAATTGGTCGTAAAAGAGCCGTTCAACTTAGCAATCAGATGACGCGAGGCCATAAATGGCGGATGTTTGTTCTAGATCTATCATTTATTGGATGGTTCCTTCTCGGTACCTTAGCACTTGGCGTAGGCGTGTTGTTCGTATTACCGTATTATAATTCTACGAAAGCAGAGTTATATGTGGTGCTGCGTCAACAGGCATTATATGATGGACGGAGTACCCCTGAGGAATTAAATTTACCCCTTTCATAAGGAGCTGATTGTTGTGTCTGTCCAAATAGAGGCGAGTAGGGCACGAGTAACCACGACTACGTCCAAGCATTCGATCACGATGATCATGGGCATGTGGCTTATCATTGGTTTGTTTATTGATGGTTTTGCCCATAACCATGGTGCTGTAGAAACTTTTTTTACACCGTGGCACGCGATTCTGTACTCTGGCTATTTGGCTTGTGCGGTGTGGATCTTTATGATGATTCGTTCGAACAAAATCAGGACGCAATCAACCTCATGGTTCAGTGCGATTCCCGTCGGTTACAAACTTGGTGTTGCTGGCGTCATTCTCTTCTTTGTAGGTGGGCTTGGTGATATGTACTGGCATACGGTGTTTGGGATTGAAAAAAATATCGAAGCCCTGCTTAGCCCCACGCATCTTCTGCTGCTTTCGGGTGCCTTAATGATTCTGACAAGTCCCTATCGTGCGATCAGCGCTGCTGAAAAGGGGACTGCACCGACGTTTCGCCAATTGTTACCGGCGTTAACTTCGATAGGGCTAACCTTTACGGTGTTCGCCTTCTTCCTTATGTACGCATGGTCGTTCCGACAGAATCTATGGATGGCAAGAGGCGAGGATGCGATTGGAAGAGCTGTGGTGGACTTCCTCATTACGACGATGATTCTTGTGATTCCATTGATGTTTGTTCTGCGCAGATGGAAACTGCCGTTCGGTACGGTTACTTTCTTTTTTCTATTTGAGTCGATATTCCTAGCGGTGCTGGACGGATTTAGAGACACTAGCTCGATTATCATATTGCTCATAAGCGGTGTGATCGGTGATCTGTTGTTTCGAGAGTTCAAAGATCGAGACGCAGCAAATTGGCGGTATAAAGCTGTCTTCTTTGTACTGCCTGTCTTGATCTGGGGGCTATATTTCGCACATTTGAAATTATTTGAAACATTGAACTGGTCCCCAGAGCTCTGGAGTGGCTCGATCTTCCTGTGTGCACTGTCCTCGTTGGGATTAAGTATTCTTGCCGCACCAGTTTCATCCGACTCAAGCAAATGAAATTAAAGACAAGGCCATTAACTTGCTTAGTTGTACTCCTATCCGCTTGCGGTTCGTCAGCCACCACGACGATTGATATGTCCGATATGTCGAGCATGTCGGGCATGACGATGTCATCGTCATCCGTTACACATCAACATACGAGCGATGCGATTGCTCATTTTTCGGTGGATTCACCGAATTATTTACCGAAAGAATTATCCGACATTACGATTCTGGTTCAAAATAAATGGAATCGCCCCATCGAGAAATTCGATGTCATGCACGAAAAACTTATGCACCTTATTGTGGTAAGTAAGGATTTGTCCTACTTCGAACACTTGCATCCCACCTATGCAGGCGCGGGGCGATTTGATGTCCAAACGTCGTTCCCAGCAGGAGGTTACTATCAGCTAATTGCGGATTTCACGCCAACGGGCTTAGGGGAAAGTGTGCAGTCCCATTGGTTGACCATTAACGGAAAGGCGCCGAAGGCTGTTAAGTTGCAGCCGGATAAAAGCTTAACGAAACAGGTTGGTGACAAGGAAGTCACCCTAGCCTTCGATCATCTCATGGCAGGCATGGAGCTGGACATGGTGTTCACGTTCAAGCAGGGAGCTGCCAAAACACCTGTAACGAATCTCCAGCCATATCTTGGGAGTGCTGGACATGTTGTTGCCATTAGTGAGGATGGGAATGATTTTGTTCATGTGCATCCGGCTGACCCAGCAGCGACTTCGGGGCCAACCGCGGCATTTAAAATTGTATTTCCTTCCAAAGGGATCTACAAAATTTGGGGCCAGTTTCAGCAAAATAACGAAGTTTTCATCGTTCCTTACGTGATCAATGTAAATTTGTAATATAAAAGAAATATAGTAGACATCTGCCATACATGTAAGCCGGTTATAATAAAAGACGACCCCCTTTTAAAATATAAATCTTTAGACCCGCAGCTCGTTGCTGTGGGTCTCTTTTTGTCCATCTATGGTGTACAATAGAATGCATACATTGAATAGGAGTGAGACGAATGACTGCAAGCGTGAATGAGCAGGAGCTTTTACAATTCATCATCAGCAAGACGAAGGCAGATCCGAAGCAAATTGAGTTAGTTTTGAAACATGAGAAAGCCTATATAGCCAAAGCGGAACAGGGCTCGAAAGGTGCTGTAGATATCGACAGCGATGATCTGATTGATCATATTCTAGGCCGTCCAGACGTGAAGCTAAGTGAACTTACGGTGGACACGATTCTGGAAGCCGAGATGGAGTACTTGATGAAAAATGGCATGGCCGGCTACATCGACTAATTTATGATTTGAGGACCCTCACGTAGAGAATATCTATGTGGGGGTCTATTTTTTTTGGTAACAAAGCTAAGGCGAAATAGCTGGAAAATATCCAGTTAAATCCTGCGGATTTCACGATTTTAAAGGAATAACTGGATTATATGTAGCTAATTTTACTCATTTCTACTGGAAACTGGGAAACGGAGGAAATTAGATGTAGGTTTTCCAGCTAATCATAAATTTCGAAGGAAAAGCGCTGAAATAGATGTAGTTTTTCCAGTTAAACGTGCTTGTGGGTGGGGAGGTGGATAGTGATGAAATTTTGGGGGAGTGAGAAGGGGGGAGTATTAATAAGTAAGTAGTGAGCAGTAAGCAGTGAGCAGTAAGCAGTAAGCAGTAAGCAGTAAGCAGAGAGTAGTAAGAAGTGAGTAATGAGTAATGAGTAAGGTGAAGTGGGAGTAAGAAGTGAGGTTAGTGCCATTAGGTAAAACATTAGATTAACTTAAAAGTTAATTGAATAACATGTATTGACTTTGTTTTCGGGCGATTGCATAATAAGTTTAGGGATTATTACGTTATTTAGTTAACTTAAAAATTATCTAATTGGAGGTTTTCCTTTACAATGAGCAACCAACCGAGAGTTGAATATCCTAGACCGCAATTTGTACGAGATAGCTGGATCAACTTGAATGGAGAATGGCAGTTCGAGTTTGATGATGAATCCGTAGGAACAAAACAAAAATGGCATAAAGGCGAAAAATCGTTCTCGCAGACGATTCAAGTACCGTTCGCTTTTCAAAGTCAATTGAGCGGGATTGGAAGTAATGAATTCCACGATATCGTTTGGTACCGCCGCGAGCTCGAAATTCCGCAGTCGTTTGCCGGTAAACGGATTCTGCTTCATTTTGGTGCGGTGGATTACCTAGCATCGGTTTGGGTGAACGGCATTCTAGTAGCGACTCATGAAGGTGGTCATACGCCATTCCATGCGGATATTACGGAAGCGCTTCAAGCGGGCACGAATAAGCTTGTTGTGAAGGCTGTGGATTTTAGCAAAGACGTAACACTCCCTAGAGGAAAGCAGTATTGGAAAGCGGATTCCGCGAGTATTTTTTACACAAGAACTACTGGGATTTGGCAAACAGTTTGGATGGAAGCTGTTTCTGAGCATGCCTACTTAGATAAGGTGAAGATGACGCCAGACATCGATGCGAAGCAGATCGAAATCAGCTATGCAATCGAAGGTATTGATGCACTTTCGACATCCAAGTATCAGTTGAAGGTGGCGATATCTTTTAAAGGCGAGCTAGTTTCGGAAGATGTGTATGGGATTAGAAGCGGGACAGGTGCACGGAAGATACGTTTGAATGATTTTAATGATCATGGGCTTGGCGGATGGTGGACACCAGAGAAACCGAACTTATACGATGTTACTTTTACGCTGCTGGTCGATAATGAGGTTGAGGATGTTGTAGGAAGTTACTTTGGTATGCGCAAGGTTTCGATCGAGGATGGCAAATTGTGCTTGAATAATCGTCCTTATTTCCTGAAAATGGTGCTGGATCAAGGCTACTTCCCAGATGGAAACTTAACACCGCCGAGCGACGATGCGATTAAACAAGATGTTGAGCTTACCAAAGCGATGGGGTTCAATGGGGCTCGGAAGCATCAGAAGCTGGAGGATCCAAGATTCCTCTACTGGTGCGATGTGCTTGGGCTTGTAGTTTGGAGTGAAGCCGCAAATGCCTATGAGTATTCGGATAAATACGTAGGTCAATTCACGAAAGAATGGATCGCTTCGATGGAGCGGGATTACAATCACCCGTCCATTATTGCTTGGGTACCGCTCAATGAAAGCTGGGGTGTGCCGAACATTCAAATCGATAAACTGCAGCAGCAGCATGCTTTAACGATGTATCATTTGAGCAAATCGTTGGATCCGATGCGTCCTGTTATCTCGAATGATGGATGGGAGCTCGTGACGACCGATTTATTCGCCATTCATGATTATGAGTGGAGGGAAGAAGTCCTGAGCGAGCGTTACAGCTCCAAGGAAAAGGCCATTCATGCGATGCCGGCGAATCGGCGTTTGTTTGTAGAAGGGTTCCCTTATCAAAATCAGCCGATCCTGGTAACCGAATTTGGCGGGATTGCTTACAAGAAGAGTGAATGGGAAGGCTGGGGCTACTCCGGTGCAGATAACGACGAAGATTATGAGCAAAAGCTGCGTGCCGTCATTCGTCCTCTGCTGAACTCAGGCGTTGTGCAAGGCTACTGTTATACGCAATTGACGGATGTTGAACAGGAAATCAATGGGTTGCTAACCTATGATCGCAAGCCGAAAATCCCTGTGGAAATCATCAAAGCGATTAATGATCGAAATTAACAAACAAAGCCGAGGCTATTACAGCCTCGGCTTTGTTTGTTATGAAGTTCTAGGGGGGGCACGCAGTGCCGAGCCCGTGTAAGTCGAAAAAATCGACTTACAGCCCTGGAAGCGCCAACCGCCGCCGCCGCATCCTCTCAATTATTCCTCCGAATGATCAATTCGAATGACAATAACATTAGATAACACAGTCCCCGTATGAACGGGTTCATTGACTTGATATTGATACGTTGCCGCTACCCGCAGGGTGAGGCGTCTGACGTTGGAATGATGAATAATGGAAGCGTCATAGGTGATTTCAATCGTTGAACGAGGCTGTAGATTGCCTAGGAATACCGGTTGTTTCACATTCACTTGTTGGAGTGGAACGTCATTAATCTGCAGTGAACCGGGAATCAGTGTATTTAGCTGAGAAATCCAGTCATTCAGATACACTTGATTCGCAACCAAATTTCCAGTGTTGGCTATGAGTATTTGATAATGGATAATCGTACCAGGTTCGGCTTGATGAGGAGAAGCAGACAGCAAGATATCCATGATGGGCAGTAAGAGTTCAACGCTTACTAGATTGGATAACAATTGATTGGAGACTATGCGAGCGTCTGGCAGTCGGTAAATAAATGATACATGCGTTTGACCAATCAGCAGTCTCTGATCCAAGGAGATAGCAAACGAATTGACAGTGACTTGGAATTTCACAAGAAATGACGTATTAGGCTGCAACGTACCTATCGGGACGGAGCTGGGAAGTATCTTTTGGCTGTAAGGCACGCCATTAATAGTGAGGCTTCCAACGACATAGAAACTGCCTTCAGGAATGAAATCGGAAATCTGAACTTCTGTAGCCACATTGCCATGATTGGTGATTGTAAGGGTATATGCCAACGTATCCCCAAGAGTAGCCTGCGGTTCAAGCACGGATTCAATGACGGATAGGGCAGGATCGTACACGTGGAGTGATATCGAATTCGAAACGATCTTTCCTTTGTGCTCGCCATTAGCATACGTAAGGATGGCTGAATTGATGATGCAATGAGAGGCAGGGGCATGCATAATCGTCACTTGAAATTGAAGGCAAACTTCGGAATGCGCTGGGATCTCACCCAGTTTAATGCCATCGTTCGGATTAGCGGAAGGGTAACTAACCTCATTTATTTTGACACTTCCAGTTACAAAAGCAACGCCAGTTGGTAATTCATCTTTGAAAAAAGGATGATGTATGGGACAATCTTCGTCATTCGTTATCGTAAAATAAAAAGTTACGGAGTCACCCACATACGTGGATGTTGTGTTTGCTCGTTTGGTGAACCTTATTTTCGTTTCTTTGAACGGAATGATGACGGTGTTGGACTTCGAGCTACCTGAAACATCTCTACCTCCAGGTGTATGGAAGTAATATACGGTTGTTGCTTGATTCTTCAGTTGTCGGGTAGCAGGTTCCTCTAGAACAATGACTTGAAAGGTAACTTCAATGGTTTGGCATACTTGCACCTTCCCGAGCGGAATGCCTTGATCAGGTCGGGCCATAGGCAACGGGGTATTATCAACGATGACGCTGTTTGGAATAAAGGCAGTACCTTCAGGTATGTTGTCAAAAAGGGTAACTTGTGCATCCAAGTTACCCTTATTGGCGATCGTCAAGGTATAGGTGATGATCTGGCCTAGAACGGCCAGATGGGTGTTTGCCTTTTTGAGTACAGTAATGACCGGACCAACCACTGGCGTATCTACGATGTTGGAGTAAGAATGGCTGGTGGAGGTGCCTGAACTGAATCTTACGACAGATTGATTGATAAGGTGGTTCGAAGAGTGGGAGTCGGTCGTCATACGACCGTCACCTCGAACATAACTGTCACAGAAGAACCGGCAGGAATCGTGCCAATTGGAACCCCTGTGCTCGGATTCAGCGTTGGTTTAGATACGCCATCCACGGTTACACTGCCTGCAATAAAGACGGTTCCTGTTGGAATAGGGTCTGTTAATATGACGTTATTTACAGCTTCAATACCGCTATTGGTGACAATGATCGTGTACTGAATCGTGTCGCCAACAATCGCGTCGATGGCATTCGTGCTTTTCACAACCGTTACATTAGGTGCCGAGACAGGAATAATCAGTATATTGGAAAGGACGGTTCCTGATAACGGACGACCATCTGGCGGTGAGTACGTATAGTTCGCTGTTGCTTGGTTGGACAGAAGCTGAGGAGATGGCAGTGCATCAACCGTTACCTCCAGCGTAATTCTTACATCGACCGAAGCGCCTGGTGCAATGGTACCCGCGTTGATTCCAGTTGCTGGGTTTGCGCCTGGCTGAGTAACCCCGTTGATGATGACGCTGTTGGGAACAAAGGCGGTACCCGTAGGGATAGAGTCAAACACAATGGCATCAGCAGGAAGATTTCCAGCATTATGAAGCGTAAGGGAGTAAATGATCGTATCGCCTACTGTTGCGTTCGTTGTGTTCGCGCTTTTCAGAACCGAGATAATCGGTTGGTAAACCGGAATAATAACGGTGTTGGAGAAGGCAGATGCTGCGAAAGAGCCAGTTGTGAAGCTGACAGACGACTGATTAACTAATTGCTGGGAAGGTGGTAAGGCTGTTACGGTGACATTGAAGTTGACCGTTACCATGTTGCCAGGCAGAATGGAGCCCAGTGCAATGCCGTTCGTTGGGTTTGCATTGGGTGCTGCGACACCATTGATCGTGACGCTGCCAGGAATGAACGCAGTGAAAGCAGGAAGCTGATCAAAGAAGTGAACGTTATTGACGGTAGATATACCGCTATTCGCGATGGTAGCGGAATAAGTAATCGCATCGCCAACAACAGCATCGGTTGCTGTTGTTGATTTGACAACCGTGACGTTAGGAGCGGAAACAGGGATGTTCACGGTATTGGAATTGATTGTCCCCGTAAGTACACGACCATCAGGTGGAATAAAGGTGAAGTTGGCCGTTGCTACATTCGTTAGCAATTGCGGATTTGGTAAAGATACGATCACAACACCGAAGGTAACGATGTCGGTAGCTCCAGGCTGTGAGGTGAACGGTATGCCGACAGCAGGGTCTGCGCCTGGTTGTGTCATGCCATTCAAGACGACACTGTTCGTTTGGAACAGTGTACCATTCGGAATCGTGTCGACCAAGGAGACAGATGCAGGGTAATTCCCCGTATTCGTTACGTTGATAGTGTAAATAATCAAATCGCCAATCGTTGCGTTGGTCGTGCTAGAGCTCTTCACAGCAGCAAGAATCGGCTGATAAACAGGTGTAGTGATGGTATTGGAGAACGTAACCGCCGAGAAAGCACCTGATGTGAAGCTGACTGTTCCATAGTTATTCAATTGTGCAGGATTTGGCAAAGCAACGACCTGCACATTGAATGTAATGGTAACGGTAGCTCCCGCTGCAATCGTACCGAGCCCTATTCCTGCCACTGGATTCGGTGGAACGGGAGGTGTTGGCGCCCCAGTTATGACGACACTTCCAGGGACGAACACTTCCCCAGAAGGCAGTGGATCTGAGAACACGACGTTATTGATAGGAGCAATACCACTGTTAGTGATGACGAACGAATAAGGAATGATATCGTTCACGACAGCGTCTGTAACTGTCGTGCTTTTGACAATGATGACGTCAGGTGAAGAAACGGAAATAGTGACCGTATTCGAATTCGTACTGCGATTGAATGTGCGACCATCAGGCAGCATAAACGAATAGGCAGCTGTTGCGGTATTGGTTAAAAGTTGTGGGTTTGGCAGTGAATCGATAATGATGGAGAAACTGACGGGAACTGTCGTCCCAGGATTAACCGTACCGATGGAAAAACCTGTTGCTGGGTCTGCGCCCGGCCATGGCAGATTGCCAACAAATACGCTGTTCACAAGGAATGTCGTATTGGAAGGAATCGTATCCGTAATGAACACATCAGCTGCATAATTTCCTGTATTGGAGACGTTGAGGGTGTAAACGATGGTATCTCCGACCGTGGCATTCGTGCTGTTGGCACTTTTGAGTACACTAAGAATAGGTTGATAAATAGGTGTTGTAATGGTATTCGAAGTGGTTGTGCTAGAGAACGCGCCAGAAGTAAAACTGACTGCCGAGAAGTTACTGAATTGCGCAGGACTTGGCAATGAAGTAACGACCACATTGAAGGAAACGGTAACGGTTGCACCAGCATTAATCGTACCAAGAGTTACACCAGAAGCCGGATTCGGAGGCACGACAGGCGTAGGTGCACCGATGATAACAACACTTCCGGGAACAAAAGTGCCTCCTGTTGGGATTTGGTCAGAAAAGGATGCATTATTGATTGCGGTAATCCCGTTATTCGTAATGAGTGATGTGTAGGTGATCGTATCACCGATTGTTAACGCTGTGGATGTTGTGCTTTTGGCTACGGAAACATTTGGTGACGAAACGGGGAACGAAACCGTGTTGGAGGTAGACGTTCGTGTAACAATACGACCATCCGGTGGAATAAATGTGTAACTTGCCGTTCCCGTATTACTGATTATTTGTGGACTAGGCAGGGTGTTAATGATAACCGAGAAGGAAACTGTTTTGGAGCCGCCGGCTGCAATCGTTCCAGCATTAATACCAGCAACAGGATCAGCACCTGGCTGTGGTGTCCCATCTACGAGTGCACTATTCTGAACGAACGAGGTTCCAGCTGGAATCGTATCTGTTACGATGACGTCAGCTTGAAGATTCCCTGTATTCGTCACTAAAATACTGTATACAACGGTATCTCCAACTGTTGCATTCGCCGTATTGGCAGATTTGACCAATGTAATATTAGCTTGGATAACAGGCGTAACAACATTATTCGAAGAGGAAGATCCTGAGAATGTCCCAGATGTGAAGCTGACACTGGATTGGTTAATGATTTGTGGCGTTGGCATTGTGATTTTCACCTCAAATGTCACGGTAACCGGTGCATTGGGAGCCAGGGTACCGATTGGAATACCGGTGGACGGATTCGTGTTAGGCGAAGGTACGCCATTTACGATGACGCTTCCGGGAATGAATGAAGTGCTTACATCGGCAATGCTGGTCAAAATAACATTGTTGACGTTCGCAACACCTTGATTGGTGACAATAACGGTGTATCTAACCGTGTCACCTTGAATAGCTGTGCTCACATTAACAGTTTCCATCACCAAAACGTTAGGGGCAGATACGGGAATCGTGACCGTATTGGAGCTCCCTGATCCGGAGAGAGAACGGCCATCGGTGAGTGTAAATGTGTAGTTAGCTGTGCCCTGGTCCACTAATTGTTGCGGGTTAGGCAGCGACTCTACTGTCACCAAAAAGGAGACATTCCTAGTACCTCCTGCCGAAATGGTACCGATAGGGATGCCGCTTACAGGGTCAACGCCAGGCAATGGCGCGTTATCGACGCTAACACTGTTTACAAGAAAGGAACTGCCAGCAGGAATATTATCATAAATTGTAACAGTAGCCGCTTTACTTCCGGTGTTACGCACTTCAATCGTGTACGCAACGATGTCGCCAATAACCGCTATGGATTGACTAGCAGTCTTGGTGAGGGAAATGATCGGCTGTTCGATGTAGGTGATGACAGTGTTCGAAAAGGTTGCCCCAGAAAATGCGCCAGACGTGAAGCTGATACTCGCATGGTTTTCAGCCTGTGGCGGGTTGGGAACGGAAGTGACAGTTCCACGAAAAACGACATGAGAAGTGACGCCAGGATTCAGAGAACCTAACGTATAGCCAGCTGTGGGGTCTGCCGCAGGTTTGGAAACGCCATCTACTGTCACACTTCCAGGTAGGAAAGTAACACCAGTGGGAAGAGCATCATTGATCACCACATTGGTAACCTGAACAACACTATTGTTAAGGATATCGAGAGAATAAATAAGAACATCACCAATAGCTGCATAGGTTAGGTTCACGGTCTTATTGACTAATACATTGGGTGCGGAGGCAGGGATGTCGGTCGTGTTGGATGTGGAACTTCCAGACAATACACGCCCATCGGGTGGTTGATACGTGTAGTTGACGGAAGCGAGATTCGTGAGTCTTGGCGGCGATGGCAAGTTTTGCAAAACAACTTGGAAGGTAATTATTGTCGTTCCGGATGGAGCAAGTGAACCTACGACGATGCCCGTAGCAGGGTTTGAACCAGGGCTTGAGACGCCATTTATCGTAACACTGCCTGTTACAAACGAAGTTGATGCGGATATGGCATCCACGATCGTTGGTTGAACAGCGATATTACCTTGATTGCTAACCGTCAGTGTGTAGGTCAGAGTATCACCTACTGTGACGTTCGTTCTGTTCACGCTTTTGGCTATTGAGACTTGGGGTTGAAAAACAGGTGTTGTAATCGTATTGGTTAACGAAGTTCCGTTAAAGGTACCTGACGAGTAAGAGACTCCAGCCTGATTAGATAATTGTCCTGAGGGTGGTAATGAAACGACATTCACCTGAAAGGAGACGGTAGCAGAACTCCCAGCAGCAATCGATCCAACCCCAATCCCCCCGTCTGGAACAGCGCTTGGCTTCGAAATTCCACCGACAAGTACACTTCCTGGAACGAATACGGCGCCAGTTGGCAACGTATCTGTCAGCACAACATTGGTAACGCTCGCTACCCCTGAATTTGTGATCACAGTGTTGTATGTAAAGGTATCTCCAACGACAGCATCAATAACGGGCGTGCTTTTGACTGCACCCACGCTCGGTAATCGAACGGGAATTGTGAGTGTATTGGATTCTGCAGAGCCAGAAATCGTGCGGCCGTCTGGCGGTTGGAAGGTGTATGTACTATTCGCTTTATTAATAATTTGTGAGGGTGAAGGGAGTACGAGAATAAGAATATCGAAGGTAACCGTTGATGTTCCACCGGCGGCTACAGTCCCGATGTTGACACCTGTCACGGGATTCGCACCAGGGACAGTCACACCATTGACCTTGAAACTATTCGCAACATAGGAAGTCCCCTGAGGGATATTATCGGTGATGGTGACATTGGCTCCGATATTTCCTGTATTGGCGACTTGCAGTGTGTACGTGACGGTACTTCCCACAGAGCCATTGGCGGTGTTGGCGGATTTCACGATACCAATTTTTGGCGCATAAACCGGTGTAGTCACGGTATTCGACGGAATAACACCGCTGATAACGGAACCTCCAGCTACGCTTTGGAACGTAAAAGCGGCATTTGCCATATTCGCGATCTGTTGCGGTGTCGGAATACTAGTAACGGTAGCTTTGTATGTTACGGTAATCGAGGTACCGAAAGCAAGCGAGCCAAGTGGGGCACCGGCCGTAATATCATAAGTGGGTTTGGCAACTCCAGCTACCGTGACGCTTCCAGCCACGAAGGTGGATCCTGCGGGCAATGCATCGGACAAAACAATACTAGCTGCGCTGGCTGTTCCCGTGTTGCTTGTCGTAACACTATAGGTGATGGTATCCCCTAGGACGGATCCCGAAACATTGGCGCTTTTGGTGACATTAATTTTAGGTGCATTAATGTCGACCTGAATCCCATTTCCGTTCACTACATACGCGTCCCCTGAGGTCGTTAATTGCAGCACGGCTGAAGATTGATTGTTTATAAGGCGTGCAGATACATCAATGTTGGTAATATCCCAACCTTGTCGTCCGCCGCTAATATTGGTACCAGGTGCCCCATTGATTTGATTGGAACTTCCGAAAGTACCTGTAGTATTCAGGTTCCCTAAGTCATTATTGATTTGCGAGGCAAAGAAGTTAGCGGCAAAGTTGTTGGGTCCTGATAGTGCAACTAAGGAAGCGGTTGTCGGGCCGAATAGCGCTTGGTCCCCAGTTCGATTGGCATCTCCTTCCTGGGCGCTAAATAAGGCTCTGCCGCCTAGAGCACCCGTTACTGGTGTGGCGAATCCGGTAATTGTGGTATTGACTGGCGGAGATGTCGCTTGGACAAGGACAGCACCAACCCGCAGCGACATATTCCGAAATGGCAAACTGGTGTTCTGATAAATGACAGCGAGTGTCCAACCAGCATGATTGGCTGTAGAATCACCAGGAATTACGATGGTTCCAACGACATTTCCTGTTGTATAGGTACCAGCCATCCCTGATTGTATGAGCGTCGTGACGTTAGCGGATCTGACATATCCGAGTGCTCCGCCGCCTAAGTCGAATTCATTCTTGGTTGCATCGTCTGGCGTAATGGTGCTGGTTCCTGCTGGAGTGGTAAAGGTGACGGCATTGTTAATAAAAGCTGTTAAGTTAACCGTGCCATTCACATAGGTACCGCCCCAGATCAACTCCGCATACAAAATGGTACTGCCAGCAGGTAGATTTAAAATGGCGGAGGAGTTATTGAGCGTATAAAGACTGGTTGTTCCTGATGGATAAGTCCCATATTTAAGCGCTGTATTGGTCGTGATAAAAGCACCGATGCTGTCTTGTGTTCCCGGCACACCTTCCGTATTCGAGCGGCTTAGGCCAAGTGTATTTCCGGTGAACGTAATCGCGCCAGTTGCATTGAGTGTGGCCCTGACGACGAGAGCTATGATCGTCACCCCCTAGTATTCGTACCGTTCTTACTAAGAAGCGAGCAAACGGTGTGGTGATGGAAAGTAAAATAGGCCGATGGTCTTAAGATATGAGCCAGAACCTAAAACATGATCATCAGCGGATGAAAATTCTTACTTATGTGTGCTTGATTTCTTTTTAGCAGGTTGAGATGGTTTTTTGGAGGATTTCATAGTCTCATTCATAGCTGTGCTTGTATGAGAAAGCTTGCGCGTCAGGGGAGGGATGTCGATTTCTTCAGGGCGGTCTTCCGATTCAGGTGCTTGTTGACGTCGAAGTGAGGGAGTCCATTGGGGTTCGTCATATTTTTTTTGGCAAATGCGATTCCAATCATCGATTCGCATGTCATTCTTCACGACAACGAAATGATACATAATTTCACTAATCAGATTAGGTTGCACGTATTGCAACATATCTAATTCATCCTGTTCATATAACGTTGTTGAATACGGCGGTTCATAAAAGAATTCCATACGAATGAGGCGGTAATCAAATGGAACTATATGCTCAAGGTACTCAGGCACCGGGGGGCATATCGGACTGCCTGCTGGTTGAAGAAAGGTATTTGTTAAATAGCGAGGCGTATATTCATCAAATTTTTGCTTCAAATACGGATTAGACGCATGACGGAAATGATGAGCATAAGGTGAGAGAATACATACAATCGCTTTATGCGTACAAATCCGATAAAGCTCAGACAGGATAGCGAACAAATCAGTCACATAGGGAAGACTCCGACTAGCCATGACAAATTCCACGGAATTGTCGGGCAATGGAATGCCCTTATCGATATCGCATACTAAATCAACGCCTGGCAGCTGGGCGCGATCAATGCCGTAGAAGTTCAAATGCTTGTGGTGACCGCAACCAAGATCGATATGCAAATTGATTCCCCCTTACCAAGTATAAAAGTTCATCTGCCCTATAATGTATGTCCTGATTGCAAGGCAGACTCTGCGTCTGCCTAGCCAAGTGAAATATTGCTACCTGTGCCTAAGCGCAAAAAAAAAGCCGTCCCTCCAATTCGGAGCGGACGACGTTTGTGGTATTTACCCTTTGACAGCGCCAATCATGACGCCTTTCACAAAATACTTTTGAACGAACGGATAGAGGATCAGAATCGGTACAGAGGCAACCATGATGGTGGCATACTTAATCGTTTCCCCGATCTGAAACTGATCTGCCTGATTCGCACCAGTGGACATCATCTCGGTGTTATTCGCGATCAAAATTTCCCTGAGCGTGAGCTGCAGTGGATACAGATCACGATCTTTGAGGAAGATGGAAGCATAGAACCAGCCGTTCCACTTCTCAACCGCATAGTACAAGATCATAACGGCGATCACGGGCATGGAGAGTGGGATAATGATGCGGAATAGAATGACGAAATGGTTGGCACCATCCATTTTCGCCGACTCCTCCAGGCTTTCTGGAACCGCCATAAAGGCTGTGCGCATGATGATTAAGTTAAACGTGTTAACCGCGAAAGGTAAAATGGTCGCCCATAAGGAGTCAATTAAGCCAACGCCTTTCACAACGAGATACATGGGAATAAGTCCGCCGCTGAAAAACATAGTAAGCACGACGATGAACATAAAAATTTTGTTCCACATCACATTTTTCCGAGAAAGCACGTAGGCTCCTAAAGCAGTGACAATCAAATTGGTTGTAACCCCGAATACAAGAATAAACAACGTATTGCGGTAGCCTTTGAGAATAGCAGGATTATTAAATACGCTTTTGTAAGCTTCCAAGCTAAAACCAAGAGGTCGATACAGAAAACCCTTATGCGTGATGAGCTGTGCGCCGTCGCTGAAGGAAGAGAAGGTGACATAGATCATTGGATATAAGGTTACTATGACTAATAACAACAATAAGAGATGGTTAACGCTGATGAATATTCGATCTGAAAAGCTGATTCTCATCCTAGCTCCTCCTTCCTACCATAAGCTGTTTTCACTGATTCGTTTACTTATTTTGTTGGCTGTTATGAGTAAAACTAAATTGATTACGGAGTTGAACAAGCCAACGGAGGCAGAAAAGCTCCATCCAAACTCTTGTAAACCTTTCCTATAGACAAAGGATGAGATGACGTCAGCTGTATCGTAGGTACTCGGGTTGTAGAGCAAAATAATTTTCTCAAAGCCTACATTTAATAAATTCCCCATACGCAGAATGAACATGATTGAAATAGTAGGGAGAATACCTGGCAAGGTAATATGCCAAATCGACTTCAATCGTGTGGCCCCATCCATTTTGGCAGCTTCGTACTGCTCCTGATCAATCGACATTAGCGCAGCGAGATAAATAATCGATTCCCAACCAATTTTTTGCCAAATTTCCGATAAAATATATATGGTTCGAAACAGCTCAGGCTTCTGCAGCATCGCTGTATCATTCACGCCAAAATAAGTCATAAAGTTATTTATTAGTCCGCCATTGTTCGTGAAATCTTTAATCATCCCGGCAATGACGACAAGAGAGATAAAGTAAGGCATATAAGTAACCGTTTGCACAAAGCGTTGGAATTTCTTATTTGTCAGCTCGTTAATTAGAATGGCCAAGATAATAGGAGCAGGGAATTCAAAACATAACGAATAGAGAGAAATGATGATCGTATTTTTCAGGATACGCCAGAAGTAATAGCTGGTAAAGAAATCTTGAAAGTTCTGAAACCCAATCCACGGACTACCGAAAACGCCTTTGATCGGGGTGTATTCTTTGAAAGCAATTAGGGCTCCATACATCGGCGCATAATGGAAAGTAAAGTAGTAAGCCAGTACGGGAACCATCATGAGGTATAAATATTTATTCAAAATAAAATCGCGTTTAAAGCGAACGGAAAAGCTAGCCTCCGCTGGTTTACGCATAATATCTCTCCTTTCGCCGCAGATATTAAAGGCATGGAGGGAGGAGCTAGTGCTCCTCGCCCCATGTGGGAGTTCTTATCTTTTGTTGAAACGATCAAGAGAAGCTTTCTTGATTTCAATCGCACGGCTCAATTTCACATTTTTGAATTTCTCAACATATTTGTCGAAGCTGTCTACAGGCTCTGTGCCTAAAATAATTTTCAATGTCATTTCATCCACGAGTGTATCGAGATCTGTCATGATTTTTGCAAGCTCTGTACTTTCTTCTGGTGTAGCTGTGATCGGTGGCAATTTGTGCTTATCTACATCGGTTTTGGACCAAGTTGATACTGCATCACGTTGCGTTTGCAAAGCTAAATATTGTTCAATATAACGTTTATCTTGGACAAATGGACCGTTGTAGTTACCGCGGATATAGAGGGACAACGCTTGTGCAGGAGCCAGTTTATCCGGGTTGTTCATCAAGAGATCCGTGTACTTCGGATAATTGTTTTCCATTTTGTAGGAAGTGCCTTCTGTTCCGAAGTTGAAGTACATGTGACCTGCATCCGAATAACCATAGTCAAGCAATTTAGCAGCAGTTTCAATATTTTTAGAAGAAGCTGTGATCGCAACAGATCCACCTGGCGCATTTGCAGGGTCTTTTTGACCGTAGAATGGAACGTCGCCTTTGTTGATTACAGGATATGGGGCACCGATGAGCACACCCTTAGGATCCTTAGCCGTAATGAGTGGCTGCCATTTACCGATACCACCGCCGGCATTCTGTACCGTTACACCAGTTGCACCAGAAGCCATGTTGGCATCCAAAGCTTTACCATCTGCTGTAGCAAAGTTCTTATCAATTAAACCCTCCGCATACCATTTGTGCAGCGTAGCGAGATAATCTTTGAAGCCTTTCTCAGCCGGACCAAATTTAATCGCGCCATTGTCAAGGTAGAAATCACGCACGACACCGAAAGCACCAGCGAAGGCGCCGCCACCTGATTCATTGAAAGGTCTAGGAACACTGACGACGGAGAAGGCTGCTGTAGCTCCTTTTTTCTCTTTGAACGCTTTCAGTGTTGTATACCACTCATCAATGGTTTGCGGGACAGGCAGGCCTAGATCATCCAACCAATCTTTTCGTATAATCGGTCCTTGGAAGACTCGTAAATAATCGTCGCCGCGGATGAAAGGGAACATATAGTAACTGCCGTTATCTGTTTTGACTTGTTTATCTACATCAGGATGCTCTTTGAGATATTTCTTCAAATTAGGGGCAAATTTATCAATCGTATCGTTTAATTTCAAAATATATCCATCTTTAATGGCTTTTTCAGGGCCGCCTGGGAAATCCCCTTGCCAGTTATATTCGATCATGTCTGGCAGATCGCCAGTTGCTAACAGAACATTCAGTGATTGTTTCGCTTGGTTCGTTGGTGGCGCTATGAATTTTAGCGGAACACCCGTGACCTTTTGCCAATTTTGAAAGAAAGGAATGTCGGCATGCGTAGCTTTTACCCCAGTTACGTTGCCTGGCAGCTCACCCCAGTACGTTAAGGTTTTGTCTGTTTTAAGCGGATACGTTACAGCGGCTCCTGCTGCTGCACTCGGTGCTGTCGTCGTCGTTGTTCCCGTAGAAGCAGCGGGACTCGGGGAAGGTGATGAAGAGTTGGAGGAACAGGCAACAACTAAGCTTCCCATTAATGATGTGGTAACTAACATAGTGAACATTTTTTTTCTGTTTGTTTGCATGGAATGACCTCCTAAAATTTTTTCGCCATAAGATCTGGCTTCGAAAAAGGGTGTTGCTTTTTCGCCAAAATGTAAGCTGGCTTGTGAGACTAACGAAACATTTTGCCTCAAATATTAGCTTTGGAAGTCTAGCGGCAAGGTTGCTTGTGCTATGACCTAACTATATGATAGCGCTTACAAATTGAATATCTTGAATACCTCCAATGGCTTCTTGAAAAATCGTGATATGTTCTTCAATTTATCCAATTCCTTCATGAAAAAAGACAATTTAAGGCTTTATAGCCCATTTATTAGGATGAAAATAGCGATTTGAATGCAAAAGGGGCAGCCTGCAGCCACCCCTCTATGCCTTATTCATCAAGCATTTCTTTATATTTACCTGGTGTAATACCTTCTACTTTTTTGAAAACACGGATAAAAGCGTTAATATCATTGAAGCCTACGCCGTAAGCTGCATCTCCAACGGATTGTTCGTTCCCTTTGAGCAGCTGTTTGGACTTCTCGATCCTCACTTTATTGATCCGATCCAACAATCCTTCACCTGCGTAGTCCTTGAAAATCTTAGATAAATAAGTCGCTTTCCGGTCAAAATGATTGCCGATCATCGTCACATTCAAATTGACATCGGTATAATTATGCTCAATGTACATGTTGACTTGCTCGACAAGCTGCTGCAGCGCTTTCTGTTTGGCCAACGAGTTCGCATGCACACGTTTGGCTGCTGTAAACGCGCAGATTTGAGTGAACATGTCCCCTAACTGCAATTCCATATCTTCTACGTTTTTACTGTTCAGCAGGCGATCCAGCTGCTTGGGATTACGAATGAAAAAGCTCTCCTGGATGCCTCCGGTTTCATTAATGCTCTTCATGATTGTAGTGACTAATCCCATCATGAGACACTTGGTGAGGGAAACAGAAATGCCAGCGCCTTCAAAATTTTTCTGCATAATCTCACTGAGTAGTTGTTTAGCTTCTGTAAGCTCCCCGAATTTCAAAGCATTGAGCAACTGCTGCTCAATCTGCATCGGGTAATAATAGCCATTCGTATTATACCAATATTTATGTTCATGGAGATCGTTATAAGCAAGGATTTCGTGACCGCCCATGACGAGTTTGTAGGTCATCGCGTCGAGAGCTTCCAAGAAAGCTTGTGGCACAGACGCTATGTGTGGATAAATGCTACTGATCGCAATGGTCAGATGAATATCATAGGTGGAAGCAAGGAACGATTGCGCCTCGTCAGCGATTCGAATCAATTCTTCTTTGGAGCTCTCGCTATCGTCCACCGTCAAATTCACTAGACAGGCAAGTGTATCATCAATTTCAGTTGCATAGCCGCGGTGGCGTTGGGCTACTAACTCTTCAACCACATTGCTTACAATGAATTGAAGCAGTTTCCACTTCTCTTCATCCGGGGTGTGCGTAATTCGTTCGAAAAAGGCCTCACTCTTATCGATAACGAATAGCATGACGGCAAATTCTTTACGGTCCAGCTTCATATCGAATGTCGTAAGCGCCTCGGCAATTGGGATTTTCCCATCCAGCTTGCCCCGCAATAGCTTTTCGACGAAATGAGATCGAACGATATGTCGATGCTGCTCCACTTTGCTTTTGAAATCAGCCATTTCGATTAACGTACTGTCCAAGGCTTCTTGAATGAACAGAAACTCATTGTATTTTTTGCCGGAATCGGGAATCTGTTTCTTAGAAAAGGCATGAACCAACCGTCGAACTGGATTGTAATTTCTACGTAAGAAAAAGAAGGTTAAAATTCCTCCGCCCAATAGGCTGATCAACATGCTTAAATAGGTCAAATTACGAACATGTGAAGCCTTTTGCCAATACGTTTGACTAGGCACGATGGAGATATATTTTAGCTTGGAGCGCGGCGATTGAATAGTAAAGACTTCATATTCCTCACCATCATTGCTTTTAAAATAAAAATTTTTCCCATTATCCAAGTCCCCATAAGGAAAATCGACAGGCATCGTACTGGAGGAGTTAGCAGCGAGAACTTGATTTTGTTCATTGAGTATGAGTACATGACCATTATTGAAGATTTCCATGTTCTGAATGGCGCCGAGAATACGCGTTTGATCAACCATGATCACGTTAGTGGCAGTAGGCTGATCGTGTTCCATTGGATATGTACTCACATAGGCGACTGTTTTCCGCAAGATATTATCGTCACCAATACGATACATAGGGATAAATCCTTTGAAATTGTTGCGTGTCATAATCGATTGCCAGGAAGTAAAGGGGAAATTATCACTCATATGCAAGGTTTGGTAGGCAAATATGCTTGAGCGAACGGTGGTTGGTAAAATGACAGATTGATCTTTATTGAAATAAATATAAAAATTATCAATTAAGGGATAAGAGGTTTTGTAAATAGACAAACTCTTTGCAATCTGATACATATCATAGGGTTTATCTTTCGGATAGATTTCATATTTATTCGAATAGAGCAACTCTTGCACATTCACATTCCATGTGATCTCAAAATTGAGCTGTTCCATTGCTTTGAATTGGTTGTCCATGACTTCGCGGACTTGCTTGAGCAAAGAATCATTTGCTTGTTGAATTTCTTCCTTTAACGTACGGTTGGACTCTACATAAAGTAGAAGACCAATCACGACAGGAAGCAGGAGGATGACAATATAGGAAATTAACCAGGTTAAGACGATACTTTGTCCATTAAAGATGAGCTTTTTCCGCATAGGTAAGGCCCCCTTGGCATTCTACTTGTCATATGAGCACTGAGAAGTAGGTAATGAATGCGCTCTCATTCTATTGTATTTCCTTTCCTCCGTCTACGTCAACGAGGGAAAGGAGCTTTTTTCGGTGGTTTATTCTAGCGTTTTAAAACGCTGCTTGCCAAAGAAAAAATAAAATAAAAATGAAATCACCGAATACACGACGGCTGTGATGCAAAAGGCGTATGCATATCCGTAATAACTGCCATAACGGAAGACGAGGCCTGTACTAATCGGTGAGGCGATAAACCAACCGAGGTTGAATACCGCCTCGCCGGAACTTGAGGCAAGCCCGCGAAGCGAGCGGTGGACATAACTCATTTTGATCGAATTGTAAAAAGGATTGGCTGCGTTCATGAGTGCCTGGCGGAAGAGATAGCCACCGGACGATAAATAAAGGTTAGCTGAAAAAGCGGTGATGAGCAGAAAAGGAATCGAACTCAACTGCAGATAGACGACTGATTTCACTTCACCATAACGCTTGGCAATCATGGGCCCAATTAAGAAGGCAACGCCCGTAGCTGCTTGTCCTAAGGCAACGATGATACCAATTGCGGATTTCGATGCCTCAAAGCGATCCTCAAAATACACATTGAGATAGGGAACAATCATTCCGCCGCCCAGTGAAGAGAGTAAACCAAGCAAACAGAAGATGGCGATGACTTGAATAGACGTTTTGTGTTCACGCCAAGTGGCTTTCCAGCTCAACGATTCCCGGTGCGGTGTATTTTCTTCTTTCTCGAGATCACTTTTTTCAAAAAGAGACATGGGAATGACACCGAGTGCTGCGATGGCAACTCCAATGAGCAAGGTATAACGTAAGCTATGTATTTCATCAAAACCAATTAAGAATTGGAAGAAATCACAAAGCACACCACCGATTGCAATGCCAATGACATTGGCCAGCATAACCAAAGCCATATTGAGGGAAAAGAGATGAACCCGCTGCTGAGGCGTTGAGTTATTAGCCATGAAAGGCAGAATCGTCGCGGAGACGACGGCTAACGCCATGCCACCTAAGAAAGCAGAAATCAGCATGCCTTCATGAAGTTGAATGAGTGAGCGTGCGGTCAGTGCGGCAATTGTAAAAATAAGACCGAAAGAAATGACGCGCTTCGGACCGAAGCGATCGTTCATGATGCCCGCCGGGATGAGGATGATGGCTGCGGCCAATGCTGTCATCCCTACAATGCTGCCTACCATCGTTTGCTCGTAGCCCAAGCTTCTTACATAGAGGTTGTACACAAGCCCAAACATGCTAATGCCCAAGTTCCAAACAAAATTAAACCAGAAAAATAGCTTAATATTTCGGCTATAGCCTTCGAGTTGAAGCTTCCATTCACGTAGTAAATTGATCATGCGATATTCCTGCCTTTGTATTTTGTGTCTAAATTGCAATCGCTTTGTCTATTCTACCACTGGTAAATACATTTGAACACGGGAAACACTTGATATTAGTTCCGATCTGTATAATAATAAGTAGTCTAATCTACGAAGCAGGGAGCACATAATTGAAATGTCTACAACAACGAGTATTGTAACGGAAGAACAGAAACCGGAAGTTGAACAGATTGAGATTTGGAAATGTAAAGCAACAGAATGTAAAGCTTGGGTTCGCAAAGAATTCGTAACGGAAGCTTTACCAACTTGCCCGCTTTGTAAAACACAGATGGTACGCAGCTACAAGCATGTACCGGTAGCAGCTAAAAAAGGAAATAAAAAGTTTCTTGTAGGAAAGAAACGGTTTTAATTGGAATTATTGCAAATTTTCCGCTAAATAACAGGTCAAGATCAAGAGCATCTTCAGCGAGGCGTGAAGAGTGATGCTCTTGGTCTTTTTTTTATGGAAAGAATAGCCCTAGACAAGCATAGCATGGTAACGAGGGGGAGATGCTGTGCTTGGGCCTAAGATAAATGTGAGTGAAGATACAGAAGTCATGTTGAAAGAGTTGCAGGACCGTAAGATGAAATGGGACAATATGAAAAAGAGGCAACCCATTCTATCGATCGCGACAGGAGCTATTTTACTCATCGTCATTTATATGTTATATCGACAAGTCATCGTACGTTCGAGCGGTAACGCCATCATGATATTGGATTTACTTATTTCGAATAAACTGTTATGCGGCTTGTTGCTCGCATGTATTACGCTGTTTCTGTATGCTTCTAATCGGTCGCGTGAGACGGAGAAAGCGAAGGGTAAATATGAAGATTTACGTATAGAAGCGATTGAACGTTTGGAAGCTTCCTGGTTGAAAGATGTGAAGTCAGAAGCAAGGGATCAAATTTCGAGCTTCCTTTCCAAGGAACATGATATTAATATAGTCTATAAGAATTGATTTGATAGAGTAGGGGAGCGCGGAATACAGATGAGATATATTTGTCGCTACACAGATGAAGTTAGTCGTGTGAAATGGGAAGATGTACAAGTTAGTTACTTGCGTGACGTGGTGTCGGCGGATGCACCGAGACTGGAAACTCGCTTTCGCGCATGCTGGACTGCAGATAGTCTGCACATTCGATACGAATGTGAGGATGATCATGTGGTGTCGACGATGACACGGCGTGACGAGCCTCTCTATGAGGAAGACGTCGTAGAGGTGTTCCTCGACCCATTTGGCGGTGGCACGACCTACTACGAGTTTGAAATAAGCCCGCGTGGCGTCTTATTCGATGCGTTGATACATAATAGGCTGGATGGAAACAAGGATGTCGTTACCTCGTGGATAGCGGAGGGATTCCAAGCAGAAGTCACGAAGGGTATTGATGACGGTTGGCTTGTCTATGATGTGCGGATTCCATTTGCGGATTTAGATGAGGCAGGTGTGCCACATGCCGGAGCGGTCTGGCATTGGAATGTTTTCCGTATCGATGATGACCGCGATGGCGTTCGGCATTACTCTGCCTGGTCGCCTACAGGGCTCGTCAATTTCCATGTTCCTCAGCAATTTGGAGAGCTCGTGTTTGTGAAGGAATAGACTCATGGTCCTAGAAAGGTACCCTTCGGGACGAATGGCTTCCCTATGATCACCGCGTTAGTCCGGAAATGCCGAATTAATCTCACGTTTCGCATCCTTACAATGGTAATAGTCCGAAATAGCCTAACTAAATCGCCCTAAATACCGCTTCGGCGGGAAAAAAGGGGGGATAAGTCGGTGAAATCGGACTATTGGTCTTTTGTAGCAAGGAATTCCCGATTTAGTTCGGAGATATCGGACTAAATAGACTGATGTGAATACCAAATTTATCACTCACTATCCACCTACTTACCATCCACCTCCAACAAGCTACTCTCTACCTAACATAGCAATCCCATTTCACACTCCAACAAGCTACTCTCTACTTAGAAATTCCCTGCCACCTACTCCAACAAACTACTCCTTCCTAGTATTCCTCTGCCAACCACGCTAACCAGCCACTCTATTCCTATCAATTCCGTGCAATCCCTAAAAATCGACTTAGAGACGTCGCAAAACCAATCTGCGCCTGTGTAAGTCGAAAAAATCGACTTAGAGGCCTCCCAAAACTAATCTGCGCCTGTGTAAGTCGAAAAAATCGACTTAGAGGTCTCGCAAAACCAATCTGCGCCTGTGTAAGTCGAAAAAATCGACTTAAAGGCCTCGCGAAACCAATTTACGCTTGTGTAAGTCGAAAAAATCGACTTACACGGCCCACAACGACAACTCACTCTACGCGCAACACTTCGTGTAGCTGCTGCCAAGCCCAATCCAGCTCATCCTTCGTGATGACCAGGGGAGGCGCCAAACGGATGATATGTTCGTGTGTTTCCTTGCACAGCAGGCCTTTATCCTTCAATGCTTCGCAGAATGGGCGGGCCGGGACGGTCAAATCGATCCCGATGAATAAGCCGCGGCCGCGAATCTCCTGAATGAGCGGATTCTCGATTTCCTGAAGCCGCTTCAGGAAATAAGCCCCAAGCGTATCGGAACGCTCTGCGAGCTGTTCCTGCTCCAACACCTCAAGTGCAGCAATTCCGACGGCGCAGCCGAGCGGGTTGCCGCCGAACGTCGAGCCGTGCGAGCCCGGCTCGAACACCTCAAGGACTTCACGATCTCCGGCCACAGCCGAGATCGGAAAAACACCGCCGCCAAGTGCTTTGCCCAGCACATACAGGTTCGGCGTGACGCCTTCCCAGTCGCTGGCAAAGCGGCGGCCCGTGCGGCCGAATCCCGTCTGGATTTCGTCCGCGACGAACAGAACCTGATTCGCCTTGCAGAGCTCATAGCTTTCCCGCAGAAACCCTTCCTGCGGGATCACAATGCCGGCTTCGCCCTGAATGGGCTCCACAATAAACCCGGCGGTGTTCGGCCCAATCGCCTCCCGCAGCGCATCGACATCGCCGTATGGAATCATCCGGAAGCCTGGCGTGAACGGCCCGAAACCTCGTTTGTATTCCGGAGACGAGGAGAAAGAGGTGATGGTCACGGTACGACCGTGGAAGTTACCCTCACAGACAATAATCTCCGCCTGATTCTCCGGAATCCCTTTCACATCGTAGCCCCACCTTCGGACGGCTTTGACAGCTGTTTCAACCGCTTCTGCCCCCGTATTCATAGGTAATATCAGGGGTTTACCCGTATATAGCGCCAATTTCTCATAGAACTGCCCAAGGATCTCACTATGAAAGGCCCTAGAAGTCAAAGTAACCTTGCCTGCTTGTTCAACTAATGCGTTTATTATATGTGGATGACGATGTCCCTGATTCAGAGCGGAATACGCACTCAGCATGTCCATGTATCGTTGGCCTTCGGGATTTTCAACCCAAACGCCTTCGGCTTTGGAAATCACCAGCGGCAGCGGATTGTAATTACGTGCACCATATTTCTCTGTTTGCTCAATAATCTTCGAGCTTTGTGTAGGCATAAGTTTTCCTCCCCATAACATTTATCAAGGTTGTACTTCATTGTATTCTAGTATTAGCGTACGATGACTTCCTGAGTATATAATTGAAAAATAGGCGAGGATTTGCAAACTTAGCTATTCGGTGCATATCCCTCACTTTTAAGCTAAAAATAACCATGTTAGTGGACTTATTGTCGTTCTGGGTTCAATCGAAGCTTTGGGAATGAAATATGAAGTGAAAAAGGATGGTAATCGAATGACTTATCGCATCGAGAAAGACTTTTTAGGAGAAAAGCAAGTCCCCTCTCATGCCTACTATGGCATTCAAACGATGAGAGCAATTGAAAATTTCCCGATCACAGGTGTTACCATTCATGTTGAGCTTATTACTGCGTTGGCGGAAGTGAAACGTGCAGCGGCGCAAGCGAATATGGATACCCATATGCTGCCTAAGAAAATTGGTGAAGCCCTAGTACAAGCTGCTGAAGAAGTGAGTAGCGGTAAACTCTTAGAGGAATTTATCGTCGATTCCATTCAAGGCGGAGCTGGTACCTCCATCAATATGAATATGAACGAAGTGCTGGCCAATCGGTCCCTAGAGCTTTTAGGTGAGGAAAAAGGAAGTTACTTCCATTGTAACCCGAATAATCATGTGAACATGTCACAATCGACGAATGATGTGATTCCAACAGCGATCAAAATAGCTGCCTACCGCTTGTCGGAGCAATTAATAGAAGCATTAACTTCCTTACAAAGCGCTTTCGCACGGAAAGAAATTGAGTTTGATGATGTGATCAAAATGGGGAGAACCCATCTCCAAGATGCCGTGCCGATCCGAATGGGGCAGGAGTTTGGCGCCTATGCACGTGTATTGATGCGTGATATCCAACGAATCAAGCAAGCGATGCGCGGACTTCTGATCGTCAATATGGGAGCTACAGCCGTAGGAACAGGGCTTAATGCCAAACCGGAGTACGTCGAGCGAGTTATGTTTCATTTGAAATCAGCAGTTGGTATCCCAGTTGAAATTTCGGAGCATTTAGTCGACGGCACACAGAATATGGATGCGTACACAGAACTATCTGCATCGCTTAAAGTATGTGCGGTGAACCTCTCGAAAATATGCAATGATATCCGTATGATGGCTTCCGGGCCTCGCGCAGGATTAGGGGAACTGAAGCTGCCGCCAAGACAGCCAGGTTCGTCCATCATGCCTGGGAAAGTAAATCCGGTCATGCCGGAGGTCGTGAATCAAGTGGCTTTCCAGGTTATAGGTAACGATCATACGATTTGTTTGGCCTGTGAAGCAGGGCAGTTTGAGCTTAACGTGATGGGGCCAGTTCTTGCTTTTAATCTCTTGCAGTCCCTGAAAATATTACGAAATGCGGCAAGTGTATTCGAACGCTTCGCAATTGAAGGCTTGGAAGCAGATCGCGAACGGTGTAAGAATTACGTAGAGCAAAGCTTCGGTATTGTAACCGCATTAAACCCGCATTTAGGTTACGAGGTTGCCGCGCAACTGGTTAAAGAGGCGGTACGTACAGGTCTTACCTTGAAAGAGCTGATTTTAGAAAGAGGACTGCTCACAACGGAAGAGATTGAGGAGATTCTGAATCCGATTCAGATGACAACGCCAGGTATTGCAGGCGATAGATTACTTCGTCCAGCAGACTAAGCAGTAGTCGTGCCATGACAATACCCCCGTCTCTATCAACAAGAGCGGGGGTTATTTGTGCCTCATTATGCTGTTTTCTCATAAAACATGATTCGGTTTCCGAACGGATCAGTGACAGTCACTTCGCGGGTATGCCATGGTGTTTTTTCAATGCCTGGTCGGGAGAATTTGAATTTTTGTTCGAGTAAGCGAGTATGGAAAGCAGTAAGGTCTTCCATTTCTACGCGAATCGCCGCCCCTGGACTGCAGTCGCCATAATGCTCCGTTAAATGAATAACGAGTGATCCTAGGGTAACTTCCATGTAGAGAGGCATATTGGGCTCGTAACGGTGCTCAAATCCTAGGGTGAAGCCTAAATAATCGAGATAGAATTCCTTGGCTTTTAGTTCATCAAAGATTCGAAAAAGTGCGGTTACTCCTTTGATCGTTGGTATGAGATTCACCTCCTGGGTCTCGCTCATAAGATTTGCTCACCGAACAAGGAGCTGATTAGGCTGACAGCCAACTGGGAGGTTTTGTTGCTGTCATCGAGCAGCGGGTTCACTTCAACAAACTCGGCAGAAGTCACGATGCCAGCTTCATGCAGCATTTCCACAGCGAGATGAGCTTCCCGGAAATGAAGTCCTCCTTTGACAGCAGTCCCCGTTCCTGGTGCCTCGATGGGGTCTACAGAGTCTACATCATAACTAAGATGAACGCCATCTGTTTTTATTTTAATATAATCAATGGCTTCTTGCATCACATGAGCCATGCCTTTGCGGTCAATATCGTACATGGTAAAGCATTTGATACCTAGCGAACGAATCAGCTTCTTCTCTCCTTCATCCAACGAGCGAGCGCCGATGAGTACGATATTTTCCGGCTTTACTTTGGGGTTAGTTCCATGTATATCCGTTAAAAGAGGATGCCCGATACCCAAACTGACCGCAAGCGACATGCCGTGTATATTACCAGATGGGCTTGTGTCCGGTGAATTTAGGTCTGAATGAGCATCAATCCAAATGACCCCTAGGTTCGAATAATGAGCGGATAATCCTGCAATTGTGCCAATTGCTATGCTATGATCGCCGCCGATAATGAGTGGGAAATGACCTTGGCCGACAACCTGAGATACTTGCTCGGCAAGCTGGGTATTAATGGCTATAACCTCAGCGAAGTAATTGAGATTGGTTGAATCTACTTGCGTATCTAAGTGAGTTGCTGTGTCATTCACAAGACGAAGATCAGCAACATGATCTACTGTATCGGCTAATTGCTGTAGTTCTTGAAGTAATCCTGCTTCAAAAATCGCCTTAGGTCCATGGCTCGCACCTCGGCGGCCTGCCCCAAGATCAAAGTTGACACTGATAGCCGCGATGTTCGGTTTGATACTCATCGGATCAACTCCTTTTGATTGGATGACTAGACATAAATCCTCGAGCCTGTGCTCCTTTGACTAACATTCCCAATCTACATGTAACCATTCTTCTTTACTATATGAAGCTATATTTTCTTTGTTCGCTCGTTAATTCCTTTTTTATGTGAGGTAAAAACAAAACAAGCCGGGGCCCATTAAACAGCGCCTAGCTTGTTAATGGTGAAACCACGATTCAATCGAATGGTGTTCGAACGTTAATCACTCTAGGGTCTGACAGGTGTTTGCATTCGCGGAATGCATAGTGTTTGCACCCTAGACATTGAGAGAGGTTAAGTTTCGTTAATGCAAAGTTAACGGCATCGCCTGTGTTATCGAAAAAGTTTTTCTGTCCAATGGTTGCGTCCAAACCTGTTTTTTTCAACATGTGCCGAGGTTGCTTTGGTAATTCGGAAATGATGACGTTGCAGGAATGATGGCTAAAGTGTTTAATAATCCGTGATAAATGGGCTGCTCCTGTTGTGTCCATATAGGGAACATTCCTCATTTTCAACAATAATAATTTGGGGTTGGTATGGATTTCATCCATAATGGATTTCTCAAACGCATTTGCAACCCCAAAGAATAACGCGCCTTCCACGGTATAGATACTAATTTGAGGGCAATTATGCTGCTCAGTAACGATATGTGCGGCTACATGTTCATGCTTATCAGATGGATTGGGCAAAACCTTAGCAGTACTAAGTAAGCCACTCATATGTTTGACAAATATAATAACAGACAGCAGTAACCCAACTTCTACTGCGGTTGTCAGATCCGTAAACACAGTAAGAAGAAAGGTAATAAGCAAAACGACTGAATCTGCCGTTTTGGTTTTTAAGACGTGAGCGAACTCTTTGCGTTCACTCATATTCCAAGCAACGACCATTAAGATCGGGGCCATACTTGCAAGTGGAATGCTTGAAGCAAAGGGAGCGAATAAGAGCAAGACCAGCAGCACGACAATGCCGTGGAAGATGCCGGAGAAAGGAGATTCTGCACCGCTCTTTATATTGGTTGCTGTTCGGGCAATAGCCCCGGTTGCAGGTATGCCGCCAAACAACGGCGTTATCATATTGGCGATACCTTGACCAATCAATTCCCTGTTGCTGTTATGCCTTGTTCTTGACATCCCGTCAGCAACGACAGCAGAGAGCAAGGATTCAATCCCGCCTAACATCGCGATGATAAGCGCGGGCTTTATTAGCAATTGGATACGTTCCATGGTTAGTTCAGGGAAGTGTACACTTGGCAAGCTATTCGGAATTGCGCCATAGGTTGACCCGATGGTTGCAACCTTGTCAGGATAGAAGAGGGATGCGACAACCGCTGAAAGCAACAATCCCACTAAGGAGCCAGGAATTTTAGAGGACACGCGTGGTGTGAGTAGGATAAGGATCAGACAAATTACAGCAGTCAGAATGCTGTACAGATTGATTGTAGAAATGTGAATGCCTAGTTCCTTCATATTGGAAAGAAATTCTTGGTGTTTTTGCAGATCATGCAGGCCAAGAAAATTGGCGATTTGTCCAGTGAAGATGGTAACGGCAATTCCTGTGGTAAAGCCGATCGTGACAGGACGTGGAATAAATTTGATGACCCCGCCTAATTTAAAAATTCCCATGAATAGCAAAATAACGCCAGCCATAAAACCTGCGATAAGCAAGTTTTCGTACCCATATTGCATGACGATCGCGAAGAGGATGGGGATAAATGCGCCTGTCGGACCGCCAATTTGGAACTTGGAACCACCGAATAACGAAATGAGGATGCCCGCTACAAAAGTCGTGTATAACCCGTACTCAGGCTTTACGCCTGAAGCAATTGCAAACGCCATTCCTAATGGAATGGCGACAATTCCGACAATCAGACCTGAAACCAAGTCCTTTTGAAATTTTTTTCTATTGTAACCTTGGAATCTGCCTCTAAAAGAAAGTTTCATATCGAATCCCACCAACTTAAATATTTGATTATTTGAATATATATAAAATCATATATCTAAAACATAGGGGTGTCAATTTGATATTTCTGCTAGGAAATAACAATAAAAAAAGGAGATAAATCGAGAACAATGGACCCGATTCACTCCTTTTTGTGAAAATAGAAGCAGTTACTGATTCTTTATGTTTTCTAACATGGAAATCGCATTCACAAGGTGATTATCAAATATTTGCTTGGCAACAATAAGCAAGTCTTTAATTAAAGGATCTGTCAGGGAGTAGATCACAGAGGTTCCGTCTTTGATCCCTCGGACAACGTTTTTATTTCTTAACACGGCTAACTGTTGTGAAACGGCAGAACCTTCACTGCCCAATATCGTTTGTATTTCATTTACGTTTTTATCGCCATCTACTAAAACTTCAAGGATTCTTATACGCAATGGGTGTGCTAATGCCTTGAAAAAATCGGCTTTAAAATGCTGTATTTCTTGATACATACCGTTCTCCTCTACTATCAATATTCGAACATTTGAATATATAGAATATCATAACATAAACCGGAATGTATGGAAGCAAGTTTTAAAATCCTTTGCGTTATTGAATACTTTTCAGTTATAGTATATGTGTAATATTCAATAAATCAAATATATAGTTATTTGAAAGTAAGGAACTGGTATGCGTGTTAATTGACGATGAATTCTATATTGCTTCAAGAAAGTATCTGATCGATTATGGCATGAGACAGTTGAACGGTTTAGGGGCAGATCATATTTGTAAGGTGTGTATTCAAAATGGTGGTTCTTGTTGCCGCGCTTGTTCTTACTTAGTAGACGGTGTGGGCTGTCTGAATAGAAATACTAGTTGCACATCTTGGTTATGCGGCTACCTTAAATTATTATTTTACAAAGCGGGACTAATACAAGAGTGGAATACCTTTTGGAAGGAAGTTCCTGGCATCGATTTTCGCAAGGATTATACCCCTCCAATGGTGAAAATGACGAAACATCTTGAAGTGAAACACATGAGAGAGCTTGGCGAAGCACTAGCGAATGACATAAAAATAAAGATAAGTACAGAAAAGGATAATATTGATTTCATCGTATTGGCGGGTGAATTAGATGAGCTAATTGATGAGATTGGTTTTGCTTGTACTTCGGATATCGCTAATCAATTAATAAAGAGGCTTAATTACTTAATTAAAGACTTTCATGCGTTTAAACAAATTCTCGAAAGCATCGATAATGGGAGGTGATCCTTGTGTCTGTGAAATCGCCATCTGGTGTCATACGTATATCAGACGATGTTATATCTATCATAGCTGTGTTCGCTGCTCTGCATACACCCGGTATTGATTCAATTTGATACAAGGCTTCGCGTTCTGGAAGTAAACGTAAGGGTAGAGAACCTGGCGGTATAGAAAGTCGAAATGAATAGGCTCGGATCGTAGTTGAATAACTACAATCCGAGCCTTATTACATTTCCTTGATTGATGGGGGTTGCTAAAATTGCTAAGTTTAGCCAAGAAAGTTAAACTTAAAGAGATAAACTAAACATTGAAGGTAGGTTACCATGTTAATCAATTTGGTTTTAATCGTAGTACTGATTGTACTTACCGCTTTTTTTGTTGCGACAGAATTTGCCGTTATTCGGATTCGTCCAAGTCGTGTAGATCAAATGGTATTGGAAGGTAAGAAAAATGCACTAGCTGTTCAAACTGTTACTTCGAATTTGGATGGCTACTTATCCGCATGTCAACTCGGCATCACGATTACCGCGCTAGGTCTCGGTTGGTTAGGTGAGCCAACGGTCGAGAAAATCCTCGGTCCTTTGTTCCATGGGCTTGGTGTAGGTGAAACACTGTCGCACATCCTCTCTTTTGGTATCGCCTTTTTATCCATTACCTATATTCATGTTGTTCTTGGTGAACTAGCTCCCAAAACGTTAGCGATTCAGAAAGCTGAAGCAATTTCAATTCTAACAGCTCCGTTTATTATTTTCTTTTATAAAATTATGTACCCATTCATTTGGATTTTAAATGGCTCTGCGACACAACTCGTTAAGCTATTTGGCGTTAAGCCAGCAAGCGAACACGAAGAAGCTCATTCCGAAGAGGAAATACGCATTATTTTATCAGACAGCCTTGAGAGTGGAAAAATAAATAAGACCGAATACGGATATGTGAATCGCATCTTCTCATTCGATGAATTGTTGGCGCGTGAAATCATGGTCCCACGTACGGATATGATCTGTCTCTATGCGGATAAATCACTTGAAGAGAACATGAATATTATCATCAAAGAACAATACACGCGTTTTCCCGTAGCCAAAGAGAGCAAAGATCATATCATCGGATTCGTCAATACGAAGCAATTTTTCTTGAGTTACATCTCGAACCCTGATTTTAATTTTAAAGGTTTACTTCAACCGATCATGACGATTCCCGAAGGAATGCCCGTGAAGTCTCTGCTCAAAAAGATGCAGCGTGAAAACGTACATATCGCTTTGCTGATGGATGAGTACGGCGGAACGTCCGGATTGATTACGATTGAAGATATTCTGGAGGAAATCGTAGGGGAAATTCGTGATGAATTTGATAAAGATGAACTGCAAGAAATTGATAAGTTAGCCGAAGGACACTATGTCGTCGAAGGTAACGCCTTGATCATCGAGTTAAATGCTAGATTGGGACTTGACATTCAGGACGAGAATGTGGATTCTATCGGTGGTTGGTTATATAGTAAGCAGTCGGAGTTGAAAATAGGTGAACTCTGGCAGTATCAGGATTGGACTTTTATTGTGCGTGCTAGAGACACGAATCGAATTCGTCAAATTGAGCTTATTAAAAATCAAATCATACATAAGTAGAAAAAGAGGGATCCCTCGCCACTTACATGGCTTTCAGGGATACCCTCTTTCTATTTAAAACGCCCAATTCCCCTTACGGAAGATCGGTTCTAACGTGCCATCCGCGTGTTCACCGTCAATATCCATCTCGGCAGAGCCGATCATAAAGTCGACGTGAATGAGGCTGTCGTTCAGTCCTGCTTGCAGCTGTTCTTCTTTGGTCATCTGCGTGCCGCCTTCAATACAAGTCGGGAAGGCGCGGCCGAGGGCCAGATGATTTGAAGCATTTTCATCATAGAGCGTACTGAAGAAGATTAAGTTCGTGTTCGAAATGGGAGAGATATGCGGCACGAGTGCGATTTCGCCTAAATAATGTGCGCCTTCGTCCATCTCAATCATCGCTTGCAACGATTCAAAGCCATGTTCTGCTGTGTAATGTGTGACGCGGCCTTGCTCGAAGGTGATCGAGAAATTGTCGATCAAGCTGCCTTGGTAGCTAAGCGGCTTCGTGCTTCGAACTGTTCCATACGTACCTAGGCGATTCGGGGAAATGAACACTTCTTCCGTTGGGATGTTCGGGTTGAAATCGAAGCCGCCTGTTTCGTTCGATGCGGAACCGCCTCGCCAAATGTGCTGAGGTGGAAGTTCCACTGTAAGCTCCGTTCCAGGAGCGCGGTAATGAATTTTATGGAACTGCTTCTCATTCAATTGTTCCCGTTTGCTACGGAGAGTCGCGTTGTGATCCTGCCACGTTTGTACAGGATTTTCTTGATCTACGCGGGTAGCTTCGAAGATCGCATCCCATAAAGCAGTGACCGCAGCCTGATCTTCGAGATCAGGGAATACCTTTTGTGCCCAGGCCAGGGAAGGGGCAGCGATGATGGACCAAGTCATTTTGTAAGAAGACATGAATTCACGCCATTTGACCAGCAGGGGACCTGCCGCCTTCGCATTCGCTGAGATTCGAGCAGGATCCACATCCTTCAGCAGCTCGGGGTTGTCCGCGTCAATCCATAAGTAGGCACCATTGCTTTCAGCTAACTCGGTTAGTGCTTGCGCACGCCAAGTTGGGTACTCATTGAATGATTCATCGGGCGCGTGTGTATAGCGAATTTGGGTGCAGATTTCATCCTGCCATTCAATATGTACATGCTTAGCGCCAGCTTCGTACGCTTTACGAGTGATGAGTCTTACGAATTCGGGGTGCCCAATTGGCGCATTAATCCAAAGCGATTGACCAGCTTGAATGTTGAGTGCTACTCGAACAGTCAGCTCCGCATATTTCTCAAGATTGTGTGCAAACGTCATTAGAAAAATCCTCCTTTTTCCACATTAGAAAGTATAAGTTTTCGGTTCCCGAAAACGTCTTTCTAATTGGCGATAAAATTTCCTGGGGTCCCCACAAAGTAATCGGAATTAGCTTCGAAGGTTAGCGTCACTTTGTGGGGTAGAATAGCGGTCGCTCATCTTTGAATGGCCTCGATAGAGGTTTTCTCACTTCGTCTTGTTTGAAGTTTATCGCTCTGCTCGCCGACTGTCAAATAAATTTTACCGTTCGTAGAATTCCATTTTCAAAATGTATCTGAGCTGTCATTGCATGGAATTTTGACATTTGTTTACACTATGGGCAGGAGGTGAATTGCGTTCATGCGCTATGAATGGCTATTGGGCTTGTTGCTGCTTGCCCAGCCCAAAGAATTGCCTTTTCAACTATCGGATAACTCGAATGGAGAAAAGATGGCTCAGATTAGGCGAGAGTCTATTGCGACCGACCTCTTGGATATTCCACTGGTAGATACACAGAAATTAAACCGGCTTGCTGAACAAATTGACAAATCGATTTACCGAAAGCCGATTAACGCTACAATTAGTGACAGTGGGGGCATCGTGAAAGAGAGTGCAGGCATTCGGTTGAATCGACGTGCTTTTATCAACCAATTCTATGGGCAATTTTATTTAGAAGGTCCCATGAATGTGGCGTTACCGCTGCAATCCCTGTATCCCAAAGTGGATAGTGAACTGCTTGCCAGCATTCGAGTCCGTCCAATAGGCTATTATGTTACCTATTTTAATTCCCGCAATAATCACCGTGTAACGAATCTCAAACTAGCTACACAGGCGATCAACAATTATGTTGTGCAGCCGAATGAGACGTTTTCTTTCAATCGCGTTGTAGGCGTGCGAACACCGAGCAGGGGGTATATGTCGGCAAAGGTGATTGTAAGAGGGGAATTCTCCGAAGGAATCGGCGGCGGTATTTGTCAAATATCCTCAACGTTATTTAATGCGGTTGACCGTGCAGGACTCACGATTATTGAAAGGTACACCCACAGTCGATCAGTGCCTTATGTACCGCATGGAAGAGATGCTACCGTGAATTGGGGCGGGCCTGATTTTAGTTTTAGAAACGATTATAATCAGCCGATTTTAATTCGCGCACATGTATTGCCTGGATCTGTCCACATCAGCATTTCTTCTTCGGATGGGATTAATGTGAAATCCCGTCATGTTCCTGGTGCTACAGAAGCGATACCTGAAGAAATTGAAACAAATTCAAATGTAAGAAATACGCTCCCTTAGCCGCTATGAACCCTTCTAGAGGTCAAGATATGCATATTTTATGAAATAAAAGCACGAAATCGCAAGATTTCTAAGCTGATCTTTTGCTAATATAGATGGCAGATCATTCAGCTTGAGAAGGGTGGAAATCGCTTTATGAAAACGTTTTTAGACGAAAATTTCTTACTTAACAATGAAACTGCCGTACATCTTTTTCATGAATATGCCAAAGAACTGCCGATTATTGACTATCACTGCCACTTAAGTCCGAAGGAAATTTATGAAAATAAACAATTTAACAACATCACCGAAGCTTGGTTATACGGTGACCACTACAAATGGCGGATGATGCGTGCTAACGGTATCGACGAGTCCAAGATTACTGGTGAAGCTAGTGATTATGATCGCTTTGTCGCATGGGCTTCCACGCTTCCTATGGCGATCGGCAATCCGTTGTACCACTGGTCTCACATGGAGCTTCAAACCTATTTCGGTGTGTACGATATCATTAATGAGCAGAATGCACCAGTAATTTGGGAAAAAGTGAATGCGAAGCTGGCTGAGGGTGGATCCCGCGCTAGAGACCTAATCACAAACTCCAAAGTCACGGTCATTTGTACGACAGACGATCCTGTGGATTCCTTGGAATACCACATTCTAATTAAAGAGATTGAAGGATTCGATACGCAAGTATTGCCTTCCTACCGTCCCGATAAGGCGCTGGAAATCAACCGCGCTACATTCCTTCCTTGGATTGCGCAACTTGAAAAAGCGGT
The DNA here is from genome assembly GCF_013141695.1 of Paenibacillus plantarum. Taxonomy (GTDB): domain Bacteria; phylum Bacillota; class Bacilli; order Paenibacillales; family NBRC-103111; genus Paenibacillus_E; species Paenibacillus_E plantarum. Next base: position 325,218 of record NZ_WHNY01000067.1, read on the forward strand.
AGGCACGCCGATCCGCACGTATGATGATTTATTGGCTGGTTTAGAAAGCCGCGCTGTGTTCTTTGACTCTGTCGGTTGTAAAGTGTCTGACCATGCGTTGGATTATGTGCCTTTTGCAACAGCAACCAAAGAAGAAGTCGACGCGATCTTCGCGGCAGGACTTGCTGGTCAAGCAGTTAGTTTGGAAGACGAGAAGAAGTACAAAGCCTTCACACTGATCTTCCTTGGCGGCATCTACAAGAAATTGGATTGGGCGATGCAGTATCATATCAACGCTTCCCGTAACAACAATGGACAGGCGTTCGCTAAGCTAGGTCCTGATACAGGATTCGACTCCATTGGTGATAGCCCTGTTGCCGGTGCATTAACGGGACTATTGTCCGCACTAGCGGTAGCAGATTCCTTACCGCGTACCATTCTCTATTCCTTGAACGCACGGGATAACGAGATTCTTGCTTCCTTGATGGGCAGCTTCCAAGGCGATGGCATCGCTGGCAAAATCCAATTGGGTGCCGCTTGGTGGTTCAATGATACGCGCGACGGCATGATCTCCCAAATGAAATCCCTCGGCAACTTCGGTTTGCTAGGACGTTTCGTTGGGATGCTTACGGATTCCCGCAGCTTCTTGTCCTACACGCGCCACGACTACTTCCGTCGCATTCTCTGCAATATGATCGGTGAGTGGGTTGAAGCGGGCGAATTCCCGAACGACGAGCAGCTGTTGAAACAGTTGGTTCAAGGTATTTCCTACAACAATGCTAAGCAATACTTCAGTTTCTAAAATGACAACCCTTTGTGTGAGCGTGAGCTTGCACGAAGGGTTTTTGTTTTGTGGAGGTTTCGCGGCGGGCTGTTGGTGGAGGTGGAGTGGTGGTGGGGGCAGGGGCAGGCTTAGTTCGGTGAGAGGGTAGAGTAGAGTGAATAAATGGATTTTATACAGTTATTTTCGCATCAATTTTGTGAAAACGTCGATTAGATGGATTTTATACAGCTAATTTAGCGGGTTTAGCCAATATGACCTGATTTCCTCAAATTTAACTACATGTTTTCCATCTAAATCCAAAAATCGAGGGAATTTCTCCGAAATAGCTGTACATTTTCCAGTTAATTTCAAATTCCGGGTAACGGATTGAAAAGCGAAACTTCCCCTACACATTCATCATTGAAGTGAAGGGGAAGTCTATTCGCGTTCTATCAGATCGTCAGGACGATAGCTGAGTCTGCGTTGATAGCATTGACTTTCAGGCCGTATTCATGCGCTAAAAGGGTGCCATTTTCAACGTTAGTTACGGATGTTGTGCCTCTAAGTACAAGGCTCCAAGGGGCTGAATTGCCTGTAGGTATGATCTGAATGACGTTGCCATCGCGCTTGGCAATGAGTGTAAACTCGTCTTTCGTTGTCGGATGATACACACGGGACACGGCTTCATGTCCGTCTTCCAACTCAAATAGGTGGAATTCACTATTCGCCAAGTAATCGTAGTCTGGCTTCGCATCAACCGTCCCGATCGCTAAGAGTGTGTTCGGTCGCACGAGGAGCGGGATGCTCATATAATCATGGTGCTCCTTGTACCATTGATTGCCTTCGGCTTTAGCCCCAGTTAACAAATGCGTCCAATTTCCGGCAGGCAGGTAGTAGGACACTACGCCCGATTCATCAAATATTGGCGCGACTAGAAGAGAATCCCCTATCATATATTGACGATCTAAGTGATCACATGTTGGATCATCGTCGAATTCCAGCACCATCGCGCGCATTAGCGGTAATCCGAGCCTGGAGGCGTCAACAGCCGTTTGGAACATGTAAGGCATTAATCTGCTCTTTAGTTTCGTGAAAAAGCGCAATACATCAACCGCTTCGTCATCATACATCCACGGGACACGATACGAACGGCTGCCATGAAGACGACTGTGGCTGGACAGCAGTCCGAATGCGGCCCAACGTTTATATAGGTCAGCGCTGGATGTACTTTCGAATCCACCGATATCGTGACTCCAGAATCCGAATCCGGAAAGTCCAAGGGACAAGCCGCCTCGTAGGCTTTCAGCCATGGATTCGTAAGTCGCGGTGCAATCGCCGCCCCAATGAACGGGGAATTGCTGTCCGCCAGCTGTTGCGGAACGCGCGAACAAGGCAGCTTCACCTTTCCCAAGCTTCTCTTCTAGCACATCGAATACCACTTTGTTGTACAGCTGGGTATAGTAATTGTGCATTTTGACAGGATCAGAACCGTCATGATAGACGACATCCGTTGGAATACGCTCGCCGAAATCAGTCTTGAAGGAATCCACGCCCATATCAACAAGCTTTCTTAGCTTCGCTGCATACCACTCACACGCGTCGGGATTCGTAAAGTCAACGATGCCCATGCCGGGCTGCCACATGTCCCATTGCCATACATCCCCGTTCGGTCTTTGCAGTAAGTAACCATTTTGCATGCCCTCTTCAAACATCGGGGATCGCTGCGCGATATACGGATTGATCCACAGGCAGATTTTCAAACCTTTGCTTTTGAGGCGTTGGAGCATTTGTTCCGGCTCTGGGAAAATACGCGTATCCCATTCGAAATCGCACCAATGGAACTCACGCATCCAGAAGCAATCGAAATGGAAGACATGCAACGGTAATTCACGCTCCGCCATGCCATCAATGAAGCTAGTTACGGTGGATTCGTCATAATTCGTTGTAAACGAAGTGGTTAGCCAGAGTCCGAATGTCCAAGCTGGCGGCAACGCAGGTTTTCCAGTTAGCGTCGTATAATTGCCAAGTACTTCCTTCAAATTGGCCCCGCCAATGAGGAAATAGTCGAGATATTCGCCTTCTACACTGAACTGAACCTTGGATACTTTCTCGGAAGCAACTTCAAAAGAAACATTCTCGGGGTGATTGACGAATACGCCATATCCTTTATTGGTGATGTAAAAAGGAATGTTCTTATATGATTGTTCGGAGTTCGTTCCTCCATCACGGTTCCAGATATCAACGCTTTGCCCGTTTTTGACAAAGGAAGTAAAACGCTCACCAAGCCCATAGACACTCTCTCCAACGCCTAGGTCTAACTGATCTCTTACATAAGTAGCTCCGTCATCAGAGATTATATATCCGATGCCCTTCAAACCGCTGGAAGTAAGCTTGCGTCCCTGGTAATCAAATACTAGATGCCATGGTTGATCTCTTCGAATGCTGGCCCGCAGTTTGCCGCTGATTAAGCTGGCTTCAATCTTGTTTACCTCTATTTGTAGGGAGTGGCTCTCATCTGTATTCAGCGCAAAGTAGGGACCAACTTGTTTCTTTCCTTTATGATGATAAATTTGAACACGAATAACATCCTTCAAGGGAGAGGATAATTTGACTTCAATTAAAGACGTATCTAATTCACCAGCGCGGTCCATGATCGGTTTAGGCGGTCCGAAAAAGGTCAGAGAACGATCAGTTGCGTACGCATCATGTACTTCAACAGGACTAATGATTTGGTATTCCTTACGGGTCATCCATTGGCCATCACTGAATTTCAATGCAGTCAGCTCCTTATGTGTAAGTTGTATAACTATACTGATACATGTAAGAGTCTTTGATAAAAAGTGTAACCGCTTTATGTTATGATTGTCTTGCAAAATGCTGATGCAGATATATAACAATTTTGATATATGGAGTGTGACGCTATGAATTTGGATGCTTTGCATGAAGGTCGAATTCACGGCGATTTCATGTTCCCGCTAAGTGTGTACCAAGTTGAGAAAGTCAATGACGTTTTCTTCAACTACCACTGGCATGAGGAAATTGAATTTATTTATATGACGGAAGGAAGCGCAAGCTTCTATATTGGTTCGTCTTTGACTGAGCTACAGCAAGGTGAATCGCTGCTCATTCCGAGCGGTCAATTACATGCTTGTTACCCAGCGAACGAACTTCCAGCCTATTTTCATGCCATCGTCTTTGATTCCCGCCTACTCAGCAGCAGCGCTTATGATGTCATCCAAAGTAAATACATACAGCCGTGGATTGAACAGCGATTGATTCTACCGGGTATTTTCCGTTCCAAGGACTCGTGGGAACAGCAGGTACGCCTGATGCTCGTGGACATCATTAAGCAATTCGATGGAAAGCCGCTTGGTTATGAGCTCAAAATAAAAGCGGATCTGCTCGCGATATTCGCTGAGCTGCTGCCACATGGTGAGCTATCCTCTGATCTGCCTCGAAACGCAACGCAAGCAAGCAAAATTGAAAGAATTAAGCCTGCGCTTCTATTTATGCATGAGCATTATAATCAGCGGATTCTGATTTCAGAACTCGCAGATTTGATCGGGATGAGTGAGGGACATTTCTGCCGTTTCTTCAAGGCAATCGTCAAAAAGACACCCATCGAATACCTCAACTTCTATAGAGTCGAGAAAGCGATGAAGTGTCTGGAAGATCCAAGGATCAAAATCATAGATGTTGCGAGTGAGGCTGGCTTCGAGAGTCCGAGTTACTTTATTAAGACGTTCAAAGGGCTTAAACAGATGACGCCGACTGATTATCGCAAATTGATCACAGACTCAGATGCATCATCTTCCGGCATTCCAATGGGGTCTGGGACGTAACTTGCTTGAATACACGCCCGAAGTGAGCGACACTGTCAAAGCCTGCTTGCTCGGCAATGTGGATCACTTTGAGTTTCGTTTCCCTTAATAAACGTTGCGCCTCACGGATGCGCAGGTTGTTCAAATACTCGACGAACGAGAAGCCAATTGTATCCTTGAATGAGCGGCAGAAGTAACTCGGACTAATATGGAACTTTTCGGAGATTAGCGTGAGTGTCAGTCGTTCACTGAAGTGTTCATTGATATAGGTGACGATTTCGAAAATCTTCGGATTATAAGCCTGTGGATGCTCATCTAGCGTCCCGGGCTGGTCCATAAGTCGCGAGCAGAATATGAGCAATTGTGTAAGTAAGGCTTTGCTATTCAGCTCCCAGCCGAGCTGCTCTTGCTGCTTTTCTCGCAATAAACTGAAGAGCAGATTCTCAACGAGTGTGCGATTTGCGCCGGAAAGGGAGACGATATAATGCTTTGGATGAAAAGGGGATAGCGCAATCGCATAAGTTTCATCATCTTTCATTGCGAGCCAGCGTTCTTCGAAATTAATTAAGATGCGCTCGTGCGGACGATCATTGGCATCAAGCGTTTTGTGGAGCGTATGTTTATCTATAAATACTAGATCACCCTCTTGCATGGCATAGACGCGGTCTTGAATGAAATAATTGCGTTTACCGCTGAGTAAATAATAAATTTCGTAATGGTCATGGAAATGATTCACTAGCATTGTGTAGGGCTGATCTCTGCGAATTCTTTCAATCTCGTAATGAAACAACATAGACACCTCTCTAAGTTAGGTTGTGCCTCTCTATTTTACAGCAATATATGCAAGGAAATAAAGGCATCGGGTAATATTTGAATAGAAACACAACAAATATTGTATTAATCTTGCTATAAGAGATGAAATACTTTGTAATCGAGAGGGGCATTAACTGATGAAAACACGTTATGCGATTGTAGGTACTGGTGGACGAGCTGAATTCTTCTATGGCTCCATGGTAAAGGATTTCCGAGATACTTCCGAGCTTGTGGCCATTTGTGATATTAATCAAACGCGCATGAACTTTACGAATGACTTACTTGCTAACAAGTATGAGTATCATGCTGTTCCTACGTATAAAGCCGATCAATTCGAAGAAATGATCCGTAATGAGAAGCCGGATGCGATCATCGTAACAACAGTGGATCGTACCCATCACACGTATATTATTAAAGCGATGGAACTAGGCTGTGATGTCATTTCGGAGAAACCGATGACGGTTGATGAAGAGAAATGCCAAGAAATTTTGGATGCGATTAAACGTACGGGCCGCCAGCTTCGTGTTACGTTTAACTACCGTTATGCACCGCACAATACGAAAATTCGAGAGTTAATTATGGATGGAACGATTGGTGATGTCCACTCCGTTCATTTCGAATGGTTGCTCAATACAGAGCATGGCGCAGACTATTTCCGCAGATGGCACCGCGATAAACGCAATGGCGGCGGGTTGCTTGTGCATAAGTCAACGCATCACTTTGACTTGGTTAACTTCTGGTTGGGGACGCAGCCTGAGACGGTTTTTGCCATGGGGGATCTGATGTTCTATGGGAAAGCCAACGCAGAGAAACGCGGCGAAACGAAGTTCTATCAACGTGCAACTGGAAATGAATACGCGAAGGAAGACCCGTTTGCACTTCAATTGGATACGAATGCACATCTGAAAGGTCTATATTTGGATGCGGAGCATGAGGATGGTTATCAACGGGATCAGAGCGTGTTTGGTGATGGGATCTCCATTGAAGATACGATGGGCGTCATGGTTCGCTACAAAAACAAAGCGATTCTAACGTACTCCTTGAATGCGTACTTGCCGTGGGAAGGCTTTAATGTGAACATTAACGGCAGCAAAGGCCGTATTGAAATGAAAGTTGTTGAGAAATCATACGTGAATTCCGGTGGCGATAAAGCGGATGAAGGTGCGTTGAAGGCGAAAACGATTACGGTATTCCCGATGTTTGCAGCACCGTATCAAGTTGAAATCGAAGAAGGCGTTGGCGGCCACGGTGGTGGCGATCCGGTTCTGTTGAAGGATATTTTCGACAAGCCATCCGACGATCGATTCAACCGCGCGGCATCTCATGTAGATGGAGCGATGTCCATTCTCACTGGTATTGCCGGCAATATTTCATTGCGTACGGGGCAACCAGTTGCTGTAGATAAACTAGTGAAATTTTAACCAGTGACGGAGGTCGAGTCCGATGTGGAGTCCTAACGCGAGTATGGAACAGCTCTACCGCGCTTTCGAATTGAAACGCGAGCAGAGTCGTACGGAATGGGCTGAACATGCGAAAGCTCATATGAAAAAGCGCTTGGCTGATTCCTTAGCGGTGACCATAGAAGAACAGGACGAACTTCGTCCTGTTCTTCTTGATCGTGTCGAGCTTGGGGATCATATCCGAGAACGAATTGAAATCAGTACTTTCTGGGGCTTTCGTGTTCCCGTGTATGTGTTGTTGCCAAAAGGCGATTTTCGTAAACGTGCTGCCGTACTTGCCCTGCATGGTCACGGCTTTGGGAGCAGGCAGATCGTAGGCTTGAACGCTGATGGTACTGAGCATACGGGGGAATGGGATCTTCATGGCAACTATGCGCTAGAGTTGGTGAGGCGTGGCTTCGTCGTCGTTGTCCCTGAAATTCTAGGCTTCGGTGATCGGCGATTGGAAGAAGATCAGAAGGATGGACAAGTGGGGAACTCTTCCTGCCAGACGCTTGCTTCTCATCTTCTGCTATATGGCATCCCTCTAGCTGGTGTTCGTGTGCAGGAAGCGAGAAGAGTGTTAGATTACCTCGTGTCACGCGAAGAGGTAGATGCGAGTCGAATCGGTTGTTTTGGGTTCTCGGGTGGCGGTTTACTTGCCGCTTACACGGCAGTACTAGATGAGCGCATCCAGGCCTCGGTCCTGTGCGCGTTCACCAATACATTTAAGCGCAGCATTATGGGCGTGCACCATTGTATCGATAACTATCTACTTGGCGCGCTCGACTTCGCGGAACTTCCTGAATTAATCGGTTTGCTTGCTCCACGTCCATTGTTCATTGCATCAGGAAGACAGGATCCGATTTTCCCTGTTGATGGCGTCGAGACAGCCGTATCCTACCTGCAGCTAGAGTATGCGTTGGCGGGAGCGTCTGAGCGACTGGGCGTACATCTTTATGAAGGTGTTCACGAGGTTAATGGGAGTCAGGCGTACCCATGGCTGGTTAAAAATCTGTAAGTATTAATAGAAAGACTACTGAACAGGGTTCAGTAGTCTTTTTTTTCATTTATTTTACACTTTGACGGACGATGCTCTCAATAATTAATTTGTGTCCAACTACGACGCCAAGTCGAATGACACCTGTTGTTCTTCCAGAAATGATGTGGCGATGTCCATTTGCAATGTTTGTTGAGATTTGAAAACGATGAAAATGGTTTACACCTACTCCGATGTTGAGGCCAGTACGTCCAGAATAGGAATGACGATGCCCGTCAGCAGTTGTCGTAATGCCTTGGAAAGTGTGGCGGTGTCTACCATCCTCAGGAATAACAATATCACTCAAATTACCGAAGGAATGTCGATGATTTTGTGTGAGAGATGTCAAACCCTCCATGCGATGTCTGAACTGAGCGGGGCCGCCGGATCCTTGCTTGATCTTTGCCATATGTCTATCATCCTTTCAAGAGAGATGATAGTAAGATATGCAAATCTTAGAGGATTGGCTTGGTCGAGCGACTAGTTAATAGGAATAATATCTTTTTTGAAAGGTAGATGGCAGTAGATTCTACTATAATTTCAGGTAGTCTTATTTGTTATCCGTACCATTCAATCGTGGAGAATCATATTTGCGTATTTCCTCGCGCCAAGAGAGAAAGCCGTTTTCCATAGCTCTAATGAGCATTTCTGCTGTTCCAAGATTGGTTGCAAGAGGGATCTGTTGCACATCACAGAGGCGAAGGAGTGCTGCAATATCGGGTTCATGTCCTAATGCAGAGATGGGATCGCGGAAAAAGATAAGCAAATCAATATCATCCATCGCAATCATCGCACCGATCTGCTGATCTCCGCCAAAGGGGCCTGAGCGCAAGCGAATGACATCGAGCTTTGCAGCTTCACTAATTCTTCTTCCTGTCGTGCCTGTAGCATAGAGTTGGTGCTTTTGGAAAATATGCTTATAAGCAATGACAAAGTCTACGAGCAAGTTTTTGTAAACATCATGCGCAACGAGTGCAATATTCATTTTCTCTCCGCTCCTCTATTTGTGTTAGGTTAGTTGACGTAAATTTGTGTGTTGAGAACAGAATAACTTAATTAATTAGAAAGTTCAATCATTATTTTGAAATAATCAGTCAATAAATTGTTATTAATGCGCGAAAATTAACAAATATGTCATATAATCTAACATATAAATGATTGGGGTCTGCACTTCTTCCTAATTCGATCTAACTATGCTAACCTGTTAGGATGATCAACAAGGAGGTGAGTTCATATGAAACGAGTGCTGATTACTGGGTACAAAGCGAATGAACTCGGTATTTTCTCATTGAAGCATCCAGGCATTCCGATTATCAAAAAAGCAATCCAAAAGCGGCTTATCGCCTTGTTAGATGACGGGCTTGAGTGGGTTGTCGTCAGTGGTCAATGGGGCGTGGAGCTATGGGCGGCGGAGGCTGTGCTTGAACTAAGAGAGAGCACGCATCCAGAAATTAAGCTTGCAGTGATTACTCCTTTTCTAGAGCAGGAAGAGAAGTGGAGTGATGATAAGAAAGGCTGCTATGCAAGCGTTATGCAGCGCGCGAATTACGTGAACAGTGTAACGAAGACCAAATATGAGGGGCCTTGGCAATTCAAGGAGAGGGACAAGTTCCTCCTACGAAACTCTGACGGCATTTTGCTTGTTTATGATGAAGAGACAGAAGGCTCGCCGAAGTTTATGAAATTGCAGGCGGCTCAAATTGCCGCGCATCATACCTATCCGATCATTACGATCAACGCTTTCGATTTGCAAAATGTGGCCGAGGACGAGCACGGAGATTACGGCGGCGACATGCAGGATGACATGACTGGAGATTCAGTCAGTGGCGGTGATAAGTGGCAGTTCGATGATGATATATAGTCATAGCTATTCGTCGGGCATCCCCCGACACCATAGCTACTCATCAAACTTGCCTACATACATCTAGCTAATCAACAAGCACTAAACTAGCCTCCATACAACTAGTTACTCAACAAACCATCAAACTTGCCTCCATACATCTATCTACTCAACAAGCATCGAACTTGCCTCCATACACATAGCTACTCAACAAGCATCAAACTTGCCTCCATACACATAGCTACTCAACAAATATCAAACTTTCCCCTCAACTCACCTTTTTGTTACTCAACGGATACCGAAGGGCGCCCCCAGCGGTCCCCTCTCTAATAAATGGAAAACATGTAGTTAAATTCAGCGTTTTAGTTCAAAAAATTAAATTAAATGGAAAACATGTAGTTAATAGTTAGCTTTTTACTTGAATCAGCGATTTCAGCTGAAAATAGCTGTAGGTTATCCAGTTAATGTGAAACAAAAGGTGATTTCCCCAGATTTAGCTGTAGTTTTTCCAGTTATTGCTCAGCTGGAGCGCCGCATCAAATTCAGAAGAAAACCCACACATTCGCAGATTATCACAGTTAGGTTTGTCTATTTCCCTCAATTTCCTCCCGGAATCCTCCTTGTAAACTAGCCAATCCCTTCATTTTATACATTAAAGACGGATTTATCTGTGTTTGCTCCTCAATAAAACAAACATAAAAATAATTATTCAAAAACAAACAAAGATGTGTTAAGATGAAACCATCAAAAACAAACACATACACATGGGATGTAAAACTTAGGAGGGTACTTAAATGGTTGCGAATTTATGGGAAGCTTCAAAAGCGAATGCAGTATCGAAAGGTGTAGAAGAAATTGTTTATCGTTCTAATTTATTAGGCACAGATCGTGCTGTATGTAACTGGGGCGGCGGCAATACTTCTTACAAAACGATCGAGAAAGATTTCCGTGGTCGCGATGTTGAAGTGATGTGGGTTAAAGGCAGCGGTTCTGACCTTGGTACGATGAAAGCAAAGAATTTCACAGGTCTTCGCATGGAAGATATTCGTCCTTTGATCGAGCGTGATGAAATGTCTGATGAAGAAATGGTTGCTTACCTTGCAAACTGCATGATCGACAGCAAGCACCCGCGTGCTTCCATTGAGACACTTTTACATGCCTTCTTACCATTCAAAAACGTCGACCACACGCATCCAGATGCGATTATCTCGCTCTGCTGCGCACATAATGGACGTGAGCTTGCGAAAGAAATTTATGGCGATCGTTTCGTATGGGTACCTTATGTACGTCCTGGCTTTACACTTTCCAAAATGATCGCAGATGGCGTTCGCAACAATCCAAAAGCTGAGCTTGTTCTTATGGAGAAACATGGTCTAGTAACTTGGGGCGAAACGTCCGAAGAAAGCTACTTGAAAACAATCGCTATCATTAATGAAGCAGCAAGCTTCATCGAAGCTCGCGTGAACGAAGCGAACCTATATGGCGGCTCCAAATACGAATCCCTTAGCGTAGAAGCTCGCAGCGAACTATTGGCTCAAGTTCTTCCGGTCGTACGCGGTGCGGTAAGCAACGAGAAGAAAATGATTCTCACGATTGACAGTGCAGACGATGTACTTCAATTTGTAAATAGCCGCGATGCTGCTGTTCTTTCCCAAGTTGGAGCAGCTTGCCCGGATCACCTTGTTCATACGAAAATGAAGCCTCTATATATCGACTGGAATCCGACAACAGGTGATGCAGCTTCCTTGACTGAAGCACTTAAAGCCGGAATCGAAGCATACAAAGAAGAATACAAAGCCTATTTTGACCGTAACAAAAATGAAGGCGACGTTATCAACGAAGCGGCTCCACGTGTTATCCTTATTCCAGGAATCGGGATGATCAACACAGGTAAAAGCTGGGCAATGGCACAAATTAGCGGCGCGCTTTACCACCGTGCAATCTCCGTTATGAGAGGCGCTACAGCGCTTGGAACGTTCGTATCCTTAAGCGAAAACGAATCCTACAATGTGGAGTACTGGCCACTTGAACTTTATAAATTGACACTTGCTCCTGCAGAAGCTGAGTTCTCCCGTCAAATCGCCTTCATCACTGGCGGCGCGGGCGGAATCGGAAGCGTTACAGCTCGTCAATTCCTCAAAGATGGCGCACACGTTGTGCTTGCTGACTTGAACCTTGAAGGTGCACAGAAGCTGGCAGCAGAACTTAACGAGCAATATGGCGAAAACAGAGCGATTGCTGTTCGCATGGACGTAACGAAAGAAGAAGAAGTTATTGCAGCGTTCCGCGAGTCCATTCTTAGCTACGGCGGAATTGATATTATCGTGAACAACGCAGGTCTTGCGACTTCCAGTCCTTTTGACGAAACATCGCTTAAAGAGTGGAACCTGAATATGAACGTCCTTAGCACAGGGTATTTCCTTGTAGCTAGAGAAGCATTTAAAATCATGAAAACACAAAAAGTTGGCGGCAGCATGGTATTCGTCGGCTCCAAAAACTCCGTATTTGCTGGGAAAAATGCTTCCGCATACTCGACTGCAAAAGCAGCAGAAATTCACTTGGCTCGTTGTATCGCAGCAGAAGGCGGCGAATTCGGTATCCGCGTGAACTCCGTATTGCCAGATGCCATTCTTCAAGGATCCGCGATTTGGAACTCCGGCTGGCGCAACGAGCGTGCGGCTGCATACGGAATCGAACCGGATCAGTTGGAAGAGCACTACCGTAAGAGAACAACGTTGCTTGTGAACATTTTCCCGAAAGACGTTGCAGAAGCTATTGTGTACTTCGCTTCATCCAAAGCAGCTAAAACAACAGGTTGCATGATCACAGTTGACGGTGGCGTACCTGCTGCCTTCACACGCTAATTCATCTAATAGGAGGCCATAAAACCGATGAGCGACAAAGCATACGCATTATTCGAAGAACAACAAGCCCTGAGAGGCATTGATATTGCAGCTGTCAAAGCGAAGCTGAAAGCATTGAAAGTTGAGACGCCTTCATGGGGTTACGGAGACTCAGGAACACGTTTCAAAGTCTATAAACAAACAGGCGTACCGCGTAATCCCTTCGAGAAATTCGAAGATGCGGCGCAAGTGCACAAGCTGACGGGTGCTTGCCCGTCGGTTGCCATCCACATCCCATGGGACAAAGTGGACGACTACGCAAAGCTGAAGCAACATGCTTCTGATCTAGGCGTTTCCATCGGTGCGGTGAACCCGAACCTTTTCCAAGAAGATGATTACATCTTCGGAAGTGTAACGAATTCAAACCCAGCAATCCGCCGTAAAGCGACGGATCACTTACTTGAGTGCGTGGATATCGCTAAAGAGGTTGGTTCCGATGTTTTTAGCTTGTGGTTTGCTGACGGTTCCAACTACCCAGGTCAAGTGGATATCCGCGCTCGTAAAGCATGGATGTATGAGTCACTGAAAGAAATGTACAATGCGATGTCACCAAGCATGCGTATGTTGATCGAGTACAAGTTCTACGAGCCAGCTTTCTACCACACAGATCTAGCTGACTGGGGTATGGCATTCAATTTGGCGAACAAATTGGGTCCGCAAGCAGAAGTGCTTGTTGATACAGGACATCACCCGCAAGGAACGAACATTGAGCACATCGTGACGTACTTGTTGGATGAGAATAAACTAGGCGGCTTCCACTTCAACTCCCGTAAATATGGGGATGATGATCTGATCGTTGGATCCGTGAATCCATATGAATTGTTCCTGATTTTCTATCAAATCATTGATGCAGCGAACGACAAGAATCCACTAATTCGTAAAGCATCTGACAATATTGCCTACATGATCGACCAAAGCCATAACATTGAGCGTAAAATCCCAGCGATGCTTCGTTCAGTACTTAACGTACAAACGCAATACGCGAAAGCGCTTCTGATTAACCTTGAAGAAGTTCGTGCTGCACAAGCGAATCAAGATGTTCTTGGTGCTGAGGATGCGGTTCGTAAAGCTTTTGAATTCGATGTAACACCTCTGTTACAAGCAGTTCGTGAAGAAATCGGCGTGCCGGTTGATCCAATGAAAGCGTACTTAGAAAGCGGCTACGACGAGCAAATTAATGCGCGCGGCAAAGGCGGTGCAAGCTGGTGAGTACCACTTCGACAGTTCTAGCCTTTGATTTGGGAGCAAGCAGCGGCAGAGCGATCGTCGGACGTCTTGATTCTGAAGCGGGCCGGATCACGATCGAGGAAATTCACCGCTTCTCCAATGATCCAGTGCAGGTGGGCAACCACCTTCACTGGGACATTTTGCGGTTGCTTCATGAGTTGAAGCAAGGCATTTTACAAACCAAGTATCTAGGCTACACGAATATCGAGAGTTTAGCGATTGATTCTTGGGCAGTTGATTTCGGACTGTTGGCTGCGAATGGTGAGCTGTTGGGAAATCCGTACCATTATCGGGACCACCATACGGACGGCATCATGAGTGAAGTCATGGATATCGTCGGACGCGAAAAGCTGTATGCGCTAACAGGGCTGCAGTTTTTGCAATTCAACTCCATTTTCCAGCTCTATGCCCTTCAAAAAAACAATCCAGAGCTACTCGACCGCGCGGCGACGTTTCTCATGATTCCAGACCTACTTCGCTACTTCCTAACAGGTGAAAAGCATAGCGAATTCTCGAATGCCACTACGACGCAGTTGTTTAATGCAACGAGCTTCACATGGGACGCATCACTGATCGAGCAATTACGTCTTCCAGAAGACATCTTCTTGCCGCCAGTCGCTTCGGGGACTCGAGTTGGATCACTAAGTCCAGCTGTTTGTGAGGAACTGGATGTTCCTTCTATTCCTGTTATCGCCGTTGGCGAGCATGATACCGCATCTGCGGTTGTCGCAGTTCCTGCGCTTGATGATGATTTCGCTTTTCTAAGCTGCGGGACATGGTCGTTGCTGGGAACTGAAACGGAGAAGCCTGTGCTCACGGAACAAGCCTTAGCGTGGAACTTCACGAATGAAGGCGGCGTGTACGGCACGAATCGCTTGTTGAAGAACATCATGGGGCTATGGCTGATTCAGGAATGCAAACGCGCATGGGAAAAAGAAGGCAAAACGGCCAGCTTTGCTGAGCTTGTGAAACAAGCGGAAACCGTGAAGCCATTCCAATTCTTCATCGATCCAGATGACGATATGTTCCTTAACCCAGCACATATGCCGAAACAAATCCAGCAATATTGTCGTGACACCGAACAAGCTGTTCCACAAACGGATGGTGAAATCGTACGTTGTATTATGGAAAGCCTTGCGCTGAAATATCGCTTCATCTTGGAGCGTACAGAGCAGCTTTCAGGCAAGACATACCGCGGACTTCACATCGTAGGTGGGGGCATCCAGAACGAGCTGCTTTGTCAGTTCACAGCGAGCGCTACACAGCGTGAGGTGTGGGCGGGGCCGGTAGAGGGTAGTGCCTTAGGAAACCTTGTAGTACAATGGATATCACTAGGGTATATCGCGAATTTGCGCGAAGCCAGGAAGCTGATTCGGAATTCGTTCCCAGTCAAGACGTATCATCCACAGGATGAGGCGGGTTGGCAGGCGGCGTATACATCGTTTTGTGATGTGGCCTCCCGATCGACGGTGAAATGAGGGGTTTACGATGCTGGTAGCAGAAAGATGGCAGAGAATCGTTCAATTGGTTAATGAAAGAGGAAGCATCCGGGTGACCGAGTTAAGTGAGCTATGTCAGGTCACGGAAGAAACCATTCGACGTGACTTGGATCGCTTAGAAGCCGAAGGCAAGCTTATGCGCAGCCATGGCGGTGCGGTGAGTGTGAAGGAAGCGCAGACCGAAGTTCCTTTCATGGAGCGGGAGACGGCTCATGCGGATTTTAAGAATAGCATTGCGAAGGAAGCTGTTTCACATATTCAGGAGGGGGACCGCATCATTCTCGATGCGAGCACCACGGCTTGGTATATGGCGAAAATGATTCCCGATATGGCAATTACCATCATCACCAACTCGATGAAAGTTGCCTTGGAGGTAAGCGGCAAAGAGAAAATTCAAGTCATTTCCACCGGCGGCTTGCTTTCTCCGAAGTCTTTATCCTACGTAGGGCCCCTATCGGAGCGATCCTTGGATATGTACCATGCGCACAAGCTGTTCCTTTCATGCAAAGGGGTTCACGTGCAGCGCGGCATCAGCGAATCGAATGAGCTGCAAGCGTTGATTAAACGCAAAATGATCAGCATTGCTGACGAAACCTATCTGCTCGCTGATCATAGTAAATTCGGCATGCAGGCTTTAACACAAGTTGCGGATTGGTCGGAGATTCAACATGTCATTACGGATCGCATGACGAGCAAGGATGCGCTGGAGCGCATTCGTGATAAAGGCGTGCAAGTACGTCAATTGGATTAGCAGTGCATGCACAAACAGCCGTCCCACGTATCGTGGGGCGGCTGTTTGTTTGCTTGCTTGGTATAACGGTTAATTACCCTTCATCTTCAGAAAGCAAGGGCAAGTGGAGCCGCACGAGTGTTCCTCTGCCTAGCTGACTGTCGATATCCCAGGTAAAGCTGTCGTTGAAATACAAATGCAATCGCTGGAACACATTGATCAATCCAATGCCGGAATCGTTAGTCTCCCGTTGCTCCTCTTCGATCAAGCGTAAATGTTGTAATTGTTCCATGCTCATCCCCGCGCCATTATCGAGAATTTCGATATGCATGTGGCTTCCATCGAGATACCCCTTGATCATCAGCAAACCGTCTGACTCTATCGTATCCAGGCCATGTACAATGGCGTTTTCTACGATCGGTTGCAAAATCAATTTGACCGTTAAGGAAGATTGAAGCTCATCGGAGACATCCCAAATCACAATGAAACGATTTTTTGCTCTAATTTTTTGAATCCGCAAGTACTGTTCGAGGTGGTCCAGCTCTTCAGACATGCGAACTAAGCCACTTTTTTTGCTAATGCTTCCTCGGAAAAATTGCCCCAGTGCGGTTGTCATTTCAACGATTTCGCCTGCACCCTGTCGGAAGGCCATCCATTTAATCGACTCCAGCGTGTTGTATAAGAAGTGCGGGTTAATTTGCTGCTGCAAGGCATGGAGCTGGGCTTCTTTCTCCAGGAACATGAGCTCCTTCTCGCGAATTTTCGATTGATAGTTTTCGGTAATTAACTCGTTCAAGCGCTTGATCATATTGTTAAAATGGCGGGCTAGACTCGCAATTTCGTCTCGGCCTTTGTGATTCATCCTTGCTTCAAAATTACCCTCATTCACTTCATGCATCAAGTTCTGCAGCTTCCGCAGCGGTTTGCTGATTAGACTAGAGATCAGTGTTGCGATAAGCATAATCAGGATTCCAAACAGAACGAAGAAAGCTGCGCTGTACCAGACAAGAGTGAACACCTTTTTCTTCAATTCATCCGAAGGGACAATGCCGACCATTTTTACACCAAAGTAGGAGGCAGTATCGTAGAAAACCATATAACGTTTATTGCCCGCGTTTTTGAAATAGGAACCGCTCGTCTGCTGCATCATCTCCGTTACGAGGGGGTCTTCCTTCTCCAAGACATGTGACGTGAGGTCGTCGTTGTCATGGGACAGAATAGTTCCATTTGCATCGATCAGAAAGAAATAACCAGAATCTCCGATGCGAATCGTTCGGAAAATATTATTCAGCACGTCCTGTTCCACATTGACAATTAAGTACCCTAGCTGAGATCCGAGATTGGATACGCTAGAACTGCTAATTTTCCGGGCAAATGTGAGTACTGGGGTCATGTACAGATTGCGATAGGTGCCGATGAGCTGCAACTCACCTGAGCTATTATCGAGCTTCTCAAAAACACGAGGATCGGTCTTCGAAATCGGAACCGTGCCTGCATACATGCCAGAGTAAATCCGCTCACGGGACCGGTTGTAGAGTTCCATGGAAAGAAACTCCCTTTTCCGTTGTTTGATATTGCCGAATTGAAGCTCGAGCAACATATTATCAGTAGGTTGTAACGAAGTCGTTTCCGATTTACGCATTGTTTGTTGGACTTCTGGATGATAAATTAACTGCTGGGTTAATCTGTCATAGTTTTTCAAACTGTAATTGATATTCCGTTTAACTTGTTGTATCGTGCTTTCTGTAAGCTGCATCACCTTATTTTGATAATTGTCATAATGAACGTAGGTCAATAGCAGGACAAACAGTAAGTTGGGTACAAAGGTGGTCAGGACAAAATAGGCAATGAGCTTCGATCGCACACGATAATTAGGGAGAATGATTCGCGGTTCAAGAGGCTCTCGTTCGTCCAGCGCACCAATTCCCGCGGATAATCCTTGTGATAATTCAAACAACGGCTTGGATAAGGTTCCAGCAAACCAAAACGACAGGATCAGGACAAAGACTAGCGTGCCCAATCCGAAAAAGAATACGAGAGAGTGTGTACCGCCCTTGCCTGTTAAGATCGAAGAGATAGGGAATTCACTCATAAGTTCGAACGGGTAGGAGGACAGTTGAAAATGAGTGACCAACACTTTACTACCGTTTTTTTGAATGATTTTATAGGAAGTATCATCAGATTGCTGGGAAGCTGGGAAGATTTCTTTGTCCAAGCCAGTAGATTTATTGCTCCAAATAGGCAAATGTTGATTGGTCAGCAACTGTAGCGTCTCATCAGCATCCGTGCTGTTAAATACCTCTTTAGCGAATTCTGGGATGTTAAAGGTTACCACCAAGGTACCGATCGTCTCATTTTCCAGCCGGATTGGACGGTAATAAGCAATGCGATGATCAAGCATGTTAGCTAATGCCTTCTCGTCGAAGCCAGTGGTGAGAGGTGCGCCCGAGACATTGTAATAAAACGGAACACCCTCCTGCTGTTTATAGAGATAAGCTGCACTTACATTTAGCCATTGAATAAAATTAAAATCAGTCCCTGCGTATTTGCCGCCTTCATTATATTCATACTGATAGACCAGATTGTTTTTACCTAAAATCATAATTTTGTCGATATAATCGTGGTATAACAACGTATCAGTAATTTCGCTCGTCAGTGTCTGCACGCGTTGCCCAATTTGGCTGAAATCGTTCTGTGGGAACGGTTCATCGACTGCTTTTTGAATCGAAGCTTCGTTGACAAGCTTGTTCGTATTGGCATCCAAATCCGCGAAAAGGAATTTGAAGTAATTTGCCGTTTGCTTAAACTCATTGACTTGATACTCTGCTTTTTCTTGTACGATAAGTCGACTTACAAAGCTTTCGGACAACCAATAAAAGGCAGTAGCTAACGTTAACGTGAGCAGCACCGAACAGAAGAGCAGTTTTTTACGAATCGAATGATTATAGAGAAAGCTTTTGAGAAGCAGCTTCAAACGTTCCATGGTGGCACCGCTTTCAGTATGTGATAAAGGATTGGCGGTACTCGAGCGGTGTTAATTTGGTGTGGCTTTTAAAGGTCGTAGCGAAATATTTGCGGTCTAGATAGCCGACTAATTCACCGATTTCATACACCTTGAGATCGATGCGGCGCAGCAATTCCTTTGCTTTTTCCATCCGACAATTCTTTAAATAATCGATAAAATTAATGCCTGTTTCTCTCTTAAATTGAATACTGAAATAGCTGGGATTGAGATATACGAGATCAGCCATTTGGTTTAAGGTAATCTTTTCACTGCAATGCTCTTCGATATATTTTTTGACTTGCTGGACAGCCGAATGAGAAGTCGTTTGCACGTCGTCGTTTATTTTTTTGATTTGCATTGTAATGTCTGAAATTAAGCGATCTAATGCCATTTTTAAGGTAGACATAGTGGGGTATCGTTCAATAAATTCGCTAAAAGGTATTCGGAGACTTGCCATCGATTCAAAGGATGCGCCATGCAGATCGAGTCTTCGCTCCAGCATCGTGAAGAGCGGCGTCAAGTATTTGAGGACAATGGAGAACTCATCTCGTTCGGAGTCTAGTCCGCAACTGTTCCAAAACTGTTGAAAATGCAGCAAGCTGTTGTCTAGATTGCCCTCTAGCACAGCGTCGAGCAATTTGGTTTCATAGGGGTAGGGATACTCCTTACGTTCCACTGGATGCCCATCCGCTGGCTCCCATAGAAACAATCCGCCACGTTCCCAGAAAATGTTGCGTTCCATAACACTTCTTGCTTGCTTGAAAGAATCAGGGAAAGAGAGGAAGCTCTGATAAACTTCACCCAGACCTACGATGGATTGGCATGCTGTTTCCTGTTCAATGGATCCGATGATTTGCTCGAAAAGCAAAGAAAGGGATCGACGAGGCGGAACAGATGTCGCGTTTAGATTCAGGAAGACGGCTAGTTCGCCAGCTTTTTTCCTAAGGGTGTAGCTCTGACATTGACCTGCATCGAGATGACGCTCTAGGATGGTATGAACTTTCGTCATGATATTGTCAGGCAAAGTACCGTCATGATACGATTTGGTTTCGAGCTTAAGAGCTGCGCAGCAATAATAGGTCGCATTCATTTCGATTTCTAATAAGCTCATTTTTTCTTTGGCTTCATGGTATTCAGGCAAGGTGTCCTCAATCAGTGACTGGAAAAAGTAATCTCTGGCTGCAGGCAAGCTACCAGCTAATTGGTTTTCATAGGATTGCAGCTTTTGGGACGATAGCCGTTCGGCGTCCAATTGAAGCTTTAACTTCATCATACTTTCACTGAGGTGTTTCAGGTCCACGGGCTTCAACAAATATTCGGATACACCTGCTTGAAGGGCATCACGGGCGTAGGAAAATTCTTTATATCCAGACAAGATGACAATTTTGACATGAGGATAATGCATGGCAATCTCTCTACTGAGCTCAATGCCGTCCATAACGGGCATCTTAATATCAGTAAGGACGATATCCACATCCGTTCGCTGCATGAGATCGAGCGCTTGCTTGCCGTTGGCGGCAAGACCAGTTACCTGAAATTGAAAGCGTTCCCAATAAAAGGAGTTTAACCCTTCCCGAATCTCGAATTCGTCGTCAACAATCATCATTTTATAAGTATCGTTCATCGGACTCACTCCTTTGATTCTATAATAATCATGCATTCTTTTCATGTAAAGGAACTTCTAACGAGCTTCCGACCGAAATTGATAACAGTCAAAAAGATCAAACCTAATCCAAAAACCATCCCCTATTTTTTTATCCGTATTCCCCCTAGAATGAAACTCGTAGCAAGACAAAACATGTGGCATACACAATAATGGAGGCGCTTTTATGCAGGGGTTCAAGAGAAGTTGGGCATTAATAAGTTTGTCGTCGGTCGTCGGGTTAAGCCTTTTGAGCGGATGTGGTAGCGCTACCACTACGAAGAAAGAAACAGGAGCGGTAGCTTCTGCAAGCACGGCACCGAAAAAGGCTGATCCTGTAACATTGTCCATGTTCATTACTTCAGCAGGTCAGAAGGAGTGGGAAGATGGCCAGCCCAACGATAAATTAAGGAAACAATGGGAAGCCAAATCCGGGAATAAGCTGGAGCTTAATATTTTACCAGGAACACTAGACGAGGCAATGAAGAAGATAGACATCGCCATGCTCTCCGGTGATAAGACAGATATCATTAACCTTTCGAATCCCATCGATCAGAACAAGTATGCATCCAGAGACTTCCTGTATCCGATGAAAGATTTAGCGAAACAGGCTAACTATGATATTGATAAAATTTATGGTGACTCACTCACGAAATACAAAGACGAAGTCTATTATATCCCGTACAACTTGTCGATGTGGGCAGTCTTTTATAACAAAAAGCTGTTTGATGAAGCAGGTGTTCCATACCCTACAGGAAACTGGACATGGAGCCAATACATTGAGACGGCCAAAAAATTAACGAAACCGGATAAAGGCATTCAAGGCTCCTACATGCTTACGTTTGATAACTACCTATACATGCAGGCCAGACAGAAAGATGTACCAGGTTATAAAGCAGACGGAACGTCCAATTATGATGATCCGGCATATAAAGATGCGCTTAAATGGTACAACGATTTGAGTGCTGTTCACAAAATTCAACCATCATGGATTGAGTTTAAGACGAAGAAACTGTCCAATCTTGGATTCTTAGAAGGCAAATATGCGATGCAATTCATCGGAACATGGTACTTGGGTTCCTTAAACAATTTCGAGAAATATCCGCGTGACTGGAAATGGGGCGTTGTTCAACCTCCTACACCTGATGATGGCAAAGGCAATAACAACATTGGGGTTACCGCTGCTCTTGGGATTAATAAGAAATCTGTTCATCCTAAGGAAGCGTTTGATTTCCTATCCTACTTTGCAGAGAATAGCTACAAAGAAAGAGGCGAATTCCCTGCTCAGAAAAATTTGAGCAAAGATGACATGAATGCAGTACTGAAAAATATCGCAGATAAATCACAAGGCAGTGTAACAGCAGACGATCTTCGTAAAGCTTTGCTTGATAATGGATTAGGCTTCACGCAAGAGAAATTGCTAGGTAGTGCAATGAGTGAGTATAGCAATATTATTATGCAAGAATCCGAGTTGTACTTTGCCGGTCAGAAAACCGTAGATGAAGCTGTTAAATCAATTAAAACAAGAGAAGACCAAGCGATTCAAGCGGCTAGCAAACAATAAATAAATGAGAAGTGACGGAGGAGGACATCATGGTGGTGTCCTCCTTCCTAAAAAGAGGAGAATGGAGCATGCTGCGGATTACGAACGAAGAAAAGGTTGCTTTCTGGTTTGTCACGCCTTTTGTGGCAGGATTTGCACTTTTTTATTTATTGCCCACCCTTTACGCATTTGTCATCAGCGTACTGGATTACAACAGCTTTAAAAGTTTAACGGACGTGCACTTTGCTGGACTTTCCAACTATATCGCAGTCTTGAAGGATCCTATTGCCTTAAGTTCATTTGGAAGAAGCTTTGTGTTTATGATTTGTTATGTACCAGGCGTTATTATTACAGCATTGCTGCTCTCTATGTTATTTAATGCGACTTTTCATTTGCGAACATTAGCACGGACGTTGATTATGCTGCCGTATGTAACGAACGTAGTGGCGATCGCGATTGTGTTTTCCATTTTGCTTAATCCGTATGATGGCGTTGTGAATAAATTGCTCGTAGCTGTAGGCGTGGAACATCCCCCACTTTGGTTGGGTGGCATTCACACCTCGCTGCCAACGATTGCTGGCGTCGAAGTTTGGCATTCACTGGCTTTCCCGACAATCGTATACTTAGCGGCGTTACAAGGAGTGCCCAAAGATTTGTATGAGTCAGCGGAACTCGATGGGGCAGGACGGTTTAAGAAATTTATGAGCGTTACATTGCCGTTAATTTCTCCGACGACTTTCTTCTTGGTGATTACGAATATTATTGGATCTTTTCAAAACTATGCGATTATCCGTAACTTGACGAATGGTGGTCCAGGTACCTCATCGCGTGTTATTTCATTAAATATTTACGAAGAAGCTTTTGCTTACAACAAATATAGCTTTGCCTCCGCTCAAGCGATTCTGTTGTTTGCCATTATATTAGTTATTACAATCATCCAATGGAGGGGGCAAAAAAAATGGGTACATTATTAAAACCGAAATTGATGATGACCTACGTGATGCTTCTTCTCGGCATTGTGATGATCATTCCGTTTCTTTTCATGATTTCATTTGCGTTGAAAACGCCGTTAGAAATGACCCAGCATCCCGCTTCTCTTCTGATCAGCCATCCATTTATGGGCAATTTTGAAACGATCTTCAAACACAAAACCTATTTCATCTGGTATTTTAACTCCATTAAAGTCGTGTTGGGCGTTCTAGTGTTAAGGGGGCTGCTTGTGACTATGGCGGCTTATGCCTTTGCAAGATTGGAATTTCGATTTAAAAATGTCATTTTCATGATCTTGATTGCCAAGATGATGATTCCATCGGATACGACCATTGTAGCGAGGTTCTTGTTATATAAGTACCTTCATTTAAATAACACGCATTGGGCGATTATTTTACCTGCGGCTTTTGATGTCTTCTTCCTATTCTTGCTCAGACAATTCTTCATCAGTATTCCCAAAGAAATATCTGAAGCGGCCATTGTCGATGGGTGTTCGCATTATAAAGTGTATTATCGGATTATTTTACCGTTGGCCAAACCGGCTCTTGTTACGATGGTATTGTTTACCTTCTTATGGACGTGGAACGATTTCGCTTCACCTTTTGTTTTCATAACGGACATGAAGAAGCAACTGCTAACCGTAGGCTTATCGTATTTCCAAACGGAAGCGGGCGCTGATTATGCGCTGCAAATGGCCGGAGCTGCTGTAGCCGTATTGCCCACGATTGTTCTGTTTATTTTCGCGCAAAAATATTTTGTTCAAGGGGTTACGATGTCTGGGGTTAAGGGTTGATCGATATGGAACAAGTCATTTCAAAAGTAGATTGGGAATCGTTTCTTTCCGCACATGATTTGGTACAGACAGATCTTAGGTTTCATGGAGGTTATTACAAAGGAACGGAAGAGCATAATTGCCATAGTCCACGAAAGGAATGGGGAGAGGGCGCATTCATCGGAAATGGGATGATTGGGGCTATGATTTTGAAGGACTCGCCTCAGGATCTAGCTTGGGAACTAGGAAGGAATGATGTTGTTGCGCATAATCATCTTTCCGGGATCGATTGGTCTGTACCGCGTGTTCCCATCGGTGATATGGTGCTCCGGCCTAGAGGCAGGATAAGGGAAGAAACCATGCGGTTGTCCTTATGGCATGCAGAAGCAACGGGATTGATGACGACGGATCAAGGAACGCTCGAATGGCGGTCTATTGCCCATGCTCAGATGGATTGTCTGATGATTGAATGGAACTCAACCGGAAGCGAAGGAGCGTCAGTGGGATTTCGCCCCCGCCATGGCGTGAGTCCGAGGTTGGAATTCGTTCCACACAATTTGTCTCGAAAGTATCTTCCTCCGCCCCCACTGCAGCTTTATCAACAAGGAACACAGTTAAGCATTCAAACCTTTGTTAAAGAGGAGGAAGACGGCACTGTTATCTCCGAGGGAGCCTGCGTCGTGGCTTGGAAAGAGGTTAACTTCAGCGAGTCCCATGGTGTTGTATACGTAAGTATCGCAAATTCCTATTTTGACGAAAGCGCAATAGATGTGGCCCTTAAGACGATTGACTCCGCATCGAAGCTATCATTGGACACCTTTCTCAAAACGCATAGAGCCAAGTGGCATGACTACTATCCTGCGAGCTTCATCTCTATACCTGATAAGTATTGGGAGGGGATTTATTGGATTCAAATGTACAAGTTGGCAAGTGCCGTCCGTGGGGATTCACCGGTACTGGATAATCAGGGGCCATGGCTTACGCAATCAGCTTGGCCGGGAACCTGGTGGAATTTAAACGTACAGCTGTCCTATTCTTCAGTTTATAAAGCAAATCGGCTGTCAATCGGTGAATCATTAATCGGTAATTTGGAACGCTATCACGAAAGTTTACGCCAAAACGCTATACCCATCGGATTAGATGACGGTGCGTATATCGACAGGCAATCCAGCTTTAATTTAATATCACCATGTCTGAAACCTGATTTTGAATATGGGAACTTACCATGGGCGTTGCATAATGTGTGGAGGCACTACCGTTCCACAATGGATGAAGCGTTCCTTAGGGATCGCCTGTATCCGTTGCTGCGAGCCAGCATGAATGTGTATTTGCACTTAAGCTTTCGGGGGGAGGATGGCCATCTTCATTTGCCCAAAACAGTTTCCCCCGAGTATCCGGGACCGGAAAATAGTACGGCTTATCCAACGGAAGACACCAATTACGATTTAGCTTTGTTCCGTTGGGGCTGTCTGGCATTACTGGAGGCTAATGATCGGTTGCATCTTAGTGATCCACTAGAGGACCGTTGGAGGGAAGTGCTACGGGATCTGATACCATATCCCATTGACCACAATGGCTTCAAGGTAGGGAAGGACGTGCCCTTTGCCGTATCTCATCGGCATTATTCCCATCTGTTGATGTTTTTTCCTCTGCATCTGGTCCATGATGATCAGCCGGAATATTCGGATGTGATCAAGAAATCGATCTCTCACTGGATTGATCTAATGGGAGGATTACAAGGCTATTCCTACACAGGTGCGGCCTGCATGGCAGCTACACGGGGTGATGGTAACCAAACGCTGGCTTACTTAACAGAATTCCGTCGTTTTTTGTATCCGAATACCATGTATGCCGAGTTGTCCCCGGTGATTGAAACTCCGTTGTCCAGCGCAGAGTGCATCCATTACATGGTTATGCAGTGTTGGGGCGATACGATTCGCGTCTTTCCTGCCGTTCCTGATGAATGGAAGGAAATATCCTTTGGGAAGCTCTTGGCGGAAGGAGCTTTTGAAGTGTCCGGTCGATGGAGGAAGGGCAAGACGGAATTTGTTGTTATTAAAAGTCTTGCTGGCGCTCCATTGAAGATCATTCCGAATTTGCTTGGACCGCTGGAAACGAGCGGCGAACGAAATTTCTCGATTAAGGAAATCTCACCGGGAGTGTATGAGATTGATTTGAAGCAGGGGGAATCCATACTTCTTTATACGGGAAGCCTCCCCGAGGAGATCGGCATTGGTCCGGTTTCTTGTCTCTAAGCCTAAGTGACTGGTATGGATAGATAGATAGATAGATAGATAGGAGGACTACGATGTTATATCCCCTTCATGAACCTAAGATCGCGCTACACCATGTAACGGAATGGGTGGAAGACGAAATCAAAGGGCTGCGATTATGCCGGATTCCAGAGAAACTGCGGCTAACGTTGAATGAAATTGCTCAGCGAAACGCCCAGAGTGCTGTGGGCTCCGAAATTCGATTCCGCATGATCGGTGAAAGGGTAGAGGTTGGGCTATGGTGGGAGCCGCATCTTGAAACCCCAATTACGACAATGGCAGCACTTGTCATCGGTAGTTTGCAGGCTGAGATTTTTTATTTGCATACAGGATATAACAAGATTGTCATCAAGAAATATGAACTGCGACCAGAGATCGAGAGGATCCATCCGCAAAAATCCTATGATAGGGAACTGTATCGCCTCGTGCTTCCCTATCAAGGGAAGGTGTTTCTCTCTTCTGTCGAAGGTGAAGTAGAGCCGCCTTACGGCTTGGCAGTCCCTGGTAAAGGCTATCTAGCCTACGGCTCTTCAATTACTCACGGAGCTTCAGCCTGGGCGCCTACAGGAACGTATGCCTTCCGACTGGCGCAACTGCTTGGATCAGAGTTACGTAATTTTGGTCTTGCAGGTGGAGCTAAGCTTGAGCCGCAATTGGCTGATTATATGATGGAACTGGAAGGTTGGGAGATCGCCACGATAGAGCTCGGGATTAATGTGGTGTACGACTGGACGGCTGAAGCGTTTCGTGAAGCTGTCGACATCTTTCTGGGCAGATGTGCTGCTGGGCTTGGCGAGCGTAAGCTGTTTGTCACGGATATGTTCTGGTTTGCCATGGATGCTGCAGGGGATCCCAAGTCGGATCTGTTTCGTGACATTGTTCAACAGGAGGTCCTGAAGAGTAATCATCCAGGGATTATTGGTATTCCTGGCAGGGATCTGTTGGATCCGGTGAACCAAACACTCGATTTGGTGCATCCCTCTCAGGCCGGTATGGAGCAAATTGCTCAGCGACTATTCTCGGCGATCTCTGTCCATTTGTAAAAAATCTGAATTGAAGGGAGGTGAGGGAGCAGCATTCGTGTAAAAAAGTGAACCTGCCTGATGATAGACATAAGTGAAAGCGTCAACAAAATGTAAGATCAACCACGTAAAGGGGAATGATTCATGTATTCTGCCAAAAAAATATTTGCCATCTTCGCTGCCATACTTATGTTGCTTTCCTTCCTAGGAACCTTGCCTAAAGCTGCTCTGGCTGCGGGCACCATTTATTATGTAGATTCTTCGAGACCTGATGACAGCGGAGATGGGAAAAGCACGGCAACTGCTTGGAAAAGCTTGACCAAGGTTAATGCGACAACGTTCGTGGCTGGCGATCAGATCTTATTTAAATCAGGAGGTACTTGGACCGGGCAGCTTTATCCGAAGGGTTCTGGCGTGTCTGGCAGCCCTATTACCCTCTCAAGCTACGGCAGCGGAAGTAAACCGCTCATTAACGGTAATGGGCTTACGATGAATGCGGATGGCAGCGGTGGATCGGCCGTCTATTTGTACAATCAAGAGTACTGGGAAATTAAGAACCTTGAAGTGACGAACAAGGGGGCAACCGCTGCCAAACGTTTAGGCGTCAACGTGGTAGCATCGGATTATGGAACAGCCAACTACATCCATATTTCTAATCTCACCGTTCACGATGTAAACGGAATTAATACCGATAAGAAAAACGGCGGCATCGCTGTACAGGCATTAGGAACTTCCGTATCTACCAAATGGAACGATGTTAAAATCGAAGGAAATACCGTGTACACGGTGGATTCAACGGGTATTCAGACGCATTCCCGCTGGATGAATCGGGGCGGCATGGTCGATTCTGGGCCGTGGTCGGGTTTCACCAACGTGCTTATTCAGTATAATACGGTGTACGATATTGGGCGTGATGGCATTCTGGTTCGGGTAAGCGCGGCTCCTGTCATTCAATATAATGTCGTTCATCATGCCAATATGCGTTCCGGCGCTGAGGGAGTTGCCATCTGGCCGTTCAATACGGACGATGCGCTCGTACAATACAACGAAGCGTATAGCACGCATGGAAGCTTGGACGGTCAAGGATTTGACTCGGACTATGTCTCTAATCGAACGATTATTCAGTATAACTATAGCCATGACAATGAAGGCGGCTTCGTGCTCATTTGTAATAACGGTACAAGTAATTTCAATAATGGCACCATTGTCCGTTATAACATCAGTCAGAACGATGGCACACGTATTTTTCAATTGGCTGGTCCAGTTACGAATACGAGCATCTATAACAATACGATCTATGTTGGCGCGGGAGTGGGCACTAATATTTTATTAATCAACGATTGGGGAGGGTACGCGAGTAATACGTCTTTTAAAAATAATATCATCTATAACCTAGGCAGCGGCGGATATTCTTATGGCAGTGGTACGAATACTGTGTTTGATTATAACGTTTTCTACGGCAATCATCCCGGTTCGGAGCCAAGTGATGCACACAAGCTTACGTCCAACCCTCTACTAGTTAGCCCTGGAACAGGCACGGGTTTAACAGGAGTGAATGGTTACAAACTGCAGACTGGTTCACCAGCCATTGACAGCGGTGTTGCGATAACGGGTAGCGGCGGTATAGATTATTGGGGCAGTGCAGTTCCAGCTAACAGTGTGACAGACCGTGGTGCCTACGAAGGCGTGGGTATTCCTTCTACACCAGTGGTTACGGTGTTTAGTGACAATTTTGAAAGCGGATCTAGTAGTAGTTGGACGACTAGCGGAGGTACGTGGAGCGTAATCACAGATGGTAGCAAAGTGTTTAATCAATCTTTGATAACTGGTGAGGCTCTTGCCTTTGCGGGGAGTGCTTGGACGAATTATACGTATTCCTCGAAAGTGAAGCTAAATAATGCTTATGCCAACGCAGGACTGCTTTTCCGTGTCACAGATGCTAACAATTACTATATGCTGCGAATCAACAACAGTACGAATTCTCTTGATTTGTATAAAAAAGTAAGCGGAACTATGACCTTGCTTACAAGCGCTTCCTTTAGTTCAAGTATCAACACATGGTACGACCTCAAAGTGAAGGTAACGGGCAATACGATTGTTGGATCGGTCAATAATACGCAGCTGATTACTTGGACGAATGGCACAACGGAGCTGAGTACAGGCAAAATCGGTTACCGCATGGCTTCCTCGACGGCAAGCTTTGATGATGCTGTGGTTACACAGTAAATTTGCTGGTTAGAGTCTCGCGATTAAACACTTATTTGCATTCCTACTTTTTCCTGACTAGTATATTCTTAACGACTAGTTGATATTGGAAGGAGTGAAAGGTGATGCGAATAGGCGTTATAGCAGATACGCATTTATCCTACCGTGCCACGAAGCTGCCTGATGCGCTTATAGCAGGCTTACAAGGTGTCGATCTGATTATTCATGCAGGTGATTGGGTGAGTGAGCATGTCATTGAGCTTGTCGAGCAGATTGCACCTTGTGAGTCCGTAGCTGGCAATAATGACGGTGATGACATTGTGGAGAGGTTTGGGAAAAAGAAACTATTAACCTTCGGTAATTTTCGAATAGGTCTTATCCATGGGGATGGTTTCCGGAAAACGACCGAAGAAAGAGCACGTGAAGCGTTCGAGGCTGAGCGGCCTGAGATGGTGATCTTTGGACATTCACACATCCCGTTTCTCCAAAATGTTCAAGGGACGATCATGTTCAATCCAGGTTCACCTACGGATAAAAGAAGACAGCCTCGGTACTCGTATGGCATTCTCCAATTAGGGGAGCAATGGAAGGCGGAGCATTTCTTCTACGATTCTAAAGAGTAGTGTACTGTGAAGCGATGGTTATCCAAAGTTCGGTGCATTCTGAGCTTGGGCGTAGGATTGAGGTTAGTTTGAGGCTTATGAACGCATGGTGACTGCCAATTCGTGTTTAGATGTATAAACTACAGCTAATTTGATCGAATCTGACGTGTTTTGAGGTTTAGATGGAAAAAGTACATCTAATTTGTATGAAATTTGAAGAAACGAGTAAAACGAAGGGATTTAACTACAGGAAATCCAGTTAATCTTTCAAATTCGAGAATTCCACTTCAAATAGATGGAGAAAATCCAGTTATATGAGGGAAGCAGGATTAGTACTCATCGGTCATTAACGAATAAAGAGGCTATTTCAAAAAGTCGAAACTGACTTTTGAGACAGCCTCTTTCGTTGTTTCTACCGCTCATACCACTCGCCGGACACCCAGTCCGTCGATTTCCACTTCAGCACATCCGGATTCGCCAGATGCATAATTTCCTTCAAGAAATCAAGTTGCTCGAGATCGGTCATCGGCTTGAAGTTTTTCGCTATCGCAAGATTCTGCTCCAGCTGTTCCATAGACTCCATGCCAACGATAGCCGTAGAAATCGGCAACGACAATGTGTAACGCAAAGCTTTCTCATACCACGGCGCCAATTTGCCCAACGCCATGACTTTCATGCCGATGACCGCGATGCCCTTTTCATTGGCTTTGGGCAGGAACTCATGGGCGAAGCTATAAACAAGGTGATCAGCAGCGGAGAGCGCGACAAGTGCGCTATCGAACGGATAGCGGTCAATCGCTTCGAGCTGCACTTGAGGATTCGTATGACCACTGATCGAGATATGCTTGATCATGCCTTGTTCTTTCGCTTCAATTAAAGCTTCCAGTGCGCCCCCTTTGGCTAAACACTGATCGAGCTCTTCCATTTTCATAATATTATGTAGACGCCACTCTTCGACGTGATCCGTCTGAAGACGCTTCAAGCTGTCTTCGAGAAGTCGGAAGGAACCGTCGCGCGTACGGTCATTGGTCTTGGTTGCAATCCATACCTCGTCCCTGCGATTATGAAGAGCTAGTGCTTTACCTAACCGTTCTTCCGATTGCCCTTTAGAATAGCTAGGCGCTGTGTCGAAGTAAGTAATTCCCTCATCGAGGGCACGATTCACAATCTGAATCGCCTGTTCCTCCGTGCAGTTATGTTCATCTACAATACGTTGGGCGCCAAAACTTAATAGTGGGAAATGTGCCCCTGTCTGTCCAAAAGGTCTTTTCTCCAATCCAATCATTCCTCCTACAATGGCAAGCTGAAGTTATTATGTCCTATCGTTCCCACAATGGATACCAAGACATACCAATTTTACCACAAGGGTTGAATTTTGAAAGAGAGCGAAATAAGAAGGAATCCAATTGAACCTCATATAATTTAAATGGTAGAGGTTTTCGTCAGGATTCGACCGAATTGGTTCGAAATGATGAACGAATGGGTCTTTTGGCCTAATATTTTTATGGAAAAGGATTGTAGTAATTCGAAATTAAACTTATTATGAATATAGAACTCAGTTAATGTCGAAAGCTTGGTCGAACAAGCTTGAAATACATAAATCGATTACTTGAAGAGGTGCATGAAGCATGGAGAAATCATCAATTATTGGTATTGTGCTGGCTGCAGTATCCATTGGCTTTGGTATGGTACTAAAGGGAGCAAGTCTAGCGGCCTTATTAAATCCTGCGGCTGCATTAATCATTTTCGGTGGAACAGCTTCAGCGCTGCTCATAGCCTTCTCGCTAGAAGAAATCAAGAAAATTCCGGTCTTATTAAAAATTATTTTTACGGAACAGAAACTAATGCCCAAAAAAGAATTGATCGAAACATTCATTAACTGGGTGAGCATTACGCGTCGTGAGGGGTTGCTTTCTTTGGAGAAGCAAGCTGAGGAACTTTCGGATCCTTTTATGAAAAGCGGTATGCGACTGATTATCGATGGGAATGACCCTGACTTTGTGCGGGATGTTCTACTTGAAGATATTGCTGAGATGGAAACGAGACATAAGAAATTTGCAAGTATTTTTACACAAGCAGGTACGTATGCGCCTACATTAGGGGTACTTGGAGCCGTTGTAGGGCTTATCGCAGCACTTGGTAATTTGAGTGAAGTTGAGAAGTTGGGTCACTTGATTTCAGCAGCTTTCGTTGCTACCATGTTCGGTATTTTCTTGGGCTATGTTATCTTTCACCCTTTTGCAAATAAACTTAAGCAGAAGTCCAAGAAAGAGGTTGAAATCAAGTTGATGGTCGTAGAGGGTCTACTTTCCATCCAATCTGGTGTGTCTGCCAATTCCGTGAAGCAGAAGATGATGATTTTTGTTGCTAACAAGGATCGTGCGTCCTATGAACAAAGCATGGAGGGGGGGGCATCCGGACAGTGAGTAAGAAAAAGAAGCACGAGGATCATGAAGAACATGTCGATGAAACCTGGTTGATTCCCTATGCGGATTTATTGACTTTACTCCTTGCCCTCTTTATCATTTTGTTCGCATCTAGTCAGTTAGACTCTAAGAAATATGATTCCATTATGCGATCGTTAAATAATGCATTCACAGGTGGCGAAGCGCCATTCGCCATGTCAAATTTAATTCCAATTGATGATGCAGCGAATTCGACGAAAAATAATTTTAAGAACCAGAATCCTCCTTCCAAAGAAGAGAATAAAATCGAGAGCCAGCTAGCTGCTAAGCTTCAGAAGGAAGAAAAGGATCTGGAAGAACTAAAGAAAAGTATGGATGCGTTTATTAAAGAAAATAACATGAGTGAACAGTTGACAACCAAGTTGGATAATGAAAAGTTGACGATTACCATAAGCGATCGAGCACTGTTCGATTCTGGATCTGCGACAATTAAGCAGGAATCCCAAAACCTAGCCACATCGATGTCGAATTTATTGGGGCAATATCCTGGCTATCAGGTCGAGGTAGCTGGACATACCGATAATATACCGATTCATCGGGCGGATTTTGAGACGAATTGGGATTTAAGTGCCAAGCGCGCGGTGAACTTCATGAAATTACTGCTCGTTAACACCAAGATTCAGCCAGCATCTTATTCCTCCGTTGGCTATGGCGAGTATCGTCCTATTGCGGAGAATGCGACAACCGATGGGCGGGCCAAGAATCGCCGAGTCGAAGTGAGCATCCTCCGTAACATCAAAGCATCGGATGAGATTGCGAAATAAGATCAAAAGAGCTAAGCGGCTTAAAAAGCGCTTAGCTCTTTTTGATTTTGTGCAATTCGTATAGATGTCACTTGACCCCGACCAATTCTTTCTTTTCTTGTCGTAACTCCTCGTCCTTGTGTACCTTCTGTTGCTGGATGTCACGATGTTGTTCAAATACGGGCTCTACGTTCAATTCCTGTTCAATCACTGCGATTTGTTCCAAAATTTGTTCCACGATGAGTTCTCCATCATCATGGGCTTCTATTGGCTCGTCCACACTAAGAACCTCCGCAATTTGAAACTTGCTAATTTCTGCAAAAAGCTGCTCAGCCAGCTCAAGAATATCATCTGACTCTTCGGCAATACGGCGGATCGATGCGTCCTGTTGAATACTGGTCGAGTTCACCTCTTCAACACCTGCAGCTGTTTCTTGCGCAATAGCGGCAACGAATTGGACGGAATCGACAAGGTGATCGTTTTTCGATTGGGCTTGTTCGATTTTATGGTGAATCTGCACAATCTGCTCACGGATGACTAACGTAGATTGCTCAATTCTATTGAAGGAGCCGAAGGTTTCCTCCACATGGTTACTTTGCGTTAGCGCAGATTCACGCGCATCACCCAGTGAAAGCTGCAGCTCCTGAATCTGCCCTTGCAGCGTCCCGATGATACCGCTGATCGTCTTCGACGATCCGTTCGTTTGCAGGGACAGCTCGCGCACTTCGTCCGCGATCACCGAGAAGCCGCGGCCGTGCGCACCGGCTCTTGCCGCTTCGATTGCGGCATTCAACGCTAGGACATTCGTCTGCGTTGAAATTTCCATGATCGAGCGCACGATGGCGCCGATCTGCTTCGAGCTGGCGCTGAGCGTCTGCATCGCCGCATCTACTTTTTGCAGCAGGAGCTGCGACTGCGCAGTCGATGCTTTGAGTGCTTGCACGTACGCGGTACCTTGCTGCGTATTGGCAGCAGCCTCGTCGCTGCTGCGTTTCATTTCATTAGTATACGCGCTGATACCGCGGATCTCATCCTCTAGCTCAGCAATAAGCAGCGAGCTGCTCTCTGTTTTCATCGCTTGTTCATCTGCACCTGTTGATATCTCGTGGATCGCTTTGAGGATATCCGAGTTAGCCGAAGCTGTTAGCTGTGAGAAGCGATGGAATTCATGTGAATGGGCAGATAAGGAAGATGCGATGCCCTTGGTTGCGCCAAGCATGAGCCTAACCTGCTTGATCATTTGATCGAAGTTATTACTTAATTGCCCAAGCTCGTCTTTGGCAGAGGAATTAATGGTGTGGGTTAAATCTCCGGAAGCAATGCGAGCGACGGCTTTTTGCAGAACAGAAATCGGACGTGTGAATGATGTAATAATGAGAAAAGCGATGACCAAGGTTAAGAAAAAGACGAAAGCAGAAGCAACGATCATGATCGTGCGGCTGTCATTAAGTGCTTTGGAGGAGTCTGCAATTGCAGATGCAGCGCCATCCGCGTACGTTACATAAAACTTATCCACCAATCCAAAGATGTTATCCTTCAACTCTTGCGATTCACTATATAAGTACAACAGATTAATCTGAAGATCATTTGGCTTGATGCTGGTGTCCTGTACCATTTTAGCTGCTGTATCGAAATTATTTATGTAATCAACCGAGGCTTGGATTAACTGGCTTCGCCATTTTTGCTGATCTGGGGTACTGGCGGTATCCCCGATCTTTTGAATGAAATCATTGTAAGGCTTTCGTTTACTGTTGTATTTCTCGATAAATTCGGGTTTCTTGGAGATTTCAAGTCCAGAAGCAATGATGTTCATCTCTTGAACCAAATTTTTAAGCTCCAAGGCCATAACTTTGAGATCTACTTTATCATTCTGATCGGTCATATGCTGTTTAATTTGTGTCACCTGATTCAGATTGAACAGGGCCACGGCCAAGAAAATGAGCAATACGCCGCTGAAGCTTGCGATTAATTTTGCACGCATAGAAAAGTTGGACAATGACAAAATACGCATATGTATACCTCCTATAAATAGACAAACTTAGACATTTTTCCGCCTAACTACTTATTAATATAGGGGGCTTCTATTAACTAGAGCGTCGAACTATGTAAATGATTTGTAAATTAAAAGTTTTACATTACGTTTACGTTTCGTGGGTTTGTATTTAACATTCGCTTGTTACCATATGGAAGTAAGGTCGTTCGACACACAAGCAGATGGGGATCGAACATAACCAAATCCAGCACATACATTCAAAGGAGGACATGTTAACTATGTTTAACTTCATGTCGAAAAAAGGAATTACATTTACACTATCCGCGGTATTAATGATGGGGACTTTGGTTGGTTGCGGTGCAAAAACAGAAACTAAAGATGCTGCTTCCGCAACACCTGCTGCAACTGCAGCTGCTTCAGTAAAGCCTAGTGAAACGCCAAAAACAGAATTGAGCGGAACGGTTACAGCTTCCGGGTCCAGCGCACTTCTTCCATTAGTTAAGCAAGCAGCAACAGAATTTATGGAAAAGAACCCGAAGGTAACGATTAACGTAACTGCTGGTGGTTCAGGTACAGGAATTAAGAACGTAGCAGACGGAACATCCGATATCGGTAACTCCGACGTAGAACCTGCTGCTGAATATAAAGACAAAGGTCTTGTTGATCACCAAGTTGCTATCGCACCTTTCGCTTTCATTGTTAACAAAGATGTGAAAGTAGACAACGTAACGAAAGCACAAGCGACTGATATCTACATGGGTAAAATCACGAACTGGAAAGACGTAGGCGGCAATGACGCGAAAATCGTTCTTGTTCACCGTCCGGATAGCTCAGGTTCCCGTACACTAGTTAAACAAATTATTTTGGATGGTAAAGAGTTCACGAAAGACGGAATCACACAAGAAAACAGTGGTGCGATGAAAACTGCAGTTGTAGGTCAATCCGGTTCCATCGGTTACGTAGATACACCGTATATTGATGACACTGTAAAAGCTTTGAAAATTGATGGCGTAGCTTTCTCTGAAGAAAACATTAAGAACGGCACTTATAAATTGTTCGGTGTAGAACACATGTACACTAAAGGTGAAGCGACGGGCGCTGCTAAAGCTTTCATCGACTACATCTCCAGTAAGGATTTCCAAGGTAAACAAGTACGTGAGTTGAAGTTCTTACCAGCTGATTTGTTGAAAAAATAATAATCAAATAGAACATACTTAGAGCGCTCACATACTATGGAGCGCTCTTTTGTTTTGTTCAAAAGAGAAAACTTTTACATTCCCTTAACAATTCATTTACGATCCAATGACATTCATATTCTATGATAATACTAAGTCTTGTGTACTGAATAGAAAGGGGAATCACGCAGTGAATTCCATAGTAGATCAACTAACCAGCGTCAAATCGGACGAGAAGAATCGTCCAGTCATCACCAAATGGACCCAAGGACAGCATAGACAAGATAAAATAATGAGATGGATATTTGTAGGCAGTGCTGCATTAGTTTCTGCCATCATTTTCTCTATCATTGTTTTCGTGGGTATGCAAGGCATCAAGACCTTTCAAGGTGTAAGCCCTCTAGAGTTCTTCTTTTCAACAGATTGGACACCTGGTCAAAATAAATTCGGAGCGTTTCCTTTTCTATACAGCACGCTGCTCATGACACTTGTGGCTGTCGTTATCTCGGTTCCACTAGCCTTATCAGGTGCCTTGTTTATGGCGAAAATTGCACCTAAATGGATGCGTGAGATCATGCGTCCTGCGACAGATTTATTTGTTGGAATTCCTTCTGTTGTATATGGATTGATCGGGATGACGGTCATTGTACCTGCGCTTGGTAAATTTACAGGCGGGGTGGGCTACGGAATTTTACCAGCGGCTATCATCTTAGCGATTATGATCCTTCCTACTATTCTGTCCATTTCCGAAGATGCGATTCGTTCACTTCCTGGTCGATTGGAAGAGGCTTCGCTTGCGTTGGGAGCAACAAGATGGCAGACCATGTGGCGAGTACTCTTGCCAGCGGCGAGACCTGGTATTCTGACAGCGATCATCCTTGGGATGGGCCGCGCGATTGGCGAAACGATGGCGGTATTCATGGTTATTGGGAACTCGCCTCAAATGCCGAAATCGCTTCTTGACTCCACCACGGTGTTAACAACAGCGATCGTGAAAGATATGGGGAATACGAATTACGGGTCAACTTGGAACAATGCACTCTATTTGATGGCGCTGCTTCTACTTGTTATCTCCTTATCCCTCATTCTCATCATTCGAATTGTAGCTAAGAGGAGTGAACTCAAATGACAAGTAAAACAACGGATCGCATCGCGACCATATACTTCTGGGCATCAGGTATTATTATTATCGGGATTCTCGCATGGTTTCTCGTTCGCATACTAGGGGATGGCATACCTCACCTATCCTGGCATTTCATCTTCGGTAAGCCGGAAGAAATCAAAGCTGGCGGCGGAGTTGGACCACAGCTTTTCAACTCTTTCTATGTCCTGTTTTTATCTCTCGTGATTTCGATTCCGATCGGTTTATTTTCAGGTATATACCTAGCTATTTATGCACAAAAGAACTGGTTCACTGACCTCGTAAGAATATCGGTTGAGGCACTTTCTTCTGTACCATCTATCGTTTTTGGTCTTTTCGGATTTTTATTGTTCGCTAATTTGCTAGGGCTTAAATTTTCAATCATTGGTGGCGCGGCCACCGTTGCACTCTTGAATCTACCCGTCATGGTGCGGGTTACGGAGGAAGCT
Organism: Paenibacillus plantarum; assembly: GCF_013141695.1. Lineage (GTDB taxonomy): Bacteria > Bacillota > Bacilli > Paenibacillales > NBRC-103111 > Paenibacillus_E > Paenibacillus_E plantarum. Next base: position 363,290 of record NZ_WHNY01000067.1, read on the forward strand.
ATTCGCACTGTGCCTGACTCCTATTGGGAAGCAAGCTTAGCGCTGGGTTCAACGAAATGGCAAGCGATCCGTAAGGTGCTCATTCCTGCCGCTTTACCTAACTTAATCACAGGAATTACCCTAATTGCCGGCCGTGCGCTTGGTGAATCAGCGATTCTCATTTACACAGCTGGGTTGTCTGTTTCACGCTTTTTCCCTGATTTCAATCCGCTCAAAATGGGAGAGACGCTCTCTGTTCATCTATGGTACATCGGTGCAGAATCACTTGTTCCAGATGCGAAAGAAATCGCTAAAGGCAGTGCTGCCCTATTACTCATCGTTGTCTTAATCTTTAATCTGCTAGTTTCGATACCAAGTCGAATCTTACAAAAAAGACTTTCCGGGGGGAAATAACATATGGCAATCGCGACGAAGTATAAAATTAAAGCAGAGAAATTAAATTTATTCTATGGAGATAATCAGGCGCTTCACGACGTAGATTTAAGTATTGAAACAGGAACCATTGCCGCGTTGATCGGACCATCAGGTTGTGGGAAATCCACGTTCCTTCGTACATTGAATCGAATGAATGATCTCATTGACAATGTGCGGATCACAGGAAATGTAGCCGTGGACGGACACAATATTTATGGTTCGGATTCCGATGTCGTTTCGCTGCGCAAACGTGTGGGTATGGTATTTCAACGTCCAAATCCATTCCCAATGAGTATCTATGATAACATCGCTTATGGACCACGAATTCATGGGATCAAGAAGAAATCTGTATTAGATGTAATAGTAGAACGCAGTCTCAAACAAGCTGCGCTTTGGGACGAAGTCAAGGACCGCTTGAATAAGTCTGCAATGGGGTTGTCTGGTGGACAACAGCAACGTTTATGTATCGCACGACTACTTGCTGTTGAGCCAGATGTATTACTAATGGATGAGCCTACATCGGCGTTGGATCCTATTTCAACATTGAAGGTAGAAGAACTAACACAAACGTTAAAAGAGAAATATACGATCATCATCGTGACCCACAACATGCAGCAGGCAGCGAGAATTTCAGATAAAACCTCTTTCTTCCTGAACGGTTATTTAGTTGAAACCGACCAGACCGATAAGATCTTCACGAATCCGAATGATCAACGTACAGAAGATTACATTACCGGACGTTTCGGTTAAAACACATAAAGGGAGAGATAACACATGGATGCAAGACCTGGGTTTCATCAGTCGTTGGCACTACTGCAGAAGGAATTACAGCAAATGGGAGAAAGTGTCGAGGATTTAATTTACAAGTCCGTAGAGTCGCTTGCCAAGCTTGATGAGAAAGCCGCACAGCAAGTCATCCAGAAGGACGATCTCATTGATGACTATTTAACGACCATTGATGAACTATGTTTACGTTTAATTGCTCTTCAACAACCCATGGCTAGTGATTTGCGAATTATTGGAACGGCGTTGAAGATTGCGACAGACTTGGAACGTATTGCCGATCATGCTGTCGATATCGCGAAGATCACGATTCGATTTGCAGGTGAAGAATTGGTGAAGCCGCTAGAAGTAATTCCGCAAATGGCTGAAATCGCTATCGAAATGTTGCACGAGAGCCTTCTATCCTATACGGAACGCGATGTACATAGAGCGGCATCGCTGGCCGAGAAAGATGATCGTGTAGATAAGCTATACAGTACGGTGATGCAGGAACTGATGGGGATGATGGGAACCGATTATCACCGGAACCGTCAATTGACCCATCTGTTGTTTGTTGCTCACTTCTTGGAGCGTGTGGCAGACCATACCACGAATATCGGTGAAGGTGTCATCTACATGGTTACGGGGAAACGGAAAGATCTGAACGTATAAACGATATAGAGAAGGGCCATCTCCAAAAGTAGATCAAATCTACTTCTGGAGATGGCCCTTTTCTCATTTGGAATGAAGCGGAAAGCGGATTATGAAGGTTGTCCCATTCGAACTGGAACTCACTTCAATCGTAGCGTGATGCCTTGCAGCAATACTGTAGCAAATGGCTAAACCGAGTCCAGTGCCTTCATCCTTCGTCGTGAAGAAAGGGCGGCCTAACTTCTCAAGATGCTCGGCTTTAATTCCACTGCCCTGGTCAGCAATTAGGAGGACAACGTGTTCAGGCTCCTGGTAGGTTTCGATCGATAGCGTTCCACCTATGCTCATAGCTTCAAGACCATTCATACACATGTTCAGAATCAGCTGTCGCATTTCTTTGTCGTCAAGTTGTATTTCTGGACAATAACCGAATTGACCATTAACATGCTTGCCTGACAGGACGGCTTCTGCTTGGATCAGAGGCAGCAAGCTTTCAATGATCCGATTAATACTCTCAGGACGTTGATAGGATTGCTTATTTTTGGCGAGAGAAAGATACTCCGTAATAATATCGTTGGCTCTATCCAACTCTTCCAACATGATGGGGATATATTCTTTTTGCATATGGCGATCATTTTCTTGAAATAGTTGAAGGAAGCCACGGATCGTCGTCATCGGATTCCGAATCTCATGCGCGATGCCTGCGGCCATTTCGCCGACTAGGTTTAATTGAGCAAGTCGTGCCATTTCGGTTTCAAATCGAAGACTTTCCGTAATATCAACTGCGACATGCAGCATGCATTTTTCATCCTCGATATCGATAATCTCTGTGGATAAGAGCGCAGTCCGAATGTCCCCAGTTTTGGTCACATAACGAACTTTCTCATTACGGACAATATCGCCATATTTAGCAATATTATTAAGATCATCACGCAATAGATTCAAGGCTGTGCCAATAACCTCGTCTCCATAGCCTGTATGCTGCTTCCAACTTTCATTAACATCCAGATAGGTTAGATCAGGAAGTCGGCGGATGGCCATTAAGGAAGGCGAGAGGATGAACATTTTTTTGAAATGCTCTTGGGAGTTCATTAGCTTCTCATGAGCATCGACCAGCTCAGACGTCCGTTCTTCAACCCAATTCTCGAGAAGTAAGTTTTGCTCTATTAATTTCTCCTCGGCTTCTGCAAGCTTGCGATTCGTTTCTTCTAGATCCAATGTGCGTTTATGTAAAAGCTCACTTTGAGCCTTCAACTTCTGATGGTTCAGATGCATATTAACGAAGCCATCCACCTTCATGCGCAGCATTTTGGGATGTACCGGTTTAAATAAATAATCAATGGAACCCACATGATAGCCTCGTAATACATGCTCAATCGAGGTGCTTAAAGCTGTTAGGAAAATAATCGGGATATCTTGACAGGCTTTCCGTTGCTTTATTAATTCTACGGTTTCAAAACCACTAAGACCTGGCATCTGCACATCCATCAAAATAACTGCAATATGGTCTGCAGGTTCTTTTAATAAATAGCGAAGTGCTTCTTCCCCTGATTGCAATGAAATCACGTCATAGGAAGAAGAGGCCAAAATGCTATTCAGAGCCAGCAAGTTTTCATAGCGATCATCTACCGCCAAGATTTTTACTTGTTGTTCCATCGGTCGGTCCTTTCCGCACAAGATCTGCTATACGCACCTACAATCCATATCACACCTTTTCGCGGAAAAAGTGTAATTCCCTCTTTTTTTCTTAAAGTCTTTACATACATTTTACATATGGTTAATCTTACCTATCATTTGGTTTGATAGACTTGGGATACATGTAGAAATAGATGAGGATGATGCACATGCTTACTCAGTCAGAAGTCGCGATCGAGTTTCATAAGTTAATAGAAGAACAGCGTATTTCTTCCGTCTATCAACCCATAGTATCCTTGCAAGATGGACAAGTGATGGGATATGAAGCTTTAACTCGCGGCCCGGTGGATGGCCCTTTTCATTCACCACTCGCGATGTTTCAGTATGCGGAGCAGCAAGGTGAGCTATATCGTCTAGAGAGGCTAGCACGTGAGAAAGCCATACAAGGCTCCATTTTGGAACACGGACAGCAATTGTTATTTATTAATATCTCGTCACACGTTTTAGAGGACCCTGGCTTTATTCCAGGCAAGACGCTTGAGATTCTGCAGCAGTATGGACTTCGTCCGAGCAATGTCGTGTTCGAAATTACGGAAAGAAGCTCGATTGAGGACTTTACTCTGGCTAAGAAGATTCTAGCCCATTATCGGACACAGGGTTATCGCATTGCGATTGATGACGCGGGGGCAGGGTATTCTTCACTCCAAGCGATTGCCGAGCTTCAGCCTGATTTTATCAAAATCGATCGTTCACTGATAGAAAATATTCATTTGAATAAAGTGAAAGCCTACATTCTCGAAACCTTCGTTACCTTTGCTCAGAAAATGAACATTTCGTTGATCGCTGAGGGCATTGAACAAGTAGAGGAGCTAGCCAAATTAACTCAAATGGGTGTGCATTATGCGCAAGGTTTTTTACTCGGGAGACCTTCTACATCTGTTGCGACTGTTCAAGACACACATAAAATGACCATTTGGCAGCATCGCAACGTCCAAGGAGGCACTATGACTTGGCATATTGGCGAGCTGAAAACACCTGTTGGTGTGTTCCAAACGAAAGCGCAAATTTCTGAAATCGCGGAGTTTTTCAAAAAGAATCAAGAGGCTGTCGGGGTTGTTATTGTTCATGATGATGAGCCGCGCGGACTTATGATGCGAGATCGCTTATTCCAACATTTGGCTGGCCAATATGCCTACTCACTGTACTGGAATCGCACGATTGATAGCGTGATGGATGCTTCACCTTTGATCGTAGACGAGTTAACGCCTGTGGAGCAAGTGTCCCAGTTGGCAACTTCACGGGCGATTCATCATTTATACGATCTTGTCATCATTACAAGCCAAGGGAAAATGGCGGGATCAGCGTCGATACGAACCATTTTAGAGAGTATTACGAATGTGAAAATGGAATCAGCACGCGTTGCGAATCCACTAACAGGTCTTCCGGGGAATTTGCAAATTAATCGAGAATTAAACAAACGAATTACGGCGAGAGTGCCTTTTCACGTGATCTATGCTGATTTGGATTATTTTAAATGGTACAATGATCGTTTTGGTTTTCAAAAAGGGGATCAATTAATTCAATATATGGCGGACTTAATGCAGCAAGCTATCGCTTTCTATGGAACACCAAGCGATTTTGTCGGTCATGTCGGCGGTGATGATTTTATTGCAATTTCCAGCTCACTATCACCGAAACTCTTGTGTCAGGAAATCATCAATCGATTCGAAACCGGTGTCCGGATGTTCTACGAAGGTGAAGATTGGGAGTATGTGGTGGATCGGGGGGGCCATCAAGTGAAAAGCGAAGGGGTCACGGTGTCCTTATCCTTAGTCATCTGCAGCTGTGAATCCCCTATTTCACTAGACTATATTTCTCAAACAGCGGCTCAGCTCAAAAAGAAAGCGAAGGCGCATCAAGGCAGTATTTATTGTTTTCAAACGATTGGCTAACGAATGCTGGAATGTGTTTCAGAACGTATAGATTAATTGTTTAAATGAACGAACGATGATCACTTTCTGCTTCCCAATCCGCCGCTCAGAGATTTTCTTAATATTGGCTGGGTGAATCCAGACTGCATCCATCCCGGTAGAAGCCGCGCCTACCACATCGTTACGCCACGAATTTCCCACCATTACACTCTGGCCGGAAGCCGTGTTCATCGATTTCAGGGCTTGCTCAAAAATCGCGGGATGTGGCTTTCGTGGTCCATCATTCTCCGTTGTAAATAAACGCTCTTGGTCGAACCAGGAGGTCAGCTTCATTTTCTCCAAATTACGCTGTAGTCGATTTCGATTTCCATTGCTGATAATCGCCAGTTTATATTGACGTGCCAGCACCTCTAGTGTGTCTTCTACCCCTGGGAATAAAGCAACGAAATGGTCTTCTTTCTCTTCGATTTGACTGAAAAAGGATCGCGTAAACGCTGTACTCACTTGCATCGGTAAAGGATGGAGTGCTTTGATTAGACAAATATGTCGCAACTCATCTGGCGAGATAGGGCTTCGGATAGGCGATTTGCGATGTCGGCTCCACTCGGACTTATAGCTAAGCAGTGCCTCTTGCGCGGTCAGTTTCGAATCCTCTGTTTCCCACCGTGCGGTGAAATCCTGCATAACTTCAAGAAAAGCGGAGTCGAAGCATTGCCTGCGATCAAGGATCGTGTTATTCATATCAAAAAATATAACCTTTTTACGTGTGGGTGAGAAAAAAGGACTCATACGGAGAACCTCCTTCTGAAGACCTGACCGTCCTACCTTGTAAAATTTCGGCTCCTTACATGTTTATGTAGGGAACCGTTTTTTTATTTTAATTTCGTATGCTATGATGAAGGAAGTATGTTTAAAATTGGGGTGGAACTTATGGATAAGCTTATAATTATTGATGGGAACTCAATCGCGTTTCGTGCCTTCTATGCGTTACCTTTGCTAAGCAATTCAAGCGGTTTACATACCAATGCGGTTTATGGCTTTACGACCATGCTGCTGAAATTGATTGAAGAAGAAAAGCCAACCCATTTTCTTGTTGCATTTGATGCGGGGAAAATTACGTTCCGACATAAAGAATATACCGAGTATAAAGGTGGTCGTGCGAAAACACCGTCAGAGCTTTCTGAACAATTTCCTTTAATTAAAGAATTGCTGAAGGCTTTCAAAATCCCGCAATTCGAGCTGTCTGGCTATGAAGCAGATGACATTATCGGAACGTTGACGAAAGAGGCGGATGCGAGAGGGGAGAAAGTTCTCCTCGTGTCTGGAGATAAAGATATGCTCCAACTCGCCTCGGAGCAAGTGACGGTTGCGATTACCCGTAAGGGTATCAGCGAGATGGATCGCTTCGATCCTGAAGCTATTAAAGAGAAATATGGGCTAACGCCGAATCAAATCATTGATTTGAAAGGTCTGATGGGCGATACGTCCGATAATATTCCGGGTATCCCCGGCGTAGGTGAGAAGACAGCGCTTAAAATGCTGCATGACTTTGGCACGGTTGAAGAAGTGTTGGCGAACACAGCAAGTCTGAAAGGTAAAATGAAAGAGAAAGTGGAAGAGCATGCCAAGAGTGCACTCATGAGCAAAGAGCTGGCCACTATTTACCGTGAAGTCCCGATGGAAACAGCGTGGGAATCGTTCCGTTATGACGGGTTCGATGGACAAGCGTTATCCAGTATGTTTCGCAAGCTAGAGTTCAAATCATTGCTAGAGAAGCTGGATTTCGGTACGGTCAGCTTGGAGGCCGAAGATCTCGTTGTCGAGAGTCTGGAAGCCGTTGCGGTTACAGAAGCTAATATAGGTGAGCTTGTTGCCAAGTTGGATGACCATGCTGCTATCCATGTGGAAGCTGTTGGTGAGAATCCACATCAAGCTGTGATGGTTGGGGTTGTCTGGTTTATCGATGATGGTGCTGACAACACCTCGTATTATGTGCCGTTTGCCCTGCTGCAAAGCGATGCAGGCAAGCCGCTGCGCGATTGGCTCAGCGACGCTTCCAAGAAGAAGCAACTCTTCGACCTGCACCGCGCACAGCTAGCGCTGGCTTGGCAGGGCATCCACCTGGCAGGGGTGGATTTCGACGTGCTGCTGGCCGCTTACCTCCTCGATCCGACGGAGTCGAATCTCAGCTTGAGCGGCCTGTCTGTGAAGTACGGTCTGCCATCTGTGAAGGCAGACGAGGATGTGTTCGGCAAGGGCGCGAAGTTTCGCCTGCCGGAACTCGCTGCGCTTAGCGACCATGTGGGTCGCAAAGCGATGGCGATGGCGCGCATGGTTCCCGTGCTGCGCGATGAATTAGAGAAGAGTGAGATGCATCAACTCTTCTACGAGCTTGAACTGCCTCTCTCCGGCGTTCTAGCGGAGATGGAGATGCGCGGTATCGCCGTGGATGCCGAGGGGCTCAAAACGCTCGGTGTGGAGCTTGGCAAGCAGTTGGACACGATCATGTCCAGCATCTACAAGCTCGCCGGCGTCGAGTTCAACATCAACTCACCGAAGCAGCTCGGTGAGATTCTGTTCGAGAAGCTGGGGCTGCCAGCTTCGAAGAAGACCAAGACCGGCTACTCGACGGATGCCGAGGTGCTGGAGCGTCTTGCGCCCTACAACGAAGTTGTCGGGCAGATCTTGCACTACCGCTCGCTAGCGAAGCTGCAGTCGACGTACGTCGAAGGGCTGCTCAAAGAGGTGCGGCCTGAGACCGGTAAGGTGCACACCTATTACCGGCAGACGATTGCCGCGACGGGACGTCTCAGCAGCCAGTTCCCGAACCTCCAGAACATTCCGATTCGTCTGGAGGAGGGCCGTAAGATCCGCAAGGTTTTCGTTCCATCCGAGCCAGGATGGTATATTCTTGCTGCGGATTACTCCCAGATCGAGCTGCGCGTGTTAGCGCACATCTCGCAGGATGAGAAGCTGAAGGAAGCGTTCCTTCAGAATATGGACATTCACACGAAGACGGCGATGGACGTCTTCGGCGTGGAAGAAAGCGCCGTCGACAGCAATATGCGCCGTCAAGCGAAAGCCGTTAACTTCGGTATCGTATACGGTATCAGCGACTACGGCCTGTCTCAGAACTTAGATATTACCCGTCGGGAAGCCGCTCAGTTCATTGAACAGTATTTCGCGGTGTTCCAAGGGGTTCGCCGATATATGGATGACATCGTCAAGGATGCTCGTCGTGACGGCTACGTAACTACGTTGCTTCAGCGTCGACGCTTATTGCCTGAAATTACGCATTCGAACTTTAATATACGTTCATTCGCAGAGCGAACGGCTATGAACACGCCGATCCAAGGGACAGCGGCAGACATCATCAAGCTTGCCATGGTTCAAATGGCTGATCGCTTGGTGAAAGAAGGGCTGAAGAGCCGCATGTTGCTTCAAGTACACGATGAACTTGTCTTTGAAGTGCCAGCCGATGAGCTGGAAACGATGAAGGTGCTTGTGCCTGAAGTCATGGCAGCTGCGTTGAAGCTGGACGTTCCTTTGCGTGCAGATGTTGATTTCGGTTTAACTTGGTATGATGCGAAGTAACAAGGGGGCTAGCGGCATGAACTGCCGCTCCCAACACCTAGAAGGAGGTGAACACCTTGCCTGAGTTGCCTGAGGTCGAAACCGTCAAACGAACACTTAATGAGCTAATTACAGGGAAAACGATCGCCCATGTGGAGGTGAGGCTGCCTCGTATTATTCAGAAGCCGGACGATATTCAGCAGTTTGAAACATTGCTGCAAGGTCAAACCGTTGAAACGATTGAACGAAGAGGGAAGTTTCTTCGTTTCGTGCTCACGGATTATGTGATGGTCTCCCATTTGCGTATGGAAGGCCGCTATGGCTTGTACGCAGGCGACGATCCGCTAGAGCCGCATACGCATGTTTTGTTCCGTTTTACAGATGAAAGTGAGCTGCGGTACAAAGATGTGCGGCAATTCGGCACGATGCACCTGTTCACGAAGGGCGATGAGCTAACGCAGCCGCCGCTCATGAAGCTCGGTATGGAGCCGCTTGACGAGGCGTTCACCTTCGAAGCATTTCGAGGGGTGATAGGCCATCGAGCTACGAAGATCAAGCCGTTGCTGCTCAATCAAGCATATATCGTGGGCATCGGGAATATTTATGTAGACGAGTCCCTCTTCTTGGCGGGGATCCATCCCGAACGGGAAGCTTCCTCACTGAGCAAGAAGGAGCTAGTCTTATTGCATGAGGCGATTATTCGTACACTCCAAGATTCCGTTGAGGTAGGCGGATCATCCATTAAGTCCTATGTGAATGGACAAGGCGAAATCGGCCTTTTCCAGCACCAATTGAACATTTATGGCAGACAATCACAGCCATGCAAAACGTGCAGCCAGGAGATTGTGAAAACCGTCGTGGGAGGCAGAGGGACGCACATATGTCTCACTTGTCAGCCATTGAAGCCCAAGCGGTCGCGAAAGAAGTCTGAGAAATAGGCACGAGAAGCGTACCCTCCCCATATGATATGGAGTACTTAGCCTAGGTAACAGCCCATGAGGCCTGTTAGTTGGGTAAAACGCTTAGGAGGGTTTGTATGCTTCCTGTCATATCTCTGCTCATTTTGGCATTTGCAGTTTCTTTGGACGGTTTCGGTGTTGGTGTGATGTATGGGTTACGTAAAATACGAATACCCCTTATCTCAATTGGAATTATATCGCTTTGGTCTGGTATCATTATTTTTACTTCGATGCAGATCGGCGTTTTGATGTCTTCCTTTATGTCCCCTGGCTTTGCCAAGCGAATTGGGGCGCTCATTTTGATCGGTATTGGCGTTTGGGCTCTTATTCAAATGAGACAAGGGCAGAAAAACCAAACGCAACAAGAACAAACAGCTGCTGCGACAGATCAAGCGATGGTTAGCAGCATGCCCTATGAAGAGATTCGCAACTCAGGTTACGTGGAGCCGGTGACCTTCGATACGTTACAGCGGACCAAAGAGATTCTCAGTATTGAGCTGAAACGTTTCGGGCTTGTGATTCAAATTCTACGAACGCCGTCCATAGCAGACGTGGATAAATCAGGCAATATTTCAGCCTCTGAGGCTACTTTGCTCGGCTTAGCGCTCTCCTTGGATGCCTTCGGAGCGGGAATCGGCGCTGCGCTTATTGGCTTCGTGCCGTTATTAACGGCTTCCGTCATTTCGATTTCGAGCGGATCCTTACTTGCCGTCGGCTTGCGGATTGGTTTCAGATATGCAGAAATGAACTGGATGAAGAAACTGTCTATTCTCCCAGGCTGTGTACTTATTGTCATGGGACTTTTGAAAATGCTATAGTTCACTAACAATGAACCTTTAGGAGAGAATCGCTTATGAATATCGGCTTAACTGGAGGTATTGCTTGTGGAAAAAGTACGGTTAGCCGCATGCTCGTTAGCCGTGGCGCCCTTTTAATCGACGCCGATCAAATCGCGCGTGATGTCGTTGAGCCTGGCAGCCCTGTTCTCGAACAGGTTGCTGCGCATTTTGGACAAGCAGTGATTGGATCCGATGGATCCCTGCAACGGAAGAAGCTTGGTGAAATTATCTTTGGATCTCCTGAAGCGCGTAAGCAGCTAGATGGCTTGTTGCATCCGCCTATTCGGGCAAAGATGCGTGAACAAATGACTTTGTATGAACGGGACTACCCCACCAAGCTGGTGGTGGTCGATGTTCCTTTACTTATAGAATCGAATTTGGTCTCGATGTTTGAGGAGATCATGGTTGTTTATATTCCGCGTCACTTGCAATTGGAGCGTCTGATGCAGCGAGATGGCTTGTCAGCCGAGAATGCTCAGCTTCGACTTGATGCACAGATGTCGATTGAGGAGAAACGAAAGCTAGCCGATATCGTGATTGATAATAGCGGAACTTGGGAAGAAACCAACATGAGGGTTGAGCTGTTCTGGGTAGGGAAGGGATTGGCATGACGTTCTTTCGGAAAAAGCGAATGTTTGCTCTTCTGCTTATCGTATTTGTCATGGTTCTCTTTATGAATAGCGCAATTATAGGTAGAAAGCTATATCCCATCTACTTTCAGCAGGAGATTAAGCAAAGCGCGGCGAAACACAATATAGACCCATTTCTAATTGCAGCCATTATTCGCGTCGAAACGAATTATAAATATCATTTAGAATCAAGCAAAGGGGCATTAGGGCTCATGCAGCTTATGCCTGATACCGCTGATTGGATTGTTGAATCCTCGAATCTAGGGCCTCATACACAAGAAGATTTGCTTCGAGTCGATATTAATATTTATTTAGGGTCATGGTATCTAAATTGGTTAATTAAGCATTATAATGGGAATTTAATCTACGCTATTGCAGCGTATAATGCAGGTCAAGGTAATGTGAACAAATGGAAAAACAGTAACGTTTGGGACGGTTCTGAAGACAATATTCGTGATATCCCATTTGGTGAAACCCGTCATTATGTGCAGCGTGTTCTTTATTACTATGAGAAGTATACGAAGTTATACACGGGCACGGAGCAATGGCAGGGTGCAGAAGCTTAGGTTGTCCGCACAAAACAAAGAAGCATTGGACTAGCTCCGAGTGGAGCGCAAAGTCCAATACTTCCTGTTTTGCAGAGTCAAAAGCGTGTGTTATTCAAGATTACTTGAATTGACCTGCTAGAGATTGTTCTGCGATTTGCACCAGGCGACGAGTAATGCTACCACCAATAGATCCAGTTTCACGAGAAGTCATGTTGCCATAGTAGCCATCTTGTGGGATAGCGATACCTAGCTCCTGAGCTACCTCGTACTTCAACTGATCCAAGGCTGCATTAGCTTGTGGAACGACTAAAGTGTTGCTTGAGCTCATGTCTGTTCACCTCCTTGTCGGTTGGTAAATCTATTGTGTGCAGAACTCCAAACTTCAAGACATGTAACATATGGTAATGATATTCCCAAGTGAGAAAGGAGATGAAAGCGAATGAAATGCCCGTTCTGTGACCATTCTGGTACGAAAGTGCTTGATTCCAGGTCTGCCAATGAGAATAAATCCATCCGTCGGCGTCGTGAATGCGAGAAATGCGCGCGAAGATTCACAACTTTCGAAATGGTAGAAGAAACACCTTTAATTGTGATTAAAAAAGATGGAAGTCGGGAAGAATTTAGTCGAGAGAAAATTTTACGGGGCTTAATTCGTGCTTGTGAAAAAAGACCTGTTTCCATGGAGCGACTAGAAATGCTTGTCTCCGAAGTCGAAATGCAGCTTCGTACGACGGCACATGCTGAAGTCGATAGCCTTGGCATTGGTGAAATTGTGATGGAGCAATTGTACCCCGTCGATGAAGTGGCCTACATTCGCTTCGCCTCTGTATATAGGCAGTTCAAAGACATTAACATGTTTTTGAAGGAGTTAACGCAAATATTGGGAAAGCATGATGTCGGGCTGCTCCGAGACAAATAAGCAGCACGTGCATGCTTCTAGGTAAAGCCGCGTCGTCTCATGAATGATTTCATGAGACGACGCGGCTTTATGTTTGCTTTTGAGTTAATTGGTATGAATCGTTGTTGTGACAACCAGATTGTTCGTTGTAGAAGTGGAGGTCGAGGAGGTAGTGAAGGATAATGTTTCTAAATTGACAGTGACGCCAATGGTGAGTCCCGTATTAATGACTAAACTGGCGGTCGTTAAAGTCGTCAAGTAGCCTAATTGAAGGACACCATTTACAAATACGTTGTAATACCCATTGCTGCCAGGAACCGTTAGGCTATTGGCAGGCAGGTTAGTCCCTGTGTCATCTCTAAAGCTGGAGGAAAGAATCGTTGTCACGCCTCCGAGAATGTTCCCTAATACCACATTAGCCGTGAATCGCTTGACAGACGGGGTAAGGGTGGTGGTTGTTGTGGTTGTGATGCTTCCTGTGACCACACTCGTCGCTGTTAGATGGAGGGTAATCAAGTGTTCGCTCATGGTTGTCCTCCTTTCAGGGAGTGATTATATCTTACTCTAGTATTTATTATATGATATGTGAGAAACAGCTTGTTTGATTGGGAAAATCAGAGGGTGACACGAATTGATTCGTTTTTTCCGAAATGTGACAAAAAATAAACAAAAGACAGCGCGAGGTGCGCTGTCTTTTGTTGCTTCATCAGAGAAAAGTCAATAACGACGCGCCCTCATGAGCTTTTGAAAAAAAATTATTCTAATGACATCAACCGACTGTATTTTTGTTAGCGATAAGGCATAATTCGGTTATTGAGTGCGTTTGTCCAATTCACTTCGAAGAAATTGAATAAATCGGATGGCTTCATCAGATGTTAATAGGTTGCCGCTGAATGAAAAGGAGTACATGTCCAAAATATCATCATCGGGGAGATGCAAGTTTTGGATTAAATGCTTTACGTCTATGCTCATGTTGCCGTCAATTACCATTTTATTCATGAAGCTGATTCCTCCTTTGTCGAACTGCCATTATCGGATGGAGGCGGTAGCTGGCTGACATATTGGACACTAGACAGGAAGGCCAATTTAGTCCCTTTAGCTTTGCGTCACCACTTTTCAGCGGTTTTGCCCTTATCATACCGATAACGTCTTCTATGAAAACTATATCACAGGTTAGGTTTACCATGCTATTAATTACATTAATTCGAAGGATGGTTGAAACATATGTCCGTCAATAGCGCAAAATTAAGTAAAATTATTCACGAATTGGATATTGTTAAGGTAGCGGAGGCGCTTGGTCTTGATCAGGCTCGTTTACTCGCTTATGTCTTTAATCGTCCAGAAGCTATTCACGTCTATGTGCTAGATGAGCCAGCATCTCCTTCGGATCCTTCTTAAATGTAAAAAGCACCGCAACATGGAAGTTGCAGTGCCTAATACATCGTATGGGATTATACCATGATTTTACAAATATCGTTCGTGAATTCAACTGGATCCTGCAGCGGCAGACCTTCGATAAGAAGAGCTTGATTGTACAAGAGCGCTGTGTACAGGTTCAATTTCTCTTTATCTTTCTCAAAAGCATCCTTCAAGGAAGCGAACACGTCATGATTGACGTTGATTTCTAATACTTTTTCCGCCTTAACATTCGGGTTGTTCGGCATAGCGTTCAAGATTTTTTCCATTTCGATGGTAACATCACCATCTGTAGATAAGCATACCGGATGCTTTCTCAGGCGCTTGGAAGCTTTAACGCTCGTTACTTTGCCAGCCAATAAGCCATTCATGTAGTCGAATAAATCTTGATTTTCTTTTTTATCTGACTCAGAATCGTTGGCGTTATCCTCTACATCAATACCAAGATCCCCGCTTGACACCGATCTGAATTCCTTCTCTTTGTAGGTCATAATCATTTTGATTGCGAACTCATCAATATCATCTGTGAAGTATAGAATCTCGTAGCCTTTATCGGTTACAAGCTCCGTTTGTGGAAGCTTATCGATTCTTTCCATCGACTCACCGGAAGCATAGTAAATGTACTTCTGATCTTCTGGCATTCTCGCTACATACTCGTCCAACGTGACAAGCTGTTTCTCCTTGGAGGAGGAGAACATCAAAAGATCCTGCAGAAGCTCTTTATGCGTGCCGTAGTCGCTGTAAACACCGAATTTAAGCTGTCTGCCGAAGGACTTGTAGAATTGCTCGTATTTCTCTCTCTCGTCCTTCAGGAGGCTTTGAAGTGAGCCTTTGATTTTGCTGGAAATATTCTTCGCAATTAATTTAAGCTGACGATCGTGCTGCAGCATCTCACGGGAGATGTTCAGTGACAAACTTTCGGAATCGACCATCCCTTTGACGAAGCTGAAATAGTCAGGAAGCAGGTCTGCACATTTATTCATAATGAGAACGCCGTTTGCGTAAAGCTCAAGGCCTTTCTCGTATTCTTTGGAATAGTAGTCATAAGGCATGTTTTCAGGGATAAATAGGATCGCTTGGTAGACTACCGCGCCATCTGCACTCACATGAATATGCTTAAGCGGCTTGTCGAAGCCGTAGTGTTTCTCGTGGTAGAACTTCTCATAATCATCAGGAGTAAGCTCGCTTTTGTTTTTGCGCCAGATCGGCACCATACTATTCACGTGCTGCTCTTCTTGATAGTCCTCGAATTCGCTCTCGCTGCCTTCTTTGAGACGCTTGCCCGTGATGTCCATTTTAATTGGATAGCGGATGAAATCCGAATATTTCTTGATGATCGCTTTCAGGCGATACTCGTCCAAGTATTCGTCGTAGTTATCATCTTCGGTATTCGCTTTAATGGAAAGAACAATCTCCGTACCAATTGAATCTTTCTCAGCTGGTGCAATCGTGTACCCGTCTGCGCCATCGGATTCCCACTTGTAAGCTGTGTCGCTGCCAAGCGCTTTACTTGTTACGGCAATGTGGTCAGCGACCATGAACGCGGAGTAGAAGCCTACCCCGAACTGACCGATGATGTTGTGGCCGTCTTTGGCTTCGTTCTCTTTCTTGAAAGCAAGAGAGCCGCTCTTCGCGATTATCCCCAAGTTGTTCTCAAGATCTTCTTTCGTCATCCCGATACCCGTATCGCGAATCGTTAAGATGCGATTGTCTTTATCGGCTGTAATTTTGATGAAGTAGCTATCTTTGTCAAAAACGAGCGAGTCGTCAGTAAGTGCCTTGTAGTAAATTTTGTCAATCGCATCGCTGGAGTTGGAGATAAGCTCTCTTAGAAAGATTTCACGTTGTGTGTAAATCGAATTGATCATCATTTCCAAAAGACGCTTGGATTCGGCTTGAAACTGTTTCTTTTCCACGGATAGATCTCCTTTCGATATGTAGCAGGGTTTATATAATTAGCACTCGCACGCTGTGAGTGCTATACACTAACTTTATAACATCCCTGAAATTTAATGTCAATTGGCATGGAGAGAAAATATGTGAAGATTGGCCAATAGAGAAGTGGCCGAAATGAAAATAGCCTCCCGAATGGGAAGGCTATTTTGCATGCTAGAATCAACTAGAGCCGTCTCCGACTGCTCGAAACGGCGTTCTTAACCGAATAACCGTAAAACGACAGAAAATCCATCTAATTCAAAAGTCAGTCTATCAAGAGGGCGGTTATGCCTTACCCCTATTTCCCCGACACCTCACGAATATCGGTGCTCTCCAGAATCGCTTTCGGATATCCGTCTCGCACGACGGCGATCATGGCACGGCCAATTTGCTCGGAGTCAATGACGGCATTCGGGAACCATTTCTGTAGCAGAGGGAAAATGGGACGCAAGATGACAATGAAGGTCTGGTACAGCTTGGTTTTGGATTTGACGCCATTCTTCGGCAGAATTGCGCCAGGACGGAACATGAAAGCTGACTTGAAAGGCAGCTTGAGGAGCGCATTTTCCGTTTTACCTTTGACACGTGCCCACATGCTGCTGCCTTGCTCTGTGCTATCGGTGCTGGCACCAGTCACATAGACGAAGGTCATGTTAGGTTGGATTTGGACGAGCGCGTTAGCAATACTCATGGTTAGATCGTAAGTGATTGCATGGTACTTTTCCTCGCTCATACCTACAGATGAAACACCGAGGCAGAAGAAGCAAGCATCAATACTTGAAAGCTCATCCGTTAATGCAGATAAATTAGTAATATCCTTGAGAACATGCTCACGGAATTTCGATTGCTTCTGATGCGTAGCGCTTCGACCGATCGAAACGACTTTGTTAACCTGAGGATCCAGCAAACATTCACGCAATACGCTTTGTCCGACCATCCCCGTTGCTCCAAAAATGAGAACGTTCATAGAAAGAGAGCCACCTTTCGCAAATTAATTAAGAGAGCAGAACAGCTAAGAGACATAGTAAAGTGTTTATCACCATGATGCTGATTTGGATGGGGTGCTTTTTGACAGTGGTAATAAAGTTAAGCAGTGTAGGACTAATAAAATAGGACTCGATATAAGCTTTTCCAGATATTTGAAAAATACCCGCAAACGTCAAAGATGTGGCACGCATGATCAGCCATAACCCTGGGTTCATGGTCAGGCAAACGATCAGCAAAGGGGTAGTCAAAACGGCAATATGATAAAATCCAATCTGTTGTTTAAATTCGTAAATGACGAAATCCCAGTTCCAAAGCGTGTAAGCGAGGGCCCAGAAAATCATGGCTTCATTGACGGTTATGTAATAGCTGCCAAGCCATGTACCCGTGATGACAAATGACGTCGCGATTAGAATAAGCCCCGATATGACATTGTAGTAATTCTTGTTCTTAAAATCGGTCCATGTTGCTTCCAAAATGTTAATCCGCAGCAGCCACACGATAATGGGCACTAGCCATTCACTTGGGAAGTATCCTACGAACGTCAATAAAACGAGTACTCTTCCAATGACTAAGGTTGATAGTTTTAATTTTTCGAAGAAATCCGATCGTAAGGCAAACAAAATGCAAATAGGGATAACAATATTAATCAATCCATTTGCGTAAAGTGGTGAGAAGGCGGTAAGGATGGTACCGAGGGATAAGATGGTCAAAATGATGAGAAATCCGATCCATTTGGGCAATCTCATTAGTCGTTCTGTCATGTAGGTTACATTCCTCATTTTGTATAGATGTAATGCTAGTATCATACTAAACTTGTGCGCTTCACGTATAGTTGAACTTGTTGTCTAAGACCTCCGTTCATAGTCGATGAAGCTTGCGGTAGGAAGAGGGTGTTATATGCATGCGTTTTTTGAATACTCGGCTCAAATAAAATTCGTTCTCAAAGCCGCATTGCCCAGCGATCTGCCCCAAGGTCATATCACTATCCAACAAGAGCTGCTGTACCTTCTGCAAACGTAACGTGGTTAAGTAATCGATCGGCAGCATGCCGGTCGACTTTTTGAATCGGCGGGTAAACTGCACCTGTGTCAATCCAAGTTCCGTGGCGATGTCTTTCATAATGCAGGTGGATGACGCAAGTTCATGTAGTCGTTGAGCAGCCTCATAAATTAGGGTATCCTTATTGTTCGTAATCCCTGCTGACCAAGGAGATAATGCCTCTGGGCTTGCTGAATAAGCCTCTTCCACAACCAGCATCCATAGGTCTGTGAGCACATGTTGGCGCAGGGAGGAGGCAACGTTTTCTTCGTGTTGGAACCATTTCTTCAAGTAGGCATAGTTAGATGACAGTCGATTGAGATCTTGGATGGAAATTTTCCCTGAGGGGATATCTGTTTCCATTGCTAATGGATGACCTAATTTATCGCACCATTGCAGCAGCATTACGTGAAAAGATAAGGGCTGAATCACTTCTCTACGAAAAATAACCCCCGGTGGACATAGCACCAGATCTCCGAATGCAGCAGTCCCCTCGTGCGCATTAATCTGGTAGGAGAAGCTCCCATTTTCTACGGCAAACAGTACCCAGAATTCATTCAAATCCTCCTGAAGCTGAAAGGCAGATTTCTCCCTCCAATACATGTGACTAAGCAACTTTGGTTGTGTCTGATCCGCATCTTGAAGTTGCATCGCGCTTACCTATCCTCTCTCATTCCGAATCATCATGGATATGGAATACCTACTTTCATCATAGTGGATTAGCTTGATAGAAGAAAGTCTTGTTAGTGAAATTTTGTATAAGTTATTGCTAAAAGCGTGCATGGTTTAAAGCGCTGTCAATCCTATAAAATAAAGGTAATCACAGATTTCATGGAGGTTATCCAATGAGAGAAGAATCGGTAAAAAAAGATATTACGGTCATCGGTGGCGGACTTTCAGGCGTGTGTGCAGCCATAGCTGCTGCAAGATTAGGTCAGACGGTGGCACTGATTCAAAATCGACCCATACTCGGGGGGAATTCGTCAAGTGAAGTCCGTGTGTGGGTTTGCGGAGCAACAGCGCATGGCATTAATCGATACGCACGTGAAACGGGCATTATGGGCGAATTGTTTGTAGAGAATCAGTTCCAGAATCCTGACGGGAATCCGTATCTATGGGATCTCATCGTGCTGGAAGCCGTACGCGCTGAAGTGAATATACAGCTTTTTCTTAACACCGATGTACATGAGGTGGAAGCAGATGGGGATGAGAACAATCGAATCATTCGTTCGGTTACAGGCTGGATGATGGGCTCGGAGAGGCGCATACGATTCGAGAGCGACATGTTTCTAGATTGTACAGGGGATGGCCTAATTGGATTCTTGGCGGGGGCCCAATTTCGTATCGGCCGGGAGGCGCGAGAAGAGTATCAGGAGGCGTGGGCGCCTGAGATCGCAGATGACATTACACTCGGGAGTACGATTTTATTTTATACCAAAGACGTGGGGCATCCTGTCAAATACCATCCGCCGAGTTTCGCCAAAGACATCACAATGACCTCGATCCCGATCAAACGTGTCATTCGCAGCGGCGATTCAGGCTGTCATTATTGGTGGATTGAGTGGGGCGGCGAGCTAGATACCGTACATGAGAATGAGCGTATTCGGGACGAATTATGGTCAGTTATTTATGGGATTTGGGATTATATCAAAAATTCAGGTCAATTTGATTCCGCGAATATGACGTTAGAATGGGTAGGGGCTTTACCAGGCAAAAGAGAATATCGTCGTTTCATCGGGGATTACATGCTGAACCAGAATGACATTCTAGCTCAAACGAGGTTTGAGGACACCGTCGCTTTCGGCGGTTGGTCCATTGATCTGCACCCGCCGCAGGGGATGTATTCAACGGAGAGCGGTTCGAAGCATTTGCATGCGGATGGCATCTATCATATTCCGTTTCGCAGCTTATACTCCGTCAATGTATCCAACATGTTGATGGCTGGGCGTAATATTAGCGCATCCCATGTGGCTTTCGGTACGACACGCGTCATGGCGACTTGCGCTGTGATTGGGGAGGCCGCAGGAACGGGGGCGGCGCTATGCGTTCAGAAACAAGTGACACCGCGTGAGTTGTATCAGAAACATCATAAAGAGCTCCAGCAGGTGCTGCTAAAGCAGGATGCCGCGTTGATTGGTATACGCAACGAGGATGAGCAGGATCTTGGGCGGCTGGCCAGGTTGGAGGCTTCCTCTACATTAACACGGCTGTGTGTGTCGCATGCCGTAGAGCCTAGGCGACTGATCGACGATGTGGCGGTGCTATTCCCTGTAGAACCGCAGCTAAATGGCTTTGAGCTGCTGGTGGATGTAAGCGAAGCAACGACGATTCAAGTGGAGCTGTGGGATACAGGGAGAGCGGAGAACTATGTGCCATCGATGATGATCATGCAGGCGGAGACTGCTGCGCAAGCTGGGGAACAGCAGTGGATCAGCTTTCCTCTGAGTTGGCAGCCTGACGAGACGCAGAACGCTTTCGTTATTATCAAAGCGAATGAACACGTCGTGGCCTATCATTCCACTCAACAGCACACCGGAGCGATTGCTTTTGTACGAGGAACGAAGCCGATTGTGGATCCGAAGCTAGAGAATCATCAACCGGATCAGCCGGTTGTTCAATGGAGCATGAAAAATGGCGTGGATCGCAAGCCAATCTGCTTCCGACTCACATCAGAGACGAATGCGTTCTCAGCGGAAAAGGTGACAAATGGCTATTTGCGGCCGTATGGCGCCCCGCATCAATGGATGTCGGAGCAGATGACCCCAGCCAAGGAAGAGTGGCTGGCGTTTCATTGGGACGAAGAACAAATTCTGAGGTATCTACAAGTAACCTTTAATGACAATGTGCACGAGGATTTAATTAATCTTCACGCATTCAGGACGAGTGAGGAAGTTAGAACCGAGTTGGTGAAGGACTACCGTCTAGAAGCATGGGCGGATGGGGAATGGAAAGTCCTGCAACGTGTAACAAACAATCGGAAACGTACAAGAAGGTTACAGTTGGAGGCCGCCATCGCCACGAACCGTTTGCGACTTGTCGTGGAAGCGACGAATGGCTGCCCTTGCGCGGAAGTGGTTGAAGTACGGGTGTATGGGTAGGGAATTAGGTCCTCTGGGGAGTACGATAGTAATGAACATTGAGGCAGTCTCATATATCAATTAGGATGAGATACAACGTATGTTCATCTTAATGGAGAGGAGACGACCAGATGGATACTCCGAATAGGAATCAGCGCATATATGGCAATGTACCTCAGCCGATCCGACCAGACGGAGCTGGCGGGATCGATAGCGGTCCTCGAGATGTTATGAGGGATATGGAAAACCCCAATATGTTAGTTCCGCCAGTAACAGATTCTGGCTTGCTGCCGAATTTGAAGTTTTCATTTTCCGATACGTCGATGAAATTAAATTTTGGGGGCTGGTCACGGGAAGTTACGGTCAGGGAATTGCCCATTGCAACCACGATGGCGGGTGTCAACATGAGTTTGACGCCTGGTGGTGTTCGCGAATTGCATTGGCACCAACAAGCCGAATGGTCCTATATGATTTTAGGATCAGCTCGGATCACGTCGATTGACCAAGAGGGGCGGAATTTTATTGCCGATGTGGGTCCAGGGGATCTTTGGTATTTCCCTCCTGGGCTCCCTCACTCCATTCAGGGACTAGAGCATTGTGAATTCCTCTTGGTATTTGATGATGGTAATTTCTCGGATCTTAACACAATCTCGATCTCCGATTGGTTTTCACGAACGCCGAAAGATGTGCTTTCCGCCAATTTTGGCGTTCCCATGAGTGCTTTTAACAACATTCCCAAAGAGCAAGTCTATATCTATCAAGACAAGGTTCCTGGCCCAATTGAAAGCCAGAAGGTTGAGTCCCCTTATGGGACGATTCCGCTTAGTTTCAAGCATCGACTGCTCGCGCAACCCCCGATTAAAACGCCAGGCGGCAGCGTCAGAATCGTAGATTCTACTAATTTTCCGATATCCAAAAATATTGCAGCGGCGCTTGTTGAGATTGAACCTGGCGGCATGAGAGAGTTGCATTGGCATCCGAATAACGATGAATGGCAGTACTACTTGACTGGACAGGGACGTATGACCGTTTTCGCTGGAGATGGTAACGCTCGTACATTTGATTATCGTGCTGGTGATGTGGGTTATGTGCCATTTGCTTTGGGACATTATATCCAGAATACAGGAACGCAATCCTTATGGTTTTTGGAGATGTTCAAGAGCGATCGATTTGAGGATGTGTCGTTAAATCAATGGATGGCACTTACGCCAAGCGATTTGGTTAGTACGAATTTGAACGTCGGTCCAGAGGTATTGAATGCGCTGCGCAAAGAAAAATGGCCAGTTGTGAAATATCCGGGATTTTCATATTACCCGAAATAAAAATACAAGGCTATTTCAAGTAGAATGTCTACAAGAGATAGCCTTTTCTCATTTTAACGAAAGCTTAATTCATTCCATTTTTGTGAAGGCTAGCCTTTCAAGCCCGAGCTTGCAATTCCCTCTACGAACCATTTTTGACAAACAACCACGACGATGAGCAGAGGAACAAGCCCAGAAACGGAAGCTGCCATGGTGAGCACATAATTCGTACCAAACTCTTCAACATAACTTGTTAAGCCAAGAGGAATCGTGTACAATGCTTTCTCGCGAAGCATAATGAGCGGGGTTTCATATTCGTTCCAATGCCAAGTAAAAGAGAGAATTAAGAGCGTTACGAGTGCAGGTTTGATCAACGGCAAACAAATTTGCCAGAAGGTTCGCCAGTAGCCCGATCCATCAACACGACCTGCTTCCAGCAGTTCGTTCGGAAGGCTGATGAAGAACTGACGCATCAAGAAGGTGCCGAATACGGTAAATAAACCTGGTAAAATTATGGATGCGTGTGTATTGATCAGCTGCAGCTGATCGAACAAGATGAAGCGAGGGACAAGCAACACCTGGCCCGGAATCATCATCGTTGATAAATAAAGCAGAAACAGGAAGTTACGGCCTTTGAAGCGTATTTTGGCAAAAGCGTAGCCAGCCATGGCACTCGTAAGTAGGTTACCAGCAACAGTGATTCCCGTAATTTTGATTGAATTCCAATAGAATAAATAGAAGGGATCTGTGCCGGCCCAGACTTTCTTATAATTCTCAAAATGCCATGTATTCGGAATCCAATCGATCGGATATTTGAATACTTCGCCATTAATTTTGAAAGAGGTAGATATCATCCAGAGAAAAGGCAGAATCATAACGATGGAGATCGCTCCCAAGATGATGGTAAGGAGGATCTTCAACCAGAAGCTGCCCTTTCTGAGAGTGGCCATGGTTGTTTTACGTGTAGTTTCAAGAGGTGCGATTGTTTCCATAGGGTTTGCTCCTTTACAATTAGAAGTGCTGCTGCCAACGTTTCTGGCTCTGCCATTGAATGATCGTGACAACGAAGATGATGGCGAATAGTACCCAAGAGACGGTAGCGGCATAGCCCATTTTGTAGAATCGGAATGCGAGTAAGTAAATGTGATAGGAAAGTACCATCGTCGAATCTATAGGACCACCCTGTGTCATAATGTTGACGGGTCCGAATATCTGGAAGGAGCCGATAATGAGCGTAATGGCAACGAGAAAGGTGGTCGGCGTGAGCATAGGAATGGTAATTTGGAAAAACTGACGAATTTTCGAAGCCCCATCAATATCGGATGCCTCGTACAAATCCTTGGAAATCCCTTGCAATCCGGCCAAGTAAATGACCATCGCGTATCCGATCGTTACCCACACCTGCATAATGATTATCGCGAAAAGAGCAGAATTCGGGCTCGACAACCAACCTGGTGGATGATCAATGCCAACGGACTTGAGCAACTGGTTGATCGGACCATCGGACGCACGGTACATAATGCTCCAAATGACAGATACAGCGACGAGCGAGCTGACATAGGGCAGGAAGATCAGTGTTCGCAGTGTCTGCTTGAAAAACACATACTTGTTCAGTACGACAGCAAACAGGAGTCCTATAATGATAGAGCCTGGAACGCTGACTAGTGTAAAGACCATATTATTTTTGAGCGCTTTCAGGAATTTCGGATCACTGCCCAGCGCTTTGAAATTATCTAAGCCCACCCATTCGATCCCCGCAAACCCTTTGAGATATTCCCAATCTACGAATACGAGGTACAAACTGAATAGGATCGGCAGCAATATAAAGATAAGGTACCCTGAGAAGTTGGGCAAAATGAACAGGTAGCCTGCAAGGTTTTCCCTGAATTTGGCGTTCTGCCAGAAATGTCGTTTCATTCGTAAGCCACCCTTTCGAATTCATGTGTTAACGTAACTTTACCAAGCGAATGAGTGAATTCCCATAGCGTGAACGTGATCTTTTCTGTAGTTTCATTGAAAAAACCTCCAGCAAGAATCTGCTAGAGGTTTCCAAATGACTGAGAATGAATTTGCCTTACTTTTTAGCGCCTTTGATCGTCATATCCCCACGCGTTTTCATTGTGTCCAAAGCCTTGTCAAGCGGTTGAGCACCAAGCAGATATTTCTCCATCTCATCTTTAAAGATGGCTCTTAGTTCAGTTGGAACAGGTACGTTGTAGGACGTTGGGAATGTGTAATTGCCAGCTAGCAGTGCTTTCAAGGAAGCCTCATCAATCAGATCCTTCGCATCGCCAATGAGGATTGAAGCGATTTTACCAGCATCTGCTTTTTTATTCGTTGGAATACGGCCGCCTGGAACCATGGCCATGTTGCCTTCTTGTAAGTACCAAGAGATAAATTTAAAGGCCGCATCTTTGTTCTTACTGTTTTTATTAATGGACATATAATCACCCATACCGCCGCCTGGATTAATGTTGCTCCCAGCTGTGAATTGCGGATAAGGAGCGAAAGCGACTTTGAAATCATGTGGGAAGCTCTTAATGTCTTTGATATAGCGGATGATGTAAATTTGGGAAGCCGTCATAGCAGTCTTGCCTGTCAGAAGTTCATTTTGCACAGTAATTTTACCGGCAACAGCTTCGGAATATTTCATCATAACGCCTTTGTCTTCCAAGCTCTTCTGCATTTCCAAGCCTTTCTTCATAGCTGGGTTATTGAAGTTGGATGTGCCATCCGCAGCGATTACCCAGTCTTGAGGTTTGGCTGTTTGTAGAACGGTATCCCCGAACCAACTTAAAGCTGGATCCAGCATGGTACCCTTCATTTCCCCTTTGTTAAGTTTGGTAGCCATTGCACTGAAATCGTCCCATGTCCAGGCGGTTGGGAGTTTCTCGCCGGCTGCATCTAACGCTTTCATATTGAAAAGCACAGCACCCAAATTCTTATTCGCTGGTAAATAATAATATTTACCGTCTGCGAACTTCTTGATATTAGCTGCTCCGATAATACCCTCTACGTCAAAGGATGCTTTGGCGATCAGGTCGTCCAATGGCTCTGCCATGCCAGCAGCTTGGCGTTTGGTCATATAGGCGTCACCGTAGTTCATGTAAATATCAGGTGCATCTGTATTTGAGAGAAGTGCGGTTTCGAGCTTTAGGTTGCCCGGGTCGTCATTGACATAACGTGTATATTCCACTTTAATTGTCGGATTCGCTTTATTCCATGCATCAACGGCGTCTTGTGGTCCGCTTTCTGGCGGAACACCTCCCCAGAATTTAAGGGTAACTGGTTTCTGTGATTCAGGTGTAGGCGCAGCCGTTGCTGCTACTGTTGCAGCAGGTGCGACGGATGCAGCTGCGGAAGGTGAAGCTTCAGGTGTTTTGGAGCAACCGGTTACGAGAACGCTTACAGCAAGAGCGATTGATGCCCCCATGCCAAATACTTTTTTCATTGTTTCATCCCCTTTTCTTTTGGTAGTTAAATCGTAATGCATATTTTCCCAAAAAGACACGGAGTATTCTTTACGAAGTAAGCATTATTCTATGATGTTCGATGACCGAAGACGAGCTTTCGAAATTCGGTCGGATACATACCTTCCATTTGTTTGAAGCTGCGGCTGAAATGATTCGGATCGGCATACCCGATGAGCTCAGAAATTTCGAAAATTTTGTAATCCGGATTCTTGAGCAGCTCGCGGGCATTTTTCATTCGAACATTCGTCATATAATCGGTGATCGTTTTGCCGGTTTCTTTTTTGAACAAAATACTCAAATAATTCTCCGTATAACCTACGGTACTGGCTAAATCAGCTACTTTGAGGGGTAAATTATACTTCTCCATAATTTGACGGATCACCATTTGAATCTCTGGTCGGAGTTTCTCTTTCCCATGCTCACGCTTGTACGCCAGAAAGACGGGCAGCCATCCGATGAACCAGTTGGATATCGCCTGCAAGGTTTCAGCATTGCGAATAACATGGTACGGATACTGCTGCTCATGGAGGGTTACCGAGTAAATATCACCACCTTCGGCCTTCAGGCAGCGTGCGAAAATATGAAGAAGACCAAGCCACTGCTCACGCAATAGGGCAGGAGGAATATTCTTATTGCGGCAAAGCTCCTCTGTCCAGGCGGTAATCTTCTCACGTAAGCCGATTTCGTCACCTTCTTCGATACGTTTCATCCATTCTTCTTCCTGCCATGGCTCAGATAGCGTGGGAGGTGAAACATGTAAATGATCATAGTAAACGATGCATGAGCCCCCGTAGTAGAACCGGTAGCTTAAGGCATGATCTGCTTTTTCATAGGCTTGATGCAGAGCAAATGCATCCTCGTAGGAGGGGGACACACCTATGGCTAGCGATATTTTCAAAAAAACTTGTACAGCATTCTGCATTTCGACCAACATGTTCGCGTTGATTTGACCCGTAAGGACGCAGAACTTTCCAACTGCCATCTCAACGAGTTCGCCATTGCCATACTTCTTAAGAATCTCATTGAGGACATTTTTCACCGTGTATGTCAAAAGTCGATCGCTTTGGAAACGGTTATTTTGCGTTAATTCCTCGTAGGAATCGATCTGGATCACCGCCGCTGCTAAGGGGGAAGTGAATAGCTCCAGTTGGAATTCTCGCCATACTTGTTCGATTTCCCCACGGGAAACATGGCCTTGGAGGAGCTCGCGCAACCGTTTTTCTTTGACCTCGTTGCTATATTGATTCACCTTCTGCTCAAGCTGCGTTCTTGCATGCTGGCCTTGTTTCTCCAGTTGTAATTGATCCTGAATTGCGCGGAGCTTCTCCATTAGCTCGGAGGGATTGATTTCTAATTTCGTGACATATTCGATGGCACCTAGGCGTAATGCCTGTTGTACATAGTTGAAGTCGTTATGATTGGATAAAATGAGACATTTGATCGCCGGCCAGCGTTCACGGATCTGTTTCAATAGTTCAAGCCCATCCATCTCCGGCATCCGAATATCCGTAAGTACGACGTCGCAAGGCTGCGCTTCTAATATTTTCAAAGCTTCCAACCCATTAGCAGCTTCACCTATGACCTGGAACTCTTCGTTATCTCTCGGAATGATCGTCTTTAAGCCAATGCGCACAAGGATTTCATCATCAACGATCAGAATTCTCAGCATCTGTATTCCTCCTTTTCAAAGGCAGTACCAGTAATAGTCGGACGCCTTCGCCTTCCACGCTTGAGATGTGCATGCCGTACTGCATGCCAAAGTGGAGCTTAATTCGTTCATTTACATTGCGTATTCCGATGCCGCTGAACTTTGCGTGTGGCTGATTCAGGGAAGATTCAACTTGCCCAATCATCTCCATACTCATGCCTACGCCGTTATCCTGCATCACAATATGCAGATTCCCATTAACTTCTTCAGCTTGAAGCTCAATCAGAAGCGGGAACCGATTGCCATGAATTATGCTGTTCTCTACAGCAGGCTGCAGCGTGAATTTTAACACTTCGCAGTCAAGCAGCGCTTCCGGAATGTGATAAGTAAATGTGATCTGATCATGATATCGAATTTCCTGGAGAGATAAGTACACTTGTAAATAGTCCAGTTCTTCTTGCAACGTGACGAATTCTTGTTCATTCCGCATGGTGAAATTCAGCAGTTTACCCAGTTTGGTAATCATTTCACTGATATGATCAGCACCAGAAAGCAGTGCCATCCATTTGATTGAATTGAGTGTATTGAGTAGAAAATGCGGATTAATTTGCGCTTGAAGTGCTTGGAACTGTGCTTTCTGCTTGCGCCGCTGCTCATCATATAAATCGGATATGAGAACTTGCAGATGCAGCACCATGCGATTGAAGTTATTGCCAAGCAGGGCAATCTCATCTTCCCCTTTTATCGTAACGAGCGTATTAAATTCCCCTTTACCAACCTTGGTCATGGATTTGGCCAATTGTTTGAAAGGACTCGTTACACGAAGCATGAGTATGATGAAGGCGATGGCAAATAGAAGGAACCAGGCGACAACCCAGGTGATAGATTTGTCTTTTTCCCGACTAAGCTGGGTAGCGAAATCCTTCTGATTCATGAATTGGACTAGCCGCCAACCTAGCTGTGGGACATAAGCGTCATTCATAAAATAGACATGGTCTTTGATTTTCACTTCTTGAATGCCATTTATATTGGTACGAACGTTCTGAAGGGCATGATTCGCCAACAAATCTGCAGCCGCACGGTCACCGATTAAAAGATTCTGGTCTTCATCAACGAGGACAGAGGTTATGCCTGCAGCTTGTTGCTTCTGGATCTCGGCGTTCGGGTAGAAGAAAACTGGGATCGGTACGCTGATAAAAAACACACCATAGTTACTCGTATATTCGCCATTAATTTGTCTCGTCATGACGATCAGATCTTGTTTATTATTGGATGAAGGAAGTGAGTAGGGAACTGTCCAGTAAGGGAAGCCATTGCGCCCCAGCGTTGGTTCATACCAGCTTTCCTTATAGAAAGATTGCACATTCGTTGGTGTGACGGCAGACCATGTGGTATGTGTAAACCCTCTATTGTCGTATATCCCAAGCTGCGTCGTACTGTCGAGAAGGAGATCTTTGACGTTGGACATTTTCTTTTGCAGGCTCGTGAGCTTAATGAAGGAGAGGTAGTTATTGGACCAATCCGCAGGCTCTTTCAGAAATTTCTCCGTCTCTGGATCATTAATAATCAGACTAGACGCGGTGATCATGCGAACGGCCATCTCATTCATGGCTGTGGCTTTTTGGGATACGGATGCTTGATTGGATTGGTTGAGCTGAATTTGTACAATATCTTCAGAAGACTTATAGAATCGGTAGAGAATGATCACAACTGGAAGAATAATCAGGAAAAATAAGGAGATCAGAATTTTGCCACGCAACGTCTTAATTGGACTGCGAAGTTTCATCATGGATGTCACCATTAGCCTCATCTTCTGGGATTAGGATTCTCTTCTATCATACAACGACGACCTTTATCCCGCTAGAGAGAGTAGGAAGAAGCGCAGCATTTCAAAGAATATGCCGTATAAAACAAAGAATATGCATGGTCAATGTTGGGCGAATGGAGGGGGAATAGGTGGATAAGGGAATACGTATAAAAAAAGAGGCGTGAGATTCTCTCACTACCTCTTGTATGCTTATTGATTCACTGCGTTCGGATCCATCCAGAATAATTCCCATTGATGGCCGTCAAGATCTTGGAAAGTGCGCGTGTACATAAAGCCGTGATCCATTGGTTCACTGTACGATGTCCCGCCAGCTGCAAGTGCTTTATCGACAAGTGCATCTACTTCTTCTCGGCTGTTGAAACTTAAACCAACGAGTACTTCCGTCGTTTTAGTTGCATCGGCAATTTCTTTTTTCGTAAAAGTTTGGAAGTACTTCTCGACTAACAGCATGGAATAAATATGTTCGCTGATAATCATGCAGGTTGCATTCTCATCCGTAAATTGAGGATTGAAGGCGAACCCAATAGCAGTGAAGAAAGCGATAGACTTGTCCAAATCTTTGACAGGTAAATTCACGAAAATTTTATCCGATTGAACAGCCACGAAAGGATCACCTCAATAAGTTATTTGTTGTACCCCATTATAATAATGGAACGCTAATTAGCGGTCAAATGTGGCGGAAAACTTATAAGATGGCATGTCTCCATTTCATCTGTTTCGGTGCAAAAGGTTACACACTCTCACGCATGTCGTAGTCGTTTTTGCTGAAAATGCGTGTACTATCGCATCTTTGGGGTAATACGACGGGGTCATGCGCTGATGTAACGATGTTTTTCATCGTTACAGTGAGGAGAGTGAGCGAAACTGGCCCAATTCGCTGATGTAACGATGTTTTTCATCGTTACAGCGAGGAGAGCGAGCGAAATTGGTCCGATTCGCTGCTGTAACGATGTTTTTCATCGTTACAGCGAGGAGAGCGAGCGAAATTGGTCCACTTCGCTGATGTAACGATGTTTTTCATCGTTACAGTGAGGAGAGCGAGCGAAACTGGTCCACTTCGCTCCCGCTGCGACTCCTTTTCGTACCTATCCCTCGTAAGCTTGCTTAAGCGCGGCGATATCCATCTTTTGCATGCCGAGCATCGCGTTCATCACACGAGCGGCTTTCACGCGATCTTCGGCATTGAGTAGTTCCCCTAGTGTGCTTGGGATGATCTGCCAGGACAGGCCGAATTTATCCTGTACCCAACCGCAACGTTGAGGCTGGCCGCCTTCAGAAAGTTTCTCCCACAAGGTGTCGATCTCATCCTGTGACTCGCAGTTGACATATAGCGAAAAGGCAGGCGTTAATTTATAATGAGGCCCGCCATTTAAAGCCATATACCGCACTCCACCTAACAAAAATGTTCCTGATACAACTCTTCCCTCAGGACCAGAGCGATTGATACTTTCAATTTTGGAATCGCTGAAAATGGACGTGTAGAAATTCATTGCCTCTTCGGCATTGCCGTCGAACCATAAGAATGGAGAGATTTTTTGCATGTCAGCAGCTCCTTTTATTAGATATTGTATCACAAATATTGATCATTTCATGCGCATCGTAACTGATATCTCATCCCAGCTAATTCCCAAACCAAGGTGATGCCAACACGATAGCCGCGATAAAAACGAGTTGCAGAACGATCCGAACTGCCAATCGAGGCACTGGCTTGCCGCCAATGGTCAACTTCTTGCGAGCAGCGAGTACATTTGCGGGAAACATAGCGAGCAGCAGAAGCAATAGACCGATCGAGGCAGCCAGTGACACTACGGGAATCAGTATCCCGATGGCACCCGCGATTTCTAAATAGCCCGTAATGGTTACGATCGAGGCGGGTCTTGGGAAAGCAGGAGGGACCATCCGAATTAAATCGGGACGTCTTTTACCCCAATGTGCGGAGGCTGTAAGCAGAAACATGACAGCGACTGCGCCTTGCAGCGCGGTGTGCCAATCATCGAAATAAGACCATCCGAGAGAACCTATTCCCAAAAAAATTAGAAACGATGACATCAAGGCAATGAAAGGTGCCATGCGAATACCTCCTAGAGAACTTATTTGGATTGGTTTTTCAAAATGGTGGACATGAATGTAGACACCTCAGTGGAGACCTGCGTGGTTGTCGAGGCAAAAGATGAACGGACACGTAATCCGAGGGAGAGCAGGACGAACATTTCAGCTGTTTGGTCCGGGTTAACGTGATCCATAATGACACCGTGGAGTTGACCAATTGTGATCCAATTCTTAGCAAATGAAACGGATCGCTCATAAAAATGCTGCAGCACTTCCGCAACGGTAGGATCATCTTCCTTGCCAAGTAAGTATTTGAGTATTTTATTCGTGATATCATGAGAATCTTCTAGCGCGATGAGATTATGAGCGATGCTTTGCATGGGTCCCTCAAAGGATTTGACAGCGTGTTCCGTCTCCTGCATGAATTTCGTATTCGTTTCTTCAAGTCGCTCGTGCAGCACCATCGCATAAATTTCGTCCTTACTCTTCACATAATGGAAGATTGCTCCTTTGGAAAGCGATGATTGTTCCATGATGTCTTTCATCGTGATAGCGTGGCAGCCTTTTTCCTTCAACAGCGCTTTGGTCGCTTCGAGGAGCTTTCGTGTGGTGATTTCTCTACGTTCCTCATTCTTCATAGGCACAATCCTCCGTCTTTTGGAAATTAATCACTAATTTCATTATAAAAACAGACCATCGGTTTGTAAATAGGTAAATCGAAAGACGCCACAAGGACCAGAACCCCAGCAGCGTCGTTCTCCACCATTTTGTTTGAAAATTACGATTGTATGAACATCATGCGTCGCTTCCAACATTTGACTGAGCAACATCACTCAGCCATTCACGCGCATTTGTCCACTTTGGATCGTAGCTCGATACTGTCCAGGTGTTAAGCCAGTCCATTTTTTAAAGGCATTTTGAAAGGCGCTAGGTTCGGAAAAATGGAGCACATAAGCGATGTCCCCAACGGAAAACTCCCATTTGCGAAGGTAGCCCATGGCTAATTCTTTACGTACTTGAATGGAGAGATCGTTATATGTCGTATTCTCTTCTTTCAATTTATGTTGAAGTGTACGTGAGCTCATTTGGAGGAAATCTGCCGTTTGCTGCAAGGATGGGAAGTAGGACGGCATGCATGAGCGTATCCACTGGATAACTTGCTCAGTGAATCGACTAGCTTGCGTCAGCTCCTGTCTAGTTTCTTGTGCGATATTCTCAAATATGCTCAGTAACTTAGCGTCGGAATAGAGGACAGGGTATTGCAATACATCCTTGCTGAAACGCAAGTAATTGCTATTCGCAGCGAAGCGGGGGATTCGTCCAAATACGGGTTGATAAGGAGTTACATCTACCGTTGCTTCGTGCCGAAACGCGACCTCCAGAAGTGGGATTACACGGTTACTGAGTCTCCCGATCAGTCGGAATAAGGAGCTGGCCATATCTTCTATACAATGACGGGACATCTGCCCCTGTCCGGGATGCTGTAGAAACATGGATATCCTCACATCTTCGCCATCCACGTCCCAATCAAGATTGAATCCGCTGCATAGCAGCACATTATATCGTTGGTAAGCTGCTAACGCATCGACAACGGTTTGGGAATGCATCATGACATAACCAAGGATGCCCATATCGGCGAATTCCATGATCTGTCCTTGATGTAAGCCGAAATGCGTATCCTTCGTAAAATGGGCCGCGGCTATCGTTAATCGCTCCAATTCCTCCCCTGAGATGCGTGCCTCAACATCCTGGAGTAGACTGCCGTCAAAGGAAGCATAGTTACAAAATTGCTCCGAATCAAAGCCTTTTTGTACCACCGTTTTCAAAATGGGGTACACCATAGAAATGGCAACACCTTGGCTTTTCAAGTTGAAAATCCCTCCTTTGCGTGAATCAGCAATTGGTTTGCGTGTTTCATCATTCCAATCGAATCGCATTCATTCTATGCTGATTATAGTCGCAAATAAGGAGGAAATCATCTTGAAATCGAATATTCTTGTCATTAATGGACATCCGGATCCGCAAAGCTATTGTGCAGCGCTAACGAATGCATATATCGAAGGGGTCTCACACAATAAGGTTGACATTCAGAGGATTGATCTTCATTCCTTAACGTTTGATCCGAATCTGCAGTTTGGCTATCGGAAGCGTACAGAGCTCGAAGAGGATTTACTGCAAGCGCAGGATCTCATCCGCTGGGCTGATCATCTAGTCTTCGTTTATCCAACCTGGTGGGGGGCGATGCCAGCGTTGCTGAAAGGATTTGTTGATCGTATTTTCTTATCTGGCTTCGCTTTCAAATATCGGGAGAAGTCTGTACTCTGGGATAAGCTGCTCGTAGGTAAATCAGCGCATCTCATTGTGACAACGGATACCCCAGCTTGGTACAGTCGATGGATCTATAAGCATGCGGGTTATCGAATTATGAAAAATAATATATTACAATTCTGCGGGATTACGCCTGTACGTCTTACCGAGATAGGACCAGTTAAGTCATCTTCTCTAGAGAAACGAGTCCAGTGGTTGGAGAAAGTAAAGCAGCTTGGAACGAAGTTAGCCTAGGTAAACGGCCGTATACAATCGAGGTCTTAAGCGGAGCATGCAAAGAGGGAGGTCCCTAAGGACCTCCCTCTTGATCTTACCAACCTAACGATGTTCCACCAAATCAATTGCTCCTAGAATTACATGAGCAACGCCGAAGCCAAGCACACCAACACCAAGAAGCTTATACTTGCTTTTTAGCATAGTAGCACCAGATGCAGAAACGACAGTTCCAAGAACAGCAGGAATCAATCCCTCGCGCATGAACATCACTCCTCCAAGTTTGTTTGGGTTAAGCAAGACATCTTAGTTTGCATCAAAGTCACTAATATATGCAGGTTATTCCATAACCGCTACGACGTTGAGGGTAACTCGGCAAGCAAGGCTTCGAACCATTCCTTGGCAAAAGTATGAGAACGAATGCCATAATCAAGGGTTTTGATTTGATAAGCGAGAATTTCTGCATAGGGGGCCGGAACTTGAACGTTCTGGAGCCCTTTGTCCATTTGCTGGAGATCAAGTTCAGCCTTTTCAATCTGAGAGATAATTTGCTGTAAGATGGCACGTTTATCTTGGGTGGAATCGATTAATCCCAGAAAAAATACTTTAGCGAGTGCTGTAGATTCTAATCTGCTAGTTGGTATCTCAGAGCTCATCCACGTATAGAAAGCTCCTCGGCCTTTCTCTGAGATGACGTAAACTTTCTTGTTCCGCCCGCGATCTACCTGCTCCTCATAACCAATATCACCTTGTTGAAGTAATTTCTTTAAAGCCGTCTGCAAGCTGCCATAACTGGCACTATAGAAC
The DNA here is from genome assembly GCF_013141695.1 of Paenibacillus plantarum. Taxonomy (GTDB): domain Bacteria; phylum Bacillota; class Bacilli; order Paenibacillales; family NBRC-103111; genus Paenibacillus_E; species Paenibacillus_E plantarum. Next base: position 398,229 of record NZ_WHNY01000067.1, read on the forward strand.
AAGGCAATGCCTTGTTGGAATGCTTTGTTGAGGTCATACACCGTCTGATTCTTCAAAATCAATAAACCGAGAATGACGAATTCCATATCGGGAGTCTCCTTATTCGTGTTGACATGTGACTTGTCCTTACACTACGATTAGTTATATTACTAATAGTAACATTAGTCGTTGGCAAATACAATTCGTACTGGGGAGGTTCCATATCACGATGTTTGTTCGAAAATCATGGAGCAATGTAGAAGCCTCAAAGCATCTCGATTCGTACTTCACGAAATTACGCAAGAGCAGCCGCCATCAGACAGGCGTACAAGTATGGATTGACAGCAGAGAATTTACGTATCGCTATGCCGCAGGGGGAATAACAGCCCATAAGGATATTTCGGTCTCACTAAATCAGCCCTTTCATACGGCAAGTATTGGGAAAGTTTTTACAGCTGTATTAATTATGAAATTGGCAGAAAGGGGGAAACTCTCGTTAGATTCGCCAGTTGTGACTTTTTTACCACCGTCTGAGTTGGAAAATCTCTTCGTGTATCGTAATGTAGACTACGTTAATCAAGTAACGATCAAGCAGCTGCTAGGGCATACTTCGGGGGTAGCAGACTATTTCGATGACCCAGTCATCCACAAGCCAACGTTTATGCAACGAATTGTTGCTAATCCTCAGGAAATGTGGACACCAGAAACTTTGATCGATTTTACGAGGAGAAATCAACGGAGCCATGGAGCTCCAGCGTCGCGCTTTCATTACTCGGACACCGGTTACATCTTGTTGGGTAGGATAATTGAGCAGATCACGGGAAAATCCTTCAGCGACAATCTGCACCTTGAGATATTCAATCCCCTACAAATGAACGATTCGTACTTGATGTTCTATTCGCAGCCGAAACATACGTCAGCTGAACCTATACAGGATATTTGGTTGAACAAGGTTGAAATCAGTCGTTTGCCATGCTTAAGCTGCGATTGGGCAGGTGGAGGCATCGTGACAACTCCCCAGGATCTCCTGCTTTTTCAGAAAGCACTCCCTAGTGGATCATGCATCAATGAAGCATCGTTACAAGCGATGAAGACCTTCCCTAACAAATTTCGAAATGGTATACATTATGGATTAGGGATGATGGAGCTTCATTTCGAGGGGTTTTTCTTTTTGCTCAGAGGACTACCGAGGCTCCAAGGACACAGCGGTATTCTAGGAACGCATATGTTCAGCCATCCTGAATCCGACACACATATCGTCATGAATTTCGGTTCAAGTACGTCAATTGTACGAAGCTATAGAGCATTAATTGAAGTGGTGACGACGTTGAAAAGGATGCGAGTATGGGGATAGAGATTTTCCAGAGCAATCCGGGACTAATCCGGAGCTATTTTAGAGCTATTCCAGTGCGCCTAATCGCTAACGGACAAGGGAGACTGTATTTGCCTGAAATCAGGCATTCCAGTGGGCTAACGGACACAGCAAGCGCTATTGAACGGATTTCATTCATTTATCAGCTAATCAAGGTCGTTTAACGTCTCTTGTGTCCGTTAGCCACTGCACAGTGACGTAAATGAAGAAATAACGCTACTGGTGTCCGTTAACACAATTGGAAATGTAGAAAATAAGCGAATCATTCGTAGTTCGAGCAAAGTAAGAATCTCAGTTACCACACTATCGACGTAAGAGCGTTCTGGTTGTGATTTCATCGATACAGAAAGTCCAATAGCTGAAATCGTCAGTACGCGCGATAGAGCCGATAGATCACTCATTGAAGTCGCTTCATAACCTTTTTCCCAGAAAACTTGCATAGCTGCAGCTAATGCATGTTGTTCATCAAACTCCCGCGGTCGAATCATCGTCGTGATCACTCTTTCTGTACTCATCGGCACAAAATAGACTTATAACAAAATGTTACCAAGAGTCAACGCTGTTTATTTTAATCCATTAGATTCAAAAGGCGGCATAATTTGTACAAATTATGCACGCCGCGAAGCTGTTCCTGTTTGACTTTGTATAGGAATTTTAGAGATTGATGCGCGATTCTCTTGGCGTGTTCAACATCGTAAGGGTCCATTTCTGCAATTGCTTGTTTCAGGCCAATAAGATCGAGCGAGTAGACGGCTGGTCGCAAGGTGCGGAGCAGCATAATTTTGTGTAATTGCGATCGATTATATCTACGATAGTCATTCTGGGGATCGCGCGAGGAGAGAATGAGGCCGACTTTTTCCCAGTGCCGAATGGTAGAGCGCGGGAGGGAGGTTTCCTCGGCAACCTCACCAATAGTCATCCAGATCATTTCATGGGAATCGAGTATGTTTAGGTGCTCGGTTTCAAAAATTTGAATATTTGACTCAGCTAGTAAAGTATCACGATGCAAGTTAGCTTGCACTTCATTTACGATTCGGAGTGCGGAATCCATCTCTTTGCATTGAATGTTACGTAGAATTTCGGAGGTCGCATCCATCCCAAACCCGGGTTCCATGGCCTGAATGCAAGTAAAGTAAGTAACATGTTCTTCTGTGTATAACCGATAGCCATTGGATGATCGCGCTGGAATAGGGACAAGCCCTTTCGTCTCATAATTTCTTAAAGTGCTCGTGCTTATGTTAAGTTGATTTGCAATATCGATGGGTCTAATCATCAAGGTTCACCTCATCTTAGCATTCTTCTAAGATTAAAGCAGAAGTATAAGGTTATTTCAACAATTGCTTATTAAAACAAGGTATTTTATTTCAAACCTTTGAATTAGCTTTAATGTTATAAAATGACTATATAGCATATCATTGAGGAGGGACGCACGAACTTATGTTGAATGAGGAGTTTGAACGACAAGTCAGGAATCTAATTGATAAAGGATATCCACAATTAGTTGGATTAAGCGCGGCTGCATTTTCGCAGGAATTAGAACCGCTAAAGCATCAAATCTCTGAAATAAATCTAAACCAAATAGAAGCACAAGCATGGAGAATTCCTTTTGTCATTGTGATTAAGGGTGACTGGTTACATGCTGAGCATGCGATGCGACTGGTGGAACGAGAAGGGAAGAACGGTTTTAGTAGCATAGATATCGAGGAAATCAATCGCTTTCAACCTATTGAGGGCATGGAGCTCCCTGAGGGGAGGGCTTATCTGTTGTTGGATATCGATACGGGCACAGGAACATTAAACGTGACACCAACCGCAGCATTGGCCTCCATAACGCAAGAAAATCGTTCTCCGCTTACCTTGGAAGAAGGGATTAGTGTAATTACCCATTTTCCTGAAGTGCTGCGTAAAAATAATGGCTTCTCTCTGCTCGGTTCTCGCTGTGGTGACCGAAGAGTCACTGCGTTATGGATTAGTGACAAAAAGCCAAAGCTCGGCTGGTGCTGGGCGGGGAACCCACATACGTGGCTAGGATCCGCCTCTTGCCAGGCTAGATGCTAAACGATTTTCATGATCTTTCCATCTTGTGTGGACAGGTAAAGCTCGCCTGCCGCGTCCGTACCGAAGGAAGCAATATTCAAACCGGATGCTAATAAAGTTCGGTTCTTGATCGTCCCGTCACTTTGTTGCGATAATGCCCAAATGTTCCCCGTCCCATAATCTGCGTACACGTACCAGCCGATAAGTTCAGGGAGCTTTGTACCCCTATACACATAGCCTCCGGTAATGGATACGCCTTGATCACGACCATAGGTAAACAGCGGTTGCTCTAAGCCAGCCTTATTGCAGCCTTCCTTTGGTTCGTAGCATGCAAATCCTTCTTGAATACGCCACCCATAGTTTTTACCTTTTTCTATGAGATTAATTTCTTCGAATCGATTCTGGCCAACATCGGCTGCCCAAAGTTTCCCTGTAACGGTATCGAAACTGAATCGCCATGGATTCCGCAGTCCGTAGGCATAGATTTCCTTAGCCCCTTTGCCAATAAAAGGATTGTCAGCTGGAATTGCATAAAGAAGCCCATTGGCTGGCTTGTCGACGTCGATACGTAGTATTTTGCCTAGCAGGGACTGAAGGTTCTGGCTATTGTTCTGAGGATCTCCGCTGCTGCCGCCGTCTCCCGTTGCTATGTACAAGTAACCATCTGGACCGAAAGCGAGTTGCCCGCCATTATGATTCGAATAGGGCTGCTTAAAAGTTAGCAACACTTTCTCACTAGTTGGATCCAGAAGAGCGGGATTGTTAGGAAGCGTGTTGTAGCGAGCGATGACGGTATGGGTCTCCGTCGTGTAGTTCACATAGGCCAACGTTGGATCCTTCGGATGGAAGGCTAGTCCTAGCAACCCTTGTTCGTTTCCACTATCATTGACCCGATCCGTAATATCAAGCATAAGAGCGGGCTTTTCCTTCGGCTTATCCATGTTCACGCTGATGATTCTACCAGGCTGTTCTACGATATACAGGAGTTGCGGTGAGTTAACACGATGCTCAAGTCCAACGGGATGATCGAAGTTGTTTGGCTCGAAAATAGGAGTCAGTGAAATGCTGTTTGATAGCGTGGAGGAAGGTTCGGAATCTTTGGACCAAAAGCATGCAGGTAGTACAAGTAGTAGGATTAAGCTCATAAATGCAAGGTAATAACGCTTATTCATAATCGACCTCCTTCAAGAAGATGCTAATGATTTAGAGATAATTTGACATGTAAGATGCTGCTTTCTCGATCCCTTTTCTCTAGAACCATCTATAATAAGTATGCGATATAACAAATGTAGCGAAAAGGGTGATTAAAGTCCAGTACCAAGCCCAAATGCAGGGTATTAGGTGGTGCGGGGTCATAAACGACATAAAAAAGCCCTCCGATCGGAGGGCTCACCAAGAAAGCATAGTAAGGTATGAAGCTATCAAGCTATCCAGAAAGAACGGTTATTGTATTGTCAGATCCATTGGCAAAGTAGACCCGATTGTTTTTCTCATTAGCAACGCCTGCAGATGCCCCAAGTCCAAGAGGCAGGTTCGCTTTCATGATTTTGTTATTCACGCCATTAATGACACTGGCTCGGCTAGGGGGCATTTCTTCTCCAGCGGTGGAGACGTAGATTCTGTTCAGCTTACTGTTAACAACGGGGATACGTGGAGATTCACCGTCTTGAATTGTAGCGATGATTTTATTGGACTTTCCTGATATGACGCTGATCTTAAAGCTCTGAGTGGTATCGTCTGGCGCATAGATGCGGTTCGTTTTAGAATTGATCGCGAATGTATCGATATCACCGACATTTGGAATGGTTTTGATCAATTTGTTCGTGTGGCCATTAACAATGGAGACACTGCTATTCTCAGCGATCGCGATGTAAAGGCGATTCGTGCGCAAATTCAAAGCGAGAGAAGAGGGGCCTTGGCCCACTTCGATCGTGGTCATTACGCGATCTGTGCGGCCGTTGATGACAGTAGCGGAATTGTCCCCCGGATTAAGTATAAAAATACGGTTAGTGAATGGATTGATGCCAACCGTATGAGGAGCAGCAAAGTTCGGATTCTGTTGCCCAACCGCTATCGTAGCAACAATTTTCTTCTTATTTCCGTTAATCACCGTGACCGAATTTCTATCAAGATTAGCCGCGTACGCCTTATTCGTCTTCACATTTACCTCGATCGAAGCATAGCCGCCGCCTACGTCGAAAGTATGTGTCAGTTTATTCTTTTTACCGTCGATGATGAAAAGCTTGCCTGACAAGCCCGCAACATAAATCTGATTCGTTCGCGGATTGACAGCTACGGAGGCGGCCCCAGTGAGCCCCTCGATTGTCTTGATTACTCGATTGGATCGGCTGCTGATGACAGATAAACTGCTCGTTCCATTATTCGGCACATACAACAAATTCGTCCGTTTGTTTAATGCGATATCCGATGGTTTGCTGCCCACTTGGATGGTAGCTATAACTTTGATTTCGCTAATCGCAAACGCCTCCTTTACTTGTTTTCTATTAGAATATGAAAATCTAAGCTTTGGAGTTTGTACGATTTTGCACATAAAAAAATAAAAGGGATATTCCAGATTATCTTGAATACATATTACTTCATCAAAATGAATCTTGTATGTGAGGAGAATGATGAAATGATCTTTGTATACATAGTGATTCTAATCCTATTGGTTTATATTCTTTTCATCTTACCTACACAATGGCTAAAAATTGAACGGATCACGTATCCTCTGGATTTAAATTTAAAAATCCTGCAGATTAGTGACTTGCATGTAGAACGATTAAGAATAAGTCCTACAAAACTAACTACGATTATCAATAATGAAAAACCAAACCTTATTTGTATTACAGGTGATTTTACCAAACATCGTGAAAGTCTTAGCAAACTAGAAAAGTACCTAAGGGCTATGACAATTGGGCATGTCCCCATCTATTGTGTACTTGGCAACCATGATTATCAGCAAAAAAATGTCATGGATATAATCAAACGATTAAGGAAATACGGCTTACATGTATTAAGGAATGAATCGGTGCATCTAGATCAAATTGAACTAATAGGCATTGATGATTTTGATTCAGGCAAGAGCAACATAGAAAAATCATTTCAAAAAGTTAATCAAACTAAAACGAAAGTCATTATTACGCACGATCCGAATATCGTTCTAGATTTAAATAAGACTTACGACTATTTAATGGCTGGACATCTGCATGGCAAACAATTTAATCTGCCATTTTTATTTAGAATAAAAGACGCGGGTAAATTGCCTCGCATGGGGATATATAAGGGTCTACATAAGAATCAATATGGGGCTTACTACATTTCTAAGGGAATTGGGCAGACGGGTATTAATGCAAGATTTTTAGTTAGAAGTGAGGTAACGATGCATTATTTATAGGTTGGAAAAATAAAAAGACAAATCAACCAGAGTTATGGCTGATTTGTCTTTTTTTATATTATGGAGCCTAGTGGAAAATAAAGGTAATATTTGGAATATATCGAATATCTTATAAAGTTATAGATGAACAATACCTTTTTAGCACTAGGAGGGTTAAGTATATGGAACATACCAAGGGGCAAAGATCAAATAATACTCAAGTGCAAAGTTCTATACCTACGAAAAGCAGCGAAGAGAAAAACACGAGTGTGGAGCCATCTTCAACTTTAAAATATAAGGACATTCAATATTTGCAAAGAACGATCGGCAATCGTGCGGTCGCATCTTTTTTCAATACCCCTAAAAGAAACATGGGCGAGACCATTCAAAGGAAAATCCAATACACCGACAAAGAAGGGAAAAGTGAAACGAGCTCACAAGAAAGTGCCTGGTGTAATGCGTATGAACTGAAAATGGGGAAAAAGTTCACTACCTCACCGTTTTACTTCCAATTTTACAAATCCGATAACTTTACCATTAACGTAAATACAAGGAATCGTGAAGTAGATTATTTTAAAGAGCTGGAGGCTCTTTTAGGAACCGATCCGTCTACGCTCCAAAGCGCAAAGGACTGCAATACGATTGCCCCCAATGTGCTTATCACCTATACAGAAACTACTATAGATTCTACGATTAGTACCGATGAACGGGAAAATCAAACAATTATCTTCAATGATAAAGATATTACGCCTAGAGAGTCTGCAATAACCGGCGACAAAGCAAAGACAGTCAATAAACTAGTGTCAGATTCAAAAAAACAAATCGGGTCGGTCCTGAATATCCTCGATCAACTTTGCCAAACTGTGGACGATACCACAGAGACCAGTAAATTCAAAGATACGTTGACCTCATTACTATCTATCCAAGATAAGGATAGGAGTCTACCTGCAGCTTTAGAACAATTACGTATTATATTTCAAATCATGCAAAAGCGATTGTCAGCAGCAGTTCTTGAGGTATCTACCATGAGCCTAAACGATAGGCTTAGTAGACCAAATGCGGCGGGGTTATCTAGCCCTAAGCGAGGTGGTGATTGGATATTAAAGAACGAGAAGCACGACGCTACTCACAAAACTTGGGAAGAGTGGCTAAGAAAGAAACAGGACTTTGAAGGTGATATTCAATTGCGTATCGGCGCAGATCAGATACTATACAAGGAATCGTACAACAAACTTCTTACGGCATTTATACATGAGCTTAGTCATGCATCTGCTTCTACTCAGGACTATGCATACGTACATGAAATTGAGAAATATAAAAGTCTAGATTATATCAAACGGCTTGGTAATGCAGATACGATTGCTTTAATAGTCGAGGAGCTCATCAGGGAAAAGGAAAAGCAAGAAAAGGAAGCCCAACCGGTAGAGACTAATGGGAAGGAAGATAACAAAAAGGAAGATAATCACAAGGAAGAGCAGGCTAAAAGTACCCAAGAGGATATCCCTACAAAGGCACAAATGAAGGAATGGATAGTCGAATTAGCAGAGAATGATGGAGTCGATGACGTTTTCAAAGTAAAAGTGAGCGACTATTTAGCTCAATACGGTAAAGAAATTGCCTATATTGAAGATGAATTTGAGGAATGGGAAACCGATTTAGTGAAAGAGATTGCTTGGAAATTAATGTAGAGGAACTACGACAGCGACAGTTTAGGACTGAAATAGTACACGTGCAGAACAACACAAATTTCAAGAGGCGCGAACCCCTGATCACATCGCTGCTAGCGATGCAGTCTCCCGAGTGAGGAGGTTACATTACCAATAGTTTAGATCAAGCTGCTCCAGTGCCTTTTCCCGTAAAGAATCCGAATAATTGTAACAGTTTCTTCTTTCTCCGAGATGACATAGAACACGATGTATGAGTCCACAAGTAAATGTCGAATGCCGCTCGCTGCCAATCTCTCATCGTGGACTAATCCGTATCTGAAAGGCATTTGCTCCAATTGAGAAGCGGCTTCAGCGATTCTGCCAATGATTTTTCTCGCAGTCGTCGGGTCCATTAATTCGTTGGCAATATTATCAGCGATGTCTCGTAGATCTGCTTCTGCCAGCTCAGTGATTTCTAAACGATAGTTTGGAATCACTCCGAAATTTCCTTCTGAATGTCTGCTATTGCCTCATGAAAAGGACGTACTTTCTGCTTTTTCATTGCATCCATACCTTCATCCAGAAGCCTATTCAGTTCGAATTTTCCAACCAACTTTTCGTAGGTTTCAATACTCATTACAGCAAGGTCACCGTGGCCATTCTTCGTAATATAGACAGGTTCATCATATTTATGGCATAACTCAGATATCTCGTTGTAATGATTTCTTAAGTCCGAGCTTGGTCGAATCGTGGGCATATTCATTCTCCTTCCGTGTATGTATCGTTATTTTATCAAAATAACGATACATACTCAAGAGTAATAAACTAAATGGTATGAACGGGATGTCCGAATCCTGATTTAAATGGCTGACGAAGCGAACTCGACGAGGACTTTTAGCGGTGGATTCAGACGCCGTGCTCCTCCGCTACGCTCCATCCTCGCGGGCGGACCCCTGACCGTATCGCTGGCAGTGATGCGCTCTGCCGCGTGAGGCAGTTTCACTACCAAATGCTATGTTAAAGCGGCTCCAGTGCTTCTCTTCATAAAAAAACTATTAATTGTAGCTGTTTTAAATAAGTTTTAAAAGTTTAAAATTCAGAAGTAACTATCAAGTTTACATTCATACAATCATCTGAAAATTTCATGATATAATTAAGAAATAAGAGTGGGGGGGGGATTTTCATGAGAGATTTACTTGACCCGAAGAACGATTTTGTCTTTAAACGAATTTTCGGGAGCGAAGAAAATAAAGATGTGCTGTTGGCTTTCCTAAATCGTACTTTTCAAGAAGCCGGCGAACCACCACTATCCGAAATTATCCTCATGAACCCTTACACCGATAAAGATTCTCCTCAAGATAAGCAGTCCATATTTGACATCCAAGCTAAGACTACGGAAGGTAAATTAATTAATATTCTAAATTTTTCCATTCTTCCGAATTAACGGTATCATAATGTGTTTCATTTACGGGAGGATAACACTGGTATTTCATTGACGGACGATATGGAAATTCACTTTCTTGAACTCTCAAAGCTGAATTATCAAGAAACAACTACTTCGGGCGGATTATTGAATTGGTTGCTTTTTCTCAAAAGCGACAATACAGAAAATTGGGAGGTGCTCAAAATGCAGGAACCTGAACTCGGGAAAGCTATGTCTGTTCTGGAATTTCTTAGTCAAGATGCGGAATCTCGTCGACTTTACGAAATGAGACAAAAAGTATTACATGACGAGGCTTCGTCTATGGAAGGTGCGAAAGAAGAAGGCGTAAGGAAAGGCAAACTTGAAGTAGCAGCCAAGATGCTTGCCAAAGGAATGGATTTAGAGACAGTTTCTGAGCTTACCGGTATTTCAATCGAGGAGTTAAAAAAGTTAACCCAAGCCCACTAATATACAGCTGTCAGGGATATTTCCTTGGCAGTTTTTTCTTTTGTAGGGGGATGCCACTTGCATGGCAACCCTATCAAAAGAGTCCCAATCCTGATTTAACTGGCTGACGAAGCGAATTCGACGAGGACTTTTAGCGGTGGATTCAGACGCCGTACTCCTCCGCTACGCTCCGTCCGTGCGGGCGGACCCTGAGGGGTTCTCACCCCCAACCAAGGGATGTCCCAATCCTGATTTAACTGGCTGACGAAGCGAACGCGACGAGGACTTTTAGCGGTGGATTCAGACGCCGTGCTCCTCCGCTACGCTCCGTCCGCGCGGGCGAACCCCTCAGGGGTTCTCACCCCCATTTGGCTCCAAGAACGAAAAAAGAACATGTCTAATGACATGTTCTTTTTATTTCGTTCGGTATGGAGCCTAGGGGGATCGAACCCCTGACCTCATCGCTGCCAGCGATGCGCTCTCCCAGCTGAGCTAAGGCCCCGTGTGATGTCGCTTACAAACGTCGACTTTTTGTATTATACATGAATATACCGCGGCAGGCAATACCTGTCATTCAGGATTTTTCTAGCGAATGTGTATCTCAGATGCCGTATGTCGATTCTGTTGCAAACGGGGGGCGAACGTTGTTTTCGTCCGTATTTTCATGCTAACCTAGTAATATAAACTAGTTGAACGTTTGGGAGTGACGTAGAAGTGTCAAACGCAGTATTATATTGGATTTACTTGGGTATCGCTTTCGTAGTGCCGTTTGTGATTGGTGTTCTTTTGATGCGAAAAACGAACCGTTTAGGATTCTCCTTTTGGATCACGACGGCGTTAAATATTGTTCTGACGGGTCTTGCAGCTTTGTGGTGGAAGTCTGTCACGACAGATCAGTTTCAGATGATGTTTGGGATGGCGTTTTATGGGGTATCCGCTGTGAATTTAATGGTTATTGAATTTTTTGCCCTATTCAGTATTCGCAAAAAAATGAATCCTTAAGAGAGAGAGAAAGGAGCCGTTATGCCGAAGTTAACACGATCGAAGACGGTATTCTACGTGTTCCTAGTGGCAGCCATTCTATGGATGGCTATCATTTATATGAAATCTGCCGAGCCATACCAGCAGCAGAGCTTGAAGCCCTACTTGGAATCGAAATTTTCCACTGAAAAGTTGAAAGAACATATCCCAAAAGTGAAGTTTACCTATGATTCTCAAGTGATTTCGTGGCAAGATCCCATTAATTTGATTGAATTCTTCATAAGAAAAGCAGGGCACGTTAGCGAATACGCTGTGCTTGCCCTGCTTTGGTCAATAGCTTTACTTGCAAAACCTGTCAGAATGAACATAGCTTTGATCAGCTCCTTCCTAATCTCATTGCTTTACGCAATGACGGATGAATGGCATCAATCGTTCGTGAAGGACCGAACGGGGCACGGTATCGATGTAGTCGTCGACGGAGTTGGTATTCTGTGTGCACTCATTCTGATTGCAGTGGTGGTTTCGATACGTAATCGAATTAAATCCAGAAGAATAAGCTAGTTAGAAGTACATAGACTTTTCTTTTTCTAACGGATTGCCATTTCCAATGCTCGCGGGACTGGCTTTCCAAATCGTGCTGTTGCCACTCCATTAATTTCTCTGAAACATAGAGGTCTGTTGGTTGCATATGAGGGTCACTTTCCTTTCTTTTCCTGATACGTTTAGTTTACGCTAGAATAAGGGGAACAAAAAGAGTATAATTCACTTCAATGATTTCCCCTTTTACAGAAAGGACGTTGAAGATGCAGCTACTTACTCATTTTCTGGAGCTACGCGCGGGTTTTGAGCATGGTGTTGAACATAAACCGCAGCCCATTACATTAGAAGAATTAGCGGAAAGATTATATTGCTCGACACGGAATGTAAAGATTTTATTGAAAAAGATGAGTGATCAGAATTGGATTTCCTGGAAACCCGGTCGGGGTAGAGGAAACATCTCAGAGCTTACTTTTTTGGTCTCATCGGAAGACATGATCTCGAATCAAGCGATGGCGCTTGCCAATCGAGGCGATTATTTAGGCACGATTGAGCTGATTCATCAACTAGGCAAGGGAGAAGCACTTCAGGACTCCTTTATCGAGTGGTTGTTCAGCTTTTTTGGCTATCGTACGGTTGAGCATGAGGAGCGGTTTAAGGATACTTTACGCGTGCCTGTTTACAAATGGTTAGTGACGCTGGATCCTGCTCACACCTTTTTTGCGTTTGATTTTCATCTAGTGAGTCAAATTTTCGATACCCTCATACGTTATAATCCACAGACAAGGGTGATCGAGCCGCACTTGGCTCATTACTGGGAAATCAGCGAGGATGGCTTGTATTATACGTTTTATTTGCGAAAAGGCGTGCTGTTCCATCATGGCAGAGAGATGACAGCGTATGATGTAAGTTACTCTTTGGAGCGATTAAAGAAGCTGGGTCAGGCTGCCACGCAAGGTTGGATGACCGAAAGCATTGAGACGATTACAGTACTGAATCGAAGTTCGATTGCTATTGAATTAAGCCAGCCGAATGTGCTGTTTCTTCAACAATTGGCTCATACCTCGATGGCGATTGTTCCCGAGGAAATATGCCGGGATAATGAATCGATTTTTGGGCGAATGCCCATTGGGACGGGGCCGTTCAGGCTGGAGAGAAACGATGATTACATTTGCAAGCTGCGAGCGTTTGATAGTTATTTCGGCGTGAGGCCGCATATGGATCTCATCGAATTTTGGCTGCTGCCTTCGGATCTGCAAGAATCAACACCAAGCTACGATAAGATCCAAGTGTATCGTGGCCAATCGAATTCGAGTAAGCCGGTAGGCGCGATTGATAAAGATTCAGAATGGCATCAAATTGAACAAACCATTATGGGATGCAGTTTATTAACGTTTAATCGCAATAAAAGAGGGCCGCAGTACCATCCTAATTTTCGAAAAGCGGTTGATTTGGTTATAGACCGTGAGCGTATGATTGGCGAGCTCGGTGGTTTTCGAGAAGCGCCCGCAAGCAGTTTTATTCCGACAATGGAGCCGCTAGTGAAGTCTAGGACGGATTTTGAAGAAGCCAAGCGTTTGCTAAATGAAATGGGCTACAACGGCGAGACGTTACATATGTATGTCTATCGGAATAACAATGAGGATGCCATGTGGATTTGCCGGCAGTGTGCGCAGATTGGGATTCCCATCGAGATCACGATTCGGAGTGAGTCCGACATGACGCAGATGGACACCATTGACGAAGCCGATCTTATTTTTTATCACATTTGCATGGAAAGCAATTATGACCTTCATATCATCCAAACATTGAAACAAAGCAATAGCTATGTGCGCGCACATTTGAATGAAGAACGGCTGGCGTGGGTGGATTCGAATATGGAGGGGATTCTGAGTAATCCGAGCCTAGATGAGCGTATTTGTGGCTTACATCAATTGATTGCCGAGCTTCAGGAGGAGAAATCGTTTCTATTCGTCCTTCATCGCTCCCAACAAACGACGTATCATGATTCGATTAAAGGGGTAACGATCAACGATTTAGGCTGGATTGATTTTCGTGAAATTTGGTTTACACCAAGTGTTTGATAAACAAAAAAACGACCTTACGGTCGTCTAGGAGCAGGTGGCTCAAAGCGGTGTTCCATCGCAACCCAGCGTCCATTTGCAACGAAAAAGCCGATGAATGCGAAAACGATTAGTCGAGTAGGAATCCAAGCGGAATTAATGGATTGAAAGCTAATATATTCAAGTAAGGTCGTGAGGATCGCAGCGCCGATTCCCCAAGGTACAATCCCGAACATAATTAAATATTTAGAGCGGCCTAATTTCTTTCTCTTCAGCCATATAGCCTTATGCGAATCTTTCATGTCAAAGCTCCCTTTTTTCTTTCTAGTATAGCACTGCTGGCGAAAAATCTCGAATGGTAGAAACTCATAGCCTTAATAACCTTTTTTTCTTAGGAGAGGGGTAAACATAATCAGCATAATATGGTAGTATAAGGAAGTTGAAAAAGGGGGGCACACCATGCTTATCAAAATACTATTATTTGGTTTACTCTGGCGGATCGTTGGTAATCCGTTTCTAGCGTTACTCATTTTACTTGTCATTCTGTATGTGTTGGATAGAAGATACGTTGGTATCCTGCCGAATATTTGGAGACCTTTTCAGTTAAGACGTAGAGCATCACGTCTGCGAATTGACCTCCATGCGAACCCGCACAATACGTCAGCGAAGCTGGACTTGGCACGCATTCTGATTGAACGCAAAAAATATCAAGAAGCGCTGCCTTACTTGGAACAAACACTACCGATTATGCAGGAATCTGCCGATGTTCATTATGAAATTGGACTGTGTCAACTGAAACTAGGCCGAATAGCCGAGGGTGAAACCTTTATGCTGAAAGCGATCGAACTCAATCCTCGTGTCAAATATGGCGAAGCCAACCTGCGCCTCGGCGAGGCTTTGGCTCCCCATGCTCCGGAGCGTGCGGCGCAGTTTATTGAACAATTCCGCGACCTGCACTCTTCCTCGGTCGAGGCTTATTACCGACTCGGTCAGCTGTACCAGCAGCTCGGCCGCCAGGAAGACGCCAAGCGCGCGTATCGCGAGGCGCTTGACATTTACCGCGGCTTGCCTCGCTACAGCCGCAGACAGCAGCGGCGCTGGGCCTGGCTAGCGCGCATGAAATAGAAAGGTTCCGCTCATCTGCGAGCGGAACCTTTTTGTACTGCGCGAGCGTAGCCGCGCGTGAGCAGTAAAGCGCCCAGCAGCCCGATAAGGACGGCTGCTGCGGTGTGCACATCATAGAGCCAAATGCGTCCAGGCGCTGGCTCTGGCGTAACGCGATCCCACAGGGTGAGAATCGCGGGATGCACGAGATAGATGCCGAAGGAGGCTGCGCCTAAGGCAGATAAGAAGGCGCTGAAGCGTGAGCCGCGCCCGATCTGGTTGCGCGCCCACGGCACACAGACGAGTGGGATGGTCAGGCAATAAGCGAGCAGAGCTAGCTCGAACCACGTATTTTCGATCATAGCGAGACCATATTGCTGAAGCAGGAGCATACCGACATAAGCGCCACCAGCCACATAGACGGCGATCCCTATCCACCTTTTGTAACGAATCGCCCAAGTCACTAGCGTTGGATAATAGATGCCCATGAAGGCACCGAAGCAGAAAGTAGCCGTATAGCTTAAGCATAACGTCGCATACTCAGGCAGCGGAATTACCCAATGATGCAAGGTATAGGATGCCGCTTGAATGCCGATACCTAGAGGAATCAGGCCACGACGCAGCCACTTGTAACGTTTGATCGCAGCAATCATCAAGGGGAACAGCGCATAGAACTGAACGATAATGACGATATAATAAAGATGATAGCTTGCATTGCCCGAAAGGAGCAATTTAAATAGATGAAACGCATCGACATCTATCGTGCCATGAAACATGAATTGATTATACAAATAATAGAATATGGACCAAATGACATAGGGAATTAATATCTTTTGCAGTCTTTTTGTCCAGAATACACGTGACATCTTGGGCTCCCAACGGTCATAATACGAATAAAACAAAACGAGACCGCTAATCCAGATAAACAAAGGAACCGTAAACAAACTAGCTTTGTTCAGGATGAAAAAGAAAGCCTGGGAGCCTGTCCCAACAGGAAGTTGAGTGGCGCTAGAGGTACCATGAATAAGTACAACGGCAAAGATGGCAAGTGCGCGTACGATGTCGATTTCTGACAGCTTGGGCTTAGATAACTTCATGCAAATTCTCCTTTTTTCTCTCGTTTCACTGTAACATGATCCCCAAAGGAGGACAATGGTTAGTGGAATGAAAGCCCGCGTAGCTTGACGCTCTCACCTACCCGAGATAAACTGTTGATAGCATGTAAAGAGATCAATCAAGAGGGTGAATGAACGTGAGTTATGAATATTTGATGCAGGCGGTTTTGCTCATATTTTTGGTTATTATCACTTTTTTTGCGATGTTGGTATGGACGAAATGGCGAAAAAGAGGACGGAGATAGACCATGTATTTTATTAATCATGAACAAATTGATGGGCGCATTCAATTTCTGTCGGTACTCGCTGAGGCTAGTCAGCAATTAGAGGCGCAATGGACACAAGGTAAGCAGGATCTGACTTGGCAGCTTTCGCAAGAACGAGTACTTCATTTGGCGATCGAAACCGTGACGGATATTGGGAGCTTGCTCATTGATGCTTTTATATTAAGAGATGCAAGCAGCTATGAAGACATTGTTGAAATCGTACATGGAGAAGGGGCTTATTCAGAGTCTTTAACGGAGACGTTGCTGCAGTTAGTGAAGCTTCGGAAACCACTTGTACAGGATTATGTAGATTGGCCGCGACAAGACTTGCATCCATTAATATCGAAACTCCCAGCGGCTTTTGAGGAATTCGCGGCATCCGTTCGCGCATTTATCAAAAGTGAATTGGCATAACATACATAAGTGTTTCATAATTTACTTATTGCCTGTGATGCTGTAAAATGAGACCTAAACGAGTTCCGAGGGCAGGTGAGAGCGTGAATCAAATACTAGAAACATCGACGCGTAAAGTGATTCTTTCTATGCTCAAAACGCAGGGACCGTTAAGTGTACAAGATATGGCTAAACAACTTGGGATCACAGAGATGGCCGTTAGACGACATATTCATTCAATGGAGAAGGATGATTTGCTCGAGGCTAAGCTCGTAAGGCAAGCTATGGGACGTCCTACAAATGTGTATACCTTAGCTCCTCAGGCTGACGAATTATTTCCCAAGAAATATTCGCAGTTAACTTTGGATTTATTAGACGAGTTATTAGAAGACGAAGGTCAAGATAAAATCGAACGACTCTTTGAAGGCAGACAGGGGAAGCTCGAAGCACGCTATCAGTCAAGGATGCAAGCCAAAAGCTTAGAAGATCGCGTGGCTGAATTAGCGCACATTCAGAATGAGAATGGCTACATGGTTGACTGGTCCCCGCAAGGTGATGATGCTTATATCTTTAACGAGCATAACTGCCCCATTGCGAAGGTGGCCAACACCTTTCAGCAGGCATGCCAGTGTGAGTTAGCGCTGTTCCGTAATTTGCTCGATGCCCAAGTAGAACGTACAGAGTGTCTCGCCAAAGGTGCTAATAAATGTGTGTATATCATACGTCAAAATAAATAGCTTCGAAAAAGAAGTTAAGCAGACAGGTCTGCTTAACTTCTTTTTTTGTTCGCGCTGGGCGCTAACGCCACCTCCACAGCTCCATTTCCAGTAACGTCAGAACTCGACATACAGCCCTCGCCATAGTCACTGTGAGCTGTGCAACACTCTTCAGCATACTTTCAGCTAACTTTCATACAGCTATCAGCCCAGTTTAAGTCTCACTTCAGGTTAGCGTTCTATACTTGATCTATCAGCAAGACAACAAAATGATAGTAATCGAGAGGTGGTAATCGTATGAATGAAGATATGAACAATAACGTGAATTTGAATGATATAAAAGTGGAGCGCAAACCAAGCAACTCGAGAGTTAAGCCAATCTTTGCAGCTTTTATGGCGGGTGCGGTTGTCGTCGGTGGATTGATGTTTACTTCGGACAAATTGAATCTTTTTGGCTATGATACGCAAACGGTGCAGTCCAGCGCCACCGCGGCTTCAGCGGCGAACTCGGCTGCAGCTGGTGTCCAAACGGCATCGTTGAACAATTTGGGAACTAATAGTATTTCGCAAATTACGAAAGCGTCGAGTCCAGCCATTGTCAAAATTGAAACGAAAGTCAAGCAAACAAGCACATCAGGCTCGCGAAGAAATTCGCAGCAGCAAGGAACGCAAAGTGGAGATACGATCGAGAATGGGATCGGTTCTGGCTTCATTTTTGAAGATAGCGGCTATATCTTAACGAATGAGCATGTCATTGACGGAGCAGACGAAATCGATGTTTACGTACAAGGTTATGATACCCCATTTAAGGCAACGCTACTTGGCAGCAGCTATGATTTAGATTTGGCAGTACTCAAAATTCAAGGAGACAAAACTTTTCCAGCATTGAAAATCGGGGATTCAAATGCAGCTGAAGTAGGAGAGTGGGTTGTTGCGATTGGGAATCCATATGACTTCGATTATTCCGTTACAACAGGCGTATTAAGCGCTAAAGAACGTGAAATCAGCATTGATGATGAGCAGGGGACACGTAATTACAAGCATTTGTTACAAACGGATACGGCCATTAACCCTGGGAACTCGGGTGGTCCGTTGTTGAATTTGAATGGTGAAGTCATTGGGATTAATACAGCTGTCAATGCCGAAGCGCAGGGTATGGGCTTTGCGATCCCGGCAAGCACCATCAGCTCAGTCGTAGATAAATTGAAAAACAATGAAACTATTCCGAAAGATCCAGCACCCTACATTGGCGTAGCGTTGCAAAATATTACGGATGACATGCTGCAGGATTTGCAAATTAATAGCACTAATGGAGTTGTCGTTGCTGAAGTACAGCAAGGTTCGCCAGCTTTCAAAGCAGGAATTCGCCAGTTTGATGTCATTACGGAAGTGAACGGAAAAGGAATTGCGAATACGGAGGAACTAACGAAAGCGGTCCAGGCCGCTGCAGTTGGGGATGCGTTGAAGGTGAAAATTTCGCGTGATGGTCAAACGAAGGACGTTTCTGTAGAAGTTGGAGATAAGAACGCAGTTACCGCCTATCAAAGTTAAACAGCTACGAAAAAGCAAAAAACGGAGCCGCGATCATTTGCGAGCTCCGTTTTCTCTTACTTGGGCGTACGTAAAGATTAATTAATGAAACCAGCTTTACTTAGGAAACGTTTCAGCATAGCAGCAGCCTCTGCGCGAGTTGCTTGGTTGCTAGGGACGATGGTTGTCTCCGTCAAGCCATTGATAATCCCAGCATCGATAGCGGTAGCCATTTCTTTCTGTGCCCAAATGATTTGGTCAGAATCGCTGAAGTTGTTTAATAACGCGAGTTGCTGCGATTCAGAAATCGTTGATTTCAGTCCTGCATAGTTCATTGTGCGTACAATCATAGCAGTAAGCTCTTCACGAGTGATCTGAGCATTTGGTTTAAAAAAGCCGTCTTCATATCCATCGATAATGCCTGCTTTAGCAGCAGTTGCAACTGTCGTAGCGTACCAATCGGAAGCTTGGACATCGCTGAATGTCGATGTTGTAGTTTCCAGGTTTAAACCTAAGGAACGAACAGCCAGAGCAGCAAATTCAGCACGTGTAATATTTAGGTCAGGAGCGAATGTTGTATCTGTCATCCCATCAATTACGAGTTTATTGGTAAGGAGACTTACATCATTCTTAGACCAGTGGGATTCAATATCTGTAAAATTCTTGTTCATTTCGACTACCGTGTAGATGCTATTGTCGTTACGCTTTAGTGTGGCAACTGTTTTGCCATCTTTAACTTCGAAGATCGCAGGAACAAAGCTTAGTTTCTTCGTTGTCTCGTTGTAGAGAACGCCAGTAACCATCTTGGAATCTACAGCATTTGAAATGTTTAGGGAGCGAGAGACATACGTTTTGCCAAAATCAATAGACGTTGTTTTGCCATCTGGACCTACAGCAATGACATTAAAATCTACGGCATCAGTGATAGTTTTACCACCGATTGCTTTGGCAGCAGTACTTACCGCAGTAGCGGAATCACCGATAAGCTTTGTAATACCTACTTTGATCTTCAAATCCTTCATAGCAATACCAAGCGATTTGGCTAGCGCATTCAAATCTAGGATAGAAAGAGGAAGCATATAAGTTCCGTTATCTGAAATTACAGTAATCATAGAGCCCGATTTGCTAATAGAATCAACTAAAGCAGCTGCTGGAATAAGGGCGATGTCTCCGAATAGTTTGAGTTCTACGTTCGCACTTGAAGCTAGTGCATTCTTCAGGCTATCCTCGTTAACTTCACCGTTACTAGGAACACTAATGCTAGTCCCAGTTACTGGTGGTATCCAACCTCCACCCCCGCCATATCCTCCGCCACAGTTAATCACGCATCCCGGTACATCAGGATTGGCATCAGTCGCATATACACGGCTAGAAACCGTAGAATTATATTCACCTTCTAAATAAACGGCATCATATACGTTTGCTGTTATACCTGTATTAAACGTGAAATTGTAGTAGGTAACGCCATTTACAGTCGTCGTATTGGTGTAATCAGACATATAGGTCTTCTTTAACAGACTACTATTAGGAGCATACATATTTAGATAGACAGCTCCAGATACATTGTCATAAACGTCACTATAAACGGTTGCTGTAACACTCCCGGTTGTTTTGTCGTATGTGTACGACTTAATGCCTAGCGTTGCACCATACGCAATCACAGGTACTAGAATAGAAACGAACATGAATAGAGCCAAAACTCGAGAAACTTTTCCAGTTATTGATTTCACACGGAATGCACTCCTTTTTCTCTCTATTTGATTTTCACCGAACTGATCGTCTCTCATAAACGATGGATTCACCTCCTATGTTGATAGACTTCGAGAGTTCAAGTTCTATTTGAGTCCGTCCATTGGAAATTTGTTCCAAAATTGATTCTACCTTGGTGGCCTATCAGAGCTAATTAGTCAACGCAGCTGCAAAAAAAACGGAGCCGCGATCACTCGCGAACTCCGTTTTCTCATTCTTATGCACGTGACGCCGCGAGCAATTGAGCCGCCTTATTCGTGATCCAACCGAAATTGCCGGCTTCAATTTCCTTCAGGTTGATCAGCGAGCCGCCAATGCCTAGTCCATAGCAGCCAATGCTCAAAAATTGCTTGATATTGCCTTCGGTTACGCCACCGACAGCCATCATTGGGATGTGATCCAATGGTCCCATCAATTCCTTAATGTAGGGTAAGCCTAAGCTTGCACTTGGGAATATTTTAACGGCGGTAGCACCGGCTTTCCATGCTTTCACAACTTCGGTCGGCGTCATCGCACCAGGGAAGATCGGAATGCCCTCTTGCTTCGACCAGCGGATGACCTCCTCATCCAAATTCGGAGTGACCAGGAAAGCAGCCCCGGCAGCAACAGCTTGTTTGGCGTCCTCTAGATCCAACACAGTGCCTGCTCCAATGAACATGCGATCTCCCCATTGCTTTTGAAGGTTAGAGATCATAGTGAGCGCACCAGGTGTGTTTAGCGTTACTTCCATAACGGTGACCCCACCTTGATGAAGTGCTTCAGCAACAGATAGTATGTGTGCCTCCTGAACGCCCCGGACGATTGCCACGATACGTGTGCGTTCAATTTCTTGTAAGCCTTGTTCTCGGTTCATTTGTCGATTCTCCCAACTCAAATACCACGTTTTTGTTATTCATTATGACAGGTTCCAGAAATTTTTCCAATCCGTTTGTGTCAATACAAGCCCTACCTACCTATACTGTAGTAATTCATAGGCATTCGTCTAGAAGCCTCATCAGCCCTCACAGCTTTCAGCTCATAGGAGGTGACCTACATGACATGGAGTGAGATCAGTATCGTCAGCTTGGCAGTTGCTTGTTTAGTGCTCATTGTCTTTACCGTTCGCATGATCATTACGGCTACGCGAACGCTTCGCTTGTTAGGGGACACGGTTATTGAAGTTAAGCAGCAAATTGTCCATACGACAGAGCATGCGGAGAATCTAATGAAGCAATTAGGGCAGCTTACGGAAGAGGTACATTTGCAAGTCCTTGCTTTAGAGCCAAGTATTCAATCGGTTGAAAAGGCAGGGAAGGCTGTCGGTGAAGTTGCTTCGACGCTGCGCAAAGCCTCACGCATGATGAATGATTCCTTACTAGGTGCAGAAAAGGTCGTACATACGCACCAGAAGCGTATACACGACATCATGGAATGGGCAACCACAGGGTATGAGCTATGGCAGAGATGGCAGGCGCAGCGGAGTGCGAAATCAGATCATTAAGGAGTGGATATCACATGTCCAATGGAAAAAAAGGTAAAGATCTTCTCATCGGTGCAGTCGTAGGCGGTTTAGTTGGGGCTGCAGCAGCGCTGCTGTTCGCACCGAAATCAGGTCGTGAGCTACGAAGTGATATTGCAGAAGGAGCTACTGTGGTTAGCGACAAAACCGTGCAACTGGCCACTACAGTTAGTCAAAAAACGCAAGCAGCTGCCAAAACAGTGAGTACGACAACTACGGACCTCGTAGGTAAAGCTAAGGACACAGCAGCAAGTGTAGTCGAGACAGTTCGCTCTTGGAAAGAATCGCAATCTGAGGATGATATTCAAGACGAGATCGCAGCATCGGAAGCCGCAGAAGATTTGGTCATCGTAGGCCGATAGAAGTTATAATGAAAAAAGCAGAGCGCTCCTTCGAGGAGTACTCTGCTTCTTTGTTTACCATTTGGAAGGATCAATTTTACTAATATCCAACCCTTCCCAAACATTCTTAATATCAGCGGTCTCTGGATGATCGAAAAGCAACCATGCGGTAGGGAGATAACGTTCTCCGTATTCACTTGAAGGTTTATTAATAATAGCATTATTGTGAACCAGCACGGTTGATGCGCCACCATCCAGGTTCGCCGCGGTAATCGCGCCATGTGCTAAGAAAATTTCCTGCACATCATAGAGCGTTGCGCCTATACTGTGCGTTTGTCTGCCATCAATGATGGCGAATAGAATTGCGCCGTCCTTCGTTTGAGCCATGCACGTTCGCGGTGCGATCCCCCAGCCATCGGCTTGACTTTTGACTTGGCCAACACCATTCACGATGAAACGAGGGCTGAAGGAGACGGCTTCTTGAACACCCATTTCGAGCAGCTCGGATACTTTGTATTTTCCTGAAATCATTCGGCCTTGCTTATCAATCCCAACGATCTGTACGGTACCGTTCATACCTTTGTCATTGTAGAAGATTTTGCCTCCGGAGATGACAACGCCTTCGGGTTGAAAGCCATTGCCTTCCCAGTTCGGGTCAATGAATCCACCGCCATTCACACCGAGGATTGCCCCGGTACGTTTGACCATGGAAGACACTTTCTCCCCTTTACCTGCTTTCTCTGGCACTGCTATGCGAAGCTTGGTAGGGTCTGAAATGGTTACAAGCTTACCTTTGAAATTGGGACCCGATATGTTCTCGATTGTTACTAAATCTTTCTTGACTGGGGCTACCACTTCTGTGGGCGTATGGGACGCAAGAGGACCAACATCTACAAGTCCTAGATCCTTCTCGGTACCCATTTCGTCAAAACTTTTCGTATACGCGGCTACACGTTTCTGCAACTCGGATGTACCAATTAAATATTTGGCCCAATCCCGATGCTGCGTGGTGATGATCGTATCTGCCATCATGAAACGCAGGCTCGACCCCGAAGCAGTCAGGAAAAACCAACTTAAACCTAAGATTGCTAGAATGGTAATCGTAAGGACTGTATACGACAAAAAGCGTATTCCTGTAGAACGTTTGCGCTTTACGCGGGCTTGCAAGGTAGTCTGGGCGGTTGTTTGTTGAACAGCCATGCTTAGGCATCTATCCTCTCTAACGCTAATCAAGTCCACACTGTCAACTAATAAGACGAAAAGAAAGGAGAATAAGTTTCAGATTTCCCTGAAATGTTCTCCTTTTTTTGTAAAATGCTTAATTTTGTCGTTGAAGTGAGGCGAGTAGAGAGTCTTTCATCGTACTTTTATCAAATTGATATTCAAGATCGTTCCCAGCATGATAGGCGACACTGCGTAGAATAAGATCATGGTATTTCTTCTGACGCAGGGCAGCAATCGTTACGCTCAGGCTCACACCTAATGGATCGAAATAAAGTTTACCTGCTTGTGCATCATATTTCTTAACGTGAGACAAATTGACGAATAGATCCGTATCCATTTTCTTAAACCCTTGATCTTCTAGTTGGTCTAAGAAAAGGCTGAAATCTAAGAGTGATTGCATGGGTATCGTACGATTACCGATCCGAGTATGATACGTCATTTCGGTAGATCCAATTTCTATAAAAAGGATGTCTTCTAGGGGCAGAGTTAACGGTGTCGATTGACTATCTTGGTTAAATTTTTCGAGATATCCAGCTTTTTCCATGAGATCTGTATACGAAAACTTATAGGCATCCGACAGTTTTTTTAACGTGACAGGGGATGGTTTAATCTTTTCATTCGTCGAACGGTTACGCTCTAATTCTAAATCTCGAATATAGGCATGGGACAGGCCACTCTTGTTGGCAGCTTCACGTAAGGACATCTTTCCACGTAAGCTCTCCAAAAATTTACCGAATCCTTCAAATTGCTTCATCATAGGAATCCCTCCATATGTTAATTGTAATTGAATTGGCTCAAAATAGAAACGTTTATAGCACTTATTGGTACTAATTACCTGAGTAGAATGTGAACATCTTATATGATTCGTAAGTAAATTGCGAATTTGGTAGGTCGCGAGAATCAATCCCGTGACTTCTTACTTCTATTTTTTTATAATAGGGGAGTAGAAAGGGGACGATTTCATCATGTTAAAAAAATGGCTGAGAGACAACGGCATGCATATCTCATGGCTAGTTGCCTTAATTGCGACGCTAGGAAGCTTATATTTTTCGGAAATTTTGCATTTTGCACCTTGTAAACTTTGCTGGTATCAGCGAATTCTTATGTATCCATTGGTCGTCATTCTAGGCATTGCAGCCGTTCGTAGAGATTACAAAATAACCATCTACGTGTTGCCGTTAACGATTTGGGGAGCATGCATCTCCATCTATCATGTTTTATTACAAATGGGTGTTTTCAAAGAAACGGGTACAGGTTGCGGCCCCATTGCTTGTGATACCGATTATTTAAACTGGCTTGGATTTATTACGATTCCGATGCTGGCAGGAACAGCGTTTATCCTACTTACTGTTCTACAATACTTGACTTATCGCGCTACAAAATAACTCCTGAAATCAATCGTTAGGCAGGTAATTTGTCATTCACTGTCGAATAGCATGGAAGAAGAATCCATTCCTATCTCGAGGTGTATCTCATGATTAAACATACCCATAAAGCTGCACTGCTGATCATACTAAGCGTTTCGTTGGTCGGTTGTGCAGACATAAGCCTAACAGCCCCTGTCGGCACGGAAGCGGCTGCCAAAGCCAGTCCAGTTATTTCCCCTAGATTTTCGCCAACACCATCTCCTACGCAAACGGTTAAACCATCGCCTACAACGGCACCAACACCAACTCCACAGCCAACGACTGTGCCGAGTGCCACACCAGCTACACCGACACCGAGTGCAACGCCTAAAGCCACAGCTGAACCTGTTAAAGCGAAACCTCTACCAGCAGATCGTACACCGTATTCTTGGTACTATATGAAGAAAAAAACAGGGCAAGTTCCTGATTTTCCGCATGAAACCAAATCCTTTACTAATGACCAGAAAGCAGTCTGGGTTGGTACGGGGAAAAAGGTTTATTTAACGATTGATGCAGGAGGACCGCTCATTGAGGTTGATCTCATGCTGAAATCACTCAAAGAGAACAATGTGAAAGCGAACTTTTTTATTACAGGGAACAACATCAAGAAGAATCCAGATTATCTGAAAAGAATTGTGGCTGACGGTCATTTTGTAGCGAATCACACCATGACGCATACGGATTTTAATGATTTGACGGATGATCAGATCCGCAAGGAAATTAAGGATTTTGAAGTCGTGTATAAGCAAATCACTGGTAAAGAGGTCGGGAACTATTTCCGTTTCCCTTACGGGCACTATAATGCTCATAATTTAAGTCTTGTTTCTGAAATGGGCTATACGTCTGTGTTCTGGTCTACAGCTATGCGTGATTGGGAGCCTAGAGCGAATGGCGCTGAGGATCCGTACAACGATATTATGAATAATTTGCATGACGGCAATGTGATTCTGATGCATCAAGGGTCCGTTGAGAACATGCAGGCGCTGGATCGTATTTGTAAAGAAATCAAAAAGAGAGGGTATGAATTCGGGCTTGTAACCGAGCTTCAGCCGAAAAAGTAAAGAAGATTAGGTCGAAATCTGTGTAGTACTCTTGGTACCTTTAAGCTTGGCCGCACATATCCTAACCATGTGGTTTATATCAATTCATCAACCGGCAAAGGAAGCGGATATGTGTGCAGCAAGCGATAGCCGTACTGGACTCCGGAGTCGGAGGGTTAACTGTTGTAAAAGAAGTCATGAAACAGCTGCCGCATGAAAAAGTCATTTATTTTGGAGATACAGCGAGGAGCCCCTACGGCCCCCGACCTGCTAGTGAAGTTCGTCACTTTACTCGTCAAATTGTAGACTACTTACTTCAGTTTAATCCCAAAATGATTGTGATTGCCTGTAATACGGCGACTGCTGTCGCGATTGAAGACATACGCGCGCGTGTCTCGATTCCTGTCGTAGGCGTGATTTCACCAGGAGCGAGAGCAGCAATCAAAATGACTCGTAGCGGTAGGATCGGTGTCATTGGCACGGATGGAACGATTCGCAGCCAAGCGTATGAAACCGCGCTGAGGCAGATTTCGCCAGATATTCATGTATATAGTGAGGCATGTCCGTTACTAGCTCCATTTGTTGAGAGAGGACTTTTTAGTAGTGATCGTGCGCATTCCATCGTGGAGCAATCCCTGAGTCCCTTGAAAGATAAGCCGATTGATTGCTTAATTCTGGGATGTACCCATTACCCATTTCTGATGGAATCCATTTCACAAGTTATGGGGCCTGAAGTGACATTAATTTCTTCGGCCGAAGAGACAGCCAGAGATATAAGTACAATCCTTTCTCAGAGAAACATGCAAACGAAATCCAATGAAATACCGATTCATCAGTTTTTCTGCAGTGGTACGCCAATTGTTTTCCGGCAGATTGCGGAGAATTGGCTCAAGGAATATATTTCTTTTATACCTGTCGTGTGGCAGGTGCCGACTATTATTTAAGAGATGCAAATAGACCCTGAGGGGTCTATTTTTATTTCATCTCGCGCAGCTGAGATACCGCATGATTCCTGTGATCAAGGCATAAGCATAGCCATACGAAAGAAGTAAAAGGCAGGTGGTTGTGTGTTAGGATATGGCTATCAGACATTGGCACAGGAGCTGAATCGTTTAGGCAAAATATATCCATTTTTGCAAACGGCGTGTATTGGCCAAAGTGCGATGGGGAGGGACATTCATGCGCTGCGTATCGGGCATGGTACGAAGGAAATCCATTTCAATGCAGCTATGCATGCGAATGAATGGATAACAGCCCCCTTGCTGATGCAATTTGTTGAAGACCTGGCATGTGCGTATGCAAGAGGAACGGCATGGCAGGGGCGTAATGTGAGACGTATTTTGTCAGAGTATGCCTTGTGGGTCGTGCCTATGGTCAATCCAGACGGGGTTGAGCTTGTTTTACATGGACTGCCCGAGGACCATCCGCATCGTGAAGCATTGTTGGCATGGAATAAAGGCTCCTTATCGTTTATAAATTGGAAGGCGAATATCCGCGGCGTAGACCTCAATGATCAATTCCCTGCCCATTGGGATGAAGAGAAGCTGCGAAGAGAACACGATGGACCAGGCGAGCGTGATTATGGCGGTGAAGCTCCGCTATCAGAACCGGAAGCCGCGGCATTAGCTCATTT
This sequence comes from Paenibacillus plantarum, assembly GCF_013141695.1. Taxonomy (GTDB): domain Bacteria; phylum Bacillota; class Bacilli; order Paenibacillales; family NBRC-103111; genus Paenibacillus_E; species Paenibacillus_E plantarum. The sequence continues at coordinate 426,105 of NZ_WHNY01000067.1, forward strand.
CACCGAGTGTCATGACTTCGAGCTTGTCGTTGCCTTACATACACAGGGGAGAGAAATTTATTGGAACTACCGTGATTATGAACCAGCTGAAGCTGAAGCACTTGCAGAGAGGTTGGCCTTAGCCAGTAATTACGAGGCTGTGAAGCTTACAGGCAGCGATGCGGGGTATAAAGATTGGTTCATTCAACAGTTTCGGCGACCAGGCTTTACAGTGGAGGTGGGTTTCGGCGTCAATCCTCTGCCAGTTGAAACGTTTGCTTTACTTTATGAGGAAGTCGTTCCTATCTTATTGACGGCCTTGGAATTATAATCTTAAGACAAGTTTCTTCAACTTGCTTGCCTTCGCCACGAACCGACTTTGCCCAGACTTCATATACTGAGGAAAGGAAGCTGTTGGGGAGGCGTGAACATGGCACCACCTAAAGGTAAAGGCAAAGTTGTTAAGAAGAAAAAGGAACTTTCATCTCGTGCTCAATACACGATGAGGATGGTTGAATCTGCTACTTGTTCGGTGTGCAAAACACCTTGTGCAAGGGGCATGCGCTATCTGGATATGATGTCACAGCCTGGAGCTGTCGGCAGAGGAGTTCCGTGTATTTTGACACGTAGAAAAATCAACTAACCAGAATCCGCCCCTTGAAGGGGTGGATTTTTTGTCTTTTAACTACTCACAACAAGCTGAACAAGCCAAATTCCAATAGCTCCAGCAACACCAGTAATACCAGTAACACCCACAACTGTCACACTTCCCGCAACTCCTCAACTCCCGCAACTTCCACAACCCCACAACTCCTACAACTCCTACAACTCCTACAACTTCCACAACTTCCACAACTTCCGCACCTCCCGCAACTCAGCAACAGCCGCAACTCCTACAACTCTTCAACTCCAATCCCCCCACAACACCCACAACACCGGCAACTCCTGCAACTCCTGCAACTCCTGCAACACCCGCAACACCCGCAACACCCGCAACTCCTACAACTCCTACAACTCCTACAACCCCACAACTCCTAGCTCCTACAGCTCTTCAACTCCCACAACACCGGCAACTCCTACAACTCCTACAACTCCTACAACTCCTACAACTCTTCAACTTCCAGAACTTCGGCAACTCCAATCCCCCCACAACACTCACACCTCCGGCACCTCAGGGACCTCCCGCAACCTACCTCAACCCCTCGAACTCCAAGCAGCCCGCCGATTGTCACGAATAGATGGATTTTAAGTAGCTAAATCTTTAGAATTTCGGCTGAAATCACGTTTAGATGGATTATATACAGTTAATAACCTGCTTTTTTGCAGATAGGGTCGAATGAGGCCAAATTAACTACCTATTTTCCATCTAAATTGAATTTTCTGGCGAAATTCCAAATAATAGCTGTACAATTTCCAGTTAATTCATTTGTGACGACCAGCGCCGACTTAGGAATCGGAAGTTTGCACTGTAGATCCCCATGATCCCCGTAGAACATCAATAAAAAGCCCCACGAGATAATCTCGCGGGGCTCCATATGTGTATGAATTAATGGTTTGGTGTGAGTAATTTATCTGCTAAAGATTGTTTGAGCTTCTTCATTGCGTCTGTCTCAAGTTTGTTACTTTGGGCGAATTTGGTTCCAGTTAGTGCAAGCGCTTCCTTGACTGTCATTTCGACACGAATAATTTCTTCGCCATGCGGAATTTGTAACATTTTTCATCACTCCTATGTCAGCTTTTAAAAGCGAAAACCTTGATTCTACGCACTTTTAATATAACACATCATGTAAGGTTAAACAAGGGCAAAGCGAACCTATTTTTCAAATAATTAAGGGGGCTTGTCCGAGTGTATTAATACTGATACGAGCAATCAAAGTGGGAAGACCATCGATGTTCTTTCTTCAAGTCAGCGCAAAAAAGAACCGATCTCAACCATGAAGCACATGGCGATATCGGTTCTTTCCAATTCACTATTTTAACGATAACAACGTAATTCCACGATTTCTGTATGCGCTGTGCCATTCGTTGATGCCACAACGACACGCAGACGGTTCGTTGATATCGCGCTGTCTAACACATGAACATGGTGCCGAGTATGATTGTTGGTCGCCTCAACAACTGTGGTCCACGATTCCCCAACCCAAGCTTGCACCGAATAATCTTTAACTAATTCTGGAATAATTTCGAATTCGGTACGATGGTGATGCAAGTTAATAAGATCCTCGTTGACGTCATCGTTGAACGTTATGTGCACGTTCCGAATGCTTTGAGCCTCGGTCCAACTAGCCTCAAGCCATTCCTCGCCACCAGCTCCTCCAGCGGAAGACCACAGATGCGGACTACCGTAAGGCCGTTTGTGTCCGTCAGCAACTTTCTCAGCCGCATAAGCGGATGTAGGCGAAAGAAGTCGGAAACAGAATGGCTTCCGTTTAAAGCTATACGGACTCCAGTCGATCACAGGTTGATTAGGATGCATTTCCCCGAAGTCAGCGGTACTTGTCGTGACCGTATTATTCTTAAAGGACAGTACGCCAGATTGCGGTCGATCGGATAGATGTACAGCTAGAGCAGGGTTGCTCTTGAGCACGATGAACGCGTTCTGAGCGTGTGCTGGCTCCCAATTCAACGCTGCTGTAACCCACTGCTTAGTCCCCTCAGCTACAGGCACGACAACGGTCGCTATGAGCGTATGAGGGACGTAGTTCTGCGGCTTGCCTGTGTCCCACAGTTCGACAGTAAGCTCTGTATCAGCAGTTGAGTCGACTAATAGCTCTATGCCATTAATAAAAGGATCTACGGGCACTAGAAGCGCTGCTGGCGTCTCCAAAGGATAAACACCAGCCGACTGCTCCAAAGCCAGCTCTGTAAGCGTGCTGGAGGCCGTCAGCGTCGCGCTGCGAACAAGATCTCCCTCGTCGTTATTCACCACGCCGAGAATCGACGCATCCTGCCGCAGCAGCGTCTGCTGCAGCTCATTCAAGTGCTCGCTGTGCAGCTCGCGCGGCGAGATCCCTTTGGCTGCGCACAGGGCTGCGCCAGTGCCCGCAGCTTCGCCAATAACCGCACATGTCGCCATGACACGTGTTGTGCCGAAAGCAACGTGGGACGCGCTGATATTGCGCCCAGCCATGAGCATATTCGACACGTTGGCCGAATAGAGGGAACGGAACGGGATATGATAGGAACCATCCATATGCATATGTTTAGAGCCGCTTTCCGTCGAATACATGCCTTGCGGCGGATGCAAATCAATCGACCAGCCGCCGAAGGCAACGCGGTCCTCGAAGAACTCTTGGGCAATCACGTCATTTTGATTCAGGACGTAGTCCCCTACGAAGCGACGATATTCCCGTTTCCCTGGAATTGACCCGATCCATTCCAAAGTTAGATTGTCACTGTCAAATTTTCCAGAGTTTTTGATATAATCCCAAATCCCATAGATAACGGAGGAGAGTTCATCTCGAATTCGCTCATTATCATGGACAGTGTCATGCTCGCCACCCCATTCAATCCACCAGTAAGCGCATCCATTATCGCCACTGCGAATGACACGTTTCATAGGAATTGAAGTTTGTGTGATATCTTTGGCAAAGCTCGGAGCGATATATTTCACGGGACGGCCAGCATCCTTGGTGTAAAAGAGCAGCGTGCTTCCTAATGTGATATCATCCGGCACGAGCGGCGCCCATTCCTCGTTTAATTCATGTTGAGCCTCGCGGCCAATACGGAATTTAGCACCAGCAAGGAAGCCAACTAGACCATCCCCTGTACAATCGAGGAAAACACGACTTACGAAACGGATTCTTCGCTCCGAGCCCATCATCCAACCAGTGACGGCTTGAATGGTGCGATGATCTTCATCACCTGACGCATCGACCTCGTGCACATCAGTGTTGAGGAACAATGTAATATTAGGCTCAGCTTTCACTTTCTCAAGCACAATCAAATCCCAGATATAAGGGTTACCATCGATATTACGATATTGATTCTCTACGAAAAGTTCGCCCATAATGCCGGTTTCTCGGGCGTTACGATGGACACCATGGGAGGTGGCACCACATACCCACACACGTACTTCACTGCTTGCATTTCCGCCAAGAACAGGCCGATTTTGAACTAAAGAAACAGTTTGACCTAATCGTGCTGCCGCAACTGCTGCACAAACGCCAGCCAAGCCTCCGCCAACGACTGTGATATCAGATGTAACGATTTCATGCTTCATTATGAGCACCTCACTAGTATTAGAATATCCATGCTTTCATTTTAAAATAGGTGATATCCTTTTAACATACAGTGAGTTACAATTAGCATATACTTTATTTCATTGAATGGAGAGTGTGATATGGCCTATCGCGATCCAGCCTTGAAACTCTTATCTCATGTGTATTGGCATCAGAAAAAAGAGTTTATGTTTGAGCGTGATGACTATCCATGCTGGACGTTGTTTGCGGTGGAGGAGGGGAGCTTCTTCTACGAAATCCGAACGGAGCAAGGTGAGGCTAGATTCGGAGACCTGGTGCTGTGCCCCCCTCGAACCGTGTTTCGTAGAAAAACGATCGAGCCGCTGACGTTTCATTTTATACAGTTTATAGGGGAGTCCCATTTAGAACACGAAGCTGCCTGGAAGGGAAAGCTGTCCGTCCAAGATCTGCCGCGCTTGACGTCCAGTTATCGCTATTTACGATCTATGCAAGGGTGGGATGAAGAGAGTACACAGCATAAGCTGCACCTTGTGAATGATCTCTTCCGAATCGTACAAATGGAGAACCTTATCAAGGAGAGCTCACCTGCAACTATTATAGATGGTGATATGGACCAAGCACGGGGCTTTCTGACTGATCATGCGTTTGGCAATCTATCGATGCTGGAATTAGCCACTTCATTGGGACTGACGCCTGTTCAATTTACCCGCAGATTTCGGAAAGCCTTTGCCCAAACACCAACCGAGTTTATTAATGACTTGCGTCTTACGCGTGCGAAACATCTTTTGGAAAATACGACATTCACGCTGGACATGATTGCGGCCCAATGTGGTTATGAGAATGGCTTTTACTTGAGCCGCGTGTTCACGCAAAAAATCGGCAAGGCTCCCTCCTTGTATCGCAGTATGCATCGTGTATAGTACAAAAGCACAACCCCCCAGATCTTCAGTAGAAGACTGGGGGGTTGTATGCTAAAGGCTAATTGCCCGTATACGGCAGTTTTCCTTCGGTATATTCGTTCTCCGGCTTGCGGATCCATCGCTGCAAGTATCCTTGCGTATGTAAAGCTTTGATTAGAATGATCAGTACTGGCGAGAGGATCACCCCAGCTACCCCAAAGAGGGAAAGGGAGATAATCATAAACGCTAAGGTAGTAAATGCCGATACTCCTAAGGATTCACCTGTGATTTTGGGTTCCATTATTTGTCTGACGAGAATCACAACAAGGAGCAGTGAACTTAGCCAGATCGCCAGCGTTGTATTACCAACGATGAACAAGTAAATAATCCACGGGATGAATAAAGTGGAAACACCGAGCAATGGAAGGACATCGAAAATCGCAGACAATAGGGCGATAGAGAATGCATTATTCACATTCAGTACGAGCAAGGCGATAAAAACAACGATGAACGTTAATGTGATGAGCTTGGCTTGTGCTTTTACGTAAGATACGATCCCCTTCACGACATTTTCTTTTAGAAAAAAGAAGGCAGATTTGAATGTGTTTGGTGTTTGCTCACTTGCAATACGTTTCCATGATTCAATTTCGATGCTTAAGAAGTATGCGAGAATGATGCCGACGATGAAATTGAACATGAACGTGGAGAAGGAGGTCAGGGAAGCGACCAATCCTGATAAAAAGGCAACTAGAAACGTAGACGCTTTGCCAGCAAATTGGCCAGCATAATCTTTGGCTTTGCCAGTCACATCGTCGGGCAGGGCTTGGAATCGATCATTTAGCTCAGCAATCCGATGAATGATCTGCTCATTGAAAATCGCTGCGTAGTCATCGATTTTATCCACAAGGCTCATAATCTGACTGGTGAAGATAACGACTGCCCCAGCCAACGCACCTAGGATAATCAGGACGAAAACCAAGGTAGAGATGGCGGAGGCAAGCGATTTACGCATGCCTTTGCGATTCAAGAACCGAGCCAATGGCTCGATCATCATGAAAATAATCAAGGCCAAGAAGATTGGCGTGGCGATGGCATACAAATAACTGAATAACAGCATGAATAAGTAGACGGTTAGTACGATGAGCCCTATGTCAAATACCGTTCGCCAATATTTCTTGTAAAAAGAAAGCATCCCTTTTCCTCCAGATCGTTATTGTTCAGTTAAAATAATCGGTCCGTTACTTGTGATAGCAATCGTATGCTCGTATTGTGCAGAGAGGCTGCCATCGTATGTTCTAGCTGTCCATCCATCTTGGTCAACTTTGGAGTGATATTTACCAACATTCAGCATCGGTTCAATGGTGAAAACCATGCCTTCCTTGATGCGCGGCCCTTTGCCAGCCGGTCCATAATGCGGCACTTGAGGCTCTTCATGCATCTCGGAGCCGATTCCGTGTCCAATGAAGTCTCTAACAACAGAGAAGCCTTGCGATTCCGCGTAGACTTGGATAGCGTTGGCGACATCGCCGATCCGATTGCCGACGACAGCTTTTTCAATACCTTTATATAAGGACTCCTTGGTAACTTTCAGAAGCTTCTCAGCCACAGGCGAAATGTTGCCAACCGCGTATGACCAAGCGGAGTCTGCTAACCACCCATCGATCCGAACGACCATGTCAATCGTAACAATGTCACCATCATTGAGCGGCTCTTTCTTTGGGAAGCCATGACAGATGACATCATTTACTGAAGCACAAGTTGCGTAGGGATAGCCGTGATACCCTTTTTGCTCAGGCGTAGCGCCATGTTTGGCTAGAAAGCCTTCGACAAATTGATCGATTTCCCACGATGTAATGCCCGGGCGGATCATTTTGGCGATTTCCTTATGGCAATCGGCAAGGATTCGGCCTGCTTTCCCCATGGCTTCAATCTGTTCTTTTGTTTTAATAGTAATCATCAAGTTTCTCTCCTCTTCAGCTAGCTTCCCTAATTGTTCATTATGTCCATTTTGCTGACCAAAGCTTCATCTCTCTAATAATTTGATGCAGATCCTGCCCTTTTGGTGTCAAGGTATACTCAACGGTAACAGGAACTGTAGGGAACGCCATGCGTTCGAGAACCCCATGTTCTTCTAGATGGCGCAAAATATCCGTAAGGGATTTGGGACTGATGCCCGTAATTTGGCGCTGCAGCTCTCCGAAACGTTTCGTTCCACAGAATAATTCACGAAGTACAAGAAATGCCCATTTACCTCCAATAACCTCCAAGGTTCGCTCGACGGAACACTCGATTTCTTTGGGGATTTTGGGAACATAGTTGCTAAGTGGAGCGACTTTTTCATTTTCAAGAGTGGACATGAGATCGCTTCCTTTCATCAAAATTGTGTAGGGTACTTACTTTAAGGTTAGTAAGTTAACATTTTGTAATAAGGGATTAATACTCATACTACTATGTATTTTAAAGTTCCTTATGGAATTTGGCAATAGAAGGGCAGAATAGGACAAGGTTGATTTCATGCTCTAGATTCTTTACAATAGAGTTAAAATTAAAATTTATTGTTTCAGGAGATGTGTACATATGAATGTCAAAATTTCTCGTAATGCAGCAAAAGTACTTCAATTGGAGCTTAATAAAGAAGAAAACCAAGGTTTGTTAGTTCGCGTACAAGTGACGCATAAGCATGGTGATCATGCTCACTATGGTTTGGGTCTTGATGATAAAACAGAAAATGATGTTGTAGTAAACACGGACAAAGGAATTGATGTTTTGTTAGATCAATCCGAGCCGCTTCTAGACGGTATCCGTATCGACTACTTCTACACACCAGAGGAAGGCTTCATGATTACTAACCCAAGTAAGGGGAACCACGGAGACCACTAATGCGGAATGATATTCGCATTTGTGATAAATGCAAACACATGAAGGTGAAATCGGCACTTGCCAAAATAAGTGCCATTGCACCGGACACAGAAGTCAAAGTCGCGTGCAAATCGTATTGCGGTCCATGTTCGAGATTCGCATTCATCTTTATTAATGGCCGCTATATCACGGGCGCGACGGAAGACGAAGCCATCGACAAAGCAAAGAAATACGTAAAATAATGAAAAAGCATCCGTCCAATGTGGACAGGATGCTTTTTTGCTTATATAAGCTGGAATCAAGCGTGAACTGCGGATTTCTCAAGCAACTTACGAATTTCATGATCGATCTTATGCGGTTTCGTAGTTGGAGAGAAGCGCTTGATTACATTGCCATTTCCATCGATGAGGAATTTGGTGAAATTCCACTTGATGCCGGATCCGAATAGGCCAGATGCTTTGCTCTTCAAATAACGATATAACGGATGGGCATCAGCGCCATTCACATCGATCTTGGCGAATAGCGGAAAATTAACACCGAAATTAAGTTGGCACGCCTGTTCAACTTGCTTGTTATCGCCAGGCTCCTGATCCCTGAATTGATTGCAGGGAAAACCTAGGACACTAAAGCCTTGATCTTTATAGGTGTCGTGTAACTTCTGAAGTCCTTCGAATTGAGGAGCTAACCCGCATTTGGTTGCTGTATTTACAATGAGTAGGACCTGATTCTTATAATCACTAAGCGATTTGTCCTCACCGCGAATCGTCTTTACTTTAAATTGATGTACACTCATAGTGACACAACCTCCCGTAACTAATATTTCTCACAATTTAATTGTACACAATTTTAATTCAGAAGGAAAGTTTTTTCGCCAAATCTTCTAATGCACCTGCGATCGAAGGAAAGCGCCACTCAAAACCATGCTCTTGAAGTACGCGAGGAATGACCTTCTGACCTTCCAGAAGCAGAACAGAAAGTTCGCCAAAAATTAATTTCATCATAAATGCCGGAACAGGAAAGAGATTGGGTCTTCGCATGGCAGTCGCAATCGCGCGTCCCAATTGCTTATTCGTTACTGGATTTGGAGCCGTTGCGTTAACGGGACCGACAATCGATTCATTTTGAACGCAAAAATCAATCATTCTCACCATATCATCGATGTGAATCCACGAATGCCATTGCCTGCCGCTGCCAACTGTGCCGCCTACTCCAAGCTTATAAGGAAGTGCCATCTTAGGGAACGCACCTTCTTTATTATCCAACACCAGTCCAACCCGCACCTTCACGATACGTGTTCCTTGGATTAAATCCGCCGCAGCTTCCCATTGCTTGACCACACTTGCTAAGAAGTCCGTCTCTCGATAGGGGCTCCTCTCATCAAACGTATCCGTCTCCGAAATACCGTAATATGACATGCCAGAAGCATTCACAACAACCTTTGGCTTAGGGTCCATTATCGCGACAAGCTTGGCTACATGCTCAGCCGCTTGCAATCGGGATTGTACAATTCGCGTCTTAGCCGCTTTCGTCCACCGTTGACTGATGGATTCACCCGCCAAATTGACAATGGCATCGAGACCTGCAAGGAGTTCCATATTTCGTTCCAACTCGCCCCATGTTATCGTTCTAACACCCGGTATCTGCTTCGAAGATGAGCGTGATATATTAATAAGTTCGTGACCTTGTCCCAACCAGTAAGTGATTAATCGTTTTCCAATAAACCCGCTGCCGCCTGTGATCGTTATTTTCATATGCAAGCACCTCCATATCATTATTATAGATACTCCATCCAATAAATACCATCAAGGAGAAAGCGATCGAGAAAGGTAAACTTCCAGTCTTAAAATGACGACACAATTCGCTATTTTCGTGTATAATTGGATTTTGGTTATTAATTAACCATAGGGTAATTCGTGTGTCAGCGAGAGGAGTCATCGTCTATGAATCGTATGCGTCAATTTCTTCATGCCTATCATCCTATCGTACATACGCTTATCTTAGGTACGGTCATGGCCCGGGCTGCTTCTTCCATGAGTTTACCGTTCCTAGCGATCTATTTGGCGAAACACTCCGATATGAGCCCTGGGCTCATTGGTATTGTAATTGGAATGGGGGCATTAGCTGGAACGTTTGGCGGTTTTATCGGTGGTACGTTGTCAGACCGATTTGGACGTCGAGTCATTATGCTCGCGGCACTCTTTGGCTGGGGAGTCGTATTCCTCGGATTCAGTGTTGTAAAATTACCGGTCTTATTTATGCTGCTCAATATGCTCAATGGACTGTGCCGCTCATTCTATGAGCCTGTGTCGCAAGCGCTAATGGCAGATTTAACGGAGCCGTCCAAAAGGATGCAAGTATTTTCACTCCGCTATATGGCGATTAACGTTGGTGTAGCTGTTGGACCTTTGCTGGGAGCTTTCTTTGCAACTATGAACGGAGCCCTGCCATTCCTGCTGACCGGGATTATTTATTTAATCTATGGTGTGACACTTTACGCCCTTCTCATTAAATTCGGGATTAAGAAAATCGAAGGTGAGAAGAAATCCATCGTTACTTTCCGTTCTGCGATAGGTGTTATTCGTAAGGATATGACCTTCCGTTTGTATATAATCGGGGGGATTATCGGAGCTATTGGTTATTCACAGGTGATGGTGACGTTGTCACAGTACTTACAAAGGGATTTTGCTAATGGGGTCAAAATGTTCGCCATTCTCATGAGCGCCAATGCCATTGTCGTTATTGCGATGCAGATCCCGCTGGGGAAATGGGCAGAAAAGTATTCACCACTAACGGCTATTGTTGTTGGCAACTTGATGTTCGCTTTAGGTGATATCGGATTTGCCTTTTCACACACGCTGCCATGGATGATTATTTCGATGGGAATTTTCACTTTTGGTGAAATATTGAACTATCCTGCTGCGAACATGTTGATAGATAAGCTGGCTCCTGAACATATGCGTGGAACCTACTATGGTGCTCAAACATTAACAAACATAGGTCACTTTATCGGGCCGTGGGTTGGCGGCTTTCTATTGGTTTCCTATGGCGGCAGCACGCTCTTTCTCGTAATCGCGATTTTGTCGATGATTGGCTCGATTTTCTATTGGAGAGGCACGAAACGTCGAAATACTGCGAATATAACGTCGAAAATGCAAATATTATGAAGAATTTCGTAAAAATAGTTCCTCGGAACTATTCGATTTCAAATCGTCATCCCTTATCCTTGAGAGTATAGTAAGTATTATTTTGAAGGCATCATCTAAAAAGATTGTGCACGTCATCTCGACAAAGGCAAAGCTGGCGAAAGCCAGTGACGCAAAGCTACAGGGGCCTTACTTCTCCTGCAAAGGACAAGCAGCCAGCCAGCCGCCGAACGATTGGGAATTCACTTCAGAACCCCTCTAGTCGGTTCACTACGGTGGGTTTTTTTTCTCTGTCATAGCGAAACAAATGAATCAAATGGAATGACACGTACAAAGGAGGCCCTAGCGGCATGAAATCGGAAGTTAAATTGCAGGATGAACAGAAAGCAACATCGTTATGCGGTAACCATGTTGCACGTTTGGTGCCATCCACGGATGGACCTAAACTTATGATTAACCGAGAAGAATATGCATTAAACGAAGCGTGTTGGGATGTTGAGATGTTTCACGGGAGAAACAACAGCATTCTGATTTTTTACTGGAAAGGCGAAGTAAAGCTTTCTGTGAAAATGCCTCCGATGGCTCAAATCGAAGGATTTGTCACAAGACTTCTGCAATGTCTGTCATCCAAATTGAGAGTGGTTCAACCTATCTAGGTGAATCGCTCTTTTTTTTGAAATCGCTCATTGTCACCAAACGACACTAGCTGATATAATATGACCATCACATTTCATAGTTCTTAAGAACTACATTAAAGGAGATGCATGGCATGAGATTGATCACACGTTCCGATTTCGATGGTTTAGTATGCGCGGTGCTCTTCAAACAATTAAATATGGTGGACGAAATGAAGTTTGTCCATCCCAAAGATATGCAGGACGGCTTAATTGAGGTTACGGAGAATGATATTTTGGCAAATGTGCCTTATGTTCCGGGCTGTGGTTTATGGTTCGATCACCATTCCAGTGAACTCACACGGATGGGGGAATCCGTAACGTTCAAAGGTGAAACGCGGCTTGCTCCAAGTGCTGCAAGAGTTGTTTATGATTACTATGGTGGGAAAGAAACCTTTGGCGATATCGACGATATTATGCAAGGTGTAGATAAAGCGGACTCCGCGCAATTTAGCAAAGAAGATATTTTGAATCCGAGCGGTTGGGATTTGCTTTCGTTTATCATGGATGCTCGAACGGGGTTAGGTCGCTATCGGGATTATCGCATCAGCAATTATCAGTTGATGGAGGATCTCGTGGAGCACTGTGCTACGAAATCCGTTGGCGAGATTATGGAACTGCCTGATGTGAAAGAGCGTGTAGTTCGTTACTTTGAACTAGATGCGCTTTACCGGGATATGTTGCTAACCTACACACGGGTTGAGGGAAATGTCGTCATTACGGATCTTCGCGACGTGGAGACGATCTATCCAGGGAATCGTTTCATGGTCTACGCCCTCTATCCGGAGCAAAACACCTCGATTTGGATCGTTGATGGCCGGAATAAGCAGAACTGCGTATTCGCTTGCGGGCACAGCATTGTCAATCGCACCGCACAAACAAACATTGGCGATTTAATGCTTCAAAACGGTGGGGGCGGGCATCACGCTGCAGGGACTTGCCAAGTGGAGTATGCGCAAGCCGACGAGGTTCTGAACAAAATCGTTGAAACGATGCAAGCAGCAGGTTAAAATGAGTGGACAAGCCGCAGCGGGGGAGCAGCCCTGCATGCGGTTTTTCTTCGTGAGGAGGTCATATTCAATGGATTTAAAACAGATGCATCACGTTGCAATTATTTGTTCGGATTACGAGCAATCGAAGCATTTCTATGTTGATTTACTCGGACTTACCGTCATTCACGAAACCTATCGCGCTGAAAGAGACTCGTACAAATTGGATTTGCGCATTGGGGATACCGCACAGGAAATTGAATTATTTTCTTTCCCTAATCCACCCCTGCGCGTGAATCAACCTGAAGCGAGGGGGCTACGTCATCTAGCCTTCGTTGTAGCAAATATGGAGCAAAGTGTGCAAGAGTTAGAAAGCAAAGGAATTACGGTTGAACAGGTAAGGGTAGATCCGATTACGGGGAATCTGTACACGTTTTTCGCGGATCCGGATGGATTGCCGTTGGAATTGGTGGAGATTGTTGGACAGGAGAAATCATTTTGTATGAAAGGTTAGGTTTTTTAATGAGAATAAGAAAAGTTTTCCTATCCGTTTGTTGTTTTGTGTTCATGGTCGCTAGTACGCCAACCTATATTCGAGCAGAAACTGGTGGAGAAGCCATCGTGCTGAAGCTTCAGGATGTAAAGGCAATGGTCAAAGGGAACACCTACGAGTTGCAAAGTGCCCCAGTTCTCGTGAATGACATCACGATGGTTCCATTGCGATTCGTTGGGGAGGCGCTGGGCGCAAACATAGGATGGAATGGAGATACAAGAACGGTTACGCTCACGACCTCTACCAGAACGGTTATTCTTAGTATCAATTCAAAGGATGCGGTAGTTGGGGAACAGCCAGTTACAATGGATCAACCTGCCATAATTATGAACGATACGACAATGGTGCCCTTGCGATTCGTTGCTGAGCAACTCGGTCAAACGGTAACGTACAACAACCAACTTCAAACGATTACTTTGACAAATAATTTTGCGAATGTCACTCCAGTTGAACGAACAAGGCTATCTCCACCGACTGTAGACAACCTTGTTCCGGACCCAGATGGAGGTCAAATTGTCGCTAGGGCTACACAGGTTTTAAGCGTGGTTGTGGACAAAAATGGATACATCTATTCGCTTCGTAATTACGCCAACAACGATGGCTATATCGTTAGTAAATACGAACCGGAGGCCAATCGTACGAGTACGATATTTCGGATTGACGCGAAATTAAACTTTGAGTATGAAAAAGTGTCAGCATATAGTTATTTTCCGGCCCCTGTCCCTAGGAAGAACACGTTCATTTATGCGAGCTATCAACCCAACCAACTTTATTACAATCCGTTACTGGATAGCGTGTATGTCCTTGGGCTAGGAGGAGTCGTCTATTCCCTTGAGCCTGAAGTGAAGATGGAAACTCATAACTTTACTTTTCTCAAGCCAGTTCCATGGGATGTAAACAGTGGGCAATCTGGCGCTGGTATAGCGATGTTTGAGACGTTGGATGGAGAGAAGTTTTATTGGGGAAGCGGTCGAGCCATTTATTCCAGTCTAAAGGGCGGAGGTACACAGTTTGAAACGAAAACATATATCGAACCTAATAGTCAACTGGACTCCGTGGTCAAAGATAACACGATATACACATACGACATGAGTACCGGATATATTTCTACGCTTGGGAACGCAGGTCTCCAAATAGCAGATCAAGCGTTTGTTGATGGAGCTGTGAACTGTATTGGAGCCAACGGAAAGTTCATTGTGATGACAGCCGAGCAAATCTATCAAGTGACTGTGGATGGGCAAATCACATTGCTTATTAATCGGAATGAATTGAAGTTCAATAAAGGGCTGTATAATGCCAAAAGTAAGAGTTATGAGCCGATGGTCAATGTATATGACCCTTCAGAACTTAAGTTTAACAAGTTTATTCGCTTTGCGCTGGATCCTGATGAAAATATCATTTTATATGATGAGAATAGTAGAATGGTTCGAAGAATTAATGTTTATGAACAAGAGTAGGTATCGTAAGAAATACTTGATGCTCTCTAATCAAATAGGACTAACGGACACCAGCGCCGTTATTGTCCTGTAATTCGTTACTTTTTGCACCTAACGGACAGGAGAGCTCTTATTTGCTCATTTTGAATCAGGTTTTCATTCTAAAAGGACGAATAACCGCGCTGGTGTCCGTTAAAATTCTGAAACGGTGATGATCCCACGAATAAGGGCTCCAGTGTCCGTTACAATGGAGCGGGAAACGGGAAGGATCTTCTCTCCGTAAGAGTAATCTAAAAACAGCGGCAGCGAAGACGTAAAGTCTCGCTGTCGCTGTTTTAATTATCTGTATGCTACGTGTCTTACCTTCGCGGAGGTAACGGTCCTAAATACTGGAACAAATTACATTCGATCCGTCCGTTAAAAAGCTTACGCTTCTTATCAGCGCGGCGGTTCATATAATGTTCGAGCTGTGTGCTCGGGCTTAGGATGAACAGGCTCCACGACGGCATCGGCCGCGTTAATGCGCCGAGCTCGCGCAGCGCGAGCTCGACATCCGGTGCTTCACCAAGACGCTCGCCGTACGGCGGGTTGGTGATCAAGCAGCCATAGTCGCCGCGCGGGCGCGCTTTGGCGATGGGCTCAACCTTGAGCTGGAACTGCTTCGTCAGTCCAGCTGCCTTGGCGGCTGCCTCTGCCACTTCGATGGCAGCAGGATCAATGTCGCTGCCGACAATGTGCAGCGGCACGTTGTCTTTCACCGCGTCGAACGCTTCGTCGCGGGCTTTGTCCCACAGCTTGCGGGGAATGTTCCCCCAAGCTTCACTAGGGAAGCTGCGCCGCAGGCCTGGCGCGATGTTCCAGCCGATCATCGCTGCTTCGATCGGGATGGTCCCCGACCCGCAGAACGGGTCGTAGAGCGGCCGGTCGACGTTCCAGCGGCTTAGCAGGATCAAAGCTGCCGCCATCGTTTCCTTCAGCGGCGCTTCGGTCACGAGCTTGCGATAGCCGCGCTTATGAAGGCTGGGGCCGGTCGTGTCGATGGTTAGCGTCGCGATATCGTTGAGCAGCGCGACTTCAATCACATAGCGAGCTCCGTTCTCGGGGAACCATTCGGTGCCATAGCGCTGCTTCAGCTTCTCAACGACAGCTTTCTTGGCGATCCCTTGGCAAGCGGGAACGCTGGATAATTGTGACTTATGGGATCGCCCCTCGACAGGGAATTCGGCATCGTTCGGGATCCAGTCTGGCCAAGCGAGAGCTTTGGTGCCTTCGAAAAGTTCATCGAAGGTTGTTGCTTTGAATTGCCCCATTAGTACGAGGACGCGATCAGCTGTTCGCAGCCAAAGATTCGTCCGACAGATGGCCAATTCGTCACCAAAGAAATGGACGCGTCCATTCTCGACGGTCATTTCCTCATAGCCGAGGTCACGGATTTCGCGGGCAACGATAGCCTCAAGTCCCATCGGACAAGTGGCGATTAGTTCAATTTTTTGTGGCATAGGTATAGTCCTTCCATCCGGGTTGTACAACGCTCAGAAAACTCATACAATTAACAAGTATAGGACAAATAGGTTACACTTACAAACGGGTATTGCAAAGTACCTATATACGATGCGAATTTAGGAGGACAAATACATGGAAACGATCACTGCAGAAAGCTATATGGAAGATCTATATGAAGAGGATGCCATACTAACACGGGTGAAAGAAGTCATTGTTGCTCACAACATGCCTGAGATTTCTATCGCTCCAGGATATGGCAGATTGTTAACGATGCTGGTTACGATGATAGGTGCGAAGCGAGTGTTGGAAATTGGAGCGTTAGGCGGGTATAGTGGCATTTGCTTAGCGAGAGGGTTAAAAGAGGGCGGAAAACTCATTTCCTTGGAGCTAAAACAAGATTTCGCGGATGTGGCTAAGCGTAACGTGACCGACGCCGGTCTTGGTGATTTCGTAGAGTATCGGATTGGCGAAGCACTCGATCACTTGAACGAGCTGTTGGAGCGGGGCGAGCGCTTCGATTTCTTCTTTATTGATGCGGATAAAGTAAATTATCCGAACTATTTGGAGCTCGCGATCAAGCTGGCGAATCCTGGCGCAATCATTGCTGGAGATAACACACTGATGCGCGGCAAAGTTGTTGATGAGAAGCAGACGAAGGCTTCCGTTCAAGCGATGCGAACGTTTAATCAGCGGATTGCGACAGATGAGAGGCTGGAAAGTACGATACTACCGGCGTATGATGGTTTGGCTTTAGCTCGTGTGAAATAGAGCAATCGAGACGAAAGAGCGATCAGCTGCTAGCAGCCGATCGCTCTTTCGTGTGTTAGGATGCTTTATCCTTCGTATGTAAATCAGAATTGATCCTTTTCGTATCTTTCATTTGTGGTTGAATTTGTGTTATAGGTACCTGAGGTTGCTTGGCAGGTGCGAGGTGAGTTGTTGTACGTTGCTTCTTGAAGCTCATCGTGCTAAGGCTGTTCCAGTAGATAAACAAACATTCGGCACAAACGATAATCAGTATGATTCTACGCCAATTTAGCTTCATTCAGATAATCCTCACTTTCCATCATGCACCTATATTAGCATATGGTGGAATTAATTTCCAATGGTTTTCATCCAAGGGTAAAATCATTCCCCATTCGCAAGGCTTGTCGAATAAATGGAAAACCTCCATCTAATTTTCGGGATATATGACGAAAGTTTGAATTAAATGGAAAAAGTACATGTAAATTCCCCATTTTCCGATGAAATGAAGGAAAGAGTCAAAATTAGCTACTTAAAATCCAGTTATTTGAGCAAATGTGTGTTTTGAGCTAATAATAACTGGATATTTTCCATTTATCTTGTTGTGTAGCGGGGTGGGAGGTGTATGTGTAGGTGGGAGCACCAACTTAATCACTCAAATGCACCAATCCCGTCGTAATCTCCAACTCGTACCTTCGACTTTCAGGCATCTGAACGTCGTACGCCATCTGGACAGCTCGCTTAATGTCATAGGGCACCCGCACGAATTGCAGTGCAACTCCTGCTGGAACCGCAGGATCCGTTTCTCCCTCGACCACGCAGTAGCATGCCTGAGATATGCCGTCGTAGGGAACGCCCACACTGCCCACATTGAACAGCATCAGCCCGCTGCGCTCCCCAGTTTTGGTACTCTGCTCTGTCGGGCTCGCATTCCGCTCCCCTGCGTTCGCCCGCTGCGTTCCCGGATTAGTACTCTGCTTCCCTAGCTCCGCACTCTGCTCTGTCAGGCTCTCACTCAGCGCCGCAGCACTCGCCCCCCTCTCCGAAGGGTTGCTCAACGTCAACAAATACGGAATATGAATATCCCCGTACCCGACAATATCCGGCTCAGTCCCATCGACAGGGAAGCCGGTCATTTCAGTATTTTCAAACATCGCTAGCCGCTCCTTCTTGGAAGCTTCCCGTTTCAATCGATGAAAGACGCTTTGAGCCGACGCATGAAACAAGCGAATATGTTTCCCACTGAGCATTACGTCGATCGAGAAGGGAAGCTGCTTCAAATAGGCTAGCCGCTCCTCACCAAGCGATTCCTGCTGCCACAAGCCAGCAGGAAGCTCCTGCGGCATTGTAATGCCGAGATCCCAGTTGCCTTGCACAACGGCTTCACAAGTCAATTTAATGAGGTCGACAACCTCTGCCGAGCTTGGCCCCTTGCCAACAAGATCGCCTAGACAGATGATGCGTGTAAGGCCTCTGCGCTCAATATCGTGAAGCACGGCTTCCAAAGCAGGTAGGTTTCCATGAATATCGGAAATAATGGCGATTTTCTCCAAGCGACCCGTGTCCTTTCTAATCCTATGTAATGCTTCTGTTATACCACAAGTTAGACATTACATCGAATATTGAATTCAGCCGGAACTTCCGGTGCTCACGTAGCTTTCCCTACGCTTCGCTCCTCATTTCCTAGCTTCTTTCCATCTTCTCGGTGCTGAAAACTGGACTTTTTGAACACGAACTATTACCCAACGATGTCGACTTCTGTTATAATTTGTAGGGGGAAAGGGGAATGTTTGAATTGGAATCTAGACAAGATCGTCACGGTAAATCGAAAAAAGAATCAAATCCGAGCAAAAAGCCTTCACTTAAAGTTTTAGGTGGCTTCACAGTTGCAGCGATTGCTTGTTTTGCCATTGGAATCGGGGCTTCTTATTTATCCTCCAATTATAATAATGGGGAAGAAGAGGGAGCGGCTTCAACACCAATGGCTGTTATTTCGCCCAAACCGTCAACCTCCACTACGAATGGAAATTCAACAGTGCAGGTAAGTCCCAAAGCTTCTACCGTCGTTACCCCGACACCAACACCATCAGCGAATCCAACAGCGGTAAATCAAGTAGGAACTGGCGCACAAGTGAAGTTAACTTTTGTGGGTGATGTGATTATGGCCTCCAAAGTAGAAGATATCCTTAAGCAAAAAGGCTATGATTACCCGTACACGAATGTCAAAGACTTTTTAACCAAAGCTGATTTTACAATTGCAAATTTGGAATCACCAATAACGACTAGAGGTAGCGTTCAGAGCAAAGAGTACGTGTATCGTTCTGCGCCTGAGGCATTGCCCCCGCTGAAACAAGCAGGTGTTGACATTGTCAACCTTGCCAATAACCACATCATGGATTACGGAACAGAAGGCTTGTTAGATACGATGAAAGCACTGGATCAAGAGGGCATTAAGCGAGTAGGAGCCGGCAAGGATAATTCAGAAGCCTACCAACCAACCATTGTTGAAAAAGATGGCATGAAGATTGCTGTTTTCGGTTTCAGCCGTGTTGTTCCAGAAGCTTCTTGGAAAGCTGCACCAGGTCATCCTGGCGTTGCCGAGACGTATAACTATAAGCCACCTGTCGAAGCCATTGAGAAAGCCAAAGCAACCGCAGATCTCGTTGTCGTTGTGGCTCATTGGGGTGTAGAACGCGATGACAATCCGGATAAATATCAGAAGGAGCTCGCACATCGTTACATTGATGCAGGAGCAGATCTTGTTATTGGCGGACATCCACATGTCCTGCAAGGCTTTGAACAATACAAGGGCAAATGGATTGCCTATAGTTTAGGGAATTTCATTTTTACGACGAATGACACGCCGAAAACTTGGGAAACTGTTATCTTGGAAGCAGCTTGTACGAAGGACAAGTCCTGCAATATCCATCTAGTGCCGATTTTGACGAAATTAGCCCTGCCTACTCCGATGAATGAGGAAGATGGCGCTAAACTATTTCAACGATTAAGCAAAATTTCAATAGGTGCCACGGTGGATGCGCAAGGCAATGTGAATAAGAAATAGAAGAGGTGTTCATCTCACATGACAGCAACGATCCGAAATATATATTGCGTTGGACGGAACTATCGGGCACATGCTGCAGAACTTGGGAACGATGTCCCTGATCAACCGATGATTTTCACAAAGCCTACACATGCATTAGCACAAATGGATGGAGGCACACTGTCTCTCCCAAATGATCAAGGTGAGATTCACTATGAAACGGAACTCGTCTTACATATTTCAAAGCCGTACTCGGAAGGCATAAAAGTCGATGAGATCGTTGATCAATACGCACTTGGGATTGATTTTACACTTCGTGATATACAGAACGTGATTAAGAAAAAGGGACAACCTTGGCTGCCTGCCAAAGGGTTCCTGAAGTCAGCTCCAATCACAACTTTCCGCCCTTTTCCTGGTGAGTCCGAATTGACGAAATCGAACTTCCAGCTTCGCAAGAATGGGCAAGTGGTTCAGGATGGGAACATCTCGCATATGATTTTCGATCTTCAAACCATCATCGATTACATTGCGAAGCATTATGGATTAGGTCCTGGCGACATCATTTTCACAGGGACACCGGAAGGTGTAGGCCCTGTCCAAGACGGCGACCGTTTAGAGTTGTACTGGGGAGAAGAGCAATTCGGAGCTTTTTCCATCAAATTATAGTAGAAAAGGGCAGTCTCCAAGGTCAATTCGACCTCAGAGTACTGCCCTTTTTCATCGGCATGCTATGTATTCGTTTCAATTGGATTGGCTAAGGCTTCATCCGAGTATTGCTCTCTTACACGGAGAATAGCGGGTAATTGTTTAAAGAAGGCATCCACCACATCAGGGTCAAAATGCTCTCCGCGTTCCTCCTGGAACAATTGGAGAATGCGATCGAGCTCCCACGCCTTTTTGTAGACGCGATCACTGCCAAGGGCATCGAAGACATCTGCTATAGCTGTGATGCGACCGTAAATATGGATCTCTTCACCTTTAATACCGCGCGGGTACCCACGCCCATTCCATTTCTCATGATGTTCATAGGCAACAACCGCGGCGGTTTTGAGAATATGACGGGTCGAATTTCGCAGCAGATTATAGCCGATCAACGTATGATTTTGCATGAGTTTGAACTCGTCCTCGGTCAGCTTGCCAGGCTTATTGAGAACCGCATCAGGGATAGCTACCTTGCCGATATCATGCATAGGTGAAGCCATTTTCAACAGTTCAGCCTCATCTGGACTCATTCCCAACTCCAGCGCTAGCAAATAAGAATACTCGGCAACACGTTTGACATGATTACCAGTTTCCTTAGAACGACTTTCACCAATTTCCCCCATTCGGAAAATGATTTCTTTCTGTGTTTCCTCAATTTCCATCGTTAGGAGAGCAGACTCCAATGATTTTCCAGCATAAGAAGAGGCCAAGGTTAAATATTCCATATCCTTGTCGGAGAATTGCTCGCTCGCCGTAAGCTTATTAATCGCTTGATAAGCCCCCATGATCTCACCTTGGCTATTCCGGAAGGGGATGACCATTAAGGCTTTCGTGCGATAACCCGTTTGTTGGTCTGTACGGATGGCGCCATTTTGCAAATAAGTTTTGTATTCCTCATTGGTATAAGCATCATGAATGAAGACAGCTTGATCATTCGTCACTGCATAGCCTACGAGGCCTGCTGTGCTTGGGATCCGTATTTCATCAAGACCATGAGCCACTTTAGACCATAGCTCATTCTTTTGTGTATCGAGCAGCCAGACGGTACAGCGATCGGAGACAATCATCTCACGCCCCATATCCGCCATCAGCATTAGTACGTTATCAAGAAGCCGTTCGTTCGCAATCTTGGAAGCATAGTCGAAAATGACACGCAGCATGTCTTCGGGTTCTAGGTCTCTTTTGAAAGTGGAATTGGTAGTGAAGTGATCTTGCTCCATGTCAGCCTCCTATCGCTTATCACTTTTATAGTATCATAGAATAGGTTATTTATGGTTAACAATTTGCAGAAATGACCGAAAATTGTCGAATTAATTTTACATAACGCAACAAAGAAGAGACTTGGTAGAATATGTTACAATAGACATAATCAAAGTGGGTTCAGAAACTGAAATGAACGGGGAGAATCGTATTTATGCTGTTTATGCCGGTAGTCTATGGATTCATAGGAAGCGTAATAATTGCAGGAGCTGCCTATTGGAAGAAATCCTTATCATTATCTGGGCTAGTGGCAGCGGTGCTGCTAGGAACGACAATGTATGCGTATGGGAGTCTAGCGTGGTTCGGAACACTAATCGCGTTCTTCATCTCTTCTAGCTTGCTATCCAAACTCAAACAACAGCGTAAAGCCGCAGCAGAAAGTGGCTATGCCAAAGGTGGGCGACGAGATGCAGGTCAAGTTGCCGCCAATGGGGGACTTGGTTTGCTGCTTTGTATCGGAAATGCCATCTGGCCAGATCCTGTCTGGTGGTTTATGTATATAGGTGTTATGGCAACGGTGAATGCGGATACTTGGGCAACAGAAATTGGTGGGCTGAGTAAGTCGATCCCTCGCTCTATTGTGAATGGGAAGCGGGTTGCTGCAGGTACTTCAGGAGGAATTACAAGTTTAGGGATCGTTGCTTCCTTGCTTGGCGGGGCTTTTATCGGGCTTGTAGGGGGCATTTTCAACCAACTGGGGGAGACACAGGGGATAAGTACTTCGATCATGTTCTTAGTCGCGGTAGGTGCAATTGCCGGCTTAGGAGGATCTCTCACGGATTCTTGGCTCGGGGCGACGCTGCAGGTGATGTTTCATTGTGAGGTTTGCGGTAAAACAATTGAGAAGCAGGAACATTGTAATCAGAAAGCTAGGCAAATTCGAGGTTTGAGATGGATGAGTAATGATGTGGTAAACGCAACTTCCTCATTGATCGGAGGGGTAATATGCTTCTATCTGAGCACCTTACCTCTCTGATGGTCTTTCAATAGTGCGGAATAAGTCTATACACTTGGCTCGTTCTGTTCTAGGTTGGAAACCGTGGGGGATACGGGTGTCTGATGTTGCGCTTCATGAAGTTGTTTCTCTAGTTGTTTAACTTTACGCTGCAGCTTATATTGACGTACCATGCCGAAGAGACCAACGATTAGACCACCTAATAAAGTTGAGGTTAAAATGACGAGAATCAAAGGGGTAGACGTCGTGACGAACATGAAGTTTACTTGTACCGGATCTACGTTGACAACAGCGAAAACCGCTGTGATTAGAGCAAACACTAAAGCACTGATTAGTATCCATTGCATCTTCATATAGCCATTATCCTCTCCTATTTAAGAAAAAGGTTGAAAGCCGCTGCTTTCAACCTTTTTCGTTTCTTACCGCCCTCATTAGCAAGCAAAGAACGGAGGTTAATGCGGAATCGTTTACTTCGTTAACTCTTCCATTTGGTCCAGCAACGAGCTGAATACGCTCATCGCTTGCTTAATTGGCTCAGGTGTAGACATATCCACGCCAGCCTTCTTAAGAATGTTTAGCGAGTAGTCACTGCCGCCGCTTTTGAGGAAGCCGAGGTAACGGTCAACGGCTGGCTGGCCTTCGTCCAAAATCTGCTTCGCAAATGATGTAGCAGCAGAGAAGCCTGTCGCATATTTATAAACATAGAAACTGTTATAGAAGTGAGGAATACGTGCCCATTCCATTTCGATATCTTGATCTACGACCATGTCATTGCCATGGTACAGCTTATTCAAGCCATAGTAGATTTCGCTGAACTCTTGTGGTGTCAGGGATTCGCCTTCTTCTGCCTTCTCATGCGTGATCATTTCGAACTCAGCAAACATCGTTTGACGGAATACTGTCGTGCGGAACTGATCAGCATAGTACGTGAGCAAGTACATTTTTTCCTTCGGATCCGTTACACGCTTCAACAGGTAATCCATGAGAAGGGCTTCATTGAGTGTTGAAGCAACTTCTGCTAAGAAAATAGTGTATTGCGCATAACGATACTCTTGGTTTTCATCCGACAAATAAGAATGAATCGCGTGACCCATCTCATGCGTCAACGTAAACATGCTGTTCAAATTGTCTTTATGGTTCAACAATACGTACGGATGTGTGCCGTAAGCACCCCAGCTATAAGCACCATTGCGCTTATTTTTGTTCTCGTATACATCGATCCAATGGTTATCGAAGCCGTCTTGAAGAATTTTCAAGTAATTTTCGCCTAGTGGTGCCAAGCTTTTCTTGATTTCTTCCTTGGCTTGCTGATACGTAATATCCATTTTGAATTCTTCAACTAGCGGTGCAAAGAGGTCGTACATATGTAACTCATCGACCTTGAGCAGCTTTTTGCGGAGTTTAAGATACCGTTGCAGCTGCGGCAAGGATTCATGAATAGTGGAAATTAAGTTTGTATACACTTCTTTCTTGATATTGTCACCAAATAGCGTGGATTCAAGAACAGATGGGTAGTGACGCGCTTTGGCGTAGAAAATGTTTTTATTGATATTCGCGCTTAGTGTCGCGCCAATCGTATTGCGATTATTGCGGTACGTTTCATAAACCGCTTTGAATGCATTCTTTCGAACTTCAGGGTCACGGCTTTCAAGGAATTGAATATAGCTGCCGTGGGTAAGCTCAACTTCCTCACCTTTTTCATTTTTTACCTTCGGGAATTTCAAGTCAGCATTGTTCAGCATGCCGAAAATCGTGCTTGGCGCCCCTGCCATCGTGCCTGCTTGGGCAAGAAGTGCTTCTTGTTCTTTCGATAACGTATGTGGCTTCTGACGAATCATTTCTTCAAGCGTATCTTTATAAAAAGATAAGGAAGGATCACTAACAAGCTGCTGAAGCTTTTCGTCCGAAAGGCTTAAAATTTCAGGAGAAATGAAGGAAGCGGCTTCCCCAACTTCAACACTGAGCTTTTTTGCTTTTTCGGATAAGGCCTGATAAACAGGCTCAGCAGTATCTTCATGATGCTTCATGTTTGCGTAAACATATAATCTTTCCATTTTCACAGAAAGCTCATCTTCCAATTGGAAAATTTGCTTCACGGAAGCCGCATCATTAAGTTTTCCTTGGAAGGCACTGACTTTGCTAAGCGAGCTTTTTACCTCTTGAAATTCTTGATCCCAAGCCTTCTGATTAGCAAATAAATCCTCCAATTGCCAACGGTGCTCGGCCGGTACTTGCTTGCGTTCCAATAATTGAGTCATCGGAGCCCTCCTGTCCTTGTTTTGAGATTGGGGTAAGCTGGTATCCTTTGCATGTAAATCAGCTATGGGGATGGAGCTTAGCAGAATGCCCATTACAGCTGTTACATAAAGAAGGCGCATCGCGGTCACGCTCCCGGCATATTCCCATGAGGGATGTTCTAACTGAAATCCCAATCCATGGTTTTCACCTAGTATGACCGATTGCAAGTTTAATTATCATTATATGAAAAAGCTGGATGGAAGTAAATTCAAGTTCCTGCTCGGAAGAAGCTAAGCAAGATCAGAACGAAGGATATGGAAACCATAACAATCGCCAGCAAAGCCAGATAGCGTTTCATTTGAACCGGGAGGCTGTCTTTTTTCATAATCAAAATGATTGCCAGGCAAAAGGATACAATTACAAATGTGAGTATAGATCCAGAATCGGTCATCGAAAATCATCCTTTTTCCTATAGAGTATGATACATGTTCCATATCATACTAATTTTCGCTACGCAGGGTCAAACTCCTTTTTCAACCGGCATGCTGCATGGAATCTTGGTTCGAATCCTCATCTTCCTCTTTCACGAGAATGAACTTGCCGCGAGAATCCATTTTGACCGTGAAACGATCCTCTGGGGAAATTTGTGCCTCTTCACTAAGCTCTTTGGGAAGTGTTAATTGTCCGCTATCCCCGACACTTACTTGATAGCCAATCATTTTCGACCATTTACCAGCACCAAGCACGAGGACGACGAGTAATCCAATGAATAACCACTTGCCTAACGGATTGGATTCGAAGAAGGGGGCAAGGAACTTTTCTCCCGTAATCATCTTTCCAGCGGTAAGCGCAAGTACGCCTGCACCGATATAAATAATCGATGGATACTTCTCAATCCATTTGATGAATAATGTGCTACCCCAGACCACGATAGGAACACTGATCAGTAGTCCAATAATCACAAGCAGGAAATTCCCGTGTGCCGCGCCAGCGACCGCGATGACATTATCTAAGCCCATGACCGCATCCGCGATGATGATGGTCCGAATGGCTGCCCACATACTGTCTTTCACTTGCATCGTTTCATGATTTTTCTTTTCGCTCAGAAGCTTATACGAAATCCATAACAACAAGATGCCGCCGATAAGCAACAGTCCAGGTATTTTGAGCAGCGTTACAACAACAAGTGTTGCGAATGCACGAATCACAATCGCGCCAACCGTGCCCCAGAGAATAACTTTCTTTTGTGTTTCCTTTTTCAAATTACGTGCAGCCATCCCAATTACAATCGCGTTATCACCAGCAAGCACCAGGTCAATCAGAATAATACTGAGCAGAGAGACGAAAAAGCCAGTTGACAACCAATCCATACGCGAACACACTCCTTCAAGGTATTTTTTGATGCAAAAAGAGCCCAGCACCTTTAGTACGGTGAAGGCTCTAATTCATCAAAAAAGACCTTCACCAATGAACATGGCAAAGGTCTTGCTAACAACGTTGTCGTTGCCAATAAAGCCGGGATCTGATGAGAATCCGAATTGACGACTTTACTGTATCAGCTACTCCCCTTTGGAGTGTTACTATGAGATTATACGTTTAATATATGCGGTGCGTTTCAAAATAGTCCTCATTTTTTTTAAACGTTTTTAAAAGCATCCATAATTGCTTGCAATTCTTCTTCTGTACCATCGAAATTTTCTTTTGTAAAGCGCTCGTTAGCCCAGTGAAGCATGGCAGGTCGACCAATAAAAGTATGGCATTCTTCGCCCCATTGATCAGAGATTTCGGTGAGAACGATTTTGGTGCCTTGAACCTCGACATTCAGCATGTTCCATTTATCTTTTTTATAAATCGTATGTCTTTTGAAGGGTTGATGCGACATGGCTTTTTTCCTCGTTTCTGTAATAAGCTTATAGATGTAAACAATCGTATCATAAAATGCCGCCATTTCCAAACAGGGGGATCGATTATTTCGTTATTTTCTTGTTGCGCAGTGGAATCTCTCGTGATAGAATTCTCCTAATCCTTTCCAGAGGGAAGGGGTTATGAGCCGAGTCGAGGAGAGATGAGCATGGAACAGAAGCGTGAATATGAGCAAATTGGGGTCGCAATGACCTCGAGATCGTATGTCGAATACGAGAAAATGTTTATGTTGCAGAGAGCAGATTTGTTTGGAAAACGAGTATTGGACGTCGCAGGTGGCGCATCTTCGTTTACGTCTGAAGCAAGGCAATTTGGGATTTACGCAGAGGCGGTTGATCCGTTATATGCGAAGTCGCCCAGTGCTATTTCAGATCATGGCATGCAAGAGATTGAGCTTGTCGCAGCTAAAATGGCGAAACTAACCGATGTGTATGACTGGACGTTCTACGGTAATGTTGAAAACCATAAGGCAGGACGTATTCAAGCGTTACAACGTTTTATAGAGGACTTTTCAAGCGCGGAAGGATCAATCAGATATCATACGGCTGCTTTACCTTCGTTACCGTTCGAATCGGAGAGCTTTGATCTCGTGATGTGCAGTCATTTTCTTTTTCTGTATGAAGAGCAGTTCGATTATGCGTTTCATGTAGGGGCTGTTCGTGAGTTGCTTCGTGTTTGCAAGCCAGGCGGCGAGGTAAGGATATACCCACTAATGAGTTTCCGCACAGTGGAATATTCGCGTCTCCCTGATCTAATCAACGAGTTCGCGTTGGCTGGATTTACCGTCAAAAAGCGAGAAGCTAGTCTACCTTTTCTACCGAATTCTCATCAATTTTTAAGCATAAAAAAGTAGCCCTCTGCATAGTGGAAAACCTTGGTACATCAACAAATTTCAGCTTATCCACCTCGGAATTTCCGTTGATTTTTCACCACTCAAATGGTATAATTTCCTTATTCGTCATAGATGGCGATATTTTTAGGAGGTTGTTCATTTGAAGGGTACAGTGAAATGGTTTAACGCAGAAAAAGGGTACGGTTTTATTTCTGTTGATGGAGGCGACGATGTATTCGTTCACTTCTCCGCAATTCAGGGCGAAGGATTCAAAACATTAGAAGAAGGCCAATCCGTTGAGTTTGATATTACTCAAGGTAACCGTGGTCCTCAAGCAGCTAACGTCACCAAATTATAAGACTCTGGGATTCCCTACTTATAAATAGTGTCATAGCACAAGCAATAAAGACAGTTCTCGAGTTCGCTCGAGGCTGTCTTTTTTGTTTGCTTGGAGATATATCATGCACATGACTAATCCATTAGTCATTTTGGCGGGTATAAGCCATGCCATAGAATGTCGATAATTTGCGTAGCGGCTTCCCCCTCATGAGGAAACATTTTATTCCCGTCGCCATCCGTCGCATGGCCCATCATGAGAAGTGACGTATAGGCACGGGCTATCACGCGTGGATTGACTGGACCGATTTCTCCGGAGTCAATCGACTTCTGGAATTCGGTTTCGAGCGCATCCAATATGCCTTGTTCGGATTTGCGCATGGCTTTCATTTGCTCCTCGGAAAGTGTGGCCTCCATCTTGCGCATGAACGAATGCAGGTCGAAATCGACCGCTTTCAGATGTCCCACTGTAATGCCGAGAAGCCTTTCGCGAAGCGGAGCAGGTTCGCTTAAACGTTGAATGGTTACACGTCTTACGTTATCCATCAGTTGGATCATGGAGGCTGTAAGCAGGTCGGATTTGGACGGAAAATAGTAATAAACAGATGCTTTCGTTACTTGGCACTCTTTGGCAATATCGTCCATGGAGACGGACTCGAAGCCACGGGACAAGAATAAGGGAATAGCCGTCATTAAAATTTTCTGATTAAGAGGCATGTCTCCCTGGGAGACGCGAGGTCTACCGAGAGCCTTTGATTTTTTTTCCATAATTGTCACTCCTGAGAGGTTATTAAATATAACTTGATTAATTAACTATATAGTATATATAATTAATTCTGTTGCGAGATTAATTATAACACTATTTCATTTTGAGGAGAGAGGCTACATCATGCATGAAAATCCTTTTTTCAGTAAAATAGGCGGTATTGTTGCGGGTCGCCGCAGCAAATGGGTAACATTGGCCGTTTGGATTTTACTTACAGGCATTTTATCTGTCTTTTTACCTAACGTCAATTCACAAGAAAATAATGCTGCTAGGCAATTGCCATCCGATTCCTGGTCACTTGAAGCAGCAGCGTTGATGAAAGAACAATTCCCAAGTAATGAGGGTGTGCCAGCGCTCGTTGTTTGGTATCGTGGATCTGGACTGACAGATCAAGATTTGGCAGCTGTTCAAAAGGTTACAAAACAGCTCACGGATACACCATTAGCTGCTCAGAAGGGATTGCCCCCTTTGCATCAGATGCCTGCTCCTGCGTTAAAAAGCATGGTGTCCAAAGATGGCAAGATACTCGTCTTGCCGATTTCGTTTAACGAAGGGACCGAAACGGAAATCCTCCAGGAAGGTATGAAGAAGCTGGAAGAGATAACCGTAAGTCAATTAGGCAGTGACCCTTTTGAAGCTAAAATAGAGGAAGATGGTTTACATGCGCGAATTACAGGCCCAGTGGGCATTCAGACGGATGCAACAGCGCTATTCAAAGGAGCGGATTTTGCTTTACTCATGGCTACCGTGCTGCTTGTTCTCGTTCTTCTAATCCTGTTATATCGCTCACCGATTCTAGCTATTATTCCCTTAGTAGGTGTAGGGTTTGCGTATGGCATCATTTCACCTATTCTAGGTTACCTCGCAAAGCAGGGATGGATTACCGTTGACGCGCAGTCAATCTCCATTATGACTGTCCTATTGTTTGGAGCAGGAACGGATTATTGCCTCTTCTTCGTGGCTCGCTACCGACAGGCCCTATTGGTTGAGAAAGACAAATATACCGCGCTTCGTGTTTCATTCGGTGGCTCAACAGGTGCGATCGGGATGAGTGGACTCACTGTCATTGTTTCCTTGTTGGGCTTGCTATTTGCTCATTATGGCTCCAATCATCGGTTCGCAATTCCGTTTAGCGTAGCAATCTTTATTATGGCCGTTGCGAGTCTAACACTTGTCCCAGCGCTTCTTGCCATTATTGGACGTGTGTCTTTCTACCCGTTCATCCCGTTGACAGCAGAAATGCGAGCAGAGAAAGAAGCGCGCAAGGGGAAGCGCATTCGCGAGCAAAAGCCTGTTGGTGCTATGAATGCTGCACTAGGGCGAGTGGTAACGGAAAGACCCAAAAGTGTACTCGCAATTTCATTAATCATTCTTATTGCTTTAGCAGCTTTCGCTCCTCAAATTAAGTTTACGTATAATATTTTGGAGTCGTTCCCTTCCACAATGCCGTCACGAGAAGGCTTTAGCTTGTTAGCAGAGCATGTTTCACCGGGATCACTGGCACCAGTCAAAGTGGTCGTTAACACGGAAGGCAAGACGGCAGATGTTCAAGGAGTCCTGTCAAAGTTACCTTATGTTGAATCGGTTAGTAAACCAGAGGATAGCAAGAAAGACGCCAGTTACAAGGCGTATGAGTTGATTTTTAAGCAAGATCCATACGATTTGGATGTAATCAATCGGATTCCTGAGATTCGAAACACCTTGGAACAGAAGCTAGTTGAGGCAGGTATAGCGAATCCGCAGGTTTGGGTAGGAGGAGAGACTGCCACCCAATATGACACCAAGACCGTCGTGGAGCGGGATACGAAAATAGTTATCCCTGTTGTTATCACGGTTATCGCGATTCTGCTACTCGTGTATTTACGGTCCATTGTTGCAACCGTCTATCTGATAGCAACGGTACTGCTTTCCTATTACTCGGCGTTAGGTGCTGGGTGGCTCATCCTGCACTATTTCATGGATACAGCCGCGATCCAAGGATTGATTCCGCTGTATGCATTCGTCTTCCTTGTAGCGTTAGGCGAGGATTATAATATTTTCATGATTTCGAGTATTTGGCAGGAAAGAAATCGCTTGAAACTGAAGGATGCGATACGTTTAGGCGTTAGTTCAACGAGCAGTGTTATCACTTCAGCAGGATTGATTCTAGCTGGTACCTTTGCAGTTCTAGCTTCACTGCCGATTCAAGTGCTTGTGCAGTTTGGTGTCATTTGTGCCATCGGTGTTATCTTAGATACTTTCATCGTAAGGCCGTTCCTAGTCCCTTCCATCACGATGCTGCTTGGTGATGCGGTGTTTTGGCCAAGTAAAGTGAAGCGTGCGCCACTCGCGTCTGGTTCTAAGAATTAAGTATGCAAAAAGGAGCTGTCCGGTTAAATCGCGGACAGCTCCTTTTAAGTGCGTCTAGCATGGGTGTATTCTATAAGTAGAGGCGTAGTGTAGCCAGTTGAGAAGATAGTTTTTCGAATAAATGTAAAAAATACAGTTAGTTTTACCGATTTACCTGAGATTAAATGAATAGATGGATAAAGTACATCTAATATGAGGGAGATTGGAAGTATTGTCGATTTTGGAGAAAATTAACTGCAGAAAATCCATCTATTGCTCCCTAATGAGGAAAATGGGCAATAATAACAACATAAATCCATTTAATTTGTTTGTGGCGGTGGAGAATGGTTTGGCTGGAGAAGTAGCTGGAGAAGTAGCTGGAGAAGTAGCTGGAGAAGTAGCTGGAGAAGTAATAGTTGAGGCAGATTGGTGAGTCGGTCGGATGAAAAAAACCAGATAACATCCGATAAATCGGATGCTATCTGGTTTAGTTAGGTTTACTACGCTGTCACTCATCCTAGAAGGACTCGATAGACATTTTTCTTATTCTAGTCGATGATTTCAAGAATATCGTCAATTTCTTTACGCGCCATTTTACCAGGCTTATCCTTCGGATAGCCAAGGGAAATGACCATGTTAATTTGATACTCTGCTGGAATCTCCAGGTATGCTCGGATTTGATCCTGTGCTAACAGCACAGGGCCTGTCATAGGGCATGTAGCGAGTCCTCTAGCGTGCGCAGCAAGCATCAGGTTCTGCGAAGCTAGGCAAGAGCTCTTGATGCCTTCTTCGGCCCAAACATGATCATCGACCAATTGAATCGGGTCGAAGATGCGATCACGGAATTTGGATTCATAAGGTGTCGCCAAACAAATGATGAGAACAGGCGCGTCGGAGAACGCTGTTGCGTAAGGTCCGAAGGATCTCACCAGCATGCGTGCTTCTCTGGATAGCCCTTTCTCCTCGGCAGCCGCGGCACGTAAATGCAGCTGGTCCCAAGTCAATTGCTCAATATGTTTGATCTTCTCTGTATTTCGAATGGCGATAAATTTCCATGTTTGTGAGTTCGTATCGCTGGGAGCATAACGAGCACAGTCGATAATTTCACGAATATCTTCAACTGCGACGGTTTGCTCGGTAAAGTTGCGGATGCTGCGTCGTTCTAGAACGATGGTTTTGAAATCTTCATACATCATAATAAATGTGTACCTACCTTTGCTGCTCATAATGTTCATCTTGGATTATTACTTGGTACTAAGACTATATCCTTATTATAGGGGAGATCATCAAGGAGTACAACTGCTGTTACTCCCAATATGCTCAAGTACTAAGGAAGTAAGCATTGTCTTATCATCGACTAGGAAGGGCTCCCTCATTCTTTTGAAACAAATACGTGCACAGAAAGCCTATAGCTGACGTTATTGATAAGCATGCTGCAATCATATAAACGGTACTTCCACCAGCTTCGTTATAGATCCAACCGCCTGCCGTGCCGCTTATCAAACCAGCTATACTAGACCAGGCGACAGCGAATATGGCTTGACCTGAAGAGCGGTACTCGTCCGGAATAATTTGACTCAAATATCGATTCGCTGTGAAGAGGAAAACACCGAAAGTTAAGCTATGTAGAAGTTGAATGCCGATAACCCAAACTGGATCCTGAATGAAACTCATCATGACGAAGCGGAAGGCGTAAATCACGCCAGCAAAGGCAAGTAAGGGTAGTTCCTTGAAGCGATGCCCGTGTCTGCTGAGATAGAAAAAGACCGGAATTTCACTGAGTGCGGATGTCATCCACGCATATCCGATGAGTGAATCTGAAGCGCCGAGCTGACGCATATACAGTGCTAAGAAGCCATCATTGAACCGATGTGAAACCGACATGATGATTACCAGTGCAAGGAACCAGATGAATTTCTTGGAACGGATAATATTCACCATGCCGCCAAAGGCCATTTTTTTGCCGCCTTGACGTGTATCTTTCAGCAGAAAAAGAATGATTAATGTACAGCCTATCGTTATAAAAAGCAAGATAGGTGTAAGTCCCGTTCCATAGGCTCGTAGGATTAGGCCGAAGCCGCCAGCTGAAACTGCGAAGCCAATGGAGCCATACACGCGGAAAGAGGCATAGCTTTTCCCACTCGATCGGATATGCAGCATGACTTGACTGTCATTCAAGGAGTTCACGGGCTGTTGGAAGAAGAAAAATGCTGCCAAACAGACATAGAGCAGGGAAAACCAACCTGCGGTAGAAACCAAGATGGCAGTGACGAGCTGGCCGAGGATCAGAATAATCATGATTTTCTTGACGGTTTGAAACCGGTCGCTCAGGAACCCCCACAATAGGTTGGTTGCAATGCCGATCAGTGGTCCGATGGCATAGAGCAAGCCGATTTGGATCTTAGAATATCCTTTATAATCGAAATAAAGCGGGAAAAAAGTCACGACAATCCCCATCGTCATAAAAAATGAAAAAGTAAACATTTTAAGCAATCGATCATTTCTATCAATCGCATTTGAATTTGCCAAGCGTA
Organism: Paenibacillus plantarum; assembly: GCF_013141695.1. Lineage (GTDB taxonomy): Bacteria > Bacillota > Bacilli > Paenibacillales > NBRC-103111 > Paenibacillus_E > Paenibacillus_E plantarum. The sequence continues at coordinate 460,003 of NZ_WHNY01000067.1, forward strand.
ATCATCACCATTTCGTTACATATTTTCTTGAAGTTGATTAGGTTGTTGCACATCATTAGTTCGTTTGAGCACATAGATGACGACAAGCAGTTCTGCTAACATGCCCACAGATTGGGCAAGAGCGCCGATCATCCCGTTCCAGCTAGGAACCGTTGCAATGGCAACGAATAAAGTGATTACCGTAATAGTAGCATTCGCAGATTGCGAGAAAACCATGATTTTTGTTTGGCCGCGCAGCATAATAATCCCATTCATATAATCAAGCCAAGGGAATACAATCGTCATGATCATGAAAATTCGCATGGCACTTAGGCTTGCTTGCTTCAGCTCTGCGTTTACACCCATGACGTGAGTCATAAACCAAGGGCCGATCGGCGTATAAGCGAGTATGGCAATTAGTGCTCCTGGAATGAAGCTAAGCAAGAGAATGAATTTTTTGACACGCACAGCATCTTTGCGATAGAAATTTAAGACGATTTGATGTATGTAGGAGAAGAAACTCATCACTAACTGTGTTAAGGATCCAGCGATCGCAAAGGATGAGATGGCTAGATGGATATGTGTTGTTTTGCCTAACATTGCATTAATTGATGGTCCAATAATGACTGCGATAACAGATGAATATAAGAGCGGTTTGTAAAAGCTGAAAATTTGCTGCTTCGTCTCAATTGGATGATTGGGTGCTTTCTCCGGAATAACATGCTTGAGTAAGCTTGTCCCCTCCCAAATCGCAACAGCTGCTTCAATGACCATACCAACAAGGAAAATAATGGCGCCAACTTTACCACTGGAGACATTATCCGTCGTGATGAAATATAAAGATAAGAAATACATCGCGATAATCCGTACGCCCATGCCGATAGTGAGCCATTTGGTACGCATATTGAAAATGATAATTCCGTGAAATAAACAACGCAAACCAGAGAAGATGCTTACATACATGAGGATGCGATAAACACTTAATGTAGCAGCTAGCATTTCACGTTCTACGCCGAAAAAATAAAGAAACACCCATTCTCCAACCGGTGTGTAACAGAGTATGAGGCCAAGCAGGATGATACAGGCAAAAACGTATGAGCTGACAACGCCCATGGCACGGAACGAAATCCGGTCCCTGACAAGTGCCGAGCAGGCTTGTCGTAGCAATACAACGGGTCTTTCAGTCAGTCCTAGTAGACTTAGGGGAATGGCATAGCTGGCGATGACGACCTCGGGATTATCAGCCCTAGCCAAGGTGCTGTTAATAATAACATGCGAGAGGGTTACAAGCGTTGCAGAAAGTCCGAGGGGGAGGAAAAAGGAGATGAGCTGTTTCCAAGTGATGGTTTCCTTTACTGTCTTAGCATTCATCCAAATCGCACTCCTTCGCGTTTTGCAAACATTTCTTAAGTATATCAGAAAATGAAATCGGGATGACATACAATTTTAACTGGAAACCGAAGGTTTGAAGTGATACATTTAAAGGTAGAATGTTTCTTGAATAAGACAGACAGTTTTGCCTGCAAGGAGGTACACAGGAATGAACAGCTATTTTCAGTATGATGAGAGACTCGGCATTGAGATTCCTGTTTTGGAGTTGGAGTGGGAAATGTATGATGCTGCTGTTCGCATAAATCTGTTATTACAGTGGGAACAAATACGAGGCGTTATTCCAGATCGAATTATGAAATTGGAAGCACAAATTATTGAAAAGCAAAATAAACTCGATAAGGAAGACGATTTTGTAACCTCCTGCCGTTTGAATTCCGATATTGCTGACTTGGCTTCAATCATAAATGATCTTCATCTCTGGTTCAGGACTAATCAGGATTTGGAATCAAAAACCCACCATTAATGGTTGTCAATGAAGGGAGAATGACTGCATGCATAGCAATAAGGATGGGAATAACTGGTTAGGAACAATAGCGAAACCACTTCTGGAGCATCTCCCTGCGCTTTATCCAATTGAAGAGTGGGACGTCGCGATGGATGCACGGATTGAAGGACTTTCAACATCCTTGATTACGGAAGGAAGTCCTGAGCAACTCCCCTATGGATTAGCTATTAAAGCAGGCTTGTTTCTTCTAAATGAAAGTCTAGATAAATCTCACGATATATCGCAGGAAATTACCAATCCAACCGGAAGTTACTGGCATGCGCTAATGCATCGGATGGAAGGCGATTATAGTAATGCGAAATACTGGTTTAACGATGTTGGTCATCATCCTATTTATTCTAATCTAATCCAATTTGTAAGAGATAATCTATCGCTCAAAGACTTCATGGAATTGGACAATGAAGCACTTCGACATAAGCTTGAAGTACTTGTAACATCGCCAGTTTGGAATCCATACGTATTTATTGATGTGATTGAAATTCAGGTATCGCTTGTTCAGAATCCTACAGTTGATAGTTGGTTACGCCAAATACAGCGATCTGAAATGCAATTATTACTTCAATTCTGCTATGAACAAAGTTGTGGAGGAAGTTTACTTGAAGCAATTGGACAAAAGTAGAATAAGGAGCCATGCGAAGGTTCCGCAGGGGCCAATTCGATTAATGATTAGTGTGTATCGCTATATTTTACCCGGTGTCAATGAACAATTGAGCTTCTGGAAAAGTAGAGCGGCAAGTATTCCCGATGAAGAGCTTCGTACGCAAGCGCTAGCAAGCATTGCAACGAAGCAATTTCATTGTCAAGGAGGAGCTGTGTATGCAGCTGCTCATTTATCGATGCGCCATGTGCTTATTCCACTCATCGTCGCATTCCAGTCCATCAGTGACTACTTGGATAATTTATGTGATCGAAGCACGTCGCTGGATCCTAAGGATTTTCGACAATTGCATCAATCTATGCTAGATGCAGTTGATCCTGCGAAGCCTTTGCATGATTACTATGCGTTCAGAGATGAGAAAGAAGACGGCGGCTATTTAAAAGACCTTGTTCAGCAATGCCAAACTTCTATTAGCCAAATGCCATCGTATTTGAAAGTGGCAGACCAGGTCAAAGAGTTCGTAGGCTTATACTGTGATTTGCAGGTGTACAAGCATATTCGTAAGGATCTACGCGAGCCACAGCTGCATCAATGGTGGGATGATCATCACCATAAATATCGTCAGATTGATTGGAATGAGTTTGCAGCTGCAACGGGTTCAACCTTAGGCATGTTTATGTTATTTTTGGGTGCGTGTGATCCGAATCTGACGGACAAGCAAGTGGAATCCATCCGGGAAGCTTATTTTCCTTATGTGTGCGGACTTCATATTCTGCTTGATTATTTAATTGATCAGGAAGAAGATATTGTAGGTGGAGACTTGAATTTCTGTACCTACTACGATTCGTTAGATATAACCGTAGAGCGAATCGCTTTCATTGTTCAAGAGGCGAGAAGTAAAATTTTGTTCTTGGAACATCCGAGATTTCATCGTATGATTATCGAAGGTTTGCTTGCTCTCTATTTATCTGACCCTAAGGTCAACAGTCAACATCAAGTGAAGAAAATCTCAAAGCGTCTGATGAAAAACAGTCCTTTAACCAGGCTGTTTTTCTGGATAAATAGTATGTACATCCGTACGACATCATGAATGTCATTCACAAGAATTATGAAGGAGGAAATTTAATATGTCAGCAGTAAAATCAATTGCCGTTTTAACCAGTGGAGGAGATTCTCAAGGTATGAATGCAGCGGTTCGAGCGGTTGTTCGAAGTGCATTATACCATGGGCTCGAAGTGTATGCCGTTCAGCGCGGATATCAAGGTCTTATTAACGATGATATTCGTAAAATGGACTTGCGTAGCGTAGGTGACATTATTCAGCGTGGAGGAACGATTCTCCAAACAGCTCGTTGTAAAGAATTTATGACACCTGAAGGACAGCAAATGGGTGCAGACAACTTGCGTAGACGCGGGATTGACGGCCTAGTTGTTATTGGTGGAGATGGTTCCTATCAAGGAGCGAACAAGCTTAGCAAATTGGGTATCAAAACGATGGGCCTTCCGGGGACAATCGACAACGATATCCCATTCACTGATTTTACAATTGGGTTCGATACAGCTGTAAGTATCGTTGTGGATGCCATTAATAAGCTACGGGATACGATGACATCTCATGAACGTTCATCGGTTGTCGAAGTTATGGGACGTCATTGTGGTGAAATTGCCCTGTATGCGGGACTTGCCAGCGGTGCTGAAACCATTATTGTGCCAGAAGTGAATGTGAATGTTACCGAGGTTGCTAATCGGATGAAGGATAACTTCAACCATGGCAAACGTCACAGTATTATCCTTGTAGCTGAAGGTGCAGGAACTGGTGAAGGCATTGCGAAACAGATCACGGAAACGAACGGGATTGAACCTCGTGTGACCGTTCTAGGTCATATTCAACGTGGTGGTGCACCTACGCATAATGACCGTATCTTGGCAAGTCGTCTAGGTGATTTTGCTGTTCGCAAACTGATGGAGGGTGATTCTTCCAAAGCTTGCGGTATTATCAAAGGTGAGCTTGTGGCAACGGATATCGATCTTGTTGTGAACACGAAACGTACATTTAACATGGAGCTATATGAATTGGCTAGCCGTTTGTCTCAATAAGCCTAAATTTTATGAACAGGTGTTGATCTTCATTTGTATTTCGGCTATAATAGCGAACAACATATAAATCGACATCATGTCTATGAAGAGCTTCCAACTCGGAGACGTTCATGATCGGAAGGATGCTTCATAGCCTTCTCTAAATAAACCGGCACCGCCCGTTATCGCGGAACCAAGCGGATGATGACCATTCATGTCATCATCAAGTTGGGTGGCACCGCGAGCAGAACGCTCCTCGTCCCAATCGGACTGAGGGCGTTTTTTGTCTTTTTCACCTATAAGAAGAGGAAGCGGTGACGGAACATGCTGGAAATCAAATGGATTCGAAACAACCAAGATCAAGTGAAAGCAGCAGCGATTCGAAAAGGTGTAGAATGCCACGTTGAGGAACTGCTCGTAGTCGATGAGAAGAAAAGGGAATTGCTGGGCCAAGTCGATCTGCTGCGTGCAGATCGCAATCGTGCCTCAGAGCAAATTGCGTCGTTAATGATGCAGAGGAAAACCGCCGAAGCAGAAGGCTTGAAGGAGCAAGTCCGTGGCTGGAATCAGAGCTTAGTCCTACTTGAAGCGGAATTGAAGGAGTTTGAACTGAAGTTCAAGGAACTCATGCTGAAAATACCGAATCTAGCTTCGCCTGATACACCAATCGGTGGGAGCGATCAAGAGAATGTAGAGATTAAGGTCGTTGGAAATAAGCCGACTTTTAACTTCGAGATGAAAGATCACCTTCAGCTTGGTGAAGCGTTGAACATGATTGATGTTGCTCGGGGTGTCAAGATTGCAGGTAGCCGCAATTATTATCTCAAAGGGATGGGGCTTTATTTGCACAGAGCTGTTCAACAGCTAGCCATTGACTTGCTTACGGATCGTGGATTCACCGTCATGGATGTACCGCTTATGGTGCGGGAGGAAACACTGCTGAATGCCGCTTTCTTTCCAGCAGGTAAAGATCAAACGTATGAGCTTCCTGAGGACAACACATGGTTAGTCGGAACTTCGGAAGGTCCGTTGATTTCGTACTATGCGGGGGAGATCGTCGATCTATCGGAGGGGCCGATTCAGCTAGCTGCCGTATCGAACTGCTTCCGGAAAGAAGCGGGCTCAGCGGGAAGAGATGTACGAGGCTTATATCGAGTCCATCAATTCGCCAAAGTTGAGCAAGTGATCCTCTGCGAAAATAATGCAGATGAGGCAGATCGCATGCTGCAGTTGATTACACAAAATGCCGAGGATTTACTTGCTTGTCTAGAACTGCCATACCGCGTTGTAGCGGTGTGCTCGGGGGACATGGGGGCCAAAAACTACAAGCAATTCGATATTGAAACATGGATGCCTAGCCGAGGGGCATACGGTGAAACGCATTCGTCGTCGAGCCTGCTGGATTTCCAAGCTAGGCGCAGTAATTTGCGCTATCGGGATCCAGAAGGTGAGTTGCGTTATTGTTACACACTGAATAATACCGCCGTTGCATCGCCGCGGATCCTTATTCCATTGCTTGAAAATCACCAACAGGCAGATGGCTCGATTTATATCCCACCTGCGTTGCGACCGTATATGCGGGGACTGGAAGCCATTAGCGTTTAATCATAGAAAGCCCCTTATCCTAAGTGTTTCAGTAGGATAAGGGGCTTTTTGTTGAGAGTGGCGGATTTACTTTGGCTAAGGTGCTTGCTGGCTTACTGACTGCTGGGTTCCGAGCTTCTGAGCTCCCGAATCCCTGGACTCTCGAATCCTTGAACTCCCGAATCCCTGGACTCTCGAATCCTTGAACTCTCGAATCCCTGAGCTCCCGAATACCCGAACCCCGCCAACTCCCAAATTCTTCTGCTCCAGCGCACCAACTTATCCGCTAACGGACATAGAGGACGCTATTTGGCTTAAATATGAACCTTTAAAACTCTAACGGTCACAGTGGATGCTATTCAGCAGAATTAGCTCTTTATTCGAGTTGAAATGGCACAATAACGACAATCATGTCCGTTAGATGAACAAACATCCTTTTTGTGTAGAAATAACGATCATCATGTCCGTTAGAGTTTGCAGGCTGAGCCTGACACCAAATTAATAACCCTCCGCCAAGTCCACAACGTTGATCATCTCTCCGCCATCCAGCATCACGCGCAAATTGTGATAGAAAATGGCAGAAACGCGATCCGTATAATGTTCAGATGACCCAGCAATATGAGGGGTTAGGATGACATTCTTCATGCTCCACAGTGGGGAATCAGCAGGTAAAGGCTCTTGCTCAAAAACATCTAACGCTGCACCAGCAAGTTTGCCTTCCTGCAAGGCTTGAATCAAAGCACTTTCATCCAGCACATCACCGCGAGCTAAGTTAATGAAAAAGGCGCTCGGCTTCATAAGCGCTAGATGCTCTTTTTGCAAGAAGCCCCGCGTTTTCACTGTGCTTGGAAGTAGAACGACAATGAAATCGCTTTGGGATAGCAGCAACTGAAGACCCTCTTCACCGTGAACGGTTGTATCGCAGGCGGCTTGTGGTGTCCCCGAACGATTCAGGCCGATGACCGACATATCGAACCCTTTGGCTTTGCGAGCAACAGCCTCACCGATGGCACCAGCCCCGATAATCCCAATCGTTTTACCGTGCAATTCACCAAAGCGAACTTGATTGTCCCACACGTGCTGCTGCTGATTATCATGAAGTAAATTAGCTTTCCGAACCCATTGCAGCATGAGACTCAGTGCGAATTCACTCATTTGAATGGTGTGAACACCTCTAGCATTCGTGACAATCACTTGACGTTGATCTAGCTCCGCAAGAGGCAGTTTATCAACGCCTGCGGATAAGGTTTGCACCCACTTCAACTTCTGAGCTCGACTGACGATGTCAGGGTGTAATCGACCTGCCGAGATGATCACATCAGCATCAGGGAGCAGATCGCCAGCATCCTTGGAAGAGGAAAACCAATGAAACTGGATGCGCTCTTTCAAATCTTGAGGGATTTGCTCTTGCATTGAAGTTAGATTCATACCTGTTACAGCAACTATTTTCAGCATATCATCACATCCTTTTTGATTTTTGAAATGAATACTACCATGATAAATGAAATGGAAACCCAAAGTAAACTCGGACCGCATGCAGAAATACCCCGAGAGCCTACATAGCTCTCGGGGTATTGACATAGTTGGCTATTAATAATTTACGTTAGCCGTGTAATTATTGTTGGCATTCCATAATAAATACTCATTAACGCCGTTATCCTTCAATGCTCGAATCTGCTCATCTAATTCATGCTTGCCGTATTTAATATAGCCTGGCACCCAGGAAGCAGTGAAATCTTGTATCCAAGGGCGGATAACCGGCTTCCAGCCTTTCTTATCAATGGCTTCCAGCTTCTTATTGGTATCCTTGGAAGCACCATTGATTGTGGCGTAAGGTGCAGCATCAGGTACTTTGGAGCCGAACCAACCCGTACTGTAATGGCTTGGATAAATCATTGGAGCAATGACATCGACATTCTGTGAGATTTTCTCGAAATCTTGACCGATACCTTCTGCTGCCGGAACAGACGCTGCATATCCGAAAATGTCGACAGAGACGCGAACACCCAGTGGAGATAATTGCTCTCTCGCATATTTCACGAAAGAAGAGACCGCATCAATCCGTGAACGCTCATCTTTGGTATATTTGAGAATGTCTGATCGTTTCTCGAAGCCTTCTGGGAAGCGAACGTAATCAAACTGAATTTCTTTGAATCCTGCTTTGACAGCTTCTTTGGCAACGGCGATATTGTAGTCCCATACCTCTTTGCTGTATGGATTGACAAAGCTGTCAGCCGGTTTTTTCCCGTTATCCCACAGTGTACCGTCTGGATTAACGAAAGACAATTCCGGTTTTTTCTTAGCAAGGATGGTGTCTTTGAAAACGACAATACGTGCAATTGGATAAATGCTATGTTCTTGTAGTGTAGTCATCAGGCCTGGCATATTACCAATGATTTTCTGGGTTGTTCCCATGGCATCAAGCTCGGCATTCCCGGTCTCCCAAGTAATGTATCCCCAGTCATCTTTCACGTCGATAACCATCGCATTCAAATCGGTATCATCAAGTAGTTTTACAAGCGTATTGAGTCGTGAACCGCCAGCACTATGTGCAGTGGAGTAGATCCCTTTAACAACAGGAGCATCTTTCTGTGGATCTACCTTGTTAACAGGTGCGAGTGGATCCGTTGCGTCCGTAGGTGTCGCAGGCGTGACGGGTTGAACGATAGCAACAGCGTTCTTCGCATCTAGCGAAGCTTGCACAAGCTGTTCAAAGCTTGCATCGGGGTTTGCGGCCGTAACATTACCCCAGATAAGGGCAAGTGAGGCGAGTAATATTTCCATGATGTATAAGTCCACTCCAATCCTTGTTTCTAGCTTTCATTATAAGCTAAGCGGGAAACTACGCACAGAGGAAATTTGTAGGCTTTTGTAGAAGCTTGTATGAGTCGTTTGGCACATGAGGTACAGTCTTGAGTAGGATGGATGTAAACAAAAACACCTAGAAGCTTGGCCTCCAGGTGCTTGGACTTACTTATTCGATTCGCTGTTCGATACTTCAGGGTTAATTTCTTTCCGTGTAGTCGTAGGTTGATCATCCGCGGATGAGTTGCTGCCGTTTCCATTTGTTGCATCTTTGAACTCGCGGAACATTTTGCCAAAACCTCGACCAAGCTCAGGCAGTTTATTAGGCCCAAATAAAAGCAGGGCAACAATCGCAATTAGAATGATGTGCCAAGGAGATAAAGCTCCCATTCCAGACACCTCCAGTAAAATTTATCTTAGCTATATTATATCATGGTCTTATCATAACCCATATAGCCTATTTATTACAATTTTAATAACAGCATGGGCAAAAGGCATGCAAAAAAAGACACCCTCAATGGTACAGGGTGTCCTTATGATGTTCCGAAATGCTAAATTGAATAATTTCCATGACATCTTCCGCTGCGAGTGCCTCTATACCGAACCGTAGCACGATCTCGGATTCCAACTCATTGCTGGTTAAAGAGGGATACAACTCGGGCGTTAATTTCATTACAATCCTGGATAATTTGACTGTCTCCACAAGCATCACCCTTCCAATCAGAAGATTAGAATAAGAACTACGCCTGAACCTACCATCGATGAAAACCAGAACTATATGAAATTATATTCATTATAACACAATTCAAAATGGAATAAAGGGGCAGTTGGCTTATTTATCACTTGGGCTTTCGGAATTCCCCTACAACACCGACCGTTTCCACAATATTCACGAACGCTTTCGGGTCTATCTCTTTAATAATTCGCTTTAATTCTACGAGTTCATATCGCGTCGTAACCGTCATCAACATATCATGCTGCTGCTTCGTATAGGCGCCTTCCGTTTTAATAAGTGTTACCCCTCTCGGGATCATGAGCAGCTTATTAATAATGGCATCCTTATGCTTCGTTACAATGAACGCGGTTACTTTGATGTGGCGGATATGTATCATATCTACAGTTTTTCCGCTAATGAATATTGCTAACATTGAAAATAATGCAAGATCCCAATTATCTTTGAAATAGCCGAGAGCGACGATAACAATACCGTTCATTGAGGATAAGAAGGTGCCAAGAGGGAAGTCGTATTTACGAGTTAAAATTAGTCCGACAATGTCAAACCCGCCGCTGGATCCCCCGATACGGAGCGTGATTCCGCTGCCAATACCAATAAGAACACCACCAAAAACAGCTCCTAACATGGAATCTTTAGCTACGAAGTTCATAGGAATAATTTGCATCATCCATGTGGTTAAGACGACAGAGGCAACGCTGATCATGATGAAACGTTTACCAATGGAGACAAGTCCCCAAATCATGAGTGGCATGTTAAACAATAAGTAAAGAAATCCGATATTATAATCTGTAAAATAACCAATAATCATGGCAATACCTGAAACGCCACCGCTAAGCAGCTGATGGGGAATGAGAAACATATTGAAGCCGACCGCGACAAGCAGTGCGCCAACTAGAATGATAAAAACATCTAGCGCCTTTTTCAAAACAAATCACCTCTAAAATAGTATGCAGCATATTGCAAGTATAATTCATTCTTATAAAACTGCAATCATTATTTAGGCAATGGTCAATTAATTTGAATTACATAAAAAAAGCTGTGTCCATAGATGGACAGCAGCTTGTGAGTGAAATTTATCGGCGCTTGAAGGAGCCGGTTTTCTTGGTGGTACTTGGCTTACTTGTACTCGGTTTACTTGTTGATGGTTTCGTTACTTTATTAGCAGTTGAACCATCATTCTTACGCGCTGTTGAGGAGCTTCCAGAGCTTGGATTTGCTGCACCGCTCGTGAATCCGCCCTTTCGATCGGACGTAGTCGGCTTGGTTTCCTTGGTGGAACCCGTAGTCGGTGTTGTTGCTTTGTAAGTCGGCGTCTTCGTGTAGCCGCGGTAGTCATAAGAAGATCCTCTATTGTTATTCCAGCCGCCACCGAATATAGATTGAAGCAGTGAGGCGGTTAAATAGCCTTGTAAGAAGGAGGAGTCATAATGGCTCTTGGCATATTCAATGCTATCGAGTTGAACTAATGTATTTTTGCTATCACTGGGATCTTTCTGGATATTGATAACCTTGTCCTTATAGACAAGGAACATCTGATCCTCAGATTCCTTACTCTTCTCTTTGGGTGTTTCTTTGGCAGCCAGTTCATTCGCGACTGCGGGTACATTCTTGCCTTCAACCGAGTAAACCTTAGACATCGTGGTTCCCTTGCCATCAACGCTTACTAACGGATATTCATCCTTAATATAACGTCCGGCATCTGCGCCGCATGCGGTAAGAAGAGCGATAATAAGTATGAAGGAAAGCCATGAAGTCCATCTCTTCATTATCTGGTAGTCCTCCTTTCAGGTGTTTCCGAAACATGCTTCCATGATAACATAGCTTTATCTAAGGAGTCGATTTCAAAAATTTAATTTGATTGCCAGGTGTGCGTTCGCCTTCAAGAGCAACGAACTTGCCATCCTGCCATTGAAGGAAGAAGAAGCGCTGATCCGGTCCGAAATATCGCCAGAAGATGATATCATCGCCGCTGCGAAAATCGGTGTTGCCTTCTGTTCTTGAGACGTCGTTGCGATGAAATTCTAGATCGAAAGTGACATCACCGTCTAACTCTAACCGGGTAGGCACATCATTGGGATCATCTAAAGCTCCTTCGATAAAACTACATAAGAAGCAATCATAGGTTCTGCCTTTTTCCACAATCAAGCACTGAATATTTTTACCGCTTTGTAGATAATAAGCATAGCGATGTGGAGCAAATCCGCGGTCAAAATAAACGACTTTACCGGAGATGACATATTCCTCTAAGTCTACATTTACAATATCGCCAACACGTGAATCTTCAAGTGGATTGCCGACGGCTGCTGTTGTAGGTGGTTGCTTCTGACTGCGAAGAATGCTGCTAACACGTTTGAATATGGACATAAGAAACTCTCCTCTGTACGATTCCGTTTTATTGTTCTCCCCTTTAATACGAGTTGCTTATTCATTCGGTTTCGTTCGAATCGTTAAAAGTAGCCACTGGCAATGTGTGTATCACCTGTGCTATAATATTTTAGATGTTCTTAAGGGCGGCCAGTTGGATCATGGAAGATGACGAATCGAAAGTGTAATCCACCAAGAAACTATAGAGACGGATAGGAAGTCGTACTTAAGGGTAAAAAAGATACAAGGCATTAGCCTGCCCTGTACAAAAGGAGATTGAATTTATTTGAAAACATTTCAAGAGTTTGGTTTAGACGCATCGGTACTACGTGCGATTACGGAAATGGGCTTTGAAGAGTCCACACCAATTCAAGAGAAAACAATACCATTGGCCATGGAAGGCCGTGATTTGATCGGGCAAGCACAAACAGGAACTGGGAAAACGGCAGCGTTCGGGATTCCATTAGTTAACAAAATTAATGTAAAAGAAGAGCGTATTTCGGCTTTAATCATGTGTCCAACACGGGAACTTGCCATTCAGGTTGCGGAAGAGGTTGAAAAACTCGGTCGTTTCAAAGGCATTCGTTCTTTGCCAATTTACGGTGGACAGGATATCGTGAAACAAATTCGCGCTTTGAAAAAGAAACCGCAAATCATTATCGGAACACCTGGACGTCTTCTTGACCATATTAACCGTAAAACAATTAAGCTTGATGATGTTCAAACGGTCATTTTGGATGAAGCGGATGAAATGCTAGACATGGGCTTTATGGATGATATCCAATCGATTCTAAAGCTTGTACCAACAGAGCGTCACACAATGTTGTTCTCTGCAACTATGCCTACGAACATTCAAAAATTGGCTCAACAATTCTTAACGAATCCAGAGCACGTTTCTGTAATTCCTAAACATGTAAGTGCGCCTCTAATCGAGCAAGCTTACATCGAATTGCATGAGAAACAAAAATTCGAAGCATTAAGCCGTTTGATCGACATGGAAGCACCAGATTTGGCTATTATCTTCGGACGTACAAAGCGTCGGGTAGATGAGTTGGCAGAAGCTCTTCAAAAAAGAGGCTATGCGGCTGAAGGTCTTCATGGTGACTTGTCCCAGAATCAACGTGATAATGTAATGAGAAAATTCCGTGATGGCAGTATTGATGTTCTAGTTGCAACTGACGTTGCTGCTCGTGGTCTGGACGTATCCGGCGTTACTCACGTAATTAACTTTGACCTTCCGCAAGATCCAGAAAGCTACGTTCACCGTATCGGCCGTACTGGTCGTGCTGGTAAAGAAGGTACTGCTTGGACTTTCGTAACGCCAAGAGAGATGGACCACTTGCACTTCATCGAGAAGGTTACTCGTCATAAAATCAACAAAAAACCTTTGCCAAGCATTGCAGAAGCTGTTGAAGGTAAACAAAAAATGACAGCTGAGCGTATCTTGGATATGCTTCAAAAAGAAGAACATCAAGAATTTAAAGGCCTAGCTATTCAATTGCTTGAGCAATACGATTCCGTTAACTTGCTTGCAGCAGCGATGAAGCTTCTTACAGGTGACAAGAAAGATCTGAATATCGAATTGACACCAGAAGATCCGATTCGTGCAAGAAAGAAAAAATTCGATGTTCGCAGCTCAGGTAGACGTGTTGGCGGTGGATACGGTTCAGGATCAGGTTCAAGCGATCGTCGTCAAGGTGGCGGCGGTTACGGTGGATCAGGTTCAGGATCAGGCAACTCCTCAAGCGGTGGTTCACGTTACCCGCGTAAGGATAGCAGAGATTACGGTTCAAACAGAGAAGGCGGAAGCAGTTCAACTTCGAGAAACCGCGAATACGGAAGCAACAACTCCGGAAATCGTGATCGTTCCAGAGCGCCGCGCAAAAGTGAAGATACACTTGTAAACAAATAAGATATAGCACTTAAAAGGCGGAGATCCTTAGGATCTCCGCCTTTTTTTACCATGTATATGGATTAAAGTACAAATGAGCTAGTGATGATAACTAACAAGATGAAAAGCACCAAAATAGCACCTGCGGATGTTCCAACTGGATGAGACATAATATCAACCTCCTGAAGAATGATTTAGGGGTGATGCGTCTAGACAATACTATATTATGTAAAAGTACCTATAACGACTAGACGGCTACCTATATGATGAAAAATAGGCTATAATTAAGTACATATACAAATAAGACATGCTATCGTCATGTCAGCAGTTAACAACGTAGAAAGTTTCCTGAAGGAAACGCTAAGGAGGAAGCAGTTTTGGAGTTTAAGGGAGTTATGGGAGGACTGTACAGAATATCGGAGTGGATTATGCGGTTATCCGTTATTAATTTACTTTGGATGCTTTGCTCGATTCCGGTATTCTTTTTCCTCTTTATGGGGTTAGTGAGTCAAACGCCGGACGCTTTGAAAGCTACGCTGCCGATTCTTGCAGTTTTGGCACCGTTTACTTTATTTCCTGCGACAACAGCTATGTTTGCAGTAGCTAGGAAATGGGTGACCGGAGAAGAAGATGTTCCTTTGTTAAAAACATTTTTCCGTGGATACAAAGAAAACTATTTGCAAAGTATGCTTGGCGGTATTTTCTTCGTACTCATCTTCGTAATTATTGCTGTGAACTATTTCTTCTACTTGAAACAGGGCAGCTCATTGAGGGTACTAGCCGTTCTCTTTATTGCTTTCACCGTAATCATGATTATTGCTTTGTTTAATTTCTTCTCTATTATCGTTCATTTGCACATGAAGATTTTTCAAATTGTCAAAAATTCGATTTTAATTACAATTGGTAACCCGATCAATTCGATTGTTTTGCTCATTTGTAATGGTGTTATTGTTTATATTTGCTTAACGAAGTTCAATTTCTTCTTAGTCGTATTCTTTATGGGTGCGATTGTTGCAACATTCTCCTTCTGGCAGTTTAACCGAAGCTTTACGAAACTTCAGACGAAACAACAGGAACTGGAAGAGAAGGAACAGCAACGACTCGCAGAAGCCGAAGCGGCAGAAGAAGGTAATGATGAAGCGAGTGAGAGCGCAGTTAATGAATCTCCAATTAGCTTGCATAAAAAAGTTGAGAATGACAAGACTAAAGATTAATCCTTCCAGTTGATTATCAGCGAGGTAGGATCTATAATAAGAACACAGAAGAAATCTGCGATGCTCGTAACGGTTTTAAGTTGTTTTAAACCAATGACTGTTTCTAGGGAGACCTATATTGAAGTGTGGCTGACATGCCCTCGAAAGGGGACCTCAAATACACGTCTGCGGACACCCACCTGCGAGAGCGGGTTTGAAGCACCGAAACCGGACGGCATAGGCGGGTTTCTTCGAACAAAAAAGAGGTTGAACAGGCATCATGCCTGCTCAACCTCTTTTTTTGCGTTCTTACCGGTTCTCATTGCTGCTCGGCAAGATCCGTTAACTGATGGAACGTGCTTTGAAGTGTCGGATATAAACTGCGGTAGATTTTATAATAAGCTTCATATTGAAGTTGGTTAGCCGCATTCGGTTCTACGCGATCTGTGACTTCAATCCAATCTTCGCATAATTTCGTAATATCGACTTTGAGAACGCCGGATGCAGCCATGATCGCTGCGCCATAGGCAGGACCATCCGTTGAATTGACCGTCACGACTGGAATTCCAAAGATGTCAGCGATCATTTGACGCCAGAAAGGACTTCTAGCTCCGCCTCCGTTAACACGAAGCTCCGTAACTTCGATTCCGGATTCTCGAATCAATTCCATAGAATCGCGAAGCCCGAAGGTGATACCTTCAAGTACAGCGCGGGTCAAATGGGCCTTCTCGTGTCTTAGGTTTAGCCCGATGAAGGCACCGCGTGCTTTCGGATCAGGATGCGGTGTACGCTCCCCAGATAAATAAGGAAGGAACAATAAACCTTCACTCCCAAGTGGTGCTGTAGCCGCTTCTGCTGTTAGAATTTCGTATACATCTTTGCCTTCTTGCTCAGCGCGTGCAAGCTCTTCGCTGGCAAAGTGATTGCGCCACCACTGGAATGAGCCGCCAGCCGCGAGCATAACGCCCATGCGGTGCCATTTGCCTGGCACACCGTGACAGAAGGAATGAAGCCGGTAGGCTTCATCCACTTGGTAGGTGTCGTCGTGGACGAAGACGACGCCGGAAGTGCCGAGCGCCACCGAGGCGATGCCTTGGCGGACGACGCCAACACCAACGGCGCCGCAGGCTTGGTCGCCGCCGCCGACAACGATCGGCGTGCCTGGGGCTAAGCCGGTCAGCACTGCTGCCTCCGGCAGCAGGTGCCCGGCAATGTCGCCGGACTCATAGAGCGGCGGCAGCCACTCGAGCGGGATCTCTAACCGCTCAGCGACGGTTTGCGACCAGCTGCGATGGGCTACATCGAGCAGCAGCGTGCCGCTGGCGTCGGCCATGTCCATGCCGAACGCACCCGTCAGGCGCAGCCTGACGTAGTCCTTCGGCAGCAGCAGATGCCGAACGCGGGCGTAGTGCTCCGGCTCATGCTGCCGGAGCCATAGGAGCTTGGGCGCGGTGAAGCCGGTCAGCGCCCGATTGCCTGTGAGGCGACCGAGCTCGGCTTCGCCGACGGTCGCTTCGATGTAGGCGCACTGTTCCGCGGTGCGCTGATCGCACCAGAGCAGCGCAGGCCGGATGACCTGCTGCGCCTCGTCGAGGAAGACCGACCCGTGCATCTGGCCGGAGAAGCCAATACCAGCTACAGCGTCGCCCGATACGCCAGTGTTAGCTAGGAGTCCTTGTATGCCTGCAATCGTGGCATTCCACCAATCTTCAGGATGCTGCTCAGCCCAACCTGGGTGCGGTTGTTGCAGCGGATATGGAGCAGAATGGGAGCCGATAACCGTACCGGCTTCATCCACTAGAATGCATTTAATGGCAGAAGTACCTAAATCTAAACCCATAAAATAAGCCATGAGATCACCCTTTTATAATGAATTATGGTCATTGCTTCGATATTCTTTGTTTGTTTATTGAATATACAAAGATATCTTATTCAATAGTATTCGCCCACGCTTACAAATATCCTTCTTTTTCAGTCGATTATTCCTATGAATTTTTGCGTAGAAGGGCATCCTTGAAAGAATAGATCATCCTTAATTATAAAAGTGGTAAAACTTGTCTCAAAACTTTCCTCAGGGAAAAACAATTTCATTGGAACATAAATGTTTACCTGTAGCATAAGATGAGGTTATGTAGTATACTACATATAAATGTTTCCCTAGAACAACATTATTGGTCTTGTGAAAGAAGGGTTAAGCTATGGATATTGCGAAAAAAGAACCAGTTCAGGATCCGATCGGATGGCGTAAGGATTCTTCAATGCCGAGTCTACCTGAAGTTCATCATAGTATGAAAGTGCCTAAAAAAGCTGGCTTTTTCAGAAAGCTGTTAGCTTTTGTGGGACCTGGCTATCTGGTAGCTGTCGGTTATATGGATCCAGGTAACTGGGCGACAGATTTGGCCGGTGGTTCCCAATTTGGATATACACTACTTTCAGTCATTTTAATTTCTAATCTAATGGCCATACTTTTGCAAGCTTTGTCTGGTCGATTAGGTATTGTAACAGGTCGAGATTTGGCGCAAGCGTGCCGTGATCATTATAGTAAGCCCGTTTCTTATGTGCTTTGGTTTCTATGTGAGCTTGCGATTGCTGCTTGTGATCTAGCTGAAGTCATCGGTGCCGCGATTGCTTTGCAGTTATTGTTCGGGTTGCCGCTCATCTATGGGGTGATTCTAACGGCCTTAGATGTCATCCTGGTGCTTATGCTGCAGAAGAAAGGCTTTCGCTATATTGAAGCGATGGTTATTAGCTTAATTGCCCTCATTATGGTTTGTTTTATTATGGAGCTTATTTTCTCCCGACCTGAATTTGCAGCTGTAGCTGCAGGTTTCATTCCAACAACAGAAATTGTAACGAATCCAGCCATGTTGTATATTGCCCTAGGTATTCTAGGTGCGACTGTCATGCCGCATAATTTATACTTGCACTCCTCCATCGTTCAGACGCGTAAAATTGAACCTACAATTGAAGCAAAGCGCGAAGCGATCAAATTCTCAACCATTGATACAACAGTTGCCCTAATGCTAGCATTATTCGTAAACGCGGCAATTCTCATTCTTTCGGCGGCAGCTTTTCATTCGGCTGGGAAAGAAGTAGCGGAAATTCAAGATGCCTATCATCTCCTTGGACCTATGTTGGGTACAGGGGCAGCAAGCATACTGTTCGCTGTAGCACTACTTGCATCAGGTCAGAATTCAACGCTTACCGGAACGCTGGCCGGCCAGATCGTCATGGAAGGATTTCTGAACATTCGTCTAACTCCTTGGCTGCGCCGGTTGATCACTCGGTTAATTGCCATCATACCTGCGGTCATCGTGATTGGAATCTACGGAGAGAGCGGAGCGACGGATCTACTCATTCTCAGTCAGGTTATTTTGTCCTTGCAATTATCTTTTGCTGTGATCCCGCTAGTTACTTTTACTTCAGATCGTAAAAAAATGGGTGTGCTCGTGATCCCGAAATGGATGGCGGTATTGAGTTGGTTTGTTGCCATTTTAATCGCGGCATTAAACGCATATTTGCTATATTCGACATTTTTTGGATAATGGCATATATGCTTAACTAAAATCGGGGGAGAAATCCCTCGATTTTTCATTTACCTCTTTTTCTAAAGCCTAATCAATGGTATTATAGAGAATAGTGTTGAAATGGCAAGTGGTCTACATGCACTTCATTGAAGGGGGAAAGGGCTTTTGCTAAAGAGAACTTTAATCGGATTAGTACGTAGTCATGAAACGACAGGGGAAAAAGCTAGAGATCCTTTACTTAAAACTAGATATTTTAAGCTGCCGAAGGAGCAAGTTTGGGAAGAGGTAACGGCTGTATTAAAGAAAACACCAGGGTACAAGCTATTACATGAGGTCCCGAACGTAGGAGAAATCCTTGCCGAGCGCAAAACGGTTACTGGAAGAACCCAAGACGTAACATTGACCTTATTTGCCATTAATCCTGTGAAAACAGCTGTTGATATTTATTCGGCTTCACGCGGTTCGATGGGGGATCTTGGATCCAATTATCGTACGATATTAGATATTTATAAACAATTAGATCGTAAGCTTGCTTCATATAAAATTGATGGATAACAAAAACAGCAGGGAAGCTTGGCCTCCTTGCTGTTTTATTTTACATATAGCCGTTTAGTTAATGTGGATTAAACTAATTTTTTAACAGCTTCTACAGCTGCTTCATAGTTCGGGTGAGATGTCATTTCGCCAAGGTACTCAACGTATTGAACAGTGTCATTAGCGTCGATTACGAAAATAGCGCGCATATCTAATTGAATTTCTTTGATCAATACGCCGTAAGCTTCGCCAAAGGATTTTGTTTTGTAATCGGATAATGTGATTACTTTGTCGATGCCTGCAGCGCCACACCAGCGAGCTTGTGCGAAAGGAAGATCAACGCTGATTGTAAGAACAGCAACATTGTCGCCTAGGCCAGCTGCTTCTTCATTGAAACGACGTGTTTGTGCATCACAAACGCCTGTATCTAAGGAAGGAACTACGGAGATCAATTTCACTTTACCTGAGTAATCAGCAAGTGATACTTGCGTCATCAAATCTTTGTTAACTTTGAAATCAGGTGCTTTGTCACCTACTTTAATTTCGGGTCCTACCAAAGTGATAGGATTGCTTTTCAGGGTAGCTACACCAGTACGTTCTTGTGCCATTGAATGATTTCCTCCTTTATTATCCATGCTAAATAACAACTCACTTATTATAAGCTTTTTACAGATAAGTTGTCCAATCGTTGCTATCAAGCTATAATCGGAGTCAAAGAAGGAGTTTTGTTTCTTCATCATGTAATCAAGTCGGGGGATTTACTCAAGTGGAATTAAGACAATTGCAATATTTCGTGAAGGTTGCTAGGAAGCAGCACGTGACACAGGCGGCGGAAGAGCTGCATGTCGCACAGTCTGCGGTTAGCCGACAAATTCATATGCTGGAAGAGGAACTAGGCGTTGATTTATTTGTTCAAAAGGGGCGCAATTTACATTTAACCTCGGTGGGGCATTTATTTTTAAGTCGAGTAGAAGGTATTCTTACGGATTTAGAACGTGCGGTGGGTGAAATACATGAGTTTCTTGATCCAGAGGCTGGCGAGATTCGTATTGGGTTTCCGCATAGTTTGGTTATCAATTTACTACCTGCTGTTGTCGCGGCATTTAAAAAAAATCATCCGAATGTGAAGTTTAGACTGCGTCAAGGTACATACACATCATTAATTCGTGATGTTTCGAGAGGTGAGATTGATCTCGCTTTTATTTCACCCTTTCCGAAATCCCACGAGCATGTGACAGGTGAAATTTTATTGACAGAAGAGCTATATGCAATCATTCCTGCCAATCATATTCTGGCGGACTATACGTCAATTCGTCTTGAGCAGTTGAAGAATGAACCTTTCGTTATGTTTAGTGAAGAGTATACGCTTCGAACGATCGTGATGGATGCGTGCCAGAAGGCGGGATTTGTACCTAAGATTGAGTTTGAAGGTGAGGAGACGGATACGATTCGTGGGCTTGTTGCCGCGGGTATGGGTGTCAGCTTACTTCCTGCGATGGCTTTATTGGAAAGTGGGCAAACACAGCCGGTCAAAATAAGAGTAACAGATCCTCAAGTTACAAGGACGGTCGGTTTGATTTGTCGTAAGGATGTAAAGCTGCCTCTGGTGGCTGAAGTGTTTCGACGTTTCTTATATGATTATTTTAAATGAGAAAAGCTCACCCTTACAGGTCATGAACTTGTAAGGGTGAGCTTTTGTTTTATTAATCATCGTTATTGCGACCATTGAAAATCATCAGGTACTTGAGAAGCTCAAGTACGGAGATCAAAGCAGCAGCTACATAAGTGAGTGCGGCAGCATTCAAAACCTTAGCCACTCCGCGTTCTTCTTCATTAGAGATGAACCCTTGAGCTACCATTTGATCGCGTGCTCTTGAGCTGGCGTTAAATTCAACAGGTAGCGTTACTAATTGGAAAGCTACGGCTGCTGCGAAGAAGATGATACCGACACCCAAGAGCCAGGGGATCTGCTGGAAGAAGAAACCCGCTAGGATCAGAATGGGAGCCACACCGGAAGCGAAGTTAACGACAGGGAACATCTTGTGTCTTGCGACGAGCATAGGGTAATGGACTTGGTGCTGAATAGCGTGACCTACTTCGTGACAGGCAACAGATACGGCTGAGATGGAACTCTGGAAGTAAACAGGCTCTGACAGACGTACGGTTCGAGCCATTGGATCGTAGTGGTCTGTTAATGTCCCAGGTACAGCTTCAACGGGTACATCGTAAAGTCCATTAGCATCTAACATTCGTCTTGCGGCTTCGGCGCCAGTCATGCGTGAGTAGACAGGTGCGCTCGACCATTTGTTAAAAGTTCCTCGCACTCGGAATGAAGCCCACATGGAAAGGCCGAATGCAATGATAATTAGGAAATCCATCGGGTGAAAAAACATAGGGCATTCCTCCGTATTTCAATTATGAGAACGGATTTTTACCTAAAAGGACAATAAGTGCTTCGATACACGCTGCGGTCGGTTGTGTCAGAATATGATACAGCTTTTTTAACTGCTTAGGCTTCAATTGCTGAACAAGTGGGCTGAGTTCTTTGGCTTCCTTCATTAATTGTTCGAGATGCAATTGAAGAGATGTGAGCTTATCTGTCACAGTATCATCGGAGGTCACTTTACTCCATTGCTGTAAGTTTACTTTGATTTCCTCTAAGGTATATTTCTCGTTCTTCATTGTTTCAATACGCCTCAGTCGGTGCAAAGTTTCATCACTGTACAGACGATAGTTCGTATCGGATCTTCTTTCGGGTTCGATTAAGCTCAGCTTGGTGTAGTAATCAATGGTTCGAGGGCTGACATCAGCAAGCTTGGCGAGCTCTCCGATTTTATAAAGCTTCTCATTCCCCATGCTAAATTCACCTCTACTCCAATGGTTTGAATTTCTTTCTTCTATATATAAACATGATACCTGATATTAAACCGTACAGTCAAACGTGATGCTTCGAAAAGCTGACATTGGATAATGGTGTAAAAAAGGTGTTTTTAGAACGCCTATGAGCCGAAACACGAATTATGCCTGTTTCATGTCAGGTTATTTTTCGCTTTTTTCAATATTTTAACGAAAATCCTATTGTCAAACCCAAATATCCTGTATATAATGACATTAAGAGTTTCATTACATGTTACTTAATCTAACATTAAAGGAAGTGGTCGTATGGTTAAGAAATTGTTGTTAGCTTTCGGCGTTATGTCATTACTGTTCCCTACACTCGCATTTGCAGCGGATGAGGCGACAGCACCACAACTACAGAGTGCAATTGATGCAGTATGGGTAATGTTAGCAGCAATCTTAGTCATCTTCATGCAAGCTGGTTTTGCACTTTTAGAAGCGGGGTCAACTAGAATGAAAAATGCCGGTCACGTAGCCGGTAAAACGATTTTAACTTTCGGATTATGTGCCATTGCATTCTGGGCAGTAGGATTTGGTTTCGCCTTCGGTGATGGTAATGCATTCTTCGGAACGACAGGTTTCTTCGTAACAGGCTTAGAAGATCAAGCGACTGCAGCATTTGGATCACTTTCTGCCTCCGATGTTCCAATCGGTATTAAGTTCTTATTCCAACTTGCTTTCGCAGGTGTATCCTTGGCTATCGCTTGGGGCGGATTTGCAGAGAGAGCGAAGTTGCCGGTGTACTTCATCTTCGGAATTTTGTTCACAGTTGTTATTTATCCAATCGTTGCACACTGGGTATGGGGCGGCGGATGGTTGGCTAAATTGGGCATGCAAGATTTCGCGGGTTCAACCGTAGTTCACTTACAAGGTGCGACAGCGGCATTAGTAGCAACCATCTTGCTTAAACCGCGTATTGGCAAATATAATAAAGATAAAACGCCAAATTTGATTCCAGGTCACAACCAAGTATTGTCTGTACTCGGTGTAATCATTCTTTGGATCGGTTGGTTTGGTTTCAATCCAGGTAGTACACTTAGTGCAATGAATGATGGATTCTTCGGTTATATCGCATTGACAACGAATATGGCTGCTGCGGCAGGAGCTGTAGCTGCATTAATTATCTCATGGATGTACTTCGGTAAAGCGGATATTCCTAGTATGTTGAATGGTGTTCTGGCTGCACTTGTTGCCATCACTGCGGCATGTGCGTTCGTAGACGCTTGGGCGGCGATTGTTATCGGTGCTGTTGCTGGTATCGTGACATTCTTCACAGCACAATGGTTTGAAAGAGCTGGAATCGACGATCCAATCTATGCATTCTCTGTACACGGTATCGCTGGTATCTGGGGTACACTTTCCACTGGCTTGTTCGCAACGCCTGAGCTTTCCGCGAAAGTTGGTGTTGGTGGTGCAGGTTTATTCTACGGCGGTGGCTTCCACCAATTAGGTATTCAAGCGCTAGGTCTTGCTGGAGCTTTGGCATTCGTACTTGTTCTTTCCTTCATTATTCTAGGTATTCTTAAAGCTACAATTGGCCTTCGTGTTACGGAAGAAGAAGAAATCATTGGTCTGGATCTATCTGAGCATGGTTCATATGGATACCCAGAACAAATGAAAAAAGCAGCTCAAAACGGCATGTCCGTTTAACAACATATATTATTTCTACTAGAGCAAAGGGGATGCAACATGAATCATCTCTCAATGGAACGGATCTTGGAACGCATTGAACAATCGGAGCAATTCGATGAGATGCGAATCACCAGAGATCAGGTGCATGAGATGTTTCGGGAGCATCTCCTTTTTCCCTATACATCTGAATTGGGGCAGCGAATCAATCAAGTGCATGATGCGTTGATTCAAAGAACGACTCAGATTGCTGAACATTTGCTTGAGGATGAAGGATACGGTAAGCCGCCTGTTGCGTATGCTTTTATCTTATTGGGCAGTGGTGGCAGGAGAGAACAGACGCTGTGGAGTGATCAGGACAACGGACTCATTTATAGTGATAGTGAAACGCATACGAAAGATGAATTAGATCTTTATTTCGATAAACTTGCCTCGTATATCATTCGTGGTTTGGATGTGTTGGGGTATCCTCCTTGTGAAGGGGATGTCATATCCAGTAATCCGCAATGGCGTAAGTCGCTGCAAGGATTTACGGAGATGATGATCAGCTGGTTCGTGGAACCGGATTGGGAAAATGTACGCTACCTGCTCATTATGGCAGATATGCGTTGTATTTATGGTTCAGAGCTACTAGTGACGAAGTTGAAACGATCGTTTCTTGACTATGTTCAGGAACATCCGGAACTCTTGAAATATTTGTTATCGAACACTTTGCATCACAAAATTTCGTTAGGTATATTTAGTCATTTAATTACAGAGCGTTACGGTGAAGATGCAGGTGGTTTTGATATCAAATATGGTGCTTATATTCCGATTGTAAATGGGATTCGGCTGCTTGCTATTCAAGCAGGAATTTTGGTCACTTCTACCATTGAACGAATTAAGCAGTTAAAGGTGAAGGGGGTTGTATCCGAGCAACTAGCCAATGATTGGGAAATGGCTTTTTCGATTGCTTTAAAGCTAAGAGATAGCACACCTTTTCAATTAGATGAAGAGAAATATACAACAAGAGGTAAACTTACGGCAGATCAACTTAACAAAGAGATTCGCCTGCAATTAAAGCAATGTCTACGAACAGGAATTCAGTTGCAGAAGTATGTCGGTAAGTCCATAGATTCACACATAGAGAGAGAAAAAGGTTAGAGCGATCGGATTCGGAAATTACGTTTCATTGAGTAGGGAGAGGTGACTCGCGTGAAAGATATGCGTCCAGCAGGTCGTATGTGGCATTTATATAAGATGGGTGGTCTAACGCCAGCGTTAACCTCGATGTTTGATGCGCAAAGTGCGCAACAAATGGCCTTTATTCGATCGATGCTGAAAGAGCAACGAAAAGATTCTTTGTTTGAAATTCCTCTGCACGCGATGGAGATCGTGGTGTTTGATCTTGAAACGACGGGCTTCTCTCCATATAATGGTGACGAAATTATCTCGTTCGGCGCTGTTTCTGTTATTGGTGGTGAAGTGCAGACGCAAGATACCTTCTATAAAATGGTGAACCCCAAACGTAAAATTCCAGATGAAATCGTTAAGTTAACGGGTATTACGAACGAAATGGCTGGCGATGCACCTGATTTAATCGGTGTTTTAAGTGATTTTTTAGAATTTGTTCAGCAGAAAATTTTAGTGGCTCATGCAATAGGACATGATAAAAGTTTTTTGAACTCGGCCTTGTGGCGTACGTCCAAAGTTAGCTTATCCCATCGGGTTTTAGATATTATGATGATTGCGAAATGGCTCATGCCCAAACGAAAAAATCTGGGTTTAGATTCACTTCTGCATGCTTATGACATCCCGGTTACCGTGAGACATCATGCTCTGGAAGATGCACTTATGACAGCGCAATTATGGTCCAGATTTATGGAAGAAATAAGAGCTAGAAATGTAGACACATTAGGTGATTTATATGCGTTATTAAGCCATCATTGACCGATGACAAACGAAAGTTTGTGATATGCGGTAGTGGTGGTTTTTTTTAGGGAATAGACTTGGAGGTCAGGTTTATCTTCATGTTGCAGGGAAAGGATCCAATGGGTTGGAATGGTGTGCCAGAGCGTTGCTAGGTCCTCGGCAGAAGGGGTTGATACGGCAGTGGGGTGGGAATGAAAAATCCCGACGATCGTACGACGTTGATCCGTTAGGTAAGGAATCATGTCGATGGGATGGATGACGAATTGCTGTGTTGGATGCGCCGCGTGATTAGGAAGAGGGATAAATGTGTGGATATGTAACTCATGTGTCGATGAGAAAGAAGCTTCCTGTATAAGGATGCCACATGCTTCGTTGGGAAGCGAGTGCCTACTGTGTGAGATCATTTCGTCATATAATTTTCTAGATAAATGTATGCTCACTCGCACTCGCTCCTCACATGGCATGGACATGAGGTTAGTATATCATGTTTGTTTTTGCAATTCTGCTTTGGGTTTGATGAAGAAGAATACCAAAGCTAACATGATAACAGATAATGAAGCGACCGTGATAAAGAGTGTCTTATGTGAGATGCTCATGAGCCAACCGAACAACGGAGGGCCGAAGGCGACACCAATAAAACGTAAGCTATTATAGAGGGAAGTAATCATACCGCGTTGCTCTCGTTCTACCGATCCGGTAATGAGCGTGTTTAGGCATGGAAGCAGAAGTCCTGTCCCTATCCCACTGAGCGACAATAAGCCGATGAAGATATACAGGTTCCCGTTTAGGAATGTTGCCAAGGCAAGGGATACAACCATGGTTACAAGTCCGATATTCATGAGCCATCGCATGAGTTTGCCATTTTGTTTGATTTTCGCCCCTGTGGAATAAGAGGTAATGACGAGACAGAGCAAAGGGATTGCTAGGATAAGACCTTTGCGTACGCCTTCGATGTTGTAGGGCTTCTCTTCCAGAATCTGTGAGAGGTAGAATAGCACGCCGAATAGTATAAATAAGGTGATTGAACCAGCTATGAAGGCGGGAATTAGCCAGTGACCTTTGCTTTTCAGGATGGTTTTGATTTGCTTCAAATAGAGCTTAAGGGGTTCAGCTTCTTTCTCTTTAGCAGGTTCTTTGATCATGAATATAACAGCGAGTAGAGCGAGTAAACAAAAAAGTGGAAAAGCAAAAAAGGGCGCAAACCAAATGATTAGCGCTAGAAGAGAACCAAGAATGGGACTCACAACTTTGCCTATTCCGTTGGAGGCTTCGATGAGTCCGAGGGCTTTGCTGGCCTTGGGTCCCTTATAAATATCGCCAACAAGTGCCATGGCAATAGGGGCTGTACCTGCGGCTCCAAGGCCTTGTATGGCTCTGGAAGCTATAAGTATAGGATAGGAATTCCAAACGGCGCCAAGCCCTGCTAGGATCCCTGCAGCACCGTACACGATAAGCGAGGGAATGATAACCGCCTTCCGTGTGAAACGATCAGATAGATAACCGGATATCGGAATGATGAGGCCAGCTGTCAGTGAAAATAAAGTGATGATGAGTGAACTTTGGAAGCGTGAGATGTTCATTTTCTCTTGCAAATCTGGCAGTATCGGGACAAGCATGGAATTGCCAAGGACAAGCACCAAAGGGATGGAGGCAAGTGCGAGGTACTGCCAAACGCTTCCTTTCTCGTTTGTGTTTGTCTTCTTACTATTGGATGCGCCATCTTTTTCATGCTCATAAATTCTCATTTTATCGAGCGGATTCTTACCTCTTGTTTTCATGGCAGCTTGTTTCATTTCACCGGTTCCTTTCATCGCAAAGAGTAGCTTTACTTTTCCCTAATGGGGTGAAAGCATACTTCAGGATTGTGATGTTGGAATTTTCGGTAATTTGGAGATAATATAGAGGGAGTGGAGGTTGATACTGTGAAGAAGAATCTCATCGTGATCGCTTTCGTCGTTCTATTGGCGGGCTTTGCGATTTATCAAAATGTACGGAATGAAGATAAACAAACCCTGATGCCAAGTGAGCAAGCGGCAAAAGTGAATTTCTTAGCGCCTTCATTTACCTTACAAGGGTTGGATGGGAAGGACTATTCCGTAGGCGGACCTCGTGAAAAGCCGATGTTCGTGAATTTCTGGGCATCCTGGTGTGGTCCTTGTGAGGAAGAAGCGCCTGATCTGGTGAATTTGTATAAGAAATATGAGGGGAAATTTGATCTCTATGCGGTGAATGTGACGCCTGGGGATAAGATGGACAATATCAAAAAATTCGTGGATACCTATCAGTACCCGTTCCCTGTGCTGCTCGATAAACAAGGGGCGAATGCCGATACCTATAACGTTATCGCTATTCCTACAAGTTTTCTTATTGATAAAAATGGCGTAATCAGGGAAATTGTTCATGTTCTTTCCCCGAAAGAACTCGACAAGAAGATGGCAAGTCTTCTGAAGGAAGAATGACAAAAAAGCTGCAAGAGAGCGATTTGCGCTCTTGCAGCTTTTTCGTATAAAGATCAATGGTTCACTAGACCTAATCGTTCTTGTTGCTCTTTGTTTGCTGGCTCTACGCGTTTTCTGCTGATGAGGGCATAACGTAAGCTGTCAACAAGTGCATACCAACTAGCTTCTATAATGTTGCTAGAAACACCGAGTGTGTTCCATGTTGTGTTAAAATCGGTGGATTCCATAAGCACACGAACCTTGCCGGCTGTTGCATCTTTCTCGTCCAATACACGTACCTTATAATCCGAAAGGTGAACATTCTTAATGTCCGGATAGTATTGAATAAGTGCTTTCCGTAAGGCGTTATCAAGTGCATTGACAGGACCATTGCCTTCCGCCGCGGTATAGATCGTTTCGCCATGTACTTTCACCTTAACGATAGCTTCTGAAACAACAGAATGATTGGCTGTTTTCTCAACGAGCATTTTAAAAGATTCTAAGGTGAAAATTTCTTCGAGACCCTCAAAGGCTTCACGCAACAAGAGTTCGAGCGTAGCATCAGCGCCTTCGAATTGATAGCCTTGGTGTTCCATATCTTTGATTTTCTCGATGATCTCTTTGGTCTTCTGGTGTTCTTTGTTGAAATCCAAGTTAAGCTCCTGAGCCTTGACTAATACGTTGCTTTGGCCAGCAAGCTCGGAAACGAGCACACGTTGTTTGTTTCCAACATACTCAGGTTTCGTATGCTCATACGTACTTGCATCCTTGAGAATCGCAGAGACGTGGATACCGCCTTTGTGTGCGAAAGCCGCGTTGCCAACATAGGGCTGGTTAACAGGCATATGCATATTGGCGATTTCACTGATATATCTCGAAACGGATGTAAGTGACTTCAATTGATCCGTAGAGATGACATCATAACCTAGTTTCAATTGTAAGTTAGGAATAATTGAGCTTAGGTTAGCATTTCCGCAACGCTCTCCGTAGCCATTGATAGTTCCTTGTACTTGTCTAGCACCAGCTTGTACGGCAGCTAAGGAGTTCGCAACGCCTAATTCGCAATCATTATGAGCGTGTATGCCTACTGGTGTGGAGACATGTTGCGTAACTGTCGTCACGATAGCCGTAATTTCGTTAGGTAAGGATCCGCCATTCGTGTCACAAAGCGTAATCCAATCTGCGCCAGCATCTTGTGCCTTCTTAATTGTTTGCAGCGCATATTCTGGATTATTCTTGTAACCATCGAAGAAATGCTCGGCATCATAAATAACTTCCAACCCACTACTTTTCAAAAAGAGAACGGAGTCATAAATCATGTTCAAATTCTCTTCAAGCGTTGTTTGAATAGCTGTCGTTACATGAAAGTCCCATGACTTGCCGAAAATTGTGGCGACTTGCGCGCCGGATTCCACGAGTCTATTCAAGTTAATGTCATCCGAAGCAAGAGAATCTTTCCGTCTTGTGCTTCCAAAAGCAGTAATTTTGGCATTCGTAAAAGTCATCGTACGTGCCCGCTCAAAGAATTCAATATCTTTGCTATTGCTGCCCGGCCATCCGCCTTCAATATAATGAACCCCGAGCTCATCGAGCTTACGGGCAATTTTGATT
Source organism: Paenibacillus plantarum (assembly GCF_013141695.1). Lineage (GTDB taxonomy): Bacteria > Bacillota > Bacilli > Paenibacillales > NBRC-103111 > Paenibacillus_E > Paenibacillus_E plantarum. The sequence continues at coordinate 489,673 of NZ_WHNY01000067.1, forward strand.
TTATCCTCAACGGATAGGGAGATACCTTCTCCTTGGGTTCCGTCTCGTAGGGTAGTGTCGAAGATTTTGACTGATGTTGGCATGGGTTCCTCCTTCAAAAGCTAGCAAAGTGACTTCGGTGCATGGAATTGTGAGTTTCGCTTGCTTTAAAGCGCTAATGTATAATTTACGATTATAACATAAATGTTCAGGTAAAGACATCATAACGTAAATTTGCGTTATCTTGAATGATTATTTTTTTGACATCTCAGGATGGTTGTGTTTCACTCGAGTAGACGGCTCTGAAATCTGATTCAATCCTACTAGGAGGTAATGAATATGGTGTCCGTAGAGCATCATTATCCCAAGCAAGGCAGAGTCATTTTACATATTGATATGAATGCATTCTACTGTTCTGTTCATGAAGCCGTAGAGCCTGACTTATATAAAGGAAAGCCGCTTGCTGTTGCTGGCAGTGTGGAACTGCGTAAGGGGATTGTCGTTACTTCATCATATGCAGCGCGCAAGCTAGGGATCAAGACGGGCATGCAAGTTAGGCAGGCGTTGAAAATATGTCCAGATCTCGTTCTAATCAAACCTGACTTTGATCTCTATCGGAATTTCTCGAGGCGGTTTATGCAGATAGTCTATGGATATTCACCGATGGTAGAATCTATGTCTATTGATGAATGCTTTGTAGATATCACAGGTTCCAAACAGTTCGGCACGCCACTAGACATCGCAAATAGTATTCAAAAAAGAATTCTGCAAGAGTTGAAATTACCATGTTCCATTGGTGTCGCGCCGAATAAGCTGCTAGCCAAGATGGGATCTGATATGAAGAAACCTAATGGGATTACGGTATTGCGGCTTCGTGATGTGCCGGCCGTTTTCTGGGATAAGCCGTGTCAGTATTTATATGGAATTGGGAAAAAAACAGCGGAAAAGCTTACGAGGCTTGGTATCCTAACGTTAGGGCAATTGGCGATTGCGGATGACGCACTGTTAAGCAAGCACTTCGGAGTCATGGGTGCGCACTTAAAGCGCTCAGCCAACGGCATTGATCCTTCGGTTGTGAATCCGGAACAAGAGCAGAGCAAGTCGATTGGACATACGACGACTTTGCCGCGTGATTATACGGATCGTATCGAAATTCATCGTGTCCTGCTTAATTTAGCCGATCAAGTAGCGAGAAGGCTTCGTAAGCAGGAGCTCATGACTTCGACAATTCAGATTACGATCCGGGATCCTGAAATGAGGACGATTACTAGATCACTTACTTTGCAAACTCCGACTGAGCATATGGATGATATTTATCGAACTTCCTGTCAATTGTATGATCATCAATGGGAAGATGGCAATCCGGTTCGGCTCCTGGGAATCACGTTGCAGAATCTGATTGCGAAGGAGGAATCCTACGTACAACTTGATTTATTCGATTACGAGAAACAACCCCGCAGGGAGAGTCTGAACCGCGTGATGGATGGTCTGCGTGATAAGTTTGGAGAAGGTGTGATTCTTACAGCAGGGATGATGAGTGATGATCCATCTGCCTTAATTCGAAATCACAAAGTAAGAGGGACGTCCTTGCAAATGGATCATTTGCGAAATAATCCTCTTCATAAAGACGGAGGAGAGTGAGGAGCATGGCTCATTGTTTGGGTTTCGCGGGATTTTCCAATAGCGGGAAAACGACGTTGATAGCTAAGCTTGTCGTTGAAATGAAACATCGTGGCTATCGGATTGCAGTAATGAAACATGATGCTCATGGACATTATAAGGAAGCGCAAGGTGCGGACTCCACCGTATTTGTTGAAACAGGTGCCGATGTTGTGGTTACACTTTCTCCAAATGGGGTACACATTTATGAGAAGAAGGAAACGCCGAGTTTGGAAGAGCAGTTAGCAGCCTATGCCCATCTTGATTATATTTTTGTTGAAGGGTTCAAGAGGGAAAAGCATCCAAAGATTGGAGTATACCGTACTATAGAACAAAGAGAGTTACTAAAAGGAGTGGCGGCAAGCCTGCTTGCAGTTGCGACAGATCTAAGTATTCTCGGGGATGATTTCGCACTTCCGCAGTTCAATTTGGATGATATCCGTGGAATTGCAGACTTTATTGAGCAGTATTTCATGAATTGTCAATTTTAAGGTTTGAACTTTGTCCGTATTTATATTATATTTTACAATGAGGATAATTAGAGGAGGAGTAGAAAACATGGCTAAGTATACATTTGTTGATAAAGATACGTGCATCGCTTGCGGCGCTTGCGGAGCTACAGCTCCAGATATCTATGATTATGATGATGAAGGTTTGGCAGAAGTGATTTTTGAAGGTGATGGAAACAAAGGGGTTACTGAAATTCCTGATGATCTATTTGATGACCTACAAGATGCTCAAGATGGCTGCCCAACTGACTCCATTAAAGTTGCGGATTCACCTTTTAGCTAATCATAATTACAAAATCATTTTGTGGAGATTCCGCGGAATGTCGAAAGAGCTCGTTTCCTAAGAGGGAACGAGCTCTTTTTTTTGTTGGATAAATGTGAAATTTGTAACAATTTATTGCCAATTCACAGCTAGCATCTTACAATGAAACTAGTAAACTCGGGGAGGATTATATGGGTAAGAAGAAATGGCTTAAGACTTTAGTAGTAGGACTCTTGTTAATGGTGTTTTCGACATATTTCTACACAGTGAACTCAAGTGGTTTATTTTATTTTGTCGAGGGTCCTCTCCAAGATATTTTGCGTGGCGCAAAGTCGGTGGATGAGCGTCAACCGGATGATCGGATTAAGATTGTTAAAATTGATGAAAAATCCCTTTCTGCCATCGGGAAGTTTCCGTGGGATCGAAGTACATATGCCCAAGTCATAGAGAAGTTAGAACAATCAGGTGCAGCTGCGATTGGGATCGACGTTGTGCTTGCTGAGCCATCGAAGAATCCCGCAGACGATAAAGCTTTAGCTGACGTGCTAGCGAAGTATTCCAATATTATTTTGCCCGTACAAATTAACTATCCCTCTAAACAACAGTCAGCAGGCGAACTAGTTCCTGAGCGAATTGATTATCCCTCCTCAACCCTAACGACCAAAAGAGAACAAATGGCCCATATCAATGTATTTGTTGATAAGGATGGCAAAGCTCGTAAACTTCCCGTCGGTTTGCCTGATGAGAAAGGTGCTTACATACCCGCATTCAGTGTGGCTCTTGCAAATTTAGTTTTGGATGAAAATGAAAAGGTAAAGCGCGATTCAGCTACTGGAGAGTGGAAACGCGGAAATGAAGTCGTACCAACGAACGAAAGAAATCAAGTAACAACAGAGTTCTTCACACAGCCGAGACAAAAGGTTGATGCGACGACAGGCTATGAATTGCTGTCTTTTGTAGATGTAATGAATAGTACAAAAGCACTGCCGTTGAAGGGCAGCATTGTGCTTGTGGGTCCATTTGTTACGGCCATGCAGGATGAATACCCAACACCGATCTCCTCGGTCAAGATGTTTGGGATTGAAATTCATGCCAATATGATTCAAACCCTATTAGAAAGTACTTTCTTCAAAGATGCTTCGAAATCAGCTGGTATTGCGATTATTCTACTTATTTCATTGTTGGCTATATTTCTATTTGAAAAGTTCAACGGGAAGACCGCACTGTTTATTTTCCTAGGCATCTTCGTGGTTTATGGTCTTGTATGGTTAGGATTCTATAGTATTGGTTCTATGTTCTTACCGTTGGTGTATCCACAATTTGCACTTGTAACGATCTATGTTTGGTCATTGGTTAGCCATTATTTAGAAGAACGAAAAGAACGGAATCGGGTTACTGGTATTTTCGGTCGATTCGTTTCCAAAACAGTTGTGGACGAACTATTACAGTCAGGTGAAGATGTGAAGCTTGGCGGAAGCCGTAAGGATATTTCATTGATATTTGTGGATATTCGCGGATTTACACCGATGTCGGAACGACTAGAGCCTGAGCAGGTTATTCAAGTATTAAATGAATATCTAGATGTCTGTACGAAAGCGATCTTTAAGTTCAATGGTACGTTAGATAAATTCATTGGTGATGGCGTTATGGCGATGTTTGGTGCACCGATTGAATATGAGAATCATCCTGAAATGGCCGTGCGTGCTGCGATTGAGATGAAGTCTCAATCGGATATTCTTGAGCAGAAATTGATTAAGAATTATGGTATCGGTGTGAAATTCGGATTAGGTATTAATAGTGGTCCAGCGGTCGTTGGTAACATCGGTTCTGAAGATCTAAGGTTGGATTATACAGCCATTGGAGACACAGTTAACTTATCAGCACGACTAGAATCTAATGCTAAGCCAGGGCAGATTTTGATTAGTGAACAGACGTATGAACGTGTCAAAGGTCTATTTGAGATCGAATCCATTGGTGAAATGAAAGTAAAAGGGAAAGAAAAACCCGTTGCTGTTTATGAAGTTATGGGGCATTTGAAATAGAATTGCTGGGAGGCGTGCGGAGTGGGAATGACAAAGAAATCATTTATATCAGTGTTATTGAGTTTGAGCTTAGTGTTTAGTTTAGTTTCTGTGCTGTTGGTGAACCCCGTGGATGCGAAAACGGTCCGGGTTGCCATTATTTCAGCATTGTCTGGAGACGTCACGATTAAAAAAGGCGGCGGCTCCAAAACGTATGATGCGTATGAGAGCATGAGCTTAAACCAAGGTGATACCGTTTATACAGGAGATAGCTCCTCGGTAACACTTAACTTAGCAAGTGGAGACGCTGATGTTACATTAGGTGACAATGCGGAACTCAACGTATCAGACCTCAACTCTGCGAATGGAAATAAGAAGTCCAAGCTGAAAGTTTGGGCAGGTTCGATGTGGGTCAAAGTTAAATCATTGGCTGGCGCAGATGATGAATTTGAAGTTGAAACACCAACGGCGGTAATGGGGGTACGCGGAACGCAATTCTATGTTTCCGTTGATCCTGTTTCTGGAAAAACCAAAATGGCTGTAGGTTCAGGAAGAGTATCCGCTTCGACAGTAACGTCCAATTCGGATGAGACGCAAACCACAACAATTACATACGTGAACCCAACACAAGAAATTTCCTTGGATTCAAGAGATGAAACCAATGATCTGGATTTGAAAGTGGAATTTTTCGATTTAGAGGATTTTATCAAAAATGCTTCGCCAGAAATTATTGCAGAGTTAATCCGCAACAAAGCAGAAATAGATAAAGAAAACGATGAGTTTATTGCGAAAAAGCAAAAGGAAATTGCAGATGGAACCTTTACGGGTGATAAAACTTCTTTGAGTATTAAAAACCAGTCTGACCTCGATAAAGTGAAACAAAACTTAGAAAATCTAATCGGGAACGTAGCTAAACAAGCTATTGCAGACAAGAAGTTAGATCAAAAAACGGTAGACGCGATTATTGCTGAGGTCAATAAAAAAATCGATTCAACAGATAAGAAGTTGGATTTATCTAAAGTTAAGCCGCTGGATAAAACGGCAGGTGTGGATCCTGAATTAGAGAAGAAGAAGCAAGAAGAGCTTAAGAAGCTTGAAGAAGCAAAGTTGAAAGCGAAGTTGGAAAGCGATAAAAAAGCTGAAGAAGCTAAGCAAAAGCTTGCTGCTGCATTGAAAAAACTAGAAGAAGAAAAGAAAAAAATTGCAGAAGAAAAGTTAGCTGCGGAAGCGAAGGCGAAAGCTGAAGCGGAAGCGAAGTTAAAGGCTACTTTATCAGAGCAAGAGAAGAAGGCGTTCGAAACAGCAAAAGAGGAAGCGAATAAAGGTACTAGTACGACCCCGCCTGCTTCAACTAACTCAGGATCAGGGTCATCGGAACCATCAGGGCCATCAGATCCTGACCCGCAGCCAACTCCAGCAGCAATTACCTTGAGTACGGTGGCCTTTAATCCTGAAGGACTACCCGGTACGGAAGGGCCGAATGTAGGTGCAGCTTCGGTTCCATCGAATTTTTATTATTTAAACATCGACTTTACTGGATTTAAAGATATTTATGCTGTTGAGGTTCATTTGCTTTACGGTACACAAACTTTAAATCTTCCAGGTATGCTAATGAATAAAGATATCTTCTTTAAAACAAATGATACGACGAGTGCGGATTATATTAGACAATATAGTTCGGAATCAGGGAAAGAACTGGTATATGCTGTAACCAAATTCGGGAACGGTCCTAGTGTTTCTGCAACACAGAAAACAACGCTTGTAAGTATTCCGATGACTAGCCTTTTTGCGGATCAAATCCGTGTTGGCAAAATAGTGATCGTTAAGAAAAATGGTTCAACAATTGAAAAGTTAAATCTAGATAACCTGACGATTGCGCCTGTGAGCATCGAAGGACCTATCAATCCGCAATAGTAAAGTTCGCTAGATAAAAAAAGGAGATCCTCATGAAACCATTACAACAGATATTTGTTTCAAGTATAATCGTTGCTACTTTGCTTGGCGGCTCATCGGCTTGGGCAGCTGGTTTAAGTGCTGATGCGTTGAAATCTAGCAATGGTCAGATTCTATCGGATATATCAACCCTTGCAGGTATCGGAGATTTTGAAGATCGTGATGGGGATGCGCTGCAAGCGGCATTTCGTGCCCCTAGCAGCGTGCTGCAACTTCCAGATGGCAGCTTCCTCATTGCGGATACACGCAACCATGTGATTCGTAAAGTGAAGGATGGCCAAGTCTCCACTTTTGCTGGTCCTGCTCTTGCTGTTACAAAAAATGCACAAGGCTTCCCAACTGGAGGTCTTCTTGACGGGAAAGCTTCGGAAGCTTTCTTTAATGAGCCGACAGGACTAGCGCTTGATGCTAAAGGCAATGTTTATGTGGCAGATGCCGGCAATCATGCCATTCGTAAAATAGACGTTAATGGGATTGTCTCCACAGTTGCGGGGAATGGCGTGCCAGGAAATAAAGACGGTAAGGGTTCGGAAGCTACTTTCAATCACCCGAGTGATATTGCTATCAGTGCTGACGGTACCGTTTATGTGGCTGACTCACTTAATCATGCTATTCGTAAAATAGCGGCAGATGGTCGCGTTTCAACGCTCTCAGCGCCTGTTACACGTGTTATTCAGGTTCGTCCAGGCGAAGCTTCCTTCGCTGGCGAATATCATGACGGTAGCCTTTCTACGGCGACATTTAATGAGCCTTCTGGACTTGCATTGGATAGCAAAGGGAATCTTTACGTTAGTGATACAGGGAACCAACGTATCCGTTATATTGATTTTGCATCAGGAAGTGTATCGACAATAGCTGGGTTTACGCCAACTGTTGGTGGTTCGGCGATCTATGGGAAGAATGAGTTATATGCAGTAGGTGATTATGCAGATGGAGAAGCTTTGAAAGCGAAGTTTGACTTCCCGAAGGGTCTAACTGTGACCTCTGAGGGTGGGCTTCTCATCGCAGATAGCTTGAATCATTCAGTTCGATATTTGTTGAATGGCCAAGTTACTACGGTAACAGGTACGCCACAAACGGGAGAAGCGGATGGCGTTGAGCAATCTGCAGCGTTCTATAATCCTTCCGATGTACTTGCAACAACACAAGGTAATGTGATTGTAGCGGATGCATCAAATAACAAAATTCGTAAAATTACACCTTATCAATTGCCAGAAGCTGTTTCGAATGATGGACATGTAAAGGTAGTTAGCGGTAACAAACTCATTTCCTTTGATGCGCAACCTGAAATTCAAGATGGGCGCACCATGGTGCCAGTTCGTGCGATTAGTGAAACGTTTGGGTATAAGGTGACTTATGCTGAACGGGCTGGAAAATCAATTGTACAGCTCTCCAAAGGAGATTTGACCGTAGAGTTAACCATTGGTGAAACGGGGATTACTCGTAAGCAAACAGGTTTGCCAGATTTGAAGGTAGATACAGATGTTGCGCCTTATGTGAAGCAAGATCGTACGTATGTGCCAATTCGCTTCTTCGCTGAACAGATTGGATTGGACGTGCAGTGGCAAGCGGCGGTACAAACAGCCATTTTACGTGTGAAAACATTTGTGAAATAGATTTGTAGTTTGAAAAGGTTTGGAATGGGAGATCCCCTGACCAAGCCTTTTTCTTTTTGGACTTCAGCTTTGTGCCTCGATTGCCGATAAAAACGGAGAATAGTGGAAAGTGGACTGGAGGCATGAACGCTTGAAGCCGAATAATCGAAACGATCAATTGACGAAATTCTTCCAACATAATCCGATCGAGGATCCTCAGTATCTCAAGAAATATGTCAAAGAGCATCCGGACCATAAAATGGCGTGGTATTTACTAGGCAGAGAGTATACGGCTCAGGGGAAAGCAGGTAAAGCAGCGTACTGTTTTGCACAGGCAGGAGAAATATATGAAGCTTTTGAGCAACAAAAGATCGTGTTGGACGAGCCATTGCCTCCCAACTTGACGGTTCCGCGGCAAATCAAAGAAGGAGTTGCAGCTGGAGATCGTCAAGCCCGATCACGCGGTAAACGGAAATGGTTGCCCTATCTTGTGATGTTAATTTTACTAGCGCTACCTGCAGGGATGGATCTAGCTCAATCGGATGGGTTGGAGAGTATAGTTGATGCAACAGAGCAGTCTGAGGTGTTGGGCGCGGTTGCAGCGCAAACTGACATTCAGGTGGATAATCCCAGATTAAAGCTGTATTTCTCTGATGGGGATTGGGGCAAGAAGCTGCAACAAATCTTACAACCACCAGTCAGAGGGACGGGAGAATCTGTCATCATGGATGCGCCTCCAAGTCAAGATGGCAAATGGAAAGAATGGCATCGATCGGTTAGTCCCTTGCTTAGCGTTGAACATGCGGGGACGAGTGGAAATCAAGCGGTGTTAAAGTATTATCAGGCACAAATTTGCTCTTGTCAGGTGGTAGACAGCTCGAAGTTAGTGCCCGTCATTCAAGCTTGGATGCATGATCGTGAAGAAGCGATTATTTTGCAAAGTGCAATTCAGGCCTATCAAAAAAAGACAGGTGTTTTACCGGATAAGCCACAACAGTTAACGAAGCCGTATCCAGATAATCTATTGCCAGGACTTACACCGCAAATGAAGGAGTCTTTTCCTATTGCCCTACAGAAGGTCGCTGAACTTACGAGTGGGAAAGCAGCTCAGGCGCCTAATCTAACAGCGGGGACTGCTACTGGAGGGCAATCTCCGCAATCGAATGAAGAGAAGGCATTGGCGGCGAGTAGTTCACAGCCTGTGGCCTCGCCAGAACCGTTTACAGAGCCTCTTAGGATTATCATTGATACCGAACAGCATCAACTGGCAGTTGTGAGTGGAGATTTCATCCTGAGGCGTTATCCTGTAGGTCTTGGTGGAGATAAGACGCCGCAAGGTGAGTTTATGATCAGTGAAAAAGTACGTAACCCGAATGGCAGATCGAATGGTGAGTTCGGTAGCCGGGGCATGACGTTGTCTAATACGCTTTATGCGATTCATGGGACGAATAAACCAGCGAGTATAGGCAAGGATGAGTCTCATGGTTGTATTCGAATGCTGCAGCAGGATGTGGAAGAATTATATAACATGGTTCCAGGGCAAACGAAAGTGACGATTGGGAAGGGCGTGTTACCTATTTCTGAAGCGGGTGAAGGAATAGGCGCAGGTGGAGGAATACCTCAGCAAGCGATTAGTTTACCATTGGAGACGAAAGATAATAATCCAAATAAGGTCTATAAATGGCTGGATTGAAAAAAAGGAGGTGCAAGTTTTTGAAACTTGCACCTCCTTTTTCGGGTTAACACGCAATAAATTTTTAGTATGTAATTGCTGCAAGTTTCTTCTTGACAATCATTCGGAAAGCGATTACAATTCAAATTGTGAAGTTTTCAATCACTTTAACGAATTCATTTGTTCAAAATGAGCAGTAAAGTCATTAGTACTATGACAACTAAGAAAATCGATCCTGTCCAGTAAATCGCTTTCATATTAACTTCGTTTTTCTGTCTCCGCGAAGCGGTTACTGGTTTGCGTTTGGCCATAAGAATCACCTTTTCCATTAGGATTAAACGAGATGATTCTATCATATCATAAGTAAGCGCATTCAACGAATAAGAAAAAATGAGCAATTTTATAAAAAAAGAGTATTGACGTTCATGTCATTATATTGTAAGATTTAATCACACGGAACACCTAAAACAATTGAATATGTCAGTTTTAATAACATGTTACCGCAAGGGCATTAGTTATTAGAAGAAATGCAAGTCTTCTTCTATAACTATGCCCTTTTTATTTTGCCAATTTTGAATCATGAAAGGGGTTGATCGTGCAAACTAAGACGAAGTTTAACTATCGGGTACACGCTTCACTTCACCAATAAATTATTAGATGAATTAAAAAAGGGAGAAGATGATCACATGAATATGAAAAAATGGTCAACAATTGGTTTGGCAACGTCAATGGCACTCGTAGCTGCAGGTTGCGGTAAATCCACACCGGTAGAAACAACAAAACCAGCAGCATCTGTAGCTCCAACAGCGGCAGCATCCGCAGCTCCTACTGCAGCAGCTTCAACTAAACTTACTGGTGATTTTGAAATCCAATACTTTGTTGGCGGATACGGCGACAAATGGTGGAAAAAAGTTATCGCTGATTTCCAAGCGAAAAACCCTGATTTGAAAATTAAAGAAAGTGCGGGACCAAAAATCAACGAGCAAATGAAACCCCGTTGGATCGCTGGTAACCCACCTGATTTCGTATACATCGATGGACCTGAGTTGTTCGACCGCCAAATGGTTACAGACGGACAACTGGAAGATTTGACGGACTGGATCAAAGACGCTAAAAACGTGGATGGCGAGAAAATCATTGATTTGCTTGCACAAAAGCCACAACAATTTGACGGTAAAACGTACAACATTCCTTTCGTAATGAGCTCATGGGGTATTTTCTATGATAAAGCTCTTTTTAAAGACAAAGGTTGGGCTGAGCCAAAAGATTTCGAAGAGTTCTTGGCTGTAAGTGAGAAAATTAAAGGTGCTGGCATTAATCCATTCATCCACACTGGTAAATATCCGTACTACATCAACGGTGGCGTATTGCTTCCAGCGATCGTATCTGCGAACAACAATGACTACAAATTGCTGCAAGATATGTCCACAAACAATCTTGAGGCTTGGAAAAACCCTGCAATCATCAAAGGTCTAAACAAAATCGTTCAAATGCGTGATAAAGGCTACATCGACAAAGCATCCGTACAAATCAACCACACGGATTCCCAATCCTTGTTCCTACAACATAAAGACGCATTCATCCCGAACGGTCTATGGTTACCAAACGAAATGGCGAAAGACGTTCCAGGCGGCTTTGACTTCGGATTCATTCCATCCATTACCCAAGATAAAGGTGGAAAAGTTGTAGCTAACACGTCCACAGCTACTTTCGGTATCGCGAAAAAAGCGAAAAACAAAGATGCTGCAAAAGCATTTATGCAATTCGTATTCTCCAAAACACAAGCTTCCCAATGGGCTGAGCTAAGTGGTGCTCCTTCCAACGTTAAAGGTGACATTTCTTCTTCCAAAGCGCCTAACTTCGTTAAGGATGCTGCGAAATTCTTGTCATCCCCTGATACTGTAGTTGTACCTACCGTTTCCTTTGCTGCTGACGTTGACAAAGCTATGCAAGATGCAACAGTTGCTTTGACAATCGGAACAATTACACCTGAACAATGGGTAACTCGTGTATCTGATGTTGTTGCAAAACAAAAGAAATAGGAACTGAATGAAGCAGTGCGGGGAACAACAAAGGCATACCTGCCTAAGGCGTTCTCCGCCATTTTAATGATAGGACGGTGACGATAGAATGAAGACCAACGCGAAAAAGCTGAAACGGAATTTATTCATCGCTTCATTCATCATTCCGACTTTTCTATTCTTCTGCGTATTTACGATATATCCCGTTATACAGGCGTTACAGAAGTCTTTCTATGATTGGTCAGGAATGTCAGAAAATAGCGAGTTTATTGGTTTTGATAACTTCGTTGAGCTTTTCAAAGATCCGATTGTACTTAGAGCCATTGGAAATGACTATTTCCTAGTTGTGGGTAAAGTAATTGGAATTATGATTCTGGCGACTTTCTTCGCCGTAGCGTTAACAAGATTTAACTTGAAGGGTTCTGGTTTCTTCCGAGCCATCTTCTTTATCCCGAATGTTATTTCAGTCGTTGTTATCGGCGTACTTTGGAATTTCATTTACAATCCGCAAATCGGTTTCTTGAATGCTTTCTTATCTCTCTTCACCGAGAAAAAAGTTGATATTACTTGGCTAGGATTTCCTCAGCACACGATCTGGATGCTCTTACCGCCTACAATTTGGGCTGGTATCGGTTTCTACATGATCCTGATGATTGCTGCAATCGTGAATATTCCTGCTTCCTATTATGAGGCAGCTAATATAGACGGAGCTGGTCAAGGGGCGCAATTCCGCCATATCACCATGCCGCTCATCTGGGAGCAGATTAAGGTTTCCATCGTTAACATCGTTATTACTACACTCAACGGCTCCTTCGTAATTGTTCAGCTAATGACCAATGGCGGACAGCCCGATAATACGACGCAAGTTATGGGTTCTTATCTGTATCGGATGGCTTTTCAACAGTATCATTTCGGTTATGGAGCAGCCATTGGTGTCTTGATTCTGATCGTGTCACTTATCACAACACTGATCTTGCAACGTATCATGCGCCAAGAAACGATCGAAATGCACTAAAGTCATCATAGACAAAGATACTGAGGGAGGGAAACCATCGTATGGCTATCAAAAATCCATTAGCGAAAATGTTAGTCTGGATCATTCTGATCATATGGAGTGTAGCCGTGCTCTATCCACTTGTGTGGACATTGCTCGATGCGCTCAAAAATAATGAACAATTTTTCTTAAATGCACCATGGGCATTGCCTAAATTCCCATTACTCTGGTCCAACTTCTCGTATGTATGGAGTAAATACAATTTCAGTACATACTTCCTGAACTCCATTGTGGTGACGGTAGGAAGTACGCTACTGGGGATGATCCTTGCAGCGATGACGGCTTATATTTTGGCGAGATACGATTTTAAAGGGAACAAATTTCTTCTTACGATCTATATCTCTTCCATGATGATTCCGTTCGCACTTGCTTTGATCCCCTTGTTCTTCTTGTTGAATGATTTGCACCTTATTAATACGTGGCTGGGGCTAATCCTCGTCTACGCGGCACTGAACTTGCCTTTCGGGATCTTCTTGCTTGTTGGGTTCTACAAATCGCTGCCCAAAGAAATTGAAGAAGCAGCGATTATTGATGGAACATCACACTATGGCACGTTCTTCCGGGTTATGTTACCATTGTCACAGCCAGGTCTGATTACGGTGATGATTACGAACATGTTGAATAACTGGAATGAATACTTCCTAGGGGTTGTTCTTACGAACGAGCCTACGAAGTACACGCTTCCAATTGGTTTGGCTGTTATGCAAGCTGAGATGCAATATCGTGTAGAATGGGGTCCATTATTCGCCGGATTGCTGATCACAACATTACCGACTTTGATCGTATATATGATATATCAACGCCAGATTGCAAGTGGGATTACGGCAGGAGCTGTGAAATAACTGTATATGGCAATGCATAGAAAAAACACCTTAACCTAGAGGAATTTATCCTTTCAGGGGGGTGTTCTTTCTACTATAATGGGGATAGGTAAAAGCAAACAAGAAACGGCCAAACTTGTGGGCTATAGGTGAATCTGATGAGTGTAATGTATGCATTTCAGAAGATGGGGAGATCGTTGATGATCCCTATTGCGGTGCTGCCGGCAGCATCCATTCTTCTTCGAATTGGTAAAATGTCTTTTAATGATCCATTCCTTGTTCATGTGGCTCAAATTTTCGAGCTAGGTGGAAGCGCAATTTTTGATAATTTGCCACTCATTTTCGCAATAGGAATTGCGATAGGCTTAACGTCTGGAGAAGGCATTGCTGCTTTAGCAGCTGCGGTTGGATATTTGGTCTTTGATAACGTCCTTAAACATTTTCAAATGGTTTCAGGCAGCTCAGAGCCATTGGACACTGGCGTGCTCGGTGGGATGATGGTGGGGATGCTTTCTGCTACATTCTTCAATCGATTTAGTCATATTCAATTACCTAAGTCGCTTGGATTCTTCGGCGGAAAACGGTTTGTTCCAATCGTGACATCCCTAGTTATGGTTTTTCTTGGTGTAGTCGTTGGGCTTATCTGGCCACCCGTACAGCGAGGAATAAGTGAAGTTGGATTATGGATTGTAGATAACGGAAACATTGGGGTTTTCATTTACGGTATCATGAATCGTTTGCTCATTCCAACTGGTCTTCATCATGTCATTAATAATATCGCTTGGTTTCAAATAGGGGATTTCGTTACCCCAGCAGGCAAAATGGTACATGGGGATATTTCACGCTTTTTTGCAGGGGATCCTACAGCCGGCATGTTTATGACAGGTTTTTATCCCGTTATTATGTTTGGATTACCAGCAGCCGCGCTTGCTGTCGTTAGAAGTACATCTTCTTCTACAAGGAAATTTGTAGCTCCAGTCATGTTAACTGCAGCACTGACGAGTTTTCTAACAGGCATTACAGAGCCAATCGAATTTGCGTTTATGTTCGTAGCCCCTGGTCTTTATGTGATTCATGCCGTTCTTACAGGCTTCTCCATGCTCATTATGAATATCCTTCAAGTGAAAATGGGGTTTGGTTTCTCTGCAGGCTTTATTGATTTCGTGTTGAACTGGCACTTGGCGACGAATCCCTATTGGATTTTACTCATTGGAGCCGTTTACTTCATTTTATATTTTATTACCTTTCGAGCTTATCTACACTTCTTTCCGATGAAAGTAACAAGTAAGGATGACCTTGAGCAATATGTTGAGGTAGAAGCCGCTGAAGAGAAACCTTCTCTGGTAGATCGCCCAACACGTATTCTAAATCATATTGGCGGTGCTTCTAATATTATCTCCATTGATGCTTGCATTACACGGCTGCGCCTTCTGGTTAAAGAAGAGGTACTCGTGCAAGATAACGAGCTCAAGGAATTAGGTGCCATCGGTGTCATCCGGTTAGGAAAAGGCAACGTTCACGTTGTTTTTGGGACAGAATCAGAACAAATTCGTGAAAGCATTAAACCTTTGCTAGGTACAAAATGAGAAATAATCAGGACAAGCCTAAATATACCCCACAAAGTGACGTATGCCTTCGAAGTCTATTCCGATTACTTTGCGGGGACCCCGAAACTATAAATTGGGAGGTGTCTTATGATTGAACGGACGATCATACATGTGCTATCCCATAACGTGGTGATGGCACATTTAAGCTCAGGGAAAAATTCCATTGCATTTGGTAAGGGGATCGGATTCAAGAAAACACCTGGTATGCTAATTGGTGAAGGTGAAATTACACAAGAGTTCCTTTTACATACATCGGAAGTACTGAAAAACTATGAACAAATCCTAAATGCCGTCGATGTGAAAATCATCGGGATCACCGAAGAGGTGATTGCCTACGCACAAAGCATGCTGGAAGGCGATTTCTCCGAAACGATCCATGCATCGCTCGTAGATCATATTAACTTTGCAGTTGAGCGGCAGAAACGCGGAATCTTCATTACGAATCCATTTGCGTATGAAATTGGATACATGTACCCGGAGGAATATAAAGTTGCTAAGAAAGCTGTTGAATTCCTGAATGAACATCTAGATGTGAAATTGCCTGAGGATGAGGTTGCTTTCTTGACGATGCATTTCAACAGTGCGCGTAAGAAAGAGCAAGCATCCGATTCTCTAGCTGTTGTCAGAGTGGTTTCTCAAACGATCGAATCTGCGAAGGAACTTGGCTTTAATTTCGATGATTCGTTCTCAACACTTCGCTTTATCTCCCATTTAAAAGGTGTCATTGAACGGGTTAAGTCAAAGAAAACGCTTCAAAACTCACTCCTTTCCAAAATTAAAGAAGAATACGGCGACACCTACGTGAAGGCCAAGGTTCTATCGTTAATGTTAAGTGATTCCTTGCAATTAGAAGTACCTGATGATGAGACGGGATACTTAACGATGCATTTGGAGCGATTGCTGCAACGCACAGAAGTATAGGTGGAAATAAATAAGCTGGAGCATTCCCTTGCAACCTTTGTGGAGCAGGGATTTTTTGTGTGAATACAAGGTTTAAGGTCTTAAGTGGATTGCATATTTCTACATTGTCAGCTAAACTGACTGTTAGAGTACTTAGAGAGAACGGAGTGCATAGGACATGCTGTATAAGAAATTAGCCAAGCCTTTTTTGTTCCGAATGGATCCGGAAAAAGCGCATCATTTAACGATTGACGGTCTGAGTGTTGTTGGGAATTTACCAGGAGGCAAGCAGTTGCTTAAATCCATGTATGGGGTACCAGAATCACCTCAACTAACTCAGGACCTATGGGGATTACACTTCGGTAATCCAGTCGGCCTTGCTGCAGGGCTTGATAAAAACGCAAAAGCGGTCAAAGGATTTTCACAATTGGGTTTTGGATTTATGGAAGTTGGTACGATTACACCTAAACCACAACCTGGTAATGAGCTGCCTCGTTTGTTCCGTCTTCCAGAAGACAGAGCACTGATTAACCGGATGGGTTTTAACAATGTAGGTACAGCTGAGATGGCACAGAACCTAGAGAAAACAGGGAAACGTGTGATTCCAGTTGCCGTAAACATAGGGAAAAATAAATCAACGCCTAACGAGCAGGCTGAAGAAGATTATCGAGCTTGTATTATAGCGTTATATACATATGGAGATTTCTTTGTTGTTAACATAAGCTCACCAAATACACCTGATTTGCGTAATTTACAACATGGCGATGATTTGAAACGCTTGTTGTCTACGGTGCGGGATGAAATGCAAGTGCAACATAAGAAGCATGGTGGCGCGGCGAAACCAGTACTTGTCAAAATAGCGCCTGATCTAACGGATGATGAGCTTGATCTCACTGTACAGATCATTAAGGAAAGCGGAATATCTGGGATCATTGCAACGAATACCACGCTAAGTAGAGATGGCTTACGTCATGCTAATCGCGAGCAAGCGGGCGGGTTGAGTGGATTGCCATTAACAAAGCGCTCAACAGATGTTATTCGACGCGTGTATCAATTAACAGATGGCAAGCTGCCGATTATTGGGGCTGGCGGGATTTTCACTGCGCAAGATGCGTATGACAAAATTCGGGCTGGAGCAAGTCTTATTGAAGTATATACGGCTTTAATTTATGAGGGACCAGGTCTGCTTGGGCGTATAAATAAAGGGCTTCAAGAGCTGTTAAAGAAAGATGGTTTCACACATATTTCCCAGGCAATAGGCGTAGATTCGCACTAACTTCATTCAGAATGGAGGATACATGGATGGATGGACGAGACTGGAAGAAATTTCTACTGCCTTATGAACAAGCGGTAGAGGAATTGAAAGTAAAGTTCAAAACATTACGTGGCGAACTTAAAAGTCGTGAAGAGTACGCACCTATCGAATTTGTAACAGGACGTGTCAAAAAAATATCAAGCGTGTTAGAGAAAGCGAAGCGTTTGAGCGTACCAATGGATCAATTAGAATCAGGCATAGAAGATATCGCTGGCATTCGCATCATGTGCCAATTCGTAGAAGATACCGAAGTGCTTGCTGAACTTATCCGCAGCAGACAAGATATGAGTGTTGTGTATGAGAAGGATTATATTACGAATAAAAAGCCGAGCGGGTACCGAAGTTTTCATATTATTATTGAATATCCCGTTCAAACAGCTCTCGGTATGAAGAAAATATTAGCAGAAGTGCAAATTCGGACCCTGGCAATGAACTTCTGGGCGACGATTGAGCATTCCTTGAATTATAAATATAAAGAGCAGTTACCTGATGTGGTTCGGGCGCGATTGAGTAAAGCGGCGGAAGCGGCTTATCTACTGGATCAGGAAATGTCGAGTATTCGAGGCGAGATTATGGCCTCCCAACGGATGTTTGAAGATAACTCTAATTTAATTAATCGTGTGTTGAATAATATTCAAGAGTTGTATTTCTATCATCGCGTACGAGAAGCTGCTCAGTTCCAATTGCGGTTCAATGAGATTTGGGAAACAGAAGAAGGACTTAGTGATTTATCTGCTGATATCGAGGCTGCCATCTCGCGAGCCAAAAAAGGAGATAATAGCTAACCCATGAGCGAATATGACCGATTGTATGTCGCTTTTCTGTACTATTTTAACGATCAGCGGGATTATTTCGAATGTCATGAAGTGATGGAGGAGCTTTGGCTGGAAGAAGGCCGAAATCCGCTATATCAAGGTCTGCTGCAAATTGCAGTAGGCCTTTATCATCATTTGAATGGCAATCCGAGCGGTTCTATTAAATTGTTTCGTGCGGGGTTAGACAAGCTGGCACCTTATCCTGTACATACGCTAGGGATTGATCTAGGTTTATTAGTGAAGGATAGTGAGGTTTATCTGGGGAAGCTGTTGCGATTGAAAGAGGAGCCGTTTCTTCCTTATGATTTGGATATTAGGATTCTAGATGAAGAGCTAGAGGATCTCTTGGAAGATTTGAGGTTGGATCCACCAGCAGGCAGTGATCATGATTGAAATTAGAAAGGACTTCTCACCAATGGGTGAAGAAGTCCTTTTGTAGGTTTAGATATTTAATGGCATTAACCTTTATACTTTTGGAAGAAGGATTTGAATACTTCTGGCGTATTGCCGACTGTAGATCCAGCCTCAGGAACCCCGCCAACAATGCGATCTACTTCTACCCCATTTTTGTAATATACTAAGGTAGGTGTGGATTCAATCTTGTACTTGTTCCAGCCATCTTTGAACTCTTCCAAATTGAATTGCTTCACGTCTAGACCTAATTGTTGCTGTAGAGGAACTAGTACAGGTGTCGTCACTTTGCAATGAGGACAAGTTGACGCATAATAGTACTGGAAGAATGTCTCTTTGTTCTTCAATCTGGCATCTAAATCTGCAGGCAAAATCAAGTTCTGGTAGTTCGGATCGTTTAACTGTTTCACAGTCTCTGGATTGAGCTTGGATGCAGCAACTCCGTAAGGATTACCAGCATTCGCTTTATCCGAAGATTTGGTAGATTGCTGATTAACAAAGTATAGACCACCGAATAAAATAACAACTATGCCTAAATAAATAAGCAACTTCTTCATGTATGCACCTCTTTAAAATGTTTACTTTCTACTATCTTCTATAAAAAGTATAGCATATCCTGTAGGATTTCGTAAAAATATTGGCTGTTTCGTGACAACTCAGCTATAATACCGTTACACTGTACCATGGAAACACAAATTGTCGGATCAAATGGGATTTTATATAGAAAGCGAAGATGACGAATGGCGAAGCAGCTACCACCCCTTTTTAGGGAGAAAATGATTGATTTATTGGGTAAAGAGGAGTTTGAGCAGTTTCTTGCTTCCTATGATGAACCACGCGTTTATGGATTACGGGTAAATACGGGGAAGGTGGAGCGTGCTGAGTTTTTGGAGAAGAGTCCATTTCATTTGACGACTATACCTTGGGTTTCGGATGGTTTTTATTATCAAGAAGGGGAACGCCCAGGTAAGCATCCGTATTACCATGCTGGACTTTACTATATCCAAGAGCCGAGTGCGATGGCACCTGTGGAGCTGCTAGAGATAAAACCAGGGGAGCGGGTTCTGGATTTGTGCGCAGCCCCAGGTGGGAAATCGACGCAAATCGCCGCGAAGTTGCAAGGTGAAGGCGTCCTAGTTGTGAACGATATCCATTCAGATCGGGTCAAAGCTTTGGTTAAAAATTTAGAGCTGCTCGGCGTGCGAAATGCCGTAGTTTTGAATGAGAAACCGGAGCGGATGTTGACTGCATTTCAGGGGTATTTTGATAAAATTTTGATTGATGCGCCTTGTTCAGGTGAAGGAATGTTCCGCAAGGAAGAAGAAATGATGGGGCAATGGGAGCGCCACTCTGTTCAGGAATTTGCTGCAATGCAGAGGGAACTGTTGGCGCAAGCTGCGGTGATGTTGGCACCTGGAGGCAGGATCGTGTATTCGACCTGTACGTTCTCACCGGAGGAGAATGAGGCTCAGATTGCAGAGTTTCTGGACAAGCATCCTGCTTTTGATGTCGTTCCTATTGATGGATTCAGTCCTGGGCGGCCGGATTGGTTGAGGGAACCGTGGTGTGAGGCAGATGCTTACAGTTCAAAGGCAAGGGATGCTGTGGCAGGGACGGCGAGGTTGTGGCCGCATAAGTTGCGGGGTGAGGGGCATTTTTTGGCGGTTTTGGGGTTGGGTGTTGGGGATGGAAGTAAAGGGGAAAGAGTGAGTGCG
The DNA here is from genome assembly GCF_013141695.1 of Paenibacillus plantarum. Classification (GTDB taxonomy): domain Bacteria; phylum Bacillota; class Bacilli; order Paenibacillales; family NBRC-103111; genus Paenibacillus_E; species Paenibacillus_E plantarum. Next base: position 509,982 of record NZ_WHNY01000067.1, read on the forward strand.
GGAGCTGGTGCGGGTGCGGGAGCGAGTGCAAGTGTAGGTGCGGGAGCTGGTGCGAGTGCAAGTGCGGGTGCGGGTGCGAGTGTAGGTGCGGGAGCTGGTGCGAGTGCAGGTGCAAGTGCAAGTGCAGATAAAAGTGCGGGGGATGCCGGCTTTGTGGCGGCAGCGGGGAAGCGAAGCGGCCGTCCCGCGCTACGCGGGAAGGGCCGTGCTGAGGCACCGCCTAGCACGGGGGTGAGCTTGGAGCCGCTGGAGGCGTTCTCCGGTGAGCTGCTGCGCAGCGAGCCTTTCGCCCTGAGGCGGCTGGTCTGTTACGGCGAGCACGCGTATGCGTCGCCGGCGGGCTTGCCTGAGCTGCACGGACTGAAAGTCGTGCGGCCGGGCTGGTACATCGGCGCGCTGCACCGCGGCCGATTTGAACCGTCCCATGCGCTAGCCATGGGACTGCGTTTGCGCGAGGCCAAGCGAGCGCTGAGCTTGGCTTCGAGCGACGAGCGAGCCCTTCGGTACCTGAAGGGCGAGACGCTCGAAGTCGCGGAGAGCGAGATACTCCGCGATCCGGAAGAGACCAAGGCAGCCAAAGGCTACTGCCTGGTCTGCATTGACGACCATCCTGTCGGCTGGGGTAAATGGCTCGACGGGATGCTGAAGAACGAATATCCGCCCGGCTGGAGGTGGACCTAAACGGTCATGAAACAAACACAACGACTCGATAAAATACTCGCCCATGTGGGCGTTGGTACCCGTTCTGAACTTAAGCGCCTCGCCAAAGAAGGTGCTATTTACGTCAACGGTGTGAAGGTCAAAGACAGTGGTATGCAAGTAAATCCTGATAAGGACACCATTACCGTGAATGGAGAGGTCGTCACTTACCGAGAGTTTGTTTATCTAATGATGAACAAACCGCAAGGGGTGGTCTCGGCAACCGAAGATAATCGGGATCGCACGGTCGTGGATCTTTTGGACGAAGAATACGCACCGTTCGAAGTGTTTCCTGTAGGCAGATTGGACAAGGATACAGAGGGCTTCCTTTTGCTCACAAACGATGGCAAACTGGCTCATAACCTGCTCTCACCTCGCAAACACGTTCCGAAAACTTACTACGCCAAAGTTGAGTGGGAGGTTAACGAAGCGGATCAGGAAGCTTTTAGCCATGGAGTAACTTTAGATGATGGTTATGAGACGTTGCCTGGTGATTTGAAGATTTTACAGACCGGAAATGAAGCTGCTGAAATCCCTTCTGAAATCGAGCTTACGATCATGGAAGGTAAGTTCCATCAGGTGAAACGTATGTTCCAAGCTGTTGGCAAACAAGTCGTTTTTCTGAAAAGAATGTCCATGGGCCCGCTGGCACTTGATCCCGAGTTGGCCTTGGGTCAGGTCAGAGAATTAAGTGTGGAAGAGCTCTCGGCTCTACGAAATGCCAACGAGAATCAAAATTAACTATACAAAAATACTAGAATATGGTATTTTCTTGGTAGTGAAATTTATTTGTGCGGAAGAACCGCCTAGTTATTGCTGATTTTTAGCAATACTAGGCGGTTTTGCTGTTTTTAGTGGAAATATGTCGAAAATAGGTAGACATTTACAATTATGAAATGAGATACTACCAATAATTGGGTATATACAAACAGGGGGAGATCAATTTGAAAAAATCTTTTATTCTACTTTCAACTGTATTTTTATTCACGGCTTGTCAATCCTCGACCTCAGCCGCTGATTCACCATTTCCAACTCCAAGTGCGGTCACTGCGATAAAACTCAAGGACGTTTCTGACCACTGGGCGATGTCTGCCATAGAAGGTGCTGTGAAAAAAGGGTATGTCGACGGATATGAAGACTCCACATTTAAGCCGGAAAATAATGTTTCTCGTGCTGAGTTTGTGAAAATGGTCATAACAGCGATAAAGGAGCCTGTGAAGAGCGTTTCATCAGGGGCGGATTGGTCTTCTCCCTACATTGCTGCCGCTATAAACAAAGGTATTCTGAGAGAATCGGATTTCTTGATAGATAACGTCAATGATCCGATTTCTCGCTTAGAGATGTCTCGTATTTCATTACGTGCAACGGACGTGACGTTACAGAACAAAGCAATTCAAATAGATAATGATTCAGTCATGTATAACGCAGCCAAAATGGGACTTATTCAAGGCATGGCAAAAGGGGCATTAGAGCCAAAGAGCTCGACTACACGAGCTCAATCAGTAACAATAATTGAGCGTATTCTCAAAGTGAACCAAGGCGGAACGTTAGAAATTGATAATTATGCTGTTGGGAATGCTGAACTGGAATTGAAACACACTAATATATTTACGGTTATGCCACATATTTTTGGAGGGGAACAGATAGAAAAATGGAATCCGGAAAATCTTACTCTTGAAACCGGTGATGGACTTTACAAAGGAACGATGGATCAAATTGTTGCTATAGATCTGGAAGATCCTAATGATCCAAATCTAGCACTTCTAGGAGATATTAGTAAATTGAAATGGTTTAATGGTAGATCCTTTGAAAACAGCCCTTATGTTGAAAGTCGATATATGAATAGTTACGTAATTTATTTCAAAGGACATGTTGATTTCAATAATGATACTAACATATATAAAAGCAGTTCTACACTACCCATATTTAGTCTAGATGGTTTCAAAAATGGCGCACCAACTGACTCTATTAATGGAATTTTGAGTTCTCCAAGACCTCTGTTCTTTAAAACATCAACTGATGTACCAGCTCTTATTATTCCGAAAGATTCGATTACCGATAGTTACGCAGGATTTTCTATTAGTGCCCCTGCAATACCGCCAGCTCAAAACTACAACAAAAAGATTTTTTACAGTTTAATTCCAGAAAAAATAATAAAACAACACTACTAGGAATGGAGGCGATCTCATCTGCCGCTTAAAATACAGCAAATTAGTATTTGCCTATTAATAATAATTGCATTTCAACATATACCACTTGATTATCTGAAATTCAATTTGCCATTCGCAAAAGCTGCTGATGATAATGATGAAACTAGAATCATGACTTACGCTACAAACTCGCAAGCTGGATACCAAGCTGTATTTAGCGATTCTAACACTGCAAATACAAACCCGTTTACAGTGACAGCACCAACTGGAAAAGTTATTAAAGAAATTGGATTTTATATGGATGGGGAAACCCAACCAGTTAAAAAAAATGATTCTGCAAAAGGTTTATCCACTTGGAGTACAACAGGTATAAATTTTTCTGGAGTGCCTGTTCTTGTTGAATCAAACAACAATGATTCTGCTAAAGGATATTTTGCTTGGTATCGCTATGCTCCTGGTAGTCCTGGTAAAGAACTTGACTGGTATCAGGACGGAGCACTAGGCTGTTCTGCTTACTCAGGGCGAGACTACTCTGAGAATGTCAATGGAACTATGATGCCTTCAAGTCCAAATTGCGAAGGAGCAGTTTTGTCCTTAACTGCAAATAGGCAAATAGGATACACAATAGTTGATAATGGCACCCCAATACCTTCCTCAGCGGTTAGCGCTTCAGATGTGACAGCGACAGCACAAATTAATGCAAGCGTAACCGTTTCCGGACCAGCAGGCGTTGAAGATGGATACACAGATACTGCTTCAACCCACTACGTTGAAACAAATGGTGGAAGTACATCTAGTGAATACATTGTTAAGTATACACAAGATTTAAATTATAGCAGCCCCTATTTCAAACAGCTCGGACTTCCAGGTGCAAAGGTAATGGTTTACTACGCCGCTTTCAAGGTTAATCTCAAATCCAAAACATACAAATACCCAGACCACATTAAAATTACTTATGAAACTGCAACAGGCCCACCTAACTTGGGCAATATTGTTTTAGATGAAGATGGGCAATGTATTGAGGCAAACAAATCAACAAACTTCCATTTCTCCTTTACAAATACAGGTGGAACCGATGTTACAACTTCCTTCAACGTAAAAGTCTTAATAGACGGCATAGTACTCAACACCTTTAACTACACAGGTACCAACGCAGGCGAGAAAAAGACTGGTACCTTCACCAAATCCTTCTCAGGAACTTCCCCCTATGGAATCGCTATTCTCATTGACCCTATCACAGGTGAATCGAACACCTCCGACAACACCAAATCCATTACCATCACTCCCCAATCTACCTGCTCCATATCCCCTTCTAAAGAAGAAATTACAGCCAATTTTAAAATCGAAAAACCCTCAATTGAGTTCGGGAGTTACAACGGTGTTATAGCCGATGGCATTTCCGTTACAGGTGGCAATGGTTGTGGAATTCAACAGGTTGCCTATACGGTGTCACAAAATGGAAACTCAAAGGTCTATTCAAATACTGGCGCTTTTTCATTCAATGTTGGTGGTTTACCACCAGATCCTGGTTGGATGACAATCGGAACTGTCAGTGTCTCACTTAAAGTCACGTCCACGTGTGGTGGGGAAGCGAATGCAGTCCCAAAAACATTCCAAGTCGTTTCACCAGCATCTTGCGTAGGCTCTAATAACCCACCAGTCGTACGTGTTGGTTGGTTCCATGCTTATGACGGTGGAAGCATTACACCCGAAAATATGTTTGCTGTAGATGAACGTGTTTGGCTGCGAGTCATTCAAAAACCAGCTATGCTTCCGGGAGATCACGATGAGCCTTATGACCCTGACGGAGATCCATACTTTTTATCTTGGGATTTCGATGGTAGCTCTAGTGCATGGGTAAAACAGCTTAAAGCCGATTATGGTTTATGGGATCACGAGCCTAATGGATGGACGTACAATTTCAATGCAAATGTTCTTGGTCCACATAGTATCAAAGTAACAGCAACGGATAAATGTGGTAATCAGTCACAAACTTCGGCAACCATGAGTGTTGTGCCTCCGAACCCAGTCCCTATGATAACATTACCGCCAAAGGTAGTAGAGGGCAGATCGTATACACCAGATATTAGCTGTGCAAATAGTTACAGTCCGTATAAATCTAGGACAATATCAAACTGTGACTGGCACGGAACTAGGCTGCCATTATATTCAGCTTTCGGTGATTACGACATTCAACTGGATGTCACAGATAGCGCAGGATTGCGATCTCTTAATACAACGCATTCTACTTTGAACGTCTTAGAAGACTTACCACCTGTGGCACGACTAGATTACAATGATATCGGGGTACGAAATGTTTCCATGTCTTTCCAAGACAAGTCCTTTAGCCCAGACAGTGACCCAATATCGGAGCACACGGTTTCTTTAGCATGCGACAACAATAATAATGGATCTTTGGCAGATGATATAGTCTCTACTATTACTCCTGATGCAAATGGAAACTTTACCTATACACCTACTCAAGTAGCGAAGAAATGTAATGTTCACATTCACCTAAAAGAAGGTCTAGGTCTGAAGAAATCAACAGATAAAGATTTTTCATTCGAAGTGGTCAACCAAATGCCCGAAGTTGATTTCTCAGCTTTTGGTGTTCAACCTGAACCCGCCAACATAACGACTGTTACACCAACGGCCAATACAATCGTTAATTCGGCATCTTGGACTGCCTCTTCTTCAACAAGCGTTTCAGCACCAAAACTGTATAATTATAATTCTAGTGACAACTCAATTAGCACGAGAAACGTAACTAATTATGCCCCATACAAATCAATTACCAATTCAAATGTGGTGCAAAAGTGGTTTTACACAGATAAAGGTTATTGTGGTGATTGTGGTAACACAGGTAATTTAAATGGTTATTATGCTACTTTCGTAAAAGAGAACAGACTCGCTAAGCATCTTTGGAAGTCCGCCCAGAACAATGAGGGTATTGTTATGTATAACGAGGATAATCCTGCAATTGTTTATGGAGCAACCCATGCCAGTGCACCACAATTTACCAATAATGGTGGTTGGGGTGAGGAAGTAATGCCTAAGCTGCAGTATTCCCCTGCTAACATGACAGAAAATAATTCTGATATGATATTGCAAAGACAGGGGCCCAGCTATTACTCTCCGTGTTGTCAGTATGGATACTACAACGAGATCGTAACCAGAATTAGTGATATTTTAAATTTCACAAAGAATTGGCAGAACCAAATGGTAACTCCAGCTTACAATGCTACAAAACAAGCAACATGTGGATTTGCTGGATCTGATTCTCCTGGTAAGTGTCCACCTCCGGTGCCTACTACGTACCCAGCAATGTATACGGGTTCTAATCCCACGGTCACAGAGGGGGTAATCATGGACTCGATTGATTATAACCATGATTATGAGGATGGTCATCTTGTCCTACGCGGAACCTCTCAGTTTAGTTCTGTTTTCAATAAGGACTCGAGCGGAAACATCTACAAAAATAGCTGTGATTATGGATATTATGACCCGTATCAACACTTATGCAGTCTAGTAAAGTACAACAACGGTGGTGTAGCGCTTTGGCAGTACACGCCTAGCCCAGCTTCTTTCGGAATGAATCGAACTAATATTAGTGTAGAGTACATTTCCGATAATGAGTCTAAGATTCTCATTAAATATGGTTCCGTAAGACATGTTTTAAATGCAAATACGGGTGCTGTTTTGGTAGATCTAGTAGGTGGTGGGAATCCCTCCGATCCCCATAATAATTTAATTTACTACTTAGGTGTTTTTAATAATCGGGTTGCTTATATCAAACAGACGGTAGAGAGCGGTTATTACACCACTGTCGGTAAGAATGGCTTTTGGGATTTGATGTACTACGACCTAGGAACGGGCCAAACTACGACGATAGATCGAGTGAAAACATATGGATATTTAATTCAATATTGGCCAGATGATGGCGACATCCAATATAGAAGTCCTACTCCAAAAGCTACAATATCCTCAGACGGAAAATTGATTATTGGTAACGGCGAAACGAACATATTAGCCTACGATATGACTACAGGTGTCAAAGAAGTGGATATACCAACAGGATTGGCTTTTTCGAATTTCTCCGATTCAGGAAATGGAAGTAACACATATGGTATAAAAAGCATTAACTTGACAGAGGATGGCACAATTAAAGTTGTGTATCAAGGAAATTCAGATTATGGTAGTAGTCAGGGTAGGTATGAATGGATATTATCTGTGAAAACAGATGTAAACAACACAACTGGAAATGCCAGTTACGGTTTTCTATCTAACAATGATGCTAGCTTATATAATGGCGATATCGGCGTCAAAACCAAATTTAATCTGAATACATATAGTGATAGCGTCACAGCTGGTTTCGGATTTAGAGTGCAAAATAACAAAAATATGTATCGGGTTGAGTCTACGCCGAATCTCATCAAGTTGACCAAAATTGTTAATGGTATTTCATCTACGATTATGAGCAAAAATTATAATTCGAAGATCTCTGTGTACACAGAGATCAAAGCCAAGGTAAGAGCTAATCACATTATTGTCTACGCAGCTGGAATTCCAATCATTGATGCTTATGATAATACATTTGTGTCTGCTGGATCTTATGGCCTTTACTCAGAGTCCCCGTATGTAGAGCTTAAAGATTTCAATGCTATGATTTACGAGAGTAGTGATACGGCAGTTGCCAATCAAGCGATTGTAAATATGCCAATTACCTATAGCACTAGTTATCTTGATCCAGAGAACGATCCTGCTATTCCTAATCTAGCCCAATGGAAATTTACGAATATGGAACCTTACAAATTCCTAAATGCAGGGGATGGCGCTTCTGATCCTATAGGAACTAATAGCTATAACGGCGTCGTAATCCAAACGCCAAGTCCTAGTATTTCTAAGGTAGGCGTATTCAAGGTTGAATTCCAAGAACCCGACGACCCTGCACCAGCTGGATTCAAATATCCATCGCCTGTCTTTGCTATGTTTCAGAAAATGTCGGACCCTGCGACTCATTCAATCCTGGTTCATAGAAGGCCTATAGCACAATTCACCATTGCTGAGAATCCAGATCATACAATTCAATGGACGGAAACAGGCTACGACCCGGATCGATGGCTAAGCGCGGCAAACTATTCAACTGAAGCGACGGAGAAAAATTATCAGAGCACGAGAGGTATTTTTAACAACAGATACAGCTATACAACGCCAAGTGGTGTAACTCAGTTCGGAAAGCTCACACGGCCTAATGAAACTGGTACGTATACCGTTAGAGCAGCGGTCGCTGACGAATATGGTGCATGGTCCGATTGGGTAGAACAAACAATTCAAATTACGATTCCGCTGCCAAATCAACCACCAATCGCCGTACTTACATTTCCGATTGGAACGCAAGCAAGTCCTAGTTATGTGAATACACGTCAACCTACAATCAATTGGAATCAAGCTGATCCGGATGCAGGAACAACCTTTGCGGCTTTCCAAGTTGTGCTAAAAGATGAGTTTGGAAATGTCGCTGTTGACAGTGGTATCAAACCACAAGGAACATCTGCAACTACACAAGAATGGATAACAACACTTGCACTAACACAAGGTCAAAAGTACCAAGTTCAAGTAAGGGTTTTTGATGGAATTGTTTGGTCAGTATGGTCAAACATAGGGTGGCTAATTACTAACCGTCAACCAACAGCAACAATGATAGAACCGGGTGGTACACAAACTTCACCAACACGATTTAGTACCTTGCGGCCAACGCTAAAATGGAATCAAGCAGACCCTGATCCAGGTACAATATTTACGTATTTTCAAATTCAAATCACTAATGAAGCAAACGATACAATGATTGTGGATTCAGGTCAGTATTATCAAGGCTCCTCTTCATTAATCGGCAGTTGGTCAGTAAATACCGATCTACCGGCTGGTCAAAAATTAAGAGTTCGCGTTAGGGTGTTCGATGGCGTTATCTGGTCAGATTACTCACCACAAACTTGGTTATATATCAATCGACCTCCTATTGCCGATTTCGACTGGACTCCTAAGCCAGTTTGGGAGGGAGATGAGGTACGGAGCACCAATACTTCGACTGATCCTGATGGCGATGTGCTTTCATACTTATGGACCATTCAGGGACCAGATGGGGTTACTACGTCTTTTACATCTACAAATTTCACGCAAAAGTTCACTGAACCCGGTAATTACTTAGTTACACTATCCGCGATGGATGGGTTTCTAACATCAACTGCAGTTAAAACGATCACTGCTATGCCATTAACGATAAGATCTGTTGTGACTTACACGGACAATTGGTTGATTTTGCATAATCGGAAAGGGCATCAAACACAAGTAAATCCTAAACAATTTTATTCTGGTGAAATATTTGTTGTGAAAAGTCAGAGCGCTGCTGCCTCGGTTGACGAAGTCATCGCTTGGATTGACACGATTGGTTTGGATGGTCAGACCTTATATGTGTCTGAAAAGCTAACACCACAGTTAAATGATAATACGATGTTTAGTGGCGAATTATTTGATGTTAAATTCCAATCGCTAACGGAGGGACTGCCTCGAGGCGCACAGACGATTCATTTTCAGATTAGGTACAGTAATGGTGTTGTGAAAAAGGAAGATATTCCTATCGAAATCATTGGAAATGCTCAGCAATCGGTCGGTGTTCATCGGGTGCAATAACGTTTATATTGTAAAATCGGTGAACTGAAATTGCACCTATGGTACAATTAGTCGATATGAAGAGAGCGAGGGAGAGGATACCTTGAACTATCGATTAATCGCACTGGATGTTGATGGCACACTGCTTAACGATCATCACGAATTAACGGATCAAACGATTGAAACTATACAAGAGGTTCATGATCAAGGCTGTCATATTGTGCTATGTACGGGGAGAGCGCCGGCTAGTACGTTACCTATCCTAGAGCAATTGGGGTTGGAAGGAACGATGATCACTCATAATGGAGCGGTAACCGTTCATGCCGATGAGCGAGGGCAGTCACTGGTGAATGAGTTTTCTTTTGAAATTAGGGAAATCGAAAGTATGTTGGCTTATGCTCGCCGTGAAGGAATTCACTTCGATGTGTGTACAGCATTTAATATGTATATCGAACGTGTCGGTGAGTATGAGAGGATGATGTATCAGAAATTTCTCATCAATCCTAAACTAGTTACGTCTGTTTCAGAGCTTGGCGTGCCGATCGTTAAATTTACGCTTTTTGCTCAACCGGATGTGTTGGATCGTGTTCAACTTGAGTGGGAAGATCAGAAGCTTTATGGCAATTTGAGGATGATTCGCAGTGGAGATTTGTTCATTGATGTGATGAATCCGACTGCGAATAAGGGGAACGCATTGAAAGCTTTGGCAGCTACTTTAGAGATAGAAGCCCAAGAAATTATGGCGATTGGCAATTATTATAATGATCTGGAAATGATGAGTTTTGCTGGTTTGGGGATTGCAGTAGAGAATTCGCCGAATGATGTGAAAGAGGCAGCAGATGCTGTGACATCCTCGAATAATAATGAAGGCGTTCATGAAGCCATTCGCAAGTACTGTTTCTAAATAGAAATCGGTCAAAAACCTCGTTTTTCGAGGTTTTTTGTCGTTTAAGGGGTTTTTAGTGCATATTTCGTATGATAGAATGAGAGAAAGACTAATAGATGATGGTGGTGTATAAGGGATGGGGAAAATGAAAGTCTCCAAAAGAAAAGAGAAATTGATCGGAACGGTAGCTGGTGTTACAGCTATAGCTGCTCCACTTATGATGATTCCAGGACAGATTAGCCATGCACAAAAGGATCCAACTATAAGTAATGCCTTAACAACAATTGTGGTTCCATTACATGGTACGAAATACATAGATTTAGCAGCACTATATAATGCTGAGGATTTTACAATTCGTTTAGTAGAAGAGAATGGTTATGCATCTATTGAACCTACATTTGGTCATGATGGGATTTATGAGATCAAAGCAAACGAAATTGGAACATCAACCTTTACAATATTTGCAACCCAATATGAAGCTGATCAAATAACAGATACATTTAAAGTTGTAGTCGTACCAACTACTGAGGATCCATTCGAATATAACTTTGATATTTCCAAAATGACTTCTGAGATGATTACTGATTTGGATGGAGCAACGGGTATATTACAAAATATTAGTCCCATATCCACTAATAGCTATGATCCAGTCCAATATCCATCTTCGAATACACCTCCATATCAGTATGGAGAAATGGAAATGATAATTCAAGGCAGATTAGGAGAGTCTATTTCCGGTAGTACGTTAGAAAGCCAGATATTAGATTATTTTAGTGATGAAGATAAGGATGAATATGGTGAAGGTCACGAAGAGTTATTTGTGATTTTTAAAAATGAGGATACTCCCTTTTTGCACATTTCCCATCATTATGAAAGTGGCAATGTAGTGCGGTCTGATTTCACACCAACAACAATTGGTTCCTTCACTCTAGATGTCACGATAACTGATCATCATGGTGGATTCACAAACGCGAAGATTCCTTTCGAGATACATGCCCCCATTCCTGCTCCTCAAATCAAATCAAATAGTGTGGTTGCCAATCATTTTAGAACCGTAGACATTTCTCCCATCATGTATTTGTCAAATGACGCAGAAATTGATTTGAACGAGATTTTCTATAGTGAAGAAGATTTAGATTATTCAATTTCTGTTGAATATGGTTTATACACACCGCACACGGCCACACTTACCCTAGAGAATGACGGGACTACGCTTACATGGACAAAATTAAATACATTATTAAACCAAAAGGTGAATACACAAGATTCCGTTAAGAATATTAAAAGAATTACAGCTACAACTTCAGACAAAGAAACTGAACTTATGGTTAATATTCAGCATACAACGGTAGATCCATTCCCTGCTTCAATTGACATGTATCAAACCAATGCTGCAGGAACTAGTTCTTACATCTTAAATTTTAAAAGTGATAAAGGTTTCAATAGTAATAAAATAGTCATTCATGAGACTGATATTCAAAATAAAGCCGCGAATTCGGTTACGGCATATGTATATCAAAATGATTATCTCAAATTCGATTTTGCAAATGGGACGAGCCCAAACAATTCGAAGGTGAAAATTTATGCGCACGATTCCAATCCTAATAATTTGTATCTAGATGACTTTAATTTTAAATTAGTCTCTCCAGCACTGACGCCTTTGGCAAACTCTAACATTCCAACAGTTCACATAAAACGTTTATATCCAGAAGTGTCTGATACATATTGGGAGAGTAGAGCAAGTGAACTCGGAAGTTTCATAACTTCTGAACGAATACAGGATGTTTTTCTAGAATATTGGAAAGATCAAGTTACCCAGGTCGTGACCGTTACTGGCGTATTCCGTTATGAAGCACGACAGGGGAGTGGAGTTCTACTGAATATCGATCCTTTCAATGGTACTAAAGTATTCCAAGTACCGTTCATTAAACCATAATGTCTAACCATAACCACATCATCACCCTTATCCAATCCAACAAACACCATGAAGCCGAAGCGGAGCTTCTCCAAGCCATCCGCCGCAAGCCTCTCGAAGCGCAGTTGTGGGTAATGCTTGGTGAAACGCTGCTTCTACAGCAACAAGCTGGCGCCGCGAAGCGGGTTTTCGACCGGGCGTGGCTGCTAGACCCGCAGGCGAAATGGGTGAATCACATCTACAAGGCGATGCAAGAGGTGCCGCTTGGCGAGCCGAGACATGACATCGAGGATCTCTTGTATGTTCCCAATGTCACAGTGACCGCGGCGATTCTTTCGTACAATGAGGCTGCGAACATCGCGAAGTGTATCGTTGCTCTGCAAGGAGCTGTCGATGAAATCCTACTTGTGGACTCTTCGACGGATGATACCCGTAGGATTGCTTTGCAGTATCCGAAGGTAAAGGTTGTCCCGATAGTGTGGGAGGACAACTTCGGAGCTGCTCGAAATATTGGCTTACAGCATATCCAAACAGATTGGGTCATCTGGATCGATGCCGATGAGGTTCTGATACCGGAGGATGTCAACGCGATTCGTGAGGTTGCCAGTGTTTTTAACCATTCCAAACTTATCCCAGCTCTGCATGTCTGGCATTTGAACCGAATAAACGGTACCGTTCAACATGATTTCTCTCAAGTGCGGATGTTTCCGGCGCAGCGAGGACTTCGCTATTATGGACGCATCCATGAGCAAATCGCAACGGAAAAAGGAGTTTATCAGCTCGATATGTATCGCAGAGCTGTTAAAATCCGACTGGATCATAACGGGTATGATCCAGCTGTCATTCAAAGCAAAGGAAAGCTAGAACGGAACCTTCGATTGCTTAAGCTCATGATTGAAGAAGAGCCTGAGAATCCAGGCCACTGGTTATTTTATGGACGTGAATCGTTGGGTCTCGGACTAGAGGAGCAAGCTTTCACTGCCTTAACCGAAGCCGAACGCTTAGGTTTACAAACGCCCCTATTCGGCCGGATGCCTGAAATCTACCGACTCCTCATACAAATCATGATGCAGCGCAAAAATTACGCCGAAGCGGAAGCCTACTGCCACAAAGCGTTGGCGCATTCACCTGATTTCCCTGATGCGCATTATTTGCTCGCGCAAGTGCGTATACGACAAGCAGATGAGCTGCTGCGATTAGCGGAAACGAGTATTAAGCAGTCGCTGTCTAGTTTGCCTAATTACCGCGGCAGTGTTAGCGCTGATTATCACATTGGCGAGTGGAAGGCAGCGACGTCGCTTGGCGAGTTAGCTATGCGTTCGGGAAAGCTTGCGAGGGCGAAGCAGATTTTCTCCCAGCTCAAGGAAAAACCAGGCGCAACGGAGATATTATTAGCGAAATTAAATGCCATTGAATCAGAGCGGCAACGGCTTAATCAAGTCGATCAACACCCCAAATGAGAAAGACGATCACCATGCCTCAGTGGGCTGGTAATCGTCTTTTTGCTTTTAGCTCAACGATTAGATAACGAATGCGCTAGTGATGATAACAAGAAGGATAAAAAGCACGAGAATTGCAGCTGACGAAGTTCCTACTCCTGACATGGACATTCCCCCCTTTCGTGATGAATGTTATAAGATAAGATATGTAAGTCGGGGCATAAGTGTATAGACGAATATCCTGATTACTCATATTTTGGTCGATAATGGGCATGCTACAGAAGAATGACACAAGATCTGTAGAGGAGGCGACGAAGTCGTGGCCGATATTATGCTAAGACCCGACCTGAAAACAGCAGGCGGCGAAGTCTGCGATATTATGTACAATGGGGAGTTTGTCGGTACGTTAACGCTAGTCTACAGGGAATCGGATCGTCTCAAAGGCGCGATTCATCTGGAGCAACAATCCATCACGATTGTGAATAAGCAAGCGGTCTATGATTTTGCTCAGTCCTATATCCAGGATGTGATTGATGCGCTTGGAATCGCTCAGTGTGAAGTTACGGTTAGTTATAGTGATTATGATTTCGTCATTGTGACGGATCATGCTGTTGAGCCGATAACGTATCAAGAGGATTATATATCGAGTGTAGATCTCTTACATGATGATGGGTTAGATTATTCTTGGCTAAGGGAAGATATTAGCTTGGATGATCAGGAATCGGAAATGTCTTCGGAACAGTTGGATATGCTCGAAGAACGGAAGAAAGAACAGGGATATGAGCTTGTTATTGTGAATGAAAACAGGAGCAGTGTCGAATATCACGTGTACGATAAGGACGCGGAGTTAATCGCGGAAGCCATCCTGCATATATATGGATCCGAAGTGATCGGGGATATTACATGGAAATTCGATCCATTTGATGAAGAGATGGATATTGTCACTGAACTTATGGTGGCAGATTTCAATGAAGAACAAACAGATTCGTTCGTGTTTCATATGATCTTTAATGGGGAGACCGTAGATACGGTGGAACTAACGCATATTGATATGTTGGATCTGGTGGATGACATTCAATTTGAAGATGAAATGTGGATACCGACGAGAGATGACTATTCCATCATTTTGGTTAGAGACGATTTGGATACGTTATCTTATGAGATTTATCAACAATCCTATGGTGGCTTACCGATCGGAACCGCTACGGTGGATATCAGCTCGCGGCAACTCACAGGGTTTATTGATTTCCGTGAGCCCGGTGATTCAGATGATCGAGAGTTGATAGCTACATTGTTGTTAGACGAGTTAGATAAAGAGAAGGAATACGAAACCTTCAATTTATCGATGCTCTATCGGAACAAGCTGATCGATGAAATTATGTTTGAAACCGAACAGTTCCACTAATCCAAGCACGCAAAAAAGGCATGATCTCTCACCCTAACATGAGAGGCATGCCTTTTATTACATGGACTGTTATTAGAAAGAGTTAGATACTGTGATTTGATCTAATGGAAGGCGACCACCCGCGCGTGCTGGCGTAGCTGCCAAACCAACGCTGATCAACATAACTGGTACATAACGAGCAGGAACGTTAAACGCTTCTACGAATTTACCAGCATCATAACCACCCATTGGGCAAGTGTCATAGCCAAGTGCTTTCGCTGCAAGCATCAAGTTCATTGCTGCCAAAGAGGCGTTACGAATCGCTTCATCGCGAGCAACTTGTGGATATTGGTACGCGCCTTCGATTTGTGCAACTAGCGTATCCATCACAGCTTGTGGAAGGAACCCGCCAGCAACTGCTGGACCGAAAACTGCTTGCGCATTTTTGTTAGCTTCAAGATCACCAAGAACGGCGATAACAACAGAGCTTTCAACGATTTGTTTTTGACCATAAGCGATTGGAAGCAATTTCTCTTTTTGTGCTTGGTCATCGATAACAAGAAGTTTCCAATGTTGCAGATTCCAAGCAGATGGTGCCAAGGAAGCGGAAGTTAGAATTTGTTCAAGATCTGCTTTAGGGATTGTGTGACCAGCTTGGTATTGTTTAACGGAATGACGGTCTTCAATTACTTTCAAAACTTCATTTTGTACTTGTGTGCTCATTACGGATCCCTCCAAGGATAAGAATTAGTTCTGTATATTGTTGTTCAACCTTCGAAAAGCATGCCTGTAAGTCGTTGGTAATCGATCGAAGAACTGTAAACAACTTTGTAACAATTTACTGTAATCATAAATGTTATAGTTGTGATTGTCAAGAGAGTCTTTCCCGTTGTCGTAAAATGTTGGATAATGGAAAAAGAAAGGGGTTGTTCCTCTTGAAATTAACGCAAAAAGAGTTGAATCACCTTATTTTTTTGAGCGAGGTCGTATTGACGGGGAAAAAGAAGAGCCTTATGGACGAAACCCTGCAATGCTTGCTCTATATTGTGAAATCTCTTGAAGAAGTGGAACTTCCAGATTCTGTTGCCCGCCAGATTGAGCAGCTGACTGCATTAATTGAAGCGGACTTGCGTGATGAGAATGTACGCATGCAAGAAATACGCGGACACTTAGATTGGATGCAAAAGAAGGAGCGAAATTCTTCCATGCCATCCTAGTAAGGTGACATTCTGTCTATTTATGATATAATATAGAGTACTGTTTTTTTTGAATATATGAGGTGATAAGTAATGAGCTATGAAATCCCAAGAAATGTGCAAGAGTTGGGGCGTGACATCCAAGAGAACCAATTGAAATATCACCATAAATCCGTTTTGATTTCCAAAGAATTTACGTTTGACAGTGCGCATCATCTGCATTGTTATGAGGGAAAATGTAAAAGTCTACATGGCCATACTTACAAACTGCAAGTGATTATGCGGGGAAAAGTGGATAGCCGAGGGATCGCAATTGATTTTGGAGATATCAAAAGAATTACGAAAGAACGTGTGATTGATCGCTTAGATCATCGCTATTTGAACGACGTATTGCCGCCGATGAACACGACGGCTGAGAATATGGTGGTTTGGATTTATGAAGAAATTCACCAAGCATTGCTTGATGAGAAGCTGTATCCAGCCATATCTTTGGACGAGATTCGCCTATGGGAAACGCCGACTAGCTATGCAGCCATCACTCGCTCGATGATGGAGGAGGATCTGTAATGCGAGATATCCGCATTCCCATGGTCGAGATCTTCGAGACGGTTGAAGGGGAGGGAACCCGTGCCGGGTTCCCAACCATCTTCGTCCGTCTTTTTGGTTGCAACCTGCGCTGCTCGTGGTGTGACACCACGTACAGCTACCCGCCGGCGGAAGCCGAGAACGTCATGACCATTGCTGAAATTATCAGCAAGGTTCAGACGTTCCGCTCCCGGCATATTTGCCTGACAGGCGGCGAGCCGCTCCTGTACGGCAACAAATCACTCGCGTTGATCGAGGCGCTCGCCGAACTGGAGCAGGTCGACGACCTGCACATCGAGACGAACGGTGCGATTGATCTAGTGCCATTCATCTCACAAGTCACATCACCGAAGGTTCGCTACGTGATGGACTTCAAGCTGCCGGATTCGGGTGAAATGGAACAGATGATTTACAGTAATTTCGAGTTGCTCCGTGAACAGGATGAGTTGAAGTTCGTCATCGGAAGCGATCTCGACTTCCGAACAGCAGTTCATGTACTTCAAGAGTATCCGACGAAGGCGCTGCCGATGTTCAGTCCCGTGTGGGAAACGATGCCGCCGCGCAAGCTGGTAGATCTGATGCTGGCCGAAGGATTATCGAAGGTGAAGCTGAACATGCAGTTGCATAAGATTATTTGGGATCCAGCGATGCGAGGCGTCTAGCCAGCAGGCATTGTACACCATGTGTACAGTGCCATTTTCTAATTATAAGAAAGAGGTGCTTAGGATGAGTGAAAACACAAAAAGAGCCGTTATTATTCTCAGCGGCGGTTTAGATAGTACGACATGTATGGGACTAGCGAAGGAAGCGGGCTATGACTTGTTTCCGATTTCTTTTGACTATGGACAGCGTCATAAGATTGAAATCGAGAATGCCAAGCAAGTTGCTGAGCATTATGGGGTTGCAGCGCGCCACAAAATCATCAAATTGGATTTCCTGCGTGATTTCGGTGGCAGTGCACTCACAGATGATTCGATAGATGTTCCGAATGTGATGGAGGGGGCAGAAGTTGAAGAAATCCCTGTAACTTATGTACCTGGGCGGAATCTTTTATTTCTTTCCATTGCAACCTCTTACGCAGAAGTAACTGGCTCTCAGGCGATTTACATCGGTGTGAATGCGCTAGATTACAGCGGTTATCCGGATTGTCGACCTGAATTCATCCACAAAGTAGAAGAGGTTATCGCACTAGCTACAAAAGTTGGAGTCGAAGGCAAGGGTATTACGATTGAAACACCTCTGATTTCCTGGACAAAAGCGAAGATCGTAGAAGAAGGATTGAAAATCGGTGTTCCTTATGAACTGACAACATCTTGCTACAATGGCAAAGCAGAAGCTTGTGGTGAATGCGATAGCTGTCGGTTACGCTTGAAAGGCTTTGAAGAAGCGGGTTCTAAGGATCCGATCGCTTATTTACCGTAGCTGCATGGTTGGAGAAAGGCGGTGCCTGCATGACTCGTATTATGGTTGTTGATGATGACGCTGATATCCGAGAGTTGATTCGCGTTTATTTGGCAGGGGAAGGCCTAACGGTTGTGCAAGCCAGCAATGGCCAAGAGGCACTAAGTCTTATGGAATCCGTTCCTGCTGACTTAGTCGTGCTGGATGTCATGATGCCCCTGATGGATGGCTGGGAGCTGTGCCGCGAATTGCGATCGCATTACCCGGAACTTCCGTTGTTGATGGTGACCGCGAAGAGTGAATCTGTTCATAAGGTGAAAGGCTTTCAGCTCGGCACCGACGATTATTTAGTAAAACCTTTTGATCCCGTAGAGTTAGTTATGAGAGTCAAGGCGTTATTAAAGCGATACCGGATTCATTCCTCTCAAGTCATTCTCATTGGTGGTATGACCATCGATCGTACAACATATGAAGTACGCTATCAAGATCAGCGGATTACGTTGCCATTGAAGGAATTTGAGCTTCTCTACAAGTTCGCAAGTCATGCGGGTCAAATCTTTACACGTACCCAGCTGATTGAGCAAATTTGGGGGATGGATTATGAAGGTGATGATCGAACGGTTGATGTTCATATCAAACGTTTGCGGGAACGCTTTGAGTCCTATTCGGATGGTTTCCAAATTACAACGATACGCGGATTAGGCTACAGGCTTGAGGTGAAGGTATGATCAAATCGCTATATTTGCGAGTGGTTTTAACCTTTCTGGCGATTGTAGTGGTCAGTGTGCTTGTCGCATTTCCTTTGGCCGAGTACTTTTTTACGAATATGATATCAACGCAATTTCAATCTGAGATGTTAGCCGTAGGAAATCAAATTGTCACGTTAAGCAATGAAGTGCAGCCGAAGAACCTATATTCTTTTGTAGCAGGAAGCAATCGACTGAATGAAAATTATTTGTTCACATTATTTGATTCCAGCGGCGTTTCATTAGGGCAGACTCCTGTGGATGTAAAAGGTAGGCCGCGCATACAATCGTCCGAAGTTGCTGACGTATTGAAGGGTCATATCTATAAAAGCCTGGATTTCAGTTCACCTTTATCCGGGATTAACAGCATTAAAGTCGGCGTGCCACTGATCGTTGGCGATCAGAGCTACGCGTTATTCATACATACGAACATCACAGATGCTGCACGCGGCCAACTCCAGACATTGATCGTATCAGTTCTCGGCATCGTCCTCAGTGTGGGGAGCATTCTTATTCTAATCGCTTCGCGATATTTAGTGAATCCTTTGAAGAAGCTGACCCTAGCAACAGAGAAGCTGGCTCGAGGTAATTTTAACGTCAATGTGAATGTGAGTAATAAGGACGAATTAGGCAAACTCGCAGAGAGCTTCAATCATATGGCTGGCGAGCTTAAGCAGTTGGAACAGATGCGTCAGGATTTCGTTTCAAATGTTTCACATGAGATTCAGTCTCCACTGACCTCGATTCGCGGCTTTTCCAAAGCGTTAAGGGAGTCGGATATCGCTGATAATGATCGGAACAAATACTTGGAGATCATAGAACGTGAGAGTGAACGTCTGTCTCGTCTAAGTGAGAATCTACTGAAGCTAGCTTCGCTGGAATCCGAGCATCATCCGTTTCATCCAACGATCTATGATTTGGACGAGCAGTTGCGTCGTATTGTTGTTTTCTATGAACCTCAATGGTCTTTGAAAGAGTTGGATCTGGATCTAGCCCTGCCTCGTGTGAAAATATTTGCAGATAGTGATCAATTAAGTCAAGTGTGGATAAATGTGATTGGTAATGCGATCAAATTCACAGCTACGGGTGGACATATTTATATTAAGCTTGTTCCACTGCGTGACCGGGTTCAAATATGGATTCAAGATAACGGGATCGGTATTCCAATCGATGAACAAGGTCGTATTTTTGACCGTTTCTATAAGGTGGATCAAGCCAGGCAGCGTGATAGTGGCAGTGGTCTTGGACTTGCTATTGTTAGGAAGATCATTGATATGCACGATGGATCGATTGAGGTGCAAAGTGAAGTAGGCAAAGGCACATTATTTCTTATTGTTTTACCAACAACGCACTCACCAACTAAAAAAAGTTGAACAAGAAACTTGGGATTGTTCACCAAGTTTTTTTGTTTTGTTCATATTGAGTTCATATTGAACCTGTATTCTTTATCTCACAATCATTAGTTGAGGGGAGTACAGGAATGAATCGACTCACACAGTTTTCGATGAAAAACGTTTCCGCGTTATTCATCATCATGATCATGCTTTTTGTAGGCGGCTTGTATTCAGCAACACAGCTCAAGGAAGAGAACATGCCGAACGTTTCCTTCCCAGTTGTGGCCGTTACAACGACCTACACGGGTGCGCCTAAAGACGTTATGGATGAAATTACAGTACCCATTGAGAAGAAGCTGGCGAATCTGGAAGATCTAGATTCCATGCAGTCCACTTCCAGTGATAATTTCTCCATGGTTATTATTTTGTTCAAACAAAATGTCGATATTGACAAAAAGAAGCAAGCTGTACAGGATGCCCTTTCCACGGTCTCCTTACCGGCTACGGCAGGTGCGCCTAAAGCATCTACCTTCGGTGCAGCATCCTTCCCATCCAATTATTTAGTCGCTTATGCGAACGAGGGAGTCAGCCAAACAGAGCTTGATAAAACGTTCAAAGATACGATTAAACCAGGTCTTGAAGGTATTAAAGGGATCGATCATATGGACATTATCGGGGCTAGAGACACCTCACTCGATATTGAGCTAGATGCAGCGGCCTTAGATGTCTACGGTTTATCCCCAGGCATGGTGAGCAATGCGATTAATACCGCGGCGACGAAAACACCGATCGGTTCTGTTGAAATCGATGGTAATAGTAAAATGACCCGAGTAACAGGCAACTTATCCAGTTTGTATGATCTGCAAAAAGTAGAGATTACGACGCCTAAAGGCGCGATTGTTACTTTGGATCAAGTCTCCAAAATAAAGGCCATTAGCGAATCCGACTTCAATGGACGTTTAGATGGCAAGCCAGCCATTGGGATGATTTTATACAAAGCTGGCAGTGCGAATGCCGTTGAATTCTCCGATGAAATTGAGAAGAACATTTCGGAGTGGAAAACAACGTTACCGAACATTACGTTCAAAAGTACTTTTGACAGTGCGGATCAAATCAAAGAATCGATCTCCGGACTTGTCCGTGAAGGGATTGTAGGCGCAGTTCTTGCCTCACTTATGATTCTTGTCTTCTTACGCAATGTACGAATGACGTTGATCGTACTCGTCTCGATTCCGCTTTCCATTTTGATCACATTATTATTAATGTCGCAGTTGAATCTCACGCTCAACACGATGACACTTGGTGGTATATTTATCGCGGTTGGACGGGTTGTCGATGACTCGATTGTTGTTATTGAAAACATTTATGCTTCCTTGGAAAAAGCGCAGGAACGGAAAGAATCCGTTATTGCTTTGGCAACGAAACAAGTTTCGATGGCGATTACATCGTCTACCTTGGCTACTGTAGGGGTATTTGCTCCACTTGCTTTGGTAACTGGGGTTGTAGGTGGTTTCTTCCGACCTTTCGCTTTGACGATTGCTTGTGCACTTCTTTCATCCTTAATCGTAGCTTTAACGGTTATTCCGATGCTTTCGAAATTACTTGTGCTGCGTAGTAAACCAGGTAAGGTACAGCATGATGAAACTAAGCCAACGAAGTTGACGATGTTTTATGAAAAAGCTCTCACGTGGAGCTTGAAAAATAAAATTAAAACGCTGTTAGTCGCTTTAGTCATGCTCATTGGGACGATGGCTGGAACGATTCCGTTCTTATCAGTTGCCTTCTTACCAGCATCAGGTGCATCGCATGTCATGTATTTCCAATTAAAATTGCCTTATTCAACGTCCTTTGATGCAACAGATAGCAAAACGAGAGAAATCGAAACGGTCTTGTTAGACCTGAAGGATTCAAAAGGCGAACCGGTATTTAAATTTGTTGAAGCACTTGTTGGTTACGCTGGTAATGATGATGAGCAAACCCCATATGCATCCCAAATTTTCCTTGAAGTGAATGACAAGGTGGATCCTGAACAAGTGAAGGATCAAACGACAGCTTATATTTTATCGGAGCTTCCGAATGGTTCTGAAGTTGAGCCTAAATCTATGGAAGGTGACTTCGGGGTATCAAGTACGGATTTCGCCTATACCCTCCAAGGTGACGATCAGCTTCAATTAGAGAAGGCAGCTAGAATGGTGAAAGAGAAATTAAATACGTTCCCTGAGCTTGCCGAAGTAGAAGACAATTTGAGTGATGCCAAAACAGAAATAGAAATTGCTGTTGATCAGAAGAAAGCTAGAGCCTTTGGTTTAAGTGCAGCATCCGTAAGAGATTCAGCACGTACATGGATTCAAAAGCAAAATCTAGGCGATATGAAATTCGATAATATTGTATATACAACAACGGTTTCATTAGAAAAAACAGACAAAGATTCCCTTGCTAAGTTGGGTAATATTCCGTTAACGGCTCAGAATGGCTCAACCATTCTACTGAAGGAAGTTGCTCAGATTAGTGAAACGAAAGGCGCTGCTTCCCTTGCAAGAGAGAATCAGGCGCAACTCGTGAAAGTTTCTGCCAAAATTAATTCAGACAATAAGACTGCAGTAAGTGCCAAGCTAAGTGCTGCTTTGAAAGAGCTAGAGCTTCCAGAGGGTGTTACACCGCAAATTACAGGCGTATCCGAAGATGTTAACGAAAGCTTTACACAGTTATTTGTGGCCATGGCTGCTGCGATCTTCGTCGTCTACTTGATCATGGTATTGGCGTTCGGGAATGCAAGTGCACCATTTGCGATTCTGTTCTCACTTCCTCTAGCTGTTATTGGAGGGCTCTTAGGACTCGTCATTGCTAGAGAACCATTAACCGTAACTTCCATGATCGGGTTCCTCATGTTGATTGGTATTGTCGTAACGAATGCGATCGTACTGATCGACCGTGCACAACAGTTGCGCGAAGAAGGTTATACCGTTCGTCATGCGCTTATTGAAGCAGGGAAAATCAGACTTCGTCCTATTATCATGACAGCCGGAGCAACCATTATGGCGTTAGTGCCACTCGCGCTCGGGATCTCTGCAGAAGGCGGATTGATCGGTAAAGGTCTTGGGGTTGTTGTTATTGGTGGATTGATTACTTCGACGCTCTTGACGCTAGTCGTTGTACCTATTGTTTACGAGTTGATCGAAAGTATGAAAAACCGCATTAGCAACATGTTTAATCGGAAAAAAGATAAAGAAAAAATGACAACGAGTTCGTTAGAAGTATAAGGAGGCACATCGATGATTAACGAAGGTTCACGAAGAGGGCATAGCAAATATCGCTGGATGGGGGTCATCACGCTGTTAACCGCTGCGACGGTGTTGGCAACAGCCTGCTCTGCACCAGGGGCTAAGGGTGCGGCAACCGTACAGTTAACGCCTAAAGCGGTCAAAACGGAAGCGATCAAGCTTCAGAAAATAAGTAATCCGATTGAACAGGTGGCAGATGTTGTGGCCGGAACAACACTCGATGTGATGGCGAAAGCAAATGGTGAAGTTACGGAAGTTCTGAAGAAACGAGGCGAATATGTGACGAAAGGTGATGTCCTTTTCGTTATTGATAATACAGATGCCATATCTGCTAAACGGAAGAGTGAGCTTCAAGTGAAGAGTGCACAGGATTCCTTGCAGCAAGCTCGAGATAATAAAGTGAATACACGGAAAGATTTGGCTGATAACCTAGCTCGTACACAAACGGCTTTGAATAACGCTCAGCAAGATTACAACAAAATCAGAAATGATTTTGAAGCAGGTAGTGCGGTTCAGCGCCAAGTAGATCAAGTTAAACAAGCCTTGGATAATGCTCAAATGAGCTTAGATGCTGCGCATAGTAAGCTATCCGCTTTCGATAATACGGATTCTATCTCCAGCATTGAAACTCAAGCAGAATCCGCGCGTCTAACATTAGAGGATGCTACTCGCTCTTTGGATAATTTCGAAGTGAAAGCTCCAGGCAGCGGTATTCTGACAGATTTCAATGTCGTGGTTGGTCAAACAGCATCTGCAGCAGCAGGCAAGGTTGGTCAAGTTCAGCAGATCGATCCTATCAAAATCAAAACTGAGCTAGCTGAAACGAACTACCAACTTGTGAAAAACAAGAAGGAGCTCGTGTACTATAACCCGAATACGCCTGATAAAAAAGGGACCGCTAAGATTAGCTACTTGGCGCCAATCATGAGTGCTGCTTCCAAAACTTATACGCTGGAATTGGATATTCCGAATCCAGATCGTACGATTCAACCTGGTGGACGCTATCTGGTCCAATTGACAACAGAGACGGAAGAGAACGTTGCTGTCGTGCCTACACTTAGTATCATTCGTGAAGAATCCGATACCTTCGTGTTCGTTCAACAAGGTGACCAATACTCGAAACGGAAAGTGAAGCTTGGACGCATTAACGGCGAATTCCAAGAAGTGCTGGAAGGCGTGAAGGAAGGCGAACAACTGGTCATCACTGGACAGAACACATTGAAAGACGGTCAAAAGGTGACAAGCCCTGCAGCATCCGCACAACCAACTGCATCACCAGCTGCCAAATAGCATCATTGAAATTCATATTAAGGGAGACGTTATAGATGAAAAAAAGACCATGGAAATCCAGTCTAACAGCCATTATGCTGGGAGCAATGATCGTTCAAGGAGGTACCGCAGCGTGGGCTGCGGAGCCTTCCACGCCAACTGTTGTCGCACCAACTGTGAATTATGGTTTAACGAGTGATATTCGCGCTGCTATCAAAAGTGTAGGTGAAACACCAACAGCGACGGGCTCACAGCTTGCTGTGACAGTTCGCTTGTACAATGGCGGCACAACGCAAAATCGCGTACCGGAGCATGAGCTTCGCTTGCAAACATCGAGCGGGATTTCTTACACGCTGAAACCAAGTGCAAGTAATAAAGCTTCCCTGCAACCGAAAGAAATTGCAGAGCTTGTTTATTTCGCAGCGATTGATTCGAAGGAAATCGGCAAGATTGAAAGCCTTTCGTTCGTGAATGTCGACTTGTATGCTTATCCAAAGGTAGAGACTACACTGCTTTCAATGCCAACTAATCAAGTCTGGTATGGCGGTACAGGCAGTGCAGCACTGGAAAGCATCGCTAGTACAGAGTGGGGACAAGAATTCACGATTTCTGGTGTGAATTCAGGACTTACGTATAAGACGGTGGAATCTTCCCTACAGAACACAGCAACTGGTCGTGTAGCCGTTGTGACTGTCCTTGTAAGCAATCCGGGAGCAGGTCGTGAAACGGTACCCGCATTCCGTATAGATGCTCAATCAGAGTCGAAGAATTATGAGGGAAAACGTACAGAAGTGGCTCCAGTTGTCTTGGCAGCAGGAGAAACGACGTATATTCACTACGCGATCCCCGTTGAAAGCGGTGTGACGTTAACGAATGTAGTCGTGCTATCGACAGATACGTTTGTCCCGAAAGACGGTGGACAGCCTTCGGAATTGGCAACAGCTAAGTTGGCTATCAACTGGCCAGTAGATGGGGCTAATGCAACAGCAGCCGCGTATACGATCGGTAAACCGATCACTTTCAATGCACAAGCCAAAGTGATTGATAAGTCGACGGAAGTATCCTTAATGGAGCTGCATTTGCATGAGAATCCAGGTGAGGGCTATAAGACAGCCGTAGCGAAGTTCAAATTAACCAACACAAGCACAACGCCAGTAGCAACACCAGCATTCTTGACGGAGCTAACAAGTAAGCTAGGTGCCTCCTACCAAGGTGTTCGTCAAACGAATGTAACGACGATGCTGAATCCTGGATTGAGCTATGTGGTCAGTTATTCTTATATTGTTCCACAATCCGAAGATAGTGAAAGCTTTGCTTTGAAAATATTAGATGCACAGGCTGCAGCTCCATATACGACGACGATTGCTGCGTTGCAAACGGATGTACAGAAGGAAGAAGCGGATGCACCACTTTCCTTGTATCCGTTTGATTTGAAAATAAACGATATCTCAACTAGCATGCAAACGACTGCACAGTTGACCTACACGTATAAATTAAGAATGGATTTAAGCATAACACAACAAGAGAATGTCGTTGTCGACAACAACTTCTCCAAATTAAGATTTGAAATTATTGATCCAGCAGGACGTCTCGTTGGTGCTAAGGATGCTTCTTTTGCAGGTCCTAACAAATTAGTGAGTGGTGTTCAAATGATGGATGTATCAAATTTCTCAACAGATCAATTCACCTATCCGTTTACGATTCATGTATACGAGATCATTGAAACGCAGAACGGTACAGCGAAACGATTACTTAAAATTATTAAATAAGTCGTATTTAATAAGGGCGTCTCTCAAGTAGAAATCATTCTACAAGAGAGATTGCCCTTTTTTTACAAGTAAGACTTTTAATTGTGTACCCTAGCTTTCACAGATTTCGCATAATCCGATGGTGACATCCCGACGGTTTTCTTAAAATCTCTAGAAAAATAATGAATGCTTGTGTAACCAAGCAAGCTCGCAATTTCTGTTATGTTATAAGGTCCTTCGCGCATATAGGTTTTGGCTTGCTCGATTTTGAGGGATTTGAAGGCTTCCATAATCCCCATTCCCTTCTGGGATTGAAAGAGTTCCTTCATACGACTTTTGCCCAAGTGAAAGGTTTGGCAGAGGTCATCAAGGGTAAAGGAATCTGCCAGATGATCGCTCAAATAGGTCATAATCTGACCGACTAGCCCAATCTCAGCTTTCTCCTTTTGCAACGAGGACTGTTTCAACTTCTGAGCTTCCTGAACGTTTCCCCGTGCTTCTTGTTTACGGATAAGGGTGATAAGGAGAATTTCTAAATAAGCCTTGATGAGCTGCTCACTAGCAAACGATGCCTCTTCGTTTCTTTCTAACAAATGAACGGAAGGAGAATCGAAGGGAGGGAGGAACGCATGAAATCCCTCTTGCGTGATGATTGAAAGCATATTGCGTTCGCGATCGCCTAACGATACGACTTTATTAGCTAGCTGAGACATAGCCTCAGAATGGCAGACGAAGGCGATCACGATGAGATTCGGCGGCTTATGCGCATGTCTGACATGAACGGTATGGAACTCCTCCGGCTTGTGGAAAATCATATTCCCCTGCTGGAGGGTATGGATGACATCGTCGGCACGAACCTCGACTTCCCCCTTGTCCACGTAGAGAATTTCCCAGAAGTCATGCTGCTCACCGTCGAATACAAAGCCTTTGGCATATTCAAAATAGTGAAAGGAAATGAGCGCTTCGATCGAAAGTGATTCCTGTAAATAAATCCTTGGGAAATCCATGGTGTCCGTCCTCTCTAGGGGATTTTCTTCCCGATTACAGCCATTTTACCACATTCAAATTAGCTAAAGTGCAAATAATTCGGCTTAATAGATAAATCCAATGGGACATCACTCTTTTATAATAAAGGAAAGAAGCGGAGGCGATTATCAATGAAAAAAGGGATTAATATTTGGTCATTTCCAGGCTCTATGAGCGTGAAAGATTGCATTACAACTGCGAAAAAAGCCGGATTCGACGGCATTGAGTTAGCTTTGAACGAAACAGGTGAACTTAGTCTGGAAAGCACGGAAAGCGAAGTTCGTGCGTATCGCCAGCATGCTGACGATACAGGGATTGAGGTAAGCAGCCTAGCAACAGGCTTATTCTGGTCTTATTCCTTGACAAGCAGTGCACCGCAGACGCGTCAGAAGGCGAAAGACATTGTGAAGAAGCAACTAGAGCACGCCGCGGCACTTGGTGTTGATACGATTTTGGTCGTACCTGGTGCGGTAGGTGTTGATTTCATCCCTGACTCTGAAGTGGTTCCGTATGACCAAGCCTATGACTACTCCCTTGAAGCGATTCAGGAGCTTTCGGCCGTTGCCGAGTCTTTGAAGGTTTCGATTGGGATTGAAAATGTGTGGAACAAATTCTTACTATCACCGCTGGAAATGCGGGATTTCATTGATAAAGTAAATTCACCTTATGTAGGTGCCTATTTCGATGTAGGGAATGTTATATTCTCTGGGTACCCGGAGCACTGGATTTCTATTTTGAGCCATCGTATTAAAAAAGTACATTTCAAAGATTATCGCCGCGCAGCTGGCGGTTTGCATGGTTTCGTTGATCTGCTTGCAGGCGATGTGAATTATCCGGAAGTGATGAAAGCCCTTCAAACCATCGGTTATGAAGACTATGTGATCGCTGAAATGATCCCAGGCTATACGCATCACGGTGAGCAAATTGTTTATAACACATCAGGCGCTATGGATGCTATTCTGGGGAGGAAATAATCATGCTAAGAATCGGACTAGTTGGACTAGGCTTCATGGGAAGAACACATTTGGAGAATTATGTACGCCTAGAAGCAGAAGGTGTTGCGATTAAAGTTGTAGCGTTATGTGATATTGACCCGGTTAAGCTAGAAGGCAACGCGGTTGCTGGAAATATTGATACAGGTGATTCGGCGATCGATTTCAACCTCTATGCGAAGTACACTAGTGTGTCCGAAATGATTGAAAAAGAACAGTTGGATTACGTGGATCTAGCTCTCCCGACATACCTGCACCGTGATATTACGATTGAATGTCTAAATAAAGGTCTGCACGTGCTGTGTGAGAAGCCAATGGCTTCGAATCCGCAAGAGTGTGAAGAGATGATTGCAGCTGCTGAAGCGAATGGTAAGCAGTTGATGATTGGACAGTGTCTGCGCTTTTGGCCAGCCTATGTCTTCTTGAAAGAAGCTGTGCAGAATGGGACTTATGGTAAAGTAACAAGCGGTTATTTCTACCGCGGCGGCGCTACGCCGACTTGGGGACCATGGCTAATCGATAAAGAGAAGAGCGGCGGAGCTTTACTCGATATGCATGTTCATGATATTGATATGGTCAATTGGTTGTTCGGAAAACCTGAATCTGTTTCGTGTTTGGCACGGAATGTAGTTCCAGGCAGCGGCTATGATGTCGTGTCTACGAATTATTTGTACGGGGATGGCAAAGTTATCAATGCGCAAGCTGACTGGACGCTCGAAGGTGATTATGGCTTTGATATGCAGTACCGTGTCAATTTCGAGAAAGCGAACATTATTTTTGGCGCAAGCGGCCTGAAAGTAAACCCGAATGATGCGGCTGGATTCAATCCAGAGCTATCACCAGAGATGGGCTATTACTTGGAGCTGAAATATTTCATTGAGACGCTTCTCGCAGGGGAAGCAGTCACGACTGCAACACCGGCTAGTACACGGGAAACGATTGAAATTGCTGTCGCTGAGATCGCATCGGCAGACAAGCAAGGGGCTTGGGTGGAAGTGAAATAGTAAGCGAGATCTGCATGTAAACCTTGGGAATCGAATCTGATTTCTAAGGTTTTTTTGAATTGAGGCACTAAGTATACGCGGCTAGCTCTGGTAGGCAGTAGAACGCATACCTCTACATCATATAAAGGAATGACATCTTCGATAACTTCAGTGTCAGCAACAAAAACGGCAGTCTAGGACATATTTCCGTTTCCTAGTCCGCCGCTGTTTCCGCTGTTTCTTTTCTCGGATCAGTCTGCAATTTTATGTGCTTGAATGTCATCCCACTTGCGAAGGAATCTCGAGGAGATTCGCCTTATTTTATGCTCCATCGAGAAGCGAATAGGCGAAAAGTCGCTGCGAGTTTGTTTAAACGAAATTGACAAGGATATCGGCTGTTGTTCGACCCTTTTCCTTATGGCTGCAGCAATTTCTTTGCGCAAATGAGCATGTGCATCCCCGATTTTGAACAATGCCATGAGGCTGAACGAAAAGTATTGAAAGTATAGCTCTTCATCGTCTGCGATAAATTCGGTATGACCATTTATATTTCTTATTCCGGAAGGATCGGACAACAAGGCGATCAATTCAGGCACAATAACCGTATCCTTTAATTTACCCAGCAAATAGATCGCTGTATATCCTCTGGCATTATTATATTTGATGCTCGTTTTCGGGACGAAGGAATCGCGTTCCACGACCATAGCTCGCAGTACAGGAAGCGCTGCTTCATCCTGCATAAGGGCTAATGCAAAGGAACTGTGCTTGCGCAAATGTTCATTCTCCTGCTGATGCAGCCATTCGAGAAGCAGCGGCTTCATGGAGGGACCGTTTTTTATTGCTGACCATATGGCTAGGCCCGGCTTTTCACTGCTTAAGCCTTTCTGAATGTTCACCGTTTCGTTCAACCAATGAATAATCGGATTCTTCTCATCCTCGTAGGCGATTCGATCCTTCATTCCTACATGATTGTGCGGATTCAAACAACCGGTTGATCTTAGCAGTGCCGCTAATTCATCATAAGGGACGTTCAAGAGATCTGTTTGATGCCGGGTAGCCAGATAGGCCGCCATAGCCGCCGCTTCTCCGCACTTCTGCATATCCCGTTTCATCCGCACACAAGGGGCAAGATCATGGTCGAGCGCCAGGCACCGCCCTGCGACGATCAGACCCTTCATCCCTTTGGGGATGAGTGCCCCGAGCGGGACAGGGACTGAGAAGTTTACGCCCCACATGCTGCCTGCTACGGTCCAATCCTGCTGAGTTTCGCTTTCGAATGCCACGTCCTTACTATGATTATCCAAATTAGCATAGGCGTAAAATAAGGGCTGATCGGTGAGGCGATTGTGCAGGTATCCATCAAACGTCAGATTGGACTCGCCTTCGATAAACCTTCCTTCGCGAATACCAAGCAGCGGTGCTAGGCGGAGAAACCGCTGCTGATCGTCGTATCGATCCTTCAAGTGCGTATGCAGAAGCGCAGAATCGACAATCGCCCGAGTCAAATCCTTTTCATCTGCCTGATCCACATAGCCGGAATCGGTATAAACAAAAGTAACTCGTTGTTTCTCTAAGGCGACGATGACATTAGAAAAAGGTTGGGATTGGCCGTCGCTCTCGCGTCCTTTGCGAGTCGGACAGCCGGCCATCGTGCATACCTCTGCATCTCCCGAGCTGTCGATAACGATACGGCTTCCAGCGGTATGAACGCCATCAGCGTCGATCCAGCGTATCCCCTTGACCGTCACTCCTTCCAGATAGACGCCAGTTACTGTCGCCTCATAGCATAATTCAACACCTGCCTCCAGCGCCTTCTGTTCCATCACATACTTCTTCAACTCGCCGTTCACCGTCACCTGGGGTGTGTAAGAATCGCGTTCCAGTTCCAGAACCTGCTTATCAATTTCTTCGTAGAAGCCGCCCTTAGAACCGTAATAATAAGCAAGCACACCACCCGCCGTACCCACGCCACCCATACAATTGAGTCGCTCGATACCCAGCACCTTCAACCCCATCTTCGCTGCTGTGATAGCAGCTATCGCCCCGGCAGTTCCAAGTCCTACAACAATAATGTCATATTCGTTATCAAATGAATGATTATGAGCAAGGGTTTCAATAACGGACTTATTTACTATTTCTGATAAAATCATTCGGGCTCACCTCCTGCTTCGCATAGGATATTCCTGCTTCGAAGGCTTCCATGAAATTATCATAAGCGCAAGAGGGCAGCCAGCTCGAGCCCATTGCCGCGACTTGAACCCCCTGGTTTACCTTAATATCGAACGTATCGGCAACTGCCGCCAATTTCCATGGACGAAGCATCTTCGGCCTGTTCATCCAGAATTGATGTAATTTGTCACGAGCCACGATCCAATTGTCCTTGTTATCTACCTTCAACTGGAAATAAATCTCCGATGGAAATCCTCCTTGCACCATTTCGTAGCTTCGCCCGGAATCGCCTATCGATGCTGCCAGTGGAGGACCATCAAGAATAGCATTAATGCTTTTTGCAAGGATGGGGGGATTCCACAGATGAGATGAGCCGCAGGTTGAAGTCGTATCTATAATGTTTCGGACTTGCACTGTTTGCGAGCCTGAAGTGTTGTAAAGCATCACTTCATATCCGTCTTCTGTTGATCTTACTTCGGTGATTTCCGTCATCATACGTATATTCAGGTTATGCTTTCGAATGAAATGAAACAGAACTGGTGAAATACCGGGAAGGTGGACGGCGCCGTCCGCTTGCACAATATTGCGCCTGACAAGCTCGTCATATAACTCCTGTCCGATACCGGAAGTCGGTCTGTTGGCAAGCCCGTGTCCCGGACGATAGCTGTTAACATATTCATGACCGACTAGTGAGGACCTTTCAACAAGAATGGACTGTTTGCCTAAGCTGTATGCCATCGCTAGACCGGCAAAAGTGGCTCCATAGATCAATACAGGAGCATCAGAATGAAAGGCTGTCATGATTTCTCACTCCTAACTTGAAGAATTTCCCTCAGCTTTGCGGCCAAATGCTCACCCATGAGCATGTGGCCGTAATCGGAAGGGTGAAGCAAATCAAATACAAGCGACGACATGTCTTTCATAATCTCGTAACCTTCAATCAGATAAAGCGAAGAGTGGTCCAGTTCGGAGACGATTTCTCGCAATATGTGATTAAATTGTGTTTCGTTCCTGCTGGCTGGATAATCCATGTGCGAATAGGTCGCCGCATTCGGATAGACGGTAATGACGACCACAGGCTTCTGAGGCTGCTTCTGAATCACGGTCTGGATTAAATAGTACGCCCGTTCTTTAAACTGTTCAGGTGTAAAGAGCGTTCTCATATTGACTCCCAGCTCCAGCGTAGCTATATCCCAGTCATTCCGATTTGCAATGTAATCCGCAGCTTCTTTCTCGCAGAGACACGAGCCACTCAAACCGAGATTAAGAACATCAACGCCAAGACGTCTTGCGGCCTGTTGAGCATAGCAATTGTAGTAATGGATTGCGGCGCCTCCATGCGTGATTGACGAACCGTAGGCAAGCCATCTTAGCGCAGGCACTTCGTTCTGATGCGGCGGGCGGACACTCCGGCCCAATGTATCCAACTCGTGAAATACCGCTGTATAGCGGCAAGTCATTATCCTCCACACATGGGGCGAGAACGATAAGGACGACTCTTCCGCCAACTTCCTATCAGGGCTTTCCCTCTTGAAGCGTTCGGGTTCTTCTAATAATAGTGTACGTCTGACGCCTGCTTGCAACCGGTGGTTGGAGTGAAAGTAATCGCCTTTAAACACGATCAGATCGCCATCTTCTTCTAGTGAGGAGATCGACAGCCTCACGGCCTCGGCATCGGTGACGAAGCGAATCTCGCAACCGCTGGATTGTGTGGATATATGGGATCCTCTTGTACTTAATCGATTCCGTACGTCTCTTGGATATCGATGTAGGCGCAGTCCGGGGAATAGTTTGTTTTCTTCCAATTCCACAACATTATGAAATTCAAGTTGATCGTAGATCATCATGTACTCCTTTTATGCGGGCTGCCTTATTTTTTTAAGGAAAGCTCCTTGTAGATCTTATTGACTTCCTCAGTAATTTCTTTGCCTCCCGACTTGTTCCATGTTTCCACAAAGCGGTCAAAACCTTTATCTGTATCTACTTCTCCTGTAATAAACTTAATGAAGTATTCCTGTTCGATATTGACCAAATCCGGATATTTGACAGCTGATGGGATGATGAATTTCGCTTCATTGACGACGCGCTCTACGCCTTGGGCCAGCTGGTCCCGCTGTGCAATCTCTTCTGCAGAGTAAGTAAACGGCTCGAACGCTTTCGATTTACGTGAAAGCAGGCCATAATAATTGCCGAATCCCATATTGATCCGCTTCTTACTATCCTTGAAATCTTCCTTAATTACAGGTTTTCCGTTCTCCATCGAGTAATGTACCCCATCTTCCCCAAATTGGGACATCAAGTAGCTGTCTTTATCAGAGTAGAACGAATTAAGAATTTCATATATTTTTTCTTTCTTAGCCGGATTCTTGCCTGCATCAACGCTCATGCCTATATAATTGCCCGTTAAGCCCCACATGGCCAATTTGCCGGGTCCGTATGGACCTTCAAGCGCTTTGCCGACCATAAGGTTGATGCCATTTTTTTTAGCTAACTGCCCGATTTTGCCGTTTTCTCTAAAGTTGCTCCAGTTTTCGGTTGAAATGCCCACGCGTTTGTTCTCGAAGTCATTTCTTTTGCCGTCATTTGTAATGAATTCCGGGTCGAGGACGCCATCTTTAAACCATTTGTTGAGCAGCTTGAACGATTCGCGGGCACCTTCTGTCGTTATCCCATAGACCAGATTACCGGATTTATCTTTGGACCACGATTTGGGATGTACATGATGGGCGCCGAACACGTATTGAAAGGAGTCCGCCGCCCCAATCTTCCCGTAACCAGTCAAGCCAAAGGTATCTTTCTTGCCATTGCCGTCTGGATCATTATTGCGGAATTTATACAGGACATCTTCCAGCTCTTTCAATGTTGTGGGAGGCTGGTTATATCCGACGGCTTTGAGCCAATCCCCGTTATAAAACGGATGAAGGGGGAGTACACCTTCAAGGTTGGTAATCGGAATACCGTAGCTTTTGCCGTTAATGAGGCCGTCATTCCACGCACTCGGCTGATTCTTATCAATAAACTCAGCAAGTGTTGGCATCTTCTTTTTGATTTCCTCGATGGGCAGTTCAGCCAGCAGACCTTGCTGGGAATACGTGCTCACATCAGCCGTCCCCCAAAGCAACCACATATCGGGAAGCTCATTCGTGGCTAATCTCAAATTGAGCTGGTCTTTCCAGTTTTGCCGGTCAATACGCATATTTTTGATTTTGACATTGAATTTCTTTTCTATCCAATTCTGTACCAAGGAACCGTCTTGCTCGGGAAAGTCAAAGCTAAGCCAGCTTATTTCTACAGGTTTCTGTACCTGCGGCGTTGGATTGCCGCTTTGACTCGGCGTTACTTCCGTTTTGGTGCAGCCGCTCAAGACAACAGATGCGGCGAGTACGGATGCGATTGTCATTTTCAAACCGTGATGTTTCATGGTGAAGCCTCCCTTTTATTAGTTTATAGAATAACGCTATGAAGCCATGGAGTTCAATCTACCGCTAAGTTGCAGAAGATGCGTTAGGCATCACTCCCTTCAATAGTTATGGGCATCATCCCTTTAGTGAACCGATCATTATGCCTTTGACAAAATACTTCTGAATAAATGGATACACAACCAGTATGGGGATTGTGGCTATCATAAGGACAGCAGCCTTAACCGACTCGGATACAACCTCGTCCTCGGAGGCCTGCGCCATCAATTCCCGCATCTGCATATCATCATTCTCCACAATGAGACGGCGAAGCAGGATTTGCAGCACGATCTTGGATTGATCCTGGATATAGATGAGTGCGTGGAACCATTCGTTCCAATGATACACAGCCATCCACAGTCCAATTGTGGCCAGAATCGGCTTGGAGATCGGCACAACAATTCGTCCCAGGATCTGAATATCGTTAGCGCCGTCGATTTTAGCAGAATCCTCTAATTCCTGTGGCAGCTCCATAAAAAAATTGCGCATAATGATCATATAAAAGGTGTTGATGAGACCGGGAATGATCAGAGCCCAACGAGTATCGTAGAGACCTATGCTCTTAATGAGTAAAAACGTTGGGATCAGCCCTCCGCTGAAAAACATCGTCAATACAATCAACATCGTATAAAAATGACGGTGGGGCAGGTATTTCTTCGACAACGCATACGCGCCAAGCGTCATAACGACTAAGGACAAGAAGGTCCCCACGACCGTTCGGAATAAGGTATTGAAATAACCGACCCATATTCCGTTGGTTTGGAAGGATTGCTTATAGGAGGACATGCTGAAATGCTTAGGGTACAAATGAATACCCGGACGCAGCGCTTCCTCAGGTGTGCTTAAGGAAACGGATAGTACGTGAACAAACGGATACAAAACACTGATGCATAGCGCAACAATGACAGTCATCGCTGCAAACTGGAACATGATCTCTCCTCGGCTCATTCTGCTTAACATGCTCATAAGATCCCTTCCTGTCCCATTCGTTTGATGGCATAATTGGTCAGCATGACAAGGATAAACGCGACCACATTCTTGAACAGTCCCACGGCTGCGGTTAAGCTATACTGCAGTTGTGTAAGACCCGCACGGTACACGTAAGTGTCCAGGATATCGGCAACACTGTAAGTATTCGGACTATAAAGATTCAGAACCTGATCAAATCCCGCATTTAAAATGTTGCCGACCCGGAATATGAACATGATGCAAATCACCGAAAGAATGCTTGGAAGCGTAATATGAAGCGTTTGCTTCCAACGTGAAGCACCGTCCATCACAGCGGCTTCATACATGGAGGGATCGATGCCTGAGAGTGCAGCCAGATAAATAATGGTGCCCCACCCAATTTCCTTCCATATCGAGGAGACAACAAGAGTAAATCGAAAATATGCGGGATCCCCAAGGAAATAAACAGGGTCAAATCCAAAAAAATGAATCAGGCCGCTCACAACGCCTGTACTCGGTGACAAGATAGTAATGAGTAATCCGCCTAATATGACCCACGATAGAAAATGGGGCAGATAGCTGATCGTTTGTGTAATTCGTTTGAAGGTATTGATGCGGATTTCATTAAATAGCAGAGCGAGCACAATCGGCGCCGGAAAACCAAAAACGATATGATAGAAGCTGAGAATAACAGTATTTTTCATGACTCGCGGAAAGTCCTGCGATGCTGTGAATAAATAATGGAAATGCTTCAAACCGACCCATGAGCTTCCCCAAATGCCTTCTCGAATCCGGAAATCCTTAAATGCAATTTGCACCCCGTAGAGTGGTCCGTACTCAAAAATCAAATAATACACTAAAGCGGGTACAAGCATAAGAAACAAATACTTGCACTTAGCATAGTCCTTCCAGATCGAAGAACGGAACGTAATCGTTTTCATAATGTTCTCTCCTTGTATTCGATGTGATAGCCACATCATAATTGCGTTCTTGGCAAGCTTCAATGTTAACATCTGAAACGAGACTGAAATATATGAAACAGTCAGAAAAAAAACGTTGTACTGCCGGCTTTTTACCGGAAACAACGTTTTAGTAACTTATATGAATTTGTCCTTAACCTGAATGAATCACACTTTTGTTAATGGGGGGCATGCTGCGGTATTGCATGGGGGTTACACCGGTATACTGTTTGAACTTGGTTCCGAAATACCCGGGACTCCTATAACCCGATTGTTCGGCCACATCTGAAATCGATAAGCGATCGTCTGCCAGAAGCTCTTTGGCTTTCTCTATTCTGATCTTCGTTAAATAATCGGCAATGGTCTGCGAATACTGCTCTTTGAAAACCTTGCAAATAAATTGCTTGGAATAAGATGTGACATTTGCTAATTCGTCCAAGGAAATGTCGTGCTGAAGATTTTCCTCGATGTAAGACTTCAAGGTATGGGCCAATACGGAATGCAATGATTCAGGTCGGTACTGTAGCCGAACCGCCAACTCCAGACTAAGCGCTTCCAGGGACTGAAGTGTAGCCGTAAAAGTTTCTTTTTTATGACTGCTCATCAGTTCGTTCGGACTCTTGAAGACGTAGTCACCGGTCATGGCTTCCAGCATGATCTTGGTCAAACACAATGTAAGCTGGTTCAGGTACAGCTCAATTCCCTGGATCGAATAGCTTTCTGCTTGCATACGGGTATGAATGTCGGCAAAGTAGTGTTGGATCTGCTCGGGAGTTCCTCCGTGGATCAGATTCTCGAATATCTCCCCAGGCATCAAATCCAATAGGACAGAGCTTCTTGTCCTGATTTCCTGATAGATTACGATACTCTGTTCGCCAAGGAGAAATTTATATTGGGCTGCTTCCTGAGCCTCTGTGAATGAAACGATTAATTGCTCAGCCTCCTCCACGATACAACCGATACCGGCAGAGAATTTGAGTTCCTCCCCGATCTTGAGGCGGAGGGCATTCAGCTCGTTACGGATTTCGGCCACCCGTGACACTTCATCGGTTTCTTCCGTATCGTCTAACTGATACACGATCGCGATGTGTTCTTTGCCCCATGGGATTGAGATGAGAGACAATCTTTGCTGCTTCTGTTCCAGCTTCTCTTTCAGTTCATCCCTGCGATGGGGCTCAACAGGTGTGAGGAGAGCGGCAGCGAATGCACCCTTCTCAGGAAAGGGGAACTGCTTCTCATCAACGGATAACGTACCACTCAACATATCCTGCAGATGCTTATCCCGGACATGTCGATGCAATTGATTGATGCGGTACGTCAGGAGCTGAATCGGCTTATCCAGTCTTAGGGACAGTAAGTAAGACAATAACAGACCAATGATCAGAATACTTGCAATGACGAGCCATATTTCTTTTTTCAACGTTTGCGTCAATAACAAATAGGAGGTAATCGGACGAATGCTTGCGTAAGACCACCCCAATTGAGACCTTTCGGGGGGGAGTACGGACAGCACGGTGCCATTGCGATAAGGGATAGTTGTTACTTGACTCTGCAAGAGAGGCGCAACAATTTGGTTATCATCGAGAACCGGACCCTTACCTGTCAGATCGGAGGATAACATCCCCGTATCTGTAAACAGGTAGATTTGCTCCTTTGAGTGGCGCAGCATGTTCCGCACATTGTTCATCAGTTCTTCAGCATTAACATCCACAATCATATAGCCTTTGACATTGGAGCCAGCAGATTTATAAGGCAAGGTATAGATATACGACAGAACCTTATGGTCTGATCCTTCGGCACTCACTTGATCGCGAACAAACCATTTATGAGGCTCAATCGTTTGTAAATGATCGATTAATGGACCGTTCGGAGAACGCTGCGGATCTGCATAAAAGTAATTCGTATCTACAATGAACCCCGATCTGTCAAACACAATCGTTACGTTGTCCAGTCCGGGTTGAGTAATTGACAGCGTTTTCAAATCATGAACTAAACGAGTTGCACGGAAATAATTCCCGTCGATAGGGTGATCCAGGAAGAAATGAACCTCCTCCATACTGGATTCTCGAATTGTTGTCATCGCTTTATCCAATAATGCGTTATGATAACGCTCCAGGTAATTGTCTTCCACATAGGATTTAACGCGCTCAAGTTCATATAAGCTTTCCTTGGATATTTCCTTGGCAAGCAGGTCATTGGTACGTTTCGTAAAATAACCACCGAATAAACTGATAATTACGACAGTTAATGCAAGGTAAGATAGTACAAGTTTACGCAAGTAACCACTAGGTTTTTTAAATAATATCCACATATGCGTTCCCCCTTTCTGCTATGAGTTGCGATATTCCTGCATCATAACTAAATTTACTGGCAAAGTAAAGCGGTTCCACATAGCCTACTTCACTGCCAATTCCGGTGATGGGGGCTGCGATAAGACGGGTATTCTCGTCCTCATCCTGGGATCTTTCTGTTTCCAACGATTCATAATTTAAACATCAAATTCAAATAGTGAGATTGTTGCCTTGAAATAAAACGCTTACCCTTAAAGAGGATGAAGCCTTCTGGAATTGGGCAGATCCAAACCAAATGCGAAAGGGTGCGAATTCATGAAGAGAAGAAGGATTAACAAGACATTGATTTCAATTCTGCTTGTATGCATGTTGTTTACCCTAAGTCCCTTACCAGCCCAGTTTGGAGGGATTCCCCTTGCTTCCGCAGACAGCCTTCCTTCGAATCTGGTTTCGAATAGCGGGTTTGAAGATGATCTCGACGCAAACGGCCAACCGGACAACTGGGTGCTCTCTAATGTAGGAGTAACAAGCGCAAGCGTTACCCTTGATACTTATTACGCGATTGAGGGGAGTAAGAGCGCCAAAGTTACTTTTACCGCAAATTCTCTGGCAGAAACTCATTATGCACAGATGCTTAGCACTCCGATACCTGTTAAAAAAAGTACCGCCTATACAGTTTCCTTCCAAACAGGGTTCAGTGGAGCGTTATCTGCCGTTAATGCAAGGGTCGTCTGGTACGATGAAAATGGAGCTTACATAGCCGGCAACGACTTGATAATTTGGAATCAGACGGTGAATAACAACAGTTCCGCCTTCAGCGGCTGGAAGTATAAAGCGGCGGGCACTCCCAACTCCCCGATTAATGCAACGACGGCGCGCATTCAGCTACGCTTTGAAAATGCCGCATCCGATAGTGGAATCATCTATTTGGATGATGTTAATTTGGTCGAAGGCAATGAGGAGCGGCTTGGAAATATACTGCCGAATGCGGATTTCGAACGGGATGCAGCCGGGGATACCGTACCGGATAATTGGACCGTGACCAAAACCATCGGCAGCGCCACCGCCGCATTGTCTGATGAACAGGTACTTGAAGGGAATAAGAGCTTGAAATTCAATATTCCGTCCGGGACAAAAGCTTTGAATTCGTACGTAAAGATTAAATCTGCTTATGTCAAATCAATTCAAGAATCGGAGACATACCTATATCGGGCCTATTTGAACTACTTGGGCTCGAATATGAATAACGAAGTCGATATAAGGGTCCTTTGGTACAGTACGGCCGATCTGGTTAATCCGCTTCGGGCAGACCATATTTATCAGATGACCCTCGTATACAATGATCCTGTGAACCATGCCGGATGGAAGATGTTCGAGAGTAATCTTATTCCACCTGCTTCGGCCGATAGAGCCATTTTCGAGGTAGCCGTAACTTCCAAAAGCACAACGGCCGCCGGAACGTTCTATGTGGATAACATGTACTTCGGTAAGAATAAACTGATGAATCCGTCCTTTGAATACGAGGATGTAGTTGATAACGCGACTATGGCCAATATGCCCGACGGCAAGATAGACGGTTGGGAATTTGCTGATCTGGATCAGAACGCGGCGTCGCTGACGGTTGACGCAACTTATGCCAAAGACGGTAAATTCAGCGGGAAGCTGTCCATTCCGGCTGGCTCTCCGACCACAGATCAGGCTTATGCAGAGCTGAAAAGCGGCAAACGGCCGATCGATAGCTCCCAAACCATGTTGGCCAAGCTATCCTTCAATTTGAGAGGCAAACTTCATCGAATACATAGTCAAATCCTTTTCTTTGACACTGCCGGCACGCAGATTGCAGCCAAGGACATATGGGACGAAACGATCCTTTACGACTCGGCGGTGTTGAGCGGCTGGTTCAATAAAAATCTGACGGTGATCCCCCCTGCAAACGCAACAGCAGCGCAGATTGCTATCCGTGTTTATACGCCATCGAGCTTATCTAATGAGGGAGCGGTGTATGTAGATAATGCTTATTTAGGCAAAAATGAAACCTATTCTCTCATCGCCAACAATAATGTGGAAGATATTTTGGATCCGATGTGGATCAGGACAATGAACAGCGAGCAATACTGGAAGCTGAAGCATAATGTCAACAACACAGCTGGGAATTTCGGGATATCTCGGGAAACCAGTGAACTTATGGTTTGGTATAAACAGACGGCAGGGACATACAACGAGGTACTCTACCAGCGAGAATTCAATTTGGATGTGCAGGGTATTTACGATCGGGTCATTATCGACACCAGCGGCGCCGGCGGTAAGGAAATCATTATGAGGGTGAATTACATCGATACGAGTGGGATGCCGGAGACAGTCGAAAGCATCAAAGAAATTACGGACGGCAAATATAAGGAAGTTCCGCTGGATTTGGTGAATCCGAAGATGCTGACGAGCATTGAACTGGGTATACGAGATCGAGCGGGAGCCGTGGAAATCCATGACGAAATTGCCGGCGCGAACTTTCATTGGATCATGCTTAAGAAGCCGGGCATGGAGACAAAACCGAACCATAGCCAAACCCCGATGAAGAGTACCATTGACGACCTATTGACGATAGGTATTCCCCATGGTCTTCTTTTCTCTCGCTCCGATGTTGCGACCTTAAGGAATAGAATCAAGACAGGTGTGGACAAAGATATATTCGATCAGGTGCAGAAGCAAGCCGACGCATACCTCAGCTATGTGCCGGAGAACGACATCGATGGTTATCTGCCTCCGTCTGACACTGCCAAAGGCAATTATTCACGTGACGGCAACGATATACCGCTGGGTTGGCCGGATAAAATTACCAAGCTGTCATACGCTTATGTGATGACAGGCAATCTGGCCTATGCCGATATGGCTCGCCGTATTCTGCTGACCATGGCCGATACGCCGGAGTGGACGCAATCCTTCATGTACCGCAGAACGGAAAAGCCGAACCCCGACGGGCGCTGGTCACCGTTCAATGAAGCGCAGGCGGTTGTCGCAGCTAGTCTTGGCTACGACTGGATTTATAATACACTGACAGATGAAGAAAGAACGCTCATTCGCAACGCTATCCGGGACAAAGGTGTCAAATATCTGGATGCGTTCGTGAACACGCAAACG
Source organism: Paenibacillus plantarum (assembly GCF_013141695.1). Taxonomy (GTDB): domain Bacteria; phylum Bacillota; class Bacilli; order Paenibacillales; family NBRC-103111; genus Paenibacillus_E; species Paenibacillus_E plantarum. The sequence goes on from NZ_WHNY01000067.1 coordinate 552,642, forward strand.
TTCTGGCAAACCAATAATCAAGGGCTTGATTTCAACGGAGCTCTCGCCGTGGGCGCGATTGTCATTAACGACACCGCAAAGATTGCCAAAGCCAAGACCAACCTGGAGACTGTTATCAATAACTATTACAAGCCTGACGGGGATACCGATGAAGGTATGAACTATTGGATTTATTCTACTTCTTCAGCAATATTTGGCGCTGAGGTGTTGTCCCGCTACAATCCAAGCTGGACTTCTGGTTTAAAGACCGATGGACTGAAGCGATCGATTGAGTTCGTTCTTCATAATATTTCGATCGGTTCAGACAAGCCGCTGCAAACGTTGAATTTTAATGATGGCAATACCCTGTATATGAATGCCAATCACATAGCCGATTATTATGCATCGCAACAGTTTCAGAATCCATACGACAAGTGGGTGTGGCAAATCGGTACGAATGAGAACGAATTATTCGTCTCCGTATCCGGCAATCCTGTATTCAACCTGATTTTCTCCAACCAAACCGAAGCCTCATACCCGCAGTTACCTCTGTATGTTAACTTTGATGGCAATACAGCGAAGGCTGGAACAGGTTACATGTTCATGAGAAGCGGCTGGGAGCAAGGCGACGATATTATGCTCGGATTTGCCGGAGGGCAATGGCCAGCTGGTCATTATCATCTCGACAGGAATTCATTCATTCTGGAAGGCTACGGCGCCAAGTTTATTCAGGATCGCGGCAGAACGCTATTTTCCGACCCTTCCTATGCGGATTACATCAGAACGGCAAGTCACAATACGATCTCCCTGAATGGCGAGGATCAAATATGGAAGAAATCAGGGTCTGCGGCACAGGTCGAAAGGGAGTTCGCATCACCGCTCTTTGATTTCTATTCGAGCGAAGCGAAAGATGCCTACAACACCGGAGCTGTGCAGAAAATGAGTTCTTTCAAGCGCAATATCGTATATGCGAGGCCGGACATCTTCTTTATCGTAGATGAAGTTACCCCGACCGCAGCATCGACCATACAATATAATCTGCATACACGTCAACCTCGTTCGGTGAACGGGAACATGATTACCTTCACTGATTTTGCAACGAATTCAAGTCTTGAGATGGGGATTGTACTTCCGGCTTCCGGTAGCTACTCGCTCATGCCCGAGCAGCAGATCAAGGGAGACTCCGGCAATACGAATCTATACGATTTTCAGATGTACACACCCACAGCCAGATTGAATGAGAAGTTCTTCACAGTCTACCGACCAAAGCGATCCGGAGAGCAAGGGATGACCATTAATCAGATCGATGCAGACGTTCGCGAGATCAACGTGCCTGGCGGCGCTTATACGACTGCATATGGCAATACGATCACCACCCATGTGAATACGGATGCCAAATTCGCCCTGATGTACAAGAAGGAGACTGATAACTATGTATCTACTGTCGGTCTCATGAAAGGATCTAGACTTGCTTATAAAGGCGTGCAGTTGATATCTGCCAACGTTGTCAGTGATATATCAGTCGAGTGGAAGCCGGATCATACTGTGAGCGGTAAGATCAAGACGGATGGCGCGGGGACTGTAACTCTCATTTCGCCTTATGACGGAATGACGCAATACCAGTTTACTTTCACGGAGGCTGGGGAGCAAATCATCTCTAATACCCTGAGAACTGTGAATGCCGGCAAGAAAAGCGAAACGCTGAAGATCGGCTTCACACGGCAAATATCACTGCAGGGAAGACTCTATGATGGAACTCCGTCAGATCTGAGTACTGCCTCGAAAACATTCACGAGCAGCAATGTGAACATTGCTACCGTCAGCAGCAGTGGATTGGTGACAGGCTTATCGGAAGGAACGGCGGAAATCACCGCTGAAGTGACTTTATCAGGCGTTACGCGGGTAGTTAGTGTGAAAGTGACTGTAACTCCACTTGTGATCGGGAATCTGATCGTTAACGGCGGGCTTGACACTAATAGCAATAATTGGGACATAGCTAACTATAATGCCGCAGCGATCACCATGGATAACGTGACCCATCATGGGGGAACTGGGAGCTTAAAGTTGTCCATCGCTAATGCATCAGGCGGAGCTTTTATGAACACGCACGTCACCAGTACAAGGTTCGATATTAAGGAAAACGGGCTTTATGAGGCGAAGTTTTGGTACAAGATCGCTGCTGCGACGGTTGCGACGGCAACGAATGTGAACAAGCTCACAGGCAAAGTATACTGGTATGACAAAGACGGATATCGGATTGGCGGCCAGAACGATATCCTTATTGATCGAAATGCCACCGCTCCACAATCGACCGGATGGCTCCAGGCCCATGCTAAGGTTGTCGCCCCGGCGGGAGCAGTAAGCGGCAAATTAACCGTGTTTCTGTGGACAGACATGAAGAATGCCATAGACCTGTGGCTGGATGATATGGAAGTCACCTTCGAAGGTCAAGGGTTACTGGCTACGCAAAGTTTTGAAATAGACACCGATCAGAATGGAGTAGCTAACAATTGGAGCGGCTTGTATACCAATGGAGCATATTCTAACGTAAGCTTCTCCAAAGACGATGTTGCTAAGGCAGATGGTGATTATAGTCAGAAATATACGTTCAGTGGAACGAATCTCGATAACACCATCGTATATTTGAACAGTGATATTTTTGCGATTAACCCGAACTCCACCTACCGTTTTAGAGGACAGGAGCAGCACAGTGGCAAGTTGTATAAACAAGCAGCATATGTCATTTGGTACAACTCCGGCAATCAGGAAGTTGGAACGCGCTCATTATTATACGATGACAATGTGAGTTACAACTCGTCTACTCCTTCAGGCTGGGTTCAGAAGGAAGCTAACGCAATTGCTCCGCCACAAGGCGTTGGAGCGGTGAAAGCCAGAATTCAGCTCAGAACCCTGACGAAGACAGGAGATAGCGGATCAGCCTGGTATGATGACATTTATTTCGGTGAGTAACTTACGAGTTGTAGTAGGTAATCAAATAACCATGAAAAAGTTAATTTTTTTCATTTGACTGCAATCGCTTTCGTATTCTATGCTAATTGCATTTGCAATAACTAGAGGTGAAGACGAATGAAAGACATAGATTCAACAGCATCGTGGCAAAAACTCCGTCTATTCGCAGTCACTTGGCCGATTTTTATTGACTCTGTTTTACGTATGATGTTAGGTACTGCGGATGTCTTCATGTTAAGCCGAATTTCGGATGAAGTAACGGGAGCCGTAGGTTTGGCGAATGAAATCATTGTGTTCTGTATTCTAATGTTTGGTTTTGTGGGTATCGGGACGAGTGTGGCTGTGGCTCAGCATTTGGGAGCAGGTAAGGTGAAGGAAGCAAGTCGAATTTCTGCAACAGCCATTACAATTAATTTGATTTTCGGCATTATCGTAAGTATCGCGTTAGTTGTGTTTGGTGAGCCGTTGATGCATCTGATGCATTTGGATCCTCAGCAAATTGCGATCGCCAAAAAATACTTAACGATCATCTCCGGATTTATTTGGATTGAAGCGTTGTCGTATGCGATTTCTTCAGTATTGCGTTCCAATGGTCAGACCCGAGATGTGATGTTCGTTACGTTGGGGGTTAATGTGATTCACATCGTGGGTAACAGTCTCCTGATTTTCGGGAATTTGGGATTCCCTGAATGGGGAGTTACTGGGGCGGCTGTTTCAACGGTTGTAAGTCGATTTCTTGGACTCATTGTTCTTGTGATCATCTTGTACCGTCGCTTACAGGTTCCTATTCTTCTTAAGCACTATGTGAGCTTCAAGTCTAAGATTGTGAAGCAAATTCTTAGTATCGGATTACCTTCTGCTGGAGAGCATGTTTCATGGCAGTCGCAGTATTTGATGATTTTCAGCTTTATTAATATTATCGGGGCTACAGCGCTAAGTGCGCATGTGTATGTGATGAATGTGACCAATTATTTCATGGCTCTGGGAATGGCCATTGGCATGGGGACAGAAATTATTATTGGGCACATGGTGGGTGCTGGGGCTTTCCAAGCGGCTTATCATAAATTGATCCGAAGCTTGAAGATTACGTTTGTTCTGACATTCGTCATCGTAGGCATTACCTCGATCTTCCGTAAAGAACTGCTCGGACTATTTACCGATAATCCCGATATCATTGCTATGGGATCGACAATTCTACTTCTTTCTATCATTTTAGAACCAGGTAGAACGTTTAACTTGGTTGTCATTAATTCCTTGCGTGCTGCTGGAGATGCTAGATTCCCAGTGATGATGGGGGTTGTCTCCATGTGGGGGATTGCTGTTCCATTAGCCTATTATCTCGGGATTCATCTAGAGATGGGACTACTCGGTGTCTGGATTGCATTTACAGTTGATGAGTGGGTAAGAGGCTTGTTGATGTATCTGCGTTGGCGAAGCCGTGTATGGCAAAGTAAATCATTGGTTAAACCAAGCGGCGAGACATTGGCTCATTCGGCTTGATGGTAAATGAAGAAGCCTAAAACTCTTGATGAGAGAGTTCTAGGCTTCTTTCGTTTTATGAAAAGGATGACAAGAGGGTTGTGGCTGGCGGCTGGTAATCATACTATATTCAGTTTCTCGTAAAAGAATTGGATGTTTGTAGGAAATCATAGAAAACGTGCTAGTGTACCCCTGTATAGATGTGGATGGCATCTCTCAGAAACTCTGCCGTACCTGGTTGTTTCACATCATAATAGGCTTTGAAGCGTTCATCATCCACATACATCTGGGCAAGCCCGGCATGCGCTTCTTTACTGTACTCAGTCCAATAGGACATGAGCCATTGTTTGTGCAAATCAGCCGCTTTTTGGGCAAGCTCACTTCCAGGGTCACCTAGCTTGAAAGCTTCAGCTAAGGTATCGGCTACTTCCTCCGCCAAGCGAGTCACTGCTTCGTGCTGCTCTTGCGTCATATTTTGTAGTTTTTGATTGCTCTTATTCACTTTGTCATCGCCATATTTCTCACGAATCTCTTTCCCATAGTTCTTCTCGTTATCATCAATTAGCTTTTGTTTGAAGCCTTCAAATTTCTCTTTATTCGACATGGTAAGTCTCCCTTCTTTGGAAGCAATGGTTTGTTCGACGTTGGCAATGAGAATATCCAATTGTCTTCGCTTGTCGAGAAGCTGCTCGCGATGGTCCATCAGTGCACGGGTTCCGTCATAAGTAGGGGACGACATAATGTCTTTAATTTGCTCCAGAGGAATGCCCAACTCCCGATAAAATAAAATCTGCTGTAATCGGTCCACCTCATTTTGCCCATAAATGCGATATCCGGATGAGTTGATTCTTGCCGGCATAAGAAGTTCAATCTCATCATAATAGCGAAGTGTACGGGTGCTGATTCCAGCCAACTTTCCCAAGTGCTGTACCGTGTATTCCATCTGCTCACCTCCTGACAACTTAACTGTAAAGCTTTACGTAGCGTGAATGTCAAGTCCTTTTTCTACGGCATTACCTTCATGTCTTCGAGCAGTTAGAGGTTGCTGATGTTGATACATGGATGCGGAGATAATTGTTCTTCAATGGTTATTCCAGCTACCTGATTTGTTGTAACGAATCACCTAACCTCCACATTGTCCAGCAACGACCCGGAATGTCTGTTTGAAACCATTCAACATTTCCCTCATCTGCCATTGTCACGTAACAGGTACGGCCATCGTTACCGCCAAATGTTAGATTTGTACAATTTTTCGCATGCAAAGTGATCTCGAGCAATAATTCGCCCTCAGGTGATATTTTCGCAATGGTTCCCTTGCCATATCTTGTAACGTATAGATTCCCCATAGAGTCACAGCGCATCCCGTCTAATCCGTAATCTGGAAAATGGTGCAGTAGCTGTTTGTTGCTTACGTCAGACGAATCATTTAAATCATAGGACCAAATATTTCGTTGCACCGTCTCGTTAACATATAACTTTTTGCCATCCGGACTTACTTCAATTCCATTCGTAGTACCCATATTGCTTTCTAGAAGTGTTACTTCTCCGGTTGCATCGATCCGCCACATATTGCCTGTACTTTCCCCCCAATTAGGATCACTAGCGAATATAACACCACGATCTGAAATAGCAATGTCATTGGGCTGGTTCATTTTTGGTTCATGTGCATGAATAGAAAGCTTGCGAGTAGGCATATCTACACGGTAAATAATATGGTTTACATAATCTGCGATAAACATATCTCCCTGAAGATTAAACCGAATTCCGTTTCCGATACTGCCGTTAGGCAGCTCGATAAATACACTGCCATGACCTTCCGGCGTAATTAGACCAACGGTGTGGTTCCTCTCATAATTGACTGCATAAAGATTCCCCTGTCTATCGCATGCGGGTCCTTCAATCCCTTGGGTAAATCCAAAGGGTTTTGTGAACACTTGGCTTGAATAAATTCCCATATTAATCCTCACCTTTTTTGTGTATTTATTGGGACATTAATTTAAGTCTTGCACAATGAAACCAATGTTTTATAAATTGAATGTTAAATGAATCTGTTAAGTTTGTAAACCGTATATTTAAACCTGAAATAGCGCACGTTTACGACATGCTCTCCAGTCCGTTCTACTAAACTGTGTGAAATTGTAGTGATCCGCGAGGGTGAATTATTAATCGTAGAGTTGTGGTATGTAGATTTTCACATGATTGAAACATTAAATGAAATAATAGTGCGCGGAAAATGCGGAAGTTCAAAGGAACTTCCGTTTCTTTGTCTTCTAACTCTGATGAGTAAATTCATAGACGGAAATAATATTCTTATATATAAAAAATATTGACATACTATGAAGACAAGTTTTAATATTTAACTAACATAATTCTTCATACAAAAGGCAAGGGAGAGGTAGAATGAGTAAATTACAGTTAGCTGATAAAGTCATTTGTATTACAGGGGCACAAGGTACGGCTGGAAGGGCAGCGGTAAAGCTGTTTCTAGAAAAGGGTGCTAGCGTTGCAGCTTGTGATTTGAAGGAAGAAGAAAAACTAGGAGAAATGAAAACCTTTTCAGAGCTTTTTGGGAGTGAACGGTTTCTTTATATTCAGGCGGATGTCACAGATGAACAACAGGTAAATGAGGTATTCTCAGCAATGGAGGCTTATTTTGGACGTTTGGATGGACTATACCATAATGCATATGTCAATCACTATAAGCGAATTGCCGAGCAATCGCTGGCAAGCTGGAATGCTACTATTAACGGAACCCTGACATCTACGTTTCTTACATGTAAGTATGCAGCGGAGTTAATGGTTAAATCCAGCGGGGGATCGATCGTGAACAATTCGTCCATTCTCGGCTCCAAACCATTAGGAGGCAATGCGAGTTATGGTGCGGCTAAAGCAGGCTTGGAGCAATTTACGAAAGTAATGGCTGTGGAATACGCAGATCAAGGCATTCGTGCTAATTCCATTGTTCCAGGTGATTTTAGAACTGAAATAGATTGGCAGACGGGGACTGAAGAATTTAAAGAAAGTATGCGGAAAACCAGTTTGATTGGAAGGAGTGGCAAACCAAATGAAATTAATGAGGTTGCTGCTTTTTTGCTTTCCGATGCGGCTTCTTATATAACGGGGTCCACTTATCCAGTGACGGGAGGATTATGGCTGTGAATAATGTGTATATGCAAGAATGGACACGAGAAGAGATTAATCAAAAAGCGAAAGCAGGGTATGCGATTGTCATTCCTTTAGCGGCAACAGAGCAGCATGGGCCTCATTTACCTGTTTATACCGATACTTTGATTTGCGAGTATATAGCAACTGAATCTGTACGTCGTGCTTCAAATCAGGTTCAGATATTAATGACTCCCGTGCTTTCCATTGGCTGTTCTCAGCATCACTTGGCTTTTGGCGGTACGCTTTCTTATAAGTCATCGACTTACTTGCAGATCCTACGTGACATTGGCGAGAGTCTGATAACGGACGGTTTTAGGAAAATTATTTTTATTAATGCGCATGGCGGCAATGATCCCATCATGATGCAAACGGCCAATGATTTGGCTGTTCAATATCCCATATGGACTGCTGCAGCATCTTATTGGAGTGTAGCGGGTCAAGCTTTAACAGATTTAAATGCTGCCGAAATGGGCATGGTTCCAGGTCACGCCGGGGGCTTTGAGACAGCTGTTATTATGGCATTAAGACCAGATTTGGTGAAGACGGAATTATTAGGCTCTCAGCACAAGTCGAGAGAATGGATTAACTCCGGACCACGCGGTTCTTTCATCGGCAAGCATAGTGAATTGACGGGATTCGATGGCTATACGGATGCGCCACATCTAGCCACAGCTTTAAAAGGACAGCAATATCTGGATGCTATTGTGGTTAAGGTAGCCGATTGGCTGATTCAAACTGTGAGGTCCATGGAAGCAGGAGGGGAATGAATTGTCCGTAATGAATAACACACCAAAAGGAAATGCTAATCGGGTTGCTGTGATTGTGACCGAGTATCGTTTTAATTCCCACGCTGATGTTATCCTGGGGAGATTATTAGGTGACTTTGATTATTCGCCTACTATTGAAGTTGTATCTATTTACACAGATCAAGTACCGCATAACGATATGAGCAGGGCTGAAGCCAAACGCTGTGGAGTGCCTATCTATTCAACTATAGAAGAAACGATTGAGCTTCCTTTTGCCGAAGGTGGATTAGATGGTGTTATCATCATTGCTGAGCATGGCGATTACCCCAGAGATGAGAAGGGGCGCATCCACTATCCGCGACGTCAAATGCTGGAGGAAGTGCTGAAATCACTGGATAAGCTTCAGATTAGGGTTCCCGTATTCTCGGATAAGCACTTCTCTTACAATATAGAAGATACTTTGTGGATATATCAACAAGTGAAAAAACGCAACCTTCCCTTTATGGCAGGATCTTCAATCCCGCACACGCCCTATGTTCCACCTATTGCAGATGAGCAATTGATAACAGCAGAGGAATGGTTAGTAGCAAGCTACTCTAATTTGGTAGAGGCATACGGTTATCATGCTTTAGAAGTCTTGCAGTCAGTGGCGGAGCGTCGGGCAGGAGGGGAAACAGGGATTAAATCAATCCAAACCTTAGAGGGAGCTGAGGTCTGGGAGGCCATGGAGCAAGGGGTATGGCCGGAGGATATGCTGTTGAGCTGTTTAGCGCTGAATTCTTCCAAGAAGATCATTCATCCATCTGAATCGAATGAGCCTACCTATCTTATAGTTATTGAATATTTGGATGGAACAAAGGGCTATGTATTTCAACAAGAAAATCTGGAGAGCTATTGGAGTTTTTCTCTGCGCAATCAACAAGGGATTTTTGCGGCGAAATGTGAAAGTGATGATGATCGACCCTTTAAGCATTTCGAAACACTCACTCAGATGATCGAGCAGTTTATTATTACTGGAAAAGAACAGTTTCCGATTGAACGTGTTTTCATGTCATCCGGGATGATTAATTATGCGATAGAATCCTTGTATCAGCATAAGAAGTTGGAGACACTGGAGCTTCAGATTGACTATTGATTATCATGGAGGGTTTACACAGCTTTCTATTTGTAGAACAAGTTTGGGTCGGATATGCGTTAGTTATTCCTCGACATTTCCGAGAAGATTGTGTATTATGAATTCACATACATGAAATGAATTCTTAATATGGAGGCGAGATTATGGAACAACCAACAGTAAAAGTAAAATCTGCAGATAGAGTATTAGACATATTAGAGCTTTTTATTGGGAAAATTGGTTCATATAGTTTGACGGATATATCCAAATTGCTTAGTATGCCTCCCAGCAGCACACACCAGATTTTACAAAACATGCTGGCAAGGGGTTATCTGGAGATGGATGAAACAGGAAAGCAGTTTCGTCTAGGCTATAAATTGTTTGAGATTCGTACAGAATATACGAAGAACACAGACATGAAAAGAGAGTTTTATCGAGTCGCGGATTCCCTTTCCTCCGACCTGAATGAGATGGTGCTATTAGCTATACGTAGTGCAGATAAAGTGCTTTATATAGCGGAGAAGCAATCTTCGCAAGCATTGCGCATTACGGGTAATTTAGGCGCTGTGTTACCACTTTATGTTTCGGCATCAGGCAAGATATTTCTTGCGCAATTAACTGACGAGGAAATTGATGAGATATATCCTAATGAAGAACTGGAAATGTTAACGAAAAACACCATCCCCACTAAAACTATACTGAAGCAGCAACTGCAGCATGTTCGATTGGAGAATATCGCTTATAACCTGGGAGAATCTGTAGATGAGCTCCGTTGCATTGCCGGAGCTATCTGTAATGTAGAGGGGAAGGCTGTTGCATCTCTAAGTATAACAATACCACTTATGCGTGTGACAGATGAGAAATGGAGTAAAATGTTAGATGGGATTAAAAGATCATGTGAAGAAATTAGCAAAAGAGTTTTTTGTTAGAAATTTTCTGAAATATTCACGTTAACATACTAAAAGTTTAGAATAAAAAATGGACGTCTCTTAGTTTGAATTAATAATAAAACTAACTATAACTAAGAGGTGTCCACTTTCTTGACAGAAGAGCATTCGAATAATCAAAGTCACCTAATAATCTCCTTCCTTCTTTCTTCTTCCATGGACCAAACCTGGTCTTAATACCATAATAATAACTGTCTCAAAGCCGCCGCCGCGTACAGAAGGTTGGGATTCTAATTATGTATGTGATTGCGATTAAGGTGAAATTTTAAGCATCCTAAATATGAAATAGGTAGGTGATTCGCATGTTATCAGGTATTGGGATACCAGGTCTCATAATGATCGTTACTGTTGCGCTACTATTATTTGGACCAACGAAGCTTCCACAACTAGGTCGTGCTTTCGGGACAACAATTAAGGAGTTCAGACAAGGAACGAAGGGTTTATTGGAAGAAGATCAGGCGGAAGAGTGGAAGGAAAAGCCGAAGAATTTGTAAATTCCGGTATCCGGCATCTTGAGTTATTTTACAATCGGACAAGATCGGATGAATCCAAATTCAGGATGGGATCACCTTTGTATGTCGATGGCGGTGATGTACTCGGGAAGAATGCGTAAATAAAGCCTGCTTTTATTCGTAAACATAACATAGAGGAGGTGTACCTGTGAAACTAGTAACCATCGATCATTCTGGTGTATTTCACCTTGGTGTGAAGCTTGAGCAATTTGTATTTGATCTCACAGAGGCTTTGAAAGCGTTTCCTGAGGAAGGGCTTCCAACAGACATCATGTCCGTTATTGGTAAATCCGAAGCGGTACTTTCTCAAATTGAGCGTTATATCGCGAGAGTTATGGGAGGGGCATCAGAGGGAAATACGTTCCTATTGGACGAATTCCAAGTTAAATATGGTCCCTGTGTCACACATCCAGGCAAGATTATTTGCGTTGGTCTAAACTATCGCAAGCACGCTGAAGAGACGAACGCGACGATTCCACAGTATCCGATTCTTTTTAACAAGTTCAATAATACGATTACTGCACATAGCGATGAGATCCCGCTTCCGAATCGTGTTACGAGTCAAGTTGATTATGAAGCTGAGCTTGTGATTGTCATTGGGAAGCAGGCCAAGTATGTGTCCAAAGAGCAAGCGCTGAGCCATGTGTTTGGTTATTGCAATGTGAATGATTTATCGGCGCGCGATCTACAGATCCGGACGCAACAATGGCTGTTAGGGAAGTCCTGCGATAAATTTTCTCCGATTGGTCCTTATTTGGTTACTGCAGAAGAAGTTGGCGATCCCAATCAGTTGACAATTTCATGCACAGTGAATGGGGAAACGAGACAAAGCTCGCATACCTCGGATATGATTTTCCACTGCGATGAAATCGTTAGCTATATTTCGCAACATATGACACTGTCTCCAGGGGATATCATTTTGACGGGAACACCAGAAGGTGTAGTCCTCGGTAAACCGGTAGATCAACGTGTGTATTTGAAGCATGGTGATGTCGTAACGATTGCGATTGAGAAACTTGGTGCACTAACGAATCGGATGGTGGATGAGCAAATATAGGTGCTAATGAATACATATTTCCACCGTGAAAATTGACTATAGATATTTCAGTATTAAGAATAATGATATAAAATGACTGCTTTCTTCTAATAGATTAAGCGGTCTATTGTGTTTTAAATAACAAACGATATTTTTCATAAATGAAAATAATATTCACATACAAGAAAAAAAGATTGACAGTGCACTTAGCCTATTTTACAATTAGCTTAGAGATTGGGGGATAAGAATTTACATAGCTCAATCGCAATAGCTCAAATGAGCTGAACATAAAATAGGTTACAGGAGGGATTTAGTATGTATCGTAATAAAAAGCTGTCTGTCTTGTTGATGTTTGTTTTAGTGTTTACAGTAGTAATCGCAGGATGTAGTAGCAAGGATAAGAGCACCAGCAGCTCTCCAGAGGTTTCAGCGAATACAAAGCCTAATGCAAGTCCCGAGAATGGATTATCCAAAGACGAAAAAGTCAAGATCAAAATTGCAATTGATGAAAACGGTTACGGAAGAGCATGGGTTGATAACGCGATCAAAATTTTTACTACGAAATATCCGAATGTTAGCTTTGAGACAACTGCTTCTCCAAAAATAGGGGAGATGGTCAATACCAAAATCGCTGCAAATAACGACACCGATATGTTTGACATATTTCCTGGAACCGCCAACGTTACAACCATCATGAAACTTGGAAAGGTTGAAGCTATCGATGATTTGTGGGAACGCGAGCTTAGCGATGCACCTGGTAAGAAGTTAAAAGATATCCTAGCAGATGGGGTTTATGATAACCATGCGAGATATGATGGCAAAACCTACAATATTCCAGTAGGTGGTTATACTGCAGGTTTATTCTTTGATACTGTATTATTTGATAAAAATGGTTGGAACAAGTCCCCGCAAACATGGGATGAATTTGTAAAACTGCTAGCGGATATTAAAGCAACAGGTCTAGCGCCGATCACTTATGCAGGTGTGTATCCGGATTATCTTTACAGTTTTGGTCTGGGTGTGAAGCCATTTGAAATTGCCGAAAATAACGGAACCCTTGATGCATTTATCAAAAATTTCCGTAATGATCAGCTCCCTAAGTATGCATCTCCTGAAAACATTGAAATGTGGCAGAAAATTTATGGATTAGGTCAGAAAGGCTATTTTGCACCCGGATTAGCAGCGATGAACCATACCCAATCCCAGATGATGATGCTTCAACATAAAGCGGCGCTTGTACCAACAGGGGACTGGATTCAGAACGAAATGAAAACCGCAATACCGGAAGGCTTCAAATGGGGCTTTATGACGATTCCCTTCGGTAATGATCCCAAACAAACCAAATGGATTGCTAATGATGCAGGATCAGGTGGGATGTTAATTTGGGCGAATAAACCTGAATTGACTAAAAAATGGGCAAAGGAGTTCTTGCTTTCACTAACAACACTTGAAGTTCAAACATTTAATGCGGAAAATGCAGGAATCTTTCCGGTTCGTAAAGATTTCACCCAGGATGCAGCGCGTATGGCCAAGGTACAAGATGCGCCAAGAGCAGTGCTTGATTATATTGCAAAAAACAAGACAAGATTCGAATCTATGAGGATACTTAATAGAGTCGATGATCCAGCTGCAGTAAGCGCAAAAAAAATATTCACAGAGGCCGTGAATCAAATTGCTCTTGGTAATCAGGATCCAGTTCCGATTCTTGAAAAAGCCGATAAAAAATTTAAAGAAGCGATTGACGCACAGAAAAAGTAAGGCTGCTTAACAATAGATCGATAAGCAAATGGGCGGGCAGTCCCTCCCATTTGCTTTATAGTAAGGAAGGTGGACTCATGGTAACTAAAGGGGCAAGCCCAAGCGGGAATTCACAATTAACAGCTCCATCGAAAAGTGGGATAAAGGGTCTGGAAAGGCAAAAATGGTTGTTTGTATTACTTGCTATAGGGCCAAGTTACGTCGGATATTTATTATTTACCCTTTACCCAAATATCATGTCGGTCTATTATTCATTTCTAAAGTGGGATGGTTTATCAAAGCCGAAATTTATTTGGTTTGACAATTTTATTACAATGTTTCAAGATTATTTCTTCTGGCGCGCCTTGTATCATAACCTGCTGTTAATGATCACTATACCACCACTAATCATCATTATTTCCTTGGTGCTTTCTTATTTACTGATCAACAAAAGCTTTCGTGAGGCTCCAATGTACAAAATAATTTTCTTCTTTCCCAATGTACTTTCAATCGTTGTGATCACGTTATTATGGGTTTATATTTACGATGGTAGCAATGGATTATTAAACGGATTATTAAAAATTTTTGGATATGATAACAATAGTTATTACTGGTTATCAAATCCAAAAACTTCCATTTGGCTACTAGTTCCACCTACGATATGGGGTGCTATGGGTTTTTACATCGTTATATTCATCAATGCGATGAAAGGGATTCCAAAAACCATGTATGAAGCGGCTATTCTTGATGGCGCCAGCCATCTAACTCGGCTTATCTCAATTACAATGCCGTTGATTAGCCCGATTATTAAAATTAGTTTCTTATTTTTGTTTCTAGGTACTTTTAAAGGGTTTGAAATGATACTAATTATGACGAATGGAGGACCTGCTGGGTCTACAGAGGTTATAGGGTTATATATGTTTACTCAGGCCTTTAGCATAAGTGGACGAAATTATGGATATGCATCGGCTATTGGATTGTTTATATTTGTTCTACTTGTACTAGGAAAAGTATTGATTGACAAATTTATACCGAATACAGATGTAGAGTACTAGGCGTCAAGTTGTTTACAAGTGGGAGGATTTTATGGGCTTGAAAATGAAAACTGTAATAGACGTTTTCTGGAGGGGTATTCTAGTAATTTGGTCGCTTTCTATTATTCTGCCACTTTTTTGGATCGTTTATGAGTCCTTAAAAACAAATCAAGAATTTTTTCAAAATATATGGTCATTTCCCGAAAAATTGCAATGGCATAATTATAGGCAAGCATGGGTCTCTATGGACTTCAATCGGGTCATCTTAAATACGCTATATTATGTAGGAACTAGTCTTATTATTGGAACTTTTCTAACCGTACTCAATGCTTATGCTTTAACACGAGTTGAGTTTAAAGGAAGAAAATTTCTCTGGGCAACCATTTTAATATCTCTGTTTCTCCCGGGCATCAATGCGCTTGTGCCACAGTATGTTCTCATGCGCGAATTGCATCTAACGAATAGCTTAACAGGGCTTATTATTCTGGATAGCTTAGGGGAAAGTGTTTTTTTCCTCATGCTGATGAGTGGATTTATGCAATCCTTACCCAAAGAGCTTGAAGAAGGTGCCTTTATGGATGGCGCTTCACTGTTTCAGGTTTTTCGCAAAATTATATTACCTTTATCGATGCCAGGAATTGTAACGATCGCTATCTTTAAGTTCATTGGCTTATACAACAATTTTCTTGCGCCTTTTATATATTTGGGCTCAGAAGAAAAATATACAATTGGTGTGAGTATGTACTTTGCCAACCAGAGAATGCAGTATAGCTCCGATTGGGTAACACTATTTGCTGGAGTTATTATTGCGATGGTTCCCCCAACCATTCTCTTTATCTTTTTTCAACGCAAAGTAATGGAAGGTGCCACATTAGGATCAGTAAAAGGATAGGTAGGACAAATAGAGAAACTTAAAAGGAGTAATGTATGAAAAACGAAATTATAACTAATGTAAAGCAAGATCGTCCGTTTTCGTCCGGTATCGAGACAGAATCACTTGTATTTGTATCCGGTCAAGGTGGTTTAAATCCGATTACAGGAGAAGTTGTAGGTTCTGATATCGAAAGTCAGACGATTCAAACCATGGAAAATATACGATTAGTACTACTTGCTGCCGGATCAGATTTGAACGATTTAGTTAAAGTTAACGTGTACTTAACAGATCGTAAGCTCTATAGCGAATTCAATGAAGTTTTCGGGAGATATTTCCAGGTTCCATTTCCAAGCAGGACAGCCATTTACTGTGATCTGAATTTTGATTTGCTTGTCGAAATAGATGGGATTGCTGTGAAAAAAAGATAGAATATTTGCACCTAGACTGCCATAAATCGGTATCCAACTTGCCTCCTCAGATCAGAGTTCAATCTTGATTTCACTGAGAGAGGCTATTGCTTTTTCAGAAGAGGAGTTCCTGATCTTGGGTTTAACTAATTTCAACCTAGAGACATATCCTTCACTCGATCTATGGATTTGAACCGCACGAAACCTGAATAGCTTAGTACTGCTGTCACAGGAAGGAATATGGAAAGAAGCGCAAATATACGGTGACCGAGCAATATAAGTGGTATGTCCAATTTACGTACTGGGAGCTGAAAGTTATGTTAAAAAGAAAAATAAAGCGCGTGTTTTTTTTCATAGTATGTCTTTCAATGTTAATGACTCTTTCAAACTGGAATATAACTGCTAATGCAGCAATACTAACACCATCCGTTCCGTTGAATTTTCAGAATAATATTGTTTTTGGCAGTTCAGGCACAGGGACAGCGGAAATATCTAATCCTTCAAGTGGTTACACGATGAATCCTAATTTCGCAGCTGACTTCAGCAGCTACTTTAATCAGCAATTCAATACACAGCCTCTGCCACTTGACGTTGTGACCCCAGGTTCAGTAATAGTCGGAAATAAATCTATTTCACAGAATAGCAATAGTATGGCTTTGCCACAACAGCTATACGCCGGCACTATTTCAATTTCGAATGTCTATGGGACGATGTCCATTGGTGATCCAACAACTGTTGGGACTACAGTGCTCTATGGTGGAAGCTCATGCACCATAGGAGCGACATCAAACCTTACTATTTACGGGGATGTTGTATGTAATGGACCGATTACTTTTACGGGGAATATCACTGGGTTGACCATCCACGGGAATGTAATTGCCGCAGGCAGTATCACATTTAACTCCAGTGTAGGATCGTTTACGATTGATGAAACCATGAGTGCACAGGGAAGCATTACTTTCAGAGGAAGCAATATCGCAGAGGGCGTTATTGGAGGCGACCTTATTGGGCAGGGGATTAGCTTTAATGGATTAACATCCCTTTCTGTAGCCGGTAATGTGAGCAGCACGTTGGATTTTATGCCAAGTAGCGGGAACTATACAAACTTCCTTATCGGTAAATCCTTGTATGTAACCGGTAAATCCCAATTTTCAACCTTCAATAAAGTAGTGATTCAAGGCTCATATTATGGAAAAGGTAATATCGATATGCATAACCAAATATCCTCTAACGGTCTAACCGTGGGTAAATCTATGCTATCTAATGGCACGATCGACTTTCACGGGATAGGAGCGCCAGTGAATATAGGTAATTTTTTAGGTGCCTTAAATCAGCTTAATTTTAATTCCAATATTTCTGGTAATGTACGTGTCGGCGGCATAACAGCAGGACAAATCAACATATACAATAATTTTGCCCCAGCTAATATATTTATCAATTATAATCCACCAACAACAATACCAAGCCCATCGTCAAAGATAGTGAAATCGGGAATAGCTAATGCAGATATTATCATTAGCCCTTCTGCTGATAAACTGGAAGTCCTTGCTTCATCTGAACTGCAAGATACGATTAAGATGATTAGTGGTGCTGATCTGCCGATTGTAGTCGGGGATATCAGTAGTAAGGTCAGTGTAGAGCTACAGCAGAAAGAATTGAATATAAAGAATAGCGGCAAATATCCCGTACAGTTCCAACTTCTTAATAACACAAATACTTCAGCAAGCGTGGATTTAGTAAATAACAATAATGGTCCTATTACGTTTGGAGACACACGTGGAATTGAGATTTTGGCAGGACAGAGTAGAACAGTAAGCAGTCTTGTGTATGTCTCACAAGCAACCCAGGACGGAACTTACACGATGCCAATCCAGGTCGAAGTGGATGGCCTACAGACAAGTTCATTGAACTTGACAGTCAATCTCAATCGTAATCTGCTCTACAATGGCGGGATGGAAATCCAGAATCCAAGTAGCGCCACGTTACCGAATGGTTGGTACATTCCACCTGGGTTTGCCGTATTGGACAAAGAAGTTAAGCATAGCGGCAACCATTCGCTGCGAATTGATATGGGTACACGCCCATATGGCAGCGTAAGAACAGATCGGACGGATCTCAAATTGGTTCCGGGCAAGGACTATACAATGATAGCTTGGGTAAAGGGAACGGCTGCAGGACAAAGTGTATCGATGCAAATTTTCGAGATGCGGCTTGCTGGCGGGGGGACGGTTGCCAAGACACAGTCCTTTAAAGTAGATGATACATGGCAACGAATTGAGATGAAATTTACACCTGCTATTGATAGTGTCTCTGATTATAATTGGGCATACTTTTTTGTCGCGCCCCCTACAAATACGCTATGGATTGATGACGTTACGCTGGTCGAGGTTGAGCCAGTGAGCGTACAACTGCAGCAGAGTGAACTGAACGTAACGAAAAGTGGAACGTATCCAGTTCAATTCCAGCTTGCCAATTCAAGTGATACTCCAGTCACATTGGATTTAGCCCAAATGGATAACAGCGTTATGACGTTGTCTTCCATAACTAGAATTGAACTTGGGGCTCATCAGAGTAAAAATATGGACAGCATGTTGTTTGTTCCGACGACAGTCACAGATGGCACCTACACAGTTATGGTAGATGTTAAATTGGATGGGCAACCTTTATCTCAAATGACCTTAACTGTAAATATGAACCGTAATTTGCTCTACAATGGTGGAATGGAAACCCAGAATCCGAGTAATGCGACTCTACCGAATGGTTGGTACATTCCTCCTGGTTTTGCCGTATTGGATAATGCAGTTAAGCATAATGGCAATAGTTCATTGCGAATAGATATGGGTACACGCCCATATGGCAGCATAAGAACAGACCGAACAGATCTTAAAATGGTTCCGGGCAAGGACTATACAATGACAGCCTGGGTGAAGGGACTGGCTGCTGGACAAAAAGTATCGATGCAGATTTACGAGATGCGGCTTGCTGGCGGGGGAACAGTTGTCAAGTCACAGTCCTTTAATGTAGACGACAGATGGCAACGGATTGAGATGACATATACACCTGCTATTAACAGTGTTTCTGATTATAACTGGACCTACTTTTTTGTCGCTCCCCCCACAAATACACTTTGGATTGACGATGTCCAGGTGAGTGAAGTTGAAGTCGCACCAGTGAATGTAGCATTGCAGCAGGTTGATCATGAGAACATTTTAGATTCTGATTCGCTTGTACACCCGGAAGAGGTCAAGATACTGAGCTTGACTCCTGACGATAACGACCGTATTCAAATCATTCTAGGAACAGCCGCATCCTATCCACAACTCATGGAAAGCTATGCAACTGACCTGGATTTCCTCAAAGATTCGGATGGATTTGCGATTAGAAAAGCTGGAAATAAGATATATATTTTAGGGGCTGAGCCCAAGGGCGTTTTAAATGGTGTCTATGATTTTCTGGAGAAAAATGCCGATATATTCTGGACGAGGTCCACGGAATTAGGAACACTCTATGAACCGAAATCTACGATAGAGGTGACCGAAGTTAATTACCGGGAAAAATCACCTTTTGCCGTACGCGGATGGCATCTTACGGGTACCGGTGAAAATGGCGATATTCATTCCGATTTAGAGACGGAGAAATTGATGGCGCGCAACAAATTAAATGCCAAATTTGCCGAAACAAGTAACATGCAGTTATGGCAAAGGTATGAAAACACAGGGCTCAGAGCTGTTAATCTTGGTCACAATCTGGGATTCTGGTTGCCGAATGCACTGTATTTCGCTGATCATCCTGAATATTACAGTACCGATCTGAGTGGGAATCCAGTGCCTGTTGCGAATGATACGCAAATTAATTTTTATAATGAAGATGTGCCTGTCATTATCGCTGGGAGAGTAAAGGAATTTCTGAAAACTCAGTCGATTGAATATGTGGGCATAGGAATCAATGATACACATAACTTCAATATGGGTAATTTAAGCTCACAGCCGTTTGAGACGGTAGACGGTATTATCGTTCAACCAGAAGATCCGGCTTACAAATCCACTGTATTTTTTACATTCCTGAATAAAGTGGCAGCACAAGTGAAAGTAAGTAATCCTGGCGTGAAAATTGTCACATATGCCTATTTTTTTACAGATGTGCCTCCAAAGGTGGAGCTTGAGGATAACATTGTCATTGTCATGGCACCAGCGAATGAAGATGGACGTACGCCATTAAATTCGAACGACATCAATAATCCGAATTATGGTTACAAGCTTAAACTGGAAGAATGGACGACGAAAACCAAAAATATAGTGATGTACAATTATTATGGTTGCTGTTATACGCATGCCTATGAGAGACCGATGGCTGAGAAGGTTCAGGCAGATATGAAATACTATAGAGAATTAGGTATTATGGGCGTAATTCCTGAAGGTTCAGTCGATTATGGTATCGTAGATACGCTTGGAATGAATAGATTCAAAGGTGTCGCACCATCATGGGGGGTTAACGCACTGCAGTTTTGGTTATATCATAAGTTGTTTTGGAATCCAGATGCCGACTTGGAGAAGCTGACGAACGAATTTATGACAAAGGCTTATGGTAATGCAGCAATTCCAATGAAAAAGTACTATGATCTAATCAAGCAAGGCTGGAATCATGATCAACAGGTAATTAACTTCTATTCCGGTGAGAGTCAATTAATAGGGAACTATATTATGAAAGCGGGCATTAAGGATGCTGCACAAAGCGCTCTGAATGAAGCATGGCTACTTGCTAATGAGATGGAAAGGGGACGAATTGAACCGATTAAAAAGACTTTTGAAGTGATGACCTATTTAATTGGAGATCGTCCAGTGCTATCAGCGAATGCAGTCAAAACGACAGCAAGTAAAGCAGAAATCCTACAAACTCTCGATTTTAGCAAGGGACCTTGGACAAATGCTGAGCCGTTTAATGACTTTAAGGTGATGAAAACCATGGAACAAGTGTCAGCGGAAACGAAGGTACATTTACTGTGGGACGACGAGAACCTGTACGTTGGCTATGAGAATTATGATAGTGATTTATCGAAAATGATTGTAAGTGACAGTGCACCTGGCTCTTGGTGGAGCAGTGGTGCGGATGATTCTGTGGAAACCTACATCACAGGGGATATTCAAGGAGATTATTACGCTTTCTTTACTAATCCAAAATCTGTTCAGTTTGCTTATAAGAAAGGCGTGATTCCTTCACCTGGGACATTATTTGAAACGAATGCCAATATTGGAACAGATCGTTGGAACAGTATTCAAGTGATACCATTCTCCAGTATAGGTGTAGATATTAATGAAACAGATACATTAATGGGTTTCTTCTTTAGAAATTATCATGGAACAAAAGGTTTGTATGGCTGGGGAGGCGGTTCCGTCTGGAACTCATCTGATTTTGGCCCGATTCATCTTATCACGAAGAACTAGCTTGCTTTGAAGAAAGTAGAAAATATTTGTACAGGAAAGCCGCTCCATACTTAATGAGGTGGGGCGGCTCTTTTATAATAGATGAAACATCAAAGGAGGCCAAGGGAATGAACGAGGAAAAAACTATTATTATCGATGGAAATGAAAGCGTTCTATCTAAAAGCGGGGGATTTATTAGCAGGCGGAAATTACTTGCCTCACTAGGTGCAGCGGGAGCTGCACTAACGTTAGGCAGCTTGCTGCCTTTTAAGGGAACCATAGGCGTTGCGCATGCTGCAGTGGGGAGTGTGGAAATGGTCACGATTGCTGATTTAAGGCTGACGACGAGTCCAAGCGCGCTGACGATTTATTTTGTTTTGGATGATGAAAAGGAAGGATATTTTTATTATACGCCTACAGACACAAGTTCTGTGGATAATACAGGAACCGTGATCGTATCCTCATCGGGAGCTCGCTTTAAACGAATTATGGAAGAGAACTGTGTAAATGTGAAGTGGTTTAATGCGAAGGGGGACGGAGTAACGGATGATACAGCTGCGATGCAAGCGGCTTTGTATGCTGGAGTAGGCACGGTATATGTACCTGAGGGCACTTATATCATAGACGGTGTAGTGACCTGGGCTTACCGCGATAAGCCTAACCGTGGACTGGACATTCCAGACCACACGCATTTTCAGCTATCTCCGAAAGCTGTGATTAAAATGATTACAAATGCTTCAGATTCTTCAACGATTATTCGCATTCAGGATCGCTCTCATGTGAGAATATCAGGTGGCACAATTGAAGGTGATCGCAGCACCCATACAGGCGTAGGTGGTGAATGGGGCTATGGAATCTGCCTGAACGGGGCGAAGAACGTAACGATCGAGGATGTCATTGTCAAAAACTGTTGGGGGGACGGCATCTTCATTAGTCAAGGTATTGCGACAACTGCGCCATCCTCAAATATTAAGATCATGGGAGTCACATGTGACAATAATCGACGTCAAGGAATGAGCAGTCTTGCTGTAGACGGTATTTACATTGGCGGCAGCAGCTTTAGAAACACGAACGGTACAGCTCCCCAATCGGGCATTGATTTCGAGGCTGAGCTCAACATGGAAAATAAAAATATTAAAATTGTCGGTTGCGAGTTTATCAATAATACGGGGGATGGCATCCAGTTAAATAAATCAGCGACGTACTTTATTTTCAGCAGCAATACTTTTGTCGGTAATGGCGGCAGAGGGATTTCCACCTTTTTGAATGCACACGGGTCGATTATTGGGAATACGTTCATCGGACATACAACTAACAATGCGATTATGGTATTGAATTGCAATTATGTTACAGTTTCGGAAAATCAATGTAGTGGAAATAATACAGGGATTTATGTTGGTGCCTCCTCTTCTTATCTTTCTATTAGGAATGGGGACAACAATGTTATTACCAATAATACAACAGATCAAAACACACTATATGGAGTAATGGTTGCTGGCTCTTTCAATAATCAAGTTACAGGCAATCAATGTGATCACAATTCTAATATAGGCATCTACTTGTATGAGGCAGGGCATAATATCGTCTCTAATAATAAAGTAAATTATAATAATTCGGGTATCGTTTCGTCGAATGGTTCCAGTGACAACATAATCAGTGATAACATCGTCGAATTCAATCTCAAGAACGGTATACATGTTAGTGGCGGAACTAATTATGTAGCGGTCAATAATTACTGCGTGGGCAATGGGCAGCTTTCGAACGCTACCTACTGTAATATCTATTTGAACAGTTGTACGAATTCCTCTATACAAGGCAATGTTTGCCGCAGAGGAAATTTGACGAACAAGTCAGCGTATGGGATCTCTCTAGAAGGGACAGGCAGCGCGAATTTTGTCACTAATAATGATTGCTATCAGGGGGGGAGTGTGAATGGGATCAGAGATCTGCATACTTCCACTGTTTTTGGAGCAGGCAACCGTATAAATGGCGGGGCATTTTCTGTAACGCCTAGTTAATCGTTTGTTGTTCTAACTAACAAACAGGCATCTTTGGCACATATAAATTGTGCAAAAGATGCCTTAATTAATTTGCGGGTCTTTTAACTTCCACCACCGCATGTACAGATAGGAATACTTTATACAGCATGGATAGTTGGCCATTCCAATTCGATACCTTCATTTACAAGCATTTGCTGGAATTGCTTTAAATGTTCGGGTACGTTCCGCACTTCACGGGGCTTTATTCCGTGATCCAGACAGTAGGCGACCAAATATCCGGAAACTTCGCCAATGTTCCATTCGACAGGATGTAATCTGTAACAACCGTTCGTAATGTGTGTAACGCCCAAGTTCTTACAAGCTGGCAGTAGGTTGTTTACTCGAATAGGGATTAAACTTCCGAGGGGAATCTGGAATGGCAGAGAAGAAATGTCGATATAATGGCGGTTCGCCGTACTTGGGTGCAAATCAATGCGATAACAGCCAACACCGACTGAATCGAAGAAGGTCTCGGCTTTGCCATCAGGTCTGCATTCTGCTGCGATGTGCTGCTCCACTACGGTAAACTCAGCTTTAATTCTGCGGGATTCGCGAATATACGGATATTTTGCCAAACCATCTTCTGTACCCAGAATGTCTTTGCGTAAGCGTAAGCCAGGGTAACCATGTCCCCCATCAGGTCTCGGCGCTTCGGTTTGCAACCAGTATAAAAGGGATAAGCTAAGCTGCTTGGCATCTTCCAAATGCTCCATTCGCTCTTTATCACTAACATCGATCACGGATCCAAGCCAATAATCGTTCTGCGGCCAATTCACAAGGGTGACATTGCTGTCGAATGTACCTGGCAGAAAATTGTTCTTATCGACAATTTGTCTGTAATGGAATAACGAAAATCGCCCGTTCCCAGGAAATAACTCATATTGTACCGTTTTTAACGTTGGTGGATGAACACCACTCCAGCTAAGCAGTTTGTCCGGCCAGAAGCTAGCCTTATAAGCCTGCCAAAAAGAATAGTTGGCTGGTCGTTCAATAGTGTGATCTTCGCCTTCTTTATAATCCATGGCAAAGCAATAGGTGAAGCCTTGCATATCCATTGGGTCTGCTTCACCTTCAAGTGCATGGGGCTCACCTGTCTGAGCTTTAGATTCCGCCCCTGTAACATATTCCACACCTGCAAGCGGCAGGACATCCCCGCAGTCAGTAGCGTCTATAAAGTAAGGTGCAGAGAGCTCAATAAGTTCATTAGATCTTAGGTTGCGAACTATAGCTGCAACAACGTCATCTCCGTCCGTATGTACATGTTCAACGCGATGGTTAGCAAGAACGAGCAATCTGCCACTATGAATGAAAGGTGCAAGCATCTGCTGAATTACCGCAAGAGCTGCGCGGGGTTCATGACATAATTGACTTACACCACCGTTTCCGGGGTTTAACTTCAGATCTTCTCTTGCTTCTGGAGTTAGTGGGAGATGATTGCGATAATAATCGCGCACACCCTCTCGAAACTGCCTGTAACTACGAGTAGAACCGAATTGTTCGATCCAAGGATGCTCATCAGGAGGGACTGCTTGACTAGTTAACTGACCTCCGATCCAATCCGTTTCTTCTGTCATGATGACGGATTGACCACATTTGGCGGAAGCGAGCGCTGCTGCACAACCGCCGGTTCCGCCTCCGATGATGATTACATCAGCCTGCATAATGTTATTCATTAAAATATCCTCTACCTTTCAGATTCCGATTACACCGTTTTACTGTTTACGCTGATTAACCACGTATAGAGAAGGGGGATAGCCCATTATGCGTGAGAACGCTTTGCTAAACGATTGGATAGTTTCATAACCAAGTTTTTCGGATACTTGTTTAATGGTAAAATTACCGTATTTTAATAATTCTAGTGCCTTCTCTATCTTCTTGTGATTAATGTAACGTTGTAGGGTCATGCCTGTTCTGCGTTTGAACACATGGGACAAATAGGTAGGGTTATAGTTTAATTGGATTGAAAGAAACTTAATACTTTCAAGCTCAAATATATTATTCTCAATATAACGGATAACAGTATATACGGTCTGACCAACTGAGCGAGGAGATCTCTCCGGCGTATATTGAAATACTTTGTCAGCCTTTTGAGTAAAGGAACGATAGGCAGAAACGATGATTTCCTCGATGTAGTTTCGTATCATAGAATGGGAGTAGGGCTTCTGGGAATAGAATTCATCGATGTTGCGCATGAAAGGAATTAGCAGATTATGCATATCTTTGGAGAAATAATAAGGAGCCGACTGGAGAAATGCCTGTATCTCGGCAAACTCTTTGCTGACTTGTTCATTAAATTTAAATCCCATGTATACAAAGCGAAGCATGTTAGTTTGGTCGGTTTTAATGGAATGGCTATGTCCGACTGAATTGAACAGGATATCTCCTGCCTCCACTTGGATACAGCTATCGTTAATATAGAAATATCCGCTGCCCGAAACAATGCAGCTTAACTCCAAACAATATTGATAATGCACTGGAATTTCATAGCCGCATTCGCAACAGATCTCCCCAATCTGGAACAGATCGATTCCCCCGAATACAGCTTCTCCATTTCCAAAGATGTTATCGAAATGAAACAGACATCCACCATGCTTCGTTTCTTCCATATCCATAGATACTCTATTCCTCTATTCGGTTAAATTACCTGGTAACTCGATCCACTGATAAGGTGTTTGCATAGCCTTACGACCATATTCGATCAAAGTAATGACTGAAATAGTCTCCTCTGGTGTAACCGTGGATATACCAGTATGGAAAAATTGTACCAGATTATCGATGAATTGAGCAAAGAAATCCGCTTTCGCTTCAAGTCTCGCAGAATGACTATTCTCAAATTGTAAAGTAAGAAGAAATGGACTTTCCTGTACAAGGTGCATTGTAGCTTGTCGTTCGTTTGGGTAACTAATTAATAAGGCAGGTGCCAATTTCGTTCCAATGGACATAATTCGCTCAGCTTGGACACCCATCAGAGATACGATTGGTTCCATCTGATGGACGGCGTAGTTGGCATATTTACCTGAACCATAACTATATATTGTATTTATTTCTGTGCCGCGGAATTTCGCATATTCAGGAGCGAATCGCAATGCAGAGGAAGAATAGAGCGGCGTGCCGTGTTTCGCTGCCAATTCGTAAAGAGTGATAGCTGTCTGACGATCGGGGGCAAAGGTTTTATCTACGAATGTTGGTTTGCCAGACTTTAAGGGGATAAACGCCAATTCTTCATGGAAATCTGGATGATCAGGCGCCAGTACGACTAGATAATCGCTGTTGGCGACAACCGCTTCAATTGTGAGCATCTGTTCAATACCCATGTCGTGGCACCAGGAAAAATTGTCCTTTCCAAAGGGTGCATCCGTTTTGCCATATGCGCAAGTTACTTTCATGGTTCCACCTGATGACTCTTCGATCCATCCAGGGTAATTGTTCGCATGCCATTCATCGAGATAATAGTCGATAAAACCAATTCTTTTCATTTTCATCCTCCTCTGTTGAGCTACAATGCAATCTCTCTTTCTAATTCGGATGAATCGTAAATGCCTTGGATGATACGGGAAGAAAGGATCACTGTATCAATATGGGAAGGCAACTTCTCGCCGGTACGTATACAGTCGAGGAACGAGTCGATCTCGTTTTGGAACATATCTACGGACTTAAAGGAAGGTGATGTTTCCAGCAATATGCCATCTTTTGCCCCATAAACTTTAAAATCATTACCATATTGCAATCGAATTCCGGCTTTATCCCCTAGAAAGTCGATGTACATCTCATCTACACCGATATTTTGCGCCCAAGCACCGTTTAACGTAATCGTCGGACCCTTAGTTCTAATCATTGCTGTAACGAAGTCATCCACATCATAGGTACCGGAATAATTCGGGGGACCAGCCCACATATTCAGATATGAATAATTTGGTATGTCTAAGCCCAATTTGCTGTAAGTTTGACCGGAAACTGTTTTAGGAATCGGATCACCAGAGCAGTACATGACGATATCGAGGAAATGGACACCCCAATCGATTAAAGCGCCGCCCCCTGCAATAGCTTTGGTGGTGAATGCGCCACCTAGTCCCGGAATTGAACGCTGGGAGCGAAAACTGACATATACATGATATAATTCGCCAAGCTCGCCGTTCGCGATCATTTTCTTGATCAAATTAACTCCTGTATTGAAACGATTCACAACACCGATGTTTAATACAAGTCCTGTCTCATGCTGGACCTTCTGCATCTCTAGTGCTTCGGCATAAGTACGTGCAGCTGGCTTCTCGCAAAGCACATGCTTACCTGCGCGCAAGCACTCGATGGAGATAGCCGCATGAACATGATTCGGTGTACAGATAGATACTGCTTCAATCTCTGGATCATTCAGCGCGATATGGTAATCAGTAATTGCTTTTCCACAGCCGCTGTTTATCACAGCTTGATCAGCACGTTCCTGAATGAGATCGCAGAAATACATAATCTCGGCGTTTGGATTGGCCAGATATGATTTGATATGTGCAGCATTAGCAATCGAACCGCATCCAATGATGGCAACCTTGATTTTGGACAATATGAGTGCCTCCTAAATTTGATTTTGTTAAATTAATTGTAGCATTTCGATAATATTATGGAAGGTGATAATTTGTTTATATGCTTATCTCAATTTGTCTTTTGAAATAAAATTTGAGCATCAATTTAAGCAATATGATAATTCCACAAAGCTTAATAATTGTAAAATGTTGTTATAATTTTAAAAGTTACCCAATCTAGTTCAGGAAGAATAACTGACGCCAAGCCTGGTAGCGTTCTTGTTCATTGTCAGATGCAGTCACGATGCATTGTGGAGTCAAGATGCATTGACTTCTTCCTTTTGTCTAATTCTCCAAGGGACAAAGAATCGTTATCTTGGACAAGATATCTTTCAATACGAAACCAGCGAACAAGCCCAACGAAGATGGAGGGGCAACTACGGCTGATTAACTGTAGGCTACGAAAGTCCGTCAGAATGCAATCGGGAATACCGAATGCTGTTTGGTCAACCACCATTGCAGGATATTAAAGCAATGCTAAAAATCGATTCGGTAAATGAAGCATCGTACCAGAACGTTTGATATAGGTCTTGTTTTTTTTTATTTGTGGATGACAAAAAGCCCTTAAGCCCTGGAGGCAGAAGGGTGTCTTTTGGAATAGGGAATGAGAGCAAGCAGTGATAGCCGGCAACAGGTGATAATAACAGCCCATAGTATAGCTTGTCCATTGGTAAAATATACAGTTAAGACAGGTCCATCAATGCGAATAGAAGACCTTCTTTTTCGATGACATCAAAGGGTTGAAGCCTTGCATTAGGAACATTGTGGCAACGGCCTGTGTGCGCTTCAAAAGTCCAGCCATGCAGCGGACATTCCAATTCGCCATTCTCAAGTTCGACTGCATAACCGGCGTGTGGGCATCGACTGGAGAGCAACGTATAGGCACCATCAGTTTCTGTTAGAAAGAATCGCTTGCCATTCACTTTCACTTCGGACGGGTATGCAGTAAACTGATCCTTAGAACCAATCAGGATTTCATTCATGGGGATGCTCCTTTTCACAAGGGGATTTCTTCATTAATTTCATTATAATCCAAACGACATCAAAGATCTCTAAGCAGATGGCAAAAACAAAGGAGCACGATCCACATGAGTAGTACATTATCTCCACTAGCAGCAGCCTTTCGCCAAACCTCGTATCCCCTAGGTGGGCACGGCCGCAGAAATATTCAAATTTTAAAAGAGGCCTTAGATGGACTGGACGGCAAGCTTGAGAGTGATATTTATGGAACTGGCGAAAGTATAGAGAGCTTTCAGGCGGAGATGGCCGCTTATCTTGGTAAAGAGAAGGCTGTGTTCTTCCCTAGCGGGACGATGGCGCAGCAGATTGCCCTACGAATTTGGTGTGATGAGAAGGGAATCCGCAAGGTTGCGTATCATCCGTTAAGTCATTTGGAAATCCATGAAGAGGATGGCTTGAAGGAGCTGCACCAGATTGAATCGATTTTGCTCGGCGAGAAGGATCGTTTAATTCAACTGGATGAGATTCTTGAGCTCAAAGAAGAAATCGCATGTCTCTTGATTGAGCTACCTCAGCGTGAAATTGGTGGTGATCTGCCGCCTTTCGAGGAGCTCGTTGCGATTTCGGCATATTGTCGTGCTCATGGAATCAAACTTCATCTGGATGGTGCGAGATTGTACGAAGTACTGCCTTTTTATCAGAAGTCTGCGGTAGAGCTGTGTGCGCTTTTCGATAGTGTGTACATCTCCTTCTACAAAGGGATTGGCGGTATTGCAGGTGCGATTCTGGCTGGGGATGAGGCGTTTACGGCGAAATCGAAGGTGTGGAAAAGGCGGCATGGCGGCGATTTGATCAGCCTGTATCCGTATTACCTTAGCGCGAGCTACTATTTCAAGCAACGTGAGCCGAAGATGGGTCAATACTATGAAGAAGCGGTGGCGCTTGCGGCGCTGTTTAATAGCTGTCCGCTCGTGACTACCTTGCCGCGAGTACCCGTTACGAATATGTTTCACGTTCATCTAGCGATGCCCAAAGAGAAGCTCGAGCCGATCCTAGTTGGGTTGTATGCGGAAACGGATGTAGGGCTGATCCATTATCTACGTGAGTCCGGTGAGGGGATCTGTTCATTCGAGATAAGTATTGGCGATGCTTTCGCGCAAATTCCGAAGGATAAGCTGAAGCTGGCCTTTGAGCGGTTGGACGCAGGATTGCGGGAGGGATAGTGACCCGATTTACCTATAAAGTGTAACTTATAGCGCACTGTTGTTCTGCTTGGTTTGACGAAGCGGAACAACAGTGCGCTATTTGCTGCTATGGAACGCTAATTTGAAGCCATCGTAACTTTGTACTCCACGTGGGTAGATCGGTGTCACTGAATAGGAATAAAATCGTAACATTTGTCACCTTAGTCCGTCAGATTGTAGGTGTTGATGCTCGTGAAGAATCGGTATACTTCAAAAGGTAAGCCCTTACATTTCGTTGTGGATCTCATGGTCAGGGGGAGGGACACCTTGCAAAGACCGCCAGATAATCAAATGGTCGTAATTACTTACACTATTGGAGGGAAATGATATGTTCAAAAAGAGCTTAGCTTTGATACTCAGTCTGGCCTGTATTATGATGATATTCGGCGTACTTCCAGCGTTTGCTGCGAATGGGCCGATCACTTGGGGGGCTTCCGTCACGATCACGAATATCAATACGTTTACAGATGCCGGAACGGACGTACGTGGGATTAGTCCAGGTACTTTCGGTTCGGAATACCCGCGTATGATCAAGCTTGCCAATGGGAACTGGTTAGCAGTTGCAGCCATATATGATAATAACGGTTATACCAAAGTATCCTGGGGGGTACGCGATTACAGGTATTCCTCAGCACAGATAATTGTCGTACGTGGTCTTTAGCGGCAACGCTATGGGAAGATGGACGTGATCTGGATAACGGTCAATTCGCGCAGTTGGCGAATGGTGATATTTTGTTGGCGATGAGATCGGTGCGTTGGCAGGAATCTTATCAGTTAAAAGTGTACAAAAGTACGAACGGTGGCACAAATTGGAGCTATCTAAGTACCATCGATGAGAAAACGGGTGCTCCTGGTACACTGGGCAATCCAGATAAAGGCGTGTACGAGCCGCATATGCAAATTTTGAGCGACGGCACGCTGGCTGTGATGTATGCGAACGAAAAGCATGTGACGGAGAGTCCATCGTATAGTCAAATTATTTCGGAGAAGCTTTCTACGAACGGCGGCGCTAGTTGGGGAAGTGAGATTTATGTTGCTTGGGATCCAAGCAATGCAGCAGCACGGCCTGGTATGCCGGTATGGCAAAAAATGAACAATGGCCAGTATATCGTGACCTTTGAGGTTTGTGGTACGCAAAGCTGTAATGTGTTCACGAAGAAAAGCAGTGATGGCAAAACGTGGGCAAGCGGTATCGGCACGCAAGTACCAAGTCAACAAGGTGGTCCTTATCTGCTTTCACTGACGGATGGCAGAGTTCTACTCACGTCGAACGCCAATGTGCTTTCCATCTCCAATGATTACGGCAATTCCTGGTATACCAATGATACGACAGCTTTTGGCAACTCGTTCTGGTCCGCTATGTATCAAACAGCTTCAAACGAAATTGCATTCATTGATTCGGTTAACCGAACTGGCGGTGGTCATAATGTGCAGGTGAAGTTTGGCACGTTGTTGGGTACGTATTCGAATGATTTTGCATCCAATGATACGGGGTGGGTTCGTTATGGAGGAACTTGGACAATTAGTGGGGGAACCTACAATGTAACTTCTGCGAGCGGAGATAAATCGATACTTACCCCTTATCCATCCAAACGCAATTATACCCTTGAAGGTGATATTAAGCTTAACAACACGGGACAGGGCAGTCTTATTTTTAATGTGACGAATCCAACGACGGGGACGGATAGTTTGAAAGGGTATGCAGCGGGGATTGATTCGGCGGGGCAAGTGTGGTTAGGTCGTTTTAACAATAACTGGAAGCAACTGGGGCTTGTCAGTACAACGATCAGCACGAACACCTGGTATCACATGAAGATCGTAGTCAATGAAGGGAATATGAAGGTGTACGTAGGCGATATGGCCACGCCAAAAATTAACTTTACCGATACAACATTTGTAAGTGGGACGATCGGGGTACGTGGTGGCTTCGGGAATAGTGTGAGTTTCGACAATATATCGATGAACTAACTTGCTTGTTCCTGAGTGCAGGGGATAGTGGGGATACGGAGAATGAACGGCGTATAGGAAGTCAGGCGGAGTTGTGGAATCTGCTTAATGGACAGGAGAGCTCTTATTTGATGAAAAAAGCAGGAATTCCAAATGTAACGGCCACCATGACTGCTATTCAGTCTCTTGTCACACATGTTGGCACGAAAATAAGTCAATAACGCCTCTGGTGTCCGTTAAAAATCAAAAACGCCTCATTTTCAGATAATAGAGGCTGTCACGTCCGTTAGAAAATCAACTAATCTCTTTTCGCGATACTCTCTTGTTTTGGGAATATGCTCGCCTGATTACCTAGCAACATTAAGTTAATACCAAGGACCTGAGGCAGAGCCTCAGGTCCTACTTAACTATATGTTAATTCGGAACCAAATCCTTTAGTTCCTGCACAACGTAGGCCCGACCACCGTTCAGAGCTTCCACAAGATTCTTGGCTGCAAGTTCAGCCATGTCATTACGAGTTCTTGCCGTCGCCGAGCCGATATGAGGTAAAGTGACCACATTCGGCATATGCAACAACGGATTATCCACAGGAGTTGGCTCGATATCGAAAACATCCAGACCGGCTCCTCGAATTTTTCCTTGCTGAAGCGCCTTAATCAGCGCTTGTTCGTCTACGGTTGCTCCTCGAGATGCATTAATGAAGATGGCTGATGACTTCATTAGATTAAACTGCTCCTCGCCAATCAGATGTTTCGTCTCTGGAGTTAAAGGCGTCATCACAACGATGTAGTCGGACTCACGTAGTAACTCATCCAGCTCGCAGAAGCGGGCATTGAAGCGCTCGTCTATTTCTTTTTTTGGACTGCGACTGTGATACAGCAGGTTCATATCGAAGCCAAACACAGCCCGCTGGGCAATCGCTTCGCCAATCCGTCCCATGCCAATAATACCGAGCGTCGAATGATGAACATCCACACCGAATAAT
Organism: Paenibacillus plantarum; assembly: GCF_013141695.1. GTDB lineage: Bacteria > Bacillota > Bacilli > Paenibacillales > NBRC-103111 > Paenibacillus_E > Paenibacillus_E plantarum. The sequence continues at coordinate 585,811 of NZ_WHNY01000067.1, forward strand.
TCGGTACCGCTCGTACCCTTTTGCCATTTCCCCTGTTTCACATAAGCGTCCAGTTCTGCAATTCTTCGTCCTGCACTTAGCATCAACGCAAGAACGAGATCGGCTACGGTGCTGTCCAGCACATACGGTGTATGCGTACCAATTACACCGTGGGCTCTCATTGCATCTAGATCAAAATGATTGTACCCAACTGAAGAGGTACTCGCTACACGAAGTCGTGGTGCGAAGCTTAACAGTTCCTCGTCAATTGTTCCTCCAAGAATTCCCTCCGCATCCGAGACTTTTTCTAAGATGACACTCCGAGGCATACTGCCTTCCTCATTCCAGAACGTACAATCAGCATGGAGGTTTAAATAATCCTGAACGGTTTCCGGTAATTTGTGGGTAACGAGTATTTTGGGCTTGGTCGACATGAGTATTCCTCCTTGAGTTTCACATTTGAATATTCTTTGCATGCGATTATTAAAGTGCCGAGATAACGCGTTTATTCGAATAGCGGGTTACAGTCCCGACTAGGCACTTTTTCTTCTTTATTGACCATAAGATGATCTGACTAGCCAAAGTAGTCTTTATATAGTCTGTTCTATTATATAACTAAACTTATTGGAACAATATATTTAAATCTACCAGACCACTAGAGATGCAGCACACTAACATTTGGAATAGAGTTCTTCATAAATTGACATTGCTGTTGAGTAGATCTAGTTAGTTCAAGTTAAGGTTAGGGAAGAGATGAGTTGAGTTGATGGGGAGTATGGAGAAGGTGAATGAGATGGAGGAGTAGACAGTTGTAGTAGTAGATAAAAGTAGTATAAGGGTGGTGAAGGGTAGTGAAAATAGTAAAAGTAGACGTAGTTAGAGTTAGTTGCAGCAGCCATCCGACGAAATAACTGGATTTTCTGTATCTAAATTTGCCCGATTTGGGCTCATTTACGGAATAACTGGATTTCCTCCAGCTAATTTCTTCGAATTTCGATAATTGGAGTCATTCCGAGAAAATTACCTGTATGTTTTCCATTTATTATCAAATATTCGTCCTTTTCACTCGAATTAGCTGTATGTTTTCCAGTTAAACGTCGCTCGCTAGGCGGCAACCCAACCCAACCCAACCCAACCCCCTCCCGCATCATGCCACACATCCGCATCCAACGTACGATTCACCCCTCCAATCGTAATATCGTCACCTTGTTACCAAAATGCAGTCTGCGGAGTTCTTACGTTTGTTCCCTAAAGTTGACGGTTTTATCGGTTTAGACGCGGAGCGATTCCTTGTAAAGTTAGAACCAAGGAAAGCCCTTACATCTGAGTGAAAGGGCTTTCGCTTCTAACATAAACCGAATGAGAGAGGGTTGTTCATCACAATGAAAAAGAAATTAACAAGTTTACTTACCGCAAGTATTGCGCTTGCTATGGTAGCGACAGGCTGCTCGAGCACAAAAGAAAGCGATACCAAAACCACAACGACGGCAGCTGCGGAGACAACGAAAGCCGTAGAGACAACCAAAGCAGCGAATCCAGTGGAGATTACTTTTTGGAATATGTTTGGCGGTGGCGAAGGAGATTTCGTAGATCAAATTGTTAAAGGCTATAACGATTCCCAAAAGGAAGTCATCGTGAAACAGCTGCGCCTAGAATCGAATGAGTACTATGCGAAACTAAGCACAGCGCTTTCTTCTTCGAAGGGGCCAGATGTAGCTGTAGCTCACGTGGATCGGATATCTCCCTTCGTCAAAGCCAAGCAAATTCTACCGCTTGATGGGCTGGCCAGCAAGGTTGGTTTTGATCTGAAACAAGTGTCAGATTCCAATATCAAAAGCGTTTCCTATGACGGAAAGCCTTACGCCGTACCGTTAGATACACATTTCCATATGTTCTATTACAACAAGGATTTGCTTAAGAAAGCTGAGCTGCTGAACGACGATGGCACGCCGAAGCTTGGAGATTTGACGCCAGATGGCTTTAAGAAAACATTAGCGCAAATTCAAGCGAAAGTACCTGGTGTGCAGGCGTTAGCCGTGAATACACCATATTTCCAAGAGCCATTCCTGAATTTGTACTATGAAGCAGGCGGCGATATCTTGAATGGGGATATGACGAAATCCGCGATTAACAATGAGAAAGCATTGAATGTCCTTAAGTTCTATATGGATTTGTACAAAAACAAATACAGCGATCTCAATGATAAAACGCCTTGGGATTCCTTCCACAGCGGGAAAGCAGCCCTATGGTTCGGAGGCGTGTGGGAAGCGGGACTATTACTAAACGATAAAGCTTTGAATATTGGTGCGCTGCCGCTGCCTGCGATTTTCGGTAGCCAAACGCACTGGGGAAGCTCCCATTTGCTCGTCGTCCCGTCTTATGTAACAACGGAGAAACAAGAAGCATCCGCGAAATTCATGAAGTACTTCTCCGAGATAGGTGGCAAAACGTGGGGTCAAGCCGGACACGTTCCAGCGAACAGCGCAGTAACGACAAGTGATGAGTATAAAAAGCTGCCATACCGTAATTTCTTTATCGAAGCTCAGAAAACCGTGAAATTCGCACCGAAAACAGATAAATACACAACGATTATCACAACGGTTTCAGAGTCCTTACAGAACATTCTGTTCGGTAAGCAATCACCGGAAGACGGCTTGAAAAGCTTAGATAAGCAAATCAATGATATTTTGACCAATTAATCGTCCGCTTGAATCGGGTGAAGCTTCCGCGCAAGTTAACGGGGCTCCACCCGAACTTTATAGAAAGAAACAAGGAGAAGAGCCAATGGAGACAAAAGTAAGTGAGCGTGATCGGACTTGGGTCCTCCGCGAACGTAAACCGTTACGAATAGCTTTGGAAATGAAGGCGCTGCTATATCTGCTGCCGTTTCTGATCCCTTTTGCCATCTTCTATCTGTGGCCTGTAGGTCGAGGTGCTTGGATGAGCTTGCACGTTTGGGGCATTCAGGGGATGCAGAAGTATGTTGGTTTTGCGAATTATAAAAAGATTTTCAGTGATTCTAATTTCTATCTATATGTGTGGCACTCGATTTACTTTGTCATCATTTGTACCCCGACTATTATCGTCCTAGGCCTTATTTTAGCCTTGCTGATTAATCAGAATCTCCGCTTTCGAACGCTCATTCGTTCCATGTTTTTCCTACCTTATGTACTGTCTGTCTCGGTCATCAGTTTCATATGGCTCCGACTGTTCGACTCAAAGTATGGCCCGATTAACGCGTTCTTGAAACTCATTGGTTTACCTGGTGACATTCACTGGCTGACGGATAAGCATTTCGCTTGGTGGGCGATTACGATTACAACCGATTGGTGGTCAGTAGGCTTCGTCATGGTATTGTTCCTAGCTGGCTTACAAGAAATTCCGACGGATCATTATGAAGCTGCGAAAATAGATGGCGCTGGCGCTTGGAAGCAATTCATTCATATTACGCTCCCAGGTTTGTCGAGAGTCATGCAAATACAAGTTTTTTATCAAATTATCTCGTGTTTAAAGTTGTTTGGGCAAGTACAGATTATGACCGGCGGAGGTCCAGGGGACTCCACGAATACCATGATTCGCTACATTTATGTTACGGGGTTCAAAAAGGATATGTTCGGGCTTGCTTCGGCTCAATCCATCGTATTCTGTGTCATCATGTTGATCCTCGCCGTTGTACAGTTCAAATTAACAGACAGAAAAGATTGACGGAGGTTGAATAATGAAAGGAATCGCAATTAACATCATCGCCGTGATACTGGCCCTCTTATTTATGTTTCCATTGATTTGGATGCTAATTGTTTCTTTGAAACCGGACGGCGTAAATGTCTCCGGGCTAAGTGACTGGGTGAATCTCTCGGATTTGCATCTGCATAATTATACGAAGGTGATCAAAGATTCGCAGATTTTGCGATGGACGTGGAATAGCGCAGTTATCGGAGTGCTGACAACCCTTATTTCACTCATCTTCAGCTCCTTAGCGGCTTTCTCCTTTTCGAAGCTGCCTTTCAAGTCCAGAGGTTTGTTCTATCTGGTCATCGTTTCGGGCTTGTTGATTCCTACGGAAGCAATTCTAATCCCACTTTACGAGACGACGCTTCATCTGAAGCTGATCGATAACATGTGGGCGATTATTCTACCTGGGCTCACGAATCCAATCGGCATCCTGCTCTTGAAGCAGTTCATGGACGGCGTCCCGAAGGATTATATCGAGGCAGCACAAATCGATGGTTGTAGAAATTTCGGATTATGGTATCGTATTTGTCTCCCGCTTACTCGATCTGCCATGTTCTCTGTCGGGATTTTCTACTTTATTTTATCGTGGAACAATTTCTTGTGGCCGTATTTATCCATTACCTCGCAAGAGAACATGATCTTATCAGCAGGACTACCGACATTTTTGTCGAATAATACGATGTCCTTAAATCTGATCATGGCAGCAAGTGCCATTGCAGCAATTCCAACGATTCTGGTGTTTGCTGTCCTGCAGCGTCAAATTGTGCAAGGGGTGGCAATGTCAGGGATAAAAGGTTAATTTCGCAGCATGACGGCATGTCGATTCTCGTCCCGGAAAGGGTTGCTACAACGATGACCCAAGCATCAGATGTTGCGACGCAACAACGCCACAAACGAATTCCTTCATGGATGTATACATGGACGAGCAGCATTCGCTATAAGTGGATGCTGTTGCTGTTCCTTTTTTCGCTAACGCCCCTGCTTGCTTTGGGGTTTATTTCGTATTCGATATCGAAGTCAACGATTAACAATAAAGTAACGGAATACTCGGAACAACTTTTGAAGCAGACCGCAGAGAATATCGACACGAGATTAGGCATCTATAAAGATATGATGATGCAGGTCGTCAATAACAACGATATTGTCACCATGCTGCGCACATTGGATCGCACAGATCCTGATCAATATGATCTAGATAGTCTATCCTTGACTACGAAGCTATCGACGATTATTGCGATTAATCAGGATATACAATCGATTTCTTTCCTTTCACCGCAGCATTTTATCAAAGGTATTTATAGATGGAATGATCGGTCTTTGGATAAGGTATCCCCATTCCTGCAGACCTTGGAGGATGGGAGCAATTTTCGGTGGTTTTCCACGCGTTTGGGAACTTACGTGGACAGTCTAAACACGCAAAATGTTCACGTCTTCTCACTCGCCAAGCAAATATACAAAATGTCGGACGATAGTCCTGTTGGGATCATTGCTGTACTGGACATCCGCGAGGATGTGCTGAAAGAAATCGGTGCTCGAACGACCAAGAGTAATATGGATATAGCTAGTTTCGTTATTGATGGTTCAGGACACATCATCTCTTTCCCAGACAGTCGTGTATTGGGGAAAAGTGTGAAAGAAGTGCTAGGCGAAGACGGGTACACAGAAATGTTTCGTGGGGCGATGGACGAATCCGTGTTTCCACTGAAATATCAAGGTGAAAGATTGATTGTGAATTATAAAAAGCTGCATACAAACGACTGGATCGTCGTCAATGTCATTTCGGAGGCATCGCTGTACAAAGATTCGAATCGGTTGCTGCAAATTATTTTGGTGATCGCTTTCATTTGTATCTTATTTTCCATTTTGACGGCAATCTTGCTGGCAAATTCAATCTCCAAGCCGATTCTGAAAATGATTCGATTGATGCGTCAAGTCATGTCCGGTGATCTTACCGTCCGTTTCAAAGCCAAGCGTCGCAATGATGAATTCGATATTTTGGGCGAAAACTTTAACTACATGGTTACACGGATTGATGGTCTCTTGGAAACGGTGTATGAGGAACAAAACCATAAGCGAGTAGCGGAATTGAAGGCTTTGCAAGCGCAAATTAATCCGCATTTCCTGTATAATACACTGGATATTATTAAATGGACGGCGCTCCTGCAGAAAGCTAATCATGCGGCTGAAATGGTCAGTCTCCTTTCCCGATTGTTGCGGATTAGCTTAGGTAAAGGCGAAGAGACGGTAACCATCGAAGAAGAAATCGAGCATGTGCAGTGCTATCTGGGTATTCAAAAGTTCCGATTCAACTTTAATATCGAGACGTTCGTTCATCTGGACGAAGAAGTGCGTACGTATCGTACACCGAAGCTGATCCTACAACCCATTGTAGAGAATGCCATTCTTCATGCTTTTACAGATAGAGAAACAGGTGAAATCCATATTCGGTGTGGCCTCCTTCCGGAAGGTGGAGTACGCTTCGAGGTCGTGGATAATGGGCGTGGCATGGATGCTAGCCTTGTTCAAAGCCTTAATCGACATGTGGCTCCCTCCGTTGATAAAGTAAGCGGGATTGGCTTAGCGAATGTGGATGAACGAATTAAACTCATTTGTGGGAAGCCTTATGGTTTAGACATTCAAAGTGAACCTGGAGCGGGTACACATATTCGTATCCGACTTCCAGAAATGAAGTAGGTGAAGAGCATGTTTCGTGTTGTGATTGTGGAAGATGAATATATCGTGAGGTTCGGAATTCGCTCAATGATTGAATGGGAGAAGCTTGGCTTATCGGTGAGCGGTGAAGCAGCGAATGGGCAAGAAGCCTTGGCGTTGATCCGCGAGAACCCACCTGATATTCTCATCACAGATATCAAAATGCCCGTTATGGATGGCATCACGTTAATTACGGAAGTACGTAAAAGTTTTCCTCATATGAAAATAGTTATTCTTAGCAATTTGGAAGATTTCCAATATGCGAAGGAAGCGATTCGCAATGGGGTTTCCGAATATATGATCAAATCAGATATGATGCCTCGTGACCTGGAGGAAACGCTGCTGCGAGTCAAGGAGTCGATTCTAGCAGCGTCTCCAACAAGTGATCAGAAGCCTGTGGTGAGTGACCTTGAGCCTCTCATCAGAGAAAAACGGATGCTAGAGCTACTTGAAGAAATGGACCCCGCTCGGAGCCAACACATCGTAGAAAGTTTAAGACTCTCCGACGTTCAGCTACCCTTATATGTGCTTCATATCGTGAAGAATGAGTGGGCGCAGAGTGTTGAGGAAGGGCAAGCTTTGATACGGAAGGCGATTGCTGAAGAGAATACGACCTCCTCCTCAGAGTGTGCTTTTGAAGCTTTTCCAGATCGGCAAGGGGAAATGAACGTACTTCTTTTTGCAAGGGAAATGAAGGCTGCTGGTTTGTCTGAGATGAAGACATGGGTACAATCCATCGTTCTCTATCTCAAGGATCATTGTGCCATGTCGTGTACAGTAGGCGTTAGTATGTGTACGTCCAATTGGTCAGGACTGCATCAAGCCTACGAGCAAGCGAAAGCCGCAGCAAAATATAAAATGTTCATTGGCCCTGAACGAGCGATTCTGTATGGTGTTGATTATGTGCCTCTGCCAAGTCAGTTGGCGGATAATATTAAAGTGAGCACAACGCATATTCATTCGATGGTGTATGCTTTTCAAACGAAAGAGCTGCAAGCTTACTTGGAAGATATTTTCGAACAGCTAACAGCGCTTAAAGACTATGATCTCGTGGAAATTATTTCACTGGAGCTGCTAATTCTACTCACGACGCTATGGTCAGAGGTGGCAAGTGATCAGCAAAGCATCCTTCAATTAAAGAAACAGTACTATGAGCAATTATCCAAATTAGAGACGATTCAGATGAGTAAAGCTTGGTTCCTGCAAGCATTTGAGGAACTCGTTCGGCATATGATCGGCGTGTATAACAGTGATCGCAACGGCATTATTAAAGCAGCGCAGTATATCGGGCAGTACTACCAACAAGAGATTTCGCTGCAATCGATCAGCAGTTTAGTGCACTTAAGTAAAAACTATTTTGCCAACTTGTTCAAAAAGGAAATGGGAGAAAGCTTTCTGGAGTATTTGACGCGGATTCGCATCGAGAAAGCCATGACTTTATTGACAAGTGATCTCAAGACAGCGGATATTGGCCATTTGGTAGGCATTCCAGACCCGAAATATTTCTCGAAAGTATTTAAGAAAATAACAGGTCTATCCCCATCGGAATATCGTGTTCGAGCCAAAGAAGAAAAATCATAAATGTCTTCATAAACTTGATTGCAAACGCTTACCGAGGAGTTGTGCATTGTCAGGCGTGTGGGGAAAGGGGGGATCGGATTGTTAGATAAAAGAAAGATCAAACGCAGTGTTGGAATCGGATGTATCTGCACGCTCAGTATCGTACTTACGGGATGCTCCCTTCTGTCCAATCACCAGAAGCAGGGAGCTGAGAACAAGAAAACCGTAGCGAGCACAGCAGCGCCTATGGAAATTTCGTTCTGGAATCCATTTGGCGGTGGTGAAGGAGAGTTCGTAGAACGTATTGTTCAAAATTTCAATAATTCGCAGAAGGACGTCTACGTAAAGCAGCTTCGCTTGGAATCGAACGAATATTATGTGAAGCTAAGCACAGCTCTTTCTTCGGGCAAAGGTCCGGATGTAGCTGTTGCGCATGTTGACCGAATGTCACCATTCGTAAAGGCGAAGCAAATTATGCCATTGGACGATTTGGCGAGTGAGGTTGGATTTGATTTCAGGGACTTAGAGGAGAGCAATGTTCGAAGTGTGAGCTTCATGAATAGGCCGTATGCGCTGCCATTAGACACGCATTTTCACATGTTATATTACAATAAGGCTATTTTGAAAAAAGCGGGCTTGTTGAATGACGATGAAACGCCTAAGCTGGCGCTCTCAACGCCGGAGGCATTCATTCAGATGTTGCAACAGATTCAAGCTAAAGTACCAGACGTCGAGCCATTCGCTGTCAATACACCGTATTTCCAAGAACCATTCCTCAATATGTATTACCAAGCAGGCGGGGAACTATTGGATGAGAGCAAAACGAAAGTCAATATCCATAATGAAAAATCACTTCGTGTGTTGAAATTTTATCAACAGATCTATGCAAGCAAGCTCTCTGATGTGAACGATAAGGCTCCATGGGACACCTTTCATAATGGCAAAGCGGCGCTATGGATGGGTGGTGTCTGGGAGGCAGGCTATCATTTAAATGAATCATCCCTTCCCGCAGGGATCATGCCGCTTCCAGCTCTATTCGGCAGTTCGATGCAATGGGGGAGCTCGCATACACTTGTCATTCCTACTTATGTATCGAAGGATAAACAACGTGCGGCCATGGCATTCATGTCTTATTTCTCCAAGGTAGGTTCCATGTTATGGGGCCAAGCCGGACATGTCCCCGCCAATCGAGCTGTTCTTCAAAGCCAGGCGTATAAGCAATTGCCTTATCGGAAGCTTTTTATCGAAGCACAGCATGGCGTCAAATTTGCGCCACAAACGGATAAATATGCAACGATGTTTACCACATTGTCAGAGGAGCTTCAAAGTATCGTGATGGGTGGCATGGATCCGGAGGAAGGGCTCGTGCAACTAGAGAAAAAAATGAATAGCGTGTTGGCCAATTAGGCTGTATAAATGTCCCCTTTCCGAACTTTCCGGGAGGGGATATTTGTATCGTATGGAAGAATTTTAATTCGCAAAGATACCTATGATAAAATGAACCTATTAACCCAAAGGAGCTGAAATAAGTGAACATTATTTTCCATGGACAAAGCTGTGTCGAAATTCGCTTGAAGCAACACACCTTGATTATTGACCCATTCCTTACCGGTAATCCGCAAGCAACGGTCAAAGCGGAAGACATCAAGGCCGATTATATCCTTGTTACACATGGACATGGGGATCATGTTGGGGACACGCTATCCATCGCAGAGCGTAATGAAGCAACTGTGATTGCTCCTAACGATTTGGCCAGATATTTGGGATTCGAAGGGGCAAAAACACACGGGATGGGAATCGGCGGGGCTTATGAGTTTCCTTTTGGTAAAGTCAAATTGACCCTAGCCTTACACGATTCTTCCTATAATCCGCCAGGCACCAAAGAAAACATCTATACAGGCATAGCGAGTGGATTCTTGCTAAAGGTAGAAGGGAAAACCATTTATCATGCAGGGGACACGGGGTTATTTAAAGATATGAAGCTGATTGGCAAAATGAACGAAATTGATCTGGCCTTTCTGCCAATCGGGGATAATTACACCATGGGACCGGAAGATGCCGTGATCGCAGCGGGATATTTGAAGGCCAAAACTGTTGTCCCGATGCACTATAATACGTTCCCAGTGATTGAACAAGATCCGAACGCCTTTGTTGCAAACCTGGAAGAAGAAGGTATCAAAGGAATCGTGATGTCACCGGGGCAACAAATAACACTGTAGTCGAGTGGATGGAATCTTCATGAGGAGGGTTCACTTTCGGTGCTTTTGTTCGATTGTCGCTCTTTCCAGAATAGGACGGTGAGCATGCGCTCCACCCATTCCTTATCTTCAGGCGTTAGGATAAAACCATCGAACATGAGCTCATTTTCACGAAGAAAACGCCGCAGATTAACCGGATTGCTTTCAAACTGTTGGTTCGCCTGGGAGGACTCGAGATAACCAGCAATATCCATCAGCTCCGAGTAAGACGTGTTAAGCCCCTCAGATAATTTCATCAAGACGTCGGGAGAAGGGATTCCGCGGTTGCCATTCTCAAGTTGAGAGATGTACGCCGCGGACACACCTGAACGATCAGCTAGCTCGCGGATGGTGAAGCCTTTCATTTTGCGCATATCTCGTAATTTATCGTAAAAGTACATACCTGCTCATCCTCACTCGTAAAGTAAACATTAGTAAACGTTTTAATACTACCAGTTTACTATAGTAATTACAATGATGAGTTTCGTTCCTACTAATACATGTATGCTCATAAATTTGATTACTAATGTAAACTTTAATTGTTGCATTAGTGAATAATTGCGGTATACTTCTAATAGGACGAAGTGAGGATGGGGGACTGACATTCAACGCCGATGCATATTCAAATTAAAGCCAAAACAGATGCATTCATTAAGGCAAGGGTCATGAAAGGTTACTCGCAACGAGAGCTGGCACGGCACTCTGGCCTGAGCCACGCGTACATAAGTTTACTGGAACGGTCGATTAAATCTGTGGGTCCATCAACCGCTAAGCGATTAAGCGAAGTGCTAGAGATGGAGTTAGAGGAGCTTTTTCAGATCAACATCGCTTGAAAAACAGAAAACCGATGCCCCCCCTTAATTGGGAGCATCGGTTTTCTATTTTGTCGCAAAGGATGACTCCTCATCGCCTAGTTGCTTTGGGATTGATAAAAAGGCTGTTATTTTATTGCAAGAAGGCAGCCGACCCATGTAGATTGGCTACCTTCTTTATATCGTTGATAAATTAATCATGCGCCATGTAATCGCTAAAACGGAAGAAGGTAACTGGGTCCGCCGAATCTAAACCAGGGAAAAACTCCTCAACAGTAGTTTCAAGTAACGTATTGCCATGTCCGGCAACGGAGCTAATTTCAAGTTTCCCTAAAGAAGCGCGGCTATCATCCGTTTTAAAATCACCCTTAGCCGTAATACGAAGATACATACGATTGCTTGCCAAAAGCTGCGTTTCCAAATGCAAGGAGGTATTGGGATTGACAATGACTTTGCCGAAATCAACAAGTAATATTTTTTGTGATTGATATTGGAAAGGGGTAGAAGTAAACCCAGTATTAAGCACATCATAATAGTATACCTTTACATGCGCTTCTCTGGTTTTTTCGTTGGAGTTGGTTAAGGTAATGACCAATCGATCATTTTCCAATCCGTTTGGATTCTGATCTGGAACATGAAAAGTACTGCTCGTCAAAAACACTTTTTTATGTGACATTTCACTCACTCCTTTCTCACACCTTTATTTTCGGTCATGATTCTCTCGGCTACAGCTGTCTAAATACTGTGTCTACATCCGCAACGGAAGAATTGTTATCAAATGATGCAATGATCGTATCTTTTTGGTCACTGGCAACGAGAAGGATTTGGTTATTATGGTAAGAGAGACGGTAGAGGGAACCCTTCAATCGAAATAGGCCGCCGTTCGACGTTAAAACTATGTGCGAATTTATGTCTTTATACGTGCTAACTGCGTTGAAAATCGGCTCTATGATTGTTGCAATATTTTGAGCGTGATCCGCAACCGCTGCCTTTAAACCTTTAAAAATACTGAGCATATCTTCCTGAGTTTTGATAGTTTTTAGCATTCTATTACTCCTCTCTAAAAGATTTAAACAAGCATTTTCCTTTCTTTTTATACTATGTTGTAATCTATTGCCCGCTTGGACCTTTATCTCATTTTCCACAACGATCAGCGATAGATTAGTACGTAACATTGAGAGGCGATTTGACAGCCTCAAGCGGGAAAAGATAGCCCAACAATATGCATTAAGATTAAACCCTCCCAATTCTAGCAACGCTAGAGATAACTTACACTTGGGAGGGTTTTTATGATGACATTGAAGGAGTTTGCTTTTTTATTTACAGAAAAGTGAGATCGTGCAGGTTTGTCCAATCAAAATATGATAGCAGTCATATAATAGTAAATAGAGATAGTAGAAATTAAATAGCAGACTACTGTAAACGAGGAGAAACAACTTAAAATTTTATTTGGAAATAAGAACACCTATAAAGGAGGTGCACGATTAATGGGAAAATATAAAAGAGTCGAGAATGCTATTGAGTCCGTAGATATCGAAAAAATAAAAGAAATAGAAATAAAATACTAACGGGGATAAATCTGAGTTATCTTTGGATAAAGACGAAGACATGGATGAAAGAGAGACGGAAATCGTGGCATTTCTGGCAAGCATCTATTGGAAAAAAGTTAAGGAAGTAGAAATAAAACTGTACAACGGAAATAAGATTGAAATCGAATTTCATGATGATGGGCACCATCATTGTCACCATGGGAGATGCTGCCCGACAGGTGGAACTGGAGCAACAGGAGCAACAGGACCTGCCGGATACATATCAGCCAATCTCATTTATATAGCAAATTTTAATAGTGAGATCGTATTTATGTAACAAATCAAGATGATGGTAATGTTTCTGTTATTGATGGAATAACCAATACGGTAATTGCTACCGTTCCTGTGGGCGCTCGTCCATTCGCGGCAGGAGTAAATCCGTAGGAGTTACAACACGTATAACGATAGAAGGACCTTGTAATCCTTAATCATGATCTTACAATAGGCGGTGATTCATATGAAGGAAGTTCGATCGATAGAAGATGTAATGCTACAGATATCCAACATGAACAAAGAGAATTCTATATGCCAATTTGTTCTTCCCGGGAAAGGGCGATTCATAATTGTACTGCAAGAACAAGACGATAGTTCCACTCATGCAGTTATTCAAAATCCATATTTAGAACAAAATGTGATTGACAGTACGGGATTAGAAAAACAAATAGGCGCCATGTCGGCGTCTGAACTAATGAGAAATCCTTTTCTCTAAAAGATTGAAATTCAATTCTAACTCTCTAACTTGTGGGTGGAAAGTTAGAATAATAAATGACAATGGGTATCTTATCCATATCGCTTGAAAATCAGAAAAAACCGATGTCTCCTAACCTTGGGAGCATCGGTTTTGTTGTGTATTGAAAAGCGGTGATATAAATGCTTTATGTCTAAGAGATCAGTCTGCCTTTATGAAGAGCCTTCAAATTCTTATTGGAGTTAGAAATGATAGGGAGCATTTTCAAACTGCTAATCATCGGAGAAAGGCATTGGTGGCAAGTTGGTACGTATTCAAAGGAGAAATTGTCCCGAATCCACCCCTTACAATCTTCATTATTACATGCCCAGACTTTCGTGTCTTCCTGAATGAGATCCTCAATCGATTTTCTTCGAAAATACATTATCTACACTCCTCCTTCTAATAAAAAAACTGCCCTTAACTACTGTTAAGGACAGTTCATTGTGATTTACAGTTTTACAACATTTTCAGCTTGAGGACCGCGGTTGCCTTGAGCGACATTAAATTCTACGCGTTGTCCTTCGTCTAAGGATTTAAATCCATCTCCTTGGATTGCGGAGAAATGAACGAATACGTCATTTCCGCCTTCCATTTCAATAAATCCAAAACCTTTCTCTGCGTTAAACCATTTCACTGTTCCTGTTTCCATAAACTAATTACCTCCAAATTGTTATTAACATGTTTTTTTAAACAAAAAAAATCACACATTGAAAAAGGTACCATTACACAAATGATCACTTTTTCAATATGTGAGTTTATGTCAAATCCGTTTATTCAACAATCATAGCACACAAAAGTATGATAAGCAAACTTATATTGGTTCTCCCTATCCTATATGACATATGTCATACCATCTATATGATGTTTATGACTGCAACGAATTGAAAGCGATATCTATAATGAAGATAGGAAACTACAACTGATATTCCCTAACATGTCCTGCGCACCATATCGAGGAGGAACTATACGATGACACAATCCATACTAACAAACTTAAAAAAGCAGGTTGCCCCTTATGAAATATCAAATACGAGGGCTAGTATCAAACAGCTAATTAATACCTTAGGGCCTTTATTCTTTCTATGGTTTGCTGCGTACCTAAGCCTATCTCTATCCTATTGGATCACGCTGCCGATTACGATCATCGCATCCGGTTTCGTGATACGAACTTTTATCATTTTCCATGATTGTTGCCATCAATCGTTCTTCAAAAGCCGTAAAGCTAACGAAATTATTGGTACGATTACAGGTATCCTTACACTCTTTCCCTATCAGCAGTGGAAGAATAGTCATTCTATCCATCATGCAACGAGCAGCAACCTCGAGAAACGTGGAGTAGGTGATATGTGGGTGCTTACCGTCGACGAATATGCGGCGTCTTCCGTATGGGTTCGTATCGCTTATCGCTTATATCGGAATCCATTTATTATGTTCGGACTAGGTCCCATCTTTTTGTTCTTGTTTACGAACCGCTTTAATACGAAAGGTGCAAGACGCAAGGAAAGAATTAGTACATATATGACAAATGTCTCTATCCTTGCTTTATATGGAGGACTGATCTGGCTAATTGGATGGCAGTCGTTTGTTCTGATCCAAGCTCCAATCATGTTCGTAGCTGGCTTAATGGGAATCTGGCTGTTTTATGTGCAACATCAGTTCGAAGACTCCTACTTCGAGAAGGAAGATGAGTGGAGTTATGTGAAAGCCGCGGTAGAAGGAAGTTCTTATTATAAGCTGCCGAAGCTTCTGCAATGGATCACTGGCAACATTGGGTTTCATCATGTCCATCATTTGAGTCCGAAAGTGCCAAATTATAATTTGGAAAAAGCGCATAATGCAACGCCGCCACTTCAAAAAGCAACAACCATTACAATCGGCACCAGTTTGAAGTCGCTAAATTTCCGTCTATGGGATGAGCATAACAAAACATTTGTCGGTTATAAAAATTATAAACAGGTGCACCTTAAGGAAAATGAGCATGATCTTTTGGCTAACAAAATAAAAGTAAAAGTCCGTAAATCGAGCTTACAAGGGTAATAAACACAGCGTTTCATATTTGTGCGAAAATATTAAATCTATGTTGAAGTAAAAGAGGCTAAACGGACTTTGCAAAAGTGGTATCAAATTTTTCACAAAAACACCGATCTTAGTCCGTTCCATCATACCACCAGAAAGGGAGGTGCGGAAATGATTCGAATTGTGATTGCTGAGGACCAACGGATGCTGTTGGGTGCACTTGCATCCTTACTTGATTTGGAAGAGGATATGCAGGTCGTTGGGAAAGCAAGCAATGGCGAGGATGCTATCAAACTGGTTAAACGGCATAAGCCAGATATTTGTGTCATGGATATCGAGATGCCAATAATGAACGGTTTAGATGCAGCGGAGGAACTCAAGGGATTGGGTTGCAAAGTCATTATATTGACCACGTTTGCCCGTTACGGGTATTTTGAAAGGGCGGTGAAAGCAGGTGCCAACGGTTATTTGTTGAAGGATAGCCCAAGCGAGGAATTGGCTACCTCGATTCGGAGTGTGATGGCAGGCAGGAGAATCTATGCCTCAGAGCTGGTAGATGAGACTTATAAGGAAGAAAATCCTTTGACCGAGAGGGAAAAGGAGGTACTGAACCTGATCGCTGACGGTAAAAATACCAAGGAAATCGCTAATCAGATGTATATAACAAGCGGTACTGTTCGCAACTACATTTCTATTATTCTCGATAAGCTCAATGTCAGTAACCGAATTGAGGCTCTTATGCGTTTCAAAGAGAAGGGATGGTTCAAATGACAGGCCTCAAAATGGTAAAAGAGATACCCATAGAATGGACACTTTGAAAAAAGGTGTTCATTCTATGGGTATCTTGTATTAGTGAACTTTATTTTTCTGGATTATCTATTTCACGGTTTTATTATAAGCACCAATTTTCTCTGTAATACTCTTAGCTGCGCTATCCAGAGCATCCTTTGGCGCCTTTTTGCCTGTCAGAGCCTCTTCGATCGCTGTTTCGACGATTTGACGAGCTTCTGGGAATACACCCATAACCGCACCTTGCGTTGCTGTGTTGGCTTTTGTTTTGTGTAATTGATCGATTGCGGTTTGGAATTGCGGGTATTTCGTAAGATTATCTTTGATAATTTGTTCATCATAGGCTTTTTTCGTAATTGGGAAGTAGCCTGTGTTTACGTTCCACCATGCTTGTGTTTGCGGATTCGTTAGAAATTTAATAAATTCCCATGCGCCTTGTTGCTCAGCTTCCGACTTATTGTTCAAGATGTAAAGACTCGCTCCCCCTACAACTACGCCGCCTTCTTTGGCATCCGATGGTTTCGGAAGCGGGCCTGTACCTACTTGGAATTTGCCTTCAGCGCCGCTTACAATACCGCGAAGAGAAGCAGTGGAATCCAAAGTCATGGCGATTTGGCCTGCTAAGAAAGCTTTTTTCGTATCGTCTGTTTTGCGGCCAAGATTGGCGGACGTTTTGTTGTCGACCATCTCTTTCCACCAGGTTAGCGTTTTGACACCGGCTTCATTGTTAACCAGGGCTTCAGTTGCAGCAGCAGTACGGCCATTACCGTTATTAAGGAATTCAACACCTTGGTTAGCGAAGAATTGTTCCATAAACCAGCCATAGATCGCAAAAGAAGAACCGGATTTCCCATCTTTACTTAGTGCTTTAGAGGCATTTGCAATTTCTTCGTACGTGGTTGGTGGTTTCTCAGGATCAAGACCGGCAGCTTTGAACATATCTTTGTTGTAATACAAGATAGGGTTTGAAGTATTGAATGGCATTGAATTTAGTTTACCATCGACTTTGTAATAATTCAGAATGTTCTCTTCAAGCTGAGTAAGATCAAATTTATCGGCATCCACAAATTTTTGAACAGGAGTAATGGCTTTAGAGTCGATCATGAAGCGGGAGCCGATTTCGTAAACTTGAATGAGCGAAGGACCACTTTTGGTATCCATCGATGCTTTCATTTTGTTGATACTTTCATCATACGTACCTTGGAATACAGCTTCGACTTGTACATTCTTCTGTGAGCTATTGAAATCTGCTACTAATTTATCGACGGCTTTGCCAAGCTCTCCACTCATCGAATGCCACCAAATCACTTTAACAGGTTCAGTTGGTTTTTTGACATCCGCTGCAGCGGCACTTGCTGTTGGTTTACTTTCTGTCGTACTGCCTGAAGTCGTTGTTTCTGCTTTGCCGCATGCACTAGTTAACAGCACCATAATTGCAGTCATAGCAAGGATGGAGCTTTTCGTTGGCAATGTTTTCATAGTTTTCGTTTCTCTCCCTTATCTCTTTTCTAAAATATATGGAAATCTGATTCAGCATAGGAGCTGAACAGAGAGGCCATCAAAGGATGGATTAACCTTTCACAGCACCGGCCGTGAGTCCGCGAACGAATTGCTTTAAACCGAGGACGAGCAATAAAAGGGATGGCAGCAAGACGATGCTTACACCTGCAAGAACCAAATTCCATACGGTCAATTCTTCGAATTGCAGCATTGCGATGCCAATTTGCACGGTTCTCATGGCTTCGCTGTTCGTGATGAGCAGCGGCCATAGATACATGTTCCATGCATTTAAGAAGGCATACACAGCTAGCGTTGCCAAGGCTGGACGCCCGAGTGGAAGCAAAATTCGGAGGAACATGCGAAAATGTCCGCAGCCATCGATACGTGCCGCTTCGAACAGCTCTTTGGGCAGTTGTAGGAAGAATTGCCGCAGGAGGAAGGTACCGAAGGCCGTCGCTAGGAATGGAACGGTTAGCCCCTGCATGCTATCGAGCCAGTCCCATTTTTTAACCGTCAAATAGTTGGGAATAATGGTGACCTCCCAGGGAATCATCATGGTAGCCATGAAGAGCGCAAAGAAGAAGGATTTGCCAATGAAGCGAATATTGGTAAAGGCATAGGCGGCCATGCTCGATGTAATCAGCTGTCCCAGAGTAATCACGATAGATACAACTAGACTATTGGTAACAAATTTGGTGATGGGTACAAGTTTGAAGACAGCGGCGATACTACCGAGATAAAAGCTGCTAGGCAAGAAGTGAGGCGGATAGGCGGACGCTTCTTCAGGTGTCATAAATGCAGATGAGAACGTATAGAAGATGGGATATAGAACAAGTGCGGCGCAGATGATCAATAGGATGTAGACGAAGGTTTGTTGCAAACGAGTGATCATTGATAGTGCACCTTCCTTTCAAACACTTTAAACTGAATGACAGTGAAAATTAGGATTATGGTGAAAAGGACAAGTGCTTGCGCGCTGCCTGTACCGAATCGGAAGTTAATAAATGCATCTTGATACAAGGAGTAGACAAGTACATCTGTGGAGTTGACAGGTCCCCCTTTGGTCAGAATATGAATTTGCCCAAACGACTGAAAAGCACCAATGATGGACACGATCGTGACGAAGAATACCGTTGGTGAAAGCAATGGCAGGACAATTTGCACAAAGGTACGAATGGGGCCAGATCCATCGATTTTGGCGCTGTCATAGATTTCATCAGGAACGCCTTGAAGCCCACTGAGCAGGACGATGTAGGTGAAGCCGAGATTCATCCAGACTGTCATCATCGAAACAGAAAGCAGTGCCCATCTCGGGTCAGTCAGCCATGCTACGGGTTCTAAGCCAACTTGCTGAAGCAAATAATTCAACATGCCGACACTTGGGTGAAACAGCATCATCCAGATCACAGCGGAAGTTCCAACAGATAGAACAACCGGTAGTGAGAAAATGAATTGAAAGATTCGCATGCCTTTGAGCTGATTATGCGTAAATGCGGCGAGCATGAGTGCAATTACGATAACTGTAGGCACGGTTAGTAGTGTAAATAGGCCTGTAACGCCTAAGCTTTGATAGAATCGTTCAGAGGTGAATATCGCTGTGAAATTATCGAGCCCTACGAAAGCAGCAACCCTGCCTCGAGGATCGGTTTCGTGTAAGCTGAGATAGAAGGTTTGTATCAAGGGATAGAACAAAAAGATGGCAAATAGCAGAAGAGAGGGAAACAAAAAGATATAACCAAGGATCGTCTCTGCCCAGTTCTGGCTGATCGCTGCCTTGCGTGGATGCGCTGCTTTTACGGTTGTTTTCGATTTTCTTGCATGAGGTAAATCTCTTTCTATTGCATTCATTTCAAGCTCCTCCATGAACATTATTAAACATGTATGCTTCGTTACTAGACTAACGCTTGTTTATTTGACCAATGTTAAATTCAAGTGAAGGTTTTGTATATTTTTAGAAAAATTTACAAAAACATTAGAGTTTCATACTGGGCATATCAGGGCTATTCCACTATAATTTGAGCATATTTAGATAGCTTATCTATAGGAGAGTGAACCATGAATAAACAGCAACCAATCGTAATTGGACATCGCGGAGCAGCTGGTGAGGCGCCGGAGAACACATTAGCTTCTTTTGCACTTGCATTCGAACAAGGGGCTGAGGGGATTGAGCTTGACGTACAGTTAACGAAAGATGGTGAGATTGTCGTCTGTCATGATCTTACTGTGGATCGTACGACAGATGGCTCCGGACTTATTGGTGACAAGAGCTGGGAAGAGTTGAAGTCGCTGGATGCAGGTTTCTGGTTTTTGGAAGCTTTCACGGGAGAGAGAATCCCTCATCTGCGTCAAGTATTCGAGCTTGTACCACGGGGACATTTCATTAATGTGGAAGTCAAACATGCTTACGAGGGGAGAATGGAGAAGAGTCTGTTGGCATTTTTGGACGAAATGGATAGATGGGCGGATATTGTGATCTCATCATTTGATCACAAGCTGATTCACAGGATCAAACTAGCGCAGCCTAAGGCGAAAGTGGGATTGCTCTATGCAGCCAATTTAATAGATCATGCAGCCTATGCGAAGCAATTGGGGGTAGATGTGTTTTCCTTGCATCCGTATCACCACTGTATAGACATGGAGGATGTTCTAGGGGCGCAAGCTGCGGGAATGGCTGTTTATCCCTATACGGCGAATGATGTTGCGGATTATAAAAGGTTGATTGCTGCTGGTGTTACGGGGATTATTACCGATTATCCAGGGCGATTGCGGAATTTTCTTGACTAACTTGGTCAGAGGATGAGATAAAACGTCGAAATTCCCGAATGTTCCTCATTTTTCGTCAAAAGCGGAAGGAGTGTATGCCGAATTTGTCGAATTTACCTACACAATGAATTTTTAGCTAAGAGGTGAACGGGAGTGCCATTCGTACCGACTGATCAAGATACCTTGTATTATGAATTTCATCAAGCGAGCCGCAGCGATCAGCCGGTAGAAACTATAGTTATGATCCACAGTTTAGGAACGAACCTGAGTATTTGGAACTGGACGATACCTTATCTTCAATCCCGCTACGATCTTCTCGTTTATGATGTTAGAGGGCACGGCAGAAGCCAACAGGCGGACGAGGAAGACGTCACATGGCGAATGCTTTGCGACGACTTGGCCAGGCTTCTAGCTTATAAACAAATCGATCGGTTTCATCTCGTCGGTCATGGGATGGGCGGCTACATCGGTCTGGAATTCGTTCGTGAGTATCCGGCCAAGGTGTTATCGCTTTGTTTGCTTTCAGTACCGCTCTATTACCCGGTTAAGGTAATGCCGATTTTATCAGGTGATCGTCAGCAAATCATACGAGAGAGCAATTCGATCATGCCTGTTGCTGAACGCTTGCTGAGCGCTGCTTGCCATCTCGTTACACCGAGCAAAGAAGAGTTATTATATGAAGCCTATAGCTGTGTTTCCTTCCAAAACTATATTCAAATTAGAGATTTGATTACCGCCTATATCTCGGCACAACAGGTTAGAGGCGTCGATCTGCCAGTGTTGTTTTTGGGCGGTGAATACGACAGGCTTTTCCCACCAAGCGTGCTTGCGCTAGGGACGATTTTGCTTCAAAACTACCGGTTTTTAGTCGTATCCGACGCTGCTAACGCGGTTCAATTGGATCAGCCAGCTGTCGTGGCGAACTGGATTGATGAGCATATCCGGAAAGCAGCCGATTCTCCCAACGTTCGAGTAGTAGACAAGCTGTCCGCTCATATGCAGAATCAAATCAAAGATTTCGTGGAACAGGTTCGCCAGCAGCATGAATCGTCAACCGCTTTGGAAGTTGAAGTCATGGGAACGTTCCGTGTAACCGTCAACCGACAGGTCGTCTTAGGTGAGTGGAATCAGCGATACGCCAAAAGACTGCTCGTCTATTTGCTTTTCCACCCTTCCGTCACGCGAGAGCAGCTATGCGACGCCTTGTGGCCGGAAGCGGAACTGTCCAACGCGAAAAACAGGCTTCGCGTATCGCTCAGTTATTTAAAAAGCTTGCTGGACAAGCACGTGGACGAAGCTACCCCTCTCCTCGTTGCGGACCGAGAGTACGTCTATTTACGCGGCAACATCAAGTGCGATTTGCTGGACCTGTTGGAAAAGCTAGAAACAACTGTAGGGGAGCCGGATAGGGAGCGGAAAGCGCTGCTCAGTAGGGAAATTCTCGAAAAAACTACGTACCCGTTCGCCATGGGCATCTATGACAATTGGCTGCTTACACATGTTGAGAAGGTGCAACATAAACTGGAGGAGCTTGCTCGCTGGACGGCGGAATACTATCGTCAAAATAATGATTTGCGGCAGTCGGAGAGGTATATGAAATTCGTTGAACGATTTATATAAGTTGCATCCGAACAAAAACAAAACAGTAGCCCTCGATTTCACTCGTGAAATCGGGGGTTTTTCGTTGTGCGAGGCTCTCTCCCAGATTAATAATAGCGTAACGGTCGGTTTGATAGAATGTTTGGAGCAAATGGGAGATTAGAAGATTATTGTTACGGTATGAGGGAGATGGGTTTGATCATGCAGAGAGCAAGGCGAAATCGGAAGAAAGTTGCATATGGTATATTTTTGAAAAGCATGCTGGTGATTGCGATAGTCGTACAGTTATTTGGCTTTACGGGCAATCAATCGGCGCAAGCGGAGAGTATGTGGTCGAACCTGGGTACGGGACTTAGCAGCTCATATGTACGCTCGATTGCAGTATCAGGTACAGACGTATATGCAGGTGGGAATTTCACCACAGCGGGCGGTAATCCGGCAACTCATATAGCGAAATGGAACGGAAGTCAGTGGTCCAACCTTGGTACCGGCCTTAATAGCTTTGTCTTTGCGGTAGCCGCTTCGGGATCTGACGTATATGCAGGTGGGATTTTTAGCACAGCGGGCGGCAACTCGGCAAGTACTATAGCGAAATGGAACGGGAGCAATTGGTCCAGCCTGGGTACGGGTACGAACGGTACTGTATACGCGATTGCTGTGTCGGGTACAGATGTATACGTAGCTGGGAATTTCTCTACAGCGGGCGGTATTCCTGCTACAAATATAGCGAAATGGAATGGGACTAGCTGGTCAAGCTTGGGCACGGGCATTCTCAATACGGTGTATGCGTTAGCGGTGTCCGGCACGGATGTATACGCAGCTGGGAGTTTTAGCACAGCCGGTGGCACGTCGGCTGTTCGTATAGCGAAATGGAACGGGACTAGTTGGTCTAATTTAGGCACGGGCCTGAATGGTGATGCATATGCGCTAGCCGTATCGGGCAGCAATGTATACGTAGGCGGCAATTTCAGCACTGCTGGCGGCAGTTCTGCTAATCGCATAGCGAAATGGGACGGGAGCAGTTGGTCTAGCCTTGGAGCGGGTTTTGACAACACAGTTAGTGCAATAACCGTATCTGGAAGCACCGTATATGCAGGTGGAGGATTCGCAACAGCAGGCGGCGGTTCGGCAAATCGCATCGCGAAATGGGATGGCAACAGCTGGTCGAGCTTGGGTGCGGGTCTTAACAACCCTGTTAATGCAATAACCGTTTTGGGAAGCACCATATATGCAGGCGGAGCTTTCACTACAGCAGGCGGCAACTCGGCTAACCTTATAGCAAAATGGGGTGATGCTGCTACAATCACTTTTAACAGCAATGGAGGCTCGCCCGTGAGCAGCCAGAGTGTGGCTTACGGAGATATAGCTACCGTACCGACTCTTCCGCCAACGAAGGCAGGATATACGTTTGCGGGCTGGTACAGCGACAGCGGATTGAACACGGCATACGACTTCGCAACACCCGTCACAGTGGATTTGACGCTTCATGCGAAGTGGACGATCATAACAGCAACACCTGTGATAACCGGCACGGTACGTGCAGGAGATACAAGCGTATTGGGTACGGCAGCAGCCGAAGCGAGTATTATTCTTAGCGTGAACGGAACGCCGGCAACGCCTACAACCGCAACGGGGGGGAACTGGATAGTACCCGGACTGACGCTTGCCTCAGGCGATACGATTAGCGTAACCGCACAGTCGGCAGGAGAGAGCGTAAGTGCAGCAGCAATGACAACCGTCGCGCCTGCGGCTACAAACATCACAACATTTGATGCTATTGGGGATGTTGCAGCAGGGATGGCAGGCTCAGCTGCTTATGCAAACGCAGGAGAAGTATCAGCTGCGTTATTAGCAAGCCATGCGACTGTGACGGCTGATGGTGCTACATTCACGGTGCCGGTAACGGCGTGGGTAGATACGGATAGCTATAATCCGGCAGTAGCGGGTAGTTATACATTTACGGCAACGTTAGGAAATTTGCCGGCTAACACAACAAATACGGATAATTTAACAGCGACAGTGGAAGTTGTCGTAACGCCATTGATTATAAATATCACAGCATTCGATGCTATTGGGGATATTTTGGCAGGGACGGCAGGCGCAGCTGCTTACGCAAACACAGGAGAAGTATCGGCAGCGTTATTAACGAGCCATACGACTGTAACTGCAGATGGTGGCACGATCGCGGTGCCGGTAACGGCGTGGGTAGATACGGATAGCTACAATCCGGCGGTTGCGGGCAGTTATACATTTACGGCAACGTTAGGAAGCTTACCGGCTAATACAACAAATACAAGCGGCTTAACTGCGACAGTAGAAGTTATAGTCTCGCCAGTGATTACGAATATCACAGCATTTGATAGCATTGGAGATGTAGCTGCAGGTACGGCAGGCTCAGCAAGCTATGCAAATTCGGGTGAAGTCTCGGACGCATTAGTAGCAAGCCATGCGACTGTAACGGCAGATGGTGGCACTATCGCGGTGCCGGTAACGGCGTGGGTAGATACGGATAGCTATAATCCGGCGGTTGCGGGCAGTTATACATTTACGGCAACGTTAGGGAGCTTGCCGGTTAATACAACAAATACAAACAGCTTAACAGCGACAGTGGAAGTTGTTGTCTCACCAGTGATTACAAACATCACTGCATTCGATGCGATTGGGGATATTTTGGCTGGGACGGCAGGCTCGACTGCATACGCCAACGCAGGAGAAGTAACGACCGCGTTATTGGCAAGCCATGCGACTGTAACGGCAGATGGTGGCACGATCGCGGTGCCAGTAGCGGCATGGATGGATATGGATAGCTATAATCCGGCGGTTGCGGGCAGTTATACATTTACGGCAATGTTAGGAAGCTTGCCGATCAACACAACCAATACAGACAACTTAAAAGCGACAGTTGAAGTTGTAGTAGCGCCAGTAATTACAAACATCACAGCATTTGATGCTATTGATGATGTAGCAGCAGGCACGGCAGGAGCTGCAACTTATGCCAACGCAGGAGAAGTAACGACCGGGTTATTAGCAAGCCATGCGACTGTCACAGCAGATGGTGGCACGATCACAGTGCCGGTCACGGCGTGGGAAGATACGGATAGCTACAACGCATCCGTAGCGGGTAGCTATACATTCACAGCAACGTTAGGAAGTTTGCCAGTCAACACAACGAATACGGGCAACTTAACAGCGACAGTTGAAGTTGTAGTAGCTCCAGTGATTACAAACATCACAGCATTTGATGCCATTGGGGATATTTCGGCAGGGACGGCAGGCTCGGCTGCTTACGCAAACACAGGAGAAGTATCGGCAGCATTATTAACGAGCCATGCGACTGTAACGGCAGATGGTGGCACAATTACGGTGTCGGTAATGGCATGGGAAGATACGGATAGCTATAATCCGGCGGTTGCGGGCAGTTATACATTTACGGCAAAGTTAGGGAGCTTACCGGCTAATACAACAAATACAAGCGGCTTAACTGCGACAGTAGAAGTTATAGTCTCGCCAGCGATTACGAATATCACAGCCTTTGATGCGATTGGTGATGTAGTAGCAGGCACGGCAGGCGCTGCAACTTATGCCAACGCAGGAGAAGTAACAGCCGCATTAGTAGCAAGCCATGCGACTGTAACGGCAGATGGCGGCACGATCGCGGTGCCAGTAGCGGCATGGATAGATATGGATAACTATAATCCGGCAGTTGCGGGTAGTTATACATTTACGGCAACGTTAGGAAATTTGCCGGTTAACACAACGAATACGGGCAACTTAACAGCGACAGTAGAAGTTGTAGTAGCGCCTGTGATTACAAACATCACTGCATTCGATGCGATTGGAGATGTAGCTGCAGGGACGGCAGGCGCAGCTGCTTATGCAAACGCAGGAGAAGTATCGGCCGCGTTATTAACGAGCCATGCGACTGTAATGGCAGATGGTGGCACGATCACGGTACCGGTAACGGCGTGGTTAGATACGGATAGCTACATTGCAACCGTTGCGGGCAGCTATACGTTTACGGCAACGTTAGGAAGTTTGCCAGTCAACACAACCAATACAGAAAACTTAACAGCGACAGTTGAAGTTGTAGTAGCGCCAGTGATTACAAACATTACAGCATTCGATGCGATTGGAGATGTAGCTGCAGGGACGGCAGGCGCAGCTGCTTATGCCAACGCAGGAGAAGTATCGGTAGCGTTATTAGCCAGCTATGCGACTGTCACAGCAGATGGTGGCACGATCGCGGTACCTGTAACCGCTTGGATAGATTCGGACAATTACAACGCATCCGTAGCGGGTAGCTATACCTTCACGGCAACGTTAGGAAGCTTGCCGATCAATACAACCAATACTAACAGTGTAACAGCGACAGTAGAAGTTGTCGTCTCGCCAGTGATTACAAACATCACAGCATTTGATGCTATTGGAGATGTATCAGCGGGGACGACAGGCGCAGCAACTTATGTAAACGCAAGTGAAGTAACAGCCGCGTTGTTAACCAGCCATGCGGCTGTAACGGCAGATGGCGGCACGATCACGGTACCGGTAACGGCGTGGTTAGATACGGATAGCTACAATGCAACCGTTGCGGGCAGCTATACGTTTACGGCAACGTTAGGAAATTTGCCAGTCAACACAACCAATACAGGCAACTTAACAGCGACAGTGGAAGTTGTTGTCTCACCAGTGATTACAAACATCACTGCATTCGATGCGATTGGGGATATTTTGGCAGGGACGGCAGGCGTAGCTGCATATGCCAACGCAGGAGAAGTAACGACCGCGTTATTGGCAAGCCATGTGACTGTAACGGCAGATGGTGGCACGATCGCGGTGCCAGTAGCGGCATGGATAGATATGGATAGCTATAATCCGGCGGTTGCAGGTAGTTATACATTTACGGCAACGTTAGGAAGTTTGCCGGATAACACAACAAATACAAGCGGCTTAACGGCGACAGTAGAAGTTATAGTCTCGCCAGTGATTACGAATATCACAGCATTTGATGCTATTGGGGATATTTCGGCAGGGACGGCAGGCGCAGCTGCTTATGTAAACGCAGGTGAAGTAACGACCGCGTTATTAGCGAGCCATTCGACTGTGACTGCTGATGGTGGCGCGATCACAGTGCCGGTAACGGCGTGGGTAGATACGGATAGCTACAATGCAACCGTTGCGGGCAGTTATACGTTCACGGCAACGTTAGGAAGTTTGCCAGTCAACACAACAAATAAAGGCAACTTAACAGCGACAGTTGAAGTTGTAGTAGCGCCAGTGATTACGAATATCACAGCATTTGATGCCATTGGAGATATTTCGGCAGGGACGGCAGGTGCAGCTGCTTATGCCAACGCAAGTGCAGTATCCGCCTCGTTGTCAACAAGCCATGCGACTGTCACAGCAGATAGTGGCACAATCACGGTGCCGGTAACGGCATGGGTAGATACGGATAGCTACAACGCATCCGTAGCAGGCAGCTATACGTTCACGGCAACGTTAGGAAGTTTGCCAGTCAACACAACAAATACAGGCAACTTAACAGCGACAGTGGAAGTTATAGTAGCGCCAGTGATTACAAACATTACAGCATTCGATGCTATTGGAGATGTAGCTGCAGGGACGGCAGGCTCAGCAACTTATGCCAACGCAAGTGCAGTATCCGCCTCGTTGTCAACAAGCCATGCGACTGTCACAGCAGATGGTGGCACAATCATGGTACCGGTAACGGCATGGGAAGATACGGACAGTTACAATGCATCCGTAGCAGGCAGCTATACATTCACGGCAACGTTAGGAAGTTTGCCGATTAATACAACAAATACAAACAGCTTAACAGCGACAGTGGAAGTTGTTGTCTCACCAGTGATTACAAATATCACAGCATTTGATGCCTTTGGAGATATTTCGGCAGGGACGGTAGGCGCAGCAACTTATGCCAACGCCGGAGAAGTATCGGCCGCGTTATTAACGAGCCATGCGACAGTAATGGCAGATGGTGGCACGATCACGGTACCGGTAACGGCGTGGTTAGATACGGATAGCTACAATGCAACCGTTGCGGGCAGCTATACGTTTACGGCAACTTTAGGAAGTTTGCCAGTCAACACAACCAATACAGGCAACTTAACAGCGACAGTGAAAGTTGTTGTCTCACCAGTGATTACAAACATCACAGCATTTGATGCTATTGGGGATATTTCGGCAGGGACGGCAGGCTCAACAAGCTATGCAAACGCAGGAGAGGCAACAGCCGCGTTGTTAGCAAGCCATGCGACTGTAACGGCAAACGGTGGCACAATCACGGTGCCGGTAACAGCATGGATAGATACGGACAGCTACAACGCATCCGTAGCGGGTAGCTATACCTTCACGGCAACGTTAGGAAGCTTGCCGATTAACACAACCAATACAGACAACTTAACAGCGACAGTTGAAGTTGTAGTAGCGCCAGTGATTACAAACATCACAGCATTCGATGCTATTGGAGATGTAGCAGCAGGCACGGCAGGCTCGGCAACTTATGCCAACGCAAGTGCAGTATCCGCCTCGTTGTCAACCAGCCATGCGACTGTCACGGCAAATGGCGGCACGATCACGGTGCCGGTAATCACATGGGTAGATACGGACAACTACAACCCAGCCGTAGCAGGCAGCTATACCTTCACGGCAACGTTAGGAAGCTTGCCGATTAACACAACCAATACGGGCAACTTAACAGCGACAGTGGAAGTTGTTGTCTCGCCAGTGATTACAAACATTACAGCATTCGATGCTATTGGAGATGTAGCTGCAGGGACGGCAGGCTCAACAAGCTATGCAAACGCAGGAGAGGCAACAGCCGCGTTGTTAGCAAGCCATGCGACTGTAACGGCAAACGGTGGCACGATCACTGTGCCGGTAACGGCATGGATAGATTCGGACAGCTACAACGCATCCTTAGTAGGCAGCTATACCTTCACGGCAACATTAGGAAGTTTGCCGGACAACACAACGAATACGGGCAACTTAACAGCGACAGTTGAAGTTGTCGTGGCAAAACCTTCACTTCCTCCAACAGGCGGCGGTGGAGACGGTGGTGGTTCAACAACACCAACAACCGACAACCCAGCAACCTCTACAGATGGTACATTAACACTTCCTGCTGGTAAAAGAGGTATTGTTAGCTTGAAAGATGAGGTAATTGTGTCGATTCCGGCCAATGCGACAGACAGAGAGCTACATTTAACGATCGTTAAAGTGTTAGATACGAAGCTGCTTCTGACAAATAAACAGGGTTTAGTCAGCCCAATTTTTGAGATTCTGAAAAACTTCTCGGAGAACTTTAATAAACCTGTCACACTAACTTTTGTTTTCGATAAGACGAAATTGAGTAGCGAACAAAGAGTAGCTGTAAACTTTTTTGACGAAGTGAAGAAGGAATGGGTGGAAGTTCCTGGAGGTAAGATCAACGAAAATAGCATTACCGTAGAAGTTAATCACTTTACGAAATTTGGGGTATTCATTGTCGGTCAAGAGCCAACTGTGCCAACACCAGGCGCGAATCCAACCATGAACTTAAGCGATATTACTGGACATTGGGCAGAAGCAAACATCAAACGAGCGGTAAGCAGTGGAATCGTCGACGGTTATCCGGAAGGAACGTTTGCGCCGGATCAGTCTGTAACCCGTGCAGAATTTGCCGTGATGCTGATGAATGCGTTGAAAATGCAAGGTGAAGGAGCAGCACTGACTTTTACTGATTCAGCGAAGATTGGAACTTGGGCGCAGAAAACAGTTGCTCAAGCTGTACAATCAGGCATTATTCAAGGCTATGAGGATGGTACATTCCGTCCGGAAGTAGAAATTATGCGCACGGAGATGGCGGTGATGATTGCAAAAGCGATGGGTGGGCAGTCAATTCCTGCGAGCATCACAACCGGCTTTGCCGATGATATGATTATTCCAGCATGGGCGAAAGCGAGTGTTGCTTACGTGAAACAAACAGGCGTAATGCAAGGGAAAGGCGATCACCAATTCGCCCCTCAAGACCATGCAACAAGAGCAGAAGCCGTAACGGTGCTGTTGAATATGCTAGCGCAAAAGAGTAAGTAAAATACCGAATTTGACATGGTCTGAGAATAATAAAACCGATGCCCTCGTATTTTGGGGAGCTTCGGTTTTATTTCGTTTTGTTTAGTTTCATTTCGTTTGTTTCGTTTTTTTGTAATTATTTTACCATAAAGTCACAATCATTTTACCTGTTCGTATTACCAAAATATGACTTAAATATGACTTTACTCACCTGTTTAAATGACAATGAAAAGCTATAATAAATCCGATCGAGCATACACGGAATTGTCAATTTCAGTATATTTATTGTTAAAAAATTCCAAGTATGATGGAAGAGTGAGTAGAAAGCGTGTAAGGATTAAAGCTGGTGATAGGGGAGAAGTGAGAATGTCCAAGTTAACTGAGTTTTCAATGAAAAATGTGGCAGCGATTTTCATCGTTATGCTGCTGTTGGTCGTAGGAGGAACCTATTCTACTACCACACTGAAGGTAGAAAGTATGCCTGACATTACATTTCCGGTTGTCATTATTAGCACTACTTATGTAGCACCTCCGAAAGATGTCCTGGATGAAATTACGAAGCCATTAGAGAAGGCGGTTGCGGGGTTGGATGGACTCAAAACCCTTAGCTCCGGATCACAGGACAATTACTCACAGATTATTCTGGAGTTAGACCAAGATAAGAAGCCGGAAGATGTTAAGAAAGATGTAGAGAGCTTGATCTCTAACGTTAAGCTGCCTCAAGGCTCTGAGAAACCTAAAGTGTTAACAGCGGGATTTGCTTCAGACCCTGTCTATTATTTGGCGGTTTACGGTGACGCAGGAATGAACCAAACCGAGTTGGATAAAGCCTACAATGATACAATTCTTCCCGGCTTTAATGGGCTCAAGGGAATAGACCATGTCGACTCTGTAGGCAATCAGGATGCTGTACTTACCATTAAGCTTGATGCGCCTGCGATCAATAATTATGGTCTAACACCATCCGAAGTTTCTAGTTTGATCAAAGCCTCATTGGTATCTAGCCCTGCAGGTACGGTAGATTTCAATGGAAACACACAGATGGTTCGAGTCAAAGGTGAACTAGACACAATTTACAACTTGGATAATTTGAAAATTACAACGAAAACAGGCGATACACTGCTTCTCAAACAAATTGCCAAAGTTGAAGCGATCAGCGAGTCCAAGTTCATTGCCAGATTAGATGAGCTGCCAGCCATCGGCGTATTGCTTTACAAGACGAAAGCTGCGAATGCGGTTGAATTTGCAGATAGTGCTGACAAGCTTATGACGGACTGGGGCCAAACGCTGCCTGGCGTGAAATTCCACAAAATTTATAATTCAGCAAACGATATTAAAGATTCCATCCACGGCATGGTACAAGAAGGCGGATTAGGCGCCATACTTGCTTCATTAATGATCTTGCTTTTCCTACGCAATGCACGAATGACAATCATCGTACTCGTGTCGATTCCTCTCTCCATTCTTGTTACGTTACTATTTATGGGTCCTCTAGGCATTTCCCTCAACATCATGACATTAGGTGGAATGGCCATTGCAGTCGGACGAGTCGTGGATGACAGTATTGTCGTTATTGAGAATATCTATAGTCAGCTGCAGAAAGCACAAGATCGTAATGAATCTGTTATTAAATTAGCAACGAAACAAGTTTCCAGCGCAATTACTTCTTCTACAATTACAACAGTCGGTGTATTTGGTCCCATTGGATTCGTAAGTGGGGTCGTTGGTGAAGTATTCCGTCCTTTTGCTATTACACTTGTCGTAGCCCTAATGTCATCATTAATTGTTGCATTAACAGTAATTCCGATGTTGGCGAAGATTATGGTGCTTAAAAGCAAGAAGCTCGGCAGTCACGATGACAATCACGTGGGACCAATGGGTGTGAAATATAGGAAAGCGCTCATCTGGTCCTTGAATAACCGAATCAAAACGTTATTTATGGCTGGTGTTGCCCTTATTATCTCGATTTTCATTACAGTACCTAATTTAGCAGTAGCTTTTATGCCGGATAGTGAAGCAGTCAAACAAGGTGTTATTGAGATTAAAATGCCGCGAGAAACATCCATTGAAATGATGAATGAGAAGTCCAAAGAACTTGAAAAAGCTTTGAAAGTACACACAGACAAAGCTGGTAAACCTGCGTTCAAGTACATTGAATCTCTTGTTGGATATAACCAAAGCAGTGATCGATTTGCTTATCGCGCGATGATGTTTTTCGAGTTAACACCTGAGACAAATGCGAATGAAGGTGTCAAAGCGTATAAGGAAGATATGTTGAAACTGATGCCGCAAGGATCAGATGTGAATATTACATTGTTCACTGGAGGGCCTCCTACTTCAACTGGAGCTGATTTCTCGTATTCCCTGAAGGGGGATGACCAGTTGTATCTGAAGCAAGCCTCACAGTTAATCAAAGATAAAATGAAAGAATTCCCTGAACTGAACGACATTAAAGACAGCTTGAGTGATTCCAAAACCGAAGTCGAGATTGTTGTCAATCAAAACAAAGCTCGCTTATATGGACTTTCAAGTGCTCAAATTTTGCAATCAGTCAACGCGTGGATTTCAGAAGAGAAGCTTGGCGATCTGAAATTTAATAACATCACCTATGCAACTAAAGTTATGTTGAATCCGGTGTACAAAAACTCTGTGGATAAACTTGGTACTTTCTTGATCAAGACGCCTACTGGTCAAACGATTCAGTTAAATGAAGTAGCTCGCGTTGAACAGATTGATGCACCGAATAGCATTAGTCGTGAAGATCAAGAACAAATCGTGAGTGTAAGAGCCAAAATTGATGCGACGGATAAAGGTGGCGTCAGCAAGAAAATTACGGAAGAGTTGGCCAAATTAGAACTGCCTTCTGGTGTCACGCGTGAAGTAAAAGGTGTATCCGACGATATTCAAAAAAGTTTCATGCAAATGTTTATGGCCATTATAGCTTCCATCTTTATTGTTTACATGGTTATGGTTATTGCCTTTGGTAACGCGAGAGCGCCGCTAGCCATTCTGTTTTCACTGCCGCTAGCAGCTATTGGGGGCCTCTTAGGATTACTAATAACAGGAGAATCGATCAATGTAACGTCACTCATCGGCTTCCTCATGCTGATCGGTATCGTTGTAACCAATGCGATTGTACTCGTAGATCGTGTGCAGCAGCTAAGAGAGCAAGATTATTCGATTCGTGACGCTCTAATTGAAGCCGGAATAACGAGATTACGACCTATTATCATGACGGCAGGAGCAACGATACTTGCACTGATGCCATTAGGACTTGGTTTATCCAAAGGAACGATCATTTCCAAAGGTTTGGCAGTTGTCGTTATTGGCGGTCTTACAACGTCTACACTACTAACGCTCGTAATCGTGCCAATTATATATGAGATCCTATTTAAGAAAAGAGAAGGCGGTCTCTTCAAGAGAAAAGGAAAGCCCAATGCCATTCAATCAGAGCAAGCCGCATCTGTTCGTTAATTATCTAAACAGGGGAAAAGGGGAAAATGAATATGAAACGTCAGTTGTTTATGATCAAACAGAGTACCAAGATATTCGGTGTCCTCGCGCTTAGCGCGGCGATAGCCGTAGGATGTTCCTCATCACCAGCAGTAAGCCCTGCGGCAACAACAGCAGCCGAGCAAGGGGTTAAAGTAGTGAAAACGGCAAAAGTCACAAAGCAAAAGATTGGTGAACCTGTCGAACAGGTGGGTGATGTCGTATCATCCGTTCAGTTAGATATTATCGTCAAGTCCGGTGGCGAAGTTATTGAAATCCTGAAAAAACGTGGAGATATCGTTGAGAAGGGCGAGGTGCTTTTCCGATTGGATCCAACGGACGTGCTGATTCAGAAGGATTTGAATGCAGTAGGCATCAAAGGAGCACAGGCTGGACTTACAGCGGCTAAGCAAAATACATCCAATGGTATCGAAGATGCCAAAGACCGTGTTGCTAAGATGGAGACCGCGGTTAGTGATCTAGAGAAAGCTTATAGCAGGGTTCACAATGAATACGATTTAGGAACTGCAACCAAATTCGACTTAGAACAGATGGAAACCAAGCTAAACAATTCCAAAAAAGATCTAGCAAGCGAACGTAGATCGCTGAAAACCATGCAAGAGACGAATTCGTTGGCACAAGCGGAGTCCAGTTTGGAGACAGCGCAAGTAAATGCCAAGAATATCGAGAGGGCTCTAAGCAATCTTGAGGTAAAAGCTCCGGCTTCAGGTAAGCTGACGGATCTCACTATAACGGTCGGTCAGACAGTAGCGCCAGGCGGTCGCGTAGGGGAAGTTCAACAGACGAATCCAGTTAAAATCAAATCACAACTTAGTGAAGAGTCGGCTAATCTTGTTAGAGGTAAGAGTGAATTGACTTTCTATATTCCTGGCGTAACGACGAAAGCCGGTGCCAAAGTAACCTACTTATCGGATGTCATTAATGGACAATCCAAAGCTTATGATCTGGAACTGGAAGTTCCGAACCCGGATGGCAAGCTGAAACCAGGATCTAAGGCGCAAGTAGAATTAACCAAAGATGATGAACAAAACGTGCCTGTCATTCCTAGTCTTAGTATTGTTCGTGAAGGTGGAAATAATTTTGTTTATGTCGTAAATGGGGATAAGGTACAAAAGCGTAAACTTGAACTTGGTCGTATAAATGAGACGAACCAGGAAGTTATTTCAGGGGTCAAAGAAGGCGAGATTCTCGTTACTTCAGGACAACACCAACTTAAAGATCAAGATACGGTAAAAGTGAGTAACTAACCTAATTTGTATGAGGAGGAGACATAAGTGAATATGAAGATGAAGAGATCTTTGGCTACCCTTGTTCTATCAGCTGCCCTTTTATCTACAGCTTCTTTACCTGCTTGGGCTGCGGATGGTCAGAGCTTGGCAGCACAAGCTGCAGCAAGTACGAATATTAGCTACACGCTTTCAAATAAAATTGAGGTTGAAATCAAAAGCATGCTCAATGAGCGCGAATCGGATTCCACTAAGTTAGGAACAGTCATTCGAATAAGAAATACGACTGATAAAATCACACGTGTACCTGACTTTGAACTACGGGTGCTAATGGCAGACGGTATTGAATATACACTGCAGCCAAGTGCCAAAAACCCGAAATCCATCCAACCCAAGAGTCAGTTGGAACTTAGCTACTTGTCGATTGTTGAACGAAGTGACGATGTGGATCTATCGAGCCTCAACTTTATCGATGTGGATATGGACGTATATCCGAAAGTAGAAACAACACTGCTTAGTATCCCTGTTGATGCTGATATCGTCTGGAACGGCAGTGACAGTACAATTACGAAATCATCGGCTATTGTTAAATGGGGAGAAGCCTTTACCTTACCTTCATTGCGTTCGACCCTTGGCTTCATTCCTGTAGACATTCATAAGGAAATCACAGCGAAAGGCGTTTCTACGGTTGTTCAGATTCAAGTCGTAAATTCAACCAAAGAACGTCAGACTGTACCTAATTTTGGAATCGATGGGAAGTCAGAAAGTAAGGTATATTCCGGTAATCGTGCCGAAGCTACGGTTATACTTGATCCAGGTGAGAAGAGGTATATTCATATCGTCATTCCAACAGATCTGGATACGGAATTCACCAGCCTGAATGTAGTTACACCTGAGAGTTATGCTGTTTCAATGGGGGAAGGTAAATTCTTTGAAGACACCTACCGGGTAGGTCGTGTCAATATTCTTCTTCCAACAGGAGCTGTGACGCAGGGAGTGATCCCAGCACCCGAATATACATTGGGTACGCCAGTTAGACTAGATGCAACGAATAAATTCGTTCCTTCTAATGTTGATCTTTCTTTAGTTGAATTACATGTAACAAATAATGAAGATGATGGCTTCAATACGGCAGTGGCCAAGTTTAAATTGACGAATAATAGTGACCGTCCGATTCCAATACCAGCGATACAAACCGAGCTTGTTAGTATAGATGGTTACGCTTATGGAGGAAGAAGACAGGAAGCTACAGCATTAAGTGTTGTTCCTAATGCTTCGTATGTCGTCAGTTATTCCTATGCACTGCCAGCTTCAGAGACGGGTGAAGGTCTTAAAATGAACCTCTACAGTCAACAATCAAATGGCGAAATATCGTATAAATCACTGCTTGCCTCTGCCAAGGTACCTGTTCAGAAAAATGACCTGACGAGTAAAATACTTAACGTGTATCCCTATGAAATTACCATAAAAGATTGGTCCATTTCAGCTATTTTCCAAGCCAATATGAGTTATGATTATAAGCTGAAGCTGGATTTGAGTGTAAAGCCAGATAAGCAAGTTACGGTTGATAAGTTTAACAGTAAGCTCTCATTCGAATTATTCGATAATGTTGGAAATCCGGTTGGGAAATCAGTTCAAGCTTTGTCAGGCGAAGGCCGGTTGTACAATGGTACTAACACGATAGATTTAAACGCAAGATCCAACCAACTTGATTTCCCGATTCAGGTCAAAGTATTTGAGACGTTCACGAATGAATATGGTGAATCCGTCAAGCGGTTGTTGACCACATTCAAACAATAGGTTGATAAAAGACCGGTGTGCCCTTAACTTGGGACATCGGTTTTGCTTTGTTTTGGTGAAAAAATTAGCGGGAAAGCGATTAATGTTGTTATAATATCGTTTAAGGCTCGGTCACTTATGAACAAAGGGGTAAATGAGATGCTATCCTGGATTCGAAATGTAATTATGATTAATCGCAGTTTCAGGGTGAAACTTATTCTCAGTTTATCCATAATTATTTTATTGGCATTCTGCTTGACCGGATATTTAACGTATCGCTATAACTTGACACTGTTCGAGGAAGAGATCAGTAAACAATTTACCAGCACGAACGAAGAAGCGTTAGCGAAGTTGGACCTTAAGGTGCAAGAAGTTGTGCGTATTTCCCAAACAGTTGTATTTAATCCATCAATTGAAAAGTTGATTTCACGCATTAACTTAAATGAAAGCTCCGATGCCTTTGATCGCTATTATGATAAGAAGCAAATCGAAGATCAGATTTACCAACTCAAATCAGATGCGCCCTATATTACAGGGATGTACCTATATGACTTAAATGGGAATCCATCGTATTTCAGCTATACGACTGCTGCCATTAATGCCCCTGACGAGAATGTATTCAAAGTGATTCGTTCCAAAATTAGCGACACCTCTGGCGATCTCGTGTGGATTAGCGTGCCATTACCATCGTCTATTGAGCCAAGTGGTTTTAGAAACACGATTATTGTGGCAAGGTTTATGAAAAATAGTAGTTTGACGACTTACGGTGTACTCGTTATGGCATTTGATGAATCCTTCTTCTCAGGCTCACTGAAGGAGCTGACGAAGGCAGGCAAGGGGCAAGTGTATTTGTTTAATAAGAGTAGAGAACTGTTATTTACGAATTCGCCCGTTCATGTAGATCAATTATCGGTGCTTCAAAATATGAATTCAACGCAATTAATGGAGCATCATTTATATGTCCAAGGCGTATCGGAAGTAACTAATTTCAAGCTCGTTAGTGGGACTTCGTTAACCGAAATTCAATCTAGAAGTCGTGATTTGTTCAAAATGATTGTTTACTCTGGATTGGTCAGTATTCTACTCGCCAGTGTTCTCATCGTACTTTCCACGGGGAATCTACTCCGTCCGCTTAAGGATTTAATGCTAGGACTCCGGAAAGTTCGCTCGGGTGATTTCGATGCACGCATTGAAATACGTACCCATGACGAGTTAGCTTATATGGGAGAAAGTTTTAATGCAATGGCCGAACAGGTCGGACGGCTAATTAAGGAAGTGTATCTCACGCAATTAAGTGAGAAAGAAGCGGAGCTTAAAGCCATGCAAGCGCAATTAAATCCTCATTTTCTACACAACATGTTCAATGAAATTTATTGGAAACTATACCTGCAGGATGAAACCGAGACGGCCGCGTTGATCGCTGCCATTTCGGAAATGCTCAAATATTCATTGATGCCTGTTCGAACATTGACGACGGTAAAAGAAGAATTCCAACAGATTCGTAACTATTTGAAGATACAGAAGGAACTGTTTGAAACGGATTTGGAAACCATCATTCAAGTGGATGAGGATGTCATGGATGTTCAAGTGATGCGTTCCTTGCTTCAACCGTTAGTTGAAAATGTATTTATGCATGCTTTTCGCAATATGGTTTCGCATAAAGTATTGATCATCAAAGCAAGCAGCCGCGACGATTTCCTTGAGATTGATGTGACCGATAACGGGTGTGGCATGGATGAGAAGGCTGTTTCACAAATATTGGGAGTTCAGGGCTCTTCATTGCCGCATCGTACAGATGGACGAGAAAGTCTAGGTGTACGGAGTGTTGTAAGAAGAATTGAGTTGGTGTATGGCCCGCCGTTCCGTATGGAAATCTCTAGCCTCGTAGGAAGCGGAACGAACATGCGTCTTATTCTGCCTCTTCTAACAAATGATGAAAGGAGATCACTAGAATGAGAAGCGGAAGAGTATTGATTGTCGAGGATCAGCCCAATTTTAGAAAAGGACTAGTCAAGATGCTTCAAGGTGGAGAGCTTGGCTGGCAAGTGGTCGGTGAGGCGGGGAATGGGCAGGACGCTTTGGTACTGCTTGATGAGCTTCAGCCTGATTTAGTCTTAACGGACATTCGGATGCCCATCATGGATGGTATCGAATTCGTAGGGCATTTGCGGAAGAATTATCCGGAGATGATCGTGATTATTTTGACAGGATACAAAAATTTCGAATACGCGCAAGCCGCTGTAAGGCTGGGAGCGTTAGATATTCTGATCAAGCCTTGCACGGAAGACGACGTTCGTCAGATCATGAACAAAGCATCAGAACGGTTCTATGAGAAATATGCGCATCAACAGAAACAACTCTTGCAAAGACAGCTGCAACAGGATCAAGAGCTTCGTGCGGTATTACTGGACCTCCCTTATGAAATGAGCACATTGGCTGGCTTGAATCAAGCGCTGTCTGGTAAAGAATTGTGGTTATTGCATATGAATAATGAGGATATGGCGAATAGATCGAATGGTAAAAGGGACATGAGTTTGCTGCAATTTGCCTTCTCCAACATTGTGGAAGAGCTAGTGAAAGGAGCGGGTCTGGAAGCCCGCCTCTTACTTGTGGATCATGACACATTCCTCTTGGTGACTGAATTGCAACAGGTGGAGGAAACACTGCAAAGCATTATCCCAACGGCCTCTTTTGAATATTTGAAAATTCGCGCAAGCATGGTTTCAATGGGGCTAGCGCCTCCGGCAGTAGACTTGGCACAATTGTATCTGTTAACGAAGGAGGCTGTCTCAGATCCTATTAAACTTCCTTCTTTAAGCGGAAGTGAAATCGGATCGGGGATCATGCTTTCCCTTAATCAGGCAAGGGTCAGAGAGATGGAAGTTCAACTCATGTCAGCCATTCTAGTTGGACAAGAGGACAGCCTGCTCGTGCTGTTGAACCGTGTGATACATGAGCTCAGTCTTACATCGCCAGAAGAGATGCGACTTGGTGCATTGTCACTTTCTATCGCTTTGCACGGGACGATCCAGAAGCAGTTTGATCCTGACGATCAGAATGCGCTGGCTAGGCTCCCGAATGAAATGCCGCAGAGCCAGTGGACCTCGAAGGAGGTGCTGGATTGGGCAGCAGAGCAAGTGAAGTATTTCCTGCTCCAATTCAATCAATGGCAGGCGTCCAAAAGTGATAATGTGGTGGAAAGAGCCATTAAATATATTGAGGAACACTACAATGAAGAATGCCGATTGACGGATGTCGCGGCTCATATTCATTTAAACCCAAGTTACTTCAGTGTTGTTTTCAAAAAAACAACCGGAGAAAGTTTTACACGATTCGTTACTCGGGTCCGTATGGATAAAGCGGCTTTACTTCTGAGGAATACGGATATGAAAATATTTGAAATTGCTTGTGCCATTGGGTTTGATGAACCAAATTATTTTACGAATGTCTTCAAGCAGCAGTTTCTTATGTCGCCTAAGGAATACAGAAGTAGTAAGTAATTATTAGGTGAATGAAAATAAAATGAGGTTGTCTCAAGAGTCGATTTTGACTTTTTGAAACAGCCTCGTTTTTCGTTAATGACCGATGAGTAATCAATCACTTCACGCAATCTAACTGGATTTATGCATCTAAACACCAATCGGCAGTGGGGATATAGTGCCTGCAAGGGCGAGATAGTCGAAATAATCGACTAACGCAGTTGAACCCGGCGCCTGAAGCGATTAACTGTAGCAGCGAATCTCATAAATGGCTGCGGAGGAATCCCCATTCGTCGCCTTAACTGTCAAACGAATGCGATCAGTCTGAACTGCTTGATCCAACGTATGTTTTACCAATCGTTGGTAATTTTCTTCAACATTTAAGATGGCAACCCATTGCCCTTGTGTATAAGCCTCGATTACATAGTCTTTCGGACATTGAGGATCACGATAGAATGGCTCATAGCGATGGTATTCTTGCAGCAAATGCCCTGGGAAAGTGGCATGAATTTCTCGAATCATTTGCGAATTTGCCCATTGCAGCTGCACATATTGTGGCAGTGGTTGTGCGGGATTGGACATCCACATATTGGTGTATTGGTGAGGACGAGTTACACCGCTAGTCACATTGACTGCACCATAGCTCTGTTGTGCAGGCGTGATCTGGTAGCTGAGCGTGCCGCCATCATTCTGATAGCGACGCATTTTCCCGCTGCCCATGTCGTAAGCGGAAATATGGCCTGGCAATATTTGATTAGCCGAATGCCATTCTACTGATGGATTAACTCCTAGTTGGAGTTGAATGTAACGGCTGCCAACCGCAGAGTCCTGCCAATTCAATGGCCATTCCACCCAAATATGCTGTCCTACCGGAACCGTTAAAGTTGTTTCTGCATAAACGACGCCCGTGTCTGTTCGATAATCCCAAATGTGATCTGCTGGAATTATTTGGGCAGACAGCTTTTGGGGATGATCCGAGTTATTGCTCAAGCAGACAGAGAGGGTATCAATGCGTCCTTTCTCGATGGCAATCCATTGCCCGCGTTTGAAGGTTAGCGGCTCAGCTTTATGCTTTCTCGCTTCTTGCTCAGCTTTCGAGCGGAAGCCGAATGTGAAATCGCGGCTTTCGGGTCCGACACCATGAATGGAGGCTGTACTACTGGCACTAATCGTTGCATGTACAGCGAGATCCTTGGCATCCTCATTCTTATAGTTAGGGAGAAAGCATCCGTCGCGGAGCAGCGTTTGCTGTACATGCACGATATGTTCGCCTGACATGTCGGACAGACGCAATTGGTTTCTCAACGCATATGCAGCACCCGTACCTGCTGCTTGCCCCATCAGGGCTGTCGTTGACATGACACGTACAGTACCAAGAGCTGCATGGGTAACGCTGACGTTACGTCCCGCCATCATTAAGTTGCTAATATCTTTGCTAACCATGATGCGGAAGGGAATACCGTAAGGTCCACAGTAGCTTTTTTGAGCATATTCACTCGTTTCGTTATAGCCTTCAGCACTTGCTGGCTCGGCTGTTGGAGCCAGAAGTCCTCCAGGTGTGTGAAGATCGACAAACCAGCCACCATAGGCAATTTCGTCCTCGAATACGGTACGCTTCTGAATGTCGTGTTCGGTCATGAAGTAGCGGCCCATGATTCGGCGACTCTCTCGTTTACCCGGAACTTGACCGATCCAATCAAGCGCAAGGTTCGCAGTTTGTTCTTTCAGAAGTGGATCGCGATTTTTCATCCAATCCCAAATGCCGAGGGTATGTCGGGTCAGCTCGTGACGTATATTTTCATTATCATACACGGTGTTATATGGGACACCGATCTCAATCCACCAAAATCCGGATTCTGTGTCATAGAACGTGCGGCCTTGTTTATAAAAATAGTCAGCGTCTTCGTGATGGATTGCCCAATCAGGTGCTTTGAATGGTACAGGACGTCCCATATCTTTGGCACGGAAGTGGATGGAGTTCCCCATGGTATCGGAATTGGCATCAAGCGGAGCATGAGGTTCGTTGAACTCCTCTCGGCCTTCGGAGCCCCAACGCCATTCACAGCCAGCCATATCGGCAATGACACCATCGCCTGTGCAATCGATGAAGATATCTGCTTTAATTTCAAGCTCAGTCTCCGCATTTGCGATAACGGCCTTTATCGAAGTAAGTTTACCGTCTGTCACTTGTGCGCTGTTTACAGAGGTATTCAAATGGAAACTCAGATTCGGAGTTTTGACAGCCATATCGTACATAACCATATCCCACACACTATTCGTCCAACCGTTTTCGCGAATTTTCTCATGATTGACAGCTCGTTCTTCAATAAGCAACTCCGAGATAATGCCGGTTTCTCTTCCATAGGCATGAAAGGCGGCAGCACCATGTGGTGTCACGCGAATTTCGGAAGAGCTGTTGCCTCCAAAAACAGGTCTATCTTGAATCAGGCAAGTCTTTGCACCCTGTCTTGCCGATGCCACTGCGGCGCAAAATCCAGCGAGTCCTCCACCGCAAACGACAACATCAAACGCTTGTTGAATAGATTTCATTTTTAAAGCCTCCTATTTATTTACTCGAGTAAATTCATATCTTGAGCACATTGTAGCATCGAATTTATTGCTTGCCAAGCATTTTTTAAGTATAATTTACTCGAGTAGAATTTGCGGAGGGATCATTGAATGGCTAGTCGTCAAGAAGTAGCAGAACGTGCAGGTGTCTCCGTTGCCGTCGTATCTTACGTGCTGAACGGCAAGACCAACGTAAAGATGGAAACGCGAGTGAGAGTTCTCGCAGCTATGAAAGAATTGGGATATGAACCTAACCTATTGGCTCGAAGTTTAAAAACGAAGAAGACGGGTCAATTGGCGGTATTGGTTAACTATCTGGGGAATCCGTTCGAGGCAGGTTTATTATTGCATATTGAATCCGCTGCGAGAGATGAATCCTTTCTCGTATTTTTCCAGAGCTATACGCCGGAAACGGAAGAGCAATTAATATCGTCATTGCGCGGGCGGGTGGATGGTATTATCCTGCTTGGTCAGCAGTTGATGACGGAGACATATGATCGAATTTCGGAATGGGATGTCCCTATCTTATCTGTGACCCAAAGTCCGAATGCCCAAGAACGGGGAATACCCTATATAGATGTGAACTGGGCTGTTCTGTACAGACAGGCTATTCAACATTTGAAGGACAAAGGGCATACAAGCATCGGGTACATGTCAGATAGCCAATCGTCCTCCTATCATGTGAATAGGCTGCTTAATTTTCAAGAAGCCATGCTGGCAGAGGGGTTGGAGCTGCAAGATGAGATTTTGCTAAACGGTGAAGGCCGGTTAGAAAATGCATCTGAGGTTTTTCAAAGGTTTGTGAACAACTACCCTTCAGGACTGCCATTCAGCGCGATTATTTGTTCCAATGATTTGATGGCTGCTGGTGTTCTAGATGTTTGTAAAAAGAACGGTATTCAGATTCCAGAG
This sequence comes from Paenibacillus plantarum, assembly GCF_013141695.1. Taxonomy (GTDB): domain Bacteria; phylum Bacillota; class Bacilli; order Paenibacillales; family NBRC-103111; genus Paenibacillus_E; species Paenibacillus_E plantarum. The sequence goes on from NZ_WHNY01000067.1 coordinate 629,376, forward strand.
CAACTTGCGATCCTTGGTTCAGAGAATATTTTGATGACGACACTTACTGAGCCAAAGTTGAGCGTTATTCATTACCCACGTGATGAGATAGGGAAACTTGCCATGGAAATGATGAAGGAGTTAATGGAAAAGCGACAAATGGCTTCGCGCACACTTACGGGACATCTAGTGATTCGGAACTCGAGTTAGAGTGATTCAAAAAAAAGCATTGCCAGTGAAATTAAAATATTGTATGATCGGATTAAGCGCTTAACCCGTACAGGGGCGAGCGCTTAAAATTTGAAAGATTAAGCGCTTAACCTCTGAGTGGAAGGGAGATTTACATGCGTACAATTCGACTTACAATGGCACAAGCACTACTTCGCTTTCTAGACCAGCAGTACATATCTATCGATGGACAGGAGACTAAATTTGTTCAAGGTGTCATGGGGATTTTCGGACATGGCAATGTAACTGGGATTGGAGAAGCGTTAGAGTATAGCGCGGGTGACCTTACGTATATACAAGGCAAGAACGAGCAAGGAATGGTCCACGCTGCAACCGCTTACGCGAAGCAAAAGAACCGCAAACAAATTTATGCCTGCACAACCTCCATAGGACCAGGCGCACTCAATATGGTAACGGCGGCGGCAACAGCGACCGTCAACCGTATCCCGGTGCTGCTGCTGCCGGGCGATAATTTTGCTTCGAGGCAGCCGGATCCCGTGCTGCAGCAGCTTGAAGTCACGAACGATTATACGGTATCTGCGACAGACCCCTTCAAGTCCGTGAGCAAATACTGGGATCGAATCGTTCGTCCCGAGCAGTTGATGAGCGCTGCTACCCAAGCGATGCGGGTATTAACGGATCCTGCAGAAGCAGGAGCGGTGACCTTAGCGCTTCCCCAAGACGTGCAGGCGGAAGCTTACGACTATCCGGAAACCTTTTTCGATAAAAAGGTTCATTATATCGATCGCCGACCAGCGGCGCAGGAAACTGTCCAACGCGCGGCTGCGGTGATCTTAGGTAAAAAGCGCCCGTTAATTATCGCTGGCGGCGGCGTTCTATATGCGGAAGCGACGAAGGAACTAGCGGAGTTTGCAGAAGCGTTCGGCATCCCAGTTGCGGAAACGCAAGCAGGGAAAAGCTCGCTGCCTTGGAATCATCCGCTGCAAGTCGGAGCGATCGGTGTGACAGGTGCACTGGCGGCGAACAAGCTAGCGAAACAAGCGGATTTGATTATCGGTGTGGGAACGCGGTATTCCGACTTTACTACAGCATCCAAATCAGCTTTTGAGAATGACGATGTGCAATTTATTAATATCAATATCAGCGGTTTCGATTCTTCGAAGTTAGGCGGTATTTCGATTACGGCTGATGCGAAGGTAGCACTGAACTTATTACGCGAAACTCTGACATTCCTTGATTATTCGAGCAATTACGAAACTGGTTACATAGCAACTTTGAAAGACGAATGGGATCGTGAAGTGGATCGTTTGTACCAAGCAGAGTGTGCGGAAGGCTTTGCTCAAACACATGCGCTTGGTGTGATCAATGAAACCATTGACTCTTCCTCGGTTGTGGTTTGCGCAGCAGGAAGTTTACCTGGCGATTTACACCGTTTATGGCGTTCAACTGAGCCCAAAACGTACCATATGGAATACGGTTTCTCTTGCATGGGATATGAAGTAAGCGGTGCCTTCGGTGCAGCTTTGGCGGAACCGGGTCGTGAAGTTTATGCGATCGTCGGAGATGGCAGTTACTTAATGCTTCACTCGGAAGTAGTGACGAGCTTGCAAGAGGGACAGAAATTTACGATTCTGCTGTTTGATAATCATGGCTTCCAATGCATTCATAATCTGCAGCGCAGTCAAGGGAGCGAAGGCTTCGGGAATGAATTCCGTTATCGGGAAACGGGGACTCGTAAGCTGACAGGAAGTTATATGCCGATTGACTTCGCAGCACATGCGCGCAGCTTGGGAGCGAAGTCCTACAAAGCGACTAATGCAGAAGAACTCAAGTCCGCACTGCTTCAGGCAAGTAAAGAAACAGTGACGACCTTAATTGAAATTCCTGTCGTACCTGGAACGAACACAGGCGGCTACGAGTCCTGGTGGCAGGTTGGCGTTCCTGAGGTTTCGGAGAGTGCCAAAGTGTTAGCAGCCCATGAAGAAATGAAGAAAAACATACAAGCGGCTAAACCCATTTAACAAAGAAGAGGTGACCTAACAATGGAAGCACTACAGTTTAAGCTAGGCATACATCCGATTAATTGGGTGGGAGAGGACGTCAAGGAACATGGCGCTGATACCACATTTGAACAAATCGTAGATGAGATCCAGAAGCTGGGATTGACCGGCACGGAGATGGGGCGCAAATATCCGACCGATATCAACGTACTGAAGAAAGAACTATCGGAACGAGGTATTGGGCTTGTATCTCAGTGGAAATCCGTCCTATTCTCGGATCCCGCATATAGAGAAGAAGAGTTGGAAGCCTACCGTAAGCATGTGCTATTTCTGAAAGAAATGGGCAGCACCGTAATCTCTACAGCAGAAGTTGGGGGTTCGCTCCATTTTGATCCGCGTCGGACGCCGAACGAGAAAGAAGTACTTCGCCTCGATGAAGCAGGTTGGCAGAGCTTAGCGGAAGGGCTTAACCGTGCGGGAGCTATTGCCGCTGAGCATGGGCTGAAGCTGACCTATCACCATCACGGTGGGACTGTGATTGAGTCACCTGAAGAGATCGATCGATTGATGGAGCTAACCGATCCTTCCTTGGTCTACCTGCTGTTTGATACAGGGCACACCTACTACGGTGGTGGAGATCCATTGACTGTATTGCGTAAACATTACAACCGAATTGCTTACATCCATTTGAAAGATATTCGTCAAGATGTACTGGATGAAGCGCGCGCGGAGCAGGTTGATTTCGTCACTTGTATTCGCAAAGGAGTGTTTACCGTACCAGGGGATGGCTGCCTTGATTTTGCACCGATTTTCAAAGAGTTATTGAATCGTGAATACACAGGATGGGCGATGCTCGAAGGCGAGCAAGACCCTGCAACTCATAATGCTTACGACTATGCGAAAAACGCACTGGACTATATCCATTCTTTATTAATAAAAGAAAGTAGGTAATCCGATCATGACCTATGTGACATTTCCGCAAGAAAAATCACTTGATTTTGTAGCTATCGGCAGATTATGTATCGACCTAAACGCGAACGAAATTCACCGTCCAATGGAAGAGACGATGACGTTCACGAAGTATGTCGGCGGTTCGCCAGCGAACATTACGATTGGCATGTCCCGATTAGGGATGAAGACCTCTTTTATCGGCAAAATTGCGAATGATCAAATGGGCCGTTTCATAGCTACCTATTTAGAGCGCAACGCGATTGATACGAGCAATGTCGTGACGGATCGCACAGGCGCTGTAACAGGTTTAGCTTTTACAGAAATCAAAAGCCCAACAGATTGCAGCATCTTGATGTATCGCGATAACGTGGCTGATTTGAAACTTACGCCTGAAGAGGTCCAGGAATCTCTGATCGCTGGTGCGAAAGTATTGCTGATTTCCGGTACGGCGCTAGCTCAAAGTCCATCACGTGAAGCGGTGTTCCAAGCACTGAATTATGCGAAGAAGCACGGGGCAATCATCGTGTTTGATCTTGATTACCGTCCATACACATGGACTTCACCTGAAGAGACGGCGGTGTACTATAACCTAGCTGCTGAGAAATGCGATATCATCCTCGGTACGCGTGAAGAGTTCGATATGATGGAGAAATTCGAGCATAATCCGGAAAAGGATGACCACATCACGGCTGCCAAATGGTTCGACTATTCAGCGAAGATAGTCATTATCAAGCATGGCAAAGACGGTTCTATCGCCTACACACCGGATGGTGTCGGACATCGTGCGAAGAGCTTCCCAGCAAAGGTTGTTAAGACTTTTGGAGCTGGTGATTCTTATGCTGCAGGCTTTATCTACGGAGTTATGCAAGGTTGGACGCTGGAAAAAAGTATGGAATACGGAAGCGCTGCTGCTTGTATCGTCATTTCCAGTCATAGCTGCTCGGATGCTATGCCAACTGCTGCTGCCGTGGATGATTATATTGAACGTTGCAATCGCGGAGAAATTACAGCCTCATAATGATTTATCAACCTAAAGGAGCGAAATGGCTATGACACATACATTGAAAAACTGGATTGGCGGCGAATGGGTCGCATCATCCGCAACACAAACGGAGCCTGTTTATAATCCTGCAACAGAAGAAATTCTAGCTTATATTCCTATTTCGACCAAAGAAGAAGTGGATCAAGCGGTTCGCAATTCGCAAGAAGCGTTTCAATCATGGAGCCGTACACCTGTACCGAAGAGAGCAAGAGTCCTATTCAAATACCAACAATTACTTGTTGATCATTGGGAAGAGCTGGCTCGCATCGTGACGAAAGAAAACGGCAAAAGCTACTCCGAAGCTTATGGAGAAGTACTTCGCGGCATCGAGTGTGTGGAGTTCGCCGCTGGTGCACCTACACTGATGATGGGCAAACAGCTTCCGGATATTGCTTCCAATCTGGAGTCTGGGATGTACCGTTACCCAATCGGAGTTATTGGTGGGATCACGCCATTCAACTTCCCGATGATGGTACCTTGCTGGATGTTCCCACTCGCGATCGCATGCGGCAATACGTTCGTATTAAAGCCGTCGGAGCGTACGCCTCACTTGGCTAACCGCCTTGCTGAATTGTTCCACGAAGCTGGATTGCCAGCTGGTGTGCTGAACATCGTTCATGGTGCGCATGATGTGGTGAATGGCCTACTTGAGCACAAAGATATTAAAGCGATCTCCTTCGTTGGCTCCCAGCCCGTAGCGGAGTATGTATACAAAACAGCGGCAGCGAACGGGAAACGCGTTCAAGCGCTTGCAGGCGCGAAAAATCACTCTATCGTGATGCCGGATGCGAACTTATCCATTGCAGTGAAGGAAATCACGAATGCGGCTTTCGGTTCTGCAGGCGAGCGCTGTATGGCATGTTCCGTCGTGGTAGCAGTAGGCGATGTAGCGGATACGTTAGTTAGCAAGCTGCTTGAAGCGGCAGATGCGATTACGATTGGCAACGGAAATGATGAAGGTGTGTTCTTGGGTCCTGTTATTCGCGGTGGACACAAGGATCGTACATTGAAATATATCGACATCGGTGAAAAAGAAGGCGCAATTATGATTCGTGATGGACGTAAAGACGCCGCTGCTTCCGAAGCGGGCTACTTCGTAGGCCCGACAATCTTCGATCAAGTGCAATGTGAAATGAAAATTTGGGAAGACGAAATTTTTGCTCCTGTGCTTTCCATCGTTCGTGTAGCAACACTCGAAGAAGCAATTGAGCTTTCCAACCGTTCCGAGTTCGCGAATGGCGCATGCCTGTTTACGCAGGATGGCAGCAATGTACGTCAATTCCGTGAAAACATTGAAGCAGGGATGCTAGGCATTAACCTTGGTGTACCAGCACCAATGGCTTTCTTCCCATTCTCTGGCTGGAAAAAATCCTTCTACGGCGATTTGCATGCCAATGGTACGGATGGCGTGGAATTCTATACGCGTAAAAAGATGGTAACGGCTCGCTGGTAACAGCGAGTTTCCGCTAGAAAGGAGCGATTGGTATGGCACTCGTCTCAATGAAAGAGATGCTGCAGACGGCGTTAGAAGGTAAATATGCCGTTGGGCAATTTAATTTAAATAATCTTGAATTCACACAAGCGATCTTACAAGCGGCCCAACTCGAACAGGCGCCCGTGATTCTTGGTGTAAGTGAGGCTTACATTCCCTATATGGGGGGACTGCCCTGTATCGCAGGCATTGTGAAAGCTTTGATCGAGCACTATGGCATTACAGTGCCAGTAGCCCTTCATTTGGATCATGGCAGCTCGTATGAAGTATGTATCAAAGCGATCCACGCTGGATTTACCTCGGTGATGATCGATGCTTCCCATCATTCGCTCGAGCATAACATCGAAGTTACGCGTCAAGTGACGCAAGCTGCGCATGTGCTCGGTGTTTCTGTAGAGTCTGAGTTAGGTCGGATTACAGGACGTGAAGATGATCTAGTTGTAGATGATGCTGATGGGATGTATGCGGTGGCTGAGGATTGTGTGAAAATGGTTCAGGAAACAGGCATCGATTGTTTAGCACCTGCACTTGGATCGGTTCATGGTCCTTATCGCGGACAGCCTAAGCTTGGTTTTGAACGAATGGCTGAAATTAAGGAACTGACAGGAGTACCCCTTGTGCTTCATGGGGGAAGCGGTCTGCCAGATGACGAAATTCGCCAAGCCATTGCTTGTGGTACAGCTAAAATTAACGTTAATACAGATAATCAAATTGCTTGCACAGCAACGATTCGCAAATTTTTGAATGATCACCCGGATGCCTATGATCCTAGGAATTATTTAATCCCAGCTCGGGAAGCCATCATTGCATCTGTGAGAGCCAAAATCCAGTTATTCGGAAGTGCAGGTAAAGCGGGAGGGAACGTAGGATGAAGAAGATCAGAATCGGTATTATCGGCGCAGGCCGCATTGGTAAAATCCACGCAGACAATTTATTACGGAACCCGCAAGTTGAGATTGTGGCAGTAAGCGATCTGTTTGCAGGTCCTGAGCTCGAAGCATGGGCAGCAGACCGCAACATTTCCATCGTAACTAAGGATAGCAACGAACTTATTTCTCATCCAGATATCGATGCCATTTTCATTTGTTCCTCCACAGATACGCATGTTCCGTTGATAGGGCAAGCCGCGCGTGCGGGTAAACATATTTTCTGTGAAAAACCGATCTCGATGGATATCACACAAACCGTATCAGCGATTGATGAAGTTAGAAAAGCTGGCGTGAAGCTGCAAATTGGCTTTAATCGTCGTTTTGATCACAATTTCAAGCGTGTGCAAGAAGTCGTGCAAAGCGGGGGGATCGGCGATCCTCATATTATTAAAATTACTTCCCGTGACCCGAATCCGCCTCATATTGATTATGTCAAAGTTTCCGGCGGTATCTTCATGGATATGATGATTCATGATTTTGATATGGCTCGATTTGTTTCAGGCAGTGAGGTTGAAGAAGTGTATGCGGTTGGAAATGTACTGATAAATCCGGATTTTGCCCAGCATGGTGATGTGGATACAGCGGTTGTGACACTTCGTTTCGCGAATGGCGCACTAGGTGTGATTGATAATAGCCGTCAAGCCGTATATGGCTATGACCAGCGTGTTGAAGTGTTTGGCTCCAAGGGCAGTGTGGTCGTTGCGAATGATCATCCGAATACAGCTGTGATCTCCACAGCAGAATCGATTGTGAGTGATAAACCGCTGCATTTCTTCCTTGAGCGTTATCAAGCAGCTTATATAGAAGAAACGCAAATGTTTATTGATGCGATTTTGAATGATAAGTGTGTGCCTGTTAGTGGGGATGACGGTGTTCAAGCCGAACGGATTGCACTAGCTGCGAAGTTATCTTCCCGTTTGGGCAGACCAGTGAAGGTGAGTGAGGCCTTGGAATTGCTCAAAGAATCCGCGGTATCCTAAGAAGGGGAGGGAGACGTTACGATGTCCAAATTAATTGTAACACCTGCATCTTCTCCGAATGAAGAAGGCAGCCTTTTACAAGTGACGCCGGAATCGGCAGGTTGGCAGTATGTTGGATTCGAAATTGTTCAGCTAGCAGCAGGAGAAACCTTGAAACGTGAAACTGCTGATCAAGAGGTATGCCTCGTATTGTTGAGCGGCAAAGCGGATGTGAGCACAAAGGAAGAACAATGGCTTGGGATCGGTCAGCGTATGAGCGTGTTTGAGCAAATTCCTCCTTATTCTGTCTATGTGACTAGCCATGATAACTATGAAGTGACGGCGTTAACTTCGCTAGAGCTTGCTGTGTGCTCAGCGCCTGGTGCCGGGAATCATCGTTCACGCTTGATTGCTCCTGCGCAAGTAGGCGTTGAGACACGCGGATATGGGAATATCGAGCGTTACATTCATAATATTTTGCCTGAGAGCGAGCCTGCGGATAGTTTACTTGTTGTCGAAGTTTTCACTCCGAACGGCCATTGGTCCAGTTATCCGCCGCACAAGCATGATCGTGATGCGCTTCCGGATGAGTCCTTTCTGGAAGAAACGTATTATTTTCGTGTCCAGCCTGAGCAAGGTTTTGCGATTCAACGGGTGTACACAGATGATCGTTCACTTGATGAAACGTTAATTGTTAAAAACGGAGAAGCCGTGCTAGTTCCTCGTGGCTACCATCCCGTATCTGCGCCTCCGGGCTATGATGTGTATTATTTGAATGTCATGGCTGGACCTACGCGGATATGGAAATTTCATAATGACCCCGACCATGCCTGGATCATGACGAAGCCGAGCGAATCGTAAGGCGGTTGCAAGTTCTGGCAAGCCCCGTCATAATGGGGGAATAACTGTATTCTTCAAGAAAAATGGGGTAGTACGATGAAGGCAACCATTTACGATGTGGCTCGGGAAGCCGGTGTATCGATTGCAGCGGTTTCGCAAGTCATGAACGGTAAAGGGAAAATAAGCGAAGAACGGCGCACTGAAATTCTAAAAGTGATGGAAAAGCTCAATTACCAGCCGAGTGTCATCGCATCCGCACTTACGGGGAAGAAGACATATACGTTAGGCCTGCTTGTCCCTGATATCTCCAATCCCTTCTTTGCTGAAATCGCTAGGGCTGTTGAGGACCAAGGTCATAATCTAGGATATAGTCTTGTCATCTGCAGTACGGATAATAAAGACGAACGCGTAGAACGGTATTTGAACTTACTCCAGCAAAAAAGTGTGGATGGGATGATTATCGGGACCGGGATGGATAATAAGGACATGCTGACACCACTCATGGAGCGATCGATTCCTGTCGTCATGATCGCGCGGGAGATGCCGGATATGGCTGTACATACCGTTGTTGTTGACGATTTCGTCGGTGGCACGTTATCTGCTAAGCATCTCTTGGAACTTGGTCATACTCGGATGGCGATTCTTGCTGAACACACCAAAGTTACAAGTAGTCGTGAACGGGTAAAAGGTTTCATGACCACGCTTGCGGAAGCGGGGATCGGGCTCCCCGAAGCGAGGGTTCGGAATTGTAGGTATACCGTAGAAGACGGCAAACGCGAGGCGATTGAACTTCTAGAGAAACCTGCCGCCGAGCGGCCGACTGCGCTGTTCTGCTGTAATGATATGCTCGCGATTGGCGCCTTGCAGGCTGCTAAGCAATTAAAGCTTCGTGTTCCTGAAGATATTTCCGTGATCGGTTTCGATAATACGATCCTAGCTTCTGTGACGGATCCACCGCTTACCACAATTGCACAGCCAATTGAACCGATGGGTAAGCAAGTTGTCGATCTGCTTATTCTCGAACTGAAGAAGAAGTCACAAGCCAAGCAACGCATCGTTATGCGCCCAGAACTCATCATCAGGCAATCCACAGCAGCTCCGGCAAAGTGATCGTATAAGGAAGCGAAGACTGCTTTCCCTTAGGGGAAGGCAGTTTTTTACTTTTAGACTTGTAAAACGTCGTTCGCTCCATCCGAATAGATGATTACTTCTTGATCAATCGGTCTCCACGCGAATAGATGGATTTCCTGTAGTTAATTTAGGGGAATTTCTGTTCAATCACCAATTAGATGGATTACCTACAGTTAATCGGAGGGAATTCCGCTGAAATGCGTAAAGCGGGTGGATTTACCTACATTTTTTACAGTTATATTGGGAAATCGGGAAAATTCCACAGAAATAACTGTACTTTTTCCATTTAATTTCCATTCGCAGGATCAGCCAGTCGCATAAGCATCACAAGAAACTCTCCCAAGCACAAATATCTATAGATATTCTTTATTTATGTGGAAAAATTCACTAGAAATGACCCAATGATTTTATAGTTTCTTCTATAATATTTTAAGGGTTTTACGCGTGAAAACTTATATGATAGGGATATAAACATTGAAGTAAGGAGTGAAGCAAACATGAATGGGAATATTATTAAAACTCCTGACATCCAGCCTGCCATTAGCGAAATAGGAGCCTTGCGCTTGAAACGACGAAGAAAGTTGAAGCAGAACATTCCATTGTTCATCATGTTGTTACCTGTTGTTGCGTACTATATTCTTTTCAAATACTGGCCTATGGGCGGACTTGTTATCGCTTTCAAAAATTACAACTTTGCCGATGGGATTTTACATAGCCCCTGGGTAGGGCTGAAAAATTTCCATCTATTATTTTCTAGTTCGAATACACTTCAAATTATTTGGAACACATTCTGGTTAAGCTTATTAAGTTTAGTATTCGGTTTCCCGATGCCGATCTTTCTAGCTATTTTATTAAATGAAGTTAGACGGTCATGGTTTAAAAAATGGGTGCAAACGATTATTTATTTGCCGCATTTCTTTTCTTGGGTTATTGTTTCCGGGATTGTGCTTTCCCTATTCGCTACCGATTACGGTTCGATTAATAAGGTTCTTGTCCTGTTTAATATTGAACCGATTACCTTCTTGTATGAGTCCAAATCTTGGCTAGCCATTTTTATCGGATCGGGTATCTGGAAGGAAATGGGGTTTAGCACCATTATTTATCTAGCCGCACTAACGACTATTGATCCTTCGCTCTATGAATCAGCCGCAATGGATGGTGCTGCGAAATGGCGTCAAATGTGGCACGTAACGATTCCAGGAATCAGGCACACGATAATTTTGCTACTTATCCTAGCGATGGGGAAAATTATGGAGGTTGGCTTCGATCAAGTCTATAATTTACAGAACGCCGGCGTGTCTGAAGTGTCTGAAGTTATCTCTACCTATATTTATAAAATTGGTTTAGGCAGTGCGCAGTTTAGTTTAACAACAGCCATGGGATTCTTCGAATCCGTCATTAGTTGCAGTCTGGTGTTGATCGCTAATCAGATCGCTAAGAAATATGACCAAGCATTGTTCTAGACCTTGGAAACATCCTGTAGGACAGCAATGAGAGGAGGGGTTGTATGAAAGCCACTAGGGGAGAAAATATATTTTACACGATCAATTATATCGTACTTGGATTAATAGCTTTGACTTGTATCCTGCCATTTATTCATATCGTGGCTCTTTCACTAAGTGAACGAACAGCCGTGGATTCAGGTCATGTCGCCTTCTGGCCAATAGGTATGCAGTTCACTGCATATAAAATCTTTTTCGTTGCCAGCCCAGCGCTTAGTGCTTTTAAGAATAGCATTATCATAACGCTTGTTGGTGTGGTACTTAGTTTATTAGGTACGATATTAGCTGCATATCCATTGTCAAGATCCTACCTCATGGGTCGCCGTTATCTTGTTCTTGGGATGGTATTTACAATGCTATTCTCGGGAGGGTTAATTCCTACGTATCTCGTGATTAAGAGTATGCATCTCATCGACTCCTATTGGGCATTATGGTTGTCTGGCTTCATTAGTACGTACAATATGTTGTTGATGAAAAGTTATTTCGAGAATATTCCGTATGAAGTGCAGGAAGCCGCCCGAATTGATGGGTGCAGCGATACTTCCCTTCTCGTACGTATAATATTGCCGCTATCCCTTCCGATGCTGGCTACGCTTGCTTTGTTCTATGGGATTGGTTTCTGGAATTCATTCATGAACGTACTTATGTACATCAATAAGAGCGAAATGATGAATTTAACCGTTGTCGTGCAAGCGATGCTGCAAAAAAACGATCTGTTGAACTCGCCGTCGCTTAATGTGGAAGAGCAAGCAGCAGTCGCTACGGAAATGGTTAAAGCTGTAGGCGTAGTTGTTATGGTTGTGCCGATGTTAGTCGTTTATCCTTTTTTGCAGAAGTATTTTGTCAAGGGTGTCATGCTTGGATCCGTCAAGGGTTAATCAAATCGGTGTTCCCGTTTCACAAAACTTCACTATAAAATTTTGCAGGGGGAAATGAACATGACAAATAAGAAACTATGGCTCGGGATGACAGTAAGTGCTGTTGCTCTAGGGGCAACGCTGGTAGGTTGCAGCAGTGACAAAAATGAAGGTGCGACAGCAACGACATCTACAACAGCGGCACAGAGTACGACAGCAGCTGCGCCAGCCAAACGTGGAGATGTAACTTCAACCATGTATGATCGTGGCGGAGTACCTGCAGCCGAAGGAAATTATGAAGAGAATCGTTGGACCAAGTACATCAACCAAAACGGCCCTGCTAATGTGAAGTTTGTACCTGTCTTGCGAAGCGACTCCGTGAAGAAATTGAATGTCCTTTTCGCATCCGGCTCAGCACCAGATATCATCAATGAATATAACACACCGTTCCGTGGTTCCCTATATGATCAAAAACAGTTGATGCCAATTGATAATATTTTGAAATTTATGCCTGAATATACAAAGTTGTTAGAGAAATACCCGCAGCTGAAAAAAGCAGGAACGAAGCCAGACGGTAAAATTTATGAAATTGGTAAAGTGAAAGAAGCAGTACCTGCCCACATTCTACTTATTCGCTCTGATTGGTTGAAAAAGTTGAATTTGAGCATGCCAACAACAACAGAGGAGATGCTTGCAGTTGCGAAAGCGTTTGCTGAGCAAGATCCTGATGGCAATGGCAAGAAAGATACGTACGGTATGAATATGAGCACGTACTCCGAACAAGCGATCAATGAAATGTTCGGTGAAAACTCATCCTCAACGCTGCTTGCTTGGGATATCAAAGATGGCAAAGTTGTTCGTGCATGGGATAAAGAGCTAGCTTCCCTAGCCTACAAGCAGAAATTATATGAAGGTGGAATCATCGATAAAGACTACATCAATGATAAAGACGGTGCGAAAGCGAAGCAGGACTTCCTGAATGGGAAGATCGGTATCTACGTGAAGTTTACTGGCGGTTGGAATGAATTTGTACTGAGCGATATGGCTACGTTGAAGAAAAATGTGCCAACTGCAGAAATCGCACCATTAGGGTATCCGAAATCACCACTCGGAACATTCACAGGTGGAATTGATAACCCAGTTCAAATGACTACTGTAGTCAATGCGAAAGCCAAAGATCCAGAAGCAGTTGGCCGCTATCTTGACTTCATGATGAAACCAGAAACAGCGGGTAAAATCTTCAATGGTGATGAAGGCGTTCACTGGAAGAAAGGGCCAAATGGTTGTCCGCAACCAATTGATGTAGCGAAGAACAAAAATGAAGTTGTTTGGGCAGGAGATTATGATATGTTCTACTCCCTCGGCCAAGATAAATGTAGCTTCGTCTTGAGCGGTGTAAATCCTGAAATTCCTGAACAAAAGGTTGCTTACGATATGTATAAAGAAGTTCAGAAATTGTACTATGATCCTGCGAGACAATATCCAGCGATTGCAAATGGTGATCACATGCCTGTATACCCTGCTGATCTTCAAGTGATTAATACGACGATCTTGAAAGAGAAAGGTGATCTCTTCGTTAAAGCAATTCTGAGCGGTGCGAAATACACACCAGAACAAGCGATTAAGGATTCACAAGCAGCTTGGACGAAAGCTGGCGGTCAGCAACTCGAAGATTACATGAACAAATGGTACCAAGAAAATAAATCCACAGCATTCCTTGCTAAAGATCTTATGGACATTGCTAGGCAACAAATGGAACAAGTGAAGTAATTGAATTGTTGACGGAAGAGCTGGATTTCGATGAGGAGTGCCTGCACATGTAGGTCTCTCATCGATGTCCAGCATCTTCTTTAAATAGGCAGATATCAGCAATACATCATGGGAGGAACTAACAGTGAACAAGGTGAACGTAGCCATCATCGGTTGTGGCGGCATTGCAACGGGGAAACACTTACCCAGCTTGAGCAAAATTGAGCAAGTCGAAATTATCGGATTTTTTGATATTTTCCCGGCAAGTGCACATAAGGCAGCTGAGAAATTTGGCGCACCTAGAGCCAGAGTCTATGATGATTACCGCGAATTACTCGCAGACCCAACGATTGATGTGGTTCACATCTGTACACCGAATGATACACATGCGGAAATCTCCATTGCTGCATTGGAAGCAGGCAAGCATGTGATGTGTGAGAAACCGATGGCCAAAACAGCCGCAGATGGTCGCCGCATGGTGGAAGCTGCGAAACGTACGGGTAAAAAATTAACGATTGGGTATAACAATCGCTTCCGTGCTGACAGCCAACATTTGAAACGAGTTATTGAAGATGGCGATTTAGGTGAGATTTATTTTGCAAAAGCACATGCTGTTCGCAGACGTGGTGTTCCCACTTGGGGTGTTTTCCTGGATGAAGAGAAACAAGGCGGCGGGCCGCTAATTGATATTGGAACGCATGCGCTTGATCTAACGCTTTGGTTAATGAATAACTATGAACCTAAGGTGGTGCTGGGCACCGCTTATCATAAACTTTCACGTAAGGAAAATGCGGCAAATTCTTGGGGGCCTTGGGATCCAGAGAAGTTTAAAGTTGAGGATTCAGCTTTCGCAATGATCGTGATGAAGAATGGTGCGACCATCATGGTGGAAGCGAGCTGGGCGCTCAATACACTCGATACGAAGGAAGCGAAATGTACGCTTTGCGGTACCGAAGGCGGTGCCGATATGCAGGATGGCTTACGTATTAATGGCGAAAACCATAGCCGCCTCTATGTGAACCAAATGCAATTCGAAGCGAAAGGCGCAGATTTCTATGAAGGTAAGAAAGAAACGATGCAGGATAAAGAAATCCGTTTATGGATTAATGCCATTATCAATGATACAGAGCTGGTCGTGACCCCAGAACAATCCTGTGTCGTTTCTGAGATTCTTGAAGCGATTTATGAATCGAATCGCACGGGTAAAGCTGTCTATTTTGACTAAAACATGTAGAAAAGAGGCAGTCGAACTATGATTAAAGTAGCGATGTTGAGCTTCTGGCACGTCCATGCCAAAGATTATGCACGTCTAGCTGCCGAACATACGGATACCGAAATTGTTGCTGTTTGGGATGAAATGGAGGAGCGAGGTCGGGAGAAGGCCGAAGAACTCGGTGTTCCCTTTTACAGAAACTTGGAACAGTTGTTGAGAAATCCTGAGATCGATGCTGTCATTGTGGGTACACCAACGAATCGACATCATGAGGTCATTATTGCAGCTGCCAGAGCAGGTAAGCACATATTCACGGAAAAAGTGGTAGCTACGACCACCAAAGAATGCAAAGAAATACTTGCCGTGGTAGAGGAAACAGGGGTCAAATTAACTGTGTCCTTACCTCGTCTTTACATGGGCTTCGCACAAGCGGCGTTAACGTGTATCCGTGAAGGTCTCCTAGGCACGATTACCACTGTACGTATTCGACTTGCACATAACGGTGCGCTGCGAACAGACAAACATCCAAACGGAGCACTTCCATCTCATTTCTTCAACTTGGAGCAATGCGGTGGGGGAGCGTTGATGGATCTTGGGTGTCATCCGATGTACTTAGCTCGTTTGTTTCTGGGATTACCAGAAAGCGTTAGTGCAAGCTTCGGTTACATCACTGATCGCGAAGTTGAAGATAGTGCCGTAGTCACATTACGTTATCCAAACGGTGCTCTGGGCATTGTGGAAGCTGGATTTGTTAACAGCTATTCGCAATTTGATATGGAGATTCAAGGAACAGAAGGTAACCTTATGTATGCCCGAACGGACGATAAATTACGCATCCGCAGCTCCAAAATGTCAGGGGAAGCAGCGACAGAGTGGCAAGAAGTGACCGATTTACCAAAGCTGCCTTCTGCCTTCGAACAATGGGTATCCCATATTCAGCAGGGAACGACGGCGACAGAGAACATTGAGCTTGCTTTCGATTTAACTTGTTTAATGGAAGCATCGACGTTGTCTGCCCGTTATGGCGCTGTGATGAAGTTGAGTGACCTTTCAGAATAAAACCGTTTCCCTAAGGAAAGGCCAGAGCATCCCCTTCAGAGCAGTAAGGGAATTCTGACCTTTCTTTCATAATAGAAAAACTTTTAGGAGGAAGAGACATGATCGATAAAGGGGAATATTCCTTTTCAACCTGTTGGAACATCAAGAAGCACACGGTAGGACGTGGCATGATTGAGGAAATTAAAGAGCTTGGCTTTCGCAATGTCGAGCTTAACTATAACGTTACGGAAGAAATGATGACAACGATTGAACCGATGATTGAGAAGGGTGAGATTGGTGTATCTAGTGTGCACAATGTGTTCCCATTTATCAATGACAAGGATTATGATACAGATTCCGTCATGCTGGGATTCGATGATGAAGCGAAGCGTAAGCGTTCTGTGGAGTTACTAATCCGTTCTATGGAATATGCCAACCGATACGGGGCCAAAGCTGTGGTCGTGCATCCAGGTGAAGTGCCTTTTGACTATAACATTGATGTGGATTTGAAAAAGCTGTATCGAGACCACGGTAAGGATTCACCGGAGTATCAGAAACTATGGAGCGTCATGATCGAAAGAAGAGATCGGTTGAGTCCTCTGTATACGCAAAGAATTCAAGAAAGTTTGGAGATTGTAAGCGAGCATGCGGCTCGAAAAGGCTGGAATGTCGCGATCGGCATTGAAACTCGCTCCAGATCGTATCAGATGCCTTCTTTGATGGAAGCGAAGACGATCTGCGATAACCTGGCAGGCAGTCCTGTGTATTTATGGTACGATATCGGTCATGCGATGATGATGGACCGAATGGGCTTATACGATAATCTCAAAGAGTTGCAAGAAGTGAAAAAATACATTTATGGTGTACACATCCATGAAACGCTGGAACTTGCCGATCATTGGTGTCCTTATGTTCACAGCAAAGATCTGAACTATTTCGACCATTTCCTAGAAGCTATCGATTATGCCAAAGTGAAAGTATATGAATTAAAAGCGCTATGCGAGCCGAATGAAATTCATGAAAGTCACAACCTCATCACAAGTAAAATCGCAGCTAGGAAAGGGTAAGGTGACCTGCATGGATGCTATTTATAATCGCTTAGTTAGCTTGAATGATGAATTAACGGAAGCTACGCTTCTGGGGCAGATTCTGGATCCGCAATCCAAATATTACGGAGGTATTGTGGACGAAACGGGCATTGCCCGAGCGAATCACATGAGTACACCGCGTATGATAGCTGGTTGGGCTTCTGCTTTGGTGAATCCGGATTCTCGCTATTATCAAGATAGCTTGCTATTGAACGCATTGGATAAAGCGGTCGCGTTCATGCTGAACAGACAACATGCGGATGGTACGGTTTCACTGGGTTCTACGAATTATAATTCTCCCCCCGATACCGCGTTCGTAGTCGGTGGCGTGACACAAATGTACCAACTGCTTAACAAACACGACTGGGCTGAACTTGAGCCTGTGACAGCTAAGCTGAAGCTCTTCTTGGAACGAACGATACCAGCCATGCTGACTGGTGGTTGCCACACGCCGAATCATCGATGGGTGATTACCGCTGCACTATGTCTATTATTTGAAATTTTCCCACAGCCCGAGTTGCTTGCACGAGCGGAAGACTGGTTAGCTGAAGGATTAGATATAACTGAAGATGGGGAATGGACAGAGCGCAGCAACGGGATCTATAACGCAGTTAGCAATATTGCCCTATATCATACGGGTCGTTTGATGAACCGTCCTGAACTGATCGCATGTGTGCGAAGTAATCTTCGTATGATGATGTACTTAATTCACCCTTCTGGTGAAGTAGTAACGGACTACTCAGGACGTCAGGATTTCGGTCAGACCGCTACGATGGCGAACTACTTTCCGATTTATCGCTTAATGGCGGCGCATGATCAGGATCCCATCTTTGCGGCCATGGCCGACTATGCGGGATCCTACATTACAGGCTTCTACGAAGGCGTGAACAACCATCCGCTGATGAGTATCCTCGTTTATCCCGAAGCGGATATATCTCACATTGAACGAGCACCGCTGCTTGATCGATATGTGAAAATGATAAATGCCGAGCATCCGATGAAGGAACATTTGCAGCAAATCGATGCGGTTGGCCATCATATGCACATCCAGCATAGCAGCATGCATCTCACTTTCGGAGCTCCGTTGGTTCGGATTCGTGAACTGGATCAAAGTGTAACAATCATGTCGCAGACGCCATCCTTCTTCTCGTTGCGCCATGGGAAAGCGAGGTTACTCGGTGTCAAACTGTCCACTTCGTTCTCACCAGGCATTGTGAAGTTCACGAATCTGACAGCGAGCGAAAGCGGATATAAGCTGGATACGGTGTTGGAAAAAGGCTACAACGGACCGATTCCGCGTCATTTGCTACCTGCTGGGACGGAGGGTTCAACACTCAGTCCATGGTATTTGCTACCGCATCAGCATCGGCCGATGACCCATTCGCAGAAGCTTGAACTGCAAGCGGAAATAGTGAACACAGGAGACTCTGAATGGACGATTCATGTATCGTCTGATGAGCGTGAGGATGTCTTCACGCAAGTAACTTTCATTTTTGGAAATGAAGGTGCGGTGAGTGGCGATGATTTGCTAGCAGGGGAAGAAGGGAAGTACTTCCTGCGAAGCGGTTCTATGACGTACGAGGCAGAGGGAGATGTTATTGAGATTTCTTCAGGTGCCTATGAGCATATCCTGCCTATCGTTCGTGAAGATCAACATCCATCAGGATGCCAATATGTCCATGTCAACTTGGTTACACCTTATGATCGGACGTTCAAGATCCGTCTACTGTAGAAAGGAAGTTCGTTATGACGACCTATTTCAATGAACAAGAGAGTATACAATCCCGTTTAGGGAATGACAATAAACAAACATTGAAAGTGCTTGCTGATCGCTACATTGGTGCGAACCCACCTGTACCCTTCGCATTTCGAGCATTCAGCCGAGCAGGCGTTTTGCAAAATGAAAAAGGGATGTTTGATCTCGATTTGGGCCGCAGATTTCCTGAGGCAAAACCCGGTCAATTCTCCTATGCTTATGCCTTGGTTTGGAGTGATGGCGAACGTAATCTGGATGTCTTGTTCAACTGTTTGGGTCCGATTCAGTTTTATTTCAATGATGAGCTGACGTATCGTTCTACGGTCATTGACGAGATTAAGCCGGATGCGACTGTGAAGTTAAATCTAGACTTCGTCAAAGGCTGGAATCGTCTCTTTATCAAAGCGAAGCATACGGCTGCTGGTTTCGGCTGTTTGTTCGGTTCTGATGAGGCGAAGGTGCGCATCCTGAACGTGCTAGCTCCGTTCGCAGAACGCATAGGACAAGCGGGTTGGGTGTTTTCCTCGCCCATTGACAACGATATTTTCGAGGGGCGTTCCTTACCAGATGCGATGTCCTCAGAGAAGAATAATGGCCTACGTTGGCTGCCAAACCGTGAATGGGATGAGAATGAGCTCTCACTGCCTGTCTGCGAGCGATTGTTTGGGAGACAGCCTGGCAAACGAGCTTATGCTTGGACGAAGCTGAACAATGTCAGACCGGGTCGAGAAACCTGCGTAATCAAGGGCACTGCAGCTGGAGCACTGACGGTATGGCTGGAGGGCGAGCTAGTGCTGGAGCTTACGGAGGCAGATAACTTTCATGTCGAGGTGCCGCTTGC
The DNA here is from genome assembly GCF_013141695.1 of Paenibacillus plantarum. Classification (GTDB taxonomy): domain Bacteria; phylum Bacillota; class Bacilli; order Paenibacillales; family NBRC-103111; genus Paenibacillus_E; species Paenibacillus_E plantarum. Next base: position 648,932 of record NZ_WHNY01000067.1, read on the forward strand.
GTATGGTCAACACCATCTACTCATTCGGAGTGATTGCGCTAATAGCGCTTGGGGCTTCACGATAGAGACTTCTATCGGAGATGAGATTGTTCCGCTCAGTTTACCGAAGCAGGTTCATGGCGCTGCAGACCCTTGGTTGTACCTAGGCCCTCTGTCTGCGAACGTATCCTTATCGTACGAGGATTTGGTACAGACGGATCGCGTGTATTCAATCGATGTGAATTCCGAAGAGAAAACCTATTGGCGCTTGGATCGTCCTGACACATGGATTCGCCCTTACTATGAGAATGCGATGCTGAGCAATAAATGGACAGTTGGCAATGTGACGAATTATGCACGTTGGGATTATCCGCTTGGTGTTACGATTTATGGGCTGTTGCAAACAGGCCGCTTATTAGAGCGATCAGATATTACACAGTACGCTCTGGATCATGTTCAAAGCTGTACAGACATGTTTGCCTATTCCCTATGGGATCGTGTGCAGTATGGGTTCCCAGCGATTAATCAACAATTGGTTATGATGAAAATGCTCGACAACTGCGGTTCCTTTGGCTCCGCGATGTTGGAGGCGTATCAAGAAGATGAGGATCAGAGCTTCATGGCTATTGCGAATCGCATCGCAGATTTCATTTTATATAGCTTGGAACGTAAGGAAGACGGGGCATTTTATCGGATTTGTGCAGATGAGTACTCGGAAAATACGATGTGGGCAGATGATCTTTACATGTGCACACCGTTTCTGTGCCGTTACGCACGGATCACTGGCGTAACGGATGCGCTTGATGAAGCAGCCAAACAATTCTTGCTGTTCCGCAAGTACTTGTACATGCCGGAGGAACGAATTATGTCGCATGTGTTTGATTTTAAATATGGTATGGCGACGGGAATCCCGTGGGGCCGTGGCAATGGTTGGACACTCTTTTCGTTAACAGAGGTGTTGGAAGCATTGCCAGCTTCACATGAAGCACGACCTGCGCTTGTGGAATTTTTCAATGAGCTGTGTGGTGGATATGCGGATCTTCAAGCAGAAAGTGGTCTATGGCATCAGGTTTTGAATGATACAGATGCCTATGAGGAAGCTTCTTGTACAGCAATGTTCGCTTATTCTTTTGCTCGAGGTGTTCGCTTTGGTTGGCTCCAAGAGCCGCAGCGGTTCATTGAAGCGGCATTGAAAGCGTGGGATGGTCTGACTCGCATTGCGATCGATGCGCAAGGGAATGTGCACGGTGTATGCAGTGGCTCCAGATATGCGTTTACGGCGGACTATTATAAGAAGGATCTGCTTACTGTCAAAAATGACAATCATGGCGTCGGCATTATGATGCTTGCTGGTTCGGAAGTTGTGAAGTTGAACCATTGGTTGTCAGAGCCGCTTGAGGTTGCGCAATGATAACTGCCGCCAATAATGTGTGGCAAATTAGTCATTTGGATTTAATTATTCGCATGGTGTTAGCGGTCATTCTAGGCGGTTTGATCGGTCTTGAAAGGGAGTGGAACAATCATGCGGCAGGCTTTCGAACGCATATTCTAGTTTGCTTGGGGTCGGCGACTATTATGCTGCTATCGGTATATGGATTCTCGGAATTTGTGAATGAACCCAATGTTCGGATTGATCCATCTAGGTTGGCTGCACAGGTTGTCAGCGGCATTGGGTTTTTAGGCGCTGGCGCCATTTTGCGAAACGGCAATGTCATTAAAGGATTAACGACCGCTGCTTCCGTGTGGCTGGTTGCGGCCATTGGTTTAAGCGTCGGGGCAGGCTTTATTACCGGAGCGCTGGTTTGTACATGTTTAGTCCTTATCAGTCTGTATGTCTTGAATAAGTTGGAGAAGCATATCATCAGGCACCGACGTACGCATGAAGTCGAAATTATGATTAATGAGCATCCTGGTTTTCTCAGCTCGTTAACCGCTCGTTTCGGGGAACAGGGTATACAGGTGATTCATCTCAAAATGATGCCAGAGAGTTCTATTTCTCCGTTAGTCGAGAAAGGAAATGGTGGGAAAATCCCGGTCATGCATTTGGTTTTTAGCTTGCGATGTCCAAAGCATGAGAAGCTGATTGCGGCCTATGAGCAAATATGTGCGTTGGATATCGTCGTCAGCATGGAAGCCACCAACTTCGTCTTTCATAAACAAGTGGCTTAGTGAAGTTGTGAGCTCGCGAAAATAAGGAGTATGAGTTTACATGTACGTATTCAGTTATTTCACGGAAAAAGAAGAAAAACTGTTTCTGGCAGCGAGTGAAGACGGATACCAGTGGCGCGTTATGAACGGTGGTGGCCCCATCTGGGAGTCGCCGATTGGCACAGGGCAGCTGCGTGATCCGTTCCTTATCGAAGACGATGAAGGTACGTTCCATCTTCTCTGGACAGACGGCTGGCAGAGTAAAAGCTTAGGTTATGCTTGGTCACACGATCTTATGCAATGGCACGATGCCAAGTTGATTCCAGTGATGGAGCACCTGCCAGAGACACAAAATGCGTGGGCACCGGAAGCCTTCTACGATACCGTCAAGAAAGCGTACCGGATCGTATGGTCCTCAACAGTTGGAACAGGACCGCGAAATCATCGCATCTGGTCGGTGACAACGACGGATTTCCAGGATTTCACGGAAGCGCAGCTGTTCTTCGATCCAGGCTATAACGTCATCGACGCGACAGTTGCGGATCTCGATGGTCATTACGTCATGCTGTTCAAGGACGAGCGCGGGCAGAATGAGCAAGGAACTGCGAACAAAGCCATCCGTTCCTGTATAGTAGCTATGGAGTTGAGTGATACTCCGACAATCACCGGTATATCCGAGTTGATCACACCAGCGCTTACCGAAGGACCGACGCTATATCCCGTGGATCGTGGTGAAAGCAAAGAATGGATTCTACTTGTAGATGGATTCCAGGAGCATTATTACGGTGCCTTCCGCTCGAAGGATCTGAACATGTGGGATGACATTACGGACCAGGTGCATGTGCCCAAGGGAGCCAGGCATGGTTCCGTGTTGAGGGTGAGAAGTAGCGGGATTGCATTTGTGTGGTAAGTGAGTGAGTGAGTTGAGTGCTTGCGTGGAAGGTGAGAGGTAAAAGGTGCTGACAGGCAGGTAATAAGTGATAAGTGGTGTAAGTAACAGGGGAAGCCAAGAGATGGATGTCCATCTCTTGGCTATTTATGCTTCCGCAGAGCATTAGTCCGATATTCCGATCTAAAACGATGACTACATGTAATAAAGTGCCAATAGTCCGAATCTGCCGAACTAATTAGCCCATTTCCCCGCGTTAGGGGTGTTTGAGGCGATTTAGTTGGGCTTTTTCGGACTATTTAAGGTTCTGTAACGCGGAAAGTGTGATTAGTTCGATAAAATCGGACTGCTGGGTGCAGTGAGAGCCCGAATGCGCCGCCCGAAGGCCGTAAGTCGAAAAAATCGACTTACGCAAGCCCGAAAGCGCCGCCCGAAGGCCGTAAGTCGAAAAAATCGACTTACGCAAGCCCGAAAGCGCTGCCCGAAGGCTGCAAGTCGAAAAAATCGACATACGCGATCCCGAAAGCGCCGCCCGTAGGCCGTAAGTCGAAAAAATCGACATACGCGATCCCGAAAGCGCCGCCCGTAGTCTGTAAGTCGAAAAAATCGACTTACACTACCCCATCCAGCTCTATGCTTTAATCGATACTTAAAATCACATTGAGTTAAACTAAGTGAATCTATCGGATTACAGGAATTAATTCTGCATTAAAATCGCCAATAAATTTCGGAAATCTCCGTTAAACCAAATTGTTTATTCCATTTTGGAGTTAAGTGGGGTATAATTGAGTTACCATACAAATGGGCTAGAGGGGGAATCCATATGCAGAAACAGCAATTACATCTTTGTTTGGATATATTCTGGACATTTCTCAAGATCGGACCTTCCACGTTTGGCGGGGGGTATGCCATGATTCCCGTTATTGAGCGGGAAGTGGTCGATAAAAAGGCTTGGATCGCGGAAGACGAGATAACCAATATCATAGCGATTGCAGGCTCAGCGCCTGGCGGGATCGGTGTAAATGCCTCGGCATTTATCGGCTACCGCTTGGCACGTATACCTGGTGCAGCAGCAGCCGTCATCGGCATTGCGTTGCCAACCTTTTTAATCGCATTAGTACTTAGCTTTTTCTTACTATTCATGCAGGCAGATCCGAAAGTCGTGGCCGCGTTCAAAGGTATTCATGGAGCCATTATTGGACTCATCGTGTTGGCAGCCTACAATATGGCACGTTCGGCTATTTTTGATAAAACTACGTTAATTACGGCAATTAGCACGGTAGCGATTCTGTTGCTGCTTCCGATCAATCCGCTCTTCATGATTCTCATTGGTTTGTTTATTGGATTTATTTTTGTCAAAGTGAAAGAAACGTTTGGCTTCAAAGTTAGTTTGGAAAAAGGCAAAGAACCTGTACACACTTCCTACAATGGCTACACCTACTACGATTATTATATCGCGGATGGGATATAAGAAAGGTGGCGATGTAGATGGTGTTATGGGAACTGTTTATTACATTTTTGAAAATAGGATTCATGTCATTCGGCGGCGGCTACGCGATGATTCCGATCATTCAGCATGAGGTCGAGCAGCATGAATGGATGACTACAGAGCATTTTGCTCAGAGTGTGGCTACAGCAGGGATGGCGCCTGGGCCGATTGCAACGAACACAGCAACAATAATTGGCTATCAAGCAGATGGCATTCTTGGAGCTATAATTTCAACGATTGGCATCGTATTGCCGTCGCTGGTTATTGTCCTTATCATTTCTTCTTTCTTTTATAAAATAGTTCAAAGTAAAGCAGTGCACACTACTTTTTATGGGTTAAGACCGATTGTTACAGGATTAATCGTCTATGCGGCGATTCACTTTGGCTTTTCAGATCGTACGCAACAACTATTTTCGTGGCAGGTATTATTCACGCTTTTAATCGCGGCGGGTGTGTTTATTGTTGTATATAAATACAAATGGCATCCTCTCGCAACCATTGTATTGTCGGCACTCGTCGGAATTGCTATATTTAGTTAATAGCATGAAACTGATAGAACGAAAGGGAGAGGACGACCGTTATGGAACCAAATAAACCAACGTGCTGCTCAGCCAGCCGTGCCTCATCCGATCAACCATCGGCACATCCGGAAGCTTTTATTTCTGTTGAGATACCAGAGGCAGCTGGTCCAATTGGTAAAGAAGGCATGGCACTCATTCCAAGTGGGAAATTTTTAATGGGGACGGACGACCGTGAAGGTTTCCCAGCGGATGGCGAAGGACCGGTACGTGAGATTAACGTTAAGTCCTTCTACATAGACACTTGTGCGGTAACGAATGCTGATTTCAAGCAATTTGTTGATGCGACGAATTACAAAACAGAGGCCGAGTCCTTTGGCTGGTCATTTGTTTTTCATTTGTTTGTGTCCGAGGCGACGGCAGCACGAGTGCAGAATAAAGTGCAACAAACCCCATGGTGGTGGGTGGTAGAGGGAGCAGATTGGCTGCATCCTGAGGGGCCCGATTCCCATGTTGAAGATCGCTGGGATCACCCGGTTATCCATGTTTCATGGAGCGATGCGATGGCCTATTGCAAATGGGCAGGCAAACGTCTACCAACAGAAGCTGAATGGGAATATGCCGCTCGCGGTGGACTAGCCCAGAAGCGGTATCCTTGGGGAGACGAGCTTAAACCAGGCGGAAAGCATATGTGTAACATTTGGCAAGGGAAGTTTCCGGACAAAAACAATCAAAGTGACGGCTATGCAGGCACCGCGCCTGTCAAAGCGTTCGAGCCGAATGCATACGGTTTGTATAACGTGGCAGGCAATGTGTGGGAGTGGTGCTCCGATTGGTTCAGCCCGAATTATCACGTGAAGGGCAAAAAGGACAACCCTGTCGGCCCTCCATCCGGAGACACGCGAGTACTTCGAGGCGGCTCATACTTGTGCCACCGTTCCTACTGCAATCGCTATCGTGTGGCAGCACGCAGCAAAAATACGCCAGACAGCTCAACCGGCAACATCGGGTTTCGATGTGCAGCGGATGTTAAGTAACTGAAATCAAAGCCACCTTTTCCATTAAGGAGTAGGTGGTTTTCTTGTTGTCGTGTGTGTGATGCCGCCGCTAGGTTAACTGTAATAAGTACATCTAGTTTCCTGGGAAATCAATTGAAAGTGTGCAAGGTTTGAATTACAAAGGTCTTGCGCTTATGATAGGAGGAGACATCGAACAGTAGGGTCAGGCTTTATTTGAAATATAAGGGGGACATGACGTGGCCAAAAAACTAGGCATCACCTTGTTAATTCTATCGACACTCGCTTTTATAAGTGCTTTTACCATTCCATTTTTCGTACATACCGGAGGCGGTATGGCCAAGTGGATTGCGGGGCTGCTTATTTTCAGCGAGGTTACCTTCTGGACGGGCGGCATTTTATTAGGCAAAGAGGTTGCCAAGAAATATAGAAGCTACCTCAATCCGAAAAACTGGAAACGGAAGAAAGTGCCAGATAATCCAGATCAGGTGTCCGTTAAACAAGACGACGTATAAAAAAGCAGTATTCCTAACTCAGGAATACTGCTTTTTCTGTCTTTCTCAACCTTAAGAGGCCGAAGATACCGCGCTTTTCAACTCCTTACGGAAAATCTCGACGAGGCTCTCGGTCGCTAAGCTGAAGGTGCTGGCATTCATTTTGCGCAGCAGGCCTGTGACTAAACCAGAATCTAGATCATCAATGGCTTTAAGAACAGTGCCTTGCGGGCAAGGCGTTGCCGAAATGACAGGAACAACCGCGATGCCGAAATCGGCTTGAACATAGTATTTGAGCGCAGCCATATTGCCGATTTCCATGCCGGAGTAAGGACTGCCGCCATTTTCGAGTAAGGCATTCTCTAGCTTTTGACGATAAGGGCATTGTGAATTGGTAATCAGTAAATGCTCATGCTGCAAATCACTTAAGCGAATTGACGGTTTTGAAGCTAACCAATGCGTTTCTGGGACGAGTAGTGCGAGTCTTTCCATGAAAAAAGGTTCAAAGGAATGGTCCAATCCCGTATTGGGCGTCGAGCAAATAGCCATATCAATACTCCCCTCATGGAGCATCTGGCCAAGCACCGTCGTGTTGCCGATGTGAATACTAATCTTCACTTTGGGATGTTGACGCAGGAAAGGGCCAAGCAGCTGTGGTAGTCGATAGCTGGCTGTGGGTTCCATGACGCCGAGTCGAATAATCCCCGCATCCCCTTTGACGAGTTCATCCATTGAAGCTTGCAGATAATCATAATCCTTCAGCAATAGATCCGCATTCTGATGAAACAGTCTGCCTGCCTCCGTTAGCGTAAGCTTTTTCCCGCGTTCTAATAGTTTAACCCCCAGATCACTTTCGAGCTTCTGTATATGCATCGTTACGGTCGATTGGCCGTATTGCAGTTCCTCTGCTGCACGCTGAAAGCTACCGAGCCTGATAATGGTTTGAAAGGTTTTGATATTTCGAATATCCATAGGAACCCTCGTCCTCTCCTAAGATTTGGTTCATGATTTGTGAAGTATACGATCGGAATTTCCAATTTTACAAACTCTTACAACTATCATAACATGAATTCTTATTAATCCAAGTGTTTTACTTGTATATTCATAAAATGTGAATCATGCGTTCAGCTTTTTGAATTGTACAAGAGAAAGATCCTGTTTTATGATAAATACCATTAAGTGCATCGGAATAATCAAATATAAACAAACGGAGGCTGATTCGAATGGCGAAAGGTAAGCAAATTAAACTAGGAGCAATGATTCATGGTGTAGGCGGAGGATGGGAAGATTGGAAGCATCCTGAAGCGATCACGGATGCAAGCACGAATTTTCAATTTTATAAACATCAAGCACAAACAGCGGAAGCTGGGAAATTTGATTTTGCGTTCATTGCAGATAGTGTTCATATCACAGAAAAATCAAGCCCTCATTACCTAAATCGCTTCGAGCCGCTGACGATTCTATCTGCACTAGCAGCCGTCACGAAACGAATCGGTCTGGTTGCGACAGTGACTGTCAGCTACAGCGAGCCTTTCACCGTGGCTAGGCAATTCGCTTCACTGGATTTGATCAGCAAAGGGCGCGCTGGTTGGAACGTCGTTACTTCCTGGCTATCGGGCAGCGCAAACAATTACAGCAAGGATGAGCATCCTCCGCACGAGAAACGTTACCGCATTGCGCAAGAACATGTGGATGTGGTGAAAGGCTTGTGGGATTCCTGGGAGGATGATGCGTTCACGCGGAATAAAGAGACAGGTCAGTTTTTTGACCCGGCGAAGCTCCATACCTTGAATCACAAAGGTGAGTTCTTCTCCGTACAGGGTCCGCTGAACATTGCCCGTTCAAAGCAAGGGCAGCCGGTCATTTTCCAAGCAGGGACCTCAGAGGATGGTCGTAATTTTGCATCCAAGAACGCAGATGCGATCTTCGTTGGACACGAGAATATTGAGGAAGCCAAGACGTATTATGCGGATATTAAACGCAGAGCAGTTTCCTTCGGTCGTAACGCAGACGATGTTTCGATCCTCCCTGGTATTCGACCTATCATCGGTCGTACAGAAGAAGAAGCGGAGCGGAAGTACCTCGAAACGGTCAATCTTGTCTCGATCGATAAAGCGATAATCGCGTTAGGTCGGCCATTCAATGATTTTGATTTTAGCGTATACCCGTTGGATGAAGCTTTCCCGGACCTTGGAGATCTCGGCGCTAACAGCCAACAAGGCGGTTCAGAGAAAATCAAGCGATTGGCGAAAGAACACAATTTAACACTTCGCCAAGTGGCTCTACGTTTTGCAACACCGAAAGGTAATTTCGTGGGTACACCGGAGAAGATCGCGGACACGATTCAGCAATGGGTCGAAGAAGGAGCGTCTGACGGATTCATTATTGGTGTGGGAATACCGGGAGCCTTACAGGATTTCGTGGAATTGGTTGTGCCGATTTTACAAGAGCGTGGCTTATATCGAACGGAATATGAACATGACACACTGCGTGGTCATCTAGGTCTGGAAGTACCGGTTAATCGGAATAGCAAAGCCAAAGTGCTGAACGTATAAGGGGGAGAAACACATGTCCAATCAAAGAAAACTTAAACTCGGTGCCACCATTACAGGTGTAGGTACTTCCAAATATACATGGCGAAATCCAGAAATACCGGGGGATGCCAGTGTTGATTTTGATTATTATGCCGGGCAGGCGTTGCAAGCAGAGGAAGGCAAATTTGATTTTGTTTTTATCGTAGATAGCACGTATATTACGGAAAAATCAGCGCCGCATTATTTAAACAGGCTGGAGCCGCTAACGGTTTTATCGGCACTAGGAGCCGTTACTTCGAAGATTGGTCTGGTGGGGACGCTAACCGCGTCATTCACACAACCGTTCACTGTGGCAAGGCAGTTTGCTTCGCTGGACCATATTAGTAGCGGGCGTGCAGGATGGAACGTTGTGACGACGGGGCTTGAAGGCGCTGCTCGCAATTACAGCAGGGATGAGCACTATGCTCATGATGAGCGCTATCGGATCGCGGAGGAGCATTTAGAGGTTGTACGCGGTCTCTGGGACTCTTGGGAAGATGATGCCTTCACGCGAGATAAATCAACGGGTCAGTTCTTCGATCCGAGCAAGCTGCACGCTTTGAATCATAAGGGCAAGCATTTCTCCGTGCAAGGGCCTTTGAACATATCTCGTTCGCAGCAAGGTCAGCCTGTGATTTTCCAAGCAGGTGGGTCAGACGATGGTCGCAATTTAGCAGCGAAGAGTGCGAATGCCATTTTTACAGGACATGAATCGATCAAGGAAGCGAAAGCTTTTTATCAAGATATTAAAGCACGTGCAGCTGCTTATGGCAGGGCAAGCGAAGAAATTCTCGTGTTCCCGGGCATTAGTCCAATCATTGGACGGACGGTAGAAGAAGCAGAGAGCAAATATCAGGCGATTGCAGGGTTAGTGACGTTGGAGGATGCGCTCGATCAGCTTGGTCGTCCATTTACCTACCACGATTTCAAACAGTATCCGTTGGATGAACCTTTCCCGGATCTTGGCGATCTTGGCAGCAATAGCTACCGCAGTTCGACAGATCGGATTAAGCGAATTGCGAAGGAAGAGAATTTGACGCTGCGTCAAACGGCACTGCGATTTGCAACGCCAAGAAGCTCCTTCGTCGGTACGCCTGAGCAGATCGCAGATACGGTTCAACAATGGTTTGAAGAAAGCGCAGCGGATGGTTTTATTATTCATACGGGCATACCTAGCGTGCTTAAGGATTTCGTGGAACTGGTTGTTCCGATTCTTCAGGAGCGCGGTATTTATCGGGAAGAGTACGAAAGTGAAACGTTGCGAGGCAATTTAGGGCTTGAAATCCCAGTAAACCGCTATACAAAAGAGAGAATAGCTCAAGCTTAAGCTTAGAGGGAGAGAAAGATATGAAAAAGAGAATTGGATCTATCGTCAGCGGTTTACTCATTACGGCTTTCATCGTAACAGGCTGTGGGGAAGCCTCGAAAGCCGGCAAGGAAAGTGCATCGCCAGAAGCGGGTACGGTGACACCAGGCGGAGAGCTTGTGTGGGCGCTTGCAGGTACGGTGACATCAGACAGCTTGGACGCGCATAAAGCGGGCTTCGCCCCAACGACTAGAGTCATGCGCTCGATCTATGACAGCTTAGTTGTGGAGCTTCCTGATCACACGATTAAGCCGTGGCTAGCGACAGATTGGGAGCTTTCCTCGGATAAAAAGAGTTATACGTTCCACCTGCGCAAGGATGTGAAATTCCATGATGGCACGCCGTTTAATGCGGAAGCTGTGAAATTTAATTTTGATCGGATTATCGATCCAGCGACCAAAGCGTCCATTGCATTGAACGAGCTTGGCTCGTATCAATCAACGGAAGTCATCGATGAATTCACGGTGAAGGTGAATTTTAAAACGACCTTTGCGCCGTTCCTGAGCAACGCTGCCAAAGTCGATTTAGGCTTCGTTTCTCCGACGGCTGTGAAGAAGTATGGCGATGCTTTCCCGCAAAACCCAGTGGGAACAGGACCTTTTAAGCTGAAAAAAATTACGCCGAGCTCACAAGTTGAACTTGAGAAAAATCCGGACTACAACTGGGGCCCTTCCAATGCGAAGCATCAAGGTCCAGCCTATTTAGATAAATTAACGGTGAAATACGTGGAAGAAGAAGCAACGCGCGTCAGCGTTCTGCAAAGCAAACAAGTCCAAGTGGCGGACATTATTCCTCCGCAGAATCTCGTAGCGTTGAAGGCGGATCGTAATTTTAATGTACAGGAAACAGAGCTTCTGCAGGCCAACTATACACTCTATTTAAATATTCAGAAGGCACCTTGGAATGATCTGAAAATACGACAAGCGTTCCGCTCGGCCTTGGATATCGACTCGGCTGTGAAGACGATTTACTTAGGCACCTCGAAGCAAGGCTGGTCGCCGCTTTCTCCCCAGCAGTTTGGCTATTCACCGACTAGGGAGAATGCCTACAAGGTAGATGCAGCCAAGTCGAATCAAACGCTGGAAGAAGCGGGTTGGATCAAGGGGACAGATGGCTATCGCTCCAAGGACGGTAAACGACTCACGGTTGAAGTGATTGATACACAAGGAAACCGCGAGAAACGGCTTGATTTAATCGCGATATTCACCCAGCAGCTGAAACAAGTAGGGATCGAGTTGAAAGTCATTTCTTTGCCTACAGGGACATACACAGATCGCCGCAATAAAGGGGATTATGACCTGATCGCGGGCAGCCAATTCTCAGGTGATCCGGATGTACTCAGACAACTTTACTCCACCAAAGGTCCTTCTAAGGCAAATAATATTGCCAAAACAAATGATCCTAAATTAGATGAGTTTTTGGAGCAGGGCTACTTGGAAACAGATCCTGAGAAACGGAAAACGATTTATCAAAACGCACAAGAATACATTATTGATAATGTCTACGGGATTCCGGCTTATGTCTTCAACTACTCTGTTGCTTCTACCAAAGAAGTGAAGGGGATTACGTTCGATTCGCCGGCATGGCCTGTATTCTACGATGCTTGGATTCAAAAATAAGATCACGAGGGGGAGTCACGGATGGTGAAGTATATCTTGAACAGGCTCATCGTCTCCATTCCAGTCATTCTAGGTTCGTTGACGCTTGTTTTCTTAATCATTCACTGGCTTCCCGGTGATCCGGCCCAGATGATTGCAGGTGAGGACGCCTCACCTGAGCGTATCGCCTATTTAAGAACACAATTTGGCTTAGATCAGCCGCTTTGGCAGCAATATGCCGTGTATTTGTGGAAAAGTATTCGGGGAGATTTCGGGCATTCCTTCGCAAACAGCCAGCCGGTTATAGATCGACTGCTGGCTCAGCTGCCCGCAACGCTTTCTCTGGCTTTGTTGAGCACGATTTTTGCTATCATCGTCGGGTTCATTCTAGGTGTGTTATCAGCTGTGTATCAAAATCGTGTACTGGACTATATCGTGCGTGTCATTAGTTTGTTAGGCGTCTCCATGCCCAAGTTTTGGCTTGGCATTCTGCTTATCCTTGTCTTTTCGGTGCATTTACAGCTCTTACCCGCGATAGGGAATGGCAGCTTCAAACAGCTGATTCTTCCGTCGTTCGCTTTAGGGGTGACAGGTGCTGGGATGTTAACTCGGATGGTGAGAAACAGCGTGCTGGAGGTCATCCATGAACCATTTGTCTTGACACTGCGCGCGAAAGGGCTGTCCGAAAAAATCGTGCTCTATAAGCACGTGTTACGGAATGCCTTGCTGCCTGCGGTTACAATTCTTGGTTTGTTAGTTGGGGAGATGCTCTCGGGAGCTGTTGTGACGGAGACTGTTTTTTCTAGGCAAGGCTTAGGGAAATTAGTGGTAGATGCCATCAATCAGAAAGATATTCCGGTGATTCAGGCGGCAATTCTGATTACAGGACTTTTTAATATTTTGGTCAACTTGATGGTGGATGTGTCGTATTCCTATGTCGATCCGCGTGTTCGTAAGTCAGGATAACTATGAAGGGAGTTGGCGCTTATGCTGTTTAACACGGTAACAACGGAAAGGCTGCTACGAAAGAGGCAGGAGCTATTAAGTTTTCGATTTCGACTGAAAAAGCTGAACTTATCCAAGGCACTACTAAGCCTGTCGCTATTTATATTGGCTTTTCTGATCTTGTGTGCCATCGTTCCCTCCTGGATTGCTCCTTACTCGCCAACGGAAATGCTGACGGATCAGCTCTTGAAATCACCCAGCTTTTCGCATCCGCTTGGAACCGATCAATTCGGTCGTGATGTATGGACACTCGTCATCTATGGGAGCAGGCAGTCGCTTATTATGGGGGTCGTGTCCGTCGTGATTGGCGGCTGTATTGGGACATTATTCGGACTTATTGCGGGGTATTGGGGCGGAACTGTCGATTCCTTGTTCATGCGTTTTAATGATATTTTGATGACGATTCCGGGGATTCTGTTGGCGATAGCGATCTCGGTTGCCCTCGGACCTAGTTTTTTTAACGTGATATTGGCTATTAGTGTGGCTACGATACCTGGAAAAGCAAGGGTCGTTCGCAGCCAAGTGATCTCGATTCGCAATCGGCCTTTCATTGATGCTGCTCGCGCTGTGGGGACCTCACATATTGAAATCATGCTGCGTCATATTCTGCCGAATTGCTTCTCTCCGTTGCTTGTCATGATGACGATCGGTGTAGGGAGCTCCATTCTAGTAGGAACAGGTCTAAGCTTCCTTGGACTTGGCGTAGTGAAGGAAATCCCAGATTGGGGCTATATGCTGTCCCAAGGACGGAGCTATATGACGGTAGCCTGGTGGGTGGCTACGTTCCCGGGGCTGGCTATCACCTTGCTGGTGATTGTGGTTAATCTCATTGGAGACGAAATTCGTGATCGCATGGATCCAAAGAAATCGAGGGCATAGCGGATGAAACCATTACTCGAAATAGATGACTTGTCGGTTGATTTTCAAACAGCGGGTGGCTCGCTGAATGCGATAAATAAGATTAGTTTGCACATCGGAACTGGCGAAATTGTGTGCTTGGTTGGGGAATCAGGGAGTGGAAAGACGATTACCTCTCTGTCGATTATGCGTCTGATTAACTATGATGGCGGCTATATTTCACATGGGGATATCAAACTCGATGGGCAAAGTTTAGTAGGACTGTCACAAAAGGAAATCAGTGATCTGCGTGGGAAGAAAATCGCAATGATTTTCCAAGAGCCGATGACGGCACTAGATCCAATCTTCACAATTGGCAGCCAAATCATTGAAGTCATTGTCCGTCATGAGCGAATTTCGAAGCTGGGAGCGAAGGAAAAGGCGATATCCTTGTTGCGCAGAGTGGGCATTCCGGAACCGGAAATTCGGATGGGGCAATATCCATATGAGCTCTCTGGAGGCATGCGCCAAAGGGCAATGATCGCGATGGCACTAGCTTGCGGACCTGAGCTGCTTATTGCTGATGAACCTACGACAGCGTTGGATGTTACGATTCAAGCGCAAATCTTGAGCTTGCTCCGTGAGCTGAAAGATGAATTCCAGATGTCGATTCTATTAATTACTCATGATCTCGGTATTGCCGCTGAAATGGCGGATCGCGTCGTAGTCATGTATGCGGGGAAGGTTGTAGAGCAATCACCGGTGCATCAATTATTCGAAAATCCAGCCCATCCCTATACCCAAGGGCTTCTGCACTCCATTGTCACATTGGATAATGTTCGTGGTTTGAAGCTGTATACGATCAAAGGTACGATTCCCAGCTTGTCTCAGTTGCCGACAGGCTGCCGTTTCCATCCCCGTTGCCCTTATGCAACGGATCGCTGCCTAAGTGAAGATCCACCTCTACAGGAGCTTCACGGCCGTGAGGTCGCTTGTTGGAATGCGGAGCGGATTGATCATTTGGCGGCCGAGTTTTTCGGGGATGCCGTAACGACCGCTCCTGTCGAGCTGCTTGACAACGAGGGGCTCCGTGATGATGCCTGGTCGCTGGGCTCGGAGCTTCCGTTGCTCCAAGTGAAGAACGTGAAGAAATATTTCCCGATCCGTCAAGGATGGTTTGGACGAGGCCGCACTTCCATTAAGGCGGTTGATGATGTGTCCTTTGACATCCGCAAAGGGGAAACCTTCGGACTCGTCGGAGAATCCGGTTGCGGGAAATCCACGCTAGGCCGTGTACTTCTTCAGCTGGAGAAAGCGACGGCGGGCAGTATTCATTTTGAAGGCCGAGATCTCATTCAATCTGGTTCCCAGGGGTGGAAGGAAACACGACGGGACATGCAAATTGTGTTTCAGGATCCCTATGGCTCCATTAATCCCCGCTGGAAAGTGGGGGACATCATCGGCGAACCCTTCTGGGTGCACGAGTCTTTACGTGGGTCTGCCAAAAGAGCCAAAGTAGAGGCCGTCATGGAGCTTGTGGGATTGAATCCGTCCTGGTACGATCGGTTGCCGCATGAATTCTCAGGTGGACAGCGCCAACGAATTGGGATTGCTCGTGCGATTGCGCTGAATCCGAAGTTTATTTTAGCTGATGAAGCGGTATCCGCCTTAGATGTTTCTGTTCAATCGCAGATCGTCAATCTGATGCAAGATATTCAGCAACGGATGAATTTGACGTATTTGTTCATTGCACATGGTCTGAATATTGTTCGCTACATTTCGGATCGTATTGGCGTCATGTACTTAGGAAAGCTAGTAGAAATTGCACCAACCGATGAGCTGTTTAGGCATCCTGCCCATCATTATACGAAGGCGCTTCTATCCGCTATTCCAGTGCCGGATCCCAAACGTAAGCGTAGCTTCGTGCCCTTGGAAGGCGAAATGCCATCACCTGCGAGGCCGCCATCCGGCTGCCGCTTTCACACGCGCTGCCCAGCGGCGACAGCACTGTGCCGAGAAGTTGTGCCTGAATTAGCGCCGATTGCGCCTGGTCATTATGCGGCGTGTCATTATCCCTTGTAAGAATGGGAGTTTATTTGTAAATAAGGAGTGAGACGTGTGCCATCCAAATTAATTTCCATCCAAGAAGCGGTTGCACAGATTCCGGATGGTACGAAGCTTGCCGTTAGCGGCAATATGGAAATGTCCCCGATGGCCCTCATTCGTGAAATCATCCGGGCAAAGAGGCGCGAGTTATATCTTATTTGTGCGGGGGCTGCGGCAGTGAATGCTGATCTCCTGATCGGAGCGGGTGTGGTCTCGACTGTGGAATTCTCACAGATTTCAATGGGAGAGTATGGGTTTGGGCTGAACTTCCGGCGTAAATTCGAGCAAGGCGCGATAGTTGGATTGGAGCATGCTTGTCCAACGCTGACTGCAGCAATTGGGGCAGGTGCTTCGGGCATCCCCTTCATACCAGTGCGAGGGCTGCTCGGGACGGATTACATGCAAATTAGACCGGATTTTCATGAGATCAAAAATCCATACAATGCGGAGGAGAGAATTGCCATTGTGCCGGCAATTCGACCAGACGTAGCGATTTTTCACGGCTATAAGGCAGATACGCTCGGCAATGTAATTGCTCACCCAGCGCAGAACAATCGAGTGCTCGCGCAAGCTTCAGTCAAGGCTTTTGCTTCAGTGGAGGAGATTGTGTCCCCTGAAGAGCTGCTTCGTGAAGCTAACCATGGTGTAGCGTTCATCCCATCGCTGTTCCTCAGCGGTGTCATTCATGCACCTGGTGGCGCTTTGCCTACGGCTTGTCCAGGCTACTATGAGGTAGATGATGAGGCGATTTCCATTTATTTGGAAGCTTCTAGTACGGAAGTTTCTTTTGAGGAGTATGTGAACGGCTTATCTAACACGTAATGAAGGGAGGTAAGGTATCGTATGAGTCGTATGGAGCAGGCGAAGTTGTCTTCGTATTCCACGGAGGAAGCCATGATCTGTTACTTGGCTAGAGAGCTGCGTAATCACGAAGTTATCGGTGTCGGTAATAACTCACCAATCCCTGCTGCGGCTGCATTACTTGCCAAAGCGAGACATGCGAAGCAAGCCTCCGTTTATATTCTTGGGCAGTGTGATTGGCCGTTTCAAGGAACGAAAGAGTTCTTTGATCTCATGCAGCGAGGCGCAATGGATGTGTTCTTTCTAAGCGGTGCTCAAATCGACAGCTACGGTCGCATTAATCTGCATACGATTGGCGATTATGGAAAGCCGAAGGTGAGACTCCCTGGAGGTGCAGGCTCAGGGGTTGTTTATTTTACATGCAAACGCATTTTCCTATATAAAACGGACCATGGTATCAAAGGATTTCCTGAAACGCTCGATTTCGTTACGTCGATACCTTCTTCGGGGAAAGGCATTTATCATCAAAACGGATTAGTTGGCGTGTATACACCGCTAGGGGTAATGAAACCGATCGGGCCCGATCGCAGATTAAAGCTAGCAGCAACCGTTCCAGGGGTGAAGCCAGCTGAGGTGCAGGGGAGAACAGGTTTTGATCTAGGTTTGAACAAAGAGGATGACACATCGATTCCAATCCTCGAAGCCCCTTCAACTATCGAGTTAGCAATACTTCGTTATGAGGTAAGCCATGAATTGAAACGCATATATCCATTGTTTGCGAAGCAGCATTTTGGTGCTTATTTGAAAAGTGCAGTAGTTCAATCATAGAAAGAGGGATGACCATGAGCGCGAACAAAGCGTTTCATCAGTTGGAAGCGAACATATCAGGTATCTTAGCAAGTCATCAGGATTATCGAACCATCATTGATCAAGTGCGACCGCATTTGCAGGAATTGCTGACCAATGAGCAGTTGCTTCCTGAGGACTTACAAGTGCCGCTGCCGAATAAATATGCGCAGTATTTGCTATATAGGCCGGAGAACGAGTCTTTCGCCGTCATCGCATTCGTCTGGGGAGCGGGTCAAGTTGCCCCGGTTCACGATCATTTGGTTTGGGGGTTAGTTGGCGTTTACCGCGGGTCAATTATAGAGAAGCGATACCGCCGTGAAGATCACGGTGAATCTGCCGAGCCACGTTACACAGTTCGTGAGGTATCAGAGGTCACAGCTGCGCAAGGTGATATCTCCTTTGTCTATCCGCCGGATTATGATATCCATGGCGTTGCGAATCCATTTGATGAGGTCGCCATTACGATTCATATTTATGGGACCGATATAGGGAAACAGCCTAGGCATATTCATGACGTTGCCTCTGGGAATGCACGAGATGTCATAACAAAGCATGATAATTTAAGTCCCATTTTTAACTAAGGCTTGGAATTATCTCTTACTACCAAACAAAGAGGAGCGAAGCGCATATGAGCAAGAACAATCACGGCCCTCTTGCAGGCATCAAAGTCATTGAATTTGGTCAAATAGCGGCAGGTCCCTTCGCAGGCATGTTGTTTGCTGATCTTGGCGCGGATGTGGTCAAGGTCGAACGACCTGATGTGGGGGATAGTATGCGAGACTGGCCGCCATTTATTGCGAACGAAGAAGGTGAGAGCTACAGCTCCAATTTCAGTTCGTTAAATCGGAATAAACGCAGCATAGCGATTGATTTTAAAGCAGCTGCGGATCTTGAACGATTGCGTGAGTTATGTGCGCAAGCCGATGTCATAGTGGAAAATTACCGGCCTGGCGTATTGGCGAAATTCGGGCTTAGCTATGAGCGATTAGTCGAAGAGAATCCGAAACTTGTGTATTGTTCCATTTCTGGATACGGGCAAAAGGGGGCTTACGCACAAAAAGGCGCTTTCGATGTGACCATTCAAGCGATTAGCGGATTGATGAGTGTGACGGGCGAAGAGGAGGGTGCACCTGTCAAATGCGGAGTTCCTGTGGCTGATTTCGTTGCTGGACTTTATGGTGCCTATACAGTCGTTGCTGCGATTCATCAAGCTTCTCGAAGCGGGAAAGGCAGTTACATTGATTGCTCGATGTTAGCTAGTGTGCTGGGTATATCCGCTTTGCAGACTAGTGAGTATTACGGCAATGGCGTGGCACCGAAGCGTTTGGGCAGCGCTCATCCGCGCAATGCGCCGTACCAAGGTTATCACGGCAGTGATAAGCCATTCGTGATTGCAGCTGGCAACGAAAAGCTGTGGCGTGAAGTAGTGGATGCCGTGGAGCTGCCGGCGCTTGCAGACGATCCGCGTTTTCTGAATCAAACGCTGCGCGCGAAGCATCAGAAGGAGCTGGCATTGCTTCTGCAGGAAGAATTCAGCCTGAAAACTGCTGCGGAATGGCTCGACATATTTGATGGACGAGGTGTGCCGTGTGCGCCGATCAATACATTTGAGGATATTTTGCATGATCCTGCGGTGAAGGAAAGTGGCTTGATTCACGAGCTAGCGCTCCCGAATCATACTCAAACGACGACCGTAGGCTATCCCGTTAAGCTAACGGACTACGAGTTTCAGATTTATCGCAAACCGCCGCTCAAGGGTGAGCACACAGAAGAAATTTTCCAAGAATGGGGTGTTTAGATCGTGAGTGAGACAACAAGGGTTCATATTGATATTTACCTCGCGTCTTCGGAATTAATTAAACAGCGCGTTAGCCATCTTTCACGAGAACAGTTGGAATGGAAGCCTGCGCCCGAGAAATGGAGCATCAAAGAAATCGTAGCTCATCTCGTGGATGCCAGCTTCGTGCACGCTATCCGCATTCGTAAAATTGTTGCAGAAAATGGTAAAGAGTTTCTACTCTATGATCAGGATGCATGGGTTGCGAGCTCGCGAGCGAACCAGACGGAGCTCAGTGACATTCTGCTTGCGTTCGATGCCATACTTGCCTATAATGCGCTGTTCTACGGGCGTTTGACAGAGGAACAGTGGGAACGTAAGGGGAATAATAACGGCAAAGAAACCTCCGTTGCGGATTTGTTCCAAGGCTTTATTCGTCATGTGCAAACGCATTTGCTGCAAATTGGTCGTAATTTGGATGCTTTAGGTGTGAAGTAAAGGCACGGAAATAACTTGTAGAATACCGATAAGAAGACCGATAGGGGCATTTTCTGGGACAACAGAGAGGTGCCTTTTTTCTTTTGCACGCATTTCGGTTATACTAACAGGTGCAGAAGAGAAAGGGGCGGTACAATGTTTACGATTACGACCTACACCGTAGAATTGGTTAGAGATCCTTTTGGGATTTTGACGGGGCAACGTTATGAATTTATCATCGATATCGAAGTTGAAGAAGATGATGAACTTTATTCCGAGAGCGGCCTATATATCCGAGCAATCTACAATGTAACCGAAGAAACATCAGCACTTATGAAATACGAGTTGTACGAAAAAACGACCGAGCTCTATCTGGATTTCGACCTAGAGGATGATGAAGTCGCAGTCGTGGAAGCGTTCTGTAAGGAGCACTACTCGGAAGGTAATGAATAAGGAGGAGCGATTTTGCTCTTCTTTTTTTTGTCTTTTTATCAACTATAACCATAACCACATTCACAACCATATATGGAAAACCACAAATCGCCGACCACATACCGCGAAAAGTAGAGCACAGACCGCAAATCGCAACATACCAACTACCAACTACCAACTACCACCCACAACCCACAACCACAAATCGCCGTCCACAGACCGTAACCCGTAACCCGTAACCCGTAACCCGTAACCCGTAACCCACAAACCGCCGACCGCTGAGCGTAGACCGTAACTCGTAATCCGCAGATTACTGACCGTCTACTAACCGCTACGAGAGCATTGAAAGGATCAGATATTAACTAGTTAAGTACTCTAAATGAATAGCTGTATTTTCTACAGTTAATTCTGTTGGATTTCGCATCATTTCCCGATTAGATGGATTTTCTGTAGTTAATTTTAGGTGTTTTTATCGATATGAGCTTATTTGGTAAAATTAACTACGTTTTTCTATTTAAATCAATTTATTGGGGATATTGACCTAAATTAGATGTATATTTTCCAGTTATTTTTATATTTCGTGTGATAACTATTCCACCAACCCAACCTCATTTAGTCAAACACGCAAAAAAAACCTGCACAACGGCAGGTTTCTCATGACACGCATCACTCAAAAATAGTTGGTGTTTCGCTTATCCTTGCAGAATCGTCTCAATGCTGCTAAGCACATCATCTGTCAAATGAATGCCGCTTGCGCTGCAGTTCTCGATAACCTGCTCGGGGCGGCTCGCACCAACGAGAGCACTGGATACGTTGTTTTGACGAAGGATCCAAGCGATCGCCAGCTGGGATACCTTAATCCCAAGTTCATCCGCAATACTGGATAACTGGGCTACTTTATGTAGAGAAGCTTCGTTCAGCTGCTTTTCATCCCAGTTTTTGCTGCTAGCCCGGCTATCGGTGGCGATGGGCTGCCCTGCACGGTATTTGCCAGTCAAGAGGCCTTGAGCAAGAGGAGAGAAGACGACCTGGCCGAAGCCCTTTGTTTCGCCGAGTGGAATGATATCTTTTTCAATATAGCGATTGAACATATTGTATACGGGCTGATTCACGATTAGTTTATCGAGCAATAACTTATCAGCAAGCGCATAAGCCTCCACAATTTGAGCTGGCGTCCACTCACTAACACCGATATAAAGCACTTTGCCTTGAGTGACTAAATCGTCAAGTGCACGTAACGTTTCTTCCAGCGGCGTCTCAGTGTCAAAACGGTGACAGTAATAAATGTCAATGTAATCCGCATTCAAGCGTCGTAGGCTAGCTTCGGCTTGTTCTCTAATATGCTTACGGGAGAGTCCACGGTCGTTAGGACCTTCGCCCATTTTACCAAAAACTTTCGTCGCTAGAACGTAGGATTCCCGAGGATATGCGGAAAGGACTTTACCCATAACCTGTTCGGCTTCACCGCGTTCATACACATTGGCTGTATCGAAAAAGTTAACACCCAGATCGTATGCTTGTTCAATGGAACGTACTGCAGGGTCTTCCCCTACATAGCCGCCATAGGTAAGCCAACTGCCTAGACTGATTTCACTAACTTTGAGACCGCTATTACCAAGTTTCCGATATTGCATGCTGTTCATCTGCCTCCTGCTCTAACATAGAATTTGTACGGGATTGTCTGTACATGTCTATTATAAAGCATGGAACGAGAAGACATAAGAACTGAAAAGCAAGTGAGTTACTTACCTCCAGGTGCGGTACTTAACAACTCAGTATATTAGGCAAACTTCACAACTTTGTTTTTTCCTGTTGTCTTGGCGCGATACATGGCTTCATCCGCTTGTTTGATGAGTTCTTCCGCACTTAAGCCAGTCTTGTATTTGCTGTACCCAATACTCGCGGTTACGATCGTTTCTTTCTCAATGCGGCTGCGGATTCGCTCTGCGAACGCGTCCATTTTCACGCTGGGATCGGACACCAAGATAACCATTTCTTCACCGCCATAACGGCCCGCAATCCCGCATTCTTCAGCTTCGTCCTTCATAATTTGCGCAACCTGTTTGAGCACATTGTCACCCATCTGATGGCCTTGCGTATCGTTTAACTTTTTGAAATTATCGATATCACTGAACAAAATGTAAACGGGCAAATGACGCTGAACGTGCTGTGTAACACGGTTGTAGAAAAATCTGCGATTATAGAGTCGAGTCAAGCCGTCCGTAATCGATGAATTGTAGATGGCTTGCATGAGCTCAACGACACGTTCAAAGAGAATCATAAATAAGAGAAAGTAATAGATGACGGGCAGTATATTGACAGCCAAGATAAGCACAGGCTGTGCATTATCATACACATATGTATTTAGAAGCTGAGACGTCTGAAATAAAAAATAAATCGTCAAAGCAAGCTGATATTTCATTTGCTGACCGATGTAAGGTGGAATCATATAGAAGCAGAGAAAAATGAGTACGAATACGTATAACTCAAGTCCAATATTTTGCAGAAGACGAACCTGATGATCTGTCCCGCTGTATATATTAGGAACAATGAAGTGAAGCGTAGAGACGACAAATCCCATGACGATTAAACCGTAGAAAAATGTATATTGTTTACGGTTCGTGCGATTATATAATTGATAAATTCCCATATTTATAAGTACAAATGAAATAATTTTGAGCATGATCTGTGAGTAATCAGCCAGGCTCGTGTGGATACTGCTAAACATGAAATATAGTTGAAGCAAAAAATGGATACCGACGAAGATGAGCGATATCGTCATGGACATATACGCTTTTTTGCGTCGATCTAGAAACAAACGCAGTGAAATCACGAACATGAGTGCAACCATGACAACGATCATGGCATGGGAGAGAAACGAAGCTAATTCACCGAAAAGTAAATCCATGATGTCCATGAGTTCCTCCAAGTAGGTCTATTTTTCCATAGAAGCAGACTCTATTATAAAGGAAAAAGCGGTGCAGGGATAGAACATTTGTGCTGTTGAGGTTGTGTTCTCTTTTCTATTCGCCAGGCACAGGTTACAATAGGAATTGGTAAGCTCAAGGATTTTGGGAGAGGGGCTCATGCAATGAACATATTGCAAGCATTATTTTTCCCCCCGGAACAACCGGGTGGGGTATCATCCATGGTTCCCTATATTTTGGAACGATTTAATAAAAAAGGTTGGGAAATGGAACTGTTTTCGCTGCCTAAGCGTATTCGCGGCAAGGGAACCGAGGACGTGTCATTCGCTACGTTTGATTGGCGGAAGTATGCCGGAAACCCAATTATCGATAAATACATTCAAACCTATAAAGATTATGTATGGTGGACAAAGCTCAGAATTTCTAAGAAATTTGATATTATACATGCCCATCATCCAATTGCTGCACTGGTTATGAAACAAATTTATCCAGATACGCCTGTCATTTTGACTATTCACTCCAGTTTTGAGCGAGAGCTTATTTTAAATGGGCGCATTGTTGAGAATGGCGTGGAGCATCAATTTCTAACCCAGATCTATGGGGAGTTAGAAGCGAAGGTAGATCAAATTATTACGGTATCAAATTCGTTTAAGCAGTACATGGCTGAATATGTGCAGGACAGTGAACGCATTGGCGTCATTCCAAATGGCTTTGATGAGAAGCGATTCCGTCCGATTTCACATGAAAATCAAGTCACACAATTTATTACGGTTTGTCGTTTAGTTCCAGCGAAGGGCTTGGATACATTGCTGATTGCATGTGGCGAGCTGAAGAAACGCGGACATCCATTTGTTTTACATATTATTGGCGATGGCCCCAGTCGTGAGGAACTTGAGAAATTAGCCATCGAGCATAATATCTATGAAGATACGATTTTTTATGGATATATGCTCCACCCGGAAGAATTCATGCCATTCTTTGATGTGTTTGTTCTGCCATCTCGTGCGGAGGCGTTCGGGTCTGTATTCGCAGAAGCAGCGCTGTGCTGGTTAGCTTTGATTGGTACAAATGTTGGTGGGATCGCTGAGCAAATTGAGCATGGACACAATGGATTGCTTGTGCCTGTCGGGGATGCGATGGCCTTGAGCCATGCATTGGAGAAAGTCGTCATAGATCCTAGCTTCCGCTACAATTTAGCACGAGCTGCTTGGGAAAAGGCGAAAAAAACCTACTCATTGAATCGTGTACTTCGTCAATTGAAAAGTGTGTATGAACGCTATCAAGTACCGTTGCAAACGATTCATGAAGAAGCAGGTCAACAGGAATAAGTTCATAAAGGAAGGCGTTAGAGCCATGAAACGACTGCGGTTTATACATGCTGCCGATTTGCATTTAGATAGCCCATTTAAAGGCATGTCGGCGCTTCCTGAACGGGTTCGAGAACGAGTTCGAGAATCGACGTTCGAAGCGTTGAAGGAGCTTGTGGCGCTTGCGATACAAGAAAAAGTGGATTTTGTACTGATTAGCGGGGATGTCTATGATGTTTCGGATCGTTCATTGCGAGCACAAATTCGTTTTCAAAAAGCAATGGAGCATTTGGCGACTGAAGACATTCCTGCTTATATCATACATGGTAATCATGACCCCGAGGATGGACGTGCCGCAAAGTTGGTTTGGCCGGCAGACGTTCATTTTTTTGCGTCTGAGCATGTGGAGACCTTACAGGTTGTGAAACAAGATCGCGGCATCATCGCCGAAATTCATGGGATATCCTATGGGAGCTCGGCAGTAACAGAGAATCTCGCGTTGAAATTTAAAAGGGGTCAAGCGGAGGTGTGTCAGATCGGACTCTTACATACGAATGTCGATGGAGATCCTCATCATGATAATTATGCCCCTTGCAGTAAGCAGGATTTAATCGATGCTGGCATGCATTACTGGGCACTTGGACATGTACATACAAGACAGGTTATGAACTACCAGCCCGCGATTGTGTATCCAGGCAACATCCAGGGCCGAAGTATTCGGGAAACCGGGCCTCGCGGCTGTTATCTCGTAGACATCGATGATAGTGGACGAGCGGAGCTTATGTTTCACGCATTGGACACGGTGCGGTGGTTTCAAGAAACACTATCTGTGAGCTCAATTCCGTCAGAGCAAATATTGAAAGATCGCTTAGGCGATTTATTAGATCGGCTTCGTCAAGATGCTAACGGCCGAGATGGGATTGTGCGCATCGTTTTGGAAGGCCGTAGTGAAATCCATGAACGACTGCGTAAAGGCCGAGCCTTACAAGAATTAATGGATGAGTTAAGAGAAGATGAATTGGAGCGGAGCAGCTTCGTGTGGATCGAATCGATCGAAGATCGAACGGCCAGTGAGCATGATCTGGCAGCCGTTATGGAAGAGAAGAGCTTCCTTGGCGATTTATTAAGGTATGCGGCAGCGCTGCAAACTGACGAATCTGCCTTAGAGAGCTTCGCAGAAGAAGCTCTTGCTGCGCTGCAGGGAATGCCTCCATTCGCGGGGAATCCAGCTGCGGCAACGCCTGAACAGCTGAACGAATGGCTGCGTTCCGCAGAAGTGCTTGTTGCGGATTTGCTAATCACGGATGGAGGGGGACCTGGATGAGAATTATCGCCATCCAAGTCGATGGATTTGGCAGCCTGCGTGATCGCCAGCTGCATACGGACAGTAATTTGGCCGTTTTCTACGGCGCCAACGAAGCGGGGAAGAGTACGCTCATGGGCTTCGTCCGCGCGGTGCTGTTCGGCTTTCCGACGCGAACGAATCGGTCGGAGCGTTACGAGCCGCTGGGCGGCGGCGCCCACGGTGGCGCCCTAACCCTGCTCGATGAGCAGGGTCAGCGCATCCGCGTCGAGCGCTACGACGCGCCCGCCACAGGCGGCAAACGAGCCTCTGCGGGGCTCGTTAAGGTCACGCTCGCCGATGGTACCACCGGCGGTGAAGAGCTGCTGAACACGCTGCTGGGCGGCCTCTCGGCCGACCTCTATCGCAGCTTGTTCGCTTTTGGTTTAACCGAGCTGCAGGAGCTTCGCTCCCTGCAGACGGACGAGCTCAGCGGCTATCTGTATAGCGCTGGGCTTGGTGTAAGCGGCTCGGCCATCATGGAGGCCGAGCGCAAGCTGACGGCGCAGGCCGACGGCCTGTACAGACCCCGCGGACGCAATCAGGAGATGAACCGTCTCCTGAAGGAGCTCGAGGGTCTGGAGCAGTCGCTGCGCCGCAGCCGTGATGGGGCAGCCGACTACGATCGGCTGCAAGAAGAACGCCGCGCCGTGGAGGCTCGCGCTGCTGCCCTGGAGGGGCAGCAGGAGGCGCTGCGCGCGGAGCTGCACAAGCTCGGCCTGGCCGGCAAGGCGCGCAGCGGCTGGCTCCGCTTGCGGCAGATCGGCCGCGAGCTGGAGGGCCTGCCGGCACGGCCGGGCTTCCCGGAGCAGGCCACGGCAAGGCTGGAGGCGCTCGAGGCCGAGCAGGAGCGCCTCCAAGTGGAGCGCGACAAGCTGCACCTACGTGTGCAGAGTTTGCGCGGAGAGCTGGCTGCGCTCGTGCTGGAGCCGAAGGTACTCGCGCATGGGATCGAGCTGAACCACTTGTTAGAGCAAGCGGCTAGCTATGAGGAGCATAAGCGCCAGATTGAGCAGCTTGGGGTTGAGGTTGCACACCAGCGTGCTCAAGTGGACAGACTGCTAGCCAATTTGGATGTGCAGTGGGATGAGACCGATGTCACTTCATTCGCTATAACGATTTCCCTTCGTGAACAAGTGCGTACATATAAAGAGCAATTCCGCCATCGATCTGAACTTGAACTGCGTATTGGAGCTGAGTTGGAGAGCTTACATGCGCAGGTTGCTCGCGGACAAGACCAGGTCGGTCATCTTGAAGCAGCTTGCAAAGGATTACAGGCAAGCGCGGAGACGATGGATGCCGATCCATTTATTTTATTACAGAAATTGGCTTCGGATTATGCGCGTTGGCAGCTAGTAACTAGTCAATTTAGAAATCAACAAGATCGTCAGGCTGAACAAAATCTATACTTACAAAGTCTCGAAGATGCAACGAAAGCCGGTAAAGATGCAACGCGTGCATTTCGTCAACGTATGATGATAGCAGCAGGCATTCTAGCGCTTGTTACGCCGTTACTTATCGGATGGCAGGGAAATAGGCTTGCAGCTGCAATCGTTTTCCTTATTTTTGCAGGAGTAACTTGCTATATTTGGCTGATGGGTCGTGAAGTGGAAGGGAGTAGAGCTTCTCGTGCCATGCCCTCCACCATTGTCCAAGATCATCGTTTGGAGCAGGAACTCGTGCAGCTGGAACGCCGTATTCAGGAGCAACTGCGCCAATTTGAACAAGTACACTATCAGCAATCTAACCTTCAAGAAGCGGCCGCTGCTACAGAATTTAACAAGCAAGGATCCTATCGAAATACAAGTGTGTTGATTCAAGACCTGCAGCCACATCTGGATGCTTGGTTCCGTGAGGTAGATCAAAGTAAGCATGTACATAGTGAGCAGCTTCGTAAGCTCGAGAAACTAAGGGATGCACGGGAACATTTACAGCTGCTTCAGCAGCAAGTTGAGCAACGTATCCACTACGCGAATGAAGTCAAAAAAGACACGCTTGAGTTACACACGGCCTGGGAGGAATGGTTGCAAAGTCTAGGGGTAGGCTCACATTTGTCAACTGATGCCCTGCTAGAAACGATTCAGGTCATCGAGTTAGCACAAGACGGGCTGCGACAACTTCACAAAATGACTTCCAAGTTAGACATGTTAACCGAAAACGTTCATACCTATGAAGAAACGGTTCGAAAACTGCTTGAATTGCTTCCTTCCAACCAAGATTATTTGTTTGCTTTGAAGCGATGGAAAGAAGATGAGCAGCGCCAGCACGTACGTATGGCGGAACACAGGCAAACTGAACAGCTGATCGTAGAGACGGAACAAGCGTATCTGCTAGCTCAGCAACATATGGATCGGACACAGGCGCGTCTTCAGCAGCTCTTACAGGAAGCCACGGCGCAAGACGGTGAGCACTTGCGAATTTTGGAACGGGAACAGCTGGAACGCAAGAAGCTTGAAGATGAAAGCCGTGTACTTGAAGCCTCCTTGGAGTCGTTAGTAAGCCGGTCATTAATGGCGAGCTTTACGGAGCTGATGGAAGCACAGGGAGAAGAAGATCTGGCTCTTCTAGCTGCTTCGCTGCAAGAGAAGCTGTCGGAGACGATCTTGCAAGCGAATGAGCACAGAGAGATTATTGGCAAACTTTCGGGGCAGATAGAGAAGCTGGAGCAGGGAGCGGAAGCGGCGAATCTGCGACTGCAGGCGGAAGGGATTCGAACGACGTTAGCACAGCAAGTAAATCAATATGCGGTTGCTTCGTTCGCTGCACTCCTATTGAAAAAGGCGCGTGATATGTACGAAAAAGATCGTCAGCCAGGGGTACTTTTGCGGGCTTCTGCGTATTTCGCAATGATGACGAACGGGGCATTCGAAGCTGTAAAGGCACCATTTGGGGAGCAAAGATTACTAGCAGTTAGAGCAAATGGACAGCAAGTAGATACGAATCAACTTAGTCGTGGGACAGCCGAGCAATTGTATTTATCCATGCGTTTTGCACTTGTAGAAGAGTATGGAGGCAAAGCCATTTTACCGCTGGTTTTGGACGATATTCTCGTAAATTTCGATGAGGAACGGATGGAAAGTTGTTTGCGAGTCCTCGCTGATTTGAGTAAGCGTCATCAGGTGCTGCTATTTACCTGTCATGGTCATGTGCGCGATGCGGCAGCAAATGTAATTCCTGATCACCTGTATATTCAATTATAGAGGTTGTCCGAACTGGACTTTTCAACACGCAATTATAGAAACCTGGGACGGGAGGCCTCGAACGTGGAAGGAAACGATAAGAGGAAAGATCACCGAGAAATTTCCTATCAAGTCGGATGGAAAAAAGGCAAGATTCAGTGGAATGAGGGAGCGACTGACGCGCTCCGAGTTCAAAAGGGCAATCAAGAGGCCGAGGAGATCGAAATGAAAAGCCTGCAGCTGCTGTGGTTCCCAGCGATGAAGCTTCCTCACGTGATGATCCTGCCCTTGCTTTATGCGCTCCCAGTCATAAGCTTTGGCTGCACGCTATTGCTCATCTACGGCTTGCGTCAACACTAGCTTAAGGTCAGATGAAAGGAGGGGTTATGAATGAATTTATTTTTAGCAATTCTAGGAGCAGTGGTCGGTCTGTTTGTAACAGGTGCCGGCATCTATACCGCATGGACGGTGCATCAGTTATGGAGGCAGCAAGCTGCCTCGCCAAGAGCCGTCGGCCAAGCCCAGATTGCGGTTACCTATTTCTCCCGATGGACGATCATTGATTACTCCGTCGTTGGTTTATTTATCATAGGACTTCTACTCATGATTGCCATGCTAGTGGCTGTTGGTCGCGATCATACGGAAATCGCAAATTTCCACTGGGGCTATTTGCTTACAGGTATTATCCTTTCTGCGATGGGGATGTTGCTTTTGTTCATACGGTTAGTTATCGTACTCAGCTTCCCGCCAGGGAATGCCCTACAACGTACTTCGCCGGTTACGCCAGATCATCAGCACGAGCCAAACGACACTCACCACGCCAAATAGCGGGTATAAAGCGGTTAACAGCGTTTTAAAACCGATGTGGCTGATGGCATAGCTAAGAAGTAAAATGGCGATGAGCAACAATTTGGGAGGTATCTTGATTCGTTGCTGGAGCTGCATAGATAAGCCATAGGCATCCCCGATAAAAGTCGTGAATATTTCGCCGTAAATAACGAGTAAATAGGCGACTTGCGGGAAATAGCCTAGTTTGGTCATGATATTTCCCATCGGAATTTCAAATTGTGCGATGCCCGGCATTTGTGCGGATAGGGCATAATGTGCCGCTAGTAGAAGTAACCCAATGCCTGCACCTCCAAGCAAGCCACCCCAATAGAGCACAGAGCGATCGCGAATCGCGCCTCCCATTGGAACGAGTACAGCTTGTGCCATGGCCAAATTAAAGGCTGTGTAAAGAAATGGTGCAAACCAAACGCGTACAAGAGAATCTTCGCTTGAGATACGCAGCCAGTTGCCAGACGTTGGTGAATGCCAGGTGTACACGACAATGACGACGCTGAAGAGCAACATAATGGGAACAACAATCGAGTTTACGGTCATGATGGCTTTGATCCCACGCGTTAGAATGACATAAGAAAGTACGAGCGTGATCAGTAGTCCTGTGGTGTACGAGAGGTGAAGCTGTTCCTCAAAAACTGTGCCTGCACCTGCTAACATGACGGTTGTGATGCCAAAAAGAACAACCATCATAAACAAGCTGATCCATTTTCCTATTTTTTCGCCAAAAAGTACTTTATTCAAATCCTCATAGGATTCTGCTTTCAAGTCATGTGCCATAAGCATAAGTTGGATACCAATCCAAATGAACAACACGGTTGATAAAGCGATCGTTAATGTAGCGAGCGAGCCATAGCGAGTGAAGAATTGAAGAATTTCTTGCCCGGAAGCAAACCCAGCCCCAACGACGGTCCCGATGTAGGTGAAGGCGACACGGACAATCTGTGCATGATTTCGCATATATTGCCTCGCTTTCTTTCGTTTGATATAGTACAAGGTATGTTTGTACATAAGCTTGCATGACTGTAACTTAGGGCAAGCTTGCTTTAAGTCCCATTACGCAGCGAAGAGGCAGTTAAAGTTAAACTCGGGAGAGTGTAGGTTGTGAAGGAATTCCTGTTTGATTTTATTAGCCAATATGGCTATGTTGCCTTATATCTTTTGTTGTCCGCCGGGATGCTTGGCGTTCCAATTCCTGATGAGACCTTGATGGTCTTTATCGGTTCTTTGACCGCTTGGGGAGGTCCTTTTGACTTTGGCCCTACACTAGCCGTTATTTATGCAGGGACCATGACGGGCATGACGGTTAGTTATTTGATTGGTCATCGTGTAGGTAAACCGTTTCTCAATCGGTATGGCAAATGGGTCAAACTAACGCCGGAACGAATCGAGAGAGCGGAAGGCTGGTTTAAGAAATATGGTCTATGGACGGTTTTCTTCGGTTATTTCGTACCTGGCGTACGACATTTCACTTGTTATTTGTCTGGCGTTAGTGGTGTGAAGTTTTATAAGTATATTTTGTATGCGGGAACCGGAGCGCTGCTTTGGTGTACAACCTTTGTGACGCTGGGGAGATTTATCGGCAATAATTTTGAAAGTTTTTTACATTTGTTTCACACCTATATGGGAATTTCATTATTCGTATTGGTCATACTAGCTGCTATTGGCGTACTGATCTACCTTCGCTTTCGCAAACATCACATTGTTATACTGAAACGTAAACCGAAAAAAAGACCATGAATTTCAACCTATAAGGCTGAATTCATGGTCTTCTGTTTCATTGTAGAAGGAACTACGAGTTTGCAAAAAGCTTAATGGATTGGATCGTATTGTCATGCGGGTCGATATCGATCTTAAGCAATGTGCCTTGCGCTTTATAAGAAAGCACATAAGTGGAGTTCGTATCTGGCTTGCCTAGGATGGCGATTGCATCCTGCTGACTTTGTCCTAAACGCAAGCCATGCAAACCTGGGTCAATGTCAATCGAGTGCACATCTACGAATTCAAGCGTTCCTTTGCTATTGAAACCAACGGAAAAGTCGTTGAAATCATAAACCTCAATGTTGTCTTCTTCCATGACGAATTGCTTCTTCACTTTACCAAAACGCTCCAAGACGGAAGATTTCGGGGTGCCCAGCTTTAACCCCATCAAAGTCGGCTTTTCTTGTTGATAGGCATCCTCAGCTTTAATCTTCGGCTTAGCGGTGGGCTTCGGACTTGTGAAAACTTGCGATGGGACATCATCTTGATCGACTTTGGTAATACCAGCTACCTGTGCTTCATGCTTCATACTTTCGTCTACCGCAGGTGTGGCTGTCGGGGTTACGACGGTAATCGGAGGCGTGGATTCCTGGTTAACCTGTGAAGGTACATATGTTGATGTTACGTCTATGGTAGGCTTTGGAGCAGGAGCAGATGATTCTTGGCATCCAGTCACCAAGAATGATGCAATTGCAACAGGCATACAGCCTACAAGGATTGGTCTAATTAGGTTGTTCATTGCCATCTTTCCTTTCCTCCGAAGAGTAGTTGTAATCAAAAATAGTAGTAAGATTAATGATACTGTTTTATCGAAGGTTTTCAATGCATCTTCGTGCCCAAATGTGAGCAATTCTAGAACGAATTCCAATTGTGTTAGAACCTCATATATATATAGACACCTCGAAAGCCCAAAAAGTTTCAGTGTTTTTTGTTATTTTCTAAATGGACTTGAAAGAGGCAGGAGCAATATGGTAACTTACTCATAATAGAACGCTATAGGGGGCCGATTTCATGGAGTTATTAAAACAGCGGATCTTAGAGGTCGGCGTCGTTGCTTCTGATCAAGTACTTAAACTTGATGCTATTTTGAATCACCAAGTAGATCCTGTTCTCATCATGGAGATGGGAAAAGAATTTGCAAGATTGTTTAGAGAAACCAAGCCAGACAAAGTATTGACTGTGGAATCTTCCGGTATTCCTATTGCGTATACGACGGCCTTGCAACTTGGCGTTCCCATGGTTTTTGCTCGCCGCAAGAAGACGTTGACGATGGATCAAGATACGTATAGTGAGCGTGTTCCTTCTTTTACCAAAGGAATTGTTACGGATATTATGGTGTCCTCGCATTTGCTGGGACAAGGTGAGCGTATCTTACTGATTGATGACTTTATCGCCAATGGGGATGCGGCACGCGGCTTAATTCGCATTGTGGAAAAAGCGGAAGCAGAGCTTGTCGGTGTCGGAATTGTTGTTGAGAAATCCTTTCAAAATGGCGGTAAATCCATTCGTGAACGCGGTATCCGCGTAGAGTCACTCGCTCGAATTGCTTCACTTGCGAACGGTCAGATCACTTTTGACTGATTTTACATCACGAGAATGACTTCCCTGAAACCGATTTATCCTTTATAATGATTACAAGGTAAGAGAGGAGGCTGACATCTATGGGTATCGAAAATGGTTCCATTGACTATTTTATGACAAAGCTAGGGGAAGCAAAGACTCACTTTGAACGTGCGCTTGATTGTAAACATACAGAGTTTGATGACCTGTATCCGTATATGATTGAACACCCTCAATTTTTCTGGTATAAGCGCTATGTAGCCTGGTCCGAGTTGTTAACAATCGTGAAGCTTTGTACGGAGCTGACAATCGAGTGGGAGCAGCAGTTCTCTGTTGCACAATCGGATTATATTAAGAAACGTGTGATGTCAAGCAAAGTCCTTGATTTCTGGTTTGAAACGAACGATTCGAAAGAGCATGTAAGTTAAATAACCCATATATGACAAAAGGCCAATGAATTCCATAAGGATTCTTGGCCTTTTTATTTGTAGCAAAATTAGGGTCAAATGCCATTTTCTAAAACGTTCATCGTTTCGATATGCCGCTTCGTCTGTTCAGAACCAAGTCGGTGCAGCGTACGATACACTTCGGTTAAATAGTAATCATATTCCTGATTCGTTTCGTTAGAGTAATAAACTTTCCAGGGGAGCCAGGAAGTCGCGTAGCTGCCTTGAGACGAGTTATCGGTTTCCTCAAAAAGCTCCTGCAGTTTGGCGATATCATCTTCCGTTGCGGATATTTCGAATTCATAATCCAGTGCTGTGCTGTCTTCGAGTACTTCTCCCGTGCCTACATTGATGTAGTACGTTCTCTTCTCCATAGTAATATCCCCCTTACGGTAGGCATGAGTTAGCCTTTGCCTTATCGCGTGCTTCGTCCTCGTTAAGTTAACCGAAGATGAATGGATTTATGTAAAGTTTCATCGAATCCCGAATTGGTGTATGCTAAGGAGGAACGGTTGATTTGAGATACTTATTATGGAGGTGCTACATAGATGATTACAGAAGAACAATTGGATCAATATCGCGTAGACAGCACACTGCTGCGTGTCATTCGAGATGTCAGCCCAGCGAACGATGTGCGTGGCATTGTTGTAGCTTGGGATGATGAGACGGTTCTTATTCGCAAAAAAAACCGTAGAGTCGTCAAGCTTGCCCGCGGATACGTGTATCAGCCTTATGAGAATGAAAGGCCGCCAGCGTTCATGTTGCCTCAGGAAACGATAGCGCCGGATGATTTGTCCGATGATGCAGAGTGAGGGAGAGGAAACTTCCACTAGAAGTTTAATCGCTGGTATTGGGATGAAGCAAGTGGTATCGCCACACGGGCGATATATGCAGATTACTAGTGACAATCCGCTGCGAACATTGAATTCTTCTCCGTGGGGTGGTGGTTTTGGTCACCATCGGGTGTTGATGAATCGTCAAGTGGACAAGACGTATAACGAAACCGACCCGTTGGTGGAGATGGAGGCTTTCATTGCTCGAGAAGGGCTGAAGCCTCAGGATACGGCTGGGATGCTCACCGCGGCGTGGGTGAATGATGTTGGATTTAGCGAATTGGCTTGGCCTCTAGAGGAAGAGCATCGTGTGCAGCCTGTAGAAGCGGTATATGAGCACGAATCACTTCGTGTTGCTGCATGGGTGACAGTCGGGCTGGGAAATAAGGCGCGAGCAGGGGCCATTTTGCCAGCCGCTTCGCTCTATCCAGGCACGATTAATACGATCGTGGTCATCGAAGGTAGTTTGACGGATGCGGCCATGGTGAATGCGGTTATTACCGCGACGGAAGCCAAAGCTGCCGCTCTGCAGGCATTGAATATCACCGTGAATGGTCAAATCGCAACAGGAACATCGACAGATGCCGTGTTGATTGCTGCAACAGGCAGAGGAACATCATTCCGCTATGCAGGTACAGCGACGACGCTGGGGTACTTGATTGGCAGAACGGTGCATGATGCAATCCTAGCTTCTGGCCAGTTATATGAGATAGAAATGAGTAAGCGTGTCGCGGTGAACTTGCAGGGGGAATGCACGTAGTAAGGTGTACAGTGGTGTAAGTCTTCAAAATACAAACGAGGAGGGCCCCCGCCACATAGCTGGCTCTTGGGACCCTCCTCGTTGGTTACGTATACGACTTACGTTTTACGAAACATGCCATATGAGAGACCGATGGCTAGCGCATCCATGTCAGAGATATCGTCATCTTCATTCTCGTTTTTGAAATTCGGATCGTGAACGATCCCTTCTGCTTCACCCTCGGTCAAATGACGCTGATTGCCCGTATATTTCGGCTCCAGTGCTTTGATTTCTTCTTCATTCATAGGTCATACCTCCTTTGGGATTAGGTTTAGGAAGTGGTCACCGAATTATACCTAGTGACAAAAGTTTAATTGACGAGCTTTTGCGTCACATGGTATATTAATTTTGTAAACGCGATCATGGCGGAATTGGCAGACGCGCACGGTTCAGGTCCGTGTGGGCTTACCCCCGTGGAGGTTCGAGTCCTCTTGATCGCATCGCTCGAAACACCCTTTTCTGGTTTCTCAGGAGAGGGTGTTTTCTTGTCCACCGCCCCCTGTAGCGGTTTTCATGAATTACAGGTATAATACATAGGATAGATTGTACATTTCTTTATATCTAAAGGAGCTGAATTGCATGGATAGAACAGTAACGATCACACAATCCGGCAGCTTTGCACATGTGCTTCAAACGTTTGCCATTTCCCTATTGGTTTCATTTCTTGGAACATTGATTGGCGCGATGGTTGTACCGCAATCCATGGTTATGCTTTTCGTCATTGCAGAGGTTGCAATGCTGGTAGCCGCTATCGTGATTCGCATTCGCGGCAAAAATATTGGTTACGGCTTTCTCTACGCATTTACAGCCATTTCGGGCGTGACGCTATATCCGGTCATCATGGCTTACGGCGGTCAGCTTGGGGCTAGTGTCGTATCGGGGGCTTTTTTTGCAACGGCAGCGATTTTCGGCTCATTGGCTTTCTATGCTCACCGTTCCCAACGTGATTTCAGTTTCTTAGGCGGATTCTTGTTTGCAGGAACAATTGGACTTGTGTTAATGAGTGTTCTCGGCATGTTCTTACATTTTGGATCCATGATGAATCTAGTATGGTCCATGGTGGGAATTTTAATCTTCAGTGGCTGGGTGCTCTATGATGTAGCACAGTATCGTAACGGTGTCGCAGCGGAAGCTGTTCCACTTGCTGCATTGAATATTTATCTGGATTTTATTAACTTGTTCCTCTATATTTTGCGGTTCATCGCTTCCATTGCGGGAATCAACAGAAACTAAAAC
Source organism: Paenibacillus plantarum (assembly GCF_013141695.1). GTDB lineage: Bacteria > Bacillota > Bacilli > Paenibacillales > NBRC-103111 > Paenibacillus_E > Paenibacillus_E plantarum. The sequence continues at coordinate 685,516 of NZ_WHNY01000067.1, forward strand.
ATCGGATCTGCACACGATGATAAAAAAGCACGATGGCTCCGAACCACGAATGTGGGGGAGTGCATCGTGCTTTTTTTGCTGCTTGGCTAAGCTTTGCCTGGCAGCTTTTTCGTATGAAAAAAAGGGATATCTCCTCGAAAGCTTCGATTGATTTCCAGCAGGGTATAGATTAACTGGGTCAAATCTGTATGGTTCATACGAATTGTTAAAGGAACTAAATCCCGTTCTGACTTCATTCGGATCTCGAGTTTAAGATTGACTTCATCCATATAAATGTCAAGCTGCTCGGTTGCAAGCATTAGTTCCCACATTCAAACCAACACCTCTTTCTCTCTCTAGTTACTCTAGCTTATGTGTGTTGGACGAGATTAGAAGCAAATGCAACGATCCGGCGATAGGCTTTTTATTGAAATAAGCACGATTTCAGCTCTTGCCTCATACAATTTAATGATCCTAATTGAAAGAGGTGAGAAAACCTATGGCAACTTGTAGCACATGGATGTATAAAGGGATTTCGCCTTCCGTATTCAGAGCACTGCAGCAAGTAGGTAGGAGGCAGGGGTTCTCTATTCCTAACACAGCATCAGGCAAATTTACGATTTCAGTCGTCAGCATGAATGTTGGCTTCCAATATGCCTGGGATACGAATGCTCAAACCTTGCTGTTGCAATGCGATAATAAGCCAATGCTGTTAGGTTGTGGCACGATTAAATCTTTTGCAGATAAAATTATTGCGGAGAGCGGCGGAAGACCAGGGTGAATGGCAATAAGTAAGCGGCCTGCCACCTGTCTTCGTGTAGTTTAAAGCCTTGTTGCTCTGGTTACAATAAGGGTAAAAGGCAGGTGGGCGTATGGCAAAAAGCGATGATCTTGTGAAGTACATAACCCAACAAGTCGTTACCTATATCGACACACCGAAGGAAGTTCGTCAACAAGCCAAAGCGTCGATGAAGGAACAACGTGAGGGTTGGCAGACACGGTGGTTTGGGATGCTGCCGTTAGCGACGCGGATGTTGTTTGGGCGGACGAAGTCGAGAAAATAAGCGTGGTGAAATGTGCAAAAAGTGGCTGTCACTTGTAGAATCTTCTACATGTGATCAGCCACTTTTTGTTGTAAAACAGGTAACAGTTTGGTTAAGTGATGGCAAGTATCCCATCAGGGATCACACGTTATGCGAATCTTAAAAGATGAAGGGATCGTAGGTGCGCTATTTACATAAAATCGAATCATTTTAGTGAGAAGGGGAACGAGAGTGCTCTATTTATCCGAATTTGCCAGTTTCCTGCGATTTTCGGCTAGATAAGACACTGACGTTCCCCTTCGGAACATTTTTGGCGCAAAGCTACAAAATAGCGTATCCTAGTTCCCTCTGACTCACGGATAGATCTTCCCAAGCGATAACGAAGCATCCAATCCCACGTATCGCGGGCCATCGTGATCGAGTATCAGATAGATATCCCCATATATCCATTGTTGATAACCTAATACGGTTAACGGCATTGTCACCTGAGCACCATACAACTCTGTGACATAGGTTAGATCACCTTGCTGCTCAAGAGCAATCTTGAGCTCAGGCAAGGTTGACACTTGCAGCGGAGTGCCTTTAATCCATGGCATCCGTTCATAAGGATCAAATGGGGGGCGTATCAGGCTCTGAGCAGTACCATGCGATAGATCGGATGAGACACTCAGATCATACGCCATGCGTGGTTTTGGATCCTCCGTCAGCGGAAGCAATTCCCCTGATTTGGCGTCGAGATAATAGGTCTCGTCATCCAGCACGATTTTCCAAACAGAAGTAAGGGTATCCATATATAAGCGGTCTTCAATGATCGTTTTATTTTGCACAAAATCGTCGTATAAGGTTCCTGAAGGGATGAGTTCTTGTTGTATCAAAGAGCGATACAACGTAGCCAAACTAAATAAAGGAGATTTGCCTGTCCCATATTCGGTCAAACGGAAACCGCCAGATTCGGTGGCATGCACAATCATGTAGCCCACTTCTTGACCTTGATCGGTGAGGATGACGACCCAGCCATGGGTGCCAGGTCCAAGTGGATAGCTGTTCCAGCGTGCGTTCAGCCAACCTGCAAAACCATCTTCCTTCGCAAGCGTCGATTGCCAATTACTGATTGTTGAACCGAATGATGATGTACTCGTCAAGTCCGGTGTTGAAGCTGCTGCTTTAGGTTCCTTCACTTGCGCCTGCGTAGGGCTTGTCCCGTTTAAGTTGTCAACAGCTGAAGTGTGTAAGGGCATGAAGCCAATACTGCACAAAATAATACAAGTGGCTGTCCAAGTGGTCCACGACTTCATCTTCGTTCACCTGCCTCTCGCTAACCTCTTAGTGTATGTGACTATTGTAATGCGTATGCCTTAAAAAGAATGTTAGAACCTGTTGCGGGTTATTTGCGAGGTTTTAGCGACTAGCGTCAGTTTCTGGATGCATTTCGACTCGCATTTAAGTGAAATAGTCCGCCATTGATGACGGATACAGCGATCCGTGGCTTATGCTGCCAATCGATCTCTTCCAAGCGATTCCGACATTGGATTTCGATTTCGTCTCTTTTGTCAGGTTCTGCTGCTAGTAAAAGGCCGTTGTAGTAGCCCTCCACACGATCGATTTCACTGCGATGCCGAGCGTTCGCTTCATCGGCCCAGCGGTGGTCGTAGGTGCTGACTTTACGTTCAAGCATCATCTCCAGGGCATTGATCGCCTTCGGAATGGAAATCGTATCCGGTAAAATGTGACTATTCGCAGGGAGCTTCGGCGACAGACTTTTGGTTAGCATTTGCTTATGAAAATGCTCGCGAATTTCACCGGTGCCCAGCTGAATCGCAAGGGAATGAATTTCTGTCCGTTTCCGGTCACAGAGAAGCTCAACCTTGTAGTTCACACAGAGCCACGTATTGTAGACAAGGGAAGCATGATACGTCGCACCTGTCGGGAATGGCTCTTCGAATACATGGATGAACCGACCACGCTCGCGAACGATCCCGAAGATCTGGTCAAGTCGTCGGCTGCCGAAGGTGACATCATCTTGGGGAACGCGCGCCGTGATGGTCGTCGGAACGAAGCCGAAGTAACGGCCGAGTATGCTGTCCGGCGCACTGCCTGCAGGACCACCTGCACCGCCAGTACCCGATGGTCCGTAGCCAGTGGACGGAGGGCTTTGGACAGCGGTCACAGCCGCAGGTTTCGGCTTCGTTTCCAGCTTTATTTGCTCCGGATCGATCACGAATTTATACGTCATCGTTTCCGCAGCAGCACCTGTTCGCTCGATGAAGCTCCAATAATAAGGGCGGCCCGTCATTTCCCGATCTGCATCGGGAGAGAGCTTGACCGTCACCGAGGCAGGTGTTTTCTCAAGAATCTGACAATCATAGGCTTCCAGAAAACGCATCACGAACGAGTGAATGTTTCGTTTATTCATGGACCCACCTCCACAGCTTGGGAACCGCCTACAGCGTCAAGAATGTCTTGGAACTTCGCGCCATATTGCGGATTTTGTTCGATCTCTTCTCTTACTTCGGAGATGGAATGTCCGAGTTCATCGATTCTACGACGGATTTCCTCGCCAGAACCGGCTTCCATCACCATTCGGAACAGGGATGTTTCAAGCGATCCGCGTTTCTCGATTTTTTCCAAAATCGTATCCAGCTGCCCAATAACTAATTCAAACATATTGATTTTCTCATGTAAGAGAGAGAGGATATGTTCTTCAATGGTATTCCTTGTGGATAAGTTGTAAATGTTTACGTCATGCGTTTGCCCAAGGCGATGAACCCGACCGATCCGTTGTTCCACGCGCATAGGGTTCCACGGCAGATCGAAGTTGATCATGTTGTGGCAAAATTGCAGATTAATGCCCTCGCCACCTGCCTCGGTAGCGATAAGTACTTGTACCCGATTTCGGAACAAATCCATCATCCAGTCTTTTTTGCCGCGATTCATGCCACCGCGATAGGGGACTGCCGTAATCTTATGTTCCTTGAGATAGTTCAATAAATATTCTTGCGATGCCCGATACTCCGTGAAAATAATGACTTTGTCATTAATGTCTTGAATAAGTCGCATCGTGGTTTCTGCTTTACTATTGGACTTAATGCTGCGAATAAGCTCGACGAGCTCCCAAATTTTAGGCCGCATCGGTGAGTCTTCGGCTGTCTTTTTAAATAAATTCACCAACGTTATAAAAACAGCGTCTCGCGAACTGCACACCTCACGCTGAAGTGTAATCATAGAAAGCATGGAGCTGAGATCGCCGCCACTTTCGGAATAGCGTGTTCGTACGAAATTCGTAACCCCATCATAGAGCGCTTGCTCATCGTCTGAGAGCGTGAGCGGGATATTACGCACAATCCGCTTCGTATAGTGAACACCGCCGTCTCCCCGACGGTTACGAATCATCACCTTAGAAAGCTCTTGCTGGAGCTGAATCTCATTCTTCGGCGTACGTTTGCCGACAACGAAATTGCTCTTGAAGCTGTTCTGCCCGCCAAGCTGACCTGGTTTTAGCAGCGTGATCAGATTGTAGAGCTCTTTGAGATCGTTCTGCACAGGTGTAGCTGTGAGGAGCAGGCAGTATTTTTTGCGCAGCTCGTTGACGAACGTGTAGTTAGTCGTTTTCTTATTCTTCAGCTTGTGGGCTTCATCGACGATGAGCATATCGTATTCAAGGCCCATCACAATCTCGCGATGCGGGTCCCTTTTGGCTGTGTCCATCGAAGCTACGATAATGTCAGCTTGCTGCCACATGTAGGCTTTTTTATGCGCAACGGCAGGGATGCCGAATTTGGTATTCAATTCCCGAACCCATTGCAGGACAAGGGAAGCGGGTACAAGGATGAGTGTTTTGCGGACAAGCCCGCGGATCATGTATTCTTTTAAAATTAAACCAGCTTCAATGGTCTTCCCAAGTCCAACCTCATCGGCCAAAATAGCCCGCCCACGCATCTCGTTGAGCACTCGTTTCGCTGTATCAATCTGATGCGCCATAGGTTCTAGCGTCCCTAAGTGCGCAAGGCATTGCATATCATCAAACGTAGAAATAAGCCCCGATTCTTCCGATTCGTAGGCAAGCTGATATAAGGTCCAGTCATCCCAAGGACCTCCTCCACGTACACGATTGTCCAGCTCGGTAAACCAGTCCCTCTCAAAATGCATATCCAGCTGTTTATGAATGGGGCGAATGTTCTCTTGCTGATCATGTTGACGCATGGCTGTGCCCTCCTAAAAGTTTTGCGTAGCAAAACTAGCCTCGTAAGCATATGCTACGATCTGATACTGCGCCTATCCTCAAACGTCGCATACTTGTTAGTATGTCCAGAGAAGAATCTTTCATAACTTTTCCCATGTAAGAGTTTTACTAGGGGGAAGTTCTCAGAGGTCGAACGCTGATCTTGAATATGCTATGATAGAGGTTGGTTTTTGGGAAAAAGTGACGTTCTACACGAAAGGAAGTCGAATGAGATGACAGCTTGGCGATTTATACATACAGGGGATCGTTCTCCTGCTGAAAATATGGCGTTAGATGAAGCGATACTTACCGCTCACAGTGAAGGCAAGGTTCCGCCAACGGTGCGGTTCTATGGATGGAATCCTGCTACGTTATCTATTGGTTATTTTCAAAAGGCGGCTGAAGTTGATCAAGAAGCGGTTGCAAGCGAGGGAATTGGCTTTGTGAGACGGCCTACTGGCGGAAGAGCTGTGCTGCACGATAAAGAGTTGACGTATAGCATCATCGTGGCTGAGGATTATCCAGGCATTCCACGCAATGTGACGGAAGCGTATCGTGTGTTGAGCGAGGGGTTATTGCAAGGTTTTCGTGCGCTAGGCCTAGCAGCAGAAATGGTGCAGTTGGCAAGCGATGAGGAAAAAGAGAAATACGCTTCCGCTGGTTCTGCGGCTTGCTTCGATTCACCTTCGTGGTACGAGTTGGTTGTGGAAGGTCGCAAAGTCGCTGGCAGCGCGCAAGTTCGGCAGAAAAACGTTGTATTGCAGCATGGCTCGATCCTGCTGGATATGGATACGGATCAATTATTTCGGATGCTGCGCTTCTCGAATGAGAAAGTGGCCGATCGCATGAAACATAGCTTTCTAAAGAAGGCTGTAGCCATTAATGAATTGCTGCGCGCACAAGGGAAAGCGGAAGTCACGTTGCGCGAAGTGGAGGAAGCGTTCCGGCGTGAAATCGCGCTAGGTCTTGGTGTCGAACTCGTCGAGTCGTCATTGACGGACTACGAGATTGAACTTACGGAGCGACTTGTTGCCGAGAAATACGGCACGGACGAGTGGAATTTACGGCGGTAGTAAGTTAACAGAAGTAGGAAAGTGGATGATAGGTGGGCTGAAGTAGTTATTGCTGCGAGTGCACCTTCTTAGCCTAACAGAGAGGAATAAATGGATTTCATGTAGCTAAATTAGAGGAAAAGGCTGAATTTTTAGGAATAAATGGATTATATACAGGTAATAGCAGCTAGTATTGCCTGTGTGGTCAGAAATCGCTGAATTAGCTGTAGGTTTTCCAGTTATTCAAGCAATTGACCGAAAATGATCTAAAATAGCTGGAGTTTTTCCAGTTAGCTGATTCATTCGGATTCATCCAAATAAAGGACAGCCCTCAGGTAGAAGAATCTACTCAAAGGACTGTCCTTAATTAATTATCCGAGTACGACTCGGTCATCCGCTAGCTTATTGCCGCTGATATGTTCAAACTCACCGAGCAGCTGCGCTACGGTGAGGTTCTTCTTCCGTTCCTCGTTCACATCAAGAATGATGCGACCTTTATCCATCATGATCAGGCGATTGCCGAGACGAATCGCTTGCTCCATATTGTGCGTGACCATGAGTGTGGTCAGCTTCATTTCGCGCACGATTTCCTCTGTCAATCGTGTGATCAGTTCAGCCCGCGCGGGATCGAGCGCGGCTGTATGCTCATCGAGCAGCAGAATCTGCGGCTCGGTGAACGTTGCCATGAGCAAGCTGAGGGCTTGTCGCTCGCCGCCGGAGAGCAGACCGACCTTCGCGCGCAGGCGGCTTTCCAAGCCGATACCGAGGCGCTGCAGCTGTTCCAGGAACAACGCGCGCTTTCGCGCGTTGGTGCCGAAGCTGAGCCCGCGCTTCTTGCCGCGGGCATACGCCATGGCGAGATTCTCCTCGATGGTCATACGAGGAGCGGTCCCCGCCATGGGGTCTTGAAAGACGCGGCCGATCCAGCGGCTGCGCTTGTACTCAGGCAGATGGTGAATGACTTCACCATCTATGCGCACTTCGCCGGCGTCTGGCGTCATGACGCCGGAGATGATGTTCATCAGCGTCGATTTACCGGCGCCGTTACTGCCGATGACCGTGACGAAGTCACCGGGCTTCAGGGTTAGGTTAATGCCGATGAGCGCAATTTTCTCATCGGCAGAACCAGGGTTAAAGAGCTTGGAAACATTCGAGAGCTGCAGCATTAACGCCCACCTCCTTTGTTCATTTGCAGCGCGAGCTCGAGGAGCTCAGCAGAGCGCTTCTTCGCATTCGCTTTTTGTTTGATCGATCGCTGCACGGATGGCAGAACGAGCGCGATAATCACGATAATCGCGGTAATTAACTTCAAGTCGGACGCTTTCAGCCACTCAACTCGAAGTGCTAACGCGACAACAATTCGGTACACGATGGAACCGAGTACAGCAGCAAGTGTCGCTTGGAAAACGGAGCGAGCCCCAAAAATCGCTTCCCCAATAATAACGGAAGCTAGTCCCACCACGATCATCCCGATCCCCATCGAGATGTCCGCAAAGCCGGATTGCTGAGCAATAAGTGCACCGGATAAAGCTACTAATCCATTTGACAAGCTCAAGCCTAGAATCGTTGTTCGGTCCGTGTTGGCACCGAAGCTGCGAATCATGCGAGCGTTGTCCCCAGTTGCACGGAGAGCAAGACCCAGATCGGTATGCAGGAACGCATCAAGCAACAATTTGAATACAATCACAATGATCAATACTACGGTAATTGGTGACATGGAAGTAAACAAAGTATCTACACCAAGAAGCGAAATGTTCGGTTTGCCCATGATGCGCATATTAATCGAGTACAAGGCAATCATCATAAGAATTCCGGACAGAAGCCCATTAATTTTACCCTTCGTATGAAGCAGTCCTGTGCAAGCGCCAGCCACAAGTCCACCTGCAAAAGCGGCCAAACAAGCAAGAAGTGGCGAGTAGCCGTTTGCGATTAGAATCGCAGCAATGGCACCGCCTGTTGTAAAGCTGCCATCCACCGTTAGATCAGGGAAATCAAGAATACGAAACGTAATATAAACACCTAGCGCCATCAATGCATAGAGAAGTCCTAGCTCGACGGCACCAGTCATTGAATCCATCATCATTATTCCTCCTAACTTTGAAAAAAAGGGATGAACGAAAGTGACGTTCACCCCTTTAGTGTCTTTCTACTCACTGAATAATATTTTTCTCTTTATCTTTTACTGCGGCTTTCATCGCATCCGTTACTTCGATGCCTTGTGCTTTAGCTGCTTTTAGGTTTAGGATGAGATCCATTTTGTCAGGTACAGTTACTTTCATGTCTGCTGGTTTTTTACCATTCTTGAGGATGTCGACAGCCATTTGGCCTACTTGGTAGCCGTGATCAAAGTATTTGAAGCCAACTGTTGCGAAAGCTCCTTTTTCAACGGTATCACGGTCACTGGAGAAGAATGGGATCTTCTTATCGTTCGCGATTTGAATGATACCATCCACACCACTAACAACTGTGTTATCAAGCGTAATCAAGAATGCATCTGCACGACCAACAAGGGACTGTGCAGCTTGTTTAACTTCTGATGTGTTTGTAACTGGTGCTTTAATTAGCTTGATGCCATGCTTGGTTAAAGATTGTTCAGCATTTTTGGCCATAATGACAGCGTTTGGTTCTCCTTCATTCAGGACAAGACCAACAGTCTTAATCTTCGGCATGTTAGCTGCAACGAAATCCATCAATTGGGCAATGGCCATTGGATTCGTATCGGAAGCTCCGGATACATTGCCGCCTGGCTTATCCACATTGGTTACGATTTTGGCTGCAAGTGGGTCTGTAACCGCTGCGAAAAGAATCGGTGCTTTCTTCACTTGCTGTACCACTGCTTGTGCGGATGGTGTTGCAATTCCCAGTACAAGATCGTTGTCAGCGGAAGCAATTTTTTGAGCGATGGATAAGTTATTCGGTTGATCGCCTTGTGCATTATTGAAGTCAACCTTCAGGTTCGTGCCTTCTACGATGCCTGCATCTTTAAGTGCTGCAAGGAATCCCTGGCGTGTTGCATCTAACGATGGATGTTCAACAATTTGTGAAATCGCAATCTTATAAGTTTTGGATGCGGCTGCTGTAGCTGCCGGAGTAGTTGAGGCTGCACCACCTGCTGCAGGCGTTGGCTCCGCTTTTTGACCACAACCTGCGACTAACATAATAGCTGCTGATAATACGATGGATGTGAGTGCTTTCTTTTTCAACAAAATTACCCCTCTCTAAGTTCCCAGATGTTGCTTGGACGCATTGCTCTCCCACCACTTTAACGCTTTCGTTCAGCAAAGCGTGAGAGGCGAGGTGTCCAAGTACTTTTATAATTAACCATAGTTTAATTGGCTCATGGGGTTTCCGTCAATTGTTTTATCCGAATTTGTGATTATTTTGTGAATATTTGTCGGGAGGAAACGTGACATACGGAGGTAGAGATGGGGTTTGTACGCAAAAAAGAGGACAGCCTTTAGAAGCCAGATGAGATGACTTGGACTAGGGCTGCCCTTGTATGGGGGGAGTGTTTTGGTTGAGAAAGGTTCTTTCAAATTCGGCTTGAAGTTTCTGGGTTGTTGGACCAGGTACTCCTGAACCGATAGATTGTCCATCTATTTGAAGGATTGGTGTAATTTCTACCGTCGTACCTGTGATAAAAGCTTCATCCGCCTGTAGAAGTTGTTCCGTCGTGAAAGATTCTTCTTTGACTGGTATTTGTAAGGCATGCGCTATTCGGAGTACGACAGCACGCGTAATCCCATGCAGAATCAAGTGATTGGCGGGGTGCGTGTAGAGAACCTGATCTTTCACCATCATCAGATTGGAGGCACTGCATTCGGTTACCGTGCCTTCACGATGAAGCACGACTTCTTGTACACCATGATCTAATGCAGCTTGCTTGGCAAGTACATTTGGCAGCAAATTTAGGGTCTTGAGATCGCATCGTAACCAGCGAATATCAGGTTGTGTAACGGCGTTGATGCCATTCTGAATGGTGGCTAAAGGACGCTTCACCTCAGAACAATAGGCGAGTACAATGGGCACAGCCTGTGTCGGGAATGGATGCGCGCGAGGCGCCTCTCCACGAGTAATTTGCAAATAAACCGTGCCCTCGATGAGGTTGTTGTGCCCAATGAGCTTATTCAATATAGTTAGAATTTCATCACTTGTATGAGGTAAGGAGAGGCGTACTTCACTTGCTGTTCGTTCGAGCCGCTGCATATGTGCAGCACCTTCATAAATCTGACCATTGTAGACGCGAAACACTTCATAAATTCCATCACCAAAGTAATAGCCACGATCATCGGGTGAGATTTGGATGTCTTGTTTATGTACGAATTCGTTTTTATAAAAATACATGATTCATCTCTCCTATTTATAAAAAAAATAATAGAACATATGTTCTGTTTTGCTGAAAAATGTGATATACTATATCTAGGTTATCAAACATGGATAAGAACGTCAAAACTAGCACTTTGTTGATTTTTTTGCAATGGGTATTTAGACTTTGTCTCCGCTAGATGTTGTGTAGTATAATCAGTAAGGTATACCATATATTGTGAATTGGTGGTTTCTGGCACTTGTATTTATTATCTTAAATCGCAGCAATATTTGCGGCTACTTGGGAGGGATTTGAACGATGGGGAATGGTTACACCAGTAAGAAGTTAACGGGTTTAAGTGAAAAAATATTTCTGGATCGTTATGCGCTGAAGGATGCGGATACGAGTCATGCGAAAGTCGGAGACACCGTTCTCGTACTGACGAAGGATGATCCGAAATTCCCAGCCAAAGAAGTTGGTGAGATTGTTAGTCGTGCTGGAAGCAAAGTGAAGGTTCTGACACGCAGCGGTGAAACGGTTGAATCTGAGGTTGAGAAGTTGACATTAAATAGAGAAAAGACACCGGAAGAAATGTGGGATCGCTTGGCAGGAGCGATGGCTTCGGTTGAGAAGACAGCGGAGAAGCGTCAGGAATGGACGGAGAAATTCAGATACATTCTGAACGATTGGAAGCTTGTACCTGGGGGCCGGATTGCAGCAGGCGCGGATGCGAGTGATGAATTGACTTTGTTCAATTGCTACGTCATTCCTTCACCGAAGGATAGTCGCGGCGGGATTATGAACACGTTGACTGAAATGACTGAAATTATGTCACGCGGTGGTGGCGTTGGCATTAATTTGTCTTCACTTCGACCGAGACGTTCAGTGGTGAAAGGCGTTAATGGATCGTCCAGCGGCGCTGTCTCTTGGGGTGGATTGTTTAGTTATACGACAGGTTTGATCGAGCAAGGCGGTAGCCGTCGCGGGGCGTTAATGCTGATGATTAATGATTGGCATCCAGATCTGGAGGATTTCATTACGGTGAAGTCCACCATGGGGCAGATTACGAACGCGAACTTATCTGTTTGCGTAAGTAATGGCTTCATGAAAGCGGTGAAGGAGGATCTAGAATGGGAACTGGTGTTCCCGGATACCACAGATCCAGAGTACAATGAACTGTGGGACGGTAATTTAGATGCGTGGAAGAAATTAGGCAAAGCTGTTAAGCCTTATCGCACGGTTCGCGCGCGTGATGTTTGGCACTCGATTATTGAATCGGCATGGAAATCCGCTGAACCTGGCGTAGTATTCTTGGAATATTACAATCAGATGTCCAATAGCTGGTATTTTAATCCTATTATTTGTACGAATCCGTGTGGTAAGGTAGCCTAGTTTGCCTCACGTTAATCATCGCGGAATAAAGCGGGAAGGCTGAGAAGCTAATCCGAACCGAAGGCTGGAAGTAAAGAATCAGTCAGGGGCAGAGCATAGATGGTGAAACTGCACGAAAGCAGAATATAACCCATCCACGAGGCCGCGACACTAAGAATTCAAGCGTCTTATCCCCTTAAATGATTTTGATAAGAAGGAGGTGATTAATTTGAATAGAGGTTATAGTGGATATTATCGAGAAACTTACTTAAGAAGTTCATACGAATACGCATATGCTAAGTATTTGGATTACCTCGGAATTACATGGACCTATGAAGAAAGAACATTTAATTTAGGATACAAAACATATAAACCCGACTTTTTTATCTATGATAAGCAAAATAGCTTATTAAAAATTGTTGAAATAAAACATAGGGATCCCATTGTTCTTGCTAGAACGAAAGTAGATCTTGAGCTTACGACATCGTTATATCGCATCTCTGCGGAGATTATATCTTACGAAGAATTACTAAATTTGTATAAAGAACTTCCTATGTCGCTTACATCAACTTTAAATCAATGGATAGAATCGGAAAAAACTACAATTAATAAGAATTGGGAAGGTTCGCTTAATCCGCATTATAATCAAAAGCATAACGAAAATACTAAAAAGTATATTTCTGATAGAACAAAAGAGCGGTGGCAAGATCCTATTCTTCGAACTAAGATGTTAGCTGGATTCTTAAAAGGAGCAGAAGCGGTCAAAGCAAAAAAAGGGACATGGATTAAAGTCCCAAGGGTGAGTCGAGACTGCGAGCATTGTAAGAAACAATTCTGGAAGTTGGCTACGAGCGTCCAAAGATTTTGTAGTGATATTTGTGGTGGTAAATTTGGTTTTAAGTTAGCTAATGAGGTTTATAAAAAAAAACAGGCAGCAAGTTCATTGGAAAATAAAAAGTTATGTACTTGATTGGACCAAGAAGAATAGCAAGTACGTTGAAAATATTCCGTACAACAAAATAAAATCGAGCTTGCAACCTTTGCTTGATGAAATTGTTGATAAATATGGTGTGAATGATATTAGAGTCGTTACTAATGCTGTTTTAGGGGAACAGCTAGGACGGAAAGAACTTCTAAAGTTCTTAAAGACGCTTTGAATGATAAGTGAAAATATATGCCGACCTAACGGGAATCAAACCGTTAGAACTATTGGATAAAAAACCGATAGGATAACAAAATTGGAACAAGGCTTACCTGCTTGGGGTGTCTGTAATTTATCAGCCATCAATTTGTCGAAGTTCTATGATGCGGAGAAGCATGATGTGGATTGGGAAGAGCTTGCTACCGTCGTACGCTATTCAACGCGTTTTCTGGATAATGTCATTGACAAAACGCCTTATCATTTCGAAGAAAATCGAGCAAATCAGCAAAATGAGCGTCGCGTAGGGCTAGGTACGATGGGTCTGGCAGAGCTTATGATTCTTTTGAAAATACGGTACGGCAGCCCGGAATCTCTCGTGTTCTTGGACAAGATTTATGGGTTCATGGCGAGAGAAGCGTATCTGGCTTCATCTGAGATTGCAGGCGAGAAGGGATCCTTCCAAGCCTTTATCGAAGATAAATTCATGGAAAGCGGCTTTATGCGCAAAATGACAGAGGTATTTCCTGAGGTTGGTGAGGCCATTCATCAGAATGGTATGCGTAACGTGACGGTCATTACCCAGGCGCCAACGGGAAGTACGGGGACAATGGTTGGTACATCAACGGGGATTGAGCCTTACTTCGCATTTGAGTACTATCGTCAAAGTCGCCTAGGCTTCGATAAGCAGTATGTGCCGATTGCGCAGAATTGGAAAGATGCGAATCCAGATCAAGATCTGCCTGATTACTTCGTCACCTCGATGAGCTTGTCCGCTGAAGACCATATTCGGGCACAAGCAGCCATTCAGACTTGGGTGGATAGCTCGATTTCGAAGACAGCTAACTGTCCAGCTGATTTCACAGTTGAGGAAACGAAACGACTCTATGAATTGGCGTATGATCTAGGCTGTAAAGGCGTGACCATCTACCGCGATGGCAGCCGTGATGTCCAAGTATTGAGTACGAGTTCGGATAAGAAGGAAGAAGTGAAAGTGGAGGCTCAGCCCGAAGTAGCTCCAGTAGCTGTCGCGGCAGAGGCTGTTGTGGATGAGGAGAGCTTATCGCGTTTGTCTGGCAAGCTTGCGGTCAATGTGGATGCGAAGACGGAACAAGTCTTCGATAAGCAATACAAGCGTCGTCCGCAAATTTTGCGTGGCGCTACCTATAAGGTGAATACCCCATTCGGTATGGCGTATATCACGATCAATGATATGAATGGCACACCGAGCGAGATTTTCCTTAATGTAGGAAAAGCAGGGTCTGACGTGTTCGCGATGTCCGAAGCACTTGGCCGTGTGTGCTCCTTGTTCTTGCGCTATGGCGATCACGGAGACAAAGTGAAGCTGCTCGTGAAGCACTTGAAAGGCATTGGCGGCTCCGGCGCCATTGGATTCGGCAACAACCGCGTCGAGTCGATCGCAGACGCGGTTGCCAAAGCGCTCGAGCAGCACGACGAAGTGATGAGCGAGCCTGACGACGCGCGGAACTACGTGACCGCGACGAGTGAAGTTGTTGAGGCAGCGCCGGCGGCTGGCGTTGCAGGGGGTGGCGGGCACGCGGCTCCGAGCGTGACGAGTGTCGCGGCGATGGACCTGTGCACGTCCTGTGGTTCCGCTTCGCTGGTGAACAGCGAAGGGTGTAAGAATTGTATCAACTGCGGATATAGCAGATGTAATTAGTAGAGAATCCATGGCGGAGGCCCTGGATGTGTCAAATTCCAGAAATAATTAGAATTGTTCCATAAATCCTTAGACGGTTTGTTCCAGAATTCATAAGAAAATAGGATTTATGCGCGGGAATGTATAAATATACAAGGCAATGCCAAGGCTGATTTCAAATAGTCTTGGCATATTTTTTTAAGGTGGAGTATATTGATGAATCGCCCATTTTGTTACGAAGATGAGTCTGTTGAAGGTTATTTCTATAGGGTCTCAAAAGCAAACTATATTTCGATTAATCACTTAAATGACTTTATTAATCCTTATTACAAAAAAGGGATTGGCGATTTAGAGAGAGTAATGTTATGGATGAATGATGATAATATGCATATCTATAATAGAAATTCTATTCATTTTATTAATAACAATGGATTACAACAACATAATTTTCGACCAAAGCTTTATTCCAAATTCTGCCCCTCGTGTATTAATGAACAACCATATCATAGAGTTCATTGGTTAATTGCCCCTGTAATAATTTGTAGAAAACATAACTTAGATTTACTGCATCAATGTGAATGTTCTAACCCTGTGACTTATAAAGATGTAATCGAAGATCAATGCCCAAACTGTAAAATGGAGCTCTCTGCTTGTTCAGCTAGGCAAACTTACCTGGATGATGATAGTAAGAACTCAATGATGCTATTTGATAAGATTAGAGATGAAGGAGAGGTTTGGAATAACTTAACAATAATTGAGTATTATCAAGTGCTGAAAAGAATAAGATGGTTTCTGACTTATCATATGAAAGATGCAATTTCGATAAATGATAGAAAGTATGATCTAAAAAAAGATCGCAACAATTGGCATGTTGGAAATAACTTGGTTTTTTATTGGATGATAAAGAAATCGGTTTTAATGACGAGTGACTGGCCGGAAAATTTTGTGAAATTTTACTATGAAGTTTCTTCATCACTTAAGGCGAAATTTTATAGTCTTAGATACTATGTTGAAGTTAAAACGAAACAAGACTACATTTTCGAGAGATTTTTCACTAGATTAAAAAATATTAGGGACTCAAGAATGTAGGAATTGAAAAAAATAAAAAACTAACAAACGAATTTTGTGAGATCAGAAAATAAATTATGAATAAAAGGCGACCAATTTGGTCGCCTTTTATTCATACATTTCCAGTAGAATGTTCTTTACTTTCTTTACTTCACTGGACTTTAAAGAAAATAGTAGATTTAAAATTTGCTCTAAATCATCTGATTTATCTTTTGTTCGACTATTTAGTCTCGCATATTCAAATAGGTCATACAGACCAACATTTAAGGCAGTCGCGATTTTAGCAAGATTTAGAACGGAAATATTTTTTTCTGCACGTTCTACTCCACCAATATATGTATAGTGAAAATCAGCTAATTCTCCTAATTGTTCTTGTGAGAACCCTCTTTGCTTACGTAATTCACGTATTCGTTCACCAATTAATTTTAAATTAGGATCTGACATTGGCTAACACCTCTAATTGAAGTGTAGTCAAGATATAAGAAGTCAAACATGCGTTTAATCGTATTAAAATTTATAAAATACTATCTATTTGTATTAAAAATCTAGTTTTTGGTGATATTAATAGTAATAGATTAATAGGAGGTGTTAATTGTGGAAACATTGTATGATTTATTTCCACTGGAGAGAGCAGAGATAACTAACAAAGGGTTGTTTTTCAATGGATATTGGTATTCGTGCAGCATCGCAATTAAAGAACAATGGTTCATATTTAAAGAGGCAATGTCTAAAGAGACTCCTATTTATGTAGACAGAAATGATAATGAGTATATTTTAGTTTTGTTAACCGATGGTAGTCTTACAATTGCTTATAGAATATCTGATGAAATAGGTATGAGTGAGCAAAATATACTAAGTTATCAAGAAAAGATAAGAGATTTAAAGCGGCAGTTGAAAAATCGGAAAAGAGTAAGAAAATGATGGGGAATTCTATTCAAGTTAAGTATTTAAAAAACCAACTCGATATTTACCCTGATGAGAGTATTTCAGGTTTTCTTTTCAGATTGTCTCAGTGTAATCATTATCACAATGTTAATTATTTATCTAAATACCTTTGTTTATCATTTTACGAAGTGCAAAATAATCAATTCACTCATGAATCTCTAAGAAAACTTAATGACTTGAATGGGGGGCTTGTAAGTTTTGGGTTAAACAATGGATATGAATTAGAAGAACGTATTGGGTTAGATTTATATACTAAAATATTGATGAGAAATAAAGTGAAGTACTGCCCGCTGTGCATTCGGGATAAATATTATCACCGAACAATGTGGATGGTGGTACCTTGTCATTTATGTATTGAACATAAAGTGAAATTGGTGGATCAATGCCCTAAATGTGACTACGTTATAAGTATGGCGGCATTTTTTGATCAAAAATGTACCAAATGCTCCTTTGAATTCATTTATACAGAATCAATAGTAATAGAGAATAGAATTTTCGTAGAGTCACAAATACAATTATCCAATGGGTTTTGGAATGATAATTTCATGATAATGAAGAGTTGCAATTTTGTTGATTTTCTTAAATTAGCTTTCCATAGCTTTCATTTGCTTAATGGTGCCCCTGATTATATCTCTCTAACATTAGAGGATCTGTCAATATTTCATAATCGTTCCAATGGTGAAAAGAGTGGACTTATACTAGCTACTGCTATAGCAAATGTGTATTGGATGTATAATGAATTCCCAAATCATTTCTTTCTTGTTTTAGATAATTTCTTAACACGCAATCGTGGACAAGTAAATTATGAAAAATTAAAAGCATTTGATGATCTATTTGACGTTAAGGGTTTTTTATGGGTCCAAGAAGCTTACAACGCATTTTTCATTAATCAAATAGATAAAGGAAAAATAAGAAGGGATTTTTCAATTTTTAAGAAGAACCCAGATTTACTATTAAATAGAACGAATGTGCGGAGAGAAGAGGTTAGACAACTCACGGGAATAGCTTATGAAAAGCTCGATGAACTGAGTGATTATCAGAAGTTGAAGCTCGAAAAAATTTTATCTAATGGGATTTCAAGGTATTTAGTCGAAAAAGCAACTCTGGATAACTATTTAAACGAAAAGGAGTCACTAATTTCAAGAAAGGAAGTTGGATTAGTATTTGGGATAAATTCGTACTCAGTTAATAATGTGGTTAGTGCTGGCTATTTAACACCAATTCAAATTGCAAAGTCGCCGAATAGACAGTTTCAATTGGATGAAGTGAAAAAATTAATGGAGAGGTGTAGTGGTCAAATTGTAATAGAACTGGACCCTAATTTTATTAAATTTCATGATGTACTAATCAAATTTTCTACATGCTCGCTAACAATAGTTGATATCATTTCGTTTACGCTATCGGGACAACTCAAGCCTGTAAGAATTCTACCTACGGGGACTCTTGCAGACAATTATTATGAGGAAAATGAAATAAAAATCTGTCTGGAAATAGTTAAAAGAAGTAAACAAGAAGAAAATGGTTTTTATTTTCAAGATGTTATGAAAAAATTAAAAATTGGAGAAAAGAGGCTATGGAGAATAATAAAAGAAAATGAC
Source organism: Paenibacillus plantarum (assembly GCF_013141695.1). Taxonomy (GTDB): domain Bacteria; phylum Bacillota; class Bacilli; order Paenibacillales; family NBRC-103111; genus Paenibacillus_E; species Paenibacillus_E plantarum. The sequence continues at coordinate 703,895 of NZ_WHNY01000067.1, forward strand.
ATTGCTGCTGATTTCACTTTACATATGAAAGATGGTAGAAAAAGATATTACTTCAAAGAAGATACGATTTCAAAAATTAAGCTTTTTATAAGCAACCAGGATAATGAAATAAAATTAAAAAGAAAGATTGGTGATAAATGAGACTAGAAGGAATAATTAAATATATCCAGGACGGTTCATATTTAAAGCTGAAGCAAGAGAAAGAAAAGTTATGTCTGTTAAAAACTATGATTAGAAATGAACAGGATGCACTTGATATAAAACGTTTGGTTTGGAAAAAGTATGGTGTAGTTGGTGAATTTGAAATCTGTAAGCAATACAGTTATAACCACTTGGATTTAAATGTATTACTTCTTGATCTTGGAATTTTTCATCAAAATACATACATAAAGGGTGAAGAATTATCGGAAGAAGAGAAAGAGCAATTAAAGTATCAAAACATCCCTAAAAAGTATTTTTTGAAGTATACAGCTAATAAGGATATGAGAGAACAGATCTCACAATCGCATTTTGATTCTAGTTATCCTAGTATAGATGATATTGGGTTAACTAGAAAAGTTGGATTATGGAGAGAAACATATAATAAGTATGAGAAATTAAATAGTTCTTGGGAAAAGGAAAAAGTGAGAACATTAACATCGTATGATTGGATGTTAGAGGAAAAAATTACTATTAGGGGCGGAATGCTATCAGTTGTTGAATCACCTATCAGATATAGAACAGATATGGTAATTGATATCCTAGGTCTAGAGGCAACTTTAAAAATGGCTAGAATTGATCCCAATAAATTAGTCGAGTTCACAGCTAGAGGCTTTTTGACAAAAAAAGATTTAAAAAATTTCAGGAAAATTATCGCAGTTAATAGAAGGTATCTATTAATGACAATTCAAAAAGAAATGAAAAAGAAAGAGTATTGGATCACAAAGATGACCCAAATATCAAACCTGGGTAAGTGACAATAGATCATGGGAAATAAAGTGCGTTAGTGAATGTTTACTAATGTAAAAAATTCGGGCCAGTAGTTTTGCTGGTACCAAACCCGCGATCCGCTAAATTAACGGGCAGAAGAGCGTGGAAAATAGACCCATTAAAAGTTGCACAAAATATGTTAGTATTGATCTGGGATTTAAATGACGAGTATATCCGAGGTGTACTAATGGACAATTGGGTTCCTTTATCAAATGAACTATATCGGCTAGTATGGGATAAATTTTATGAACATTTCAATTTTAAACCAAGTGTTCATAGTAACGATTGGCCTTCCTTTAGTTTACCATCGCCATATATTACTTATAAATTGACTAGTTATACGAATGACGACATAGACGATTTAGAGAGAAATTGCGTTGCATGCCTTAAATTAGTAACTGAACCTGATGAATATCTGTATGCCTTAGACTGGCAACACGAATCGTTTCAATATAATCCCCATTTGGGTCCACCGAGTACTATTTCCTTTTACCCAGATGGTGATTATTATCTATTTATTAATAAAGATTTCAAATGGGGATATTTAGGGCATCCATGGGAACAAACAATTAGTATCTTTGGCGAAGTTTTAATTCAACAGTTTGAAATTAATAAACCAAAATTATTTGGAGAAGTAGTACGAAGTAGTGACTAGCGGATTAAGCTATGGGGATACGATAGCGTGGGAGTTTCAGATGCGACTCCTGTTTGTTTATTGAATTTACAGGTAGCATAGATGATTTAAAGGTGGGAATAAGATGATAAAGTTAGATTTAGATCAAATTAAGGAAATCATATCTAAAAGATTTCCTGAATGGAATATTTACATTGACCCCTACGGGAAATGTATCTGGGTAAGTATGAACGATAAGTATTTGAATTTTTTTGAGCTCCAAATTACTGAAGATGAAGTTGGAATTTCTCGACGAAGAGAAAGTGAAGGATTAGATTTTTCAGGTCATGATGAAGCTTTTAAAGATCTTGATGAAACTTTCGAATATATCGATAAGAATTTGCTAACTAACGGATAACGAATCCTCGATAGTTAAAATTCGCGTGTAGTATGGGAGAGCTAGAGAAGAAATAATTTACTTTGGCTGCAGCAGTGGTTTTATGAACAATGTGACGGTGACTGGGAAAATATGCAGCAAATAAAGATTGATACGGTGGATAATCCGGGTTGGTTCATTAAAATAGATTTGGTTGAAACGAGTCTCGAAAACAAAACTTTCAATCACATTCAAATAGAACGTACAGAAACTGACTGGTTAATATGCAGAGTAGAGAACTACTCATTTATGGGAAGTGGAGGAGTGTTTAATCTGGATAGTAGAAAATGGGCAATTTCAGTTAAATGATGCCTACGGCGAACGATAGATAGTGGATTACAAATGGGAGGACGATGTCTTGAATGACATAGAGGCATTATTAAACCAGATAAAGAGGTTTCCTAATTGTAGAGTGACTCCGACAAACGGATTGCCACAGACGAATCAGCATAGCCTTCCTTCAGATCTTAAACGTTTTTATGAGATATGCGGTGGAGTAATTCTTTTTGAAAACAAGGATTATAGTTGTGAAATAGTCCGGACTGAAGAGTTTGTCTTTTCTAATCCAGTCATAGTTGGGGAACAAGTAGACGAGGATATATCTTCACATTGGTACATCATTGGCCATGATGGAAATGGCGACTACATTTCTATAGATCTTCATCCAGACCGATTTGGGAAATGTTACGATAGCTTCTGGGATAGACATGCAGTTTCAGGTAACTGTCCAGTAATTGCTAAATCATTCACGGATTTGCTTAATTTATTGGTTCAGAATAACGGTGAACGATGGTACTGGTTAAAAGAAGATTTTGAAACACTTGGAGATGCCTACGATTGCAATGAATCGTTGAGCTAACGAAAGAACTTTAGTTGAATAGCATCAGACAGGGGAAGATGTGCAGATGGAATACAAATTAGTATTGCGAAATGTATTACTTAACGCGGCTACTTTTTCTTGGGCAGCTGTCAAACTCTCATTAATTTTCTTTCTTTCAGTAATTAATATATTTATTGAGAACAAGTGGATACGGGGTCTCGGATTCAAACCTTGGGCTAACATTACAATAATAATTTTTTGTCCATTTATTGTTTATATAATTCAACCCCAATTAATTGCCTTAACAGCAATTGTGCAATTAAGTTCTTTAATTGTCTTGTTTAGAACTAAAAATAACATAAACTATATAATAAATCATTCTCTGAAAGGGACGATTATTACATTCATGAAACTTCCAAATAACATACTTTGATTATCTTTTATGGCTAGATATTATGTTGTTGCAAAAATGAACAAAAGATATTCTTAAGTGGGATGCTCTTACTTAAAAATCGAAATAGTTACTCCTAATTTAAAACTGTATCTAAATGCGTGGGAAAGGTATGTAAAGCTCTAAGTATGGGACGCTAGTTCTCACTAACACGGGCGTGCCACCAAGGATACCGCCGTGAAAAAACGGGTGACAAGAATATTATCTCATTAATCAAAGCAACATGAGAACATTCATTTTGTTTAATTCAATCGATGAGTTGTAATAGAGAGTCAATTTCACAATTCAAATTGAAAAATTGACTAGAGTTCTTGCGTGCCTAGGAATTCACTTTTTAAAAATTAAGCAGCAGTTACAACTTGTTCAAGCTGTTGGTTCCATTTGTCTAAGGCAAATATGCATACGGTATACGCGAGCGTACTCAACTGGAAATCAACTTCGGCTCTTGTCCCCCGGTGACGTGTGCGATGAAGACCGAAATATTCTTTCAAGTAGGCAAATACGCGCTCAACGGCGGTCCGCTTTTTATACAGTTGTTTGAAGCTCTCACTTCCTCTTGCAGGTACAGTATTTTTACGAATATCTTGATCTACCTTTATTTTATACACTTTCTGGCAGCCGCTATCTGCGAGGGGACAGTTACTACACTCTTTTGGACGTGTGAATTTAAGTGTTTTATAGGTCGAATCGTAGCTATCGTAGACGTAGGCTTTTCCTTTTTCGCAAATCGGGTGAAAGTCCTTATTAAATCCTTCAGGCGGCTCTGTGTGATGAATGAAATCAATGATTGGAAAAGCGCCTAGTGTGTAAATTAATTTATAAAGCGGGTGCGCGTCGTACCCTTTATCGGCCATAATATACTTGATGCGAAGCATAGGAAATTTCTTCTCTATTCCTTTTAACAACACGACTCCGCCACGTTGATCATTGATATTAGCCGAGCTTAAAAAGCCAGTTAGCACATATTGACTGTCCGCATCGACGATAACATTTGCTTTGTAGCCATACCAAGACGTTAGGAAGCCTTTGGCATTTTTCTTTGAACACCGCTCTGGTGCCCGAGGCAGTCCCTCCATCAGTTCTTCATAGGTGTAAGGCAACATGTCAGCCACTGGTTTTTCAAAAGTAGTCAGCGTTGCTTCATATGCCTTACGCTCCTCAGCACGACGGATCGCTTCTTCCTTCTTCGGACGGCCACGTCCATACTTTTGAGGCTTAAGGGGAGGAGCTGGTTCTTCTTTCACATCCTCTTCAATGGGGACTGAAAGTTGCTCGAGCTGCGGCGAAAGTGGCTTTTTCTTTTGACGTGATGCTTTGCGTTTAGCGGCTGCGTCTGGAAATACCGCGTTCCAAGCCTCTACCGCCGAAGAGTCGAACGCCAAGTGAATCCCAGGTAAAAAGCCTTCTGAGATCGCATCTAGCACTAGGCCGTCCTGAACTATTTCAAGGAGTTGGTGTTCATTCAAAGCGTGTATGAGACGAGAGTACGAAGCCTCGCTTGGCGTAGCGTCAGAGCCGGTAAAGCGGCATTGCATGCGGAATTCAACGCTCGTTTTTAGACGGCGAACAATATCTTTTACGAAGTCCATTCGTTCTATTTTGGCAATGAGAAGAGAATAGAGCATAGCTGGAAAGTTTAATGTCTGCGGCGGACCCAACGCGACTGTTTTCCAAGTCGTTGTAAAATTGAATTGAAATTTAGATGTTCAAGTATGGGAGCATACCGGTCATCGGGCTTAATTTCCAGTAATTGTTGGAAGGAAAACAACTCTTGCTGTTGAATAGAATACATAGGGAATACCTCTTTCTTCAACTCGGGTTGTTGGTTTCGACGCCTTTTACTTCGAGATTTGGGGAGGTAGTCCCTTTTTTTGTGTGAAAAAAACTAGGCTTGGTGCGGGTTTGAGATTGTGAAATTGTCTCATAGATGCATTATTTTAGTTGAAAACGTTGGGATCTCCTTCCCTTTAGACGTTAGAATGCATGCAGTAATATTGTCTTTATAAATGTCGATTCCGCAGCCCTTTCAATAACAACTCCCACCTTTAATACGTTCTCTCAACAGCTAAATTGGGCAAAGGGCTGGTGCAACAATCAGAGTGGGATTAATCCCCCATGAGTGCTTCCCGAAAGGGAGCGACAATCTGTGATGCACCTTGATCGTTGGAGTCAGACTAAGGGATGGGCTCAAAGGCACCATAACTTATCGACCTTCTATTAATTTTAAAAAGTTTATATCAATACAACACTGATAAATAAAGAATTAACTTGGTGATTTTATAAAGGCATCAATTTAGATATTTAATATTACTCATATATCTACATGATGAAAGGGTGCGAATACTGATGGGTAATTTTAATTTTCTTGCCGTTAAATGGCCTGTTCTTGCAAACTTGGGAGAAATCGCGGAAAAAAACTTACATAATGATCCAAATACAACCTTATTCAAATTACGGTTATTCGGTGAGCATTTAGTCAAGGTGATATTTGCTTATGAAAGAGCACAAGAACCCGCTGATGGAAAGCAAGTTACAAAAGTAAAAAAACTTTTCGATAACAATATTATCCCAGAAAAGATATATAATTTTTTAACTAAGATTAGGAAAAAAGGAAATGATGCGGCTCATGAAGGTTATGACTCAATTCAAGATGCAAATGACTTATTGAGAACTACATTACTTCTTTCTATTTGGTTTTTTCGTACTTATGAGGATGATCAATTTCAACCACGCTCTTATATAGAACCTCAGAAAGTAGATTCATCTATTGAACTAAAAAAGGAATTAGACGAATTAACGGCTGATTATAATTACCAATTAAGCACTCTAAAAATTGAACTCGATAAGCTACGTCTAAAAGAGGATTCTACAGAAGAGACTATCATTCGACGGGCCCGTTCAATGGTGGCATTATCAGCTATCCGAATGACAGAAGAAGATTCACAGAAATTAGTTGGCGAGCAATTAAGCAGACTTGGATGGTACTGTCCAACAGAAAATTATCAAGAAGGAGCACGTCCAAGGGAGGGAATAAATACTGCCATTTCAAAATGGCCACTAAATAAAAAGTATACAGCAGACTATGCTCTTTTCTTAGGAAATAAGTTAGTTGCTTACATTGATACAAAAAGCCAGGGGAGAGACCTGTATTCACAGTTGGGGAGAATCATTAGGAATGCTAAAAATGTAACTTACACTGGCATTGAGAGTTTCGTCTCTCAAAGTAATGAAATAAATATTCCATTTGTTTTTGCAGTTAATGCATTATTAAAAATGAACTCAGGAATATGGTTTCACGATCTCAGAAAGAACACGAATATTCCTAAATTAATAAAATCATGGTATACTCCACTCGGACTTAGAGAGTTGTTGAGAAAGGATTACGATTCAGCAGTAATGTTGCTTGAAAATGAGCCAATAGAATATTTAGGAGACACATTAGGATTAAGAGCCTATCAACTTGAAGCAATTAAAGCAGTAGAAAATACAATTCAAGATGGAGAAAATAACGTTCTTGTTAATATGGCTACTGGCACAGGCAAGACAAAAATGGCGATTGGTTTAATTTATCGTTTAATTAAGAGCGGCATTTTTAATAGAGTTCTTTTTCTTGTTGATCGCAGATCAGTTGGGGAGCAGGTGGCTTCGGAATTCAGAGAAGCTAGACTAGAGGGGAATTATACCTTTACTGATATTTATGAAATACAATCTTTAGATACTAAGAAGCCTAAAGTAACAACTAAGGTACATATTTCTACAATTCAAAATATAGTACAACAATTAAAAAACGATCTAGCTCTATCAGTAGATACTTATGACTGCATTGTAATAGACGGATTAAATTGGATAGGTGATTTTGAAAATGGATTTTCCTTTATTGACTCTATGTTTTTTAACACGTTGTTTGAAGAGAGTGATTCTCCAAGAATATATATGAGTGCATTTGAATACTTTGATGCCTCAAAAATAGTACTGACTTCTAATATTGATAATAATTTAAAATATTTATTTGGAGATCCAGTATATTTATATACTTATCAAGATGCAGTTAGAGATGGCTATCTACTCGATTTTAATATAATAAAGTTAGTTCCAGCAGGTATTGAATTTAATACTTATAATTTTAATGCTGAAACTGAAAATAGTGATAATGATGAATATATTAGAGCTGTTTTATGCGATTTAATAAAACAAATCAACCCTTTCTCAAATAAAAAAACAATTGTATTTGCAAGTACAGAAAACCAGGCTGAATTAATTGTTAGAGCCCTTAATGAACTTTATAGTAATCAATATGAATGTTTTGAAAAAGATGTTATAAGCAAAATAACTGCTTCAACGAAGAATGTTTCACTACAAATAAAACTTTTTAAAAACGAAAGATTCCCAAATATAGCAGTTACCGTAGATGTATTAGCCACTGGTATTGATGTTCCAGCGGTAAGTAATTTAGTTTTCTTTAGAAAAGTAAAATCGAGATCACTTTTGAGTCAAATGCTCGGACGTGGAAATAGACCGTGTAAAGAGCTAGAGAAGAAATATTTTAATGTTTATGATGCTGTTGGAGTTTTTGATGGTAATGACACAAAAGGCTTAACCTAACGAGAAACGGTAATTCAACGATAAAACGCATAGTATGGAGGGACTTATAATGTGTCGATATGCGATGTATGGGCCATATAAAGACATTTTCGCATGTTTTAATTTTGTAGGAAAGTATTTAAACAAGTATCAATCGTATCTATCAATCGTATCATTCCTGTGGATTGTCGAGTGACAAGAATATGTTCCGATTGCCGATCTAGGCCAAGAATATCGTCCGATTGCCGATGAAGTCAAAAAAAAAAAATGAAGTTGCATTACGCAACTTCATTTTTTTGTGTACATTATGACTTTTATTTATGATTACTTTGTTAGCGTCTTTTATCGCTGTTGCCGAGATGGTATTTATTACCCGCGGCAGCTCTTTAGAAGTTTTGTGAATATTGGGGATTCATAATAATGACTAGCAGGGAAGTCGCTATATACACCTTAAGCGATATAATTTTAACACGAAAAGGCGAGAAAAAGTAGCTGTAAACTAAACAGAGTATAATTAAGTATGGAAGCAAAATATAGCTAAATAAGGCGGCGTTTTGCTTTGTTTCAATTGGATGGGGGATAGAATAAATTTAGTAAATGTTAAATTGAAACCTTAAAGTAAACGTAGTCCCTATATTACTTGTATCTATCAGTAAAACTCTTGTATATGGTATTATTTTACTATATAAATTATTAGTTTGTTTATTACAATCAAGCTGCTGAGGAGTTGGATGGACACTATGTTCGAAATTGATCAACTAAAGCTAGACGAACTCGAGAAGTTTTCAATGGCTCATCCAAAATGTGAGTTAGTACTCAGTGAAATCGCACATCGTATGTACAATACCAAGGCTCCAAAGATTCCTCCTCTGTCAGCTGAAATATATAGTGAAGAGGTTACTTTAGCCATCCAAGTGAAAATTCTTGTCCAGACTCAAGAGTGCTTGTCATTCAAGGATTCTCAACATTTTGCATTTTTTTTGGCTAAGGCATTAATCTCGTCACGATTTAAAAGCATATGGGAGCAAAGGGATAGGTTCTGGGTTGAGCTAGTACAGCTGCAATTAGAGTATTTAGAATTTGATATAATGCGTCATACAGAAGTAATGCTTGTAATTATAATGAGTCGTCAACACGGGATAGAACTTTTAGAATCGATTGTTCCCATTTTAAAAACAGTAACGCAACGAGAACAATGGATACTACTCCAAGTGGTAGCTTTTGTTCTTCCCTATCTTAATCTGGAAAATAAAATAATCGTGAACTTTTTGGAAGATCTACATGGTGCCGAGATTTCTAATTTCAATAATAACAATTTGGCAAAAGCGTTGGAATTGCTTTCAAATATACGCCCGAAGGTTGGGGAAGAGCTGCTAGAAACATGGACAACAACTCCTACACTTAAGTCTTTTTGGCTTATAGTATCAGTTGCTATTGGTCTTGCCAAAAATATCGGAACTCGGAACGTACATACTAAAGCAATAGATCTTATAGAATCTCAAAATGAATCGCTTATTAATGCTGGCATTACCATTTGCGGACTTCTTTATTACGATGATACAACTGATGTTGATTTATTAAATAAAACCTTTGAGAAGCTCGATTTGTTGCTTCAAAATGAGTACAGAATACCTTTACGTCAAGTATTGGCTCAAGCTTATGGAAGCCTTGTCACGATATCCGAACAAGCCAAATTTGCTGTACTTACTATGTCAGCAGAGCCTGTTCCAGAGATTCAGTCTCAAATTGCAAGCATTTTACTTATGCATAGTAATAATTATCTAGATGAGGAGTGGTTCCACGAATCATTATTTTTGCAGACTAAGGTTAGTGTAGAACACAAGGAAATAATTAATAGTTTAGATTATACGTTATATTACCTGGTCTCAAATCACGTGGAGCTCGTTGAGAAGTTTTTGGAAAGATGGGTAGAGGAGCATGATGCTCCTCAAGAGAAGCAATCCATTGCAGATCTCTTTGATATGCTAATACAATCTTTCTTGAACAAACAGAAGCCGCGATTTGAGAAATTGCTTACATCATGGTTTATACGAGATGATGTACGTTTTCATCTGCATATCCAAGAAATGATCCAAAATCTAGCCATTAACAATATAACTTTTTGCCTTGATCAAGACACCGTTAGTCAATGGTCTTCTATTGACACCAAGTATGTGATTATGAAGATTATGGGTTTCGTCTCGGACAATAAAAATTTATGCCAACTTACTTTTTCAATCTTACGGAGAGAACCTGAGGAGCAACTGGTCAATATGTTGGTAAGAAATGCTTTCAAGGAGTATGTCGGATATAATTACCCTGGGGTGACACGTGAGTTGCTTTCTGAAAAGTTGGGGAATGGTACATGTACTGAAAAAAAGGTTGCAAGAGAAATCCTTGTAGATTTAGATTGCTACCAACAGGCATTAAGAGGATTACCGAAAATCAAAGAGTTTTATCCGCCTGAAGGAAGAGCGAACAAATATGAGAAAATGAAGTCCAAGCAGTTGAATCGTCAGATTGAAAAAAATACCGAAGAGAATTCAATTTTTCTGCAGATTGTCAATCGTGTCGTTTTAAAAGGGGGCAGGTCATCCTTTTCTAGAATACAAGGCAAACTCACTGAAAAAACAGAACTCTCAAGGATGTCGTTGGAAATGGAATTCCCCAGAGGTGAAAATATTGATCCAATAGGTCAAGCTATTAAAAGATTTAATTGGAGGCAATGCAGAAAGGAGGACATTAAATGAGACTTATTGTTCGAGAATATTTATCAATGCTTAGGGAATCAGAAGAATTAGATGCTCTACTTCCCGACCTACTAATTTCTATGGACATTCAGCCAATATATAAACCTCAAAGAGGAGTAAGGCAATATGGGGTTGATCAATCCGCTGTGGGTATTGACCCAGATGATGGGCAAGAGAAATTATTCCTCTTTGTCATAAAACAAAAAGATATCGATAGAAACAATTGGGATACAGGTCCACAGGCGGTTAGACCTACATTAAACGAGATTCTTGATGTTTACATGCGAATTATGTTGGATGAACGTCATAAAACTCTACCAAAGAAAATAATCGTGTGTACAAACGGTGACATGAAACAGGACGTATCAATAAATTGGGTTAATTACATCAATGAATTCAGAATAAAGGGAAATATAGAATTTGACTTTTGGGGAGGCGATGTTTTGTCTTCCTTAGTTGTTCGATATTTGTTAAATGAGTATGTTATGCCAGAGTTGATACAAAAACGGATGCGTAAGACGTTATCATTTCTAGATTTGGTTGAGTATGATCTTTCGCATTTTTTTGAAATGATAGAGGAAATATTATTTAATGATGCGCTTCAAGCAAAAAACAAACCATTAAAAGTATTGCGTTGCGTTCATTTATGCTTGAACTTGGTATACCATTGGTCTGCAGAATCAAACAATTTAAAGCACGCTATTATAGCTGCCGAACGAGTGATTTTACGCATGTGGGAATGGATCCACCAAGACGATCTGAATGCTGATAAACACATTTGGGGAATTTTTTATGCAATTGATGAAACTCGGCGCAGAATCAACAACGAATACCTCGAAAAAATATCACCACATTGCTTTGTACCTGATGGTCTTAGTGGATACGGATCCGATAAAATCGAATATCCATTACTTGCATTTGAACAAATAGGAATTATTGCTTCCATAGGTTTAGATTATATTTATGCTGAAGACTCACTTGATCACGACAAATCCAACTCTCACCTTCATAAATTAGCACAAAAAGCAGCTCGAGCTCTGCAAGAACTAATAAATAATAATAACGTTATTCGGTTTCCTTTCTATGATTCACATATTAATGATATTACAGCTGCACTTATTCTGTTATATCGAACCAATCGATTGCAGGTGATGAGAGAATGGATTGAAGAAATATTTTGGCATATTGCTCAAGGATTTCAACTACGAGGGAGATTTCCGCTTCTGAGTGATTCTTATGACGATTTAATTGATACGGAATTGGGATTAATAAGTCCTGAACCACCTACATCTTCTACATTATTACCGATGTTGATGGAATGGACAGTATTGTTAAAATCTCCAGAACAATATGAGGAAATGCGCAATATGCTCCATCAGCTTTTTAAAAATGTAAATCTTCAAATTTGGTTTCCAGACGAGCTCACTGAGAATTACTTATACCGGACGAATGCTCTGTACGACTCTGGGGCGATGCTGACAACCATTCAATTACCAGAAAGTTTTGAGCATTATAGTTCTATGATAGACGAGGATATAAAAGAAGGGACCATCGAACGAGATATCTCATTTATAGCGGAGTCATTTCCAATAATAGGGATCTTATCTTTTCGTCATTTCCGAACTCCTATTTTTCCTTCTTATTGGAGAGAAATGATACGATCTAAATATTAAATATGAATGGAATGGCAGCTTCTCTTCCAACAACCTTCCAGTTTAGAGTAAAAGAAATTTAAAGAGGATATCGGCAAGTTTCACAAGAACTTATAATTGAAATATCGAATATTGGTTTCACAGGAAGATAATTCTCAACTTTTAATTCAAATAGAGAGCTGTACTAACTTCTTCAAAAATACGTACGGGAGTTGTGGGGATGACCGAATTACTGGATGGTTTTTTCAATAGCTATACTACAATCGAGAATGAAGAAATAAAAATCCTTTTGAAAAAATTTCTGATTGGTGAAATAGATGATGACTGTTTTAGATCAGAATTTTTAGCCATATGCGAAACAGTTGCTGAAAATAAGGAGAATATAGTGGATGAAGATTAATTCCATTACAGTAGAGGGTTTTAGAGGACTCCTCGGAGTACATAAGTATGAGTTGGATGGAAAGTCACTTTTGCTATACGCCCAAAATGGGATGGGTAAGTCTAGCCTTATAGATGCAATTGACTATTTTAGAAATACCAACGTTAACGGTCAACTGGAACAATTGAAAGCTAGAGAATATGGAGGAATAAAAACCCTTAAACATTTGAATAAAGTTGGTGACGGTGAAGTTTCAATTTCCTTTACAGAAAACAAAAGTGGCACTAGAAAAGTTACTGACAAAGGAGCACAAGCTCCTTCACTAGCGAAAATAATTGAGCAAAGCACAGAATATGATTGGATTTTTCGACTGTCAGATATTATGAAAGTTCTGGATGCTACTCCAGGTCAAAGGTATGAGAGTATAGCAAATGCAGTTGGTATTCTACCTCTAATGAATATTTCAAAAAAGATGGACTCGGTAAAAAGATGGAGTCAAGATAATCCATATGGATATCAAATGAAATCACTGTTTCAGGAAATAACTAGTCTGCTTGGAACAAGCGTATTTAGTAAGGATGAGCCATTATTTATAGAAAAACTCTGTGAAAAGTATAAGATTGAATATGATTTGAAATTTATTAATAATTTTAATGAATTGAAGTCAAAAGTTAAAGAACACAAAAACGATATCAAAGATCAAACTGGAGTAAAGAATGCTGAAATAGCAATTTTTAACTTAGATGAAGTACTTGAAGAGATTGCAAAATTGAATAATCAACATAAAGATTTGGAAGAAACCGATCAGAAGCTAAAAGAACTTCAAATACAATCAAATGCCGCCTCACTATTTAAATTACTAGAGGCTTCTACAGAATATTTACATGATCATCAACCTGAAAACTGTCCAGTATGCGAATCTATCAAAATTGACTGGCAGAAGCAAAAAGACAGAATTAGAACTGATCTAATAAATAATAAGTCTTATATTACCCTCTCAAAAAGAATTGAAGAGATTAAGAGTGAAATTAATTCAAGTGAGAAATCCATTGGTATAACGCTTACAAAGGTGCAGACTAATTTTAAGAGTATTCTCAAGGAATCGAAGGAAAGCAAATTCGCCGCTACTGCTTTAGAGTTGAAAACAATGTCTTTGCTAGAATTGGATACTGCTATTAGAGAACTCAAACAATTGCTGGGGACTTTTGTGAGTAGTACTATATCAACAACAAACCTTGAAAGTTTAATAAATCTTGAGCGGGATATAGAGGAAATTGAAAAACATATTGGTGCTTATGAAGTACTTGCCTTGAAAAACGAGATACATGCTACCTTTGCATCACAAATAGCGGATACTGCTAAATCATTTTCAAAGTTCTGTATTGATGAAATGGATTCAAGATTTGCAGATGTAGTTGAAAGAGCGCAAGAGATTTTCTCAGAGATTGTTGATAATCCTATGCTTGAAACAGGGATCTCGGTTGCTCACTCTTTTAAGGTAGTTCCTATTAAAGCCAGAGAGATAACATTACTAATGAATTACCTCGGCAGGGAGAATGTTGCTCCAACAGGATATCTTAATGAATCTTGGATGCGAGCCTATGGATTAGGGTTAATTTTTTCATTAATTGAAAGAGGAAATAAAACATTTCCTGTACTCGTCTTGGATGATGTCTTTTCATCATTTGACTTCCCGAACCAAAGGCGGATCGCAAACTTCCTGGCCGAGAATTTCAAACATTTCCAACTAATTATCACAACACATGATGCCTATTTCAATAAATGTATGAAGGATGCAATAAAACGTAATAACAGTAACACTTGGAAAACCATAGAAGCTTATAATTATGATAGGAGACTTGGACAAGTTAGTTATAAAAACTCATTAACGGAAATTGAAGAAATTGATGAATTACTTATGACAGCTGTAAAAGCAACTGGTGTTGCAAACCCAATTAGAATCTTCTTCGAGGACTGGTGTCGTATCCACTGCGATCTATTATCAGTTTCATTGCCATTTAAAGGAGAAATTTCAACCAGTGGTTATGATTTAGGGGAACTTTGGCCTCCTCTTCAGAAGGCAATAAAACCTCATTTTTCTGGTCAACTCGGATCAATTAAGTTATTAGATGAAATTGAAAAAAATAGGTCGGATTTAAGTTTCGGAAGCCACGGACAAATTAACTTTAATGAGCATAGTCCAGTAGAAGAATATAGGACTTTATGGGAGAACATAAAACGTCTTAATAACTTATTATCCTGTCCCATATGTAAAGGAAAAGGTAAACATGGTTATATGAGAATCGTAAGGGGCGGCATTCTAGTTTGTCATGGGGTTAATGGTAAAAATCCAAAAGATAATTGTAACGGGACAAGCTATAATTTTCCGCTGTTTTAAAGAAAAAGTACAGTTTAAGAAAACAAAAGCAAAGCCCAACCCTCCTATTTGAGGATTGGGCTTTTAAGTTTTCAAAGTCCAAGCTATATCACACTAACCATGACTGCCACATAGGTTACCACTGCAAGAATCAAACCCATGCAGATGACAGCCATTGAAGCTTTTTGTCTTTTGACAAAAACAAAGAACATTGTAAAAACAAGTAGAGCAGCCAGCAACAGGAGAACAACACTCCATAAATTAGCTCCAATTTTAACCATGAAATCAACGAGTAGTTGATTAAACATTGTGAATAAACTTGCCTGGGAACTATAGCGCTATCAGTTTATGATACAGAATCACGGTAGTGAAATTTGTAATACTATCGAGTTGTATAACTATAATTGAGCTTCATATAGACCACTTTACATAATTATGTGTATAATAGTTTCGTTAATATTTTCCATCTTCTATGAAGGGGTTAATGAAATGAAAGAACTTTCAAAAAAGAAAGATGTTTGGGATCAAGCTAACCTTAAAATAGAGAAGTTTCTGGGAGTAAATTTAAACTCAAGCAACGAATCTTTTAATGTATCAACGGGGGAGGACTCCAAACTACTGGGTTTTGTTAGAAATTCAAGTACAATTATTATGCAAAGAAAGTTTGATACATTCTTAAATGGATTTATAAAAGATGGTGTTACAGTTGAAGATCAATTAGAAGAACTAATTGATTTTATTGATAATGAAGCAAAAGCAGAGTTTATTGCAGAAACATTCTCCAAAATTATATTATCTAAATCTACTCAAGCATGTTTGATCCTAGGCTCAATGCTAGGTACTTTAATAAAAAGCAAAGCAGATATTGAGTATAAGTACTTGGTTTGTGTTAATGTGCTAATGAATCTATATGATATTGATATTATAAACTTCAAGTTTGTTTATTTGTATATTAATAACTCATCAAGTCGAAGAAAGACTGCAATATTGGAAGGTAAAAAGTTTAATGTTTATTGTGATGCTAACGATTTGGAATTATCTAGCGTATTTTTAACAATCGATAAATGCGTTTCAAATCAAATTCTTAATAAATATAATGAGGTTAGCCTTAACATGGACTCAAATGATATTGATTCAAGTGATGCTGATGTCGATGAGTACTTTAAAATTACTTCGCCAGGTGAGTTGTTGTATGAACAAATTTGTAAGTGCAATCTTTAATTATTTATGTCATGCGGAGGCTAATTGAAATGGAATTGAAGTTGTTATTTAGTGGTATTTCAAAAAAAATGTCTTTAGATTTTTCTGAGATAACAGAACAGATTTCCCATATGGGTGATAGAGGTACTAATAGAGAAGAGAAAGTAAAAGAATTTCTTATAAAACATTTGCCAAACAAATATGGAATTGGAAATGGACAAGCAATTTCCACAGAGGGAGGAATTAGCAAACAACTTGATTGTGTTATATATGATAGTAATAGTTGTCCTCTCTGGTTTAACGAGAAGACTCAGATCTTCCCTGCAGAAAGTCTTTGTGCGACTGTTGAGATTAAATCAGTTCTTACCAAACATAAGATTTCTGAAAGCATTGAAAACATTGCTTCGGTAAAAAGGTTAAAGAAAGAAAGCGGTACGCGAGCTATTTTAATAGGTATTAGAGACGAAGAACAAGTGAACCCCGAAACACTCGGATGTGTATTTGCTTTCGAAGCTCAACAATCGTTAGAGTCAATAGCGAAAAATATAAATGAGGCAAATAAGAAAATACCTGCGAATGAACGCGTAAATCTTGTCTGCATTTTGAATAAAGGGGTATTAGTAACCGTTAACAAAGAGGGCAAAGTCAGACTAAATCCTCCGAATACTGAACCAACAACAATGGGGATAATGGAAGCTAAAGAAGATTCTTTATTATTGTTTTTTTTATTTCTTAACGCATATTTAAATGTGATAGAAGTAGTGCCTCCCTATTTGTTTAACTATGTTAATGACATATTTAATGGTTTCCCTATTTTATATAAAAAAATAGAGTAAGAGAATCATAAAGATCAAGAATATAACTGGTTTAGTCCTAAGGTACACTCTGCATGATTATGTATCACAATATGCCCTTGTTATTGCGGATGTTGTTAGCCGTGGATAATATTATGAGTACATTCGGCAAGCAACTCATTTTCAGAGGTTACGGACCCTAATGAATGATCGAGAATTCTGGGTTACCAATAGTGTCCGGATGCTACACTCAAAGAGTTCCTGTCTCCGTTGGATCTAAAAGGTCAATCTACGTCAGGAGTTTTTACAGGTTGGCGAAAATATATGAAAAGAGCTGGCGGCTCCACAGGTATTCAGAAGGCCGCTGAACTACTCTCTAAAGCGGTTCAAAGCGTGGGGGAGACCGTTGCGCTGGACGAGGCCAAACGGGATCTGCATCGTTTATTAGAAGAGTACGAGCGTATTGATGGTATATTGAACAAAATAGCACAAGAAATCGCAGCTTTACTTGGAGAGATCCCAATTGCTAGCCAGCTTCGCTCCGTTAAAGGTTTGGGCACAATCTATATTGCAGCAATTCTGGCAAGTACGGGTGATTTGAAGCAATACGCTCACGGTCGTCAGTTGTTACGGAAGGCCGGTTTAAATTTAGCGGAGAGCACGTCTGGAAAGCGTAAGGGCCAGATCATACTCTCCAAACGAGGAGACTCAACACTTTGAAAATATTTGTATCTAGCCACCTTAACATTAGTGGGAACAAATCCTGTATTTAAGCAATTACATGTGAATAATGTGCAAGTTAAACATATGAGTAAGCAGAAGTCGATATTTAAATTGCTTGGAAAACTGGCACGAATCTTAGTTGGCATGGTGCATTCCGAGGAGTCATTTACTCCTGAAAAAACGGTCATTCCGTATACTCAAGCTGCCTAACATCTTTGAACTAACGTAAATTGATTCATTCGCAGGACTTCAAACAAAGAAAGCACGGAGGACCGAGTTCGTTCTCCAAAAGGGCACAGACCCATCCGCTAAACGCTATCGGTCTCCACACCTTGGATAGGTGTAACGAAGGAATGTTAGGGCGACGACCCGTAGAGCCTTGGGATGGTCAATCTCCGAGGGAATTGTGGAGTATGCGTGCAGTAGAGTATGATATGGGGAAATATTCCATATGTTCCTCTGTTCCCGTATGCCTAAAAAGGGTAACTTACGGTCGTGATAACTTAATATCCTTATGGCCGCTATATTCCAAAGTGATGAAATCCTGCGAATGAGTGAGTTTACGTGAGATAAATCCTTAATACTGAGGGACTGGGAACGTTTGTTGAATACTCATATAGCGGCAGCTGGTCACCCGATCGGCTGCCGTTGTCTATTGAAGTAACGGGCAGTTTAACGCAACTTTGGTCTACTTCATGCGTTTTAACATATAGATAACCCAAAACACCCACTATCTGGAATATCTACTTATCGGAGGCTTGAGGATGACAAGTGAACAACACATGCCAAAGATAATAAAAAGGAGATAAAACAATGAGACGTTCCATTCTTATCTTTTTGATATTGTTCATTACCTTTTTAACAAGCTGTTCACCGAAAGCAGATAATCGCTTTAATGATAATGATATTAAGATTAGTTTGTTAAATCAGGAGATAAATGATGAATATAGAACTTATTTAATTGAAGTAAAGAATACAGGTATATTAGAGATTAAATATTTAAATTTTTATTTGTATTATCCTATAATCTTGGCAAACGGCTCAAAAGGAAGTCCTTTTAAAATTGAAGGAAAGACTGACATTAGTAAACCAATAAAACTTAAATCAGGAGAGAAAATTACATACACTATTTTTGCACCGATAAAAGAGGTGTTTGGAAATTCCACTTTATTAGATTTTGATAATCCAAGTGTTGAGCTGAATGGATTAGTACAACAAGGGAAAGAGGAAATTCCATTTGGAATGAGTGGAGGATATTTAAATATGAAGTAATATTGTTCTTAACTCAAAAGGAGTGAGAATTATGTAAAACTCCGTATTCAAGAATCAGGTCCATTCGGCTCATTTATTGAGCTAACGCGAAACGATACTGAAACGGCTGCCGCGAAGCAGCCGTTATTACGTTACGTGCAGATCGTCCTATAAAATAGGGATTATATGGTAGACGACTATTACTTCAATGATAATGGGTGATAAACAATGAAAAGAATTGTATTAATGATTACTGTTATGTTGATTTTCACAGGTTGCGATCAGTCAAGAGCGGTTAAGCCATTTAATACACCAAAGATTACAGATGATACACCACTCATACTCCCCTTGCCCGAACCTATCTCAACTGTAGTTCCACTACCTGGCATTATCTATATCGATGATAAACAATATTCGGACCCTACTCAAAATGATGCAGTTAAAATCATTAACGAAAATACAATGGCCATCAATAGTCGCGATAAAACTAAGTTTCTTGCAACCTTTGCTTCTAGTTCAAGTGGCGATGAATCACGCCTAGAGAGCAATTACAATTATATTACTGAGTTTCAAAATGAGTATATTCTCAACATGGAGAGTATTAAATTTAATCAAGATGCTAATGGGAGTGGCCCCAACGAATACGGAGTTACTCTAGTGAGAACGATCTATTTAAAAAGCAAAAATGAAACAAAGCAAGAAACATCAACTTATTACTTTAAAGAAGTTAACAATCAATTGAAGCTATTCGCGATAGATTAGAACAAAAAATATAATTTGCAGTGTCCAAGAGAATTCCAAGACGGACTCTATATTATAAGTGATATAGGAAATGACGTTTCAAGGCTTAAGCCAGAAAAATGTTCCGCTAACGGCGAACGATAGCGCAAAAACAAGGGATAGATCGCCGCGTCTGGCAGCTGTCCCTTGTTTCATTGAAGGGCACTTTTACACAACTTTTAATGTATTTCCAGCGTCCTAATATATGGGATTATCTATTATCACTGGAGACGGCATGTTGATTTTTTACGCTTATGGAAGAAGGGGCTGACAGACGAATAAAACATGGAAAGGAAGCGGAATACAATGGCAAGAGAAATTAGATGGCATATTGGACGGTTCGTTCCAATTGAAAGGATAAGAGAGTTTGAAAGTAGGTGGAATATAAAATTTCCGGAAGCATACGTAAATATCATTACACAACATGATGGCGCTCTAGCTAAAGTAAAAAATGACAATAATGAGTGGGAAACGGGTGAAATAGAAATTCCAAGGTGGCATGGTAAACGTTCTGTGTTAGCCTTGCTAAGGTATATGAATACTGACACTGTAGAAAGAACAGCAATTTTTGCTGCATACTATTCTTTCAAAGAATGTTTGCCTGCGCCCGATAAAATCTTTCCCTTTGCAGATAATGGAGGAGGGGACATGTTTTTTTTCGACTACAGACAAAACGAAAGTGAACCTGCGATTGTGTTCTTGGCTCATGAAGAAGTCGTACTTGAGGACGAGATTGCAGAAGAGGATTTAGCCAAAAAAACGGCAATTGAATGGATGGATGATAGCCTCTACCGTGTTTGCAACTCTTTCTCTGAATTGCTTGATTTGATAAAACTACCTTAAACTTCTAGTTTACATTATACATGCAAACAAACAAGAGGATTTTTCATACCAAGACAGTTACTTTATCGTTTATCATGGTGTTTTTGAGGATTCGCCTAAGCTTGCTATTATGTTTTGGATAATACTAGTGATTATTGTGTCGATTACTATCGTAGGAATTGCTAAATTTTTATGGCTTAGATATAAATGAATAAGCTACTTCGTTCAACTAACGAGGAACGTTACTTAAATAGGGATCGTCGGCTGCCGCGCAGTCTGGACGGTTCCTATTTTTATTGATGTAAGGGCAGGTTAACATGGTGGGGGATTATTGGGTATATTCAGTAAGCTAATTGAAGGTGATCGGGTTGTAATGGAGAATATTTCTTTTTAAAACAAATATCTGAGGAAGTGGTCTTTATGAGTTATGATCTTCATATTACCAAGGCTGATCATTGGGTATCTAGCGAGCAAAATCCAATAACAAAAGATGATATAAAAAAGGTCGCTGATCTTTTCAATACCTATAGGAGGATACCATTTTTGTTTCAAGGAGGCAGAATTACTCTATGCGGCGCTGATAAAATGGCAATCGGTCTAATGATTACTATTGCAAATAGAATCGGAGCTCGAGTTCAAGGCGATGAAGGCGAATATTATGAAAATACCAATAATTCATATCCGGAACCGCCCGAGGATCTGCGCATGGAGCCAGTAGTAAATATCTATGAGTCTGATATCAAAATTCTCGATGAGCAGTTACAATTTATTGAATCTCTTACGGTCGAAGATGAAATCCAACATGATAAATTTGGAACAGGTAAAATTCTTGAAATTACTGGCGAGGGGAACGATACAGAATTCATAGTAAAATTCATGGATGGAATAGGTACTAAAAGAGTACTAGCTTGTTTTGCACCAATTAGACCTTGTAAACAGGATTAATTTGTTGAGCTAACTAGGAACGTTTGTTGAATAACATGTAGCGGCAGCCGGTTACCCGATGGGCTGCCGTTCTCTATTGAAGTAGCTGACAGGAATATGTGATCACTTTGCAGAATATTTAGAGTATGGATAATCTGCGAAGTACTTAAATAAGACGAATATAGTAATTTGTCGTAAATATCCCATACTCAATTGAAAAGGATTTTATATTATGAGCGATTTGAAGATTCCATTCAAGATTACTGGGCTAATCATTAGTTTAATAAGGTCGATTATTTTGGGTTTACTTGGTGTGTTTTTGCTAGTAAAGGTCTCGAATAATGATTGGATAATATTAATAATGGTATTGTTTTTAATGTTACTAGCTTTAATTGGTCCACAGCAACTCCTCTATAGAATAACAGGAGTTCCCGCACTTATTCTAACAGATTATGGGTTAACAAATGGTAAGGGAAAGTTATTAGTGAAATGGGATGAGATTGAATCCTTTACTTTTGAAAACATTAAATTTTCGGAATATCTTATGGTCAAAGTTCAAGATGTCGATTCGTTAATAAATCGAAGTAAGGGTATTGGTAAATACATTTATATATTAAATAAAAGAATTGGTCGATCTCGAAAATTTACTATTATTAGCATAGGCAGTTTGGGAATATCTAAATTGAAACTAACTGAAGAACTTAACAGAAGATTACTTATCGAATGATAATGTAAGTATTTCTGGAAGACTCTCTAACGGGAAACGGTACTTGAATAAACTACAAAATGAGGCTGTCACCGCGAAAACGGGTGACAGCCTCATTAAGCTATCGGGCAGTTTAGCGTAACTCCAATACAATATCAGGGCAGTCTTTTGGAAGGAATTTCACAAATTAGGAAGATACACTCAAAAGCGAAAGGGCAGCTAAAAACATAAGCAAACACAACTTATATCAAAAAAACGATATTCTTTTCTTTTATAATGAGTACAGGAGGGGGCATATGAACAATACAATGCAGGAGATTATTGACTGGATTGAAGATCATCTATTTGAAGATTTTTCATTAGAACGTTTAGGTAACGATATGGGATATTCTCCATATTATTGTTCCTTCAAATTTCATCAAATAACTGGTATCACCATTAAGCGATATATGGCACTTAGAAAGGTATATCTTGCTGCCATCGAACTGAAAGAAACCAAACAAAGAACGATTGATATTGCATTTAAACATGGATTTTTATCTCAAGAAGCTTTCTCAAGAGCATTTAAAGGGACATTCGGTGTTAATCCTAGTGTCTTTAGAAGGAAACCACAACCATTGCAGACCTTTGTTAAATTTAATATTAATAGCATAAAGGATGGTTTTTCGATGGACATTTCACAGAAATTAAAGATCGGGACTTTGCAAAATAGAATTCAAGATCAATTTGATCGGGATATTTTGAATATCTTGAATGGACAAATGATGTATGAGGAGTTTCATAATCATCAGTTAATGGAAAAAAGCGACTACGTTCCGTTTAATGAAGCGATGTGTTCGAATGAAACTACGTATCCGATCTTTAGTGATGAATTTAATAAAATAAGAGCTTCCGGACATCAGGTGACTTTACATGATTATGAGAGGATTACCTTGACTCCGTTGAAACCGCTGATGGAAAAACAATACCAATGTATGGTTTTATGGTTTGGTGACGACATGTTCTGCCAAATGAATATGCTGACCCTACTGGCCCATCTAGAGCAAGAGGGATATGAAGGAAAAGTGTATTTCCATATGGTAAAAGAATTGACTTATGATGTGGAAGAAACGGATATTCTGCTAGGAGGCTACAAAGAAATTTATGAACAAGTTTTGATTCATCATCGTTTACCTGAAGCGAATTTGATGCCTGTGATGTACCAGGGAATTAGTTTGTATCTCGAATATCTAAAGGACGATAATGAAATCACCGCATTTATCAGAAAGAATTTAGGCAAGCCTCAGGATGAACTATTGCAGCAATTATTTCGTCTATTTCCTCACTACGGACTAGGAGATCTGCAATATATAAAGATGATTAAAGCTGTAAAAGAGGCTTAAGATTGTAAAATGCGTGACATGAAAAGATCGGCGGCTTTTTTGTTTTGGAGGCTGGAGTATGGCCGTTGTTGGCGAATCCTTACAGCAAGAAAGTAGATTAGTTACAAATCATCTATTACAGGAGTGCTTGTAATGAACGATACCAAGCTGAATGAATACCGAATGCTACACCAGCTCGCATATTGCAATGATATCAATGTTAAACAAAAATGCACTTAGAACGTATCCCTAAGGAATTCGAAGTCATAACATTAAAATTTCCGGTTGAACTAACGAGGAACTTTAGTTCGTTGATCCAGAAGGAGGAGCTAAATGGAATCTCTAGAAATAGGACTAAAACTATTTCTGATTATTATTGGTATTTAACTATTCTTTGCTTTGGTAGGGTTTCTAGTCAAAAAATATCTAAGGGACTTCATTGATAAAATACTTGCTTCAATCCAACAATTTTTCAGAAAAACGGAATGACCAGGTTGAAGGAGTTTTGACGATAATGGTATCAAAATCGCAAACAAATATTTCCTTAGAGGCTATAGTTCGAATCTCAAGAGTTTGATAAGAACCAATTGATTGTTAAGCTATCTGGTAACGATAGCTTCATACACAACCAGGAAGAGGCTGCCCACAATCGGCAGCCTCTTTAGATTACAGTTTAGTTGGGAAAGTGTAAAAAGCGGTTGACAAAATAAATATATTTCAGTAATTTGTAATTAGATGTACATCTAATTAGATGGAGGATAAATTTGTCTGGATACTCTTATCGAAAGCAGTATATTTAGCCATAATATTATAAGCCTTTACAGCTCCAACAATTTGTGGACTAGATTGGGGGAATCATGTTAACGGTAGGAATCTTAGGAGTAGTTCATGACAATGAATTGCGGAAGAGGTACCATTTAACTTTGGAATTAATAAAAGAGTTAATTCTAGAATTTAATCCAGATGTAATATGCGGTGAAGTACTTCCCGACAGTTGGGAGAAATACAAAACTGATTCCACACATCGAGGATATTGGGGCGAACCCGCAAGCGAGTACTGGGATCTAATTTTTCCATTATGCGAAGAATTGAAATGTGATTTTGTACCTATTGATTGGGTGGAACTTGATGTTTGGATGGATTTTGACCCATTCAAGAATCACAGTGAGTTACAACGAAGTGCGTTGATTAGTGAATCAGAGCGATGGTTTCAGAGGCAACTTTCCACTTGGAATTCCAGTGCTATTCCTTTCAACTCATCAGAATATGACAATATAACGAAACAAAAATACAAATGGTTAGAGCAAATTAACCCTGAGGCACATGTATTTCGATGGGATTGTAGACATCTAATAATGATTCAAAGAATAAATAACGCAATTATTAAACATCCAGGAAAACGAATCTTGTGTATCGTAGGTGCAGACCATAATCATGCGATATACGAAGGTTTGGTTAAAAATAAGGATATACAACTTGTATACCCTTTAAAATAGTAAGGGAAAAGGATCTTATATTTGCTGAACTAACGAAGGAACGAGAGCAAAATACTGAGACAAATGAGGTTGCCACGAGATTGACCAGGCAGCCTCATTAAGCTATCGGGTAGATTACATCCAAGTTATGGTAATATAGTGATAACAACTAAATAAATCTAGTGGGTGACGACATGAACCTTGCAAACAAAATAACAGTCGTAAGAATTGGGATGATTCCTTTTTTCATGCTGGCACTTCAAAATTACCCATCTTGGTTGGTGGAGCAGTTTGGCTTTTTGAATTACATAAATCAGTACGGACTGTATTGGGCAATTGCAATATTTATCATTGCGTCAGCAACAGACAAGTTAGATGGTTATATAGCACGCAAATATAATCAGATAACGAATTTCGGTAAGCTTGCAGACCCGCTAGCTGATAAACTTTTAATATCGGCTGCGTTGGTAATGATGGTTCAACAGAACATGATTCCTTCTTGGATAGCAATTGTGATTATTGGTCGGGAAGTAATGGTGTCTGGCATTCGTACTATTGCAGCGGCAAAGGGAGTAGCACTTGCAGCAGATAAACATGGGAAAATGAAGATGGTGCTACAGGTTGTTGCAATCGCTGCAGTTTTATTAGGGAATTTTCCGTTTTACTATTTTACAAATTACTCAATTGATTTTCTGATCATGATATTAGCTGTTGGTTTGACGGTTTATTCTGGATACATGTACATGAAAAACAATTATCGTAAACTGCAATTGGACAACTTATGACATTCATCAACGAACCGATAAACCGTTGAACTAACGAGTAACGTTAGTTAAATAACAACTATAGTTCAACAATTTGTAATATGCATGTAGTGTAATGCAAAAATTATTTTTGTCCCTACCGAAGTATCTAGTTAAATAAAAGGCCAACTTTCTTGTGCATAAAAAGTTGCGATACGAAGTCGCTCTTACTCTTTACTACGATTGAGAGGAGGGTAACAAATGGATTGGCTTATGTGAATGAATAGGGCATTGGATTATATCGAAATGAATATATCTGGAGAAATATACCTTGCGGAGGTAGCAAATCAAGCTTGTTGTTCGTCGCATCAGTTTCAAAGAATGTTTTCTTTCATTACCGATGTGTCATTGGCCGAATATATACGACATGCGATTGATTTATTGAATAGTGATGCTAAAATGATAGATATTGCCCTTAAGTACGGTTATGATTCAACGATTTCTTTCGCAAGAGCTTTTCAATCGATGCATGGCGTCAGGGGCGTTTATTCTTTTACTCGTTTCCTTGAAATATCAGAAAGTCGAAACACAGCAGGCTAGAGAAGAGTTTCAGTTATCGATGGCTGAATTGCATGAGGTGTTAACATTACATGGAATTAAGTTATTAGTTTCAATTAACAATCAAAATCCCAAAAACTCCTACTTTCGATATTCGAAAGAGGAGTTTTTTCATTTGTAAAAGTGGAATTGAGGTATTCATTACATTTGCAATAGTATTTAGTAGTAGTTTTTCATTTTAGAGTTCCATTTTTTGTATTTTGAGTATACATTTGCGATTTTAATGATTTACATCAATATGTATTGTTATGTAGTATCTTTGTTGGGGTCATGTTCTGCGAAGATTACAGGTGGTATATAACCAGAACTCCATTTCAGGTCTGTCGTTTTCAACATTAAGGGTTGATCGATTCTTCCCAGTAGTGAGCTATCTTATCTGCAAAATAATTGATGAAACTTGTCAAACGAAATTAGGTGAGAAACGAGTAAATAAATCTATTAAAGATTAGGCAATTTGAGAAAATAGGATGGTTACTAAGAATGTGGGCGATTCAGCAAATAATGATAATTACTTCATACCATTACAATTACTGAGCTCGATAGAATGACATGAAGTTTTATTTAGAAATTTTATGAAATCGCTTTCGAAATAATAATGAAAAAGAATGTTGACGGGAGAAATTTGGGAAT
The DNA here is from genome assembly GCF_013141695.1 of Paenibacillus plantarum. Classification (GTDB taxonomy): domain Bacteria; phylum Bacillota; class Bacilli; order Paenibacillales; family NBRC-103111; genus Paenibacillus_E; species Paenibacillus_E plantarum. The sequence continues at coordinate 730,950 of NZ_WHNY01000067.1, forward strand.
TCAACTTGTGATCGGCTCTTATGCCAATGAATCCTGTTGGTATTTCGATATTCGTTTTTGAGCAAAGAATGAGATAGAGGTAATAAAGTACGGTAAGTCGTTCATTATATTATTAACTTTCTAGATAAAAAACACGCTCTTCCATGCAATACATATTCAGGGAGGTTAGGAAATGAAAGAAAAATATACAATGCAAGCAATGGTTTCGATGCTGATAATAATTGTACTACTTGCTGGTATACTGCCAGGGGGAAATTCCTACGCAAGTTATTTACCTTCAATAGATATGCCATCAGATGTTAGAAATAATAATAACACTACTTTTGTAAGGCAAGTAACTAATAACATTGATAAAGAAATAAAAATTGATAGCAACCGTGGTATCAACCCAGCAGAAATGTCTCTAGTAGACCCGAATACGGAAGAAGTAATAACTAGCAGAAATTCAAGAGTTAATGAGATAGTTGGGAAACGAGAAAAAAATAGTAAAGTTTTTATTGATAGTACTGGAAAGGAAAGTGTGGTCTCCTCTGTATATTCTCTGCATTACAATGAGGGAGGTAAATGGGCTAATATTGATACTCGATTAATTGAAGACCGATCCAATAAAAGATATACGCATAAAATGAAGGCAAATAATTTTGAAGTTGATGTTAGCGACAAAGCAAGAGAGCAACGCGTTACATTTTCTGTTAAAGAAAATTCAATTACTTACCAAGCTAAAAATATGAACAGCGTAACAGGACAGGTATATGGAAATTCAATTATCTATAGAGATGCTTGGACAAGTACTGATATGTTGTATCAAATTGAAAATGATCAAATGAAATTGGAATTACTCCTTAAGGATAAAAAGGCTCCAAAGGAATTTCAGTTTGATGTAGAAATGACAGAGCTGAAATATAAGCTAAATGTGGATGGTTCTATTCTATTTTTCGATGACAACAATCAGTTGCAATTTAAGATTCCAAGTCCTTGGGTGAAAGATTCTTCCAGTGAAGTATTGAGACACGACAAATTGCGAGTTGAAGTTAAAGAAAATCACAATACTATTACTATTAGTTACATTTTGGATGACAGTAACTTGCAATATCCTGTGGTCATTGACCCTACAACAAGAGTGGTGCTTCCTGTTAAACCGATGATCTCGATAGGATATGATTACATGTTGGCAGTAAGAGATGATGCCACAATATGGGGATGGGGTTATAACGATGATACATTTTTAGATCAATCCAACTCACCTACTCCCATATTATCTCCTATTCAGTTAAACATTTTGCCTGAATTAACTTGGGTAAGCCAAGTAGCGGCGGGTGCAAATCATAGCGTTGCACTAAGACAGGATGGAACGGTATGGGCATGGGGATACGATGTTTTTTGTCAAATTGGAACTCGAGATGAATGGGGACAGATCCAAGGCTTAACGGACATTGTTGAAATATCCACAAAAGGTAATTATAACTTAGCAGTCAAGGATGACGGAACGGTGTGGGAATGGGGGTATAACTTCGAGGATATTGGTACATGTGATCCAACCCAAGTGAATAACTTATCCGGAATAGTTTCAGTATCAGCGGGATGGAACCACTCACTAGCAGTTAAGAATGATGGGTCTTTGTGGGCATGGGGCCATAACACTTATGGACAGTTAGGAGATGGCACAACTACCACCCGTCTGACACCCGTACAAATAATAGCTAGTGGTATACTTTCAGCAGCAGCAGGCTATAATCATTCAGTTGCAGCTATAACGAGTGGAGGGGTTCTTACATGGGGGGATAACAGTTTCGGTCAACTAGGAGATGGTACAAAAATCGGTAAATTACGGCCGATCGAGGTTAAATTTAATGGTTATTATAATAATTATGGCCCCAAAGTACAAGTTGCAGCAGGAGACAATCACACCTTAGCTGCGTTTAATGAGGATGGGGAAGTATTCTCGTGGGGGGCAAACAATAAACATCAACTCGGCAACAGTCTCAATCAAGATTATCAGCTTTCTCCAATGGAATTGGATGAAACTATATACAACGGATATCTGACAGCAGGAGTTGATAATAGTGCTTATGTCAAATGGGGATGGCCATATAATAATTATGTGGTTAGTGGAAGCAATGAACAAGGCCAACTTGCGAACGGAACAACAGAAGAGACTTGGGAATGGAACTTAATAACATTTCCTAATTATCAACCCAACGTCCCGATAGATACAATCAATCCTACAAGTCCAGCTAACTTGAGATTGGATAGCTCGCCTACTGAGATTATCCTTAATTGGACACCTTCACGCGATAATGTGAAGGTAGTTAAGTACGAAATCTACAAGAATGGGAACCTGGCTGGTAGTGTGAATGGAGAGACAACCACATTTAGAATTGCTGGATTGGATGGAGGTGTCCAGTACACTTTTTCTGTTAAAGCCTTTGATGCAATAGGGAACCAATCACTTGAGAGCGAACACGTCTCAGGAGAATTAAGTCCCCACTTGCCAATCAAACCAATGATTACTAGTACAACAACAGGTTCAACTTTTGCTATTAAGAAAGATGGGACGCTGTGGGCTTGGGGGAAAAACACGCTTGGAATACTAGGGGATGGTACTACAACAGACCGAAAAGAGCCTGTACAAGTAAAGAATTTAACAGGTATAAGTCAAGTATCCGCAGGAGATAAACATATCATTGCATTAAAAAACGATGGAACAGTCTGGGCCTGGGGTAAAAATGACTATTGCCAATTGGGTAACTCAAATTGTAGCTTAGGTCAACTTATACCTGTGCAAATACCAAATCTTAATGGTGTCGTTTCGATTAGTGCAAGAGGATTGCATTCGATAGCTGTAAAGAGTGATGGTACTGTTTGGACTTGGGGAATAGATTATAGAAAAGATGATTACGAGTTTCAGTATATGAAACAATCATCTCCCACCCAGGTTCCTCAATTATCTGGTGTAGTTGAAGCTTCGGCAGGTGGTTTAGATTTCAAAGTACTCAAAAATAATGGAACAGTTTGGATTTGGGGAGCCGATATTAGTATACTACCTATTCTTGTAAACGGTTTAGATGGTATTGTGGCTCTGGCGGGAGATGATTCTTATTATGCTTTTGCTATAAAAAGTGATGGAACATTATGGAAATTTAAGAGACTCAGTTCAACTCAAGGTTTCCAAACAGTTCAAGTAGTAGGTTTAAACGACATTGTTTCTGCACATATTGGCCAAAGTAGTTCGCTAGCTGTGAGTCGAGATGGTTCGATTTGGTCATGGGGAACTAATGCTTATGGTGAATTGGGGAATGGAACCCAAAGCGATCATCTAAAACCAGTTAAAATTACAAGCGCAAACTCAGCTTTTTATATAGGAGTTAACAAATCCTACACATACAGCAGTTATGCCGTTGATGAAAATGGTCAGTACTATGCTTGGGGGAGAAATACAGAAGGTCAATTAGGAAATGGTACACTAATAAACTCATCATATCCGATTATGGTAATTGGTCCAAATGTAAATCCTCAAGATATCCAAGCTCCTTCAGCTCCATCCAATCTAACGTTGATTACGAATGGATTATTTAATGTAGACCTATATTGGACGAATTCTATAGATAATGTTGGAGTCGCTGAATATTATATATACGACGAAGACACGCTTATTGCAGTAGTTGATGCTACTAAAACCACTTATTCGGCAAGAGATTTAATAGGAAATGCAACACATACGTTTACAGTAGTAGCAAAAGACAGTTCAGGTAATTTCTCGACCGCTAGCAATTCGATATCTAAAAGGATCCCATTACATCTCCGATACTACTATGATGTTTCGGGAAGAATAGATTATATAAAGTTAAATACAGGGAAAATTCTAAAGTATAACTATGATGCTAATGGAAATTTACTAAATATTCAAAATCAATAGAGAAAGAGTTACTATGCAAAATATACGATTTGAAGGAGAAGTTCAATAAATAGGTACACAGGATGTGTAGATGGAATTATGAAAACCCTACGATTAAGTTGTGCGTGTTCTTTCTATGATGAATGAAAGATAGCTAAGTAAAGGGTTAAAATCTAACACAATCTGTCGTATAACTACAACGCACACGGAAGACTGAAATCAATCACAAATTAAATACATTAAGAATTTCCTGAGACTTTATAAAGAATAGAAGAGAGATGAGAATGAATGAAGAAACGAATTATTGCGGTTCTATTATCAATTGTATGCTTGTTTAACAGTTTCGGTATTTCTGTATCTGCAAACGAACGTGACTTGGATAGCGAATTATCCCCGATAATTCAGCCACTGAACAAGAAAGAAATAAAGTCAAATGAGGAACTGATAAAGATCTGGGACGAAGCAACTAAACTAAAAGGTGAATCAGCTATCGACCAACCTATAAAAGTGAACCCAATATATGAGGATTTTTGGGATGCTCAGAATACAGTCAATCCCAAATTTAAAGGATCAGAAAAAGAGATTGCAGAACAATCAAAGCTATTTAGTCGTTATATTGAAATAGGTCGTGGCGAAGATTTAGATTTGCTGGGAGCAGAGAAATTACGACTTGAACGCGCTAGACTTGATAAGGAGCGCCAGATTAAAAGTGATCTTGAAGCGCTAAAGGAGGATTATACAAAGCTTACAATTGATGATCTTGTGACCGAGTTCGGTGTTGAGACGACTTGGGTGGGGAAGCAACTAGACAAAGGGTTTACATTACCAAGTTTATTTACTTTATTATGGGAAGCTCCCAAGCAAGATTCTTCCAGTGGGAAAATATCAAAGACAGGAATAGCTGAAATTGAAAGTAAAGAGAAGCCTAAAGAGTCATTAAATATTTCTCAGACTAAAGAACTTAAAAAGGGTAGAGAGTCTGAGTTAATGACTACTGAAGATGAGGTCTCAGTTCCAAATATTGAATATGAAGCCCTGGATATTAGAACAATTAAAGAGGGAACTCCAGTTACGGATGAAAATGCTAATACGCTTAAAGTAAAAACTGAGGCAGTTAACTTATCTGTTCCTGAACCAAAAACTATTGAAATTCCTACAATGAAAAACAGTAAGGCACCATATGAAATTAGTTTACATGGAGAGAATGTTTCATTACTCACCGGGGGATTATCCGTTGCAGAATCCGATCTAACACTACCAGGCAGAAATGGGTTATCATTCACCCTTCAACGTACGTATGATTCTAATAATGCTCAGAAATATGATATGGACGTAGGTTATTCATATTCATATGGTTATTACTTTGATTACCTATCTAAAATTAGAACTAGAGATGTTTATTTTAGCGTTACGCAAACATACAATGTATCCGTCGACAAGTATCTTTGCGTCAATGGAGTAAAAACGGGTGGTGTTGTATGGACAGGTTCAACAGGTTCTTATGAGGTTTACACACAGTCCCCAATTTACTCAAGGGCAGCAGCTGATCAAACATCCCTAAATCCTCCAGGGAAATCAAATGTGGTTGCACATGGATGTGGCACATATGGAGATCCTTCTAATTATATTTATGAATACAGATATACTCCAATCGGAATTGGAACAATTAATGTGAGCTACCAACCTTGGACATCCTATTCTACGCAGTTACAGTCTTCTGATATTTTTGGGAGTTTTTGGGATGCATCCGATGATCAAGCTAAATTGAATAGAGGGGATTATAACTCTAGCGGGACCCGCGGATCTTATACTGGAGGTCATTATGAATACGAATTAGTTTACACTAGTTTATCGGATATTTACAGTATTGTGACTAGTCAAACGAATTATAATCAAGTGAAAAATGATCTAATAGATAATAAATTCCCAATTGGTAAGGGATGGCGCTGGAATATTCCTTACATAAAATTCGAGAATGGGAAGAAATATATTAGCATTCAAGATGGTATGTATGAAGTAAGTGGGACATCTTTACTCAATTATCCGTGGTCAGATTTAAGCTTTCAAACTGATGCATCTGTTTCTTACAGTGGCAGACAATCTGTATATAAATTGTCTTCTGTGTTTGGGATGGATCAATTTTTTGATGCTCAAGGAAATATTATTCAAATTCGTGATAATTATAATAATACTATTCAGTTTGCGTATAGCAATAATAGCACATATGGTACTGTACTCAGTTCGATTACAGACGTATTGGGTAATACGCTCTCAATTAGTTATACTGGATCCCAGGTAATTGTTACACAAGGAAATCGAACAGTTTTATATAATAAAACTACATTAGACGGCAAAGAAGTTCTAAGCAGTGTAATTGATCCTATGGGTCGAACAACCACATATGACTATACGGTAAAGTCTGCAAACTTTAATCTAACAGGTTCAAATCCAGTAAGTAATCCCTATTACTTATTAGACGAAGTTATTCATCCAACTGGTGCTAAGAGTGCATTTTCGTATGAGACTAACCCTGTATCACGCTGGATCGGCAATAATCAATATAATCAGGCGTACCGGTTGAGTTCGAGAGAAGACATCCAAGTGAATACAGATTTAAGCACAAATGTATTTAATCATTCATCATTTGTGTATACGGGAGATATGGCCAGCTCTTTTGCTGGAGAATACACATTTTCAACAACATTGTTTGATGGAATGTTAGAGACAAAAACATCTTACGAGAAAGATTATATTGATAATGCACAAGGATCTATGTACTACAATAAGCAAACACGAACAACAAATAACACTATAACTCATGTTAGTGATATGAGCTACGATACTCTGAAGCGTAGAACAAATCCTATTTCAACTTCTTCTTTTATGAAGAACGAATTAACTGGCCAGACGACTGTACCAGTTACAAATACAGTAAGCTACGATGATTATAAAAATATTACTAGTCTAAAGAACCCATTTAACCTCACGAGTACATACTTATTTGATAATGGAACAAAACGTCTTATTTCTTCTACAGAACCTATAGATGGAAGTCAAGTGCTATATACCGAGATTACATCCCGTAATTCTAAAGGGGATATCACAGAAATTAGAGTAAGGGAATCTTCGGCAAACGGTGGCATCCTTCAGAACACACAATATATTTATGATGACTATGGAAATATGACCATGATTAGACAATTAGATACTGATCATAATCGGGAAACTCAAATCGAGTATAGTGAAGCTTACAATTATGGATATCCAACGAAGATTACTCGACCATATACTCAATTAAAAGCACCCAATTATACATGGAATACAGGTATTGCAAAGACTCAAATTATTGAAGGCGTATATAATTTGGCAACAGGTCAAATTGAAGAGTATAAAGACGGAAATGGCAAGACAACCACCTTTGCATATGATAAATTAGGACGTTTAACGAAACAAACAAATCCAGATGGAACGAATGTAGAAAAAACATTTAATGACTTAAGTAATGAGTCTACTATAGAAGATGAAATGCATCGCAAGACATATGTAAAGTGGAATTCACTTGGCTGGGAAGTTGAGCAAGGAATTTTAAATGGTACAGCTAAGCAGATGAAAAGCAAAATGGAGTACGATAACAAGGGGCGAGTAGACTTTGTTAGAGATGCAAATCATGTTCAAACAAATTTTACTTACGATGATTGGGATAGGAAGTTTAAAACGTATATAAGTGGTAGTCCTATTCTCACTGAGATGAATTATGATGATATTCTATTTACTAATACAGTGACTTCAAAATCATCAGTGACTACAGTTCAAGATGATGTAACTCGAGAGATTTCAGATAGTTTTGGACGAATCATTCGAAGAGAGCAAAAAATAAATGGTCTCTTTGAAGTGATTTGGAGAGGGTTTTACGATAATGCTAATCGCCTTACTCAAAACTTGGATGGCGAGAATAATCTCACAGATTACGAGTATGACACATTAGGTCGTTTAATCCGGGTTAAAGGCGCAGATAACAGTGTATATAAGTATTCATACAACCGCGCAGGGATGCAAACTAGTGTGACATACCCTTTAAATTTAGGAACTTCACCAACTAGTTTTAAATATTACGATGAATTAGGTCAACTTGTAAAAACAGTCGATCCAAAACTGAAAAGTGAATACTTGATGTATGACAATAATGGCAATAAAACGAATTATGTAGATAGGAAAGGTCAGCAGTATACTTATACGTATAACAGTCGTAATTTTCTTATGAAGAAGTCAAGTCCTACTGATTTTATCTCCTATATGTATAATGATGATGGGACAAGGTCTAGTATGACTGACAATGGTGATCGAACCACTTCGTATGAGTATAACACTGTAACAGGTACTCTCGATAAAGTTATCTACCCTGATGATAGGAGTTTGATTTATCAATATAATGATATAAGTCAGCGCGAAGAAATGAAAATGCCATTTCTAGATACAGTAAATTATTCATATGACAATCAGAATCAGCTTGAAAACATTAGCTGGAACCAGAACGAAATTTCGTCTTTTACCTATAATGGCAAGGGGCAGAAACACGAATTAACATTATCTAATGGGTTGAAATCTACATATCTAATTGAAAATAACCGACTCAATAATGTGAAGAATACGCATTTGAATAGTACGTTAAGCGATTATTCATATACGTATGACCTGAATGGAAATGCACTTACAAGATTACAGTCAACGAATGGACAATGGGTTAATGATGTTTTCACTTATGATGAGATGAATCGAATAAAAACAGCATCGCCTTCTAATGAATTATATAGTTATGATGAGAGAGGCAACTTAGAAACCTTGACTTCTGAACATTCTAAAGAAGTTGGTAATACTTCAAGTTATGCCTATGATTCATGGAATCGTTTGAAAAAAATAACTAAAGCCGATGGCAGCGAGATCTCATATCTCTATAATGGAGATGATTTACTAACAGAACGAACAGAGGCAGGAGTGACTACTCGGTTTTACTATGATGATCAAGAAATGATAGCAGAGGGTATCGTTCTAGGCGATGGCAACACTCGAGAAAAAGTTAGTTACGTGCATGCAGGCGGGCCGTTAATGTTAGAAGATGCTGATGGTGTAAAAGGATTTTATTCAAAAAATATTCATGGCGATATTGTAGGAGTTTATGGTCAGAATGGGGAACCGCTGAACAAGTATGACTATGATATTTGGGGAAATCCCATAGATACACAAGAAACCGTGAAGCAACCATTTCGCTACAGCGGCGAGTATTGGGATGAAAGCACGGGTCTTCAATACCTGAGGGCTAGATGGTATGATCCAAGTGTAGGACGATTTATTAATGAGGATACGTATGAGGGGGATATTACGAATCCGCTAACGTTGAATCTTTATACGTATGTGGGAAATAATCCATTGACAAACTGGGATCCGACTGGTCATGCCACCAATGAACAATTAAATAATGCATTATTAAGATATGTTAGTGACGGCAATACAGGAAAAGTGGTGAATTCAATTCTGTATGGAATGGGTAATAGTGATCAAGCAAGATACCTTGCTTTTCACCAAATTACACAAGTTATCGCGGGAGCGGAAATCCATAAACTATATGGAACTAATTTAACTTTAGAGTTCAATTTACAACAAAAACAATGGTTGGGTGAAACCATAAATTGGTATGTCGATATTGTTTCTGGTGATAACCAAATATGGGAAGTAAAGCCTCTTAGAGAGACAGATATGAGAAGAGGAGTGGATGGTTACATGCAAGATGCAGAGTTGCAATTGAGAAGGTATCAATCATTAAATAGTGATTTTGTTAGAGGAGCGATGCTTAACAGGATTGAGGGAATTTCAATTGTAAAAGATCTAAAAATGGATATTGAATTTACGGATTTAGGTAAAATACAATATGAGTTTTCTGTTGGAAATAGTGCTTATACAACGAGTGAAGCAGAGGATTATGTTGAAGTGTACGGTAATTACCCAATTAATATTCCAGATGTAGTTAAAGACATAATCACAAAATCAGGTAAGAAAAAGTGAGGACTCAATATGATACGTTTAGTGTATGTGTTTTTATTGATTTTGACGCTGACTGTATCTGGATGTTCAATGAAGGAGGATTCAACAATGAGGGTGAAAAAAAGCGAATTTAAGAAGGTTTCACTTGAAATTGTTCAGGTTTTTGAATTAAGTATTGAATATGTGGGATTTCCATTCTCCGAAAGGGAGAAAATTAATGCATTTTATGAGAGCAAGTTTGATGAGGATGGAGAACGAATAAAAAAACGTATTATGAATGTGGAATACGATTTTTTTGGCGGTACAAACTTTAAAGATAGTAACGATCCCCAAAATAGGGTACTATTTGAGAAACTATCCTCAGAGTTGGAAGGTATTAAAGAAGAACTAGGAAACTATCCTCAGAAGAGGAAATAGTTAAAGAGAGTAAGGCAGTAAACCTAAATGAGTGTTCTAACCACCTTGCGACTACCATCGTAGGGTGGTTTTCTTTTTTGTCCGCCGCTGTATCGCTAACAACACAAATAACCGCTCAGAGAGTATGATCGGCGACAACTCAAGAATGAAATTGAAGCCCAACTATGAAGACTTATTCATCATCCCTATTTACTAAATCCATAATTTCACGAATATCAGTTATATCAAGCGATTCAGCGATTTGCTCAATGTGCTGAAAGTTAATGTTTTGCCGTTTGGCGTTAGATAATTCACTTAGGGCAGCATGCCGTATGTCAGTTAATCGAGAAAGCTCACGCAAAGGGATGCCGTGTTTCTTTATTAAAACAGGTATTTTGAGGAAAAGTAACTAATTATAAGACATATTACACTCAGTACAGTCCAACAAACCCAAATACATTTTTTTACCGTGGATTACGTTATGATGGTATTGGAGACAGTCATTATAACAAAGTTACAGGTATGGATATTGCTACACCGCATTTTAATGACCCAACAGCTCCAGGTAAAGTAAGACCAGCAGAGCCGTGGGAGATACCTTAAAGGAGGATTTATAGATGAATGTATTAAAATGGTTGGAAAACTGGTATATAGGTAATTGTGATGGAGATTGGGAGCATGGTTACGGAGTTAAAATTACAACTCTTGATAACCCAGGATGGGCAATTGACATCAGAGTGGAAGATACAGAACTAGAGGATAGCATGTTCGATAACTTGATTATCGAACGATCTGAAACTGATTGGGTTCACTGTAAAGTTATTGATAATGTATTTAAGGGGAGAGGCGGAAGTAATAACTTAGAAGAAATGATTATTATTTTTCAAAAATGGCATGACTCAAGAGAAAACAATTGATGAATTTCTAAATTATTATTCACGTTATTATTGTTGTACTGTTCTATTTGTACCTGTTAGTTATTTAAGATTATTTAAGAACTGTTAATCATCATAGTAATGCGAATATTTAGCATCAGCCACCTTGCGACTATCCATCGCAGGGTGGTTTTCTTTTTTGTCCGCCGCAGTATCGCAAACAACACAAATATCCGCTCAGAGAGTATGAGCGGCGGTTAGTCAAAAGACTCCCAACCAGGCCGAATGAAGCTATCATATATCAATCAACACACATAACCCGTGTAATACTGCTATAAAGTTAATTCGGTTGTACGCACATCACGCTTGAATTTTATACTCTAAATAACGCTTTAGCGTTAACGATACTTTGCCGAATTTAAAGTAATTTTTTGCAGATGCACGTGGAGGGCAAAGCAGACCTTAATGGGGCCGAGATTGGCTTATAGAGATGGCCGCGCTGCTATCTCCTTCATTGAAACAAGACAAACGGCACAGGAAAGAATTGATGGTGGGGGGGGCATATCTTCACGATCCAGGTCAGTGGAACCGATGCCTAATGGAATTCATATCCATGTCAACCCGGGTACGAACCGATACAAGGAATACTCTGCAGCGCATATTAATCTCGAAGCGTTCGGCGATACCCATCATAATATCGGGAATGAGTTGGCTCTCGGTTTGATCGGCGGCATATCTTAATGTGTGAAATCAGTTCTGTTGGAATACATACGGAGTCGAAGATAAGGTGTGTCTTACCTGCGGTTAATCCCCGTATTTTATTGCTGGAACTATAGAAGAAAGCAACGCTTACTTTATCTCAAGTGGGTTTCATAGCGGACAAGCAGATGTATACGCGTGTGTATCGTTTGCCAGATCCATTACGGAATATTAGGGATACCGAAATTCAAAACTTTGTTCATTCAGCGTCGGCATACTGGAAGTGTTTAGATAATCTATTGTTTTTTTGTATATAAAAGGTTACTGTATACTTAGATGAATATGAACGAAACCCGAGAAGAACTCGTTGACGGATAGGCCGTTGACGGGTTTTTTCTGTCGTTTTCGTTCAATTCAAAACAAAATGACAAAGGAGAATTGTCATGAAAGGTAGAGTAATGAAATTTAAAGCATTCATGAGAAAGGTAATATCTAATTTTTACAATCCTATCAAAGTACATCAAGATAGCAAAATACTAATTTCAATAATTATCATGGTAACTACCTATCCACTTGTGTTAAGTATGTTTGTTGAAACATTTACAGAATTAAAGATGGCTCTAATTGTATATACGATTTTGTTTCTTTTAGTCATTTGGAGATACGGTCAACACCGGTTAGAAGCTAATATTTTTATTGAGATGGCATTAGATGTGGCTAGCGTTTTTTATGTCCCGACAAATCCTGTTGCATGGGTGAAGATGGCATATACAATTATTAATAAAGGCAAACTTTTCATTAAGACTAAAACCGATATTGTAGATTTGTAGGTTACAGTAGGAATTTCTCAACTAAGAGGGCTTATAACAACTAGACGTGTTAGAAAAATATCTGGTCCAGAAGATGCAACAGTTAAAATTGCGATTTGGTCATTGACTACCATCACTCCTTCAGCTGTCAATTATCGAATGCCGGCAAACGAACTGTATTTCGATTGTTATACAGATGCTTCTGTAGAATGGGAAGACCTTCTGCGAATTGAAATATATTTACCAGATGATTCTGAATATCACATTGGTGGTACATACTTACTTCAACAATATACCGAGAATGAACCTGATGTTAGACCAGCGCGCCCAGCTCCCGTTGATAAACCTGATCCACCTGAGAGGCCGGGGGGACCAGGTTCTAGAGGTCCCAGATAAATGTGGGTTAGTGAAATATATAGATCCCTTTCTACAAGAAAAACAAACACTCCGTCTAACACTTAGTTTTCGTGTTTTGACGGGTGTTTTTTTTGTTTTTAATGGTTGTCTGAAACCTACTATTAAAGACAGGTTTCATTACTCCAGTCAGGTCTTGGATTACGCCCACGACCAATTACATAACGAATGCGCTCCGATTGATTATCTCCTGCCTGTTGATCGATCCAGTCCCAAGTGTCATTGGCAAGTGTTAGTGATACTTTTTTAGTAGTTCCTAGAGGAGGGCGCCCAGGTTTTCTTCCCGATGATCTGGTTGCTCCGCCTAAGCGTCCACCTGGCTGCCTTCCTATTCCGCGAGTGGCGCCGCCGCTTGGACTGATAATATGCAAATTGAGTTGTTAGTCGCAAGATTATTAATCTTACTAGTGTTGAGTTCTGGTGTATTGTTGATTATGATCTACCCCCTGTTGAGAAGTAAGAATGAGAACAAATTTGGTATTGCAAGCCTAGTAATCGGAATAATTGTTCTTTTATTTCTTTTTTACACTTGTTTAATAAGTCCATTTGCTAAGAACTTATTCTTCATATATAAAGTTTCGAATTGGAAACAAATAAAAACACGTGTCTTAGGCGTTAGAACCTGCGACACGTGTTTTTATTTTTCCTTATAAGTAAAATTGCTACCTATAAGGAGAAGCATCAGGGATATCGACTTTTTCGGGTCTGTATATAATCCCAAGGCGCTTCGATTATGTTCCATGTGTTAAAACAAAATAAACCGTTAGACTGAAAAATAAAGTATTAGACTCGGTTAATTGTAGTAACGTAAATAGAGGATGGTTAGTTCATTATATGAGCTAATCTCCTCTATTTTTTTGTTTAATAGAAATATTAACTTTGGCTTTAAATCTTAGTATAAATTATTTAATATATTGAGGATAAAGGCTTTCGTTGGGGGTGTTGTTGTGAGAGTACAAGAAGTAATTCTTAATGATAATAAAAAGAGATATTTACTGTTGGATGAGGTAGGTGTTCCAGTTGTTCCTGTGATGAAGTATTTAAAATACCTGGATCAGACTGGTAAAAGTAACAACACACTTAAGACTTATTGCTATGCATTAAAACAGTATTTTACTTATCTTGAAGAGCAGAAGTTAGATTATAAAGAAGTAGGTGTTAAGGATCTTGCTAGCTTTGTAGGTTGGTTGCGTAATCCGTTTGAAAGCGGGAAAGTTACTCCTTTACATCAGATTGAAGCCAAAAGAACAGAAAAATCAGTGAATCTTATAATCACAGTGGTAACAAACCTATATGATTACTTTTTCCGTATTCAAGAGATTCAAAACGATATGGTAGATAAACTGGTAAGACAGGTATTTAGAGGTGGTCATAGTAAATATAAAGGATTCCTGCATCATGTCAATGAAGGAAAACCGACTAGTAAGAACGTTTTAAAGCTGAAAGAACCAAGAAGAAAACCTAGGGCTTTGCTTAAGGAGGAAGTCGAACACATCTACGAGTCCACAACGAACATTCGTGATCGATTGTTGATTCAGCTGTTGTTTGAAACGGGACTACGTATCGGGGAAGCATTATCACTCTTCATGGAAGACTTCGTATTCAATCACAAGAATGGCCATCGAATACGTTTAACGGACCGCGGTGAATTGGAGAACGGTGCTAAACTCAAGACGGGTGAACGGGAATTGTTTGTTTCGCAGGGACTAATGGATTTATATGACGACTACCTATACAACGTGATTGATGATCTCGAAATCGATACGAATTTTGTATTTGTTAAACTACGTGGAAACCGAGTTGGACAACCGATGAATGACCGCGATGTACGCGCCTTATTTAAAGTACTATGTAAGAAAACAGGGATGCACATTCACCCTCACTTGCTACGGCACACGCATGCAACAATATACTACCGTCAAACGAAGGACATCAAACAAGTACAGGAACGATTAGGACACGCCAATATTCAAACAACTATGAACATGTATGTCCATCCATCGCAAGAAGATATTCGTGAGAATTGGGAGAAAGCTCAGCATGCATTTCAGCTTGGTAATATACAATCAGAGGAGATAACTGACAGTGGTATTACAGAATAAAAAATATGTGAATGCGAATAGATTCCATTATAACCAGCTTAAACAAGAGATTTCCAGTTATCAAGAACGGTTAGTTCATAATGATAGTTCTGTGTCGTTTCGCAAAATTGAGAACCCCTATTTCATGACTGAGAATACTTGGACTGTAGAAATAATTGGTTCAATAGCTAATTTTCATGATCAACGAAACAAATATAATCGATCTAATAAAAACATTCGGTTCGAATTTAATAATCCGTTTGTTAATCTTGAAATGAAGTATGTTGTGTTCCACAAGTTATTTAGTGATGAATGGTCATTTTCAAGCTTATTCGGAACTAATTTCACAAACATAAACCGGCTCACAAGATTTCTTAATGAAAAACATCCTCGACTAGAATCTTTGCTAGATTTGAACATTGATAAGGCGGACCAGGAGTGGTTGTTCTGGTTGGAGAATCAAAATATTCTTACAAAAACCATAAAGAACCATGACGTGTATGGTGAACAAATAGTCAAATGTCCAATTACCAACTTTTTAAGACATATGCATTTTACTATATCTAAACTTAGTGATACTCGCGAGGAATGGGATAAAGAACGCTGGGACATCCGTACTTTGCATGCTACATATGGGATTAATTATATTAAGTCACAATCTCAACATTTTGTTGACTTCTCAAAAATAAGGAACCCCTCAATACGGAGTAATGTTAAAGGATATTTTAAACTACGTCTTTTAAACAAAAACAGTTTCTCTTGGTCTACTGCAGTAATTTATATGAATGTTATTCCTGGATTCTTAAACTTCATTTGCAACTTAGAGCCTTTATGGAATGACTTAAAAGATCTTCAAAGAAGCCATATTTTAAAATATATTGAATCGCTTCACCAAAGTGCAAAAAAGCTTACAAGACGTAATTCAAACCCTGAATCATACATTAAATACAATCTATCAGCTGTAAGTAAGTTTTTGGATGACATTCAGCGTTATGAATATGACATCGCTCCTAAAACAAATACAAGACAGCTGCTTTTTCCCGAAGACAGACCAAAACGTAAAAAGAAACCTTACGATCAAATTGATTACATACCGGAATATGTTTTAGAACAACTTTTTGCTAACTTAAATTATTTGCATCCAGAGGTCCAACCTTTGGTATGGATAGCATTCAAGACTGGTTTGCGCATTTCAGATGTTTTGGGATTAACACAAGATTGTTTAGTAAGAATCAATGGAAAATACTACATTGAAACTGATATTGAAAAGACATATGTGAAAGGCCATCGCATCCCAATTGATGATGAATTAGCTAATATGGTGGCGGCTTTAATAAAAAAATCAATTGAGAACAGCAATGAGGACAACAATCCGGATAAATACGTCTTCATTCGATTTCGTGGTTCCAGAAAAGGCAGACCATATTCTCAATTTTGGGTTGGAGAGAAATTGAACTGCCTGGCAAGAAATGCGAATATCACTGATGAAAGCGGAAACGTATTCTACTTTAAAACTCATCAATTTCGTCACACCTATGCTATTAAGATGCTCAACGGCGGAGCAGATATATTAATCGTTCAGGAGTTATTGGCGCATGCTTCTCCTGAGATGACAATGCGCTATGCCAAACTTTTAGAGAATACTAAGCGCAAGGCATTTGAAACAGTTGTCAAACAAGGCGTATTTAGCTTTGATATGAATGGGAAAATCCATGAGATCCATAAGGATGAAGAAATCCCATACGATATTCTGGAAACGCTCTGGCGTGATCAGAAGCTAAATGCGATCGATAATCCCTACGGCTCCTGTCGGGCCCGTGTAAATGGTAATTGCCCATACGCGGAAGAACCCCCTTGTTTAACTTGTAACGGCGGCAGCCCTTGTAAAGACTTAGCTGTAGGTCTATCTGACATGGACGTACCTAAGTACGAAATTCATATTCAATCCACCTCAAAAATGATAGAAGTTGCCAAACAATACGGCCGCGACGAAATTGCGGAGAAAAACCAAAAGAATCTTGATCGTCTAACCAGCATCTATGAGACGATCAGGAAAGGTAATATTGTTTTTGGACGGTTAGAACGTATCAAAGGAAAGCAAGGTGCAAAACATGTCTAATTACGATCGTAGAGAGCATCTAAAGCAGGTTCATGAGGCTCGCAAAGCAAAGACCATACAAAGAGTGGATGAGTCGATTAGACGGCTTGTAAAAGCCAAGGAAGGCATCAATTTTAATAGTGTAGCAACTGATTCTGGCGTAAGCAAAGCAACGCTCTATAACCATCTTGAGATACGCGTGCGTATTGAATCGCTTCGTCAGCAGCAAGCTCAAGTGCCGACTCCAAAACAAATCAAGCAAGAGATGGATGAAAACAATAAGGACGCAATCATTGCTTCGCTAAAACGTAAGATGAAGAAGCTCGAAGAAGAAAATAGTAAGTTGCGAGAACAACTTAAGTTTTCCTATGCGGAGGTCTATCAAAGGATTTGAGGAAATGTTGTTCCTCTTCTTCTGCAAGCAACTAAATGAGAAGTAAAGATTAACTAATCTGTATATGATGAAGATAAAAAATTGTTGCAACTTTTACCTTCCAAATTCGTCCAATATTAGGTAATACTTGATGTGGAGGAGGAGTGGAAATGAAGAAAATATGGGCTGTATTCGCACTGATCGGATTTCTGAGTTTGCCTATGCTTGCCCATACGGGGAAGGCGCACGCCAATGTGCCGGATGTGAGGGTGACGATTCCAGGATATAAGGTAAAACTAAATGGACACTTGGTGGATAACGCGTATCGCGAGTACCCCCTGTTGGTGTATAAGGAGATCACATACTTCCCAATGACATGGTACGATTCTCGGCTGCTGGGGCTGGAAGCCCGCTGGTCCAAGCAGGAGGGGCTCCAGATTTACCAAGGGCAGGTGGCTTCGACCTATGCCTCTTACAAGTCGGATCACCGTAATGCGGCATCCTATCACGCGGAGGTGCCAGCGTCGGCCATTACCGTGAACGGTCAGGTCATCGACAACGCTAAGGAGGAGTATCCCCTCCTCAGCTTCCGGGACGTGACGTACTTCCCCCTTACCTGGAGGTTCGCGCATGACCAGTTTAGCTGGGACTACATTTGGGATACGGTGGACGGTCTTAGCATCACGTCCCATAACCCGCAGATACAAATGGCCGAGTTGCCCGTGTATGCCGAGGAGAACGATGTCGCCCTGTACAATGGGTATTATTATTTTGTAGAAACGACAGGTACGACGAACCATGTATATCGTGCTCCCGTGAAGCAACCGTCCGACAAGGAAGAGATTTATTTCTATAATATCGATACCGCATATGGACTGCAAAAGAATTTATCCTTTCAAATCCGTAACAACACGCTTTGGTTTACCTATCACCTCGGCGGAGCTATCATGGGACACGATGAGTTCGTGAAAATCGGTGACGACGGGAAAGCGGATCTGATACACAAAGGATACTTGGACTTCCGTGACACGTCTTACGGAACGTTGGTTACTCTTCTCGGTGCTTCGGCGTTCGAAGGTGGCAACTTGTATTTGTTACCACCAGGGGGGAGTGAAACAAACCGTAAGAATGTCGGAGATCCCGGCGTGAAATACGGTGTACATGCTACTTACAACGGTGGCGGCGAAGGATATGGCGCGGATTCCTCCACAACCGTTATTGGAGATGATGTGTACGTACTGGCTTCACGAGGTCAAACAGACGCAAATAAAATTTACAAAATCAACTTGAAGACGAATAAAAGTACAATGATTGTCGACACAAGTGTCAACTGGTTCCGAATTATCAATAACAAGCTATACTATGTAAAAGACAAGGACAAAGCATTATATTCGTCTACGTTGGACGGGACGGGCGAAATGGAACTGTCCGACCATTCTGTGTCATGGTTTGACAGCATTGATGGCAACGTATATTACACAACCAAGAAGGAAACGAACCAATTCGATCTATACCAGGCCGATCCGAACAGAGAAGACCAGCTCGTATGGACAACGCCAGTCTCCGAAGTGCAAGTTCTGAACAATCAACTCATCTGCCGGCTTGGCGAAAAGGAAGATTACGGTGTCGTACTGCTGGACAGTTCAGGCCGCCTGCAGTTGAAAGTGACGGATCCGATTTCGCGCGTGCTTACGTCCGACGAGGGGATTCTCGTTGCTACTTCCGGCGGATCCGGCATACAGACGATAACGTTGTCCAACAATTAGTCGGTATACGGTAAGAGTGTTAAAGCTGACGCAGAGCGCTAGCATAATAACAACAGGCTGCCGGGTCGGCAGCCTGTTGCAATGTTGTGTCGATTGATCATGAATCATATTAATCTTTCACATGCAACTTGGAAAATGGTATTATAAAAAATGGGAATTCTGCATTATTCTATTCTAGGAGATGGTATTGCATGTTTGTTTCACCACTAATCGGTTTTATTATTTCAGGAATAATGTTAGTACTAATAATACCTTTAATAAGACGAATTTCAATTGCGATAGGTGCTGTAGCTGTTCCGAATCATCGTACAATGCATAGTACAATTATGCCTCGATTAGGGGGACTAGCTATATTCATTTCCTTTATATCATCAGTTTCTATTATGTATCCTAAGATAATTCCGTCACTTCCCGCTTTTTGGGGGTTACTAGTTTCAGCATTTATTATTGAAATAGTAGGTGTGCTTGATGATGTTTACACTTTGTCCGCTAAGTGGAAATTGCTTGGCCAAATTCTATCTGCCGTGACAGTAGCCTTATCGGGTTTCACAGTTGACCAAGTACATATTCCATTTGCTCAAGATATTTATTTCCCAGGATGGTTTTCAATATTATTAACAGTCTTATGGATTGTGGGTTTAATCAATGCCCTTAATTGGATAGATGGTTTGGACGGTCTGGCCACTGGGATCGCGGGGATTTCATGTATTACTCTTTGTATTATTGCAGGGTTAACTGGAAATATGATAGTACTGATATTAAGTGCAACCTTGCTTGGAAGCTTAGCAGGTTTCTATATTTTCAACTCTGAACCTGCTTCAATTTTTATGGGTGAATCTGGCTCCGCATTTCTTGGATTTGTACTGGCTGTTATATCAATACTTGGTTTCAAACAAGCTGTTTTCGTTTCTTTTATCATTCCATTATTAATATTAGGTGTTCCGCTATTAGATACCCTCCTTGCGATGACGCGCCGTGGTATTCAAGGTCGTCCACTATATGAGGCAGATCGTGGACATGTTCATCACAGACTGACAGACATTGGGGTTAGTCGTCGTAGCACGGTGTACATTTTATTTGGCATCTCATCATTCCTTGGTATGTGTGCCATTTTACTGACAAAAGCATCCACATCTGCTATCACTCTCGTTATGTTGTTATTAATAATTGCCCTGTTAACTTTAGCTGGTGCCGAATTAGTAGGCATATTTAAAGGGAATCGTCCTTTCTATGAACTACTCCGGAAGTTACGGCGAGTTCGTGATGAGAATTGATCTGTTCATTGCTCAACAAATGTAGTTGGCCATCCCATTTAAGGATGGCCTTTTATAAATGCCAGCGCCATTTGTTACAGCGTTACTTACCGCAGTTCAATTAAAGGATAACTTTAGTTGAATACGCAAATTCAAAAAAACTATTCGAACATATTAATCATGGATAATATGTGAAATAGCTTATATTTATTGATTTTTATAAAATTTGCTCTTGATAAACTCGGAAAATAAAGTATTAGACTGGCGTTAGCGTTAAGCTCCCTCATAGAATAAGGATTTTCTCACGAATGCTCGCTCATTCGCAGGATTTCAATATGCATGGTAAATAGGAGTTCAGTTGTTTGGGTCTTGTGGGGCAGGTAGTTCCGTTAGAGCGCATGCGGGAACAGAAGGTGCTGATGTGTTTACAACATCTTCCATAAAGATGTTATGCTGCACGCTTCTCTCCACAAGGTCCTTGGGGATTTACTCTCCCAAATCTCGACGGGTCTTTGCCCTCACATTCCTTCGTCCTATCTATCCAAGGTGTGGAGTCCGATCAACGTTAACGGAACGGGTCTATGCCCTAAAGCGTAAAAATCTCGGTACTCCGTGCTTTCTTTGTGAGATCCTGCGAATGAGCCAATTTACGTGTCAGGGTTGCCACATCAATGCCTTGATCCACCAACCAGTTGGCAATATTGAACCAGTAGTGACCGGTGCTCTCCAATCCCACATCGACGTCATTCATGCCGTGCATCTTCTGTAATTTCCGAATACTTTGTTCTAAATGCTCATATCCAGCAAGGTCATACGAAAATAGAATAGGGCGCTTGGTGAGGACAACACCTCGAAAATTAATGGCTTGTGCTGCATGTTTCTCCTTGGCAATGTCGATGCCTATGACAGTTGTGCTTTATCTATGGAGAATGTTTGTCCTTCTTTTGCCATGGCTACAAGAGAGAGTAAGAGCGAAGATTGAAATCATTACAAAGAAAACTAGAGATATCATCTTTGTTTACGAACAAGACACCGAGGTAATAGGATATATTCATGGAAGCCCGTATGAGTTACTTTTTTCCGACTCCTTAATAAATGTTCTAGGATTTGTTGTTAAAGAAAGTTACAGGAATCAGGGTATAGGCAGTATCTTGATTGATCACCTGGAACAATGGGGAAAG
The DNA here is from genome assembly GCF_013141695.1 of Paenibacillus plantarum. Lineage (GTDB taxonomy): Bacteria > Bacillota > Bacilli > Paenibacillales > NBRC-103111 > Paenibacillus_E > Paenibacillus_E plantarum. Next base: position 752,826 of record NZ_WHNY01000067.1, read on the forward strand.
GACAGTGGATATTCTGGAATAAAACTGTTATCCCACCCAAGTCGAATTCATGCTCACGGGTTCTATGAGAGACGAGGCTATATTTTTACAAAGAATCAAAAGAATTATATTAAAAAACTCGAAGACTAAACTTACGGAAACGATAGTACAACAAGTCAAGCCAGGCTGCCGGTAATCGGCAGCCTGGCTGTATTAATTAGCAAAATAGTATTTGGCGATCAATAATAGCTGCCTTAACCGATCGGCAATCTTGTAGGTAGTTTTCCATTTTCAATAGGAAGTAGAATTATCTTCAGATAATGCCTGTTGTTTGTAAAATGACTTATAGTATCGCTGAATCTTGCTGTCATAATAACTACGGACTTCGCAATCAGGTATCCAAATTCCCTTTTGCTCTATTGCAATTAAAGTCTCCTGTAATATCCGTTCGCGTTCTGGACGTTTTAATTGTCGTTGATGCTCGAGTATCAGAGAGATCGTCTTACTTCTGAGTAAAGAAGCTATCCACTCTTTTTGTCTCAGCTTTAAAGCGGAAAACTTCTTGTTGGTTTGAAGCAATCTTCCATTTACTCGTATATGATTTTTCAACACTTCAAACCCCCAGTTTTTGACGTTTATGGGCTCGATCAACGATACCATGCGCTTTTCCTATTTTACCTGATATCTAATGAACCGTGAAGCTGTTA
>NZ_WHNY01000068.1 GCF_013141695.1 Paenibacillus plantarum
TCACTGCCAAGGATGTCAATCAGCGTAATTTCATTCCCCTCTTTATCCGTTCCGATCGGGTCATGCAAAGATACATCTTTGCGCGTCTTCTTCAGTGAGCGCAGATGCATCAAGATCTCATTCTCAATACAACGCGCCGCAAAAGTCGCCAGTTTTGTCCCTTTGTTCGGGGAGAAGGACTCGATAGCTTTGATCAGTCCAATCGTCCCGATGGAGATCAGGTCTTCCAAATCTTCTCCGGTGTTGTCGAATTTTTTGAGGATGTGAACACAAAGCAAGGTAAATAGTGATTTAACTATGCTATCCACCTTAATGTTAGTAACATTCAAACGAGTTCCCTTTTACCATACTTGACCTTCACTCAATCATTTGGAGCAGAAGCTAGCCGCGCTCGCAAAAACAAATGAATTCGCTTATTCCATAGGGAACTTAGTGAATTCCTGCCTCCATACACATAATTAAATAGGAGTTCACCCGAAAGTGAACTCCTATTTAATTTGATAACTTAATTTGTTACTTCAAAACTTTAATAACTCCCGGCAAAGTTCAGGTTCCAGTACTAATATCATAGCCTACAAAAAAATCTTCAATATTTCATTATTTAATAATAAAACAATTTAGATCTATTGGTGCTTCGCACTTTGAAACTACTTCTTTTCTAATACATTCATTAAATTGTAAATCATCTGTGCAGCCTCGGCTCTGTAACCAACTCCATGAGGTACAAATAAATTTCCTTCACGACCTTGAACTAAGTTCAACATCTTTGCGCTTTTTACATGTGGCAATGCCCAAGAGGAAATCATATTTTCATCAATAAAATTGCTACTAGTTAGAGCAGCAGCTTCATTATGGTGAATCTGATATGCACGCATTAACATAGTAATCATTTCTTCACGTGAAATAGAAGATACAGAATCAAATATTGAATCAGTTTTCCCTTCAACGATCCCTGCTTTAACAGCGATTGATACCTCGTTGAAGAACCAATCCGATTCTGTTACATCAGAGAACGCAATGTCGCCTTTACTTGTTAATTTTAATGCTCTCACTAATAACGCCGTGAAGTCAGCACGTGACACTTCTCTATTCGGCTCAAAAGTAGTTGAACTTGTACCATTAACAATTTGCTTAGCTGCTAACTGTTTAATCACATCACTTGCCCAGTGATCGTTTGGAACATCGACAAACTGTTTATTAAACTCAATAGCTGCATACTTACTAAAATGATAAATTTCAGCTACAATCTCCTCATTGTTGATATTACCTCCAATAAATTCGAGTGTACCATCATCCCCAATATAATAAATAGAGACTAGCTTCTCGTTCGCGGATGGATCAAGCTTAAACCTCAATGTAATTGGTTTAGTGAATTTCGTTATTAGAGTTGACTGGTTGTTTTCATTTATTAATTCCAATTTAAACTCATATACTTCACTAGCTAAGTTAAGGTTAGCTCCAGATAAGTACCCAGCTCCCGTTATCAGATTTTTAGAGTCAGATGTAGATAGAGGAGTCATTGTTAGGGAAATCACACTATTTCTCATCTGGTCTTCTGACATATTACCCTTCAATTCAAAAAGCAACCCCGCAGGAAACTCCATACTGAGATTTTCTTTCATAACTACTAAACTGGTTTGATCATTAATCTCAAAAAGGTTAAGTGGTACTTTTACTACACTAACTGCTTTCGATACTTCTACAATTACTTTTTCATCGCCGTCTTTAGTGAGCATATCTGGTGTTAGTGTAATTGTAGTGCTTGAGTCGTTACTTACTGGAATTGAAGGATAGCCCCCACCACCACCACTGGTAATTGTAACACCTGCTTTAGCGTTGGTTGCAACTTCTGTAGAATCAAGCTGCGAGTTCACAAGGGTCACTCCTGAAAGTGATATGTCTGCGGTTCCTGAAGCAATACTTTTAAATGTAAGGGTATAAAGCTTAGCATCCCCGTTTAACCCCGAAGATGCCCCTACAATCGTTCGCGCTAATTGAATCTTATTCCCATCTAGAATAGGATTAACTGAAAATCCACCTGGTAATCCGCTTACTGCATTCTTAAACTGAAGCTTGTTGGAGTCAAAGGTCAAATTAACTTCATATGCATATAAATCATTCAACTGTGACCCGTTTAGGTTAACTATAATATCGTTACCAACAATAGAAGTATCGTTAGTCGTAGTCAAAAGAAATTGTGGAGTTGTTTCTGCTTGTGCAGTTTTCATAGGAATAATCGCTAATGTGCAAAGCAACATAATTGCTAGTTTCAAGCTAATTGAACGTAATTTTGGAATCATAAGTTCTTCTTCCCTTCGTACAAAATAGCCGGAAGGAAGGCAAATCTGCCTTCCCCCTAGACTTCTATACTAATCTGTTAGTAGTTCAAAATAAGTCTTGCGATATAAGCAAGATCAGTAATATCTATTCTGCCGTTATTATTATGATCATAGCGTTTAAACACATTCCAGTTAGCCGAAATAGATGTTTTGTTGTAGTACTTCGACAATACTCCTAAATCCCCAACAGTAGCATGCGTATTAATCGAACCAATGAAAGATTGCAATGCACTGTTAAGCAGCGTAATTGCTTGATCTACTTGATTCTGTGTTGCATTTGCATTATTTGAAATTGCTTGTGCTACGCTGATCGAAGTTTGTAGAGAAGCCTTAGAACCCACAGGATATTGCCCCCACAGAATACCTTCTAAAGATTCATTTAACGATGCATTCGCAGAAGCAATAACAGTATTCAGTCCAGCTTTATCAACAGCAGAGACAGGACTTATGCTCACGTTGTAAGTGGAACCATGTCCTACTTGTAATAGCGTACCATTATCGTCGGAAACTGACACATCGGATAAGTACACGGAGCTTGTGACCGTATTGGACAAGACTGCCGCCTTGAATTGCAATTGAAGAAGTTCTCCACTTACACTAATGGCGTTTTCTTCACCTTGTGTATACGCAAGTATGCGTACTTGTCCCGGAGCTACTTCGTGACTGTCAATGACTTCGAATCCAGTCTTTAGAGATTGCACGCCAAGCAATTGAAGCTGTGATGCATTGAAGTTAACCGTCAAATCCTGTGCATATACACTTTGGGTAACGTTTACCAAGCCATAATTCACATTAAAATCCTGGCCTGCTGTGACACTACTTACACCCGTTAAGGCTGCCGAAAATGCTGATGAGGACGAAGCCGACAGAATAACTAGCGAGTTGTTAATGGATGCCGTTGCACCAATTGAGTCTGTTACACTAATTTGAACAGTATAAGGACTTGATGTATCTGCACCCACTGCCGGAGTACCAGTAAGCGTCATCGTCGGAGCGTCAAAACTTAGACCTTGCGGAAGCCCTGTAACACTCCATGTGTATGGAGCAGTACCGCCAACTACACCAAGATCAAGCTGTTGATTATAAGAAGTTCCTACCTTGCCGCCTGGAAGTACATTATTCTCAGTCGGTTTATTGATCGTTAACGCATTTTGCGTAGTTTTTAGACTGTCAATACGAAGGTCAGGCTCATTAAATACAACATAAATCGTATGTTGTCCTACAGGTGCATTAGTAACTACTGTTTCAACGTCCACGTAGCCAAGTTCATTTACCGTTTGATCGGCTGCTGTGGGCATTACGTAGGTCACTTTACCTGTAACTGGTACTTGAATAGTAGCAAAAGGTGGATTACTAGGAGAGTCAGCGCGCAAAGTAATAGTACCTCCGCTTCCTTTAGTGCCCACTCTTGCTGTAATTTTTTGAGCGCCTGTAAAATCAACGTTTGGAAGAGCCGTCCATGAACCATTTTCTTTAGACATCACAGTATAGTATTCACCTGCGACTTTATCTGCCCTCAAGCTTTCTAATGTACGCTCTTTAGAAGCTTCATTATAAACAACTGCATGAGAAGCGAACGAATGATCGAATACATTGAAACCATCTGTTCCTTTCAAGGATGAAACATTTTCTCCAGAGATGTTGACAACTTTCTCAGCACGGATATCATCAGAGGAATGGCCTACCATAAGCGAATAAGCACCGTTTTCAACGATATAATCGCCCTTGTTAACGTCCCAAATCGCAAAATCTTTTGGATCTACAGAAAGGGTAACTACTTTGTGTTCTCCTGCAGTAAGAGGTACTTTTTCATAAGATACCAATTTTTCACCAGGTGTGTACTGCCCATAGGCAGATCCGTTTTTCTTAATGTAAAGTTGCACGATTTCGGAAGTAGGAATTGAGCCCTCGTTCGTGATTTCAACTGATACATTAAATTTCACTTTGCTATTTGCAGCGTCAGGTGCAACAAAATCTTTGTAAGTAAATTCAGCGTAGCCAAGCCCATACCCAAACGGATAGGTAACTGGAGCATCTGTGTACATATAGGTCAGTTTTGCTTCAGATGGATCGGCATTGTTCATGTCTGACACATAACGTGGATCTAATTGACTTAAAGACGTAATTGTTGTGTTACCTTCAGGAATAGAATACTTGTCAATTGATGGAAGAGCGTTCATATTCTTATACCATGTTGCTGTGAGTCTGCCAGTAGGCGAGTAATCGCCATACAGAACATCCGTCAATCCCTGAGCGTCGAATTCTCCGGAATAAGGCTGAGTGACAATAGCGGAAATATTAGGGTCATTCTGTAGCTCTTCAAGAATGACTGGCGAGCTAGTTTGCACGACTACAATGGTCTTTTTATTTTTGGCTGAGAAAGCTGCTGCAACGTTATGGGCCAATTTATAATCGTTATCTCCTAGATAGAGGCTAGCACGGTCACTTCCCTCAGCAGCACTATTACTCGGATGCGCACCAACGAAAACCAGCGCATAATCTTGCGTATTTGCCATGGCACTAACATCCGCACCAGCTTGTTTAATGATTGTCTTTTCAAACTTGACTGCATTCGATCGGTTGTTGAAGTTTGTGATATTTCCAATTGTTGCAGAATCGGTAACAACACTACCATCTACCGCTGTTGTTAAATATCGTCCGTTGAAGATACCTGTTTGGAATGCTAAACCATTAGATACCAGGGAAAGCGTATTATCATTGTTCTTTTCAATACGTAATTTCGGAGGAATGGTGCTATTAGTTGCTAAAGTTGTAAGAGTTGTCCAGTCAGGATTCGTCAAAGTTAGTGCAGCCGAAGCCGTATTGCCTACACTTGCGCTGTTTGACGTAGGTGCTGTAACCCATAAGCCATTGACTTTGGACTTTAAGCTATCAGCATTCTGTCCCCAGTCCATATCCTCGAATAACTGCGCATCAGTAAATTGGTCATCGGTTGGCGAATAATTTGCATTCAGTTGGCTACCCACTCCAGAACCTGCTGTCAAGTATTTCCCGTTTTGAACGGATTTTAGTGCAACAACCTCACTGCCATTCGCATATTGCACATTGCTTGCCCCGATCGTATTCAAGATAGAATACAAGGAGGTTTTACCAGAATTAGTAATGTTCGGCGTAGTCGCAGAGTATTGTGCCTTCATCCTCATATCTGCATAAATGCCGGTTATTGCGGCTTTCTTATTTTTCATAAGTGGCAAAGCCTCGTCGGTATTTTTCAACAAGACCACTGATTCCCTAGCGGCCTGAAGGGCAACTTGCTGGTGTGCCGGTGTATTAAAACTTGTTAAGTTTGAAGAAACATCCTTTGCCTGGCTGGCAAACGGATAATTTAAAGGAACTCCGTTTGCATCTACTTCGTTGAAGAAACCTATGCGGACAAGTTGGTTTACCAAAGGTCTACCCGCTTCTTGAACATCTTTAAGAGTAATACCATAAAGTCCCTCATTTACCGCATTAGCCAGTGTCACGACATCTGTTTTATCAGTCCCGCTGGCTCTCACTGATTCCGAATGTGCCAGCACCATTAGTGCAAGCGCATGTTTACGATCAAGCGTGTATTGAGTATCGTATCCATTGCTAAAGCTAGTGTTGAACAAATGCGCTTCACCGTTGAAATCTGGTGAAGAGTACATGCCGTACCGGGCAATATTGTTTCCTTGAATCATGTAAGGAGAAATAATATTGGGTATGCCGTTGGTACGTCCGAAGGAGGTCATAACACCGGAAACTGAACCGGAAGCTAGGCCTTTAAACGCTGAAGGCGTCTGATATTCGTAGATGGCTCTTGCGCCTGCAGCAGTACTGGAAGTTTGGCGAAACCACTCTGCATTATATAATGAATAATGCTTCGTACCGACAACCGCACGTTGCCAGAAACCATCATTGCTATTACTTTGATTCGTACCAGCTAGTCCAGCCGCCATATTATCGACCATTGTAGCTGCCAAATAAGGATCTTCTCCATACCCTTCAGGAAACCGGCCGTTCAATGGATTGATACGAAGATCCGAAAGTGCAGTGAATGCTATAGGCTTCGAAGCGTTTGCGCCGTTATGAATGTTAGCAGCACCTTGTTTAACGTTGATTTGACTAATCTTTTCGCTTCCCATTACTTGACCGACTTCAGTTAATAAGTCCTTGTTCCAGGATTGACCTAAGCCGACTAAAGCCGGAAAGTCTGTCGATACCCCATACACGTTGTCTGCTGCAGCTAGCCCTCCGGGAATTACCTTCCCCTTATTCGGATTATCAGCCATAACCATCGTATAGTTGTCACGAATTCCAGTTGCGTAAAGAGCAGCGCCCTCTAGTCCAATGTACTCGAAATAGGCATCTACGAAAGCATTAAGGTGGTCTGGATTACCGTCGAATAGCGGCATACCGTCAAAGACCCCACCTACTTGTTTATTGAACGTAATACTGCTTGCAGAAACCGAAGTTGGTACATACACTACTGAAGAAAACGCTGACATAGATAATGTAAGTGCAATACCAAGGGTAGCAGTCCGCTTACAAAGTATTTTCGACTTCAAAAGTTTTTTCATCTTCTATTATCACTCCTTATTTCATTTACTAGCAAACGCTTTCATTTTGGTTCATTCAGTGCAACTTAAAACCATATACTCGTTAACGCTTTCTCATTTGTCTCAAAAGAATCGTTCCCCCTTAAGATTTTGTTCGTTATCTCTTGCTCTTCAGGTTTACATGCTCAGTATAAATGAGTTGTCAGTATACTTATTCTAGGCCTTTTGGTGTACTTTTTTTAGATTTTAGGGTATCGGAACACGAAGCACTGCGCAGCTGATTAAAACCATGACTATATTAATAGGTACTTTTAGAGTGGTATTTTGCTGCTTAGAATAAGAGAGCCCTAATCATTTAAAATGATTAGGGCTCTCTTATTCACTTTAATAATACTTTCTTATAAAATAAGTCGGCGTGCAGCTCCAAGCATGACAATAACTATTAATCAAATTACTACCATAAGGTGACAATCGCTTATCCATCGGGTTGTACAACTCCCAGAAACAATCAGCACCGTCTTTGACCATTTCGCCCCAATAGGCTCTCAATTGCTCTAAAGCCTTATCCCTTAAGCCACTCTGAATTAATGCTTCAATCAAATGGTGATAACTATACGGTGTAGACAACCCTATGTCCGGATTTTCATTAAATAACTTCTCAAGAAGATTAGCGTTTGCCTTAGCATCGCGTACTTCTGCAAGCACCATCCAGATCTGTGTAGCCCAGGATACTTGCTCTTCCGAGCCGCTGACAAAGAAGCCCTTTTCTTCACACCAAAGATGTTTTAGTGCTCCTTCAGTGGACAAGCTAATATACTCCGTTATTAAAACTGCAGAATCAGCCAGACTTAATTCCTCAGCTAAAATTAATCCTCGTTTCAAACAATAAATCAAAATCGCTTGTGCAGATCCTTGCTTATTCAGTTCTGGTTGCCAGTCTGTAAAACACCACCATGAAGGATCATCTTTTACGATCCCCCTATCATCAAGCCTACGTACTGCAATCTTTATCTGATCCATGGCAATTGGCCAAAGATCAATCAATGTTTCCCTATCACGCGAAGCCATGTAGTAATCACATAACGTTGCAACAAAGAACAACGAGTAATCATATAGAAGCGTGTCGTCCACATGAGGCTCTGGCTTTTCAAACAAACACGCGCCTACTTCACCACCTTCAAGAGTCATGCCCCCGAACAAATAAAGACAGCGCTTGACCAGGTCATAATTTTGAAACGTAAGATAATTAGCTTGAGCTTGCAGCCTTAAATCACCAATCCATAATCGCCGATCTCGCTTGGGACCATCTTCGAAAACGGTCTGCATGCAATCTTGAAGCGTCTTAATCCCGATTCGGTCCATCACTTTCAAATCATCTGTGAGTGTTTCTGGAAGTGAAGGAATTATCGACAAATCACCCGATGTAACCGTAGTACAATGAATATCCTCAAAGGCAACCTTATATTTCACTGAAGTCGCCACGACCGTGACTTTCAAATATCGGAAGCTATAACGCCTAGGAAGCTTAATTTCGCATGGTAAAATATCGATATTAATGATTTCATCTTGTAGCCAGGAACGGCTCAACCAGCCCTCATAATCGTCAAAAGATTCGCCTATCTCGCAAGGCATTTCGCCAAAAATCAGTTTGAGTCGAAGTGGTGCATCAGGAGGACTCCCAACTGGTTTTATCGACAACGTAAGATAGCCAACTTGATGATCGCCAAAATCGAGAATGAAGCTCTCATCTTTACCGAATGCTTGTTGTTGCAACGTATCGACACTGCCTATCCCTCTGGCGTTCCAACCCTGAAACGCTTCTGAATCCTGTATAACCTCAATCATTTGCTTAGGATACACAGTTGACTGAATTAAAGTAGGCGTCAATTGATCAGCTTTATCTACGAACCTTTGAATTCTACCCATAATTTTTAACCTGCCTCTGTAAATTTAGCCTTTCATAGCACCTACAGTTAACCCACCGATGAAATACTTCTGAAGAACTGCAAATATAGCTAACAATGGTAATGCACAAAGGAAACATGCTGCAAATAAAACGTTCCATGCTGTTGGATTCTGTTGATCTCCTAGGAATCCTAACATAGCGAGTGGTAATGGAGACTGGCTTGCTTTTGTAATAAATATCATGTTAAAAAAATAATCATTCCATATCCAAACACCTTGCGTAATAACGACAGATACGGTAACTGGAATCAGTAGCGGAAATACCACTGTCCAAAATCTACGGAATAACCCAGCTCCATCTATATGAGCTGCTTCTTCAACTTCTATAGGAACACTGCTTCTAATAAAGCCTGTATATAGAAAAGAAGAAAAAGGAATACTGCAAGTAATAAACATCAATATTGGAGTGTATTGCGTAGTTGGTATGTGCAAGGTATGCAGCATTTGCATAATAGGAATTAGTACCATTTGCCCTGGAACGACAAGACCTGATAGAAAGAATAGATATAAAAATCGACTTAAGCGTGATTGAATCCGTGCGATTGGATATGCCGCCATAGCGGTAAATAAAACGATAAAGATAAGGGAAACTCCTGTGAGAACGATACTATTGAGAAAAGCTTGCCCGAAGTGCATTCGATTAAAAGCAATTCGATAACTCTGCAGGGTGAATTCTGTGAACATATGAATCGGGTTTGACATATTGTTTGGAGAACGAAGAGAACTAGATAACACAATCAATAAAGGAACCAGATTTAACGCTAACAACGCACTGATGCCGATATGTGTCAGAGATTTCCTAACAATGGAATGGTTCATCATACCGACACCTCCCGTTTATTTAATTTAAGTACGAAGAAAATGGAAATGACAACAATCATACCAAACGAAATGACACTTAATGCCGAGGCCTTACCGAACAATTGATCAACAAACCCCATTTTATATACAGCATAGATCAATGTATTCGTTGATGTACCAGGTCCACCATTTGTCATGATAAACGGATAATCAAAGGCTTTTAAACCATTAATGACGCTCAATGTGACGTTAATTGTAATCGAAGTTGCAAGTAAAGGAAGTCTAATAAATCTCGTTAACTTCCATGAGCTGCATCCATCTATTTTCCCTGCTTCAATTAAATCGTGAGGAACGGTTTGCAAGCCGGCTAGAAAAATAATCGTACTCGTTCCAATATTTTTCCATATATCAACACCGATGATGGCATACAGGGCCGACCCATAGCTTCCCAAGAAATTGATCTCTACTCCTTTGATGCCGATTAATTTCAGAAAAGTAGCGATTAGTCCTTCATCCGGCATATAGACATAGCTCCAAATGAAACCAACAACGATAGCACTGAACAAAGTAGGAATATAAGCGGCAGAGCGGTAGAAACCTTTCCCTCGAATGTTGGCATTCAGTATAAAAGCAAGGCATAAGGCAATGATGTTACCGAAGATCACGGAAACTGCGGTATATATCAGCGTATTCGAAATCGAAAGCCCTAAAATACCTTCATGGATTAAAGACTTATAATTACTTAATCCAACGTAGTTAAACTTTTGAACGAATCCGTTATAGTCCGAAATGCTGTATTGAAAGATTTTTAAAATAGGTATTATCCAAAAGAGTAAATAAAAAATTAGTGCAGGTAATACAAACAAATACATCGTTTTCTTCATCACATTTGAGTTCATCACGGAGCCTTCCTTCTAAATCAATTATTTAAAGGGAGATAGCTTGGGACTATCCCCCTTCAAACATTTTAATATTACTTCAATCTAATTTTTCCAAGTTTGTTTAAACTTCTCTTGCATAGACTTAGCTACCTCTTCTGGTGTGGTGCTTTTCCCACCGATAATCTCAGAGAATTTAGCTTGTAATTGTTCGGCAACACCAGCAGGCCACATTTGGTTACTGAAGTAGATCGCATTCCCCGATTGATATTGTGTGACAGCGTCCTTAAAAAGTTCCTGATTTAATGGGACTCCACTATATGAACTAATTGAATTACCGGACTTCACCCAAGCTTGGAACAAGTCAGACTTACCGTCAAACCAGTAGTTAAATATTTCTTTGGCAGCAGCAAGATTAGCAGACTTAGCATTAATTCCGTAACCGGATGCAGTTGCAGCAGCCATCCATTGCGGCTTTCCTGTCTCATTCGCAGGTAATGGGAAGAATCCTCTTTGGAAATCTACAGCGCCCTTAGTAGTAAGTGCCGAATAATCCCAAGTTCCATCTAGAACCATTGCAGCTTTGCCATCATTAAACATTTGATTAGCTTGAGCACTTCCAATTCCAAGGGAGTTTTTAACGATATAACCTTTTTCGTACAACTCCTTATACATGGAAATCGCTTTCACCCATTTAGGACTTGTAAGTGATTCTTGCCCGGCTTGAAGCTTTGTATCAAATGCTTTATCGTCCGGATAAACGGTATTCGCTGCGATTTGATATAGACCGAATTGAATCCACCAGCTGTCTTTATCACCCATTACGATTGGTGTTACCCCTGCATCTTTTAACTTCTGGCAATCTGCAAGGAATGCGTCCCAATCTTTAGGTAAAGAAGTGATACCTGCCTTTTGGAATAAATCTTTATTGTAATAAGTGCCCAAAATATCCATACCTTGCGCTACTGCATAGGGCTTACCTTCATAGGACATGTCATCCTTTGCTGATTTACCAATGTTGTTCCAGAACGTGAGATCTGATAAATCTGCAGCATATCCAGCCTTAGCCATGTCGATGGCGCCCATTGTTCCAATTTTTGGGAATTCTAGAAAGATATCAGGACCTTCTCCAGCTGCTAGCTTGGTCTTAACTGAAGTATTATATTGATCGTCAGGAAGCTTTTGTGTTTCTAACGTAATGTTAGGGAATTTCTGATGCACCAGCTTTGGAAGAGTGTCCAGAACAAAGTCTTCTCCGCTAGCATTTTTCGTACCAGAGACCATCATAGTTAAAGTAATTTTCTTAGCAGCAGCGGTTGAAGCTGCTGGTGTACTTGAGCTTGGGGTGCTCGAGCTTGATGTCCCCGATGTGCTACCGCAACCACTCATTAATACCATACAAGCTGAAATGACCGTAACACTCGTTAATGCCTTTTTCATGTGTCTCAAAAAATCGTCCCCCTTAAGGTTTGTTCGTTATCTCTTGTACTTCTTGTTTACATTCTCAGTATAGATGGATTCTCAGTATACTTATTCTAGACCTTTTGGTATACTTTCTTTAGATTTTGGGATTTCAAGGGGGATATATGACATTTTTGAGCATAAAAACAAAGCTATTTTTCGTATTTATCATCATTTCCATTATTCCCGTACTTATTGTTACACTCGGCTCATATCGAAACTACACGAATTTGGTCAGCAAACAAGTGTCACTCGTTTCGTCGAATGCGATCAGCAGTTCGGTGGAGAGAGTCGATAACATTCTTCAAAATATCGAGCGAATCACAATTACATTTCAACAGCAGTCACAAAATTACTCATCAACAGGAATTATCACGGTCGCAGATCAACTAAAAAGAATTACGAATATTCAGGATCAATTTGAACTGTTTACGATCAGAAATAATATGCGCTTCATTTTCCAAAATCTTCTTTCCGGGTATAGCTACATTAATGGCATTTATTTATTCATTCCAAATGGCCAGTATATAAGTTATGGAAACGGATCGGATCTGAAACTTGGTTACTCCCCTATCCAAGATATGTGGTACCTCAATACGATTCAAAAAAACGGAACATTGTATATTAGTGATGTTGATACCAAAAACTTCATTTTAAATGCCAAACCTTCAATTACATTCTCAAGAGCGCTGTACGACACTGAAACACACCAGTTTTTAGGTGTGCTAATGTTGGACTGCAGTTTGGACATTTTCAAAGGATTAGATAGAGATATCCTCCCCAATATTACAAGCATTTATTTGGTAAATGGCAGCGGGAAAATTTTATTTAATAATTCTGAGGACAAAATCGGGCAATTTTTACAGAATGATTTACTTACAAAGGTTCAGTCTTTAGATCATTCAGACGAAATTATTCAAGAAAGCAATGCGGGGGCGCTAACCGTAATTAAGTCGTTTCCCGATATTAATTGGAAGGTTGTTTCTTCCATTTCACTGAGTGAAATAAAAAAGCAATTCGGAACTTCTAGACAATTAATCACTTATATTTCGTTGACTTGCGCTGTGATCTTTATTCTACTTTCCATTTTTCTATCAAATTTAATAACTAGACCTGTTACCGAACTTAGTATTATCATGAGAAAGAATAAATCCCATAAACTCGTAATGACCAAAAAACAGCTCGAGCGTATGGATGAAATCGGCATTTTATATACGGAATACAACAATATGATTAGAGATATCAATGCCTATATTAAAGACAGCTATCAGAACAAACTACTAACCTTGAACTCGCAAATGAAAGCGCTTGAAGCTCAGATTAACTCCCATTTTCTCTATAACACGTTAGAGTCTATCAACAGCATTGCTGAAATTGAAGAAATTGAAAGTATTGCAACCATGACCAAAGCGTTAGGCGACATGTTTCGATATAGCATTAAGACAAAAAGTGAACTTGTTAACATTGATGAGGAATTATCTCATGCCAATAACTATCTAGCTATACAAAAAATTCGCTATGAAGAAAAAATGGAATTTATCTTAGATATTCAAGAGGGCTTGATTCATTCAAAAATATTAAAGTTAGTTGTTCAACCACTAATTGAAAACGCGATCTACCATGGTTTAGAAAGTAAACGAGGTAAAGGAAGAATTGTTGTTCGAGGATATGTGATGGAGGATAAGATTTATTTTGATATTATCGATGATGGCGTGGGGATGACACCAGGGCAAGTGCAAGAAGTCAGGGATTTGCTGGCTGAACCACCTGAGTTTTCAGAAATTGGTCAAAAAAACAAACCTAGTATAGGTCTAAAAAACGTTCATTCAAGAATCTCCCTTTATTACGGGCCTGAGTATGGACTCATCCTTCAAAGCCAGTCAGGCATTGGAACCACCGTCACGATCTGCATACCCAAAATTGATTGATGGAGGAACGTACATGTACAGTTATATTATTGTCGATGATGAACCCCTTATCAGGCGAGGGATGCTAAAAAAGCTACAAGCATTCGATCAGGATATCACCTTCGCTGGCGAAGCCGATAACGGGATCGATGCCATTGAATTAATCAAACAAGCAAATCCAGATATCATATTCACGGATATGAGAATGCCAGAAATGGACGGAAAGTCATTCCTTCGTGTTCTCCAGCTGGACTTTCCCGAGAAAAAAATTATCGTCGTTAGCGGATACACGGATTTCGAATATATGCAGGAGGCCATTTCAGCCAAAGTCGTTGGTTATTTATTAAAACCTTTTAGCCGCGAAGAGATCCACGATACATTAAGAAAAGCAATTGCTTTGATCGACCAAGAACATGCAAATCAACAAAAATTCGAGACCACGGAAGCAGAGAATGAGGGTGTCAAATATCATTCTGATCTCCAAACGTTAAGTAATATTGCCCTTGGTTTTTACAGCAAAAATAAAGCGCCAGAATTGATATCCGACATCTCCAATCGACTGCTCAATGCACAGAGCTTCTTCGTCGTGACAGCCTACGCTTCAGACAAATCTCATCACGAACTTGCAGGTCGATTCTTGACTCAAAATTGTCGTAGCTGCCTCTATTTAAAGCATGCTCATAATGAACAGCTTAGCCTCTTGCTTTTCTATTTCAGTCAGGACGAAGATACGCATATTGTTGCTCAACTGGCTTCTACATATTTTCAAGCAAGTGGAGCAAATATTACACAAGATCTTTTTATCGGTATCAGCCAAGCCCAAACAACACTTATTGAGCTTCATCAAGCTTACGAACAATCGATCTCGGCTCTAAATGATAGACCAATTCACGATACAAGCCATATCTATAGCTTCTATGACCAACATTCCGAATTGGCGGTTCCTGATTGGGAAAAAACAGACGAACTACTCTTCCACGTTGAAGCTGGCAATATTCAAAAGGTAGAAGAATTACTATCTGAATACTTCACTTTTTTAACAGAAATACCCTTAATCACACTTTCTTCTATCAAAAGATGCTCTCAAAAATTAATTCAGGAAGTAAGATGGGTATTATCGGAATACTTTGATTCAATCATGAAAAATTCGTCCTCAGCTAGCTTTGATTCAGTGATGGAAGCTTCATTTGAAATCGATACCATACGTTCTTATTTTCTTCATGTATTGCCTAACATTGCGGAAATATTTAAAGAGAAAAAAATCTATGGTTCCCAAAACCTAATTGATAACGTCAAAACGTATATCCAAAAAAACTATCGCAAGGAATTGACGCTTGAGAAGATTTCATCTCTTTTCTTCATCAACCCTAGTTATTGCAGCTACTTGTTCAAAGAAAAAACCGGGGAAAATTTCATTGATTACGTCAATTCGGTTCGAATTGATAATGCCAAATTAATGTTGAAGAATTCAGAGGAAAAAGTATACAAAATCGCAAAATCATTAGGTTTTAACAATCCAAAATACTTTTTCCGGGTCTTCAAAAAATTAACTGGACGAACACCGGAAGAGTATCGGATGATGTAATATGTGAACTTTCTCTCAAAACAACAAGGTTCAGTCTTCTAAAATAAACAAATCTCCCACAATGCCCACTATTTATTATTTTTTATTATTAACATAACAAAAGCCTTACGACTTTTCTCGTAAGGCTTTTCATTGTTACACATACTGTGCATTTCAATTAACTAACCTTCCATCCCGAAACCTCACAACCCGCTTCGCCTGCTCCGCAACCTGCCGATCATGCGTAATCACAATAATCGTCCGCCCCCGCTCATTCAGCTGTCTGAAAATATCCATGATCTCCACGCCTGTCTTCGAGTCCAAAGCCCCCGTTGGCTCATCCGCCAAAATAATCGGTGGATCGCCAGCTAACGTCCTTGCAATCGCCACGCGCTGCTGCTGGCCGCCGGATAATTCAGAAGGCATATGCTTCCGACGATCCAGCAGATCAACCGCTTCCAATGCTTGTAAGACCAACGGCTCACGTTGCTTTCTCGATAATCCGCGATAGATCAATGGTAACTCCACATTTTCATATGCGTTTAACCTAGGCAGTAAGTTAAAGCTCTGAAAAACAAACCCGATCTTCCGATTACGAATCTCGGCCAATTGTGCATCTTTTAAGGCGTGAATCTGCTTCCCGTCAAGTGTGTAAACCCCTTCGTCCGAAACGTCCAAACAGCCGATGATGTTCATCAGCGTGGACTTTCCAGAGCCTGACGGTCCCATAATGGCTACAAATTCACCTTGCGCGATGTCTAACGAAATGTCATCTAGGGCGCGGATTGTCTCCCCGCCCATGTGATAGAATTTACTAACATGCTCAATTAGGATTAAGGCTGTCATTGTCTTCGCCTCCATTATCTGAAACCAAATAAATGAAGAATGCGATTCTCAACCTAACGTATTACCGCTTCGCCTTATAAAACTCATGATACAGCTTCATAAGCGCCCTTTTCTCAATCCGCGACACATAGGAGCGACTGATCCCCAGTTCTTTCGCGATCTCCCGCTGCGTCCGTTCCTCACCACCAAGTTCCAACCCGAACCGTCCAACCACGACTTCCTTCTCACGATCGTCCAAAATCTCCAAGTTTTTATAAATCTTCGACTTCTCAATCTTGAGCTGAACAGCATCGACTACGTCATCTGCCTCACTGCCAAGGATGTCAATCAGCGTAATTTCATTCCCCTCTTTATCCGTTCCGATCGG
>NZ_WHNY01000069.1 GCF_013141695.1 Paenibacillus plantarum
TCACTGCCGTGTTACCGGAGCAGCGAGATGTAATATACCACAGATCGTTTCTCAATTGCAAGCACTTTTTTCTCGTCAATTTATGTCAGCATCTGTCGGAAAGTCATCTTACCATACCTCATCGCTTGAAAGCAAGTCCACTTCGATTTCGCTTGTCGTGGTTATTTGCTTCAGAACAACGAGGACTAATGTACCATGCCTAGAAATCAATTACAACCCCTTTGGAAAAGTTCCACTATTGCAATTGTTTCGAATTGTTCCTACAAGTGCACGCAAAAAAAAAAGAATGCATCCTGCACCCTTTTTCTCGGTTTAGTATTCCATTGTAATAATCGGTGTTCCAATCGTTAAGCGCCAGAGGCCCGAAGTCGTATCTAGATGAAGTGCGATTTGGACATTCACCTTTTGACTGCCGCTTCGTATTGAAGCTTCGAATTCAGATGATACCACTGATGCACTGAAGGTAGTGCCATCTTCGTAGCGCTCAACAACCTTTCCTTTATAAGCTTGAACTAACTCAGATAGGAACTCCTTAGGGTCATTCGATATGCTTATGGCTTCAGCAGCATTCCCTTGTATCATCACGTTCCACATACCTTGAATGCCCTGTTCGGTTAATTGCGCGGTCACTTGCTCCTGCCATTTCAGAAGCTGGGATTGGTCTGCACTACCTGGCGCATCTAATCGTACTACAGCATAACAAGCCGACTGTCCCACTGGACTAGCAACGGTTAATGTCACGACCGCGCTTTCAGCAACTTCTGACTTAACCGTATAGATACCGCTTTTTAAAGATATGGATTCATTCGACGTATGAGATTGAAAGCCAAGCTTGTTGGATAAACGTTCACCCGCATCCATCACTTTGGCATCCACACCGTCACATGTACCGAAATAGCCTGTATATTTGAAGGTAATATGTTCATTCGATTGCATATAGGGCTTTGCCACACTGAGTAATAACTGTGCATCTTGTTCTGCCTGTGCATCCACATGACGTATCCAGCCGAAGAATAAACCTAGTATCGTGATGCCTATTATTATTTGTGTCCAACGCTTTGACATGAAAAAAGCACCTCTTTACTAGAATCTATCACTCTAGTAAAAGGATGCCCGTATCTATTAAATGTTAAACCTATCCACGTGTCGATTGAAAGAATTCAATTCGCTCCCCATCTAGTCCATTAAAGAAGAAATACTTAGAACCGTTCGGAAGTGTTGTAATTTCCGCATCCAATTGCTCAACTTCTAAAGCTTGAATTCTTGCGAATTCAACATCGATATCATCTACGGTAAAAGCCAAGTGATGCACTTTGCCTTCTTGTGGCAATTTCGCATTATAGCCTTCAATCAATTCAACTTCTGTTTCATTTGAGGCTTCAAAGCCAAGAAAACCAAGCCGGATAACGCCATTCGTATGGAGTAACGTTCCTTTGTGCTTAAGTCCGATTACAGTAACATAAAATGCAATAGATGCTTCTAAGTTTGCTACCATGACGCCTACGTGCTCTAATTTCATAACGGTCATATGTATCTGCCTCCTTGTTCTAATCCCTTCATTTTAGCTAAAAATAAAGGAAAGGGCTAGACCGTGATCAATACATCGGAATTGTCTCCATCTCTCCATTTAACGAGAAGAGCGTTACTTCTGTATTGGTTGTATGTACTAATCCCAGATTATCAAATACTTCTCTGATCTGAGCATTATTTAAATGTTTTGTTATCGCTTCAACCGCTCGGTATGAATATTCTTGGTACATGGATTCGAAAAAAATAAGCACTTCTTTTTCCCCAATGATCACTTTCGTGTGCAGCACTCGCAACACCCCCGGTTCAGATAGAACAATTGTATATTTTGGAAGCTAGGAAAGTATGAAGACTTCTTTAGGTTTATGTTAGGTTTGTAGACTTCGCCAAATATGAGGTGTCCGTGTATAATGAAAACGAATGCCACGGACGGGAGGGGCCATAATGAGGTTGTTAAAGCTGCTGCAAATCTATGAGGTGGATGGGATTACGCCGAAACATCGGTCAGATCGATTCGATTTCGATGAGATTCAAGGGCAAACATTTCGTGAAGTGAACCCCACCGAGGTAGGATGTCCAATGACGTTATCAGGGGTTCGGCAACATACACCATTCAAAACAACACGTGTGCAAGCGATTGATCAAGACGGACTGGATTTCCGTGTATTGACGCGCAACACGATTTATCATTTTGAAGTATCTACAGAACGCGATGTCCATTAACACAAAAGACCTTTGACTACTTCCATCATCGGGAGGTAGTTAAAGGTCTTTCTGATTTATTTACTAAGCCAAACATGCATAAGCGATAGAAGTTGGCTCATATGCAGCGGCTTGCTAATATAGTCAGATGCTCCGGCCTGCAAGCAGATTTCTCTGTCCTGTTTCATAGCTTTGGCCGTAAGTGCAATGATCGGAACATCAGCATATTGATTATTTTTCCTAATGAGCCGCATCGCCTCATAGCCATCCATCACCGGCATCATAATATCCATGAGAATAAGCTCAATACTAGGATCCTTCCCCAATAGCTCTAAGCATTCTTGTCCATTCTGAGCAACACTCACGATAATTCCTTCTTGTTCAAATGCATTACAAAGGGCAAATACGTTACGCACGTCATCATCAACAACCAGAACTTTTCTATCCTTAAATCGATTGCCGTCGCCATCCTCGCGTGCAGAAATGGTTTTACCGTTTTCTCGAATGATATAGTCACTGATCGTGTTAGCAGTTGCTGCCGCTACTTCCTTATGCGTGGCGTTAGTTCCCCCAATTAAAGGAGGCAGCGAAGGCACATATAACGTAAATGTACTTCCTTCGCCTTCCACGCTCTGCATCAGGATACAACCTCCAAGAAGTCTGGCTAATTCCCGACTAATCGATAACCCTAGCCCTGTCCCTCCATACTTCCGATTCGTTGTGCCATCGGCCTGAAGGAAGGGCTCGAAGATGACTTCTTGCTTGTCAGTTGGAATACCTATACCCGTATCCTTAACGGAAACTGCCATAACCTGCCTGTGCATGGCCGAAGGCAGTAGTTCCACAATTTGTTCCACGCTGCACATGCGAAATTCCACGTGAATAGAGCCTTCATGCGTGAATTTAAATGCATTAGAAAGCAAATTTTTGAGAATTTGGCTGAGTCTCTGTTCATCCGTATTGAAGATCTTCGGCATTTGAGCATCCATCTCGATCCGGAATGTTAGTTTGCGTTGTTCTGCGACCTTCTCGAACTGACTTAGCAAGAGCTCGGGGAGCCAGTCCACACGTAACTCACCGATATGAATATCCAATTTACCCGCTTCAACTTTGGATAAATCCAAGATATCATTGATAAGGAGCAGTAGATCATTTCCCGAAGAATGAATAACACGGGCATACTCTTGCTCATCATGCGTTAAGGTTTTGCTATTGTTTTCCTGAAGCATCTGAGAAAGAATCAATATACTGTTAAGCGGCGTTCGCAGCTCGTGAGACATGTTCGCCAAGAATTCCGATTTATACCGCGAGCTCAGTTCCAGCTGAATGGCATGCTCTTCAAAGGAGACTTTCATGTACTCAAGCTCCCTCGACCTTTCATCCGCATAGCGATTTCTTTCCTCTAGCTGTTCATTGGTCCGATACAATTCTTCTTGTTGACTTTGAAGTTCCTCGGTCATCACCTGATACTCTCGAAGAAGACGCTCTACCTCAACACGCGTTTGCACGCTGTGTACGATTGTTCCTAACACCTCTAAGATGTCATCCATCAGACTCAGTTGAAGCGACGTAAATTTATCAAAAGAAGCCAGCTCCATAATGGCGATGACTTCTTGATTATGGATAATCGGAACGATGAGAACACTTTGCGCACTCGCTGACCCCAGTCCTGATTTTAAACGGATATACGTTTCAGGGACATGTGTGAGATGTACAATTCGCTTCTCAATCGCACATTGACCAATCAAGCCTTCCCCAATATGAAAAAAAGGTTTACCTGCTTCAGCACTTTCCTCCATCGCCGCATAGGCCGCCAGCCTCATCATGCCAGCCTTGGATTCATGTACGCTTCGAATGTAGAAAACGCCGAAGGAAGCTCCAAATAATTCTGCTGATTTACGAATAAAGCACGTCCCCAGCGTTTCCAAATCGGAAATACCTTGCAGCATATGGACAACCTCTGTCAACTTCCGCTGCTGCCACTCGATTTCTTCTTGGCTCTCTAGCAACGCATTGGTTGCGTCGGCCAGATCCTTCACTTCATCATTCATTGTGACATGAATACGCTTGGAACGATCCCGCTTCATGGAGCTCAGCTTGATGATGCTCTTGGTAACCTGTTTGATCGTCCCGACAATGGATCTCGAAATAACTAACGCTGCTAGCAGCGAAAAGATGAGCACCAATCCCAACATGACGAATAAGGAGTTGGTCAACATTTTATTTTGCGCATCAAGGTGTGCCGCTCGCTCCTTCACGAATCCCATTTCAAGACTGCGAAATCGACTCAATTGCGAACGAATATCTAGAATATTTTGATGAGTAATAAAGAAGGTAAAATTAAAATAACTCTCATTCTCAAGACCATTTCTCATGGTCGGCATGGTCCCGCCTGTTTGTATAAGCCAATTCTCGATAGTTTCCTTGAGCGCGATTAAATTTTTCTCCTGGACTGGTGTATCACTCGTTAGCTCTTTCAGTTGATTGAAGGAATCTCTCCACTTGGTCTGCCCGGTCGTATAAGGTTCTAAATATTTAACTTCGCCTGTGAGTAAGTAGCCTCTTTGCCCATTTTCCATATCCATGACATATTTCTCAAGAAGATTCGCCTCTCTATTGACGGCGAAATCATGCTCAATGACATAATTGCGATCTCGCTGCATGGCAGCTAACTGTTGATTAACAAGCACAAAAGACAGGGTTAAGCAGAAAATGATGAACGCATATCCAATCATAATTTTGGCACGTATACCGAATCTCATTTGCCTCAATCCACTGCCACCCCTTCTACAGATCAACGCCTAATAGATGTATCATATACCAAACAACCATTAACTGGTATGCAAACTTTTCACTTTACTACTTTACCAAGTTAATGTATTATCTAAATAAAGTAAATACGACAATAAGGAGTGTTTTATATGAAAGGTCCAGGTGTTGAAAATATTAATCCACGCAGCATTTTATCACGAATGAAGCCATACACGCCCGGCAAACCCATCTGGGAGGTTCAACGTGAATTCGGGCTAACATCCGTTACCAAATTAGCATCCAATGAAAACCCATTAGGTCCCTCCCCTCTCGCTCTTGAGGCAATACAAGCTTATTTAACTGACATTCATCGCTATCCCGATGCAGAGACCGTAAATCTTAGAGAAGCTATTGCAGAAAAACGCGGATTCTCGCCTGATCAAGTCCTTGTTACTAACGGTGGTGATGAACTGATTACGCTACTCTCTGAAACCTACTTGGAGCCTGGCGATGAAGTCATCGTGCCCTCACCAACATTTAGCGAGTACGAATTCGGAGCCAACTTGCTTGGGGCTAGCATCATTAACGTGCCACTCGGGGAGAACTATCGCTATGAAGTAGAAGCTATTCTCGAGGCTGTCACTGAACGCACGAAAATGCTCTATATTTGTTCACCGAACAATCCGACGGGTACTTATATGACCAAAACGGACTTGCACCGACTTGTAAAGAGCTTACCTTCACATGTGCTAGTCATCTTCGATGGTGCGTATAGCCATTTCGTTACAGCTGATGATTATTGCGATGGACTTGCGCTAGTACGAGAAGGCTATCCTGTTGTTGTGTTGCAAACCTTTTCTAAAATCTATGGCTTAGCGGGCATACGTGTGGGATATGGCATCGCAGATGCAGGTATTCTGCAGCGGATTCGCCAGGTCAAAGAACCTTTCAACGTGAACACGCTAGCACAAGTTGGCGCTATAGCCGCACTCAAGGATGATCAGCATCTTGAAGCAACACGTACGAATAATGTGAAGGTACGGGATGAACTTTACACCGAATTGCGTACACTAGCTATCCCTTTCACGCCAAGCATGAGTAATTTCGTACTCGTCGATCTAGGAACACAAGCTAAATCCATTTATGATAATTTGATGAGTCGCGGAGTTATTGTTCGATATGGCGGAGGTTGGAATCTTCCTAATCATGTTCGAATTTCGATTGGAACTTCCGAAGAGAATGCCGTACTTGTTCAGGCTTTGAAGGAAATTGTCGCAGTGAAGGCCTAGAAATCTGGTAGATGAAGCTCCCCTACTTATAGATAAAATATCACCTTAGCTGATGGGAGCTTATTTGTTTGGTCTCTATCAACTATGGTACAATGCTATCAATTATAGTCTCTTGGGGGTACATCATGCTAAAAGAATTCAAAGATTTTGCATTCAAAGGAAACATGCTCGACCTTGCAGTCGGGGTTATTATCGGAGGGGCTTTCGGTAAAGTCATTACGTCCATTGTAAATGATTTGGTTATGCCGCTCGTTGGTTTGCTCATTGGCAAAGTGAATTTCAATGACTTGTATGTTGCTTTGGATGGGAAACATTACGAGACATTTGAGGAAGCCGCTAAGAGCACTGCAGTCTTTAGATACGGACAATTCCTATCAACTTTCTTGGATTTCTTGATCGTGGCATTCGTTATCTTCATGGTTGTTCGTCAAATCGGCAAGTTCCGCAAGAAGGAAGCACCGAAGGAAAAAGCAGTTACAACCAAAGATTGTCCTCATTGCTTATCTGAAATTCCAGCACAAGCATCACGCTGTAAGTTCTGTACTTCGGAACTTTCGTCTGGTGGCAAGGTTAGCGGCAGCATTCAATAGATCTTTGTGATAAAAGAGCCCGTGTCGGATTACGACACGGGCTCTTTCGTACGCAAGTCGGCGACCTCGCCTTGTTCGAACGCATTCGCTTGCAGCAGGTGCAACAGCTGCTTGGCGGTATCTTCAGGGGAGCGCAGCTCCCCCTGCTCTTGAAGCTGGACGAACCGCCCCACCTGCGGGAAGTCCTCTTCCGAGGCAGCGCGAATCTCCCGCTGCATATCGGTGTCCACCACACCCGGAGCCACGCTGCAGATCAGCACCGGGTGTGGCTGTTTCAACTGCTCGACGCCAACGCAGCGCGTCAGCATATCCAGCCCGGCCTTGGCGGTGCAGTAGGCACCCCAGCCAGGGTAGGGCTTGCGCCCCGCGCCCGAGGAGATCCCGACGACCCGCTTCACCATCGGCCACGCCTGCGTGAGCCGAATGAAGCTGTTCGTCAGCACCGCGGGTGCGACGAGATTGACCTGCAGGCTGCGCTGCAGGTCGTCTGGGGCTGCTCGGCCGATCGAGACAATCGGCTCTATCATGCCCGCATTGTTGATGAGCGTGACGGAAGCCACGCCATCCGGTTTCGCGAGGATTCGCTCCATGAGCGAATCGATGCCTTCGGTTTGCGCCAAGTCGTAAGCATGGAAGGTCAGCTGACCTTCCATGCGCAGCGCCTCTTGGCGCAAGGTCTCGTTCTCGCTGCGGGAAATGCAGTGAACCGCAGCGCCTTGCTCGAGCAGCTGCCGGATGATGGCAGCGCCGAGGCCTTTGGACCCGCCCGTAATGATGTAAGTATCCATAAGGTATGCCTTTCTTTTATCCGGTTTAGCCTTACTAGGTTCATAGCCTTGCTATTTCATTGTCTTAGAACTTTGCACGACAGCCAAGAGGAACGAGGATCCGCTATTTGATGAAAATAGGCAGTTTTCATTGCCGAAGGGAACGTGGTTCCTCTATCCCCCTGCTTTCCGGCTATAATCCACGTTTCGGAGTAAAATAGCGTACTGATGTTCCCTTTCGACCCGAAAGCGGCTGTTTTTGCCGAAATAGCAGAACCACGTTCCCTTAACAGCCTTCCTCGCGTATAAACAACTAATTTTTGAAAAGCTTAGGCTTATAGATGGCAAGTACGGAAACGTAGCTATTCTCTTTTCCTTCGTATAGGGTAAGCTCAAAATCAATTTGAAGCTGCTTCACACCGCTAATATCCATAATTTCATAAGGGAGTTTGCCATTACTCACCATGAAATCTGTTTTGGTTGCCAGCAGCTTTCCATCACCGTACACCGTTATTTTCGCCGGACGGTTGAAATTTCCATTTTTATCATCAAAGGTATAGTTGAATGCAAAAGTTTTATAGCTTCCACCTAAATCATAGGTAATGGATTGCCGTGCGTGTTGTCCATCTAATTTGGCACCGATCCCATGTGCGTATAGCTTGCCCTCTCTTTGCAACGGGTACACTTCGGAATCGACGGAACTTGCATCGATGCGAACGCGCTTCAACACGTTAGAGCCCACGATTTTCGAATACGGTAATTCGGTTAAATAAACAGCACCCTCTCGCGCAGCCTCCTCCATTTCCGCCTTGTATTCAGCCGTTTTGGTATTCGTATGAACATTAAAAGTAGAATAGGTTGTTTCTAAATCATTCGCTTGTGAAGGCGCTGTATTCACAGGTGGAGGTGTTGGTTTCGGCGTAGGGACTGGCGTCTGCGTTGGAGCGCTGCCATAATCCTTTGCATCTTTATATGGAACACCTTCCGACGTGCTTACACCAGCAGTTTTGTTTTGTAAAATGATCGTTTTACTCGCTTGATCCCAATCCACCATGAGTCCAGCCGACTCACCTACCGCTCGCAAAGGAACATAAGAGGAACCTTCATAAATAATCGGGCTTATGACCTTGCCATCAGAATCTGTTGGCGTCCACGATTTTCCATTCAGCGTAAACTTAATCTCGTGATTAAGAAATGCCTGAATTTGCTCGATGTTCGCAGCGGCATACCCGCCTACACCTACACCAAGCCCAAGTGTCGAAATGAACAAAGCAGAAATAACTAATTTTTTCATAATGAGAATGAGACCCCTTTTAAACATATATTTGTATACGATGATGCTACACCATCGTCTTCCATTCTGCCAACATTTCTTCTAACGGCCTTTTCAATTTCCGCTTATTAACTGTAATATTTACTACGTCTAACTTACCCCTAATAAAAATATCGAACTGATTAACTTTCCCTTCAACCATATAGTAATGCAGAATATCTTCTTTAGGAATGTATTCATCATGTAACTTAATGCCTCTATCTCCAATATACGCTCGATCCAGCACGGCAGATAGGAGAATAAGGAGGAATAGCACCCCATACTTCCCATTGCTATCTAGCGTGACAATAAAGGGTAAGAAAAATAAATTCAGCAGCGTAATGAATATTTTTTTGTAGTCACTATAGCCAACAAGCGTAACGGTCCCAATCTGTTTCTTAGCTTTACTAGATCTGTAACTCTTAAATACCATGTACAAAACATAGACAAGAACGATCACATATGAAATCATTACGATGTTCGCCTCCTATCTTTTTGATACACTTTGTAGATAAGCCATTATACTATCCCTGTATACTTGACCCATCGTCTCCGGTAGATCGTGCAAATCAAAGTATTGCAAATCTCGGGTTTCAGCTGTTTCCATGGCTATCTCACCTGTAGCTTCGCTAGCCATATAGGCCGTCGTTACTGCGTAAAATTCATCTCCATTGGAAAGCGTGTAATGATACTGAGCGCCAGAAAACACGCCTACTAATGCTAAGTCCCCCACTGTCAGACCTGTTTCTTCAAAAAATTCACGTCGAGCTGTGTCTTCTAAAGACTCTCCCAAGTCCATAAGTCCTCCTGGCAACCCCCAGGTCTCATTCGGTCTTTGTTGTAGGAGAACCTGTCCCGTATCATTAACCAAGATCACGACGGCTCCAGGCAAAATGATCGGATGATGCCCTACGAACTGTCTAAGTTGCTTATAATACTCCATGACCCTTACACCTCCGACCGCAAGGATTTGAAAATATCCCTTATTTTAGCATAACAAGGATCCCCTTGAACAAAAAAATCTGCTGCGTAATCGCAACAGATCCTCTTCCACCTTTATCTAATTATACACACCTAAGCTCGTAAGCTCAGCTTCCATCTCTTGTCTGAATATCCCTTTATCGTGTTCTTCCATAAAAGCAGCCTCCACACCATTCATGATCAACTTCACTAGTTCTGGTGTTGTAAAAGCGAATCGATCAGCGATCGTGCGATACTCTTTCGTAATATCGGTTCCCGAGACACTAGGATTATCGGTGTTGATTGTTACGATCAAACCTTGATCCAAGTACTCCCGGATCGGATAAGCCTCCCACGAAGCCACAGCTTTCGTTTGGATATTGGAGATCGGACACATTTCCAATGGAATGCGGCGATCTTTGATCAATGCCAGAATAGCGGCATTCTCCCGAAGTCTTACCCCATGCCCGATTCGGGTTGCCCCTAAATGCGTGACCGCCTCGTAGACGTTAACCGCACCCGCTGCCTCACCGGCATGAATGGTAACAGGAATGCCCAGCTTATGTGATCTAGCGAACACTTCTCGGAAAAACTCAGGCGGATAATTCGCCTCGTCGCCAGCCAAATCAACAGCAACAACGCCCTTCCCTATGAACTTGGCGGCTGCTTCGATGACTTCCAAATTATCTGCACAAGGATGATTCCGCATACAAATGGCAATAACACCGAATCTCGTTCCAAAATCGCGCCCCGCACGCTTTAATCCTTGCGTGACATAGTGGAACGTCTCTTCGAGGGTTAACCCCATGTTCCGATGCAGTTGAGGCGCGAAGCGCACCTCCACATAACGACAGTTATGCTCCACGGATTGCTCAACGACTTCATAAGCTACACGCTCTAAGGCTGCACCTGTTTGTAGGAAGCGTGTCGTAAAATCAAATTTCCCTAAGTATTCAATCAGACTGCCGCAAGAGTCCGTCACACGCATATGCGGGATCAGCCCATCCTTGTCGTAGACAGGGAGTGATATACCTTGTTCGAGAGCGAGCTCCAAAATCGTCTCAGGCTTCACACTTCCATCCAAATGTAAATGAAGATCCACTTTCGGTAATCGTGCTAACAAATCATTTGTTCGCATGTGAGCCATCTCCCATCTCTCCCTTTGCCTCTCTTTGACGCCAGCGCGTTAGAGAAGAATTTTAATTACTTTAAACGAATGTGATGTCCATGTCAATATATATGACAAATATTTATTTTATTAGTATATGCGCTGTATCATGTAATATTTCCTGTCACATATATAAAATGAAAAAAAATCCACAACAGGCTACTAAGCCTACTGTGGATTCTACTGTGGATTTCTATGTTTGTCCTTTTACGAAGCTCTCGTTCGAACTAATAAGTACAGAAAATATGGCGCTCCGATAACAGCGGCTACAATCCCCGTCGGAACCTCTGTTGGCTGAAACATCCCCCGTGCTATCGTATCCGCGACGATAAGTATCAGCCCACCGGTAAGCGCTGAGGCTGGAATCAAAAATTGATGTTTAGGTCCAACTAGCCTTCTAGCCAGATGCGGACCAATCAAACCAACGAAGCCAATACCACCACCGACCGCCACACATGCGCCTGCAAGCGCAACTGCTGCGGCCAGCAATCCAAGTCGTTCTCGTTCCATTCGTATCCCGAGTCCAATGGACGTCATCTCGCCCAGATTCAGCACATTCAGGACATTCGCTTTGAATATGACATAAGGAATGAGAACGACGATCCACGGTAATAAGGCCAGAACGAACTTCCAGTTGGTTCCCCAAATACTACCCGCTAACCAGATTTGAACGAACTGAAAATCGGTTGGATCCAAACGAATGCTAAGTACCATCATCAGTGCAGCAATACCCGCGGAAACCGCGATACCCACAAGGAGCAATCGGGATGACGAGATCCCTTTGCCTTTGACATACGAAAGCGTATAGATCAGAAAAGCGGCCAAACCCGCACCCAGCATAGCGATCATCGGCATGAAGAACAACGGCGCCCCAGCATTATTCGGATAAAAGGATACGACCAGAATGATCGCAAGTCCTGCTCCTGCATTAATGCCCAGAATACCTGGGTCAGCTAGCATATTTCGTGAAATCCCCTGCAAGATGGCTCCAGAAACCGCTAACCCCGCTCCTACCAGGATTGAAATCACAATACGTGGAAGTCGGAAATCCCATAGAATAATGCCTTGTTTCGCTGTCCCGCCTCCAAAAAACGTTCGAAGCACCTCAATAGGACTCAAACGAATTACGCCAGTGTTCATACTAATAATAAATACAATGATTATAAGGACCATTAAAATCGACATCACCGTGATCGCTTTAGTCAATCTCGGTTTCTTGATACTTCCAGATTGCATGGATGTCATTGCCTAATCCCTCCCCTTTTTACGGGCTAGATAAAGGAAAAATGGCACACCAATCAGAGCAATAATCGAACCTATCGGCGTCTCAAATGGCGGATTGACCATGCGGGCTCCGATATCAGCCAGCACGACCAACAACCCGCCTAATACCGCTGAGGTTGGAATGATCCAACGATAGTCAACGCCAACAAGATAGCGGACAATATGAGGAATAATGAGACCAATAAACCCAATAGCTCCCACCGTTGCCACGGCTGCACCGGCAAGGACCAGAACCAGCACGAAGGCTGCTAGCTTCACAAGTCCCGTCCGTAAACCGAGACCTGTTGCCACATCTTCTCCCATACTTAACAGCGTAATCCAAGGTGAGATGAAAAAAGCGCCTAGTAAGGCAACGATAATCCAAGGTGCCATAATATCAACTTGCAACCACTTCGTACCTGCAACCCCTCCTGCAAACCAAAAAGCGAGATCCTGACCAATATGGTAGGAAATCGCAATCCCTTCGCTGAGCGCCAAAAGTAAAGCGCTAACAGCAGACCCTGCCAGAACGATTCGAACAGGTGTTACGCCACCCTTCGCCAACGCACTAATGCCATAGACAAGCCCCGTTCCTATTGCAGCACCGAGGAATGAAAATAGAATGACATAGTGAAAAGGCAGTTGCGGTAAAAAGGCAAAACACAGGGCAAGCATAAAGCCTGCACCTGCGTTGATACCAAGAATACCCGGGTCCGATAACGGATTGCGTGTAACACCTTGCATAATCGCCCCTGCCACAGCAAAAGCAGCCCCAACTAAAGCTCCAGCGATTGCTCGCGGAAGCCTTAATTGTTGGATGATCAAATGCTGTGTCGAATCAGCATTAAATTGAAAGATAGCTTGCCATACCTCGCCGAAGGAGATATCTGCTGCCCCAACCGAAATAGAAGCAATCAGGCTGATCAGCAACAAAGCCAGTCCACCAAATATAATGGCTGATGCAGCTAATGGACGGGATTTCAATGGAGGTTTGACAGAGGGAACTTGCTTAACTGAACCCGTCATACCCTAGCCCCCCATTATTTAATGACTTTAACGATATCATCCATCACGCGCTCGCCAGCAATTACACCGTTGTACAACCAGCTGCTCTTCGTGTCCATCTCGAATACTTTGCCTGATTTAACAGCCGGAACGTTCTTCCATAATGGATCTTCCAGGTTCCCGGCTTGACCTTTATCACTGTTAACCAAGAAAATGTAGTCTGCATCCAATTGCGCAAGCTTTTCTAAGGAAATTGGTGTCCAGTTCGCTTTAGCATCTGGCAAGACAGCTAGAATATTAGGCATTTTCAAACCAAGATCGCCATAAGCAACCGCGCCACTTGCTACTTTACCGTTAACAACAAAGAAAGATTTGTTCGTTAACCAAAGGATCGCAACCTTTTTATCACCAACAGTTGCTGCAAGTTTCGCTTTTGTATCTGTTACTTTTTGATCATATTTCTTCAACGCGGCATTCGCTGCATCTGACTTATTAAGAATTTCGCCCATTTTCAAAAGCGTCTTACGGAAGTCAGCTGTTACTTCGCTGCCTAATACGAATGTCGGCACGACTTTGGAGTACTGATCGTATAGACCTTTTTCAACAGCAGACTCGTTTCCTACGATCATGAAATCTGGCGCAGCTTTCAAAACCGATTCAACTGGCAGATCATAACCAATCGTTGGTACGCCAGCAAGTTGTGTTTGTAGGTACTCTTGAACAGTTGTACCTTTCACGGACCATTGAACAACGGGTTTAACACCAAGAGCAAGAAGCGGATCTTCCAAGTAGGACGCGATAACCGCTTTCGGGTTCGCAGGAACCTTAACATCATGGCCCATGCTATCTTTTAAAACTTTATCAACAGCAGGCGCAGGTGTTGCTGTCGCTGCTGCAGTAGCTGCCGGAGCAGTTGAAGTTGAAGGTGTTGTTGTGCCTGCTGCATCCTTGTCACTTCCACAAGCTGTTGCAAGTAAAGCTGCCATGCACACTGAAAGGACAGTGAATGTAACTTTAGTAGTTTTTTGTTTGTTGAAATGTATCACTTTGGACCCTCCTGGGTAGCTATTTATGTATGATATTGATTCTCAACATATAATAATGAAAATGATTATCAATGTCAATACATTCGGCTATATCCCAGTATTTTCTTGTTTTTTGTGAATTACCTTCAGTGCCTCTCGTACACTTAGCGGTGATAAGTCATGGCTAGCAACGAAGGATTGTACGGCTTCAGCATCCGTCTTGGAATACTCACGCAGCGCCCATCCGATCGCTTTGCGGATGAAAAACTCTTTCGAATGGGCCATCGTCGTAATGCAATGAAATAACAACGGGACGTCGGTTTTCTTTTTATACTTCAACTGAAATAAGATTGCGGTTCGTTGCAGCCACATATGTTCGGAAGCTAACCATTTTTCCACATAAGCAGGAATTAGCTCGGGAAATCGTTGGAGATGAAAACCGATCAAGTGATCCGCAATCGTATCTACGGTGTCCCACCAAGATTGGGTTACGATGAAATGCTCCAGTATTTCGATGTGTTCCGCTGGTACGGTCTTTCGAACTTGCAAAAGCATAATAATTGCCGTGTAAGCAAATTCACGCTCGGGCAACTGCCACAATTCCTGGGCGACGCGGACGGCCTCCTCCCCTTTCGGAAAGCCATGCTCCTTCGTGAATTGTTTGGTCAGCGCAACGCGCTCTGGATTACGAATACCGAGGAATGGAAAATGATTCTTCATATAAGCTTCCATGCTAGATGCATTTTCCTCGTTCGTATGCGATCTAAGCCATTTCTCCAAGTCATTCGTGTATGAGGATGTCATCGTGAAAGTGCCTCCTTTTAGCTAAATCCTATGTGCTTATTGTAGCAATTCGCTAGCAATTCGGGTATGCTATTAGCAGAATTTTAATAGAGATGATGAATAGGATCGGTGAGAAACATGACGTATAAATTAGTTGCTGCTGACTTGGATGATACGCTGCTGCGTGATGATTTGACGATTTCACAAGAGACGGTTGATGCCATGCATCAAGCTGTTGCCAAAGGGGTAACGGTCACCATCGCCACAGGAAGAAGCTTCCCTTCTGCTGCCAAAATTGCCAATCGCATCGGACTCAACGTCCCCATCATTACGTATCAAGGGGCTTTGATCAAAAATTTGCTAGACGAAGAAGTCCTCTACGAGCGCACTGTCCCTGTCGAGAGCGCCCGCTTCCTGCTTGATTACTGTGAGAAGAACAACTATCATCTTCAGCTTTACCATGGGGATGAGCTTTATGCAGCTGAGGATAACGATAAGATCAAAAAATACGTGAGCTTGTCCAAGACACCTTATATTATTGGTGATTTGCGTCAGTGGATCGATATTCCACAGCCGAAAATGCTGATTGTTGATAAACCTGAAGTTTGTGACCAAATCCGTGAGGAACTACTGCCCCTACTGGGTGACAAGCTGCATATCACGAAATCCAAGCCACACTATTTGGAATTCATGCATAAGGAAGGTACGAAGGGACATGCGATCACGTTCCTTGCTGAGCACATCGGATGCTCATTAGATGAAGTAATTGCACTAGGCGATGCATGGAATGATCGGGAAATGCTTGAAGTCGCTGGCCTCGGCGTTGCCATGGAGAATGCCCTGCCTGAGCTGAAAGCGTTGGCGAACTTCGTGACGAAGAGTAACAATGATGATGGCGTAAGACATGTGCTGGAAAAGTTTGTTTTAGCGGAGTAAGTGTGGGGAAAAAGCAAAATGAGAAAAAGAGGTCCTTGGGGACCTCTTTTTTGTGGGCAGAACGTCTATTTTTGAAAAGATCAACTTATAATTCCAACGTCATAAATGAACTTAGCGGGTCATCCGTATAATTCGCGAACGGTTTGCAGTATTGAAATCCAAAATTTTCATATAGCTTTCTGGCTGGCTCGAAAGCTTCCATGGAGCCCGTCTCCAAGCTGATTCGCGTATAGCCGCGTTGCTTCGCTTCATTAATAATGTGTTCAAGAATTCGCTTCGCAACGCCCTTCCGATGATGTGCGGAGGATGTTCGCATTGATTTTAACTCGCCATGTTGAGTGTCCAGCTCCTTGAGAGCTCCGCAACCAACTATTTCCCCTTGTTCCCACCCACTCCAAAAAGTAACATCTGGCTTTTTTAATCCATCCAAATTTAAGGCATGTGTACTCTCAGGCGGGGATAATGATTGCATATGTAGAAGGTGCTCCATAATGAGCGCTCTTACTTCAGAACCGGATAAATCGTCTACTTTAATCTCCACTCTTGCCACTCCTCTGTCTCTAATTTTTATTGATTAGAATACAACATTACATCGGTCAATTCAACTGTTATTGGGTTTCTGCACAACTTGAAGTGCAGGGATTGTGTACGGTGACAACGCATCTATTGGTACTAGACAGCAAGGTTATTGGTATGAGAACATGAGTTATCCGCATTAATGTAAGCGCTATCCATAACATGAAGGGCATAAAAATTTCATGAGCTTAATATCCATACCCATGAGGTAAAATAAACGACTCCCCCGTCCAACAAGGACGGAGCGTTTATGGAAAAATACAGCCTACTTATTAAGTGAAACATATAAACTCTATATTTCAAAAAGGAGCGTGAATCCTATGTTCGATGGCGCATTACTACAAGATAAAGTAGTACTTATTACTGGCGGCGGCACAGGACTTGGCCGCGCGATGGGTGAGAAATTCCTGTCGCTCGGAGCTAAGCTGGCTATCACGAGTAGACGTGAAGAAGTGCTCGCGAAAGCTGCGGCAGAAATGAGCACGGATGTCGGCGGGGATGTGTTCTACCATCCCTGCGATGTACGTGATCCGCAGCAGGTTGCTGCCATGATCACGGCCGTGGAGGAGCACTTCGGTCACATCGACGTGCTGATTAATAATGCGGCTGGCAACTTTGCCAGCCCGACTGAGCACTTATCACCGCGAGCCGTCGATGCGGTGCTGAACATTGTGCTCCACGGGACGTTCTACACCACGTTGGAGTTAGGTAAGAGGTGGATCGAGCAAGGCGTAGGAGGTACGATGCTGAACATCGTCACCTCCTACGCCTCTACTGGATCCGCCTTTGTCGTGCCTTCCGCCGCCGCGAAGGCCGGCGTGCTTGCCCTTACCCGCTCACTCGCCGTCGAGTGGGCGCGGTACGGGATCCGGCAAGTCGCTATCGCGCCGGGGTTGTTCCCGACCGACGGCGCGTGGAGCCGACTGGCTCCTACGCCCGAGCTGTCGCAGAAGCTCTTGCACCGCGTCCCGCTGGGACGCGTCGGGGAAAAAGATGAGCTGGCGAACCTCGCCGCTTATCTGATTTCGGACTTCGCCGGCTATATTAACGGCGAAGTGATCACGATTGACGGCGGCGAGTGGCTGCAAGGCGCCGGGCAGTTCAACGATCTGCTCGAGGTCACCGACGAGCAGTGGGTTTCACTTGCGGAGATGACCCGCAAGGGGAAATCGTAGCTTCCTCCGTTTGGAGGAATAACTGGAAAAACTACATCTAATTTGATGTGATTTGGCTGAAAAAGTGAAATAAATGGAAAACATACATCTAATCTAGACGATTAATAGGGTTTCATTGAAATAGGCCAAAAATAGATGGAGAAAATCCAGTTATCTTCTTTTTTCGATGAAATTGGGCAGAAATAGCTGGATTTTTTCCAGCTATTTCGTCGGGCGGGCTCCTCCGTCTTGTTGTACTTGCTAATTTACTTCCAAACTACTATTCTACTCAAAAAGCACGCTCTACTCTGCTACACTACTCTACACTACTTCTACACTACTTCTACACTTCTGCTCTTCCACACTTCCGCTCGCACTCTTCCACTGGTGCTTCTAATTCTAATTTACACACTACTTTTAATAAAACAGACGTACAGATGCAAACCTTAGCATCTGTACGTCTGTTTTACATCACTAATGTGGTGTTATTTCACGATTTCCCCGAACCTACCCCTTCACCGCGCCAGCCGTCATACCCTTCATAATCTGCTCCTGGAACAGCAAGAACACGATAATCGTTGGAAGCACAGCAATCGCAAGCGCAGCCATCGTCAATTCGTAATCCGTCATATATCCCGTGGCGAAGGCGGATAAGCTAAGCGGTACGGTTTTGAGTGCTGGCTTACTAATGAAGACAAGTGCGAAAGCGAAGTCGTTCCAGAACCGTAGAAAGCCCAGAATAGCTACGGTTGATAGTGCAGGTACACTTAGCGGAAGCATCATGCGGAAGAAAATGCCCCAGTAGCCCGTACCATCAATAAGCGCGGCTTCTTCGATTTCTTTTGGAATACTGACTAAGTAAGCAGCTACGATGAAGATCGCTAATGGTAACTCAAATGCGACGTAGGGCAAAATAAGTGCGCCGTACGTGTTCAACAGCCCTATTTTTTTCATGATAATAAATAGAGGTACTAATGTGCTGTGAATCGGGATGAGCATGCCTAGCAGGAATAGTCCTGTGAAGAATGCCTTCAATTTAAACTCAAACCGCGCGATAACAAAGGCCGCCAATGCGCCTAGAATCAGCGTTAGCACTAAGGAAGCCACCGTTACAACTGTGGAGTTCCACAAGGAGAGTCCCATTCCCGAAACTTTCCATGCGCGGACCAGGTTATCCCACTTCCAGACGGTTGGCAGCAGAAAAGGCCGGGAATAAAACTCTTCATTGGATTTAACGGCACTAATAAATAACCATATTAATGGATACAACGTGACCAGTGCATATAAGGAAAGAACGGTATTGATGGCGCCACGCGTCCACACTTTACGTTGTTTAGCTCCAGCGGGAAAACCCGTCTGCATCGCTACAACCTGCTTCATAGATGTCCCTCCTGACGAATTAGATGATCGGTGTTAGCGATAGTCTCGCTTCATTAGATACTGACTGCCCACAATCAAGAGCAGGCTAAGAATAATAATCGCTGTGGAAAGTGCACTACCGAATCCGAAGCGGTACACATTGAAGGTACTGTTATACATATAGGAAGCCAGCAATTCCGTGGAATGCGCAGGGCCGCCGCCTGTCATGACGTAAATCAGATCGAACGCCTTCAAGGAGCCCGAAATACAAAGCACGATCGCCACTTTCACCGTATCCCAAATCATAGGCAGTGTAACAGCAAATAGCTTACGTACCGGTCCGAC
This sequence comes from Paenibacillus plantarum, assembly GCF_013141695.1. Taxonomy (GTDB): domain Bacteria; phylum Bacillota; class Bacilli; order Paenibacillales; family NBRC-103111; genus Paenibacillus_E; species Paenibacillus_E plantarum. Next base: position 19,513 of record NZ_WHNY01000069.1, read on the forward strand.
ACCATCCAACTGGGCAGCATCTTCAATTTCAGGAGAAATATTTTGTAACGCAGCAATAAACATAATCATATAAGGACCAATATAATTCCAGATGATCGGCACCATCAGTGCGAACATCGATACTTTCGGATCGGAGAGCCAAGCTTTCTTCCAACTATCAAGGCCAACCCCATCAAGCAAGAAGTTCAGAATACCGATTTGCGGGTGATAAATATATCCCCAGATAATCCCGACAACGACAGAAGACAATACCATGGGCATAAAGACTGAAGCACGAATGATTCGTTGAAAAGGCGTGCTGCGCATCAAGAGAAGTGCTAGGATCATCGCGATCGGAACCTGTCCGAAGACGGAAGCAGCAACGATAAGCATGTTATTTTTAAAAGCTTTCCAAAAGATCGGATCTGTAAATACTTCGATATAATTGTCCATTCCAATAAACTTCGCTGCGCCAATGCCTTTCCAGTCAAAAAAGCCATAGTACGCCGACCAAAACAGTGGAAGGATAACAAAAAACAAATAGATGATTAAGGCTGGAAGGAGCCCTATGGTAATGAATCCTCTCATTCTTGCGGACACGTTCATGATGCCCCTCCTTGTAAGCTTTTTTTGGAAAAAAGGCTCCAGCCGAGCTGAGGCTGGAGTCCTTTGGCCTATCCTTATTTCCCGATAGCTTTCGCTTGCGCATCTTGCACTTTCTTAGCAATATCTTCTGGCTTACCGCCCATTAGAAGCTCTTGAAGTCCATTGTTCACCACATCTGCACTGGATGAGCTCAGTCTGCCGTCATAAACAGGCGTCATTTTCACGGTGCCCATCATTTTGTAAACCTCTGCAAATAAAGATGTTACTTTGCTTGTATCCAAAGCTACTTTGTAACTAACAAGCTGATTGCCTTCTAAGATGGCTTTTTGTGCTTCTGGACCAGACAATGCATAGATCAATTCGTAAGCAGCTGCTTTCTGTGCGCCAGTTACTTTTTTGCTCATACCTAACCCTGTTCCAACAACACCGGATAGTGTGTTCGGATCTCCCTTACCATTCGGTACGGAAGGTAAAACGGTAACAGCCATGTTCGCTAATGCTTCTTTGGAGGCGCTAGCTGCTAGGTTCGGTAATGCCCAGCCACCATCGATCATCATTGCTGCTTTCCCTTGTGCGAACATTTGCTCCATTTGTGTGTTATCAATGCTGTTGAAGCCTTCTTGGAAAGCCCCGGCTTTGCCAAGTTGTTGCAGATACGTCAGGGATTGAACAAATTCAGGATCCGTAAACTTCGCACCATTTTGATCAACAGCCTTCAAGAACCATTCTGTTCCTGTCACGCGGTCAGCTAATGAGCTCAGGATACTCGATTGTGCAACCCAAGCTGCTTTGTTACCAAGTGCGATTGGCGTTACATTATTCTTTTTGAACGTATCTACTAACTTCATCATGTCGTCCCACGTTTTCGGTGGCTGTACGTTATATTTGTTGAATATTTCTTTGTTGTAATAAAGAATAGATGTTGGCGATAAGGCCATAGGTGCTGCATAAGTTTTGCCAGAAATCGTGAAATCATCGAAGGAACCTGGCATAAAGTTGCCTTTCCACTCTGCCTTGCTATCCAGAAGCTCATTGATCGGTTGGATCAAATCGCCACCGACGAACTCCTTCGTCATGACACCTGGCCACATCACGAACAGATCCGGCATTTCATTCGCTGCTGCTACGGTTTTCAGGCGAGGACGGTAGCCATCGGGTGGTATCCCCTGAATATCCAACTCCACGTTCGGATGGTCCTTCTTGAATTTATCCATATATTCACGCATCGTTTTGGCACGTGTATCTTCGCCTGTATAGTTGTGCCAGATCGATAGTTTCACTTTCTCTCCAGGCTTCGCTGTCTCTGTTTTAGCTGGTGCCGTGCTTTCCTTCGCCCCATCTGTAGTTCCATTCGACCCACAACCTGCTATCAACGAAAGTGACATCGCAGCCGCCAGTGTAACGATAAATGACTTTTTCATTCGTTCGGACCTCCTAAAAGTTTCGTAGCAACTAGCTCCTTTACTTGCGAGCGCTCTTCGTTACTCCTTTAGTATAGGGGACATTTCTCTGCCCTGGTACGGGAGAGACTTCGGTGCGAAGGGGGACATTTTTCAGTCTTTGCCACCTTGTCGAAATTCGGATGGTGTTCTTCCCGTATGCTTTTTGAACTGTTGCGTAAAGTATTTGATATCCTCATAACCCACTCGTCTAGCAATATCGCTCACTTTCATTTGCGTACTTTTCACAATATCTGTGGCTAATTTCATCCGTTCCCGAGTAACAAACTCGATATAGGTGCAGCCGGTCTCCCGCTTAAATACCTCACTAAAATGATTGGGATTGATATGAACAAAACCTGCAACTTGCTGGAGCGAAATGGGCTGATGCAAATTGTCTCGAATGTACGCAATCGCCTTATGGATGTACGCATACTTATTCTGATCGAGTCCCTGATGGAAAATATTCATGAGCGCTGACAACACCTTGAATACTTCCTCTTCAGGACGGCCTTCCCCCTCTAGCTTAGATAGCGCGCTTAGTGCCGACAGATCTTGCTCTGCCGTACTAGCTCTCTCTAACCAGCGATGACCGGCTACTACAAGAGACTGTATGTACCCTTGAACGGAAAGCGGTGTAGCCGTAGCATCCTCCAGCTGTGCGCGAACCTTGTGATTGACCCAGTGTCTGAGGTCTGTCGCATTATCATTCATGAGAATCGCCGCAAGCTCCGACTCCTCTTTCTCCGTGCACACCGTGCGGCTCCCGCTTCGATCCCGAATATCTTGTGGTGTGTAAAGTCCAGTTGAGCCCAGCAGACCCTGATAGGCGAAAACTTCCTTGGCAGCGCGATAGGACTCATGCAGTCCCTCATCATCGTGCGCAACGGGTCCAAGCGCAGCGAAAACGGCGCATTTCAGTGTTTCAGTGACACGTTGAAGCGCCTTACGCAACCCCGCGGCATCCGTTAAACCAACTTCATATCGGGCGACAAGTACGAAATGATCCTTATTCATCAGCGTCACACAAGGGAGAAGCTCGTACAACATATTCTCTGCGGCTCCTTGCAGCAGATCAGCAAACGTTACCCAACCCGAACAGGATACGAGAAGCACTTGCCTTGCAATCCCAGCTGATTCCTCCGTTGCCGCCACATCGACGCCATTTTTGAGAAACCACTGGTGAAGCTGAGCTCGCGCCTCATCATCATCGTGCAAGCCACGATTCAGAGCTCTTTCTAGCAATTGTGAGCGCAGCGCCGCCTGTCTACGATTGTCCTGCTTCATCGACTCCCATTTATCCATGATGTTCTGCTTCGCTTTCAGCGCCGCTTTGATAATTTCCTCCGGACGGCTGGTTTTCAGCAAATAATCCGTCACCCCGCCACGTAAAGCCTGCTGCGCATAGTTGAAATCATCATATCCCGTGAGAATAACAATCTCCGTATCCGGTAGAATTAGCTTTATTTCACGGGCAAGTTCAATACCGTCCATCCCTGACATTCGAATATCGGTCAAAACAATATGGGGCTTCTCCTGCGGAATGCGCTCCAGAGCCTCTTCCGCTGACGAAGCGGCAGGCAGCAGTTCCAAACCAAGCTCTTTCCAATCAATCACGGTGCATAGACCGGTCCGAATAATAACTTCGTCATCCACGATCAAAATTCTCATACCGACGACTCTCCTCTCTCTCGCGGAATTAGGAATGTAATTCGAGTACCTGTTCCTAGTGTACTTTCCAGCACAAGGCCTGCCCCCGCTCCATAATGCAGCAGTAACCTGCGATGCACATTAATGAGCCCATAACTGGTCACAACCTTTTTCCGTTCTTCATCCGCTTCACTTCGAATACCGAGCTTCTGATTGGCCAAAGCCAGCTGTCCATGAATATCTCTCAGCTTCGCTTCATCCATCCCAATTCCCGTATCCTCCACCACGAATTTCATATCATGCTCACGCAGCTCGCCGTGTACATAAATGTGCCCTTTGGTTTTTTTCTTCTGAATGCCGTGAATCAGGCTATTTTCAATCAGGGGTTGCAGTAGCAGCTTCAACATCACTTTTTGCGTCATAGCGGGGTCGATAAAAAACTCAATCTCGAATTGCTCCGGGAACCGAATCGCCTGAATATAGGCATAATTCTGTGCATGGGAAACCTCTTGCTGAACAACACAGAACTCCTCCCCCTTATTTAAGCTAAAACGCAAGAAATCACTGAGCGCGCCGACCATCTCGGCAATTTGTCGATCCTTGTTCATCAAGGCAATCCAGTGAATAGACGACAAGGTGTTATATAAAAAATGCGGATTAATCTGTGCTTGCAGCGCCATAATATCCGCCTCCTTCTTCATCGCTTCGTTGATCTGAACTTGAATCTTCAGACGGCTGATTCGGTCGCTGAGCTTATTGTAGCTATGAACGAGCAGGCCAACCTCATCTACGCTTTTCACTTCAAACGTAGGAATCGTCTCATCTGGATTCAGATCCTTTAAATATTTGGTCAACTTCATCAGCGGATTCGTTACCCAGCGCAAGAAATAAGTAACCAGCGCCATCGCCAGTAAGAGCGCAATGATAATGGTGACGGCTGTTACGGTCAGAACGAAGCCATTTTGCTTTTGATAAATATTGGTCGGAATGAACCCGACTAATTTCCAACCCACGCGTGGAAGTCCGTTATAGAGAACCGTATAAGGATGCATCCCTTGCAGCACATTCGACACGCCGCTTGTTTCTGTAAGTCCATGCAGATTGGGGAATACATCGGACATGTCCTTCATCAGCCACTTTCGATCGCCTCCAGCGATAATGCGATTATTCGCGTCTACCAAGACGACAAATCCGCTCGTTTCCCAGCCTGCCTCCGTCAAATAATGCTCAATCTCTGATTGATCTAAGGAAAAGGATAAGGTGCCCAACGTTTTGAACAGGCTGAAATCTCGAATCGGTCTGACCAGTGAAATGACCTTGCGCAAACCATCGGAGGTTTGAATGTCATAGAGCGGTGACCACCATTTGGGAGCTGATTTATTCGTTGTTTCGTACTGTTGCAAAAGTGGAGCTAATCCTGAATTCGTTATCGTCGTCGTAAATAACGCAGGATTGCTGTTTTTCGGAATAATCGTAATGTTGGCAATATACTTTTTGGAATAGGATAAGTTCCATAAGGTCCCGACAAGCTGCGAATAGAGATTGATATCGCTTTCTTCCTTGCCTAAGTAGGACTGGACATCCTTCTGACCGATCAGAAAGATCGACATGTTCTCGACGTCCTGAATAACAAAATCAAGCTTATCGGTCACCTGCTTCAGGGTATTCATCCCTGCTTGCTTCGCTTTATCCTCCGTCACCGAGGTTGCAATCCGGTAGGAGACCGTTCCCATCGTAAGTAAAGGCAGTACAACAGCAAATAAAATAAGCAATGAGAGCTTGCGATTGAGTGATTTGGCAAACCACCGCTTCATAGGAGACCTCCATTCATCTAGCGATCCATCTTCTGGCAACACTTAGCATTCCACATACCTTGATCTTTTTACCATAGTATCACGAGCAATACTGGAAAATCATACTTTTTTTTAGTCTAACAAACTTTTTGTTTGACATTCGAAAAGTTTGTGTTACCATTTTGCTCAGAATAACCTACAAGCTGTTAGGGGGATAACCGGTATGGAATCCATTCAGGATGAATTCGTTTTTTTGACCGATTTGGTGACAGGCCTTGCCGCTCAGTTCGGTGAGAATTGCGAGGTTGTGCTGCACGATTTGACGGGGTCATACGAAAGCTCCATCGTCGCCATTGCAAACGGTCACATCACAGGACGCAAAGTCGGGGATCCCGGCACGAATCTTGGTCTTGAGCTGTTGCGAGGCAATCATGTAAACGGCAACAAATTTAACTATTTAACCCAAACGAAGGACGGCCGCATTCTGCGCTCGAGCTCGATGTATATGAAGAATAAAGCAGGCAAAATCATCGGTTCCCTCTGCATTAACATGGACATCACGGATCTCATGGTCGCTGAGAAAACATTGAAAAACCTCATAAACCCCGCTGGTGAGCAATCCGAAGTGAGGGAATCTTTCGTAACAAGTGTTAGCGATCTGCTGGATGCACTCATTCAAGAAGCGCAGGAAGTCATCGACAAGCCTGTTGCCGTTATGACCAAAGAAGATAAGATGCGAATGATTCAACTTCTCGATGCCAAAGGTGCTTTCCTGATTAAAAAAGGCGGCGAGAAAATTTGCACCTATCTCAACATCTCCAAATACACCCTATACAGCCATCTGGAAGAGGGCAAAAGTAATGCCAAAGAGAGTGAGAGTGCATCCCTATGACGATCTCCTTAGAAACGCCTTGCTTGATCATTGATACGGACATCTTGGCTCGTAATATTGCGATCATGGCTGACCGAGTCGAGCAACATCGCAGTGTGAAATTACGACCGCATGCCAAGACGCACAAGCTTCCTTCTGTTGCTCAGCAACAAATTGACGCCGGTGCTGTTGGAATCACTGTGGCGAAAGTGTCAGAAGCCGAGGTTATGGCGGCACATGGGATTCGCAATATCTTCATCGCATATCCCCTCGTAACGGCGAGCAAAATTGAACGAGCTATTCGCATCAGTGAGCAGATCGAGCTTATTGTTGGGGTCGACAGCTTGGCTGGTGCCCAGTTGATGGAGCAGACCGCAGCCAAGCATGGTCATACGCTGCAGGTTCGGTTAGAGATTGACACCGGGCTGCGCAGAACCGGTGTGCCTTACGAGGCAGCCGCCGCGCTAGCAGCGGAGATAGCGGGCATGCCGCATTTGCGGCTGACCGGCATCTACACGTTCCGCGGCGCCCTGCTGGCCGGCAAGCCCACGCTCGACGTGGCGGCCGCCGGCTTAGAAGAAGGCCAGCAGATGGTACAGCTGGCCGACCGCCTTAGAGCCGCTGGCATCGCCATCGCGGATGTCAGCGTGGGCTCGACGCCGACGGCTTTGTATGCCGCAGCTATCGAAGGGGTGACGGAGGTCCGTCCCGGCACCTACGTCTATCAAGACCGGATGCAGGCGCAGCTTGGCGTCTGCGAGCTTGAAGACTGCGCCGGCAGCGTGCTTGTCACCGTCGTGAGCCGGCCATCGGCGGATCTGGCGATCGTCGACGGCGGCAGCAAAACCTTCGCCACCGATGTGCAGCCAGGCACGCATCCCTTGCAGCTTCGCGGTTTCGGCCATATTCATGGCCTGGAAGATGCGCTTCTCGTCCGGATGACCGAGGAGCATGGCATGGTCGAGCTTGGCCCTATGGCGCAAGCCGCTGACCTGAAAGTCGGCGACCAGCTGCGCATTATTCCGAATCATATTTGCAGTACGGTTAACCTGCACAATCATGTTGTGATGCAACGCGGTGACACATTTGAGCGCGTGCCTGTGCTTGCACGAGGCATGCTGGAATAGCTGAAATTGCTGGAATTGTTGGAATACATTTGGGAGGTGCCCCATCATGTTGGATCTTATTTTGAAAAACGGACGCATCGTCGACGGTACTGGTAATCCTTGGTTTGCTGGCGATGTTGGCATCCAAGGCAACAAAATCGTCGCTGTTGGTCAGCTTCATGAGGATGCTTTAAAGGTCATCGATGTCAATAAGCAAGTCATCTCACCTGGCTTTATTGATGGCCATTGCCATTCCGATCTGATGATCTTCGATTATCCACATAGTGAAATCAAAATGCGTCAAGGCGTTACGGCCGAAGTCGTCGGAAACTGCGGGCTCGCTCCTGCTCCCTTCGTCCCTTCCCAAGCTGAGCTTCTCCAAAGCTATGTTCAGCCGGTGTTAGGTCAAACCAAATGGCCATGGCCATGGGAAACGGTTGCCGAATATATGGATGCCGTCGCGAACTCGCGTCCATCTGAGCATATGGCTACCTATGTGGCGCATGGCGCACTGCGTATCGCGGTGATGGGCTTCGCCAATCGCCCAGCAACCCAGCCAGAAATCGCACAGATGAAGGCTATGCTCGAAGATGGCCTGCGGGCCGGTGCGATTGGCTTCTCCATCGGGCTGCTCTACGCACCAGGTAGCTATACGAGCAAGGAAGAAATTGCCGAGTTATGCTCCGTATTACCGAAGTATAACGGACTTTTCTCTACGCATATTCGCGGTGAAGGGAACAATTTGTTACCTTCTGTGAAAGAAGTCATCTGGATTGCCGAGAAAGCTGGCGTTTCCCTGCACATCTCTCACCTCAAAGCAGCCGGCAAACGCAATTGGGGGCAAATTACCGATGCGCTAGAGCTCATTGAGGATGCACGCTCTCGTGGCATGGACGTCACTTGTGATGTGTATCCGTATAATGCTGGCTCGACTTCATTAACGACGATTCTTCCCCCTTGGGTTCTCGAAGGCGGAATCGAAAGTGCGCTTGAAGTGCTGCGTGATCCTTCGCTTCGTGCCCGTGTTCGCGAAGAATTGAGTCACGAACAGACGACGTGGGACAACTTGGTTTGTTCCACAGGCTGGCATAGTGTGTTCCTTTCCGCCATGCACACGGAGCGCAATCGCCACCTCGAAGGCAAGCACCTTGCCGAGATCAGCGAAATTCGCGGGCAGGAGCCAGCGGAATGCATGATGGATCTTCTTTTGGAAGAAGAAGGCCGAATCTCCATCGTCTACTTCCATATGTCTGACGAAGATGTGAAGCAAGTTGTTGCTTACGATAAATCGCTCATCGCATCCGATAGTCTCACTTGTGATACCGGGAAGCCGCATCCACGCTTATATGGGACGTTCCCTCGGGTATTTGCGAAGTATGTCCGCGAGCATGGAATTTTGACTTTAGAGCAGGCGGTGCGCAAAGTGACATCGTTCCCTGTTCAGCGCTTCAAGCTGGGCAAAAGGGGGCTGATTGTTCCTGGCTACATCGCCGATGTAGCGGTGTTCAATCCGGATACGATTCAGGATCATGCGACATTCGAGAATCCGAGGCAGTATCCGGATGGTATCTCGCATGTTGTCGTGAATGGCGCGTTATCGTTGACCGGCGGTCAACACACGCATGCGCGAGAAGGCAGCTTCATTCGCGCACAGCATTGCTGTAAGCACTAAATTTTCTAATAAAACCTAAAACCTAACTTTGACTTGGAGGTCATTCACATGTCCGTTATTGAACAACGTTTGCAAGAGCTTGGTATCACGCTTCCCCCTTCCCCAGAACCGCGTTTCACGTATATTCCATGCAATCAAACAGGTAACTTAATCTACTTGTCCGGCCAAGATTGCCGTATTAACGGTGAGCTCATGTATGAAGGTAAACTAGGTCGTGAAGTCACGATTGAGCAAGGCCAAGAGGCAGCTCGTCAGACGATTATCAACTGCTTAGCGGTGATGAAAGGCTATTTAGGCGATTTGGATCGTGTAGTCAAAATCGTCAAAATGCTCGGTTTCGTCAACAGCGAATCCGGCTTTGGCGACCAGCCTTATGTGATCAACGGTGCATCCAACCTGCTTGTTGAGATCTTTGGCGAAAACGGCAAACATGCCCGTTCCGCGATCGGCACGAGCGATCTTCCTTTCCACACGCCTGTGGAAATCGAGTTGATTGTGGAAATTCGGGACTAGGAATCGCTAGGAAAACATCTTAATCCAATTAACTGGAAAATGTACAGCTATTCTGGAGGCAACTCTCCGAAATTTCAATTTAAATGGAAAATAGGTAGCTAATTTATCCCATTTTGCCCGAATTCGATAAATTCCTTATATTTAGCTGCAGGAAATCCAGTTATTTAGTATTTAAGATCGATTATTAAAGATTTAACTACATGAAATCCAGTTATCCATTACCAGCACCGAACGACAAAAAAGGAACCTCAGACTTTAACAAGTCCAAGGTTCCTTTCCCTTATAACCTCACAGCCGCGCCTCTTTCAAGCCGCAGAATCTGCTTCTCTCCCGTTTCAGCCAGCTCACGGAACTGGGTAATCGTTTCACGCATTTTCGGAAGCGCTTCTTGCTTATAGGTACTGATCGCCTGCAGGGCTTCAAAGCTGTCAGCGAATGCTTTTTTGAGCGAATCTGCTGAAATACTTGCCTCAATGGCGCCTTTTTGAATATCCACGCCTTGCTGCTTCAACATCTGCCCCGTATGTTCAATAAACGTATTGGTTGTATTGTACAACGCATTTAGTTGCTTCAGCACCACTCGTTGGTTGGCTAGCGCACTTGCCGCCGTAACCGCGACGCGCAAAGCCGCTACCGTTACTGTACTTGCACGATCTACCCCACGGATAAGCTCCTTATTATTCCGGATAACAACTTCGAAGGTAATAAAGCCTTGTTGATTGACCGCCATCATCGCTTGCATATCGAGCGTCCTCTGACGAAGTGGAAAAAGCACCTCTTCGGTTATGAACTGAATCTTCTCTGGATCATCATTTCGGGCTTTGGCGAGCGCGATTTGAGCTTCAATCGTTTCATCCATATAGGAAACTAGCTGGATCTCTTTACGAAGTTTTTTGGTAAGATCACGCAGTGCATGCTGTTCGAGAAGAAGTGTCGTATTGTCATCCTTCAGCCCTGATTTCCCTTTATTCAGCGTTTCGATAATCTCGGCAATGACCATGTCCGCTTTATCAAACTGATGGAAGTAGGAGCGAAGTGGGTTAAAAAACTTCCCCAGAAACCCGCGTTTGACGAAGTCGATCCCGCTAGGATCGAGGTCCTTCATTTGGAGCTGCAGCTCCCCGAGTCCCTTGGCAACGATTCCACCCTCGTCACCCGCCCTCGAAAGCTGCCCTATCGTTACTTGGAGTAAAGCATTTTTCTGTGAGGATGCTCGCATCGTCTCAATACCGAAGTTTTCTACCGCTGCCAAAATATTTTTTCGCTTCTCCAATGAATCGAGATCGATCTCCATGATCGTCTGCACATTCTGTTCCGCTTGTGCTTTCAGCTTCACAACTTCCTCAGGAACAGGCTTCACTTGTTCCTCTACAACGGCTTTAAGCACCTCGTCGCCAACAATTTCCATCGAAAATGACATCGTTGCTCCCCCTTTGGTCGGTAAGTTAACCCTACATCTGGACGTTAAGCAAATTACTTATTTTATAAACAACATCATCCGTGTCCGCATTAATGCTCGCAGCCTCATTGATACTCGAAATACTCTGAAGCGCTTGAATGTCCGCGTTATAACCAATCGTATAGATGGGAATCTGCAACGTCTCGATCAATCCTCGAATGTCCTTCAAAGAATGTCCTGCATTGGTTTCCCCATCACTCAAAACGAAGATGATCGGCTTCACATTCGGATCTGCTACCATATAGTCTTGCAGCATTTTCATGGCAACGGCAATGGCATCGAACGTCGCTGTTCCTCCCCCTGCTTGGAGCGTACCTACGGTACCGACAAACAGCGATTGCTGATTCGTATCGTACTTGGCAATGGGGAGATTAATCGTCACCCCGTTCGAATAGGATACAAGACCAATTCTATTTTCTTTACCCAGGTATTTCTGGCCTTTGAGCAGGGACTCTTTCAATCGACTAATGGGTTTACCGTCCATGCTGCCAGATACATCCGTCACAAAAACAGCTGCTAGAGGCTTGCTGCCATTCTTCTTTTCTTTCCAAACCTTTTGAGCAGAAGAAAGTGTATTGCCATCTATCGCAGGGAGCTCACTCTTGTAATTTTCTAGCCCATTAAACCCTTTTTCCTTGGCTGCTTGTTGATATTTCGCCTGTGTAACAAATTCAGCAAATCGCTTAATCACATCAAGTTTCACGACCGGCAGATCACCAAGCGCATAGAGTGGGCTATCGTGTCTATATCCAAAAGGTGTAAACACATAGTCATTCGTAAGCTCCGGCGCATTCTGGAATGTCTGGTATTCCAACACGAAGCCATCCAGCATCCCCGACTTCGCAGCATCTCGCATTTGAATCGTTGTCGATGCGATAAAGGGCACGTTCGTTTGGAATTTCTCAAATTCTTGAACGGCCTTCTCACTAATTGGGTTTTTATTATCCCAAGTACTTAAAGCTGTTACGAGAAAATTGAGGCCGGTTGAACTCGCGAAAGGGTCCGTATAGCCCATAGCAAATTCATTATTAGAGATCGCTTGTGTTACTGTATTTACATTGATGGAGCCGTATTTGGCAACGAGGGCATCATATTTTTTCTTCGAAATCACAATGCCAGGGACATTGCCTACCAGACTTTTGGTGACTAGTTGTATTTTCGGACCGCCGGATTTGATCATCTCCCCCCACAACTCATTCGAAGGTGTAAAAGCATCTGGCACATATTTCCCTGACTTGATATAGTCTGTCGCCGTACCAGAAGCAATATTGCGAATTTTCACAGAGGCCGTCTTCCCGTTAACCACAATCTGCGCTTTATTAAATTCATTCGCTACATCGGTTAACCAACCATCCACACCACTGCCGGATTTCTCAGTCGAGGAGAAAATTTCTACAAAATAATCGGTTGTATTATTCACCGTAATTGGAAATTTCGAGATATCAGGCAGAGAGGAAGCAACATCGGCCGGATTAATATCTATCTGTCCTTTCACTGGTGTTCCGTTCACCACCGAAATCTTGTCGTACATCTTGTTCAATTGCTTTGCAGCATTCTCCGTTGTCACTTGATTTGTAGATTTGCCTAAATTGGCCGTGAAGGAAACGCCCGCATAGACACCGATAAATACAATCATCACAATAAGAAGTGATATAAAAAAGAACTTCGTTTTATTCATGTTTTGAGCACCACCTCTACTGTTTGTAGAATTGTGTTTGCTTGATCAAAGCATCAATCTCTTGCATACCCGGCATTTGCCCGATATCACCAATCTCCAGGCTATCTAGTCGAGAAATTTCTAGCAGCAACCTATCCAATTTGAGCAAAATTTCTTCATTTATATGTAAAGAGGATTTAACAAACGACATATGTGCTTTATACACGGTTCTTTTTTCTTGCAAAAGCTCAGGAGATAACTGGCTGGTATTCTGTTTAGAGATACTTTGAAACTCCTCTTCATCGAACACATGGAGACGGTTTATCATACTCCGTATATTGTGAAAAAATAACTTCTCCACCTCCTGCGTCGTAGAAGCAAATTTCTGAAAGCTAAGTCCGCTCGGTTCAAACCTCTGGGTGAGGACACTTCGTATGGTCTCTTGTTTTTTACGCATCCGCTCCAATTGGTGCAAGCCAAGCGCAATTTCCTGGGCAAGGGATTTGACACTTTTGAATTGTTTCAAAGCACCCTCTAAATCTTCGGGGCTCTTCATCTGTTTGACGGGAAGTCGAACGTTCGGCTTCATGACTATGCTATAAATGCCAAATAGCAATACCAGGGTGCTTCCGAGCAGAATGGAAACGGTGAGTGCCGTTTGTAACGCACTGTGTCCGATTCCAATGCCTATAAATCCCGGTGAAAGCATGACAATATCAAACAAGGCGACCCCACTCGTTATCACAAATAATTTCATTATTTTGCTTGCGGCTTCCATCAAAGGGAATAACTCCTCTCTTCGCAATCTCAACTCCCCGAATTCACAAGAAAACACATGTAAGTTTGTTATTGTACGAAAAATGCTGATATTGGATTATATGCAAGACATTTAGGACATATCTGCTTTCTGTTGTTCGATCACAGTATTTCCTCTCCATACCAAATTTACGGAACGTAGATCCCTTTGTAGCACTATGGTCCCCGTTAGAACGCTCCCCCTTGCTACTTGCCCAAAATAAACGGGGTCGTCCTATGAGTTCCCCACGAAGAGGGAACGAGGATACTCTATTTGCGGAAAAATAGGTAATATCATCATCCAAAGGGAACTACAGTATCTTATTCCTTTGAAAACCGTTATATCTTACGTAAATTGACCCAATAGCGCCTTTACGTTCCCCTTGGATCTCGTTTCATCCGATTTTGGCAAAATAAGGCATCTACGTTCCCTTTCAAGTCCTTCTAAATGCTAGTCAATGCAAAAACCCCATACTGGCAGGCGTATGAACTACGCTTGTCAGTATGGGGTGATCTGCACCGCGATTAAACTACTTCTACAACGCTATAAATGCTAAATCATGGATACCCACATCACACCCGAAACCGCCCAATCAACCCCTGCAGCTCCGCAGCCATGCTGCTCAGCACCGTCGCGGAGGAGACGATCTCCTCCATGCTCGCGTACTGCCCCTCGATGTTCGCGGAGACGTTCTTCGCGCCCGCGGCGGTCTGCCCCGCCACCTCGTCGATGGCGCGGATCACGCGGGCAGCGACGAGCGTCTTCTCAGAGATGGCCTCCGAGCAGCCTGCCACTTCCTCGATCTGACGAGCGACCTCGTCCATCGCCGAACGAATGCGCCGGAACGTCGCTCCCGCTTCGCCGACGACCTCAAGCCCCGTCTCCACCTCACGGCTGCCCGCCTCGGTGGAGCGCATTACGTCCCTCGTCTCCTCCTGGATACTCGTGACGAGAGCAGCCACTTCCTCCGCCGCTGCGCCGGTCTGCATGGACAGCTTGCGGACTTCCTCCGCAACCACAGCAAACCCCTTGCCCGCGGCGCCTGCCCGTGCCGCTTCAATCGAAGCATTGAGCGCCAGCATATTCGTCTGCCGCGCAATACCCGCGATCATCGCGTTCGCATTGACGATTTTCTCGGAACGGGCGCTTAAACGAGCGACCGAAACGGCCAACTCATCCATCTTCTGATGGATAGCCTTCATTTGCAGCATCGCAGTCTCAATCGCCGCAGTACCTTCCCCCGCCTCCTGCTGCGCAAACACAGATTGCTTATTCGCTGTTTGCGTCACACTAGCAATCTGCGTAACCGCCGCTGACATTTCCTCCATGATCGCAACACCTTGATGGACACTGCCCACCTGAGCATTCGTGCCCTGCGAAATGAGTTGAATCGTTCCCGTGATCCGCTCTGATAACTCACTAACCTGATTGGAATTCGCACTAAGCTCTTCCGAAGCCGCAGCAACCTGCTCGCTGCTGCTGCCCACTTGGCGAATCAAGCCCTGCAGGTTACCTTTCATCTGATTGAAAGCTATCGCCAAATCCTGCAGCTCGTCGCGGCTTTTCACCCCAATATCACCCACAGATAAATCGCAATTCGCGATTCGCTCTGCCGCTCTCACCATGGAGCGCACTGGTATCACAATTGAACGCGAGACCAAAAAACCTATAACTAGTGCGAATACTAAAGCCGCTCCACTCACCCAAATCAATGTCTTGATCGTCGCCGAGACGGTCTGATGATTTTGAATAGAAGCATCTGCCTGAATGACGGCTTCGAGTTCTTCGATTTTAGCCGCTGCTTGCGTCAATGTGTCCGTTGTTGGAATCGCCCACTGCATAGCTTCCGCTTTTGCCAAGGAGGCGTCACCCTTTTCACCGTACGCAACTACCTTTTGAACCAACCTAGCGAAAGTGTGATTCGCCTCCAGCATGGACCCAACTGCGGATTGTTCCTCCTCGTTCCCGTCCGTATCTTGCATTTTCGTAATGATCGAGGAAAGCTTCCCATTCATATCTGTTAAAAGCTTTTCCCTGTCCTTCGTGGGGTCCAGCACATAACCAAACAATAAACTCGTTTGCATCTGTGTTTTTTCTTTTATTTCTGCAACGTCCTGGAGTAATCTCACATTCGTATCGAGCAACACCGTGTAGGAGTTGTCCACTTTTTTGATATATATGTAAGATAATCCGCTCGTGATGCCCACCAGTAAGGAAACGAGTACAAAGGCCCCTACTAGCTTCGTTTGCAAAGAGGTGAATAAATGTCGCTTTTTCCAATCCGGCCTGTTGTGATTATTACTCATTTTTTATCCCTCCGACAATTCGTAAACGCTTACATATAACTAGATTATAAAAGGCTGCCGAGAATATCGACAGCCTCCATTACTTACTTCGAATTCATATATTTGCGCATATCAAACGCTACTGCAGCAACGATGATCACACCTTTGATAATTAACTGCCAGTATGGGCTGATACCGATAAACGTCAAACCGTAGTTGATAACGCTGAAAATCAATACCCCTGCAAGCACACCTGGTACCGTACCGATACCACCTGAAGTTGATACACCGCCGACAACGCAAGCCGCGATCGCATCAAGCTCATACATGTTACCATAGTTGTTCGTTGCTCCACCCGTTCTAGCTGCTTCCAATACCCCAGCAAGTCCGTAAAGCGCACCAGCAATCGCATAGATGTAGATCAAGTAGCGATTTACGTTAATCCCAGAAACGACTGCAGCATGAATGTTTCCACCAATTGCGTACATGTATTTGCCAAGCTTTGTTTTATTAAATACGATCCAAACAATGACCGAGACAACTATCGCGAAAATAACGATATAAGGAATCGAGTACGTTGAGCTTGATCCAATTGCTCCCGTTCCCAGGCTGCTAAAGTCTCCTCTCAATCCACCGATTGGTTGTGATTGATTTGGCTTCATATCGAAATACAAGGAGTTGGCACCGTACACGGCTACCATCGTTCCTAATGTCGCAATGAATGGCGGGACTTTGAATTTAGCAACGACAATCCCATTAATTAAACCCACGATTAAACCCGCTACAACAGCAATTAGAATCGGGATAATCATTGGCAATTGCGGTAAGTCTGGGAAAAATCTTCTACCATACTCCTCTGTTTGGAGCATAGAAGCGGAGATAACCGCGGATAAACCAACGATTCGCCCTGCGGATAAATCCGTTCCGCCTGTAATAAGAATGAACGCTGCACCCAATGCGATAATGACGCGAGTGGAAGATTGCAATAAGATATCACGTAGAATACTTACGGATAAAAAGCGTGGATCATAAATCGCGATCCCAATAACTAGAACAACTAGTACGATGTAGATAGCGTATTTGGTAATGAACCCGCTAAGGTCTCTGGATTTCAATGTTTCTGTTTTGGTAGTCATGGTTCTAGGCCCCCTCCATTATGCCATATGCTGTGCAGCAAGGCGCATAATCTCTTCTTCTGTTGCTTTATTTCCTTCTACAATACCCGTAAGACGTCCCTCACACATAACCATAATTCGGTCTGACATCCCAAGAAGCTCGGGCATTTCAGAAGAGATCATGATAATACTTTTCCCCTGCTTCGCAAGGTCAGCAATGATGGAGTAAATCTCGAATTTCGCTCCTACGTCAATTCCCCGCGTTGGTTCATCGAGAAGAAGTACATCAGGTTCCGTTAACAGCCATCTGGCCAGCAAAACCTTTTGTTGATTACCACCGGACAAGTTCTTAATCAGCGCATGCATATTCGGCGTTTTTACGCGTAGCATTTCGATACTCTGTTTCACTTCTTCTTTACGTTTCGCTTCCTGAATAAAACCAAATGGATTCATGTATCGTCCCAAATTGGCAATGACCGTGTTTTCCAAAACCGATAACACAGGGAAAATACCTGTTACGCGGCGCTCTTCCGTCAGCAAAGCAATCTTCTGTTTGATCGCATCCATCGGCGATTTCAGCTTCACAGGCTTCCCATGAATAGAGATGCTTCCTGAAGCGATACCTCTCATCCCGAACAGGGATTCAATCAACTCTGTCCGTTGTGCCCCTACAAGGCCGCCGACACCGAGAATCTCACCCTTTTTCAGCTCAAAAGACACATTCTTGAACGATTTAGGAACGACCGAAGTCAGGTCCTCTACCTTCATCAATACGCCTTCTGGCACATTACTGCGCTCAGGGAAGCGCTCTTTTAAATCACGTCCAACCATCTTGGAGATGATCATATCTGTGGTAAGTTCGGAAGATGCCCATGTACCAATTTTGGTACCATCACGCATAATCGTTACTTCGTCCGATATTTCCAGAATTTCTTCCATTTTATGTGAAATATAGATGATCGAAACACCGCGGCTCTTCAGATCGCGAATGATCCGAAACAACTGCTCAACTTCGTTACCCGTAAGGGAGGAAGTCGGCTCATCCATAACAATAACTTTCGAATTGAAAGAAACAGCCTTGGCGATTTCAATGGATTGCACCTTGGATACCGATAAGGTACCAACCAGTGTATCCGGCTTAATGTCCATTTGGAGTTGTTTAAACAAACTCTCTGTATCTGTACGCATTTTTTTGTGGTCCACTAATTTCAAAGGTCCGATACCTTTTAGCGGGAATCTTCCTAACCAAATGTTCTCCATCACATTGCGATGTGGAACGGGGTGAAGCTCTTGATGAATCATGGAAATACCATTCGCTAATGCATCTTTGGAGTTCGTAATTGAAGCGACTTCTCCATTCAGCTTAATTTCTCCACCATCTGGCTTATAAATGCCGAATAAGCATTTCATGAGCGTCGATTTACCCGCACCGTTCTCTCCCATTAGCGCATGTACGCTTCCTGGACGAACTTTGAGGGTGACATTATCCAGCGCTTTGACGCCGGGGAACTCTTTGGAGATTTGATTCATTTCCAGTAAATAGTCATGTACAGTCATGGTAACTCCCCCTACAGCTCACGATAATCCCCACAAAGTGAAGCCTTTATTCGAAGCTTATTTCTCTTTATCTTTGCACGGGTTTTGAAATAAACTGCTACGCCGTCTACCTTGACGGGAGCGTTTATCCAAAAATATAAGCATAATATAAGAGTGAAACTTATACTTTCTTATATTTCCAAAAAAGGAAGGCAAAAGTGCGACTATTGCTCAGTGATCGCCTCTCTTGCCCACTCTCACAATTACTTCGCTTCGTTCATGTTCGCTTTTGTGATTTTTTTGTAGGAAATCCAAACATATTTACCGTCAGTGATATCATAGCCAGTTGTTTCTTTGCTTGGCACTAAACCATTAGCAAGAGCTGTTGCTACGCTTGTTGTTGCAGCACCTTGGTTTTTCGCATCGTTTAGAACTGTCCCTAGAAGCGTTCCATCGCTAAGCGCTTGTAGAGCTGGAGCTGTTGCATCTACACCAACAACTGGAAGGAATTTGTTGTCTTTGAAATAGCCTTTTGCTTTCAAAGCTTCGATTGCACCAAGCGCCATATCATCATTGTTCGCAAGAACAGCTTCGATTTTGCTTTCGCTGGAAGCTAGGAATGCTGCCATTTTCTCTTGACCTTTAACGCGATCCCACATCGCTGTATCTTCTGCAACTTTTTCTACACCCATGCCGGAATCCGTGATCGCTTGGATAGAGAATTTCGTACGAAGCTCAGCATCTTGATGTCCTGGTTCGCCTTTAAGCATGACGTATTGGATTTTACCGTCTTTGTTCTTGTCAGCTTCTGGGTGAGCTTTGAAGTAGTCAACCAATAGTTGGCCTTCCATTGTTCCGGATTGCTCAGCTTTAGCGCCTACGTAGTAAACTTTATCCCATTTCTTCATGTCCGTATCAAGTGGCTCACGGTTCAAGAAGACAACTGGAATGTTCGCTGTTTTTGCTTTATCGATGATAACGCCAGCTGCTGTACGGTCAACGGCATTGATCGCAAGTGCATTTACTTTTTTCGTGATAAAAAGGTCAACTTTATCGTTTTGTGTCGGTTGGGAGTTTTGGCTGTCTACGATATCAACAGTTGCTTTATCTTTCGCCGAGTCGGAGATCGCTGCACGAACACCAGACATGAACGTATCGTCAAATTTATAGATCGCTACACCGATTGTTGGTTTTTTACCAGCTGCTGGAGCTGTCGTTGCTGCTGCACCCGTGGAAGCTGCTGGGGCTGTGCTTGCTGCTGGTGTTTCTGTTTTATTTCCACAACCTGCAACGGTTGCAACCAAAGCGCCTGCTACGGCAAGTGTAAGTAATTTTTTCAAGATAAGACCCTCCCTAAAAGGTATATTGTTTGTTTACATTCCTTACTATACTGGTTCAAAGGGCATAAACAAATGCAATATCCTCATGTCTTCTATCGAAATTCTCATCACTTTTCTACCACATAAGAAAGTATAAGTTTTCGGTTCCCGAAAACCGCTTTCTTATTGGCGATAAAACTTACCTCTAAACGCGGTCGCTCATCCCTGAATGGCTTCGATAGAGGTTTTCTCATCACTTTATGAATGGAAATAGCAATTTTTGATTGTCTGACCAGAACATATTACTCAAATCAATCGCCTTAAGCCCCGTTTCCACGCGCTTTGGCACCGTTTTTCCTTCAATGGCATCTACCGCACTTTTTACGCCTAAGTAACCGATGCTAAACGGATTTTGAATAATCGTTGCTTGAATGACCCCCTCCTGGAGCAGCTCTAGCTCCTCAGAGGTACTATCAAACGTGATGATTTTCACCTTTTCATTCAAATTCCGACTCTGTACCGCACTAGCAACGCCTATTGAGGAGATCTCATTCAGCGCCACAATCCCATCCAGCTCTGGATGTTTGTCGATGACATCATGCGTGAGCTTGGCGGAAAGCTCCCGATCCGTTAAACTATATACCTTATCGATCACCTGAACTTCGGGAAACTTCGATATTTCGTCCAAAAGCCCTTTCTCCCTCAGCTCCGTGTTCCGCTCCCCTTTTCTAAAGCTCATAATAGCAATTTGCCCACTCGTTCCCATCAGCTTAATCAGTTGCCGCCCTGCTAATTGGCCTGCCGCATAATTATCCGCGCCAATAAAACTTCGCACATTATTCGTCTCTACCTCAGAATCAACCGTAATGACGGGAATGTGCGCTTTACCCGCTTCATCCACGATAGGAGAAAGCTCCTTATAGTCATTAGCCGCTAAGACAATCGCATCCGGAAGGCTTGCAATAGACTGCTCCATCAGGGCAATCTGCCCCTTCACATCAGCCTCATCACCTGGTGCTCGAAAGTCCAACGTCACATCGAATTCCTTCGCGGCGACCTCTGCCCCCAATTTTACCGTCTTCCAATAGTCACCTTCTTGACTGCGGAGAATGACCTCCAGGTGCTTCTTCTGCTCCGTTGGCAAGGTTTCCACACTTTCGGTGCAGGAAGAAATCGAGAGAAGAGCGACGAGAACAGCGATTAGTAGTGATTTCCATCTCATCCTTCACTCCCCCCTTCTTCCTCCAATATGGCTGGAATCTTAATTTGGACGATCGTTCCTTCCTCCAGTTCACTACTTACGTGGACCCCATAGTCCATGCCAAAATACAGCTGAATCCGCTCATGCACATTTCGCAGTCCGACACCTGAGCCCTTTTCACTTTTCACCTGACCGGTCATAATACTCTTCAGTGTTTCCTCTGACATTCCGACACCATTATCTCGAATCTCGAAGAGAATTTCCCCTTCATTCATCGTGACAATGATCTCAATCAACCCTTCATCCACCATATACTCGATCCCGTGATAGAGCGCATTTTCCACAAAAGGCTGCAGAATCAACTTGAGCGTTTTGTAGGGAAGTACCTCTTCCGAGACGTTAATCTCATATTCAAACTTGTCCTTATAACGCATCTTCTGGATAATCAAATAGTTGCGAATATGCTCGATCTCTTCCCCAATCGTAATAATATTTTTGCCTTTGCTGAGCGATATCCGGAAAAACTTCGACAGCGATGTGATCGTCGTCACAACCTCCTCCGTCCTCCCATTGCCAACCATTCGAACGACCGAATTGAGTGTATTGTATAAAAAATGCGGATTAATCTGCGATTGGAGAACCTCCAGCTCGTTCTTCCGCTTAATTTCCTGCTCCTCGATACTCTGATTCATCAGCTCGCGAACCCTCGAAACCATCAAATTGAAGCGCCGCGAAAGCTGCTCGACCTCATCGGCTCCACGCACATGAATGTACGTGTCGAAATGTCCTTTCTCCACCATTTCCATCGACTTCTTCAGTCGTTTAATTGGCTGGGAAATACGTGCAGACATGAACGAGGAAATCAACAAAATGAAGAACAGTACGATGACTAACAGCCAAATCATGAACGTCGAAATTTCCTTGCGGGTCGTCACAATTTCATCGAGATAGGAGACCCCGATAATTTTCCATCCGATGTTATTGACCGTCCGCACAACATTTAACCGCGACTCCCCTTCGCTCTCATCCATATATCGGCCATATGAAAATTTAAGTGCTTGCTCCACATTCTCATATTTGAGACCAATATAAATAAGCTGCTGTTGTGGATGATACACAATGCTGCCTGCCGAATCGTCAATGATATAGACATAGCCCTTCTTACCTAGAGAAACCGTACGAAACACATCGTCCAATGTCTTGAAATTAATGTCCACCAAAATAACCGCATCAACCATCTTCCCATTCTGCTCGATCGCGACCCCTTTACTCATGGAAACTACCCACTTGTAAGGATCTTTGAATAGGTTCTGGATATGCGGTAAAGAGAACGTGAGATGGTTTGGGTTATCGAGGGCAGACCTAAACCACGACTGCTCGAGCAGCCGTGTATTTTTGCGCATCTCGGTCGTTGGCACACCCGTGACCAACCCGCCATCCGCGGTAAATAGATGAATAGACACAATATCCTCACGCGTACTCGCGATCGTGTCTAACTGTTCGAGCAGCTTGTCCGACGGAATGCCGCGGCTTTTGGCGATTTTGGCGTCTACAACTTCGAACGTATCTGACATCCCCTTGATGTACTGCTCCAGATTGAATTGCACCTGCTCAATCACCTGGGCCGTACTCAGAAAGGCGCTCTCCTCTGCTGTTTTAGCAAATTTATTATAGAGCACCAAGGAGACAACAAGCATGACGGTTACAGTAATAAGAATGAATGACAGCGTTATGGTAAACTGAATACTTTTTACCCGCATCGTATCGAGCATTACGTTATATAAAGCCTTCAGCAGCGTACTCACTCTGCGTTTCAAAGCAACTCTCCCCCCTTCTAGTCCCTACAGCCCCTTGGCGCTGTTATTGCGATACTCCTTCGGGGAAACGCCCACATTTTTACGAAAGGAAAAGCTGAAATAATTAGCATCCGAATAGCCTACCTTCTCAGCGATCTCTAATGCCTTCATATCCGTAGAGCGTAACAGCTCTTTCGCTGCCTCCATCCGAATGTGGTTCAAATAGTTAACGAAGGTCATTTTGGTTTCTTTTTTGAAAATGGAGCTGAAATAACCCGCACTGATATGCAAATGTCCGCACACCTTATTGATCGTGATATCGCCCTCATGATAATGGCTCTTCGTGTAATCTTTCGCTAGATCCACGAGGTTTTTATACGTATATTGACGATCCGTTGCAATATGACTCATCATGCTCGCACACAGCTCGGCCAACCAATGCTTCGCTTCCTCCAAGGAAGTGAACTTATTAATCTCGGTAAAAGGGATGAAACTCTCGCCAAATACCTCGTCAACATTCAGGTTCGAGTCCTTGGCTGCTTTGAGAATACAAGTAAGAATTTCAAGCAAATAGATCTGATAGTCCTTCACCGACACACCGGCCTCGATGCCCTGAAACAGCTCATCAATCGTCTCACGGATCTCTTGCATCGTGCCTACCTTAATACACCGGGTCAACGCATGTTCCTTCACATCGTCAAATCGAACCTTATCCACGCTTCGCTTCTCCACATCATCAATGTAAATCATGCGATTGCTGCCCAGAATTAGCCTGTAGTCGAGGGAAAGAACAGCATCTTCATACGAATAGCTGATCTTCGTGACGTCCTTCATCACACTGCCCACCCCAACAGTAAGGGTGAACTTCAAATATTTTTCCACGCTCTGCCGAATTTCTTCCAGCACTCTCATCGTATCCTGCAGCGCAGCTTCCTTGTCCCTATTTTCACTCGCCGCTAACAAGACAACCTGATCATCATGCATGAAAACGAGGCCGAGGCCGCGCTTCCCCGCAATTTCTTCGGTAATATTTAAAAGGGCGAAATATTTCAACGCCTGATCCTCTGAATATTTCAACGATATCGACTTCGACAGTTCCTCCCGATTCTCCACATCTTCTTCCGAAATAAAGACCCCATCGATGCTCAAAACGGCAACCACATAGCTATTGCCACTTAGCTCAATCCCGTAGTTCGCTGCCTTCTCAAACACCTCGTCCCGCGGGAGCTTCCGATTCATTAATGTCGCTAAGAAATTCTCCTTCAGCACCGGCATACTCTTGCGATAATGTTCTTTCAGCAGCTGCACATCCTTACGATGCGCAACCTCTTCTTGGATGTGTCCTTTTACCTTCAAAAGGGCATTCACCAGCTCCTGTGCGGAAAATGGTTTCAGCACATATTCATCAATGTGCAGCTTAATCGCCCGTTGGGCGTACTCAAATTCATCATGCCCTGTCAGGATGATGAGCTTAATCGTGGGAAAGCGCTCTCTAATTGCTTCAGCAAGCTGCAAGCCATTCATAAAAGGCATCTGAATATCCGTCACAACCACATCCGGCTGCAGCCGCTCCACCATTTCCAGCGCTTCTTTCCCGTTCTCCGCCTTGTCGACAACTTCAAAGCCAATCGATTCCCAATTTATTTCACGGACGACACCTTCGCGTACATCCTCTTCGTCATCCACTAATAGCAGCTTGTACATGCCTGACCTCCCAGGACTCCCCAATTTAGCTCAACCCATATCGTATTCTAATATCACCACCATTGTACTCACTGCCCATCGAATATACAAATAGAATTATTCATGCTTGTCTAAGGAAACATTGGTAAAAATCCCCTGCAAGGTGTTAAAATAAGCGTGGAGCATATGTAAATCTTGACACCATACCACACCCCACCACTCGGACAACGAAAGGGAACCTCAGTGCGCTATTTTCTTAAAATAGCTCATTTTTTCACCTGAAGGGAACGAGGTTCCGCTATTTTGTCGAAAATGGAGGTTTTCCACCGTTTTTCCGTGAAATAGCGGATCTACGTTCCCCTTCGGGTCTAAAGAACAGCACAATTAGTGAAATAGCGGAACGTCGTTCCTCATTAACTAACTTTGTCGACACTACCTTATCTTATTAACACCTTTACTATTCTGCTATCTCATTTCATTCGTATCATTCATTATTTAGGAGGTTAATCATTTGAATATCGCACCTATTGAGCGCATCGCTTCCCGCATCAAAGAAAACGTTGGTCACGTTATTATAGGCAAAAACGATACCGTCGAGCTCCTGGTCATCGCATTGATCGCATCCGGTCACGTGCTGCTTGAAGATGTGCCCGGCACAGGGAAAACCCAGCTCGCCAAAGCACTAGCTCGCTCCCTCGATGGCTCCATGAAGCGCATCCAGTTCACGCCTGACTTGCTGCCGTCCGATGTAAGCGGCATCAATTTCTTCAACCAGAAGCTGGGCGAATTCGAATTCCGCCCAGGTCCGCTCTTCGCGCACATCGTGCTCGCCGATGAGATTAACCGCGCGACGCCGCGCACGCAGTCCAGCTTGCTGGAGAGCATGGAGGAGCGCCAGGTCAGCATCGACGGGGAAACGCGCAAGCTCGAAGCGCCGTTCCTCGTCATTGCCACGCAGAACCCTGTTGAGAATCAGGGGACCTTTCCCTTGCCGGAAGCGCAGCTCGACCGCTTCCTGATGAAGCTGTCCCTCGGCTATCCGACGGCAGCCGAGCAGGTCTTGATCTTGCAGCGCTACCAGCAGCAAGATCCGCTGGATCAGCTGCTGCCGGTCGTGAGCCGCGCGGAGCTGCTCGAAGCGCAGCTTCTGTTCACGCAGGTGCGCGTCAGCGACGAGCTGCTGCACTACATCGTGCAGCTCGCGGAAGCGACGCGCACGCATGCGGACTCCGCGCTCGGCGTCAGCCCGCGCGGTGTGCGCGCCTTGATGAAAGCGGCGCAAGTGTATGCGGCGCTGCGCGGCCGCGATTACGTGCTGCCGGACGACGTCAAGGCGCTGGTCGCGCCCGTCTGGGCGCACCGCGTACTGCTGCGCACGCGCTCGCGCCAACAGGATCAGCAGGTACATGCGCTGCTGACGAACATACTGGCCATGACCCCCGTTCCTACGGAAGTGAAAATGGGGTAACGGACGGATGAGCATAAGCTGGATTGTCATTATCGCTGCCGCTCTCTTCTTTCTCCAGTTTCAGTTTTTCGCCCGCTGGGGGTTTCGCGGACTTCGCATTGAACGAACCTTTAATACGACACATTGCCATGTCGGCGATGATATTCTCATGATTGAAACCATCGTGAATCGTAAGCTTGCACCGATTCCCTGGCTGCGCCTGGAGTCAACGATTCATGCCGGACTTCTCTTCACGCAAATGAATAATCTGGAAGTGAGCAGCGGCTCCCTTTTTCAAAATCACCGCAGTCTATTCAGCCTCATGCCCTATACCCGCATCGTGCGGCGCCATGGTGTGCATACAGCCAAACGCGGCTGGTACAAGCTGGAAACCATCGCTGCAACGATGGGTGATTTCGTCGGTTTGCAGGCTGCTTCTACCACGCATCGTATACACGTAGAGCTTCTAGTTTACCCGCGTCTCGTGAATCGCGATGATATTCCACTCTTGTCTAGTCGGTGGCAAGGCGATGTGACGGTTCAGCGCTGGATCATGCCTGATCCATTTCTCGTTTCCGGTGCAAGAGAATACCGCTATGGCGATACGATGAATAGCATTCATTGGAAAGCAACGGCGCGCAGCCAGCGGCTTCAGGTGTACAACCGAGAATTCACGGCTGATCCCCGATTACTTATCGTCGTTAACAGTCAAGTCACCGAAACGATGTGGGATGCGGTAACCGACCCTGAACTAGTCGAAAAAGCCCTCTCCTACGCAGCAACGTTAGCCGAACATGCCATTAGCCGAGGTGTTCCTGTCGGTTTTGGCTATAACGGTTGGCTGCTAAATGAACCCGGTGCTCCCGTGTACTGTGCGCCTGAAGGCGGCTGGGGGCAGTTGGAACACCTTTTTCAAACGATGGCGAAGCTTGCGATCTCTTGTGCCCGTTCCTGTGAAGATTTTCTCGATTATGGCATCGAGGTAGAAGGTGAGGCGCTGGATATCATCCTGCTGACCGCCTTCGTTTCTGAGGGGATGGCACGCAGCATCGAACGACTTGAAGCATCCGGACATTCCGTCTTCCTTGTCCCTTTACAGCATAATCTTCTTGACCTCAGTGATAAGGAGGCGGCTCCATCCGATGCTCAAGCCCTTGCTTAATCCAACGAATTCTCCACCTTCTCGTTTATCCTTCTTTCTACGGGTATGCGGTCTTGCACTTTTATTCGGCTTCGTCGAACTGGTAATCTTTGCTCCACTAGTTACGTTATCTCAAGTTTATGTGTTCGATAGTGTACTTTCTCTAACTTGCATCCAACTGCTGCTCTGCTTCTTGATTGGTGCTTATGTTGGACAGTTGAAATGGCTCTCTCGCAAAGGGTACGAGTTCCTTGTCTGTGTTGCTGCAGGTTACGGATTATCCTATGTGTTCCAAATGGAACCCTTACACGTTGCTTTATGTGCGGCAATTGGTGCACTCCTCGTCTATCGGGGGATTCGGTATACCAAAGATGGGGGGCTCTCCCTTTATCCACCCGGTGTCTTCGTAATCTCTGGTGTAATGTACTTCATTGGTGTACCCATTATGACTCGAGTGGAACTTATGCATCCATACAAAATAGCCTTAAACGGGCTCGGATTCGCTACGCTGATCCTTTTCTTCTTTATAACGAATCGCTCACAGCTTCTTGTCGCTACCTTAGCAGGGAATGATCGCGCTGCAGCCTCGTCGCTGTCTCAAACCGTGAAACGTTCCAGTCGCATATGGTTAATCGGCTTTATTGCGGTTATCGCTGCCGTCGGTTACTTTCAGCAAGTCAAGCAAGCCCTTATGCGCCTTCTGCATGGCACCCTAGCTTGGCTGCTGGGATTGATGTCATCCGAAGAACCACCTGCTGTTCCTGAAGCCAGCCCTTCAGCGCCGCCTCCAATGGAACTTCCGCCAGCCGCACCGCATGAGCCAGGTTGGTTTGGGATTCTCATGCAATATCTTGTGCAAATTGTAGGCTATGTGTTAGTCATTGCACTTATCCTCGGCTGCCTCTATCTGATCTTGATGAAGGTTGCACCAGCGCTTCTCGCCTTCATACGGCGCTTTTGGAAGCGATCGCTGCGTCGTGAGCAAGGTGATACAACTGACGGTTATACCGACGAGAAAGAAGCCCTTCTCGATTGGAGAGAGCTTCCTAACCTATGGTGGCGTAAAGCAAGTTCGAAACTGTGGTCAACATCCAATCGCGAGCCGTCTTGGTCACAGCTACCTAACAATCAGGAGCGTATCCGCTATCTGTACCGCGTGTTGATTGGGCAGGCGAGCAGGAGCGGTTATACCTTCAAGCGCGCGTTAACCCCCAACGAAACAGGCTGGGAGCTCACGCATCAAACACAGCTTGCAGAAGCTTCGGTTGATGCGCTTACCACAGCTTATAATCGTGTGAGATACGGACGAGAAACAGTCACAGACGAGGAGCTAGCTCGGGTGCTCCAAACGCTTGATCCGAGCGTTCGGAGTCATTTGAAATGAGACAAGCCTACTCCATTTCACACCCTTTTATTTCCAATTGGTACAAAGAACAATCTACTTTCTAGGCTTGCGAACGAGCATTTTGAAAATAACCGTCACATATTTTCAAAACTTCGCATATACATAATTGTTTGAATACAACCGATTGAGGTGGTTTTGAGATGTTAGCATTAAAAACCGGATCAGAAAAAGAAGAAGTGCTTCACACGCTTTATGAAATGGGCTTGGATCAAATCGCCAGATGGATCCTCGTGTTACCTGAAGACAGGTGGGAAAGCATGTTCCTCTCGACATGGCCAACACTTGCCAAAAAATGCGGCTTTCACAGATAGCTGCTTTTACATACAGAGAGGTGATTTAAGTAAAGAGATTAACTATAAAACGCTCTACACCTCGAGGTGCAGAGCGTTATTTGTTTCTTCTCCGTCTAGGACCACCTTTTCAGTTTAGGGATATTTCTCGTAAATAGCCCCGTTAGAAATCTCGGGAAGCCAAACTCCACTAATTTCCCTTTAACTAGTTCTCTCATCTCTTCAACCGTTAGATCAGGCATCGTAAACGCCCCATCCTGATAGCAATGACTACAGTACATCTTGCTCTTATTACCCGATTTCTCCGTACCGCCGCCTTGTTCATCACGAGCGAGAGGCATTCCACAGCTCTGGCAGTTCTTATAAGCAACATCCATTTCATTAATCCCCTTTAAAGCCTTTTCTTTCATCATACCAATATACCTTCCAAAAGTAACGAAAAGCTTCGGATTGGCAAGAAGTGCTTATGTATCCCATGTTCAAGCGCTTTCAATAAAGGATTGTTACTAGGTGAAAGAGAATTTAATAAAGACAGATAGATAGGCCTATCATCAAAAGCTTATCTTTACGCTAGGTTTACTTGATTACCGATCAACTCGAAGGAGGATCTCCCGTTTGAAGTCCGTCACTGTGAAAGATTTAGTTGAACGCTTTTCGCTCGAAATTCTCGCTGGCCATTCGGAGCTCCACCGTCCTATAACCAAAACGAAGGCACACCGCCCTGGTCTAGAATTTGTCGGCTATTTTGAATATTTCCCACAAGCGCATGTGCAGCTACTAGGTCGTAAAGAAATCACCTACCTGCATAAACTTAGCGAAAATGAAAGAAATTTGCACATCGGTAATATCGTCAAATATCACCCGCCTTGTTTCGTCGTAACGAGAAACCAAGAAGGCTTGAAATACTTAAAGAAATACTGCGAAGAAGAACGAATCCCCCTTCTCCGCACGAGCGCTCCTACGAGCAAATTCCAGGACTTGGTTGATTTATTTTTGAGCAAATCATTGGCTCAGGAGATCGCCGTCCACGGGGTCTGCGTCAATGTATCAGGAATCGGCATCCTGCTGCGCGGCAAATCCGGTGTTGGCAAGAGCGAAACAGCCCACACGCTGATCCGCAGAGGGCATCGCCTAGTCGCCGATGATATCGTCGTTCTCAAGAAGATCAGCCCGGAAACGCTGCTTGGCACGCACAATGGCAAAACGAAGGAATTCCTCGCACTGCGCAGCGTTGGACTCATCAATGTCTCACGGCTTTATGGCCGCAAAGCCTTTCAAGATGAAACACGCATCGTGCTCGATATCGAGCTGACCAAGTGGCAGGAACACGCTCTTAACAATGATTTAGAGTTAGAGCCTACCTTCACCGACTATATGGACATTTCTATTCCCCATATCGAGATCCAACTCCAGCCTGGACGTGATGTAGCCGGTCTTATCGAAGCTGCCGCCAATAGCTGGTATCTGCGCCAACAAGGATACAGTGCAGCAGAAGAATTCATGCAACGCCTGCAATCTGATACCGATTAGTCCCATGTCTTTCACTTTGTAGTTTTACGTATACCGTCCTAAAACCTCCCTTCGGCTCGAAAGCTGTAGCGGAGGTGTTTAGAATGCACAAAAGAAAGAAAATAACGATTATGGCTATTGTCATAGCTACCTTGATGCTCTGTGGTTGGACCGCCTATGCGGCAACTTCATCCAGCGAGACAACGTCTACATCCATCCAAGGTAAGCTTACGACCCTGACGGCAGATTCAATTACTTTACATACGGATACTGGTGATCAAACTGTCCCGTTGGCTTCATCCGTCTGGGTGTACCTGAATGACGAGAAAGCTCAGCTAAGCGATTTGAAGACTGGGAGTGAGATTGAAGTCATTCTGAATAACAAGAAACAGGCCGCCTATGTAAAAGGATCTTCAGAAACCGCGATCGCTACTGAATCCGCACAGCCTGTATCTCCTGTTCCGAGCGTATCCCCTGTACCTGATTTGGCAGCTCCCAGCCCAACAGTGGGGCCAACAGCCACTCCTACGAAGGTGGAAAACAAGCCAGAAGCTTCCCCATCAGGTAGCCGTTCTGACCTGAAGGACGTAGATATTAGTGTAGATGGGCAGCATTTCAACTTTCATTTGAAACAAACCAAAGGAGCTCAAGGTTCTCAGTATGATCTGAGTATCCAGTCTCCACAAGCCGGCAGAATTCATCTCACAGGATCGCAAGCCCAAGCTTGGATCTCCAAACTACTTGGTTCTGTTGACTTATCCGCACCAGGTGCTCGGGAGACCGTGAGCCAGCAGCTCGCCAAACAATACAATCTAGAAGCTGGCAAATTGAATGTTCATCTAAACGTTCATGCTGATGACAAAGAAGATGACAAGAAAGACGACAAGAAAGATGTTAAGAAACCTCAAAAAGAAAAAAGTAATGATAAAAAGCCCGGTAACAACAATAAACATGACTAATCTTCAATGATTGTCAACCACAGTTAAAAACCAGTTAACGCCCGACTTTACGGATGTTAACTGGTTTTTTCAGGTGCACCTAATCGCCAGATGAACGGTTGAGTTCGTAAGTTTTGGGAGACAAGCGCCCGGCACATTTGTACTAACTGGAAAAGATACAGCTATTTATACGAAATTACCTCGAAATCTCGATTTAACTGTAAAACATGTAGGTAAAACTGCCTCTTTTTTTCAGATCGGGTTATATGTTTAAAATTAACTGTAGCTTCTCCATCTATTCTGCGTTTGATCGAAATATTTCAGAATTTAACTGTAGATAACCCATCTATTCGCCTCAAGCACAGCAGATTGACGAAACTCCCAACCAACTCACCATTCTGACTCCGTAATGCATTTTTTTCTTTTCTACTCTACTCTACTCTACTCTACTCTACTCTACTCTTACTCTTACTCTTACTCTTACTCTTACTCTTACTCTTACTCTTACTTTTACTCCCTCTCCCTCTCCCTCTCCACTAGCAACAGCTTGCCACACGTCATCAGGCCGTACTACATTTATTTCTTTTTCTCTTTCCCATGTCCGTGTCCTTGTTCCATTTGCTTGTGCGGCTCCTTCTCAGGCTTCCCTGGCGGTTCTGCGGAATGAGACTGATCAGTCTGAATCTCCTTCTGAGGTCGGTCGACACTCATCGGAATATCAAAAGCTACAACAGGTGCTTGAGCTAACGCACGACTGAGCATCTCACGAAATAATACGGCAGGCACGGCCCCACCCGAGGTTGTTAAATAATGCGTCGCATCCGTTCGGTCATAACCAACCCATACCGCTGCCGTCAACTCCGGCGTATAGCCAACGAACCAAGCATCCTTGGCACTTCCGCTGCCGATCCCCTCGAACTCCTTCGTATCCGGCAGCTGTGTCGTACCTGATTTCCCAGCTACGGGACGATTCATAGCTGCATTCTTTCCTGTCCCCTGCGCTACTGCTGTCTGCAGCATCGCCGTCATCGTGTTGGCCGTTTCAGCGCGCATCACCGACTGCCCCTTTGCTTTCGCTTGAACAAGCAGGTGTCCATCATTTGTCTCGATTTTGGCAATCAGATGTGCCGGGTTTAAGACTCCCTTCGCTGCAAAAGCACTAAACGCCTGCGCCATCTGCAGCGGAGATACCCCCTCAGAGAGCCCGCCAAGCGCGATGCCCAACTGCCGGTCTTGTGCCGGTAGACTTATCCCCAAAGACTTCGCAAACTTCAAGCCATTGTCGATGCCTATCTCATGTAAAAGCCAAACTGCGGGTACATTCCAGGATGAAGTAATGGCCTCTTGCATCGATACTTGTCCCCTTGACTGGTGATCCCAATCTTGCGGCTGATAGCCCTCGATATTCAGCGGTCCATCAAACAGAATGGTTGACGGCTTGTAGCCTAACTCCAGAGCAGGGCCATACACAGCGACTGGCTTAAAAGCCGATCCTGGCTGTCTCCTCAACTGGGTGGCATGACTGAAGCCCCGAAATACGCCTTCCCCGCGTCCACCAGCTAGCGCTCTAACACCACCTGTTTTCTGGTCGACTATAACAGCACCACTCTGAATGAGCTGATCTGGCTTGCTTTCAGGGAACAGACTGTCATTGTTAACCACATCAATTACTGCTTTCTGTACCGTTGGATCCAGCTCTGTCGTAATACGCAAACCGCCTGTAAGCAATTGTTCTTCTGTAAAACCGTAGAGAGTTACAGCCTCATCAATCACAGCATCCACATACGCCCGATTTCTCCCTTTGGCCTCGTCCGTATTGACCGTCTTCACGGCTCCAAGTGCTGAAGCATCGGCTTTCTCGTATTCTTGCTGAGTTATTTTACCTTCCTTTAGCATCAACTTGAGAACCGTATTCCTTCTTTCCAGCGCTTGTTCTTCATTTTGAAAAGGCGAGTAATGACTAGGTGCCTTCGGTAATGCCGCTAACACCGCAGCTTCTGGCAAGGTGAGGTCTGTCACATTTTTATTAAAATATGTTTTCGCAGCCCCCTGTACCCCCCAACTGCCCTCACCGAAATAAATCTTGTTCAGATACATTTCCAGAATATCATTCTTACTATAGCTCGTCTCTATTTTGATCGCATACGCCGCTTCCCGCAATTTACGACCTACCGTTTTATCCGCTGTTAAGAATAGATTCCGAGCTAATTGCTGCGTAATGGTACTGGCACCTTCCGAATAGCTGCCTTTGAGCACATCCCGGCCAACAGCGCGGAAGATGGACTTCATGTCTACCCCTTTATGCTCGAAGAAACGTCGATCCTCCACCGCGACAATCGCATCAACCAGCACCTGTGGGATGTCCTTAAACGGCACAGCATCGATCTTTGACGCCGACAACTGGGAAGCGACTTGACCATTCTTATCAAGCACTACGGATGCCTCTGGTAGCGGCTGATTCAACAGCGATACATCAAGTCCTTTTATATACAAAGTGCTCATTAACGCCATCCCCACACCCATGACTAGGACTACGCCAACACTAACTTGCCAAAAGCGCCGCGATAAACCTTTTATTTTCAACATATTACATTCCCCCTAACGTACCTCATAGCTATTCGTATGATAGCTCCATTAAGTGTCGTATGCGTGCAGGAAGACACAAAAAAACCTTCAACCCATCAATGATAGGGTGAAGGTTTATCACATTAAGCAATCGACGTCGGCGCGCCAAAAACACTTGCATACCCGCTAATCCCTCTCAAAATCCGCTCCATGTCTTCCTTGCTCATCGTACCATAGCGCTCTACAGCATCCACGATTTTGGGAAATAAATGCACATCCCCCGCACTCGCAAAACCGCATACACTTGGGAACGACAACACGAAGTGCACACAGGCATCGATAATTTCCTGCTGATCAAAAGGTTCATACCACGTCGCATATGGACGCTCCGCCCCTTCGATCCAAGGTGCCTTAGCAATCGCTTTGATCACCCGAATCGCCGTCTGCTGCTTGTTCGCTTCTTCCATCAGTGCATCTACAGCCTCACGATAGTCCGGTAAGCCATACATGTAGTAGTTCAGTGGGAAGAGTATGGTGGCAAAAGGGAACCTCTTGAGCGCTTCCAAATGAACCGCCGGTGCCTCATGCCCGTGACCTGTGATCCCGATGTCCTTCACAATACCTTCGCTTTGCGCTTCTAATGCCGCTTCCAGCGACCCGCCTTTGGCCGTGCAGCGGTCCAATTCCTCCATCGATCCAACCGCATGCAGTTGTAACAGGTCGACGGAATCTACCTTCATTCTCTCCAAGGAGCGATAGATTTCTTCCTTTGCTTCCTTTTTCGTTCTTTGCCCTGTTTTGGTAGCTAAAAAGATATCATTCCGCACCCGGCTTATCGTCGGGCCCATCCGCACTTCTGCGTCTCCATAGCTCGCCGCTGTATCAAAATGATCTACGCCATGTGCCAGCGCGAACGCGATCGAGGCATCAGCCTCCTGCTGCGTAACCTGACCAAGACTAGCTGCACCAAACATCAACACAGAGGTTTCCCTGTTCAAACGGCCTACTGTTCTCTTCAACATCCTTAGATTTGCTCCTTCTGTAATCGAGTATGTATCTCTTTATTTACAAATCTAATCGCATTAAAACCTCAGTCCGCAGATATTTGTTTCATTTGCTTCCTCACATTGAGATGTAATACCCCGGCTGCTACTAGTAACGCACATCCTGTTAATAAAAATACAGAATGAATCCCTACTAGACCACCTAGGAATCCGCCTATCAAGGGACCGATCATCATCCCTAATTGATTCGATGTTTGGTTAAGACTCATCGCTCTCCCTCGGAAGTCAGCATCGGAAGCTTTCACAATAAGTGCGCTCAGTGCCGGATAGACTGCAGCAAAAAATAACCCATAACTGAAACGAAGCACACCAAAAGCGATCAAATTATGCGCAGCCAACTGCAGCAGGTTCCCAATACCGCCGCCAATTAAGCCAATGAGCAGTGTCTTGTCATAGCCGATTCGCTGCCCGATAATGCCCCATCTTGATCCCATGATGACGGTTGCTACACCTGCAGCCGAGAAAATAATACCCGAGCTCAGTGATGCCCCCTTCGCGCTTCCTCCGATTTGGACGACATAAATCGTTAAAAGCGGTTCTAAAATCATCACCGAAGTTGCCACTAATACGGTTAATCCAAAAATGGATAATAACTGCTTATTGGCAGTCGCTTGCTTAATATCCTGAAGCACACTCGGGCGTGCGCCTGCCTTCTTGTGATGCACTTCCTTCACGCCGACTACGGCGATCACAGCAGAAATGAGTACGACGAATCCAGATGCCAAGAAACATTCTCTTGTCCCTACCCAGTGGCTAAGCATGCCCCCAAACAATGGGCCTAGGATGCTCCCAGCTGCTGTCGCCGTTGACATGACACTTAAGGCATAACCAACATGCTTCTCTGGTGTATTCGTACTAACTAACGCCATCGATGCGGGGATATAGCCCGCCATAAGTCCCTGCAGAACACGAACAACAATAAACGTATACGGATCATTCACGAAATAGTTTAGAAAATAGACGGCACTTAAGCTCAGTCCTGAACGAAGCAGCATCGGTTTCCTGCCATATTTGTCAGCTAGAGAGCCCCAAAAAGGTGCGATCACTGCACTTGCGAGAAAGCTCACCGAGAACGTGATCCCCGACCATGCCTCTAAACCACTATGTATACCCAAGTCTTCTTGTAAAAAAATAGGGATAAACGGGATCGAGAGTGTGTACGCCATCGCGCAAAAGAATGCCCCAATCCATAAAATAAATAGATTCCGTCTCCAGCGTAGTTCCATCTTGTAGCCCTCCTCCCTGTCTACTATACACCAACACCAACTTGAATCCCAGTTATTAGTAGACGCTGATGCACAAAAAAAGCATAGACATCATCAGCATGAAGCTGACAGTCTATGCTTTCTTTCTTGATCGGGACGACACGATTTGAACATGCGACCCCCTGCTCCCAAAGCAGGTGCTCTACCAAGCTGAGCTACGTCCCGATACGATTATGATAAAAATGGCGCGCCCTGAGAGATTCGAACTCCCGACCTTTTGATTCGTAGTCAAATACTCTATCCAGCTGAGCTAAGGGCGCTTAAGAAAAATGGAGCGGAAGACGGGGATCGAACCCGCGACCCTCGCCTTGGCAAGGCGATGCTCTACCGCTGAGCCACTTCCGCATAGGGATCCCCAAGCCGTAAGATACGACTTGGGGATGTTTGATGCGCGTAGAGGGACTTGAACCCCCACGGTCGCCCGCTAGATCCTAAGTCTAGTGCGTCTGCCAATTCCGCCATACGCGCATGCTGGTAAATAAGGCAAGTGGTGAGTCATGTAGGATTCGAACCTACGACACCCTGATTAAAAGTCAGGTGCTCTACCAACTGAGCTAATGACTCAAAAAATTGGTTGCGGGGGCAGGATTTGAACCTGCGGCCTTCGGGTTATGAGCCCGACGAGCTACCGGGCTGCTCCACCCCGCGTCATTCATATAAGCTCCCGTTAGGG
>NZ_WHNY01000008.1 GCF_013141695.1 Paenibacillus plantarum
AACTGCTGAAAATAACTACATGTTATCCAGTTAAATGATTATTTCAGCGATATTAGTTGAAAATAGCTGTACTTTTTCCATCTAATGTTGGGTTACGTGTAATGTTGGGGGGAGTAAAGGGCCTGTTGGTTACATGCAATACTGGGGAGTGAGGGAGAGAGTGCTTAGTTACTTGCAATGTGTGGAGAGTGTGGGAGTTGCTGGGTTACGTGTAATATTGGGGAGTGAGAGAGAGAGTTTGGGTGGAGAGTAAATGAGAGTGGAATGGAGTAAAAGAAAGTGAAGGGAGCATCGGTAGCAGGCATAAACAAATGTCCATCGGAATTGGGAATTATGAGCAAGCTAATTTGTTCTGACGGGAATCACCAGTTAGCGCATCTAAGTTGTTCTGTCGCGATTCAACGGTTAATAGTTAATGCAGCTAATCTCTTCTTACTGGAACGCACAATTACTTAACTAACCACTCACTTTTGCGGCTCCACAGTCACTTTCTCCTTCTCCGCCTCACCTGAGCACTCAAAACATACTAACGATTTATCCGCCTGCATGACCCCATCCAGAAATCCCATTTTACAATAAATGGGCTTCTCACATGTGCAACAATGTCCAATGAGCTCTTCCATATCGGCTCCTCCTCCTTTGAACGTCTCTTCTCTTCTCTTTCCACACCAACTAACCGCTTCCCTCCATCGCACCCGACTCGGCACAAAAAAGGTTGCCTTCGCTCGATGTTATCGAATGTGGCAACCTTTTGCTATCTCTATTCGCCAATCATGACTACGAATTACGTTGACGAAGGCGTTGCTGACGGTGATGACGGAGCTGGTCTGCGCTCCCCGCCGTGGCCTGGCTTACCTTTGAACGAACCACCGTCTCCACGTAGCTGTGGTACTGGGCGCTCGCCGCCACCTTTGCGTTCAACGAAGTTTTTCAGTTCATCTGTCAGGCTGTCTTTGAGCTTAGCGATCAACTGATCCTCCGTGAGGCCTTTCGCAGCTGCGATCTCGGCTAGGGACTTCCCTGCTTTTCGCTCAGTCGCCAGTTCTTCTTCGGTTATACCGAGAATCGGAGCGATTTTGTTCGGAGCAACCCCAACGCCACCAGGCATTGGCATGTTAGGCATGTTGCCGCTGCGAGGCATCGGCTTTTTATCAAAATTCATCGCATGGGGTTTCGCTTCTACCATTTTTTTCAAACGATCGGCAAGCCCTTCTTTGAGCTTATCCGCCTGTTCTTGCTTGATTTTGCCCTCGCTAAGTGCTGTATCGATTTTCTTCGTTTCTGCCTCTGTCAATTTAGCAAGTAACGCGTCTTCACTGAGGTTGGCTTTCTCCTGCGCGATTTGAACGAGGGTTTTGCCCGCATCAATTTCTGCTTTAAGAGCCGCTTTATCGATGCCAAGGATGGAAGAGAAATCGATTACGCCTCCAATACCGCCGCCTTTACCAAAATCAAAACCGCCCCTTGGTCCTTGTTGCCTCTCAAAGCTATGTTTATCCTGAAACTTCTTAGGTGTTGGTGTCGTGTTGGTGTCGTTAGCAAACGCTTGATTATGCTGAAGTACGAAGCCGCCACTGATCAATAATCCAGCTGCGAGTGTGCCGATAAGCCACGTTTTATGAATGCGCTTCATCCGTGTATGCCACCTTTTTCACAATTTGGTCAATTCTTCTTTCAGTATAAACCTTAATTGTGAAAAATCCTTGAATTTTTCTAAAAAAAGTGAGCCGATCTTACGCTTTTTCTCGCGTCATGAAAACGAAACAGAGTACGCCACCCAGCTCCATAACAGCGATGATTATGCCTAAAGGCACAGCTGTCTGGCTGCCGCCAAGACCGACTAGCGGTGCTACTAAACCGCCGATGACGAAGGTCATAAGGCCCAACAAGGCTGCGGCGCTGCCGGCTGTTTTGCCTTGATTTTGCAGCGCCAAGGAGGACGTCGATACCGAAACCGGACCAATACAGGCCACGATAAGGAAGAACGCTGGCAATATCACAATCAGCCCAGCTCCGCTAAGCGTTGCCACGAGCAGCAGCAGTCCTCCTAGAACAGCTATCACTAAGCCTCCGGCTAGCAAACGGTGATTGCTGACTTTGCCCGCAAGTCGCCCCGTAATTTGCCCGGCGAGGATGACGCCAGCCCCATTCACGGCAAAGATCACACTGAACATTTGGGGAGAAACATCAAATATATCCTGCAAAACAAACGGCGATCCCGAAATATACGCGAACATGCCCGCGAAGATGAGCCCCTGCGTTAACGCATAGCCCATGAACAAACGGTCTGTGAGCAGACCACGGAATATGCGCAGGGTATTCGTAAGCCCGCCTTTCGAGCGGCGTTCCGGCGGGTGGGTTTCTTTTAGCCCAAGCACAACAATGATGAGCATCACGACACCGATCAAACTGAGCACGAGAAACACACCGCGCCATGAGGTGAATTGCAGCAGTTGGCCGCCGATAATCGGTGCAAGGATGGGAGCCGAACCATTCACCAGCATCAGCAGTGCAAAAAATTTCGTCAACGCCACGCCCTCATACATATCACGAACGATCGCTCGGGAAATGACGATCCCAGCAGCTCCCGCCATCCCC
Source organism: Paenibacillus plantarum (assembly GCF_013141695.1). Taxonomy (GTDB): domain Bacteria; phylum Bacillota; class Bacilli; order Paenibacillales; family NBRC-103111; genus Paenibacillus_E; species Paenibacillus_E plantarum. The sequence goes on from NZ_WHNY01000008.1 coordinate 2,599, forward strand.
TGCACGAAGCGCAGGATCAGGAACGCCCAGATCGATGGCGCAACCATGCACAATGCGGAGGCGACGCCATAGATCAAAAGGCCGACCAACAGAGGCATACGTCTTCCGCGCACATCACTCACCGATCCAGCGATGAGCTGGCCTAGCGAGAGACCGAGCATGCAGGCAGTTAAGCTCATTTGTGCGAGCGAAGTTGTTGTATGGAGATCACCTGCAATGACAGGCAGCGCCGGCAGGTACATATCGAGAGAAAGCGGCCCGAAGGAGGCGAGTAAACCGAGTACCAGCACCATCCATAAGCGGCTGCCGCTCGTTGTTTCTTTGGTTTGTGAAGCGATAGACATAAGTGATCACATACTTTCCTAATGATCCATTTAACCTACCATTGGGATATGGATTTGTCTAGTTGGTTCGTCCTGAAGGAAAAACCTGCTTCTTAAGAGCCCTGAGGAGACGCGGAAGGGAACCTAGGTGCGCTATTTTTGATTAAAACAGCGCATTCGCTGTGGAAGGGAACGTAGGGGCGCTATTTGTGCCATTTTTGCTTAAATCGCCCTTTTTCTTAGAAATAGCGCACTCTCGTTCCCTATCCGCCCCAAAAACGGGCAATTTCGCGAAAATAGCGTCCTCTCGTTCCCTTCGAGGTTGGGGTTGCGGTTCGGGTTCGGGTTGAAACTCCCCCATCCGAAACAAATAACAACCCCTCTGGTCTATGACCAGAAGGGCTGTCCTTCAAGCTCTGTGCCTTTCTGTCCTCCGGTTATTTCGTAACCGTGACACTCACCACGTCACTTGTTGTTACGCCAGCTGCATTGAACAGCTCGACGCGATACTTATACACGCCGATTGCGCGACCAGCGATGGCTGTAACAGCGCTTTGTGCACTTGGCGTAGCGGCTTGCAAACTTTTCTCATCAATGAGCACGTCATTTTCGTAGAGGCGATACCCTGTTGCGTTGGTGCCCCACCACATGTTCATGGTCACATTGTAGTTGCCATCGCCATCCCAATTATTCTGCGATAAGACAGGCTTACCTGGGGATGCCTCTGTGATCGTTACAACGATGGGCTGACTAGCTGTCGTACCGAATAAATTAATAAGTTCACTGGTATACGTGTACGTGCCGTTTGGTTTACCGGATATATCCAATTTGACGACTTGAGCCGCTGGGGAGGCATCGGAAAGTGTTTTCGTGCTAATAAGAACACCGTTCTCGTATAGTTTGAAAATGGAACCATTATTCCCCCACCACATGTTCATCGTGATCGTGTAGTTGCCATCTTTTAAACCAGCATAACCGTTGTTGGAGGATAATACAGGCTGGCCAGGAGCGCCGATCGATAATGGTTTAACCACGTTAAGTGTCTGCGAAGCAGTCGTCGTGTTCCCTGCAGCATCCGTTACAAGATACGCCACCGTGTGTGCACCTACGGCTAAACTGCCTGCGGCAATCGTTTGACCACTTGTAATTGCTTGACCATCCAAGGTCAGGGATTGCGCTACAACTCCCGAAATGGCATCATTGGCGACCAAATTGAATGTCACCGAAGTTCCATAAGCCACATCCTTGACGGCATGCCCCGACTCCGTAAGGGTCGCGGTTGGCGCTGTTTTATCCAGCTTCACTTGCAAGGACTTTGCCGCTTCAACATTGCCCTGCGCATCCGTAGAGGAATAGCTCACTGTTGTTGAGCCCTCAGAACTAATCGAGATTGGCGCTGTGTATGCCGTAGAAGTTCCGCCATTGATGCCATATAGCGTAGTCACCGCTCCTGCTTGATCATCTACAGCAGTTAATGTTACGGTAACGTCATCCTTGAACCAACCCGCTGCATTCGGTACACCGGATAAGGTTGCTGTCGTTAACGGTGCTGCGGTATCAGCAGCCACGCTGAAATCGCTCAAGCCCCGTGGCTTCAATTGGAATACACTTTTGAAAATCGCGCCAACACCTTGAATCGTCACCTTTTGCCCCGCTGAGTAAGGGAAGGTGCTTAAAGATAAACCTGTTCGTGTATCGACACGAATGTGGTTGCTTACGCCATCTTTGACAGCGTCGAATTCAAAAGAACCCGTCGGCGTTGCCGTGATGATGTTGCTGATTGTGACGTCATTCAGTGTGAGCAATTGCCCTTGGTTGTCCGCTGTCACAGCGGATACTGGGGTGGATGCTGGGAGCGCAGCGACGCCTGTTTTGGCAATCTCTACAGGATCAGTAAGTTCAAACTCCGTATTGAATAGCGCTGTTGAAGCTGTTACTTTTACCGTATCCTCTTGGTGGAAGCCGCTCAAGCTTTGGAATACATACATGCCGCCTGTTGCATCTTGCAAGTAGAAGGCTTGCCCGCCAAAAGCACCCGGCTCTGTCGTAACGACACCTTCAACAGTCACCAACGTACCTGCGGCTTTCGCACGTGCTTCCGAAATGGCGATCTTGGCAGGAATCGGATTTTCCTCTTCCGGCAAGTTTTCTGCAGGTACGTTACCAAGCGTGACGGCTTCTGTTTTCAGATTCGTACCATTCAGGCGCAATCTGAGATTCGCCGGCGCGGTCGTTCCCGGAACAACGCGTACATTCAGGTCCTTCGTGGCGTGTCCGTTGATATCTGCCGTTACGCTAAAAGCGGAGCTATACGCATAAGCTGTTGGCCACGTGCCATCTGCATTTTGTACCTTGGCGATTTGTGATCCACCGGTAACTAAATAGATGCCAAGGCTGAAGCCCGAGACCGTTGTCGATGGCGGCAAGTTATCCACAACGACCCTGATTGGGAAGTCTACTGCATTCGGCAATACCGCTTGTTTCACGAAGCTGTACGTCGTATTCGCCGTAGCTGCAGGTCCGCCATACGAGCCGGCTTTGAACGTGCTGCGGTCGTACCATTTATAGCCAGCGTTTGGTGCTGCCCAAGGCTCTGGTTGTGGTTCCGTCGATGCTGCCGGAGCTTCAAAAGGCAGCAAAGCCGTCGGCTGATCCAGCTGCAAGCCGCTTACTTCAGCGAAGCTGGTATAGCTTTCTTTCGTCGAAAGCCAGTTCACCATGTTGACGAGTAGTTTGCCGTCGTCCACTTCTTTAAACCCATCATACGTCGTCTTCTTCGCGCCCGTATCCTCGCGCACATATTTCGGCGTTGCATCCTCGACCGGTGAGGAATCCCCGATGAAAGCTGCCTTACCTGCGCCTGCTTTTGCAACAGCCACATACGGCCCTTCTGCCACTCCGCCGCCATTGTACACACCTTGATCAACCGCATTCGCCCAAGCCTCATTCGTCTGTGGCAAGTACACAATGCCCTTCGCCTTCGTCGGGTCAATAATGGCTAGCGTAGATCCTGCGTGCATCGCCACACTGGAGACACCTGTCGTTATCCCAAAAGCTTGCGCAGGCGCTACGATGTTATTCGCATTAATATCGCCGAGGGCGTTATAGCGGAAACGCAGACCGAACTGTGTCGCTAGCCAGTCCGAGCTTGCTACATCTTGCATCGCAGAAGACGCTGACTCTTCCGCGCTCATGCCTGCTGCTGGATTCGTCCAGGCTCCACGGCGATAGCCGTTGAATACCTCGGAGCCATCCCAGCGGTTTTTGTTACGGTCGGCGTTGTAATGATCGCCGATGAAAAATATACTGCCGCCTGCCGCCACATATTGGGCTAGGGCGTTTTGCTCACTTGTTTTGTACGGAACATTGGACTCCGCTACCACGAACACATCATAACCGCTCAAATCGGCCAACGTAATTGGTGTCGTTTTGCGCAGTTCTTTTACATAATAACCATTGTTCGCTAACGCATTGCCGAAATCCGAAAAAGCCCCATCAATGACCCAATCCGCTGCTCCAGCTGTCTGCTCATGCGTATTGTCAAAAAGTACTTTCTTCCCTGCATTCCCGTTGACGACTTTGGCTTCAATGAACGGCGCTGGATCTGTTGGTCCCTCCGCCATTACTGCCTGCCAGCTGCTTGTCGCCAGCACTTGGAACGGTATTGCTACTGTCAACGCCAACGTTGTCTTCCATAACCTCGTCTTCCATCCTTTGAGCCTACTCATTACAATTCCTCCTTAGCTTATTGGCTGAGTCAAAATCTTTTCTACATAAGCGCTTGCATATCGGACAGACAAGCTATCTAAGAACCACCTTATTTTACCATAGGATAATTGCGAAATTTGCTATTTTATTGTAAAGACATGGAAATTTGTGCAGAAAACCAAAGAACTAGATGGATTTCCAAAAGAAACTCTAATTACTGCCCACTTGTGCCACCTACTATCGCGCGTCGCCTGCCTCCGCTATTCTCATCTCCGCTCATCCACCTACCCACCCTCACCTTCTATTTGCATCTCTACTTAACCCACTTGCCTCCAACTAATCTCATCCACACTTCTCCCCACTTGCCTCCCTCTAATCTCATCCATACTTCTCTCACTTGCCTCCTCTAATCTCATCCACACTTCTCTCCACTTGCCTCCCTCTAATCTCATCCACACTTCCCTCCACCTACCACCAACTAATCTCATCCAAACTTCCCTCCACCTGCCTCCCCCTTACCTCCCTCCTCCCTCATCTCCACCTCCCCCGACTATAGTTAGATGGAAATTCTCCAGTTATTTCAAGCAATTTTCCTCATTAATTGGATTTATATGGAAAATGTACAGCTAATTCAACCCCATTCAGTTAAAATAGCGATAATAGCCAAATTTAGCTGCATGTTTTCCAGTTAGTTCATCAAACACCTCGAAAATCACGAATTTAGATGTAGGTTTTCCAGTTATTCTGTTCGAGGAGGAAGGATTGGCCAACCCACCACCTATGGTTTTACAACGGATACGGTACACTTCACGGCGCGCTATGTGCGGATCAACCTCGTGAATGCTGTGTTGTTCAACAATCCGAGCAACTGGTACACGCCGACGTTATACGAGGTTCGTCTCTTCGGGCCTTCGACGGCCGATGCCACTGGCTATAGTAAGTTTGCGTCGTACAATTTCCCTACGTACTTCATACGTCACTCTAATTACACGCTTCTCGTAGATCCTAACGTTTCACCTGCTCTGGATTCACAGTTCCGCGTGGTACCTGGTTTGGCTAACGCGTCTAGCGTTTCACTCGAATCCATCAATTTCCCAGGCTATTTTATCCGGAAAAATGCGAGTAATCAGATCGTCCTTGCACAATTTGATGGAACGACGGCTTTTAACCAGGATGCTACTTTCAACCTTGTGGCCGGTTGGGCCGACAGCAGCAAAGTTTCCTTCCAATCCTATAGCGCTCCTACCTATTACATCCGCCATTATAATTACGTACTGAGAGTTGAGGTCATCAACGCTTCTAGCACGGCAACAGTCAAAAGTGATGCAACGTTTACGCGTACGAATTACTGAGCATCTGTCTGATTGCGGTAAAAAGAAAAACAAGGCAGCCGGTTCATCCGGTTGCCTTGCTTCGTTGTAGCCAGATAGCGAGTTTCACATGTCTGACGGTTTAATATAAACGCTTTAGAGCATCAGCGGTGAATGGCAGCAATTCGTCGAGTCGACCGCCCCGCACTTTGTCAGCCCACGCAGGGTCAACCAACAGCGCGCGCCCAATCGCAACGAGATCGAACTCATTCTGCTCTAGGCGAACAAGCAGCTCATTGATGTCAGCTGTGCCTGAGCTTTTCCCACTGAAGGAGCCCAAGAATTCATCATCTAAACCAACTGATCCTACTGTAATCGTAGGTTTGCCCGTTAACTGCTTCACCCAACCTGCAAAATTGAGGTTAGATCCTTCGAACTCGGGCTCCCAGAATCTGCGAGTCGAGCAATGGAATATATCCACGCCTGCTTCTACAAGCGGTGCAAGCAATTGACCGAGCAATTCAGGTGTAGCAGCAAGTTTGGCTGTATATTCTGCCGATTTCCACTGTGACAGCCTAATAATAATCGGGAAATCTGGCCCTACTGCGCGGCGGCAAGCTTCAATGATTTCAACGGCAAATTGCGTACGAGCCAACATACTGCCACCGTACTTATCCGTACGTTGATTCGTTTTCTCCCATAGGAACTGGTCAATCAAGTAACCGTGGGCGCCATGAAGCTCGATGCCGTCGAATCCAATTCGTTTCGCATCCGCTGCCGCTTGCGCGAAGGCTTGCACGACTTGATCGATTTCTGCCTGCGTCATCGGTTCATTCAGTTGTTCGCCTGTTAACGTGCGGCCTGACGGTCCAATCGATGGCGCTTCCGGGTGCGGAAGTGACCCATTCGCGCGAGTCATTCCGACATGCCAGAGCTGAGGCACGATACGTCCTCCTGCTTCGTGCACAGCAGTGACAACACGTTTCCAACCTGCGAGCGCCTCTTCTCCATGGAAGTTAGGGATATTGGGATTGTCGGTCGCCGCTGGATGATTGATTAGTGTTCCTTCGGTAATAATAAGACCAACGCCATTCTCCGCGCGGCGGCGGTAATAATCCACCACGTCCTGCCCAGGGACACCTCCTGGCGAGAAGGCTCGCGTCATCGGAGCCATCACGACTCGATTCGCAAGTTTAAGATTGCCTAGTGTAAAAGGTTGGAACAACGCCTCCACAGAATGGGATTGCGTCGTTTGATTGGTATTGGTAGTAGACATGGTCGTTCCTCCGTTTCATTTGGGGGTAGGGCTTGTTTATGCTATGCGTTCCCCGCACTTATCTTTTCTTTAATTCGATTGTTATCGAACAATAGAAATATAGCACGCAATGTGGTAAAATGCAATCACTAAGCGTTAACGAGGAGGAAGCATCCTGAAAGTACTATTTCACCCAGACAGAGCGGATATGCATCTCTCATCCGTCCTCTATGCGTTAAGCGATCCCGTCCGGTTATCTATCGTTTCCGATCTCCACAAACAAGGAGAGTGTACATGTGGCGGCATTGATGTTAGTGTCGTGAAATCAACCATGTCTCATCATGTGCGCACGATGCGTGAAGCTGGTGTTGTTCACGTCCGCGTGCAAGGGACCCAGCGCTTCTTGTCATTACGCAAGGATGATTTAGAAGAAAGATTCCCGGGTCTGCTCAATTCGATCCTACATGCTTACGAAAACTCTAAGGAACCTATCCCCGAACCATAATTAGATGAGATGGAAATTTTATATGTAAATTGGACAAAGTAAATAGTTGAATCAAAAGGAGCTAAGCAGATTTGTGCTTAGCTCCTTTGCTATCTACCCACTGCTGTTTCTTTCGCCGCGATTGGGCCGACAAAAACTCATACGTAGTTATTCGTCCATTCGTAGGTAGAAACGCCTGAATATACTAAGTTGGATTACAGATCGCTCACCCTTACAGCGAAGGAGGTCCTCTATGAAAAAAGTTCTCCGGCAGGCAGTTAGAAAGACGGCCAAACCAAACCGGAAACAAAAGCTGCTTAAGAGAAGCCGCAGGAAAAACGGAATCAAATTGACACAAAAGCGGAGAACAATCAAATTGCGCAAGCGTCCATTGCGAACTATCAAACTTCGCAAGCGTCTACTGCGAAAAGTTAAAAAACGCCTGCGAAGAAGCCGATCATTACGATCGACTCCCCAGGCCAAGCGGCCTCCTCCTTTATTACATGTTCCTGCCGTTTATAAACCGCTGAATGTTCCACATGCTCCGCTAGTAGAACCGAAACCCAAGCTTTCGGTTATTGTGCCGATTTTGAATGAGGAAAAGTTCCTCCCACTGTTTCTAGAAAGTGTCGCTTCCTATGCAGATGAAATCCTTATTGTGGACGGAGGAAGCACCGACGACAGTATAAATATCATCAATCAGTGGAAAAACCGTGCGAATATTCGGCTATTCCATATGAAGCAGACGGGCTTACCCTACTCCGATGACTGGAACGAGTCCGTCGTAAGGAATTTCCTGGTCGACCAAGCAATTGGAGATTGGATTATGGCGATCGATGCAGATGAAATCATGGACGATAGCTTCCGTGATGCCTTGCCTCGGCTTATGGCCCAGAAAGAAGCAGATGCTATCTCATTTCCGTGGGTGCAATTCTGGATGAACCCCCAAACAATACGCATAAGTGCACCTAACGACGAACACTGGTCTGTCAATAAATGGTTTATGTGGCGCAATCATATGGGTATACGATACGACGATGCCAAGAATCACTGCAAAGTGCATCTGTTCGGACGTTACATGTGGGAAATTCCCAATAGGGCTGAGCCGATTTCAGCCTTCCATTACCATTATGCTTTCGGTTCCCAAGTGAAAGCGAATGATAATCGCCGACGCGATGTCGATCAATATTTAGGAAAATCGATAGGTCGTATCGAATATGACATCGTGACGAAGCCTTTCACTGGGAAACATCCAGCTGTTATGGACCGTTATTTTGCTAAAAAGATGTGAAAAACAGAAAAAAAGTGCCTGAAAGTCGAAACTTTCAGGCACTTTTTTCATTTCTCTACATTTTTCCTGCACTATAAGGCGGACCTCATACTCTCTAAGGCTTTTGCTCGGGAGAAGTAAGTTTCTACGTACATCCTACTTTGTTCGGCCTTATGCGCTAATAGACTGTCATTGTTGTATAACTGGATAATTTGTTCAGCAAATGCATGAGGAGCGTTCACAGGCTCAATAATCTGCCTAATATTCTGCAGCCCTTCTATCCCCGTGTTGGTCGTAACTAATGGCATATGATGGCGCATAGCTTCCACCGTTTTGCCTTTCACACCTGCACCGTACCGAAGTGGAATGATGGCAATCTTCGTATTTCCATATAGCTGTCTAAGCACATCGTCCGGTATAAATCCGGTGACAGTAATCCGATCTGATTGTAATCCTATTAAAGCAGGCGGTGGATTGGAACCCGCGATGAACAAGTGTATGTGAGGAATGGCTTGTTGAACAATAGGCAGAATATCGCGACAAAACCACAAAATACCGTCTGTGTTAGGACTATGGTTGAAGCCGCCAACAAAGAGCAGACCATTGCGTTCATGCCATTGCTTCGATGTCGGTATCGTATGGTCAAAGTAGTAGGCTGGAAGTAATACCGTTTGTTTATTTGGAAAATTCCCTTCGATAATTCGTTTTTCCGAGTCGCTGCAGGTCAGAACCGTATCCGCTTTGCTGAACATGTCGAACTCCAGCTTTTTAATGAATTCGGAGGCTTGGAGCAGTTCGCGGTTGTTCTCCAAACCGAATCGCCTCAGCTCTCGGACATAATGCATATCATGACCATAATACAGAATTTTTGCACGGGTAAAAGCCTTGATCAGATCCATATAGTGATGTGAAATGTTGGGCCGGTTCAACAGAACATAATCAATGTATTCCTTGTGCCTAACAATCCAGTGCTCGTAATACCCGCGATCTTGCGGTCCGTAAAGGATCTCAATGCCAAGCTGTTCTAGTTCTGTGCCATATGGCTCCGGTTTGATGAAGTTATCTGGTAAAAATTTGACATTAAAGCCCATGTCCACAAATAGTTTCAGATACATAAATGTCGTTCGGCTGCCCGCATCTTTGTCGAAACTTGGAACGCCGTAATCAATGACCAGGATGGTTTTTTTATTCCTTGAGCGTTCCCTCGCCCAGAAGAGGTGCTCACCGTCAGCAAGTTGATCCCGCTGCAGTACGCCCGCCCATTTTTCTCTAAATTTCTGCTGGTTAATCACCTGATATTTCTTTATCCCTGTGTTAAGGTCTGTGCCGTGGGACACGCCCTCATAGTGTACGACAACAGATTTGGGTTGGTAGATAACCTTGTATCCATGTTGCCTTGCTTTAAATGCAATATCCACATCCTCTGAGTAAGCAGGCGCGAAATGCTGATCAAAACCACCTATTCGATTCCATACCTCTTTACGAATCATGATCGATGCCCCTGAGATGTAATCCACTTCCTTGACATAATTGTATTCATGTTTGTCTGGACTATCTAATCGACCGTAATTCCTTGCATACCCGTTATTAAAGACAATGCCCCCGGCCTCCTGAAGTCTCCCATCCGGATATATCAATTTAGACCCTATAATTCCAATGGTTGGATCTTTCTCGGGTAAAGACAACAGATGTGCCAACCAACCGGGAGTCACGATCGTATCATTATTTAAAAACAATACATACTTTCCTTTGGAAATCGCTGCCCCATGATTGCAGTTATGAAGAAATCCCCTCTTCACCTTGTTGCGAATGACAGTGACTCGTTTGACAAAATGTCCGATACGGGCTGTTAGGTCGTTTGACCGATCATCCATCACGATGATCTCATAAGGAATTCCATGTGTATGCTGAACGATGGACATCAAACATTTGTAGGTAAAACTCCATTTGTTGTAGACCGGAATAATAATACTGACCAATGGCTGAGATGAGCTCGGTACCACCAGCCTATTCACGAGTCGCAATCCTTTATGGATCCGGCGACCTTTGAAACGTCGGTTCCTGTTGCGTTTATAAAGCTTCATAACTGACCGTTTTCTCCGATTCTTCCACCTTGCACGTACGGATTTCCCACGTTTAAGCACTAGACGCCGGCCTGGTTTAGATCTACGGAGCTTACGCACGCGTATAGACCCCAATATCGTTCTCTTCGTTCTCCTAGCCTTTAGCTTCACCACAACACCTCCTGGCACACTTCATTATCACATAGCTATACTATTCCCTCTGTAAAAGGTCTGAATGGGACAAACGTTTATTTTCAAAAAGTACGAAGGGTGGAAAATATTCCACGCTGCGCCATCCGTCCATACAAGTTGTCTTATTCAAACATATGCTGAATTGGTTATGAAGTATATTGGACAACATGGAACGGAGGAAGCATATGATCATTAGATCTAAAGCCCCTTTAAGATTGGGACTAGCCGGTGGCGGAACGGATGTGTCGCCCTACTGTGACTTATACGGAGGATGCGTACTGAATGCAACGATTGATTTATACGCCTATTGCACGATTGAGGTCTTCGATGACGGTAATCTTACTTTTGTCGCTGCGGATCTCAATGAAGAATTTCATACTGTCGCTCTTCCAGAGTTGGAATTAGATGGATGTTTAAGCTTGCATAAAGGCGTGTATAACCGGATTGTCAAACAATTCAGGCAGGACCAGCCTCTCTCTTTTCGGATGACCACTTATTCCGACGCTCCCGCAGGATCCGGTCTCGGTTCATCATCCACGATGGTGGTCGCTATGCTGAAGGCTTATGTAGAATGGCTTAATCTGCCGCTCGGGGAGTATGAAATTGCTCAACTAGCCTATGACATCGAGCGTATCGATGTTGGATGGGGTGGCGGGAAGCAGGATCAATATGCAGCCACCTTCGGTGGATTCAACTTTATTGAGTTTTACGAAAATAATCGGGTTATTGTGAACCCACTTCGGGTGAAAAACTGGATTATCAGTGAATTGGAGAGCTCTATGATTTTATATTACACAGGAGCATCAAGGGAATCTGCCAAGATCATTGACGAACAAGTCCGCAATACACGGAATAACAAGCCGTCCGCCCTACAAGCAACCCATATCGTAAAAGCAGAGGCTTATGCGATTAAGGAATGTATTTTAAAGGGAGAAATCAACAAGTTTGCTGAGCACTTAGGAAAATCCTGGAGTGCCAAAAAAAAGATGGCTGCCTCTATTACGAACGAACGAATTGACTTCATATACAGTACGGCGATGAATGCCGGTGCACTAGCTGGCAAGGTATCCGGAGCAGGAGGAGGCGGATTTATGATGTTTATCGTGGATCCCGTCAAACGCATACAGGTTGTACATCGCTTGAACGAATTAGGAGGTAAAGTGTTTCAATTCCATTTTACAAAGAGCGGAACGCAAGGATGGAGGGTATAAATTTGAAAGCATATATTAGCAGCGAAATTATACGGGCAATGGAGATCAAACGGGCGATTGCTAAGGATAGAGTTTTACTTCATTTAATCGAGCAGGCAGCTAGAAAAATGATCGAGGTTTACCGAAATGGTAATAAAATAATGCTCGGCGGCAATGGAGGAAGTGCGGCCGATGCCCAGCATATTGCTGGCGAATTCGTCAGCCGCTTTTATTTCGACCGTCCGGGCCTGCCTTGCATCGCACTTACGACGGATACCTCCATTCTTACAGCAATCGGAAACGACTACGGATATGAACAGTTGTTTGCACGGCAAATTCAAGCTAACGGCCAAAGTGGAGACTTATTTATTGGCATTTCCACTTCCGGTAACTCCCCCAATGTCATTAGAGGTTTAGAAATGTGCCGTGCCAAGGGGATCACGACAATTGGTTTAACTGGTGAGTCAGGAGGCCGTTTGGCTGACCTCTGCGATATCTGCATCCGAATTCCCTCCCAAGAGACCCCGAGAATTCAAGAAGCGCATATTCTGATTGGCCATATTTTGTGCGCGATCGTAGAAGAATCTATATTTGGTAAGGGATTTTAACCCTATGGAAGCAATCATTTTAGCTGGCGGGCTGGGGACACGTTTGCGGGGGGTTATATGGGATTTACCCAAACCGATGGCTCCCGTAGGGGGCAAACCATTTCTTCAATACATTCTCGAGCGATTGGAGAGGCAAGGGGTTCGCAGGGTGATCCTGGCGGTAGGATACAAACATGAAGCCATTCGCTCCTATTTCGGCCATCGTTTCGGAGAAATAAGAATCGCCTATTCGGTGGAAGAAGAACCACTAGGAACCGGAGGAGCTCTCAAGAAGGCGATGACTCAGATTGCCAGCGATCAGGTGCTGTTAGTAAATGGAGACACGTTGTTCCACGTCGATATCCCGCAGTTGATACAGGTTCATATTGACCGCGCTGCGGACTTGACGCTTTCACTTAAGCCGATGAAACAATTTGACCGATACGGTGCCGTTATCGTAAGTTCGGACTATAAGGTGCTCAGCTTTCAGGAGAAACGGATGTGCGAATCTGGCTTGATTAATGGTGGTGTATACGTAGCTCGTACCGATATATGGGATCCGTTCGAGCTGTCAGCCCCATTTTCATTCGAGCAATTTCTAGGAAATCCTGGTGCACAGAAGCTTAACCTGTATGGCTTCCCGAGTGAAGGTTATTTTATCGATATCGGCATTCCGGAAGACTATGCGCGTGCGAAGTCTGAGCTTGGCACTGGAGGTGGGGACGGATGAGACCGAAGGCGCTTTTGCTTGACCGGGATGGTGTCATTAACCTTGATAAATCGTATGTTTACAAAGTAGAGGATTTCGAGTTTAGCACAGGGATATTCGAAACACTCTTACGTTTCCAGCATGCGGGGTTTCTACTCATCATCGTAACCAACCAAGCAGGTATTGGCCGGGGATTTTACACGGAGCACGACTTTATGGCGTTAACGGCATGGATGACGGAGCAATTCGAGGCGCATGGCATCCGGATTGCTAACGTATATTTTTGTCCCTACCACCCGGTACATGGCATCGGTGAATACAAGCAAGATGCCTGTTGCCGAAAGCCTAATCCGGGTATGATTCTGCAAGCCATGCGAGAGTTTCAGTTGGATCTTGCCTCATCGGTGATCATAGGTGATAAAGAGAGTGACATCGAAGCAGGTTTGCGTGCTGGAGTCGGAACCACGATCTTGATTCGCAACGGTGAGGCAAGTACTGCTACAGCGGCTACGTTTACTGTGAAGCATGTAGGTGAGGCAGCTGAGCGTTTTTTCGGAACATGTAAATAAGTCATCACATGTGAAAAAAAACGCCTCCGCCGTCCTTCAAGGACGGAGCGTTTATGGAGAAATACAAGAAAAGGGACTGTACTTGAAGAGTACGTCCCTTTTTGTTGCGGCAGCCGTGAACCAAACACTAGATTAACTGTATTTTGTACAGCTAATTTCATGATTAATTCGTGTTTCCGTGATTTAACTGGAAATTATCCATGTAATTTCAAGATTTCGAGAGAATATCGATGAAATTCGATGATTTAACCACATAAATTCCATCTAATCGTGAAATTTGGAGGAATTTGCGAGAATTAACTGTATGTTTTCCATTTAACAGGGTATATTTGTGCGCTAGCACGCGATCGCCGACGGGGATTCTTCTCTTCCGCACATTATTAGCCACATTTAGAAGGAAATCCTGCAAGTATTTTGCAGGATTTTTGTGCTTTCACAGCGGGGATCACTAGCTAGCTCCCCTTCGTCTGCCCTCGATACGCATTCGGCACGAAGCCGGTATGCGCCTTGAACAGCTTGCCGAAGTAGTTCTTATTCTCGTAGCCGAGCATATCCGAGATTTGTTCCACGCTTTTATCCGTGATCTCCAGAAGCTCCTTCGCTTTCTCCATCTTCATCCGCGTCACGTACTCGATGAAGTTCTCGCCCGTCTCCCGCTTGAACAAGCGGCTCAAGTAGCTCGGGTGCAGATGCAGATGCGCCGCGGCATCTTCCAGTGATATTTTCGTATCGAGATGGTTGTACACGAACCGCTGACATTCGAGAATCTCGCGATTATGCGACTCCCGATACACTTGTCCTGCCCACTGGATGGCCTGCTGCAAATAATCCTTGAGCCACAGCTCCATTTCGCGGATGGAGGACAATTCATGCACATCGTGATGCAGCAACTCCGAGGAAAACGTCGATTGATAGTGCTGCAGCGACTTGAGGCGCATCCGCACATCGAGGATCATTTTGAGCAGCCAATCCTTCACCTCTAGAGGGCGGAACCGATTGTACTGGATGTAATCGACCCACTTCGAGACGAAGGCATCAATCCCTTCTGCACGCTCATCGAACACCACGCCGCGGAATTCATCCAACGCCTGCGCATACTGAGCGAGCAGCTCCCCGCCGTCCCCGAATCCTTCCCGCAAATGCTCAAGCTTGCTGATCGAGGACTCTGGCATGTAGAATCGGATCGCCTTAGCCTCTACCATACGAATTAATTGATCCTTCAACGCCCGAACATCCTTCACCGGAGTCCCTGTGATGAACGAAAAGGAGATTTTCGCATACTTCTGCAAGCAAGCCTGCAGCTGCCGCAGCGTCTGCTCCATCTTCTGGCTGTTGTTTACATGCAGCTCCGAGAAATGCGGGAATAACAATACAATTTCACCCGTATCGTAGGTGAACAGGGTCACTTCCTTTTGATCAACGAGCAGCTCTTCCACGATATTCTGAATCGTATATTCGAATAAATCTGTCGATTGAAACCGGCTATTCGCCTCTTTCACCCGATTGGCATAGCCGAAAACAGGCAGAACCGCATGCTTCGTAAGCCTTATCCCAAAATCTTCCGCTTTGGTGCTCCACTCTACAGCATCAAATAACGGCTCATTCACAGTGCTTCGGATGAACTGGCGCTTCGACGCGCCGCGTTGCTGCGACACCTCTTTCTCCAGCTTGCGGCTCTTCGACTGCTGACGATCCTCTGCATCCAACTGCTCTTTAAGCCTGATCAATACCTCCGTGATATTGCTGACGTTCATCGTTTCCTTCAATATATATTCACTCACCGAAAGTTTAACGGCCGCCTGCGCATAATGGAATTCATCATGACAGGAAAGAATCACAGCCTTCACGTTCGGATCCTCCTCGCGGAGGGACTTGATTAATTCCAACCCATTGATCTCAGGCATCCCAATATCGCTGATCAAAACATCGATTTTGGATTGCTGACCAGCTTTCAGCGCATCCAGAGGACTCGCATAAACGCCAGTCAATTGATAACCGAGCTCTTCCCATTTTATCGTCGTCTTCAGAAATTCAAGAACTGGAATATCATCATCTACAATCATGACGGTGTACATAGGTTACACCTCCTTCTCAGGTTGCTGTGGAAAGAGCAGAATAATCTGAGTACCATGTCCCAGACTACTTTCAATGCTGTAATCGAAATAATGACCATAAATCATCCGAAGCCGCTCAAACACATTATGTATACCAATCCCCGATAGGGAAGGACTGCTTCCTTCTTCCGCTACAGGCATTATTGGGCTGGCTTCTAAATGATTGCGAAGCTCCAACAACCGCTCTGGCGTCATGCCAACACCGGAATCCTGGACCTCTACCTGCAGCCTGCCATCCTCAACAAGTCGGGAAATAATCGTTATTTCACCTGCTTTACTTTTAAGGCCGTGAATATACGCATTCTCAATAAGCGGCTGCAAGAGGAAACGCGGAATTTGAATAAGAAGGGTGTCCGAAGCCGCGGATACTCGAAGGACAACCCGATCCCCGTGCCTCGAATTCAATAAACGAACATAGTGCTCGTTGATCCCGATCTCTTCATGGAGTGTTATGTATTCGTTATTGCGATTGATGGTCATGCGCAAGAGGGCAGACAATGAGCTGATCAATTCTGCATTCTCTTCATCGCCTTTCATCATGATCTTCAACCGAATGGAATTCAATACGTTAAAAAGAAAATGCGGATTAATCTGTGCCTGGAGCATCGCCAGCTCTGCCTTCCGCTTGAGCTCTTGCTCTCGCTTATTCTCGAAGAGCGTCAACTCGATCCGATCGATCATCCGGTCAAAAACATAGCCGAGCCGACCGACTTCATCCCCGCCGCTAATGTTCGATCGTTCACTTAATTGACCAGACTCAATTCGCACGACGGTTTGGACAAGCTTGGCGATAGGTTTCGTCAATGTACGGACCACATAGAGCAGCACAAGTGCGAACAGTATTAAAAAGAAGAGTTGAATAAGGAAATCTGTTTTCCGAAACGACTCGATTTGCTGTGCTGCCGCTTTGTAAGGCGTCATGTTGACGAGTTTCCAGTTGGGCGTTATTTGATTACTCTGCATAATATACTCTTCACCCGCTACCTTGACAAAGGAGGAACCCTCCTCGGAAGGAAGCTGATCGTAATTAGCAAATTGTGTGCCGATATGACTAGAATCCTTATCAACCAAGACTCGGCCTTTCTCATCAATGATGACCATCGTTTCATTTTCCTTATATTGTGCAAACAAGTCCTGAAGAGCATTCAACTCAAGCCCAACAATGACATAGCCATAAGTAGTACCATTCAATCCAAGTGGCTTAGCTGCTGCTAGCAAGTACGGTTGCTTTGACTCACTATTGTAATTAGGCTCAGTCCCAATCCAATGTACTTTATAACCCGTTACCTGATTTACTTCCTTCATCCACTCTTTCTCCAAAAATGATTTCGGGTCGAAATTAATGGTCGTATAGGAAGCTACATACTGCCCATTGGGGAGTAATAATGTCACATTCATATTCCCAAGCGTATCATTGACCGTTGTAATTCGATTATTTATTGAAAGTTTCGCTTGAAAAATGTCCCCAATTGTCGTCGTGTCATCCACATGACCTAGCATGAGGATTTGCTTTCTTAGCTCCACATCAAATTGAATGAAATTCATCATATACACCATGTTCTTCAATTGTCCAGTTACAATCTGGCTCGCAATACGCATAGACTGCTTTGCACTGTCTGCCACTTGCGAACGAACCGCATCCCGTGTGAACAGATTCGATACATTCATCGATATGATGGACGGTAATACCAGACAAATCAGAATCGTCAGTACTAATTTATTACGAAGAGATAATGTGCGAAACCATTGAAGCACTAACTTTTCCCGCCTTTCCCAATAAAATGGGAAAAAAGAGGGGCCATAAGGCCTCCTCTTGCTTCCTATACACAGTATACCAGTAAAGTTAACCTAATCGTTACCGATTACTTTGCATTACTTTTTCTGATGTCTTCGATTTTCGTTTTTGCTGTTGCAATTGTTTTGTCAAGATCTTGCTTTCCAGTTAAGTACAACTCAACTTGCGTTAAATATTCTTTCTCTTGTTGCAAAGCGTACGTTGGAGGAACAACTAATTTTGTTGCCTTGTTAACTTTCAATGTAGCTAACAAGGAAGTTTTGTCAATAAATTTCACTTGATCTGGTTTACCGCTTGCTAGGATCGCGTCTACGTTTTTGTTAATATCCGCTTTTTTCCAACCAGAGAAGAACAGACCTTGCGTTTGAATACCTTCCGTTGTGTACCATTTAACGAAGTCATAAGCGGCTTGTTTGTTTTTGGAGTTCGCAGCAACACCCATGAAGTCAGCGCCAACTTCGGTTAGACCGTTTGTATCTTTCGCATCATATTTCGGATACGGAGCGAATACCGTATTGAACTTCGCGTTTTGCGACAGCTCACCAACCATCCAGTTACCTGTTGCTAGCATCGCTGTTTTACCTGCGTAGAATACATCACGGTAAGCCATTTTTTGGGAAACAACTTCCGCGTAAGGTACGGACGTTTTATCGACGTTTTCCAGTTGATTTCGTAGGTTCAATGAGAAACGAACCTGCGGATTATCAATGTTTTCTGTACCATCGGATTTCACTAGGTATGGGTTTTCCATATTGTTGTTCAAACCAAGAAGTGCGTAGTCTTTCCAGTTGTGGAAGTAGGATCCGTATTGTTTCGCTGCGCCTTCACCAGAAGTCATTTTCTTCGCGTATTCCGCGTAGTCATTCCAAGTCCATTCTGTCGGAACTGGAAGTTTAGCTGCGTCTAATTTGTCTTTGTTCAACAAGACGAACCATTCGATCATTTTACCAGGAAGCGCATAGTATTTACCATTCACCACTGGATCAAGTTTGTACTCGTCTTTAACAACAATGTTATCTTTTTTCAAATACTCATCAAGAGGCTCAAGAATCCCTGCACCTACACGTTGTGCGAAGTCAGAAGCACTAGAGTACATTACTACGTCCATTTGCTCGCCGGAAGCTGCTAGTAGATCAAGCTTTTTCATACCTTCTTGGGAATCGCCCTTCTCGGACATGCTCTCATAAACCACTTTAACGTTCGGATGAGTTGCAGTATAAGCTTCAACTGTTTTGTTCCAGTTCCCTTGTGCTTCTGTGTACCATCCTTGTACCTTAATCGTAACAGGTGCTTTTGTTGAAGAAGTTGCTGCACCGCCAGACGTTTCTGCTGGTTTATCTTCACTTTTACTTCCACAGCCTGTCAATGCAGCACTGATTGCTAGAACGCCGCTTAATACGAGTAAACTCTTTTTCATATAAACCCCTCCAAGAAGATATTTGTATATGTTGCGCTAACTGAAAACCTTTACATGACGAATCGTACCAAACTTCGTTCGAGCACACGAGGCAATATTTTAACCTCATGCACTCTTATTTTGACATCTTGCTTGTAGCTGTGTTTAGCCTTTTACCCCACCCATGGAAATCCCTTCAATAACTTGCTTCTGACCAATGATGAAAATAATCAACAAAGGCAAGATTGCAGAAACGGATGCTGCCATGATCAGGGAGTAGAAATTACCATTTAAGTCGGCAAAAGAGTAGATGCCGAGCGGAAGCGTAAATAAGGATTTGTCTCTTAGGAAAATAAGTGGGTTCTGATAATCGTTCCACGTCCAGATAAAACGCAGGATCGCATACGTTGCAATCGCAGGACGTACAAGCGGTGTACAGATCGTCCAGAAAATGCGGGCATGACCTGCGCCATCAATCCTAGCAGATTCCATGTACTCATCATGAATACCTAGATAGAACTGACGCAGCATGAATGTACCCAATACACTGAAAGATCCTAGAAGAATAAGTCCTAAATGTGTATCGTACAAGTGCATTGAACGGAGCAAAATAAATTGTGGTACGAGAATCGCCTGACTTGGAACCATATAAATAGCAAGAACGAGAACGAAGATCACATTCGAGCCGCGGAATTTAATTTTCGAAAAAGCGTAAGCAGCCATGGATGAAAATAGCACAGATAAGGCCGTAGTGATCACAGTAACTTTAATCGAATTCCAATAGTACAAAGGAAATTTCGTCGTCCATACCTCTTTATAGTTCTCTATCAGGTTAAAATGTTTCGGAATCCACTGTATTGGGAAAATGAATACGTCGGCTTCAGGCTTCATGGATGCTGAGATCATCCAAATGAATGGTGTCATGAACAGGATGCCGAAGAGCGCCATCACGATCGTAATAATTATCTTTTTGAGACTTTTTTTATTATCCATGGGTTAACCTCCATTCTATTAATAATTGACCCATTTACGTTGGCCGAACCATTGTATTAACGTGATCAAGAGTACGAGTAGTAGAAGCACAATTGCCATAGCAGACGCATAGCCGGATTGCAGATTAATGAAGGCTGTTTCGTATAAGCGGTACACGACTACACTTGTTGAGTTCGCCGGTCCACCACCGGTCAGTACGGAAATGACGTCGAATACTTTGAACGTTCCAATAATTCCGGACACGAGCAAGAAGAATGTTGTTGGTGACAGTAAAGGTACGGTAATGCTATAAAATTGCTTCCATTTGGATGCACCGTCTATATCGGCTGCTTCATACAGATCTTTCGGAATGGATTGAAGTCCCGCCATGAAAATAATCATGTTGTACCCAATATTGATCCACACCATAAGTCCCATTACACAGTACAAAGCGTAATCAGGGTCAGCCAACCATTTCGGTGGATTAGCAATCCCCCAATCGATTAAGGTTTGATTAATCGGCCCATAAGTGGGATGGAAGAGAACTTGAAATATGATCGCTATCGCAACCACACTTGAGATATACGGAATGAAGTAAATAACTTTGAAAAAACCTTTGAAATACACTTGCTTATCAATCAGTACCGCCAAAACCAGTGAAACAATGAGGGTTAACGGAACAACGACCATCAGAATCATATTGTTTTTGAGTGAAAGTAGAAAGACACTATCGTGAATGAGTTTGGTAAAGTTGTCCAACCCGAGGAATTTCGCTTTCGAGAACCCGGCAACAAAGTTCCAATCGGTAAAGCTCAAGAAGAAAGATGCGATGATTGGAAATAACGTGAATACGAATAAGCCGATGACCATGGGACTAACAAAAAGATATCCGGCCAAATTCTCTCGAATTTGCTGTTTTGACTGTTTTGATTTCACTTTCGTTCTTGGGATACTGCCTGCTTGCGATTGTATATGGTTAGCCATGAAATTCACCCCATGTCGTGTTTTCTATAGTCTACCTTGTGTGCGATTCATGGATAAGTCACAGATTTGACCCTTTCGAGTAATATTTTAACCTGCAGCGTCGATTACTATGATGGAATAAAAATAAAACAGCCGATTTGGATGCTCAGCCGCGCAATAAAGCCCTTTTCGAACTTAATGAACAGGCCCGAGCCGCTAGACACTGCTTTAACGACACGAACCCAAACTAACTGGAAAACCTCCTGTTAATTTTAGGAAATCCACTATTTTCAGCGATTAGATGGGTTTTCTACATCTATTTCCACCGAAAGTAGCTCGTCGCGCTCAATTGGATGAAATTAACAGCAGAAAATCCATCTATTTGCTTTAATCACCAAAAACCTGTCTTTTTAAATGTATAAAATCCAGTTATTTGCCTCCGCACCACTTAGATAAACAAAAAAACCAGAACACCTGACGGCATCCTGGTCCCTTCTACTACTTATTCGCTTCATGCACCTTCAGCAGTTTCCCCTTGATGGTTGTATTCTTCATGATCTTGAGTACCATCGGCCCTTTACCATTCAAAATGTCGACGTACGACACATTATCTTGAATCGTAATGATGCCGATATCCTCCGCGGTGACACCTTCAATCTTAGCGAGGGTGCCGACAAAGTCGACGGCGCGAATCTTTTTCTTCTTGCCCCCGTTAAAATAGAGCTTCATGATGCCCTTGTTCAACTGGTCACTACGATCCCGCTTAATCACAGGCGTCGCCTGCATCTTCTGATCGAAGGCAGCCTGCTTGGCGGCAACCTCTTCGGAATCCGGTGCATCCTTCCTTGGAATTTCGAAGCCAAGATAGCCCTCGATATCCGCAAGGAACTTGTCCTCATGCGGCGTTACGAACGAAATCGCCTTGCCCGTCTTCCCTGCTCGTCCTGTTCGTCCGATTCGGTGTACGTAGCTTTCCTTCTCCATCGGAAGATCATAGTTGATGACATGCGTGATGTCCTCCACATCGATCCCACGCGCCGCGACATCCGTGGCCACGAGGAATCGGAACTCTCCGCGCTTGAAGGCATTCATGACCAGGAAGCGATCATCTTGCACCATACCGCCGTGAATCTTATCACATGGATAATCCAACTGATCGAGCTGTGTGTAGAGCTTATCGACATGCTCTTGTGTCCGGCAGAAAATAATGCAGTTCTCCGGATTCTCCATCACGAGCACATTCTGAAGCAATGGCCACTTCTCGTTCTCCCGCACCGTGATGAGAGAGTGTTCAATCTGAACCTTCGCAGCTTCTGGCGTTACAATCTCGATATCGATTGGATTCCGCAAATACTGATGACACAGCTGCTCTACATCCTTCGGCAACGTTGCCGAGAAGAGCATCGTCATCCGATCCGTCGACAGCTCATCAATGATCGCGCCCACCTGCTCAATGAAGCCCATCCGCAGCATTTCGTCCGCCTCATCGATGACCAGATACTTCAGGCGCTCTACGTCCAGCGTCCCTTTCTGAATATGATCCAACACACGTCCCGGTGTACCGACGACCACGTGACACTTCTGATGCAGTTCGATCTTCTGCTTGGCAAATGGCTGCTTCCCATACAGGGCTACCGCCTTAATCCGCTTAAAACGTCCGATGTTCGTCATATCTTGCTTCACTTGATCGGCGAGCTCCCGTGTTGGCGTCAGGATGAGTGCCTGCGGCCTGTTCTCTTCCCACTCTACCAACTCACAGATCGGTATGCCGAATGACGCCGTTTTCCCGCTCCCCGTGCGGGATTTGACCGTCAGGTCCCGCTCCTGCAGCGCGATTGGAATCACCTTATGCTGCACATCTGTCGGCTGTGTATAACCGAGTGTGGTTAGCGCACGCGTGATATCCTCACTTAATTGATAATCGTTAAAGCTTCTTGTCGTCACGATTTGACTCCCCTTCTTGTTGCTGTGGCTCTATTCTACTACATCTGGAGGCGGAAAAGAAAAAACATGACTGAAATACCCATTATTCGGCAATAGTAACAAAAACAATTCAGGGTGGTACGCTCCATGAAGAACTCTATCTTTACCTTCATGCAAAAATTACTGAAACAAAAATACCAACCGGATACAGCCAGTATTCGTGAAGCCAATCAAATTCACACCATGCCAGATAACCTAGAAGAGATCCTGCTCACGATCGGAGAGGGACTAGGTCATAGCACCGATCTTGTAATTCGAAGAATGATGATACCAACCGTGCCTCCTTGTAAGGCTGCCATTGTGTATGTAGATGGACTTGCGAATGTCAAAGAAATTCTGGACTCCCTTCTTATCGATTATCGATCTGGCGATGTGGCTTTACCTAAGCTAGATGACATAGCACCTTTACCTTTAATCAAAGAGTACTTATTGAAATCAGGTGAAATCACAGGCACGTCCGACTTTGAAACGCTCTATCATATGATTTTATCTGGTGATACGGTCATTTTAGTGGATGGATATAGCGAAGCAATCTGCGCGAGCTCACGTGAATGGAAAGATCGAGGGGTCACAGAGCCCTCCTCTCAGACTGTTGTAAGAGGGCCTCGCGAGGGATTTTCCGAAACCTTGCGCACGAACACCGCATTGGTTCGAAGGAAAATCAAAGATCCTCATCTATGGATGGAAACCAGGCAGATTGGCCGTGTGACCCAGACCGATGTTGCCACCATGTATATCAAAGGAGTCGTGGATGACTCGATTGTCGAGGAAGTGCGTACCCGTTTAGCACGGATCGATATAGATGGAATTCTCGAGAGTGGCTACATCGAGGAGCTCATCCAGGATGAAGCCTATTCGCCATTCCCTACCATCTTCAATACAGAGCGACCCGATGTTGTTGCAGCAGCACTTCTAGAGGGACGAATCGCAATCTTGATAGATGGCACACCATTTGCTCTCATTGTACCTGCCGTATTCACGCACTTTATGCAAGCAGCGGAGGATTCTTACCAAAGGTCAGATATTAGCTCGTTAATCCGTATTCTCCGTTATATATCGCTGATGATAGCCTTACTCGCTCCTGCTGCCTATATTGCTGTGACGACCTTTCACCAAGAGATGATTCCGACAACACTGCTCATTAATATTGCTGCCCATCGGGAAGGGATCCCCTTTCCTGCGTTTGTTGAAGCATTTCTCATGGAAGTTACCTTCGAAATCCTGCGGGAAGCCGGAATCCGAATGCCTCGTGCCATCGGGCAAGCCGTATCCATTGTTGGTGCGCTTGTCATTGGACAAGCCGCTGTTGAGGCTGGATTAGTGGGGCCAGCAATGGTCATCGTCGTCGCGATTACAGCCATCTCTACTTTTATTATCCCTTCGTTTAACATGGGCATTTCCATTCGGATGATCCGTTTCATCCTAATGATGTTCGCTGCATCTCTTGGTCTATATGGGATACTCATTGGCATTATTGCTCTGGTGCTGCATTTATGCAGCTTGCGTTCTTTTGGCGTTCCTTACCTAGCTCCATTCGCGCCCTATAATCTGGAGGATCAGAAAGATAATCTCATTCGCCTCCCTCATTGGGCCTTGTTGAAGCGTCCAAGCTTCGTTAGTTCAAATAATAGAGAGAAACAAACCTATAATCCTCCACAGAAACCAGAATCCTAAGCGTGTTCAGTCTAATCTGGGGAAGGTGATCCAAACAATGATTAAACGTGCAGTACTTATTTTCCTCATTATGCTGATCGTAACGGGGTGTTGGAACCGCAAGGAGCTTGATCAGATTTCCATTGCAACAGCTATTGGCATTGATAAACTAGGGGATCATTATCATGTTTCGGTCCAATTACTCAACTCCGATGAAATCACATCAACGAAAGGTGTTGGCCAGCGACAGCCCGTTGTGACACTCCAGATAAGCAGCGGGAGTACGATATTCGAATCGTTCCGCAAGCTAACGACGAGTTCACCACGTAAAATACTTTCATCCCATTTACGAATTCTTGTCATTGGAGAAGGAATGGCCGAAGATGGCATATCCAAGATACTAGATCTCTTGTCAAGAGATCACGAACTGCGCTCAGACTTCAATATCCTATTAGCTAGGAATGCTACGGCTAATGATATCCTACAAGTGTTGACACCACTCGAGAAAATTCCAGCTAACAAGCTCTATACTTCTCTCATCTCTTCCGAGAAAAATTGGGGAGTTACCACCAATGTTGACTTGCATCAACTTATTTACGATTTAGTGGATCCAGGTAAAGATCCCGTGCTTTCGAGTATTCATATTAAAGGGGACCCGGAAAAAGCGAAGTCTCGCGAGAACTTAAATTCTGTTCTTCCGCCAGCAACCTTGGAGTATAAGAGCTTAGGTGTTTTCCATAAAGATCAGTTTGTTGGATGGTTAACAGACAGAGAAAGCAAAGGATATAATTATGCCATGAGTAACATCCAAAGTACGGTTGTTGCTCTTCCGTGTGAAGCTGGCGGCAAAATGTCCATAGAATTGATGAGCACGCGGTCCAAAATCCAAGCAAAATTTGTAAAGCAACAACCACAGGCCTTCGTCAATGTTCTCGTCGAGGCAAATATCGGAGAGGTAGCCTGTAAATTAAACTTAAACTCCACCAATACCATACAAGCCATTGAAGAACAATTGAATGAAGAAATTAAGCAGACGATCCTAGACTCCGTAGCGAAAGCGAAATCCTACAAGTCAGATATATTCGGATTCGGAGCTGCCATTCACCGTGCGAATTATAAACAATGGATTCTCATGAAAGATAACTGGGATCAAGCCTTTGTTGACCTGCCGGTTCAAGTGGCAGTGCATGCCAGAATTCGCCGTACGGGCTCGGTTGTTGAATCTTTTCTTGATCAAATGGAGTGATTACGTATGATTTGGAGTCTTATTATTGTTCTTGTCTCGCTTTGGGCACTGAAGGTTCAGATCTCTCTGTTAAAAGCTAAGAAACAGCACAGAGAAATTTGGTTTTTCATTCTATCTCTCAGCATTTCCGCCCTAATGAGTATAGCTGTTAGTTTAAAGTTGCCTCTGCTTAATCCATTAGATGTGATCACTTACGTATTCAGTCCCATGGGGAAAATGATCACAACCTTACTCACGTAGCTGTAAGTCAAAGGAGTCAGCGATGTTCGAAAAAGAGAAAATTAATCTGCGCCAATTTAAAATATTAGTTTTGCTATTCAGCTTGGGCAGTACAATCTTAATCGTGCCTTCTGTCCTTTCGTCTTTTGCCCATCAAGATGGGTGGATCTCTGCCGCACTAGGTATCACGCTAGGGGGAGCGGTGATAAGCCTCTATGTTACGCTAGGTAATCGGTATCCCAATCACTCCTTAATGGCCTATAGCGAGTTGATCCTAGGAAAATGGTTAGGTAAATGCATCAGCATCCTCTTCTATCTATTTTTCCTTATCATAGCCTCGTTGGTTCTTCGTAATGTTGGTGATTTTATTACAACCATCATTATGCCAGAGACGCCCATTCAAGTAATTCACTTTGTATTCCTGCTGATTATTATGTTCGGAGCAGGGTTAGGCTTAGAAGTGATTGCCCGTTCTGGGGAGGCTTTTCTACCTTGGGTTCTATTGTGTATTTGTGTGCTTATTGGCTTTCTGATTCCACAGATTAAAATGGAACGCTTACCACCTATATTTGAAGCGAGTACCAAAGCAATTATCCACGGAAGTTTATCGGTACTTTCTATTCCCTATTTGGAAATGGTCGTCTTTCTGATGATCTATCCTGCTATTCACACCAATTTGAAAAAAGGCAAAGGATTTATTCAAGCAGGCTTCATGGGTGGTTTGGTTATTTTCACCATAACTGTATTATGTATCGTCGTACTTGGTTGGGACTTCACCTCACGCCATACGTTTCCTAGTTACACATTAGCTAAAAAAATCCAGCTCGGCGGATTCATCCAACGCATCGAAGTATTGGTCGCGATCATTTGGTTTGTCACCATCTATTTCAAGCTCGTTATTTGCTTCTATAGCTCACTGGTTGGACTGCAGCAAATCCTTAACTTGCGTACCTATCGCCCGTTCATCGTGCCAAGTGCGCTTATGCTGTTTGCACTCGCCTTCCTTGTTTACCCGAACATCATCTATTTCCGAGATTTCGCTTCTAATATATGGCCTCCATTTGCCCTAACTATCGGGCTGTTCCTGCCTTTAGTTTTGTTGATCGTATCTTATTTTAGACATGCAGGCAGGTTGAACAAATGAATGGGGAGTTCGTTATCGCTTCTTCATCCAACATGACAAAAACGTCACTTGTGCTCGATGACTTCATAATGTAACCGTTCGTACATCCGAATATTCTCTGGGATGATGAGTTCGGATTCGTCGATCGTAGCTTCTCTGATGGGTAGAGTCATCATGGCTAGGCTCCTTTTTATAGAGAGATATTTATCAAACTTAGTTACGAGCCATGTTCCTTACATAATCAGGCATCCTTCGCATGTATCGCTCTGTATCATGTTCAAAATCATACTGCTTGTACAGCTCATGCGCATCCTTCGTACCTAGCAAGCCTACGAGGTCTTTATACTCATCACAGGTAATCAAGCTTTCCACTAGTTTCTTACCGATCCCCATGCCTCTGTAGTCTTCATCAATAAATACATCGCATAGATAAAACATCGTCGCATTGTCCGTTACGACTCTAGCGAAGCCAACTTGCTTGCGCCCTTCATATACGCCATAGCAGACAGAGTTCTGAATCGCGCGCAGCGTCCTTTCTTCCGGTCGTTTGTTCGCCCAATAGCTTCGTGAGAGGAAACCTTGGATCACATCTACATCTAGCCGTTCTTTATTATCGCTAATAACAAATTGATTCCACATAATCTCCATCGTATCTACTCCTCTACTGAACTGGGTTCATTGATTTCCATCTATAATACTACATTCCATTGCCTATCTGATATTCTCTTTTCGCTTGCGCGGAATACCCTGCAAACTTGTGCACGAAATGTCGGATAACCATCTGCAATTCCTGCTATTCTATGGATAGAGGAGGTCAGAACGATGGATTTGCTTAAAAATATGAACAGCGCGCTCAAGTATATCGAAGACAACCTGACAGACACGATCGACACGAATGAAGTAGCTCGAATTGCCTTATGCTCCGAATATCATTTCAAGCGTATGTTTTCCTTTCTCGCGGGCATTCCGCTATCCGAGTATATCCGCCGCAGACGGCTCAGTCTTGCCGCTTTTGAGCTCAGAGACAGCACTATTAAAGTCATTGATATCGCCATCAAATACGGGTATAACTCACCGGATTCGTTCACGCGATCTTTTCAAATTTTACATGGCATTACTCCGTCAGAAGCTAGACTGAATGGGCAATCATTGAAAGCCTATCCGCCTATGACCTTCCAAATCACCATTCAAGGAGGAAATGAAATGAATTATCGTATTGAGGAAAAAGAAGCGTTTCATATTGTCGGCATTCACAAACGAGTGCCCATTATCTTTAACGGCGTTAATCCTGAAATTGCTGCGATGTGGCAAAGCTTGAACGTGGACTTAATTAACACCCTTAAACAACTCTCCAATGTCGAGCCCATTGGCCTGGTAAGTGCCTCTACCAACTTCTCCGAAGGCCGCATGGAGGAAAAGGGAGAGCTTGACCACTATATTGGCGTTGCTACAACGAATCCGTGTCCCGACAATTTCGCACAACTCGACGTATCTGCCTCGACGTGGGCCGTTTTCGAAGCTATCGGACCGTTCCCCGAAACGCTGCAAAATGTATGGGGACGCATCTACTCAGAATGGTTCCCTTCCTCTGGCTATGAACAAGTCGCTGGACCCGAAATGCTGTGGAACGCGGATAAGGATACAACTTCGCCAACGTTTCGAAGTGAAATTTGGGTACCGGTGAAGAGGATGTAGTGAAAGCAATTGCTAGATCGCGAGGGGGCCTCTCTCCAGGGATTCCCGCTGGGCTTATGAACCCCAACCCAACCTCCCCCCCCCACGCAGGAATTCTGCTCGATCACTAGTTGTTGTTTTCCATCACCTAACGGACATGAATGCCGTTATATCAGATAGATTAGGTCTTTTCAGAATCTAACGGACACAACAGCCGTTAATTGAGCATTATGACTCCAAATATATCTGATATTTGGTAAATAGCGGCCTATGCGTCCGTTAGATTTTCGAAACCTCTGAATCCAAGCAAATAACGTCGTTGGTGTCCGTTAGCAAAGCTAAGAGGGGTGTATCCCCACAACCTTGGCCTCACTCCCCGTTAACGGCCAAGGTGACTGGGAGGATCTCTACAGTAGCATATAGAAAAGCTCCTGGATTCCTGCATAATTGCAGGAATTAGGAGCTTTTGGGGTTAGATTACATCACTATTGGCATGTAGGAGCAGCTTTCAGTGCATCCTGCTACTGTAGTGATGTTTTTCATCACTACAGCGTAGAGGTTGATGAGTCATCCGCCGGAGGCTGACATCTAGAAGGCCGTCATCTAGACGCTGACCGAGGCCTTCTCCTTCGGCGCGCTACTCACCGCGGGCTTCTTGTACTGAACGCCCGCGGTGTCCCGCTCCCGTAGCGTGAGGGAGAATCCCCACGCTACTACAAGAAACCCGGCCGCGCCAAGCAGCGCGACCCGATACGCCACTCGGCTGGTCGCCTCGCTGGCGGCTCCAACAGCAGCGGCATCCGCCGTAGCTGCTGACACGGCCGCCAGCAGGCTGCCGAGCAAGGCCACCCCCAGCGCAGAACCTAGTCGGTTCTGCACCTGAAAGAGCGTCGCCGCCTGCCCCATCTGAGGCGGCTCAATCCGGGCAAAGGCCAGGAGCTGGATCGCTCCGACCGTGTGCCCCAAAGTCAGGCCGCCGCTGAGCAGCAGCCCGCGGACCAGCCATGGGTTCGTGTCTGCGCTCACCAGGCAGAGCAAAGCGAAAACCACCATCGCGCAGAGCAGCGCGATTTGAATGATCCGGCGAGGGCCGAGCTTCCTCGCCGTCCACGGCATGAGCTGAGACGCGGCCATGAGGCCGAGCGCCTCGGGAAATGTCGTCAAGCCCGTATGCAACGCGGACGCTTTGAACACATCCTGATACATCAGCGGGAAAATAAAGAGCATGCCGAGCAGCCCCGCTGCGGTACACAGTGCGATCATGCCTGTCGTACGGTACAGGCGATCCGCGAACAAGCGCAGTTGGAGCATGGGCTGCGCCGTCCGTAGCTCAACGAAAACCAATGCCGCGAGGAAGATCAAGCCGGTCAGTCCTGTAATGACAATTTCAGGCGAGCGCCAGCCATGTGCCGTCCCTTGACTCAGTGCATAGATCAGCATAGCGAAGCCAGGTGCACTAAGCAGAAACCCAGGTAGATCGAGCTTGCCGACTGCCTGCTTACCGCTTTCTTTTAACCAAATCATCCCCAGAATAATGGCGATAATCCCGATGGGAATATTAATGTAGAAGCACCAACGCCAAGTTAATTGTTCCACGAAAAATCCGCTCACAATAGGACCAACAGCAGGAGCTACTGCAATAGGCAAAATCAAGGAACGTGAGATATTCGCCCTCTCCTGAGGTGGGAACGCTCTGAACAACATCGCCATCCCAACAGGCGCAATCAAGCCTCCGCCAATTCCTTGAAGGATGCGGAAGAAGATCAATTCGCCAAGGCTTGATGCAAATCCGCAGCACACGGAAGCAACGGTGAATAGCGTTACAGCGATCATCAACATGCGTTTGCCGCCAAAACGATCACCCAACCAACCCGCCATGGGCAGCACTAGCGCCACGGAAACTAAGTAACCAATATTTACAGTTCCGGCAGCTGCCGGTGAGATCTGAAGCTCCTCACAAATAGACAGCAGCGCCACATTCACAATGGTGGCATCCATGGCGACTAAGAACATCGCCGCTACGTAGACCATTCGGATAACCGTTCGAGGGTTCAGAAGCTTGGACTCCGTCATCCTCTCTCTCCAGCCGTCACTTCGGACTTGCGCTCGGAAGCTTGCTGTGGACGCATATCCGTCCAATGTGACTCAATATAAGCTAAGCAAGCTTCTCGATCCAGCCCGAACACTTGCATCCACCCTGCAGGCACAAGGGCAAAAGCCGGCCAGAGTGAATACTGGCCTAATTCATTAATCAACACGACAAACGCGTCATCTTTCTCCTCGAAAGGATTGCTCACTTGCTCATCTCTCCTCGTCTTCTAATTAGTTACTCCCGATACCTTGCCTCTAATTTCCCGGATAAAATACGGCCAATTTCGGCCAACGGACCCGGTTGACACAGATCCTTATGCCGGCAGGCCAGATCATACTGCTCGATCTCCCCATCGATGTAATCCATCCACGTCGTTGGCGCGATGGGCTCGAACCAATCCGGAATCACTGTGGAGTGGACAAAGAGCAGATTGCCTGCAAATTTCCCTGGTCGATACGTGGCCAAAATACGCACCGAGTTGACATAAGTATCCTTCAAGCTCATGATGACGGATGGCTCCAAGCTAGCTAATGCACTGCCGTCACTGCGCAAAATGTCCACAGCCGCCGCCATATCCAACGGTTTATCCCCTAAGCTGTCAGGGTCGTACCCACCTAGTGCTAGCAAGGCAATGAGCGCTTCCTCCTCATTCGGACCTTCGCGAAGCGGCAGGAAGTGACTCGGGAACGCATCGAGCATCACAAGCATCGCGATTTCCTCGCCATCCCCTTGTAGAAGCGAAGCAACTGCATGGGCTACGTTACCGCCTAGTGACCAGCCCAGCAAATAATACGGGCCATGCGGCTGCACGGAGCGAATATGCGAGATATAGTCTGCCGCCATTTCCAGTAAATCGCCAGGAAGCGGCTCCGGCCTTGCAATACCTCTCGCTTGCAGACCATAGATCGGATAATCCGGCCCAAGCGATTTCATCAAGCCTGCGTAGCACCAGCTAAGACCTCCTGCTGGGTGGATGCAGAACAGAGGCGAGCGTTTACCGCTCGTTCTTAGCGGCAACAGTACCTCAAGCGCACCTTCACTGCCGCCGCCCTCCAACCGCTCCGCTAAGCCGGCAACGGTTGGTGCCTCGAACAACGTGCCGATGCTCAAGGATACGCCAAGCGCTTCGCGAATGCCGCTCATGAGCTTCACAGCCAGCAGCGAGTGGCCTCCGAGATCGAAGAAACCATCGTCGATGCCGACTCTCGGCAGTCCTAGCGTCTCTGCATAAAGATCGCAGAGAATTTCTTCTTGCGGCGTACGAGGCCCTCGGCCTACAGCAGATAAAGAGAAATCCGGTGCAGGCAGCGCCTTGCGATCCAACTTGCCGTTCACCGTGAGCGGAAGCTCCGCAATTTCTACGAAAGCTGATGGCACCATATAGCTCGGCAAAGCTATTCCCACCTGATGACGAAGTGCCATGACATCCAATTCAACTTGCGAGTCTGTGATGACATAAGCGACTAGTCTTTTATCCCCAGGCGTATCCTCACGCACAATAACCACAGCTTGCGACACACCATGAACCTGTGCAATGACCGCTTCGATTTCACCTAACTCAATGCGGAAACCGCGGATTTTGACCTGATGATCCATGCGTCCGATATAATCGAGCGTCCCATCCTGACGCCAGCGAGCCAAATCGCCCGTCCGATACATCCGCGTACCCGGCGCACCATAAGGATCTGCAAGAAAGCGATCTGCCGTTAAGCCAGGACGATTCCAGTAACCGCGCGCAAGACCTGCACCAGCTACATACATTTCGCCAGTTACCCCCGGCGGCACATGCTGTAAATGAGCATCCAACACATATACGCCAAGATCAGGAATCGCACCGCCGATGAGACTATTTGCCTTACTTTCGGTCATCTCGCGCGTAATCGGATTATAGCTGACATGAACCGTCGTTTCCGTAATGCCGTACATATTGATTAACGTAGGTGCATGATCCTCATGTCGGTCGTACCAATCTTTCAGATGGCCCAAGTCCAAGGCTTCTCCGCCAAAAACAACATAACGAAGCGCCAACGCCTGACCTTGCAGCGGATTTTCTTTATCAGCTTGCATCAATTGGTAGAACGCCGATGGCGTCTGATTAAGTACGGTAACCTGCTCGTCACACAGAAGTTTTAGGAACTCATCTGGCGAACGCGTAATGCGATGAGGCACTACAACGAGACGTCCACCATGGAGTAAAGCGCCCCATATTTCCCATACGGAGAAATCGAATGCATACGAGTGAAATAAAGTCCACGTATCCTGTTCATCAAAATGGAACCAATCCTCTGTCGCTGAGAACAATCTCACGACATTGCTGTGCGGGATGACGACACCTTTGGGTTTACCCGTCGAACCAGACGTATAAATGATATAGGCCACGTTATCCTGCGATAACGGCGCAGTCCTATCATCGTCCGTTGGGTTAAACTCGATGTATCGACTCAGAATTTCACTCGTCGCCGGTTCATCCACGATTAATACTTCCTCACCGCTTAGAATAGCGGCCGTCTCCAAGCAACCAATTACACAAGCAGGTTGTGTATCCTCCAGCATGAATGCCAAGCGATCCAGCGGATAATCTGGATCCAGCGGTAAATATCCCGCGCCTGCTTTCAACACGGCGAGCACGCCGACTAGCATCTGTGTTGACCTCGGAAGGAGTAACCCGACGATTTGCTCAGGTCCGACACCTTGGGCAATCAAGTAATGGGCCAGTTGATTCGCCTGTACATTCAGCTCGGCATAGGTGAGGGATTCCCCTTCATAGACAACTGCTACGGCATCTGGATACAGCTGAACCTGAGCCTCGAACAACGTCACTACATTGGTAGATACAGGGGACTGCTCTTTCATCCAACGCTCAGCACTTCTGGCATGGCCCAATCTTTCTTCCGCTGTCAAAATATCCAGTAAGCCAATCGCCTTATCCGGCTCTGCCCAAGCTTGCTCCAGCAGAAGCTGTAAGCGAGATGCGAGCTTCTCCACGGTTTCACGTTCGTACAAGTCACTCGTGTACTCGAACCAGCCATCGATACCCGCTGGCGTACCATCTTCCCCTCGCCGTTCACGGAATTCAATCGTGAGATCGAACTTCGCACGTCCCACGGTATCCAGCCTAAGCTCCGCATCCATACCTGGGAGGGTAAGCGCTGGTTCGGGGGTGTTCTGGAAGGCAAGCATAATTTGGAACAGCGGATGTCTGGCTCTCGATCTAACAGGGTTCAGAATTTCAACTAACCGTTCAAAAGGCACATCTTGATGATCATAAGCTGCCAAATTCACAGCTCTTACACGCTCCAACAGTTCACGGAAGCTTGGATCACCCGAAGTATCTGTCCGCAGCACAATCGTATTAATGAATAAGCCGACCAAATCGCCAAGCGCATCATCGTTGCGTCCTGCAATCGGACTACCCAGCGGTATATCTGTGCCAGCCCCTAATCTTGTAAGTAGAGCCGATAATCCAGACTGGATGACCATGAACAGGCTGGTACGACTTTCACGAGCTAATACTAGTAAGCGACTATGTAAATCTGCATCAATACGCATCGTAATCGTATCTCCGCAATGCGTCGCCTCCGCTGGACGCGGATAATCGGTTGGCAGCTCTAACTGATTCGGCAGATCCTGAAGTGCATGGCGCCAGTAGTCCACTTGACGTGCTATTAAGCTATTCGGATCACTTTCATCCCCTAGCAATTGCTCCTGCCAGATCGCATAGTCCACATACTGTATCGGCATAGACGACCAAATTGGTGCCTCAGCTCGCGTGCGAGCTTCATAGGCAGCGGACAGATCCCGGGTCAGCGGATCCAGTGACCACCCGTCCCCAACAATATGATGAAGAAGCAACAACAGGACATGCTCATTCTCACTTAGGTGATACAAATGAACACGGAACGATGGTTCTGTGGCTAGATTAAATCCATAACGTACAGCAAGCGCAAGCTCATCTTCTAACTCAGACTCCGAAATCGATGCGGTTTGCAGATATACCGGACAATCGGCTCCATCCAAAACAAGCTGTGAAGCTTCCCCATTATGCTCTGGGAAAATCGTACGCAATGTCTCATGCCGCTGAACGATGTCTTGCACCGCAGCTTGCAGAACCACATCATCCACCGTACCTGACAAACGTGCCACGAGCGGAATATTATAGGTTGGGCTCGGCCCTTCCAGACAATTGAGGAACCATAAGCGACGTTGGGCAAAAGAAAGCGGAGCTTTCGCCGTCCGAATGGCCGGACGAATAGGTGGCCTAGCGGCTGCCGCCGAATCAATCCGCTTCGCAATCCCAGCTACCGTTGGCGTCTCGAACAGGCTCGCGATGCCCAGCTCAACTCCCATGACTTCACGTATGCGGCTCATGAGTCGACCGGCGAGCAAGGAATGCCCACCTAGATCGAAAAAGTTATCGTCAATGCCAACGCGTGGAACACGCAATACTTCAGCAAATAGTTCGCTTAGGATTTCCTCCTGTGGCGTACGTGCCGCTCTACCTGCCGTGTTCGCTTGATAGTGAGGTGCAGGCAAAGCTTTACGGTCCAACTTGCCGTTCGGTGTTAACGGTAATTCCTCGAGGAAAACGAAGGCTGATGGGACCATATAGTCCGGCAATCCCGCTGCCAAATATTCACGCAACGCCGCTGCATCAACTACAGCCCCGCTAGCCGCTACAAGATAAGCGACGATCCGTTTATCACCAGGCTGCTCTTCTCGTACAACAACCGCTACCTTGAGAATGTCCGGATAGTCGGTCAAGACCGTTTCAATCTCCGAGATTTCAATGCGGAATCCACGGATTTTGATTTGGTGATCGGCACGGCCGCAGTAATCCAAGTTGCCATCTGGCAGCCAACGAGCAAGATCACCGGTACGATACATCCGCGTGCCTGGAGGGCCATAGGGATCAGCCACAAAGCGCTCCGCTGTCAACGAAGGACGGCGCAAGTAACCAATTGCTAAACCATCACCAGCGATGTATAAATCGCCAGTTACGCCAGCAGGCACAGGCTGCAAGCCGCTATCCAGAATATACAGCTGCGTATTCCAGATCGGCCGACCAATTGGAGGCTTGTTGTATTTGTCCTGTTCGGAAAGTGCAATAAGCGTCGACCAGATCGTCGTTTCTGTCGGTCCATACAGATTCGTCACTTTACAGTCGAGCGCTTGGAGATCGCGCAGCAATCCGTTAGCCAGAGCCTCACCGCCTACTAGAATGCGTAGGCCTCGCAGTGACTCTGGGGCTTGCTCAACAAGGGCATGCCAAAGTGACGGTGTGGCCTGCATCAGCGTGGCACCGGAAGATTGAATGATTTTAGATAACGCCATCGGATCTTGAATCGTACGCTTGTCAGCAATAAGAAGCTGTGAGCCCTGCAGCAAAGGCAAAAAGATTTCGAGCACGGAGATGTCAAAGGCAACAGTGGTAACTGCCAGTAACCGATCTTCGGCTCCTAGCTGAAACTGATCTTGCATCGCAAAGAGGAAATTCGTGAGATTCCCATAGGAAATCGCCACACCTTTCGGCTTACCTGTAGACCCTGAAGTGTATAGAATGTAGGCGGGGTCCGACATGAGAGGCGTACTTAGACGATCCTCATCCGATACGTTTGTAGCACCAAGTAAAGCTAACTGCTCAATTGTAGCTGGTTGATCCAGGACCAACTGATCCTGATTAGCACCTGTCTGAGGCAAGCGCGTCGACGTTTCTGTATTGGTAATCGTGACTAAGGCCTGAGCATCATCGAGCATATACCCAATGCGGTCCGCAGGATACTCAATATCGAGCGGCAAATAGGCAGCACCGGTTTTATGCACTGCCAGCATGCTGACGATCAGATCAATCGAACGCGGCAAGGCAAGTGCCACGATGCGCTGCGGTCCTGCACCTAACGTAATAAGCAGGCGAGCAAGCTGGTTGGCACGCGCATTTAAAGTACCATAATCCACGGTTTCTTCATCATGAAGGATAGCCGTGCTGGCCTGGCTCAATGCCGACTGAACTTCGAACAAATCCGTAGATCTCTTGGCAGGCACCGTGCGTGCCGTATTGTTCCATCGTGTTAGCTCTTCTGTGCGTTCATGGACAGCAAGAAGCTCGATTCGCCCAATGGGCTCTGTCGTGGGAGCAGCTGCCAGCTTGCCAAGCAATTGCACAAATCGCTGATGATGCGCCTGCAACTCCACTTGGGTATACAGCTCTGGATTCCCATCCATATCGACCTGCAAGCCACTGCCATCTGCTTTCAGATACACATTGATCGCCAAATCATCGACAGGACCTGCTGATAAATTCGTTTTGCTGCCCGCAAATCCGTTGAAATTCAAGTTAATATCGAAAGGCATGATATTCACGAGCGGACCAAACAATCTGCGGTTATCCGCTACTCGCTTCAGATCACGCCGCAGTTCCTCATGACGGTAGCCCTGATGCTTACGAACCTCGCGAATTTCACGCGCAACCTGCTGTACTAGCTCTGAGATCGTCATCGCAGGTTTCACGGTTAATCGAAGTGGTACGATATTCATCACCATCGCAGGTGTATTAAGAGACACAGAGCCTAATCTTCCCATCATCGGCAACCCGAGGATAATTTCTGGAGCTCCAGTGAGTCGGTGTAAGTACGAGGCTACCGCTGCTAGCACAAGATCCGACCATGCCGCTGCATGTTGTTGGGCTGCACTGCGCAGGTTTCTTGCTTCAGACGAAGACAATTCCGTTGTACATCGTAAGAAATGATCGGAAGGACGAGGAGAACGATCTACAAGACTGACCGCATCCGGCTCGTCGGCAAAACGATGCAACCAGAATTCACGGTCCTTCTGCGCCTTCTCCGAACGGCGATACGCTGCATCCTCGTCCAAAACTAGCTGCCAGGAGCCGAAGCTCCCCTCCGCCAGTGGAAGATGATTCATCATCGCTGTATAGACTTGGGCTACCCGCTTCGTGAGCAGGGCAAACCCATAGCCATCCATCACAATATGATGAATGCGTTGATACCAAATGAAGCGGTCTTCTTTTATTTTAAACAGCGCCTCCGTAAATAAAGGTCCTTTCCCAAGGTCACAAGGCTTTGCAAGATCTTCGTTCATCCAAGCGCGTGCGGTTTGGGTTGGTTGGCTTTGTTGACTGACATCTATATAGTGAAAAGGCCAGGACGATGAGCTTATGTTCGTAACTTGCCACGGACCTTCCCCATCTTCTTCAAATAGCACATGAAGCGATTCCGCTTCTTGCACGACTTGGCGGAGCGATTTTTCAAAGGTTACCGGATCGACCGGTCCGTCAATCTCGACATATTCCCCTGTATTGTACATGGGATTACTTGGATCCAGCTGTTGGGCATACCAGATGCCTGATTGCGCACCCGACAAGGGAAGACGCAGCGTTGAAGCGACTAGCATGTAAGCAACCTCCTTATTTTCTAGCAAAATAGTCGAGATTCGGCACGGGAATTTGCAGTCTGGTCGTAAGCAACTGCCACCAGCTCGCTAAAGTAGGCTGTTCAGCGAGTTCTACGAAAGTGACCTCGGCTCCTAATCGGCGCCACTGCTCGACTAAGCTCATAATGCGTATGGAGTCCAAACCTCTCTCATTAATGAGATCCTCTTCGTACGTGAAGCTATCTGGGGATTCATTCAGCAGTTCTGCCACCTGCTCGCGTACGTTGTCAATGCTAAGGAGATTCCCCTCTGATATTGGGGCTGGCGCTATATGACGAAGCACGTCCTCCGTTGTCAATGTCACGGCACAGCGCTGTGCCGCATAGTTGATCGCCATATGGTGATTCTCTAATGAGAAATCGGCTACTGCATCCGCCACAAAAAACGGTTGAATATCCTGCATGAACGCCTCACAAGCTGTCATCAAACAGCCGATATGCGCATAAATCCCGCTAACGATAAGTTGATCCCTGCCGCTATCCTGCATGATCTCTGCCAGGTTCGTTTTGCGAAAGCCGCTGTAGCGCCATTTCGTGAGGACAATATCGCCTTCCTCGGGGGCTAGCTCAGGTACGACATGCTTGAGTTCCGGATGGTCATTAATCCCGGTGCCCCAGAAATCAAGTAACAGGCCGCGTTGCTCTGGCGTTTGGGCATCTGGCTGAGCCGTATACACAACAGGAATACCGAGCTTCCTGCACTGTTCGCGCAGGGCATAGATATGAGCTAGAAGCTCATTAACAGGCGATTCGCCTAGCGTAAAAGCATTCAAGAAATATTGCTGCATATCGTGGATAAGAAGCACGGCGCGCTTCGGATCGGGTGTCCAAGCTACACGATTTTGCGGTAAATCAGCTGCCACTGGCATGCGGTAGGGTTGAATTTTAGGAAGAGCCATAGATGTCCACTTCTTTCTTTATAAGGATCCGTTGGTGACGGTTGTTAAGAAAACTTCGCGCAGCGCTTTTTTGCTCACTTTGCCCACGTTTGTTTGTGGAAAAGTCTCGACAAATTGGATACGATCAGGAATTTTGTAAGAAGCAAGCCCGCGTGTACGCAGGTAGCTTTTGAGCTCGGCGGCAGATAACGTCTGCTGACCGCGTGGGATGATAAATGCACAGGATCGCTCCCCGAGAAAGGTATCCGGCATGGATACTAAGGCAGCATCGAAAACACCTGGATGCGATAACAGGTGGTTCTCCACTTCTTCCGCGGCGATTTTGTCACCACCACGATTGATCTGATCTTTGGCCCGGCCTTCTACGACGATGTAACCTGCCTCGTTGACTTTGACCAGATCTCCCGTTCGATAGAAGCCATCTGCTGTAAATGCCTTCGCATTATGCGCCTCTGCCCTATAATAGCCTCGAATCGTGTAGGGGCCTCGGGTTAGCAGCTCGCCAACCTCTCCGACGGGAACCTCGTTATCTTCCTCGTCAACAATGCGAATTTCATCCCAGTCCGACATCGGTCTGCCTTGTGTTCGTACAATGACATCCTCAGGGTCGTCTAGCCGTGTATAATTCACCAGCCCCTCAGCCATGCCGTATACCTGCTGCAGCTTACAGCCAAGAACAGGCTCAACACGACGCGCCGCTTCTTCGCTAAATTTGGCCCCGCCTACTTGAAGAACCTGTAGACTGGATAAATCATCCTTGCGTGCAGAGGCAGCCTCCATCCAGATCAAGGCAAGTGGAGGAACGAGTGCCGTAATGGTCACCCCTTCCTGCGCAATCAACGGAAATGCATCGTCCGGGCTCGGCCTTGCAGCCAGTACAATTTTCCCTCCTGCGTACAGCGTGCCAAGCACGCCAGGGGAGCTTAGCGGGAAGTTGTGTGCTACTGGAAGAGCAGCGAGGTACACGCTCTCTTCATTTAACCCGCAGATTTCATTGCTGCGTCGAAAGCTATACATATAATCATCATGTGTACGGGGAATGAGCTTGGGTAATCCTGTGCTTCCGCCA
This sequence comes from Paenibacillus plantarum, assembly GCF_013141695.1. Lineage (GTDB taxonomy): Bacteria > Bacillota > Bacilli > Paenibacillales > NBRC-103111 > Paenibacillus_E > Paenibacillus_E plantarum. The sequence goes on from NZ_WHNY01000008.1 coordinate 42,902, forward strand.
GAGAGCTGGAGGAACGCGACGTCACTGGCTTTTACATGTGGCCAATTAGGATCAGACTCTGATTGCATGTCAGCTATGCTAGCGAGGGATTGGAACAAGCCTGGGTCGCCAGCCACACAAACATGTTGTAACGATGGAACCTTAGACTTCATATCCTGTGCGAGAACGCGGTAGTCGAAGCCCGCTTCGTGGTCAGGAATGACATAAGCAACTGCTTCGCTCCATTCGCATAAATATTGAATCTCACTCTGCCGGTGAAGCGGCAACGCAAACACTGGAATTGCCCCAATTCGAAACAAGGCAAAAATGACAGTAAAAAACTCAACCCTATTCGGAAGCTGCACGACCACGCGATCTTCTGGCTTAATGCCCAGTTGTAAGAAGCCTGAGGCGAGCTTATTCGTTTGTTGGTCCAGATCCGCATAACTATAGCGGCTTGCTCCACTCACTACTGCGGTTCGGTTGCCGTGCTTCAATGCTCGTTCTGCCAGCATGTCGCCGAGCGTTTGTCCTTGCCATAAACCTTTTGCCCGATATTGTGCAGACCACTCTTCTGGCCATGTTGGACAATTCGCTAACATATGATCTCTCCTGTTCATGACTCTTGATTTAATCCCATTGCATGAAGCATCGTTCGGAACTTGGCTGATGTCTCCTGAAGCTCAGCTTCTGCGCTGGATTCTGCAACAACGCCAGCTCCTGCGTATAAATCCAGCGATTGATTGTCTCCAACTGCGCAGCGAATCGTGATGATCCACTCCCCGTCTCCACTCGCATCACACCAACCTACTAATCCTGTATAAAAGCCACGGTCAAATGGCTCAATGTCTTTAATCGCTTCTCTAGCAAGCTCTGTCGGTGAGCCGCAAACAGCCGGCGTCGGATGCAGGGCAACGGCAAGAGCCAATGATGAGATAGACGGATCTATTAATTCCCCCCTTATTTCGGTCGACAGATGCCACATGGTTGAAGTTTGCACAAGCGAAGGTGTAGCTGGGACATGCAAGGGATCACAGTACGGACGAAGTGCTTCCGCCACGGCTTCTATGACCAGCGCATGCTCGCGTAAATCTTTCGGGGATTGGAGAAGGGCCTGACTGCGTCTTACATCCTCCTCAGGATCTGCACTTCGTGGTGTGGAGCCAGCAAGCGGGTTAACAACGACTACGCGACCTGTTCGGGCTACGAGGAGCTCGGGGCTAGCGCCGATTAAAGTTTTATTTTCTTTGCTTGTTTGACCTTTGGTCAGATCTACCGCAAACGTATACCCATGGGTATTATGAATGGCTAAATTGTGAAGCAACTGCTGCAGATTGATGGGCTGTGGTGAGGTCAGTCTTAGGGTGCGTGCGAGCACGATTTTATCGAGTTCACCTGCGCGTAAGCGGCCTAAGGCTTTATTGACCCCCTCTACGTATACTTCTGGGGCTGGCACAGCCTCCATGTCAATTCGGCTTCCCATTGGACGCCATTGACGTTCGCTCTGTGTAAAGCTAAGCGGGCCCAGTTTCCGTGTTTCCAGAGGTACGACCAATTGCGCAGGCTGCATAGGGTCAAAAGGTACAGCGCCCACTAGCATCGGCAGGCTTTGCCCTGGTTGTTTGAGCTGAGCTAGCAAACGTGCCGCGCGTTCAGGCAGCGTTTGAAGCTCGTTCGCTCCTTCCGATCGTGGCAGCACAGCCAGCGTTCCTTGCGCAAGCAAGGTTGCATGGGGAGAAGCGAAGAAAAACGAATTCCCCGGACGGTAATCCGCTAGCAGATCCGCCGCTGTGGGCATCGTGGCTATTTGAACATTGGCATTCATGTTAATCATCCTCCTTCATTTGGTTCAGACGCCAAGTGTAGCGCCACCATCTACTCGTAAATCATGCATAGTCACATGCCCTGCACGCTCTGACGCCAAGAACAGCACGCTATTCGCGATATCGGCAGGTGTCGCTAGCTTCCCGAGTGGGATACCCGTTCGGTACGTTTGCGGAGAGCCTTCGATGGTCCGCTGTGCACCATGCTCATCCGTCCACATCCCGCGCAGCATAGGCGTATCCGTCGAGCCAGGCGATACAATATTGCAGCGAATTCCATACTCAGCAAGCTCAAGTGCCAAGCATTTGGTAAACATCGTCACCGCTGCTTTCGAGGTTGCGTACGCAGCCATGTCCATGCGAGGAATGGCTGCTGCATTCGAACTGACGGTGATAATCGTCCCTCTGCGACGAGGAATCATGCGTTCACTCACTGTACGCGAAACGTGAAAAACACCACTGAGATTAACTCCGAGTGTATGCGCCCAATCCTCGTCAGAGTAGGAAACGATAGGGCCCATACGCAGCACTCCAGCCGCATGAACAAGAATGTCGATAGGGCCCAGCTCCTGCTCGATCTGAGCAATTGCTTGCTGCACAGCCTTGCTATTGGTGACATCCAATGGATAGGCCGTCACATCAAGGCCGTGACTTGTTTGGTTGGATGCGAAGGTTTCTATGGCCGCCTTTTGGACATCGACTGCAGCTACTCGCGCACCTTGCTCCGAGAAAGCTTGAGCGACTGCTGCCCCAATGCCTTGCGCTGCGCCAGTTACGAGTACGATTTTGCCTTTAAATTCGTTAAGACTCATCGGCTCACTTACCCCCTTCGCAGGAAGCGAACAGCACGACTTACCAGTGCCGGAAGCACAGAAACATGTCCTTCGCCTTCAAACTCATAGAAATGCGCATCTAACTTTTCATTTGGCAAGAGGGCTAAGCGCTCATACAGCTCTTTGGCATTCTCGCTCATATTGCTCGGGTGATTCCTCTCTAGCTCACCTATGGTGATGAGAAGCTTATGTTGAATTTGCCCCTGCTGAAGACAGGAAGTATACTGGTCCTCCTGTTCGCGCAGCATCGCTTTGTTCCAGTGAACCGATGGACTGCCTGCAATATAGGTTTGAAACGTGTGCGGCCGTGTGAATAAGGTTTGCAACACGAAAAGTCCACCTAGCGAATGCCCAAAGACCGCTTGTTGCTTCGTATTAATCGAATAATCTCGTTCAATGCGTGGCTTAAGCTCCTCCTCGATGAAAGCCCGAAAAGCATCTGCCCCCCCGACCTGGGGTCTTGCAGCATCCTTGTTACGTACGGGTAGAGCATCAAGCACTTCTTGCGGCGTCGGCATCGTAAAATCATAAAACCGCGAGGAATCGAACGGCTCGCCTGTCGGATAGCCAATACCGACAACGACTGCCGGGTAGACACCTGTCTTCTCGGGAACGCGTGATTGTACACGCATCGTTTCAACCATCGTGGCAAAAAGCGCATTGGCATCCAGCAAATAGATGACTGGGAATCCTTCAGGCGGCGCCTCCTGCGAAGGCTTAAATACGTAAATTTGATAGGGCTGCTCTCTTGTTGCGCTGTGAAGAAGATACTGCTCTGTGTTCGGTAATGTAAAAGACTGACGGACAACTTCCCTCGAAGGCGTAGTGGTCTCGATGGATGAATGGGATAAACGGGTCATTGGGTTTCCTCTCTTCTCCTCTCGTTTCAGGTTCAACGATCAGGCTGGATCTCGTGTGTTTACGGATCGATGGATTGTCTACGGAAGTAGTAGTTGATAATGATTCTCATTATTGATTATAGGGGAAGGTAAACGCATCGACCATGAACGATATCCACATATTGGAATGGAGAATGTTCAGGTCAGCGAAGCGAGTTAGTTGATTCCTGTGAGAATATTGTGAGGGTTAGGGGTGAATAGCTCCCTCCCTGCAGTGGATTAACTGTAAAAACTCCAGCTAATTTCTATGGAATCCCTCGATTTTTATGTTTAACTGGATTTCCTACATCTATTTCTGGCGATATCAGTGAAATCCGCGACTCCGGCCCAAATTAGCTACAGGAAATCCATCTATTTGCTCGACAGCGCGATTTCCCGGCAAATTTACTGTAGGAAATCCAGTTAATCCAATCAGAGTCAATAAGCGAGGGGTAAGGGTGTACAAGTAGCTTGTTTGGAGTGTGTGTGCATGTGGTGCGTGGAACGATGTGGTCATGGGGATGTGGGGTTTCAACTAGCTTGTTTGGTGTCGGTATACATGTGGTGCTTCAAACGATGGGTGGTGGGAGTAGGCTTCAACTAGCTTGTTTGGTGTGGTAGTGCATGTGGTGCGTCAAACGATGTGGTGGTCGGAGTGAGGGCTTCAACTAGCTTGTTTGGCGTGGTAGCGCATGTGGTGCGTCGAACGTTGTGGTGGTGAGAGTGAAGGGTTTCAACTAACTTGTTTGGCGTGGTCAGTTCATATGGTGCGTTGACCGTTGTGGTGCTGGGAATGAGGGGCTTCAACTAGCTTGTTTGGTGTCGGTGTGCATGTGGTGCGTCAAACGTTGTGGTGCTGGGTGCGAGGGGCTTCAACTAGCTTGTTTGGCGGGCGGGCATGTGGTGCGTTCGAACGATGTGGTCGTGGGAGTGAGGACTTCAACTAGCTTGTTTGGTGTCGGTGTGCCTGTGGTGCGTCAAACGATGTGGTGGTCGGAGTGAGGGGCTTCAACTAGCTTGTTTGGCGTGTGTGTACATGTGGTGCGTGGATCGATGTAATAGTGGGAGTAAGGCGCTTCAACTAGTTTGCTCGGTGCCGCTCACCCCTTTCCTGCGGCAGATTAACTGTATAAACTCCTGCTAATTTCTTTGGAATCCCCCGATTTTCTTGTTTAACTGGATTTCCTACATCTATTTCTGGCGATATCAGTGAAATCCGCGACTCCGGCCCAAATTAGCTACAGGAAATCCATCTATTTGCTCGAAAGCGCGATTTCCCGCCTAATTTACTGTAGGAAATCCATCTAATCCGCCCAGAGGTGGAGGCTAGTGGAATGAACACAAAAACCGCCCCCTCCCAGGGGCGGCTCCACCACTCTCTATCGGCGATGCTTATTCCGATACAGCAGCCAAACGAAGTACGGCACGCCAATAATGGCGATAACGACGCCGACGGGCATCTCCACCGGCGCGAACGCCATTTTGGCGATGAAATCGGAGATCATCACCAAGAGCGCGCCGACAATCGCGCTGACGGGCAGCAGCCGGCGATGCGTTATGCCGACGAGTCGGCGAGCGATATGCGGCGCCATGAGGCCAATAAATCCGATGCCGCCGGAGACGGATACGCAGGCACTTACAATACCGATACTGCTCAGCAGAAGGATTGCTTTCTCTTTGTCCACAGCGGCGCCCAGCCCGCGAACGCTCTCTTCGCTCAGCTGGAACACATCCAGCACAAGAGATCGCCAGATAAGAACTGGCGTCAATATGATCAACCACGGCAGGATGGAGATAATATACTTCCAGTTCGCATTATAGATGCTGCCGGATACCCAGACGGCAACCATCTCGAAATCTTTGGCATTCATTTTGAGCGTAATGAACACGGTCACTGCAGACAAGCCCGATGCAATCGCGATCCCCGTGAGCAGAAGGCGCTGCGAATCCAGTCTCCCTTCCTTTTGGGAGAAGACATAGATCAGAAGCGCTGCGCCCAGCCCACCGACCAAGCCGACAATAGGCATGACCAGAATCGCCGCCCAGCCCGTGCCTTTCACCTTCCCTTGAAAGAAAAACAGGAAGATGACCATCGCCATCCCCGCTCCCGCATTGATACCCAGGATGCCCGGATCGGCCAAGTTGTTTCTGGTCAAGCTCTGCACAACTGTTCCCGCCATCCCTAGCCCCATCCCCACCAACAAAGCGATGACGATACGAGGTAGTCGGAACTCTAATATCACTAGATCATAATCATGTTGCGCATCAATCCGCAGCAGGGTTTTAAACACATCTTTCAACGTAATATCGAAAGCCCCATTTGTTAGGGACATATACGCCGTTAGTAACAGAAGTCCAATACCAACGAGAATCTGCAAAGCATAGTACCGATCACTTCTTTTATCGATGAGACTCCCCTCCTCGTGTGCGAATGAGATAGAGGAAGAACGGTACACCGAGAATCGCGGTAACGACACCGATCGGCATCTCGAATGGAAAATTCAAGAATCGGCTCAACACATCACACAACCCCAAGAAAACGGCACCGATCACAGCCGAACATGGAATAATCCATTTGTAATCGATTCCCGTTAGAAACCTTGTGATATGTGGGACAAGCAGGCCAACAAATCCAATTTTACCTGCAATAGCCACAGAGATACCCGTCAGTAATACGACGCTTAATGTCGTTAACAATCTGACCTGCATCGTCTTCTGCCCAAGCGATACGGCGATTTCGTCCCCTAATGAGAAGATCGTCACCGACTTGGACATCCATATGGCAAGCCCCAGACCTACAACGGCAAAAGGAACCGCCAGCATAATCAGCTGTGGATCCAGTTGATGCAGGCGTGCGTTATACCAGAAACTAATATTTTGGGAAACTTGAAAATACATCGCAATTGCCGCAGACACACTACTCAGAAACGTCCCAATTAGTGTCCCTAGAATCGCTAAACGCACAGGTGACAATCCCCCTGGTAATAGCGAAGCTAGCCCAAATACAATAACGATGCTTAGCGCCGAGCCAGCAAAAGACGCCATAATCATAGCCATCATCGAGGAATAAGGTGCAATGACCATACACAAGGTTACTGCGAATGCTGAGCCATCGGATATCCCCATGATTGAAGGGGATGCCAGATAGTTCCTGGTCATCCCCTGCATGAGAGCGCCCGACACCGCGAGGAACGCACCGACGAGCAGTGCTCCAATAACCCTTGGCAGTCTAGCGTGCATAATAATTTGATGATCGACATCGTTCGCATCAAAATGGACGAAAGCTTCAATGATACGGCTGAAATCCATGCTTTTGGCCCCATATGAGATGGACAGCACGATCGTAAAAAATATCGCGAAAGGTGCTGCCAATAAGATGAGGGTTGGTGCGGGTACTCTCCATTTCATAGCTCTACTCTCACTTTGCTTGAACTAATTTAGAGCCATTAATCGCTTCTAAGAATTTAATTTTACTGTAAGCTGTACCGCCTTGTAGTAATGGATCTACGAGATTGGTATATAATTGACCATTTTTAACGGCATTAATGTTTTTGAAGATTGGGTTGTTTTTCAAGTCTTCGAACACTTTCGGTGTATCTTTGTTCTCTTCCTCAGAGAATTCAACAATCAAGTAATCCGGGTTCATCTCAGCAAGCTTTTCGAGTGAAACGTTTTGTTGCGCTTTCGCTGCTTTCACTTCCGCCGGCACTGTTGCACCAAGCTCAGCGTAGATAGATGGATTAAAGAATACATCCTCAGGGAAGATGAATAAGCTGCCTGCACGTACGCGAATTGCCAATACCTTCTTATCTTTGAAAATAGGACCGATCTTCGCTTTCAAAGCTGCTGAATCCGCTTTGTACTTATCTAGTACTTGCTTCGCTTTATCTTGTTTGCCTGTCAATTCGCCAAGCAAATTCAAGTTATTTTCCCAATCTGTTGCAATGTGAGATACCGGAATCGTCGGGCCCACTTTGGTCATTTTCTCAATTGTCTCCGCAGGGAATTTGGTGCTCATGAGAATAACATCCGGCTTCAGCTTCAAAATCGTTTCAAGGTTCGGCTGTGCTTTCTCGCCTACGCCCTCTGCTTTATCCGTAATTGGCGCGAATACAGCTGGGAATTTGCCACCAACCGTTAGTGCACCAACTGGCTTCACATCTAGCAGCAAAGCATCTTCCAAAGACTCAAGTGCGCCCGTAATAACGAGTTTATCCACTTTTCCAGGTACCGTGTACTCTTTACCCACGTATTTGATGACTCTTGGCCCTGATGGCGTTGCTGCGGGAGCAGCTGTTGGAGCCACGGAAGCAGCCGGAGCTGTTGTACCTGCTGCTGCAGGAGCCGTTTCTGTTTTCCCCCCGCCACATGCCGTCAATCCTAACAGAACCAATGTCGTAATACCGATTGTTGCTAACTTTTTCATTTTTCTTAAATCCCCTCTCTATCCGTTACGAATGATAATCATTCTCATCAAATTATAAAAGAAGTTGCCCATGTCGAACATGGACAATATACGGAAGTTCTCATGTACGATTGTCACATAAATGCTCATGAATGTCTTGAACCATGCGCTCCATGGCATAGGCAGAGTACTCTCGCCACGGATCAGAGGAAATGAGGTGTAGGCGATTTCTGCGTACAACTTTCAGGTCCTGCCATGGGGCAGACGTACGGATTCGCTCCCAATGCTGCAATGTCTCTGACTCCTGCCGTATATTGAGAAGCAAATGATCCGCATCGAGATGGGCCAACGCTTCCAGCGTCAAACTTTGGTTATCTGCGTACTGCTCTGAGCCCAGCGGTGCCTGTAAGCCCAGATCGAGAAATACATCTCGCATCCCACGTGTCGGGAATAAGAAGAAGCTATCGCCTAATAAGCTGGCAATCAACACTTTATCATTCTGAAGCTCTTCCTGCAGTCGCTCTCGTACGAGCTTAATCTCACGGTTATAACCGTCTATCCAAACAACTGCCTCATCTAATGCACCAACAATTTGTGCCGTGGCGTGCAATTGCTCCTGCCAGCTTTTATCATACAGCGGTACAATATGAACAGGGGCAATTTGAGACAATCGCTCCTTCTCCTTCATTGCCAACTGGTCTGTGCTAATGATGTAATCCACCTGACTGTGCTCCAGTGCTTCCACGTTGGTTTCCCAATCCTCATTAAACCGGTAGCCACTCAAGTGCAAAGGGATATCTGTGCGATATTTATTATAGTAGTAGGAACTCCATTTGGGGTGTAGGGGGGCAGCGTAAGGCATGATCTTGAGTGCAAGCAATTGTCCGAGCACCGTCGATGAATAAGCGACGATTCGTTGTCGGCGATTTTTCAAATACACGGTCGGGGAGACACCAACTTCTTTCTTAAACATGCGGCTAAAATAAAACTCATCATTATAACCCACTTGGTAGGCAACATCCTTCAAACGTACATCGGTTTGCAGCATCAATTGCTTCGCCATATTCACTCGGACTTCCGTAAGGTAGTCGATGGCGGTTTTGCCGTACGTTTTTTTGAATAAACTCACGTAATATTTCGGACTAATTTCAGCCATACGTGCGAGCTGTTCAATCGTCATACTTTCCTTATAATGGGCTTCGATATAGCTCTTCGTACGATCCATAGCGGCCCGTGAGTCGGACTTGGGATTCTGACGAATATGCGTCATCACCCAATGCATCAGTTCTAGAAATAGAGACTGTCCTCGAAATCGCTCCACAGCGCTCTCACTTCTGCAGCTTGAAAATAGCTGCTCACACAGCTGAGTCAGCGTGCCCTCGATATGGACAGGCAGCTCGCCCATGAGTGGGAAATGCACCTCATCATCTGACGTATCACCCTGAATATCAAAAACAATGAGATACAACTCTGACTTCTGTCCATCACAAAAACCAACCGTTTCGCCTGGCATTAGAATATGTACAGTGTCCGGTTGCATACGAAAAGTTTCCAGATCTATTCGCAAATGGCCTTCACCTTGCTTAACAACGATCATGCAGTAAGAAGAAATAAATTGCTGAGCCAGGTTTCCCTCTTGAATGAATTGAGCAGTGCGAAATTTAAGCCATGTATGATCAAGGCAAAGGAACGTGTCTTCATCTTTAGTCAACACTTCAGACAAGGTAGCAGGCTCCTCTCTATTTATGAAAATGAGAATCATTATCAATATAAAATTTAGCACAAAAAGCGAAGGCCTGTCAACGATTTACAGACCTGAATGTGCTTAAAATATAGTTTACATCTACTCGTTCCGGACTTTTCACGTGTGCCGATGGTTTGCAGCATGTCGTTAAATAGTAGGTATTCGTGTCTTGAGCGCGGAGCAGTTCAAAGGAAGAGAGCTGCCACGCCTCGCCGCCTAATCGTTTCAACCCCTCCACACCTTCTGAGGTCAAGACTGAGAAGTCGGTAAGCGACAGCGATAGCCCTTTGCCTACAGCTTTGATATAACTTTCCTTGGCCGTCCAAATCCGATAGAAACGCAGTTGTCTCTCCCTCTCTTGAGCGCCTTCCAGCACGAAGCGATATTCATCCTCCGCAAAAAAGGATCGTGCAATCCCCTCTTCGAAGGCTTGCACGCGTTCCACATCGACGCCAACAGGTTCGTTGTCCACCAGACAAACCACCCAGTCCCCCGAGTGGGACACGTTGAAATGGTAGTTACTCACCCCGCTAAGCCTCGGTTTACCGTAGCTATTGAGCTCGAACCTGATGCTTGCATTGTCCATGTGAAGGTCCTCGACAATTCGACTACGAAGCAGCAGATCCGCCATCAATCCTCGGATCAGATCTTCTCGGTGACGAAAGCGATGCAGGCGTGCCCGCTTCTCTTCCGATATATAGGTGAGTCCTTCGGTTACCACTTCTGGAGTTATTAACGTAATTGGTAATACATATAAACGCGCGATAGCGAACACCTCATTTATGCAACAAATCATCCATGGAACCATTCACTCATTTCGATCCAATACCTGCGAATCCTCCTTTTGCACAACATGCACACGTAGAAAAGCTGTGTATCCTCTGATACACAGCTTTCACTTTTACATATAGGGTGTTTCCTCGAAGCGTTGTTTCGCTTGCTGCAATTGTTCGAAAGCCACAGGGTTTTCAGAGAGCTGCTTGTTCGACCTTACAGCCTGCACCACGTGGTACAGCAGACTTTCTGGCATATCCACATCACCGGTATTCGCTGTCAATGCAACAATCATCTTCAATTCCGGAATACCGAAGATACGTCTGCCGCCTGAACCCGAAGCATAGAAAATTTCCATTTCCTTGCGACTTCCTTTAGTTAAACCTTTGGCAAGTGATTTGGTCCACCAATAATAGCCATAAGAGCCTTGCGTACCATTACTATAATTTAAAGTTACTCGCTTCATGAATGATGTGCGAATCCAAGATTGGGGAATAATTGACTTTCCTTCCCACTGTCCTTCATTCAGATACAGCAAGCCTAACTTTGCCATGTCCTCCAGTGATAACGCCAATGCCCACGCGCCAATTGTAATGCCTTGATGATCATGATTCCATTTCACATTCGTTATGCCAAGCGGTTCGAATAACCGCGACATCGCATATTCAAACATGGACATACCCGTTACTTTTCCGATTACTGCCGCGAGTAAATGTGCGTCACCGTTCGAATAGTTAAACACCGCACCAGGTTCATGTTGCGCTGGGCGATTTAGAATATACGCTACCCAATCCGCTGCATGCATCATCTCTGTCGATGATTGTTCCTGATCATTATCCCATGAAAGTCCTGAAGTCATGCTAAGCAGATGCTTCAATTGGATCTTTGATTTTAAAGGATCATGTTCTAACTCTGGAAAAAATGTAGCCAGACGCTGTTCAATCGTCTTCAGTTTTCCCTCTGCTAAAGCAATCCCGATTAATGCTGATGTCACGCTTTTGGTAACTGATTTCATATCTTGCGGAATTTCAGGCTGAATCCCTTCTTTGCAAGCATCTGCCACCCATACACCATTCCGAATAACGGCTATACTGTGCACGCCTTGATCATGGAAAACGTCAAAAGTCTTAGCTAACGTAGCTGAGTATAATCCTTGTGCCTCAGGCGTTGATGTTGGCCAGCCATGCGTAGGCCATTGAGCCGGTGGACGGGATGTTGCTTCCATACTACTTCGAGTTGGACTAATCACATTTGTTACCACAAGATCGATCCTTCCAGTTTGGTTTTCCCCTTTTTTCTTGTAATATACAGAAAAAGTGTGAAGCAAATGTGGTGTGAATCTTAAAGAAACCTTAAAATAGCTGAAAGTTTCCTGAAAATCTGTGTTGAAAACGCTCTTATGTTACAATTTGTTGAGCAGTCACTAATACCGTTTATTCCGGAGGTTACATATGCGCAAATTTATCTTCTTCATTGGTCCTGCGGGCGCAGGCAAAACAACGATAGCAAGAGCTTGGGTGCGCCGACATGGCGGAGCTTTCTTAGATATGGATACATTACTGCGCCCCGCGGCAGAAGCGATCATGACCCTTGCTGGGCAAGATCCCAGCGATCGGGATTCGCCTTTTTATAAGCAACATTGCCGCGATTTGGGATATCGCATCACGATGGATGCGGCACTTGAACAGCTCACATTGGATCAGGATGCTATCGTGATTGGGCCATTTACAAAGGAACAGGGAGACCCGCTGTGGCTGGAAGGGGAGTTGGCTCGTATCGGAGCTTCCATACAGGATGTCCGTGTTAAGGTGATTTACGCGTATTTACCGTATGAGGATGTTTATAAGGAGCGTATTCGCTTAAGGGGCTTGGAATTGGATGTATGGAAGCTGGACAATTGGGAGCAATTCCGTTCTTCTCTGCAGCGCAGAGAAGTTACTTGGCGGATGGAACCGTCATCTCTCCTGTATTGGGATAATTCGGAGCCTTTATCGGATGCTAGGGAAGCTGAATTAGCTGCCTTTATCCTGGCTTGAATTGGGTGTATGGGAGCAAATGAAAGAACCCAGCAAACGCAATGGTTTGCTGGGTTCTTTGGTCGGTATTGGCCTTTTAATTCTTTGGCCACTCCGCATTTTGAAGCAGCTTATTAATCAATAAAGCTGTTTGTCCGCGCGTAGTTTTGGCATCCTTTTCAAAGGAGAATCCATTATTTGCATTCAAAATATTTCGTTTCAAAGTCATCGCTGCGGCATCACTTGCCCACGCATCCACTTGCCAGGATAATTCACTCATGCGCTTTACATACTGTGCACGCTCTGAATCATCCAACTTCGTAGCAGCATTAATAAATTTCAACGCATTACTGATCATCGTAACAGCTTCTTGATGGGTAATGCTTTGCGTAGGTCGGAAGGTTCCATCTTCATACCCACTAATGAGGCTAGAACTTACTGCCGTATCGACAGCTTGGCTAAACCAATCTGTCGGGTTCACATCCATAAACCCTTTATTCGTACCACTGACTGACTTTATGCCCAATCCTCTTACTAAAAGAGTTGCAAACTCTGCACGGGTTACACTCGAATCAGCACGGAAAGAGCCATCTTCAAAGCCTTGAATCACATGGCTAGCTGCTAAAGATTCTATGTCCGCTTTGGCAAAATCGTCATCTTGTACATCGGCAAACTGTTTCTGTGCTGTGTACACGGTATAGATCGAGTTTCCTTTTCTCCACAGTGTTGCATAGGCTGGTTTACCGTCTTTGTCCAAACTGATGGTTAACGGAACCGAAATCAACGTTTTGGAGGTTGGGTCCCATACGGCACCGTTCAACTTTTCACCTGCATTTAATTTAAAATCTTTAGGTAAAAGGATCACATGTCCCACATATTCAGAAAATGAATCAATCGTTGCAACAGTTTTATTATTCTCCACGAGTGAGAGCTCGTAGGATAGGGCTTTCCCTACACTTTCCCCGCCATTAGAAGATATCGTCTTCTCCAAGTTCACTTGGTCAGCCGCAGGCAACTTATCAATACTAATTCGTAGTCCCATTGAATCTTTTCCGCCATTTGCTTTCACAGCTTCTTGCAGCACATCAAAAGGGATCCGCGTGGTTCCTATAGTTGTATTGAAAACTAACATAGCATCTTCTACCTTGTTTCCAATCTCCTCTAGTAAGCCGGCATTGATTTGGAAATCATAGCCTTCCGCATTTGTCTTTAAATCGATCGGAATTTCATTTTTGCCAGCTTTGGCTTGCTCGTCCGCTAACTTCTTCAACTGATCCGAATCGATGCTAGATGTGATGCGAATCTTACCATTTTGGTTGATGATGTCCCATTTGAAAGACTCGATAGTGCCCATCGGGCCACCGCCAAATCCGCCACTTACGCCAGTTGCAGGCTCTTTATCGTAGGCTTTTTGTACTTTTAGGCTTGGTAGTCTATTCAATCGTTCATAAGAAAAATACAAACTCCCCGCTTCTTTGCCTAGCTCTGGGACACTAAAGGAAATGGTGGTCGCATTACTTGCCACTGTACCAACTAAGAAGGTATTTGATGTAGTGGCATCACCATATACACGGACAACGTCATTGGCCTGCAGTCCCGTTAGGGTTATGGTGTCCGCTGTATCGGATTTGTTGTTCGTTATACTAATTTGGCTAGCTAGTAAAGGTGGACTGTATAGATCAACTGAAGCTGGTAGACTCTCTCCTACTTGCGAAATGCCATAGACCGCAAGCTTGGTTGCACCATTCGGTATCTGGGTATTCATTGGAATACTAGATTGGTAGGTACCAATGAAATTCTTAGGCACACTCATAATTGGCTTCAACTTCTGCAATTGATCATTTACAAAATAAACTTCATAGTGCGAAAATGGTGAATTCGTTGCCGGATTCTCGGAAAAGAAATAAAAATAACCACCTATTTCACCATCTTCACCGTCTGTATCCTTGTATATAATCTGACTTATGCCATGGAGCTGTTGGTCAACTGTTACAGAACTAGCCGCTTCTCCAAGAATATTGTCTGAAAGGCTATAACGACCCAAAAGCAAATATTCATCATCTGCATTCACAGCACTGAGTTCGATAAGTTTAGCATCCGCTGGAATTTGATTATCTAGGATAGGCATACTATATTGCTGCTGTCCTTTGTTTATTTCTGGTAAAGGTCTTCCAATAGGATTAAGTCGGTTACCAAGAAATTGCACGACATAGCCTGTGATATTAGCTTCATTAACCATAGGCATCCATTTTAAAGCAGCGTTTATATGGCCGGCACGATTATCGATGTCTTCAAAGTAATCATTTCCACCAGTCACTGTGATTTTATCCCAAAATCCGAAATAATACCCCTTGGTGCCTTCCCCTTGCGCGTTCTTCCCAAAAATCCCTAATCTTTGCGCACCGCTTGGCATAGCGTAGCCCATTGGGAATTCGATTTGATAGCTCGGCAAGTCTACTCCCTGGGAAACCATTTTGAAACTACTTATCGGTATTTCTGCGATAGATTTCAACTTACTATTGTTTGCATCGACAAAATAAATACTATAGGACGTAGCAGGAGTTGGTAATGTTGATGCATCATACCACAGCACAGAGCCACCTAGATTGTCGAGCGTAAAATCTTGATCTTTAAACTGCATATCCCGAATGACGGGTGCCGGAATGGCGGCATTGCTTGTTGGATTCACTGGGCTATTAGCTGTATTATCGTAAACTTGCTTACGCCACATTTCTGTCCCTGTATGTCCGTCCAAATCTTTAGGGAATACGTCGATATACACAGCGCCTGCTGGCAATTGATTACTTGTTAGATCGACTACATATTTATGATTTGGAACATCATTCTTAGCAATGTTATAGGTTGCCCCTAAGGCTACGTCATTAGCATCCGAAAACGAGACTTGATATCCAGAATAATTTGACTCTGTACCCGCAAACCAAGACAATAAGGGATCAATTTGTCCGCGCACTGGATTCTGATCTTCAAAGGTATATGCATAGAGATTTGCACCTCCATCTATCGCACCGTTGGCCGTAACATGAATAGTGAACGCGTTTATAATGCCATTATATTTGAGTAATAAACTAGCTGTACCTAAATAGAGGGCTTTAATTTTTAGGGTTTGGTTATCCAACGAAATTGCTTTATGTCCTGCATCCGAGTAAAACAACCCTAGCATTTCATAATTCGTTATCTCTTCAACCCTACCATCATCTAGCTTATTAAATACTTTTAAATCTTTCTCTTGTCCGACACGCATGAGACTAGGATCAATCGTTAACTTCGTAGGAGCGTTAATTTGCACATTATTAAAGTAAACTCCGCTTTGGCTCACATAATTATAGAAAACGCCGCTTTGCTCGGAATATTCCCCCTTAATAAAGCCAATTTCTAGTTCAAATGAATAGATTCCCTGAATAGGTAATTTAATTTCATTTCCTCTACTTTTTGACGATAGTCTCAACTCATACCTATGATCCTTCACCAGGATTTGTGACGGTTCCAAAACAATAACATTATTCAAATAGTGTGTTGAATCTTGTGCAAGTTGCTCATAACCACTCAATCTGTTCAGATTTAATATATCCAGATATTCACCTGTGGTGACATCAAACAAATTGAAATCTGTAGCTGCTAACTGTGTAACTTCAAATGCCGCTGTATTGTTAGCCTTTGGAAGTCGAATCTTAATCGCATTTGATTCACTATTGGCTGGAGTAAAGCTGAAAAGAGTACTATCGGGAGGGATATATGTATTCGCACCAAAAGCTGATATATATTGTTGACCTACAATACGGTAATAGCCGAGATCAGTTTGATCACCGTAGTAGAGAACATTCCCGTTAGAAACAGTTTCCATGGTGAATTCCTGTGTCGTTTCTCCATCGAAAGCTACGATTTTACTAGGTGCCGTCTCTGAACTGTATCCATAATCATTGAAATTAACATTTTTTAATCTATTATTCATTTTATCAAACGGAAAGTAAGAACCCCAAAAATAATTCTCTTTAACATTATTATCATCATAAGTAATGGTTGTTACAGTACCTTGATTCGTTACATCTACAGATACCTTGGTGGGATCCTTGACATAAACGTAACCTCTTAATTTCTTATCATCCGCTGAGTACATAAAAAAACCGTGAAAAGCATAAGAAACAGTCGGTAAACTAATTTGGAGAATAAATATTACAATCAAAGCTAAACTAATCTTTCGGAAAATATCTTTCCAATTCTTCATGCCCCGAGCCACCCTCTTCATGTATGATGCGATAATAAACAAAAATGATTATACCATAAAAGATATAACCATCTAGTAAAACCAATTTATTCCTTCACCACAAATTGACTAAGTTCTTCATCTAGTTGTTGGTATAACATCTCATCAGGCACGCGATGTATGGCTTGTTCAACTTGCGCCTTGCCTTTCAAATATTCATTGCGATTCCCTGTCTTGTTTCCAAGTAATACGTACAATTTAGCCTTGTCATAGTAGACTGATGCCGCCCAGGGCATCCATTTTTGTGCAGTCGAATAATCTTGAACTGCTGATTGCAGATCTCCAGCAGCAACACTATCCTCACCTCTCGTCTGATAGTATTTCCCTATCTCCACCCAACTTGTGAAAAATATCATAGCTGCTATACAAGTAACTAGTATTGTTTTTACAAATTTGTTGGGTTGGATAACTATAGTGGCTTTATCGGGACTCTGCACCATAATGAACGCAACGAACATCAGAAAAACAGCGAATAAGAAGAGGAAACTAAAATCGAAATCAAAACCTGCATGAAGCAGCAAAACTGCGCTCGTCAGCAAAACACCTTTTATCCATATCAAAGTAGAATGATCGGTGGCAGTTTGTATGGATTTGATCAGAACAACACTGCAATACAATAGGAAAACGGCGATACCAATAAACAGCAATGGCCCAAAGATACCGATATCTAGTGCCAACTGCAAATAATGATTATGTACAAATCGAACAAAATAATCCTCTGATTGATACTGTGTTTGCAGTACACTCCACCCACCACCACCAGTTCCAAGCCACCAATGATCAGCAATCATGGATAAACTATCTTTCCAATAGATGAGTCTCATTCGAAACTCTGAGGTCTCTGGCTGAATGGTTTGGAGCCTTGACAAAAAAAAGAGGATGTCCTTTTTTAATAGCGCCGCCACGACAAAACCCAGCAGATGAGCAGTTCCTATTTGTAGCCACATGTCCCTCTTTCGAAACTCCTGAAATAAGAATAACGCCGCTATTGATATAAGCCATAGCACCCAGACAGATCTAGAAAAGGTCAGCAGGATTCCTGTCGCTTGAATAGTCATAAGAACGAAGTCGCCTTTACGCGCCTCTTTTAAATAAAAGAAAGCAGTCATGAGTAACGTGATCAGCAAAAAAATAGCTAGCGCGTTTGCATAACCAAGGGTTGATTCCAAGCGATTTTGCCTTTCCATTTGAAACACAATACCTACAACAGCAGTAAAGCTCCCTAAGTAAGGGAACCATCGAAATAGTTTCATAAATTGATCTTTGGTCAACGATGACATCATGATCGAGAATGGAAGTAGTGCTGTTATTTTAATAGCCTCGAATATGGCTTTCTCAAGATCAACCGCGACTAACGTACTTGCCCAGTACAATACAATAATAAGAAATAAACTCAAGTGTACCAGATGCAAGCGCACCTGCTTGAGAGTTAAGATAAAGGCTGAAAATCCAAGCAAAATCCAGATATTAGCGAATAAATAACTCATTTCATATAGAAATCCTTGTTTGAGAGCCCCGATCCCTACAAAGAGCAAAATGATGAAATATACAAATTTGTGAATAGTCCTGTCCTCCATTCATTGCCTGATGCCTACCCATCCATCATAAGGTACTACTGCAGAATAGTACTTATTTCATTCATCATAAACTGTTATCTTGAATGTATAAACATTTGCCCAAAATTACCACTGAGCGAAAGGGAGGTTGCTTCTTGGACATTCATAATCGATTTGAGAACTTAGAAAAGAGAGTTGACGAGCTCGAGAAAGAACTCGCACTTTATAAGCAAAGCAAACCAACTGAAAACAGAGTAAGTCATCCTAATCCTAATCTTAATCCCACTCCCAATCGCATTCCCGTTCAAGTTCAGCCCATTGCACCACCCCAACAAGCAGCTATGAAAGAAGAGACCGACTGGGAACACCTCATTGCCAGGGTATGGCTGCCGAGAATTTTTATGTTCGTACTTCTGATCGGTATCGTATGGGGATTCAAAGCGGCGGTTGACAACGGACTCCTCACTGAGCAGATGCGCTGTGCTATTGGCTATGTCGTCGGGGGGACCTTCATAATCCTCGGGTTTAAACAACACAAGGCTAATCGTCCACTGCTGTCACAAGTGTTGTTAGGCGGTTCCATCGGATTATTAATGCTAACCACCTTTGCTTGTCATCAATTGTATGAACTCATTGGAGCGCCTATTGCGTTCACACTGAATGTGTTATGGGTCGTCTTGGGCTTATGGTTTTCACACCAATTAAAATCACAATCCTTGGCGATCATAGCAAGTGCAGCAGGTGTTTTAACACCTTTCTTATTAAATAGTGACAACCCTTCCTCTCTATTTTTCGTTAGCTACGAGACGCTGTTATTTGTAAGTTTCATGATATATGCCATACGACGTACATTTGTCGGCTTATTCTATACTTCGTTCGCGCTACTCCCCTTAGCCTTGTTCCTATTTGGCCTTGGTGTACATGGGGATACCAAGATTGCAGCAATTGGGATGCTCGTACAACAAGTAGCTTTGTTAGTGTCTATCTGTTTGAAAAGCCCTACAATGAATCACCAACTTCGATTGCTGATTCCAAGTTTCGCGTTCACCGCTATTTGGTTTAAAGTGGCCTACACAGATATGCAATTCAACGTTGTGATGGTTTCCACTTGTATAGCCTATGCCTTGCTTTCCTACTGGTTCAGCAGAACAGCACACGAAAAGTTGCCCTATACCATGACAATAGCATCCTATGCTTTGCTTTTCTACTCGGCTAACTACTTCAGCGCTGATGCATTACCTGGTTTCCTATTGATTGAGGGAATTATTGCGTTGTTACTTGGTTTCATCGTGAAGTCAGTCTTACAAAAAATCAATGGAGTCATCATCTATGTAATCGCTTTTGCAACTGCATTGGGTACAGTCACCGAGGGTATGAGCAGTATCCTGTCGGTAGTCATGCTAATATGGCTGCTATTATTAGGAACCATGGCAGGTATGATTGCAATAGTTTCACATTTCGGGGTCGGCACCAACACGAAGAGCACATTAATTACGCTTAAGTATGGACTTGGGTTCCTATTCTTGTGTTTCATAACGGAAGTAACCGGAACATTGACAGATGGTTTCAGTGTGAATATCCAACACTTATGTGTTTCTACGGCGTGGCTCCTTTACGCGATTAGTGTAATTGCCTACGGACTGAAGAAAGAAGTCAAACAAATCAGACTCACTGGTATCGCTTTATTATTTCTAACTTTAATGAAGGTCATCTTGATGGATCTACCAAATGTCTCCCTGACAATCAAAGCGATTTTGTTTATTGGACTTGGTTTTGTTGGCCTTTTGTTATCTCGCTTCTTCTACAAGAAGTCATCCAACACTTGAGTACTTCCCCTAATGTTGCAAAAAAGGCGTTCACTCCATAGAGTGGACGCCTTTTTTCTTCTACTCTCGTGCTCGATCTGTGCGGAATGTCCCCGCCGGCAAGCCAAGTCCATTTACCAAATTGGCCTCCGTGTAATTCGTCCAAGCATAACGCGACTTGGCTGGCTTCGTAATCTCTGGATGCCACACTTGGACGGTGTTCCCAACGATACTCGCTTCAGCGGTCAGGTACAAACCATCCTCCGCAGCAATTTGGAAGCCGATAAGTTGCTCGTTCCCCCCAGAAAGTCCTAGTCCCCCATCTGTGTGATCAAAATGAAGCACAATCCGCCCACCTTCAATGTGCAGCTCACGGTACACGGGGCCTGAGCTCGTAAGCTCTCTCCCATAGACATGCTCTAACGCTGTTAAAGCGAGGCGCTGCCCCACGGTCCGCTTATCTCGCGGATGAATGTCATCGCGTTCCCCGCAATCTAAGGTGACGGCCATGCCCGTATGCGGGACGCGCTCATTCACGATCGCTTGGGACTCCCGAAGCAGCGGCCACGATTCACCGTCTGGTTTACCATCCGCACAGTAGGATGTCAATTGGACGAAGTGGAAAGGGAGATTGTCATTGTGCCAGAGTGAACGCCAATTATGGATAAGTCCTGTCAGCAGTTTGTCATACAGTAACGCACGACTTGCATCGCTCTCCCCCTGGTAGAATAGGAACCCCTTCAAGCCGTAAGGTACGATTTTGAGCAGCATCGTCTCATAAATGCCACAAGGCCTCATCGGATTATGAGGATTCATTGGTGGAGGCCATGGATAGCCCCCTAGTTCCTCTAACGTGGCACCCGCTGCTTTGCGCTTCTCATAATCTGCCGTCGCTTGATCATACGCTTGTTGAACACTCTCGAAAGCGACCCAATCGAAATCCTTGATCTCTTCAGCAAATGTATCCAGATACACTTGAAGTTCAGGCTGTTGTTGAATCGTCGATTCACTTACCCAACACGCAGCTGAGGTGCCGCCCCAATTGCAACCTATAATGCCAATAGGGATACCCTCCGAGGCATGAATATGTTGGGCAAAATGATACGCAACCGCCGAGAAATCCGGCACATGCTCAGGCAGCGCCTTTTTCCAGGAAGCGTTCATCGGTGTTTCTAGTGCGGGATCCTCCCATTCCACTTTGGGGACCTCAAAGTAACGAATAAGCGGGAAGCCAGCTTCTGCGATGTCCGCCTCCGCGTGACTCGTATCTTTCACCTTCCACTCCATGTTGGATTGTCCGCCAGCTAGCCAAACATCACCAAAGTACACATCTTGAACGGTTGCAAGTTGTCGTCCCTCGGAGCTGATCGTTAAGATATGCGGGCCTCCCGCTTCGGATGCTGGCAGTATCGCCTGCCACTTGCCGTCTGCGCAGACGGTTTGAACCTGTTGTCCTTGGAACTCCAAGGTCAGCTGCATCCCATCCGGGCCTGTCCCCCAGACGGGGTTCTCTTGATTTCGCTGCAAAATCACTCCTTCGGAGAAGATTGCATGCAGTTGAAAGCGGTTACTCATTATCACACCTCGTCATCTAAAATTGGTATATAATGGCTTGATTCTCTATCTCATGATACACTATTTCTTTGACGAAGAACGTCCTTTTTGCCGAGTAGGCGGAGGGCGTTTTTTGTTTTTCTTAAAGGAGGCGACGATTGCACGATGTCATTTGAACCTGCCCACAAAACATTTATGGAAGATCACCTAGCTCGCCGAGTTGGAGAACGCAAGGGACGTTTGCTCCGCGGACATAACTATGCTGAGAAACTATTTCTCCAGCAGGTGTGGTGGCCTTTATTCGAAAGCTTCGACAATCTGCATCCTGAGTATGAGATTTATGACTGGAATCGAAAATCCCAGTTTCTCGACTTCGCTTACCTCAGCCCTGGTGGACGTTTCGGGATAGAATGCGATGGTTTCCAGAGTCATATCAGAGAGATGGATCGCGAAAAGTTCAGCTATGCGCTGAATCGCGATACCTTTCTTACTGGGATGGGATGGAGAATGATCCATTTCTCCTTCGACGATATCCAGAACCGTCCCGAAGTATGCCAAATGCTGCTGCAGTTAGTGATTGGTCCCCACCTCATTCGGTCAACAACTGCAGCAACGCTGACTCCGGATGAAAAAGAAGTTCTTCGGCTAGCCTTCAACTTGAGCCGACCTATTCGCCCGAAAGACATCATCAGCCAATACGAGGTTAACTTTCGTACAGCTCGTAAGTGGCTTAATGGTCTTGTTGCAAAAGGCGTGCTGCGCAAGAAAGAGAGTGGCGGTTCCTATGCGCGATACTATGAGTTAAGCGATGGCGCTTGGCAGCGATTGTTGTGCTGACGTGAAAACATGACAGGACGATTAGAAGCTAGAGTTAGAGTTAAATTCAGTGCGAGTAAAGATGCGGGACGATTAGACATTCGAAGCCCGGATTCAGCCGTCACACTCTCGGCATGTTGCATTATGTACAATATTTTTGCCCGGAATCAGCTGTTTCGGACTTCTATGTTGCATTTCATGCAACATTATTGGCTGTTTTGGGCCTAATTGGGGTTATTCGCCTCAGAATGTTGTATAAAATACAACATCAAAGTTGTTTAGCCCCGAAAACCCGAATCATGTTGTACAGAATACAACATCTCAATGACTTGCTACTTTCACTCGCACGATTCCCATCAGTTTCATATCTCCGCCTCAGTTACTCCCATTGGTTTCAAACTAGCTAGCCTTCAATTTCCCACCAATACTCTAACGCGGCTGAGGTGCGGGTATGGTGACGGGTGCTACCGGGGTGCGGCGTCGGGGGCTACCGGCAGGTGCGGCGTCGGGGGCTACCGGCGGGTGCGGCGTCGGGGGCTGCCGGCGGGGTCGGGTGCAGCTGCGGGTGGAATAAGTATTCGAAGCCCGGATTCAGCCGTCACACTCTCGGCATGTTGCATTATGTACAACATTTTTGCCCGGATTCAGCTGTTTCGGACTTCTATGTTGCATTTCATGCAACATTATTGGCTGTTTTGGGCCTAATTGGAGTTATTCGCCTCAGAATGTTGTATAAAATACAACATCAAAGTTGATTTAGCCCCGAGAGCCAGAATCATGTTGTACAGAATACAACATAACTTGGACTCCTCTACAAATATTCAATAAAAACTCACAAACAGGTTGTTTAAATAACCTGTAGGTTATACAATAGAAACAAATATGCCTATAAAGTTGAGGTTTCCCCTATGCAAATTGAGGTTTCATCCAAAAATATGCCCTTCCTGGAATGCTTCTCATCGGAAACTCGCGTGAAGATGATTGAACTGCTTGGCGAAGCGCCATTAAATATTAAACAGCTGTCCCAGCGACTAGAGATTTCGTCAGCGATCGTGACGAAGCATATTCAGAAACTGGAGCTAGCTGGCATTGTGCGGTCTGAGAACGTGACCGGTGTACGCGGCACGCAAAAGATCTGCTACCTGCAGCTTGAACAAGCCACACTTCAGTTTAAGTCGAAGAAGCCTTATGAGCATCCGACAACGACGGTTACGATTCCCATCGGCCAGTACGCCTCCTTCGACGTGAACCCGACGTGTGGCTTGGCGTCACCGACGCAGCTGATTGGCGTGCTCGATGATCCGCGGTATTTTGCGGATCCACAGCATGTACAAGCAGGCATTCTTTGGTTCGGCAGCGGTTACGTGGAGTACCGTATCCCGAATTTTTTCCATAGCAACCAGAAGCTTCGTTCGTTGGAGATTTCATTTGAAATCTGCTCGGAAGCTCCTGGCTTTAACGAGAATTGGCCTTCGGATATTTCGTTTTCGATCAACGATACGCCACTCGGACAGTGGACATGCCCTGGTGATTTCGGTAAACACAGAGGCGTACTCTCCCCCGACTGGTGGGGAAATGGCAACACACAACATGGTCTGCTGAAAATCATTACCGTGAATCCGCAGGGTTCCTTTCTAGATGGCACACAAATCTCAGCGACGACCATTCACGACTTAAATATTGTATTCTCCCAAGATGTTCATTTCCGTATTGCCTCCTTAGAAACGTCCACGAATTGTGGTGGTGTTACGCTATTCGGCAAACAATTCGGCAACTATGCTCAAGACATCATCGTGACGATGCAAGAAGATAAATAGAAATAAATAACCCTATTCCCCCACCTCAGAAAGAGGGAGGAATAGGGTTATTTTGACCTCTATTTTATACATTGGCATAAGAAAATTGTAAGCCATCCTGAACCGGAAGATAATGATGCTCCGTTTCCAAAATCGCATCTACTGTGCGAAATACATCGGGTTGGCGATGACTCATTTGTGCATTCTTTTTCAGCTTGAGCAAAACAGATTGATTCGCGATGACCTCTAGCAGCTGCCTTTTCATCTCGGCTGCGTTCTTCACTTCGACGGCTGCTCCGATTCCAACGAGATAGGCAGCATTCGCTTGCTCTTGGCCTGGAATTGGCTTGTACAGCATCATCGGCAGATCCAGCGCAAGCGCTTCGGAAACGGTAAGCCCGCCTGGCTTCGTCACGATCAGATCAGACAGTGCCATCAGCTCATGCACATGATCGACGAACCCTGTCACCATCACATGATGGTGCGTATTCGAGCCGCCCAGCTCTTCTTCCAAATGCTGTTTCAGCTTCTCATTGCGACCACAGACGAATACAAACTGCACGGGCGCCTTCAGATCATCCGACTGCAGCACCGATTTAAACGACTTCCCGATCAGCCCATGGCCCCCTCCCATCACAAGGACAGTTGGCATGTCGCGGTGCAAGCCATATTTATCACGAAGCTCCTCACGATTGTAGGTTTGTGTGAATGGCATGCGAAGCGGTATCCCTGTCACAACGATACGCTGTTCAGGAATCGCATACCGCAGGAGCGCCTGTTTCACATGTTCTGCCCCGACCAGATACTTATCCGTCCCCGGATGAATCCAGTAGCTGTGATCGGTGTAATCGGTGATGACCGTCACGGTCGGCACGATCGTAAGGCCGTTACATTTTAGATAAGACATCGCTGCCGCAGCACCTGGGAACGTACACACGACTTCCGTGGGCGCTTCCTCTTCTAACAAATCCAGCATCCGTTCGGTGCTGAATGACTTCATTCTTTTGAACAAATGGGATAACGCGGTGTCATGTCTGGTCTTGTGATATAGAAAACCGTATACGGAGGGCAGGCTTTTTACCCATTGCATATAACAGTATTTACCGAACCCATGCAAATACGGATGCGTCCACGCCAAATAATCGACGACCTTCACGTCCATATCCGGTCTATACATACGTACCGCTTCAAGAATAGCTTGTGCTGCTTTATTGTGCCCATCGCCAAGACTGCCCGTCAGTATCAAAAGCTTTCCTTTGCTTCTCATTGCTTCAGTCCCCTTTCGAGCTTATCCTGCCGCGCACTAGCAGCGGTCGATCCTGTTAACCACGTTCTTCTACTTCTCTCCACTAGATAGACGACTCCTTCTGCCACTAGGACTGCACCCACGATATCCATTAACACATGCTGCTTAACGAATAATGTTGAAACGATAATGAGAATCGCCATGCTCGTTACAATAATGGTGTGAGGCATCGCAATCCGTTTGGATCGGAGATAGGCTCTCATCATGAGGTAGGCCGTTAACACGTGTGTACTGGGAAAACAGTTAAACGGTTCATCCGAGCGATACACCCACTGGACCGTCCGCAGCAGCCAATCACCGCCTTCAATGTCCGGTCGCGGCACTGTCGTCTGATATATAGCATAGACGCTATAACACAAAAGCAAACCTATGATAAATTCCACGAGTGTCTGGATATAATTCGCGCGATCTCGATACGCTAAATATAGGAATCCTACGGCAAGAAAGACATACCAGGATAAATACGGAACTACGAAGCCTTTGATAAAAGGTATTTGTCGATCGAGATCCGTCATTAAACTGTACGCTGCTCCGTTATCTTGATTTAAATGTATATAAATGAGCCCTACTAACGGGATCAAAAGTAGTCCGCTGCACGCTAGCAAATAGGACATCCAAGCTTTTGTTCTCATGCCAAATCCTCGCTCTCCTCTACGTTAACTCTATCATAAAGGAGTAAAGCCATTTGCTAAACGCACCAAGGTACTGTCTTTCTTTAGCCAAAAGTCGTGAAAAAACCTAGACCAAAGGCGGAGTTGTCCACGTCCTTAGGTGCATATAAGATGAAGGTTGATGACGCCAACGCGTTGGCTGCTTAGCAGATGTCGGCACTATTGTTACTGTTACAATATTATTACAGAAATATTACAACATAATACAGCATACCAAATCATACGCGGAAAAGCATCTTCTGAGCATCTCAGTGTGAAGCATGTCAGTATGGTTTGTAATGCGGACTAGCGGTATCACGTCCAAAAGGCTATCACACTCTCCACTTGTGGATAACATTTTCTGTGGATATGTGTATAAGATATTGAAAAGATTATGCACAGCTTGCTTTGTGGACATGTTGATACTGTGGGTAATTTTGGGGATAAGTATGTATAGGGTGGATTTCCATGGCAAATTTGAGGGCAAAAAGAGGGAGGAAGGCGGATGGATAGAGCGAGAAGAATGAAGCGAGAAGGTAGAAGGTAGGCTGGCGGGAATGGACGACTGAGGGTAGAGCGAGAAACTGCTGGCAGAGTAGATAGAAGTTGATGGATAGTGGCATGTGTTGGTCGAGTGGCGTTGGTGGTTGGTGACTTGTGGATGGTTGTGTGTGGTTCGTGGCATGTGGAAGGTGAATTGCGTCGGGTGTGTGCGGTTCATGGCGTGTGGATACTGAGTGGAGATTGTTGCGTGTAGCTGCTGACATGTAGATGATTGAGTGGCGTTGGTGGTGTTAAGATACTCGCCCTCAGGCCGACTAACTGGATTTTCTCCAGCTAATTTCAGGGTTTTTCACTAAAATCGAGCATTAGATGGAAAATCTCCAGTTAAATCTGGCTGTTCGCAGCAAAAGAGGGAGAATAAGTCAAATTAGCTGTAGGAAATCCATCTAAACTGTGTTTCGATCAATTTACGCCGAAAATAGATGGAGGAAATCCATCTATTTCCGCCACTGCCGTCACTGCCCCCTCTACAGCCACCATCATCATCGCCGACGCATCCAACCCCGCGGATACGCCTTATTTTAAAAACTGATCCGTTGATCCCGTCGCCACAAAATCACTTAGCTTCAGCAGCTTCTTCTTCCCCATGTTGCCTTTTATCGTGTGTGAAGTAGGCTTCTCAGCCTTCGGATCGTCAACGATTCGTTTGACATAATCACCTGTAAGCAGGTTATAGTCTTCTTCGTCACCTGTCGTTTCGGTCATCGTCCCCGAATAGAAGGATCCCACCGTAGCGCCTATCAGGTACCAGTCTTCGTCTTGAAATCTGAAACGGTAATTCCCGTACCATCTGTCGTTACTTCCTCCGTAGAAACTCACGATAAGAGAACCTCTATCGATGAAAATGCCAGCTAGTGGATCGCCCCATACTCCGCCTTCATCGGCTTTCAGGATCGCCTTATCGGCCATAATAGAGCGTGTGTAGGTGCCATCTTTATTTCCAAAAGCAATCAAAAGTGCTCTTTCAGGTGCTTGGGCTCCTCCGCTATCCAGCTTTTCGATGACCATGGCAACGTCTTGGTTACCGTCTTTGTTCAAGTCACCTTCAACCCTCACAGGGCCGCTCTGCCGGACAAGCTGCTGCCAACCTTCGGGCATAAGAACTGCTGGATTTTTAGCCTCGCTCATCTTAGGCGTCGCTTCTTCCTTTTTCACACTGGTAGCAGCCGTTGGCTCATTTGGCGCAGCGCTAGTAACAACCGTTGTAAGCTCATCTGCTTGGCACGCGGACAACACCATCGTGAAAGCTACTACCATGAAATAACAGGGAAATTTCAACCACATCCCCTCCTTTTCGATGCATAACTTAGAACCAATCTTATTATTCACGAAATGTGCGAAATCCTATCACTAACCCAATGACAACGAATATGAGTCCTACTAAGGCTGTTCCATACGGGTACGCCAAAGGGAAAATAAGAGATGGCCAGCCGAGCAAAATGTCACTCTGGTATCCCACCGCAGAAGGTGAAGTTGACGTCAGATTGATCATATTCACCCTTTGTGGAACCTCACCCAGCTCATCAAATGTGAATCGATCTTCTTCAACCTGACCATCACTATTGACACTTAGAATGCGCCATGACAAGTTTTTATCCGGGGTAAACGCGGTTCCAGAGATTCGTTGAATAACCACGAACTTCTCAATCCCCTTCTCCTCGACGGTCATAATCCCAAAGTATCCATGGTACCGATTATCATCCAAGAAATTCGGCCTCACCAGGACAGGCCCCTCTACAGACCAATCCTTATGATTGATTGTCATTTGTAAATTCGCTTGTTCACGACTGGATTCATTAAATACGCCCGATTGGAATTGATCTGCAATTTCAATCGTCTGACCCTCCCACTTGTATACTCTAGTGTAGGTAAGCCGCGTCGCGTCGTCGCGTCGATTCATGTCCGTGTACTCTTCAATTGTATGAATAGCTTTGTTGTCATTGCCATCAGCTATATAATTCTCAACTGAAATACGATCTACTGGAATGGGTGCACCTCTCCCGAGAATCTCCACTTTACCTAATTTCATGAAATTCACATAGATATGTTCAAAAGTAAAGTCACGGTTAACACGGCTCCCGATAATCATCTCTTGTCCCATCAAGAACAATGGCTGTGCCGACAGCAACAGGAGCATAGTACCAATTAGTAACGGGATTAACTTGATAAGTTTCATGAGTTCGCCTCCAAACTTCAAGAAAGTCTTCATTTCCTCTTTCCCACTATGTTACACCGATTTCAGAAACTTTTTGCCCATACTTTACGTCTAATATTTGAAATATTTACCACAATTGGTGATGGGAAGTGGTTGCGAAATGAATTGGCGAGCAAGTTGGATGGTAACTTTGTTAGTGGTAACACTCGTGGGACTGTTAGGTAAACCTGCAGGAACCTCGGCGGAATTCATGGCTCAGGGGCCCTATCCCCCTGATGGTTTACGTATTCCTGGATCGATAGAGCTACTGTCGGATACAGCTTACTACCCTGCAGCAGATACACCTGCCGATCAGCCCGAAGGTTGGTTTTCTCCACAAACCGTAAACGTCATTGAGACAAATGGGGCCTGGTCTATTGGCGCAGCTAACTGGAAAATTGAGACGATGTTCGGCCCTCGTTGGATTCGTCCAAATCCGTGGGAGATTGATATCGCTCCACCCGATCACATTTTGCTAAACTCGGACACACCGCTTTATAGCAAAATGAGCGAACGAGGCGGTTCGGTAGCAGCCCTCGCGCCTCAAGAAGTGAAGGTTGTCCGTGCGGAGAAGCAGTGGTTTTACACGAATGACACGTCCAGCAAAGCCTGGATTCAGATTCATACGTCATGGATGGGAGACTTGTGGGCGCACATCCCGGTGAAGCAGATCGGCACCGTTCAAGACGTCAGCAAGCCCGTCTATTATCAAGGTATCTACGGCAGTAAGGAGCTGTTGCCCCTTTTACAATCTGGGCAGACTTCGATGGAATCCGCATCTGCTGGGGAAACACGCATCATCCAAGAGTATACAACGATTTATGACCGTTACTTCTGCGTTGAAACTGAAATGGGTCCTCTGTGGACTTCGCAAGCAGGTGTGACCATCGTCCCTACCGATGAAACACTTAACCTGACTACTGAGATTCCACTATTCACTGACCCAGCGAACAAAGAAACTGCCGTCATCTCTGGGGAGAAGGTCACCGCCTTCGAAAAAATCACCCAACCGTTATGGACTGGTAGAGGTCCTTATGAGATTTGGCATTTCTCAACTTGGTACCATGTACACACGTCCAAAGGAACAGGATGGATTAATCTCTTATATGGGGAGCCCGCGGACGCGGTGAACGTTCATTGGAAGGTATCCATTCATGGTGACCGTGAATTAATGCGTTATCCTGATGTGTACTATACATCTTCTGTCCTTTTGCTGCGGAATCAGGATGTGGAGGTTTCCGCGGTATGGAGCACGCCAAACGGCGCAACATGGCTCAAGGCCAGTAAGGAAGGACATACCGGGTGGATCCCTTTACAACCCTGGAACCAAGACAGATTCTGGGACCTCGATACGGGTACTGAACTGCAGATTGAAACCCAATATCCACAACAGGTTATTCTTAAGCTTGATAGCCAAGGCGTTCTAAAGTGGAACGAGAATGTTGACGCAGGCTATGTAAAAAAAGGCGTGGATGTCCTGAAGCTGAAGGTTCTAGCTGAGCAGTTAGGATACCAGCAAGCGGACGTGGAAGATCCGAATGGTGCCGTTCGTTATTCGAAAGGCGACTATGCCTTCGTTCTACACAAAGGGGAACAACGTGCTGATATCTACTGGAAAAATAGTTTAACCAAATCCGTTACCCTTAGCAGCATCCCCCAGCAACAAGAAGGTGAGTGGTACTTGGAACAGACGGATGTGAAGCTATTATTCGGCCTTTCCCCCATTCCTTGGTATGAGGGGCACGCTTATTATGAAGGAGGCTACAAAGTCGAGCTCGGTAAGCTCCCTGACAAGTTAGCAGGAACAACGGCTAGACTGCATGCTTTCCTTTACGATACACAGGTACAATGGACTCAGAAAAATCTCAAAGACGCCATCCAGCCACGGCTATCTTTGGAGGAAAATAATGATCTAGGCGGCAAGGATGCCTTATCATCGATCGCGGTTGCACCCGCCAGTAAGGCCGTTACCGCTGACACGGTCACGCCATTGTTCCAATTGAGTACTTCAAGAACCCTGACTTCTGGCCCTCATGACGTGAACATCGTTCTTCGAGTAGGTGAGCGAATCGTGTGGATGCAGCCTTGGCATGTGGTAATGGAATAGTTGATTGACAGGAATATACGAAAAAAGAAGCCTTGGAAGAGGCTTCTTCTTTTTGACTTCCTATGTGCTTAACTGCTTCTAATTCCCTGTCACTTCGTCCAATCTGCCTTCAAATGATTCCACAGATCTCTCTTGCCCATACAACTCATTCAAATGGGTGAGATGCGACATTCCCCAATCATTCATAGCCTGTAGGACCGTAGACATTCCTTTGCCGTGTTCGGTGATGGAATATTCGACTTTGGGAGGAATTTGGTGATAGATCTTTCGATGAACAATATCGTGATACTCTAGCTCTCTTAATTGTTGGGTTAGCATTTTTTTCGTTATATCGGGAATCGCTTTTTGAAGTTCGCTAAATCTCATCGTGCCATTCGAGAAAAGGTGAAACAAAACGATGGGCTTCCATTTGCCTACAAGAATCTCTAGGACAGTTTCAAATTTACAGTGGGGTTCCTCCATATTGATTTCCTCCTCCATTTCACTTAGGTATCTTTTTGTATACTAGGTTTATTTTGAGTAACTACTTCTCAGTATAGCTCCTAGGGATTATTATACGACTATATACTTACTTAATTCAAGGAGGTAATTTTATTTTATGAATATCGCATTGTGGATCGCACAGGGAATTTTAGCATTAGCATTTATTATGGCAGGTTCAATGAAATCTTTTCAGTATGAGAAAGCCAAAGCCAGTATGCCTTGGGTCAAAGAGTCATCAAAAGGCCTGGTAACTTTCATCGGGGTATCCGAACTACTTGGAGGATTAGGATTAATTGTCCCTTATGCGACAGGAATCGCACCTATTTTGACGCCAATTGCTGCTATTGCACTAGGTTTAATCATGGTACTTGCAGCCGTATTTCATGCGAAAAGGAATGAAAATTCAGGGATCGGGATGAACATCATTTTCTTGGCGATATTACTATTTGTAGCAATCGGACGTTGGTAAGTTGCATATAGCACCACACAATTACGAGTAGGAGGTCCAACTATGCTTTCCCCTGTCTTCTTGCCTCACGGCTCACCCTATACCATTTTCGAAAAATCCGAATTCACGGCGTTCCTGAACCGCTTTGGCCAGGAGAACCGCCCGAAAGCCATCGTCATCTTCTCAGCCCACTTCGAAAGTGAAATTACGACCATTGCCGCGACTGACGATGTGCATGAGATGGAATACGATTATTACGGGTTTCCTCCGTCTTATTACCAAGTTCAATATCCCGCGAGGGGCTCAACAATTGTTGCTTCCATGGTGGAAGCGCGTCTACGCCGAAATAACATTCCGGTTCAAATGAAATATCGCGGCATAGACCACGGCGTCTTCCCTATCATGATGCACGCTTATCCGGAAGCCGATATTCCTATCGTTCCCGTTTCTGTAAACCCGTTCTTGCCTGCGAGACAGCAGATTGCGATCGGTGAAGCACTGCAAGGACTTGAGCAAGATGGCATTCTCGTCATTGGAAGCGGTTTTTTGACGCATAACTTCAATGAAATTGACCGTGACAAGGATGCTCCACCACGCGCATGGGCCGTGCAATTTCGAGATTGGATTCGGGAAAAGGTGCTCGCCAGAGATATCGAGTCCTTAAGCCAATACGAAACGCTGGCCCCGCATGCAGCCCTAGGCGTCCCACGTGCCGAGCATTTCGTGCCTCTACTCATTGCACTTGGCAGCGGAAGCCCGGGGCGCGACATCCGTGTGCTGCACGACACCATCGAACATGGTTCATTAAGCACGCTGTGCTTCAAATTTTAAT
>NZ_WHNY01000070.1 GCF_013141695.1 Paenibacillus plantarum
TCAGTTTGTTTCGTGTCTGTTCCACATCCGGCGAGCGTAAGGGGCACAATAAGGGATAAAGCTATTACTGATGCAATTTTCTTTTTCTGTTTAAGCATTTTGTCCTCCTTTTTTCTGATCCGCGATTTGAGTTTCTTTGGAAAAGCGCAAATACGATTGACTGCAATCTCACAATAATAAATTACGATAATCTTTCATACAGAAAAAAATATGGTTTCCTTTGATAATTTACTATTGTGATTCTTCAAAAACTTTACATTTCATCAATATGTAATTTCTTTGAAATTTTTACCTATTTCATACAATCCCTTAATCAGCATCTATTTTAAAAATATGTGAGGAGAATTTTCAAATCATATTTGAATCCCAGCTCCAACTTTTGAGCTTGAGTATTTCATTCTAGCTTAATATCAAAAAAAAATAGAGAAACCATTATTTTTTATAGAACCGTAATAACGAATTATTAAAGGAAAACATGCTTTTTACTGTTTTATGATTTTCTTTTTTCGTCTATCGTGGAATTATGTCCAAACAAGACTTTCATGAATGAGGAGTGGGTAAATGAATAACAATGTACCAGCCACAACTGCTGTAAAGAATGGCTTCAAAAAGGCCAACTCCGTGCGTCGGCAAAGTTTTTTAATGGAAATTTTCAGACGCTGGCCGTTTTACGTCATGGCGCTGCCAGGATTGCTTTATTTCATCATATTCAGTTACTTGCCTATGTTCGGGGCGGTGATCGCTTTCAAGGACTATAACCCGATAAAGGGAGTATGGGGCAGCAAATGGATCGGTTTTAAAAATTTCGAGTTTTTCTTCAAGTCCGATGCGGTATGGAGGGTTACGTTTAATACGATTTTTTACAACCTGGTCATCATGGTGACAGTTACCGTTATTTCCGTTGTTTTCGCCATCTTGTTGCAGGAAACCGGAAGCCGCTTACGGACATCGCTTTATAAAAGTGTGATGTTGCTTCCGTTTTTCCTATCTTGGGTAGTAGGAGAGTATATTGTGTACGCCTTGCTTAGCCCTGACCAGGGGGTAATGAACGGGATTCGAAGATCACTAGGATTAGAAGAGATACAATGGTATGGTGAGCCGTTATATTGGCGTTTTATAATGCCGTTGGCATTTATCTTAAAGTCAGTAGGCTATACTTCGGTTGTTTATGTTGCGGCTTTACTGGGAATATCGTCGGATTATTATGAAGCAGCTGAAATCGACGGGGCGAACAAGTGGCAGAAGGCAAAGTTCATTACGATTCCGTTATTGATGCCCGTTGTCATTATCCTTTTACTCCTCTCGCTTGGGAAGATTTTCAATGGTGGGCTTGGCGATTGGGGCGCATTTTACAATCTGCCACGGGAATCGGGGATTTTGTTTTCTACCACTGATGTTATCGACACCTACGTTTTCAGATCATTGCGCACTGTTAACGATATCGGTATGTCATCTGCAGTTGGACTGTATCAAGCAGTTGTTGGATTTGTGTTGGTGCTGATAACCAACTCTCTGGTCAAAAAATATGATTCCGATAGCTCGCTATTCTAGCGTACTAATTTGAGGAGCGTGTAAAAGTGAAAATGATATCCTTCACAGGATGGAATGTAGTACCGAAGATTCTGATCAATTTAATGTTCGCCGTATATAGTGTGATGTGCCTTATACCTATTTTACTGGTACTGTCCATTTCCTTTACAGATGAAAAATCACTCGTGACCGACGGATTTCACCTGATACCGAAACTATTCAGTCTCATAGGATACCAGTATGTATTCTCCGGCACTTCAACCATTTTGAATGCTTACAAGGTTACAATCCTCGTCACAGTCGTTGGCACATTTCTTCATTTATTTGTGACCTCGCTGATGTCCTATGCTATTTCCAGGAATGAAGTCAAATACAGGAATCAGATAGCGTTCATTGTGTTCTTTACTATTCTGTTCAATGGAGGATTGGCTCCCTACTACATTTTGATAACCAGATACCTCCACTTGAAGGATACATTTTTTGTTCTAATCGTCGTGATGCTTGTATCTCCGGTACATGTGATGATCATGCGCAACTTTTTCAAATCGCTGCCTGACGCAATCATTGAATCGGCGAGGATTGACGGCTCGGGGGAATTCAGGACTTATTTCCGGATTGTACTCCCTTTGTCTACGCCTGTACTTGCGACTATCGGGTTATTTATTTCTGTCGCCTATTGGAACGACTGGTTCACCTGCTCGTTGTTTATAGAGAACAATAAACTTTATAATCTTCAATATTTGCTTCAGTCCTTAATGACAAACATTCAGATGCTGCTAAGC
Organism: Paenibacillus plantarum; assembly: GCF_013141695.1. GTDB lineage: Bacteria > Bacillota > Bacilli > Paenibacillales > NBRC-103111 > Paenibacillus_E > Paenibacillus_E plantarum. The sequence goes on from NZ_WHNY01000070.1 coordinate 2,313, forward strand.
AACGCAAACGCTTCTAGATCTATTGAACAATCGATTGGTATGCTTCCAGGAGAAAGCGCAAGAATGGCTACCTGCATGCTATCAATTGGACCGATCATATTAGCGTACCCTCTTTTGCAAAAATATTTTGTGAAAGGGCTGACTCTTGGAGCGGTAAAATCATAATGGTAAATATTGTTTATTAAATAAAGACATGGAACAAGCCCTAATCTGCAAACTGACTCCGTAAATGTACCGGCTTCAGCTTGCAGATTAGGGCTTTTAGCGTCCCAGACCTTAAGTCCCGCTAATCGTATAGCTTGTCATTCTTTGCTTCATGCTTACTTGCCATTCTGCTTCTTCCATTCGTTGATCTGTTTCTGCTTCTCCGCAATAATATCGTCGGCCCCGGCATTCTTCAATTTTCTTATAAATTCATCATAATATTTGTCAGGATCTGCCGTGCCCGAATCGAGCGCATATAGAAGTTCTTTCAAAGTCGCGTCAACATTTGCCATTTGTGTTTTAACGGGTCCCGTATTAAATACAAATCCCATCACAGGCGATACCATTGCTGTCTTATCAGCTTGATAAACGATGTTGAGCGACTTTTCACGTGATTCGACATCGGTGTTCTGATCCCACAACATCCTGCCATAAGACTGTCCGATTTCCCATTCATACCAGTTAAAATTGTATTGGCCTTTGATCATGTCAATTTTCTTTTCGCCAATCTTTTTATAATCTATCCCATCTTGACCGAAAGCGAGGAGATGGAATAACTCGTCATTCGTATTCAGCAATTCGAT
>NZ_WHNY01000071.1 GCF_013141695.1 Paenibacillus plantarum
TCAGTTTGTTTCGTGTCTGTTCCACATCCGGCGAGTGTAAGGGGTACAATAAGGGATAAAGCTATTACTGATGCAATTTTCTTTTTCTGTTTAAGCATTTTGTCCTCCTTTTTTCTGGTCCGCGATTTTGAGTTTCTTTGGAAAAGCGTAAATACGATTGACTGCAATTTCACAATAATAAATTACGATAATCTTTCATACAGAAAAAAATATGGTTTCCTTCGATAATTTACTATTGTGATTCTTCAAAAACTTAATATTTCATCAATATGTAATTTTTTTGAAGTTTTTACCAAGCATATTTTCTCTACATTGATCTAAATGAACACCTAGCAGAACAATCTCCTAACTACAAACAAAGCTCATGAAGGTGTCTACACCTTCATGAGCTTTGTTTTTTCTAAATGTCTTCAACTATTATCCACTTTCATCAGCTCGAACAGTGTTTATTGCAAAATTGCTTTAGCTACGATGGCGAGGTCTGTAATGTCTACGTTTCCGTCATGGTTGACATCCGCTTTCTCATTCCAGCCCACAAGACCTATTTGTTTGCCGTAAGCAGCTGCAACGGAAGCCAAGTCTCCAATTGAGACACCATCTCCATTGATATCTGCGATTATTATCTGGCTTGTGAACATTTGAATCGCCGCTTCCAATGCAGCTTTCGCGCTATCAACCTGCTGTTGAGCAGCATTCGAATTGTTTACTATTGCTTTGGATGCATCGATAGCCGACTGCAATTGCGCTTTGGAGCCAATCGCATACAGTCCATCTTCATTGCCTTCCACTGCTGCAGTGTACTTCGCTTGAGCACTTGTGATCGTTGCGTTCAAGAGCGATTTATCTACAGTTATAATAGGTAAAGTTATTTGTATCTCGCGGGATGCTCCGCCAACCTGCAGTTCATTCCCCTGTGCATTGGCAATCACAATGTTGTCTACAGATATTGTCGTATTGGTTGCCTGGGGTACAGATTTGGTCCTAAATTTGATTGCGAGCAAATCGCCTTGGGCAGGCACGTTCACGCCCACGCTGGCAGCCACAATTCGTAATTGTCCCGGAATTGTTTCCTTTGTATCGATGACTTGAAATCCATCTTTCAGTGATGTTACCGGTGTCGCCGTTTCTAGCTGCAATTTCTGCGGATCATAGTGAACCGTCAAAACTTGACCAAACACCGACTGGTACACACTTTGCGTCACGCTCAATCCCATCGTTACATCAAATGTCATGCCAGGGGTCGCCTGCTGCACGCTACTCAATATAGCTTGACTTGCCGCCGGTGCAACCCCATCTACTCTGTAGATCGCTTTTGCATTGACTGATGTTCCTGCTACTGTGCCGTTTACTGTAAATACGCCTGCATGTGATACCATATCTGCAGTTACAGGGGCCCATGCAACGTCAACTAAACCAGTTGTTCCATCGTTGTATACAGCCTCGATCTGTGCAGGGAGTGATGGAATTACGCCTACGTTCGTATCCATAGCAACCGATTTGTAATCTACAATCGTTTTTACAAATTCTTTATTCGGTGTGTATACCTCAAATTCTGTAAGACCAAGTTCACCCTGTTCAGCCGGAGAAGAATTTGTAAACTTATTATCAGGGTCAATAGTGAATTTAATCCAGCTAGTCACAATCGGCTGGTCAAAAACAACAAAGTTGTCAGGTTTTCCATTCCACAATATGTTCTCAACCTTATTGCTACCTCCTTCCCATTCCAAAAGCCCTTCTCCAATCTGATTGATCTGGTGGCCACGGTCTATCAGGTTCACCTTACTGATTGTTAATGGAGCAGCGAAATCCAATTTAATCCATGGAGCCTTGGTATTATCAGTGGGAGATGATGCCCAGCTCGTAGCCTTATCACCATCTACCGCTTTTAGACCAACATATCTGGCATCATCAAACCTGACTGACTTTACGGATACACTTGCTGTATTGGCTATGTTTCCACCTTGAGGTAGAGCTAAAATCGCCTTCTGATTGGTCTCCAGGATTACTCCATCCAGAGTTACATTCGCTTTGACAGTCGAAACGAATCCTCTATTCAAATCTCCTTTGATCACAATTGTGTTACTACCTGGGATAGCCTCTAATCTTGAATCACTGAACACATACTGTACAGCAGCTCTTGATAAATCTGCCTGTTCGCCAGTATTTAATGTTCCCACTAAAGTAGCGACAATCGGTTCGTTCTTCTTGATAACTTGGTTATCAAAAGAAAGCTTAACTTCTCTTAGAACGGGTTTAAAATCAGCTACTACTCTGAAGATCGCTTTCGCTTGGACTGAGGTTCCTGTTACTGTGCCGTTTACTGTAAATACACCTGCATGTGATACCATATCTGCAGTAATGGGGGCCCATGCAACGTCAACTAATCCCGTTGTTCCATCGTTGTATACAGCTTCGATCTGTGCAGGTAGTGATGGTATTTCGCCTAAGCCCGTATCCGTAGCAACCGACTTGTAATCTACAATCGTCTTTGCCACTGCTTTTGCTTCAAAGACATTGATCTCCGCAGCCGATGCATAGCCACCAGTACCCGCCGTTGCTTCGAGCTTGACATACGATGCATTCGTCGTTGTAAAAGTTGCGGATTTCTCTTTATTGTCGTTTGCCCAAGTTCCGCTCGCAACCTTGGCAAAGTCCACTCCATTCGTACTTACATATACGTTATAGCCTGTAATATTTCCATTGCTGCCTCCATCTTGCCTTGGCAAATAGGAGATTGAATTGATATTGTGGGTTCCTCCAAGGTTTAACTTAATCGATTGGGGGAGAACGTCGGAAGTCCACTTTGTATGCCAAAATGTTCCTGGGTTTCCGTCAATCGCTATTGGGCCTGCGTTGTTAGCACCAGCAGTTTCCTGACTTGTCGCCGTAGCCGTCATTTGTGATTGAGGGATAATATCCCTAACTGCAGCAATTGTCATAGGACGACTTTCAACAGTTAACCCATCTAAAGTAACCTTTACAACAACAGTCGCATTAAATCCACTACCTATGTCGCCTTTTACTACGATTGTATGGCTGCCCTCAACAACGGATAACCTTTCATCACTAAATTGATATTGTACTGTAGCCCTTGATAAATCAGTTGATTCTCCTGTATTTAATAGGCCTTCAATTGAAGCAATGACTGGTTTATCGGATTGAATTGTCGGACTATTTAGAGAAATCTTTACTTCTTTCAGAAAAGGGGTTAGAACTATTTTTCCGTCAGCATCTACAGTAACATAGAAATAATCGCTTGCGATGTAGCCGCCCTTCCTAACAGATACATTGATCTTGGCCATGCCTTCTGCCCCGGCTGTAATAACCCCATCTGCGCCAACTGCTGCAACGGACGGGTTTTCGCTTGTGATCGTAATGTTCGCATCGGTTAGGTCCAGAGGTTCACCTAAAAAGGAATAACCTTTTACATCAACCGTTACCTTATTGTTATCCGTTCCGATTTTCGGATCAAGCTTAAGATTTCCAAGTGCTGTTAAATCTGCTAATGAGAATACTTTAACTTCCAGCACATCAATCGGGCTGCCTCCTTGACCGCCGCCAGGGAAGGATACTCTTACATAACGCGCTTGCACTTCGGGTTTGCTCGGATCAACTGGATAGTTGTAATACAAGCCTTCTTGCTCCCAAGCATACAAGGTTGTATCGCTTTTCGGAACTGCCAGCGTGTTTCTCTGTGTCGGCAATCCACCGCCGGACAATGTGTTTGTTTCGTTACCTGCTATCCAATTTGTTCCGTCAACGCTATACTCAATCTTTATCTTATTCGGCACGTTGTAGTAAGTAACATTGTCAACATTCGGCATATGGTGATTAAAGTAGATATTAACGCGGTTAAGCTTTTGCAGTTTGCCCAAATCATACATGATGCTCGGATTTGTGTCGCTTGCCTGCGCTACCCACTTTGCGCGATTGCCGCCGGTCGAATCGTTGATTATGCCGTCAGATAATTTGGCTGCGTTACTGCTGTCGCTTGTAACTGTCGGCGTAATTCCAGCTGAAACGTTTACATCTGGAACAAGTGTAATGTAGTTACGGGTTGATGTAAATGTCTTTCCGTCTACAGTGATATCAGCCCAGTAGCTGTACATCGTAGGGGTGGAAACTTTACCTGTAAATTGCATGGTGTTGCCATTTACAACGAACGGTACTTGAGCTGCTGGCACTTCGGTTACAATGATTTTACCTGTAGAGTTGTTACGGTTACCGTCCACTGTTGCATAGTGGTACTTGATGTTTGTACCGCCCAGAATATCAACCGTGCCTCCCTTTTCTGTGAATGCCTGGAATGTCACAGGAAGGTCCTGGTTTGTGGAGAATTGTCCCCAGAACAAAGCGCCTTTTGTGAACATATTAACACCAACCAGCGGAAGTGCAGCTGAAATCGCACCGCCCGACACCTTTACAGGATATGTGTCGGTCCTAACCTGAGGAGCGTTCACACCATCATTATAGGTTGCCGTAACTGTGATTGTAGCTGTACCGTCACCGACAGCTGTTACCAAACCTGTTGCAGAGTCTACAGCTGCTACGCTTGTTTTATCGCTTGTGTAGCTAAGTGTAGCAGGTGCGAAAAGATTGGTGTAGTTATTCATATAGCTCTCTGCTCTAAGTTTCAGTTTGTTTGGTTCAGTTTGGCTGCTGAACAATTTAACACTTGTCATTTTGTATTTTCTTGCAGGGTTTTGTGTTGTAATTTTAATGATTGTATCAATAGGGTCGGCAATAACACTTGAAGTGTTAATTGTAATATAGTATTTGCCATTGTTTTGTTGTGTTGTGAATGGCAGAGAACCACCCTTGTTCAGCCACTCGACCTTGTCAACCGGGTAATCGAAGGGACCAATTCCGCTCATCGAGGCTTGGCCGGTAAATCCTGCCTTGCTCACGCCGGAAATCAGGTTTTTGATCATATGCATATAGACATTCTGGTCACGGGACAGGGCGTAACCCCAATCTGGACCCTGACCGTAAGCGATAGCCTGCTGCGGATCTGTTTTCCAGCCTGATTTAATGGTGTAATCCATGGTGTATGGCAAGGTGCCGTACATGGACTCACGCAGGTCCGGACTGCCGGCATTTGCCATCCATTTTGCAATGGAGCTGCGCATACCTAGCGCATTCTGTGACTCAATAGGCACCATTGAGAAGATATTTGTGTTATCCAAGTTACTAAACAGGTTATCCGGACCGCGGGTTCTACCAATGGTCTGGTCATAATTCATGACATAACCATGTCCGTATTGGTCAATGATTTCCTTTGTCAACTCAATCCAATTGTCGCGTTCGTTGCCTTGTGCGTATTGTGCCCAGACATCGAGTGCAGTTGTAAATGGATCGTTCCATTCCTCATGGGCAACTTTTCTTGTTTGTTGCTTAATACCGTTGACCCAGCCACCGTTATTGTAAGGTTCACTTTGCCAGAATGGACGCTCGTGAAATGTAATATCTGCATCACCCGATCGAGGATCGGAATTTTTTGCAATTAAAACACGGTCGTTATAGTTGCGAGCAGAACTCCACGACACGTCAACATTTTGATGATCATCAGGATTACCATCGACAAAGAGATACCATGGATTGTATCTTTTTACCAAAGCTTGCATGTCGGTATCCAAAACTGAAACTTCTTGGTTTGACGGTGGCTGGTCGTATCCAGGTGCAATGTATATACCAAACTTCATGCCGTAGCGCTCGACGGCCTGTTTGGCCTGCATCACTCTGTCTTTGACATGCCAACTGCCATCCTCAGACTGGTACATAGCGTTGTATTTATACGTATAGTTGCTGTCGCTTGGAGTTAAGACTGCGTTGGGTGACGGCCAGTAGTAAACTTTGCCTTGAATGGATTCTGTCGAAAGCATGGTCATTCCCATTTCTTTAGCTGCCTGTGCCCACGCGTCATAGTTGTAGTTTGGGTCATAAAGGTTCGGATAGGTGCCCGTGGTGTGTGACAGCGCCGACAGCTTGCCCTCAATAAACCAATCAACCGGGTTTTCCTTAACCGTCATCGTATATGGCTTTGTTGCAGTAGCATTTTGAGCGTCTTTTACCTTCACTGTGAAGGTATAATCTTGTTGTGATACGCCTTGAGCGCCGTCTGCAACCTTACCGTCAATGTGACCGTCGGATGCCAATGTCAGACCGGGCGGCAACTGACCATCGGCAATTTCCCAAGTGTAGCCGGGATTTCCGCCCGCAGCCTGGAATGTAAAGGGAGCTGCCTGCGCAGCATTAGACGATGTACTCACTTCGTTGTCGAGTTTGAAAACCATCCATACATATGGATTTTCATCGTAAGCGTATGGAAGTGCGTTTGAAGGATAGTCGTTTGCCGGGATATTTGCATTGCGGGCATCAAATGCTGTTTTATCAATAGCAAGGCCCTGTGTAACAATGTTCAGCTGGTTGTTGCTTACGTTTGGTCCTGTTACAGAGTAGGTTAGCCCCGAAATTTGATTTCCGTTATTGTCGGAAAGTCTTGAGTAAAATCCCAAAAAATCCCTATGAGTATTAAAGTTTTTATGCTGAATTTCAATGAGCAGCTTGTTCCAGCCTTGCTTTAAATTGACTGAATATTTAGAACCAGTCTTGGGCAGTTTTTCTGGAGCTTGAACTTGTTGTCCACTGAGAATATCGTTCGCAAAAAGTTTATACACACCCGAACCGGCTACTTGCCACTGAACCGTCTGTGCTGTAGGGCTGTAAACATAGGTCGCTGCCATTACCCACTTATTGAGTGTATCTTTCCCCTGTTTGACATCAAAATAACCTAACAGATCATTGTAATCATCATAATTGCGGTTGAAGATACGGTCGTCGAAATATTGCCAAGTGGATGTTTCTGTGTTGTTCGGATCGGCAAACGACTGGCCAATGACAGGAACGATGTTTCCAGGAGATTGCTCGTTGGTAAAAGGACCGGAAACCGCCCATTGGTTCGTGTAGGGCGCGGTGCCGGTTGTTTGAGCCGCTTCTACTTTATTCGTATTCATATACGAAAAAGACGGAACCATTATAGAGGATATTACTATTAAAGAAAAAAATCGCTTTAATTTGTATTTCATCGGGTTATTCCCCCATTCAAGTATTTTTGTGAAAAAGACTCCTTACAAGTCGTTCGGCCTTGGATGATACCGCTTTCACTTTTCCCAAAGCAGGAGGAAAAGCGAGGCTCATGCACATAACAGTACTTAACCTGCTTTCCCTCCCTCGATGAATCCCGCTAATATCTATCGCTTATCATCTTTGCTTCAT
>NZ_WHNY01000072.1 GCF_013141695.1 Paenibacillus plantarum
TCCGCCGCGAAGCCAAACTCCCCACTATTTATTAATGTGATACCTCTAACGATTTCTTCCCACTTAGACCGAGAATCCGCGAAGTTGACGAATGGATTTCATCAATAAGCTCTGGATGTTTCAGAAGCGACACACCGTAACTCGGAATCATTTCTTTAATTTTCGGTTCCCATTCCTTGATATGTTCTGGGAAACATTTCGATACGAGCTCAAGCATGACCGAAACCGCGGTAGAAGCTCCAGGAGAAGCACCGAGCAAAGCCGCTAATGAGCCGTCAGCTGAACTTATCACTTCCGTACCAAATTGCAGCGTTCCTTTGCCAGCAGCCGTGTCTTTAATAACTTGTACACGTTGACCCGCTACAACTAACTCCCAGTCCTCGATTTTGGCACTTGGGATAAACTCCCGCAGCTCTTCCATGCGCTTTTCTTTCGATAGCATCACTTGCTCGATCAGGTACTTCGTCAACGACATGTTCTTGGCTCCAGCCGACAACATCGTCACGAGATTATTCGGTTTAACGGAAGTTACCAAATCGAACATGGAACCGGTTTTCAGGAACTTTGGCGAGAACCCGGCAAATGGTCCAAATAACAACGATTTCTTGTTATCGATAAAACGTGTATCTAGATGCGGAACTGACATTGGCGGTGCACCAAGCTTCGCTTTACCATATACTTTGGCATGATGCTCCGCGACCACAGCTGGATTATTACATACCATGAATATGCCGCTTACCGGGAATCCTCCGATATTTCTACCTTCTGGAATACCGGATTTTTGCAGCAGATGCAGGCTTCCACCGCCACCGCCGATAAAGACGAATTTAGCTGTTTGGCGCTCAACACTGCCACTATTGATATTACGTATTTTCAATTCCCACGAGCCATCGCTAGTACGTCTCAAATTATCAACGCTGTGTTTGTATTTGATATCAACGTTCTTCTTCTTTAAGTGATCAAATAGTATACGCGTTAAAGCGCCAAAGTTAACGTCCGTACCGGAGTCAATTTTGGTTGCCGCGATCGGTTCATTCGATGGACGATCTTTGATAATCAACGGAATCCATTCCATTAGCTTTTTAGGGTCATCGGAAAATTCCATCCCCTGAAATAAGGAGTTCTTCGACATCGCTTCATACCGTTTCTTCAAAAACGATACATTTTGTTTCCCTAGAACCATACTCATATGAGGCAATGGCATGATAAAGTCCTGCGGATCACGGATTAGCTTACTGTTTACAAGATACGACCAGAACTGCATGGAATGCTGGAACTGTTCATTAATTTGGATAGCTTTACTGATATCTATAGATCCGTCTGGTTTTTCGGAAGTGTAGTTAAGTTCGCACAGTGCCGCATGACCTGTACCTGCATTATTCCATTCGTTAGAACTTTCCTCTCCAGCATTTTCGAGCTTCTCAAAGACTTTAATTTCCCATTCTGGCACTAATTCCTTCAGAAGTGTCCCTAAAGTCGCACTCATGATGCCAGCACCGATTAAGATGACGTCTGTTTTCGTTTGTCTGTTACTCATTTTTACCATCCTTATACCCTGAAATTTGCAGAAAGGATATAGGCGCGCCTGCTTAGCGTTACAGCAAGCCAAGTCACGGCCTAGACACACACCTTTTCTGGATCAATTAATAAGCCAATCGATAAAATATTATTACTATTATATGATAGTTATAAGCACTACGACAAGAAGTGTGTCGAAGAAGTCTTGTCGATTAAGCGAATAACTACTAAGAAAGACCTGCAGCATTCAGCTGTAGGTCCATAGATAAGAAATTTCAACACATATTTACTCCGTCGATGACGAAATCCGTTATTTTTTAAGCTCCGATGGGCCTCGAGCCAAACTTCGCGCAATTCATTATAATCGAAACCGTGCCCTACAGCAATACTTCTCCCCATAGTCATACAATGACTTCCTCCACAATTTCCATTATCTCTATATCCTGCTCCTCCTACCTAGAATCCATCCATCCATTTCTGATTATTCTCCCCCCTTTTAGGGCACGCTAAGCCGCATGGTAATGTAAGGGAATTGGGGGGATTGGCATGATCGAACGCATCCGTGCTGAATTGAATAATCCAGCTGACCTATTCTATGACACCCTAGACAATGGCTATATGCAAATGGAATTGATTTACTTTCCATCTCTCTGTGACCTCGCTCTAATCAAAAATGGACTAACCGTTCCTTACTCTTACTGCTTTAATCCAGAAGAGTTCGACCGCATGCTGAATTCGAATCCTGCCTTCGGCATAGCGGATCACCCTGAGCGCTGGACGTCTTTGCTGCTCAAAGGTACTGTCCTTTTTCAAATTGAAGAGCAGGTCTATCGATTCGACGTGCAACGGAAGTTTCAAGATAAACCTGATACCGTTCAGGTTGAGGTAGCCATTCAGGGGCCGCAGAGTGCGCTTACCGAAGATTTGGATTTAAATATTAGCCTCGTTCGGATGCGTTATAATGCGCCCTCTCTTTGCGTAGAAATGCATACGATTGGGCAAATTTCGAACACGCGGGTCTCCGTTCTTTATGACAAGGATCTTGTCAATGAAGATGTACTTGGACTTTTAAACGAACGGATTTCCACCATACAAATAAAGATGCTCCAAGCTGCCGGCCAGCTCATGCAGACGCTCTCTGGACGGAGACATCGTGTTTTTCCTATCATCCTCCAAACAGAGAGACCTGACCGTATCGCAGCCATGCTCGAACGCGGGAAAATTGCTCTCCTTCAGGATGGAAGCCGCTTCGGGCTCGTTCTTCCTGTGCGGCTCTTTGACTTCCTGCATGCCATGGATGATGACTATGAATCCTATTGGATGAGCAAGTGCCTCGTCCTGCTCCGCTATTTCGCTATGTTTTTAACCATTACACTACCTGCACTTTATATTGCGATTGTTTCCTATAATCCTGAAGTGCTTCGCGTCCAATTAACACTTTCGATCGCAGGAAGCCGTGTCGTCGTCCCCTACCCGTCCTTTATCGAAGTCTTCATCATGCTATTCATGATCGAAGCCTTGAACGAGGCTAGTCTTAGGCTACCGCGCTATGTAGGTTCGACCGCCACAACGGTTGGCGGCCTCATCTTGGGGCAAGCCATCCAACAAGCAGGCTTAGTTAGCAGTATTATGATTATTGTGACTTCTGTTGTCGCAATTTCCAATTTCGTGATACCGAATAACGGTTTCGGCTACTCGGTTCGGTTCGTTAAATACATCTTTGTGATAGCTGCCATTTTCTTCGGATTGCTTGGTGTCGTCGTTCTTGGCTTCATCTTAATTTCCTATTGGTGTAGTCTTAGAAGCTTTGGTCAACCTTATTTGGCCTTATACGTCCCCAAACTCGAAGCGAAAGCACACAACCATTTTAAAAAGGGGGCAAAGTAAGTCATGTCGCGGTATACCTACTATCATGTGCTCTATGTCGGCATGATTAATATCATGATGTTTGTCCCCTCTTTACTGATCCGAGACCGGTTCAATGGCGCCGTATCGGGTATGCTTGTCGCGATGGTCATCGGGTCCATCCTCTCACTTGGCACCATGGCATGCTTCGAGCGCTTTCCAGGACTCGGCTTTCCAGAGATATGTGATCGCTATACACCTCGCTGGTTTACCCAAGCCAACATCCTTTTCGCTGCGCTGTGCCTTTGGTTACCCGCTGGCATTATCGTGATCTATGCGTATTCAGAAACGGTTCGTATGTTCTTTTACCCCGACATTAACCCCTATCTGAATCTGTTTCTCATGGCAACCGCGGCCATATGGGCCTGCACTCGGTCTACACGTACGGTCCAATTCATTCATGAAATCATGGTCATTCTCAGCTCACCGTTGCTTATTTTGTTTATCATGAAAGCTATTTTCAATAAAAATATTAACTGGGATGCTATTCGATATGTGGCAGGCTATGTCAATAAACCGCCTTCTTTCGAGACGGTCGCCGCTGCTACCTTTTTATTCTCTGGCTATCTCAGTCTCCTTATTTTCAATCGGCTGTATCCGGTTGGATTTAAGTTTCGTTTTCGCTGGATTGTACCTTTGTTCGGCATTTTATTCTTATTGATTACTTTTTTTGTTCCTATCGGCTTTCATGGGACGGTTGGGGTTGAAAATTATGTTTATCTATGGAGTATGACGGCGGATTCCATGGTGACGGAATACGGGTTTATTAACCGTGTTTTGTTCGTTTTTCTACTCCTCTTCACTGGGTTATCGCTGTTATTCGTCATGAATACTTGGCACACGACGATTATGCTGCTCCGCTACGCCATCAATGGGGCGATCAAAGTTGAAGAAGACCCTGTGCCTTGGCTGAACGTATGGCTCGGTTTGGGCATCGGCTTTCTTGCCTTCCTTTTCATGAGATATGTCAATTTAGAGAAAAGTCAGGTTCTATCTGAAGCCTGGCTAGTACTTCGATTTTTCCTTGAAATCTATTTCCTTTTCCTGATGATTTATTTCGTTAGGAAGCAAAAAAAGGAACAGGTACAGCTATGAATATGCGACCATTTCTCATGTGTCTATCCCTTCTACTTATCTGTACATCTCTTGGCGGATGCGGTTTTAAGGATATCGACAAGCGCTTCTTTGTCGTCGCCATGGGTGTCGATTGGACGGGCAAGGAGGATAAACCTTATCTCGTCACACTGCGTCTAGCCATCCCCGCTTCGAAGGTCGGTGAGGGCCTGGCAGAAAGCCAGATCGAACATCAAGAGGCCAAAAGCATCGCAGAAGCCGTTAGAAATCTTAAAGCTCATGTCGATAAAGAGCTTGATTTTGGTCATTGCCGTATGTTCCTATTCGGGGAAAGCTTAGCGACGAGGTCCCTTGAAGAGCCATTGAATTGGCTTACGCGAAGACGCGACATTCAACTCATTTCATATACAGCCGTTGCTGAACCTACTGCGAGTAAGCTGCTAGAGTCGAACCCAACTACCGAGAGACTTGCTGGCAACTCCTTTTTTCTTACTTTTGGGAAAGAAGGAACGGTGTCTCCTTATACAGTAACAGAGCTTTTGTTTGACACTTTCCGACGTTTCAAAGAAAAAGGGTTAGATCCCTATTTTCCGATCATTAGCTTTGATGGTGATTCTTATGTCGTTGAGCATCTTGCTTTGCTGAATAAAACCAATCAGCGTATCGTCCTCAACCCACCTGAGACTCAGTTTTATAATATGAGTGCGAATGAGTTCAGCAAGTCAGGAATTTCCATCACATATAATGGACAGCCACTGAGCTTTTATGTAGCGCGTGTCAAGAAGCATATTTCGATTTCCAAGGAAGCTACGCCAGTCGTCAAACTGAAACTCAATCTTACAGGCATGATAGAGCAAGGCACTTTAGGTTTGGACATTCACAAGGTTCAGCCGCAGCTTGAACAGCAGGTCAACCAGTCCGTAGAGGCTCTCCTCTACAAAATCAGGGATGCGAAGGTTGATCCATATGGTTTTGGCCTTCATTATTTGGGGCAGTATTTTGGGAAAGAGAAGGATTGGGAGTATTGGCAGTCTATTTATCCAGAGGTTAAATTCGAAGTCGAAACGCATGTGAAAATCGAGAGTACGGGATTGGTGCATTAAAGAACGGTAGGCCACCTTCGAGCCTGCGTGCCCCCTTGCCTGAAGTTAGTCGGTTTCTTCGACTAATTCCACCTGCAGGGCCTCTACTTCTTCCGAATTAGTCGGTTACTTCGACTTACGCGACTGCGGGGGCTCACATACCAAAAAGAGGCCCTCCCCCTCACCTCATCGAGTTGTGGAAAGCCCCTCTGGCTATTCATATATATTTGATCAAAATGCTTTCAACATGCTCCAGATGAACACGCATCGCTTGAGATGCCAGCACCGGATCTCCGCTGACGATCGCTTCATAAATGACTTTATGCTCCTTCAGAAGCTGGACCGCTACTTCCTGATTCGCATACAATTCTGCGCGTCGGATATCGCGAATCATCATTTCCATCGCGTTGCGGATCGAGTCAAAGGTTTGCTCCATAATGCTATTATGCGTCGCTTGAACGAGCAACTGATGGAATCCGAGATCCGTTCTTTCCCCCTCCGCATCATTACCTACGGAACTCCCCATGTCTTGCATGATGCGCTGCAACTGCGCTAAGTCCTCGGGCGTTCGTTTCCGCGCGGCAATCGATGCGATCGAAATCTCCAGTGATTGCCGCACTTCCATCAGCTCTAGGAGCGTCGTTCTATTCATCCGCAGCGATGTCCACTCGGGCAAAGAAACCTCCGCCGGCGCCTGCCGGATGACCCGGCAAGCACCGCCTTGCCGAATCTCAATGAGGCCCATCGCCTTTAAGGCGCTGAGAGCCTCCCGCATAGTGGAACGGCCAACGCCGAAGCGCTCGGACAGCTCTTTGGTAGAAGGAAGCTTATCGCCCATCTTCAACTGACCCTGAATGATCATCTCTTTGATCTGCTGAGCGATCTCATCATAGTGATTCTGTTTCTGCAGCTTCGTAACTTCCATATGAATACCTCTTCTATCCGATAAGTAGCACGTGCACAATCCCCGGACCGTGAACACCAATCGTCAAGTCGTTCTCAATATCCGCTGAGCGGCTTGGACCTGAGATGAAGTGAACGCCAGCAGGCAGATCTTTCCTTGCTATCTGATCGAGTGGGGCGAGAATCTCGCCTAGTCTCGTTTTCAATCGTTCAATCGGCAGCAAGACGATCAGTGCCGTAGGGAGCAAGCTCACAGAGCGGCCCTTTTCTTTTGATGATAACACAGTTAGCGAGCCTGTGTAAGCCGCTGCATGATCAGCTAGGACAATCCCCAGATCGGCATTCGCTGCACTAGCCTTCCAGTTCGTATCGTCGTCAGTGTTCCAGACCGAAAGGTTCACGCCTGGAAGAGCTTCGTCTAGTTCCAGCGCATGTAATTCCGCTTGATCCTGGTGGATCACTCGTTTGACACTTAACATGCCCACGAGTTCTTGAATACTTGCCTTCGCCTCTTCCATCGAAGGTACTCGGACGACATGCCCGCCTGCTGCATGAAAGTTTGCCGTGAAATTCTCAATGCGTTCTTCTGGAGACCAGTTGAACGCTTTCCAGCTATCCGAAGCCCCTTGGAAAGGATGGGCCGGCTTCTCGGTCACACGTGCGCGCCCCAGCTTCTGGGCGATGCCCTGGATGAAACGTTCCTGCTCACTCAGCGATTGCTGATCAAGCTTCGTTAATTTCTCCTGCCACTCTGGCGTTATGTCGCGTTTAGCCATGATGATGTCCTCCCTTTTTGCCTCGTGCAGCCAATGCTTCTGCCAATTTCGCTTGAATAGCAGGATCAGCCTCTGTTAGACCATGGCGAATTTCTTGCTCGAGTGTTTTCCAGCCATCTCGGAAAGATGCCTTCGGCAGGCTTGGCGTCACGCGGTAGGAGTTCCACCCTTTGAGCGGTCCCACCTTCAGTCGGATGCCGCCGTCGCGAACGACGAGCTTTTGACCAATTCTGCCCAACTTGAGCACGGCGTTCATACGCTTCGAGTTCCCCATCAGCGCAGCAAAACCCTTCATTCCCGCGGCCTCGATTTTATCGCCATGGCCGCTTTCGACCTTCCGGCGTCGCAGCGACACAAGCATGTCATGCAGCGGGATCTTCACTGGGCATGCTTCATAGCAGGCACCGCAAAGACTTGAAGCATTGGCGATGTCGTCCCATTCCGCCACATTTTTCTTGAGCGCCGGCGTAAGCACCGCGCCGATCGGGCCGCTGTACGTGCCGCCGTAGGCATGGCCGCCAATATGGCGGTACACCGGGCAGGCGTTCAGACAAGCGCCGCAGCGGATGCAGTTGAGCAGCTCTTGGAATTCGGGATCGCCGAGTTGCTGCGAGCGCCCATTGTCGACAATGATGATGTGCATCTCTTCCGGACCATCCGCATCTGCGTCTCGTCTTGGACCTGTGATGCCGGACATGTAGACGGTCAGCTTTTGCCCTGTTGCTGAACGTGGGAGCAAGGTCGCCATGACCTCAAGATCCGCCCACGTTGGGATAATACGCTCCATTCCCATGAGCGTGATTTGCGTCTTGGGCACCGTTGTAACCATGCGGGCGTTGCCTTCATTTTCGAACAAGACCATCGATCCGCTCTCCGCAATGGCAAAATTACAGCCCGTCATCCCGATATCCGCTTCTAGGAATTTCTCTCTTAATTTCTTGCGAACGTAGCCTGCCAAAATCGTCGTGTCGGGAGCCAACGTCTCCCCAGCATCTTTGGAGAGCAGGTCGGCGATTTGATATCTATTTTTATGAATCGCTGGAATAATGATATGCGACGGTGTTTCGTCCGCCAGCTGAATGATGTACTCGCCTAAATCCGTCTCAATCGCTTCAACCCCAATGGAGGCCAGCGCCTTGTTCAAATGCAGCTCCTCGGTTACCATCGACTTGGATTTGACGACCGTTTTGGCTTGTTTGGCAGCTGCGATTTCTAAGGAAATTTGAACAGCCTCGACATCCGTATCGGCAAAATGCACATGAACCCCATTCGCTCTCGCATTATTCGCAAACGTCGTTAAGTAATAATCCAAATGCGCGATCGTATGCAATCGAATCTGTCTGCCTCGTTCGCGCCAATCGTCCCAATTGCCGTGATCTGCTGCTGCTTTCAGTTTGCCGCCGCGAAGCCGCTCTGTCGTGAACTTGACCGCTTTGCGCAGAAACTCGTCGTTCAGCGCGAGGTCTGCCCGCTCCTTAACTGTTGACTTACTCGTCGTGTGACTCATGCTCGCTTCACCCCTTCATATAACAGCTCAGCTAGATGCATCACCCTCACCGGCTCATTCCGATAGCGCAAATTGCCCGCAATATTCATCAAACATGCCAAATCCAGACCGACCAGCACCTCAGCCTCGGTTTCCTTCACATGATCGACCTTCTCCTGCACCATCGCACCAGAGATATCGGCCATCTTCACTGCAAAAGTTCCACCGAATCCACAGCAATCTTCTGCAAAAGGAAGCGGCACGAGCTCCAAATCTTTGACGCCTTGGAGTAGTGCAAGCGGCTCTGACTTCACACCGAGCAGCCTGCTTCCGTGACAGGACGGATGGTACGTTACTTTATGTGGAAACACAGCGCCCAAGTCTTCGATGTTTAGGACATTGACGAGGAACTGTGTAAATTCATACGTTTTGTTCTGAAGCTGCATCGCTTTCTCCAACCACTCCGGTTCATCCTTAAATAAATTCGGATAGTGATGAATCATATACGTGCATGAGCCCGATGGCGAAATCACAAAGTCACTATCATCAAATGCGGTAAGAATCGTCTTCGCTGTTGCTCGCGCCTCATCCCAGTAGCCGCTGTTATAGGCAGGCTGGCCGCAGCACGTTTGCACCGTCGGCAATTCTAACAGGACACCATAATGCCCGAGCAGACGTGCAATTGCCTCGCCAACCTTCGGATATAGTGCATCACTTAGACATGTAATAAATAAGGAAACCTTCATAAGGAGAAGCCCCACTTTCTTTCGTTAACTTATCAGGTTGTCAGACAAGTTGAGTGTAGCATAAAACCCCTTGTCTTGAGAAGGGGTTAATTGCGGATAAATGAGTATTATCCAAGTTTCCGCTCAAAAATAATCTCATAGGCCATGGGCTTCCCATGACCGTTATAATTGGTGGGCAGTACCTGCACCAATCTCCATCCCTCTTGGGCGTGCTCATCAATGGTTTCGCGATGCTTCGCCGAACTGAAAAATCCACCTAGTGACGTCTCGACATACTTGTATAAGTACATGGTAATCCCTCCCTCTAGTACTAAGTATACTAGCAGCGTTTGAGTAATTATACTTTGGTCCGGAGGGGGGAGCCTAGTGTACCTTAGCTGGAAATATCATTGGTATGAGGGAACCTGAGTGCGCTAATTTGTTTAAACTGAGGGGTTTGGAGCGCGAAGAGGAACGTCAGTGCACTATTCCCGCTCTACACGCGGTATTTCCTCCCAAAGTAGCAGAATAGCGGATCCTCGTTCCCTTTCGTAGCCAAAGGACTCTAAAATCTTGAAATAGCGCACCCTGGTTCCCCCTTAGCCCTACCACTGTCAACGAAGTATCATTAATTCCTTAGCACGCTGTATCGCCTGTATCCGATTATTGGCATTTAACTTTCTGCACAAATTCTTCATATGTGACTTGACCGTTTCAGCCCCGATGTTCATCTGAGTGCCTATTTCTTTATTTGTCAGTCCATCCGTCACTAATCGAAGAATTCTGGTCTCCTGGTCAGTTAGAACAACGAGTGGTGACCCCTGTACCCTTTTCGGTGCAGTGAGGCTTTCCGATGTTAGTGTGGTGTAAGCATCTGAAGTATTTTTCTGTATTTTTCTAATTTTATCCCATGTTTTGGACAACCGTTCCACCGTTACGGGCTTCATCAAATAATCTAATGCATCCTTCTCAAAGGCTTGAACTGCGTAATGATCATATCCTGTTACGAAGATCACATAGATTGATGCATGGAGGTCAACTACTAATTTAGAAAATCGCATACCATTGATGCCCGGCATATTAATATCGAGAAAAACGATATCTACTGGGTTCTCTTTTACAAATTCATAGGCTTCCAAAGGATTCATAAACGTATGGCAATCGTCAACTTCACCGCTATCCACTACTAACTTTCTCATTCGTTTCAACGATAATTCTTCATCATCCACGATAATAGCGCGCAGCATGATTTAACCTCCAATTAGCTCAAAAGGTTTTACAGGGATGTCGAAGAATACCTTGGTGCCTATACCTTCTGTGCTTTCAATATGAATACGTTGCCCGTAAAGAAGCTCCATGCGCTGACTTAAGTTCTGTAATCCAATCCCTATACCTTGTTTTGTTTCATCAACATGCCATATATGTTCCTGGGTGCTTGTAGACATACCGATCCCGTTGTCTTCTACGGCAAAACGAACGACGTCATCCGTTTCTTTTTTGATCGATATGATCACGGTTCCCCCTCCTAGGGTCGTCATTAAACCATGCCTAATCGCATTTTCCACCAGTGGTTGCAGAATCAGCGGCGGAATACACATAGCTAATTGTCTATCCACGTCATATTCCACAGCTAATCTAGTGCCAAAACGTGCCCTCTCAATATTCAAATAAATTTCGACCAACTCCAACTCATTTTCAATGGTTGTGAAGGTATCCATGTGTTTGAAGTTAAACCTACTTTGCATATATTGTGAAAGATCTAGTGTTAATGCTTCCGCCTTCTGGGGTTCGTCGATGCACAATGCGGCTATTGAATTCAGGGAGTTGTACAAGAAATGGGGGTTTATTTGGGATCGTAAAAAGGAGATTTCTGCGTCTTTCGCGGCTGATTGCAGCTGTTGATTCTTCAAGAGTATTTCCTTAATCGTTTCGTTTAAAGAAGTGAATAACCAGACAGCCAATGTGGCGATACAGACATGGATCAGATTGATAAGAAGAGTTTTGATGAATACGCCTCCAATTATAGATCCAAAAGCTATGCCTACAAGACAATAAAAAATGGAAAGAAGCAGGGCTAGTTTTATTCTTTTATTCTTCCCGCCATGCTGGAAGGACTTCTGAGAGGTGAGAATAACTGGCATGCTAACAACAAGAGTTACAATCGTCGTATATAGTCCTAAATCTGCTCCGAGTAATAATCGATACAAGATAATCGTGGCAGATAAGAAAATGCCTGTTCGCCAACCCCCATACAGGGCTCCTAACAATAACGGAACAATCCGGATATCTAATCGAACATTGGCCGTGATATAAGCAGGAAAAGACATGCATAGAACAATAGCTACTGCCAGTAGTACAGCTTGAATCACCCCAATGTGTTGCTTATTACGCATGGATTTCGTCGCAAAGAACGTTTGGAATGTGAATACTAACGTTGCAATAATAGCTAATTGCAGTAGAAAGTCTTTGACGATGTTCATACTCATTGGATCACCTACTACCTCTTAGGGGTACGCCCCCCTATATTCGACATTATTATATATATTTCGACATCCCCCTCGAAATGCCTTCTCATTTAGATTGGAGAATATATGACATCTCCTAATCGGCAAGAGGCTGCCCTTCTAGTAAATAGTTCTACTAGAAAGGCAACCCCCATTTTCATAATCTTTTGCAACAAGCTCGTGTTACTTGTGCTACGCTGGATTCACGATCTGAATATCTGCTGATGGTGCAGAAATGTTTCCTGCTGCATCCACTGCGTACAGCACATAGGTGCCTGCAGAGCCATTAGACATGTAAAGATAGCCAGTTCTATTCGCTGCAGATACAGCTCCTACTTTGCTTCCAGCGGCTGTCTTAATACTGTTCAGATCCGTTATGGTTTGTGATTTTAATACCATATACAATTCAGCAACCTCATCGCTTGATGCCATGACTTGAATAAAATTAGATAGAACGATGCTATTAGGTCCAACGATTGAAACAGTTGGAGCCGTTCTATCGATACCAAAATGCAGATACTGAACTACATGTAAACTAGGATTAGTAATCAATGTTGTGGTTATCTTCAACGTATAGCTGCCTTCTGCCATGATTGAAGTTCCCTTCGTATAGGCGATTTCACCTTGTCCATTCGTATTTAAGGTTGCTGTGCTGAATGTGTTCGGCGCATCTACCCAAGTAGGATTTATTGCCCCAGCATCTCTATAGGAGGCTCCCTCAATAACACCAGAAACCACTACTGCTAATGGTGTTGTTGGGTCATTGAATAGATTAAAGTTAGAAACCTTGCCTGGTGTATTACGACCGGAGACTTCCCCACTTCCGAGACGGCCATCCGAAGATGATCCCCATGTCCAAACATCACCATTGGACTGTAACGCAACACCTGTGCTTCCTTCTCCACCTGTTATCGCGATCACATTGTTTAAGCTAGTTGTCATTAAGGTAGGTGTATTTCGGTTACCACCATCCGCATTTACACCTAAAGCTGAATTTCCATTGTAACCCCAAGCATACATTCTTCCTTGGCCATCTATGGCAAAAGAGTAGTAATTCCCAGCCCCAATTTGCGTAATGTTAGATAAGCTTGTCACCTCATAAGGCACTAATTGGTTGTTTTGATCGGTTCCATTCCCAATTTGCCCCATCGTATTGAACCCCCACGTATAAACAGCGCCCGTTACACTTAACGCCACGGTATGTTGGTTCCCATTTTTGATATCAACGATAAAAGGTAGTCCTTCAACTTGAACTGGCACAGGTTTATCTACCCTAGTCCCATCACCAAGTTGTCCATTATCGTTAGTTCCCCAAGCCCAGACAGTTCCATCCGCTTTTAAGGCAATTCCTACGTCAGACCATTCACCTCGAACAGCAATTACATGATCTAAGCCCGGAACTTGAGCGGGAGTTCCATATGCAGGAAATTTCCACACAGTACCATCACTTTTCAAAGCAAAAATATTGGTTCCTTCTGCAGAAATAGAAACGACATGGTCAATGCCAGCAATTATTTTAGGACTAGTTAAATCATAGTAGCCCCATTTCCAAATATGGCCGTCAGCTGTTACGACCGCCGTGTACCCTTCACCCGCTTGTACGCCAATGATGTTAGCAGGCAGGTTTGGCACTGCAAATATTTGCGTTCGAGGTTTCGTCGTACCGTCTCCAATTTGCCCACCATAGTTACCGCCCCACGTATAGACTTGACCATTTGTCGCTAGCGTGGCGATATGTGCTTGGCTTTCCGAAATTCGATTTGTTGGCAAAATGGCAATGGCTTGGACGAGATAGCTCACTCCCGCCGAGTAGACGCTAGACAAGCCTGATTGATTTGCGGATTTTACTTTTATCGTGTGTGTACCCGCTGTTAATGGATCAATTGCAAGCGTAAGCGTCGCTTGTGCAGCCTGACCGGAGCCAATCACAGTCGTGCCATCTGTATCGTAGACAGTGATTTGATTACCCACCACTACATTTGCAATCGTGATCATCGGCATGTAATTAGATAGACTGCCATCTAGTGTTATCGTAGGAATAGGAACAATAATCGCACTTTGATAGGCACTGGTTGCTAAGGCTAGTGCTGAAATGGCGTTATCTACATCTTCCTGTGTTGCGTTGGTTGCTGCTTGTATGGCTGATGCTGCTGTGATAGCAAGATTATAGGCATTGTGAGCTTCTTGCGAAACTTCCCCTACTTGACTGCCAATTGAATGATTACTAAGCAATGTAGTTGCCCCAGCAATAGCTGCAATTAAATCTGTTTTATCAGTTGGCGGCACTTCATTCTCATAATTTACATCTTCAATCATAGACTCAATCTTCTCGGCTGTATCTAGTTCACCTGTCGCCGCTGCGAGAATAGCATTACGATAAAAAGCTGAATTGGCATTAATAGCAGTATCTCTACCGGTTGCCGTATTTAAAACCTCAACCAAATTAATATCTTCCCCATGATAAGCTTCAATCGTTGCAATAGCCGCCGCTTGTGCCACTACATCAGCAGCTAGCCTATTAACTTGAACAGAGTAAATATCATAATAAGATCTATCTGCATAATGCACGTAGACTTGTACTTCATTGGATCCTACTAGTAACTGCTTCGTGTCATTGTCATAGTTCAAATGGATAGACGCACCAGGGTTCATTGGTGTGGCTGTAATTGTTGTGCTTGTTACGTTAAACGGTACAGTTGCCTTATACTGTGTAATATCTGGCGAAAAGGCTTCGATAAAGGTTACATCGCTTAAATGTAACGCAAGTAATCGTCCATCTTTCTCTGTCGTATCCTTTAGTACAGTTAGTGCAAACTCTTTGGTCTGCGGAGTACCGCCGGACTTGGTGATGGTCGCGGTCAAATGAATCACACTGTTACCATCTGTAAAAACAGGGCGCGTTACAACGCCAGTATTGGAAAGGACTCCCGTGTTATCTGAGCTCCAGGCAATCGTAGTACCATTTGCTCCCGATGTAGCTAAGGTTAAGTCTGTTATTACCATAGTTAACGATGTGTTGGAATGACGAATTGTATCTGCTGTAAGCAGCGTCAGAGCTGATGAAATAGCTTCATCTGCTGACTGCTCTTGCTTCGTTACTGTGATTTCAAATACTTTCGTTTGAGCGGTTCCACCGGATTTGCTGATCGTCGCCGTCAAATGAACCACAGCATCTACATCTGAAAATGCAGGACGCGTAACAGCGCCTGTATTGGTAAGCACCGCCGTGTTATCGGAACTCCAGGCAATCGTTGTACCATTTGCTCCTGATGTATCTAAGGTTAAGTCTGCTATTACCATAGTTAACGTTGTGTTTATGTTCCGAATTGTATCTGCTGTAAGCTGTGCCTTGGCTGATGCAATAGCGTCATCTGCCGCCTGTTCTTGCTTCAATACCGTGATTTCAAACAGTTTCGTTTGCGCGGTTCCGCCGGATTTGGTCAATGTTGCCGTTAAATGAACAATGGCATCTGCATCTGTAAAAGCAGGGCGCGTAACAGCGCCTGTATTGGTAAGCACCGCCGTGTTATCGGAACTCCAGGCAATCGTTGTACCGTTTGCTCCTGATGTATCTAAGGTTAAGTCTGCTATTACCGCAGTTAGGTCTATGTTTGTATTGCGGATTGTATCTGCTGTAAGCAACGCCTTGGCAGATGTGATGGCTTCATCAGCATCAGGCCCTGGAGTTGGTGTTGGCCCTGGTGTTGACGTTGGGGCTGGTGTGGATGCTGGTTCTGGTGTTGATGTTGGGGCTGGTGTAGATGTTGGGGCTGGTGTGGATGTATCCGTTTTGGTCGGAGGTGTCTCAAAAGTAGAACCACCTATATTCAATGTTGCCAAAACAATCGTACCTTTACCTAACATTTTAATAATTGCATCTAGGACAAGATCATTGATTTTAGCACCCTCACTAAGGTTAAGTTGCATACCCGTTGATGTTGATTTTGCATTCATTTTCTGAATAGAACCTTCGGGCATATCAATTTGCAATTGCTGTGAGCTCACATTTACCGTATTAAAGGAACCAGATAAAGTGACCTTTGAGCCAGCTGGAAGTGATGAGTTAATGTTGACATTGCCAAATCCGCTACCTGTTGCATTCGTTTCTTTCAGAATTGCTGGTGAATTGACACTTACTAAAGCAATTGTTGTTGTTCCTTCAGAGACGATACGAACTGTACCCGTCCCAGACTTCTTATCAATAATAATGTCTACAAGTACCGAGTTATCAAAATGAATACTGTTCTCGCCACCGCCTTGAACGGTTACTTTGCCAGTAACTTTAACATTATCTAGGAATGCATCGCCATTGCCAATGCCTTCTGCCAATAATAAGTCACCATGAATGACCATATTCCGAAGCGTGACACCAGCTACATTCACGACTACATTTTTATTGATCGTTTCTACGCCCGTCTCCGGACCGTAAGTTCCAGCTGCTTGATAAGACACCGTTTGTGCAGCTTTTGCTCGATCTAAGGTAACAACCGCCTCTGCGCGAGTAATAGGAGCGTCTGGTTTAAAAGTATGATCAGCTTCATATCCATTCATGATCTGCGAAGCGACGACTTCATCCACTGCGTTTTTACTCCAGCTAGCGATTTGTCCAGCATCTAGAAAGGCAGCTGCAGGAGCTGTCGCGTCTAACTTCAGTAATCGGCTTACGATTACTGCTACCTCTTGGCGACTAATTGGCTTATTGATACCAACCGTTCCGTCTGCATAGCCACTGATATAGCCGGCTTTAGTCGCTTTGGCTACTTCGGCATGTGCCCAATGATCTGCCGGTACATCGCGGAATGCGATATCCGTCGTTTCTGTATATCCAAATGAACGATTGATCAATGCTATGAATTCAGCTCTTGTAATTTGGTTATCCGGCTTAAAATTGCCGTCATCATACCCTTTAATGAAACCTTTATCGATCCATGCAGAAATGTTATTTGCTGCCCAATGACCCTGAATATCCGAAGTTCCGACTGCAGTCGCTCCGAATGCGACGCCAGTCGCTGAGAATATTAGGCATGCTGTGACTATTATGGATAGCAACTTTTGAACTAATGTATTCTTCATCAAATTTCCCCCTTTAATTTTAAAATAGCTTCTTACTGAGATGTACATGATTTCCTCAACAAAATTCGCACCAAAATAACTATATTCCTAAAATTTCGACAAAAAAATCCCCCATTTGGGGGATAAACATGTCTAAATTACGTCTGAAATGAACATACAGCTTCACGAATGAGCAACACTCTTAAACTGGATAGTGGGAACCTGAGTGTGCTAATTTGTCTATACAAAGGGTTTGGAGCACGAAGAGGAACGTCAGTTCACTATTCCCGCTCTACACGCGGTATTTCCTCCCAAAGTAGCAGAATAGCGCACCATCGTTCCCTTTCGTAGCCAAAGGGCTCTCAAATCCCGAAATAGCGGATCCTCATTCCCTCTCTGGTTATTTAACACCATTAACGACTCGCTCCAGCAGCTCACTCTCCACTGAACGCCAACGAGCATCAAACCTCCAACACAATAGATGTGTCGTTCTTCACTCAATATCTCTGTGAAACTAGTGTATTAACTGGGAATTCAACCGGATACAGAGAACCTGAGTGCGCTAATTTGTTTATTATGAGGGGGTTGGAGCGCGAGGTGCTCAGTCCCCCATACTCCCGCCTGAAACGCGGCATTTCCATACCACGACAAAGAAACGGAACGTCGTTCCGTTTCTTTCTCTGGGCCACACTCCAGCGAGTATCTTAGTCCCAAGAACCTTGCCGATTACGGCGTCATTCCTGTATACTTTGGCTGTATCAAGCGCCTACAATTCTACCCGTTGGAGAGGTGTGACCCTGATGTCCTATGATCAAAATATCCGATTGCATAAAATCCAGCTTTATTTTGCCTATCAGAGAAGTACCATAGGAACCGAACAGTATCAGGGTACGTTTCACGCCCACCAAGGTATTGAAGTCTTGATCATTCACGAGGGTCGTGGCACACTCATTGTTGATCAGAAGAGTTATGAAATCATACCTAATATGGTATGTGTGTTTCAACCTTATCAGCTGCACCATATTCAAATGGATCCGGAGACGCCATTCGTGCGGTCTATTGTTCATTTTGAACCTTCCCTATACGAGCCCTACTTCGAGCCTTGGCCGCGATTGTTGGCTTTTTTCAAACATATGCATACCAGCACGCTGCATGTTCCTTGCCTTTACGACTTAGGTGAGGAGAAGCAGTTTCATCTGCTATTTCAAAGCCTTGCGGAGAAACTGCCGAAACTGAGCAAGCAAGATGAGCTAGAGGAGTACTCCCTCTTTCTCGTCGCTTTTTTCCGCAGCTTCATGCCGCTGTGGGAGCAGCGCGATGGCCAGATTCATTCCGGCCCTACACGCAAATCCCATCAAGCCGAGCGCATCCTCAGTTGGCTGGAGGAACATTACACTGAGCCGCTTCGATTGGAGATGATGTCAGCTGATCTACACCTGTCCCCCTTCCACTTGTCTCATCTGTTTACTGAGTGCACGGGTACCAGCATTTCCGACTACGTGACCGCTCGGCGGTTGCAGCAAGCTGTGAAGCTGCTTACGTCAACAGATCAGGCGGTCGCTCGCATTGGCGAGGCGATTGGTGTGACGAATTGCTCTTATTTTTGCAAAATGTTCAAAAGCCACATCGGCATTACGCCTCACCAATATCGCAAGCAACTACAGAAGCATCACGAGGCAACTTTTACTCGGCAGTCGTAATGATCATCGCATCGCGCTGTGCGATAAGGCACAGCTCTGCTGCTTTAAAGGTATGCTCCTGCGTCATCGCGACTTCCGTACGGTTCAAGCAATCCAAGATCAGTTGACCAAAGTAAGGGTAACCGACTTGGCCACTGACGGCAAAATGCTGCTCCCCATCCTTGTTCACGAGGTACACATGATTACTCGACTGTTCTCTCGCGATATCCACATATTTGCGAAGCTCAATGTACCCATCGCTGCCCAGAATTGTCATGCGGCCATCGCCCCATGTACTTAAACCGTCCGGCGTCATCCAATCTACTCGGAAATACCCCGTTGCCCCATTGTCCCCAACCAACGTAGCATCCCCGAAATCCTCAAAATTCGGATACTGCGGATAGTTATAGTTCGCTACTTTACTGTGAACAACCTTCGCATCTTTTGCCCCTGTAAAATACAGAAACTGCTCAATCTGATGGCTCCCGATATCGCACAGAATCCCGCCGAATTTCTCCTTCTCAAAAAACCAATCCGGTCTGCTCGACAAACTAATGCGATGCGGCCCTAATCCAATGACTTGATGAACGCGACCAATCGCGCCTTGTTCGATTAATTGGCCAGCATAAATTGCGCTTTCTACGTGTAGACGTTCGCTGTAATAGACGGCATATTTCTGTCCTGTTTCCTCCACCTTGGCACGAGCTGCTTCGAGCTGCTCAAGCGTCGTAAACGGTGCTTTATCCGTGAAATAATCTTTCCCACTATCCATCACGCGCAGTCCGAGCGGACCACGATCGCAAGGAATCGCCGCAGCTGCCACAAGCTTTACCTCGGCATCGCCTAGAATCTCCTCCAACGAGCTTGCCGCACGCACACCTGGGTAGGTGCTCAGGAATTTATCTACTTTGGCCGGATCCGGGTCGTATACCCATTTCAATTCCCCGCCTGCTTCCCGCAAACCATTGCACATCCCGTAAATATGCCCATGATCTAGCGCCGCTGCTGCAAAAATAAACTCCCCTGGCTGACAAACCGTGTTAAAACTTCCTTGTGGTGCGTAATTCATGCCGTCGCTTTTTTGCATTATCGTCAGTCTCCTCTGAGGTTATTTAAACGTACTTCCCGTTGTAATCGTCTGTTGCGCGAAATTTTCGATCGACGTGTTCTTCTCGTAAAAATGAGTCGCCTTCGCCATCACACCGCTTCTCGTATAGAACACGTCTTGCGCATCAAGCGGGAATTTCACTAGCTCGCCTGTACTCGCTGATTTGTAAATCCCCGTAATAAGCTCCAACGTTTGACGACCGCTAATTCCATCAATCAGCACGGGTGCACCCGTTTCAATCGCGGTTAATACATTGTCAATTTGGCCGACATGCCCTTCATAGACCACTTCTGGCAGCGCATCGTAAAAAGCTTGCAGCTCCTCCTCCAGCTCCGTGTTCGGCTCTGGAAAGCCATTCGACGTCGAGTTCGACGCTTTCACTTTCCATGGCGCAGACACACGTGCTTTCGCACCTTGGAAAATCAACTGCTGCTCCTCACCGTGATGAACGACCGAGCTCGTGATTTGACCTAAAGATCCGTTCGCGAAGCGAAGCATGCCAATCGAGAGATCCTCAACCTCGGCGTTATCGTGCGACACGTTGCTCATGAATGCTTGTACTTCCGTCGGACTGCCCATCATCCAAAGCAAGGCATCGATATGATGCACCGCGTGGTTCAGCGTCGGGCCTCCGCCTTCCTTCTCCCACGTGCCACGCCACCAGAGATCATAATAGCAATGACCGCGCCACCAGAAGGAATCCACTTGGACGTGGACGACTTTGCCCATAAGGCCGCTTTCCAGGACGGATTTCATTTTCATCATTGGCGTCTTGAAGCGGTTCTGTGCCACAACGGATAGAAGCTTACCCGTGCGCTTGGCAGCCGCATTCATCAAGTCGCATTCCTCGAGCGAGGAAGCCATTGGCTTTTCCACCATCACATGTGAGCCTGCTTCTAGAAACTCAACCGTAAGCGAAGCATGCGTATAAGGGGGGGTACAGATGGACACAAGATCAATGTCCTCCAGCAACAGCTCTTTGTAGTCTTTTACCGCTCTCGCTTCATCCAGCCCAAATTGATCAATGCGCTCCTGCGCTTTATCCTCATAAATATCGCTAATCGCGACAATTGTACACCGCTCTGGAAACTGTAAATAAGCTTCAATATGCGCCTTCGCTATCGCGCCAGCACCGATAATTGCTACCTTCAGCATCTATTTCATCTCCCTGACATTTGTTGCTCCTAGCATATCAAGAATGCGGTTACAATTGTGACGCTATCTTGTGCAAAAATACCGTTACTTTGCGGTTGGTGGTGCTGGATCATGTGGACTAAAGCCCTAATTTCGAGTGATTTGGGAGGTTTGGAGGGGTACGTACACCACAAATTTGATTAACTGGAAAATATACAGCTATTTCCGAGGAATTTCCTCGAATGCTCAATTTAACTGGAGGTTCTCCATCTATTCTGCATTTGATCGGAAAATTCAAAGATTTAACAACAGAAAATCCATCTATTCAACTGACGCATAGGAAAATTACGACATTCACATCCGAACATCTCAATTTTCTGAGGCGGAATTGCTCTTCGAATAATACCGTGATATCACAAACCTGACGTATATACTCATCTTCGTGATAGATCGGCATTAACGCAAAATTCGCTTTCCCCTCCAACAAGCTGCCAAACTAATTACTTACATATACAGACAAAACGGAATTGTTAATCCGCGCTTTTCACTTTTATCGCTGCTTCTTGTACTAGATTCGTCATTTGCTTCGCGTATTCGAGCAATACTTCGCCTTGCTTCGTCAATTGCACTTTCTTACCTGTACGAAGAAAAAGAATCGACTGAAACTGTTCCTCAAGCTGTTGAATATGCGTTGTAATTGTCGGTTGAGAGCAGTATAAACGTTTAGCCGTCTCCGTAAAAGAACGACATTCTGCCAATGTAATAAAGGTTTCTATTTTATCCAATAGTTTCAGACAGATCACTCCCATTATAATAAACCTTTCATGTACTGATAAAGATTATCATTATCAATACATTGTGTCAATCCGTGTTTTATATAAGCGATGATCCTTTATCCATTCGGAAACAATTAAATAAACATTGTCTTTCATCAAAGAACTGAATGTTGGGTCATTCATGATCTCAAACTGCTCCGGAATTGTATCTAACAGCATGACACCGTTCGTTTCAAATCCAACCGGCAACTCCCTCAGAATACTTGCTTTTGAAATATATATATTTTTCACATATACGAGATGATCCTTTTCAAAAATCAAATATTGACCAATCGGTTCAATTGAAGCGATTTCTCCCCCAGTTTCTTCATACATCTCCCTTAACGCAGTTTGTATAATAGACTCGCCTTTCTCCCTAGTTCCTCCAGGTAATTCCCAGCCGCGAGAATGATGTCTAACAAGAACTAACTTCCCTTGATAGAAAGCGAAAATCAGGACACAGTTAGCTTCTTCAATTAAGCAGTCCTTTGATAATATTATTTTTTGATTTGGCAAAGCACCCGGAAACTCATGATTCACAATAATCACCAATCCCTTACTCATGTGATCGTCTTCTCAATCCGCTCATTCCGATAAGTCAACATTATGAGGGAAATAAAAAAAGTATTTGATCCAAAGATCAAATACTTTTCCCAACGAAAGCATTGAATTTAGTAGCTCAAGCCCGGATAAAGCGGGAATTGCGCAGTTAAATCTTTTACCATACCACGTACTTGTTCGTGTACAGCAGCGTCCGTTGGATTTTTCAAAGTCAAAGCAACGATTTTAGCAATAGTTTTCATCGCTGCTTGATCCATGCCACGGGCAGTAACAGAAGGAGTACCGATACGAACCCCACTTGTAATCATCGGTTTAGCAGGATCAAAAGGAATCGCGTTTTTGTTAACCGTTACACCTACTTCATCCAACAAGTGTTCGGCTTCCTTACCGCTAATATTCAGGCTGCGAAGGTCGATAAGCATCAAATGATTATCCGTACCTCCGGAAACAAGATCAACACCTTCTGCCAGAAGCTCTTCGGACAACGTTTTGGCATTTGTAACCACATTTTGAGCATACGTTTTAAAAGCTGGCTCGAGTGCTTCGCCGAATGCAACGGCTTTCGCAGCAATGATATGCATCAATGGACCGCCTTGCGTACCAGGGAACACCGCTTTATCAATCGCTGCCGCCCAAGGCTTGCGGCACAGGATCATGCCGCCGCGGGGACCGCGAAGTGTTTTGTGCGTAGTCGTCGTAACAAAATGCGCGTGTGGAACTGGGCTCGGATGTAAGCCTGCCGCAACAAGTCCGGCGATATGTGCCATGTCCACGAAGAACAACGCGCCCACATCATTCGCGATAGATGCCAAAGCTTCAAAATCGATCGTGCGCGGATATGCGCTGGCACCAGCCACGAGCATGCGTGGCTTATGCTTGAATGCCAGTTTACGAACCTCGTTGTAATCAATATGCGAATCGCTTTCGCTAACGCCGTAAGGAATAAAGTTATATAAGATACCGGATGCATTAACAGGGCTGCCGTGCGTCAAGTGACCGCCATGCGCAAGGTTCATCCCAAGAACCGTGTCCCCAGGCTGAAGCGCAGCCAAGTAAACCGCCATATTCGCTTGTGCGCCGGAATGCGGCTGTACGTTAACGTGCTCAGCACCAAATAACTCTTTGGCACGATCACGCGCAATGTCCTCAACGATATCGACATGCTCGCAACCACCGTAGTAACGTTTACCTGGGTAGCCTTCCGCATATTTATTCGTCAAAACCGTTCCCATCGCTTGCAACACAGCTTCACTTACGAAGTTTTCAGAAGCGATCAGCTCGATTTTGTCGCGTTGACGGCTAAGCTCCAGATTCATCGCTTCAACAATTTTTGGGTCTTGATTACGTAATTGCTCCACTTTTGCTAACTCCTTAGAATCGATTTGTTGGTCTTTCGTTCCAAAACGTTTCAAACGATCTAGATGAGCGCAGCATGCTTATCACGAGCAATTTTCGTCGCATCTACCATGTTGCGTAAGGAAGCAACCGTCTCTTCGAGTCCGCGCGTTTTCAGACCGCAATCCGGATTAATCCAGAATAGCTTAGGATCCAATACACGCAGGGCACGTTCGATCATAGCTGTCATTTCCTCTACACTTGGAACACGTGGACTGTGAATATCGTATACGCCTAATCCAATACCTAGCTTGTAGGTATTCAATTCGAAGCTATGAATTAATTCACCATGGCTACGTGATGTTTCGATTGAAATGACATCGGCATCCATCGCCTCAATCGAATCAATCATGTCATGAAATTCGCAATAGCACATATGCGTATGAATTTGTGTTGTGTCTTGTACGGTGCATGTCGCGATGCGGAACGCTTTCACTGCCCATGCCAGGTAACCGGCTTGTTCCTCTTCCTTCAGCGGCAAACCTTCACGAACAGCAGGCTCGTCAACTTGAATCATGCCAATACCAGCACTCTCAAGTGCCTCTACTTCTTGTCTAAGCGCATAAGCAAGTTGGTAGGCGATATGTTCACGAGGAATATCATCACGGACAAACGACCAGTTCATAATCGTGATCGGTCCAGTCAGCATGCCTTTAACAGGACGGCTTGTGCGTGACTGTGCATACTTCGTTTCTTCGACAGTCATTTCACCAGTGAACGCTACATCCCCGAAAATAACCGGAGGTTTCACACAACGGGAACCGTATGATTGCACCCACCCGTTTTGCGTAAATGCAAAACCTGCAAGTTTTTCACCGAAGAACTCGACCATATCGGTACGTTCAAATTCACCATGCACCAGAACGTCCAATTCGATTTCCTCTTGAAGCTTGATCCAGATATCGATTTGCTGGCGGATAAATGCAGCATATTGCTCATTATTCCACTCGCCTTTACGCCATAATTGACGCGCTTTACGAACTTCTGCAGACTGCGGGAAGCTACCGATAGTCGTTGTAGGGAAAATAGGCAATTGCCATTTCGCTTGTTGTGCAACATGACGCTCAGCAAAAGGACGGGAACGTTCAGGTTGCTGAACACTTAGAGCAGCTACGGACTGCTGAATATCGCTGCGGTTACGCTCATCCGATTGTTGAAGTGCTTGGATAGCGCGATCACTTTGTTCGATTTCTTCAAGTACGCCAGCTTTGCCCGAAGCGATTGCTTTCGTGATAAGAACAACCTCATCCAGCTTTTCTTCTGCATAGGCTAGCGCATTCTTCAGCTCAGAAGAAAGCTTCGTCTCTCTTTCAGTCGTTACTGGAACATGGAGTAAGCTGCTTGACGATTGAATAACAAGATTCTCCGTTGCAACGTGCTTAGTGAGCTCTTCCACCAGTTCGAGCTTCTCCCGAATCGATGCTTTCCAGATACCGCGGCCGTCAATTACGCCAGCGCCCAATACTTTGTCCGCAGGAAAACCAAACGTTTTAATCGATTGCAAATTACCGTTTAGCCCATGAACGAAATCCAGACCAAATCCTTTGACCGGCAACGAGATGATGTCAGCATAGCGATCTACGGATTCAAAATAAGTTTGCAACAAAATGTTTAGGTTTGGTACAGCTGCTGCGAAAGTTTCATATATGTTTTTAAGTCTCTCAACATCTGCATCGCTTAACTTCGTTACGAGAATCGGCTCATCGATTTGTACCCATTGAACGCCTTCTGCTGCAAGCTCCTGAAGGATCTGTACATAAAGCGGGATCAATCGGCTCAACCAAGCGTCAGTTTCTGATTGACTGTAACCTTTGGATAGCTTCAAGAAAGTTAAAGGACCAACGATGACTGGCTTTCCTTCGATTCCGAGCTTTTCCTTCGCTTCCCGGTAAGCTGTTAAAGGCTTGTTCTCCGTAATGACAGGAGAAGCTCCGTTCAGTTCAGGCACAATATAGTGATAGTTGGTGTTGAACCACTTCGTCATTTCACTTGCTGTAGCATCCTTCGTTCCCCGTGCAACTCCGTAATAAACGGACAAGGGCACTGCGCCACCCTCGAAAGCAAAACGTTCCGGAATAATGCCAAACATAGCTGCTGTATCAAGGATATGATCATAGTAGCTGAAATCGTTAACTGGAATAAGATCGATGCCTTTTTCCTTCTGCTTGCGCAAGTGATTTAAACGAATCTCCTGCAGTTGTAATTCAAACTCTGATTCTTCCAGCTTGCCTGCCCAGAAAGCTTCAAGTGCTTTCTTCCATTCTCTGTCAGCACCAATACGCGGATATCCCAATACGCTGCTTCTTACCATTTGACAAAACTCCTCTGCAATCATTTGTTACACCAAAGATATCACAGAGAAACAGTTATAACGTAACTGGAATTATCTATATCTAGATATAGCCAAAAGCTATATTAGAATGCCATGGGGACAATTGCCTGTTGGAGTGCTTCTACGTAAGCTGCACCGAGCTTAGATAGCGGAATATGACTATGGGAAATCCAACCGACATTGATCATTTCGTCACAATCCAAAGGTACGGGAATAATCTCATTTCCATTCAAATCTGAGCTCAACACCCCGGTCGATATGGTATATCCGTTTAAACCAATCAACAAATTAAAGAGTGTGGCCCGGTCATTCACTCGGATGCTTTTCTGATGTGACATCGTACTGAGAATTTCTTCGGCAAAATGAAACGAATTGTACTCTCCTTGATCAAATGACAAATACGGATAGTTTTGCAGCTGGTCAATGGTCACGATGGATTGCTTCGCGAGGGGATTTTTAATACTAATGAAAATATGCGGTTTGGCGATAAATAAACTGTTGAATTGCAGATTCCCGCTTTTAAGCAGCTTGTTTATAACCTTTCCATTAAATTCGTTCAAGTATAAGATGCCAATCTCGCTCCGCAAGTTCTTTACATCTTCAATAATTTCATACGTTTTGGTTTCACGTAGTGCTAGCTCATATTCATCCTGACCATATTCCGAAACCAGACTTACGAAGGCATTTACCGCAAAAGCATAATGCTGAGTCGAAACAGAAAAATGCTGCGATGAAGGTTTCGCATTCAGGTATCGGCTTTCCAATAACTCTGCCTGCTCGACGACCTGCCGCGCATAACTTAGAAATTCAACACCTTCCTTGGAAAGTGATATCCCTTTATTTGATCTTTCGAAGATCGCGATCTGAATTTCTTCTTCCAACTCCCGGATCGCATTTGAAAGGCTTGGTTGGGAAATAAACAGCCTTTTGGCAGCTTCATTAATAGATCCGCGGTTCGCGACCTCGATTACGTATTTTAATTGTTGTAAAGTCATGGACATTCCACCTTCGACTATAATCCGAACCAGCAGCTTACTTAATTTTGAATATTGTAACACATATTGTCTGAATCATCGTATCTTGAATACATCTATGAAGAGCCGCATCACTAAGAACTAAACTTCCATAGACAAACAATAGAACTGACTATATGATTAGACTAATTAAATAATTGATAGTTAAGGTGCATGCTTATTAGGGATAAGTAATGCTTAATTGGGAAGTCTGGTGCAACTCCAGCACGGTCCCGCCACTGTAAATGAAGAGCGACTCTATGAATTGCCACTGGTATTCCTGTACCGGGAAGGTTAGAGAAGCGTTGACGCATGAGTCAGGAGACCAGCCTTAATGTGTATTCACAAACTCTACGGACGATGGAGGGGGTACTTTTTTTGTTGTCTACTACTAATACTGACATCACAGCCCTTGATTCTTTCAAATCAAGGGCTTTTTTTAATGCTCATCAGACCATTTCAAGGAGCAGTCCAATGGACTGCTCCCTATCATTTTATTAACTGAGGAGGACAACATGAAACTGTATAGTAGAATCTTCACATTACTCATTACTTTGTTCCTTTTTGCAAGCAGCGTAAGCATCGTTCACGTATCTGCGATGTCGAATATGGCTGTGGACGATGCTGTAAAGGATACAGCACAGTTTTTACTTGAAACGGTAAAGAAACCAGAAGTCGGCTCTGTCGGCGGTGAATGGGCCATTATTGGACTTGCTCGTTCCAACTATAACGTACCTCAAAGCTACTACGACGATTATTACAAAGGCGTTGAAACCTACGTCAAAGAATTAAAAGGCAATCTTCACGATAAAAAGTACACCGAATACTCGCGTTTGATTTTGGCCTTAACCGCAATTGGCGCAGATCCCACTCATGTTGCAGGCTATAATCTACTTACGCCGCTCGGGGACTTCGATAAAACGATCTGGCAAGGAATCAACGGTCCTATATTTGCATTAATTTCCCTCGACAGTGGCAATTACAAAATCCCGGTAAATCCAACCGCCAAAACGCAGGCTACCCGAGACATGTATGTAGATGCAATCTTATCGAATCAGCTACAGGATGGTGGATTTGCACTTTCGGGCGTGTCGGCAGATCCTGATATTACAGGTATGGCCTTACAGGCTCTAGCCAAATATCAAAATAATACGAAAGTAAAAACAGCCACGGAAAAGGCCATTGACCGTCTTTCCAAATTACAGGACAACGATGGCGGCTACGCAAGTTGGGGTGCGAAAACTTCGGAGAGCACCGTGCAGGTGCTGATGGCGCTATGTGAGCTTGGTATTACGATTGAAGATAGTCGTTTTATTAAGAATGGTCATACCATTGTTGATGATTTACTATCCTTTTATTCAAAAGGACAAGGATTTAAGCACACTTCTGACGGCAGCGGTGTAACGGGGATGTCGACAGAGCAGGCATTTTATGGGCTAGTGAATGTGCAAAGAATCCTCTCGAATAAGAGCAGCTTATATCGAATGAACGATGTCAAACAAGCTACCTCAGCAACGCCTGACAACACTAACGGCTTAATCAACAAACACAAGGATATACAAGTTATGCCTGTTACAGATGCGAATAAGACTTTCTCTGATATCGCTAACCATACCAACAAAGCAGCCATTGAATCCCTTGCATCTAGAGGAATTATTAACGGTATGACTGACACTGCGTTCGCACCTAATCAAACAATGACGCGTGCCGAATTTGCGACCATTGTCACCAAAAGTCTAGGCCTACCTATGCAAAAGCAATCTAACTTCCATGATGTCCCTGCTACAGCCTGGTATGCGGACTATGTAGGCACAGCTTATGCTTATGGCATCGTAAGCGGAACGTCAGAGACCACTTTTACACCGAACAATACGATTACAAGGCAGGAAGCTGCTGTCATGATCGCCAATGCAGCTAAGCTCACTGGCATGGATACAAATTTGAACACAGTGGAAACGAGAGATATGTTAGCTCAATTTGGAGATTACACACAAACGGCTGAGTGGTCGAGGGATGCGCTAGCTTTCAGCTATCGAGAAGGTATTCTATCGCAAGATATGCTGAATATTGAGCCCACAGCAGCTGTAACTCGAGCTGAAATAGCCGAGATGCTCTACCGCTTACTCTCTGCCGCTAAACTTATTAAAGAGGCGAACTAATGCGATTAACGAAAAATAAAATAATTGCTGCGACGATCATATTGATCGTCTTGGTGGCAGCTTTCTTCAGTAGCGGAATGCCGCGGCAGCAGACAACGACATCCTTACCTTCATTATCTGAAGCTATCGAGCTAACGCCACCTACTGTAGAACTGAAAGATACTAATTCTTCTGATATAGCCGTGACGACGTCAAGCACTCCTGCCCTATCTCAACCGTCTTCAACTCCAACTGTGGAAAATACCCCCAAGTCGGAGAAAGACCAAGAATCTCCACCTGTTTCGGCAGTGACGGAAAAACCCATGCCTATTGCGACTCAGGGTGCTACACCGTTGAACAAGGAAACGCCAAAGCCAACTGCACCTGATGGAACCAAACCTACGCCAACCAAAGCGATGGAGCTTGACCCCAAGACAGGTAAAGACCAGTACCTTACCGATCCTGTTCCTGAGGGGAAACCACTCCCTATCGAACCACAGAACACCAAAATTTCTGACAAACAAATGACAGTCACGCTTTCGGTTAGCTGCCTAACGATTCTCAACAATATGAAATTGCTTGATCCTGAAAAGGTTGAGCTTGTGCCGAAAGATGGCATTATTTTCAAATCACAACAGGTTACTTTCTATGAGGGAGAATCCGTATTTAACGTCCTACAAAGAGAGATGAAGAAGAATAAAATTCATATGGAATTTGTGAATACCCCTATTTACAATTCAGCCTATATTGAAGGTATCCATAATCTATATGAATTTGATTGTGGAGAGCTATCCGGTTGGATGTATAAAGTAAACGGGTGGTTCCCTAATTATGGAGCTAGTCGGTATCAACTGAAACAGGGCGATGTCATTGAGTGGGTATACACGTGCGATTTAGGACGTGACGTTGGGGATACATATAATTCAACTGGCGGTGGCAAGCAATGAGGGATTCCTTTTCAAGCTACCACCCCCTGATTAACTTTTTTTATTTCACATTCGTCATCTTGTTCTCCATGATTTTCATGCATCCAGTAAGCCTAGTTATTTCCCTTAGCTTGGCCTTTGCCTATTCCATCTATCTGAACGGAAAGAAAGCAATCAAGTTCAACTTCGTCTATATGCTTCCTTTTCTTATCCTAACTGCGCTTATTAATCCTGCCTTTAATCACGAAGGGGTTACGATATTAACGTACTTGCATAACGGTAATCCGCTAACCCTGGAATCTATTACCTATGGCCTTGCAGCAGCAACCATGTTCATTTCCGTTATCTGTTGGTTTTCTTGCTATAACGCTGTTATGACCTCGGATAAATTTATTTATTTGTTTGGGAGAATAATTCCAGCATTGTCGCTCATTTTTTCGATGGTACTGCGTTTTGTACCCCGCTTTAAGGCTCAACTTACCATCGTTTCCAATGCACAAAAATGTATTGGGCGGGATGTATCCACGGGTAGTCTCATTCGTAGAATCAAGCAAGGTATTCGGATTCTATCTATCATGGTGACCTGGATGCTTGAGAATGCCATTGAAACAGCTGATTCGATGAAAAGCCGAGGGTACGGATTACAGGGAAGAACCGCATTTTCAATATTTACATGGGATAGCCGCGACAAAACTGCACTAATCGCTCTAGTTGTAAGCGGAGGTTATCTCCTGATAGGAGCTGTTACGAAGGCTATGTATTTCCGATACTTCCCTTCCATGCGAGGTGTAGGGCTTTCGATTTACAGTATCAGTGTCTTTACGACTTATGCATTCCTATGCGCAATACCGCTTATTATTAATATTTCGGAGGATATCAAATGGAAGTCTTTACAATCCGACAACTAACATTCTCCTATCCTGGATCCCCTGGGAATGCGTTGCATGACGTCACTTTGACTATAAAACAAGGTGAATTTATTACCATCTGTGGTAAATCAGGTTGCGGCAAATCAACCCTCTTAAGACATTTGAAAACAGATCTTACACCGCACGGAGCACGAAGTGGCGAGATTTTATTTGAAGGGATGCCCCTTGAACATCTAGACAGACGTATACAAGTCGCTCAAATCGGCTATGTGCTACAATCTCCTGACAATCAAATTGTGACAGACAAGGTCTGGCATGAGCTTGCTTTTGGACTTGAAAGTCTTGGATACAGTACACTAGAAATTCGTCGACGAGTTGCGGAAATGGCAAGCTTTTTCGGCATACAGGAATGGTTTCATAAATCGGTTACCGAACTATCAGGCGGTCAGAAACAGCTGCTGAATCTTGCTTCCATTATGACCATGCAGCCGAAAATATTGATATTGGATGAACCTACCAGTCAGCTCGATCCTATTGCTGCAGCAGAATTTCTAGCTGCCATTGGGAAAATCAATCGAGAACTTGGGGTCACGATTCTCATATCCGAGCATCGACTCGAAGAAGTCCTGCCGCTGTCAGATCGCGCAATTGTGATGGATCATGGTGAAATCCTCATATCTGGAACACCGAAGGAAGTCGGCGAACAACTTCGGGATATGCAGCATGACATGTTTTATGCGATGCCATCTCCCATGCGTGTGTATGCAAGAATTGAGAACCAGCTCCCTTGCCCCCTTACAGTCCGTGAGGGAAGAGAATTCTTGCATGTACTTGCTCAGAATCAACCATTCACGAAAGATATACGAACTGCTGACATTCCAGTGCGAAGGGCAGAACCGGCGATTGAGCTAAACGAAGTATGGTTTAAATATGAAAAAAATTCCCCTGATGTGGTCAAAGGCCTGAGCTTACGTGCATGTCCAGGTGAAATTTATGCGATTGTTGGTGGTAATGGAACGGGTAAAACAACCACCCTTTCTCTCATATCCGGACTTCGCAAACATTATCGTGGAACTGTCCTGATGAATGGGAAGCCCATTGACAAGTATTCGGACAGTGAGAAATTCAATGGACTCCTTGGCGTTCTCCCTCAAAATCCACAGGCGCTTTTTGTACAAAAAACAGTTAAAGCTGATCTTCTGGAAATGCTATCCGGCAGCAAGCTGGACATGGCGTATAGGCAACAATGTGTTGATGAAGTTTCGGAATTGTGCATGTTACAAGAACTTCTCGACCGTCATCCTTATGATTTGTCTGGAGGGGAGCAACAACGTGCCGCTCTTGCTAAGATCTTACTTCTTCAGCCTTCCATTCTTCTGTTGGACGAGCCGACGAAAGGTCTAGACGCACATTATAAATTGATATTTGCCGAAATTTTAACCAATTTAAAACAACAAGGAACGACCATTGTTATGGTCAGTCATGATATCGAGTTTTGCGCTAGCTTTGCTGACAGGTGTGCGATGTTCTTTGACGGGGCGATCGTATCCGAGGGCAATCCACAGGAATTCTTTGCTGGAAATAGCTTTTATACGACTTCTGCAAGCCGAATGGCCAGAGATTTGATTCCAAAAGCCATTACAACCAATGACATCATTAAGGCCTTTAATGGCAAGGAAGAAATGCAGAATGTTGACACGAAACCAAAGGTGAACATACCTCCATCATTCCGTAAACATAGCAATAGTTCAACCGTATCAGCCCCCAATGAGCAAACACCAGTCGAACACAGAAGTCTCTCCAAACGCACATTGACTGCCATGCTCATGATTCTTTTATTAATACCGTTAACCATTTGGTTTGGTATTTATTATCTGGACGATAGAAAATACTACTTTATTAGCATGCTTATCATTTTGGAAACCCTGCTGCCGTTCATGATGATTTTCGAGGGGCGAAAACCGCAGGCAAGAGAGCTTGTGGTCATATCCGTGCTATGTGCGATTGGCGTAACTGGCAGAATGGCATTCTTCATGGTTCCTCAATTTAAACCCGTTGTTGCGATTGTTATTCTTTCCGGCATCGCATTAGGGGCTGAAACCGGCTTTCTAGTCGGTGCAGTCACTGGTTTTGTATCGAATTACTTTTTTGGTCAAGGGCCTTGGACACCCTGGCAGATGTTCGCTTTCGGGATCATTGGATTTCTTGCTGGAGCACTGTTCAAAAAAGGCATTTTACGAAGAAACAGAATTGCTCTTTGTCTATTTGGAGGATCGGCAACATTTCTCATTTATGGAATCATCATGAATTTCTCTTCCGTCGTGATGACAGGGTCCAAACCCACAATTGGCGCGCTTATACTTGCATGTATCCGAGGAGTTCCCTTCGATTTGATTCATGCCATAGCAACTGTCATATTCCTGTATTTCCTAGCAAGGCCTATGCTTGAAAAATTAGATCGTATAAAAGAAAAGTATGGGTTAGTTTCGTGAAATAAAAACAGCACCTCCTTGGTTTTATAACCATGGGGGTGCTGTTTTTCACTTCCTACTTCGGATCATTTATAGAATGGTAAGCTCTCATCGCAACAACCGTTGCCATTTCACGAGTTACCTCATCTATCGGGTGGAATCGGTTATCCCATCCTGAGATTAGCCCCTGTGCAATCACGCTCTGCACACTCGCTTTAGCCCAATCGGATACTTGTTCCAAATCGTCGATTGCTAACGCATTTCCCGCAGTTGGAAGCTTAAGTGCATTAACCATAATAACCGCCATTTGCTCACGCGTCAGCTTCTCGTTTGGACTAAACTGATCCGCGCTGGTTCCTGTGATAAGACCTGCTTTATACGCAGCGTTCACGTACGTATAGAACCAGTCATCCTGTGCAACATCCTTAAAGTTAATAACCTTAACTGTCTGCACATCCAGCCCAAGGACACCTACTAGCATTTTCGTGAACTCTGCTCTGGTTACCGTAGCTTGAGGACTAAATTGGCCATTGCTGCCCTCAACCAAAGCTTTCTGAGTCGCTTCACGAATCGCGTCGAGAGCCCAGTTGGAGATTGATTTAACATCGTTGTACAGCTTGTTTAAATCAAACGCCACAGCCGTTCCTTCGCTACTCGTATACGAAACAAAGCTCGTAAAATGGTTCGTTTTAATGATCAAATTGTTATCTTGTACAAAAGCGTAAGTGATCTTTTCTTTACCCTTTGTTGCTTCGATTCCTTCAGCCTCTGTTCCATAAATCTCAATTGGCGTAAACGCATTGCCTTCGATGAATCCGACTTGTTGGCCTTTAGCTCCTTTCAACACAAGGGTTACAGGTCGATCGAACAGAACGGATTTACTGGTATTTCCCATGGCAAAAGCTTGATGTAGCTTCACCAATTTCTTGTTCGCGCTGCTCAAACCTTTGTTCACAAGCTCTTGTAGATCCTTATCCACCGCATTCAAAGCTGTCAAAATTCCGACGTTACTATCGCCCGAATTCAACACAGTTCCTTTATCAATCGTAAGGCTGATATCGTCCTTAATTGCGGTGATCGCAGGAATGCCGTCTTTCACATCATCCAAATTAAGAATAATTTTCGGAGTGACGTTAGGAATGTTAATGGTGATTAATTCTTTGTCCTGCAGTTCCTTGGTGATGTTTAAAATATAATCTTGTTCAATTGTAGCTGGAACGTCGATAACTGGTTTTTTATCCCCTGAATTAATCACAGGTGTTACAATCGTAGGTTTTTTAATCACTTCATTCTCTAAATCTTTACCCAAATTTGTCGTATAACGCCATTGAACGCTGTCGCCATCCTTAAGGACGGTGTTACTTGCCCCAATACCTGGGTAAGTTCCGTTGACATTATACATCCATCCACTTTTGCTGCCATGGTCGAACTCGCCATCGCCATCGATGGATTGAACGTATACACTTCCATACTCTTCGGTCCATTTAAATTTATATACCGTTCCGCGTGTATCGAGCACCCGCTTTAAGACGCTCCAGGCCGTATCACCCGTCTGTAATTCAACACTTACTTCAGGAATAACATACCCTTTACTTATTGTAAGCTTATCAACGGAGAGCTTTACGTGCTTCGTAACAGGAGGCGTGTAGCCACCACCAGGATTCGGAGTTACTGCAATCGCACTTGAAGTATAAGCAACAAAATCCGTGAAATGTTTGGTTTTTACAATTAAATCATTGCCACTGTCATAAGCATATTCATTTTTGCCGCTGGCAGCTCCTGCTGTATCACTAGCAAACTTCTGAATGACACTCGGAACGCCATTTTGAATATAAGCTGCTTCCTTGCCTTTCATTCCAGCGAAAGACACAGTAACAAATTGGTCAAATGTTATGCCGATACTGCCGCCGCCAATCGTAATGACCTGATCAACTGAATCCAGCTTTTTCCCGCTTGTAACCAGAGAACTTACATTATGATTTACACCAGCATCATTAGCATTCTTTGAAGTAACCAGCTCCACGGCTTGGGTATCACCGCTTGTCACCTGAGCTCCTTGAGGAATAACCATGGTGACATTGCCTTTGACAGCCTTAATTTGTGGCAAGCTGCTGCCCGTAGGTAGACTGACATAAACTTTAGATTGGCTATCATCTGGAATTTGAATAGTCACTTCTTTAGCAGCATCCGTGTCCGTAACTGGAATAATGTAGTCTTGATTACCCGCTGGAATCTCAATAGTAGGTTGATTATCCCCTGTCGGTAATGGAACGTTAGTTGGAGCAAGTCCTACTTGTACCTGTAAAGGTATCGTAGTATGAA
Organism: Paenibacillus plantarum; assembly: GCF_013141695.1. GTDB lineage: Bacteria > Bacillota > Bacilli > Paenibacillales > NBRC-103111 > Paenibacillus_E > Paenibacillus_E plantarum. Next base: position 35,789 of record NZ_WHNY01000072.1, read on the forward strand.
CAACGTTGGGCGCGCTATTCGCTACATAATCAGAAATAGAAACCGTATAGTTCCCTGCTGGCAAATGTCCGAAGACTGTTGCCCCCAGAGCATCTGTCTTTTGAGAACTTACGAGATCGCCTGTAGATGTGTAGATAGCAACATTAACGCCGGCTGCAGCAACAGGAGTTAATCCAAAATTACTATAGTCCATTTCCGTTTTATTCACGCGAACAGTAAAGTTAACATCCTCATAGACCGTACTTCCTTTAGCTGGTTCGATTGATATGGAATCAATCGGCATTGTTGCATAATTATTATAAAAGAATATAACTTCATCGGAAGCTTTTAAAATAATCTGATCGCTTGTGCCTTGGTAAGAAGTAAGCCATTTATTCCCTCTATGGATAGCAAAATCCCATGAACCGTAATCTTCATCCCCATAGAAGCTGGAATGTATCCCTGCAATATTTAAATCAAGCGTGCCCCATTTTACTTCTTTCTTTACTTCAATACCTTTAGCAGTAGCTAAAGAATCAAGTGCTTGCAAAGGAGTAGCTGCGGTGACAGTCCCTTGAGCAATCCGTCCTTCTGGTCCCTCAACTCTAATACTCACAGGTGATGAAGAGACCTGATCCAACCCAGGCAATGCTTTAGTGAAATCGTATAATCTGTCACCTTTGCCTTCTTTATATAACTTGTACGCTGCTAATGCTTGGAGAGCCTGTTCTGTCGCCATACCATTGGATCGCATCTCCGTGGAATGCGAGAAGCTTCCATCCGCCAAACGGAATTGAAATAGTTTATCAAGTAGATTTACACCATTTTTCGTATACTTCGCATTCGTTGGATCGATTTGATTGGACGTAAGAGCAATAATAGCTTGTGATACGCTCTCACTGCTATCCACCCCCCAGGAAAGGTAACCGCCGTTAGACTCTTGATGTTGGGACAGCCAATTTATTGTTTTGGTAATCGTATTCGCACTCAACAATGCTTGATTGTCTACGTAAGGTGCAAGTGCTGTTAATACCATCGCCGTAATATCTGGGTCACTCGCTCCACTACTTAAAGCAAAGCCTCCATCTGCATGCTGTCTGGAGATGATTTCATTTATGAGTACTTCTCTAGTCCATATAGCGTCTTGTGGTACCGAATAATTCTTGGAGTCAAGTGCTAATAATGCGAACACTACGCCGTTAATGCCTTGGTCGGTCATTTTGTTGCTGTTGTACAATTTAGCAATTAAATTGATACCTGAGACATTCGTAGCATCGCCACCCGAAACAGTAATTCCTAGAATTGTACGCTCTAAATCGGTAACTAACGAGAAATCACCTTGGCTATACGTTACGTTGTTTTGTAATTTATGATAGTACGTTTCTGGAAGCTTGTGTCCTGTTCTTGCTAAACCAATCGCAGTCCATTCTGAACTTATGCCACTTGCTTTCGATGTAAAATAATTGGAGGCAGCATCAATGGCAGTCTGAATTTCAACAGCCGATGGATTGCCACCAGAAGGACCGTCTGTACCACCACCAGGTGTTGTTGGATTCTCTAGTTCGAAATTATCCGTATACCGCAGAACAATATCAGCATTTTTGGTCAAAATATAACTAGCTATACCTACATTTGGATCAACACCATCAACGGAGTACAACCATCCGCTTTTCGGTCCACCATCGAACTCACCTAAATCTTTGACTTTCGAAATATAGCTCCCGCCATTACCTTCGTAATGAATCCCGGCCTCAGTTAAAACTTTGAATATGACATAAGCAGCGGTTTTCCCTGACTCCACTTGAATAGTCGTTTTCGGTAAGGAAACATCTTTCCCTACAGCTACCGCACTATGTCCATTTAATGTAAATGAGACTGAAATGGTTTGTTGCTCAGGTGGAGAGGTTGTTGTAACCAAACTCTGAAATGCTGAAGTCAGTTTGGATAGGGCACTAGTAGCGTGATATTGAATTGCATAACTATTCGCTGCTACTTCTTTGGCAAGCGTCAAACTTTTTTGAAACACTGACCAACTTGCCTCTGTGTAATTTCCCTGTGTAACTTCTTTTAATTCATTAATCTTTGAATTTAATGCCGTTTTATCGGCTAGTTTAGTAATATCTTCTTCGTAATCATCTGTGTAGACTAACGTAATGATATCCGAGCTCTTTAACACGTAGTCAGCAATACCTACATCAGCAAATTGGCCATTGACTAGGTACATCCAACTGCTTTTCGGCCCACCATCTCCAATTGCCAAACCACCGATACTCGTAATGAAATTGCCACTTGTATTTATAACGTTTAAATGACTCGTTAATTTATTGATCGCATAGGCAGCGGTTTTCCCCTCTTCAACTTGCGTATCCGTCTTGGCTAGGGTAACTGATTTGCCCGCTACGGCGCTATACCCGCTGATGCTAACGGAAACTGTTAGTTGTTGCGGTGTTTCTGGTGGAGCATTGATTTGTAAACCTTGAACTGCTGCTAATAAGTCAGATAAGGCGACATCTACTTGATCTTGTAAGACAGTTGAACTAGCAGAGATCAATTTGGCGGCTGCCAAACTATTTTGCAACGCTTGCCAGCTTGCGTCCGTATAGTTTCCTTTTTGCATGTTATCAACATTCGTGATGGCCGCATTTAGAAATGATTTATTAACTTCTTCGAGTCCTTTTCGGATGCTCAAATAGTATATTTTCGGCGTATTAAGCCCATCTTGCGCAATAACTCTAACGATTTTGGGCGTTGTCTCACTCAATGGGATTTCTTTATCAATTAGCGTACCTGTCGTACCACTTTTATTATTAATAAATATATTTGAAGCTGTTCCATTAGCCGTTAATTTAATCTTATCTGCGTTAATGAGAATATCGTTATACTCATACACACCTGCTGTTACGGTAATTTGCTTCGTTACTGAAGAATCTACGTTTGTCCCTGATAAAACGATGCTTGAAAGATCTGCTGTTTCGCTAACTGATTGATTAGCTGTGACTCTTTGCAAGGATGTAATTTCAGCACCGATTTCTCCTAATGCACCACCATCCATTTGGACAGCGTTAAACACTCTAACGTAACTTATGCTGTTCAAGCTGACAGGCTTACCTAAGCTGTCAACTGCCCAACTAATATCTATGGGATCACCTTTGGTTGGTGACGTTAAATAAGGATTTACAGGTACATCATAGGGTGCATTGCCGTTGGCATGCGTATCCGGATATCCGAACGCGTTTTTCTTTACACTAATTTTCACACCTGTATAAGTTTGAGACAGATTGTTAAAACCTATCGGTGCACTGGGATAATTAGCTGGTATCGGATAATAGGAATGCTTATGATAAGTGTTAGTATAAACATTCCCACTAACAGATTTATTATCAGTCCAAGGTATTTTTACACCATTTGCAGTGGTAAACTCCGGTTCAGGATTCGTATACGTAACTTGGTAATCCCAAATGGTACTATCCTCATAGTGTTCTGACCCTGCAATATAATACCAAGGGCCTGGATTGCCTGTCCCATCATCCTGTGCAACAGCGACACCTGCTGGTTCTTCATTGCCAGCAAAAGCATTGCCGAATACTGTAAAATCAACCCCATATGGGTTCAGCGAACTATTTTGGATAGGATCATCAAATTTAAACACGATGCTTCCACCAAATGCGCCCAAAGAAACACCAGCAGACCCAGGCGTATTCGTCCATTTGACGTTTATATCGCCAGTGCCCCCCCAACCCGCTTCATTCGTGAATTGGCCTGGTGCTGGGAGCCATTCTCGGATTGAACTTGGCCCAGTACTTGAAGCAGCAACGGCTTGATTACTCGGTCCTATTAAAACACCAAGCGAAGAAAATAAAAGCATAACAGACATAATAAGTGCAATAACTCGTTTTGGTACATAACGATAACTCATTTTCCCATTCCTCTTTCCCTTATTAAATTGCATAAAGGGGTACAAAAAAAGCCACCCTCAACTACTAGGGTGACTTCAACTTTAATCAGGAAATACATACTTCACACAAAACAAATAAGCTTTATGTGAGCAGCATACTCTTAGTACCTAATCCCCACCCCCAAGGAAGTAGATACATCCAATAAATAAAGGCAGGTCTCCTGGCTTATGCGTCATCGCTTCTCTTCGCCTTCCCAATCTCGTAAACAAGACAGTGGCATATGAAAGAGTTACTCTGCAAGTACAGTGGTGGGACCGCGTCGGCTTCTACCGAACTTCCCTTTTAAGCAAGCATCTGTATAGTATGCTTACACCCTTATTTAGAACATATGAAATTATTAAAGCATGCTTATGTTAACTCCTTTTGATAGTTTTGTCTACATAAAACAAAAGGCAACCCCACCAAGCCCTATAGGCCCGGTGGGATTACCTCTCTTTTTACCCGAGCAATCCGTCAATTAATATCTACAAATGCTACGCGTAATAATTACTAACAAAATGAAAAGTACTAGGATACTTGCGGCCGAATTGTTTTTCGGAGGACAAGCAACTGCTTGCGTGTGAACCGGTTTCGGGAACACAAATTCAGTTTGTTGGTAGGACGCGTGCAAGTGGATATTATTGTGCATCGGTTGTTGCATAATTGGCGCTGGCGCTGGAAGCGGTGTAGGCATAGGCATTGGCATCGGGGTTGGCATTGGCATTGGCATTGGTTGCATTGGGTAATTCGGAACTTTAACATATTCCATGGAAGAGCACCTCCTTCATATTTTCCCAAAAGGGACTTACACAGGCTTACTGTTTAACTCAAAGGTTATTGTTGAAGTTGGGTGAATAGCTTACAACATCAGTCTATGGGGAAGCACCTACGTTGCACACGGTAAATACCCAGTTTATAAATAAATTGGGTGGGTGTCATGGGCGAACGAGCATATGAGCGGAAAAACATACTAATCAAGCATTTATCCACTGCTGCCAATTACTTATTCATGCGTCCCTTAACTTTAACGATGTTTTTCATCACTACAACACGATTAATCACCTTTCTCCCCCATTTCCGTAACTTTAACGATGTTTTTCATCACTACAGCACGATTAATCACCTTTCTCCCCCATTTCCGTAACTTTAACGATGTTTTTCATCACTACAGCGCGATTAATCGCTTTTCTCCCACATTTCCGCAACTTTAACGATGTTTTTCATCACTACAATACGATTAACACTTATGCCCTTCCGATTTCATGCCTCTGGTGGTGCTCGTTCCGACTCCATACAAAAAAGGACCGCCCCCTCATCAGAGGGAGCAGTCCTAATCGCCTTACACGTATGGATTATTCTCACGTTCGAAGCCAATCGTCGTCTTGGCGCCATGCCCCGAATAGACGATGACGTCGTCATCCAGCAGGAACAACTTATCCTGGATGGAATCCAGCAGGGTATTGTTGTCTCCACCAAGCAGGTCGGTACGACCGACCGATAGTTTAAACAACACATCACCACTGAACAGGTGTTTCTCATACAAGAAGCTCACGCTTCCCGGCGAGTGGCCTGGGGTGTGGAACACCTTGAGCTTAATGCCCAGGAACTCCAGCACTTGCCCCTCATCCAGCGCGAACTCTGCCGGGTCCGTCTCAACTAAAGTCCCAAGTTCAGGCCAGCGCGCGGAGCCGTTCTTCTTCGGATTCGTCAGCCAATCGGCTTCCAGGTCGTGAATATACACCGGACAGCCTTTGAGCTTACGAATCTCGTCGACGCCGCCGATGTGATCGAAATGCGCATGCGTCAGTAGAATCGCCACGATATCCATGTCGGCAATTTTCTTAATCAGCGACTTCGGATTCATACCGGGATCGATAATAATACCTTGATTCGTCTCTGGATTCGAGAGTAAGTACGCGTTCGTCTGAACCGGACCCAGGACGAAGGATTGAATGTTGATCATCGTGATGCCACCCTCACCTTTTAGAACGACTCGATCAATGAACGAAGTTCCTTCACAATAACAGCATGATATCCGTTACCTTCGCCATATTGACGGCCCATTTCGGCTCTGGCTACTTGAATTTTTTCGTTATAATCTGCCGCATCGCGATCTGGATTTTCTTTCTTGAATTGCGTCATAACCGCTTGCACGTTCTTCGGACGAGGTCCCCAGTGCCCAAGCGAGAAGCCGCCTGTATCCGTAAATACGACGATTGGAATCCCACGTCCGCCGCCTGTTAAGAACTGATCAATCACATCATAATTTTGCTCAATAATGAGAACCTCAGTTGGAACGCCGCTATCTTCCAAAGCCTTGAAAACAACAGGCACGTTGCGAACAACGTCACCACACCAGTCAGCAGCAATAATCAAGCAGCGAAGATCATCGCGATTGTTAAGGGATTCGAAATATTCCTTATCCTCTTCATTGTCCCAAGCAAAGCCATCATAATACGCTAAAAATTGCTCTTTATTTTTTTCCATACTTTCGATAAATTGTTTCGGCTTCAAGCCTGTACCTAGTTTACTAGCAAGATTTGCACCCATCGTTGTCATCCTCCCAGGATCATCCTATTTCTCTTTCATTGTATCAAAAGCAGGCGAAACCGCCAAATCAACCTTACTAGATTTTCTTTTTTCTTTTGAGATAAAATTGATAGCCCGCATACAAGAGCGTTAGCACGATCGCAGCGATAATCAATGGTTTAATATAAGGCCCTGCGTACTCGCCAATCGTCTCCCAGTTGTCCTTCAATTTCATACCCAAATAAATATACAGAAACGAGTAAGGAACTAAAGCTAACGCCGTGTAAAGGGAGAATTTCCCCAAAGGCATCTTCGCCATACCGCCTGGCAATGAGATCGCATGACGCACAATCGGAATAAATCTCGCTGTAAAAATCATCCCCGTACCATACCGATTAAACCAGCTCTCCGCTACATCGATATGATGCTTGCTGATCAGCAGGTATTTGCCATATCTCTCCAGAAAAGGCCTGCCACCATAACGCCCGATCCAATATAGCACGATTTGAGCCAAAGTTCCCCCGACGACTGCGCAAAGCATGGCACCTACGAAGTTAATTTGACCTTTGGATACGAGATATCCTGCGTAGGCTAAAAGCAATTCGTTTGGAATGACCTCAAGCATAAGTCCAAGGAAAATCCCCCAGTACCCCAAGCCTTCCAAATATACCAAAACACTTTGAATCAAATCATGCATGCGTAACCCTCTCTTCGTTTCACTTTCCCTTACATTCGCTACTTACTTAGCTGGAAAAAGTACATCTAATTGGGCCCATAGGATCAAAAGAAAGAGAATAGCTGGATTTTATCCATCTAAATTCGCCTATTCCACTCGAAATTACCTATAATCCACAAAATAGCTGGATATTTTCCATGTATTCTAATTCTGCCGTTGAAATCCTCATATTTAGCTGTAGTTTTTCCTGTTAAATGCCTAATACTTCCCCTATGAGGTCTAACTTGTACGTGTTGCCTTTTCTAATCCCATCCACATTCTATCATAGACAGGCCGCTATCCTCTACTTGTATGCAACTCATCGTTAAAATACGCCAATATGTGCGATTTACAAGCTTCCACAGGTGCGCTGAGCTCTTTGCCGGCACGGTGAATCAGCCCATGTTCCAACGGAATCGCTGTCTCCGACTCAACGCGAAGCAACTGACCCGCTTCAAGCTCTTTCTGAACGGAAGTGACAGGCAGCAAGGAGAGGCCCATGCCGCACATCATCGTCTGTTTGAGCATTTCCGTACTATCGAAGGCCATTTCGGTAAAAGTAGCAAGCCCTTTGTCCGTCATCAGTACCTGAGAGGCCAATGATTGATAAATGCAGCGGCTGCCAAAGCCGATGACCTGTGTCTGTGCCAACGCTTCCCAGCCCTCCAGCTCGATGCGCTTCACTAGCGCAGGAGCCCCCACCCACACCAATTCATCCACGAGCAGCGGGATAAAAGTGAGATTTCGCAGCTTGGGATCACGCGGCACGATGCCTAAGTCCACACGGTACGCCGATACCTCCTGAACAATGTCGCGTTGAAAGCCCGTTTCCAGCTGCAGCTGTATGAGTGGAAAGCGCTCGAACAACGTCGGCAGCATCATTGGTAGATGCGGCACGCAGAACGATTCCAAGGCGCGCAGGCGCACCACGCCTTTGGGCTCCTGCAAGCCCGTTAGTTTCTCCTGCAAGGATTCTCCCAACTGCAAGAATCGATAGGCAAAAGGCGCCACCTCTCGGCCCGCCACTGTCAACTCAACCCCGCGCGGCAACCGTGTAAAAAGCGCCTGTCCTAAGGTCTGCTCCAACTGAAGAATGTGCATCGTCACCGTGGATTGAACGTAACCGAGCTTCTGAGCGGCTTTACTGAAGCTCTTCTCCTCCATGACCGTAACGAAGGTTTTCATACTTCGTCCATCCAGTTGTTCCAGCATAACCAACACACCACCCATCGGATTATCAAATATCAGATATCATAATCATTCGTTATTCAAATACATAAACTCATGATACCATATGAAAATGAGAAATCCATGAAAGAAATGGGAAAACAACAATGAAAAGAGGCACACCCCACATGTTCACTCGTCTTCGACTACAACTCTCTCCCCTATTCATCAAACTCATCCCCGGCATCGGCGGCTTCCTCGCCATCCTGCTGTGCAGCTTGCTCGGCGACCTCTCCCGCACCTCGCTGCTGATGGCGCCCTTCGGCGCCTCCTGCGTCATCGCCTTCGCGCTCCCGCAGAGCCCGCTCGCGCAGCCGCGCAGCCTCATCGGCGGCCACGTGCTGAGCACGCTCGTCGGGCTCGTCGCCCTCACCGCGTTCGGCGTGCACGCGTGGAGCCTCGCCCTCGCGGTCGGCGCCGCCATCACGCTCATGCAGCTGACGCGCACGCTGCATCCGCCCGCAGGCGCCGACCCGCTGCTCGTGATGCTCACCGGCGCCAGCTGGAGCTTCCTGCTCACGCCGGTGCTGCTCGGCGCAGCGCTGATCGTGCTCGTTGCCCTCGGGTATCACCGGGCAACACGCACCTCCTATCCTACCACCTGGTGGTAGGAGCACTGCACTTGCACTTGCACTTGCACTTGCACTTGCACTTGCACTTGCAATTCCAATTCATGCGCTGACAAGCCCCCGCATAAGATGTACAAGACCCTTGTACAGGAGGCGGACCCTATGTCCCGAGTATGGATTGTCAAACGCAAGCATTTCTATCAGCTAGCAGCCGCACTTCTAATCCTTCTCATTGGATGGCTGTATGTGAATCGAGCAAGCATCCTGCCAACCTTCGCCGAACCCACGGCAGAACGCACCATACACATGGTTGTGGGGGAGTTCAAATCCACCACAGCTGATGGCAAAACCATCGAGGCTTACCGCTGGGACCCTGGCACCATTGCTGTTAAGAAAGGCGAGCATATCAAACTTAGCATCCTTGGCATCAATGGCGAGAGCCACCCCTTTTTCATCGAAGGACTCAATATCTCCGGTGAGATCAAAAAAGGCAAAGAAACCATCGTTCATTTTACCGCCAACCAAGCGGGGACGTATCGCCTCATCTGCATGACGCATACGGATATGGCGCATAATGGTCCAATGATCGGCTATATCGAGGTCTATTAAATGGCCTCACGGGTTCTGATATTATTCGAGCTTTACCTTAAGCTTCTTCTGCTTCTCGAAACGTCATCCACAGACGCCTCGATATCAGAAGTGGCATTAAGGTTTTTTTTCGTTTACACTGATGCCAAGCTCAAATGATTCCTTATGAAGAAGGTGCTTCCCCAGTGAAAACACATATACTCGTCGCCGATGACGATGCCCATATTCGCGAACTCATGCGCTTCCTTTTTTCCAAAGAAGGGTATGCGGTCTTTGAAGCAAGTGACGGTGAGCAAGCTTCGAGGCTGCTGGAAACCGAACAAATTCATCTCGCCGTTGTCGATGTCATGATGCCGCTGCGTGACGGCTTGGAGCTATGCGCGGAAATCCGCGAGCATTACGATATTCCGATTCTTCTTGTGACAGCCAAAGGTGAGATTGAAGATAAAGAACGAGGCTTTGCTTCAGGCACCGATGATTACGTGGTCAAGCCGTTCGAGCCCAAGGAGCTCCTCTTCCGTACGCGTGCGTTATTGCGCCGATATCAGCTGGTTTCCTCGGAGATGATTACACTTGGTCAAACGGTCATCAACCGCAAAAGCTATGAAGTCACGATCGCAGGTGAAACGCTGCTGCTGCCGCTCAAAGAATTCCAGCTGCTCGCCCAATTGGCGAGTCATCCAGGACGCATTTTCACGCGTGAGCAACTGATTCAAATGCTATGGGGCACGGATTATGAGGGTGACAGCCGAACCATCGATGTTCATATCAAGCGACTGCGGGAGCGTTTTTATGAGAAAACAAGTGACTTTATGATTACGACGGTGAGAGGACTTGGTTACAAGCTTGAGGTGACGGAAGGATGAAAACATTATATTTTCGCATCGTTGTTACGTTTATTCTCATCGCGATGGTCAGTTCTGTGCTCGCTCTCTTTCTTTCGAATTGGTATTATCTAGCCAAGTTAAGGGATCAGAACGAGGAACAAATTTGGAAAATAACGACGGAGATTCGCACACTTTATGAAGAAGTGCCTCAGGTCGAGCCTGCGACATTCTTCACACATATTGCCAATATGGGATTCCAGCTTTATGTCGTGAATGAGCAGATGGCGGGGACCTTCTATGGAACGCCGTATAAGCATACGCAGTTGGATCCAGAGCAAATTCAGCGTGTTTTAGCGGGAGAAACGTACCGTGGGATGCTGCAGGAGCGTCATCTTCTGATGGTTATCGGCTATTTTGAAAATAGCCTGCGCAACAGTATCGGTGTTCCCGTTCAGGTACAAGGGAAAACGTATGCCTTGTTTGTACGGCCTAATCTGGAACAGCAGATCGGCGGCGTGCGCGTCCTGATGGCTTTCCTGCTCGGACTTACCTTCCTATTCAGCATCGTTCTTATCATTATTTTCTCCCAATTCATCGTGAGGCCTGTCAAAAAATTACGAGAAGCTACGAAACGGATTGTTGGCGGCAGCTACGAAATGAAGATGGATGTTTCCCGTCAGGATGAAATCGGGGAGCTTGCGCGAGATTTTACCTTCATGGCGCAATCGCTAAAACAGGTAGAAGCTATGCGGCAGGAATTCGTGGGCAATGTCTCCCATGAAATCCAGTCTCCGTTAACTTCGATTCAGGGCTTCGCCCAATCCATACTGGATCAGACGACCTCCGAGGAGGAGAAGGAGCGCTATCTTCATATCATTTTAGACGAAAGCAAACGATTGTCCTCCCTCAGTAAACAACTGCTAACGCTAGCCTCATTAGATAAAGAGAGTCATGTAGTTAAGCGCACGATGTACCGACTGGATGAACAAATCCGCCAAATTCTCATTCATACGGAGTGGCAATGGTCGGAAAAGGAGCTCGACATCGAACTGGATCTACCGGAAACCGACGTCTCGGCTGATCACCAATTGCTGCATCAGGTTTGGCTGAACCTTATTACGAATGGCATCAAATACGCTCGTCCTCATGACATGTTACATATTGCGATTCAGTCATCAGAGACGGAGGTCACTGTCGTGGTGCGCGACACAGGGATTGGCATGTCAGAGTCAGAGCTGCCTCATATTTTCACCCGATTCTACAAAGCGGATCGCGCACGGAACCGCGCCAGCGCTGGCACGGGCCTTGGTTTATCTATTGTTCAGAAAATCATCGAGCTGCATGGTGGCAGCATTCATGTGCAGAGTGAGCTCGGTAAAGGGACTACGTTCACTGCCCACCTGCCCCGAATGTAATCTTGCATTCATCATCCGTTCATATTCCTCTCCTACTATTTGAAGTAGATTTAGGAGAGGGGAATGAACCTGCCATGAAACATGCATTAACACGTCTTGCCCAGTTCGTTAGCAGTGCTAAAGGCGTCAAAATCGTACTCATTAGCTGGCTAGCTGCCATCCTTTTATTAAGTGCATTTGCGCCATCTTCCAAAGAAGTCGCCCAAAGCGGCGGTGAAGGCAGCTTAGCTGGCCATACATTATCTGAAGAAGCTAAACAGTTATTACAAGAGGCCTATCCTTCCCCGGACGGCTTAACTGCCATCCTCGTGTTCCACTCCGAGCAAGCGATCACGACTGCTGAGCGAGGGGCTATAACTGGCATCAGTTCGTGGCTGGCTTCTGATCAGAAACCGGCATACGTCACACGTTCTCTTCCTTTTCATCAAATGCCCGCGGCGCAACAAGAGCTGTTATTTTCTGCAGATCGTACAACGCTCTTGTTAACGGTCTCCCTCCAAAAGGATCTGGCATCTGGTCCTGTTTACGATACACTTGAACAGATTCGTCATATGTCCGAGCAGCAAGGTCTGGGGGCTATGAAGCTTGACATCACAGGTCCTGCTGGCATTTCATCCGATACCATTATGCTCTTCAAAAAGGCCGATTTTGTGCTAATGCTCGCCACACTGGGGATCATTCTTATCATTTTAATCATCATATACCGATCACCGCTGTTGGCTTTGTTACCCTTGGTTATCGCAGGCATGGTGTATGCAGTTGTCGATAGAGTCATAGGCTTAGCAGGCAAAATGGGCTGGATTTTCGTCGAGAAGCAATCCCTCTCCATCATGATGATCTTGCTTTTCGCTGTGCTGACCGATTACTGCTTGTTTATTATTGCGCGCTATCGTTCCGCCCTGCGGACAACGGATTCTAAGTACGATGCGATGTCGAAAGCTTTCTCCAACGTGGCTGAACCGATTTTCTTCAGCGGCGGCACCGTGCTCATTGCCATGCTCACGTTATTCGCTGCTGTATTCAAGCCCTATCATAACTTTGCGCCTGTCTTCTCCATCGCGATGGTGGTTATTTTGCTCGGTGGACTGACGCTGATTCCTGCAATGTTTGCCTTGATTGGGCGAAAAGCTTTCTGGCCGTTTATTCCACGTACGGATGACGCGGTTCTTGTGAATGAAGAGCCTCGCGGCTTCTGGGCTTGGGTCAGTACTCGCGTTACCTCAAAGCCGCGGATAACCGCTCTTGTTCTCATTATCGTTTTGGTGGCACCTGCGTTATCTACACTAGGTATGCGCTACTCGTTTAATCTTATGAAATCCTTCCCTAGCGATATTTCTTCTAGACAAGGATTTGACACGTTGGAGGCGCAGTTCCCTCCTGGGCAATTAGCGCCAGTTACTGTTCTTTTGGATTCGAAGAAAGAAATCGTTTGGGATGAGGCTTTTATTAGCAAAATGGATAAGCTAACTGGACTGATCCGTGGCTATGAGGGGATTAGTTCTCTAACACCTGGGGTCAATCAAGCTGAGTTAACTCCTGGGAATGCCAATTTACCTAAGCATACGATGAAGTTCCAGCTGATTCTGACAATGAATCCCTACGATCAAGCTGCGCTAGAAGTGATCTCTAGCTTACGCAAGGATAGCGATACCTTGCTTGGACAGAGTGGCTTCGAGGCTAGCCAGTTCACCCTGCATTACGCAGGCCAAACGGCGGAGCAACTTGATGTCCGTACCATGAATAAGCGGGATACGCTGGTTATTTTCTCACTCATTACCTTGTTGATTACCGTTATGCTGATCTGGCAGGCCCGCTCCCTGCGATTGGCGCTTACCATGATGGCTACCATGCTGCTGTCCTACGCGGCTACGATGGGAGTGGTCTGGAGTGTGTTTCATTTCGGATTTGGACACGATGCCTTCAGCTACCGTCTGCCCGTGTACACATTTATCTTTCTCATCTCGTTAGGCGTAGACTATAACATTATTTTGGTGTCTAGGGTGCATGAGGAAGCGCAGCGCCATCCTTGGCGAGAGGCTGTGCAACGCGGCGCGGCGTTAACGGGCGGCGTCATTTCTTCGGCCGGCATCGTGCTGGCGGCGACCTTCTGTGTCTTAATGACGCAGCCGTTGCAGGAGCTGCTGCTGTTTGGTTTCGCCATGGCGGCAGGTATTCTCATCGACACCTTCCTCGTTCGAGGCATGCTGCTTCCGGCGCTGATGACCCATATGGGGCCGCGTGAGGTGAGGCATTCTGTGGTGTTGGAGAAGTAGTCCTGCATGTAAACTGACACCATGCTGCATAACTGCCTGCGCTTATATCACTCCAAGCGAGCAACTCCTCTTCTGCCACGAACTTGGGCGCTGTAGGTGCTTGTCTCGAGTCGCTCTCCGCCCTCTCTGTGCATACACATAACAGAGAGAGGAGCGTCGATCCCTGTATGGTGTATCAGAAACAAAGTGAACGACATAAACAGCAACTTCCCAACGCTCGTGCCATTCGGAGAGCATGCAACAAGGAGCTATATCGAACAGTGAAGCGGCTCAAGATTTGGCTCACCCCAGAGCAACTCAAGTCCGCTGAAACGATCTACGTGAAAAAAGTGATGCTGAATCTCCCCTTCATCGTCGAGAATGGCAGCAATCGTCGATTGCTCGCTGATTGGTTCGGCGAACACGTTGGCCCCGAGATCGCTCCTATATGGAACGTCGAGTTGGAAACCTTAAAAGAAGCATTTCGCGATGCGTTTGGTGGGTAGCGCGATCCAGCGAAGCCAGTCGAACCAGTTCAACCATGCATGATAAGAGCGGTAACCCGCTCTTATTTGTGCTGTTGAAGCTTGGTTACCGCTCTGTGACGAGGGCCGAGCACTACCCGATCAGCTAATAAATGGAAAAAGTACAGTTAATTCGGTAATTCCCCTCCATTATTTTGAAATAACTGGAAAATATGTAGTTAATTCCACCCTTTTTCAGCTAAACTGGCGGATACGTCAAAAATAACTACCGTTTTTCCATCTAATCGTAATTTTCACCCGCGAAGCGTGAAATTAGCTGTAGATTTTCCAGTTAGACGTAGCGTCCAGCCCGGTGAGTTCAATATGCTCTTCTGAGAGGCAGGTTCTTATACGATCAAAATAAAAAAGGCCGCGGGGACCATCATCCCCACGACCAAATTTCTTACTTATACGCTGGCAACCACTTGCCATGAGCCTCAATCAACTCATCGCACATCGCGACGATATCGTCCATCGACAACTCAGCTGATGTATGTGGATCCAGCATTGCTGCGTGATAAATATGTTCACGCTTGCCTGTAATTGCCGCTTCAATCGTCAACAACTGCGTGTTGATATTCGTGCGGTTCAGCGCCGCCAGCTGTGGTGGCAGATCCCCTACATAAGTAGGTGTTACACCGTTACGGTCAACCAAACACGGCACTTCCACAACTGCTTCACGTGGTAAGTTCGTGATCAAGCCAGTATTCATGACGTTCCCGCCGATTTTAAACGGAACATCCGTCTCAATCGCTTCGAAGATATACGAAGCATACTCATGTGAACGTACATGCGTCAAATTCGCATCGTTCACGAGGTCCTCACGCATTTGCTTCCAGCGGCTGATTTGATCAATACAACGACGCGGATACTCATCCAATGGAATATTGAAGCGATCCACGAGCTCTGGGTAATTCCGCTTGATGAAATACGGATGGTACTCCGCATTATGCTCAGAGGATTCCGTAATATAATGGCCGAATTTCAGCATCATTTCGTAGCGAACCATGTCTTTGTGTTTCTCTTTTTGCTTCTCAGCTGCACGTTTCTTAATCTCCGGATAGAGATCAACACCATCCTTGGTCACTTCAAGCAGCCATGCCATATGATTGATCCCAGCGATTTTCGCTTTCACACCAGTTTGATCAATTTCCAAGTGTTTGAACAATTCCGGTACACACGTTTGCACGCTATGACACAAACCAACTGTGTTCACACCGCCATACGTGTTCATGACATTTGTCAAAACAGCCATCGGATTTGTGTAGTTAAGGAACAGCGCATCTGGGCACACTTCACGTATATCCGCAGCGAAATCCAGCATAACTGGAATCGTTCTCAAGTTTCTGAAAATACCGCCAATGCCAACCGTATCAGCAATCGTTTGACGCAAACCGTACTTTTTCGGAATTTCAAAATCCGTAATCGTACATGGATCATAGCCACCTACTTGGATCGCATTTACTACGAATTTGGCACCGCTCAACGCTTCTTTACGGTCTGTATACGCTTTAATAATGGACGTACTTCCACTCGTTTTCTTGATGTTATTCAGCATATTAGCAGAATCTTGCAGCCGCTGATGATCAATATCAAAGAGAGCGATTTCATAGCCTTGTAATGCGGGAGTAAGCAAACAATCACCGAGTACATTTTTTGCAAAAACCGTGCTACCTGCGCCTAAAAAAGTAATTTTGGACATGTGAGAATCTCCTCCAATAGACAAACTATTATTATATCCTTACTATAGCGCAAGCTCGCTTTGAAAAATATGGATTGAAACAACTCCAATATGGACATTTGTAGTTTTTTAGATTACGCTCAGAGTAAAAGAAAAAGCGAGGCTCCTATGAATCAAGATCATACTTACTTCGACATAAGCATCAATCCTTTACATAGCAATCCTGAACTATCTGTCCTTTTCAGTGGCGAAGGCAAGCCTCACCCCCAGCACAAAATGGGACCAGCCGTTCACGATTATTACTTGATCCACACCGTTCTTTCGGGGAAAGGCACCTTCGAAATGGGGCAGCGTACCTACGCTTGCTCCACCGGGGACACGTTTATCATTTATCCTGGTGAGTTATTCTCATATACGGCAGATGCTGATACGCCCTGGCACTATGTCTGGGTTGCTTCCACAGGTCGCTCCGTCGATTCGCTGCTTTCACAAATCGGGGTCTCCCCGCAGCAAGCCGTGGTATCGGGCAATGACCCGCGCACCATTCGTCACTTTTACCGACATCTGCGCGCCTGCTTCAGCCATACCTCTTTCCCTCAGTTAGAGGAGCTGGAAGCTGAAGGCTGGCTGCGCCTGCTTCTTCGTGAGCTTGGACGCGTGAACACGCACCATATTTCTGTCAAGCCAGTGGCTGAAACCGATATCCAACGCCAGATCGGACAAGCCGTCCGCTATTTAGAGCTGCAGTATACACAAGCGGTCTCCATTGAGCATCTCGCTCGCAGCTTGGGGTATCACCGTACCTATTTGTGCAAAATGTTCAAACAATCCACCGGATTATCTCCGATGCAGTATTTATTCAACATCCGCATGGAACGGGCCAAGCAGCTACTGATGACAACCGCCATGACCATCGATCAGGTCGCCTCCTCCGTCGGCTTCAATGATGCATTATACTTCTCGAAGCAGTTCCACAAGTGGAGCGGTTCCGCACCTTCTGTGTATCGGAAAGAGCTTAGACAACTTTCCTAATATGCACCAACGCGAAAGAGCCTCCGCTACACCAGCGAAGGCTCTTCCCACTTTCTCTACTTCTTCGAATCCACCAGCTTCTGAATCTTATCTTGCGCTGTTTTGATCGTCGTATCGATATCCTGATTTTTCAGCATCATTTTATCGAATTCCTCTTGCATCACTTTATCGACTTCAGCTTGATACGTCAGCGGAGTAGCTGCTTTGGCAGCCACCGTGTTTTTCAACACATAGAGCAAAGACTCTTTGTCTACCATGGCAGGTGTTTTCGTTTTGGAGACAATCTGATCAACGACTTGCTCAAGATTGGCCTTTTTCCAAGAAGGAATGAAACGTCCCTGTAGCACTAAACCTTCGGTTGTGAACCAACGAATGAAGGTGTACGCTTCTTGTTTATGCTTCGAGTTATTGTAGAGGGCAAAGTTGTCCCCACCGACAGGAGTTACGCTTGGCTCCCCTTTGTTCATCGTCGGCCAAGGTGCAAAGACGGTCTTAAAGTTCGCTGGCACGGCGTCCGAACCGCCTGTTTCCGCAATAATGAAAGAACCTACAGCCATCATACTCGTATTCTGGTTGAAGTATTGCGGGCGATAGTTCAGCTTCTGGCTTAGTACCTCGGCATATGGCGTGGCCGTCTTATCTTTCTCCGCTTGAAGGCGCAGTTCTAAGGATTTGCGCATAAATGGCGTGTTGATATTCGCGTTTTTCCCGTCATCGGTGACAAGTCCCGAATTTTGCAACTGACCGAATTGAACTAAGTACGTGAAATTAATAAAGGTATGGAAGTACGTGCCGTAGCGTGTTTTACCACCATCGGTTTTCGTCATTTTCTTCGCGTAATCGAGATAGTCATCCCATGTCCAGCTTTTGGGAACGGTCAATCCCGCTTCCTTCATATGACTTTCATTAATCGTAACAAACTGCGTAACGGATTTACCAGGAATACCATAGGTTTTGCCATTCAACTGCGTTGCACCCATGTACTCGTCGTCGATCTTGATACCATCTTTACTCAAATACGAGTCCAGTGGCTCAAACATACCTAGCGCAGCACGCTGTGTCACATAGCTCGACGCAGGCAGCATAATAACATCCATGTCTTCGGCAGATGCAGCCGCAAGATCAATCTTCTTAAGTGCTTCCAATGAATTATTATCGCCAGCGGACACGAACTCCACCTTAATATTCGGATATTTCTTCTGGAAAGCGTCAATGACGACATCGAAACCATCGTTCTTCAAATTGTTCCACGTATGCAGCTTGATCGTAACAGGTTTCCCCTCCGCCGCTGGTCTCGAACTCCCTTCTGCTCCCTTGGATGCACATCCTGTAAGAAGAACAGCTGCTGCGGTCATACCAATTGCTGTTTGTTTCCATTTCGTCATCATCATATAAATCCCCCTAAGTATGAATGTGCTAACCCTTGACGCTGCCTGAAGCGACACCTTCAATGACATGCTTTTGACCTATGATGAAAATAATCAATAAAGGAAGAATGGCTGAAACGGCTGCTGCCATGATGAGAGATAAGTACTCGCCGTTCACGTCAGCGAACTTCCGCATGCCCAGTTGAATGGTGAACAAATTTTCAGAGCGTAAGAAAATAAGTGGATTCTGATAATCATTCCATGTCCAGATGAATCGTAAGATCATATACGTAGCCATGGCTGGTCGCACTAATGGAAGCGTGATCCGGTAGAAGGTCACCCAATGGTTTGCACCATCCATCCGGGCCGATTCGATAATTTCGTTATGAATGCCCATAAAGAACTGACGAAGCAAGAACGTACCGAGCACGCCCGAAGCGCCGATTAGCACAAGCCCCAGATGGCTGTCGAATAAGCCTAACCAGCGGAACATGATGAATTGCGGCACTAGAATCGCTTGATGCGGAATCATGAACGTTGCAAGTACGAGTACGAAGATAAGATCGCGTCCCTTGAACGCCACTTTCGAGAAGCCGTAAGCCGCCATACAGGAGATGAGCAGGGAAAAAAGTGTCGTCATGATCGTGACTTTCAAGCTATTCCAATAATATAGCGTAAATGGCAGGGCACCTGCCCATACTTCGCTATAATTGTTTGAAGCATTCCATTTCTGTGGAATCCATTGAATGGGATACGTCAGGACATCTAGCTCCGGCTTGAAGGAAGCGGAAAGCATCCAAACAAAAGGCAAGACGAAGATAATGCCTCCTAGTGCCATGCCAAGCGTGATTAACGAGCGATATAGTCGAATTCTTTGCATAGGATCACCTCCCGATTAATAATTTACCCATTTCTTCTGACCAATCCATTGGATCAGTGTTATTAACAGAATGAAGAATAATAGAATCATCCCAATGGCTGATGCATAACCGGATTTCAAATTAATGAACGCGGTTTCATATAAGTAGAAGACGATCACCGACGTTGAGCCTGCAGGTCCACCATTTGTCAGAATCATAATGAGATCGAAAGCTTTAAAAGACGATACAATCCCCGTAATCAGCAAGAAAAATGTCGTTGGTGAAAGCATCGGCAACGTGACGGAGAAAAATTGTTTAATCGGCGATGCCCCATCAATTCCGGCTGCTTCATACAGATCCTTAGGAATGTTTTGCAAGCCGGCTAGAAAGATAATCATGTTAAACCCGAGCGACGCCCACACCATAATAATCATCACGGAGAGGAGTGCATAACTGGGATCAGCCAGCCACATCGGTGGATGTGCAATGCCAATCGATTTCAAGAAGCCATTGATCGGTCCGCTGTTCGGATGAAATAAGACTCGCCAAAGTACGGCTACCGCAACAAAGCTGGAGATGAAAGGCATGAAGTAGATGACTTTGAAAAAGGTTTTGAAGTAGGTTGCTGAATTAATCAGCACAGCCAAGACCAATGAGAGGAACATGGCGACGGGCACGACACCCATTAAGTAGATGTTGTTTTTGATCGCGCGCAAGAAATTTTCATCATGCACCAGTCCTTGATAATTCTTTACACCAGTGAACTTGATGTGTCCTATGCCTGTGATGAAATTCCAATCTGTGAAGCTGATGATGGCAGAGAGCAGAATGGGGATAATCGTGAGCATTGTCGTTGTAATCAGCATTGGTGATATAAATAAATAGCCTGCAATGTTATTGTAGAAAGATTGCTTGCGTGCGTAACGTGGAGCTGTTCTCCCCTTAGCCTCTGTTACACTTTTGATTAACACTTGTTCCATGTAATCACCTCATTCATCGTTGTATACGCTCATTATAGGAGCATCGAAAAGGAAATACATGAAACGAATTTTTCTATTTGCAAAAAAAAATGCGCGAATTTTTTTGGCTTTTGCAAAATTCGTTGAATGTGCTCGGCGCCATAAATCACTATTATAGGAAGTATCTTAACGCCGAAGGAGAGATGATTCATGGACAAGAAACCGAATATGCTATTTCTAATGAGTGATGAGCATCGCCCTGATGTTGCCGGTTGGGCGGGCAATACCGTTATACGAACACCGATTATGGACATGCTTGCTAAGGATGGCGTTGTGTTCACGAATGCGTACACGCCTTCCCCCATCTGTATCCCCGCCCGCCAATGCATCATGTCGGGTCAGCTCCCTCGTACAAGCAAATGCGAGAAGTTCGGGCAGGACTTGCCCCCAGGCTCGATGACCTTCGCAAGGCAGTTCGCCTTGGAGGGCTATGAAACCGTCGTTAGCGGCAAACTCCATCATCTCGGAACGGATCAAATGCAAGGCTGGACGTCACGGATCAGCGGAGATATCCAAGTAAATCCATATTATATCGGTGGTAAAGCGATGGCTCATCGCAAAAATTTTGCAGAAGTGAAATGGTCGGATGCCAAAGAAATCACACGCGCCGGCGTCGGCAAAGGGCTCTGCGTATCCCATGATGAGTATGCTGTGCAGGGAGCTAAGCAGTTTATCAAGGATTTTTTCTGCAATCCATACTATGATAGAGATCAAACCCAACCGTTGCTCCTGAAGGTGAGCTTGCTTCAACCTCACTATCCGTACTTCACGAGTGAAGAGAAATTCAATTATTATTTAAATCGTGTGGATCCTTACCTGGACGAAGAAGTATTCGATCATCCGTTTCTGTCCCAACACCAAGTAAAAGCTGGTTCCGATGTCACTGAACGCGATCTGCGACGAGCGACAGCAGCCTACTACGGGATGGTTGAAACCATCGATAGCATGTATGGGGAAGTGCTCGATGCGCTCACCCACGCCGGCCAAAACCTCGATGACTGGATCATCGTATATACGAGCGATCATGGCGAAATGTTGGGGCAGCATGGGATTTGGGAGAAGCAGAAGTTTTTCGATGCGAGTGCACGAGTTCCTTTAATTATCCGTTACCCACGGAAGTTCCAAAATGGCGGCGTTGTCGAAGCAAACGTCAATCTATGTGATCTGTTCGCAACATTATGTGATTTATCAGAGACCCCTGTTCCAGATGGGCTTGATAGTCGAAGTCTTGTCCCACTCATGGCTAATAACGGGGAAGGGTGGAACAATGAAACCATCTCCCAGTTTATGGGCACCAACCTTATGATTAAACGTGATCATCTGAAGTATCAATATTATGGCGAAACAATGCCAGAAGTGCTATTCGATTTACACCGCAATCCCGAGGAATCGCTTAATTTCATTGATGAACCGGAATATGCCGAACAAGTCGAACAATTCCGTCTGCGTCGCAGCGAGTTAGGTTTTGGCCCTGAAGCTAATCCCGATTACCAGAATGCCGGTTATGTATAACGTGTAGCGAACATCCTAAGGAGGTCATCCAGACATGCGATTCCTACTCTATCTCCATAGACTGTCACTCCGGCAGAAACTGATACTTACCTCGATCGCGTGCCTGGTATTTCCTACCCTATTGATGCTTTATGTGACCATCGTGTATTCTGAACGCATCATCCGCGAGCAGACACAAGAGAAATCTGCCCAATCGCTGCAGATCGTTCAGAACCAGATCTATAATATTTTCGATGAAATGATTTCCATCGCTAATTTCATTCAATTTGATCCTGAGTTGCGCGGCTTGATGGAAAATGGGAAAACGGATCCGCTGGCGGCGAAGCAGATCACCACACGACTCGAACAAATCGCAGGTGAAAAGCCTGATTTGCTGCTCACCCTGTTAATGACGGATGGCCGCGCCTACTCAGATTACTCGTTCTATGATTGGAACCCGCTTCTCTTCACGAAACGTGATTGGTTTCCTAAGTTAGCTAACCTATCCGCGTATGACACGCTATTTATTGGCGCAGAACCGAACTACATTCCGCTTCAGGCACAAGAGAAACCATATGTATTCATGACCTCACGTATGCTGTACAGCGACTCGCCTAAACCACTTGCTTCTCTAATTGTGAGTCGGTCAGAGAATGCGATTCGTGATTTATTCGATGGGTTTACAGAGGATGTTTATTTGCTAGACGCCAATAATCAGATCTTATCGAACCGTAACACGGGATTAATTGGGCAATCCCTCCATACGATTATGGATGTAAGCCAAGTCAGCCCTGCTGGCATGATTCAACTACATGGTGCCAATCAACTTTATACGGCCCTCCCCTTACGCTTTGCAGGTTGGAAGCTCGTTAGTGTGGCGCCCTATGAGCAACTAACGGAAAAACTTACTGGCATGTACCATTCAGGACTTATTCTTCAAATTCTTTTCGCTGCTGGCTTCCTGATAGCTCTTGTCTATCTGCTGCAGCGTTTTACAAAGCCGATTAAAGTACTGGGTCTTGTCGTGCAAAAGGTAGAAGCAGGCGACATGAATATTCGCTCCAATATTCGAGGCGGTGATGAAGTTGGGCAGTTTGGGCGCTCGTTTGACAACATGCTGGACCGTATCCTAGAGATGCTGGAGCATGTGAAGCTCGAGCAAGAGCTGAAACGTCATGCAGAACTCGCAATGCTGCAAGCCCAGATACATCCGCATTTTCTTTTCAATGTGCTAAGCTCCATCCGCTTGAAGCTGCTCATGAAGGAAGACTCTGAGAATGCAGAACTCATCGAGTCCTTGTCTTCCCTGCTTCGTGCCATGATTTCCAATCAACTGGAGTTCATTCCCTTACACGCTGAGCTTGCAACGATCAAGCAGTATATGGATTTGATGAATTTCGCCATTCGGCATCCGGCTACCGCAATTGTGGATGTGGAATCAGAACTGCTGATGGAGGAAGTACCGCGATTTATCCTTCAGCCCCTTATCGAGAATGCTTATAAGCATGGCTTCAATCGCAGGAAAGGGACCATCGTGATCCGTGCTCAGAAAACGAGCAGCACCCTGCTCATCACGATCAAAGATGATGGCATAGGGATGGATGACGTGACCCTCGAGCAGCTCCAAGAACGCTTATTACGCAACAAAAAGCAGATCGTCATGCAATCGGCTATGCTAGATAGCACACGCTCTTCAGGAATTGGTCTTTCCAATGTGTATGAACGGCTTAAACTAATTTATGGCGATCTATTCGAGATGAAAATTCACAGCCAGCCGCAACAAGGAATGACGATTGAACTCCATATTCCTGCTGACTTCAGAAGGAGTGAACCTCATGTATAAAGTCGTGCTCGCTGATGATCATATACCGATCCTTGATTATTTAACCTCAAGTATCCCTTGGGATACCTTGGGACTAACGCTCGTTGCCTCATGCGCAGACGGTGAAGAGGCGCTTGAAGCCTGCGAGCTGCATCACCCAGACATCTTAATTACGGATATCGGAATGCCCATTATGAATGGGATCGAACTGTTGGAGAAGGTCCGCTCCAGCAATCCACAGTTAAAAACGATTATTCTTTCCTGCCATGAAGACTTTCACTACGCGCAGAAGGCCGTTAAATTACATGTAAGCGAGTATGTGCTTAAAGAAAGCTTACAGATCGAGCATCTCATCGAGCTGCTTCAATCGCTCAGCACCCAGATGAACGAGGAAAGAACCGCGAAGCAGGACGTCCGCAAGCTGCAGGCGGTTGTGAAACAGAACAGCTCTGTCATCCGTTCTACCTTCCTGCGTACCTTGCTCGAACAGCCCGTACTAAATGAGTCCGAATGGGCAGAGAAGGCCTCGTCCTTCGGCATTCATCTTGGAGAGGGCAGCTGCTACCTGCCTGTCTTAGCCTTACCCGAGCGAATCGTTGATGTGGAATCACGCTTTGGTGGAGCTCATTTGGTGCAGTTCGTGCTTGATAACACCTTAAACGAGTCCATATCTACCGAGGGCTGCGTTAATCTGTCTCTGGATGAACGGCATGCGATCCTGCTGTTCCCCTTCCCCAGAACGTTGAAAAGAAACGTGCACGAGGAAATCCGTACCGCGCTCCGCCAGGCGCAGCAAGCCTTCCATCGATACATGCGTATCGATATTTCCCTTTATATCGGGGAGCTCTGTAACGATCTGCCGTCACTGAAAAAGCAAATCCAAGCGTTGCTAGATGCCAAGCTATTTCGCTTCTACGCTGGAGAAAAGCAGATCATCCCTGTTATGCCCATGGAAGCCACCGACGACGATCTCTTCGTTCATTACTCAGAAGCGGTTCAAGATTTCCGAACTTGTATTCAAAGCAGTGTAGAAGAGGACCTACAGGCTGCAATGACCAAGTGGTTCGGACTTATTCGAACCAAACGGTACCCTGTCGATACCGTTCGTAGCTGGATGGTTAATCTCGTGATGGAGCTGGAACTCAAATATATCGTGATGCAGCACTTTGTCTCGAATTTCAAGGCGGAGCTGCTGCATCAGACCATTTACGCAATTGTTACGCTAGATCATCTAGAAGAGTGGATGCATCAGTTTCTTTCGGATAAAAGAGCAGCCGTACAAGTGCTCAGTACTCATAGCATACGCAAAGAAATTGCCGAGGCGAAGCGATATATCCTGCTGCATCTGGGCGATCGAACCAGCATGGAGGAAATGGCAGGACGGCTGAACCTGAATGCCTCGCATTTCAGCCGGCTGTTCAAGAAAGAAACCGGCGAAACCTTCGTCGAGTTCGTCAATCGCTCCAAAATGGAACGCGCACGCGAGCTATTAGATACCTCTGATGCGAGTATTGAACAAATCGCGGAACAGCTTGGTTTTGAGCACACAAGCTATTTCATCAAGCTGTTTCGCGGGTTTACCCAGTTGTCACCTTCCGAATATCGAAAGAAGATGTAGGCGTACATGGTAATTGCACCTGCACCGCCACATTAGACTGGAATCAAACAAAAGCAGCCCGCCCTCTGACGAGGACGGACTGCTTCTGCTTACTCTCATGCTTTTTAGTTCGAAAGGGAACGTAGATCCCTTATTTCCCGAATTTCGGGCAAATATCCAAAGTTGCGGAACGTGAGTACGCTATTCTCTCCAACTTCGCTGCCCAGAGGCCCTAAATGGTGAAATAGCGGAACCAGGTTCCCTTTCCTCCAGATTCCATCCATTTTCGCCAAAATAGCGGATCTACGTTCCTTTACCTAGTTAACCAGTAACAACTAAATCTCAATATCCACGATTAAGCTGTCTACACGGCCAACTTCACGAATATACGCGGCTACCGCTTGATGCTCCGGGTTCGGACCGTAAGCTGCCAATGCCGCTTTATCTTCAAAACGAACGGAAAGTACAACTTGGAAGCCTTGATTTTTCTCGAAAAAGTTAATTCCCGCTTGGATATCAACGATACCTGTCAGATGGGGACGCAGCGCTTTGAAACGGTCAACTACCTCTTGCAGCTGCTCTTGCGTAGTTGTTTCAGCAAATTTAACAAGGACGATATGATCAATCATGATGTGAACCTTCTTTCTATACTCATTTAGGACATTAATAATGAACGACACTAATCTTAACAAAAACCCAAGCCGAGTACCACTCTCATTTTCGAGGAAAAGGGGCAGACACGCGGCTGAACAAGCTGATCATCTACCAGCAATAGAGGCAATCCGATCGGAGCTTAACACCTGAACGCCCGTTTTCCCCGACTTGGCTGCTCTTATTAAGCCTGTAGCAATCGTTCGTGCATGAATGGGACGATACTTGCGAAGACGCCCCGTCATCAGCGGAGCAATGGCCCGCGAAACGATGCCTCCCAGTTTCTCACCTAATCGGAATTCCCCACGGTTACCCAGAATGAGAGAAGGCCGAAGCAAGTGAAGCGAACGAAGTCGCATTCCCCGCAGCTTATCTTCCACTTCGCCCTTTACCTGATTGTAGAAAAAGGAGGATGTGCGATCTGCTCCCATGGCTGTTACAATGGCGAAGCTATCTGCTTGTCCCTTGCTCGCCACTTCGGCTAACATGAGGGGATAGTCTCGGTCTACTCTGCGGAATTGCTGTTTCGAGCCTGCTTTTTTGATCGTTGTTCCTAAGGTACAGTAGACATGAGCATGCGAGAATTCCGAGGACTTCAGGCTCTCGCCCAGTTTAGCGAAATCAATCACGCGCTGCTCTAGTTTCCCCTGTCCATTCGGCTGATCGAAATCCATTTTCTTACGAACTAATGCAATGATCCTATCATAGTCCGGATCGTTCAATAGCTGTTTGATCAGTTCCTTGCCGACTAAGCCCGATCCTCCCGCAACAATCGCCGTTCTCCCTTTCATAGCACACCTCCGCGTCATATTTATACATGATCATCTTCATCATACAACCTTTTGGTATCAACTTCGACACGATTTCTTCCACCTGACTTTGCGCGATACAGCGCATGGTCTGCCCTAGACACCATATCTTCCAGCACCATCGTTCCGTATTCCAACGTCGGTGAGTATTCGGCGACTCCGATGCTTGCGGTTATTTTGACCGTTAACGGCTCTTTGCTATAAGGTTCATCTATTAAAATATTTCGTAATTCCTCAGCTACTGCAGTGCTCTCTTGCGCATCCTTCCGCAGTAATAACAGAATGAACTCTTCGCCGCCATACCTTGCCACAATCGCATCCTCTCCCGCATACCGTCTTAGGATACTTGCGACATGATGGAGAACACCGTCACCGACCAAGTGACCATACGTGTCATTAATTTTCTTAAAATGATCAATATCCATCATCAAGACAGAGCAGGTCTGTCCGGAGTAAATACACGACTGCAATTGCTTATTGCCTTCTAGCATCATATAGCGTCGATTATGGACATCTGTCAATTGATCCATCCATGCCGAATGTTCTAATAACGAAATGTTAGACTTCAACCGATCGGACATGAGATTGAAGGTAGCCACTAATTGTCGCAGCTCCACAGGAGCATTTCTAATTTTATCCACATTGATCTGGTAATCGTAATTCCCCTTCTGAATGATCTTCGTGGCACGCAGCAAATAACGAATCGGCCGCTCCATCTTGGAAGCAATCATCACTGCAGCCGCGACACTGAGAAGCAGTGCGATCAAGGAAATGATAATAATCGTTATACTTAATTCATTTAGCTTTCTAAAAATTTCTTTCTGAGTAATTTCCCCAACAACAAGCCAGTTTTTCCCCTGGGACCATTGGTATTGACCATACACGCTCTCCCCTCGGAAGCCTTTATACGCACTATAATCCGTACTACTCGACAAGGCACGATGATAGATTTCCGATGCCACACTTTGGGTAATTGCACCATTATCCGTGCGGTTAGAGGCCGTTACAATATTGCCTTCTGAATCCAGCACATAGACTTCACCTGTGTCCCCGAAGCTAAGCTGAGCCATCAATTTATTCAACATTTCAAGTGTAATAATCCCCAGCACAATCCCCTTGAATTCACCTTGATCGCCTAGTACTGGAGAAGAGAATGTAATAACAGGTGCTCCATTATCTTTCGACATCACGACACCCGAAACAACGCTTTTCTTTTCCTTCCCGAGCCTGTAATACTGACGATCGCCCACATAAATCGAAGTCGTATCTGTGCGAATGTTACCATCCGGCTCAACGAAAGTAATCGATAAAAATTCCGAATTCACCTTTGCATAATCTTGGAATTCCCGTTTCAAATCACCTATCCGGTGGAACTTGGCATTATCTGAAAGTGCAAAACGTTTAATCGCATCCAACTTTTCCTGATTCCAGCGTTCGATATATAAGCTCTGTAACGCAATCACTTGTTTGAGTTGAACTCTAGCCTCTTCTAACCGATTACTCTTCTCTATAAAGTAAAAAGGAACGATGATCGAAAATGCCAGTACCACTATAATCGCGCTTATCCAGAGTTGAAGTCTTGTTTTAATGGTATGATCGGAAAAAAGAGAAAACATGTGCCCCATCGAGGTTTCCCCCCTTTTTATTCTATATATCACCATTATACCTTATATTAGGGTGAAAATAGACAAATTCCGCTGATTTTCGGCATAAACGTACAAATATTTCGAACTATTACCTGTTTGAAAAGTAGGGCCCTTTCGCTTATGCTAATTGGTATGTAGAAAAGAGGTAATTGCCCCTATGAAAATTCTCGTACTAACTGAAAAACCAAGTGTAGCCAAAGAAATTGCTCGTGTACTGGGCTGTAATCAGAAGCAAAAACACCACTTCGAAGGTGCCAAATACGTCGTTACCTGGGCACTAGGCCACCTCGTCACGCTCGCTGAGCCCGATGATTACGATCCCAAGTTCAAGACTTGGAACCTTGAAGATCTGCCCATTATCCCTGGCAAAATGAAGCTCAAAGTCATGAAAGAAACCTCGCAGCAGTTTCGTGCGATCGAGCATCTCAGCCGCCGTGGCGACCTGTCGGAGCTGGTCATCGCAACCGATGCGGGGCGCGAAGGCGAGCTCGTCGCGCGCTGGATTATGGAGCTGATCCGCTGGAAGAAGCCGTTCAAACGGCTTTGGATCTCGTCGCAGACGGATCAGGCGATTCGCGAGGGCTTCGCGCAGCTGAAGCCCGGCACCGACTACAACCGGCTGTATCAAGCAGCCGTCTGTCGTTCCGAGGCCGATTGGCTCATCGGCCTCAACGTAACCCGCGCGCTGACCAGCAAGTTCGGCGCGTCGTTATCCGCTGGGCGCGTGCAGACGCCCACGCTGGCCATGATGATCAACCGTGAGGCGGAAATCCGTGATTTCCTGTCTGTCGACTACTGGTTGATCGAAGCCGAGCTTGGGTCCTTCCGCGCCCAGTGGCGGGACCCGAAGACCGGCGACTCGCGCATATTTGACCGCGAGCGCGCCGACGCCTTGAAAGCTAAGCTGCAAGGCCAGAGCGGCCGCATCGTGCAGGTGAATAAGACCGAGAAGCAGATCCCGCATCCGCTGGCTTATGATTTGACGGAGCTGCAACGCGACGCGAACCGCAAATTCGGCTTCTCTGCTAAGCAAACGTCGAATGTCCTGCAACGACTGTATGAGCAATACAAGTTGGTCACTTACCCGCGAACCGATTCGCGTTACTTGACCTCAGATATGGTACCGACCTTGCTCGGCCGTTTGAAAGGGGCTACTATTGGCCCTTATGCGGCACTTGCGGCACCTTTTATCCGGAAGCCTCTGACAATAACGAAGCGAATCGTCGACGACTCCAAAGTCAGCGATCACCATGCCATCATCCCGACAGGTGAAGCCATCTCACTCGCTACGCTAAGCGCAGATGAACGTCGACTCTATGATCTGATTCTTCGCCGTTTCTTAGCTTTATTCAGCGGTCCTTGCCGCTATGATGAAACGAAGTTAACGATTGAAATTGCTGGAGAGAAGCTCTATGCCTCAGGCAAAGTCGTGAAGCAAGCCGGCTGGAAAGACGTGTACGGCGCCACCGATTTCACCGATCCCGATCGGGAAGACAATGAATCCGAGGAAGATACAGGGCAACTGCTGCCCCAAGCGTCTGAGAAGGATGCAGTTACCGCTCGCAACGTCCGGCAAGTTAGCCGCCAAACGAAACCGCCTTCTCGCCATAATGAGGCTTCCTTGCTGTCGCAGATGGAGAAATTCGGTCTTGGCACACCTGCAACTCGTGCAGATATCATCGAGAAGCTTGTGTCCTCCGACACGATTGAGCGTCAAGGCTCCTTGCTCATCCCTACTGGCAAGGGCACACAGCTCATCGAGCTTGCTTCTGAGGAACTTCGTTCACCCGAGCTTACAGCACGCTGGGAGCAGGAGCTTGAACGCATCTCCAAAGGCAAAGGAAGCATGGAAGCTTTCCTCAGCGGAATCCGCAAGAAAGCAGCCGAGCTCGTCGATGAAGTCAAACGCAGCTCCGCAGCGTATAAGCCGCATAATTTAACCGGCAGCAAATGCCCCGATTGCGGCGAGTTCCTTCAGGAAGTTAAGGGCAAACGAGGACGTTATCTGGTTTGTTCCAGTCGGGAATGCTCGTATAAACGTGAAGCTGACGGGCAATTAACGAACCATAGATGCCCACAGTGTCATAAGAAGATGGAAATACATACGGGAAAAGCAGGCAAATATTTTCAATGCCGTCCCTGCAATGTCATTGAGAAAATCGACGGTGAGTCTAAAGGTGGCAGTCGCAAGGCTACAGCCAAAGTCAACCGCCAGCTGATCGAGCAATTCTCCGATTCTGCCGGAGTAGGGAACTCGCTCGCAGACAAGCTGCTTGCAGCCCTTCAGCAGAGAAAAGAAGACTAATACCAAGAATAAAGCCCAAGCGACTTGCTTCTTCGCTTGGGCTTGCTTTTACACTATGAGAACAACTTCTATACCGGCATCTGCTTGCTTGTTTCTATTCATGACGACTCTTTATGCTCTGGTTAATATCCTGCCTTTAACTGCTAATTCGAGATCTTCCAGCGTTGTGATCCCCAAGCTAACCAGCGCATCTCCTGCCTCCATGTGAACATTGGCTAAGATATGCATACTTGTATGAGGCACTAGTGATTTCCGAAACTCATGAAAAAGCACCGCATTATAAGCTTTGAGAACCGTCATAAACTCAACAGTTGGCGGGATAAATCCGCGAATTTCAGACGAGCGCCAGAAAAACTCCCTTACATGCATAATATCGGATCCCGTGCGGTTCAGCTTTCGAATCATCGCAAAAAACTCATCAACAAGATCTTGTCGATCCGCTTTCATGTGACCATCCCTCCAATGACGTATTCCTACTTGAAGGATACCATAAATAGTTCTTTAGATCTATATTAATACTTCATTTAAGGGTTTAAATACCTATGAAATTTGTGGGTTCTTCCCATTTCCTTTCCATCTGCCTCTCTGCAATAGAAGCATGTCCACTACATACAGCACAACACCTAAATTAATCGCAATATCCGCCAGATTCATAATCCCATTCCCGGAGTTAAAGACGATGAAATCGGTGACCTTCCCGAATAGAAGCCGTTCAATTCCGTTGCCAATCGCCCCACCCACAAGGAAGGCAGCTGCACTTTGTTTTAACGTCCCCGGGAAGCCCCCTTTTTTACGGTACCACCAAATCCCTGCGACAATGAGAACCGCGAGAACTCCAAGTACTGGAGCCCATCCCTGAAGCGAACTGCCAGCTGCCCCACTATTTTGATAATACGTGAATGAAATGAAATCTTTATAAAAGGGCATGGATTCGCCAACCGTCATCACCGAACGTATCCAATACTTAGTCAGCTGATCGACAGCTGTAATCACAACAATGATTGAATAAAATAACATGCTCTCACTCCCATCGACTCTCAAGCTTTAACCTCACTCTTATTTTACTTGAAACGGATGGTTACCTGTTAATTCTGCGATTCTCGGTTTTCTTGCATGATAAAAAAGCCCCCTCAGTCCCTCCCTGTGGCGGCTCTTGACTATTCCTGCTGTAGTCCTCAACTTAGGCTTATTAGTGTTCGGTATAGCTCACCAGGCGTATTTGCCATGTAGTCAGGACTTCCACTGTGGAGTAGCTGAGGTGAATCATATCCCCACGTCACAGCTACGATTGGCACACCTAACTTCTTACAGGATTCAATATCTCGCAATTCATCACCGACATAAATCATCCGTGTAGGCGTGGTTCCCCATTGCTTCATCACTTTGCGAATCGAATGATGTTTGCCGAAAATATGTTTCGCTGAAATGATCTCCTTAAATGCACCTTCCAACTTATTTTTTCGTAAAAAAAGCCGAATATTCGCTTCTGAATTGGAAGAAAGAATCGAGCTCTTAACCCCTTGTGTGGACAGCTTCGCAATAACCTCTTTCATACCAGGCACGATTTGCAGTGATCGGATATTCTCGTGGTAGAGCTGCCGTCCTGCCACCATCAGCTTAGGAATTTGGAGCACGGGAACCCCTAAGCGATCTACGCGTTCAGATATCGACATCGAGCGTAACGGACCCAAATCCTGTTCGCGGATGGGACGGAAACGATGTTGAATGGCCATTTCATTATAAAGCTTTACCAGGAGCGCCCTGGAATCGACAAGTGTCCCGTCAAAATCAAATAGGATGTGTTTTACCATCTGGGTGTATATACAAATAAGGCCGGACCCTCGGGCGGCACTTGGCGAATTTGGTTATGTTTAAACTCTTGGGCTGGGTCTAGGACCACATGCGGATTACTTACGGTTCGCAAATCCTCCCACGTACAAGAAACACCGTGGTCATAACCCGTTGCACCACCTGCGAACATTTTACAGCCATTGCAGAATTGCTCCTTCTGCTGCGCATCGAGCTTCACAACTTTATTACGAAGACAACAGTAAATTTCATTAACTTTATTACATACATTAACATGAGTGATCATAGCCATTTACCGTCAACTCCTTGCGGCACTTTGAGTGTGTAATAGTAAGTTTATCGAACTACTATTAAGTGTATGACACAATTTTGTAAACGGAATAACATTTCTCACGATGAGCCGTCCAAATTTGCTACAATTAGGAAATACACTAACAGGTTTGGAGGTACTTCCCCATGCAGGACTCTTTGCATTATGTAATTCCGTTTCTTATCTTTGGTTTTTTTATTTATCGACGGGTGAAGCGCACCATTGGCTTTCAAAAGCTTTCCCGTGGCAGGCTCACCTTTCGTCTGTCGCTGTTCAGCCTCTTGGGAGTGGTCATCTTCCTCTTGGGCTTCGTTCATCCCATCCATTTCATCGGCTACTTGATCGGACTGGCTGGCGGCGCCTTGCTCGGGCGAACGGCAATTCGCCATACCCGCTTCGAGCATCGAAGTGATGGCTGGTACTATCGTACACATCTCTGGATTGAGATCACCGTCCTTGTTCTCTTCCTAGGTCGCATCGCGTATCGCTACGCTAGCGTGGCTATTTCCACGGGGGCAACAACTTCCTTCAACCCTGCTGAATTCTCACAATTTACAAAGGATCCCATCACCGCTGGCGTTTTCTTTATCATCGTGTCGTACTACGTTTTGTTTTTTGGCTACTTACTGCGCGAAGGAACCAAACTGGATCCGGCAGGATTGGCGGATAGCGATGATGTTGTGATCGGGAACCATGGGGCTACCGGAACAGGGGTTTCTAGCCCGCAGGCGAATGTTCGGGTGGAGTAACGGAACGTGAGGGCATCCCCCTCCCACATTCTGCCTACTCCTACTCCTACTCTTACTCCTATCTTAATCCGCCCCCTTACGCCGCACACACTTGATCAATTAAACAAATTAGGCACTTAACAAGAAAGGGATACTCCCTAGGTCAATTGACCTGAGGAGTATCCCTTTGTGGGCGATATTCTATTTTAGCGCCCTTTTCGGACGCTATTTACTACGCCGAGGGCTTCCCGCCCATTCGATGGGCGATACTTGCTTTTAGCGCCCTTCTGGGGCGCTATTCACTACGCCGACGGCTTCCCGCAAGGAAATAAGGCCCTTTTCGGGCCTTATTTCCTGCGTTTCCGAGGCTATGCTAATCCGCCCTTCGCTGCATCCTCGGCAGCCTTCGCGAACTGCGTGCTGTACAGCCGTGCGTACAGCCCTTCCAGCGCCAGCAGCTCGCTGTGCGTGCCCCGCTCCACGACACTGCCCGCTTCGATCACCAGAATGTGATCGGCGGCCAGCACCGTGGAGAGCCGGTGCGCGATCACGAGCGTCGTGCGCCCTTGCATCAGCTCCTCGAGCGCCGCCTGCACATAGGACTCGGATTCCGAGTCCAGGTGCGACGTGGCCTCATCGAGGATGAGGATGCGCGGGCGCTTCAGGATCGCGCGAGCAATCGCGATACGCTGGCGCTCGCCACCGGAGAGCCGGTGGCCGCGCTCTCCGACCATCGTGTCGTACCCTTCGGGGAGCGACACGATGAAATCGTGGATGTAGGCCTGACGACAAGCGGCCTCCATTTCCTCACGCGTAGCGTCCTCCCGCGCGAAGCGCAGGTTGTCGCCAATCGTCGCGTGGAACAGAAAGGACTCCTGCGTCACGTACGCGATCTGCGCGCGCAGCGACGCTAACTCCACGTCGCGGACGTTCACGCCGTCGACCTCAACAGCCCCGGCTGTCGGGTCGTACAGCCGCGCGATCATCCCGATCAGCGTCGACTTCCCGGCGCCGCTAGGTCCAACAAGCGCTACCATCTCACCAGGCTGCGCCTCGAAGGTGATGTCGCGCAGCGCATACTGCACCTTCTCCCTTGCCCCGCTTTGGTCCGCCAGCCTCTCTCTCTCCGCTCCTTCGCTTCGGTCCTCCAGCCTCTCTCTCTCCGCTCCTTCGGCTCGTTCCGCCAGCTTCCCTCTCTCATCTCCTTCGCCTCGTTCCACCAGCCTCTCTCCCACAGCTCCCTCGCCTCGGCCCACCAGCCTTTCTCTTTCCCTTTGTTCCCCCGGTGTAGCCCTTGGCCCTGCTTCCGCGGCCTTCCCTTTCTCCCTCGCTCTACCCGACTCCCCAACCTTATAAGCAAAAGACACCTGCTTATACCGCACATGCCCCGCCACAGGTCCTAACTGGCGCGCACCTTCTGCATCCATCACATCAGGCACCATGTCCTGATACTCGAAAATCCGCTGGAATACCCCCAGCGCTGTCGCTACCTCGACATGTAGATTCAGCAGGGTCCCTACTGGCATATACAACCGTCCCAAATACGCCGTAAACGCGACGATCGAGCCTAAAGTCATATCCCCCTGAATGACGGAGTAACCGCCATAGATATAAATAATAGCCGTGCCTAACGGTCCTAACGTGCTCGTTGCCATTCCGAACCAGCGGCCGACCAGATTGAGCCGCAGCTCGAGATCCATCACCTTTTGATTCATCGTTGTGAATTCTTGTTCTTGCTGCTTCTCTCTGCCAAAAATCCGCGTCAATAACGCACCCGAAATGCCGAAATTTTCATTCAGCTGCGAGGTGATGTCTGAGCGCACCTTCTGGGTTTCAATCCGTAGCTCTTTCCGCAGCTTGGATACCTTTTTCACAGGCAAGACGAAAAGTGGCAGGATGAGCACCGATATGATCGCCAGCTTCCAATCTAACGCAAATAAGATACCAATTGTCGTGAAAACGACGACGATTTGCGTGATCGAAGAGACGACAATAGACGTAACCACACTCTGTACCGACTGCACATCCCCTGTGATCCGCTGAACGATTTCGCCAGAGCGCGCGTCCGTGAAGAACGACATCGATTGCCGCTGCAAATTGTGAAACAAGGACTGCCCCAAATCCCGAATAACCCCTTGGGTTACTTTGGTATTGAGATGGTTCTGCCATACGCCTACCATTCCGCTCAACACAGGCAGCACGATTAACAGCAGCGCCATTACGGACAATAGTTGAACACGTCCCTGCGGAATTGCGGTATCAATAATTTCCTTCATGACTAGAGGCGGGATCAACCCCATCACTGCCGCAAGCAGTGCCAAGCCGATAATGACCAAGAGCTGTCCCCAATATCTTTTGAACAATAACAAAATCCTTCGTATCGATACATCCTTCAACTTGGCCTTTGGACGATTCCGGTCGGAAAGCCGTCCCATTCCCCCTGGCCCACCTGCTCCACCTGGTCCAATCACTCACCCATCACTCCGATCTTTCTCCTCTTTGCTGCCCCTCAGCTACAAAGGAATGGCATAAACAATTGCACGGATTACATCTTCTGCCATCTGCATAACACGAAATAACGAAGTCGTTTGCAGGACATTATACTGCCTAGGTCCATCCACATTCACGATCGCCGCAATCGTGTAATCACCAATAGGAGGCAAGACTTTACCTACTGATTTCCCTGGAGCTAGTGGCTGGTTCGACAATTGGTACAAACCCACACTTAATTTCCGTCCCAAACAAGCATCTATCGCAATAACGACAACATTCGGTGGAATTTCCTGCAAGCGCATGGCCAAATTAGTAGCATCACACGGTGCTGCAAGCGTGCCAATGACGTAAGGATAGCCCAGCTCTGCAAGCCTACTCCCCACAAGTGGACCTAGTGAATCGCCTGTTGAGCGATCTGTCCCTATACATACAAAAGCAACCCGACTAGGCTCCAGCCCCTTGCTCAAGGCAATCATTTGCAGAAGTTGCCCTAACTGCTCGCCATCTACTTTTTTCCAAAACTGCTCCTGCAGCTCCATCGGTTCTTTCTCCATCTTTGCCTCCCTTTCAGGCATGTACACCTAACCTTTCACCTGATGCATAATA
The DNA here is from genome assembly GCF_013141695.1 of Paenibacillus plantarum. Classification (GTDB taxonomy): domain Bacteria; phylum Bacillota; class Bacilli; order Paenibacillales; family NBRC-103111; genus Paenibacillus_E; species Paenibacillus_E plantarum. Next base: position 72,575 of record NZ_WHNY01000072.1, read on the forward strand.
GTTCCATTCTTTCACATGGAGGTGGGCTGTGTCCACTTGCATACTTCCATATTCGCATACACCAAATAAGCGTTACTCGACACCCGAGCAAAGCCTATTCATGCCGCTTATAGAGGTTGTTCAAAAATTCCACTTTTGATCACGAAGTAGTTCATGAAGCGTATTCAACCATCTTAATGTACGCGATTCATTCGAACAATGCGATAATAGAGCTGACCGCTGACCTCTTGCTCCACTTCCAGATAACCTTCTGAGTGAACATAATCCCCTAACATGAACGTGGAAGCATCCGCCGAATCGGCATGTGTAAGAAAGAGCAGCGCTACCTTATCATCCCCAACCACAAATCCAACCTGTTCCTTCACCTGAAATTTCTCAAGAATTTTGCCATGATGTGATCTCACGATATGATGGAACCGCCAAATGCCTTCTTCCTGAATGATAAAATAAAGCACACGATTCCGATGCGCATTGCTAAACTCCCGCGTCACACCGATCATACACACTTTCTCACCAACGCGTAAATATTCATCAATCACATAAGATTTCAGGCGTAACCGGCTCACATTCTTGCTCTGAATATAAGTTTCCATCTCATCTATGGAGCGCTGATCCCTCGGATCTTGTTTTGTTGCGTAAAATACTTCTTTAATAAATGTATCTGTTTGGAATTGCCTAGCCCCTTTGAAATGGTTATACGAATGAAAAAATTGCTTAATCACGATCCGAATGTCTTCTGGTATGGCAGGACCTGTTTCCACGTTATACATGCGATCTGTTCGACCCGACAATTTAATTTTATGAAACAAGCTTTTCCAGACACTGACTTGCATGCCGCACGCGCCACCTACTTTCTTCCAACCATTGTTTCATTATAGGCTATAATTCTCAAAAATTCGATAAAAATCGCACAAATTCGCGCAAAAAAAAGAGCATCTGCCGCTTTGCTTTCCATACAGAAAGTCATCGCGAACATACGCTCTTATACCAGTACTTACACTTGATTTTGCAGCTATTTTATAACACGCGTTTGGCACCTACATATCTGGAGCCCCAATAGGAGCTTGCGAGACTGTCAACCGTTACACCAACGGACGTTGTCGAGGAAATGAATTGATTATTTCCGATGTAAATGCCTACATGGTTGACGATACCAGAAGCAAAGAAGACGAGGTCTCCCGCTTTCAAATCCGTCACTCTTGCCCCCGCATTATCGTACATTTGCACGGAGGTGCGTGGCAGCTCGATACCTTTGGCCTCGTATACATAACGAACGAACCCAGAGCAATCGAAGCCCTTAGGTGTAGTTCCTCCCCATCGGTACGGTGTCCCTTTGAACGTCGTTGCAGCTTGAATAATTTGAGCTGCAATGGATGACTGAACGACCTTGGCCACTGGGGCTGCTAGAGCTACTGGTGGTGGTGCAATCCAGGCTGGCTTATGAGTCTTGCCGTCCTCTTCCACGATGGCGATTTTATTCGCATCGTTCCACGCAATCGCAGATCCAAACGTCTCTGTAACAAAGCGTAAAGGGACATAGGTGCTCCCCTTAACCAAAGTTGGACTGCTCTCTAATTCAACTAACTTACTGTTCACGATCGCTTGCTCTTCGTCCGTAGTGAGTTGAATCGCCTGTTCCTTGTTCATAAGCGTGACGACGACTTCTTCGCCTTGCTTCACCCATCCCACTTGATAGCCTAACTTCTCCGATAGCACACGTAATGGCACCTGCAGTGTACCCTCCGTATCAATAAACGGCTGTACTTCCGGGAACTGCACCAAGTCATCATTGACTTGAACCTTCACCGAAGAGGTGTCTGGGGCAGCAGCATGCGTGGATGGAGCGGCGAACAGGAAAATGGCTGCGCCTACAAGAGCGCATGAACAAATAAAGCTTTTGGTAAAAAGTTTCAAAACGTTGTGCCTCCTTGAAGCCTCCGAGGTTAGTTGACGGGTTCGGGAAGAGGTTTTCCCTAGCGCGCCCCATTAGCCTATGGCTAACTGAGCATTCATTCACCCCAAGTAAAGAAGTCCCCCGTACCAGAGCTTTCGATGCTCTGAGATTCGGCATTTTTTGTCTATGTTAGACTAGCATAGTTCGTTTTACCCTGACAACTTTTGCGAGATGGTAAGTGTTTCCTTTTCTATGTAAAAGCACAAAAAAACAGCCGCTCTTTTCAGAGCAGCTGCTTATACACCTCGGTAAATAGGATATGCTTACAGGGTTCAAACTCACTTTCCGTCATCGGACTAGGATAACTCATGATGTTGAGAGGCAATTTCAGTTGCCCTTCTCTGAGTGGTGGCTGCGCATAAGGAAATAGGTTCAAATGGAAGCCGCAGCGCTTATAGAATTCAATTCTCCGTGTAGCTTCTGAGGCAGTCGGAGGCTCGACTTCAAGTACGATAGGCGTGCTTGCACCGCTCATATACGTCGTCAGCATTTGCTTGCCAATCCCACCGCCTCTTATGGCAGCATTGACGGCAATATGTTCCACAAATCGGAACATGCTAAAGTTCCAACTGGCCAAGAAACCAAGCAGTTGCCCTTGAGCATCTCTCTCGACATCGATGCGGTAATTAGGATGAGATAACAGTGCTCGTTGACCTTCATACGTCCTTATTTCAGTTACAGGAAAGGCAGCTTCCATCAGCTCGAACACCTCTTCAAATGAATCCTCTTTTTCCATCTGTCATCACCTCCCTTCAAGTTAGTTATAGGTTATCCAAGTGTGAAGCTTCTTAACTTAAGACCTTACCATTTTGAGAAAAAGGCATGTGCCGCTGCATGAGAACCAGGTGGTGTCGCATGCCCCATGAAGGGGTACACTTCAATGGATTTGTGGGCAGATTCAATTCGGTTATACGCAGCGAAAATCGCTTCTGGTAAGCAACACGTATCTTTCAACCCTACCGTAAGGTGAACAGGCTGCTGAATACGATCACCTAGGTTCACGATATCGAAATAAGAAACCGTTCTCAGTACATCAGTCAGATATTCTGGAAACCGGGTAACAAAATCCGCAGCCTCACTAAGCGAGCTAACCGATTGCAACAAGCCTAGATCCATGTGGCATAGATTCGGTACATGGGCAATCGTTGCCCGAATACGCTTCTCCAGCGCGGTTACGAGTAGGGCAAGCCCTCCTCCTTGGCTTCCGCCGTATACGAATACACGCTCACTGTCGATCTCTGGCTGCTCTAACGCACATTGCACGGCACGCAAGGAATCGATCGCAACCGCTCGATAATAGCTCGTCTCCGCATCGAGAATGCCCTGTGTAATCCAGCCCCTCGTCATGCCAGTCTCCTGTGGTAGTAGGTTCCCGCTATCGCCGCCTTGCCCGCGTACATCAACCGCAAGTACCGCATACCCCATAAGCAACCAAGCTGCATGATCCTCGGGCCTTCCCCTGGAGCCAGTATAGCCTGGGAATGTAACAATACAAGGTGCCTTCTTAGACTTGCTCTCTGCATTAGGCAGCAGCAACCAAGCATGGATCGGTGTTTCCGCAGCACCTTGCAAGACGATCTTATTCACTTCAGCTTGTACAAAAGGTGATGCTACCGGCTCTCTTGTATAGGATGCATCTTGCGTAGCTTCTGCATATGTGCGCTCCCAGAATGCAGCCAGATCAGCAGGTGCCGTTAACTGCGAATGATACTGGTGTAACCCCTGAATACGATTTTCAATAGCGTTCATTTCGGTAAGTCCCCTTTGCATGTTTTTCCCATTTTAACCTAGATACACGTGTATGACTATTGGAAAATATGAAAATGAGACGGAGCGTCGATACTCTGCGTCGATGATTCTGTCGTTTTTTTTGCCGCCAAAGAAGACTCCCGATTCGTGTTTAGATGTATAAACTACAGCTAATTTACTCGAATCTGACGTATTTTCGTGATTAGATGGAGAAAGTACATTTTATTTGTATGATTTTGTAAGAATCGAACAAATCGAAGGAATTAACTAGAAATACAGTTAATCTTTCAAATTCGAGAAATCGGCTTCAAATAGATGGAGAAAATCCAGTTAAATAGCGGGCAGTAGATTTATTGCTCAATTGAACCCCTCAGGGTTCAATTCCCTAATTATATAGAAAGAGACCACCCGAAGGTGGTCTCTTTCTTTGTAAGCGGGCGGCGGGAATCGAACCCGCGCGATCAGCTTGGAAGGCTGAAGTTCTACCATTAAACTACGCCCGCATATAAATTCTAAAATGGTCGGGACGACACGATTTGAACATGCGACCCCCTGCTCCCAAAGCAGGTGCTCTACCAAGCTGAGCTACGTCCCGTAGTGAATATAAAGTGTAAATGGCGCGCCCTGAGAGATTCGAACTCCCGACCTTTTGATTCGTAGTCAAATACTCTATCCAGCTGAGCTAAGGGCGCAAATATTGGAGCGGAAGACGGGGATCGAACCCGCGACCCTCGCCTTGGCAAGGCGATGCTCTACCGCTGAGCCACTTCCGCACGGTGTCATTTCTCTTTCGCTCATCAAGTGATTCTCTGAGGCGACAAGGAATAATATATCAGGTATTCAAAACAAATGCAACTATTTTTCATATTTTTTTATTATTTTATGAAAACGCCGCCAAATGGCAGAACTTCTCGTGCTATGCGGCGCAGCAAGCTATCCGCTTTCATATGTTCGTCCAACTTGGGATCTGGCTTACAAGGCTGCATGAGCACATGACCATGCCCCGTAATCTCCCAGTGATAATTCATGTGCTGACTTGCCAGAGTGTTGCCGTATACACAGAGGCGCAGCTTAGCTTGCCGCGGATAGGCAACAAGACAACTCACATCAACATACAAAGGCTCCACAGCATCCAGGGCCATGTGATGTATAGGGCCAGCTGTTAGCAAACCTAGACTTCCGGGACCGTGAAACTGCATTTTAACTAAATCTTGCGTGATCAGCGTGTTCTTCACACTCTGTAGATGCGTTGTAAAGGTCACACCTTCCGTATAGAACAGCACATGTCGAAATTCAAACAATAGATCATCTTCGGCTTCCAAAGGCACGACAGCCAAACTATACGCTTCTGGCAATCCCATTAACACACGCCCAGGACCGAGTATGCGTGATTGGATCAACCGCTTCTTCCTATACATGCTAGGAAGCTTCATCAGTGCATCTTCACGCTGCTCAGGCCTTCCCTGAAATGCAACAATTTGGTTGGGATGCAGTACATGCACAGCCTCTCCCTTAAGAAGCTGCAGTGTAGCCATCCTAGCTTGTGAGCTTGCATTTTCATAGATGATCTCCAAACCACACAACCTCCTCACCAATGCTGTTAGCGCATTCCACGCTTCCTTCTCTGCCAAACGAAGAAGCGAAACACACGTCCAAGCAAGAAATAGCCTACAACCAACGCGGCAGCCGTAATCACCATGTAGGTTATTTTGCGATTTCGTTTATCCTTATCCAGCGCAACTTGTTCCATCGCCTTCAAACGTTCTTGTAACTGCTCGTTGTCCTTCTTAAGTGCCTCATTCTGACTGAGGAGACGATCCTCGATTTCTTGAGACTGTCTGACGGCTTCCGACAACTTGTCCTTCTGCTCTTCTAATTGCTGCTTCGTAGCCTCATAATCCTTTTGGATTTGTTCTACATTGCTTGGCAATTGATAGATTTCTTTTACCCGATCCAACCAAGAAGCGTGGGCAGCGGGCATTGGATACATGAACCCAACGATGATTATAAAGACACCAATAGCTCGTCCAAACCTAGATATGCTACGTATTCGCACCCGCTATCCCTCCCCCTGGTTGGCTGCTCGACATTATGTTCTATTTTACAGCAAAATTCACCCCATCACCACTTTTTCCGCTTCAACAGGATATCTCAAAATCGTTTTCATTTTGGCAGGCTCTATCTTCCTCGGATCCGATAAGTAGATCTCATGATGAAGACCACAGATCCTTAGCTGGTTCTTCTCTATATATGGATACATTTGAGAAAGTGTTTCCGGTTCAGTCGCATATGGTCCGACGTGCAGCATCTGGACACAGGTTCCCTCATTCAAGGATTCATAGCCAACATTAGCTATTCGCTTCAGTTCCTTTTTCTTTACCATTGCAGCTGTACGTGCTTCTTCCACAACCTCACCCGACACATACGTTGGCATGCGAATCAATAACTTCCAATGCCATTCTTCCCTCGGTACCTCCAAAGCCGTTCGGGGATCCCCATCTACCCACCATTGCCCTTCGAGCTTCGCTACTGTGAAATCTTTTTCCAGCTTCTTGTAATGCCCTTTAACGCCGTAGGCGACCGTATACAGCGCTTCTGTAGCGTTAGCGAAGATGGTACCGTTGGGATCTCCTTTGCCTATAATGGTTACATAGGAAATAGGTTCAAAAACAACGAGTTCTGGCTTCGTTGAAGCTGTGTAATAAGCTTTATAGGCCTTGGCTAGATCTAATTTCTCCATCATGCACTTCCTTTCTTTTTCTATTACTATACAAAATAAACCCTGACACCCTTATGTCAACAAACAGAAAAAACTTACCCTTCGCATAATTGCGAAACAAGTAAGTTTTGTCTCATGAAAAGGATATGTAATTATTCCGCAGCTGGCGGCGTGAAGGAACGTTGTGCAAATTCGGCATCCAACATGTAGAACGCATTGCTATCTTTATCGATACGTTTCAGCTTGTTGATAATGCTATCGAACATGGCTTCTTCTTCAACCTGCTCGTCAATGAACCATTTCAAGAACTGCATAGTCGCATGCTCTCTATCATTCAATGCCAAATCGGATAGGTGATAAATCCGTTTCGTAACTTCTTGCTCATGCAGGTAAGCATGTTCAAATGCGTCCAAAATAGACTCGTATTGATTCACAGGCGTGTTCATGCCATCAAAGCTGACCTTTTTCCCACGGTCATTAATAAATTTAAAAATCTTCATGGCATGGAACTTCTCTTCTTCTGCTTGTACTTTAAAAAAGTTCGAAAATCCATCCAAGCTTTCCGCAGCGCAATAACCAGCAATAGCTAAGTAGACGTGCGCGGAATAAAACTCATAATTCATCTGCTCATTGAGCGCTTGTGTTAGTGTATCGTTTAGCATCTGTGCACACACCTTTCTGTATGGTTATCTCTTGCGTATTCCCCATACATACAAGATTAACAGAATTGTGCATACAAATACAAACGGAAGTAACAATTTTAGCAGATTTAAGTTCAAGCCGTCACACTTTTGGCCTTCGACGCCGATATGATTTCCTTAATCTGAGCATATAAATGGTCTGGTGACTCCGCGCAAAGCAGCTTCTTCTTCCCAATCATGGCGATACATTCTTTCTTGCAATGCCGGCAATTACCTAAGCATTCCTTCTTCTTTTGTTTCAAATCTGGGTACTCGTGCTTCAACGACTTATATATTTGTTTCGATCCGAATTTCTCATTTCTGCAGCAGTATTTAATCGTTTTCAAATGCGATCTCCTCCCGCCATTTCGCTTCAATCACTACTCTTGATATTAGTGATAATAATAATCAATGTCAACCATATTTTAGATATGCATGTACGAAAAAAAGCTTTCTTCTATCCCCGTTAAAGGATGAAAGAAAGCTCTTTTTGTTTGGATGCGCGTAGAGGGACTTGAACCCCCACGGTCGCCCGCTAGATCCTAAGTCTAGTGCGTCTGCCAATTCCGCCATACGCGCATGCTGATAAATAAGGCAAGTGGTGAGTCATGTAGGATTCGAACCTACGACACCCTGATTAAAAGTCAGGTGCTCTACCAACTGAGCTAATGACTCATGGTGTATACATAAAAAATGGCGGAGCTGACGGGATTCGAACCCGCGGTCTCCTGCGTGACAGGCAGGCATGTTGGGCCACTACACCACAGCTCCACACTATGTAATTCTCCTCTTAGTAAGAGGTTGGTTGCGGGGGCAGGATTTGAACCTGCGGCCTTCGGGTTATGAGCCCGACGAGCTACCGGGCTGCTCCACCCCGCGACAATACTAGCATGATATTTTATTATTCCCAGAGAAAATTGAAGACATCCTAACTTTCTTCTGAAAAGATAAAATGGTGGAGGCTGACGGGATCGAACCGCCGACCCTCTGCTTGTAAGGCAGATGCTCTCCCAGCTGAGCTAAGCCTCCATGGGATAAATCTTTGTAGGAATTGATGGTGACCCGTAGGGGACTCGAACCCCTGTTACCTCCGTGAAAGGGAGGTGTCTTAACCACTTGACCAACGGGCCTCGTATACAGGCTTTTCTAATTTGAAAGCTCTTATGGCGGAGAGAGAGGGATTCGAACCCTCGAGACGCTTGTGACGCCTACACGATTTCCAATCGTGCTCCTTCGGCCAGCTCGGACACCTCTCCATAAAAAAGTCCTGGTTTGTAAGAAT
>NZ_WHNY01000073.1 GCF_013141695.1 Paenibacillus plantarum
TCGGAGGTACAGGAAGCTTAGGAGATGCAGCGTCGATTACGTGGAACGGCGCGGGAACTCAGATGACGATTACGCTAGGCGGGTCGGGTATTGATGTCAAATACGGAGATACGCTGAGGCTTGCAACGGGATCGCTACATAATATTGGCGGCGAAGGTGCTATTGGTTCGTCTGTATCAGCAATAATTAAAGGTACGTTCGGAATTGGTGCTATTCCAACAATAGGAACCATACAAGCAACCAACGACCTTGGGTTAGGTGGAGCCAACGCCGGAGATAAGGTTACGATTGCATTTACGGCTGTGACGAATACACCTTCTACAACGAATATTTTAAGTAACATTGCTTTAAGTGGCGGCCACAAGTTTGGTTTAAATGCAACAGCAGCATGGAGTTTAGATGGAGCATCGTTAATTATTACGTTGGGAACGAATGCAACAGTAGCTGTTGGAGATGTAGTAACGATTAGCACAGATGCAGGAATTAAAGATTACAGCGGTGAATCAGAATCCATTAGTGGAGCAGGGACGATTAGCGGCACCTTCGGTGAGCTTGTCCAGCCGACTTTGAGTAATTTATACGCAACGAATGGCGATGGCACTGCTGCTGTAGCTGAGGGCGATACATTGGAGTTTGTATTTAATACGCCAGTAGATCATTCTACCTTCGTCCTATCGACGATCACTGTAAGTGACAGTACGGGAATTTTAAGAACGAAACCTTTTGGCGTTACTCAAAATGTATACTGGGTAGACTCGATCGGCGGATATGCTACGCGCTTGCAAATTGTGCTTGGTGCAAATCCGACAATTCAAATTACGGATAAAGTGAGTATTGCCGGATCAAATGGTATTAAAGATGTGACGAAAACGATTGAGATAGCTCCTGTGACAGATCGTACGATTGGCGGAACGTTCGGTGT
>NZ_WHNY01000074.1 GCF_013141695.1 Paenibacillus plantarum
TCTAAGGAAATGAGTAAAAGTCAGAATATTAACTGTAGAAAATACAGCTAGTTCATCAAAATGGTGAATTTCGGCTCAAATAGATGGAGGAAATCCAGTTAAATCGAAAAAGCCAACCGCCACAAGCGGCAGTTGGCATTGACCATTGATCATTCCGCGTCGGCTCGGCTACTCAGGTCCCACAAAACGTTTGATACGCACAAGCCGATGGCTCAGGCAGCGCAGCATACTCCTCCTGCTCAGGTGAGTGCGCAAAGGGGTTCGCTAGCACAGCAAGCAGTCGCTCCATCACACTATTGTCACCATGTTCGACCGCGGCTTCTAGCGCTTCTTCTACTCGATGGTTACGCGGAATGACTGCAGGATTGCTGCTGCGCATCAATTGCTGTGAGGCCGTTTGGTCTTCCTGTTGTCTGCCTAGTCTCGCCTGCCATTGTTCCTGCCAAGGGGCAAATTCTGGCGCGCTAAACAAGGCTGATTCCTCTATTTTATTAAACGTCAATGCTAAGAACGTATTCGTATAATCCGCATTATGCTTCTCCATCATGCTTAGCAAGCCTTCGATCAGCGCAAGATCGTCTTGCTCTTCATGAAAGATCCCTAGCTTCGCTCTCATTCCCGTGAGCCACGCTTGTTGATATGTCTTGGAAAACTCGGACAGCGCACCCTCGGCAAGTTTAATAGCTTGCTCCTCGTCAGCATGCAGCAGCGGCAAAAGGGTTTCTGCAAATCTAGCGAGATTCCATACTGCAATAGGTGGTTGATTGCCATAGGCGTAGCGACCATGCGTGTCGATGGAGCTGAACACCGTGGCTGGGTCATAGGCATCCATGAAGGCACAAGGACCATAATCAATCGTTTCACCGCTAATGGCCATATTATCGGTGTTCATCACACCGTGAATAAAGCCAACAAGCTGCCATTTCGTAATGAGCTTGGCTTGACGCTTGATCACTTCCTGAATGAAGCGAAGGTAGCGTCTCTCACTGCCGTTCTCACTCGCATCGACTTCTGGATAATGTCTCTGTATGGTATAGTCCGCAAGAGTCTGAATATCCTCCACCGTCCCATATTGTGCTGCATATTGGAAAGTACCAACACGGATATGGCTTGCCGCTATGCGTGTCAGAACTGCGCCTCGCTGCTCCGTTTCACGGTAGATGGTATCGCCGGTTGTAACCACAGCTAGACTGCGCGTCGTAGGAATGCCAAGACCAACCATCGCTTCGCTGATAATATATTCACGCAGCATCGGCCCAAGACCTGCGCGGCCATCGCCTCGACGGGAGTAAGGTGTTCTGCCTGGCCCTTTCAATTGAATATCCACTCGCTCACCTTGCGGAGTGATCTGTTCGCCCAGCAGGATGGCGCGGCCGTCTCCCAGCATGTTGAAATGCCCGAATTGATGAGCGGCATAAGCTTGCGCAAGCGGTATCGAACCTTCTGGTATATGGTTGCCAGTGAGCGTTGCAACACCTTCATCTCTTCGCAAAGCCGAAGCATTTAATCCCAGCGCCTCTGCCAATGGCTCATTCAGAACAATCAACTTCGGTGCGCGCCCGGGTGTAGGGGCAACCTTCGTAAAGAAAGTTTCCGGAAGTCGTGCATAACTATTATCAAAGTTCCAGCCTGTATCTGGTTTTGCAATATTCGTAATGTGATCTGTCATCGTATCTCCTCTTTCTTACTCCAACATGCTACTTTCCTAATTATATCATAGTCGACAAAAAAACCTCTTCATAAGCATAATCGAAGAGGCTTTCTTATCGTTCGTTTCTATTTCTGATGCTGCGTTGCAAATCGTTTTAATATGGTAATCGTATTAAAGTGCATGCCCTCGTGATATAAGGTGAAGTTTAGGAATTCTCCAATAGTATTTAGGAGTAGACCGCTGCCCGTTGTAAAAGGTTTTTCGACTTGCTCATCTAAGCGATTCTGTAAGATACTCTGAATCCGCTTCGGTTGCTCAGCAAGCAACGCAAGTAATGTCTCATGCGTAGGAAGTTCCTCCTGCCAATCGGATGGACGGGTACCTTTTGCAAATAATCGCTCAAAGTTTTCAGGTATTTGTATCGGCTCGCCAGCAAAATGAAAGGCAAACTTCTCTTGCACGAAAATAATATGCCCCAAATTCCATCGGATGTTGTTATTAAATCCTTCGGGGATGTGGTCTATTGTGCTTTCCGATAGTCCTGCAACTGCTTTGATGGTTGATTGACGAATAAAATCCAGTTGCTTGAGAGTGATTGATTCCATAAGTTATCCTCGCTTTTTTTACTCTACTGTAGCACGTTTCCAGCAAGCTTGCGCCACATTTTTCAAAATCAAAGCTTGCTCCCACCGACTAGAGAGCTCCCGACCATCTTGCCCCCTGATCGCATAAGGTGCAGGACCCAGCTCGCAGACGAAAGGAAGCACATCGCCGGGCTTAGCACCCTGCAGCCAATAACGCATCGCTTGGGTCCACCATTGCTCATAACGCGCTAACATCGCATCCGAATAGCCCACATCGATTTGAATTTGCTCACCAGACGATATACGGCTATGAATCGCTGACGTTCGTTGCAGCACCCTATCAAGAAGAGGCTCTCCCTTTTCTTGCTTCTCCGTCATTTCCCCTGCCAGCACATAGTGGGAAATATCCAGAGTAAACCGCAGATTAGGCAGCGCTTGCGCGTATTGCACAGTGCGGATCAAGTCTTGTGTAATTTTGCCACGATGCGTCTCCACATAAAATGGCAGGCTATTCGCAGCCGACACAGCGGCGAGTCCACCTAGCAGATCAATGGCCTCTTCGTCAATTACAAAAGCATCCGCCACCTGCCCATTCACATACAACATATCCATATCAGCGGCATGCTGAATATGTGCTGATAAGTCAGCCGGGCTGAATGGGAAACAATGCGAGCCAAAGCTTAGACTGTATTGATTCAGAAGCCTTTTCCACTCATTCCTAGCATCTATCTCCGGCACTCTCGCCAAGATGCCAGTAAAGCCTGCGCTTGCAATGCGCTCAAGCTTTGCCTCTAGCGAAAGCTCAGCTTCTAACTCCATCATCGCCCACATGGATTGATGAATTTCGAGCCGTGGAGGGCGATTAGAGCCATCATTGATCCTGGTTATATCGAATTTGCCCATCATTCGTATTAATAGCCTCCTAGGCTACCCGCCGGTTTATTTTTATTCAGGTCACCATGCGCCTCCATGTACACGGCACGTTTCTTCACCGTTCGCTCAGCTTCTTCCTGTGCCGCACGCGCATCTCCGCCATGTACATCTTCAATCATCCAACGCTGTCCAAAGCCTGCATGCACGACCTCATCTGCCCAGTCAAAATCTTGAAACGTCGTCATAAGCGGATCCTTCGCGATATCGCGGCAGAACTCCCACTCTTCGCGCTTGCCTGGCGGATACTTCATTGCCGCCTTCTCAATAGCAATCGTGAGATGCGAATATGCCTCCGTTCCTTCAAAAAGCTGCGCTGTCATATCGTACCACCCCGTCCAGTTCGGGAATTGATAAACATCGTACCCTTTCGCACGAAGAGCAGCCTCGCCGAACCAACTGTGACGAACCTCATCCCACATATGCCTAGCGGTATCCCGGTAGAAATGCCATGGTTTGCCCTCTGTTGTGACATGGACATAAGCCACGCCCTCCGCAGGTGACATCTCATAATACCTCGACAGCATCATCGTCATGAATCTTCCTTCCGTATTATCCGGGAGATTCATGCCCTGCATTTTCACAACTTGTGACGTGAAACGAGTGTCCCGTGTACTGACTTGCGGCATGACGAATGGCTCCGTTACGATTCGCGCAGATGGATCTACGGGAACTCGTTCCTCCCATCCTGTAATACCGCCCGCTGCTGCAAGCAGCTGTTCCACATACATTCTCCAGCTCTGCGCTTGTGCCTTCTCCGTGTCCGATGCGGATTGCAGCAGATATTGAAGTGCCTCGCGACCCCAGTCCACTTGCTCCTCGCGGTCGATGAGCTGATGCTTCAAGATATGAAGCGTAGGTTCATCAACGAGAGGCTGTGCTTTGCCTTTATAGGCATGAATAGCCGCAATTTGGGCAGGCTTCACCACGTCAAAGAGTGCAGTCAACAAACACAACGTATTTGCTGAATTCAGCACCGTTTGCATAAGCTCATTGAGCGATGCGTCTGGACATTTATCGAATGCAACCGTGCTCATGCGCAGCTGCTTAATTCGATTGCGGAACTGATCGTGATGCTCCGCATCCTGCGAGCTTAGGCGTGCAAGCGCTCCTTTTATTTCATATTCAGGTCTAGCCGCCATATGAGCAGCTTCGATCCGCATAAGTTGACGATCGACATAAGCAATTCGTTGTAAGGTTTTGGCCGATTCCTCTACGGACATGCCAATACGATCCCAATCCTTGATTCCCATGAATGGATGCAGCATAAGTACCCCTCCAGTATCTTTGCACTATAATATGAACTCATAAACTTATCATAGTGTTATTTACTATAAGAATACATGCATTGAATCACATATAAATTTGCACTAAAATACATAGAACCGCGGTTTACAGTTCCTCATTGGGCCCGATAAAACCTAGTCGGACGGTCATTGCCCATTTGGCAATTTTCAGCGTTTCAGCTATGTTCGAATACGATAACATCGATTGTTTATCGGTTCCTTGCAAACCCCATACCACAATACTTTCATTCTGCGGCACTCTAACGCTCTGTTGTAATTTCATTTCACCTGTCATGCCGATTCCCGCTGGTTTATCCACTCTGACTGCCGAACTATAGTAACCATTACGTCCGATGATTGCATATTCCAGCTCGCTATAGACAACACCGTTAGGATCTTGGCGATCTTTAAACGAATACACAAAATCACCTTCAAAATGGTAATTACCCATCTCGTCTTTGTCATTTTCCATCATGCTCATACTCATTCCCGCTGACGTATTCTTCTTCACACCATCATTCCAATAGTCGAAACTGACTGCAAGATTCTGTTGTGGCCCCTGATATTGAAGCGCAATTGAACCTGACATCAGCCCCATAAATGGCTTCAACTTTTCGTTGTTTTTATCAAATAGCGGTTCAGGAGAAGCTGACCACGTGGATCTGTCTGTTTTATCATCCACCTGAAACTCAGGAACACTCATAACTTTACGGCTTGAGACGTCATTCACAACGGCCCAAGTGATTAGACCTGCCAATACGATGACTGAAAGTATCTGCGGTATTTTAGTTGCACGCATTCCTGTGCACCTCCACGAAGTAATAAATGCTTATATTTTATAATACTACCACAATTTGGTTGAATCAGCGTGTGAACGTTTCGCAAGTTGATCCTCAGATTGCCTTGGCAAATTCCGCTTGCCAGAATTAACTGGATTTCCTACATCTATTCCCGGGTAAAACCAGCCTTTGGGGAGTTTAACTGGATTTCCTGCATCTAATTTTGCTCGAAATGTCCCATTTGACCAAATCGGCCTGAAATAACGGGAGGAAATCCAGTTAGTTTGCGAAATGCCGCCATTTCGCTTAAATTAGCTACAGAAAATCCAGTTATTCGCTTGGCCGCTAGGATCCCCTGTGGATAGCACCGAGCTTATATTTGTACCCAGACGAGGCGCAACGCCTGGTGCATGAGAAAAAGGACGATAGTCCGCTTCGTCAAATGACTTTACGGGTATCGTCCTTTTATTTAGCCTCTTTTTATCGGTGCTGCAAGCACGATTTTCCCTCTTGGATTATCTCCAACAGCATCTGGTTCAAGGGTAATCGCCACCGTATCGTAATTCTGAGGATTAAACGAATAATATAACGCCCCGTTGCCATCCTGAGATAAGAAGGTACCGGCATTATACGTATTCTCGCCTTTGATCAGCCAAACTTGATATGCCTCCGTGCCTTTTAGTTCTGGCAGATTCTCTGCTTGAACAACAAGATTTTAGATTCTTTTAAGAAATAAATAAGCACCTGTTTAGATCTCCAATTTACAATAAGAGAGGAGTGAGTCAATTAACGGGGGCTAAGCCATATATGAGTAAAAAGCTAGGAATAATCTCGATTATCATCATTATGGCGGTTGCGATCGTGGCGATATCCCCATATATCACCTTAAATCCAGCAAATAGTCGCGTTACACTTGATGCGAATTTCCCGTTGCACTACATCGTGCTGACGAGTCATATTGCACTTGCTTTGGTTGCTCTGGTCAGCGGCTTGTTCCAATTTCATGCACGCTTTCGCACCAACTATCCTGCCTGGCATCGAGCGCTCGGACGCATCTATGTCTATAGCATCATGCTTAGCGGATGTCTAGGTCTTGTCTTAAGCTTCTACGCAGAAAACTTCACGAAAGCCATGGCGTTCCTGGTCTTAAGTGTGCTTTGGCTGATCACCACGTGGAATGGTTTCCGCTTTGCGGTCAAAGGGCAGCTCGCCCAGCATCGGATCTGGATGATGCGAAGCTATGCTGTCACACTCGTTGCCGTAGCTGCCAGAGTTATCGTGCCGATCTGCATACTCCTTTATCTGGCCATGCATGGCTTCCATCTTCCTGAGGGTGGCCGAGCGCAGATGGTTGCAGAGATTCTCAACATCAACGTGTGGTTCGGATTGATCCTTAATCTTGTTGTCGTGGAATGGTATTTACTGCGGCGGATGAAATGAAAAAGAGGGCTTTCCACCTAGTCTTGTAACTAGTGGAGAGCCCTTTCCTATGAGATGTATATCCTACTTCTCGCCATTGTCCAAAATAAGCATTTCCTCATAATTGATCGCCTGCAATAATTCAAGAACAGTTCCGCTTGAGATTTGATTAGCCTCTTCCAACTCTTGGATCCCATCCCGCTTCATCTGTACGCTTCGCAGTTGAACAAGCTTCAGTTGATGTAGGAAATCACCTTCCGAATGCTCACTGAACCGCTTGCCTTCGCGCTTCTGCATGCGAGCATAATGTTGGATAACGAGCAGTGTCTCTAACTGATGCTTCGACGACTTCACGTTGCGAATGGCCGTAACCGCTGCCTCTTGCAGCTGCTTCTCAATCGATTGCAGCTCTTCAAACATCTCGGTGACGGACCTAAACCTCTCCGGAAGCCCTTCTCTTCGGTGCTGCTGAATCTTGCGATTCATCAGGCCCAGTTTTAATCTGACCCAGAGATACTGCAGCCTTGCAAGAAAGAACGATTCCGACTGCGGCTGATGCAACAAAGTAAATACGGACTGCAATTGCGGTGAAATTACACCTTGCGCAATTAACTCAGCAAGCCTTGCGGCTTCGGCTGTACGCCCAATTTGTTGAAGTTCACGAATGTAAGCCCCCGATACTTTGACCGTTCCATAACAGTCCATCCGAATTTGCTCTTCCAGCTGTTGAACAACCGCGAGAGTCGCTTCCATATTTTCCTCATTCTTCTCCGATTTGAGCGATTGAATCGTTTTCTTGGCTAGCTGGATACTTGCTTCTTTCAACGACAAGGCTGCCTGGTCGGAGGTTGCCGCGGTTACTGACTTTCCGATAAACGGCATTGCGAAGGTAGCAGCTAACATACTGATCAAGATCACACTAGCCGAAATAAACAAAATGGTATGGCGCAGAGGAAATGGCGTCCCATCTGATAATTCAAACGGGATCGATAATGCCGTTGCTAACGTGATCGTACCGTGGACTCCGCAAAAACTAGCCGCAAGAGCAAAGCTCCTCCTGCTCGTATAGGTATTCGGCTCTGTCGTACTTTGATTTGTAGGAACGAACTCATCGTGGAAAAGATAGACCCAGATGTACCTAGCCACAAATAGCGCCGCGAAGATCGCAACCGCTAATCCAAGCTCTTTCAAGATAGAAGCCTCGCCACTATGCACTAAACCTGTTATGACCTCTGGCAGCAATAAGCCGAGCAAGGCGAATACGAGTCCATTCAAAATGAAGCTTAGCACTGACCATGTATTGGTCGAAATGATGTGTAGTTTGGTTGTTGTTTGCTGTAACCGATCACGTTCTAACCCGTGCACAATCCCCGCAACAACGACGGCTAAGATGCCTGAAACATGGATTTCCTCAGCAACCATAAAAATCACGAACGGTGTCAGCAACTGAATGGTGACGAGCGAGTTGACTTCTTCCAGCCCTTTCCTTCGTAAAAATAGTCTGAAATTCACCAAGAGTGCCCCTAGTACGAGTCCAACGATGATGCCGCCAATGGCGACAAGCAGGAATTCCCAAGCTGCTGATCTAACCGAAAAGACACCTGTCATCACAACGCCCAAAGCTACTTTGAAGGAAACAAGACCTGCCGCATCGTTAAGCAGCGACTCCCCCTCTAGGATCGGCATTAAACCTTTGGGAAACGTCCGCCCCCTCGTCATCGACTTCACAGCAACGGCATCTGTTGGAGACATGACGGCCGCTAGAGCGAATGCGACGGGTAGCGGCATCGCGGGTATTAGATAATGAATAAAATATCCAATACCTATGACGGTAAAAACAACAAGCCATAATGCCATAAGCAAAATGGGTTTGCGGTACTCCAGCAATTCTTTGCGTGAGATGACACGACCATCTCCAAATAAAATGGGTGCGATCAGACAGACCATAAAGGCTTCTGGTTCGAAATCGAAATCCGTAGGAACGAATGGCAGCCATGACACCAAAGCACCTAAACCAATTAAGTAAAAGGGCAACGGGATTCCGGGAAAGCGCTTATTGAGCAGTGTAGCTGTTACGATTACTGCTGCCACTATGAATAAAGGCAACAAAAGTTCCATCAAAACTTGCCTCTCTTTCATTTCCTTGTAGAGGGAATTATTGGGTAGCATCCGCTATTCAGTAAGGTTCTATTCTGCCATGCAAAAGTAAACATACTGGTTTCTATCTAAAAATACCATAAATCTTGAAAATAAGCAGTTGTGCTTAATTCCAGACTAATTAATGTTTATGGAATGGTAGTTATACTAGGTGTAAGTCGTTTGATGAACGGCTAATTCGCTTATATCTGGAGGGATGCTAATCTAAGATTCAAAAATGTATTCGTCAGTCGAGTTCGGAAAAAAAGGTTCACTATTGAATACAATCGGAAAGGTGCTGAAATTTAATGATCTATGATCGCTGTATGCGAAAACTTATTCTACTTATTTTCATTAGTGCTATTGCATTACTTACTCTCGCTGGGCATTGGACAAGTCGGGCTTATGCGGCCGATGATCCACCACTACCAACTAATTTATCTGACGTAGAGTTCTTCGGACAATGGCATGCAGGAACCGCTACATGGACCACTGAGGGTAAAATTAACTACAGCTATAGCAGTGGATTGTCACCTGTTGAAACCGCTGTCAAACAAGGCGATTACATAGAGGCTAGAGCAGCCTTACTGACTTATTTCAAGAATAGAACAGGACGCGGGGTCATTCCTTTCGGCAGTGTAGGTTCATATCTAGGCGCTGATATGGCGGGTGACAATATTCTGTCAACGGATGCCGACACCCCAATCGGGACTTTAACCCTCTCCGGAAGCGCTAACCAAACCGTATCTACGGATGTAACTTCCGATGTACAAGCGGTTGCCCTTTCAGCAGTAAAAACTGCCTCTTACTTCTTGCTGGGGTACGATAAGGATACTACCCCTATCGTCTTCAACAGTCGGGAAGCTTCTGCCAACAAGCCTCGCCTGGAGCTTATGGTTAATGGCGTACTTCAAACACTTGAGCCTGCTCAGGACACCTACACCCGGAGTGGCACCTTCTCCACAACCAATTACGGCTCTAGCACCGAATTGCTTGTGCAGGATGGATTAGGCACAGCAGGCGTGGATAATATGCGTCCCTACCTGGCGTTCGATCTAAGCGGAATTACGGGGACGATTACCTCCGCTTCGTTGAAACTGTATGGGAAAAATACAGGAACTGAAAGTTCACGAAAAGTTGTCATCTTCCGCACCTCTACGACCGGTTGGAATGAGTCCAGCCTCACCTGGGATACTCAAAAATCCGGCACCTTCTCCTGGAACGGGGTGTCCACCGGGCCGACTTGGGTGCAGCCGACAACCGGAGCTTTTGATGAGTATAACTATCTCATTACACGCTTTCAATTTCTGGGACCACTGACAGCCGCCTATCTGCAATCTGGCGACCAAAAATATGCCCAGAATGCGATTCGCTTAATGCTCGATTTTATACAGGATCAGCTCTACTCATACCCACGCTCACTGGATACCGCGCTCCGTGCCTACGGTTGGGTAAGATCGTATGATACGCTGCGGAGCAGCACGTCCATGAGCAGCGATGCTAATACAGCGATTTTGAAAAACTTGTGGTTAACTGCTGGTTATTTGGCTACGCCTGGCGGGTACTCAGGAAAAAACTGGGCCGTCAGCGAATCCCGAGGTTTGCATACGATTGCAACTTATTTTCCTGAGTTCAACACGTCAACAGATTGGATCACCCTTGCCAAAAAACGTTTAGATAACCTTGTCACCTCTCTCATCCTGCCAGATGGCGGATACGTAGAAGCTTCTAGCAACTACACCGCAGTTACTTTGCAGACGCTCTATGAGTTAGAAACGCTGGCACGAATTAACAATGACTCGATGTCACCGACATTCCGCAATGCGGTCATTAAACTAGCGGTGTTCGTCATGAATTCCGCACTCCCGAACGGAAGCCATCCGATGTACGGGGACGGAAGTGCATGGAACGTCCAAAGCTTATTGAACAAAATCGATCAGCTCTACAACGTGCCTGAACTGCGCTACTTTGCCACTTCCGGTGCAAGCGGAACGGCCCCTTCTTATACCAGTAGCTACTATCCGGATCATCAGACAACGACGATGCGCAGCGGTTGGCAGCCGAACAGCAATTATCTGTATTTCACGAATAGCGGCGGGGTACATGGACATATGGATCAGAATGCTGTGTTAGCTTACGCTTACGGCCAAATGCTGCTTACGGATACAGGCACCAAGTGCTATGTCACGGATCCCATATGTTCCTGGCAATTCAATGACACCGAGTCGCACAATACGATCAAAATTGGTGGACTCAGTCAAATGAAATACCACAACACATATGACGTCAACACCGATACGGTAGATGCTTTCTCGACCAATGATGTCTTTGATTTTGCGGAAGGAACGACGATTGCTACGCCAGGTTACGAGCACAAACGGGATGTTCTGTATGTGCGGCCTAATTATTGGATTGTTTCGGATCGGGTCACCGGTGGTGATCAGACCCCTGTTAACTACCAGCAAAACTGGCACACGCTTCCGGGGGCTAATCCTGGCATAGACTCGGTAACGGGGACCGTCTATACGCAATTCGCAGGCGCTCCTAATATTCATATCATACCCGCAGATCCATCTACCCTGAGCGCCTCGAAAAAACCTGGGTTTTACGGATCAACAAGTGTGACCAATGAAACCTACGCAAGTTATGTGAAATCGGTTGCCGGCGATGTCACATTCGATACTGTCCTCTACCCAACACCAGCAAATGTAACGAGCAATGTGTATGTTACCCGACTGCCCGTCTCCCCGACGGTCAATACAACAACCTCAACCGCTTTGCAAATCACTTTCAATGACGGCAGCGGTAAGACAGGGATTTACTATCTCTCTCACGAGGATAGGCCTGACCAGCTTCGCAGCTTTGACAACTTTGCCTTCGACGGCAAGATGGCCTACATCGAGAAACCCGCTTCCGGCAGTTCACTTGTCGTTGGCATCCGTAATGGCCACACCTTGCTACGCAATGGACAGGCCCTGATTCAATCCGCTGACGCCATCAATGATATGGGGCTTGCGTGGGCAAGCACTTCGCTGCGCATTAGCGGCGACGGCCTGCTTCCTGATACGGATACAGCCCATGCTGTGGCCATCTACGCCCCTGGCATCACGAGCGTCATCCTCAATGGGACTACGGTCCCCTTCACAAGAAGCAGTGACTTTATTTATGCGGTGCGCCCGTCGGTACAGCATCAATGGGCGTCTTATACGGATTTTGGCAATGAGCAGGGAGCCAATCATTGGTACTATGAGACAAGCGACGGCACGCCGCTAGCGTGGCATGAAGCCGGCCTGCCTTCCGGCACGGTTGGCAGCGATGAATTTAACTCAACCACGCTGGGTACTCAGTGGCAATGGGTGAACGAGGTGCCAGCCAAATGGAGTTTAAGCGCTGCTCCGGGTTCGATGCGCATTACGACTACCTCCGGCGATATTTGGGTAGACTCTCCTGCGCAATATAATATTTTGCTGCAAGACCCTGCTTATACGGATTTTGTTGCAGAGACGAAACTTCACTTCCAGACGAGTGCCAACTATCAAGCGGGTGGCCTCATTCTTTATACGGATAACGACAATTATATTAAAGTCGAGACAGCCTACAACAGTGCGTATACGGCTACTGGCAGCAAGGGAATTCGGATGTTGTCCGAGTTTAATAAAGTCAGCCGGACGAATGTACAATTGGCGAATATAACGCCTGGCGCCGATGTGTACTTGCGACTGAGCAAAATCGGTTCAACCGTAACCGGTTATTACAGTACGGATGGCTCCACATGGACGAAAATCAATCAGTTGGCCAACGTCAACCTCATTGCTCCACGCATTGGCATCGAAGCCATGCACAGCGGATCAGCGCCTGCGGTGCTGGCTGACTTCGACTACTTCCACATCTCGAATGCAGAGGCGCTTCCCGCCCGCTGGTCGGCGACCGGCGACGTCGCTCCCCTTATTACGAAAAGTGGTATGGTTCCGGGCGAGTCTAAAGATGCCGTACGGCGGTGGGTAGCACCAACAGTTGGTACCGTCCAGCTGTCCGCTTTAGTCAAAAGCCATGCAAGTTCTACAACAAGTGATGGTGTACAAGTAAAAATCACCCGCAACGGCAGCCCCCTCTGGCCGAAATCAGGCTGGCAGCCGATTGCGGCAACGGATACAAAGGGCGTCTCCATGAATGAGATATTCTCTGTAGAGGCCGGAGATACATTGGCCTTTATTACGAACCGGAATGTCACGGCCACCAAAGACAATGTCGATTGGACGATCTCACTTGAACTGAACACTGCGGTTGCAACGCCGGATATCAGCACTTTCGAGAGTGGCAACGCCAACGGCTGGACGCCTCTGCATGCGGTGAATTGGTCTGTTCAAGCAGATAACGGGAATTTGGCCTACACGATTGTCACAGCGGAGCCTGCCGCACAAGGCGGTACGCCGGGCGAGTATACCCTGCGCGATGGCAGTGATTACGATGACTTCCACTTGTCGCTCAAGATGCGGCTAACCGATACGTCGGCTTCGGCGGAAACTAACGGCGTTGTTCTTTTCAATTATCAAGATGTGAACAATTACTATTATGTCAGATTCGATAATAACCCCGCTAAAACGGAGCTGTTCAAAGTCGTAAATAGCGTGCCAACGCTCATCGGCAAGTCAAACGGCGAAGAAGAGGCAGATTTGCTCAAAAACACCGCCTATCACACGATTGGCATTCGGCGAGAAGGACACAATGGCGCCATTGTTGCTATGTTCGATAATAAGCCGATTATCCGGGCTAACGATTCCCAATTCCGTGGCGGCAAGATCGGGATGGGGGCTATCAACAGCCGCGTCTATTGGGATGATGTGGCGATTCTAAATATACAAGAGGCATCCACACCGGCAAGTCCGACGGAATTCCCCGTCGCCACGCTGACAGGCGCTTCACAAGCAGCCACCTCAAGTACATTGCATGTCCAGTATGGGTTGACGAATGCTCCTGCCGTTTCAGCCCAAGATGTCATTGTGAGTTATGACAAGGAAGTGTTCTCCTATGTAAATGCCCAACCGGCCACGGGGCAAACCGTCGTTCAATCTGTCTACCACGATGCCAACGCTGGCACCATCCGTTACCTGCTTATTCACCCTGGCGCCGGACAAGCCATAAACGGGACCACCGCTCTGCTGGATCTGACGTTTAAAACAGGAGCTGCCCCAAGCAGCGGACAAATTAATCTCACTAAAGCGCTGCTTTCCGACGCCAATGGCTTGAAGACATCGGCATCCATTCAGCAAGCTTCACTACTCATTCAAGTAACGGACTTATCCGCGCTGAAAGAAGCGATTACCCTTGCGCAGAATTTGTACGATACGGCAGTCGTCGGCTATGCCATTGGTCAGTATCCTACGTATGCCAAATCCGTACTCCAACAGACCATTCAATCTGCGATTGCGGTGCGTAATCTCCCTTCTCCGACCGGAGACCAGATTACGCAAGCCACATCTGCTTTAACGGATGCTATGGCCGCATTTCATAGCTTTGTCATCACAAGCAGTACAGGCGATCTAAACGGAGATTTACTGATTGATGTCAGTGATCTTGGCATCGTTGCTGGTCACCTCGGCATGCAGCCCGGTGATGCAGGTTGGAATCCGAGCTATGATCTCGACGGAGATCATCTGATTAGTAGCTATGAACTAGATCTTATCACTCTCAAAATTATGGCATCATAAACCGATAATTGAAGCTGTTCTACAGGTCCAACAGGCCTGTCAGGGCAGCTTTTTATCACATGTATAGACGTAAAAAAACCTCAATCCCCACTTTAGATGTGGAATTGAGGCTAATCTCTCTTACGTTACGATTTCATTATTCCTTAATTGCTCCTAAGATAACACCTTTCACAAAATATTTCTGCAGGAATGGATATAACAGTAGAATAGGCACCGTAGCTACAACGATCATGGCGTATTTGATTGTTTCCTGTAGTAAACCTTTATCAAAGTCACTGACGGACGTCATCATCGAATCCGAACTATTGCTAATCAATATTTCTTGCAGTACCAGTTGGAGCGGGTACAGTTCGCGATTTCGCAAGTAAATCATAGCATCCAGGTAAGAATTCCAATGGGATACACCATAAAACAACACCATAACGGCCATAATTGGTAGCGACACAGGGATAAAGATTTTAAACAATATGGTAAAATCATTCGCCCCATCCATACGTGCTGACTCTTCCAACGCGACCGGCACGCCTTGAAACGAGGTCCGCATGACGAGCAAGTTCCATGTGCTGATCGCCGAAGGCAGAATCATAACCCATCTCGTATCGAATAGATGCAAGCTTTTAATAATCAGATAAGTAGGAATCATGCCGCCAGAAAAAAACATCGTAAACACGATTGCAAACATAATCTTGTTGGCCAGCAAAACATTTCGGCGTGATAAACCGTATGCAGCAAATGAAGTCAATATGATATTCAATGCCGTGCCCACTACGACGTAAAATAACGTATTCGAATAACCAATAGCAATCATTGGATTACTAAAGACGAGTCGGTACGATTCCAGACTGAAACCGATTGGAGCGAAGAGAAGCCCCCTATGCTGCAGCAGATCTGCTGGTGAACTTAATGAAGCGAAAACGACATAGAGGAAGGGATACAAAGTTACAACAATTAAGCCTAACATAAATACAATATTGATAACGTCAAAGGCACGTTCGCCCCTACTTGGGGGTATGTTCATTGTGTACTCCCTCCTACCACAGTTTATGATCGCTTAATCTTCGGCTGAGGGCATTGGCAGACAGAAGCATAATAAAGTTGATGATATTATTCAACAGTCCAATCGCTGCTGAAAAACCGAAATCAAATTGCAACAGACCTCTCCGAAATACGAAAGTCGATATAACGTCGGCCGTTTCGTAGGTGTTGGAATTGTAGAGCAGCATAATTTTTTCTAGACTGCCTCCAGCCATTAAATGACCGATTCTCAGTATAAGCAGAATAACAACAGTCGGCATAATCCCTGGAATCGTTATGTTCCATACTTGCCTTACCCTTCCCGCACCATCCACGCGAGATGCTTCATATAAGGAAGGGTCAATGCCGGACATTGCCGCCAAATAAATGATGGATCCCCAGCCAACTCCCTGCCATACACCGGATGAAATGTAGATCGATCGAAACCATTCCGCTTTTAGTAGAAAAGAAATCGGCGCTATGCCGAACCAGTCTGTAAGTTGATTAACTAATCCTTTGGTAGAGAGGAAATCCACCATCATCCCAGCAACAACAACGACCGATATAAAATGCGGCAAATACGTGATAGACTGCACGATGCCTTTGAAGAATCTCTGTCTCAACTCATTAAGTAGCAGCGCAAGCACGATGGGAGCCGGGAAATTAAACAAAATTTCATAGAGGCTGAGCAGTACCGTATTGCGGAATATACGCACGAAATAATAACTGTTAAAAAACGCAATAAAGTGTTTGAAACCGACCCAATCGCTATGCCATATCCCCTTCGATGGAACGAAGTCCTTGAAAGCTACTTGCAAACCATACATGGGCATATATAAGAAAATAAAGTAATACACAACAACGGGAAGCAGCATCAAATAAATGTATTTATTTCTTCTCAAATCACTTTGTAATGTTCGAAATCCATTTGTTTTCATGGGTTGATCTCCTCATCCTGAAGCGTTATTCAGCAGTTGTCCTTGCAAGAATCTGCTCCTGCAAGGACGGTTAGCCTATAATTAACGTTTCAAATAGCGGTCATATGCGGCTTGTTGGATTTTTATTGCGTCCGCCATACCCATCTTATTCAATTTCTCAACAAATTTATCGAAGTTTTCCAGAGGTTCTGCTCCCATGATAAACTTGTCAAACATCTCGTCATTATACGTTTTCATATCCGTCATTAAGCTAGCTATTTTCGATGATTCTTCCGATGTAAAAGAAAGTGGTGGCAATGCTCCGCGATTGTCCGTATTGGTCCAAGCTTTCAAAGCTTCACTCTGTTGAGGAAGAGCGGCATTCTGTTCCATGTAACGCTTATCCTGAGAAAGCGGTGCCCCAAATGGGATCGCGTATTTCGTAAGTGCAACACCAAATGCCAGTCCATCTTTGTTTTTCATCACATCATCGGTATATTTGGGATAACCATTTTCCAGCGTATAACTCTTACCTTCGATACCGAAGTTAAACAACAATGAGCCTTTCTCGCCGTACTTATAATCTAGCCATTTGACCGTCTCGATGACATGCTTGTTAGCCTTGGTAATCGCAGCACCTAATCCGTTGAATATAGCATCTTGTTGGCCCAGTACAGGCTTATCGCCCTTTTTCAAGGTCGGATACGGTGCCCCTACAAGATCGAAGGCAGCGTTCTTATCCTTCATAGCTGCCAAATATTTACCAATACCTCCACCTATCGCCATATCCGTCGCACCAACAAGTTCACTTGTTACTTTGGCATCCTTCTGCTTGGCATCCGTAGCAGCATAATCTTGATCAATTAAACCTTCTTTGTACCAAGCTCGCATCGTTGTCAGAAATTCCTTGTACGCCGGCAATACCGCCCCATGCTGCACCTTACCGTCAGCGATATAGAAATCATTGCGGATTCCCCAGGCATTAATGAGGTAATTCCCCCAATTCAAGTTACCTTTGTTGATCAAAAGAGGCAGTTCATCTGCCTTCCCGTTGCCGTTTGGATCTTTTTCTTTGAAAGCTTTCAACACGGTATGCCACTCATCAATTGTAGTAGGGACTTGAAGCTGCACTTTATTCAGCCAATCCTTGCGAAGAGCAAGGCCGAAATAGGTCTGAAGCGACGGGTCGTTCCGAATGAAGGGAAAGGAATAGATATCGCCATTATCCGTTGAAATTTGCTTACGGATTCCCGGGTTCCCATCTAATATTTTCTTCAAATTAGGTGCGTATTTATCAATGTAATCGTTTAACTTGATAATAACACCGTTATTCAGTGCATTTTGTCCACCACCAGGATAACTGTTCCAGTTCCATTCAATAACATCCTGATAATCTCCAGAACTGAGCATGAGATTGAACTGGTTCGTTTCCTGACCATTGGTCGGATGTTTGAAATCCACATGAATGCCAGTGATTTTCTCCAGTTCTTTATAAGCCTCCATGCCGTTCAAATCCATCATCCCGCTAGGACGGCTAGCTGCAAGCTGGGAATAATAGCTGATTGTAAGCGGACTGCTGACAATCTTGCCATTATCCGCTGTAACCGGTGTTTGCGTTCCGGCAGGTACATCTGTACTTTCCTTTTTCGTCGTACTATCCGTGCTGCAACCTGCCATGATGGCTGCCAATGCCACTGCAATAACCGTAGATGTAAACACCGTTCTGTTCCGTTTTTTCTCAGCCATTAACCATTTGACCATACTTATTATTCCCCCTGCTGTTCTGAAATTAGATCATGCTTTATGACCTTGGCTCGATTGTACGGTCATTTCCCCTTTACAGAAACAGTCAGAAACTAAGATTCATGCATCCAAAATAAGATTCCTCTGATCCATTCTTAATCTGCATGTTCTCATCCTAAGCTACTGCGGAATTGTCCTGGTGTAATCCCCTCGTATTTCTTAAAAACACGGATAAACCCTACATCATTCGCATATCCAACCTTGATCGCCACCTGCGCTATCGTAAGTGTTGGGTCTTTCAGTAGATGCTTGGCTTCCTCAATTCTTATCGTCACAATGAAATCAGCGATGTTTCTGCCACTCGCTTTTTTGAAGAAAGCGGATAAGTACGGAGGTGTGATTCCCAAGTGGTCGGCAATAGACATAATACTTAGCATGTTATCTCCGTAGTGCTGCCTAATATAGCGGTTGATTTGCTCCAGCATTCGTTCGCTTCTGTCGCTGCGGTTCTCTTTCAAATGTGTGCAAACAAGACGGTACTGCTCTTTGATACCATCAAACATGCTCTCTGCCGTCTCGACACCAGCCCATTGGCCAATGGATTGGAAGCGTTGAACCATACCTCCATCGGAATCAGGGAATACTTGAACGACTTTCAGCAGTGTGCTTGTTACATTAAAGAACAAGCATTTGCTAAGTTCAGGTGTTATATGATGGTTAATGAAATTTTCCTTAAACACTTCATCCAGCAGCTTCTCTACTTTGGCATAGTCACCCGATTTGACCAAATTCACGAGTTGTAGTTCAAGCTCCAGCGGATAGTAGTAGTAGGTTTCCAAATCTTTCAATTCGCTTGGCACAATAACCCGCTTACGTTCCTGAACCGATTGATAGTCCAACGCTTTGAGAGCGTCACGATAGGCTTCGCCAATGCCGTTGGCATCCGATTGAATGCCACTTATACCTATCGTCAATGCTAGATGAAAACGACTCTTCAACACTTGAACAAGATTACCTGCGATTTTACGCAAATCCTCATCCCACTGCCCCGTCCGCTCTTCGTTTAAATTCATCAGGATCGCAATTCGCCCACGCTCCAGTTCTACACTGAAGCCAAGATGCTGTTCTCCTGCTAACTCATCGGCAATATTAGCGATAATGAAGCTGACAAAAGGCCATTCCCGTTCCTTTCCATCTGCTCCTAAACTATCTTGATCATTCACTTCGATCATCATTACCGCATAATAGTTCGACACAAAAGTAAGTCCAATAAACTGCAAAGATTCCGGTTTCAACTCACTGGATTCCACATAGCCTCGAACGAGTCTGCTCAGGAAATTGACCCTGATAATCGGTGCTTGCCGTGATAGCAGCCCCCTCAACTTCGACTCGGTTAGTTGCGCTGATTCGATCGTTGTTTTGATCCATTCGTACTCACTGATTCCATCCCTCGCACCGCCAGTGCCGTGTTTCGAGATCGCATTAAGAACATCACGCACAGGTACATAATTCCGATACGTCAGATAAAGGGAAATGGATACCCCTCCTAGAATGGCGAGAATCAGCATGGCAAGCGCCCATCTTTTAACCGCGGCTACACGATCCATAAACACGTCATAAGGAACCGCATAGACATATTTCCAGTCGTTCACTTCCGATGATGTATAAGAAACCACCACGTGCTGGTCATCCCAATTTTTTTCCAACTTACCTTGACACATCGACATCTCCTCATAGCGAACTTGGAGTTTCTGCCCTTTGGCCAGATCCTTTGTCGAGCTGATGATTTGATTATCTTTGTTCAAAATGTAAATATCTCCACGATTCACACGAGCTAGCTTCTGCAGTAAGCTGCGGAACTTGTCCTCGTCAATCATCACGAATAACATTCCTTTGTTCGACGACCTATCTAGCAAAGGCAGGGCTCGCATATAAGGAATGATGCGCTTGGATGCATCCGAAGTCTGTATTGTCATCGCAGGCAGAAACGTCTTAACATGGGAGCCCTCACGGAAGTCCCTGACCCAGCTCACAGCATCCTTATTCTCAAAGCGATATACGTGATCAAATAAAATGGATGGTGTCGTCTTCGTCTCCGGACCGATCATCATCTCGCTTGCAGTGATGTATACATAGAAATCGTCAACAAATGGGCTAATATTGCGATATCGTTGCAAATCTTTAGAAAATTCAATGGCACTATACACATCGGCATCCGTCAGCTTCTCTCCATTGCTGAGGAGCAATTGCAGCTTCGGATGAAAGGCTATTTGCTGCTCAAGCTGATCCAGTTCCTTCAGTCGACTGTCTTCTGCCTCACGCAGTTGCTCGAGCAAAGCTGCATTCGTGTTGCCTACCGTTATTTCCACCACATTTTTGGCTTTCCAGTACAACATGGCGCCAATCATAACGGCTAGCATAAGTATCGCAATATAAGACCAGAAGAATGGCACAATGACACTTTTCATCCCGCTGCTGTTTCGAGGTATCAATTTCCTTAAGAACCCATCAGCCATCCAATATCCCTCTCTCATTCACATTAGCCGCAGCGGTTGAAGACATGTCAATCCTTAGAATGACCACAACTGCCAGTTCCGTCCCGTGGCTTTACATAATGCTTCCAAATAATAGAAGTCTCCCCAAATAGCATAGAGATGTTGTTCACCGCGTTCTGTTCTGCCGTAGCAGCATGACAAAACCCCGTTTCGCGTCAAATCCGCCGCTGATGAATACGATTGTAACGCTTCGAGTAGTTGAACTCCTTTGTTTATATAAAACTGTTGCTTGAATGGATCTTCTACATCCTTCGCCAAGTCAAATATACCCGAAGCAGCGATCACGGAGGCCGAGCAATCTCTTAACTGATGCCCTTCTGCTTGCAGACGGAAATCCCACATAGGAACCATGTCGTTCGGGAGATTCTCCAGAAAATAGTCCGCCATTCGCTCCGCTGTTTCGCGATACATCTCATCACCCGTCTGTGCGTAAGAACAAGCAAATCCGTATACTCCCCATGCTTCGCCTCTGGCCCACGTCGATTCGTTCGCATAACCGTCCACCATAAATCCGCCAATCGGTTTGCCGCTGTCCGGATCGAAATCAAACGTATGATACGTCGAATAGTCGCTGCGAACTAGATGCTTTCTCGAGCTGCCTGCATGCGCTTCAGCAGCATTCCGATAGCGGTTATCTCCCGTGATCTTGCTAGCTGCATACAGAAGAGGCAAATTCATCATACAGTCAATTATAATCTTGCCTCTTCGTACGTCACTGTCCACAGCTCCCCATGCCCGAATGAATCTTCCCTGCTCATTGTAACGCTCCAGGAGTTTATCCGCCGCGTCGATCGTCAGTTTGCGGAATACTTCATCACCGGTGAGCCGGTACATCACGACCGCATATAACTGATAGAGAAAACCAAGATCATGGTCTATATACCCTGAACGCAATCTTTCCTGATACAAAGGCAAATAACCGTATAAATAATCCAAGTAGCGTCGCTCTTCGGTCAATAAATAAGCGATCGCTACCATCCCTGTCCAGAACGATCCTGTCCAACTGCCGTCCTCGGCCATGTTCTCCATGTACTGGCCATCCGAATGAATATGAGGAAAGCCATATCCGTATTGCTCCATATTTCGATCTACCTTGGCTATAATCCTTTGAATTTCTTGCTCAAAACTCTGATACATGTGGAAGTACCCCCTATGATTGTTAAACTCTGCTCCGTCTCCAGCAAAGCTTTAGCTAATTATATCTGTGGGATGGTTACATGCGAACGATACATACTCATGATTCATAGCTTGTTTATAAGATTTAGGGGAAAATTGTCGTACAAGTAGGCATCCATAAAAAAAGAAACCTCTCATGGCGTTAAACGGTCGTAACGAGCAACCATATAACGTCATGTAAGGTTTCTAATGTAGAAGCGGAATGTTCAAGCCACTCAATACCAACTTGTAAACACCGAAGAAGTTCCATAAGTTAGCGGCACCGTTGCGCCCATCATCACAACTGGCCCCCACCAAGTATGCAGCGAGATGCCCGTCACTAGGCTAATGATCATCATTGCAGGCAGCACTAAGATTGGGATGGCCGTCTGAATTGCTTGGTGTTTCATCGGATCTTTAATCGGGAATAGAGATAGGAAGGGTGCCGTCAGTTCATCTTTGCAGAACGATTTGCGCCAGAAGACAAGCAAGACAGCTGCAACAATCCAGACGAGGATTTTAATTGCACCTGGCAGAATAAACAGAGCTCCGCTGATGACAACTACAAACTGAATGGATTGCCGCCATTGCAGACCATTCCGGAAATACGATTTCACTAGTAGCTCCGCAATGCCAGTGCCAGCTCCCTTTCCTTTGAGCAATCGTTGCGATCTGCTGAACAGAAGCGGGTAGCGGCGGGTTGGCTTTCTTTTGCGCTCCATCACACGGATGAGCATGAGAGAAACGATCCGCATCCGAGCATCACGTTCGCGTGCGACATCCGCGAAGAAGGTACCTTTTTCACGCAGCCGTACCCGAGTTAGAAGTAGGAATGTTCCGATCAATACCAAGATCACAAGCCAACTGTACAGAAGTTGATCCCTGATCTCCACGACTAACCATTGGAAGACGAAGACGCCGGCTGCAAAAATTACAATGCGCAGCAACCACAATAGGAACCGTTGGAAGCGAAGCGCTAGCAATTGTCGAATGAGGCCGATGTTCAGCTTCACCACATAGGTCAGCAGCCAAAAACACACGACTTGTGCAATGCTAAACGTGTAAACAGGCACTAATAAGGGTAGGAAAAGAAGCGTAGCAAGCAACGACGTAACCCCTTGCAGCACCACCGAATACCGATAGCCAAGATGCATGAGATGTCGAAACCAGCCTTCATTTTGCCGGAGAAACAACTGATCTCCTTCTTCAACAAAGTAACGCAACGTGCCCAGCCATGTGAATATGTAAAAAAGTGTAGCCACCGTATGTATGGATATCCCGCCTAACCATGCTGGGGGCGTCATGTACCACGCATAATAGTGATAGCCCGCCACGATCAGCAGAGGAATGACGAAATATATGGCGATGACCCAATCCACAGCCATGCGTATAGCTCGATACTGAAATTTCAAATCCGAACGTACTCTGCGTGTAAATACCTGAAAACTGCTGTTCAAACCGCTCTCGCCCCCTCTCATAGTAAGGAATGGAAGCAGTCGAATAACGTAGCATCCGGCATGTCGCATTGTTTTTGAATGTCTTGCAAGGTTCCGTTCGCTACCAATCTGCCACCCGAAAGCAGTACAAATGAACTGCAAATCCGCTCCGCTGTATCCAGTACATGGGTACTCATCAGAATGCCTGCCCCACGCTGCCGTTCCTCTTCTAGCATCCCCAAGAAATCCTTGATCGCCTTCGGATCTAGTCCAATGAAGGGCTCGTCCACGATATACACATCGGGTTTATTCAAAAACCCAAGAATGAGCATGATCTTCTGCTGCATCCCTTTGGAAAATTTCCCAGGCAATTGATGCTTCTCATCTAATAGGCGAAACCGATGCAAGAGATCGTCAGCACGCTCTAAGAACACGGTGCGATCCAGCTCATATACCGATGCCGCGAACTCCATATGCTCCCACAACGTCAATTCATCATACAGAATAGGATGCTCAGGAATATAGGCGTAGCTTTTGTTCTCACCCATGAAGGAGATTTTCCCTTTAAAATCCTTCAACAAACCGAGTAGGCTCTTGATTGTCGTGCTTTTGCCGGCACCGTTCGGACCTAACAATCCCACGAGCTCCCCTTGCCTCACTGTAAAATGAATGCCCTTAATAATATCCGGCACCTCATCGTAGCCGGCCTGTTCAATATATACATCTAATACCGCTAATTGTTCATCTGACATTCCGCGACTTCCCTTCCATCCTAATCATGCAACCTATTCACATTGCTTTGCCATCATCGTATCATGAAAGTTTGCCCAAAGTATGAAGTTTAGATAAAAACGCGAAAAAAACCTTTAAGCGCGGTCACTCTTAGACGAGCGACCGCGTTAAAAGTTGTCTATCACACATGGAACTTACACGTGGTGAAACCATAATTAAGGCTGAATTACTTTTTAACCAACATATCCGCAATCAGATCAGCTTGTCCCAGAATAGAGATCGGATCATAATGCAGATACGTCTTGTAATCCAGAATGTGTACCTTATTGTTTTTCACAGCTGGGAGCGTCTTCCAAATCGGGCTATCCAGAATCGCCTTCACTTGCTCATCCGTCGTACCAATATTCATACAGATAAAAATATGATCGGTATTCGCATAGGTAGGCAATGTCTCCATCGAGATCTCGACAAGCTGCTTCCCGCTATCGATGGCTTCCTTTTGAACGAAATCAGGTGCTTTCAGCTTCAACATATTGTAGATAACTTCGCCGCCGCGACCGTAATTATCTCCGAGCAAGGAAATCTTCTTCTCCCGGACATTGATAATAACGGCTGTTTCGCCTTCTTTCACGGAGCCTTTAATTTTCTCGCGACTTTCTTTGGCTTTCTGCTCATATTTGGCCAACCATTGTTCCGCTTCTTTCTGTCTGCCAAATGTATCTCCAAGCAGTTTCACTTCTTCACGAACATTTTTATAGGCTGTATACGGAATGAACACAGTTGGAGCAATCTTCGAAAACTTATCGTAATTGTCCTCCGAGAAGCCATTAATCACGACTAAGTCTGGATCCAGCGATGTCACCTTTTCAAGCGAAGCCGGTGAGCCGATATCCGTCATCTTCGCTTCTTGCTCAGTAAGGAACGGACTTCCCATCCACCATTCTTTACTAGCGGCAATCGGTGTCAAGCCTAACGCTGTCAATGTACCATGATAATAAGCTGCTGCGACCCGCATCGGTTCTGCCGGAATCGTAACATCCCCTTTGGCCGTCTTCGCAACAATCGTCTTCGGGGCAGCGGGAGCTGATGCTTCGACTTTCGCCGTAGGTGCTGCTGTTGGTTGTGAAGTTGACTGGCTTGAATCCACCTTATCTGTACTGCTGCCGCATGCACTCAAAACTAGCAGCAGGGCTGTCATCCCCGCGGATAACCATGTTTTCTTTGCAATCATGCTGTATATCTCTCCTCTTGATAATGATAATAGTTCTCACTAGGATCATATCAATGACTTTGCAATAACGTCCATACACATTCATGACGATATTTACTTACGAATGTGATGATAGCCGCCGGGCCATTTCTTGTAGTTGCAGCTCTAGCGAAAGAGGATCAAACCCATAAAAGATATCCGGATTCACATCGTATACTTGATTTTTGCGAACGGCAGCTAGCTTCTTCCAGTTCGGATGCGACTTGAAGGACTCTGCCCCCTCCAGCCAATTGGATTCGTAGTTAACAAGAAAGATGTGATCCGCTGAATATTCACTAAGCTCAGCAAGCGTGACACAACGGTTAAGCAGCTTGGCATCGATAATCTGTTCCTTGACGATACGCGGAGGTGGCAGCTGTAAGCCTTGATAGAGCATCGGTCCGCCTAAACTTCGCAGATCGCCATAGACATATATTTTGCCCGAAACAATCTTCATGATCAGGAATGTGTCTTCGGGATCGATAATTCGTCCGAGCTTCTCTCTCGCTGCAGCAATTCGTCGATCAAGCGCTTGAAGCCACGCCTCTGCCTCCTCCTGCCTCCGTACAACATCCGCAATGAATCGCAGTTGCGCCCGCCAATCCATCTTCTCTAGATTAATTTCAGCTACGGGACCTAAGGTCCGAATCCTTGTCATATCCTGTTTATTTACATTGCTAAAAATAAGATCCGGCCGCAGTGCTTTGACCTCTTCGGCACTTTGTTCGTCCAAGCCTTCAATTGGCTTAAACTCAGCTTGACTCAGTATTTCTTGAAAGTGTGAAGTCATCCACGGATTGATCATCCCTACACGTGGAACAACACCCAACGTGAGTAAACTTGATGTGAGGAACGCATCCAGCGATACATATTTCTTCGGTTGTTGCACGTAAGTACTTGGCGATGAGCCCACCAATTGTTTAAATTTGCGGCTAAAATAATATTGACTCTGAAAGCCAACCTGCTGGGCGATTTCTTGCACATTAGCCCTCGAGAGCTGCAGCAATTCACGCGACCTCTCCATGCGAAATTGAAGCAAGTAATCGATAAAGCCCATGCCTTTCTCTTTTTTAAACAATCGGGAGAAATGCTCTGGGCTGACACCGAGCTGCTCCGCGATCTGATCACGTGTCAAATCGTCGCGATAATGCTTATGAATCAATGTGACCGCATGCTCGATCACATTGTGCGCCTCCGGTGGCCGTGCTTCACCTGTATTTTGAAGAATCATATCCATCAACGTATAGAATAAGATTTGCCTTTTGAACACCTCATGCGGCAGGCTATTGACTTGCTTCTCCTCAAGCTCTTGGGACACTTGCAACGCCCAGTAGGGCGTTTGCAACTGAATCGGCTCCTGAAACATCCGTTGTATGTTATAGGGAAGGTAGGTTCCCTTCTCTGCAGGCGACCCGCTCCTGATGATCACATCGAAGGCAATCCGATCCAACTGCAGCACAATGCTGCTGGTGTTGACGACATGCATTCCGCTGCCAGAAGGCGCATAGACGACCGTTCCGTACTTAAGCACGATTTTTTTGCCATCCATGAAGAGCTCGCCTGTCCCCTCACGAACAAGCAGCAGCATATCCACCTCTGTCACATTCCACTGTTTCTGCACGAAAGGTTCATAGGTCAACCGTTTCGCATCATGTAAGACAAATTGCGGCACTTCCTGGGGCAAGTGAATCGTGCTCTGCGCACCTATTTCGACCGATTCCACGACGTTCCCCGCCTGCAGTTGACTCTGCTCCTTCAGTACCCTGCGCACCTCAGCTACTTCCTCTTCCGTGAGCTTACCGAGATGCTTGACTACACGATGCTTACTCTTACCAGACTCATCTTTATATGTGCTGACGATTTTATAGTAGACGTAGGACTTGCCATTTCGAGTAAACATGCTTTTTTTTACAAACATGATTGCAATTCCTCCATCCTATTGGTGACTTTGTTGGGTACTCTTGCTATTGCATACTATTATACGTTGAAATAGCTAAGCTGTCCCGCTAACCCTAGACTTAATTTTTTCGACTATCTGGGGTACGGCAGGAGCTTTTGGAGGAGAGTTAGTCGATTTTTTCGACTATCTCGAGTACGGCTGGGGCTTTGGGAGGAGAGTTAGTCGATTTTTTCGACTATCTCGGGTGCGGCTGGGGCCTTGGGAGGACGTTAGTCGATTTTTTCGACTTACGCGGGCGCATCACGGCTTTCGGAGCTCTCCAAGTAGATTTTTTCGACTTACGGGCGTGCAACTCGGCCTTCGGTGCTCTCTAAGTCGATTTTTTCGACTTACAGGCCCCCAGGCGCTCGATCCCCAAAAAAAGAAATCCTTATCCAGTCTCAACTGGATAAGGATCTCTGTATATCTATCAGTTACTGCTGCATCTCCTGCACCTGATAACTATTAATGATGGCCGCCGCAAACGTGACGCGGTTGTTCCGAAAAAAGTGATACAACACACGCGCCTCGGGACACTCTTCGTCATATCGCGGAAAGTTCAAAAAATCATCTGCCGTCCAACCTTCACCACGTAGACTCTCAATGGACTCAGCAATTTTACTAGGAATGATTGGCTTTAGTATCGTTGACATCGAAACACTCCACCTTTTCACTAGATTTCATACACTCTAGTAAAAGGATACCCAACTCTAGCACAACCTAAACTAGCCTCCTCGCCTAAAACTCCACATAGCTCGTCACAGACTTGCCCGGCAAGGTAACCGTAATGGCACCGCCTGTCACAGCAATATCGGTCAATTTGGCCAGATCCTCCATGGCGCTGGTGCGTCTTCCGGATACATTAGCCAATGTCAGACCGCTAATCGTTGTTGTAATCGCCGACGTGCTGTTATTGATCAGCACAACAGATGCGCGCCCCGTCCCATTCTTCCCACCGATAGCAACAAGGTTGCTGTCGCTCGAGGATGCCAGAATGCGGGTATCGTCCGGACGCAGGTAACGGCTGAATTGCCCCATGACATAAAGTCTTTTATTCACTGTGTACGTATTATTAGCCCCTAGATTAATGAGACCTTCACCGGAGGTGCTTGCAGCCGGATTCACTGCCCACCAGTACAGCCAGCCTCTCTCGCCTCGCTTCAAATCAGCGGCAATCATATTCGCCCACTTCAACCCATCCGTGATGCTCGGATCATTGGCGGTTTGGAAATTGCTAACCTCCGTCGCGATCAACGGTTTACCATAATGGTTCACATCGACATACGTGCTGTAATCGTGGACCGAGACAAAATCCAGCTTCGCCCGCGTCGCCACACTGAAACCGTTCATATAGTTGTTGGAAGCTGTTCGATTGGAGCCCTCTGGCGCCCCAACCAACACGCCTTGATTCAAGCTATGAACCGCATCAGCAACCTTCGCAGATACTTGATCCAGTTCACTGGTCGTATACTGCGCCGATGCATAAGGCGTCGCTAAATCGGGTTCATTTTGCACACTGACCCATTTGATATTGAACCCGAATACATTCCGATATTGATTCACATACGTCTTCATGTAATTGGCGAAATTATCGTATTGCGAGGTGCTCAGATGCCCGCCGTTGTTGGGCGAACCATTCGTCTTCATCCAGCCAGGGGGACTCCAAGGCACCGCATAGAACTGATTCATCCCGCGATTCTTCGCCTCTTGGGCGAACCATCTTTGATGCAGATCCGTGTTCCAATCCGTCACACCCGAAGAAGGCATGAATGTCGTTTGCACAGCATCCTGCGCAGCCGTATAGGGGTTGATCTCCATCCTG
Source organism: Paenibacillus plantarum (assembly GCF_013141695.1). GTDB lineage: Bacteria > Bacillota > Bacilli > Paenibacillales > NBRC-103111 > Paenibacillus_E > Paenibacillus_E plantarum. The sequence goes on from NZ_WHNY01000074.1 coordinate 29,056, forward strand.
ACGATCGACAACCCTGCGTTAGAGGCATCCGTCCGGAACAGTTTATCTAGAATTTGTCCTTGCGTGGTTGCATTGTAATTCGTTTTCAACTCATTCACCGGGTGATTAGCTGCGGCACCGAATCCCCAAATCGTTTGGTACGTCGTGTCTTTGTACAGCGTCACCGTACTTGCTGCCAATGCCGGGGGAGCCACGCTCACCAACATTGAAATCGCTAACCCAATTACACCATAAACCTTCTTTCTGCGTGAAATCATTCTGCATGCACCTCATTTCTCAAATTTGGCCCACGTTCAACCTCCCTAAATTTATACTGAAATCGCTTTCAACACACTGAGGTAAAAAGGTTATTTACTGCACGAATGCGATACAAATGCGGCAAGGTGCTTGCACTGTGCCCGCTCCGCACCTCAATCCCCTTTAAACCGGTCCTTATACTCCATCGGGTTCAAGCCATGATATTGTTTGAAGATACGCGAGAAGTGAATGCTGTTTTCATAGCCCACTTGCAGAGCAATTTCGTAGCTCTTCAAAGAGGAAGTGAGCAGCAAATCCCGTGCTTTGCGCATTCGAACGTTGACGCAATACGTCCAGATCGTCATCCCTGCCTGCTCTTTAAAAAGCTTCGCTAAATACGAACGACTCATCGCAACATGATCCGCTAGCTCTTGTAGACCCCAATTCTCCGCATAATGCTCTTCGATATACCGTTTGACTTGGTCGACAACGCTCTCCTTCTGCAGGTTCTTCGCCTTGCGCGCGCGATCCATCAGAATGTTCGCCGCTTGTTCCAGCCTTCTTACCGCACATAATCGGAAATACTGCCGCACATCGGAGTGCTTCAGACTATGCTTGCCTAGTTCGACGTCCTCACCTTCCTCATACTTCACATGGATGTCCTGCTTCTTCAACTCTTCGATGACAAGCGACGTCCATGCCATGGATAGCTCGTTTAGAATCTCATAACGTCCTTCTACCCACGACTCCAACATCGCCAAGGTGTCGACGATAATCAGCGGCTGCCCGTGCAAATAAACGGATAACACCATCTCCAGCCAGCTGTCCAGCATCGGCTTGTAGACGGGCAGTTTGTGCAGCAGAAGCTGATTCGCCTCATTACGCCGGCTGCTGCGGATGCGAGCATTGGCCTTCTCGACAGCCTCTTGCAAGAGGCTGCTATCCGTAGGCTTCAGCACATAATCGACGGCGCCAAGCTCAATACTCTTTTTGGCATATTGGAAATCATCATAACTTGAAATCACAATACAGATCATCCAAGGATACAGCTGATTAATCTCTTTCATTAACTGCAGCCCATCCACGAGCGGCATCCGAACATCCGTCATGCAAATGTCTGCGTAATGATCCTTGAGCCAATCCAGCGCTTTTTTGCCATTAGGAAGCGTTCCGGATACGGTAACTCCTTCCATTTCTGACACTTGTATCGACAGGCTTTCACGGATGAGATCTTCATCGTCTACAATAATAAGTCTGTTCATCTGATCGCAATCCCCTTTCTACGTATCCAAACTATCTTGTAATGGCAATAAGACTTCAACAACTGCTCCCCCATCAATGGGATCATTCAAGAACGTAATCTTAGCTTCCCCCGCATAAAACATATGCAAACGATATATCAGATTCGATAGCCCGACTTGATTGTGCCGGTACTGATGGGCGTGTGAATCTGCTTGCTCCTGCGTTAATCTGACTAACGTCTCCGCCGAGAATCCAGGTCCATTATCAGCAACGGTGAGAAGCAGCTTGTCCCCCTTATCCCCCTGCACGACTTCCCCGCGAATATGGATATGTACGGATTCTCCCGTCGTTTCTCTCCCATGCTTAATGCTGTTTTCCACCAGCGGCTGCAGAAGTGCTTTCGTACATATCGCCTCCAAATGCTCCTCAGGTACCTCAATGCTATACGTGACTTCATCTTTGAATCTGACTTTCATAATGGTCAAATAATTCTCCAAGTGCTTGATCTCTTCTTTGAGAATCACTTTCATATTCTTGAAATCCGACGTGTAGCGCAGCATATTGGAGAGATTAACCGTTACATGACCAATATGCGATTGCTTCGCAATGACAGCCATGGAATTGATCGTTTCGAGCGTGTTGTATAAAAAATGCGAATTAATTTGCGACTGAAGCGCCGAAATGACAGCCCGATGCTGCAAAACACGCGTCTCCGCGTGATCATGAATGGACTGCTCCAAATGACCGAGCAGATTGTTAAAAGAGATACTCAAATCAGCAACCTCATCGACTCCCGCTACCTCAGCTCGCAAATGGAAGGAGCTCGTCACTTGCATCGCTTTCATCATTTTACGCAGAGCCAGAATCCGTCTTGTAATGGATGAAGCTGCAAAATAGGTAAGCAAAACCGAAATAATCAACGCAGAAATCGCGATTACAATCGTGACATTTCTCGTGTAGTTAATGCTTTTGGCTATTTCCTGGTATGGTAGAATCGCAATAATTTTCCAACCTGTCATCTGAATCGTTTGAAAAATGATGAGCTCTTTTCCCGACTTATCAAACACCGAACCTTCCTTCTGATCTTTCACAGCTTTCACAATGTGGTCATCCATATGCCCCATAACCTTCTCGGATTGAGAATGATGAATAATCGTACCGTTCTGATCCATGACGACAGCAACGCCCGAGTTGGCAATATCAATTTGTGACATGACACTCTGCGACGGTTTCAGTGAAATATCGATTTTGACATATCCGTTGCTCAGTTGCTTGAAAAGAGTCAACACGGGGATCTTCATTTTCTGATTCGCCGCATCGATGTAATTCTCAGAAATGCCGGTTATAAATTTAACCTTCTCATAATTGCCGCTTTGAGCGAAATAAGGTTCATTTTTGATTGAGTATTTCAAGGGAAGGGCGTACGTATTGACGAAATGCTGCTCATTCCCGTTCGGGTTATATAAAGAGACGGACAATACCTCTGGGTATTGCAAAAACAAGCGATTCAAATAATTATCCTTAATCCGCTCATAGGTCCGAATCAGCTCAGAAGACACATTTGGGGAAGAGACACGCATCCAATCCCGAACTTCGAGGCTGTTGCTTAGCATAAGGAAAGCCAGCTCATACTCGGAGTAGTAACGGTTTAAGTTCATATTTGCTTGTTTAAGAATCTGCATACTTAGATGATCAATATCCTTACGGACAGAACTTTTCGTCTGGATATAACTAGAAATACCAATGGTTGACACTGTAAAAATAAGAATGGTGACAATGATGGAGATGAGCCGCCATTTCAGGGAACGTTTCAGGCTTTTGACCATATAGTTAACCAAATTGATCTCCCCTTGTAGACAGACAGTAATGTGCCTAGAGTCTGGTAGTTAAATAATATGCCCAATTTCAGTCCTGAGCAATGAGGTAAGCGTTTTATTCACTGCAGGAATCGTACTTTTTTATTTAAAATACGACAAAAACCGCGCCTACGAATAGGCACGGTTGGCGTACTGCAATTTATTGGTAGATAAATTGGAATAATCTGTACAACATAACGGCAGTTTCAGCTCGGGTCGTATTCCCCAGTGGATTCACTTTGCCGGCGTTGCCTTCGACTAAACCTTGCTGAACGAGGGAATTAATGGACTGGACCGCATAAGGAGCGATGTCGGCTCCATCCGCGAATTCACTTGCCCTATTCGCCGTAGGTAATGATGGGTTCACTTGAGCCAAGGCTCTCGTAATCATAACGAACATATCCTGACGCGAGATATTCGCTTGCGGGTTAAAATGTTGATCGTCTACACCATTGGCAATGCCGAGTTTATTCGCGATGCCAATAGCTTTCTCATAATAAGCACCTTTCTGAACGTCCGTAAAATGCGCCTCAGACGCCGCTTGTAACCCAAAGGTTTCGACTAGTAATTTCGTGAAGTCTGCTCGTGTGATCGTAGCCGTCGGATTGAACGCTTGAGCCGTAACCCCTTGAATAATCCCTTTGGCAGCAAGCGTTTCAATGGCTTTCTGCGCCCACGTCGTGGAAGCGAGATCCTGGAAAGCTGGCTTGTTGTAAGAAACTGCGTACCTACTGAAATGATTCGTGCTGAACTGAATCATGCCAGTAGCAGCGTTGTAGCTGCCTGTCGGTACAAGCTGCGCTTCACCCTGTGCGTTCACGTACCAGACATTTAGAAACTCAGGATGAGCTTTCTCTTCTGCAGATAGAACGTATGGAATGCTGACGGATACGATAGCATCCTTGTTCTCGAATTTCACTGGTTGGCCGGATGCCGTGAATTGCAGATCGACGACGGCTCCTGTTTTACCCTTCAGATCTGTTTGTGCAGGCAGTTTATCGATCGAAATGTTGATCGTAAGCGTAGACTGCCTAGCCGCTGCTGCGTTATTAGCAAACATATTGCTAGGTAAAACAACTGTGCCAAGTACCGTTGAAATTTCAAGCCCATGCTTTGAGGCTTGCTGTGTCAGATACTCCGTTGGCAGTTCAAGTGCGTAGCTGTTCGCTCCTGCGACTTGCGGTACTTGCAGGGTTACTTTTGAACTCGTGCCACCTGCTTGTGCATCCATCTTCTTAAAGGCTTCTTCAAGTGTTGTTTTATTAATGCTTGCTGTGGCTTTCCCATCTTTTGTTGTTACGCTAGTTGCAGGGAATGTAATCTTTGCTTCCCCGTTGCTGACTGTAATCGTCGGCTTCTCAGGTTCTGCTTGCATCCCTGTCCCTGTAGATGGCCCAGTTGGAGCAGGAACAGCTTGTGTTCTGATGCTCAAGCTTGGACCACTCGTTGACCAATTGCCCGCTGCATCTGCCGCTTCAACCTTGAAGTCATAAGCGGTATCCGCAGACAATCCCGTTACCTGCCACGTCGTGTTTGGCGTAGTTGTAACTACGTTGCCATTCATCAGCAGTTTATACTGGGTTACACCCACACGGTCAATGGCTTGACTCCATGAGAGTTGAACCGAATTCGATGTCACTGCGCCCTCTGTCAGCGCGCTTTCAGCTGGCCATCCTGGCGCTGTTGTGTCCGTTGGAACAGGGATTTGCGGATCATTTGTGCTCGGTCCGAAGACTGTCGTGTTGCCTAAGAAGTCCTGCGCTTCTACTTTGTAAACGGCTGCCTCGGGATCCTGCAGCACAATGCTGGTTGCTCCCGCAACGGAAGCTGCAAACCCGCCATTGCGGTATAGGTTATACTGCATAATCCCAACATTGTCCACGGCGGCATCCCACTCTAAGGTGATTTGATTACCTACCCTTGTCGATGTTATCCGCGAGCCAGTCGGCCATTGCGGCGTAATGGTATCAGCTATCATCGTACTTTCGTAAACTTGCAGCGGTTCGGAGACGTTCACAGCTTCGTCCACAGCTCGAACCTTAAACATATAAGCGGTTTGCGCTTGTAATCCGTTGATGAAATAACTTCGAATATCTTTCGATACTTCGATGATCATTGAATCACCTTGCTCGATCCGGTAGCTTGTGACGCCTGAATCATCCACTGCCACAGGCCAGTTCAACTGAAGGCCAGATGCGCTGATAAGCGTGGGATCCAGCTTACTTCCGATGCTCCAAGTTGGCAGCGTCACATCTCCAGCAAGTGTCGCCGAAGATAGTACCGGGCTGCTCACTGTGTTGCCTGCTGCATCGCGTGCCACGACATGGAACGAGTAAGTAGTTCCCGGTGTCAGAGCGGTCACCGCATACGTTGTATCGGTCACGGTACCCAGCAGCGCAGCACCCTGGTAAACATCGTAGGCCATTACACCGTAATTGTCTTCAGCGGCTGACCAATGCAGGTTGAGCGCTTTGCGGCCCACATTTTGTGCAGTCAAACCTGCGCTTGTCGGCCATAATGGACTGACCGTATCGACGGCAGGCGTCGTGAATGATGCAGATGGCCCGTTGGTTGATTCTAACGCGATATCTACAGCCTCCACCTTAAAGGTATAAGCCGTCGCAGGCGTTAAGCCATTCACCTGATAGCTGTATACATCCGATGCAACGGTCGCAATTGCCGTACCATTCTGGTACACCTTATAGCGGTTAATACCGGAAAGATCTTGCGCACTTGGCCATGTTAGGGTCGCCGTATGCGGGGCAACTTGTGTAACCGCCAAATTCGCGCCTGTCCATGTCGGTGCAGTCGTATCCGTTGGAAGTTCTTCCGTTCCGAGCGTTAGATAAGGTCTAAATGCGACATTTGCTCCTGTCGCTTCCTTCGAATAGAAATCGACGTTCTGATCAAGCCAACTATCGTTTTGCAGCTTGAAGCTGATCGTCCCGTCGCCGCTCTTCTCTGCAGCAGCTTGACTGGTCACATTGAATTTCTTCCAATATCCAGCATTCCGCACAATTGTACTGCCGATCAGCGAGCCATCTACAGGCTTGTTCTGCCAATTGATTGACGCCCCACCTGCATCGCTTACTTCTCTCCAGTTGTCGCCTGTATTGTACAGATCCATACTAATGTCCATATTAGCCGTCTGAACTGCAAAAACGTAGAGATTCAAGGAAGCATCGTATACATTACCTGTGACCGAAGTCAGCGGGAATTTTAAATACGCTCTCCGGTTGTTACCTGTATTTTTATTCGCATCGCTACCCGATACACCGCCCGCATTCTTGAAGCGCAAATAATCCAAATTGTTAGTTGTTCCCGCTTCACCTAGCGTGCTAGGCGCTTGGATGAACGCATCAGCGCTCGGATAAATAACCGTCGACTTGCGAACTACGCCTTGATACGTCGTAACCGAAACGGCTGGTCCGTTCGTTGACCTGTTTCCAGCGGCATCTTCTGCTTCAACACGGAACGTGTATGCCGTACCGGCAGTCAAGTTCGTCACCGCAAAGGTTTGTATGTTGCCAGCGACAGTTGCAAGTAACGTATTATTCGCAAAAATCTTATAGCCTGTAACACCAATCTGATCAAAAGCTGTCGTCCAATTCAAATTCACGCCATGGTCGGCCAGCCCGCTGTATGTTAAGCTCCGATTAGCCGGCCATGTCGGACGGACTTCATCTGGTCCTGCTTGGGTTTTCACCGACAGCCAAGGACCTGTTATTGACCAGTTATCTTTGCCATCCCCCGCTTCAACCCTAAATACATGCGTCGTATTCGGTGTTAAGCCGGTGATGGTAAAGCTTTTCGCCAAAGCTGGCAGCGTCACAACCTGCTTACCGTCTTGGAACACACGGTATGCGGTCACTCCACCGCTATCTTGCGCAGTGTTCCAATTCAATTGCAGCCCCGTCGTCGTCACATCCGATGCGTTCAAGCTTGCGGCAAGGTCCCACGTCGGTGCTGTCGTGTCTTCTACGCCCAGTGTACGGAAAGTCACGATGGGCCCGCCGACCGACAAATTACCATCGCTGTCTTTCGACTCTACGCGAATCGTATACAGCTTGTTCGGGTCCAATCCTACGAGAGCATAGCTCGTTCCGCTCACATCAGCCCAGATTTGCCCATTCACATAAATCCGATAGCCATCCGCACCATCATTATCCACGCCATTTGGCCAGGAAAGCTGTGCACCGGTTTGACCGAGATCGGCAACCTCAATCGCAGAACCTTTATTCCAACCCGGCAGTTCACTGTCTACACCAGAAGTTGTGGACGTCTTGATCGGCTGACTAATCACGGACGTGTTGCCTTGTGCGTCCAACGCTTGCACCGTGAACGAGTAGCTATGGCCCGGCGTTAAGCCCGTGATGTCATAGCTGGTCACATTCGCTGGTACCTGCTTCACGAACTCGCCATCCTTGTATACCCGATAACCGCTAATCGCTAAATTGTCATGCGCTCTTGGCCATGTTAAGCTAACCGACGTTGGAGATGTATTGGAAGCACCGAAAGTGCTGCCATACGGCCATATTGGCGCTGTGATATCTGTATTTTGGGCAGGTAATGATACGGGTACGAAGGGTTTTGTCGTTCCACCTTGCGAAGGTGCTCCCCATACGACTGACACTTTATGATCTTGCCCCTGCAATAAGGAAGCTTTTACCGTCTGGCTTACGCCGCCACGCGTTACGATAATGTCATAGTCCCCATAAAATCCACGTGTTTGAAACTGACCATTGGCATCCGTTGTACCCATCTCGTTCGTCCACCATGTCCCGTAGATCAAATTGCGCCATTGCTCGCCTGAAGGCTTTAATGTCCAATCGGATCGGAAAAGCGGCGCATTATTCTGCCAGTGAGCCCCGTCCCAGAACCCCCACATCGTAAACGACTTTACATTGGGATGGCTAAAAGAAGCAAGCAGAATATCTCGAGTAAATTTCCCCTGGATATCTTCTTTGGGCGAGTTTACGTCAAATTCCGTAATGGCGATATCAGGCGCATACTGTGTGAAATGAGTAAGTTGATTGTAGAAAGCCATTGGACTCACCGGCGTACTGCCGAAGTGCGCCTGAATTCCTATACCATCTATCGGAGCGCCATTATCTTTCATCGATTGCAAAATACCTGAGAAATTCGCAATCACCGGCGCATCTACGCCAAGAATTTGCGTTTCATTGACATAAAGCTTAGACGCAGAATCAGCTTCTTTGGCCATTTTGAACCAATTCGCCATCAGCGCGCCTTGGTCTGTGTACGTACTTCGGATCATACTGTTCAGAACAGGCTCATTCAGCACATCCCAGTTATACAATCTGCCTCTGAATAAACCGGCCAGTTCATGAAAATGATCCTGAATACGCTTCTCAAGCGCCGTCTTATTGCTCACAAGGCCTGGAATATCCGCCGGTAATCGTGTAGAACCATCCCATAGCAAGGCATGGCCACGAATATCAAAACCATTGGAACCTAACCAATTATAGAGATTGACGGTTCGGCTTCGATCCTGTTCCCACCATTGCCACTTCATCTCATTTTCCATGACGACTGAATTGAAATTTTCTTTGAGCTTGGTTCGATACGTTTCTGCATTCGCATCCGTACCATTAATCATCGTACTATTGACAGCCGTACCAAACTTGAAGTCATGCTTCGTCATCTTCACTTGAACAGCTGCGCCTTGGATAGGATGGCCATCAGCATCCTTCACTTCGACCTGCATATCCCCTTTGCGAATCTGCTCGATACGTTCATTGGCTTCTGCACGCCATGGCGCGTCTTCTTCCATTCCTTCGTAAATCACCGGAGTGCTTGGCAAACCATCAAATGTAACCGCTTTCTTATAATTTACTACTTTAAGATTGGCGATTTCGATCTCCTGTGGCTTATAGCCAAGACGGAAAGCAATCTGTGGTGTGTTCGCTTCCATCAATAACGCCGCTTTAATCGGCACAAGAAATTTCTTCCACTGCGTAGGAACCGTTAACGTCTCGGTAATCGACTTTTCGAAATTCCCTCTTTTCTCCATGACCAATGCGACTGTACCTTCAGCCGTTTCAACCGTAGATCGCAGCGTTCTTGCGTAAAATGTTGCCAAAATAACATCGTCTTTCTCGATGCTCGCTTCAATTGGTAGTACATATTGTAAAAGATACGTACTAGCTGGCTGCACATTCGTCGCAAAGCGTAATGCTTCTGTAAATGCTTGCCCTTCAACCGTTGAGTTTGCAACCGTTCCGTACAACGCAGCCTCCGGATTAAGTGCTGCTCCCTGCTGTTTAAGATCAGAAATCAGCACTTCACTGCCAGGCAATGCCGCCAGTTCCTCTTCCGTCAGTGCTTGCGCCATGGACATATTCGGTTGGAACGGTACAACCAGCATCGCGCCGATTAACAGGAGAGCAAGTAGTCTTCCCATTTTCCCCATTCTCATCATCATCAATCTCTTCCTTCCTTTATTCACATCCATTATCCATAAAAGAGGACCCACCTGAGCGAGTGTCTTACCAGCTTCAGATGGGCGTGTCTCTAGCAACTACCTTATTTCTTACGGTTTGCGTTATACCAATCCGTCAATTCCTTGATCGCTTTGTCTCCACCTTGTTTCTTCCAATTAGCCACGTACTCATCAAAGTAATCCACCGGCTTCTCGCCGAGAATAATTTTCGCTGCTGCTTCTTGGAAAGAACCTCTGTACTGCAAGTCAGCATTCTTCGTCAGCGTATCAATTGGCGGCATTCCTGCAGTTGGGTTGGCAATACCCTCTTTACGGGACGTATCGATCGTTTGAAGAAGCTTGTTGTAAGCTTCATCGTTGTTAATCAACAACTTCTGAGCTTGCTCATTAAATCCATGCATTTGGAACACAGCAGAACGCCATTTCAAATCTGTATCTTTATCTGCCAAATATTTAATCGTGCCGCCTTCTTTGGTATAAGATTGCCCCTCAATACCTAACTCTGAGAACAATTGACCTTCATCTGAGACGAGCCAATCAAACATTTTTACAACCGCTTCTGGATTTTTCGTATCTTTGTGTACAATGAAAGTTTTAAGTACTGGTTTCTCAACACGTCCTAGTTGACCTGTATAGCCTTCTCCTCTTGGAGTAGCGATGCCGATTACGTTAGGCTTTTTGTCTGGCAATAATTTGGTTAGATCCTTTTGCCATGAATCCCAAATACCTAATACGACGTGGTCCCATGAGCCAACAAGGTCGGACTTAATTTTTTGATCCCAAATTGCCCGAGTATTCGTCAGGAATTCCGTATCAATCAATTTTTCTTTATACATCGTGTTGAGCATGCCTAATGCTTTTTTCATATTCGGATTCACATAGCCAGGCATAACTTCACCATTGTATAGGCTGTTGGAATCCAAGTTAACGCCGTACATACCGAAAACGTTATCCGCCCACTCAAATTTCTCACGGGAGGAGAAAGGAATTTCATCCTTTTTGCCATTACCGTTCGGATCTTTATCACGGAAAGCTCTTAGCATATCAAGGAATTCTGCTGACGTTTTTGGCGCAGCGATGCCCAATTTATCCATCCAATCCTTACGTACATAAATCACACGTTCAGATGGCGCATTTCCTGCCGCAGGCTGTGGGATAGCTAGAATTTTCCCATTGATCGTCACAGCGTCCCAGGCAGATTGCGGGATATTTTTCTTCAAATTAGGACCATACTTATCAATTAACGGCTTCAAATCCAGTGCTAAATTATTGGTAACAATATCCGATGTTTCGATGCCCCAGACCATGTGGACATTCGGAATATCACCAGAAGCGAATTTCAGCTTCAGCTGATCTGCGTAGTTTTCGTGCGGTAAAAAAGTAATATCCAAATCTGTATTTGTTTTTTGTGCCAAATATTTCACAGTAGCCAGGTCCATCGATTTACCAGAAGGAATTTGTTGTGCGTTATTGGATACGAACATCGTGATTTTCTCAGGCGCAGCAGGCTTTGTACTTGCCGTTGTACTTGCACTCGCTGCTGGTGCTGTTGAAGCTGTCGTCGTGGAACCTTTATCGGATGAACATGCGGCCACCGCCGTGGATAAACATACAACACATGCAAGCGTAACCATTTGTTTATAATTAACTTTCATTGTTTAGACCCTCCCTAGTAAGCTTCTTCATTATAATTTAGATCGTTCGTCAACATCATCTGGATATTACTGTCTGGACCTATCCCACCTCCTGATCAGAGTATGAAGCTACCTCGGCAATACCTTATTCTTTAACCGATCCCAGCAAGGCACCTTTGATAAAATGTTTCTGTAAGAACGGATAGACAATAATAATCGGGATCGTTGCGATCACTATCGTCGCCATTTGCAATCCTTGTGGCGTTATCGTACTGGATAATTCTAGTACAGATTGCCCCCCTGCCGAATCCGCATCAAATTGCGAAATCAATTTGTACAAATACAACTGCAAGGGCTGTAATTCCCGGTCTGTAATATAGAGCAATGGACCAAGGTAATTATTCCAATGTCCCACGGCATAGAAGAGAATCAGCGTCACGTTGATTGGCATCGATAACGGAGCCACAATGCGCCATACAATTCGGTACTCCGACATGCCGTCCACCCTCGCCGCTTCAAACATTTCTTCCGGAAGCGACCTCATAAAGGTGATGCACAGCATCATATTGAAAGCGCTAAGCGCACCTGGAATGATTAATGACCAGATCGTGTTGAGCATGCCAAAGCTTTTGACTAAGATATACATTGGAACCAAAGGTGCCTGAAAGATCATCGTGAAGATGATAAAAAGGAGAATCACTTTACGGCCACCTAACCACCCTTTTGAAAGTGGATAGGACGTTAGAATGGTCAGCAGCATATTGATCGCTGTGCCTATCAATACAATTTGGACCGTAACACCGAACGACCTCCAAAACACGGCATTCTTGATAACAAATTCATAGTTGTGCAGATTGAATCCTACAGGCCAGAGCGCTACTTCGGAATGAATAATAGCTTCATTCGAGCTCAATGAACCTGCAATTACATTCAATAATGGAATGGCTACAGCTGCACAAAAGAGCAGCAACAGCACGACATTCGCAGAATCAAAGATAACTTCTCCAATAGATCGTTTAATTTTCATCGTGTATGTTTCACCCCTTTAGTAAAGCCCTTCACCTGTTGTCCATTTGCTCACGCGGTTAGCAATAACGAGCAACAGAAAACCAATGACCGATTTGAACAACCCAACAGCCGTCGTTATGCTGTATTGACCTTGTAGAATCCCTGCCCGATAGGTGTAAGTATCCAAGACATCCCCCGTCTCCTGTGTAGCTGGATTAAGGAACTGATAAATTTGCTCAAAGCCTGAATCCAAGATATGCCCTGTTTTCAGCATCAAAAGAATCATGATCGCAGGCAGCATGCCTGGCACCGATATGTGTAGAAACTGTTTCCAACGATTGGCCCCATCCATTTTGGCCGCTTCATATAAGGAAGGATTAATTCCCGCTAGCGCTGCGATGAAAATGATGGCATTCCAGCCCATTTCCTTCCAGATACCCGAAATAATAATGATAGATCGGAAGTACTCCGACTTCTGAAGGAACGCGACGGTATCACCACCGAAAGCCGTAATCAAATGATTCACAAGCCCCTGCGTTGGCGAAAGCAACATATACGTAAGTCCGAAAACAATCGTCCATGATAAAAAGTGTGGTAAATACAGCACCGTTTGCGTAATTCGCTTGAAAGCCATCGTTCGCACTTCATTGAGCATGATCGCCAATAAAATCGGCAACGGAAAGGCGAACACAATTTGATACAAGCTGATTAGCAGCGTATTTCGGAGCAGTCGTCCGAACTTGTCGTACGTGAATAGTTGATGGAACCACTTAAACCCAACCCATTCACTTCCTGTGAAGCCTTTGAAAATGTTGTAATCCTGAAAGGCAATGAAGCTCGCCATCAGGGGTACATACTTGAACACCAGGAAATACAGCAGTCCAGGAATCAACATGATATAAAATGCCCGATGCTGTAGGACGTATTTCCACCAACCTTTTTTCTTTTTTGCTTGGGTTGACCGCTGAACAACCTCATTCACAGTAGCGGATTTCATCTGCTCTCACCTACACTATCTATTTGTCTTATGTGTTAATTATAGGTTTCAAGGCATGGGACCAACAATGAGGGCGGATGTCGATTTACTGTAGTAAAAGTCTTTTTGTGGGGGATGGGGAGCAACACCTCTTAACCACTCCTTAACTGAATTCCACCTCTGCAACTGTATTGTGACGATACATTAGGAATTCCCTGCCACCGCACTCTAATAGCACTTCACCACCACAACTCAGAAAGTCCCAGTCACCGCACTCGAATAGAACCTCTCCACCACAAACTAGCAACTCCCTGCCACCGCACTCGAATAGCACCTCTCCACCACAAACCAGCAACTCCCTGCCACCCCACTCGAATAGCACCTCTCCACCACAAACTAGCAACTCCTTATCACCGCACTCTAATAGCACTTCACCACCACAAACCAGCAACTCCCTGCCATCGCACTCGAATAGCACTTCATCACCACAAACCAGCTACTCCTTACCACCGCACTCAAATAGCACTTCACCACCGCCACAAACCAGCAACTCCATGCCACCGTACTCTAATAGCACCTCACCACCACAAACCAGCTACTCCCTTCCACCGCACTCTAATAGCACCTCTCCACCACAAACCAGCTACTCCTTACCATCCCCCCCTCCGCTACCAAAATGTTCCCTCTCTCCACCTCCTCGTGGAAAATAAATGGAAATTATACAGCTAATTCTGGCTGATTCATCTGTTTATTGCATTTAGATGGAAATTATGTAGTTAATTTCGCCCAAATCGATAGTTTCTGCCCGAATGGATCGAATTAACTGGAGGAAATACAGCTATTCACGTCAAAGGCGTGTTTGGCCTGAAATTAGATGTAGGAAATCCAGTTATTGTTACTGAAGAGGTGGGGCGACGTGGACACAACGCAAAAAAGAGCTGTCCCCTAGCAGTTGTAGCTGCTGAAAGACAACTCTTTTATCAAATTAACCAAACTTACCAGAACAACTCGCCATGCCCGAGCAAACGGGAAAGCCCCTCTACAAAATAGTAGTCACCGTAGATGAGCGGTACGTCGATGTTTTTCCCTTCTGGGTAGTGGCTTGTACCATGGGTGACTAACCCTTCTTCGGTTTCGGAGTCCCACGCACCGTAGTTCGTGTACAGCGAGTGCAAGATGCGCTCCCCCGCTTCGCGGTAGAGGGATGCCTCTTGGCCGTTCACTTGCTCCGCGATCAGGAGCAACCCGCAAGCCGCACACGCACCCGCTGAGGAGTCGCGGTACGCCGGAATGCCATCGGGCAAGCGGAAATCCCAATGTGGCACATGATCTTCCGGCAGGTTCGCCAGGAAGAAGTGCGCAGCACGCTTGGCCGCATGCAAATACTTCTCATCGCCCGTGTACTTGTAGCTGAGGCTCATACCGTAAATCGCCCACGCGGTTCCACGTGACCAGGCCGATTCCGGCGCAAACCCTTGCCCACCGTTCACGGAAAGCTTCTCACCGGTGGCCGGATCAAAAATCACGATATGATTCACCGATCCATCGGGACGAATAAAATGATCGACCGCCATGTCGGCATGCCTTACAGCGACTTCTTTGAACCGCGGATCGCCGGTAGTCAGCGTAGCCCAGTGCAGCAACGGCAGATTCATCATGCAGTCGATAATCGCCCAGCCTGCATTGTCTTCCCCTTCGCGCCAAGGATTCCACGCGCGAATGTAACTGCCCTTCACGTTGAAACGTGCAGCCAGCAAATTCGCCGCTAGCAACGCGCGGCGCTTGGAATCGTCTGCACCCGTTAGCTTGTAGCGTGCAACACTCGTCAGCGTCCACATGAATCCGATATCGTGATCCAGACGATAGTAGTCCGTTACAACTTGATCCAACTGCTGCTCACAGGACTCGGCTAATTGCTTTAGGCCCTCATCCTTCGTGTCACGATATAATAACCACAGCAATCCAGGCCAGAAGCCCGCTGTCCACCAATAAGCAGGCTCCAGCTTATACTCTCCGCCTACACTTGCATGTGGGAAACCATCACCAATGCGTTTACTTGTTTTGTCTACTTTTGCTACGGTATGTGCCCATGCTTCTTGAGCCCAACCCTTCTGAATTGTCGTCATCCATTACACTCCTCGCCAGGTTTATTGAAACGTTTAACCTATTATACCACCTGGCTTCGCGGAATGCTCGGCTTGTTTAAAATTGGTTATCCTGTTGGATCTACAATGACATTTGCCATGCATCCAAACTTTCTAAACAAGCTTCACCATGCCTTGCAAAAAGCTTAACACCTAGACTGTCACCATTCGGATAAATCCGATTCGTTATCGTTTTCACCCCGTTATTCGCGAATAGCTCCAACGAAGACCGATCCACGAACAGATGCAGCTTGATGCTCCCATCCTCCATCGGTTCCACCTCTACTATACTCACACCTGCTTCACTTGAACCTGCGTGTGTCCGATCAACGCGGAGTGTATGCTCCGCTACCGAGTACGAAACTTCCGTATACTCAGACCCATCCTCTGAGCAGCGAACGAGAAGTCCAAACACGGCCTCCACGTCAGATTCCTTTGTGTTAAACACGGCAATCAGTTCTAGCTGATCGCCTTGTATAGCTGGCAATGAAACATTCGATTCCGCAGGTATCACCTGTCGATCGACGAACTCCCTGCTCTTCCGCAGTGCCGCCAGTTCTGCCACAGGCTGCATCCGCAACGTGCCATCCTCTGCCAGCGTCAACTCGCGCGGCAAAGTAAAAGCCCCCATCCAGCCATCTACTTGCTCCGGCATTTGAGCACCCCAAATGTTCATCCATCCCAGCAGGATGCGCCGTCCCTGTCCGTCCACCAACGTTTGCGGCGCATAGAAATCGAAGCCATAATCCAACCGTTCGGCATAACGGTAATCGAATTTGCCTATCTCGTAGTTTAATCTGCCAGTGAGGTACATCGTCTTTGTAGACCCCATGTTCATCGGGGAAATAATAAGCACATGATCATCCGCATCACCGAGTGGAAATAAATCAGGACACTCCCACATATCTCCCATGGTGCGGTCACTCTCTGCTGCAACACCCAAATAGCGCCATGTAAGCAAATCAGAAGACGTGTACATCAGCGCTTTCCCCAAGCCGTCTTTTCCATAACCGATGACCATGTACCACTGACCGTCATGCTGCCAAACCTTCGGATCGCGGAAGCCGAACCCACCCTCCTCCGGTGCGGCACCAATAATAGGATTTGCCCCTGATTTGTTAAAAGCAACCCCATCCGCGCTGGTCGCGAGACACTGCACCTCCATTGGCGTTCGTCCATCTACATGCCCCGTATAGACCAATGTCAGAACGCCGTTATTATCGACTGCACTGCCCGACCAACAGCCATAACCACCCGTTTCCCCGCTATCATAATCTTCGGAAGGCGCCAAGGCGATAGGCAAGTGCTCCCAGTGCACCAAATCCTTACTTTTGGCATGCCCCCAATGCATCGGACCCCATTTCGACTCATAGGGATAATGCTGATAAAACACATGATACTCTCCATTCCAATAAATAAGACCATTCGGATCATTCATCCAACCCGCGGGTGGCATAAGGTGATAACCAAGCCTATATCCATCCCCCGCGATTAACTTGGCGGCTTGCCCCAACGATTGATTTGCTTGTTCCACGCGTTCCATGTGGAGCTGATTCTTTTCGATTTCTGTCCGCTGACTCATCCTAGCTCATCCTCCTTATCTCCATCTCGAATCAACGCGCGAATCTCCTCCAACGTACCGAGCGACGGAATCGCACCTTTACGAGTCGTCGCCAAAGCTCCCGCCGCATTCGCAAAGCGCAATGACAAGCGAAGCTCTTCTTCGTCCCACGATGACAACGCCTTCCCCTTTTCCAACATCCCATATAACAATGCCCCGAAAAAAGCATCCCCAGCACCAGTAGTATCAAGCGTATGAACGGGGAAGCTCTCCACCTTGCCCCACCAATCCTTCATTTGATAAAAAGAACCCGCGCTTCCTGCCGTGACCAAAAGCAAAATAATTCCATACTGTTCAACTAGTTTTCTCGCTGCCTTTTCTAAATCCTGCTCAGCCGTCAAGAAGACAAGCTCCTCTTCGGAAACCTTTACCACATCTGCGAGGCTTAGGCCAACGCGGATGACTTCTAGCGCATGCTCCCCATCCCGCCACAAGGAAGGACGCCAGTTTGGATCATAGGAAATAAGGGCACCATGTTCCTTCGCAAGCTGGACAGCTTTTAGAGTAGCCGCGTACACAGGCTCCACCGTCATTGAAATAGAGCCAAAATGGAAAATCCGTGTTTCCGCTAGCATGCCGAGATTCAACTCATCCGCTCTCAACAGTTGATCAGCACCAGGATGCCTTGCAAAATGAAACGATCTATCTCCATCTGCATCCAGCTGGACGAAAGCCATCGTTGTATGCGCCTCGTCCGTCTTAACTAGCCCACGTTCTGACACGCGCACATCGAGCAAAGTTTCTCGCAAATACGCACCGAACGGGTCACTGCCCACCTTCCCGATGAACCCCGTTTTCTTGCCGAGCTTCGCCAAAGCGGCTACCACATTCACAGGTGCTCCGCCTGGATTGCGTTCAAACAATGGCTGTCCTGCTTCAGAACGACCATACGGCGTAAAATCAATCAAGTACTCCCCAAGCGCAACTACATCGTAGTTCATGCCATCGGCTCCTTTCTTTTTATAAACAAACCATTAACCCTTGATGCCCGACATCGTAATCCCTTGAATATAGTAACGCTGCAGAAATAAAAACAGCGCAAGAATCGGCACGGTAGATAACGTATTTGCTGCCAAAACCTTCGACCAATCCGTCCCCTCATTCGAGGAAAACGTGGAGATCCCGACTTGAATCATCTGCATTTTCTGATCATTGATCACAATGAGCGGCCATAGATAGGAGTCCCAGTTACCGAGGAAAGTCATCAGTCCGAGTGTAATTAGCGCTGGAACGGCTGCTGGCAGCACGATCGCTACAAAAGTACGCGGCAAGCTCGCTCCATCAATCCGTGCAGCTTCCATCATTTCGTTCGGAACCTCCGCGAAAAATTGCCGCAACATAAAGATGCCGAACACCGACAACATCGAAGGAATAATAAGTGCTTTATAAGAATTGAGCCAACCCAAATCGTGCATCAGTAAATAGTTAGGCACGAGTGTTACTTCACCTGGGATGATCATCGCTGACATAAATAAAGCAAATACAACCGTTTTAAATGGAAATCTTAGCTTCGCAAACGCAAATGCCGCCATCGAATTAATGATCAGCACCAGTATCGTTACGATGGAAGCTACGAGCAATGTATTCCAGATATAGCGTAAGAACGGATTTCGCGTATTAAAAATGACATTATGGAAGTTCTTCCATGTCCATTCTACGGGAACTATTAAGTGAATATTCAATGATGTATATTTGAAAAGCTCCTGATAGGGTCGAAAAGCGCCAGTAACCATCCATAGGATAGGAGCGACAGAAATCAGAGCAATCACGATCATGACGATCATTGTTATGACGTTTGTTAGTCTCTTCACAGCGAATCCCTCCTCGTTGTTAGTCTGTGTCTTTGTTAAAAAGCTTCATTTGGATCAGCGAAATGGTCAATACAATCGCGAACAGCACAAACGCCGCCGCCGTCGCATACCCCATCCTCATTTGCGTGAAAGCCTGCTTATAAATATAGAAAACAACGGTTTCCGTTGAGCTATTAGGTCCACCATTTGTCAATACGAAGACTAAGCCCGAGAGTTTGATCGCATCGATCGTCGTCATGATGACCACGAAGGCCATCGTCCGATGGAGCAGCGGAAGTGTGATTTTGAAAAACTGTTGTATCCGTGATGCCCCATCCACTCTGGCTGCTTCATAGAGATCGGGCGAGATATTGTTCAAGCCTGCTAGGAAAATAATCATGAAAAACCCGGCGCCCTTCCAAATTCCGAGCACAATAATGCCGTTCATCGCTGTTTTCGGATCAGATAGGAAGCTTGTAACAGGCATATGCAGCGCTTTGAGCACACTGTTCAGGAGGCCAAACTCCTTGTTATAAATGAGCTTAAAAACCGTAGCCGCCACCGCTGTCGAGATAATAACCGGGATAAAATAAAGCGTTCGGAACAGCCCGGCTGCCGCGGTTTTCTTCTGAATTAATAAGGCAAGGCCAAGTGCGATGCTCGTCTGAATCGGAATCACAATCAGTGCGAAATAAAACGAATGCTTCAAGCTATTAAAGAAGGCACGATCCTTCATTAGATGCACATAATTGTCCATGCCGACGAACACATCACCGGCGCCGACTAAGGAATAGTTTTTGAAACTGATCAGAAATGCTTGCAGCATAGGATAAAACACGAACACAAACAGCAAGGCTATTGCCGGGAATATAAACCAGAAGGCAGTAGCTTGCTCATGCTTGCGAAAGCTTTGCGATCTTTTCTTGCTTGAACTAACCGATTTCACTGTTTTCATCGTTTCAACAGTAGCCATACCTCACCTCTCCATTCACATCTGTCATTTGCCATCAAAAACATACACTTGGAGACTCGACATGACAGACCCATCCTGGCTAGTCGCCTTGATTTCAGCCTGCCCGTTCTTAACCCCCCGCACCGTTGCCCCTCCGTTATTCACTGAAACGGACGCGATTCCTTCATCGCTAGATGTCCAATTCAGCTCCTGTGGTGCGCTCAGGGGAATAACGGATGCTGCGATAAGTTGGCTACTGTTCACCGCAACATCAAGCGTAGTGTTATTAAACACTACTCTTTGTGGCGTTGTACCGTTCACATCCTCCTTACGCCAAACTGTCCCCATCGGATAAAACTGCGCTTTTTCCAGCGTGACATTGCCTTCAGACGCACTCAGCTCCAGTTGATTGCTCGTGGGATCAGGGAAGATTAGGCTAGTGACAACCACCTCACCATCATTAGCGAATACCTCCAAACTAGCCTCATCCACAAAAAATTGAAGCTTAAGCTTGCCATGCTTCAGCTTTAGTGGTGCAGATACTTGTTCAGCGAAGCCTTTCTCGAATGAGGTGATGCCAGAGTGAGTTCGATCAATAGTTAGCTTTTCAGCGTTAGCGTCATAGATGACGTTCGTTGCTTGATCGGTTCCTTTACGAAGTTGGAATTCGACCTTACTATTCGGCTGAACAGTAAGCTCCGAAATTAACTCATAAGATGTTCCTTTTAATCGGTCAAAGGGATTAACTCCTGCCGCTAACTGCTGTTTCGTTACGAGAACTTCTTTGCCGCGCTGCGTCTGCAATTCTTGGATCGGGTCTTGAATCAAACGTATGCCTTGATCGGGAGTATTCCTCAACCGCAGCTCGCGCGGGATGGACATATTGCCCTTCCAAGCCCCTGTCGGCATCGCGAACGGATAACGCCAATTGGACATCCAGCCTAGCCAGATGCGACGTCCATCTTTTGCCGGAATATCCGAATAAGACACAGCGGCATAGAAATCCTTCCCATAATCCGTCCATAAGACATCGGAAGCTGGGTTATCGTTCTTGAACGTGTGACCGTCGAACGTGCCAACGAAGTATTGGGCCGTGGAGCCTTTGGTCGTGTTGTTGCTACCGATGCTGACGGCTAACACCCACTTCTTCGTTTTGGTACCCTCTACAGGTAGCTCAAACAAATCCGGACATTCCCAAACCGCCGCATGCGAGCCCTGATCGCTTCCAAACTCACTTGCTAGCTTCCATGCTTTGAGGTCAGGTGATGTGTAGAATTGAACACGATTATCCACAGACACTACCATCACCCAGGATTTCGTAGGCTCATGCCAAATCACTTTGGGGTCTCGAAAATCCTTCAAGCCTGGATTCGGAATCACTGGATTCCCTTCATATTTGGTCCATGTACGGCCTTTATCTGAGCTATATGCAATACTTTGCGATTGCAGGCCGCCTTTGAAATGCGTAAAAATCGCGACTAGCCCTGCCTTGCCACCAAAAAATCCGCTCGTATCCTTCGCATCCACAACTGTGCTGCCTGACCAAATTTCACCGAGCGAATCCCTAGCTAGCGCGACCGGCAGATGCTCCCAATGAATTAAATCCCGACTAACCGCGTGACCCCATTGACCGCTATTTTGATAGAATTGATGATACTCCCCTTCAAAATACACCATGCCATTCGGGTCACTTAGATTGCCTGACTCCGGTGACAAATGATACTGCGGGCGAAACTTTTCCGTATAATAAGTCGGATCTTTCGCAAAGGAGAAAGCCAATTCCTCCGCTGAGTCCGTCGATTTGTTATTACCTGCTACCAAAGCCGTTGCCCCCCAACCCAGAAGTATGATCACAGCGCTACCCGCCACCCATAATCCAAATTTCTTCCGCATGGTTCCTCCCTCTACTCGCTGTCTATTATGATGTATCGTTATTGTACCGAGTCAGCGAATAGAAAGATTTCAATATCATTGGGAGTTGTGTTTTAAAATGATTTGCAAGAGCGTGACAGGACGAAAAATACCCTCATCTTTTGGATGAGAGTATTTAAGCCCGTTGATGGTAATCGGAATTGAATATTGTACATTATAATGCTACAATATTGTCATAATAATCACGGGAAGGAAGGTCAGATTATGCCGCATATTAGACCGATAACGGATTTAAGAAATACAACTGAAATCTCTGAGCTTTGTCATAAACAAGACGAACCTATTTTTATTACTAAGAACGGATATGGCGACTTAGTCGTAATGAGTATTGAAACCTATGAACGTCAACTTGCGCTAGTTGAAGTTTATAAAAAGTTAGCTGAAGCTGAAAAGCAAATTGCTGAGGGTCAACCTTTATTAGAAGGTGAGGCAGTTTTTAAAAGGCTGCGAGACAAATATGCAAACAAATGATTATGGTTTGAAATTCACACCATTAGCAAGTGATGATCTTGAGCAGATTTACAGTTATGTATCGCATAAATTATTTGCTCAAGCTGCGGCAGACAACCTTCTAGCAAAGATTGAATCCAGTATTATGAGTCTCACTAGAGTCCCGTATTCAGGAAGTATTTTATTAGATGAGTCTCTAAAAAGCAGAGGATATCGTAAGTTGATCGTTGATCACTATCTTGTTTTTTATTTGGTCAATGAGTTAGATAAATATGTTGTTATTATGCGTATCATGTATGGTGCACAAAACTATACAGATTTACTTTGACTCTCCTCCCGATACTCCTTCGGTCCCTTCCCGTAGAACTTCTTGAAAGCCGTGCTAAAATAGCTCGAACTCGAGTACCCCACCAACGTTGCAATATTCGTTAGCTTGAGTTCACTTTCTTGGAGCAAAACCGCCGCCCTATTCAGACGCAGCCTCGTCACATAGTCACTGAAAGTTACACCCACACTTTGCTTAAAAAGCCCAGATAAATACGTTTCATTAAGATGAAACATATCGGCCAACGAGGCCAGCGTGAGCTCATAGGAAAAGTTCTCATCCACGTAATTGCGAATGGCTTTCATCATTTGCTGACCACTGGAGAACCTGGTTTTCCTCACTTCTTCCATGACGAGCCAAGCCATGTCGTGCAGCTGGTCGAGCACTTGCTCCCGAGAGGAGTAATCTCTCACGCTCATCTGGCAGTTCCAGAGGTAGCTCTGCAGGGACGCATCCCCTAGCTCAAATTTCTTGGCAATGGCATTAAACAAGAGAATAAAACGCAGCGTCAAAAAGGTGAATACAAACATTGGCGTATCTCGATCCGAAGAAAATATAGCGTGTAACTGCTTTGTAAAAGCAGGCATATCGAGGTTTTCGATGGTCTGCATCAGTTTTCTCTCCACCTCCGGTGAAAAGCTGTGCGTCATGGCGAGCATATTTCGATCCGGCTCAGCCTTATCGGAATGAATCGTGCCCTGACTCCAGGCTAGCATGCTAGATGCGTAGCCGTCCTTCAGCTGCCTCAACCCATTGATAGGTTCGCCAATACCGAACACACTGTCTACTTTGAGGTAGCTCTGAATATCCCGCTTCAGCTTACGCACGAAGTCGGCCAGGAAGCGGTCATGTTCGGCATTTTGAATCCGAATGACAAAATGTATCATCGCAGGGTGACTCATCGCGTAGAACGGATAGATGGACTCCCATTTCTGGGCGGACTCCCGACATAACATCTGAAAAGCCAAGTAAAGCAAGTCTTTGCGCTCGCTCCAATCGTCCAAGCGCCCTGGCGGAATACGCATTTCTACGGTGACAAACTGCGCATGAACATCATCAACCGCTAACGCTGATAACTGCAGCTGCGCCATTCGTTCCTTCATGGCGGACACACTGAACCATTCATCCTTCACTAGCTGCCAAAGAAGCTGCTCCTGCATCAACCCTAGCTGTTGATTGTTTTTGATTTCCTCTTGATTTTGCTCCCGCAAGCGGTTTCGATCCTCTTCCAATTCCGCGGCTAGCTTGCCGAGAAGTGCTGTTAGCTCACTGCGAACCACAGGTTTGAGCAGATAATCCTTCACCCCAAGCTGAATAGCAGCCTTCATATATTCAAAATCCGAATAGCCCGAGAGCACAATGATACGAAGCGCAGGGTGCTTTTCCTTGCATGCGCTAACGAAGGAAATCCCATCCATTTGCGGCATGCGAACGTCTGTAATGACTACATCTGGGAGCGGAAATGCCTCCAGAAGCTGCAGAGCCTCCAGACCATTAGCCGCTTCCAGGGCAATTTCGAAACCGGCGGCTACCCAATCGATTTTGGCCTTAATACTATTACGAACGCCGACCTCATCATCAATCAGCATGATTTTGTACATCTCGGTTGTCAGCTCCTTATCAGCGGCAGGATTAGGTTCAGTTCCGTCCCCTCATTCTGCTTGGAATACAGCTCTAAATGAAATTGCTTCCCATAATTCAATCGACATCGGGATAACACATTGCGAAGCCCGATACTCTGCCCCTCGGTACTGAGGATTGCTACAGGATCGCCCGTTTGGATCTCTTCCATCAGATTTCGGACCAATTCCGGAGACATGCCAATGCCATTATCTTTCACGGAGATCAGCAATTTATCCTCCTGCAGCTTCGTCCTTAGGGTAATCTGCGCGATGCCATCCTTCTCTAAGCTATACTTCACCGCATTTTCTACCAGTGGTTGAATGATGAATTTAGCGATCAAGAAATGGGCTGCCGCGGGATCTTCTTCGATCGCAATTTGCAATCGTTCCTCATGCCTCAAATGGAGGATGAACAAATAATCCCGAATATACGCCATTTCTTCTGCTACTCGAACCAAATCACTACCCAGGTTGAGCGAGTATCTCATCATTTTGCCCAAAGCTTCCGTCGTATCCATCACAAGGTCTTCCCGCTTCATCGCCGCCAGACCGCTAATGATTTCAAGCGTATTATTATAAAAATGCGGATTGATCTGCAGCAGCAGTGCTTTGTACTCGGCATTTTTCCTGCGCAAGTTCGTCTCGAACTCTGTCTCGATTAAATAGCGAAGCCGATGGGTCATCTGCTCGAACACCCTTGTCACATAGTTCACTTCACTATGGCCCTGGCCAACCTTCGGCATCACATGCAGCGCCTGATGAAACTCCCCGCGCTCTACATGCCTCATTGCTCTTCCCATCACACTCAGCGGCTTGGTAATGCCTGCGGACAGCCAGAAGGCTGTTAATATCGCAACAATCAGCAACATAACACTAACGACAAGCATCGTTTGGCGAATGTGTGTGATTTTTTCATACAATTCAATCTCAGGAACACTCCCAATAATTGTCCAATTCTGAGCAGGCAGCTTGCGGAAAAAGAGCAGATACGTCTCTCCCTTCGCCTCCATTGGGAAAACTCCACTGGCATCCCCGTCAAACCGCGAATCAATCTCCTGAAGCCCCTTCCCCAGCATGGCCCTGTCTTCGGACAGATTTTGGTCCAGCACACTGTTGCCTTCATGTGTCAGCAAAACGACCTTTCCCGTCTTCCCCACATGAATTTTTTCAATCGCATTGCGAAGCAGGGTTGTTGGATAATTCACCTTGATGAAGCCCATATTTCTTAGCGATTGTAGCTGTACGAGTGGAAAAAGGAAGCTATTAATCGATCGCGCCCTCATAAATTCGTCTGATTGATCGACATCCTTATGTGCGGTCGTCCAACGGTTACTTTCATTAATAAAATCCTGAAACCACTCGCTGTTCTTATAGGTTCTATCCTGCGTCCACACACCGCCAGCATCCTCAGTGAACGCACTTATGGAAATACCGCTGGAGTTATTCACCGCATAGGAGGAGAAATACTCCCGCAATCGCTGCTTCGTGAGAACGCGTTCTTGAATCGTACTATCTGAATTCAAATGTACGGTCAGCCAGTCCTGTGTGACTCGGGAGCTCACTACCTGATTGCCCGCATCCTCAACTTGTGTCAACAGCGTCCCCACATGCGAGGCGAACTGCTCGATCGTTTGTGATGTTGAAGCTTCGATTGACGACTTGATTGTTTTGGTTGCTTCCTCACTAAGAATATAGGCCAAAGTGGCAAAAGGGAGAAGCAGTAGAACCGAGAAAACCGCCATCAAACGGCTCCTCAATGAGAAAAACATGATATCCCCCCATTATGTGTGATTCTTAATATCATACCTCTGAGCCATCTGGCGAAACAACGACAAAGAGACGATCATCAAAATGATTCGTCTCACATATCTGGAGCTGCTTACTTCTTCTGCTGTGCTAGAACATCTGCGTACGCTTTATCAATTGTCGTAACGGCTTCTGCGATAGACGCATCAATATTTCTTTTGCCAATCGTGACATCCTCGATCATTTTGTTCACAGCATCTGACATTTGCGGGAAGATCGGCGTGATTGGACGCGGTCTGCCGTACTTCTGATTTTGAATAACGAAGATGTTCTTCGGATACTCACTCAGCTCTGGGAACGCCTTCGCAGATGAATATCGGGATGGAATATCCTTCGTCATACCTGCATACGTTTTCTGTCCTTCTTCCCCTGTAACCCAGTTAATGAACTTCCAAGCTTCATCTGGATGCTTGCTTTTCCCCGAAATACCCAGCGCCCAACTGCCATTGGCTACCGCTTGCGCTGTTCCTTTTGGCAATGGTGCAATATCATAGTCTTCGCCCAACTTGAAATTAGGGAATTTCTCCTTCAAATTAGCCAAAGACCACGAGCCGTCAATCGTAATGGCCAACTTACCGTTCGGGAATGGATCTGGTGGATACTCCAGTGCAGATACCTTATCTTTGTTATACAGATCGGAGAAGAACTGGACGGCTTTCTTCGTTTGTGGGGAATCTAGGTAGCCTTTGGACGTTTTACCGTCTGGGCTCATGATCTCACCGCCGAGCTGCCAAATGATTGGATATTTGAAGTAGGCTGTTGCACCTGCATTGCCAAAGCCTTGTGCAGGATCGATACCGAAAATTCCGTTCGCAGGATCATTCACTTTCTTTGCAGCATCCAATACTTGATCCCAGGTCCACGGCTCATCTGGGTTTTTGGAAGGAAGCGGAATGCCTTTCGCTTGGAAAAGTTTTTTGTTATAGAACATCGCAATGGAAGATTCCGTCAGCGGTGCCATGTAAATTTCATTTTGATACGTATAAGTCGCAAGTGTTGATTTCGGAACATCCTCCATATTTCCGTCTGCTTTGAAGTAGGCGGTTAATGGTTTAAGCGCTCCCGCGTTTGCATACGAACCGACGGTTGGTGCATCTAATGCCATGATGTCTGGTGGACTTCCGGAAGCGATGGATACACGCAATTTCGTATCATAATCCGAGTATGGAATCGGTGTCATTTCCACGGAAATATTCGGGTACTTTTGCATAAAAGATGCCACTAATTTGTCGTAGGCTGCATTCTCCGTATCATTCCCCGAGTTTCTCCAGAACGTGAGTTTTACTTTCTCTTCTTTTTTCACGGTTGCATCTGTTTGGCTTGGTACTGATGACGAAGATGTGCTGGCTGATCCCCCACTGTCACTTTGGGAAGAACATCCCGCCAGCAATCCACCAACTACGATAGCGCTTACGACTGTTTGACTAAGTTTTTTCATACGATTGTTGCCCCTCTCATTACTCTGTTGTTGTTCTTGTCATCATCTTATCAAAGGGGACGAAACAATAAATTCAAAATGCTCTGCTTCTAACTTATAAAATTATCATGCCTTGAGGAGAAAGTAAAAGGGGCGAAGAATCAATTCTGTTGTATCTACAACAGTCCCCCAAAGCACATCACATCACGCAAAAAAGAGCCCCGAAGGGCTCGCTGCATATTAATTCGTTTTAATTGGTAGTTGTCGACACGCGCGTCACGGCTTGAGCCTCGTCCAACTCCGCTTTCCGCGATTGGTAGCTTCCAATATGAAAAGCTTGCCAACAGCTGACGCCAAAAACGAGCATAGCCGTAATAAACCAGCCACTTATGCCAAAATGAGCGACGATAATGCCGCCGAGCAGAGGCCCGGTTAGGCAGCCAAGGAACATCCAAGAGTTCACCATGGCGAAGGTCTGCCCCTCCATCCCCTTGCGGACTAAGCCTCGTACCTGGGCTTGAATGTTGGGCATCATGCCCGCTACGCACAAACCGAGTGTAAACCGACACGCAAGAATAAGCGGATAAAAGTGCGTCACCGCTTGCACGATGCAGAGGAGAAACGCAGTGCTGGTCGCTATTTTGAGCAACAATAAAGGTCCTACGCGATCGGAGAGCATGCCCAGCAACGGGGAAAATACGATAACGGCGAGAGAGGTCGCCGATAAGGTGATGCCGAGCAGCCACTGATCGTTGAGAAAGGTGAGCGTATGCGTGGATTGCCGCACGTAGTAGGGGATAATCGGATTCGTCCCGACTAATGCGAAATTAATGCATAGGGCACTAAGCAGCAGCGAGGGGAGCGGCTTCATCCGCCAGATGTGCTTCCAGTCCGTTAGCAAAGTGCTCCGTTCCATTTTAGAAACGACAGGTGCACGGGGACCTTCTTTGACAAAGCAAAGCACGCTGACGGTCGCAAGCAAAATGCACACACTCATAGCCGGATACGCGCCTCGTACCGAGTAAAATGTAAGTAAAGAGGACGCAATTAGTGGTCCGATTAGCGAACCTGTCTCGCCCATCATTTGCATGGTGCCAGCCGAAACGCCAACCTTATTCTTGGCAGCTCCAATCAAGATCAGCACCATGGTGAATGGCAGGATGCCAGTGAAGCAGCCCTGTGCCAATCGCAGCAGTGCCAGCTGCCAAGGCTCGGTGGCCAATGACATGCAAGCCGTAACGAGGGTCATTCCGAATCCGGACCAGAGCATCACAGGCTTACGCCCGTAGCGATCTCCGATGCGACCGAGGAAAGGCATAAGAAGCATCATGATCATGAAATTTGCCGAAAATATCGCACCTGACCATATGTAAAGCGAATCCCCGCTCACATGCCCAATATCCTGAAGGAAGCTGGGCAAGAGGGGAACGAACATGCCGTGCGCGGTCGATACAAGCAATTGTACAGAGAGCAACGCTGCAAACTGCCGGTTCCACGAGTCCATCGAACTAGAAAGAGCCTTCGATGATACTCTCGCTCAATGCGCGTCGTCCATTCGGCAACTCACGCTGTTGAAAGTCTTCTGCCAACGTTTCACGTGCTCCACGGTAACCTAAAGCAATCACGGCATGAAGCTCATACTCCGCTGGAATTTGAAGTACTTCACGTGCCTTTTCTCTCTCATAGCCGCCAACAGCGCGTGTAGCCAGACCTAACAAGTGCGCTTGAAAAGCAATCGATGCCCAAGCTGCACCTGCATCAAACGCATGTGCACCACTAGGTTCACCATCCTGACGGAACTTGTTAGACAAGATCAGCAACAGCACAGGAGCATGCTTCGTCCACAATTGATTGTTCGGCTTAATAAACGATTGAAACTTCTGTTTCTGCTCCTCTGTTTGGGCGACTACGAATCGCCACGGCTGCAGATTCGAGCTGGATGGTGCCCAGCGCGCAGCCTCCAGAATCGTATATAATGTCTCTCGTGTTACTTCCTTCTCTTCAAAAGCACGCGACGACCAACGATTCAGAAACAGCGAATGAACAGGATAATCCGCCTTACGATTGGCCTCCACTTCAGGGGTTAAAACTGCTTGATTATCTACTTGTGCTGATACAGTCATGTCATCATTCCCTTTCCGAATAGGCGTGTCGCCTTTATTTAAGTAACCACTGATTCAAATCGAAATCCTTCTCCGCTAGCTTTTCATCAACCAAGAATTTCTTCGTTCCATCAAGCAGCTTCACACCATCATCCTTAAAATTAACCTCTTTAATCGTCTCAATCGGTGTAACCTTCTTGTTTAATTCCGGTGTGAACCCATTTAACT
Organism: Paenibacillus plantarum; assembly: GCF_013141695.1. Taxonomy (GTDB): domain Bacteria; phylum Bacillota; class Bacilli; order Paenibacillales; family NBRC-103111; genus Paenibacillus_E; species Paenibacillus_E plantarum. Next base: position 58,861 of record NZ_WHNY01000074.1, read on the forward strand.
GAGATAAGAATTGGTAATATTCATCCGGTTTGGATTGCAGATCCTTGAGCGCTTTCTCCCTAGCTGCATTCCACACCTTCGGGAAATCAGGGAATTTCTTCAGGTAGTCCTCGGACACAACCGTAATGCTGCCTCCGATCAAATTCGGATGCTTAGTGGCATCATCAATCAATGGGAATCCATTCTCAATTTGTTTCAAAGCAAAGATCGCACTATTCGTCATCGCGTCCACTTCACCACGGGACAACGCTGCTTCACCATCCGGGCGCAGCATATGGATGAACTTCACGTCGGGCACATTTTGTTCTTTTACAAGGCCGGCAATATAGCGGTGCATGAAGGAACCTTTTTGAATTGCTATCGTTTTACCTTTCAAATCAGCAATCGTTGTTGGTCCACCTTTTTTACCAATCAAATAACCTATATTGTCTGTTGAGTTCTGGGTAATTGCTCTCGTCTTCGCTCCAGTCGAACGAGCAAGTATCGCTGGCGTATCGCCCAAGCTGCCAAAATCCAATCTGCCACTGATTAGCGACTCGCTTTGGTCAGGTCCGTTTGGGAAAGCTACCGGCTTGACCTCAGTGATACCGTACTTTTTGAGCTCCTCTTGGATAATCCCTTTATATAAGCCCCAGCCCTCTGCACCACCTGGGAAATTCAGCTTGTTCGTGCCAATGTATCCGTAATTGATCACTGCTGGTGGTTGTACCTTGGCTGCCCCGCCACTTGTCGCTGCTGCACTGGCACCAGCTGTCTTGGCGCCTCCATCCGAATTGCCACAGGCCGCTAAGAAAGCGACCATGGCTGCTAATATCATAACCAAATGTGTGGTACGGAAAAGTCCGAATCCCCTTTTACTTGTCTTCTGTCTCTCTATCATCTTTCATTCTCCTTTCAAATTGACCACGAGAGGGCACCCACTGTCTTACCCAATAGAAGTTAGTTTCGCTAATTCATACATATAAGGATGCTCGGCAACAGGCTTACGCCCTTTCCCCCAGCCAACTTTCTCCCGATAACCACCAAAGAAACCTTGTTCATCTAAACTCTCTTCACTCACATGCATTGGTCCTTCAGCATCCGGCGCTACATAGAGCGCATCCGCTGGGCAATACAGCTCGCACATGAAACAGGTTTGGCAGTCGCTTTGCCGAGCAATGACCGGAATCCCATTTTCCACACGATCAAATACATTCGTCGGACATACCGACACGCAGAGGTTGCATTCTACACATTTGGACTCGCTGACTAATTCAATCATGGTGTAACAGCCTCCTTGTTCACTTCAGCTTTTTGCGTCCATACCTGATCCAGCCCTCCGCTAATTAAACGGTACCCTTGCGCAGCATCAATCTCTGGGAAATCCTCACGTTTATGCATCCCTCTCGTTTCCGTACGTTCGCGTGCCGTGTTGTACATAAGACGGGCCGTAGCTGTCATAGCCGCCGCTTCACGATGACGAACACCTGCTATATCTAACGTCGTCACACGTTCACGTAAATCATTCCAAACTCCATCCAGACGGTTGATTGAGCCTTCCAACCCTTTCTGGGTACGGAACAAATTGCGGTCATACGGCGTGACTTCCTCTTGTACCGCTTGAATGGCTTCGCCTGTTTTGCTTAAAATCTGACCCGATCCCGACTTCGTGAAAGTTGTCGTTGAGACGCTTTTCAGTGTACGATTATCTGCTTTATCTCCAAGATCCTTAGCAAATTTCGCAGCACCTTCTCCTGCAAATGAACCGGAAGACATCGCCCAAGCCGCATTATGGCTGCCACCGCCTGTGAAACCTCCACAGATCAGTTCACGCGTCGCTGCATCGCCAGCCGCATATAAGCCTGGAACAATCGTTGAACATTGCTCATCCACGATTCGAATACCGCCTGTTCCACGCACCGTGCCTTCTAAGCGAAGGGTAACAGGGAACTTATCTTTGAATGGATCGATGCCAAGTCGATCAAAAGGCAAGAAGAAATTCGTTTGATTCACACGCAGTAAGGGACGAATTTCTTCCGGCGCTTGATCCAAGCTGGCGTAAACCTGACGGCCTTGCAGCAAATTGCGCGCAATGATTGAGCGGCCACGTTGTGATCCTGCACCTTCTACAATGGAGCCATCTTCGTAGTAGAAGGAGGCATATCGGTAGTAAGCTGTTTTGGTTACGGAAGAGAAGGTTGGGCAGATTGCGTAGGCATTCGAAAATTCCATCCCTGAGAAGTCCGCGCCGGCTTCAGCAGCCAATAAATAACCATCCCCTGTTAACACGTTCGTACCTAATGCTTTGCTCAAAAATGCACAACCGCCTGTCGCAATCACTACCGCTCCTGCACGCACCGTCCAGGTCTCCCCACTCTGCGTTCTCACGCCAGTTGCACCGCCAACGCCGTGCTCATCGGCAAGCAATTGGAGCACGGGACTGTGATCGAGGATTTTCACACCTGCTTTTTGAACCAATTTACGCATCAGCTTCATGTATTCAGGCCCTTGCAAACCGCGTTTATACGGATCGCCGATTTCATCCTTCGGAAACGGATACCCCAAGGAGCCTAGCTTATTCATGTTCTCATAAGTCCGATCGAGCACCCGGTTCATCCAAGGAACCTCTGCCAGCTTACCGCCTAACAGATAGCGACTCGCTCTGGCTTCTTCTCGCAGCTTCTCGTCCGGCTTAACATACCAAACCCCCGTACCCGATGGTGCTGTTGCTCCACTCGTTCCACAATACCCTTTATCCACCAAGATGACCTTGGAGCCATTCGTTGCAGCCGTTAAGGCCGCCCACGTTCCCGCAGGACCTCCACCAATTACCAACACATCCGCAATAAGTCGCAAATCATTATCTTCTAAAACCTTTGCCATCTACGTGACCTCCTCTAATATGAAAATAAAAAGAGGCATCCCTTATATAAAGGAACGCCTCCGTGTGTACGGTTGGACAGGATATGCAATTGTATGTCGACAAAACCAAGTTGTTTACTATGATTAAACACATAGTAGCACCGTATTTCATTGCCGTCAACACTATTTATTACAATCAACCTATCGTCTTGAAGGTAAAATGCGATCGATAAACGGGGTTGTATCCAACTCCGCCAACGTTGTTCGCCCCTTGCCCCAGCCGAGTGTTTCTCGCCAGCTGCCCAGCAGATTGGCCTCTACCAACTCCGCTTCTGTCGGCACTTCCTCCAAAGGGGAGTCAAACGGAGATACATAGAGAGCATCTACAGGACAATACGCCTCACAAATAAAACAAGTCTGGCAATCTTCCTGCCTTGCGATGCTCGGAATGCCATCTATCCCTTTATCAAACACGTTGGTCGGACACACCTTCACGCATAGCGTGCAACCCACACACCGTTCCGTACTTACGAATTCAATCATCGTGTCGCAACCCCCTGATCCGCCGTCAGCTCTTTGCGCAGCTCAATCTCATCAATACCAGAGACTATCAGGCGGTACTGCTGCGCAGGGTCTGTATCCGGATACTCCTCAAGCGAATGCAAGCCCCGCGTCTCCTTGCGTGCTAGCGCAGCGGTGTACATCCATCTCGCTGTCGCAATCATCGCAGCGACTTCGCGTGCGCGAACCCGACCCTGCACCGTCGGGTTCAAGGCCGTCCCCCGCAAGCTCGCCCACAGATCGTCCAATCGCGCCAGCGATTGACGGATCACGGGCTCACTGCGGAAATAATTGATGTCCAGCGGAAAGACCTCCCGCTGGACTGCCTCGACCAAGCCCCTCGCATCGAGGATGCGATCGGGGGCTGCATCAGGGTCGACCAGGCCGTAGCGGCCCGCTGGTCGCAAATCTCTAGCGCTGCGCCCGAGCGTCAGCGCATGCTTCGCAGCTCCGGCACCTGCCCACGTGCCGGAGGAGATCGCCCAGGAGGCGTTGAACGCGCCTCCGCCTGACTTCGCACCCGTGACGCGCTCACGGGTGGCCGCATCGCCGGCGGCATATAGGCCCGGAACCGTTGAGGCGCAGCTCTCATCGGTGAGGCGTATGCCGCCCGTCCCGCGGACGGTTCCCTCATAGCGAAGCGTGAGCGGGAACCGCTCTGTGAAGGGATCGATGCCTGCGCGATCCAAGGGCACGAAGAAAATCGCGTGCGATTTGCGCAGAATTTGCTGCTTTTCTTCCGTATCCGCGTGGTTTAGCACCGCGTACACCGGGCCTTTGCTCAGCATTTTGGGCAGAAAATCCCCTGCTCTCGGGCCACCGCCTTGCAGCACCGTGCCATCCTCCGATGTATAGGTCGCCCAGTTCAGCAAGCGGCCACGAGTCACCGTGCCGAAGGCTGCGCTAGGCGCATACTGACGCGTGAATTCCATGCCAGATAGCTCGGCACCGAGCTCCGTCGCCATCAGAACACCCTCTCCAGTTAGGACGTTACAACCTAACCCCTTGCTTAGAAAAGCACATCCGCCCGTTGCAATCACGACGGCATTCGCTCGAATTTCCCATTCCGAATCATCCAAGCGTGAAAGGCCACGCGCTCCTCCAACCCCATGCTCATCAACGAGCAGCTCTAAGGCTGGCGATTGATCAAGAATCTTCACACCTGCCCGACTGACCTGACGACGCATTAGCTTCATGTACTCCGGTCCTTGCAAGTGATCGCGCAAAGGAACACCCTGCTCATCACGGCGAAACGGATAGCCCCACTTCTCCACTAACAATAAGCTTTCATACACTTGATCTAGCACGCGGTGAATCCAGGCAGGCTCTGCCAAATACCCACTTTCTTTGTAACGCTGCTGAACTGCCTTCTCTCTCAACTCAGGATCTGGCGGCAGGTACAACAAATTCGTGCCTCCTGGTGCGGTAGCTCCGCTGGATCCTAGGAATCCTTTGTCTACGAGGATGACCTTCGCATGCTGCTGGGCTGCGCTCCAAGCTGCCCATGCCCCGGCGGGACCTCCGCCGATGACTAGAACATCGGCTTCTAATTTCGTAATTTTGCCCGAGCTCATCGCAATCCCTCCTTGATGTATCCTAACCTTGGAAGCTGTCACGCCAGCTTAGCCATCTTCTTTCTAACCAGCGTACAAGTGAATCCACGACTTTACCGATCACCGCAAAAATGATGACCCCTACGAAAATAAGCTCAGCGCTTGAATTTTGTTTACCATAGTTAATGAGGAAGCCTATACCTTCCTGCGAGCCGATCAACTCTGCTACGACGAGGCCTAGCCAAGAAATAGCAACAGATAGGCGTACACCTAGCAGAATGCCAGGTAAAGCAGCAGGGAGGATCAAGCGGAAAATTTGCTTAGACTTGCTAAAATTCAGCACTTTAGCGACCTCGAATAATTTGTGATCCACATTTCGAATGCCGAGAAAGGTATAGATATACATTGGAAAAAAGGCACCATTCGCAATGATCACGATTTTCGACACCTCGCCAAAACCAAACCAAAGTATGATTAACGGCGCAATCGCGAGATGCGGAATCATGCGCAGCATTTGAAAGGAAGGATCCAGCATGAACTCCAGCTTTTGAACAAAACCAACAAGAAAGCCGAAAAGCAGCCCGATGGATCCTCCAATTAGAAAACCTATGGCCGCTCGTTGCAACGAAATCGACAGATGCTGAGACAGCTCCCCTGAAGCGATTAATGAACGAAATTCCGCGGCAATTTGTAACGGCGTGGGTAAAAAGGACGGCGAAAACAACCCCAAATCCCCTGATACTTGCCAGATGACAAGGAGTAATACGGGCACGATCGCGCCGATGACGAAATCGTTCACTCTCTCCCACAACCATTTGATCCGAACAAACTCTAACTTCTGACTTTTCGATTTCCCAATGCCATGCGTAGCTTGGCTTAGTGTCTCGACACGATTGCTCATCCCTTCTCCCCCTTAGCTTTGTGCGGTATATCCCTTTCGTGATCAGTGCCCTTTATAGCTGTCTTGCCAGCTAAGCCATTTGCGTTCAAGCAGCCTCACAGCGGAGTCCGCAACGATACCGAAAACGGCAAATATGAGAATACCAACGAACACGACAGGTGTTTTGGAAAATTGCCGCGCATCCGACATCATATACCCGATCCCTGCGGTCGATCCCATTAATTCAGCTACAACAAGTCCAAGCCATGACACACCTAATGAGATCCGAACACCTAGTAAAATATGAGGCAGCGCTCCGGGAATCGTTAACCGGATAATTTGCTTCCATTTGCTAAACCCTAACACGCGTGTCACATCGAAAAGTTTGTTGTCCACGCCACGAATACCCAAGAAAGCATTAATATAGAGTGGAAAAAAGGCCCCTTTGGCAATGAGAAGTACCTTGGCCGTTTCACCAATTCCAAACCACAAAATAAATAAGGGCGCGATCGCCAAATGAGGCACCATGCGGAGCATTTGAACCGTAGGATCTAGCGCTTTCTCCGTTCTACGAAATAAACCAACGAGAATGCCGAAGGCAAGACCTAAAGAACCGCCAAGCAGGAAACCTGAAAGTGCCCGGAGGACACTAATTTTAATATTGTCATAGAGCTCACCCGTTTGAATGAGTCGAATGCCCGCGTTCATAATGCGAAGCGGCGTTGGAAATAGCAAGGATGAAATCACACCCAAATGGCCTAGAAGCTGCCAAGTAAGCAGTACGAGTAAAGGTACCGAAGCACCAAGAAGCACGCGATGTAAGCGTTGCTTGTATCTCTGTTGATCAACACCTGCCAATTGTCCTTGTTGGCTCATTGAGATCTCCCCCTTTCTCCCTTAAATGCCCGAACTATCTATTAGTTCTAGCTCTTCGATTTTCTCGAATTCACTAAGTACCTTAAGCCTCAGCTCCTGAAAAGACGTCGTCGTCTTCTTTCTCGGAATCGGCAGATCGATGGGCACGATGTTCCTGATGGCGCCAGGCCGCGGTTTGAGAATCACGACACGATTGGCTAAGTAGATCGCTTCATCAATATCATGCGTGACGAAAATCATCGTCGTTTTATTTTTTTGCCAAATATCAATCAACACTTCCTGCATGTGCGTTCGGGTAAAAGCATCTAGAGCACCGAACGGCTCGTCAAGCAGCAGCACTTTCGGATTGCGGAGTAAGGCTCTCGCTATGGCTACACGTTGCGCCATTCCACCAGAAAGCTCTTTCGGAAACGACTTCTGAAAGCCTTCCAGACGAACGAGTTTAATCAGTTCATCCACTTTCTTGCGCACTTCAGGGTCTCTCAGCGAAAGGTCAGCGGCAATATTCTTCTCGACATTCAACCATGGAAACAACCTTGGCTCTTGGAAAATGAAGCCCTTGTCAATGCCTGGACCTTGGATCACCTGACCGCCCAGTTGAACTTCGCCGGTATGCGTAACATCCAGTCCAGCGATGATCTTGAGCAGCGTGCTTTTGCCGCAGCCGCTGGGTCCTATGACTGTAATAAATTCTCCCTCTTTCACTTGCAGCTGAATATTGTGCAAGGCTTGAACAGACCCTTTGCTGGACTGAAAAGTTTTGTTCACATGCTCGAGTTTCAACAACGGTTGGCTCATCAGGTTCAACTCCTCTTTTAATAAAAAAAAAGACACTTTTCTCCCTAAAGAGAATAGCGTCTCCGTTTATACGGTGGTCACATTTCTAGAGTACCACTCTGGATGAAACTTCGTCAATATTATTTTCTTATATTCCTATAAGTTTTATCGGATATACAAACCATGTTCACCAATGCCTCGAAGCCATCTACATGGCACTCCACCTTATCACCGTTCCGAATCACGACAGGACCAGGGGTACCCGTCAGAATCACATCACCTGGAAGCAAGGTCATGAAGGACGAATGAAACGCTACCGTGAACCATGGACGAAACTTCATGTTGAACACACGGTTTCGATGCTGCGACTCCTCGTTTAGAATGGTCGCTACTTCTAGATCGAGAATCTCCGGTATTTCATCGGTCGTAATCATTTGGGGACCTATACTGAGGAAGGTGTCGTAGCTTTTGGCACGCGTTAGAAATCTCGGATTCCTCGCATGGATATCCGCAGCTGTCATATCTAACGCAGTAGTGAATCCTGCAACGAAGGAAGGGGCTTCGGCCTCTGTAATGTTGCGGCACTCTTTGCCAATAATGATCGCCAACTCGGCCTCAGCGGTAATCACGCCAGCATCTGTTGGCAGGATAATGGCATCTCCTGGACCGATAAGGGTCGTTGACGGCTTCATAAAACCCACTGGCTCTTCATCTAAAGCAACGTCTTTCAGTTCTTCTTCATGAAGAACATAATTCATCCCGATTCCCCAAATTTTTCCTGGGTTACGAATTAAGGGCGCAAAATTTGCCTCGCCGTAAGTAATCGCCGGCATTTGAGTGAGTTGATGTTCACCCCCCTCTCGATACCAGTCTGTTAAATCACGTAGCCTACCGCTTATTAGCAGTCCAGTGATGGTTATAGGCCAGCTCGCTTCAGAACTGCGATTGATCGTTTCGATCGTAACGAGCCCGTGAGGCGCATAAATGGCGGCATGTTCATTGTCATGAAGTCGTAAAGTCGTCAATTTCATTGGCTTTTTCCCCCCTTATACTCTGGCATGAGCAACTAGCTCAATTTTCGGGTTCTTAACGAATTCGTTCACCCATTTAAGCAGCTTTACATCTTGGTTCTTTCCAGCTATAACGGATAGACCAATAGAAAAACCACGACTCGATTCCAATGGAATGTGTAACTGGGGGAGACCACTCAAACCTGCTATGCACGTAAGCTGTAAGGTACTCAGTCTTACATGGGACAGCTCATTTTCGCTCATCCCTTTTTTCGGCGCTTCCCCTGGTGCAGTTGGAATAATAAGCAACCCGTCATCGGAAAGCAGCTTTTCCATGGCGGCTTGGATATCATCTCGCTTCCTCAGGTTAGCTTCTCGATCTCCTAGCGCTTGCTGCTTCGCCCATTCGAATCTCCCTCGAATGTCTGGAGCGAAATCAGGCTGCTCTTGTTCGATCCAGTCACCGTGATTCTGCCATATTTCACATCCCTGAATGACGCGGAACGTATTCATCCACTCGGTTATGCCATTGGCTGAAATTCGTTTCCACTCACATTGTAAACCCATCTCCTCGATGCCCTGAATCCAAGCTTCAGGCAGTCCTTCGAATCGAGGGGAGGCCAATGCCCACGCTTCTTCCGGGAATATCACACGTTGGAAAGTGGTCTCCGATCCACTCGTTTCAATTAGAGCCTCGCCTGCATGCAGCATCGTTTTGGCATCATTGGCAAACCACCCCACAGTATCAAAACTTTGTGCCAGTGGAATAACGCCTTCGGTTGATACGATCCCCTGCGTTGGGCGGAAGCCGTAAATCCCGCAATACGATGCCGGAATGCGAACCGATCCTGCCGTATCCGTCCCTAGCGCAAAATCGACTAATCCCGCAGCAACAGCTACCGCTGAACCACTGGAAGATCCGCCTGGCAGGCAATCCGGGGACCTCGGATTTACTGGCGTACCATAGTGTATATTTTCACCACTCAGGCTAAACATCAGTTCATCCGTGTTCGTAATCCCTGTCATTTGAGCACCAGCTTGAAGCAATTGCGCAATACTCCTTGAAGTACGTTCTGCTGGAGAATGGGTGCGGAGCCAATCTGGATTTCCAGCTCCCGAAACATGCCCTTTGATGGCAAATACATCTTTCACTGCGAATGTTTTTCCTTTCAGCACTCCAATTCCCGTCGGCTCCAATTGTGTTTCCCTTGTTACGAAAGCTCCGTATTCATTCTCCATATTATAAATGACCTCCTTATTCGCATCGTTAAGCCATGTTCAATGTGCACATCCAATTGAATGATAGATAGGCACGTTCAACCATAGAAATTTATGTTATATTAGTTTACATACAAAATAGTGGAGGTATTAGGATGGCAATCACGGTTGATGCAATTATGAAATTGCCTATCTTTAAAAGCACTCGCCTTGTCGGAGGATCCCTTGGATTAGGCAGAGAGGTTGCTAGCGCAAATATTGCTGATTCACCTGATATTGCTAATTGGGTCAGACCACATCAGCTTCTCCTGACAACGGCTTATCACTATAAAGATGATCCAGAAGGGTTAATCCCTTTCCTTCATCAGCTGCATGCCAACCAATGCTCCGGCTTAGCCATTAAGACCAAACGATACGTAGATACACTGCCTAAGCGTCTGATCGAAGAAGCCGATCGACTCCATTTCCCATTGATTGAGCTTCCCAATAACATGCTGCTAGGGGACGTCATTAATCAAATTCTAGAGAATGTCCTCAATGAAAAGCAGCATGATCTCCAAAAAACACTCGAGGTTCACAGCCGATTCTCTGACTTATATCTCAAAGGGGCCAGTATGTCAGATATTGCGCAAACCTTATCATTACTAATCAGAGGATCCGTGCTTATTTTAAATTCTCGCTACGAACCTACTGGTTTTTCCGATTCTATCAAACGAAAAATTAAGTCAGCTGAGTTTCTTGATCCAATTCGGATCGCTTTGAAGAATGCATCGTTCCAAGAAAATACGCTAACCTCTGTGACCTGGGACCGAACTCACTCGGCGGACATTTATCCTGTCTATATCAGTGGAATTCGCAAGAGCTTCATCTGCGTCCTTGATGCTGCCTCACGCTCTCCACACCCGTTCTACACGATGCCACTCGAGCAAGCCTCGCATATTGTGGCTTATGAGCATATGAAGCAAGACGCTCTGGCCGAGGGCGAAAAGCGGCTTCGCCGACAATTTTTCAGCGATTGGCTGGACAATCGGTTAAGCAAGGATGAAGTGCTAAATCGTGTCAAATCCTATCCCATTGTAGATAAAGCACATTATCTGATTTGCATATGCGAAGCAGATGCCACGCCTGATGGGCATCTCCTGACTGACTTGGAATTGAATGCAAGATGCGAACGCTGGCTGTTTCAAACCACCGAATTTCTAGAAGATTATCCTGGGCAAGCCATTTGCGAGATCAAAGATAAGGGCATAATCATTATCCTGCCGATCCTAATCGACAGCAGCGCATTTGATGAAAAAGAATATGTGGACATCTTCCGTAAATTACAACATCGGTTGCTTGGAGAAAATCAACATACGACGTTCTCCTTTGGGATTAGCAATCCCATCGACCAAATTGCGAAGATTCCTCAAGCCTTTCTCGAAGCCAAGCAAACCTTAGATATCGGCTATACCCTTAAGAAAAAGGAATTTATTCATACCTATCGCACACAACAAGTTACAGAGCTCATCCGTTCTGTTCCGGATAACAAGCTGCATGATTTCTACTCATCTTGTCTTGGCGAGCTCACTTCCTCCGATCAGCCAGAGCGTCAGGAATTGTTACATACACTTGAAGTTTTTCTAAATCACGAAAGCTCGATTGCAGAGACTGCCAAAACCATGTTTTTGCATCGAAACACGGTACAAAATCGAATTAGCCGGTGTGAAGCTTTATTAAATATGTCAGTCAAAGATCCAATCGACACGCTCAAGCTCCGTATCGCGCTTGTCATCCATCGCTTAATTTAAGGCGTGGATGGCAGCATGCGCATTACCATTTATCGATCCAGCCGCTCGTTCCATCAGCATGAAGTTCGATGGGCTCTGGTATACGTTCATTCTCATATTTATCCTGACGAATCCGTTCAACCCAATGCTCAAGCTCATAGGCATGACCTTGTTCAGCGAATTCAGCCGCAGTTAGAATACGCGAACCCATCCCTCTCAAATCTTCTAAATTAGCCTGCTGTATCTCAGGTGTTTTGGAAGAAGTAGCATCCGAAATGATAACAGTCTCATAATCGTAGGCATTAGCATCATAAGCTGTCGTTCGTACGCAATTCGGAGTCGTTGTACCAATGATCACGACTCCTCGTATCCCCAAACGTCTCAAGATCAAATCAAGTGATGTTTGAAAAAATGCGCTCCAACGCGGTTTATACAATAAATAATCACCTTGCTGGGGCTGAATTTCTTTGCAGTAGTCCGCCCCTTTGGGACCCGTACTGCCAGGAGCCATCGATCTGCCCGTATTCGCCCATTGTTCCCAACGCGTAATTTCAATGTCGCTGCCATCATCGCGATAAGTTCTTTTGATATAAAAAATAGGCATCTTCTCCGTGCGACAGGTATCAATCACCTGACGGCAGGCAGGAAGGCTTTCTTGCGCCATTTTGATACAGTGCGGTGAAGTAGGGTCGACAAAGGCATTCTCCATATCGATAATCAATAGTGCCCATTCGGGACGTTGAATCGCATTCATTTGTCTACCTCCTAGCTAACAAGTCTGGGGATGTTAGGATTTCTCTGCACCGCTCAGGAGCTTCGGCATGAGTTAAGAGCTCGTAAATAGAACTCGCTTTGTATTTATAAGTAAAATCATAGCTGGATAACGCCGTGTGCAAACGACCTTCTACAGGCTGAGAAATGAGCGCATCCATAATCGTCTCCACTTCCTTCGGTTCATAGAAGCGCAAGATATACGCAAGCATTTGTGCGTAGTGGAGCATATTGCCACTACCAAATGGATTAAAAAAGTCTCCGATATTATCACTGCCAAGTCGTATTTGCACGCCTTCCTGAAGCAGCATCTTCACCCTCGTTAACGATCGCGTGGCGATAGCAGTTGGGCAAATCGTCACTTTCACATCTGCCTTGGCTGTCAGTTTGGCCGCGAGTTGAGCTGCTGCCTCAGATACATTAGCAAGGGAACTGCAATGAATGGCTGTAACCCGGCCCTGCCATCCTCGCTGAATGGTGTGTTCCGCTAGAAATGGCTGCAAAAAGTGCTCTTCTTTGCCTGTTTCATCGGTGTGAAATTCAATAAATTCCGCATTCTCTGCTTCCGCTATTTCAAAAATTTTCGTGATATGCTGCTTCCCGTCTTGATCCATGGTCGTATGTCCGCCAATACCATGGGCACCCATGCGCAAGGCTTCATGCAACAAACCCTCTGACTCCGGAAAGCGGTCAAACCCTTCCTGCGCAAATGCGACAGCATCAATGGCGATTCGATCCTTATAGATCTCACGAAGCTCGAGGATCGCCTCCATGCCTTTAAGTCCTACAATCGGATCGACATCTACATGTGTTCGCAGATATACCGTTCCATAACGGATCATATTTTCAATGATTGCGGAGGCTCTTGCTTTGATATCTTCAACGGTGAAGGATGCTTTCGCCTCACGTGTCCAAGCGGCCCTCTCAGAAGCAGGAGCATCTCTATATACGAATGGTGGAACGATTCCGCCTTTATCGATATGTGCATGATAATTCATAAGCCCTTTGATCGTGATCGGATTGGACATGTTGGTCACTCCTCTTCTGCACGTACGACGACTGAAATGAGATTTGCACCTTGTGGACCTTGATGCTCTGAACCTGCCGAACAAAGAATCATCGTATCGCCAACAAAACTGCCAACCACGGAGTTCGCAACAGCTTTGGCCAGAATGCCAGCGTGCATCGAGAGAGCATCCGTGTGCATCGTATGTCGGCGATCACGTACGCTGCCAAGCGCATCTGCCCCGCAATTCACGAACACGTTAGCAACACGCGACTGTTCCTTCTTGGAAAGCATCGGATTCGCATCCAGCCCTGCGGAGCGCAGCGCAGCACCCAGCCCCTCTAAATCAAGGGAATCCGCCATCATCCCTGATCCAATAAACAATTGACTGCTCGAATGTTTCGTATTGCCCATTAGAATTACTCGACAAGCGACTTGCTCTTGACCAGCAGACACGGAAGCTTTCATTGAATATAGGGAATGGTCTGCATTGATTTTGCTTTCTGTTAGAACTTCTCGATCGACTTCTCCCAAGGCAACTGCAACTCCAAGTGCCGATGAAGCCTTAGAACGAGCGCCGCCTACACCCCATGGGCACTTGATTTCAACGCAATGTATATCAGCTAAATCAGTAATGCCTGCATCGTTCATCGCTGCGATAACAGCTTCGGATACTAGATCTGTTTGCTTCAAAGTGCCAATTTCCTCTGGCAACAGCGCTCTTGTCGAAGCTACGCCAAATGCGAACCTTTTCTCACTATGGGCGGCAGCAGCCCCCGACTCTCTACTAATAAATAAAGAATAGTGGGGTGACATTAAGCCGCCAGTCTTCCCAATCATCATCATTGGAATGCGATCGAACACGTCAGCTTTACTCCAACCCAATCTCTCAGAAAGCAGCACTTCAAATGCTAGAGTTGCATAGCCACGTGCATAGCCATCTCCCTCTGTTTGAGCAATAATGCCTTTAATTTCACTCGCTTGAATAGCGCCTGTATTCAAAAGTTTCTCAAGCTCCGACACATCTCCCGGATGAGTCATTGCACAACGAATCAAATCATAATTCATAGGATCAACACTCCTTCATCAATTAAACTTCAGATAAGATGCCTTCATTTTTGAAAATTTCACGTACATTCTGCACATATTGGGCAAACTTCGGGTTACTGCGTGTTCGAATGCCTCTAGGTTTCTCTAGGTCTATCTCAATATCTTTAACTATGGCGCCTGGGCGTTCTGACATGACCAAGACACGATCCGACAGAAATACAGCTTCTTCAATACTGTGTGTGATGAATAACACGGTAAACCCGAATTCTGCTGCAATTTTCAGCAAATCATACATCATTTGTTCACGAGTCAGCGCGTCCAAAGCACCAAAGGGTTCATCCATCAGAAGGAGCTTCGGCTCTTGAATTAAGGCACGGCAGATGGCTGCACGCTGACGCATACCGCCGGAAAGCTCGTTGGGATACTTATCTTCAAATCCCTTCAAACCAACCGATGCCAACAATTCGAGCGCCCGTGCTCGGTTCGTCTTATTCCCACTGCGATGCAGCCATGTGATGTTATGAATCTCCATAGGCAGTAAGACGTTGCCAAGGATCGTTCTCCATTCCTGAAGCAGGTCTTTCTGAAAAACAACAGCGTTGCCGCTCGTAGGTCCCGTAACTTTCTCACCATTCATCATAATCGTGCCTTCAGAAGGCGTATCGAGCCCCGCAATGAGATTCATTAATGTACTTTTACCGCAGCCACTAGGGCCAACAATGGAAACGAAGGAGGAACGTTCTATGGTTAAAGACACTTTAGATAAGGCTTGAACATTGCCTGTTCGAGTTTGGTACGTTTTATCAACGCCGTTGAGGATAATTTCTTTGCCTCTCATTCCGATTTCCCCCTTTGGCCTTTATTCCAAGGTATTGCGACACGTTCAATCAAATCCATCCCGTAGAATAAACCAATTCCTATGATTGCCAGCATGAAGAGTGTACAAAATTCAAGCGTCGTGTCCAGCTGCGAGTTCGCCATGAGTTGTAGATAACCTAAACCTTTATCCGACGCGACGAATTCCGCAACGACCGCACCTACAACGGCTAAGGTAATCCCAACCTTAAATCCGCCAAAAATATTAGGCAACGCCTTTGGAAGACGGAAGTAAAGGAAGATTTGCCACTTGGAAGCTCGAAGCGACCTTGCAAGATCATGCATTTCTTTATCCATCGATTGCATCCCCACAACCGAGTTAATGATGATGGGAAACACTGAGATCATAAAGGCGATGATGACCTTAGTCTTCATATCAAAACCTAACCAAATGATTAACAAGGGAGCCAACGACACCATCGGAATACAATGCACACCAATCAGAATGGGGTAAATCGTATTTTTAAAATATTTGGAATGAACAATCAAGATCGCGATCGGGATACCTACTGCTACACTCATCAGGAATCCGAGAAGCACCTCTTGCAAAGTAACCAAGCTATGGCGAATTAGCATCCCTGTTTCCTGACTGAAGCGTACGGCAATATCCCAGGGTGAAGGTAAGATATACTTAGGGATCGTGAAGAAGACATATAGCAACTGCCACACAATCACCATACCCATCAGGGTAAGAATAACGGAGAGCCACTGCGGAATCCCTTGCCATTTTAATTTATTCGTGGTTTTTACATGCCCAATTTGCAGGAATACTTCTTCTTTAGCCATAGGTCTGCCTCCATTCGATTCATGAGATATGTCGCCTTTATATTTACTTTTTAGGCAAATACTCATTGGTGAAATATTGGTTAATATCTACTTTTTTCGTAATAAAGCCCGTATCCTCAAGTAAAGTTAGTGTTTGCTGCATCTTCTTCTCATCCATCCAACCAATTGGTTGTGTAGGTGAAACTTCGATTAGTTCGGCTGTACGATTGATTTGTGCCAGTGTTACTTTTACATCCAAGACATCTGGGAAATGTTTCTTCAGAATTTGAACCGATTCTTCACGGTTTTTCAACGTATATTCAAACGCCTCACTGATCGCAGCAAGAAAACGTTTCGTTGTATTTGGATTTGCTTTTAGGAAATCCGTATTGGCAATCATCGTCAAACCAGGAATATCAAAGCCGTAGTCAGACAACAACAATGTATCCAACTTCTCCTCGGATTTCAGTTCAAATTTCGGATAATCATTACTTGCGAATACCTCTGCTGCCTGCACTTGTTTGGTCAAAAACAACCCGCTAATGCCAGACGAATCGACCTTCACTTGTGTAACTTTCGATGCATCGACACCTTGGCTTTCCATAAACTTT
Source organism: Paenibacillus plantarum (assembly GCF_013141695.1). GTDB lineage: Bacteria > Bacillota > Bacilli > Paenibacillales > NBRC-103111 > Paenibacillus_E > Paenibacillus_E plantarum. Next base: position 75,425 of record NZ_WHNY01000074.1, read on the forward strand.
GGAAACACTTTACTGAACGTAGACGTCGTATTCATGGCAATTTTTCTACCTTCTAAATCTTTCGGCGTCTTAATCGGTGAACCTGGGAACGAAACGATCATTAGGGGCGACTTCGTCATAAAGGATCCAATCATTTGGACCTTCATATTTTCAGCCAATCCTTGTGCAGGCTCGACGCCAGAGTTAATCCCGAATTCTTCTTTCCCTAAGGAAACTGTTTTCAGGGTATCCGCAGATCCATTTCCTTCCAGCACATTCACTTTAAGTCCGTACTTTTCATAAAATCCTTTATCAATGGCCACGAAGAATGGTGCAAACTCACCTTTGATTTTCCAGTTCAAACGTAAGGTCACTTCGCTCTTTTCCGCTGGTGGAAGCTGAATCGCATTGCCGCTAATCGCTGCCGGTGTGCTCACTGGCTGACTAACTGGCTTAGCTTCCTTTCCACAGCCCACCACGATTGAAAACAAACTGACAGCAACTAAGGCACCGAGTAATTGCGTATTTTTTTTCATATGATTACCTCCTGATTTATAATCCAATTTTCCGGGGATTGCCCACCCAGTTCTCTCTCACTATGCCTCTCGAGGCTTCTGCCGACTCCTGAACTATATGAAATAAAGCACCAGCTTGCTTAAGCTTTTCTGCTGACTCCACCAATACCACATCCATGTTCTTCTGAGCTCGTTCAAGCTTGTTTCTCCACGCTCGAAGTGGAACACCATCTTTGATTTTCCAATTGCCATCGATCATGACAGCCTCTACCGAACGCCCTGTTTCGTAATACACGAGTTCTTTAAATAATTCTTCTGGAGTAGTCACTCGGAAGCTTTCGGGACGATACGCGATCCAATCTGCTGGCTCACCTACGCTCAACCTCCCTTTACCAAGAACCTCAGGAAATAAAGTAGATACTGAAATTTGACTTTCATACGCATCTTGTGCGCCCCACCAATCAGAAGCGTTGTCTCCATCTAGCCTGCTTAACCTCGCAGCCGTTCGCATTAACTCATAAGGACTGGAAGTCCCACAGTTATCTCCATCTGACCCTAAGAATACTTGTACACCATTTCTCCTATAAGTTTGCAATGGACTAATACCTGACCCTAGATGCATATTGCTTGTTGGGCAATGCACGATGTGACTGCCATTCCTAGCAATTCGTTCGCATTCCTCATCAGCTAGCCATATCGCATGCACCAGAGATGTCTTAGGACCAAGCAAGCCGTATCCATCTAGCATGGTGGGAAGACTAATATCTCGTTCTTTGCCATATGACCACTGTGTATGTGATTCCAGTAGGTGCGTTTGCCAGCCGATGTCTAACTCTCTCATCAAGCTTGCCGTCATTGCTAACGTATCCTTCGTACAGCGCTGCGGTCCATCAACCCCCAGTGCGACCTGGATATCCCTCGAGCCCTGCAACCTGACACTACTTTCTCTGAGCAGTCGCTCATAGTTGCGAATCTCGTCAGCTGGCCTAGCGCTAGCGGTTGCTCTCACTGAACTCATCTGCATCTGATTAGGCAATGTCTCCAAATAGGGAATATCTGAAAACATAGGGGCAATGACAGCTTTCATCCCGATATCTCTGTAAGCCTGGATCGCTGCTTCCATGCCTTCCCTTGTAGGAAAAGGACGCTGTGAGAAATGATCAACCGTCCGAGCATATCCCCAACTGATTAATTCAGAAGCATGAAGCAGTGTCGCATCATAAATGAGATCAAGCGAACGATCTGTTCCTAGAGCTATCACTTCTAACATATATAAATCTAATGTTCGACGATCTACGGTTCGTTTCAGTAAACCTGTGTAGGAATGCGCATGCGCATTAGTAAAGGCTGGTGTCAGATAAGCTCCCTTGGCATCCCAGGTCCTTTCTTCAGGGACCTCACCGCAACCACTAAGTTCAACCCCTCTTCCTAGTTGAACTATTTTTCCCTGATGGATCCTGATCCCACCTGTCTGGAACTCCCATTCACCATAGGCATCTTCCAACAATAGGGTGGCATTATAGATAATTGTTGTCTCTTGAGAGTCAGTCATGTTGTTCCACTCCTTGCTACAAGGATTTTATTTAATGTTATGTTTCATTACATTAATAACGTGATTAGTAGGTGTGTTCCATGTAATTACTATAGATTATTGAATATCATGTCACAATATATAACATGCACATAGATCAGTTAGATTTCATGTGCACAATGACGGTCATAGCTGGACGCAGCAAAAAGCCACCTGCAATTGTAATTGCAAGTGGCTTTCTTTGAATCCCCTTTCGTTTAATGACCCGCAGGCTCCTCCCGCATCCCCATGACTGGTTTGCCTGTTAAGCACTGCTCGAACATATCAATGATCGCCAGAAAGCGTTCCGCCTCACGAAATACGTGATCCGCCAGCAAAGGATGGATAATGCTCTTGATTTTGCAGGCTTCAATTAAATCGCGGGCTGTCTTTTTGAAATCACGCAGGGCAACGACGGATACACGATTCTGATCAAGGAACTGATCCAACAGCGGCTCGGTTTGGGATTGAGGCCTCATCCCGCTTAAATCTATGGCTTGAAAGAGGAGTTGGTCAAAATCATGACTAAAATTCCGCGCTTGTTCCACTAACTGGCGTTCGGATGGGTCCAGCAGATGACCAATAAATTTGGCGTGATCCGCCATGATTCGCAAGAAGAATATGTTTTCATCAATAATCGAGTCGGGTAACGGTTCTAAGCGTCCTGTGTTTAATTCGTGTAAACGATTCCGAAAATAGTTAGCCTCACGGCTCGTATGGTCGACTAGTAAAGGGAAGTTATTACCTCCAGGCAGCTTGCATTGGATGATGAGCCCGAGAACTTTTCGTTTGAATGCCCAAATATGTGCAGCAGCCGAAGAAACTTCCGTATTGAATCGTCGAATTTGTTCCGGGTCTGTCAACTCGTTATATGCGTGGGATCGGCCCTCGATATGCTCAAAGATATGATAATAATGATTCGCTTCTTGAATCAACGTCGTATCCTCACATCGAAAACCCAGTTTGAGAAACAAGGAATGCTCCTTCATAATACGTGACCAGAACCGAATCTCATCCAATGAACGCATCACGAACTCATTTGACAATGCAGGCACTCTCCTCACCATGATGTTCTCCTATCCCATGTATAATGAGCAGATGTTGTACATATGCTACGTCACCTCAATTAGGACAACACAAGTGCGGTATTCATTGGTTCCTATACCTTCAGACATGCCATTTCAGCAAATCATCGAGGATTTGGTTTTGGCCGCTAGGGGCCCAGCTCATACTTATCCAATTCGGAATCACGCGAACCTGATTGTTCTGCACAGCCTTCATCGCATCCCAAGAGGTCCCTTTGAACATATTCGTGTACAGATTAGCCTCCTCTAACGAAGTAAGTCGTTTATCAATCAGCAGAAAATCCGTATCAAATGACGGCATGATTTCTACCGCAAACTCCTTGGTTCTCTCGTTCAATGGGACACAACTACCAGGCTTTAACCCAAGCTCTGAATATAGTAAGTGACTTAATGGATGGTCAACTAGGCCGTGTACGCGAATTTTTTGACTATATAATCGGATGACGGACACACTTTGTAGACCAATCGTATTCCTTAACGCGTCTTTCGTGAACTTCACCCGTAGATCCAATTGACTGAACGTTTGCTGAGCTTCTTTTTCCCGTCCAACCAATTCAGCAATCCGTACAAAATACGCCCGCCAATCCATTGAATAATCCACCATGACGGTAGGTGCTATAAGCTTTAACTGATCGTGAAGCGGAAGATGCCTGTAATCTGCGATAATTAATTCTGGTCGATAGTTACGCAACTCTTCAAGTTGAACTTGTGTAAGCCTCCTATTCTCCTCGACACCTAACTCCAAATGTCGGTAGCCATTTAATTCGTAAGTGTCCTCTACCCCAAGGTCCCGCAAACAATCCTTATACCGGAAGCACGATGCTACAGCCACCTTCAATTGTTTCCTTTTTATATACATCGTAGGCGAAATCCCCACGCTATTCTTAAACATGCGGCTAAAATAAAACTCATTCCCGAATCCAACAGCTGTTGAAATATCTTTAATCGAGGGATCGGGCCGTTGCAATAATTCTTTCGAAGAATCGATACGAATGTGATTTAAATATTCGACAGGTGATATCTTCTTGGCTTTCTTAAAGCTTCTCGAGTAAGAAGTTGGCGTCAAACCTGCGATGTCTGACAATGTATCTAGTTTAATTTTGTGATTAAAATGCTTGTACATATAGGTGATGCTTTGATCAATTCCTTTGGACGCATCCTCAAGTTCAAGTGGTTCTTGCGCTTCCTCCGGCATGGCTTGGATCAGACTTTGAAATTTGAGCTGAATACTTGGATCCTTAACTGACTTAGATCGGCATTCTTCATATAGCAGAACTATGCTTTCGAGGTGCTGCTTCTCCTGTTTCAGTTGTAATTTGCCCGTCTGAAAGAGCGAAGGATCGGTTGCCGCATTAAGACAATGCCAGCTGCCTCTCTTTTTGGAAAATGTCATGCGTCTAATGATTAGGACGTAGAACTCAATAAAATCCGACTCCAACATCACTTCAAGTGGCTTGTTTCCAACTAAATAAAAGGTCTGATTCGGCCTGATCGGAATGGCTTGATTATCGACGCAAAGAATGCCTCTGCCCTGTGTTACAACAAATAACATATCGCCTGGGATATTTTTTTTATACAGCGTGTTCCGTTTGTGGAATCGACGTTTACGTAGAGATGAAAGCATTAAAAGGGAATATTCCTGTCCTTGAACCGGCAGCATATGGAGCTTTAACCCCTTTCACGGTCAGAATCTGTGGTGAGAATGATTTTCAGTAGACTTAGTATAAATGGTTTCCATTTACTTGAAAAGGGGTTATTGCTCGTCGGGGCACCGCGATTAGCTGGATAAACTACAGTTATTTTTGTGAATCCGGGTCGAAATTAATAAATAACTGGAAAAAATGTAGGTATTCCCTTCATTTCGAGCTCTTTTGGATGATATGCCGGAAAATAGCTACATAATATCCATCTAAATGATGATTTCGCCGAAAAAGTCGCGAAATAGCTGGATGAAATCCAGTTATTTCGTTGGGGCGGGCCAGCTGGGGTAGAGCGGCGGCGGGAGTCTGTGTATGGTGGTGATGGATGTGGGAGTTGTGTGGGATGAATGTGTGGGTTGGATGGATGTGATGTGTTAGTTGCGAATGATGTGCGGGATATGCGGGAAATAAAAAAAGTGACCCACAGCAAAGGGCTGAGGGTCTAAGTTTATATATTTAAAAGGGGGTCGAGTTTTATTATAGCCCTACTACATGAATACCAGATGAATATAATATTTCAATTATATTACAATTTTACTTATGTTTAAGCTAACGCAGTTGGTCTAACCATAATTTCGCTGATGAGTGTATCATCGGGCTCATTAATCGCAAACGCAATGGCTCTTGCTATACTGTTGGGAGAAATCCCTAAGCCACTTATTTGATTGGCGATCGCTTGCACTTCCGGGCTGGTAATGGTGTCAAAAAGTTCCGTCTTCGTCAGACCTGGCGCAATCACGGTCGATCTAATACCTGAAGTCGCTGACTCTTCCAGACGAAGTCCCTCCGAAATGGCTCTCACGGCAAACTTCGTGGCCGCGTATACAGCTGATGTCGGGGACACTTGATAACCGGAAGTAGAAGATAGGTTGATGATATGACCCGACCGCTGCTCCCGCATGGTAGGTAATACCGTGGCGATACCGTATAAAACGCCTTTGATATTCACATCAATCATGTGATCCCACTCGTCTACTCGTAATTCATTCATTCTGGAACTTGGCATGACCCCTGCATTGTTCACCAGTACATCAATTCGGCCATACGCACTTAAAGCAAACTTGGCCAAATTCTGCATATCTTCAGCAGAAGCGACGTCTGCTTTTACAGATACAGCTTCGCCGCCCCCCTCTTTAATTTCATTCACAATCGTATGCAAGCGTTCCTCTCTTCTTGCAGCCAATACCACCTTTGCGCCGCTTTGGGCCAACAATTTCGCTGTAGCTTCACCTATTCCGCTGGACGCTCCCGTAATAATAACTACTTTATTTTGAATGTTTTCCATGGTTATATGCTCCCCTACTTTCGATATTGAACGCGTGTTGAATATTTAACGGCCGTTGATTAATATTATAGACAGAAGCACGGATTACTCAATGGTTGATTGATGCGTAATTGTTTCATATACAACAACACTTGTAGAAATGTTGATTAACTGAAGGGGGCAACAAAAGAAATGGAGTCCGTTGGTAAGACCGACCGCCGTATTCTCCGAACCAAGCAGTCCATAACGAAGTCGTTTCTGGAGCTTTTTTCGGAAAAGGATTTTGAACAAATCACCATAAACGAAATCGCGGAGCGAGCCAATGTTAACCGCGGCACCGTTTATTTGCATTACAGTGATAAATACGATCTTTTGGACAGATGCATTGAAGACCACATCAACGAATTGATCTCATTGTGTCAAAAACGGGAGAACGATACGGTTAGTCAAGAAATGGTACAAGAGCCTCAACCGGTTTTTGAATACTTTCGTGACCATTTCCCGTTTTTCTCAGCCATGTTTTCCAATCAGAGGGCTTTTCTATTCCGGGAGCAATTGCTCAAATTTATCTCAGTCAATCTAATGGTTAAAATGGAAAGGCCAGACAGCACGCCGATTATTGACAATGAGATCAAAGCCCAATTCATGGCCTCTGCTTTTATTGGCATTGTGGAATGGTGGATACGTCATCACATGCCGCAATCCACACAATTTATGGCCGATCAGGTTCGCAATTTATTTGAAAATAACCAAGTTTACCCGAAGTAGCCTGGAATGGCTACAGAGTTCTGTCAAACTAAAATTAAAAAAGCCACGAATCTATTTACACGATTCGGGGCTATACGGCAAGCCAACTACCTGCTGGAACTCAGCTTTTCTGCTAACGCATTCGTTTGAGTCTCACTCCGCCCAGGGTTGCGTCGTCGTTGTCAGTTCCTCGCCCGATTCAATAGCGGATTGCATCATGATCGATACATAATGGTCCTGCATCGCCTCTGCCAAGTCATAACAAGATGGCCCACCCTGTACATAGTCCGCCATTCGAGTCAAACTAGTAGCAATCGCAATCTCATCATCGGATAAACGCCCGGGAACGACTGGGTTTTCGTACACCCAATCTTCACCCGCGATAATCCCTTGGTGATAATATCCTTCCAAGTTACCGTTATGACCGGTATCGACTCTACGGAAATTGCCAGTGATAGGTGTTTTAAAATCCCTCAAATACCGGAACGTTTCATCCAATAATTCGCCACGGTTTCCGCGAACAAGGACACGATTTTGGCGAATCCAAGAGAAATACTGATCACCTGTAAAATCAAACAGCGCCAGTTGGTTTCCAAAACGAAGCGTAGCGATATCCTGCACCGAGTTGCCAATCTCTTCACTTTCCGGAGGCCCATTACGCCCCGGACCTTTCACGATTTCAGAGGTAAATCTCTGTCCGCTAATAATGGCGTTCTCGAATTGAATGCCAAGCAACTTTCGGATCAGACTGATGCCATGATAACCGTGAGCGGCCGATACTTGCACCTGAGAAACGTCACCTAGTTTACCTGATCTCACGAAAGCAATACGTGCAGCATGCATCGGTTGATACACATATTGTTCGGCCACCTGTACGCGCCCCTTTAGCTTGGACACCGACTGGTACAAGTCAATCATACCCGAGATGTCATTAGCCGGAGGTGTTTCTGTCAATACGGGTATGTTCCTTTCTGCCAGCTCCAGTGTGCAGCCAGGCATGGCATCCCTCGAAACGCAAACAACCACGAATAGGAGCGGTCCGCTTGAAACGAAAGATTCCATGTCTCGGTAGGTTTTCACACCCCATTTCTCCTCGATTTCCCTGCCTCGTTCCTCATCACGGACTAGCATCGCACGGACGGCGAAACGGTGAGGCTGCATTTGCGCAATGCGCAAATAAAATTCAGCTCTCCACCCTCGCCCTACAAGTCCAAATTCGATTAAAGACATAACGGTCATCCCTCACTTTACGTTGTACACCACTTGACTTGGCAGTTCTAGACAATTCAATTGTCCACCATAAACGGCGCCACCATCGATGCCAATAATACGATTTACACCAAAATAAACATGATAATTATCCGAATCGCCGTGCAGTGTATCGGTGGATGAATGGCCGAAAACCACAATTTTTTCACCACTATACCCAGTATGAAATTCGCCACGAATCCACATCAGAGTAAATGGATCCGTTTCCGAAACAGGCACTCCTGGCTGCACACCTGCATGGACAAATATATAGTCATCCGTTTCGATATAGTGCTCCAGTTTCGTTATGAATGCCAAGTGCTCTGATAATATATCCGACTGCAGTTCTGGTTTAGTAAACGACTCCGCGTTCTCATCGAGGGCATAATCACCTTCCGTAAACCCATAGCTTTGTAAAGTCATATCGCCGCCATTGATTTGTGCCCAGCGTTTCCATGTCCGTTCATCCTGCGTCGTCAATGCTTTGATCATTAAATCCTCGTGGTTCCCTTTTAACACTCGCGCTCCGGCCTCTTTTAAAGCCATAACTCGTTCAATGACACCCTTGGCGTCTGGCCCTCGATCCACATAATCGCCTAGCAAAATCAGTTGATCTTGTTCGGAGTTGTATTGCGCGGCTGCTAGTAAAGCTTCGAACTTGGCAAGTTCGCCATGAATATCGCTAATGACAAGTATTCTTTTCATCTGTATCCCCTTGGTGTCTGGTTAAAGTCCCTTTATTATAAAAGGTCAAAAGCCGATCTGCAATTATCGAAAAACCCCCGAATCGCCTTAAGCGTTTCGAGGGTTTTTCTGGGGATGACTTTTACTATTTTCCTATCCTATTTAGAATCAATGATCGTCAACATGTCCTCCGCTGACTTACGAGGCTGAACCTTCGGAATGGAGGCTGGATATCCGACATGCAGAACGCCGACGATTTTCTCATCAGCCTCTAAGCCAACGACTTGCTGGAACTCGGCTTCATAGTTATAGTTGTTCGTTTTCCACACGACGCCGAGCCCTTGCTCCCAGGCTGCCAGTTGGAAGTTTTGGATGAGGGCGCAGACGGCGCCGTAATCTTCATCCCATTGCTTCTGACGTGTATCTTCTTTCAGAATCACAACGAGATGCGCGGGAATTTTCATGAAATCGTTCCATTTGGGTATCCCGTGTTTTTCTCTCATCTCATCATCATCATAGGATTGGAGCATCGCATCTGCTAATACCTGACGTCCATCTCCTTTGTACAAAACGAAACGCCAAGGTTGTCTGTTCCCATGATTAGGTGCCCAAACGGCTACATTCAATAACTCAAGCAGCAATTCGTCCGAAACGGGATCCTGTTTAAAATCGCGTATCGTTCTTCTTTCTTTAATTAAAGCGGTCACGGTTCCCAGTGGTTTAACTTCGGATAAGCTCATGCTTCACTTCCTCCTCTATTTTCTTAGGTATGAGCTTGTCGGATTTCCGGCCTTTTCCTTTCGGAATGCACATTGGCGTACCGAAGAACGGATCCCCGATAATTTCACATTCCATGCCAAATACATGCCGGACAAGCTCCGAATGAATGACATCCTCTGGCTTACCTTGGGCAAAGACGGATTTGTCTTTGATCGCCACGAGATGATGCGCATAGCGACAAGCGAGATTGAGATCATGGAGAACCATGACAATCGTGCGCTGTTCACGTTCATTCAGTTCAAACAACAGATCCAAAATATCAACCTGGTGAGCCATATCCAAATACGTTGTCGGTTCATCCAACAGGATGGTTTGAGTCCCTTGTGCGAGCGTCATCGCGATCCACGCCCGCTGACGCTGTCCACCGGACAAGGAATCCACCGCGGTTTCCGCCAATTCCGTTGTTTTGGTAACCGCCAAAGCCTCATTCACACAGCGCTCATCTTCATCTGACCACGATTTCAGCCAATTCTGGTACGGGTATCGGCCTTGCTTCACCAACTGAAATACCGTTAACCCTTCCGGGGCAATCGGGCCTTGCGGTAAGATCGATAAGCGCTTCGCGATTTCTTTGGTTGGAATTTCCGCGATATGCTTGCCATCCAGAATGATTTCGCCATTGGTTGGCTTCATTAAACGAGCCATCGCACGCAGGAGTGTGGATTTCCCACAGCCATTAGAACCAATCAATACCGTAATCTTACCTTTGGGAATAGACAGATTCAGCTGCTCAATAATATTTTCGTTGCCATAGGTCAAATTGAGATTTCTGGTCTCCAAGGTTGGCACGCTCTTCACTCCTATCTTGAATTTCGCTTGGTGTACAGCAAATAGATGAAAAATGGTGCCCCTACGGCTGCCGTAAATACACCGACTGGCACATCGTGCGGTAGAAAGAACGTTCTTCCCGCTAGATCAGCCAACATCACAATGGCGCCTCCGAGTAGTGCCGAGACGGGTAAAAGACTGTCAAAGCTCGAACCTACCCATTTCCGTGCCATATGCGGTGCGATTAAGCCAATGAATCCGATCGCGCCGGCTACGGAAACAGCTGATCCCGCCAGCGCCACGCTAATAAACAGCAATAATAAGCGGTTGGCCTCGACTGCGCTTCCTGCACTTGCTGCTACATCATCCCCGAGCTGCCCAATATTGACATGACGAGCTAATAGAAAAGCTATCGGAATCAAGATCACCGTCCATGGCAAGACCGTCATCACATTTTCCCAATTCGACGCATAAACCGATCCTGTCAGCCATAAGTAGGCTGTGCCGGGATCGTTCTTCGGACTAAACACAATCATCATCGTCGTCCCAGCCGACATGAGCGAAGACATCCCGATGCCGACCAGAATGAGGCGGATGGGTGTGACCCCTTTTTTCCAAGCAAGCATATACAAAATGACTGAAACAACCGCAGCACCCAGCATAGCCGACACTGGCAACCACCGAATGCTGATCATGCCATTGAAATACGTAAGGAATATGACCGCAGCTACTGATGCTCCACCGGTTACGCCCATCATATCTGGCGAAGCCAATGGATTCCGAATGATTCCCTGCATGATCGCCCCCGCCGCAGCCAATGCAGAACCAACTAACATGGAAATGACAATTCGCGGTAGGCGGAGCTTTTGGACGACCAACGCGTGATCATCGGCGCCAATGCCAATGACACTTTTGACCACATCGATCGGAGATATGTACATTTCTCCCATCCCCGTGCTTACAATCGCAATCACCACACAAACCACGAGTAACAAGAGGGATATCTTTAACGCTTTTTTTTCGACTAAATAAGAAATCTCACCGCGTCGCAATCGAACCGGAACATGACCCTTCATGATTTGATAAGCCCCCTTCGCGCAATATAAATAAAGAATGGGGCACCAATTACGGCTGTCATAACGCCTACAGGCATTTCCTCAGGAATCATTATAAATCTTGCAGCCAAATCCGCCAGGATGAGCAGAATGGCTCCTAGTACGGCACAATAAGGAATGACCCAACGATGATCGACACCGATGAAAAACCGAGAAATATGCGGTATAACAATCCCAATAAATCCGATTGGACCCGCAACCGACACCGAGCAGCCCGCCAGTACGACAATCAAAATGCCTGCGGCTGATTTGACCCAAAGCGTCTTTTGACCCAAACCTTTGGCCGTATCCTCACCCATGAGAAGTAAATTCATATCTCGCGCGATGAACCATGCAGCTACCCAGCATATCGCCATGAAAGGGATTACTGTGATCAACATATCCGGAGATCGTCCCGCAATAGTACCCGTCAGCCAGAACAACACGGTGCTAAGGACCTGCTGGTTTAGTACTAAGATGCCTTGTGTAAAAGATGAGAAGAGAGCGGTCATAGCTGCGCCTGCAAGAACAATTTTGAGTGGCGTCAATCCATCTCGGCCAAAGGAACCCAAGATATACACGGATAAAGCACCCACTGCCGCTCCGATAAAAGAGATCCACATCAATGCTTGCAACGATGAAATTTGTAAGGCAACCGCTCCAATCACAACGAACATCGTTGCTCCCGCATTAACCCCGAGTACACTCGGCGATGCCAGCGGATTGCGCGTTAACGTTTGCATCAAGACGCCCGCGATCGCTAAGCTTGCACCAATGGCAGCGGCAATACAAGCCCGAGGCACACGCGTTGTTCGAAGAATGATTTGGTCATTGATATTCTCGTCGTAATGAAAGATGGAAGCCCAAGCCGTATGCCAGTCAAACTGCGTCGCACCGAATAGAATGCTAGAAGTAAAGCTGCCTAGTAGAATAAGGACCAGCGCGAATAGTCCGGCAGTTTTCCATAAACTTGTATTCATAAGGTTCATGATGGTCTCCTTGGAATTCACAAAGGAATGAACATAACGTTCATTCCTGCGTGTTTCAACTATTTAATATCAAAATATTTGTAGAGATCCGCTAGCATCGCTTTCGCTGCCATTGAGCCCCCAGATAAGTTCCATGTAATCGTGTCTACTTTGTAATATTTACCGTTCTTCACGCCTTTTAGATTTTTCCAAAGTGGATGAGAAGTCCAATCGTTGAGCGCCTTCTCTACCGTAGGCTCATTTACGTTCAGACGTGTAATATCAAAAATGTAATCCCCATCTAACTGCGACATTTGCTCTTTCGAGGCAATATTAACGACAGCCTTGCCTTCAACAATTTGAGCCTTCGGACGCGGTAGCCCGAGTTCCTTGAAGATTGTCCCTGCAAACCCAGTTGAATAAAAACGAGCGCTGCCGTCTCTCTCAAATCGGATGATCGATACCTCGGATTTTGCCAGTTTGTCTCCAGCTTTTTGCTTAAACTCTGCAACGCTTTTATCCCAATCCGCTAGAATCTTAGCGCCTTCTTGTTCTTTATTAAGGGCATCCGCAGCCATCTTCAAATTCGCTTTCCAATCAAAGAGCTCCTCCATAATGATCGTAGGCGCAATACTTTCCAGTTGCGGATAAATTTTCTCGTGACGTGTTTTTTGACCAATAATCAAGTCTGGTTTCAGCGCTACGATAGCCTCGACATTAGGCTGATTTTCTTCACCCAAATCCTTAACGCCTTCCATTTTGGATCTCAAAAAGTTGTACCATGGCTTTTCTTCCCATGACTCAACTGAACCGACTGGCTTAACACCCAAGTCTGTAATAATATCTGTCATGCCATTGAACAGAACGACAATTCGCTCTGGTTTCTTCTTCAAAGTAACTGTACCCATCGCGTGCTTGATTGTTTTCTCTACTTCAGCTGCAGCAGTTGCTTTAGCCGCTTCTGGTGACGCCGTCGTACTACTGGCATTTCCGCCTGTTGTTGCCCCGCTGCCACAAGCCGTAACGGCTAGTGCTAGCAACAGCACGATCATCATTTTTAAAGATTTCATTCGATTTCTTCCTCCTTGTACAGCAGAGCACACACTGGTGATGAACAAGCCATCTATTTAGAATGCTAATGCTGACTCCCTATTTTATAATTGATAATAATTCTCAGTCTCAATTATAAAGGGCTGAAAAAACATTGTACATATCCGATTATATCCGATTCGTGTACTGAATTTGTCTTAGCTGGGATGTTCAGAACTAAGATATATGGTAAAAGTTGCTAAATATTGATTTCCGTTTTATACTCATACATAGATATACGATGCATAGATATTCAATACATATGGTAAGGAGCATCTACATGAAAATCAGTAAAGAGCTTATGAAAGGAAGCACTGTCATTCTGATTCTTACTCTTTTGGATCGCAAAGATATGTACGGCTACGAGATGACCAAAGAGATGGAGAAACATTCGGATGGCGTATTCACATTAAAAGAAGGCACACTCTATCCTATTCTTCACACGTTGGAATCCGAAGGCTTTGTTGAAGCCTATTGGGACGAGAAAGACGGACGTAAGCGAAAGTATTATCGCCTCACGAAGCAAGGTAAAGGTGAGCTCAATATCAAGAAGCAGGAATGGTCGCTTTTTCGCAATACGGTAGATCGTGTACTTGGGGAGGGAGGCGTATGAATAACTTTCGTCATCATGAGGAGATCACTTCGTTCTTGAAACAGGTTTGTCGCAAAATTAAAGCGAAAGAGGTCCATCCCGAAGTTCGTCTGGAGCTGGAGAGTCATTTACAGGAGTTAATTGAGGAGAAACTAAGTAGTGGAATTGATTTAGATACGGCCGTTAGAGAAGCTATTTCTCAAATGGGGACGCCTGATGTAATCGGGCAGCAGTTTCATCTTGCCCATCGGCCTCGTTTTAATTGGGGATTGCTTGCTATTATCGTAGTACTTATGGCAGTCGGGTTAGTAGCTATATTTTCTGCACAAACCGCCTCTTATCGTCAAAATCTCAGTTCACTTGCTATGAAACAGGTACTGTTTTTTAGCATAGGCTCATGCTTGATGTTGTTGATCGGCTTTAGCAACTATCGTAAATTAGCTAGATACTCTTGGCTCCTCTATATAGGTACAATTTCTTTACTTTTCTATGCATTACTAACTATGAATGAGGCAGGACTTAGGGGATTTGTAGGTTGGCGATCTATTCAATTGAATATCTCTTCGTTAGCTCCCTACTTGCTTCTCATCGCTATAGCTGGTATCTGGAGCACACCACAAAGAATTGTTGCGAACGAATCTGAAGTGCGGACATTCCTTCTGAAAAGTTGGATCAACGTAGGAACCGTTTGGCTGCCAAGCTTGCTCATTTTATATACACATTCTATAGCAAATTTCGTTCTATTCATTATTGGATGTCTGAGCTTGTTACTGGTTTTGAGAAAAAGAAGAACTATCCTCGCTGCGCATTGTAGCATTCTTGCCGTTGCCTTTTGTTATTTCTTGTATAGTCAATCCTATAAAATAAATCGACTTTTGGCTTTTATCCATCCAGATGAAGATCAACGAGGAATCAATTTTCAGCTTACGCAATCCAAAATGGCTATCCAATCCGCTGGTTGGTGGGGACACGGATTTGGTGCGCCATTTAGCATGTTGCCTACCCTTCAGACCGAAATGATGTTTCCTTTTCTCATCTACTGTTTCGGTTGGGGCGCTGGCATTGTATTGGTAATGATGGTAGTCCTATTCGTCCAGCAAGCCATTAGCGTTTCACGAAAGGTAAAAGATCCTTATGGAAAAGCTATCGTATCTACCCTATTGGCTTTGTTTACAACGCAATTTGCGTGGAGTATGCTGATGTCGATCGGTCTAGCACCCTATAGCTCATTTCAACTTCCATTCATCAGCTATAGCGGATTACTAGTTATTCTTCAATTTGTAGCCATCGGTCTCATGCTTAGTGTATATCGACGTAAAGACCTCGGGGCTTGGCAGCTTACATAGGCGTGCAGCTCGCAGTTCTTTTTTTCGACCACTCAGCAACTATCCCTTACCAATTTGTCCTACAGACATATACTTAAGAGAATAACCTATGGGGAGGTTCTGTGTGACTATGAAATCAGACCGTCTCACCATCATTATTGAAAAAGGAAAAAAACGTATCATTACGCAATCGCCGATTCATGGCATCGATAGACTGGTATTCGTTATCAACCATCAATTTACAAATGCCCCGAACACGACGCAGCTCGCAAGTGGTGCAGGCCGCAGCAGTGCCGCTGGCAGTAACGCCGCCATTAAATCACCGCACAGTCAACAGCAGCAAAGCGTTGGGGCCGGTGGCAAAGCCAAGAACCGGATAGGCGCCAAAGGCAAGTTATCCAGCAGCAAAGGCCTCGCCGAAATCCGTCGCAAAGGCAAAGAAATCATCGTTGTCATTAACGATCAAATCGTTAAACTCCCCAAACATGCTGCAAATGCATCAGCCACTCAAGTGGCAAGCGGAGCTGGCAAGTACAGCACGAGTGGGACTAACTCCGCCATCGAAAGTCCGGGTACGAAGCAGCAGGATGCCGTCGGTGGGAACGGGAAGGCTTCTAACACATTGGCTAGCAAGCGTAGGAAGAAGAAGTAGCTAAAAGGAGCTAAGCGACTAGCGCTTAGCTTCTTTGCTGTGTGCTGCTAGAGCGGGACAGTTTTATGGGCCCTTGGCGCGCTCTAGCAGCACAGATTAATTCGAATTTGCCGAACTAATCTCACTGTCCACGTCTTTAAATATGAATTAGTCCGAAAAAACCCAACTAAACCGCCCCAAACAACGCTCTAGCGAAGAAAACGGCTAATTAGTTCGGCAAATTCGGACTATTAGTCTCTTTTTACAAGTAATCCTCGTTTTAATTCGGAAATATCGGACTAAAGCAGCTTCTGTCTGGCGATGAGCTAAAGTGGTCAGCAGTCAAGTAGGGAGGTTAATCATCTATTCAGAAAATAGTCATAGTAAGCACCTTGGATTAGCAGCACAACATCCCCAAATACGCCCACACTAAAAAACAAGAAATAGTATGTCGCCTTTGATATTTCTTTGTTAAATAGCTCCTTAAAAGCTTGAATAACCAATCTTTCGAATTTGAACCAACTTAGTATCCAGCCTACAATAAGAAATGTCATAATTGTCATTGGTCGTGTAACCTCCTAGTAATTATTGTTCCAGCCATCCCTACTCCTTTCCACGCACGCTTAATTCTTACACCCAAATGTATCCCCACAAGTGCCAATCTCCGATCTTTGTCCCAGTAATAAAGCCTCTTCTAGATTCTTAAGTTGACTGTTCGGAGGTAGAGGGTTCTGTGATTGGATCGACTTGATAACTGCATTCTCCACCATGAGTAAGGGTAATAAAAAGTCAATATTTCTAATGGACAAGTGACTTTGAAAAACGACGACGATATCCTGCTCTGGAAGAACGCATATATATTGCCCAAACATCCCTTTAGCCGCATATCCGCCAAACGTATTCATCCACCATTGATACCCGTATCCATTTGATTCCTGGCCGACATTTGTATCTATTTGTTTAGATGTGGATGTTTTCACCCAGTCCAGTGGGACAATCTGTCGGTCATTCCAAACACCATTATTCAAAAATAAATAGCCGAACTTCGCCACATCCCTAGCTGTAAGCCGCAAATTCCCAGGTACACCGTCACGTAATGTATCCCATTTGTAGTTACGGATCCCCAATGGTTCAAAAAGCTTCTTAGCTGCATAAGTATCTGTACCCATGCCTGTTGACTTGTTAATGATTTCTGAAAGCAGGAGCGACTCTCCTGTGCTGTAATTAAATACGCTTCCCGGTTCATTCACTATCGGCTTATCTAACAAGAACTTTACCGGTTCTAGACTACGGAACATTTCGCCTGCTGGATCAAGATCTGTAGACGGATTATTCCACTCATCCCATTTGAAACCACCTGACATCTTGAGGAGATCCCCGACGGTAATCGATTCTTTCTTCTCATCTATGGGTTGAGTTCGATACTCAGGAAAGAAATCCATGACCTTCGCATCTAATCCAGCTATATACCCTTCATGAATCGCAATACCAACCAAGGCGGAAATGACGCTTTTCGTCGCTGAATAAAGGTCATAATAGCCATCTTTCCCCTTATTCGGCGCATACAATTCTGTAATTAAATAACCATTCTTGATGATAAGCACGTTATCAAAAGTACTATGTACACTCTGTTTGTAGCCCATGGTTTGTTTCATCGTTTGGTACAAATAATTAGAATCCATGCCTTGCTCTTCCGGCGTCGAGATCCGCCACTCATCCCCTGGCCAATACTTGGTTGGAGGAACAGTTGTTGGATGATCCCAAGCCACATACAAGCATAACCCTGCTAGCACATAAAACGTAACGGAAACCTTCACTAGCCTTCGTAATTTTATCGCATATGTGCAAAAAAAGATCGCCGCAGCGACTTTAGCTACACTTTGAACATTCGACGAAAACCCAGAACCACTAAAGACAATTGAAATAACCAAGGTGGTTAAGACAAGTATTTTAAACCATAGTGGCTCTTTCAAAAATTGCTTATACATGAACTTAAAGCGCTGCATGATCGCGAATCCCCTTCCTCTCATGGAATTCACCTTACTAGGCATCACCCATTTACCTAATTATGCCATTACCTCAAGCATGAAAGCTACAACTACTTCCAATATTTGCTACTCTGCTAGAACTACTTCTACTTCTACTTCTACTTCTACTTCTACTTCTACTTCTTCTTCTACTTCTACTTCTACTTCTACTTCTACTTCTATTTCTATTTCTACTTCTACTCTCACTTCCACCATACCCCCTGCAGCAACCGAGCCTCTGCCCAACTCTCTACGTCGGCCAAATCAAATTAAATGGATTTTATGTAGCTATTTTTGCTGTTTCTACTCATATAGCAGTAATAGATGGGTTTTATGTAGTTAATTTCCGCCAAAAGCCTGCATACCGCTAGTTCTGCTTATATTAACTGTACATTTTCCATCTATTCACGGAATCTCAGGAAATTCGGCAAAATTAACTGTAGGTTTTCCATTTATCCCCTACATTGCCGCCCAGTTGGCCCCACAAAGTAAAAAGAAGCCGCCGCGCAGCGCGAAGCGAGCTCCTTTTTGGCGAAACTACAGTGACGCGGCCGCCTGGCTTAGCAGCGACTGCAGCTGCTCGGAATCAAGCGATTGTCCTTGGCGCAGCTTCACGGTCTTTCTTTCTGGAGGACCTTCAAACAAGGCCTCCGGAAACGCGACTCCGCTAGCGTTAAAGATCGTAAAACTTACGGCATCCTTGGATGTGGAGATGACAGCGGCATATTTGCCATTTTTCAAAAAATGAGGCTTCTTGTATTGTATACGTTCCGTCGCATCCGGTATGGACTGCAGCACAACCTCACGCAATTGCGTGGACAGTTCCTGCTGCCATGGTTCTTTTAGCATGTCGATAAATTCGGTTACTTCCTGGTTCATTTCGCATTCACTCCTTCGAATTTTTCTCTCGTTTGTAGTATGTACCGTAGATCTTGTAAATCAGCCTCCATGACCTGCCGACTAGGCTCCCTTATGAAACTGGAACGCTCTTCGAGCTTCCGCAATTCGAGCTCATACTTGCCACGGTCCGCAGGAATCGGCATTTGGAGCGCCCAGTGCAGAGCATCTTCCTCCGAGCTGACATCGATCAGGGTATATTCCGCTAGGAGCTCTTGATGAATGGGAAAAGGTCCCACCAGTAGCTCCGGCTCCCCGCCTTGTGATGGATAACAGATGCGAATTCCAGCCCAGCTTGGCTGAAGCTCCTCTTCTGCAAGCAGCACGCCCGCCATGGCTAATGACTTCTTGTAGGCCTTCATTTGATCAATGTAGGTTTGGCTTTGTTTGACTCTCGCTTCCGAGAATCCTGTTGCCTTCACCATCAATATATAGCGCAACTAGCGTTCCCCTCCTTCACATTCGGCCGCCCGCTTCATTAAAACAGAACGTTCTCGCTCATTCCTCGTCATAGATGCGGCTCGTTCAAATTCCACCCGGGCTTCGTCCACCCGCCCCAGCTTCACTAGAAGATCACCGCGTACGCTCGGCAGCAGATGGTACCCTTGTAAGGAAGGTTCAGCCTTCAGTTCATCAACTAGCTGCAATCCAAAAGCCGGTCCAAACGCCATCGAAATCGCGACTGCTCGGTTTAATTCGACGATTGGCGAAGGAGCTACGCGCGATAGCGCTTCGTAGAGAGCGGCAATTCGGACCCAATCCGTCTCTGCTGCAGTCACCGCCTGCGCATGGCAGGCGGCAATAGCAGCTTGGAGCGAATAGGGGCCAAGGGGCCTTCCGATCTTGCGGCTGCGATCTAGAGCAGCCAAACCACGGCGGATCAGCAGCTGATCCCACATCCCCCGATTTTGATCCATAAGAAGGATGGGTTCCCCCTTGGCGTTTACCCTGGTTTTTAACCTCGAAGATTGAATCTCCATTAAGGCAACCAGTCCGTGAACCTCCGGTTCCATCGGGCTAATCTCGGCAATCATGCGTCCCAGTCTTAGTGCCTCCTGACACAGGACCGGACGAATCCACTGTTCCCCGGAGGTTGCCGAGTATCCTTCGTTAAACATCAAATAAATAACCTCTAGTACAGCAGTCAGACGGTCTTGGCGCTCTTCCGCTGATGGCACCTCGAAAGGGACTTTCTCGGCACTCAGAGTTCGCTTCGCTCGGACAATTCGCTGAGCAATCGTGGCTTCAGCGACAAGGAATGAACGTGCGATTTCATCAGTGGTTAGCCCGCATAGAAGCCGAAGCGTCAGAGCCACTCTAGCGTCCTGAGATAACACGGGATGGCAGGTCATGTAGATGAGACGAAGCAGATCGTCGCCGATCTCACCGTCCAAAGCCTGATCAATGTCTTCAATCGTATATAAATCCATACTTTGTGCGATCTCTACATACTTCTGATCACGTAATTTATGCCTGCGCATATCATCAATCGCGCGTCGCTTGGCAGTCGTCATCAGCCAAGCACCAGGCTTGTCTGGAATTCCGATGTCCGGCCATCGATCGAGGGCAATTAACAGCGCATCTTGCGCAAGATCCTCCGCTAGTCCCACGTCCCGCGTCATTCGCGTTAACCCTGCGATAATTTTAGCTGACTCGATTCGCCATATCGCATCGATCGTTCGATGTGTAAGAGATAAGCTCACGCCTTGTTCTGCTCCTGCGCTTGCTTGCGAAGTGCTGCATCTTTCTCTCGCATTTCCAGATCATCCGTAATCTCCTCCATTTCGAACACCTGTCTGAGTTCAATTTCACCTTGCCCGAATCCGTGGGGATCTGGCATGCGAAGTGCCCACTCTATCGCTTCTTCCCTTGATTTGACTTCAATCAGCGTATAGCCCGCGATCATTTCTTTCGCTTCTGTAAACGGACCATCCACTACCTTCGGTTTGGCCCCCGGCTCCGGATAGGAAATCCGTATTCCGCTCGAGCTAGGTTGTAGTCCATCAGCAGCCAGTAAAACACCGGCTTTCACTAATTCCTCGTTATACTTTTGCATCGCCTCAATAAGTTCCTGGCTTGGTCTAGCCCCTGCCTCTGAATCTGTTGTTGCTTTCACGATCATCATAAATCTCATCTGTGTTCTCCTCCTATTATTGTGATGTACTACGCTTATTTTCCGCCTAAAAAGAAATCCTTAAGAGCCATCGAAATGAGTTTCGCATTGAGTTTCTTCGTATGTCCAAGCCCTTTCTTACTAAGTAGCTGCGCATTAGGCAGTACGTCTGCCAGTTCCTGTGCGCCGTGGCGCAGTGAAGCTGGACTCTCAATACCTTCGAGCACAAGCGTTGGCATCGTGACGGTTCGCCATACTTCTCTTGGCAGTGGCTTTCCCTCGAAATAGCCGTCCAACAAAGCCGCATCATAAGGAAGTGTGTGTGCCACAGCCATGAGATTGGACCATACGGATCGCATCATTCGCATCATACTCACAACGAACGAAGGAGCACCCATCCCCTGTGTCATGAAATACTTGATAGCCTCCGCCCGCTGATTAGCAGCAATGAGCTTCGTAACGTGCTGCACGAAATCTTTTGGCGCTCTACGATCCGTGGCTTTCACTACAAATGGGGGTTCATGCAACACTAATTTCGTTATCTTGGCCCCCCTCGCTGCTGCCTGAAGCGCAAGCACCGCCCCAGAGGACAATCCCCATACATACGCAGAACCGCCAGCCTCATCAATCATCGCCTGCAGATCTTCGAACTCCCTCTCCGTCTCATAGGGCTGGGTATCTCCGCTATCCCCACGACCACGACGATCGTAGTTATACACGGTGAAGTGCTGCGAAAGCAACTTCGCCAGCTCCACCTGGCCGGGGAATTTGCGGTAGCTGAATGCACCTGCTACCAAAATGAGCGCAGGGCCTTGCCCCTCTCTGTCGTAAGCGATTTTGGTGCCGTCCTTCGAAGTCGTTATGTGCATGTTCAACCTCCTTTTCTTTCTAACAAATTTGCTCTCTATATGGACGACGAATAGATTTCGATGAAATCGACACAACGAAAAACTTTTTTTGAAAAATATAATTAAATTCTCTAAGTAACAGGAAAACCCTTCCTATTCTCGCCTAAATTAAAAACAGCCTAAGACACCTAAGTGCCCTAGACTGCTTCTATTTCATCTTTATCAAATCCGCTGAACCGCAAGCGGGCACTCAATGAAAGTAACTTGCACCTCAGGAAACGCCTCGCGTACCATCTCTACGACGGTCTGCATCCCTGCTTCTTCGCTCTTCTGGTGCCCCGTTACGATCAGTGCCTTCGCCAGTCCCATATCCGCGGCGTCCCTCACATATTCGTTCGTTTCCCATTCATTGGCCTCGCCAACAATCAGCAACTCGATATCCTGACTTCCAAGGAACTTGATATGAGAATGACCACCGGACGCTCCTGGCAGTAGGCCCATACGTTTTACGGACAGATCCGGATCCCCGGCCACTAGCATATGTTCTATGCCTAGTTTACTTTTCAGATGAGCAACAATGGTGCGTACGGTATGCACTTCATCAGGAGGCAATATCAGCAGCTTCATATTCTCAGGACTTGCATACGATTCCCATTCTAACTGCTTCAACATGCCTACCTGAATACCGTCTGGTCTATAGCTATGTACGTAATCGTGCAAGCGAAAAATCGCAATACCCGATTCCTTGATGAGCGCGCGCTTCTTTTCATACACAGGATCCCCGCTTAACCACTCGCCTTCATCCAAATGGTTGTAATACGTCGGTTCGTGGGTGATGATGAGATCGACACCTGTTTCGACAGCTTGCTTAATTGCCGCATACGTCGTCATAAATACAACAGCCACTTTCCGAACTTCCGCATCCATCCGTCCGCTTTTCAGCGTATCTACTGTCTTCTCTAGTTGTCCAACGGGTTCAATCAGGCGATCTAGCACCATTTCCACCGTAATCATGATAAGTGAAACCTCCCCATCGTTTCGTAATCCTTACCTGCATGACCTAGGAATACAATTCATGAACTTTTCGAGATAACCATCAAACGGAAATTCCTTTTTCTGGGCCTTTTCCTTCAATGCCACTAGCTCTTGCTCGGCTTGCTGAATCAGATCAACGGGATACCCGAATTGAATCGCATGGGCTGCGAATTCATCTTCATCAACTACCTGCCAGACACCATTTCTTCTCACGTAATCTAAGTCCAAATCGACAAAAGAAACGGTGTTCCCCTTCATCACTGCCGGCTGATTGATATTACAATAAAACTGTTCTAATCTGCCGTCAACAACTTCAGCACTAACTGTAAACCAAGAATCAAAAGAGAAAAATTCAATAGACCAATTATCAATCGTAAATACACTTTGCTTCGTGTAATGATGCAGCTGTCTTCCATACTCACCGAGAACAACAATATGCGAATCTGTCTTTTCTAGTAAGGTTGTGTTCCATTCGTAATGGAGACGATTGCCATATTTTAATGCCTGAATCGTGATTTGATTTGCCATTGTTTCATCCTTTTACGTTTCGATCAGCGATCTGATTTCCCCCATGATCGGATCAGGGAGCGGTTCATTCATCAGTCTGATAAGAATGTCTTTATTAGCACCGACTTCTTTCAAATAGGACAGCAATATCGCCGCCTTCGCACTCCTATTCATCAGAGCATAGGCAACGAACCAGACTTCAGGGCTGCCAACTTGAATACCGTTCCACGTAGCGCTCGGAATGGAGGGAAGTCTGCATAGACCTAAATCCGTGTAGATCGAGAGCCTTCCTATAATCTCTACCTGAGGTGCATCACTATGTACGACTAGCTTATAGTCCGTGCCAAATGGGTAATCCCCACTCGTTATTTCTTCGATGTGCTCGTGCTGCAACGCATTCTTGACCTGATCTTTCGGGGCATCAACCATGACATCCCAGTCACCCACCGTGTTGGTTAAACCAAGGCTTAGCATTAAGCCGCTGCCACCTAACGAGTAACGAATGCCGGATTGATCTAAGGTTTGAGTTACAGTAACTAGGTTCCCTATATCTGGAATCACTTGTGGCTCTCCTTTTTAAAAAATAACCGAATACACTTTCTTCTATTCTACCACGTTTCACTTCTTGTTCAATTCAATCCCCGTAGTTCGCTTCTGTTCCTTCCAAAAAGCATCCCACTTACTTAGCGTTTCCTCGATCGTGGCATTCCCTGACAGCAGTGCCTGCCCCGATTCCATCGCTACCTTGTCCCAGTTGCTGTTGCCTGGATATTGGTAAGGCGGTTTGAAGAGAAGGAAAGTATCTGGCTTGAGTGTCATATCGAGCAAGGTTTTATAGGGACCCGTTTGAAAAAATGCATCAGAAACCGCGGAGGTGTGAATCGGTATCAGGCCGTATTTTTTGGATAATTCCGTATTTTGCTTAGCTCCGGAAAGAAAAGCAATCAGCTTCCATGCTTCCTCTTTATGTTTGGAATACGAGGCAATTCCCCAGCCGGCTCCGCCTACACTGACAAGCGCATTCCCTTTAGGGCCTATTGGCAGGGGGGCCGTGGCCCACGTTCCTGGCTGCATTTTATCTTGTATCGTTTGAATAACATCCGGATCCTGGAGCAATATCCCTGTCACACTTGAGGTGAACGCCTCCACCTGTTCTTGGAATCCCCAATAAATCGAATCGGGTGGCGAAGCTTCCTTATACAGGTTCAGATATAATTCCATCGCTTTCACCGATTCAGGTGTGGTGTAAATCGTCGACCCGTCATTCAGAAATTGACCATCCTCCAGATTTACGCGATCACCATTATAAGCCCGGATCAACGTATCTGAGATAGAAATCGACCCTTTCGCGCCACGAAAAGAAAAGCCATACTGATTCTTAGCAGGGTCTGTTAATTTTTTACTCGTTTCATACATCTCTTCCCAGGAAGAAGGTGGTTTAAGGCCCGCAGCCTCCAGCCAATCCTTCCTGTAAAACATTTGGCGTTGATACAAGCCGTTCGCTATAAAGTAATTCTTACGTCCCACAACTGAGATCGACTTGGCTGCATTCGACAGCGTATTGAGTTCATCCCAAGTGGACATGTAGGTGTTTAAAGGATCAATGTAGCCTTGGCTCGCCAAATCAGCGACATTAATATCTCTGACTTCCATAACGTCGAGCTCTTGCTTCACATTCAGCATCGTCTTGATGGTAATATCCGCCTGCGAAAATGGAGGTGATATTAGTTCCACACGGATATTGGGGTTTTGGCTTTCGAATTGGGTAAGTAAGCTTTTTAAAATCACCGTTCGACTCGGATTCGTCAAGCTCTCGATCATGCGCAGCGTTACTTTCGTGTCGCCCGATGGTGATGAACTTGGCAAGGGATGCTCCTGACTGGAACACCCCATTACGAAGATCATAAGTACAATCCAACTCATGGCAATTAACCGATTCTTCCTTTCCCGTTGTTTCATTCTCATCATGGTTTCCCCCTCACGCTCAAATGGTTAGCCATTATGTAATAATTCCCCAGTTGTGTCAAACACCTTTCTCTCTGCCAGCAGTTCTGCACATTCGCTTGTCGGAATGGGACGGCTGTATATGTAACCCTGAATCTCATCGCAATTGCAGGCTTGTAATAAAGCTACTTGTTCCATAGACTCAACGCCCTCGGCTGTCACTCGCAAATTCAAACTGTGCGCCATAATGATGATCGCTCCGACGATAGCACGTTCTTTCTCATTGCTTACAATGTCATCCAGAAAGGATTTATCAATTTTCAACCGTTGAATCGGGAAGTTTTTCAAATAATTTAAGGAAGAATAGCCTGTACCGAAATCATCAATTGAAATTTTCACCCCTAAGGCATACAAGCCCTGCAAGGTTAAAATAACCTGCTCCACATCTTGCATCGCAATAGATTCCGTAATTTCCAACTCCAAATATTGCGGCTCCAAGCCTGTTTCCTCCAGGATCTGTGCAACGGTTTGGATAATCTCTGAATTCTGGAACTGGTGAATCGATAAGTTGACAGCTACATGCACCTTAGGGAGTCCTGCATCCTGCCAGGCTTTGTTTTGCTTACACGCTGTGTATAGAATCCATTTGCCAATGGGCACGATGAGCCGTGAGTACTCAGCAATTGGAATAAACTCCGATGGTGGAATGAAACCATGCTTCGGATGCTTCCATCTGGCTAGTGTTTCAACCCCGATGATACACCCCGAATCTAGTTCGATTTGAGGCTGATAATAGAGTGACAACTCATCCCGTTCTATCGCATGGCGTAAATCTCTTTCTAAAGAAAGTTTCTCATATGTATTTTTTTCCATCGCGGTGTTATAAAACTTATGATTATTTCTGCCGCTTTCCTTCGCACTGTACATCGCAGTATCCGCGTGCTTGGTTAGACTTTGGATATCTTTTCCATCCTGCGGATACATACTAACCCCTATACTAACAGAGACATGAAGCTCTTTCTCTTCATAATAGACAGGCTTCTGAATCTGAAAGGTGATCTCTTGGATAATAGTCAATATCGCATCTGGATCCCCAGCGTTCGGTATCAGCACCAGAAATTCGTCCCCGCCAAACCGAGCGACGGTACATGATTTATCCAGCGTAACTTCTAGTCGGCGCGCTGTTTCGATGAGCAGTTTGTCGCCAGCTTCATGACCAAATGTATCATTAATAATTTTGAACCTGTCCA
The DNA here is from genome assembly GCF_013141695.1 of Paenibacillus plantarum. GTDB lineage: Bacteria > Bacillota > Bacilli > Paenibacillales > NBRC-103111 > Paenibacillus_E > Paenibacillus_E plantarum. The sequence goes on from NZ_WHNY01000074.1 coordinate 102,085, forward strand.
AATCCAGAAAAAGAACGGTAAATTCCAGCTTATGTTGTCGCGCTAACTGAATTTCTTTCTCAATAATCTCCATAAACAACTTCCGATTTGCTAAGTCCGTCAAGTGATCGTGGTAAGCCATATATCGGATTTTCTTCGCATTCCGCCGCCTCTGCAAGTAGTAGTTAAATAAGTAGGTAATGATCGCAATTCCGATCATACTAATCAACATACTATTGCCAATGGTGTTCGCATCTTTAAATAATTCAGAGCCCGGGATCACAGCTTGTACAGTCCAATCACTGGCCGCTAATTTCTCAGCGACGACCAGTTGCATCTCTCCATTCACCTTGACCGTTTTACTTTCGGAAGGATGTCCCGCTTGAATGGGATTCGCTTCGAACAGATTAGGAATTCGATAGAAGTCTCCTTCAATTTCTGAGTTCGTCCTCGTCAACAATTGATTATCTGGATTCAGAATGACCATCTCTCCACTTGGTATATCACCTATGGAACGCTTCAATACCTCAGAGCTGATCTCAATGAGAAGCACATATTTCATACCTGAACTCAATTTAATGAGCCGATTGATAGCAAACGAGGGTTGTCCTAAATCCGAGTAACCGTATCTTTTCGTAGGGAGCCATCCAATTTCACCATTGGCAATAACCGCCCTCTGGAACCACGCTTCCTTACTATACTCGATTAATTCCGCATGCAGCGTATCCGTTGTAATTTCCTTCAGCTTCGGATCCACCGGGATCACGTGAATATTCGTGATATCACTTTTGCTAAAGAATCGAATGGAGAAGCTCTCCACAATTTTATTCCTAGCCACGAATTTCTCGTTCTGACTTGTCGCTGCACTCCCATATATGCCCAGTTGATTCAACATTTCCTCATCGGTCAAAATATTAAAGGTTAAATCCTCGTAATTTCGAAAAATGATATTTAACGTGTCTCTGGATTGCGCAACCGTTTGCTTGGTGGTTGAGGTCACCTTGTCTATGACAATTTGCTGCGAATGGGAGTACGAAAAAAAACTGAATCCAACAAAGAGGATCGCTGTGCCGCCAACTGCCCAGACTAACAGCTTCAGACCCACCGACTGTACGCCCGGAGCCTTGCGGAACAAGTTAAAATCACGCCGCCATTGTCTAGCGAGCCTGGATAATAATTGTATCAAAAGGAAAGTCAACTCCTGTCTACTCTACCGTTACTGAACTAGAACCTTAACTAGAACCTATCATAACCTATAAATGTTTAATATCTATATAGAAAATCATTAATAATGTATTAGCTACATGCAAAAAGGACCACCCTGTGTTGGGGTAGCCCTTGAAATTGCGTTGTTAGGGTCCGGTTCCGTCAACTCCGAATAACCCTTTTATCCTTCGCTGCCTTAAGCCATAATGGAAATTCATTCAGCAGCTGATTGTATAAATCTTCGTCCGATATCTTAGCAATATCCTTGATGTGAATGAAATTAGCGTTGTCTACGATTCGACCTTCCATCGTATCCAGCTTCTTCAAGACTTCGAAATCGGAATCTCCAATTCCGACAAATTGCCAAAACAGTGGTTTGAGAGAGGCTTCCACTATTACTTTTTTAATTGATTTTACAACGCCGCCATCATTAATAAAGATAACAAATGCTGGAAGCGGCGAATCCTCTTCGACGGTATATTTACGAATAACATCTTTCATGACAGGAGGTTCGTTATTACGACCAAACTTATGGATATCTCTGTTATTCAAAATATTTTTTAACACATATTGATCAAAATCCCGCTCCGTTGCAGCAGACAATCGACTAAATTCGTTGTCATACACCCAAATGTCCAGTGCCGCATTATCATCAAATTTACATGCTACCGCCAGTATCCGTTCTACAACCTCCTGAACTGTCCCGTTCTTATACAAGTGTTGCATAGATCCAGAGATGTCGAGCACTAAACCAACTCTTGCAGCAACATTGTTCATTTTTTTCTTCTCTAATGTGATTTGGACAAGCTTCTTGCGTAGATCGATAGTTGAAAGGGCAGGTTTCTTTACGATTTCAACCGTTTCTTTCACTTCCTCCTCCTCGATCACTAAACCAAAGTTCGTACATAACGCCGCTAATCCGCCAAAAAAACCACTGCCAATCGCATTAAACTTCCATTCCCCATTGTGCCTATATAACTCCCCAACGACTATCGCTGTTTCTTTGGACAAGTCTGATCCATATTCATACCGAAATAATTCCTCGTTACGATCGGCATCTATTAATCTTACATACCTATTGGAGACATCTTGCATGCTGTATCCGAACTTTTCACCTTCATGAATGGTTAATGAAAAAGCAATTCTTGCCGTACTTTCTGGAATCTTCGACAAACATAAAGAGATCGCTTCTTTGTCTGGTCCACTAGCTTGACCATGCGTCACTCCCCCGTTTAGCGCAGCCGGATTCCCGTAAAAAATAAAGTCTTCATCTTTTTCGCACCGGTTATTTGCCGATAGTACAAAACAGGAAGAATCTATGCTCAATTTGGAATCTGCTGACCATCCAAATTGCAATGTTAAGTTTGATAACCCTTTTCCCTTGGTTACATCGATCTTTTGTCCTTTTGACAGAAGCATGTATGTATCTCCTTCACACTGAAGAGTGTAATCATATTTTCAACAGTACCATACAATAGTGAACTCTCAAATACTATTTATTCTGTGCTAGGGTAGCATAACAGACGCTAGATAGATTAACTGGAAAACCTCCATCTATTTTCGGCGCATTTTGCTCATAATTCGATTTAAATGGAAAACATGTAGCTAATTCTTCTCATTAAGCTCAATCCGCACAATACGGAACAAATTAGCTGTAGGAAATCCATTTATTTGGTAAATTCGCCGAGATTCGGCTGAATTAACGACATAAAATCCATCTAGTTTGTGGGGGAGGTCGAGTTAACGGGGGTGAGGATATCGCAGGGCGGGGGACGGAGGTGAGCGGGTATCGTATGGGTGAAACAAAGAAGCCACGATGCTAGCATCGCGGCCACTTCATTAAACAATTTGCGACGGTTCTCGCTTCAACATGTGTTCTCGATACTCGGTTGGTGTTAATCCTGTGTATTTTTTAAACGTCCGCAGGAAGCTCCTCGTATTCGCATACCCCACTGCATCCGATACATCATTTACTTTAATCGACTTATCTTTCAATAGCTCCATGGCCGCCTTGATGCGAATCTCAATCATATAATCGATAAAATTACTCTCTGTGTGATCCTTAAACAATCTGCTGATATAAGGCGGAGTCAGATGAAACATGCTGGCCAGTCGTTCCAAAGACAGATCATGCTCTTGATAATGCGTACGAATATACGCTAGCATTCGCTCAATCGTCTCATTCTTCCCGCGTTGGCTGCGCTTTTCCTCTATTTGTGAGGCCAAGCCCTCGAGAATATCGCCGACCAGTTGTTCCGCTTCCTTCCAGTTCTCACACTTTGCGATACGCTCATAAATGCTGCTTAATGGCCCCATCGATATTTCCGGTTCAATGCCAATCGCACTTACGGTTTGCAGTGACTTCATCATGAGATCGTAACACAGCTGCCTGATCAGCTCCGGTGGAAGATTACTTTCGACAGCTGCACGGAACGTATCTGACAAATAAGTAAGCATCTTACTGCGATCGGTCTGCCTTAAAGCTTCCATGACTGGGTCAGACATGCGGCTGAGCTTGTAATAATCTTGTCGGTCTGGTGGCTGTAAATCGTCTACAGATATCACCGAGTGCTTACCAAAAATCATTTTATAGAGTAGTGCCTTTTGTGATTCATCGAACGAACGTGGTATCTCCTGCATATCCATACGGCATGTGCCTACGCCAACCGTCACTGACAAACCGAATTGTTTTTTCATAATATCGAGAATCAATTCAAGAATGACCAATGTCCGCAAATGATTTTGCTCGGGGTCACCTTCAGCAAAGCTTAACAAGACAGCCGCCCTGCCGCCTCCTAAGTCAATAGCTGCTCCCGCATGCTCTGATCGAATCAGCTCTTCCGTAACATTACAGAACATATAGGTGTACAAGGCTTCGTCACGTGGTGACAGTTGTTCGCCATCTTTGCTAATTTCTGCTGTACACACAAGGAAGCGCTCCGGGTACATGCGTATCCCCTGAAACTCCAAATGATGATACACCGCATGGAAATCAGAACGACTGCCATTCAATAGCTCCATCATGATCTTCCATTTGAGCATTGGCTTCGAGTCCCTTACATGCTGCTCCAAGTGCTCACGGTCTGTTAGGATTTCATCGAAAATATGCTCTAAGCTGCTGAGTCCAATGCTCTCGGTCCCCTGCCCTCTTCCCTGCTTCATACCGGACATCTTGCCTGCTAATCGGTCTAACGGCTTAAAGGTCCAGCGATTCACATAGAATAAGGCAGACAACGCGAGGCCGAACATGATAAGGGCAAAAATGAGCAGCAGATTGCGTGTAACTTTAAGGGGTTCAAATACCGTCGATTCCGGCATAATGCTGACAACTTTCCATCCCGTATATGCACTTGTCCGATAAAAAACAGACTGCTGCACGCCATCCAATTTAACGTTAAACGAACCGCTATCCGAATCTGTTAGTATCGTAGTGATATAGGGTAACGACTTCATATTGCGGTAAAGCTGAGTTTTATCGTCATGCGTAACGACGTTCCCTTCTGCATCCAGAATGAAGAAATGACCAGGATGACCATCCTCATAGATCGTCTTAATCATTTGGAACAATTCATTCTCTTGAATACTAATGGCCATGAGACCCTTCCTAAATCCGGGACTGCTGAGAGCAGGGAAACTGCGGACCAAAGTAATTACATCCTTTGTTTTTTGACCATCCCATACTTTCTGCGTCGACAACCACTTGAAATATTCCGGCATATCCAAATATTGCGCTAACCAATTAAACTCTGTCGAGGCTTGTTTTAAAAAGGTTGCTTCGGTCATTAAGTCTCCGCTGACATGAGAATAAGCAAAAACTGAGGAGTAATTCGGATTATTCGCGATAAAATCCTTCAGCCTTGTCGTCAGTGTGTAATGGATACTGTATCTTTGTGCATCATCACTATAGCTATTATTCATAAAATAAATAAACTCCAACCCCTCGGCCATGGAGAGCAAATCCTTTTCCGTCTGACGGAAGGCACCCTCGATCTTAGAGTCGACTTGTTTCAATAGTGCCAGATTCGTATCTTTCAAATCCTTTTGCAGCCTACCCACTGTCCCCGTATAGGACAGCCAGAACGTTAGGCTGATAATAAAGAGGAATACGATGCCATAAATCATCATGGCCTTTGCAGAAATACTGTTTCTCATGGCAGGCCTCCATTCGGTCGTGCACTTGTTCTTATTGTATCATTAACACGACCTTTAGGAGGGATAATCATCCATTAATTGATGGAATTCACAGTTACGTTCACCAGAGAGTAGATAAACAAAGGTGCCCCTGTAAGAGGTACGCTTACAACTCCCGAAACTGCAGCGACATATTTATAGCTTCCATCAATGCCAACAATTGTTACTCCTGGTTCAGTCGTCTCAATAACGGCTGTTCGTGAATTGGTACTTGTCGTTTGCCAACTGGCATCCCATAAAGATGTGATGTATCTATTCTTATTCTCATCCCAGAATTGATAGCCATAGTAAGGATTGGCAATGCCCGGTACCACACCTAAATAGTTTGCATCTTTTAACACTCTAATCAATGTATAGTAACCGTAATAACTCTCCTTAGGCTTACCATTCCAGTCGATCAATCCTAAGTTATGCTCCAAGTTATTCGTCTCCGTGCCATCATCGGTAAAATCATACCAGTGCATAGTACGAATGCCGTTTGCAATGGCATGCATATAAGCTCTGGCCAAATAATTACGTTGGGTCGCACGATCTACTTTTTTCAAGTAGCTTCCGCCTGTGTAAGTGCTCCACCCTAGCTCTGTAATAACGATTGGTTTGTCTCCATCACCATGGCTCGTCATCGTGTCTTTCAATTGCTGCAGCGTGTCGAGCAGCTTCTCCGGAGTACCTTGATCAAGTCCAGGTACAGCTGGATATTCATATTTGACATAAGGATGGACATCCATGACATCGAAATAGGTCTTCACTAAAGCACCATTCTGCCCATCGGAATTATAGAAATCGTCCAGCCAATTCAAACCTTTGGTGGCATCTAAACGATCGAGACCCGCAAGTGCAGGCTCTACAAGTAAGCTCTTGCTGCTGATAGCTTTCAAGCTATCATGGTTTATTTTGAGTTGATTTGCTACAGAAGCCGGATTTCGATTGGCAAGATCAGGTTCATTATAGGTCGAGAATGTATAGACGCCTCCATTATTATCCGCCTCAACATAGCTCGGTCCATGATAGAAGTAGTGGAAATTCAATCCACTTTTACCATACAAGGTTTTCATCGCAGCACTGTGATCCCACCATCTGTTCTTGTTGATACCTCCAAGATCTCTAAGCAAACGCAATTTCGTCATCAAAAAGAGATCTTCCGTCTCACCATGATGCATATAGTTTCCTCCCCCATAGGGAGCATCATTGATGGCGAATATATCTCCGACTTTGTCACCTCCAAGCACAGATGGTGTTGTTATTTTCAACGTCTGCACATCACGCCTTTCAACGCCCGTCGATTGGAAGGGGGTCACTGCTACATAATAGGTCGTCTCGGGCTTCAAAGCGAAATAAGGTAGAAATTTGCCTAATTGTTCAATGGACTTTGCTTCAGCTGTAAACTTAGGCTTTAATCCCAATGTACTAGTAAAAGGTGAGGTCTCCACGTAGACACCATATTTGTTCACATTATTAACCACACTGTTGTAACTGGACCAATCGAGATACATCGTGCTGTAATTTTTGAGATTAGCCGTGAACTCTACTTGGTCCGGTGTGGCCTGCTTAGGAAGTGACGCATCATAAAGCTTCCACCCCCAGATGGCGATTTCTCCCACCGTCAGGATTTCCGAATTATTCGCGTTATGCATAATGATTTTGACATATTTGGCAAACTGACCAGGAACGCCGTAGCTTGGTGTATTCACGAACACATTGGCCGTACGGCTGCTTGTATTCGTAGTGTAACTGAGGGATGTGTAATTCACACCATCTGTGCTGACGAGAACTTCATACCCGTCCATGAACTTATTGCCCCCCGATGCCAAGGTCCATACGTCAATTTTCCCGATTTGATACACATCGTTTAAGTTAAATACAACCGCACCGAATTTCCCTTTGGAGCCCCAGGTCGAGTTGGTCGTTGAAGCTGCATCGGATTCCGTGCTAGAGCCGTCGATTAAATCCGGCTGTCCCCCTACCGTGTCATTCTTGGATCCATCGTTATCAAACTTGATTAAATCGCCATCTGTAATGAATGGATACTCGGTTAACCACGTGTAAGAAGCACCTGTTGCAATTTTCGGCTTGGACGTATTGTAGGTGCCGGAAGCTCTCAAATAGTTATTGCTGAGTATCGCCATAGGCTCAAGTGCATCTCCATAAACCGCCACTTCACCTAACCTCATGACTTGCTTGTTCGGATTTTTATGCATAATAACTTTGATATATTGCGCATTGACTATAGGCTTAATGGCAAGTGAAACAGGAGCAAAACCAGAATCTTGCGCATTCGTGTTCTCCTGAATCCCGACCCGATTGTAAGTTAAACCGTCATAGCTGGCGTATACCTCGAACTGATCCATATAACTTTGATTGTTCGTGTCTGCCCATACGGTAACTGAGGATACTTTAAATACGGATTTCAAATCATATATCAGCGTTCCGTAAACCGCCGCTCCTACAACACTCCCAGTTGAATTGCTGGCATTCTCATCTGGGCCGTTACCACCATCCGACATATCCGGTGATGCTAATTCATCCGAGGCAAGGAGACCTGGATCTGTCGCATGGGTCCCTTCGGACAGCCACGTATAAGACGCACCTGTTGCAATGGCTGGCGTATCTGCCGGAAACAATTCACTTCCAATTGTGTTCCCACTTAGCAGCTTTTGATTGACTGCCGCCTGTACGGTTTGACTAGCGGGGAACACTGCGGAAACCGAACCAAGAAGAATCACAAAAGCACTTATCAGAGCACAACTCTTTTTCGTAATACGCATGGCAAAGCTCCTTTCAGGATGGTTACATTGTGGGTCGGTATCCCCTCTGAAAACGATGGTTACCGACCCCATTCAAAATTACATAAATAACAGCCCATAAATGATTTTTGCAGCTTGTGCACGTGTCGCATTCCTATCCGGTGCGAATCGATTTTCAACTAATCCGTTAATGATACCAGCCGCTTGCATCGACTTAACCGCTTCCTGAGCATAAGAGTCAATGTCTAGCTGATCATCGAAACTCACAGGATTGATCAATGTCCGCAGCTCAATCTCTGCTAACGTAATTACTCTAGATGCCATAACGGCCATATCTTGTCTTGATATGGGTTGATTGGCACCAAAAGTCCCATCCTCATACCCTTGGATGATTCCCAACTTCTGAGCGCTTGCCACTGCTTTGAAGAACCAATCGTCTTTATTCACGTCGCTGAAACTCGTTGTAGCATCCGCTTCTATAAGATCGAAGGCATTCATCAGCATCTGAATAAACTGGGCTCTCGTAACCTGTTCATTCGGAGCAAACCGATCACTTTCAATACCATTTACAATTTCTCTTGCTGCCAATGCTTCAATACTGTTTTGCGCCCACACGGCATCCTGAAGATCGGCGAAGGTCACATGCGTATACAAAGCTGTATATGTGCTAAGATGATTTGTCGTAAAAGTGACTTGGCCTGTTGCGGCATCATATTTCCCATTCTTCACCACTTCAAGCGTCTGACCATCTCGGATGTGGTACACAATGACTTGATCGCCGTTCTCGTCAGGTGCGAGCGTATAGCCCATCGAGATCTGAACCGCGTCTCTCCGGAAAAACGAATGAATGTTAATCCCGTCAAGGATGACCTTAAAATCATATAGTGCTTGGTTTCCTATGCGGGAACCCGCTGCTCCAGTAAGAGCATCTGAATGAACCGCCTCCACTACAATCTCCAAAATAGCTGAGTTCGGCTTCACTTGGTTAAATAGCGCATCTGGAGTCAACGCTATCGTCGCCAAACCTGTTCGGAATTGGATGTTTTCGATATTATTCTTGTGAGCTGTGTCAAGGATGGATGCAGGGAGCTTAAGCTGAAATTTCTTAGCACCTGTCACTTTTCCAATATCGATGACAAGCGTTCGATCCGAAGATAATGCTCCTTCTATCGCTTTCTCCAAAGAAGTCATAGGTACTTCGATCTCCACGGTTCCGTCTTGTTTCAGCACTGGGTTTGTAAAGCGGATCGTTCCAGCCTGAACCTCAGGAAGATCTGGCGCTGGCATCCATGTTCCCCCGCCTGAAGGCACGTTACTTTCACCTGAAGGTAACTGAACGGTTACTCGACTAGTCGCCGAATAGCTGCCATCGACGGTCGTCACACGAACCGTTGCCGTTCCAGCTGAGACGCCTGTCACCGTAGCTTGCAAGCCATAGACCTCTTGCGATACGCTGACCACCGCTGGATCGCTGGATGTAAACCGAACCTGTTTGTTGGTTGAATCACTCGGAAGTACAGTTGCATTCAGAACCATGGATTGCCCTTTGTTCAAAATCACTGTCGGTTGGTCAAGCTTCACGCCAGTAACCTTTACTTCTGGCGCATTGATTTGGCTGAATATCAGATCCCCAAATAATTGCGTGTTCTTACTGGAACCAATACCGCTCATGTATTCAAGCCAACCTCGGCGGGTTGTTCCATCGTTCTCATTAATGAGCATGGAAAAGCCAAAAATGTCTTTGTCCGTCACCGTTCGTCCTGGAGGCAGCAGCTCTGTCCAAGGAATCGCGAGCTCATAGGTCGTAGCAATGGCGCTTCGATAAACAGCTGACTGCACAGTCGTCATTTCCCCAATTGGCTTGCCGTTTGCCGCGAGCCATCTCCAAACCATTGGGCCTTGTTCTCCAAGTGCAATCCCGAACTCATTGTTGGCTGAGCTACCGACTCCGCCTTCTCTTCCCGTATCAATGGCGAATTGGATGCTATCCCCTTGCCACAGATCACCGCCAGCTCCTACTTGATAATGCTTGTCATCTTGAACTTCCATACCGATGTATAGCTGATTCATATCCCACTTCAGGAAGCCCTTGCCGCTTAAATCAGCCTCACCGCCCCAGTTCACTATGTTTTTAATTTGATCTGGTCTGTTTATGACGATGGGCATGCTATTACTCCAGCTTTCCTCAGATAGCTTGCCATCTATAATTGGCACTGTCTGGTCGTTTACAGCTGCAATAAAATTAAACGGTCTTTCCACAATCTTCGTAAATCCGCTATCCAAATCAATGGATAATTTCAATTTAGCTCTTGCTTGTTCCGGAAGAGCGGTAATGGGCATGGTGATCTTCGTAATTTCACCTGGCAATAAGTGATTCAAAGTAATTGGATTTCCTTGTCCTAGGGCTAGATATACCGCCTCCGTAACTCGAACGGTACCGTTTAGCTCTTTGTCAGCAGTTGCATTCTCTACATAGATTGCCGCATTCCAATCATTCCATCTTCCAGGCACTGCAACCTCAGGCACAATACGAACTTTGACGGTCTCTAGTACGTTGACCTTCAATTTCATGGCCGCAACGAGTGACGTACCCGAGATAACTTGAACCGTAACCTCGTGGACCTTCTCTTCCGCGTTAAGAGGGATGGGGATTGCAACCGGAATCGCCGTTGTTCCTGCAGTAAAGCTTGCTTCACCTTCGAGTTTCCAATCACCGGATGGACCCATGAGTTGAATCTTTCCATTCAGTTCTGCTCCCAAGCCAGAACGTTGAATAACCGTATGGAGCGTATCGCCACGTCTTACATCCACTGAAGTGTTTTTTAATACAAAGGAATCATCAATCGAAGAGATTTCCAAGCCCGTGCTCGAGTATATGAAAACAGGAGCACCACTAATTGTTAAGCTCGCAATCCCATCATTAACCGGTAAGTAAGAGTAACTCCCATCAATACCTACAACAGTAAGGCTGGTATCCTTCGTTTGGAAAGTGGCTGTTTTGGTCGATTCATCAGCAGCCCACAGCGATGTAATGTACTGATTTTTCCCTTCATGCCAATATTCATATCCATAATACGGATGATCAACATTCGCTTTGGGTCCAATAAACTTGGCGTCTTTCAAAACTTTTGCCATCGTATAGTAAGCATAGTAGCTTGGCTTCGGAACGCCATACCAGTCGATCAAGCCCAGATTATGTTCCAGATTCGTCGGATCGACTCCGTCATCTTGGAAATCGTACCAATGCATGCGCTTAATACCGCCAGCAATTGCATGCATATAGGCTCTAGCTAAGTAATTGCGTTGAGTTATCTTATCTACAGGTCGAAGATAGCCGCTTCCTGTATAGGTGCTCCATCCAAGTTCACTGAATATGACGGGCTTAGACTGATCGCCATATTTTGCTTTCAGCGCATCGATTTCATCTATTTTCCCGATTAACATTTCAGGGGCACCTGGAACGAGACCTGGCAGACTACCTTCATGATTTTTCACATAAGGATGCACATCAAGAACATCAAAGTATGTTTTTACTAAAGCGCCATTTTGCCCATCGGATTTGTACAAATTCTCAAGCCAAGTCATACTTGCTGGCTCAGTCCCGCCTAAAGCAGGCTCAATAAGTAAATTTCGGTTGTCCACTGCCTTCAGGCTCTCATGGTTTTGTTTAAACTGTAAGGCTAGTGCAGAGGGATTCGTCCCTTTCAGATCGGGCTCATTAACGGTAGAGAAGGTCCACGTCCCTTGCTTATTTTCCATGGGTACATCTTGAGGTCCGTGGTAAAACGTGTGGAACCCGATTCCGTATGTATTAGAGAATGTTTTAACCCAAGAATCATGGATCCACCACCGATTAAAATTAATCCCTTCAATGCTTCGCATGAGCATAAGCTTACTGATGATATTCTCTTCTTCTTTATCTCCGTGATGAACATAGTTTCCTCCACCGTAGGGTGTATCATTAATGGCGAAAATGTCCCCAATCTTCTCCCCGCCAAGGACACTAGGCGTCGTTATTTTCATTGTGCTGACATCCTTACGCTCACCCGAAGTTGTGCTCGTTGGCGTTACAGCTATGTAATAGATCGTCTCTGGCTCTAAGGATGAAACCAGAAGGAATTTCCCCTTCTGTTCGGCTGACCCATTTTCGGCTGTCACCCGAGCGGTTAGCCCATTCGTCGATGTAAAGTCATTCTTCTGTATATAGATACTGTACTTATTTACCTTATTGACCACCGAATTGTAGGCTGACCAATCCAGATACAACGTGTTGTAATTTTTGATTGTAGTGGTGAGGTCAACTAGATCTGGCATGTCTTTCTTGACAAGTGTCGCATCATAAAGTCTCCAACCTTTAATCGCAATCTCTCCAGCAATTAACCGATCGGAATCGTTGGCGTTATGCATGACGATTCTGACATATTTGGCGTGCTTGCCAGGGATGCCGTAGGAGGGCGTATTGAGCATCGCATCGGAGTATCGATTGTTCGGATTAGCCGTATAACCGCTGGAGAAATAGTTGATGTTATCTAGGCTTAACAGAACCTCATAACCATCCATGAAATTTCCGCTGCTCGCTTTGGACCAAACATCAATCGAAGAGATTTGGTATACGTCATTCAATGTAAATGTGACGGTTCCGTATTGACCTTGCGAACCTGCAGTCATGCTGGCTGTTGTATCCGCTGTCCCCTCGGTGCTCGAGCCATCAATCAGATCAGGCAAACCGCCTGCACTCCCGTCATTCTTCGCACCAGCCTCATTATCCGTTGCAAGTAATCCTGCCTGTGTCACAAAAGGCTGCTCCGTATTCCATCTATACGTTGCTTTCGTATCTAACTTCGGCGTCCCCGCCCCGTAGTAACCACCGGTCTTTAATTGATTATTGCTTAGAATCGCCGGCTCCTGAACAGCATCACCCCAAATGGCAATTTCTCCGATGCTCATCATAAGCTTGGCTGGATCTTTATGAAGCACAACCTTTACATATCTTGCATAGGGGGCAGGTTTCATATCGCTGCTCACAGGCACAATACCCGCATCATTCCCATAGACAGTCTCCGTTACTGCAACACGATTGTAATTGATGCCATCGAGACTTGCATGAATCTCTACCTGTTTCAATCCGCTTGCAGCTGAAAATTCTGACCACACCTGCAAGGATGTTAGACGGTTTACCGTTTGCAGGTCGTAGACCACTGTTCCATAAGCTTCTCCAGTTTGACTAGCCGAACTGACAACGCTTACAGAACCGTCCATCATTTTATTCGCAGCCAAAGGATCTGAAGCGACAAGATTGGAATCCGTTGCATAAAGCCCATCTTGCTGCCAGGTATATGAGGCTCCTGTATTCATGACAATTGTATTCGCAGGGAACAATTCACCCAGCCTATTACCGCTCAGCAACTTCGGTGAAACGGATTCAGCTGCTAGTGCGGGCATAGGACTCATTGAAGCAATACCCAAACCATGTATGAAAACGAGTATAGCAAAAAGGATGGAACTTATTTTTTTTAGACGTTTCATCACAGAACTCCCTTTCTCGAACGATTGGCCTGACCGACATGTCATTTGATCGAACCGTTATATCAACCCACGTTTTCACACGTCCTCTCTGGTCAATGATCACAACTGGATACTGAAATTAACTTAGTCAAATACGGACAAAATCACAATAGACACTTTTTATATGACGTGGCATTTCTTTCGATCCTGTTGAATCGACTATCATTTAGCAGATTGCTTATGATCACCTTAAAAGATGTAACCTGAAGCATGTTGAGGTCACTCCATTCAACATAAAAAAAAGCATTTCGAACAGAGAGAAACCCCTGCTACAAAATGCTTAATTACCTTAGTTCGGATGCTTATCGTTCGGCTTCAATGAAATCGACAGCTGTTGTGTCGCACGATCGGCAATATCGTCAACATATCTCGCCGTCACTTGGTCGGCTTCTTCCAATAATGTTATTTGAGGATGTAACCCATCCAAATCGCCAATGGATAAGGAGAAAAGAAATGCTGCTTTGTTCAAAGCCATAAAGTCTATCGTGCGTTTCTCGCCATGATGAATGATCAAGTCAAGCCCGTATATGTCTCCTTCTTTGCTTATTTCCCAATCCCAACCTGCCAATGAGCTGGACAACTCTTCCTCACATGGTGATCGCGTTTCTTCCGACTCCTCAAAGACGGCATACACACTTTCGAAACGCAATACCATTTCATCAATGATCACCAGCGCTTTGGCACCTTGCTTCTCTAGCCTTACGCGTTCCAAGCAACCGCCAAATTCCATGCGAATCCGGAAATCAGTCGCTGCTATGTTCCCTTGGATACGATCCAAATTGGGATGTGTATCCCCGCCATTCGTTAGGAAATTCACTCCGAGCAGTACTTGAGTGCTGCTTGCTGCCGTTTGGAGTACTGCTGAGCAATAATCATATCCGTCATGCAAACAACGCATTTGTAGATAGGTGCTATGTTCGCCATTATCGAAATACGCCACCATCCCTCTTGTTTGATTCCACATGATTTCATGACGAAACACGCCGATTGTATACGCTGGAGTAAGAAAAGTGTCTGCCCACTTCACAAAGCCAGTCTCCTCATTTCGATAATAAATCTGACTGAGATCACTTTTCATTTTCCGAGTAAATAGCTGCACATAAGGTTCCGGGCATTGAATTCCGTTGCCAAACCATTCTGAATCATATTCTAAATCCCATTGGTTTAAGAAAACAATTTGGTTGCTTGTAGCTATCTGCAAGAATGAAAGCGCTCTATTATTTAGCAAAGTACTATAGCTGCGACTGTGTGGACCTGCCCATTGCCTAGAGCTCGGATGATAGTGCTCCGCAACCATTCGCCATACCAAATCCAATAATTCAGTTGCGATGGACTTTGCGCGAGAATGGGTTGCATATGTATGAATTTTTGACAGCTCTACAATGGCAATAATGGAATACGCTGGACTGTTGAATTCTTGAAATGTCCCTAACTTAACTGTATAGCGCTGAAGCTTCTCCAATCGATCCAGCCCATAATCGGCAAGATCCTTCCGTTCATACAACTCACCCGCGATTAAAGTTACAAATGCTCCCATGATCGCAATATTCGTATAATGAGGACCCACGTCCCTTTTGATAATGGCGTCACAGGCACAACAAACCGCTTCATGGATTTGTCTCTTCAACGATTCAGGCAGTTTATGACCATGACGCAGCATCGCTAACAGCAGTTCTTTTCCGCAAAAGTCAGCCCAATTCCAATCAGGCGGAGCCATCTGTGCCAGTGGTTCTTCGTAAAACCAAGGCCAGATTCCGTACGTATCATGACTCCTCTCACGATCTTGTAAGGTTAACACACGACCTATAATATCGCAGGCTCTCTCCTCATATTCCGCTATTTCCGTATTTAACAAGCCAACCGCATAGAGCAGTGAATGATAAGTCGGATGAATTGTCGGGTGATCCTGAGCTGTTAATGAGGTATGATACCCTGGACTATGAAAGGGGCGGCGAAGCATACAGATCTGTGGATCATAATCACTTTCTTTCGCGCTAATGGCCTTTATTAATAACTCTTTATAATCAGAATTCTGCACATGTACGTTCATGTTGGGAAGTTCCTCCTTTAAAAGAATAACAATGGGAAGGTCAGCCTGCATGAGCAAGCAGCCTTCCCAAAGATTCATTTTTTCACTCGTATTATTTCAAAAACTCTTTGTTCTTCTCATACCATTCTTGGGCCAGCTTCTCCACATTTTCCCCGCCAAGTCGCTTCCATTCTTTGCGAACTTCTTCCATCGCAGTTTCTGGGGTTGAAGCATTGCCGCCTGTTACGGCTTTCACCTCAATTTGTGTTGCAATTGGATGGAATGTTGCGATTAATTGACTGACTTCTGGAAGATCCGGATTAAAGGCAATGTCTCTGCGATATTTATTTTTGAGGGCCACATTCAAAGATTGTGTCTTTATTTTCGCATATTCTTGGGATACAGCATCTTGCGCAGCCATGACCGGGAACCACTCAGGTACTAAGCTAAAATCAGATACGATTGCGTACTCATTCGCGTAAGATACTTCCTTACGGGATTTATCAGCATTAAGAACTTGAGGAATCTTCCCATCCAACAGTTTGTAATGAACGTTTTCCTCGCCGTACTTCAGTGACATATCCCCTTTTTCCATCATCCAATCTAGGAATTTAACAGCTGTTTCAATTTTATCTTCTTTCATCTTGCTGTTAAAAGCGACAAGAATATTCGCCGGCAGCTCCTGATACAACCCATTTTTCCCATATTTACTAGCTACCGGCTCTAACGGAACCATCTTCGCATCCGGCACATTTTTCTTTAGATCTAAAAATTCATTTTGCATATTCCAAGAACTCATATAAATACCTGATTTGCCCGTCGTCCACAATTGACGCGCTCGCTGGAAGTTGCTATCCGTAATATATTCTTTATCCAACAAACCTTGGTCGAATAACGATTTCTGATAAGCGATGGAATCCTTGTAGCGATCCAACGTTCTACCAAATTTCATTTTGCCGTCTTCCAAATACCATTGATTCTCATTCACCGAAAAGAGGGCTCTGATAATTTGCACAGCATTACCATTGAACGCAATCGGTACGGTATCTGCTTTACCATTGCCGTCAGGGTCCTCATCTTTGAATTTTTTAGCCACTTCAATCAATTCTTCCGTTGTCGTTGGTGCCTTTAATCCAAGTTTATCCAACCAATCCTGACGGATCCACATGGCATGGTTGGCAATACCATCAATACTTCTGCTGCTGGTAATTGCATACATTTTACCATTAATGGTCATTGCAGATTTCAGCTCAGGATGTTCTTGCAGATACTTTTTCAATGTCGTACTGTACTTCTCAATGTAGCTGTCAATGGGCTGAATGGCACCTTGGTTAGCTAATTGGGCAATATAGTTGCGATCATACTCCCAGATGAGATCTGGCGCACTGCCAGAAGCAACCAGGGTGCTTAACTTCTGTTGAGCCTGCGCTCGGGGAACTGGAACCCAATTCACTTTCGCAGGTGAATTTTCATTGATCCATTTCGTCCAGCGGTTATCCTCATAGCTGCCTTCTTCTGCGGCTACTGTACCTCTATCAAACGTGGAAATGCTGATTTCTTTCTTCGGTCCTACCGGTGTTGCCGCAGCTGGTGCACTGCCTTGTGGCACAGTCGAGCTGCTTTCGGTCGTACCCGTATTCGAACTACAGGCAGCAAGTACCGCCAAAGACAAGCTTGCAGCAAGAACTGGTTTCCAAACATGTTTCGACTTGTTCAATGAATTCATCCCCTTATAGTTTGGTATCTATACCAAGGGCTATTTGCCCCATGATATCAGCCTTTAACTGATCCAATCAAGACTCCTTTAACGAAATGTTTCTGAAGGAACGGATAGACAATCAGAATTGGCGTAACTGCGATGACGATGGCAGCCGCTTTGATGCCTTCTGGCGTCAGGACCACATTAGCCACGCCTTCACTTCCAGAAGCATTGTCGAGCAAACTCTGATCCACCTGCAGAATCATTTGGTAGAGCTTGAGCGTCAGCGTCTGCATGGTCGTTTTGGTCACATAAAGCAATACGTTGAAATACGAGTTCCACCAGCCCACAGCATAAAACAGGGAAAGAGCAGCTAAAATCGGCTTGCATAAAGGTACGATGATCTGAGCCAAAATCCGCCAATCACCTGCGCCGTCGATAGCCGCAGACTCCTCAAGTTCCTCTGGTAAGCCCTCCATGAACGTTTTCATCACGAACATGTTATACGTACTTATTAAAGAAGGCAGCCATAATGCCCAGTACGTATCCATAAGACCTAAGGATTTTACGAGTATAAAATTCGGAATTACACCCGAAACGAACAACATCGTAAATGTGATGAACATGAGGATGGATGTGCGTCCCATCAGTCTTCGTCTTGAAAGCGGATACGCGGCCAATATAGTAAGTGCCATATTAAGCACTGTTCCCACAACGGTTACCAGTACAGTGTTGCGCATGGCTACGAAAAGCTGCCCATCCTGGAAAAGCCGCTGGTAAGCTTCCGTATTGAATTCAATTGGCCATAAGGACACCTCCCCCGCTGTAATGGCTCTACTGCTGCTGAAAGAAGCTGCGATCTCATACCAAAAAGGGTACAAAGCAATTAATGAACAGAAAGCGAGCACCGTGTAATTCGCTGCTGTTCCCAAACGAGTCAATAAGGGTTGATTTCTATTGTAGGTTTTCATCGATTACCAAAGCCCCCGTTCTCCGAAAACTCGGGTTAATCGATTCACGCCAACGACTAGAATCAAACCAACCGCGGATTGGAATAAGCCTAATGCTGTCGTATAGCTATAGTTCATATTTTGTAAGCCCACACGATACACGTAGGTGCTGATGACATCCGCTACATCCAATACAGACATATTCTGGAGGACCAGCGTCTGCTCGAGACCCACATCCATCATGTGCCCCATCCGAAGGACGAGCAAAATAGCAATTGTGCTGCGAATTCCAGGTAACGTAATGTGCCATATCTGGCGCAGTTTCGATGCTCCATCCATCTTCGCTGCTTCATACTGCTGAGGATCAATGGATGCCATAGCTGCTAAGTATAAAATAGTGCCCCAACCCGCTTCACGCCAAATACCGGATAATGTGTATGCGATTGGCCACCAGCCGGAACTGGCCATGAAGTAGATGGGCTCGATGCCAAACACTTTCGTCAGCACCAAATTCACAACCCCTGTGCTCGGGGAAAGCATAGCTATAAAGATACCCCCTAGAACAACCCATGAGATAAAATGAGGTAAGTATAGCAGATTCTGCACAGTCCTTTTATACCACTCTTTGCGCACTTCATTGAGGAGAAGCGCAAGAAGAATAGGTACTGGGAATCCTAAAACAAGACTGTAGACATTGAGCAGCAAGGTATTCCTGAGCACTCTCCAAAAATCAATACTTTGGAATAAGCTAGTGAAGTGTTTAAATCCCACCCAGTTACTCCCAAAAATACCATCTGCAAATCGATAATCCTTAAAGGCGATAATTTCACCAACCATCGGAGCGTATTTAAATAACAGATAAAATCCGATCACAGGCAGTAGCATCAGATACAGATGTCGATCCCGTATCATTCGGTTTCTGAATGTGGATTGCTTTGGTTTGATCCATATTGGCTTCCGTTGGTTTCTACCTGTATGGAAACCGGTCGCTCTTTCCTCCATGTTGTGTTCACCCTTTCGAAATTGAGCCTGCTGTTGTGCTGGCAATTCGATCGTATCCTGCGGTGAAGAGATTGGAAATAGACATGTTTTGCCCAGTTGACCTTTCTTACAAAACATCCTGTCACCTTTCTTACACACAGTTCATTTTGTTAAGGTGACCATAGACATTCCCTGTTGCTATGCGGGTTCTCACTTGGTAAACAAATAGCAGCCTCCCCAGAATGGAGAGACTGCTGATTATTCGATCTAGTTCACAGAGGCAACACTTTCTTATTTCGAAGCTTTCCAAGCATCAATTTGCTTCTGCATTTCAGCTAGGATATTGTCTAGTCCGGCTTTTTTCAGCTTCGCATTCATCGCTGGCAGTGTCGTGTCTGGATCAGCAATCCCCGTGATCAATCCCGCATAGAATTCATCTACGACGGATGCGGTTTGTGCCAATTCACTTTTCACGTTACTTGGGTCAAATGAGAAGCCGAGAATTTTGGAAGGAATCGCTGCGGCATTCTTATCCGGACCTGCTGGGAACCATTTCGGCTGCGTTGCACTAGTTCGGAACGAATTGAACATGTTGCCATACTCCCAACCGGAATCCACCCAGTAGCCGGCATTGTCCATCTTTTTGATCAGACCATCTGAAACCTTCGTATAATGCTTACCTTCAATCCCATAGCTCATCAAATTGAATAGCTCCGCATTGGAATACATCAAGTTGTAGAACATCATCGCTCTTGCAGGATCTTTGGATGTGCGAGAGATCGCCGTCATGGTCGCGATAATGGAGCCTGTGCTCATATAGGGTTTAGAGAATTCGATGGCTGCTACATTTGCAGCATCCCCACCACCAAAGCGTTGCGCTTGGTTGGCTGCCGAGTCCGGATTAATGACCGTGAACGTGGAGGATACATATTTGCCTGCCAATTCATCCGAGTTCGTATCTTTAATCGTTGCTGCATCTTTACGAATAATGCCTTTGGAGTACCATTCGCGCATTTGTTTCAAAAAGGCCGTGAATTCCTTCGTCTCATACAAATTCACAACTTTGGAGGATGCATCGTCGATGCGAACTACACCCGGGTTCTTTTGTGAGAAATACTCAAGACCGATGGCACTGCCGTAGTTCCCCATAACATCCGTATCACCCTTCAGGCTGAATGGATATTTGTCTGGCTCCGACGCTTTCACTTTTTCGAAAAATGGCGTCAAATCGGCCAAAGTTTTGAACTGCTCGGCTTTATAGCCATATTTGTCTAAGGTCGTTTTGTTCATCAGTAAGCCTGGTGTACGAGCCAGAACTTGGGTATTAATAATCCCGTAAAGCTTGCCTTTCACTTTCGCCGCATCCCAAGCAGCTGGAGGAACCTGTTTCAAAATATCTTGACCATATTTGGGCAACAAGTCGGTGATGTCGAGGAATGCTCCTTTATTTACGTTTTGCAAATAGTCATTCGTCCAGTTGGATGTGAAAATCAGATCCGCTTTCTCGCCAGAAGCTGCAATCGCTTGCATTTTCTGATCGTACGTACCCCA
This sequence comes from Paenibacillus plantarum, assembly GCF_013141695.1. GTDB lineage: Bacteria > Bacillota > Bacilli > Paenibacillales > NBRC-103111 > Paenibacillus_E > Paenibacillus_E plantarum. Next base: position 122,980 of record NZ_WHNY01000074.1, read on the forward strand.
ATCGACCAATTGAATGTTCAATGTTGCGTTGATCTTTTCTTTGGTAATTTTGCTCATCGCATCTTGAACCAATTTCGCATCAGGGAATACGCTTTGCGGTAAATACCAAGTGATTTCATATGGCTTAAGCTCCGTTGCGGCTGGTACAGATGACGCTGTTGCCGCTGGAGATGCAGGTGCTGCGCTGCTGGCTGCTGGGGATGGTGAAGAGCTATTCGTGCTGGAACCGCAAGCGCTGAGCAGCATAGAAAGGGACACGCAGCTTACAATAACGGGAGATAGCGCTTTGATTGTTCTATTTTTCATATGATCGAACCCTCCTGATTTCATGGTCAACATGGTACAAATGAAGTCATGTATTATCATCCGATCCGGATTCGGATTGACAAACGAAATGAGCCTTACACTCAGTTAGCCTTTAACGGCACCAACTGTCAATCCTTTGATCAAGTATTTCTGAAAGAACGGGAAAGCGAACAACATCGGGCCTGCTGCCAGAATGGCAATCCCCATACGGGAAGATTCAGCTGGAATCGCACTCATATCAATGCTGATGCCGGCTTGCATATTTTTCGTCAAAAACTCGATATTAGACATGATTCGCTGCAAGTAGTATTGAAGCGGAATCAGATTCTCATTTTGAATGTACAGCATGGCAAGCCACCAGTCATTCCAATATGCCAAAGCATAGAACAATCCTACGGTCGCTAGTGCCGGCTTCGAAAGTGGAAGAACAATTCGTACGAAGGTGCTCAGTTCGGAAGATCCATCGATTTTGGCCGACTCAATAATTTCAAAAGGCAACCCATCCATAAAGCCCTTCATGAGCATCGTGAACCACGCGCTGACCCCATAGGGAAGAATTAAGGCCCAAATCGTATCTTGCAGGTGTAACACACTTGTCATAACGATATACGAAGGAACCAATCCGGCATTGAAGAGCAACGTGAAGAAGACGAAGTAGCCTGTGATTTTACTATACCGATAATCCTTCCGAGTCATGATATAAGCCAAGGAAGAAGTGAGTATCAAGCTTAACACGGTTCCTACGACTGTCACAAAAATCGTCACCATATAGGATTGAAGCAGTGCCTTTGGTGTTTGAAAAATATACGAATACGCAACAAACGTAATGCGCTCCGGGATCAGCTGGTAGCCGAATTTGGCGATGTCCCCATCGAACGAGAGTGAGACCGAAATAACGTACAGCATCGGATAGATGAACAGGATGGATAAAACCACAAAGAATAGAATGATCAGCCAGTTATTTTCTGACTTTTTCTTGATAGATGAACGCACCGCCACCCTCCTCCTTAGAACAACGCATGATCTTTACTAAATTTCCTGACGAGTAAGTTCGTCGATACGACTAGAATTAAGCCAACCACTGCCTGATACAAGCTAGCGGCGGACGCCATGCCTAGATCACCTACGACTCGCAACGAGCGAAACACATACGTATCTACGACATCTGTCGTCGGGTATAACATCCCTGCATCTCGGGGCACGAAGTAAAATAATCCGAAATCCGAGTAGAATATGCGGCCCACATTGAGCATGAACAGCATCGTAATCAGCGGCAAAATGAGCGGGATTGAGATCTTGCGAATTTGCTGTAAACGCGAAGCTCCGTCTATAGAAGCAGCCTCATAATAACTGTTGTCGATGGACAGCAAGCCAGTGAAGAAGATGATGGCGGTGTAGCCGACATTTTTCCATAAATAGGTGAGTGTTAAAATGAGGGGCCAATAGCCTGGCTTACTGTACCAGTCGATTGGGGCGACATGGAACTGATCCAATACCTTATTGATCACACCGAAGGATGGATTCAGCAAAATGTAGCTGACGAAACCAACGACAACCCACGAAAGGAAATAAGGAAAGAACAAGATCGTCTGGAACAGCTTCACCCATCTCCGGCCCAACTCTGCCAGTAATAATCCAATGACTAAAGCGCAGGACATGCCCACCACAATAAACAATCCATTTAATAGCAGCGTGTTTCGTGTAATCCTTAGTGCATCTTGTGAGTTGAAGAAAAACTTGAAGTTATGCAGCCCAACCCAATCGCTTCCCCAAATGCCTTTGGCGTAGTTGATATCTTTGAATGCGATCACGATACCGTACATAGGTAAGTAGTAAAAGATGAACACCACAATGATGGCCGGCAATCCGATCAAAAACAAACTTTTTGCCTTCCAGAAATGCTTCGATTCTTTGCGTATAGCTGAGAAGATTCCCAAGTATGCTGCCTCCTTCTGTCTGGGTTACCATGTGTCCTCTTTGCGATTTCATCATACGAAATTCGGTAAGAAATTGGATACTGCTCATTTTTGCTGGGGTTAAAATGTACTGTACGATTTGAACATCGGAGGGATTTTCACTGTACTTTTTTGTGATGAAAGTGGATAAAACCCTTATATAATGCGGGTATTCGCGGGAAGTAGGTGGCGTATGGGGAAAGGAAATGAGACGCACGACGGAGTACAATATCGGTCTTGAGAACGATCATAAATAACTGAGTATGCAATACACTGTTTATATGATCCACAATTCAAAGAACGGGGAGATAACGAATGACAACGAATTCGATTGAAGTAAGCGGCTTGCGCAAAAGCTTTGGCAAACAAACCGTATTGGATGGCATTGATTTACAGGTAACAAAGGGGTCCATATTTGCGTTGCTCGGGCCAAATGGAGCAGGAAAAACGACGCTGATAAACATTCTATCAACGTTATCTGAAGCGGATGCGGGTTATGCGCGAATCGAAGGGTATGATGTCATCGCTGACCGCAAGATCGTGCGGGGATCAATCTCGCTCACGGGGCAATTCGCAGCGGTGGATGAAATACTGACGGGACACGAGAATATCATCATGATGTGCCGGCTAGCTGGCTTATCTGCTGGCGAGTCCCGCATTCGTGCAGCGGAGCTACTGAAGCAATTCGAGCTGGAAGCCGCGGCTAGTAAGCGTGTGAAATCCTACTCTGGCGGCATGCGCCGCAGGCTGGATCTGGCGGTCAGCCTTGTCGTTAGTCGTCCCGTGCTCTTCCTTGACGAACCGACGACGGGCTTAGACACGGTCAGCCGTCGATCCCTGTGGGAGACGATTCTGCGGTTGAAGCAGCAAGGCATGACGATTCTGTTGACGACGCAATATTTGGAAGAGGCCGATCAGCTTGCAGACGAAATCGCCGTGCTGAATCACGGACGCATCGTCGCATCCGGCTCCGCGGAGTCCTTGAAAGCTCGTGTTGGCGGCGAAGTCATCGAGCTCCGTAATGCCTTGGATGAGGTCATCCTATCCATACCGACAAGCGGCACTGTTCAGGATGTTCGCCAAACGTTGAACGAAATCGCGGGCTCGTGCCCGTCCGGCACGCGCATCTTCATTCGCAAGCCAAGCATGGACGATGTCTTTCTTGCGCTGACGACAACTGATAACAAGGAGGCTTTCCTCGTATGAGCGATTTCCATTCTCTGAAGAACTTACAGCCGTTGAACTCGAACAACTCTATGAAGATGAATAACGTGCAACCTATGCCAAAGCCAGCTTCATTCGCAGCCACCAACGCCGTCTTCGTCGGACGCAGCATCCGTCACAGCTTGCGTAACATCGAGTCGCTCATGATGGCTATCATGCTACCCATTATGCTCATGCTGCTGTTTACCTATATATTCGGCGGTGCCCTTGATCCGAGCGGCAACTACGTGAACTATGTCGTCCCAGGCATCATCCTATTGTGCGCAGGCTTCGGTTCATCGAGCACAGCTGTTGATGTGGCAAGCGATATGACCAATGGCATTATCAACCGTTTCCGGACCATGCCGATCAGCAGCATCAGTGTCATTACGGGTCATGTCGCCGCAAGCCTTGCTCGAAACTTGCTTGCTACTTGCATGGTCATCGGCGTTGCGCTGCTTGTCGGTTTTCGTCCAAACGCGACATTCATCGAATGGCTTGGAGCCATTGGCCTCATCATCTTGTTCATTCTGACCTTTACCTGGCTATTCGCCGCGATTGGCCTCGTCACGGGCAGCCCTTCCGCTGCTAGCGGCTACGGCTTCGCGCTGCTGTTCCTCCCTTATCTGTCCAGCGCATTCGTCCCAACGAATACCATGCCGTCTTGGATACAGGGATTTGCGAACCATCAGCCCATTACACCGGTTATCGAAACGATCCGCGGGCTGCTAATGGGTACGCCGGTGCTGCATAACGGATGGTGGGCTATCGGCTGGTGTTCGGCCCTGCTGGTGATGTCCATTGGTTGGTGTCTCCTTGCGTTCCGTCGGAAGAGCGGGAAGTGAGTATGGCTAACACAAACTAGAAATAACGATATGCCATCATTCTATTTCGTGAAAAATGCGGTTTAGCCCGATATAACGTTATGGCATAACGCTATTCTCCTTTTAATAGCTCCTATTCTACTTAAACGTAGAAATAGCGTTATGCCATCATTCTATTTCCCTCAGATGTAGGCTCGTAGCCTGAATAACGTTATGGCATAACGCTATTCACAGGGATAGCCTTCAATTTCTACACATTATTTTTCCTTACAAAGGGATATCCCATTTCGATGAAGAATGAGTATGTAAATCTTTTGAAAATAAGGAGTTTGATACCTTTACATGGTTATTCAGTCTAAGGTTTTAGTCAAAACTACATTAGCGTTAGGCTTAATGCTGAGCTTCTCCATTACGGCTTCTATTCCACACACCCACGCCGAGGAAAACAATGTGGGTTGGAAGGATATCGCTGTTGGAGGGCGAGTTAGCCTGGGAGTCAAAAACGATGGCAGCGTCTGGGCATGGGGAGAAACGAACCGTGGTGGTGTTTTTGGCAATGGCGAAAAGGGTCCAAGTGCTACGAACACGAAATTTCCTACACAGGTGAAAGAATTGAATGATGTCATCTCCATCGCTGCCGGTTCCGAGCACGCACTCGCCGTTAAAAAGGATGGTACAGTGTGGGTATGGGGTGATAATTTAGGCGGGCAAGTCGGTGACGGTATGCAGACGACTCTTGAGACAGGTTCAGGCAAAATGGTTACAGATAATAACCGTGCTGTTCCACATCAGGTCGAAGGATTAACACATGTCGTTTCCGTTTGGGGAGCTTGGGGGAAAAGCTATGCAATTAAAGATGATGGAACACTATGGGCCTGGGGAGGTATCTACTATAAGAAACCTGATGGATCTACCGGTACCTACACGTACCCTGTCCAATTAAGATTTCAAAATGTAAGCAGTATTTCTACGGGATTTGGCGACAACCTGTTAGTTCTGGATAAAGACGGAACCGTATGGATGCTTGACCGAGGAGCCATCGTGAAGATTGACGGACTCAGTGATATTACAGCTATCGCAGCAGGTGGAGTCAACTCCTATGCCCTACAAAAGGATGGCAGCGTTTGGGCATTTGGGTCAAATGGTCTAGGTGTTATCGATGGCCAGAACCTCGCTACTAATAAGTCCGCTCCTCAGAAAATACAAGGCATCCAGGACATTATCGATATCCGTGCTACCGCTGGCGGTCCCCTTTATTTGAAGAAGGACGGTACTGTTTGGGCTAGCGGTAATAACCACGGTGGTCAATTAGGCATTGGTTCCTATGATAATAGCGAAGTCCCTGTACAAGTAAAAGACTTGATGAAAATCACTATAATAGGAGCACATGGGACTGGTTATCGCTCATTAGCACTTAGAGAAGATGGCACACTATGGTCGTGGGGCGGCGGTTATTCCGGGGACGGTACGGAGTGGTATCGGACTGAGCCTGTTTGGATAAAAAGTAAGGATGATGAAGCTTCACCTCAAACTAAGTTAATCTCTGTACGTCTAGATGGAACATTGCTCTCGTTCGAGCAGCAACCCACGATCATCAATGGAAGTACACTGGTTCCCTTGCGTAAAATATTCGAAACATTTGGAACCCATGTAACATGGGATGCTGGTACCTCAACGATTACAGCAACAAAGGGGAGCAACATCCTGACATTGGTCGTTGGAAACACAACAGGTACCTTGAATGGAAAATCGATTTCGCTTGACGCTCCTCCTACCATTATCAATGGCAGCACCCTAGTGCCTGTTCGTTTTATTGCTGAGTCCCTTGGTACCAAGGTGGATTGGGTTCCTGAAACACATACAGTAAACATCCTCACGAAATGAAAAAAGGCCATTCCTTCTTATAGGAGGATGGCCTTTTTTGGTGTACTAGCTTTGTATTAGTCAAACGTGATGAAATCGAAATCGATGTACCTGTCCTGTTGCAGTTTCATTTTCTCTTCCGCCTTTAACGCTATCACCATAACCTCTTCATCATCATTCTCCACTGCAGCAAACTGATATCCACTTGCTTTAATCATGTTATTTATTTCCTTGAGTAAACCATAGGTATTCATATAACTACCCGCATGCTCAGGATGAATGACTCGCTCTTGACCATTCAACTTAAAGCTAACAGTGATTGGCCCTTCTTCTGCGTCCCAAGTTTCCTTTATATCAGTCGGCTGAAATGCCCCACGCGATATTTTGCTCCACTGTCCTAACGTAGTTACGTAAGCCTCTTTTCCCTTACCGACATCTAAATCCCAATCCTCTACCCAAACACGGTCTTCGTCTGCTATTAAAAGTGAGAGTTCTGCTAAATCATTGTAATACTCGCTAGAATCGAAAGGATTCCAATCTGTAAACTTCTTTTGTAATTCCAGCATTTTGTTATCAAATTCTTGACTTGTCAGTCCCTTAACATTTTCAAAAAAGCCTAGATTCCGATAATAATGCGCTGCATCTAATAATCGTTCGGTGGGCTTAAGTGCGCCAAACTTTTCTTTGCTTAGCTGATAGGGTGTTTTTATTTCTTCTAAAGATTGTAAGATATTTTGATAGTCTTTGTTAATTTCCGAGTAAACGAGTTCTCCTGAAACGAGAATAACATTGAAAAAACTATACATCCCGTCGACTATTGTATGAGTAACTGTAAGATCTTCACCCTTCGTTCCGCTCTTTGAATAGGCAAATTGCCGTGCATTTAACCCATTCGTTTTCAAAGATTTTTCCTCGTAAAATTTAGTGATCTTCTGATCTTCCAACACTTTTTTTATACCCGCTTCATAATCATCTAGTGTCAGAGTCTCTTCGAATAGTGACTTTGATTCTGAAGAAGATAACAAAGCGTTATTACCGCTTCCCGCGTATAGTTGGTATTTTACGTTAGCTGGAGGCGTTAGACTCAACCAATTCCCACCTAATGTTGCTTTTAACTTCTTATCAGGGGTAACAATAGTTCGCGTAGATTGAAGATAAATCGTTTTCAAACTGCTTTCCCAAGTCACTACAAATTTGGACGCTTCTCCTACAAACCGGATGGGCACAAAAATACTTCCTTCGATATTTCTCGGCGCAACGGTTAACGTATTGGAATCGCCGTTTAAAGTAGCCTTTGGATTATCAACCTGCAGAGTAATCTTCGTTCCCTGCTTCTCCGCTTGAATAGTTCGTGTTGTCCCATCCCATTGAATAACGAAACCTAGCTTTTCAAAAAGAGGCCGGAACTGTACCAAAGTCGTTCCCGCATCTACCAATGGAGCAAGATCAAACAGAACACGCTCATCGTTCACTAATACGGAGATGCCAGACACCTTGTCGGATGAAGCAGAAGCCCGATTTACCGCAACCCCTGATTGTTCCAATTGCTCCAACAGCGCGTTAGACTTTTCATTAAGAGAATCTTTGGTTACATAGATTTGGCGTAGTTTATTCATTACACCGATCGATGAGATATCTGCAACTGGGTTATTGGAGACATCCAGCCATCCAAGCTTAAGTTTGCTAAGTGGTTGAATGTTCTTAATTTTATTGTTACTTGCCAGTAAGTCGGTCAGACCAGTCAGACGAGAAAAACACCCAATTTCCTCAATTTGATTATTAGAAATGACTAATTTTTGTAAGTCAGACAGATTCGCGATCGGACAAGCATTTTGAATTTGATTATTATTAATAGCAAGAAACGTTAACTTATACAAACTACCTAGCGGAGTGACATCAGTAATCTCTTGATTAGGCAAGTATAATTGTTCCAGATTACGTGCCATATTCAAACCTTTTAAACTCTTAATTTTCTCTTTCCCTTTCGGATATAGGGATGTTAGTTTTTGTAAATTTGTATAATCCAGTGCCGTACCCTCTTCTAATTTCAGCTCTGCCCGAATTTCTTTTTCGAGAACTGCATCCTCGATTTTAACCTCTGGCGAAGCAGCATATGTCTGAGTTGGGACCAAGCTGCCCCATGATAATATCCCAATTAATGCAATGGCAATAATTTTATATTTCACTGTTCATACCTCCATTTCAATTTACTTGAACAATCCATTTAAAGCGCTGATATCGGTTAATTCGTTATGATTAAAATCAATAGATACGAGATGTGTTAAGTTAGCAATCGGCGTTAAATCAGAAATTTCACGTCACTACAGTCGTCGATTCTGCATGGACTGTATTAGAACCTCCTTATGAATTGCTCAAGATCTTATCCTCCTATTTAAAATTTGCCTTAAAACCTCTCCCCATTATAGTAGAGCGAAACCCCATTAGTATACTAAATATTACAAATTATCCAATCTATTAAATGTAGACATATCAATAAGCCGTTCAGGCAGATAACGTTACGCCATCGCCTTATCTCGTAGAAAATGGCTGAATATACCCATTTAACGTTATGGCATAACGCTATTGTCCCTTTACTGGCTCATTTACTACTTCAAAGTAGAAATAGCGTTATGCCATCATTCTATCTTCCTTGAAAATGTGCTATTAATCGAAATAACGTTATCGCACAACGCTATTCGCAGGAACAGCCTTTACCCAAAAAAAACAGCGCTTCGGCTATGCCGAGGCGCTATTTTTTGTATTAGGTGCGTACTACACCAGAGGCCAAGTGGGTGATGGGGGCTATGGTGTTGGTGTTGGTGGTGGTTGTGTTGGTGATGCTGGTGGTGCTGGTTGTGGTGGTGATGCTGGTGATGCTGGTGCTGGTGATGCTGGTGCTGGTGATGCTGGTGTTGGTGGTGCTGGTGTTTAACTGGAAATTGTACAGCTATTTCAGAGCAATTCACCTGAAAAATCGTATTAGATGGAAAACATGTAGCTAATTATCCCCCGACTTCGCATATTGGCGAAATTTCCTGAAATTAGCTGTACAAAATCCACCTATTCTCCATTTGTATCAATTTTACGAAGAATTAACTACAGGAATGGAACTAGAATAAAAAGTAGACACCTCATTAAGAGATGAAGATAATAATCTTATCAGGAGGTGTTCATTTTGGGTGAACAGCGGCAAAGGTATAATGATGAATTTAAACAACAGACGGTAAAATTCATTCAAGAACAAACAAAGTCGGTCACACAGATCGCCGAGGAATTGAACATTCCAGCAGGAACCCTGCACCAATGGGTAGCGAAATATCGTCAGTTTGAAAGTGAATCCATTGCAACACCAGAAAGACTCCGCCAGTTAGAACAGCTTTTGATAGAGAAAGACCGTGAACTCGCAGCCAAAGATCGCCTCATTGCAGATGCCCAAGAAGAACTCGCGATCGTAAAAAAGGCCGTACACATCTTCAGCAAACCAAAGAACTAAGGTTCCAGTTCATTGAAAAGCATCGTTCCGAATTTTCAATGGAGAAGATGTGTCAGACGCTTGAGGTTTCCCGGAGCGGTTACTATAAATGGATACTTGGAAAAGAGGCAGTAAATAGCTACCAGAAGCGCAGAGATGCGCTCTTAGCGCGAATCACGTTCATTTTCCATGACCATTTTGGTAGGTATGGCAGCCCTAAAATCACAGAGACACTCGTGCGTGAAGGCTGGACGGTATCTGAACGATTAGTTGGTTCACTAATGAAAGCCAATGGGCTTCGTTCCTGCGTTTCCAAGAAGTTTCGAGTGAACACGACGGATTCAAATCACGATTCACCGATTGCGCCTAACTTGCTAAATCAAAATTTCCAAACAACCGCACCTAACAAAGTCTGGGGCACTGATATTACCTATATTCCGTGCCGTGAAGGCCGGTTGTATTTAGCTAGTGTTTTAGATCTTTACACGCGCAAAATTGTAGGTTGGCAGCTTGGAGACCGCATGACGAAAGAGTTAGTCCTGGCTGCACTAGACCAAGCTTATGTGACGCAGCAACCTCCAGAAGGGCTTGTGCACCACTCAGATCGTGGCTCACAATATGCCTCGGAAGATTACCGCGAAAGACTCGAAACCTACAAAATGAAAGCAAGTATGAGCCGAAAAGGTAACTGCTACGATAATGCCTGCATCGAATCCTTCCACAGTGTATTAAAGAAGGAGTTTGTTTACTGTACAAAATTTTGGACAAAGGCACAGGCTCAACAGGACATGTTCGAGTACATTGAACTCTTTTACAACCGTAAAAGAATCCATGGTTCTTTGGGTTATGTCTCGCCGGATCGATTTGAAGAACTGTACTACAAAAGCGTTAGTTAATTTCTCTTATTAGGTGTCTACTTTCTTGACAGAGGTCCAAAAATCCATCTATTCGCATAAATGAGTAACCTAACAGGCTTCCGGGTTGGGGTGGGGTGGCTCCAGGTTTGGAGGGTGGCTCCAGGGTCGGGGACTATTCCCCCTGCCCCACTCTTTTCTGCTGCAAATAACACTCAATCCCATCCAAGATCCGCTCAAGTCCGAAATCCAGATCATTGCCGATCGGATTCTCCGCCTCATCCGTGTAAGCTCCCGCCATCAAGATGGGATGCAGATGGGGGAAGCGATCCGGCTTAACCAGCTGTTTAAGCGCTGCCCCATAGTTCACACCACTAAACGTCTCCGGACTCGCGCCATCGCGGATCGCCTTATCCATATCCCGCGCGATCAGACCGCAGGCCCGCGAATAACTGCTTACAAGCAGCAGAAATGACATCTTCTCAAAATCATTCAGCGGAAAATCCCGCATGATTCGTAACATCCAGTCGATCACCTGAAGATTGTTTGGCGCGAGGGGAACGCTCGTAATAGGAATATCGCCGTACCACGCATGTTTGCGGAAGATATCTACGCATGCCCCGACGTATTCCCCCATTTCCTCGCGCCACGGCTTACCCGGCACCTCTGGTGGAATCGGAATGTCACACACCGCATCCTGCATCAGCACGAGCAAATCTTCCTTGCTGGTGATATAGCGATACAAAGACATCGTCGTGTACCCCAACGATTGGGCCACCCTGCTCATCGACACAGCCGCAAGTCCATCGCTGTCAGCAATGGCAATCGCCGCGTCAACGATTTTTTTGATGCTGAGCTCACCTTTGGGCCCTCTGCGGGACAGCTTAACGATGCCCCAGCTAAGAGTTACACCTGACGGTAAGCTCTGTATAATTTCATCATCGATCTCGTCACCGATCTCCATGTTGTTCCATCCTCCATTATCCTTGCACTCCGAAAATGTATACATCATATACAGTATATCACAATCGCATCTAGATTGATTAGTCGAGGCAAGCTAAGGCTACAATCTAAAAATTTACAATTCCGTAATATGCCATTTACATGCCCCTTACATAGTTTTGGTATAAGTAAGAAGTTAAGAGAAATGCGGATAATACCGAGGGGAGAATTACTACTAATGAAACGTAAATGGATCGTATTAACATCTTTACTGCTAGCTCTTCCTGTGGCTGTTTCTGGAACAGTAACTGCTCAGCAAGTGAACGGCGTAACCTCTGAAAATGTAACCTATTCGAGTAATGGACAAGTGATTCAACCATCAGCACCAGCTGTAAATTTGGACGGCAGTTTGTACATGCCAGTTCGCGCACTATCGGAAGCCATGGGTAAATATGTGGATTGGGACGAGTTCCGTAACAGTGTATCTTTAACGGACAAGCCTGTTTTGACTGGTAAATACGAGCTTAAGGCACCAAATCTTGCAGAAGGTATCAAAATGGGTGTTGGCTCATCCTTAACGCACATTCCAGGAGACCCTGATAATGTATTTTATACAACAGCTGATCGCGGGCCAAACGGTCAACCTACGATCAACGGTAAAACTGTGCGCACGTTCCCACTGCCAGACTATACACCAACGATTTATAAAATCGAAGTAAGTAAGGGCGAAATCAATATTTTAGATAAGTTCCCTTTGAAGCTGTCAGGTACTGACCCTGTGTCAGGTAAAGTTACGATTACGGGACTTCCCAATATTAAAGGTCGCGATGAAGAGCCTTATGATGCAAAAGGCGAAAAAGTGCTAGCTTACGACCCGTACGGCCTTGATATCGAAGGTTTAGCATACAATCCAAAGGATGATTCTTTCTGGATTTCTGATGAATATGGTCCATCCATTGTCCATGTGAAGCGTGACGGTACGATCATTGAGCGTATTGTGCCGAAAGGTTGGGCAAGCCAGGCGTCTGCTCCGCTGGTGCCTTCCCGTGAGACGTTGCCAGAAGTGTACAACAAACTTCGCCAGAATCGTGGAGCTGAAGCTGTTGGCATAACACCTGATGGCAAATATATGTTCATGGCTATGCAAAATGCACTTCGTAATCCTGATAAAGCCATGGACAATTCACGTCAGGTTCGGATTATTAAATTTGACCTCGCAACTCTTAACCCTGTAGGCGAGTTTGTATACATCCTTGAGGATGCGAAGCAATTTAAAGATCTTGTGCAAGGCGATATCGTTATTTCCGATATGGTTGTCGTGAACGAGAACACGCTTTTAATCGATGAGCGGGATAAATTCTCTGGCGATAAAGCACAGTTGAAGCGCATTTATGCCATTGACCTTTCAACAGCAACCAATGTTATTGGCAAGTACGACAGTGCGACAGCGGCAGGTAAAACACTTGAGCAAATGACGATTGCAGATCTGAAAGCCAATAACATTCTTCCTACGACGAAGCGTACCGTACTGGATGCAGTAGCATTCAAGTTCCCTTATGAGAAAATTGAGGGTGTTTCGCTCATCAATGGTGATACGCTTGCCATTACGAACGATAACGATTTCGGCATTGACAGTACAACACCAGAGAATGGTACACTTCTTTGGACATTTAAACTGCCATACACAATTAAATAAGGATTCGAAACGAACAGACCCGAAAGTCCAATTATGGACTTCCGGGTCTTCTTCTTTCATCGCATACGCTTTGCCATATACTCCCTTGGCGTCATCCCAAACTTTGCCTTGAATAGCTTATAGAAATAACTCTCATTCTCTACGCCTACGCGCTGCATGATCTCCTGAATGCTTAGCTTGGAGTTCTCCATCCATTCCACCGCTTTATGCAGCTTCACCTGATTAATATATTCCGGAATCGACATTCCGAGGTGAATCTTGGATATTTTGCTCAACTTGTAAGCAGGCAGTCTCATCATTTCAGAAATACTTGCAGCGGAGAGAGAAGAGTCGAAATAGTTGGAATCGATGATTTCCTTTATCGTGTCGGCGACAACTTGGTTGCCTTGGATGCCTTTTTCCTCACCTTCACTATGAATGGCGCGTACCGCTTCCAGCAGAAGTCCCTCGAATTGCTCAATCGTTTCCTCCTCATACAGCTCGCGACTCATCAGCCTAGGGGGAACAGCAATTGGCTCCTTACTCGTACGGTTCATCTCAAAAATCGTCTTCTTCAAATGGTGCACTACCTGCATACTGACCAGCATGATGCTGCCATAATCCAGTTTGCGAATATGAGCGAATACATCGCGCAGTCTTTCTTCTGTTTTGATCGCATGCCCCTTAGGCACTGCATCTGTAAATTTGCTCACCAATACCAACACTTGCTCTACATCCACACTCCCCGTATTCTCGTCAATACGTACCTGTGTAATCACAGATTTCGTTCCAAACACATATCGATAAGAACTGTTAGCCAAGGTCTCGTTATAGGCGGCGGCAATCGCTGTATATTCCGTAATGACGTTGCTGACCGTTGCCGAAAAAGAGATATGGTAGTGCTTCGCAATGTAGTTCTGCGCTTCCCGCAGCGCTTGTTCCACTTGTTCCACGGAATCCACTTGACCTTCAGCCGTGTTCAAAAGAATCGTGAATGAGTCGTCTTTCATATCCACAGTTTGGGCGACCATCCCCATTTGAGATATGGCATCCGTCGTGACATTGGCGATCGCGAAGCGCAGCAGCTCTCTTTCAGCCAAGCTTTTATGGCTTAGAAATTTCTTGTACTCATCGATCCGCAACACACAGATTAAAAACGGTTTATCTTTCGTTAGGGCATCATTCAACAACCTCAGTACATCTTCAAATTCAGCTGCATTCATACTGTAGCTATCTGACATCAGCTTTTTCAAAAAGTAAATCTTCATGATGCTCGTATTATTATTCTTCTCAAGGTTGTATTCATAGAGCTGTTCTCTCGACTTCCGATACACCTCGGTCAAATAGGAAAACTCGTCTTTCACTCCAGGCTTCAGGAAACCATCCCGTCCCGATCCACCGAGCGACGTCTGTTCCATCAGTCTTCTCACTGGTCGATATATGCCACGAGAGACAGATAACGTTAAGAGCAGCGCCCCGACAAAAACAGCTCCCGTAATGAACAAAATCGTATCCAACAGCTGCCTTAGATTCGCGTACACTTCTTTATACGGCTTCGCTTCCAACAGCGTCCATCCTGTATTTTCCAAATAGATATAAGAGACGATGAACTTCTCACCATTTACTTTGGATTCGTAAAATCCAGCCGGCTCTCCCGCATGCATCCGATCTTGGGAAACTGACGTTTCAAAGGCTTGCTTAATCGTAACGGCCGAGGCCTTGTCCGAGATCAAAGGGGTGGTATCGGTTTCAATAAATTGATTCTTGTTGTCTATAATGTATAAATCGCTTTGCGTTCGTGAGTCAAACTGGTTAATCGTTCGAATGTTATCGACGAGCCAGTCTAATTTTACGTTGAGAATGATGGCGCCGTCCATCACACCTTTTTCATCCACATTTTCAAACATGACATAACTCAGCACGGTATCGTAGGTAGGCTTAGCGTTGCTGCCACCGGTTTGCATTTTCCGCACAATCGCTTTCAATGGCGTAATATGAGGACTCTCTGCGAGAACCTTATCTAATTCAGCATCCTTATGGTACAGCTCACCAAATGTGGAGTAATACAGCTTCTTATGGTTGTTATAGACATAGACCGATTGAACGAATGGATAATTGGCAACGACGGTCGCATTCAGTTTATTAATCGTATTCATATGATCATACGTCTCTTCATCATTCAAATACATGAGTGCCTTCACATCATTATTGCCGTATGTAGAGAAGGTAAGCTTACTGATCATCGTGTCCAAATAATCGATATTGTACTTCATTTGTGACAAGAGCTTTTGGCTTCCTTCGTATTCGCTTTGAAACACATTTTTCTCCACATTCACGTAGATCAAGCTGGAAAATGAAAGTAAGATGAGCAAGATAATGCAGTTAATCCACAGAAAAATGCGCAGCAAATACTTCTTCTCCCGAACGACTCGCCAAAGTTTCATGCCAGTTCCCCCGTATCTATATCTATCTCTCTCTGCACGACTACATCTACCTTATTATAACGCTTTCAACAAAAACAGTCCCTACTGATTTGCATCATAGAGACTGTCTAATTTTATACGCCTAACTCATCCTATTTAAACACTTTCACCGACCACATATACTCCACCCACTCACCTAGCTTAAACACCACCATCTGCAGCTTTCCGTGCACTTTAACACGAATATATCACTACTGGGCATTAATACTCCCAGTATAATTGGCTCTTCGTCTTGCTCCGATAATACTCCCCCATTGTGCTCCGAGAGTCGAAATAAATGGAAAAACTACATCTAAATTTCAACAATTTCGCTCCAAATTTAGTTTAACTGGAAAACATACAGCTAATTTCTATCAATCTGACCAATATCCCACTAAAGAGTATATTTAACTACATAAAATCCATCTATTCTTCAAATTCCCACTAAATCGGCAAAATTAGCTACATGAAATACATTTATTACTGGGTGGAAGGTGTGAATGGGGACGGGGACGGGTTACGGGGGGATGAGAGAATTAGGGGGACCAAGGAAAGAGGACGTGCGCTGGCTACCACGGGTTGAAGGATGAAGACGAGGCGCGGGTTGCGGGTTGCGGGTTACGGGTTACGGGTTACGGGTTACGGGTTACGGGTTACGGGTTACGGGTTACGGGTTATGGGTTATGGGTTATGGGTTACGGGTTATGGGTTATGGGTTTCTGTTTTTTGTTTCCCGCTCCCCGCATCCCGTTGCCGGGCTTCCAACTCCCGGTTCCCAGTGAGTGGGTTCCCCACTCACCCCATCTTACTCTTGTACTGCGTAGGGGTAACCCCCGTATGACTCTTGAACAATTTACAAAAATAGCGATAGTCGGAGATGCCGACTGCGCCGGATACCTCGTATATTTTCATCGTGGTCCGCTCCAGCATCTCGCTTGCTTTCTCCATACGAACCCGGTTCACGTATTCCAAAAAGTTCTCGCCGATCTCCTGTTTGAACATCTGACCCGCGTAAGAGGGATGCATATGAACGAGCTTGGCAAGCTCTGCCAGCTGCAAATCCGCTTGGTAGTGCTCGCGAATGTAGCGGCACATCCATTGGATCTCTTTGCGTACAGTCACCGGAGGCTGGGCTTGCTGATTCCACCATTCGCAGATGGCATCAATGGTTGCCAACCACCACTCACAGTACGCGTTCCACGTCGTCAGACGATCGATGCCACTTAACCGGTTAACGACTGCGTCTGGCAGTCGCACAAGTTCAGGTTGCAGCATTTGTCTCGTCAGACGGAGCAGATCCCCCGGATGAACCGGTGGCACGCCGAGCGTGATCATCACGGATACTGCTTCCCGGAAGGCCTCCACATTCTCACGCTGCAGAGCCTTGACGACAGCCGCCGTCCACTCCCTCGTCTGCTGAGCATCGAGTCGTCGTAGTACGATCGATGGCTTCTCACCCTCAGAATAGAAATATGCAGCCAGTCCATCCCTGCCTTTGTGCATAAGGTCAGCTAGTTGTTTCCCTGTCCATTTTGGCTTCTCTAACTCTTCAACAGATCCGATGTGAACGAGGCTTTTCACAGGAGCAAAGCTACTTACCATCTCTTGCACTATTCTTGCTAGTTGGTTCAGATGAAAGGCAGGTACCTCACGCTTCGACCCGATAAGTAGAAGTAATTGGCTATGTTGCATAGGCAGGATAGCCAATCCGTTCCCATCGCCTAACACCTGTGCATCCAGTTTGGCTTCAAGTACTTCGGCTAGCTGGCATTGCAGCTGCACGAGCTCCTCAAGTGTTGCCTGGCCTTGCTCTAAACTCCCCGTCACACGCCAACCCATCATGATACCCGCCACATAACTCGCCGATTCCACACCTGCAATCCACTCACTTGGCACTGGAAGCTCATGCATACTTCCCTCGCCCTCCAGCAACCGCTCTGTCCATTGGCGTTTCCGCGCCCACTCTTTCTCCCGTTCGAGCTTAAGCTGCATCTCCAGCTTGTGATCAATATCCAGCTCTTGCTCCAAGTCCTCAGCCACCTTGCGGCATGCTTCAAGTATTTGCTCAGGGGTTTGCGCGAGCTTAATTAAGTAGTTATCCACACCTAACTCAATCGCCTGCCTCGCATACTCAAACTCACCGTAAGCCGTCAAAATAACAATTCGGACTCGCGGCCATCTTTTCCGCACATAGGCAGCTAACTCCAATCCATTCATATTCGGCATCGTAATATCCGTAAGCAGCAGATGGGGCACTTCCCGCTCGATCATGCTGATTGCTTCCTTGGCACTAGATGCTGCGCCCATGAACGTAAATCCCCCCTCTGACCAAGGAATACGCTGTGCAAAGCGCTCCCTCACCCATTTCTCGTCATCCACCATCAGTATTTTCAGCATGATCTTCTCGTCCCCTCTCCCCGACGCTATCCTTGCTCTTTCGGCTCTCCGGCCGGCAGATGAATCGTTACCGTTAACCCTTCATCCGGTTCATTCTCAAAATGCAGCCCATACTGATACCCGAATGTCATCCGCAATCGCTCTTGGACATTCCGCATGCCTAAATTGTTTAAACCTTTATTTGCATTGGCAGCACCTGTATCCTCTAGCAGCAGCTTCAGCTTATCCGGCGCAATCCCCGGACCAGTATCGGAGACCTCCAGCACTACACCAGCTCCCTCATGCTCTTTACCACAAACGATTATATGATTGACCCCTTCTTTACTGAGTCCATAAAAAATACTGTTCTCGACCAACGTAATTAGCGTTAGCTTAGGGATCGGTGTCATGTTGTATATCTCAGGTACGGCAATATCCACCTCAAAGACGTCTCCATACCTAAGATTCATAATCTGCACATAATTGTCCAATTGCGTTAATTCATCTGCGACCGTTACAACATCGCCAACTTTATCCGTCGAATATTGCAACAGGCCCATCAACGACCGGAGCATCTCGCACATTTCCTGTGTTTGTCCTGTCTCACCTAAGCAATAGATTGCATTGAGCGTATTATTCAGGAAATGAGGATGAATTTGCGACTGCAGTACCTTAAGTTCATGATGTCGTTTCTTCTCCTCAGAGACGCGTAATTCATTGAATAACGTTTGAATATTGTCCATCATGCCATTAAAGCTATTACCAATGTGCATAAACTCATCATTACGATTCAGTGTAATGCGAGCTTCCAGTTCACCACGCGCAGCAGCTTTTAATTGCCGTGTAATCGCCGTCACAGGTTTCCGAATATAGCTAGTTATCCATACAGATAGAATAAACGCAAGGATAATCGCGATGAATACCACAAATACAAACTGCTGCTTCAACGAATTAATTAACGGATAGGCTTGAGACTCCTCGATAACCGAGAATACGTACCAATCCCACTGATTCTGATTCGAGCTTAGTACCATATAGTTCCCAGTGGAAGTCTTCACGGTGTCGAAGGAATTCCTAGCAGATTGCGTGATCTTCTGTAAAGCATCCTTCATTTCCAAATGATTCACATACACTTTGGGATAGACCAGATTCGTATTGGTAGAGAGAAATTCCCCATCACTAGTAAATATATAAATGCGTCGTTCCGTGCCTTGCTCTGCTTGCAGCATTTTGGGTCCTATCAACGCACCTAGGTTAATATCCATCGCAACGAAACGACCACTATCAATGCGCTTAGACACGGTAATGACATAATGATCATTAATCAAATGCGGTGCACTCCACCAGAAACCTGTCGTACTCGTCTGATATTTAATTTCGGCAATACTTGGCCCATCGATATAGAACTGATAACCATAGGGAGCGCTTACTCGTACCTTATCCTCATCAATTACATAAATACTATGAAGCAGATCCATTTGGTACGATAAAATGGTTTCAATAAGCTTCGTGAAATCCGGCTCACCTACTTCATATAAAGCAGGAGTGGATAAGAAAATCAACTGACTCTGGATGTTATTCATTAACGTCTTAATATAGTTCTCCACTTGGACAACAGAGCTTTGCAGCGCTTTCTCATTATTCTGCTTAATGGGCTCAAACAATCGTTGGTAACCGAAAATCCCAATAATCAGGAATAGAACAATAACGGACATAAAGGTAAGAATGAAGAGCTTCGTACTGACGCTGGAAATCAAGTTTCTCCCTTTTAAGCCACGAATCATGCTAGTCTTCTCCTCCGCATAGTCCTCATCCTCTTACCACTCTCTAAGTATAAAAAATTCCCAGCTAATTAACTAGTAGCAGAGAACGAATTGGCCCATATCAAGATACTTAAAGCCCTCGATCAACGAGGGCTTTAAAAACTATGCCATTTCCCCTATATAAGTAACAACGACGCCAAGCACCTCGCGCGGTGAATGACTGTACAGATCATAGGCTTCCGCTATTCGCGCCAGTGGCAGACGATGCGTAATGAGTGGAGCAATATTAATCTTCCCTTGCGTCAACAATCGCATATATTCGGCCATATTGCGACCTTCTGTCCAACGTACATAACCAATGGGATAATCAATCCCTCTCTGCTCATAATCAACCATATATCGACCTGGCCCGCCTGCACGAGAGATGAGCAGTTGAGCTTCCTTCTGAAACATCTGTTCACGATTGAACGACATCGCTACATCGCCAACTATAATGATTTTGCCTCTGTCACGAATCCAACCAAGTGCTTTGTCGATCATCCCACTGAGACCACCACCGACACATAGAATGACAACATCCACACCAATGCCACCTGTCAGTTTCGTCATGTGACGAGTCATCTCATCCTCGTTGTTATACATATTGGGTGAACCGAATTCGATCAACTTTTCTGCACGTTCCCTCATTAGATCTAATCCGAACACTTGATATGCTGACGATTCAGCAACTTGGCAAATGATCTGCCCCAGTATACCTAATCCTACGACGAGAATAGATTCACCGAAGCGCAAATCCGCTTGTCGCAGCGCATGTATCGCAATCGCCCCAGGGCCAACATAAGCGGCTTCTTGATCGCTAACCTGATCCTGCAAAAGAATGACAAGATGCTTAGGTACTTTCAGGAGCTCGGCGTGACGGACAAAAGGGGAACCATAACAAGCAACGCGATCCCCCACTTGTACATGTGTCACACCTTCTCCGATTTCAACCACCTTGCCCATTGCACTATAGCCAAGTGTACTGGGTACGGTCGTCGTGTCTTTCAGCATGATTTCCGTGCCAGGACTAATCGCTGAGCAAATGGTTTTCACTATAACATAATTGTCCTCTATGGTTGGAGCCTCCTGATCTAGAAGTTCGATATGGCCCTTCACTGTATAGACAACTCTCATTGGATATTCCCTCTTTTTCTATCCCTTAATGGAGCCCAGCATCGTACCTTTTACAAAGTATTTTTGCAGGAATGGATAAATAATTAGCATTGGTAATGTAGCAACAACGACAACCGCCATCTTAATCGTTTCTGGCGGCAAAGCATCCAAGACTAAGGAATTCAGCGATAGCTCGGTACTAATATTCGGCGTTTGAATCATACTTCGAAGCACAACCTGCATCGGCATTAACGTTTTGTCTGAGATATAGAAAATCCCTTTGAAATACTCGTTCCAATGCGTAACCCCATAGAATAGTCCAATGGTCGCCATAATCGGAGCGGATAAGGGGAGAACGATTCGCCATAACGTTGCTAATTCGCCACAACCGTCTACTCTCGCCGCTTCTTCTACTTCAACGGGAAGATTCTCGAAGTACGTCTTCACGATCAGTAGATTGAAGGTTGATACCATGCCTGGCACGATGAGTGCCCAGACGGAATCATATAACCCTATACTGCGCACCACCATGTAAAGCGGAATAATACCACCGCTAAAGATCATCGTGAAGAAAATCGCCATGAGAATAAAATTGCGTCCTGGAACTGATTTCTTGGCTAGTGGATACGCAAGCAGCGTAGTCACAACAAGGTTCAGTGTCGTCCCCACAATCGTAATGAAAACTGTGATTTTCAAGGCTTGCGGGATACGAGCCGACTGGAACACTTCCTTATAGGCTTGCAAGGTCCAATGCTCTGGCCATATGACGAAGCCCCCATTTTTCAAAACCTCAATATAAGGAGTTAAGGATACAATGATGACATAGTACAAGGGGAATAACGTAACCAAAGCGGCTACGGTAAGTACCGTATAGATGCACGCGTCAATAACTTTATCTTTTTTCGTTTTATGAATGATGAATGACATCAGAGCTCCACTCCCCTTCAAGGATCACGCAAGACATTACCATATGCCTGATCCTCCCATTTTCTTAGCTACCTTATTCGCACTGAGTACCAATATCAATCCGACCAAGGATTTGAAAACACCCATCGCCGCCGCTACACCGAACTCCAACCGTTCAAAACCGTAGCGATAAACCCACGTATCGATGATGTCTCCTGTGTCATAGACACGTGCGTTCAAGAATATGAAAATCTGATCAAAGCCTGCATCCAAGATCCCACCAATTCGAATGATTAGCAGGAGTACAAATACATCTCGGATACCCGGCAATGTAATATGCCACAGCTGTCGTCCGCGTCCGGCACCATCGACCACGGCAGCCTCATAAAGTTCTTGATTAATAGTAGCAAGCGCAGCCATGTAAATAATGGCTCCGAATCCCGTATTTTTCCATATTTCAGTGATAATTAGTAGTGGCCTGAAGAAGTCTTTATTCGTTAATAAATCAATTTGTCCCCAACCCATATCACGCACAAACGTACTGATTAACCCTGAGCTCGGTGCAAGGAAAGAAAACACTAAGCCGTAAATGATGACCCATGACAAGAAGTAAGGACCATATGTAATCGTTTGTACCCATCTCTTGAACCAGCGAACTCTAACTTCATTTAACATAATTGCCAAGATCACGTCGGGTATCATGCTGCCAATAATTTTGAGAATACTAATTTCCAATGTATTTCTGAGGATTCTCATGAAATCAGGACTATCAAAGATCACTCTAAAATTATCGAAACCAACCCAAGGGCTTCCCCAAATGCCCTTCATAATGTTGTAGTTCTGGAAAGCAATTAGCGTGCCTGCCATTGGGGCATAATGAAATATGACATAATAGAGAAGGCCTGGTATCATCATGAGATAGAACCATCTACTGCGATACACACTTTTCCATTTACTTTCTCTCGTGCGTGGAGCTATCGTTATATCGTTCTTAGCAGCTATGGTTTCCGCCATCGCCATCTCCTCCTAGCTGTCTCTATCAGACCGAAGACAGAAGGAAACCCACGAACAACGCCGGGTTCCCTTCGATGCCTTCACTCTCCTATTTAAAATCGTTAAGCTTATTCTTCAATGCTGTATTCAAAGTTTTCGTGTACTCCGTGAATATATCTCTACCTTTGAATTTGGTCATGAGCTCTTCACGGTACTGCGGCCAGTTCTTGCCACTCTTATCTTCAAGAACACCTTTGATATGGTATTTACTCATCTCTTTACGGAAATCACCAATGTTAATGCCAGCTGGCGGAACCAAGCTAACCGGAGGCAATGCATCATGCTTAGGGTAAGACTCAACTGTCTTCAGAATAGCACGGTCGTGATCATTAATACGTGGATCTACTAGCTCGTATCCTAGTACCTTCGGCTCATCAGGTACAAAAGCATTGTACACATTTAACCAGTTGCCGGCTTTCGCAATATCAGCTTCGAAATTAGCAACATTCAACGTAATTTTCTTACCATCTTTCGTGTAATGTTTGCCTTCTTGACCATAATGTGTTAATAAGAAGCCTTCATCGCCTGTCAACCAGTTCAGAATTTCCATGGAACGTTTAATTTTATCAGGTGTTTTCTCAGCTGTTGTTTTACTGATCAAAATCGTGTCAACTGCAACGTTATTTTTCCAAATAATCGGCTGATCTAGCGGGAAGATCGGTACCCAATTCGCTTTAGGATCTAATGCTTTAGAACGATTCGCCACGCTTGTCGGATTGCTATCTAGGATGGTAGTCTTATCTCCAGAGAAGTACATACCTACTTTACCTTGTGACGCTTTATCCAATTGTGCACCCGGTTTATTCAAGAACCAGTCCGGATCTACAACGCCTTGATTAATCCAATCCACGACTTGATCAATGACTTTCTCCACTTTAAGATCCGTCCGGTTATCGATATACGTATTGTTCGCAATCATGAAGTCAGCTACAAGACCGTTATTCAACCATTGCGGGAAATCAAACGGCAAGTTAGCACCATTTCCTGCTGCTGAGAGACCAAACGTATCATTCTTACCATTACCGTCTGGATCATTCTTCGTGAAGGCTACCATGACTTTCGTTAATTCATCGTATGTCTTTGGCGCTTTCAATCCAAGCTTATCTAACCAATCCTGGCGAATATGCCAAGCTGCATACGTATTACGTGGGAATATATTCATACCACGGAAGAATTCACCTTGTTTAATCTGGTAGGCATTGACTTCATCCTCAGATACCCATTTGAAATAGTTCGGTACAGCTGCTTTCGTTAAGAATGGGGCAAGGTTACCAGTGATTCCATCCGAAATATACTTTTGGGACTCTGCACCACCAGAGATGAACATATCTGGCACATTGCCGCCCGCCATCGTTGCATTCAACTTGTCATAGTATTCTTTACCGTTCATCATATAATCTATCTTGAGATCAACATTAAACTTTTCTTCAATGGCCTTCTTAACAAAATCTTTGTCTGCGGCAGGCAAATTCACATTCGCAAGATTTCCGCTAGTGACGGACCAGTTCAACGTCAGCTTCTCAGGTTTAGCCGTAGCAGACGCATTGGTCGATCCTGTCGGCGTGCTTGTCTGTGTTGTCGTTTTACTATCCGAACATCCTGTAAGCGCAACCATTGTAGCGGCAAGACCAATAACTACTAATTTTTTCATTTCATTTACCCCTCCTATTTATACGTTCCGTAAACTCTGTTCTGCCTAACACTTATTTAAATGATAGCGTTTACTTGTTCTTAGTATAGAACCAACTACCTAGTGAAACTAGCAGACGCATTCAAGAAATAGTGGTTAAAATGCAGAACTTTGTTGGAAATTTTATACTACAATTTTAACCTTATGCTACATAATAAGAAACACCCTTACGCTGGCATCACTGCAAGTAAGGGTGTTTAAGGTTCATGTTATATTTGGAAAATGATTAGCGGATTCGTTGCTGTCTGACCAACAACTTCCTTATACACGCCACTGTAGGTCATGCTGAAGGTGTACGAGCCTGCGAGCAGCTCCTTGCTCACTTCGCCGCCTACTGCCGATCAGTGAAGAAAGGTCCAACAAGACATCATTGCTCGATTGCAACAAGAAGGTGACGCCCAGCTCCACTTCTTCAATGGCATGTCACTGCTTGGCGACGACTATAGTGATTGTACGGTTGACGGTGTTCATCCGACAGATCTTGGCTTCCAACGCATGGCGAAGTCACTTGATCCCGTGTTCCGAGCGTTGCTGAAGGAATACTTATGAGAAAAACTTCTATCGAAGTCCTTCGAGGAGGAGCGACCGCGTTTAAATGTTGTTTTTATCGCCAATAAGAATTTGTTCTTCCGAGTATCGGAAACTTATTAATTCTTATGTGGTAACAAAAAGACCTGACACGTCGGTAGTCCACATGTCAGGTCTCTTCCTTATGCTTAGATGCGAGTTGTTTCTCGTTCTATAAAAATAAGCGGAACTTCAAATTCTCGCTCCTCGCTGGCCTCTACGGTATGTCCAAACTTATGCAGCAATTTATGGATAGCCATTTGCGCCTGAAGCTCATAAGGAATGTCCCAGCTAGAGATACCAGGGTAACTTTGCATAGCCATATAGTCGTTATTAATACCGATCATTTGTAATCGGTTCGGGAAGTCGATCTTTTGCCTATTGGCAGCCGAAAGCAGCTTTAATGCAACATGATCGTCAAAGGCGACGATCCCCGTTCGCTGTGTTGGCCCCGCCACCACCTCTTGGAGAAATGCGTCCACGTCCAGTTCCTTCATTTCGACGATACGATGGGAAATCTCCACGGACAGTTGTTGTAAACCCAGATGAAATCCATTACGACGCTGTTCATCAATCACATTCGAGATCTTGCTGCCCGCGTAGATGAGTTCATCACAGCCACGATCCACAAGCAATTTCGTTGATTGTCTGCATGCCTCGGCAAAGCCTAAATTTACAGCACCAACGGCAATATCCTCGGGCCATCCCCAGCCATTAATGAGCACTAGCGGCGTTCCGCTGTTAACGATAGCGCGTGTGGAATCCTTTCCCATCGCTAAGCCATGACAGATGAGTCCATCCACTCTTCGCTGCAGTAACACTTCTAGATTTCTACGTTCAATCGTCGGATCGAATCCTCCTGAAGAAAAAACGGATAAATGATAGCCCGCATGGTGAGCTTCCAATTGTAAATACTCCGCTAACCGTCCGTAATAACTCGTCAATCCAGGAACAATGAGGCCGATTTCAAAAGTTTTGTTCCGACTTAACCCTGCTGCCATGGTATTGCGTCGATATCCTAATTGCTCGGCTGCCAGTTCGACTTTGCGAATCGTCTCCTTCGACGAACGGATTCCACCTCTATTCAGCACATTGGAGACCGTGGCAATCGATACCCCAGCTGCTGCTGCCACTTCTACAATTGTGACTTGTTTGGGTCTGCTCATATGTGTTTCAGCTCCATCGGTTAAACGTTTAACTAGCTCCTTTAGATTAAATTGATCTAATAAGCCTGTCAAGCGAAATCCAATGGAATCCCCGCACCTTTGCAAAAAAAATCGCTCCCAGGACATAAACTATGCCCTAGAAACGATTCCTATCCTCCGTTAATCCTAATTAATGTGGGTATACTGTCTCAAATTCATCGCCGCAAGGACCGCCACTCGGGTTAATCTCCAAGGAGACAGTTTCCCCATTGGCTCGATACAACGGTCGATAATGATTGCTAATATGCGTCGCAGAGGCATTGGCATAATGGCAGATGAACGCGCGGCGGAAGCGAGCCTTGGTCTTATTTCGATAAGAACCATGAATCAGATTGCCATTGAAAAAGAGGACATCCCCCCGGTCCATAATGACCGGCATAGCCTTCTCGTCCTTCGGCGGCTTCACGTAGTGGGTCGTAAAAGATTCCTTAGAATCTGCGATGTCGGGACATGAGATTTCGAGGGCATTCGTTTTCGGTACAACGAGTAATCCGCCATTTTCCTCATCAGCCGCGTCAATGGCTGTCCATGCTGCAATACAATTGCCTGGTTCCACCTGTAAATAAAAGTTATCCTGATGAAGCGCCTGCCCCCGGGAGCCAGGTGGTTTGTAATAAAACATACTTTGTGCAGCGAGTGCTTCTTCTTCATACAAATCTGCTAGAACTTCTAACACGGGCTGATGCAGCATGTACGTTTTCGCTGTCTCATTAAACCGATGCGGGTGCATGACACGCGGATAGCGTTTCAGAGGGTCGACGACCTCTGTCGATAGATCAGGTTCGAAATATCCTGGAACCGTCTGATTGCTGATCGCTTCGAAGGTTTCATCGATTCTAGCCAAATCCGCTTCTGAAAATAACCCCTTCACGATCACGTAACCCTCGGTTTCAAAATGCTGTTTTTGTTCCTTCGTCAATTTAATTAGTGATTGTGTCATCCTTATTCCCTCCAAGTGAACCTTTATTTCTTTGTCTTTAGCATATCGAAATAACCGGTTACATAGAAGTAATAATCTTGCTAATGATTCCTACAATCCTGCTATTTCATGTTATAATGAAATCTATCTTGAACAGGTAAAGAAGGGATTATCCAACATGATATTGGATGCAAATGGGTTGTTCGCCGGCCATTACATAGAATCAGATACGTATGTGACTAAACGTCCTCAAGGTCGGGATGATTGGTTGTTAATTTTCACACTAGAAGGAGCAGGCTTTGTTAACTACCAAGGTACAGAACATGTCTGTAAGAAGGGAGCCCTCGTTTTATTAGCACCTGGAACTCCCCAACACTATGGCACTTTGACAAACCACACCTGGCAATTCGTATGGGCACATTTCCCCTCTACACTTTCTGAAACCAACTTGCTTCCTCAGGAGAATCAGCTCCTCGTCATGATCGAGAACGAGTCCATCCAGGAGCGAATTCACCTAGCTTTCACCCGCATATTGGCAGATTCGCGGGAACGCGGCGAGTATTGGTTCGAGCTCTGTTGCAGCTCCTTGCGAGAAATCCTACTCATCATGGCGCAGAAAAACATACGCAAAATGGATCCCCGCATTGAAGAGGTTCTCCATCTACTCTCTGGGCAGATGCGCGAACAGATTCGGCTTGAAGATCTTGCGCAGACCGTCGGTCTCTCCCCGTCGAGATTATCTCACCTTTTCAAAGAGAGCACAGGCTACTCCATTATCGATACACTGAATCGCATGCGGATCCAACAAGCCGTTATGATGCTAGCCCATACGGGACGCAGTGCTTCGGACGTTTGTTACGATGTTGGTTTTCAAAATTATAATCATTTCACGAATCAGTTCCGTAAATGGCAGGGCATGACCCCGAGTATGTTTATGAAAAGTCCGCGTTAAAAATAATTTTATTTATTCCTATCAGATTACTATGAATTAATGTATAATGATCATAATAACTATCCATTGTGAACGGAGGATGAAGATGGCAACCCAACTTTGGCGTGGCGACTACGATTGTGTAGATGAAGTTCCCTTGCATCGCGTGCGGGGTAATCAACTAGGAATTCTACTAAGTATACTGGTCAGTGTTCTCAGTCAGCAGTTATGGATTCTCGTCCTTCCGTTAATTGTTCAGCTGATTAGTCGTACTTATGGCGTGAAATACAATGTATTTGTGCGGCTGTTCTCTCCACTTTTTCCGGTTAGCACACGAACGGAAAGCCGCGAGTTGCTTCGTTTCAACAACTTGTTAGCTATCCTATTTCTTATCGTAACCCTTACGGCTTTGCTTTTAAAAATTACGACACTTGCCTATATCGCACTAAGCATGCTTACCATAGCTGTCGTGCTCGCTTTATGTGGATTTTGCTTTGGATGCTTCATCTATTTTCAATGGAAGCAGTTTTGGGCACGAAGAAGAAATGCCTAAGCAGTCATGCTGAAGAGGCTGTTTCGGAAGTGGAAAAGGAGCTGGCGCGGCTGCGCCTAGCTCCTTTTTTTATGCATACAATCATGCTCGCTTCTCAGGTGTCGAAATATCCACATACACATCACCTTCAATGAGGAGTGGTTTATACCTTTCTAATTCCGGCAGCCCCATACCGACAGACGTTCCCACGATATCGAATTCGGCTCCGTGACAGGGACACCAGAAGAAGAGCTCCTTTTTCCGACTTCGTTGCGCTTCTGTTGCTGGCTCTACCGAACAGCCCAGGTGCGTACATGCCGGTGAAAGGATAACAAGCGCGCCGCGCTCATCCTTGGTCACATAGACGAAGCCCTGCTTAGGCGTCTTTACCCAGGCATCTTCGATCGTAGCGGTATAAAAAACCTTCTCATAGCCAGTTATCGCGTGTAGTTGCTCTACTGCGCCAACCTTTACGAAACTAGACGGAATCTTCCGTGTGTCTGGATTATCCAGCTTTTTCCCATGAACCGCTCCGTAATAAAACAACGCTGTATCCCCAAGCAACACGCCAGACACGCCTAGTACAACTTTGCTCGATGTGCTCAAAAAGGCTCTTCTTGTGATCTTTCGCGGTAAATGGGCAGTCATACGAAGGTCAACTCCTTCACGATGTGTGAAATCTGCTAATTGGATATCCCTAGTTCTAAAACTGCTTTAACTATATATAACATGGTTGGGTGCTAACCGATCAAGAAGCCCTTTATGGAGGTAAACATAATACATAGTGATAAAATCATAAAAATATAACCTATAAAGCCCTTTCGAGTTCTTTGAAACTCGATTAATCCCAACACTAAACTGAATACAGAAAGACATAACATTAAATATGGCATGACTTCAAAGTTTTGAGTCACTGTGCTATAAAGTGCGATACAAATAATAACCATCGCTAACGTCACTTTACTTATTTTTAAAAACATAGTCCTCCTGCTGTGCAACCTTGGTATACAAAACATGTCTACACAAAGCACTATCCAACCCCACCTTCGGGTGGTTGAACATTTTAATAAACTGCATGCCGATCTTGTTCATCACATTGCTCGAAGGCTTGTTGATCTCCGCTGTCCAACTGTACACTTTAGGAAAACCTAATTCCTTGAATCCATAGTGCAAACAGGCCTCGGCCCCCTCGGTCGCATAGCCTTTTCCCCAGGCTGCTTTTTTCAGCCGCCATCCAATCTCGATACATGGGGTAAAATCAGACTCCAAGTTGGCCCTGTGAAATCCAATAAACCCGATAAACTCTTGGTTTTCTTTTACTTCCACGGCATATAACCCAAATCCGCATTCTTGAAATTCTGATAAAATAGATCTATAGAACGTATCTGTTTCGTCTTTCGATAAAGTTTTAGGAAAATACGTCATCACCTCTTCATCCGCATTAAGCTGACGAAATGGTTCGAGATCAGTTTCTACCCAGTTGCGTAATCGTAATCTCGCTGTTTCCAAGTAAATCATTGTACACCTCCGATAGACGTTCTATTCGCTTCTAACTTTTCCTTATTTTAACATATGACAGCAGGTTTTGTCTGACTCTTCCCATTCCATCCTTGGAAAGCACAAAAAAAGCTGGATCTATGATCACAGCTTCTTCATTCTTGCGTTTATCCGAAAGGAGAAATTAAACATATTGCAGGCAATACTTCAACAATTTTCATTCCAATATGGATACATTTTATAATTCGAACATTATCCGGTAAACAGGTTTACTTCTAATTTCATTTTACGCAATAAAAGCTAGTATTGCCTAAATGAATGCCATTTATACATGGTAGGAAAAATTATTTCTTTTCCAGAATTGCAAAGTAATTTCCTTCGTCATCCGCGAAGTTAAACACTCTTCCCGTAGGCATTGTTACAAGGTCACCAACGGTAATGTCTTTCTCTTTGAATTCGGCATATAGGCTTTCAAGATCTTCAGAGAAAAACAATAGCGAAGGCGTGTCCAGGTTTAGTTGCGGCTGCATTTGGGCAATAAGCTCTTTATTGTGGAGTATGATACTCGTTTGGGCATCATCCTTTGGAGCAATTTCGAACCATTTCATTGGCCCATGATTTTCTTCCGAAACAAGGATGAACCCCAATTTTTCCGTCCAAAATTTCAATGATGCGTCTTGATCATTCACATACAGCATAATTTGACCGACTTTGCTGATCATTGTCCATTCTCCGTTTCAAATAGATTTGGTAAGCACATCTACCCATATGATTGTACAGAATATTACAATTCACTTCAACTAACCTGTCCCATTTAACCATTTGGCATAACAGTGCCTTGGCTTCCCATTGTACATTGGGCGGGTAAATTGAAGGACGAACCCTGCCGCTTCTAAATTATGTTTGCTCACCACATTGTCGGGATGAACAGTGGAATAGAGGTATCGGCTGCCGCATTCTCGGGCACGTTGTTCCCGTAATTCATGGAAATAGCGTTGCAATCCCCGGCCACGAACGGTTTCGTGGACAATCGTTGCATCGAGAATCGCTACGTATGATAAATCTGACTCAGGCACCCCGAACTCCCTGCCCAAATTGCTTTCACTCGAACCAGGGAACGCCAGAATGGAATAAGCCATAAGCTCCCCATTTAGAAAAGCACCGTAGGTTTCACCGTTTTCCTCGATATGCGTGTTTAAGTACTGTTCATCGCCCATCGCGAAATGTTCTTGTGAAGCGAGACGAGATACAACGTCAACCATAAGCGCATGAATAGCTGGAACATCCCTGTGCCCTAAACGGCGGATTTCCAAATTAGCTATGTTTTGAACCAACATTAAGAAAGCTCCTTCATCTATGATGTTAAATTATTTACCAGGCATAGGCCTTGCTATTAGAAAAATAAGCAGGATCATCCCCATATACCCGAAAAGTGGGTATAGATAGGTAAGAAGCGAAGTAAAACCAACCTGACTGATTAATAAACAGATCAGCAAAATAGCCAGAACTACCCAATTGTGTGGCAGTGGATATATGCGCCTAATATGTCGGGTGATGCCGAACACATTTCCAATTAACGTCGTAACAATTTCCCCGTAAATAACGACGATGAATAGGACATGGAAGAACCGTCCAAAACCTCGTATTATTTCAGCCATCGGAATTTCAAAATTCAAAATCTCCGGCATCCGCGAATGTATCGCAAAGTGACTGATCAATAGCATAACACCAAGCCCAATGCCACCCCATAGGCCGCCCCACTTCAGAATGCTCTCATCCTGCACCTCACTACCTAACGGCACCAAGACCGCTTGGGCAAAAGCAAAATTTAAGGCTACATACGTAAGTGGACTCATGATCCATTTCAAATGGGTGCTGGTTTCTAGTTCTTGCCAATTCGTCGCTTCCCCAATCCCATCTATGCCAACAACTCGGATGATCACAAGCACCATGAAAAAAAGCATCAACGGCATTACAAGTGAATTAACCGCTAGAATGCCATGCATTCCTTTGCTCATGACCAAGTAGCATAGCAACATGCTAATGATGACCCCAAATTGATAGGGCAGTCTCAACTGCTCCTCGAAAATAGAGCCAGTCCCCGACATCATCACAGCGGTCACACCGAATAGGATGATAAACGTCAAGGTATTCGCGACTTTGCCAAATAACTTGCCAAATAAATAATCGTTCAACTCCTGATAAGAAGACGCCTTAAGTCGATGCGCGAGGACCATCATTTTCGTCCCAATCCATATAAAAAAAGCCGTTGCAATCCCTATGCCAACTCCGCCATAGGCTCCGTAGATGGTGAAGAAATGCATAATGGACTGCCCCGAGGCAAATCCCGCCCCTACCACAGTCCCCATATACGTTGCAGCGATTTGTAAAATCATGAGCGTTTTTGGCTTCATAGCTCCCCCATAGTCAAGCGGTATCTTGTACATCTCCATTGTATGTAAGATAAGCTTGTATATGCCAGTTGACAGGAGCTATCTGTTGCTATTTAGAGCTTAGTGGTACTTCAAGGGCAGGGCTTATTTGTTTAAAAAAATAACTACGTGTCGCATAGGTGGTAAACCCTACTTTTTCGTACAACCTAATCGCCTTCAAATTAGCTGAATTGACACTTAGTGTTATCTCATTGGCTCCCGCATTTTTTAATCGAAGCAGATTTTCGATAAGTAAGGCATGCCCTATCCCTCTACCTTGATAGTCCTGTTTAACGGCGATGGTAGCGATGTCCCCTCTGTCGCCAACTAATTGCGAAGAAATGAAAGCGACCGGTTCATCCTCACCCGGATGAAATGCCAATATGTTTAAGTCAGAATGACTAGCACCTTCGAGCTCGTAGACCACACTTTCGACCGTTTTTTTACCTTGAAAAGCATCATTGTAAATGGAAGCCCAGGCATCTGCCTGCTGTAATGTCGGCGATTTAAAAGAATAGTTAGGAGTAACATAACAATTACGTATATGCACAAGGTCATCTTTTCGAAGCAGCAGTAACGTATGTTTCTTCTCCATACCATGTGAACGTGCTAATTCAAGCATTCCTGTCGTTCGTGAATCTACGCGAAGCACGAAATGAATCGTTCGATCCTCTTGACTGACAACTGCGTTCAAATGGTTAAGAATAAACTGGAATAGGATTGTTCCAATCCCCTTGCGGCGCCAAGGGATATCGACTGCTGAGAAGCTATCGACCTTCCTGCCATTCGTTGTCTCAACGAAACAAAGCGAGATATAGCCTACGATTTGATCATGAAGATTAGCGACAAATGTATGCTCACGGGTCCTTGCACCTGGCTCATCCAAAAACCGTTCAAATTCATGAATGTGCATACCATTTTGTAAATGCAGGGAATCACGATTAATAATAGCGACAATAGACTCCGCATCTGAATCTTGATATGGACGGATGGTTACCTCCTGTTCATACACAACAACATTCCTCCACTCACGAAGTAAACCAAATGGGCATACACTTTTCGAAGTTTTGATGATCCTCTAACACAACCCGAATTCGACCCAACATGGATTCAAGTTGCTCGGGAACCACCTGCAGCGTCCAAGTTACTGTCGGGAAAATAATCATAGCCGTGTACAACGCATACAAATGCCAGAACTCATCTGGAACAGTGCCATTAAAGTAACCTCGTATTTGCCCCCTGCAGAATGGGATACTAACCTCGCGGCTAAAGTAGGCGATTTTCAAAAAATCATGGTATGGGTCCCCCCAGTCGTAACGGTTAAAATCAATGACCCCCGCGTAGCTGCGATTGTGAATGAGTAGATTGCTCGTGTGAAAATCATCATGCTGAAAGCGATTGGGACGATTGACCATGTAGTGCGCATTCTGATTAATAAAGGAGATAATCTCATCCTCTTCGGCAAGCTTAACTCCGCAATTGCGATAAGTTTCATATTGACGCATATGTTTAGAGAATCTCTTTTCATACCAGTCTTCCTCTATGTGAGGAGCAGCTATGTCATGCATGATACGCAGCTCTTCCCCAGCTAGCAGGCCAATTTGGTATTGTTCATCATCCGACAAGGAAGGCAAAATATCAAAAGCATCCTCCCCTTCCACATAGCTCAGCAGCATGTAACAAATATCTAGTGACTCGATCGCACCGAATTGTAAGGGTTTCGAAGTTTTTACCCCGCGATCAAATACGTTAGCAATAACTTCAAATTCTGATCGTTTTTTTGGCAGTTGCTTCAGAGGTGCCGTGCGTAATACATATTGAGGCGTTTCGCTATTTTCATATATGAAATACTTGCTGTCAAAGGAGAATCCTTTCGTAATCCGTGAAATTTCGGTCACGTTCTCCAGGGATGGTAGATGTTTCTGAAGATCAGATAAGTTCATTGGAATGCTCCTTTGGCGCTCGGACGGTGTTGGTGGCGTTTGTAGGTTAGCAGAGGCTAATGCACTACACATTTGTATTAACTGGAAAATATACAGCTATTTATGTGCAATTACCCGAAAAATTCAATTTAACTGTAAAATATGTAGGTAAAACAGCCTCTTTTGTTCAGGTTGGGTAAAATGGTTAAAATTAACTGCAGGTTCTCCATCTATTCTGGATTTGGTTGAAAAATCCGAGAAATTAACTGTAGGAAATCCATTTATTCATCTGGCGTACAGGAGATTTACGAAACTTCCTACCTAACAAATCACCATGCTGGCTCGGCAATCTATACTTCTACTTCTACTTCTACTTCTACTTCTACTTCTACTTCTACTTCTACTTCTACTTCTACTTCTACTTCTACTTCTACTTCCTCTCCACTCCCCCAACTCTATTCGCAACCAGTTTCCTCCAAGTAAAATAAACGACTATGCCCAGTAGTATCAACCCTAACATTTCTACTATTCTCCACATTGGGTTTGAAAGAACTCCAAATGCGACTTTTTGTTGTAGATGTTCAACTGTATCATATGCGTCCACTATCTTCGGGAATATGAGAACATCACTTGTGCGAAATCACAGTCACTTTATTCCACTTGCCTTTAAAGTTCTTTTGTACGATTCGTTTTTCATATATTGCAGCAAGATGCTTATTCTCTAAGAAATAGGGGGTTGGCCTAATTATGATTTGAAGTACATCGTCAATTCCACATGGGGCAGTTAACCGTACATGATCCTGATTGTCTAACGTCAACCCCAAAGCTGTTGCTGTCTCAGGGAACTTGGACATTGCATCAGTAGAAGATGAATAGGGAGGATTGTCATTGACCACATGCATTCTTGCCTGGTTTTTAACGGACCAAGGAATGTTTGGTATGATTTGATTTAACTGTTCCTCGTATTGTTTTTCAGTATCCTCATTTACATTTGAAGCATCAAAATAGATGACATCTACATCGGAGAGTGGCGTTCGTTCTTCATAATCATGAAGGGTATCCCAGATTTTTGACCGAACGAAGCCTGCACACACCCACCAATCGGGAAGCTGTAGGGACCGAGCAGCCCTGAGGATGTCCATCATCCATTCATCCGCACGTATAAGAGCAATAATATCCTCTTTACTCTTTATCAACTCAAGACCCCCTTAACAGGAACGTATATTCCTATATTATAAAGAGTGAAAATGGAATTGTAAAGTTATCCCATTTTCATACCCGTTCGGTGGTTATGCAAAAAAAAACTACCAACAATATGCGAATATCGCGATACTGTCGGCAGCCTTTATTAACTTCTATTCTAGCTTCATGTAATAAAGATTTGTAACATCCTCTTTGATAATGGTATGTGCGCCTGGTGCAAGTGAAACACTGACAATGCCATTGGTCATTGCATAACTTGTTCCGTCTATCTTAACTTTGAGTCCATTTGCTGGATTAAACACTAATGTTAATGTTTTAGCTGATGTAGTGGTAAACCCCACACTGGTTGAGCTTTCTATTTTTAAACATTGCGTTAGTGTTAAACCATTATATACCACTGTTCCTTTACTCGTTGAAAGGTTCCCAACAATTGTGAAGAAGCTGCTTATTTTGCCGTCTGTGGTAAAGTTATGCACAATGGATGTACCCGGTGTAGACGTTGGTGCTGGTGTAGTTGTTGGTGTGGCTGTTGGTGCCGGTGTAGTTGTTGGTGTAGACGTTGGTGCTGGAGTACCCGTTGGAGGTGTTGAATTACCACCTACTGATACAAGTTGAGATGTGTAATTTAGTATTTTGGTCATCAGTGGTGAATTAAGGGTGGACGAGCTGTCATCAACGGAATCAACAAAATCCCATGTGAAGTCTCCCTTATTTAGGCGTCCAGCTTCTGCAGTAACCACTTGTTCAACCGTGCTGACAGCATCAATGTTCGCTACAGTTACTCCCGTATCTTTCAATGTATCAAAGTTATTATAAGCTGTTCCACCTACTAATGTTTTGTATGAACTGGGAACTGTTTCATTTCTAGATGAAGCTAAGTAGGCATCAAATGATGTTGCATTAGCTGGAGCTGTTCCTGCGTTGGAATTTGCATAAATGAGACTATTCGGATTATCAATCGTATTATTGTAGGCTTTAATCATGCCTCCTGCTTCACCGGAGAATGTGCCATTAGCAACACCATCTTTAATATCCGTGCCTTGTAAAGAAATCATCATTGGATTATGAGCATTTCTCCAATAATTTGATTCTACAAAGGCATTACTTGCTGTTGTAGCACCCGTACCATATTTGGAGACGCCATCAAAGAAGTTATTATAAATATGAATAGATCCTGTTCGTATACGTGGATGACGAGAGTCTGAATGATCAAACCAGTTATGATGGAATGTTGCAAAGAATTCTGCCGAATCATCAAAACCGACTAGAGCCGCTTTTCCCGAATCCCAATAGTGATTGTATGAGATTGTCAGATAGGTTGATCCTTTTTTCAGGTCAGTTGAACCATCGCCTTTGGCTTGGTCAGCATCTCCGCCTGCTTTTCCATATAAAATATCATTATTATGCACCCAAACATTCACATTACCTGTATCAAGTGAAACGCCATCGTCAGGAAATAACGCGATACCAAAGTTTCTTACTTCTACATTACCAACAGCTCTAAGTAAGAATCCCCATCCATACGCATAAGCATCTTGTCCGATACCTTCTAAGGTAATATTCATTTCCGCATAATTGGCGTTACCTTTTACTTGAAGAAATCCACTGCTGTTCAGTTGTCCACTCATGTTGGCATCTGTCACTTTTCCAATAAATCGGATGGCAAGTGGTGTCTTATCATACCCTTTTTGTCTTAGTGCCATAATAGCACCTAATCCAACGCCTGTTTGTTTCGTACCTGAGCTGCTAGTTATCACATCAAGAGATACTGTTTGTGCAGTCGCAGAAGTTATATAAATAACTTGAGCACCATTCTTAAGTGTTCCATTATCATTATAAGCGCCTGAACCTGTGCCGAATGGTGAGTCACTGGAAAAAGCAAAACCAGATCTGTCATGTGCCGATACGGAGAGCGTATTTGTAATCGTACTTTCTTTTGAACCGCCAGACAGTACGGCTTCTACTTTCATTACATAATTTCCAGCTGCAAGCCCTACAGCATCAGCTCGCCATTTGGATGGGTATTGTCGGATTAATTGTGTATCAATTTGTACATATTGAGAATCTGCGGCACTTGCAGGTTTAACATATACATTATAACCTTGAGCATTGCTTATAGGTGACCATTCTACATAGGCCGTCTCATTCCAGCCTCCACTGCCCGTGATCGTAACACCGATAGCGTGTACGGCTTTACTGGCCACTCCGCTTGCGATAATAGATAGCGCCAAAGCAAACAATAATACATAACTCGTTACCTTCGAAACACTTTTTTTCAATGTAATTCCTCCCACGTAGAATTGTTATAACGTATCAGAAACCGCTTACAAGTTTACGCATCCCCCCTCGCCTCACCCAAGCTCAGACTCAGCTTATCAGTTTGGAAAGAGGTTCCGAAACAATCATTTGCTCATATTTTCCATTTTTCTGAGCTAATGATTATTGGAAAGAAATATGATACTTCCTACAAATATTCAAAATACTGGGATCCGCGCCCCCTACATTTTAGATAACACAATAGAAACAATGATTCCTGCCACAGGAATCCAAAATAGATAGGATTTAAAAAGTCTAACTAACCGGTTGTTTTGCGTGTCTAACATTTTTTTGTGATCATGATTCATTTGTAAATCTGTTAAAGCACCTGTGGCATTGGAAACATTGTTATAACTAGACATGCCTCCACTTCCCACAAAAAATATGAGGACACTTATTACCAAAAAAATTAAAGAACCCATAAACAGATAATCAGATGCCTGTTGCATTGTCATCACACTCCTATTGGTCAATACGGTATTTCAATTATTCACAACATACCATATTTTTCCTTAAGTGACAAAGAAGACCCCAGCAACAGGCTGAAGGTCTCTGTAATCTTTCATCCATTTTATACTAATTGTGCAGTAGCAATAAGAAGCAATAAGATCTAAACGATCACTTGCCACCGCATCCTTCAGCGGCTTTCATTTTCGATCTTTATGATAATCTTCCCAAAGTGGGGCGATGTATTGTTCTAATGTTTTCACCACGTCATCTCTACGGCTCTCCTCGACATTGATAGTGTCATTTGCAATCTCATTTCTAATTCGTATGAGCACAAATAATGGAGGCAATGCTGCTTCACGAAGAGCTTTAATCATGATTTCTTCTTGTGGCGTAATCGTCATAACGTATCATACTTCCTTTCAGGCAGATTTCTACTCGAGATAATCTCAGTATAAACGTTAACATTAGTGTCAGAGTCAAGAGGGAACAGGTATGTTAAAGCATCAGTTGTGTTACACTGTTGGAAAATAGGGATAGAGGTGATTCATATGCGAAAAATCGCAGTCATTACGGGCGGAGGTCAGGGCATCGGACGAGCCATTGCACTTTCTTTTGCACAAAAAGGGTATGGCATATCCATAGCGGATATTCATCAAGATCGAGGATTAGAGACAATAGAGCTTCTACGCCCTTTTGCGGATAATGCACTCTTCATGAAGGTCGACGTCTCCAAGATTGAGGAGGTTGAGCAATGGATGGAACGTACGTCCTCCGTTTTGGGAAGCATCGATGTGTTGGTGAATAATGCAGGGATCATGCACAATACCGATGTATTGGAGCTTAGCGCTGAGCAGTTTCAGCGGGTCATTTCCGTAAATCTGGGAGGTACTTTTCACTGTTCACAGGCTGCAGCCCGCATCATGAAAGCACAAGACAGAGGCGGCGCCATCATTAATCTCTCGTCAACTAGAGCTGTTATGTCTGAGCCTAATACCGAGGCATATTCAGCCTCCAAGGGAGGCATCTCTGCACTGACCCATGCGATGGCCATCAGTTTAGGCGGCTACGGTATTCGTGTCAACGCGATATCTCCAGGGTGGATTGAAGTAAGGGATGAGGGCAGCTTTTCCCACACGGAAGTGGATAAAAGCCAGCATCCAGTAGGCCGAGTAGGCAGGCCTGAAGATGTTGCAGAGACTTGTCTTTATTTGGCTAGCGAGAAGGCTGGATTCATTACGGGCCAGAACTTGACGATAGATGGCGGTATGACCGTTAAAATGATGTACTTAGAGGAATAACTGCCTAATTGCCTATCTGCCTTCTAAATCGCTCCAAGACAGGGAATGGATAACAAATCGGATATAGGTAAACCTAATCCCATATAAAGGAAGGGGTGGGCAATTTGAAGGATGAGACAACTATTTCTCAAGAACAAGAAACTTCACAGATGGCAGAACCTGAATTTAATCACGATTACGATCTAATACGTGCCTATGCCGAACAAATGAATGGCGAGATCGAAGCTAGAGAAGATAGACTTGACTAACATTCTCCAGCTTGCTTCTCCAGGTACACGCGAATGGAAGGATCCATACACAGTCCGATGGAACGGCTGTATGCGGTTCGGGCTTCTTCGAACCTCTTCATCCGCTTGAGCAAATGGGCGCTCAGTGCCCAATAAGGTTGATAGCTCTTGACCGCTTCGGTCGGCATTTCTTCCAGCAGTGCCATCCCCACTTCGGCCCCACGCGCCTCAGCAACGGCTGCCGCCCGGCCGACGATTGCGCCGATCGTTGGAGCGATACCCACGAGCCCCTCGTACAGCAACGCGATTGCTTCCCATTCCGTTCGCCCAGTCCAGGCACGCTGGGCATGCACGGATTGAATAGCCGCTTCAAGCTGGAACCGTCCGATGCGGTTCCCTTGCGCGGCAACACGGAGGCAATGCTCCGCTTCCTCAATCATCGGGATTGACCAACGGGAATAATCCTGTTCGGTTATTGGAACATAGTCACCTGCCTCATTGCGCCGCACATGGCGGCGTGCTTCGCAGTGCAGCATAAGCGCCATCAACCCCAACGCTTCCGATTCCCCTGGCATAAACTGTAAGATCAATCTTCCCATGAAAATGGCTTCTTCGGCCAGTCCTTTCCGACGTGGATCTACGCCGACCACATCATCCCAGCCACTTCCATAAGCTGCATAGACAGCTTCAAGCACAGATTTAAGACGCTCTGGCCATTCGTCCTTTCCGGGCATGTCGAAAATAATAGCGTCGCTCTTCAGTTTCGCTTTCGCACGAGTAAGCCGCTGGCCCATCGTCGCAGGCTTAACAACGAAAGCAGAAGCAATGCGGGCTGCGTCAAGGCCAAGGACGGACTGGAGCATGAGCGGTGTACGCACGGCTGGATCAATTTCGGGATGGGCGCAAATAAACAGCATCTTGAGCCGTTCATCGGGAAAAGACGCTTCGAGTTCGGACCATTGCTGCGTAGTATTCGCCATCGCGATCAACGTCTGCTCAGCACCGGCATGCACACGGGCATGCCGGGTACCGTCGATCAGTCGGCGCTGCGCAGCAGTTAACAACCAGGCCTCCGGCTTATCTGGTACTCCGGTCACTGGCCATGATTCCAGCGCGGCCAGAAAAGCATCGGCAAGCGCATCCTCCGCTGCGGCTAGGTCACGCCAGCGCATAGCCAGAAAAGCAACCAGACGGCCGTAAGAATCACGGGCCGTCTGTTCAATCATTTGCTGAGCATGCATAGCGCTCATAGCGTAACCGGGTGCAAGTTAGGGCGGACTTCAACCGAGCTGCCAGGACAACGTGCCGCCCATTCCAATGCGGTATCCATATCCGGCACGTCGATAACCATTAAACCGCCAATATGCTCCTTAGTTTCGGTAATCGGCCCATCCTGAACCAACATTTCACCACCCCTGAGGGTAAGCGTAGTCGCGGTCTCCGGTGCCTGTAGACCTGCACCGTTTACAACAATGCCGGAATCGAGCATTGCTTTAACATAATGGGCCCAGCTTGCGGCATATGCCTCCTTGTGAATCGGATCGTTTCGTTTGGCGAAATCCTCTGTCGTTTCATACATAAGCAGTGTGTAGTTCATGGTTATTGCTCCTCTCAACATTCATAATGGGGTTGTTTCATGACTTCACTATAATGACGATCCAGATCGATGAATTTCTACATCATGCGAA
Source organism: Paenibacillus plantarum (assembly GCF_013141695.1). GTDB lineage: Bacteria > Bacillota > Bacilli > Paenibacillales > NBRC-103111 > Paenibacillus_E > Paenibacillus_E plantarum. The sequence continues at coordinate 164,663 of NZ_WHNY01000074.1, forward strand.
AATATATTTGCACTATCACTAATCGTTTTCCTACTTATGTAAAAATAATACCACATATTAGGATAGTTCCGTAGGTGAGACTAGTGGCGAGAGCCAGCTTCTACAGTTGAAACACCTGATGCAATTTGCCTATGTGACAAGTCGTCTTATGATCCTTATGTATCACCTGAAAGTCGCATATGTCACAATTTGTTTACAATACATATATACACATGGTATTTACAGTAATGTATCAATAATTTATAATAGTCATAAATTGTCAATAGTTTCAACTGTAAAGGGCAAACTTATCGAAAGGTAAGGGCGCAAAGTTATGGGCCTAAAGCTTCGAAGCTATGGCTGCCAAACCGCCAGTTTGTGATAGTAAGCCTATCCCGAACACCTTGGGATAGGCTTTTTTATGCCTCTATCCCTACTGAAATTATCAAAAAATGTCGAAGAATGGGGGATATTCACAGATTATAGCGTTTTATGTCAATACAAATAGCATCTAAGGAGTGCAGTTAAATTGAAGACCAAGAACTATTTCGGTAAAAATCTTTTATTCTCGATGTTGAATTTGCTAGTCATCGGGGTCGTGCTTATTTCCATCAGCGCTTATTTTCAGAATCAAATTTTAACAGATACGTTGAGAACGCAGACCCATAATATGACATCCGTGTGGGCACAAGGTATAACCTATAAAGACGTCCAGGGAGCACTAAGTGATAAAAGCTATGAAGCAAGCGAGCAGCAACGATTAACCAAGCTATTTGATAGTTACACTGCCTTCAATGCCAATGTAGCGCAAGCTTACATATTTGGGGTTGAGTTAGCGGATGGGAATAAAACATCGTTGATTTCGTTCCCGAGTCACGTTGTTAAAGCTTTTAAAGAAGCAGGTTTGAACATCGGAGATATGTATGAGCAACCGAAAGGGATCGTCAACGGTTTGAAAGACATGTTGAAAACCAAAACCGAGACCTTCACTTCTTACTATAAAGATGATTACGGTACTTGGGTCAGCGTTCTTTACCCAATTATTGACGATAGTGGCAATGTTGCAGCTTACTTCGGCGTGGATGTGGACGCTAAAGTGATTCCCGATGCTCAAAAGTCGTTCCTCCTGAGTTCGATCATTTTACTCTTAATCGCCTTGGTGATTTGCAACGGAGCGCAATATTGGGTGGCAAGAAGAACGCTTATGCCGATCAACCAATTAATGCGTGGAATTGAACAAGCCTCTATCGGAAAGTTCAATTTCACATTGGAGGAAAACGGCGGTTTCGGCGAATTAAATCAAAAATTCAATATGATGCTTTCTAATATTCGTGACATATTATCAAGTATTAAACAAACAGCTTCCAGTGTATCCGACGCTTCCAACGAACTGTTCAGCATCACTGAAGACAATCGTCACAGCATTGAGCTGATCACAACAGAAATCAGAGACATGAATACGCATGTCGACCAGCAAAAGAATTCTACAGAAGAATGCGGACGATCAGTTGAAGAAATTGCAGCTTCTTTGCAAGTCATCGCTCAAAACGCGACCGAAGTTGCCAATGCTTCTCATGCTATGAAAAATCTATCCGAAGAAGGCAATATGGCCGCTCAGACGATATCGGATCAAATGGGTCGCATCAATACGAACTCGATTTCTACCGCAGGCACGATCAAGCTCCTTGAATCGAAATCGGAGGAGATAGGTAGTATTCTCAATCTCATTAAAGACCTAACTGCGCAAACCAATCTACTTGCTTTAAACGCAAGTATTGAGGCCGCTCGAGCTGGCGAACATGGCAGAGGTTTTGCAATTGTAGCCGCTGAGGTTCGTAAGCTTGCTGATCAATCGAAAAATTCGACAAGTCAGATTGAAACTCTTGTTGCCGACATTCAATCGGAAACTCACAACACATCTACATTCGTGACACAAGGTACAAATGAAACCCAAAAAGGGATGGAAATTGCCAGAAGCACCGGTGAATCCTTTACCAATATTCTCGACGCATCGCAGGTCGTATCTAATCAGGTTCTAGATATTTCATCCGCTACACAAGAAATGTCTGCTAGTACAGAGCAGGTGACTGCCATGATGGGTGAATTGGGTGGTATTTCGAGAAAAACAGCACAAAGTACAAACAAAATTATGGATTCGGTTCTGACTCAGGAATCTTCCTTACAAAGCATTTCAACTTTCGCTAGCAAGCTCTCCACGGTTGCAGAGGAATTGAGCGATATGGTAGGTAAATTTGAAATAGAGATGAAATAAATGGTTAGGAATTCCGGATTACACAACGTTTGTCGTTGTGTAATCCGTTCCAATAACATAGTTCAAACATAGAGGAGAGAGACTATGCTTAATTTCGTCACAGAAATACCGTCCATCTACAGCCAAATCAACAATACGTACGAAGCCTACCCAGCAACAGAAACGATATCATCCATCTTTCGGCGCGTAGCAACGAGGTATGCAAGTAAAGCAGCGATCTCTCACGGTAACAATGAAATTCTTTACGCAGATTTGTTCAAAAAGAGCGCTCAGGTTGCGAACGCATTGACCAATGCCGGCTGCCGTAAAGGTGATTTTGTCGGTATTTATATGGAGCGCAGTCCCGAAACCGTCATTTCCATTCTTGGGGTATTGCGAATGGGCGGTATTTATGTCCCCATTGACCCGGAACATCCTATCGAACGCAATCGGTATATTGTACAAAACGCTAGTTGCAAACAACTCATTATGAAGATGAGCCACATCGAAAGCGCTGCAGAGTTATGTCTTACGTTAGGTGTCGATACTCCCATTTCGATAGAGAATTGTTTGGAGAAAGACGAGACCAGTTTCGAGGATGCAAACATCACTCCGGATGATTTGGCGTATGTGATTTACACTTCCGGCTCCACCGGCAATCCGAAAGGTACGCTGATTGCTCACAGAGGCGTTGTGAATCTTTCGAATACGTTCACTAAACAATTGGAGATTTCGAGCGCAGACGTGCTCACTCAGTTTTCTACATTTAGTTTTGACGCCTCTATTTTAGATACGTTCAACTGCTTGCTCAATGGTGCAACGCTTGCTATTTTAACTAAGGAAGAGCAATTGACACCTGATCTTTTTTTGTCACTTCTTGAAAGCAAAAAAATTACTATCATTGGTTGTATTCCCACATCTGTATTTAATCGTCTATCCGACACAACAATTTCCAATTCCAAATCTATGTGGCAGACTGTAAGAAACATTACCGTAGGTGGGGAAGCACTGCTCTCCGACCATGTACGCAAGTTTCAGGACAAGTTTGGAAAGGATATCGTCATTTTTAACGCTTATGGACCAACTGAGTGCACCGTCGTTACAACGACCTTCAAGATAACGGACTATTGGAACAGCAATTCGATAACTGTCCCCATCGGCTCCCCTATCGGCAATTACAAGGTCTATGTGGTTAAAGCTGACGACACGCTTGCAGAAGTTGGCCAAGAAGGAGAGCTTCTCATAGAAACCTTTGCCCTCGCCAAAGGATATTTGAATCTTCCTGACAAAACGAATGAAGTTTTCATTACTAACCCATTCAGCAGCACTCCTAACTCCAAGGTTTATAAATCGGGCGATATCGTCAAAGTGCTGTCAGATGGTAATCTCGAATTTCAATATCGTAAAGACGGACAATTAAAACTACGTGGCTTCCGCATTGAAATTGGCGAAATTGAGAACGCTTTGTCCAAACACCCTTCCGTTCTCGATGCAGCCGTAGTTGCTATCCAGGATAACAATACAGTAAAACATCTTTCTTGCTTTTACTCCTCAAAATCCCGTGTATCCAGCGCTGAGTTGCGCGAGCATTTAAAATCGTACGTTCCCTATTATATGATTCCTAGCTTTTTTTATAGCCTGAAGGAAATACCGCTCTCGCCAACAGGCAAAGTAGACAGAAAAAAGCTGCTCGCCATGGATAACATCGATCTTGCGGAGACGAATATTCCTTATGAAGAGCCGGTTGGCGAATTAGAGTGTGCCATTGCATCCGTGTGGTCTGAAATTTTAGGGCTTGCGCGAGTCAGTCGCAACGAAAGTTTCTTCGAGATCGGCGGAGACTCTCTAGGGGTTATGGCGGTTTTATCGAGTCTAAAGCGGGATTACCTCAACTTGCGGATGAATACTTTGTATGAACATCCAACAGTGAAAGATTTGGCTGCCTATATTTCTACGTTATCCAGCGATATTGACGAAGATAAAGAAACGCCTGTCACCGAGTACAAAACACTTAGGGAGCTGCCGCTTCTTCCAAAGGTGGAGATTAATGGCCAAGACGGTTTAGGTTCGGACATCTTGCTAACTGGGGCAACAGGGTATTTGGGTTCACATCTGATATATGAGTTGTTAACAACCACTGAAGCCAACCTCCACCTGCTGGTTCGCCCCAAATTTGGCCAAAACGGAATTTCCCGAGTTTGGGAATCCTTGGACTCCTATTGGGGTCAAACGTTTTTTGCCAAGTATACGAACAGGATTTTCGTACTCGAGGGTGATTTGGTGAATGCTGACTTAGGCTTATGCGCCGAAGACCGCAGGTTTGTTTCTACTAAAATCACCTCTATCATCCATGCTGGTGCAGATGTCAGACATTTTGGCAGTACGGACGATTTTCATGCTACGAACGTGATTGGCACTCAAAACCTGCTGAAATTGGTATATGATAGAACGACTATCCCTTTCCATTTTATTTCTACCATAGGAATACCGGAAGATATAGCATCATCAGGATATTGGGAATCGGGATCGCAAAGTAATCAGGAGTTTTATAGCTTAAAATTGGATAATGTATATACAAACAGTAAACTTTTGGCAGAAAAATGCGTCACTGAAGCCATTTTGGCAGGGCTGCCATGTTCGATTTATCGAGCAGGTAATTTGTCATGCCACAGTGTGACGGGTCGTTTTCAAAAAAATATACATGAAAACTTTTTCTATCGTATGATCAAAGCCTTCCTGCTTCTAGGTAAAGCGCCTGTCGTAGACGCATATATGGATATCTCTCCGATCGACTTTGCAAGCAGCTTTATGGTTTCCTTAATGAAACAGCGTACATTCGGAGAAATCTATCACATTTGCAATCCGGTTCAAGTACATTATGATGCGTTCATTGAAGCGCTGAGTGAACTAGGATATTCAATTGACCTCTTACCGCCAAAAGAGTTCGAAAAGTGGGTCATCACAAGAGGCAACAACATCAATAAGGAAGCCGTTCAATTAGCCATTCCTTTATTGGAAGGTGACGGGGTTAGAACTTCACCATACCTTTATGGCTGCGAGAGCTCCATTCAGAAAGCCGGTTCCTTAACTCCCTTGCCAAGCTTGAGAGATTTGGTAGCCGCCTTGGTAGAGCATGCAGTCGATCGTGGATATTTCCCCAAGCCGTAGGAACTAACATCAAATTGTGGTTAGCCCCTCCTATTCCTAATTGAATGAAATCCAATCTATTTACCATGCAGACCCTCAGCAACGTGCTGAGGGTCTACGTTTATTTCATAAAAGGGGGAGCGACTTTTATTAGAAAGGTACTATCCTTGAATCCGTTATTTTTTACCATGTAACCTTCTTGCTACCTAATCGATCTAATATATACGTAACGTTACGAACATACTAAAATTTAAAGTCAAGAAAGCAGGTAAACCTTTGCATTTAGATCCTATTGTCATCAAAGCCAAAGCTGGGGACCCTGAAGCATTCATGCAGTTGATGCAAGAGATAGAATTACCTTTATATAGAACTGCAAGGTCCATCGTCAACAAAGACGAAGATTGTGCAGATGCCCTTCAGGAGACGATACTTAAAGCCTTTAAGTCCATCCATACACTCAGAGAGCCCGCTTTTTTCAAAACGTGGATCTTCCGAATTCTGATTAATGAATGCAACAAAATGGTCAAAAGCAGCTCAAGAGCCCTCCCTTCCGGAGAGCTTCCCGACGTCCCTTCCACTTCCAAGGATTATGAGAAAATCGAATTATGGGATGCCGTTCAACATCTTGAGGAGAACCTAAGGATTGTCATTCTCCTTCATTACCTACAGGACATGCCGATCAGTCAAATTTCCGACATTCTCGAAATTTCAACGGTAGCCGTGAAGACCCGGCTGCATCGTGCCCGCAAAAAGCTAAAGCATTCATCTCAAATCAATCGAGAAAAGGGAGTTGCGACATCTTGAACACTAACTTAGAAGAACAATTAAGGAACTGCCAAAGCCTACTTCCCGATCAGTTATCTGATATTGCCCGCTCCAAGCTGAATGAGACTTATCAAATCATCAGGGAAACCGATACTTCCATTTCCCCCATTCAGAGAAAGAGAGAGGTATCAAGAACTATTAATAAATGGTGGGTTTCCACTACAGCCGCTGCAATCCTTGGAGTTACACTCCTTGCTTCCGGCTTTGTATCGCCCGCAATGGCTGACGCACTCAAGCAAATTCCGGTTCTAGGACAAATCTATTCATTATGGGGCGAAAAAAACGGAGATCCCGGTCTTCAACAAGCCGAGAATTTCATTACAAACGTAAACCAAAGCGTGACCCATGGCAAGGTGACTATGAATATTCCAACGTTGTTATTTGACGGGACTCGAATTCTTATGAACGTAACCACTCCTGGAAACCGTCTAGCTTCAGAGCCCAATTCACCGCCTTCTGATGCCAATAAAGGGGCGTTAGATAAGTTTGAGGTCCTTTATAAAGGCCAACCTCTGAACTGGGGTTACGAATTCATGGACGGGGAGACTGCTTCCAGCCTAGTCGTTCAGGTTACCAGCGCTACTAGCACTAACCAGACTGTCCAGTTCCCTGATCAGTTTGACTTGACTGTAAATGTCACGTTAAAGGGTTACGATGTCCCGTTCCAATTCGTTCTGCCTGTTGCAAAATCAACGCCTGTTACCGTTCTAACTTCAGAGGAGATCAAGCATCATGATAACATTAACTTACAGAACAGTAAGCTGGAAATCACCCCAATCACAACGCAGTTATCCGTTGCGTACAAAACCAAACCGGGCCAGAGCATAGAAGAGATGCTCGCTTCTATCCCTTCGAAATATAAGGGTGCTAACGGGGGCATCATCGCTCTTCAGTATGACATTGTGGATGAACATGGCGTTCTACTGAAGCCCATCGGTGCTCACCCCATTAGCGAATCTTATACTATTCTCTTTGAACCCTTCAAGACTCTACCGCGTACCGTAACCATCAAACCGTACTTAGTCGTATCCGAAGGTCAAGCCCCAGCTGGGGTTATAGGACGGTGGGAAGACAAAAATATGGTCAAGGAATACATCCCTGAGCTAGAGACTGTACTTTCGGTGCAATAGTTTATCTGTAAATAGGATGAGTAACCACCATGCAATCCTCCCTTTACTTTTAAAAGCAAAAAAGAGACCCACAGCAACGGGCCGCGGGTCTAAAGGTTTATATTTTAAAAGGGGGTCGTCTTTTATTATAATCTCGAATGATTAATACCAGATGAAAATAAGATTTCAATCTTGTAACAAATATTTACTTTTTTATACGGATTCGAATTGGCTAGCGCCTTTTTAAGATGTCTTCTACTTTGGCTTTCATAGATTGAATCGTTGTTTTCCTATATTGAATACCTAGCCGGATGACCTTCAATTGCTGTCTTCGGGATAGCGTTCGGAAACGTGGTTCTTGCTTTAAAAATTTACGAATAATCGTCCAACTGTTGATTTCAAACCGGTTTGGTTTTAGGTAAGGAACTTCATAAGGCATTTGTTGTTTTCGAAATCGATTAACAAGATTGCCAAAGTTAGTTGAAATCTTGCTCTCATCTACGAGACACACAGCTCGATTTTTATTTGTGTGCTTTTTGAGAAAAGCGAAATGATGGTGTCCGTCTTGAATAATATAGCCACCATCTTTCTTGCTTTTTTGCACAATTAGCAATTGCATAAGGTCCTGTGCCACTTTTTTTAACTCCTTCTTACGTGGAGAGGTCTTCGTATCGGTACTTTCCTGCTTAATCTTACTTAGAGGTATATACTGCACTGTATATCTCAACGCTCCCCCTCCTCAACACCGCTGATTAATGTAATGTATTCCAACTTAGTACAGTGTATGTATGTTAGCGCATTGGAGGTTCTTGCTTTCATTGGGAAGTCTGATCCTATGACTATGAATGGCTAGGCCTTCTAGCTATTCACCCACACCGAGTCTTTTGGTTCCACATATATTGTGAGAACAGACCAATCGAATTGAGGGAGTGATAGCTATGCCCGGACTGCTAAGGACAGTCAACGGAACGACCACCCTTTTTGCAACAGCAAGCATAAAATCCAAGCAAGAAGGCATCTTAAGCGCGAATATCGAATTGGTTGTAAACGCCAGTCGAGGTGTCTCCGACATCTTCCTAAACATTACGCAGAATGCAGGTAACCTAGTAACATTCAAAATACAATCTCTGAATCGCACAAGCAGCAGACTCACGGCTTCCTTTGGTAAACAAGTAAGCGGTGTCTCCAGTGCCAATATCATTCTCCAAGATAAGAACAACAAGATCACTGCTAGAGGATTCATTAACAAGAAAGCAATCGTACCCGTTAAACTTGAAAGCGGTTGTCAATGTGGTTGCTCCTGCACGCGTACCCAAAAAATACGATTCAAAGACGGCACAACATTAAAGATCAGCATCGATAAATCGCTCCAATTTGCCCTTAAACGACTATTTACTAAACTTGAGCGTGTAATCAAAAAGCTGACTCCGCGGAGAGGCAAAAGCGCGACCGCTGATCCCGAATGCAATGCAAGATGTTACCGTATCGGAAACGCTTGTCGGTCTGCATGTGGCATCTTCGCTGTCTTATGCACGCCGATATGTTTGAGTGCGCAGGCGGTTTGCCTCATTAGCTGTTTGCCGACATAGCATTTCTATCCAAAGAAGCCACTCCATTGGCAGGAGTGGCTTTGTCTATATTTGCTGATATCGTACTTTGAATAACATACATAATTTTCATGCTTCGCGGCTGTTACGGACCGACCAACACGCCATGAATAAATTTCTCCAATACGTCGACATCCGTTATGTTCTTGTTGCAAACCTCGCTATTCACGCACAAATAATTACCTATGGCCCTGTAATAATCTGGCGATGCACCTTCCGGTTTCCACTTCGTCACAGCAGTGTAAAGCGCGACCTCCGTATGCCGATTGCACACAAAGCAAACGCCCTTCTTATTAGTCGGTGTATACTTCCCTTCAATGCCGATTAGCTTTCCGTTCAGATCATAAACAATGAATAATTTATTCGTTGCAATATCGGTCCAGCCCAGATATGTCGCGAATCTATAAGTGATACCTGTAAGATCAGGTATTTTCAGTTTCTTGTGCTTAGGGAAAAGTTTCTTTATTTGATTCTCCGTCACATCCGCATATGCCTCTGCTAAATAAGGCTCCAAGGCATGCAGATATCGCTGAAAGTCCGCAGTGGTTTGTAGCTGTTTCAGGTTCACAAGCAATTGTTTTTGCAAATCAGTTAGATCCGAAAACAATCCGCCTATCTTGACTTCTGTATCATTGCGAACCGCTTCGACCACTTTCAAATTGGAAACGGAATTACAAGCATTTTGTAACTGACCGATTAGTTTCTTAATCTCGTTGTATTGATGGTTTCTAATGAATGGTTGACTCATAGCTTTCAGCCCCTTATTTTTGATGAAAATAAAATAAGCTGCAAAGCCCCATGATTAGAAACGATATTTTCTCGGGCGATCACCATAAACGAATCACCCCATGCAAAGATCGCCCTAATGAAAGGCTCTGCATGAGTCGCATCTTATTCCGGCAAAATGATTTGCCATATTTACCGCCTCCCTTATAGATATAAATTATAAAGGAGGTCCTACGCTACCCGCAAGTGTTGCACCCAATGGAATAATTCCCAAATTACCTTACAATAAATAAAGCGTTTACAAACTTAAGGAATACCCATATACTATTTCTATTTGAATGGTCAATTCTACATGAAAGAGAGATCATTACGATGAAACGGTGGTTACCACTTGCTATACTCTTTACGAGCGCGCTTTATATTTTTGAAATTCGACCGGAACATCAAGCATTCAAATTCTTGTTCAAATTAATTCCGATGTGGCTGATTTTGTATTACGCATACTCGCATAGGCCTGCAGTCAAAAAAAGCGTACATTGGTTGATGTTAATCGGTTTATTCTTCGGCATGCTTGGCGATGGACTCATTATGTATTGGTTCGTGCTTGGGCTTGTTGCTTTCCTAATCGGTCATTTGTTTTATACCGCAGGTTTTCTCGTCCAATGGCGTTTCTCTTGGTTGCGCTTCTCTTCGATCGTACCTATCGCCATTTATTCCTTCATAATGGGCAGAGAACTAGTGATCTCGCTCATGGAGCAAAATAACGCTGGTCTTGTGGTACCTGTGCTATTTTACATTATCGTTATCTCCCTAATGGGCTTGTCCGCGATTATGACTGGTAATAGAGGGGCGATTGTCGGCAGTTTTCTGTTCTTGATTTCGGATTCTATTCTGTCCTGGAACTTGTTCGTCTCTCCCATTTCCTATGCGGATATCTTGATCATGACAACCTATTACAGCGCCCAGTTCATTATCGCTCGCAGCGCAACTCTTCCTGAACAAAAGGAATTGAAAGTGCACCCCTGAGTTGAGGAGTGCACTTTTTTCATTCTTCTAAATTACCCGATAGGTGTCCCATTAGGCAATTTAATATCTGGTTTCAAGAGAGTTACATCCCCCTTTTCCGGTACTCCTCCAAGAATTAATACTTCTGATCGGAAACCCGCAATAGATCGAGCGGGAAAGTTAACTACTCCAATGATTTGTTCCCCTATAATCTCTTCAGCCTTATAACGTTTAGTGATTTGAGCACTCGACGTTTTGATTCCGATATCTGGTCCAAAATCAATTTGGAGTTTAATCGCAGGTATTTTTGCTTCTGCAAAAAACTCCGCTTCAGTAATCGTTCCAACACGAATATCGAGTTTCAAAAAATCATCAATCGTTGCCATCGTTCATCCCCCTATTCAACTAAAAAGAATTTTCAACTATTCATTTACTATTTTGAACATTGTACTTTAAAGATTTTAACCAAAAATACATTCCCATACCGAGTAAGGTCATCATGCCGCCTAAGAACTGAAATGAAGATATTGTTTCTCCTAGTAATACATAAGCAAGAATGATGGCAAGAACCGGTTCTCCAATAATCCCTACCGAGACAGTCGTTGCTCCAATTGACTTTAACAAAAAATTAAAAATGTATTGTCCAAAAATAGTTGGGATTATTGCAAGCAACAAAAAATAAGTCCAATCTGATGTGTTGTAATCAATTAATGAGAAATTATTTATCAAATTGTAGACGAGCATGACGGCACCACCAATAAAAAAGACGAAAATGCTGTATACATTTGTATCGATTTTCCGGCTTACTTTCTGCCCCGCCAATAGATAGGCTGAAGCGAAGAATGTGCCTATTAACGATAATCCGTCGCCAATTAGTGCATTTTTCGAAATCCCTATGTCTCCCCATGCAATAACGATTGAACCCATAAGAGCAACGATCAAGCAAAAAACGGTTAGCAGATTAACATGTTCTTTAAACAAAAAGTAGGAACCAATCATAACAAATAACGGCTGTAATGCCAAGATGACCATGGAGCTTGCAACTGCCGTATAGACCAATGATTCCATCCAAAATAAGAAGTGTAACCCTAGAAAAAGGCCGGCTAAAATAACGATGGTCCAATCTTTTTTATTCATCTCAGTAGAGCGAACCCTCTTCCAAGGTACAAAAAAGAGCATGATGATGACGGAAATAAACAATCTGTACATCCCAGCCACAGAAGTAGGTGTATCTGAAAATTTTATCAGGATGGAAGAGATCGAAACCGACAATATACTGATAATTAACAAAATAAACGGATGAAATAGTAAAGGTGATTTATTTGAATTAACCATAGTTCCTCCAGGATGTAGAAACAATCCCTGTGCACAGAATTGTATGATAAGCCTTAGCTGGATATAATAATATCATCACCGACGTCTATTTTGTGCAATTAAATCTTTGATTTATATCGAAATATCGTCTAATACGGAGGTGCACTTTGAAAAAACAATTACACGAAACCATTCAGTATCCTGACGATGCATTTCCATACATCATGTATACGCATACCAATCATGGATCGATTCCTAAAGGCAGAGGCGTTAACGATCTACATTGGCATGAAGAACTACAAATTACTTTAGTGACCAAGGGGAAACTAACGATACAAGTCAATGGAATCAATTATGATTTAGAAACGGGTCAGGCCATCTTTATTAATAAGAGCGTTCTTCACATTGTTACAAACCTTAACCAGGATGGTGAATATGTTAGTTTTAACTTCCCGGAAAAGTTGCTCGCCTTTTATTCCGATAGTGCTATGGAAAAAAGATATGTACTTCCGTATACCAAATCTTTTTTGTTAAGTTTAGAAATCAAAGGGGATATGGAATGGCATAATCAAATTCTACAAATTCTTTGGGATATGAAAAAAGAATTTGAATCGAAGAAAAGCTGGGGATGGGAGTATGAGGTTTCCATTAAAACGGTCCAGTTATGGTTAATTCTTATATCAAACTTTTCTCTATCCTCAGAGGAGTCGTCTAAATACAACAGACTCCAACAAGAGCGGCTGCAATTGATGCTTAGCTTTATTCACCAAAACTATTCTAACAATTTGACATTGAAGGAAATAGCTGATATAGCGCATTTAAGTGTATCGGAGTGCACTCGCGGTTTTAAAAAAAGTATCCATATGACGCCGTATTTCTACTTGGTTACCTATCGGTTAAAAAAAAGCTGCGAGTTGTTACTATCAACTGACTATTCAATAACTGAAATCGCACTGCGAGTTGGTTTCAATAATGCCAATCACTTTATTCAGTCTTTTAAAAAGCATCATAACCTAACTCCTAAGGAGTTCAGAAAAATTAGAAATGAACAGACTTATACAATGAGATTATAATAAGGATAGTCCATCAATTTTTGAATTTCTTGTGCAACTGCATTATTTGTTATTGCTTCGATAAAAAATAAACCAAGATCGATTGAAGCTGTAATCCCTCCTCCGGTAAAAACATCACCATCACGCATAGCTCGTACCTTTACTACATCTTTGCAATACGGCTTTAGTAAGTCTAAAGCTAGTGGATTGGTGGTGATCGTCTTATTCTCAGTAAAACCTGCAGCCCCCAGCAAAAGTGCCCCCGTGCATACAGAAATTTTATATTCTACATTCTTTGCTGTTTTAATCCAATTAACAAATTCTGTGTCATGAATTAACGATCTTGTCGCTATACCGCCAGGGATAAAGATTAAATCATACTCAGATAAATCAGGATAAACACGATCTACTTTAATTATCAGCCCACGATCATCCTTCACTTCTTGCTTATTTGAGCAATAGTCCCAAGATAAATCATCTAGGATATTACGCTTTTTCAGCCATGTCACTGCATTATGAAATCCTGAAAAATCCAATGTTGTCATATCATCAAATAAAATAAATGCCATTTTCATCTGAAATCTCTCCTCAAGATTAATGTTAGTAATAACTTATTACAAATACTATAATATTATTGACCCCTTAATAAGGGGCAGATTGCATGCATATTTAGGGGTCAGATAGGAGGGGAATAAACATAGAAATTGTTCTTTCATTTAATACAGCTGAGCCACAATATATGCAATTGTATACATATATTCGTTCACTAATTCAGGATGGCGCCATACAAGATGGTGCAAAGTTACCATCTATTCGTTCTCTTAAGAGACAACTAAACATTAGCAAAACGACAATTGAAACCGCCTATCACATGTTGTTGGAAGAGGGTTATGTATTCAGTAAGCAGAGATCAGGATTAATTGTAGTTAACCCGCATCTTCTACAGTCACCGAATCAATCTTCTTCCATAAAACAAGCAGATACAGTCCCATCACTGACTCAAGTGGGTATAGAAGATCTTATTGATTTCAGTCTTCTAACCGTTGACGGTGATTCGTTTCCAATTCGTATATGGAAATCAATCATGGGCGAATCCCTTTCAATGAATTGTCAATTCATTCACGAATATGGGGAATCTCAGGGTGAATATTCATTGAGAGAAAGTATTTCTATATATCTTAGGAATTCACGCGGCGTCACATGCTCACCTGAGCAAATTGTAATTGGTAGCGGTATTTCTTATAGTGTTCAGCTACTCTCTAGACTGATTGGGGAGCGTTCTCTCATTGGAATAGAGAAGCATGGGATAGCCCAAGTCAGACAAGTTTTTAGTCAAAATAATTTCCATCTCATTCCGATCTCGATATATGATGATGAACTTTTTGAGAAGGAAATAAAAGAGAACAAAATAAACGTTTTATACGTAACCCCATCACATCGTCCCATGGGTAGTCCTATGCCGTTTGCTAATAGGCAGCAAATGCTTCAGTGGGCTATTAAAAACAATGGTTATATTATTGAAGATGATTATGATGGCGAACTTCGGCTTACTGGCAAACCAGTTCCTTCACTTCAGGGACTGGACAAAGATGGGGTTGTTATTTATATTGGAACGTTCTCGAAGGTTTTCACCCCCGCAATACGTTTGAACTATATGGTTTTGCCCCAAAGTCTACTTGAAAAACTACAAAGCTTAGATACCATCTTGTCTGGACCTTCTCGAATTGATCAATGGGCGATGCAATTATTCATTTCCCGTGGTCACTGGTATAGGCATTTAAGACGCATGCGGAAAATTTATCGATTAAAACATGATTTTTTAGTTCAATTACTACAAAGACATATGCCTGGAACTGTACGAGTTGAATTCAGTGGATCAGGCTTACATCTAGAAATGACTATCAGAACAAAACTAAGCACTGAAAAACTTATTGAGTTAGCGCGGAACGAAGGAGTAGTTGTTTACGGAAGCCAGGATGCACTATTACATACTGATCAAGGAGAGGTGAAAATCTACTTAGGATTTGGAGGAATACAAGAAAGGGACATGGAAAGAGGGATACTATTGCTAAAAAAAGCCTGGTCAGAAGCCCTAAACATAAAAGTGTGATTCTTAGTTTCCTGTGGTGACCTTGCAGCTCCGGTAGCCTGTTGATGTTAGGCACTACCATTCTAACGTGCTATCACGTTATCCTGCCCGATCGCTGAGAAGGCTGCCGGTCGTTCGCGGCAACCTCATTAGCTGTAAAAACGGACAATAACCCGCCATGCATTTCGTTCAAGACTTGTAAGCCTGCCGTTTCTAACCGCTTCTTCCCATGCGTTTTGATTGTTATGATAAGCGGAAATTAAGATTATCTCAGGGTACTTGTAATTCATGTGCTTGACGATGAAAGAGCTGGTCGACCCGTTTACGGGTGAGTGGTTATGACTGATAGCACAAAAGTGCTACTTATAGATCAAAAGACTCAATTTGGATGCATTTTACAGGATATTTGTGGATAAATGGAGAATGTTTCCATAAGAGGTTCACCTAAACTGCAAAGAGAGGTGAAAGCTTTTGAAAGGCCTCGTCATCACATTGATTTTGCTTGCAATGCCTTTTTTGGTAGGAATCCATTTAGCTCATGCTACGGGGGTCTTGGGTTCCATTGAGCCATTGAATAAAATCACTCTACCGATAGCGGAAGCGGTGACGGACTCGCTGAAGCCTATCGCGGGAGCGGCTGGGGAGCTGACGGACAAAGTTGTGCAGCCGGTCGCAGAAACGGTGACGGACCCGCTGAAGCCTATCGCGGAAGCGGCTGGGGAGCTGACGGACAAAGTTGTGCAACCGGTCGCAGAAGCGGTGACGGACCCGCTGAAGCCTATCGCGGAAGCGGCTGGGGAGCTGACGGACAACGTTGTGCAAGCGGTCGCAGAAGCGGTGACGGACCCACTGAAACCTATCGTGGAAGCGGCTGAGGAGCTGACGGATAACGTTGTGCAACCGGTCGCAGAAGCGGTGACGGACCCGCTGAAGCCTATCGTGGAAGCGGCTGGGGAGCTGACGGACAAAGTTCTGCAGGCGGTCGCAGAAGCGGTGACGGACCCACTGAAGCCTATCGCGAAAGCGGCTGAGGAGCTGACGGACAAAGTTGTGCAACCGGTCGCGGAAGCGGTGACGGACCCACTGAAGCCTATCGCGAAAGCGGCTGAGGAGCTGACGGACAAAGTTGTGCAACCGGTCGCGGAAGCGATAGGTGTGCAGCCGGTCGCGGAAGCGATAGGTGTGCAGCCGGTGTTGGACTTGGTTATTTCGCCCGCTGAGAGCGCCTCTGCGGATAAATCGCCACCCCCGAAAGCTGGTCCTTCGGACATAGCACCTTCGACTGCCCCCTCATTGCCTGTTGCGAGCCGTTTGGAGACTGCGGGAGGTTCATACACCGCTGAAATTCAATCAATCCCGAAGCCTACGCCGCCTCTATCCAAGGAAAAAGGTCACCAATCGGCAATCGCGAATTCGTCGAATAAATTTATATCTGCAAAAACAAGCCAATTTCCGGAAAGAGAACCGATCCCGACTATACCGTTATCGGAACCTACACTGCCTCCGTCTGCATCAGCCGCAGGCTCGCTGTTGCCTTTAGCTGCTAGTGTCAAAGATGGCAAAGCGAAGCCTTCGTATTCCGGAAGTGATTGCAAAGCGGTGCTGATTGATAAAACCGATGCCATGATACAGTGTAGCCGAATGTCATGGCATTGCCGGACCCGACATTACTTAAATTGGTCACATGCTCCGCCGCTGCGTCCTCCTGTCGCTCCTGCTCTCGATAATTGCTTCAGCCAATCGAGAACAAAGGAGTGTATCTTAGATGCGCTGCACAAAAGCCAAGATCAAACTAACGTTAAACGACAAACTGATTATTATGAACGTTTTGGTGCAATGTTCAAAGAAGACGGAGAGTCGATTTCAGTCCAGAATGTACCGCGAGCTGGCGAAAAAACTGATATACAAAAATGTGATAGACGCCTTCGACGGTCAGGAGCTAACCATGATGGCACTCGCTTTGGAACAGGCGGCGGACAGCTCTCCGAACCCTCGGTATAAGCGAATCTACAAGCAAATGGCTCAGAAATTGATGCTTGATAAGAAAAAGTTCCACCAGATCGCATTTCAAGAGCTATCCAATCGTTATCTCTTTAAGTAGATTAAAAAGTACCGCGTTGTGGGAAAATAAAGTTTTAGACTGGATATATTGAAACCACGCGGTTTTTAGCGTCACAATTCGTTAAATAAGTCTTAGACTGACCATATTATTTAGATCAGCGACAGCCATGGACGTGAAAATAGTCCTTGACTGTCGCTTTTTTATTGAACAATCGTTATCCGTTAGTTTAATGCGTAATGGAACTGAGTGTTAGAGTTTCTATCTTCCCATTGTATTTTATGGTGAGTTTGAAAACTTCATCTGTAGTGGGTTTAATGGTGACAACATCAGCATTTGCTTCAGATGACGTGTGAAAACTTCTAACTCCTTGTAACTCCTGAGGATACTGGCTTTCAAACTTAAACCTTTCTCCACCAACTAATTGATACTCAATTGGTCCGATTTTTGCTTCTCTGTTTCCTCCAATATTTTGAATATATATCGAATCAAACAATGAATTTTTAACTTTAAATATCGAAAAGGTGGCAAGCCACTCTTCCCCTTTCCCATAATAAACAACCTCATCTGACTTTTCTTTTAAATTAATATCCGATTCTTTGTTTGTACAACCTGAAATAAATAAAAGAATTGATAAAACAAGAGAAAACAATATTCGATATTTCATGAGTTCAATAACACCTCCTACTTTCGAACCCCTCCGTATACCACATTATACCATGTTAGGGAACATAAGTTTATTTTCCCTGCCCGTTTACGCAACGAAGGCTGCCGTACATGCTGGCAGCCTCGCTTTGGTTGTATTTGTTTGAACTATCGTTCTGCGTTAGCGTAACGAATCATTGCTTCATTCTTCGTAAGTCTAAAAATGCAGGTCTTAAACTTTATAATTTAATTTTGCGAGAGAATTTTTATAACTCAGCTAGTAACAAAACCAAAAACAAACCCATCATATCCTTTACTTCCAACTGTTTGAATCGCAGTGGCAGCAATTCTATCCTCATCTGCCAAAAGATCATAAAACTCCCTTACACCTTGTACACGTGGATCTTGACTGTTTTCATTAATAACTTCGCCTTCGCGAATGACATTATCTCCAATAATAACAGTTCCAGGTTTGGAAAAGTGAAGTGCCCATTTCAAATAATTAGGGTTATTCGGCTTGTCCGCATCAATAAATATAAAATCAAAAGGCTCAATTACTTCGTTACTCATCTGCGACAGTTGCTCTAAAGCATCCCCTACTCGAAGCTCTACCTTATCTTGAACTTCAGCCAGGCAGAGATTAGCTGCGGCCACCTGTGCATGATGTGGATCAAGTTCCAACGTGACTATCTTCCCCTCAGCAGACAGTGCTCGTGCCATCCAGATTGTACTGTATCCTCCCAATGTACCGATCTCCAAGATACGATTCGATCTTTGCATTTGTATAAGCAAGTTTAAAAATTTTCCTTGCGTGGGTGAGACATCATAAGCTGGTAATCCTGCTTTTTGATTTGTGGATAACACTTTTTCGAGAATAGCATCATTTTCAATTAGGCGCTCCGTTATATACTGATCAACCTTATCCCAGACATTTGTTTGACTCATATAGATCACTTCTCCTCTTCATTGTTAACTTCTAATTACATTATAATCGCGTTATAATCATAAATATAATATATGTTTAACACGTATACATATATATAATATATAAATTTATCATAGGAGTATCAAAATGAATCTACATGCCTTACGCTTGTTTCATGTCATCGCCACTACCGGAAGTGTGACTCGTGCTTCAGAATTACTCAATATTAGCCAACCAGCCATAACTTCACAGATTAAAAAATTTGAAAAAGAACTGCTCCTAACGCTACTCAAGCCCCAAGGAAGAGGTATTTCTTTAACAGATGCAGGTGAAGAAATTGCTTTACTTGCAAAGCGACTTTTTGCTGTAGAACAACAAATCGAACAATACACACAGGATTACCATAAAGGCTCAAACGGGTGTATCCGTTTAGCCGCGACGTATTTACCTGCTCATTTTCTGATACCTACATGGATAGGAAAATTCAAACAACAATTCGAACAAGTGGAAATGATAATAACAACTACGAATTCAAAAGAGGCTTTAAAACAACTATTAAATGTCGATGTGGATATAGCCATTTATGGGGGGATACCAGAGGAGTATTCGGATACGATTCAGACAGAGGAACTTTTTCAGGACGAGTTATGGTTCGTCGTTTCTCCTAATCATCGATATGCGAATCAACATGTTTCACTAATTGACATGATGAAGGAACCCTTCGTTATGCGTGAGGAGGGAAGTTCGACACGAGAGAGATTGTTATCCTTATGTCGCACCTACAATACTTCGACACCTATAATCTCTTTGCAATTCAATGGGTTGCATGAAGCTATCACAGCTGTTATCGCAGGCTATGGTGCCAATTTCGTTTCTTCTTTGGTTGTGCGCGAATATGTAAGACGTGGAGAGTTATGCCGAGTTTATATAGAAGGGATTCATCTAACCAATACAATTGCCATTTGTACCCGCAAAAATGAACCATTATCTGCTTCCGCAATGAACTTCATTAAGATGATTCGTCAAAATCCTGTTAGAAAATAGAAAAAGCTGACCACCTTCATTTGAACTAATCTGCCCGATCGTATTATGAGATCAACCAGAACTTACTGGTTGATCCTTTTTGCATTTGCTTGGAGGATTAAGGTAGTCGGGTCGAATGTAACTGCCCGTGGGACTAGATCCCGAGCGCTATAATATTCACCCCTACTTGTCATTACCATGATTGAGGCTGGTTGGGACGAAGATCCCGTATCACATGCGATGCTATGGAGCGACAAGAAGAACCTTAGGGGCTGCCAGCAAATATAAATCAAGGAGAGATCGGATGAATCCAGTTATTGGTCTAGATATTTCTAAAGATGAAAGCCATGGACAGGCTTTTTTAGAGCGTGGTAAACCATTCAAAGGGACGTTTCATTTCGAACATACACAAGAAGGACTCTTGAAATTGCTTCATGTTATTAAGGAAGTTGAGCAAGCGTCTGGACATCGTCCCACGCTGATTCTCGAATTTCAAATCGACTTAGAAAATCTAATCTTCGTAAAGTGAAAACGGATGCTGCTGATGCTTATCTTTTGGGAGAACTTCACTACAAAGAAGAGTTCGAACCTTTCAAAAAAAGGGGTGTGCAGTTACTTAATCTGCGCTATCTAACGCGGCAATTTGAGTCTTTTTCTAAGATGTGTGTACAGACAAAGCTACAGTTCCAAGCTGTTCTGGACCAGGTTTTTCCTGCATATAAAGGCGTGTTTGGGGCTATGTATTCTAGTGTTTCACTTCGATTCTTACACGAGTTTCCAACGTCAGATTCGGTTCTATTAGTCGATGAAGCAACGATTCATGCCAAGATCAGTCATCTACTTTCTTCTAAACGAGGACGCTCAGAAAACTGGATTAACGAAAGAGTTGGGCGCTTGTTAGATGCGGCAAAACAAAATCCCTTTCAACAAACTATGTATTCAAGCCATTTGATTAACCTAAGGCTCTTGATCACCCTCATTCTTCAGTACCAGGAACATCTCACGGAATTGGAAAATAACATTGATGTCATGGCTAAAGAAATTGAAGAGTATGATTTAATTCAGACAATTCCCGGTATTGGACCTAAAATTGCTGCAACAATTTTATCGGAAATTGGAGAATTCGACCTATTTGATAATCCTAAGAAACTGGTCGCATTCGCAGGTATTGACCCGAGCGTATTCACTTCAGGTAAGTTTACTGCAACCCGAAATCGAATAACCAAACGTGGCTCGCGGCAGCTCCGATATGCGCTAGTTATGGCTGTTCAGTGCGGTCTGATTCGTTCTCGAAACACTCGGATTAAAGAGTTTTACGACCGAAAAAGATCCGAAGGAAAGCCTCACAAAGTGGCACTAGTAGCTTGTGCAAATAAGCTTGTTCATTGGCTTTATGCCCTCATAAGAAACAAAAAACCGTTCAGGCTATCCTAATTGAATATTATAGGTATAACCTTCCAAAAACAACATGAATGGAGGGTTATTTGGCATGCTTACTTTTCACTACAACACATCAATTCTATTGACTTTACTCGAAATATTGACAAGCTATTAGCCGGTATCGTCAATAGACAACGGCAGCCGATCTGATAACCAGCTGCCGCTATATGAGTATAAAGTTATCTGTTAGTTGAATTCAAGAAACTCCAGACGGTTACCGAATGGATCATTTAAA
Source organism: Paenibacillus plantarum (assembly GCF_013141695.1). GTDB lineage: Bacteria > Bacillota > Bacilli > Paenibacillales > NBRC-103111 > Paenibacillus_E > Paenibacillus_E plantarum. Next base: position 186,094 of record NZ_WHNY01000074.1, read on the forward strand.
TAGAAACGTTTTACGCCTTCATCTGTTCTCGCATCATCGTCTATTACTTGAGTATTATTTTGAAGCAGATATGCCCGCAATGCATCAATATTTTTCACTTGAAATGCGGGATGGGCTTTTGTAGCAGGAACAAAGTCCTTTTGCACACCTATGTGGACCTGATGAATTCCACATTGAAACCAAACGCCACCACGCTTTCTCAAGTTTTCATGCTTAGGGATTTCCCTCCAACCAAGTAAATCAACAAAGAACAATTTTGCTGTTGGTTCACAGCCTTCAGGAGCAGCCAATTGAACGTGATCAATTCCAAAAAAGTTAAAAGACATAATATAACAACTCCCATTGGTTTCATTATACGGAACAAAGTTTCATTTATTGAAATTTATTTTACATTATAATCCAAATAAATTCCATATATAAATTCAACCAGTCTATCAAACTCTTCTGCCCTTTAGTTTAGAAAGTTACAAGCCAATCTACTGCTTCTCGACAAATCGGATAATGTTCTTGTCACGAATCGGGAATCGGATCAAGTTCTTGACAACCGACAATATTTTTGTAAAAAGGTGTCATAAACCATATATTCTTTCTTTTCCGTAATTTAAAAATAAGATTGTTATTTCAACAAAAAAGCACGCGCCTTTTTAAAAAGATATTTTTCTATCTATTATCACAGAACTTATTACATAACCTTAATTTATTTAATCAGTAATTTTTTTAAGCTCAAAAATAGTTGCCTCTGATAACATGATAAGCCTGTTGTTATTAACAACAAAAAAAGTTAGAGTTATGTTAACTTTTGTAGAAGGGTCACTTATATTTATTACTTTTATTACATCATTTATATTTAAGTCTGGGATAACTATTTTATATAATCTATAAAAAGAGTCGGAGTTATCACATGCCGCTGTAATCTTATTTAATGGATTTTTCAGTTCATATTGATAAATATTATAGTTTTTAAGTCCTTTTGATGAAAAAAAGTCTTTTTTGATAATAATTTCATCTCCAATAAATTTTTGCCCTGTTGGATATTCAGAAGCATCGTTATATGAATTTGCAAATCCTAAAAGCTTCTCAACTTTCCAAGTTCCATAGAAATATTTTTCAGTTTCATTATCCAAATTTATAATTTCTTGATTACAATATTCGGAAAGTTTAGGCTTACTAGAAGTATTTTGATTTGATGTCATTTCAACATTTTCACAAGCCGATGCTAGCATCAACATTATCATAATACAAACCAATAATATTTTTTTCATATTTCACACCCTTTTTTTTGGGATTGTGTCACAATCTCTTTAGACATCATATGGCTATTTACTGCGTATAATTTTTTGCGGTGATAGTAGGATTCAATATGCCAAAACACTGCCGTCCTGTTTTGAATGGTTCATGAAATGTTTGCTACGTGAATCAGAACGACTACACTCCTATTTATGGATTTAAGACAAGATACCAGTAGGACCTCACTAAGCGACCTTCGCTTCAAAAGAGTATTAATCAATAAAACAACAGCATTACAACACTTATGACTAAAATATGTATTTAGGCCATTAGCCACCATCCTTTGATAAGGAGACGCTTCGTAGCTTGTATTTGTTTCGAAGCAATTTGTGTTGTACGCAATTCTGTCATTTAGCTTAATCGTTACTATTCGAACCACGAAAAGCCCATGAGTTTATTAGACTCATGGGCTTTCATGTTTAAAACGTATTAATGATTAGGTACCACATATACACTTCCATCAGACAACACTTGTACGGTGCCGGAGGCTGATTCAATTTCACGCAGTGCCCAATGCCCCTCCGGTACATCCGGCCAGCTTGAAGACTTTACGTCGGCGGTCGGCCGCCCGAACAATCGGTTCAATATCGTCACTGCTTCCGCACGATTCAAATGATTTTCCGGCAGGAAGGTGCCGTCGGAATAGCCCTGCAAAATGCCTGCTTGCGAAGCTTGCTTAATCGCTTCGAAAGCCCAGTGCTCTTGCGTATCGCTGTACCCCGCATAGGAGGTGATTCCAGCTGCTCCAACCGGAAGCAGCCTAGCAGCAATGTTGGCAATCTCCCCGCGGGTAATCGCGTCATCAGGGCGGAAGCCGGTGTCGTCTTTGAGCACAAGCTCAGCAGCTTGCACGCGTGATGTTACTTCACTGCGTTCAGCCTCAGCGCGGACTGGAACAATTCGGAAGTAGGCATCCTTTCCGTCTTTGCCCATTTGCTGAAGGGACTCGGCCGATACTGTAATCTGCCCATCAGGCAGCACCAGTTGCAGTGACATTCCTCCATCTGCAAGCAAGCTTACCGTTTCGGCATTTATGCTGACAATTCGCTCATCTGCCGGATCTTCCGGCAAGTCCGTTACATAGATGCGAGCAACATGATCCTTATTCTGTGCAGCTTTTTCTTCCCATCCCTCGATTAAACAAGAAAAGAGCCGCCTCAAGGCAAGCCCTTCACTATCCCTCTATTTCTTTAAAAAGCTATCACGATACTGACCTGGCGTCGTTCCCTCCAACTTGCGGAAATAACGAATGAAATTGGCTGGCGTATTATACTTCAGCTTCTCCGCGATCTCGGAAATTTTCATATCCGTTTCTAACAGCCATTGTTTGGCCATGTTCATCCGATACTCCGATAAGTAATCGCTGAAATTAACACCTGTTTCCTTGCGGAATACTTTGGTCAAATAATTCGGGCTGTAATTCATGCGGCGTGCGCACACCTCTAGGGAAAGATCGGTATCGAAGCCGGTCTCTATCATATGAATAATTTGACTAGAAATGCTCTGATACTGCTCATCTAGCTTATGTTCCAAGTGAATTAGAAACGGAAGCATGACCACATCCAGAAACCACCGTTCCACCTCACTTACGGTTTTCAATTGAAACAGTTGTATAAACAAGGTTTGCTCATCGGGGTATAAATGTTTAGTTAACACGCCTGCATCCTTAACAGCCTGTAGCATTTGCACGAGAAGACGGACGAAGGACATGAAATATTCTTCATGCGTTCGCTCATCGATAGCAAGCGTCGTTATGAATTGGTGAAGACAGCCCGTAGCCTGCTCTCGGTCCGCGAGTTTTAAGGCGTCCAGCAACTGCCGTTCTGCGGTATCTGGATAACTCAATTGCATGCTCTTCTCCGGCTGCACATCCTCAATGAACAGGATCGATTCTTCCCCCAGGTTCATGCGGTACTTCAAAGCTTGCAACGATTCGCCATAGGCATGACGAATTTGTTTAATGTCGTTAAACGTATGGCTGAAGCCAATACTGACTTTCAACTCCAGATAAAGCTTGATCATCTGCATGATTTGATGCGCCGCCGTGTCGAGAAGATTCTTGAACAGCTTGGGATCTGTTTCGGCTCCTCCTAACAAAGTAACTTGGGAATCTCCCATAACGACGGGTGGCAGCCTCTGCTCAGGTGTAATAAGCTCGGAAACGATATTGTTGATCGCGAAAAGTAGCAAATCCTGATCCTGCTCTTCAAAACGCGTTTGGGATAACGTGTCAATCTGGATCGTCATCACGCACATGCTGTTCCATTCCGTCGGATGCCCGAAAGCTTCCAGCTTATCCTGAGCCTCCGTCCTCGCCATATCGCTCTGGAAAAGCTTGAAAACAAAGTATTCCCTCATTTGATGGGACTGTCCCAAAACCTCTTGTAATAGACTGGACTCCCTTTGCATCAACCCTCGAAAACGCTCATTAATAAATTCAAATTCATCGATGGCCCCTTCGGTGCTGACGGTTTCAGGAGAATTGCGCACGACTTCATACAACTTCCGAATCGGTTTATACATCTTCCTCGAACCTAAATAAGAAATGAGTAAAGCTAACAATAAAATACCAAGGCAAATATACAGGGTGAACCACCCTATACCCTGCGACTCCTTGTTCAGCTCATCGATGGACACCACCGATACATACATCCAACCGTTATAATCGGACTTCCGGTAGCTGATCCCGACGCGCTCCCGTTCCGAACGGGATGTGTAGAAACCCTGCTCAGCCATAGATAGCGATGGATTCCAGCCGATTGCTAGTTCTTTAATCTGCTTCCCAAGCAGATTAGCAGCATTGCCGGCGAAGACGACCTCTTGATCATCCAGCAGCAGAACGTTGCCCATCGCGGTATCCTTGTTGATTAAACTATTCACATCATAAATCGGAATCGACATGATCAACAGCCCCGATGGGTTAGGAGAATACGCTGGGATTTTCTTAATGAGTTTCATTCCCGTAGAACTTGTGGACCAGAATGAGGTTCTTGGATCATTCACCCATCCCGCATAACTTTCCATAGCCTTCGTTTCCAGCATGGACAAACCTGTATCATTAATGGACCATTTATTGGCTATGCTTATGAGTTCCATGCCCATCGTCCCGAGCTCATTGCTTTGCAGCTTACTCATCGATTCGAGCAGACTCTTCACTTTCTGAACGTACCCGTCCGTACCAGCCAATTCTCCCTTAAGAGCGTCGATAACTACCGGTTGATTCATATATTGAATAGCCGAGTAATCAATCAGCCTCAGCAACTGTTCAATTTGTGATTCTGTCTGTTTCAGCATTTGCTGATTGCTCTCATTGACCTTGGTTTGCACCGCATCCGACGCTTGATAATAGGAAAAAGCCCCCAGTATCATGACAGGAATCGTCGCGAGCAGCAGTGTAAACCATATGAGCTTGGATAAAAAAGTAGACGCACGTAATTTCATAAACAAGCCCTCGCTGTCCTTGTATGTCAATAATTGCGGCGCCTCTTCCCGGTTATAGACAGGAAGAAGCGCCGCTTCGCCTAACCATTATTTTTGTTGAGCTTTTTTATACTCAGCTGTAAATTCCTCGATGATTTTATCGCCGCCTTTTTTGCTCCATTCTTCCGTGACTTTGGTAAAGCCAGCCTCATCGACCTCACCCATGATGAAACGAACGCGAGCATCATTGATCAGCTTATCAAGCTCTGCGCCCAGCTGAGTTTTCGTTGGAGAAAGAAACGGCTCAATGACACTCGGCACAGCATTCGGCATTCCTTCTTCATACAGCTTCTTCACTTTTTTCCCCATATCGGGTTCTGTCGGCCATGCCAAGGTTGAAGGTGCGATGCGAAGCTGCCCTAAGTCACCAACTTGGTCTTTGTACAACTGCTCATTGGTGAACAAAGGATTACCGTTCTCTGTTTTATAGTGAACGCCTTCCACACCCCACGCAAACGTTTTCAATACATCGTCCTGCAGATTTTTCTCAAAGTAAGTTAAGATATCCTTCAGTTCAGCTTCTGTCTTCACACTGGATTTGGGGAACATGAACACACCGGAATAACCTGAATTCGCAGGCAGCTTGACTCCCTTTGGCCCTTGCAGCCCGATAACGAAATCCATCTTAGCTTTCGGATTCAATTTGTACAGATCAGCATGCTTATTAGGTGCATCATCAATACTTGCTAGATAGATACCGGCTTTGCCTGAGTTGATGTTTTCATGCAACTTAGTTCCTTTGATAGCGCCGAAGTCCTGATTAATCAGCTTCTCATCATACATTTTTTTGAGCAGTTTGAGCGAATCCATGTATTCTTTGGTCATAAAGTCAGGTATCACCTTACCGTCTTGCACGCCCCACTGATTAAAGCCGCCTAACGCAGTAACAAGGACAAGACTTGCATCGGTGATCAAATTATCATCGGTCAAAGTCAGACCGTACGTATCATTCTTACCGTTCTTATCCGGGTCGTTCAATGTAAATGCTTTCGCAACGTTGTAGAGGTCATCTACAGTTTTCGGCTGCTGCAGACCGAGGTTATCGAGCCAATCCTGACGGAAGATGATACCTTTTCTGGCAAAAGGACGGTCACGGTAGAGCCCATATATTTTACCATCTACGGAAATATTGTTAGCGATCTTTTCATTCCAATACTTACTGATTTTCGGAAAATCTTTGAGATACGGGCCGATTTCCCAGAAAGCGCCGGAACGGACAGCATTGATAATGGCCGAATTCTTGGTGTCCAAGACGACCATCGCTTGTGGGAGATTGCCTGAGGCTATCGTCACATTCAGCTTATCATTATAGGACGCACCAGGGACGAACGTGATATCCAGCTTGCTATTGGTCTGCTCCTGAATGGCTTTAAAAGCAGCATTCGTATCATCGGTTGCCGGTGGCTGCTGGCCATAGAAGGGAGACATCATGCTGAATTTAATCTGCTTTTGAGCCGTGCTCGTACTCCCAGGTGTGGTCTTCGCACTGTCACTTACGGGATCCCCACCTCCGCAAGCCGCTAATACGGACGCCATCATGACTGTCGTGCAAGTAACAGCTAACCCTGTTTTCAATTGACCCTTTGTTTTTCGCATACAAACCCTCCGTTATTTCATTTTATTGTATAGAAAGAAAGACGATCTTACCAGACTTGACCGTCTATCCTTTAACCGAACCTAGCAAAACTCCCTTGGCAAAATGTTTCTGCAAGAAGGGGTACAAGAGCAATATCGGAACAGCTGCAACGACGATAACCGCGTATTTAATGCTCTGAGGCGGAGCTGATATTTCCGAAGCTGCACTTGCGTCCGTAAAACCGCCTGCCGATAGAAGAACAATTTGGCGCAGCCACACTTGAATGGGCCACATTTTCGCATCATTGATGTACATAATGGCTGTAAAATAGGAATTCCAGTGCCCCACCGCATAAAATAGCGCGAACGTGGCCATAGCGGGTAAGGATAACGGAACAACGATTTTGTACAAAATTTGCAAATCATTGCAGCCGTCCATTTTCGCTGATTCTTCCAAACCCTCAGGCAGCTGCTGGAAAAAGTTTTTCAACAGGATCAGATTGAACGCGCTGATCGCCGAAGGGATCCATAGGGACCAATAGGTATCCAGTAATCCAAAGGTTTTGACAACGAGAAACGTAGGGATCATACCTCCGCTGAAGAGCATGGTAATGACGATTAACAGCATGAACTTACCCCGGCCGCGCAATGTTTTGCGTGCTAATGGATAGGCCATCAACGTTGTAAGCAGCAAATTGATCAGCGTTCCGACAACGGTAATGAATATCGTGATGAATAGGCTGGTGTAAATGATTTTGGTGGAAAAAATAAATTTGTAAGCATCCAACGAAAACTTCGTAGGAAATAGCACAACTTTCTTGATAAGCAGCTCTTCCGACGCTACGAGTGAACCGGATACGACATAAATGAACGGCAGCACCGTAATTACCGCAACGATAAATAGCATCAAATAATTGACTGCATCGAACACTTTACTGCTCATGGTACGATCTCTCATACTAATAAACCCCTTCCTCGCCGTATTTCTTTGCCATTGCATTTGCAGAAACGACCAGAATCAGGCTTACGAGAGATTTAAACAATCCCACCGCCGTACTGTAACTGAATTGCGCATTCACTAGACCGGACGTATAAACGTACGTATCAAACACTTCAGCTACTTCCCGGTTGCCGGAATTCAACATAAGGAAAATTTGCTCAAACCCAGTGTCCAAGAAGCTGCCTAGTCTTAAAATAAGCAACAAAACTATCGTCGTTTGGATGGCGGGTAACGTAATATGCCAAAGTTGGTGCCACCGATTAGCTCCATCCATTCGCGCAGCTTCATATAGCTGTTGATCGACGCCAGAGAGTGCCGCTAAGAAAATAATCGTTCCCCAGCCGGTTTCCTTCCAGATGACTTGCGATGTAATCATCGAAAGGAACCAATCCTTGCTTAACAAGAAGTTAATCTTGTCTCCGCCCATGTAAGCGAGAGCTTCATTCACAATACCACCCTCCGTTGTAAACAGGGTGTATGTCAGCCCTGCGACGACGACCCACGAGATAAAGTGCGGGATATAAATGATGGTTTGCACGAATCTTTTGAAAAACTCCTTCCGAACCTCATTCAGCATCAAAGCTAAAATAATAGGTAGCGGGAAGAAAAAGAGCAGATTGTAAACTGCCAGCACGAGCGTATTTCTGAACAGCTTCCAAAAATCCGGGTTCGTGAAAAAACGCTCAAAGTGCTGCAGGCCGACCCAGTGACTTTTTAAGATGCCAGCAAAAGGTTGATAATCCTGAAAAGCAATGACCACACCCAGCATCGGCAAATACTTAAAGATGATGAAGAATAAAAGGCCAGGAATCAGCATGCAGTACAGCAGTTTTTCTTTATTGATATCTAGCAAAAGCTGCTTCAGATATCCAGGTTTGTGCGATGTGCCCACTGAGGTCGCCTGCGTCAGCACGCGCTTTCTCTGGACTGTTGTTCTATTCATAGGTTAGTCACATCCTCCAACAATCGTTCACTGCCTTCATGTTAATTGCCTTATGTTGTTTCCGTCGATATTCATTTCGTTGCTTGTTCCAACCGATAATCATTTTCTTCCGTGCCGTTGTCATCTGCTATCCTTTGGTTATCTGAATAGCTGCGGAAGGAGCTCCGCTATATACCGTCTTTCCATTACAAACAATCGTGCAATGGTTCGGCTTCATATGGACGTCAATCTGTTGGTCGCGATAACGATAGCCAGAAATCGAGACACTTCCTTCTTGCGGTGGCTGTGGACATATCTCTAACGTTCCATCTAACTTCGGATTGATGCCCGCCATGCCAAACACCAGTGCTTCTGTGCCTGTGAGACCAGCTATGATGTTCCCCCGCTTATGGCTTGGAACGGCAGGCCGGTCGCTATAGTGCTCCTGTGGGAAATACGGCAGATGCTTGCCCATCCAGAACAAGCGCTTCAGAACATCCCAAGCTAACGCGGGCTGCCCCTGTTCCCACAACGTAAGCGCGAGCGTCGGGCTTTCACCTGTATAGCTGCCTCCGCCGGACCAGTCGGGGTCATTCAATTCATAATGCAGCGAATCTTCCGCAGATATACTGCTTACACCATAAGGTCCAAGAAAAGCTCCTTCTTTTAAATGTGTCAGTAATGATTTGGTCATATCCGCATTGCAAATGCCCATTCTTAATGTATCGAAGGCCTGAATCGTGTACACCCGCTCTACGTGCCCATTCGGGTACCGGCATAGAAACCATCCGTTCTCTGGATCCCATAAGTGTTCCTGAATCGCCGCACGGATACGGCTGGCTTTATCTCGCCATGTTTGGGATTCCCCATGTCCAAGTCGTTCTGCCATGTCGGCCAAACGATCATAGCACCACGCTCTTTCGGCGTTGGGGCTGGATACGACATGCTCATGAGCGGCGCTCCTCATTTCGAGCAGATTGTGCTGCTTGCCGTAATCCAGTAATTCGCCCCAAGCCGGAAGCCGTTCTTCATCGTGAAGCAGTAAATTTTTCATCAAATCATAGAGTTCCAAACCTTCACCATACTGTGTTACATTGCACCAGACCAAATTGAAGAAGGACCATAGACTGTACGAATACGGAACATCCTTCCCTAGACCGCTAGGAGCGAATCTCGAATGACGCTCAATACCGCTTCGCGCCATCATGTGCGCCAGCTCGATCACTTTATCACTTCCCAGCATCAATCCTAGCATCCGAGCTGCATAACCTCCGGTATCCCACGGATAACAGCAAATTCCGGCGCCTTCCATCCCAGCTACAACTGGGAAAGGCTGCATTGCAAAGTCAGGATGCTCCCATAGACAGATCAGACCGCTGACAAGCGAACGTCTGTAGTAATCTTCAAGACCGGGAATGTCACTGGTCAACTTGGGGATAGACTCACAGTAACGCTGAATCCGGTTCTCCCAGACCTCATATGTATGCCGTTCACATGCCGCTAAATTGTCATCCAAGCATACGGATTCTTGAGCCTTCGTCAACAGGATAGCCAAACGGTAAACCGCCTCTTGCCCAGATGCGAGTAAGTCAGATTCCCTTTTCTCTTGTATAAAAGTAACCCTTACCTTATCGTTCTCCCATATCCCATCTTCGACTTCATGCACCTCCGCGCCCTTAGAAGGATGGCCGAAATCCCAATCGTTCAGGGATTGAATGCCTGGATGGCCTGGCGTCACGCGTGGAACAATGTTCAACTGGATGCTGCGGTCTGTCCGATTCATAACCCATACTGTTAGTACAAATCCTGCACGATCCGCTAGCGGAACAAGTGAGCTTCGCACGGAGAGCGAAACCAGGCGTTCTTCCACGAAGTAGTGGTACGTTCCTGTCCGTTCGATCCGGTCCGGCCGCCATTCGGCGCCTGAATACAATAGCCCGCAATCCCCTTTCCCCTTGTTACCTGTATCGCTAATGCGATGTCCGTCTGCCATGAAATCAAGCAGCACTTCCATATCTTGCGCGCCAAAAGGTGGAGAGAACAATCCGCCGACGCCAGTCACCGTACCTGCTAGTGGAGCAACTGTACTATATCCGCTACATACCCATAAGTGATTAGCTGGAGCCACACTGGCTCGCAAATCAAATGCAAAGTCGTTCAATTGATAATTCATGGTTTCACCTTTCCTTTTCCATGTGCAGTCCGTCGTGCATCGACATCCTCATCTTAAAGAGCGTACAATGTTTCCGTCGATATTCATTCTGTTGGTTCTTTGTTTGTGGACCGGATAGACTGACTATATAGGCAAAAAGTAATCATCATCTGTTATTTCGTTATCATTTTCTGCGGGAATGGATAGCAAAAAACGCCTTTGTTGGAGTGATTCCAACGAAGGCGTTTTAATTAGGTCCTTTAATTCCGATTTTTGTTCTCTTTTTACGATCCTTATCAAACAAAATTGCTGTAAAAAATCCTATAAACCCTGCAACTATGCAATAAAAAAAGTACCCATCATTCAATTGTGATTTCCTTTTCGCTTTCCCATACCTTAATATCAATCCATCCGTGAAATTCTATAGTTATCAGGATATTTATGACTCTAACACTCCCCGCAAAGCACTTTGTTAATTCCCTTATTTTACCACAATGTATTCATTCCCGAAGCGTCAGAAGCTCTTATTAGTTTTCTTGATTTTTTTGAATTACTCTCATTAAAATAAGCTTCGTAAATACAAATAGAATAATGGCACATACAGCGAGCTCGAAATCCGAAGCGCATCACCATGCTCATTTCAAGTTATAAATAACGTTATGCTATCATCCTATGCTTTGGAAAAGTTTGGATTATATCCGAATAGCGTTATGGCATAGCGTTAATGCCCCTCTACATGCTCTTATTTAAAATAAAAGTAGAAATAGCGTTATGCCATCATTCTATTCTCGTCGAAAGTACACTATTAACCCGATTAGCGTTATGGCATAGCGTTATTTACCATATTTGAAAGGACGGCGATTCTCATGAAGAGATATGTATCGATGCTGGGAAATTACTTGCTCTATGTGATGGTCATCATTTTAGTCATCTGCCTCTACAATATCGTTATTGATCCTGTATTAGGATGGGGACAGTTCGGACAAGGAAAAAACATCCCCATCCAGGTATTCATGGTACTTGTAGTTACGATCGCTCTTTCCGCAATTGTTTATGCCATTAAATATCGAATTTTGAAACAGACACCGGTGAACTTTTGGAGTCTTAGCAGCTTTTCGCCAATCAAACTGAGCTTTTCGATTCACATGATAACAATGGGGCTGGCGTTCACTTTATTGAATGCTGCCTCCATGAAACTACTTCTTTCCTACGATCTTCCAACGTTCAATGATTTTACAGAAGAATATTTCGCCTCTGTTCCTTTCGTTTACATTATACTTTCCTCTGTGCTCACCACTGCACTTGAGCTGATCCTGTTCATCGGTATCATGTTCAACGAAGCCCGGAAACAGGTTCCCGTATTCTGGTCAATTCTAGTCATCGCTTTGATTATTGCGGCGTTGCAGCCGGGAGGAATCGCGATGCAGCTTCTAGGTGTAGCGTTAGGATTCATTTATGGATCCATCTATGTACGTCTTCCATCCATATGGTCTGTTCTGCTCATTGGGATCGCGTTTAACATCAGTCTGTTCGTCATGAAAAAAATCGGTTGGCTTGATTCCATGGCGAACATGTCGGAATTCACTCTTATCCTGCTTGCGGCAGTCATGGCGCTCTATCTCATCTTTAGCACCCTTTGGTACTGGAGAAAACCTAAAGAGGCAGCTTAATCTTAAAAAAGCGACCGATCCACTAGGATCGGCCGCTGCTTATCATATATTATTTATAGCTTTGCAACATCGTTTCCAGGTATTCCTCAATGGGAAGCGACTTCCGCAGCGCCAACAAGTTATTACCTGCCTCGCCAATGACCGTCCGGAATTGTTTGCTTTCTCCGAATGCTTGAGCCGCGATGGCATCGACGATGATTTGTGGATCATCCAAATTGCTGCTATCCGTATTATTCATCAACGTGGTAATTTTATTCATTAGGTCGTCATAAGCCGTGATACTCTCGTCTTTGTTCCATCGAATGTTATTCTTAAAATTGTTGCCAGTAGAGCCGCCTTGTTCGATGAGACGAAGCTCGATATTCAACGGTTTAAGCTCGTAATACAGCCCTTCCGTCAAGCCTTCTAGTGCAAATTTTGACATGTTATACAAGGAACCAAGTGGAACCGCCGTTGTGAAACCCATGAAAGAACTAATATTGATAAACATGCCTCCACCTACGGCTCGGAAATGTGGTACAAATTTTCGAATGACATTGATCGGTCCACGAACGTTGACGTCATATTGCCAATCGATCGTCTCTTCCAAAGCCAATTCCAATGCCCCATAGACACCCATTCCTGCGTTGTTGACGACGACGTCGATTTTCCCAAAGGCCGCAATCGCATCATCGACAGCAGAATGGACTTCCTCCAGGTTCGTAACGTCCAATTTGAAAAGCTTCACATTCTCGTATGCGATCAGCTCGGTTTCATTTTCCGGTGTGCGCATCGTCGCGGCGACGTTCCAGCCGAGGTTCGCAAAATGAATGGCCGTCAGCTTGCCTAGCCCTGAGCTAGTTCCCGTAATAAAAATTGTTTTTGTTGGCATAATAATTCCTCCGATACTCATTTTTCGCCCAATTAAATTGAACGTTCATTCTATAACGTGTAAAGTCCTTTATTAAACGAGGCGATTTGCAACAATAATTAATCTATCGAACGTTCAATCTATTTATGATAAAAGAAGTAGGCTGAACTTAACTGTTCGAACCTTTTTCTTTGCTCACCGCGTTCCAGCAGGCGAGAATTGCTTGATTGACGATTTCTTCTGTAAGGTCCTGCGAATCTCGCTGATATAACTTCAGAAGATAAACGATGGAACCGTAATGCATCTGAACCATCATGCGCGGCTCTAGAACGACGAAAATATCTTCGTTGACTGCCTGCTGATACAGCTTCTCAAGCGGCCCGCACCAGCCACCATTGATGGCTTCCTCCTTGGTCTGCTCATAAATATAGGGTGAAAACGAGTACTGCTCAATGAACCGAAACCCCTTCGGATACTTCCTGCCTAGCTCGAATACATTTCTCCAAGCCTGATGGAAACGTTCCTTTACGGAATTAGCTTGGTTCAGGTCTTTCGTTACGAACTCACCGTTGAACAAGACAATAGCCTTGTAAAGCTCATTAATAATGTCTTCCTTGCTGCTGAAGTAATGATAGATGTTACCTGTTGAGACACCAGAATCCTTGGCTATCAACGACATCGATGTAGCTTGCAATTCCCGGTCGATGATCAGATGCAACGTTGTCTCCAAGACCGCCTTCTGAACTTTGTTGTATCGTTCGAACATGTCCTGCCTCCTTCCGCTCATAATAGATCGAATGATCGTTCTAATCTTATAACAAAGATTTGCTTAAGTCAATTCTTCGTAGCCTCTCTCTTAATGGTGCATCGTGCTCTGCGGTTTTTTGTAATACGCCGCGTTTGAATATTGGTATCCTGAGAGTAGACAGATGAATAATGAAACGAATTCGAAAGGGGCATACGACAATGGCTATATCCAATGCAGTGGATTTTATCGATTTTACCAACTCCAGTGAGTGGGAGACATGGCTGGCGGAGCATAGCGACCGGCAAGGCGAGGCCTGGCTTCGGATCGCCAAAAAAGGATCTGAAATCCCGTCGATCACCATTCAGGAAGCGCTCGATAGCGCACTGTGTTACGGCTGGATCGACAGTCACCGGCGGTCGTTCGACGCACGATATTATCTGCAACGGTATTCTCCGCGGAGCTCGAAGAGTCCTTGGTCCTTGGTCAACTTGAAGAAAGCGCAGCAGTTGATCGAGACCGGAAAGATGAAGGAGCGCGGTTACGCGGAGATTCGCCTCGCGCAGTCGGACGGGCGATGGGATGCCGCATACGAATCCCAGAAGACCGCAGCGATTCCGCCGGATCTCGCGGCCGCACTCGAGGAGCATACACAAGCGAAGCAGGCATTCCACCGGCTCGACAAGACTGCCCAATACGCCGCGTTCCTGCCTATCTTGAAAACAGCGACGGCCGAAGTCCGCTCATCTCAGTTACGGAAAGCGATCGCTAAGCTGGTAATGACTCGTTAAACTTGATCGCGTATGGAGGATGCAGGGTCGCGGAGTTCTCTTTTGTACTGCGCCGGCGTCTTGCCCAGAACACGCTTGAAGTCCGAGATGAAGTGTTGCTGGCTGCTGTAACCAAGTTGGTAAGCGATATCCGCCCAATCAGGAACATCGTATATGCGAATGGACGAAGCCGCTTGCAGCAATTTGTTCCTTTGGAGCTGCCACTTGATCCAACGACTTTACGAGGAATGGCCAACGTTAGCTTCTGGGCCGAGGACGTGAATGCGGCGAGAGCTTGGTATACGAAACTTCTCGGAGCGCAGCCCTATTTTCAAGCTCCGAATCCGGAAACTCCCGCGTATATCGAGTACCGGATCGGCGATTATCAGAACGAGCTCGGCATCATCGATAAGAAGTACGCGCCCCCGGCAGCTAATATGGCAAGTGCTGGTGGCGCAACACTGTACTGGCACGTGGACGATGTTGCCTGCATGCTGGAGAAGTTGAAAGAGCTCGGCGCCACGGTGTACGAACCGCTGACGGAGCGTGGCGTGAATTGGTTCACGGCGTCGGTGGTAGATCCATTCGGAAACATTATCGGCTTGATTCACAGCCCGCATTATCGGGAAGTATGGAGCGCCTTGCAGTAGGAGCAGAGCGACTACACGTGCCGCTATTTTCACAATCGGGATCAGACAACGCGACGCATGCCTCCTCTAAGAAAGCCATTGACAGACAATGGCTTTCTATCATACATTATTATTGATTGATACAGTCAATCAATTAGAGGAGGTCAATAAATATGTCTAACTCAAAGAATTTTTCCAATATACAAGGCTTTTTTCACCAACACGAGGTTCTATCAAGTGACCGAACACGAATTGGATTCAAATCGATCGGCAAGGGTCCTGGGATCATACTTGTTCATGCTGCATTAAGGGATTCTAATGATTATATCCGCTTAGCCATTGCGCTCTCTCACTCTTTTACCGTTCACCTTATGGATCGAAGAGGTCGGGGCTTGAGTGGTTCTCAGGGTCTAGAGTATGCTATGAATAAAGAATGTGAAGATGTTCAAGCCATCCGGCAAGCGACAGGCGCCGACTATTTGATTGGACATAGTTATGGCGGGCTTGTCTCTCTGGAGCTGGCTAGAATGGACGCTTCATTCACCAAAGTAGCATTGTACGAACCTGGCGTGGTGATTAATCCGATGGACGATGCTTGGATGCTGCGTTATGAGCAGGCGATGCTCAAGAATGATGAACGTGACGCATTTGCACATTTCGTGAGAGGGATGGGCCATACCCCTTTAACGAGGCTCCCCTATTGGTATGCCAAACTCATCTTGAGGCTCATGGTACGTGGAGACCATTGGCGTAAAACCGCTCAATTACTTCCGCAAAATTTACTTGAGCACCGTGAAGTGCAGCGGCTCTCTTCTTCTTATCAGAATTACAACAGTATCCATGCAGATGTGTTGTTGATTCAAGGGGGCAAGAGCTCAGATTATACGAAAGAAATGATGAATGAATTAAACCGAACAATTGCCCGATCAACATTGGAAACCGTGAACAATTTGGACCATTTTGGTCCAGAGAATGACGGCGGTCCTGACCAGGTAGCGAAACTGCTCACCACCTTTTTTCTTATATCCGAAGGAGATTGAATACATGCCGCGTTTAAAGGAAGACCAACTTCAAAAAATTTACGAAGAACGCAAACAGCAGATTACGTCGGCTGCAGTCAAAATTTTTGCCCAGCGCGGCCTCCCAGGTACGAAAATCAGCATGATAACCGCAGAAGCAGGCGTGAGCCATGGGCTGTTCTACCATTATTTTAAAACGAAGGAAGAACTGTTCACCTCCCTGGTCCGCGAAGCAGTTGAAACATCGATGCAAGAAATGGACAATTTGAGCCAATTGACGGGATCTCCGATCGAAAAAATTAAAATCCTCACACAAGGCATGCTCGATGAAAGTGGAGCTCCGTATTTTATGCTGCTCCATCGGGCACGGAATTTTGAAGAGGTTCCTGAAGAAGTCAGTCAACTGATTCAAAAATACCCGGTTGATGTCTACGTCAAACTTTTGCTGCCCTTGTTTGAGGAAGGACAACAAAGAGGGGAAGTCGTGGATGGGGACCTGGAAGAATTGATTGCTAGCTATCTCACAATCCTTTCCGGTGTGATGGTATTAGGTAATGGATATGTGACTCCCCAAGTGGATACGTTGTTGAGATTTGTTGAAAAGAGATAATACAAATTATTAATTGGATATTGTTGTAGGAGGAGGATTCCGATGGACGAACAAGCCAGTCATAACAACAACTCCAAGGAGAAAGCCGGCTCCAGCATCTGTGAAGTACTGCAGATTCTGGGTGCCAAATGGGCCTTCCTCGTGCTTGAAGAATTGCTTAACGGACCACAGAGGTTTAATCAGCTTCAGCGGAACTTATCCATCGTCAAGACCCAATCCCTCACCGATACACTCCGACACTTGGAAAAAAACGGTCTCGTGCACCGCAGGGTCTATCCTACTGTCCCCGTAAACGTTGAGTATTCGCTGACGGAAAAGGGCACCGATTTTCAATTGGCTTTGAAGGAAATGGACAAATGGGTACAGAAGTGGGGGAATACGATGTTGGCCCAGGAACCTACTGACTGAAGATCTTAATAGAACAGCATACCATCGACCGCTTAGTGGATAACTACTTAGCGGTTTTTTGTCATGGACACAAAAATATCTACTTACTTAAAGTAAGATAATCCAAATAATTGGATTATGTCCAACTACTTTGCGTCCTTACTTAAATAAAGTAACTCGAATATAATCGAATTACTCACTCACCGGACGCGGCCAAGTGTTTAGAAAACGAGAGAAAGGAAATGATTGCTATGAATCGAAAAGTCATTTATATGCTAACCATAGCTGTTTTCTTCACCGCTACTTCCGAGTTGGTCATTGCTGGCATTCTTAATGTGTTAGCTGATCAATTACATGTCTCGGTCGCTCTTGCCGGACAGCTCATCACTGTCTATTCTCTCGCGTTCGCTATTGGAACACCAGTCGTCGTGTCACTGACGGCACGAATGGAAAGAAAGAAACTACTTCTCCTCGCCATGCTTGTCTTTATATTAGGCAATCTCGTCTCCTTCGTCAGTTCCAGTTTCACACTGTTGATCGTATCCCGAATGATACTGGGAGTGAGCTCTGGTGTCTTGCTTGTAGCCGCATTCAGCGCCGCAGCCAAAATGGTCCCGCCTGATAAAATCGGCAGCACCATGGGCACGATCATTCTCGGCTTCAGCAGCGCCATGATCCTTGGGGTACCGATCGGAATAGCGCTGACCCATATATTCAGTTGGCAGATGATATTCCTCTTCTTAGCCGCAGGCAGCTTCATCATCATGATCGGTATGGCGCTCATGCTACCGGAAATCAAAGGAGACGCTCCTGTTTCGTTCAGCCAGCAATTCACTATACTTGCGAATCCGGTTATTCTGACCGCTTTGCTTCTCGTCTTGTTCAGAGAAGCTGGGAACTCCATCCTGTTCACGTATTTATCTTCATTTTTAGATACCATTCTCCATAGGAGCGCTTCCGATATCGGGATCATCATGCTTTCATTCGGAATTGCTGGCGCACTCGGCTCCCGCATTGGCGGTTCCGCCGTTGACAAATGGGGAAGCGTTCCCGTAATGGTCATCAGCATGATCTTTCATGTTGTTACGCTTTTGCTGCTGCCTCTAGCTATCCACTTGTTCCCGCTTGCTATTGCACTTTTATCCATGTGGATCATAGCCATGTTCATTATGGGACCAGCTACGCAAAGCTACTTCATCGCGAAGGCTCCGCAATCATCTAATCTCATCATAAGCCTGAACATTTCCGTGACGCAGATAGGTCTTGCCAGTGGTGCGAGTGTGGGAGGCATGGCTGCGACATTGCATTCAACGGTCTTGTACAATCCGTGGGTCGCAAGTGTTACATTACTTATAGCATTCATTGCAGCGATAGTCTCATTCCAGAAGAGCAAAATGTTGGAAAAGCATATCGCTATCTAACGATTGGCAAAACAACTTCTACCATAGTCCCTTTCCCAACTTCACTTTCGATTCGCAAAGTCCCATTATGATTTTGGATGATTCGCATTGAAACCATTAATCCTAACCCTGTTCCTGTTTCTTTTGTAGTAAAAAAAGGGTTCCCAATCTTGGTTATCTCTTCTTGCGGGATTCCATAACCCTTATCTTTAATTCGAATGCATATTCTATCATTCATTTGTTTGGCCTTTATGGACACTTCTCCACCTTTAGGCATGGATTCAATGGCATTCTTTAAAACATTGATAAATACTTGATTGATACTGCGTTGGCACTGAATGAATGATAAATTGTCATCTAACTCTATCTTTATTTGAACGTTATGTAGGTTGGCTTGTCCTTCAAATAATCTGGTAACGTGATTTAATATATGAACCAAGTCCCTTAATTCAAATGCCTCATTTGAAGGTTTCGCTAACACTAAAAGCTCACTTACAATTTCATTGATGCGATCAATTTCTGATAACATGACTTCATTACGTAATTTTTTAGTACCATCCATATCTTCTTTCACATACATTTGCATAAATCCTCGTAAACTGGTCAAAGGATTTCTAATTTCATGGGCGATCCCAGCTGCAAGTTCGCCAACTAAGGAAAGTTTCTCTGATCTGCGGATTAACTCTTCGGAATGTATCCGTTCTGTTATATCACGCCCCATACTGATAACATGTTGAACATCTCCTGCAGCATTTCTAATTTTTTTGGAGTGTGATTCTTGCCAAATATAATGACCATTTTTATGCCGAAGACGATATATAAATATTCTGCTATCCGAATTATCGGAATTACCTCGCCGTAACCAGCCACCGTTCATATCATCTGGATGCCAATAGTCATAGGCATATTTTCCGATAAGTTCATCTGGCGCATATCCAAGTTGGTGGCGGATAGCTGGCGAGGCATATGTGATCATTCCGTCTGGCGTTAAACGCAAAATAACGTCCTGTGAATGTTCAGAAATAAGGTTGTGCAGTTCTTCAATCTTCTTAAACTCTTCTTCCTTCTCTTTTTGTTCTGTTATATTTACAATTTGACAAATGAATATGTCATTACCCTTAATTCCCTGTTCGTTCCTTTCTGCAGTAACATTTAGAAGCCCCCACAATAGGCTCCCTGATTTATGAATATACCTTTTTTCTATGTGATAACCATCTATTTCGCCCTGCACCAATTTACGCCATATTTCCAGATCAGCTTCTACATCTTCAGGATGGCTGACAGCCGTAACAACGAGATTTATGAATTCACTTTCGCTATAGCCTAGCATTTTGCCTAGAGATGGATTCGTCTTTAAAAAACTTCCGTCACAAGATATCAAAGCCATTCCAATTGAAGATTTCTCAAATGCACGAAAAAAAAGACTATGGTCATTGAAATGAGATAACATCTGAGTCCTCCGATTAAGCAGTTACATTACAAGGAATTGCAATGCTTTTGCATTCATTCTATCACTTGATAAGGTAACATTAAACTTCCATCACTTTGATAAAAAAAAAAGGAGCTGCCGCGAAGCAAGCCCCCTAACTATAATTCTGCATTATTATAAATGACTTCAGCAAATTTGAAACAATCACTTCGCTGGAGGAATGCTTTGCGGATTGTTAAACACATTGTTAGGATCATACTTAGCTTTTACTTTCCGTAACCTTTCATAGTTCTTGCCGTAGTAAACCGAACCGGAATTTTTAATCCCTTGGTCCGGAACGTTAATGTAGGATCCAACAATATATGGCTGTAATTTCCGGCGCGTTTCGCGTGTTAGAGCAATGTTTTTAGCGGCATGTGATGGTTTAACCCACGAGGTATTCCATTCCACATAGAAGTCAGCTTTCCGCCAGTAAAACGCGGTAGCTCTAGGTGCGACTCGGCTCACCGCACCGCCCCAGTTGAGAAAATAAAATCCCGCTGTTGTATTCCCCTCTGCTTTCTCTAGAAACTCGCGCATAGTTTTAAACGCTTTGTCCGGGAAAGGACGCCTGCCAAAACCACTGGAAAATTGATTGCTGAACTTTTGAGTAAGCACAGGGTCAGGAACAAGCAAAATTTTGGTGACTTCCGCGTAAGGAAGTAAACGAATGTTCTTCGTAGGTGTGCCGACGCTCGTTATAGGTTCTAATAGGCGGATAGCCTCCTTTTTAGAGCCAAGATACAACCCGATCATGCTGACATTGCCGCCTATTTTGGGTCCAACAGATAACTCGCTGCCTAATTTTGTACTTGTAAAAGGTGCCCATCGCTGCCAAGCTTTGACGACCTCTTCAAACTGATTCCAGGGCCAAGTAATTTGGAATACAGTAGCCGTTTTGGGAGCACGCCGAACTTTAAATTTGTATTTCGTGTATACGCCAAAGTTACCGCCACCGCCACCTCGGGAAGCCCACAGAAGATCGCTATTACATTTTTTGTTTGCATGGATCACTTTACCATTGGCGTCAACCATTTCGATTGCGAGAAGATTGTCGCAGATCAGACCTACCGTTCGTTGAAGTGGGCCAATTCCTCCTCCAAGCGTGATTCCTCCGATCCCAACTGATGGGCTGTCACCAAAGGGAGCCATAAAGCCTCTCCGAACAAGCGTGCTTACGATTCTTCCTACTCGATTTCCTGATCCGACAACGACTGTTCCGAGTTTTCGATTAAGTTGAATTTTCTTCATATCACTAACATCAATAACAATGCCCCCATTGACCTGTGACAAATTGGTTTCCAAGGCATGTCTTCCGCTTCTTGGTCGAATCGGGACATTGTTTTTACGTGCCCATCTTATAGCATTTGCTACGTCTTTGGTTCTTTGAGCAAACACAAATACTTTCGGAAATCTGTCCGTATGAGGATCCCAATTTTTTCGTGCCACGTCATACCCTGGATCTCCTTTAAAGATCACGCGTCCCGTAAGTCCCGTTTGAGATATCACAACTCCAACTCCCTATGAGTTATTGGCTATCCATGATGTTCATTAGCCATGCATCATATTAACGTATGAAGGATATTTGTCACGGGAATGGGCTTCAGCTTAGTTAATTACTTTTATTTAATGGCTTTGATGATTGCCGATTGAATATAGTTATCTACGTTGGCGCCTGGCACCCAATCCTTAATGAATTCTCGAGAATCATCTTTAGGTTCAACGATAATGTTTTGAAATCCACTTCTTTGCAAGAATACCATGACTTCATCAATTGTAGATGCACCTGAAACGCACCCCGCGAGTGAATTAAGATCACTTTTTAATTCTGCTGGAAGTTCGGAAGTCATGACTACATCGGAAATCGCTAAACGGCCACCTTGTTTTAATACACGAAAAGCTTCATTAAAAACTTGCTGTTTATCAGGTGACAAATTAATAACACAGTTTGAAATAATAACATCAATCGAATCATTCAATATCGGCAAATACTCAATTTCACCTAGACGAAACTCTACATTTTCATATCCATGTTTCTGAGCATTTTGGCGTGCACGACTAATCATCTCTGGCGTCATATCAACTCCATAAACGTTACCCGTTTCTCCAACTTGTTTAGATGCCAAAAACACATCAAAACCGGCACCACTTCCTAAATCAAGAACAACTTCTCCCAATTGTAGTGAGGCGATTGCTTGAGGATTTCCACAACCTAACCCAAGATTCGCACCACTCGGAACAACATTAAGCTCCTCATTTGAGTAGCCTAATTTGGCGGAAACCTCATCTGGCGTGCTACAGCAGCTTGTTGCTGGTTCAGAGGAGGAGCAACAACTTGCGTTTGGAATGCTCTCGATTGCAATTTGTTTATAGCGATTGCGAACATGTTGACGTACCTCATCATTTTGAACCTGACTCATTGATTATCTCTCCTTTATTATATCAAGAATTTTTGATTAATAACTCATTTAAAAACCCACCTGTGTGGGTTACGAGCAACATTCGCTTGATTGATTTTCGCTTTTTCGGAAGATACAGCATAATTCTGGTGAAAGTAACCGGTTGACCTCTACGTGATTTAATTCATAATAACTCCAAGTACCTTTGGTCTCTTTCGCGATCAGATTAGCATCAAGCAATATCTTCAGATGGTACGATAACTTTGACTGCGGCATGTTTACAATCTCAACCAAATCACAAACGCAGACACTTCCCTTTTGCGTAAGCTCATACATGATTTGCAACCGTTTCTGATCTGCTAATGCTTTAAACTGGAGCTCGTATTTCGAAAAATCAACTTGACTCTCATCTTTTGAAGAAATAGGAAGTTCTTTAATCACCATTAGCACCTTCTTAAATCAATTTTATTTGATGAATAGATCTTAACACATCCTAATTGTAAGATTCAATAGATAAATCAATTTATTTTGATCTATTCAAATCTATTCTAGTTGATAATTTACAAATTCTTAACTTTTAATATATAATCAAATAATTATATAATAATCCACGAATGATACTTGAATCTGCTGATGTAAAGGAGCGAGTTATTTTGCCTGAAATGGAAATGTTATCTGATGTGTGTAAACTTCTCGGGGATAAGATGAGACTCTCTATTCTCTCTCTGCTCAAAGAACGTGAACTATGCGTATATGAGATTGTTGAACTCGTACAAACTAGTCAGCCCAATGTGAGCCAGCATATGCGAAAGCTGAAAGCCGGGGGGTTAGTGAAGGAAACCAAAAAGGGGCAATGGGTATTTTATTCGCTAAACATTGAGGATAAACCCTTCCTGCACGAGTTTTTTCAGTACCTGCCATCACAAAAAGAAAAAGTAAATGCAGTATCATGTAAAGATTTAAACTGTTGCGATTAGGAGGAAACCATGACTTACGTAGCGGTTATTATTTTCCTGCTTACATTAACTTTTGTAATTTGGCAGCCAAGGGGCCTCAACATTGGATGGTCATCATCCGCGGGTGCTATCCTTGCTCTTATCTTCCAAGTTGTGTCTTTTCACGACGTACTGATGGTTACATCTATCGTTTGGAATGCCACACTCGCCTTTGTCGCCATAATTCTCATTTCCTTAATCTTAGACAATATCGGATTTTTTGAATGGGCAGCCTTGCATATGGCGCGAATTGCGAAAGGCAATGGAAAACTCATGTTTGTTTATGTCATTTTGTTAGGCGCGGCAGTTGCCGCATTTTTCGCCAATGACGGTGCTGCATTAATTCTAACTCCGATTGTATTAGCAATGGTTCGAGCGTTAAAACTCCCTGATAAAATGATTTTACCCTTCATCATGGCAAGTGGTTTTATAGCGGATACCACTTCATTGCCCTTTATCGTCAGCAACTTAGTCAACATCGTATCGGCTGACTTCTTCGGCATCGATTTTGTCACCTATGCAAGCCGCATGATAGTACCTAGCCTATTTTCATTAGCTGCAAGTTTGGTTGTTTTATTCGTTTTCTTCAGAAAGGACATCCCAACGAATTACGATATGAAGGAATTAAAGCAGCCCTCAGATGCCATCAAAGATCATAGGCTTTTCCGGATGTCGTGGGTTATTCTTGGCATCCTTCTCGTCGCTTATGTGAGTAGTGGATTTATTAAAATCCCTGTTTCCATCATCGCAGGCTCCGTGGCACTGATCTTCATTTTAATGGCTAGATCTAGTAAGGTGATCGAAACGAAACGAGTGATCAAAGATGCTCCTTGGGCTGTCGTCATATTCTCAATCGGCATGTATGTAGTGGTTTATGGCCTTAAAAACGTAGGTCTTACCGATGCCCTAGGCGAGTTGGTTGAGAACCTAGCAGAACAAGGATTGTTCGTTGCAACAGTGGGAATGGGCTTCTTATCTGCTCTACTGTCCTCCGTCATGAATAACATGCCGACAGTTATGATTAATGCTCTAGCCATCGAAGGTACGAACACAGATGGAATTATTCGAGAAGCATTGGTTTACGCCAATGTTGTAGGAAGCGATCTTGGACCTAAGATTACACCGATCGGATCACTTGCAACACTGCTATGGTTACATGTTTTATCTACCAAAGGTGTAAAAATCACATGGGGCCATTATTTTAAGACAGGTGTCATTCTTACTATCCCAACTCTCTTAATTACTCTTACGGGGCTTTATTTATGGCTTCACATTATTGCATGATCCCATACAAAAAAGGAGAACTAAACCATGGATAACAAAAAACCTTTAGTCTATTTTCTTTGCACAGGAAACTCATGCCGCAGCCAAATCGCTGATGGCTATTTGAAAGCTTTAGGCGGGGACCAATACGAAGTGAAAAGTGCCGGTTTAGAAGCTCACGGTTTAAACCCACGTGCAGTAGCAACGATGAAAGAAGCTGGTATCGACATTTCGAACCATACCTCTGACGTGATTGATCCAGTAATTTTGGCTCAAGCAGATTTCATCATTACTTTGTGCGGTCACGCTAATGACAACTGCCCCGTTGTCCGAAATGATACAGCAGTAAGATGGCATTGGGGATTTGACGATCCTGCCCAAGCAACTGGCACGGAAGATGAAATTACAGCTAAATTCCATGAAGTTCGTGATTCCATTAAAAACAGAATCGAGCAATTTGTGAAGGAAGGCAAGTAATATGACTTAAAAGGCATAGTACTCCGTAAAGTCTCGAACATTTAAATCTTAATTCAACAGGCTGCCGTGCATATTGGCAGCCTGTTTTTCCTATCCTTCTCGGTCAACAGAGTACTGCACTTCACCCTTTACGCTTTTGAAAATCGATCATGAACTCAGCGAGATCTTTACAAGCTTGATAAGGAACAGCATTATAAGCGGATGCACGTAGCCCCCCAACACTTCTATGGCCAGCCAGACCATCAAAGCCATGCAACTCCGACTCCTGAATAAAAAGTTTCTCCAATTTTTCATCCATCATTTGCCATGTGATGTTCATCATTGAACGAAACGGCATTTCAATAATTCCTTTGTAGTAGCCACCGCTGCTATCAATCACATCATAAAGAAGGTTTGCTTTTTGAACATTCATTTTCTCTATTTCAGCGATACCTCCCTGCCGATTTACCCAATCAAGCACAAGTTTCATCATATAAATGGAATGAACCGGGGGTGTATTGTAAAGTGATTTGTTTTGAGCGTACGTTCTGTAATTTAGAATAGCTGGAATGGTGTTCACACATTCTTTGAGCAAATCTTCATGAATGACCACAACGGTTGCGCCTGCGGGTCCAAGATTTTTTTGAGCTGAAGCGTAAAACATTGAGAACTTGTTAAACTCGAGCTTCCGGCTAAGTAAATCACTTGTCATGTCTCCAATAAGGGGAACTGAGCTAGTCGAGGGAAAATCACGAAATTGTGATCCCTCAATCGTATTATTGGTTGTGATGTGGATATAGGCAGCATCTGGATCTACGTTTAAATCGCTCACAGCCGGAAGAATGCTCCAATTTTGCGATTGACTACTCGCTACAATTTTTGCATTGCCAATTGTTTGGGCTTCTTTATAAGCCTTTTCCGAAAAACTACCCGAAAGAATATAGCTTCCATTCCTTTTAGGTGACATCAAATTCATCGGTACCATAGCAAATTGCATACTTGCGCCACCACTCATAAATAAGACTTGATAGTCTGAATTCAAGCCCAAGAGCCCAAGCATAATCTGCTGTGTCTCCTCGAATAGCTGCTCAACATCCTTACTACGATGAGACATCTCCATAATGGATATGCCTTTCCTATACTCAATAAATTTGTCCTGTGCTTGATTCAGGACCTCAAGAGGAAGAGCTGCCGGACCCGGATTGAAGTTGTTAATACGATACATGGTTACGAACCTCCTTCAATTTGTGAAAACGCAAAAACGCCCCTCGTCTTATTGGGACGAGGAGCGTTTGCTCGCGGTGCCACCCAACTTGATCGAACATAGCTGTTCGATCCTCTTGGTTCCGCGATAACGGTCGGGACCGGCTAACTTAGGAACATCATTTGCATGATGCTCTTGACGGAAACGCCTCCGAGTTGGATTCTCATCATAGGCATAATTCAAGTATTTATTTATATTCAGTTAAACCTACCACAGGTATTTTGTCAACTAGCATAACGACGACATCTTATATACATTTCAGTTTAAGTCTTCTTTTAAACGTCACTTATTTATTACTTAGTTGTTCCGCCAAACCGATTAGAATTCCTTCATTTCCACGAATATAGCAGAGCCGATACGAGTTCTCGTACTGAACCACTTCGCCAACAAGCTGAGCACCATGCTTAGTGACGAGTCTGGATACCATTTCGTCAATGTCTTCAACAGCGAACATGACGCGTAGATAACCGAGAGCATTTACAGGAGCAGTTCGGTGATCTGATATAGTAGGTGGGGTGAGAAATCGCGAAAGTTCTATTCGGCTGTGGCCATCTGGGGTAATCATCATAGCAATTTCTACACATTGTGAACCCAGACCTGTTACGCGACCAGCCCATTCACCTTCGACAGTAGCTCGCCCTTCAAGCTTCAAGCCAATTTCCTCGAAGAAAGAGATTGCGTCATCAAGAGATTCTACAACGATGCCAACATTGTCCATTCTTAGTAATTTGTTTTTTTCCATAGTTTTATCTCCTTATGTGTACAATTTCATTACCTGATCAGCTTCATATTTATTCTATCCATATTACCAATTCCCTCAATGTCCTTTCAATAAATTATTTATGGCGTCTGTATATTCACCTTCAATTTTTTTGTACCTGCCACCCTCTTGAATCCCAATCTTATCCCTTGTAACCCACAACTCCATGGTATCTGAACCAACGCGTTTCTTAACTACTAGTTTGAAATAAGGTGCTTCAATTTGTGAATCTGCTTTTGGGTCGGCTTTTTTTTGATGGCGAAATGACTTCTCTATAGAGTCAAATAATACATCTCTCGAATCATCTCTTGGTATTTCTATTACCTCTCCTAGCCCATTCTTCCCAGGTTTATATATCGTTATGGATGTTATATAGTTGTTGTTCGTCTTGAATACGATAATTCCAATTAGAAGGACTGCTAAGCTTAAAATTAACCACCTTGATATCCTCATCGTAACCTCCTGATGGATTGAATATCCGATTAGAGCAGTTACACTACTTCAACTCTGGTTTTGATATTTTATGATAATGAGATTAGAATTTTCTATTTTGTGAATGATTTCTATACTTGATCCTGATAACAATCTCACAGCAAATTTGTTATTTTCCATATCACTATAGTCTTGAATTGTACCTTTATCTTTTAGCTTGTTTAACTCTTCCTGATAGAAGGATTTAAAATCACGTTCATTTACATAGGTCAAATAAAACGGAGAACAAACATTTTGATTTCCTTTAAATACAGTTCTTTTAGGAAGAGGAATTGCCATATTTTTAAGTTCATCTTCATATTCACATTCAAATATTTTACTTGGGAAAAAATAACTTTTTACATAGTTATTATAGTTTACATTCCAAAAGTAACATTGAATAATAATAAAAATGGGTATCGAGATCATCAAGATAATTGATGGAACCTTTTTCCTTTTGGCTACTTTCACAATTACAATAAGAATAAGCAGTCCAATAATCATAGCAATTGTATATGGTATATATAGGATATTCCCAGCCAAACAATCACCTCACGTATATATGTATTCGGTAATCTTACCAAGCTACCTTCATCGAACCACTCTAAGAGCCACGGACATTCTCCAACAGTCATATAATGTGGATAGTTTCGAATAGGCTTTCCACCCTTTATTATAAAAAGTTCTCTTGCCTTTGCTTCAAGACTTCGTCGGATTGTTAGGTAGTCCACGGATCTTTTGCTTGCGAATCCTTTCTTCTGGAATCGAATATCGTTAAGTATTCTCTCCGCTTCCGATGGTTCTAAATCTGATAGATTTCGAAAAGGTCCTGTTGATTTATCAAAATAATGGTATAGGAAATTCATCATTGCATTACCTCACAAAATGTAAATTATTACTCTATATAATCATATCACGATTCTGAACGAGTCTGCCGATTGATACCAGTAACCTCGAACTGGTAAGCCGGAGATATGTGGGTGCAGCCGGATAAGCCGCCTTAGCTAGATTCTAAAGCTTGACTATGGAATTTATATTTGATACAACGAAGCTACGACTTAAGAAGGCGGTGTAATGGATGGGGAAACCAATAACATTCAGCATTATCGGCGGTGCAGGCTTTCGCGCACAGTATTTTCTAAGAATTGCACAGGCTCTTCCAGAACAATTTTGTATTAGCGGAATGGTTATTCGTGACGAAGCCAAGGGAAGAGCGATGGAAGACTTATGGAAAGTGACTACTTATCGGACACTGGATCAGCTCTTGGAAAATGAACAACCGGACTTTGTTGTACTATCCGTCAACGCATCCGCCGCTATCGATTATATGCTGCAGCTGGCGGAACGCGGAATTCCTGTACTTGCAGAGACACCTCCTGCACCTGATCTGGATGGTTTACTGCAGCTACATAACAAGCTTACCCGTCAAGGCGCGCGAATTCAAATTGCAGAACAATACCAATTCCATCCTATCCAAGAAGCCCGACATAAGATTATTAGGTCAGGACAATTAGGCAATGTTAATCAAGTGACCGTATCCATATCTCAGTTCTATCATGCAGTAAGCTTAATACGGAAAATGTTAGGTGTGCGCTTTGAAGATGTCCGTATTAGAGGAATGAAATTTGAATCCGATTGGGTCGCTGGGCCGAACCGAAGTGGTCCGCCAACAGAAGATAAATTAATCAAGTCAGAGAGAGATATAGCTTGGTTGGATTTTGATGGAAAACTGGGGATTTACGATTTCACTAAGGATCAGCATCGCTCATGGACCCGTTCAAACCATTTATGTATTAGGGGGGAACGGGGAGAAATATTTGATAATCGGATTAGCATACAAGATCCTTCCTGTACACAGATTCAAATGGAATTAAAGCGCATCAATAAAGGTGAGTATGAGAACGCGGAAGGCTATTTCCTTAAAGGAATTATGGCGGGAGAACAATGGGTATATGAAAACCCCTTCATGCCTGCAAGGTTATATGACGATGAAATTGCTATTGCAGCCTGTTTAAAGAAGATGGCGGTTTATGCCGAGGGCGGACCCGGATTTTATGGTCTTCCAGAAGCTTCTCAGGACCACTATATCGGCATGCTGATTGAGCAGGCGATTAGAACCGGAGAGACAGTAGTGTCAACTCGACAACCATGGGCTGATAACGAATAATTAGAAATGGCACCCCATTCGGGTGCCATTTCTTTTAATTGTATTCGATTATTTTATATTTCTTACATCCACATTCGTATTAGGTAGAAGATGTAAGTAATCGAACTGTACTACACATCCATCACCAACTGGACTCTGGGCAACTACACCAACTTTTAAACTATGGATATTACTCATTCCAAAATACCGCACTAATGCCCATTCATTACCATCAAGAGAGTAATGAAAAGCTAAACAATTATCATATCGAGATACTCTTAAGAAAGGGTTTGTATTCCCGACATAGTCGCCGATACAATCATCCGAAATATCTTTAGTTACAACACTAACAATGGATGGTCGACCTCTAAAATCCTCATAACATAACTTGGCCCAATTATTCTCGTCAGCCATTACCATAAGGCAGCCGGAGTCATTCCGGTCACGTATGTCTACGCTAACCCGTGTGGTTAAAATGAAATTTGTATCTGTTGTCGTATATAGGAATGGAGCAGAATTTTTTCTACTTTCCTGTGTTGGGTTATGGAAGAAGTCTGCACGAGGTGGAGCAGTGATCATAAGTGAATTTTGTTCAGAAAATTCCCATTCATGTGGTTCATTCATCCATTTAAGAGAAGTATTTAGACTCTTCCCCACGCAGTTATTAAAAAGACTCATACCTAACCATCGCCACCCATCCATATCAGATATCTACCATAGTGTATATGTAGTGTGATTATTATAACAGAGGGGAAACTATTTTGTTCAAATCTCTTACTACATTTCTCCGTGTTACTCTAGTAGCTGCATAGAGTTGATCTGTCCACACCTCTACTCCTTGCTTCCCTCTTTACGTTGGAAACGGTCTTCTGCAATCGAATGTGCTTCTACGATCAGTCTCTTTGTTATTTCAACATTATCTTCAATCGGATTAAGGATGCAGACAAAGTGCTGACGTGCATAGTGGGGATGTGGCAAAAATACGTTGAGTATGGAATAGTCGATGTCTCTATCCGATGGGCAAGGGATGAGATTGTTGAACGTCTCTTTGCTCACTCCAATATTGAGGCGAAATACATCTTCCCGGTCAAGGTTGGACACATCGTCAAAGTCATTATCTGAATCAGCAATGGTTACAAACGGCAAGCGGTCATCCTTGCAGACAAAGAAGAACGAATAGCCGAAGTTGTCCACCCGCTGCACATTCGGCAGTTCCATTGTAAATGCTTCAAAAACTACTTGATTCATCATTTTCCCTCCAGAGTTTCAGATTTAAATGTATATTTACCCACTTGAAGATTCTTCAATATCCGCTTTGTTGTGGATACACGTTAGCTTACTCCCTGTTGCTTGAAATAATATTCTGAAGTATTTCCTTGCTTTCTATATCCTTGGGTCTTGGCTTTCGCCCAATTTGCTCATAAACATTTTTTTCTTCGAGCAATTGAGATGGGCTTAATACATACGCGGAAATTCCATGCAGCGTGAATTCCTTTTTCTGAAGAGCATCTATTCTCCATTCCCATTCAGGTAAGCCATTCGGAGTAATCGCACCATCGAGAGCTCGATTTAAATACAGAAATTGAATATCGATTTTGGCTTTAACAAAGTCCGTTTGCCTATCACTCACTGGGATCCTTTTATAACCTAATTCAATTAATTCCCTCTCTAGAATATCTCGATGATGAACCCATGTTACTAAATCAAGATCTTCATGAGGGCGTGTAACCTCCCCCAATATGAAGTCTATGGCCCATCCTCCACGCAACCAGAAATGTCCATTGAATTTTGCAAATATTGCATTCATCTCTTTAATCATATTTAACTGAGCTTGCGTTTGATCATTTTTATTTTGTGCCATTTTGAGTCCCCCATAAATGAACTATCGTTCCGTTAAGAGAACGAATTAACTTTTGAATTGCTGTTCAAATACTGATTCAGCAATCTCTAAAGCCTCAAAGTCACCATGAATAATAAATAGAAGATAACAGGTAATCCTATAGCAGATATTATCATCCACCCAAACCATTTAAAATGATGTCATCCACGTCTGATGTTCCGATGCCTAAAAGCCCCTGAGCAATTTCAACAGACAAACTCACAAAGCATATAAATAACAGATTGGCCTTTACTCTTTTGTCCTTTTTGAATAATGACAAATAAGTACCAAGAGGAATGAAAATAATTATATTACCAACAACATTACTAAATGCGAATCTTCTAATTGTCGCAGAACCGCCAAGTACATACTCCTTTATACTATAAAAAGGAATAAGATTGATTGACCTATGTATAGTCCTTTGACTATTAAACAACTCCAAAAGTGACATTCTGGATAAGAACAACAATTTAATTAAAAAAACGATGTAACCAATGAAAACAACATATAAAAAGATTGTTTTAATTCGTTCTCGTTTATTCATAATACCTCCGTATTTCATTTCACCTCTCAATAACAATTACGTAGCATTTGATTCCTTTAGCTGATAATACAAACCACTCGAATCCGACCATTCCGCGAAAAGCACGCGCCCATGATCTGTAATTCCACTAAGCTGCAAAAGCTGCTCCACCCAATTCTTGTCTCGACCGAGGCGCTTCAATGTATCTTCATTGATGCTGCCGTTTTCAATGATGTAAGCGGGAAGGCTGACTGTGCTCTGTTGATCTTTGGCATTACCGCTGATCTTTTCTGGATCCTTCTGGAGCAGCACGCTGATGCTGCCGTTCGTCTCGAACAAGGCGTAGGCCACTTCGCGCAGTGAGAAAATATTATTTTCCCGAAGCAGCATGCCCAATTGGGCGAAATCGAGATTGTTGCGCTTCATCGCCTTGAAGTCAATCACACCGTCCCGGATAATCAGATCCGGCGTCCCCGCGGCATACCGGGAAAGTCTGGGGAATCGTGCGATAAACTTTTCCAACCCTAGCGCTAGAAGCGTCCAGATAATCAGAGCAAATAGTAGATGGCTAAGATGAATGTCATCATCATAAATCGTATTACCGACGAGTTCACTGAGCATTAAAGAGGAAACGAAATCAAAGGCGGTCAATTGGGAGATCTCTTTTTTTCCCAGCAGCCTGGTCATGATCAAAAGTCCTACCAAAGCGACTGTAAGCTTGACACCGATACTTACATAAAGACTGGTATCCACCTTCATCTTTCCCTTCGGAGTATATATTCAATAGATTTATATAACAAATAATACCACATATTGAGAATTAACCTTATTAAAGTATGCTGACTATCTAAACACACACACTAGTTCTATGAGACGGGCATATACTAGAGTAATACAGCTAGAAAGGGGGTATTCCCTTGACGCGATCCGATTCTTATTTAATTTGTAAAAAGTACCTCAACCGCGAAGTTACGATAAAAACGACACACGGCACTTACCGTGGCACGATTGTGAAAGTCGACGGCCACAAGGTCTATTTGAAACAAACACGCAATGGAAAGAAAGCACATATCTCGTTCCTGCCATTTCTTCTCCCATTAGTTCTGTTTGATCTCTTAGCCATTTTCCTGGTGGAATCTAGACCTTGTTCTCCGTTCAGACCCTTCCTCTAAAAAAAATGACCATCACAACAACATCCTGTGGTGGTCATTTCTTATTCAACGCTTTTTTATCCAACTTCCCTAATGGGGTATAGGGCAAATGCTCGACGAAGCTGATCTCTTTGGGTAACTGAAATCGTGCCAATCTAGCGCGCAGCCAATTTAGGAGTTCGTCTTTCGTCATATCCGTACCAGCTACCAACTGAACCCACGCTTTCAATCGCTGTCCAAAAAGCTCATCCGCTATCCCCATGACAGCTGCAGCCTCGATGAAGGGGTGTGTGAGCAAGATTTGTTCTACCTCGAACGGATACACATTCTCTCCCGCTGAAACAATCATACTGTCTACTCTTCCACGCAAAAAGTAATACCCCTTCTCATCCCGATAGCCCAAATCGCCTGTTTCGATCCATGCACTAACTTTGTTTCGCATCGACCATCTGTTTCGAATACATATTTGACCAACGCTGCCGACCGGAGTTTCTACTTTCTGATCATCCATGATTTTCACATGAACACCATTAATCTTTCTGCCAATCGTGTTGGCGGAATAGACCAAATCCTGCGGAACTGCAATGATATTCAAACCCGCTTCCGACGTGCCGTACAGATTGTACAGTACTTCTCCCAATTGACTTAGCGTCTCTTGAACCAATTTCGGATTGAGCTCAGCTCCGCCTGAAGCTATACAAGACAGCGAATTCAAATCGTCTGCGTTGGTTTTTAACATTTTATGAACCATTAAAGGAACTACCGTTACGATATCAACCTGATGCTCCCGAATCAATCGACAAGCTCTCTCTGCATCAAATCCGCGTTGAATGACTACTTTTTTGCCTAACGCGCAGAAAAGGAGCAACACCGCTACCCCATAACCATGATAAATAGGCGTCGCAATATAGGCTGTATGCTTGTTCAGGATTTGCAATCGGGTCAGGAATCCCGCAAAAGGATCCAAATAATTGAATAGCGATGGTTGATGCGCCGCTTCTTTGGCTTTGCCTGTTGTTCCACCTGTCAGCAGCACTAATTTCCCGGAGGACGCTCGGCGTTGTTTTCTTTGTTCATAAATAGTTGTAACAGCTAAGTTATTGATCGCAGATGAGGTAGGATGATAGCTGGGCAATTTGGCATTCGTGAACGTTGTTTGCTCAAGCAAAGCGCTTAGTTCGTCGTCATAAACCACAAGGTGAAAATCTTTACTTGCCAGAATCCCCTGTAATTGATCCTTACCCATTTCCGCATTCAGTAGATAGATATCCGCCCCTGTAAAAGAGACCGCATAGATGGCTTTCACCAAAGAAGCATGGTTTTTGCACAAGAAACCTACTCTCTTACCGCCAGTAAGTTGGTATTCCTTCTCTAATTGAGCCGAAAGCTGTTTGGATTGTGCAAACAATTGACTATACGTCAAGGTCTCTTGCTCATCCGCTAACGCGATTTGGTCCCCATAGGTTCTAGCTGCAAATTGCAACAGAGCCATCAGATTGGTGCCCGATGCGTAGATGGCGGAGGCTAACCGGAACAACGCGACCAACGAGAGCAGCCTAATTTGAACTAACACATAGATTAATTTAAACATCTTCATGGCCGTTACCCTTTTTCCTTGATAATCTAGGCATTGTCCTGAAAAACAGGGAAGCTAGCCCTCCGAAAATCAACCACCATGGCTTGAACGTTTGCTTCCTGGTATAGATGGCATTACCGATCATCTTGGCGACATGTTCTGGGGACATGGCCGGTAATTTGCGATACGCTGCGGTTGACAGAATCATAGGTGTTCTTACAAGCGGGAGATACATCGAGGTCGTGGCGATCCCCATCGTGTTCAGCTCAGGTGCGGCGGATCGAAACCACGTGTCAAAAGCTGACTTCGATGCCTGATACGCCGCCCAATGGGGCATAGGAATAAGCATCACATTGACCGTCGACATGTTAATGATATGTCCTTGATTTTGCTCAAGCAGCGGTATGATAGAGAGCAATAGTTGAACCGGCGCGAAATAGTTAATCGCCATCGTACGCGTGAAATCGTGATAACGGTCCAACGACTCCCGAATAGAACGGTTGATCGAATGACCCGCATTGCTGATGACGATATCGAGCCCATCTGGCAGTTGATGGAGAAAGGTTAGTAAACGCTCCATGTCTTTCGGATCTCGAAGATCCGCAGGGAACACACTTACGTGGGCTGCTTTCACTTCGATATCACTCTTCATGGCTAGGAGCTTCGCCTCTCGTCTGGCTACCAAGATCAGATGAACCCGCATCTCGGATAGCAGATAAGCAAGTTGCTCACCGATTCCCGAACTGGCACCTGTAATTAGGACCGTTTTGCCTGCTAGCTGGCGCTCTAGCTTCTGTTTGTTTATTTTCGTCGGTGGGAATAAGAGATTTGAGAGAAGACTGTGTAGGCTAGCGCTTGGCATGATTTCACTACCTTCTTTAATTGAGGCTTTAATCGGATAAGGGGATGTACTTGGAGTAAGTTCCCCCGCCGCTTCAACTACACACATCAATAACTGGATAACCTCCAGTTATTTTTCCGATTTAAACTTGAATTTCAGATTTAACTGGAAAATATGTAGCTAATTATCGAGTTTCTGCTGTTTCTGAAGCAATCGTTTGAAATTAAATGTAGGTTATACAGTTAATCCTATAAAATCGGAAATTCTCACGGAATTAACTGTATGTTATCCCGTTATTTAGCACACAGGGCTTAGCGCGATCTAGCTGCCCCAGCCTTACCCCAACGTCAACACCGTAATCTCAGGACGACACATGAACCGTATCGGACGAACTGATACGCCAATCCCTCGATTCGTGTAAAGCGTAAGTGCTTGATTGTTCCCTACACGATAAAGTCCTGAGGGATATTTGACGCCATACGGCACGGAGGCCAGTGGCCCAATGATCGGGAGTCTTACTTGACCACCGTGGGAATGCCCCGAGAGCTGCAAATGGACGGTTCCCGCAGCTGCAACAACATCGGCATAATCCGGTGCATGGGATAACAGGAGTACCCATTCTTCTTTTTTCGCTAACTGCATCGCCGCTTTAAGATTAGGAACGCCCTCCCACATGTCCTCTACGCCGGCGATCCATATGGATTGGCTGTCTTTCTGAATCCGTAGTCCCCGATTGCGCAGGCAGTGAAACCCACCACCCTCTAACACATCTGCCACTTCTTCAACATCGCCATAATAATCGTGATTGCCGAGCACGGCATAGCAGCCGTAAGTTGCTGTGATCGTCTTCAAAACATCTCGTATTTCTTGCCCCTGCCCACCAATCTCATAATCGACGAGATCGCCGGTGAAGCATACGATGTCTGGTTTTTCCGCCTGAATGACCTCAACGACCTTGGTTAATTGCTTGATATCCAGATGAAATCCAAAATGTAGATCACTGAATTGCACAACCCGCAATCCCTTGAAGGCCTTCGGCAGTGTAGGAAAAGCCAAAGAAATACGCTCCACTTGCAACCAACGAGGCTCAACCCATGTGGCATACCCGTAACTTAACGGTGGGACTGATAATAGACTTCCACCCAGCAGCAAACCCTTTTTCAAAAAGGAACGACGACTCATTTTCTCTTTATTGTCCATATTACAATTATATAACATGACCTACAACGTGAGAAGGCTGTCCCTCCGGCAGATGAACACTGCTGAAGAAACAGCCTCTAGGGCAACGCTTATTTTGCAAGTGCAGCAAGCACATCATCAATCTTTTTGCCATCAGCGATTGGACCGCTTTTCATCCATGTTTCAAAATTAACCTGATACACATGCCCCTTTTTGACAGCCGGAAGACTCTGCCACAGCGGACTAGCGAGCAATTCCTTGGTCTTGTCCTCTGCTCCTGTATCCGTTGTAATAAAGATGTGATCGGCATCCAACTGAGGGATCATTTCCATGGATATCGGCACAACTTTCCCATTCTTGTCCAAAATCAATTCTTTCACAAGCTTCGATGGCGTAAGCCCCAAATCTTGATATACAACAGGTCCGGCATAACCCGGGCCGCCATAGAGTCGGAACTCTTTCGTATGAACACGAACGATTGCAACCGTTTGATCGCCAATCTTTTGCTTGATGGTCGCTCCAGCCTGCTTGGCTCTCTGGTCATACTTCTCAATGACATCCTTCGCTTTGTCTGTTTTGCCAAACAGATCACCTAAAGTGCGAATCGTCGCTCTCCAATCTGCTCTTGCATCTTTAAAGGCGTACATCGGAGCCACTTTGGAAAATTGACCATACCTTTTCTCATCATATACATTTTCCAAAATGAGATCAGGCGCCGCTTCCAAAACGGCTTCTACACTTCCACTCACATCGATGGACGGTATCGAAAGACCCAGATAATCCTGTCCGCTCCATGTTCCGATCTTCGATTGCTTGAACGGCTGAATGCCCAACGACAGCAGTTCGTCTTCCAAATAAATTCCGAGAATCCGCTTCGCATCAGCGGGAATCTTCACTTCATGACCGATCTCATCCTTGACTGTCTTCTCCTGAGCTGCAGGCTTGGCCGACGCCGTTTCCTTCACAGTACTTGGGCTGACCGTCGCGGTCGCAGTGTTCGCTGCATTCGTATTCTTAGACCCACAACCTGTAAGCGATACCCCCAATGTGACAGCCAGTGCCCCCATCATCCATAAACGAGTTTTCTTCATGTCGATTACCACTCCTTATGCCTCTCTTTACTGAGAATCGTTATCAATTGTATCGTGATCCTCTTCGACTGCCAAGGACAAAACCGTTCATGGAGATGGACAATTGTGACATCTATTGTCCCAGGAATCGCAATGCTTCCTCCATCTTCATGGTATTCATCAAGATGCCGCTGCTCATCCATGTATAGTAATCTGCGTGATAGACATTCCCTCGCTTCACAGCTGGTATGTCATGCCAGTTTCGGCTGTCCATCAACGTCTGCAGCTGCTCTTCGCAACCTGGATCGACGACAAGCAGCAGTTGGTCCGCATCGAGCTGTGAAAGATGCGATATCGATACGCTTGCCCAGTAATCGTCCCAAGCCAGTCGGCGCACAAGACCTGGCGCCTTCAGTCCCAAATCCCCATACAGCACAGGTGCCGTATACGAATGCCTGGACCCGCCATACAAGCGAATTTGATCTGCATGGATTCGCAGCAAAGCGACCGTTTGCTCACCGATAGCTGACTTGATCTGTGTCGATGTTTCATGGCATTTGCGTTCATAACGGGAAAGCGCCTCTTCCAGCTCTTCCGATTTGCCCAGCAAAGTAGCAATTTCACCCAAAACGCGCCTCCACTCCTGTTTATACGAGATCGTAAACGTCGGTGCGATTCGATTCAGCCTGGCTTCCAGCTTCGGATCAATGTATTGGCTGCAAAGAATCAAATCCGGCTCAATCTGCAGCAGTTGGCTCAGATGACGTTCGCCTAGCTCAGCTTCCTGCTCTCCTAAATGAATGGATCGTTGCACTTGGGACGACAAGGGGTGTACTCTATCAATCATAGAAGCGTAAGGGGTAACCCCCAATGCTAGCATATGGTCTACATACGGCGGGAACAGGCATGCCACATGGTTTCTTTGTTTCTCCATATAGACTGTAGGCGACATGCCAACCTCTTGCTTGAATTTGCGGCTAAAATAGTACTGCTCGCCATAACCGGCATATTCTGCGATCCAACCAATCGACGCTTGACCGCGAATCAACTCGCGTTTGGCATG
This sequence comes from Paenibacillus plantarum, assembly GCF_013141695.1. GTDB lineage: Bacteria > Bacillota > Bacilli > Paenibacillales > NBRC-103111 > Paenibacillus_E > Paenibacillus_E plantarum. The sequence continues at coordinate 225,094 of NZ_WHNY01000074.1, forward strand.
ATTGATGCGAATGTTCGTCAAATACTCGCCTAGCGTCCTGCCAGTCTCTTTCCTGAATATACGGGAGAAATATTCAGGGCTCATGCCAGCCATTTGCGCAAGCATGTCGCGTGTAAGATTATCCTGGAAATGACGCTCCATATAGTCGATTATCCGGGCAATTCGCTCCTTCGCTTGTCCGACAGCTTCGTTGCCCAAATCCTTCATCACCCAGTAAAGGAGCTCTTGAAAAACTACATTTAAACGGAACCGTTCAACGCGCTCTTGGCTATCGCGCTCCATATACAGTCGTTTGGCGAGATCTACTGCTTGAGCCAGCGAATGCTCTGGGATAGCGCCGCACCACACTTTGTCGCCTTGGCCCGTATCTCCTGAATTGCCTATCGGCTTCTGGTCGTAAGGAAAAGCCTCGAAGGTGAAATCGTACCAGGCCAATCCTTCTCCTGTGCTCACGCTGGCAGCCGTATACGTCCCTGGCCGCAGCAGGCAGCAGCTGCCTCGTTGAAGAGGAATCCACTCGCCATCCACCATACATTTGCCTTCTCCGCCTAGGATAAGAAGCATTCTATAGGCATGCGGAATCTGCAGCTTGATGAATCCATCCGTGTCCAAACGATGATATTGAATCTGAAGCAGCCTAAGCGCCACTTTATCTAGCGGCAGCCACCTTTCTAGGGTATCATCTATCGCCGATCCCTCATTTCCTTCTGTCTTTTGCTTTAGCGTAGCACAAAACGGCTGGACATGTGTTCTTATCCATAAACATCGTTTCCGCAGCTCACACCAAACGCAGCGCTGGCTCCATCTTTAGCAGCCTCTCTTATACACACAGTATACCCAAACCTAGCTGGCCTTGTAAGGGAGTCTCGACTAGAAAGCAAGATTGCAAAAGCCGATCTGCACGATACTAGAGGAATAAACTTAATCAGGTGAGAGAAATATTTCCAATCGCATGCAACAAATCTTCCATGCCATCCGTTTAGTGGATACAGGTAAAATAATGGAAACCTACAATAACGAAGCAAAGGATGAGCTAGATGAAGAAAAAGGTTTTGGCCGTAGGCCTCCTAACGACCGCAATCCTCTTAACATCCGCTTTTACACCTGTCTCTACGCAGGCTGGTCAGGAAACGATCGTCAAGCTTGAAGGGCAACCGATTGCTTTCTCGCAGCAGCCACGTATGATGGATGGCATTCTAATGGCGCCTGTTCGCGATCTTGCAACCGCTTTAGACATGGAAGTAACTTGGAATGAAGCTGAACGGACTGCTGTCGTTACACGCAATGGGTACGAGCTTAAGCTGCCCCTGAATGCCGACTATGCCAACATCAACGGGCAAGCAACCACCATGAATGGTAGTACCCAAATCGTAAGTGACTCCCTCTACGTCCCACTGCGTTTCTTTATGGAGAGTGTCAATCATGTTGTTCGCTGGGATTCAGCAACTAGTTCCGTTAATATCACCAAGCAAACGGACAGCTTGCCGGTTGTCGGTACTTATGACCACTTAGTTACCCTATTAACGCAGAATGAAAGCAACGGGATGCGCACAAATGTTGTCATGATGAAATCTGCCATCGCTGAATCTTCCTCGACAGCCCCAGTGCCAGCTCCCCCCGGCATTGCTGGTGTCGTGGTCCAAGACTCGGCCAAATCCGTGTCACCCGAGTACTCTGGAACGAATGTGCAAGTGCAAGGTGTGGACGAATCGGATGTCGTCAAGTCAGATGGAACGTACATTTATACCGTGAATAAGCAGCGGATCGTCGTCACCCAAGCGTATCCGGCAGATCAGATGAAAGTGCTGAGTATCCTTGATTTCCCCCAAGCGGCAAACACCACAAACGCGCAGTTCCAACCGAGTGAAATCTACGTGGATGATACGCATCTGGTCGTGTTGGGGCAATCCTATCAAAACCTCATCCCCGTGCCATATAATGAGGCCTCAAGCAACAGCAGCAAAACCATCGGCATTGTAGACAAGAGAATGATTTCACCGATCCGATCGCAGGCAACGACGAAGGTCATGGTTTACGATCTCACGGATCGGAGTAACCTGAAGTTACTGAAAGAAGTTGAGCTTGAAGGAGACTATATTTCTTCCCGTAAAATGGGGTCTTCACTCTATTTTATCGCCAATAAATATGTCAATTACTATTACTACCGCGATAAGGCGAATACGGATGACGCCAAAAAAGAACTAGCCCCAGCTTATCGAGATTCCTCGGCAGGTGATTCTTTCACCTCGATTCCGTTAGATCAAATCTACTATTTGCCCAAAGCCCTTGAGCCCAACTATGTGCTCGTCGGAGGTCTTAATCTGGGCGATCTGACGCAGACGATGAATGTCACCTCGTACCTCGGCTCGGGTCAGAATGTCTACGCGTCTGAAGAGAACCTCTACGTGGCGGCCACAACCTATGAAGATCAACAGCAGGAGACGAACCTGTATCAATTTGGGCTAAACACAGGAAAAGCTGTATATAAAAATACCGGCAAAGTGCCTGGTCATCTTCTCAATCAATTCTCGATGGATGAGCATAACGGTCACCTCCGACTTGCTACAACCACGGGAGAAGTCTGGCGGACAGATGAAGGCACATCCAAAAACCACGTCTACATCCTTGACGCGAACCTGAAAGAGGAAGGCAAGATCTTAAACATCGCGCCAGGCGAGCGCATCTATTCTACCCGTTTCATGGGCGACCGCGCCTATATGGTTACTTTTAAAAACACGGACCCGCTATTCGTCTTAGACTTAAAGCAACCGGATCAGCCGAAATTGTTAGGGGCATTAAAGATCCCAGGCTACAGCAACTATCTGCATCCTTATGATGAAAACCATATTATTGGCTTCGGCAAAGATACGGTTGAGGTTGAAAACAAAAACGCAGCAGGCTCACAATCCATCGCCTATTATCAGGGCATGAAAGTAGCTTTATTCGATGTATCCGATGTGAATAATCCGAAGGAGAAATTTACGGAGCTGATCGGGGATCGGGGAACGGATTCTGAGTTGCTGTACAATCATCGTGCTTTGCTCTTTTCTAAGGAGAAAAATCTACTTTCCTTCCCTGTTTCGGTGATGAAACTCGACCCTGCGACCACCAATTCGAAGAATTCGGCTAGCGCATATGGAAGCTTTGCTTTCCAAGGAGCGTACGTTTACAACCTTGATTTGGAAAAGGGCTTCCAGTTCCGCGGCGGCATCACCCATCTCTCGAAGGAAGATCTGAGTAAGGCGGGTCAGCATTTCTATGCCGGTGACAAACAGGTGCAGCGCGTTCTTTATATCGGTGACACCCTGTATACCGTGTCGAACGGATTCATTAAGGCGAACGACCTTAGCACGCTGAAAGAAAAGAATACGGTCGTCATCCCGTAAATAAAGAAAAAACCTCGAATCCTATAAGGATCGGGGCTTTTGTGTTTGGCTAAGGCCAACTTAGATGGCTAAAACCTCTTTCAGATACGTGGCTAATGAAACGAGTTGATTGCCAACAACGTGCTTCGTTTGCTTCTCCGCAGCCTGAGCCGCTGGAACCATCGAGAGCTGAGCAGCAACCACGCGCTTCGTTGGGTTTTCCTCGATCAGAGGGATCAACCCATCTGTGACAGCTTGTATGTATTCACTCTTCTTCCCATGCATGATGAGCTCAAAGGTATTCGCCAGAAGGGCAGGCGCTGCTTCAAGTGCGATCCCTTTCTTAGCGGCGTAAAGGAATAACTGGTTCATCGTTCCTTGTACAGTGCTTGGATTCGTAAAAGCAACAATCGCAGGCTGATCCAGCTGACAGATCTCTTCGAATAGCGGATCATCGATTTTGATAATCGGAATTGGAAAAGGATGAACATTTTCATCGTAAATGGCGGTAAAAAAAGTGCATGTTATTAAAATCGCGTCTACGTGGCTTTTGGCTATCCAATTCAGTGTGTCGAGCACTTTCTTTTGAGCCATTTCGGTCGTGAAATCCGCATCCAGCTTGATCCGATCTAGACCCGGATCTACATAATGAATGAGCTCCACGTCCAAACTGCGCAGGGCATTGTCAATATGCTCAATATTCGAATAATGGGCATGGAAGCATCCGATTCTTTTCATTATTAATCTCCCAAGATGTACGTTTTCAAGAAGTCATTGCGGAACTTGCCATCTGGATCACATTGGCGAAGCAGTTGCTGAAAGTCTGGCAGTCTCTCAAACAGTGACTGCACGCGGGCCGGCGACATCGTAAACAGCTTGCCCCAATGCGGTCGAACTTCGAAAGGCTCGAGATGCTGTTCAATGATAGGCAGCACTTGTTTAACAGCTTCCCAATTCGGTTTCCATGTAAAATGAAAAGCGACCATCTGCTGCTTATAGCAGGGACTCATCCACAAATCATCTGCCGCAATTGTACGTACCTCAGAAACATACAGCAGAGGCGAGATGAGCTCTTTGATACTGTTGAGCGCACATAATGCCGCATACGCATGTTGGCGGGGCACGTAGTATTCGCTCTGCAATTCTTCCCCTGCACTAGGCGTGAAATCCATCCGAAAGTGCGGCATCCGTTCATGCCAAGGCCCTGGTATTCCCATCTGTTCACTGCAATTCTCGGAGGTGTGACCTGGCACGGGATGACGATGTGCATCAGCGAGCTTGGCCCCGTATAACTCAGCTTCTACCTGCTCCGGAGCGGAGGATTGAACACTCGTTACCTGCTTCTTCCACAGTTGATTAAACGAAGATTCCTGCCAATTTGTGAAAAGGCTGACACTGTAGCCACTGGAGAAAATGTCGTCGAAGTGCTCTTCTAGCTGCGCTAATGGCACATTGTCGTACACATGTTGATGCATCAGAAAGGATGGGACTACATTCAAGGTGATTGTCGTGACAACACCTAATCCACCTAGTCCTACAGCTGCACCGGCAAGATGTCCATTTTCATGGTCTCGGGAGAATAGCACGATACTCCCATCCGCGATGACCACTTCCATGGCATGAACAGCCGTCGCCAAATTGCCATGGCGATCACCAGAACCATGTGTTGCGGTAGCGCATGCGCCTGCAACTGTAATATGAGGTAAAGAAGCGAGATTGTGCAGCGCGTACCCATTCGCGTGAAGATACTCGCCTAGCTCACCATAGCGAATGCCTGCTTCAACCGTTACCCGATGGTTCGTTCGATCAAGCGAGATCACACGATTCAGCTTCTCAAGCGAAATCAAGCTTTCCGTACAGTCAGCGATGCCATTGAACGAATGGCGCGTACCAAGCACCTTGATTTGTTGACTGCTTGCTACTAATGCTTGTACTTCTTCTATGTTCGCAGGAACATGATAATTGGCGGCGCTGTACGTGTAATTGCCAGCCCAGTTGCGATTATTGATCATCGTTGTATGTTCTCCCTTTTCCCAGCAGTTTTATCATTTTATCACCATTTTAACATAACCCACTATCCAAGCATAAATCCTATGCACAACATCACATGATAGTAAACCCATCCGGCCGCTTACTCTAGCATACAAAAAAGGCACCCATAGTCTGAACGCTTTTTCAAAGTGTCCAGACTACGGGTACCAGCGTACAGACCTCGAGTCTTTTGTATATGAATATTTAATCCGTCAAAATCGCACAACCAAATGCTGGTAGCTGCACAGTCAAGCAACTATCCGAAACGCTAACAACGTATTCTACTTCATTAAGAACATCCGAAAGCTGATTATTTGAAGCTGTCCATGGAGCTGTAACCACCAATTCCTGTGGATTCGGGGAATGATGGATGATGACCGCGACGCGTTTACCGTCGTACTCGCGCAAAAAGCCAAACGCATTGCGTGCTTCATCAACGAACCATAATCGAAAGTTGCCGCGTGTGAGTACGATGTGACGCTTGCGAAGTGCTGCGAGCTTGCGATATAAAGCCAGCATCTCTCCGTTCTGCTCTGAGCTCTCCCAGACCATTGGTTTCCGGCAATCCGGATCGGTTTCACCAGTCATCCCAACCTCATCGCCATAATAGATCATCGGCATTCCGAGATAAGTGAATTGAAAACAAACGGCCAGTTTCATCCGAGCAACTGCTGTTTCTGTTTTGTTCCAACCCCATCCCCCCTTCATACAGGAGGTGAGAAACCGCTCAGTATCATGGCTCCCCAACAATTGGAGCATAGCTGAGTTCGCCTGATCCGTGTAGCTCATCTGAATTTGAACGATTTCCTCCAGAAAACGGGTCGCACCTACAGTTTGGCGGGCAAAGAAATCAAGTACAGCTTCACGAAACAGATAGTTCATCACACTATCAAACTGATCTCCCCGCAGCCAAGGTCCAGCTTGGTGCATAATCTCGCCGATTAAAGCAAGCTCGCTGCTAATGCCCTTCACTTCTGTCCGCAGCTGACGCCAAAATTGCTGATCAACTTCATTCGCCACATCAAGCCTCCAGCCGTCTATTCCTACCTCTTCTATCCAGTAGCGCGCCACCTTCAGCAAATAATCGACAACCTTCGGATTGGAAGTATTCAACTTCGGCATCGTGGATTCAGCATGAGAGAATGTCTCATAGCTCGGTACTGGCTTCTGTACAATCGGAAAGTTATGAACATGATACCAATCCTTATACGGTGAAGCATCCCCCGAATCCAACACATCGCGAAATGCGAAAAATTGGTCTCCTGAATGATTAAATACAGCATCTAGAATCAGACGCATCCCCTGCTGCTTAGCTGACCATTTCAGGAGCTTCAATAGTCCTATATCTCCGAAAGAGGGATCAATCTTGTAATAATCCGTAACATCATATTTGTGATTGGAAGGCGATTTGAAAATCGGTGTAAGATAAATCGTATTCACGCCGAGCTCAGCCAAATAAGGCAGTTTCTCGATGATCCCCTGGATATCTCCCCCAAATAAGGATTCGCTCTCTGGTTTATCCTCTTGCGTCCAGGGCTGAACACCTTTTGGGTCGTTAGTCAGATCGCCATTGCGAAATCGGTCTGGAAATATTTGATAGACAATAGCTTCAGGCAACCACGATGGAACCTGAGGAATATCCGCATCACAAATATATGAAAAGTGGAAGTAACCTGCTTCTGCTCGGTGCATGGAAGCTCCACGTTCTCCGTACCAAACATCATTTCCTTCTCGTGTTCGAACCATAAACAAATACCGCAGCCTCCTCTTCGGAAGCTCCACCATTGTTTCATAGTAGTCAAAATGTCGGGTAAAACCAACTTTCTCCATCTCCTGCGGCAGTTCTGTTCCCGGTGAATGATAACGATCTGCATGTACGATACTGCAAGAGAGTGTCGCATTTTTCTTCATCCGAATACGAACCTTCAGGTGGGTTTGATTCAAGGCAAAAGCATATGGAGCTTCGTTTGTATGATAAATAGACTCGAGCATTCGTTGATCTCCTTCTAGTAAGCATGACTTAGCCTTTGGATGCACCGACCGTAAGACCGTCTATTAAGTATCGCTGCAGCCAAAAATAAAGAATAATAATCGGGACTGCCAAGAGTACGGCGCCAGCCGCAAACATCGTAAATTCTGTTGAGTTCCGTTGGCTGACCATTTCATAGAGCCCTACAGCTAAAGTGATTTTTTCTTGTGATCTTAGAATGAGCCGAGCAAAGATGAAATCGACCCAGGCCCCTGAGAAAATAACTAGGCTAATGTACGTCAGCATAGGTTTGGATAAGGGGAAAATAATTTTCCAGAATACGATGCTATGCGTTGCCCCATCAATTAAAGCTGCTTCCTCCAAGCTGCGAGGAATCGTATCATAGAACCCTTTTGCCACGAACATATTCATGACGAACGCACCCGAGCTGTATACCAAAATGAGCGCCCAGTGATTATTCAACAATTTGATTTGGGACAACAGGATAAAGATGGAAATCATCGCCATAAATCCGGGAAACATATTCAGGATAAGCAGCAGGATTAACCCCTGCTTCCTGCCAGGAAACCGGAAACGGGCCAAGGCGTAAGAACCAAGCATGGTCAGCAGGCTTCCAAATAACGTAGAGAAGAAGGCTACTTTCAGTGTGTTCATAAACCATATAGGGTAACGGTGTATCTTACTTGTAAACAAGTCTCTGTAATGATCCAGCGTGAGCGAATGTGGAATGAAGGTTTCACTGTATAAGCTGTTGCCTGATTTCAAGGAAGACAACAATATCCACAAGGCAGGATACACGCTCGCCAATGAAAGAACGATTAGGATCAAATAGGTCACCACGAGGCGAATTTTCATTGAATAATGTCATCCTCCTTGTAAGATTGCGTTTTCCGATACTGATAAATCGAAATTCCAGCGACCATAACGAAAATAATCAGCCCAATCACCGAAGCGAAGTTGTATTGGTTGTTCGTTAACGTCAGCTTATACAGCCATGTCACAAGCAAATCCGTCGCTCCTGCATATTGGTAGTTGGATATAAGCGGATTGCCATCTGTGAGCATGAAGATAACGTTGAAATTATTAATGTTTGAGGCAAATTGCATAATGAGAACCGGAGCTGCAGAGAACATGACCATGGGCAATGTGATTTCCCTGAACTTATCCCAAGCCTTGGCTCCATCTACTTCCGCCGACTCATATAAATCCCTTGGAATCGTAGTCAAAATACCCGAGACGAGCACCATAATTAACGGCATACCCAGCCATAAGTTCACGCTAAGCACGGTTACCTTTGCCCAAAAAGGGTCTGTCAGCCAAGGTAATCCTTGCAGGCCAAACCATCTTAAGTACTGGTTAATTGGACCGAATTCGCTATTGAGCAAGTTGCGAAAAACTAATAATGAAACCAAATTGGGAATCGCAAAAGGAACAATCAGCAGCGTTCGCCACATTTTCTTTAACCGGACATCCTTCTGCGCAACCAAAACCGCTACGAACGTTCCTGCTACGAAGGTCGTTATCGTGGCCAAAACAGCCCATATCACCGTCCAAGTCAGTACGCCATAGAAGGTTCTGCTCCATGTCTTGAGTGTGAGCAGATTTTGGAATATACGAAATCCTACCCAATCCAAAAGGTTGGCCGGAGGCAGCACCGGGGCGGCATAATTGGTGAAGGCAATCAAAATACTAAAGATAAGCGGCATGACATTCAGGAAAACAACGAAAATGGCAGGGATGGCGAGAATGAGATAAGGAAAATGCCGATACCGAATATGCTGAAGCGTCTGGGCGAAAGAGTGGGGCTGAGTCCCCCTCTCTCGCAATCCAGCCACCTTATACGCATCACGCACATTCAGGATATACACAAGTAGAATGAACATCACACCTAGCAAAGAAATGAGTCCCTCCACCATAAGAAATACCGAATGATCACCTGCAACCGGCGTGTATACATCCCCCGATTTAACGATAGAACGCGGGGTATCCCCCAGTGTGATTAACCCAACAATGCGCCCGAATCCTTGAGAAACGATGAATACGACTCCCGCAAGGCCAAAGATAAACAATAGAAACCCTTTGATCAGTTGCTTGTTGTACCATTGTCCGAAACCCATGAAGAAGATGGAGAGCCATATGGCTTTGCCGGTGTAGTTGTTCTGCATGTCGATTGCGCTTCTTTCCTTTTTATTTTTTGGCCGGAGCTGATGCAATTTGTTCTTTAATCGTTTTCACCGCTTCATCCAACTTCTTGCGGACATCAGCACGCTCGTTCCAAATGGCCGTAAATGCCCCTTCCATCGGTGTCCATACATTGGCCGTTTGAGGGAGTGTCGGCATGGGCTGAGATTGCGCGAACTGCTTGATAAATCCACCTAACATCGGATCATTCGCAATAATGGGATCCTTGCTCGCCTCTGCATTTGCGGGTAGAATTCCCGTAGCTTTAAAATTCTTTAAAGCATTGTCCTTGTTGGTAATGAATTGGGCGAACAGCTTCGCCGCCTTAGGGTATTTCGTATAGGAATTCACATAGTAAGAGCGGACACCTGAAAACGATATGGCTTTCTTCCCACCTGGGAAATCCGGCAGCGGCATGACCCCGAAGTTCACTTTATTTTTAAATGAACCGATTGACCATGGTCCGTCAATGTTATAGGCTAGTTTGCCCTCTTGAAACAATTGCGTTTTCACATCATAGCTCAAATCCTCGACCTTAACAGGAAGAATATCATGCAAGCTTTGGTAATATTTCACGCCGTCTACAGCTCCATCGCTATTCAGACCGATATCGCCCGCATCCGTTCCGTTTTTGCCGAACATATAACCACCGAACGATGCCAGGAAAATGTAGTTGTAATACATGATCTTCGTTTCCCACATGATGCCGTATTTTTTCTTGGCTTGATCATTGTACGTTTTGGAAAAAGCAATAATATCATCCCAAGTCTTCGGCAAATCTTTAACTAAGTCTTTATTGTAAAAGAGGGCGTACGTTTCTACAGATTTTGGATACCCGTAAAGCTTTCCATTATAAGAAGAGGCATCGATCGCTGCTTTGGCCATTGTCGCTTCCGTTTCCTTTTGAAACAAATCATTGGGCAATAGCAGGCCAGCCGTTACTGTATTCCCAAGCTTATCGTGAGGGAACATCACCACGTCTGCACCAAGTCCTGCCGGTCCATCATTCGCAAGCCTTCCTGCTTGATCAGGTGCAGCGACAGACTCCACTTTCACATCGACATTATATTGTTGTTTGAAAGCAGCAGCCAATTCTTTTACAAAAGCAACTTCAGCACCATCTTCCCATACAAGTAGAGAGGCACCGGGCTCAGGTTTGCTATTAGCATTGGCATTGGCAGCGTTATCATTTTTATCCTTGTCTGTTCCTTCAGGCTGCTTGGTTGCCTCACTGGCAGGTTTCATGGAAGCAGTACTTGATTGATTATCACCCGCTCCTGTTGAACATCCTGTGAGTGAACTTGCAACAAGTGTGGCAGTTAGCAGACCTAACATTTTCTTCTTCATACGCAGCATTACCCCTTCTATAATCGGATGAAAAACGACAATACCATTCTGATTATTGATGTGCTATAGTGTAGAGAAAAATAAGCAACGATACATTAGGAAACCGGTTTCCTAAATATAAAATAACATATCCGTTTTCTTAAATCAAACTATTTTTATGAGCGTTGGGGGAACTATGAGTAAAATTACAATTAATGATATTGCCAAAGTTGCCAATGTCGCGAAATCTACCGTATCGAAAGTGCTGAACGACTCTCCAACGATACCGGAAGCAACCAAAATAAAAATTAGGGATATCATGAAACAAATGAATTACATCCCGAGCAGCATTGCAACCCAATTGGCTAAACAAAGCAGCTTCAATATCGGCGTGCTTATTGATATGTCACGGAAGCATGATTTCTTGAACCATTTCTTTTATACCATTATCGGTGGGATAGAAAATGTGATTGGCACACTAAATTATGAATTAACCATCTGCAATTCTCATTCCCAGAGCGAGAATAACTTCCTGGAACGACTCGTTTTGAATAAAAAAGTAGACGGTCTCATTATGGATAACACAATTCTAACCGCGTCGCTAGCTCAGCAATTGAATGATTTGCGATTTCCCTTCGTATCACTAGGCGGTTTAGCAGGTGTCGATTCGGTGAGTTGGGTAGATATCGATAATATTCAGGGAGCTGGGATGATCACCGAACATTTGTTGCAACAGGGATACAGCAACTTCGCTTTTGTTGGTGGTGAGGTTCATAGCCCCCTCTTCAAAAACCGATACGAAGGCGTGACACGTACGCTTCAACGGTTCGGTAAAACGATCCACAACGACCACCTAAAGACAGGTTTCGCTAACGAAGAAAACGGATATACCCTGATGCAAGAGCTGCTGGCACTAGCCTCCCCGCCTGATGCGGTTGTTTGCATCAACAATTACACCGCCTTTGGTGTATTAAAGGCCATACGCGAGCATGGACTGTCTGTACCGAATGAGATCGGAATTGTTACGTTCGACAATTACCCGCTTGCACCTTATACAACGCCACCACTCACTTGCCTCGAGCTGGATACTTTCGAGCTGGGTGTCACCGCGGGGACCATGCTGACTCAGCGGATTGCCGATCCTCATAAACCCGTGGAAACCAGATCGATTGAACCTAGTCTAATTATTCGTGAATCGACTCGTAGACAGTAAACATCATAAAACCGCCATGAGAAAAACTTCTCCGCTGTCCTTCAAGGACGGAGCGTTTATGGAGAAATACAAGAAAAGGGACTGTACTTGAGAAGTACGTCCCTTTTTGCATACGGCAGCCATGTTAGCGTTCCTCTCTCGTGCAGGGATGCGGGCAGCCGTGGACCAAACACTAGAGTAACTGTATTTTGTACATTTAATTTCACATCAAATTCGTGTTTCAGTGATTTAACTGGAAATTATCCATGTAATTCCAAGATTTCAAGAGAATATGGATGAAATTCGATGATTTAACGACATAAATTCCATCTAATCGTGGAATTCGGAGAAATTCGCGAGAATTAACTGTATGTTTTCCATTTAGACGGGGTAGGAAAACCGAAATCAGATAAAGTAGAGTAAAAAAAGCTGTCCTGAAGTAGAAAAATCTACTTATGGGACAGCCTCTATATAAGAATAGAATTAAGCTTCATGTTGTAAGTCGTGTTCCACTTCTTTTTTGATTTTATTCGGCATCATTTTCGGCTTGCCTGTGAACCACTTCGTATACAGGTCTTCGTAGGTGCCATCTTTGGATACGGATTGGAGCGCCTCGTTGATTCTTCCGAGGTACTTGTTTTTCTTTTTAGCAAGAATAGCTAGACTTTCTTTATTGAACGGCTCTCCTGCTATCTTTACGGACCCTTGCGCTGTGTTTTTCATATAATCCTGGGCATTGCGTTCCTCCACGATAACTGCGTCTGCTTTATGATTTTTTAACTCCTCATAGGCATCGGAGATTTTTGAAAAGCCGTGGATTTTCGCTCCTTGAATTTCACTCGCATAATAAAATCCCGGTGATCCATTTTCGGTTGCTATCGCTTTTTGGACCAAATCGTCTTTGCCTTTGATCGTCCCGTTCTCCGAAGCAGTAAGAATCACTAAGTTTGTTTGAAAATAAGGATCGGAATACTCAAGATCATTACTTCGTGCATCTGTAATTGTCTTCCCCGCAATGGCCAAATCAATAGCACCAGACTTCAACCCTTTATTCAATTCACCCATTTCCATAGGAACCAACTCGTAGGTAAGCTTCGACTTTTTGGCGAGTGCTTGCCATAAATCCACCTCAAAGCCTTTCTTCTCGCCACCATCTGTATACGTATAGGGGCGGAAATTTTCCTCGATGCCGACTTTGACTGTTTTATTCTGCGTACATCCAGAAGCTATCATGGCAATCAACAGGGTGATCGAGAGGATAATTCCTCGTTTACTTCTAAAGCCTTCATTCATTGCATCCATACCCTCCTCATTCGGTAAACATAGGTATTATTTGTAAATGTTTGGAGGGTTATGCAGGCGAGCAAGTTAAAAAAACCAGTCAACCCCCTACGTTAGGGTTAACTGGTTTCTTGCAGACTTAATGTACGATTAACTCGATATTAACTAGCAGGTTCAAAGGTCCATTGGCTGGTCCAATACGTTGTAGGAACAGTTCCATACTGCACCAAGCCCGTGCTATTCTCCGTGTGCATATAGGTGCCTTTCCAACGATTTTTCATTCGAGTATAGCCCGAGACAATTTCTTCTGTCCATTGTGAACTCCAATATGTCGCTGGCACAGTGCCATACTGAACATTTCCGTTCAAATTCTCCAAATGCATGTATTGGCCAGTCGATCTATTTTTATATCGGGTATAGCCCTCCGTCGTTTCTTTGGACCACTGGGAGCTATAATCTGTAGCTGGTACATTGCCGTATTCTACGTTCCCCGTGAGATTATTCGTATGCATATATAGGCCAGTTTGATGATTTTTGATGCGATAATACGGCGTTGGATAGCCGCCATTCTTCTTCCATACACGGACATAATCTACACTCCATGTTTTTGGCCACACATTATTATGAACACCTGAACCCGCGTCAGTATAAATCCCCAAAATCATCCCCATCGGCATGTTAGGCGCATCATTGATCGTTTTGTACAGCTGGTTATCGTAGTAGAAGTTAAGCTGTGTAGGAGTCCATTCCATCCCATAGATATGATACTCGGTAGACTGATCGCCGCTAGGAACCGGATCTTCATAGGAGACCCAGTTACCTAGAAAATTAGGATCCCCCCAGCCATATCCAGCGATCCGCCACGTATTCGGTTTCGAGAAGAATGTCTCGACAATATCAATTTCGGGATTGGCCGAAGCGCTGCTAGTATCCTGCGTCCCCACCATCCACCAAGCTTGATGTCCGCCGCCGCCGACATTGGCATTTTTGGCTCTCATTTCAAAATAGCCATACATCGTGCTATATCCGTTAAAATCAGCTTCATGATGATTATTCGGCATCGATCCGTTGAATTTATGCCAGTTGTCCTTCTCATACGTCTGGATACTGGATATTTTCACCGTAGAATCATAAGTCGGGTTCCATGCTGGTGTATCTGCATCAATGCGTTCTTGCAAGGCCCCGTTTGCAATCGTGTACCGCGCCTTAGCCCCTAATTCCCGATCAGCCGGCGTTGTCCAGTGAGGAAGATAGTACGGAAGCCATTTATTTGTATCCAAAGTCGTTCCATCAAACTCTTCCTGGAAATCAAGGGTGTAACCTGTTTTGGTAATGGGGTTAGCAGGGTAATCAGCAGCAGATACACCAATTGGCATTAACGTCGTTAACAGAACAACAAGCATCATACACAGGCTAATCACTTTGGTTTTCATCGTCATCACAATTCCCTTCTTCATCCAATTGTTGGTAGAACACAATTCAATCTCTCGCTGCCCTCCTCCTAAGTCAGAGTAACCGCTTGCATTTATAATTATATAGGGATTCTTTTCAGTCAAAATATCTAAGATTCTTTGGATTCCTACGATGATTCGGTCTTTCTTTCCATATAAAAGACCTAGCCAGCGGCTAGGTCCTCTATATATATTTTGTGGCTTTTCTACCGTATCGATATACGTAATTCGTCTTCATCTGCCCCGAAACGAACATTAGATACATGCTCCTGCACGTCCATATGCCCAGAACTGATATCTGTAACCAGCATGTCTTGTCTTTGATAATTTTTAAAATAAATATCCTTGACATAAGAATCCTGATTTACACCCTTTAATAAAGCCCTCTGTTCTCCACTACCCTGATAGGTGACCTTATCCAGCGTAATATTTTGGATGATTCCCCCGTCTTGATCTCCTGGAAATCGTTCATCCGTTCGGAATTGAAACACGGCAGCTTTATAGGGATCTCTAAACGCATCTATTCTTATATCTTTAAATAAGATATTTCGAATATCATTGCCCCCATTTGCCCATAATTTCAACACACCCGTAAATTTATCGAGGATATATACCCCTTGCTGATTCAATACATCGATATTTTGGAACGTTAAATCTGATATGTGGGCATCTGGTACACTTCCCAGACCTATGAGAATGGTATGCGCATCATCCCCCCACAGCACGCTATTTTTCACCGTATTATTAGAGGTTGGACCATAATGATACATCACAATATCATCATCAGGTGTTCGAATAAATACACCTGTAATGAGACCGTCGTTCGATCCACTGAAATGAATCCCATCCGCATTTACTTCATAGGCGATAATATGAATATTTTGAACAACGGGCCTTGTAGCAAAATTCATTACCACGGCCCACATGGTTGGATCAATAATGGTAATGCCTTCGACTCGATTATCACTGCCGCCGCTTAACCAAATCGCGCCCGTCCTGCCTTCCCCCGGAGTTGGATTGATATGCTGCAATTGACTGCCATCGAGAATTCCACGGCCCCTTATGGTCACATGATCCACTTCGTCAGAAGATATCGATCCGTAACAAACAGCGCCAGGTGCCATATACACCGTCGTATGATGTTGGGAAATAAAGAACGACTCACCCGAATGCCAGTTCCCATAATTGGAACTTGTTCCGTAACGAGTATGCTCATTCCCATCAACAGCATGGACATAGCTAGGCATGGCTCCCGCAATTGCGCGATTCAATGACAGATTCGTAGTCCCCCCCGCTTCATAAACGTTAAACTCGCCAATTGAATTACTGAACACCCAGCCTGAATCAACATTGCTTCCTAGAAGCATGAGCCGCACATATCTAGCCTCTCTTGGGCTAAAAGAATTTGTTATATATCCCTCAAGTGTATTACCGGTACCATCATAGACAAGGGTATACGGATCATTAGCCTCCACTTTCGTTTCCACAAGGTACTTATTCGGGTAGGAGATAGGGTCCATGCCTAATCCTTGTATCTTTAATACTGTCTGCCCGAGATCAATCCGATCAATCGCATACACACCTCCAAGATCAACCTCTACCCAAGAACCTTTCGGTAAGGTATGCAGGCCGGGTTTAAAGTAATACGTGTCTTTCCCCTCAGGCAATTGCAAAGGAATTGCATCCCCTGGATGAATGAGGTGAACATTCGGCGCACTTTCAGAAGGCACATCCGTTTCTAAAGGATTGGTTAAGATATGCAGGTCTTCCGTGTTCCAACTATCGTTGATGCGAATGACGATTTTACGTGGAGAATCCTCGTCCTGTGTGGTTGAGAACGTGAGGGTATTTCCCATTTGCGCTGCATCAATGTCATATGAACTTGGCCTGATATCATAGCAATTCATCGTTCCACCATGATAGGTGACTTTGATGTCTATGGTACCGGCAAAATCGAAAATCACCATGGAAGAATCAAATTTTGTTCCATCCTGATGACCTAAAATAACATTGTAAACGAATATATCGGTCCATTCCGACCCATTCGAAGGCTTAATTTGAACTGTGAAGGTAGGATTCATTGCTATTCCTGCCGGCGGGGACCATGTATGAATGGTATTAGACATTTTTCCTCCTGTGAAACCTGAATATGATTACAGCTTTTTGCTAATTCGTAATAATTACATTGTCAAAATAATAGATTCCGCCTGTAGGAGCTTCAGACGATACGAAACCTACTTTGCCTATATCATGGGTAGCCGTCTCCAGTGATTTAGTCGCATTAATCAGCACATTATCGACGTACAAGTCGAAAGTATCCGTAATCGTATTGATAACTAGTTTCACATCGTACCATTGATTGATGTTGTAAGGCTTTAACGCTGTCCAGACATTCCCATTGTTGCTGTATATGTTCCCTCCGCTATCGAAGCCAACTTGGGTAAGTTCAGCTCCTGCAGAGTTGTATATCGCAAGAGATCTCCAATTGGTTTTGTTGGCTATATTCATTTTGGCCTGAACCGTTACGATACCAGACATTGCACCTATGGTCTTATACGAATTGACGATGCTGCTCGTCGTCTTGAGCATCTTCACACTTTTATCCGTCGAACTCGGTACGGCTTGGACAGTGGTTCCCGATGTGCTCGTCCACCCGCTTGGCGCGTTCCCAATCGTATCCGAGTTGAAATCACTGTCAACAATCGTATGCAGGTAAGATACCTTTACTTGATCAAAATAATACGTGCCTGCAGCAGCTTCACCGGAAGTAAACATGACACTGGCCACATTGGCTGTTGCAACTTCAAGTGACTGATTGGCTGCTTTGAGAACACCGTCCATATAGAGGTTATATTGGTCTGTTGCGGTATTGATCTCAACCTTAATGTCGTACCATTGATTGGTAGTGTAAGGCATAAAAGCCGTCCAAACCGAACCGTTATTACTGTAGATGCTGCCTGCCGAATCAAAGCCGACCTGCATCAGCTCAGTACCTGAGGCATTCAGTATAGCCAACGATTTCCAGTTGGTTTTATCGACGATTTTCATTTTGGTCTGCACAGTCACGATACCGGATGTCGGGGGTAGGGATTTGGAACTGCTTATGGCAGCGCTTGTCGTCTTGCTTACACGTACACTTTGGTCGCTTGCGCTTGGATCTGGCTGAACCGTTATTCCTGGGCTGCTCGTCCAACCTGCTGGAGCACTTCCAGTCGCATCGCTATTGAAATTGGCTGCATACGAATAGTTCACATTCGAAACATTCCCCGCACTCGTGATGTTGCCTGATGCTTGATCCGTAACCAGACTCCCATTTCTCGTATAGTTGTTGATATAAATATCTTTGACATCATTCGTGCTGCTTGCACCAGACAAAAGCGATGTCAATTCCCCGCTCCCCTTATAGGTGATATTATCCATGGTGACGTTGGATATTCGGCCATTGCCTTCTCCCGCAAACCGTTCATCGGTGCGGAACTGAAATACGACGGATTTAGCAGGATCTCGGAAGGCTTCTATGCGAATGTCTTTAAATATGACATTTTTAATTTCATTGCCCCCATTAGGCCACAGCTTCATGACACCGTTAAATTTCGTAATATCCACTACCCCTTGTTGGGCAAGGACATCCAAATTTTGAAAAGTTAAATCCGTGATATTGGCATTAGGTTCCGTTCCCAAACCGATGAGAAGGGTATGTGCATCATCTCCCCACAGAACGCTATTCTGAACGGTATTCAATGAGGTCGGACCGTAGTGGTACATGACAATATTATCATCTGGCGTTCTTACAAATGAACCCGTAACCAGCCCGTTCTTACTGCCGGAAAAATGGATGCCATCCGCATTCGCCACATAAGTGATAATGTTAACGTTTCTTACGGTAGGCCTTGTTGAGAAATTCATAACGACCGTCCACATGCAGGCGTCTTGAATGGTAATGCCTTCGATGGTATTGTCACTTCCATTATTGAGCCATATAGCCCCTGTTCTTCCTTCTCCAGGACTTGGATTTGCATGCTGCAACAAGCTGCCATCCAATATGCCACGGCCTTTAATGGTCACGTTACTAACGCCGTCTGATGAAATGGATCCATGTACAACTGCACCCGGCTGCAAATAAACCGTCGTATTATTTTTGGAAATATAAAACGACTCGCCGGGGTGCCAGTTTCCATATCCATTTTTGGAGCCAAATTGAGTCGTTGAATTGCCGTCAAATAATTGCGTATAACTGGGGAAAGCTCCGGCAACCCCATGATTTAAAGCTAGATTCGTGGTGCCGCCAGCTTGAATAACCTTAAATTCGGTCACGGTATTGCTAAATAAATATCCTGAAGCCACGTTGCTTCCCAGCAGCCTCAGTCTCACATATCTCGCATTCTTGGCCGAAAAGCTCTTGGTTATAGACCCCAGAAGGCTGTTGCTTGTCCCATCATAGAGCATCGTGTATGCGTCGCCCGCATTTACTTTCGATTCGACGATAAACTTATTCGGATACGCAGGGCCATTCGTATATAAAGGCGCCTGCTCAAGTCCGATCTTGTCGATCGCATACACAGCGCCAAGATCAACCTCTGCCCACGAACCCTTGGGCAGCGTATGTTCACCCGCTTTGAAATAATACGTATCTTTGCCGGCAGGCAGCTCCAGTGGGATGGCATCTCCCGGATTAATCAGATACACATTGGAAGCCGCCTGCGATGGAGCATTGGTCTCAAGCGGATTCGTTAGGATATGCAGGACGTCTGTATCCCAACTGTCATTGATACGCACCACGATTTTACGTGGCGAAAGATTGTCCTGTACCGTGGAAAAGGTGAGCGTATTCCCCGTCTGGACGGCCTGAATGCTATACGAAGACGGCGTAATGTTATAGGAACTGATTGTTCCGGCATTGTATGTTACTTTCACGTC
The DNA here is from genome assembly GCF_013141695.1 of Paenibacillus plantarum. GTDB lineage: Bacteria > Bacillota > Bacilli > Paenibacillales > NBRC-103111 > Paenibacillus_E > Paenibacillus_E plantarum. Next base: position 244,828 of record NZ_WHNY01000074.1, read on the forward strand.
TAATGAGCCAGAAAAATCAACATTCACATAAGATGAATCGAAATTTGTGCCGTCTTGATGACCTACTTTTACGTTGTATTCGTATAGATCCATCCAGGTTGCCTCATCCGATGGTTTCACCTGAACCGTGAATGTAGGATTCGCTGCAGTACCTGTAGGAGGGGACCATACATTGACTACATTTGCACCTGCTGCCTTCGCATGTATCCCGCCTATGAAACCTAACATAGCAACCAAGCTAAAAAGGAATAAGAACAACGAATATCGTTTCATCATGAACATAACAATTTCCCCCGTTTCGAATTATCGCACAGAGCGCAATGTAGAAGGCATGATAAGCAGGGAACCTATCGGATAGGCCCCCCATAAACAAGTCGTTACTTTTTAGTAGTCGTGCTCCATTCATTTAATTGTTTTTGTTTCTCGGCAATAATTTTGTCAATGCCTGCGCTTTTCAGTGCAGCCACCATTTTGGGAATATAGACATCCGGGTCCACGGAGCCAGACATAATGGCTTGTTGGTACTGCTTGAGCACGCTGTTGCTAGCAGCCACTTCCTGAGTTAAAGATTCGGAATTCCAAGCAAAACCAAGTGCAGGTGATTTGTCAGCTGTTTCGTTGAATGTTTTGAATTTCTCCCATTTCTTCGGGTCTTCATTTGGGAATAAATACGTTAACATCTGATTTCCCCACATCCAAGGCTCGTTCTTATAACCGACGGATGCCGCATCAACACCTGCAGGGAAATCAATCGTAGTTTCATCCTTTTTCACATAATGAGTTCCTTCCACACCGAAATCAAACAGATTAAGCAGCGTTTTATCGCCATAGAGCATGTTCAAGAACATCATAGCCCGGTTAGGATCTTTCGAAGTCTTGGGAATGGCCGTCATAATCCCGGTCGTGTTCAACGTAATCGGGGTGTTTACCATTTCTTTCTGAACGACCTTAACTCCCCAGGCTGAGGACATTTCAGCGTCTTTCCCAGGCTTCAGCTCCGAATACATCGCGAATGCCTTTCCTGCTTGCATGGCGCCAAAGTCTTTGACCGTGGCCGCATCCAGATTCATATATTTCGCCTGATACCATTTACGCGCCAGCTTCGCATAATCCATGAATACTTTCGACTCAAAGATATCGACTACTTTTAACTCCTTGCTGGAACGGTCCAAAGCACCCAAATAATCGCCAAGATTATCGAACGACGAAGAACTGATGGCAAAGTTGCTCATCTGACGCCCCTCTTGTCCGAAGAAAGGAACGATGTCAGGTTCATTGTCTTTAATCGTTTGTAGCATAGGCTCCAAATCTTCGAGCTTGTTCACCTTGCTGATATCAAATTTATATTTATCGACTAACGCCTTATTGAACAAAACACCATCTACACTGGCAAATTCTTTATTCGTAGGAAGTCCGTAGATTTTCCCGCCTATCCTTGTTCCATCCAAGAACTGCGGCTGCAAGGATTTCGTTACATCTCCGCCGTATTTGGCAATAAGCTCATCTAGAGGTATAAATGCTCCTTTAGCAACGTTCTGAGAATAACCAAGGCCGCCAGCCGTCATCATCACGTCCATTGGTTCACTCGTAGCAATCATCAGATTGGTTTTCTCGATCCAAGTTCCCCACTCGATCGGCTTAAGTTCAACTGTAGCGTTAATCTTGTCAGTTAAATACGCATTCATTTTGTCTTGCACGGCCTTAAGATCCTTGGGAACTGCGCCTGTTGCGTAAACGATCGTCAACTTATACGGATCCAGTTTCGAAGAAGAAGCATTACCCTTCGTACTTTCGGATGTGCTTTGTGGTGTATTCTCCTTCGTAGCCGAAGAACTGCAGCCTGCGAGTACGGCACTTAATGTGAGAATAACCGTCGTCATTACGAATACCTTTTTCATTGTGATCAAGTCTCCCCTGAATATTGTTGTCATGCAACTAACCCTTTCCTACGTACTTAGCTGAATCACCTCCTCCATTAAATCTAGTGCTAGCCTTTAACCGAGCCTACAGTGAGACCTTTCACCAAATACTTCTGAAAAAAGGGATAGCAAATAAGAATAGGTCCTATACCAATAACCGCCATTGCCATGATGATAGAATTTTGGGGCATTTCGGATATTAATTTGGCAGAATTCGCATTCTCCGTATGAGAAGACAGGAACTGAATATTCAGCAAAGCTTTTGTCAGTAAGTATTGCACACTGAAATACTTGGAATCGCTAATAAATATCAACCCGTTAAACCAATCATTCCAATAAGCCAGCGTAGTGAACATGCCGATCGTTGCCAGTACTGATACCGAGAGTGGGAGAACCAGTTGAAAGAAGATTCGCCATTCTCCAGCGCCATCTATACGAGCCGACTCAATCACCGAAATAGGAACAGAATTAGAGAAGAAGGTCCTCATGATCAGCACATTAAATCCATTCATAAGCAGTCCTGGGATGATGAGTGCCCACATCGTATCGCGTAAATCGATGATTTGGGTATACACCAGATACCAAGGAACTAAACCGCCGTTTAATAAAATCGTAAAAAACACATAAAAGGATAGTATCTTTCGATACGGAAAGTCCTGACGGGACATTGGGTAAGCAACTAAGCTTGAAATAAATAAGCTGGTTAAAGTTCCCGCGATCGTAATGATAATGGTAACGCCGTAAGCTCGAAATAATTGATGAATGTCTATAAATAAATAGCGATAAGCGGCTGTGCTCCATATTTTCGGGAAATACGTGTAGCCGCCTGTACGCAAGATACTCTCATCCGTAAAAGAAGCAATTAGCACCAGAACTATTGGAAATAAACAAAATACACACATCACTAAGAAGAAACCATGCAATAAACCACTCGACCAAGGGGACCCTTCCCGATGCGTTCGAAACCGCTTTTGATTGACAATATTGACTTCCATACGTATCCTCCTCTAAAATAAAGCGCTCTCTTTATCCCATCTTCTGACCAACATATTGGCAATGATGACAAGCACGAATCCCACTGTCGATTGGTATAAACCTGCAGCCGAAGACATGCCGATATCTCCTGTTACCAATAAGGCTCGGTAGACATAGGTATCAATGACATTGGTAGTCGAGAACAAAATACCTGTATTGAGAGGAACCTGGAAGAACATACCAAAATCTGCATAAAAGATGCGGCCAATCAGGATCAGCACCACAACGATCACAACTGGACGGATTAGCGGGAGTGTGATCTTCGTCATCTGCAGCCAGCGATTCGCGCCATCCATGCGGGCAGCCTCATAATATTCTTGGTTAATACCAATCATAGCGGCAAAATAGATTAAACTTGAATAACCGACATATTTCCAAGTGTTCACCATGACAAGGATGTAAGGCCAGTATTTGGACTCCAAATACCATTCAATCGGTTGTATATGCAAGAACGGAAAAATGACTTTATTGATAAAACCGTGCTCAATACTAAAAAATGCAAGAACAATATAGCCAACGATACTAAATGAAATTAAAAAGGGCAGCAGCATGATACTTTGGTACAGATTGCGGGCAAAACGATTTTTGATTTCATTCAACAGTAAGGCTACAAGGAGCGCTATGACTAAATTATTAACGATAATAAACGTCCCATTGTAGAGCAGCGTATTCCGGGTAATGATGAAGGCATCATGCGATTTGAATAGAAATTCAAAATTCTTAAAGCCCACCCAGTCGCTATGGAAAATTCCTTTGGTGTAATTAATGTTCTTAAACGCAATGAATGTGCCCAGCATAGGCAAGTAATTATTAATAAATAAGTACAATACACCTGGCAGTGTCATCAGAATCAGACTGCTATATTTCTTTGCCATTCCGCTACCCTCCACTCTATTTCTCTTCTTTATTGTAGAGGGAGCAGCTTTTTTCAGATAGCGCTCAAGATACCGAACCTATCACTCAAGTTACTTCTTGGGAATAAAAAGACGAACGACAGCTCCTTTTTCCAGTCCATTTCCAATAAGAAGACGGGCCTCATTGGCATAATAGGCTTGCAGTCTTTGTTTCACATTTTGAATGCCCAAATTCCCGGCATCCCCTGATGCCTGACCGCTTGTGACGAACCTTTGCAACGATTGCTCAGAAAACCCATTTCCATTATCTTCAATATGGATCCATAGGCCATTGCTATTATCGGAATGCTCTTCATAACATATTATTTTCAAATGAAAACCCTCATCTTGCATCACCATGCCATGGATAATGGCATTTTCAACAAAAGGCTGAAAAATCAAAGAAGGAATAAGCAGGTCGCCGACATGTCCATTGCATTCGATAGAGAAATCAAAATGCAGGGGAAAACGCATCTTATGAATTTGCAAATAGTGGCCAATGTGCTTCATTTCCTCTGTGATCGTCACCAATTTTTGTGGGCTTCGCATCATGGAACGGAAGTAATTCATGAGATGAACGATCATCTTCTGAGCCAATTCGGATTTCTTAGTGGCAATCAGGTTATAGGCAATGTTTAAAGAATTCAATAAAAAGTGCGGATTGATTTGCAATTGCAGGTGCTTAATTTCAGCCTGTTGCGTTTTAATATGCTCTTCATAGACGTTGATTTTCAAAGATGAAATTTCAGCGGACATGGTGTTGAAGGTCTCCGACAGCAAGTCCAGCTCCTTGGAATGACTGGGCGGCATCCTGTATTGCAGATCCCCCTCTTGAATGCGTCTCATTGCGCGAATAACACGAATGATTGGGTTCACGACGATTTTTTTAAGTAGAACTAAATTGATGATGAGAAAGCAGCCGATGACAAAGGGCAAGAAGTAGATTAACTTTTGCAGCAAAGAAAGCTGTTTATACACATTTTTCTCTGGTAAGAGAACCGTCATGATCATATTAGAGACTTGTGAGTGATTCGTAACTAATAAATACTTATCGGGGATTTCTACCGTGTGGAACGATTTATCCGTTTGGAGAATCTTGCCTGTAAGTTGGTTCAAAAATATCGGAGAAATCGTCGTTGCCGTTAACGGTTCCGCCTGGTCAGAGAAGAAAATAATTTGCTCATCCGCGACCAATTGAACCTTATTGGATGGAGCAGCTAAGCTTTGAATGGGGATAACACTCCCCACATATAGACTCGCCCCTGACTTGACGACATGAATCAAACAAGGAATGCCCGCAACCTTCACGGTTCTCCATCCATCCCCCTGCTGCATGAATTGTCCCTCACTGCGCATCCAGTCATACATGAAATCCTCTGTACCTTTATTCTGCGGAATCTGCGATCCGGTAGATCTTGTCATGACAAGATCTTGCGTTTTGGTCGAATAAATGAATAAGGCACCTAACTCGCTATAGTAGTTAATATCCTTCTCCATCGTAATGGCCGCAGCGATTCGGGTCATTAAATATTCATCACTCCCGCGAGGCTGCCGTTCCAAGGAAATGACCGCTGGATCTTGGAAGGCCAGCCTGAACATATAGGTATTAATTTCCGATAACTTATTGTCAATATGACTCATTTGCCCGCTTAATAGGCTCGAATTCGTTTGGGCAACTTGATCACGAACCAAATTCATCGCATAACTGTTACTGAAAAACAACAATAAAAACAAAGGAAGTGAGACCCAGATAATAACGCTTACAAATTTGAAAAAGAGAGAATTCCTGTTCCTGTAATTCATTCGCCTCTCACCCCAGTATGTTAATTGTTCAATTTCCTAAATTCATGCGGCGTCATCCCATGGGCGCGTTTAAACATTTTCGAAAAGTGAGAAAAATGCGTATAGCCCAAAGAAACGGCAATTTGACTGATGGTAGCATCTGTCCCAGTTAACAATTCCTTAGCCATCTTCAGCCGTTCGAATGTTATGAAATCGGTGAGTGTTTCTCCTGTTTCTTTCTTAAAAAAACGAGACAAATACGCTGGGTTTAAATGAACAGACGCCGCTACATCTTCGCGGGTTATTTCCGCGGTCAAGTGCTCTTTGATATAGGTCTTCACCATTTCAATCATCGTTTTTTCGCTTTTGCGTCCAAATTGCCTCTGGTACATAAAGGCCTGCTTGGACAGGCTGACATTGTTACTTTCCATAGCAATCAAATCTTGATAAACACGGTATAAGTCCTGAATAGGCGCCCAATGTCCGATGTAACAAGATATATGGCAATAAAAATGCTCATTGCATGCTCGAATAAAGGTTTCACATCTCAGACGCCAGTCCTCCAAGGAGATCGGCTCGCTTCCATCCGAGTAGATGAAGATCACATTGATGCCGGAATGATCCTGCAAAGCAAGTCCATTATCCTGCCCGACGACCAGTTCCGCTGCTGCGTTTCGAATCGCATACTCAAGGACTTCCTCATCTCTGGAACTGAATTCTCGCTGCCACTTTTCTACACTAATCAGGATTGGCAGGATCATAAAGTTGTCAGAGGTAGTCAACCCGACTTCTTGCAACTCACCTGCCATCTTTATCGGATCATTGGAGATACGCTCATCCAAATAGTCTTGCCAAATCCGTTCAATTAACAGCGGTTTTTTGACCTCCCACAGCGGATAGAACTTTTCATACGTCTCTTTGATCTCTTCAAACCCCAACTCTTTTCTGCGGATTTCCAATGCTTTCACAATAATTTCTTCCAATTCTGAGAAATTGACTGGCTTAACGATATAATCAAATACGCCTAATTGAAGCGCCTTTTTCGCATAATCAAATTCCGAATGACAAGTAAGAAACACGACAACCATGGAAGGATAGACCGATTTGACCCACTCCATCAATTGCAGCCCATTGCCATTTGGCATCTCTATGTCGCAAATCATGATATCAATTGGATGTTCGGTTATGATTTTTTGGGCCATGTCGATATTATAGGCTTCAAAAACCTCTGTAAACCCCAAGGATTGCCATGCTAAGTTATACTTAAGTCCCTCAATGGCATAGATTTCATCGTCAACAAGCAAGATACGGCTCACTGTGAAAGTCCCCCTTTATGTAAATAATGATTATGTTTAATTAGACTGAAATAAACATGAGTATAGCATGACAGGCTCCGCTGGTGAATGAACGCGCAAAAAAAAACAGCAGATCGGCTCATTCCCCCGCTCTGCTGCACCTCATTATGATCCTGCTATCTCAGCGTCGGAATGACAACCGTTACGGTCGTTCCCACACCCTTTTCGCTTGCTATGGTAAGGCCATAATCCCCGCCAAAATATAGCCGAATTCGCTCTTGCACATTGCGCAGCCCATACCCGCCGCCTTCCGCATGGAGCAAACGATCCTGCACCGCAGCTTCCATGCCTTTGCCGTTATCTTGCACAGTAAAATGGATCTCATCCCCCACAAATTCAACACCAATGCGAAGAAGCTTGCTTCCCTCTTCCTTCTCATCCAGTCCGTGAATGATCGCATTCTCGACAATCGGCTGCAAAATGAAATTAACCGTCTCACAATCATAGGCTGATTCGTCGATCTCATAGATGACTTCGAATTCATCGTCATGCATGATGAGCTGTATCGCCAGATATGCTTGGATATTGCCGATTTCATCCCGAATGCGTATGAGGTGATTGCCTTTGTTCAAGCTCGTCCGATAAAATTTAGACAACGCATTGGCGACTACGCTGATGTCCATCGCATCCCGTTGTACGGCCTTCCAGTTAATAATGGACAAGGTATTATACAAGAAATGCGGCGAAATCTGTGCCTGGAGCGCCTTCAGTTCTGCTTCTTTTTCCAGCATGCGTGCTTGGACTGCTTCCTGAATCGAATCTTGAACTTTCTTCACCATGTCGGCAAAGCTCTGCGTCAATTGCCCAATTTCGTCTGTCGCATTAGCGACTATCGGCACATCAAAGTTACCATTCTCCACGATGCTGATCTTCTTTTTCAAGGCATGAATCGGCCGCACCAAGGTTCGCGAGAACAACCAAATGATACATAACAGAACCAACATACAAATCAGAATAATGGAAGCCGTCGCTTTCAAAATATCCTTCGTATCCACAATCATGCTCGTCGTCGGCATAAAATACGTGAAGGTCCAACCCGAATTCATCAGCGAGCTGCGCGTCATCAAATATTCTTTGCCCTGCATACGGAACTGCCCTTCAGCTTGAGCTGCAATGTCTCCTAGCGCTTTTTCGCTTAAGGAGGAAGCTGCCTCCCCCGCATAAATCACTTGCTGCTTACTGTCCGTAATCAGGATACCGTACTCACCATCGTAGACTTGGTCGAGCTTCTCGAACATTTTATCGTAATCGATCTTCACGTACAAAACACCAGCAAATGTGGTATTATCACTTTTCTGAATGTTATGCGTAGCGAAAAGCACCTGTTGCTGCTGATCATAGTACCACTGCGTCTTACTTACTTTCCTCGCCTCTTCATACCACGCAGTATTTCGGACAGCCTCGCTGGGATAGATGAAGTTGCCGATCTGTTTGCCCGTATAATCCGAGTAAAAGAGAACGTCTTTCATCTCCCGATTAATGTTGATGTAATACCAAATCGTCGGCTCGATGTTGTCGTTAAGCTCTTTGGTATAACTGAGAATATCCGGTAGCTCGGAGCCTGTTACCTTTTTCACAATAGGATTAAACACCATGAAAGAAATGAAATTCCCTGACTTCTCCATCTTCTGATCTAAGTTAAGAGCCGTCTGACTAACCGTGTGGTTCATACCAATCATGAGCTGTTTTTTCAGGTACCCTTTGGACGATTGATACGCATAGATCCCCAAAGCGAGAATCGGGATAATAATCACGACGAGGTACGTAATAATGAGTTTCTTCCTGACCGTGCTGTTGCGAAAATAGGCGAGAAGATGTTTCACGGCAGACGCACCTTTTCCCTATATTGCTTAGGTGTGATGCCGAAGCTCTGTTTGAATGTCAGGCCGAAATAAGACATATCCGAGAACCCGACCATTTTATACACATCGTTAATCTTATAATTGCTTTGATCAAGCAGATATTTCGCCTTCTCCATCCGGTACTGTGTAATATATTTAACGACACTGACGCCAGTCGCTTTTTTGAACGTATGGCTGAGATAGCTGGCGGATAAATGAACGCTTTTGGACAAATAATCCAAGCTCAGATCTTTCTCGTATTCCTTCTCAATAATGCGCAGTACATCTTCGATTGCTCGTTTGCGGGAATCTGCATCCGGATCATCCGCATGGTCTTGAATCAGGTTGCGCAGCCGTTTCTCTTGCTGGTACACGAGTCCTGCTTCATAAACCTGCTGCCAATCCTCCTGTTGCCGCTTAGCCGACTCTTCCTCTTGCAACTGCTGAATGACAGCAGCTATGACCGAACGAAATTCTTCCGGCTCAATAGGCTTGAGCAAATAGTTCGACACCTGCAGGGAGATCGCTGTTTTCGCATAGTCGAATTCCCCATGTCCACTCAGAATCAGAATTTTGAGCTGAGGCTTCAGCGCCCTAGCTTCTCGAGCCAGTTGCAGCCCGTCCATGAAGGGCATTTTGATATCCGTGAGCAGCACGTCCATGTCGTGTGCTTGGAGTAACTCCAAAGCAGCCCTGCCGTGTTTCGCCTCCAGTATGTCAAATGGGAAAGCGTACTTAGCCATCAGGAACTTGATCCCTTCCCGCTCAATCTTGTCATCATCTGCGATTAGTATGCGGAACATGTGAAATCCCCCCTGCTTCCATTTTATCAAACAGGATCAACAGCGTACATAAGGCAAACGTCAAACCGTTCGCAATCTTCCTTCCTATCCCTTCAACGCCCCGGCCGCCACGCCTTTAATCATGTACTTCTGCATCAGCAGATAGAACACTAGGAGTGGTGCTACACCTAGAAGCAGCATCGGGAACAAGCTAGTCCAATCCACCGAAAACTGCCCGATATTCCGAAACACTTCCAGCAAAATAACGTTGTTTTCACGCGACTGCAGGAACAGCAGCGGATTCATAAAATCGTTCCACACATTCAACGTTGTAACAATCGCGACAGTCGCAATCACCGGCGTTAGCAGTGGAAAAGCAATACGCCAAAACGTCGCCTGCACCGAGCACCCATCGATAAAAGCAGCTTCCTCTAACTCCAGCGGCACAGAAGTGCTGATAAAGCTGTGAAACAAAAATATCGCAATGACACAGCCGTTCCCAATGTTCACCACAATGACGGCCAAGAGGTTATCCATCAGCCCTAGGCTGTTAATTAGCTTATATAGACTAACCAGTCCCATTTGAAACGGAACCATCATACCTGCTAGAAATAAGTAGAAAATAAACTTGTTCAACGCATGCGCTCTCCTTGCTAACGCGTACGCCGCCATGGAAGAAAGCAAAATAATTCCAACGACGGATACCCCCGTCACAATGAGCGTATTGAGAAAGACGCGCGGGAATCTCATCGTTTTCCAAGCTAAGATATAATTATCTACGTTAAAATGAGTAGGCAAAGACAACGGACTGAACGTTGCTTCATCCGGTGTTTTGAAGGTCGTAACGATCAGATAATACACGGGGATGAAGAATAAAGCCGCAATGACAATCAACAGCACTTCGAAAGAGCCGTTAACGACCCGCTCGCGGGAGGATAGTTTCATGTTCATTGAATTTGTTTCCCCCATTTCCCAAGTACGCGCATCATGACTGTCGTGATCAACATAACAACAACGAAGAATACAACACCTGATGCAGCCCCCTTACTATAAAAACCTTCATTGAAAGACGTCTTGATATAAGCCGTCATAATCGTCTGCGTCGCATTGCCCGGGCCCCCGTCAGTGAGGGCAAGAATGATATCGAACACTTTAAGTCCACCAATCATAGCTGTAACGGCTACGACATTAACGGATGGCTGCATAAGTGGCAGTGTCACCTTCCAGAACTGCTTCCACGATGAGGCACCGTCGATATCAGCAGCTTCATACAAATCCTTCGGAATACTTTGCAGATTGGCCAGAAAAATAACCATGGCCCACCCCGTCCACTGCCACAACTGCGTGACAACAACCGAATAGAGCGCTAGATCGGCATCGCCGAGGAAATTAATTTTTGCTAAACCAAGTGCAGTCAAACCATTGTTGATTAGGCCGAAATCTGACGTCGACATCAAATAATTCCATAGAAATCCAATAATCAGCGGGCTGAAAACCGCAGGAAGGAAAAATACGGATCGCAACACATTACGCGTGAGCAGCTTACGATCTAGAAAAACAGCCAGTACAAGGCCAAAAGCCGTTTGAAATACCGTCATTAATAGGGCATAAATGAGTGAGTTTTTAAAACCTGCGAGCAGCAAATCATTATTGAAAATACTCTCGTAATTTTTGAAACCTACGAAGCTCAAGTTAGTCATTTTGGAAATTGAGTAATCCGTCACACTATAATAGAACATCGATAGAAACGGATACACGGCGAACACGAGATAGAACACAAGCGCAGGCAGGATCAGCATGCCATAGTTCAATTCTCTTCGCAGCAGTTTCAGTCGCACAGCCATCCACCCCTCTAGAAAACGTACGGCAGCCACTTGGTGTTGCCAAAGGACCGCCGTAGGTTTCAATATGAAATTACCTTGTTATTTATTTCTTCATTAACTCAGCAGTCTTCTTATCTGTCGCTTTAAGTGTTTGGCTGACATCACTTTTCCCACCAAGCAGCTCTTGGAAGTGTTTCCCATAATCCTCAATAATGGACTGTGCGTTGTCACCCCAATTGTTCCACGGCGCGTATACGTTGCCCGCTTTGAAGGTCGCTTTTACACTCTCGTATTCGCTAGGCATCTCAAATTCGACACCCTTCAAGTAGCTGCTGCCGCCCTTGTTATCATTCCAGAAAGCCTTCTGTCCCTCCGGTGTGGAGATCAAATCCAGTACCTGCTTCACAGCATCCGCGTTCTTCGACTTACTGTTAGCAGCAAAGCCTACACCTGGGCCTCCAATTAACCAGCCTGCTCCTGGCGTGGAGCCATAGAACGGGAACATATCAACTTTGATATTCGGATTCTTTTTCTTAATAGCTTCCATCGCCCATGGTCCAGACTCCCACATTGCAGCCTTGCCTGTCGCGAATTCATCCAGCGCTTGATCATAGTCGACACCCAGCATATCCTGTGTGATGTAGCCTTGCTTGATTAGCTCTGTCCATTTCTCTAGTGCACTGTTCCAGCTGCCCTCGAGCGTTTTCTGACCTAAACCGTATTGCACATCGAAGGTTTTGTTCTCTGGTTTAGACAAGAAGTCGTTCATGACAAGGCCCATCGAAGACTTCATCATCGGCTCCCAGGACTTGGCCCCCATGGCTTGCGGCTTCACGCCATTCTTTTTCAATGACTCGTGCAATTTCAATTCCTCATCGAACGTTGTTGGCGGTTTCAAGCCGTATTTGTCAAATATCTCTTTGTTATAGAAAATCCCCTCAAACCAGCTAATCCCAGGCAGTGCATACAGTTTACCGTCTGTTGTATAGACATTTTTCCCTGCTTCATTGTAACGATCCGCGAGCGAGTTCAAATCTGCCAAATAACCCAATTTTGCATACTTGGCACTGGTCGGTGGACTTACCGAAATGATGTCTGGACCTGATTGAGCAGCTAACTGGGTAGCTACGATGTTATCAAACTGCTTATTATCGATAAATTGGTACTCGAGTTCAATATTCGGAAGCTTTTGCTTAATCAAATCTAACAGCGACTTCACGCTATCCTCTTTGTTCCAGTAAGCCATTCTCACTTTCACTTTCTCTTGCTTGGCGACTGGTGTTGCGGACGCATTGGTATCGCTTGCATTTTGGCTTGCACAACCTGTGAGCGCCATGGAAGCTGCCAAACCTACAGATACAAGCATCGTCGATATTTTTTTCATCGGATGACCCTCCCGTTATATGCTGATTAATGATTGTTCGAACCGGTTCTGATACTCAGTATATCGGAAGGTGGGCGTGCACAATATCTAAGATTTTTTGGAATGCTATGAGAAAATAACTTTACTTTTTTGAGGGCCGCTGCATCCTAAATCAATAAGTTACGTATACGATGTAGAAAGGAGTTGTGCATAGCATGAATGATCTTGAACGCAATCACCATCCAGAAACTACAATTGAGCTGCAGAAAGCCCTTCATGAAATAGAAGCCTGGGAAGCGGAACAGAAAGATCTTTGGTTCTGGGAAAAGCTTGGACGGTTGCCCTTCCAAGTGCTGGACCGCTTAACGCCGAAGTTTTTGAATAAAAAAATAGGGGAAGCCTTGGACGAGCTCGGCAATTATTTGCAAGCAGGCGGACGGTATTTGATCTCTGAAAAGGGGACACTGCGGCATGTTGAAGAAGTGTTTAAGCGGAATAGAGGTAAGCGAGATGAGCTTTCTGAGGGGCTTACGATCGAAAAGGTAGGTACTACATTTCCTCTTCAGATTTTGGATGTGACCGCTGATGAAATTGTCCAAAGTCGTTCGAAAATCGCTACCTTGCAAGGCGCAACAACGGGTATCGGCGGGATCCTCACACTCGCAATCGATATTCCAGCCATCCTTGGATTGTCCTTGAAAACCATTCAAGAAATCGCCATCTGCTATGGCTATGATCCCAAAGATAAGCAGGAACGGATCTTCACGATCAAGGTACTGCAATTCTCATCCTCCGACATTGTGGGCAAAAAGGCCATTCTCGATGAGCTGGCGAACTATGCCTCTGTGGATAAGGAGAGTGTGCAGATGATCTCTCAGCTTCAGGGCTGGCGCGAGGTATTCGCTACGTACCGCGATAATTGGGGGTGGAAGAAGCTGTTTCAGCTCATTCCGATTGCTGGAATTCTCTTTGGTGCTTGGATCAACCGCGGGACGCTGAAGGATGTAGGCGAAGCCGCGAAAATGCTGTATCGCAAGCGGCGTGTTCTCGAACGCTTACAAGCCCAAGTCGATGGTTAGCTGAAACCATCCCAACATCTTGCCGTAATAAGGAGTAAACCGCGAAAAGAGGCATGTAAAGTGATCAAATATTTACTACGTAAACTATTAGGATCTCTTCTCCATTCTAAGCGAGGCCGTCACTATCGACATAGCAGCTCCAATTATCGAGTTCATGTTACGCGACGTCATTCTTCTAGTGATCGTAGAGGTTACGGACATCATCGACAAGGACAACGTTATTACAAAAATAGAGGTGGAAGCTCCAGCTAATCCGAAGCCGCGAAAGTGGCTTTTTCTTTTTAAGCTAATACCGTGTCCAATTCCTCGATGCAAGCTTGCGCGCTCACGTATGGCGAGTCGATTTGCAGTAATTTCCTGATGATGAGCTTCGTATGCGTAGAAATCGGCAATTCCTCTTCCCATCCTCTAGCTGCCTCCTCCTGCTCTTCCTTGGGCTCATAAGTCGAATACAACATGAACAATAAGAAGTGGCCAATGGCGTACAAATCTGAAGTGATGTCTACGGTCCTTCTCCGAATGAGCTCTTCATCGGCATCGATCGTTAACCTAGCCGGCTCCCCTAAACGAGCAGCTAAACCGAAATCAATCAAGCTCATCCGGTCCCCGTCTAAGATGACATTGGGTATGCGAATATCCAAATGCACAATACCCCGCTCATGTATAAAGCGAACGATATCCAGCAATCGGCGTATGAGGATTAAAGCATCCTGTTCTGTAAATTGAGCTCCCCGTTCAAAAATAAGATCTTCAACCGTCCGACCTTTGATAAATTCGGTTACCATATACAATCGTTTCGACTCTTCGAAAGACGCGTAGTATTTTGGAATAGACGGATGTTCCAACTGACGCATGATCGCCATCTCACGGTGCAAAAGGTCTTGCCCCAGCTGCCCCTTACTCGGCTTAGCTTGTTTCACGGCGACTTCCTGACCCGTGTTCTTGTCCAAACACAAATAAGTTAACCCATAACTCCCCATCCCTAGGAAGAGTTCAATCTGATATTGGCCACGAATGACCTCGCCTCTTCTTCGCGGATAGTCGATCCATGCTTCATAAACCCGTTTCCAATAGGGAATCACGATTAGCGGCCCTCCTTCATCCTTTGCTTTATTGAATCATCCGTTACGGGGCAGCGATTCCGTCAATTCTTTGTTATCTTTTTGCAGCAAAAAAACAATGGTTCCTATGCACCCGCAAATGGCAGCCGCAATTAACAACCCTGAAATCGGCAAGTAATCGGATAGACCGGTGCTTATTAATGGCGCGATAGAGCCGCGAATACCAAACAGCATTAAGTGCAGGCCGAAAACGACTGCCTCTCTTCCAGGAACAACACGAAAAATATAGGCAAGAATTCCAATATCCCAGATGGCATCGCCTATTCCCTGGATTCCGCTGCCAATAATCACAGCAGGATAATTCCCGAAAATCCCATAAAGTAAAGGAACAATCGCGAACGCTGCTAATCCATAGACCAACGTTTGCTTCGCTGAGAATCTATCAATTACCCAACCAACAACGAAGTATGCCACCAATAAACACACATAATAGGAAATACGCGCAAGCGCAATTTCAATGTTGTTCAACTGCAACTCTCTGACTTGGATGATCTGATATAGGGGACTCGCCAATATGTTACCAAAGCCCGTCAATGTCGTTGCTGCAAAAAATACAACCAGCTCCCGGTGATTTCTCACAAGCTTGAGTTGTTCCTTAAAAGAGGATTTGCGAGCCGATACTGTCGTTGGTAAAGCAATCTCCTTAACGCGGGCTAGGAAAAGAATCGATATAACGCCTGTAATAGCCGCAGTGATCAGCGGTCCACTCGGTCCTGATTTATCTGTCCACGAACCGACTAAGTAAGCAAGTGGAATCATAATAGCTCCCATGGCAACTCGAACGTAGCCCATTAGCCGGCCGCGCAATTCAGGCTGATACATACGTGTAATTAGCGCAGGATAAGCCGGTGCTTGTATGCCCATTAAAAAGTAAAAAATGATGGCCGTCACTACATAGACGCTGGGAGCACCATAAAATGCCGGAAGCAACAATAGCGACCTACCAATTAGATTCGGGATGATGACAAAAGGTTTGGGATTCGATTGTTCGATTCTCCCTGCCCAAATCGGCGAGAACAGCAGTCCAATCGCCGGAGCAGCTGCCAAAATCCCGACTTCCAGATTCGTAGCCCCTTGTCTAATGGCAAGTGCGATGTAAAACTGATTAAAGACCACATTAAAGAGACTGAATAAACAGGCTGCACCAAAATCACTATACAAGTTATGCTTAGTTGCCGGGCTCATCTGTAAGCCTAGTTTTAGAAACACTCTGTTTGCCAGCATGGCTTTACTTCCCCTCATACTTCTCATTCTAAGTTCGCTATTAGCTTCATGATAGCAGGTTTTTCCTGTTCGTTTCTCTCAAAAAAATGACCGCAAAGCTGGCCTTTGCGGACATACCAAAGAGCTCACCATTTATGGTTGAGCTCCTTATATTTAACCTATCATGTCTGGCTTTGCAGTCTCCGATCAAGCTTCCCCTGGACGAACCAAGCATACATGGCAAACCCAGCTAGTAAAGCCACCGCGGTAAGCAAGAAAGGCAGCGAATAATGATTGCCCGCCAAAATGTAGCCCGCCCAGTAGGAAGCGATCGTATTTCCGATGCTGCGGGAGACGGTCCGCATGCCTGCGAAGAGGTTGCGATCTTCCTCCGCTACAGCCGACATGCATTCGCTGTCCATCAAGTTGTTCAGCATCGTGAAGCCCGTTCCGCGAATAAGCAGCAGAATAGCGAATACGGCGGTTGGCATGACGAGCGCCATCAGCGCCACGACAACGATGTTGTAAAGAAACAGGAACACGAACGTCCTGCGGCTCCCCCATCGCTCTACGATGTAAGGCATGACGATTGAGCCGATAAAGAAGAAAAATCCAGACAACGCCAACACGCCGGAGATATTCCCATCCTCCATCTGGAATCGGAATTTCAAGATGACATTCAAGAACGGACTCAGCATCCCGAACGTAAAGCCAGAGCTGAAAATTAGCAGAGAGAGCAGCAACAGGAAATACAGCGCATGCCTTCTCTTTGGCCGCTCCGAGGGCTTCCCTGCTTCGATGCCATTCTTCCCATCTGCTGCGGTGACATTGACTTGTGTCTTGGCATGACTAGACGGCAGCAGCAGTCCCCGCAATATGCCCGAGAGGCCTAAGCATCCGCCAGCCACGAAGAAGGCATATTGGTACATCGTTGTATGTCCGGGCATCCATTCGGGCAGATAACCACCGAGCCACGTACCGAGTCCGGTAAATAACGTAAATATCGCGAACAAGAGCGAATAGGCACTTGTTTCCTCTTTTTTCGTGCGGCAATATTGGAAAATCAATTGAATTTCAGAGTTCAAAATCGCTGTAATACCAAGCGAATACACAAGCTGCGCGACGGTTACCGCGACAATACTGGTCCCGATACCAAAGAGCACGAGTGCAAGGAATGCCAAGAGCATTCCGATGACGAGCATCGTTTTGCGTCCGATAAGCTTCACGATGAACCCAGCGGGCAAGCTGGCCAAGCCAATGGTCAACGCCCCGAGTGATGTAATCTTGCCGATGTCGCCTTTGGTGAAACCGAGGTCTAATAAATGTAAGTTAAGGATAAGGCTAGAGATCCCGACTCCGATGCCAAACAAGCTTTCCGTCGCAATGAACCGCTTCACGTTAGGCGATAAATCACGAACTAAATTTATGGTATACGTCCACATAGATGCACCTTTCTTCATGTTGTCATGGCTCTATCTTACATGGCGAGGGCATCCAAGTTCAAATTTTATTTTACAGATGGTTAATTCTTAGTTCGAGTGTGGCGTGGCCGAGTTGGAGATGTCGCTTATGCAGTTTAACTGGAATAACTCCATCTATTTCCTTCGAAAATTGCTGATTTAGAGGAATAGATGGAGAATATACAGTTAATTATTCCCATTTCTTTGAATTCAGCGATAATCCCTGAAATTAACTGGAGAAAATCCATCTACTTGATGAATTTACGAAATTTCTATTCTTTTACATGCATAAAATCCATCTATTTGTCCAGAAACCAGCGCGGTTCCCTGAATCAATGCCCTCCTCTAATTACTAAACAATTTCAAAATCCGAAGACTCGTGCCCGTGCTGCGTTCATCTTTCTTCCCTGTATGACGAATTGTAATGCGTCTGCTTTGCCGTTCTGCATGAATAGGAAACATCGCTATAATCGGTCGATATGCCCTCAAACACCAATCATCAAACAAAGACATGGAATGAAACGGCTCGTTGTCTATGGCGTACTCGAAATTCCCCGTGTCAGGCCCGCATAGCAGTAACACCCCAGCACGCTGCCCATGCACAGTGAAAGAAAGAGACGCGTCACGGGTATCTGTGTACAAATGGCGTGTGTCATATCGCCAGTTCATAAGCGGTTCTGACGACAACCGCCGCCATTCAAAGCCATCCAAACGATCAGCGAAATCCGCCTCCATCATAGCAGCATATTCGTAATTATTCGGATTAAGCGGAGGAGGGAGCGATACAATCTCCTGTCCGTTGATCCTGTTCGGATCCTTATCGCCGTCCGAATCCTTCCTCTCGACTAACACCTCGTCCAGATACTCCCGCACGAAGGCAGCATACAGCGCATGCCCCGCATCATTGGGATGTACCCGATCCGAAGCGAGCGCATCCCAGATCACTTGATTCGACTGTATCAGCGTGTATACCCTCGCGGCAAAATTAACAGAAGGGATCGCATAATAAGCAGCAACTTCTTCATGTACAGCTATGTTGAATGGCGTGTGATCGGTCAAATTTTTATCCGCTGCCGTGTAGATCAAACAGATATCCGTACGTGGCGAGTGCCGTCTGCATTGGCGTACGATCCCTTCCATGCCTCGAATCGACTCGTCGCGATTGGCACCATCGTTCACACTGAACTCAACGAATAGTAAATCGATCTCACCTTGAGATAAAACGTGCGAATGCAATCGGTGAGCCCCAAATGTAGATGTCGTTCCCCCTACACCAGCATTGATACACGTCACCTTTTCAGACGAAATTTGTTGCTTCAAATAGCTCTCCGTTAAGGCTCGCCAACTCGTTGTCGTGGCATCCGATGCTCCTGCACCTTCGGTAATAGAACCGCCAATAAAAGCGACAACAATCGGCTCATTGCGAAGCAATTTCTCCTTCAAGTGCGGCAGCCTTCCACGATGATTCACGGGATGGTCAGTCCAAGTATAAGTCATAGTACGCGTCTCCTTTGCTCGCAAAAAAATCAAGTGCTCTATGTTTGCACATAAAGCACTTGACCCTTAGATGTCTTATTTTTTATAGGAAGAAGTGTCATATGCTTTTTGTAAAATTTCCAGATAACGTCCTACTTTCAAATTATCCAGTCCTTTCACATAAGCGTCCCAATCCTTCGTCAAATCCTTATTCCCCGTAATAAATTGCAAGGCGTTTTGATCGATATAATTTTTGAGATTCGTTTGGAGAATACTTGCTTCATCGGTTTGTGCAGGATCAACCCATACAGCCCAGGCAGGGTAAATCTCCTTCGGCTCGTGACCTTGGTACAAGAGTGTTGCATTGTACAATCTACGTTCGTAGTTCGCTGAATCATACACATCTGTTCCTTGAACGATGCTATCTCTATATTCACTTGGTTGGTAGAAGTGGCCCATTCCGCTCCAGCCTGCATTATGAGGTGCTTCTCCTTCGACTGCTGGAATAGATGCCATGAGTGGTTTCACGCCTTTACCCAGAGCAACCTCGCCATCTTTCGGCTTTCTCCAGTCGATCCCTTCCATGCCTGACGCCGCATTCGTTTGACCTTCAAATGTAAACATGTAGTCAACCATTTTGATGAGTGTAATCTGCTCTTCTTTCGTAGCTTTATTCGTAATGACGAATTTCGCCCCTGGCGTCAGTCCGCCACCATCATGCGTCGCTAGGGAACCGTGTGGTCCTGTAAGCGGAGGTACTGGATTATAATCGGCCGAGTTTTTGTTTCCTTTATCAATGTTTACGAATATAGCGGGATGCATGCCAGCGCCTACACCAAGAATTTGCGTCCCTGCGTTCTCACCAATTTTCTTGAACGCTTCGGCATTTTGCGTAAATGCTCCTGGATCGATTAACCCTTCGTCATACAAAGATTTAATGTACGCGAGGCCTTCTTTCCACTCTGGCTTGTTCGCAGCTGTATCGACTTTGCCACTCGTCATCGTCAGGTAATTGCGGTCATCATCATAAATGAAACCATTCATGAGAAAAGGAATGATATGCACGCCAAAATCTTCGGTCGATCCGCTTAACGGAACTTCGTCTGCTTTGCCATTACCGTTGGGATCACCCTTCTTGAAGGCTTGAAGTACTTTCTTGAAATCCTCTGTCGTTTTCGGCATCTCGAGATTCATTTTGGATAACCATTTGGTATTGATCCACATTTTATTCGGATACGAACAGTGGAAGCATTGCGTATAGGAACCTAATCCATAAATTTTGCCGTCTGGCGCCGTACTAAAGCTCTTCAGTGTTGCGTCCTTAGCCATAGCAGCTTTGATATTCGGAGCATACTGATCAATTAAATCATTTAAGGGAACTAGAATGCCTTGCTTCCCATATTTAAGAATATCCGCTTGCGAAAACTGGTCGATCCAGGCCGTCAACATATAGGAATCCGGATAATCACCGCTTGCCAGTGAAATCTGTCTCTTCTCTTTGGCACCATCAAACGGGATAATTTCAAAATTAAACTTCGCATTGAATTTGTCTTCCATGAATTTCGTGAATTTGTTCGTTTTCAAGTCAATCGCCGTATCTTGTTGAGCAAACATGCTGATCGCGACAGGACCACTTGCTGAACCTCCTGTTGCTGCCGGAGACACCGACGATGTATCATCCTTCGAGCATGCGGCAAGAAACAAACTAGACATCATGATGACCATTAGTGCGCTTACAAGACCCTTTTTCACATGTATCGCTCCCTTTTTTCATGCATTTAGTATAACCCTGATCTTAGACGGACTACCAGCATTACCTGAAATAATCACCCCTCTCAATGGAATTCACGGTCTTAACCTTTTACAGAACCCACTAACATACCTTGCACGAAAAACCGCTGGACGAACGGATAAATAATCAACACCGGTAGTGTTGTGACGACAATGAGAGAATATTTCAGCGCTTCCGCCAACTGCTGTCTTTCGACTTGCTTCAAGGCATCTGTTGCGTTCGAACTGTTGTTGAGAATGATAATACTGCGCAAAATCAACTGCAGTGGGAACAAACTAGCGGATTTGAGATAGATCAAAGCATCGAAGTACGCGTTCCATTGGCCGACAGCATAAATGAGGATAAGAACGGCGATGATCGGTTTCGATAACGGCACGACGACACTTCTCAGAAATCGGAAATCACTGCAGCCATCAATCTCACTTGCATCAAACAGTTCATCTGGAATCGCAGATTGAAAGAAGGATCTCGTGATGATCACCTGCCATACCCAAATAGCGTTCGGAATGAGCAGCGCCCATCTCGTATCAATCAGTCCCATCTGCTTAACGACCAAGTACGTCGGAATTAATCCACCGCTGAACAGCAGCGTAAATGTGATTAACATCATGAGCACATTTTTGCCAAAGAAGGTTTTACGGGAAAGCGGGTATGCAATCATAATGGTAAGCACGACACTGATGATGGTTCCTACGCTGGTGTAAAATAGGGAATTCGCATAGCCAATGGTCACCTTCTGGTTGTGAATTAACGTATTGTACCCTTTGAGTGACAACTCAACGGGCCACAGCCACACTCTGCCGGAGGTGACAGCTGCTGGACTGCTGAACGAACTGCTGATCACATAGATAAGTGGATATAACACAACAATGAGTAAGAGGCTCAGAAGTACGTAGACGGCAATCAAGAAAATTTTATCTCCTAGCGAATCTTTTACCTTTGCTTTGATCGTAGACATAGCTGCACTCCTTTTTACCAAATACTATGATTCGAAAATTTCCTAGCCAATCTATTCACAACAATGAGCAGGATTAAATTAATCACTGAATTAAATAACCCGACAGCTGTGGCGAAGCTGTAATTCGCATTCAGCAGTCCCACTTTGTACACATAGGTCGCGATAATTTCGGAATTGACCGTATTCAGTGGATTTTGCAATAAATAGACTTTCTCAAAGCCAATCGCCATCACATTACCTACATTCAAGATAAGGACGACGACAATGGTAGGCAAAATGCCAGGTAAATCTACATGGATAATTTTTTGTATCCGTGAAGCACCGTCAACTTTGGCCGCCTCATAGAGGGAAGGATCCACGCCGGCTAAAGCAGCCAAGAAAATGACCGAATAATAGCCCGCCGTCTGCCAAATGTCCGACCACACATAGATCGAACGAAACATGCCGGGTTCTCCTAGAAAATTAATCGAATCCATCCCGAAATGATTCATCACCACGTTCACAAAACCGAGGCGAGGCGCCAGAAAAAGCATAATAATAGACACCATTACAACGGTAGAAATGAAATAAGGTGCAAAGGAAACGAGTTGGACCAGCTTCTTGAAGCGCTGATTGCGCACTTCATTGATCGCGAGCGCCAACAAGATAGGAATCGGGAAACCAACAATTAGCAGGTATCCACTGATAAAAATCGTGTTCTTCACTAATGTCCAGAACAACGGATTTTCAAAAAACAATTGAAAGTTCTTAAACCCTACCCATGGGCTTCCCCAGATCCCTTTCGTGACATTGTAGTCCTTAAAGGCAAGCACCGCGTTCAATATCGGGTAATACTTGAATATAAGGAAATACAACGCGGGTGGAATGATGAGCAGATACAACTGCCAGTGCTTCTTGAAGCTTCTGGTCGCTGCCTCCACGATGCCAAGTCGACTGCTTTTGACCAGCGAACTCTGATTGGTGACTAGTCCTTTATCCAAAACAAAACCCCCTAGATCTTCTGTCTCACAAATGATTGCGCTCTCTTGAGCCTTATTCTAGGGGATTATTGCCTGTAATAGATAGGTACACTTGCGTTATTTCACGTACAATTGGCGGTAAATGGAGGGTACATCTGTCATTGGATCATCCAACTTCGCTTTGGTGGAGGAGCTGTGTGGGGGTGCGGGGCAATGGCATGGACATGGACACTGACTCGATGCATGGGCGTGGGGCGTGGGAACCGGGGCATAGACACAAGTTAATATCTTGGGGTTTTCGGGAAAGTGGCTTTAGTCCGATAT
>NZ_WHNY01000075.1 GCF_013141695.1 Paenibacillus plantarum
TGAAAAAGTAATGGGGCTGTGGGGATTAGCGCTGCTGCTAATCAATTCCAGAAAAATCGTAGGTACGCAACGAACGCAACATAACCTTTTGATGGTAGCGATTCTTTCACCCTTTTTCGTCCCTGAGTTGGCTGGTTTGATGGGGATCAAAGTGACTGTGGCCGTCTCCATGCTGCCATCTGGACTGCTGCTGTTCTATGCTTTGTATATGTATAACTTCCTAGTCGTCCCTCCGATGGCCAAAGAGAAAGTGCTTGAGCATATGACGGAGGGGATATTAATTGTGGATGAGCAAGGAATGATTATCGATGCAAATCCAGCTGCTCTACCCATCATGGCGCGTTTAGTCGGTGATAATAAATTGAGGGGCACACAGCTAATACCTTTATTAAAGAATCATCCTACTCTGCAGGATTTCTACAACAATGGGAATCAAGATGAGATTGAAGTGGAAAGCAGCGGCAGTCATTGGGCTGTGCGCCTCATTCCGATTCAAATTCGATTTAAGCGTACCGGGTCACTCCTCATTTTGACAGATATCACGGAACGTAAGGTGTATGAAAATGAACTGATAAAAAGATCGACACTAGATGGGTTAACGAATATATATAACCGTCGCACGTTCCTGGAGATTCTGGACATACGAATGCAAGCAAGTAGAATAAGTGGTGAAAGTGTTAGTTTGCTTCTAATTGACTTGGATAATTTCAAAAAAATAAATGACAAACACGGGCACCTCGTAGGTGATCGTGTGCTTGAGCATTTTGCCGGATTGATGAGGGATGCAGTTCGCAGCGGTGGGGATGTTGGCCGCATTGGCGGTGAAGAATTCGCCATGGTCCTTCCTGGTGTGAATGGGACCCAGGCTTATCATGCTGCTGAGCAGCTCCGCCTACGGTTGAAGCAAGAACCGCTGCGTTGGGTATCGACAGGCATTGAAAGTGAAATTGCATATTCAATTAGCATCGGTGTATCAGAACTTATTGATCCTCACATGACACTGGAAGTCTGGTACCATCAAGCGGATACTAGCTTGTACGCTTCAAAGAATAATGGGAGAAACCGAACCACGGTGGCAGTGTGAGTTTAATACTGTATAAACAAAGACCAGTCCTTCACTAGGAATAGTGTGTAAGATTGGTCTTTGTTTATATAAATAAGTCCTTAAAAGCTTAGTCAAACTTGTCTGCTGAACATAAGATGATAAGAATAACTACTTTTAAAGGATGCGTGAGCAGCATGAAACCTTTACATCAGTCCAAAAGTAAACATAAACGCAGTCATGCCGTACAAAAATCAGCAGTCAGAACATCGTCCACGATCGCTGCACAAGCAGCAGCTCATTTAGGAACACCGGTATGTATTGGGCTTAAAGATGGTTCCGTATACTATGGCATTTTGGAAGACATTGAGGCCAACCAAGTCATTCTCCAAGGCTTTAAAGCAACGAAAAAGCTTCCCCGCAATAAAAGTAAATCCAAAGCTCAAATCTCTAGTTTAGGCAGCTTAGGTGGATTGGGTAATATGCTTGGAATGTTAGGCGGCGGGGGGCTCGGCGGTTTGCTTGGTGGAGGAGGATCAGGAGGAGGTCTTGGGGGGCTACTTGGCGGTGGTGGTTCTGCAGGCGGCTTAGGTGGTTTGCTTGGAGGACTTGGTCAAGGGGGAGCTGGAAGTACAGCAGGCGCAGGTGGCCTCTTTGGAAACATCGGCAGTTTTATGAAGATGGGCATGGGTGTTATTTCGTTTATTATGCCATTAATGAAAAATTTCTCGATTTAAGTGACGAGCAGCTGTCCCACTCTATCCCAACTCACGTCTGCCTCCGCACCAGTAGCATCACCTCTTCCTTCCGGGGCGGGTGCCGTGTAACGGAACGTGGTTCCGCAACTTTAAGCAGCAGCTCCCTGACAGTTGGGGAGCTGCCTTTTTTACCACGCCAGAATTTATATGTTTGGGGATTACGAGAATCACGATAGGGGTGTTGTGAAAGCGCCCCCCTTTCTAAAAAATGGGTAGTAGGAAGACTTCACCTAGGTTAACCGTTGCTGTTGGGATAAGCGCAGATGAGGGGGGAACCAGTTGTGATGCAAGGTTAGCTTTCATTTTTCTGAGTTACGGACAGGAGGGCCGTTATGTAATAAGAAAAGCAGCGAGTCCAAATACTAACGGACGCCACGGCGGTTATGTAGTCCCTTGCCACGCATGTTGGCACACGAATCATCCAATAACGCCTCTGGTGTCCATTAAAAATCAAAACGGCCTCATTTGTAGCTATTAGAGGCTGTCATGTCCGTTAGGAAATTCAACCATCCTCTTTTGCGATACTCTTTAGGTTTGGGAAGAATAGGCACGCCTGTTTACCTTGAAACATGGACAACCCTCCCTATACACATCAGATTGGGTTTTTACTAAGGACTTGAGGCAGAGCCACAGGTTTATATTATGGACGTTGAGTTGGAGTGGAGTAACTTACTCAACTCATCACTGCATTTTAAACACAAAAAGTCGGAAAAGTCATGTATTTCCTCTGGAAATTAACTTCCAAACTTACGCCAATCGGTATACGCTCTAAGTTGAAGTCTTCGCTCCAAACTAAACTTTCGAACGGTTGGTGAGAGCATGTTCCGAGCAATGAAAGAAGGTCTGGCAAGAAGTTTAAGCAAAACGATGGGTGGACAAGGTCGCTTTTACAAAAAGAGTCTGATTACGATCTTCATCGTCTCGGGTATTCCTGGGCTACTGATGGGCGTCCTCGTGTATTGGATGGCAGGCGGGCGCGTGGAAAGTGAGCTGCTTCAACTGCATTATCGGCAAATTGAACAACGGTCACAAAATATCGACGACCAGTTAGGCAATCTGGAGCTGCTGTTATCCCATTGGGCGTTCGATAATAAATTTGACTATAGTTTAAATGGATTTGATTTTGTAAGGAACTTCGAACGGACTCAGGATATTACCAGAACGCTGGTCGCCATGCAGGGATCCAACGCAATGGTGAAGCATGCTGAATTATACGTGGGGGGAACAAGCTCAGTTCTGTTCAACCCTGAATATATGAAGATCGATAATCGTACAGCAGCGACAGCTGCTAGATATGAACCTCTCATCCACGGTCAAAATACGACCTACTGGACGCAATGGTCATTTGATGCGAATCGTCCTGATAACAAAGATTTAACGCTCGTTCATCAAGTTCCCGGTGGAAGTTTGAAACCGTTCGGGGTCTTAGTTTTCCGTTTTGATAGTCAGAAGGTAGCTAATATGCTCAATACACTGACGCCTTATGATGGCGGGGAGACGTTTCTGATTCAGAACGCTGGTGAACTGTTCGTTTCAGCAAACGGGAATACGTCGATGTCTCCATTTGTAAGCGCTCTTCGGGACAAAATTGACTCACTAAAAGGCAACAAAGGCTCCTTTTTTATGGATTGGAAAGGCTCTACATACACGGTATCGTACGGTAGCTTGGCCAGAATTGCGGAGGATTGGACTTATGTATCCGCATCACCGATTTCGAGTATCACATCACCGGTAGTTTTTATTTCCAAGTTGATTATCACGGTAAGTCTTGCTGTTTTGCTGCTCGCGGCTATTCTTGCCTGGCTGGCTTCACGTCGCATTTATTTACCTGTCAAAAGGCTTGTTGCGATGTTGGGCGGAAGCACGACTCACCATGAGCATGCGGACGAATTCACACTGCTGGAATCGAAGTGGATGAATTTACATAACGAGAGTCTCGAGCTGAACACGAAGCTGACGGAACAGCTTCCCCACCTCAAGGACAGCTTTCTGCACCAACTGCTGCAAGGATATTTGAATGCGTATTCAGAGGACGATTTACGCCATCGAATGGAACGTTTTAAGTGGGACGTGAAGCAGAAGCAATTCGTTGTCCTCTACGTCCAGTTGATTGGGATGACGAGCATGGAGGGAAACTTCCGATTAGGTGAAGAGGGGCTTGTTACTTTTGCGGCCGTGAATATGATTGATGAGCTGGCGGCTCAGTATTTTGAACAGCGTCATACCCTTAACTTTCACGATTTAACAGCGGGTATTCTTCTCATTCTACCTGAGGATCAATGTTATATGGAAGCCACCCAAGCGTTTAGTGACGATTTGAAGCAGTCGATTAACCGTATTTTGAAAATGCGCATGACCATGGCGATCAGCCGGTCGGTATCCCTGATTTCAGATGTCCCAATCGCGTTTGAACGAGCGAAGCAAGCGGTTAGCTATCGTTACTTCGAGAATGTGAATCAGATTATCGATATGGAGCATGACAATTATGCAGGAGATGAAGACATGGAGTTGCAATATCCATTTACACAGGAGCGGGAGCTCATTCAAGCCTTACGAACTGGAAAAGAAGGGGAAGCAAGCGAGCTGCTGGTCTCTTTCCTGGAGGTTTTAACGTGCAAAGGTGCCAAAGAAATTGAGGTTCAGCAAGGGATGCTGCATTTGCTTGGCAATGTTCAGCACGCCATCATGGTGTCCGGAATTAATCCGAATCGCCTCTTCAAGGGTGCTAATTTATATGAACAGCTTTCCCAGATTCGAGAGTCTACGAGAATTCTTGCATGGTTTCAGGATAAAGTACTAAGTCCCTTCATGAGGGAGATGTCTGGTCGTTCGGACGCGCAAGTGAAACGCATTATCGAACAAGCGATGATTTATTTGCAAAATAATTACAGACAAGATATTTCGCTTGATAATTGTGCGGAGCATACGGGGACGAATCCATTCTTCCTAAGCAGATCCTTTAAGCAAGTGACAGGCAAAAACTTTATCGATTACTTAACAGAACTTCGCATGGACAAAGCTAAAGAACTGTTAAGAGATTCAGAAATGCGAATCAACGATGTAGCTGATCAGGTCGGATACCAACATACGTATTTCAATCGGATTTTCAAAAAGCTGGAGGGCATGACGCCAACGCGCTATCGTGAGCTCAGTCGAACATCCTAGCAATAATGTATGAGTTCGCCAATAAAGTGCAAACCGCTCAATCCCTGCTTAGCAATAATGTCCCCTTGTTTGCAAGAGATCTCCTTTCTACAATAGGGCTACATGTGAAAAGGAGATGATCGCTTGGCTTCGAATTCGGCAATTAAGCTGCGTTGGTTAAACAAAGAGGCATCAAAGCCTGTAGGGATAACATGGGGAATTCCATGGCGTGAGGGAGAACTTGGACGCGATGAGTCATTGCGGTTGGAAACGGATGACGGCCTAGGAGCAGTACCCGTCCAAAGCTGGCCGACGGCTTACTGGCCGGACGGCAGTGTGAAATGGTCCGCGCATGCGGCGGCAGTCCTTCCCGGTTCTGGTGAAGGGTTTGCTATTCGCAAAGGCAAAGGCCCCAAGTCGGATAAGCAAATTACCGTAACGGAAACGGATGATACCATTACGCTGGATACAGGCGTCATAATTTGCACCATAGGCAAGCAGGGGAAACAATGGCTTCGCAGCATCGTTCGTGAGGGTAACGAAATATGCAGTGGCGGCGAGTTGATTGGCTTGAAAGAAGGACTGAGCGAGGCGTCGGGGGTACGGATAAGTCGCGAGGAGACTTTCGAAAGCCGTGTCCTACGCGCTGTTGTTGAACAAGACGGTCCGATTCGGGCCGTCGTTAAGCTGGACGGCAGACTCCGCTCGACGACGGGAACGAGAGAGTGGCTGCCTTTTACACTGCGTATGTATGTGTATGAGGGGCAGGAAACGATCAAACTCGTACATACGTTTCATTATGATGGAAATCCTCATGAGGATTTCATCAAAGGCCTAGGCATTCGGTTCGCGGTGCCGATGAGAGGGGCCCACTACAATCGGCATATCCGTTTGGCAGGGGATCGGGGATATTTCAGCGAATCACCCAAAACCTTACATACCCGTCGAACAAAAGGGAAGTATAG
Source organism: Paenibacillus plantarum (assembly GCF_013141695.1). Classification (GTDB taxonomy): domain Bacteria; phylum Bacillota; class Bacilli; order Paenibacillales; family NBRC-103111; genus Paenibacillus_E; species Paenibacillus_E plantarum. The sequence continues at coordinate 5,910 of NZ_WHNY01000075.1, forward strand.
AGCGTTATTTGAGCGACAAACGGCAGGTGAATTGACGACATTTGACCCCGCAGAGGATGCGTATTTCCTTGGACTGCTGGATGATTCGGCAACGTGGGATAGCTTTAAACTCGTACAAGATTCGTCCGAGCATTACCGCATTTGGAAGCGGACGAAAGCTGGCTGCAGCTGGGTCAAGGTAACAGACGGCGCGCGCGCAGGTGGTCTCGGCTATGTCGGCGGTGAAGGCGGCGGCTTAGCGGTGGGACTGCGACACTTCTGGGAGAAGCATCCATCTAGCTTTGAGGTGCATGGTACAGCAGCTTCGGAGGCTGCTTTTACGATCTGGTTGTGGTCCCCGGACGGGACACCGATGGACCTTCGCCATTATGATACCGAAACACATGTGGAATCTTCGTATGAAGGGGCAGAAGAGCTACGTGCAACGCCCTATGGCATTGCGAATACGAGTGAATTGATGTTGTGGTGTACGAGTGAGACGCCGGATATGGAGAATCTTCAGCACATGCAGGAGGAGTCGCAAGATCCATCCCTTCTTGTGTGTGAGCCAGTGTACTATCATGAGTCAGGAGCCTTTGGCTATTGGAGCTTACCAGACCGTAGTCATCCAGTGAAAGATCAGCTGGAGAATCGGCTGGATGGCATTATTACCTTTTATCAAGATGAAGTTGAGCAACGAAAGTGGTACGGATTCTGGGATTACGGCGATTACATGCATAGTTATGATCCTGTCAGGCATGTATGGAACTATGATTTAGGCGGCTGTGCTTGGCAAAATACAGAGCTTGCGCCCAACATGTGGCTATGGGTGATGTTCCTGCGGACGGGTCGAGCGGATATCTTCCGAATGGCCGAAGCGATGACTCGGCACACAAGTGAAGTGGACCTGTACCATTTTGGCGAATATGCGGGACTCGGCTCTCGGCATAATGTGGTCCATTGGGGCTGCGGTTGCAAGGAAGCTCGCATTGGGATGGCGGGCTTGCATCGGTACTTCTATTATTTGACCGCGGATGAGCGGATCGGGGATATCATGGATGAAGTGCGTGATTCGGATTTCACCACGGTGAATTTGGATCCAATGCGCGCTTACTTTCCGAAGGATGAGCATCCAACGCATATCCGTGTGGGGCCGGATTGGGCGGCTTTCAGCTCGAACTGGATGACACGTTGGGAGCGCTATGAGGACACGTCGTATCGGGACAAAATCTTGGTAGGCATCAATTGTATTAAGGATGCTAATTATGGGCTTATCTCGGGCCCAACCTATGGGTATGATCCGAAAACAGGCGTGCTCTCGCCACTCGGTGACGATAACTGGGGCAGACATTTGGCCATTTGCATGGGAGGACCGCAGGTGTGGTTCGAACTGGCTGGCATGTTGAAGGATCCCGAATGGGAAGACATGATGGCGGAGCTTGGCGTGTATTACAACCAAACACAGGAGCAGAAGGATAAGCTGACCCATGGTCATATATCCACGAAAAATTTCGAGCATCCTGTGCTCAGTGCAGCAATTACTGCGTATGGAGCCTTTTATAAGCGGGACGATGAGACGGCTGAGAAGTGTTGGGCTATTTTGCTGGGAAGCGTATTTGCTAAGGTTGATCTTCAGCAGGAAGCGTCCATCGTTACGCATGTGGATACTTTGCAAGAGATCGATTGGATGAGTACGAATGAGGCCGCGCAATGGTCATTGAATACGATTATCGCACTTGAGCTTATATCGGATTGGCTACCTCAATAGACAGGAGAGATGGGCTGTGGAACAAGCGAGTAAAGAGCCTTTTTTGATTGGTAAAATAGATATTCGTGAGGCTGGCCCACGCTGCAAGATGCTCCTTGGCGACTTGAACGGTGACGGTCGCATGGAGATGCTGTTGGTGCATCCTGACAACCGGCAGGATGTTCGCTATATTCCTCATCAGGTGCAGTGCCTGACGGCATTTGATCTGGAGGGCAATCTGCTGTGGCAGAAAGGGGAACCCGATTCCGGAGCTGGAAGTGCAGGGTCCGACTACCCTGCACAAATCGCTGACATCGACGGCGATGGTCAGCTAGAAGTGCTTTGCGTGATGGATGGGCGCTTTCTTATCCTGAACGGGAGGACTGGCGAGGTGAAAGCCTCGCACGAGCTGCCGCATGAGCACGCCCATGATTGCATCATCGTGGCGAATTTGACAGGCGGGGCATATGCCAGTGACATTATCTTGAAAGATCGCTACCATACGATGTGGGCGCTTGATCGTCATTTTAATCTACTATGGACGCATGAAGGCAATCCTGGTCATTTCCCATGGGTATACGATTTGGATGGTGATGGGAAAGACGAAGTCATGGCTGGCTATGATCTGTTGGACCATGATGGTCAGAAGCTGTGGAGCTGTCAGGATCTCGATGATCATGCCGATTGTATCTGGGTCGGAGATGTGAATGGGGATGGCCATCCAGAGGTAGTGATCGGTGGAAGTGTCACAGTGATGTATGACCGCTTCGGCAAAGAGCTATGGCGTTATGAAGGCTCGATTGAATCACAGCATATCGCCTTGGGCAGGTTCTGCAGCGATAAGCCAGGGTTGCAAATTGCAGGATTGGATCGACTCGTCCGTGAGGATGATGGGAAGGGATTGAAGGGGAAGGACGGCTTGTTTTTGCTGGACAGCGAAGGTCAAGAGATCTGGAAAGAAGATCGCCAAACGGATGGTTGGTTGACGATTATCGAGCCACTTCGCGGATGGAAAGCTGATGCTGCAGATCTGATCCTTGCCTATCGAAGAGGCGGTGGCGTGTGGCCATCTTTGTATGATGGGGAAATGAACGTTGTTGTTGAATTTCCGCTAAATGGATATGCTGTACATGCCGATGTATGTGGTAGTGGAACAGAACAAGTGATCATTTATAATGACGACACAGCCGCCATTTATGCCAGTGAGCCGCTTGCATTGCGAGCAGGACTATCCGGTTCACAGCTGCCGCAGCCCAAACGCTTGTCCAGCTCAACCTTATATCCTGGCGGCGAAATTCCGTTGTAAGAGAAAGGAAATCTACGATGACACACGCGCCCAAGTTCGATTTCGGGGTCGGGAACCCGGAGTCAGGTTACACGAAGATTACTGCCCAAACTGCATATGAGAAAGCAGTTGGATATGGTTTTAGCAATGTGAAAAATGTTCATGCCAAGGATCGAGACGAGCCTAGCGGGTTGCGCAGAGATTTCTGCATACCGCTGGACACTTCGTTTCTGGTGGATGTTTCAGACGGGACCTATCGCGTTTCGATCCTGCTAGGCGATGAAATCGCTGAAACAGAAACAACAATTACCACAGGAGAAGGACGGCTTGTGCTTCATAAGCAACGTACTTCGGCGGGGCATTTTGCCCGTTCGAGTTTCTCTGTTTGGGTCGCCGACGGACAGCTTAAGCTAACGTTCACAGGTAGAGCACCTCGCATCAATGCGTTGGAAATCGAGCCCACGCCTACAGCTTGTACGCTGTTTCTAGCAGGAGATTCAACCGTGACCGATCAGCCGACTGACGGGTATCCGTACGCAGGCTGGGGACAAATGCTCCCCTTATTCGTCAAAGCAGATGCAGCTGTAGCCAATTATGCTTTGTCGGGCCGGAGCTCCTTGAGTTTTATAGGCGAAGGTGTCTTGGATACGATTTGGGGCAAAATCAAGCCCCACGATTACCTGCTCATCCAATTCGGTCACAATGACCAGAAGCCGGATGAAGCGCGGTTTACGGAGCCATTTTCCACCTACAAGGAGACGCTGAAAATCTATATAGACGGCGCTCGCGAGCGAGGTGCATATCCGATTCTTATCACGTCCGTGCAACGACGGTTTTTCGAGGAAGATGGTACGCTGCGTGATACGCACGGCGATTACCTGATCGCGATGCGTGAGTTGGCTGCGGCAGAAGAAGTGCCATTGATCGATCTTGCCGCTAGCAGCAAGACATTGTTTGAAGCGTTAGGGCCAGAGGGAACGAAACGGCTATTCATGTGGCTGGCGCCAGGTGAATTCATGAATTTCCCGGATGGCGTGGAAGACAACACGCATTTCCAGCAGCAAGGCGGGATTGAAGTCGCGAAGTTGGTTCATGCTGGCTTAAAAGACTTGAAGCTGCAGCCGCTAAGCTTATATTTGCGTTAATGCAGGGCGCACCATTGCTGCCCAAATAGAGTGGAAAAGGAGCTAAGCGCGTTTGCGCTTAGCTCCTTTTCTTTGTGGATTTGTGGCTAGCGGCGATCGCCCCGAAGCACCGGCCTCATCGCGTGTAGCGGTGAAAAACGCGCTTGCAGCAGCGAAATGCGCTCGAATCGCCGTTCCCCCGAGCTGTATCGGTGAAAAACACGCTTACAGCAGCGAAATGCGCTCGAATCGCCGTTCCCCCGAGCTGTAACGCTGAAAAACACGCTTACAGCAACGAAATGCTCCCGAAACGCCATCTTCCAGCTAGCCTTCCACCCCCACCAAGCAGAGTTGGAGGAGTGTCTATCCGGTGAATCGTACTTTCTTGTAGTTTTTCAAAAAAAGAAGGCCCCCCGCCACTTCCATGGCTTTTGGGAGACCCTTTTTTCTTTGACTACTGAATGTTGATGTTCGTAATTAGCGCACCTTTGCCTTGCAGTGTTATTGCGTGATTTTGCACCAAATTGGACATGTTGCCAGTAATCGTTACGGATGAGGACACGTTGTAAGTTGTTGTTACGTTGCTTCCATTTGTTCCTGTTTGGTTGATGGTGATTGTGGCGATTTTACCTTGGTTCGTAAAGGTTACACTGTTAAATGTGCCAGACACACTAAAGTTCTGAGTGTTACCGTTGGTGAGCTGTGTGACTTCTGCATAGATGGCTGAATTATTGTAGGAGCGGATTTTGACAATATCACCTGGTTGCAACGCTGAACCGCTGACCTGAGTGCCGCTGCGATAGATGAAAGCTTTGTCGTTCAAATTAATCGCTTGCGCCTGATTGCCACTGACAAGCACGATGAGATTGTTCGTAGCTGAAATGATCGTACCTGTGAGCTGGGCAATGGTAGGCTGCGTAACCGAAGTGCCATCAGCACGCTGTAGGACTTCGGCATGGAGCACAACGCCGTTATAGTAATGCACTTTAATCACTTGACCTGGCAGCAATACACCACTTGTTGTTTGAACACCATCGGAGTAGATCGAGGTGTTTGCGTGAAGCTGCAGGCTGTAAGATTGTCCGCCACTCGTGAGCGTGAGTAGGTTATTGCTGATCTGGCCAGAAATCGTTCCGGTCATCTCACCTGTTGTTGTTACCGGAGAGACACTCTTGGTTACCTCAATAACAGCAGCCATATGATTATAGGCGTACGTTGTAAGGATATCGCCAACCTGAAGCGCTGAAAGAGTTGTAAAGGCACCATTTTTGTAAACAATGGTATTACTGTTCAGTGAGACGCCTTGAAGTTGGTTCGACGTGGTTAGAAGTAACGTATTATCACTAATCGGATACGTCATCGTGCCGGTTAAAGTCGAAGCGAAATTCGTTGGTGTAGCAACGGTGCCCACAGATTGCGTGACTTCTACATAACTGATGCCATTGTTGTAGGAACGCGTGCTTACGATGTCACCTACTTGCAAGCCTGAGGCTGTCGTTGGAGTGCCATTACGGAAGTAGAGGACATTGCTATTCAAAGGAAGGGAAATCGTTTGCCCATTACTTAAAAGGGTGAGCGTATTGCCAGTTACCGCTGTAGTTACCATACCCGTCTTTACACCTACAGCTTGTGTAGGCGTTGTCGGGTTACCGCCAGTAGGCTGGGAGACTTCGATATAAATGATTGAATTGTCGTTGGAACGAATCTTAAGGACGTCCCCAATTTGCAAGGCGGAAGGACTGACTTTGGCGCCATTTCGGTAAATAAACACATCGGAATTTAATGTCAAATTGATATTTTGACCGTTCGTTCGGACGGTTAAGATATTACCGCTAACTGGTGATACGACAGTTCCTGTCACGAGCCCGTCAACGCTGTTCGGCAATTGGTTGCCTGCGCGATCCAATAAGGCCGCTATTTGGGCCCGAGTTACGAGCTGCTTAGGGCGGAATGTATTGTCCTCAAAGCCGTTCACAAGACCTTTATCGACGGCAACTTTAACATATCCCACCGAACCCGCAGGTACGCTAGATGCGTCGGAGAAAGGGAGCTTTGCATTCATGTTGGCTTCAGCTTCGTCTTGAAGTTTCAAAGCTTTCACAAGGAGGGTTGTGGCCCAAAGGCGATCAGCTGGTTGGTTCGGGTTGACGTTCGTATCGGATTCGGCGAAAAGATCGTTCTCCAATGCGACAGCGACATAACCGACGGCCCACGAAGGTACGTTGGCTGCATCATTGAAATTCAGCTTGGTCGCTTTTTCTTCATCGGATTCGGCTTGATCGCGGAGTCCCATTAACCGTACTGCTGCCGTAATAGCTTCGATACGTGTAACCGTTTCTTGTGGTTTAAAGGTACCATCGGGATACCCATCGAAAATACGCCTAGAGACGAGACTCATAATGTAGCTTAAGGCCCATTCGAATTCTTTGCCTTTGATGTCTTTGAAGTCAAATTTGATGGCTGCTTGTGGGCGTTTGTCATACGTTTGGCGTGAGTTGTTGTTACGATCATCGTCCTTGTGGTCGCGACCGTTCTGAGCAAAGGCCGTTGTGCCAGTCGTCATAACAAGTGAGAGGGCTAGCGTGGGGATAAGCAGTTTTTTCATTCGCGAATGCTTCATCTTTTTCTTCTCTCCTTAATAAAATATATGAGTAGAAAATTGCGACCCTGCGGTGCGTGCTTGAGTTAGTCAATCTTACTAACAGCATTCGGGAGTAGATGGGTTTTTCTGGGTGTAGATTTTAAAAAAAGGAAAATCAATCTCAACTCAACCGGTTTCTATCGCTGAATAGCATTAGCTTGGTTGCGCTTTCGCGATTTAAAAGCTATTTCTTGGTGGATTTTCAAAGATTCCGCTACAATCCTCGGTCTTATTTCCTAAAAAAAGTAATATATTTTTCTTAAAACAATCCGAATTGAGAAGGAAAATAAAGCTGTATGAAGTAAGTAATAGAAGGTAAATATTTCAGGTGCATCGCTTGTTGCCCACTGATCTCTCACCCGTCAGTAATCCTAGCATAGTATGTAGGAAGGTGGTGATGAAAAGTGACAAATACAATTGAGGGCTGGATAATTTACACGTTGTGGGGTATTTTTGGCTTTATGTTGATTGATTTTCTGATTGCGTTCATCAAATCCTTCTGGGTTGGCTCCTTTGGTCCTACACTCGTGTTAGGTTATTTGAAAGATGTCCTATACTATGTGCTGCCACTGACGGTCCTATTATCTATGATTTCTTTCGATCCAACAGGGTGGATTGTGGTGATTTTCTATTTCATTTGCGGTCTCGCTGTGATGACCAAGTACGTGCTCGATATCATTAAAAGATTCCAATAATCGTTGCTGTGGCCCCGCTTCTTGCGGGGCCAAGAATGTTGTTTTTTTCATAGGGATATTCAAACTTAATCATATGAAGGAAGTGTAGCCATGAGGAGATATCAATGGATTAGATGGCGAAAGTTCATCCTCTGGCTAGCAGCCATCGTGTTGTTTGGCGGGCTGCTATGGGCAGGTGGGCCAACCGCTTGGGGGATAGCAATAAGTGTCGCGTCGCTACTGATGCAACTGGTATTCGCTATGGCCTTCATGATCATTCAATTTGTTGCCTTGTTCTGGTTTCTTGCTCGAGGACGAACGTATTGGATTCTGCCTGGAGAGACCGGATCGACATGGGATGATTATCGTGGAAACCCTGAAATTGTGGAAAATGCGAAACGGATTGTTACCCTGCTTAAAGGTGTCAAAGAGTTCAAGGAAATGGGCGGCGAAGCTATTCGCGGATTATTGCTTTGTGGACCGCCAGGAACAGGGAAGTCCTATTTAGCACAGGTTATTGCGAATGAAGCACAAGTTCCTTTTGCTTACGCGTCTGCACCAAGCTTTCAGAATATGTTCTTCGGTGTAGGTAACCTCAAGGTGATGGGGATTTACAAAAAAGCCCGCAAGCTTGCGCGCGTCTACGGCGCTTGTATCATCTTTATTGACGAGATCGATGCGATTGGGATGAGTCGTCAAGGCGGCGGTGGCGGAATGGGCATGGGAATGATGGGGATGGGCGGAGGTTCAGGCCTTCTGAACGAGCTGCTCTTACAAATGGACCCACCTAATATTGATACCTCCAAAATTGTAAAGATGCTGCGCTCTCTAGGACTACGTCGTAAAAAGGCAGAACGCCCGCCCGTGCTAACGGTAGCTGCTACCAACTTGCCTGATGTGCTCGATTCAGCCTTATTGCGACCAGGTCGTTTCGATCGACAACTCTGGGTGGATGTCCCGGATTATGACGGTCGAGTTGATATTTTCCAATACTATTTGAAAAAGGTCAAGCTGGACGCAACGCTAACTGCGGAAAAAGCAGGTCTTGATTCCATCGGTTACAGTCCAGCTCAAATAAAACATATTGTCAACGAGGCTGTTGTTATTGCCCATCAACGTGGCGCACAGGCGGCGAGTTATGAAGACTTCCGAGCCGCCATGGAAACCTACGAGTGGGGGCTCAAACAACCGCTTCGCTCGATGCGCGATGATGAGAAGCGGAATGTCGCTTATCACGAAGCGGGTCATGCAGTGGCACAATTTCTGTTGAAGCCTCATGAACGAGTTTGGAAAGTGACGATCATTCGACGTGGTGGCGCTCTTGGACTTTCGGCTACGAAGGAGACGCATGAGCGATATAACCGCAGCGACTCGGAGATGTTGGCAGAAATTCAAGTTTGTCTGGCTGCCAGAGCGGTAGAGGATGAATTTCTTCACAAGAAACTAAATGGCGTCACATCAGATTTACAGCATGCGACCCAAATTGCAGGTGCGTATCTCGGGATGCTGGGGATGGGCGATGAACTGTTCAGCTTCTTAGCGGTCGGTTCGCGGACGGATGGACTTAAGGCACTTCGGCCACAAATTAATGAGCTGCTCAAAGAGCAAATGCTCGAGGTCAAGAAGCTCGTAAACGAATATACGGAATTCGTCCACAAGATTGCAGAAGAGCTGCTGAAACGTGAAGATTTGACAGGTGATGAAATTGAAGAGATCTTTACTGAGCTTTATGGCGACTCACGCCCTAGAGCAATTGAGGTGAAGCCTCTGCGAAAGCTTACGCTTGAAAAATCACTTGTCGTCATTGACGACATGGAAGAAGATCTCAAGGATTCGTAATCGGATGGACATTCCATCCTATGAATTGCCTCCTTTTTGGCTATAGTGGTCAGAGGGAGGCCATTTTTTTGGCAAAAGATCGGAAAAGCTATCTAGAGAATAGAAAGAATCAAAGGAGAACTCGATCATGGACTATGACGCTATTGTGGTTGGAGCAGGGCTCGCAGGTTTAGTGGCAACAGTAGAGATAGCGGATGCTGGCAAAAGGGTGCTGCTCCTGGATCAAGAACCAGAAGCATCGTTTGGTGGACAAGCCTGGTGGTCATTCGGCGGCTTATTTCTTGTGAATTCCCCGGAGCAGCGCAGGTTGGGAATTAAAGATTCACAAGAGCTAGCTTGGCAGGACTGGCAGGGGTCAGCTGGTTTTGATCGTGAAGACGACGAGGATTACTGGGGCCGCAAGTGGGCGGAGGCTTATGTCAAGTTCGCTTCCGGTGAAAAAAGGGAATGGCTGCATGCCATGGGGATCCGCTTCTTCCCGGTTGTCGGGTGGGCGGAACGCGGAGGTTATTTGGCAGATGGGCATGGCAACTCTGTGCCTCGCTTCCACATCGTTTGGGGGACAGGGCCTGGCATCGTGGAGCCATTCGAGAAGAGAGTCAGAGCGCATATGGCGAGTGGGCTCGTTGTGTACCGACCGCGTCATCGTGTGAACGAGCTTATTCAAAGCGGTGGTGCCATTACGGGTGTTAGAGGTTCCGTGCTTGTGGCTAGCACGGCGGCTCGCGGGGAAGCGAGCTCACGTGAGGCGATTGGCGAGTTCGAATTCCATGCGCAAGCGGTCATCGTCAGCAGTGGCGGAATAGGCGCTAATCACGAGTTAGTCCGCCAATATTGGCCGAGTCGGCTTGGTGAAGCACCTAAGCGGATGCTCTCTGGTGTGCCAGCGCATGTCGATGGCCGCATGCTGGCTATTACGGAGCAATCCGGAGGCCGGATTGTAAATCGCGACCGGATGTGGCACTACACAGAGGGAATCAAGAATTGGAATCCCGTGTGGCATAACCATGGTATTCGTATTCTTCCAGGGCCATCCTCACTTTGGTTAGATGCGCGGGGGCAGCGGTTTCCATCCCCTAACTTCCCGGGGTTTGATACCTTGGGAACTTTGGAGACGATCCAAAAGTCTGGATACGACTATTCGTGGTTTATTTTGACCCAGAAAATCATTGAAAAAGAATTCGCGTTGTCAGGTTCCGAACAGAATCCAGATTTAACTGGGAAAAGTATCCCTAAAGTGTTGTCTAGGGCACTGCCAGGAGCGATGGCTCCGGTGCAAGCTTTTATGGATAAGGGAGAGGATTTCGTCGTAGCCCCGACATTGACTGAGCTGGTCGCTGGTATGAATGCGTTGACGGAGGAGAAGTTGCTTGATTTTGACCGTATTGAACGCCAAATCAAGGCGAGAGATCGGGAGATCGCACATCACTTTACCAAAGATCTGCAAATTACAGCCATTCGAGGCGCTCGCAATTATATTGGGGATAAATTAATTCGTGTTGCGAAGCCGCATCGTCTATTGGACCCTGCGAATGGACCGCTTATCGCGGTGAGATTGAATATCGTAAGTCGTAAAACGTTGGGTGGATTACAAACGGACTTATCCGGTCGTGTGCTAAATCAAGCGGGAGAGGCGATTCCTGGGCTATATGCGGCCGGTGAGGCAAGCGGTTTCGGAGGTGGAGGTCTTCACGGATATCGTGCGCTGGAGGGGACGTTTCTCGGAGGGTGCTTATTTACCGGCCGAGTAGCGGGACGAGCTGTTGCGAAAGAGCTCAATAAATCCCAAAGCAGCTCGTGATATAATAAACAGAGCATACAAATAAGGGAGAACGATAGAAGTGGACCATATTGTGAATTGGAAAAATGGTGCTCATGGGCATACATTTATAGCTTCATTTAGCGGGGGAAAGGATAGCGTTCTGGCGCTGTATAAATCAATGAAAGTTGGCGAAGCGATCGGACTCATCGTCATGCTGGAGGAAGAAGGGAAACGTTCCAGATCTCACGGCATGCCTCCGGAGCTTATTCGTGCCCAAGCAGAATCTATCGGCTTGCCCGTTTATACAGCTGCTGCAAGTTGGGATGACTATGAAGAGGTGTTTATGGGCCTTTTGGAACAAGCCAAACGTCAAGGTGCCGAAGTGTTAGTCACCGGAGACTTGGATATGCCTGTTGAGGGCTGCTGGCATGACAAAGTTACCCAAAATGCTGGCCTAAAACTTGGCATGCCGCTATGGAGAATGGACCATGCCCAAGCCGTCAAAGAGTTTATAGATCTGGGGTTCGTCTCTATCTTGGTTACGGTTAATTTATCTTTAGGGATGCGGGAAGAAGATCTGGGACGTACGCTAACTCACGACTACGTAAAAGAACTGCAAGCTCGCGGTATAGACCCGTGTGGAGAAGGCGGCGAGTTCCATACGACAGTCATTGATGGGCCGCTTTTCAAGCATTCTATACCTGTTCGCAAAGGCAGCATTGTTAGGAATGGGGAGTATGCTTTTATGCCATTGGAGTTAATTGGGAGTTAATGAGGTTTGGTAAAGCAAGAGATAGGGACATCGGACATCCTCCGGAGGCGGAGCTCTTCACGGGTATCGCGCGCTGGAGGGGGATGTTCTTTTTACTATGACATGTTGGTGTGAGTAGAGTTGGGAGAGTAGGAGTAGAAGTAGGAGTAGAAGTAGAAGTAGAAGTAGAGCTCAGTTGAGTAGCTAGCTTTCAAATAGATGTAAAATGTACAGCTAATTTTGCCGTATTTGCTGGGGTTTAGTGAATAGATGGATAACCTACAGTTAATTTTTAACATCTTACCTGAATTGGATAAAAGAGGTAGTTTTACCTGCAGTTTTTCCAGTTAAATCCAATTTTTAAGGAAAATACTCTTAAATAGCTGCATATTTTCCAGTGAAAACAAGGATGTAACATACTAGTCGCTCCAAACTCACAAATATCCCCAGCTACATCCGCGAGTCGAGATTCCGTGTTCGCATCCCGCGCCATAAGAACGTCCCCATTTATAGAATTGAGGTTAGGGCTATGCAGTAGTGAGTGAAGGTAGATACTCGACGTAGAAGCATGTATATTGAAATGGAGGATTACATAGGACTGACCCACATGGCAGTCAACAGTCAGGAGAGACGCTGCAGTGAACACAGTACAATGGTTGTCCTTACTGCTTTTTCTGGCAGCGGGATTCATGATATACGTTGCGTTTTTGTCCTATCAGAAACGCCATCTATCCGTCGCTAGAACGATGATTCTTATCATGCTAGGAGCTGCTTGCTACGCAATTGGCTATGCTTTCGAGTTGCTGAGTCGCAACTTATACGAAGTTAAGCTTTCCCTGCAAATCGAATATGTGGGCATACCATTCGTGACGACGCTTTGGCTTTTCCAGGTCATCCAGTTCTCTGGGACGGCTTCGCGTTACCGAAAGCCCCTTGCGCTGGCGCTATTCATTATACCCGTAGGGGTCTTTTTTCTCCATTTGACCAATGAGTGGCATCACCTATTCTATGAGCAATATATCTTGAATGAACGTTCTTCATTTCCGTTGTACAAAACAGCTAAAGGGCCTTGGTATAAAGCACACACGCTATATAATTACTTCGTGATATTGTGTGGATTTTTCCTGTTTATTCCGATGTATTGGCGGTCTTCACGCATTGTTCGCAAGCAAATTATCGTATTGACCATGGGAGCCGCAGTGCCCTTGCTTTTCAACATATCCTTGTGGTTTGGGATGGTTGTCGATTTGACGCCTTTCGGGTTCGCGGTATCTGGGATCGTTTATGCGTGGGGGATTCTGCGATTTAATCTGCTCCGATTTACACCTCTTGCGTTGACTCAAGTGTTCGACACCATCCGGGATGGTGTTATTCTGCTCGATTACAAGGACCAAATTGTTAGTTACAACAAAGCGGCTGAAGGCGTCTTACCTGAACTCACTCTGACGAAACATTACCCTGCTTATGTCGGAGAGGTTCTCTCGGCGAATCCAGAATTGGTTAATCCTATTCTTAGTTCTCATAACGGAAACGAACGGTTCCCATTCTACAGATCCCAAACTGGCGGCAATAAACATTATCAATGCAGCGTATCGTTCATCTATGATGCAGGCACACCCATCGGAAAAATGATCATGTTTAACGATATTACGGAGTTGAAAGAGAACGAGATAAGGCTGCGTGAGAGTGCGAACCAGCTTCTAGAATTAAATTCGTTTAAGGACAAGATGTTTACGGTTGTGGCACACGACATTCGTGATCCGATCGCGCTCTTGGTCAGCTTAACCGAACTGCTTGGCGAAGAACTTGCTGCAGATAACAAAGAACATGCCGAATTGTTCGGCGTACTCCAAGGACAAGTCCAGAATACGTTCCATCTTGTCGAGAATTTGCTCGATTGGTATCGCAGCCAGAAAGGGAATGTCGTGTTTCGACCCCTCGGCTGGAATTTGCAGCAAGTCGTTCGTCAAGCTGTGTTGCTAGCAGAATCGAAGGCAGGAATGAAGCACATTGTGATGAGAGAGCGAATTGACGAGAAGCTTTCAGTTAGCGCAGATAAAGAAATGCTTGATCTCATTCTGCGAAACTTGCTTTCCAATGCGATTAAGTTTACCGGAATTGGTGGATGGATTGAAATTGCAGCTGCGCTGGACAAGGATAGAATTGTTGTGACCATACGTGACAATGGTGCAGGAATAGATGAAGAGACAGCTGAGATGCTGCGCCGTGACGATACATTTATCAAAGTGCCGGACCCCGAAGAAGGTGCAGGGCATGCCAGATTTGGGCTTATGCTATCTCGCGAATTTATCGCCATTCATGGCGGGAAATTGTGGTTTGACAGCGTCCCGGGCGTGGGGACGACGTTCTATTTTACTTTATATAGCTCTAGGGGCGGGATGGACGTAATTGACCAATGGAAGGGAGGCGAAGACGCATGAAAGTGATTTTGGTAGACGATGACCCGACGATGCATTTGATTTTGAGCAAAATGTTGCGTAAACTGCCAGAAGTTTATGTTGTTGGCACCTTCACAGATACGAAGTCGGCGGCCTCCTTCTTACATGAGCACACAGAAATCGGCCTAGCGTTCGTTGATATCGCAATGAAAGGTGAGAACGGGATAGAGTTTGCAGCAAGGCTAGGAAGTTCTGGCTCATCGGTTCAACTTGTTTTCGTCACGTCCCACAAGGATTTCGCGCTGGAAGCTTATGAACTTTCGGTGATTGACTATTTGGTCAAGCCAGTCTCCCAAGAGAGACTGCAGCGGGCAGTGCATCGTGCGCTCACGAACTGGCGGGCTTTTCATTCTCCAACGGTCCAGGTACCACCTTTACAGTATGCAGGACAGATCGTTATTACTGGACTCGGAGATGTTGTTGTGAGCAATGAAGCAGGCCGTGTGAAATGGATCTCGCGAAAATGTACAGAGCTATTCGCTTATCTCCTGCTTTACCGAGGCCGACGTATTCCACGTTCAAAGTTGGTTACTGATATTTTTGGCGGCATGGAGCAAGCAGGTGCGGAGAGTTATTTGAACACAACCGTGTATCAACTGCGCAAGTCACTGGAACCGCTAGGTATGCGCGAGGTCATACGTTCAGAGAACGATGGCTATGCACTTGAATTGAAGGACTCCAGTATTGATTATGTAGAATTCGAAGCGCAAGTGGAAGAACTACAAACGATAGATGCCAGTCAAGTGGAAATTGCCCTAAGCGTTGAACGACTGTATAGGGGTGATCTGTTCGGCGATAAAGCGTATGTATGGGCTATTCACGAAACGGAACGTTATAGCCAAATGTACGCTTCATTCGTCAAACGACTAGTTGCCTCACTTATTTCGTTGGGAGATATAAGTACTTCTTCAAAGCTATTACTCAAGTTAAATGAGAATAATCCGCTGGACGAGTCGGTGATAAGCTATTTGATGATAGTACACGAGATGGCCGGGGACAAAAAGGGTTTAACCGCACGGTATACGAATTATGTTCGGTTGCTCAATCAGGAGCTTGGTATTCGTCCTTCTGAGGAGCTAACCATTCTATACGACTCGTTAGTGCGAGCGTTTACTGATAAAAAGACAAAAACCGCGAAGCCTTGATGCTGCGCGGTTTTTGTCTTTTTATAGCCGAATCTTTCATTATTCTTTTATTGAGCTGTAGTAGATTGATAGGAGAAGACGTTGTTAATGAACAGACGGTGAAAAATTAAAATTTGCCTGTAAAAGGAGTATAACGATGATACTGATAGCAAGATTAAAGAAAGACTTTTTACTAAAGCTTATAATTATTATAGCGGGGTGCGCATTATTTTCCTTTTTATGGCTTATCAATCCCAATATGAAGCAAGCATCTGCTGCGTCATGGACGTACTGTGCCGGCGAAGGAGAGAATTGTTCATTTACGGGTACGAAGATAGTCGAGTACGGTTGGGCAACGTTTGAAAACCAAGTATGGGTTATTAAAAAGCTGACGCCTAAAACGTACCAACTTAATGGTTCATCCGTGGAAGGCGTACGATGCAGCGCGAGCGAGTTTGCTCCTGTCTCGGGTGCCATGTTTAGCAATTATTGTATGGTAAGTGAGCCGGAGCCATCGCTTGATGTCTCGTGGTCTGCGTCAGTCGGGGAAGGGAATAAGTCAGTTACGCTTACATTTTCCTCTACAGAAACGAACGCTGGGACACTAGAGGAGTTGAAGAATAAGATTTCGGTCAAAAGAACGGATGAGGCTGATTTCACTGCTTTAACGACAGACGATTCCGTCAGCAACACGACTTCCATTCTTGGGGGCGGTACGATTGTCATTACATTTCAGAAACCGCTGATGGGCTTAGACAATCAAATACGAATAGCTCCCGGTGCACTGAAGGATATCCTTGGTGATCCTTTCAATAGGGTGATAGAAATTAATCAGTTAGAAGAGAATGAACTTGGTAGTTGGCAGTATGTAGGCATTAAGGGCATCTCGCAAAATGCATCCTATAATATGTCACTCAAATTCGTTCAGGATACGCCCTATTTGGCTTATATAGAAGAGACTCTAAACAAATTGTTTGTGAAAAAATGGGATGGTCGCAATTGGGTTTCTGCAGGAGATGAGACCATTTCCGGGGGGACGGATGGACTTCTAGGGACAGCATTTTACTTATCTACTGCCGTTTCGGGCAATATGTTATATGCGGCTTATTCGGATATAGCGAATGGTTTTAAAGCCTATGTCAAAAAATACGACGGAAACCGTTGGCAACTCTTAGGTGGTGGAGCTATTTCCACTGACAGGGCGTTCGAGATGTCAATAGCGATCTCGAATGGAATTCCCTATCTTGCCTATAAAGACGGAGCAAATGGCGATAAACTGACAGTGAGGAAGTATAAAGAAAGCGATAACAGTTGGGAATTAATAGGCACTGCGGGAATTTCACAGGATCCGGTATCCCAGATCTCCCTATCGGTTGATAATGGCGTCCCTTATGTGGCTTATCGTAATGAGAAACCGGATCGCATCAACGTAGGTGGCACATGGCAAGGTATGACAAGTTATTCAGGAGAGTTTAAAAAATTTGATACAAGTAACGGTAGTTGGGTCAATCTGGGGCCATTTGCGACAGGCGGATATTCGACTACCTACTTGACCTTCAACGGTGGCATACCCTATGTGGCGTATGTGGATTGGCAAACTGGTTATGGTGTCACCTTGAAAAAGTATGAAGGAAGCAGTTGGACTAGGGTAGACAACGGGAGTTTGAAAATAGGGGATTCAAGTAATATCAGCTATGCCTCCTTCTCTCTATCTGATGGTGTGCTCTATGTGGCGTGCAGATTTACGGATGGAACAACAGCTGTGAAGAAATTTAATGGAATTACTTGGGTATCTGTAGGTGTTTCGGGAATAACTGAAGGATCGGTGATGGCAAATTCTTTATATGTGCATAACGGTATTCCCTATTTGGCTAATAGCGCCTTCATCTTAGGGGCAGATCCTGCGATCAATCGTAAGCCTGGGATTCTGAAATTCTTTTTGACAGCACCGGTCTTGACCGCGGATTCCACCAGTAATAACACGGAAAGTCCAATTGAACTTACCTTCCCAGATTTGTCGGCATGGCGCAATGAGATTACCGAAGTAAAGGATGGCGCGGCTACAATATCGTCAGCTGTATATACGGTTAGCCCTGGTAAGATAACATTTAATCCCGGCGTGCTAAACCTAGGGAATCATACCATCACGGTATCCACGAGGCATTATGAAGATGCTGTTGTGAACCAGTTGGTGCAGTTAAAACCAGTGGCGTTAGCGGCGGACACGACGGCCAATGATGTTGCGCATGACATCGTTGTTTCATTCCCTGATCATGCGGCATGGCGCGGTGCCATTACGACGGTGAAGGACGGAGCAATAACCATACCATCAGAGAGCTACACCGTCGAGCCTGGCAAAATCACTTTTAGGGCTGGTGTACTCGCACAAGGTGATCATACCATTACAATTTCGGCAACCGACTATTTCGATACAAGTATTACTCAAATCGTGAAGTGGATGCCTTCGCCGAATCTAACTTCAGATAACACAGATAATTACGTAGCGAGCGCGATTGACATCACGTTTGCGGATGATGTGAATTGGCGGGATGAGATCACAGCTGTCAAAGACGGAACGAAGACGATGCCAGTAGCGAAATATTCAATAAACGCTGGAAAAATCTCTTTCAAAGCAGGCGCATTGTCATTAGGAAGCCATTTTATCACCGTCATTGCACCAAATTATGATGATGCCATAGTTTCGCAGGATATTCGCGCAGGCACAGGAGAAGTGATTAGCACCGATGCTTCGCTATCTAACATGGTAGTTGATCAAGGTGCAATGACATTCAATCCTTCAGAGTTTTCTTATCTTGTGGATGTGGCGAACAGCGTTACAGGTTTCAAAATGACTTTAACCAAAGCCAATCCTAATCAAACTCTATCAGTTACTGGTGTGACTTACACGACGAGTTCAGTCACCGGTAATGTGTACGTGTACACGATATCTAACCTGAATGTAGGGCAGAATCCAATCTTTATCGATGTGTATGCACAAGATGGAAGTTCACATTCCTATGTGCTTACTGTGAAAAGGGGTGCGCCAAGCTCGCCAAGTGTGCAAGGTGGAAGCGGTCCAATCTCACTGCCAGCGTCACCAATCTCTACAGTGGTTACCTCCACAGATGGTAATTTGATACTGCCGGTTGGTAAAACCGGTGAAGTTAGTTTGAACAAGGAAGTAACGATTTCGATTCCGGCGGATGCTTCATCCCAAGAACTCAATGTGACCATTGATAAAGTGTTGGATACACAGGAATTAATTAAGGGAAATGAGACGTTAGCAAGCCCAATCTTCGAGATTCTGAAGAACTTTACGGAGAACTTCAGCAAACCGATTACGCTGACGTTTGCATTCGATCAGGCAAGCATAGCAACTGACCAAAGAGCAGCGGTTTTCTATTTTGACGAAACGAACAAGGTATGGGTGGAAGTTCCTGGCGGGAAGGTAAACGGGGATCAAATCACCGTAGATGTGAATCATTTTACGAAATATGCGGTATTTGCAGTTGACCGAGAGGTAGTAAAACTGAATTTTAGTGATATTTCGGGGCATTGGGCTGAGTCAGGTATCCAGCAAGCGATACAAAACGGTTTCGTCACGGGTTATCCGGACGGTACATTCAAACCGAATCATACAGTGACACGTGCGGAGTTTGCGGTCATGCTGATGAACACGTTGAAGCCGGAAGGCGAAGGAGTGAAACTGAATTTTACAGATAACACGGAGATTGGAGCTTGGGCGCAAAAAGCCATCGGACTTGCAGTGCGAGAGGGTATCCTGCATGGCTATGAAAACGGCAGCTTCCGTCCCAATGCTGAAATTACGCGAGCCGAGATGGCGGTAGTGATCGCGGGCGCTCTGGGGAAAGCTAAAGTGACGGAAACTGGAACAGGCTTTGCGGATGATAAGCATATTGCCGTGTGGGCAAAGGGCAGCGTTGCTTTCATGTTGCAATCCGGTATCATGCAAGGAAAAGGTGATAACCAATTCGCCCCGCAAGATCATGCGACGAGAGCAGAGGCGGTAACCGTTCTCTTGAAAGTTAGCGCACAGAAAAGCAAATAGTGGCAAAGTAGTAAGGCTTCTCCTACTCGGCTTACAACCAAGTGGAGAAGCCTTTTTCTGCATCCTTGCTATCTTATTTCTGTTACCCAAACTTCCAAAGCTCCGCCAAAACTGCAAAAAAGGCAGTTTTCAGCATTTCTCATTCGCTCATTTTGCTCAAACGTTCATTGCACTCACAGTCAAACGATTCAAATCTACTTTGGCACCAGTTGGATCACTAATCTGCACAGTCACTTGCTCACCCGCAAGCAAATCAAAGAAGTTGTCGCTGAAGCGAATGTTACCCTGTGGCAGATCCAGCTTCACCATCCGCGCATGTGCGCCATTAGCGGTAATCTGCACAGTTTGCGCCTCTGCATCGACGTTCACGCTAAGCGAAGTCGCAGGGAACTGAAGATCTTTCTGATCGCGCAGATAATGAAGATTATCAGGCGCAGCCCAGTCTGTTGTGTGAACGCGGACAACAACTTGCTCCGCAGATGCTCCATTTAAGACGGTAGCTTCTGGCAGACTTCCCAGTTGGATCGCAGAGTTCGCCGCCACAGAAGCCTCGAATGTATGCTTGAACACTTCCTCACCGGAGAAGTTATAAACTGTTACGTGAACTTGCCCTTGTAACTCAGCCAACGTATCGTTGACAGCCCACACGTGCAAGTCCTGCCCAGGCTCATGATCGATGGAGAGCAGAAGCGGGTGATAGAACTTCGTTGCGTAGTAGAAGGAAGCCTTAGGCAACAATTCATAATCAATGAGCGACCAGCTTGTGCCTGGCCAGCTATCGTTCAATTGCCAGATGAGGGAACCGCTCGTGCGGTGCTTGTTCCGGCGATAATGCTCAATACCATACTTCAAGCCTTCGGCTTGTGTCAGCATGGAGAAGTTCATATATTCCTCAATGTTGGTCGGAATACCGGTGTATCCTTCCATAAGGAGAATACCTTTTTGGTGATTGGTATCTTTGTTGCGATAAGCCATTTCAACACTGTTCCAGTAGAATTGGCCATTTGGAATGTTTTTCTCCAACGTGTACCGATTGGCAGAGGCGTGCATACCGAATTCGCTGCTGAAAAGGGTGAAGTCTTTTTTGTAATTTTTGAACGTGACGCCTTGAATACTGTAATCAAGCAAAGGCACATCACCGAATTGACGTGGATACACGGAACCATGCCACACCTGCCAGTTATGGCGGTCGCCGACATCAGGATCATTGGCATCATTGCCGCCAAATGGGGAAGATGGCCAGTAGGCACGACTGTCATCGAGCAACTCAAGCGCATCAGGAATCAACTCATGGTAAATGATTTCCCCATAGAACGGACAGTTGATGTCGCCTCCAGCGGATTTCATATCATACAGCCAATCAATTTCATTATTTCCGCACCACAAAGCTAGGGACGTATAATTGCGCAAGCGTTTGATATTATAAATAACTTCGTTCCGGACATTCTCCATGAAGTCACGGTTGAAATCAGGGAACAACGCATTTGCGAAGGCAAAATCCTGCCAAACCAGAACGCCCCGCTTGTCGCACTCCTCATAGAAGACATCCTTCTCATAGATGCCGCCTGCCCATACACGAAGCATGTTCTGATTCGAAGTAACCGAAAGATCAATTAAGTCTCGATAGCGTTGATCTGGAATACTTCCAATGAAGTGATCAGCCGGGATCCAGTTGGTACCTTTGGCGAATAGTTTGACACCATTGAGTACAAAAGCAAAGGCATTCTGACCTTCCGCATCCTTCAATTGCAGCTCAATCGTACGGATACCTAAGGGTTTGCGATACGCATCAACTTGCTCACCGTCTGCATATAGAACAACTTCCAGCTCGTACAAGTAAGGTTTGCCGAGGTCATGTGTCCACCAAAGTTGTGGATCAACAACTTGTAAAGTAAACGATTCAGTAGATTGCACATTCCCCTGAGCAGAAGCAACCACTTGACCAGCTGCGTCCACTAAACGAATGTCACATGACTTCTGTACACCTTTGCGAAGTGTTGTTACGTCGACATCAACTTGTACTTCTGCCCCAGTATCATGGATCGTGCGTGTTCTTGCAAAAACACTGTCCAGCTTCGCGCGGCGGTAACGCTCGATAAAGACTTTGCCCCAAATACCGACCGTGACCATACGAGGACCCCAGTCCCAGCCGAAGTTCATCGCAGCTTTACGCAGCCAAGGGCGCTCTTTCGTATAAGAGGACCATTGGAATAATTCTTTATCCTTGTTATGTAAATGCAAAGGATCAAATTTAACGGCAATTGAATTTTTACCATCCTGAATGACGCGTGTAACATCGAAGGTATGAGCCATCAACATGTTGCTCGTTGTTCCGATTTCCTTCCCATTCACATAGATCGTAGCAAACGTATCAAGACCTTCGAAGGTTAATTCATGCTTCTCTTTCTCATCGGTTCCATGCACTAACGAATAATTGAAGGAGTGGCGGTACCACCATTCTTTCTGCTCGATCCAACGGCTCTTCGCATCATTATGACCGAAATACGGATTCTCAATCAATTCTCGTTCAATGAGTGCGGAATGGACATCCCCGGGAACCTTCGCTGTAATCCAGAAACGATCGTCTAACCAAGCTGCCGCGACGTCAAGTGGTCGAACTTGTCCTACTTCGAACTGCTGCAATCGCCATAATCCTGATAATTCCATCTGTGATTTCTCCTCTTACACCATGATATTGTTAAAATTTTGGAGGTGGAGCAGCAGGGTGAAGGACTGCTTCCTCCCGGAACTCACTTGGCGTTTTGCCAGTGAATTTCTTAAACACTTGACTGAAATATTTAATATCTTCAAAACCGACGGAGCTTGCGACATCGGCTATTTTGGCAGGGGATACGGTTAGAATTTCCATGGCACGATTAATTTTTTGTCGTGTCACATAGTCACCAAACGTAATACCGGCTTCCTTTTTAAACACTTCGCTCAAATGATTCGGATGCAGATGCACATATTTAGCAACCTGTTGCAGGCCAACATCTTTCCCCAAATTCTCGTGGATGTAGGCCATGGCTTTCTGTGTATGTGTGGCTTGTCCGTTCCCCAATCGATGATGATACAGTTCCATAACGGTCAATAAATATTGAAATAAGGCATCCTTCAGGACAATATCCCGTTTGACGACGAAGGCGATATTTTGACCATCCAGTGCGCCTTGTCGTCCCGTTGCTGTTAATACACGTTCCAGCCAACGATGAGCAGACAGGGCAGCTGAACGGACCAACGATTCAAGGGATTCGATCGTCATGTGCGGGTCGCTCAATTCCGAATGCATATGTCGCTGAACCCAGTTCTTCAATGCAACGGAGTCGTCCTCCAACAGGATCGAAGAGAGCTCGAGCTCCTCCTCGTGCGTACAGACAGTTTTGCCGCCTTTACGCTTAACAATGTCTGAATAAATCAGAATAGATTCATCGAGGTGATGTTTATAGCTAAACGCATAGTCCGCCGTGACATACGATTTATATAAATCAGACTGTTGCCCTACGACTTCACCGACGGAAATGCTGACTTTGCATTTGAGCAGCCTCTCGATTTTCTGCTTCGCTGAATCAGGATGATCGAAGAAGTCAGATGCGCTTGTTTTGGGAAGCGCCACGACAATCCGTTGCCTGTAAATCAACGTTTCACATTGCAAGATGTCGTTCAGCATATTGTCAACGGCGAAAAGCAGCAGAGAAATTTCCGATGCTGTTTCTCCCCATCCTTCAGCGGTCACCACGTAGGTTTGAAATTTGGGTTGCTCATGCTCATGTGAGAGAAATAGGAGAGGAAGGTAGTCCGGCAGCATAGCTGCATCAACTGCGGCGGATTCCCCCTCGATAATCCAGCGTTCAAACAAACGATTGCGAACTTCTTTGTTCTTATATTGATCCTGATTGAGATGCTTCCATTTATCTTCAATGCGCTGTTTGACTTGAAGGACGGTTTTCATAATCTCTTCAGGACGACTGGATTTCAAGAGATAGTCGCTGACTCCTTGCCGAATCGCTTGCTGTGTATACATGAAATCATCATACCCAGATAAGATTATCGTCTCGATATCAGGGATAATTTCTTTCGCTTTAAGGGCAAGTTCTAACCCATTCATATGCTTCATTCGGATATCCGTTAATAAAATGTTCGGACGTTCCTCAGGCATGCGGCGAAGCGCCTCTTCGGCCGAAACGGCTGGTTTAAGCAGCTCGAGTCCAATCTCTTTCCAATTAATGACTTTGGCCAAGCCTGTTCGGATGATGACCTCGTCATCAACGATCAAGATTTTCATGGTTATCCTCCAAAACTGGGATCGCAAATGACACACACGTGCCTTCATTCAATCGGCTCTCGATCTTGATCCCCGAATCAAGCCCGTAATGCAATTGCAGTCGCTCGTGCACATTACGCAGCCCATAACTGGCATCGTTAGCTTCCATGCCCTCAGCAGGGTATAAACTTTCAGTGACTTCGCGCAACCGATCTTCCGTCATCCCGATGCCATCATCCATCACCTTGACATGCATCGAATTGCCCTTTAGCTCAACATAAATGGAAATAACACCTGGTTCCTCTTTCATTTGAATACCATGAATCATCGCATTTTCAACCAATGGTTGAAGCAACAATTTCAGCATGAACGTATCGCTAAGTCGAGCGTCAACCACGTAATCCACGGTAAATTCATCTGGGAAACGGATGGATTGAACCTGCACATAATTGCGAATATGGGCTAGCTCTTGCGAGACCTTGCAATATTCTTTGCCTTTATTCAAGCTGAAACGCAAGAAGTCACTTAAGGCACCGACCATCTCGGCGATGCGATTCTCTTCATTGAGCAAAGCAATCCAATGAATCGAGGACAGCGTGTTATAGAGGAAATGCGGATTGATTTGAGCTTGCAATGCCCGCATATCTGCTTCTTTTTTGCGCGTTTCATTGTGTATGAGCTGCTTCTTCAAGGCTTCGATATGTGTGCTTAACAAATTGTAGCTGCCAGCTAGTCGCCCAATTTCATCTGAGGTGTATACCGGATAGTGGGGTAAAGGTTCATCAGGATTGATTTTGGTTAACAATCGGGTTAGCGATCCGAGAGGCGTGGTGACCTTACGAATGACGAATATGGTGAGAAACACATTGGTAAGGACAGAAAGCGCCACAGCAACGGCTGTTAATTGCAAAATGTACCGATTCTGCGCACTGTATAGCTTTGATGGAATAATGCCAACAATTGTCCAGTTAATCATCGGTTCTCGATAAAATAGAATGCTTTGTTGTGTTTTCCCGGCACCTGACGTCCATACCCCGGAAGAATAGCCGCGAACGCGATCTTTTATACCAGGGAACAAGCTATCGGCTTCTTGTGACAGCCAACTCTTCGTGGTTGAAGACATGATTTCATTCCGATCATTTAACAAAGCAACTTGGCCATAGCCATCGGCTAACTGTGGAACGGACCAAGTACGGGAGAGCACTTGCTCATCCACACTGATCGATAACCAACCAAGTGTTTGAAAGGTATTCATAGCGCGTACGGGTCGTATAAAGGAAAATACTTGTCGTTTCCCCAAATAATTCTCAATGTGATATAAGCCCGTCCACAACTTATCTGTTATCTGTTTAATGGCGATCTCTTGATCCAAACTCGAATTGTAGATCGTAGAGGTAGAGAGAGGCATCGTGTTATTGCTGGGATAAATGGTGATATTTGAAATGTAATCCTTGGTGTACACCAGATTCGTCATTAACCCAAGGATTTGTGCTTGCGCATCCAAATTCTCATCAGTTCGTTTCAAATACGATTGAATATCCCTTTGCCCGATCAGAAAAATAGAAATATTCTCAACATCTTTCAGAATGAATTGAAATTTGGCATCCATTTGCGCGAGTGAATTCAAGCCTGCTTGCTGCGCCTTTTCTTTGGTAATATCCGATGATGTTGTAAAAGCGAAAGTACCCAGAAACAAGAGGGGGATTAAGGTTGTGACAAGCATAATGAAGGATAGCTTACGCTGTAAAGAATAGCCGAACCACTCGCGCAACACGTGTCATCTCCTAACTCGTTGTCTGGATCGTTGAAATCAATCAGCCTTTTACAGCTCCCGCGGTCATCCCTTTCATAACTTGCTCTTGGAAGGCCAAGTACACGGCAATTGTCGGAATGACAGCGATCGTCATAGCGGCGAGCGTTAAGCCGTAGTCTGTTTGGTAACCATCAGCGAAATTAGCGATGCTTAGCGGTAACGTTTTTAAACTGCTTTTGCTAATAAAAACAAGTGCGAACGAGAAGTCATTCCAGAAATGCAAGAAGCTCAGGATAACGACTGTTGATAGGGCCGGCAGTGAGATTGGCAGCATAATACGCCAGAATACGCCCCAAAGTTTCGTGCCATCAATATAGGCAGCTTCTTCGATTTCTTTGGGTACGGAAGCCAAATAGGCAGTGAGAACGAAGATGGCAGTCGGTAATGCGAAAGCCGTGTAAGGTAAGATAAGCGCCCAATACGTATTCAATAGACCAATTTGTTTCATGAGAATAAACAAAGGTACTAATGTACTATGAATGGGAATGAGCATCCCGATGACGAAGAATGCCAGGATAATGCCTTTGAAACGGAATTTGATTCTAGCTAATACATAAGCTGCTAAGGAACTTAAAAATAGCGTAAGTGCGAGTGAGACCAGCGAGACGATGACCGAGTTGAGAAAAGCCGTACCCATTTTAGATGCTTGCCATGCGGTTACGTAATTCGAAAATTTCCATACTTGGGGCAATCCGAACGGATGATTAAAGAATTCACTATTCGTTTTAAATGAGGAAATAACGAGCCAAAACAACGGATAAAGCGTGAGAATCGCATATAGGGTTAAGAACGTCCAGAGTGCGCCTTGTTTCCATACTTGAAACGAGAACTTGCGGGTTGTCGCAGTCGATTTTACTTGAATGGGAATAGAAGACATAGTCAGCTTCCTCCTTTCGTTATACTTTGGATTTACGACTTGTTGCCCATTGGCTAAT
Source organism: Paenibacillus plantarum (assembly GCF_013141695.1). Lineage (GTDB taxonomy): Bacteria > Bacillota > Bacilli > Paenibacillales > NBRC-103111 > Paenibacillus_E > Paenibacillus_E plantarum. Next base: position 32,373 of record NZ_WHNY01000075.1, read on the forward strand.
TCCAATGAAAATAAGGCTGATCAAGACGATTGTTGTCGAGATGGCACTACCGAATCCATATCGGTATGAGGAAAAAGTCGAATTATACATATACGTAGCGAGTAGCTCAGTTGCGTGAGCGGGTCCGCCCTTGGTCATGACATACACGAGATCGAAGGATTTTAAGCTACCAGAAATACATAGAATAATGGCAATTTGTACTGTACTCCACATCATCGGCAGGGTGACGGAGAATAACTTGCGTGCACCTTCAGCGCCATCGATTTGCGTAGCATCGTGAATTTCACCAGGAATATTTTGAAAAGCCGAGATGAAAATAATGAGATACAAACCGACAAAGCTCCAAATCAGAGGAGGAGCTAATGCGAAGATAGCGATCTTAGGATCTGATAACCATTGCAGCTTCCAAGATTCTAAACCTAGCTTCTCTAGGAGAAGGTTCAGAATTCCGATTTGCGGATGATAAATATATTGCCAGATCATTCCGATCACGACCGAGGACATGACCATCGGAACGAAGACGGCAGAACGGATGAACCGTTGAAGCGCATTGCTTTTATGCAGCAGAATGGCCAGAATGAGAGCAACTGGCAGCTGGCCGAACACAGCAACAACAAGAAAAATAAGGTTATTCTTTAAGGATGTCCAAAAAATAGGATCATGAATAATTTCTACATAGTTTTTCAAACCGATAAATTTCGCCGTACCAATACCTTTCCAGTCGAAGAAGCTATAGTAGCCTGACCAGATAACGGGGACAAACACAAATAAGGCATAAACAAGTATCGCAGGGGCAAGGCTCATAAAAACAAACCTGCGGACGTAAGCAGCATTCATCAATCTCACTACCTTCTTGTATGAAATTAGCCAGCCCTGCCACAGATGTGGAGGGCTGGTTGTACGATAACGTATTATTTACCTAATGACGCAGCTTGTGAGTCTTGAATTTTCTTAGCAATCGCTTCGGCACTTCCACCCATTAGAAGTTCTTGTAGACCATTATTGATAACTTCAACTGCAGCGGAGCTTAGTTTAGCATCATAAACCGGTGTGATTTTCGTTGTTTTCATAAGGTCATTGAGTTCAACGAATAACGGGTTTGCTTTGGAAGGATCAAGATCAATTTTGTAGCTAACCAATGTGGAGCTGTTCAGCGTTGCTTGTTGACCATCTGGACCAGATAGTGCATAGAACAATTTTTGAGCGGCTTCTTTTTTAGCTCCAGTAAGTTTCTTGCTAACGCCAAGTCCAGTTCCAACTACACCAGACGTGGATTGAGGATCACCTTTTCCACCTGCAATGGATGGCAGTAGAGCGATATGTGTGTTGGCAAGCAAATCTTTCGGTGCATTCTGAACGACGTCAGCCATTGCCCATCCACCATCGATGAACATCGCAGCTTTACCTTGATAGAACAGTTGTCTCATTTGGTTTTGATCAATACTGTTGAAGCCATCTTGGAACGCTTTGGCATTGCTTAGCTCTTGCAGCTTTTTTAAAGCTTGGATGAATTCAGGATCTGTAAACTTCACGCCATCTTGCTTAGCAGCTTTAAGGAACCAGTCAGAACCCGTCATACGATCAGCAAGTCCGCTGAAAATCGTGGATTGGGCAGCCCAGTTTGCTTTATTACCAAGCGCGATTGGAATGATTTTGTTGTCGTTGAACGTTTTGACAGCGGCCATAAGCTCATCCCACGTTTTAGGAACAGCAACATGATACTGATCAAGAAGCGCTTTATTGTAGTAAATAAAGGAAGTTGGAGATAAGTTCATAGGTACGGAGTAGATTTTGCTATCTACCGTATATCCGTCTAAAGCGCCTGGAATGAAATTGTTTTTCCATTCTGGTTTGCTATCCAAGAACTCATTGATCGGTTGAAGCAAGTTACCGCTAACGAATTCCTTCGTCATCGCATCTGGCCACATCACGAATAAGTCAGGCATTTCATTGGCTGCTGCTACGGTCTTCAGTCTCGTTTTTAAACCGTCGGTTGGAAGACCTTCAATTTCCAAAGTGATATCTTTATTTTGAGCTTGGAAATCATCCAGAATTTTACGCATAGCAACAGCTTTCGCATCTTGACCAGACCAGTTGTGCCAAATGGTAAGCTTTACTTTCTCGCCGGATGTGCCTTTATCTGCGGGAGCAGTTTCTTCGCCATTTCCACATGCGGATACAAGAACGGTTGTTGCAAGTAAAGCTGTAGAGATAAGTGTTAGTTTTTTCATGTTCGACCTCCTGATTGATTGACTCTACTTCATTCTAAGGATTTTCGGATGTTTCGTAAGGTGAACAGGATAAGGACCAGGGTAGAAAATGATCGGATATCGACCTGCTATTCTTCAGCATATCCATAAGTAAGGTAGAATAAGGCAAGGTCGTCGTTATAGTTAAAATATCCCAATACCTTAAGTAACTCTCCTAATCTTCTTAAGTTTACCGCTTTCATTACGATCCATATTTTTCTATGATGGAGATACCAACTACGAGTCAGCATCCTACTTTGTAAGACGAGAGGGTGATCGGAGCAATTATGTAATCGCTTACCAACGGAATGTGGAGCAGGATAGATCGTTTCTAATCTAAGGGAGGTATACAATGCGTAGTTTGAAAAAAATGGTTTCATCTGTATCGATGATGGCAATCGTTCTTAGTTTGTGGAGTCCTGGTGTTTCGAGTGCAGCAACACCAATCGGTGATGCCAATTCATCCATTTTTGGTCCAAATGTGTATGTATTTGATCCTGATATGCCTGCAGCTGACATTCAGAGTGCTGTGAATGCGGTGTTCACAAGACAGGAGTCCAATGAATTTGGTTCGGAAAGAGATGCTTTTCTTTTTAAACCGGGAACGTATAATGGCAATTACTTTATTGGGTTTAACACACAAGCTTCAGGGCTCGGGCTCAATCCAGATGATGTGCTGATCAATGGCGGTCTGAATGTGAATGCGGATTGGGATAATGGGAATGCGACACGAAATTTTTGGCGGGGGATAGAAAATCTGAGCATTAATCCAACTTTCAATTATACACCGCCAGCGCCAGCGCATTTCTCAGCAGGGACAACGCAAATCGCGGTTTCACAAGCAGCACCACTAAGGCGTTTGCATATTAAAGGGAAATTAAATTTGTTCGATTTTGATTCGGGGTGGGGCGCAGGATGGGCAAGTGGCGGCTTCCTCGCGGACTCCATCGTAGATGGTCAAGTAACACCGGCTTCACAGCAACAATGGTTCTCGCGAAACAGTCAGTGGTCGAGTTGGTCCAATGGGGTTTGGAACATGGTGTTCGTCGGTGACAAGAATACGCCAACTGGAAACTTTCCGGATCCGCCTTATACAGTAGTCGAGAAGACGCCAGTCATAAGAGAGAAGCCGTATCTCTATATCAATAACGCGAATGAATATCAAGTATTCGTCCCGTCACTTTCTCAGAATACACAAGGTGCAAGCTGGGCAAATGGCGCAACACCAGGTAATTCCATCAGTATCGATCAATTCTATATTGTACGTGCAGATGTGCCCGCAACAACGAGTGCTACGAATATCAATGCTGCATTGGCGAATGGCAAGAATTTGCTCTTTACGCCAGGAATTTATCACATTGATGATACAATTCGTATCAATAATGCGAATACAGTTGTGTTGGGCATCGGGATGCCGACGCTCATTCCAACGACAGATAAGCCAGCGATGACAATTGCTGATGTGGATGGCGTGAAGCTGGCAGGATTGCTGTATGAGGCGGGGCCAAATGCAACCTCGTCGTTATTAGAAGTCGGACCAACGGGCAGTTCATTAGATCACGCAGCTAACCCAACCTCGTTGCATGACTTATTTTTCCGTACTGGCGGAGCTGTTGTTGGGGAAAATAAAGCACAAATGACCATTAACAGCGATGACATCATTGGTGATCATTTCTGGATGTGGCGTGCTGACCACGGTGCAGGTGCAGGTTGGACAGAGAATGTTTCGACCAATGGTCTCATTGTAAATGGTGATGATGTTACCTTGTACGGTTTATTTAATGAGCATCACAATGAGTATCAAACCCTATGGAATGGGAACGGCGGTCGCGTTTACTTCTATCAGTCCGAGATTCCCTATGATGTTCCTAATCAAGCGGCTTGGATGGACGGAAGCAAGAATGGATATGCCTCTTATAAAGTAGCTGATACCGTTACGACCCATGAAGCTTGGGGACTTGGGGTGTACTCTTATTTCCGAGATGCAGCGGTGAAGTTGGAAAATGCCATCGAAGTGCCGAATACGGCAGGCGTCAAAATTCATCATGCGACAACCATTTGGTTAAATGGTACAGCGGGCAGTGAAATCACACACATTATTAATGGTATCGGCGGTCGTGTGTACGGGACATCAGGCAGCGCTCAAAGACAAACGATTAACTTCTACGGGACAGATGCTGGGGATACGGAAGCACCGAGCGTGCCTACTAATTTGGTCCTTAAAGAGACAGCGGCACATGATCGTGTCAAAATTGGATGGACCGCATCGACAGATAACCTCAATGTCACTGGTTATGATGTTTATCGTGATGGGACGCTCATTGGCCACACAACTACGGCTGAGTATCTGGACACTACAGTAAAACCACTGACAACTTACAGCTACACAGTGAAAGCCAAAGATGGTGGAAACAATGTGTCCGCGTTAAGTGCGGCGTTAAGCGTAACAACGCCGAAGAGAGCCTTAGATCGCTCTGCATGGACAGCAACCTCGACATCAGCGGATCCAGCAGCAAACCTCATAGATGGTGATATGGGTACGCGCTGGAGCGCAGGCAAACCGATGGCGCCAACGCCAGAGCAATCGTTCACCATTGATATGAAGGTACCTACAAGTATCAATAGCATTGAGTTGGATTCTACAGGCAGCAATAATGACTATGCACGGGGTTATGCGTTATACGTATCCAATGATGGTGCAACTTGGGGCAGTCCGATCGCCACGGGAGTGGGCAGCAACAAGCTAATCACCATTGATTTTGCTCCACAGGTGACGAGATTCTTCAAAGTTGTTCAAACAGGAACGAATTCCAGCTGGTGGTCTGTTCATGAAGTGAGAGTGTACGGGTCCGTACCTGCATCAGCTTCCATAGTGGGACCTACGACAGTCACAAGCGGGCAATCATTTGAGACGACGATAAATTTGTCTGATGTTGTTTCCAGTGTGTATGCACAAGATATTCAATTGTCTTATGACGCTGGATTGCTTGAATTTGACTCGGTGGAATCATTAAATCCTGCCATTACGATCATTGGTCAAAAGGTTGGAGCAGGACATATCCGCATCCTGACAGCGAATTTGGCTGGTGGTGATGTCAACGGACCGTTGATGCTACTACATTGGAAGGCGTTAGCGCCAAGTGACGATGTGTCCACAACGATCGTATTAGACAGTCTTGCCTTAGCTGATTTGCAGACGGCAACGAACCTTGGTTCAGCATCGGAAGTGATTCTGGTGAAAGCGATCGTCGATCTGTCGATTCTGAATAGTAAGATTGCTGCGGCGCAATCCTTGTATGATGCCGCAACAGAAGGTTATAGCAGTGGTCAATACGCTCCAGGAGCGAAAGCTGCCCTCCAGACTGCGATCGACGCTGCAAGAAGTGTTGCTGCGAATGTGGCGGTTACGAAACCGCAAGTGACGCAAGCGATAGCGAATCTGCAACAAGCTTTAGATGTCTTTGACTCGCTGAGATACGTTGGCGATCCAGGAGATCTGAATAATGATGGTATCCTCTCCGTCATAGATTTGGCAAACGTCGCAGCGGCTTACGGCAAAACATCCGCAGATACAGATTGGGCACAGTTCAAGAAAGCTGACTTCAACAGGGATGGCAAAGTGGATCTGGTTGATTTGGCTGCTGTGGCACAACGTATTCTGCAACAGTAAGATTTTGTTTATTAATAACGCGTAAGCAAGGTTAAGCAAGTTTAACATCGCCCGTCATGATACATTTCGTATAGTTTCATGGCGGGTGATCTTCATTGTACGGGAATGAATCGTTCTGAGTTCTGAGTGCTGAGGGAGGACATCGAACATGTTTTTGCGAAAATGGATGAAAATAAGCTTTGTACTAGTACTCTTTATAAGTTGGATTCTTCCTACAACTAGTTGGGCCTCTGAGGCCGATGAATCAGGCACATTTACGATGAAGGTTTCAACACTCATGCCGAATCAAGGTGACACCATTGAAGTGGTCATTGCGGGACAACAATTGACTGATGTCTATGCTTTCGAAATTAATTTGGAGTATGATCCTACAAGGTTAACATTCATAGATGCCAAATCCGATGTACCTGGGTTCTCTGTACCACCGAGTGTGAAGAATTCACATATTCAGCTTGCGCATACAAAGGTTGGAAAAGGGAAAGGATTTGAAGGTGAGCAATCCCTATTCAAGTTGCATTTTCAAGCGATCCAGAATGGAAACAATGAACTCACACTAAGCAGTGTGAAGATTGTAGATTCCAATCTTGGTAACTTTACGAAGCAAATAAATGCGAAATCCACACTTACGATACATCATCCATATGCTTTCGACGATCTTGATTCCTTCGATTGGGCGGTGGAGGCGATTGAAGATTTGGCTTCCAAAGGGATCGTGAATGGCACTGGTGAGAGGCAGTTCAGTCCTGATTCAGCGGTGACGCGTGCAGATTTCCTTGTGCTTTTGATGAGAGCGCTTGGCTTGAAGGGGACAGTCGGCCAACCATTTGATGATATTGAAGCTGATGCTTATTATGCACAGCCTGTAGCTATTGCAAGAAATTTGGGCATTGTGCAAGGAGACGAAGTGAATCAATTTCATCCTAAAGCTTCGATTACGAGAGAAGATATGATGGTGCTCACAGATCGAGCATTACGCGTATCGAATCATCTCACCCTTGTAGGAGATCAATCGGATCTAACTATATTTGAAGACGTCTCGTTGATATCTGATTATGCGTTCGCAAGTGTTGCTACGCTGGTTAAAATAGGGCTGGTACATGGCTACGCGAATCAAGTGTTTCCACAGGATACGACGAATCGTGCACAGGCTGCAGTTCTGATCTATAATTTATTAACTTATATCAAGTGACGATTTTATGGGAGAAAGCAGCAGTTGAAAGAACCTTGAGACACTCGTCTCAGGTTCTTTTTGTTTGTGGAGAGCGGCATATTGCCCTTTGCTGTCGCTAGATTGCAATATTTGTAAGCAACATACGCGAACAACTTGTGGTAAAATGGGGAAATCGGCTTAAAATCAAGAGGTATGAGGTGAACCGTTTTTGCTGCAATTATCATCCTATAAAAGAAAGACCTTCCGCAACACGATTCAAAATGTTCTTCAAGTAGTCGTGAGCAGCGAGAAGCTGACTTTGTATACGTTCTTTGCAATTCTATGGAAGTCCCAGCTCTTGCTGGCAGCTCTTCATGCTCCAGATATGGCAGGGATTAATATTGGCAAAATGTATTTCACCATCCCGCCTGTCATGTCGCATCTTATGTTTATCGTATTTGTCGTAGCCTTTGGACTATTCTTCAAAAAAAGAGGCCGTCGCAACTATTTGATCAGTGTACAGGTGCTGTTTAGTTTAGTATTGTTTTGCGATTTAGTGTATTACAGAGCCTATTCAGCGTTTCTATCGCTTCGCTTCCTTGCTCATCCCAATGGATTTAATCCTCTCGATTATAATCTGTGGACATTTATACGCGCGTTTGATTTATGGTTCTTTGTGGATCTTGTGGTGATTGCTGCGGTTGCACTGTTTCGCTTTAGAAACTCACCAATTCTATCCCGTCGACGTGAAAACAAAAGGCAGCCGATTCTGGCAGCTCTGCTGATCATCCTTGCTGTGGGTGTTGTTTCCTACGAACACTATCGTATTGATGTTAAGAATACGACGAATGGCGAGATGATGTTCTTTAATCTGAGCTGGGCTCCCTTTCAATCCATGTCAGATATGTCACCGATTGGCTATCATCTGTATGATGGGATACGGCTGTTCGGTGCATCGAACAGTATCAAGCTTGCTGATCAAGAACGTACAGAAGTGCAGGAGTGGTTAAAAGGAAACGCAGAAAGCCTTCCGGATAATAACTACAAAGGGATGTTTCAAGGGAAGAATCTCATTGTCATCCAGGTAGAATCACTAGAAAACTTCGTTATTGGTGAAAAGGTGAATGGACAGGAAATTACGCCGAACCTAAACCGTATACTAGGCAATAGTTTATATTTCAACCAATTCTATGAGCAGGTTAACAATGGGACGAGCTCAGATAGCGATTTGCTGACGACGACATCTGTGTACCCCATTCGATCGGGTGCGAATTTCTTTCGGTATCCAACCAACACATATAACTCGTTGCCAAAGTTAATGGAAGGTATGGGTTATCAGACGATTTCCACGCATTCGGAACCTGCGGGCAGCTGGAATTGGGTTGAGGCCCATCACAATATCGGGTACCAAACGAGTTGGGACCTACGTAAATATAAGGAAGACGATACTGTCGGTCTTGGTTTATCGGATGAGTCCTACCTCCGTCAGCTTGGGGACAAAATGGCAACTGTCCAATCCCCGTTCATGCTGCATGTCATTACATTGTCTAGCCATGGCCCCTTCGATTTGCCGGCGAAAACGAGATCGCTTCAGCTCGATCCAAGCTTGGATAAGACGATCATGGGTGCCTACTTTCAAGCAATCAATTACACAGACAAGCAGATTGGTGCATTCCTTGACAAGTTGGATCAATTAGGGATATTAGATCAATCAGTAGTTGCGATATATGGGGATCATACAGGTGTGCATAAGTACTATCAAGACCAGGTTGATGCGATTCCTGCCTTAGAAAATGAAGCCTGGAGAACGCATTCGCTGCAGCTCCCGTTCATGATTTACAGCAAAGGCATGCAAGGGGAGAAGATTCCCACCATCGGGGGGCAAATCGACATCTTACCTACACTTGCCTATGTGATGGGCGTAGATAAGGCGAAATTCGAGTCAACCGCGATGGGCAAAATCCTCGTGAATACGAATCGAAATTTCACCATTCTCAACAATGGTACGCTGGTTGGTGAACCGCAGGATGCTGAGAAAAACCATATTCTGCGATCGTTCCAAATCGCGGATTGGCTGCATGAAAGCAATTATTTTGCGGAATAGATGAAATGAGAAGAGCTAAGCGGATGCTTAGCTCTTCTTTGTGGCGCGGCGAGATATGGGGATTCGAGTTTCTCACACATTCTTCACGCCATGCTCCTTTTCCACGCTATCCAAGCCATCCACCCGATCCTCGTGATCCAAGCCATCCACAGCCAACCATGCTATCCTCTCGCACCTCGTCATCCGAGCCATCCAAGGCCAACCATGCTATCCTCACGATTCTCGTCATCCAAGCCATCCAAGGCCAAGCATGCTATCCTCGCACCTCGTCATCTAATCCTTCCAAGGCCAACCATGCTATCCTCCCCAGCGGGAGCGTGATTAACTGTAAAAAGTACAGCTAATTTAGTGCTTTTGGGTTCGGAAATTGAATTAGATGTAAAATATGTAGTTAATTAGTGTGCTTATATTATTTTTGAGCAAAATCATCAGTATTAGCTGTATATTTTCCAGTTATTCTTCTGAAATCGCCGAAATGATGAAATTTAACTGTTGGTTTTCCATTTATTTGAAATTTTAAGAAGAAGAGTTAGCTAGTTGGAGATCCTGAATTAGGTAAAGTAGCTGGAGTAGTTGGGTTGCAGTATGAGCTAAATTAGCATGAAACGGGTTAAGCACTTTATGAAATATAACGAAAGCCCAGCCCACATTCATGGGGCTGGGCTTTCTTATGGAGAAGATGCTTATTTCACTTCGGTAAGAAGGAATTTATCGTTCACTTTTTTCGTTGTATAAGTAGCGCCATCTTTCGTTGTGAACTTCACAAGCTCAGGCGTGTTGGCTTTATCGAAAGTAATTTCCTCTTTTTTTGTTTCTAAAATATTGGAAGCGAAGTATGATTTGGTGTTCGTTACGTATGTTGTACCAGCCTTCGTGTCTGTTACATAATGATTTACTAGAGGATCGAGCATCGCGGCATCGACGTAGCTAGCAAGAAACTTTTTAGCTGTTTCTTTATCAGTTGCAGCAATCGGATTAACAACGAAAGCGCCGTCTGCTGATTTTGCTTCAGCGAACAAGTAATCTACTTTTTCACGTGCAATTCTAGCAGCGATATAGCCTTTCATGTTTGTTGCATCTTGCGTTACTGCTGCTGTTGCTTGTGGAGCTGCAGTTGCTGACGCAGCAGGAGTAGGAGAAGTTGTAGAATCTTTGGAAGTACAAGCAACGCCTGTAACTGCCATAGTTAGTATAAGAAGCCCTGCAGCTGTTTTCTTCAATGTCATTGGGTACACCTCATCATTATTTATCTGCTGGCTTATATTGTTAAATAAACCGAATTCTATGCTAATTAGGATGGCCAGCAAGATAAAAATATAAACGATAAGTGTGGGAAATGCAACCATGAGAGCACGTGATTGTGCAGGGAAATGCTGGTTTTCGTTAATAAAAGTGATGGAAACGCTTATAATTGTGACGATTTGAAGAGGGATTAGATTTGACATTTTATAATAACTGGTTTTGATGTATCTAAAATGAATGATTTTTACCTTTATTTACAAATAATTGGTTTTTGAAGCGTTAAATGCGTCTATTTGTTGTCCAAATTTCGAATTTAGTTAGCGGTCATGGGAATTTCAAGCCCCGCGGCCCAGAGATCGTCGATAAAATCGACTAACGCGGTCGAAAAGGAGGCCCGCGGCCTTGAATCAGGGTACTGTATTCAACAGAAAAACTGGATGCTTCTACAAACGACTACATGTAGAAAATCCAGTTTTATGTGTGAATGTCCATAAGGGTCACCTTATAAATAAGGAGTCTGAGATAAGTCCATGATTTCGGCTTGTAATCCAGTCCGTAAATCGGTTTTCGGTTGATAACCGAGCAGTAATTGTGCCTTACTGATATCTGCCCAAGTATGTCGAGGCTCTCCAGAGGCCTTGCCAAGAAATTGCCTGTCTATTTTTCGGCCAAAAAGATCCTCAAGAATGGCGATACAATCAAGTACAGAAGCACGTTCTTTGCCTCCGATATTGATGGTTTCGCCAATGATATTCGCTGCATGGGCTGTTGCTGCGATGGCTTCCACACAGTCGCCAACAAATGTAAAGTCGCGAGTTTGGAGTCCATCACCGTTGATCGGGATGGGCTTATTGTGCCGGATATGCTGGATAAAACGATGAAAAGCCATGTCAGGACGCTGTCTAGGACCGTACACAGTGAAGAAGCGTAATACAACGATAGGTAGCTCATCTTTCGTAGCATAAACCTTACAGAGCTGCTCTCCAGTCAGTTTGGTGACCCCATATGGCGAGAGCGGCACCGTCGTAGCGGCCTCGTTCACTTGATTCGTTTTTTCGCCGTACACGGAGGATGTCGATGCATACACGATTTTACTGACGGGATAAGTACGACAACCTTCGAGCAGTCTTTGCGTAGCTTCGATATTATTGGTGACGTAGGTTTTGAAATCCTCCCCCCAGCTAGAACGCACGCCAGGCATTCCGGCCAAGTGGTAGACAACATCTACCCCAGGAAGAATCTCCTCCCACTGAACATGTAATAAATCCTGGTTAATGAATGTGAATCGATCATGCACCAGTAAATAGCGCAGGTTATATTCCCTAACTGGGACAGGGGTTGGCGATTTCTGAACCAAAGCATCCAATCCAATGACTTCGTTGCGAGGATCCTGGAGAAGCTTTTCACACAGATGCGATCCGATAAAGCCTGCTGCTCCTGTGACGAGTATTTTCATTCCATTTAACCTCCCATCTTAGAGCGATTATCTATTTCCGATACCATAGTAAGCATAGCCTAGCTTGGTCATTTCTTGGCCGTTCAGTGTATTTCTTCCATCAAAAATATAATAATCTTTCATAAGCGCTCTTAACTGCAGCCAATCTGCCTCTCGATAGTGTTTCCATTCCGAACAAAGGATGACTGCGTCGCACTGCTGCAATGTGATTTCAAGTGTTTCGAATTGTTGAACCATATCAGAGCTAAGAGCTTCAGGCAGCTTGGCAATGGGATCGTGTATTCGGAGGTTCACTTGTTTATGCTGTAATTGTTGAATGATAGATAGCGCGGGCGCTTCCCTTAAATCATCCGTATTCGGCTTAAAGGAAATGCCGAGAATCGCAATGGTTTTACCGCTGAATCCACCTATTTTTTGCTCCCATATGTTCAAAAAGTGTGATGACTGTGAGTTGTTGACGGCAACAACTCGTTCAAGGATACTCAACTCAACTTGTTGCTCTTTCGCCGTATATAAGAGTGCCATGCTGTCTTTCGGGAAGCAAGATCCGCCATAACCGATCCCAGCTTTTAGAAAATGAGGGCCTATCCGTTGGTCCAAGCCCATTCCTTTGGTGACATCAGTGACATTGACCTCCAACGATTCGCAGAGTCTTGCTAATTCATTGACATAGGAAATTTTAGTTGCCAAGAAAGCATTCGATGCATATTTGATCAATTCCGCTGTTCGAGGTTTGGTCACAAAAACAGGCGCTTTTATGCTGTCATATAAGGATTGAATGACAATTGCGGCTTGCTCATTATCGCTTCCAATAATAATGCGATCCGGATTCAGTGAATCAAACAAGGCACTGCCTTCCCGAAGGAACTCGGGGTTAGATACAACATCGAAGGGGTGGGGATGGATTTGAGATTCTTTGACCCACTCGACTAATTTACGATTTGTGTCTATAGGAACTGTGCTTTTCACAGTAATAATTTTATAGTCATCCATGAAGGTTCCAATACTTTGGGCGGCTCCTCGTACTGCCTGAAGATCAGCGCTTCCATCTTTATCCGAGGGTGTGCCAACACATATGAAAATGATGTCGTTCTGACGAATGCCCATCTCGGGAGAGGAAATGAAATTGATTTTACCAGATGCAATATGTTTTTGTAATAACAGGTCTAGCCCTGGTTCATAAAAAGATAACTTACCTTGAGATAATGCCTCTACTTTTCTCGTATCTGTATCTAACCCTGTAACTTGCCATCCCAGTTCGGCAAATACTAAGCCAGTTGTAACGCCTACATACCCCATACCCATGATTAAGATATTCATTTTCCTGACCCTCCGTCTTCTTGCACAAACACCGACTGTGGACTGATAATCGAGTTCGTCATTGGATAGTGGTTAGGATTAAGAATGGCGTACTCTAGCAAAATGCTGTTTTCTAATATACAACTTTCAAGTCTGACATTGGGTCCGATCGTCACGTAAGGTCCGATCACACAATTAATCAATTCAGCACTAGGGGCGATGCATACAGGTGGGATTATCGTAGTTCCTGGGTAATCTGTTGGAGTTGTTAACAAACCTTCTTCGTCTAACTGCTTCAACATCCACCTATTCGCTTCTAGCCACCCTTCCATAGTTCCAACATCGGAGAAATTCTTATTTGTTGTTTGATAGGCAACCGAATATTGTTGATGAATCAGCCACTGAATAGCATCTGTAATTTCGTATTCGCCTCTGGCGGAGGGACTAATCGCATGCACCGCTTTAAATATACTTGGTTTAAACGCATAACTCCCCAGAACCGCAAGATCTGACTTGGGTTCTGAAGGCTTTTCTTCCAGACCAATAATGCGATCTTTATTCACTTCGGCAATTCCAAATTGCTTTGGATTCGTCACTTTTCTTAGAAGAATGGCTGCATCATGGTTCCCATGTGTAATGGCGTGACATAAGCCATGAAGATCTTGCGTAATCAAATTATCCCCAAGAAGCAGCAAGAAAGGTTCGTTGTCAATGAAAGATTCTGCCTGTTTCACAGCGTCTGAAATACCCAAAGGATTAATTTGAAAAATATATGTGATGTTTACATTCCACCTCTCGCCAGCACCTACTTCTTCCATAAACATGGCATGAAGGTTGGGCCGAATTACAATTCCGATCTCGTCGATGCCTAATTCCACTAGCTTTTCAATGCCGTAATGAATTAAGGGTTTATTCGCCACTGGAAGCAGACCTTTAGGTTTTATATTGGTAAAAGGTTGGAGTCTAGTACCATTGCCTGCACAGAGAATTAATCCTTTCATAAGCTTTTACCTCCTTGTCTATATGAAGACATTATTAATTTATGATGAAGAATTATGAAATGTAAGGGCTATTCACAGGGAAAATAAGCTGATATGTATACGTTCATGGAAAATGTCCTAGCGGACAAACATAATCCGCCAATCTACTCTATCAAGAGCCTAAGCATGAGGTAGGAAATATCATAGTATACAGGGAGACTTAAAAGTTTCTAATTTATGGCGAGGGGAATGATTTTTTTGGAAAGTTTAGAACAATTACTCAGTTATTTAAAAGCACATCCTGAAGTAACAGAACTCTCATTGGAGTTTGAAAATGGTGACAAAAACAAGGTTGATTTAACAGAAATTAATGATTTAATGAAAGACATCGCTTGGGCTGAAGTTGATGAAGTTGAGATTGAATTAGCAGACGGTTCCAAGATAGCGTTTGGTGCAGAAGATGACGAAGAAGACGAAGAAGACGAAGAAGATCAAGAAGATGAAGAAGATGAAGAAGACGAAGACGAAGAAGTAACAGCACCGGTTGTAAACGCTGAAGAAGAAGAAGAAGAAGAAGAAGAAGAAGAAGATGACGACGACGACGACGACGATGATGATGAGGAAGAAGAAGAAGAAGCATAAGTAATCGTATTAAAGTTATCCAATAGACTAGGCAAGTAAGGAAACCTCTTACTCTTGCTATGGCTTCTGCTAGTTTTGCAGATGTACCATACTTGTAGAAAGGGGTTTTCCTGCACTTCGGTATCCGTAATTAGCCATACTTGCTCTGAGACTCACTGCAAATAAAGTGGGCTGTCCCTAAGTAGAAGTGTCTACTTGTGGGACAGCCAGTTAAGTTAACTAGAAATCTGCAAATGTATACTTATCGTTGTTCCCAGACGGCAAGAATTTCCTGAGCTACGCGTTCCCATGGGAAATATTGTTCTGCCAATCTTCGTCCGTTAAGTCCCATATGTCGTGCATGGTTCATATCAGACAACAAGGAATTAAGTTTCTGAGCATATTCGCTCGGATCTTCAGGGTTATCGACGAGTAATCCATTATTATTCTTAACAATCTCTGGATTGCCACCTCGAGCTGTTGTAAGGAAGGGTAAGCCAGCGGCCATAGCTTCATAATGTACACGTGCTAACGGCTCCTGCCAAATAGATGTACATACAAAGACATCTCCTGCGCAGAACCAGCGGTGGACATCTTGCGCTTGAACATAGCCGGTTGTTATGACTGGCAGAGGTGAGCGCACGGCAAGTGCTCTGACGTAAGCGACATAGTCACTGACCGAGTTATCGCTGAACCAGGCGCCACCGACAACAACGAGTACTGCATCAGAATGGTTGATTTGAGACATTGCTCGCACCAACACATGAGGACCTTTATTACGAGTTAACCGCCCCACAAACAAAATGACTTTCTTATTGGAGAGGTTGTGTTCTGCTCTAAGGCTTTCACGAGCGTTCCTTGCCTGTTCGGATTCCAACCATGGAGCAAAGCGATTCAGGTCAACGCCGGAATATATCGGTTTTATTTTACCAGCTGCTTGTGGGTAGTAATCACAGATTGCCGTTCCGATATACTGGCTAATCGTAATAATACGTTCCGTTTGTTCAATAACTTGAGTACCCTCGGTAAGGTTAATCTTAAAAGGATTGAACATATCATTATGCATACTTAGAATAATCCGCGATGTAGGCGCAACTTCCCTAACAGGAAGGACTAGTAAAGGGCGGTTGAAAATTTGAATAATATCATAGTGTTCCGGCGTATGTTGTAGAAATTGGATAACCCCTGCAGCGTATGATTCAAGTAGACCATGTGATTCCACACGAACATAGTGGATACCATTCGTGACTTCATCGTTGGGCAAATCTGGGTCCGTTCTACCTAAAATGGTAATTCTGTGATGTTTACTTAGTAGCGAAGCCACACCGTCAATATAGGTTTGAATAGCTCCCCCTCGAATGTTGGGGACAGGCAGCTTTTCCGTACAAATCATCAGAATGTTCACGAGTTAACAGCTTCCTTTCTCAGGCAGTCCTTTTTCTAGGGGGAATCTGCCTTTTATTCCACGGTGGAGGTACTTTCTTAGTTGTTCGAGGTTGTTGTATTTTTTTCATTGTTGGTTTCACTACACGTTTAATAGGCTTCTTAAGTCCTAGTTTACGTTTCATTGGTTTCTTCCGAGAACGAGATACAGGCTTCATTTTATTCTTTGCAAGCCATTTTTTGTAACTTTTGTATCCGTAAAAGACTTTAACACCTGAGGAACGCTTCCATTTTGTGAGTCTTTTTAATTTTCTGCGTTTCAGATAACGAGTTTTCTTGATGATTCTAGTTTTTCTCATAGCGCGTCGCTTCCTTGGAACGCGAAGTTTAAATTGCTTTTGTCCGCGAGCAGGGAGTTGAATGAGTACTGGCATTGGAGGCACGGTAACAGCAGCGGGGTCTCCTGCATGAACGGGCTCTAGTACTGGCGTTTGTGGAAGAGCAGGCATTTCGGAATTAATAGGCGTTAGAATAGCTTCTGGAAGCACAAAAGACGGACGTTGAATAGACGGTTTGACGTATTCCGACGAGTAGTCTCCAGCCGGGTAATTAGCCTTATCTTTTTCAAGCTCCGTTAATGCTTGCCATTTACTTGCTTCAGTAGTCATCACTCTTTGAAGAATTGAAGCAAGCTCAGTGTCGAGGAATACTTGCGGATTAAATACGATTTCTTTGACATGCTTATAAAATTCATTAGGAAAAGCCATATCAATCCACAAGATTTCAAAGGTTTCTTGATCAAGAGGATTTGCTTTATGATAGGCTTCAATCATGCCCCGAATCCAAGTTAAATCCCACACACCCATATCATCCATGGTGCTAGTAATTAATTTCCTTAGATCTCGAATCGGTAAATCGTAGGAAACACCGTCTAAATCGATCACCCAGATACCGCCGGGCCCCATTTGACCGTTCGACCATCCAAAATCTTGATGGGCAAGTCCCCAATGGGGTTCACCTTTTGCGGCCATCTGTTGGTAAGGGGAATTTTGGAAACGTTGATACATGTCGTTAGCTTGCTTCTTGAATTCTTCAATAACGGCAAGTAAGTCTGCGCTTGCTGCAGTGTCAGAGTAGGCGAGAGCGATATCCTGGAACCATCCAATTTTGGCAATTATTTTTTCATAATATTTGCCCCATCCGTAGATGCGCGAGGATTTCTCCGAACCGCTAGGAGGGACATAGCCTTTGGAATTATTGTGGAATTCGCCTAAGCCAAAGCACAGCTGAGAAGCACCTTCCAAGTCGACTTTGGATACGGGCACTAGGGGTTCAATCCAGTCAGTAACAATCCAGAGTTTACCGCCTGCTTCAACGTAGAAATTGCCTTCCCTCGTTGGGATGAAAGATGGAACTCGGTGACCTAAACCAGACATGTAGGATTGAGCTCCAACACTGAAAAGACTTCTTCTAGGTCGTCTGTGCAAACATTTAATACTGAGATTACCCTTACTTGTGCTGATTTTCCAAATAGCTCCACCTTTATCTGGCTTTGAAGTAATCAAGAGCATATCATTGACTTGAAAATCATAATGTCCCATGACTTCTCGTGCCAGCATTTCTAACCCAGGAGGAACATACATGTTAGCTACGATTCCTGGCTCTAAGACGTCATCGATCCAGGGAACGATTTGATAATTTTCCACCACCATCACTCCATCACGTATTTTAAAGTGAATTGTACGTTCTAAAACACTTACTTCTGCAGCGAAAATACGCTTGTGTCCACTACAGGTTTACCTTTTCATTGCTGTGAATACGAAAGTTCACCTCACATAAACCAGTTTAGGTTTATCTAATTCTATGCATATGTCATTAGGTGAATGGTTGATATGTACAAGAGTGGAACTTCATGAAAAAGGATTAGACTTCTGTATACTTTTTACAGAAATAAGGAATTGACATGAAACCAAATGGTTGTATATAATGAAAAACGAAACCAAATGGTTTCGCATAACGATATATGGGTGAAGAGGAGATTGGAAATGTTACTTCAAGAAATTAATTATTGGGCCGTATTCGTTACGGGGATTTTATCGTTAGTGTTAGGTTTTCTTTGGATGGCTGTTATATGGGCCAAACCTTATCAGAGGGACATGTACGGCAAGGGAGAGCAAACCAATCTTAATGTGAGTAAAGCGGATAAAATCCAGTCTTTTGTGATTTATATTTTTGTATCTATCATAACATCCATTGCATTCGCAGTTTGTTTAGAGCTTTGGAAATCAGGTGGACAAGCATTTGGTTATGATGGCGATAGTCTGATGAATGCTTTTTGGTTCACTATGTTATTAGCAGCAGGTTACACGCTTCCGTTTACAGTGGGTAAAAAGGTGTGGCAGTTCAAAAGTTGGCTAGTCGTGGCTGTAGACACTTCTTATGAGATCGTTCGCTTTACGATGCTGTTGCTTGTATTCTGGTTCTGGGTGTAAAAAAGTTAAGAACCTGAAGATACGCTAACTTCTTCTAAGCTTACGATAAGCCTCCGGATCCTATTTCAGGATATAGTTAGTGTGTAGATAAAATCACACTTTCAGGAGGGGCTAGGATGAGTAAATTAACAAGTAAATTAACACAAGAAGAAGTCGCATTTTATAAAAAGAATGGGTATTTTCTTTATGAGAAGCAAGTATTCTCCCCAGAGAAATTAGCCGAATTAACGGAGCTGTTTGAAGATCAACTGAAGCAAAAAGGCAGCAAGCTCTCAGACGAGTTAGACACCCCGCATTTCCGTGAAGAGCGTCTATTACAGTTTCTTTTAGCTGATGAAGTATTGGATCTCGTTGAGCCTATTATCGGACCTAACATTGGTTTGTGGTCTTCTCATTTTATATGTAAGGATCCATTCATTGGACGAGCGACGCCATGGCATGAGGATTCTGCTTATTGGAAGGGCCGCGTTAGTAACTTCGATAATATCATTACAATTTGGTTAGCCATCGATAATAGCACGAAGGAAAATGGCTGCATGCAAGTTATTCCAGGTACACACAGCAATGGGTTCTCTGAGTATGAAAAAGTAGATGGTGCCAAAAATCTCTTCGCTACGCAAATCAAAAATATGGACACATCGACTGCCGTTCATTTTGAACTGCAAAGAGGTCAATGTTCCTTGCATGATTCACGAATTATTCATGGTGCGGATCCGAACAAGAGTGAATTCCGTCGCTGCGGATATACGATGCGCTATTTCTCTACGGATACGAAGGTCTACGCGGACAAAAATCCAAACTTCAAAGTATGGCTCGCTCGAGGTAAAGACTTAGCCGGAAATAGTTACGCGAATGTATAATAGAAGGGATTAAGTATTCATTCATGGAAATCTTATGATAAACGAAATGCGGGATGAGGAGGACTTGGATGAAAAAACAACCGGTAAGACTAACGAATGAACAATTTATTCATCCTGCTTCCTCCTTTCAAATTTACTTCCAGTATATCAATAAGCACCATGAATTACATTGGCACGAATTCTATGAGCTTTGCTTTGTGGTTCGAGGTAGAGGGAAGAATATTGTGAATGGAACCGAGCATGAGCTGCGGAAAGGAAGCTTGTTCTTACTAACTCCTGCTGATTTCCACGAAATCTATTCGTATCCGAATGAGCCGATGGAACTTTATAATCTAGTGTTTGATGAAGAGTTGCTCGATCAAGAACTGCGAGAATTCATGTTTGGGCAAGTTGCGGCATATATGGTAGATCTGAACGAGACGCATCATGAGATTATAGAGTCCGAGTTTCAACTGATACGTGATGAGGTTCAATTAAAGAAGCCAGGACATGCTATTCTGATCAAAGGGGCTTTCGAGCGGATCCTTTTGAACTTATTTCGAACTTATCACGAACGTAAAGATCAGCCAGAGTTGCAGGTCACACAGTCTCAGTCTTCAACGCTTCAGCGGGCGCTTGTTTATATGCATCATCATTTTCGGGAAGAACTCCGTTTGGAAGATGCTGCTAAGCAAGCTGGATTGGCGCCGAATTATTTTAGTCTCGTTTTTCATAAAATGACAGGTATTTCGTTCCAAAACTACTTGCAAGGGCTACGGTTGCAATTTGCCAAATCACTTCTGCAAGCTTCGGACATTCCGATTACTGAAATCTGCTTCGCCTCAGGCTTCAACACATTAACGCATTTCGAAAGAGCATTCAAGCAGAAATACGGAAGCTCTCCACGAACGTTCCGCACGAACTAAAGGTGTGGGATACGTGCCAGAAGTGTATAATGGATATATCTTATTTACACAAAGGGGACAACATCTCATGATTACTTGCAAATCGTGCTCCAAACCAACAGAACTCCATATGCAGCGTTGTTCGCACTGTGGGGCTTTGTCTCCCTACACGGTTGCTGAGAAATTCGATATGATGGCCGAGCTGGTGGAACAAGCATTGAAGCAGGAACTCGAAGCGAGAAGAAGATTGAAGCATTAGGCGAGTAAGTTAGCATAGAAGAGGCTGGGTCTACCCAGTGTGAGGCACCCGACATGGTCTGGTGTTTTTTTAGTTTTTGAGGAGCACGTGTCCGCGACGGATAGATGGAGTTGTTTCAGTTGGTTTTGAGCGTAGATCAGGTTTGGAGATGGATAGTGTGATGGTGAGTGGGCAGGGAGTGACGAGTAAAGATTAGCTAGTATGGGGGTGAGAGTAGAGTAGAGTAGAGTAGAGTTGGCACTTTGCGACACGACACTTTTCATACTCGTCGCGAATAGATGTATTTCCTCCAGTTAATTTCCATGAAATTCCGTCTAATCAGACATTAGATGGATTTCATACAGTTAAATTCAGTCTTTTCAGTCGAAATGGTCAAATTTGAGTAAATTAACTACATAATTTCCATCTAAAACAAATTATCGCGTTAATTCCTCCAGATTAGCTGTAGATTTTCCAGTTATTTGGCTTGAACATCCCCAACCCAACCCAACCCAACCCAACCCAACCCAACCCAACCCCCCGTTCGGGATAATGGGTGCGGCATGGAAGATGCACGGCTGAAAGTTATTCAAAATGCGATGCTAGGCTTGTGGCAAGAAAATCGGAATAATAGCGGGATTGCCAATGTGAATGAGCGAATTATCTTGCAATATCGTACTACATATGGTCTGGAAGAGAGCAGTGAAATCGAGATCGGCATCATCGTAAGGATTGTCCACCCGATCTGGAAGCATGAATATTTAAATGGACAGTGTGCTTTTGGCAACCATTATGCCTGTTTAGACTAAAGATTTTCGCTAACTGTTGCAGTAAAGTAAAGGTAAGAAAGATATCCGAGGAGGTTGTTCGCATGAGCCAACAAAAGATTCATATTCCTGAAGCTGATGCTTTACTGCAAGATGAAATTACAAGCGAGCAAGCACAATTTTTCTTAGAAAGTGGTTTCCTTGTTATTCGGAATGTGGTTGTGGGAGAGGAGCTTCGACTCTTGCAGGAGCAAACGATGAAGGCTGTTGACATTGGAATGGCTGGTCGTGGTGACGAGGATTATCTGTACCGTGTGAGGAAAAATGGCGAACGCAAATACTGGCGGACAGAGTATATTATCGATAAGCAAGAGGCGAATAAAGCGTTGCTCGCGCATCCGTTTATTTTGCGATCAGTTGCGAAGATTCAAGGGATTAACTTCATTCCTACATGGGATTCCCTCGTTGTGAAAATCCCGAATCAGGCGGCCAGCGTGCCTTGGCATCGCGATGCGTTAGTGCCTGTGGGCTGTACAGATCCACGGCCGATCTTCAATGTTGATTTTTATTTGGATGAGGCAGATCTGAAGTCATGCTTGTGGGTTATTCCTGGTTCAAACAACTGGGCAGCTGAGGTTGCCGAGGAACGCTGCGCGCTGCCAGGCTTCGATGTCAGCGATGCTGTTCCCGTGCCAATGAATCCTGGGGATGTCATTTTCCACAATATTCAGCTGCTGCATGGCTCACCTGAGGGGGATGGCAATGCGCTTCGCCGTACCGTGTACTACGAGTTCCGCCCAGGTGAAATCGAAGCGGAATATGGTCCGCATACGCTAGAGTATCTATCGTTGAAGCAGCATATGCTCGT
Organism: Paenibacillus plantarum; assembly: GCF_013141695.1. Taxonomy (GTDB): domain Bacteria; phylum Bacillota; class Bacilli; order Paenibacillales; family NBRC-103111; genus Paenibacillus_E; species Paenibacillus_E plantarum. The sequence goes on from NZ_WHNY01000075.1 coordinate 54,636, forward strand.
CGATTGTATCGAAAAGCGCAAAGAAGCAGTCTATACGTCAGGTGAAAAACCATACGACTATCAGCCGAAGGGTGCATTCGCGATAGGTACGAAGCAGGTACCGAAGACGTACCGGTATACGCATGCGGAATATTGGCGTGCTTAAGTGAAGATGAGGCTGTTCCTCCAAGTAGATGGATGGGGGATGGCCTTTTTTGTTATGTGGGCAATGAGGCGCCAACCAGCTGTTTGTGGAAATAACTGGATTTTATCCAGTTAAATCTTTGGATAATCGTTACATTAGGAGATTAGATGGAAAATCTACAGGTAATTAGTGGCGTTTTAGCCGAAATGGGTAGAAGGGGCAGTTTTAGCTACATAAAATCCAGTTAATTCTAAAATGGGAGTGGATTTCGTCAGATTAGCTGTAGATTTTCCAGTTAATTTGCGTCGGAGAGGAGGGGGAGCAGCAATCCAAAGCCGGGCCCAAACAGCCGCGCCTCAACGAGCTAAGAATAAATCAAATTCGAACAAAACTGGGTTAAACTTTGCCCCGTTTTTTTCTTGAACATGCGCCCGAATGTGTGGACATCCGAATAGCCGACACGATCCGCGATTTCACTGAAGGAAAGGCTGCTGTGTATGGCCAACTCTTTCGCCTTGTTGATGCGAATCCACGTCAAGTACTGCATAGGAGACATGCCGACATGTTGGCGGAATAAGGTTAAAATATAATTTTTGCTCAGGCCCGAAACGTCTTCCAGTTCTTTAATTTGAATTTCACGGTTGTAGTGCTCGGTGAGATAGTTTTTGATTAAGACGAGTTTGGGCATCGTGATTGCGTCAGTTTTGGCGCGGGTTGTCCCCGTTTCGAAAGCTTGTGCGGCTTCAGCAAGAATGCGCATGAGTAAGCTTTGACAGTGCATTTGATGCACAAGTCCTGGTTGACGATAATGCGAAACAAGCTGGGATAGCATCGTTTCTACCGGATGATCCGCGAAATTACCGAGCAGATGCTTATGTTTAAAGAGTTCCTCGTAAGGGAACGCAGACGTACCAAAATGGAAGACAAGTGAAATACATACATAAGGACTGTGGTCCTCTTTGATAATCGAGTGACGTTCATTCGGACGATGAAATAAGAGATCCCCGCGGCGCGTTTCATAGGGAATGTCGCCAACGGGATAGTGAGCAAAACCATCGACGACATATTGTAGGATGAACTGCGTCATCTCTCGATTGCGTATCGACCATCCCTGTGGGGCATGGAACATATGAGCTAGCGTAATATACGGCGGGAAATGATAATCTGCAAGCATGCCGATCGTTTCTGCCGGCTGCATGGTTGTCAGGTTGGGAGCCATCTGATCAGCACCTTTCTTAGTGCTAATTATAGCATGTAGGGGTGAGCTTGCAGAGTGCCTTTGGCAACAGGAAATGATAGCTTTTCAGAAGTAACCTAAATTTTACCTTCACAGATCGGACACAGAGGAAGTGAAATTTACGCCATTATCATTGATAATCATTATCACTATATGTATGATAATCATTATCAATCACAAAGAGGTGTTCATCATGTCATTCATCCAAGTCAAAGATCGTGGAGAAGTGTTAACGTTACAGTTCTCTGAGCTTCGTAATTATCATGGGAGATTAGCTTTAATGGCGATAGGGGTAGGTTTTCGCGTTGTGCAAGCGGCATTAAAAGAACTATACGGAGAAGAAGCTCCTGAGAGAAGTAGTTTGACTGTACGTTCAGGTCATGCAGGACCTGGCTTCCGTGATGCATTTGAATATACGACAAGAGCTGTGACGCGTGGAGCTTACATCATAGATGTGGAGTATCCTGTGGCTCAATATGATCCACACCGTGCTCAGTCCTATGCTTATGTGATTTCAGATTCACAAGGTGCATCTGTGGAAGTTGCTTTGAAGGCTGACTTTTTGCCTGCAGTATTTTATGAGTATTTGAAAAAGGGCAGAGAAGGAACTATGACGGAAGAAGATACACAAGCGAATGAACAACTGAAAGCTTCTTTATGTGAAAAAGCGCTATCGCTTCCCCAATCCGAACTATTGGAAGTTAAGAGGCTTTCATGAGTAATCCATCTGATTTCCTCTTGTTGGATTCAGGTGCCAACTTTAGTGAGCAAACTGTTCGTGACGGGCATAATGATCCGAATATGAAAGTGCTCGATCAGTATGATTTCGATGCTTATGATTTGCTTAATGCGGGTCATAAATTTCTAATCTTGGATGAGTTTATTGATCAAGAATTAATGCTCGAGCATAAAGATCGGATCAAGGCATTCTTGGATCAAGGGAATATCTTGTTTTTCGGTGGACAACTGTTTCGATATTGGATTCCGGGAGCTTCGTTATTTGTGCCAAAAACGATTCATTCTTATCTTGATTATCAAGTTACTGTCCTTGATCATCCGATATTTAAAGGCGTGGTGTCTGATGATGTCACTTACAATAAAGGGGTTGCTGGATTTTTCAGCCGTGGACATCACCCGGTTCCAGAAGGGGCAGAAGTGTTATTGAGGCTGGCAGGTGAAGAGCCTACTACGTATATCGATCGTCACAGCAGCCAAGGCACGATTATTGTGCATGCAGGACGGAATCTGCTCAAATATCGGCATGTAGTTAGTAGTGCAGGGCGGATTGGTGAGCAATTTTATAGATTCCTTTATGAAGAACATCAATCGCTGCAGCTTAGGAGGGTGCAAGTATGAGAAAGATAGCGGTTCTCTACTCAGGCAGCTCGCATCAGCACCGTTCTTTTACAGAACCGAAATACAAAGCGTATATTGCTGAGTTGTTGTATTTGCCAAAACTTGCAGAAATAGATCTTCATCAGTTTGATGTGCTCATTGTTTCTTCGCAGCTTCATCAAAAACTGGTTACACAACACATGGCGCAAATTCATGAATTTCTGAATAGTGGAAAAACGGTAGTTGCCTTAGGTGCGCAGCATCTGGATTGGTTTCCAGGTCATCGTTGGGAGTTCCGCCCTACGAATTTCTGGTGGTGGCTAGAGCCTAACGCCTCAAGCGGTTTGAAACTAACCATGCCTGAACATGATTTATTTCAATATATTAAGCTTGAAGATGCAACCTGGCATTATCATGGTGTATTTTTCCCGGAAAATGAAGTGGAGTCCTTGATCGAGATTGAGAATGACGGTTCGATTTTCTATGTAGACAAGAAAACGACGCAGGGGACTTTAATATTAACGACACTCGATCCAGAGTATCATTATGGTTCGTATTTTATGCCTGCGACAGAACGGTTCTTAGATGGATTCCTGCCATGGTTGGCAAATGGGCGCATATAGTTGTCAAAATTTAATTGATAATGATAATCATAATCATAAAAGAGGGTAAAAAGAAATGCGAATAAAAATGATGAAACCCATTGTTTTGATGATGTTAGGTCTTACTTTAATCGTAACAGGGTGTAGTGTAGGGGATAAGACAAGCAGCACTAAATCAACGGATTCCCAGGCCAAAACAGCAGAAGTTACGGCATCAGCTGCGCCAGCAACAACGGTTCCAACGCTAGATATGTTGAAAATTTCCGGTGGCAATAGCGGCTATCCGTCTCCATTTGCTTTTAGCTCATCAGGCCCATTTGGTTATCTGAGAAATTCGTTTATTTTTGACACGTTGACTTGGAAAGATGATAAAGGTGTTATTCCGTGGCTTGCTAAATCATGGGACGTTTCCAATAACGGTCTTACATACACGTTCAAGCTGGAAGAGAATGTAAAGTGGCATGATGGCAAACCTTTTACAGCAGACGATGTCGTATTCAGCTTCAATTATTACAAAACGTATCCGTATAATTGGAACGGAGATATCAGTCAAATTAAAAGCGTTGAGAAAGTGAACGATCTAACAGTAGCTTTTCAACTGAATAATGTGTATGCCCCATTCCTAAGTGACTTAGTTGGCATTGTACCGATTATTCCAAAGCATGTATGGGAAAATGTAACGAAACCAGTCGAGTTCCGTGATAGTGCCGCTTTGGTTGGAACGGGACCTTATAAATTGAAGAAATATGATTCCGCAACAGGACAATATTTGTATGAAGCGAACGAGAACTTTTTTAAAGGCCAAGTACTGGCAAAAGAAATTGCCTATATTACAGCAGCCAATAAATTGCTTGCATTGCAAAATGGTGAAATCGATCAAGCGTATACAACAAGCTATGCAGATGTACAGTCGGCTGAAAAAGCAGGCTTCAAAACCATTAAAAGCGAACCGACGGGCAGCGTAGTGCGCATTTCATTCAATATGGATCATCCGAAGTTAGGGGACAAAAGATTGCGTCAAGCCATTGCTTACGCTCTAAATCGTGAAGAGATTTCAGCTAAAGTAACAGGTGGCACACCGATGGTAGGTAACGCTGGTGTCGTGCCGACCGATTCGCCTTGGTATAACAAAAATGTGAAACAATACGGTTATGATACCGCGCAAGCTGAAAAAATACTAGATGAACTAGGCTATAAGAAAAATGCGAGCGGTGTTCGTGAGGATTTGAAATTAAACTTGATGACATCTTCTGCGATGCCAGATGCAACGATGATGAAAGAAATGCTGAAGAAGGTGGGCATTGAGCTCAATTTAGTACAGTTGGATTCCGCAGCTTTTGCTGTTGCACTCGGTGAAAATAAGTACGATATTGCCTTGACTGGCCATATTGGGGCGAGTGGCGATCCGGATTATTTACGTTTGTGGTTTTCAGGGAAAGCAGCAAATACGTACTCTTCACGGGGCAAAAGCTTGAAATTGGATGAGTTCCATAAGCTTGCTGACCAACAAATGAAAGAAGTAAATGATGCGAAGCGTCACGAAATCGTCAATCAAATGCAAGATATTCTAGCTGAAGAGCTGCCTACGCTAGTCCTATATCACCGTCCTTTTTATGAAATTCATAAAGCGGCTACTTTCGACCGTTGGAAGAATACGTACGGTGGCATCGCGGATGGTATGCCGTTATGGGAAAACAAGGTGTTCTTAGTCAATGTTAAAAAATAATAAATACGTATCTTACCTACTTGTGTTGGTATTCGTATTAATGCTCAATTTCTGGCTTCCTCGGCTTTTGCCGGGGGGGCCCGTTGAGTATATTACAGGCGGCGGCGAAGAGGGCGTTGTATTTCTGACTGAAGCACAGAAGGCGGCCATGCTGGAGTATTACCATTTGAATGACTCGGTAGGCGTACAGTTTATCAAATATGTACAAGGAATTTTTACATTTGATTTCGGCTTATCGATCAATTATAAAGCGCCTGTGTATACGATCATTTTGGAGCGCTTGCCTTGGACGATCGGAATTGTGGGGATTTCCAGCCTTTTTTCCATTATCATCGGTTTACTAGCTGGACTATTCTCAGCCTGGCGTTATCCAGGTAAATCAGACCGCGGTATGTTCTTATCCATGCTTAGCTTGAGTACGATCCCTGAGTTTGTCATTGGGATGGTCCTTCTCATCCTAATGGCGGTTAAGTTAAAATGGCTCCCACTGAGCGGTGCTCAAACGGCATTTTTACGCTCAGATTTGTGGATGGATCATGCTGTGGATATCGCTCGCCATGCGGTAATGCCTGCCCTAACCCTTACAATTGGAAGTATTGCAGGGATCTATTTACTTTTGCGAAATGAAGCTATCCGCGTTCGTAACGAACCGTATATAGAGTTTGCTTCGGCCAAAGGCATTGGCTCACGAGGAATCATTCTGCGTCATATTGCCCGTAATGCAGCACTACCGCTAGTAACGTTGATTATTATTCGTATAGGTGCGTTGTTGGCGGGTTCCATTCTTGTCGAGACCGTCTTTGCATACCCTGGTGTTGGGAAGTTACTCCAAGAGGCCATTCTAGGAAGAGATTATCCCTTATTGCACGGTCTATTTTTGATGATGACCCTTTTTGTGCTGTTGCTAAATTTTATCGCAGACTTCCTATATCCATTCTTGGATCCGCGGATTCGGAAAACAGTGAAAAGAGGTGAGCAAGCATGAAGCTAACTTGGTCTCAGCGAGTAGGTTTGCTGCTTTTCGGCATCTATGTGGTAGTGGCTTTATTCGGGCCAATGCTTACTAAGACCTCACCTTTTTCGATAGATGGCGAACGGTTATTACCTCCATCCGGGCAATATTGGTTAGGAACGAACACCATTGGTCAGGACATATATAGTCAGCTTGTGCATGGCGCTAGAACGAATCTCTCTATTGGGATGATGGTTGCAGTCATCAGTACACTGTTAAGCGCGAGCTTAGGGTTGCTTGCCGGCTATTCCAAAAGATTAGATCCACTGCTTAATGGATTGGCTAATATGATGCTAGTTCTACCATCGTTGCTGCTTATTCTGATCGTTGCTTCTTTTACGGGAGGTGGTACTTGGCAGCTCATTCTAACGTTGGGCTTCCTAACTTGGCCGGGTTATATGAAACTGATTCGTGCTTCCGTCCTATCTTTGAAAGAAAGAGAATTCGTCAGAGCTGCACAGCTGTATAAGGGGAAAACGGGATACATTTTGTTTCGACATCTTCTTCCTTTTATTTGGCCGCTTGTACGAACAAAGTTTATACTCACGTTTCGTTCTGCCATAGCGATGGAAGCCAGCTTGTCTTTTCTAGGCATAGGCAATCCTAGCACCGTATCATGGGGCAAAATGCTGCAGGATGCGTTTGGTCGAACACAAACGTTTATGACAGATGCTTGGCAATGGATGATCGTTCCGCCTTCAGTTGCAATCCTTTTCGTCACCATTGCTCTAGCACTTATTGGAGAGAGCAAGATTGTAGGAAATCAATTTGCGGCGAAGTTGAATCGAAGAGAGAGCCGTGTTACTGAAGTGGAAAGACAAGCGCAGTTACTTGAAGATGCAGATGACCACCTTGAAGCCATTGTCGTTCGGGATTTAACGGTTGTCTATGGAGATAAACCTATCATTCATCCTATTTCCTTCGTTGTGAAGCAGGGGAGTATAACCTCCTTAGTTGGTGAATCTGGATCAGGTAAAACAACGATGGCTCGTACCCTTTATGGGTTAGTGCCGCATGAAGCGGTAGAGGGAACCATTCAGATAGCCGGTCACTCCATATACAGAGATGGTGAGTCGGACGCGATGCAGAGATGGGTGGATGCGGCTTATATTTTCCAAGATCCTAGGAATAGCTTCAATCCCATTATGACAATTGGCAAGCAATTTTATGAAACGATGAAGCTCCAAACAAACCTGGAGCAGAAACATGAGGCTGCAATCGCCGCACTTGCAGAGGTGCAACTTGGTGCCGATGTCATGATCTTATACCCGCATCAATTAAGTGGAGGCATGCTAAGTAGAGCATTAATCGCGTTAGCGCTTGTGAACAAACCCAAAGTGCTGATTGCGGATGAACCTACGGGGGCTTTGGATCCGATCGTCAAAAGAGAAGTATTCGACCTCCTTGTCAAGAAAGTGAAGGAGTATCGGATGACACTTCTATTAATCACACATGATATGCCAGCTGCGCTGCATATTTCCGATGAGATCATCGTGCTTCAGGATGGCAAGCAGGTGGAAGGTGAGCAGAAGCAGCATTATTTAAGGAAAGGCAAGCAGCTATATCATCAATTCGTATAATGAGAAGCTGGGCTGGGAGTGAATACATTGTTACGTGTTGATCAAGTGTCCAAACATTTTACAAGTGGCAAAAAAGGGCAAATCACGAAAGCTGTTGATGAAATTTCTCTTACGTTACAGCCCAATGAAATATTTGCGTTGATTGGAGAGAGCGGTTCAGGCAAGTCAACACTTGCCGAGTTAATTGCAGGCTTACAGCAGCCAACAAGTGGGACCATTACGTGGACGGAAGAATGGCGAGAAAGCAAGAAGGATAAGAAGGATAATGAGGATAGCAAGGATAACAAGGATAACAAGGACGACAAGGACAAGAGAGATAAGCCGTCTTCACGCATTCAGCTTGTTTTTCAAAATCCTGACCGCTCCATGAATCCCTATTGGCGTGTGAAGGACATTATTGCCGAGCCGCTGCGCTTGAGTAAATATCCTAAGCAGAAAGCTTACAGCTTGGCGGAAGAACTGCTTGCAAAGGTGAAGCTGAACGCTGATTTTATGGATCGTTACCCATCGGAATGCTCGGGTGGCCAGAAGCAGAGGATTGCGATAGCAAGAGCATTGTCCATGTCTCCGACGTTGTTAGTTGCTGATGAAATCACCTCAGCGTTGGATCCGACCATTGAGGATGAGCTGCTGCAGCTCCTTTTATCCTTAAAGCAGTCTGAGGGAATGTCCATCCTATATATCACCCATCGATTAGACACCATTTCGGGATTCGCCGATCGTGTCGCTGTGATGAAAGATGGGGTTATTCAGGAGATGGGCGAGACCGAAACGATTCTTGCGGAGCCGAAATCGGAGTATACGAGAGCTTTGTTGAGGGCTGTTTGGTTTGGATAGGTGGGAGCGCTCGGAATGCGAGCGCGGTGAAGGCAATAGCGCCCTTTTGGGGCGCTATTGTGAGTTCGCCGGCCGGCGCGAGAAGAAATAAGGCCCTTTTGGGGCCTTATTTCGCCCGGAGCGTCCGGAATGCGAGCGCGGTGAAGACAATAGCGCCCTTTTGGGGCGCTATTGTGAGTTTGCCGGCCGGTGCGAGAAGAAATAAGGCCCATTTGGGGCCTTATTTCGCCTCAACCGCCCGAATCACCCACAGTGCCCGCTTGCTAGCCGCGCAATCCCCCCGCTAATCAAAAAACTCCAGCCCCCAAAAAGGGGCTGAAGCTCTACCATTTCCCTATTCCGTTACCTTCTGCATCTTCCCCGGATTGTTGATCTTATACGGCACCGGGTGCTTGCTCAACTTCTTCGCGACGATTTTACACTCGAAAGTGACGATGTCGCCGACGGCGAGCTCGAGCTTCTTGAGCGTTGCGCTGTGGCTCGACCACGCAGTACCGATGTCTAGGGCTGGATCCAGAATGGATACAGCTTCATAAATGATGACTTCATCATCGGTGTCTGAGAAGTTGTTCGGCACGGTTGTAAACTCCGTAACTGTTGCCTTCATTTTAACTTTTTCTTCAGGAAGTTCCAGTTTAGGGGCTTTCTCTTTTTTCGTTTTTTCCTTAGCAGGCGCTTTCTCAGCAGGAGCAGCTTGTCCATCTTCAGAAATAACTTCAGCTTTCGCCGTTTTTGCTGCTTTGGCTGGCTTTTCTTCCGGCTCAGCAGTCTCCAATTCATCCGCAACAGCGGCATCTTCAGCTAGAGCCGCACCACGCTGGCTATAATTCGCAGCTTGCATTTCCTTCAAATAGGAGGGATGAATGCAGTGCAGCTGCTTCGTATCCAATTCAATTACGGCTGTCATCGGATCTACAAGACCGACGATGTTACATGCCACATTAAGGCTATTCCCTTTATAGAAAAAGGCTTTTGCTTTTACCGCTTTTTCAGAAACTAAACCCCATTCTTTACATTGTTCGATCAGCTCGGACTCTTCATCAAAACGAGTAAACGCAGCTGGTTCAATAGCGAACGCATAATCCATATGTAATCGTCCTTTCTATACGATATAGAGGGAAAACTTATTTCACTTCTTCCTCATTGTCTTCTTCGTTAACCAGATCTACGTCCTCATATTGTACATCATCTTCTTCCAATTCTTCCCCTTCTTCTAATCGGAAATCATCGGTCTTTTCCCCGTCTTCCCAAATTTCCACAAAGAGTGCATCGCAATTTTCAAAATCAGCCGGTTTAAATGCAAACGCTTTTTCCTCGTCGGGACCGACATAAACATTCTCAAGTGTTTCCCCATCAAAAGAGAGGATGACATAAATTTTCATAAATAAGGATGCCTCCAATAAGGTGATAAGCAATATTATAACATACCGAGTGAATTGTTCGCATGAGAAGCGATTGAACTTTCATATACATCTATATAGCCTGTATTCCCGGATCGAAATAATGTCTCGCTCAGGATCCGTTAACAGTGAGATGTGAAGGAGGAGTTCCAAGGATGGCGTTACTAGTCATATGTGTCCTAGGGTGTCTGTCTGGTTTCTTGATCTTCAGAAGACAAGTGATACCGCACAGCACCGATCAAGCTCTGAATGAAGTTAAATTGTCTGTTATTATTCCGGCTAGGAATGAAGCGGACAATCTCCCTCACCTTCTTCATGCTTTGAAAATCCAAACTCTTGAACCCTATGAAGTCATCGTGGTGGATGATTTTTCGGAGGATCACACAAAGGAAATCGCTGAAGGTTACGGTGTTACCGTGATTTCCAATCCCAAGCTGCCTGACGGGTGGACGGGCAAAAACTGGGCAGTTTGGAACGGCTATTCCCACGCCACCGGTGATCTTATTGCATTCCTGGATGCCGATATTCGATTTGCACCTCGAGCATTAGAATGTTTGGTAAAAACACGGAATAAATTAGGTGGAGTCCTGTCGATTGTTCCCTACCATTACACAGAGAATCTAAGAGAGAGACTAGCGCTCATTTTCAATGTGCTCGGTGTATTTGCGTTTACGTCTCCTTTTGAGAAAAATAATAAACAGAAAGGCCTCTATGGGTCTTGTATTTTGACGACTAGGGAAGATTACGAATCGATCAAAGGCCACGAAGGCATCAAATCGGAAATGTTGGACGACCTGAATCTCGGCGCTACGTATGCAAAAGCAGGTATTCCGGTCAATAATTTTATCGGCTATGGACAGGTCTCTTTTCGAATGTATCCTCAGGGTCTAAAAAGCCAGATCCAAGGCTTCGGCAAAGGCGCTGTCCTAGGCACGTCTAAACTCAAAGCAGGTACCCTTACGCTAACTGCTATTTGGGTGATTGGGCTGGTTCTCTCAGCAGCATTCCCTTTTTTCCTAACGACATCATGGGGCGTTCCGCTATTCATCGGCTATCTCTTGTACATGGCGCAGCTCTTTTATTTTGTAAAATACGTTGGAATTTTCGGCATTGTTACGCCCGTGCTGCACATTGTGTCGACGTTATTTTTCATTATGGTCATGCTGTACTCGATGTATCAGGTCGTATTTCTAGGGCATGTAGCCTGGAAAGGGCGGCACGTCAAAGTAGGAAGCAGGCGAGAGCAATGATCATCGTTTGGACGATTTGTGCTTTTGTATCCGGTGCGCTCATGTATAGTTACTGGTTAGGTCGGTTAGCTCGCAAAAACCTAAAAACCGTCGGGGACGGCAACCCAGGGGCCCTTAATTTGTGGAAAGCGGCGGGATATCGGCTGGGCATTGCCGGGGTTTTGCTCGATTTTATTAAAGGGTATCTGATTATTCGATTGGCGGTGGAAGTTGGAGGGGTGTCAGGGTATGGATTGATCCCAATCGCGTTGGCACCGATATTTGGGCATGCATTTTCGCCATTTTTGCGTGGAAAAGGGGGCAAAGCCATCGCTGTCACCTTCGGCGTCTGGAGTGGATTGACACAGTTTGAAGTGTCACTTGCGTTGGCGGTTATTTTGGCTGTCATGCTTGGTGGCATGAAGGTGATTAACAAATGGAAGCCGATATCTTCGGAGGCAGATGGTCAACAGGTTGTGATCGGGATGCTTCTGTTAGGCGTTTATCTGTATGTGCGGGATGCGGCGGCGATGCTGCTGTGGATCTGGGTGGGAAATACGCTACTTATCATGTTCAAGCATCATAAAGAGTTGGCTGCCTTGCTGCTTAAAAAGAAGAAGGAACAAGAAGGTTCTCAACTTTGAAAAGTACGACATTTAGACGTGGTCCTTATGGAAGAGAATCAAGTTTGTTTTGCGAAGTGTCTTTAGAGTTTGGTATTGTGAAGAAGCAATCATATAAGCGTGAAGCACACGCCGCTAGCTCCTGTTTGTTGGAGTTGGCGGCGTTTTTATTTTTCTAGGAGGCGATTGAGTTGTTTGAGAAGAAGTATGAGATCTTTTGGAGTGAGCAAGTTCGAAATGCACAAGGTCAGAGACTGGAAATGCTGCGAAGGGATTTGACGGGAACGAAGAAGCTTTTGGAAGAGGTTGTGTTGCCAGTATTGGGGACGTTTGAGGGTTTGGAACTTGAATTTGAAATGATAAGTTTGTCAGGAGTGAAAATATATGGGGACGTGTGTCATCCCAAGCTGCGAATCGTGTTCGAAGAAGACAGTTTTGTCACACACGCTGAGAAAATTACAAGAGATCGCTTCTCATTCGAAAGGGCTCGTGCTCGAAGCGTTGCGATGCTCGGGTACACGTATTTCCCATATAGCCGAGATGAGCTCGAGAAAAAAGCGAGTTTCTGCCAAAGAAATCTGTACGAATGGATAGGCAGATTCGGCAATGTGAAGGCGGCTGGGTTGCTCGAGTTGCCGGTGTATGAGCGGGAGGCATTGAGGTTTGCTATGCTATGTAATAAACCTTTTCAAGTGACGGAAGTGAGCCAATGGTTGCAGCTTAAAAGAGAAGCATGTGGAAAAATTTTACGAAGGTTAGAAGGTAGAGGACTAGTTCAAACCGTTGGAGGCGGGTTAACCAGAAGCCATAAGTTCATGTTTACTGAAAAGGCGGTAGCCCTCTTGCATGGTAAAAACTGAGGCAAACGGTCGGTGAAACCGACTAACTCGGGAGAATCAGGCAGCGGCAACTGCCACATTCCATACATACGCGCCACCTCCATGGGAAAAACTAGGACAAACAAGCGAGAGGAGTGTCTTGGCCCATGGAGGAACAACTTGCACGCAAAGAAGAACGCTTAAACACGGTTAGCCATGGGATTGGCGTGTGTTTAAGTGTCTATGGGCTCATTCTGCTTTTGCAGCGGTCTGTGGTTTTTGAAGATTGGCTGTACACGGCGAGCAACGTGGTGTTCGGAGTTTCCTTTTGCCTACTCTATGTGTCTTCGACGCTCCTGCATGCTGTGCGTTCACCCAAGTGGGGGAAGCGCTTTGAGAAACTGGACCACGCAGCGATATTCATCGCCATGGCGGGTTCCTATACGCCTTTCCTGCTCATTACCTGGCATAGCCGCGTTGCTATTGAGCTGCTCGTTGTCATTTGGGCGCTAGCCTTCGGCGGCGTAAAGTATGTGCACTATATCATTCAACGTTTTATGCCCTGGGGGCTACTCATGTATCTAGGCATGGGAGCTTTCATGATGCTTTTCATTATCCCACTTTATGTGCGACTTCCACATATGGCATTTGCATGGCTGGGGCTCGGTTTGGCGAGCTATCTTGGGGGTGTTCCTTTTTTCCTCTGGCACAAATTACGCTATCATCACACGATCTGGCACCTGTTTGTGCTAGCGGGAAGTACCTGCCACTTTATTGCCGTTTATAGCTACGTTATGCCTGCTCTTCTATAAGCTTGGACCAATAAAATCATTGTCGCGAAGTGTAAGGCGGATAATAATACCTTAATTTTGTGCTAGCACGGATTAAGATTGTTTATTTAATGTCCGGTTCATCATTCATATAATAAAAGCATGGTTCACTCAATCCTACATGCCAGGGAGGCAGAGACAATGCAAAGCAACACACCTTTATTATTGACTGATGAGCAAATGAGAACGTTTATTACGAATGGCTGCCTGATTCTCAAAACTGATTTTCCGCGTGAATTCCATGAAAGTTTAGTAGAGCAATTGAACACGGTTTACACCGAAGAAGGCAATCCTGGCAACAATCTATTACCTCGAATCCGCGAGCTGCGCAAAGTTTTCGATCATCCCGTTGTAACAGGTGCGTTAACGAGTGTGCTAGGAGCTAATTATATGATGCATGCGCATCGGCATGGACATTTCAATGCATCTAGCGTAGCTGGTGGTTGGCATAAAGATAGCTATTGGGGTTACAAAAGGATGCGCAACCATCACCCGCAATGGGCGATGATTATGTATTTCCCACAGGATACACCTGTGGAATTAGGGCCGACTGGCGTACTGCCAGGTACGCAAAACTATGAATCTCGTACTTTTGAAGGGAATGAACCCGAGGGTGAGGTTTTGGCGAGTGGGGAAGCGGGGACTTTTGCGCTGATTCATTATGATATTTGGCACCGCTCCACTCCAAATGTGTTGGGTCAACCTCGCTATATGTTGAAGTTTGAATTTATGCGGACTGAGCTGCCACAATCGCCAAGCTGGGATAATCAAGAAAGCGGCTGGCGTAAACCAGAGGGGTTACAACTGCCGATCGGTGAGCACGATTTGATGTGGGAAGAGACGTGGAATTGGCTGTCGGGACAAGTTGGCAGCATCGCTAACACGATTACTTCTGATCCGCAGCGAATCGCGGAATTGAGCGCGGGGTTGAGCAGTTATGAGCCTAGTGCCATTAATGCAGCTTACGAACTTGCGGCAAGTGGTCAAAGTGGCGTAGACGCATTGCTTCAAGCCCTTCATAGTGAGGATAAAAATGTGTCGCGACTCGCTGCGTATGGCTTATCTGTTGCAGGAAGTGAAGCTGTTAGCGGATTGGTTGCAGCATTGGCGGCAGGGGAGAATGCAGCGGAAGCGAGTTCTGAGGAAATCATCGCGAATGCCGTGTTCGCGCTGGGTGAATTGAGAGGCTTCACAAGTGAGGCAGTACCTGCACTTGTTAACTTGATGCAGCATCCGTCGGAGACGATCCGCTGTGCTGTCGTTGATGCCCTGGGTCTTATGGAAGCTGGTCACGATCAAATAGTGGCGTGCTTAGGGGATGCGCTGCAGGATGAAAGTGCACAGGTGCGATTTATGTCCAGCTTGGCGCTGTCCCGTTTAGGGCAAAGTGCCGAAGCAGCGATTCCACAATTGGAAATCGCTCTGGACGATGAGAATCGCTACGTGCGTGCGCATGCGGCGGAATCCTTACGCTATGTTGGCACGGAGCGTGCGAAAGACACGCTCATTAAGTTCCTGCTTAACGCGCGTTGGTGTCCAACGACGACGGCGAAGAATGCTTTTTATCCGTAAGATGCTAGCAACAACAACCCCCATCGATATGATGGGGGTTGTTGTTTTATGGGGAAGGTACCTCACCGTTGGATCGGTAACGATTACCACTGAAAGCTCCCATAATGAACGAATATGCAGGCTAACCGCCACTATTCTGCTTTTCATAGCAATCTGTTCTTACAAGTAGCGCATATTTCCAAGTAATTCTCACTCGCTAACCTAAGCAAGCAACTCCCAAGTAACTAACCCCCTGCAAACCAGCCACGCCCTCCATGCCAACCACGCCAACCAGGCTAACCACGCCAACCACGCCAACCACGCTAAACACACCACCACGTCCAGCACGCTAAACACTCCCAAACACGCCAACCACCAATAGATGGAAAACCTACATCTAATTTTCTCGAAATCATCTTTTAAAATGAAATAAATGGAAAAAGTACATCTAATCCTGCCATTTCAAGCTGAAAAGGGCAAATCTCCCGAAGATAGATGGAGGTTATCCATCTATTTCGCTTTTTAGCTAGTTTTACAAGAAATTAACTACCTAATTTACAGTTAAATTTGGCGCGGCGGAGTTAGGATGCAGGAGCAGGTGTGAGTGTTGCGGTGGATTTGGATGTTTGTCGTGTTCTTGGTATTGGCGTTGGACATGTTCTTGGTTTTCGTTGCACTTGTTCTTGTTCTTGCTCTTGCTCCCAACGCTCGCCAACCGCATCCAAAACTCACCGCGGCCGCAAATCGCGGAACGCCGTTGGCTTAAATCCCGTTTGTTCCTTGAACATGCGGGAGAAATACGATAATTCCATGCCGAAGGAATCGGCAATTTGGGAGACATTCAGCTCCGTTGTCAGGAGCAAATCTTTCGCTTTTTCCGAGCGCAGATGGTTCATATATTGGATCGGGGAATACCCCGTAAATTGTTTGAACGCATTGATGAAATAATTCGGATGATAATGAGCGAGCTGGGCCAAAGTTTCAATCGAAACTTGATCAGCTATATGCTGCTCCATGTAACTCAGAACTACACTCATTTTCTCGTGGGTTGGGGTAGTAGCCAAATTCAGTTTCACGGTAGCATTGCCATCTATGAAATCCGCGATTAGTTCATGAAGGATGCCTGTCACCCGGAATTCGGCGGATAAAGTATCGCTGTGACGATAAGCAATCAACTTTTCGAACTTTTGCCTAAGTGCTAACGGGTCCTTAACGACAATCGAAGGGCTCGTGTGCAAAATTTGAAAGAGATCCAAATCACCGATTTTCGCAGTGAAATGGCACCAATACTTGCCGAAGGTATCCTCACTAATCGTGCCATAGGCTTGGTCGCTGCCAGCAGGAAGAAGGTAGAGCTCGCCAGGACGAGGATAGTAGGTTTGATTGCCTATTTTAACAAAACCTTCACCTTCCATAATAAAATACAGCCGATTGACTGGGCATGCCGGGTTCTCATCATTCCAGCTTCGCGATACTTTTGTGTACGCTGCATAGCCGACATCTATTCTGGCTTTCGCCATATATTTCTTCCAAAAGGTACGTTGGCTCGCATTCATATCTGATTTCATCGCTTTAAATTCCTTTTACAAATAGTCGACATATGCCTTCAGTAAATTGCTGTTTCGTATAGCCAAGTACATCTCTATGGTACGTGTACTGTTCTGGAAAAAGGGAAATGAGCAGCGTATTGATCGTTAATGTGACGTCAATGTCCTCGATCTCGCCATTTTGAATGGCATATTGGATGAGTGGAGCTAGGATATTGTGGAGTCTTACAAAAAAAGGCTTTTTGTGAATGCTGTAGTTGCGCTTGTCGGCATGCATGGAAGAAATGACAGACAACAGGCTGACATGCTCGTCAACGAAATCAATGACATCATGGATACAAGCGGATAGCTGCGCTAGTCCTGATTCTACAGGTCCAGCAATGCGGTACTTCTCCTCCATCGTATCAATAAACCGATTCGTCGTAGATTTGATCAAATCGCTGCACACATCGCCTATATGGGTATAGCGGCGGTATAAGGTTCCTTGGCCCACACCAGATTCCTTCGCAATTTGATGCATCGTGACGGATTCTATTTCATTCGTTTCTAAAAGCGTGCGCGCAGCAGATAGGATGCGTCGGCGATATTCCGTATCACGTTCTCCACGGCGGCTGCTTGGTGGAATGGCTTCTTTTATAAGTTCACAGATTCCTTGATGATCTTCTGGATGTGTCATATTTTCGTTCCTCCTGGTAGAGAGATCGTCCATAAAAAATTTATTTGACTTTGCGGACAATTGTCCGTAATATGAGGTAGCGGACAATTGTCCCCTATATTGTAACACGTGAAGAGAGAGATTGTCTAAGGAGGAGTTAGGATGAGTCAAACGGCTGTATCCGGTGGAAGTGAGCCGGAATTTAAGATTACGAGCATTCTGGTGCCGTTAATCGCCATTATCTCAGGCATATTCATGGTTATCCTCGACACGACAGCAATGAACGTTGCATTGTCGAAGTTAGTGGTTGACTTCAAAACTGATCTACCTACAATTCAATGGGCGGTAACAGGTTATATGCTGGCATCCGCTGCAGTAATTCCATTAGCGGGGTGGTTATCTGACCGTTTTGGAGCGAAAAATGTTTTCCTTACATCCGTATTTTTATTTACGATTGCATCACTTTTATGTGCGACGCCAAACACAGCTGAAATGTTGATCTTTTTCCGCATTCTGCAAGGCTTAGGCGGAGGCTTCGTGATGCCAGTCGCTATGGCGTATGTATACAGACTTAGTCCGCCTAACAAGATTGGGCAAGTGATGGGTATGCTTGGCGTACCTATTTTATTAGCACCAGCTATTGGGCCAATCTTATCAGGTTGGTTAGTTGAATACCATTCTTGGCACTGGATTTTCCTCATTAATTTGCCTGTCGGTATTTTCAGCTTAATTTTCGGATTATGGAAATTACCTGTTGTGGCGCGTAAAAAAGTTGCCGGTTTCGACCTGCCAGGGATGATCCTGGGTCCGATTGCTTTCGCTTCGTTATCTTATGGTATTTCACAAGGTGCCTCAGGGTGGACATCCGATAAAGCGCTTGGCGGTATCATCGTTGGTGCCGTTGCATTGATTGCTTTCGTCATCGTTGAGCTCAGAACGAAAATTCCATTGCTTGAGCTTCGCATTTTCAAATCATTTGATTTTTCCTTTAGTATATTCATTCAATGGGTGATCCAATTCTGTATGTTTGGCGCGATTTTCCTTCTCCCGCAATTCCTGCAGCAAGCCCGTGGTTACGGTGCATTCGATACCGGTTTGACCCTGTTCCCGCAAGCGATCGCGTCTGGACTTATGATGCCAATTGGTGGTTATTTATTTGATAGAATCGGTATTCGTTGGTTAGTTGTCATCGGTCTTACCCTGGTGTCTGGGGCGATTTTCCAATATTCTCATTTGGATCTGAGCACACAAAGAACAGATCTCATTCTACCACTTGCGATGGCTGGGGCTGGTATGGGACTCATGATGATGCCAATCAACTCCCATTTGATCAAAAAAGCTCCGCAAGACCTCGTCAGCCGCGTTACTTCGTTGACAAGTGCGATGCAGCAAGTTATTAGCTCTTTCGGTGTTGCCATCGTCGTGACCATTCTGACTTCACGTGTGACAACGTTGATTACTGAGCAGAAGCTTCCAGTGAGTTCCCCTGCAGATATGCAAAAGTCGATGCTATCCGTAGCTCCTGATGCATTCGGCTATACGTTCACATGTATGATGATTATTGCAATGTGTGGAGTTGTTCTTGGACTCTTCCTGCGCCGCGGCAAAACAGAAGCACATCAAGAAACAAGAACAGACGTTGCGTTAGAAGGATTGCACTAACATAAAGAAGGCAGCTCTCGAGATTTACTCGGGGCTGCCTTTTTGGTGTTTAGGGTAGTTTCACTGATGCGCGGTACAGCTTGCTGTTCCATGTGACCGTGCTTTTGAGCGACTCGGCAACGAGACGAAGCGGGACATACATCCGGCTATCGCTCATGATTTGCAAGGGAACAGGGACAGAAACGGATTTGCCATTTACTGTAGCGACAGAACTCCCATCCTGCAGTTTCAAAGTAACACCAGCATTTGTGATCGTTGCTGTTCGTGTAGATGCATCCCAAGTAAACTTGGCGTTCATAGCCGTAATGAAGGGACGAATCGGGACGACCGTCGTTTCTTTATCGATGAAACCGGTAAAATCCGAGATATATTGACCGTTAATATCGATTTGTACTTTAGGCTTATCCAACTTGCGGACGAGGAGTGCATTGCTAAGCTTCCGTCCAGGATAAGTCATCATAGTACCGTTCGCATATAGCCCGGAGCTGGAACCGCCATCCATATTCATCGCTTCTTTTAATCCAAGCGCAATCGAAATTGCAGCAAGCTCGGATAAGGTAGCGCTAGGTACCGTGCCCATGATGAGTTGATTAGAGCCATCGATCCCGACAAAGCTTCTAGCCGCAGAAGATTGTGTGACTTTTGGATCCGTAAAGCCATCTCTACTTACATTGATATCTGAGGCACCATTCGTTACAAGCTTCGGACCAACGCCGATGGCGGATAGCCAGGTTTTGGCGTCGAGATTGCTCCCGCCTTCACCTTTGGCAATAATATCCTTCGTGATTCTGTCACCTACGTCCAGTTTGGTCAGTACGTTCTGCTTATTGTTGGCGCTGTTGCCGACGAATAACACATAACCACCGTCTGGAACCGATACGGAATCCTGCGTAATCCGTGTGACCAGTCCATCGCTGATCACCACTTTGGTGCTATTAGGGAAGCCGATCCAGCGGCCAAAATCCGGTGTATACCAGACAATCTGGTCCGTGCTCGTGTCTCCGTAATATTTGTTAATACCCCAAGGATTAATGGTATAGGTACCGCCGCCTTCGCTGGTGCGAATGGCAATATCGAGATTGACAAATTGAATGTCAGGAACCTTATCTTTGTTTAGAAAAAGTGTCTGATTTTCCCCGGAATGCATCGGCTCACCAGACTTCAGTAGCGTCCCGTTGGGGTAGCGGATATAAGGATCAGACTCGTAGGCATTGAAAAATGACCCGTTAATCGCTGCGACTCCGTTCTCTCGCTCCACAATAGATTGCATGGCGTCGTCGTGTCCGATACCACCATCGGCTAAGGCGGGAACAAGTTCAAGCGTCGGATCAGTGAGGTCAACCGTTACCGTTTTGACCGTGAAGTTTTTGCCGGCAGCATAAACGAGTTTCGTTGACGCGTTAACAGACGGGGAGTAGGCAGCGGATGCGGATGACGCTCCACCAGTGAGAAGTGCTGCGGTTAGGAGTAAGGCAGTTGCTGGTATGGCAAGTTTCATATGAAACATAAGGTTGGGTCTCCTTTTAATGAATGTGAATGTCGAATTATGATGAAATATATATGACTAGTATAACATTCGGAGGAGTAATGGTGTTTAAGACGCAGGTGGATTGTAAGATAGAAGCGCATCTAGCTAGTGGTAGATAGAGATTCGGTAGCGTGCTCCGCAGAAATGGTGTCGGTGAGTGAACATGTGGAGGAGATATAGGTAGTTGAGTAGCTAGTTTTGAGAATAAATGTAGTTGGCGAGGGAGGAGTGAGGTGAGCGGTTGGCGAAGCCGGCACAAGAGCAGCGAACCAAAGACAATAGCGCCCTTTTTGGGCGCTATTGTCCGTTCGCGAGCGGCCGCGGGTGCGAATAAGGCCCTTTTCGGGCCTTAAAGCGTCCATCGCTACCTTCGCGACCGCTGCTACTCACCAAGATTTACGCAGCGTAAACAAATCCTGCAACTCATCATTTGAAAGCTCGGTAATCCAGCCTTCGGAGGAGGAGATGACGTTGTCGCTGAGGCTCATTTTGCTCTCGAGCATCTCGTCGATCCGCTCTTCCAGAGTGCCGAGCGAGATGAACTTGTGGACCTGCACGTTCCGCGTTTGGCCCATGCGATACGCGCGGTCGGTCGCTTGGTTCTCGACCGCGGGATTCCACCAGCGGTCGAAGTGGAACACGTGATTCGCCGCGGTCAAGTTCAACCCGACGCCGCCGGCTTTCAGCGACAGCACGAAAATATTCGGTCCCTCGCCGTCAGCGGCTTGGAACCGCTCAATCATGCGGTCGCGCTCTTGCTTCGGCGTGCTCCCGTTGAGGTAGAACACCGGCTCTCCGCGCTGCGCGGAGAGCACACTCGCCAGCATGCGGCCCATGCCCACATACTGCGTGAAGATCAAACAGGAATCGCCTTCGTCGCGGAGCTCATCGACCATCGCAACGAGCCGCTCCAGCTTCGCAGAGCGCAGCACCAACTCAGCGCGGCTTTCCTCGCTGGCAGCCATTTCCTCAGCCAGCTCCGCTTCCTTCGTGAGCAGCATTGGATGATCACACAGCTGCTTCAGCTGTGTCAAAGCGCCAAGGATCGCGCCTTTGCGCTCCATACCCTCGAGCTTCTTCATGCGCTCCATCAGATCCTTGACGGTCTGCTCATACATCGCGCCTTGCTCGGCCGTCAAGTTGATGTAGACCTTCATTTCCAGCTTATCCGGCAAATCGAGTTGGATGGCAGGATCTTTCTTTTTGCGGCGCAGCATAAAAGGTTTCACCAACTGTTGAAGCTGCGCAGTCCGTTCAGTATCCTGATGTTTCTCGATTGGATTCGCGAAGCGAACTTGAAAACCGCGCTGATTCCCGAGATAACCTGGATTCAGGAAATCATAGATGGACCATAGCTCTGATAATCGATTCTCAATTGGCGTACCCGTGAGAGCGATGCGATGAACAGCATTTAATGAACGAATGGCAGCGGATTGCTTGTTTTGGGCATTTTTAATATTTTGCGCTTCATCCAAACAGAGGGAGCTCCACATATATGGCTGAAGTGTTTCTTGATCCATAAGTGCTGTCGTGTAGGAAGTCAGGACAATATCGACTCCTTGCAAAGCATCATCCAGCGCGGCTCCGCCCAAACGACCTTTCCCGTAATGCAGCATCACATTCAATTCAGGTGCGAAGCGGGCAAGTTCCTTCTGCCAGTTCCCGAGTACAGAAGTAGGGCAAATGAGTAACGCAGGCTGCTCAGAAACCGGCTTGTGATGCAGCAAATAGGTGATGAATTGGACGGTTTTACCGAGTCCCATATCATCTGCCAAGCACGCACCGAGGCCGAACTTTCGTAGATAGGTTAACCATGTAAACCCTTGGTGCTGATAACCGCGCAACTCGGCGCGAAGCCCTTGCGGTACGGGGATAAGCTCGAGATCGGATGGCTGTCCTAGCTGCCGAACTAACTTAAGTAGATGTCCGTTCAACTCCACTTCAAGTTGTAAACGAGCTTCTTCTTCAGGATCAACCTCATCGAGATGATCGCCATCCCATGAGGAGGATTTCACCTTATCTCGCTCCAACTCACTCAATAAGTGGAGCTGGAAAATATCTTGCAGCGACAAGCCCTCAGCCGGATCGATGCTGTCCATGAGTCTGCGAATTTGATCTAAGAAGGCAGGGTCCAAATAAATCCACTGCCCTCGGAAACGAACTAACCGTTCATTCCGAGTTAGCAGGCTGTTGAATTCCGCTTCGCTCAATTCGGAGTCTCCGATGGCGATACGCCAATCGAAATTGACGAGTGAGTTCATACCGAATAAGGACTCAGTTTTGCCACCGCCGCCAGCACCGCTGCCTGCTTCTGCAGCGACTTTGGCACTTAGGCGAGGCTTCCGTTTCGCTGCGGCTTCCCACCAAGCCGGCAACATGACGTTCCAGCCGTCCTCCAGTAGAATGCGGCTATCCTTGGTCAGGAACGTCCAAGCCGAATCATCGCTCATCGGATGAGCGAGTAATTCCCCGTCATCGGCCATGCGGGGCAGTGCTTCCAATAAGCGCGTTACCCAGCCGGGTGCACGCTCCACCACATGCGGCGTCCACTCCGACGCCCATTGGCCTGAAGCTGTTCCATCCACATGCAGTCGAATCGGAGTGAGCAGGGTGCTGTCGTGCTTGTCCTGCAGGACGAGTCGCAACCGCCAGTCTTCTTCAAGCTCATCAGGCTCAAGCAGTTGCAGCGCAGGGCGGAAAGGCGCTAAATCGGGTCGCCAACCCATGGTTGAGAGCCATTCATTTTCCGTAAAAGCGGCGGGAGAATCGTCGGCTGTGTTCGTCTTCCGATTCGCCGAAAATAAAGCCGGATAATCGCGACGTAAATCGGCCATTGCCGTCGCATCCGCATAATGAGCTTCTACGACTGCAGCCGAAAAGGCAGCGCGTAAACCAGTTTCGCCAAGGTCATCGATGGACTCGAGCATTCGCGAATCCACATCCGCAAGTTCATCCGCATTCCGATCCCAAGTCCATACTAACTGACCATTGCGGAAATCCTCATAGCTTGGTATATAGTGCCCTTTCTGAGCAGCTTGATAGAGAAGTGGAGCAAGACGGAACATCGTCTTTGAAGACTCTGTACCCATTTCCCAACGGACAATATCCATGAAATTCGGCTCGGCAAAGAAGGCAAGAACCTGCTCTGCAGGGAGAATCGTCACGACTAGTTCGCCTGCTTGCTGCGTTTCTAATAAAGTGCCATAGAGCGAAGGTTCATGCCATGTGAATAAGAGCTTGCGGAAGTGGTCACCAGAGACATCTCGGCCATCTTTGAAACCCCAGAGCAAGGCATCTCCACTATCTGTTAGGGACATACATAGCGACATTTCGTGCAGTTTGGTGCTCATTCTAGCAGCTTCCCTTTCTTCAATTCTTCCTGCAATGCGCGCAGCCTGCTAAA
The DNA here is from genome assembly GCF_013141695.1 of Paenibacillus plantarum. Lineage (GTDB taxonomy): Bacteria > Bacillota > Bacilli > Paenibacillales > NBRC-103111 > Paenibacillus_E > Paenibacillus_E plantarum. The sequence continues at coordinate 78,335 of NZ_WHNY01000075.1, forward strand.
CCGACTGACGAATCGGGTGAAGAATGCTTCCCAGCGTTCGGGTTGCTTCATTTTTTTATAAACCTTTTCCAATCGTTTCAGGAGCCGTACGGCCGATTTGTAGTCATGTCGGTTTTTGAGTCGAATATAGTGCTCCACCGCTTGATGATAATAAGGTAGTAGTAGCTCAGGAGACTCCTTCTCAATGGGTTGCAGCACATGAACGCGATGTGTAAAAGGGTCGTAGCCCTGTGCAATTTGCATCTCAATCCACGGCTTCCATTGGCGCTTCTCATAGTAGAGGTCTTCAATTATGCGGTACGTGGTTGGCAAAAGCTCTCCTAACGACTGCCACATGTCAGCTTCGGCTTCAGGTAGTTCAGCGACCACCAGCTTCCAATAGGAGACGTAGACGTCAACTTCGAGATGTCTTTTTCCTTGATAGAAAGAACTCAATCTACGCAACCAATGAACCATCTCTTGCCAATCCTGAGCGTGCTTCATGTAGTCAAGGAACGGTACGAACAGAAGCGTTGGCGCTTCCTTGAATGTTGCGTGTGAGATTAATGTATCCCAGGCCTGGTGTGAGTTCCCTTGACGAAGATACAGATACGCTCGTCCTGCACATAGCGAAAAGGACAGGTCTGCCGCTTCCATTTCTTCAAAAGCCGTTAACTCCGAAGCGATCCGGCTTTCCTCAGCCGCAACATGATAAGCCCAGAACGTCGAAAACACCCTAAAGTGATGCAGCTTCTTCGGCGATTCGATCGCCATTTGCGCGCGAAGATAAGCGGAAGTCTGCGTTAATCTCTGCTCATGCTGCCCAAAATTCAACGTCTTGGCCGTTTCTTTCAACCACTCATCCAGCTCATCACTCAAATGATAGACGGTTGCAGCCGTGAAAAAGGTGACACCAGCTTGGGCGTTCTGCTCTACGATTTTGCGTAAAATGAACAATCGCTGATGGAATTCGAAATAAAACAGGTCCGTTTCAGAGAAGGCAACCGGTTTCCGCTTGAGATTTACGAATTGCCCCCTCAGCAATTCTACATAGTTCCATTGATCATAGGAGGGCTTGAGGTGAAAGGTGTAGTGCTCCATGAACTTGTGCCAACCATCAACAGTCATCCCTGGAAGTTGCTCCAAATTTGATGCGTTGGAGGATTGCGCAGCTACGCGTTTCAAGGCCATCTTGGCATTCATGATTTGGGAGGCTGGATAGCCTTGGCGATCTGCCAGCTCCATTAAGGTTGCCGCCACATGTTTGCAGGATGTCTTAACAGGGCAGGTGCAAGAGCTGGCTTTCAATTGATTCAGGTCAAGCGCAACCTGACATTTCTCGCCAAACTCCTCCACGACAGCATTAACCTTCCTCAGCTCTGTAGTGATATTCAATGACGTTACCATTTGCTGTTTATAAAAATGAAAGCCCCGACTTAACGTAACTTCGTTGTACGTTTCGGCCACATATTCAAGCAATTTCGACCATTGGTCATCATTCAATACGGGGTTAGAAGACATGAGTAAACTCCTTTAGATACCAACGATAAGAACACATGATTCTATTATAAAATGTTGAGAGTAACTTGTAAAATGATAAACTAGGGATCACATTTCGATATTTGTATGGCGAGCAGGCATATGTGTGTCCGGTTTACCTGGTTGTCAAAGGCAGATGGCGGAGTTGGAAATGTGATTATAGAGAAAATAATTCTTTGGACGCTGCTTGCAGGGGGATCTGTGATTTGGTAGACAGTGTTGGCAGGTACTGATGTAGATATGGATAGATTGAACCAAATCTAGCATGAGGAGGATTGTTTGGTGCGCTTACAATCTATAAAATGAGTTTTAGAAAAGAATAAAGCGCTTCCAAAGGTTGTTTGATTTTGGAAATGCAGCTTCTCTTTTCTAGTAACGCCACAACGGAAGGAGGCATTGAGTTCTGAACAACATGAGATGACATCAATACCACATTAACCTATCGGAGGTATAAGGAATGCGGATTGTAATAATTAAAAGAGTAGTGATGGTTAGCTTAGCCCTGCTGATTGCTTGCGGATCACTATTGGTCCCAGTTGATACGAAGAAAGCACATGCATCCGACGAGTTCGATGTATTAAGGGAAAAGTACGTGAAAATGTTGACGAGTCCGACGACGTATTCACTAACCGACACTGATAATGCGGCACGAATCGCCCAGATCACATCTAAAGCGCAGGGGCTTTGGGATACGATGTATACATCAGCTGTAGTCAATCGGGATAAGCTTTGGAATCATTATTCGATAGGCAAAAATTACCCAGAGAACACGATGTATTCCTATCAGTTTCTCGTCGATATGGCCTTGGCATACCGTACGTACGGCTCGCCACTCATGGGAGATACTGGCTTAAAGGCTGCGATTATCGATGGCTTGGATTGGTTGCATGGCCGCGTCTATTATGCTGGCTCAACGACAACCGGATCGAACTGGTGGTACAGGGAAGTAGGCGATCCCCTAGCGTTGAATGACCTCTTAGCCCTTATGTACGATGATTTAACACAGACACAAATTGACGAGAATGTAGCAGCAGTGAATTTTTTCCAGAAAGATATCGCCATGTCCGGTGCTAATCTGATGTGGGAAGTCCAAGTGTGTACGATCTCAGCCATTCTTGCGAAAAATAATGTACCAGCCGCTGTTTCGCTCGCATCTGCTCGTGATGGCATGAGCGCGTTTCTTCCTTATGTCACGTCAGGCGATGGATTCTATATAGACGGTTCGTTTATTCAGCATACAAATATCGCTTATGCGGGTGGGTACGGTTCAAGCTTGATTAAAAGTCTTGCCGAAATCACGTATTTGCTCGACGGCTCAACTTGGGCAGTGACGGATCCTAACTTCGCGAACGTATATAAGTGGATCTACGACTCCTTTGAGCCATTGATCTACAAAGGAAATTTCATGGATACGGTTCGCGGCAGGGAAATATCCAGATACTATTCGGAGGATAACCTCGCGAGTGGTGAAGTTGTCAGCGCGCTTATCCAGCTTGCTTACACAGCTACAAGTACGGATGCCGCCGTCTACAAGAGCATAGTCAAAAGCTGGCTGCAGGTAGATCCAGCCAAACATTTTTATAAAGATGCATCCATGTGGCTGCTCACAGAAGCCAAAAGTATTTTGAATGATTCAGCCATTACACCACGGGCTGAGCAGATTAAATACAAGCAATTCGCGAGCATGGATCGTGTCGTACAGTTGAGACCAGGTTACGGGTTCAATGTCGGTATGTACTCGGATCGCATGATGAATTATGAGGCCCTCAACAGCGAACCTAACAACATTTGGCACGTCACTGATGGGATGACTACGCTTTATAATAACGATGTGACCCAATTCAACGACAATTTCTGGCCGACTGTGAACAACTACCGGATGCCGGGAACGACCGTGCTTAGCGGCGTCGGCCAAAAGGCCAACCAAATAGGCATACACTCATTTGCTGGTGGAACAGACATACTTGGGCTTTACGGCGTTACAGGCATGCAGTATCAATCAACGCTTCGCGAGTCTAATGAATCTACCGTAGATTTAACATTGAAAGCCAAAAAATCGTGGTTCATGTTCGATGATGAAATCGTGGCGCTTGGTACCGATATTAACAGTACAGACGGCGTTGCTACGGAGACGATTGTCGAAAATCGGAAGATCAAAACGTCAGGCGATAATGCCCTTACCGTAAATGGCGTCGCTAAACCAACTACGCTCGGGTGGGCGGAGACGATGACGGGCACGAACTATATTCATCTAGGCGGCAACGTATCCGGTTCGGACATCGGCTACTACTTCCCAGGAGGCTCGACGGTCAAGGGACTTCGCGAAGCGAGAGTAGGTAGTTGGGATGACATCAATGGGAATGATCCTCCGAACACCGATTACACGCGCAATTACATGGCACTTTGGTTCGATCATGGTGTAAATCCAACGAATGGCACGTATTCTTACGTCCTGCTTCCGAATAAAACGAGCACACAAGTGGCAAGTTACGCGACATCGCCGAATATTACTATTCTGGAGAATTCCAGCGATGCGCAAGCGGTCAAGGAAACAGGACTCAAAATTACCGGTTATAACTTCTGGAAGGACGCGCGGAAGACGGTTGGCGAAGTAACGTCTGATTCTAAATCATCGGTCATGACGCGGGAAACGTCGAGCGATTACGAGGTTTCGGTATCAGACCCGACACAAGATAACACGGGTCACATCTATATCGAAGTCGCAAAGTCTGCGAAAAACCTCATTTCGAAGGATGATGCGGTAACGGTTTTGCAGTATACTCCTACGCTTAAATTCAAGGTGAACGTAAAAGACTCGGCAGGCAAAGCTTACAAGGTGAAATTCGGCTTGACGGGTACGCAGACGGCCAATCCGTCTCCAATTCCGTTGCCGGTTCCATATGAGGCAGAAACTCTGCCTGTTAATGCTAAGACGCATTCCACCGTCGTCTATAACGATACGAACGCCAGCGGTGGCAAGAAGCTTGGCTTCAACCATGCGGGTGTAAATGACTATACAGAATTCAGCTTGGATGTGACACAAGCCGGTACGTATAACGTCATCGGCCGTGTTATGAAGGCGACTAACAATAGTATCATCCAGCTATCAATCGATGGTGTGAATATCGGTACGCCGATTGATACGTTTTGGTCAACAACAGAGAAATATAAGGATTTTCAGTTCGGTTCATACAACTTCAGCTATCCAGGCAGCTACTTGTTCCGTGTTACGACAACGGGCAAGAACGCTAGCGCTACAGGATACCGACTGCAGTTGGATTACTTCACGCTGACGCAGGCACCTACCACGGTTGTTGTAGATAACGCAGGAACAGGCGTGATTAAGGTAGGCACTTGGGATTCTAATAACTCAGCAACGGATAAATATTTAACCAATTATAATTATGTTACTAGCACTAACACAGATGGAGGTACGAAAAGCGTTACCTTCACACCACCTCTAACAGGATCAGGCATGTATAACGTCTATATCTGGTGGCCAGCCCATTTCAATCGTGCAACGAACATTCCGGTAGATATTGTGCATGCTGGTGGAACAGCGCCAGCCTCCATCGATCAGACATCGCTTGGTGGTCAATGGAACTTTGTTGGTTCCTACTCTTTCGCGGCAGGTTCAACCGGTTATGTCAAAATTCGAACAGACGGTGTGAATGGCGTCGTCGTCGCGGATGCTGTGAAGTTTGAGCCGGTACCATAAGAGGAGCTATGTAAAAGGAAGCCTTAGGGCTTCCTTTTGCTACCCCGCCTATTTCCTATAAAATTACCAGGTCCTACCTGCGAATTGCATGGGTCACGAGGAAGAGTTCCATAATCTCATAATGGCAAAAAGGAACCTAGCAGAAGCAGGTTCCTATTCGCAGCTAAGTAGATTATTTTTCATAGTTGATGCGCAGTTCAAGTGCGCGGCAAGCACGACTCTCGCTCCACTAACTTTGTTGCAACAAGAAGTTGGGCTGGCAGCGCCATTGTACGTTCGATTCGATCGATTGCCAACTGGAGCGCCAACTTGCCAAGTGATTTCATATCTTGCTTGATGACGGTAAGTGATGGTGTTTCGAACGGTGCAGAGGAGAAATCGTCGAATACCATGACCGACAGATCGTGAGGTACCCTTATATTGGCAGCGCGTGCTTGTCTCAAGATGTTTAGCCCAACAATCGGCGAAACAGCGAAAACCGCGCTTCCAGATAAATCTTCGATACTTCCGCTTTCATGCAATTCGGATAGGGAAGAAGATGTATGAATGTGTAACTTGTGCGCTTCTCGAAATGACACCGACAGGAACCCGTGGGCGCGTTCCTCCTCCCATGGTGTGGGAGCATCGGGTAATAGGACCGTTACCTTCTCATGTCCAAGCCCTTGGAGATGTTCGGCTGCCAAGCGGCCGCCACCCCAATTGTCAGTTGCTACAACCAGCATATCCTGAGGATTAACGTCGGTAACTTTACGCTTACCAATAAAAACGATTGGAAGATTAAGCTTGGTAAGATCGGCAAAGCCATCCAACTGTGGAACAGTGGAGATAACAATAAGACCATCCACATTGGCGAGAAGTACTTTTTTCGCAACATCTGCGTAGTCTTGATCAGAGAATCCGAACAGAACAACATTGTAGTCGAAACGCATAGCATTGACGCTAATTCCCATAACCGTATCACTGAATAAATTCTCTACACTTTCCTCCAGTGGGTTAAAAAAAACAACACCTATCAGTCGGCTTCGAGATTTGCTAAGACCTACAGCCATTCGATTCGGTACGTATCCCAGCTGCTCCGCAATTTGAAGAACGAGCTGTTTGGTCTTGACGGCTACTCTTGGATCGTCCGAGAGTGCTAAAGAAACGGTTGATTTTGACACTTTAGCAAGCTTAGCAATATCTGTAATCGTCGGCATGCAACTCTCCTGTATACATCTTTTTAAAAAGCTTAAACCAATTGCTTAAAAAATACAATTTATTAATACGCTAAGCATTGACAACGTATTGTTAATTATATTAAATTTAATTTAAACCGGTTGAATTTTTGTTTAAATAGGAGGTCTATATGACAACGTACACATTTCAAAGGAGCATTCCTGTATTAGAAGATTGTTATGATCTCATTGTTGCCGGAGGCGGTCCTGCTGGAGCGGCAGCTGCCATCTGCGCAGCCAGGCTTGGGGCAAAAGTACTGCTGGTGGAAGGCACGGGATGTCTGGGAGGGATGGGGACATCAGGTCTAGTGACAGCATTCGACCCCATGGCGAACGGTGAGCGGAGGCTTGTCGGTGGCTTGATGAACGAAATCGTCGAGACGTTGTATGCGCGTCAGTTACTGCGTCCAGACATCGACCCTGATGCTTGGCGCAAGTCGTATCATAAATGGACAGCTTTCCAGGTTGAGGGTTACAAGCTTGTTCTCGATGAATTATGTGTAGATGCAGGTGTCGAGCTGTGCTTCTTCACTAAAGTCGTCGATGCAGATGCAGACGTTATTAAAGGAACCGTGAACGGTGTTGTTCTGCATAACATCGAAGGATTTACCTATGTGAAGGCAAAAACATTCGTCGATGCAACAGGCGATGCTATTCTCTCTCATCTGTGCGGCGTGGAGTGCCGGGAGGCGGGGCGTGATACGCCCGGAATTATGCCTGCGACACTGGCATCGCTTTTTACCGGGATTAATTGGGATCAGACAAAGGGCCGCTCCTATGAAATCCAGCAGGAAATGCTGGAAAAAGCGCTTGCCGACGGTCATTTCTCACAACCAGATCGGCACTTGCCGGGTATGGCCAAAGTTAATCATACGGTTGGTTATTTAAATGGTGGTCATTTATTCAATTTAAACGCCCTTCGCTGCAAAGATTTAACTGAAGGTATCATCTTCGGTCGGAAGTTGGCGAGGGAGTACATGGATTTTTACCGAAAATATGTACCTGGATTTGAAAACATCGAGCACGTAACGACTGCATCTCTGCTTGGAATACGCGAATCACGCCGAATTGTTGGCGAATACGAATTGAATGTGCATGACTATTTTGCCCGAAGACAATTCCCGGATCAGATCGGTATGTTCAACAAATCCATAGATATTCATCCTTATAACAACTCAGAAGAGGAATATAATCGATACTATGAAGAGTTTGAAAAAATGGGGCGTCTAGGCGTCGGGGAGTGCTTCGGAATTCCATATGGCATCCTTGTGCCAAAGGGTTGGCGCAACTTATGGGTAGCAGGCCGCTGCGTTTCCAGCGATGTGCAAGTGCATGGTTCGATACGGGTGCAACCTGCTGCCTCAATGATGGGGCAAGCGGCAGGAACGGCTGCGGTACAAGCAATTAAAACAGGTCAAGCCGCTTGCGAGCTAAATACAGAGACACTAATCTGTACGCTGAGAGATAATGACGCCTATTTGCCGCAGGAAGAATTAAGTTATGACATGACGAGGGTGTAATCCATGAACATTGTGATTGCACCGGACTCCTTTAAGGGAAGTCTGACTTCGTTCGAGGTATGCCGTATTATGCAGCAGTCAATCGAAGGAGAAATGGAAGGTGTTACCATTGTAAACGTACCGATGGCGGACGGTGGCGAAGGAACGGTAGACGCCATTGTTGCCGCTGCCGGTGGGCGACTGATTCAAGTAAATGTATCTGGTCCGCTAGGCAATAGAATAGAAGCGATGATAGGAGTTGTCCCACAAGGAGACGAGGTTGTGGCTGTTCTAGAAACGGCTGCTATGTGCGGGTTGACCTTGATCCCTGTCACAGATCGCAACCCGCTCCTGACGACAACCCGCGGCTTGGGGGAAGCTGTGCTGGCGGCGTTAGATCTGGGCTACCGCCGCTTCGTCATCGGCCTTGGCGGCAGTGCGACGAACGACGGCGGGATGGGGATGCTAACTGCTTTAGGGGGAGCATTTTATGATTCTGATGGGCAGCGGCTGGAGGGTTTCGGGCGTGACTTGCCGCGAGTTGTCTCGGTTGATTTTACTGGGCTTGACGCCAGATTGGCAGACTGCGATATCACGATCGCAAGTGATGTTACCAATCCCTTGCTAGGGCCGCATGGCGCTTCGCACGTATTCGGACCGCAGAAGGGAGCCACGCCTGAGCAGGTGTCGCAGCTCGACAGCAGCCTGCGAAGCTATGCACAGATCGTAGAAGCCTCACTGCGGTACAGAGGAAGCGGAGAGCAAGATGCACCTTCGGCTTCAAACGCCCCTGGAGCAGGCGCAGCAGGCGGTCTCGGTTTCGCGCTGATTATGCTCGGCGGCAGACTGTGCTCCGGCGCGAGGGTGATCGGGCAGCTCGCCGGACTCCCGGCCAAGATTGCAGCAGCCGACTGGGTGCTGACGGGCGAGGGGCAAAGTGATGGACAGACACTACTGGGCAAGCTGCCTATGTATGTGTCGCAGCAAGCTGCGGCGGCAGGGAAGCCGGTTGTGCTTATTTCGGGCAGCCTGGGGCCGGGGAGCGAGGCTCTCCACGAGCATTTTACGGGCTGTTTTGCGACGCTGCAAGCACCGGCAAGTCTGGAAGTATGCATACGCGATGCGACGCGGAATTTAAGCTGCGTCACACGGAGTGTCATGAGGCTCATCCGTCGCACCAAACCTATTCCCTCCGTTACAACCAATGACCTTTACAAAGGAGGCCAATTTCTATGAAGCGCATCATTGTCTTAGATGGTTACACCCTGAATCCCGGCGATCTCTCCTGGGCAGCATTACATCAATTAGGGAATGTTACGGTATACGACCGCACGGCTCCTGAAGACATTGTAGAACGCATAGAGGAAGCCGACATCGTGCTTACGAACAAAACACTGATCAGCGCGGATACAATCCGCAAGCTGGATAATCTGGCTTATATCGGCGTGCTCGCAACTGGCTACAACATCGTCGACACAACGGCTGCCCGCGAGCGGGGCATTCATGTGACCAATGTGCCAACATATGGCACCCCCTCGGTGGCACAATACGTTTTCGCACTTCTGCTGGAGATGTGCCACCGAGTTCAGGTGCACAGCGATGCAGTCCACTCCGGGGATTGGGTGTCCAGTCCTGACTTTTGCTTCGTTCGGCATCCGCTCATGGAACTGTCGGGTAAAACGCTAGGTCTCATTGGCGTCGGACGTATCGGTCAGCAGACAGCCCGAATTGCGATGGCGTTCGGCATGAACGTCATCGCTGTGGGCAGTGGTAAAAAGCAACCAGATCCTATGGATGGCGTCCAATGGGTGGATATGTCCACGTTGTTTACAGAAGCGGACGTCATTAGCTTGCACTGTCCACTGACACCTCAGACCGACGGACTCATCCGGAGAGAGTGGCTGCAGTATATGAAGCGGACGGCGCTGCTCATCAACACGTCGCGTGGCGGCCTCATTCAGGAAGCAGATTTGGCCGATGCGCTCAATGAAGGTCTCATTGCGGGCGCCGCACTGGATGTATTGGCCGTTGAGCCGCCGAAATCTGACAATCCGCTGTTGCAGGCTAGAAATTGTATCATTACCCCGCACATCGCGTGGGCCACCAGAGAAGCGCGAGCAAGGCTCATAGAAACGGCTGTGGACAATGTACGTAGCTTTTTAAACGGAAATGTCAGAAATGACGTCAGTAAGTAACCAAAAACTATTGAGGTACTTTTACTATATTGAGATTTGAACTTAAAGACGACGGTTGTACGTCCACAGTGTATAGGGAGCAATAAACATCTTGCGATTTTGAACCAATTATGGAAATCGTGTCATTACAGCGGAGTAGTTGAAAGCTATATAATTGACTTGTAAGCGCTTAATACAAATCGAGAGGGGTAAAGCAGCATTGCGCTGGGTATCGATGAGATAAGTTGGATCAACCATCACGGATTTTTAATTGAGAAAGGAGACATCACATATGAAACCACGGCCGAACATTCTGCTAATAACAACAGACCAGCAACGCGCCGATTGTCTAGGTATTGCCCAATCCTCTCATCCGGTTATGACCCCTCATCTGGATCAGTTGGCCAATGAGGGTATCCAGTTCAGCCGGACTTATGTGGATTGTCCACTATGTATACCATCGAGAACGACGATCATGACAGGCAGGTCGGCATACAGCCATGGAGTGGCCTCTAATGGTCACCACCGTATTCCCGAGAGACCTGAGGATACGTTGCCCGGGAGATTGCTGGCGTCAGGATATCAGACCCATGCAGCGGGTAAAATGCAATTTACCCCTCCACGTAACCGTAATGGCTTTGAACGGATGCGGTTAGTGCCTGAAGATTATGTTAACTTCCTGGAAACTACGGAATTTCGAGGTACGTACCGAGGGCATGGCATAGGTGGAAACGAGGTATACCCCGTATTCAACTCGGTACCCATCCCGTATACGTCCACACATTGGACCGTTGAAGAATCTATTGACTTCCTGCGGCAGCGGGACGAGGATACCCCTTTCTTTATGTGGACCAGCTTTGAAGATCCGCATCCACCCTTTGATCCTGCGGAGTCCTTCGTTCGTCTTTATGACGGCATCCCCATTTCGGTGCCTGTTCAATCCGACTGGAGTGAAGGGGAAGCATCCCCTGAATGGGTTCGGGCAAGGAAAAGAAGCCATAAGTTGGACGTGCTTCCGCCACACATTATTAGCATGGCAAGAAAGCATTACTATGCCCAGATTACGCATATTGACTATGAATTGGGACGCCTGTTCGGTGAAATGAAAGGCCAGAACCTTTGGGATAATACTCTTGTTATTTTCACCTCGGATCATGGAGAGATGCTTGGGGATCATGGGTTGTTTCACAAAACCTGTTTCTATGAACCATCAACGCGGGTACCTTTTTTGCTTAAGCCACCTAAAGGTTATGGTGGTCAGTTAAGCCCATCGGAAGTAGTTGATACTCCGATAACGCTTGCAGATTTATATCCGACGGTGCTTGAGTATGCAGGCTGCCTGAAGGATGAGGATCGAAATCGTGATGGCCGTTCCTTGTTGGATATAGAAAGCATTCGTACGGAGCGTAATTGGATATTCGGTTACATGAATGATCGAGACGGATTGTACATGGTAGTTAATAAAGACTGGAAATATTTATATTATGTATGCGACGGACGAGAACAATTGTTCCATCTGGAAATAGATCCCTATGAGCAGCAGGATCTTTCCAGCAGCGCTGAGTATTGCAGGACTCAGCTTTTGGAAATGAGGGAAGCTCTGGCAGGACGGTTTCCTGAATTGAGGGAAGAAGGTATTGAAGGTCTATGCCAGCTAAAACGGACAGAATCGAGCTATATAGAGACGGAGCTCACTGTCGCCAATCCATTCGCCTGGAGAGGTCCTATGCGATATGGTGGACATTGGTGAATTTTGGGCCCACGTTAAGCACTTAACGTTCGTTTAAACTCGCTGTCTGCGATGCAGGAGATATTTCAACAAAATGGAGGCGGCCTGCATGGCGTTTACTACGGTAAGCGTATGGGAAATCACGCATTTGGAACTGGCCATTCGAATGATACTGGCAGTTGTGCTTGGAGGCATCATCGGAATTGAACGGGAATGGAGCAATCATGCGGCAGGCTTCCGTACTCATATTCTGGTATGCCTCGGTTCAGCTATGATCATGCTGCTGTCCATCTATGGCTTCTCGCAATTTGTTAATGAAGCCAATGTCCGCATGGATCCTGCACGTTTAGCAGCACAGGTCATCAGCGGTATTGGCTTTCTTGGAGCGGGTGCCATCCTGCGCAACGGCAATCTGATTAAAGGCTTAACAACAGCGGCCTCAGTCTGGGTTGTAGCTGCCATTGGCTTGAGCGTAGGTGCCGGCTTCTACATGGGTGCCTTGCTCTGCACATTTCTTGTATTAATCAGCTTATTTGTACTGAATAAATGGGAGAAGCATTTACTTAGAAATCGACGATACGATGAAGTGGTTATTGAAATTATCGATTTTCCCGGAGCTCTGGGCAGGGTAGCAACGATATTAGGCAAATATGAGCTACAAATTGTTAATTTACACATGATACCTCATACGGATAGGAGAGCATCGGGGACGGAAGAGGAGAATGGTTTGGAGCTAGCCGTGCAAATGCTGTTCAAACTGAAAATTCATAAGCAGGAAAAGCTTATTGCGGCTCTAATGCAAATCTCTGAAATGGATGAGGTTCTTTCACTGGAATCTCTACACCTGCCTACTTTAAAAAGACCAGTATCGGAAAAAAAGCTGTTTACCGTATAGGTTTGAGTAAGTTAAGTTCTAAAAGATGTAAATAAAGCTATCCAAACGTAGAAGAGTCTACAGTTGGATAGCTTTTCGTTCTAATTCCTATGACGCTAAAATGTCAGAACTGTCTTGTAAATTTAACAGGGACAATTTATACTTTCCTACAATACTAGCACACATTTGAAGCGGGGGAAGCTTGTGAAGATAAATAAATCGCCGTTCGTGTCCTTACGGACGAAATTTCTGGTCTTATTTTGCTTTATGATAACGCTACCATTCTTATTTAGTGGTTATTTAACCTATCAGAAGTATTCGGCCAATGTCGAGCGAGAGGCTAAAACATACTCGGATCAAATTGTAGAGCAGTTGTCGATTAATTTAGAACGCTATGTGAAGGATATCGAGCGAATCACGATTGCGATGTATTATGATACGAATTTATTGGAAATTTTGGAAAAACATAAAATCACTACAGCTAGTGGCAGTTACAAAAGCATTGAAGAGGAGGTCAAAATGAGTAAACTTATTGCTTCGATTATTATTGATCGGACGGAGTTAGAAGGTGTATTCATTTTTGCCTTGGATGGGACGTTGTTCAGCAATCTGACGGAAACGATCAATGGAAACTGGGAGCCTAATTCCTCGAATTGGATGGAGCAAGTCAAGCAGAAGGACGGTGGATTAGTCATTCTTCCTCCTGTGGAGTGGAATTACTATCGGAATAAACCGAAGGAAGCATTGTCTTTTGCACGATTGATTAAGGATCCGCTTACGAATCGCGAGCTAGGCTATGTGAAAGTTGATTTGACGAGTAAAGGCTTTGAGAAAATTTTGTCCACGGTTAAAGTGTCAACACACAGTAAATTGTATGTATTCAATGAAAGCTTGCAGCCGATTTACCCATTTACACAAGCAGGTACGCTTCCTTCCTTTGATGATATTATCGGTACTAATTCTTCAGATATCATCACATCCTTGCGTACCACGGGGTACGGTGGCCTGCAGATTATCGGTACGATTCCAAAGGAGGATCTCCTGACGGATGCGCGCAAGCTGACCAGCTTCACCTTATGGATTTCAGTCGTTTCGCTCATATTTGCTTTTGCGGCCGCACTGTTTACTTCGGATAGATTGGTTAAGCCAGTCCATCATTTACAACGCAAAATGCGGCGTGTTCAAGGTGGTGATTTTCAAGAACGAGCTACGGTTTACTCGAATGATGAGATTGGTTCCTTGACAGAAGGCTTTAACAGCATGGTTACTCAGCTAGATATCATGATTAAAGAGATGTATGAGCTCAGGTTACGGGAGAAGGACTCGGAATTGAATGCGCTTCAAAGTCAGATCAATCCACATTTTCTGTATAATACATTGGAATCCATCAATATGGTCGCGGTGAAAGAACAGAATAATGAGTTATCTCAAGTTATCACGAGTTTAGGAAAGCTGCTACGGTATACGGTGGATAAACAAGAAAGATTCGTGTATTTGAAGGATGAGTTGGCGTTTGTCCAAAACTATTTGAATATCCAAAGCTTCCGACTAGAAGATCGGCTGAGCGCAGAAATCCTTGTGGATTTCTCACACGAGTATGCGATGGTACCGAAGCTTATTCTTCAGCCTTTAGTGGAAAATGCGATCGAACACGGTCTTGGCAAGGAGCCGATTACGATACAGATTACCTCCAAAGCCGAGGGTCAGGATCTCTATGTATATGTCACAGATAACGGCAAGGGCATTAATCCAGAGCGCAGGAAACTCGTTGAGCAACGCTTAATTGAGCCAGAACGTCAACAATCAGGTTTACTATCAGATAAGAAGTCAAAAGGCTTTGCCCTGCGTAACATTCATCAACGTCTAGTGATTTTATATGGCGAGACATACGGTTTGTCCATTGCACACACGGGTCCCGAAGGCACTTCCTTTTGCATTCGTATACCATTTCAGTGGGAGGAATAGATTACATGCATATTTTGTTAGTCGAAGATGAGTTGAAAATCAGGCAAGGGCTTAAGAAAATCATTGAAGATGTCATTACCTCGAAACTTCGAATTACAGAAGCAAGTAATGGCCGTGAGGCGTTGGATTGGTTGAAAACGCAGGATCAGGTCGATTTGATCATTACGGATATTCGTATGAGTGAAATGAACGGGATCGATTTGATCAAAAGAGCGAAGGAGTCGCATCCCAATCTCCTTTTCGTTGTCATTAGTGGGTATGATGAGTTTACATATGCAAGAGAAGCTTTGCGATATGGGGTAAGTGATTATTTATTGAAGCCCATCGAACGTGTTGAGTTAGCCCAGGTTCTTCAGAAAATTAGTTTACAGCTTCATATAACCAAGCAGCCCAATTCCAAAGCTACAGTGGCTGATGTGCCTGATGATACGGATCGCTTATTGATTCGAAGAGTAAGAGAGCTCGTGAATGAATATCTCAATCAGGATATTTCCTTACAGTTTCTTGCGGAGCGCGTCTATCTCAACCCGAAATATTTGTCTAATATGTTCAAACGGGAAACGGGGCAGAATTTGTCTGATTTCGTAACAGAACGCCGTATGGAGAAGGCGAGAAAACTGTTGAAAGAAACGACACTGAAGGTCTCTGAGGTCGCGATGATGTGTGGCATTGCCAATCATAAATATTTTGCTTCACTGTTTAAGCAGCATACGGGGTGTACACCGTCCGAGTTCCGAGATCAGTAGTTGGTTTGTTCTAAGAAGCAAAAGGCCTTGCTATTTTGAACCTTTTATAGATTTTGTGTCGTTATCTTACAATTGGGCTGGGTTTATAATAAGTTTATGAAAGCGCTTCACACCATATAAATGAAAAGGGGACTAAACACAATGAAGAGAGCTCTACTCTTAACGACAACCGTTATGTTAGTTAGTAGTTTCATTGCAGGCTGCAGTTCAACGAAAGATACGGCTGCTACAGTATCCAAATCACCATCAAGCTCCACGGCAGCTACAACGAAAGCGCCAGCGAAAGACGTTAAGCTAACAATGAGCATTTGGGGAACTGAAGAGCAAAAGAAAATGTATGAGGACATGATCGCAAATTATAGGAAGACAAAGCCAAACGTAAGTGTCGAAATTATGATTATTCCATCCGCAGATTACTTACAGAAAATGTCCGTTATGTTCGCTTCCAAAACAGCGCCAGACTTGATCTGGATGCTGGAAAGAGGCATTCCACAATTTCTTGAAGCAGGGCAGATGGAAGATATTTCTGCCATCAAATCAGATGCGGCATTTGATATGAGCGATATCATTCCATCCTCATTAGAATTAGTGACTAAAAATGACAAACTGTACGGTGTGGCTTTCTCAACACCTCCGAACATGATTTATTACAACAAAAATTTATTCAAAGCGAAAAACTTAAAAACACCTACTGAACTCTACAAAGAAGGCAACTGGACTTATGATGAAATGAACAAAGCGGCGATCGCGATTACTCAACCCGATAAAGGGATCTACGGGATGAACTTGATTCGTCCAGGTGGATGGGGAAGAAGCTGGCTTGAGTCTCTACAAACGTTGGTATGGGCATACGGTTCTGACTTCTTCACCAGAGATGGCAAAAAAGTTGCTTTGAATACACCACAAGGCCAGCAAGCTCTTCAATTCTTCAGTGATTCTATGTTCAAAACGAAGGTTCATCCGAAGCCAGGTGACCAAACAGGGTTCGAATCCGGTAAAATTGGTATGCAACAAGATTTGCTAAGCTATATGGGTAAAGCTAAAGCAGTCAAGGATTTCGAATGGGATATTGCGCCAATGCCGAAAGCAGCAGGCGGTCAAGGAACAACGCTTGGTTACGCCGCTTACATGGTTCCCAAAGGAAACGCCAACACAGCCGAAGCGATTGAACTTCTTAAGTTTTTAAGTAATAAAGAAAACACGACGATCGCGTCCCAATACTTCGTGCCAAGCCGTAAAACCGTTCTGAATTCAGAAGGTTTTTTGAAGCAAGGACCTTCTCCTGAGAGTATGAAAATGGCGGTTATAGATCAAATAGCTGGTGGTCGTGTACGTCAAGGATTCGTCAACTTCCAGAAAATTGATGACAAAATGAAGCTGCACTTCGATGCGATCTATTCGCAAGCAGGGACAATTCCAGAAATCTTTAAAAAGTTGGAAACGGATGTTAATGCTATTCTAGCGGAATAATCGGATTGGATTAGAAACTGTGGCCAAGCCCTAACAGCTTGGCCATTGTCTCACAAAGGAGTGGAGCGAACACCATGGATACGTATAGAACAGCACCTACTGAGGTGCAAGCTGCAACAGTAGTTACGAAAAAGCGAAACGACTTCAGTCGAATTAAACGCAGAAATGCGATCTATGGCTATTTATTTATTGCACCGATGATGCTTGGGTTCTTAATTTTTATGGCTGGACCGATCATTAGTGCCTTTGGACTTAGTTTCACCAGTTATTCGCTCCTGCATGCTACGAAAATTGTTGGTGTAGATAATTATGTGAACGTATTAACGAATGATGAGTTGTTCTGGTCGTCCGTGGGTCATACCTTGTATTTCTCGGCAGGACTGATTCCGCTTAATCTCTCGCTCGCTTTAGGACTTGCTTTATTGTTGTCGACTAAACTTCCCGGTGTTGGCATCTTCCGAACTGCTATCTTCACGCCTGTCGTCACATCTATTATTGTTTGGGCAATTGTGTGGAAATATGTATTCGCTACAGATGCTGGATTGGTAAATCAGATACTGCATTTCTTCGGCATTACGGGTCCTGCTTGGATGTACAATACGACGCTTGTGATGCCAGTTGTTATTCTCGTCAGTGTTTTGAAAAAAGTGGGCATGAACATGGTTATCTTCCTCGCGGCCTTGCAGGATGTACCGAAAATGTACTATGAAGCTGCTACGATTGATGGTGCATCAAAATGGAAACAGTTCACGAAAATTACATTACCGATGATTTCACCTTCGTTATTCCTAACATTAATTATTACCTTAATCGGTTCACTGAAAGTATTCTCGCAGATCAGTGTTATGACCGATGGCGGTCCTGGGAGTAGTACAAGTGTGCTTGTATACTACATCTACAAGTTAGCCTTCAAAACGTATGAATTTGGTTACGCATCTGCTGTTGCGTTTATCCTCTTCTTCTTAGTACTCGTACTTACCATGGTGCAGTGGAACTTCAGAAAAAGGTGGGTGCATCATGAGCAATAAATCCATCCGATTGTTGGGTAATGCCTTAACGTATGTGTTTCTAACAATTGTCTCCGCCGTAATTTTGATGCCGTTTGTCTGGATGCTGACCACATCACTTAAGGATCAAACGAAAATATTTTCGTTTCCTCCCCAATGGATTCCGAGTCCGATTGTATGGTCCAATTATTCGCAAGTGTTTAAGGTACAGTCCTTATTTATAACGCATTATTCGAATAGTGTGTACATCGCGGTTGTAGTAACGGTAGGAACGTGTATTTTTGGAGCGTTAGCTGGATTTGCTTTTGCTAAGATTAATTTTCCATACAAAAATGTTTTCTTCCTTATTCTTCTAAGCGGAATGATGATCCCAAATGAGGTTACGATTATTCCGAACTTTATCTGGTTCTCTAAGCTAGGGCTCGTGAATAATCACTTCCCGCTAATTATCCCACCTATGCTAGGGGCAGGCGGTATCTTCGGAGTGTTCTTACTTCGGCAATTTTTTATTACGATTCCTAAGGACTTGGATGAAGCAGCTGAAATGGATGGCAGTACGCCTTGGCAGACATTCTGGCGCATCATGGTGCCAATGGCAACACCAGCATTCGCGACTTTATCGATTTTCACCTTCTTGCACAGCTGGGAGGATTTCCTCGATCCGTTAATTTACATCTCCTCGTCGAAGTTGTTTACACTACCGATTGCTTTGAAGTTATTCACCGATACAGCAGGTACAGATTGGCACTTATTAATGGCTGCATCTGTAATGGCTACCGTTCCACTCTTACTTGTATTCTTCTTCGCGCAGAAGAAATTTATTGATGGGATTGCAACAACTGGCTTGAAATAAGTTATAAATAGGGGAGGTATCCATGTGATGTGGATGCCTTTTATTTAGTTAACCTTCACTTGACAATTCATACTGTAATTATTATAATTACAGTATGAATTAACATTTCGAGTGAAGGTGGCGAGGCGTATGTTGAATGTTGCAATTGGTGATTGGGTAGTCGCAACAACAAGTGAAGATGAAATGGTTCATGGGTATGTGGGAGCGATCGCTTGGCAGCATGGTGTCGCCTTCGTTCATGTCATTGCTTCGGATCAAGATGACATTATTGGACATCAAATTGAAGTGAAACTCTCCAGTGTGAAGACACTTCCAATAAGCGGACTTGATTCAGAAGATGGCGTACGCAGCATGATTGACATTGCTCTAGGCATCAAGGATGAGATGTGGTTTATGGAGCTAACCGATACTTTACTTTCCTTACAGTCTAATGGATACAAGACGACCCAAGACAATGTGATCACCGGTTTCTATGCGAACCGTTTAGGTGTGGATCAGCTGTGATCGTTGGAGAAAGCTCAATATGTAAATGAAAGGAGCTAAGCTGCTATTTGCGCTTAGCTCCTTATTTGTGACCATGAAAATGAACCGATGAAGGGGAACGTAGGTGTGCTATTTTACGGAAATCGGTCGATATGGGATCCAAGGGGAACGTAGATGCACTATCTAGCTAATTTTTGAGATTAATAATGCTTTTCGGAGAAATAAGGCACTGTAGTTCCCCTTCGATGACAATTTAACCGATTTTTTCACAAATAGTGAACCCTCATTCCCTCCCAGTAGGGATGGGTTTGAGACAACACAGTGCACTACTGCGAAGCTGTGTTCTCCTTAGCGGCCGTATTGACCGCGGACTTCGCGGCGGGCACACCTTTCGCAACTTCGGCTGCGAATAGCGTCTGCATTTCGTCGACTTTTTTAGCGTCGGCTGCTTCTATTTTATCCGCGAAGTATTTCTCCACGAAAAGCTCCCAGGTCGGAACGACCTTTTGCATGTGGATGGTTTTTACGGCTGTTTTGATCAGCCTACGTTCCTTGGCATTCGTGTACATGTCCACGTACTGCTGCTTACGATCGAAGTCCAGCTCGGTGAAGATCGAGCGGAATACTTCCGCTGTCATCTTCGCATCGTCTAACGCTCTGTGAGCTGTGCCCTCAGCGACGATGTTCAAATCGATCAGCGCGGCTTCGACGCTGACGTCATTCGTTACTTTTTTGAAGCGGGTGAACCCTTTCAATAAGTCGAAATAGTGAGCTGCCATCCAATACGTATCATCTAATTTGTGCATCCGCGTGTCAAACACGATTCGCTTGAGATCTTCGCCGCCCCAAGTGACAAGCAACAATTCTTCACTCCGTCCGAGCCAAGCTAAGAAGTCGGCAATCACTTTGCGGAAACCAGCCGCTTCGTCAATATCTTCTTGGGGAATCCCGGTTTTCTTCTTAATAAATGCATTCAATTTAGAGAAGTATACTGGCTTAATCAAGGCTGAGAATTCATCTACTTGCTGAAGAGAAGCATCTAAACGAACTGCGCCGATCTCAATTACTTCCATAGGTAAATCACTGGCAAACTTGCGGCCGTTAAATTCGATATCTAATATAATGTAATCCATGATGTGCCCCCGTTTCTTCCTATCCTATCATTTTAGCAGAAAAAGCTTAGGTTGCCAGCTTCTGTTTACGATAGACCGCACGCAGCACCAGACTTAACAAGAATCCAGAGAATGACAAGACCGACACCCAGATAAATAACGTGTGTACACCAAAGGTCTGATAGAACCATCCACCAAGATAAGAAGCGACGATACCCGAGACCCCGAAGAAGATGATTGCCAGCACGGTTTGTCCCGTTGCACGCCACTCCTCAGGGACGATCTGATACAAGTACTGAATCGCAGCTGAGTAAAAAATAGGGAATGTGAACGTTTGGAGAAGCTGAATCGCAACAAGTACATGTGGATCCGTTACCCAAGCGCTGATGAAGAAGCGCAAGAAGTAGAAGAAGGCAGCGAATGAGATAAGCGCTAATTCCTTGCCTTTTCGAAGCCACCAGAAGCTTATAGCGAATACTAGAATTTCACTCCCAGCTGCTAAGAAGAAGGCAATGCCAACCAAATGATTGCTGCCGCCTAATTCACGGATATAGACACCAAGAAACGTATCGTTAATCCGCTGCGGGACTGCACAAATGAAGATTAAAACCATAAACCAAATGGTTTCTTTATTACTTAGAAAATTTCGCAGACTGCGCAGTGAGATGGGTTTCCCAGTCACAGGCGCATCAGGCAGCGCGAAGCATATGATCAAGCTCAAAATACCAATGCCGCCAAAAAGGTAGGCCAAGCTATGAATACCGAAATATTGCGCCGCATAGCCTACAATTAACGACATCACAGCGTAGCCGACAGCACCGAATGTACGGATGGAACCATAACTCGTGCCAAGGCGTTCCGCGGTCTGGAAGTTAAGGCTTTCTGTCAATGGATCCAGCGGCATTAAGAAAAAGTAAAGCAGCATCGTAAATAGAAGCAGCACGATAAAGCTCTTGGAATCGTACAGCAAGTACCCGATGATGGTGGAACAGAAGAGAAGAAGTAACATGATTTTTTTGATCGTTTTCGTACGATCGCTGATCATGCCCCATAAAGGCTGTGAAAAGATGGCGATGAAACCACCAGTTCCGATGATGAGACCAATTCGTGATGTGGAAAGTCCCTGCGCGTCCAAATAGACGGGTAGAAAAGAGACGAAGAGGGCAAGTAATGCGAAATACATAAAGTTAAACGAGCGCAATAAATTGGATGAATGCATGATGACCTAACCTTCCTTGATGTACTAGCACGATGCTGTCGTGAATGTACATTTTATCACGCTCAGCTAAAGTTGCAAAAAATATTTATCAGGAGCGAAGCTGAGAGGGGTTCGTTCCTGTTACTTTTTTGAATTGGCGGCTAAAGAAATAAATGCTTCGATAACCAAGCGCCTCAGCGACTTCACTGACATTCATCCCAAGCTTAAGTAAATAGGAGGCACGTTCAATTCTCGACTGAATGAGATACGATTCAATCGTCTGACCCATGATTTCTTTGAATTTTAGGGAGAAATATCGTGGAGATAGATGAGCTTCTTTGGCTAAATCTTGAATGCTATGCTGCCGCCCGGGATCTTGCCGAATGTGAGCCGCGATATCCATCATGACTCGATTCATTGAGCGCGACGCGGGATCACCCTGAGGTTGATGGTCAGGTGCTTGACGTTCGAAAAGCAAAAGAATCAGCTTAAGCAGTGATTTCGCTTCTTCTTCATGCCCGTACGCTTCGGTATGTCGTACTTGTACGAAACGATCTAGATAGCTCTCGTGGAACTCGGCGGGATCGAAATGGACGAAAGATGGCAGAGTCATTGGGTACGAATGATCTCCTTCGGCAGAGAAATGGATATACGTAACGGTCAGAGGACGTTCGGGATTATGCTTCGCACTGGACAAGTCCCCTGGCTTAAATAGGAAACAATCGCCGCGACTCACGTGGTAACGCTTGCTATTTAAGGTGACCTCACCTTCACCATCCCATACATACCAGAAATCGAAGTCTTGAAAAGGGTCATTCTCACGGCTGCTCCATTTCCAATTCACCTCACAAATGGTCTTACCGAAATAGCGATTGAGCTCTAGCGCCTGGGATGAGAAAACTGACATGCAAGATCACTGCCCCTCTATGTAAAATAGTGCAAATTGTATGGTGCTTGAATGCATTTATTTTACTATGTCCGATTCATATAATAAAGCTATGAATCGTTAAATTATTTAAACGGAGGGGTTACCGTTATGCCTAGAACTGAACCAACCGATCAATCTCCTGAAGAAATTTCGGCAAAGCTTTACCGGTACGACCGTATTGCAGATAAAATTGAAGGTGCTACAAATTGGAATGAGAAACATCTCTCCGATTATTGGAGAAATGGCTTCGCGGCAGTCGAACATGTATTAGATGAAGAAGATATTCAGAATTCGAAAGAAGCTTTGTATGATCTTATTTTTAAAGATAACAAAGGGGCGATCATCCAATTCTCGAAGCCGAAAAGCGAATTGAAAACGGACGAAGAGAAGGAACTAGCGGTAAGGAAGGTACACGAATTCGTTAAGGTGGACGAACGCTTCCGAGGGATTGCGGAGCATCCAGCGATTCTTGCCATCGTGCAAGATATTCTAGGTGAAACACCGCTGCTTGTTCAGGATATGGCATTGCTTAAGCCTCCGCATGGTGGAGGGGAGAAGCCGTGGCATCAAGATATGGCCTATGGGAATTTGGCATACGAGAAACCTGTGGTTGGTGTGTGGATCGCACTAGATGAAGCAGCGCTTGATAATGGTTGTATGCATGTTATCCCTGGTTCGCATGCCGATGGGGCAACACCACATTATGCCATTCGTGACTGGCAACTATGTGATGCCCATGTACAAGTAGAGAGGGATGTTGCTGTGCCTTTATTACCTGGAGGCATCCTATTGTTCCACGGGTTACTCAAGCACGGTACGCCTTATAATCTGTCTACGAAGAAACGTCGCGCATTGCAGTTCCATTATGTAGGCGAATCAGCCATTAAACTTACACCAAAAGAGTATAAACGATTTTTTACCAATGAGATGAGCGGCGCTGAATGCTAGGATAAGTGAGTCCTCTTTCCGATAGTAGGAAAGGGGGCTTTTTTGCATGTTCCAACGAGCCTGCACCATATGAAAATCAAATGAATACTTATATTATGGTCATTTTATAAGGGGTGAGTTGAAAGGGGGAAACGGGATGCCTTCACTTATTTCAATAGTCATGCTGACATGGAATGGATTGAAATTTACGAAAGAATGCGTAGAAAGTATTTTGCGACATGCCGATGACAACATAAAGATTCAACTCGTGTTTGTAGACAATGGATCGACGGATGGTACTGTGGAGTACTTACAAACAATTCCTTCCTCTAAGCTCATATGTAATCAGGATAATAAAGGGTTTGCGGCTGGAAACAACCAAGGGATCGCAGAAGCTGACGGTGAATACATTTGTTTGCTGAATAACGATACCGTTGTTACCGAAGGTTGGTTGATTCGTTTACTGGGATGCCTTCAAAAAAATCCGAACATCGCCATCGTTGGGCCCCGTTCTAATAATGTCGCTTGGTCGCAGCTCGTTTACAATGTTCCTTATAAGTCCTCTGCGGAGATGGAGGTTTTTGCGGCCCATTGGTCCCTGATGCATAAAGATCAAGGCTTCTTTCCACATAAATTAATTGGGCATTGCATGCTTTTTCATAAAGATCTTATTCGCACAATAGGTGGGCTGGACGAAAGGTTTTTTCCAGGCAATTATGAAGATGACGATTTCTGTTTACGAGCCCGTGTCAGCGGTCAAATTCTGTGGGTAGCGAATGACGTTTACATTCATCACTATGGAGGAAGTACGTTCCAATCGAACAAAACGAATTATTCAGCAAGCGCCTACTCGAATGCTGAACGTTTTTCCAGAAAGTGGTCGTTGGGCATAACGGGTTTAGAGCTGGATCAATTCGGATACAATCCGTCAGAGCTTGTAGAGCGCGAGAAGCCTTTCCGAATAGAACGGCATTATATACCTATTAGTAAGAAGTAGTATCTCATTGGGTATCTTGTAGGAGGAAAAGGAATGAGGATTGCACTGATTAGTCCCGATTATCTTCCTGTCCCACCCGTCAAATACGGCGGCATAGAGCGAGTTGTTTATACGCTGGCAGAGGAGCTTGTTGAACGGGGGCATGAAGTCATACTATATGCTCCCTTTGGAAGTCAGATTCGAGGAAAGCTTATGCCTTATTTACATGAGGGACATGACATGTGGCGTATTCCTGGTTTTGTGAAGCTAACATTGCCGCCAGGGGTCGATATCATACATGACCACACGCAGCTTTCCGTTGTCGGTCAAAAGAAACTCGCGGTACCGACGGTTTGTACGATTCATAATCCATTAACCAATCCGGTTAAACATGCCGTCTATTTAAGCAAAAGACATCGGGACTTGTTCGGCACTCCTCATGATCACGTCGTTTATAACGGATTAAACCTGGATGAATTTCAATTCTCTGATCAAAAAGGAGATTATCTGCTGTTCATTGGAGCTATTATTCCTTATAAAGGCGTTCATCATGCGATTGAAGCGGCAGAGCGAGCGGGCCAAAGGTTAATTATAGCTGGACCCGTCTATGATCATGACTATTTCCATAAAGAGATTCTCTCCAAGACGATATCGAACCCCTCTATTCAATATGTTGGTGAAGTCGGAGGGCAAGCTCGACAAGATTTATTGAAGCATGCCAGATGCATGTTATTTCCGACACTGGTTGAGGAGCCATTTGGGCTCGTCATGACGGAAGCTATGGCCTGTGGAACACCTGTCTTGGCCTTGCCAAATGGGTCTGTTCCTGAGGTAATGAGCGGGTTTCCACAATTAATATGCCGCTCTGTCGAAGAGATGACGAATAAATTGATCCATGAGACACTTCCTGACCCTTATGAGCTTCGCGAATACGTACTCGAGCATTTTACAACACGTGGGATGACCGATAAATATCTTGATATTTACCGTACCATAATTGATGAAGAAAGTTGATGTGAACGATAAACAGCGGCTGTGCCTCGTATCATAAGGCGCAGCCGCTGTTTGTCGTTTATTCAGTGGATTCGGAGCTTTCCGAGATATGCAGGACGGACTCCAGATATTTTTTATTATGGCTTATACTCTTGTCTTTCGGTCTGTAACTGCGGGCAATTTCATTGTGCTTATAGGCGTTTGCGTGTTGGCCTAGATGGTCATAACAGACACAGAGTTGTAAATGTGGCAGCCATGTTGAGAATTTAGGATTAGAAAATCCCCAATTGTGAGTAGGTACGTGTAATTCTGTCGCTAATTTGTACCAAAACACAGCCGCTTCATATTGCTTGCGAGTTAGAAAATAATACCCAAGACGACAACAGAACTCAGCGCGGGGGCTGTCATATTGAAAAGATCGGAATACAGACTGTAATTCCATGTCACTGTTGCCTAGCTCATGATAACAATCGGCTAGCCTGCTGCAGGAGGAGATTTCGTCTTCGATCCAGCCATTTCCAGTCGCAAGAAATTTATTATAATAAATAATTGCTTTGCTAAACTTGTTATGATCTTTTAATTCATTTGCGTAATAATAGAGATCCCTAGGCGTGAATGGCTCCCCTCGCATTAGTCTATTCTGGAATATCTTGAGATTCCTGTCGCTCTTCGTATGGATTCTGCAATGCGTAACAGTAATGTCAGCATCCATAATATTTCCTCTGACCTCCAAATATTCGTGAATCGCTCCAATCCATTTGAACTGATTCTCTCGTTTCACCAAGCGATTGCGCTTGAATCTGGAAATCGGGTTGCCAAATTCATCAAACGCATAATTATAGAACATCGTTACCGAGTCGACGGAAGGCTCCAGTTCATCTTTTAAAGCTAAGAGTTTGTCGCAATCCTCTTCCTTCAGAATGTCATCTGCATCCAACCATAAAATGTATTCCTTGGTTGCTTGGCGGAATGCAAAGTTACGCGCAGCCGAGAAGTCATCTATCCATTTAAAATCGTAGATGCGGTCCGTGAAGGTCTGTGCAATCGATTTCGTGAGGTCGGTTGAACCGGTATCTACAATGATGATCTCATCGACCGCTTTGGCAACGGAAGCTAAACATGGCTGAAGTGTTTTCTCCTCATTTTTAACGATAAGACAAAGACTTATGGTAATCAATGTGTTCACTCACTTTCTTATATAAGGATGTAATCCAACGTGGTCATTCTAAACTATTCATAGATTTAATAAGCGGGCACGGCATATGAAGGAAGGTTATAGGGAACCAAAATTCCTTTGGCAGAATATGGTGATCAAAAAGGAGTTGTGGTATGGAACGGTTTTTTGAAAAAATAATTAAACCCATTCTTATCAAATATGAAGCCTCTCACATTGTAGAAATTGGCTTCTTCTTAACAGGTCGCACAACAATTAAACTACTTGAGTACTGTAAAATGATGAACAGCAAGCTTACACTCATTGATCCTGCACCAAGATTTAATACTTATGCTTATGAAGCAGTTTTTTCAGCGGAACTGGACATTCATAACAAGCAAAGCCTAGAGGTATTATCGGAGATCGAAACAGCTGATGTGGTTCTCGTAGACGGGGATCATAATTGGTACACCGTGTATCATGAATTAATGGCCATTGAGCAAATTGCAACAAGATCAGGTAAATTTCCAATTGTCATTCTTCATGATACGGAATGGCCATATGGAAGACGTGATTCTTACTATTCTCCAGAGACGATTCCTGACCAATACAGACAACCTCATGCCCAGAAAGGGATGAAAGCTGGCTCGAGTGAGCTAGTTGAAGGGGGTATCAATGAAACTCAGCACAATGCAATGCATGAATATGGAGAAGGAAACGGTGTTCTGACAGCTATTGAAGATTTCCTAAAGGTAACAGCCTTCACCCTCAGCTTCCATCGTTGCAGCACCAATAATGGATTAGGAATTCTTGTTCCTAGCGACAAACAAGTAGATACAGTGATGCGATATATTTTGGATACCTCAGGTTTATAAAAAGCAACGGCTGTACCCCATTAATTCGGGCGCAGCCGCTGTTTTTTTTGCCTATTAAGTGACTTGTAATCTCTCAACCATTTCTATTCCAAAATATGGATATAAGCGGGATGGTAGGCGCTAGTCCCGAACTTTCTGGCTGAATTCAATCAATATTTACAAAAAATGTTTTTTTCGTCATTTGCCCTCTCTCATTCGTCCATGCACGGAAAGTTTGTACACATATAATATACGAGGAAACTAGAGTAGTTTCATTTTAAGTAAGGAGGCGGGACTATTTTAAGTAATTCTATCTCGGTTTTCAGTAAATAGTTTTCAAAAATAATAGGAGGTGTAAGGTTTTGACTAAACTTGCTCAATTAATGGATTTAATTGCAATGGTAGGAATTATGAATATCAAGAAAATTGAAATCGAGTATTTCAATGAAACTGAATTCAAATTGAAATTTGAGAAAGGCGATGGCCCCATTCAAAGAATGTCCGAACTTGAGGATTTTCTAGATGACATAGAGTGGTATGAAGTCGCGGAAATTGAAATTGAAATGTACAATGGTGGAGAAATGAAGATCGAGTTTCCTTATGTAGGTGGTCCTACTGGAGCAACAGGAGCAACAGGTGCAACTGGAGCAACAGGGGCAACAGGGGCAACAGGAGCAACAGGAGCAACAGGAGCAACAGGAGTAACAGGTGTAACTGGAGCAACAGGAGCGACAGGAGTAACAGGTGCAACAGGGGCAACAGGAGTAACAGGTGCGACGGGTGCGACAGGAGTGACAGGAGCAACAGGGGTAACTGGAGCAACAGGAGCAACAGGTGCAACGGGTGCGACAGGTGCGACAGGAGCAACAGGTCCTGCTGGGGGCGCAACAGGAGCAACAGGAGCAACGGGAGCCACAGGAGCAACAGGAGCGACAGGAGCGACAGGAGCAACAGGAGCGACAGGAGTCACAGGAGCAACAGGTGCTACGGGAGCAACAGGAGTGACAGGAGCAACAGGAGCGACAGGAGCCACAGGAGCAACGGGAGTTACAGGTGCAACAGGCCCAGTGGGTGAAACAGGTCCAGCTGGAGGATCAACAGGAGTAACTGGTGCACCAGGAGCAACCGGAGCAACCGGAGCAACCGGAGTAACCGGAGCAACAGGTTCAGCAGGAGCAACCGGAGCAACAGGGGTAGCAGGAGAAGCAGGAGAAGCAGGAGAAGCAGGTGTAGTAGGAGCGACAGGAGCAACAGGAGCAACAGGAGCAACAGGAGCAACAGGTGCAACAGGTGCAACAGGAGCGACAGGAGTAGCAGGAGCAACAGGTGAAACAGGAGCCACCGGTGCAACAGGGGTAGCAGGAGCAACAGGAGCAACAGGTGCAACAGGGGTAGCAGGAGAAGCAGGTGTAGTAGGAGCGACAGGAGCAACAGGAGCAACAGGAGTAGCAGGAGTAGCAGGAGCAACAGGTGAAACAGGAGCCACAGGGGCAACCGGTGCAACTGGAGCAACTGGGGTAGCAGGAGCAACAGGAGCAACAGGAGAAACAGGAGCAACAGGAGCAACCGGAGCAACAGGAGCAACAGGGGTTACAGGAGCGACAGGGGTAACAGGTGAAACAGGAGCAACAGGGGCAACAGGAGCAACAGGAGCGACTGGGTTAGTAGGAGCAACAGGGGTAACTGGTGAAACAGGAGCAACAGGAGCAACAGGAGCTACAGGGGCAACAGGGGTAACAGGTGCAACCGGAGCAACCGGAGCAACAGGAGCAACAGGAGCAACCGGAGCAACAGGAGCGACTGGGTTAGTAGGAGCAACTGGGGTAACTGGTGAAACAGGAGCAACAGGAGCAACAGGAGCTACAGGGGCAACAGGGGTAACAGGTGCAACAGGGGTTACAGGAGCAACAGGAGCAACAGGGGTAACTGGTGAAACAGGAGCAACAGGAGCTACAGGGGCAACCGGAGCAACAGGGGTTACAGGAGCTACAGGTGCAACAGGTGCAACAGGTGCAACAGGAGCCACTGGGACACCAGGGCTAGGCGCTATGATTCCATTTGCATCGGGTCTTCCAGCTGCGTTGACTACAGTTTTAGGAGGCGTATTGAATACAAGTAGTCTTGTCGGATTTGGTAATTCGGCTACTGGGGTAACTATCGCTGGCGGAGTCATTGATCTCACTGGGTCAGCAGGTTTACTCCTTAATATGGCATTCTCCGTCTCACGGCCTAGAACGATTGATTCAATCTCGGCGTACTTTAGTACTACAGCAGCGTTGTCTCTTGTAGGATCAACAGTCACAATAACAGCTCATTTGTTCCAATCAACAACGCCTAATAATACATTTACTGCAGTTCCAGGAGCGACTGTGACGCTATCTCCAGCATTAACAGGGCCACTTTCAATTGGAGCGATCAGTAGTGGGGTAACCACAGGTTTATCAATACCCGTTAGCACAGGTACGCGACTTCTGATGGTATTTTCTGCATCTGTAACAGCCGGTATTGATCTTGCTACCGTAATTGCAGGCTACGCGAGTGCTGGTGTTGATTTCAGTTAATGATTGTGTTAAAAATTGACTCTATTTTCTCAGTTTTCATTACCCTATTATGTTTGATGGGAATGAAACTCGAGGAAATAGAGTTTTTTTTGCCTACTTTAATAGGTGAGCTGTTCGTCATAATTAATTCGTGCTGGTTAGTAGCTATGTCTTCATGTCGACAGTTGCCGTAGAAGCATTGACTCTAGCAATATTTGAAGAATTATACAATTCCTTATGTATAGTCATATGCATATTTTGGAGTGGACAACCATCTATTGCCAAAAAGTACAGACAAACCCTTGGGATTACTCGTATGATGAAGCATCACAGGAGGTGTTGTAATTGAGTCTCTTAGTTGGCAAAAAGAAAAGTACCATGACAGTGAAAAAACGTTTGATGATTAAAAAAAGTGGGGCAAAGCTCCACAATGTATGTGGATGTGGATGTCACAAACGTAAGAAAAAAATGAAAAAACATTGCCACAAGATTGTTATTGTGAAGCGCAGATGTTGTAAAAAAGGTCCAAAAGGAGATCGTGGTCCTCGCGGTTTCAGAGGTATTAACGGAGCTGCAGGAGCGATGGGAGCAACAGGAGCAGCAGGTGCCAATGGTGCAACTGGAGCAACCGGAGCAGCCGGAGCAACAGGAGTAGCCGGAGCAACAGGAGCAGCAGGTGCAGCAGGTGCAACCGGAGCAACTGGAGCAACAGGAGCTAGAGGGAGACGTGGAGAAGAAGGCGATCGGGGACCAAGAGGTCGCACAGGACCAACAGGAGCGACAGGAGTAACTGGACCATACGGAATTGGGAGCACAGGAGCTACAGGAGCAACCGGTGCAACTGGGGCCACAGGAGTAACTGGTCCACAGGGGATACCAGGACCAGGTGTAGGTGATACGGGTGCAACTGGAGCAACCGGAGCAACCGGAGCAACGGGTTCAACTGGAGCAACCGGAGCAACTGGAGCAGGAGCAACCGGAGCTACGGGTGCAACAGGGGTAACAGGTTCAACTGGAGCAACCGGGGCAACAGGAGCAACAGGAGCAGGAGCAACCGGAGCAACTGGATCGACAGGAGCAACGGGAGTAACAGGAGCAACAGGAGCAACAGGAGCAGGAGCAACAGGAGCAACTGGATCCACAGGAGCAACTGGATCCACAGGAGCAACTGGATCGACAGGAGCAACCGGAGCAACGGGAGCAACAGGAGCAACAGGAGCACCCGGAATAGAAGGAACAAACGGGTTAGACGGGGCAACGGGAGCAACAGGAATACCAGGAGCATCAGCTATTATTCCATTTGCATCTGGCCTACCGGTAGCTTTAACATCAGCTTTATTTGGTGCAGCAGGAACGCAAGGGCTAATTGGATTTGGGGACAATGGAGTAGTTGCAACAATTCTAGGAGGACCAATCAATATCGCTGGTGGACCAGGGTTGCTACAAAACTTAGCATTTTCAGTGCCAAGGGCTGGTACTCTAACTTCGTTATCAGCTTACTTTAGTACAACGGCATCTGTAACTTTATTGGGCACAGTTACAATCACAGCTAGAATTTATACGTCTCCAACACCAAATAATATTTTCAACCAAGTAGCGAGTGCGCCATTGGCTCCAACTTTAACAGGATTAATAAACTTAGGAACGATAAGCTCCGTAATAACAGCATTACCAAATATTCCTGTTACTGCTGGAACTCGGATATTAATCGTCTTTACTGCTGATTCATCTGGATTAGACCTTGCAACAGTAGTTGCTGGTTATGCAAGTGCTGGTTTATCCATTAACTAATCATGTTATAAAAATCGCAGATTAAATGGTTAGGACTTTTTGGCTCTTCTTTACTTATCCTCGTTCATTCGTATTTCGATTGAATGTGAATAAGTTAGAAGAGCCTTTTGTTGTATCTCGAATTGCTAAAATAGAAAAAGACGCACCCCATCAGGGCAGCGTCTTCCATAAGGTGCTCAAGTATGAGTTGCTCTAACTTGCACTTACACTTGCACGAATCGAACGAATCCATTGCAGTGCTTGCTCGAAGTAAGGCTCATCCTTGTAGAATTGACTAAATATGTCTTCAAATCCGTCGGTGTTCGTTTTCTTTCTATTCTGGATAATGTCATGAAACCAAGGAATGATCTTGTTATATAGCACTAGGTGCTTGTCTATGCGAATATCTTGTTCGGATAGCCCATTGCCTAGAAAATAGTTCAAAATCGATTGATAACTACGGAAGACCACGTTACCGAAATTGTAGCCACTAGGATCATTGGCTGCGAATCGATACATGCTTCGATTTATGATGCAGAAGCGGGGATTGTGTTGCAGTATGGCGTATTGAATATACATTTGGTTAAATGAAGAGTCGAGGAAGTGTTCGGGGGTATCGACCCTAAGCAAATCTTCTCGGCGTAAGATGGTTCCAGTAATAAATGTTGACATGATAGACGTTGCGGCTAAAAAGTGAGGAAGACCCTCGTTCAGATAGACCTGACCATCATTGTTATGCACGTTAACGTGTACCACACCGCAGTCACCATGCTTCTGGAGAACGTTAAGAAGAGGAAGCAACGTTCCTTCAATTTGATAATCATCGTCCCCTTGGAGCTTGATGAATTTGCCTGCCCCCTTGAACATGACTTGAAAAATATTCCGATCGGCTCCAATATTCTCTTCATTTCGGAAATACATCAAATTCCTGTACTGTTCACGATATTTAGCGACAACTTGTGGGGTCGCGTCGGTTGAAGCGTTATCTGACACAATGACCTCGACCAATTCGTTGTTTCCGACTTGTGTCAAGATAGCATGCAGGCAATGATCCAAATTTGCTGCACGGTTGTAAGTAGGAAGACAGATCGACATAAGAGGTTGTAGTCGGCGAATGGATATTCTTTTGTTCGCTTCTTCTTCATTCTTCACATCGATCCAGTTCCCGCTTTCTGGATCATAAACTTGCATGATACGTGCTGGGGTTCCAGCAACGATACAGTAATCAGGTATATCACACTCGACGAAACTGTGAGGACGGACTATGCTTCCTTTACCAATACGAAGATTACCGATGATGACTGCGCCTTCACCTATCGAGGTTCCTTCACCAATGTAGACACGATTCCTATTCGCTCCTATTCCTTGGGATAATGCTAGATTGTCTACAGGACGGAAATGGTGTCCGGTATCGGAGATGAATACGTTAGAGTCTATTTCGACATGGGGTCCAAGCTCAACATAATTCGTTGCCGAAATAATGAAACCCGGATTAGACGTACAGCCATCTCCAATAATAATTTTGGGGTATGTTTCAATATCTTCCGTTACAATGTTGAAATAGTAATGGGCGCGGATGGATACGTTTTTTCCTATATATACGCCTTCAGGGCAATAGATTTGGCCGCCATCCTGGATATTAGAGTTTTCTCCGAAATGGTGAAACCTTGCTGTGAAATCCGGATGCAGATTGGGTACTGACATGCTATTCACTCTCCCTTCAAATGCTTCGAACATTTTGTCCACCATTACTCACTATATTCAATTAACGATCAAGGGTTTCGTGATACTACTCTTCTAGTTCGAAGAAATCATGCCTATTTTATATATAAAAATGGATATATCTAGGAGGAATTGTTAATCCCTATCAGCTATTGCCCCATACCAACCAAACCTTAAGTTCATAGGATAGTATTGGTTGAATTTTAATTGAAACGGAGGCAATTTCCGTATGCAACATTCCAGCAGCGAGCTTCGCGAACAAATTCTTGCTTTGACGAAAAGCTATTACGAAGCGAATTGGCCCAAAACGGTGTTCGAGCCGGGAGTTACCCCTGTTCCTGTAAGTGGTAAAACGTTCGACGGTGAAGAGATGAGCCATTTAATCGACGCATCGCTTGATTTCTGGCTGACGACTGGACGATATGCAAGTGAGTTTGAGCAAAAGTTCGCTTCCTTTATCGGAACGCGTTTCGCATTACTAACCAATTCAGGTTCCAGTGCGAATCTTCTCGCTTTATCTGCTTTGACCTCTCCGCTGTTGAAAGATCGACGGTTGCAGCCTGGTGACGAAGTTATTACCGTCGCTGCAGGCTTTCCGACAACGGTTAATCCTATTATTCAGAACGGACTTGTACCGGTTTTTCTAGACGTAAAACTTCCTACGTACAATATCGATACAACGTTATTAGAAGCAGCAGTCAGTACACGTACGAAAGCGATTATGATTGCCCATACGTTAGGTAATTTGTTTGATCTAGATGAAGTCAAGCGAGTGGCGGACAAATATGGGCTGTGGCTGATCGAGGATTGCTGTGATGCGGTCGGGTCGGAATATAAGGGGCGTAAAGCAGGGACTTTCGGGGATCTAGCAACCGTCAGTTTCTATCCTGCACACCATATTACTATGGGCGAAGGCGGCGCTGTTCTCATGAATTCTCCTTTGCTCAAAAAAGTAGTCGAGTCTTTCCGTGATTGGGGACGGGACTGCTGGTGTGAACCAGGGAAAGACAATACGTGCAGCCGTAGGTTCGGCTGGCAGCTTGGTGATCTGCCGTTTGGCTATGATCATAAATATACGTATAGCCATATCGGATACAATCTGAAGGTAACGGATATGCAGGCGGCGGTAGGCGTAGCTCAGATGCAGAAGTTACCGGATTTTATCATGAAGCGAAAAGCCAATTTCAACATACTGAAGGAAGCACTCCAGCCGTTGGGAGAGATCCTAATTCTGCCAGAGCCGACGCCGGAGAGTGTTCCAAGCTGGTTCGGTTTCCCGATAACGGTACGGGATGATTCGCCTGTATCGCGTGAACAGCTGACAGCAGCCCTTGAGCGGAATCGCATTGGTACGAGACTCCTGTTCGCAGGGAATTTGTTGCGTCAACCTGCTTATAAGCATATTACGCACCGAATTGTCGGAGACCTGACGAATACGGATGTCATTATGAATCGGACTTTCTGGATCGGTGTTCACCCAGGACTTACGCGTGAGATGCTTGATTTCACCGTGCAAACGCTAAGTGATACCTTGAAGAAAAGGGGTTAGCTAATGAAGGTCGTTATACTTGCCGGTGGATTCGGCACTCGCATCAGTGAAGAAACGCATGTTAAGCCGAAACCGATGATCGAAATCGGTGATAAGCCGATTCTTTGGCACATCATGAAGTCCTATTCTTCACATGGCTTTAACGAATTTATTATTTGTTTGGGCTACAAAGGATTCTTTATTAAAGAATATTTCGCTCACTATTATTTACATGAAGCGGATATTACGTTCGATTTCGGTAATCAAAATGAAACCGTTGTTCATCAACACAGTGCCCCTCCTTGGAAAGTCACCTTGGTGGATACTGGTAAGGATACGATGACTGGTGGTCGAGTCAAACGAATTCAGAACTATGTCGGCGATGAGACGTTCCTGCTGACGTATGGGGATGGCTTATCAGATATCGATATTGGAAAGCTCGTTGAATACCACAAGGCGCATGGGAAACTGGCTACGGTGACTGCGGTTCAGCCCTCTGGTCGCTTTGGCTCCCTCCGTTTGACTACGGATGATCAAGTACTCGGTTTTCAGGAAAAACCAGCGGGGGATGGCGGCTGGATTAATGCCGGATTTTTCGTCATGGAGCCGGAGGTTTTCGACAAGATAGATGCCGACAGTACGGTACTGGAAAAAGAACCGTTGGAAAATTTATCGGAGGATGGCCAATTAATGGCATTTAAGCATGAAGGATTTTGGCATCCGATGGATACTTTGCGCGACAAAAATTATTTGGAAGATTTATGGAAATCGAACAAGGCCCCTTGGAAAAAATAAACGACGGGAGAAAGGGGAGGCGTATGGTCAATTCAGCTTTTTGGCATGGAAAGAGAGTTTTAATTACTGGACATTCAGGGTTTAAGGGAGCTTGGCTATGCCTGTGGCTGCAATCTCTTGGCGCCGATGTCATTGGGTATGCGCTTCAACCTCCGACTGAGCCTAATTTATTTCATTTATCTGGATTGGATAAGGATATGCAATCGTTCTTTGCGGATATTCGTGATCGTGAGCGATTACGGCAAGTGGTGGCTGACACAGATCCGACGATTATTTTTCACATGGCCGCACAACCAATTGTAAGGAATTCCTACAAGAACCCCGTAGACACCTATGAGGTCAATGTGATGGGAACCGTAAACCTGCTGGAAGCTGTTCGATCTGCTGCAGCGAGTGGTAAGAGCTCTATTCGGGCAGTCATTAATGTGACTACGGACAAATGTTACGAAAACCGCGAATGGTCGTGGGGATACCGAGAGATTGACAGGCTAGGCGGCTTCGATCCTTATTCGAACAGTAAAGCTTGCTCAGAGCTCGTCACCTCGGCATTTCGTAGTTCTTTTTTTCACCCCGATAATGGGATAAGTATAGCAACTGCACGAGCGGGCAATGTCATTGGCGGCGGGGATTGGGCGGAAGATCGATTAATTCCGGATAGTATCCGCGCCTATCTGTCGAACACTGTGATGAACATTCGCAATCCTGCGGCAATCAGACCTTGGCAGCATGTATTAGAACCGCTTGGCGGCTATTTACTTTTGGCTGAACACATGGTGCTAGATACGGGGAAATATGGGGATGGATGGAACTTCGGTCCTCATGATGCGGATGTGCAGAATGTGGAATGGGTGGTTCAACGGCTGGGTAGCAAGCTAGGTACTCATGACTTCTATGAAATAGAACGAGGATCTGATCAAGTCAAACATCCACATGAAGCGAACGTACTTAAGCTCGATTGTTCCAAATCTGCTAGTGCCTTGAACTGGCGTCCGAAATGGTCACTCGATACGACACTAGATCGCATTACAGAATGGGTACATGCCTACCAGGAACAGTTGGATACACGCAGTACCTGCTTGAAGCAGATTGAGGCATACATGGCTTGAAGGAGGATGTTCGGAGTGCGGATTCTGGTGACTGGAGCTACCGGCTTTGTCGGGTCGTGTTTGGCACGACGGCTGATTGTGGATGGATATGATGTTCACATCTTTACCCGATCGTCATCAGACAAATGGCGGATTCGGGATCTGCTTACGCATGTTACTGAGCATGACGTGGATTTGCGGGATCCAGACCGCATTCGTGAACGGGTATCGGCCATTCGGCCCGAGGTTATCTTTCATGCAGCGGTGTACGGAGGATTTTCGTTTCAAAATGATGCTGCATCCATCTATGCGATGAATGTTCAGGGAACTATTCAGCTGTTGTCGGCATGTGAACGAGCGGGGTTCGCAGCTTTTATCAATTTGGGCAGTTCGTCAGAATACGGTATGAAATCAGCTCCAATGCGAGAAACCGATCTGCTTGAACCCATTGGCGATTATGCTGTCTCCAAGGCAGCAGCGACGTTATATTGCCGTACTCGGGCAGTTGAACAACAGTTTCCGGTTGTAACGCTGCGGCTATTTTCTCCTTATGGACCTTGGGATGACCCCAAACGGTATATTCCTTATGTCATTCGTTCGATGCTCAGCAGGCAGCGTCCGCAAGTGAGCGTTCCTACTTCAGTCCGCGATTATATCTATATCGATGATGCGGTTGAAGCATGTGTTCGCGCTATGCAAGGAACTCCGTGTACCGGGGAGATTATCAACGTCGGATCTGGTAGCCAAGTGTCCATTGGCGAGGTCGCAGGCATGTTGACAGAAATAATAGGCATGGAATTCGAGCCTCAGTGGGGAAAGAACGTTCGTAAGAAGATAGAACCGACAATTTGGTCTGCTGATATTGGAAAATCCAAACAGTTATGGGGTTGGGATCCTATTGTCACTTTGAGAGAGGGGCTCATCCGGACGGTGGAATGGAATAAGGAACATATGCGAGGGGATACCGGTAATTGAAGGGGGTTACACCGATGAAGTGTTCGGATTATGTGATTGATTTTATCCAGAAACAGGGGGCTTCACACGTCTTCGAAATGATCGGAGGCGCTATTGCACATTTGCTCGATTCGATTCATTCGCGCGAGGATGTGCAATGTGTTTCTATGCATCATGAACAAGCGGCTGCTTTTGCAGCAGAAGGTTATGCGCGGATAAATGGTAGGATTGGCGTCTCTATGGCGACCAGCGGACCCGGCGCATTGAACATGCTGACAGGCATCGGCAGTTGCTACTTCGATTCGGTCCCGTGCCTTTTCATCACAGGTCAGGTAAATACCTATGAATATAAATTTGATAAACCAGTTAGGCAGATTGGATTTCAAGAAACGGACATCGTTAGCGTGGTAAAGCCGCTTGTGAAATACGCAGAACTAGTGACGACTGCGGATAAAATGCGGTATTGCCTTGAGAAGGCGATTTATATGGCACAGTCTGGCAGACCGGGACCCGTCTTACTGGATATTCCGATGAATATTCAACGGGCGGAAATTGATCCTGATCAGCTGGAGAGTTTTTGGGACAGCGAGGAATACCGAAGCTTACAGATTAATGAAGGAACAACTTGCGATCTAATCCAGTTGAATGAGGTCATGGAGCTGATGGCTCAGTCATCAAGACCGCTTGTTCTAGTAGGTGGCGGCGTACGAGCGGGCGGAGCTGCAGAGGAATTACTTACCTTCGTGGAGGCAACAGGCATTCCTGTCGTTAACTCTCTAATGGGACTCGATGCTCTACCTGCTGTTCATCCAGCCAGTTTCGGCTTAATCGGTTCTTATGGCAATCGATACAGCAATCTGGCTCTTGCCAATTGCGATCTCGTGCTGATTCTTGGGTCCCGGCTCGATACGAGACAGACAGGAACGCGCCCTGATACATTTGCTCGTGGAGCACGCAAAGTACATGTTGATATCGAGTCCGTCGAGCTGAATCATAAGGTCAAAGCAGATGTCGCATTATCGTGCGGGGTGAAGCCTTTCTTAATAGAAATGAACAAACGTTTGGAAGGCTGGGAGAAGAAAGATATCTCTGCCTGGATACACAATTTGGAGTCATACCAGAAGAGTTACCCGACCTTAAGTCCTCCTATTGAACTAGGGGGAATTGATCCGAATTTGTTCATGGAGAAATTATCTGATTTGTGTAAGGAAGATGACATCATATGTCTCGATGTTGGACAGCACCAAATGTGGGCGAGCCAATCGTTCCGATTAAAGAAGGGACAGCGGTTGCTGAACGCAGGGGGGATGGGAGCA
This sequence comes from Paenibacillus plantarum, assembly GCF_013141695.1. Classification (GTDB taxonomy): domain Bacteria; phylum Bacillota; class Bacilli; order Paenibacillales; family NBRC-103111; genus Paenibacillus_E; species Paenibacillus_E plantarum. Next base: position 117,436 of record NZ_WHNY01000075.1, read on the forward strand.
ATGGGCTTCGGACTTCCAGTCGCAATCGGCGCATCCATGGCTGAACCGGGCAAAAGGGTGATCGTGATCGCGGGGGATGGCGGTTTTCAAGTGAATATTCAGGAACTGGAGACGATCTTTCATTTGAAGCTGCCGATCAAAATTGTGGTGATGAACAATAACGCGCTTGGCATGGTTAGACAGTTTCAAGATGTTTATTTCAATGGACGTAGGCAATCTACGGTAACGGGATACAGTTGTCCGAACTTTGTCCGCATTGCTGAGGCGTATGGCATTCCCGCTTACTTAATTGATCAAGCTGCTGGCGCGGAAGAGGTCATGCAACATGTACTGGCACAAGACGGTTCTGCGCTTGTTGAGGTGAAGTTGCATCAGGGTACGCTCGTGAATCCCAAACTTGTCGTCAATCGTCCGATCGAGGATATGTCGCCATTGCTGGATCGAGAAGAACTAAAGCAGAGAATGGTCATTGAATTGTTGGAAGAAAGTGAGGATGGGGTAGAGTAACAGAGGCGTCTATAGAATAAAAAGGGCTACCTCAATGGGTAAGCCCTCTTTCCCGTTAATAGATTACTCCATCTCGAATTCTTTCATTTTATTATAAAGTGTTCCACGCGAAATCCCAAGCAGCTTGGCTGCAGCACTCTTATTCCCAGCGGTTTTGGCCAATGCCTCTTCAATCAAAGTAATTTCATCACTCTCGCTAACGGTTTCTTTTAACGTCATCGTAGATAATTCAGTGTCCTGAACTAAACTAGGCTGTTGTTCCTGGAGAACGGGAGGCAGCTGATCTATTGTAATAACATCATCTTCATTCAAAATAATGCTGCGCTCAATCACATTTTTCAATTCCTGGATATTTCCCGGCCAATCGTATTGCGTCAATGCCAGAATGACTTCTGGCGCTAATGTAGGAGCTGGTTTCTGATAATGCATCGAAAACTGTTTGAGATACATATGAACCATTGCTGGAATATCCTCGACACGCTCGCGAAGAGGCGGAATTCGAATGGACACGACATTCAAAGCGTAATAGAGATCAGTTCGAAATTCATGAGAAGCAAGTTTGCTGGCCAAATCTTGTGTCGTTGCAATAATGATGCGCGTCCTTACATTAATGGGCTGGTTTCCGCCAGAGCGGACAAGCGTTTGCTGGGTGATGTAGCGATAAAGCTTGGCTTGGAGCTCGAGGGACATTTTCTCAATATCGTTAATAAACAGTGTACCCTCTTTGGCCAATTCTAATTTACCGGGCTGACCACTTTCACTTCCACTGAAAGCCCCGCCTTGATAACCGAATAGTTCGGTTTCCAGAATCCCCGCAGGCACAACACCACAATGTACGGTTACAAAAGAATGCGCCGAGCGCGAGCTGGAATGATGAATGATTTGCGCCAACTGCTCTTTACCAACCCCCGATTCACCAATCAGCAGGACGGGAGTTTCGGTTGCGGCGACTTTTTTGGCCCATTGGATGACCTTGCCGATTGCAGGTCCTTTTCCTTTGATAAGGGCAAACGGATCTTCCTGCGACGCTTCAAAAGGGAACCCTACGGACTCGACTGTTGTTAATTGTTCATTCAATCGCACCAATTGTGTAATATCTTGTTCCGTTGCAATGCCACCAATGATCGTACCCGCGGCATCTTTGATCGGGGAAGCATTAATGAGGACATGTGTTTCTGGCCTCGGACGGTGATACGTATTGCGGATGAGCCGGCCCTCATCTAACATTTTCAGAACCATCAAGGTTTCCACGTCAAAATGTTCCCCGATCCGCTTGCCAACAATGTCAGCCCGCGGCAATCCGTAGAGTTCTTCTGCGACTGGGTTCCAGCAAATCACGGCACCTTCCCGATCAACGACGGTGACGGCATCTGTCACTGTATCTGCAAGCGCAGTAAAGTAAGCGTGCCACTTCTGCCGCTCTTTCATAGCATAATTTGCATACGCATGTAAGGTGATATAGCCTGCGATCGTGCCTGTTTCATCCGTGCATAGGATGTGTCTGTTCGTTCCTTGTGAAAGCTCTAGCTCTTGTGTTGGTGTGGTTAGTTTTGTTAGAGGATGCTGCTGTGTATTGAAAAAAGATGTAATTAGTAGTAACTCAGCCACATTGACAGCGGTGAAGGCATGCATAAGTTCAGCATCCTCAGGTGTAAATAGCGCAACCGTGTGATTATGATGAACGAGTACGGCAGTGCCACTGTGCATAACCGTACTAACTTCAGTAAGTTTCGTGTCTAATGGAAGTGTTTGAATTTGTGTGTTTAATGGAAAGTGTTCAGGCATGAACATGTTAACCCTCTTTTAGCCGCCATATTTGGTTTTAATTTACCATGAAAAGGTAGGCGATTCAACACATCTTGGACCTTGGGTGAATATTGTACAGATATGGATGGGTTTTAAGGGTTTTTGTACAAGTTAAAAAATATTATTGAACAAATAGTGTTCAAAATTGAAAATAAGTTGTATAATTCGATTATAAATTAAACATAAGTGTACAAATTATTCTTGGAGGCAACCGCAGATGGAACTCATGATGCGTAATATGTTTCAATCCCTTGGCAAAAGTCGTGCAGCCAATCGCTTAGCGAAGAAATATGGACTCCGATTTGGCGCTGCGCGCTTTGTAGCAGGTGAGACGATTCAGCAATCGATCAACGCTGTGCGTGGTTTGAATCAAGATGGCCGCGTGGCGACGTTGGACCATTTGGGCGAGTTTGTTTTTAGCGAGGAAGAAGCGTTAGAATCGGCTGAGATGTGTATCCAAACCCTCGACGCGATAGCGGATTCGGGAGTTCGCTCCAATTTATCGCTGAAAATGACATCCTTAGGGCTTGATATTAGCCGAGAACTTTGCGTAAGCAGCATGAAACGGATTCTGGATCGTGCGCGGATGCATGGGAATTTTGTCCGGATTGATATGGAGGATTATGCGCATTGTCAGGTTTCGTTAGATATTTATCGTGAGCTGCGTGAAGAATACAACAATGTCGGGATTGTGATTCAGGCTTATCTATTCCGCACCCAGCAGGATATCGATGATTTGCATGCGCTTGGCGCGAATTTGCGATTGGTGAAGGGAGCTTATAAAGAGTCTCCTGAGGTTGCGTTTCCAGAGAAAAGTGCTGTCGATGAGAATTACAAAGTGATTATTCAGAAGCATCTATCGAACGGACATTATACAGCTGTCGCTAGTCATGATGAGGCGATGATTAATTTTACAAAGCAGTTCGTGAGTGAGAATAACATCGGGAAAGATCAGTTTGAGTTCCAAATGCTTTATGGGATCTGTGAAGATTTGCAAAAGCAACTAGTGAAAGAGGGCTACCGCGTTCGCATTTATGTGCCGTATGGTGTGGATTGGTTTGGATATTTCATGAGAAGGTTAGCAGAGCGGCCAGCCAATGTCTGGTTTGTGCTTAAAAATATGTTCAAATAAACACGGGTAAATACATTTAAAATAGCTTTCTATTCGGAGAGGAGCCATTATACATGACTACATTATCAACGAAGGTAATTCCATACGCGAATGAACCGTTTACGAATTTTGCACTAGAGGACAATGTGAAGGCGATGCAAGCGGCGATCGCGAAGGTGAAAGGCGAGCTTGGACGTGAGTACCCGCTATATATTGGTGCTGAGAAAGTCATGACGGAAGCGAAGATTACATCGATCAATCCAGGCAATGTGGATGAAGTGATCGGGTACGTGAGTAAGGCGGATCAGGCTTTGGCAGAAAAAGCAATGAACACCGCACTCGAAACGTTCGAGTCTTGGAAACGGGTTCCCGCAAGAGAGCGCGCGGAATACTTGTTTAAAGCGGCTGCTCTTATGCGTGAACGCAAGCATGAATTCTCAGCTCTAATGATCCTGGAGTCCGGCAAAAACTACGTAGAAGCCGATGTCGATACCGCGGAAGCGATTGATTTCATCGAGTTCTATGCGCGTGAAATGATCCGGTTGAGCGGGATCAATGAGACACAACCTTTGGTGCGAATTCCCGGTGAGAACAACCAGATTTCCTACATCCCGCTTGGCGTTGGCGTTGTGATTCCGCCTTGGAATTTCCCGCTTGCAATATGTGTAGGTATGACGGTATCTGCTGTTGTTTCGGGGAATACGGTACTGTTGAAGCCAGCATCTACGACTCCTGTTATCGCACATAAATTCGTCGCTTTGATGGAAGAAGTGGGCCTCCCAGCGGGCGTGATCAACTTCATTCCAGGCAGTGGTGCTGAGGTTGGCGACTATCTGACGACGCATCCGAAAACACGATTTATCTCTTTCACGGGGTCGAAAGAAATTGGCTTACGGATTAATCGACTGGCTGCTGATGTAGCCCCGGGACAAATATGGATTAAGCGAGTCATCGCTGAAATGGGTGGAAAAGACGGCATCGTCGTTGACGAAACGGCGGATCTGGAAGCAGCTGCAGTTGCGATTGTAGCTTCGGCTTTTGGCTTCCAAGGGCAGAAATGTTCCGCGGGTTCCCGCGCCATCATCGTAGAGTCGGTTTACGATGAAGTGGTCGAGAAGGTTGTCGCTTACACGAACAGACTACAAAGCGGTCTGCCGGAGTTAAACTTCGCGGCAGGTCCGGTAATTGATAAAGCATCGTATGAGCGGATTTTGGACTACATCGAAGTTGGCAAAAGCGAAGGCACGGTGCTAATTGGCGGCGGCAAAGCCGAAGGTAATGGCTATTACATTCAGCCAACTGTGTTTGGTAATGTGAGCGGCAAGGCGCGCTTGATGCAGGAGGAGATCTTCGGGCCTGTACTCGCGATTGCGAAAGCAAAGGACTGGAAGGAAGCAATTGCGATGTACAACGATACGGAGTTCGGGTTGACGGGGTCGTACTTCTCCACGGACGAAGATCGCATCGCAGAAGCGTTGGAGACCGTTCATTGCGGTAACTTGTACATTAACCGCAAATGTACAGGAGCGCTTGTCGGCGTTCACCCGTTCGGCGGGTTCAACATGTCGGGTACGGATTCCAAAGCAGGCGGCTACGACTACTTGATGTTGCTGACGCAAGCGAAGTTGACTTCGCGTAAGGTGTAAGAGATTGGAAGGCTTGCGAGCAAGCCTTCCATGGAGAGCCCCACTTCGGATGAAGTGGGGTTTTTGGTGTAGGATGTTGGCGAGTTTCAGCAACCTCAGCCCAAAGGGAACGAGGATGCTCTATTTCTTCGTATTTGGTTAATTTCAGACTCAAGGGGAACGAGGGTGCGCTAATTCGGCTTCTTAACAACTATTTAGCCTTATTTGATAAGAATAAGGCATCCTCGTTCCCCCTTACTCTCACTTAAGCCGATAATGGAACTAATAGGACATCTACGTTCCCTTTGAATCCTGAATTATAGGGATTTAAGTCGATCCAAGCATCCACGTTCCTCGCCAAACTAGCGTTAGCCTCCAATGTCATCCTAACACCACTAGTCACTTAACAAGCTAATCACTTGAAATGCACCGGTTGGAGTAACCCCACCAAATATCGTTTTCCATCATAATTGTGCTGTTTCAAGCCCCAGTCCACCAAACAGTTGCCCGAATGATACGGATTTGAGATAATGCTCATAGAGAAAAATAGATGAATGGGAGTGACATCCGTGGTTAAGCAGCAACAGACGAAGCAAACATTAGTTTTTATCGGCTCCTACGCCGATGCGAAGAATCCGGGGGTGTATACGGCACAATTTGACGCAGAAACGGGTAGCTTAACGCTTACTCATAACGTATCTGGACTTCAAAACCCAACGTTTCTTGCGATCGATGATGTAAACTCGAGATTGTACGCACTTGGTGAAGGTATAGGTGCAGAGGGACAGAAATGCGGGGCAGCTAGTGCGTACACCATTAATCTCGAATCTGGTGAACTATCCCTTCTCAATCATGTAAACACCCTGCCAGCCACAACTTGTCACATTCAGTTGGACAACACGAACCAAGTGGTGATGGTGACTAGTTATCATGGTGGTATGGTTGGGTTATCTCCGATTCAATCTGACGGTCAATTAGGAACTTCCGCTGATATTCGACAGCATCACGGTGCAAGTTTACTTCCGGTTCAGGATCGACCGCGTGCTCATTCCGTTTTCGTAGATCGTGCGAATCGATTCATCGGTGCTTGTGATTTAGGGCTTGATAAAATTATTTTATATAGATTAGATCTCACAGCGAAACGTCTCATTCCACATCATGAAGTCTCGATTAAACCTGGGTCGGGACCACGCCATTTTGCATTCCACCCATCCTTTGAGTTTGGTTATGTCATTAACGAGCTCGGGTCTACGGTGACGGCGTTTGGCTATGACGAGGAGCTAGGACAACTTACTGAATTTCAAAACATTTCAACCTTGCCAGTCTCCTTCGAGGGTGAAAATGCTTGCGCAGATATCCACATCTCTCCAGACGGGCGTTTCCTGTATGGTTCCAATCGTGGACACGATAGCTTAGTTGTCTATGCCATTGATGAACTAACAGGCCACCTCTCACTTGTAGAACATGCGCCTACCCTAGGAAAGCATCCGCGTAACTTCGGGATTTCACCTGATGGTAGATTTGTCTTAGTAGCGAATAAAGACTCTGACAATATCGTAAGTTTTGCACGTGATGAGGCTACCGGGAAGCTTGTTCCGACAGGTAGTGTACTTGAAATGTCACAGCCAGTATGCATCAAGTTCCTTCAGGTACAATGACTCCTTTTACAGAGCGGGTACTCCAAGTCATTCGATCGATTCCTGAAGGTAAAGTCATGACCTATGGTCAGGTTGCTCGGCAAGCAGGGAGTCCAAGAGCTGCACGGCAAGTTGTGCGAATTTTGCATACGATGAGTAAGAAGCACAAACTCCCCTGGCATAGAGTACTCAACATTCGAGGTGAAATTGCGATCCAAGATGATGAGGGTGCACAGTTGCAGCAGTTTTTGTTAGTATCTGAGGGAGTCCATGTTACGGATGAGCTGACAGTTTCCCTTGCGGAATATCAAGTTCACTCGGAAGAGGAATAAAGTTTAAACACAACATGTTTGTGTGGCATGATCCAGTCCCATTCTAGTATACTTATAAACAAATAATATGAAATTGGTCGTGAAGCACACGCCGTTTTTATCATGGTATCTGAGGAGTTACTCCTTTCAGTTATTGTGGTGAGAGCGGCGTTTTGTTTTGTGTCCACAGAAGGAGAGCAAAATTCGATGAAATTTGAACAAGTTTTTGAGGCATTTATGGCAAAACAAATTGCAGATGAGACAAACCCGCGCAGAAGGGAACGCTTAGAACGAGGTTTGGGACATGCGGAGATGGAATTTCTTCGGTCCATTTGGTATCCAAAGGTCGGGAATTTCAATGATCTGTATCCTGAATGGGAGGTTCGTGACTTCTTGAATAGCTATCGCTACTTAGATTTCGCCTACATGCCGGGAGACGCAAAGGCAGCAATCGAAATCCAAGGATACAGTTCGCACGCGCGAGATCTGGAGCTAAGGCGGTTCAAGGACTTGTGCGTCCGACACGCCTATCTAGCACTAGATGGTTGGCTAGTTCTTCCCATTGCCTACCCTTCGATTGTCGAAGCACCTAAACAGTGCCAACAACTCATTCTTTCGCTTATTGGTAAATTTGTCGCCACCGACGTCCCTTTGGCACTCTCTTGGCTGGAAAGTGAAATCATTCGTTTTGCTCGCAGAACACTACGTCCATTTACAGCTCCAGAATTATCCTTACATCTGAAAGTAAGCAAAAGACATGCAAGGACTCTGTTACATGAATTGTGCGATAAGCAGCTTTTGGTTGTAGCGAGCGGCAATGAACGCGCACGTAGCTACAAACTTCTCCTGTAGTTTAATTGGGGGAACGTAAGGGCTCTATTGGAGGATTTAGCGGCTAATTGCTAGGAGAAGGGGAACGAGGATGCCTTATTCTAATCGAACTTGCTCAAATTCAGACGAAAAAGCTGAAATAGCGCATTCTCATTCCTCTAACGCCAGAAATTAGTGTAAATTGATCAATTAGCGCATCCTACTTCCCTTTCAGAGAGTGGGGGAGTAGGCAGGTTGGGTGGGAGTGCGGAAGTCAGAGGTGTATAGAGAGTAGCTAGTTAAGTGCCTCGTGATTAGCAAAGTGGGGGAGTAGGCAGGTTGGGTGAAATTACAGAAGGATGAAGGGAACGTAGATGCTCTATTTGATGCATTAGCCGCGAATTGCGATGCCAAGGGGAACGTAGATGCTCTATTCTAATTGAACGTGGTCAAATTCAGACGATAATGTAGAAATAGCGCACTCTGGTTCCCCTCAACTCAGAAAATGTCGCGAAATCTAAAATTAGCGCATCCTAGATCCCTCGCAGTTACTCCCCGCATCAACACCCAAGGAAAATTCAGGATGCCCCGTGTAAGCGTTTGCGATACAATGTGTGCATGGGGGTGGACGTTGATGAAGACCATGCTGTACAAACTTACGCTAAAGAAGCGAATGTGGGTGTCGTTCGTCCTGCTGATTGCCATCTCGATCGCGGCGACGGGGGGCTTGTCTTACTATATTAGCGCGCGCGTCATCGAGCGGAACACATTTCAGTTGAGTCAGGATAATCTGAACACATCGGCACGTGTGCTGGATGAGAAAGCGAAGCAGATTCTCGTTTCGGTGCTGAATATTATGATTTCCCAGCCGTTTGTCCAAATGTCGAAGGATTCCGCCGCAGGCAAGAAGGACGGCTACTACGGGCACATGACGGCGATGAACTCGGCGTTCACGCAAGCGAAGCTGGCGGAGCCGTCGATCGAGTCGATTTTTATCGCGACGCCGATTGGGGAGTTTTATTCCGCCAGCTACTATCGGAATCAAGGCTACTCGTTCTACGATTCGCCGCTGTACGAGAAGGCGCAATTGACCAAAGAGCCCTTCTGGGTCGAAGGGCATGAAGATCTTCTTTTTCAAGGAAAAGATCGCGTTATTTCGTTAGTTATGAAATCCATTAGTGATAGCCCGAACATGTATTTCGTTGTGAATCTGAATGAGAAGGCGATCCAAAGCATGCTGTCCGACCGGCACACAGAGCAGGAAGATCAGAATTTATTTCTTGTGAATCGGAACGGTGCAAGTGTGCTCATGAATCAGCCGAACCTGCCCAAGAGCTATGACAAAGCTTTCCTGGAGAAACATATTGGGACGAGCTTGAGGGGGCATTTCGAGGTAGGTATCACAGAGCAATATGATCTAATTAATTACGCGACTTTGCAATTCAATCCGGACTGGCTGCTGCTCAGCGTACAATCGAGATCAGATCTGCTCAAGGATTTGAGCTGGATTCAATGGGCGACCGGCATTATTATGCTCGTTTGCATTATCATGGCGGTTCTTGTATCCAACGTGCTTTCGGCTATCTTGTTGAAGCCGTTGTATCATCTTCAAATGCTAATGAGTAAGGTAGGGCGTAATGATCTGACCGTTCGTTTCCAGAGCCATTATCAAGACGAGGTCAGTCAGGTAGGACACAAATTCAACAGCATGCTGCTGGAAATCAATGAACTCATCGACGAAGTGAAGGACGCTGAACGAGAGAAACGAAAGTCCGAAGCGAAGGCGTTGCAAGCGCAGATTTCCCCGCATTTTTTATATAACACGCTCAATACGATTATTTGGAAAATGGAAACCGGTGAGTTAGACAACTCGAAGTCGATGGTTATCGCCTTATCTCAGCTCTTTCAATTGGGCCTTAATCATGGCGAAGAATGGACGACAGTCGAGAAAGAACTCCTGCATGTTCAGCAATATTTGACGATTCAGCAGTTGTGTTACGAAGAGCTTTTTGACTTCGACATTGTGGTCAGCGATGACGAAATTCGGACACTTCCGATTATGAAAATCATGCTGCAACCCTTGGTTGAGAATAGTTTGCTTCACGGGTTTGAACATATGGAATCCGGTGGAAAAATTCGTATAGAACTTACATCCCATAATAACCATCTCCAAATCGTTGTTGAAGATAACGGTTCCGGCATGGATGCAGACAAACTGCAACTGAGCCTGAATTATCCCGGGATAGAGAAAAAAGGCTACGCGCTCCGCAATGTCTATAACCGATTGCAGCTGTATTATGGCGGCGAGGCAACAATGGTTCTTTCAAGTGAGTCATTTGAAGCGACAAGGGTATTTATAACGATTCCGATTAAGGGGGAAGTCTAGTATGAATAAAGCTGATATCACACTTTGTGTCATTGATGATATTAAAAGTGTCGTTCGCGGGATTGCCGATTTGATCCAATTCGACACACATGGTGTGCAGGTAGTAGGGACAGCAGGCAATGGAGAAGACGGTTTGCAAATGGTGTTGGAGCTGAGGCCAGACATCGTGCTAACCGATATTCGGATGCCGCGTATGGATGGCTTGGAGATGACCAAAGCGATCACGGCGGTGATGCCCAATTGCAAAGTGATCATGCTCAGCGGCTACACTGATTTTGAATATGCGCAACAAGCGCTGCGTCTGGGTGCGTTCGATTTTATTGCAAAGCCGTTCCTGAAAACGGCGATAGAAGCCGTAGTGCAGAAAGCGAAAGAACAAATTGAGCTGGATCGGGTTCATTTTGCCAAACAAAGCGAAATGGAACGTCAAATTAAAGAAAGCATGCCGCTGCTGCGTCAAGAATATTTGCATCTGTTGTTGCGTTACAACGCCAATGAAGTCAGGCTGAAGGAACGTTGGGACTATTTGAAGCTCGATCTGAATCGGGAGCGGCTCATCATTATGTGTATTGAAATCGATGGCTTTGCGAAGCAAGTAGATACGCATGGCATTCATGACGTTGAATTGGCCCGTTTTGCGGTCAAAAACATCCTCGAAGAAACACTCGCTTCTGCGACGAAATCCATTGTATTCCGGGAGCAATTGAGCGGCTTCATATGTGTGCTGAATGTGCCAACTCAGATGGACATCGTTACACTGGCTGAGCAGTGTCGCGAGCATATGCTGAACTACTCCCGCTATTCGATTTCCATAGGTGTCGGGCTTGAGGCGAGAACGATTCACGAACTGCCGCAGTCCTATCAGCAGGCAACGGAAGCCTTGTCCCACAATTTCTACACGGGCGGGAATAGTGTTTTCTACTACGAAGACATTCAGCATCACGCCGCTACCGTTTCTAGACATAGTGCTGAGCAAGAGAAAGAGCTGTTCAATTACTTGCGTATGGGCAATCAAGAGAGAGCACTGCCTCTTCTGCAGAGCATTGTCCATGGCTATTCGGGTTTACAACCTAGCGATGTGATGAATGTGTGCTATGAGCTAGGGCTGCTTATGTATCGCATTTTTGCTGAGAAAATTACGGAACCAAGTGGGATGGACGAGCTGACAATGAAGCTGGATCTTCTGAAAAAGGGGGAGCGCTTGACGCTTCGGGAGTTAAATGAACTGCTTGGTCAATTGGTTTCGGCGGGTTGCGATGCTATGCAGAAGCAACGTGAGCTGGAAGCAGACTCGGTCATCGCCCAAGCCATTCACTATATGCGGGAGAATTTGGACAAGAACGTAACGGTCACTGATTTAGCGAAGCATGTGTATTTGAGCGGCAGTTATTTTGCGAATCTGTTCAAAAAGGTGACAGGGACGACGCTCATCAACTATATGACCGGACTGCGTATCGAGAAGGCGAAAGAGATGCTCCTTGACGATAAACAGGTGCAAGAAGTGGCGATTCATCTCGGTTACGAAGATCGTTCCTACTTTACAGACGTGTTCAAAAAGCATGTCGGGATGACACCGACGGAGTTCAAACAAGGCTATAAACCGTCTTAATACCATCATATTTTCCTATCGGAAAGTGGTTTTACCCTCCTCACAGCTAGAGTGAATTCGCTTACACTTTAGAAGTAAACACATGGGAAAAGAAAAGGGAGGCCAACCATTTATGCGTACTAAACCGTTTCATCTCGCTGCATCCGCAGCTCTGCTAGTCACCTTATCTGCTTGCGGGAGCAGCAATTCAGCGGATACCTCTGCAAGCCCTGCAGCGACAGCTGCAGCAACAGCAGCGGCAAGTTCCGCAGCGCCAGCAGCAACCGCCGGCCCCAAAACAAAGCTAACGTACTGGACGAACGACCGTGGGGCATCGGATCATATCAAAGCGGAAATCGCGAAGTATAACGCCGAGAATAAGGACAATATCGAAGTGGAAGTTACGATCATGGCTGACAACTATGAACAGTCCTTGGATGTTGCATTCGCTAGTAATCAAGCACCAGACATTATCAAAACATCAGGCTCAAATTTCGCTCCGTTCATCAAGAAAGGCTACCTAGAACCATTAGATACCTACATGACCCCTGAATTCAAAAATCGTTTTAAAAACCTCATCATCGACGACGGAAATCGTGTGGACAATAAAATCTACTCCTTACCGAATTACGGTATCACGTGGCGCCTTATTTATAACGTAGATCTCTTCCAAAAGGCTGGCATTGCAGCACCGCCGAAAACCATTAATGAACTGGTTGAAACAGCTAAGAAACTGACCGTTGCAGGCAAGGATATTGGTGCTTATGGCTTCGCAGGCAACTTCAAAAACAACGGCGGTTTTGGCCGTTCCGCTTCACCAGTTGTCGCGCTGAGCACAGGGATCCTAGATGGCTTTAACTTCAAGACGGGTAAGTTCGATTTCTCCAGTCAAATCCCAATGCTCGAGGCTCTGCGCAAAATGAAGCAAGATGGCAGCATGATTCCAGGTTTCGAGCTACTGGATATCGATCCGCTCCGTGCACAGTTTGCTGAAGGTAAAATCGGTATGTACATCAACCATGCGAGTGAACCAGGTGTATTCAAGAACCAATTCCCTGCGAAAATCAAATGGAGTGCAGCGCCAATTCCAACGGTCGATGGCACCATTAATGGCGCTTCGCCTTTCTCCAATGCGACGGTATGGCTCGCCATGAGTGCGAAATCGGCGAATAAAGCGAAAGCGTGGAAATTCATCGAAACGATGTACGGTCCGGAAGTGTTGAAAACATACCAAGAAGATAGCGTAGGGATCTCCGCTGTTCCAGACGTTCTGGCCGTTGCGAAGAAACCAGGTTTCGCCAATATGGACTTATTCCTGCCTAACAAATACGACGCTCTGTTCCCAGTTGTCCCAGCAGTAACACCAGAGGGTAAGAATTTGGGTGATGAAGCGTTGAGATACATCTTAGAGGGCGGCGATGTGAATAAAATAACGACAGATTTGTCGACGCGCTATAACGCTGCATTGGATAAAGCTAGAACAGCGGGCACGACGAAGAATCAACCAATGCCTGACTTTGATGCGAAAAATCTGCAAGGCAGTTTAGTGAAATAAGATCACGCTAGGAGAGGAGGCTATCCGCTGAATCCGAGTGTTTGAAAGCGGATAGCTTTTTTTCTCAAGCTGAAAGGAGCTTTGCAATGATGAAGCGAAAGCATGCGCTTGCCCCTTATATCCTCACATTTCCGAGTCTTTTTCTAACCTTGGTGCTTAGTATTTACCCGTTAGGGTGGGCCATGCACTATATGTTTTACAGCTATCCTGGCTATGGTGAGAAGACTTTTAATGGCTTAGATAATTTCAGACGACTCTATGAAGATGACACGTATTGGCAATCCGTTATCAATACCTTGGTCTATGCTGGGGGCAAAATCATTCTAACTTTACCCATCGCCTTAGTGCTCGCCGTGATTCTGAATGGGGCACTGCGTGGACGTCATCTGTTTCGTGCGATTTATTTTCTACCAACGGTCATTAGTACAGCTGTTATGTCTGTCGTCTTCTACGTTATTTTCAATTCGTATAATGGGATTCTCAATCAATATTTAGTGAAATACGGCATTATCCATTCGAACATTGATTGGCTGGGAACGAAGTTTGCCATGCTCACGATGATCATCATCGCCGTTTGGGGTGCCATCGGGAACTATATGCTGCTGTTTCTCGCCGGATTGCAAAATATACCGCAGGACGTCTACGAAAGTGCCGCTATTGACGGGGCAAATGGTTGGAAGAAATTTATTTACATCACGGTCCCAATGTTAGGACCCGTGCTGCAAATGATCGTTCTACTCGCCATAACAGCAGCCTTGAAAGGCTATGAGAGTATCATGGTATTGACCGAAGGCGGGCCGATTGGCAAAACCGAGGTCATGTATCTCTATGTGTATAAGCTCTTCTTCCCGGTTTCGTCGGCAGGCGGTGCTGTTCAGCAGCAAATCGGATACGGCAGTGCAGTTGGATTCGTTTCCGCTTTGATAGTAGGGGTCGTGACGTTAGGTTACTTTTATCTATCCAAACGCTTGAATCAGATTAACGAATAGGAGGAGAGGCATATATGCAGACGGTTCCATCTCGTATAACGAATAGCAAAACATCATCGCTGCCCTCCTATGTCTCACTATTCATAGCGAAGCTGGCGGGTAAGCTCATTCTCTGGGTATTCCTGCTTCTGATCGTGGTGTTCACTTTATTTCCGGTCATCATGGCTGTCCTTGGTTCTTTCAAAACGAATGCAGAAGTAACCACAGGGGCCACGTTCTGGCCATCTATCTGGCAGTTCTCCAATTACGTGAAGGCTTGGAAGGGAGCGAATTTCGCTCATTTTACGATGAATAGCTTGTTCGTCAGCATCGCAACTACAATAGGAAGTTTACTTGTCGCTTCATTAGCTGCTTATGCGGTGGATCGACAGGAGTTTACGGGTAAAAAAGTCTACGTGGCGCTGCTCGCGTCCACGATGTTCATTTCGATAGGCGCTGTTGTACTGCGCCCGCAATTCGAGTTGATGGTGCATTTGAACCTGCACAAGTCTTTATGGGGCGTTGTGATCATTCTGATCAGTGGTCATGCAGCTACGTTCTTTACGTTGATTGGTTTCTTCAAAGGCATCCCGCGAGATCTAGATGAGGCGGCGAAGATTGACGGCTGCAGTGTGTATGGCATTTACTGGCGGATTATCCTGCCGTTGCTTGCACCTGGGCTTGGCGTTGCAGGACTGTTCGTGTTCCGGAATGCGTGGAATGAATACATTCTACCGTTAGTGTTCACGATGACGAAGCCAGCACTTCAAACACTGACCGTAGGTTTAGCAAGTTTACGATACGGCACCTCGGCAGCTGCTGAGACGCACATTATGCTCGCTGGCGCGTGTATGTCCATTTTGCCAATACTCGTCGTGTATATCCTTGCGAATAAATCGTTTATCAGCGTCACAGCAGGTTCGGTCAAAGGATAGTACAAGAGGAAAAGGAGAACATGATGCAATTTTATGTGACCAATGCGGAGCTCCGTGAAGCGGCTGGGACGTTTAAAGTGTATTTCTCTCTACGTGTGGAACAAATTGTGGAGAAAGCTGAACATGCCTGTGAGGGTAAGTTTAAGCTTCCTTATACGATGGCGGCCGAGGTATGGATCGATCACGGTATTCAGCCTGATTGGCTGTACAATCCTACAGAAGACTTGGAGTATACATGGATTCTCAATCGACATTGGCATCTGCGCGACTTGGGGATTGCTTATTTGTTAACAGGTGATGAACGGTATGTGGAAGCATATAAGCGGCATATCTCGAGTTGGATTGAGCAGAATCCAAAGCCAACCTCGCTAACTTACGAGCAAATGGTGTACTTCCAGCGACCTGGTCCGTGGCGGTTACTCGAAGTGGGATTGCGTGTGCAATCCTGGGTTTGGGGCTACATGTTGATGAGCCATAGTGCGTTGCTGGATGATGATTTTGAAAAGAGGTGGCGTGACAGCCTTGTTGAGCAGGCTACGTTTCTATCGAGGTATCTCGGGGAAACCTCGATCAATCATGCAACCATGCACATGCAAGGGTTGTTCATGGTTGGTACGTTCCTCGCCGATCATGTGGAGGCGCCGTATTGGCGCCAGCTTGCGCAAGAGCGGCTTACGCTTTGCCTGCACGATCAGATTCGTGCAGATGGCATTCAAAATGAGCTGACACCGCATTATCATACAGCCAGCTTAGATATGTTTGGAACGCCGTTTCTACTGGCGAAGCAGACAGGCCGCCCTTTTCCCAACAGCTATTTGGAAAAGCTGAAATCGATGGTGGCCTTTAGCGTAGCTACGATTCGGCCAGATGGCAAGGCTGTTGCGCTATCTGACTCGGATAGCGGAGAGGATGTGCGAGCGAAAATCGGCTTCATTGGCGCGATTTGCGAGAATGAAGCGATCTGTCTGCAAGGCGAGATCAGTGAGGAATTGCTCTGGCTGTTAGGGCGCGAGAAGTTTGCCTATTGGCTGGAGCGGATGGGATCTAAGGAGAAAGGAATTCCGTCAACGATTGCCTTCCCTGATTCGGGTTATTATGTGATGCAAGATGCGCAGCAGTATGTGTTCTTTGACGCAGCACCGTTAGGCGGGGCACATGGTCATGCGGATGCATTGCATGTTGAATGGATGCATAGAGGGCGTTTGATTTTTGGCGATTCAGGCCGATACACGTACCAAGAGGGCGAATGGCGGAGGTATTTCAAAGGGACTTCATCGCACAATACGATCACGGTCGATGATCAGGATCAGAAGCCGTACGTCTCGACGCAGCAATGGGGAGAGCCGGAAGCGACAGTTGCGGTTCATCGCTGGGTGTCATGCGAGTCTTATGATTTCATTGATGCCTCGCATCAAGGCTACGCGCGATTAAGCGATCCAGTCGTTCATCGGAGATGGCTGTTGATGGGGAAAGAGCTCCCGTTCCTCCTTATTGTGGATGGGTTGGATGGCGTAGGCATGCATGATATGCAGCAGTTGTTCCATTTATCCGATTCTGCTAGGGTGACGGTTTGCAATCGTCGGGGTGATGAGGTTATAGAAGCTGAGATTTCATACGAGGAGGAGCGTGGCAAGACATCGAGTTGTCGGATGTACTGGGCCGGAAGTGCTTGTGTTAGCGCGTCTCTGACGACTAAAGAAGGCTGGAGATCTGATCAGTATGGGACGAAGCAAGCGATCCCCGTGCTGGCGTACCGTCAATCTTTTACACAAAGAGCGTTTATCACTACGTTATGTTTGCCTGATGGTGAGGCGAATGAAAGTGAGGCGTGGCAGTTGGAGTTTTTGAAGGTGAATGAGGTAGATGGTCATGTGGAGATTCAGATGCTGTTAACCCAATCCGGTGAATGTCAGGTGGCAATAACGGTGGGTGAGCAAGCTGTGACTATCAAAGCTAATGAGAAATAAGGAACTGCCAATGAGAGGAGGGGATTAATAGAACTAGGTTATGTAAGCGTTTACTATTGCTGATCGAGCACTCATTAGAAGGAGGACGTTAAATGCGAATACCGTGGGGTATAGGCAAAATGAATCTTAGAATCGTCTTGTTCTTATTCACTTCGTTACTGATAAGTACATGTTTTGCCCTGTCAAACAACGCACATGCGGAAACGAGTCGGGAGCAGGTTTCATTGAATGGGGTGTGGGACTTTTACCCGAATGGCGGAACGACCCGCTACGATATTACGGTTCCTTCCTATTGGGATACATCTGCTGGTTTTGGGTACCCAACATCTTGGAATACACTGAATTATGGCGTATATAAACGAAATTTCACGGTGCCTTCATCCATGACAGGGAAGGAGATCTTCCTTGACCTCGAGAATATCGGTCCGCTCTCCAAAGTATTCGTTAACGGCACGCAATTAGCAACAGAAACGGACGGATACTTGATGACGAGGTTGCCATATAAGCTGGATATCACACCTCTGGCTATTGTTGGAGGGACGAATACGTTAGAAGTACGCGTGTGGGGTTACTATGCGCTGCCAGCCGATGCCAAGGATGCGAGTGGAAAATCGCTATATCCCATTGGTGTGGATAATCAGAGTTGGGGGCAAGGGCGAGGCATTAATGATGATGTAGCCTTGGTGGCTTATCCCAAAGTATTTATTTCAGATACCTTCGTGATCACCGATTTGAAAAATAACACCTCACCTACCGACGATGAAATTACGGTGAAAACGACGGTGACGAATGCAACAGCGATCAGTCAGACTGTCACAGTGAAGAATAGTGCGCAACTTGTTGGTGGAGGAACTGAGAAGACGTTCTCAGACCAGACGGTGACTGTGGCAGCCAATAGTTCACAAACGGTGACGTGGTCATCTGTTGCCTGGACGAATGCGAAGTATTGGTGGACGCACGATCCGAAGCTTTATAATTTGAATTCGAGTCTTACTCAAGGCGCAGTCACGATCGACAGCTTGGCAACGCGGTTTGGATTTAGACAGTTTGATGTTTATACGAATTACTATCAACTGAATGGCATCAAAACGAACCTCCGCGGAGACGCGCTGCAGTTCAACTGGGCAACGGGTAGCGGGCATGGCGCAGCATATAGCTCATCGCAATCGTATGCGAATGCGAGCATTGCTGAGGTCAAACTAACCATGGATGAATGGAAGACCACCTACAACGTTGCTCGGACGCACATTCACGGTGGGATTAAGCAAGTCTACGACTATGCGGATGAAATCGGCCTACTTCTCATTGATGAGACGCCTTACTGGCAGTATCACAGTGTGCATAGTTATACGACGGATGCGATGGATCACATTACGAAATGGGTTAAACAATGGGTCAATGCGAGGAAGAATCATGCAAGTATTGTGATCTGGAGCGGTGGAAATGAAAATTGGAGTTCAACGAGCAATAATACGACCATTTTGCATCCAACCATTGAAGCAGCGATTCTATCGATTGATACCTCGAAGCCGATTATTCAGGATGATTTTACAACAACAGATCAAGAGAATCATCACTATACGGGCGGCTATCAAATCGGCTGGTTGAACAATAGCACGATGTATGGGCTGTACACGAATAATAGTACGAAGCCAAAAGGCGAAGGGGAAGCGTACACTCCTTCGGGTGGATGGCCGACCCTCAATGCGAATGGGAGTTATAACGCAACATTGGCTAAAGATATTTTGAACGATAATATCGTTTCACAAGCCGTATGGCACCGTGCGGCTGATCGGATGACGAGAGCGATGCGGTATGCGGGTTTTGCGGATATTCGCTATTATGCGAATTGGATCTATGCCTATGAGGTGACAGAGGATACGTTGTATCCAACGTGGTCGGATATGACGGCACCTGGATTGAAGCCGGTAGCGATTAGTCGGCCTGTGTTTAACGCGTATGATCCAGCGAAACCTGCTTTTATCAAGTCGGACTCGTATGAGTACACTCGCAATACGTATTCACCTGTTGCTGCTTTTGACAAGGATGGCGATAAGAATAATTTGATCGGAGTTGCACCTATCGTATTTACAGGCGGTACGGCTGCGAATCGGACCCTTATTGTCTATAACGATGAACAGCAAGACGGAACGAGCGTGGATGTGAATTGGGAAGCGGGATATTTGAATCCCGTGAATGGCACTTACACGAGTTTCCAAACGGGTACATTTAATGTCTCGGTTCCGTATGGCAACAAAGTGGAGCAAGCGATTACCTTTACGCCACCTTCAGGTGTTTCGGCTCAATGGCTGCAATTGAAATTAACAGCCAAGAAGGGAACGATAACGAAGTTTCAAGAAACGAATCAGCTTGGCGCATTGGGAAGTATCCCAGCAGCCAAAATTGACGTGCCAGCCAGTATCAACGTCGGGACGAAAAACGTAATTAACAGCTCGCAAAAGCACAAATTGAAGATCGTCAATAAAGGCGGCGGTTTGAGCACGAATTGGACCGTTAGTGGTCAAGGCGATTGGCTTGCGCTTACACAATCCTCAGGGAATTTGCGTGGGGAGCGGGAGATCTATTTTACGATTAATACGGTAGGTTTGGCACCAAATTCGAGTTACTCCAAGACCCTAACGTTCAGTGAAGCAGGTGGTTCGTCGGATACGGTTACGATTAGTTTCCAAACGGATGGTAATCCGGGCACGACGAGCACCACTTCGATCGCGCTTCTGAGTGATGATTTCGAGTCTGGATCAGCGGCAGGGTGGTCGACGACAAGTGGGACGTGGAGCGTTATCACAGATGGAACGAAGGTATATAACCAGTCGAATACGACGATTGGCGGAGCTACTGCTTTTATCGGTGACAGTACATGGCAGCATTATACTGTCTCTACGAAGCTTAAAGTGGACGCATTCGATGCGGGGAATTACGCTGGGGTTGGCGTCGTGGCACGGTATGTGGATAGTAGTAATTATTACGCATTCATGTACTATAAGCTGACGAATATGTTGAAAATCACCAAGATCTCCGCCGGTGTTGCTTCGGATGTGATTACGACACCTTTTACATTCAACACAGGCACTTGGTATGACTTCAAAGCTGTTGCGAACGGATCCACATTGGAGCTGTGGGTGAATGGGACGAAGCAGTTAACGGGCACGGACACGACGCTTACATCAGGAAAAATTGGAATGTACGCACATCGGGCAAATGCCAAATTTGATAGTGTGAACGTGGCACCTATTTTCGGCGATGATTTTGAGTCGAGTTCGGCCTCGAGCTGGGCAACGACAGGTGGCATATGGAGCGTTGTTACAGACGGAACGAAGGTGTATAACCAGTCGAATAATACAACGGCTAACGTCAGCGCATATTCGGGCTTGAGCACTTGGCAGAACTATGCGGTTGCGGCAAAAGTCAAAGCTGACAGCTTCGATGCCGGCAATCTAGCGGGTGTCGGTCTCGTCGCACGTCGCGTGGATGCGAATAATTATTATACATTTATGTACTATAAGTCTACGAATAGTTTGAAGATCCTTAAAGTCGTCGGCGGTACGCCTACCGACCTCGTCACGGTGCCATTCACGTTCACCTTGGGAACCTGGTACGACTTCAAAGCTGTGGCGAATGGCAGCACGCTAGAGTTCTGGGTGAACGGAACGAAACAGCTAACGACGACGGATACGAGTTTCACCGCGGGACAAATAGGTCTATACTCGCATCGGGCGAGCAGCAACTTTGATAATGTGAGTATGTACTAAGGGTAGCTAGGAGAGTCGCTTCACTCCGTATGGAGGTGGAGGGGCTCTTTTTTCGCCCAAAAATCTGAAAACAGCACGGAAAGAGTTACAAAGTTTCCAAACCGAGAATAGACTACTGTAATACAAGGCCATACGGACAGGAGGCATGTTATGAGTGACAGAACCCTTTATCTATTCGATGGCATCAATAAGACCTCAGTAAAACTAATTGTTGAACAAATTATCAAAATTAATCAATGGGATGACGACAAAGATAAGAAGGAAAAGGATTATAAACGCCTGCCGATCGACCTGATCATTAATAGTAACGGCGGCAGTGTATACGATGGCTTTGGTCTTATTAATGTGATCGAGAACAGTAAAACACCCGTTCACACGTATGTGTACGGACTAGCGGCAAGCATGAGTTTGCTGATCGCAGTTAGCGGGCACAAAAGGCACGCAGGACGACTGAGTACCTTCATGTACCACTCCGTTTCCACACATATTGATGGTCATTTGGAGCATTTGAAGAATCGTGTGGATGAAACGCAGAGGCTGCAGAACATCTATGATGAATGTATTTTGTCCAAAACGAATCTGCAAGCTGAGGAGTTGGCTCGTGTGAAGGAGCATCAACGGAATTGGTACATGAGTCCAGAAGAGGCGTTAACCTATGGCATCATTGATACGATCGTTTAGGCAAAGTAGGAGAGAAGCCCAAGGGATTCTCTTTTTCAAATCTAGTATTTTCATGTTTCTCATAGCAAATTGGCTGTATTTCTAGATAAACGCTCCCGTCCTAAATGGACGGAGAAGCCGTTTATTGTGTTTGTTTTTTCTGGGCATTTGGTGTTTAATTGAGAGAAAGAGACATGGGGCGGCAACAACTGCTTCGAATGCAAAGGAGAACCTACTGTGTACAAAATTGTATTTTTTGATATTGATGGCACGTTAATTAATGAGGACAAGCAGGTGCCAGAAAGCACCGTTAAGGCGATTCACGATCTGAAAAAGAGCGGGATCGAACCTGTTATTGCAACTGGACGAGCACCATATTTCATTAAGCCACTAGCAGAGTTGCTTGGCATTGATTCTTATGTATGCTTGAATGGCGGATATGCCGTCTACAAAGGTGAGCCTCTCTACCACCGCGTAATCGCTAAGAGCGCGATCGAAGCTCTAGTTGAGCTGGCTGCTACGCATCAGCATTCGCTCGTATTCGAGGGACAGCATGCATTTGCAACGGATGCGCAGGATCATCCATTTGTACATAGCTCTGTATCCTCGTTAAAAGTTGATTTACCAAGTTATGATCCGCATTTCTGGAAATCGAACGATATTTATCAAATTTTCCTGCACTGTGAAGCCAAGGATGAGCATTTGTACGAGGGCCTGCTTTCAGAGTTTAAGCTCATTCGTTGGCACGAACATGCGATGGATGTGTTGCCTGCTGGTGGTTCCAAGGCCCAAGGCATAGCGGCGATGCTAGAGTTGGTCGGCTTGAAACCGGAAGATGCGGTAGCATTCGGTGACGGTTTGAATGATATGGAGATGCTTTCCTATGTCGGATTCGGCATCGCAATGGGCAATTCGCACAAGGATTTATTGCCATACGCTGATCATGTGACTACACATGTGGATGAAGAAGGCGTACGGAACGGTCTTGTCACAGCAGGACTACTTTAAGACATTGTAAGACAGAACGCTAATAAATAGGGTGAATAGGATGAAAATTGCTTTTTTTGATTCAGGTTTAGGTGGAATCACAGTTCTGAACGAAGCCATGAAGCGAATGCCTCAGGAAGATTTTGTTTATTTTGCTGATACCGCGCATGTTCCCTATGGTATGAAATCGAAAGATGAGGTTCTAACCTTCGTCAAGCAATCCGTTGATACCATTATTCAAGAAGAAATTAAGGCGCTTGTCATCGCCTGTAATACAGCAACAAGTATCGCAATTGCAGAGTTGCGGAGAATCCATCAGATCCCTATCATTGGGATGGAGCCAGCTGTGAAGCCAGCCGTAGAGATGAATCGTTCATCAGGCAAAAGAGTGCTCGTATTCGCCACAAAGCTTACTCTTCAAGAGGCGAAATACAGAGAGCTCGTATCCCGCATCGATGATATGGGAATGGTAGATTCCGTACCGCTACCGGAGTTGGTCCAATTTTGTGAAAATCTCATGATGGATGGTCCGCAGATCGTAGATTATTTTAAGACCAAATTAGCTCCATTTGATCTAAGTACGTTTGGAACGGTTGTACTCGGGTGTACACATTATCCTTTTTATCGTGAGGTTTTGAGTCAAATCTTACCGAACCACATTCAAATTGTAGATGGAAGTAGAGGGACTGTGAATCACTTAATGCAAGTGTTGCAGGACAGCGACCAACTGCAGGGTGCGGGGAATGGGCATGTGAAATGGATGTGTTCCAGCTTAGATGACGCCTACTTACAGAAGATGGAAAAGGCGCTTGCCTTCCTTCAAACGTGTAAATAAAAAGAAGCAGTTCATAACTAGAATTTCTAGTTACGAACTGCTTTTCTTATTAGGAGCTATATGCGAATCTCTAGAAGCTCGTAGCTTATAATGCCCATGGGTGCATTCACACTAATGACATCGCCTACCGACTTATTCATGAGGGAGATGCCAAGCGGACTTTCATACGAAATTTTATTTTCGTTGACATTGGCTTCTTGCGAACCAACAATCTTGTACTCGATTTTTTCGGCGAATTCCACGTCATTCAATACAACAGTAGAACCGACTTGTACTTTGGAAGTGCCAGTATTCTTCACGACTTTTGCTTTTTTGAGCATCCGTTCAATCGTAAGGACACGTGTTTCCATGAATGACTGGTCGTTCTTGGCAGAATGATATTCGCTATTTTCCTTGAGGTCACCGTAGGAGATAGCCAATTTGATACGTTCTGCTAATTCCTTACGCTTCACTGTTTTCAGATCTTCAAGTTCAAGCTCTAAACTGCGTAAACCCTCAGGGGTCAAAATGATTTCATCATTGGACAAAAGTAAAGCACCTCGTTTCATTCGATATTAGCTATACTACTAAAGTCTATGAGACAAGTAAAGCAATCGGCATAAGGAATTATTTGTGATGATCTCAATTAGGACGATTTATTCCTCCCGCAATTTTATAATATACCCAAATAAGGTGTGAATACCTATTAATTGATAGACAACGAATTCTTCAGCTACTATACTAACATAATGTGGCAGTGATTTCTGCGCTAATTGTCGAAATTGCATCACAATTTTTTTGCGCAGAATTGTAATGTATAGCATACAAATTGAGAAAGTGTGACAACTTCATGAGAATAAACAGAAGAGTTATTTATATCACTTTTATTATTGTTATTTTGTTATTAATTACGAACAATAGCTCCTATTATTGGTATGCGAAATCCATATTAAAGCAGGAAATGTCAGAACAAATGGCAACGACAGCGAATCAAATTCGAACGTCGATTGAGCAGTCGGAAGCGGGAGCCTTCTTCGTGGAAGATATGATCGGGGAACAATTGCGAACTGCCGCTATCTTTGCCAAAACGAAGCTGAATCCCGATATCGACAAGGTAACGAACGAAGAACTTGTTCCCCTTGCTGAAAAGGCTGATGTGGACGGGTTTTCACTCATGAAGCGAACTGGCATTGGCGATGATATCATGGTTGGTAAATCGTCCGACCCCAAAGAACTAACACTTACAAGCACAAGTTCATTTGGATATTGGTTTACCGCTTTTGACCAGCTGCTGAAAAACCACAATGTAACGATTCCAGAGGGACAAAAGCTCCCTAATTTCTGGGCGGGGATTTATGAAGTACCTGCTTCAGGCACGAGCGATGTTAGTAAATTTGGCTATTATTACGATGGGGAAACGAATTATATCATTTGTGTGTTTGTGAATGCTGATAAGATTAAGAAGTTCAAGGATATTATTGGTGCGGATACGATTGTCAAAAAAACACTGACATCCAATCCGGATATTATAGAAATTTCCGGATTAAACGGGATCACATTCGGTACGAAGCCGAAGGAATATACGAGACCGAATGGCATTATGTATGTTTCCATGTATGACCGTCCTCTGCTATTTGGTACACAGAATATCATTCATGTGAATGATTTCACGAATTTCAAACGTGCTATCCAGGACGAAAAGCCAGTAAGTGTGGTTGAAAGCTATGAGGGAAAACCGATTCTGAAGACATTTGTGTATGTGCCAATTAAAGAGAGAATAACAGATGTTCAGCGAGAAATACCTTATGTGATCACCATTGTTTCGGACTACCAGTCCATACAGAAGACGTTGAATGACCAACTTATTCGTGTTGCTCTGATCATTGTTTTGTTTACCTTGTTCAGTTGTATTCTTGTATTCCTCGTATTCCGATTCAATACGAAGTCGCGTGAAACAGCCGTTCAGTCCACACAAGAAATGTATATTCAAAATGTAGACCTCATGTTTGCGACGATTCGCAGTCAACGACATGATTTCCTGAATCATGTACAAACCCTATACGCCTTATTGGCCAATGGAAAAAAAGAGGATCAACTGCGTTACATGGAGGAATTGATTGAGGAAATTAATGAAGTCAATGATATTATTCGAATTGGGCAGCCAGCTATCGCTGCATTGATTCAATCGAAAATAACGCTAGCGATGCGAACCAAAGTCTCTTTTAGCTATGAATTTACAGGTCTGGATGGGTTATCTCTTGGTGTGAAATCGGTCGATCTCGTGAAAATTATCGGGAATCTCATTGATAATGCCTTTGATGAAGCGAATAAATTCCCAGCAGAAGAGCGAGAGGTGTCTGTGAAAGGGTGGAAGGAATTGAACGATGTGAAGATTTCTGTGAAGAATCGGGTGAATCCATCGTTTCATCTGGAAGACGACACGGATTTGTTCGCGATCGGCTATAGCACCAAGTTAGAAGGTGGACATCAAGGGCTCGGCTTGCCAGTGGTTAAGGAACGTGTTGAGTATTATCGGGGAACGATTGAAGTTAAAGTGGAAGAAGGCTTTATTTGTTTTCAACTATCGATTCCCATGCAATAGCAGAAATGAGAAAAATCGCGATTTGGTCAGCCAAATCAGCGATTTTTTTTGGTCTCATTTTGTAAATGAATAAGGCAGATAAGGCAATACATAGTTCCAAAATGGAAGTACTAGACAGACAACGAGTAAAACCCAACGGAATACCGTTTCACTCGCGGAGCCGGTGTCGATTGCAATCCATTTGGGGAGCAGTCGGATTCTGAACGTTATTGGCCAGAAAAGCTGGACACCACGATCATTAAGTAGGTCGATTAAGGGATGTGAAGCATACGAAAGGATGAATACCCAGAAATATAATGGCGGCAGAGGTAAGCATATCATCGCGAGCAGCGCCATGAAAAGTAGAGAATGCGTCAATGTTCGATGTTTGATTTTCAAAACATGAAGCAAGGCAGATAAAGGGAAGAGAACCTTGGCCATGGTGGAACCTGGTTTATCTACATCGGCTAAGGTGCCCGCCAAACAACCGAGTAATAAAGAACCTGCAGCATCCCATGTGAAGAAACTGATGTCGCCTTGAATGAGTACAATTTCGGCTGCAATCATTCCAGCGACACTGTGTGTTTTTTGTAGCATAATAAGCGCCTTCCTATTCATGAGTTCATATAACTTTATACTATTCGATTTATACATGGAAATTAAGGGTATCGCAATACAAAATAGATATTGTCGTGTTTCACCTATATAAATGTCTGGATACACCTTATAAACAAGATGAGGGATGCTCTACAATAAGTCGTAAAGGTGCAATAAATAAGGAAGTACATCTAACACGCTGCCCGTGTATCTAGGAGGAAAAACACATGAGTTCCATTCGTATTTCAGCTTTGTTTTGTGAATATCAAGTTAATCCAATCGGATTGGATACTGCTGGGCCACGCTTTACTTGGCAGCTCGAAGCTGACACTAACGCTACTGTGCAATCAGCCTATCAGATTCAGGTAAGTACGCATCCAGATGATTTCGAACCAGCGAGCTTGGTATGGGATACGGATCGTATCGCTTCAGAGCAATCTGTGCTTGTTGCCTATGCAGGACTTGAGCTGCAGCCGCGGACTCGATATTTCTATCGCGTGAAGATATGGAATCAATCCGGTTTGGCTTCGCCATGGAGTGAAATCGCTTTCTGGGAGATGGGACAGCTTCAAGCAACGGATTGGCAAGCGGAATGGATTACGCCAGATCCTACACATATTGACGCCGATGCAGAAGAAGCCTACTACCTTCGGAAAACCTTCCGTGTAAGTGGAGAGATTCGCAAGGCGACGATTTATGCGACAAGTCATGGGGTGTATGAACTAGAACTCAATGGTTCGCGGGTTGGTGATTGGGAGTTGACGCCAGGCTGGACCAGCTATAACCATCGTTTGCAGGTTCAGAGTTACGATGTCACGAACAGTCTGATGTCAGGGACGGAGCACACCGTTGGCGCGGTATTGGCGAACGGTTGGTTCAAAGGAAATTTGGCCTGGACGCATCAGCGGAATGTTTTTGGAAGCGTAAGGGCGCTGCTCATGCAGATGCATATAGTTTATGAGGATGGAACAGAAGAGATCGTGGTCAGCGATTCCTCTTGGCGAACGTCACTTGGACCCGTCCGTATGTCAGAGCTTTATCACGGTGAAACCTTCGATGCTGGTTTGGAGCTTACGGGTTGGAGTCTGCCGAGTTATAATGACCAAGATTGGGCTCCAAGTATTGAACTCGGCTATGGTAAGGAAACTTTGGTTATGCAAGAGAATGAACCCTCTCGCGTGACGGAACAGCTGAAGCCAATCGCTGTCATTGAGACCCCGTTAGGGGAGACTGTGCTTGATTATGGTCAAAATATGGTAGGGAAAATAGAGATGCGATTTACGCTGCCCGCGGGTACACGCATCGAACTGCTGCACGCAGAAGTGCTTGATGCACAAGGCAATTTCTATATTGGCAATCTGAGATCGGCGAAGCAATTGGTTACCTACGTGTGCAGTGGACAGGGCGAAGAGTCGTATGCGCCGCATTTCTCTTTCCAAGGCTTCCGTTATGTCAAAGTTATGGGATGGCCACAGGACGTTGCATTCGATGCTGCCAGTTTTACGGGGCTGGTTATTCACACCGACATGGTAGCGAAGGGGACATTTGAATGTTCTCACGAACTTCTCAATCAACTGCAGCGAAATATTGTGTGGGGTCAACGGGGGAATTTCCTTGATGTGCCGACGGATTGTCCGCAGCGTGATGAGAGGCTGGGCTGGACAGGGGATGCGCAGGTGTTTATTCGCACAGCAGCCTTCAACTATGATGTGGCCCTCTTCTTCAGTAAGTGGCTGCGTGATTTGAAAGCAGATCAGCGTGAGGATGGAGGCGTGCCATTCGTGATTCCGCAAGTCCTGAGAGAAAACGAGCATTCTTCTTCAGCTTGGGGAGATGCGGCGGTGATCTGCCCGTGGACGCTCTATCAGGTATATGGGGACCAGCGTGTGCTAGAAGAGCAGTATGACAGTATGAAAGGTTGGATTACTTATATCCGCCAGCAGGGTGAGAATGAATACTTGTGGCAAACCGGCTTCCACTTCGGTGATTGGCTTGGACTCGACGCCAAAGAGGGCAGTTATGTCGGGGCAACACCCAAAGATCTAATCGCAACTTGCTTCTATGCGTATTCGACTTCGCTTTTTGTCAAAACAGCGGAAGTTCTGGGACGCGAAGCGGATGTCGCTGAATTCACAGCGCTCTATGAGCGCATTGTGGATGCTTTCACTGCGGAGTTTGTGACACCAAGCGGAAGACTAGCAGCACATACGCAAACTGCTCATGTGCTTCCGCTAATGTTCGGTCTTGTGAAGGGAAGCGTTCGGGAACGCTTAGCAGCGACCCTTGTCGAGTATGTCAAAGAGCAAAAATATCATCTGACGACGGGCTTTGTCGGCACACCGTATTTATGTCATGTGCTCTCGGAAAATGGCTATCATGATGTGGCCGTCAAGCTTGTTATGCAAGAGGACTATCCGTCTTGGCTGTACCCGATTCATCAAGGGGCTACCACGATTTGGGAGCACTGGGATGGCATCAAACCAGATGGTAGTTTCTGGAGCGATAATATGAATTCCTATAATCATTATGCTTATGGATCCATTGGCGACTGGTTATATCGCAGAGTAGCAGGCTTGGATTCTGATGACTCGCAGCCAGGTTACAAACGCATGAGCTTCCGACCTCGGCCAGATTCTGGCCTATCGTATGCCAAAGCATCTCTCATCACGAATTACGGGGAGGTTCGAAGTGAATGGACTATCGAAGAGGACGGTGTTATCAGGTATACGTTCCAGCTCCCGCCAAACACTAGCGGAGAGGTCATTTTAACTAAATCGACTCTTTCGGAATTGACATGTCATGGTCAAAAAATAGATACAGTTCCAGGCATTCAAAGTGTTCGGGAAGTTGAAGGCGATGTAAGGATTGAGCTTGGCTCAGGAATCTATCAATTTCAAGTACAGCGTACAAACTCCTTATCTTTGTCATTCTAAGTTTATCGAGTATAATAGACTTAACGAAGGTTCTTAGAGGGAGAGTTACAGATGGCTGTCATCAACGCAATGGAAACCGTGGTTAAGCAGTTGTTCGAAGAATTCCGGAAGAACTATGAATTGAAGTGTGATTGTGGAACGTGTCAAGAAGATATATTGGCAATCGCGCTGAACAAGCTTCCGCCACGTTATACTTCCAGTGAGAAGGGACATCTATTTGTAAAAGGTGAATTTACGAATCAACAATTGCGTTCAGATGTCATGCGAGAATTAATGGAAGCATCGAGCATTGTTGAGCATCATCAACATCATCGTGAGTAAATGCAAGATAGGTATACGCCGCTATCTCCGTTCAGACGGAGGTGGCGGCGTTTTTGATTGTGGGCGGATGCGCAGCGAACTGTCCCTATACCCCATCTGAACACGTGTGCTTTTCGCCTAAAGTTGATTTAGTCCGATATTTCCAAATTAAAACGAAGATTGCTTGTGAAAAAAAGCCCGATAGTCCGATTATGCCGAACTATTTACCCGTATTCCTTCTGGGAGGGTTGTTTTGGTCGATTTAGGTGGGCGTATTAGGACTAAATAAGATTTTATGATGCGGACAGTGAGATTAAATCGGCAATTTCGGACTAAATGGTGCCAGTGGAGGAACCCGAACTCGAGCATGTCGGGAAATCATATGGCGACGCTGCAAGGCATATTGGAGTGCTGTAAGTCGATTATTTCGACTATCTCACACGCATTTACCAATGCATTACTCCTGCACTTTCTCACGCGCGACTTGCGCACTATCCCTACATAGTTCTTACGTACTATCTTGCGCAAACCCGCGCTACTAACCCATTTGTCACGTCTCCCTGAATGCAAACAAAATTACATAATATAGAAAAAAAAGATGTAAGAGATGCAAAAATAAATGCGCTGTTTTTTCACGCACTTCAAGCTAAGATAGAAGTAGGAATTTCCAAATAAATGAAAATCAGGAGGGGTTCATGTGAAATCAGAGCAGTTTAATGGCATTTTTGATTCGGTGTTAACGGATGTTGTACAACAATCTTATGGCAATATATGCTTGCCCTCCGATGAACAAATCCAACAATCGATGAAAAAAATGATGTCGATGTTAGAAGAAAACCCGAAATGGTTGTTGCACAATGAATGATCGCGAAAACTTGAAAGCCATCTCCAATGACACACTTGTTGATGCCTATATAAATGCAAGCCGGATGAAGCTGAGTAAGGAATTTCTCTTGTTTTTACTTTTAGAAATTCAAGCTAGACAAATTAGTTTATTCCGAGAAAATAGTTTGGAAAGCACCAGCTAATGTGTACTCCATATAGAGAGTTTAAAAAAAAGTGTGAATCCTTTACAATGTAACCGACAGGAAACTCCTGACGTTGCATGGTAGGGGATTTTTTGTTTGCGCTAAAGGGAGGGCATTCATGTACATACTTCAGAAATTGATACCCACGAATTGGTTTCGAAATCAACGCATTCGATATAAAATTATTCTCATTTATTTTCCACTGATCTTCGTGCCCTTATTTGTGCTGGGTTTCGTTTCGAACCAAGTGTACACGAACGCTATCGTCAAAAAAACGATCAAAAACGTGTCGGACAACTCCTCCCTCATCATTACCCGCATCACAGGCATGTTAACGAACGTGGAAAGCTGTGCGAATATGTTAACGATTAATCTCAATAAAGTGATCGTAGAAGACCCACAATCCTTAGCAGCACCAGAAACTAGCCTCCAAATGTACACGCAGATCACGAATCAGCTGAGCTTTGCCTTGCTCGTTTTCCCCGATGTGCAATCAGCTGCATTCATTGATACGAATAATCGGATCTATGGCTCACATGTATTAATGGAACGGAATCGCGAGTGGATTGCCACGAGTCCCTTGTTAAAGCAAATTGATTCGTCGAGCGGCAATAACATTTGGTTCCCGATGCAGCGCAGAGATTATTTAACCAACGGTTCGCAAGAAACCGTGATGACGTTAGGGAAGCGGATCGTAAATATATACACCGGACAGAAATTAGGCCTGCTTGTACTCAATATCAAAGAAAGCTCCTTATCCGCGATTTATCAGAAAATCGGTTCTATCCAAGATGGCAGTTATTTTATCGTGGATGATGAAGGTGTTGTTACCTCTTCGCAGCATCCAGAGGATGTGCTCCAAGAAGTGGCCAATCCCGAGATGAAGGGCTGGATCACCTCTAGCAAGCATGTTACCGAACCGACTTCTTTCGAATATGAGAAAACTCTAGTCGTGAGCTCCGATGTCCCTAGCTTTGGTTGGAAATTGATTTCGATGGCACCTCTTGCTTCATTGACGGCAGATACGCGCAAAATAACGTTACTCATCGTATTGCTGGGTATTGTCTGCCTCTTTTTTGCCCTTCTTGGCGCAGGCATGCTCTCCCAATTGATCGCTAAGCCCATTATGGGGCTCACGAAATACATGAAGAAGGTCAAGGAAGGCAGCTTAGACATCGAATTCCAAGTAAATTCAGAAGATGAAATCGGGATGCTGTCTTCTGGCTTTAATGCGATGATTCGGCGGATTCAAGAACTTTTGACCAACATTAATTGGGAGCAAAAGAAGAAGCGGGAATACGAGCTTGCCCTGATTCAAGCGCAAATTAAGCCGCACTTCCTCTATAATACGTTGGATGTCATCTATACGCTGTCAGAAATGGGACGAACCCGCGATGTGCAGCGGACAACGAAAGCATTGGCCGATTTCTATCGCGCTGCGCTTAGTAAAGGCCGCGAAACCATCACGATTGAAGAAGAAATTCGCAATGTAAAAGATTATTTATCTATCCAGCGAATTCGCTATTCCGATGTGTTTACCTATGAATTTGATATTCATAACGATGTGTTAAGCGGTCAAATTCCGAAACTGACTATACAGCCGCTTATCGAAAATGCCATATATCATGGGCTCAAAACGAAAGGAAGTCTTGGACTTCTCAAGGTAACAGGCGAAATTGTCGATTCCAAAATAAAAATCATCGTCGCGGATGATGGCGTGGGCATGGATTCGGAGCGGCTCAAGGCCATTGTGAAAAAGACGGAATCTCCTCAGGAGGCTGTCGGATATGGCTTCAAGAATGTGAACGACCGTATCCAATTGTACTATGGAGATGAATATGGCTTACAAATTACAAGTGAACTAGGACAAGGCACGGAAGTTACGCTATGGTTGCCTTTTAGGTGGGATGAGGAGTAGATGCGCATGCAGAAAATAGTAATCGTCGATGATGAATCGATTTTCCGAGAATATTTGCGTTCAGCATTAGATTGGGAGGCTTATGGCTTTGAACTTTGTGCCGAAGCGAAGAACGGAATTGAAGCCCTCGAGCAAGTTCAATTACATCAGCCTGATATAGCGCTTGTCGATATAACAATGCCTTTCATGGATGGTTTGACCCTTACGGAGCAATTGAAAGAGCACTATCCAGCAACGAGTGTGGTCCTCATCACAGGACATAATGAATTTGACTATGCGCGCAAAGCGTTAAAGCTGGGCGTGGAGGATTATATCCTCAAGCCCTTTTCCAAGGATGAACTCATCCTAACGTTGCTTAAGCTGCAGAAAGAACACGAAAAAGCACGGGAAGAAAGATCCACGCTCAAAGAGAATCAGCAAATGATGAAAGAAAGTTACTTGAACCATTTGCTTAGCAGTGACTATCACCATTCTCCTGAGGAAACGACGCAGAAGCTCCAGCAACTCGGGGAGTCTTTCGCCTCTTCCTTGTTCGTTGTTGCGTGTATTGAAATTGACCATATGGATGTCAAATGGAATCAAGTGAGCGAACGCTTACTGTGGAAATATGCCGTGACGAACATTTTGAACGAAGCGATGGAGGAGACTGGACATCACCTTATTTTCAACGGGCCAGAAGGACGGATTATTTGTCTGGTCGAGCACCAAGGGGGGAACGATCTCGAGGTTCCTGCGTTAGAGGGATATGAGAAGCTTATTTTTTTGATCAAAAAATACCTGAAATTCACGATCACCATTGGCGTCGGTCGCAGTCAGTCTGGCTACATAGGCATTCGCACCTCCTATTTGGAGGCGCTGGAAGCCCTTCAGAACAAGTTCGTATTAGGAAACGACCGTGTAATCGCCTATGGCTCTAGTGTGCTTGATTCTGGCAAGCAGGCGCTCTACCCGACGGAGATCAACGAGGAGCTGCTCGTACTCTTGCGCATGCATAATTCGGAGAAGGTAGAAGATAAACTGGAAGAAGTTTTCCAGTCTATTCGTGAGCAACGATTATCTTTGGAGTATACCTATGTGATTTCCATGGGGCTAATTTCCGTTTGTCTGTCTTATATCACAGAGATGGGGCATCCCATCGAGGACTGCTTTGGCGAAGCCTTTTACCCCTATAGTGAAATCAAGCGGTTGGGTTCCATAGAGAGCACATCGACTTGGATCAAGGAGCTTTTCGCTAAGGCGATTCAATATACGAACAAGCACAAGAAGACGAGATCCTCGAAAATTGCCCAATCAGCCAAAGAGTATATCGAGGGTCAATATATGGATTCGGAGCTCCAATTGGATCAGATTGCCCAGCAGGTGTTCATTAACCCAAGCTACTTGCGGGCGATATTTAAGAAGGAAATCGGCATGACGGTAACGGATTATGTGACCCATGTACGTATGCATAAAGCGAAGGAATTACTAGGCAAAGGCAACATTCGTTTGGCAGATATTGCGGAGCAGATTGGGGTTAATGACCCTAGTTATTTTAGCAAAAGCTTCAAGAAATTCTTCGGCTATTCGCCAAGTGAGTATGAGAATAATCGCATATAACGACTGCACACGAATGTGCGGATTTTACCAGAAGCCCTCAGTTATTCCATTATCACTGTGGGTTTTTGCCTCTATACTGAGGATGTAAAGAGGAGAAACGCACAAGAATTATTGGGAGGTCTACACATGAAAAAGATGGCAGTTACTCTCGTAAGCTTACTCGCGGCGACTAGCCTAGCAGCTTGCGGTTCCACAGAAACACCGAAGGAAACAACCAGCGCGGCCCCGGCGGCAACAGCTGCAGCAACACCAGCACCGGCTAAGGCAGAAGCGAAACCAGTCAAACTTAGAATTTATGCCCAATATGCAGATGAAGATACGAAAACACCTTATGACTATGCGGTAGCTGAATTGAAAAAGGAAATGCCTAACGTAGAGCTTGAGTTGGATATCCAAGCACAAGATGATGGACAGAAGTTAAAGACATATGCAGCGACGGGGAACCTTCCTGACATTTTCCAAGCAGGTCTAGACATTATCGACACGTTCAAAAAATCAAATAACATTCTGATATTGGATGAGTATGTAACGAAGTTTGGCTTCAAGGAGAAAATGCAGCCGAGCGCAATGAACACATTGGTGACAGATGATGGTCACACATATGCATTCCCGTATGCAGGGAACGAAGTAGCCCTGTTGTACTACAACAAAGATTTGTTCCAACAAAACGGCGTGAAAGTTCCTACAACCTACGATGAAATGATGACGGCTGTTAAAGCATTCAATGCGAAAGGTGTGACACCGCTTTCCATTTTTGCCAAAGAGAAATGGCCTTGCGTAGCGCTGTATGACATGTTCGTTACACGTGCGGAACCAGGCGGTATTAACAAATTGGATAAAGGTACGGCGAAAGCAGACGACGCGGCTTACAAATCAGCTGCTGACAAAATTATCGAGCTTGTGAAAGCGGGCATGCTGCCAAAAGGCGCAACCAACTTGAACTATGACCAGGCAGCGGCACTTTACCATGAAGGTAAAGCAGCAATGTTCATTAACGGTCAATGGGAAATTGAAGCAGCAACCAAGGCACTTGGCGACAATGCCGGCTACATGTACTTGCCTGCAGCTGATGCAGCCGCCTATGAAAAAGGTAAAACAGCATTCAGCGGCAGCGGTGGTCCAGGTGGATATGCTGTATCTGCAAACACGAAAGATAAAGAGCTAGCAGCGAAAGTGGCATCGTTCATTTCCTTGAAATATGCCGAATACAAGTTCACGAACCGCAGCAACCCGATCGTAGCTACCAAGGTGGATAAGCCGATTGTGAAGCAGTTCCCTCCAATGATGGATCAACTTTCCAAGGATATTCCGAAAATCACAAGCACAACCGCTTTCTCATGGGGCTTGTCCAATCCGAAATTCAAGGCAGCGCTTGAAGATGCAACACAAAACCTAATGACAGGTAACTACACGTCCGATCAATTCGTCAAAGATTTGAATAAAGCAGCAGTAACAGCGAAATAAATGTGATGCTATGACATGGGAGACTCACCCTGGAACGCTCCACCCCAGAGTGAGTCTTTTACTCTACAAGGGAAGTGATGACATGCGCAAATTCATGGGAAATAAAGCAGCCATTATGCTGTTCACGCTGCCGGCTCTCCTTTTGTATACAGTGATCGTGTTTTATCCGATTTTACAAACCTTTTACCGCAGTACCTTCGAATGGGATGGCTTGAGCGAAGGCACGTTTATTTTTCTGGATAACTACACACGTTTGTTTCAAGATAGTATTTTCTACACGTCCCTCTATAATGGACTCGTGTTTGCAGGCATCCTAGCCGTTGTGCAGATTGGGATCGGTTCTGTGCTTGCTTTTGCCGTAGCAGAGGGCTTCAAAGGGAGTAAACTTCTACGCATTTCCTACTTCATTCCGGTCGTACTTTCCATTACTGTCGTCTGTCAGCTCTGGTTGGCGATGTATAACAGTGAGTATGGTTTGATTAACAAAGTATTCGAAGCATTAGGAATCTCGTACCGTCAAGACTGGCTTACGAATAGCAAAACAGCGATCTTTGCAATTGCTTTTGTAAATGCTTGGCAGTACATGGGGTACCAGTTTGCGCTGCTTCTTGCGGCAGTGAAGTCCGTGCCAGAACAGTACTTAGAGGCTGCTCGTATCGATGGCGCTTCCAAATTCAAAGCACATATGAAAATTACGATTCCGATGCTGGCTGAGACGTACAAATTTTGCCTAGTCCTCGCGATTACAGGTGGGTTGAACGCTTTTGCTAACATGTTTATCATGACAGGCGGCGGGCCAGGTAACTCCACCTACACGTTGACGTACTTGATGTACCGTTCTGCTTTCCGTGTTGGCGAATTTGGCTATGGCAGTGCGGCTGCAGCGTTCCTTGTTATTGAATGTTTGATCGTAACGTTAGCGATTAACAAGCTTATTGCACGTGAGCGTATTACCTACTAAGCTAATGCTTACGATGCCAGTTTTCTTACGAAAACTTTAAGGAGGATGACAAATGAATGGTATCATGAGATTTCGCAAAAAAAATCCGCTCCTTGGCATCCTTTTATGGGTGTATGCGGGGTTGTCGGTGTATCCGTTATTGTGGATGATTTTCTATTCGCTGAAAAATAACAATGAAATTTTCGTAACGAATCCTTTCGGAATTCCAACGCATTTTCGCTTCGAAAATTATGTGGACGCGTGGTCCAAATTTAATGTACCGCAGTACTTCAGCAACAGCTTGCTCGTGGCTGCCTGTACGGTTGTAGGAACGATTGTGCTCTCTGTAACGTTTTCCTATGCAGTAGCTCGCATGCAGTGGCGTTTCAAGGAAGTAGCAAGAATCTATGTAGTCATCGGGATGTTCATTCCGGTACAAGTTATCATGATCCCTTTGGCTATTCTTGTTCGTGATTTCCATTTAGCTAACACGTATGGTGCACTCATTGTTCCTTATATTGCCTTTAATATTTCGTTCTCCAGTATGGTGTTTTACGGCTTCTTTCGTTCAATTCCGGTTGAGCTTGAAGAATCTGCCTGCATGGATGGGGCGAGCATCTATCGGACGTTTTACACCATTATTTTGCCTATTATCAAGCCGGCAATGGCGACGATGGTCATTTTCGTCTTCTTATCCTCTTGGAATGAATTCACGATGGCACTTATTTTAATTACCAAAGAATCACTGAAAACCTTACCTCTCGGATTACTGTTCTTCCAAGGCCAATTTACAACGAACTGGGGTGCAATGGGGGCAGCGATGACGATTGCCAGCTTGCCAACCGTCTTGGTTTATATCCTCTTCAGTGAACAAGTTGAGAAGGCGATGACCGTAGGGTCCGCTGTGAAAGGTTAAATTATTGGCTGAAAAGTTGAAATGACCCCAAATTGGGGTCATTTTTTGCATGAAAAGTGCTCATTTAACCATATATCAATAACCCTTATAAGTCTCATAAGATGATTCTAATTGACCTATGGAGCGCACTATGTTAGTTTTCAATGGAGAGTAAAAATAGTGCGAAAAATAGCAAAGCTTATCAATACATGCTGATGAGGTGGATTTTGTTGGAACTTCAAGTCTTAAACAGTCCTTTTAACCAAGAGCAAGTTGAATTGCTCAACCGCGTCCTACCAACGTTAACGGATACTCAACGTATTTGGCTGAGTGGCTATCTAACAGCTCAACAAGGTTCGACAAATTCTGTGGCAGCACCTGCGACTACCGTACCAACGGCTGTAGCTAGTCAACCTGTCATTTCCAAGGAAGTAACTGTCTTATTCGGATCCCAAACAGGTAATTCTCATGGATTAGCTAAAAAGCTAGCGAAGAAGCTAGAAGAGCAGTCGTTCCAAGTTACGCTTTCCTCTATGAGCGACTTCAAACCGAACAATTTGAAAAAGGTTCAAAACCTTCTCATGATCGTTAGTACGCATGGCGAAGGCGATCCACCGGATAATGCGATCTCATTCTACGAATTCCTTCATAGCAAAAGAGCACCTCAATTAGAAGAACTTCGTTATTCCGTTCTTTCCTTGGGTGATACGTCGTATGAGTTCTTCTGTCAAACAGGTAAAGATTTTGACAAGCGTTTGCAAGAGCTTGGTGCCAAATCATTAACTGAGCGTGTTGATTGTGATGTTGACTTTGATGAGCCGGCTGCGGCTTGGGTTACAGGCGTGTTGGGTGCTCTAAGCGCTTCATCGGCTAGTGTTGTTGTTGGTGGTTCAACTGCTGCGGCTGGAAGTGCGGCTTCCACGGAGTCGGAATACTCCAGAACGAACCCGTTCCAAGCGGAAGTACTTGAGAACTTGAACTTAAATGGCCGCGGCTCCGATCGTGAAACGCGCCATGTGGAAATCTCCTTAGAGGGTTCCAATCTGCAATATGAACCAGGTGACAGCTTGGGTGTATTCCCAGAGAATCATCCGCGTCTAGTTACTGAATTGATTCAAGCCATGGACTGGAATGCAAGTACGCCAGTTGCAGTAAACAAAAATGGGGAAGAACGACCTTTGCAAGAAGCGCTTACTCGTTACTACGAAATCACTACGTTGACGAAGCCTTTGTTAGAGCAAGTTGCAAAGCTTTCTTCAAACGAGAAGCTTCAAGCGCTTGTTGCTGCTGGCAATGAAGCTGAGTTGAAATCGTACATCGCTGGCCGCGATTTATTAGATTTAGTGCAAGACTTCTCCTTACAAGGTGTGTCTGCTAGTCAATTCGTAGCCGTGCTTCGTAAACTGCCTGCTCGCTTGTATTCCATTGCTAGTTCATCCAAAGCTTCACCAGATGAAGTGCACATCACTGTACGTGCGGTTCGCTATGAAGCAAATGGACGTAATCGTTACGGTGTTTGTTCCGTTCACTTGGCAGAGCGTGCACAGTCAGGTGCAGCGTTGCCGGTTTACATTCAGAACAACCCGAATTTCAAGCTTCCTGAGAACCCGGAAACGCCAATTATTATGATTGGACCTGGTACCGGCGTAGCGCCATTCCGTTCTTTCCTTGCAGAGAGAGAAGAGACGGGTGCAGATGGTAAAACGTGGTTATTCTATGGAGATCAACACTTCGCTACAGACTTCTTGTACCAAGTTGAATGGCAGCGTTGGTTGAAAGACGGCGTTCTAACGAAACTAGACGTAGCTTTCTCCCGTGATACGGATCAAAAAGTATATGTACAGAACCGTATGTTAGAGAAAAGCCGCGAGCTGTATCAATGGCTGCAAGAAGGCGCTGTTGTCTATATTTGCGGTGACGAGAAGAAGATGGCACATGATGTGAATGCTGCGCTGCTCACGATTCTTGAGCAAGAGGGCGGATTAAATAACGAAGAGGCCGTGCAATATTTGGCTAATATGCAACAGCAAAAACGTTATCAACGGGATGTTTATTAAAACGGGATCCCCGCGATCGCGAGAGGAGAAAGCTCAAGATGTCAGAAAATAATTTACTATCGAAGAATAGTGCGCCGCATAGTGATGTTGAACAAATTAAAATCCGCAGTAATTATTTGCGCGGAAGTCTAGAAGAAACGCTTGAAAATCGCATCACCGGTTCCATCCCCGAGGATGACAACCGTTTGATGAAATTCCACGGCAGCTACATGCAAGACGATCGTGACTTGCGTAACGAACGTGCGAAGCAGAAGCTTGAACCTGCCTACCAGTTCATGCTGCGTGTACGTGCGGCTGGCGGTATCGTAACGGCTGACCAATGGTTGATGATGGATCGTGTAGCTCAGAAGTATGCGAATGGCACCATTCGTCTTACAACGCGTCAATCCTTTCAGCTGCATGGTGTAATCAAATGGAACATGAAGAAAACGATTCAAGAAGTTAATGCATCCATGCTAAGTACGCTTGCTGCTTGTGGTGACGTGAATCGTAACGTGATGTGTAACCCTAACCCTTACCAATCCGAAATTCACGGCGAGGTATATGAGTGGGCGAATCGCATCTCGAACCACTTGGACCCACGTACGAGAGCGTATCATGAGATTTGGTTAGACGGCGAGAAAATCGTCGATAGCCGCGACGATGAAGAGCAAGAACCAATTTACGGACATGTGTATTTGCCTCGTAAGTTCAAGATCGGTATCGCAGTCCCACCATCCAACGATGTAGATGTATATTCGCAGGATCTTGGTTACATCGCGGTTATTGAAGATGGTCGTTTGGTGGGCTTTAACGTATCCGTCGGTGGCGGTATGGGGATGTCTCATGGTGATGTCAAAACGTATCCGCAAGTTGGTCAAGTGATCGGCTTCATTAAGCCGGAGCAGGCTGTTGATCTAGCTGAGAAAACCGTCATGATCCAACGCGATTACGGTGATCGTTCCGTTCGTAAACATGCTCGTTTCAAATACACAATCGACGATCGTGGTATTGAGTGGTTCGTGAATGAATTACAAACGCGTCTAGGTTGGAACCTTGAGCCAGCTCGCGCCTTCCATTTCGAATCCAACGGAGATCGTTATGGTTGGGTGAAGGGTAGCAATGGCAAATGGCATTTCACAATGTTCATTCAGAACGGCCGCGTGATGGATGATGGAGACTACCGTCTGATGACAGGTCTTCGTGAAATTGCTAAGATCCATAGTGGTGATTTCCGACTTACGTCGAATCAGAACTTGATCATCGGCAACGTGAGTGCTCAGAAAAAGAAGAAAATCGAAGAGTTGATCAAAGATCACGGCATTACGGATGGTCTACACTACTCCGCATTGCGTAGAAACTCGATGGCGTGTGTTGCGTTCCCGACTTGCGGACTCGCGATGGCGGAATCGGAGCGTTACCTACCTTCTTTGATTACGAAAGTAGAGTCCATTCTTGAAGGTGTAGGTCTTCGTGAGCAAGAAATTACGATTCGGATGACAGGTTGCCCTAATGGTTGCGCACGACCTATGCTGGCTGAACTTGCGTTCATCGGTAAGGCTGCAGGCAAGTACAACATGTACCTTGGTGGCGGATTCGCAGGAAACCGCTTGAATAAATTGTACAAAGAAAACATCGGTGAATCCGAGATTCTGGATTCCTTGCAAACGATCATTCCTCATTATGCCAAAGAGCGTCAAAATGATGAACACTTCGGTGACTTCGTCATCCGCGCTGGCTACGTGAAGGAAGTTCGTTCG
This sequence comes from Paenibacillus plantarum, assembly GCF_013141695.1. GTDB lineage: Bacteria > Bacillota > Bacilli > Paenibacillales > NBRC-103111 > Paenibacillus_E > Paenibacillus_E plantarum. Next base: position 158,921 of record NZ_WHNY01000075.1, read on the forward strand.
GGTCAAGATTTCCACGCATAAAATGGAAAGAGCAGTTCGAGTCGTTCGCGACTTGAGCTGCTTTTTTTTAAAATGCGATACAGATGGAAAATCTCCATCTAATTCCTTCGATTTTTCTTCGAAAAGGAAAATAACTGGAAAAACTCCAGCTATTTTCGGTCATTTTCTGCGATACTAACAGAAATACCAAAATTAGCTGGAGTTTTTCCATCTAAATGTAGAATACGGCTGATTTACATGAAATTAGCTGTATATTTTCCAGCTAAGCCTGGAGATTGGAAGTTTCCCTATCCCCGCTCTCAGTAACTCATTCCCTCACTTATCTCCTCACTGTGCCCCCTTGCTCACCCAAAACGTCACATTATCCCCGACCAAGCCATTCGTTCCAGCTTTTGGATCTTGTTTCGTGACTGTACCTTTAGCAAGCGTGCTTGTTTCGATTAAGAAGTTGTAATGGAGTCCAGCTGCTAGTGCCAATTGTTCCGCATCCGCTTGTGTCTGGCCTATAAGATTAGGTACGACGGTGCTCTCACCCTCTTCTTTCAAGCTCGTTAGTTTAGCAGTGGCAGTGGCGCTGGGACTGGCGGTAGCAATTGGTGTACTTGTTGGTGTCGGAGATAGGATCACGACAGTTTCTACTACCTTTGGCTCTGGCCAAAGATACCACACGGAGATTATCCCTATCACGAGAGCTGAAACCGAGCCTAGCGCAATTAATTTAGCGGAACGATTAGAACGCGTGTGGCTCTCATATTGAACAGTTGGCAGTACTTCAGTCGATTCCTCAGGGATCGGCTCATCATGCTGAATACTTTTGTTGCTCGGGACAGAAGGAGGTAAACTCCGCAATCCGAAAACGAGCGACGATAACGAGGACTGCCCATGACAAATAAATTTGATGAGGCGAATCAAAGCTAATTTTTGCTCGGTCGTCGCACTTGGAATCGAAGCGCGCTCCAGACTCGTATGCATAACCTCGAATGTATCGGAGATGGTTTCGCTCCCCGTAAGCAGCTGAATCATTAATCGGCAAAGCCCAACGGCTCCCTGCTCTTGAGGTTCATCTTCTTCCCAATAGTTGATGACGGAAAGTTTATTCTGATCGGTTAACCATAAATTATCTGGACGTACAGAAAAGCCTGTAATCTTTTCTTCCATAGCATCTAGCAAGGAAACTCCTAAGTCGCTAATAATAGCGACAACAGCGGCATAGGTCCATTTGCGTTTGAACATGGTATGGGCAAACAGCGAACCACTTTTTGCTTGTAAAATAATGGTGACGGCATCCTGAGCGATAGATGTATCCAACATGTGATGAAATCCATCGTGAATAAACGCGGCTTTATCCTGAAGTGAGCTTATGTAATCGACACCAAGTTGATTGTGACGAAGCGCTTTACGATACAGTAATACTTTGCGAGTCAGAAATACATCATCACCATAATGGAGAGTTCCATGAGGGAAAGAGACGATTTGTGTACTTGGCACGTATCGTGTACCTATTCGATCGGGCATGGAATAACCATCCTCTCTGGCGTGTATGATTGGTTTACTCTTTATTATAAAGGATTCGAAGGCAGATAGGAATTTAGGAGTACTCGTTATAAAAAATCACATAATTAAGTGAAAAATTTGTGGAATTTTATCAAAATAGTTCGAATTGCCTGTATTTTGATAGGATTCGTTGTAAGATGGGTCCATAAATTAAGTTTTGTGTCAGGATTGTTGACGCAAATGGAGGCGTGGATCAGGATGAATGATAACCGTATGGATAAAAACTTGACTTCAACGTTGTTTAAGCCTGCGATTTACCTATTGAATAAACTTAGGTACCCGCATAAATTTTTCCTTATAGGTTGTGTATTCGTAATTCCGATTACGCTGTTAGCCGAACAATTATTAGCTGGGACAACGCAAAATATGCGTGGAGCTAAACTCGAAATGTCAGGGATATCTGTTCAACGTGAATTGGGTGAATTGTTGATCCGATTGGATCAATTCGGACAAAGTTTACCTTCGACGGACGGTGTCCAACCACCTGATAAGGCAGATTTGAAACAAGTGCAAGTACACATTGATCGTACCATGTCGTGGTTGAAAGCGGAAGTGGAGCATGCCAAGACACCGTTGCTGGAAGAGAAATTTGTTTCAGGTATCTTGGAGCAGTGGCAATCGATTGCTTCGAGTGTAGATGGGTTAAGTCAGAAGTACTATGAACTTCAACATGAGCAAATGGAACAACAAGTGATTCAACTCATACATATCGTAGAGCAGAAGGCGAAGCTGGATTTGGATCCTGAAGAAGGCACGAGTGCCCTCATAGACTTTACTGTACATCTTTTTCCTGCATTTTGGAATAATCTTGAGAAAATTGAGCGAAAAGGGATTGAAGTTGCTGCTCGTCGGTCGATCAAAAACCCGGAGGAACAAGAGGAATTAATCCATCTAAGTGGTGAAGGACAGTCTATTTTAACAGAGATTCAATCGTTTGGGGAACAACTGCATAAGCTAAATGCTGGGACTGCCTCCACGAGTCTTGCGTTGCATGAAAAGAGCGTATCGTCTGCGCTTGCGACAATCGAAGTATTGAATGAGAAGCTAGTCAACACGGGTGTTATTCAAATTACAGCGAATGAATTCGCGGCTACATCACGTTCATCCAAAGAGGCAGCGATTGCTCTGTATACGCACCAGATTAGTTTGTTATCGGACTTACTACAACAGCGTGTGGATGCTTACACGAATAGTTTAGTGATCGACGCACTTATTGTGCTGGGTATACTGCTGCTAGCTGCGTATTTATTTATGGCTTTTTATATAGCTGTGAAAAAGGGGATTGACGAGCTTGCTCGAGCTTCACAGCTTCTCGTAAATGGAGATATGACGGTCCGTGCCCAATCTCACTCTAGGGATGAATTTAGTAGCGTAGTAAACGCCTTTAATCACATCGCAGATAGCTTCACAGGTGTGATTCGCCAGAGTCGACTTGTGGTTCAGCGAGCTTTCGACTCGTCGAAGCAGCTTCAATCGAACGTGAAGGAAACCTCCGCTGATTCGAGGGCTATTCAGTTCATCATGACGAATATGGCGCAAGGTTCGGAAGTCTTGATGAAAGGTTCAGAGGAAACCTCATATGCCATGAACGAGGTGGCTACAGGGGTTCAGCGCATTGCAGAAACATCCTCATTCGTCGCTGAAGCTGCCAACGAAGCAGCGATCGAAGCAAGACAAGGATTTGAAGACATGAGCCAAGCCGTACACCAAATGTCTTCAATCAAAATGAAAGTATCTGAAACGGCAGCAACGATCTCAGAGCTTGTTGAATTATCTACGCAGATTGATCGAATGTTTGACGTGATCACAGATATTTCTGAGCAAACTCGACTGCTAGCATTGAATGCTTCCATTGAAGCGGCAAGAGCGGGCGATCATGGTAGGGGGTTTCAGGTGGTTGCTACAGAGGTAAGGAAGTTAGCTGATCAATCGAGTGAATCTGCCAAGAACATTGTTCAGTTGATTGCGAAGGTGAAGAACAGCTCCAAATCCGTCGTAGAGAAAGCGCAATTGGAGATTGCTGAAGTAGAGAAGGGGAGCTTGCTGATCGCAAAGGTAGGCATCGTATTTGAATCCATCTTGCAAGCTGTTGATCAAGTAGCGGAGCAAATTCAGGAGGTTTCAGCGGCTTCTGAGCAAATATCCGCGAGTACACAGCAAGTATCCGCCTCGATGGAGGATAGTGTTCAGATTTCACGGAAAGCAACTTCATATACACAAGATGTTACCTTGTCACTACAAAAACAAGCAGCCTCGACCATGGAAGTCGAGCGCTCCTCAACAACATTGAATCACATCTCCGAGGAGCTTCTTCAAACATTAACCCATTTTCAACTTGATTAATACGTATGTCATAAACCTTTCATTGCTGACTACCACAGTGATGAAAGGTTTTATTTTACTAGGATTATTCTATGCGGAAGCGGATCTAAATGATATGATAGAGCAATCATGTTTTTACAAATTAAACCAAAATGAGGAGGGAATATGTTGAAAAAGGTCGCAATTTTGGGTGGCGGTGTTGCTGGATTGAGTGCTGCTCATGAGCTGATCGTACGAGGATATGATGTGTCTGTATACGAGTTTAAGAGTATTCCAGGCGGAAAAGCAAGAAGTATGCCTTATGTTGGTAGTGGAAAAGGTGGACGAAGGGATTTGCCGGGTGAACACGGCTTTCGTTTATTCCCTCGCTTTTATCGACATGTCATAGATACGTTGAAACGAATTCCTTACGAAAATAAAACCGTTTACGATAACTTAATGGAAGTAACGCGATTAGATATCGCTACCAATACAGCGCCACTGCAGCCTCTCCCTGCCAAAATCGTAGTCAACAAAAATAATATAGCTTTAGCGAAGGAATTGATCAATCATAAGCTGGGCCTTACAAAAGAAGATTTAGAACAATATGGTCGGAAGCTTTGGCAAGCTATGACGAGCTGTGAAGAGCGTATACGCGAGGAATATGAAACGATTGATTGGTGGGATTTCATAGAGGCGGAGAAGCAATCTCCTGCATTCCAGAATATATTTGCAGGTTTCACCAAAACGTTGGTTGCCTGTCAATCCAAAGTCGCCAGTACGCAAACAGTAGGGCCTGTAGCCGCTCAGATGACGCTTAATCTGTCTACGCCTGGGACGAGCTTCGTGCGTCTCTTGAATGGGCCAACGAATGACAAATGGATATACCCATGGTTGACGTTCCTTCAGGGGCGAGGCGTGGACTATCATTTAAATGCCAAAGTTGAGCGTATCCATTGTGTTGACGGAGTTATCCGCAGTGCGGAGATTACGGAGAACGGGGAAACGATCCATATTGAAGCGGATTACTATATTGCTGCGTTCCCTGTTGAGGTGATGGGACCTCTCATTACAGAGGCTATGCTCGACGCGGATCCGTCTCTCCGAGGGGTTCAGAGGCTCGTGGAATCAGTCGCTTGGATGAACGGCATTCAATATTATTTGAAAGAAGACGTTCCTGTAACGCATGGGCATGTGATTTTCTTGGATGCACCTTGGTCATTGACTTCCGTTTCTCAGAAACAATTTTGGCCAGATGTGAATCTAAGTGAGTATGGTGATGGCAGTGTCAAAGGAGTGCTTTCCATTGATATTTCGGATTGGGATGCGCCAGGCATTCTATACGGTAAACCGGCAACCCATTGTACACCGGAAGAAATTAAGGAAGAAGTCTGGGCTCAGATGAAACAAAGTCTGAATGTAGATGGTGCGGTTATTTTGAGGGACGAGATTCTTCATTCCTGGTTTTTGGATAGTGACATTCAATATGATGAAGTGGCACAATTTTGCACGAATGCAGCTCTTCTGTTTATTAATCGTGTCGGTACTTGGGGAGATCGGCCTGAAGCGTACACGGGCATTCCGAATCTCTTCTTAGCGTCTGATTACGTGCGTACAAACACGAATCTAGCGACGATGGAAGGGGCTAATGAAGCGGCGAGACGAGCGGTTAATGCCTTGCTGAAACAAGATGAATCGACAGAGAAACCTTGTGAAATATGGGACATGTATAAATTCGAGATGGGTAATATCGATGTGTTAAAAGTTTTTCGACAGAGGGACAAGAAACGTTTTGACAAGGGACTTCCGTGGAATGGCAAAGTCCTTAATTTTAAGTTCTGACAGGTAATTTTGTGAGGGGGTATTAGGGTTGATTTTTCCGGATTTTGAGTTCATCAGACCCGTCCATCAGGATGAACGGACTGTCCTACATCGTGCGGTTCATAAGCAGTCAATGGAGAAAGTAATGATTAAGACACTTCGTTCTGATTTTCCGATTTCCTCGGATATTGCCAGACTTAAGCGCGAGTATGAGATTGGGAAGATGCTGGATATTCCCTGCGTGCTTAAACCTTTATCCCTTCCAAAATTCCAGAATAATTTCGCTTTGATTTTAGAAGACTTTGATGGCGAAGCATTAGCCAATTTATTCCCAGTGTTCAGAAAGTCCATTCAGGATTTCTTAATAGCTGCCATTCAAATCGTCAGGATGGTTGGGGATATTCACAAAAGGTATGTCATACATAAAGATATCAATCCAAGCAATATTTTTGTGAATTGGGACAAGCAAATCATGAAACTGGGTGATTTCAGCATCTCATCTTTTACTAGAGAGCGGCAAGAGATGCTGGATCCTTTAATGCTAGAGGGAACGCTTCAATATATGTCCCCAGAACAAACCGGGCGAATGAATCGGATCATCGATTATCGGACGGATTACTATTCGTTAGGCGTTACGTTCTATGAAATGTTGACGGGGAAATTACCCTTTCAAACGGAAGATCCGGTGGAATTAATTCATGGGCATTTAGCTGTTTCCCCTCCACCGCCTGATCAAATAGAGAGCGGAATTCCTAAACCAATTTCGGATATGATCTTGAAGCTGCTTTCCAAGAATGCCGAGGATCGCTATCAAAGTGCGTATGGCATCCTACAGGATCTCGAATATTGCTTAGCGAAAATCAACGCTGGAGAGGATATTGGGGAATTTACAGTAGGGATGTACGATATGACGGATCGATTTCAGATTCCACAAGGCTTATATGGGCGAGATAAAGAGATCGATAAACTTCTGCATGTGTATGAACAAGCCATTCATGGCTCATTGGAAGCTGTGTGGGTAACAGGGGAGTCTGGATTTGGTAAGACCTTCCTAATTGCTGAGACGATGAAAATGATTATGAAGGATCGTGGGTGGTTTCTTTCAGGGCGATTTGAGCCGAATAAGCAGCACGTATCCTATCACGCGCTCTCGCAAGCGATGAGAGAGTTAGTAAGACAACTGCTGACAGGTAAGAATGGGCAAATCGAAGAGTACCGTGATCGGCTGCTTAGTGTCTTAGGAACAAGTGGCAAAGTCATTATTGATCTTGTGCCTGAGTTAGCTTTACTGATAGGCGAACAGCCGAATGCGAAGCAGCTTCCACAAAAAGAAACACAGAATCGCCTTCATTATTTGCTGCAACAATTTTTGTTGATTTTCTCGGGGAAGGATCGTCCGATCGTTCTATTTTTAGATGATCTGCAGTGGGCAGATACGGCGTCCTTACAATTTTTGGATCTGCTTTTGAACAATACACAAATGAAATATTTCTTGTTTATTGGTTCATATCGTGGTGAATATGATACGAATTGGTTGTCTTCTATGCATGTTCAACTACTCGATAAGCTGCCGCAGCACCTTGTGTTGGATCGAATCGTGTTAAAGGCTTTGAAGCTTGCGGATGTTCAAACCTTGGTAGCGGAGTCCTTGATTTCGGACGAGAAGCACGTTACGGAGCTGGCTGTGCTTATTTTGCAGAAGACCGGTGGCAATCCATTTTTCGTCAAGCAGTTTCTGACGGCTTTGCATGAGCAGGATTTGCTTTCGTTTAATTATAAGGAAAATCGTTGGATCTGGGATATGAACGAGATTCAAAAACTGCGAATTACAGACAATCTGATGTTTCTTCTGGCTGAGAAATTAGATCGCATGCCACCGAATACGCAAAATATCTTGCGCTTAGCTGCTTGTTTGGGCGTATCTTTTGACTTGGAAGCATTGGGTATCAGCATGGGGAAATCCTTCGTCGACGCTTTGCAAGAGCTGGAACTGACGATACAGAATGGTTTGATTATCCCTGTAGGAACGGATTATAAATTCTACAACGATGCACAAGGGGAAGCGGCTGCGAGAGATATTCGGTTTATGTTTGTCCATGATTCCATTCAAGAAGCTGTATATGGCTCCATTGAGGAATTGAAGCTGCCTGGAATGCATCTGAGCATCGCTCGAATGCTGCTGAAGGAACTGGCGAATGATGAGATTGAGAAGCGTCTGCTTGAAATTGTTAATCATATGAATTTAGGTTCAGCACTGCTCGAAATGGATCGTGAATTAATCCAATTACTCGAATTTAACTATAACGCAGGACGCAAAGCGAAATCCTCGAATGCGTACCGTTCGGCTATCCAATATTTTAATAAAGCACTAGAAGTGATGGATCAGATTGAGGGATTTGAGCAGAAAGAATTAGGTTTTGCGATTCGCTTGGAGAAGTCGGAATGCCTCTACTTGAGTGGTCAAGCGGACGAGGCAGAGACTCTATATGAGCAATTGCTGCAAGGGCCATTATCCAACGAGCAGAAGCTTGAAGTATATAATCTGCAAGTTGTCTTGCATACGAATATTGGCAAACATCATCAGAGTATCAAGGTTGGCTTAAAGGCTTTAGCAGAGCATGGTATCCGATTGTCTGTTGCACCTTCCAATATGTATATCGTCATGACATATATTAATGTGAGAGGGTTGATAGGGCGAAGAAGTACGCTGGAGCTGTATGATTTACCGATTATGGAAGATACGTTTCGGATGAAATTGATTGATTTAATGATGAGTGTAGCGGTATCTGCCTATTTCGTAAATACAAATCTATTCGTGCCTTTTATGTTGATTATGACGAAGCTTGCTTTGAAGTATGGGAACACACCTTCTATGGCCTATGTGTATGGCGCGTATGGCTTGATCCTTGGGTCCGGATTTGGAGATTACCAGCGGGGCTATCAATATGGGCAACTTGGTGAGCGAATGAACGCAAGGTTTCAATCTCATCAATATCGTAGTAAAAGTTACTTTTCTTTGGGTTTGTTCATTAGCCCTTGGGTGAAATCGTTACGAATCTGCTTGGAGCACTTGAAAGAGTCATTTCGATGCGGCATCGAAGATGGCGACCTTGTGTTTGCCGGGTATGCGCTAACCTATCAGATGCTTATGAAGGATTTTCAAGGAGCTGTACTCGCAGAAGTGAAAGAAGATTTGGCCAAAAATTATCGCATTTTGGAACAGACGAATCATCATGATACCCTGCTTATGCTTGAGATGCTGCGAATGTTGACCTTAAATTTGGAAGGGATGTCTGTGAATCCGATCCTTTTCGGCAATCATCAGGAAGAGGAAGAACAATTTGTTAGTAAGCTTAAATTTCACCCGAATCAGGTTATTATCCATGTATACTCGGTAAAAAAAATGATGCTGTACTATTTGTTCGGTTATTTTGAAGATGCGGTAAAGACAGGGAAATCGACAGAGTTACATCAAGCTGCCTCTTTTGGTTTATTTCATATACCTGAAAATTACTTCTATTATGTCCTCTCCATTGCGGCGGCATTTCCTGAGCTCCCAAGTGATGAACAGAAATGGCTTGCTAGGCGAGTTAAGAAAATGCTCAGAAAGATGGATAAGTGGGCTGCTAATTGTCCTGAGAACTATTCGCACTTAACATTCCTCATGCATGCAGAATGGCATCGAGTGAGGGGGTTTGGGCAATTAGCAGAGCAGGGATATGAATTGGCTATTCGACAAGCGCGTGAGCAAGGATTTATTCAACATGAAGCCATGGCTTGCGAGATAGCGGGGAAATACTATAAGCAAATTGGCCGCGAAAAATTCGCTAAAACGTATTTCGTTGATGCTTATTTTGGTTATGTCAACTGGGGGGCAAAAGCGAAGGCGGATGATCTAAGGCTGAGATATCCAGCTTACTTCACAAGTCGAGCCGAGTCTCCTGATTGGGCAACAACCAAAATCAGTGATTATTCCCTGCAAGCCATTGATTTCAAAACAATTATGAATACGTCACGTTCCCTCTCAAGTGAAGTGAATCTAGAGCAGCTGATCAAACGATTGATGGAGATTGTTACGTATTCTTCCGGTGCAGAGCGAAGTATCCTTGTTCTGAAAGATAAGGATAGTTTGTATGTCGAAGCAGAGATGCTTGCGAGCGCAGGGAAGGATTCCTGTATGGTGAGCTCTGTTTTGATCGAAACACGCGATAATGTTCCGCAATCCGTGATCCAGTATGTTGCGCGCATGAAAGAGGGGATCGTGTTAGATGATGCGGAGAAATCAACACTTTTCTCAAACGATCCTTACATAAGACAAGCGGAAAGTAAATCCATCTTCTGCGAACCGATTCTCCATCAAGGTAATCTAATCGGCGTTTTTTATTTGGAAAATAATTTAATTCGGAACGCCTTTACATCAGATCGCTTGGATGTGATCAAGTTACTATCAGCTCAAGCTGCGATATCCATTGAAAATGCTAGATTATACAATGATTTGGAGTCCAAGGTAAAGGAACGTACCAATGAGTTAATCTTGATGGAGACGTCGCGGCGCGATCTTTTATCGAACATCTCCCACGATCTAGGGACACCACTCACGTCGATCCAAGGTTATGTTGAAGCGATTCTGGATGATGTTATTCAGGACCCAGAAGAACAGAAGAAATATTTGAGCGTAGTCCATATGCGCATCGTTGGTATTCAGCGTTTAATTACGGATTTGTATCAACTGAGCCGACTTGAAACGAAGCAGTTTCATTTCCAACTTGCCTCAACGTCTTGTGTGACGATGATTCGTCAGCTTTTCGCCAAATATGAATTGGATGCACAAAATGCTGGAATTGCCTACACGTTAAACATGGCGCAGATGAATGGGCAGGACATGCTGACGGTGGATGTGGATCGAATTGAGCAGGTGTATGCCAATATTATTTACAATGCGATTAAATTTTCAACCAGGGGCTGTTCCATTCAGGTTCAAGCTCAGATAAAGGACCATCCACGTGAACTTGTAATTCGGGTGTCCGACACTGGTGTGGGGATTAGTGAAGAGGATTTACCTCATATTTTCGAACGGTTCTATAAAGTATCCAAATCAAGAAGCAACTCGGGCGGAAGCGGCTTAGGGCTCGCCATAGCCAAGGAAATCGTGCAATATCATGGTGGGCAAATTTGGGCGGAAAGCCGGCTAGGTCAGGGCTGCAGCATTTCGTTTTCACTTCCATTACATCGCATATAAGTGCTCCGAACCGTACATCTTACTAAGAGGTGTGCGGTTTTTTTCATAGGAAGGAGTGTCTATACCAAAGGTGTTTCCAATGCTATTGAATTCGACTTGTGATATACTTCTGTAGATATTAGTCATCGAAGGAGTTTACACACATATGCAATCATTTATTCAGTTTAATCCTACACGTTTATGGTTTGGCGAAGGTCAGATCAAGCAATTGCAACAAGAGCTAGGAAATACCGGGAAACGCGTCCTGCTAGTTTATGGTGGAGGCAGCATCCGGAATAATGGTGTATACGATGCTGTGATGAAGCAGCTGCTAGATAGGCAAGCCATTGTAGTCGAGATGTCGGGTGTAGAACCTAACCCTAGGTTGACTACAGTGAAGAAAGGTATTGAGCTATGCCGAGTAAATCAAATCGATCTCATCCTTGCTGTTGGTGGGGGGAGTGTTATTGATTGTGCCAAAGCCATTTCGATAGGCGTTTATTACGACGGGGATGTTTGGGACATCATTACAAAGAAAGTCGAACCGCAGGAGGCACTGCCGCTGGGGACTGTGTTAACGCTAGCCGCGACAGGCTCGGAGATGAATAACATTTCTGTCATTACGAATTGGGATCGCAATGAGAAGCGCGGCTGGAGCAGTCCGTTAGCTTATCCGACTTTTTCGGTTTTGGACCCTGCCTATACCACATCCGTTCCGTTAGATCAGACGGTCTATGGGATTGTAGATATGATGTCGCATGTGCTTGAACAATATTTTCACCGCACGGAACATACCCCGATGATGGATCGCTTCATGGAAGCCGTCTTGCTGACTGTTATGGAGGCTGCGCCGAAGCTATTAGCGAACCTGGAAGATATCGAGCATCGTGCGACGATTATGTACGCTGGAACTACCGCCTTCAATGGTTTGCTCTCTTGTGGGACAGATGGAGGCGATTGGGCGTCTCATCAAATTGAGCATGGTTTATCAGCGGTTTACGATATCCCTCACGGAGGCGGACTCGCTATTGTATTCCCGAATTGGATGAGTCATTGTGCAGAAGATGATCCTTCGCGGATGAAGAAGTTGGCCGTATCGGTTTTCGGGATCGACGAGACAGGAAAAACGGATCACGAAGTGGCTTTAGAAGGAATTCACGCTTTGCGTCAATTCTGGGATTCTCTCGGAGCGCCGAATCAGCTTGGCTATTATGGCATTGATGATCAGCGTATCGAAGAATTAGTGCACAAATCATTTATGAAATCTACTATTGGTCAATATAAAGTCATGACGAGGGACTCTGTCAGAGATATCTTAATCAGGTCGTTAGCATGAAATACTACGTATATGTATTAGCTGGCGCATGCAGCTTTGGATTGTTGTCAACATTCGTGAAGAAGGCCTATGAGTCTGGTTTTCATGTGGGTGAAGTGGTTGGCTCGCAAATCTTTTTCGGACTCATCATGATGTGGATCATGGCTTTCGTAACCGCCAAATCAGCTAAACAAGGATCAGCAGAAGCCCAAACGTTTCGCGTTTCACCTCGTAATGCTCTCCTGCTTATGTTAGTAGGAACAAGCTCAGGCTTAACCGGGATATTTTATTATGCTGCCTTGCAATATGTTTCAGCATCATTTGCCATTCTTTTATTATTTCAATTTACATGGATTGGTATCGTCTTAGAAGCTATTCTGGATCGTAAACGTCCAGGCAGAGATAAACTCATCGCACTTATTTTCTTATTTATCGGTATTATTATGGCAAGTGGTTATCTAAAAGGCATGGTAGAAGCTCCCTCGTGGCTTGGAGTGGGATTAGGATTACTATCTGCCTTGACGTACGCACTGTTTATTGGCATGAGCGGTAGGGTAGCTAAGCAAATTGCGCCAATCACGCGAGGTGCTGTGATGCAAACGGGCTCCTTTATCATTATCATGCTGATCTTCCCACCTCATTTCTTGTGGAATGGATCCTTGCATGAATCACTCTTACCTTGGGCTTTGCTGCTGGCCTTGTTCGGTGTTGTTATACCTCCGTTGTTCTTTGCTATTGGTGTACCACGTATTGGCGGCGGTATGGCCACGATCATGAGTGCAGCGGAGCTGCCGACGGCTGTCATTATGTCCTTCCTCGTTCTCCACGAATCAGTAAGTGGACTGCAATGGTTAGGTGTAATTGTAACGATGTTAGGCATAGCACTGCCAGAGTTAATGAAACGAAGACGACGTGCCCATCGTCTTCAAACCGATTGATACAAGTGGATCTCCGAGTAAATAGGAGATCCACTTTTTTTGCGCAAAAAAAAGGCCAATAGGCCTTTATCGTGGAAGCTATACAATCGCGAGTTGTTTCACTTCAAGCTTAACTGTTGTTAAATGAGTAAGCTCAGGAAGTGAGAAAAACTCAGCTAATCGACGAAGGCGCATGTAAATCGTTCGTAGAATAACAGAATCCAATTCGGTAATCATCGCTCGATTTGCGATATAGTCGGTCATACTCATTTTGATTAGAAAAGGACTATTTCTTAAATCTGTAAATTTCTTAGGTTGAAGCGGGTTACCCAAGTTAGTCACATATTTGGTTTGCTTCAAAGCGGATTGAAATCGCTCGACACAGGTTTTGGAAACGGGTATGTACCTTTTGCCGCCCATAGCATCAGACACAGTAAGTATTTGCTTTTTTTCATCTAAGGAATTACTTTTCAAATAAACAATTTCGTGGGGGGCAACACCCTCGATGAGCAGGCGAATAATAACAGCATCTTGCGGATTGATACATTGTGTCTCGATAAATTGGATTTTCTCTAGTGTAAGAATACGAAATCAACATCCCTTCAAGTTTCAACTTAATTTTCTGCAAATTACATTTGGTTTTCAGAAATAAGCAACTATACATGATATGAGATGTGCGAATTGAATATGCCTAAAACTTTGTTATGAGGTAACTATAGCTGAAAGTGAAGGGTGGAACAATGAGGGAAAAGCCCTAAATAATGTTAGTCTAAATTCGACAAATTCATCGCGTACACATTATTTCGAGCTAGAGAAAAGGGGGGATTTCGTTGATTGGGAAAGGATTAGAGCGGTGGGGTGACATTTGTGACCACGGATATCACATTGCCGCAATAATGGTTTTGAGTTCCTTCGTAAATTCTTTACAAGGCAATGAAAGATGTCGGCTCTTGAGGCGCAAGGTTCGGAAGGAAACTTCGAAATCTACACCAGTTACTTCTAGTGCAACAATGCTTCCTGTTTCCAAATAAGGGTCATATCGCATGCCTGTTTCCGTATAGAAGCCAATCGCGATTCCTTCAGCAATAATCCGTTTAGCTGCTTCGGAATTCCCTAGTTTAAAAAGAATATTAGGCTCCCCGTGCTTTTTAAATATGTTGATTAAGTAATCAGAGGATATCAAAAGAGGTTCTTGAAGGAGTTCTTCAATAGTAATGCTATTTCGGTGCGCTAAAGGGGATTTTTTACCCACATAGGCCAGAATTCGGCAGTCCATCAAATGTTCCGAGACCAGCTGTGTATGCGGGCTTTGATAATTTCTGGCGACAGCAATGAGTCCCAAATCGACTTGTCCACTTAGAACCTCTTGGATGATCTGTGGATAATTCAACTCCATCATTACTAGCTCCACATCCGTGTGCTTATTTTTGAAAATAGCTAGTGTCGGAGGCAATACACTTAAACAAAGACTTGGCACAGAGGCAATGGAGAGAGCGCCCGACAGTTGATTGAATTGAAAACCTGCAGTTTCTCTAAGTTCTTCTACTTTATTCATGATCTCTATGGCTTTGCTAATAATTAATTTCCCGTCTTCCGTAGGAATGGCTCCGGTGCGCGAACGAACGAAAAGCTTCACACCCAGCTCTTCCTCTAAGCTGACAATCGCTTGAGAGATGTTCGGCTGGGATACGTGAAGCTTTTCCGCTGCTAAAGAAATGGAACCTGTTTGATTGATTTCAATAATATAAATGAGTTGTTCAATTCGCATAGTTCACCTTTTCTGTATGCCAGTTATGACGTAACTATATCCGAATTGATGGAGATGAACAATATGAGAGAAGGACTATTTTAGGAGACGCTATAATCGACTTGACTGAGACTCTGTTCCCGTTGTTGCCCGATATAAACGATACGAGATAGCAAAATGCTAATTTCATATAGAGCGAATAAAGGGATGGCTACCATCAGATGCGAGATTAAATCAGGTGGTGAAATTAAGCTCGCTGTAATAATCAGAATCAGATAGGCATATCTTCGGACTTTGTTTAATAATTTAGGATTTAGCAGCTTTAGCTTCGTAAGGAACATAACGACAATCGGAAGTTCGAAGGCTAAAGACAACGGAATGATAATATTGAGCATGAAGCTAAAATATTGAGCAACACCGTAGGTCTGAGTTAATCCAAGGTTTTCGGTAACACCTAATGTAAATTTGATACACATGGGGAACACAACGAAGTAACCGAATGATAAACCAATTATGAAGCATAAGAATGTATATGGGATGTATCGCAGCGTGGCGACTTGCTCTTCTTTGGTAAGTCCTTTTTTGACGAAAGCCCATATTTGATAAAGGATAAATGGCAGTGTAAGTGTGAGTGAAACGGCGAATGCAATCAACATATAGATGCGAATGCTATCCATCGGTGAGAAGACATGCCACGTAATATCGGATGCTGTGGAGCTTTGTTTAAGGTAAAGTAAAATATTCTGAGCGAAGACGAATCCAATAATTAAGGTTAGAATGACAACAATGAGGACGCGAATAATACGTGTGCGTAGTTCGGTTAGATGTTCGACAAGTGACATCATTTCTTTGATCTGCATAGGAGCCCTCCAGTCTAATGGGTATGGAAGTGTTAGGAGCCAGCTAGCATTCGTCTTAATTCTACCGTATGAAAGCCGTCAGTTAGCTTTGTATGTATATCCATAATCGTTTGAATGTCCTCGAATGAATATTTGCGAACGCCTCCCTTGCTTCTGTCTGGAAAAATAAGCTTGCGGTCCTCATAGTATCGAATTTGCCTTTCTGTTAATCCCGTCAGTTCACTTACGATACCAATTTGAATAACCTTTTTCTTTGTCATCATCAGCCTATCCCTCCAGTTAAATGTAAGGTAAATTAACTTAAATGTGACACTAATAAATGAAACTCTATCATTATTTGGAAAAACGATCAAATAGGCATTGGTTATCTTAGTATAAGTAAAATTTATGTCATGTTACCTTACATAAAATAATGACTATTCATTTCCTCGCTGTTAAGTTTAAGTAGCGGATAGCCAAACTTAAACTCGAGGAGATGGAAGCATGGAGAAGACACCGATCCAAGAAGATCAAATTACTCGTAGACAATTTTTGACAACAGTCGGCAAATTAGGAGGGTCAGCCGCAATATTCAGTGTAATGGGTACTTTAGGACTACTCTCCCCGGAAACGATGAAAGCCGCAGATTACACTCCGCCATCCGGAAGGGATCTTACATCTACGAATCGCAATGGCAAGAAAGTTATCATCTTAGGCGGTGGGATTGCCGGGATGACAGCAGCCTATGAGCTTGGTAATGCAGGCTATCAGTGCACCATCCTAGAAGCGAGAGCACGTTCAGGTGGACGAGCATGGACAGTGCGTAGAGGGACAACAGTAACAGAGATTGGCGGCGTGAAGCAGGTGGCTCGCTTCGATAATGGCATGTATTTCAATGCAGGGCCGATGCGAATTCCTCAATTTCATGTGACGCTGGACTATGCCCGCAAATTCGGAGTTGCCATAGAACCCTTTAACAATGTGAATGAGAGCGGGTACTACTATAATGAAAATGTAGGCGAGTTATCAGGTGTAAAAGTTCCTAAGCGGCAGGCCAAAGCCGATGTACGTGGTTATGTGGCAGAAATGCTGGCTAAAGCTGTTAATCAGAAAGCGTTAGATCTCCCTTTGACAACAGAAGAAAAAACAAAACTTGTTGCGTATCTGAAAAGCGAAGGGGATCTAAATGCGGATCTGTTCTATAAAGGTTCAAGCAGAGCTGGGTATGTGGAAGAACCGGGCGGTAAATTTGACGCAGGTGTTCGGAAGGATCCATTTAGCTTAAAAGCGATCATCAATTCTGGTTTTGGTCAATTTCTCAGCAGTGAGTATGGCTATGATCAGCAAATGATGATGTTCCACCCCGTAGGCGGGATGGATATGATTGCGAAGGCGTTCGAGAAACGCGTAGGCGACAAAATTCAATTCAATGCGGAAGTTCATGAGATTAAACAGTCTTCCGATGGCGTTAAGATTTTGTATAAGGACTTAAACAGCGGAGCAAATAAAGAGATTGATGGAGACTTCTGTATCTGTACCATCCCGCTTCCTGTCCTCAAGAACATTAAAGCGGACTTCTCTCCTGAAATGTCGACCGCAATTGCGAAGATTAGCTATGCTGCTGCAGGTAAAATTGGTCTTCAATTCAAGCGCCGCTTCTGGGAAGAAGATGAGATGATTTATGGCGGAAGTTCATTGACGAATATGGATATTGCCAATATCTATTACCCGCCAAATGACTATTTTTCCAAAAAAGGAATTCTATTAGGTTATTATTCATTCGGAGGGAACGCAGATAAATTAGGTAATATGTCACTTGCTGCGCGCGAAGATTATGCCTTAAGCCAAGGAGCGAAGATTCACCCACAATACCACAAGGAGTTCGAAACCTCTTTCTCTGTGGATTGGAAGAAGATTAAATATAATCAAGGCGGCTGGGCTTCCTATACGGCAGACGATCGTAAAAACTACTATCCAACTCTATGTAAACCGGATGGCCGTATTTATCTGGCAGGGGAGCACATCAGTTATATCACTGCTTGGCAAGCCGGAGCGATTGAGTCGGCTCGGAAAGTTGTTACCGAAATACATGAGCGCGTAATGAAAGAATAGAGAAAAAGGAGTGAATCATGATGATTATATCGAAAAAGTGGAAGACAATCGTAGCAGCTACCGTTGGTTCATGTCTGATTTGCGTAAGTGCCTATGCGGCTGGGACAGAGAAATCAAGTAAATATAATGCAGAGCCAATTAACGAAGTCGAATTTTATGGGAATCCTGCTTCTTCCATTGCTGCGGGTGTGTCAGTCCCTGCGGGAGCCTCTTATCTATTTACAAGCGGTACCGTGCCGCCCGTTATTAATAAAGAAGGCAAGACCGTATACGAACGCTATGGGGATACGAAAACACAGGGGATAGGCATTCTAAAAGCCATTGAAACGCAGTTAAAAGATAAAGGCCTCACACTTGCTGATGTTGCCTATCTTCGTGTCTATGTGACGCCAGATGCAGCCAAAGAAGGCAAATTCGATTATCAGGGCTGGTTTGACGCGTATGCGCAATTTTTTGGAACAGAAGCTAATCCTGTGAAGCCAGCACGTTCTACGGTTGGTATTGCAAGCCTCGTTAGCTCCGATTGGCTGATTGAAATTGAAGCCGTAGCTGTGTATCCGAAGCGCCATAACCAAGACTAATGAAACGGAGATGATGTGCCTATGCTGCAAAATATTGGATTACCTGGACTCATGTTAATTTTAGTGGTTGTATTGGTATTGTTTGGACCTTCTAAGCTGCCTGAACTGGGTCGTGCCGTAGGACGTACCTTGCATGAATTTAAAAATTCGGCCAGGGAGCTTGTGGGTGAAGGGAAAGAAGCGCCTGAGCATCTAGAAGCGCCAGAAAAACGTGCAGAAAAGGTCAACGCATAAGATGACCTGATAAACAGATCTTGTTGATTTTCTCTCAGGAGAAAATGGCAGGATCTGTTTTTGTGTGTGCTTGCATCGCATCTAAACAAAACACAGTAATTTCTAGAATTTGTACAATTGTTTTGTACAAGGATGTGATAGAGTGTGCTCACGCTCATATTGTCAACGATTTCCAAAAAAACGGGAGGGATAGCTGTTGAAACTTAGCACAAGTGTTGATGTCACCAAAGAGCCCTTTCATCTGAATCATGAGAAATCAAGTCGAAAGCCGTATTGGGAGATCTATCATGCCCATTCTTGTATGGAATTCCTCTATGTGTATGAAGGGGTAGGACGAGTGGAAGTGAATAAACGCTGGTACACCATTGAGCCAGGCAGTCTTTTGATTTTCCAACCCTTTCAATTGCATCGCATTCAAATCCAAGGTCCCTTTGTGCGATCAATTCTGATGTTTGATCCTTACAGATTGGATACTGCACTGCGCGCGTTTAGCGGGATTCGCACATGGTATAACACGCTTTGGAAGCATGCGTTAACCAGTCATGTGATCCCTCAGCAACAGCATTTAGCCAAATGTTATGAGCATTTACATAGAAAATTAAGTCGTGTTTCGACGCACAAACAGCAAGAAGAATTTGTTTTATGCTTATTATCTATGCTTCAGCAGCTTGAGCCTTATGAAAGTGAAATTTGCCATGCTCAGAAGGAGAGGGCGAAGCTGAGCAGTAATCATACGGCTGGGCAAATCACAGAATGGATCGAAAAGCATTACAAGGATAAATTTGATTTGCAACGGATGTCGGAGGATTTGCATCTCTCCACCTTTTATTTATCTCATGTTTTTCGGCAGTCAACGGGGCGTACAATAACGGAATTTATTATATCCCGCAGATTAAAGGAAGCTTGTCTCTTGCTCGAAACCACGTCGAAATCGGCTAGTTATATTGCTCAGGAGGTGGGTTTTCAGAATGGTTCTTACTTCTCGCGTGTGTTCAAGAACATGCTTGGAACGACGCCGAAGTCGTATCGCATGCAGATATAAAAGACAGCAACACAGTGCAAGTTCTGAACAATAGCGGAAAACATGTGCATGTGATGATCTCTTATAATTTTATTTGTAAGCGCTATCTAATGTGTTTAGAGGAGGAATAATCATGTTAAAGATTTTCAAAGAAATGAATGGTAAGGCAGGGGCGGTTGCGCTGCTCTCAATGGTTATGCTGCTTACAGTTCCAACAAATGCAGGTGCAGCGACAACCACACTAAGTCCATCTGATGATTCTTATGTGCATGAAGGTAGCCCGACAAGCAATTATGGAACAGCCACTTCGTTGTATGTGAAAAATGACCCAGGTGCATCTCGTTACACGTATCTCAAATATAGCCTCTCGGGCCTTTCGGGTGTAACGAGTGCGAAGCTCCGGATTTATGGCAGCGCATCTGCGTCAACGGTTCTATCCGCGTATCAAACGACCGACAGCTGGTCGCAATCCGCGATCACCTGGAGCACGAAACCAACGGTTGGCAGCTCAGCAGGTAGTGTTGCCATCAATACGACGGCGACTTACAACGAGATTGATGTGACAGCTTATGTGACTGCGCAAGCGGCAGGAGATGGTGTTGTTTCATTTGCACTGCAAGAAAGTGTAGGTAAATACACCACATTGAATAGTAATGAGAATGCCTCGAACAAGCCGCAGTTGGTTGTCGTTAGCGGTGGAGGTACAGGTGGGGATACCCAAGCGCCGACAGCGCCTAGTGGATTTAATGGCACAGCGGCTTCCAGCAGCCAAATCAATCTCAGCTGGAGCGCATCGACAGATAATGTTGGCGTAACGGGATATGATGTGTATCGAAATGGCGCGTTCCTGAAGACCGTGACGGGTACTTCCACGAGTGACACGGGTTTAGCGGCATCTACCTCGTATAGCTACTATGTCAAAGCTAAGGATGCAGCTGGGAATGCTTCAAGCCAAAGCAGCACAATTAATGTGACAACGACTGCGGGAACGACGCCTAGTGGTTGTACGAATGCACTGACGACAACGGTTGCGATTCAAAATGCGATGAAAAATGCCGTGGCAGGGTCCGTCATTCTGCTTGCCCCAGGTAATTATGTGGGTGATCGTTCGACGAGTGGCGACCCAGGTGGGCAGGGGTTATTCTATTCCGACAAAAATGGAACGGCATCCAATCCGATTGTTCTGAAGAGTTGTGATGCGGCGAATCCAGCTGTGCTCAAGGGCGTGAATGTGAACGATGGCTCCTATGGCATTCATCTGACAGGTAATTATTGGCAGATCCGTGATGTTGAAATCACGCAAGCACAGAAGGGCATCATTATCGACAATGGGAACAACAATTTGTTAAATAATGTAGAGGTTCACAATGTAGGTGATGAAGGTGTTCATTTCCGCGACGGCAGCTCCTATAATACATTGTCGTACTCGCTTATTTACGATACAGGGTTGTATCAAGCAGGGTATGGAGAAGGTGCATATGTGGGTTCCGATTCCAGCTCACCATATGAGCATGTTGTAACAGGGAATGTGATTAGTCATACGAATTTTGATGGCGGTATTACAGCAGAGCATATTGATGTGAAGGAAGGTGCTAGCGGAACGATTATTGAGTACTGCACGTTTAATGGTACGGGGATAAGTGGGGCGAATAGTGCTGACAGCTTCGTTGATGTAAAAGGTGTGAATACGATTATTCGCTATAATCAAGGGTATCGGAATGGCAACGCGAACGTTGTAGATGCCTTCCAAGTACGCACGCATGGTTCGGACTATGCGACAGGTGTAAATAATTCGTTTAACAATAACACTGTGAATTTGGACGGTGTGGCAGGATACGTCGTCTATGCAACGAGTGCGGCAACAGGAACCACAGCAACGAATGATGTGCGAACGGGTGGAGGAAATCTGTATAACTCGAATGTGAACAAATAAGGTAGTGGGGAGTCCGAGAGGGCTCCTTTTTGCCGTGTATGACAAGCTAAATATCGACATTCTGTCGTAAGTATGGGATTATGAGGAGAAGAGTTTGGTAACTATTACGCAGGGAGTGAAAGGCATGTCACGCAAGTGGGAAAGAATGGTAAGTAAGAATACGAAAAAGGCAAATAAAACCCGATCTAAACAAGGGATAGCGCCGATTTCGACAGATCCGGATCGTCCGGTTGTATTTAAGGGAAGAAGCATCCTATTGGCTGCGTTCTTCATCGTAGTTTCGCTCTTCTTGTTATTTACGTTGACGAAAACCGAAGGGGATAAAATGTATTGGTATACAACGCTTAGCTATTTGGTAGTCGGCGTACTTATTTATTTCGTGCGGAGACCGTATTTGCGAGTGACCAAGACGAATCTCTCGAAGCGAGGTCTGGCCCGAGAATTAGTGCTTGGCGCAGAAAATATTAAAGAGATTGTACACGTACCTGGTCAAATTACCATTGAGCTTACGGGCAAGTCTCCTCGTTGGGTATATAACAAAACGATGAACCGTTTTGATATCGTGGCGATGGCGTCGAAGCTGAAAAAATTTGCTGAAAACAATAAAATATCCTTTGTAGATAAAACCGTATAGATAAGAAGCCTCCAATTCCACTTTTTGTGGGGTTGGGGGCTTTTTTGTATAGGCAAATTTACCTTCTGATGCGTCAATAGTGATGTTATTCATCACTAAAGCGTTGTGGGGCAGAGGGGTTCCGGCGGTGGAGATGCGTGGGAATCGAGAATGATCGTTAAAACAATCCGGATCGCTGAATCGCCGCATAAAATTGGTTGAACTCCTCAATCGTCAACTGTTGCTGGGCATCGGAAAGCGCAGTGGCTGGATTTGGATGGACTTCGACCATGATCCCATCCGCTCCAGCAGCCAAGGCTGCCTTGGCACAAGGTGCGAAAATATCCTTGCGTCCCGTGGAATGGGTCACATCGACGAGGACAGGCAAATGGCTTTCTTGCTTCAGAATTGGAACAGCTGAGATGTCGAGTGTATTTCGCGTCGCCCGCTCATAGGTTCGGATGCCGCGTTCAATTAACATCACCTGCGTATTGCCGCGAGATAGGATGTACTCGGCGGCATGCAGGAATTCATCGAGCGTAGCAGACAGGCCACGTTTCAAAAGAATGGGAATGCGAACCTCTCCTGCCGCCTTCAGTAGTTCGAAATTGTGCATGTTTCTTGCGCCAATTTGGATCACGTCGATGTATTGACCCGCAATTTCGATATGGGCGGGATCCACGATTTCGCTGATCGTCTGGAGTCCGAATTCGTCGGCAACATCTTTGAGAATTCGTAAGCCTTCCAGGCCTAGCCCCTGGAAATCATAGGGGGATGTGCGAGGCTTGAAGGCGCCGCCGCGCAGCACAGTCACGCCAGCGCTTTTCATAGCCGCAGCAACAGCGCGTACTTGCTCATAACTCTCGACCGAGCAGGGGCCCGCGATCATGATCGGTTTATCCCCGCCGATAGCGGCCGGGCCAAGTTGAATGATGGTATCTGCTTGTTGCCGCTTACGACTAACGAGCAGTTGTTTCTTGTGAACCGTTTGTTGCAGAGTCAGCGAAGCTTGGAAGAATTGTTTGAAAAGGTGACGAATTGTTTCGTCATCGAAAGGACCTATATTGCGTGCGACCAAGGTGTCTAGCATTTTCTTCTCGCGAAGGGGGTCGAATTTGGGCACGCCTTGCTTTTCCTTCTCCAGCCCGATCTCTTGGGTAATGCGTGCTCTCTCGGAGAGCAGTTCCAGTAGATTCTCATTTATTTCATCAATTCGATTTCTAAGGTCATCTAACCTCGTATTCTCCATCTATGTTCACCCTTTGGATTTACAGCATATCGGCTTCACAGCTTCGACATCTATGCGCTTAAAACCAATTTATGTTGCAAGGTAGCCGATGTGCAGTATCTTTCAGTAAAAAGATGTTTATAGGAATAGAAGTGAATTAGAAATTCTACAACTCGTATCCAATGATAGGATCGAACCGGCTTATATAACGGGCATCAGACAAGGAGGCTAGCATCTTATTACGTAAGTAGATCAGAATTGGGTTCTCGAGTTGTACCATTCGTCCCATCGACCGAGACATCCGCACAATTCGGTTTGCTCGAGCCATACGCTCCTTTTCATATGCTGAAAGTGCAGTCGGGATATCGGGATTTCGGAGGCATCTTGCCAGTACGATGGCATCTTCAATCGCCTGCGCACCACCCTGTCCCAAATTGGGCATCATTGGATGTGCGGCATCGCCGAGGAGCGTCATCCTGCCTGAACTCCACTTTGGCAATGGGGGGCGGTCAACGATGTCATGGGCTAGAATGGTTGATGCTTCCGTGGCTTCAATAGCAGATACGATTGGACTGTACCAACCGTGAAATTGACGCAGCAGCTCAGATTGTCTCTCTTCTACCGGAGGTAGTTTTCCTTGCGGAGCATTAATCGCGGCAAACCAGAAGACACGACCGTTGCCAAGACTTGAGAGACCGAAACGTCTTCCTGGTCCCAAGGCCTCGAAGCCCCCGCCATTAGTTGCGTTGCGGGCCTCTTCCTGATTACACACACCTCTTAAAGCCATATATCCCGAATAACGGGCTGGACTTTGACCAAAAAGCCGTTCTCGTACGGCAGAGTGAAACCCATCGGCACCAATAATGACATCGGCTTCCTCCTGGGTACCGTCATTGAATAGAGCAATTATTCCTCGATCACTTTGTATCCCATCAATCCATTGTTTATTGGTTTGAATAGGTGTTGTTGCCGTTACTGCTTGTACAAGAATCGCTTGCAAGTCAGCTCTATGAATGACATAGCTTTGCGTTCCGTATAGTGCCGCTTGTTTGGCAGCTGGAAGGCTTGTAATCAGTGTGCCATCCCACGTTCGAATGTCAGCATGAACAACGGGTGCCCCCACGTTCCGGATTGCTTCTCCAATGCCAAGCAAATCGAGTGCTTTCATGGCGTTGGCTGCGAGCACGATTCCAGCCCCGGCTTCTCTCAGTGATGATGCCTTGTCGTAAACCGAGACTCGCCATCCCTGCTGCTGAAGTGACAATGCTGTACATAATCCACCGATTCCCGCTCCAATTACTATCGCTTTCCGTGACGTCACTGCATCCATGTGTATAACCTCCAACTTCGTTAGATCGCCGCTATAATACGTAGTCTCATCATAAACAATGATCGGGCTGATGACCGCCCACAAAAGTATGCTCGTAGTCATATTCGTTAAGATATAAATGGATAGTCTCTTTTAGTTGTAGTCATTTTTCTGCTAGATTTGGAATAATAGTTTAGGAGGGGAGAAGAAGGGGGAATACGGGATGCTCACATTAAAATCATGGACGGGTTTATTTCAAAAAGGAACAACAGACATCTACCATACTGTCAAAGTACGGGCGCCTCGCGACTATTTCGACCGGGCAGATGCGTTCTTGGAGGATATTGTGTACACATCACAAGATGAGCTTAGTGGGATTAATAAGACCTTTCTCGTTAAGCTTTTATTTGATAATTTCATGGATCACGTCCGTAAAGGTAAGGATCTGTATACGTATATACTGCAGCTTAGAACTAAATATGGCAGTGTTATAGCAAATGCAAATCCGAATGAACGACCGCCCGCGGGGAGTGTGCCTGGCTTTCAGTGGGGGTTATCTTTTCAGGAGGGACATTCAGAGGGGATTTCTTTTCTAACACTAAACGTGAGATTACACCCAGCCGAGGTAAATCGGATGCGTGTATTTTTCGATGATATGAACTGGAAGCATCATCATCCATTGAATATGGAATTGAATGAGCTGTTGTCGCTGCTTTTTATTGAGTTTATAACGGAGCTTCGGAATGGGTTGTCGGAACAGATGAAGGAAGAAATCATTGCGGCTATTGTTCACAAATGGGAAGAACAATAGCTCGCTATCTCTATGAGAGTGGTTGTGTGGATGAGCGAACAATGAGCTCAGAAGGCAGCATGATTCTGCGTGAAGCATCGCTAGCTTCTCCTTCTATGCGCTCTATTAGGAGTTGCATGCCTAATTTCCCGAATTGGTAAGCTGGTTGTGATGCAACGGTGAGAAATGGATTGATTGCACCTGCTGGTCCGAAGTCGTCGAAACAGACAACAGACATATCCCTTGGTACTTGTAGGCCGCGATGGCGCAGGGATTGGATGACTCCAAGGGCCAGCATATTATTAGCTGCGAAAATAGCGGTAGGGGGATCATCAAGCTGGAGCAGCTCATGGAGTGCAGTCTCATCGTGGAAATCGCGGTAACCCAGATGGAGCACGAGTGAATCATCGGGGGTTATTCCGCCTAGTTGAAGCGCCTCATTATAGCCTAAATAGCGCAATCGAGCTGTTGAAACATCCTGTGAACCGTTAATTAATGCGATACGCTGATGCCCCTGTACAATCAAATGTTCAACTAGATTGCGTGCGCCTTCTTTGCTGTCGCCAAGGACAACATCCGCGTCAATACCGGGGATTTCTCGATCTAATACAACAAATGGAATCTGATGCTTTTGCAATTGCTGTAAATTGTCATGAGAATGATCGCCTGCTGGTGCGAATAAAACGCCATCTACCCGTGTAGATAGAATCATATCGACGTAATCTTTCTCTTTCTCATAATCCTCATCACTATTGGCAAAAAGCAATCGATAGCCCGCCTTCTTCGCTGCATCCTCAGCGCCTCGTGCTAATGTTGTATAGAACGGATTGGTAATATCCGTAATGAGAAGAGAAATGAGATTCGTCTTCTGGGAAACTAAGCTGCGTGCCAATGCGTTAGGAATATAATGGAGCTCTTCCATGACTTTCCGTACTCGCTTACGCGTCTCTTCGCTGATTCGGCCCGTATTATTGATCACTCGGGAAACCGTCATCGCGGAAACACCGGCCTTCTCGGCGATGTCATAGATTGTTATCACGTGTTAATCTCCTTTGCCAGACTGCTATCATTTCATGTATTTCATATTGTATAGAAATAAAGGATTGACAGCAAGACATAAAGTTGTTAATTTTGAGTTATCGGTAACACACACTATTCAAGGAGATGTTGATGATGTTAAAAGGGATACCTTCCATCCTTTCGCCTGAGTTGCTCAAAGTGTTAATGGAGATGGGGCATGGGGATGAAATCATCTTGGCAGACGGGAATTTCCCGGCAGCCAGTCATGCGAACCGTCTATTGCGTTGTGATGGTCATGGGGTACCGGAATTGTTGAAAGCGGTATTATCCTTGTATCCACTTGATACATACAGCGATAAGCCTGTTGCGCTTATGGCTGTTGTTCCTGGAGATCCAGTAGAAACACCGATCTGGGCCGAATACGAGGGGATCATCCGTGAACACGCTACACCAGCTATTGAGTATGTAGAACGGTTTGCATTTTATGAGCGCGCAAAGAAAGCTTATGCCATTGTGGCGACGAGCGAAAAGGCGCTGTATGCCAATATTATTTTGAAAAAGGGCGTAATTAGTTAATAATTGAATTATCGATAACTCATAGGTAATAGAACGGTATTCATACTCAATAAGAAGCGAGGTTACTTTATGTCAACTGTATCCCTTAACTCAAAAAGACCAATTGGTAATACGGGCTTGTTTGTCTCTCCGCTCTGTGTTGGTGGAGCTCCACTTGGTGATATGCCGGAAATCTTTACTTTTAATGCTCCAGAGGAAACAGCTTTGGACACAATTCGCGCTGCCTTTGCAAGCTCGATTAACTTTCTCGACACTGCGGCTGCCTATGGTGAAGGCGAGAGTGAGCGCCGCATTGGCAAGGTAATTAAAGAGAATGGTGGACTCCCGTCGGGTTTTGTACTAGCCACCAAAGCAGACCGTTGTTTACGGACTGGCGACTTCAGCGGGGAGCAAATAAAAAGATCCATTGAAGAAAGTCTCATTCGATTAGGACTAGATCGTCTGCAATATGTCTATATCCATGACCCGGAGCATTCCACCTTTGAAAATATTATGGGAACAGGTGGCCCGCTTGAGGTGCTGAAAAACTTCAAGGATCAGGGGATCATAGATCATATTGGCATATCTGGAGGCCCCATCGACATGCTAATTCGTTATGTCGAGACAAGAGAGTTTAGCGCCGTGGAGACCCACAATCGCTATACACTGCTCAATCGCTCAGCGGAGCCGTTGCTTGATATCGCCAATCAATTGGGGGTTGCTGTCATTAACGCAGCACCTTATGGCAGCGGGATATTAGCAAAAGGGCCGGATGCTTACGCGCGTTATGCGTATAGTGAGGCACCTCCTTTGTTAATTGAACGTGCAAGATCCTTCATGAAAATTTGCCAGGAATATGATGTTCCTCTTGCCGCTGCAGCACTCCAATTCTCCATGCGCGACTCCCGAGTCGCGAGTACTGTCGTTGGCATGAGCAAGCCGGAACGAGTAGCACAGACGTTGGAGCTAGCCAATTATCCAATTCCTTTAGAGCTTTGGACAGCATTGGATGACATTGAATATTTTACTGAGGATCCTGAATCAGAGAGATTTTCATAAAGGAGATAGGTTACAATGAATGAAATTTACCAGTTTGATGAAATTGCTAGACTTCCATTACCTGGCGATAATTGTGCCGTTGCAACTCGAAATTTGGATGCTGGCACCGTTATTCATTTTGAAGGCGAAACCTTGGTCATAGATTATACTGTTTTGGAAGGTCATCGGTTTGCTGTGAAGACAATACATCCCGGTGTTGAACTGCTTTCTTGGGAAATGCCGTTTGGAGTGGCTCTGCAAGAGATTCAGCCCGGTCAATATGTGATTAATGAAGCGGTATTGGACGCACTTAGCGGGCGTCAGCTGAAATTCACTTTGCCTGCTCAGCCAAATTTTACGGATCAAATTCCTCCATTCGTTTTTACTGAGGAGAATTTTAAGCCTGCTCCGGCATCACCTATGTACGCGCAAACTCGTACTTTTATGGGTTATCGTCGCAGTGAACCCCGTGGCGTTGGTACTCGTAACCACATAGTCGTGTTAGGTACCACCTCTCGTACGGGTAGCTTTTCGAAGCAGCTTGCCGCTCGACTACAAGGTGAACTGAAGAATTATCCCAATATTGATGGGATAGTACCTGTGGCGCATACGGAGGGCAGTACGGATAAGCTTAATAACCTGGATTTACTACTGAGGACGCTCGCCGGTTTTATTGTGAACCCTAACGTGGGTGCAGTCTTGGTAGTTGATTATGGCAATGAACCGGTAACCAATAAGATGGTGGAAGCATATTTGCGAGAACACAGCTATCCGATCGATGATGTATTGCATAAGTTTGTGTCGCTCGAAGGTGGCTTTGAACAGAATCTGGCTCAAGGCGAAGAAGTTATAAAGGAGTGGCTGCCTACTGTTAATGCCATGCAACGGACGGAGGAATCCATAAGTCACTTGAAGATTGGACTGCAATGCGGTGGCTCGGACGCTTTTTCTGGTATTTCAGCGAACCCGCTGCTTGGTTGGATTTCAGAAGAATTGGTACGCTACGGCGGAGCTGCCAGCATAGCCGAAACCGATGAATTAATTGGTGCGGAACCCTATATTCTGTCGAAGGTTCGTAACCTTGAGACCGCAAATAAATTCCAAGAACTTGTGAACCGTTTCAAAGAGCGCACGTCTTGGCATGGTGCAAGTGCAGAAGGAAATCCATCCGGTGGTAATATATTTCGCGGCCTTTATAACATTTATCTCAAATCCATTGGTGCTGCTCGCAAGAAAGATCCGATCACTCGCCTCGATTATGCCACAGAATATGGGGAGCTCATGAAAGATGGCGGATACTATTTCATGGATAGCCCTGGCAACGACCTCGAGAGCATCGCCGGACAGGTGGCTGCAGGCTGTAATATGATCTTCTTTACGACGGGGAACGGCTCGATCACCAATTTCCCTTACGTGCCGACGGTCAAAGTGGTCACGACGACGCGTCGCTTCCAATTGCTGACGAATGATATGGATGTCAACGCTGGCAAATTTTTGGAAGGCACGTCGATGGAGGAGCTCGGCAAAGAGGTTTTCGAACTGACCATCCAAACGGCTTCTGGTCAGCGTAGTGTTGGTGAGAAAGCAGGGCATGCCCAAGTGCAGATCTGGCGCAACTGGCAGCAGAATGATGTAAGTCAACTGGAGCTATTGCTCCATCCCTATGCGCCTACTGGAGAGCCAATTGAAATTCTAGCGGAGAAAGATGCGGTAGCTAGCCCGTTCCAATTCTCGTTCACACGTCATCAAAACCGCCAAGCCAGCGACAATATCGGCTTGATCCTGCCGACCAGTCTCTGTGCTGGGCAGGTAGCGAATATGATAACGCAGAAGCTGAATAAACAGGGTGTCGGGCAACCTGAGATCTCACGTTTTGTGGCTTTGGCACATACGGAAGGCTGCGGTAATTCGGGGGGGCAAGCTGAAAAGTTGTATGCCCGCACAATGATCGGTTACATCACTCATCCGATGGTGAAACATTGTTTGCTGCTGGAGCATGGCTGCGAGAAAACCCACAACGACTACATGCACCATCTGATGGAAGAGATGGGTGTTGAAACGAGTCGCCTCGGTTTTGCGAGTATTCAGCTTGATGGCGGAATTACGAAGGTAACGCAGAAGGTAGAAACATGGTTTGCCGATCAATTGGCGGCAGCTGAAGCAGATGTGAAGGAGACAATCGGTCTGGAAGGACTGCGTATTGGAATCATAAGCGATGGTTCCATCTCCGATGATGAAGGAGAACAGCTGGAGAAGCTGACCAAGATGATAGTTGGCGCCGGTGGTGTAGTGGTTATTCCTGCGAACAGTGATTTACTTTCCACGGCTTCTTATAGCCAAAATATTTTGACTTCGTCTGACGTCCTGCCGTCAATTGCCTATGGAGAGCATGTCCGCCACAATGGCTTCCATATCATGGAGACCCCGACGGAGCATTGGGTGGAGACGGTAACTGGCCTTGCTGCTACGGGTGTAGAGTTAATTATCGCGCTTGTTGGTAATCGTCCGATGCAGACGCATCCATTCGTTCCTATGCTGCAAATATCATCGGAAAAGGAAATGCTGCAAAACAATAACAATGATCTAGATTTGCTGCTCAGTGGAGATCCGAATGAGTGGACGAACAGGATTCTTGAGCGCGTCAAGCAAGTCATTGAGCATACCTATACACCTCGTCTCTACCAGCAGGGTAATGTTGATTTCCAATTGACACGTGGCTTCTTAGGTGTTTCGTTGTGATTTTAATTTAGAATTAGAATCTGAGGTATGGAAAAAGCCACTCTCAACGTTGGTTGAGGGTGGCTCTTTATTGTCAACTGTCCAAGTTAGATTCTTCGATCCAATTGATCCGTTTCGTAATCAGGTCAGCTAGCGTAGACTCTGCGGCCGAGTACTCCTTTTGCAACTGAGAAACGACAGGACGAATTTTATTCATGGCTGAAAGCGTTTGGCTTTGAGAATTCGTGATCCGACCTTGTACAATCCAGTCTGCAATGAGGCCATCAAACCAATAGTCAGCCATTTTCAGCGTGTTGCTGATATCAATTTCTATTTGAAAACTCCGATTCAAGTCGTTTAGTTCGTCACGGAAATTGAGGATCTGGTGATTAGCCCGATGAATAAACTGTTTGGCATCATCCACATGCGTATGCTTTGCATGGGTGCTAATCAAGCCGCCGCCGCCCCATAAATCCCATTTCCCCCAATTTTCTGCCTTCTCTAGACTATTGGAAGCGTCTGTCAAGGAAGCTAGAACAAGCTTTCCAGCAGTCAGCGCTTCTTGCAGTTCTTTTACCAAAAGCTTCTGATCGTCGATGTTATCATCCATTCGTTCAAGTTCTCTAGATAATAGTGGTGCGTTTAAAAGTGCGGCTTCCTTCACTGCCATTAGCTTCTTATAGTCGTCTGCAGCACGTTGATAGTTAGCGAGGTCATCACCGACTTGTATCAAAGCATTCTGTGCATCCAGAAGTGCCTGTTTGGCAGTTTCTAATTGAAGAGCAGCGTTAAGAACTTGTTGCCGTTCCATTTCAAGTTGCTCGGATTTACTGCGAAGAATCGTGTGGAATAAATTTGCAAGTGACATTCGCGTTAATCGCTCTACATCTGCCTGCTCCGATTCCAGTTGTAACTCAAGCCGTCCTATGAGACGTTCCTGCTCATATACTCTATTCAGAAGATCTTCTCTTTTGCGCTCTGCTTTATGCAGACGAAACATCCGTTCTTTCGCTACCCTCAATTGAAGGTTAAGATTATCTGGCATCTTCATCCCTCGTTTCCCAGCATTTGTTAGATGGATCCCTTTTTCAATACGTGCGTAACGTTCGAGGGTTTCGGAAATTTTTTCGCATACACTTTGTGACATCCCTATGGTATAATTCTTTCTTTGTAAGTATAGAGAGAAATAGGAGAAATCATATGATCACCAAACAACTTTCACCACTTGTTCAAACGTTAGATTTGAAACCGCACCCTGAGGGTGGATGGTACAAAGAGCTATGGAAAGCCTCATTCGAAATCCCAAAAGAAGTACTCCATGCAGCCTACTCGGGTTCGCGATACGCAGCCACTTCGATCTATTTCCTGCTTCATCCAGATGAATTTTCCGAATGGCACACGGTATTGTCCGACGAGTTATGGTTATGGCACTCGGGCAGCCCGATCGTGCTTACCTTAGGAGGAACAAGTGAGCAACCTAACGTTACACAGGAAATTATTCTAGGTCCTGATGTACTGAACGGTCAGCATCCACAGGCACTTGTCCCAGCACATGTATGGCAAATGGCGCGACCGCTAGGCGATGAACCGGTTCTGGTTTCGTGTGTCGTTGCACCGGGGTTCCATTATGATGATTTTAGATTAATTAAGAAATGATTAATAGATTTATTTTGCTAAGTTCCAAGTAATTTGTTAACTTGAAAATAAGAATGATTTTAAGCGTAAAGCATACGCCGCTAGCTCTATTTTGGAGCTGGCGGCGTTTTATTTAGATGATAGAAAGTATAAAGATGATAGAAAGTATAAAGATGCAAAGAACAAGATTTTCTTTTATGTTTGGAAAAATTGTGCGCAAGGGGAGCCTCCCGGTCGGCCGTCGCGCGCTAGCGCACAAAAATTGTGCGCAAGGGGAGCATCTTGGTCGGCTGTCGCGCGCTAGCGCACAAAAATTGTGCGCAAGGGGAGCCTCCCGGTCGGCCGTCGCGCGCTAGCGCACAAAAATTGTGCGCAAGGGAGCCTCCCGGTCGGTCGTCGCGCGCTAGCGCACAAAAATTGTGCGCAAGGGGAGCCTCCCGGTCGGTCGTCGCGCGCTAGCGCACAAAAATTGTGCGCAAGGGGAGCATCCAGGTCCGCCGTCGCGCGCTAGCGCACAAAAATTGTGCGCAAGGAAGCCTCCCGGTCGGTCGTCGCGCGCTAGCGCACAAATATTGTACGCTAGTGAAGCATCCTGGCCAGCCATTGCGCACTTGCTCACCCGAAACTCGAAAAAATCGAGTTACACCCACCATCCACACATCCCACACAATAAACGTAATAAAACACATATTCACATCGATTGTTGTACAATAAAATGGAGTTATGGCAAGTAAATGAACGAGGTGGCAGCATGGTTAATATTTTGGTTGTAGATGATGAGCCGATGATTTGCAAGGGTGTTGCGACGATTTTGAAGCAGTCCAAGTTGGATATTAACGAGGTATTCATCGCGTATAACGGGTTTGAGGCGCTGGATTTTATACATTTGGAGAAAATTGATCTTGTTTTTACAGATATTCAGATGGAGAAAATGAATGGGATTGAGTTGATTGAGAACATATTCTTAGAGGATCCTTCGATTCCGATTGTGATTTTGTCGGCACATGGTGAGTTTGAGTATGCACAGAAAGCGATCCGTTTTGGAGCGAAAGAGTATTTGGTTAAGCCGATTACGCCGCCGCATCTCATTTCCGTTGTGACCAAGCTGTTGAAGGAAAAGGAAGAGAAAGGTCAGCGCTTCGCGAATTGGGAAGGCTCGCGTTCCCTGCCTGGGCACATGACGCATGAGACGAATTATTATTTGAATGAATTGGTGACAGGAACGATCCATGAGTCTGAGGTTCCTACAATAAAAGAGACATTGGATAATCGTATGAATGGCACGTATTTTAGCATATTGACTATCAAATTATCATTAGAACGTGGCGGTATTCATGATCAGGAAATATCCACGTTGAAGGATCGCAGTTTGTTGAAATACGCAGCGTTGAACATCATGGAGGAAACCGCGAGTCAGTGGAGCCATCTTGTTTTTAATAATCACAACTCCACCTTCACCTTGCTGCTGCAAATAACGGAAGAGGAAAGCAGAGGCTCGATGCGTGTGAACCAGCTATTGATGGTGGCTCAGATGATTCATACAAATCTGATGAAATATTTGAATGTAAAGAGTCTTATCGGCATCAGTCGCATCCATGAGGGCATAACGCAGTGGCCAGTGATGTATAAAGAAGCACTCGAGAGCTTAACTTGTTGTGAAAGCAATAAAGGTCACTACATGTTCTATATTGAAGATAAAGACAGCATCAATCCAGATCCGGACGTAACCATTGCTGGCGTAGATGAGGCGAACAATCGAATCGTATATGAGACTAAAGTGTACATAGAGGGTCATTTCTGCGATAAAGGGTTGAAACTGCAGGATATCGCAGATGCGGTGCATTTGAGTCCGAATTATTTGAGCTATTTGTTCAAAAAAGTGATGGGCACGAACATCTGGGACTATGTCACGAAGCTGCGGATGGAAGAAGGGAAGCGTCTCATTCTGACGACGGATAAACGGCGCTACGAGATTTCCGAAGAAATCGGGTACGAATCACCAGAGCATTTTAGCAAAATTTTCAAAAAACATTTCGGAATTAATATCTCGGAAGTGAAGCAAACAGGTGCGTAACATACGACATACTTAGCGTAATACGACACATCGCCCTTGCCTTGAACTCCCCTTATAATCAAAAATGTAGCAACTACAAGTGAATGTGATTCGAAAGGGGAACCAACCATGAGAGCAAAGAAAGCGTCTACAATGAGTGCGATTGCGTTAACGGTATTGATAGCGGGGTGCAGTTCCGGCAATGGAACATCAAGCACGACAAGCCCAGCTCCAGCGGCAAAAGAATCCACGCCAGCTGCTGCAACAGCTGCACCTGTTGCCAAGAAAGTAACGATTACTGCTCAAAGCTTTAAAGCCGATCAAAAAGAGAAGAATGATCAATTAGATCAGCGTATTGCTCGTTTTAAAACCAAATTCCCGAATGCTGATTTCAAAAAGGATGACTGGCAGTACAATCCGCTCGAAATCGGGATCAAAATGGCTTCGAACAGTGCGCCAACCGAGTATACGACATATGCAACGGAAGGCAAAGTGCTTGTCGATAAGAAATGGGTCGCAGACATTACCGATTCCATGACTTCATGGGCACATGCCAAGGATATGAATGATCTACTTTCCAAACCTTTTGTTGTAAATGGGAAAACATACGGTGTACCGATTGATGGTTACGTCATGACGATCACGTTGAATAAAAAGTTGTTCAAAGAGAAAGGCGTAGACTTGCCGCCAATGGATTGGACTTGGGATGATCTGCTGGCAGCAGCTCGCAAAATCAATGATCCAGCGAAGGGGATTGCAGGCTTTATTCCTATGGGTAAAGGGCCGGAAGCGGGCTGGAACTGGACGAATTTCCTGTATGCTGCAGGTGGCGATGTACAGAAGCTAGATAATGGTAAAGTAGTTGGTGTGTTCAATTCGGACGCTGGTTTGCAAGCGCTTGAATTCTACAAAAAACTGAAGGATGAGAACCTGATCCCGCAGAACTGGGCACTTGGTTATGGCGATGCTTTGAATGCATTTGCTCAAGGGCGTGGCGCGATGGTTATGTGTGGCAGCGGTAACGCAGCGGATACGGCGATCAACGAAGGCGGCATCAGCAAAGATGATCTCGTTGTGTATCCTATGCCTTCATTTACGAAAGGCGGCAAACATACGGGCGTACTTGGCGGTAACTATCGTGTTATTAATCCGAAGAGCGATAAAGACCAACAAGAAATGGCGTTCAAATGGATTACAGATGAGTACTTCACAGACGATTTCTTGAACTCCACGAAGAAAGAAATCGAAGATCGTAAAGGTAAGAACCGTGTTTACATCCCACAACCGATCAACTACTGGAAAGATTCCTCTGATTTTGGTAAAAAGTATACAGATCTCTTAACGAAGTACGATAACGTGTTCAAATACGATCCACAATTGCTCGCTCTATGGGATGGTAAGCCAGAAGCGCAATACGAAGCTCAAAAATTCTATACAGAAATGGCGAATGTCATTCAAAAAGTATTTACGACGAAAGATGTGGACTTGAAAAAAGCACTGTCTGAAGCCGCGACCAAAGTACAAACGGAAACGTTTGACAAAGTGAAGGTCGAATAGGTAAGCCTTACTTACTTCTACCTGCGGCCGCTTATTCTGGAGTGGCTGTAGGTAGAGGTTTTCTCACTATAAGGAGTGTTTAGGATGGATGCAGAGCTGAGTTCACAACCTATCGTAGCAAGTCGGGTATCGAAGAAGAAAATGAGCTGGTATTTATGGGGTACGCTGTTTATTTTACCGGAAGTCGTCTTATTCATTATCTTTCTATGGGTGCCTATTTTCAAAGGGATTTTCTATAGCTTCTACAACGTTGATTTCGTAGATGGCAATCATTTCACTGGCTTAGCAAATTATGTGAGTATTCTGAAGGATGATCTGCTTTGGATTTCAATTAAGAATACATTGATTTATATGGCTTTGGGGATTATTCTGGGTTTCTGGATCCCGCCGTTAGTCGCAATCGCGGTTTCCGAGCTTCGTCGGTTTCAAGGTGCAGCACGGATCATCAGCTATTTACCTAGTGCAGTGCCCGCCATTGTTTTGTACGGCATGTGGATGTGGTTCTTTGATGCTGTAGGGCCGATTAACAGTCTGTTGCAGAAAATAGGCATAGACCAAGTTTCGTTCTTTAGTCCGAAATTAGCGATGGCTTCGATTGTTGTTCTAGAAACATGGCAAAGCTTTGGGGCAGCTACGTTAATCTATATCGCGGCGATTGTCGGGATTCCGAAGGATTTGTACGAAGCTGCTGAAATTGATGGCGCCAGTGTGTGGCAGCGCGTTCGATATATCATTTTGCCTAGCATCAAAACCTTAATGGGATTATTGCTGATTCTCCAACTGATCACGACCTCTCAAGGCTTCCAAGCACAGCTATCAATGACGGATGGCGGTCCGAATAATGCAACGCTGACGTACTTGTTATGGCTTAACCACACGGCGTTCCGCGATTTGGAATTCGGCAAAGCGAGTGCCATGGGCAGCTTGATGTTCTTCGTACTCATTGGAATGACCATCCTTTACAACGTCATGCAGCGTAGGAGTGAGAAAGCATGAAGCAAGGCGAACGAGGATTAATTTCCCAGCATGATTTCAAAAAAGGTTCCGTCAAATTCGGTTACACCCTCATGGTGCTGCTTATATTGGCGATTGCGGTTACGACCATCTATCCGTTTCTGAATACGTTTTTTGGCTCACTGAAAACGCGGGAAGAGTTTTTCACCTTTCCTCCCACCTTTTTCCCGAAACATTGGATTTGGAAAAATTATGACGATGCTTTTAACAGCTTCGACCTGCCTTTGTTGACGTTTTTGAAAAATACCATTCTCATTTATGTGGGAAATGTCGTGTGCTCCTTGTTATTTATCGGGCTAGCTGCATATGCGTTATCTCATTTGAAAGTCCCGTTCAAGCGATGGGTAACACTTTTCTTTTTCTCCACCCTGTTGATTCCGCCAGCAACGTACATCGTTCCTAACTTTTTGAATTTGAAAAGCTTAGGGATGATCAATACCTACTGGGCCTTCTGGCTGCCCGCGGCGGCGAATGCTTATTTCATGCTGTTGCTCAAAAATTTCTTCGATGGCATTCACAAAGAAGTGCTGGAAGCTGCGCGTATCGACGGGGCAAGTGAATTCAAATCCTTCATTCGGATTGCAATTCCGCTGTCGATGCCAATCATTGGTACGCTGCTCATGCTGTCGTTCTCGACGACGTGGAATGATTTCTACTGGCCGAGCATTGTGATGACGGATAAAAGCATGTATCCGCTGGCCACAGGTATTTATCGGTATGTGGTGTATTCCAACTCGGTCATTCCATGGAGTGTACGCTTCGCGGTGTTGACCATGGCGATGCTGCCGCCGGTACTGTTCTTCTTGATTTTCCAGAAGTTTATGATTCGTGGCTTATCAGTATCCAGCGTGAAAGGATAGGGAGAAGCGTCCTTCAGAATGCCAATTCTGGAGGCGTTTTCTTTTGC
Organism: Paenibacillus plantarum; assembly: GCF_013141695.1. GTDB lineage: Bacteria > Bacillota > Bacilli > Paenibacillales > NBRC-103111 > Paenibacillus_E > Paenibacillus_E plantarum. Next base: position 196,951 of record NZ_WHNY01000075.1, read on the forward strand.
GTTTAAAGGAGTTTCTTTCCGGCATAGCGAACGTACTGATAGTCTAACCAACAGCGGTGCTGCTCCTGGCTGCTTGACGGAAAGCTTTTGAAAGGATGGTAAGAGGGATGCGTACAATGCTGCAAAATATGAAGCTGATGAAAAAGTTGATCCTGCTGCTTATCGTCTTCGTGGTAATTCCAACGCTTGTGTTGGATTTGGTCGTTGCCAAAAAGCTGGAATCCATTACGGAGGAACAAGTAGGGACAGCTCTGCTTCAATTAGTCCGGGGAAGTCATTTGACACTAGACCGTGAAAGCAGTGATTTTGAAGAAAAAACAGAGAAAATTATGATTTCGCAAGAAATCCAACAATTAGTGAGTGTCCCATCATCCTCTGAATATGAACGTTTTGAAATTTTCAAAGCGTTAGATAAATATTTGAACAATTATTCAACCAATGCGGTGCGATATTCCTTGTTTTTTTCGGATAAGGATAAGTTGTATTCGTTCGTACCTAATTCGGATCTGTTGAATAATGGTGTGTTTTATTCGACGGATATGACGGATCTCTCGTGGTATAAAGCGGTTGGCAATGCGAAGGGCAAGGGGATCATTCGTGTTATTGATAAATTCGGATATAACCCGAACAATACGCAAACTGTGGCCTATTTGAGGCAGTTAAACAGTATATATAACGGCGAAACGGTAATTGGTTACTTGGTTGTGTCAGGTATTGAAACACCGTTACAGATGGATTTCGTCCCTTTTGATAAGTACAAAGATGCCCAGATTCTTCTGTTAGATCCCGATAACACGGTCTTAGCTACGAATACAGAAGCTTTCCGGATTGGCTCAAAGTTTGGTGTACCCGAAGGCAAGGAAGAAGGGGTTTATAAACAAATCGAGAGCGGTAATGAGATCATGTCGGTCATACATACGAGTGAATTTACGGGGACTAAGTTGCTGATGCGCGTTCCAGTCCAGTCGATCATTATCGATCATATCAGTGTTCAACGCTTAGTTGATTGGATTATGTTGATTTATTTCTTTATTTTGATTTTGGCGAGTATGTATTTCATACAATCGATTTTGAAGCCTATTTCTCGGCTGGCTCGAATCACGAATTCATATCACCCTGGTAAACCTTTGGCCATTAGCATGCACGCGGAGAGTAAAAATGAGATCGTGCTGCTGAGCAATCATTTCATCCGAATGACCAATCGCTTGAATCAAACGATTTATGATCAATATGAGCTTGAATTAAAGCATAAGGAAGTTGAATTGTCGATATTACATACACAAATCAACCCGCATCTTCTCTATAACACGTTGGAGTCCGTCTACTGGCATACGTTAATGGAGGGAGCGGCGGAATCAGCAGAAATGATTAAGGATTTGTCGCTCATTATGCGGATCGGACTTAGTAAAGGCAAGCTACTTATTCCGGTGATGGAAGAAATAAATCATGCGGAGGCGTATGTGCGGCTTCAGTTGTTCCGCTATGAGTATGCATTTAAGGTGTATTGGGAAATCGAAGAGGAAGCCAAACGTTATCTGATGCCCAAGGTGCTCCTGCAACCGATTATTGAGAATGCCATCCTTCACGGAATCAAGAATATGAGCCATGATGGGGCACTTTGGATCAAGGTGAAGCATACGGAAGGGAAACTGATTATCATCGTGGAGGACAACGGCTATCGTATGCCGGATATCGGGATGTTGAATGCCATTTTGCAGGGGAAAGAGAGTAGTAAGGGATTCGGTATTATTAATGTGCAAAAGCGGATTCAGCTGCATTTCGGGGAGGGCTATGGCCTGCAGTATGCGTTGCGGGAGGATCAGGGAGTGCGGGCGTGGATTGAGATTCCGGCGGTGTTGGATGAGACGGATTTGAAGTAGGGGCGGTGGAGCTGCAAAGTGCAAGTGCAACCCTTACACCCCGCCTTATTACCGTGGTCTCTGCCATTTCTTGCGATAGACTAGAGGCGTGTCGCCGGTACGGTCTTTGAATAAATTGATGAAGTGGCTGACGTTGTCAATGCCTAGGGTGACAGCTATTTCGGATACAGGCATCTCGGAGTATTTCAATCGTTCCTTGGCATGTGTCATTCTGATGCTAATCAAGTATTCGTGCGGCGAGAAGCCTGTATACTGCTTAAACCGTTTGGCCATGTGGTACTTGCTAACGGCATGTTCTCGAGCGAGCTCGTCTAAGGAAATGGATTCCGTAAATCTGGATGTCAGGGTTTGACATATCGCATCGATGTAATCAGGCTTGTCCGATTCGGATAAGCCTATTTGTTGTGCAGAGAGGACGATCTCCGTCAGCAGCTCAACTAGCAACTTTGATGTGAGGAACTCTGTTGCAGCATTTCTTTGTTGTTGGATTTGCAGTGTTTGACGCAGTAGCGTGGATACGGGTGATTCGTTGTTTTGCTGCAAAACAGGCTCGTGTGACGCTGCATACTGCTTATAATAGGCTGACGACGCACTCCCGTGAAAATGTACCCATAGAAGCTCTAGCGGCTCCAGGGGGTGGGTCGCGTAGTGATGATGGCTATCACAATGGATGAAAAATAACTGATGAGCTCCCAAAGAATAGCTATTATCCCGATAAGTCAACTGTCCTCTACCTCGCAAAATGTAAGCAATCAAATAGGAGTCAAGACCTTCCCGTTCTGTGAAATAACCTGGGAGTGTATGGAAATGGCCGATTTCTTGTACATAAAACAGGTTCGAGTGAGCGAACGTGGAAGGAGTTGAGATGAAACGAATCGAGTCTTCCGACCATGCGGTAGTGAAATTTTCTTTCATAAGAGAAACGCCTCCGAGATTACCGCAAGATTCTATTATTTTAAACCAAGATCCTTGGATGTTATCTTGATTGTAAGCCATTACAATAAGTTTATAAAGCTATTATTTATGAACGAATGGAGATGTTTCGATGTCAATTTACCCAGCAATTAAGCCAAGCCTCAAGCCACGAATTGGGTTGTACTCCGTGGGACTTCGAGCATATTGGGAGCAGTTTCCTGGTTTAAAGGAACGATTAGAAGAATATGGACGTTTTATTGAACTGAAAATGTCCGCATGGGCGGACGTATATTACTATGGCCTCGTTGATACGGAAGGGGAAGGGCGAAAGGCAGGTGAGTGGCTGAACGAGCGGCAAGTGGATCTTGTATTCTGCCATGCAGCAACCTACTCCACAAGTTCTACCGTGCTACCAGTGCATCAAATTAGTAAAGCGCCTGTTGTCTTCCTCAATTTGCAGCCAACGGCGAGACTTAATTATGAGCAGTCGACGACAGGGGAATGGTTGGCACATTGCGGAGCTTGTCCTGTGCCAGAGTTCGCTAACGTGTTCAATCGAGCTGGCATCCCATTCCGAGTTGTAAATGGCACGCTAGGGCTCGATTATACGCCAGCCATCTCATTGACGAATGAAGTGACGCATGAGCGCCGTGAAGCGGTGCGTGCGTGGAAAGAAATTGAAGAGTGGGTGAGAGCAGCAGGAGTACCTAGGACCTTGCAGCATAGCCGCTTCGGTTTCTTAGGCAATACCTATAGCGGGATGCTCGATATGTATAGTGATTTTACGATGATATCTGCGCAGACAGGTCTGCATGTGGAAGTGCTTGAAATGTGTGATCTGGACCGCATGCTGCGAGAAGTGACGGCGCAGGATGTGAAACATAAGCTGGATGAACTGTATGAGATGTTCCAAATCAGCGGAGACTCCCCTTCGGATCCAATTGCGAAGAAGCCAACGGAAGAGCAGCTGGAGTGGTCTTGTCGAGTGGCTGCCGCACAAGAGAAGCTTGTGCGCGCCTATGATTTAGACGCCTTGTCGTATTATTACCATGGTGCGCCTGGTGGTGAATACGAAAAGCTGCAAGGTGGCTTCATTGTCGGTCACTCGCTGCTTACAGCGCGTGGCATTCCTTGCTCTGGCGAAGGAGATCTGAAGACAGCTGTCGCGATGAAAATCAGCGATATTCTCGGCGTCGGAGGCTCCTTCTCGGAAATCGTCGTCGTGGATTATATCGACGAGACGATTCTGCTTGGCCATGACGGGCCGTTCCACATCGCGATTTCCGAAGGGAAGCCGATTTTGCGCGGCATGGGGCTGTATCACGGCAAGCAGGGCACTGGCGTGTCCGTCGAAGCCAAGGTGAAGACAGGTGCGATCACAACGTTGAACGTGACGCAGACGGGGGATGGGAGGCTGAAGCTGATCTCCAGCGAAGGCGAGTCGACGAACGGGCCGATCATGAAGATCGGCAACACGCAGACGCCGGTGAAGTTCCGTGAGCACCCGGATGCGTACATGTCGCGCTGGTTTGCAGAAGCGCCAACGCATCACTGCGCGATGTCTATTGGGCACAATGCTTCCCAGTTTCAGAAAGTGGCGGAGCTGATGAATGTGAAGCATGTGATTTTGTAGTTGCTACGTTAGCGTAAGAGTGTAGTTAGTCGATGAAACCGACTAACTACAACCACTAAATAGAAAACGCAACAGTCCGTTAAGGACAGTTGCGTTTTTTGTATCCACGTACTTACCTGCGTACCTCTGCCGCGGCATTCCTTCTCATTTTAACCAGATACTAATGGGTGCTCCAATTCATTCGTATATCCACATTCGTGGAAGTGCTTGATTAATTTTGCGGTAAGGAAGATTGGTCTTCAGATGAATCGGATATTCCTGTCACATCAATGTAATGATCGATGGAATCAAGAACCTGACTTAACGGGGATTGCGTAAAAATAATGCGATCCGCGTGTATAGCGTTATAAGTGCTATCATCTTTGTTAATTTTGAAACCTCTATAATTCTCGTAAATAGTTTTCATGGCAATCGCTCCTTCGCTAGGATGTATATAATAAAATACCATCTTATGGATAAGTTTGGTAGAGGTGTAAAATAAGAGATTCTGTCAGTTTATGAATGTTCATGTGAATTTCACATTAAATTCGTGAATTGGAGAGGATAATAGGTACTCATACGTGTTTTTTGCTATTCTGTTCTTTTTTATGTTACAGTTAAGTGGAGGTGATTTCAAGTGTTAAAATTAAGTATTTTGGATCAATCGCAAATTGGAGAAGGTCGTAATGCCGCGCAGACGTTGGCCGAGACGACTGAACTAGCACAAGAAGCTGATCGAATTGGCTACAGCCGATTCTGGGTGTCGGAGCATCATGCTTCACAAGCCTTGGCGCATTCAAGTCCAGAGGTTCTGATCGCGCATTTGGCAGCCAAAACAGAGCGCATCCGACTAGGCTCTGGAGGCATCATGATGCCGCATTATAGCGCTTATAAAGTTGCTGAAAACTTCCGCTTGTTAGAGGCTCTCCATCCGGGGCGTATCGATGTTGGGCTTGGCCGTGCACCAGGCGGCATGCCAATATCCACGCGTGCGCTGCAAGAGGGCAAATATACAGGTGTTGACCAATACCCGCAGCAAATCGCTGATTTGACGGGTTATTTATATGATTCACTTCCAGCAGGGCATAGGTTCGCCGCGCTGCATGCATCACCGATTATCTCGACGGCACCGGAGATTTGGCTGCTAGGCTCTTCCTATGACAGCGCAAGAATTGCTGCTGATCAAGGGGCGGCTTTCGGCTTCGCGCAATTTTTTGGGAACGCGGATTGTGAGCAGGCGCTGCGCATTTATCGCGAGCATTTCACGCCGTCGATCTTGAACGAGAAGCCACACTCCCTAGCAGCCGTGTTGGTTATCTGTGCAGATACAGAAGAAGAAGCAAATCAACTGGCGCTTAGTACAGATTTGTTCTTCTTGTCTTTAGGCCGCGGCATGCTGCTTCCGTCATTCCCTTCCGTGAATACGGCGCTCAATTACCCGTATACGGAGAATGACTATGCCATGATTCGCAATGGTCGTCATAGACGAATTGTTGGCACGCCGAAGCAAGTGAAGGAAGAGATTTTGAAGTTGAATGAAGCGTATCAAGCGGATGAAATCATGGTCGTTTCGCCGATTCATAACATCGAAGCGCGATTGCATTCGTATCGCCTTCTGGCGAAGGCGTTCGATTTGTAGAGATGAGAGGGTGGCACATCTCTTGTCATTCACTTCATCTCGGCTCCTGCCACGCCATTAACTGGAAAAACTACAGCTAATTTCGCCGAATTTACTTGAAAATGAGAAATAACTGGATTTCATGAAGCTAATTTCAGCGATTTGGTGTGATTTCAGTAAAACTGAGGAAAATAACTGTATGTTTTCCAGTTATTCTCAAGAAATCGCGATTTCGAGAGGAATTAGCTACATGTTTTCCATCTATTTTGCAGAGAGAGTGTAGTTGGAGGAAGGTAGTGCGGTTAGAGTAGGTAGAGAGTGTAGTTGGAGGAAGGTAGTGCGGTTAGAGTAGGTAGAGAGTGTAGTTGGAGGAAGGTAGTGCGGTTAGAGTAGGTAGAGAGAGTGTAGTTGGAGGAAGGTAGTGCGATTAGAGTAGGTAGAGATTGTAGTTGGAGGAAGTAGTGCGGTTATAGTCGGAAGAGAGTAGGTAGTATAGTTAGAGTTAGTAAAGAGATTGGTTGGAGGAAGGTAGCGCGACTAGTGTAGGCAGAGTAAGTAGTTGCAGGTACGTGCGCCGTGTTACTATCCAATCTTTTTCCATGTCCCTACCGTCCTCACACAAAGAGCTTCCTCCATTATGAAACCTATATTTGCGTTTTTCGGTAACTGCCATTACACTTAAACAAAAAACGGTGGAGTGGTGGCATGAGTAAGAATCGCGTATGGAACAAGGGAAAACGGAATGGTGGAGGCGGTCCTGCACCTGGGACAAGTTACAAAGAGAAGCTTGCAGCAGAGCAGCCTTTTAAAGCGGAAGTGATCGATCTCTCGAATCCGATTAATCAAGTGAAACGCATGAGCCGTGAGAACTGGGTGGAACGTCCGACCCGACCAGCTCGCGCCCAACAGCCGAATAAGTAAAAATCACGAACAGCCTATCTACTCTCCAATAATGGAGATGGTGAAGGCTCTTTTTTATGCCAAAATTCTCGTTAGCTAGTCACTCATGTGACTTTTTCCGCCTAAATCCTCATATAAATGGAAAAAGTGCCGAAGGTGAGATGGTTACGTACCAAGCGGATAAGGTTTGACGAAGGAGGCCATGCACCATGAGATCCGTGTTGAAGCTAGAAATCGAGGAAGCGAAGGTGATGATTGCTGCGGGTATTCAAGCTGCGGAGGAAGCTCAGGCGGCAGAAACGATTTGTATCGTCGACGAAGGCGGTTATTTGTTGGCCTTAGAGCGGATGAACGGGGCACGCAACACGAGCCCTGAGCTGGCAATGGCAAAAGCTTTTACGGCAAGTGGGCATAGACGTTCTACACACTTGTTTAATCAGCCTGGCGGGCCAGCAACGATCCATGGAGAAGCGTTTGGCATTCATGCCATGATGCCGGGGAAGTTTGCGATTTTCGTAGGCGGATTTCCTATCGTGGTTAATGGTCAAGTCATTGGTGGGGTTGGCGTGAGTGGAGGAGCTGGCGAGGAAGATATTGCCGTTGGTGTGGCGACCTTGAAGGCACTGCAGCAGCACCTAGGTGATCAATTCGAAGTGCTTACCGATGCAGATATTAAAAAGTGAGAAGAGGCGAGACCTCGCACTATGTAACTCCTGTAATAAGAAACCCCCAACACCTCTCCATGGAGAGAAGTCGGGGGTCGATTCACTACAGCAAGCTTCTAACGTACGAGAACGTTTCTTCAATCGTATGATCTTGGAGCCGCTCTAACGAAATGTCGACACCAGGCTTATGCGAGTGAAGTTTTGCTAAGAAGGAGGCTGTCTCGAATATGCCTTTACCGGACTCAATTTCGTTCTTTTTACCATGATTCACAACATAATCTTTCAAATGAGTCAGCACAATTCGGCTGCCAAACGTTGCGAAGGCATGATCCAAGAAAGCATCTTGATCCCGTGGCTCAACCACAGTCGGCGGAATGAGATTAACCGGATCGAAAACAACACCTAATGTGCTGGAAGGCACTTCGGTTAAGATTTGCGCCATTTTCTCTGTGCTGGACAATGTATGAGTGACAACCGGCTCTAAACCGATATGAACCCCCCAACGCTCGGCTTCTTCTGCTAATTCCTCAACCGTTTGCTTCAGGATGGACCATCCTTTGGCCTCATACCCATTAGCGTCCTCTGCAAGATACGTTGTTAGATCACCTGTTTCAGTAGCCACAATGGACGTTCCGAAATCACGGGCGTATCGCAAATGCTCTTTGAATCTATCGATCTCATAACGACGCTGCTGTGGATCGGGATGCACGGGATTAATGTAACATCCGAGTACACCAATCCGTACACCCGCACGATGAAATTGCTCGCCAATATGATTGGCCAGAGCTGGGCTTAATTTACCGAGACTTAAATCATAATCGCTAATCGCTTTACTAAGTGCTAATTGAACGAAGTCGATACCTCGTCCACTTAACTTCGCGGTCAATTCCTTCAAGGGCAGATGGCCGACGGTGTGAGCGAGTGTCCCGATACCCATCTATCTAGCCATCCATCCGCCGTCCACGCAAAGCACGTGTCCGTTCATATAATCGGAAGCGTCCGAAGACAAGAACACAACAGGACCTTTCAAATCTTCAGGTGAACCCCAACGACCTGCTGGAATACGCTCCGTGATAGAAGCTGTACGTTTCTCATCTTTGAGAATCGGAGCTGTGTTATTCGTCGTCATATAGCCAGGAGCAATGGCATTAATTTGAATGCCTTTGCCAGCCCACTCGTTCGCTAATGCTTTCGTCACACCTGCAATCGCATGCTTACTTGCTGTGTACCCTGGCACGTTAATTCCACCTTGATACGTCAGCATGGAAGCAATATTCACGATTTTACCGCTGCCGCGTTCGATCATATGACGACCAATCAGCTGGCAAAGGAAGAATGCCGAGTTCAAGTTCAGATCAATCACATCGTGCCAATCTTGACGCGCATGGTCAACGGCTGGAGTACGACGGATAATACCCGCGTTATTCACTAGGATATCGATACTGCCGTAAATGCCAATCGCTCTAGCAACAACATCCTCAAGGATGTCTTCATTGCTTAGATCTGCAGCGATAAGCTCTGCTTTGCCGCCTAATGCGCGGATCGCTTCAACAGTTTGTACGCTTTCAGAAGAGGAAACCGCGATGACGTTCGCGCCTGCTTCTGCAAGTCCGATCGCCATAGCTTGGCCTAGGCCGCCTGAAGCGCCTGTAACGAATGCTGTTTTTCCCGATAGATTAAAAAGTGTCATGACGTACTCCTTTTCCAAAAAAGAAATGTTAGGTTTCAACTTTGCAACTTGCGCTTAAAGTGTTTCGATCTGGATGCCTGTATCACGGAACTGTTGAGCCGTTTCTTCCGACAACCCGCTATCGGTTAAAATCATAGCCACTTCAGAAAGGGAAGCGAAAGTTCGCAACGCACATTGTCCGAATTTGAAATGATCGATAACCCCATAGACGGTTGCGCTGGAGCTGATTAAGGCGCGTTTATACTCAACTAGATCATTGGTGTAAATCGTAAAACCATGCTGCAGATGCACCCCAGTAGCAGAAATGAACGATTTCTGTATGTTGAGGCCTCGCACATAGTCTACGGCTTCTGGACCGGCAAGCATGTTGCGCAGACGATAACCGCCAGGCACAACTAGCCGGATTTCATCCTTATGGACAAGCTCAGAGATGATATATAAATCGTTAGTTACAACGGTAAGCGGCTGATTATCCAGCCGCCTAGCAATTTCAAGCGTTGTCGAGCCACCATCCAATGCGATAATATCGCGAGGTTGGATGTATCGGAGTGCGAGAGAGGCAATCTCCGATTTTTTGTCCGCATGCTTAATATTCGGTTCTTTCGCAGAGAGAATGCCTAACTGATCACTTTGAGCTAGCATAGCACCGCCATGAATGCGGATAAGCAGCCCCTTTTCTTCCAGCTTGGCCAAATCTTCGCGAATGGTTTTTCCTGTTACTTGTAGACGTTCACTCAGCTCATTCACGGTGACTTCTTTCTGAGCGAGTAAAACTTCCATGATCGTTTCATATCTACGTAATGGATTCATCGGGATTCATCCGTTCTTCTAATGGGAGTACCGATTATTTCAAATCTTGCATAGCAACTGCGTCCATATCGTTGAACATTTGATTTTCGCCAGCCATACCCCAAATGAATGTGTAGTTGTTCGTGCCAACGCCGCTGTGAATGGACCAGCTTGGTGAGATGACAGCTTGCTCATTGCGCATAACAACGTGGCGAGTTTGTTGCGGCTCACCCATCATGTGGAAAACAACTGCATCTTCTGGCATGTCAAAATAGAAATATACCTCGGAACGACGGTTGTGCGTATGAGTCGGCATTGTATTCCACATGTTGCCTGGCTTCAATAATGTCATACCCATAACCAGTTGACAGCTTTGAATCCCATCCAAGTGGATGTATTTATAAATCGTACGCTCATTGGAAGTGTTGATGCTGCCTAGGTGAGCAGGTGTTGCTTCGCTAATCGCTACTTTTACAGTCGGGTACGTTGTGTGAGCTGGTGTGGAGTTGAAGTAGAACTTCGCTGGGTTCGCTGCATCATCGCTTGCGAAGGAAATTTCTTTGGAGCCAAGACCGATGTAAATGCAGTCTTTGGAATCCATTGTGTACGCTGTGCCATCGACAGTGATTGTTCCTCTAGCACCAACGTTGATAATACCGATTTCGCGACGCTCTAAGAAGTAATCAGCAGCCATTTCTTTCGTGTCAGCTTCTAATTTAAGCGTTTCAGTTGTAGGCAAAACACCACCGATAATAAAACGATCAACGTGTGAGTAAACTAATGTTACTTGGTTTTCTGTAAATAAGGATTGAATTTGAAATTCAGCTTGTAAACGTTCAGTATCAAATTGTTTAACTTCATTCGGGTGGGACGCATAGCGGATATCCATGGATTAATCTCTCCTTAGAGTTGGTTTATTTGTGTTGATATACGTTCATATAGGTTTAATTTACTTCATATCAACCATTTAGGCAAGGAGATCTTGTGTGCGATTTGTGGAAATAATGGAAGTTGTGAATAAAGTGAGCGGAAAGTGTACAAAACAAGCAAACGAGCGACGTTAATTATGAATGTACAATTTAGGAGGCACATGTAATGGACAAAAGCCACTATTTCGATCACGTTTGCAATGATACAATTCCAACACTGCCAGAGGAAGAAGATACAACACCGACAGATATGTTAAGTGATGCAGTAGCAGAAATTATGGATAATTTAACTCATCCATTTTCGGATGATGATTACACAGATCGAGACTAAATGATGCCGTTGAATCCCTTCCCTGGAAGGGATTTTCTTTTTGAAGGCAGGGGAGTACAATGATCATAAGAACGGATGGAAAGGAGCCCCCGATGCCACAATCGACAAGATTATTTCCAGCTTTGTTACCGAATCAACCGTGTCATCCACATGTGGTTGCTTATTATTTTAAACAATGGCAAGGATTTCATATGCCCTTTCACCGACATGATGCGACTGAGATCATGTATACCATACATGGCTTTTGTGAAATAGAGATACAGCTTTCCACAACAAAAACGGAACGAGTTAGATTGAAAAAAGGGGAGTTCATTCTTCTCAATGCCAATATCGCCCATCGACTTATTGTTGAAGATGATGAGCCGTGTCGGATGCTCAATGTGGAATTTCGTTTTACACCGCAACAGGGCGTAATGCCGTCCTTACAACAGCTTGCCGCGGAAGAGAAACAACTGAACTCTTTATTAGAAGTTCAGACTGCTTACTTAGTGCTGCGTGATCCAGATGAAGTGTATCATGTGATGAAAAGTTTGGTGTTGGAGCTAGACAAGCCTGCTGACAAGAGTGAGTCTATGATTCAACTGTTGTTTGCTCAGCTGTTGATCCGAATTGCTCGTTTACGGCGTGAATCCGCAAGCAGTAGTTTGGCTCAAAGCGAATGGTATGTGAAGATAAGCATGGATTATATGCATCAAAATTACGATCGCGAGATTCAAGTGAAAGAAATAGCAGGGGCTGTGAATTTACATCCAGGCTACTTACAACGCATATTCAAAGCAGTGACGGGACAAACCTTAATGGCCTACTTAACGGAAATCAGAATGGATAAAGCACAAATGCTGCTGCTCGAAACGGATATTCCAATAGCGGATATTTCGGATTATATCGGGGTGGGCAGCCGTCAATATTTCCATATGCTATTCAAGGCGCACACGCAATTAACGCCTACGGATTATCGCAAATCGATGAATACGCATAAACATATGTATCCAGAAGGAAGTTAGGATTTTTGACACATGGTGAACAATGAAGTTAGAAATTTGATAACGTTTTCTCTCTTCGTCTTGGTACAATGTGAAACATAGACGAAGTGATAGAGAGGGCGATATATATGGCATTTAAGGTGGCATTCATTGGCGCAGGCAGTATTGGATTCACACGTGGACTACTTCGAGATTTACTAGCTGTACCCGAATTTCACAATATTCAAGTGGCTTTTACAGACATTAATCCACACAATTTAGAGATGGTGACGGAACTATGCCAACGTGATATCCACGAGAATGGCTTATCGATTCAGATCCAAGCGACAACGGATCGCAGGGAAGCATTAGAAGGTGCCAAATATGTGCTTTGCACGATACGTGTTGGCGGTTTAGAGGCGTTTGCAACAGACGTAGATATTCCTTTGAAATATGGTGTGGATCAATGCGTTGGTGACACATTGTGTGCGGGGGGCATCATGTACGGTCAACGTGGTATTTCTGAAATGCTGCGCATTTGCCAAGATATTCGCGAGGTCGCTGCCACAGATGTTACATTGTTGAATTACGCGAACCCGATGGCTATGCTGACTTGGGCATGTAATAAATACGGTGGTGTACGCACGATAGGCCTGTGCCACGGTGTACAGCATGGCCATCATCAAATCGCAGATGTTTATGGGTTGGATAAGAAAGACGTGGATATTATTTGCGCTGGTATTAATCATCAAACCTGGTATATCCAAGCTTCCCATGAGGGGAAGGATTTGACAGCAGGCTTATTAGAAGCATTTGAAAATAACGCCGAATATGCACGAACAGAGAAGGTTCGTATTGATATGCTCCGCCGCTTTGGCTACTATAGCACGGAGTCCAATGGACATTTGAGTGAGTATGTTCCTTGGTATCGGAAACGGGCAAGTGAAATTGGGGATTGGATTGATATGGGGTCTTGGATTAATGGTGAAACAGGCGGATACTTACGTGTTTGCACGGAAGGGCGACGTTGGTTTGAAACGGATTTCCCGAACTGGATGAAGGATCCCGCATTCGTCTATGCGAGCGAGAAGCGCAGCGAAGAACATGGTTCTTACATTATTGAGGGCCTAGAAACAGGTCGCGTCTACCGTGGACATTTCAACTTGGTGAATAAAGGTGTTATTTCGAATTTGCCGGATGATGCGATTATTGAAGCACCAGGCTATGTCGATCGCAACGGCATCTCGATGCCGCATGTTGGTGATCTGCCATTGGGGCCAGCGGCGGTATGTAATGTCAGCATTTCTGTTCAGCGTTTAGCTGTAGAGGCGGCTGTACACGGGGATGATAAACTGCTGCGTCAAGCCTTTATGATGGATCCTCTAGTTGGAGCCGTATGCAATCCGAAGGAAATTTGGCAAATGGTTGACGAGATGTTGGTTGCACAAGAGGCTTGGCTGCCGCAATATAGTGCGGCGATCGCTGAAGCCAAACAGCGTCTTGCAGCAGGGAACCTCATTCCGACGCGTGACTATGAAGGGGCTGCTCGTGTGAAAGTGAAAACGGTCGCTGATATGCAGCAGGATCGAGAAGCCGCCAACAAGAACGCAGGGGAAGCTGACAAAGGGAAGGATCGCGCGAGTACTACAGCGTAAGGTTCATTTATTTTCAAGTATGTTCATTTGGGTGCTAATCGGATATAATTAGTGAGTAAGTGAAGGGCCGCTTGCGGTCCTTCTTTTTCATTTCAGGATGGAAGCGGTTTATAACGAAAGGGGAAAGTCAGATGTCTAATATTGGCGTATGGGAAGCGGCAGAACCAGGCGTAACTCGCTGTATTTTGAAAGCTGAAGTCGGTTTAATGATGATGGAGGTTCACTTTGAACCTGGGGCTATCGGCTATCAGCACAGCCATGTTCACGAACAAATGTCGTATTGCTTGAAGGGTAAAATCGAATTCACAATCGATGGCGTCGTTACTGTTATTGAACAGGGCCAAACGATTTATATACCTAGTGGAGCTAAGCATGGTGTTACCGCATTGGAAGACTCTGCACTTTTAGATGTATTTACACCGATTCGCGAAGATTTGGTAAAAAGATAACCAGTTGCTTCTGCAACTCTACCATATAAGAAAAAGGAAGGGTTGATCCTTATGCAAAATAGCGGTAAGTTTGCTTGGACATGGACGATTCGCGAAGAAGATCTTGAGGAATATGTGGCGATGCACTTGGCGCCTTGGCCAGAAATTATGGAAGAGCATAGTAAAGCAGGATTTCGAGATTACTCCATTTTTCAAAATGGTGCACAATTTTTCTATGTATTCTTGTGCGATGATATCGATGCTGCTTTCGCTTATCTGGCAGAGAGTGATGCATGTAATCGGTGGAATGCCATTACGTCCAAAATGGTTGTAGGCTCCTTCGATTTCCGTGAAGCCGTTCCGATTACGCCGATGCGTGAGGTTTTCTATCTGAAATAAGTTGTTATGGAAGAAGGATGACTAGAGATTATTCTAGCATCCTTTTCTCATTTTCCGACTATTGACAGAGATGGCATACCGTGGTTTTAGGGGAATTGAAACCTACTTGAAGTACTACTAGGATTGGGATAGTATGAATAGCAGAGCAATTTTTGTTGAAAGGGACGTGAGAAATGAATAACCTCAACTTAAGTTTATTATTAAAAGCATCACGATTTCGGGTTATTCCAGTCATGGTTATTCCTGTCGTTTTAGGTGGATTAGGAGCAATCGTATGGAACGATACCTTTCATCCTATCTTATTTGTGCTAACCTTCATAGGGTCAATTGCTGCGCACTTATTCTCGAATATGATTAATGACTTATGGGATTTTCGTAATGGCATTGATACAGCAGCTAAGGAAACAGCTTCAACAATCTCGACCAATTCAGGTTTTCTAGCCAATGGCACTATAACAGAGCGAACGTTTAGTTTTCTGACATGGTCATTATTTGCTGTTGCTCTTATTTGTGGTCTTATTTTAAGCATAAGCAGCGGCTGGCTCGTACTTGTTTTCGGAGGTTTAGGTGCTTTGATTGCCTATTTCTATGTGGCACCGCCTATTAAATTTGGTTATCGCGGCAAAGGGTATAGCGAGATTGCTATTTTGCTTTCATTTGGCATTCTACCAACGTTAGGAAGTTATTATGTGCAGACTATGCAAGTCGATTATCGACCGATATTGCTAGCTTTGCCGATCGGCTTATTGACGACATTAATTCTATTTAACCATCATTTCCTTCATTGGAAATCAGATCAAAGTGCGGGTAAGCGAACGCTGGTTGTTGTCTGGGGCGAGAAAAAAGCACTCCTATTCTCCAAATGTTTATTCGTACTCTCTTATTTGGCTTTAATAATGTGCGTGGTTATGGACGTTTTTCCTTACTATGCCCTGCTTGCTTTAGTGACAGCCGTTCCATTTTATCGGGTATATGGTAATTTGAAGTCGGAGAATCCTTCTCCAGCCTATCTGCCATTAATGGGTGCTTCCTTAAAAGCAACAAACAGAGGCGGCTTGATCATGATGCTGGCTTTGGTCATCCAAGCTATTTTGCAATGAGAATATAACAACAAAGTGAGGTCATAAGCGATGAGCAAACAATTTACAATAGGTGATTTTCATACCATCTTATCTGAAGGCGAAGTTTGGAAAATAGGTGGGTTCCCGATGCCAGATGGGTCCTTCTGGGAATTCAGAGAGCCCAATGCGACGATTATTGTTCGAAATGGCATTCTATATGCACGTGCGCCGCTTAGCCGCAAAAATGACTATGTACAATTTCTAGATAACGCAAAGCATATGTATTATTCGGCTCAAGACGTTGAAGTGCCTGAAGAAGGAGGAATTTCCTTCGAACTTCAAATCCGTGCTCGTACGCAGAACACAGAGCCGAACGATTTATATGATGGCTTTGTCTCCTTGAACTTGCTTGATTTTACGACAGGCGCTGCGCTGGATTTCTTTGCTGGCAACGATAAATATGCGAGTGTATACGCCGTTCTTCCTTTCCCTGGTGTACAAGTTCCTGAGACGGACAAAACGCGCTTCTTCTGTATTTTCAAAGAGGAAACGAATTTCCAACCACGTGAATTCAATACGTACAAAATTACGTATCACCGCGGCAATGACGAAGTCATTTTCTATGTGAATGGTGTGGAAGTGCGACGTGAGAAGCATGTACCGATCAAATTCAATCGCTTCACAGTTGCCCTTGGCATGATGACGGAGAAAGATTTGACACCACAGGGCAGTGTCTCCTTGCATGGACAGACGATTATCGGCGAGTGGTCGCCTGTAACAGTTACAATAACGGAATAAGAAGGCATACATGAAAGAGCTCGAACTTCGTTTCTGAAGTCGGGCTCTTTTTTGCACGCTCCTGCCTATGGGTGAATACACTGGAGTACTCAGCGATTAGGCTTCTTAGGAGGTACAGGTATGCGGAAATATACAGTCAAGCAGGACCCTCGCGATTTTCGTGATTTCACATACAGAAGTGTCAATTATATTCGGGAATCTCAATTGCCGGGTCAAATCGATTTACGGAGCAAACTCTCTCCGATTGTTAACCAAGGTTCTTTAGGCTCCTGTACCTCGAATGCCATTGTAAGTGGATTGCGAGAGTATTGGCTGTTAAACGAAGAAGAGAACGCAACAAGACTATCTCGTCTTTATCATTACTGGCATGAACGCGAGTTAGAAAATACGGTAAATCGCGATGCTGGGGCGACGATCCGTGACGGAATGAAAGTGTTGCACAAAACAGGCGTATGTCCAGAGGAAGTATGGCCGTATCAGACTGCAAATTTTAAAGAGACACCGAATTATCAAGCGGAGTCTCTTGCTAGGTATTATCGTATTGAAGGCTATCATCGCATTCATGATTTAGCAGGGATGAAGGCTGCGCTCGCGGATGGCTCGCCTGTTGTATTTGGCATTTGGATATATGCCTCATTTGAGAATAAGACAGCTTCTAAAACAGGGAAAATCCCGTATCCCAATCGGAAAAAGGAAAGTCTTCTTGGCGGTCATGCGCTGCTTGCAGTTGGCTATAAGGATGGTAAGGAAAAAGGGAAGGGTGTCATTATTGCACGAAACTCATGGGGAACCGCATGGGGAGATGCAGGATATTGTTATATTCCTTATTCTTTTTTCAGAAATAAATCACTGACCTTTGATTATTGGACTGGTAAATAAATATGTCTTATTAGAGGAGGCTTATTGTGATGATGAGTGTGGAAGATGCGAACAAGATCATTGCTTTCTTATCAGCAGCCTATTTCGCGACCTCAGATCCGGAAGCACAGAAGGAATTTAATCGATTAGCGAATGAAGTGAGGAAAGCTTCAGGACAGCCGCCGCAATGAGTATCAGAAGGAATTTCAATGAAACGAGGGACGGCACTTATGCCAAAGGACCAACTGAAACTGCTCATTCTCATTTTATTTGTATTGCTAATCCTATTTCTTAGTTTGTTTTTATAAAAAAGAATAAACAGCCGCGGCGAGTTCTTCGCAGCGGCTGTTTGGCGATTAAAAGCCTTTATATTGCGGCTCTTCATTTTCTAACTGTTGGACGCGATTGGCAACTTGATCAACGATTTGCTGGGTCGACTGGGCCGCAGTCTCATATAATTGCTTGGCCTCTTGATTTTGTGTGCTTAGGGCGAAGGTTTCAAGACTGGCTTGGGCACTTTTTAAAGATGCCAAGGTGGTTTTAACGTCTGATGCTACTGTCATATCGTAAACACTCCTCTTTTGTGATCTTGCAATAGAACAGCTGCATGCCATCTGCTCAGGTTTGCGGTTGTTAATATGCCCGTTATATAAGCAGCTCATGTTAACAAATAAATCCAATTTAGAGTAATAATAGTTAGGGGGCAAATGACACATAATGTAGGTATTGAAAGTTGAAGAAAGGGGAGGAATGATGTGCCGGAATGGCTACTTATTGCGGTCCGAGCATTAAGTACCTTGATGTTTCTGTTTGTATTGACGCGGATTCTAGGTAAAAAACAAATTTCTCAGCTGACTTTCTTTGAATATGTGATTGGCATAACACTTGGGGATCTGGCTGGGAACATTTCGACTGACGTCGAAGCAAATTATTTTCATGGTGTTATTGCGATTCTAATATGGGTGCTTGTGCCATTAATGCTGGAAATATTGACGTTAAAAAGCAAGACTCTTCGAGTATGGTTCGAAGGCAATGGCAGAGTTCTTATTAAGAATGGCAAGATTCTAGAAGATAATTTAAAGAAGGAACGCTACACAGGTGATGAATTACTCGAACAGTTGCGTACAAAAGGTGTATTTCGGGTGGCGGATGTGGAATTCGCGATGCTGGAATCAAGTGGTGATTTGAGTATTCTTTTGAAGAGTGAGAACCAACCGCTAACCCCAAAGCATATAGGGCTAAAGCTGCCCATAGAGAAACCAACTCAAGACGTTATGATGGACGGAGTTATTCAAAATGAACCCTTAGCTGCGGCCGGGAAAAGTAGAGGCTGGCTGCAATCAGAGCTTGAAAAAATGGGTGTGGCGAAAGAAAATGTATTTCTTGGACAAGTCGATACACATGGTGAATTATCCGTTGACCTTTTTGATGACAAGATAGTCGTGCCGGCAACTACCGAACGCCCTGCCGTACTTGCGTGCTTGAAGAAATGTGAAGCAGATCTGGAGTTGTACTCGTTAACGACGCAGAATTCTGAGGCTAAGATGATGTATGAAACATGTTCCATGCAGCTAACTCAAATTATCCAGCAGGTACATACGATTCTCAGAGCTTAGGTTTTGAGGGAATAGGAGTAAGTCATGCCTAACAACAAGAAGAAAAACTTAACGATGACACAACAGGAGTATCAGAAATTAGCTAAGCAGCAGGAACCCAAAAGACCTGTACTTAAAAATTGTGGCAGAGCCTTTCTCGTGGGTGGGACAATCTGCTTGATCGGTGAATGCTTTATGCATATGTTTATTAATTATTTTGGTTTTACAGAGAAGACTGCCGGCAATCCGACCGTTGCTGTCATGATTATTATCTCGGTTATTTTAACAAGCTTTGGTATTTACGACAAAATCGCACAGTGGGCAGGTGGCGGAAGCTCTGTCCCCGTTACTGGTTTTGCGAACTCACTTTGTTCCGCAGCCATTGAGCATCGTGCTGAGGGACTTGTGCTTGGTGTTGGCGGTAATATGTTTAAATTAGCTGGTTCAGTTATTGTTTTTGGAACTGTGGCGGCCTTTTTTGTAGGCATTGCACATCTGATCTTCACGGGGGGCTGACGAGATGCTAAAGGGACACCAAAGTTGGCTTTTCGAGAATCGGCCTGTCATTCTTTCAACAGGCACGGTTGTAGGTCCAGACGAAGGAAAGGGACCGCTCAATGAAGATTTTGATATCGTCCACGGTGATTTGACTGTAGGTCAAAAGACGTGGGAAAAAGCTGAGAAAGCGTTGCTGGAGGAGGCAGCTCAGCTTGCAATGAAGAAAGCCGGCCTGACCGACGGCCAAATCCAGTTCTATGTTGGGGGAGATCTGATGAATCAGATCATCTCCAACACGTTCGCTGCGCGGACACTGAATATCCCTTATTTAGGGATATTCGGTGCTTGCTCCACGTCGATGGAAGGGCTGGCGCTAGCCGCCCAATTAGTAGACTCTGGCGCAGCCAACTATGTCATGGCTGGCACGTGCAGCCATAACTGCACGGCGGAGAAGCAATTCCGTTATCCGACGGAATATGGATCTCAGAAGCCGCCGACGGCGCAGTACACCGTCACTGGCGCTGGGGTGGCCGTGCTAGGGAAGACTGGTGACGGCCCTGTCGTCACCGCGGCTACGATCGGACGCGTCGTGGATATGGGGATCACGGATCCGTTTAATATGGGCGCTGCCATGGCACCTGCCGCTGTAGATACGATCCAAACACATTGCCGTGAATTGAATCGCGACCCTTCCTATTACGATCTTATCGTGACGGGGGACCTTGCATCGGTGGGGATCAGCATTGCACGTGAGCTCTTTCACAAGCATCATTTCCCAATCGAACAGACGACCTATAGTGATTGTGGATTAATGATCTTTGATCGAGAAACGCAAACCGTCCAAGCAGGGGGGAGCGGTTGCGGTTGCTCTGCGACAGTTACCTATGGGCACTTATTAAAACGCATGGCAAAAGGAGAGTTGAAACGAATCCTCGTTGTCGCAACAGGAGCCTTGCTTTCACCGATTTCATTCCAGCAAGGTGAAAGCATTCCCTGTATCGCACATGCTGTTTCCATAGAGTCTGGAGGTTTATACGTATGAGCTTTTTTTGGGCATTTGTTGTTGGAGGGGCCATCTGTGTTCTGGGACAACTATTGATGGACGTTGGCAAATTAACACCAGCCCACACCATGAGCACGTTGGTTGTGCTGGGTGCCATTGCCGATGGCTGCAATTTATATGAACCGTTGATTGCCTTTGCTGGTGCCGGTGCAACGGTGCCGATCACGAGCTTCGGGAATGCGCTTGTTCATGGGGCTCTGGAAGAGTTGCATAAGGATGGCTATATAGGCATTATTACAGGGATTTTCAAGGTGACCAGTGCGGGGATATCTGCCGCGATCATCTTCTCCTTCCTAGCAGCCTTGTTTGTGAAACCGAAGGGTTGAAGCAGGTAGATGTGAAAGGCTAAACATAAAGTAAAAAAGACGCCGAGTGGCGTCTTTTTTACTTTATGTATGGAGATGCGGTGGTGGACTTTTGAAATTGTTTTGGGATTGCAACCATGGCTCTTTTATGTGGTTAATTTTAACAAATAACTTTAGAGGATTTACAAGTATACGGAAGAAAAACTTTCCTGTAAACTAGATTTACGTACATTTTGTTTGTTTTCTGAGCAAAACAGAAGATGAAGCAGGTTCGTACAATAAAGCGATGTTTACGCATACAAGCTTTCGACAAAAACTCAGTAATGCTTTCGAAGCAAGATTTGCAAGCAAAACTCTAAGGAGGATCAACACATGGAAACTGCCACCCAGCATCATGTAGAAGTACTAGCTAGGCTGAAAGCAAATTTAGAATCATGTATTCTTGGCAAAAGTGCCGAAATTGAATTGTTGCTTACTGCGATGTTGGCAGGTGGTCATGTTCTGCTTGAGGATGTTCCAGGGACAGGTAAAACTGTACTCATTAAAGCGCTGGCGAAGTCTATTAATGGTCAATTTCGCCGTATTCAATGTAACCCGGACTTATTGCCAACGGATATAACTGGCGTATCTATATATCACCCCAAAAAAGAGGAGTTTCTTTTCCGATCGGGGCCGATTATGACCAATATTTTACTTGTTGATGAGATTAACCGTGCGACAACCAAAACACAATCAGCTCTTCTGGAAGCGATGGAAGAACAACATATTACAGTTGATGGTGATTTGCATGAACTCCCATCTCCGTTCCTTATGCTAGCAACTCAGAATCCAATTGATTTTGAGGGAACGTATACATTGCCAGAGGCACAATTAGATCGATTTATGATCAAGTTGAGCTTAGGCTACCCGAGTGAAGCTGCCGAGAAAATGATGATAGCTTCCCAAAGCAAGGCACATCCGATGGAAGCGCTGCAAGCCATTGCGGATACGAAGCAAGTGCTTGAAATTCAAGAGCAGGTTCGCCAGGTGCATTTGGATGAAGCTGTGGCTGATTATTTAGTTACCATTTCGAGAAAAACACGCGAACATCACGCGGTCTTCCTTGGTGCGAGTCCAAGGGCTACGCTCTCGTTGGTATTAGCCTCCAAAGCCTATGCCTTCTTACATGGTCGCGATTATGTCATCCCAGATGATATTAAATATTTAGCTCCTTTTGTACTGGGTCACCGTATGATCCTTCAAATGGAAGCGCGTATGGATGGTGTCAGCATTGCCTCTGTACTAGCGACGATTTTTGAGCAAGTACGGGTTCCGGTTAGATTGGAGAAGTGAGCCTATGAAACGACCGGTATTCAAACGATTCGGGGAACTCACCCGGCTTCCGGCACCTTTTTGGCTACTTGTAACTTGCTTGGCAGCTAGCTTGTTATTCATGCTATTTCAAGGTGGCAAGCTGGCTTCAATGTTATTCATTACGATGACTTTTTTAGCTATCTATTTGCTTTCAGGGAATTGGAGTGGTATCAGACGTGTGCAAGGGACTCGAAAGATTACCAATGCAACCGCAGAAGCTAAGCTGGAAGCAGGACAATCTTTACAAATCCAACTTGGCGTCCAAGTACCAGGTTATTGGCCAGTTCCCTACGTAATGATTAAAGATCAGCTTATACGTCAGAATGGGGACGAATCTGTTTTTGAAGGATCTATCGTTCCAGACTGGAAACGTCGGGGTGAGTTCACGTATAGCACGCCTCCGCTTCGGAGAGGGTACTATCGTTTTGGAGAAACCGAATGCTTAACCGAGGATATTTTCGGCTTCTTTCAGCATAAAGGTCGATTAGATCTGCAACAACCGATAACTGTGTATCCCCAAACCGTTACGATCCGCGAATGGGCGCAATTTCATCAAATGCTCAAAGGTATGCAGCATCACTCAACGGCGACGAGTGCACACCGGGAAACGACTCAAATCAATGGTGTTCGTGAATACATTTATGGTGATCGGCTTTCACGTATACATTGGAATGCGACAGCGAAGACGGGAACTTGGAAGTCGAAGGAGTTCGAGCGTGAATCTTTGCCGAAAACCATCGTGTTACTGGACCGAACCGCTCGCGCTTACCGAGATGCGGCTGAGTTTGAACTAGCCGTGTCTGTTGCGGCTTCCTTGTTCCGATACGGAACAGGACGCGAAATGTCGCTTGGTTTACTGTCAATCGGCAAGGAATTTACTTATTTTGAACCGAAGCACAGTCAGCATCATTACAAGGAAATTGTTAAACATCTCGTTGGTGTTGATGCAGATGGGTACCAGACGCTCAGCCAGATTTTGAAGGAACGCTCACAGGATTGGCCTGCAGGCAGTTTAATTGTGCTCATTTCTCCGCAAAAGGGGAGTGCGATGCTGCAGATGTTTCAGCAAATGGCACTTCTTCAAATGAAGCCATGTCATATTTGGGTTCATACCCAAGCAGAACAAGCTCTCGGCCCACAAGGTGTGGAACATATCTCTGCTCATGAGGATTATATTAAGGCCATTCGCTCACAAGGCTATATGGGGTATGAAGTAAGTCAATTAACGGACTTGCCTAACCTCTTGGGAGGGGCGAAACGGTATGCCTAACACATGGTGGAGCAGAATTCTTCTCAAGGATTGGGCATTGCGCGTATCTGCGATATTCGTGGGGATATTCCTTTACCAATTTCTGATTTGGATTATGAAAGAAGATGGTTTGTGGCTTCCAGAGACGGTTTCATTCGTTACCTGGACCTTAGTACTTACTACAGCGACCTACTGTATTCCCAAAATAAAAGACAGTTGGCGAGGATTTCTCCAATTCGTTCTTATCATCTGGTTCCATGGTTTGGGCATGGGTTACCATTGGGTAGCCGTACATATTACAACATGGAAAGAGGCGCTTCGCTTCATTGGACTTAACGCGGGGCAGCTAGAACCGTATATTTGGTTTAGTTTGGGAGCATGGATCATTTATTTATTCGCAATGTGGTCCGTTCAATCCAGGTTCCGTATTGTCGTCCTTATCTTTGTTAGTATTTTGTTTTTTGCCGTTCGTGATTCTTTCAGTATGATTTTTCTTTGGCCGCAAGTGGCGATGATTATGCTTTGTGGATTTCTGCTTTTAATTGTGAGACATTTCTCCCAATTGAAGAAGAAAGCGCCAGACGTGTGGGAAACGATTTCCGATTATCCGTCTTCATTCACCGTTCCTATTCTTATCTTAATTGGTGTGATTACGTTAGCAGGTGTTTTCGCTCCGACAGTAAATCCCATACTGACAGACCCTTACACCGCGTGGAAAGTGAGTCGTGGGGAAACGGTGCCGTTGCTTGGCAAAGGAGTTAGCATTGCCACATCGACCGCAGATGCCTCATCCGGCTATAGTCGAGATGACAGCCGCCTCGGTGGCGGATTTCGATTTGATTACACACCGGTGATGACCGTTGAATCTACCAAACGAACGTACTTCCGTGGGGAAACCCGATCGATGTATAATGGTAAAGGATGGGAGCTTGGACCAACGGAGAAGAGATTGCCTGCGTATCGGGTGAATTTGAATCCGTTACCGCTTGATCCACGATTTGATGTATCCCAATTGAAAACGCAAGAAGTTACGCAAAGTGTTGTGATGGATCGAGATGAGGCTTTCCCGGTTATATTCGGGGGCTATGCCATTCAGAAAATCGTGGAAATCAATCAAGGTGAGAATCCATTTCAACGCATCATTTGGACACCGCGACAATCGGAACTTCGATTCACGGGACGGTCTAATTATCCGAAAGACTATTCAATTGTTGTCCAAGAGCCGATTCTAGAGGAAGATCTACTGCGGCAATCGCAGCAAGATTTTACCAACAAACCAGAGTGGGCAGAATACCTGCAAGTTCCTGTAGATTTACCCGAGCGAGTGAAGCAGTTAGCGCTAGATATTACGAAATCTGCGACGAATCCTTATGATAAAGCAAAGCTGGTTGAGAAGTATTTATCCGAACATTTTCCTTATACGAATACACCGGATGAAACGAAAGGGAAGAGCAAGGATTTCGTGGATCGATTCTTATTCGAAGTGAAGCAAGGATATTGTGACTACTATTCGACGGCAATGGCTGTCCTCACACGATCACTTGGCTTACCTACTCGTTGGGTGAAAGGATACTCCTCTGGCACTTCATCGGTTGCTGACGACATTCGAGAGCAGGGTTTCTTGAGCCAGTTAGGAACAACGCTTGATCTAAATGGCGCTGGCACATATACGGTACGTAACTCAGATGCTCACTCTTGGGTAGAAATTTATTTTGAAGGCTTTGGATGGATTTCTTTCGAGCCAACCTCCGGCTTTGTGTTGCCTAATGTGTTCCCTGAAGCAGCGCCAGTTGTAGAAGATTTAACCACAGACACAGAAACGAGTACATTGCCTGAAGAAACGACAGAAGCAGCAAGTTTCACTTGGCTCTGGCTGACATTAAGTGGTGTAGTTGTCGCAGCACTTCTTACTGTTGCTGCATTCTTCTTCGTAAGAAGCGAGACGTGGCATAATTGGCGTGCACGCAGGAAACAGCTGCAGGTCGTGAATTTTAATCAGAAAATTATCGTTGAATTTGAACGAATGCTTCGTGCTTGTCGTCGTAAAGGGTACACGCGATACGAATATGAAACGGTGCGCGAAGCAACGACCAGGTGGTCGACGCAGAGCAAGTGGATGAAGAAAGAGCTGGACGCATTAATTGAACTGTTCGAACGTGCCAAATACAGTCAATTAGCTGTGTCTGAAGTCGAATATCAACAAGCGAACCAATTAATTATCCGTGTAAAAGAACAAATAAAATGATGAACTGAAGCCACTCTCCCCACAAGGAGGGTGGCTTCCTATGAGAGGAGATTTATTCAAATGGCGTTTATCGATTGTCATTTTCATTCAGAATCCCTAGGTGTTGCAGCTTCCATGCATGTCATATTACCTCAAATTGCCAAAAGTCAGATTGGACTAGCTTCGCATGCTTTTGGTGGGAAGCACCCTACTTTATTTTTGTTGCATGGATTGTCTGATGACCACACCATATGGATGCGTAGAACGTCCATTGAGCGCTATGCATCTCAGCATGGTATTGCGGTGGTTATGCCAGCTGTAAATCGCAGCTTTTATGCTGATATGGCGTCAGGTCCGAAGTATTGGGAGTTCGTTAGTGAAGAATTACCTGTGTTAGCAAGATCCTTCTTTCCTTTAGCCGAAGAGAGAGAGCTGAATTACGTGGCAGGACTGTCTATGGGTGGATATGGCGCGATGAAGTTGGCACTTTCGCATCCCAATCGTTATGGAGCGGGAGCGAGCTTATCCGGTGCCGTAGATATTGTTGAGCGTGCTACTGCGTTTCCGAATGACTTTCAATTGATTTACGGCGATGTGTCGACGGTTAAAAATAGCCCAAATGATTTATTCTATCTCGCTAATCAGCTTGTTGGTAGTAAACAAGAGCAACCTAAGCTCTATCAATGTTGTGGCACTGAGGATTTTCTGTATGAAGATAACATTCGATTCCGGGATTATTGCCTTGCACAAGGGCTGGAAATTACCTATGAAGAAGAGTCCGCCACGCATGAATGGGGATATTGGGATCGCAAAATTCAACACGTTTTGAATTGGTTGCCGTTGCCAACAAGAGACTAGGGAGAAAATATGTTCTTTTCTTTTTGCAACAAACGAGGCACTATGATATAGTTTCACGTATATGTCAAGGAAGCAGTTGGAGGGAATTTGTTTGCTGAAAAAGCTTGTACCCAGACAGTCTGTTCATACAATTTATGATATTGATGCCAATCACCTGTGGGGATTCGGTATTCGCGGAATTATAACGGATCTTGATAATACACTTGTCGGTGCAGCTGATCCACATGCGACACCTGAGTTAATAGAATGGCTGAATCATTTGCAGCAGATCGGCTTCAAAGTAGTCATTGTGTCGAACAACCATCATCACCGGGTGTCGACCTTTGCTAAGCCACTGGGCATTCCGTTTATTCACCGTGCCAAAAAACCGACGAATGCTTCCTTCCATAAAGCGATGAAGTTGCTTGGAACGAATGCGCGACAGACGACTGTTATCGGGGATCAAATGCTGACAGATGTGCTGGGCGGCAATCGAATGGGGCTATACACGATCCTCGTTCAACCTATCTCAAGAAAAGATGAAGGCTTCTTCACGAAAGTGAACCGCCAAATTGAGAAATGGGCTCTAGCAAGGATGAAGAAATAGGGAGGTTTCATGAGTACAGAAACAATACAACATTGTGCGGGTTGCGGCATTGGGCTGCAAACAGAAGACAAAAGTAAGCTGGGCTTTATTCCAGAGGCTGCCTTGCAAAAGGAACCTTTGATTTGCCAGCGCTGTTATCGGATTAAGCATTATAATGAGTCTTCGAGTATTACCCTTCAACAAGATGACTTCCTGAAATTATTAGGACATGTTGGTCAAACGAAGGCGTTAGTCGTGAAAATCGTGGATATTTTTGATTTTGAAGGCAGTATGATTAGTTCGCTTGCCCGATTCATTGGCAATAATCCCGTTTTACTCGTGGTTAACAAAATTGATTTACTTCCGAAAGTGACGAATGCCAACAAGATCATCAACTGGGTGCAGCGCAGAGTCAAGGAAGAGAATCTCAAGGTTGTTGATATCGTGTTATGCAGCGCGAAGAAAAACATCGGTTTCGATCGTGTTATTTCGGCTGTACAAGAATATCGTGGCAACATGGACGTGTATGTGGTTGGTGCTACGAACGTAGGGAAATCGACGCTCATTAATCGTCTGATCAGTGATTACAGTGATCTGGAAGCTGAGTTGACGACGTCTCAATATCCGGGAACTACGCTTGATCTAGTCAAAATCCCATTGGATGATGGTCACTTCATTATTGATACGCCTGGGATTGTGTACAAGCATCGTCTTACGGAGGTAGTGAAGAAGCGTGATTTAACGCCACTCATGCCGGACAAACCGCTGAAACCAATGGTATTTCAACTTAATGAGGGACAAACCTTATTTTTTGGTGCGTTAGTTCGTTTTGATTTTATTCAAGGTGAGCATCAATCCTTCACGATATACACGTCGAATGCCATTCAGATTCATCGTACGAAGCTAGAGAAAGCAGATCAGTTATATGAAGACCACAAGGGTGTCATGCTGACGCCTCCGGCACAGGCAGATCTTGAAGAGCTTCCGAAGCTGGTCAAACATCCGCTGCACATTCCGAAGGGGAAACAGATGGATGTGCTGATCTCTGGATTAGGCTGGATTAAAGTGAATAGTTTAGCAGGCGCTGCTCTTGCTGTACATGCACCGAAAGGTATCAAAGTCATTACACGGGAGTCGTTGATTTAGGGGGACATAGGGAGATCATGGAGAAACCAGTGACGCCGATCGATAGTCATACAGTTTTGTACGGGGTTTTCGGGGATCCGATCAGGCATTCTCGTTCACCGATTATGTTGAATCGTGCTTTTCAAGAAGCGGGCATTAATGGTGTATATGCAGCTTTTCACGTTAAGCCAGAAGCGCTTGGGGAAGCAGTCCGGGGAATTAGGGCACTAGGATATCGCGGAGTGAATGTGACCATTCCACATAAAGTAGATGTCATGAACTATCTCGATGAGATCGATGAGGGAGCTTTGATCGTTGGCGCAGTGAATACCATTGTGAATGAGAATGGGAAGCTCAAAGGCTTTAATACGGATGGGATCGGATATGTTCGTTCTTTGAAAGAAGAGACGGGCATCGAGCTCAAAGGTAAACGAGTACTTGTACTTGGGGCAGGCGGCGCGGCGAGAGGTGTGGCTTATGCACTTGCGAAAGAAGGTGCGAGCTGCATTTATATCGCGAATCGTACCAAAGAGCGTGCAATCGAATTGGCAGCTACGATAGGTGCATTTACCGAAACCGTTGGTTTAGGGATGGATGAGCTGGAGAACGTTGTGGACAATGTTGAATTCGTGTTGAATACGACGTCGGCAGGTATGCATCCGAACGTAGACGAGCTCCCATTACCGCTTCACCTGCTTCTACCGCATCACCTCGTTAGTGATCTTATTTATAACCCGCGGATCACGAGATTTCTTCGTGAAGCGGAAGCAATTGGCGCGCGCATTCATGGCGGGCTTGGCATGTTTATTTATCAAGGCGCATATGCCTTCGAGTATTGGACGGGAACCCCTGCGCCGGTTGCGGCGATGAGACAGGTGGTAGAACAGTCATTAACTGAATAAGAATGAATAGAGGGACATCCATGTTAACAGGCAAACAGAAAAGACATTTGCGCTCTTTGGCGCACCATGTAGATCCAATTTTTCAAGTAGGTAAAGGTGGCGTAAATGATCATTTAATTCGTCACATCCAAGAAGCTATTGAGGTGCGTGAATTGATCAAAATTACCGTACTCAACAATAGCGGTGAAGATCGCCAAGAAGTCGGAGCGGAATTGTCCGAGAAATCAGGCGCGGAGCTAGTTCAAGTTATTGGTAAAATCGTTGTGTTGTACAAAGAATCGCGTGACAATAAGAAGATTGAACTGCCGCGCTAATGAGGTGGACGTATGCTTGTCGGAATTATGGGAGGCACGTTCGATCCCATTCATACCGGTCATTTAATCGCAGCTGAACGTGCGAGGGTGGAAGGGTGCTTGGACGAGGTTTGGCTAATGCCAGCGAACGTCCCGCCGCATAAACCTAATGCCCCGAAAGGAACTAGCCAGCAGCGTTGGGAGATGGTTTGCCTTGCTGCAGAAGGCAATCCTTTTTTTCGTCCTATCGATATCGAAATTAACAAAGGCGGCGTATCTTATAGTATCGATACGATCGAGCTGTTGAAATCGCAATATCCGGACATCGCGTTCACTTACATTATTGGCGCGGATATGGTTCAGTATTTGCCGCAGTGGCATCGCATCGATGACATCGTGCGGCATATTCATTTTATTGGATTAGCCAGACCTGGTTATGAACTGGACTTGAAACAGCTTCCCGAACATATACGAAACCGAGTGAAGCTTGTTCCGATGCCCCTCGTTGAAATATCATCGACAGCTATTCGGGCGTTGAGACAGAAGAGGGATCCTGTCAGGTATCTTGTGCCAGATAAGGTTGGGCAATTCATGGAGGTGAATGGCTTATATGAAACGTGAAGACCTCATGGCAGCTGTGAAGGAGCAAATGCCGGAGCGGCGTTGGCAGCATACACTTGGTGTGATGGAAACGAGCGTTATGCTGGCTGAACGATTTGGCGGGGATGCGGCCAAAGCGGATGTTGCAGCGATTTTGCACGATTATTGCAAGTATTGGCCAACTGGGGAGCAAGCTAAGATTATTCGCGAGAACGATTTACCGCAAGATTTGTTAGTTTTCGATAAGGAGCTATGGCATTCACACGCAGGCGCTTTCATCGCGAAGACACAATTCGGGATCGATGACGAGGAAATTTTAGATGCGATTCGGTATCATACGTCTGGTCGAGAACAGATGACACTGCTCGACAAAATTGTTTGCTTGGCTGATTATATGGAGCCAGGTCGTGATTTTCCAGGAGTCGAACATATTCGAGAGCTGGCAAAGACGAGTCTTGAACGCGCGTTGATTGCCGGTTTTGACTCCACGATCAACTTCTTGATTTCCAAAGGAAAGCGCATTTATCCATTAACAATTCTGACACGGAATGATTTATTGGAACAAATACAACTACACACCTAATGACATGGAGGATGATTGCATGAGTAAAAACCCAGAAGAAATATTAGCATTCGTTGTTGAGGCAGCGGAAGACAAGAAAGCGGCAGATATCGTTAGCCTGAATTTGAAAGGTGTATCGTTAATCGCTGATTATTTCGTTATTTGTCACGGGAATTCGGAAACACAAGTTCAAGCGATTGCGGGCGAGGCTCGTAAAAAAGCACACGAACATGGTGTTCATATTCGAGGGTTTGAAGGCGTTGATACCGCAAGATGGGTACTGCTTGATTTAGGAGATGTTGTTCTCCACGTTTTCCATCGTGATGACCGTGAATACTATAACATCGAAAGACTTTGGTCCGATGCTAAAGTTGTGGAACGCGTATGAGAATGGAAGCAGGATCCCTTGTTACCCTAGAGGTAGCAAGGGAAGTTCCACCAAACGGCTTTTTCCTCACGGATGGCTATCAAGATTTTCTACTACCTTACGCGGAAATCGTAGGTAATCGAATTAGTGCGGGAGATAAAGTGGAAGTTTTCTTATTCCACGATACACAGGATCGAATCATGGCTACTATGAAACGTCCACTTCTGACCATGGGTCAAGTGGGGCTACTAGAGGTTGTTGATATTCATCCGCGTTTTGGCTATTTCTTAGAAATGGGCCTAGGGCGTCATCTGCTTTTACCATATCGCAATGTGCCTGAATTCGAAGATCTTCGTCCTCAAGTTGGGGACAAAGTGTTTGCAACGCTTGCACATGATCGCCAAGGTCGATTGATCGCCAAGCTGGCACTTGAAGAGGATTTGGCACCGCTTTGTGTGAGAGCTCCATCGAGCTGGACGAACCAATGGGTGAAAGCGCGCGTGTATCGCCCTCTGCAAATGGGTACATTTGTCATATGTGAAGCAGGAGTCCTAGGGTATGGCGTCATCGGTCTTATCATCCCACAAGAGCGTACACGTTTACTTCGCGTAGGCGAGCAAGTGGATGTAAGGATTGCTTTCGTCCGTGAAGAAGATGGACGAGTTAATCTATCCATGAGGCTACCTAAGGAAAAAGGACGCGATGAAGATGCAGATCGCATTCTTGAAGTGCTGCGTGAACGTCCAGGAAATGCGATGCCATTTTCGGATAAAACACAAGCTGATGTAATTAAAGATAAATTCGGACTAAGTAAGGCAGCCTTCAAACGTGCCTTAGGTAAACTTATGAAAGATGGGCTCATCTATCAGGAAGCAGACTGGACCTATCTGAAACAAGAGGAGACGCAAGGCTGAGATGAGTTACGAAAAATTCGCCTACACGTACGATCGCTTGATGAACAGCATGCCGTATGAAGACTGGCTTCGATTTATTAAAGAAAGTTTCGAACGGTTTGGTGTAAAGCCGGCAACGCTCGTTGATTTAGGTTGCGGAACAGGCAATTTGTCGATTCCATTGGCTGCTGAAGGCATCATGGTGACTGGCATTGATCTCTCCGAGGATATGTTGGCTGTCGCTGAGCAGAAGCATAGCGAACAGCCCAGCCAACTTCGCGGCGGTAGCATTCGTTGGATTCAGCAAGATATACGTGAATGGGAGCTTGGCGAGGAAGTGGATGTCGCGATCTCTTGTTGTGACAGCCTCAACTATTTACTAAAGGAAGAGGACATTGTAGATGCTTTCCGTCAAACATGGGCGGGACTCAAGCCAGGTGGGTTATTCCTCTTTGACGTACATCCGCCACAGCAATTGTTCGCCTATGCAGAATCGCAGCCTTTTTTTCTAAACGAAGACGATGTTGCTTACATTTGGACAAGCGAATTAGATGAGGAACGTGTTCAGATTGAACATGACTTAACGATCTTCGTAAAGGACAGCGGCCAGCAGGAAACCTTCCGTCGCATTGACGAAACGCATGAACAACGAGCGTATCCCTTGCAGTGGTTGGAACAAATGCTGATCGAGGTAGGTTTTCGTGAGGTGCATCAGGCAGCCGACTTTACGTGGGAACAACCAACAGAGAAGACAGAGCGAGCTTTCTTTATTGCGAAAAAATAATACTGATGATGGATTTGCCCACGGCTTGACAGTTCAGCATTATTTTACATATAATCAAAGCTAATCAGTTGTATGGAAAGCTTAGATGAGGAATAGTACCTTGTACAGCATCTTTCAGAGAGTCGGAGCTAGGGTGTGAGCCGGCAGATGTACGTCTTGAGAACTCGCCTCGGAGCTAGAAGGTGAACCGCCTGGTCCTTGATCAGATGCGCTAGCTGGATCGTCTCACCCGCGTTAAGGGGCAGAGTGAACACAGGTGAAGAACGCCTTGTGTTAACTAGGGTGGTACCACGGGAATTATACCTCTCGTCCCTAGCGATATCCGCTAGCGATGTGAGGTTTTTTTGTGCGTATTTGCATACATGAGCAGAGAGTAACTTAGGGAGGCATGGAAGGTATGACACAAGAATTGAAAGAAACCAAAGAACAACAAGGCTATAACCCACAAGCCATTGAACCGAAATGGCAGGCATACTGGGATGCGAAGAAAACATTTAAAGTATTGGAAAATTCGGATAAACCGAAATTTTATGCTTTGGATATGTTCCCCTATCCATCCGGTGCTGGCTTGCACGTAGGGCATCCAGAAGGCTACACAGCGACAGATATCGTTTCCCGTTTCAAACGGATGAGAGGCTTTAATGTCCTTCACCCGATGGGGTGGGATGCGTTCGGTCTTCCTGCTGAGCAGTATGCTTTAGACACAGGAAATGACCCGCGTGAATTTACAAAGAAAAATATTGATACGTTCCGCCGTCAAATTAAATCACTTGGTTTCTCTTACGATTGGGATCGAGAGATTAGCACGACGGATCCGGAGTACTACAAATGGACACAATGGATTTTCATCCAGCTATATAATAAAGGACTTGCTTACGTCGACGAAGTGCCAGTTAACTGGTGTCCGGCGCTAGGTACTGTACTCGCAAATGAGGAAGTTATTGACGGACTAAGCGAGCGTGGTAGCCATCCGGTTATTAGGAAGCCGATGCGTCAGTGGATTTTGAGAATTACGGAGTATGCGGAGCGTTTGCTTGAAGATCTTGAGGAGCTTGATTGGTCCGAAAGTATTAAGGATATGCAGCGTAACTGGATTGGGAAATCTACAGGAGCTGAGGTTCAGTTCGCGATCGAAGGCCATGCGGAGAAAAGCTTAACGGTTTTCACTACGCGTCCAGATACACTATTCGGTGCAACTTATTGTGTATTAGCGCCTGAGCATGAGCTTGTAGCACAGATCACAACAGATGCTCAAGCAGCTGCGATCAAAGAATATCAAGAGAAAGCTTCACGCAAAAGCGATCTGGAACGTACAGATTTGGCGAAAGACAAATCCGGTGTGTTCACAGGGGCTTATGCGATCAACCCAGTTAATGACACGAAAGTGCCAATCTGGATCGCTGATTATGTCCTTGGCGGTTACGGCACAGGGGCGATCATGGCGGTTCCAGGGCACGACCAACGCGACTGGGAATTTGCGAAACAATTTGATTTGCCAATTATCGAAGTGGTTCAAGGCGGAGATGTGGAGAAGGAAGCCTATGCAGGCGATGGCAAGCATGTGAATTCCGGTCCAATTGATGGATTGAACATTGAGCAAGGCATCAGCCATATGATCGCTTGGTTAGAGCAAAATGGCAAAGGCCGCGGCAAAGTAACGTATCGTTTGAGAGATTGGCTGTTCAGCCGTCAACGCTACTGGGGTGAGCCGATTCCGATTCTTCACCTTGAAGATGGCACGATGAAGCCAGTTCCTGTGGATCAATTACCATTGTTGCTTCCACAAGTGGATGAAATCAAACCGTCTGGTACTGGAGAGTCACCGCTTGCTAACGTTTCTGAATGGGTGAATACGATTGACCCAGAAACGGGTATGAAAGCTCGTCGTGAGACGAATACGATGCCACAATGGGCGGGAAGCTGCTGGTATTACCTGCGTTTCATCGATCCAAAGAATGATCAAGCCTTCTGTTCGGATGAGCTGCAAAAGCAATGGTTGCCGGTTGATCTCTACATTGGTGGGGCGGAGCACGCAGTTCTTCACTTGCTGTATGCGCGCTTCTGGCATAAAGTGCTATATGATCTTGGTTTTGTGCATACCAAAGAGCCTTTCCATAAGCTTGTTAACCAAGGGATGATTCTTGGCGAGAACATGGAAAAAATGAGTAAATCACGCGGCAATGTTGTGAACCCAGATGATATCGTGAGCGATCAAGGTGCGGATACACTTCGTATTTATGAAATGTTTATGGGACCATTGGAAGCGACGAAACCATGGAATACAACTGGTGTAGATGGGATCTACCGTTTCTTAAATCGCGTATGGAGATTGTTCGTTGATGACAACGGTCAGGTTCAAGCCAAAATTAGCGCGGATGAAACGCTAGGCAGCGATACATTTAAACGCACATGGCACCGTTCAATCAAGAAAATTACGGAAGATTTCGATGCGCTTCGCTTTAATACAGCGATTAGCCAAATGATGATTTTCGTCAACGAGGCTTACAAAACAGAGCGTCTACCACTTGAAGCGATGAAAAACTTCGTGCAAATGCTTTCCCCGATCGCACCTCACTTAGCGGAAGAGCTTTGGGAGAAGTTAGGTGGCGTGGAATCTATTACGTACGAAGCATGGCCAACTTATGATGAAGCATGGACCGTGGATAATGAAGTTGAAATTGTCGTGCAAATCAATGGGAAAATTGTTGATCGCGTGATGATTTCCAAAGATACAGATGAAGCAGCGATGGAGAAAATGGCTTTTGAACTCGACAAAGTCAAAGAAGCGACCGCCGGAAAGGCCGTTCGCAAATTGATTGTTGTAAAGGGTAAATTAGTTAATATCGTTGTAGGTTAAGACAACTAAGATTAAGCATTGAGAGGGCTATTGCTGCTTTAAGGTGAAAAGTTGCTCAGCCTTCTCAATGTCTTCTTCATATTTTGCATGTGTTGCACTAATGACTTGTGAGAAAACTCCGCAAAGCTCCTTTTCCAAAATACGCAAACCCTCTGCCGTAATGCCTCCAGGAACAGATACCCGCTTTTGTAAACTAACAGGGTTGAAGCCTCCCGTAGTAAGCAACTTTCCAGTACCTAACGTCATTTCACTTGCCAGCAATGTGGCCTCTTCAGCAGAAATACCCGTTTCCTCTACAGCCGCATCAATAAATGCTTGAATAAAGCTAGCTAGAAAAGCAGGCCCACAACTAGATAAATCTGATGAAATTCTCGTATAATTTTCGGATACACGTATGGGCGTAGAGATATGTGTGAAAATATTTTCAAGCCATTCTTTATCTTCAGGCTGCATGCGATTTCCATGAATACATAACGTAGCACCACTTAAAACGTAGTTCGTGATACTTGGTATGATTTTACTTATTTTAGCTGGTAAAAGACCTTCCAAATGCTTAATCAGAATAGGACTCGTAATGGATATTATAAATTGAGAGGAAAGCACGTCCTCTTTGATTTCATCAATAACCTTTTTGAATTCAGATGGTTTCACACATAAGAAAATCAAATCACTTCCACGCACGACTTCACGATTCGTTTCTGCCACGATCAAGCCAGGATAGTTCTCCGCAAGTAGTTCAACTTTACGTAATGTTCGATTGCTAGCAATAATTTGCTCGGGATTGAATGCCCCGGAATGAATGAATGCTTCAATCAGTATACTTCCCATACTCCCAGTACCGATGAATCCAGCTTTCATCAAGTGATCCCTCCCGATAAAATCAGTCTTTATACGAATACCAACCTATAATCGCGGTCGCTCAGCCATGGATGGCAAGGATAGAGGTCCAAGCATCGTCTCAATCGTATCGTGACTAGTTGTGTAGTCATTGGGACGCTTTTTCATGTATATGGCTGCTCAAACGCAAATATGCTAAGAAAGAAGGTAGTTTGTGGATTTTTTTGGAAATAAAATGAAGCGAATTGGGCTAATTCTTGGCGCTGTCTCGCTCTTTGTTTGGGTTGTGTGGCCTTTTCTACGTGG
This sequence comes from Paenibacillus plantarum, assembly GCF_013141695.1. Lineage (GTDB taxonomy): Bacteria > Bacillota > Bacilli > Paenibacillales > NBRC-103111 > Paenibacillus_E > Paenibacillus_E plantarum. Next base: position 233,677 of record NZ_WHNY01000075.1, read on the forward strand.
TGGACAGCCAACCATTCAAACAGCGTTCATGCCAATCAATACGCAGATGGAAGAGTTGCTTTTGCAAGGAGAAAATGAGAAAAAAGCGGCAGCTGGGAAATCTGTCCCCGTTGTTACTGCAAAACCAAAAGCAACACCAAAGGCGAATACGAGTGAATCATCGTCATCTTCAGAAGTGATATCTACACCCTCAAGTTCAACGGGAGCAATCACGCAAACTTCGCCTTCGCCTTCGACCTCGACCTCAGAGCCTCATCCAACCTCGGCTGTTAGTCCTGTACCTCCAGCAATAACTGCACCTCCATCGAATGAAGCACAGAAGGGGCTTTTAGATTTAAACACGGCTACGCTGGAGCAGTTAGATAAACTGCCTGGAATCGGTGAAAGTAAAGCCAAAGCTATTCTCGAGTACCGTATGAAAAAGGGACGTTTCAAGCGAGTCGAAGAACTCATGGATGTGAAAGGGATCGGAGAGAAAATGTTTGAGAAACTGAAAGGGTCAGTATTTGTAGGGCCAGTTTAGCATCGTCTTTTCATTTCTAGCAAAATATGAGAAAATACTAGAAATCGTTTTAACTACGAAAATAGTATTGGAGTATTTAGTCATCAGGAGGGAGTCAATCATCATGAGCATCCGGAAAGATTGGGATACGTATTTCCTCGATATTGCCTATATGGCCTCCACACGCTCGCGGTGTAATCGCAGACATGTTGGAGCGGTACTTGTTCAAGGGAAGAAGTTGCTCGGAACCGCGTATAATGGAGCACCGATGGGTGTAGCGGATTGCACGGAAGCAGGTTGCATGCTTGTGGAAGAAATCGAGCTGAAGGTCGTTGCCGATGTAGAAGAAGTCGTGCGGAAACACCGTTGCATACGTACCATTCATGCGGAGCAGAATTTGTTGCTATTTACCGATCGGGAAGATCGCGAGGGTTCTACCGTATATGTTACGGATCAGCCTTGCTGGACCTGTGCAAACATGTTGGCTAACAGCGGAGTGACAGAGATTGTGTTTCATCGGGGATATCCGAAGGATCATGAGAAGGTTAGCGAGTTGATGGAAGCTAGAGGGATTTCATTCCGCCAGATGACCACATATGAGCCGCCTGCGGGTACGCTATCTGAGGTCGTGAACTAACTAGCACAGTGCCAGATTTGACGAAGCCAAGAGTGAACGCGTTCACGCAAATGTGCTTGTTTGCTTCGTATTCGACAGCTAGGGAATTGGTCATTGTTTTGACAATTCCCACAGCTGCTTATACGGCAGTGCCTATGCTTGAGCGACTACATGTAAAGGTTTTACAACAGTACTGCCTGTTCTTTGGGCTTTTTAAGTTGGCGCTGTATACGAATAGCGAATAAAGCGGCAATGAAGCAAGTAAGACCAGCAATGAAGAAAGATTGCGAGTAGCTGCCAAGCCAGTCACGCATGAGACCTGCTCCGTATGCGGCAAAAGAGGCACCGATCTGGTGAGCCACCACAATCCAGCCGAATATCATGCCAGATTTTTCTTTACCGAAAGTTTCACCTGCAAGTTTAGCGGTAGGCGGTACGGTTGCGATCCAATCGAGTCCGTAAAATACCGAGAACACGACTAGCATGTACGGAGTAGTAGCCAAGGCATACGGTAAAAAAATGAGGGATAAACCGCGCAGACCGTAGTACCAGAAAAGTAGCCAGCGGCTGTCGAATCGATCAGTTAACCAGCCAGATATCGTTGTTCCGAATAAATCAAAAGCGCCCATCATGGCTAGAAGCCCAGCAGCGGCAACTTCCATCATCCCGTAATCTCCGCAAGCGGCAATGAGGTGAGTGCCGATCAAACCATTTGTCGAGAATCCACAAATGAAGAAGGTGCCCGCGAGCAGCCAAAATGTTTTGTTTTTAGATGCAATAACGAGGTTCTGGATAGGGGTAAGAAATACATTGCCCTTGAAAGGCTCTGGCTTTACAACCTCTATAGTACCGTATGGCGCTGCACCAACATCGGAAGGATTGTTCTTCATCCATATGGCTACCAGAATAAAGACAACAACGATAGCGGCTACCGCAGCATACATGGCATACCGCCAGCCGTAATCGGAAGTCACCATTGCAATCAAAGGGAGGAATAGCAACTGACCCGTTGCTGCACTTGCTGTCAGTATGCCAACTACGAGTCCCTTACGCTTGACGAACCATATATTGCTGACAGTGATGCCAAGCACGTTTGCCATCATTCCGCTTGCAAGTCCCGAAACGACTCCCCACAGTAAATCGAACTGCCACAAGGAAGTAATCAGCGGCGTGACGGCGAGGCTAGCTCCTAGAACGGACAAGGCGAGCAATACAACTTTGCGGATACCGAAGCGCAGTAACAGTGCTGCAGAAAACGGACCAACAAGTCCATATAGTAAAATTCCGATAGAAGCAACGCTTGATATAGCCCCACGGCTCCAGCCGAATTCTTCTTGGAAAGGGATCATCAAGACGCTTGGCATGGAACGTATGCCTGCTGACACAAGTAATGTGACAAACGTTAGCAATACAATAATCCAGCCGTAATAAAACTTGCTGGTTGTTTGATTCATAATCTACACCTCTTATATTTCTAATTTCTCACTGGCCGATTCCAAAGATTGCGTCAAGATCGTAGCGACCTCATCTCCAAGAATAGCCTTATAAGTCCGAAGAAGCTCCTTCGATGCTGCACGCAGCGAAGGTTCGATTTCAATAGCTTTTTCTGTGGGAAAGACGAGTACAGTTTTTCCTTTAACTTGGCGCTCCACGAGTCGTTTATGTTCCAGCTTATCGATAAATCTGGTAAGCGTAGATGGCGTAATATAGAGCTTTTCTGAAAGCTCTTTCTGAGGAATTCCAGGTTTAGCAACAACCAGCCGCAGTAAGTAACCATAAGCAGGTGCAAGCCCTGTTGTTGCAAATGATTCGTCGGCCATTCGGCTAATTGCCCGACTTAACCGATTTGTAGTGAAGTATAAGCATTGATGCAAAAATGCTTCATTGTCATCCGATTCTGGTGTTTGAACGTTGTTAGTCATGTCATGTTCTCCTTTGTATTTTGTATGTACAACGAATATAATCCATGTGCTTTTGCCTGTCAATTGTATTTATTAAACAAGATCGTGTTCAGGTAAGCGGATGAGGATGTAAAGAGATAGTTCAAAGGATCCAGAACTGTGAACTAAATTGAATATAGTTAAGGGGAAGAACCTCTTTCTAGTGCAGCCATTTGGGTGTGTTAGAAAGAGGTTTTTTGTTTGAGATCGTAAGAAAGTGAAAATGAAGGAGAGATCTTCCATGAAAAGACCAGTTGTTCAAGGATGCTGCCTGTGGATAAGTGGCTATGTGCTCGCGATCTATACTGAGCTCGCTTGGTTGACATGGATGACCAGCGCGCTGCTGTTAGCCGCGCTGGTCATCCTCTACGCGCTGCGGCTGCCTGGCCGGCAGCCGCTGGGCGCCTTGCTGCTGGTCGTAATAGCCTACGGCTATTATCAAGGGACCGACCAGCGCAACATCACTGCGCTGCCGCTGGCGCAGCAGCAGCAGATCAGCCCTGACGGCAGCGAGGTCACGCTGCTCGGCCGGTTTGCCAGCCCTGTCACCATTGACGGTGACAGGGCTAGCTTCACCCTGGAAGCGGAGTCCGTCCGCTTCCAAGACAACACTGCTTTCCCGCTCGGCGGGGAAAGCGTGCAGGTCTCGCTGCGCCTGATGGAGCAGGCGCAGCAGACGATCGCGTCGGGCTGGCGCCGCGGCGACGCCCTAACGCTAACGGGGACGTTGCGCAGCCCGTCCCCGGCCCGCAACTTCGGCGGTTTCGACTACCGCCGATATTTGCGCCTTCACCACACCCATTGGCTGCTTTCAGCCAAAGGGGTGGATCAGGCGCAGGTGCAGCCTGCGGCAGCGCACTTCAGCGTCGTCCAGCTGCTGCGCTGGAACGACGAGCTGCGCGCTGCGCTCAGCAGGCGCATGGACGTGATCTTTCCCGCGTCGCAGGCGGGATTCATGAAGAGCATGCTGATCGGCCTGACGGACGATCTGGATCCAGACCGTTTCCAGCAATTTTCGGAGCTGGGTCTGACACATATTTTAGCAATATCAGGTTTGAATATTGCCGTATTTTTAGGCGTATGCATCTGGATCTTGCGCCGTTTTAAAGTTACCAAAGAAACCTATTTGCTCATCTGCATGGGCCTGCTCCCGTTCTACGTCCTCGTGACTGGGGCATCTCCGTCCATTGTCAGGGCAGGGCTTATGTCAATGATCGCCCTGTATGCCGCTCGGCGTGGAGGTATGAAAGAGGTGTTGCACATACTAGCCGTGGCAGCGTGGGCTATGCTTGTATGGGACCCTTACTTTTTGCTAGATGTAAGCTTTCAACTTTCCTTTCTAGTCACACTTGGACTCATCCTCGGCGTGCAACGCGTAACGGTATTGCTCTCACCGTACCTAAATTCGCCCACGCTCAAAAACACCCTCGCCATCACACTCGTTTCCCAATCCGTCTCTTTTCCGGTATCCATTTACTATTTCAATCAGTTTTCCTTGTTATCTTGGATCGCGAACGCAGTGTTAGTCCCTGTCATCAGCATGATCGTGTTTCCAGCAGGCTTGGTTGCGTTAACGCTTGGTCTCATTTACATTCCTTTAGGTCAAAGAATAGGATTACTAATATCCTGGCTGAATCAAGCAATATTCTGGATTACGGATCAACTACAACAGATTCCTCATCTCACCATGATTTGGCCATCGCCAAGTATGGCTTGGATCTGTTTTTACTATGGATTCCTAGTTATTATCTATGTGCTCTGGCATCGTAGCTACCTCAGTTCGAAGGATGAGCTCCCCATCTTATTGGAAGTCGACAGCAGGAAAAGTCCACAGAGAATCCCTATCAAACTCAGTTTACTCCTTGCAATAGGCGGTTTTCTCATCCTGTTATGGATGGGGTATTCACCAAATCGCTTTCAACGAACAGGTCTTGTCCAATTTATCGATGTTGGGCAAGGAGACGCTATTCTCATTCGAACGCTTTACGGTCGACATGTATTGATCGATGGAGGAGGGACGCTCACGTTCCGTAAGCCAGGTGATGATTGGAAAATCCGTAAAGATCCGTTTGAAGTAGGCCGTAAACTGCTAGTTCCACTCCTGAAAAAAAGAGGCATTCAAAGTCTAGATCTTCTCGTACTTACCCATGAGGATGCGGACCACAGTGGCGGTTTACAGGCTGTTATTGAACAAATTCCAGTTAAGCAATTTCTATTTAACGGAACATTTAAGGAAAGCAGCTCCATGACGACCTTTTTTTCTACACTGGTTCAAAAAGAAGTTCCCTTATTGCCTGCGCAAGTAGATAATTGGTTCGACATCGATCCTGTTACGAAATTGCAGGTGATATATCCGCTTCAAACGAATCCGACAGTGATTGAAATGGTCAAAGAGCAGAATGCGAGATCCGTTGTTTTCTTGCTAGAAATGCAAGGAACACGCTGGCTGTTTACAGGAGATATGGAGAAAGAATCTGAAGCGGCAGTACTGGATTATTTACGAGATCATCCTGCTCTACTAACTTCAACCAGCGCCGGTGCTAGTATCAGCAACAATAACAAAATCGATGTCCTTAAAGTTGCCCACCATGGCAGCAAAACCTCAACTACCTCAGAATGGTTGACATACTGGAAACCGGCTGTGGCAGTCATATCGGTAGGTGCTATGAATACGTACGGCCATCCTTCTCCAGAAATTACAGATCGCTTGGTCAACGCGAATGTGGCCATTTATCGCACAGATCGAATGGGAGAAGTGCAGATGGAGGTGCGGAATTCGGGGATTTTTACAAGGAGGAAGTTTTGGAACTAGATAAGTTGTGGAATTTTCAATGGTAGATGCTCAAGATTCATGAGAATAGATCAAAGTATGAGCATGTAATAGGTATAGGCCATAGCAGTAGCATTTACTGATGGAATGTTCTTCTAGGGCTTTTTCTTTTGCAAAAATCAACTATTGTGAAACTAATTTTCATTTTATACGTCTAAAAGATGTTATATGGCTCATTATTTGTTATTCTGATAGATGCAAGTTATTAATATATTTATTCTAAAAAAATTGCAACCTTATGAGATGCCATTGCGTCTGTAAGAATGCAAGGGGGAGGGATCCCAGTGATAGCACCCGAACTGGTAAGATCAGCACAAGCCGGTGACCGTGATGCGCTCATTACCCTATTGCGAGAGATTGAGTCTCACGTTTATCGGACGGCTTATTATATTTTGAATAATGAACAGGATGCGCTTGATGCTTCGCAGGAGGCTCTTCTTCGGATTTATACCAAAATTAATTCCTATGAAGAAAAAGCCTTGTTCAAAACGTGGGTGCAGCGGATTGTTACGAACATCTGCATCGATAAATTTCGCAGAGCGAAACCAACGGTCTCTATGGATGAACATGAGATGACTTTTACAGCTGATAATGATGTAGAACAGGAAATATTGACAGGTTACTTAGCTCAGGATATTAGAGAGGCTATTGAAAAGCTTCCCGAACACCATCGCACTGTAGTTGTTCTACGTTATTTGCAGGACTTTTCGTATCATGAAATTGCAGAATCGCTAAACTTACCACTCAATACGGTGAAGTCTTACTTATTTCGAGCTAGACACACCTTACAGTCATTACTCCAAGATTATCAGAAAGGAGGTGTTCGGGGATGAAATGTCAAGAGGTGATGATGTACATGCAAAGACAGCTAGATGGAGATTTAGCTCCTAAAGAAGAAAATGAGCTGCATGCTCACCTTATGCATTGTTTGGACTGTGCACAGATGTTTGAGCGTCTGCAGGCATTGTCGAACGAATTGTCCCAGCTTCCTAAGGTTACGCCGCCTTTCAGTTTGGTAGATGCTATTATGCCACAACTGCTTGAATTGGATAAACAAAATGAGATGCCAATAACGGACAATATCGTTGCCTTCCCATCGAAAGTTGCTAGAGTAGAATTGGAAGAAGACATGCCTAAACTCACAGGGTTGAGCCGATTTAGAGAACAGTTCTCATGGAAAGTCGCAAGCGGCGTCGTTGCCGCGGGATTGATTATTGGATTTTTCGCATTTAATATGCAGAATCCTGTTCTCGACAATGCGGACGGTATTATGTCTCGTTCAAGCTCTGATTCCAAAAGCGCACCTGAGCAGCGTGCAACTGGAACATCAGAGATGAATCAAATTATAGGCAACAATGATATCGCTAAAAACCAGGAAAACGCTACATCTAAAGAAGGATCACCAGTTGCGCCAACGGCAGATTCGTTTGTTGTAAAAGGGACAGACACTTCTAATACTAATACATCTACTGGCAACGGTGGGAATTCGCCGCAGGCTACTTCCAACGTACAGTTAGAAAAACCAGGTGCTTATACTTCACCAACTACTGGCGGTGACATGCAGACGAACAAAGTAGCACCCTCTACAACGGCTCCTGAGCGGTTGAGAGATCCAGATGCATCTATTCCAAAGCCGAATAAGGTTGATTCCAATGCAGAAGCCACTACGCCTGCCGCTGGCCTAAGCGTACCCCAATCATCGTTAGAACCGAAGTCAACGGAATCACCAGCCAGGAAAGCAGCTCCGGCACCAGCACCAACCGTTGACACATCGGGTTCAGACCGAATAAGTGCAAGTCTCTCATTCGCCATTCCTCCAGGGGAGGCTAAGCTAAAGTCTGCCACGGGGATATATGAGGCTTCGATTGAAGATGCGCACGTGGTCATTCGAAACACCCTCACGCTTGAGCTTGTATTTGCTTCCAAACATGTATGGCAGGCAGAGGATCAAATCAAGTTGTTGGAATGGTCGAAGGATGACAAGCTGTTTTATGAGGTTACTAGTAAAGGATTGCTTCAAACGATTCTAATTGATGTCAAAGAGAAAACAGAAGCCAATAAATAAAAATAAATTTTTTGCACCAATTTGGCTGAAATTGCGTAAACTATCTTAAGGAACATGGAACAGTTCATTCATCCACACGAGTTAAGGTTTCTAGGGCCTTGAATCGGTGTTTAAATAGACTGGCGAAGGGATTGCATCAAAGTCTTCGGGCTTTGACGTAATCCCTTTGTTGTTGTTAAAATAAACAGGAGGGGTGAATGCTAGTCATGGATGCCAAAAGAGCATTAAAAGATATACAAGCAGGCCGTCCAGCGCCCGTTTATTTGTGCTACGGACCTGAGAAATATAAAATGCGCGAATTTATTCAGATTTTAACGGATTCATTAATGGGGCCAGAAGACCGGGAATTTGCAGTAAGTAAATTCGATTTGAGTGAAATGCCTCTTTCATCTGCGCTAGATGATGCAGAAACATTACCATTCATGGTGCCGAAGAAACTAGTTATTGCTAAAAATGCGATGTTTTTCACTGGTGCAAAGGAAAATACGAAGCTAGAGCACAATATGGATCGCTTAACAGCCTATTTGAAATCGCCTGCGGAACACACGGTCGTGGTATTCACAGTAGATGCCGATAAATTGGACGAGCGTAAGAAGATTGTAAAAGCTTTAAAGGACATGGAGGCCGCTGTTCCGTTCCTTTCTTTGAGTGCAGAGGAATTAACAGATTGGGTTGCTAAACATGCGAAAACGCTAGGCTTTACGTTCTCTGGTGGCGCGGCAGACCAGTTGATCCTGTACACGGGAGGCAATTTGCAATCGTTATCGGCCGAACTTGAGAAGATTTCCTTATATGTCGGTGCCGAGGGAGTAGCTTCGCCTGACGTTATAGATCAATTGGTCGCACGGAGCACGGAGCAGAACGTATTCATACTTATTGAAGACATTGTGAATGTGCGGTTGGAGCGGGCATTTGTGATCTTAGAAGAGCTTCTGAAGCAGCGAGAGGAGCCGATCAAAATCGCGTCGCTTATCGCCAGGCAGTTTCGGATCATGCTGCAGGTGAAGGAGCTTGGCAAGCAGGGCTATTCGCAGCAACAGATGGCTTCACAGATTGGTTTGCATCCTTTTGCGGTCAAAGTTGCCGAAGGGCAAGCACGAAAGTACGATGGGGAGAAGCTGAGCCGAATTATGGGTGAGCTGGCTGATCTTGATTTGCAGATGAAAACGGGGAAAATCGATAAAGTGTTAGGGTTGGAACTATTTCTTCTTAGGCTCGCTGCCTAGGAAGATGATTCATCATTAACGGGTCCTTAAATGGAAAAAAGACTAATTCTCCTAGGAGAATTAGTCTTTTGCTTTTATGTCCGTGAATTACGCTTGAGCCGAAAGAGCGTTTAGCTTTTTAGCTAGACGGGACTTCTTGCGGTTAGCGGCATTTTTATGAATTAAACCTTTAGAAGCAGCTTTGTCTAATTTCTTAGAAGCAGAAACTAAAGCTTCAGGGGTTAAAGCTGTTTCGAAAGCTTTCACAGCAGTACGCAAAGCGGACTTGTGGGAAGCGTTGCGAAGACGACGCTTTTCGCTAACTTTTACTCGTTTAATAGCGGATTTAATGTTTGGCATGAAATTCACCTCCTACTTACAAAACACGTTCAACGTTACATTTGTATGTTTGCTGACAACTTTAAGTATTCTACCACGCAATATTTCAAATTGCAAGAGCTGTCAATAGGTTTTCAGTGGTCATTAGTGGCGGTTCCACTGTTCGTGATCTATGTTGCTCGTGGTTATTCGTTATAGCTCACCCCAGAATCTGCGATAGTCCGATTTCCCCGAACTAAATCGAGCATTCCTTGTTACGAAGCGCGTATAGTCAGGTTTTGCCGAACTAATTAGCCATTTTACTTGTTTGCAGGCTGATTTGGTCGATTTAGTTGGGTGTTTTAGGACTAATTAAGTTCTGATGACACGGACTATAAGATTAAGTCGATAATTTCGGACTAAATGGTGTGTGGAGGGCTGGATGGGGGTGAAGCTAAGTGGGAGTGGCAAGTCGTAGTAGCAGAAGCAGAAGCAGTAGCAGTAGCAGTAGCCAGGAAACTAGCAGACCGTTACAACAAAGGAGGAGTGCGAGTCGTATCCACGATCCAAGTGTGAACCCTCGCCAGGCCTTGGACTCCCGGATAAAGCCATTTTTTCTCTTCTAAGAGCCTCATGTGCTTTCTCGCAGTATCATACCCACAACGCAGCACTTCCTTGACATCCGCAAGCTTGATCGGGCGATCCAAACGTAAGGCTAACCGGAGAATATCTCTTTCTTGACTACTTAACTAATTTTCAGACGATTCTTGTTCTCCAAATAATCTTCCTATAAGCTGCTGTAGCAACGCTTGCCAAAGACGTGGACGTTCCCTTATGTCATCTAAGCTGATACGCACAATGATCCATCCGTCATTCACAAGGTGCATATGCCGCACCCATTGGTTCGAGTATTGTCTCCGATCCATTTTATCATAGTGAGTCCCGTAGGGGTCGATCTCAAAAGCAATGCGAATCCCCGAACGGATATAAGCAAAGTCGAGATATCTTTTACCATCCGCGAAGTCAACAATCGCATACTCTGGATGCAAGTGATTAAAGTGTCCAAAAGCTCCCCACCACAGACAACGGAGAAACTCTATCTCAGCAAAAGCATGACCGGTCTGTAATTTCCGTAGAGCTTCGCCTTTTCTTTTGGATACATGCGAGTTCAACCATTCTTTGTGTACACAGTCAAATTGATTTAAGGTCATTCCAACACTCTCCATTCCAAATAGAAATAGCGCCGTTTCTATCTCTGCATAACCCCGCGGCATCTGTCACACAATAAGCAACACAGCACAAGTATGAAAGGGGACCTCCAATGGACTTAGGCATATTTAACACACAGACCGATCTTGCACTCGATGCAAGGGATATGGCCCATGCAGCCAATCAGGGGCAACCGATTCCTGGTATTGAACAGGAGTTCACACGGGAAAACGGGATTCGCGTAACCAAAATTAACGTCCTGAACGAAGAAGGCTCCAAAGCGCTTGGTAAGCTTCTGGGTCATTATATAACGATTGAGGTACCTGCACTGAGGGAGAAAGATAGTCAGCTTCAAGATCGCGTGGCGACTAAGCTCGCTCAGGAGTTTGAACAGTTTTTGCGGCAAGTTGGTATTCCGAAAAATGCGAAAGCCCTGATTATTGGACTGGGCAATGGGAATGTGACGCCAGATGCCTTGGGGCCACTCGTCGTTGAAAATATCATGGTGACGCGCCATTACTTCGAACTGGTACCTGAAGATGTGAGCCCAGGCTATCGAGCTGTGAGTGCTGTTGCGCCTGGAGTTCTTGGTACGACGGGGATCGAAAGCAGCGACATCGTGCAAGGTATTGTGGATAAATCGAAACCTGATTTCATCATCGCCATAGATGCGCTGGCCTCTAGATCTTTGGATCGTGTCAATACGACCATTCAGATCGCGGATACGGGCATCCATCCAGGTTCAGGCATTGGCAATAAGCGCAAAGGTTTGACGAAGGAGAATCTAGGGATTCCTGTCATTGCGATTGGTGTACCAACAGTCGTATATGCTTCAACAATTGTGAATAATGCTTTTGATCTCATGCAGAAGCATTTCAGTGGTCAAACGAGCAATACGGGGCAGATATTCGGACTTCTCGATAATATTAATGAAGAAGAGCGGCTCCAGCTTGTTAAAGAGGTGTTAAACCCCGTAGGGCACGATTTACTCGTTACCCCGAAGGAAATTGACCAGTTTATTGAGGATATCGCCAATATCATCGCCAGCGGCTTAAACGCGGCTTTACATGACGCTGTAGATGTCGATAACGTAGCCGCGTATACGCATTAATGAAATGAGAGAACTGAGCCTACTTATGTGGGGGCAGTTCTTTTTGGCGTTGGAGCGGCCTATCAACATCAGGTAGAGAACCTCTCATCCTATCTATGATAAAAACTTCTATCGAGGCCCTTCGAGGATGAGCGACCGCGTTCTAGCAGAGAGACTTTGGTCTCCGACCAAAGATCCCTATAAATGGTTGTTTTTATCGCCAATAAGAATTTGTTCTTCCGAATCTCGGAAACTTGTAAATTCTTATGTGGTTAAAAAAATCTAGCGAAAACTAGTTCTATCGTTCGGGCTCGTTTCATAGATTGAATTAAGATAGTTTAGGAGGCATGGTAACTATGAAATGGACATCAGCCACATGGAATTTCAGCCAAGTTCGTAAAACCTTTCAGAGCGCCAGTTCCGTCGGGAAAACGTTTATGGTTCTCAGCACCTCGACCTTAGCGCTATTCGTTCTCATTGGTCTGGGTGGCGTCCTGCAAAGCCGATTAATGTCCACATCGCCTGTTTCATCCATGAAAGGTCTCGCTGCCTCTGTCACGAATCAGTTTTTTATCGATATGTTGGGTATGGAAGTCCCTCATTTAAATAAGGATCAGAAAAAGTTCACTTTCTCCCAGCACAACGTGTTTCACTTCGCTTTTCAAATGATGACGGATATTAATCCGAGTGATCCTAAGAGCTTAGTCGCAAGTGAAGTGCCTGGCATGGAGTTGAATAAGTCGACGGTATTGGTAAGAGGGAGCGAAACGAATCCTAGTGCCCCCTACGATCTAAATCCAATATCCAGTGATTTGGAAGCGGAAGCTAGATTTCCACAGCCAACGCCATCCGTGGAGCCGACCCCTATTAGCTCTACATCCCCTTCACCAAACGCAGTTGCACAACCACCGAAAACAGCTGGTGATAATATCGCATTTATCTATCAAACACATAGTAATGAGTCTTTTTTACCAGAGTTGAAAGGTGTAACAGATCCAGATAAAGCCTACAGTGATAAAGTGAATATCATCTCCGTCGGGCAACGGTTAGCTCAGAATTTAGAGAGAGATGGCATTGGTGCTGTGCATTCTTCAACTGTTTATCCGAGTACTGTCAAAGGGTTTGAATATCCGTATTCGTACAAGTATTCAGCCAAAACGCTCCAGGAAGCGATGACTTCGCATAAGGATTTACAATACTTCTTCGATATTCATCGCGATTCAGCAGCACGTAGTAAAACAACAGCCACGATCGAAGGCAAGGATGTCGCACAGGTCTATTTTATAATCGGCGGAAAAAACCCAAACTGGAAAAAGAACGAGGAATTTGCAAGAAAAATTCATCAAGTGCTGGAAGAGAAGCACCCCGGCGTCTCGAAGGGGATTCATGCGAAAGAAGCCAGCGAAGGCAATGGGTTATATAACCAAAACATTTCGCCAAATAGTATTCTGATCGAGGTAGGAGGGCCTTACAATACCCTCGAGGAGTGCTACCGGACGACAGATTGGCTGGCAGAAGCGATATCCGAAGTTATTTTGAACGCGAAAAAAGTGGATGCACCCGTGACTACACCTAAAAACTCGTAAACAAACGAGTAACTATAAAGGAGGGAAATACAATGAGGCTGAGGCACTTTTATATCAAAGTTGGCTTGTTTGGACTCTTGCTGCTGTTTTGTATCTTGTTCGGCGTCAGTCTAGCATCCAGCGGCATGGATCGCATAGAAGGTCCTCAGCCTTCCTCCAAAGCAGCGCAACAAGTCGCTCCAACGAAGGCACCCGGAAAAGTAGTGATGACGGTTGCCCAAGCATCGCCTACACCGACACCAGTTGGCAAAGACACGGTTGTGAAAGGGAAACAGACGGCAGAACCACAAGATGAACCTGTAGCCATTCACGACAATTCCTTGAACCGTGTAGGGAATAAATTAGGCGAGCTTTTACAGATAACGGCGCATCATGGCATTAAATTGTTTATTTCTTTGTTTGATGCTGTTTTAGGCAAAGGCTAGGTGTGCATTGCTCCGACTTCCCACAACTGCTATAATGAAAATTATTTGCATGTAGTGGGGGTTAGTCTTTAGCATGACGGACATTCGAGAAAGACAACAAAGAATTCGCAACTTTTCAATTATCGCTCATATCGATCACGGCAAATCAACACTAGCTGATCGTATTCTGGAATATACAGGTGCATTGTCTTCACGAGAGATGCAAGAGCAAGTTCTCGACCAGATGGATCTGGAGCGTGAACGTGGGATTACGATTAAACTTCAAGCGGTGCGATTAGGTTACCGCGCTGACGATGGTGTTGATTACATCCTTAACTTAATTGATACACCTGGACACGTCGACTTTACTTATGAGGTTTCACGAAGTCTAGCGGCTTGTGAAGGTGCATTGTTAGTTGTCGATGCGGCTCAAGGAATTGAAGCTCAAACACTAGCAAATGTATATCTCGCATTGGAAAATAACTTAGAAATTTTACCTGTTATCAATAAAATTGATTTACCAAGCGCGGACCCTGATAAAGTAAAGCAAGAGATCGAAGACGTGATCGGGCTTGACGCTAGCGATGCTGTACATGCTTCAGCTAAAGCGGGGATCGGCATTAAAGAGATTATCGAACAAATTTGCCTGAAAGTACCGGCACCACAAGGTAATCCTGATGCGCCGCTCAAAGCATTGATTTTCGATTCCCATTACGACAGCTACAAAGGTGTAATCGTGTATGTGCGTGTCGTTGATGGTGCAATCAAAGCTGGCTCCAAGATCAAAATGATGGCGACAGGCAAAGTATTTGAAGTTATCGAAGTCGGTGCTTTCAAACCAAGAATGTCATCGGTTCCTTCCCTTGAGGTCGGAGATGTTGGTTTTATCGTTGCTGGTATTAAAAATGTTGGAGATACGCGTGTCGGTGACACGGTAACGGAAGCAGATCGTCCTTCACCTGATGCATTACCAGGTTACCGTCGGATTAATCCAATGGTATTCTGCGGATTGTATCCGATTGAAACGACCGATTACAACGATCTTCGTGAAGCGTTGCAAAAGCTTGAACTGAACGATGCTTCCTTACGTTTTGAGCCTGAAACCTCGACAGCACTAGGCTTTGGCTTCCGTTGTGGATTCTTAGGACTCTTGCACATGGAGATCATTCAAGAGCGTATCGAGCGTGAATTCAACATCCCATTGATTACGACGGCACCAAGTGTTATCTATCGCATTACATTAACGAATGGCGATGTTATGGAAATTGATAACCCGTCGAATTACCCGGATCCACAACGAATTGATTTCGTTGAGGAGCCTTACGTGAAAGCTTCTGTCATCGTGCCTAATGATTATGTGGGTACAATCATGGAGCTTTGCCAAGGTAAACGTGGCGAATATATGAACATGGAATACTTGGATACGAATCGTGTGACATTGACTTACGAGATCCCGCTATCAGAGATTGTCTACGATTTCTTCGATATGCTGAAGTCACGGACGAAGGGCTATGCTTCCTTTGACTATGAAGTGAGCGGCTATAAGAAATCCAATCTAGTGAAAATGGACATTTTGCTTAATTCCGAGCAAGTGGATGCGCTGTCCTTCATCGTTCACCGTGATACGGCTTATCATCGTGGCAAAATCATTTGTGACAAGCTCAAGGAGCTTATCCCGCGGCAAATGTTTGAGGTGCCGATTCAAGCGGCAATTGGACAGAAAATCGTGGCGCGTGAGACCGTTAAAGCGATGCGTAAGAACGTACTTGCAAAGTGTTACGGCGGCGACATTTCCCGTAAGCGTAAATTGTTAGACAAGCAAAAAGAAGGTAAAAAACGCATGAAGCAGGTCGGTAGCGTAGAAGTGCCGCAAGAAGCGTTCATGGCTGTTTTGAAAATCGACGAATAGATGCATGGAACTCAAAGCTGGGGTGGCAGCGTACGCTGTCCCTTGGCTTTTTGTCAATTGTGACCGTGGAAAGGAATACCCTTATGTTAGTTACTTATACAACGCCTACGGCGGTGTACATTCATATCCCGTTTTGCACAAATAAATGCCATTATTGCGACTTCAACTCGTACGTGCTCAAAGGCCAACCCGTCATGGAATATCTAGATGCCCTTGAGCGTGAAATGGAGCTGACAGTTCGGAATCATCCACCTCAGAAGGTGGAGACGATCTTTGTCGGCGGTGGAACGCCAACGGTGCTGCTTCCAGATCAAATGGAACGCTTCTTACGTATTGTACGAACGTATTTCCCAGCGGATAGTACAGAAGTCGAATTTTCGATGGAAGCTAATCCGGGGACAACGGACGAAGATAAACTTGCTGTCATGAAAGCTGGCGGTGTAAATCGCATCAGTTTCGGTGTGCAGTCTTTTAACAATGAAATTCTTGCGGCAATCGGCCGTATTCATAATACAGATGATGTGCATAGAAGCATTGCCAATGCGAAGAAGCTAGGCTTCGATAATTTATCCATCGATCTTATGTTCGGGCTTCCGAAGCAAACGGTGGATATTATGCAGGCTACATTAGATGAGGCGCTGTCACTCGATTTGCAGCATTATTCGATATACAGTTTGAAAGTAGAAGAAAACACGTTATTCCACACCTTGTTCAATAAAAATCAACTGCCGCTCCCGAGTGAAGATGAGGAAGTCGATATGTACGAGTTGATTATGAAAAGGCTGGAGGAAGCGGGTTACAAGCAATATGAAATCAGTAACTTTGCCAAGCCAGGCCGCGAAAGCAGACATAATACGATGTATTGGCGCAACCGCTCTTATTATGGATTAGGCGCTGGTGCACATGGGTATATGAATGGTAAGCGCCATGTGAATGTGAAGGGCATCCAACCTTACATTGACGCAACGAAGCTTGGGTTACCGATCATGGAACAATTCGACGTGACACCACAAGAAGCGATGGAAGACTTTATGATGGTTGGCTTGCGGCTCCTAGAGGGTGTGCGAAGCAAAGACTTCATGGATCAATTCGGAGAGACAATCGAATCCCACTTTGGGACTACGTTGCAAGGCTGGATAAACAAAAAGCTGATTGAGCAAACGCCAGAAGGATATCGTCTATCCAAACACGGTATTTTGTTAGGAAATGAAGTCTTTGCCTCGTTCTTAAGCTAAACCGAAATAGCGCAAAAAACGCTTGTGCATTTATACGTATTGTTGTATATTTATACATGAATCCACAAGCGAAACAGCGGAAAGCCGCAGGGCGCTAGCGTGGCTTTTATGCATTTTTGTGTGAATGGTGGGTGGGGAAGCGTGAATACATCAACTACGGTGTCCGTAAGAAAAGCTTCAGTGGATGATATCGATAAGCTTTTCGAAATTATACAGGGGTATGCCAAGCAAGGCATCATGCTACCGCGGAGCAGGGAAATGCTCCAAGATCAAATTGATACATTTGTTGTCGCTGAATTCGATGGCTTATTAATAGGCTGCGGTTCATTGACGAGGCTGGGGCCAGATCTTGTTGAGATTCGCTCACTTGGGATGACACCTGGCTACAAGGGTCAAGGAATCGGCGGAAAACTTGTTGATTTCTTAGTTGAAGAGGCAAGAAGTCAAGGAATTATTAAAGTTATGGCACTTACTTATGAAGTAGCTTTCTTTCAGAAAAACGGCTTTACACTCGTTCCGAAGGAGATTTTTCCTGAGAAGGTTTGGAGAGACTGTATGCATTGCAAAAAACAGTATTGTTGCGACGAAATCGCCGTACTTAAACGTTTGGATTGACTTGACAACAGACCTTAGGGTCTGTTATTTTTGTATTAGGATTTAGCACTCACTAAATACGAGTGCTAACGAAGGTGGCAAATAGTGAGAAGTGAGGAGGAGGGGTACTCATGTTGACAGAGCGCCAACGCATGATTTTAAGTGCAATCATTGATGATTACGTTCGTTCAGCGGAGCCAATTGGTTCGCGAAGTATTTCGAAGCGTGGGAATGTTGGTTTTAGTCCAGCAACCATTCGTAACGAAATGTCTGATCTCGAAGAAATGGGCTATCTTGAGCAGCCTCATACGTCCGCAGGTCGTATTCCTTCGCACAAAGGTTATCGCTATTATGTCGATCATTTGTTGAAGCACGGCTCCTTGCATAGTCATGATTTGGACTCCATGAAGGGGGCTTTCGCAGAACGTATTCAAGAGATGGAAGGTGTTATTCAGCACGTTGCTGGCATGCTCTCCAGTCTTACGAATTACACGTCTATTGTGCTCGGTCCTGAGGTGTTTAGCACGACATTGAAGCATATCCAAATCATTCCGATCTCTGATACAACGGCTGTTGCGATCTTAGTGATGAATACGGGTCATGTTGAAAATAAGACAGTAACGATACCTGAAGGGATTCCGATGTCGGAAATCGAGAAGGTCGTTAATATTCTGAACACGAGGCTTAAGAATGTGCCATTAGTTCAGTTTAAATCAAAGCTTTACAATGAGATTTCTAATGAGTTAAGCAAATATGTCACTGGCTATCAAGAGCTTCTTGGTTTGGTGGAAAGCGTGCTTCAAAGTGACGAGAAGGACCGTGTTTTCCTCAGTGGGATGACGAATATGCTCACACAGCCTGAGTTCAAGGATGTGGAGAAAGTGAAGAGCATTTTTGATCTGCTGGAAGAAGCACCAACCCTTATCAAGTTATTTACTCCGTCAAATGAAGGCATTGAGATTAAAATTGGTGCTGAGAATAGTATTGAAGCTATATCGAATTGCAGTTTAATTACAGCTTCCTATTCCATTGGCGGTACGCCGCTTGGAACGATTGGTATTTTGGGACCTACTCGCATGGAATACGGTAGAGTTATAGGCTTAATGGAGCATCTATCGAAGCATATGGAATTGGTCCTAGGACGTTGGTATGGCAAATGACAGGAGTCAAACCTACTATGCACGGTGAAAGTGAAGAACGGTACTCGACGTTAGTGAATAATGCCGCGGCTGTCAGAGCGATTTGTTCGGCTGTCGAAGGAACCTTAGGTCCTAAAGGGCTGGACACCATGCTAGTCGGCGGCCAAGGTGATGTCATTATTACCAACGATGGTGTGACCATATTAGAAAAGATGGATGTTACCCATCCTGCTGCTAGGCTAATGATTCAAGTCGCTCGCAGTCAACAACGCCAAATAGGCGATGGCACTACGACAGCGACAGTGCTTGCCGGAGCCATGGTGCAAGAAGGCGTCGCGCAAGTTACACGCGGCGTGCCAGTTGCCAAGGTTGTCACTGGCATGCTACAGGGTATTGAATTGGCCGTAGCGAGCTTGCAGGGCCGCAGTCGTCAGATTGCAGGCCTTGGAGATCGCGCGCTGCAGCGGATTGCTTATACAGCGGGGCGCGAGCAGACAGACATCGCTAAGCTTATCATCCAAGCGGCCGAAGCGGTCGGTGAGGCGAAGCTGCGCGAAGAAGGTTATCGCTTCGCGGACAGCGTGCTCGCACATGAAGAAGCGAGCAGCGAGGTTTGGACCGGCATTCTGCTGAACCAGAAGCCGATGAACCTGCACCTCGAGCACGAGCGGCGAGATGCTCGCATCCTCGTGCTGCATGATGCCCTGGAACCTGAGGCGGTCAGCGAGGAATCGCTGGTCACCGAGGCAGGCTTCCAGCGCTACATGCAGCTCCGAGAGCTCTTCCGCAGCAGCCTCGGCTCGCTGCTGGAGCTTGGCGTCGGTCTGATTGCATCAGACCGCGGGGTTGACCCTGAGGCGGAGCAGTTCTGCTCCGACCATGGCATCCTCGTGCTACAGCGGCTGTCCCGCCGGGACCTGCAGCTGCTGAGCGAGCACACCGGCGCTAGGCCGGTGCGGCGCACGGCGCTGCGCAAGAGCGCGCCGGAGCTGAGCGCTGCGCTCGGTCACGCGGGCTATGCCGCGTATGACGAGCGGCTAGAGCGCGTGCGCGTGGCGCACGGTCACGGCGAACAGCACGTGACCGTGATCGTTGGCGCCGCGACGCGCGAAGCGGCGCATGAACGCTCGCGCATCGCGAAGGACGCTGCGTCAGCCGTCCAAGCCGCCGTACGCGGCGGGTACTTGCCTGGCGGCGGGGCAGCCGAGATGGCCGTCGCGCATGATCTGGAGCGTGTGCGCGAGACGATGAAGGGCATGGAGGGCTTTGGTGTGGCCGCTGTCGCGGGAGCACTGCGCAAGCCGTTGTCTCAAATCGTCGTGAATGCAGGCTACAATCCGCTCGAGAAGGTTGAAGAGCTGAAAGCGGCCCAGCTTGCTCAGGATACGGACAGCCTAGGGATCGATTGTGATACCGGGTTGATCACGGATTTTGTGGAAGCAGGGATCATGGATCCGACAGATGTGAAAATTCACGCTCTGCAAGCGGCTGGAGAAGTCGCTGCCGCGGTGCTGCGTATCCATACAGTGATTAAGATGAAGCAGCCTTTTGAAGAGAACTAAAGATGGGTAAACTAATGCCCAAATGGATGATGTATGTGAATCGAGTATAACTCGTGTATTATGTTTAGGAGGTGAAGGACAATTGAGTACTGGAGATAACAAAACAGTCGAACAAGACATTGACACTACATACGCAGCCGATAACGAAGCAACGACTGGAGAAGCTGTTGCAGACGTTTCCGAGGAAGCTACAGTATCTAGCGAATTGGAACAGGCGCGTGTGCAAGCCGAAGAAAACTATCAGCGTTTATTACGCGTTCAAGCGGACTTCGACAACTTCCGTCGCCGTGCAAGAACGGAGAAGGAAGATTTCGCGAAATACGCTTCGCTAAAATTGATTGAGCAGCTACTACCGATTGTGGATAACTTTGATCGCGCGCTGTCTTCAAGCAAAGAGACGAAGGATTTCGACGCATTGGTGAAGGGCTTGGATATGACATACCGCGGTATTGATCAACTATTAACTGCTGAAGGGCTTAAGCCTATCGAATCTGTTGGTCATCCGTTCAACCCTGAATTCCATCAAGCCGTGATGCAAGTGGAATCCGAGGAGCATGAAGAAGGTATTGTCGTAGAAGAATTGCAAAAAGGCTACATCCTGAAAGATAAGGTCATCCGACCAGCAATGGTTAAAGTTAGCGTATAAGTCTAATTTTGCGAATATTGAATTCAGCCTGAAATTCCGGTGCTCACGTAGTTTACACTACGCTCCGCTCCTCATTTCCTAGCTTCTTTCAATCTTTTCGGTGCTGAAAACAAGACTAAAGGATCTTATTTCATTCTAAAAAACTAATGACGTTCCTATGGGACATAAGGAGGCATCTTTACATGAGTAAAGTAATTGGTATTGACTTAGGTACTACAAATTCTTGCGTTGCCGTTATGGAAGGCGGAGAAGCCGTCGTAATTCCAAATCCAGAAGGTAACCGCACAACGCCATCCGTTGTAGGTTTCAAAAAAGATGGCGAGCGTGTAGTTGGTGAAACGGCTAAGCGTCAAGCGATCACAAACCCAGACAAAACAATCAGCTCCATCAAGCGTCACATTGGTACGAACCACAAAGAGAACATTGATGGCAAAGACTACACGCCACAAGAGATCTCTGCAATCATCCTGCAAAAGCTAAAAGCGGATGCAGAAGCTTACCTTGGTCAAACAGTTACGCAAGCGGTAATCACGGTTCCTGCTTACTTCAACGATAGCCAACGTCAAGCAACGAAGGATGCTGGTAAAATTGCTGGTCTTGAAGTACTTCGTATCGTCAATGAGCCAACTGCAGCAGCACTTGCTTACGGTTTGGAAAAAACAGAAGATCAAACGATTCTCGTTTATGACCTTGGTGGCGGTACATTCGACGTATCCATCCTTGAGCTAGGCGATGGTTTCTTCGAAGTTAAAGCAACAAGCGGCGACAACAAATTGGGCGGAGATGACTTTGACCAAGTTGTGATGGATTACCTCGTTGCTGAATTCAAAAAAGAGCAAGGCATTGACCTTTCCAAAGATAAAGCGGCCGTTCAACGTTTGAAAGATGCTGCTGAAAAAGCGAAAAAAGAACTTTCTGGTGTTTTGACTACAACTGTTTCCCTTCCGTTCATCACGGTAGCAGACGGCGTACCTCAGCATTTGGAGTTGAACTTGACGCGTGCGAAGTTCGAAGAGCTTTCCGCTGGTCTAGTTGAAAGAACATTAGGACCAACTCGTCAAGCACTTCAAGATTCCGGTTTGTCCACAAGCCAAATCGATAAAGTTGTTCTTGTTGGTGGATCCACTCGTATTCCTGCGGTTGTAGAAGCGATTAAGAAATTAATCGGTAAAGAGCCACACAAAGGTGTTAACCCGGATGAAGTTGTTGCCCTTGGCGCAGCTGTTCAAGCTGGTGTTTTGACTGGTGAAGTGAAAGACGTTGTTCTTCTTGACGTAACACCACTTTCCCTTGGTATCGAAACAGCAGGCGGCGTATTCACAAAAATGATCGACCGCAACACAACGATTCCTACTACGAAATCACAAGTGTACTCCACTTATGCAGATAACCAAACTAGCGTAGAGATTCACGTGCTTCAAGGTGAGCGCTCCATGGCTAGCGGCAACAAAACACTTGGCCGCTTCATGCTAGGTGACATTCCTCCAGCCCCACGCGGCGTTCCACAAATCGAAGTTAGCTTCGATATCGATGCGAACGGTATTGTTAACGTGTCTGCTTTGGATAAAGGAACAGGCAAAAGCCAAAAAATCACGATCACTTCTTCCAGCGGTTTGAGTGATAGCGAAGTTGAACAAATGGTGAAAGATGCGGAAGCACATGCTGAGGAGGATCGCGCACGTAAAGAGCTTGTAGAAGCACGTAACGAAGCTGATCAATTGGTGTACTCCGTTGACAAAACGATCAAAGATCTTGGCGATAAAGTAGACCAAGGTGAGATCGACAAAGCGAATGCTGCGAAAGAGAAAGTCACAGCAGCTCTTGCTGGCAACGATCTTGAAACGATCAAAAAAGCAACAGAAGAATTGACTGAAGTCATTCAACAACTTTCTGTTAAATTATATGAGCAAGCTTCCCAAGATCAAGGCCCAGGTCCTGATGCTGGCGCAGGCGAAGCTCCTAAAGGCAGAGAAAATGTTGTAGACGCAGACTACGAAGTGGTTGACGAACCTAAGAAATAAACATATTCTAACTAAATAGAAGTTTAAAGAAGTTTTTTAAACACTGTTTGTTACGCATGGAACGTTAGAGTCAAAGCCCAATGGAGTTTCTCCACGGCTTTGACTTTCCGTTTGTAGTCTTGAACATGGGAGTGGAACAAGTGAGTAAACGTGATTATTACGAGGTGTTAGGTCTCGGGAAGAATGCTTCACAGGAAGAGATCAAGAAGGCTTACCGTAAAATGGCACGTCAATATCACCCTGACGTGAATAAAGCGGCAGATGCAGAAGATAAGTTCAAAGAAGCGAAAGATGCCTATGATGTTCTGAGCGATGATCAGAAGAAAGCGCAATATGATCAGTTCGGTCACGTAGATCCGAATCAAGGATTTGGCGGCGGTCAAGACTTCGGCGGCGGCTTCGGGGATATCTTTGATATGTTCTTCGGTGGCGGCGGCGGTGGTAATCGTCGTAATCCGAATGCCCCACAACGGGGTAATGATTTGCAATACACGATGACCGTGGAATTTAAAGAAGCCATTTTCGGTAAAGAAATGGATATCAACATTCCGCGTACTGAGAATTGCGATACATGTCATGGTTCGGGTGCCAAAGCAGGAACAAAGCCAGAAACATGTGGCGGCTGTCATGGTAGCGGACAACAAGAAGTGGTTCAGAATACAGCATTTGGCCGTATTGTGAATCGCCGCGTGTGTACGTCATGTAATGGTTCCGGTAAAATCATCAAAGAAAAATGCGGAACGTGTCATGGCGCTGGTAAAGTGAAAAAGACGCGTACTATTCACATTAAGATTCCAGCTGGTGTAGATGATGGCGCTCAACTTCGCGTTTCTGGTGAAGGCGAAGGCGGAACACGTGGAGGCCCGTCTGGTGATCTTTATGTTGTTATTCGTGTGAAAAATCATGAGTTCTTCCAACGTGAAGGCAACGATGTGTACTGTGAAGTGCCATTGACTTTCATGCAAGCGGCGCTAGGTGATGAAATCGAAATCCCTACGCTAACTGAGAAAGTGAAGCTCAAGATTCCAGCAGGTACGCAAACCGATACGTACTTCCGTCTGAAAGGCAAAGGCGTTCCGCATCTTCGTGGATTCGGTCAAGGGGATCAACACGTGAAAGTCATCGTGATGACACCGACGAATTTGTCAGAAGATCAGAAGGATTTGCTGCGTCAGTTCGGCAAGCAAAGCGGCGAGCATACGCATGAGCAAAGCCAGTCTATTTTTGAACGTATGAAAAGAGCCTTCTTAGGCGATTAGCAAACTAAAGCACCTCGAGTGCGTGGATGACAGATTTAATCTGTTCATTCACACGTTTGAGGTGTTTTTGCGTTGAAAAATCATTGGAGAATAAGATGTGAGGAGGTTTGCCCGAACCCTTGACCAGACACCTCTGACCAGACATCTCTCACCAGTTACCTCTCACCAGACACCCAGCCCTCCAGCCCTCAGCGCCCCTACCGCCATCTAACGGACATAGAAGACACTATTTGTTTAAAATCATAGTATTTGTAACGCTAACGGACACAGACGTCACTATTGGGGTGAAAATCAGCTTATAAGTGGCAATTTCGCCGAAATAGCTGCAACAGTGTCCGTTAGTTCTTGAAAAGGTGATCACTAACCGAATTAGCGTCTTCTGTGTCCGTTAGGAGATGCTTTCGACTATTGGGCGACCCGAATACATACCAGCCCCACCAGGTACCTCGTACCATCGCCCAGCATCGAGTATCCAGTATCCAGTATCCAGCATCCATCGCTAACCGCTAACCGCCAACCGCTCATCATCCATCGCCATCGCCCAGCACCAATCGCCAACCGTTCATCATCCATAGCCTAACCCCACCACCCATCGCATCATCCACTACCACCACCGTACCTAACGGACATTAGAAGACACTATTTGTTTAAAATCATGGTATTTGGAACGCTAACGGACAAAGACGTCACCAAACGAAAGCTCTCCTTCTCACCTCCTATTGATCATCCCTTAACAATTCCAACCCAATTTACAATACCTTCATATGGATTTGACGTTCTCCAAATCTACGAGGCTTATGCTAGGAAGGTGAAATACTATTTTTGGAGGGAAAACATTTGAAAAAAGCGTTAAAGCAAATAATGGGTTCAGGAATGGCAGTTTCCTTATTAACTCTAAGTTTAGCAGGTACAGTATCCGCTGCAGATTCAACAACACCATCAACAGTTCAAGCACCTCCTTCTAAAAATTTGATCGTTCTGATTGGCGATGGGATGGGGCCAGCTGAAGTGACAGCTGCTCGTTACTACGCGAAGAAGTTCCTGGGTAAAGACCGTCTGGAATTGGATGGCGGTTATTATGTGGGGAAAGCGACTACATATTCAGAAGCAAGTCCTTACACAACAGAGTCAGGTACGGTCACGGATTCTGCAGCTGCTGCGACCGCTTTTTCAACAGGAAATAAGACATACAACAATGCGATCAGTGTATCCAATGGGGATGTAGCTAAGCCGTATGCTTCTGTTATTGAAGCAGCGATGAAGCAAGGCAAAGCAACTGGTTTAGTATCAACTGACAATATTACGGGGGCAACTCCAGCTGTATGGGCGTCACATGTTCGCCAACGCAGCAACCAAAATGCGATTGCTTCGCAATATTTAAACAGTGGAGTCGATGTTATCTTCGGTGGAGGAAAAGTTAACTTCACGACGAAAGAGGACAAAGGTAAGCGTACTGACAAAAATATCATTCCTGATTTTCAAGCAAAGGGCTACCAAACGGCTTTTGATAAAAAAGGCTTAGATGCAATTCCAGTAACGGCAGGCAAAGCGCTTGGACTCTTCGCAGATGCCGAGATTCCTTATGTACTTGACCGTACGGATACGGTGCCGTCTTTACCACAATTATCACAAAAAGCACTCGATATTTTATCCCAAAATAAAAATGGCTTCGTCTTGTTAGTTGAGCAAGGTCGTATTGACCACGCGGGACATGCGAACGATCTTCCTGCGAATATTCAAGAGATGCTAGAGTTGGATGCGACATTCAAAACGCTAGTGGATTGGGCTAAAAAAGATGGTAATACATCTGTTGTCGTATCAGCGGATCATGAAACAGGCGGATTGTCACTTGCTAGAGACAATGTGTATGAATTGAATGTTGATTTGTTTAACAAACAGAAGCACTCTTATGAATACATCGATGGCATCTTGAAAAAAGCTCAAACTGCTGATGATATCCGTAAAATCGTAGCTGACAACATTGGCTTCACGGATCTATCTGATGAGGAAGTACAATTGATTCTGAACGGTGATGGTTCATCCTACGGTCGTGGTGGCGGTTATAATGCAGTCGTGTCGAAGCGTCTAGCAGTAGGTTGGACAGGGCATGGTCATACAGGGGTTGACGTTGGTGTGTGGGCTTACGGTCCGATCGCTGCGCTTGTAAAAGGTGATATTGACAATACGGATATTGCTAAAAGCGGTGCGAAAGTGATTGGCGCTGATTTAGCAGCCACAACGAAAGAGCTTCAAGATAAATATCTGTACCCGATGTTCAAAGTGACGCGTGATTCCAAAACGTTGTTTACGGCAAGATCATTAGCTGAATCCCTCGGAATTCAAGTAGCATGGGATGAAGCGACTGGTACAGTTACTTTTACAAAGGATAGTCAAAAGGTTTCCGTTCTAGTCTCTTCTGGAGCGATTACAGTGAACGGTACAGCGAGTGCATGGGTTGGTAATGTGGATAACGGTAAGTTGTATTTGCCGCTAGAAGCCTTTAATCAACTAACGGGAAAAACGTACACATGGGATTCCTTTAATGAGCGTATTGTGAAAAATTAATCTAGTGGAGCAGACGGACATGGGGAGCTCCTTCCCTGTGTCCTCTTTTCTTTTGGATTCGAATAGAAGCGAGGGGCTTTCGGATGATTAGTCTACAAGGAGTATCGAAATCTTTCCAACTGCATGGTCATAGTTTACCTATCTTGCAGGTAGCCCAGTGGCAAATTCAAAAAGGCGAAAGAATTGCACTGATGGGCGCGAGCGGCTGCGGAAAAAGCACGCTTTTACATCTGCTTAGTGGCGTCATAACGGCTGATCAGGGAGAGATTTGGGTTGCTGGTCGGCCCGTTCATCTCCTCACGGAAAGTAAAAGAGATCATTTCCGCGCGGAGAATATCGGTTATATTTTTCAGGATTTTCATCTCATAGCTTCGCTAACGGTTAGGCAAAATATTGAATTAATCATGCCTAACACCGGTACGAAGCAAGAGAGAAAGAAGATGCTCGATGATTGGTTGGAACGCGTTGGGTTGCAGGATCGTGGGCAGCATCTACCTTCCCAACTATCCCGAGGGCAACAGCAGAGAGCTGCCATCGTTCGGGCGTTAATCACCAAACCGCCCCTGCTATTAGCAGATGAGCCTACGGGGAGCTTGGATTGGGAAACAGCGAGCGAGATGATGACGTTGCTGCTGGATATTTGCAGAGATGAACAATTAACTTTACTGACAGTTACACATGATCGACATATCGCTGAGATGTTCCCCAAACGTGTGTATATGCAAGAACTGAACGAACTGCTTAGGAGTGTTTCGGTATGAAAGTAATATCCTTGCTATGGAGTCATATCTGGCACCGCAAAACCTTGTCACTCTTGACCATTAGCTCTGTGGCCATTACAGCAGCGCTTGTTGTATTTCTTCTGCTATGCAGCCAAGGTGTGGAGCAAGGTGCTGAAAAAGGTTATGGCCCCTTTGAAGTCACGATTGGCGCGAAAGGCAGCGCGTCACAGCTTGCTCTTAATACCTACTACCATATTGGTGCGCCGACGGGCAATATTCCTATCACTGTTCTCGATGATGTTCGAAAAAATGAATTCGTCGAGTCTGCGTATGCGATGACCACAGGGGATAATTATAATGGTTTTCCGATCGTTGGTATGGAATCCGGATATTTCTTAACTCGTTATGGTGCAACGAAACAAATGGCACATGGTAAGTTATACGGCAAGTTAGGAGAGACCATTGTAGGTTCCTATGTAGCAAGCTCTTTGGGTCTACATGTAGGAGACACTTTCGCAGGCGCACATGGGCTGATACAAGGTTTAGGGGAAGTAGAGGAAGATGGAGAGGAAGAAGAACATCATCATGCATTCACCTATACGGTAGTGGGTATATTGCCCCCATTCCATACATCGGATGATCGAGCAGTGTTTACTACGTTGGATTATGCGTGGGCTGTTCACGAAAGTCAGCCAACTAAAGCTAAAGAGATTACTGCGATCGTCGTTAAACCGAAATCACTCCTGGGTGCTCAGTCGATCAAAACGGTTTTCGCACAATACAATAACGTGCAGGCTGTTTATACAAGCAAGGCAATTGCTGATGTTGTGAATGTTGTTGATCAAGGGACACAAGCAGTGAAGTTCGTGACGATGATATGCATTCTGTTAGCGGCGGGGTCCATTTTACTATCGCTGACTGCTGCGGTACATGAACGAAAGAGAGACGTCGCACTGTTGCGACTCATCGGGAAATCTAAATATTTCATCTGGCTTTCGCTTATTGGTGAAGGAATTATTTTAACTTTGATTGGTTTGATGCTGGGGCTTGCTCTTGGACATATTGGAGGATTTGTGAGCCGTGATGTGGTCTTTGCCAATACAGGTCTACAAATACAGGCGTGGGCTTTCGTTCCAGGGGAATCTTTACTAGTCATAGTTACCTTGTTGATCGCGATTGTCGCGTCCATTGGCCCCGCAATTCAAGCTTATCGTGTGAATCCATTGCAATTATTCCGTTCTTGAGGTGACATGAGGATGAAAAATAGACATAGAATCACTGGGCTGAGTTTGTTCGCCTTGTTCGTTATCCTTTCGGGCTGTGGTCAAAAGGAAGCTGGGCTTACAGGGCAATCCTTCGGAAGTATCGTGTCGAATGTGGAGGCTGTTGCCTCTTCGATACCAAACGACTCTGTCTCCCCCAAGGAGACACCTTCAGGAAGGCCAAGCGAAACACCTGCTGCAACACCATTTGCAACGCCTATTGTGAATCCGAGCCCAAGCGCTGCTGTTCAAAAAGCTGCAGAATCTGTATCGCCCAATGCGGTTCCGTCCGTGCCTCCAACGGCTTCCCCACAGGCACAGATCGAGAGTGGTAAGCCCATAGCTGCAGAGGCAACAACTAAGCCTCCTGAACCTGTTACAACGCCTCCAGCGAAACAACAGCAACTGTCGAATGAGCTCAAATGGGATGAATTTTTCGATTCGGATAAGCAAGATACACCTTCTAATAAGTTTTGGGATTTGAATGGGAAAACCGTCCAGATCAAAGGGTTTATGGGGGAAGTACTGTCCTTCGATAAACATTGGTTTTTACTGATTCCTAAGCCTGGTGCCGAGTGTCCATTTGATAATGGCGATGAAACGTACTGGAATAAGATCATGATTGTATACGTGCCTGATTCAGTGAAACTAAGGTATACTTCCGGTCCGTTGCAACTTACAGGGAGGCTTGACGTAGGCATTAAACTTGATGAATCGGGTTACAAAACGATGTTTCGCCTATATGATGCTTCTTTTGAGAAAATAAAGGAGTAAACGTGATCTGGTCTTGCATAAAACAATATTCGTTCGCAAATGATATATGGGGCTATCATGAAAAGAAATTAGGAATAATTGGAGGTATGCGTACATGAATCAGAAGAATAACAATCAAGGACAAAGCGATCTGCCAGTTGCTAAAGAAGAGGATGTTGAATTTTCAGCGGAAGTAGCAGATAGAGATGACTTCGAAGCTGCTGAGCGCGCGCAAGCGGCGGATGATCGTCAGGAAGATCAGTAATGGCGGAAAGAGGGATTCTTGCCTATTTTCATTCACCGGAACAAGCGGAAGGTGTTGCTTCCAAATTAAAAGCCTTGCGTGCAGTGGATGTACAGGTTGATCGTTTTACGAATGATATCGGCAGTGGAATTGAGATGTCCATGGCGGACAGCATGATTAGTCAAGATCATGAGGTCGATGCGGTGGGACTTGATATTGTATTGGCTGCAGTCATTGACGAGAAGTGTTATGAACAAGCGATCCGCGTAATTGAAACAGCTGGCGGATCGGTTTAAACAATAAGCACCTGTTCCGTTGGACCTCAAGTTTCGGGGTCGACAGGACAGGTGCTTTTTAACTGTGAAAGTAGTGGGTAATTATTCAACACTCATCAAGTTGACGAGTTTATCCGGATAGTTCGTAATAATGCTGGACACACCAAGCGCCAACATCCGTCTCATCATCCGTGTATCATTAACCGTCCAAACATAAACTTCTTTATGGTTATTCTCGGCTAGCCTCATGAAAGATTCATTCACAAGGGGATAGGCCGCAGAAATGACTTCATAATCAGAGCTTTTCATTAGTTGTTCGAGACCATCTGTGTTTTGGCCAACGATGAGACCAGTCTTAATGGAGGAGTTAAGCGTTTTCACCCTATGCAAAAGCTCCGTATCGAAAGAGGTCACCGTGCATTCTTTTACAAAATCATGCGATTGGATAATGTCCACTGTTTTTTGTGCAAGCTCCACTACATGGCCATTATTTTTCAACTCGATATTTAGCTTCAAATGACCTTTGGCGAGTGAAATAACTTCATCCAGCGTGGGGACATGCTCATCTTTAAAATCCTTATGATACCAATTTCCTGCACTTGCTTGTTTGAGTTCAGTTGAGGTGACCTCCCACATGTTTTTGTTAATGCCAGTCGTCCTATATGCACTATTGTCATGCATTAGCATGACGACACCATCAGCCGTTTCTTGCACATCTAACTCCGCATATCCTGCGTGATTGGTGATGGCTTGTTGAAACGCAGCTAGTGTATT
Organism: Paenibacillus plantarum; assembly: GCF_013141695.1. Taxonomy (GTDB): domain Bacteria; phylum Bacillota; class Bacilli; order Paenibacillales; family NBRC-103111; genus Paenibacillus_E; species Paenibacillus_E plantarum. The sequence continues at coordinate 264,402 of NZ_WHNY01000075.1, forward strand.
CTCAGGAGTAGTCCCTGAACTTCCGCGATGAGCTGTAACCTGACTGTAATTATCAGCCATCATGGTTTTGGTAGTCAGTGGCGCAATAAGTGCCATTGCAAGGAAAATTGGAAGAACCATAAGTGTTTTGCGCATAAGATGTCTCCGTTCTTACGATACATAATAATGATGACTATTTCAATGTAGCACCTAAGTGTTAGATCTGTGTTAAGAAAAATAAAAAAGCGCTTACATGAATGACTCCATTTTACCCCAGAAGCGAAGTGTAGTACAATGTTCTTTGTGAAAATAGACCTAATGGGTTCATTTTACATAGGGAATAACCGACAGGAGGAGCAATACCGATGCTTTGGCAAGAATTAACTGTATATACGACAGAAGAAGCGATTGAAATGATAACTAACTTTGTTCATGAATTGGGAGCCGGAGGTGTTTCCATTGAAGAATCCGGTACCTTAAATAAAGAGAGAGATACGTCGTTTGGTCAATTATACGAAACGCCATTTAACGATATCCCGGAAGGTAGAGCTGTAATCAAAGGTTACTTCTACCATGGCACCGACATGGAGCCCGTTTTGGCAAATTTGAAGGCGTCTGTGGAACAATTGGCGGATTTTGATATTGATACGGGGAATCCGACGTTTGAGGTTGTTGAAGTCGATGATGAAGACTGGGCGCATGCATGGAAAACATATTTTAAACCGATTCGCGTATCCGATCGCTTGACGATTAAACCTACATGGGAAGAATACACGGCTTCTCCAGGTGAATTAATCTTGGAACTCGACCCGGGTATGGCGTTCGGGACAGGTACACATGCCACAACGTCACTTTGTTTGAAAACGTTGGAGAAGGTACTTCAGCCAGGTGACGATGTGATCGATGTGGGAACTGGCTCAGGAATTCTTTCCATTGCAGCTGCTAAGCTTGGTGCGAAGCATGTACTTGCAGTGGATTTGGATCCCGTAGCGGTTACAAGTGCGTTGGATAATACGAAGCAAAATCAACTCGAAGAACAAATTACTGTGAAACTTAGTGATCTTCTTGGCGTACTTAAAGAAAACGAGTCCGAAGGGGATGCAGGATTAGGTGTTTCCATTCCTGTTCAGCTCGTTGTTGCGAATATTTTGGCTGAGGTTATTGTCATGTTCGTTGATGATGTGTACGAGGTGTTGCAGCAAGGCGGATATTACATAACTTCAGGGATCATAACGAACAAAGAAGCGGATGTAGAAAAAGCACTGGTTGCAGCTAAATTCACGATCGTAGAGAAAAACTATGATTCGAATTGGGTTGTGATCGTAGCTAGAAAGCTGTAGGTGTTGGCTCATGGGAGGCTTATTATTTTACGATTGGAGCACGTTGCCGTTTGTGATATTGGTACTTGTGCTTTCGTTTACGATTCATGAATGGGCGCATGCGTATAGCGCCTATAAATTAGGAGATGATACGGCTTATAAATTTGGTCGGGTTTCGTTGAATCCGATGGTCCATTTGGACCTTTTTGGGACGATTATGCTATTAATTGCTGGTTTTGGTTGGGCAAAACCGGTGCCTGTAAACCGTGGGAATTTCAAGCGTCCCCGCTTGTTTGGGATTATAGTGACTGCGGCTGGGCCGATTAGCAACTTAGTTTTGGCCTTTATTACTTTATTTATTTTTGCGCTATTCCAGAAATATGGGTGGCTAGATGGGATGTCCAAGGGAAGCGCAGATGCGATTGTTCTGTTCTTGCAGCTGATGTTGAAGATTAATATAACACTATTTATGTTCAATTTAATTCCAATTCCACCGCTTGACGGTTATCGAATTATTCAAGATTTGGTAAACCTCAGGTATACGGAGGCACTTCAAAAATTTGAACAATGGGCATCAGTCATTTTCCTCTTAGTTGTATTTATTGGCCCATTGCGTCGAGTTACATTAGATCCATACCTACGTTTAGGTGATGACATTATTAACCAATTTGCGATTGTGATTACTTCCATATTGGGCATGTAACCTCACCAGATAGTTCTATATGGATTTTCGGACTCAAACGAGGTATGATGGTGTGTGGAAGTTCTACCTACCACAAGCTGTTCAAATGAAGTTCACATGAACGAAGATAGAGAGGCTTTGACTATGCAACGTTATTTTCTTCCGCCCCAGCAGTTCCATCCTTCTACACAAACAGTCACCATTGAGGGTGACGACGCTCATCATCTAGGTCGCGTCATGCGAGCAGAAGTAGGAGATCAAGTGATCTGCAGCAATGGCGTGGATCGTGAGGTGCTCGTTCGGATCACTCATCTGGATAAGGGAGCTGTTACCGCGGAAATCGTGGAAGAGCTCGCGATGGATGCGGAAGCGTCAGTTGACGTATGGATTGCACAGAGCTTACCCAAAGGCGATAAGATGGAGCTTATTATTCAAAAAGGGACCGAGATCGGGGCAGCCCGGTTTCTTCCTTTTTTATCGGAACGAACCATTGTACAGTACGATGCGAAGAAAGAAGCTAAGCGCACGGAGCGCTGGCAGAAAATCGCGAAAGAAGCGGCAGAGCAAGCCCATCGCAACCGTGTGCCGCAGATTGAATCCGTCTACGCATGGAAGCAACTGTTACAACGGGCGAAGGAAGCGGATGTCGCTTGGATTTGTTATGAGAAAGAAGATGGTCAACAACTGAAACCTGCGATTCAGTCCGCGATATCAGCAGGGCAAATTGCACCAGGTAAGCAAGTGTTGATTGCGGTAGGCCCCGAGGGTGGATTCACAGAGCAAGAAATTAAGCAAGCTGAAGAAGCTGGCTTTCGCTCGGTTTCGCTGGGGAATCGTATTTTACGGACGGAGACGGCTGCAATGGTCGGCCTTACGTGTCTGTTCTATGAAACCGGAGAAATGGGAGGATAAGCGAAAATGGCAACGGTAGCGTTTCATACACTAGGATGTAAAGTAAACTTTTATGATACAGAAGCAATTTGGCAGCTTTTCAAAAATGAGGGCTATGATCAAGTCGATTTCGAAAATACTGCGGATGTCTACGTAATTAACACATGTACAGTAACGAACACGGGGGATAAGAAAAGTCGCCAAATGATTCGTCGTGCGATTCGTCGTAATCCAGAAGCAATCGTTGCTGTAACAGGCTGTTATGCGCAGACGTCACCAGCTGAAATTATGGCGATTCCAGGTGTGGACATGGTGATCGGGACGCAGGATCGTGAGAGAATCATTCCGCTTGTGAAGCAATTTGAGTCGGATCGTCAACCGATTAACGCTGTTCGCAACATCATGAAAACACGCACTTTCGAAGAATTGGACGTGCCTGATTTTGCTGATCGTACAAGGGCTTTTCTGAAAATTCAGGAAGGCTGCAACAATTTCTGTACCTTCTGCATTATTCCATGGTCACGTGGACTCATGCGCAGTCGGGAACCGCAAAGCGTAATTGCCCAAGCGGAGCAACTGGTTGCAGCAGGCTATCAAGAAATCGTACTCACAGGTATTCATACTGGGGGCTATGGCGAAGATATTGAAGACTACAGCTTGGCGAAGCTTCTGAAGGATTTGGATAAAGTGGAAGGCTTGAAGCGCATTCGGATTTCTTCGATTGAAGCTAGCCAAATTACAGATGAAGTGATTGACGTTCTGAAATCCTCGGACAAAATGTGCCGTCATCTGCATATCCCATTGCAAGCGGGGGATGATCAAGTGCTTGCGCGTATGCGTCGGAAATATACGACTGCTGAGTTCGCTCGTAAAATTGAGCGTCTGCACGAAATTATGCCAGACGTCGCCATCACGACGGATGTTATTGTTGGTTTCCCAGGTGAAACAGAAGAGATGTTCCGTGACGGTTACAAGTTTATGGAGCAAATGAAGTTCTCCGAAATGCACGTTTTCCCTTACTCCAAGCGGACAGGTACACCTGCTGCACGGATGGAGGATCAAGTGGATGAAGAAATCAAAAATGCGCGTGTTCACGAACTCATTGATCTATCTGAGAAAATGCAATTAGCCTACGCGCAGAAATTTGTTGGGCAAGTGTTGGAAGTCATTCCTGAACGCACCTACAAAGGCGCTCCAGATAGCGGATTGTATAGTGGTTATTCCGATAACTATGTGCAGTTAGTTTTTGATGGATCGGAAGATATGATCGGTCAAGTATGCCGTGTGAAGGTTACGGAAGCCGGTGTCAATGAAAGCAAGGGTCAACTCGTACGCATTCTTGAAGGCGTAGTGAATTTGTAAGTGAAGTTGCAAGGCAATTACCCACCTCTACGCGTGGTCGTTCCTTTTGAATGACTGCGATAGAGGTTTTCTCGATTACACGGGAGCTTAGGGATAAGGATGAAATGACTAAATCAGATGAGGTGCTTCATAATGACATTGAACGCGAAAGAAATTGCTAGTTATATTGACCATACGTTATTAAAAGCAGATGCAAGCACAGCGGCAATTCACAAATTGTGTGAGGAAGCTGCGCAGCATCAATTTTTCAGTGTGTGTGTGAATTCTCAGTTTGTGGCAACAGCTGCCAAAGCTTTGGAAGGGACTGGCGTTAAGGTTGCAGCGGTAGTTGGCTTCCCACTTGGCGCGAGCTTAAGTGAGGTTAAAGCGTTCGAAGCGGCAAAAGCTGTGGAAAATGGCGCTGCTGAAATCGATACCGTCTTGCCAATTGGATTGCTTTTGGAAGGACAACTGGATGCGGTTCGTTCCGATATCAAGCAAGTCGTGGATGCGGTAAAAGGTAAAGCTATCGTTAAAGTGATCATGGAAACAGGTTTCCTGAATGATGAGCAGAAAGCAACAGCTTGTCGACTTTCGGAAGAAGCTGGGGCTCATTTCGTGAAAACATCGACTGGTTTTGGACCTGGTGGAGCTACGGTAGAAGATGTTCGCTTAATGCGTCAACATGTATCCAGTACGATTGGCGTTAAAGCTTCTGGTGGTGTTCGCGATGTAGAGACAGCGATTGCGATGATTGAAGCAGGAGCAACGAGATTAGGGACTAGCTCCGGTGTAGCTATTGTGAACGGAACTCAAGGCGCTTCCACATACTAAGATAGCAGAGAGGCAGCGCAACTAGGGAGCCTACGATGTTGAAAATGGTTTGGGAACGGGCAATCTGTGAAGCGGCGTCATCAGCAAGTAGTCCTGAAAGACTAACGAGCACATGAATAAAAGGATAAAAGAGGATCGCGCCTCCCACATTCAGCAGCACATGCGACCAGGCGACATAACGCCCGGCGCGTGAGCTGCTCATGCCAGCGATCACGGCAGTGACACAGGTGCCAACGTTGGCACCGATGGTAATGGCAACCCCGAGCTCGACGGGGATAGCCCCTGTGGCGGCGAGACTCATCGCCATCGCTATGACGGCTGCGCTGCTGTGCACGAGCGCAGTCACCGCTGCGCCTGCGAGGATGCCCCAGAGCAGGCTCGTTTGCGCCTGGTGCACGAACCAGGCGAATAGACCGCGGGACTGCAGCGCAGGCCCGATGGTTTGCATGATCTCGATGCCGAGCAGCACGAGAGAGAAGCCAGCCACCGCCAGCGAGCCGTAGCGGACGCTGCGCAGCCATTGGCGGCCGCCGTGCCCAGCGGCGGTCTGATCTAGGCCAAGCCCTTGCGCTGCAGGCGGCAAGGGCCCTGCCAGCCAGCTCGCCAGCCAAACGCTGGCGCTGGCGATTAGGATCGGCACACCGATGCCACCCAAGCTGAGCCCGATCAGCTCAGTGGTGAGGCACGTGCCGATGTTCGTTCCGAGAATCACGCCTAGTGTTCTCGGGAAGGACAGGACGCCAGCGCCGACGAGGCCGATGGCGATGACTGTGATGGCGGTGCTGCTCTGCAGCGCCGCAGTGAGCACGGTGCCGGTGAGAAGACCGCGCACCGGTGTTCGGGTAAACCGCTCCAGCCACAGCTGGAGGCGGGGGCCAGCCCAGGTCTGAAGCGAGGTTTCCATTAGCTTCATTCCGAACAGAAACAAGATAAAGCCTGTAGCAACAGGCAAGATAATAGCATGAATCATGAGAAGTTCTCCTTTTCGTGAGCGTACGACGTTTTCAACCAATATATGTGACCGTAAAGACAAGCATGACAAGCCAGATGGTATAGGTGAACGGTTTCACGCAAAGGACGGCTAAAATAATGGCAGCAGTATTTTTACATAAGAAACGCAAACCCCGATTGGAGCAAGGACATCCGTGGGTGTATAAGAGTGAAATTGAGCGTACGGATGGGGACATTGTGCCTGGACAGCTCGTATCCGTTCAGAATCACCTAGGCAAATATCTGGCAACCGGTTATTACAACGAAGCTTCACAGCTTACGGTACGTATTGTATCGTATAGCCCGATTGAGGCGATGACGAAGGAGTTTTTCGTCGAAAGATTCACACGTTGTTTCCTACATCGCCAGCGCTTTGTGAAAGGAGCGCAGTCGTATCGTCTGGTATATGGGGAAGCTGATTTCCTACCAGGACTTATTGTTGATAAATTCGAGAACACATTGGTTGTTCAACTTTTGACTTTGGGAATGGACCTGTGCCGAGACCATATCGTGGAAGCGCTGGTACAAGTTATGAAGCCAGTAGGGATCTACGAACGAAGTGACGTTTCCATTCGTGAACTGGAAGGTCTGAAACAGACAAAGGGACTTTTGTATGGCGATTGTGCGAAGCATGTTGATATTTTAGAAAATGGCCTTCGCATTCGCGTTGATATTGAGGAAGGACAGAAGACAGGTTACTTCTTCGACCAACGTGAGAATCGAGCGGCGATCGCTCCTTTGATGACTGGCTGGGGTCACCGCAGCGGCATCAATTTGACGGAAGTCGAAGAGAATGGTGTAACGCAAATGCTCCCAGTAAACGCGAATGGCAAAGTAGTTACGTTTCCTCTGTGGGACGGCGCTTCGGTGTTGGAATGTTTCTCTCATACAGGAAGCTTCACACTTAATGCTTGTCAATTTGGAGCAAAAAAAGTAACGTGCCTCGATATCTCCGAGCATGCGATTGAAAGTGCGCGTACGAACGTTGCGTTGAATGGCTTCGAGGATCGCGTCGAATTCGTCGTCGCGGATGCATTTGAGTACTTGCGTACGCAGGTGAAGGGCTTGGATGAGCGCAAGCTTCGCTCTGTGGCTGGTGCAGCAGGACAGGTCAAAATAGACACCTCGAAGCCTGTAGGTTCAGGTGGGCGCACTTGGGACGTAGTTATTCTAGATCCACCGGCCTTCGCTAAGACCAAAAGTGCGGTAGAAGGGGCTTGCCGCGGCTATAAGGACATCAATTTGCACGGGATGAAGCTTGTGAATGAAGGGGGCTATCTCGTCACAGCAAGCTGTTCGTACCACATGCATCCAGAGTTATTCCTTGAAACGATTCATGCAGCGGCAACGGATGCAGGCAAGCTTCTACGCTTAATTGAGTTCCGTGGCGCAGGGATGGATCACCCGCGTATTCTAGGCGTGGATGAAGGACATTATTTGAAGTTTGCGATTTTTGAAGTGCGCAGCAAATAAAGGTGAAGTAAGCAAAGTCGGTTAATCTGGCTTTGCTTTTTTGTTGCGTAGGCAGAGGATTCATAGTCGAATTGTCTCACAAGTGTCCGATTTTTCTACTAGAATAAGTTCAGATTACTCTTCTGGCATCTATTAGTCCGAAAATGCCGAATTATTCCCACTGTCTGTTTCAAAAATTCTAAAATAGTCCTAAAAAGCCTAACTAAATCGACTCAAATAACTGTCACATGGGGAAAAATGGTAAATAGTTCGGCAGAATCGGACTACTGGACTGTTATTACAAGTAAATCTTGTATTAATTCGGATAAAGAGACTGTCGATTAATTCTCGAATTTCATCTCTCCAAAATCCCAATAAAATAACGTGTTTACTTCTGTTTTCTCTCTAATACTCCCTCATACATGGTATAATATAAATAGTTGTGAGAGGGGGCGTTGTTTTTGAAACAGATTCGTTACAAGCAGTTGGAGCAAATATCATTCGCCGACTTGGAAGTCTATTCGGTATTACCAGCTCATCCTATCTGGAGCCGAGCGGCTGAACTGCTCGACTTCAGTTTTGCGGATGAAATCTGTGCTCCGCTCTATTCTACTCGTGGACCAAAGCCTTACGCCCCTTCGTTAAAGTTAAAACTCCATATCGTACAACGCTATTACAATCTCTCCGACCGCGAAATGGAAGAGCGCGTTATCGGAGATTTGTTCATTAAGCGGTTTCTGGGTCTGCCGGTAAGCTTCATCGGATTCGACCACAGCACCATTGGCCTCGACCGCGAACGGATGGGGTCTGTTCTTTTTGACACTTGTCATCACCATATTCTTGCTCAAGCCAAACAAATAGGTTTGTGGGGACAGAATAAGGATATATGGCTAGTCGACTCGTTTCATACGGACGGACATGTGGCGCGGCTGTCGGCTTATCGTCTCATCAAGCAAGCCGTTCTTCGGGTAATCAATCACCTCAAACGTGCCCACAGCATGCTGTATCGGCAGCTTGGAATTGAATTGGACCTGCGGGTATTGACCGATAAAGTACCAGTCAATCCTACGCCAGAAGAAAGCGCCGTCTCGTTCAGCAAGTTGGTTGTCCTTGCTTATGGGCTACTATATTGGTTTGAGAAAGAAACCATTCGCTCCATGTTCTGGTCGTGGAACAATCGTGAACGACAGCTTGTTTCGCTGGAAAGACAAGGGATTCTGTTTCGTATCCTTTCCGAGAATACAGAGCCAGGTTATCCGGATGATCCAGATGGCACCTACAAGAAACGCCCTCGCAAAGAACGTCCGGCAGATCGGCTACTTAGTTGCGTCGATCCGGATGCGCGTGTGGCCAAGAAAAGGGCGAAAATGTTTGTCGGGGACAAAATTCAAGTGGTTACGTCGGCGACTCACAACATAGTGCTGCTTGCAGAGCCTATTGCTTGTAATGAGCCGGACGGAGAACAACTGCAAGAGCTTGTGAACACAATACGAGAAAGGCATCATGTTAACCCTGAAGCGGTTGTAGCGGATTCCGCCTACGGATATGGATGTCATCGCCAAGCCTTCACTACGGACGATATCACTTTGGTTGCACCACTCAAAACAGTAAACTCCAACCCTACCGGCTTGTATTCAAACGACTTATTTGTTTATGACCATGAGGCCAAAACCGTAACCTGCCCTGCTGAAGTGATGACGAGCAATGCTGTAGATAATCGTAAGATTGAAGGGAAACAGTATAAATTTCCTAAATTAACTTGCAACGCTTGTCCGTTACGTGAACAATGCACAGAGAGTGCCTCTGGCCGAACCGTCTTCATTAGTGACTACTACGAAGAGTTCCAGAGAGCCAAAGCATTCAATGAGACAGATGAGGCCGTAAGGTTGTTTATTATGCGAAATGCAGTTGAACGCAAGAATAACGAGATGAAAAACCATAACGGCCTCGGACACGCCCGCGTATACTCAAGAGAGAAACGCCGCACGTATGTGAAACTCGTGAGCATGGTCGTTAATCTCAAACAGTTTGTTAAACAAGAAAAACCGCTCGTGCTGGGATTCGTAAGAAAACGTCTCCCTAGTTCCCGTATGCCCGTTTCGCAAGTCATGTAGCAAATAAGGTAAAGAGAAAGCTTTATTACGGTACTATAGACCGCAAATTACCTTAACAATATTCTTAGTAGAGTAAATAAGTACTACTGGCTAAAATTAATCGACAGTCTCATAAATCGGACTAAAGCTACTCCCGACGAAGCGCTAATGTGATCAGGAGTGAAGTAGTTCCGTAATGTAGTGTTATAATGATCGAATTACAAAGTAGTTTCATAGAGTATTCCTTTTCGTTTTTTGCGTTCCATGCTATACTAATAGAATATACGTTCGCATATTGATCACCGATTAAACCCCTTAAATTCCCCTCCATCATCTACCACGCCGACTCATCACTAGAAATATGATAGAATAGAGAGATTGAATACGAGAATTGCTTACGAAGCAAGCTTTCCGACGGAAAGTGTTAGGAGGCCTTGAATGTCCATTCGATTCGTGATTGGTAGAGCCGGAAGCGGCAAGAGTGAACGCTGTCTAACGGAAATGAAAGAGCAGCTGGCATCGGCGCCTGAAGGTGATCCGTTGATTTTGCTTGTTCCTGAACAAGCTACATTTCAAGCTGAGCATGCACTGGTATCGGATCCAAGTATTCGCGGAATGATCCGCGCGCAAGTGTTAAGTTTTCACCGATTAGCATGGCGTGTTATGCAAGAAGAAGGCGGTACAGCGCGACTGCCTATAGATGATACAGGTAAGAAACTGCTGTTAACTAGCATTTTACATAAATACAAGGATAAACTCCGGCTCTTTGGTCATTCTGCTGAGCAAATGGGCTTTGTAGATCGACTAAATCAGCTCTTTACAGAAATGAAACGCTATTGTGTGACGGCTGAACAGCTGGAAACGCACGAGAATAAACGCGTAACTAACCTTGGTGAACACGGCTTACTGCGGGACAAAATGCATGATATTCAACTGGTGTATCGCCAATTTGAGGCAGAGCTTGCGAAGCAGTATTTGGACGGCGAAGATTACTTGACGCTGCTCGCAGAGCAAGTGCCGAACTCGGTTTATTTGCGTTCAGCGTCAGTCTGGATTGATGGATTTCATGGCTTTACGCCTCAAGAATTCAAGGTGCTTGGTGCCTTATTTGCTGCTTGTAAGCAAGTAACGATTACGTTATGTCTGGATCGCGAACTGCAAGCGGGGGATACCCCGGATGAATTGGATTTATTTCATCCCACAGCTACGACGATGGTACGTTTGCAAGATATGATATGGCAGCTTGGACTTGATGCAGCTGAAGTTATACATCTCGATCAAGAGCGTTCTCCACGATATGAGGATAGTCCAGCACTTGCTTATTTAGAGCAGAATTTCGATCGTCGAATCGGTGGTGGAGCACCGAAATATAAGCCTTCTCCAGGAGAGAAGATTGCCGACCAGCTCGTTATTAGGGAAGCAGTGCATCGTCGTGCGGAGGTTGAAGGCGCAGTGCGTGACATGCTTCAGTTAGTTCGGGAGCATGGTGTGCGCTGGCGTGAAATGGCGATCATGGTGCGGAATATGGAAGGGTATCAAGATCTGTTAAACATGGTACTTACGGATTATGAGATCCCTCACTTTTTCGATCAGAAGCGTTCAGTGCTGCATCATCCACTCGTGGAATTCATTCGCTCGGCGCTCGAGGTTATTCAGCATAATTGGCATTACGATGCCGTATTCCGTTGTATCAAAACGGATTTACTGCTCCCCCTTGATGCGACAACACAAAGAACTGAGTTAGATAAATTAGAGAATTATGTACTTGCATTCGGGATTCATGGTTATAGATGGACGGATGGTAAGCCATGGACGTATAAGTTTCGTGCCAATTTGGAGCAAGCGGATGATCAGGTAAATGAACAAACAGCGGAGCTTCAGGCTTTAAATACGAGTAAATCGTGGGTTGTTAGTCCATTGCTTGCGTTATCCAATCGCCTTTCACAAGCGCGTACGGTCAAAGCTCAGGTTGAAGCGGTTTATGAGTTATTGGTCACCGTTCAAGCGCCAGAGAAATTAGAAGCATGGACACAGCAAGCAACACGTGATGGTAAGCCAGAGAAGGCTCGCGAGCATGGTCAAATGTGGAACAGTGTCATGGATATGCTGGATCAATTGGTGGAAACCATGGGTGATGATGAACTTTCTTTGGAGCTGTTTAACGGCCTGATTGAAACAGGGATGGAAAGCATGAAGCTGGGATTAGTTCCGCCATCGATGGATCAGTTGCTGATCGGAAGTATGGATCGAACTCGCTCAAGCGGGATTCGGTATGCGTATATTTTAGGCGTGAATGATGGGGTTATTCCTGCGCAAATGGCTGAAAAAGGTGTGCTCACAGAAGCAGAACGCAGTGTTCTCATGGATTCGGGGTTGCCAATGGCGGATGGAAGCCGCCGAAAGTTGTTGGATGAGCAATTTATCGTCTATACATCGTTGACTGTACCTGGTAAGCGGCTTTGGATGAGTTATCCGTTAGCAGATGAAGAAGGGAAATCGTTGTTGCCTTCAGAACTGATCAGACAAATGCGACAGCTTTTTCCAGGTACGGAAGAACCTCTACTTCTGGCAGAACCTTCTGCAGAAGCTCCCGAAAGTGAGCAAGCTGCCTATTTGTCGCATCCGACACAGGCGATCTCTTATTTGGCTGTTCGTATGAAACATTGGATGCTCGGTGGCCGTATATCGGAGCTATGGTGGGATGCGTACAATTGGTACGCGGAACAACCCGTGTGGCAGACGAAACTACAATCGCTGGTAATGGCGTTGCAATATACGAACAAAGAGAAGGGGCTTACCACCTCTACGAGCAAAATGTTATATGGTCAGCACTTACGTGCCAGCGTCTCGCGAATGGAGAAATATGTAGCATGTCCGTTCTCGCACTTCATATCTCATGGCCTAAGGCTGCAAGAACGTCGTGTCTATCGTTTGGATGCTCCGGATATCGGTCAATTGTTCCACGCAGCATTGAATCAGTTCGTTCAAAAGCTGCAGCAGGACCAGCTAGATTGGGGTTCTCTTTCCGCCGAGCAATGTATGGAGAGGTCCGCACAAGTTGTGGATGAGCTCGCACCGAGACTTCAAGGAGAAATTCTACTTAGTTCAAGTCGATACGCATATATAGCCCGGAAACTGAAGCAAGTGGTAGGTAGGGCAGCAGTTATTCTCGGCGAACACGCCAAACATGGTCAATTTCAACCGCTAGGATTGGAGATTGATTTTGGGCCAGGCAAGGATTTACCATCGCTAACTTTTGAATTGGAAAACGGTTGTACGATGGAGATTATCGGACGAATCGACCGTGTGGATCGAGCGGATGGAGAGAACGGTGTGCTTTTACGAGTGATTGACTACAAATCCAGTCAAACAGCTTTGCAGCTTTCCGAAGTGTACTACGGATTATCCTTGCAAATGCTGACTTACTTGGACGTTATTCTTACGCACGCAGAGACATGGCTTGGTGCCCAAGCGAAGCCAGCAGGTGTGCTATATTTCCATGTGCATAATCCAATGCTCCAACAAAAGAATGCTCTTGATCCTGCCTCCGTCGAGAAAGAGCTGCGCAAACGTTTCAAAATGAAGGGTTTGATTACAGCTGATGCTGAGGTAGCTGGATTGATGGATGATGAGCTAATCCATAGCTCGGGGCATTCACAACTTATCCCTGTTGCTTTAAAGAAAGATGGGAGTTTTTACTCGACTTCATCAGTAGCGACGGACGAGCAGTGGGATACGCTGCGGACCTATGTACGCAAACAAGTAAAACAAATTGGTACGAACATTACAGACGGGCATGTAGATATTGCTCCTTATCGATTAGGGAAAAAATCAGCCTGCCAGCATTGCTCGTATACGTCGATTTGTCAAATAGATCCCTTATTTGAAGGGAATGAGATCCAAGTCTTTCGACCACGTGCGAAGGATCAAGTATGGACGGAGTTGGCTGCGCAGGTGGGCCAGTCGTGAAGGTAGAGAGGAGCGTATCAGGTGACACAACAGCAAGAACCTAAACCTATCGGTAGTACATGGACGGATGATCAATGGGACGCGATAACCCTCAAGGGTCAGAATATGTTGGTTGCCGCTGCTGCGGGCTCGGGAAAGACTGCCGTACTCGTTGAACGTATCATCCGACGGATCTCCAACGAGTGGGAGCCAATCGATGTAGATCGATTACTCGTTGCTACCTTTACGAAGGCTGCAGCTTCCGAAATGAAGCATCGTATTCGAGAAGCGCTTGAGAAAGAACTCATGAAACAGCCGCATTCCCAACATTTGCGTAAGCAGTTAGCACTCATGGGGAAAGCGTCCATTACTACGCTTCACTCCTTTTGTTTAGAGGTTGTACAACGTTATTTTAGTCTTATCCAATTAGACCCTGGCTTTCGGATTGCGAATGAAACAGAAGCAGATTTACTTCGTCAAGATCTGCTTGGCGAGATGCTAGAAGAATATTATGCGGCAAGTGCTGAGAACAGTGCCTTTTGGCAATTGGTGGATTCTTTCAGTGGTGAGCGCAACGATAGCGCAATTATGCAGCTCATTCAGAAATTATACGATGTATCTCGCAGTCATCCTTGGCCAGAGCACTGGTTAAGAGGAACAGCTTCTATGTTCGGGCCGCGAGCACATCAAGCTGACCAAGAGAACGTGGATGAGGCAAAAGCGATTGTTGAAGAAGCCTTGCCTTATGTTGCCGCGACATCTGCACCTGTGGATTATTCACTATGGGAGCAAAGTCTTATTCGTGATCTTTCCCTTGAACTTGAGGGAGCAGCGGACTTGCTAGGACAAGCCATCCATATCGCAGAATCCCCAGGAGGTCCTGCTCCATATATCGATAATTTACGCGATGATTTGTTGCTCGTTCAGAATTTGCTGGAAACAACGACATACCCATGGTCCGTCTTGTATCTTGGTTTTCAGACGGTTGAGTTCGGCAAGCTCAAAGCCTGCAAAGGCGATGATTATGATAAAGGACTGCAAGAAGAAGTCAAAGAACTACGGAACAAGGCCAAGGATCAAATTAACAAATTAAAAGAAGAATTGTTCGGCCGGACACCAGAGCAATTTCATCAAGAAATTGCCATAATGGCTCCTATATTGCACGTCCTTGTCGATCTTATCGTTGATTTTGGCGCAAGATACCAAGCGGCTAAAGCAGCGAAGGGTCTGATTGACTTTGCTGATTTGGAGCATTACTGCTTGCAAATTCTTAGTGCACCTGGGTCCATGCCTGGCGAGTTATATCCTTCGGAGGCTGCACAAGCGTATCGGAAACAATTTGCTGAAGTGCTTCTGGATGAATACCAGGATACGAATCGTGTCCAAGAAGCCATTGTTGAGTTGATTTCAACAGCTAAACCTGGGAATCGGTTTATGGTCGGCGATGTGAAGCAAAGTATTTATCGGTTTCGACTAGCAGAGCCTGGTCTGTTTTTAGAGAAATACAAAGCGTATCGTTCTAACAAAGAGTCAACATCTGGTGGAGAAATGAACGGTGGGAGAATTGACTTAGCTAGAAATTTCCGAAGTCGTCTGCAAGTCGTCGATGCAGTTAACTTTATTTTCAAACAAATGATGAATGAAACTGTTGGTGAAATTGCTTATGATGAGCGTGCAGAGCTGGTCTATGGAGCGGGATATCCGCCTTCGCTATCCGATTGTTCTGTGGAGATGCTGATCATTGACCGTGCGAAAGACGGCGCTGACAAAAGTGATGCGTTTACGGAAGAATCGGAAGAAAATAGTGAAGAGTTTAACGCTGAAAGCGCTGAGAATGCTGCGGATCCTGCAATAGAAGCAGAAGAACTGGAAACCGCACAGTTGGAGGCACGTACCATCGCTCTTCAAATCAAGGGTTTGTTAGGTGCTGAGAATCAAGGAGCTTTTCAGGTTTTTGATAAAAGAACTGGCGGCAATCGGCCGGTAACCTACAGGGATATCGTAATTTTACTCCGAGCAACCCAAGCATGGTCTCCCATTATAATCGACGAGCTGAAGAAGCAGGGAATACCTGCTTATGCTGAGCTCAGCACAGGGTACTTCTCGGCAACCGAAGTCGAGACGATGCTCTCCTTATTGAAGGTTATCGACAATCCGTATCAGGACGTACCTTTGGCTGCTGTTTTGCGATCACCTATGGTGGGGTTAACTGCGGAAGATTTAGCACAAATTCGAGTTGCGGATAAATCTGTAGCATTCTATGAGTCTGTACTGCGGACTGCTGGGCAAAATACCCAGAATGAGAATGACCAGTTGTCGATGAAATTGACCGTGTTTCTAGAACAATTAGAACAATGGCGTAATGACGCGAGGCAGGGCTCACTTGCTGACTTGATCTGGAGCATCTTTAGACAAACCGGCTATTATGATTTCGCTGGCGGTCTGCCTGGCGGTATGCAAAGACAAGCCAATTTACGGGCGCTCTATGATAGAGCTAGACAATATGAGAGTACATCCTTGCGTGGATTATTCCGCTTTTTACGATTTATTGAGCGGATGAAAGAAAGCGGAGGCGATCTTGGAACCGCGCGTGCGTTGGGGGAACAGGAAGACGTTGTACGAATTATGTCTATTCATAAGAGTAAGGGTTTGGAATTTCCTGTGGTATTCGTAGCGGGAATGGCGAAAATGTTTAATCAACGCGATTTGAATGAGGCATTTTTATTGCATAAAGAGCTTGGCTTTGGGCCGAGATTTGTAGATACGACGCTTCGTGTTAGTTACCCGACGTTACCTTCACTTGCCATTAAAAAGAGGCTGAAGCTAGAGCTTCTTGCTGAAGAAATGCGAGTTCTTTATGTCGCTCTTACGAGAGCGCGCGAGAAATTGTACCTATTAGGTACTGTGAAATCTCTCGATAAACTTCTGCGCGGATGGGGACGTCACTTATCAAGAGAGGCTTGGTACTTGCCTGATTTTGAGTTGGCTAAAGCGAAGAGCTATCTGGATTGGGTAGGACCGGCATTGCTTCGTCATCCGGATGCAGCCTTGTGGCGAGATAGACTTGGCATTAGTGATATGTCTTCTGAAGTACGTTTACTGCGTGATTCCTCGCAATGGAAACTATCTGTCATTACGCCAGAAAGCTTACAGCAATTAGATGTGTTAGTAGATTCGGCATTCGAGCCAGATCAGGATCGATTTATGGCCATTCAGCAACGAGAGGTTGTCACTACATCGGGGAAATGGAAAGATGCTTTAGATGAGCGTTTATCCTGGCAATATGATTTTCCAGACGCGCCTAAACATTTTGCCAAAACGACCGTTTCGGAGATGAAACGATTATCTGATATTAACCGAATCGCAGATGAGTTGGAGTCACCGAACTCTGTGGATATCACATCAATACTGGGGCCTGCGACAGTAACCAGTCAACCAGTTCCTTCGATTTGGCGTAGACCGAGATTTATGGAAGAGAAGAAACTGACGGCGGCAGAGAAAGGGACAGTTGTTCATGCCGTTATGCAAAATATGTCCCTATCGGAATTGCCTACAGAGGCAAGTATCCAATCGACGCTCCAGGAGATGTTGGACAAACAAACAATGACGCAGGACCAGCGCGATGTGGTAGATATTCCTGTCATATTAAAGTTTTTTGAGACGTCGGTTGGCAAAAGAATGATTCAGTCACATCATGTTCAGCGTGAGGTTCCATTCAGTTATGGACTTCCTGCAGATGAGGTTTATTCGGAAACAGATCCATCTACACTTGGTGAGACAGTGCTCATTCAAGGGGTTATTGACTGTTTATTTGAAGATGAACTGGGACTCGTTCTCGTTGATTATAAAACGGATGCTGTTAGAGGAAGCACGGAAGCGGAACTTCAGCTACGCTATGAGAAGCAAATAAGCTTGTACGCGCGAGCTGTGGAACATATTTGGAAACGTCCGATACACGGAAAGTACCTCTATTTTTTTGACGGAGCGAAGTTGGTTGAAATGTAGTAATAGAAAACGGAAGCCAACCCAGGGGTAGGAAGGAGATGAGACATGCGAATTTTACACACAGCGGATTGGCATTTTGGACGAGCCTTGGAAGGTCGAAGCCGGATGGAAGAACAAATTGCGTTTATGGATGAGCTCGTGCGCATCGTAGAAGATCAAGCCATTGATCTAGTGTTGATCGCAGGAGATATTTATGACAGCGTGAATCCGCCTGCTGCAGCGGAGCAGTTGTTTTATGAAGGCATTGCCAGATTAGCAGATGGCGGGAAGAGGCATGTAGCGATTATCTCAGGCAATCATGATCATCCGGATCGGCTTGCAGCTTCGGGTCCACTAGCAGCAACGCAAGGCATCACTTTGATAGGTTTGCCAATTCCAGAAATTCAGTCGATTGGCATAGCGCGTACGGGTGAGCTTGCACGACTAATTGCTTTGCCGTATCCATCGGAGTCACGATTGAAAGAGTTGTTGTCCGAAGTTGCAGAGGAAGAAGTGCTGCGTAGCAAATATTCAGAACGAGTCGGGACACTCATACGTAAACAAGCTGCTTCTTTTGAAGCTAGCACAGTAAATTTGATTATGAGTCATTTGTATGTTTTAGGAGGGCATGAAACGGATTCTGAAAGACCTATTCAGGTTGGCGGTGCTTATACAGTTGATACAACGGCTTTGACAGCAGGTGCGCAATACGTTGCCTTAGGTCATTTGCATCGTCCTCAAAATGTGAAGGCCGCATCACCCATTCGATATAGTGGATCACCGTTAGCCTACAGCTTCTCGGAAGCGGGCCAAGCCAAATCGGTTACGATACTTGATCTTGCCCCAGGGCAGGTAGCCGAGCCAGAAGAGATTTTTTTGACCTCAGGTCGCCCCTTAGTGAGCTGGAAGGCGAAGGAAGGCATAGGACAAGTTCATCAATGGTTAGAAGAGCAGCGGGATAGCACGGCATGGATCGATTTGGAGATTACGATGACATCTGCGATGTCTATTGAACAGATACAATCGTTACGTAAAGCATACGAAGGATTCATTCACATTCGCCCCATATATCCAGAAATGGAAGTTGTGCGTTCGGCGATGCCAAGAGCGGCTTTTTCGATGGAAGAGCATTTCACGCGCTTCTATGCGCGCCAAACGGGAGGCGCACAGCCTGAGCCTGCGTTAGTTCAATTATTTTTGGAACTGCTGCAAGAGAAAGATCTGGGGGATTCCTCTGGAGGCGAGTAATTGAGCAGGGAGAGATCTACGACTACGTACGTGAGAAGAGAGTATGCGAAGTGTTTTCCCCAATTAGTACTTGTGGATAACTTTGCGATGTGTATGAAAGGAGGAAAATACATTGCGTCCAATTCAGTTACAGATGTCTGGTTTGCAAAGCTATCGAGAGCTGCAAACGATCGATTTTAGCCAACTCGTGGATGCGGGCGTGTTTGGTATTTTTGGACCAACAGGCAGCGGGAAATCATCGATCTTAGATGCGATAACGCTATCCCTCTACGGCAAAGTAGAAAGGGCAAGCGGTGGCACACAAGCGATCATGAATCATGCGGAGCAAACACTTTTCGTTTCTTTTACATTTGAACTGACGAACGCATCGAGCACAGCGCGCTACCGAGTAGAGCGGCAATTCAAGCGCGGAGCTGAAATGTCCATCAACGGAACGATTTCTCGTCTCTTACATATACGCGATAACGAAACTATTGTGCTGGCGGATAAGGCAGGCGAAGTCAATCAACAGATTCAGAACATACTCGGTCTGTCCATGCAGGATTTTACAAGAGCAGTTGTACTCCCACAAGGAAAGTTCGCAGAGTTTCTGACTTTGACAGGCAAAGATCGCAGGCAAATGCTGCAACGTCTTTTCCATCTTGAAACCTATGGGGATCAATTAAGCGCAAAGGTCAGCTCTAAAGTAAAGGAAACGGACAGCGCCGTTAAACAGCTTGCTG
Source organism: Paenibacillus plantarum (assembly GCF_013141695.1). Lineage (GTDB taxonomy): Bacteria > Bacillota > Bacilli > Paenibacillales > NBRC-103111 > Paenibacillus_E > Paenibacillus_E plantarum. The sequence continues at coordinate 283,885 of NZ_WHNY01000075.1, forward strand.
CTGAACAGCAGGGCTTGGGCGATGCGACCACTGCAGCTTTGGAGGAAGCGAATAGAAGACTTCTTGAAACGGAACAAGAGGCGGTTCGAAGTCGACTTCATTTGGAGCAACAGGAGAAGGCCTACGAAGAAAACAAACAAGTCTATCAATGGATAAAGGAATCGGAAGGTCTTGAACAAGAGCAGCGAAAGCATCATGAACAAGAAGAGCTTATTGCTGAAAAAGAACAGATCCTAAAGCTGGCTGAACAAGCTGAGAGGGTTATTCCCTACTTGGATCAACATAAACTGGCTGCTAAAGATGTGTTGTCAAACCAAGCACTTCTTGAAACAGCAACATTATCCCTAGCTAGCTCGGAAACTGATTTTCAGCGAGCATCGGTTGCTTTTGATAAAGCGGGGCAGGATCTAGTTGCACAAGAAGGGCCATTATTGCTGCGTTTGGATCAATTGGAACAAGCGCTTGTGATTGGACAGGAGCTCGAACAAATACAGTCGCAAATTCGAGCAGCACAAACACAAGAAGCTGAAGTGAAATCAACCTTATTGAATTTGCAAGCGGATATGTCGAAAGCACATGAAACGAAACAAAAAGCAGTTGCCAAACAAACTGAACTGAAAGCTCAATTAAAACTGGTTGAGACGGATGCTGCGAAGAGGCAACAATTGCAATATGCTGTGCAGGAGAAAAAGGCTATACTTCTTCTTCAGGCTCAAGAGCTAGAAGCACAACGAAACAAAGTTGACAAAGTGAATGCATGTAACACTGTGGAGCAATCGAGAGCATTGATTTTGGACAAACAGAGAGTGTTGTATACTCGGCTTTTAAGTTGGTTTGAAGCTAGTGCTTCGATTGAATGGCAATTGCAGAAACAACAAGGCTTATCTACAGCTTTCTCGACTGGCCTGCAAGGGTGGTTGGAAGAGCAAAGAAAGCGATTGAAACATCAAGAACGTCATGCCTTGGCTGCTTTGTTGGCTGCAGAATTGGAAATGGGAGAATCGTGTCCCGTGTGTGGTGCTCTAGAGCATCCAGCGCTGCATAAGAGTAGCATAAACGCAGAGGATCCGGATAAGAACAGCCTTTCTGAAACCTTACTGCATCAAATCGAGCCGTACTTGCAGCAAGTGAAAGAAAGTCAGTATCAAGGGTTGCAACTCATTCGAAGTATGGCGGATCAACATAAGCAGGCTGCAGATTTGAGTTTCCCTGATGAAGCGATAAGTAAACAAATAGAAGAAGTTGCTGGACGGGACCTTGCGCTTCAAGAAGCTGCCGCAGGTCAAGAAATCGGTGATCAAGCAAGTTCACTTAGTTCGCTTATGGTCATGAGCTTGGAAGACTGGCAAAAGGCATGGGAGAGTGTGAATTCAGCTTCTCAAAACCTTGCTTCTCAAGTGGAAGCATCTGGGAAGGCATATGAACATTTGCTCAAAGAACATGTACAATTGACACAACAAGATTTAGTCCTAGGAGCGCAAGCGCAAGCGGCTGCTAGCTTGGTTGTAGAAGCTGAAGCTAGATTAAGTGGCCTGACGGCTGCTATCCAAGATCAAGTTCTCCAGTGGCAAGAGCGATTTGCAGAGCTGAGCTGGGAAATTGTTGAAGAACAACTCCAACAGATCCTTGATCATGAACGGATGGCGGATGAGCTGCGTGGCCGCATTGAGAAAAGCATCCCTTTCCTCGAGGAGCTACTCGTTAATATCGAGAAGCTACAGCATGCTGCGCAGGAGCGCGAGCGTACGGCTTTGCAGCTCCATGAGCGCCTAGAAGGGCTCGCGCTGCTCGCCGCCGACAAGTCGCGGCAGCTCGCTCTGCGCGCGCCTGGCGCGGCGGTGCCGCAGCTCATCGCGGAGGCGACCTCCGCGCTTGCGCAGCTGCGGCAGATCGCGCAGATGACCAAGCTCGCGCACGCTGCTGCGCAGCGCGAGCAGTCCCTGGCGGCGCAGCGCTACAGCGCCGCCGCCGAAGCCGCTGCCGCCGCGGCGCGGCAGCTGGCGCAGACCGAGCGCGCGCTAGCCGGCGCGCTCGAGAAAGTCGGCTTCGCGTCGCGCGAAGCCGCAGAGGCAGCGGCGCTGGCGCCTGAGCAGCGCCGCCAGTGGGCGCAGCTCGCGGCGGAGCACCGCGAGCGCGAGCAGGCGCTGCGCGCCCAGCTGGCGCAGCTGGCAGCGAAGCTGCAGGGTCGCGTGCTGAGCGCGGCCGAATGGGCACAGTCGCAGGCGCAGCTGAGCGACGCGAAGGCCGGCGCCGAGGCCGCGCTAGAGGCGCGAGCCAAGGCGGCGCAGGGCGCCAGCGAGCTCGCTGCGCGGCACTTGCGCTGGTGCGAGCTCGAAGCGCAGCGCGCTGAGCAGGCGACGCAGCTAGAACGGCTTGGCAAGCTGCAAGCCGTGCTCAAGGCCAATGCCTTCGTCGAGTACCTTGCCGAAGAGCAGTTAATGCAAGTAAGCCGCGCGGCATCCGAGCGGCTGGGTGAGTTAACGCGTCGACGATATGGGATTGAAGTCGACTCGGGCGGAGGTTTCGTCATTCGTGACGATGCGAATGGCGGTGTGAAGCGACCAGTTGGCACGCTATCGGGTGGAGAAACCTTCCTCACCTCGTTAGCGTTAGCATTAGCCTTGTCCGCTCAGATTCAGCTGAAAGGCGAATATCCTTTGGAGTTTTTCTTCCTTGATGAAGGCTTCGGAACGCTGGACCAAGAGTTGCTGGACATGGTTATTGGTGCGCTGGAGAAGCTGCATACAGATCGACTAGCTGTAGGTGTCATCTCGCACGTACCCGAACTCCGCGCTCGACTCGTTCGCAAATTAATTGTTCAACCTGCAGAACCATCTGGCCGTGGGAGCCGCATTTCTCTTGAAGAACTATAAAAAAATTTATTAGTAAACACCACTTTATATCTCGAAATAGTCCGTGAAGATCAGCTTTCACTCGCTGCGCATCTCACTTTCTTATCACCCCCATTAAGGCTAATGACCCACTATCGGTCATTAGCCTTTTTTTTGTTTCCTGCATGGCCCTTAGGTAAAGGCATCATGCCGAATCGTACAAGTTGGCATACACTGCACCAACATGACGAAAAGGGGAATGTGCATGGCAACATTTCATGAAGCACTGAAACATAAGAATCGTCTCTCGCCTGTATTATTGAAAAGGGCAGAGGTTATGGGCGTAGGCGTCGGGTACGCAGATCCCAAAAAACCAACCGCAGGTGCGAGTGTCATTGTATACACCCACCAAAAAATCGTGCCTTCAGGATTAAATAATCTGAAAAGCGTTGCTTCTAAATTAGGTTCGTCTGTTCCCGTGCGTTTTCTCTCTGCGGATTCTTTCAAAGCACATGTGTTAAAAGTACCTAAACCCAAGATGTACAAAGCAACTTCTTTTCAAAGTAGAAATCGTCCAGTACCTGGCGGAGTAAGTATTGGTAGGACGAATCCCTCCGCGACAGGAACTGCAGGTTTAATTGTCATCAAGAATAATCAACTTTATATCCTAAGTAACAACCATGTGTTGATCAGAGATAATTCTTCCGCATTTTCTGAAACGGTTCAACCTGGTCCGGCAGATGGGGGGAGATCAGGGACTGATCGAGTAGGAAGAGCGTATCAATTTGTTCCGTTACGCCCTGGTGAAGTTAATTTTCAGGATTCGTCAATTGCCCTTCCAACCTCAAATAACCTATTAAACCCAAGATATTTACGCAATGCATCGGGCGACTTAATTACAGTGCCAGGCCATCTACTAAGTTATCCTGTTGGTCTTCAAGTGTTTAAATCTGGTCGAACTTCAGGAACTGTTAGGGGAACGGTGGAGTCTAATAATGTGGATGTACGTGTATCATATGGCGGTAGTTTGGGTACGCTGCTGTTTCGCAATCAGACTGTCATTGTTGGAACCTCGGGTCCAGTATCGCTTCCAGGTGATTCAGGCTCTGTTTGGCTCCGTTCCAGCGATCGTTATGCGGTAGCACTCAATTTCGCGGGTCCGGCGGATGGCTCTCGTTCCATTAGTAATCCGATCGGTGTAGTTATGGCATCTTATGGTGTGCGTACCGCTATTCCGGCTGCAGGTGGCACGTATAAAGCAGGTAAAATAAAAGGGACTGCACCTCATGGTGATGCGTCTTATGTACAGCCTTTAACAGCGCAACAACGGAAGCGTACTAGAGCGATTTTGGTGAAATCCCATAAGTAAATAAATCTAATAAATAGAATTCCGATGGCTATTCACTTAAAACGAGGTGATCGCAATCCTTGTTTCTGTTTAATAGCCATCGGCCATTCCTTTTACATATTTCCACGACTCACTCATTTACTGGCAAACCCAGTCTCTGGTCGAATCGTCTGCCCCTCGAGTGCCACCCCATAAGAAATAGACTTCAAATAAGCTAATTGCTTTTCTGCATAAACGGAACCTTTGGAGACGATTTGATTTTTTTCAATGTAAAAAGGTTGAAAAGACATCTCGATTTGCCCATCATCGAACTTCAAATGGAGCAGACCCGTGTCCGCTTTTGGGCCGGTTACGTAGTCAGGGAATAGGAAATTACCGATCGAATAGGCAATAGGCTTGCCTTTGTAATACTCAAAACCTTGCAGTACATGCACGTGACTCCCAATGATGGCATCTGCGCCTGCATCTATCATTTGTTTAGCGAATTCGCGCTGCCAAGCCTCAGGGCGATTATTCATCTCCACCCCCCAATGCAGGTAGACGAGTACATAATCAGCATCCTTACGTTCCTGAGCAATCGCATCGAGCACTGGCTTTCTATCGTAGGCCTGAGCAATACCAGGCTTGTTCTTGCCTGCAAACCAATCTCCAGTTGGGATGAACCGAGAGAAAGCGAGGAATTTCACCGTTTTTCCCTTCAAACTTACACGCTTTGCCTGGTACGCCTCTTGGGCATTCAGACCACCTCCCACATAGAGCAAGCCAGCTTTATCTAAATGGGAAAGTGTATCGAGAAACCCCTTTTGCAAGAAATCCATAGAATGATTATTGGCCACGGACACCATATCAAAACCTGCATTTTTCAGACCAGTAAGTGATTCAGGATTCGATTTGAAATTGTAGATCTGATTGGTATCTTTTTCATTCTCCAGGGTTACTGCCGTTTCCAGATTGACGAAAGAGAAATCAGCCTGTTCAATCTCGGATTGAATATGCACGAAGGGATAATCAGGTCCGTTACGGTTGATCGCTTCTTTGACAGACCAATCGAACATCGCATCGCCAGCATAGAGAATATGTAAGGGTTCTGACCTATCTTGTTGGGTTGGAGCTGGTTGTACATATACGACATTCGGAGAACTATCATCATTGATTGTGCTGAGAATGGAGGGAGGTGTTTGACTCATATCTTCATCTAATCCAGTCACCTTCGTCGTTGGTAGGGGTTCCAAAACATGTAGGTTGTTTAAATCCTGGGTAGCTTCAGTTGATTTTGATTCATTAGCAGTTGACTTCATTCCAATGGGCAAGGGGTTAAGGGCGGCTTTACAACCAACAAATAACGAACATATACAAACTGCCATCAGGATAACTGCTCCTTTATTTTTCATGTGATGCAAACCCTTTCACACTCTTATTTTCTATATTTTAACAATGGTTAATTGCAAAAGGGATCGAACCGTCGTGCTGAAATCATCAAATTTGGGTCAATTTTGCCTGATAGGTAGTGGGATTTTGTAATTTTTTAAGTAATATGCTACTTTTCCGTGACTCATAACGTATCAAGTACATGCGAATATTTTAGAACATCATGAAAGGGAGTATATAACTATTGAAAATGAATAAACGAATAGGAATTCTTTCACTGGCTGTTGGTATTCTTGCGGCGGGTATGGCGGGGGCTCCAGTACCTGTACGTGCGGATGTTGTTTGGGATCATTGGAAACAAGCGGACTCGTTGCAAGCGTCTGGAAATTCCAAAGCAGCGGTTCCTCATTGGATATATCTAGCTGACTACTATGCAGGTGCAGGGGACTGGGAGAATGCGGCTCTTTTCAGTGGCAAATTAGACAAATATTTTGATGAGATCGGTGATTATGATCAAGCGATTCATTATTATGAACAGGAGAATCAATATTGGGTCAATGCAGGCAAGGATTGGGGCGCTGTCAAGTTGCAGCGTGCTGATCAAATTCGGACAACCGTTGAATTATATCGGGAAGAGAATATCGAGAGCATCGTCGAGGATCGCTCCGAATCTGCCGGATCACGCTTGGCTAAGTTTGAACCTGCATATGGTACATATTTAGGCATATATTCCGAGCAAGATCCTAAAGTCGGTAATACTTTTACTAAAATGCAATCCGTCTACGGCAAAAAGCATGCGATTTACTTAGCTTATGCTCATTGGGGGCAAGGTTTTCCATCCTCCTATGCGAAGCGCGCCAAAGATGCTGGTGGTGCTTTGCAAATCGCTTGGGAGCCAGATGATGGGCTAGATCCTGTTACAGATGGAGCTTATTTAAGGAGCTGGGCGAAAGAGGCGAAAGCTGCTGGAATTCCAATATTTTTACGTTTTGCAGGAGAAATGAACGGTGCATGGGTGAAATGGCATGGGAATCCTGCGCAGTATATCGCGAAGTTTAGAATGCTTCATGATGTATTTGCGACAGACGCGCCTAACGTGGCTATGGTGTGGAGCCCTGGGGATGTACCGGCGAATGATATCGATCCCTACTATCCAGGTGATGCGTATGTGGACTGGGTTGGTGTCAGCTTATACATTGAGCCTTACGAAAATGGAGACCCATCACTGCCATCCATGCTTGCGACGAGTAACGTAGAAAGACTTACAAGATTGTACAACACTTATGCAGATCGTAAGCCTTTGATGCTGAGTGAGACTGGCGTTCCGCATTATTCACATTCGGCTGGTGAGGATTACACGGAATGGGCGAAGCTGAACCTACAACGGTTGTATGAAATTATGCCTTACAAATATCCAAGATTGAAAGCTATTACGTATTTTAATGTGGATCAGCAAATGAATAACGCAAAGAACGATTACTCGTTATCGACTTCCTCTGACATTCAAAGCTATTACAGCCAGTTGATTGCTAATCCGTATTTGCTTTCTGAAGTGAAGGACGCAGCTAAACCTGCGGACCGTGTAGGATATGTGCCGATTGATGCGGATCATCAAGCATTTACGAAGCAAACGAGAATCATTCCTTTTATCAAAATACCTGAAGTATACATTGGTAAAGTGGAGTATCTACTGAATGGTCGTGTTATTGCTACCCAAACGAGTTTACCGTACGGGTTGGATCTCAAAGCTGGCGAGGTGCCAGAAGGCTCTGTTCTTCAGCTGCGTATCTTGAATAAATCCGGCCAACAAGTGGCGTTCCGCACGTTTGGCATATCATCACAAGTTTCCGTGAATATCAATGGTACTGTACAGCAATTTGAACAAGCCCCAGCCATTGTAAATGGATCGACATTTACACCGCTTCGAGCTATTTTCGAAGCAATGGGAGCTAAGGTTGATTATGAAGCAGCAACCCGATCTGTCACGGCAACCAAAGGGAACACGACTGTAAAGCTGACACTTGATCAGAAAACGGTCAATGTGAATGGCAAGCCGATTGAGTTGGAAGAACCAGCCAGACTAGTCAATGGTTACACACTTGCGCCTGCTAGATTCGTAGGAGAAACTTTTGGCGGTATTGTCAATTGGGATGGGGCAACGAGAACAGTGTCCATTACCAGCAAATAAAGCGAAAAAGCTGTTTCAATTTCTGACAACACGTCAGATCTTGAACAGCTTTTTATTTGTTATCGCAGTTACGTTTGCACGAATTTATACGTTCTGTAAAGCTTGTTCCACTTCCTGTACGATGGATAATGCCGCGCTGCGTGCACTCGAGAATGCGCGTTCAGCAAGCTCGCCTTTACCTGTGCAGCCATCTCCACAGAAGTAGAACGGAATATTTTCCACACGAGTTGGCAAAAGTCGGTTGGTTGCAATGTTTTTCACACTGGATACCATGGCTTTCTTCGAAACACGTTTTACCGCGGTAACATCGCGCCAGCCTGGGTAATGCATGTCGAATAGTGCTTCCATTTGTGAGGTTTTATTGTCCAAATAGGCCTTGCGTTCCTCGTCGTTATCGAACTTATCACTAAGGTAGGCGATACCTTGAAGCAGTTGACCACCTTCTGGGACAAGTGTATGATCCGTTGCGGAAACATCGCTGATGAATAATTTATTATCCATGTCACTGATGTAACTGAATGGTCTAGCGACAACGGTGCTTAATCCAATATCATAAACCATAACTTCGGTTGCTGTGTTGGACTCGTATGGGGCAAGGAACGGCTCCCAAGCCGAACCTTTAAGTAGTTTTACTACTTGTTGAACCGGCATTGCGAAGATCACTTTATCGAACGCCATTTCACGGGTTTTCGTTTTTAAAACAAATTTACGATCCTCATAACGAAGTCCGTCGACACCTTCTTGCAAAGCGATTTCCCACTTACCGGAAGAGGTCATCTTCTGTTTTAGTTGATTTGTGATGACAGCCCAGCTGCCCAAGACATAGTTAACCGGTTTGCTAGACAAGAACAAGTTGTGATAATACTCGCTAATTACAGCGCCGGACACGTTGCGAGCATCTTCAGGTGTAATAAAGAAGTTGGAACAAACCAAATGCTCCCACAGCTCTTTAACATCTTCGTCGGCGTTAGATTCGGCAAGATAGTCTGCTAGTGTAGCGTAGTTTTTAATATTGTGAATATTAGCAATAATGGCCGCGATTTCACCTACAAAGCGAACTTTTTGAATCGTGCTTAGCAGATCTGTTTTGAGTAAATTAATGGCATCCAGCGGCGCGGTTGTAAGTTGATTATGCTTTGCATAGACGACTTTGCGTTTATCTACTTGTTTAGAGGAGAAGGACAGACCGAGCTCACGTTCCATCGTAGTCAGTGTATGACGATCAATTCCGTAGATGGCATGCGCACCATAGTTGAGCGTGAAACCTGCTTTCTCATACGTAAAGGCTCGCCCTCCCAACTGTGGACTGCGCTCAAATAGAATACCTTCAACGTGTGGATTTTCTGATAAATACGCGGCTGCTGTTAATCCAGCTAAACCTCCGCCAATAATAGCTACTTTCATTCGCTTTTCCTCCTTGGGGACGGGTTCTACCTGCAGCGATGCGTAAGGTTCCTCAGAACGAAGACCTACCCAAAGCCAGGCTAAGTTGTTTTTCATCATGGAGAGTAGGTCGGCATCATCTTGATTGCACCAAGTAAGAATCGTTCCGGTATACATGCATACGAGTAGTTCAATCTTTTTGGGCTCCGGGAGCCAGTGCATTAAGCTTTGAGTCAAGACTTTCAATTGCTGTAGTTCTTCCGATTTTACCGTATCATTTTGTAGAGAAAGTGCCTGCAAACTACGAATTAGTCTCGGTGACATTTGAATATTCGACGCTAAGTCTAAAAATAGACGATTAATATGACCTTCTAGCGATTGTACCTTCGAAGGGGGCTGTTTCACCCACTCCTGAATCAATTGTGTCTGTTTGCTGTATAACGCTGAAATGATGGCATCTTTACTTTTGAAATAATGATAGAAGGTTCCTTTGGAGGTGCTGGTTGCTGCGATAATATCATCGACAGAAACATTCTCGTAGCCTTTCTCCATGAACATCGTTAGGGCAACTTCCATCATCACATCACGCTTTTTGCGGGTCGAGGCTCTCATGAATTGACTCATCCGCTCACTCCATTCAAACGATCCATTTACACTTATTATATGCAAAAATAGACTTGCAGTCTACAAGTGAATTGACCGGTGTCAAAAAGGATCCGCGGATTAAATAATCTAACTCATTCTTTCCCGTGTGAGGCTTATCGGTTCGGTATATACTTCACATTAGAACCCCTTGAGAGGATGTAAATATGAACTTGAATAAAGCAGATTTAGGATGGCATGTAAGTTTCGAAAAAGCATTTGAACCCTTTCTTAACGAAGAAGGATTTGTCGCAGGCCGCGTCTCCTTAGAACATAAACATATGTATCGCGTTCAGACGGAAGTTGGCGAAGTGTTGGCTGAAGTTTCTGGCAAACTGCGTCACCAAGCTCTACGTCGTGAGGATTACCCTGCGGTAGGGGATTGGCTAGTGATATCAATCCGTGAAGGAGAGCAGCGAGCTGTGATCCATGCCGTGCTTCCTCGTCGAAGTAAGTTTTCCCGTAAAGTGGCTGGACAAGTCACGGAAGAGCAAATTGTTGCAACCAATGTAGATACCGTTTTTCTGGTAAATGCTTTGAATCAAGATTTTAATGTTCGTCGAATTGAGCGCTACCTAGTACTCGCATGGGAGAGCGGCGCTAATCCCGTCATCGTATTAAGTAAGTCTGATCTATGCGAGAATCCAGATGAGTTAGCGGCTGAAGTAGCGGCTGTTGCCATTGGCGTACCCATTCATATTATTAGTTCTGCCGAAAATCGAGGCTTAGATGAACTTGCTGCCTACATGACTCGCGGACAGACGGTTGCACTTCTAGGCTCATCAGGGGTTGGGAAATCAACCTTAGTGAATCGTATTTATGGCAGAGATATTTTGAACACGGGAGATATTCGATCCGGGGATGACAAAGGAAAACATACGACAACCCATCGTGAGCTGATTTTACTGCCGGATGGCGGTATTTTGATCGATACACCAGGAATGAGAGAACTGCAGCTTTGGAGCGCTTCCGAAGGGTTGAGCACATCCTTCCAGGATATTGAGGAATTCGCCGAGCAATGCTTCTTTCAAGATTGTAAGCATGAGAATGAACCGAAATGTGCGGTGAAATCTGCGCTAAATTCGGGAGCTTTGTCCGCGGAGCGTTTTCAGAATTATGTGAAATTACAGAAGGAACTGGCTTATTTGGCTCGTAAAGAGGACAAAGGACTTCAAGCCGCTGAGAAGGCAAAATGGAAGAAGATCCACCAATCCCTCAAAAGTCAACCTCATCGCTAATTCCGATAAGATTTGGATTGGATTTTTTGAACGCTTTCCGATAAACTTATAACTAAGTATGATAACAATGTCGGGAGGACGAATGGATCAATGAGTGATTGTATTTTTTGTAAAATCATTGCGGGGGATCTTCCTTCTAAGAAAGTCTATGAAGATGATCAGATTCTAGCTTTTCATGATATTCAGCCAGCAGCACCGATTCACGTCCTTATCATTCCGAAGAAACACTTTGCTTCTCTATCGGCAGGACAGTCGGAAGATTGGGCAGTCGTGGGGCAAATGCAGCGTGTGGCTGCGCAAATTGCTAGAGAGCTAGAGGTAGAAGAATCAGGTTATCGTGTGATCACGAACATTGGAGCAAATGCGGGTCAAATTGTTCATCATTTGCATTATCATTTGATGGCAGGTGCTAGATTGGCACCCCTTGGGGTCCATAACTAATCTTTCTAGTAGGAAAGATCAGTTTTGCGATTGACACCCTAATTACTATCACCTATAATGAGATTTGATGAACCGTTTTGTCTTAGATGGTCTGTTCGGAGGGAGGGAAAACTGTTGTCAGAAACTCGAGTTCGTAAGAACGAAACTATAGATGCTGCACTTCGTCGCTTTAAGCGTTCCATCGCTAAGGATGGCGTTCTTGCAGAAGTAAAGAAACGTAAGCATTATGACAAGCCTAGCGTTAAGCGTAAGCTTAAATCTGAGGCTGCTCGTAAAAGAAAGTTCTAGGAGGCAACATGAGCTTAAGCGATCGATTGAACGAAGATATGAAACAAGCGATGAAGAGTCAGGACAAGTTTAAGCTCTCTGTAATTCGAATGGTACGTTCTACGATTAAGAATTCTGAGATTGATCTGAAAAGACCCTTAGACGACAATGAAGTGCTTGATGTTCTAACTCGTGAGATCAAACAGCGTAAGGATTCCCTCCAAGAATTTAGTAAGGCAGGTCGTGATGATCTAGCCGACAACCTGAAGGCGGAACTTGTTATTCTAGCTGAGTACATGCCGCAACAGCTTTCTGAGGAAGAAGTGAAAGCCATTGTACAGCAGACCATCCAGCAAATTGGTGCTTCTTCCAAAGCGGATATGGGCAAAGTGATGACGGCATTGATGCCTCAGGTTAAAGGACGCGCTGATGGTAAACTTATCAATCAGTTAGTTCAACAATTATTAGGTTAATACCAAATATGTTTTGTGAAGACCAAGTGGATCATTCCATTTGGTCTTTTTTCTTCTACATGTTTAAGTGCTTTTTTTAAATTTTCTACTAAATTCCGAAACAGTTCATAAGTTAATACGTACATACCTTATGAGAAGGAAGTTTGAAGGGAAGGAGTGAACGACGATGTTTCTCGATAATCTATCCGCGTTTCTGACTCACCCTGTGACAGGTACCGTATTATTGATGGTTGGCATTATTGGTATAGCGCTGGAACTGCTTTTTTTCAGTAGTGGATTGTTGGCCTTGGCGGGGGTTGCTGGCTTTGGTTTATATTTCTTAGGTTTTTACTTGGCTGGCTTTGCGAGTTTTGGTGACTTGGCTGTCTTAGGACTTGGTTTGGTTCTCTTGATTCTAGAATTGGTTGTGCCAAGTTTCGGAATTCTAAGTGTTCTAGGGGCGATTTGCCTATTCGGCGGTGTACTGATGGCTTCTTCAGATCCTAAGGAAGCAGCGTACATGTTAATTATTGCTTTGCTAGTCGCCCTTGTAGTTGTCATTGCTGCAATTAGGACGTTTAAACATCGCGGCGTTTGGAACCGTTTCATTCTGAAGGAACAGCTAACCACGAGCAAGGGCTTTACATCGAGCCCTGATCGATCTAATCTAGTTGGTTTGACGGGAGAAGCCATAACGCCATTGCGACCTGCTGGAACGGCATTAATTCAAGGAGAACGTGTTGATGTTGTCACGCATGGTGGTTTTATTTCGGTCAATAAAGCAATAATCGTTGTGGAAGTTGAAGGAGTTCGTGTTGTAGTGAAAGCTGTGGATGACCAACCAAATCATTAGGAGGATACAAACAAATGACGATTGAACCAGGCTTATATTTGGTGCTGCTTGCAGCCATCATTATTATTGTATTATCGATTTTACTTAGTGTTGTTCCCGTTATGCTATGGATTTCTGCGCTGGCTTCCGGTGTGAGAATCAGCATTATTACTTTGATTGCTATGAGACTCCGTCGGGTAACGCCAAGTCGCATTGTGAACCCAATGATTAAAGCAACGAAAGCCGGGATTGATCTTAGTGTCAATCAATTGGAAAGTCACTACCTAGCTGGAGGTAATGTTGACCGTGTTGTGAACGCATTAATTGCTGCGCATCGTGCCAAAATTCATTTGGAGTTTGAGCGCGCGGCAGCCATTGATTTGGCGGGTCGTGATGTGTTGTTAGCTGTTCAAATGAGTGTAAATCCACGTGTCATTGAAACGCCGAATGTTTCAGCCGTCGCGAAGAACGGTATTGAAGTAAAGGTCATCGCGCGAGTTACGGTTCGTGCAAACATTGATCGACTCGTAGGTGGAGCCGGTGAAGAGACCATTATCGCGCGTGTCGGAGAGGGGATCGTTACAACCGTAGGTTCCAGCGAATCTCATAAGGATGTCCTAGAAAATCCAGACATGATCTCCCGCACTGTTTTAGGTAAAGGCTTGGATGCAGGGACAGCTTTTGAAATTCTGTCAATTGATATTGCGGATGTGGATGTTGGTAAAAATATTGGTGCTCATTTGCAAACAGAGCAAGCGGAGGCAGACAAACGGATTGCTCAGGCGAAAGCAGAGGAACGCCGCGCGATGGCTGTTGCAGCAGAACAGGAAATGAAAGCGCGAGTTGTTGAAATGCGTGCTAAGGTTGTTGAGTCGGAATCGCAAGTCCCACTTGCCATGGCTGAAGCGCTGCGAAATGGTCAATTAGGGGTCATGGATTATATGAATCTCAAAAATATTGAATCTGATACACAAATGCGTTCCTCTTTAGGCAAAGTCAACGATGGAAAAAATGAAAAAGAATAAGGTTTGTGAGGTGATCAAATGGAACAGCTGATCGCATTCTTATTTAAGAACTGGTATTTGGTCATTATAGCGTTAACCTTTTTCTATCAAATACAAAGCAGACGCAAGCGAGCTGAGCAGAAAGCTTCAAGTAAAGGTATGCCGACCTTTGGAGACGGCCCAGGCGACGCTAGAAGGCCTGTAGAAGCGAAGAAAGTGCAAGTAGGACATATGGCTCCATCTGGTCGTTCGGAACGCGTACGAGACGAATTTAGTCAGTCTGGTCTTGGTAAAGCAACCGCAACAGCTCAGAAGCAGAAGCCATCACCCTTCACGCCAGTTGTGAAAAGTGGAACAGCAGTAACTTCACCTATTTATGCTGATGAGATCTCAACCGCAAGTCAATTTCCAGATCAACCGAATCGGGATCAAGTTCTTCAAGGCGTTGTTTGGGCAGAGATATTAGGTCCGCCACGTGCCAAAAAGCCATATCGTAGATGAAATGATGTAAGTAACGCCCTTTTGCAATTGCGAAAGGGTGTTTTTTTTGCGCACACGCCAGGATCTATAGCATGAATCTAATTTGTTGAGTCGGAAGGGCGACTTGGTCGGATGGGGAATTCGTGAATTTCCTGTCCTCAGATGATTAGATGGATTTTATACAGTTACTTTTCCGAAAATTCCGATTAATCCCAACATAGATGGAAAACCTGCAGTTAATTTTGACCATTTTACCCGATCTAAACAAAAGTAGCAGTTTTAACTACATGTTTTACATTTAAATCGAATTTTTGTGAGGATTTCTCATAAATAGATGTACATTTTCCAGTTAAACAAATGTGAAAAGTACTTGTCTCTCTAAGCCTATTAACACCACCAACAACTTCCGACCTTCGAGATCACTTGCCATATCCTCTGATCCTCTGCGTCCAAGCCGAACAGTTACGCATGTATCCAAAGAAGACGGTGCAGTCGTTTATTCAGCATAAAAGCGGCTGCTGTCGCATAATTTGGTAGAAAGTCTATGCGCCTTTTCTGCATTCTCGATCTTCTAGTTAGAGGGGGTACTGCCCAGCTATGCGTCGCTTGACCCGCAAATGGAACCAGTTCACGGCCAAGATCCTTGATCTTCCCCAAGATGTTGTACAGGATTTGCCGCGAATCACGATGATCGGCAACGTACAGCTTTATGTTGAGAATCACCGGGGCGTACTGCATTTTTCCAGTGAGATTCTGAAGCTGGAGTTATCGAAAGGAACGCTGGAAGTATGCGGCCAACAGTTGGTCATAAGAGCGATTCTTTCAGAAGAAGTATTCATTGAAGGCATCATCGATCATGTAAAATATATGCCTTAATGTAGTGGTAGTGCGAATGAGAACTGGAGGCTGAGTCATGAAACAATCCCTATTCATTGCCCGTTTGCGTGGCTATGTACGCATACAAATTAGAGGCAAGGACTGCGAAAGGTTGATTCGTCCCATGGTGGAGGGGGGCTTCTCCATTTGGGATATTCAAACTGACAAAGATGGGAAGCTGGAGCTGTGCATTCTGATCAAAGATTTCTTCCGACTTCGGCCGCTTTTGAAACGGACAGGCTGCAGAGTACATGTGGTGGAGCGATTTGGGCTGCCATTTTTTATGGATAAAATTGGACGGAGAAAAGTGTTATTTGGCGGTATAGCTGCTTTTATTATTAGTCTCTATGTGCTCACGTCATTGGTGTGGCAGGTGTCAGTGGACGGTAATGACCGTATTGCATCGTCTGACATTTTACAGGCTGCATCCAAGCAAGGCATCCATAAGTTTCAGTGGAAATTTAAATTGGACAAGACCGAGGAGCTCTCTCGTGCTATTCAGCAGCAACTTCCTAATGCAGCGTGGGTTGGCGTCGAAATTCGTGGAACGCACATTACCATTAAGGTTGTTGAGGCGACCATCCCCGGAAAAGATCCATTGAAAAACCCACGTAACATTGTGGCCTCCAAAAGTGCGCTCGTAACGGAAATACAGTCGGTGAAAGGAAAACCGATGGTTAAACCGAATACCTATGTTCGCAAAGGGGCTATTTTGATCTCAGGTACGATTGGTGATGAGCAAAATAGTCAAATCGTGGTTGCAGATGGTAAGATAAAGGGAGTGGTCTGGTATACCTCCCGAATTGAAGCTCCGCTTACGAAACAATATAAGGTCTTCACGGGTGAAACCGAACATCGAAGTTATCTCGTAATAGGTTCAAGAGCGTTGCAGCTTACAGGCTATGGAAAGACGGCATTCGAACATTTTGAAACGATACCTGATCGCAAGACACTAGCTTGGCGCTCATTTTCAATCCCTCTAGGTTGGCTTCATGAGAAAATAATGGAGGTACATGTCGTCGAAGAACCGGTAGAAGCAGCGAACGCGAAAAAGGTCGGTCTAGAGCAAGCTAGAGCCAAATTATTGGCTGCTGCAGGCGAGGATGCAAGGATCGTTGGAGAAAAAATTTTGCATGAAAAAACAGAGAATGGTAAAATTTATATAGACGTTCATTTTGAGGTCGAAGAGAATATTGCTGAAGAACAACCAATAGTGACACAAGGAGAATGAGGCCCTGTTGATAGAAAATGCGCAATCTGTAAAAATTACATTGAAAAATCCAAATGAAGGACTAGCTTTGTTTGGTCCGCAGGATAAGTTCTTACATATCATCGAACGGGAAATTGAAGCTCAAATCTTTACGCGCGAAGCCGAAATCACAATTCAAGGCAGAGCTGCGGAAGTGAACTCACTTCAGCAGCTTTTTGAAGTTCTGCTGCAACTGATTCGCAATAATTACACGGTAACTGAGCGAGATGTTCTCTATGCCGTTGAGTTAGCGAAGCAAATGAAAGCAGAGCAATTATTGGATCTGTTCAAAGGTGAAATTACATCCACACATAAAGGAAAGCCGATTCGTGTCAAAACGATTGGGCAGAAGAAGTATGTGGATACGATCAAGAAGAAAGATATTGTCTTTGGGATAGGTCCAGCAGGAACAGGTAAGACGTATTTAGCAGTTGTTCTTGCCGTGACGCGATTGAAAGAAGGGGCTGTCAAACGTATTGTTCTCACACGTCCAGCCGTCGAAGCAGGGGAAAGTTTAGGGTTTCTGCCAGGGGACTTACAGGAAAAAGTTGACCCTTATTTACGCCCATTGTATGATGCTCTTAATGATGTCCTAGGGCCTGAGCAAGTTGCGAAGTCACTAGAGCGCGGACTCATCGAAATCGCCCCTTTAGCCTATATGAGAGGGCGTACGTTGGATGATTCCTTCATCATTCTGGATGAGGCACAGAACACGACGCCAGAGCAAATGAAAATGTTCCTAACGAGACTTGGTTTCGGTTCCAAAATGGTCATTACAGGTGATGTGACACAGATTGATTTACCTAGAGGGAAATCTTCTGGTTTAGTTGAAGCGTCCCGTATTCTTAGTGGTATTGAAGAACTGGGCTTTATTTATTTTGATGAAGGTGATGTTGTACGTCATTCACTTGTACAGAAAATAATTGTTGCCTATAACGCTGAAATGACTAAGTAATGATGTAGGTTGGATAGATAGAGAGGAATGACCTCCGTAATGAAAAATGAAGTGCAAATGAAGGGCAAATTTCATTACCGGCTGAGCGGATGGAAATACAATACAGGCTTAAGAGTAATCTTGTTTCTCATATTGGGATTGATATTCTATGCCACATTGTATGCTAAGCTCGTTCCACAAGTTTTCGACATTACTTTAGGTATGAAGAGTGAAAAGACGATTTATGCGCCAGAGCAGATTGAGAACGCTGTCGCAACGGAGCAAGCCAAAGAAGATGCTGCGAAGCGCGTTCAACCTGTTTATCGGATCGTTAATCTTAAGAATGAAGTCATTAGTGATGCTATTTTTGATAAATTATCTCAGATCAATGCCGATGAAGAAGTGAAGTTCGATGATAAGGTCAGCATTTACCGCCGTGTCATTCCGCAGCTCATAAGTGATCTGACGAATGATGCCATCAAAACATTGCGCAATAGTGGGCAATATAATGATTTGTTGCTGGAACAAATTCAACTCGGACTATCGGACCAGAAATATCCGCTTCCAGAGGAAGTTTATTTTAAACTGCCTCGGTTGACCAAGGAAGAGCTCGCGGACATGCGCATTGTGACGAAAGATATTGTCACCAAGCTGATGATTGATGAAATTCTGGATGCACAAACAGCCAGGGCTAAGGTTGCAGAAGTGGTGAATACGTCTAACTTAGCGAAGAATACGTCTCGTGAGATGGTTACCGAGATAGCGAGAGCGTTGATTACCCCGAATAAATTTTTTGATCAAAAAGGTACCGATGATGCAAAAGGACAAGCCAGGGGCAACATGAAGACCGTTTATATTAATAAGAATGATGTTCTGGTTAAAGCCGGAGATGTCATTACGGAAGAAATATACACGCGGTTGGAGAAACTGAAGCTGCTAAAGGATAAAGCGAATCATTTACCTCAGTTCGGACTTGGCATCCTTTGTGCACTCTTGTCCTTTGTGATCTTTATATTTGTTAGACAGAGTACCTTACAGGTCAAATACAATAATTCACAATTGGTTATGCTTGTTCTCATTTTCGTGTTGAATATTGCAGGTATGAAAATCATTTCGCTGCTCCAGAATTTTGATTATCCATTTATCGGATATCTGGCACCGACAGCCCTCGGCAGCATCTTAATCGCTATATTACTTGATGCACCGCTTGCTTTTATTTCATCGGTTTTGTTCTCTATCATTGCTAGTATTATTTTTAATACAGAGCACGATGCGTTATTCGATTTTCGGTTTGGCTTAGTTAGTTTAGTTGTTTGTTTAAGCGGAGTATTTACGATTCAACGAGCAAGTCAACGTGCAACTATTTTGAAAGCGGGCCTAATGATCGCCTTTTTCTCCATGTTAACGATCACGTCGATGCTGTTGATGGAAGATCACTTTCAACAACGTGAAGCACTGATGTCTCTGTCTTTCGCTACTGCTGGAGGACTGGTCACCGTTGTTTTCGTTATCGGATTGCTTCCGTTTTTTGAAGCTTCATTCGGAATCTTGTCCCCGCTTAAGCTGGTAGAGCTTTCGAATCCGAATCATCCACTGCTCCGCAAGCTGCTAACGGAAACACCAGGTACGTATCATCACAGTGTGATGGTGGGCAACCTGTCCGAAGCAGCTGCTGAATCCATTGGTGCAGATGGGCTTTTGTGCCGGGTAGGTTCGTACTATCATGATATTGGCAAAACCAAGCGGCCAAGCTATTTTATTGAAAATCAAACGAATATCGAGAATCCGCATGATCGTATAGATCCGAATCTTAGCAAGTCCATTATTATTGCGCATCCGCGCGATGGTGTTGATATGCTGAAGGATTATAAAATGCCTAAACCGATCCGCGATATCGCTGAACAGCATCATGGGACAACGCTATTGCACTTTTTCTATCATAAAGCGAAGAAGCAAGCTGAAGAAGAGAATAGTGAGAAAGGGATACGTGAAGAAGATTTCCGTTATCCTGGGCCTAAAGCACAATCGAAGGAAGCGGCTATTGTCGGGATTGCAGATAGTGTGGAGGCAGCGGTACGTTCATTACGTAACCCGACCCTTGAACAAATCGATTCCATGGTAACCAAAATTATTAAATCACGCTTGGACGATGGTCAATTCAACGAATGTGACCTCACATTGAAGGAGCTTGATAAGATTGCCAAAACTTTGAATGAAACGTTGTTAGGCATCTTCCATTCTCGCATTGAATATCCAAGTGAATTAACGGCTAAGAAGCCAGGAGCATAAGAAGGAGGGCTTATCCCTATGGCAAGTGTAGATTTGACATTAGCATGGAGCAGTGAACAAGAAGAGAAAGAAATCTCGCCTGCGTTCATTGAAAAGCTCGAGGAGCTTCTCAAGCTAGCAGGTGAGATTGAAGGTGTATCCGAAGGTGAGGTTGCCCTTACGTTCGTTGATGACGAGACAATTCAAGATTTGAACAAGCAATACCGCAATTTAGACAAGCCTACAGATGTCCTCTCCTTTGCGATGAGTGAATTTGGCGATGATGAGATTCAAATTAACTATGAAGATGATGGTGACGATTCTGAGGGAGAGCTTGAAGAAGGCGAAACCGTATCAGAGGCGTTCATCGAGCCGCTCGGCGATATTATTATTTCCGTGCCACGTGCAATTGCGCAAGCGGAAGAATATGGTCATTCTGTTGAACGTGAGCTTGGATTTCTATTTGTCCATGGCTTCTTGCATCTGATTGGATATGATCACCAGAGTGAAGAAGAAGAGAAAGTGATGTTCGCTAAACAGGAGGACATTTTGCAGAAGGCAGGCTTGACACGTTAATGTCAGGCGGCTTCCGTAAATGGCGCAGAAGTTTTCGGTATGCCTATGAAGGAATTAAATATGCACTAGATACGCAGCGAAATATGAAGTTTCATTTTTCCGTTGCGTTTCTTGTGTTATTAGCAGCTCTTTTCATTCATTTATCCAAAACCGATATATTGTTTATTTTGTTGGCTGTTACACTTATGATTGTCACGGAATTAATTAATACGGCTGTCGAGAAAACGGTGGATCTAGCTATGCCAGACCGTCATCCGTTAGCCAAAATTGCGAAGGACGTCGCCGCGGCGTCCGTATTAGTGTCTGCTATGTTTGCAATCGTTGTCGGCTTAGTTGTTTTCTACGAGCCCGTCGATCGATTGTTACGGCACGCCAGACTCGAAGAAACACCGATGTCAGCGGGTGCGATATGGGTCTTGATTGCATTAGTCATGCTAACCGTTATCGTGATTGAGACTAGGTTCTCGGACAAAGGAAAACTAGTTAGACCCAGTTTATTAACAGCTATCGCCTTTGCGATTGCTACTGTCATATTGGTATTAGTCACCGAAACGATCGCCGCGTTACTTGGGTACACCCTGTCTATTATTATCCTAATTGTTTTGTATGATAAGAAAACAAGGCCTTTCCCAGCACTCTTTTTGGGGGCAATGATAGGTATTGTCGTGACGCTCCTCGCTTTTTCATGCTTAAACATGCTATAACTTAACTATTACTCAAAATAAACGGATTCATCGTCCCAGCTTGGACGGATGCGTTTATGGAGAAATTTAGACAAGTTAAGAAGTGAAACAAATAATTTCTAAATTTAATAAAAGGGTGGATGGCTATGAATCCGCAAGAACTCATTGAATTCGCCAAAGAAGCGATGAAGCGAGCCTATACGCCTTATTCAAACTTTCAGGTCGGTGCCGCATTATTGGACGCGAATGGACATGTGCATTTAGGGTGTAATGTCGAAAATGCAGCGTATGGACCGACGAATTGTGCCGAGAGAACTGCGTTATTCCGTGCTATTGCAGATGGGCATCCGAGGGGATCCTTTCAAGCAATTGCGGTAACTGGAGATACGGAAGGGCCGATTTCGCCATGTGGCGTTTGTCGACAAGTATTAATTGAATTGTGCGAACCAGAAATGCCTGTTTATTTGAGTAATCTCAAAGGAGCTTTCGTTCAAACGACGGTGGCTGCTTTATTGCCAGGTGCTTTTACAACGAAAGATTTGCACACAAATGGAGGATAAGTAGAAGTGGCCAAAAAAGAATTTAAGTCAGGGTTTGTCGCGATTATCGGACGCCCGAATGTCGGTAAATCAACACTAATGAACCAAATTATCGGACAAAAGATTGCCATTATGTCAGATAAGCCTCAAACAACTAGAAATAAGATCCATGGTGTATATACTTCGGATAATGGGCAAATTGTCTTTCTAGACACACCAGGTATCCATAAACCTACGTCTAAGCTAGGCGATTACATGAGTAAAGTTGCTCATGGGACACTAGGTGAAGTAGACGCTGTATTATTTTTGGTTGACGTTGCAGATGGTATAGGTGGTGGAGACCGTTATATTATCGAGCAGTTAAAGCATATTGAAACGCCAGTCATTCTGGTCCTAAATAAAATTGACCTCGTTCAGCCTGAGGCGCTGCTTGCCATTATTACGAATTACAAAGACCTGTACAATTTCGCGGAAATTGTACCTGTATCTGCGTTGAAAGGGAACAATGTAACGACGCTTCTTGAGCAAATTATTCGCTACTTGCCGGAAGGACCTCAATACTACCCTGCGGATCAAATTACAGATCACCCGGAGCAATTTGTCTGTGCGGAGCTTGTACGTGAGAAAATTTTGCATATGACACGGGAAGAAATTCCACACTCTATTGCCGTCCAGATTGAAGATATGCGTGTCGAACCGAATGGGATCGTTCATATCTCCGCGGTTATTTTCGTGGAGCGTGAGTCGCAAAAAGGAATTGTCATTGGTAAACAAGGTGCGTTGCTGAAAGAAATTGGGCGACAAGCCCGTCGAGATATTGAAACACTACTAGGTTCGAAAACGTTCTTAGAATTATGGGTAAAAGTCAAGAAAGACTGGAGAAACCAAGACAGAGTCCTTCGCGATCTCGGTTTCCGTCACGAGTAATTTTTTTTCCTAAGAGTACCAGTTTTTACATCGCATACTGAGGCGCCCAATGCACATCCTATGAACATCACGTTCGATGGAGAGGATGCTGAACATGAAAGATTTTTCGTGGACGTATTTTTCAAAGACCGGTGATGTGGACGCCTATCTGCTGTATAAACAAGTAACGGGAGAACCTGGCATGGATTCGGAAGTGCAAGAAGAGGATCAAAGTAACGAAGAGCCGCTCGATGGTCTGAATATGTGACAGTAAGATTTCATATATTCAGAGCGGCATTCATGGGGGAAGCTATTTGCTGCATAGCGTTGAAGGAATTGTCATTCGTAGTATGGACTACGGAGAAGGCAACAAAATTATTCGTTTATTCACCCCCGAGCTGGGGAAAGTAGGAGTTATGGCTCGCGGTGCGAAGAAACTGAAAAGCAAACATGGCGCCGTTACGCAGCTGTTTACGTACGGCGATTTTGTTTTTTTCAAACAACGAGGTCAGATGGGATCTCTCAACGGGGCCGAAATTATTGAGGCTCATCATGCTCTACGTGAAGATTTACATAAATCGGCCTATGCTTCGTATTTAGCTGAGATGACGGACCGCATGCTGGGTGACGAAGAGGGTAACAACTACATATTCGAACAGCTCAAAGCGGGTTTAATGGCAATCGAAGAAAATAAGGACATGCAAATAGTCACTCATTTGTATGAAATGAAAATGTTTGATTTAGCTGGCTATTTACCCATAACGGATGCCTGTGTTGCTTGTGGTGAAACAGCTGGAATCACGACTTTCGGTCCGAATATGGGCGGTACATTATGTAGTCGCTGTCGATTTAAAGATGCCTCTGCGATTGCTATTGGTGAAGGTGCGCAGAAACTGCTTAGACTTTTTCCTAGAATGGATATGCGTAGACTGGGTTCCGTTCAAGTGAAAGAGGAGACCAAAGAGCAGCTTAAGCAATGCATGCGTGCGTACATGGACATTCATATCGGTGTACAGTGGAAATCAAGAGGATTTATTGAACAAATGGAGAAATACAATATTTAAATGAATATGTGCTTCAATTGACATGTGTTTCTCCCTTTGTTATGATGTGGTGGAAAACACCTCGCCCTTGTGCTGTCCGCATATCGGTGAGGTTTTTCTCATGCTGTCGTTCTGTTCTAATGTTCTTTACATACAAATGCTAGTGTAGGGTCTGTCCCTGCTGAAAGGGGTTAGGAAGATGGAACATCCACAACCTACTCGTGTTTATGTTGTTTCGGATTCTGTCGGTGAAACAGGAGAATCTGTCGTTCGGGCAGCTGCGATGCAATTTCACCCAGTGCCTGTTGAAATCGTACGTGCTCCGTTTATTCATGATTTTGAGGGAATTGATAAAGTGATCAATGGGATTCGTACGCACGGAGGAATCGTTGTATTTACGTTAGTTATCCCCGAGCTGCGAGATGACTTGATAACGAAAGCGAAACAATACGATATTCCCTACATCGATTTACTCGGACCCGTTGTGACGACGCTAGGGAAAGCATTGCGGCAAGAACCGCGCAGACAACCTGGGATGATTCATCCTCTGGATGAAGACTATTTCAAGAAGGTCGAAGCCGTTGAGTTTGCCGTTAAATATGATGATGGTCGAGATTTTAGCGGCATTCAGAAAGCCGATATCATTCTATTAGGTGTATCGCGTACGTCCAAAACACCGTTATCCATGTACTTGGCGCACAAAAGATTGAAAGTGGCAAATGTGCCGTTAGTGCCGGAAATGCAGCCGCCTGCTGCCATTTATACCGTACCAAAGGATAAAATTATTGGCCTACGCATTGACCCTGATAAATTAAATGTGATTCGTCAGGAACGACTGCGTACACTTGGACTTGCAGAAAATGCAACCTATGCGAATGTAGAACGTATTAAAATAGAACTGGATTTTGCTGATAAAATTATGAGTAAAATCGGGTGTGTCATCTTTGATGTATCCAATCGTGCTGTAGAAGAAACAGCCAGTTTAATTATGGATCACATTGAACATATCTAGTAAGCTATTATGTTCTGGCTTGCAGGATTTTTTGCAAGTCCATCGTATATAATAGTACGGTGAGATTTCTTTCTGAAGGCAGGGGCTGACACTTGAGTGCAAGAAGTATTATCGTTGATGCCGATGCTTGTCCTGTAAAGTCGGAAATCGAACAGGCAGGTAGACAGTTTGGCGTACAAGTTGTTCTGGTTGCTTCATTCGATCACAAGATGAAGGAAAATCCAGGTGTGAAGGTAGTTCAAGTAGATCGTTCCGATCAATCTGTCGATTTATATATTGCCAATCAGATTCGGTCAGGTGATATTCTGGTAACACAAGACTTTGGGCTCGCCGCGTTAGGTCTAGCGAAGGGTTCGATTTGTTTGACGAATCGGGGGCAGGAATATACCGATAGTTCGATTGATTATCTGTTGGAACGCCGCCATGCATCCGCCAAAATGCGAAGAAATGGTAAGCATACGAAAGGGCCAAAACCCTTTACAGAGACGGATCGTAAAAATTTTCTACATGGTTTGACAAATCTTTTAAAAAATTTGCAGGAAATCGAAAACAAGTAGCGAATAGTAATTAGTCGGAAAAGCGACCTGAATTGTAGGTGGATTGAAATGAGGTACGGACGCATACCTGAAGAGGTTATTGAGGCTGTACTGAAGCGCCATGATATCGTAGATGTCATCGGCAGGCACGTACATTTAAGCAAACAAGGGCATTATATGAAGGGACTATGTCCTTTCCACTCGGAGAAAAGTCCTTCGTTTACGGTTACACCGGAGAAACAGATCTATCGTTGCTTTGGTTGCCAGGCAGGCGGGAACTTAATTCGTTTCATTATGGAAATCGAGGGCTTAAGCTTTGCAGAAGCGATTACGAAGCTTGCAGAAGACGCAGACATCCCAATAACTTGGGAAGAGGTGTCTGACGAGCAGAATGAGCAGCAGCAAGAAAAAGCTACCCTTTTAAAGGCCTATGAATTTGCAGCCAAATTCTATCATTATGTTGTGGGTAATACCGATCAAGGTAAAGCGGCGAAAGGCTATCTGACCTCTAGAGGGATTTCCGATAAGCTGATTGATACGTTTCAGATTGGTTACGCACCGTTAATGTGGGACACGCTAGTTCAACAATTGGACAAACGAGGATTTGATTTAGCTTTAATGGAAAAAGGCGGTTTGATTTCTGCCAAACATGAAGGTCATGGGTACGTGGACAAATTCCGTGAACGTATCATGTTCCCTATTTGCGACTCTACGGGCAAGGTCATCGCATTTGCAGGCAGAGCCATGGGGGATGCGCAACCCAAATATTTGAATAGTCCCGAATCTATCCTTTTCAATAAAAGCAGGACTTTGTACAATCTGCACCTTTCCCGGCCGAATATGCGAAAGCTTCAGCAAGCCGTTATTTTCGAAGGGTATGTGGATTTGATCAAAGCGTGGGAAGCGGGGATTACCAATGGTGTTGCGACGATGGGCACGGCATTAACCAATGAGCATGCAGCCTTACTGAACCGCAATGCGGACGAAATCGTCATTTGTTATGATGGTGATAATGCAGGACAATCTGCAGCTTTCAAGAGTATTCCTTTATTGGAAGACACCGGAAGCCGAGTCACGGTTGCGATGCTGCCAGATGGCAAAGATCCAGATGATTATGTTCGTCAATATGGGTTTGACCGATTCGCAAGGGAGATTATTGGAGCTTCCGTGCCATCGATGAAATATAAGCTCTTATATATCCGCAAAAATTTTAAATTGCATGAGGACGGTGAACGACTACGTTATCTGCAATCCGCTGTGAAATTAATTAGCCAGTTGCAATCTCCTATGGAACGCGAACATTATCTCAAACAGTTAGCTTCAGAGTTTCCGGATTCTTCTTATGAAGCGATGAAGTTAGATCTCCATGAAATCTTATTGCAATCGGAAAAAAACCGACCAGATGGGGATAATAAACCAATTCTGTGGAATAATGTTATGAATAATGGGAGACCAGCGGAACGAACAAAGAAAAAAACGCCCTCGTTACTACCTGCATATCATAATGCAGAGCGTTTGATTTTAGCTGTAATGATGCACGATCGTGACGTATGTGCTCATGTTGAAGCGCAATTGGGTGACCAGTTTAATGTTGAAGCTCACGCAGTCTTAGCTGCTTATTTATATGCTTACTACGCTCAGTATTTAGAGCCCGATGCAAGCCGATACATTGCCATGCTGCAAGACGAACAGCTGGAGAGCTTGGCTAGTTCCATCGTTATGATGGGAGCTGGTCATGGACTAAACGAACAAGTGATTGACGACTATATTCGCCAAATTCGCAAAGTTCCAATGCAAGAAGAAGTTGAACGCAAGAAAGAAGAACAAGCTCGCGCAGTTCGCGAGGGAGACCATCTCAGAGCTGCACAAATTGCAATTGAAATTATTGCCCTAGAAAAACGGTTGAAGTCATCTTAGCTAAACTGATATGACTAGGGAGGAGGGAGTCCGTACCATGGCGAATGATCAGCGTACAGAATTAGAGACAGAATTGACCCTGGACCAGGTGAAAGACCAACTTATAGAGCAGGGGAAAAAACGGTCCTCACTAACTTACAAGGATATCATGGAGAAATTAGCTCCCTTCGATCAGGATCCTGAACAAATCGATGAGTTCTTTGAACAACTTTCCGAGCAAGGTATTGATGTGGGGAATGAGTCAGATGAAGATTCGATGAATCCGGAAGAAAACGAGCGCGACGAATTTAACTTCGATGATGATCTGGCTTTGCCGCCGGGGATTAAAATTAATGATCCAGTTCGGATGTATTTGAAAGAAATTGGTCGCGTACCGCTTCTTTCCGCGGAAGACGAAGTGGGGTTGGCTAAGCGTATTGAAAATGGGGATGAGGAAGCGAAGCGTCGTTTAGCTGAAGCAAACCTTCGACTCGTTGTAAGTATCGCCAAACGGTATGTAGGTCGCGGCATGCTGTTCCTTGATTTGATTCAAGAAGGTAATATGGGTCTTATTAAGGCTGTGGAGAAGTTCGACCATACCAAAGGTTACAAATTCAGTACCTATGCGACCTGGTGGATTCGTCAAGCGATTACTCGCGCCATTGCGGATCAAGCGAGAACGATTCGGATTCCGGTACATATGGTTGAAACGATTAACAAATTGATTCGTGTTTCTCGTCAATTGCTGCAAGAATTAGGGCGCGAACCTACGCCAGAAGAAATTGCGAAAGAGATGGATTTAAGCACGGATAAAGTTCGTGAAATCATGAAAATTGCACAAGAGCCTGTTTCCTTAGAAACACCGATCGGTGAAGAAGATGATTCACACTTAGGGGATTTTATCGAGGATCAAGAGGCGCTCGCGCCAGCGGATGCAGCAGCATACGAGCTTCTGAAAGAGCAGCTTGAAGACGTACTGGATACGTTAACTGAAAGAGAAGAGAACGTGCTTCGCTTACGTTTCGGTCTTGATGATGGACGTACAAGAACATTAGAAGAAGTCGGTAAAGTATTCGGTGTTACAAGGGAACGGATTCGTCAAATTGAAGCAAAAGCTTTGCGGAAATTAAGACATCCAAGCCGTAGCAAACGTTTGAAAGACTTTTTGGAATAAAATCGCTTGGAGTGGGCCCTGCCAAATTCGGCGGGGTCTTTTTTTGCGGTTTTCCATAAAATTCACTAAAATCTGAGCATTGAATCACCGATAAAGTAGCTAGGAAGGTGAGCGAATAGATGGATGCTGAGAGAAGAAAAGTAATCGTAAGAGAAATCGATCATTGGCGCCGGAGCAAATTGCTTCCCGAGCATTATTGCGATTTTCTAATGAATTTGTATGTGGATGATTTGACCCCTAAACCGGCTTCACTTTTGGGTGTTTCGGCTACGGCTGTAACAAACAGTAATTGGAAAATATGGTTGTTCGCATTAGCGGGAATTGCCGCTCTTGCCTTATCTGCTCTTAATTTTAACTCTTTTGGATTGCCAATGCAAATTGGTATTTCCACACTTTTTGTCATCATTTGTTATGCAGTCGCATACAGACAATTTAGTCGTACGCCTGTCATTGCCTATGTCTTGTGCGGCATAGCATCTATTGCTATGTTACTTTTGGGGTTACATATAATGGATTTGTCGGGTATCCACACGTCAACTACGTATATCGGATATTTGGCATTTTGCAGTTGTATTTGGTTATTTAATGGTTTGATTGGTCGAATGGCGATTTTCCAAATTTGTGGATGGCTTGGGCTAGTAGGGACATATAGTTGGTTGTTGATGCAAAAATTGGAGCATCCTGCGTGGTTTTCACTTGAATTAAGCTTTGTTCCTGTAAGTGTTGTACTCATATGGATGGCTTGGCTTGCACATCACACGAATAAACAAGCAGCTAGCGTGCTCATGCTAGTAGGAGGCTTGGTTTGGTTTATTCCTGAGGCGATGACATTCCTTGTGGATACCGAAATGAGCTCGCGTCTCATTCAAATATCTTTTACGGCCAAATTAGTTTCAGTAGGCGTAGCATTATTTTTGCTGCGAAAAAAATGGGTAGAGTGGGTAATGTAGCATATGGTTAAATTATCGAAAAGACTTCAAATGATTGCTGACCGCGTGCCAGTGGGTTCGAAAGTAGCCGACATTGGTTCGGATCATGCTTTATTGCCAACTTATTTGGCGCAGCAAGGGATTATCATAGCTGCGGTAGCAGGGGAAGTAAACCCTGGACCTTTCGAGGCAGCGCAAAGACAGGTGCTCGAAAGTGGTTTATCTAAAGTCATTCAAGTCAGATCGGGTGATGGTCTTGCCGTAATTGAGCCTAGTGAAGTGAATGTCATCACGATCGCTGGCATGGGCGGCAGCTTGATGGCGAGCATTCTAGAGGCTGGTAAATCGAAGCTTTCGGGCGTTCAGCATTTGATTTTACAACCGAATGTGGGTGAAGATCATGTGCGCCGTTGGCTGTTAGCCAATGGTTGGAAGTTGGAATCGGAGACTATTCTTGAAGAAGATGGCAAGATCTATGAGATCTTAACGGCGGTGACCGCTGATACAGAGGAGCGTAGAGCGTTAGAATCGCTGTATGAGGAGCGTCTTCTTCCCAATGGAGTTACTGTTTCGAAGGAACGTTTGCAACAAATGGGGCCTTATTTGATCAATGAGGCACCTGAGGTCTGGTTTATGAAGTGGGAAAGTGAACTGAAGAAACTTGCCATGATCGTAGATCAGTTAAAGCTGTCCACGGCAGAAGCCTCTATTGCAAAAGCAGAGCAAGTTAGCCAAGAAATGCAGGAAATAAAGGAGGTGCTTGCGTGCTTGCAAAAGGTCAAACCGTAATCCAGTTATTTGAACAGTTGGCTCCTAAGCATTACGCGATGGCAGATGATAAGATCGGCTTACAACTAGGCTCCCTTCAGAAGGAGATCACGAAAGTGCTTGTTGCCCTTGATGTGACAGATGCCGTTGTTGATGAAGCTATTGAAGCTGGCGCCAACCTTATTATCGCGCATCATGCGATTATTTTCAGACCTCTGGCTCATCTGCAGACAGAAACACCAGCAGGTCGTTTATACGAAAAATTAATTAAGAATGATATCGCGGTGTATATTGCCCATACGAATCTGGATGTGGCAGAAGGCGGCGTTAATGATTTGCTCTCGGAACAACTTGGTCTAATCGAAATGACGCACTTGGAAGATGTGCATACGGAGAAACTGCAGAAGCTCGTCGTCTTCGTACCTGAGACGCATCATCAAGTCGTGCTGGATGCCCTATTTAAGGCTGGAGCAGGCGGCATTGGCCAATACAGCTCCTGCAGCTTCAATATCCCCGGGACGGGGACGTTCCTGCCGCAGGAAGGGGCGACTCCGTTTATCGGGGAAGTTGGGAAGTTGGAACGCGTACAAGAGGTACGCGTGGAGACGATCGTAACCGCTAGCGTGCAGCGCAAAGCGGTTACTGCGATGTTGAAGGCCCACCCCTATGAGGAGGTGGCCTATGACCTCTACCCGATGGACCTCAAGGGTAGAGTGTTCGGTTTGGGCCGCGTGGGCAAGCTGCCCGCGGCCATGACACTTCGCGAGCTCACGGAGCACGCGAAGGCTGTGTTCGACGTGCCGACGGTGCGCGTCGTCGGCGACCTATCACGGCCCATCCGCAAGGTGGCCGTGCTGGGTGGCTCTGGCGGCCGCTACATGCGGCACGCCATGTTTGCCGGCGCCGATGTGCTGGTCACCGGTGACATCGACTACCACACCGCGCATGATGCGCTCGCGGCAGGGTTAGCCCTCCTCGACGTTGGGCATAACGTCGAGAAGATTATGAAGCGCGGCGTCGCGGATTATCTTGCCGCGCAGCTAGCCAAGACGGATACGCAGGTGCTCGCATCCGCGATTAATACGGAGCCGTTTCAATTCGTCTAAGCAGCTTACGGCTGCTTCTGGAAAGAAAGGAAACGACCATGTGTTGTAATTCGAAGACATTCCTAGTATACTAGCCTATGCAATGGAAAGTTTGACAGACAATCGCTGGCTATGGGTAAGCCATAGCGAGAGGAAAGTCCGGGCTTCATAAGGCAGGGTGCTGGATAACGTCCAGTCAACGCGAGTTGAAGGATAGGGCCACAGAAATGGACCGCCGATGGCTTGAAATATAGCACAGGCAAGGGTGGAACCGTGGTGTAAGAGACCACGAGGTTCTATGGTGACATAGATCCTGGTAAACCCCACTTGGAGCAAGACCTAGTGGAACGCAAGCTGCTTTCGAGGCAACAGTCTTCGCCTGAGACGCGTTCGGGTTGGTCGCTTGAGCTGTGCAGCAATGTACGGCCTAGATAGATGATTGTCGCTTCAATAGTGGCAGGGGAGCAGACGCCCGTTATGACCACTGGAAGTACAGAACCCGGCTTACGGCAAACTTTCCACTCAGTCGGTTACCCGCAAGGCATCAGCTTTGCGGGTATTTATTCTAAAATCAATAAAACCTTCAATCCCGCTAAATGGGGGGATTGAAGGTTTTTAACTGTGCATGGAAGGTGGTGAGTGTTCTATTTCTCAAGCCCCAAGCTGCCCGCATATTTTTTCGGTACGAGATGTAATTGGCGTGCTAATTCCTGCGGCCAGTAGGACAAAGGCGATGTATTCTGCTTCGCCATTTCAAGTGCTTTGACGACATCGATGACGCCATAACCAAAGTATTTGTCATGACCTTTGTCGCCAAGATCCTGTGCGGACTGCCTCATAATTTCATAAACGTCCGTATTTTTCAAATTGGGATTAGTAGATCGAATTAACGCAGCGAGTGCTGTCACATGGGGACTAGCCATGGAGGTACCTGATAAGGCTGCGTACTGATTATTTGGGTACGTACTGGCGATGGTGACACCTGGCGCAGTTACATCAATATAGTCGCCATAATTCGAGAAGGGCGCTTTCTCATTCTGTGAATCTATAGCGGCAACTGCAAATACCTCAGGATAAGCGGCTGGATATCCAGGTTGCTCGGTATTGTCATTTCCGCTAGCCGCGATGAGGGCGACATCCTTATCATAGGCATATTGAATAGCATCATGGAGAAATCCTGAATCCGCGTAATTACCGAGACTGAGATTCATGACTTTTGCACCGTGATCCGTAGCCCAAATAATCCCTTGAGCTACCGAATAGGTGCTGCCTGCACCTGTCTGATCTAGCACTTTAACGGGTAACACTTTGTTAAACCAAGTCATTCCAGCAACACCTAGCTGATTGTTGACAAGAGCTGAAATGACGCCTGTGACATGTGTACCATGACCAACATCATCTTGCGGATTATCAGTTCCACTAATGACATTGTAACCAGGCAGTAACTGTCCTTGCAGGTCGGGATGTGCCATATCTACACCTGTATCAACAACAGCTACAATGACATTATCGGCGCCGCGATTTAGCTGCCAGCCTTGTAACGTTTCGATCAGCGGCAGATTCCATTGATATTTTTGATATAAATTATCATTAGGCGTGAAATTTGCAGAGACTGGTGTTTGCTTACTATCTGAATTGGTGCTGGATGGGTTTGAATCCGTTTGTTCTTGATCATCATAGTAATCATTGGTCATATAAAGAAAGTGTGGTTCAACATACACAACATTCCATTTACTGAAATAAGCGATCAACGACTTGGCGTCTCTATCGTTTGTTCGGAAAACGTAGGTATAACCTAGTTTTTGCGCAGATGTTGCATGGATTTCATTTTTAATTTGATTGAGCTGAGCTTCTGTTGGATCTGTTTTGAAACGGACGACGACTTCATTCTGATGATAGTGGCTAGTCCCTTGATTATCTTCGGGATGATCGACAATCTTCTCTTTTAGCGTATTCGTTTCAACGGCTTTTACTTTCCAATGATTCTCATTGGGATAAGGTTCAAGTCTTAAGTTTTTCATCTGATGATCGGTCACTTGTGCGAGTACATCTTGGTGAATGACCCCGATAAGTGAATCCTGACCATTGGTTGAAGGAGTACCTTGGACGAAGTAAACGTGATGTCCAGCACCGAATTTAGGTGATTGGTAATGCTTGGCCCCATCAACGGCAGCTTTCGCTTCCTTCAAATAGGTTGCGGCCTGGTCTGTATAAGCAGTGGGGAGTTCGCCGGATTTGATGCCTTGCTCCCAGGTTTGGCCGCGCTTAGACCACACAAGCACATCCATTTTCTCATGGTGAGCTCGCATGTTTTTCAAAACGTTGGTGACAGGTTCGCCGCTTTCGATCTGACTGAGCATGGTCGTATAATCGACAGCGCATTGACTTCTGCAAAGTTCATCTGTAAGTTTTACATCTTGTTCTAATAGCGCAAGCTTGGACGTTGTTTCATACTTCGCACTGTAAACCTCAGGACCAGGTTTGGTACGATGCCCAGGCTGATGAGGGAAGAGGATTACGCCTAATCCCAGAACAACCGCTAGGGTGGAGAGATAACGCCACATGATCATGCCCTCCTTTTTGTTTGTAGAAAAAGGTTAACTCGTTAATGAAAACATATTATCTACGAGTAGGGTTAGGCGAGCGGGTATCTTTTATGCATGGTAACTGGTGTTTTACATATACCACTTCGGGATAAATTATGGTAGGATAGAAGTAGCGCAATTATAGGAGGTCTTCTAACATGGCTGTTTTTAATGTGAAAAATGTTTGTGATTCCACGCGTACGAAACTCAAAGAAACGACGGCCAAAATGGAACTGTTTCTTAATCAACATTCGCTCTCACAGTTAAATGTGGAAAATGATCCAGCAATGGATGAATTTTACCGCGGGTATTTACAAGATACTCGTCATCTTCTAGTGTTTTGTGAAGTGGCATATGAGAAATTGGGCGTTAGCTTAAGACGTCCTACTTTTAATGTTGATTTTTCGGAAAAAGTGCTCTATGAGGTATACCATACATGTGTTAATACCTTTTTCTATCCTAAGAACGAGTGCTACTCTGAAGATGGTCGTTACGCTTATACAGGACAAGATGCGATTCGTTTCCGCAAGAAACCATCACGTGAAGTACGTGATTTAACGATCGAATTGTCCAAGGTGTTCGAAGAGCTTCGTGAAGATCTTGCTTACTATGAAACAGATTACATTACACAGCGCCGTATGCAAGGCGAAAAAGTTTAATCAATCACAAAGAAACCAACAAAGGGATGCGGCCACAACGCATCCCTTTTTATATAAAAAGGGAGGAAATCGTCATGGAACTAGAACATTTAGTCAGCGTTAGCAAAGACATCATTAAGCTGAATCAACATCCTAGTGGAGGTTACGTGGCTTCTCCTCTTTTTTCAACCTATTCCTATAGTTGGCTGCGTGATGGTACTTTTATAGCAAATGCGATGGATCGTGTAGGAGAAACGAAAAGCGCCGAGCAATTCTATCGCTGGGTGAATCGTGTTCTGAAAGACAAACGCCCGCGGCTAACGGAGCTATTGCGCAAACACGAGAATAGAGAGTGGATTGATCGTTCCGAGTTTTTGGGGACAAGGTATCACTTGGATGGGCGGGATGATCATTCTGAATGGGGTCACTTCCAGTTGGATGGTTACGGCGCTTGGATCTGGGGGCTAGTCGAACATATACGCATGACTGGTCATACTACACTTTTGGAAGAGTTCAGGGAAAGTATTGAAATAACAGTTGATTATATCATGACATTTTGGCATTACCCGAATTTTGATTGCTGGGAGGAATATCCCGATTATGTCCATCCCGCAACATTGGCTTGCTTATATGGAGGACTGAAGGCGTTAGGTGAGCTAGAAGGGCGTCCGGACTTGATTGAGAAAGCTGATCTCATACGACTTTTCATACATAACCATGCTGTTCATGACGGACGTTTCGTAAAATCTATTCATTGTGTGAACGAAGTTTGGCAGCCTGCTCTATTTGGTGTGGATGCAAGCCTGATGTGGCTCGCCTTACCTTTTGGTGTATGTGAACCTAATGACCCGATTATGCTTCGAACAGTGCAAGCGATTGAAGCTGATCTCAAACATGACGGGATTCAGCGCTACATTGAGGATCGCTATTACGGTGGTGGTGAGTGGCTGCTACTGACCGCTTGGTATGGTTGGATTCAGCTTGAACTCGGTAATAAAGAAGAAGCTCAGCGCTGTTTGACATGGATAGCAAGTAAAGCTGATGAGCTCGGACGTTTACCAGAGCAAGTAGATGATCATCTTCTCGAAGCGTCGGTGTATAAGGAATGGATTGAGAAGCATGGTGATCCTGCACTTCCGCTGTTGTGGTCACACGCCATGTTCTTGGTCTTATCTGACAGACTTAACTAAGTATAGTTCACTCCTGAGGCGGGCAAATTGTTAAGGGGGTGATAATGATGCCAGCAGTTAAATGCGCAGTAGCGAATTGTGAATATTGGACACAAGGAAACAACTGTCATGCGGACACGATTATGATTGAAATTGATCAGCACGCTCATGCTAGCTACAATGAAGAATTTGCTTCAGAGGAATCGTTTGATACTACTCATCATGATACTGCAACCAAAGCGGCTAATACGTGTTGCCACACGTTTAAGGCTGCGACTAAACACTAGGTATGTGTAACGCGGAGGTAGCATGAATAAAGAGGATAGTTCTTTAGACAATGCCACCAAGGAGCGATTCCAGAAGAGTCAGCTTCATCTCGAAAGCGGACTCCATGCTGGGGAAGAATATGCAGCTGAGATTGCTGTACCTCAGACCAGAATAAGCCGAGATTATAAATCCAGTTCGACCTCGACAGTTTCTGATGAGGAAGTCGCTGAGCTCGTAGAAGCTGTAACACGTAATAAAGCAGTGGGGTATATCGCACTCTTTGTTGCTCTGGCCTCTTTATTTGTATGGCCAGTACTGCTTGGGATTTCAGGTATTATTCTCGGTGTTATTGCATTCGTGATGGGGAATAAGAGTTTGGGTTCTTGGTCCGTTGCACTTGGTTTAATTGCCGTTGCCGCCTATTTTTTATTGATTCCATATTATTCCTAGCAAGCAAAGCAAGCTGAGAAATCGGCTTGCTTTTTATTTTTTTATGAAAAAAAGGTGAAAAAGAGCTTAAGAATGCCACTATTCCTGTGTAAAAGCGCAAGAAGGGCTCATTTTAATATGTTTACGCCCATTTGCTCGTACTATTTGGCTTCAAGTGTCATATTCGCACCTTTGAATGATTACAGTATTATTATATAATGAATAGTGATATTTAATAAAATTAAAATCGAAAATTAAGGGAGGTGTACCTACTCTCCTGGGTGCAGCTTTTGCACTTGTTAGGGGATAGGTAAGGTATTGGAAGATCCTTTGCCCGAAACGTTAATCAGTTTTCTGTTAATGTTTGGACTAGTGTTGTTAAACGGTTTTTTTGTCGCAGCAGAATTTGCAATGGTGAAAGTGCGTGGAAGTCGGATTGAATCGCTTGTCGGTGAAGGCCGGCGTAATGCGAAGTTTGCACAAGGTATTATGAATAATCTTGATGCTTACCTTGGTGCGTGTCAATTAGGAATTACACTCACCTCATTAGGACTTGGTTACGTAGGTGAACCGACGTTCGCCAAAATTTTAGAGCCTTTGTTCGCTCCGCTGGGATTACCAGACTCCGTTTTTCACACGATTACATTTATTATCGCTTTTTCTTTAATGACTACTCTTCATATCACATTAGGTGAACAGTTTCCTAAGACGTATGCGATCCGTAAAGCGGAACAAATTACGTTGCTCTCTGCAGGACCCATGGTATTATTCTATAAAATGATGTACCCGTTCATTTGGACATTGAATGGCATTTCGAATTGGATGTTGCGCCGTGCTGGGATTGAGCCTACAACGGAACATGAATCTGCGCATACGGAGGACGAAATTCGAGTCCTGATGCAGGAAAGCCACAAAAACGGACTAATAGATAACACAGAGCTCACGCTTGTTGATAATATATTCGGATTTGCTGAGACGACAGCGCGCGAGATTATGATTCCTCGTACAGAAATGGAATGCTTATACGCAGGACTTTCTTATGCGGAGAACTTAGCTATCGCGATCAAAGAAATGCGAACACGTTACCCTGTGTGTGATCCAGATAAGGATAACATCATCGGTTTCGTTCACATTAAGGATTTGCTGAAGCCAGATGCTAACTTAAAAGGCATTAAGAAAATCATTAGACCGATTACGACAGTACCGGATTCCATTCATATCAGTGATTTGCTGAAAATGATGCAGAAACGCAAAAGCCAAATGGCTTTGCTCATTGATGAATACGGCGGTACTTCAGGTTTAGTGACGCTGGAAGACATTATGGAAGAAATTGTTGGTGAAATCCAAGATGAGTTTGACGAGGAGCGCCCAACGATTGAAATGAAGGATGAGAATACATTCTCAATAGATGGACTGTTGTTGATTGATGAAGTCAATGATTACTTCGGACTTGAAATCGAGTCGGATGACTACGATACGATCGGTGGTTGGATTTATTCGCAAACGGAAATTCCTCCTAGTCGTAATCAACAGGTAAGTTATAATGACGAGTTTATGTTTATCGTTGAAGAAACCGATCATTTGCGCATATCACGTGTTACAGTGAGAAGATCATTGAATGATAATGAAATGTTGCAACAGAATATTTCTTGAAAGGCAAGAGGGGACAGTCACTAGACTGTCCTTTTTTTATGCATATGAATAAAAGTATAGTCGTCAGGGCTCAAAACGTGTACAATGAATACATCGAAAATGGAAAAGTGAGGTCTGAGAATGAACAGCATCTCGAATACGCAAGCAATTGACCCTAGAGTGTTGAAGGAGCTGCTTCAGCTTCAGACGATGAGTAAATTAAGTCTTTTCGCTGATAACGCCTCATCTTCAAGCTCAGATGAAACCAGTGATTTTAGTGAGCTTTTGAACACTTTGATGGGCCAAGGTGTGGGTACGGGGAATGATCCGCTAGACACATCTGAACTTAATCAATCGCTAAACAACCTGCCAAGCGCGTTAGGCGCTTTGAATAAATCATATACACCTCTGCAGTCGCTCTCACAGTCAACAGCGGTTACACAGTTTGAAGGGCTCATTGGGCAAGCTAGTTTGAAATATGGCGTAGATACTTCTCTGGTTAAAGCGATCATCCAGCAAGAATCTTCGTTCAACCATCAGGCGGTTTCCTCCGCAGGTGCCAAAGGATTAATGCAGCTTATGGATGGGACAAGCAGTGGTTATGGAGTCACGAATCCATTTGATCCCAAGCAGAACATAGACGCAGGTACACATTTCCTTAGTGAATTGCTAAAGAAATATAATGGGAACGAAGGCGTTGCGCTTGCTGCTTACAATGCTGGGCCTGGTCGTGTCGATCGCTTAGGGATAAAGACAGATCAAGATTTGGTCAGTAAGCTGCAGTTCTTGCCAAAAGAGACGCAAGCGTATGTATCGAAAGTGCTCGATCATCGTGCTAAATTTTCTCTATAACTACAGTACCAATGGGCTGGTTTTCGCATGTGCTATGCGGAGATCGGCTTTTCGCATTGTTGCCTATTAACTTGAGTTCTACTCGAATATACGTTTTAATAGGAAAAGCATCCTATGAAACAAGAAACAATTAGTTTAGGGGTATGAAGGGGAATCTGCAAACCATGCTTTATATGGATTACGCGGCAACGTCGCCGCTTTATGAAGAAGTCATAGATACGATCGCGGAAGTGATGAAATCCCATTACGGAAATCCATCCTCGATTCATCGTCTTGGTGTAGAAGCGGAAAAACTTCTGCAGAGCGCGAAAGGAGTCATAGCTACATCGCTTAAGGTATCCCCGAGTGAAATCATATGCACTTCTGGGGGGACGGAGAGTAATAACTTAGCGATTAAAGGCGTAGCCTACAACTACCAACAACGAGGTAAGCATCTGATTACTACACAAATCGAGCATCCATCCGTTAAGGAAGTATTTGCGGGACTAGAGCAGGAGGGATTTCGGGTTACCTATTTGCCTGTCTCAAAGACGGGCTGCGTAAAGCTAGAGGATCTTCAAGCGGTAATAAGTGAAGATACGATCCTTGTTAGCATCATGTATGTGAATAATGAGATTGGCACAATTCAACCAATTCAAGAAATCGGTCAATACCTCGCGGGTTTTCCGAAAATCATATTTCATGTTGATGCTGTCCAAGGTATTGCTAAGCTTCCTCTAGAACCGAAGACATGGGGAATCGATCTCTGCAGTGCTTCTGCGCATAAATTTCGAGGGCCGAAGGGTGCGGGGTTCTTGTATAGGAGAGCAGGCGTACAGCTCAAGCCACTGCTTGCAGGAGGGGGACAAGAATTTGGCGTTCGTTCAGGTACGGAGAACGTCCCTTTGATCGTGGGCATGGCCAAAGCACTCCGAATCAGCATGGACAATCTTGCAGCGAAAATAGCGCGTAAGCAGGCATTCAGGCAGCAATTGTTGGCTGGTATCGGTGCAATACCTGAGCTTTCGATTTCAGGCTCTGCGGTGGAGCAGGAGATGGCTCCTCATATTGTGCATTTTGCTTTTGCAGGAATGAAAGCAGAGGTCGTCGTACATGCCCTTGAGCAGAAGGGGATCTATATCTCCACGAGATCGGCATGTTCTTCTGGTGAGTCAGAGCCTAGTGAGGTCATGCTGGCATTGGGGTATCCGCGTGATGTGGCCGCTAGTGGCTTAAGAATAAGCTTTTCTGATGAACATCAAGCGCAAGATATAGCGCTATTCCTGCGCTCATTACAAGAGGTGGTCAAGGAGCTTGCTCCCATGAGAAATCCATCCGTCATCCATAGGGGGAAGCGAAATTGAAACCGGATTGTTTAATACTACGTTTTGGCGAAATGATGTTAAAAGGTAAAAATCGCAAACGATTTGAACAGAGTGTGATGATTCAAATACGTAAAGTTTTAAGTTCTTTTCCTGATGTTAGGTATATTCCGGAGTTTGGACGCGTATATGTGGAGCTAGGGGGTGCCGCTTATGAACAGGCTTCTGCTTCCTTACAGCGTGTTTTCGGACTTGCATCTTTCAGTCCAGCTTATCATGCGCCATTAGAACTAGCGTCAATTCAGGAGACAGCGCTGCGGATGATGCAGGCATTACCTAAGCAACCGGCGACCTTTAAAGTGACAGTTCGCAGGGTCAATAAATCATTTCCACATGACTCTCAGCAGATGAATTACTTAGTTGGCGGCTATGTGCTTCAAGCGATTCCGGGGTTACAGGTGGACGTTCGAAAGCCTGAGGTTGAATTGCGAGTAGAAATCCGAGAGGATAAAGTGCTTTTATACGTTGAAGTCATTGAAGGGGCTGGGGGATTCCCGTCAGGTACTAGTGGCAAAGCGCTGCTCATGCTGTCTGGAGGTATTGATAGTCCTGTTGCAGGCTGGTTAGCCATGCGCAAAGGATTGACGATGGAGGCCATTCATTTCCATAGTTACCCCTATACCAGCGAGCGTGCGAAGGATAAGGTCATTCAGCTTGCGAATCAGTTGGCAGGCTACACGGATTCCCTAAAGCTTCACATGGTGTCTTTCACGGAGGTTCAAACCTCTATTCATCGTGCGTATCAGGATAATCTGCTGGTCACGCTTATTAGAAGGGCTATGTACCGAATTGCAGAACGGATTGCAGAGCGTGAAGGACTCGGAGCCATCGTTACTGGTGAGAGCTTAGGGCAAGTTGCCAGTCAAACCCTGCCAAGTTTGAATGCCATTGGTCGTGTGGTCACATTACCGCTCCTTCAACCGTTGATGATGATGGACAAGCAAGAAATTATTGGTCTTGCTGAATCGATTGGGACTTTTCCTATTTCGATTTTACCCTATGAAGATTGCTGCTCCTTATTTCTGCCGCCATCGCCAAGTACGAATCCTAATTTAACTTTGGTGGAGAAACTGGAAGCTAGCATGGGTTTTCTAAATGAGTTAATTGACAAAGCAGTTTTAGAAACAGAAACTATTGAAATCGTACATGGACAATTGAAACAGGAAACTAACGCCCATTTATTCTAACTCCTCGATGCCGCTGTGATCGCAACCATTCCATTCACTTGCTCTCCATGTTCGCCAGGAGGTCGTGAAGTAATGATTGATGCGCTATTTTTATTTCTGCAGATTATGTTAATCAATATCGTTCTGAGCGGCGATAATGCTGTTGTCATCGCATTAGCTAGCAAGAATCTTCCGCTCGAGCAGCGCAAGCTTGCAATTTGGTGGGGGGCGTTCGGCGCTATCGCTCTGCGCTTAGTATTGACACTTGTTGCCGTAAGTCTGCTTACCATTCCTTTTATTCAAGCGGGCGGCTCTATCTTGCTCTTATGGATTGCGATTAAGCTCCTTACGGACGAAGAGGGGCATTCCAATGTCAAGGAAGCTTCAACGCTTGGCAAAGCAATTTGGACCATTATTGTCGCAGATTTCGTCATGAGTCTGGATAATGTATTAGCGATTGCAGCTAAAGGAAATGGCAATAATACGGTCATTATTTTAGGTATTGGACTAAGTATTCCGATCATTATTTGGGGGAGTACGCTGGTGATGAACTTGTTGCAGAAATACCCGATTCTCGTATTTCTCGGAGCGGGGATACTTGGTTATACAGCAGGGGAAATGTTTGTAAAAGATGAGAAAATGATTGATTGGCTGCTGCATGATTATGAGTCTTTGCATGTTTGGATCCCCATTATGGCGACCATAGTCGTTATTGCGGCGGGTGGAATCGCCAAAGGGGTCCGACTGCTTCAATTCAAGACACGGAATGAATGAATTCTAAGCACGCTGACCATGGGTCAGTGTGCTGTTTTTTTTGGCCAAGTGAAAGCCCAGAAGGACCAGCCATAGATCAAGAGGAAAAGGATAATTAATGCTGTGGAATACCGATACATCATGGCATAACTGCCACTCCAGTTAGCGAGAGCCCCAAGTGCCATGGCGCCTAATCCAATGCCTAAGTCGTTGGCTGAGAAGAAAGTCCCATTGGCGGCACCTCGACGTTCAGGGGAAGATCGCTGGATTGTCCACGCCTGTAGTGCAGGTTGTATGGAGCCAAACCCAACGCCATAGCATAAGGCAGCAATAGCGAGGCTAATATTGGAATGTGCATACGAGAGCAACAATAGGCCAGTAATCGTGAATGCCGCGCCAGGGAGCAGAACCCACTCTGGCCCTTTGCGATCAAAGAGAACCCCTGTAAGAGGACGAACGAGTAGAACCATGCTGGCATTACATAAGAAGAATAGACCCACATTGGGGATGCCTGCTTCTAAACCAAACAAGGTAATGAAGGTCACGATTCCTCCGTAACAGATTGCGCTGCAGAGCAGCAGGGCAGAAGGGAGGAGTGCGCTCTGTTCCCATAGGCGATCGACAAAGCGAGGTCGCTGACTTGGTTTCACGGGTAGAATGGGCTTCGGATATGTAATGAAAAGCGAGCTAAATAAAGATAATATCGCAAGAATAGTTGAGATTAAAAGCACATAAGAAAACCCAATGGATTGCATGACCCACAGACCTGTTAACGGACCGACGGCCATGGCCAACGTGTTGGATAACCCGTAATAACCCATCCCTTCACCGCGGCGTTCAGGAGGGATGATATCCGCTATGACGGTTCCGAGCGATGTCGTCGACAACCCCCAGCCGATGCCATGAACAAAGCGTGCTGCTAATATAAGTGTAACTGCTGCGATATACGAATAGCCGGCAATCGTAAGTGCGCAAATCGCTAAACCAACTAGAAGAACATGTTTTCTTCCTAAAAGATCTAATGCTCTGCCTGCGAATGGCCGTGTCAGAAGTGAGGAAATAGTGAAAATCCCAATAACAAGTCCTACCTGGACATTGTCTCCACCTAATTGTGAAAGATGAGTAGGTATCGTAGGAATCAGCATTTGAAAACTAAAAAATAACAATAAATTTGCGAGTGAAGTGATTAGAAAAGCTTTGGTCCAAAGTGGTTTCCGCCCTGCCTTATTACTTGTAAGAGTTTGTTCCATGATACCTCCCCAGGTGAACATCAGATGACCGGTCGCCAAGGCAATAGGGTTCTGTGCGAGCTTTAGTATACCCAGTCAATTGGAAACAAACGCAAAGTGGTGCCATCATAAACACCTAGCAATTTCAGGCCATGTGAGCTAAAATATTTGTTGAAGGGTGTCGATTCAAATTCGATTTACCCCATGCAACCTATGTCCATTTGAGGAGGGATTCGTATCGCTAGAAATAGCTACTCCATTGGTATTGTATTTATTGGCTTGGCTGTCTTATTGTTGCTAGGCAAATTAGGAGTCTTCCAGTTTATTTTTTCCTTTTTTTGGCCGCTTGTATTACTCGTGCCTGGACTGCTCTTTCATTTGTTGTATTTCAACCGTCGATTACCAGCGGGCGTACTCGTTCCTGGCGGCATTTTAACCGTATATGCCCTTATGTTTTTCTTTTGCAATTTATTTGGTTGGGGCTCCATGGCCTATATTTGGCCAGGTTTCCTATTAGGCCCAGCAATTGGTTTATATGAGCTTCACTTGTTTGATCGGGGGAGTGATCGCGGGATTTGGATCGCAGCTATGGTGTTAGGAGTTATTGCTGCAGCGCTTTTTGCTTTGACTTTACTAGTCAAATTAGGGATTTATGTAATCGCTTTGATCCTTGTGGTTGTTGGACTTTCCATGATTTTCCGAAAGCGAAGATTGTGGTGAACTTGCTTCTTTCCAGTTAAAAGTTTTGTTAAGTGTGCCTTTTTTCTTGCATAATGTCGAGAAACTGCGTATACTAATGGTAAATGTCAAGCGTCGGCGCTTATGTCCGACGCTTGTTTTATGAACAGAGACGAAAATTATAGGGTAGAGAGGGTTTGACATTCATGCATGCAAGAGACAAGATTCGCAATATTGCCATCATCGCGCACGTTGACCACGGCAAAACAACACTCGTAGATAAATTGCTTCAACAATCCGGTACATTCCGCGATAACGAGGCTATTCAAGAAAGAGCGATGGACTCCAACGATCTAGAGAGAGAACGCGGTATTACCATCCTTGCCAAAAATACGGCGATTAATTATAAAGATTACTTGATTAACATTGTAG
This sequence comes from Paenibacillus plantarum, assembly GCF_013141695.1. GTDB lineage: Bacteria > Bacillota > Bacilli > Paenibacillales > NBRC-103111 > Paenibacillus_E > Paenibacillus_E plantarum. The sequence goes on from NZ_WHNY01000075.1 coordinate 328,024, forward strand.
ATACACCAGGACATGCTGACTTCGGCGGAGAAGTTGAACGTATCATGAAAATGGTAGACGGCGTATTGTTGGTTGTTGATGCTTTCGAAGGCACAATGCCACAAACGAAATTCGTTCTACGTAAAGCACTTGAGAGCAACCTATCTCCAGTTGTTGTTGTAAACAAAATTGACCGTCCGAACGCTCGTCCACAAGAAGTTGTTGACGAAGTGCTTGACTTGTTCATCGAGCTTGGCGCGACTGACGAGCAACTTGATTTCCACGTTGTCTATGCATCCGCATTGCAAGGGACATCAAGCCTCGTTCCAGAGAAACAAGACGATAACATGGAAGCTATCTATGAAACAGTCGTTGGGCACATTCCAGCTCCAACAGAAGATGTTGAGCAACCATTGCAATTCCTTGTTACATTGATGGATTACAATGAATACTTGGGTCGTATCGGCGTAGGCCGTGTGAACCGTGGTAAAATCCGTCAAGGTCAAACTGTTGCAGTTATGACTCGTGAAGGCGGACAAAAACAAGCTAGAATCGAGAAACTTTTCGGATTCAGTGGTTTGAAGCGTATTGAAATTGAAGAAGCCGCTGCAGGGGACATCATTGCCATTGCAGGTATCAAAGATATTAACATTGGTGAAACGGTAGCAGATCCTACGAACCCAGAAGCATTGCCAGTCTTGAAAATCGATGAGCCAACGCTTCAAATGACATTTATCGTAAACAACTCGCCATTTGCGGGTCGTGAAGGTAAATGGGTTACTTCCCGTAAAATCCGTGAGCGTCTATACAAAGAGCTTGAAACAGACGTTTCCTTGCGCGTTGAAGATACTGACAGCCCGGATGCATTCGTTGTATCAGGCCGCGGTGAGCTTCACCTAGGGATTCTGATCGAAAACATGCGCCGTGAAGGCTTTGAATTGCAAGTTTCCAAACCAGAAGTTATCATTCGTCAAATCGACGGACAAAAAATGGAGCCGATTGAGCATTTGATCATCGACGTTCCAGAAGACAGTATGGGTTCCGTTATGGAGAGCTTAGGTTCTCGTAAAGCCGAAATGGTCAACATGATCAACAACGGCAGCGGTAACGTTCGTCTTGAGTTCAAGATCCCAGCACGCGGTTTGATCGGTTACAGAACGAACTTCCTAACGCTTACTCGCGGCTACGGAATTATGAACCATGCTTTTGACAGCTATGGTCCATACCAAGGAGCAGGCGTTGGCGGACGTCACGAAGGTGTACTCGTTTCCAGTGAATCTGGCGTATCTACACTTTACGGAATTCTTTCTGTCGAAGATCGCGGTATCTTGTTCGTTCATCCACAAACAGAAGTTTACGAAGGTATGGTTGTTGGTGAGCATACACGTGATAATGATATCATCGTTAACATTTGTAAAGAAAAAGCAGTAAACAACATCCGTTCCGCAAATAAAGAAGAAACAGTAAAAATGAAAACACCTCGCTCGTACTCTTTGGAGCAAGCTCTTGAGTACTTGAATGATGATGAGTATTGTGAAATTACACCGAAATCAGTTCGTATCCGTAAAAAGATTTTGAACAAGAGCGAGCGTGAGCGTGCTGAGAAGCACCGCAAAACAGCAGAAGCTAACGTTTAATTCACAAAGTTTTCGAATAAAGGGAAATGTGAGCTTTCAAGCCGCATTTCCCTTTATTTTATTGTCGTTTTAAGGGATAATGAGGAATGACTTGCTTGGATGACTTAACCTATTAATGAAATGGAGTGTATGTTCGTTGACTGCCCTGAATGAATGGTTTGCCGATCACCTCTTGATCACGTATCTATTAATCTTTGTTTTCATGTCCTATGTGTACAATAAAGTGTTTCGTACACGCAAGTTGCCTGTGCTCAAAGCTGCGCTAATCTATGTATTGCTAGCAATTGGTTCTGTGATGCTCCTCGTATTCCAAATTGTAGGTTTGCCTATAGTACTTTGTTTAGCCGTAGCGATTTCTTTGATGTTCATGGTGAGAATCCGCTATTTTATTGAAAAAAGAACCGGCAAAAGGCCGACTTAACTTAACGAGCGAGGAGGCCATGCCTAATGACTCGATATTGGTTAACACCTATTCTCAGCTATTCGCCGCTTGTGTTGGGGGCAGAGCGCATGAGCTGCATGCCTGATGCAGAATTCGAATCGTTCCGCCAGCTTGCAGGCAAACAGCATCCTCGCTTACTCCAGATGTTTAAAGCGAGCCTCCTGCTGAGTGATGATGAAGAGATGTGTGGATCAGACCTCGTAGAATTAGATTTAACGAATGAAGGTAACCTTGTATTTGATGGTGAACCGTTTCATCTATCGCACTGCGCAGAAGCCTTTCTGGATCGTTTGTTGACTAGGCGGGAGGCGAAGGCACTGCTAATGGCAATGGATGAACAGAGGGAAGCTAGCAATGGGATGCATGCCGTGTGGATCAAGCAATGGCTCAGTTGGTTGGATGCTGGTTATGATATTGTTTTACTAAGAGAGGATGGACGCTGAGATGAAACTAGGGGATGCTTTTTTCAATTGGCTGCAAATGCATATTGTATCTCAGGCTCGTCCTGAGGATGAAGCGGCCAAAGAAACGCTTGATTTTTTTGCACTTATTTTAGTCGAAGATCACGGGGTTAGTAATCTTGAAGTGTTGCCTCTCGAAGATCCAACGAAAATATGGATTGGCTATGACCATGAAGGGGAATATCATAAGCATTGTTTCGACCGCGAGAGTGCGGAGAAGCTGTTGGACGATATCAATTCGAATCCCATTTACAATAATCAATAGCGGTTTAACGCTGTGAATTAAGGACATATCTTTAACAAATCAACGTACACTTTAATATATCTGGGCAATAAGGAGTGCCTGTTGATTTGAAAATAGATACATAATGGTGGAACGCTTGGCACTCGCTATGCTATACTGTAAGTGTAAGGAGCGTTTTCAACCACCTAGTAGGAGGCGCAAACGATATGGCTGAACTTCTAACAGCTGCACCGATGCAATGGATAGATAGCGCCCACATGATGAATAAAGCTGAATATGCGAAAGCTTGTGAGAGCCGAGATGCCCTTTTTTCACTCGGCCAAGTTTTTGATGCGATAAAAAAAGCCTAGATCTGCGTATGCAGGCAGGCTTTTTGTCATCTTCGGCGATTTATCGGGCTGGAACCTGGGGGCTATTCCCATTGGGACCTGCGTTATCGATGTCTGGATCATTGCGGATATCACGTGGCAGTTGTGGCATCACACGACCAACGATATCAGCCATTTGTTCTGCAAAGCCTTGTATAGGTCTTCCTGCTTGAATGTTATCCCGGATGTTGCGTAAGCGTTGATCTAAATCCATATCAGCCGTCACGATTGCATTGACACCATAAGGATCTTTCTTGAGTGCCTCGGCCACTGAATATTTAACGGTACCGACTTTGGCTCGATCAAGCTCCTTCTTAATATTAATGCCGACGACAGCTGTATTGCCGAAGACGACGCAATGTGCGCTTTCAACCAGCGGGATACCCATTGCTAGGTTTTCCAAATGCGCTGCAACCGCCTTGGAATCTTTGATTTCTAGCTTTTGCGGAGCAATTTGTTGAACTTTTACTTGCTTTTGATTCGTATCTTGAGAGGGGGCACCACTTTTCGGCGCTTGACTGCAGCCTACCGCGAGGATCAGTATCAGTCCGCATACGTATATTAGTCTCACCAGAATCGTTCCCTTCTTTCCTTGAATCTCGCGTTTAGTTTGTCCTGTACAGTTAGGTTGTATGTATGAATATAACCAATGATCTAACGCCAAATCTGGGAGGGGACACACCAATGAAAAAAATTTACGTGTTAGATACCAATGTACTGCTTCAGGATCCCAATGCTTTATTCGCATTTGAAGATAATGAAGTGGTCATACCCGCCGTGGTGTTGGAAGAAATCGATTCTAAGAAACGAAATGCGGATGAAATCGGTCGCAATGCTAGACATGTCTCGAGATTACTAGACGGATTAAGAGCCAAAGGCAATTTATCTGATGGTATTACACTTGGACATGGCGGCAGTATTAAAGTGGAGCTTAACCATCGCAGCTTTGCCAAACTACAAGATACGTTCGCTGAATTAACGAACGACAATCGTATTCTAGCAGTTGCACTTAATTACCATTTGGAAGAACAAGAGAATGATGTAGCTAGACCTGTCGTTATTGTGAGTAAAGATACGTTGGTCCGAATTAAGGCGGATGTACTGGGTATTCCTGCACAGGATTACTTAACAGATCGGATTGTAGCTCAAACCGATATGTATACTGGTTATATCACGCTCTTTGTTCATCCTTCGATTATTGATGAATTCTATTCGTATCGCTTCTTGACCGTGACTTCACTTAATTTGAGCTATATGCTGCACCCGCACGAATTCGTGATCCTGCGCGATGAGCTGGGCTCTTCCAAGTCCGCACTGCTCAAAGTTACACCAGATGCCAAAAAGCTTGAGCCGCTTTACATGAGTAATGATCCCATCTGGGGAATTGCCGCGCGCAATGCGCAGCAGCGAATGGCTCTTGAGCTGTTGCTCAATGACGATATCCCGCTCGTCACCCTAACTGGGAAAGCGGGTACAGGTAAAACGCTGCTTACGTTAGCTGCTGGGCTCATGAAAATTGAGGATGATCGTAAATATAAGAAATTATTAATTGCTCGTCCGGTTGTTCCGATGGGCAAGGATATCGGTTACCTGCCTGGTGAAAAAGATGAAAAGCTGCGCCCTTGGATGCAGCCGATCTATGATAATTTGGAATACTTATTCGATACCAAAAAACCAGGTGATATTGAAAAAATACTTGCCGGTCTAGGTAGTATTCAAGTAGAGGCGTTAACGTATATTCGGGGACGTTCCATACCTGGGCAATTTATTATTATCGATGAAGCGCAGAACCTATCGAAGCACGAAGTGAAAACGATCGTATCTCGTGTGGGAGAGGGCAGTAAAATCGTTCTCCTGGGTGATCCCGATCAAATTGACCATCCATACCTGGATGCATCAAGCAATGGGCTTACGTACGTGGTGGAGCGCTTTAAACAGGAAGGTATAAGCGGACATATCACATTAGAACGCGGCGAACGCTCGCATCTCGCTCAATTGGCTGCAGATTTGCTCTAAATAGAGAAAAGCCCACATCAGCCGATGTGGGCTTTTTGCTGCATTTACCGAAGGATTTCGATGCTGCAGCGATAAGCTTTGGCAATTCCGTGCATGAGCTCTTCGAGCTGCCGATCAACGACGTATACGTCGTGGTCGCCATCTTTGTACTGGGCGATGAGATGCTCTTCAACCTGAAGGGCGGCTTGATCAACCTCAACAGCGGGACTAATCGCAGTAAAGCGGAAAGGGATCACGATTTTATCGTATAGATAGTTATGTTCTGCACGACTAGTGAACCCGTAGTCACTGAACAAATCCGTCAATTCTGCATCTTCAACTAGCAAACGGAGCTCCATTACCGTGGTCTCAATATTAAAATGGGCCATGACTTCAAGCGCAGCGCGTTGTTGCTCTTCGTTACTAACAATCAGCATTTCTTTATCGCGATCGAATAACTCGACTTTGCCGGCAAGCGCTTTGACGATTTGGGCATAGAAGCCAGGTATTTTTCCTTCGGGTAGATCCATCATAAGACCAATTTTAGATTCCATGTTTGTTGTTCCTCACTTTTCCATGCATTATCCCTACTAGTTTACAGAGATAATTTGAGTTTCACAACTGCCACGCCTTTTTTGGTTTCAACACTGATCACATCGAGGTAGCTCACTACTTTTTTTGGTACAAAACCTAAAGAAAATTCCTTCGTAAAGTCTGCGATGGTCGTATCTGGCAGCTTAAAGCTGTTAAATTCAAGATTATTAACAACGAAGCTGACTTCATTCAAGTTCTCTGCATTCGTAAGAAGGACGAAGTTCCCTTGTATGGCTATCTGCAAGTCACCTTTTTTGCCAGTCGCGACCATAGCGCCTTCTTTGAATTCAAAGTTCAACGTTTTCAGAAGATCGCTCTTGGAATGAAGATACGTATTGAAATCTGTGTCTGTCAAATTGACAACGGGCGTCGTGGAAGTAATGCTAATATACTTGCTGTCCGACATAAGGAATTGTGGCAGCTCGCGGAAGGCCGAAGATAAATTGTCCAGATAATCTCTCGCCAAAGGCAAGCCTTCTTGCTTCCATTGATCATTTAAGCTCTTGATTTGAGTCGCAATAGCTTGAGCTTGTACACTGACAGCCAGCTGTTTGTCCAGTTCTTCTTGAAGCTTGACGAGTCGCTCGCGCTGTTCAAGGAATTTTGTTTTGGTATTCTGCAGCTCAGTGCGAGAATTCGCTAGTTCCGTTTGCAACTTCGTGAGTTTCTGAAAGGAATCCGTGAACTGCGCGAGTGAACGATGGTCATTCGTGATGATCATCTGTAAGTATTCGAACATGCGCAAGACGTCAGTGAAGGAATTTGCCGCGAAAAGTAGCATCCAGATCGAGTCTCGATCTCCTGTATAGTACGCTCGAAGCACTTTGCCTGCATGCTTGCGAGTTACATCCACATTGCCATTTTGCTTTACGATATCTTGTTCATTCTGCTTGATTTGCTCACCAATTTTGGCATCCTGCTCGTTCAGACGAGCGACCTCTTTATCGATTTCGAAAATAGTGAGCCCTTTCTGGAGCAGTTCCTTGGCTTCATCTTGAGATGAATTCGTTTCTTCGGCCAAAGCGCCTCCAGAAGGCAATGAAATTTGTATGAGCAAAACAATGGATAACAGCAAGGCTGTGAGTTTTTTAGAATTCATTGATGGTATTCTCCCCCTATGAATAGATTATCATATTTCTATTAAATGAAGCACAAAAAAATACTTACCTTCGGGGAAAGGTAAGTATTTAACTCCATACCTATTTTTTGGCAGCCGGTGTTAATAGTTTGAGAATATCATCGAAACTCTTCACTTTAGCAGGGATTTCCTTTGTCAGAGGTGCACTTTGATTAATCGCATCCGTGGTCTGATGGAGTGTAATGTGATTGTCGAGGACTTTACCATCTAGCGTTACTGAGAATGTGATATCGAGCGTCTGATCTCGAATAAAGCCTTGATCATCTATTGCGATCTTCATGCTGCTTGGTGCTTTAAGTGCTAGTGTAGCCATCCCATTTTTCTTGAGTGCTTCGGCTTTATCGGCTGTTAGTAAACTATTTGTTTGTAAGGTACTGATGAACTCTGGCAATTTGGCTTGGAATTGCGTATTGATTTCTTTTACATTTTTGGTAGTCAGATCAACTTGAATCGATTTAGCTGAGGATCCGTCAGATAGTTTAATGGGATCTTTGGCTTGCTTAAACCACTTCGCATCCAATCCTTCGAAAATCAATTTCGTAAGTGCAGTGGAAACTTGAGGTGTATTTTTCAACGTATCAGCCGTTAATGGACTAGTCGTTGTGCTGCTCATTTTTTGTAAATCTATGGCATAGAACTCATCGGCTGTCTTATTTAAGGCTGGCATATTAAAATACAATTTGCTATCTTTAATGAGAATTGGTATATCGATGGGGGACGTAGATCCCTTGGGCGTTATACGTAAGTCTGATTGATATTGGAGGGGGTCCACTTGGCTAATGCCCTTCCACGTAATCGTGCTTTCTCTGATCAAAGATAACAACCCATTGGTAAGAGGGTTTGCTGATTTCATTAAACCATCACTGATTGCGAGAGTTGTGCTTCCATCGAACGTATAAGATTTCAATTCCGATTGTTTGTTTACGGATTGTTGAAATGCTTCTTTAACTTGCGAATTGTCTGTGCAAGCGGTCAACGAGACGAGGCCAATTGCCGTTATCGCTGTTAGGGTAATCCATTTTTTTGTCATGCTGGGCTGTCTCTCCTTCCATAATCCTTTATCATTATAAGGGTTTCTTATTCATTTGTCTGTAAGTAAAGAACTGGGGGTTTACAATCGTGCATCAACTAGGGCCTGCTAGCATTGTCGAGGTACTGAAGGAGCGTATTAGTTCGACACTAGATCGAAGAATATCCTTTCGAGACTATATGGAAATATGCTTATACCAGGAAACAGTCGGTTATTACCGAAAGGATCAAATAAAGATAGGTAAACAAGGAGATTTCTATACCAGCTCTTCGATAGGAACCGTAATGGGGGAAATGGTTGCTTCTTTCATATATAACCATCTACGAACGCAATCCAATCTGCCGCCTTATTTGGAAATTGTTGAATGGGGTGGAGGTAATGGGCGAATGGCACGCCAATTGCTTGATGAAATGAATCAGGCTGCACCCGATATATATGAGCGGTTAACGTATACGCTTATTGAATCGAGTGCCTATCACCGCCAGTTGCAACAAGAAGTGCTTGTTGAACATGTGGATCGGATTCGTTTCGTGGATGAAACAGTTTGGTTAAGTGAGCCTCCGAGCGATCATGTATATGTATTGGCAAATGAATTGCTGGATGCCTTCCCGATTCACCGCCTGCAGTACAAAGATGGGGCCTTTCACGAATCGTTTGTGATATGGCAAGAGGAAGAGCCTCTTTTACAAGAAATCTGGTTGCCTCTTGGACCTGGACGCATATTAGACTATCTAAATGCCTTAGAAGTTCAATGGCAAGAAGGACAGATCAGTGAATTGAATCTAGAGGCAATAGATTGGTATGTCCGACTTTCGGGACGGATGCGAAGCGGGTGCGTAATAGCAATTGATTATGGAGATCGGGAGGAGGAACTGTACGCCTCTCATCGGCATCAGGGGACATTAATGTGCTATCGGAAGCACGAAGCGCACGATAATCCCTTTATCGACCCAGGTGAACAGGATATTACGGCACATGTTAATTTCAGCTTATGTCAAAAGGCCGCGGTTTCCGCAGGGTTTGAACCCTCTGTGTATCAGACGCAGCGTCAGTTCTTAGTTGAGCAGGGCATTTTGGAAAAACTGCAAAATCATTTCGATCCGAATCCATTTAGTGAGGTGTCCAAAAGAAATCGTTCAATCCGACAATTACTGTTAAGCGATGGAATGAGTGAATTGTTTAAAGTGTTTGTTTCAATTAAAAAAGGTGAATCGGCATAATTGCCGATCCACCTTTTTGCTCGTTATCTGCGTTAGACGGACATTTTGAAAAATGACCAATACGTAAATCCGCTGAAGGAGATAATCATGTATCCCCAGAACAGCAATATGTAAGTACGTTCTGACAAGCGCATATAGCCTAGAATGACGAATACGGCAGTTTGAAAAAAGAAAATCAGAGACATAGGTATCATATCGCCAGCTAAGCTCATTAGTGCGATAACAAGTGTCCAAAAACCTAGAACCCGAAACATGCGATCCATTCTCGTTACATCCCCCTCTCGTACCACGTTGCACAATAACTACAACACATTATACCGTTTGATCCAAGTGGTGTAAACCGTCAAACGGTGACGAAATTGAAAACATTTCATCATATAGACGTAGTATGTCTTTTTATACGAATCCCATGTATGAGTGTCAAAAAATTTGGCAATACCATTTAGTATCAAATAGATTCTATGAACTCTAGTACGGGCATAGAAATAGTAATAATGGCAACGAATCAATTGATACCTGTCTGACTAATTGATTCTTCTTTATGATGTATCCGCAGGTAGGAGAGAATTTGATCAGGAATCGAAGCTCCCGAAAAGGAGAGACTTTGCTCTCCGACCAAAGATCCCTATAATTTGTTAGGAGGTTTGGCCTTATGTCGGCAATTAGACAAGATGCTTGGAGCGATGAAGACGACTTAATTTTAGCGGAGTTGACATTGCGTCATATCCGAGAAGGAAGTACACAATTATCTGCGTTTGAAGAAGTTGGGGAGCGCATAGGACGGACCGCGGCCGCGTGCGGGTTTCGCTGGAACAGCTTTGTACGGAAGAAATATGAAGCAGCCATTCAGATCGCGAAAGCTCAGCGCCAGAAACGGACACAGCTGAAAAAGCATGCCCCTGTTTCGATTTCCGGTTCTTCTTCCATTGGTTTACTTGATAGTCCAGATGTGTCTACTGGCAAGAATGAAGTGTTTACTGAAGAAACACTATCTATTGATGCAGTCATTCGTTTCTTACGGCAATGGCGCAGTACCTATCAGGATATGAATCGTCATATTAAAACGTTGGAAAAAGAACTGCAGGACAAAGAGGACGAACTCGATAGACTTGGCAGAGAAAATAATAAGCTGAATAAACAAGTGAATGAAGTTGAAACCGATTATCGCGTTGTGAATGATGATTATAAAGCGCTTATTCAAATCATGGACCGTGCCAGAAAAATGGCCTTTCTTGTTGAGGAAGAGGAAGAAGAGAAGCCACGCTTCAAAATGGATGCAAATGGTAATTTGGAAAGAGTCGAATAATCATTGATTTTCTTGGAATGAAAAGCTGCAAATCAAGGGGAGCCTTGGTCTGTGGCTTTTTTGCTGTATAATGGGGATACATGGATAAAGGTGGTTATTGTATGCATATCATGATCATTGGTGCTGGTTCTCTTGGCCTTCTTTTTGCTGCTAAGCTTGCCCCGGTTTGTTCGCAATTAACAATAGTAACAAGATCTGTTGGACAAGCTAGAGAATTGACGGAGCACGGCATCCAACTCGTTGGGACAGAGTCACAAGAGGCGAAGCTTGCGAAGTCGATTGTATGTCAGAGTTATTCCGAAGAGATTAGTGGAAGTGTGGTACCGCTAGCGCGGGAAATCGATTATATCTTCCTTATGGTGAAACAGACGGCAATATCACCAGAACTCATCACCTATATTCAAAGCCAAATGACGCGTCACACTTACTTGATATGCTTTCAGAATGGCGTTGGTCATGAAGTGAAATTAAGTCAAGCCATTGGGTGGGATAAGCTTTTTTTTGCCATTACAACAGAAGGGGCTAAGCGAATTGGGCCTACTTCCGTTAAACATACAGGGCATGGAATCACCTATTTGGGGGAGTTAAAAGCGTACAATCTTGCTGCCACAAATCATCATCATAATTTCATTGTGCAGCTGTTGGAATTAGCAGGATTTCGTGCGGAATTGTCGAAAAATATGGAAGTAAGAATCTGGAGCAAATTAGTCATCAATGCGGTCATCAACCCACTCACAGCCATTCTACGTGTTCAAAATGGTGAATTGCTACGTTCAGCATGGACCCTTTCACTTATGAAAGATCTTTACCAAGAAGTGCTTCTTTTGGCTGCTGCCAAAGGAATTGAACTTCCGGTTGAATTATGGGATACCGTTCAGGCAGTTTGCGAAGCGACAAAAACGAATCATTCTTCTATGTTGCAAGATATTGAGGCTTCGCGCCATACGGAAATTGACTATTTAAATGGCAGTATAGTGAATATGGGCAATGAAAAGGGCATTGAGCTGCCTGCAAATAGCTTGGTGTACAGAATGATTAAAGCGATAGAAAATTAAGAGGTGAAACTTTTTGTTGAATAGTTTCGTTAGTCTATTATCTACCTTATATGCCTTGTTGGCTGTAGCGCCATTTATCACGTTTGTTTTAGTGTGGTTCCTCATCTTTCTGTTTCTGAAGGATAAGAAGATGACTACGAGGTTTACTATGGATATAACAACTTTGTTTCTACTAGGATCCGTATCCTTGATGTGGAACAAACTTTTTCATACCCAATTTGGTTTCTGGTTAATTGCCCTAATCTTATTAATTGCTTTTGGTATTATTGGGGGTTATCAAAACCATTTGAAAGGGGAAACTAATTTAATCAAAGTAGGCAGGTTGGTATGGCGTCTTAGCTTTGTAGGCTTATCGGCCTTGTATATTCTGTTATTTTTCGTCCATATAGGTAAAAACTACCTTTTTTCAACATAAATTTCTTTCTGATTACCTGATTTTGGATATTATGGGCATTAATTAAGCGGATCTTTGTAATATTTATTTGAGATTTGTAGAAAATAACAAACAAAATCGTCTAGATTTTATTGACCGTTGGTTGTATAATTAAAAACCGTGAGAGTAAATTTTTTTACCAGTTATTTAGTCAAAGGTAAATTAATTGTGGACAAACTCATCGTTTATGTTATAATTCCTTGCGTAGACTCTAGTAAATTTTTTTACCAGAGATATAGGTGATGTTATATAACATGAAAGAAGCGGTTACATTGATCTTCGGGTTAAGGGTGTAAGGTTTATGTTATTAAAACTAACAAAGCACCTAGCCATAGATGTCTAGACATACATATTTTAAAGGAGGAGTTTATATGAAAGCGACAAAGTGGGTTACTACAGCAGTAGCATTAACGCTTATGGGTAGCGTAGCAGTAGGTTGTGGCAAAAGTGAGGAAACACCAGCAGTATCACCAACAGATGGTACTAAAGGTACTTCGGCTCCAGCTTCCAACAAGCCTCAAGAAATTAAGATCAATTTCTCTGCTGAGCCTCCTATTATGGACAGCTCCAAAGCAACTGCAAATGCTGCTTTTACTTTTATTAGCGCATTTAATGAAGGTCTATATCGTACAGATAAAGATGGCAAAGCAGTAGCTGGTCTTGCAAAAGATATGCCTAAAATCTCTCCTGATGGTCTAACGTACACAATTGACATTCGCGACAATGCGAACTGGTCTGACGGACAACCAGTAAAAGCACAAGATTTCATTTATTCCTTCAAACGTACATTAGATCCGGCTACAAAAGGGCAATATAGTTTCGTAGTAGCATGGATTAAAGGTGGAGAAGCTGTTACTAAAGCGAAAACTCCTGAAGAAGTTAAAAAAGCACAAGATGCACTTGGTGTTAAAGCAATCAGCGACAAGCAAATTGAAATTAAACTAGAGAAGCCGGTTGCATTCTTTACACAAATGCTTGCATTCGGAACTTTCTTGCCACAACGTGAAGATTTCGTAACAAAAGCTGGCGACAAATATGGCGCTGAAGCTGACAAAGTAATCGGTGCAGGTCCATTCATTTTGAGCAAATGGGATCATGGCCAAACACTTGAGCTTGTTAAAAATGAAAAATATTGGGATGCTGCAAATGTGAAGTTAACAAAAGCAACAGTCAATATTGTTAAAGACACAAATACAGGCCTTAACCTATATGAAACAGATGCGGCTGATTTGACTGAAATCAATCGTGATCAACTTACTTTGTACAAAGGTAAACCGGACAACCTGCCTAAACCAGAGTTGACGAACTCCTACTTGATGTACCAAGTGAAGAAACAACCAGCTCTTGCGAACAAAAAAATTCGTCAAGCACTTGGTATGGCAATCGATCGTCAAGCTTATGTAGATACAGTTCTAGCTAACGGTTCCGTTGCTTCCACTGGTCTAGTGCCAGGTGGTACTTCTGACGGTGCTGGCGGTGAATTCCGTAAAACAGCTGGTGACACACAACCGAATTTCGATGCTGCTAAAGCGAAAACTTTGCTTGCTGAAGGTTTGAAAGAGCTTGGTCTAACAGCACTTCCAAAAATGAAAGTGAACGCGGATGATACAGAAACTGCGAAAAAATCACTTGAGTTTATCCTTGCACAATGGAAACAAAACCTTGGTTACGTTGCTGAAGCGAACCCAGTTCCTCATGCATTGCGTATCGAGCTTTCCTCCAAAAAAGATTTCGATATCGTTCTTTCCCTATGGGGCGCAGATTACAACGATCCAATGACATTCTTGGATATGTGGGTAACTGGCAGTGAGTTTGATGAAGGTGACTACAGCAACCCAGAGTACGATAAACTTGTGAAGTCCGCTCAAACAGAAACAGATACGACGAAACGTGCTAAAGCTTTGGTTGATGCTGAGAAAATCCTTATGGATGATCAAGGTGTAGCTCCATTGTACTTCCGTACTCGTGCGTACCTGAAAAAAGCATCCATTTCCGGTTTGATTCTACCATCGTTTGGTCAAGAGTGGGAATTGAAATGGGCTACAGTTAAGTAAGTAATCTTTAAAGTAGTTTAAAGCAGAAGGGGCCGTTCGCACCTCGTGGGAGCGGCCTCTTCTAACTTTCTTGTCTTATATTTTAATAAAGGAGGAGCAATATGATTAAGTTCATTCTTCGCCGTTTCCTATATGCGCTTATTACGTTATGGCTAATCTCAACATTTACTTTCGTACTGATGAAAAACTTGCCAGGTAATCCACTAGGAGAAGGCGCTGAGAAGATTCCGAAAGCTACGAGAGATATGTTGATGAAGCAATACGGGCTAGATAAGCCATTGTGGGAACAATACTTGACATTCATGAACAATATCATCCATGGCGATCTAGGAGCTTCCTTTCAATTCCCTGCTCACAAAGTTACTGATATTATCAAACAAGCTTTCCCTTCATCCTTAGAACTTGGATTGATTTCAATTGTTATCGCAATTGTTGTTGGTTTAACTTTAGGGATTATTGCAGCCTTGAAACATAATAAAGTTGGCGATTATACAGCTATGTTCATTGCGATCTTAGGTGTTTCCATTCCGTCCTTCGTACTTGGGCCAATGCTTTCTTATTATGTAGGAGTAAAGTGGGGGATTTTACCTGCTGGTTTATGGAAAGGTCCAGAATACAAGATATTACCAGCAATTGCTTTATCCTTCGGTACAATTGCGATTTTGGCACGGTTAATGCGTACGTCCATGTTGGATGTTTTGAATCAAGATTATATTAAAACAGCGAAGTCAAAAGGTTTGTCAACTATGACAGTAGTATTTAAGCATACAATTCGTAATGCGATATTGCCGGTTATCACGATCATCGGTCCAATATTTGTAAACGTCATCACAGGTACGTTAGTTGTTGAACAAATTTTTAGTGTACCAGGTTTGGGTAAACATTTTGTATCGTCTGTATATTCGAATGATTATACGATGATTTCTGGATTAACTATCTTTTACTCAGCGATTTTGATTGTCGTTATCTTTATTACTGACGTTGTGTATGGCTTAGTAGACCCTAGAATTCGTCTTGGGAAAGGCGGGAAATAATTCATGCAAACTCCAAATGAATCAACAGATACTAACTACAAGTTTGCTCCCGTTTCAAATAAATCTCTAACTGGTGAAGTAATTGTAAGACCTTCACTTAATTATTGGCAGGACGCATGGAGACGACTTAAGAAAAATAGACTGGCTATGGCTGGCTTAATTATATTGGTAGCTTTAATCGTACTTTCGATTATCGTTCCATTTGTTTCAAGCTACGATTATCAGACGCAAAACTTAAAGCTTAAAAATGCAGTGCCAAGCAGTTCACATTTCTTTGGAACAGATGACTTCGGTCGAGATGTTTGGACGCGCGTATGGTGGGGGACTCGAATCTCCCTGTTTATCGGTATTACAGCGGCATTAATTGACTTAGTAGTTGGTGTTATTTACGGGGGGATTTCCGCGTATTACGGTGGGAAAGTTGATGAAGTGATGCAACGTTCCATTGAGATTGTCTACGCGATTCCTTTCTTGTTGATTGCTATTCTTTTAATCATGGTTATTGGCTCAGGGGTTTCTTCCATCATTATCGCCTATAGTATTACAGGGTGGGTGCCTATGGCACGGCTTGTTCGTGGGCAGATGCTTACACTTAAGGAACAAGAGTTCGTATTAGCTTCGCGTACACTGGGAGCTTCTCCCATGAGAATAATTATGCGTAGTTTGATCCCCAATGCGCTTGGTATAATCATTGTACAGATCACATTCGTTGTGCCATCTGCGATCTTTACGGAAGCTTTCTTGAGCTTTATTGGTCTTGGTGTAAAGCCACCACTGGCATCGCTAGGTAACTTGCTGTCAGACGGTGCTAACTATATTCGGTTATATCCGCATCGCCTTATTTTCCCGACAATTGTGTTCAGCTTAATCTTGTTGAGCTTCAATCTACTCGGCGATGGGCTTCGTGATGCGCTAGATCCAAAAATGCGCAAGTAAGAAGGGGTGAATAATGATGAGCACCAAAGACAATTTACTAGAAGTGAAAGATTTGAGAGTTTCATTCCAGACTTATGCGGGTGAAGTTCAGGCTGTTCGCGGCGTATCTTTTTCTTTGAAAAAAGGTGAAGTGTTGGCGATTGTAGGTGAATCCGGCTGCGGTAAATCCGTAACGGCACAAACGCTCATGCGTTTAATTCCTACTCCGCCTAGTTATATAAAAAGCGGCTCTATCATGTTTGATGGGAAAGTGGATATTACCAAGCTTTCCAACAGACAAATGGAGAAAATTCGTGGCTCGGAAATGGGTATGATTTTCCAAGATCCAATGACTTCGTTGAATCCAACGATGAAAATTGGTGATCAGATCACGGAAGGTTTGATCAAACACGAGGGTTTAAGTAAAAGTGCTGCAAGAGAAAGAGCCATCGAAATTCTAAAGCTTGTTGGGATCAACTCGCCTGAGGGTCGTATTCATCAATATCCACACGAACTTTCTGGTGGTATGCGTCAACGTGTCATGATCGCGATCGCTCTTGCTTGTTCGCCTAAGCTTCTTATTGCAGATGAGCCGACAACAGCGTTAGACGTTACCATTCAGGCTCAAATTATTGATTTGATGAAGAAGATCTCTGTGGAAACGGACTCATCCATTATCTTGATTACACATGATCTTGGTGTCGTTGCTGACATGGCAGGGCGTGTTGTGGTTATGTACGCAGGTAAAATTATTGAGCAGGGCACCGTGGATGAAATATTCTATGAGCCACAGCATCCATATACATGGGGATTGCTTCGTTCAGTGCCGCGGTTGGATACGAACACGAATGAGGAGCTTGTGCCGATTCCAGGTACACCGCCAGATTTGTTCGCTCCGCCGAAAGGGTGTGCCTTCGCAGCTAGATGTCCTTATGCGATGAATCACTGTCTGGAAGAAGATCCAGCACATTCCGTGCTGTCTGAAACACATTCAGCCGCTTGTTGGTTACTTCACCCGGATGCGCCGAAGGTTGAACGTCCTGTAGGAGTGGGAGGTAATAGGCATGTCTAAAACATTGGCTAAGTCGGAACAACCGATCTTACAAATTCGCAATATGAAGAAACATTTTAATCTTGGAAACGGTAAGATCTTGAAAGCCGTGGACAACTTTTCTATAGAAATTAAACGTGGTGAAACGTTTGGTCTTGTTGGTGAATCGGGTTGTGGGAAATCCACAGCAGGAAGAACTATCATTAAACTTTATGACGCAACGGAAGGCGAAGTCATTTTCGATGGTGAAGATGTTCATAAGCTGACTGGGAAAAAGTTGAAGGAATTCAACCGGAATATGCAAATGGTATTCCAAGATCCTTACGCATCCTTAAACCCACGTATGACTGTCGGGAATATCATTGCTGAAGGTATTGATATCCATGGCTTATACAAAGGTGCAAAGCGTAAAGAACGAGTTATGGAATTGCTTCGTGCAGTTGGTTTGAATGATGAGCATGCTAGCCGATTCCCGCATGAATTCTCCGGTGGTCAACGTCAACGTATTGGGATTGCCCGTGCGCTAGCGATTGAACCGAAATTCATTATCGCGGATGAGCCGATTTCTGCATTGGATGTTTCCGTACAAGCGCAAGTCGTTAACCTTTTCAAAAGATTACAAAAAGAAATGGGCTTAACTTACTTATTTATCGCGCATGATTTGGCGATGGTTAAGCACATCTCTGACCGTATCGGGGTTATGTACTTGGGAAGTCTTGTTGAGGTGACTACGTCCGACGCGCTATACGCGAAGCCGTTACACCCATATACACAATCCTTGCTTTCTGCGATTCCGATCCCAGATCCGGAAATTGAACGTACTCGTGAGCGTATCATTCTTCAAGGCGACGTACCGAGTCCGCTTAACCCGCCAAGTGGTTGTCCGTTCCGAACACGTTGTCCGCAAGCGATGGCGAAGTGTGCAGATTCCATGCCGCCTAGCAAAGAAGTGGAACCGAATCACTTCGTTGCTTGTCATTTATACTAATGAGATTAGCCGTCCCGAGAGGGGCGGCTTTTCCTTGTTATCCTAAACAAGATATAATTGTAATTAGAAAAAATACAGTTTTGACGATTTCAGGGCTACCGTGTACAATTAAAGGATAGTTGTTTTATTTGTTATGAAGAGGAGACACTAGTCGCATATGCAAATGGAAACTTTTCAATGGAAGAAAAATCAGACATTGGCGGAAGATTATATATCGGGTAAAGGCAAAGCAAAGTCGTTGTTCCCTTATCATTTTGGAAACGGGGAAGATTGGCAAGCTCGTGTCAATTGGTTGGACGGAGCTAAGGATGCCCCGCATGTCGGGCGTGAGCGGCTTGTAGAGGTGCTGAGAGCCTATAATCGACGTGTAGGGAATACGGAAGCCGCTCTGGCGCATATCGCTGCATTAGGTGATCAGCAAACGCTAGCGGTTGTTGGCGGTCAACAAGCGGGGTTGTTTGGCGGACAGTTGATGATCCTATATAAAGCCATCACCATTATTCAATTGACGCGGGAATGGCGTACAAAGTTGCAACGCGCAGTCGTTCCGGTTTTCTGGATCGCAGGTGAGGATCACGATTTCGATGAAGTCAATCATGTCCATGTTCTTTCCAATACGCAGCAGATTGAGAAGTTGAAGGTGGAGCATCCAACTGGTGTAAGAACGTCTGTCAGTCGCCTGCCACTTTCCTCTGAAGCGTGGGAAGAAGCATTGAATAAGTTGGATCAATCGTTAATGGATACAGAATTCAAAGCGTCTTTGTTAGATAAAATGCGTTCAGCTGCAGACGATGGAGCGACGCTTTCAGATGCTTTTGCTCGTTGGATGGCGATGTTGTTTGGCGAGTATGGGCTTGTATTGATCGATGCGGATGAGCCTTCGGTTCGTGCCTTAGAGTCATCTATGTTCGAGCAAATGGTAGAGCAGAATGAGTCATTTACCGCCTCCTTACTGCGCAGTCAGGCTGAAGTCAGTCAAGCGGGTTATGGGATTCAGGCAGAAGTACATGAGGATGCTGCGAACCTCTTCGTTTTCGCCGAAGGAGCGAGGTTGCTGCTTCATCGTGAGGGAGAGCACTTTACGGATAAGAAAAATACGGTTAGTTACACGAAGTCTGAACTTCGTGATAAAGCGATGTCAACACCGGAACAGTTGAGTAATAATGTCATGTCTCGGCCGCTTATGCAGGAATATTTATTTCCGGTTCTGGCGACAGTGCTAGGCCCTGGGGAAATTGCTTACTGGGCGCTGACGAAGCAAGCGTTCGAACATTTTCATATGCGTATGCCGATTGTGGTACCACGCTTGGAGTTTACTTTGATTGAGGGCACGATAAAGAAACAGATGGATAAATACGAGCTTACTTTGACAGACGTTCTGGAACGCTTTGATGAGAAGAAACAAGCTTGGTTGGATGCACAAGACACACTTCAGCTTAACGAACGGTTTGAAGCGGTTAAGGAGTCCTTCCTTAGTGCCTACGCTCCGCTTGTGGAGTCTCTCAGTGGTATTAATCCTGGTGTCAAAAAACTCGGTGATACAAATCTGGCTAAAATCGTGGAACAAATCGATTATTTGCATCATAAGGCGAGTGAAGCGTCACATACACAATTTGATGCAGCGATCCGGCAGTTGGACCGTGTTCGACTAACTATTTTTCCGTTAGCCAAGCCCCAAGAAAGAGTGTATAATGGGTGTGCTTATCTGAATCGTTATGGGAATGTTTGGCTGCATCATTTACTTGAGACGCCAATACCTGTAGACGGCATGCATCGTATCTATTATTTGTAGGAGGAACGAAGATGACAACTGCAACAAACAGTATTGTAACTGACATGGCGTTAGCGCCGGATGGTCATTTGAAAATTGATTGGGTTCAGGCGCACATGCCTGTTTTGAATCGAATTCGTGAGCAATTTGAGAAAGAACAGCCTTTCAAAGGGCTGAAAGTAACAATCTCCTTGCATTTGGAAGCTAAAACAGCTTACTTAGCGAAGGTTGTTAAAGCTGGTGGAGCTGAAGTTACGATCACGGGTAGTAACCCGCTTTCCACGCAAGATGATGTATGTGCGGCACTTGTTGAAGATGGAATCACTGTATTTGCCAAATACAACCCGAGTCCAGAAGAATACAAAGAGCTTCTTGTTAAATCATTGGAATCCAAACCAGATCTTATTATTGATGATGGTGGCGACTTAGTCTCACTACTTCACTCCGAGCGTAAGGATTTGGCAGTAAATGTGCGCGGTGGTGCGGAAGAAACAACAACGGGCATTCTTCGCTTGAAAGCGATGGAAAAAGACGGGAAGCTCGGTTTCCCGATGGTTGCTGTTAACGATGCATACTGTAAATACTTGTTTGATAACCGTTACGGTACAGGTCAATCCGTATGGGATGGCATCAACCGTACAACAAACTTGGTGGTTGCAGGTAAAACAGTCGTTGTTGTTGGCTACGGCTGGTGTGGTAAAGGTGTGGCTATGCGCGCTAAAGGCTTAGGCGCTAACGTAATCGTGACTGAAATCGATGCGATTAAAGGCGTTGAAGCGTATATGGATGGTTTTGCCGTTATGCCAATGATCGAAGCTGCGAAATTGGGTGATTTCTTCGTTACGGTTACAGGTAACCGCGATGTTATCCGTGGCGAACACTACAAAGTGATGAAAGATGGCGCGATTCTTTCGAACGCGGGTCACTTTGATGTTGAAGTGAACAAACCTGAGCTAGAGGCGTTGTCTTCCTCCAAGCGTACAGTTCGTCGTAACATTGAAGAGTATCAACTAACAGATGGTCGCAAAGTGTATATCTTAGCGGAAGGCCGCTTAGTTAACCTAGCTGCTGGGGATGGTCATCCGGCTGAAATCATGGATATGACATTTGCACTTCAAGCGATGTCCTTGAAATATGTGAACGATTCCTACCAAACTTTAGGGAATACAGTTGTCAATGTTCCTTATGTATTGGATGAGCAAGTTGCTCGCTTCAAGCTCGAATCGCTAGGTACGAGTGTAGATGTTCTTTCAGATGAGCAAAAAGCTTACCTAGACAGCTGGGATGAGCACTAGAATATTTAATGAGTGATATGAAGTATGAAGTGATGATGATGCCCTTTGATCCACTGATGTGGATTGGAGGGCATTTTTGTTTGAATTTGTTGGAGAGGGAAAGTTGTAGTTACAGGGGAGTCTGGTGGGTGGGGAAATTAACTACATGAAATACTTTAATTGAATATAACTACTGTCTCATTGACCCAGCAACTCGGTACAACTCAGCAACAACTCACCAACCAACCAACGAACCGACCGACGAGCCGCCAACTCACAAACAGACTCACAAACCGATAACAAACCAAATCACAAACCAAATCACAAACCAACGAACGAACCGACTTACGGACCGATCGTCAAACCGACTCACGAACCGACCCGCGGACTGACTTACGACGACTAACAAATCGCTCGACGAGCCAGCCCGGCAATCCGCGAACTAGTGTCAATTGATCCTTTTATGTGGTTGGGGTAAGTGATAGTTGTTTGTTTTGTGAGATGATAGGGGGCCAGGAGTAAATAGATGGAAATTGTACAGTTAATTTAGCTAGAATGGGCTGTTTTACATGATTAACTGGATTTTCTGTAGGTAATATCAAAGATTTTCGACGATATGAGCAAATGAGAGAAATTTAACTACATAAAATACATGTAAACCGAAAATTTGGAGATTTTCTTCTGAAATGGCTGTATGTTTTCCAGTTAAATATTGTGGAAGGTACAATTCATGCCCCGCCAACCCTGCTAATCTGACAGATCATACCAATCCCGGTAATATCACTAGCAGTTGTAGCTCCAGAACCAGCCCCACTAGACTCACCAGCCCACCAGCCCCATCAGCCCCACCAGCACCGCCACCCCCAACTCCACAAATACTCGCAATTACCCAACACTCCGCAGCCAGTGACCGCTCAAGTGTCACTCCAATCACACAACCTTTCCATCAATCACAAAAATCTTTAGCACTTTTTACCGTCAACGTTGTTTCCATGCAACTTTCGTGTACAGTATTCCGTTTGAAGGGTGTATAACCTATAAATGGAAATTGGGGGCATGTTGAAATGAGCATAAAGACAAGAGCAAGCTTAGCGCTATTAATCGTCATGTGTATGCTGATATTGGGGGTGCTGGCAGGATGTAGTTCCTCCTCCAAGAGCGAACAAGATTCATCCACTACTGTTTCTAAAAGTGACATGAATATGCAAACGTCAGGTGCGACAGCGGATCAGTTTGCCGACGCGAAACAAGTGAATCAAAGCAACGCGGCTCCCGCGGCAATGGCGAAGGAAGCAACGACTAAAGCTCCTACGGTGGACGGTAAGGCAGCTGCGCCAAATGTTGTGATGCCTGCTAGTGGAAACGATCAAGAAGCTGGTTTTAACCGCAAAATTATTTATCGGGCTAATCTCGTGATGCCAGTTGAAGACTATACTAAAGCGCAAACCCAGCTAAGGGATCTCGTTGCCTTAAGTGGCGCTTACATCTTGCAGTTTTCCGAGAGTGCGAATACGGGCGAAAAGGGTGGGACGTATACGATTAAAGTCGCAGCGAATGGTTTTGTATCCATGCTGGACGGCCTAGAAAAGATAAGCCCCGCGCTCCAACGGAATGTACAAGGCCAGGACGTGACGGAAGAATACGTGGATCTAAGCTCTCGTCTAACGGCGAAACAGCTTGTTGAGACCAGATTACTAAGTTTTATGGAGAAAGCATCGAAAACGGATGATTTACTAGCATTTTCTAATGAGCTTGCTAAGGTGCAAGAGGCAATTGAGCAAATCAAAGGCAGAATGCGATACTTGGATCAAAATGTTTCGTACTCCACCATCGAGCTGCGCATGTATCAACAAACCGGTAAAAAACCGTTGCTGTCTGACCCGAATGAACTAACTTTATCGGAACGTGTGGAAAAAGCATGGGGCTCTAGCCTGAATGTTCTGGTCGCTGTGATGCAAGGTGTCCTCGTTTTCCTGGCTGCCGCGGTACCCGTTATGGTGATATTACTTCTCATTGCACTCCCAATCTGGGTATACAGGCGCAAGAGGAACATACAGTTGAAGGCATTGCGGTTGCAACTGAAGGAGCAACAAGTATCTGAAAATACACCCCAAGATACGGAACAAGGAACAAAAGGCACAGAATAGACCTAAAAAACGAAATAAATTTAATTAATCCTGCTAACTAAGCAGGATTTCTTTTATTTTTAGCGAATATTGATTCAAATGTGGTGAAAAGTGGTACAAAGTGGAGGGAAAGGGGGGCTCGATGCTATGTTTATGGGTGAATATCAACATAGCATTGATGAGAAAGGCCGAATGATCATCCCGGCTAAATTTCGTGAAGCCCTTGGCGAAGCTTTTGTCATCACCCGTGGTCTGGATCAGTGCTTATTTGTATACCCGCAATCCGAATGGTTAATTCTCGAACAGAAGCTGAAAGCATTGCCATTAATGAAGTCAGATGCACGTGCATTTACCCGGTTTTTCTTCTCTGGTGCAACAGAGTGTGAGCTTGATAAGCAAGGGAGAGCTAACATTCCAAGCAATCTCGTCGACCATGCCAAGTTAGAAAAAGATTGTGTCGTTATCGGTGTTTCTAATCGTGTGGAGATTTGGAGTAAGCAAGTTTGGGAAAGCTATGCCAATGAGTCTGAACAGTCATTCAATGAAATAGCAGAGAAGCTGGTCGATTTTAATTTTGATTTATAGAAATGTAGTGTTTAAGAATATGCTTACGAAGTCAGTTTTGCCAAGGCAAAACTTTTAGGAGGACAACGAGTGTTTCATCATGTGACTGTACTTAAAGAAGAATCTGTAGAAGGTTTACATATAAAACCAGATGGCGTTTACGTGGATTGTACAATGGGAGGCGCGGGACATAGCTCGCTTATCGCTTCCAAACTAGGACCTGAAGGGTTACTCATTGCCCTTGATCAAGATGATGTTGCTCTAGCCAATGCGCAAACAGTGCTTGCACCCTATCTAGATCGCGTAGCTATTATCAAAAGCAACTTCAGAGAAATCGAGCACGTACTACGCGGTGTACCCAAAGCTATGAAAGATGGCAGACCCCAGGTTGACGGCATTTTGTTCGATCTTGGCGTATCTTCTCCACAGTTGGATGATGGTGATCGCGGATTCAGCTACAACCATGATGCGGAGCTTGATATGAGAATGGATCGGGATACGCTGCTCACAGCCAAAACAATCGTGAATGAGTGGCCAGCTGACAAAATTGCTAAAGTTTTATTCGAATATGGGGAAGAAAAGTTCTCAAGGCGAATTGCTGGTGTCATTGTGGAAGCAAGAGAGAAGAAAACGATTGAAACGACGGGTGAACTCGTGGAATTGATCAAAGAGGGGATCCCAGCTGCCGCAAGACGGACAGGGGGACATCCGGCCAAACGCAGCTTCCAAGCATTACGAATTGCTGTGAACGACGAGTTAGGCGCGTTTGAAGAAGCGCTTCAGCAATCACTGAACTGCTTGGCACCTCAAGGACGCATTGCAGTCATTACGTTCCACTCCTTGGAGGATCGCATCTGTAAACAGTTTTTTGTGAAAAATGTGGAGAAATGTACGTGTCCGCCAGCTTTTCCAATGTGTGTTTGTGAGAAGGCTGGAGATTTGAAGCTCGTTACACGTAAACCAATTCTACCAAGTGAACATGAATTAGAAGTCAATCAAAGAGCCAGATCGGCAAAATTAAGAATAGCAGAAAAGCTTTGACCAAGGGAGGAATAAGCGATGTCATATATTCAAGGTAATTTGGCACTTGATCCGAAACGCAAACCGAATCCACAGCAGCGTGTTAAGATAAAAGAAACAACCAAGGTTGTTTATCGCAATTCCTCATTGCCTGCGCAAGAGAAAATGCTCTACTTATTCACAGTTGTACTGTGTGTTATCGTTGCTGGCGTGATTATTTGGCGGTTTGCTGCGATCTATCAGATGAATGCGAATATATTGAAAATGCAAGGTGAAATCCGTGAAATTCAAGCGCAGAACAGCGCGCTCAAGCAAGAAGTTGAGAAGTTGCAAAGTCCGGATCGTTTAAAAGAGGAAGCTGTACGCCTCGGCTTTAATATACAAGATGTGAAGCAAGGTGAAGTCGTAGCTCAATCTACGAAAGCGAAATCTAGTACAACATCAACTGCAACGAGTGGCAAAAGTACGAAAGCTGCTTCTAAACCGTAACAGGTAGGTACTCATATGACAAAAAAAATTAAGTTACGTTCTTTGCTACTTGGAGGGTTTTTCACCCTTCTTTTTGTTGTCCTCATGGTTAAAGTCTATTGGATTCAAGTGGTAGAAGCATCCTGGTTGCTAGAGAAGGCTGAGAAAAGATGGGAAACGGATAAAGTGCTGGCTCCTGTACGCGGTTCGATTTTGGATCGTAATGATAAGGTGCTTGCCGTAGAAGCAACAGCTTATACGATTGCGCTAAATCCGAAAGTGATTGATGCTTTGCACATTGCTGAGGATGTGACTCAGGGGTTAGCGGATATTTTGAAAGAATCAGAGGCGAAGCGTGCCGAGCTAGTCGATAAAATCCGCAAGTTAGCGACAAAGAAGAATTTGGATGGAACGGACTTCGCTGCGAACGTAGAAGTGAGAAATGAAGGCTGGAAGATTGAGAAAGAGAAAGCGGATCAAGTTCGCTTGCTCATTGCCAATCTACAAACGAAGCTTAAGCTGGGCGCCAGAGCGAGCGTAGGAATTTCAATTCTTGAAGATGAGAAGAGATACTATCCGGGTGAAACGTTGGCGTCTCATATTCTAGGGTATACGAACAAAGAAGGTGAAGCATCGCTTGGCCTAGAGCTGAAATTAAACGATACACTTAAGGGTATTCCAGGGATGCTAAGTTACGAAAAAGATGGTAAAGGTGTAGAACTTCCCGATGCCAAAGTCAACTTTAAACCTGCGGAAGACGGAAACAATGTTAGACTCACGATCGACAAAAATATACAGTTTTATTTAGAGAGCGCTTTAGCAAAAGTCAATGACAAATGGCATCCGAAAAGCCTGACAGCTATCGCGGTTGATCCGAAAACGATGGAAATTCTAGGGATGGCAAATACGCCGAACTTTAATCCGAATACGTACTGGAATTATGATCCGCAGAAAGATTTTAGAAATGGCGCCGTTTCTTCCCGATATGAACCGGGATCTACCTTTAAGTTAGTTACCCTAGCTGGAGCGGTGGAAGAGGGATTGTTTAATCCGACAGAAACCTATCAATCAGGTTCGATAAAAGTCTCAGACCGTATTCTCCATGACCATAATCTCGTCGGATGGGGGAAAATCACCTTCTTAGAGGGTTTGAAGAGGTCTAGTAACGTTGCTTTTGTAAAGCTAGGAATCGAGAAGTTAACGCAGAATAAACTGCGCGATTATATTAATAAGTTTGGTTTCGATCAAAAAACGAATATCGATATGCCTGGAGAAGTAAAAGGGCTCATTGACATGAAATATCCGTCAGAGTACGCAACAGCGACCTATGGACAAGGGAAAGTCGTTGTGACAGCCATCCAACAAACCGCAGCTTATGCAGCCATTGCGAATGGTGGTAAATTGATGTGGCCGCACATTGTGAAGGACATTCTTGATCCTAAAACAGGCAAAGTAATTACGGCGTATGAACCTCAAGTTATCCGACAAGTTGTGAGTCCGCAAACGGCAACACAAGTGAGTGGTTATTTAGAACAAGTCGTATCCGACCAAGAAGTAGGGACTGGTAAGCTTGCTTATATGGAGGATTATCGGATAGCAGCCAAGACGGGGACAGCGAATATCGTACTTCCTGGTGAAAAAACGTACTCACCCAATACTTGGGTAATCTCGTTTATTGGCTATGCGCCAGTAGAAGATCCACGGATTTTAATTACACTTATTGCAGATCAGCCTGATTTAGGTGGGAATTATCATTTGGGCGGTCAAGTCCTAGCGCCTGCGTTCAAAGAAATCGTGGGTGAGTCTTTGCAGTACATGGGCGTTGCCTCAAGTAAAAAGCCGAAAACGATCACCAAAGAAGCGAATCGTCTTAATGTACCGAATTTGTTAGATGTTACATCGACAAGTGCTAAAGACACTGCCAAAGATATTGGTCTATCACTTGAAGTGTTTGGTAAAGGTGAGAAGGTTGTTGATCAATTCCCGAAGGCTGGCACTCAAATTCTATCAACGCAGCATATTTACGTTGCCATGCAACCTGTCGAGGAAATGCCGCTCCCGAATCTAGTGGGCAGATCCCTGAGAGACGCTGTTGAGACATGTTCTTTCTTCAAAATTGATTGTCAAACCTCAGGGGAAGGGTATGTATCTGAACAATCCGCTGCAGGAGAAGGACGTGGCGTAACGCTGCAACTTAAACCGCTAAGTGATAAAACAGATACGGCAAGCGGATCAACCCCTGTTGCAACGCCTACAGGTTCACCGACGCCATCACCAACGCCTAACTCCAAAACGGAGACACAAGGAACGACAACGACAGCAAATAAACAACGTTAGTGAACGGCTTGTTCTAACCCCTGTTTGTCCCGAATAGTCATGTTAGGAATGAACATGACAATAGTGGGAAGGGAGACTGAACGTTCATGCGGGCTTCTAACGTTACCGTTCGTCGCAGATTGTTTACGGCGTTAATCATTGGAACTGTCATCTTTACAGCACTTATTATCCGTCTTGCCTATGTTCAACTTTGGATCGGACAAGACCTCGCGAAGTTGGCAGAGAACAGTTGGCGAAGAGAGATTGGTTTTGCACCCAAACGAGGCGAAATTCAAGACCGTAATGGCTTGACGCTTACGTATAGTATGAGTACCCCTACACTTGTGGCGATTCCTATACAAATTAAAGATGCTCACGCCACAGCCGCTAAGCTGGCAGAAGTGTTGGATGGCAATGAAGATGACATATACAAACAAATTACGAAGAAAGAAATGCAAAACTATATAAAGCCTTCGGGCCGCAAAATTACGATTGAAAAGGCGCAGGAAGTGCGTAATCTGCAACTGCCTGGCATCATCGTAGCGGAAGATAATAAGCGCTACTATCCGTATGGTTCGCTTGCAGCGCATATCCTTGGCTTCGCAGGGATAGATAAAGGGTTAACGGGGATTGAGTCGAAATATAATTCACAACTGACAGGCATCGCAGGCAATATTGCCTATATGACAGATGCAGCTGGCCGTAAATTGGCAGGCACAACAGATACCTACACACCTCCGAAAGATGGGCTGAACGTGAAGTTGACCATCGACAGCCATCTGCAATCGGTGATGGAACGTTCGTTAGACCAAGCGATGGTGCAATATCAAGCGCAGAATGTCATTGCCATCATGATGGATCCGAATACCGGCGAGATCCTGGCCATGGGCAGCCGTCCGACGTATGATCCAGGCAAATATATGGAGTCGCCGGCTGAAACGTATAATCGGAACTTACCGATTTGGAAAACGTATGAGCCGGGTTCTACCTTTAAGATTATTACCCTTGCCGCAGCGCTAGAAGAAAAGAAAGTAGATCTAAAGAATGAACAGTTCTACGATCCTGGTTCCATTGAAGTTGGAGGCGCTAGGTTACGGTGTTGGAAACGTGGTGGACATGGCAGTGAAACGATGCTGCAAGTTGTTCAAAATTCATGTAACCCGGGGTTCGTCGTGATGGGGCAGCGATTAGGCAAAGAGAAATTATTTGACTATATTTCCAGATTTGGTTTTGGTAAAAAGACAGGTATTGATCTTGGCGGTGAAGAGAACGGGATTATGTTCAAACCATCGCAAGTTGGTCCAGTGGAGTTGGCAACAACCGCTTTCGGTCAAGGGGTTTCTGTGACACCGATCCAGCAAATTACTGCGGTCTCTGCGGCAATCAATGGCGGTAAGTTATTTAAACCATATGTTGCCAAATCCTTTTCCAATCCAGATACGGGTGAAGTTGTCGATGTTGTTGAACCAGAGTTAGTCCGGAATGTGATTTCGGAGGATACATCCAGACAAGTTCGTGAAGCACTTGAGAGCGTCGTAGCGAAGGGGACAGGGCGCAATGCGTTTATTGACGGCTACCGTGTTGGCGGAAAAACTGGAACAGCCCAGAAGGTTATTAATGGACGTTATTCACCTGATGAGCATATCGTGTCATTCATTGGCTTTGCGCCAGCGGATAATCCGAAGATTGTTGTCTATGCAGCTGTGGATGACCCGAAAGGGATCCAATTCGGTGGTCTGATTGCTGCCCCGCTAGTCAGAGATATCATGGCAGATGCACTGCGTTACATGAAGGTTGAACCGGACAAAAATCAACTTGATAAAGAATATCGCTATGGTGAAATTCCAATTGTTGAAGTGCCGGACTTGGTTGGAGCGTCAGTTGATGATATATTAGAAGACCTGAACATGAATTTTAAGCTGGCCAAATCAGGGAATGGAAAGTATGTCATCTCTCAAGCACCTAAAGCGGGCTCACGTGTGGATCAGGGTTCTACAATTCGTATATTCTTATCAAATGTGGATCCAGAGAAATAGAGATAACCTTACAGTAATAAAAAAAGATTTACAAAGAAGACATGTTTAGCTTTTCTACTTGCATAAAATTGTCCATAATAGATAGATAAATCTAGGAAGAGAGGGTTGCTTATGAAACTGCAGGAGCTTGCTTCCGCACTGCTCATTACCCGCATACATGGCGATAAAGACACGGAGATCACGGGAATTGAGGCAGACTCTCGTAAAATAAAACAGGGAGATTTGTTTTTTTGCATCCCTGGATTAACAGCTGATGGCCACGACTATGCCCCCAAAGCGATTGCGCTCGGGGCTTCTGCTCTTGTCACGGAAAGAGTTCTGGATGTTCCTGTCCCTCAACTGGTGGTGAAAGATGCTAGATATGCGATGGCGGCTCTTTCCGCCTATTTCTTCGGATATCCAAGCAAAGAGCTCAAGATTATCGGTATTACAGGGACGAACGGTAAAACAACCTCTACGTATATATTGGAGAAAATTATCGCAGATCAAGGCTATGTGACAGGCTTAATGGGCAATATCCATATCAAAATTGGTGAGGAATACATAGAAAATAAAGCCACGAATACACAGGAATCTATAGAACTTCAGCGTATATTTCGTAAAATGGCAGATCAAGGCGTGCAATATTGTGTCATGGAGGTTACTTCAAGTGGCTTAGATATGGGTAGGGTGAAAGGGATTCATTTCCGTTCTAGCATTTTTACGAATCTTACGCAAGACCATTTGAATGAACATAAAACAATGGAAGCATACGCTGCAGCGAAAGGGTTGTTATTTTCTAGACTTGGAAATGGTTTTACTGCTGATCCGGATAGCAAGCAATATGCGATACTCAATGTGGATGATGAAGCATCACGGATGTTAAATAAGTTAACTGCTGCACAAGTCATTACTTACGGTATTGAAAATGACTGCGATGTGAGAGCTACGGATATTCGTATGTCGGCAAAAGGAACGGAATTTCAATTGAAATCCTTTGCTGGTGATGTGCTCATCCGCATGCAATTAGTCGGTAAATTCAATGTTTATAATGCACTTGGAGCCGTTGCGGCTGCATTAGCAGAAGGCTTCAAACTAGAAGCGATTCGTGATAGTTTAGAACGTATTGCATTTATTGAAGGCAGAATGGAAGTTGTCAACGAGGGCCAGAATTATTTGGTCTTAGTCGACTATGCGCATACGCCAGATGGTTTAGAGAAGGCTCTTTCTACGGTAAGTGAATTCGCAGAAGGTAAGATTATTACCGTTTTCGGCTGTGGCGGTGATCGTGACAGAACGAAACGCCCAATCATGGGGAAAGTTGCAGCGCACTACAGCGACTTTGTATTTGTGACGTCTG
Source organism: Paenibacillus plantarum (assembly GCF_013141695.1). Classification (GTDB taxonomy): domain Bacteria; phylum Bacillota; class Bacilli; order Paenibacillales; family NBRC-103111; genus Paenibacillus_E; species Paenibacillus_E plantarum. The sequence continues at coordinate 358,882 of NZ_WHNY01000075.1, forward strand.
ATAATCCTCGGACGGAAGATCCAGATGCGATTCTTGCAGATATTGAGCCGGGTCTCAAAGAGGTTAATTACCCAGAAAATCAGTACATCTTACTGGCTGATCGTAAAAAAGCGATACAAAAGGCTATTGAAGAGGCAGGCCCTAAAGATGTAATATTGATAGCGGGAAAAGGCCACGAAACGTATCAGGATATCATGGGTGTCAAGCATGATTTCGACGATCGTTTGGTGGCTAAGGCTGCGATAAGGGGGAGAACACAGTGATTCAGCGTACATTAGGTCAAATAGCAACGATGCTCCTAAGCGAAGTGTCCAGTGATCATGGCGACATTTTGATTAAAGGAGTATCTACCGATACACGTTCCATTCAGGCTGGAAGTCTGTTTATCCCGCTTATTGGAGAGAATTTTGATGGTCACCAGTATGCGGAAGATGCTTATCAGAAGGGGGCTGCGGCCATTCTCTGGCAAGCTGACCATGGTACGGCGCCAAACGGTATCCCTTGCATTCAAGTCGAGGATACACTCACAGCCCTTCAGGGTTTGGCTAAAGCATACCGCAAAGAACTACCGGTGCGAATCATCGGCATTACTGGCAGTAACGGGAAGACGACAACCAAAGATTTGGTTGCAGCTGTCCTGGGAAGCACGTATGAGGTTCATAAAACTAAGGGAAACCTGAATAACCATATTGGTTTACCACTCACACTCCTGCTACTTGAGGAAACGACGCAATTTGCAGTCGTCGAAATGGGCATGAGCGGACGCGGCGAAATTGCTTTATTGTCTGAAATCGCAGAGCCAGAAGCCGCTATTATCACCATGATTGGCGAGTCACATATGCTTCAGCTAGGTTCCAGAGATGAAATCGCCCGTGCGAAAGCGGAAATTGTTACCGGCATGCCGAGTGACAGCTTGATCATTTATAACGGGGATGAGCCGTTGATTGAACAAGCACTGGGCGAGCTGGTGCTGCCTGAGGGCTTGCGCCGCATTCGTTTCGGCCAAGGCCACGATAACGATCGCTATCCTACCAATATCCGGATGGATGCGGATGGCGCCTACTTCACCATCAATTCCCCGGGGTACGAGGAATTGTTCATTCCCTTGCTTGGCACGCATAACGTCGTGAACACGCTTGCGGCCATTGCCGTCGGCGAGGCCTTCGGCGTCACGCCAAGTGCAGTTGCAGCGGGGCTTCGCGCGCTGCAGATGACAAGCATGCGCATCGAGAAGCTCACGGCAGCCTCTGGGCTGACCGTGCTTAACGATGCGTACAACGCCAGCCCCGCCTCGATGCGGGCGGCGATTGCCCTGACCGAGCAGCTGAGCGGCTTCGGTCGGAAGTTCCTCGTGCTCGGCGACATGCTGGAGCTTGGCGAGCACGAAGAGCAGTTCCATCGCGGCATTGGCGCGATGTTGTCCCCGGAACGTGTAGACTACGTCTTCACGTTCGGGCGTCTCGGCCGCTTCATCGCGGATGAAGCGACGCAGAACTTCCCGCAGGCGCAGGTGCGCGCCTACGATGACAAGGCGCAGCTCGCGGAGGAGCTCGCAGCACTCGCACGTGCCGAGGATCTCGTGCTCGTGAAGGGCTCGCGCGGGATGCGGCTGGAGCAGGTCGTCCATAGCTTATTAGCCTAAATAGAATGCCTTATTTGAAATAGAGTGACGGAAATGAGCAGGGGGAACCAACGTGGAAAACGCAGTATTATTAACAATGGGTGTGGCATTTGTGCTTGCGCTAATCATGGGGCCATTATGTATACCTATTTTAAGACGGATGAAATTTGGTCAGCAAATTCGTGAAGATGGTCCGCAGGGTCATCTCAAAAAACAAGGTACACCAACGATGGGCGGGGTCATTATTTTACTCGCGCTTTCCTTGGCTACGCTTCGTTTTGCTGACAAAAATACAGATTTACTCATTTTATTAATAGCTTCATTAGGTTATGGACTTGTTGGCTTCCTTGATGACTATATCAAAATTATTTTTAAACGTTCATTGGGACTTACAGCAAAACAAAAGCTGTTTGGTCAATTATTGATTTCAGCCATTGTCTGTTATTTACTCGTTATGCAAGGACACAGCACAGATATTTATATACCTTTCGTTTCGTATCATATGAATGCGGGTTGGTTGTATTTCCCGTTAATGGCCATTTTGATGCTGGGCGCTTCGAATGCCGTTAACTTTACAGATGGCTTGGACGGCTTGTTAGCGGGGACAAGTGCAATTGCATTTGGGGCTTATACCATTATTGCCATGAATAATACACAACCAGAAGCAGCTATCTTCTCAGCAGCCATGGTTGGTGCTGTACTTGGATTCCTCGTCTTCAATGCGCATCCTGCCAAAGTATTCATGGGTGACACCGGCTCTTTAGGAATCGGTGGCGGACTTGTGGCTGTTGCCATTTTAACGAAAGCAGAACTTCTTCTAGCTATTATTGGTGGAGTTTTCTTAATCGAAATCTTATCCGTTGTGATCCAAGTCGTATCTTTCAAAACAAGAAAGAAACGCGTATTCAAAATGAGTCCGATTCATCATCACTTTGAGTTGGTTGGATGGTCCGAGTGGCGAGTCGTAATTACTTTCTGGGTCGTAGGTCTAGTGCTTGCTGTGCTCGGATTATATATGAATGAGGTGTTGTAGAACATGAAGCATCCGCGGGATTATCGTGGACTTGAAGTGATCGTACTTGGCTTGGCTCGCAGCGGTGTCGCTGCAGCTAAGCTTTTTCATCAAAAAGGAGCTCTCGTCACTGTCAATGACAAAAAGGAACGAAGTGCGTGCCCTGAAGCCGACGAGTTGGAGGCTCTGGGTATTTCTGTTGTATGCGGGTTTCATCCGGAGTCCCTCATGCATGAGGGGGTTGCGTTAGTTGTGAAAAACCCTGGAATTCCGTATTCGGTAGACCCGATTCGTAAAGCAGAAGAGCTTGGTATTGAGGTTGTGACAGAGGTTGAGGTAGCCTATCAATTTTGTGAAGCGCCTATTATTGGGATCACAGGTTCCAACGGGAAGACAACGACAACTACGCTGATTGGTTTGATGCTGGATGCGGCAGGTTTGAAGCCAGTTGTCGCAGGCAACATTGGCCGTGCTTTAACGGAAGCTACACCAGAGGTGACAGCGGAGAATTGGATGGTTGTTGAATTAAGCTCGTTCCAATTAAAAGGCACAACAGCGTTCCGACCAAACATTGGTTTATTTTTAAATGTATATGAGACACATCTGGATTATCATGGCTCCATGGACGATTATATCGCCTCTAAAGCCAAAATTTTTGAAAATCAAACAGAGGCTGACACCGCTATTTTGAATTGGGATGACGAAGTGTGTCGACGTTTGGTGCCAAGTTTGAAGGCAAAACAGTTTCCTTTCTCATTGAAAGAAAAGCTTGCTTATGGCGTCTATTTGGATGCGGAGACGGACTGTCTTGTGTATGCAAACGGTCAGAACTCTGTCCAACCCATTATGCCGGCTTCTGAAATGGGCATGCCGGGTAGCTTTAACATTGGAAATGCCTTGGCAGCTGCTGCAGCGGCCATTACAGCTGGCGTAGCTTTGCCTGTGATTGCTGATGTGTTGAGAAACTTCCATGGCGTAGAGCACCGTCTGGAGCTTGTGAGAGTACTGGATGGCGTAACCTTTTACAATAACTCTAAAGCAACGAATTCAGCTGCTACTGTGAATTCAATAGAGGCTTTCGATCAATCTGTTGTCTTAATTGCTGGCGGTTTGGATCGTGGTTCGGATTACATGGAGCTATTGCCAACTTTCCGTGAGCGTATCAAAGGAATTGTTACCATCGGGCAAACAAAAGAAAAAATCAAGCATATTGCCGAGTTGGCAGGGATTAGTAAGGTACAAACCGTCGATACTGCTAAGGATGCAGCGGACGCGGTTTCACAAGCCGTGCAGCTTGCCTGGCAAATGTGTGAGCAAGGAGACATCGTGCTTCTTTCACCTGCTTGTGCAAGTTGGGATATGTTTCCATCCTATGAGGACAGGGGACGCATGTTTAAGGAGTCCGTGCATAACCTTTAAGTAGGGCTTATCCACTCGAATGGACTAGTGTTTGAACAGAACGATGTCTTCTGTTAACTAGTTAGTAAGAGGAAGCCCACAACTGACAAAGAGGTGTCTGTAATGGGTAAAGCACGCTCCGCTCCTGACATTTGGATTATTATTCCGACCTTGCTGCTTTTGACAATCGGCGTTATTATGGTCTACAGCGCTAGTAGTGTACTTGCGTTTCGTGAGTTTGGTGATTCTTTTTATTATTTAAAAAGACAACTGATTTTCGCCGTACTAGGAATAGTAGCGATGTTCTTCACGATGAATGTTGATTATTTGGTGTGGAAACGATTTGCTAAGTTGACTTTGTTTGTTTGCTTTGGAATGTTGGTCATTGTTTTGATTCCTGGTATCGGCGTGATTCGTGGCGGTGCCAGAAGTTGGCTAGGTATCGGAGCTTTCGGGATTCAACCCTCTGAATTTATGAAAATAGGGATGATTCTCTTTCTTTCCAAGATGCTTTCCGAAAATCAGTCCAAGATAACACTGCTAACCAAAGGGTTGTTGCCGCCTCTAGGTATTATGGGGTTGGCATTCGGTCTGATCATGCTGCAGCCGGATTTAGGAACTGGGGTCGTACTTGTTGGTGCCTCGCTCTTAATCATTTACACGGCTGGCGCGAGATTGCTTCATCTTTCCTATCTAGGTATGATAGGGGTTGCGGGTTTTATTGGTCTCGTTATTGCCGCTCCCTATCGTCTTAAGCGGATCACAGCCTTTCTCGATCCATGGCAAGATCCACTTGGTGCTGGTTATCAATCAATTCAATCCTTATATGCGATTGGACCAGGCGGGCTAGTAGGACTTGGACTCGGGATGAGCCGGCAAAAGTATAGTTACTTACCAGAGCCGCAAACTGACTTTATTTTTTCGATCATCGCTGAAGAACTTGGTTTTATTGGAGGCACATTGGTTTTGCTGCTCTTTACCATCCTAGTATGGCGGGGGATGCGTGCGGCCATTACGGCACCAGATACATTTGCCAGCTTAATTGCAGTAGGAATTATCGGCATGATCGCCGTTCAAGTCATTATTAACATCGGCGTCGTTATAGGGATGTTTCCAGTAACGGGTATCACGCTGCCATTCATAAGTGCAGGGGGGTCTTCACTGACACTCATGCTGACATCTGTCGGTATCCTGCTTAATATATCCCGCTATTCGAGGTGACAGGGGAATGAAGACAATTGTATTTACCGGAGGAGGCTCCGCAGGCCATGTAACCCCTAATTTAGCGCTGATGCATAAGCTGAAGCAGCAAGGTTGGGATGTCAAATACATAGGCTCGGCTACAGGTATTGAAAAAGAGATCATTGATCGAGAAGGGGTTCCCTTTTACCCGATTTCTTCAGGGAAATTGCGTCGATATTTTGATCTCAAAAATATAAAAGACCCATTTAAAGTCATGAAAGGTGTTTATGAATCGTATCGGTTACTTAAACGTTTGAAACCCGCCATTGTCTTTTCGAAAGGCGGGTTCGTTTCCGTTCCTGTCGTTCTTGGGAGCCGTATGAACAATATTCCTGTTATTATCCATGAATCCGATATGACGCCAGGACTGGCGAATAAAATTTCGATCCCTTTTGCAACAAAGGTATGTGTGACATTTCCTGAATCCCTTTCGCATATTAAGGGCGGGAAGTCTGTTCTTACGGGCTTGCCGATCCGTGAACATATTAACAGTGGTAAAGCAGCGCGTGCGCTTCAGCTTTGCGATTTCCATTCTCAGAAGCCAGTGATATTAGTTATGGGTGGAAGCCTAGGGTCGCAGGTGCTGAATCAGGCTGTGCGCGCTAACTTAGGTCGCTTACTCCAACAATTTCAAATCGTGCATCTGTGTGGTAAAGGGAATGTGTCTGCCCAGCATCTTCAAACCCGTGGATACAAGCAATTTGAGTATTTGAACGATGAGCTTCCTGATGTGCTGGCGATGACGGACCTCGTCATCTCTCGTGCAGGTGCAACGTCTATCTTTGAGTTTCTAGGTTTAGAGAAACCCATGCTGTTAATCCCGTTATCCCGTCAAGCCAGTCGAGGAGATCAGATTCTGAATGCAGCATCCTTTCAGAAAGCAGGTTATGCTGATGTCATTCAGGAAGAAGATTTAACCACAGAAGGACTTGGCGATCATGTCGAAGCGCTTTACAAGAACCGTGAGACGTATAAAGCAGCGATGCAATCACGCAATGAGAGTGATGCCGTAGCTGCTATCGTGAAATTAATTGAATCGCATAGCCATTCGTTGTGAATTTGTTAAAGCGTATAGGCGATTGTCACACTCTAACCGATTTTACATAAACTACACTATAACCGTGACAGACACCTAAGGCTTCATAAGTGAACAAGGAACGAAGAACGGCCGACTTCGCTCAGCTCCTTATGAATGAAATGTCAGAACTTGTATGTCTTACATCTTACATTTCTACATTTCGCCCTACGTTCTGTGAAGGAGGTTTTCCCATGCAGAAGTTAATAGCCGACTTACAGGCATCAAATATTGGCGAGATAAGAACGAATGAACGATTAGCTCCTTACACTACTTGGAAAATCGGCGGTCCGGCTGATTGCTTGATTATTCCTCACTCCAAAGAGCAGGCAGCTGCAGCCATCAAGTTTCTTCATGAGCGTGGCGTACCTTGGACCGTAATTGGTAGGGGCTCCAACTTGCTTGTCGGAGACAAAGGGATTCGAGGCGTCGTGATAAAGTTAGGTCAGGCGCTAGATACCCTTCGTTTTGATGGCGCGATGGTCTACGCAGGAGGATCCTATTCGTTCATTAAATTGTCCGTACTCGCAGCCAAAGAAGGTTTGACCGGACTGGAGTTTGCTTCAGGAATCCCCGGTACTGTGGGAGGCGCCGTCTACATGAATGCAGGGGCTCACGGGTCCGATGTGTCACGCATACTCAAGCAGGCTGAAGTCATCCTGGATACAGGGGAATTGGTCGTCATGCAGGCAGAAGATTTACAATATGCTTATCGACATTCTATTTTGCACACATTGCCTGGCATTGTAACAGAGGCTGTCTTTGAATTACAGGTTGGAGACCGCAACGAAATCGCAGGGGCTATGGCCGCTTACCGAGATCGACGACTGCGTACCCAACCTTTGCAATTAGCTTGCGCAGGAAGTGTGTTCCGCAACCCCGAAGGGGGCTTCGCAGCGAAGCTCATCGAAGAAGCAGGCCTGAAAGGCAAACGTGTCGGTGGAGCAGAGATCTCTATGCTTCACGCCAATTTCATTGTTAACACAGGAGAAGCTACAGCCGAGGACGTTCTTACCCTTATCAACGAAGTACAGCAGATCGTAGAGCAATCGTACGGTATTAAGCTAGTACCTGAGGTTCTGGTAGTGGGTGAGAGGTAAATCGGAGGTGGAATTTTGGAGAAGCTCGTTATCGAAGGTGGAAGACCTCTTACGGGAGCCATCCAGATACACGGCGCTAAAAACGCCGCATTACCCATATTAGCTGCATGCTTACTTGCTAGTGGTACGCATACTTTACACAATGTTCCTAATCTGCTCGATATCGACACCATGCTTCGAATTCTTCGTTCACTTGGTTGTCGAGCCGAGCAGCAAGGAGATACAGTAACCATTACAACATCCACAGTTCATTCCTCCCACATCCCCGAAGAATTGATGGGTCAGATGCGTTCTTCCATCTTTCTCATGGGTCCGCTACTTGCTAGATTCGGCAGTGTCACAGTATACCAACCTGGTGGCTGTGCGATCGGCGAACGTAAAATTGATTTGCACCTCAAAGGTTTGCAGGCTCTCGGAGCTGAGATTGAAGAATTTTCCAATAAAATCGTCTGTGCGGCCGAAACCTTACAAGGTAATGAGATCTTCTTGGACTTTCCAAGCGTCGGGGCGACCGAGAATATCATGATGGCCGCCGTGAGAGCGGAAGGTACGACAACGATCTATAATGCTGCTCGTGAGCCAGAGATACAGGATTTGCAAAATTTCTTGAATGCGATGGGCGCAGATATTATTGGAGCAGGAACGGATACGATCACGATTCGTGGCGTTACTACGTTGTCTCCTTGCACATATCGGATTATTCCGGATCGTATTGTTGCAGGGACCTTCCTAGTTGCTGCAGCGGCTACCAGAGGTAATATTACTTTGGAAAGAGTAAACCCTGCTCATTTAACATCGGTTATCCATGTGCTTAAGCGTGCAGGTGTTCAAATCATCGCAGACGGTGATATAATACATGTAAGCTGCAAGGCAAGACCCAAAGCAGTTGAACGTATCGTGACGTCGCCTCATCCTTCTTTCCCAACGGATTTACAATCACAAGTCATGGTGCTCTTATCTCTAGCAGATGGATTAAGTGTGATGAAAGAAACGATATTTGAAGGTAGATTTAAGCACGTGGATGAATTGTCCCGAATGGGCGCAGATATTCGCGTAGATATGAGTTCAGCCTTTATCCGTGGTGTGCCTAGGTTGTATGGAGCTACTGTTGAAGCGACTGATTTACGGGCTGGTGCTGCTCTTGTAATCGCCGGTCTAGCTGCTCATGGCACAACGATCGTTGAGCAGATTCATCACATCGATAGAGGATATGATAGGATCGAACATATGCTAGTCAGACTTGGGGCTTCTGTGCGTCGTCAAGCTCCGGTTCCCAGTGAGTAATAGCTTGTATGGCTATCGCGTATCCCTTCCTGCAAGCAGGAGGGGATTCACGATATTCAGTTTAAATGTGTGGCCTCATTCATTGTAATAAAAATAACTAGGTGGTGCCCCTCTTGTCCGAAGATAACAAAGTACCAACGCTGCCTGTACCTAAGCCGCGTACGCGTACGAATCGGAAGCTGCTTGCTTTTTTGATCATTTTTTTCCTAACTGTTCTAGTCATTTTGTTCTTCCAATCTTCACTTAGTCGGATCAGTCGGATTGATGTTGAGGGAAATGTGCTATTATCCTCGGATTCAATTGGACAAGCTAGTCAAGTTGCAGTGGGAGATCGTTTTTTTGCAGTAAGCTCCAAGACGATTGGACAGCGGATATCTAAGATGCCTATGATCAAGAGTGCTGCCGTGGAGAAGATGTTCCCAGGAGTCATTCACATTCAAGTCGAAGAATTCCCTAAAGTAGCCTTCCAAATCGATCCTAATGGTAAAAAGCAAGCTGTGCTCGCAGATGGCAACGTCATTGAACTGCCAGCTGGCAGTGGTATCCCGCTCGATATGCCAATCTTAACGGGGTGGACCGATACGGATCCGAATAAAGCGGCGCTTTGTAAAATACTAGGGGAAATCCCGCAGAGTGCTTTGTCAGACGTTTCAGAGATTAAGCCGGATCCTTCGGAATCGTACCCTGACAAAATTAAGATTTATACACGCTCACAATTTGAAATCCATACAACCATTTCCTATCTGCCTGATCGAATAGATAACCTGCCAGGTTATATTGCTGGTTTAGCAGAGGACCACATTTCCAATGGCGTCATCACAATGCTCGAAGCTGAATACCACACACCATTTGCAACAAGCGGGGATTCCAAGACAGACAACAAAACAGATTCCAAAACGGAACCTAAGACCAACCCGAAACCTACGCCGAAAGCAACACCAAAGCCATAACAACCGTCATCGTGCGTAGAAACTCACAAAAATTCTAGCAGAGACTACTCAATCTCTGAAAAAAATGTTAAAATTAGTTTTATGGTTAAATAGGCTCTATCTGCATACTCTATTTTTTCTTGTATTTACTAGGCGAAATTGTTTGCATTTTACAACATTGAAATGAGAAGTTGAAGTTGGTTTTCAAATGCAAAAAAAATGTTGAAAAAAGAGGGAATATGGCGGTTGTGTGGAATACGTATAAAAGTATTTGTGAAGATTTTGCAATTTTACCTAAGTTACAGGAGGTGCCAGGGGCTTGAGCAACAATGATATCATTGTTAGTTTAGACATCGGTACATCCAAAGTTCGAGCTATTATTGGGGAAGTTGTTAACGGAACCATTAATATAATAGGAGTGGGATCTGCCGAGTCAGAGGGTATTCGTAAAGGCGCTATCGTTGACATTGATCAAACGGTGCATTCAATTCGAAGTGCCATTGATCATGCTGAACGAATGGTCGGTATACAAATTTCCGAGGTTTACGTTGGAATTTCTGGAAATCATATTTCTCTTCAATCAAGTCACGGCGTTGTTGCTGTTTCAAATGATGACCGAGAAATCGGAGAAGAAGATATTGATCGCGTCATTCAAGCGGCAAGGGTCATCGCATTACCTCCCGAACGTGAAATAGTTGGAGTTGTACCTAAGCAATATTTGGTTGATGGGCAAGAAGGTATTAATGATCCACGCGGAATGATCGGTGTTCGTTTGGAAGTTGAAGCGACGATTATTACTGGAGCGAAAACGGGCATACATAATTTAATGCGTGTTGTGGAAAAATCCGAATTGAAAGTTGCAGGACTTATTCTAATGTCGCTCGCATCTGGTAATTTGGCACTTTCCAAAGATGAGAAGGCTGTAGGGACCGTATTGGTTGATATTGGAGCTGGCGCAACGACAATTGCTGTCTTTGACGAGGGTAATTTAGTTGCAACGTCAACGATTCAGATTGGCGGAGAATTTATCAGCAATGATATTTCTATTGGCTTACATACGCAGCTGGAAATTGCTGAGAAGATCAAATTGAAGTATGGCTGTGCATCCGTTGAAGATTCCGCGCCTGATCAAGTGTTTAAAGTGACGAGAATGGGCAGCAATGTTGAAAAAGAGTTCTCTCAGGTTGATCTTGCAAATATCGTTGAGCCTCGTGTCGAAGAGATTTTTCAATTAATTCGCGCCGAAGTTCATCGTTTGGGATTTGGCAATCTTGCAGGTGGTTATGTACTAACGGGTGGAACAGTTTGTATCCCAGGTATTCTGGCGATTGCACAATCCGAACTGGCTACGTCTGTACGCATTGCAGTGCCTGATTTCATCGGGGTACGTGATCCTTCCTACACGAGTGGTGTTGGTATTATTCAATTCGTCTCCAAATATATGAAGAATCGTAATTCAGGCATCACCAAAAAAGTGGCTGTAAAGACTACCAAAAAATCCTCCGATAGTCAAAAGCCAGGTTGGGTTGATCGAGTTAAAAATTTCTTCAGTGAATTCATTTAGTGAACGTTAAGTTAGGGGGATATGGCTCATATGTTTGAATTTGATATGGATTTAGACCAATTGGCTCAAATTAAAGTCATAGGTGTTGGTGGCGGCGGTAGCAATGCAGTTAATCGCATGATTGAAAACGGTGTTAAAGGTGTAGAATTTATTACCGTAAATACGGACGCACAGGCGCTTCATTTGTCCAAGTCCGTTCATAAATTGCAAATTGGCGATAAATTGACCCGCGGTCTTGGTGCAGGTGCAAATCCTGAAGTCGGGAAGAAAGCGGCAGAAGAGTCAAGGGAGACGATTCTGAATACGCTTCGCGGCGCAGATATGGTGTTCGTAACGGCAGGTATGGGCGGCGGTACAGGTACAGGAGCTGCTCCAGTCATTGCGGAAATCGCTAAAGAGGTGGGCGCACTTACGGTTGGTGTAGTAACGCGACCGTTTACTTTCGAAGGACGTAAGCGTTCTTTACAAGCAGAACAAGGGATTGCTGCATTGAAAGAGAAAGTAGATACACTTATTATTATCCCGAACGATCGTCTACTTGAGATTGTTGACAAAAAGACTCCGATGCTTGAAGCATTCCGCGAAGCGGATAATGTTCTTCGCCAAGGTGTTCAAGGGATCTCAGATTTGATCGCAGTACCTGGACTTATCAATTTGGACTTTGCAGATGTCAAAACGATTATGACTGAACGCGGTTCCGCCCTTATGGGGATCGGGGTAGCTACAGGTGAGAATCGTGCGGCAGAAGCAGCGAAAAAAGCGATCTCTAGTCCTTTGTTGGAAACATCAATCGAAGGCGCTCGTGGTGTTCTGATGAATATCACAGGCGGTATGAACCTTAGCTTGTACGAAGTGAATGAAGCTGCTGATATCGTGGCATCTGCTTCTGACATTGAGGTAAATATGATTTTCGGTGCTGTTATCGATGAGAAGTTAAAAGATGAGATCTTAGTTACGGTTATTGCAACTGGTTTCGAGCATAAAGCGGCTCCGATTCATCAGTCTATCAAACGTCCGGTTTCACCAGGACAACCAGAGACTGCAGCACCTGACAACCGCTTAAATAATCTTAAACCATTTGGCGCACAGCCTTCTAATGATCAATTAGATATTCCGACTTTCTTACGAAATCGCGGACGCAATACTGACAAATAATTACATAATAATTGTCTAGAGACCGAAGCCCTACTTGATGTAGAAGCTTCGGTTTTTTGTTGTTCTGTAAGCTTTTCTCCTGTGGACGAGACCGCGCTAACTGACAAAAAAAGTAGCATCCTACTAGCATGTTTAGACAGACTTTGAACTTGGAATCCAATATACTGATTTAGAACCTTAAAGTTTCGTCACGAAATTGCTAGATAGTGCCCTTCTTGGAGGTGAGGCATGGCATGGTCGTCTATGCGGATCTCATTTTCCTGTTGAACTTTCTGGTGGATGCAGCGTTACTATTGGTCACTGCAAAAACGCGGAAAATAGCGTTCACTTGGTGGAAAATTGCACTTTCTGCAGCATTAGGGGCTTCGTATGTCGTTATGATGTTTTTACCAGTTCCAACCTTGCTTTTTACATTTTCTGTGAAATGTATGTTCTGTACAGGTATGATTATGACCGCTTTTGGTTACGGTTCCTTACAAAATTTATTACGGAATATGGGAACTTTTTTACTCATCAATTTTGCTGTTGCTGGTGGGATGTTCGGCATCCATTATGTGCTTGCCTCTTCCTCAGATGTTATGAAGGGAATCGTATTTACGCAATCTGGTGTAGCCGTATTCCAATTTCAAATCGGCAGCATCTTGTTTGTGGTCCTGCTGTTGCTACCTCTCATATGGTGGTTTAGAACCGTGTTTCAAAGTAGTAAACAGCGGGAGGTTATGACGACCTATTTGGCAGAGGTCACGATTCACATTGGGGATTTCAGTGCTACTTGCAAAGGCTTGATCGATACGGGTAACCAACTGTATGATCCATTGACGCGAACACCCGTTATGGTTATGGAAGTATCGGAATGGGGAGATGTTCTGCCTGAGCAATGGCTGCAAAGGATACGCTCATCAGATGTGGATCAAATCATCAGCGGCTTAGGCGTAGAGGAGTTTATCTGGCAGGATCGTTTGCGACTCGTACCTTACCGTGGGGTCAACCGGAATACGCAATTCATGCTGGCTATTAAACCCGATAAGGTGGTGATTATTCATAATGAATCGCAATTGGAGGCAACGAAGGTGCTTATAGGGCTCGACGGAGGAAAGCTGTGCAGCGATGGTTCCTACCAAGCCATTATCCATCCTGCATTGATTCAAGCAGGCTAATGTTTCGAGATAAGTTGCTAGTACAAGATTCATGAGAGGTTTAACGGCAGTGCGAGGTTCATTATTATAAAGTCAGTTTTCCATTGGAAAACGCAGCTTAGCTTACGATGAAAGTTTTGCTATGGCAAAACTCTTAGGAGGAAACTAACATGTTCTTGAAGTGGAAACTGCTCTTTCAACTAACGTATTATCGCATTTTGATGATGCTAGGACTCAAAGGTGAGGAAATCTATTACATAGGTGGTAGTGAAGCATTACCACCGCCGCTTACTCGTGAAGAAGAAGAATACTTATTGGAAAAATTACCATCTGGGGATGCAGCTATTCGAGCTATGTTGATTGAACGCAACCTGAGATTGGTTGTCTATATAGCGAGAAAATTCGAGAATACGGGTATTAACATCGAGGATTTGGTTTCGATAGGAGCGATTGGTCTTATCAAAGCCGTAAACACTTTTGACCCCGAGAAGAAAATTAAGCTGGCTACCTACGCATCACGCTGTATCGAGAATGAAATTCTGATGTATTTGCGCAGAAATAGTAAAATTCGAACCGAAGTATCGTTTGATGAACCGTTGAATATTGATTGGGATGGTAATGAACTTCTATTGTCTGATGTATTAGGCACAGAGAATGATACCATTTACCGCAATATCGAAGAACAAGTTGATCGGAAGCTTTTACATAAGGCGCTTGATAAACTTAGTGAACGTGAGCGTATTATCATGGAGCTGCGGTTCGGGTTGCAAGATGGGGAAGAAAAGACGCAGAAAGACGTTGCAGATCTGCTAGGTATTTCGCAATCGTATATCTCCAGATTGGAAAAACGGATTATTAAGCGGCTTCGCAAAGAGTTTAACAAGATGGTCTGAAATTTTTTTTTGGCAGTAAATGTCGAAATTGTTCAGGTGTCACGGGAGGGAGCGAGTCAGTACCCTTTTGTCAAGTGGCTGAGCAAGGGATAGGACAGGAATAAATCGACCGCTCACGGGGATAATTAACAGTAATGTTTCTCCTTGGGAGGTAATCACGGTGACCCGAAATAAAGTTGAGATATGTGGAGTTGACACCGCTAAACTGCCTGTGCTAACCAATGCAGAGATGCGTGAGTTGTTCACTGACCTGCAAACAAAACAGGAACGAACTGCAAGAGAGAAATTGGTCAATGGCAATTTAAGGTTGGTACTGAGTGTGATTCAACGGTTCAACAATCGTGGAGAGTATGTGGACGATCTCTTCCAAGTTGGCTGTATTGGTTTGATGAAAGCCATTGATAACTTTGATTTAAGTCAAAATGTCAAATTCTCGACCTATGCTGTACCGATGATAATAGGTGAGATACGCCGCTACTTACGAGATAATAACCCGATTCGCGTTTCTCGTTCCTTGAGAGATATTGCTTACAAAGCATTGCAAGTTAGAGACAGTCTAACGAATCAAAACTCACGCGAACCATCTATTTATGAAATTTCTGAAGCCTTGAATGTACCGAAAGAAGATGTCGTGTTCGCGCTTGATGCCATTCAAGATCCAGTATCCTTATTTGAGCCCATTTATCATGATGGAGGCGATCCGATCTATGTGATGGATCAAATAAGCGATGAGCGCAATAAAGACATGTCATGGATTGAGGGAATCGCATTGCGCGAAGCGATGCATAAGTTGAATGCTAGAGAGAAGATGATCCTTTCTATGCGCTTCTTTGAAGGGAAGACCCAGATGGAAGTGGCCGATGAGATAGGTATTTCTCAAGCACAAGTTTCAAGGTTAGAGAAATCGGCTATTTGTCAGATGCAGAAACATGTGAAATCCTAAGAGCAATTAACAAAGACTGGAACGGCTTTGGTAGACAAGCCGTGAAGGTCTTTTTTTGTTTGACAGGACATTTTGCCCATAAGGCACATATACTAGTAAAAAATCAGTACAAATTCTAATGAGATATGTGGTGATAGGCCTCATGAAAATATCTGATTTCCAGACGAAGGATGTAATTAATATTGTGGACGGCAAAAAGCTTGGACAAATCAGTGATTTGGAGCTTGACCTGCGCCAAGGACGAATCGAATCCATTGTTGTTCCGAATCAGAGTCGATTTTTTGGACTGTTTGGAACAGGGACCGATGTGATCATTCCTTGGAAGCATATCGTGAAAATTGGTGCTGACGTTGTGCTCGTGAAGCTAGAAGACGTTCGGCCATACCGACAAACCGACGACACCGAAGTGGTATATGAGTTTAATCGTCAATTTAAAAATTGACGTTGGACACACGGGGACGCTGTATCAGCAAGATAGCAGCTGATCAGACATCGTGTGTCTTTTTATTTTGTGCTAAAGTAGAGATATACAAAAAGGGTTGGAGGGATTTGCATTGGAACCATTTGACATACAACCGTCCTTACATTCAAAAGAGGATCATCCGGTCCTTTTACCTATAGCTCCGTGGAAGTCATTGTTTCCTGAGATTACCGCTGGCTTCAGCACTCGTTTAGGTGGAGTAAGTCAGGCACCCTATTCAACGCTAAATCTCGGTTTGCATGTAAATGATACCCAGGAGGATGTCGTGCGTAATCGTGAGCGTGTTGCAGACGCTGTAGGGCAGCCATTTACATCTTTTACATATGCGGAGCAGGTACATGGGAAAGACATTGCTATCGTCAGTCTGAACGAGCAGGGCATGGGGCGTGATAGCAGAGAAACAGCTCTTCAAGCGAAGGATGGATTTATAACCAAGGAGAACGGTATCGTACTCTGTGCGCAATTTGCGGATTGTGTACCGTTATATTTCTATGATCCCGTTCAGCGTGTGGTAGCCCTTGCCCATGCAGGTTGGAAAGGTACTGTGTTAAACATTTCCATGGCTACAATATCCTTAATGACACATACTTTTGGTAGTCAGCCATCTGATATCCGAGCAGCGATAGGACCCTCAATTGGTGTCTGTTGCTATGAGGTTGATCAGACGGTAGCGTCGCGCGTTAGATTGGTTTTTGAGGAAACACGGATAGCGCCTGAGGTACAAGAAGCTATTATCACGGATAAAGGCAACGAGAAGTACATGTTGAATTTGCAATTATTAAATCAGAAATTGATCGAGCAAGCAGGAATTTTGTCGTCCCATATCGAAGTAACTCAGTTATGTACGAGTTGTCGAACTGATCTCTTCTTTTCGCATCGAAAGGAAGGGGGTTCCACAGGGCGAATGATCGCTTGGATCGGACTTCGACCCTAAGGAACTGACAACGTGTTTGAATTGAGGTGTAGAGAGAATGAGCGTATTGGAACGCAAACAAGAGGTTGAAGCTCGGATAGCTACGGTATGTCGGGAGTCAGGCCGTCAAGAAAATGACATTAAGATCATCGCAGTAACCAAATATGTATCTTTAGAAACGACAGAACAAGTATTGAACACCGGTCTACATCATATTGGAGAAAATCGTTGGCAAGATGTAAAGCCGAAGTGGGAAGCTCTTCATGAACGTGGAACATGGCATTTTCTAGGGCATTTGCAGACGAATAAGGTGAAGGATGTTATCGGCAAATTTGCTTATATTCATTCACTTGATCGGATGTCGCTCGCGAAAGAGTTGGACAAGCAAGCTGCCGCTTTGGGGATAGAAGTCAATTGTTTCTTGCAAGTGAACATTTCAGGTGAAGAAACGAAATATGGCGTATCGCCTCAAGAATTTTTCCAATTTGCTGAGGAAGTAAGTAAGCTTGTTCATATTCGCGTATGCGGCTTGATGACGATGGCTCCTTATGAGTTAGAACCGGAAGAAACAAGACCAGTTTTTCGAGGATTACGTGAGCTTCGGGATCAATTGAATGAACGTAGGTTGTTCCCTTATGAAGTGAAAGAGCTATCTATGGGGATGTCAGGCGACTTCGACGTGGCCATTCAAGAAGGTGCAACTTGGGTTCGTTTGGGTACTGTATTAGTAGGCAAAGAGGGCTAAGTGCATTAGAAATATGATTCCGTTGTGTATGATTTCGATAGGAGGGAAGCGCTATGGGTGTATATAACCGATTTATGAACTTTCTGGGACTTCAGGAAGAGGAAGAAATTGTAGAGCGTGAACGGATTGTAGAAGCAACAGAAGAACCTGAAACCAATCCATACGAATTACGTAATAAAAATAAGGCGAATGTCGTCAGTATTCATTCACAGAAGAATTCACGCGTTGTCCTTAGTGAACCTCGCACTTATGAGGAAACACAGGACATTGCAGACCATCTACGTGCTCGTAGAGCGGTTGTCGTTAATTTACAACGAGTTCGCGGCGATCAAGCTATCCGAATTGTAGATTTCTTGAGTGGTACGGTTTACGCATTGAATGGGTCTATCTCTAAGCTTGGACCGAATATTTTTCTCTGTACACCAGACTCAGTAGATATTCATGGACATATCTCTGAGATGATGGGCGAGGAATAGACGCATATCCCCAAACACATAGACAGAGGTGGGAAACAACGTGGATAACGTTTACTCTTTTTTAAGCGTTTTGACAGAAATTTATTATTTCATGATTATTGGTTACTTGATCTTATCTTGGTTTCCAAACGCACGTGGCAGTTTTGTCGGTGGACTGCTTTCGAAGCTGGTTGAACCGTATTTGGCTCCATTCCGCAAAATCATACCAAGCATCGGTTTCATTGACCTCTCGCCAATCGTGGCGTTGATTGCATTGAAATTCGTCGTCATGGGTATCTTTGCTGTTCTGGATTTCATCGTGGGGTTATTTTAGTCTTGACGAAAGATATTTATGGACATTTTCACCAAGACGAGCATCATTTTGTTGATAAAGCCTGGGATTGGGCCCAGCGAGCTGCCGAGCAGCATGCCGTGAAGTTAACCGATTTCCTCGATCCCAGACAGGCCTTCATTCTGAATTCACTCGTCAACCGACACCCGGATGTACATTGCCGACTGGATGGCGGCTATGAAGCAGCAGAGCGCAAGCGTGCCATTATTGCGCCTGACTACCGCAGCTTGGATAGTGAAGACATGGCGATGGCCGTGTTAGCTGTATCCTCAGGCGATGGCAAATTTCTTACGTTAGAACACGGAGATTACATGGGCGCCATTCTTGGACTCGGCATGAAGCGGGACAAGGTTGGCGATATTCATGTTATAGAGGGTGGCTGCCATTGCTTGGTGACTCAAGATGCAGCCGACTATTTGCATTTGAATTTATCACAAGTACATAGAGTACATGTCCAAACGGAATTGCTCTCTTTAGATAAGCTGGAAGTAGCGCAAGCGCAATTGGATGAACTCCATCTATCCGTTGCTTCCATGCGTATGGACGGAATTGTAAGCGATGTATTCCGGCTTAGCCGAGCCAAAGTATTGGTACCGATCCAAGCAGGCCGTTGCCGCGTGAATTGGAAGTTAGAAGAAGATCCAAGCAAGCCACTGAAAGAAGGCGATATGATCTCCTTACAGGGTTTTGGTAGGTTCAAAGTGCTTGAAGTGGAAGGCGTATCGAAAAAAGGTCGAATTCGTGTGAAGATTGGCAAGTTTGCATGATCGTGGATAATTTATCCACGAACTTTGCAGGAATTGCTAATTTTCTGTCGAACTGAACTGTATAGACATGGGTGTAGGCTAGCTTTCAGACAAGCTCAGCTTATGCTTACGAAGTCAGTTTTGCTACGCAAAACGCTAAGGAGGGGCACTGATGCCATTAACACCGCTAGATATACATAATAAGGAGTTTTCACGTTCGTTTCGTGGTTATGATGAGGATCAAGTGAATGAATTCCTAGATCAAGTCATCAAGGATTATGAAGCGCTTATTCGTGAGAATAAGGATTTGCAGAATCAATCGATGGCTTTGCAGGAGCGTTTGGATCACTTCACGCATATTGAAGAGTCGCTGAGCAAAACGATTATCGTGGCTCAAGAGGCTGCAGATGAAGTCAGAAGCAATTCGAAGAAAGAAGCGCAGTTAATCCTGAAAGAAGCGGAGAAGAACGCGGATCGGATTATTAACGAATCATTGACGCGTTCACGCAAAGTAGCTCTTGAGATCGAAGAACTCAAGAAACAAGCGTCCATTTACCGTACGCGCTTTCGGACTTTACTTGAAGCACAGCTTGAATTACTGAATACAGAAGGCTGGCAAAGTATGCAGTTTGAACATAAGGAAGAGTAGGCATGGAGCAGTAGGCAGGTATCATATTGACTATGCTTGCCAGATTGGGTATACTCCTGTTAAAAGTATCGCAATAAAGCTATGACTGGAACGAGTAGGGCGTTATGAGCAGTGTCAGCGAATTAGGGTTGTGGTGTGAGCCTAATCTCTGCAACGTACCGAATATCCCCCAGGAGCGTCTCTTGAACCCAAGTAGGGAGAAACGGGTCATGCCGTTACACATGATCGAGTGAAGAAGCTCTGTTCGACTCGCCTTTAGGCGCGTGTTCATGAGGCTTTTTAACGAGGGTGGTACCGCGAGTTGAGTTTCTCGTCCCTTTTGGGATGAGAGGCTTTTTTTGTTTTTTTAGACTAGGATAGATTGAACCAGGAGTGGAGTGGTAAAGATGGATTATGGAAAAACATTAAACCTATTACAAACAGAATTCCCGATGAGAGGTAATTTGCCGCAGGCAGAGCCGAAAATGCAAGAGCATTGGGAAGCAGAAGACATTTATGCGAAGGTACAAGAAAGTCGTAAGGGGAGAACGAAGTTTATTTTACATGATGGGCCTCCTTATGCGAATGGAGATATTCATATCGGTCACGCACTTAACAAAGTGCTCAAAGATATTATCGTACGTTTTAAAACACTGCAAGGCTTTGACGCGCCATATGTCCCAGGTTGGGATACGCATGGTTTGCCAATCGAGCAAGTGATTACGAACAGTGGGAAAGTCGATCGTAAGAAGATGACGGTTCCCGAGTTCCGTGAATATTGCAAAGAATACGCTTTGCAGTCCGTTGAGAAGCAGAAGAGTCAATTCCAACGCCTTGGTATCCGCGGAGATTGGAAAAACCCGTATATCACCCTGCAACCAGGATACGAAGCTCAACAAATTCGTGTCTTCGGTACGATGGTACAGAAGGGCTTCGTTTACAAAGGCTTGAAGCCTGTGTACTGGTCCCCATCGTCTGAGAGTGCATTGGCTGAGGCAGAAATCGAGTACAAAGAGAAAACTTCAACATCCATCTACGTGGCTTTCCCAGTAAAGGATGGCAAAGGCAAGCTTCCAGAAGATGCTGCCATCGTTATTTGGACAACGACAGCTTGGACATTACCTGCGAACTTAGGGATTTCCTTGCACCCTGAATTCGAGTACGCAGTCGTTCAAGCGAATGGGAAGAAATATGTGCTGGCACAAGGTCTTCTTGCAACAGCTGCGAAAGAAATCGGCTGGAGTGAATATGAGGTATTATCGACAGTAAAAGGTAGTGAGTTGGAGTTTGTTACGTGTCAACATCCTTTCTACGATCGCGAATCTCTTGTTATGGTTGGCGAGCACGTGACACTAGAAGCGGGTACAGGTTGTGTTCACACAGCTCCTGGACACGGGGAAGACGACTTCGCTATCGGTCAACGTTATAACATCGGTGTACTTTGTCCTGTGGACGATCAAGGACATTTTACGGCTGAAGCACCAGGGTATGAAGGCTTGTTCTATGAAAAAGGCGGCAAGCTGATCATTGAGAAGCTGCAAGAGAATGGTCTTTTGTTGAAAGCTGCTGACATTCAGCATCAATATGCACACGATTGGCGTACGAAAAAGCCTGTTATTTATCGTGCAACGGAGCAATGGTTTGCGTCGATCGATAAGTTCAGACAAGAGATGCTGGATGAAATCAAGCAAGTGAAATGGACGCCAGAGTGGGGCGAAGTGCGCCTGCACAACATGATCGCTGATCGTGGAGACTGGTGTATTTCTAGACAGCGGGCATGGGGCGTTCCGATTCCTATTTTCTACTGCCGCAGCTGTAATGAGCCACTTGTCAACGAGCAAACGATTGAACATGTTGCCCAGTTATTCGAGCAAGAAGGTTCGAATGCTTGGTTCATCAAGGATGAGAAGGATCTACTTCCGCACGGCACTAGCTGTACGAAATGTGGTCACGGTGAATTCCGCAAAGAAACGGACATTATGGACGTATGGTTTGATTCCGGTTCCAGTCATGTTGCGGTTCTCGAGTCGCGTCCAGAACTTCAATGGCCTGCTGATTTGTATCTAGAAGGTTCAGACCAGTATCGCGGTTGGTTCAACTCTTCCCTGATCACTGGTGTAGCAACGAGAGAGAAATCGCCGTATAAAGGCATTCTGAGTCATGGCTTTACACTAGATGGCGAAGGGCGCAAAATGTCCAAATCCATCGGTAACACGATTGATCCGAATGTGGTTTGCGGCAAATTAGGCGCTGATATTCTTCGTCTATGGGTTTCCTCCGTGGATTATCAATCCGATCACCGAATTTCGGACAATATTTTGAACCAAACGACTGAGGTATATCGTAAAATTCGTAACACTATGCGCTTCCTTCTGGGGAATTTGAGTCAGTTCAATCCGGCTACAGATCGTGTTGCGGTTGCGAGTTTATCCGAACTTGATCGCTATGCGTTGATTCGTTTGAACCGGATGATCGAGAAAGTTATCAAAGCTTATGAAGCCTACGAATTCCATGTTGTGTATCAAACGATCCACCACTTCTGCGCGGTCGAAATGAGTTCCTTCTATTTGGATATCATCAAGGATCGACTGTATGCGAATGCGGCTGAGGATCCAGCACGTAAAGCGTCACAAACCGTGCTATACGCTGCTTTGACTGCGATTACGAAGCTTATTTCACCGATTCTTCCTCATACTGCGGATGAAGTTTGGAAATACATTCCAGGTGTGGAATTAAGCTCTGTGCAACTTGCTGAATTACCGGAAGTAGAAACGAGTGTTTATAACGAAGAGTTGGAGAATAAATGGAATTCCTTCTTGGAAGTACGTGATGACGTGCTGAAGGCGCTAGAAGAAGCGCGTAAGGAGAAAGTCATTGGTAATTCCTTAGGGGCAGCCGTGAATTTATATCCAAATGAAGCGATGTTTGCTTTGTTGACACAATTCG
This sequence comes from Paenibacillus plantarum, assembly GCF_013141695.1. Classification (GTDB taxonomy): domain Bacteria; phylum Bacillota; class Bacilli; order Paenibacillales; family NBRC-103111; genus Paenibacillus_E; species Paenibacillus_E plantarum. The sequence continues at coordinate 381,500 of NZ_WHNY01000075.1, forward strand.
AGCAATTGGATCAGTTGTTCATCGTGTCTGCTGTTAACCTTCACCCTCTAGGTACTTCTGTACCAGAAGGTGCACTTCAGTCCAAAGATGTTGCCATTGCCATCGCTGTTGCAGACGGTGAGAAATGTGAACGTTGTTGGATAGTGACGCCAGAGGTTGGGCACAGTAAGGAGCATCCAACACTCTGCGTCAGATGTAATGATGTTGTGTCTGCTCATTATCACGAGTAGAGGAACCAAACGAGCTTGCGCGACATGCGAAGCTCGTTTGTCCTGTTTTTAATCAGAGTCATTTCTTGTCTTTATTCATCGTCTAAATCGGCAGTTCTTTCGGGTTCAAGAAAAGGATCGCCTTCATCGCTGTGCATATACTCGTTATAAGCTTTACTTCGTACAATGGTAACATGTTCACCATAGAGATCAGTGGCTACAAAGCTTTCGAATGACTCTACATAGCCTTCCAACTCGTCGGCTTCAATGTACATGTCATTGTAGCTTTCTACTTGGTTGCTTTCTGCGAAAGCGGGGGTATTTGAAGTGCCCCAGCTTTCAACGATTTGCCAGGCATCTTCACCATCAAATTCTGTTTCGTTGTTTTTCTCATCGAAGCTCGTACGCCCGAACGGCGGATAAAGAACCTGCTCTTCAACAGGGCGTCGGAACGATTGGTCGGGATCAGGTACATGTTCTATGCTGTATAAAGTTGTAGGAATGGCTTGTAGGCGTTCATATGGTATGGGTTGATGGCTAAAAATGCAAACGCCATAATCGCCACTTTCCATACGAGCTAAAGCTTCATTGACTTGTTGTAAATGCATCTCTGCGTGTTCATTAAGCGAAATGTCTTTCGCTCGTTCAAAAACTTCGGACCCGATATCACCGGGATGATTATCATACATGGAGAGCTCGCCTATGGAATCTGAGAATGAATTTGCGAGTCCAAATTGATCATTTGAAGCGAAATGCTTTTCTAGTGCAACCTTTTCCTCCAACAGTTGTACATATAAGGATTGTAATTGCTCTTCGGTTAAATGGCTCATAGGTCATACATCTCCCTTCTAACAGCTCATTCATACCGTTTATGATGCCGATAGACCGCTTTTTTTAGTGAGGTAATTCCTTGAAAAATAGGAATGTACAAGCTTTTCACAATGTAGGAGGTACTCTTAAATGAAATATTTGAAATATTACCTGTATGCACTTCTTGCATTTATTCTTGATCAAGTTACGAAATGGATCATTGTGAAAAAAGTTCCGCTCGGCGAAGAGCGTCCTGTTATTGGGGATTTTTTCATGATTACATCCCATCGTAACCGTGGTGCAGCCTTCGGTATTTTACAAAATCAACGTTGGTTTTTCATCATTGTCACTATACTTGTGCTGTGTGGTATTGTTTGGTATATGCAGCGTACTATTCGTGAAGGCAAAGTGTTACTTCCGTTCGCATTGTGTTTACTTTTTGGAGGAGCATTCGGTAATTTCGTAGACCGTGCTTTGTTCGCAGAAGTTGTGGATTTCTTCCAGTTTACCTTTGATTTTAACTTCTTTGGCAAGGAAGTCGATTATATCTTCCCAATTTTCAATGTAGCGGATTCATGCATCGTTGTCGGGGTTATCCTGATCTTCATTGAATCGATTCTAGCTTCACGAAAAGATAAAAAAGGAGCAACACATGAACACAAACCAGACCTCACCTGAGACTGTGACTCAAGAGCCAATTGAATGGACGGTAGAAAATCAGTTTGCCAACGAACGGATCGATAAATTTATTACAGAAGCGTTGGAAGAAGATATTTCTCGAACACTTGTCCAACAATGGGTCAAAGATGGTCACGTTAAGGTAAATGGGAAAGCAGTAAAGCCCAATTATAAATTGTCTCTGCATGATGTGATTGCGTTAGTGATTCCAGAGCCTCAAGGCGTGGAGTTGCTGGCTGAAAACATTCCTCTGACAGTTGTATACGAGGACAGTGATGTGATCGTTATCAACAAACAGCGTGGACTCGTTGTTCATCCTGCGCCTGGACATTACTCAGGGACTTTAGTGAATGCGTTAATGTACCACTGCAAGGACTTATCCGGCATTAATGGTGAGCTTCGCCCAGGTATTGTGCACCGAATTGACAAGGACACCTCAGGCTTAATCATGTCAGCCAAAAATGATAAGGCTCACGCAAGCCTTGCTGAGCAATTGAAGGCACACACGGTTAATCGCAAATACATTGCATTGGTACACGGATATATTCAACATGATCAAGGGACGATCGATGCGCCGATTGGACGCGATTCTCATGATCGTAAGATGTATACCGTTACGGAGAAAAATAGCAAAACAGCGGTAACGCACTTCGTCGTTATCGAACGGTTTGGTGACTTTACTTTAGTTGAGTTAAAGCTGGAAACGGGGCGTACGCACCAAATTCGCGTGCACATGAAATTCATTGGCCATCCGTTAGTTGGGGATCCGATGTATGGCAAAAGCAAAGGCATGTTGATGGACGGTCAAGCCTTACATGCGGCTATTCTAGGTTTTACACATCCACGAACAGGGGAATGGATGCAGTTCGAAGCGCCAATTCCTCCTGATATGGAGAACCTAATATCAACGATACGGACAACATAGTTCTTGTTCAATGGAGAGAGGAGAGCTACTCATGTTGGAGCATTTGATTAACCCTCAAGTAAAAGATATTCAAATATCAGGTATTCGTAAAATTTCGAATCTAGTCAGCACGATTCCTGGAGCTTTGACCTTAACGATCGGGCAGCCTGATTTCCCTACGCCGCGGCATATTATCGAAGCGGGACAAAGAGCTTTGGAACAAAACAAAACGGTCTATACGCAAAACCCTGGATTAATCGAACTTAGAGAAGCTGTTTCTAACTTTGTGAAAGTCAAGTATGGCCAGGAGTATCGCGCGGCGGATGAGATTATCGTCACAGCAGGTGCTAGTCAAGCGGTTGATATCACGTTGCGAACGATTTTGACACCAGGCGCAGAGGTCATCATTCCAGCTCCGATTTATCCTGGATATGAGCCTTTAATTCACTTGGCAGGCGGCGTGCCTGTCTATGTGGATACTAGAGAGAATGGTTTGAAATTAACTGCTGAGCTATTGGCACCCTACCTGACAGAAAAAACACGTTGTGTCATTCTATGTTATCCGTCAAACCCAACAGGTCAGGTGCTCACGGAGAAGGAAATTGCTGATTTGGCCGAATTATTGGCAGATCGCGAGCTCTTTATTTTATCCGATGAAATCTATAGCGAGTTGGTGTATGGCGTTCAGCATCGTTCCATTGCGACAGTCGGCAAGTTGCGTGAAAAGACAATCGTCATTAACGGCTTGTCCAAATCTCATGCTATGACAGGCTGGCGTGTAGGGTTTACAATGGCTCCTGCGTACCTCACAGCACATATGGTGAAGGTTCACCAGTATAATGTGACTTGTGCTAGCTCTGTGAGCCAGTATGCCGCCTTGGAGGCTTTGACGGTAGGGATTGACGATGCACTCCCGATGCGTGAAGCATACGTAGCCCGCCGAGATTATGTCTACGATCGTTTGATCGCAATGGGAATTGAGCTGGAAAAGCCGGATGGTGCGTTCTATTTGTTCCCGTCCATTGCGAAGTTTGGCTTATCCTCGCAGGAATTTGCTATGAGGCTGCTGCATGAAGAGCATGTTGCTGTTGTTCCGGGAGATGCTTTCACTTCCTACGGGGAAGGCTACATCCGGATTTCATACGCCTATGCACAGGATGTGCTGGAGCAATCGTTGGATAGACTTCAACGGTTTGTAAGCAAGTTGTAGAAGGGACCATCGCTGGTAGCAGCGGTGGTTTTTTTTTGGAATTTGAGGGACCCTTAGCTGCTGCTGCCTCCTAAGTGCAAGCTCCACGAACCCTGGGCAGCCCCGAAAATCATAACTCAGAACATCGGACCCCAACCCGAACCCCGAACCCCGAACAAAATAAAAATGATACACCTCTGACCACCTAATTGTTCATCAATAAATGGAAAATATACAGTTAATTTCCTCGTTTTAGACCCGGATTTATGATTAGATGGAAAATCTACAGCTAATTTCAAATGATTGGCTAGTTAAAAGTAAAATGAGCACAATTAGCAACATGAAATCCAGTTATTTGTGTTTTTGAGGGTGTTTTTCCAAAAATAGCTACATATAATCCAGTTAATTGGTTTGTTGCGGCTGAAAGTTGGGGTTGATAATTAGGTGGATTGAGCTGGAGGAGTAGGAATGGTGTACTTGTGGGAAATGAGGTGGAGGGAACGTAGAAACACTAAGGTAGTGGGAATAGAGATGAAAGAAAGTAGAAGTAATAGAAGGTAGTAGAAGTAGTAGAAATAGTAGAAGTAGTAGAAGTATTAGAAATAGTAGAAATAGTGTGATTGTGGGAATTGGGGTGGAGTAATGAGTGTGAAAAAGTGGAGAAAAGTTGGGTGCTGAGACAGAGTGAGAGCTGTTGAAGTAAATTTAGATAGCTGAGTTAGTAGTAAATGGACAGGAGAGAAGATGGAGTGGGGAAGTAGAGGGAAAACAAAAAGCCTCTCGACCAACCAAATATAAATTTGGTTGATCGAGAGGCTTATTCATTTTAGCTAGATTTATATCGCAAGTATGCCGTAATCGTATCGATAGCTACATCTATGGCGCGCTCATCGGGATCAAGTTTGGCATTATGCAGGCCATGTGGTGTATCCACACCTAACCAGAACATAAAGCCAGGGATTTTCTCCAAGAAGTAACCAAAGTCTTCGCCAGTCATGGCTTCTGTACATTCGAACAACGTAACGTTATCACGTCCACGAAGCCAGTCCATGAATTCCACGGTTAATGCTGGATCATTATACACTTGACGGTAATTCGAGCCCCAGTCAATCGTGACTTGGCATTCGAAGGAAGCTTCAATGCCCGCGGCAACCGCTTCGATGCGCCCTTTGATCTTGTTCATGGAAGCAGCAGATAAGGTGCGAATCGTACCCTCTAAGCGAGCCTTCTCCGCGATTATATTCTGCTTCGTTCCAGCTTCCATTTTGCCAATCGTGATCACAGCGGAATCCAGTGGATTCACGTTTCGGGACACGATGGTTTGAAGCTGTCCGACCATTTGCGTTGCCGCGATGATCATATCATTCGCTTGATGCGGGTAGGCCGCATGGCCACCTTTGCCAAGCAGATCAATGAACAACTCCGATGTGTTGGCAAACAAGATTTCAGGCCGGACAGCGATTGTGCCGACAGGATACTCTGGCGCAATATGGAGCGCAACCATCTGGTCGGGCATCCAATCTTGCAATTCCTCGGCAGCTAGCATCGGTAACGCACCGCCAGGACCTTCTTCAGCCGGTTGGAACAACACAACAAGATCATCCTGCATAGGATTCGCCGTGAAGTGTGTCACAACCCCCATGCCGATAGACATGTGAAAATCATGCCCACACGCATGCATATAGCCTGGATGCTGAGAGGGGAAGGGCAACGTCGTCTCTTCCGTGATCGGAAGCCCGTCCATATCTGCGCGATAACCAAACCGCTTGCTCGGGTTTAAGCCTTTGATATAGACCAGAATGCCCGTACGCCATGTGCGGATCGATAGTCGATCCTGCGGCAGCTTGGCCAATTGCTCAAGAAGAAGCTGCTGCGTTTTAAACTCTTGAAATCCTGGCTCCGGGATTTGATGCAACTGACGTCGCAGCTCTACAAAAGGGCTAAGCATAACGATTTCCTCCAGATCTAGTTCACCTTATAGGGTACGTAGGTCTGCTAGAATTTCGGTTTTGGATTTAGTTTTGTCATCAACTTTCTTGATAACGCGAGCAGGTGCACCTGCAACAACTGTATACTCTTCAACATCTTGCGTTACGATTGCTCCAGCTGCTACAACGGAACCTTTACCGATTCGTACACCTTCAAGAATAACCGCGTTAGCGCCAACAAGAACGTCATCTTCGATCACACAAGGTTGAGCAGAAGGTGGCTCGATAACGCCAGCGACAACTGCGCCTGCGCCGATGTGACACATTTTACCTACTTGTGCACGACCGCCTAGAACTGCGTTCATATCGATCATTGTACCGTCACCAACGGAAGCACCGATGTTGATAAGCGCACCCATCATGATAATTGCGTTATCGCCGATATGTACTTTATCGCGAATAACTGCGCCTGGCTCGATGCGAGCATTGATGTGTTTCAAATCTAGCATAGGAATAGCAGAGTTACGACGATCGTTTTCAACAACGAAATCAACAATTTTATCTTTATTAGCTTCTAGAATCGGTTGAAGCACGCTCCACTCACCGAAAACAACGCCGCTGCCGCCAGTAATGAAGGATTGGCTGCCTTCGCCGAACTCAAGGCCTTCCAGGTTTCCTTTTACATATACTTTCACCGGAGTTTTCTTTTTGCTTTCTTTAATAAATTGGATAATTTCTAGGGTATTCATTTCAGACATGGTGACATCTCCTTCAAATTTATGATTGACTCTCCTATATTAGCAGAAAGGAGGCGTGAGAGCCAACCTGTTTCATACAGCTTCTTGTGTGAATTGACTGTTATAGAGCTCCGCGTAGAAACCATGCTGCTCCAGAAGCTCCTCATGCGTGCCTTGCTCGATGACGGTTCCTTGATTCATGACAAGAATCAGATCAGCTTCACGAATGGTAGACAGACGATGAGCAATGACGAAACTTGTACGATCGGCCATCAAATTATTCATCGCACGTTGGATAGAAACTTCCGTCCGCGTATCTACACTGCTCGTTGCTTCATCTAGAATCAAGATGGCCGGATCAGCTAGGATCGCACGGGCAATCGTAAGCAATTGCTTTTGACCATGGGATAAATTGGACGCTTCTTCATTCAAAATCGTATCATACCCATCAGGAAGTGTTCGGATGAAATGATCCGCATAGGCAGCGCGCGCCGCGTCAACAATATCCTCCTCAGTCGCACCAACCCGCCCATAGGCGATATTGTCACGGATTGTGCCATTGAAGAGCCACGTATCTTGCAGTACCATACCGAACAGCCCGCGGAGGTCACTACGAGTCATATTGCGTGAATCAACACCATCGATGGAAATGCGTCCGTTTTGCAATTCATAGAAGCGCATCAGGAGATTGACGATCGTTGTTTTGCCAGCTCCTGTAGGTCCAACAATGGCAACAGTTTGTCCTGGTTTGACATCGATATTCATATTCGTAATTAATGGCGTATCTGCTTTGTATGAGAAAGCGACATCTTCAAACTGTACATGACCATGGACTTCTTGAACTTTTTGCGAGTCTTTCTTCTCAAGGACTTCTTCGGGTTCATCTAATAATTCAAAAATGCGCTCAGCCGCTGCAATCGTGGACTGAATGACGTTGGCGATATTCGCCACTTGGGTAATCGGCATGGTGAACTGTCCGGAATATTGGATGAAAGCCAGGACATCTCCAATTTTAATCGCATTGTGCGTCACCATAACGCCGCCAATAACGCTGACGAGCACATAGCCAATATTGCCGATGAAGGACATGACTGGAAAGATAAGTCCCGAAATAAATTGGGCTTTCCAGCCGGTATGATACAACCGCTCATTAATTTCATTGAACTTATCAACAGATTGCTGTTCTTTGCCAAAAGCCTTCACAATCGTATGTCCTGTATACATTTCTTCGACATGTCCGTTGAGCTCGCCAAGGGTTCGCTGCTGTCCTTTAAAATATTGCTGGGAACGGCTAGCGATCATCTTCGTTCCCCAGATGCTCAGCGGAAGCGTAACGATCGTCGCTAAGGTGAGCAGAGGGCTGATCGTTAGCATCATAATGATAGTTCCGAGCAATGTGACAACGGAAGTGATGAGCTGCGTTAAGCTTTGCTGCATGGTCGAGCTGATCGTATCCACGTCATTCGTAGCTCGGCTCATCGTGTCCCCGTGGCTTCTTGCATCAAAGAAAGACAAAGGAACGCGCGTCAGCTTTTCGCTAACATCTCTGCGTAAGTTGAAGACAATTCGCTGAGTTACTTTCACCATGATTCGCTGCTGGATATACATTAAAATGGAACTCACGACATATAACACGGCAAGAATAAGAACGATTCTGAGAATCGCATCGAAATCGATTTTCGCGCCTGCAATGCCTTTGAGTTTGCCCATGGAGCCTTCTGCGAGCTTAGTAACGGCGTTACCCATCAGTTTCGGGCTAATAATACTAAACAGTGTGCTTAGGATAGCGGCAATGAGAACAAATGAGATGGAGACGCGAAAAGGCTGCATATACGCTAATAGTCTTTTCAAAGTACCCTTGAAATCCTTCGCCTTCTGAACAGGCATCCCCATGCCCATACCGCCTCGGCCCATAAAGCCCGGATTCATGCCGCCTGGGGGGCGCTGTGGTTCTTTCGGTTTGTCACTCATGCACTTTCCTCCTCTGATAGCTGAGAAGCAACAATTTCTTGATAGACCTCACACGTTTTCATCAGTTCCTGATGCGTGCCGATGCCAGCGATTTTACCCTCATCCAAAACAACGATTTGATTCGCGTCCATAATGGTGCTGACACGCTGGGCGACGATCAACATGGTGGCACGTTCTGTTTCTAATTTAAGCGCTGCGCGTAGCTTTGCATCCGTCTTGAAATCTAAGGCGGAGAAGCTGTCGTCGAAAATATAAATATTCGGTTTGCGGGCCAGTGCTCGGCTAATGGCAAGACGCTGCTTTTGACCACCGGAAAGATTGGTACCGCCTTGTGCAAGTACGGACTGGAAGTTGTCTTTCATACCGCCAATGAAATCGGCTGCTTGTGCGGTAGATGCTGCGCGAGCAAGCTCTTCATCTGTCGCTAAATCATTTCCGAATCGGAGGTTATCGGCTACTGTGCCGGAGAAGAGAACGGCTTTTTGTGGGACATAACCGATTTGTTCACGTACACTTTCAAGCGTCAGAGAAGGAAGCGGTTGATCGTTCAATGTGATGGAACCTGATCCGACATCATAAAACCGAAGGAGTAAGTTAATAAGCGTTGTTTTGCCTGAACCTGTTCCTCCAATGATAGCTGTAACTTCGCCAGGTCTAGCGCTGAAGGTAATATCTTCGATCGCTGGTTGTTCTGCACCGGGGTAACTGAAGGTTACATGATTAAAATGTACCGTGACTTGGTCCTCTTTCAGGGTTACAGCGTTCTTGGCATTATGTACGACGGATTCGATTGCCAACACTTCATTAATACGAACCGCAGAAGCGGATGCCCGAGGAATCATCATGAAGATCATCGTCATCATAAACATGCTGAACATAATTTGCATCGCATATTGAATGAAGGCCATGAGATCTCCAACTTGCATTTGACTATTATCAATGCGAATGCCGCCATACCATAAAATCACAATCATACCGAGATTGAACACAAGCATCATAACAGGCATCATTGTAGCCATGATGGTGTTTACTTTGATTGCAGTCTGCGTGAAATCTTGGCTGGCACGTTCAAATTTAAGTTTCTCATGGTTTGAGCGGTTAAATGCGCGAATGACACGAATACCTGTTAAATGCTCCCGCAAAGCAAGGTTGATGCCGTCAATTTTGATTTGCTGTGTTTTGAATAACGGAATTCCCTTACGCATAATAAAAACAATGACAAGTACTAAAATTGGGATCACTGCAATCAAAACAAGGGCAAGATGCGCATCTTTGTACGTTGCCATGATAACACCGCCAATGAGCATGGTTGGTGCCCCAATGAACATCCGCATCATGACAACCAACTGTTGAACTTGCGCGATATCATTAGTCGTTCTAGTAATGAGAGAAGACGTACCAAGCTTATCAAATTCATTGAGGGAAAAACTCTCGACATGGGAAAAAAGCTTGCGCCGCAAATCTCTCCCGAAGCCTGTTGCTGTCTTGGCAAGCAGATAACTCGCCACCATGACACAGGCCATGCCGCCCATTGCGACGAGCAACATATAAGCTCCAAATCGCAGAATATAACCGACATCACCTTTTACCACACCGACATCCACAATGTCAGAGAGGAGAGTCGGCAGATACAGTTGAGCTAGTGATTGCAGAAGCATCAATGTAATGATGACAACCACTGAAACTCGATAAGGCTTCAAATACCTAAACAATTTGAACATAGTTTCCTCCTTAACCTTTTGGCCACAACGATACTAAATAATAGGAAATAAAGATAGATTTATATGTAAATTATAACACATGCTCCAAGACTTGCCCAAGGAATGATCTATGTATGATGCCAAAAAAACATTGACTTATCCTGTCGAAAGTGGCATAATTCTTTTAATTACATATGTGCCTTTAAAAACAGTCCAGAGAGGCTGGCAAGGTAAAACGATAAGAAAAGTCGGGTAATGCTGAGTCGAGAATTCAGCAAGCTTAAGGGTGTGCGCATCCTGCAGCCCCGCTCTATCTCTTTATGCACTCGTAAACTCCTTGCCAAGAATTGGGCAAGGAGTTTTTTGGTTTTACCACCAGAATACGTATGTGAATGCTGACTTAGATAGTTTAGCCAGGAGGCGAAAACGATGAATGAGACCGCCGAACACACCATTATTGATGAGATGGGAATTCGTAGAGCACTTACGCGGATTGCACACGAGATACTGGAAAAGAATAAAGGTGTAGAGAATTGTACCTTGATTGGTATTCGGACCCGAGGCATTTACTTAGCGAAGCGAGTAGCAGAACGGATTCTAGAAATTGAAGGCGTACCGATTCCGGTGGGAGAGATCGATATAACTTCTTATCGCGATGATCGCGTGAAAGTCAGATCGGTGGAGAACGTGCAAGAAGGCGGCAAAATGCAAATCCAAGATCGCAAAATCATCCTGTTCGATGATGTGCTGTATACCGGCAGAACGGTAAGAGCCGCGATGGATGCGCTAATTGATTTAGGCCGACCGCAAATGATTCAACTTGCTGTACTTGTGGACAGAGGGCATCGTGAGCTTCCCATACGACCTGATTATGTGGGCAAGAATGTACCGACGTCCAAGAGTGAGAGCATTGAAGTGATGTTAACGGAAATTGATGACAAAGATGAAGTTATTATCCAGAGGGGGAAACAGGAGTGAGTAGCATGAGCACAACAACAACTAGACATTTCTTGGGACTAAAAGGCGTAAGTGCAGAGGAGATCACAAGCATTCTGGATCGTGCAGCCTACTGGGAACAAAGCCCTAGCAAAGTAAATAACCAACTCCATGGGAAATTCGTTTCCAACTTATTTTTTGAAAATAGTACAAGAACTCGCTTCTCCTTCGAACTAGCGCAAAAACGTCTTGGTGCAGATGTGCTGAACTTCTCTTCAGCTGAATCCAGTGTGCAAAAAGGCGAGTCCATCTACGACACAGTTCGCACGCTAGAATCCATGGGGATTGATGCTGGTGTGATTCGACTGAAGCCGAATGGTGTGCTGCAAGAGCTAGCAGAGAAAATCAAAATCCCGCTCATCAACGCGGGGGACGGCAATAACGAGCATCCAACGCAAGCGCTGCTTGATTTCTATACAATGCGCAAGCAATTCGGCGCAATCAAAGGTTTGACAGTCTCCATCATCGGAGACATTCTACATAGCCGCGTGGCTCGTTCGAACCTCTGGGGGCTGATCGCCCTTGGAGCCAAAGTGCAGTTCTGTGCTCCTGCGAGTATGCAGGCTCCTGAGCTAGCCGAGTTCGCTCCTTATGTCAACTTCGAAGAAGCTTTGAAAGCCGACGTCGTCATGATGCTTCGTGTACAGCTGGAACGTCACGACACAGGGCTTATCAAATCAGCTGAAGAATACCGCGAACAATACGGATTAACGGTAGAGCGTGCAAGCCGCATGGCGCCTCATGCGATCATCATGCATCCAGCTCCAGTAAATCGCAATGTGGAGCTAGATGATGAACTCGTGGAACATGAGAAGTCTAAGATCTTTACACAAATTGCTCATGGTGTGCCGATTCGTATGGCCGTCATCGAACGAGCTTTATCATAAAAGGAGAGACTTTGATCTCCGATCAAAGATCCCTATAAATCCCCACAAAGTGAAGCTAAGCTCTGAAGTTGATTCCAATTACTTTACGGGGACCCCAAACGAATACTAGGAGGACAATATCACAATGGGAATTTGGATTCTAAACGGACTTACCGTTGATGCGAATAATGTACAAACGAAGAAACATGTTTTAGTCGAAAATGATAAAATTGCACAGGTCGTTGATGCTTCTAATGGTGAAGTACCACAAACAGCGGGTCATGAAGTCATTGACGCTGCTGGCAAGCTTGTATCACCTGGTTTCATTGATATGCATGTGCATTTGAGAGAGCCTGGCTTCGAACATAAAGAAAACATTGCAACGGGAACACGTTCTGCGGCAAGAGGCGGTTTTACAACAATTGCTTGCATGCCAAATACAAGACCGGTTATTGATACCGTAGATACGGTAAATTACATATTAGACAAAGCAGCAACAGAAGGTGTTGTGCGCGTCATTCCTTACGGAACGATCACGAAGAACGAGCTTGGTCGTGAACTAACGGACTTCGCAGCGTTGAAAGAAGCGGGCGTAATCGGGTACACGGACGATGGCGTTGGCGTTCAAAGCGCGCAAATGATGAAGGATGCAATGGCGCTTGCCGCATCACTCGGTATGCCAATCATCGCACACTGTGAAGATGACACATTGGTTGTAGGAGCGCCGGTAAATGAAGGCACTTTCGCAACAAAGCATGGTCTGAAAGGTATCCCGAACGAATCCGAAGCGATTCATGTTGGCCGCGATGTATTGCTAGCGGAAGCAACTGGGGTACACTACCACGTATGTCACGTCAGTACAGAGCAATCCGTTCGCTTGATCCGTCATGCCAAACAGTTCGGCATCAAGGTTACTGCTGAAGTGTGTCCGCATCATCTGCTTCTTTCTGAAGAAGACATTCCAGGGATGGACGCGAACTGGAAGATGAATCCGCCGCTACGTACACCGCGTGATGTACAGGCTGTCATCGAAGCGTTAGAAGATGGCACGATCGACATCATCGTAACGGACCATGCGCCGCATACGGAAGAAGAGAAAGCCAAAGGCATGATGATGGCACCATTCGGAATCCTTGGTTTCGAAACAGCATTCTCCTTGCTGTATACGAAATTTGTACTTACAGGCAAATGGACACTGGGCTTCCTAGTGGATCGCATGACCAAAAAGCCTGCTGACGTATTCGGTCTTCCATACGGAACTTTAGAAGTGGGCAGCGCGGCAGACATTACAATCGTTGATCTAGATACAACGAAAGCTGTTGTGAAAGAAGAGATTGTTTCCCGCAGCAAGAACACTCCATTCATCGGTTGGGAGCTGCAAGGCTGGCCAGTTGTTACGATTGCTTCCGGTAAAGTTGTTTATTCATAAAATGTTCGGAATAGGCTACGATTTAAAGCCTAAATCACGATAAGCATCTATACGATTGAACTAAAATCGTGTATATTTATACAGAAAGATTAATTTTTATGCAAGTCCTTGAATCATTACATGGTAAGCATGACATCTGCGGTTCGTGAGAACCGCCTGACAATAGCGAAGGAGTTGAAAGAACATGCAGGCAAGATTGTTGCTGGAAGACGGCACTCTTTTTACAGGAAAATCGTTCGGTAGTGAAGGTGAATCCGTCGGCGAGGTTGTATTCAATACAGGGATTACAGGTTATCAAGAGGTACTTTCGGATCCTTCATACTGTGGACAAATCGTAACGATGACGTATCCGCTACAAGGGAACTACGGTGTGATTCGCGATGACTTCGAGTCCGTGCGTCCATTCATCCATGGTTTCGTTGTGCGTGAGCATGAAGAAATCCCAAGTAACTGGAGAGCTCAGTATACACTTGGCAGCCTGTTGAAAGAATACGGCATCGTTGGGATCAGCGGCATCGACACACGCATGTTGACTCGTAAAATTCGTCACTACGGCGTAATGAAAAGCATCATCACAACGTCCAATAAATCCGTTGAAGAATTGATGGCAACTCTTAAAAACACGCCGCTTATGACGGATCAAGTTTCCCGTGTTTCCACGAAAAGCGTTTTCGGTGCTCCTGGACACAAAGAACGCATTGTACTTGTTGACTTCGGTGCAAAAAGCGGTATCATCCGTGACCTTAGCAAACGCGATTGCGATGTTGTGGTTGTTCCACAAAATGCAACTGCTGAACAAATTCGTCGTTTGGCACCAGACGGTGTATTGCTTTCTAACGGCCCTGGGGATCCGAAGGATGTTCCACACGCAGTAGAAATGATCAAAGGTTTGCTCGGCGACATTCCACTGTTCGGAATTTGCTTAGGCCACCAATTGTTCGCACTGGCTTGCGGCGCGGATACGGATAAATTGAAATTCGGTCATCGCGGCGGTAACCACCCGGTTAAAGATCTAATCTCCGGACGTTGTTACATTACATCGCAAAACCATGGCTACACCGTTAAGGAAGATTCCGTCCAAGGAACGAACCTTGAAGTGACGCACATTAACAATAACGATCGCACGATCGAAGGCTTACGCCACAAGCAATACCCAGCATTCTCGGTTCAATATCACCCAGAGGCAGCACCTGGACCATTCGACTCCAGCTACCTGTTCGATGATTTCATCTCGCTGATTCGTCAGCACAAACTAGATAACCCACAGCAGCCGCGCCAAGCGCAAATGCTTGCTCAGTGGAATGCTTCCACGGCATCGACATCTGTGAAGGAGGAACTGCAATATGCCAAAAAATAATACACTCAAAAAGATTCTCGTTATCGGTTCCGGACCGATCGTTATTGGTCAAGCGGCGGAGTTCGACTACGCTGGTACGCAAGCTTGCCAAGCATTGAAAGAAGAAGGCATGGAAGTTATCCTGATCAACAGCAACCCAGCTACGATCATGACAGATACGAACATGGCTGACAAAGTATACATCGAGCCGATCACGCTTGAATTCGTTACACAAATCATTCGTCAAGAGCGTCCAGATGGATTGCTTCCAACACTAGGTGGACAAACGGGTCTGAACATGGCGGTTGAACTTGCTCGTGCAGGCGTTCTAGAGAGCGAGAACGTGAAGCTTCTAGGAACACAGCTTACAGCGATTGAGAAAGCGGAAGATCGTGACCTTTTCAGAGACTTGATGAGAGAACTCGAGCAACCAGTACCAGATAGCGTTATCGTAACTACAGTGGCTCAAGCGGTTGATTTTGCTAATGAAATCGGCTTCCCGATCATCATTCGTCCTGCGTACACACTAGGCGGAACAGGCGGCGGTATCTGTAACACGATGGAAGAGTTGACGGAAATCGTTGCTTCCGGAATTCGTTACAGCCCAATCGGTCAGTGTCTCGTAGAGCGCAGCATCGCGGGTATGAAAGAAGTCGAGTACGAAGTTATGCGTGATGCGAACGACAACTGTATCGTTGTGTGTAACATGGAGAACTTTGATCCAGTTGGTGTACATACAGGCGACAGTATCGTAGTAGCACCAAGCCAAACGTTGTCGGATCGTGAGTACCAAATGCTGCGTTCCGCATCCTTGAAAATCATTCGTGCCCTGAACATCGAAGGCGGATGCAACGTTCAATACGCGCTAGACCCTCATAGCTTCCAATATTATGTGATTGAAGTTAACCCGCGTGTAAGTCGCTCTTCAGCACTTGCTTCCAAAGCAACTGGTTATCCGATTGCGAAAATGGCAGCAAAAATTGCGATTGGTTACACACTGGATGAATTGGTTAACCCAGTTACAGGTCAAACGTATGCTTGCTTCGAACCAGCACTGGATTACATCGTTTCCAAAATTCCACGCT
Source organism: Paenibacillus plantarum (assembly GCF_013141695.1). Classification (GTDB taxonomy): domain Bacteria; phylum Bacillota; class Bacilli; order Paenibacillales; family NBRC-103111; genus Paenibacillus_E; species Paenibacillus_E plantarum. The sequence goes on from NZ_WHNY01000075.1 coordinate 397,338, forward strand.
GGCCGTTTGATAAATTTACAGCAGCTAACCGTAAGCTAGGAACACAAATGAAAGCGACTGGCGAAGTTATGGCGATTGGCCGTACGTTCGAAGAGTCCATTCATAAAGCAATCCGTTCCCTAGAAATCGGTGTTCACCGCTTGTTCTTGAAAGAAACGGATTTACTAGATACTGAAACATTAGAACTGCGTTTGGTAAAACCAGACGACGAGCGTATCTTCTTGCTAGCAGAAGCGTTCCGCAGAGGCTACACCGTGGAAACACTGCAAAATTTGACGAAAATTGACTGGTGGTTCTTGAACAAATTAAGTGGACTTATCGCGTATGAAAAGGAAATTGCAGCGAAGGATTTGACAGCTGAACTTATTTTCGAAATTAAGCGTAAAGGCTTCACAGACCGTGCAGTTGCGGAAATTCGTACATTGGCAGGCTGCTCGACCTTCACGAAAGAAGCGGACGTTAGAACATTCCGTTTGCAAAACAACATTAAGCCCGTATACAAAATGGTAGATACATGTGCGGCTGAATTCGAAGCTTCCACTCCGTACTACTACTCCACATATGAGCAAGAAGATGAAGTAACTGAAACAACGAAAGAGAAAGTTGTTGTTCTTGGATCAGGTCCAATTCGTATCGGTCAAGGGATCGAGTTCGACTACTCCACAGTTCATGCGGTATGGGCGATTCAAGCAGCTGGTTACGAAGCGGTTATTATCAACAATAACCCAGAAACAGTTTCAACAGACTTTAACACATCAGATCGCTTGTACTTCGAGCCATTGTTCTTCGAAGATGTTATGAATGTAATTGAGCGTGAACAACCAATCGGCGTTATCGTTCAGTTCGGTGGACAAACAGCGATCAACTTGGCAGCACCGTTACACAAAGCTGGCGTACGTATCCTAGGTTCTGACCTAGAAAGTATCGATACAGCGGAAGATCGCAAGAAATTCGAAGCTTTGCTTAGCAAAATTTCAGTAGCTCAACCTCCAGGCGGTACAGTAACATCCGTCGATCAAGCGGTTGGTACAGCTGCGAAATTCGGCTATCCGGTTATCGTTCGTCCTTCCTATGTACTTGGTGGACGCGCGATGGAAATCGTCTACTCCGATGAAGAGTTGCTTAGCTACATGGAATATGCAGTGAAAATCAACCCTGAGCATCCGGTTCTAATCGACCGTTACATGCTTGGTAAAGAAGTAGAGGTTGACGCGATCTGTGATAGAGAAACGGTTCTGATCCCAGGCATCATGGAACACGTGGAACGCGCAGGGGTTCACTCCGGTGACTCGATCGCTGTGTATCCGCCACAATCCATCTCTGAAGAGATCAAACAACAAATTATCGATATCACGACGAAAATCGCCTTAGAGTTGAACGTAATTGGTCTAGTAAACATCCAGTTCGTTATTCATAACGATCAAGTGTATGTGATCGAGGTTAACCCGCGTTCTTCCAGAACAGTACCTTTCTTAAGCAAAGTGACCAACATCCCAATGGCGAATGTGGCGACACGTGTCATCATGGGGCAAACACTTGCAGATATGGGTTATCAAGGTGGTCTATGGCCAGAAGATAAATACGTTTCTGTCAAAGTGCCAGTGTTCTCCTTCGCGAAACTACGCCGTGTAGACACAACACTCGGACCTGAAATGAAGTCCACAGGTGAGGTTATGGGTCGTGATGTGAATTTTGCAAAAGCCCTGTACAAAGGTCTCATCGGTGCTGGTATGAAGATCCCTGCTGCAGGTTCCGTCGTGGTCACCGTAGCGGATAAAGATAAAGACGAAGCGATTGAAATTTTGAAAGGCTTCTATCGCCTAGGTTACAAAATCATTGCAACAGGCGGAACTGCCGAGGCAATTGCACAAGCAGGTCTTCCAGTTACAACAGTCAACAAGCTTAGTGAAGGTTCACCAAACATTCTTGACCTCATCCGCAGCGGTGATGCTCAGTTCGTCGTGAACACATTGACTAAGGGCAAAACGCCTGAGCGTGACGGCTTCCGCATTCGTCGTGAAGCAGTAGAGAACGGTGTAGTATGTATGACATCGCTTGATACTGTAAGAGCGCTAGTGAATATGCTTGAAGCTATCAACTTCTCCTCACGTGCAATGCCAATACATGTCTAAAGGATGGTGCCAAACATGAGTACGTTAACTCGCAACGATGTTACCGGACGCATCATGGTCGCCTTGGACTACGCGAACGCGGAAAGTGCTGAAGGGCTGCTTAAGCAGCTCGAAGGCATTCCGTGTTATGTAAAGGTAGGAATGCAGCTGTTTTATGCTGCAGGTCCTACCTTTGTCGCGAGTCTGAAGGATCGCGGCTATAAGGTGTTCCTCGACGTGAAGATGCATGACATTCCGAACACGGTCAAGGGCGGCGCGGAGAGCGTGACGCGCCTTGGGGTAGATGTGTTCAATGTGCATGCAGCCGGAGGCAAGTACATGATGGAGGCTGCCTTGGAGGGTGTCGACAAGGGGCTAGCTTTAGGGTCATCAGTACGCCCGATTGTCATCGGCGTGACGCAATTGACCAGCACCTCGCAGCAGGTGCTGAATGACGAGATCGGCCTTGCCGGTACAACCGAGCAGGCCGTCATTCGGTACGCCCGCTTGGCGCATGCCGCGGGGCTTAACGGGGTTGTCGCGTCACCGCTTGAGGTGACAGCGATTAAGGCGGCGTGCGGTGACGGCTTCGTCACCGTGACGCCAGGCATCCGCCCGGCGGGAGCCGACATCGGCGACCAGTCGCGCATTATGACGCCCGCTGAGGCGTTCGCGCAAGGGACGGACTATGTCGTAATCGGGCGACCGATCACGGGCGCAGCAGACCCAAGAGCAGCGATTGAAGCGATTATCGATTCAATCGTATAGGTTGTAGGTTCACTATAATCGATCTAACTTTGAAAGGAACGGTGAGCGTATGAGTAAACTCGAAACAATCGCACAGCATATTGCAGCGTCGTTATTAGATATTGAAGCCGTGGCTCTTCGTCCACAGCAGCCTTTTACATGGACATCAGGACTGAAATCTCCAATTTATTGCGATAATCGTTTGACCATGTCACACCCTGCGATCCGTGATGCGATTGCTGATGGCTTCGTGGCCTTGATCAAGGAGAAATTCCCTCAAGCTGAGGTTGTGGCAGGAACAGCAACAGCTGGAATCCCTCATGCAGCATGGGTAGCTCAGAAGCTAGGTCTTCCGATGATCTACATTCGCGATAAAGCGAAAGGGCATGGCAAAGAGAACCTGATTGAAGGTACAGTGAAACCAGGCCAAAAAGTCATCGTCATCGAAGACTTGATTTCCACAGGTGGAAGCTCGCTGAAAGCGGCGGTTGCTGTGAAAGATGCAGGAGCAGAAGCGCTTGGCGTACTAGCGATTTTCTCTTATCAGCTGGATAAAGCAACAGACGCATTCGCGGCGGCAGAAATGCCACTTTACACACTTTCTAACTACTCAACCTTGCTTGAGGTAGCTTTGGAAAAAGGGAAGATCCAACAATCAGATATGGAACTTCTACGTTCATGGAGAGTTAATCCATCCGCTTACGGCGTATAATTGATGACTTCTGTGACGAGATTTGACGAACGGTGTAGGATTCCTCTATACTAAAATGGTCTTGCAACAGACAACAAGATATTGCGTATGCCATGCAGGTTACCGTTCGATCGGCGCCACACTGGGGTGCAACTCTTGAACTTGACTTACAATTCGAAGAAGCTCTACCTTTTCGCAAAGGTGAGCTTCTTTTTTCATTCCGCGGGTTGGTTAGTCAACAATTGAATAAATGCTTGTAAGGGTTGGGACATCCATTTTTTGGGATGCAGCACTAACTGTAAGTCCATGGAAAGTTGGTTATGTGTAAAAGGAAGCTGTGCAAGCTTGCCGATTGCCAGCTCATTCGCTACCGTGATCCGAGGTAACAAGGCGATGCCTAAGCCGCTCATCACACATTGTTTGATGGCCTCAACATTGCCTAACTCGAAACCGATTTGTAAGGCGACGGCATTGTCTTTAAGTAACCTTTCAAATTTCCCTCGATAGATACATCCTTCTTCGGTGACGATAAATTCCGTGTTCCCCAGGTCAGCAAGCTGTATATCGTCTTGTTGCGTTAGATGGTGATCTATGGGTGCAACGAAGACGAGTTGTTCTTCACGGACACTTGTACAAGCGAGAGAGGGATCTGCCGGATACTGATCTAATAGTAGTCCAATATCATAATCTCCTTCTTTGACCTTGGTGAGAATGGAGGCTTCGCTGTCAGGGAAAAGCTGAATATTTAACCCAGGATACAGCTGTTTATGTTTATGTAAAAAAGGTGGCAGATAATAGGCAGCTAACGAGTTAATGGTCCCGATGGTCAACGTTCCACTAATTTGATTGGCTATCATTTCCTTGGATTGATCATAGAGTTCCAACAATTGTTGGGTTATCTCAAGTAAGCTTTCTCCAGGTGGTGTCAGACGTAATTGTCGGCCATACCTTTCAAATAAAGGGACACCATATTCACGTTCCAACTTTTGAATTTGCATCGTAATACTCGATTGTGCATAGCCTAGTTCTTCTGCAGCACGCGTGAAGCTTTTCCTACGGGCAACCTCCCGAAAGGTGCGGAAATACGTCAGATCCATATATAGCCTCTCTTTATTATCAATATTTTTGATGAGTTCTATCATTTATTATAGCTAACTGTGATGAAGAGTTCCATGCTAAAGTAAATGTACAAACAAACGAGACTGGGAGATGGTTATTTTGCTAAAAGAACAAGACCTACAGGGGTTATATGTCCCCATCGTCACACCTTTTGATGAAGAGTTTGAAGTGGATGCTGCATCCTTTTATAATCAAGCTTATAACTTATTTCAAGATGAAATAGATGGATTGGTTGTCAATGGGACAACGGGAGAATCACCTACGATCACGAAAGACGAGCTTGGGGTGTTGTTTGCTACAGCTCAAGCAGCTCGCGACGCTGCTCACGTAGATGTGCCTTTAATCGTAGGAACAGGTACGAACGATACGCGTTCAACTGTTCTTAAAACAGCAGAAGCAGGCAAACTTGGTGCAGAAGCTGTATTAGTTGTAGTTCCCTATTATAACAAACCAAGTCAGCAGGGGATCATTGAACATTTTCGCCAGGTGGCAGGGGTTGGTGTGCCAGTGATCTTGTATGATGTGCCGCATCGCACAGGTGTGACGCTTGAGTTGGACACGGTTCGAGCCATCCTTGATATCGACGGCGTCATCGGGATGAAGGACAGTACGCCTAACACTAGGCTGGTCACAGAATTGACTAGATTGGGCTCTAAACCAGTTTTGTGTGGTGAGGACACATTGCTGTATGCAGCACTGCAGTCCGGCGCTAAAGGGGTTATGAGTGCTTCAGCGAATGTGGAGACGGAGAGGTTTGTTACTTTTATCCGCAGTTTTGTTAGCGGGGCACATGAGGAAAGCCGACGAGAGTTCGAGGAACTTCTTCCTCTTATTCGACTCCTATTTCAAGAGCCGAATCCCGCTCCGATCAAATGGCTGCTTCACCAACAAGGCGTCATCGGATCAGGTGCATTACGTTTGCCGTTATTGCCGGTGACAGAGGGATTACAAGCGAAATTAGCAGCATATTTGTAAAAAGCAAGGAGCGATTGTGTAATGAATCGAACAAGAGTGTTTACGGGCTCACCTTGGGAGCCGGTGGTTGGCTATTGTCGTGCCATTCGTGTAGGTGACCGAATCGAGGTTGCTGGGACGACAGCGATGAAAGACAGCGAGGTTGTTGGCGTGGGCAACGCTTACGAGCAAACGCGGTTCATCCTTCAAACGATTGAACAGGCGCTTCGAGAGCTCGGTGCACAGTTATCTGATGTAGTGCGAACTCGTATGTTCGTGACGGATATTTCGTTATGGGAAGCGTTCGGCAAAGCGCATGGGGAGTATTTCCGTGACGTGCAGCCTGTTGCAACAATGGTTGAAGTGAAGGCGCTGATCGACCCGCGATTGCTGATAGAGATAGAGGTAGAAGCGATTGTGTTGTAGGTTGAGTAGATAGTGGCAGTGTGTGATCAATGAATGAATGGTGAGTAGAGTGGAGTAGAGTAGTCTGTAGTGTATTGTGAGTTGTGTTTGGAGAGTAGTGTGTAGCAGATAACAGATAGATGGATTTTCTCCATCTAATAACGCAGATTACTGGTGTAATTATTGAATAGATGGAAAATGTGCAGGTAATTTCTGTTGGTTTGAACAAAATCCTCCGATTCGTCTGGATTAGCTGGAGAAAATCCATTTATTTCAAATTTGGAGGCATAACTAGCTCGATTTAGCTGTAGTTTTTCCATCTAAATGGAAGTGGAACCTCAGATAACCATTTAGTACCCAAAAGATTAACAAAAAAGCGCCACAACTCATTAGCATCGCGAAATTGATTTCGCGAGTAGGGAGGAGTAGCGCTTTTTATAATACGTGTGTCGACTAACCAACACGTTTGCCCAAAATGATCAGATCCCGCTCAACCCCATCTAACTCAGCGACACCCGGCAAATGCGCCCAATTCGTGAAGCCGAATTTGCGGAAAAGCTGTAGGCTCGGCTCATTGTGCCCAAATATAAAACCTAACAAAGACTTGAGCCCCAACTTGGGACTAGCTTCAAGTGCTTGTTCCATCAAATATCGACCGATGCCTTGGCCTCGGCAGGCTTCATCGACGTAAATACTAACTTCCGCTGTTGCGTTATAGGCGGGACGCCCATAGAAGGACTGAAAACTCAGCCAGCCACAAATGCCCTTCTCATTTTCAAGCACCCAAAGTGGACGGAAATCAGCAGAGTGTTCGTGAAACCAACGCTCCCGTGAAGCTGTTGTGACGGGTTCTGTATCGGCAGTAACCATGCGACCTGCAATCGTCGAATTGTAGATACGTACGATTTCTGCTAAATCTGCTAATTGTGCATCACGCATGTGTAAGTGATTCCCCATAAAGTTACTCCTTTTACCCTAGCTTAGTTAGATTCTGTAGTAGTTGCAGCTAATGCAGCTAGCTTCAACCAGTAACGACTAATCGTCTCTGTCCCATTGTCCCAGTTCATCAAATGGAAATGCTCATTCGGAGCATGAAGATTCTCCCCAGGTAGCCCAAAGCCCATAAGTACAACAGGTGCGTCTAAGACGCGACCTAACACTTCGACAATCGGAATCGACCCTCCGCTACGTGTATAGACAGGCCACTCACTGAAAGTTTCTTCATAGGCTTCTGCCGCCGCTACCATAACGGGCTCATCAATCGGTGTAATGAATGGATTCCCCCGTAGTTGGCGATCTAACGTAACCGACACGCCAGGAAGAGATTGTGCATGAATATGGGCTTCGACCAGATTCATGATTTCCTCAGGGACCTGCGCAGCGACGAGGCGACATGCAATTTTGGCAGTAGCTCGATTGGGAATGATAGGTTTAATCCCTTCACCCTGGAAGCCGCCACTAACAGATGTGATTTCAAGCGTAGGACGGGACGTCGTTTGCTCATAAAAGGAGAAACCTTTCTCCCCATAAAGCTCTGTGACGTTCAAATTCGTGCGAACCTTGTTTTCATCAGGCTCGACTTTCTTGAAAGCTTCGCGCTCTTTGTCCGAAAGTTCGATTACACGGTCATAGAACCCTTGCACGGCTACACGGCCATTCTCGTCGTGAAAGGAGCTTAACAGTTTGGTCATTGCATGAATCGGATTCTGTACGGCACCGCCGAAAAGACCAGAATGCAGATCACTATTCGCGCCATCGATCGTGATTTCGAACCCTGCTAAGCCACGAAGTCCATACATGAGTGCTGGTTTACCAGGACCGTGCATTTGTGTATCAGAAAGTACGATGGAATCAGCTTGCAGTTTAGCTGCATGTTCCTCAACAAAGGCAGGGAGATTCTTACTAGCAATTTCCTCTTCACCCTCGATGCAGAATTTAACGTTAACCGGAAGTGAGCCCTGTGTTTGTAGAAAGGCTTCAACAACCTTCACATAAAGCAGCAGTTGGCCTTTGTCATCCGTACTACCACGACCAAACAGCTTCTTATCACGGATTACGGGTTCAAAAGGAGGCGTTTCCCACAATTCTAATGGCTCAGCAGGTTGCACATCATAATGACCATAAATCAGTACCGTCGGTTTGCCGGGGGCATGTAACCAATCGGCATAAACGACAGGGTGGCCTTTCGTAGGCATAATTTCAATGTTTTCAAGTCCAGCCTTTTGTAAAGATTGAGCCGTCCACTCCGCGCATTTCAGCATATCCGGTTGATGCTGGGCAACTGCACTTATGCTAGGAATTCGTAAGAATGCCATGAGTTCGTTTATATGTTCATCCCTATGCGTGAGTAGGTAGCTTTTGATTGTTTCGATCATGGGTGTTTTCTCCTTTTTGTACTGCCAAAATAGTCTACTCACTTAACTTCCCCAAAAACAGGGAAAATCCTGCTATGCTTGTAAACCGTCACATTTTATTTGTCATATGGTCAAATAAAATGGATTTTTCCATATTTAAGATCATCTTTGGACAATGCGGCTAATAAGAGATCCTTTATATGGATAAGCTAAAAGTAACGATCTGACTACAATGGAGGGACATGCATGAATTGGATATATTGGGCGAAATTATACGATTCGAAGTTCCAAGCGGGCTGTTTAGCGAAACGTATGGAAGAGGATTGGTGGATCTATGGGTATGAGTGCCCGCAGGAAGTTGAGGTTTATAAGTCGAAGAAAGGACGCTTTGGCGTCAGATACAATACATAAATGAAATGATTATGCATAAAATTAACGCTTGACTAAGCCATCTCCGTTGGTGTATATTTATTTTTGTCGCTGTTGAGCGGCATACATGACGCGGGGTGGAGCAGCTCGGTAGCTCGTCGGGCTCATAACCCGAAGGCCGCAGGTTCAAATCCTGCCCCCGCAACCAAATTTCATTAGGGCCTATAGCTCAGTTGGTTAGAGCGGTCGGCTCATAACCGATTGGTCGGGGGTTCGAGTCCCTCTGGGCCCATAGCACGGAAACCCTTGGTATATAAGGGTTTTTATTTATTTTAAAGACAAAACAAGCCTCTCGTTCTCATCATGTTTTGATGGGAATGAGGGGCTTGCTCTTGTTTGTGCACGCTAATGCACAGTGCTTTTTATTCGTATTGTTTTAACTGTTTCAGCAGGGTCCCCCAGATTCTCAACCCCGTCACCCATAGCGTCACGGCTGAGCCGAAACCAATAATCGTAGACATCATAATGATAGACACATTGCCAAACGTAGCGTTGATGGGTAAAAACAATGAAATGATGCCTAGCATACACATGACAATACCCGTACCATAATAAAATTTTTCTCGAAATAATGTAGCTAGAGGAAAGAAATGAATGCCAACAATCATCGCCATGACAGGGAAAAAGACTTCAAAATGATTGAGCGTATTGCAAATGACACTGGCAAGAAAGATCGCAACACCTTCCAATCCAAATATCAAACCGAATTTTCGATTTATTCGTTTCGTGTCTTCTTTTTCTTTCGGTGTAACAGCATGATTCATGCTACGAGATTTAACAAAAAGTGAAATGGCTCCGCTCAGTAAGATAATTGTTACAATAGCTGAAAGTACAAGTGGCCATGGAGCTCCAAGTTGATGTGACCCAACAATACCAATAGATGCCCAGAGCGCGCCAAAGAAAGTCATGAACATGACACCATTGGCAGCTCCTAGGACAGCTGATTTAGACGGTTTTACAAATTCACTCATCATTCATCATACTCCAATCATTTAAATTTAGTTTCTACGCAGTCATGTAAAGAGTTAATACTTTGTTAATAATCCATTTAGATGGATTCAATAAGCGTATAATATAATAACTAGTAAGGAAACGTTTCCCGCAAATTGTTTTAAAAAGGAGAAGAGAAATGAAACTTAGCAAAAAATCAATTACAGTACTTTCTTTCACAGTTGGAGCCTGTTTATTTGTATCTACCGCTTTCGCTGATGCGATGCTTGGATCCGGGTACGACCGGCTGAAGGGTTCAGTCAAAAATACAGCTTCTATGATGGAAAATGGTTTAAACAATTATACGGTTGAGACGCTGTATACATTGAAAGATAATGATCAAATTTTGCTTCAATCGTCTAATTTCCAGAAGATGGATACGGTGAACCAAGTAAAAGAGAATAACGAGGTAACGAAAAACGCCAAAGGTGAAACGACCTCCAGATATAACTATGCTGACAAGAAACAATCCATTGACAAAAACGAATTTGACAATACATATTATGTATTTGACTATTCGGATGAGATGAACCGGAACCGTAAGGGGCCAGCCGATTTCCGTAATCCTTTTAAAGAAAAGGGAGCAACTGAGGTTGAGAAAATCGTTGATGCGGTAGTTGGCTCATTGAAAGATTATGTACAAGTTGAAGAAGGAGCAGACGGCGGTAAAGTGTTCTCCGGAAGTTTGTCCGAGGCACAAGTACCGGCCATCGTGAATGCAGTCTCCTCCTTCGGTATCAAGCAAATGCTGGGTAATGAAAGAGATTTACCAGACATAGAGAGCGATATTTTCGTGAAAAAGGTTGTAGGTTCGGCGAATGAGAACAAAGGTGGCTATCTAGAAAATCTGACGGGTGAGATCACGCTGTCGGGAAAAGATAAAAATGGGGTTCAGCATGACTTAAACCTCAATGTCATGTTAAAGATTTCTAATATTGGCAGTACGAAGATTACCAAGCCTGATCTAACCACGGCTAAGGTTGAGAAGGTTAGTCATAATGGCGGATTCAGCTCTAAATATGTGGGAACCTATCAAAATGATATTATTATGGACAAAGACGGTAAGTTCACAAAAATTGGCGAGAGAACAGTTAAAATCACAAGTGTAGATGGAGACAAAGTAGCAGGAACTTATTCCGAAACCGTAAATCCTGGTTTTGAGAGCGAGTATCCAAACAAGGATGTATTCAATTTCGAATTCAACATGGCAACATCTCCAATGTTTACTTACACGGATTCGAAGGGTGAACAAAAGCAAGGTATGGTTCATCCCAACCAAACAGGTAAAATTTATTTTGATATGAATCTAGAGATTAGCGATAAAAATGCTTACAAACAAAGCAATAGCATGAAGCCTTTTTATGATGGCGAATTTAGCCGCGTATTTGAATAGAAATGATTCTCAGGAGGCGGCGTATAGCGGCTTCCTGAGATTTTTTAGGGAGATGATGAATTGTCAGTCAAGGCGATTGAAATAACGGGCTTAACGAAGTCATTTACAAATGGCCGAGGAATCAGCGATTTAAATCTAGAGGTAGATCAAGGGGATATATTCGGTTTTCTTGGACCGAATGGTGCTGGGAAGACGACAGCGATGAAGATGATTACAGGACTTATGAAGCCCGATCAAGGCGATGTGAAGATTTTCGGAGCGAGCGTGGCAGATGACTATGTCAATGCAATGAAGCATGTAGGCTGTATCATTGAAACAGCGGAATCGTATCCCTATTTGACGGCAAATGAAAACTTGAGACTGTTTGCAAGATTTTATCCTGACATCGATCAGCGAAGAATTGACGAATGTCTTGAAATCACAGGGATGCTGAAATATAAAAACGAGAAATCACAGAAATTTTCGCTCGGGATGAAACAACGATTGGGGATAGCGGCTGCGATTCTTTCGAGACCGAAACTGTTAATTTTGGACGAGCCTTTAAACGGATTGGACGTGGAAGGGATGCTGGAGATGAGAAAGTTGATCAAACAGCTGTCCCAGGAAGGCACGACTTTCTTTATATCCAGCCACTTGATTCATGATGTGGAATTAACGTGTTCGAGAATCGGGATTATTTATGGCGGCAAGTTGGTTAACGTCGATTATACCCAAAATATTCTGTCATTTTATTCATCGCTTGAGAATTATTTTGTTAGTGAGGTGGACAGGAATGGTAGGCTTTAAAGCTGCATTTATGAATGAATCTGTGAAGCTGCTTAAAAAGAAAAAAATTATGGCAGCGGCGATACTATCCATTCTTGCCGTAGTGATCGGTCAAATTGCGGTAACAACGATTAAGCATGGCCTTGGATTGAGAGTTGTAGGGAGTGTTGAATTTCCTATAGCCGTACTGACGTTTATTGCCTATACGCTATTACCGTTATTTGCGATATTTGTAGCGATTGATATGTTTAATGGTGAATCCTCGTCGAACACGATGAAAATAACGCTTCTAAGACCAGTGTCCAGATTCGGCGTATTTAGCGCAAAAGTTTTGAATTTAGCGCTGTTTATTGCTGGCAACTTGTTGTTTATTATGGTCCTTTCGCTAATAGCTGGGTTTGTATTCAACCCTTCGTCCGCCAGTTTGGTTGGAATCGTAAAGGTACTTGTGTCATATGGTTTAACGTTTTTCCCTGTATTTGTGTTTGCACTTATTGTCGTGCTGTTAGCGAATGTAATTCAAGGAGGACTAGCCGTATTTTTCCTATCCATACTTGTGTTTATTGGCTTTAACTTCCTAGGCATTGTATTCTCATCTTATTCGAGTTTTTTTATTACGTCGATGTTTGACTGGTATACCCTTTGGATATCTGAATCCATCAATATCTTCAAAATAAGCCGCCAGATTCTAATTATGCTCGGTTGTGGTATCATGTTATTTACTACGGGGTATTACTTGTTTGACAGAAAGGACATATAGAAAGGAATCTACATGCACTTAACAAAACGTTTTTTCACGATGAATACGCTGGCTGTGCTGTTTTCCATTGGTTTGACGATCTTGGCTGTCATTATTTTTGTTGCTACGTATACGAAAGTTTTGGGCCGTGAAGCCGGTATAGAGCAGTTCCAACGAGCGTTTGAGGTTCGTGCAGCCATTAGTGAGATCAAAAAAGAAGCGCTGACCCTAGGGTTCGAGGGACTCCTTGATAAGACCTATCAACAAGACCTCACTGATCGTGTGAACGTTTTGAATGCCAGTGCGATCCTTATTGTGGGTAGAGAGGTAATGTTCGCCACACAGCATTTTAATAAGATAGATATAGAGAAAAGCTTAATGCTGTCCAGTGAGTCTAATCGCAATGAAATCGAGCTTGATGGCCAAACGTATTTGTTTAACCGAGCGGATTTCAAACTGTCATCTGGTGATTCGGGTATTCTGCTCCTGCTTGCGCCAATCAAGGTGAATACAAAGGTATATTGGATGCTTGGCATCTTTACGATTGGTTTTTTCACCGTTGTATTTTTGCTGATGAATGCTTGGATTTCCTATAAATTCTCACGAAGTATCATCATTCCGATCTCCAGATTAAAAGATGCCGCGGTTAAAATTAGGGAAGGCGATCTTAGTGGCGAGATTTCCGAGGATGGCGAGGGCGAAATTCGGGAATTAGGGATAACTTTGGAGTTAATGCGAATCAAATTGAAGGAATCTGTGTATTTGCAGCAAAAATATGATGATAATCGAAAGTTTCTAGTTTCAAGTATTTCACATGACTTAAAGACGCCTGTGACTTCCATTAAAGGCTATATCGAAGGCATTATTGATGGCGTAGCTAAGACGCCTGAGAAGATGGAGGAATATCTGGAAACCGCCCGTTCCAAGGCTATTTTGGTCAATGCGATGATTGATGATCTTCTCTTATATTCTAAACTCGATTTGAATCAGCTTCCTTACCATTTTGAAAAGAGCGATTTGACCAGTTATTTCGAGGATTGTGTTGCTGATCATAAATATGAATGTGAGAAGGCGAATGTAGCCATTGCCTTAATAAATGAATTAAAAGAGCCTGTCAAAGTATTAATTGATGGCGAAAGATTAAAGAGGGTCGTGCAAAACATCATTGACAATGCCATGACATATGCCGGAAAAGCAAATGGCAAGATAGACATCATACTAAGAGAAACTAGAACATCTGCGATTATTGAAATTAAAGATAACGGTAATGGCATACCCGAGGACAAGCTTCCTTTTATATTTGAACGATTTTATCAGGTAGATCCTTCAAGAAAGAATGGAAGTGGACTGGGTCTAGCTATAGCAAAGCAAATTATTGAAGGGCACGACGGGAAAATATGGGCAAAGAGCGCTGTAGGTGAGGGAACTGGAATTATGATTTCACTTAAAAAGTTCTAAACATGTTCGGAGGTTATGATGAAAAGAATTTTGATTGTCGAGGATGACCAGAGCATTGCCAATTTGCAAAGAGATTATCTGGAGTTAAGCGGTTATACCGTTAAGATGGTAAACAACGGTACGGATGGTCTGAGAGCACTCAAGGAGGAAGAATTTGAGCTTGTTATCTTAGATATCATGCTGCCCGATATAGATGGATTTGAAGTATTGAGAAGCATTCGTGAGCATGATGATATTCCCGTGCTTCTAGTATCCGCAAGAGCAGAGGAAATTTACAAAGTGAATGGACTTGGCCTCGGTGCGGACGATTATATTACGAAGCCATTCAGCTCAGGTGAGCTTGTGGCACGAGTAAGTGCTCATCTGAAGAAGTTCGAGCGGATGAAGGAGCGGTTCGGTAAAGGCATGGAAGGGAGCTCGATCCAGATCAGGGGTCTTGAGCTTCAGAAGGATGCCAGACGTGTATTTGTGAACGGAAATGAAGTGGTTCTGGCTCAAAAGGAATTTGACCTGCTGCTGTTTCTTGTCCAATATCCTAATCGGGTATTTGGCAAGGAAGAGTTATTCGAGCGGATCTGGGGAATGGATGCGATGAGTGACGCCTCTACGGTAACGGTCCATATTGCTAGAATTAGGGAGAAAATCGAGGAAACTCCTTCTAAACCTCAATACATAGGAACTGTTTGGGGATCTGGGTATAGATTTATGGTATAGTAAATAGGATACTTGGCCCGAAGGAGTACGATATGTGCCGAAATATTAAACCACTTTTCAACTATGAACCGGTCGTGACAGAGGATGAAGTTCGGGCGGCGTCGCTGCAATTTGTGCGCAAGATCTCTGGGTTTACGGAGCCTTCAAAGGTGAATGAAGCTGCGTTTCAGTTGGCTGTGCAAGAAGTAGCTTTGGCAGCACAGAAGCTCATGGATTCATTGGTTACGAATGCGGAGCCTCGGAATCGAGAAGTAGAAGCGCAGCGAGCCAAAGAACGAAATGCCATTCGCTTCGGCACGAAGGAAGTTTAATGGATTGTAGGAATGGGCATATCTCCATGGAGATATGCCTTTTTTCATGCCCAAGAACGGGACTTTAGACGCCTGATGGTGTCGGGTCTCGTTCTTTTGGCATATGCTGTGAATACCAATTCGAAAGTAGGTGATGGCAAGTGACGAAAGGGTTTGATTGTTCAACACCGCTTACGGCACAAAAAGCGGCTACTTTTGTCGGACAGGGTTATACATTTGTTGCCAGATATTTGGTGCCAAGTGGTGCAAAGGCATTAACGAAATCAGAGTCTGACGCAATTAGTGCAGCAGGCTTACAGTTGGTTTCTGTTTATGAGACAACGGCGAGTCGTGCTCTTGGTGGTAGAAGTGCTGGTTTGGCGGATGGTGCTACAGCTTTACAGGTTGCCGCGCAAGTAGGGCAGCCGGAGGGGAGCTGTATCTATTTTGCTGTTGATTTTGACGTATCATCTGCCCAAATGGAGGCGGTTATCGCGTATATAAAAGCAGCGAGTGAAGCTACGCCTGCTTACACGACAGGGGTGTATGGTTCATACGCTGTTATGGAGGCCGTTTACGCCGCAGGGGCCTGCTCTCGGTTCTGGCAAACCTATGCGTGGAGTGGAGGTAAGAAATCGACGTTTATTAACATTTATCAATACCTCAACGATGTCTTGGCGAATGGTATTGCTGTTGACTATGATGAATCGTATGGGAATGAAGGTTGGTGGAATAAAAGGACTACACCAGAACCACCTACCTATCCACTTACTGTGAAAGATGCCAATGCGATCATTCCCTTCCTTTCTGCGGGATATGGGGCAACCTCATCCGCAGCTGCACAGAATGAGTTCCATCGACTGGCCAATGAATTACGTAGGGTTTCGGGTCAATCTTTGCAATAACATAAAAGAAAGCCCGGCTATTATGGATATTTCCATAGTGCCGGGCTTATTCATTGGATCTCTGCGCTGCGTATGTACCACCGATCTTGTACGGAGGCACGTTCAAGATGGAAGAGCACGCGGCGACTCGACACCGCGGAGGCTTTAGCAGCTGTCATCGTTACATCGACAGCTGTGTCGAACTGCAGGAGCTGGGATGTATCCAGCTCCTTGAACTTGGACAGGCGGCGCATGCTTCGCACGTGCATCGCCTGTTCTTGCCCTGTGGTGACCTGCAGCAGCTGCAGGTCACCTTGGTGTGCGGCGCTGATCCATACGTCGATCAGCGCCCAGGGCGAGAGCTTGCTGACGTAGTCCGTCAGCAAGCCTGCGGCTCGGTGCACCATGACCTGGTGCGCCGGGTCAACGGAGCGGGAGCCATGGGTCACGCTCCCGAGGAAGTGAATACAGAAATGACCGTTGAAGTCATTTCCCGGTATACCATCACCGCCATGCGGCATGCCATGCATGGAGGCGGCAAGCGTGCGGCCATTCAGCTTCACGAGGACCGCGCGGCGGTCCCAGCTCCATTGGCCGCCATAAATGCTTTTGAGCGTCGCGGAGTCGGTTTTCGTTAGCGGTTGTACATCCGCATGGTGGGAGCCCGCGCGACGCTGCCCTTCAAAGCTAAGTCCGCTCATCACATCAACGACGGTAAATGAACTGAATTTGGGGAGAACGAGACTTGCTTCTTCCCAAGGCAGCATCTCGCCATAATGCTTCGCGCGAAGGGTTTGTACTTGCATGTGAAGCGATTCCTGAGCTGATTTGGGGAGAGGGATATGTTGCTTTGAAGTCCAATCAACGACCTCTCCGTTTGGGGTGACCCCAAGAAGGATGGTTTGCCCCTTTTTGTCATACGTAAGTGTGGTGTCTGGGGGAATCGCTTCTAAAGAAGCATCGGCAGCTGTACCCTCTTCCAATGCGCGTTGTAATGCTTTATTGACGAAGGAAAGTTCAGTTTGATAAAGAGCTCCGGGCGATGCTTTCACTTGAAGTTGAATGGTTCCAGTCTCCACAGCCGTCGCTTGGTGTAACGGCTCCATATGCTGTGCTTGCGAACGACTGTTAATTCCTTGACTCAAAAGCGGAGTTAGAAGGAAGGTGAGAAATAGTAGTCGCAGTTTACTGCGTTTTCGGCTTGATAACAGGGAAACTTCCTCCTTATCGTAGGGCATTTTTGTCAAAGATGCGAGTTGGTTGTTTTACAAGAAATTTACAGGCTCGGTTGGCTAAAGTTGTCTTGTCTGAGTTAGATTGTGATAAAATGACAAAAGTATACGATTGATTATTGATTTGGTAACGAAAGGCAGGAGAAACAGATGGAGGACTATAAAGGAATACCTTTTGAACTACATATGTCAGAACAGCGTATCGTACGAGGCGATATTTATAAAGCAAGGCAAGAACCGAGTAAGGGTACATTATTGCTTTTGCATGGTTATAAAGGCTTCAAAAACTGGGGGATGTTCCCCCATGTCGCAAGCGAATTAGCGGAAGCTGTTGATGTCGTTGCTTTGAATTTTTCCCATAATGGAGTGGGGGACAATTTGATGGATTTTACCGAGCTTGAGAAATTCGCAGGTGATACATATACCAAAGATCTAGAGGATATACAAGTTATTATTGCGGATATTCATAAACATGTAGGCACGGATAAGCCAATTCTCTTACTGGGTCATAGCAGAGGAGCGGGTGTGAGCTTGATCTATGCGTTGGATCATCCTACGGAAATTACTGGCGTCATCAGCTGGAATGGGATTGCTCATGTCGATTTGCTCACACCTGAGAATAAAGCGGAGATGAGGGCCACGGGCCACTCCTATACCTTGAATGGACGGACGAAGCAGATGATGCCGCTCCATCTTGAAATCCTAGAAGATATGGAACGCAACGAAGAGAGATTTGATATTGTTGGCAGAATTCGTGAAGCGAGCTTCCCAATTACACTTGTTCAAGGCATGGAAGATGGGGAGCGGTTGCTCAAAGGTTCTGAGAAGCTAGTCGCGAACAACCCAGACATTCAATGGGTGAAAATTCCAGGGGGTAACCATACATTTGGGAGTGTTCACCCTTATCAAGGAGAGACGGAGCCACTGAGAATGGCGATCGAGGAGACAAAAGGTGCAATACGTAGCATGCTAAATCTGTAAAAAAGGTGTTAAAGGGCTTTCTGGGAGTAGATCATTTCTACTTCTGGAGAGCTTTTTTTAGTACTATTGACCTACAAAATTACAACCTTCCGTCGAATGATAGATATTATTGCAGGAATATGTTGGAAAATAGCGAAGGAGAACAGGTGGAATCATAGAAATTTCAGAAAAGGGAGAACAAGATGGCTATCAAATCAATCAAGTACAAAATCATTTGGCCCTTAATGCTCGTGTTGTTTGCAGTGTCCGTAGGAACAGCGGCAATAACGTATCAGCAGACGGCTGAAAGTCTTCATGAAAAAGGCTTCAGGACACTAGAAACAGCTCGAATTGGCATTGAAAACGCGATAATTGCGAGAAAGACAACGGAAAGTGTGATGGAGAAGGAGATGGTCGGACAAGCTGCCCTTCTTTCGTATATATACGATAAAATCCCGATGACCTATAAGCAAGCTGTTGAAATAGCCGAGCGCTCCGGTATAGATGAATTTTGGATTACTAATGCACAGGGTCAGTTGGTACTGACGAATGCGGGCGAAAAGATTGATTTCAATTTCGGTGCTGATCCTAAAAATCAAGCCTATGAGTTCATGGATTTAATTTCTGGTAAGCAAAAAGTTGTTACACAACCGGCTCAACAGCGAAGTGTCGATCCAAAAGTGTATAAATATGTGGGAGTGTCCGGTTGGACATCGCCACGTATTGTACAAACGGGAAGAGATGGGGCTACGCTAACTGAACTCGATAGTAAAATAGGAGCGAAGCCAGTGCTGACGCAATTAAAGTCGGAGCTAGGCGGAGATGTGCTATTCGCGGGCGTCGTTGATTCCACGGGCAAACTCGTTGCCTCATCCGATGATGCTATCTCGCAGTTAGATCCGAAGCTGCTTGACTCCCTTAGCGTAAGTTTAGCTGGGGACCACAAAGCGTATAAGTCGATGTCGTACAATGGTACGAAAGCCAAGTATTATTTTAGAGCTTTGTCGACAGGTCAAGTGCTGGTACTGACATTGTCGGAGCAAGTGTTAACAAACTTCTTTTACACGACGTGTATTACCACTTTGGTAGGTTTACTGATCGCAGGCGCAGTATTATTTTATATTGTTAGCCGTGAGTTCAAAAGGCTGGAGAGACTGCAATCCGCGATGGTTGCGATCGCTCAGGGGGATGGAGATTTAACAAGAAGGCTTCCCGATACCTCAATGGACGAAATCGGCAGATTGTCGACAGCGACCAATCAATTTATTGAGAAAATTCATGTGATTGTCAAAGATGTTAAACAATCTGCGAGCCTGAGTAAAGGCAATGCCGATCATATTAAAGATTCGATGAAGCAAACCAATACGATTTCGCATGAAATTAATACAACCATTCACGAATTGGCAACAGCCGCTTCAAGCCAGGCGGAAGTCGTGGAGGATGGGTTGAAGGGCGTTCACGAGTTGGCTGAATTGATTGACGACACGAAGGGACATGTTCACATTCTACAGAATAATAGTGCCATTATTCGTGAGAAGGAAGAGCATGGGGCGGAAGCGATGCGCGCGATGATCGAGTTAATCCGCAATAATGTTATTGTGACCAAAGCAGTAGCGTCCAGCGTAAGCATACTTATGCAGGATATTGACGCCATTAAAGAGATGGTCAGCACGATTCACGGTATCTCGAGACAAACGAATTTGCTCGCGCTTAACGCTTCGATTGAAGCAGCACGGGCTGGGGAAAACGGCCGAGGATTCGCCGTAGTTGCTGCTGAGGTGAGAACACTTTCCGTTCAAGCAGGTGAGGCATCTGAGCATATTCAGACGCTGATTGAGAATGTCATACATTCTGCACAGCAAACATCCGCAGCGATGGAGCAGTCACTTCACATCGTAGGCTCACAAGAAGAGAACGCAGGGCAGACATCAGATACATTTGATTTCATTCATTCCTCTTTGCAACAAATCCATGAATCCATTGAAAGTATCTCGGCAGATATGGCACATGTTGATAACCGTAAAAACTTAATCGTTGGCTTTATTGAGCTCTCCTCCGCGAGTTCCGAAGAAACGGCAGCAAGTTCCGAGGAAGTTTTGGCGAACGTGGAGACGCTCGGTCAAATGTTTGAGCGTGTACATAAAGAATCGATCGAGCTTCATGATCAGATGACAAGTTTGCAAGATGTGGTTGATAGATTTAAGGTGTAGAGATCTTAGTTTAAGAACCCCTGGAAGGGGTTCTTTTTGCATTTGGGGAGAAGTGTAGGGAGGTTGATGCAGCAGTAGTTAAACGATTGTGATGGGAAAAAAAAAACCGCGAAGCACTAGGCTTGACGGGTTTCTGTTATATATGACCTGTAGTGAGCTCGAACCACTGACCCTTACCCTGTCAAGATTAATTGAGGAGTACTTATAGTAAGCAATTATTTAAAGTAGAAGCAGTTATTAAGTAATGAGTAACCTCATGTATCCTGTAATTATTTACTTTATGTGACCAAAAATGTGACCAATTCTTTATTATTTCAAGTCATAATTTTATAGATAACCAATTCAACTTCTGTTATAATTTTCCTGATTGAATTCATTATGTGATGGTGATTTAGTTGAGAGAAAAATTCATAAGTTATTATAGACCAACTGTACAAGAATTTGATCAATTGTGGAACGAAGCTATTTTTGTTTTTGATGCTAATGTACTTCTTAATTGTTATAGGTATTCTAGTCATCTTAGAGATTCACTATTTACAATATTCGAAGTAATTAATGATCGACTCTGGGTCCCACATCAAGCTGCATTGGAATATCAAGAAAATAGGCTTACTGAAATTATTAAGCAAGAAAATGCATACGACAATATCAACAAAATCTTGCTTTCAAAATTAAACGAAATCAAATCTGAAATTGATAAATTTTCTCGTCATTTAACTATCGATGTCAGTGACATATATATAAAAATTAAAGAAACTGTTGATGTTCTCTGCTTTGAAATAAAAACAAAGAAGGAAACACATCCGAATTTGCTTAATAATGATGAAATTGGTGATAAGCTTACTAGTTTATTGTCAAATAGAATTGGAGATCCTTATACACAGGAAAAACTTACCGAAATCAATGAAATAGGCGAAAAAAGATATATAAATAAAATTCCACCAGGGTATAAAGATATTTCAAAAACAGAGAAAAAATATTTTGATGATTTAGTACTGGAAAGTAAATTTGGAGATCTAATTTTATGGTTTCAAATTCTTGAGAAAGCAATTCAAGAAAATAAATCGATAATTCTTGTAACTGATGATGTTAAAGAAGATTGGTGGAAGAAAGAAAGTGGAAAAATAATTGGGCCACAGCCATCATTAATTCAAGAAATGAAAAGAAAAGCAAATGTTGGATTTTACATGTATCAAACTGACCAGTTTCTTGATTTTGCTAACAAATTTTTCCAAATCAATACTTCACAAAAAGTTATTGATGAACAAATTAATGAAATTAAAAGTGTTCGTGAAACATTGATGTGGGTGAATGAAAATATAAGCAGCGGAAAGTTCATTAGATCACATTTTCGAACAAAGAAGGATGGTACTATTTCGGAATTACTTTTTGATGATTATATTAATAACAATAGTGCAATTAACCTTGCGACAAAACATAAGCCTCCAGTTAGTTTACATGAATATATAAGACGAACAATTATTCCTATATTAAACATAAATGAAAATTTTTTGGAATATTTAACAATAGGGGAATTTAATGATTACATAAATACTAGACTTAAAGAAGTTAAAGATGATGAATTAATCGCACTTTGTGAGGAATTTGGTTGGATTAATAATGATCTGGAATTTACAGATGAAGGATTAAAAAATATTATACAGGCTTTAGATAATACAGATAACGAAAAAAGCAGCCAATAGTGGAGACCACTGCAAAACGAATACAGAATCTGTAAAAACAGCTCCAGTGCCGCATAGGTACTGGGTTTGTTGTATAATGGAAGAAAAGGAAAAGCGGAGCTGAAATTTCATGTTATCCTCTGGCAAACAATTAACCGAATCATTTCATGCGGAATTATATAAACTCATTCCTAAAGATCACTTGCTTTGAAAAATTAATGAAACTGTCAATTTCGGCTTTATTCGCGAACTAGTTAAAGACTCATATTGTGTGTACTATGGCAGACCAGCTAATGAGCCGGAGCTGCTTTTTCGGCTAGTATTTCTTCAGATCCTTTACAATCTCTCTGACGAGCGAATCATTCAGGAAACACAGGTTAATCTTGCATGCAAATGGTTTGCGGGGCTTAATCCAGAAGATGCACTTCCAGATTCATCACAGTTATCTCGTTTTCGTAATCACCGCTTAGGTGCAAGTCAAGTAGACGTTGTGTTAAAGCGAGTTGTTCAGCAATGTATCGAACAAGGTCTAATTAAATCCATAACTATCATTATGGATGCAACTCATACGCTAGCCGCGAGTCAAAAACAACGTCCACTAGATGTACTTCGAGATGCTGCCAAGCGACTGTTTCGAACGGTAATCAAACGACACCCGAAGTTGCAGAAGAAACTACCTGCATTGGGAGAAAAGGTTGAAGAAATGGTTCCTGACCATGAAGGTGCCTTATTGGAGAAACTACGAATTGAGTAGCAAATTGTGGAGGATGAGCGTTTACTTTCTCAAAAAGGGATTCTTTCAGCGATAGATCCAGATGCAAGGTTTGGATGGAAAAGCAATATAAATCATTCTTTGGTTACAAAGAACACTTGGCTATGACGGAAGAATAGATAATTACTGCCGTAGTCTTAACAGCTGGTAGTGCGGATGACGGTAAACAATTCCCAAAACTGTTAGCACAATCACAAGAAAATGGTATGAAGATTACGGAAGTTATTGCAGACACGGCCTACTCTGGTAAAGATAACTTGGTCGAAATGAAGGAAGAACAGATTCAACTAGTTGTTCCTCTTAACTCAATTGTTCATAGTGGAGGTTTAAAACAAGAAGGCTTCGAATACAACAAAGACGCTAACTTTGTTATTTGTCCTTCGGGTGAACATAGCATTCGAAAAGCTGTACAAGGCAGTAAACAGAGCGGAGAAAGTCGATCACTAGTTTTTTATTTCAACTTTGAGAAGTGCAAAGCTTTCTCCACTACGTGAAGGTTGCTACAAACTAGGATCCAAAAGCAAAACATACTCAATCCGATTAATAGCGGAGCACTTCAAGGAGCAGATTGAGTTCGAACTTAGTGACACTTTCAAGAAACGGATAAAGCAATGATTCTTGGCTTCTCGTATCCTTCAGGCCTAAAACACCGTTCTCCTGGTAACTCGCACGCCATCTCTTTCCCGAGGCTCTAACTCTTTGGATCCCAATTACTGTCATGATATTCATGTAACCAAGGATCTTCTACAGAGCGAGTTTAACTCAGAGACGAAAAAATCGATGGTCTAGAACGTGGACTAAGTGAGATCCGCGACAATAGTAAAGCAAACAAACAACTTGCTCCTGCTTGGGGACAAGTGGCTGTTGTTGCTGTTGTGGTTGCAATCGCTGCTTTATGGAAGTAATTACACCTGTCACTCCTTTGTTACTAACGGTACCATCCAATACCTACCCGATTGCACTCACTCACTTGCTGGACAGACAATTGAGTTACCTAATATTGGCTAAGGTGTGAGTGGTTGTTTGTATTATTTCCACTACTTGACAATATCATGTATACAAAAGTACGTAAATGTGGCATAATATATGTGAGTTGTTGTTCGTATTTTGTTCGTGTTTTTATTCATCTTAAAAGTAATGTTTGGAGGTTATCTATATGTCGAAGGTCACTTTTAATGATGTGGCTGATTATTTTATTAGTTTGTCAAATGAAACAGGAAACTTAATTTCAAACTTAAAACTACAAAAACTTTGCTATTATGCACAAGCATGGCATTTAGCTATTTATGGCGAAGAGTTATTTGATGCAAAATTCGAAGCATGGGTTCACGGCCCTGTCATAAGAGACTTGTACAATATTTATAAAAAGCATAGTTGGAAACCGATCATTCGTGAAGATTTGAATCAAGACTTTATAGATAAATTCAATAAAGAAGTTGGATCTAGCACAGCAGGCTTTATGGATGATATTGTTGACGAATATTTTGGAATGACTGCGTATGAACTTGAGTCTCAAACACATAAAGAAGATCCTTGGAGAATTGCTAGAAAAGGATTGCCTGACGATATGCCCTGTGATAATGCCATCGAGAACCAATGGATGATAAATTATTACAGAGAGTATGTGACTCCTATTGGCTAAAAAATTCAAAAAACCTGTCCATGAAGATAGGAAGGCTTCTGGAGTGGGTAGTAATAAAGAAGATATTCAAAGCTATGATTCATTAGTCAAGTTCTCATTCAAATATCTTGATGTCAATCATGAAAAGTTTCAAATTAGTGATAGGCAGGTTACATATTTTTTAAAGTTTATCGAAAGAATGAAGGGTATATCTTCGCATACGGTACAAAGACTCTGTTCATCTTATGATAAAAGAGATACTTTGAGATTCCATGATATTGACTGGGACAGATCGACCGAGAAGTCATTTGGCATACCCAAAGAGGATGAGATAGTCGATAAACCTTGGCAGTTTGCAATTTCAGTCAATGAACATGGCAGAATTCACGGCTTCTTCATCGGTAATGTATTTAACGTAGTTTGGTTTGATCCAAATCATCAACTTTGCTAATTTTACAAGTCACTCCAACCACGGAGTGGCTTTTTTGCTGTGTCTAGAATTATTAAAAGGAGAAATAAAAAATGGTTATTGATAAAGTTAAAGTACTTCGTTATTTATCTCTCGTACTAGCGATCTGTGGTATCGGTAACATGATTGCTGGTCATTACGGACATGGAATTTCAGATACCGAAATTGATTTTTATGCTAATGTAATTAGTTATGCTGCGTCGATTGTATTAGGTGTAACTGTTGAATCTAAGATGATCTCGGGGTGTTTAAAGGAAAGAGTGGAGTTTGATGCTAAATCTCGCCCAAATATTGGCCAAGAGTGAAGCACGAGTTAGCAAACTACATTCTACTGTTGCTCAGAGGGCAAGACAATTGATTATAGCCACGTATGGCGAAGGTATTAACATTGTAATAGTTCAAGGATTGCGCACAATGGATGAGCAAGCAGCCTTATATGCTCAAGGGAGGACAACAGTAGGATCAATTGTAACGAATGCTAGGGCTGGATATAGCTATCATAACTACGGTCTAGCATTGACTTCGCCTTGATTGCTGATGACGGTTACAACGTCTTGTGGACAGTTAATGACAAGTGGAGAAGAGTTGGAGAGATTGGTAAGTTATTAGGATTTGTTTGTAGTGGAGATTGGACATATCAGAAGGAAGGTATCGTTGATTTTCCACACTTTGAAATGTGCTTTGGTTTAAGCATTAACGACTTGATTAAAGGTGCGAAGTTACCAGAATTAGAAGAGGATGACGTTATGAATAAAGTACTTGAATACGAAGATTGGGCATGGACAGAATTGGATGCTAATCTGGGTGATGCTTATAACGAAGGCACATTAGAGGAATGGCAATGGGTTCAATCGGTGAGAGATAAGACTCTAGTATACAAGGATTTATTGTTACTGAAAGTATTGATTGACGAGAGGAGACGGAAGAAAGCATAGAAGATTTATCGTGGGGCACTTATCATGCTCCCTTTTTTTTCGCAAACTGATTGAGACACTTCTTTCCTTGTGGCAAAAATGTTTCAATCATTTTTATGCCCCCTAAAATGCCCCCTGAAATTATGTTTCCCAATACTAATAATTTTAGGAAACAAAAAAACCCTTATGAATCAAGGGTTTAATCGTCTTTCGCGGTATGACCTGTAGTGGGCTCGAACCACTGACCCCTACCCTGTCAAGATAGTGCTCTCCCAGCTGAGCTAACAAGTCGTTTATAGATACAGGTATCAATATACCAAAAAAACGAGAGATTGTCAATTGTTGGGCTGCGTTACTTCCGCCAGAAAAAGATCAGCTTATGCAGGATGGAATAAGGTTTTCGTCTCTTTTTGGACCGCGGAATGAAGGAGAATGGCTCCGATTGTTCGAGTGGAGAATCTGTTTCTTTAGCGAGTAGAAGGGATAGCTCATCCGGTGTAATTCCTCGTGATGTCATTGCAAGATGTCAGCCTCTCTGGTCATGGAAGTGAAATTAATGTACCATAATTCAGCGATGTTTCCTAGTATAGCTTTCATCTTGCGTGAATTTATGGTAACTTGAGAACATTAGAGTTTGGGAGGATTGGCTATGACGAAACAACAACATCGTTGGAATTTACGTTTGAAGAGTAGTAATGTGTATTTAGGTACGGTATACCTTGGCGATCCACTGCCTGAAGTGGAAGATGTGATCATGATCGGCGAGAAGAAATATACGATTCTTGAGCTCGGAAGCACGCGCGACGCAAGTGACGTTTTTGTAGAAGAAGTGAAGAAGAAGTAATGGAAATAGGCGAAGGAGCAGATCCAAGTGATCTACTCCTTCTTTTTTATGTGATGTGGTATAAGGACGCAAGGCAATCAACGAACATTTTGTTATACTCTTCACGTGTGAGGTCTTTACTGCAAGCGATGTCTCTTCCCAAAAATTGAAACCAAGTGATTTCTGTAAGATTTTTCTTGTACACAAACTTGTCATGCTGAATAAGAAAGGTATCATTTTCAAAAAAAGGTACTTTGTCAAATTGCAGGGCTGATTCGTTTTGCTTTTCGCTCACTAATGTGGCCAGAAGAATTAACATGCGGAAAGGATCGCGGAAAATTTCGTATTGCGTGGTCATGGTTTCAACACTCCTTTTTCGGGTATCCGAGCAAGGTTATCATACTAAAACCAGAGGATTAATTATAGATGTTAGTGTAAACTGGTGAGGAAATTCAAGGAAAATCGGAGGAATTTGAAGGAAAGAGAAAAAAGACTGAAAGTCACTCTAAGGAGGATAGAGTGATTCAGTCTTTTTTGAGCTTGCTCCTACATCAAAGGATTAGCGTTTGTAGCCGCCTAAAGATTGTTCAGCCATTTGCACTAATCTTTTTGTGATGTTGCCACCGATTGAGCCAGCATCACGTGTTGCCAAATTACCGTTGTAACCAGAAGGGGAGAGAGGGACACCAATTTCCTGAGCGACTTCATACTTCATTTGATCAAGTGCTGCCTTTGCTTCTTGTACGACTAAAGTGTTTGATCTGTTAGCCATTCAAAATCATCTCCTTTTTATTGGTACACCTGTATTATTTGAATGTTCAGATTATTTATTCGTTGAAATCAAAAAAAATAAATTTTTTAGTATGTAAAATCAATAAACCCCCAACTGTGAAGTTGAGGGGGATATTTGATCATGTATGATAACGGTTACATTATTCTTCGGATTGTTCTGCTTCTTCCTCTGCAGCAGCTGCTTCTTCAATCGCTTCAGCGATTACTTCTTCAGCCTCTTGACTTACCACTTCTTCAGTGGATTCAGCAGAGTTTTCTTCTTGCTCATTTTGTTGTACTACTTCTTCTTCTTGGCTCATTTTTGTCACCTCCTCTGATACGTATAGTAACATTGTAGCACTTCTAATAGGTTATACAAGTAGGTTGAGAGCGAATCTATCAGATTTAATGTAGACTTAATAGTTTTGTCATTCTATAGCGGAATTGTCTTGCAAAACAAGTCGAATACAAGGAGAAAATCCGCTATTTTCGCGGGTTTCAGCTGGTGTGCATGTTTTGTTTTACTATGAATATAAATGAGGCTAGGCAACAATATTTATTGTTTTACTATGCTGAGTTTCTATGAAAACTCATAGGAGGAATCCGAATGAATCGGTCGGATGTTATTTTAGAGCTACAACTTGTACCGGAGTTATTGAAACAAGCGGAAGCCATTTATGTCGATGCCGTATCTGAATTGAATTGGGCAAAGCATATGCTTCTAACGAAGGAGTATGAAGTGATTGGTGAAGGGCTAGTAACAGGAAAGAATGAGCTGCAGCGGCAGGCGGAATTATGGCCATACACGAAAGAGTTGCAGAAACAGGTTTTACAGATGGAAGACGCGGTTGAGCATACGAAGGTGGAATTTCACTTTTACAAACGAAAATTAGAAAACCTACAAATCATCGCTAAGCTTATGACTATTTTATAATCTCATTTAAAACGAACATGGAAGAGGACGCCTGTAATCGAAAGATTGCAGGTTTTTTGTCTTTTCAAAGGATGAATTAGAAAATTTGTTAGTTGGTATGTGGTTATCGTGAAGGGCAGTTGTGCATCCTAAGGGTAGAATATACCAAAGTGTGGTTTTACAGGAGGATTGTACAATATGAAAACAGTTCAAATGATGATGACGGCTAGCTTGGGTCTCATGATAGTGACAGGGTGCCAGTCAGTTCGAAGTACCTCAGTATCAGAGGCCACCACATCGCCGGAAACGATTCGTGTAGCGCTCATAGGATCTAATAACCAATCAGTAGGTTCTGCGCAATTAACCGCTGTTAGAGACGGTGTACAGATGGATGTAGAAGTCAGCGGACTTTCTCCTGGCCTTCATGGTCTGCACATTCATGAGAAGGCTATATGTGAAGCACCAACGTTTGATTCGGCAGGAGCGCATTTCAATCCACATATGAAGGAGCATGGCTTCCTTAATCCGAAGGGTGCACATGCCGGTGATTTGCCAAATCTCATTGTAGATGCACAAGGTAATGGGCGATTTAGCAGTGTTACGAAAGCCGTCGTCTTAGAAAAGGATAAGCCTAACTCGCTATTTAAACCGGGCGGAACTAGTTTAGTTATTCATGAGAAGGCAGATGATTTGAAAACAGATCCATCTGGCAATTCGGGTAAGCGGATTGCATGCGGTGCTGTGAAATAAGGGAAGGAAGGGTTTCGACAACATGATCAAAACACAGGATCTCAAGCTGCAAATGGATGAATTAACCAAACAAAATGATATGGTACTCATTGAATTAGAGCAAGTCAAAAAAATGTTGATATCAAGTGCGCAAGGCTCACAAGACAGCCAGGGGCAGCAGCAAGCTTCCTCTAGCAATGGAACTGCTTCGTCAAACGACTCGACACAAGATACGTCCCAAGGTCAAGGCCAAGGCCAAAGTCAAGGTCAAGGTCAAGGTCAAGGTCAATCACAAGCTCAAGGCCAACCACAGGGTCAGAATCAGAATCAGAATCAGAATCAGAATCAAGGTCAAAATCAAGGTCAAAATATGAAATCAGACCAAGGGAATTCAAATAATCAGCAAGTCACTGATTTGGCGAATGAACTTTTGAAAATTAAAGATTTAGTCGTGAAACTGGAACAAAAGACGTCCCAGTACGTCAGCAGTCAATCGAATGGCTCGCTAACGGAAAAGGATGCGGTGAATCTCATTTTGACATTAATGAATGGGATGGTTGATTGGGCGAGCGAATTTGTCTCGTCCAAGGCTTCTTCCAATGGACAAGTGCAGTAACTTTATCCCATGTAAAAAAACAAAAAAGGCTGAGTTCTCTCAGCCTTTTTACTATGCCTATAAAGTAATAAAATTAGGACTGTACAGCGTTGGCTTGTAAATTCATTTGTTTGGCGCAATACTCGATAATTTCGCTACGTCTGACAATTCCAATGAATTTGTCGGAATCATCGACGACAGGTACGAAGTTTTGTGCTTTTGCCAAATCAATCAGGTCAACCATGTCAGCATGAATATGAACGGGTTTATTTTTAACACGTAAAGGAACCTCTTCAAGTACATGGCGGTGAGCGTTCTCAAAGCCGATATGCGCTGCATTTTTGAGAAACCAAAGTAAATCTCCTTCCGTAACGGTTCCTACATAATGACCATCATCAGAAAGGATCGGAACAGCGGTATATCGATGGTACTCCATGCGCTCCAACGTTTGACGAAGGGTTGCTTGTGGAGTCGCGGTAATGACCTCGGATTTAGGTAACAGGAAAAAAGCGATATTCATCAGTCACACTCCTTACAAAAGAATCAATGTGTCTAGTATAGCAAACTTTGCGCATAGAATCTAAACCTGTGATGGATGCTAGTAGTGAGGTGAATGGAAATGAATCGAGCATTGACTACAGCTGTGATCGGTATAGGTGCCGCTCAAGCCATCAAATTACCATTAACGTATATGTTCAGTAAAAAATGGGATTGGTCACAATTGGTTCAAACTGGTGGAATGCCGAGTTCGCATTCTTCTGGCGTTACGGCCCTCGCTACCTACATTGGGATGAAAAGAGGCTTTTCAGCCATAGATTTCGCGGTTAGCTCCATATTCGGTGCTGTCGTCATGTATGATGCGATGGGCATTCGTAGATCCGCTGGCGAAATCGCGGTAGAAGTGAATGATTTAGACGAACAGGTTGAGCGAATTGCACTGCAGCACCCGGGGATTTATCACGCCAGAAGAAGGAAAGCGCTAAAGGAACGATTAGGCCATTTACCACGGGAAGTTGCAGCTGGTGCTCTGTTAGGATTTGCGATTGGTGCTTGCAGCTACTTGTTGGAACGAAAGTAAAAGGTATAATCACTCCTGTGGACAACTTTTCCGGAATGGGATAAGATCAAGAAACGATCTTAGAGAGGAAGATGCCCACATGGAAACGATTCGTGTTACAACAATGGATCAACTGAAAGCTTGTTTTGCTGTGCGATTTAACGTATTTGTGGATGAACAGCAAGTACCCGCAGATCTTGAGATGGATGAAAAGGACGAGTCTCCTGAAGCCTGCCATCATTTGCTCATCATGGATGGTGAAGTTCCGATTGCGGCTTCCAGATGGTATGAATACCAAGAAGCAACAGCCAAATTGCAACGTGTCGCTGTCTTGAAAGCGTATAGAGGAAGATCGCTTGGGAAACAACTCATACATGCTATGGAACAACAGGCTCTCGAGCTAGGTTGCAAATATGCGATTCTAGATGCGCAATGTCAAGCAGAGGGCTTTTACAGTCAGTTAGGCTATACGGTGATCTCCGATGAGCCATTCTATGATGCCGGAATTCTGCATGTCAGAATGAAGAAAACTCTTTAACTTACAGCTGAATTGTCATTCCCATTGGTCATATTAACGGCAAGTGGGAAAGTAAGAATAAATCGCGTCCCTATACCGAGCTCACTCTCTACTTCTAATGTACCTTGATGATCCTGTACGATTTTATAGCAAATCGATAATCCCAAACCTGTACCCGTTTCTTTGGTTGTAAAGAAGGGATGGAAAATCTTGTCGAGTTGATCACTCGGTATGCCAGGACCATTATCCGCAATGACTAAAGTCGCGTTCTTCTGATCGCGGCTTAATTTCATGTGGATGGAACCGTTTGATTCCATGGCTTCGCAAGCATTCTTCATCATGTTTAACAAGAGTTGTATCATTTTATCTTGATCCATAAGCATGTGAACGGCATAGGTTGACTCATAAAAATGGATCTCATGTCCCGAGCTGGTCGCTTCTGACTCAATGAGCGAAATAACTTTGAGCACGCATTCATTCAACGAATGGGTTTGAAAGACAGTTTGGTGTGGCTTAGAGAATTGAAGGAACTCACCCGTTAAATCACTCATCCGATCAATCTCATCCATGATGAGTCCGTACCAATTTTCAATATTGTAATCGCTTGCTTTTGATAATTGCAGAAAACCTTTCACCGTTGTTAAGGGATTTCGAATCTCATGAGCCATACCAGAAGCTAGTTCGCCAACGACACGCAGTTTCTCTGAGCGCTGCATTTGCTCTTCGCGTTTTAACCAAGATTCACGTTTCTTCATAAATAGATTATGCTCTGCGTGCAAAATAAGATCATCTTTCGTCAGCGCGTCTTGTGGAAAGATGGCAATACCATATGTATTTTGAATCCCAGTAAGCTTAGGGAGTTCAGAATCCAGCTTCTGTTGATAGGAGGCTGTTGTCAGAAAATCTTTGTTAAGCGGCATAA
Source organism: Paenibacillus plantarum (assembly GCF_013141695.1). Classification (GTDB taxonomy): domain Bacteria; phylum Bacillota; class Bacilli; order Paenibacillales; family NBRC-103111; genus Paenibacillus_E; species Paenibacillus_E plantarum. Next base: position 429,568 of record NZ_WHNY01000075.1, read on the forward strand.
CGACAGCGAATTCATCGCCGCCATATCGCGAGATAAATAGTGCTTCTTTGAATAGGATTTGAAGGAGATCAGCCATTTGCTTTAGCACGAAATTACCAGCTTGAAATCCACCAGAGGTATTCATTGCCTTCAGATCCGTGCAGTCGATAAGAAACAGCACAAGGGGCTGATGAAGTTTGATTTGCTGCTCGAGTCTTCGATGACATTCTTCATAATTATAGAGACCAGTAAGGGAGTCTTTTTGCGTTAATAAATGACGCTCATTGCGGATACGTTCCAATTTGCCACTGCGGAGATGGATGGTTCGTGTTAGCCAAGTGACGGCAGCAAAGTCGAGGATACTCATAAATCCAAACATGTTTTCTCTAGATGCCGAATGTGTGATGGAATTAACCGTAGATAAATAAATGATCATGGCGCTTACGGATAGTCCCCATGCTCTCCACTTATTTTCTTCCTTGTAGGAATAATGTGAAAGCGCTAATAAAAATAAAGGATAGCATAAGGCAGATTGTCCAAGTACGTGAAGTGAACCAAGAAGGAGTAGTTGAAGCCAAGGTATAGCCGGATGTGAAGAGTGGAATCGAACGGATAAGACAAATAGACAAACAGCTAGAAGAAACAAAGGGATATTCAAGTCCGCGTGCAGATAAATCGTATATAGGCCATACAAGATTACATACACATAATAAAACCCATTGATATTCACCGTATCAGCTCCCGATTGGAAATTTCCTCCGTTCATACACTCTTGTGACATGTTCTATGCTTGTCATAAAATCCCTGCTGTTCACGAAAAAAAAATGAGAAATGATGGGGGGAATTATCGAAAGAAGCCCTGAGAAAATTAATTCTCAAGGCTTCAGCTTGCAGCAAGATCAATCGGAGATCTTGATGATTTCATGTTTGTGGATAAAGGTCATGGGACCTGTTTGACCAATGAATTCTGTCATGTGATCGTCATAATGCATCAAATATATGAGTTTCTGAATATCCTCTGGGAGGGTAAGTAGTTCTTCCAATGTTGTATGAACATAGCCTGGTCCGCTTAATTGACAATCGTGAAAAATGGTGTGACAATTTCTTGTATGGGCAACTTCGTTGAGGAGAAAGTCTTTATTAAATTGCAAATCAGCACTATAGAATGTCCGGTGATTAATAAAAATCGAATAGTTAAGTTTCTGAGCAACGTGCAAGGTAGGGACGATTTCAATTGTAAGCTCAGGTGATAGTTGATAAGGAACTCTTTCCTGTAGAAAAACGAGTTCGAAATAGTCCTGAAGCTGATGGAAACCATCCTCCGGATTATAAAGTCCGCCTTTCAAACTATTTTCCCAAAGAACTCCAGCTAATGCCTCTGTAACATAAAGCGTCAAGCGTTTGCGGTTATATTGATAGAATAAACGAAAGGCTACTTCTTCAAGGCCACCTATATGATCAGCATGAATATGTGAAATGAAAATTCCATCAATTTGATCTAGCTCTATCGCAATCTCGCTAAGTGATTTAGGCACTGTGGGTCCACAATCAATAAGAATAGTGGCATCGGTAGTTCGAATTAATGCACTTGTATTGTAATACAATTTGGAAAAGGCACTGCCGGTTCCCAACATTTGAATTTGCAAACTCATTCAGTGTCCTCCAATTTTCGACAAAATCCATCTTTTTCTAATGTAACATGGGAGGTTGCTGACTTTCAACCACTATATATAGAAATAAAGAAACAGTATAGTGAAAGTAAACAAATAGAAGGTGTTGATTTCAAAATGATTGGGTTACTAGTTAGTGGTATTCTTTTGCTGATTGTGCTTGGTGTTGTTGGACTTTCAACCTATGTGGGGTGGCAACTAACGCATCCTAAACGGAAGATTGTGGATGATACCCCAGAGAATTATAACTTGCACCGAAAGGATGTCTCATTCCCAAGCCGAACAGAGGGGGTACTGTTAGATGGCTGGTACTTGGAATCGCCCCAAGCGCAGTCTTTACCTGAAACCAAGACAGTCATCATGTCACATGGTTATGCGGGTACACGACTAGAAAAAGGTCTTCCAGCCTTGTCATTGGCTCAAGCACTTGTGAATGCTGGCTATCATGTTCTGATGTTTGATTTTCGGAACTCAGGACGTTCAGAAGGGAAAACAACGACAATTGGCTTCCTAGAGAAGGAAGACATCCTTGGTGCTATCGATTGGGTCCAGAGCTATGCTTGCAAACCAACGGAAATTATATTACTTGGATTTTCGATGGGAGGCACGTCGTCGATCTTAGCTGCTGCTGAGGCGAAAGATGTGGCAGGTGTCATTACGGACAGCGCATTCAGCCAATTGCTCCCTTATCTCAAAGAAAATTTACCGGTGTGGTCGAAGCTTCCACGCTACCCTTTTACCCCGTTGATTCTATTTATTTTGCCAAAATTGATAGGCGTGAATCCCCATGCTGTTGATGCATTAGCTGCCGTTGACCGAATTGTGCCAAGGCCGATTTTGTTCATTCACAGTAAAGACGATCAAGCCATTCCTTATACCAATAGTTCCCAGATGTACAAGCGTCATCCAGAGGATTTTGAGCTATGGATTACAGAGAAAGCAGGGCATGTCGGTTCCTTTCAGCTTGAATCAGAAGCATATATTAAGCGTGTACTTAATTTTATTGCAAAATGTTAAATTCATCGCAACTCTTCCTAAACATCGGCGTATAAAGATGCAGACAGACAGATGACTAACGAGGTTGGAGGTTAAAGAGAGATGAAAGTTCAGCGCATTTTTACGTTGATGGTTGTGTTCTTTGTTTTAAGTACGGCTGCGGTAGTAGCCTCATCGATATGGGGGGATTATAAAGGGTATAGTATCGCTAGATTAGTCGTAAACAATCAAACGAAGGAATTCGCAGATTCCGATGTTCCGCCGCTTATTGTGGATGGCAAGACGGTACTTCCATTACGTGCAATGAGCGATGCTCTACAGTCCCTTCTCAGATGGGATGATGCGAGTAAAACAGCTTATTTGTTTAAGCCCAATGTACATATGTTCTTTACTACGGAAGTTCGTAAAGATTCGGCGATCGTCCCTTTCGGCGTTGTTGAACGAGGCAAACAAGCGGATTTTATCGTGTTCGCACAGGTAGACAACTTGAAAACAGGCATTAATTCCGTTCGCGTTTCCATTGTTTCTCCAAGTGGAAAAAGTGTGATTACACCTGTCGATAAATCAATCTCCGATTCCAAAGAATCGTTCTGGTTGAAGGTACCTGTATATGGTGTTTCATTCGATGAAGCGGGTACCTATGTTGTTAAATTTGCTATGCAGCAAAATGGAAGCAATGAGTACTCTGTCGTTTCGGAAAAGCAAATTCAATCGGAGTAACGCAAGCAGGGATTATCTGGTTTGACCTCTTAATATGAAAATGTTAGGATATTTAAGTAACTTATTACTTAATGAAATGAGGTTCTGCCTGTGAGCGATGAGAAGCATGTGCACGGCCCGGACTGTGACCACGATCACGACGAGCAAGGGGAAGACGTTTTTATCGTAACGGACGAGAACGGTGTAGAACATGAAATGGTCATGGTATATACCTTCCAATCTCAGGAGCAAGCGTATGCTGTTTTACTCGATCGTAATGATCCTGAAGCAGACGGCGTGATTTTCCGTGTTGAAGAAGAGGACGAAGATGCATTCCTCGTTAACATTGAAGATGAAGAAGAGTGGGAACGTGTAGTAACGATTTACAATGAAATCGTGGCTCAAGAAGGCGAAGAATAAGAGCTATACATAAGAACCCCCTAGCAGAGTGATCTGTTAGGGGGTTTCTGTTTGTGTTTATTCATTTTCTAGGATTGAAATACATGATTCTACCGTTAAATAGATGAAGTTCAGCTTTCAGAAGTTTGCCCAAATATTTGCAGAATTCATTGCCTTTGCTCTTGTCACCATGTGTAGCATTGTCTGGTAATACGAATTGCACGAACTGGCGCTCTTGCTCCTGGTTTTGTTCAGAACCGACCCCAACAACGATTGTATGATATAAAGCGTTGGTGCCTTTCAAATAAAACCATTTGCCTTCGCCTTCGGGCTTCGTCTCAATCGTATAAGGGAATCCGGCTTCGTCATATTCCCAACCAAGCTGTTTGGCTGTCAGGCTAAGTTGATCCCGATAATGCAGCAGCTTGTCCTTGATTTCATCCAAGGTAAGTGCCGCGACAGCGGATCCTGTTACGAATTTAATATAAGCGCTTTGAGCCATTCCTTGATCACCTCATTCGCAAAACATCACCCATATCATAGCATCATGTAAACGGTTTTACAATATATCCCTCAGAGTAGAGAGCTTAGAAGATGGCTTGTGTTTCTACGATCACTTTCACCTGTTGGACACTACGGTCTTCAGGCCCTTTAACAGGTAATCCGACCTCTACATGCTCAACAATATAATCAATTAGCTCTTGGGTAATTACTTCACCAGGGAGCAAGATCGGAATGCCGGGCGGGTACACATAGATAAATTCAGCAATGATTCGATCCGCAGAGTCTTTAAAAGGAAGGATTTCCGTTTCTCCATAGAAAGCATCACGTGGTGTCAATGTCAATTGTGGGATTGCAGGAACCTTGATGACAACTTCTTTAACTTCGGCAACATCATCATTGATGTGAGATAACTCTCGCAAAGCCGTTAATAGAATGTCTACATTCTCTGGTGTGTCTCCTGGTGTGAAAAGACAGAGGATGTTGTACATGTCACTCATCTCGACTTCGATATTGTAGTGATCTCGCAGCCAATTCTCTACTTCAAAGCCCGTGACACCTAGCTTACGAACGTGTACGCAGATTTTGGTAGGATCATAAGCGTAAGTGGCTTCATCCCCGAGGATTTCTTCCCCGAAGCAATAGAGGTTCGGAATCTCGTTGATTTGCTTACGCGCGTAGTGAGCAAGCTGAATCGTGCGTTCTGCCATTTCACGTCCGTTCAGAGCAAGGTGACGGCGAGATGTATCTAACGAACCTAGTAAAATATACGAAGTTGACGTCGTAGTCAGCATCGAAATGATCGTCTGAATACGTTTCGGATTCACGCGATTTCCTTTGACATTGAGGACAGAGCTTTGCGTCATGGAACCACCAAGCTTATGTACACTTGTAGCCGCCATATCAGCACCAGCATCCATAGCAGACATCGGCAGTTTCTCGTGGAAATGAATAAGCACACCATGCGCTTCATCTACAAGAACGGGCATATTGTAGCTGTGCACGAGATCTACGATTTCCTTAAGGTTCGTACATACGCCATAATAGGTAGGATTAATGACAAGTACGGCTTTCGCGTCCGGATGCTTTTCGAGTGCACGGCGAACAGAACGAGTCGGAATGCCGTGATCAATTCCTAGATTTTTATCACGTGCAGGTTGAATGAAAACAGGCTTAGCTCCAACGAAAATAATTGCGGCTAGTACGGATTTATGGACATTCCGCGGCACGATAATTTTATCGCCTTCGGAACAAACGGTCATAATCATTGTCATAATCGCTCCGCTCGTGCCTTGCACAGAGAAGAACGTGTGATCCGCGCCAAACGCATGTGCAGCCAGCTTCTGAGCTTCTTCAATAACGCCCATCGGCTGATGAAGATCATCTAGCGGTGCTATATTGATGAGGTCGATGGAAAGGGCATTATCGCCTATGAAAGCACGAAACTCCGGGTCCATGCCGACTCCTTTTTTATGGCCAGGAATGTGAAACTGAATTGGATTTCTTTCCGCATGCGCAAGCAATGCAGAGAACAGGGGTGTACGGGTATGATCCACCTGATTATCGCTTCCCTTCTATCGTGGATTGCTTGTCCAAAAGTTGCAACAAACAAAATGAGTATATCAAACTAGAGATATGATGCAAGTTAATTTTTTCAAAATAGTTTGCACAAAATGGGGTCAAACTAACACGAAGAAGTATAAATAGGCAAAAAAAAGGAGAAATCGGATGATTTGGATGCGAAAATGGCGGGATAATCGGCTTTTCTCACCATTTGTGATGGAATTGTTAATTATTATGTTCGTCGTAGAATTTGTAAAGGGAGCCTTACTTTTAACCGTTTTGCCGGTTTACATGACAACAGCGCTCGGTGCTTCTGCATTTGTTATCGGATGGACGTTGGCTGCGCAATATATTGGCGATAATGTATTACGTACACCTGTGGGTTGGATTATTGATCGGCTAGGTTATCGTGTGACTATGCTAACAGGTGTGTTGTTGACTTTCCTTTCCGTTATTATCATGGCAATCACAACCCAATATTTGTGGATGATCGTTGGTTGTGCACTACTCGGATTTGGGACAGCCCCATTGTGGCCATGTGTTATTACAGGAACGACTGAAGTAGCAGGCGATGAGGGGAAAGCGACGATCATGAGTGTCGTTTATATGGCATGGTTGTCTGGGGTAGGGCTTGGTCCTGTGGCGATTAACTTCTTCGTTGGTGAGAATAACTATGCCTTTGCATTCAAGCTGCTTATCGGCTGTATGACAGTAGTCGTGCTGGTCGCGCTCATGCTTCCACGCAAACAGAAGGTAGCTAACACCGCTCGTGATTTAGAAGAGGAACAGGTTGCCCTCAAGTTGCATCACGTACAAAAGCCTACTTGGTTACATCGTGTATCTACCTATTTAAGCGAGGTTCGGAAATCGATGTCGATCAGTCCACTGATGTTTCCGGCTATGTTTGCTCAGACATTTGCTCTTGGGATATTAACACCGATTCTAACGCTATATGCCAAAGAAGTATTGATGCTATCTTCTTTTCAATACAGCCTATTTTTGGTCGCTGGAGGTGCGGTTACCGTCATATTTCTGATTCCAATGGGCAAAATGGTAGACCGCTTAGGGATTCGCCCGTTTTTACTTATCGGGTTTACACTTAGTGCAGCAGCCTTACTTCTTTTCACTTACGTGAAATCCATGAGCATGCTGTACATCTTAGTGGCGCTGCTTGGTGTAGGTTATGCTTTCATTATTCCTTCTTGGAATGCGTTGATTGCTTCTGCCATTCCACCTGAGAAAAGAGGGGCAGTCTGGGGTTTTTTCCTCACGATTGAAGGATGTGGGATGATCGTAGGCCCTATTGTGTCGGGTAAGCTTTGGGACGTATACGGATATCATGCGCCTTTCCTTACAAGTGGATTTGTACTTATCTTGTTACTTGTTCTTCAAATGTTCATTTCCATCCCCAAAAAAGGTATGGTACGATAAGGAAAAAGAATTGGTTTGGAGGCTTAATGCATCATGAATAAACAGATTGGAATCATCATGTTGTTGCTGATGACGATCTTTATTGGTTTCGGAATTATCATTCCAGTGTTGCCAGAAGTCGTGACTGGAGCGGGAGCGAAGTTTCATAACGCCGTACTCTTGTCGGTGTACTCAGCAGCTTCCTTCTTAATGTCTCCCATCTGGGGAGGCTTATCGGATCGTATTGGGCGTAGACCGATAATTCTCATCGGACTGCTAGGCTTTAGTGTGAGTTTCTTAATTTTCGGCTTCGCCAATGATCATTTATGGATCATGTATGTATCCCGTATTCTAGGCGGCTTATTCTCAGGCGCGGCGACGGCTTGTGCTGTAGCTTATGTAGCAGATATTACAACCGCAGAGAATCGGACCAAAGGTATGGGCATGGTTGGGATGTCGATTGGGCTAGGTTTTATCTTCGGACCAGCAGTTGGCGGGATTGTTAGCAAATGGGGAACGTACACGCCATTCTTTGTAGCTGCTGCGCTTTCATTTGCTTCGTTCCTTTTAGCAGCTGCGATACTTAAAGAATTCTTGACATCGGACAAGCGCAGATCTTCGAAAGAAAAAGCACCTTCGCGCTGGACTGCTTTCGATGGTGCTTCTAAGTACTTGTACGTATTGTCATTCTTCGTGTCGTTCACGTTGGCAGGACTTGAAGCAACGCTTCAGTATTATCAAATGGACAAAATCGGCGCTACGCCGTTTGACATTGGCATGATGTTCCTCGCGAGCGGCATCGTCGGCGCCTTGATCCAGGGCGGCGTTGTACGCCGCCTCGTGAAGCAAGGTGCCGAACAGTTCGTCATCGGCATCGGGTTATTGCTCTCAGCAGCTGGCTTTTTCCTGCTGCTGTACTCCAGCAGCGTCGTAACCGCTGCAATTTACTTATCAGTCTTCGGCGCAGGCAACGCGCTGATCAGACCGTGTGTGACGTCGCTGATTACGCAGCGTACGAAGGTTGGACAAGGCGTCGCGACAGGCCTCAGCTCCTCCATGGATAGCCTCGGCCGCATAGCAGGCCCGCTCCTTGGCGGAGCGGTGTTCGCGATCGCCCACTCGCTGCCGTTCATCATCGGCGGCGTGCTTTGCCTAGCTGCGATCTTGCTGCTGCAGCGCTTCATTATGGTTGATCGCCAAACTACCGCGCAACGAGCGGTTTAGCTTAACGTAAAAAGCTGCACATCCATATCTCCGGAAGGAGAGGGATGTGCAGCTTTTTGTTTGGTTATTTTTCTCCATAAGGTTAGGTGTTTGTCGATAAAATCGACTTACAAATAGCGGCCTCCTGTGGCGTTTGGTCTCCTGCAAGTAGAAAAAATCGACTAACTCCACTCAACTGCTATCGTGGCGACAGACCATACAAAATAAACTTAATCGTATAGTCGATTTCTTTCTCTTCATCCCAGTCCGCATCAGGGACGAGAAGAAAACGAGTAATGAGAAAGCCGACTATCGTGGAGACGATCAGACGCATTGTAGTTGGCGCAGGGAGTTCAATGATTTGCCCCTGCTTCTGGAAATGCCGAATGGCTTTATAAGCTTTCTCCAGCACTAGAACTGCCACTGTTTCTTTGAATTGTTCGCGAAGCTCGTTGTGGAACGGGATTTCATGCATGAAGATTTTGATGACTGGAAAGTGCCTTCGCGCAAATTCTAAGCGATTCACAATAATCGCACGTAGGAATTGCTCGACATCGGGGTAATCAGCTTCCAAAACCTTCGTAAAATCTTTAACAGCAAATGGTGCAATGAGCTTGGACATCATCGGTGCTACGATCGAGAGAAGCAGCTCTTTTTTTGTTTTGTAATGACGGAAGATCGTGCCTTCCGCGACGCCAGCTTTCTGGGCAATCTCGCTTGTAGAGGAGCCTGCAAAACCTTTCTCAGAGAAAATCTCCACAGCCGCTTGAACAATCTTAATCTGTTTATCGGTCATTTTCTCTTCTTCGTCGTTCAGACGCAGCAGTTCAGTTAACCATGGCTCGATCTCGGACATTGCATTCACCTCTTTCTCCGTTCTAGACATCCATCCATTATATCTTACGATGCTTCTTTAATGCCACAATATTCAAGATCATAAAGACGAGGGTAAAGGCTGCAAGTACAAGCACATCAAGCCAGATGCGATCCCAGCCTGCGCCGCGAATCATAATATTCCGCAGAGCGTCGGCGCCATAGTACAGCGGCATCAAATGACCAATCCAACGTAGGTAGACAGACATTGTATCCAAGCTGAACAATCCGGAGAAGAAGACCTGAGGCACAATGATGAGCGGGATGAACTGAATCATTTGGAACTCATTGTTCGCGAAGGCAGAAATTAGCGTTCCCAGTGAGAGCGCAGCAAGAGCCAATAACAGGGTAATCAGCAGCACATACCAGAAGGATCCTACCATCATCAGGCCGAGGACGCTCGTTGCAAACCAAGCAATAAGTGTCGCTTGCAAGGTAGTGAAGATTCCAAAACCAAGGATGTACCCCACAACGATCTCCCATCGACGCAATGGTGTAGCGAGCAATCGTTCCAAGGTCCCGCCTGTACGTTCTCTCAAGAAGGACACGCCTGACAATAGAAAGACGAAAAAGAAAACGAAAAATCCAATAAGTACCGGTCCGAAATTGTCAAAAGCGGCCATATCAGCGGCACCGTGTAAATACGTTATCGTTGGTGCAAGTGCGGCTGCGGTGCCTGTCGGGGCGGAGTTTTGCAATGCTTTTTGTAACAGGAAAAGAACAGCTTTATTCTTGCTTGGATCACTGCCTTCCAGGGTTAATTGCGGTGTAGTTCCATTCATGACGAGCACAGCATCTAAGTGAACATTATCCAGTTCTGTTTGCGCTTCTTCTGCCGTGTAGACGGTAACCTCCGCGTTCAAATCCTGCAGCTTCTGAATGAGCGGGGCAGGAACATTTACGGCGCCAAGTTTGGGCACATAGGTGTTGCCATTGAAAACCAAGGACATCATGAACAAAATGAGCATAGGAGCTACTAGCATCATCATGAGCGTTCTTTTATCATGGAAAAATTGGCGAAGAATGCGTATAACAATGGCTCGAATTCTCATGCGTGAGCACCTCCATACACTAAGAATGCTTCTTCAATCGTGGAGGAAGAGGTCGCGTGTTTTAACTCCTCAGGCGTGCCTATGGCGGTGAGACTTCCGTCTCGAATCATGCCGAGTTGATGGCATTTGTCTGCTTCATCCATCACATGTGTGGTCAAAAGAATAGTAGTGCCATTCAGACTCAGATTCGTCAGCTCCTGCCAGATCGATTTGCGTAAGACAGGGTCAATCCCTACGGTAGGTTCATCGAGAATAAGTATACTTGGCTCATGGAGCAAGGAAATGGCAAGCGATAACCGTCGCTTCATGCCTCCCGAATAGTTGCTGACTTGCTTCTTCAGATGATCGCTCAAATTAACAAGCTCCATGACCGTTTCAATTCGCTGCTTGCATTTGGCGCCTTTGAGTCCATATAAGGCTGCGAAAAAAGCCAGGTTCTCCTGCGCCGTCAATTCGGTGTATAAGGCATCTGATTGCGCCATATAGCCGATTTGGGAGAGCATAGCTAGCTGTGGCATCTTCTGGCCAAGTACGGTCACCTGACCGGATGTAGGGGCATCAATGCCTGCGATCATGCGGACAAGTGTTGTTTTACCCGAACCGGAAGGACCCAGGAGTCCAAAAATCTGTGAACGAGGAACCGCAAGCGTAATGTTCTTCAGAACCGTTTTCTCACCAAATTGCTTGCTGACTCCTTGCACTTGAATCGATGTGGCGGATGTCATGGTCTGCACCTCTTTCGATAAATAATAAAGTGAGTAATCACTCATTTTTAATCCTAAACCAATCATACGATAAATTTATGCCGTTGAGAAGTGAGTAATCACTCATTTTTTCTGAAAAGTTGAGATGCAAATAATGAAAAAGAGGCATTCCATAGAATGCCCCTCCTGTTAACGCCAAACGCTACTTTTTCGCTTTTGGTTCCATTTTGTGATCAACCCACTTCTCAATAGAAGGTGTTAATTGATCCTTGATCGATACCACTAGCTTGTCTTTGGAAATACCTTTCGCTTGCGCAATTTCAGCTAAAGACTTACCTGCATGCAGTTGTGCACGGAGTTCGTCTTTACTCATGCCAAGCGATTTTGCGAGCTTTTCAGTGTCGGGTTTTAAGCCGAACTTATGTTTGCCATGCCCAGGGTGGTGAGCTAGCAGGTTCTTCTCATTGAGAATGAACTTCAAATGCTCGCCGAGCTTTTGCTTCATGTGCTCGCCTTGGTCAGCAGTCAGCTTGCCATCTTTCACAGCGGTTTCAATCTTCGTCGTCCGAAGTTGTTGCAGCTTCGCAGTTAGATCGGCTTCTGAGATACCTTTTTCAGCGGCGACTTCTACAATGCTTTTCCCGCTCTTCAGCGACTTGAAGAGAACTTCTTTGTCAACACCGATAACCGTTGCGGATTCTTCAATAATCGGCCATTTCCGTTTATGGTGTCCGCTATGACCCGTCTCATCTGACTGTTGCAATGTAACGGTTGGCTGATCTTCGGAATCAGGGTTCTGTGCGACAGCAGAGAGGCTGCCACCCAAGATACAGGTGAGAGCGATGGAGCTGATGAGCAGCTTCCTAATGTTTGTTACTTCCATGGGATTCGAGGCCTCCTTTCCTGTTTATTGGGAATTACAGGATTTAGTCTGCGCAGGAAAGCCACGTTTTAGTTGAAAGCAACCTTAATTTAATATAAATTTTTCGTGAAATTAGAGCGATGGTGTGTCGACAGCAAGTTTGTACAACGGAATCAGCTTCGCAAAGGTTTGTTCGATTAAAAGTTCCAACTCAGCAGGTTTTGCTAACACAGGGTCATCGAAACGGAGGTTTCGACCGATGAGCAGCTCTGCTTTTTTGACATCACGGAAGCGAATTAAGGCTTCGTTCCAGCCTGTAGTGTCGAGTTGAGACACGGAAATCGTATCTTTTTTCATATGATCAAAAGAAAGTAGGAAATCTGTTGGAATTTCGGCTTGAATCCTCTTCAAATTGTTCATATAAGTCGTAGCGATATTGCCTTTGTTCGGTAGCTCATAAATGAGTGCAAGCCAGATGAAAACGCGATCATCGAAAAGACCGACCTGGAAGTGAGGCACTTGCTTGTAGCCGCGTTTGTTCGGACAGATAGCCATCCAGGTATCCACAGGCGGATTGATCTTACGACGTAAGTGTTTCGCAATATGGAGGAACATCTCGGTTCCCGATTGGACAGATAATTCGGTTGCCAATACATCGCCAAGGCCTTTGAATTTAGGTTGAATTCGCTCGCGAATGGCGGCCATACGTCCGTCTAATCCCTCAATAGCGAAGGTATCGAAATCGTGTTGTGTAAATCCTGTAAAACTCATAATGGAAGTTCCTCATTTCACTTGCATGTTTTTCAACTATTCTAAAGCAATTTCGACCAACTCGCAATGAATCAAGCGCATGGTTTGGTTAGTTTTTATAGGTCAATAGACGGATATTGTCGAAACAAGGAGGTAAATTAAGGTAGTTGTCGAATGAGTTAAGGTAACAAGCTAGGAATGGTACAGGAGGAATTTGAATGATGAAGATGCCAAAATGGTCGAAGGTTGCAATCGTTGGAACACTAATGGGAACATGCTTTGGTGCAGGTGTATATGCACAAGATGTACTTCAACGTGTCGATGCATATCTCAGGAGTGATTATAAAGTTGTCGTAAATGGTCAAGCTGTTCAATTAGCGAATCCGCCATTAATTTATAATAATTCAAGTTATTTGCCGGTTAAGGAGTTGGCTGGTTATTTAGGCGCAGTCGTGAATTGGCAGGAAAACACGAAAACGATTTATGTAGTCCCACGTGTGAATTCGAATCAGCCGACTGAAGGGAATGAGTCGAATTATACAGAGATTATTCTGCAATATCCCTATGCGCAATATGTGGATTATCAGGGAGCAACCTACCCAGTCCTATTAAACAACACCGATCAAACGTATTATCGGCTAAGTGATATTGAACGAATGGGGATCCGTACGGATGCTTTACGTAAGGCTAAAGAAAAATTTACGGGTCAAGTGTATGTAAGTGAATCGGAATTAAAGAATGTGTGGGGGAACCAGCCCCCGCAAATATCGTATACGAATTACGAGACTCTCGTCATAACCGAAGAGAAAGATCCGTTAAAGCTGAAGAAATTAAGAGAATATGTAACTGATTTTCAATTTTTACCGATTAATGGTGTTGTCATTGCTTCTAACCCGATCATCATAGATAAATTACCGGAAGAAAATACATATAGCTATTTGACAAATGATAATGGTCATTTTTATCTAACTAAACTTACCTTGACTCAATCAACGGGATGGAATAATGAAATTATTTATTTCGTTGGAAGTTCTTCGAAAGAAGACATCGAGGCGGGTAAAGTCGTGAATTAGTTCCTCATCCTCGTTGCTTCTTCAGATAGAATATGGCAATTTGCGTACGATCTCGAAGATTCAATTTACTTAAAATTTCAGTTACATAGTTCTTCACCGTACCTTCGCTCAGGAATAGCTCCTGGGCGATTTCTTTATTTGAAAGGCCTTCGGAGATTTTAGCAATGATTGCCTGCTCATTAGCTGTCAAGCCATAACCATCTAATGGTTGGGCCGGTGCATCAGCTTTTGGTGGATTATCTTGAATGAAACTGGTTAGTTTCTTCGCAATATCAGGATGAATGAGCAAATTCCCTTGCTTCACCGTCTTAACGCCTTGAATAATACGATCTGGGGAAATATTCTTTAATAAATAACCGCTGGCGCCGTTTCGTAGTGCTTGTATGATGTACGCATCATCATCAAAGGTAGTCAGAATCAGTATCGCGATTTCCGGGTACGCTTCCTTGATTTGTTTCGTACCTTGAACACCATCACAGAGTGGCATACGGATATCCATGAGGACTACATCGACTAGTGTTCCATTTTGAATAAAGGCAAGAGCTTCGTTCCCGTTCGTACAAGTTCCAACAACCGTGATTTCAGGATCAAGTCCAATAATTAATTGTAAGCTTTCACGAATAAATGGATCGTCGTCGGTTATGAGTACATGAATCATCAACAATCCCCCTTTTAATTAGCTTCATTGTGTCGAAAAGCTGGCAGGACGGTAGTTACGGTGAACTGTTCGTCATTCGAAATATAAAGTTGCCCGCCAATCACTTTAATTCGTTCTTCCATACCAGATAAACCAAGCCCTTTAACCGTAGGCTCCATCTGACGTGTGCCATTATTAGAGACTCCCATGGTCACTTGATTGGCTGCGTACTGCAACGTGATCAGAACGTATGTCGCAGTGCCATGCCGAATCGCATTAGAGATCGCTTCCTGCGCATTTCGGTAAAGAATGTACTCAAGGCTAGGATACAATTCATAAGGCATTCCCTGAATATCGAGTTCAATGTCGATAGCGTTCTCTCGCGTTAGCTCATCAATTAACGTAGTCAAGGAATAACTTTGCAGCGAATGCTTGTTCGGTTTCAATCGACGTACAGTTGAACGAAGGAGTTCCATACTCTCACCGAGTTGATCGCGAACAGAACGCAGCATCTCAGTACCTTTGCTTGGTTGAGAGGGGAGGATGGTAAGTGAGGCCTCCATCATCATTTTGATTCGAATAAGCTTATGTCCTAAATCGTCATGCAAATCATGTGAGATGCGGTTACGTTCTTCCGTTTGGGCAATGTTCTCTACTTTTCGGGCATAATCCATTAATTGAAGACGGGCTTCATCCAATTCATAATGCTGCTTTCGGAGTTGATCATAGAGCAGCTCAACATCATCTTTATTTTTTTTCATTCGCTGAAGCTGGAAAGAGAGGATAGCGATTGTTCCAAACATCACGTTGGCAAAGATGAAATACATAGCTGGTTGATTTTGCAAGGAAACATTAAGAACAAGAAGCTGCAGCAGAATTGCGATGAATTGCTGCTTCCGATTCAACTTGGGTACGTAAGTCAGAAGGGTTGAGAAGAACGAAAGAAACCAAACTCCTTTGAAGTGATAACTCATCCAGCCAGTACAGGCGATTTCAAGGAGGAGCATCCAGTTCGTGTTTGGGAAGCGTGTTCGTCTCATTTCGATCAGTCCAATAAATAGGAGTACGAATAGCGCATAGGAGTCATTGGATATGTAGGTTTCCAAATACATGGAAGCGATCGCAGGTACGAGTAGGAGAAGATAGCGTGTGAGCAAGAGTTGGTTTATCAATCGAGATTCGCATCCTTTATCTTAGTAAAGAAAGTATAGCATACGACTTTTTGTTGGATAACACTTTTCTTATCAAAAATAAAGTGACTTTTGTCACTTTGTAAAATGACTTCTTCTACCTGTCGAGTTGCTTGCAAAAGCGTACAATTACGGTAATAAGTGCAGTGAAGAAAGGGAGAGATGTATGAGCTTTGTTCAATTGAAGGATGTAGTTAAGAAATATGACAATCGTATTTCTGTAGATCATCTGAATTTGACGATTCGAGAAGGTGAAGTTTTTGGTCTGTTAGGACCGAATGGAGCGGGCAAAAGTACAACGATTAAAATGCTAAGCGGATTGCTGAAAATCGATCAAGGTGACATCTTGGTAGGTGACAAATCTGTTGCTAAATACCCGATGGAAGTCAAGCGTAATTTGGGGCTCGTGCCCCAAGATTTAGCGATATATGAAAACTTAACAGCTCGGGAGAACGTCACTTTTTTCGCTAAATTATATGGGTTGAGAGGAAAGCTGCTTAAGGATCGAGTGGAGGAATCGTTGGCCTTTGTGGGACTCCTAGATCGTGCGAGTGATAAGCCTAGTTCATTTTCAGGTGGCATGAAACGAAGACTGAATATCGCTTGTGCCATCATGCATCAACCGAAGCTGATTATTATGGATGAACCAACGGTGGGGATCGACCCTCAATCACGTAATCATATTTTAGATTCGGTAAGAGAATTGAACCGAATGGGATCGACTATCCTTTATACCTCCCACTATATGGAAGAAGTGTCGGCTATTTCGACGAGAGTCGGGATTATGGATCATGGTCATCTCATCGCTTGCGGAACGCAGGAAGAGCTGCGTAATCAAGTTTCCCAAGACAATAAAATTGTGCTTCAAATTACGAACCTCACGGACCAAGCAGTTAAAGAGTTGAGAGAGTATCCGTTGATAAAACAGTTAAATGCAAATGAACAAACTCTTGAACTGATCGTAAGCGCGTCACAAAGTTATTTGCAAGATATCCTCTTCATTTTGTCTAAACATCAGGTAAAAATACAATCGCTCACGCAGGTGGAGCCTGATCTAGAAGCTTTGTTCCTGTCATTGACCGGAAGAACCTTGAGAGATTAGGGGGAGATTCACATGCCAATTTGGACCATTGCTAAATATGAAATCCTCAGGAAATTGCGGACCCGCTATGTGCTGTTGATTCAATTTCTAATGCCCTTACTGCTCATTTTTATTTTGGGATCAGCTCTCTCAGGCGTGTTTAAGGTCGAGGATAAAGCATTAAATTCAGTCAAGGTTGATATCCTTCAATCGGATTCAGGAGCTTTGCAGGAAGGTTTTCAAAAATTCTTGGCATCTCCAGAGACCCTAAAGCACCTGCAAACCCATGTGATATCATCACGCGAGGAAGCGATAAATCGGTTGAAGGATGGAGAATCTGAATTTGCAGTTATCATTCCGAACAATTTCAGTGCTCAGGTGCAGGCGGGAAAAGCAGCCCAGTGGGAGATGATATTGGGTCATGATTATTTGAAAAATGTAACAGCTCAAATGGTGTTTCGCACCTATTTCGATAAAGTGAATCAGATGCAGGCTATTCAGATTACAACTCGTACAAAACCAAGCTATTCTATGGTGTGGATTGGGGTTCTCAATTCCTACCACTCTTTCTTATTTGTTTATGTATGATTCTAGCTTCTATGAGTTTGGCCATCGTCGTCATGCTCCTCTTCCAATCAGATAGTATGATTGCGGCGATTTTTCAAACGGGCATTATGATTATGACATTCTTAAGTGGGGGCTTTACACCGCTTCCTGATGGATTCCTTAAGCAAGTAGGTTCATACACATTAAACTATTGGGGGATGCAAAGTATGTTTCAACTCATGCTGGGGAATGAAACGTCTATAGTCGCGCATCACTTATTGATTTTAGTTTGCATGGCCATTGGCTTGTCACTAATCGCATTTCTTGTTTACCGTAAAGGGGGATATCATGAATAGTCTGGCGATCGCTCTAAATATGCTGCGCCGTTCCCTTTTTCAACGAAAAGGACTTCTCATGTATTTGGTTATTCCGGCTGCCGCGGTGTCACTCATCATTACTGTTCTTGGTAAACAAAGTGAGCATCGAGCAGACATCGCTTATCTTAATTTGGATCAAGGTGCATTAGGCACGCAGGTCGTACAAGAGTTAAGTGCATTACCTGATTATCGATTGACATTGGCTGCATCTGAAGCCGATTTGAAAAACGATGTTATTAAACAGAAGGTTACGGGTGCCTTCATCATACCTGCAGACTTAAGTGAAAAGTTATTAGCAGGAGGAACTTTGCCGCAGCTTGACATGTATCAACTCAATTCGAATGAATCCACGATTACATTCAAAATAAGTCTGGAAGGCATTTTATCCAGGTATCAAGATACGATTGCTTTATACAGTAAACAAGGTCTGACAGAGACTGATTTGCGAGAGAGAACCTTGCAAACCATTTCTCAAATTCAAAAGTATCAAGTTAGTCCTATAATAACGGATTTGGATTTGTATACGAATCCTAACATGCATATCGTGATTGGACTCATGCTGATCTTTATGATGGGCTTAATGAACAATACAGTGTCTCTCGTTATGGAAGATCGAAGACTTCGTACATTAGCAAGAACGTACACGGCGCCAGTTAGAGCTTTTGAAATTGTAGCAGGAAATTTCTTGGGCAGTTTTGTTGTGGGTACACTTCAAGTGCTAGTTATCCTCTTCATTACTAGATACGTGGCTGGATATGAGTACGGCCTCCCATTCATATCTCATTTTGTCATTTTAGAATTTTTCCTGTTAGCGAGCATGGGAATTGCCAGTGCTGTAGCGAGTATGGTGAAAAATGCGACTAACATGAATGTGATAAACGCTCTTGTTGTTACGCCAACCTGCATGTTGGGCGGATGTTTCTGGCCGATTAGCCTCATGCCGGAATGGATGCAAAAGCTCGCAAACTTTGTTCCGCAAAAGTGGGCACTCGATGCTATCGAACGTATGTCTGCAGGAGAACCATTGTCTCAGCTATGGATGAATATGGGGGTATTGGCATTATTCGGTCTTATCCTAATGAGCATTGGCTCAGCAATCCTCAATCCAGCGGAATCTGAGGCTGGTTAAATAAACTCAAAGGGCAGCTCCTGAAGTACAGGGCTGCCCTTTATCAACTGTGAAGTATTAGATTACAAAAGCGCTAGTGATAATAACCAACAAGATGAAAAGAACCAAAATTGCTGCAGAAGATCCAAATCCACCGCCGCCACAGCCAACTCCACCAACACCTGCTACGCCATAACCCATTTCATTCACCCTCTCTGTTTGAAGTCTTGTTCATTGACTTTCGACATAGCATATGGAGCAATAGGGCAGATGGAATGGGCTGTGCGAGAATTCGGTCATGATTGTGCTGGTGTCCTTAGTCAGGTGCGGAAATTACAAGGATTTATGGTATAATGATCGAATGGACAAGGAAAGGAGAATGGTTGGAGTATGACAGAGAATGAAATTGCAGAGTGGATGTTGAATGAGTTGAAATCGGCAGGGATTTTGTATCAAAAGGATGCCGTAGACTATATTCTTAAGACTTATGGGGAATCCTTTATTTATGTCAATGACAATGGGAATCAAGCCATTTCCAAAGAGGTCAAGAAAATCTTCAAGAAATTGCATGGCGGTAGAGCCGCATGGGAACGCGATGGATTTTTCTGGGGCTGGCATTAATCATAGGATGGCAAGAACATGGGCTGTAGCTGATGGCAAACAGGCATCGGCTTTTTTGTGCGCTTTCTTTTAAAAAAATATCCATAATCCAAGTTGCTAAAACATAGAATTCATAATAAGATAACTGTAAGAACACAAGTTGTCTGAATATTTAAATAAATGGTTTGCGCCAATTATGGAGGGGATTGCCGTGAGTAAGAGTCATGAAGTGGAGTATTGCAACCTAGAGTTACGATTTGATCGCCGGCTAATCCGGAACTTCATTAAAGCCCTCATCCAAGAAGGATATTCGCTCTACTGGAACGAAAGTGAACTTCAGTTTATCATCTCAATACGCACAGGGCGCAAGTTGATCAAGCTGAAATTCGAACGAATTGGCGAGAAGTATAAGATTGTTGGCAATTATTCGTTCAAAGATGAGAAGCTTGCTGAAATGATGGAGAAGCTGATCGGAGATACTCGCGGTCATGCCGTTGTAAAAAGATTCAAGGATCGGCAAATTCTCATTGAGAATATTATGTTCGGGGAAATCATCCGCATGGTGGAGATTAGCGGAATTGAACATAAGGTGCTGTATCAGAAGGAGCCTGCTGTGACCGTAGAAGAAGTCATGCAAGCACTAAGATCGAAGCGGACAGACGAACGCATCCCTATTTTGCGCATGGAGCTTGATTATGAATTAGCTACGCTGCAAGATGCACTCTCATCCGGGGATACCAAAGCCGCGATGGAAAGTAAAGTTAAATTGATCGAATTGAGACAAGAAATGCTTCTATTGGAGATGTGAGAATGAATAGTGTGCTGGGATGAAAGAGAGCCTGTATGAACGTATACGGGACTCTCTTTTGTGTGTTTATAGGGGGAGAAGAATGAAACATATACAGGAGCTGAAGCCATGAAAGTCAATATTTTTGATGTAGCGAAGAAAAGTGGACTTTCTGTGGTCACGGTCTCCCGCGTGATCAATCAAGCGGGTACGGTGCGCGAGAGGAATCGGCAAAAGGTGCTGCAAGCCATGAAGGAGCTGGACTATCAGCCGAATGCAGCTGCTCGCAGTTTAGCCAGAGGGAAGACAGGTATTATTGGCGTTGCGATATCGACCCTCAACGATTCATTCTTCGATGCCGTGGTGAAAGAAATGAATGATCGCTTAGCAGAGCGCGGCTATTTCCTTGCATTATCGGTCTCGACCGATGTCTTCAAATCCTTTGAGAACTCTTTATTTCAAGAAGATCGGGTAGATGGGTTAATCGTCGTGTCTCCCACGAATGAATTTGCCTATATAACGGAGTTGCAGAAGAAGAAAATCCCTTTTGTGCTGATTGATAATCAGTATTGTCATGATGCAGTATCGTCTGTCATTGTAGATAACTTCATCGGCGGCTATGAAGCAACCAAGCATCTTATTGATCTCGGGCATCAAACGATTGCTCATATTCGCGGGCCAGAGCCCTTCCTGAGCAGTGCGGAACGTGAGCGTGGATATATTCATGCGATGTCGGAAGCAGGTTTGACTGAGTTGTGGATTGAACAAGGGGATTTTAGCATCTCTTCTGGCTACGATATTGTAGATGGTTGGATACGTAATAAGAAGGTACCAACTGCTATATTTGCAGCAGATGATTTCATTGCAATCGGCTTGATGGATGCATGCAAAACGGTAGGATACCGAATTCCCAATGATATTTCAATCATCGGCTTCGACGATCAAATATTCGCGTCTGAATTTCGTCCGCACTTAACAACGGTGCGTCAGCCTGCAGGAGAGCTAGGGCGTTGCGCCGTCGATGAGTTAATACGCAAGATTGATGGTGTGGTAGACGCAGATACGTATCACACGATTAAGTTGCTGCCAGAATTAGTAGTGAGACAATCGACAGCAAAGAGAAATCATACATAAATGAGTTGTGGACTCCCTGAGAAGGGAGTTTTTTTGTCTCGCGAAAAGACTATTGTTAACGTGTGCATAGATGTGATATGCTTCTGTTAGAGGTGAATGTATGAGCGCAACTATTAAGGATATTGCGAAACTCGCGGGTGTTTCCCACACGACAGTTTCCAGAGCGTTGAATAACAGTCCGCTCATCCAAGAGGAGACGAAGGAGCGCATTCGCATCATCGCTGAACAGCTGGATTACACGCCGAATTATAATGCGAAAAGTTTAGTGCTGGATCGTTCGTATAACTTGGGGCTATTCTTTACCACACTAAGCAATGGAACTTCCGCTGGTTTCTTCTACGAAGCCATTCGAGGGGTTAACTCGGTGATTCGAGATCGCTACCAGTTGATTGTCAAGGGTATCGATGATTACACTAGCTTTCATTCCATCACCAAGAAAAGCTTTGATGGCATAATTATTGTCAGCCAAAGTGACGACGATGGGCCGATCATTGAGCATATTGCGAATAAAGAGATTCCGCTTGTCGTTTTGAATCGGCCAGTGGACACCGCTGGTGTTCTGAATGTTCTCTCTGATGAGGAGCAAGGCGCTTTTCACGCAGGAGCGTACCTTGTGAATCAGGGTCATAAGAAAATCGCCTTAATTGAAGGGCGTAAGGGCTTTAAATCTGCGCAGAATCGCAAGGATGGCTTCGAACGGGCAATGGAGCACTATGAGATTTCCATTCCAGCTGCGTTCCGGATGCCGGGACTTTACGATTTGGAAAGCGGTCATCAAGCGATGCAGCAATTTTTGAGCCTCGAAGAGAGACCGACAGCGGTTTTTTGCTGCAATGATGAGATGGCTCTAGGAGCCATTAAAGCTGTGTTTGAAGCGGGTCTACATGTCCCTAAGGATATCTCCGTGGTTGGTTTTGATGATACGGTATTCGCGGCATATGTGACGCCTGCCTTAACGACCGTGCGCAGGCCGATCGAACAAATTAGCAAAGAAGGCGCACTGCGTCTCCTAGGTAATATAGAGAATAAATTGCATACAACCGAGCAAGTGCTATTGCGAACCGAATTAATTGTTCGTGAATCTGTGCAATTATTACAAGCATAAGAAAGTGGGGAAAGTCGATGAGTATTCTAAGAGAATTGTTAAATGACATTCCGATTCCGCAAATGGTCAAAATTCGTCAGAAATTTGATCGTTCGATTTTGGAAAATCCTTTGCAGGAACTTGCCGATAAGCTCGAAAGCAGTGGCGTTATGCCGAGTATCCTTCCTGGCCAACAAGTAGCTGTGGCAGTAGGGAGCAGAGGGATTGCCAATATTGCGGGTTTCACGAAGACAACCTTGGATGCCATCAAGGCACGAGGTGCACATCCATTTATCGTACCGTGTATGGGAAGCCATGGCGGGGCGACTGCGGATGGTCAGACTGAGGTGCTTCAGCACTTTGGCATTACCGAGGAAACAATGGGTGCGCCGATTCGTTCTTCCATGGACGTGGTCAAAATCGATCAACTACCGAATGGTTTGCCGGTTTATGTAGATCGCATTGCGTCAGAGGCAGATGCCATTGTCGTTATTAACCGCGTGAAGCCGCATACTGCATTCCGAGGACGCATTGAGAGCGGCATCATGAAGATGATCGCGATTGGCCTCGGTAAGCAAAAAGGCGCAGAAGCTTGCCATCAGCTTGGTTTTAAATACATGGCAGAGAATGTTCCTGCGATGGCAAATTTGATGATCGAGAAGTTGCCGATCGTCTTTGGCGTAGCTCTCGTAGAGAATGCCTACGATGAGACTTGTCAGGTGGAGGTTCTGCCAGCCGCTGAAATTGAAGCGCGTGAGGAGCTGCTGCTCGTTGAAGCAAAATCACGTTTGCCGAAAATTCTATTCGATGAAATCGATGTGCTAGTGATTGATTATATCGGTAAAAATATTAGCGGTGACGGCATGGATCCTAACGTAACGGGACGCTATCCTACTCCTTATGCACATGGCGGACCCGAAGTGTCGAAGATGGTCGTTCTTGATTTGACTCACGAGACCAAAGGGAATGCTAATGGCGTAGGTACAGCGGATTTCACTACTCAACGTCTAGTTGATAAGACAAATCTAGAATTCACGTATGCCAATGGGTTAACTTCTACGGTCTGTGCACCTACGAAAATCGCGACTACTTTAGAAAATGATTTCTATGCGATCAAAGCTGCCGTGAAAACTTGCAATATTTTAGATTACACGACCTGTAAGCTTGTTCGTATTCAAGATACACTTCACTTAGGTGAGATTGAAATTTCGGTGAACCTCCTTGAAGCCGCTCGTCAGCATTCGGATATTGAAATTTTATCAGAGCCATTTGAGCTAACATTCGATGCAGAGGGGAATATTTGCAAATGACGCAAAGTCAGAAGCCTTATATCATAGCTGCTGATATTGGAACAACGAGTACCAAAACGCTGGTCATTGATCGGGATGGACAGGTACTTGCTTCACATTCCATCGAATATCCGCTCTTCACACCTGCAGCAGATCGTGCCGAGCAGGATCCAGATCAAATCTTTGATGCTGTGGTACAGGGGATTGGCGCTGTTGTTCGCAAGCAAGGCATCTCGCCTGAACAAGTGCTTTGCGTATCCTTCAGCTCAGCGATGCACAGCATAATTGCCGTAGATGAGCACAATAAGCCATTAACCCAATGTATTACATGGGCAGACAATCGTGCCGCGAAATATGCGGAAGATTTGAAGCAGAATGGACTTGGTCAACAGATTTATGCGAGAACAGGCACACCGATTCATCCCATGTCACCTCTTTTGAAATTGAAGTGGTTTGGGGAGCATGAACCAGCGCTTGTTCGAAATACCCATAAATTTATAGGGATTAAAGAGTATGTGTTTGCCAAGTTGTTTGGTCAGTATCTGATCGACCATTCTCTGGCAAGTGCGACAGGATTATTCAATCTGGAACAATTGGATTGGGATGCAGGTGCGCTTGATTATGCAGGGGTAACACCTAAGCAGCTATCCGCACTTGTACCTACGACACATCGTGTAGAAGGTATGAGTTCCGCTTATGCTGCTGCGATGGGCTTGTCCACGGACACGCCATTTATTGTCGGCGCATCCGATGGTGTACTTGCCAACCTTGGCGTAGGCGCTTTCGAGCCCGGCGTTGTCGCGGTTACAATCGGAACGAGCGGCGCAGTTCGCAGCGTCGTGAACAAACCGCAAACGGACCCCGAGGGTAAGTTATTCTGTTACGCGTTAACCGAAAACTTCTGGGTCGTTGGTGGGCCGATTAACAACGGAGGTATTGTCTTTCGTTGGGTGAGAGACCAGATTGCGACAGCAGAAGCAGAAGAAGCACGCCGCATGGGCATGGATCCTTACGATCACTTGACGGCACTTGCTGCTGAAGTGGGAGCAGGCTCCGAAGGATTGCTTTTCTTGCCATTGCTATCCGGCGAGCGTGCGCCTTATTGGAATGCTAACGCACGTGGCGTTTACTTCGGTTTATCGCTTAGTCATCAGAAGAAGCATATGATCCGTGCCGCTTTGGAAGGCGTCATGTTCTCCATTCAGGCCGTTGCGACATCGTTGGAACGCATGATGGGACCTGCAACCGTCATTCGTGCATCAGGCGGCTTCGCTCGCTCAGAGTTCTGGCGTCAGATGATGACCGATATGCTCGGCACGGCCGTTACCGTTCCAGACTCTATTGAGAGCTCAGGAATTGGCGCAGCTTTACTTGGTCTACTCGCGATGGGGGAGATCGAGGACTTATCGCATGCGCATAAATGGATCGGGGTAGGAAAGGCTCACGAGGTGAATGAAAACGATTATCGCGTATATCAACAATTGACATCTATTTATACGAGCGTATATCATCAGTTAAAAGATCAATTCGACGCGATCACCGCTTTTCAAAGTCAGCACCTACGGAGTCCTCAATCATAATACATTTTAGACAAAGCACTATTATTCGAGAGGATGACGACAATGAACTTATTCGATCTTTCTGGGAAAACAGCAGTAATTATTGGCGGTAATAGTACACTTGGTGGCTCAATGGCTTTAGCCCTTGCTGGACATGGTGCCAAAGTAGCTATCGTCGGGCGGAATCAAGAGAAAAGCGAACAGGTTCAAGAGGCTATTGCTGCGATTGGCGGCGAAGCGAAGACTTTCCAAGCGGATGCAACGAAACGTGAAGATTTGGAGCAAGTTCTTCAAGATGTTATTGCTTGGTCAGGCAGTGCGGATGTTCTTATGAATTGTCCAGGTAAAAATAGTGCGACGCCTTTCTTTGACATTTCCATGGAAGAATGGGATTCTATTATGGAGGTAAATTTGAAAAGCGTCGTGCTAGCTTGCCAAGTGTTCGGGAAATACATGGTTGAACGAGGTGAAGGCGGAAGCATTATTAATATTTCATCCGTTTCCTCGGATCCACCACTTTCTCGTGTGTTCACTTACTCCGCTTCTAAAGCAGCTGTGAATAATATCACACAGAACCTAGCCCGTGAGTTCGCTCCGAGCCGCGTACGTGTGAACGCGATTATTCCAGGCTTTTTCCCAGCAGAGCAGAATCGTAAGATTTTGTCGCCTGAGCGTATCGAATCCATTATGCGTCATACGCCGATGAATCGATTTGGTGAAGCTGCAGAGCTTCAAGGTGCTGCGGTGTACCTGGCTTCAGAGAAAGCTTCAAGCTTTGTAACAGGAACAGTTTTGAGAGTAGACGGCGGTTTTGGCGCGATGACGATTTAACTATTTATATATCGGAAGGGTGTATGAGAGACATGTCTAAGCAACAAATAGGTGTTGTAGGTTTAGCAGTAATGGGGAAAAACTTAGCATTAAACATTGAAAGCAGAGGCTTTACGGTATCCGTATTCAACCGTTCTGCTGAGAAAACGAAGGAGCTTCTTAATGAAGCACCCGGCAAGCAACTTGTAGGTACATATACGGTTGAAGAATTCGTTCAATCCCTTGAAGTGCCGCGCAAAATTTTGATCATGGTCAAAGCAGGCGGACCGACAGATGACACAATCAACCAATTGCTTCCGCATTTGGATAAAGGCGATATTTTGATCGATGGCGGAAATGCATTCTTCCCAGACACACAACGTCGCAACAAAGAGCTAGAAGCTCATGGTATTCGTTTCGTTGGAACAGGTGTTTCCGGCGGTGAAGAAGGCGCGCTTAAAGGACCTGCGATCATGCCAGGTGGCCAAGAAGACGCGTATAAATTGGTAGAGCCTATTCTAACAGCAATCTCAGCTAAAGTTGGCGAAGATGCTTGTTGTACGTATATCGGGCCAGACGGCGCGGGTCATTATGTAAAAATGGTGCACAACGGTATTGAGTACGGAGATATGCAATTGATTTGTGAAGCTTACCAATTGCTGAAAGATGTACTTAACGTTAGCACAGAAGAGCTTCATGAGATCTTCACGGAGTGGAACAACGGGGAGCTGGACAGCTACCTGATCGAAATCACACGTGATATTTTCACGAAATATGATGCTGAAACAGGCAAACCAATGGTTGACGTGATTCTGGATTCCGCTGGACAAAAGGGAACAGGAAAATGGACCAGTCAAAGTGCTCTGGACCTTGGCGTGCCGCTTTCTATCATCACAGAATCCGTATTCTCCCGTTTCATCTCTGCGATGAAGGAAGAACGCGTAGCAGCAAGCAAAGTACTCAAAGGACCTGATGCTCCAGCATTCACAGGGGATCGCAAAGCGTTTATTGAGGCTGTTCGTCAAGCTCTTTACGCAAGCAAAATTTGTTCGTATGCACAAGGTTTCGCTCAAATGAGAGCAGCTTCCGAAGAATACAAATGGGATTTGAAATACGGCAGCATCGCAATGATCTTCCGTGGCGGTTGTATCATCCGCGCTCGTTTCCTTCAAAATATCAAGGATGCGTATGATCGCAATCCTGAGTTGAAAAACCTGTTGCTTGATTCCTACTTCACAGACGTAGTGGACAACTACCAAGGATCATGGAGAACAGTGATTGCAGAAGCGGTTACTCGCGGTATTGCAGTACCTTCCTTCGCATCCGCACTTGCATACTACGACAGCTACCGTACAGAAAGATTGCCAGCTAACTTGTTACAAGCACAACGTGATTACTTCGGTGCCCATACATTCCAACGTGTAGACAAAGAAGGATCCTTCCACTACAACTGGATGGGTAACGAGTAGTTACTTCTCATCTTGTAAACCATATGCCGCTTCTCGCAGCCACAACTTCAGTCGATCTGCTTCTTGATCGAAGCCGTTGCGTTTGTGAATCAGCATGAGGGATATCTCTGCAAAATAACGGAAATTTCTTAATAATCGTGGTTGAGTTAGACCCTGCATCATCGGGTCTTCTTCAGCCACTTTTTTCTTAATAAATTCCAAAATCCAGACGACATCCTCTTTGCATAGTGTATAGCTTGGGTGCAAAATTTGCTCCAGTTTGCGTTGTGTACGATTGGTCAAGGCGGTAGTTTGGTTTTGCTGCAGCACAGTTGGGTTCAAAGCTCCATCTCTCCTTATCGGCGTGGTCTCTCTAAAATCTTAACTGTTTGTGCTAGAATTTATTCACACTACTATATGATTTTTTAATGGATTGTATTCATGCTGAAAGGGCTATGGTATGATGTTGGGAAAGTTTGTATGACTAGCATATGGGAAAAGGGGATTTGTGTGACAGTCAGAAATATTGTGCTTGTTGGATTCATGGGAACAGGGAAATCAACCGTAGGCAAGAAGCTTGCAGAGCGTTTAGGATGGAGTTTTTGTGATTCTGACGCCGTGTTAGAAGAGGTACAACAGACAAGTATACCCGAAATATTTCGGGATTATGGAGAAGCACGCTTTCGCGCTCTGGAAACCGAGACGCTGGCACATATATTAGACAGTGAGGGCCAAGTTGTTGCGACGGGCGGCGGTGCGGTACTTGCAGAATCTAATCGAATTTGCATGTTGCAGCATGGCTTTGTTGTCGCGTTGAACGCAACGGCGGAAACGATTATCCAAAGAGTAAGTAGCGATACGAATCGGCCTTTGCTGCAGGGGAATTTGGAAGAAAGAGTTCATACATTAATGGAACAAAGAAAGCATGCCTATGATTTCGCTCATACGTCCATTGACACGACGGACTTAAGCGAAGATGAAATTGCAGATCGCATCATTCAACAGGCGGCGTCATTAGGGAGAAGATAAGCTTTTCAGCTTAATCTTCCCACTCCAGCATGCCGCCGGTCATGTTCTTAAGGCCTTTATACCCGTTGGCTTCAAGATAGCCAAGTGCGCGTCCGCTTCGATTTCCACTACGACATACTAAAATGACTTCGTCGACTTGCGGGATCTCGCTAAGCCGCTCTGGCAATTGGCCTAATGGAATATGTATGGCGCCTTGAATCATACCTTCAGCTACCTCCTCATCTTCGCGAACGTCGATAAGTGTTAGCTGCTCTCCTTGCGCGAGTCTTGCTTTGATCTCGGATGGTAGAATCGTGTCCATGATATGCCTCCATGTTTGTATTTTTAGAAGAAAACTTCTTACTTAGTATGATAGAAATATAACGACGTGATGTCAAACAAAGTGTTTCTTTATCTAGCTTTTCTTAGATGCATCTGCTAGGTCGCAAGGTTCCCAAGTTAGATTTCGTATGGTACACTGTCAATAAATCTTAGGATCTCTATCGTCCCGCTGATGATTGGTTTCTTGCCATTCATTTTGCTGGATATACATATAAACTACTTGCGAAGGAGTTAACAAACGACATGAAAGCCATCGTAAAACCAACTTCCCATCTTGAAGGGGAAATTAATGCTTTATCCTCCAAAAACTACACTACACGCTACTTGCTAATCGGTGCATTAGCGAATGGGACAAGTACAATCTATTACCCAGCTCATAGTGAAGATAGTGATGCTATGAGACGATGTGTACGTGATCTTGGCGCTATTATAGAAGAAGATGATGAGAAAATTGTAATCACAGGCTTCGGCAAGAACCCTAAGCATGTGTCTGAATTGAATGTTGGGAATGCTGGTGCGGTGCTCCGCTTTTTGATGTCTACGGCTGCTTTCTGTCCGGAAGTAACGTTTGTGAATACGTATCCGGAATCATTGGGCAAACGTCCTCATGATGATTTAATCGATACTTTGCAACAAATGGGCGTAGAAGTACAACATAATAACGGTCGTTTGCCGATAACAATTAAAGGGGGACAACCTCGCGGTGGGAAAATCACCGTTTCTGGTAATGTGAGTTCGCAGTTCCTGAGTTCATTGTTGTTTATGACGCCGTTGTTGGAAGAAGACAGTGAAATTGAAGTGCTGCATGATTTGAAGTCCAAAATTATTGTAGGGCAAACGCTTGAAGTATTAGCGCAAGCCGGCATCGTGGTTCATGCAAGTGAAGATTTGATGCACTACCGTATTCCAGGTGGACAATCCTATGAAGCCAAAGAATATGTGATCCAAGGCGACTATCCAGGATCAGCAGCCATTCTAGCTGCCGCTGCGGTTACGAATTCCGATGTGCGTGTACTTCGTCTGGAAGAGAACAGCAAGCAAGGTGAGAAGGCTTGTGTGGACGTTCTGAAGGCTATGGGAGTTAATTTAACTCATGACAACGGTGTAGTTCATGTGCGTGGGAATCAACGTCTTGTTGCTGGTGAATTTGATGGTGATCATTTCACCGATGCTGTTCTTGCGATGGTTGCTGCAGCTGTGTTTGCAGAAGGTACTTCGCGTTTCTACAATGTTGAGAACCTACGGTATAAAGAATGTGATCGTATCACAGATTATTTGAATGAGCTTCGCAAGGCTGGAGCTGATGTAGAAGAGCGTCAGAGTGAAATTATTGTTCATGGTAAACCACAAGGGGTTGAAGGTGGCGTAGAAATTAATGCGCATTTCGATCATCGTGTCATCATGGCTTTAACTGTAGTTGGTCTGCGCTCTGAGAAGGGTTTAACGATTCGGGATGCCCACCACGTGGCGAAGTCGTATCCACAATATTTTGACCACTTGCGCTCCATCGGCGCACAGGTTGAGCTAGTGAGCGAGTCCTAGAATCTCAATTACATTGAATGGGTGAGTCAGCATGAGGATTATTTGGCAAGGATTGAAAGTGACGTTTGGATTGTTTCTCGTAGCAGGCCTTACATTTGCGAGCAGCGTATTTGCTGTATTGCTTTATGCGAAGGCTACAGGGAAAGAACCAGCTTTATTCGCTTCTGGTCCGGTAGTCTTAGCAGTTGATAAACCCACCGCTACGGTGAAGGGCACCGTGAAGCCGACACCATCGCCAACGCATGCACCAGTCAAATCAGCGATGCTGGATGTCCCCGTCGTACAGCAACTGCCCGAGCTGCCTGCTGGCTGTGAGATCACAAGTCTCACGATGCTGCTGAAGTACTATGGCGTAAACAAAACAAAGATGGAATTAGTCGCCGAGATGCCAACAGACATGACACCAGCAACATTGGATGCCAATGGCAACATCGCTTACTGGGGCAATCCGAACTCCGGCTTCGTTGGAGACGTAACGCGCAAGAAAAGAGGCTTTGGCATCTATTCTGCAGGATTGTTTCCGCTTATGAAAGACTATATCCCTCAAGCAATTAATATAACAGGGGAAGCTTTTGAATTGTATGAGCAGCAAGTGGCGCAAGGGATCCCAGTAGTCGTTTGGACGACAATAGACTACAATCTACCGTACAAATGGGTAACGTGGGATACGCCAATCGGTCCTCTAAAGACAACGTATTCGGAACATGCTGTTGTCCTTGTTGGATTTGATGAAACGAATGTTTACTTAAATGACCCATTGAGTGGCAAGAAGCAAGTTAAAGTGAGTAAAGCTCAGTTTGTTGAAACTTGGGAAGCGATGGGAAAACAAGGTCTAACTTACTTGAATAAATAGGAGAGCGATCCACATGACATTTGAGAATCCGTCTAGGGAACATATCAAAGAATTGCTTGCCCATGCAGGGAATATCGCTGTTGTAGGCTTGTCTGATAAACCAGATCGCACATCTTATATGGTATCAGCCGCCATGCAAAGCCGAGGATACCGAATTATTCCCGTTAATCCGAATGCAGATGAAATTCTAGGTGAGAAATGCTATCCATCGTTATCGGACATTCCTGAGCCTGTGGATATCGTGAACGTGTTTCGTCGAGCTGATCAGGTAGTTCCAGTGGCTGAAGAATCAGTTAAGATCGGGGCGAAGGTGTTCTGGTTGCAGCTAGATATCGTGAATGAAGAAGCAGGACGAATTGCCAGCGAGGGTGGCTTAGAAGTCATCATGGATCGCTGCATTAAAGTGGAAGATGCGATATTGAATCCGCGTAACAATTAATGCAGGTCCCATAAGGAAGCCTCAATCAAATAAAACCGCTAGTCGATCACCTTTGCAGGGGAACGATTAGCGGTTTTCTCATACGCAGGAACTATGCTTTCAACACATCGTGATCTACATAACGAGCACCGTTAAGCTCACTAATTACATTGATAGCGACTTTGGCTCCGTCACCAGCAGTGATAATCGTGTGCATGCTGACACCGGCCGTCGTACCTGCTGCCCATACACCTTTGACACTTGTATTTCCTTGTGCATCACAGTCAACAATAGATTTAATTCTCGGTTCAGTACCTTCTTTTGTCGCGATACCAGCAGCCTCGGCAAGTTCAACGGATAAACCAGTTGCTAGAATAACATGCTTACCTGTGTATGTACCATTTTCAGTGGTGATCTCAAAACCATCTTCATTCTTTACTAGCTGAGTCGCTTTGCCAGTTACGAATTCAGTGCCAAATTTAGCAGCTTGTTTCTTGCCGATCTCAACCAAATCTGGCCCGCCAATCGCTTCGACACCATAGTGATTCTCGATCCATGCACGCTTCGTAACACTTTGCTCATTGTCGATGACGAGCGTTTTCTTGCCTGCTTTTGAAGTGAAAAGTGCAGCACTCGCACCGGTAGGACCTGCACCAATAATAATAACATCATAAGACATAAGCGTATTTCCTCCTTGAATTCTAAATTTGGGTACAAATGAATTATGACAGCTTTCAGGGGACTTAGTCAACTTTCGCGTTTACTATGTAGAATAACCCTGATGGAATAAGCGATCTGCTTATTTTTTTTGACAAAAGCACGAACAAGCTTTACGATTTGATAAGAGAATCTTATGCTTATGGAAGATACTCTTCGAAATTGCTAAGGGATGATGCTTACGAAGTCAGTTTTCTGACGAAAACTTTTAGGAGGTTAGCATTCGTTTGAACTGGATGGGGAACTTACAACAGCTTGGCCGCTCCTTAATGCTGCCTACCATTGCGCTTCCTATTGCTGCTGTGCTGCTTTGTCTAGGGGATTTACCTTGGGATGCTATACATGCTTCAAGCTTTGGGGAAATGCTGTCATTGGCTGGAAATACAATCTTTGATTATATACCAATTATCTTCGCTGTTGGTGTGGCTTTGGGATTAACAGAAAGTGCCGGAATAGCTGGTTTATCGGCTATGCTTGGGTATTTCATGTTTACCCGACTCATCGAGCATGGGCTGGGCACGCAATTTCAATTAGGCGTATCTGGTGGGATTTTGATTGGGCTGCTGGCTGCAATCATCTATCACCGCTGCAAGGAAATTAAGCTTCCGGAGTACATACAATTTTTCGGTGGACCTCGGATGGTGCCGCTCGTCATGGGCCTCGCAACGCTCATTGTCTCTTATATCATGATCTGGCTTGGTCCTTATCTGGAGACGCTTATGGGCAAAATATCAAGTGGATTACTTGGATTAGGCGGCTTCGGTGCATTCATATATGGGATTGCTCATCGCTTGCTCGTACCATCGGGCTTACATCATATTTTGAATAACTTTTTCTGGTTTCAAGTGGGGGCGTACGAGACGCCATCGGGACAATACGCCTATGGCGATTTGCCGCGATTTTTTGCAGGCGATCCATCTGCAGGAATGTATATGGCCGGTTTATACCCGATCATGATGTTTGCATTACCAGCTATTGCTTTTGCAATTATCGGAGAAGCGAGGGAAGATTTAAAGCCGAAGATCAAAGCTACATTCTTAACGGCTGCATTGGCTTCCTTTTTAACAGGTGTGACAGAGCCGATTGAATTTGCTTTCCTTTTTGTAGCACCTTATTTGTTCGTTATTCATGCCATCCTTTCGGGCGTAGCAATGTGGATCGCTTATGAGTTAAATATCCACCATGGATTCTCTTATTCAGCTGGGGCTATTGACTACATCATTAATCTGCACTTATCACACAATGGCTTATTGTTGATTCCGATTGGGCTGGTCTATGGTTTACTGTATTATTTCTTATTCCGATGGGCGATTCAGAAGTTCCGAATTCCTACACCGGGTAGGGAAGAAGGCTCATCGCTAGAAGAGTGGGCTGGGGACATCCCATATCGTTCTCCGTTAATTTTGCAGGCACTTGGTGGGAAAGACAATATTAAGAAGATTGAAGCCTGTATTACCCGATTGCGACTTACGCTTGTCAATGATCGTCTGATGGACATCACGGCATTACGACACTTAGGAGCAGCAGGCGTCATACGTCTTGGAGGAGGCAATGTTCAAGTCGTGTTTGGAACATTTTCAGAGCTTATACGTGAAGAAATTATGAAGGTATTACGCAAAGATATTCATGTCGTCTTATTTACATCTCCAATGCAGGGACGTATGATCCCTATTGAAGAAGTGCCTGATCGTATCTTTGCCTCTCGACTCGTCGGGAATGGTGTTGCTTTTATTCCTGAAAAAGGTGAGTTGGTTTCCCCTGTTGCAGGTACCATTATGCACATCTACCCGACTATGCATGCACTGGGGATCTTAACGGATGAAGGTCTTGAAGTTCTGCTGCATATCGGAATTGACACGTCCAGCTTACCAGGCAAGTGCTTTAATGCGCTGGTGAAGGAAGGCGATCGTGTGGAAGCAGGTCAGCTGCTAGTGAAGTTCAACTACAACAAAGTTAAGAAATTCGCTTCTTCCTTAGCGACACCTATGATAATTACGAATCCAGATATTGTGAAGTCATGGAGTTTTGCTCCGTTTAAGCCAGTTAAGAAAGGCCAAGGCTCTGTTATGTCCGTTGTCCTTAAGCCGACTAAATCCGAGGGGGGGACGAACGGATGATTAGAGGTGTAGGTGCGTCATCAGGAATTGCAATGGGTCAAGCGTTTGTTATTCCCACTTGGGAATGGGATTTTCCAGAGAAAATGATAGATGTGACAGATTTAGCCTATGAATTCGAGCGATTGTATGATGGTATTCGGCATTCCAAGGATGAGCTTGAGTTAATCAAACAAGAGATCAAAGAAGTTGTAGGGCAAGAACAAGCCTATATTTTTGATGCACATTTGGCCATTTTGGAAGACCCCATTTTCATGAATGAGATTCAAGGTATTATTGAGCTGCAATATAAAGCCGCAGAAGTCGCCGTGAAAGAAGTCATTGATAAATTTGTGGGTATGTTTAATTTAATTGATGATGAATACATGAAAGAACGTGCTTTAGATATTAAAGATGTCGGTAATCGTCTCTTGAAGCATTTATTGGGGGATACGAGCACGACGGTTCCGCCGATTGATCATCCTTATATTTTAGTTGCGAAGGAGCTTACTCCTTCACAGCTTGCTCATTTGGATCCAACGAATGTGTTAGGACTGTTGACAATTCTGGGTGGCACGCACTCGCACGTGTCGATTATGGCCAGAGCGATGTCTGTTCCTTATGTGCTTGGATTAGAAGGAAAGCTGCTGCGTCCTATTCAAAATGGTGATTTCTTGATTATTGATGGTCAAGAAGGCACTTTGTATATTAACCCGGACAAGATCATAATTGAACGTTATCAAGCACGTAAGAAAAACTGGCTGGAGTTCAAGGAAAGCTTGCAAGAAATTGCCGATGTGGCTCCGCTGACATTAGATAGAAGCTTGGTTAATTTGCATGCGAATATTAATTCTGTTATGGAAATTGACCAAGTATTGCGGAATGGCGCATCAGGTGTAGGGCTTTTTCGTACCGAATATTTGTATATGGATCGAGATTCATTGCCTAGTGAAGAGGAGCAATTTGAGGTCTATCGCCACGCGGCCATGCAGCTCAAAGGACGTCCAATCGTGATCCGAACCCTGGATATTGGCGGCGACAAGAAACTTGACTACATGCCGCTTGCCAAAGAAGATAATCCCTTCCTAGGCTACCGGGCCATTCGAATCTCTCTGGATCGAACGGATCTCTTTATGACGCAGCTAAGAGCGATCTTAAGAGCAAGTCATTATGGGAATGTGAAGATCATGTATCCGATGGTGACCTCCATCGAGGAGGTGCGTCAAGCGAAAGCGCACTTAGAAAGAGCAAAGCTGGAGCTAAGTAGTCTTGGTGTGCCTTTTAATGCTAATATTGAGGTTGGACTTACAATTGAAGTACCTGCTGCTGCCATCATTGCTGATGTGCTTGCTAGCGAAGTGAATTTTATGAGTATCGGCACAAATGATCTAGTTCAATATGTTTTAGCAGTTGATCGAATGAACGAGAATATCGCGCACTTATATAATCCTTATCATCCGGCCGTTATCCGATTACTTAAACTCGTGATCGATGCAGGCAAGCGTGTTGGCATTCCTGTAGGCGTATGCGGGGAAATGGCTGGAGATATTCGGGCTCTGCCAATTTGGCTTGGATTGGGCATTGAGGAGCTGAGCATATCGGTTCAGACGCTCTTGCAAGTCAAGCACAGATTGCTTAGCAGTGATGCCGCGACATGCAAGGCATTAGTAGATCGTATTTTAATTTGCAAAACAAGTGATGAAATTTTGGAGCTTCTTGCTCAAACGGAACAAACGGAATCCATTGTAGGAGGTAATTAGTATGGAGTTAGCAGGTTTGAAGGTGCTAGCCTTCGTTGATGAAGAATTTGAAGATTTGGAAATGTGGTATCCTGTCTACCGGTTGCGTGAAGCAGGCGCAATTGTAGATATCGTTGGACCTAAAGCAAAAACTGTCTATCATGGCAAATATGGCGTACCCATCACGACGGATTATGCGTTCGATGAAGTGAAATCTTCGGAGTATGTCGGTCTTTATGTACCTGGTGGTTGGGCACCTGACAAGCTTCGTCGTTATGCTGATGTGCTTAGACTTACGCAGGAGTTTCATGCGGATGTGAAGCCTATCGCGCAGATTTGTCATGCAGGCTGGGTTTTGATTTCTGCCAAAATCGTTCAAGGTTACACGATGACGTCCACGCCAGGCATTCGCGATGATATCGAAAATGCTGGGGCCATTTGGCTTGATGAAGAGGTAGTGGTGGATCGCAATATCATTTCAGGGCGTAGACCACCTGATCTTCCGGCATTTTCCAAACGTTTTGTGGATGAAATTATCTCCTTTAGCAAACAACTGCAAAAGTAACATCTCTCTTCCATAGGTGGCAAAAACTACTATGTATTGATCAGAAGGAAATCTGATGACATCGTAGAATAACATAGTACAAGCAACTAATGTACATGCCGCCTGTCAGTGAAGGAGTGTTAGAATGCAAAAGTATTGTAAGTGCGGACGCACGATGAACCTTCGTCTGCGCACGGTTATTTATCAAAGTAAAGTAGATATTGAGAATGTTCCTATCTATTCCTGTGAGGGCTGTGGACGAAGTGAGGTTGTACCTCATGTAAAGCCTGAACTCACCGGTCTGATCGGTAAGCTGGGTAGTAAACCAGAGAAGCAGCAATTCTTCTTCCATGAAGTTTCGGAGGTTGCCTTTCTGCTGTTAAAAGTAACAGAAAAAGAGCGTATGAATGATTCTATGGAGAAAATTGTGGAGGAACGAATCAATGAGCTGTTGGACATCTTGTTGCTAGCGCAATCGCTAGGCGATGAGCCATGGGCTGAGGAAATTCGTAAACGGTTATCGCAAATCACTCAAAGCGCAATTTCAACCTAAAAATGGGCTGCCAATCTCGACAAGAGGTTGGCATTTATTCTATTTGTGACCCTTTTGAAAATAAAATGAAAATTATTTTCAAAGCATTTTCATTTTGCATTGCAAGATGGATTAATTTGTCGTATCATAACGATAATATACTAGGTTCGCAGAATACTTGTGAAAATGGAGAGAGTAACCGTGACCGTAACCATTTATGATGTAGCGAGAGAAGCAGGCGTTTCCATGGCAACCGTATCTCGGGTCGTTAATAATAACCCGAACGTGAAGCCGCAAACACGTAAGAAAGTTTTTGAAGCGATTGAACGATTGGGTTACCGTCCAAATGCGGTAGCTAGAGGATTAGCAAGTAAAAAGACGACAACAGTAGGCGTTGTTATTCCCGATATATCCAATTCTATTTTTGCTGAAGTAGCGCGTGGAATTGAGGATATTGCGAATATGTACCATTACAATATTATTTTGTGTAATGCGGACAAGAAGAAAGAGAAAGAAATTCGTGTAATCAACACGTTGCTTGAGAAACAAGTTGATGGGCTGCTCTTCATGGGTGGTGTTGTGACGGAAGAACATATTCAAGCTTTCCGTACTTCTTCCGTTCCGGTTGTCCTATGTGGCACGAAGGATGAGAATCAAGCGATGGCATCCGTTGATATTGATCATGAGGCAGCTGCCTTTGATGCAGTGAACGTATTGATTGAAGCAGGGCATCGCGATATTGCCATGATTTCTGGAACTCTACAGGATCCAGCGAATGGCTTCGCTAGATATCAAGGTTACAAACGTGCGCTTGAAACGGCTGGCATTCCTGTACGTGATGAGTATGTACGGATTGGAAATTACCGTTATGAGTCAAGCGTAGATGCAGTCAACTATTTCTTGGAGCTTTCTCCTAGACCGTCCGCCATTTTCTCGGCAACGGATGAAATGGCGATTGGCGCTATTCATACGATTCAAGACAATGGGCTTCGCGTTCCTGAAGATATCGCAGTAATCAGTGTGGATAATATCCGTATGGCCTCCATGGTTAGACCGACATTAACGACGGTCGCTCAACCGATGTATGATATCGGAGCTGTATCGATGCGACTACTGACGAAGCTGATGAATAAAGAATCAACAGAAAATATGCAAGTTATTTTACCGCATGAAATCATTAATCGTCATTCGGTTAAAGCCCGAGCTTAAGTGAAAAATAAACCTCTAATCGTGTCCTTCCATCCTGGAAGAGATGCGATAGAGGTTTTCTCATGTAGGAAGAGAGAGAGGGAAATTAATATGACTTGGAACAAAATCGCACTCATTGGAGCAATGAATGAAGAAATTGAGCTGCTCGTTGCTCATATGACAGATATAACCGAAACGGTAAAAGCAGGCATTACCTTTCGAGAAGGTACTTATTTCGGTAAAGATGTCGTTGTCTGTCGTACAGGCGTTGGGAAAGTGAATGCTGCAGTAACCACGCAAATTCTAATTGATCAGTTCGGTGTAAAAGCAATTATCTTCACAGGTGTAGCTGGGGCCTTAGATCCTGAGTTGCAAATTGGCGATCTAGTTATTTCCACGGAGTGTGTACAACACGATATGGACGTGACAGCACTAGGATTTCCACGCGGCGTCATTCCGTACGCTGAGAACTCAGTGTACACAGCTGATCGCAAACTCGTAGAGTTAGCCGTAGCTTCGGGAGAGAAATTGTTTGCAGGTAAAGTAAAGCAGGGTAGAGTGCTGTCAGGCGATCAATTCATTGCAAGCCGAGAAGTAGTAGCAAGTCTGTATCAAGAGTTGAACGGTGTTTGTGTGGAGATGGAAGGATCCTCCGTTGCGCAAGTATGTGCGATGAATGGAATTCCTTATGTTGTCTTGCGCTCCATGTCCGACAAAGCAGATGGTTCTGCACATGTGAATTTCGCGGAGTTTACGGTGATAGCATCGGAGAATTCGTATAAAATGGTTGAAGATATGGTGAAGCACCTGTAAAACAGCTGCTGTCCATGAAGAAAGCTCAGAGCATCGCCTAATTGGCGGTGATCTGAGCTTTTCTTTGGAATGAATTATTTCAAATACATCATCGCCAGTTCCTTGGTCTGTCGATTCTTCTCGGTGATCACCTGGCGCCTTGGAATCGGCGCCCAAGCTTCAACCGGGTCGAGCCACGTCTCCACGAGTGGGACGGGGCTCTTGCCCTGCCAGGCGTCTAGCCACGCCTGGGGCAGCCTCAGCTGAGGCTCCGCCTCCAGCTGACTCATTATCGCCTGCTCGCTCATCACGAGCCAGAGCAGGCTCCAAGCCCGCGGTACGACACGCCAGATGTCGTACCCGCCGCCCCCGAGCGCGACCCACCGACCTTCGCACCACTGGTGCGCAAGTCGATGGATAAGCTCGGGCATGGCCTTGTACACGCGCATGGAGCAATGTACATGCGCGAGCGGGTCGAAAGCATGGGCGTCGCACCCATGCTGCGAGATGATGACGTCCGGCTGGAAGCGGGCGATCAGCTCGGTTAGCACCTCGCTGAAACATTCCAGCCAAGAATCATCCTCGGTGTAAGGTTCCACCGGGATGTTTACATTCGTTCCGAACGCGTCGCCTTCTCCGCGTTCGTTCACAGCCCCAGTGCCGGGGAATAAATATTTCCCCGTCTCATGAATGGACAACGTGCCGACCTGCGGGTCGGCGTAGAAACTCCACTGCACGCCATCGCCGTGGTGTACGTCTGTGTCGATGTAGAGCACCTTAGCGCCATACTTCTCTTTGGCATAGGCGATCGCCGCAGACGCATCATTATAGACGCAGAAGCCCGCACCCTTGCTCTGCAGGGCATGGTGGAGGCCGCCGCCTAAATGTAAGGCATGAGGTGCTTGGCCGGACATAACGAGGTCTACGGCAAGGATAGAGCCGCCTACGACCTTCGCAGTGATGTCATGCATCCCTGGGAAGTAGGGTGTATCGTCTGTGTCGAGACCGAAACGGGCCGCTTCACGCACCCAGCGTTCCTCAGGAACAGGAACACTTAACGCTTTCACCGCCTCGATATAAGCAGCTGAATGCACCCGCAAGAGTTCTGCATCAGTCGCTGAGCGAGACGTAAGTACCGCATTGTCTGGAAGAGCGCCAGATTTACGTAGTAAATCGACGGTCATGATGAGACGATCCTGATTGAAGGGATGCGTATCATTAAATTTATATTGAATCTCTTGATCATCATAGATAAACACAGGTTCCGTAAACTTCATGTCCATTTCCAAATTCCCCCGAATTGGCTAACAATTTCGTTTGAAGATCTGCTGCTAACTGCATCTCATGGAGCTAATACATAAAGCGCTGCTGAAAACGCACGCGATCAAACTGCTCGACGGACGAGATAGGTACTTGCTTCCCGATCCTCACCATCAGACAATTGGCGGGATGTGAGCAAATTTCTGGATCATCGGTGGCAAACCAGATCATATCGATGCTTTTCATGAGCTTTTCCATCATTTGACGATATTCCCAAACGGTTAATTTACTCGTTTCCAAATCCCAATGCCAATAATATTCGGTAGTGAAGCAAATGACATTTTCCATTTGATCATCTTCAAATGCAAGCTGAATCATCTTTTTGCCTAAACCAATCGATCTGTAATCATCAGCGACCTCAATCGCGCCGAGTTCAATTAAATCCTTCATATTGCCTTGTGACCATCGCTCAATTTCATCTGCGTAATGGAAGGTAACGTAACCGACGATGGTGGATCCATCTCTCGCAAGGATGATTCGTCCTTCAGGCAACCCAGCGATCTCGATGAGTGCTTCGAGTTGTTCTTTCGGCCTCCGGAAGGCGTCGAGCTTCGTGTGCATGGTGAGTTCCTGCAATTTTTCTGGTGAAACGGGACCCTCAATTATAATTTCAGGTTGATCGGGAGCAGTGCGCAAGCTTTGTGAGTGGTAGATCTTGATATGCTGCATAACTTTTGCTCTCCTTCTAAAAAACAGCATGATGGGCGTTTCCTTTACTAAAAATATAAGCGTTTATATGTTTCACAGAATTAGGTTGGCTATATTTCTCCATAAACACTGTGAGAAGTACATGAAAGACGGTGTAGTCATTTATTTTGGATTCCTAGTAATTTTATACCAAACTTTTGTTTGAAATCATAGCAAAACTTAAACATAGGCGAAATATTCTGAGTATGTTATAATAGAACATGTCAAAAATCGATCACATTTTGCTCGAATTCATCAGTAAAGTGAAAGCGGTTTATTTCGTGAGGAGGGTTTTACGTTTATGGATCAAATTAAAGATGAACTCATTAAATCAGTATCCCTTAATCCAAACATGGCTAATTACGAACAAACACATGCGTCATTTGATTGGGCAGACATCGAGAAAAACTTCTCCTGGTACGAAACAGGTAAAGTGAATATGGCCTATGAGGCCATTGACCGTCATGCGGAAGGCGGAAAGAAAGACAAAATTGCTTTATATTACAGCGACAGCACACGTGATGAAGCAATTACTTTTGGACAAATGAAGGAAAGATCCAACCAGTTTGGTAATGTGCTTAGAAATCTAGGCATTGGCAAAGGTGAGCGAGTTTTCATTTTCATGCCGCGGACACCTGAACTGTATTATTCTTTACTGGGATCGCTCAAAGTAGGTGCGGTTGTTGGACCACTTTTTGAAGCGTTCATGGAAACTGCGGTTCGAGATCGTTTGGCAGATAGTGAAGCG
Source organism: Paenibacillus plantarum (assembly GCF_013141695.1). GTDB lineage: Bacteria > Bacillota > Bacilli > Paenibacillales > NBRC-103111 > Paenibacillus_E > Paenibacillus_E plantarum. The sequence continues at coordinate 471,475 of NZ_WHNY01000075.1, forward strand.
GTTGCGATTATCACGACGCCTAGCCAATTATCACGTGTGCCGTATAGTGAACTTCCACACCTTAAGCATGTGATCCTTGTAGGGGAGAACATTGAGCTTGGTGAAGGACAAGTTGATTATCATAAAGAAATGGCAAACGCTTCTACAGAGCTTGAGATTGAATGGTTGGAACGTGAAGATGGATTAATTATTCATTATACATCCGGGTCAACTGGCAAACCGAAAGGCGTATTCCACGTTCAAAATGCGATGTTGCAGCACTATTATACGGGACAAATTGTCCTTGATTTGAAAGAAGATGACATCTATTGGTGTACAGCAGATCCAGGTTGGGTAACAGGGACTTCCTATGGGATCTTCGCTCCTTGGTTGAATGGTGCGACGAATGTAATCCGCGGAGGACGTTTCAGTCCACAGGATTGGTACAATACACTTCAGAAATATAAAGTAACCGTTTGGTACAGTGCGCCAACTGCTTTCCGTATGTTGATGGGGGCAGGCGATGATGTTTCTGCAAGCTATGATTTATCCGCACTTCGTCATGTATTGAGTGTTGGAGAACCATTGAACCCGGAAGTCGTTAGATGGGGTATGAAGGTCTATAATCAACGTATTCATGATACGTGGTGGATGACAGAGACAGGCGGACAGTTGATTTGTAACTATCCTTCTATGACGATTAAACCAGGCTCTATGGGTCGTCCAATTCCAGGTGTTGATGCTGCCATTATCGATGATGCAGGTAATATTCTGCCTCCGAATCGGATGGGGAACCTCGCGATCAAAACGCCTTGGCCATCGATGATGCGTAAAATTTGGAACAACCCGGCTAAGTATGAAGAGTACTTCCGTTTGTCAGGATGGTACGTTTCCGGAGATTCCGCATATCAAGATGAGGATGGTTACTTCTGGTTCCAAGGCCGTGTGGATGATGTTATCAACACAGCAGGTGAGCGCGTAGGTCCATTTGAAGTCGAAAGCAAGCTTGTTGAGCATCCAGCTGTTGCTGAAGCAGGGGTTATCGGCAAGCCAGACCCTATGCGTGGCGAGATCATCAAAGCGTTTATCGCGTTGCGTGAAGGTTTTGTTGCTTCTGATGAACTGAAAGCTGAAATTTCTAAGTTCGTCAAGGAAGGCCTTTCTGCGCATGCGGCACCGCGTGAGATTGAATTCAAGGACAAGTTGCCCAAAACACGCAGTGGGAAGATCATGCGCCGTGTGCTTAAAGCATGGGAGCTTAACCTTCCGACAGGTGACTTATCGACAATTGAAGATTAATTAGGTTCATCCCAAGCTTTCTCCGTACCCTTAGTGGTGCAGAGAAAGCTTTTTTTTGTGCATCAAAAAAAAGAAGAACCTGGCAGCAGCCAGGTTCTTCTTCAATGACGCTTATTTATTATAAGCGATGGTGGCAGAGAATTTAGACTCTCCAGCTTCATTAATGGCTGTTATTTTATAATAGCCATTGAAAGCTGCCGCGTAGTAATGGAATTCAGTTCCATTCTCAACAGTGCCTAGTTTCGTGTAAGTGCCCTTTTCTTTATCGCTAAAATACACGACATACTGTTTAACTTTGTCTTTGGCATCATTCGCTTTCCAGGTTAGGACAAGTGAAGCTTCTTCAGCCTTTGCCTTGATACCCGTAGGTGCAGCAGGAGCATCCTTGGATACCGGCTTGCCCGTAGGAGTACCAGCTCCTGTTCCCGTTCCTGTTCCCGTTCCACCATTCGTTGGTCCTGGTGATGGTGATGGTATGATAAGATCTTTCAGTGGATTGCCATTGCTATCGACACCAGGGATGATGAATGAATCTAGAGAGCTGCCATCCGTATAAGAGGACCGGCTTGGTGTGGATTCTTTACCTGCTACATCAACAGCAGTGACATAGTAGCCTGTTATAGCTGCCGTTTGAAGTTGATCAACAAACTTCGCTTCAGCACCTGCCATCACGACTTTTCCACCCATGAGCTGGAACTTGCCTTGATTATCTGAACGGTAAATGCGATAGCCTACGATATCTGCATCCGTGTTCGGTTGGAAGGTAATTGTCGCCGTATCGCCGGATTTGACTGTCACGACGTTCTGAGGCGGTGGAGGTACTTTCCCATCGTCAACCCTTGGATCAGCTTCGGAAGGAGCATCTACGTCGTAATCAGTTGGTTTATAGAAATCGATAGGCTTTCTGCTTTTCTCAGGAAGCTTTTGCATCGCTTCATCGATTTCTTTTAATAATTGCGTGATTGATTTTTGTCGTTTAATAACGACTTTCTCTTGTACGAAATCAGCAGGTGTCGTTTCTTGAGCGACGTAATTGAGTCCATTAAGAGAGCTGATTTTCATTTTAACCATGACATTATCTGTTTGTGTCGGCAAATATTTTTTGTTGAAAATATCGGTTACCAGATGCTCGGAGCTTGTCGTCAGTTCACTTGGAAGCATGCCGGATAAGCTGGAGACGGTTGATGAAACGATACCATCCGGTTTAGCAAACGTTTTGTTCGGGAAAAGATCTGGTTTTTGCTCGATCGTTTTATTCAAGATGAGCGCCCAAATATCTTTTGCATGGTTGGTTTGACCTGTTTTGGAAGACAGTTTATTAATCGGCTGATCATAACCGATCCAGACACCGACTGTTACATCAGGGGTGAAGCCCATGAACCAAGCATCAGCATCATCCTGTGTGGAGCCTGTTTTTCCAGAGATCTCGATTTTGCCGTATGATTTGAATTTTTTCATGAGATCAGTAGCTGTCCCTTGGCTAGCATTGCTAATGACGGTTTTCATCATATCGGTTATTAGGTAAGCCGTTTGCGGCGAGTACACCGTTTGAGGCTTCTGTTCATGAGCATAAATGATTTTGCCGTTCGAATCTTTAATTTCACGAATTAAGAATGGTGCATTAAATGCGCCTTTATTCGGAATAGATGCATACGCACCTGCTAATTCCTTGACCGAGGTTCCGCGACTTAAACCACCTATAACACCCGTTTGTGCGACATTATCCTCTTTGGTAAGAGACGTAATACCTAGTTTCTTAGCGAAATCCCATGCTTGCGTAATGCCTACTTTATTGAGGAATATATCGATAGCTGGAATATTATAGGATTGATTTAAAGCTCTTCTGGCAGTCATCAGGCCATGGAATTTATGGTCCCAGTTCTCAGGTAAATGGAAGCCTTTGACACCATCTTTGAGAATGATTGGGATATCATCTACGATGGTGGCAGGCTGCAAGACCCCTTTTTCGAGTGCAGGGATATAAGCGGCAATTGGCTTCATTGTAGATCCGGGCTGTCTATAGGCTTGTGTAGCGTGATTCAATTGCTCATCGAAGAAGTCGCGGCCCTCAATCATTCCTTTGATGGCTCCCGTTTTGGAATCGATCATAATGGCACCTACCTGCTCAATGCCGCCTTTTTTCTCATCCGTTGGTGCGAAATTCTTCTCATTGCTTGAGATCTCATGCATTGAATCATAAATTGTTTTATCAATCGTGGTGTAGATTTGATAACCGCCGCGTAATAGCTGTGTATGTATGTTTTTGAGAGCTTCATTATAAGCGGCTTGGTTCGTCTTCGGATCAAGCTCGGGATGTTGAAGCTTCAATAAAATTTCAGATGCTTCCTGCTCGGTCTCAATCATTAGATAAGGGTAAGTCGTATAGGCTTTTTGAGCTGCGGCCGGCATGGAAGCTTTGAGATCGAATTTCAAGGCATCTTGATATTGATCATTGGTGATTTTGTTTTCTTCCATCATCCGTTTTAATACTAACTGCTGTCTCGTTACCGCTTTTTTGAAGCCATCCTCATCGAAAGCCGGCTTGCTTGTAAAAGCCGAATATTGCGATGGAGATTGAGGTAATCCGGCTAAATACGCAGCTTGTGCAATATTCAATTTGGCTAAATCGTCGATATTGAACAGACCTTTGGCAGCGGCTTTGATGCCGTAGAGATTATAGCCAGTCGCCCCATTGCCGTATGGGATTTTGTTTAGGTATGCTAGTAAAATTTCATCCTTCGACATGATGCGTTCCATCCGAAGTGCAAGCAACAACTCTCTTGCTTTACGGCCGTCATCGCGATCTAATGTGAGGAAAACACGTCTAGCTAGCTGTTGCGTGATTGTACTTCCACCGGTTTGTACATCTTCATTCAGAAGCTTCTGAGTGACTGCACGGTAGAGACCACGGAAATCGATACCGCGGTGATTGTAGAAATCTTTGTCCTCAATTGCGAGGACTGCGTCTAACAAATTCTGTGGGATATCTTCAAGTTGTGCAAGACGTCGATCTTCTTCGGTTCGTAATTGTCCAATCACAGCATCATCATTGAAATAGGCGAATCCTGTGATGGCATTCTCTTGCATTTGTTGTCGAATCGAATCTTCGCTGCGGATTGGATCTTTTTTGACAAGTGCACTTACATATCCGAAAGCGGCGGATCCACCTAGCAGGCCAGCCAAAAACACACAAATAATGGCCCATTTTAATGAAATTCCAATTACTTTAAATGTCGTTCTTACCCAGGGGCGATTCCATTTCGCGAAAAAATTGCGCATAAGTTCCAATATCCTCCTTACATGAACCCTAATAGTATATCATAATTGCTCCTTTTGCGGTAATGCTGATGGGAGAAAGGTTCAGTTCTAGGTTTGACAAGCATCAGATTCCTGTGTTATAACAAGAACAAATGCGTTGATGGATCAGCAGTAGGTAGCTTGTGGATGCTTTCAGAGAGCCGGTGGAGGGTGCGAACCGGTACCTGCAGGTTAGTGAATTACGGTCTTGAGCAGTAAATGGGAACCTGCAGGAATGTGCCTGCACAAGTAGTATTTACCGATTAAACCTCGTTATCGGTTCTTGAGTGAAAATAGCACGCCGTGCCTACGACTTTGGTTACCACAATAGAAAATATAAGTTTTCGGCTTCCGAAAACGTCTTTCTATTTGGCGATAAAACCATCATCTAAACGCGGTCGCTCATCTTTGGATGGCCTCGATAGAGGTTTTCTCATAGATGTACGTAAATGCTGTTTTAATTAGGGTGGTACCGCGAGTCAAGTCTTCTCGTCCCTTTGGGATAAGAAGGCTTTTTTTGTTTTTTCATTTCATAATAAAGGATGGTTGTACATGAGTATTCTGAAGGATTTAGAGTTTCGCGGTTTGCTGCATCAAATTACGGATAGAGAAGGTTTGGATAAAAAGCTGAGTGAAGAGCGCGTAGTCCTATACTGCGGCTTTGATCCGACAGCGGATAGCTTGCATATCGGCAGTTTGCTTCCTATTTTAACATTGCGTAGATTCCAGCTTGCTGGACATGTTCCTTTAGCTTTGGTTGGCGGTGGAACGGGGCTGATTGGTGATCCGAGTGGTAAAGCGAATGAACGTACCTTGAACGGCCCTGAAGTTGTTGAGGCATGGTCTCAAAGTATTAAAAATCAGCTCTCACGATTCCTTGATTTCTCAATTGAAATTGAAAACAGTGCGGAGTTAGTGAACAATTACGATTGGTTAGGCTCTCTGAATGTGATTGAATTCTTACGCGATGTTGGCAAAAACTTTACTGTGAACTACATGTTAGCTAAGGATTCTGTAGATTCACGTATTACGAAAGGAATTTCGTTTACAGAGTTCAGTTACATGATTCTTCAATCCTATGATTTCTTGAAGTTAAATGAAACGAAGAACTGCTCTGTTCAAATTGGTGGAAGTGACCAATGGGGGAATATTACGGCTGGACTTGAGCTTATCGGCAAATCAACAACGGATCGCCGCGCTTTTGGTGTGACATTACCGCTTGTTACGAAGAGCGATGGGCAGAAGTTTGGTAAAACGGAAGGCGGAGCTATTTGGCTGGATGCAAGCAAAACATCACCGTATCAGTTCTACCAATTTTGGTTAGGAACTGCGGACAATGATGTTATCCGATTCCTGAAATATTTCACGTTTGAATCCCAAGAAGAAATCGAACGACTTGAAGCTGAAGTTGTCGCACAGCCAGGGAAGAGAGAAGCTCAGAAAGTGCTGGCTCGCGAAGTTACGAAGCTTGTTCATGGGGGGGAGGCGCTGGAGAGTGCGCTTAATATTACTTCTGCCTTATTCAGTGGGGATATTCAGTCACTATCACGTGTTGAAATTGAAGAAGCGTTCAAGGATGTACCTTCTACAACATTAGAGCAAGATGACGTTGCGCTGATTGATCTTCTTATTTCTGTGGGAGCAGCACCATCCAAACGCCAATCGCGTCAAGACATTGAAAGCGGAGCGGTCACAGTGAACGGCGTTAAGGTGACGGATCTGGAAGCAACGACGAAACAATTGGGTCGACTAGGTGATTCCTATCTGATTATTCGCCGTGGTAAGAAGAATTACTTCCTCGTCAAATTTGAATAAAGCTTAAGCAACAAAATAACCCCCTTAGGGAAATCCCTAAGGGGGTTGCTTTTATTAACGGCTGTAGAACTCGACGATTTGTTTTTCGTCAATTTCTTGTGGAAGCTCGGAACGTTCTGGTAAACGGATGTATTTACCTTCTACGCTTGCGTCGTTAAACTCAAGGTAAGTTGGAAGGTAGTTACGGTTAGCAAGAGCTTCTTTCACAGTGGAAAGGCCTTTGCTTCTTTCACGAAGGGAAATCACATCACCAGTGGATACGATGTAAGAAGCGATGTCAACTTTTTTGCCGTTCACAGTTACGTGACCATGAGCAACGAGTTGACGTGCACCTGCACGGGAGTTGGAAAGACCAAGACGGTAAACCAAGTTGTCTAGGCGGCTTTCAAGCAATACCATGAAGTTTTCACCGGCAATACCTTTAAGCTTGGAAGCTTTGTCGAACAAGTTGCGGAATTGTTTCTCGTTCAAACCGTACATGTGACGAAGTTTTTGCTTCTCGTTCAATTGTACACCATAACCGCTCATTTTTTTGCGTTGTCCTGGGCCATGCTGACCTGGAGGGAATGGGCGTTTCAAGTCTTTACCGTTACCACTTAGGGAAATACCAACACGGCGGCTTAATTTAAATTTAGGTCCTGTATAACGTGACATTTAGGGAAAACTCCTTCTCATGACAATTAGTTTAGTAAATAGCATCTAGATGTCAGGGTGAAGACAAGTGCCCGATTTTGCTAACGAATCATAAAGTGATTCCCTGTCAAGAGTAGTTCAGCCGCTGTCTTGGCAGGAGCAAAAGCAGTGAGGGTGATCACAAATGGCATTCACCGAAATCATGGTGTTACTCGACTTCTAATTTTATTAAAAACAGGAGCAAGTGTCAAGTCTCTCATCGCAAGAACGAGAGGAAAATATCGTGCAATAGATGTGAAAAAATAGTATGATAGGAGTAAGTGGTTTTTAAATTGGTACTTCAGGACTATTGTTAGAGAGTGAAGGAGAGCCTATGAGTGAACTTCGCAGTATACAAAAGCATAGCCGCACAGAACACTTTGATGTGTTTCTTCGGCAAGGCTTTATACTTTCTGGCAACTTTTCTTACGAGGGTTTGCAGGCAAACCCAAACTTACACCAAGTATTTGAAAACTGGAATCAGCAATTCGGTCCGAACATGCTGCCTTCTCAAACTGCGCTGTTGTGCGCAAACGAGCAATTGTGTGTAATCGATTCTTGTTCGAACGATACGCCTTCGATAGGCAACTACCTGCGATCAGGTAGTTCTTGGAAGGTTGCTGATCAAGGAGATAATCCGCTTGCTCGCTGTGAAAGTGCAGGTTATTTGCAATTGATGAATGGCGATGACTGGCACGTGAGAGAACTGAAAGCGTATTTGATTGCTGTTACGCCAATTTTGGATAATCATGGTAAAGTTCAATTCTATTTAGGTCTTTTTACCCAATCTCGCATAAATATGGAAAATCTAGCACAGTTGCTATATAGTCTTGCACTTTCTTTCCAAAGTTCCATCCAAAATGTTGAAGAACGTAGAAAGTACGATCGTTTAAATAACCTTCATCATTTGAAGGAAATGGAATCTAAGAAGCACGTCATTCTTTTTGAAGCATCCAAGAAACTCCTTGCAAAGATTGATGTGCATTCTGTTTTGACAGAAGTTATTGATTGTTTGGGACGTGTATATCCCAACACGCGTGTAGATTTACTTCTTTCACAAGATAATGATTCAACGAATTTGTCCGTTAAGCCTTTGAACTTCCAACGGACAGAGTCCGATATTCGAACGCGAGCTTTTATGGAAGGTCAAGTTATCTTTGAGCCAACCCTGAGAGGGAGCGCTTCAAGCTCAGGCAACATCGCGGCACCATTATCAGGGAAACAAGGCGTGTATGGTGTTCTGTACATGGAGTTTACGGATGAACTCATTGATGCGTCGGATTTACAATTTATTTCGCTGTTAGCGGACTCTGCAGGTACAGCTTTTGAAAATGCGAAACTGTACGAGCAATCGAATCTGATGATTAACGAATTGCGACTCATTAATGAAATTACCAAGCAGCTTAATCAAAGTTTACGTCTAAATGAAATTTTCAATTCAGCGTCTAGTGAAATTTTAAGTATTTTTGGTGCTGATTATAGTTGTATCCTTCAAAACTCCAAAGATAACGATCAACTTATTGTTCAAGCTACGAACTTACCTGCCATGTTTCATGAAACATTTACGCTTGATCAAGGTTTCTCAGGTCTGATTTACTCATCTAAAGAACCGATCATTATTTCCGACTACTGGAGTAATGATAAAGTGACTTCAAGCTTGATGCAGCGAACGAATTCTCGCTCACTTATTGGTTCGCCTATCCTTGTAAACGGTAACGTAGAAGGGGTAATCCTCATTGTACATCGTTTGCCCAACTTCTTCTCTTATGATAATTATAAGCTCTTGCAAGTGCTCTCAAGCCATATTGGACTAGCCATGACGAACGCCTCCTTGCATGCTGAAGTGAAACGAATGGTGATTACAGATAATTTAACTGGGCTCTATGCTCGGCATTATTTGGATGAACAAGCGAATTTAATGCAGAAGAAAGACTTCTGTGGGTCTCTAATTGTCGTTGATATTGATAATTTCAAGAAAGTAAATGACACTTATGGTCACCAAATTGGTGATAAGATTCTTATTCATGTCAGCCAGATCATCAAGTCCAGTATTAGAGAGATGGATATCGCGGCTAGATGGGGCGGAGAAGAGCTTGCTGTCTATTTGCCTCAAGTGTCTAAGGAACAGGCGATTCGGATTGCAGAGCGCATTCGGAGGCGTGTCATGGAAGAGACGCAGCCTCAAGTTACGGTGTCCTGTGGTGTTTCGGACTGGAACTGGGAAGAGGATAAGATAAGTGTAGAATCACTCTTCTACCGAGCAGATATGGCTCTTTATCAGGCCAAACATAATGGCCGTAATCAAATTCAAATCGGTTGACGCATATTGGTGTTTGTCTTCGGACAAGCACTTTTTTCTTTGTTAATTAGGCAGGTGAAGGGGAGATACAATCGTTTGTATCCAGTTGAACGTATTTCTCTACCCAGTGAGCATGGAGTGAAGATGACGATCACCTGTTTGCTCTTCCTGAACCTGTTGTAACATGTTACAATGATTTGGTCTAAGGGAGGATGGTCGAATTTTGTCGGCATTTAAAAGTAAACGTACAGGACTGCTTATTTGTATTTTTATTGTGCTCGTTGGCTTGCTATATTTCTTCTTCTTTAATCCTATAGGCATTAAACTTGCTCATAGTAATATGCGGCAATTGTCCGGACATTTAAGGGACATTGGCTGGCCCGGTAAAATAATTGGAATGAGTCTGATTTTCTTCCAAACCTTCTTTCCATTTATTCCGTTTGTTCTCGTAGCGGGTACGAACGTTGCGATATTTGGAATAAAAATGGGATTTCTTGTGAACTATGTGATGTCGTGCTTAGGAGCCGTTGCTTCCTTTTATTTTGCACGTTATTATGGACATGCTTGGGTAGAAAAGAAATTAGAGCGTTTTCCGATTGTTACGCAATTTAGCAAGCGGATGGAAAGGCACGGCTTTTTCTATGTACTAATCGGACGTTTAATTCCGATATTGCCATCATCTGCCATTAACTTCTCCGCAGGTTTAACTCGAATGAGATTTCGGCATTTCTTATGGGGCACACTATTGGGGAAATTCCCGATCGTATTTCTGGAGTCGATGATCGCGCATGATCTATTTCATTTTCAGCGGTATAAGGGGAGATTGCTCCTACTGCTCGGGATACTGGTCTTGTTAGTATTCCTAGGAAATAGTGTGAAGAGGGCACTAGCTCCAAAGGCGAAATAAAGGGCTTACATGGAGAATGCAGGAAATTTTGTAGTTGCTTTCCCTTCCTATTCCAAGTTATCATAGAGGAAGTAAGACGACCAACTCATTACGCGACTATAATGGAGGAATGAAATATGCCAAGTGCCAATAATGCAGCAATTGTTGAGATTTCACAAACAGCTAATAAATTCAGATCATCTATCGTTCTTCAATACGACAATAAGTATATCGATGTAAAAAGTATCCTTGGCTTGTTTACGACTCTACTTAGCTCCAGCAACTATGATTTGCACGTTCATGGACCGGATGCTGAAGAAGCGAAAACAGCTATGGCTGAAGTATTTGCGAAGCATAATTTAGGCGTAAACGTCGTTCAAGAGTAGTTTTGAATAGAGAGAAGGTATTCTCAGAATCTCTGAGGGTACCTTCTCTTGTATATTACGGCAATTTCGCTTAATATAGATCATATAGGGACGGATGACTTTGCGTATAGGGGGAAGTTGGGAATGTCTTCATCTGATTTATTGCTGGATATGAATCAAAAGGCGCTTAATCTTCTTCAAGAAGATGCAGATAAAATCGAAAAGCTGATCGAAGTTCAGATGGAAAATTTGACGACACGTCAATGTCCACTTTACGAAGAGGTATTAGATACGCAAATGTACGGACTATCGAGAGAAATTGATTTTGCCATTCGAGCGGGACTGATCTCCGAATTGCCAGGCAAACAAATTCTCAATAAGCTTGAACGTAATCTTGCGCAGCTGTATGAAGCGTTGAACAATAAAAAGTAACCCTGAAGGGTTACTTTTTTGTTTGCATATAGGTATTTAGACTAAGAAGAACACGACACCAAGGATGATATAGACGAACAAGAGAAGAAGTCCTTCATACCAGTTCGTAGATCCATCTTGTGTGATGGATTTGGTTATGAAGACGGCGACGCCGATGGCAGCAATCTCATAGGTGGTAAAGACAATGTTCATTGGCGTACCACTGATGAAGAAGCTGAGAAGGATTAGTACTGGCGCGACGAATAGAGCGATTTGTAAGGAGCTTCCGACTGCAATTTCCACGGCTGCGCCCATTTTATTCTTCATGGCCATCATGACCGCGGCACTATGCTCAGCTGCATTCCCGATAATAGCGATTAGGAATGCACCGACAAATAGGTCGGACAGTCCGAATTTATCTTTAACTTCCTCAATGGTTCCTACTAACCATTCACTTGTAAAGGCAACCATTGCAGTCGCAACGATGAGGAATAGAATCGAGGTGCCTTTGGACCATGGAGCCTCACCATGTTCAATAGCTTCATCAGACAGCACACTTTTGTGGGTTACCATAGAGAAGAGGAGCCAGAGCAGATAAGCCACGATTAGGATAATAGCTACAATCATACTCATGGAGGATGTTTCGTCAGTGGTCAAACCGCGGGAAAATAATGCGGGAATGAAGAGTGCGACAACACCTAGAATCATCAGTGAAGAGTTATGAGAAGCCAATTTAACGTTAAAGGATTGTTCTTTGAACTTTAATCCGCCTGCAAATATGCTGAGCCCAAGAACGAGTAACAAGTTCCCGATGATGGCACCAGTTAGACTGGCTTTGACGACTTCGAATAACCCATCTTTGACTAAGAAGAAAGCAATAATGAGCTCAGCCGCATTTCCGAAGGTAGCATTGAGAAACCCACCCATGCGGTCTCCTGCATAATGTGCAACGCTTTCTGTAGCTTTTCCTAAGAAACCAGCCACAAAAACGATGGCGATACAAGCGATTACGAATTGCAGAGTTGTATTCTGGTGCGTATAATGCACGATTCCGGCTGCTATGAACGAAACTAACAAGCCTATGTAGAACAATTTTCCTTTCAATGGGAACCCTCCGACTCTAATATATTGGAAATTTTTACACTTCTTTTAATATACCTACTTTGCGTACCAATGTAAATTAAAATGGATACCAGCAGGCAGTTCTTGCTTTAAGCTATTGTTCTTATTACAATAGATTTATACCAAGTTTAGGGAGTGATCCGTATGTCCGAAGACAATCAAACTGGCTTAATTCGAATTTCTGATGACGTAGTATCGACCATTGCAGGGCTTGCCGCCTTGGAAACAGCAGGCATCGCGGGCATGTCAGGTGGTATTTCAGAAGGCTTAGCTAAGCGTTTAAGTGGTAAAAATGTGCAGCGTGGCGTTTCTGTTGAGGTAGGACAAGTTGAAGCAGCAATTGATTTACGTGTGATCGTTAAATATGGTTCCCGAATCCAAGATGTTTGCAGAGATCTCCAAGAGAACGTTCGGGAAGCTGTTGAAAATATGACGGGGTTAAACGTTGTGGAAGTCAATGTGAAAGTAGAAGGTGTCGCATTTACCGAAGAAGAAATTGAAGATCAGCTTCGAGTTAAATAAGACCCATAAAAAAAGACCCTATCGACGTTATATTATGTCGATAAGGGTCTCTTTTTATGGGTTTTCTGTGCTTTTTGTGTAGCTGGTAATTCTTTGTAGGATTGTTCACGAGAAATCCCGAGAATAATCCCCATGCTAATGAGAGAGACCATCATAGAAGAGCCGCCTGCTGAGATGAAGGGGAGCGTTACACCTGTAAGTGGAATGGTATTGGTGACGCCGCCGATATTAATAAAGGCTTGTATAGCGAACATGACCATGATTCCTACACCGGATAACATACCGAACATGTCGGGACAACGTACTGCAATGAGAATACCTCGCCAAATGAAGATTAAATAGATGAGAAGGAAGAGAGAGCTGCCAATAAATCCAAGCTCCTCGCCGATAATAGCAAAGATGAAATCGTTATGTGCTTCCGGTAAATAGTGAAGCTTCTGAATACCTTGTCCGAATCCGGCGCCAGTTAGTCCGCCATGTCCGAATGCGTATAAGGATTGCACAACTTGTAAGCCTGAGCCTTGCGGGTCAGCGAATGGATCCATAAATGAAGTTATTCGATTGAGCCTAAAGTTGGAGTCAATATCGCCTAATAACAAGTATAAGAGGATTGCAATACCAAGAAAAATCGTAAGAATAGTTCCAAGATAAAAAATATGCTTGAGGTTAGACCCGCCGACCATGATAACAATAGCTGAGCACGCTAGAAGTATCATACAGGAACCAAAATCGGGCTGTAAGAGGATCAAACTGCACACGAAACCTACGATCAAGATGGCAGGGAGTAATCCCTTACGAAAACTTCTGAATTTCTCTTCTTTATTACTGATCAGCGAAGCTAAGTAGAGAATGACGATTAACTTGGCAAACTCAGTCGGTTGTATCCCGTATCTGCCAAGTGAGTACCAGCTGCTCGCCCCATTCGCTTTACTCGTAAAGACGACGAAGATTAAGCCAAGTACAATGAAGAAGAAAGCAGGGATAACGAGCTTCTTTAACTTCGTGTAATGGACATTCATGCAAAATAACATGCCAATGGTGCCGACCCCGACAGCAAAAATTTGCTTTCTCGTAAAGAACCAAGGGTCGTCCCAGCGATAGGCACTAGTCATTGAACTTGCGCTGAACACCATAACTAGACCAAAACAGACCAACACAAAGGTTAATAAGAGCAGCAGAAAATCCGGCGTTCCTCTTCGAGGGGGATTCATGCTGATTCCTCGCCTAGTCTGCTAATAATTGTTGCAGTTGGTCTAATTTTTGTTTGGAAATCTTAAGTACGTTCTCTGGAATTGGAGAATTGTAGTCCAAGCCATGTGGGAACGTTTCTTTGCCTATGTAAGCTTCTTCTAGATATAATACGGCATAGGGAGATTCTAGCTTGCCTGTTTCTACGCGTGCATTTACACGTAAGAAGTACACAGCTTTGCTTGCTTTATCTTCCATTTTAAAATCGTAAGTAGCACGGGTGTATTCCCATTGCCAGCGCACGAAACCAAGTTTAGTTGTTACTTCGTCTAAGTGAGCCAAATCGCTTTTTAGGCCTTTTAAGCCAGTTGCTTCAATAATCAATTTTAACGCCTCCATATTGTACGTTTGCATTCTTTTCTCATGATAGTATGTTTCTAATGGTTCTGCAAGTCGATTGCCATCTGTAAATTCTAATATTTGATGGCACTTTAGAGATGAAACCGTGATTGATATTTGATAGAATAGGTTTCAAGAGATTATTTTAGATATATAGTTAGGTGATCACGCCTTAGGAGGTGGATGAACGTATGAATTATTTTCATGAAGATCTCCAAGCCATTTATGAAGAAATGGTGGGCTGGAGACGTTATTTACATCAGCATCCTGAGCTTTCCTACCATGAATATCAGACCGCAGAATTTGTAGCGAAGCATTTGCTAAGCTGGGATATTGAAGTGCGTACTGGCGTAGGCGGGAATGGTGTTGTTGGTTTGCTTCGCGGCAGTGGCGAAGGACCGACGGTTGCTCTGCGTGCAGACATGGATGCTCTCCCCATTCAGGATGAGAAGAACTGTGACTATACATCAACTAAGAACGGGATTATGCATGCCTGTGGACATGATGCACATACATCAACTTTGCTTGGGATCGCCAAAGTGGCAAGCATGCATCGGACGGAGATCAAAGGGAATCTGGTTTTTCTATTCCAGCATGCTGAAGAAATTTCGCCAGGTGGAGCTGACTCGATGATCAAAGACGGCGCTCTGGATGGTGTAGATGCTGTATTCGGCGTTCATTTATGGACACCGTTCCCTGTTGGTCATGTTTACACGCGATCTGGGCCTTTCATGGCCGCGCCAGATGAATTCACGATTCGCATCCAAGGGAAAGGCGGACATGGCGGATTGCCTCACCAAACGATTGACAGCGTGTACGTCGCCTCACAATTAGTCGTTAATTTGCAATCGATTGTAAGCCGCCAAGTTGACCCTGTTGAGCCTTGTGTGGTCAGTGTAGGCTCGTTTCATGGCGGGACTAGCTTCAATGTCATTGCAGAAACGAGTGTACTAAACGGAACTGTACGTACCTTCAATCCAGAATTAAGACAAGAAGTGAGAACACGCATGGAGAGAACCGTACAGGCTACTTGTGACATGTCGCAAGCTACCTACGAGATGGAATATAAGCTAGGCTATCCGACTGTAATCAATGATGCTAACGAAGCAGCTCGTTTCTTTCAAGTAGGCGCCGCTTTGTTTGGTGAGGAGGCTGTACATGAATCCCCTCTTATTATGGCCGGAGAAGACTTTTCCTATTATTTGCAAGAGAAGCCAGGTTGCTTTATGTTCGTAGGTGCTGGTAATGTGGATGCGGGCATCGTATATCCTCATCATCACCCGAAGTTCGATATAGATGAAAGATCTATGCTGAACGCAGCAAATTTACTCCTGTCTATGGCCTTGGATTATATGGCATGAATGTCCTTGGTGCTTTGGTGAATGCTAATGTAGCAATTATTTTTTGCCTAACATGACACCAAGGAGGATGATGAGTTGTCGGATAAATTAGTGAAGGACATCATGAGTAAAGACTGTGTGACGGTTACCTTACTGGATAATGTGTTCGAGATTGCTTTGAAAATGAAACAGCACGACATTGGATTTGTTGGGGTTCTCGACGGGGATACCTTCATAGGCGGCGTTACGGACCGAGATCTTGTTATTCGTGGTTATGCAGAAAAGCATTCAGGGTCAACGGCTGTAGAAACCGTCATGACGAAGGGGATGATCACAGTGGCTTCTAATACGACTGTTGATGAAGCCGCTAAGATCATGGCACAGCACCAAATTAGGCGCTTACCCGTCATTGATAATGGGAAGCTTGTCGGTATTGTAGCGATTGGCGATTTGGCGATTAGAGGGAATTATGAAGATGAGGCTGGCGAAGCCTTAAGTCAAATTTCGAAAGAACCAACGCTTGTTGGAAGTCATTAAAGAAGTCGATTTTCATGTGAAAGCAGCTTTCCCGAATGGAGGGAGGGTTGCTTTTTTTCATATCTTCTCTTTACGAGGTGTATCCATGTGAGTGATAATAATAACGAAATAGTGAAGGGGGTCCGTATAGAATAGATGAGCACGTTTGAAGAGAACGCTTCTATGGGATTTATCATTCTAGATTCAAACTGGCATTTTATATACGCAAACGACTATGGTGCAAGTATTTTAAATCGATCTCCTGAAGAACTGCTTGGTAAAATGGCGTGGGCAGAGTTCCCAGCTGCAATTCGGCATGCTTCCTACAGTTATTTTCATCAAGCTCGCAAAAGTGGTAAAGAAACTTCATTCAAAGAATATGTAAAGCCATCCAATCAATGGATACAAGTTAGTGCCTATCCCGTTGGTGAGAACTTACATATTGTTATTCGTAAAACAGAAATGCTTGCCAATCATTATGCTATGGAAAACGATCTTTATCAAAAGTACACAAACTATGTTCAAGATCTCATTTCATTGACATCAGAAGATGGCATGCTACTCTATGTTTCGCCTTCGGTAAAAAACCTTCTGGGGTATGAACTGGAGGATATGTACGGTGCAAGCGTATTAGCTTTTTGTCACTCGGAAGATATCGATGGGCTGAAGAACATTTTTATCAACGAAAAAGAGTGTGCTACGAATGATCAAGGAATTGTGACCTGTCGTTTCCTTCATAAAAAGGGTTGGTATGTATGGTTAGAAAATAATTTCAAGTGGTTATCGGACGAGCAAGGTAAACGTACTCAGAATTTAGGGATTTGGCGCGATATATCAGAACGTAAGATTGTTGAAGATCGGTTCCTACAAGCACAACGTTTAGGTCAATTCGGCAGTTTTGAACAAGATTTGGATGAAGATTCGATTTCGTGGTCGATTGAAATGTTCCGAATACATGGGTTTGAACCTTCTGTAAGAATTGATTTGTGTAAAGCAATTGAGCCCATTGTCGTAGATGACCGTGAGAAAGTAGCGCTCGCGATTAAGCAAGCCATACTGGTTGGAATGTCAGATATAGAATACAAAATTACACGACAAGATGGCGATATTCGCCATTTGCGTTCTCAAATTGAACGAGTGGTTCTAGATGGGGGGCGAATGGCCGTACGTGGATTGGTTCATGATATTACCATTCACAAACGGGTTGAGCATGAGTTGATCCAAAGTAAAGCTAAATTGGAAATCGCCCAAGAAATAGCAGGCCTGGGCCATTATGAGTGGGATACAATTAATAACATGGTGTATGTATCCGATGAATTGAACGCGTTATTTGGCTGCAAAGATGCGGTCCAAACGTTGCCTATTGAGGTACTTCATGAAAGTATACACCCTGAGGATAATGTAAGAATGAGGATGGCCATAAAAAAGGCCTTACATGAAGGGACAATGGATCTCATTTTTAGAGTCGTAGTTAGAGACGAGGTGCGCATTCTGCATACCTTAGCCAAAACTACGTATGATGAATGGGGAAGAGCGCTGTGTTTATTTGGCACAGTTCAGGATATTACGGTTCAGAAACAAACGGAGGAGCTGCTTCGTAAAACGGAGAAATTGCATGTTGCTGGCCAATTGGCTGCTGGTATTGCACATGAGATTCGCAACCCGTTGACGGCGCTAAAGGGCTTCGTGAAGCTGATGTGCCACGCCAATGAAGAAAGTAAATTGCGCTATTATCATATCATGCAAGAAGAGTTTAATCGGATTGAGTTGATTCTCGGAGAGCTGCTCATTCTTGCCAAGCCGCAAGCCGTCGCTTACATGCCGCATGATCCTGTAACGATACTTGAAGAAGTGATACAGCTCTTAAATACAGAAGCTATCATGAATAATGTTGAAATTGTACTGATTGCCAATACGATTCATTCATTTGTCAATTGTGAGCGGAATCAAATCAAGCAAGTTTTTGTCAACGTGATCAAAAATGCGATTGAAGCGATGCCATCTGGCGGTATCTTGACCATTACTGCATACAATCAAGCTAACGGGGTCAACCTGCAGTTTGTTGATCAAGGCCAAGGTATTTCAGAGGATAGACTGCCGCGGATAGGTGAACCCTTTTATACGACAAAGGAAAAAGGGACAGGGCTTGGTATGATGGTGAGTTTTACAATCATTGAAGAGCACCACGGTGTGATCCGATATCAAAGTAAGCTAGGCGTCGGAACGACGGTCAGTATTCAATTACCGTCATCTGCACAGTAAACTTGGTCTCATACGTGTGTAACTGTCAAAGTTCGCAATAAGGTAGTCAATCTGCGACAAGATGCCTCCTCTTAAATATGCTAAAGTGAAAACGTGCTTAATAATTGTGAATCTGACAAGAAAAAGGTGACGTACAGTGGAGAAAGTAAGGATTGGTATCGTTGGTCTAGGTAACATGGGAACTGGACATGCCAAATATTTAGTGAATAATGAAGTCAAGGGCGGCGTTCTTACCGCTATTTGTGAACCGAGAGCAGATCGTCTAGAGTGGGCAAAAGAAAATCTTGGTGAAGGTGTCAAGCTATTTGACAATCTGGATGATTTTCTGGCTTCTGGCTTGATTGATGGGGTTTTGATCGCAACGCCTCACTATGATCACCCTGAAACAGCTGTACGCGCTTTCCAAGCAGGCATGCACGTTATTTGTGAAAAGCCGGCTGGCGTGTATACCAAACAAGTGCGTCAAATGAATGAAGCAGCAGAAGCTTCAGGTAAAGTATTCAGCATGATGTACAATCAACGTACAAATCCTCTATATAAAAAATTAAAGGATCTGGTTTCTTCTGGTGAACTAGGTGAGATTCGCAGAACGAACTGGATTATTACCAATTGGTATAGATCACAAAGCTATTACGATTCTGGCGGCTGGCGTGCTACTTGGGCTGGAGAAGGCGGCGGTGTACTTATTAACCAAGATCCGCATCAACTGGACCTATGGCAGTGGACGATTGATATGATGCCGAAGCGTGTTCGTGCATTCTGTTATTTCGGGAAGCACCGCAATATCGAAGTTGAAGATGATGTAACGGCATTCGTTGAGTATGAGAATGGCGCAACAGGATTGTTCGTGACGACAACAGGTGAAGCGCCTGGGACGAATCGTTTCGAGTTGTCTGGCGACCGTGGTAAAATTGTCATTGAAGATGGCAAATTGACGTTCTGGCGTTTACGCGTTTCCGAAAGAGAATTCAATGAAACGTACAAAGGCGGCTTTGGTCAACCGGAATGTTGGAAATGTGAAATCCCAGTTGAAGGTAAAGAAACGGGCCACATGGGGATCACACAGAACTTTGTTGATGCCATTCTTCATGGCACACCATTGATTGCTCCAGGAGCAGAAGGCATTAAAGGTTTAATGATTTCCAATGCGATCATGCTCTCAACATTCACAGACAACTGGGTTGATTTGCCGATCGACGAAGATCTTTTTGAGCAGCATTTGCAAGAGAAAATCAAAAATTCCAAATCAAGTAAAGAAGCAGGCTCCTTTAAAACACTTGATGTCTAAGATCATGGGGGAAATTCGATATGCAAAAAAATGATGGCATGAATTATGCGCCCAAAGGGAAACCGAACCTTGTTGTTCAAAAAGGGGAGTTTACCTTTGCAGTAATTGCGTTGGATCATGGTCATATTTATGGCATGAGTAACGGACTTCTAGAAGCTGGCGCTGAACTCAAATGGGTGTACGATCAAGACCCAGCGAAAGTAGCGGCATTTGTCGCGAAGTTTCCTCAAGCTCAGATTGCTGCTTCTGAAGATGAGATTCTTCATGATCCAGAAGTGAAGCTTGTCGCTTCCGCAGCTGTACCTTCAGAGCGTGGTCCTCTCGGGATTCGTGTGATGGAGCATGGCAAGGACTATTTCACAGATAAAACACCATTTACTTCCCTGGACCAGCTTGCTGCGGCGAAGTCCGTAGTTGAAGCTACAGGACGTAAATATGCTGTTTACTATAGTGAACGACTTCACGTGGAAAGTGCGGTTTTCGCGGGTCAGTTGATTGAAGAAGGCGCGATTGGTCGCGTGGTTCAAGTGATTGGCTTAGGACCTCACCGTTTGAATGCTTCAAGCCGTCCGGATTGGTTTTTTGAGAAGGATAAATATGGCGGTATTCTATGTGATATCGGCAGCCATCAAATCGAGCAGTTCCTCTTCTATTCGGGCTGTAAAGATGCGACAGTCGTTAGCAGTAAAGTAGCGAACTATCATGCGAAGGATTATCCGGAGCTAGAGGATTTCGGCGATGCGACACTGATTGGGGACAATGGGGCAACGAATTATTTCCGTGTAGACTGGCTGACGCCTAATGGCTTAGGAACATGGGGAGACGGGCGTACATTGATTCTTGGAACTGAGGGTTATATCGAGCTGCGTAAATATATTGATATTGCTCGCGATCCGCAGGGAGATCAGTTGTATCTAGTCAACCAACAAGGAGAAAAGCACTACAGTCTGCATGGACAAGTAGGCTTTCCTTTCTTCGGTCAGTTGATTCTGGATTGCATTCATCGTACAGAAACTGCGATGACCCAAGCACATACGTTCAAAGCGGCTGAATTGTGCTTGATTGCTCAACAGAAAGCCGTTCGTGTGGAGTAGTTTCACACATTAGCTGGATGAAGTTTGTCAAGGGTACAGATAATTGTCTTTTGGCATGATAGCATAATTGCACATTTAATTTAAAATTCGGGTAGTTCAGCGGTAATATCGCTAACTGCCCGTTTTGTGTTTCCGTTGTTACGGTCGTTCTTGGCAGTAAGCAAAGGCCGAGTCCGTGCATAGCGCATTTTTTGATCGTTTCATAGTTATTAATCTCATAGGTGAGTGTATACTGCACATTATGTTTACGCAGCATCGTTTCGAATAATTTCCGACAACGTCCTCCTGAGATGGACATCAGAATTTCAGCGCCATTGAGATCCTCCGGTATAATAGCCGATTTCGCGGCTAAGGGGTGGTCAGGTGCTGCCACAATGACAAACTCCTCTTCTTGTATCGTCCTATAGATTAAATCAGGATCGCTGAGTTCCTTGTCGACGATGAACCCTAAATCGCATTCGCCTGCCTTCAGCGCACGGGATGTATCATTTTCCAATAATTCATTGATGGTGATCGTAATGTTTGGAAAGCACTTTTTGAAAGCGCCGAGGAACGGAGGCAGCATATAAGAGAAGAGCGTTGTTTCGTGTGTGCCAATCATAAAGCTTCCTGTCGTTTGACCAGCTACATTGATTTTGGACTCCTCATATAACTTCAACATTTTCGCTGCATATCGCAGTAAAATGTCCCCCGCAGGCGTAGGTCTCATCTTTTTATCGATCCGCTCGAAGATTTCAACCCCGTATTCGATCTCTAGCTTTTGGATTTGGGAGGTCACACTAGACTGAGCGTATCCCAATTTTTCGGAAGCCTTCGTAAAGTTTTGCCATTTCGCTACTTCGAGCAGTGTTTTATATAAGGTAAGATCCATCTGTATGCACTCCTCAACCATCACTATTTTCGATCGAAACGATCATTTATTATAGATAACTCTGGTACTTCTTGCCATGTTAAAATCAATTCCAACCAAAGGATGGGGGGAATTACCATGTGGAACTTATACGAGATAGAGAAAAAATTTGAGGCTCATGTGAAAGATGTTGAAGCGCGCGCGAGGAAAGCACATTGGTACACGAAAGAGGAGAAAGTTGGTGTGCGCCCTGGCGTAGTTGCAAGTTGGGTGTCTTTATTTGCCATCATGATTGTCGGGATTATCGCCGTGTATGAACTCTTTTGAGATACGTTAGCATGGAGACCATGTTTAAATCAAGTACTTTCCCTTCATACTAAAGGAAAAAGGAGGGAATATGCGATTGACTATGGATCCTTCAAAGCCTCTGATTGTTCAGAGCGATTTATCTATCCTCCTCGAAACGAATCATCCGGAATTTGACAAGCTTCAGGGTAAGCTGGCTCGCTTTGCAGATCTAGTGAAAAGTCCAGAACATCTTCACACCTATCGTGTTACTCCATTGTCTTTGTGGAACGCAGCTGCAGCAGGCATGGGGTTGGAAGAGATGACATCCTGCTTGCAGCAGCATGCCAAATTTGGTGTACCCTCTGCTGTGCTTAGCACGATTCGGAAATATACGAAGCGCTATGGGATTCTACGCATGCTGCATGTGGGGAAGGAACTCTTCTTGGTCAGCGAGGATACCGTCGTTTTCAAAGAAATTTGTGCCTATGAGTCTTTGCAAAACTATCTCAAGGATGCCCGTGGTGAACGGGCTATTGCCATATCACCGAGCCATCGGGGGATTTTGAAGCAAGAGTTAATGAAGCTCGGTTATCCCGTGGAGGATCTAGCTTCCTACCGCAGCGGAGAATTTCTGGAGATTCCTTGGCGTGACGAAGATCAGATGGATGAGCCTTTCCAACTGCGCGATTATCAAAAGCAAGCCGTAGACGCTTTTCAGCAGGTTGGCCATGGTGGAAGCGGTGTTCTGGTGCTCCCTTGCGGAGCAGGTAAGACGGTAGTGGGGATCGCCGCAATGGCGAAAGCAAGCTGTGCAACACTGATCCTTACCTCGAATGTAACGTCAGTGAAGCAGTGGAAACGTGAAATTTTAAGTAAGACCGGACTAACTAGCGATCAGGTGGGTGAGTATAATGGCACCACGAAGGAGATAAGACCCATCACCATTGCCACCTACCAAATACTAACGCACCGCGGGAGCAAGGAGGCTGAATTCTCGCATTTGCGGTTATTTAGCGAGAGGGAGTGGGGCCTCATCATTTATGATGAGGTTCACCTTCTGCCTGCCCCCGTTTTTCGTGCGACTGCGGAGATACAAGCCACACGCAGGCTCGGTTTAACGGCAACGCTAATTAGAGAAGATGGCTTAGAGGGTGACGTGTTCTCATTAGTCGGGCCCAAGAAGTATGACATGGCGTGGAAGCAGCTCGAAACGATGGGGTGGCTGGCTAAGGTGACTTGCCAAGAAGTGCGGGTACCCCTGTCAATTATGGACCGAGATCGTTATCATGCCTCAGAATCTAGGCACCAGTTCCGGATTGCCGGAGAGAATACAGCGAAGCTTGCGGTCATTGATTATTTGTTGAAGCTCCATCCGGATGAACCGACGTTAATTATCGGTCAATATATTGATCAGCTTGAAGAAATTGCAATTCATACAGGTGCTCCCATGATATGCGGCAGTACCCTTCATGAACGTCGAGAAGAGCTATATGAACAATTCAAAAAGGGGCAGCTCCCACTGCTCATCGTTTCCAAAGTAGCGAATTTCGCTGTCGATCTCCCAGATGCGGCAATCGCCATTCAGGTATCGGGAAGTTATGGCTCGAGGCAAGAAGAGGCACAACGATTGGGGCGTATTCTTCGGCCGAAGCGAAATGGTGAGAACACGGCCGTCTTCTATTCACTCGTTAGCGCGGACACGAAAGAACAGGATTTTGCCATGAAGAGGCAGCTCTTTCTTGTAGAACAAGGATATCAATACGAGATTACAAGCTGGAATGAAGCAATAAGATGAGGAGGTAGGCTTGGAAAATGAAGTACGAGCATGTGGAAAGGAAAATGCCGATTTCGTTAAAGGAGTCCATTGTAAGACAACCGTGGTGCTCTGCACTCCGTACGTCAGGGGAATCATTAGAAGAGATTCTTACGCTTCCTACTCATTTAGCTGAACTCTATCTTCATCTCTCTTCCGATGAGAAGCGAACGTTACGCCTGGTGTTGTCAACGTTCGGCTGTCTGCCTTTTACTGGCGAGAGGTTGGAAAAAGAAGCAGTGCTCCAAATGTCTGGTGCTCAAGTCAGTTTGGGGTTATGGGGACTTCGTCGTTATGGTGTCATTGTTGCTTTCCGTAAATCATGGGGAGAACAGTTGTACACGCTGCCTGAGGATGCATTCGCAGGTTGGCAGAGCCTAGTGTTTCCTGCCGTAAGGCTTACCGAGCAAAGCAATGTAGACGTGTTAAGCGATCTCAGCGATCACATGGCAGATATGGATGAAGGTGTCCCTTCGAATCCACGAGGACTCGCGCAGCAATTGTTTCATTGTATGGTCAACTGTTCGCGACAATCCGAACTTTCCCTTACGAGTAAAGGAACTTTACATAAAAAGCAGTTGCAGAAGATTACGGAACATGTGAGTTTACCCGCAAGAATAGTAACACAGTCAGGACTTACATACGCATTCACGGACGTGTATGATGAGCCTGCCGCGTTGATGCTTGAATTAGGCATGCGAATGGGATTCCTCTATAAAAATGAAGCAGGCAACAGGTTCCTATTCCATCATCGTCATTTTAAGCGTTGGATTCAAAGCTCCTATGAACACCAACAAGCGCAATTGTATCGTATTTGGCGGCAGGCTTTGATCCCCGCTCCGGTTTGGCTGGAGCATGGGATCGCATTCATGGAAAGGGCGACTGTCTTGCAGTGGTATAGTTTATCGGAGCTGTTGCAAG
This sequence comes from Paenibacillus plantarum, assembly GCF_013141695.1. GTDB lineage: Bacteria > Bacillota > Bacilli > Paenibacillales > NBRC-103111 > Paenibacillus_E > Paenibacillus_E plantarum. The sequence continues at coordinate 496,101 of NZ_WHNY01000075.1, forward strand.
CCGTTCGCTCATGCTATTCGATTGGCCATAAACCGATGGACGAGGAGACTCTTCGTCAGGAGCTAATGACAGCCTGGATTAGGCCTTTGTCCACATTTCGATTTGTTGAGTTAGCGGAAAATCAAGAGGGGCAACTTTGGTTCAGATGGCTGATCACTCCTATGTTGCGTTCAGGTGAGCTTTCAGACTCTCTCAACGAGCTGGCTGTCCGAACCGATCCATCTCTATACGTTCAGCCTGATTTCGAAGTGCTTTTACCACCTAATGCTTCTCTGCGCTTAGAGTGGGGAGTTGCGGCATTTGCTGACCTGCAGAACACCGATCTCGTACGTACCTATCGTTTGACTAAGGAAAGCTTCCAGCGCGCGTTAGATCATGGTCTGAGAAGCTCAGACGTAATTCAAGTTCTGCGTGATCATGCTTATTATGAAATTCCCGAACAAGTGATCATCACCTTGCAGCAGTGGGAGGAGCAGAAGGACAAGCTCTACCTAACGGATGTAACACTGCTTCGCTGTCAAACGAATGAGGTTGCGGAAGCTTTGCTTCGGAATGAGAAGTGCCGCAATCTGCTCGGGGAGCGTATGGGAGAAACCAATTTTATTATTTCACGCGCGCATATTAAACATTTGACGAAATGCTTGGAAGCGATGGGTTTCCACCCCAATCAAAGTGCAATTCCGAATTTTTTGAGTGATGAAGAGCCGGAGATTCCATTATGGAATGAGCCTCAATTAGGCCTCTGTTACTCTAAAGATACAATTCAATTATATGAAATTGATCCATATTTGCCGCGGCGGGAGGACTTATATCCAGATATGAAGCAAATTCCTATGAGTTGGATCAAAGAGTTACGCGACTATCATGCCTCTACGCGGAAGGATATGATTCGTAAAGCTATCGAATGGAAAAGTGTGCTTCAGTTGAGAAAAGAAGGACGCGACTGCTTCATTATCCCGCGCATGCTGCGCGAAGATCGAACAGGTTGGATTCTGGAGGGGTGGGAAGAATATGAGGAGGTCGCTTGGACCAGTGAGGATTGGAAAGAGATGAAGCTCATATTACCAGGAATCAACGATGGGTCTGTAAGAGAAAAGGAAGAAACTCTTGGCGAACTGTGATATGATAGAAGTGTTATAGACTTTTTCGCGAGGAAGGATGAGGTTGTCGTAATGTTACAAACAATGGAAACAGAAACACTGGATATGTCGGCTATCCTTATGCAAGCTTACGATATGGGTGATATGATTAATTCTTCTGCGGAAGTTGCAGATTATTTATATTGGAAGACCGAGGTCGCGAACAGCAGAGAAGTGAAAGATTTACAAGCTGTTTTTGCTAGGAAGAAAGATGCTTTTGAGGAGTGCGAGCGTTTTGGGCATTACCACCCGAGCTATCACGATGCTTTAGCAGCTGTGAATGATGTGCAAGAGAAGCTCCTAGCTGTTGAGGCTGTTCGCAAGTACAAAGAAGCTGAGGATCGCTTGGATGACTTGTTGTTCACCGTTTCAACGACGATTGCTCACGCGGTATCAGATTCGATTAAAGTGCCAAGCAATAACCCCTTGCCAACCGGCAAAGGCTGCAGCTCCGGTGGAAGCTGCAGTGGGAATTGCGGTTAATGTAGGGACGTAAGGATTACTTCGTGATCAAAAGCGGCCTCACAGGCAGAAATCGGGGCGGATGCGTCCGACCTCGGTTCCTTGCCAGTTGTGAACGGCAGGTGTATGGAATTCCTTGAGCTCACTAACCTCGGTTTCCGACAGATAGCCTAGCTGCTTTAACGCCTCAGTGACTGCGGGATACAAAGCACGAATGTTTCCATCTTCTACTTTTAAGACGAAGCCAATGGCTTGATCGGGTATGGAGAGGGCGAAGATGCCTTCAGCACCCATTTTGCCTATGATTCGGCCTTTTGTAACCTCGATTAATCGCGTATCGAAGCGGTCGCTTCCTGCGAGGAATTGAGGATATTTTCGCACAGCATTGACAATTCTCTGGCAAGCGTTTGCACGCTCTGCAGATAGCCCTTCGGGGCTGCCCAATCGGGCAAAAGCGAGCGCGAGATGGTTGATCGGCATCCCAAACACTGGGACACCACAGCCGTCAATTCCGAGCTCCATCTGCTCCTTAGGCACATCTGACATGGCGCTAACAGCATCTAACATTAAGACTTGAACAGGATGCTCAGGGCTCATGTAGGAATCTGGTGAAGCGCCAAGATGGCTGCTTAAGGATAGCATACCCGAATGTTTGCCCGAGCAATTGTTGTGCAAAGTTGACGGGGACTCTCCCCGTTCACGCATCGCCTGTGCAGTTGGCGCATGGTACGGCTCATGCGCACCGCATTGCAGATGCTTCGCATGATACCCAAGCTTGCCCAGGATGCCGCGGGCCGTGCTCACATGCTCAGCTTCCCCATTGTGGGAAGCGCAGCATAAGGCAATTTCGGCCTCAGTCAGGCCGAAATGATCAGCCGCGCCGGATTCAATGACCGGCAAGGCTTGAATCAGCTTCGCCGTCGAACGGGCGAAGGTGAGCAGGTGCGGATCGCCTGCACCGTGCAGGAGCGTTCCTTGGTTATCGACAACAGCAAGGTGGATGCGATGTATGCTTTCTGTGATATGTCCGCGAGACACGCGGACAATAGTGTCTGATGGCTTCATGTTGTGAGATCACTCCATACTAGGATTATTGAAAAGAGGTTGCAATCATGATGATTGAGCGAAGCGGATTAATCATTTGGGTAAACGATATTAAAGCGGCCAGAAATTTGGAGCGGTTCGGTTCCCTTCATTACATATCCAAGAAAATGAATTATGCCGTTCTTTATATACATGCCAGCAAATTGGAAGAGACCACACGCAGTCTGCTCAAGTTGCCTTACGTCAAGAAGGTAGAGAAATCATATCGTAATGAAATTAAGACAGAGTATAGTAGTGACGTTCCTGACAAAACTAGATTTTACACGCTTTGAGGCTACAGTGCAAAATGAAAGCTTCGTGAGAAGCTTTTTTCTTTTTTTTCTCCTTATAGGGACCTTGGTCGATCTCGTTTGAATGACTTTGTTAGAAGTTTTCTCAATTTTCCGAAAATTAGGCATAGTTTGTTGTCTTCATAAATACTTATTAATAATTTTATATATTCTTCCATGGGAAAAAAAGTTATAATACAGTAAAATATAACTTACAGAACTTCAGGGAGTAGGTATTCGGTCCCATTTAAATAGGAAAGGGGATGTGATCATGAAAGATAAGGTTATGGGGAGATGGAGTACTTACGAACCATTCTTCGTACAGCTAGGTGATAAGAAAGTGGCGGATATCGTGATCACGAATCATGCTAAGCTGAGATGGAGCGATCGTATTTCTAGCGATAACAATTCACTTGAGGAAATCTGCGCGTTTCTCTGGGAGAAGCTTAAAAATGATAGCATGGTCCCTTATTATCGGAACGAAGAAGACGTCTACCTGATTGATGATGATTTGGTGGTAGTGGCTGAATTCTCCCATTTGGAGCATGAGACGGATCTTGTAGGCAATCCTCTGCACAAAATGATCATCGTTACCTTTCTTGGCAAAATGTCAGAGACCATGGAGCTGCGCGATTTGAAATCGTACTATTCCTGGTTGAGACACTCTCGTCGTATGACCTTAATCAAGAATAGTCGCAAGCGGCGCTAATCATGTCATTGAGCAGAGTATGTCTGGAGCTAGGGCAGACATACTCTTTTTTGTCGTCTTGATGGACTGTACGGGTTCGATTTCATATAATGGAGCAAAGAGAGGCGGTATATCATGGCACTTAATTTTCATCAATTACACATTTTCTATACCGTAGCGGAAAAAGGCAGTTTCTCACATGCAGCCGGTGCGTTACATATGACACAGCCTGCCGTGACGATGCAGGTACAGTCACTTGAGGATTACTTTGGTGTGAAGCTCTTTCATCGCAGCACCAAGAAGATCGAACTGTCCGAAGCAGGACGAGCTTTGCTGCCATTTGCCAAAAATAGCATTGAGCTTATTCGCGACACCGATGTCGCGATGTCGAAATTTACTATGATGATCGAAGGGCGTCTGCAGCTAGGTGCCAGCTTAACGATGGGGGAGTACATTTTACCTCGGCTTCTGGGTCCTTTCAGCAAGGATTACCCGAACATCTCCGTATCGATGAAAGTAATGAACACTGCCCAAATCTTGGATGAGGTACTTAGTCATCAACTCAATTTCGGTCTTGTTGAAGCGCCTATTCATCATCCAGACGTTCATACCGAACCGATCCTTAGTGACGAGCTGCGACTCATTGTTCCTTCGGATCATCCGCTAGCGGATGCCCCGGTTGTTACATTGGAAGAGTTGTTAAAGTATCCGTTTGTTCTACGTGAACAGGGCTCAGGTACTAGGAGAGTCATGGAGGAAGAATTCGCTCGCTGCAACATGGATTGTTCCTCCATGAAGATCGTGATGGAGCTAGGAAGCACAGGAGCCATCAAATCGGCTGTTGAAGCGGGATTAGGGATTTCTATTCTTTCGCAATCGTCCGTGAAGCATGAGGTAACGCTAGGCCTTTTTAAAGTGAAAAAAATCGAGAATATCGTGTTTGAGCGCAGCTTTTATGCGATTTATTTAAACTCGACCTTGCTGCCTATATCGGCCGTAAGCTTCATGACGTTCTTGAGACAAGAAGATTTAAGTCGTTTTCTATAAGAAGGACGGGGGATTGAATGGAAGCAGACTTACATTCACATACAACAGCTTCAGACGGGACGCAGTCGCCGAGAGCGAATGTCCAGATGGCTTTAGACGCAGGATTAGGTGCAATTGCGATTACGGATCATGATACCATTTCGGGGGTAGCGGAGGCACTTGCGGCAGGCACGGAATTGGGCATTGTCGTTGTTCCCGGCGTTGAAATTTCAACGGTTGCGAATGGCCAGGACATTCATATTCTGGGTTATTACATGAACATTGCCGATGAACAATTCCTACAACGCTTGTCGTCTTTACGTGATACAAGGGATACCCGTAATGAGATGATTATTGCACGACTGCAGCAGCTTGGCATCGACATTACGATGGAGGAAGTTCTCAAAGAAGTCGCCAATGTGAAGCGCAAAGGTGATACAGTTGGGCGGCCGCATATTGCTGCTGTGCTCATGAATAAAGGCTATGTGAGTACGATTACGGAAGCTTTCGATCGCTATTTGGCTACGGGAGCTGCTGCTTACGCCAATCCACCTCGTATTGAGCCGGCAACGGCGATTACATGGATTCATGAAGCTGGCGGCAAAGCGGTGCTTGCACACCCTGGTATTTATCACGATGATGCGCTAGTAGAGGTCATTACTTCACAGGGATTAGATGGGATTGAAGTGTATCATGCTGATCATTCGCTCGAAGATGAAGAAAGATATAGACTTCTTGCAGAGCGTAAAGGGCTGCTGATCACGGCAGGCTCTGATTTCCATGGCGTACGTGATGGAGTTGCTTTCCACGGGGCTATCGGCTCGAAACGCATCGGCATGGATGTCGTGGAACTTTTACAGTTATCGAAGGAGGATCGCTCATGAAAAAAATTCGAAAAGCCATTATTCCCGCGGCGGGACTAGGCACCCGTTTCTTGCCCGCAACCAAAGCGCAGCCCAAGGAAATGCTGCCCATCGTTGACAAACCAGCTATTCAGTACATAGTAGAAGAAGCGATTGAGTCCGGCATTGAGGATATTATCATCGTTACAGGACGTAACAAACGTGCGATTGAGGATCATTTTGATAAATCCGTAGAGCTTGAGATGATGCTTGAAGAAAAAGGGAGCACACAGCTGCTGGAGATTGTGAAATCGGTGTCTAATCTAGCGGATGTTCATTATATTCGTCAGAAGCAGCCGCTTGGCCTGGGTCACGCTATTCTCTGCGCGCGCAAATTTATTGGAGATGAGCCATTTGCCGTTTTACTTGGGGATGATATTCTCCAATCTACTCCACCTGGGCTTAAACAGATGATGGATATTTATGAGCAGACGGAAACCTCCGTCATTGCGGTTCAAGAGGTGCCTTGGGCTGATGTTAGCAAATATGGTATCGTTTCTCCAGCGACGAGCTACGCGAACTATCGATTGATTGAGGATCTGGTCGAGAAGCCTGATCGAGATCAAGCGCCTTCGAATTTAGCGGTAATTGGCCGTTACATCATTATGCCGGAAATTTTCCGCATTTTGGAGCGTCAAGAGCCTGGCCGCGGTGGTGAGATTCAATTAACGGATGCCTTGCGCGTGCTGAATAAGGAACAGCAGATGGCGGCTTACTTGATGCAAGCTAAGCGCTACGACGTTGGGGACAAGCTGGGGTATATTGAAGCGACCATTGAACTTGCCTTACAGCGTCCGGATTTGCAAGTGCAAGTAAAGGCTTATTTACTTTCATTAATTAAGCAATGGGATTTGTAGCAATGGTTATTTATATGGAAAAAACCTATCGAGAATTAATCTCTGATAGGTTTTTTGGCATGTTTATTTAATGGTCACCTTCAATTGCTTGATTTCTTCTTCCTCTGGTGTCACATAAACTGTCTTCTGATTCACGTAAATGACAAAGCCGGGCTTCGAGCCGTTTGGCTTATGGACATGCTTGATCGTTGTGTAATCCACAGGAACTTGACTGGAGTTTTTGGCTTGACTGAAGTAAGCAGCTAGCTGCGCGGCTTCAAGCAAAGTGGTGTCGCTGAACTCACCGCGAATGACGACGTGGGAGCCAGGAATATCCTTGGTATGCAGCCATGTATCCATCGAAGAAGCAAGGCGATTCGTCAGATATTCGTTTTGTGTATTATTTTTTCCAACATAGATAGGAACCCCCTCGCTGGATTCGTAGCAGGCTAGAGCGGGCTTATCTTTTTTCTTTTTCTTACGCTGCTTTTTGTTGCGATCGCGCACATAACCTTGCTCCATAAGCTCATCACGAATCTCTTCAATATCCGGCAAGGAGGCAACACTCAACTGCTGCAGCAGCGTTGTGAGATAGGTAATCTCTTGGTGCGTTTGGGCAATTTGCTCCTCGACGATCACCGTACTATTTTTCAATTTACTATATTTCTTAAAATAGCGCTGTGCATTTTCCGCCGGGCCAAGAAGCGGATCCAATGTGATGGTGATCATCGCCTGATCTTCATCGTAGTAATTAATGGCTTGGACTTCTTTGTCGCCTTTCTTGATTGTATGGAGCGAGGCGGTTAACAGCTCTCCGAGAATGCGATACTTATCAGCGTCCTTGGAGTCTTCGATCGTATCCTGAAGTTTTTCCAGTTTTTTAACATTTTTATTGACTTCATTTTGTAAAAATTTCAACAAATCCGATACACGCTGTTTAACCGTATCTCTTTCCGCTTTGTCACCATAGAATTGCTCCAAACACAAGCTTGGCGTTGGGTATGATTTCGACGTGCCCTTGATATGCGTAAGTGGTGTCATCGCGAAGAACAGCTTGCCTGTCGGTTCTTGCTCTACAATGACCGGTTCATAGCGATCCTCGCGCATAGCGGTCATGACTTCGCTGAACGCCTGCCAAAGCGATGCGGTATCGACTTCCGTTTTTCCTTGCATACTGCGATATACAATTTCCTTGGCGATCAGTGGACTTAGTCCGCTGAATGCAGCAACCAACTGTTGCTCAGGTTTAATTGGCGATGGAGATACGGAAACCTCATCAGATGACGATGTCCGCTCTAAGGCTTGAATGAATGCTGCGCTATCAACCTCAAGCGGGTTTTGTTTATCCTGTTCAGGCGGTGTTACATATGTACTCCCTGGCATAACAACCCGGTAAGAACTGATGGCTGGCGTCACATGATGGATGCCGTCTAGAATTGTTCCTGTCACGGGATCGAGCAAGATAATATTGCTGTGGCGGCCCATGATTTCCACAATAATATGCTTAAGGGATATATCTCCTAATTCGTCACGGTGACGAATCTGCAAACGAATGACACGTTCCATGCCGATTTGTTCCACGACCTCAATGACGCCGCCTTCACAATATTTGCGAAGCAGCATACAGAACATAGGCGCATCCATCGGATTCATGGTAACTTGTTCTGTCGTTTGGACGCGTGGATACGTAGGGTTGGCGGAAAGGAGCAGCTTCACGTTCTGCCTTTGGGTGCGAATTTGAAGCACGACGTCATTTTCGCTCGGTTGGTGAATTTTATTAATGCGGCCTCCTACATACATTTGAAGCTCGTGAACAATTGCATGAAGGACGAGTCCGTCTAAAGCCATGATGCATACAACTCCATTCTTTGAGGCTAGTTGTCATTTGTCAGTGTGGTTACCTCTTCATTCCGAGGTTGACAACTTTGCTAATCTCTATGATGCCATACTTTTCACAAAAACTTAAGGGGCTCTGGACAGGAAAGATGATTTCAGGGATATTTTCCTGCTTGTCTGAATACAAATACGTATAAGCGTGAGTTCAAAAAGTACGATTTTCAGCACCGAGAAGGTTGCAAGAAGCTAGGAAATGAGGAGCGGAGCGTAGTGGAAACTACGTGAGCACCGGAAGTTCCGGCTGAATGCAAGATTCGATGTCGAATACACTTCCTGGTATACTTCGTGATCAAAATCGGGCTTTTTGAACAACTTCTAAGTGTGAGACAAGATCAAGTGGATGTGGGAGGGAGAAGGGCGGATGAGTCAGAATAAGTGGTACCAGTTGAACTCGGAGGATGTCTTGCAGTTACAGCAGGTGAATATGCAGCAAGGATTGCCCTGGGAGGAAGCTTGGAAACGGCAGGCTGAGGTAGGGCGAAACGAGCTCTCAGAGGGGCAGCGTGTATCGCCAATCACGTTGCTGTTGAATCAATTTAAAGATTTCATGGTGCTGGTGCTATTGGGGGCGACTCTGATATCCGGCTTGCTAGGTGAATATTTAGATGCGATCACCATCGTCGTCATTATTGTGATGAATGGGATTTTGGGTTTTACACAGGAGTTTCGAGCGGAACGCTCACTACGTGCACTGAAAGAGCTATCTGCGCCGAATGCCAATGTGTGGAGAGAAGGAGCTATTCATCAAATTCCAGCGCGTGATCTGGTGCCAGGTGATATTGTGTTCCTGGAGAGCGGAGATCGAGTCCCAGCGGATGTTCGGTTTCTGGAGACGAATGGCGTCTATATCGAAGAGTCAGCCTTAACCGGGGAGTCCATTGCCGTCAGTAAATCGATTGCCCCTATTCCACATGACGAAGTGCCTCTTGGTGATCAGCGCAACTTGGGCTTCATGGGGACGATGGTTTCTCGTGGTACGGCGAAAGCAGTTGTCGTTCGAATCGGGATGGGCACGGAAATGGGCAAAATCGCTGACCTGATTCAAAATACGGAATCCATGGAAACACCGCTTCAGCACCGATTGGAGCAGCTAGGTAAAATCTTAATTATCGTCGCTATCGCGTTAACGATTCTTGTTGTTGTAGCTGGTATCATGCATGGACAACCACCGTATGCGATGTTCTTGGCAGGTGTCAGCTTAGCTGTTGCTGCTATCCCAGAGGGGCTTCCAGCGATTGTAACCATTGCACTAGCGCTCGGCGTTCAGCGAATGATTAAGCGGAAAGCGATCGTCCGCAAGTTGCCTTCGGTGGAGACGTTAGGTTGTGCCTCCGTTATTTGTTCAGATAAAACGGGGACGCTCACGCAGAATAAGATGACAGTGACCCATTTGTGGGTCGGCGGTGATGTGCTTGAGGTTACAGGAGATGGTTATGCGCCGGTCGGTCATATTCTGCAGAGTGGTCAACATACGGACGCGCACAAGCATCCAACTCTTTCGAAGCTTCTCCACGTGTCAGCCCTTTGTAATAACGCAACGTTAGTTGAAGAAAAACAAGAAACGAAGCGTAAGAAAGGGAAAGAGGGCGCTGGGGGACCATCTTCGATTTGGAACATTAAAGGGGATCCAACAGAAGGAGCCTTAGTTGTTCTAAGTGCCAAGAGTGGGATTACGCAAGTTTCGCTGAGTGAAAAATATAAACGGATCGCCGAGTTCCCTTTCGATTCGGATCGCAAACGGATGTCCGTACTCGTGTCCTCCGAGAATGGCCGCATGGCTTGCACCAAAGGGGCGCCGGATGTGCTGCTACAGCATTGCAGTTATATTTTGTGGGATGGCAAAGTCATTCCCTTTACATCTACATTGAAACAAAAGGTCATCTCAGCGAATGAAGGCATGGCTAAATCAGCGCTGCGGGTGTTGGGTATTGCCTATAAGGAACTTAAAGCGAGTGATCGATATGATGATCATGAGGATGTTGAGAATGGCTTAGTCTTCGTAGGGTTAACCGGTATGATCGATCCTCCGCGCAAAGAAGTGCGTGAAGCGATCTCCAAATGCCGCAAAGCTGGCATCAAGACGGTTATGATCACAGGGGATCACCAAACGACGGCGGAAGCCATTGCGAAGCAGCTCGGGATGATTCCAGCCAATGGTGTCAGCATGAGCGGTCAACAAATCGGACAGCTCTCCGATGATGAGCTCGATGCCAAAGTCAATGATACCTACGTCTATGCGAGGGTGTCCCCTGAGCATAAACTGCGGATTGTGAAATCGTTGCAGCGCAATGGACACGTAGTTGCCATGACGGGTGATGGCGTTAACGATGCACCAGCCATTAAGGCAGCTGATATTGGTATTGCCATGGGGATTACGGGAACCGATGTATCCAAAGAGGCATCCTCCTTAATTCTTAGCGATGATAATTTCTCGACGATCGTTGCAGCGATTGAAGAGGGGCGCAGCATCTATGAAAATATCCGCAAGTTCATTCGCTATTTGCTCGCTTCTAACGTTGGCGAGATTATGACGATGTTCATCGCCATGATGGCGGGGCTTCCGCTTCCGCTTGTGCCTATTCAAATTCTATGGGTGAATTTAGTGACAGATGGTCTGCCAGCGATGGCACTAGGTGTGGATCAGGCAGAGAAAGATCTCATGCAGCATAAGCCGCGCTCGGCCAAGGAAAGTATTTTTGCAAGACGCTTAGGCTGGAAAATTATTTCCCGTGGTATCCTCATCGGGGTATGCACATTGGGTGCCTTCTGGCTCATCTTACGCGTGAATCCAACGGACGCAGAGACCTTGTTGAAAGCGCAAAGTGTCGCGTTTGCGACCTTGGTTATGGCGCAGCTCATCCACGTGTTTGATTGTCGCAGTTCACGTTCCATTTTCCACCGGAATCCTTTGCAAAATAAGTACCTCGTTCTGGCTGTGCTATCATCGCTCATTCTTATGCTCGGAGTTATGTACATCGAAGCCCTACAACCGATCTTCAAAACCGTTCCGCTTGGCTGGAAAGATTGGATTCTCGTTTTAATTGCAGCTGGCATTCCAACTTTCTTTATGGGGCTAGGCAGCGTGTTGTCGCCAAAACGCAACAAAGGTTCCAGAGGTTCGAGAGGTTCAAGCGCCTCTGTGTATACGAAATCATCTAAACCAAGTTTCCGATAAGGGACATGGAGAGATGGAAAGATAGAAAGATGGGAAGAGCTGCCGTGAGGCAGCTTTTTCCTGTTTAGGGCCCCAGCTTCATCTCGACACAGCACTGCCCCGCCCCGCCATACTCCCGCTCTGCCTACGAGTAGATGGATTTTATACAGTTAATTTACTGGAATTTCTCTTAAATCTCCGAATAAATGGATTTTCTCCAGTTATTTTCGGGGGTTTCTTTGGATTTGAATAGAACGGAAGGGATTAACTACATATTTTCCATTTAAACTCAAATTTAGATCATATTCACTTGAAATAGATGTAGGTTTTCCAGTAATTTATTCAGCACCTCCAACTCACACTATTCACCTAACGCAACTTGCCAAATCATATTATTCACCTACCGCAACTCATCCCACCAACACACGCTTACTCACTTACCCTATCTGATCTCCATAGCAAACTCCCACCAACTGCACCAAATCCAAAAGTCACTGTCAGGTTTACAACTATGGCGATTTAGCGACTATGACGTACTGCGAGGGCGCAGGGCTATGCATACTGACGATTTTACGCTATGATAATGGCTAAACCGCACATAGGGGTGCTTGACATGAATTTTACGAAAATGCACGGTCTTGGCAATGATTTTATTGTCGTAGCCGGAGAGAAAGAGCTGCCTGCCGGGGCGGACCAGTTGGCCATTCAGTTGTGTAATCGATTTTTTAGCATCGGTGCTGACGGTGTTGTCTTTATTCTTCCTTCAGAGAAAGCTGATTTTCAAATGCGCATTATCAACTCGGATGGATCTGAGGCCGAGCAATGCGGCAACGCGATCCGCTGTGTTTCCAAATATGTGTACGACCATAAGTTGATTGATGCTGCTGAAATTACCATCGAAACCATTGGTGCTGGTGTACAGAAGGTTCAAGTACATGTGCAAGATGGCCGAGTTGTGACTGCTCGTGTGGACATGGGAGAGCCCATTCTACAAGGACTTCAGGTACCAACGACAGTTGATGCCGATGAAGTAATCGATTATCCAATCGAGGTAGATGGCACATCGTTTCGTTTCACGGCGGTGTCCATGGGGAATCCGCATTGTGTCATTTATGTAGAGGATGCTGTGAATTTTGACCTGGCCACATGGGGGCCTAAGCTTGAGGCACATCCTATGTTTCCGCGTAAAATAAATGTCGAATTTGCAACCGTTCGAGATCGCGCTTATACGGATATGCGTGTTTGGGAACGTGGCGCTGGGCCAACGCTTGCTTGCGGAACGGGCGCTTGTGCTACGCTGGTATCTTCCGTGCTGAATGGTTTATCTGATCGTGAAGCGACCGTTTCACTCAAAGGTGGAGATTTGTTCATCGAGTGGCTGGAAGAAGACAATCACGTCTATATGACGGGGCCTGCAGAAGAAGTGTTTACAGGCAAACTATAGATAGGGGAAATGATGCATGAAATTGGATCTTCGTGCAGCGCTGAAACAGGAGATTTTGACCGGTGACGGCGCTATGGGGACATACTTATATCAGATGGGATTTCCCGTCGGCATTTCATATGAAGAATTGAATTTGCTTAGACCAGAAACGGTCGCTGACGTGCACCGCCGTTATTTCGAGGCAGGTGCGCGTCTTATTGAAACGAATACGTTTTCGGCGAATCGGGAGAAGCTTTCGAAGTACGGGCTGGAAGGCGACGTTGAAGCCATTAACCGTGCGGGTGTTGAGCTGGCTAGGAATGCTGTTGGCGACGATGCTTATGTCGTTGGAGCAATCGGATCCATTCGCGCAGGCAAGCGAAAGAATGTGAGAACCTCTGAGGTCGAGCAATCTTTACAGGAACAGATTGGTATTCTGCTTGACTCACCAGTGGACGGGCTGCTACTCGAGACCTTCTACGATTTGGAAGAGCTGCAGCTTGCTTTACGAATTATTCGCAGTATGAGTGGGCTTCCTGTGATCTGCCAGTTTGCCAATGAGGGCACGGGCAGCACGCAGGACGGTGTTCCGCTGCAAGAAGCGTTCCTGCGGCTACGTGATGAAGGCGCTGATGTGATCGGCTTCAACTGCCGAGTCGGCCCGAACGGGATTCTGCGTTCGATGGAGAAGATCACGCCGATTCCTGGCATTCCATTCTCGGCGTTTCCGAACGCAGGTTTGCCCGACTACGTAGACGGGCACTATACGTATGCGGCGACGCCGAAGTACTTCGCCGAAAGCGCGCTGCGCTTCGCCGATCTTGGCGCGCGCATCATCGGCGGCTGCTGCGGCACGACGCCGGAGCACATCGCCGCTGTGGCGAAGGCGCTGCAGGGCTACGTGCCGGCTGCACCAGGCACTGCTCCTGCGGGAGCCGCTGCGATCGTGCTTGAGCCGGCACCGGCGAAGCCTGCGCCGCCGGCGGGCATACCTTCGCTGCTGGACATCGTGAAGCAGCGCAAAACCGTCATTGTCGAGCTGGATCCTCCGAAGGATCTCGACATCGAGAAGTTCATGCAGGGGTCGAAAGCCCTGCAAGAGGCGCATGTCGACGCCATTACGATGGCCGACAATTCCCTTGCTGTGACGCGCATGAGCAACCTGGCCCTCGGCTACCTCGTGCAAGAGCGTTTGGGCGCGCGTCCGCTCATCCACATCGCGTGTCGTGACCGCAACATGATTGGGACGCAGTCCCATCTCATGGGCTTGCACGCGCTGGGGATAGACCACGTGCTGGCCGTGACCGGCGATCCCGCCAAGTTCGGCGATCTCCCGGGGTCCAGCTCTGTGTATGACCTTACCTCATTCGAAATTATTCGGATGATCAAACAGCTCAACGAAGGCATCGCCTTCTCCGGTAAACCCTTGAAGCAGAAGGCTAATTTCGTTGTTGGTGCGGCATTCAATCCGAATGTGAAGCATTTAGATAAAGCCGTTCAACGCTTGGAGCGCAAGATCGAGGCAGGCGCAGATTATATCATGACGCAGCCCGTGTACGATGCGAAGCTCATTGAAGATATTTATGAAGCGACCAAGCATTTGCAAATTCCTATTTTCATCGGGATTGCCCCGCTGGCTAGTGGAGGCAATGCCGAATACCTGCACAATGAGGTTCCAGGTATTCGTTTATCGGATGAAGTTAGAGCACGAATGGATGGCTTGAAAGGTCCAGAAGGTCGCGCCATGGGTGTGGAAATTGCCAAAGAATTGCTGGATACCGCGATGCAATACTTTAATGGTATTTATCTGATGACGCCATTTCTGGCGTACGAAATGTGCGTAGATCTGACGAACTATGTGTGGGAAAAGTCGAAAAGGCATGATTTCCACTTGTACCCACTTTCAAAATGAATTAAAATAGGGTAATGGATGTGATTAGAATGATTTGCAGTATGACCGGGTTCGGACAAGCGAATCGTTCTTTTGCGGGATACAACGTGTTTATCGATGTGAAATCGGTCAATCATAGGTATAGTGAAGTGTCGATTCGGTTGCCTAAGGAATGGGCGGCTTTTGAAGACGCTTTGAAGAAAACGGTATTGCATGCTGTGAAGCGAGGACGAGTAGATGTCTTCATCACGGCTGAACGTGAAGCAGCTTCCCCGAAGAACGTAACGGTTAACTATGCTTTGGCAGATGCTTATCTGGAAGCTGCAGAGCAGTTGAAGCAGCGGTATGGGATCACGGGTCAGGTAGATCTCAACGATTTACTGAAACTTCCTGAGCTGATTCAGATGAAAGACGTACGTCAAGAGCCTGATGAAGAGATTGAACAGGAGCTATGCGCCTGCTTACAGGAGGCTGTCGCTCAGCTATCCGCGATGAGACACCGCGAAGGTGAATTCTTAGAGCAGGATATCCGCGAACGGCTAGCCGAGATGAAGCGAATTCATATCGAGTTAGAAGCGCTTGCTCCTCAAGTCGTTCAGGAGTATGCGACGAAGATGACGATTCGCATTCAGTCCCTCGTTCTCGATGGGATACCTGTGGATGAGCAGCGCCTAGCGACTGAGATTGCTCTCTTCGCAGATCGTTCTAATGTAGACGAGGAATTAACGCGTCTGAAGAGTCATTTTGGGCAATGTGAGGCATTGCTTTTAGACAAAGAGCCTGTTGGCCGGAAGCTGGACTTCTTAATTCAAGAAATGAATCGGGAAGTGAACACGATCGGATCGAAGTCGAATCATTCGGAGCCTACGGCTAGAGTGATTGCGATGAAAGCAGAGCTTGAGAAAATGCGGGAACAAATACAGAATATCGAGTGAAGCTTGCATGTGCTTCGCGAGGAGGAAGTCCTAGATGGCTATCAAATTAATCAATATCGGGTTCGGCAACATCGTATCGGCGAACCGCATTATCTCGATCGTGAGTCCAGAATCCGCTCCGATCAAGAGAATCATTCAAGAAGCGCGTGATCGTCACATGCTGATTGACGCTACATATGGTAGAAGAACCCGTGCCGTTATTATCACGGACAGCGATCATGTGATTTTGTCGGCAGTACAACCAGAGACGGTAGCGCATAGACTTTCGAATAAGGACGATGATCATGACGAGTAATACGAACACTCTTGAGCGTGAGAGAGGTATTCTGATTGTTTTATCCGGACCGTCTGGAGTTGGCAAAGGAACGGTTTGTGCGGCGCTGCGCAAGGTTGCCCCTGATATTGTCTACTCGGTATCAGCGACAACGCGTTCTCCTAGACAAGGCGAAGTAGACGGTGTGAATTATTTTTTCAAAACCCGCGAGCAATTTCAGCAGTTGATTGAAACCGATGAAGTGCTGGAATGGGCCGAATATGTGGGCAACTTCTATGGCACACCAAGACGTTTCGTAGAGGATACGCTACGTTCAGGCCACGATGTGATCTTGGAAATCGAGGTGCAAGGTGCACTGCAGGTCAAGCAGAAATTTGACGAAGGTGTATTTATTTTCTTGTTGCCGCCATCTCTAGATGAGCTTGAGAATCGTATTGTTACACGTGGCACGGAAACGGATGAGGTCATCCGCAGTCGCATGTCAGTGGCCATCGATGAAATTCGTTTGATGGAACACTATGATTATGCGATCGTAAATGATCATGTAGATACCGCATGCGCGAAAATACAAGCGATACTAGCCGCTGAGCATTGCAAAAAAGATCGTATGTTTCCAAAAATCGTACAATGGATGGATGAGGTGAATTGAATGCTATACCCTTCAATTGATAAACTGCTCGATATCGTAGACAGCAAGTACTCCCTGGTTGTTGCAGCTTCCAAAAGAGCGAGATCCCTTCGTGATGGTGCGAAATCGGATTTGAAAGGCCAGAAAGCGCATAAACATGTTGGTGTTGCCTTAGAAGAATTATACGGCAATTACATCGGTTATGAGAAAATTAACACAAACGAGAGCGAGAAATACGCGAAGAAATAAACTGCCTTCCCCAACAACCCTCGTGGTTGTTATTTTTTTCTCAAAATATAGACATTCTATGTTTCACATAATTAATCGGCTCTATTTTTAGATAAACGCTCCCGTCCTTGAAGGAAGGAGTAGCCGTTTATTCCATTTGGTATTTCGAAAGGGGATTTCCATGGGTGTATTGCAAGGCAAAACGATTGTGCTCGGTGTCTGTGGAGGCATTGCGGCTTATAAGGCTGCAGCGTTAACGAGTAAATTAACACAAGCTGGAGCTGTTGTACGGGTGATTATGACGCGCTCCGCAGTACAATTTGTTGCTCCGTTAACGTTTCAAACCTTGTCGCGGCATCATGTTTTTGTTGATACCTTCGATGAGAAGGATCCCGCAGTTGTGTCTCATATCAATTTGGCGGACAGCGCGGATCTCGTGCTGATTGCCCCAGCTACGGCCAATATGATCGGCAAGCTGGCATTAGGGCTTGGCGATGATATGCTGAGTACCACACTGCTTGCAACCATGGCCCCGATCTGGGTGGCACCTGCGATGAATGTGCATATGTACGCGAATCCTGCAGTACAAACCAACATGGAGACGTTGCTTCGTCGCGGCGTTCGTTTCATTGAACCAGGCGAAGGGCAACTGGCCTGCGGCTATGTGGGCAAGGGGCGTCTCGCTGAGCCGGAGGAAATTTTTGCCGCGGTTGAGCGGCATTTTCAAAGGGAGCCTGGGCGCTTGGCAGGTAAACGTGTGTTAGTGACGGCCGGAGGCACGGTAGAACGTCTGGATCCCGTTCGTTATTTGACCAATGATTCGTCGGGCAAAATGGGTTATGCGATCGCGGAAGAAGCTGTGCGGATGGGGGCGAAGGTAACGTTGGTGTCAGGACCATCGGCTCTATCCGTACCTGAAGGCGTTCAGCTTGTTCCTGTGCAGTCTGCGCTGGATATGCGCGAAGCGGTGTTAAGCAGGCTCGGAGAAAGCCAGCTCATCATTAAAGCGGCTGCTGTGGCCGACTATCGTCCTGCTGTGGTTGCCGAGCAGAAAATCAAAAAGAAAGCGGACTCGCTGACGCTTGAGCTCATTAAGAATCCCGATATTTTGCAGGAGATCGGAACGTTGAAGACGAAGGAACAGTTCGTCATCGGGTTTGCAGCGGAGACGGAAGCGTTGGATGAACATGCGATGGACAAGCTGAAGCGCAAAAACTGTGATCTCATCGTGGGGAACGATGTGTCACAAGAGGGCGCTGGCTTTGGCGGGGATACGAATGTCGTTCGCTTCTATGATCAGAATGGACTTGTACAAGCGCTGCCTATCCAAAGTAAATGGGACGTTGCGCGCAAACTGCTTGAACTCGCTGCAGAGCGAATGGCTGTCGCGGCGGGGGAATCCTGATGTACGCCAAAGTCATTGTCGATGTCCCAGCCAAGCAAACCAATCGGGCGTTCGACTATGAAGTGCCGTCATCTTTGAGTAAGTGGGTCGAAGTCGGCAGCCGAGTAGGTGTACCTTTTGGACCACGTGTTCTGCAAGGCTTTGTGGTTGAACTGCAAGAGGAAACACAAGTAGATGCGAAACGCATCAAGCCGATTCAAACTGTGTTGGATTTGGTCCCACCTTTGACGAGTGAGCTTGTCGGTCTTGGACGCTGGATCAGTCGTATGTATATGTGTCATGAAGTAACGGCTCTACAAGCGATGCTTCCTGCGGCATTGAAAGCGAAATATGAGCGTGTCATTATCGTAGGGGATGAATCTGAGGATCAAACCTTTCTCGATATGCCGGATATTGAAGCTATTATTAGCTTTGTGAAGAGTAAGGAATCGGTTTCCATGGACGTATTGTTGGAGCGTTTTTCTAAGGAAGGCGCTTTGATCAAAGAGTTGTTGTCGTCGGGTAGACTGGCGGAAGTGCAGCTAGTGAAGGACCGCATGAATACCAAAAAGGCGCTAACCGTATTTCCACCTGCGGGTGGTCGTGGCTTGGAAGAGGCGCTTGCCGAGCTCCCGGCCAGAGCGAACAAGCAGAAGGATGTCCTGCGATATTTGACCTTGCATCCGCACGCTGTTCGATTGACGGAGCTGATGGAAACCATTGAAGTCGGAGCCAGTACGGTCAAAAGCTTGGCGGATCGCGGCTGGATTGAGCTGCGTGAGGTGGAAGTGATGCGCGACCCGTATATGGGCCGTGCATTTGAACGGACGAAGCCGCTTACGCTGACGGAGGAGCAGAGCGGCGTGTTCGCCCCTATTCGCGATGCGGTGGCTGAAGATCGACATGAGGTGTTTCTGCTGCATGGCGTTACGGGAAGCGGCAAGACAGAGGTATACCTACAATCCATCCAGCAATGCTTGGATATGGATAAAGAAGCCATTGTTCTTGTGCCGGAAATTTCATTGACGCCGCAGATGGTGGAGCGTTTTAAAGGGAGATTCGGCGACCTTGTTGCTGTTCTGCATAGCCGATTGTCCAACGGTGAGCGATATGACGAGTGGCGTAAAATTACACGCAAGCAGGTAAAGGTCGTAATCGGCGCACGTTCGGCGATTTTTGCCCCTTTTACGAACATTGGCTTGATCATTATAGATGAAGAGCATGAATCCTCGTATAAACAAGAAGAGAGTCCGAAATACCATACGCGAGATGTGGCTGTTCAAAGGGCGAAGCAGCAAGATGCCGTTGTTGTGCTGGGTTCCGCTACGCCATCCCTGGAGAGTATGGAGAAAACGAGACGCAGGAGAGATCGACCTAAACCTCCTTTTACATTGCTGACGATGAAGGAGCGCGTTGCGAGCAGACCGATGCCGCCTGTGACGATTGTGGATATGCGTGAGGAGCTGAAAACCGGCAATCGGTCGATGTTTAGCAGATCTTTGTATAAAGCGATCGAAGAACGGTTACACAAGAAAGAACAGACAGTATTGCTGCTGAATCGACGTGGGTATGCGACGTTCGTGATGTGCCGGACTTGCGGTTTCGTTTCACAGTGTCCGCATTGCGATATTTCATTGACGTATCACCAAAGCTCACATGCGCTGCGCTGTCATTATTGTGGTTATGCGGAGCGTGAGGTGAAGGAGTGTCCGAGCTGTCAGTCAGAGCATATTCGTCATTTTGGCACCGGGACACAGCGGGTTGAGGAAGAGCTCAGTAAGATATTTCCTGGCATTAGGGTCATCCGTATGGATGTGGATACCACGACTGAAAAGGGCTCGCATGAGAAATGGTTGACGATGTTTCGCGAGAAACAGGCGGATGTTCTTCTGGGGACGCAGATGGTGGCCAAAGGGTTGGATTTCCCTGATGTTACCTTAGTTGGGGTCATCGCGGCGGATACCGTGCTGAATATACCTGATTTTCGCTCTGCGGAGCGGACGTTCCAACTCTTAACACAAGTGGCAGGCCGAGCGGGACGGCATGAGAAGCAAGGGGAAGTATTTGTACAAACGTACACACCTGACCATTACAGCGTGCAATATGCGAGTCATCATGATTATATTGCGTTTGCCAACCATGAGATGGATATTCGTGCTAATTTAGGTTATCCGCCTTATCAAAGATTGATTTTAATTACATTCTCACACGAACAAGTACCGCTCTTGGTGCGTATGGCGGAAGCCTTTGTTACACGGTTAAAAGAGATCGCTCTCCCTTATACGAGGCAGCAGGTAGATTTGTTTTCGGAAGCCGTATCGCTGGATTCATCCTTTCATTTTGACGTGTTAGGACCTGTTGCATCGCCTATTTCCCGAATCAAAGATAGATATCGATTCCAATGCGTGGTAAAATATCGTGGGGAAGATAGAGCTGCAGAGATCGTTGGGAAGACAGTAGCTTGGTTTGAGGAACGCTCAGCCAAAGAAAAGCTGCTAATAAGCGTGGATGTTGACCCGCAATATTTGATGTAATAACCCCTAATCGAGACGACTTAAAGGTAGGTGCACATTCATGGCTATTCGTATTATTGTTAAAGATCCAGATCCTGTGCTGCGCGAGAAAGCGATCACAGTTACGAAATTTAATTCCAATCTGCATAAATTGCTTGATGATATGGCAGATACGATGTATGAAGCGGAAGGCGTAGGTCTTGCTGCTCCACAAATCGGTATTCTGAAGCGTGTAATCGTGATGGATTGCGGCGAGGAGCATGGCGGGTTAATCGAAATGGTGAATCCTGAGATTGTTGTTTCCAGCGGGGAACAAATGGGTCCTGAAGGCTGTTTGAGTATTCCTGGGCTTCGCGGTGATGTACTTCGTGCGTTGAACGTAACGGCGAAAGGGCAAGATCGCAATGGGAATCCGATTGAAGTGACAGGCACGGAGTTGCTTGCTCGTTGTATTTTCCATGAGATCGATCATTTAAATGGCGTATTGTTTACGGATCTTGCGGTCAAAACGTATACAGCCGATGAAGAAGAGGAAGAAGAAGCGTGAATATCATTTTCATGGGTACACCAGAATTTGCAGTACCCTCCTTGCAAGCACTCTTGGAGGAAGGCTATAACGTGACAACGGTTGTCACGCAGCCAGATCGGCCGAAGGGACGCAAACGCGTCCTTACACCGACGCCAGTGAAGGTAGAGGCCGAGAAGCATGGCATTCCAGTGCTTCAACCAGTAAAGTTGCGTGAAGCAGATTCCGTAGAGCAGATTCGCCAGCTTGCACCAGATTTAATTGTAACAGCGGCTTATGGCCAAATTTTACCGAAATCGGTGTTAGATTTGCCTAAGTATGGCTGCATTAATATTCACGCATCGCTGCTTCCGAAATATCGGGGGGGAGCGCCGATTCATCATGCTGTCATGCGAGGTGAGGCTGAAACTGGCGTAACCATTATGTATATGGCGGTTGGATTGGATACGGGAGATATGATCTCGCGTGTTGCACTTCCGATTGAGGATACGGATACGACAGGGATGTTGTTTGACAAGCTGAGTGTTGCTGGGGCTGATTTGCTGAAGCGGACGCTGCCTGATCTATTGGCGGGTCGGATCGAAGCTGTTCCTCAGAATGACGCTGATGCGATCTATTCGCCTAATATTCGCAGGGAAGATGAACTTTTGGACTGGTCGCTCACTGCAACGGAGCTGTGGAATCACATTCGAGGGTTAAACGCATATCCTGGCGCTTACACGTTCTGGAATGGCGATGTACTGAAGGTTTGGGCGAGCTTGAAGCCGCAGCAAGCAGGTCAGGAACGGTCTGGCATAGTGCCAGGAACTGTGCTTAGCTGCAGCGAGCAAGGGATTGAAGTCATGACGGGAGCAGGTACATTGTGGCTAACGGAGATTCAACCTGCTGGCAAAAAGGCGATGCCGGTATCTGAATTCATTCGCGGTGTGCAAATTCCGGCGGGTACGGTATTGGGGAACGCGTAAGGATAATTCGAAATAGTGCTTATGTAAGACTGATTTTCTATATTTACAATGCCACGAAAAAAATGAGGTATTTGATTTTGTCTACGACTAAACCAACTCGTCCGCAACATGGACATACGAATTCGCAGAGATCGGGTAAGCCCTCTGCGCCAAAATCATCCTCGGGCGCTGCGAAGAGCAGCGCTGTTAAGCGTTCTGCCCGTGATGCGGCACTGGATGTACTTATTCGAGTTGAAGAGAATCAGTCCTATAGCAATCTGCTGTTGAACCAAGTGCTGCAGAAGCATGCCCTTGAGCGTGCAGATGCTGGACTGGCGACGGAGCTTGTGTACGGTACGATTGGGCGCCAGAATACGATTGACTTCTTCTTGGAGCGTTTCGTCAGCAAGGGTCTTGCGAAGCTTGAGCCTTGGGTGAGGTGCCTTCTGCGGCTGAGCTTCTATCAGCTGCACTATTTGGACCGCATCCCTGACCATGCGGTCGTGAGCGAAGCGGTCAATATTGCGAAGCGCCGAGGCCATCAAGGCATCTCGGGCATGGTCAACGGCGTGCTGCGCGCGATCATCCGCAGCAAGGACGAGCTCACGCTGCCGGCTGCGCTCGGCGACGTGAAGCGCATCGCACTGAGCCATTCCCATCCGGAATGGCTCGTGCGCCGATGGATCCGTCAGCTCGGCCCTGAGCTGACGGAACAGATCTGTGCGGCGAACAACGAGCCGCCGCACGTGAGCATTCGCGCGAACGCGAGGCGGCGCAGCCGCTTGGAGCTGCTGGAGCAGCTCCAAGCTAGCGGCTTCAGCGCGGAAGCGTCAGAGCTGGCCCCGGCCGGCATCCTTGTGCAGGGGGCCGGGAACATGGCGTTAGTCCCCGGCTTCCAGCAAGGGGACTTCTCGATTCAAGACGAGAGCTCGATGCTCGTCGCCGAGGCTCTTGACCCGCGTCCAGGCATGAAGGTGCTGGACTGCTGCGCCGCCCCTGGCGGCAAGACCGCCCACATCGCGGAGAAGATGGACGATGTGGGTCAGATTTGGGCTTGTGATCTGCATGAGCACAAGCAGAAATTAATCGCAGATCAAGCGGAGCGTCTGGGACTATCGTCGATTCAGACGCTCGTGATGGATGCTGCGAAGCTGGATGAGCATTTTGCGGCGGAGTCTTTCGACCGCATCCTGCTTGATGCACCTTGCTCTGGCCTGGGGGTTATTCGCCGCAAGCCGGATCTCAAATGGGCGAAGCAGGAGGCGGAGATCGAAGCAATCAGTGAAACGCAGTATGCGATTCTGAGTCGTGTACACCGTCTGCTCAAGCCAGGCGGCGTGCTGGTGTACAGCACGTGCACGATTGAACAGGCAGAGAATGAGGGCATGGTCGAGCGCTTTCTTGCCGAACACAGCGAGTTCGAGCTAGTTCCGCTGCCAGCGGATGTGTTCACGGAGATTGACTCGAAGGCGGCTACGTCTGGCATGGTGCAAATTTTGCCGCAGCAGTTCCATTCGGACGGTTTTTTTATCGCTCGGCTGCGTAAGCGTGACGTGTAACAGACAGGGACGTGTGTTCGTTCCTGCTTTGTGTTAAAATATTTTAAAATAGACGAAATAACAACAGGTTGTGATAAATGTGGGTATTAAGCCGTATCTGAAAGAGAAACCGTTTGTATATGATTTGAATTGGGATGAATGGCAAAGCTGGGTCAAAGAAAATGGGGAGTCTGCGTTTCGTGCCGGTCAAATTTTTGATTGGTTATACATTAAGCGCGTTTTCAGCTTCGACGAAATGTCGAATTTGCCGAAAACACTTCGCGACAAGCTGAAGGATCAGTTTGAGTTCGTTACCCTGTCCGAGATTACGAAATATCAATCCCAGGATGGCACGGTCAAGTTCTTGTTTGAGCTTGAAGATAAGAACGCTATTGAAACCGTCGTGATGAAGCATAATTACGGCAACAGTATTTGCGTGACGACCCAAGTCGGCTGTCGAGTCGGCTGTACGTTCTGTGCGTCCACTTTGGGCGGGTTGAAGCGGGATCTACGACCAGGCGAGATTGTCGCCCAGGTTGTGAAAGCTCAGAAATTGCTTGATGAGACGGGAGAGCGTATCTCTTCCATCGTGATCATGGGGATTGGTGAGCCTTTCGAAAATTATGAAGCGACCATGAATTTCTTGCGTGTCATGATTCACCCGAAAGGGTTGAATATCGGACAGCGTCACATTACGGTATCGACGAGTGGCATCGTACCGAACATTTATAAGTTCGCGGATGAGAATTTGCAAGTGAATTTGGCGATTTCGATCCATGCGCCGAATGATGCACTGCGATCGAAGCTAATGCCTGTTAATCGCAGGTTCCCTTTCGTAGATCTCATCGAAGCTTGTAAGTACTACATTGCCAAAACGGGCAGACGGATTACGTTTGAATATGCCCTCATGGGCGAAGTGAATGACCAGCCGGAGCATGCGGAAGAGCTGGCGCTTGTCTTGAAAGATATGCCGCTCAGCCATGTGAATCTGATTCCTGTCAATTTTGTGGCTGAACGTGATTTCAAGCGTACACCCCGAGATGATATTTTTACCTTCCAACGTATTCTGGAGAAGGGCAAAATTAATGCCACCATACGCCGTGAACAAGGTAGTGATATCGCTGCTGCCTGCGGACAATTGCGAGCTAAGCATATGGAGAGCAGTAAATGAGGTGAGAGCCGGATGAAGATGGTAAGTCGTACCGATATAGGGAAGGTCCGTCAAGTCAATGAGGACCGTGCCGCTATCTACCATCAACTCAATGGTCTATCGTTGGCTATTGTTGCGGATGGAATGGGAGGGCATCAAGCTGGTGATATTGCCAGTCAAATGGCCATTGACACGATTGGAGCGCAATTGCAATCCATCCATTGGGGAATGTCGGTGGAGTCCTGTAAGCAAATACTGAGGGAAGCGATTGAGAAGGCGAACGAGGAGATTTATGCTTTTGCGTCGGATCAAGAAAAGTACCATGGCATGGGAACGACTGTCGTTGCCATTATTGCTTCACAGGAGCTTCTCATTATCGGACATATCGGAGATAGTCGTGCTTATAAACTGACTGGGGATTCCATTCAACAACTGACGGAGGATCATTCCTTAGTTTACGAGCTTGTTAAGAATGGACAGCTAACGATGGAAGAGGCTGATCATCATCCAAGACGTAATTGGATTACACGTGCACTAGGCACTGAGCCTAGTGTGGAAGTGGATCTGTATGAGTACACGTGGCGTCCAGACGATGTGATTCTCATTTGTTCGGATGGTTTGAGCGGATTGGTCGATGATGCGGATATTCTGCGAATTGTTCGGGAAAACGAGCAGTTGGAAGATGCGGCAGATGCGCTAATCCAGAGCGCGCTTCGCGAAGGCGGAGATGATAATGTAACGGTCCTTTTACTTGCACATGATCAGGATTCGGACGAAAAAAGGGGTGATGGGAATTGATCGGTAGAAAGCTTGGAGGCCGCTATGAGATCTTAGAACGTATTGGCGGAGGCGGCATGGCTTTAGTCTACAAAGGGCATGATTTGCTTTTGAATCGTAAAGTGGCTGTCAAAGTGCTGCGATCACAGTATGTGCACGATGAAGAATTCATTCGTCGTTTCCGCAGAGAAGCACAAGCAGCCGCTTCCCTATCTCATCCTAATGTTGTCAGTATTTATGACGTTGGGCAAGAAGAAGATGTCCATTACATCGTGATGGAATATATCGAAGGCAAGACGCTGAATGATTTGATTAAGGAAAAGGCGCCATTACAGGTGGAAGATGCGGTTCATTATGCAAGCCAAATTGCAGATGCACTTGATCACGCTCATCATAATGAAATTATTCACCGCGATATCAAGCCGCACAATATTCTAATTGGCAAAAACGGCCGTGTGAAGGTGACGGATTTCGGTATTGCTAGAGCTGCGACATCATCTACGATTACGCAAACCGGATCTGTCGTCGGTTCTGTTCACTATTTCTCTCCTGAGCATGCGAAAGGCACGAATACGGGGGAAAAATCGGATTTGTATTCGCTAGGCATTGTGATGTATCAAATGCTGACCGGTCGACTTCCTTTTCTAGGGGAAAGTCCGATTTCCGTCGCCTTGAAGCATTTGCAGGAAGATGTGGAAGAGCCGCGTAAAGTGAATCCGCTGATTCCGCAAAGTGTAGAGAACATTATACTGAAGGCGATGCGCAAAAAGCCGGAAGAACGGTATCAATCTGCGAAGCTGATGATGGCCGATCTCGATACGTGCTTGGCTCCAGATCGTCGGAATGAAGCAAAGGTCGCTTTCTGGGATGCTTATGGTATGGATGAAGAGCGGACGCTGGTTATGCCAGCCATTCGCGCTGATCAGCTAGCGCAATTCGATGACGACGACGATGATGAACCAGACAAGCCAGCTTGGCGAGAAGAGCCTGCTCCTTCGAAGGGGAAAGGCTGGATTAAGCCGCTCATCTGGATTGCTGTTTTGTTAATTGTGCTCGGCGCCATGTGGTACATGGTTGGTTACGTGAAAGGGATGTTCGCCATTGAGACTGTTGAGGTCCCGAATGTCGAGAACAAGATACTGACACAAGCGCAAGCTGAACTAACGGTTGCCAAATTAGGCTGGACGGTCGAATACGATGCGGATAGCAAACTGCCCAAGGATACGGTCATTCGTCAAGATCCAAGCGGGTTAAGGCTGAATGTTGGTACGAAGGTCATTCTTTACGTGAGTAAAGGCATTCCCAAATTTAAAATGGACAACTATGCGGGGCAAACCCTAAACGATGTTAAATTAAAGCTGCAGGGACTCGGTATTAAGGATGAGCAAATTACGATTAAACCTGAAACATCCGACAATGCGCCTGATCTGATTCTCAGGCAGTCACCGCCTCCTGGTGAGGAGTTTGAACTGGAAAAAGCTGCAATTACCTTAACGGTGAGCAAAGCGAAGGAAACGGTTAAAATGACAGACTTAGTTGGCTTGGCGGAAGCAGAGGCGAAGGCACAAATTACGAAGCTGGGTCTGAAGCTCCCGGTCAATGGCATTACTCGTGAGAAGAGCTACAAAGTAGCTAAAGGGAAAGTAATCGCCCAGTTTCCTTATAAAAAAGATGAGGAAGCCTCCATTGGCGGGGAAATTTCACTCGTCATTAGTGATGGTTTGCCAGAAGAAGCTGGTCAACTGACAGTTAGCGTACCTGTGAAGCCTACTACAGAAGGCAAGGACTCTGTGTTCAAAATTATTGTGAGCGACGCCCAATATGAGAACTTCGAATACTTGACGGAAAAAGTCTCGAAGCCGCAAAACTTGGATGTCAAAGTCATTGTTTCACCGGACAAAAAAGCCGTAATCTTGATCAAAGAAGGAGACAGCTTGGTTAATTCAATCACACGCACCTATCAAGATTATTTGGATCAAAAAAACGGGAAGACGGTATCTCCTAGTCCATCCCCGACTCCGAAGACACAAAATACCGGACCCGCTATTCCCGTTGGTGGGAATGGCCAAGGTCAAACCGGTGGAACAGCTTCTAAACCACCGGCTGGAGGAGCCAATTAATGCCGCAAGGACTGATTGTCAAAGCGCTTAGCGGTTATTATTATGTATTGCCTGAAGGAGCTGCTCTTCTGGAGGGAAATACGGTGACCTGTCGTGGAAGAGGCGTGTTCAAAAATAGAAATATAACGCCGCTTGTTGGAGATCGTGTCGTGTACGAAGCCACAGAGAACGGGGAGGGAACCGTTACGGAAATCCTTCCTCGCTC
Organism: Paenibacillus plantarum; assembly: GCF_013141695.1. Taxonomy (GTDB): domain Bacteria; phylum Bacillota; class Bacilli; order Paenibacillales; family NBRC-103111; genus Paenibacillus_E; species Paenibacillus_E plantarum. Next base: position 524,113 of record NZ_WHNY01000075.1, read on the forward strand.
TTCGGAGCTTATTCGTCCGCCGATCGCAAATGTGAACGTGGTTGTGCTTGTTTTTTCGGTGACAGAACCTGTTCTGAATACGCAGCTATTGGACAAGTTTCTCGTACATATCGAAAATACAGGGATTGATGTGCTGTTATGCTTCACCAAAAGCGATTTGCTGACGGATACGGATGACAATGCCTCTCATGCCAAAGAAATGACTGCGACTGAATTTAAGCGAATTACGACTCTATATGAGGGAATTGGTTATCCCTTCGTTACGACGAGCTCTAGACTAGAAGAGGGCGTAGAGGCGATTCTACAGCATTTGGATGGCAAAGTGAGTGTGTTTGCTGGACAATCCGGTGTTGGCAAGTCCTCTTTATTGAATAAAATGATTAGCGGTCTTGATCTAGAGACGAATGCGATCTCGCAACGATTAGGAAGAGGAAAGCATACGACTCGTCATGTGGAGCTGTTGCCTCTTGCTAATGGGGGCCTTGTTGCCGATACACCGGGCTTTAGCCAGTTGGACTTCATGGAGGTCGACGCGGAAGGCTTGAGCAGTTGTTTCAGAGAGTTCGCGGCTATTGCTGAGGGCTGTCGATTCAGAGGTTGCTTGCATTTGCATGAACCGGACTGTAAAGTGCGGGACGGCGTTGCGAGTGGGACGATCGCAGCTTCTCGTTATGATCATTACTTGCTATTTCTAACTGAAATCAAGGAACGCAAGAGGAGGTATTAGGCGTAATGGTATATGTAGCACCTTCTATTTTATCTGCCGATTTTGCCAAGCTTGGCGACGAGATTAAGGCAGTGGAGCAGGGCGGAGCAGATTGGATTCATGTCGACGTTATGGATGGGCATTTTGTGCCCAATATTACCATTGGTCCATTAGTTGTTGACGCGATTCGTCCAGTCACTAAGCTGCCGCTTGATGTTCATTTGATGATCGAAAAGCCGGACCGCTATATTCCTGATTTTGTCAAGGCTGGCGCGGATCTGATTTCTGTGCATGTTGAAGCTTGTACGCATCTGCACCGGACGCTCGACCTTATTAAGCAAAGCGGTATTAAAGCTGGCGTTGTGTTGAATCCTGCTACACCAATTTCTCTGATCGAGCATGTGCTTGATGAGCACTTGGATCTCGTGCTCATTATGACGGTGAATCCAGGCTTTGGTGGGCAGGCGTTCATCCCTGGTATGCTGAATAAAATTCGCGCGCTGCGTGAGCAGGCGAATGCGAAGGGGCTCACGGGGCTTCACATCGAAGTAGACGGCGGTATCAACGAGATAACAGCTCGTCAGGTCATAGAGGCGGGGGCTGATGTCTTAGTAGCCGGCAATGCCGTATTCGGGCAACAGGACCGTGCTGAGGCCATTAGACGAATACGCGGCTAAAAGGGGACAAAGGACAATGAGATTTCTCTGGTTACTGATGTACAGTCTGCTTTGCGCGGTATTATTGACGTGTTTTTCAACCATAGACGATTTTGTGAAGTACATTTTCTCGCTTGGCGCTCTCTACGTAGGGATGCGGTTCTTCCGTCGATTTGAACAAATTAGCTTCCGCGTATGGTTTATCGTCATCTCGGTATTCTTCTATTTCATATTTAGTTTAATTGTTGCATTGTACAATGAGGTGGGCATAACCGCTCCCTAGCACGCATACATATAGTTACAAGAGTGATGCGCTCTTGTAGCTTTTTTTGCTTTCTGGAAGCAACTGAATTGTGGGAGGAAGTAAAAATAGAAGGCACTTTTTCTACGCTCTGGGCATACACTGTTGTAATGATGTTTTAGGAGCAGTCATGCACGTTGTGAAACGTTTGCTCAAGAAGGTCAGTGAACTGGCGCTAGAACAAGCAGAAGCTTGTGAATAAGGCGGCTGACGGGCCGCGAAGTGAATGCTTGAACGAGGTCAGTGGACTGACGATCATTCTAAGCTGATGCTTTCGAACCCAGTTTTCTGACGAAAACTCTAAGGAGGGGTAGAGAATGAAATTCTACACAATCAAACTGCCGAGATTTTTGGGAGGATTCGTGAAAGCTGTACTTAATACGTTTAGTAAAAACTAGGGTTTGCCCATACTTACGTCATTCTCCCCAGGAATGCAAAAAAAGCACCGATTAAGGTGCTTTTTGTCATTCACATAAGTAAGTTAAGTATCCGTAGCTACGAATTAAACGCGAGCCACTTTTCCGGATTTCAACGCACGAGTACTTACGTAAACCCGTTTCGGTTTACCATCAACGAGGATGCGAACCTTTTGAACGTTAACTCCCCAAGTACGCTTGTTTTTATTGTTAGCGTGGGACACGTGATTTCCTGAACTAGGACTTTTACCTGTAATGAAACATTTGCGGGACATGTTTGACACCTCCTTCGGCAGTATACAAAGAAGCCTGGGTGGCAAGCCTAAGCTTGACATGACAGTATTCCTCAAATTTTTACTTGTGATACGTGAACGTAACCAGCAAAAACACACTTAAACATAATAGCATAGCAAAAGGAGCCTAGTCAACGAATTAGCTTCATTTTTGCCGTTTATTTATGAAGTATGTTATAGTACAATGAAGATTAGTCTTGGTATAGCGAAACTTGAAGGAGTTGTTACATAATGCCGATTGAACTCACAACCGAGTATGGAAAAGTGTATATTACCAATGAAGTGATTTCAACTCTGGCCGGATCTGCTGCATTAGATTGCTATGGTCTTGTAGGCATGGCAACGAGAAAGCAATTGAAGGATGGTATAGCTGAATTGTTAGGTCGAGACAATTTGAGTCGTGGTGTCGAAGTTCGTAGAGAGAACGGCCGACTTGAAATTGATCTTTATATTATTGTCAGCTATGGAACCAAAATATCCGTAGTGGCAGGTAATGTCCAAACGAAAGTCAAATATATTTTAAATGAAGTTGTAGGGCTGCAAGTAGACGACGTGAACATCTTTGTTCAAGGCGTGCGAGTGGCCAAATAAAAGCCCGATAACCAGGAAGGGGAATCACTTTGAGTAAGCGCTTTATTTCAATAAATGGAAATGACTTCACTGCCATGGTCTTGGCGGGTGCGGATAACCTTCGCAGGAATGTAGATAAGGTTAATGGATTGAACGTATTCCCTGTACCCGATGGAGATACTGGCACCAACATGAATTTAACACTCACAGCAGGCTGTGAGGAACTGAAAAAGAAGCCATCTTCTCATATTGGGAAAGCAGCTGATGCATTGTCCAAAGGGTTACTGATGGGTGCAAGAGGCAATTCCGGTGTGATTTTGTCACAATTGTTCCGCGGTTTCGCGAAATATGTGCATGATTTAGAAAGTGTGAATGGCCAGCAATTCGCGGCTGCCTTGCAGCAAGGCGTAGAAACAGCGTATAAGGCTGTTGTGAAACCGGTTGAGGGCACGATTTTAACAGTATCGAAGGAAGCGGCTAAACATGCCGTGCAATTCCGCCGCAGCAGTGATGTATTGGATTTGATGAATGAGGTGTTGGGCAGAGCCAAGGAAGCACTGGCCAAAACACCAGATCAACTTGCGATTCTTAAACAGGTCGGTGTTGTTGATGCAGGAGGCCAAGGTCTTGTCTGTGTCTACGAAGGTTTCGTTACGTCGTTAAGCGGTGGATTGGTACAAGTCGATGAGGACTTTGCTACGATGGATACGAATCTAGGTGAGGTGTCTCTTCTTCCTGGTATGAATTTGGCCAAAGAAGTACATGCTCATATGCCAGCACAAGCCCATTTAGCTACGGAAGATATCGAGTTCGGCTATTGTACGGAATTCATGTTGACGATTGCTCCAGGCAAGGTCAAGGGCTTTACGTTTGATGAAGGCGTATTTCGTGAGCAACTCAGCAAGCTGGGAGATTCGCTCCTTGTTGTTGCTGATGAAGAGCTCGTGAAGGTGCACATTCATGCAGAATACCCTGGCGAGGTTATGAATCAAGCGATGAATTACGGCGCACTCAGCCGGATCAAAATCGAAAATATGCGTGATCAGCATTCACATATATTAGAAGACGTGACGCATGGGTATGAGGCTCCTGTTGTGAGTCCTGCTGCTGCAGTTGCTGTGCCCAATAAGCCGTATGGCTTTGTTGCAGTTGCACTGGGTGATGGAATTACGGACATTTTATCCAGTGTGGGTGTGGATGTCGTGCTGTCTGGCGGACAAACGATGAACCCAAGTACAGAGGATATCGTGAACGCAGTGAACAGTATTGATGCGGACACGATTTATGTGCTTCCGAACAACTCGAATATTATTTTGGCCGCGCAGCAAGCGGTTGATCTCGTCGATAACAAAACACTGATCGTCATCCCATCGAAATCCATTCCGCAAGGACTAGCAGCCATTCTGGCTTTCCAGGAGAAGGCGGATGCACAGATCAATACGGACGCGATGAATGAATCACTGCGACGTGTGAAGTCCGGTCAAGTGACGTATGCGGTGCGTGATACGAACATGGATGGGATCGATATTAAGCAGGGCCATTTCATCGGTATTCAAGATGGGCGGATTGTCTCTTCGCAGCCAAGTCTGATGGACGCTTGCAAGAAGCTGCTGGAAGAAATGATCGATGAAGGCAGCGAAATCGTAACGATCCTGACGGGCGAAGATGCGACGGAGGAAGGCATGGAAGAGTTGGAGATTTTTATCCAGACGATGTATCCAGATATGGAAATTGAGCTTCATCCTGGTGGACAACCCTTGTATGCTTATCTATTCTCCGTTGAATAGGATCGTACAAGCAGGTAGTGTAAATTCGTGATTGGAGTGAGCCCTGTGACAAATATTCGTATTGTAACGGATAGCACGGCCGATATTCCATTGGCTGTCAGAGAAGCGTTGAACATCGAAATGGTGCCGCTCAAAATTAATTTTGGCGAGGAACAGTATTTGGACGCGGTGACGCTGCAATCTGAGGATTTCTATACGAAGCTGACGTCATCCTCACACTTCCCAACAACGTCAACGCCTTCACCTGGTGAGTTTCTGAACTTCTATCAAAGCTTGTTGGAGGAACCTGATGCCGAGGTGATCTCGATTCATTTGGCTTCCGTGTTGAGTGGAACGTACAGAACGGCTGAATTGGCTGCTTCAATGCTTGAAGGAGATCAAGTCGGCAGGGTTCACGTCATTGATTCTTGTTCGGCCTCGTATGGGATAGGTGCGCTTGTTGTAGCTGCTGCCGAAGCGGCTCGAACTGGGAAAAGTGTGGACGAGATCCTAAAGCTCATTGAGACGATGAGAGCGCAATATTATATTTATTTCCTTGTAGACACGCTTGAGTTTCTTCAGAAAGGCGGTAGAATTGGCAAGGCTTCGGCCTTGTTCGGTTCCTTATTAAACATTAAGCCGATTCTTTCTTTGGATAGTGCGGGTGAAGTGACGGTTATTGATAAAGTTCGTGGTAACAAAAAAGCGATTGCACGCATTCTTGAGTTGTTAGCGGCGGATTTGTCCGATAAGACGATCCGCACGCTGCATATTGCTCATGCTAATAATTTGGAAGGTGCGGAGGGGCTGCGAGAGGCCATCGTGCAGCGGTTCGCTGTGGAGCACGTGGAATATATCACTTTAGGTCCTGTTATTGGCGCACACGCTGGACCAGGTACCATTGCAGCCTTCGTAGGTACGGTGTAAGAGATGGATTTAAATCAAGTTGAAGTACGTGAAGTCCATGGAGTTGGCGCTCAAAAAGCACTTGAGCTAAACGCCATGGGCGTTTTTACAGTTATGGATTTACTCGAATATGTGCCATTTCGTTACGAGGATTACACAGTTCGCGATTTAGCTAGTGTGAAGGATGGCGACCGTGTCACCGTGAAGGGCTATATCATTGGGGAACCGGTGCTGCAGCGCTATAGCGGCAAATCCCGACTATCCTGTAAGGTGATGGTCGACGATTTTCTGTTAACGGCGGTGTGGTTTAATCGCCATTTCTTGAAGGATCGCTTGCGGCCACAGCAGGAGATTGTTCTGACTGGCAAATGGGACGCCAAGCGCCGGCAAATGAGTGTGTCCGATTCGGAGTTCCCCGGACAAGGGGATTCGAACACTGGCACCATTCAGCCGGTGTATTCGGTTGTTGCGGGCACGATTACGCAGAAATGGATGCGTAAGATCATAGGGCAGGCGCTGACACAGTACAGCGCCTTGATCCGTGAGGTGCTGCCGGCGAGTATCACCGACCGGTACGGGTTTATGTCGCGCAGCAAGGCGCTGGCTATTATCCACACGCCGAGTGGCGTGGAGGAGGGCAAGCAGGCGCGGGGGCGCATGGTGTATGAGGAGCTGTTCCTCTTCCAGCTCAAGCTCCAGGCTTACCGGGCTGTGACGCGCAGCCGCACGGATGGTTTGAAGCAGCAGGTTGATCTGCCTGCTGTACGCGCCTTCGTGCGCGCGCTCCCCTTCCAGCTGACGGAGTCGCAGAAGAAGGTCGTTGGTGAGCTCCTGCACGACATGCAGGAGCCCTACGCGATGAACCGACTGCTGCAGGGCGATGTCGGTGCGGGGAAGACGATCGTCGCGGCTATAGGGCTCTACGCGACGGTTACGGCTGGCTACCAAGGCGCGCTGATGGTGCCGACGGAGATCCTCGCTGAGCAGCATAATCGCTCGCTCAGCACGTTGTTCGAGCCTTATGGGCTGCAGGTCGCGTTGCTGACCGGAAGCTCAACAGACCGCCAGCGACGGGATCTGCTGGCCTCTTTGCAGATGGGCTTGATCCATGTGTTGGTTGGGACGCATGCGCTGATTCAAGAGGATGTGTATTTCCGCCAGTTAGGTCTCGTTGTGACGGACGAGCAGCATCGCTTTGGGGTGAACCAGCGCAGCATCCTGCGGCGCAAAGGGATGAATCCGGACGTGCTGACGATGACGGCGACGCCGATCCCGCGCACGCTGGCCATCACCGCGTTCGGCGACATGGACGTTTCGACGCTGCGCGAGCTGCCGAAGGGACGTAAGCCGATCAAGACGTACGCGGTTCAGCATGCGATGCTGGAGCGCGTGCTCGGCTTTATTCAGCGCGAGGTGGCCGCAGGCCGGCAGGCGTATATTATTTGTCCGCTCATCGAGGAGTCGGACAAGCTGGACGTTCAGAATGCGATCGACGTCCACATTCAGTTGCAGCAGCATTTTCCGCAGATGCGGATTGGCTTGCTGCATGGGCGTATGAGCGCGCAGGAGAAGGAAGCGATCATGCGCGCCTTCAAGGAAGGCACCGTGGAGGCGCTCGTGTCGACCACGGTGATTGAGGTTGGCGTGGACGTGCCGAACGCCACGCTGATGGTGATCTACGACGCCGACCGTTTCGGCCTGTCGCAGCTGCACCAGCTGCGCGGCCGGGTCGGGCGGGGCGAGCACCAGTCCTTCTGTGTGCTCATCGCCGACCCGAAGACGGAGGTCGGCAAGGAGCGCATGAAGGCGATGACGGAGACCACCGACGGCTTCGAGATTGCGCGGCGCGATCTCGAGCTGCGCGGGCCGGGGGATTTCTTCGGCACGAAGCAGAGCGGGCTGCCGGAGTTCCGCATCGCCGATATGATGGCGGATTTCGAAGTTATGGAGCAGGCACGCGATGATGCGGCTGAATTAGTCGGCGACTCGACCTTCTGGACGGGAGCTTCGTTCATGCCGCTCAGGGCGTATTTGGAGCGGGCTCATATTTTTGACAGCGAAGTGCTAGATTAGTAGATCATGGACGGAGACACAAGTTGACCCCTAGCGCGTTCCCTTTTAAGATAGGAGTAGTTGCACTATTTTAGGGGAGTGAAGGTGTACAGCCGTGACTTATTTTCTCATTTATTTATTATTGATGAATATCATTACGTTTGTTGAGATGGGACATGACAAAGGACAAGCCAAAAAAGGTGGGCGCCGCGTACCGGAAAAACGCCTGTTTCTACTCGCTGCTCTCGGCGGTGGGATAGGCGGTTGGCTCGGCATGCGCATGTGGCGTCACAAAACGAAGCACACTTCGTTTGTTGTGGGCTTTCCGCTGCTCATTGCGTTAAATTGCATTTGCGTCATTCTCATCGCCATGTATATGTAAGTGAAGGGACAGTTGCCGGGAACGGTGGCTGTTTTTTTGTGTGGGATGTTAGGTGGATGGCTAGCTGAGAACCTCCGAACCCCGAAGTTCGACCTGAACCTGAACCTGAACCTGAACCCCCGAACTCCTGAACTCCTGAACTCCTGAACTCCTGAACTCCTGAACTCTAAGCCCCTCCTTGCCGGCCGCGCACCTCCCCTAAACAATTTAACGGGAAAAACTCCAGCTATTTTCTTTGAAAACTTCCATAATTGAAGATTAGATGGATATTATGTAGGTAAAATCAATGATTTTAGAAGTTCTTCACATTTTTGATCAGAATACATGCATGAAATCCAGTTAATTGTTATTTTTCGATCAATAGCTCGAATTTAGCTGTACTTTTTCCATTTATACGACACCTCCGCCATGCATAGGCACCTCAACGCGCCTCCGGATCCGCACGCGCTGCGTGCATAGAGGAGGAAAGCCACCCGAGTATTGGTCATTTTGCTGCAAAATGGCTTGTACCACTTAAAACTAACGTCATAGGTTTTTTTATATGCATCGGCCTCAGTCAAGTTTGCCTACATTCACTCATAAGATAGGAGCATGACGGGTATCGGAGGTGCGGGTATGAGTTATCAGCAATATGGCATCGATCCTGCGCTCGTGGAGCGTGTAAAGTTCAAGATGAAAAACCCTGAGGTAAAGGAACGCATCAAAATGCTGCTGCAAGGCGTCACGAAGGCAGATTTACAAAACACGGCGAAGGTTACGCGTCTAATCGGTCTTGCTGCGGGTATTTTCGGTGAGAAACTCAGCGGGAACCAGACACACCAGATTTTAACGTTTATCCTGGCGCAAAAGATTGATCCGAACAACACGTTCCACTTGATTCGATTATGGTCTATATTTCGATAGCTGCATGATGAAAACGCCACATGTGGAGCGTGAGATGCTCTGTTTGTGGCGTTTTTTGCTATGCCGATGTGGGGGCATAGCAGGGGGGACACAAAGCTCTCCTGTGATATTTGGTGTAAGGGCTGCTACGCTTACTGCAATCTAATGAAATAGCTGCGAAAGGCCTTTGGGTAAACTCCGTAAGGTCCTTTTTCATGTGGGTACATTTTTATCCAAGGGGAGACATGAGTACAAGCATATTAAGCTGAAATTCATTTACTAGTAATAGAGTCGTTTGAAGCAAGGCCTTAGGGAGGGTATCATTCGTGAACTATTGCGGTCCTGCAGATGAGGATGAATTTCAAGAAAGATCACATAGACATTGTTCATGTTCAGTTGCTTTAAGTTGCAGTGGCATTCCGTGCGTATGTCCAACGGGTCCAACGGGAGCAACTGGAGCAACTGGAGCAACTGGAGCGACCGGAGCAACTGGAGCAACTGGAGCAACTGGAGCAACTGGAGCAACTGGAGCGACCGGAGTAACTGGAGCAACTGGAGCAACTGGAGCAACAGGAGCGACCGGAGCGACTGGAGCGACCGGAGCAACTGGTGTAACCGGAGTGACTGGAGCAACTGGAGTAACTGGTGTAACCGGAGCAACTGGAGCAACTGGAGCAACTGGAGCAACTGGAGCAACTGGAGCAACTGGAGCAACTGGAGCAACTGGAGCAACTGGGGAGACTGGAGCAACTGGAGCGACCGGAGTAACTGGAGCAACTGGAGCGACCGGAGCAACTGGAGCAACTGGAGCAACTGGAGCGACCGGAGCAACTGGAGCAACTGGAGCAACTGGAGTAACTGGAGCAACTGGTGTAACCGGAGCAACAGGAGCAACTGGAGCAACTGGAGCAACTGGGGAGACTGGAGCAACTGGTGTAACTGGAGCAACAGGAGCAACGGGTCCAACTGGAGTAACTGGAGTAACTGGCCCAACCGGTCCAACGGGGGCGACTGGAGCGACTGGAGTAACCGGTGCAACTGGCCCAATTGGCCCGAATTTTGCGTCGACTGGATTTTCTGCATTCTTGTCTACGCTATCCATTGCAACAAGTACACAGCTTACGAATTGGTCGACGGCTAGTCCGTATTATGGAAATGCGAACTTTAACGCAGTTACCGGCAACTTCACGGTGCCGACAACAGGAAGGTATACGATACTGGCAACGATTAACTACTCCACGACTGCAGCTGTCACTGTGAGCTTAGGCGCCGGGATCAATCCATTTTTTGCCGTGCAGCGAACATCCCCTTCCGCGGTCAATTTGGTGAGTGGTTTTCTACCTATTTTAAATGTTAACGTAGCATTGCTCCTTACTTTGCGCGCCGTATTGGGAACCGGTGAAATTACATTGGCTGGGGACGTTTCTTTGTCGGCTGGCGATGTTATCGGCCTATTCTATAACGCGGCTGGATTAACGATTTCAATCAATATAGGCAATGGGACAACTGGCGTTGTGTGGTCGATGCACCAGATTGCCTAGGTGATTATTGAAATAAATCCAAAACATGTATAACCATTAAGGAGAAACATTCATCTAATATAAATAGGGAATAGGAATCGATGCATAGAAGGGAGGAGGAGGTGAGGTGATCAAGAAGAAAGGCAGCGCAAGGAAAAAGGTTATCGAGCTGACCATCGTTCACAAGACATCGTCTTCCTGCCTATCTTTAAACAAAGGAAAGGTCAGTAGGCCGAAACAGACGAAGCGGTGTTATCTTCGATCGATGACGAGGATGGCTCATCCCAGTCCCTCTTGTTCTCGCAGCCGATATCCAACCAAAAAGCCAAAGCCGGAATGGAACTTAAATCCAAAGCCTAATCTGAAGTTTATATATAAGCCAGTGGTTAAACCTTGTCCACCACCTAAGCACCACCATTGCCATCCTCCACCTCCGCCACCGCCGCTGACAACGATCAATAAAGAGTGCTGCGGCAATATACTTCTTCAAGGCAATCAACCTGGATTTCGGATATGGGAGATCGATGTGGAGTCCAAGATCGAAGTGGCTCAGATTAGTATATTTTCGAGTTCGAGTAGCACCCAAGCGATGGAGGTTGACATTGAAACTCATGACGGCGATAACAAGCGACTGAGCGTTCCTCCTGGCAGTACCATAAATTTTATAGGCCAAAGTGTCAAAGCCATTGCCATCTCTTCATTAGGTGATGAGATGAGTTATGTGGAAGGCAAGTACGTCATCTCCACTACACTCCAAATCGAATCCGAACATCCATGCTGCGAATGAATAAGGTGGTTTCTCACGGTTAGTGAAAAACCACCTTATTGTGGTGTGCTTTTTAATTTTACATACTGTATCGCACAGTTATACAAAACTCCCCGCTTGCTGCTGCTGTTGTCAGAATAGTAATCGTATCAAACCGCCCGACAGTAAACGAGGTGCTGCCTCCTGGCGCCACAATGATAGCGGTCATGACGGGAGCTGCCGAACGGAGAAAATTCACTGTAATGTTACCGGTTCCCGTTTCATTTTTGATATATCCAGTGCCGCTAATCAGAGTTGCCAAATTATCTGTGTAAACGGTGGTTGTACCTGCTGCAGCCGTTAGCCAATTCGTACATACTTTATCCTGTACGTAGGTTTTTTCCGAACAACAGCAAAGAGCTGTGTTGCAAGAGCACATGTTGAGTACCTCCTTTAATTTTCAATTGACATTATTGAATCGAATAACGGGTCGTGATACAAAATTCACCTTGATATAAGCCAGTGTCTGTTCCATCCAGTGTTAACTGTATCGTGGTGAAGCGTTGGTAAGTAAAAGCCAGACTTGTTCCAGGTTCAATGGAAACGGCAGCCGTTAGGATGGAAGTCCCCGCACTGTTCAATACATCCAACGTAATAGCTGCAGGTCCAGAATCGAATTTCACATATCCCGTACCGATAAGGTTCGGATTAATATTATTCTTGTAAGCGACAATATCTACATCTGTGGCATCTACTGTGCCGGTCCATGGCGTACATACTTTATCCTGCACGAAATTTTTCTCTGAGCAGCAAGTTAAAGCAGTCGCCGAATTATCGCATGCCATAGTTAAGAAAACCTCCTCCGTTTCTTTGTTTCTAAACTAGTTAATGCAGGCAATTACCCGAACGCTTGGACATCCGCCTGAATGATGAATATTTAATATGACATGTCTGGGTGCGACTTCAAGTGTTTGGCACAGATTGGCGGTAAGGCGATGCTTGTTTTCAATAAATAGGTAAAAATTAGGTAGAGTAATTGAAATTAACTGCAGTTCATCCTTTTATTGGTGAAAAATATCCGAAAAACCACTTGCATAACGAATACGTGTTCGGTATATAATATGTAAAAACGAATATATGTTCGCATATGGTGGTGAGAACATGAGTGGTTCATCAAGAGTAGAGACAGAAGAGGATGTTCAAATGATTAAGGAATACACACTGTTGCCGATTTTGCTTGATATGTTAGCAAGAGATATGGAGGAACTTAAGGTTTATAAAGATAAAATTGTTTATAATCATATTCTTTTCTATCTCAGAGAGGTTGAGATGGGGATTTATCCAGAATTACAGCAGTTGAAAAGCAAGATGAAGCAGCGAGAGATTAAGGTGATTCACACGGAAATGAATGCTTTAGGAATTCAAGTCGAATACAAAGTTCGAGGTTACATTCATCATTTCACGATGCTTCGTAGTTTGGTCAAGGCTGAGCTTATGACTATGCTGATGAATATGCGGGGGGAATTGCGATGAGTAAGGGGAACAAGGGCGGGGAACGAACGATTTTCCTGGCTGATTGTCAGAGCTTCTACGCAAGTGTAGAGAAGGCCGATCATCCAGGTCTAGATAATAAGCCAGTTGCCGTAGCAGGAGACCCTGCGTTAAGGTCAGGTATTATTTTAGCTGCCTGCCCTGTTGCCAAAGGATATGGTGTATCGACAGCCGAACGGTTGGGTGAAGCGTTGAAGAAGTGCCCTGACCTGATCGTCATGCGGCCGAGGATGCAGCATTATATTAATGTTTCGTTGCAAATAACCGAAATTTATCAGGAATTTACGGATCTCGTTGAAATTTTCAGCATTGATGAGCAGTTCCTTGACGTCACAGGGAGCCTGCCGTTCTTTGGAGATGCAGAGCAGGTAGCTAGAAGTCTGCAGTATAAGGTGCTCAAACAAACGGGGGTTAAGCTGCGGGTCGGAATTAGCTCGAATAAAATTCTAGCGAAAATCGCGACAGATATATGGGCCAAAAAGAATGCGACGGGCATTTTCACACTGCTGCCATCCGCTGTCGAGGAGCACTTGTGGAAGGAACCTATCAGCAAAATGTTCGGTGTAGGTTCGCGGATGACGGCGCATTTTGCCAAGTTGGGCATGTATACGATTGGTGAGGTGGCGCGGACGCCGCTGCCTCAGCTAAAGCAGAAATTTCGTGCGCGTTTTGGTAAACAGTCGGACATTCACGCGGAGGTCATGTGGCGAACGGCAAACGGGTTGGACGACAGTCCAGTTACGCCGGGCACGTTCGATACGCCTCCGAAATCGATCGGTCATATGATGACGCTGCCGAGGGATTATGCGGAATCGTCGGAAGTGAATACGATCCTCATGGAGCTGACGGAGGAGGTGTGCCGGGATTGTCGGCGCAAAGGTTATATGGCCTCTATTGTGACGGTTAGCTGTATGTGCAGTCCCTTTGATGCGCCGACAGGTTTCTCGCGCCAGATGAAGATGCCAGACCCGACGAATCATACGGGCACTGTTTTTCAAGCTGTGAAGCAGCTTTTCTATAAATTCTGGGACACGATGCCAGTTCGTCGTGCTGGCGTGATGCTGAGTCAGTTCGTGAACGATGAAACGTACCAGCTCACCCTTTTTGAAGATCAAGTGAAGGCACGTGAATTGGAGAAAGTAACGGATAGCATTAAGGATCGGTTCGGCAATGCGGCGATTGTTCGCGCGTCCTCCTTGACGACAGCTGGCCAAGCGAAGGTTCGCTCGCTCAAAATCGGAGGTCATTATAAATGAGCAAAAAATTGCAGAATAACGGTTTATGGGAGTCGAGCCGCATGATGCTGCCCCAACACCGTGAAGCAGCTCAAAGCCAACGTCATGACAAACCAGTTCCTACGAAACGCCCGACAGCGGATGACATTAATATTATACGAGAATCTGTGCTGCTGCCGCTCATGCATACGATTATTGTACGAAGGGCGCGTGAAGTGGAGCGTTCCTCCGAGATGCTAAGAACACTTTATTCGAAGGTGGCTCAGGTGCTGGCCAAGAACATGCACGCCGACTTAGCCAAAGTAAAGCGTCATATGCTCGAGAATGACATGCATGTCGCGGAAGAGGAGAAAGACGATCAGATGATCCGTTACCGGTATCGGTGCCGTGAGCATGAAGATCGATTTACGATGACGAGGGACTATATGCGTGCTGAAATTGGTGCGCGAATCGGCCGATATGCGGACAGTCTGGTGACAACCATTTATGGGACGGATCCGCGTGTGAGTGTGTTAGAGAAGGAAACGAAGAAGAAATCGTGAATCTGCCTGAAGATATCGCTAGCGCCCCTTCGCACAGCCTGAAGAAGAACAGTTCTTCGGGCTGTACGAATTGACGTAAGCCTATCTTTTTTCCATAATGGAGAGAGGGGAATGGGATAACGGTGTGAAGGAGAAGGATGTTAACCTATGTGCGGACGCTACACGATCACTGTAACGTTAGAGGAATTGATGCTGCGTTACGATATGTACGATACTTTTATGCCGAGATATAGCCCTAAGTATAATGTTGCGCCCGGACAGCAGGTGATGGCGATCGTCCATGACGGGCAGCGAAATAAGCTAGGCGAACTGCGCTGGGGACTGATTCCAGAATGGGCCAAAGATGAGAAAGTTGGCTATCAGATGCTCAATGCGCGCTCCGAAACCTTGGCGGACAAGCCTGCCTTCCGCAAGCCATTTGAACGTAAACGCTGCCTGATCCCAGCAGATTCTTTCTATGACTGGAAAGGAAGCGGCAAGCATAAGCAGCCCATGCGCATCATGTTGCGCAGCAAGGAACTGTTCAGTATGGCAGGGCTTTACGATACATGGACATCTCCCGAAGGTGTGCGCATCTCAACGTGTACGGTCATTACCACGGAATCGAACGAGATGATGAAGGATATTCATGAGCGTATGCCGGTCATTTTGCCACGAGAGAAGGAAGCTGTTTGGTTAGATCGGAGTAGGAAGAATGTGGATGAACTTCGTCCGCTTCTGCAGCCATACCCCTCGGAGCTCATGATGGCGTACCCGGTGTCTAGCCGAGTGGGGAATGTGCGTAATGATGATGAGGAATGTATAGAGCCAATAAGTCTTTTGCTTTAAAAGGTAGAGGCTAGCAGAGAATAGGAGCGTCAAGAAACATGAGAAATGGTATGTTGCTCAGGGTCACGATTATACTTGCTATTGTAGCGGCGATCAACGGCTATATAGGCTGGCACTTGAAGGTTTTTTTATCGCATTTATTGGGTGATTCATTTCATCCCTGGTTGTATTGGCCGGTGTTTTGGATCATTGCGTTCTCCTATGTCATCGGGCGGTTTGGAACGAAGGTGCTGCCGCCAACGCTAACACGACTGCTTAATATCATGGGTTCCTATTGGTTGGCTCTCATCCAATTTGGCATTCTTCTTTTGCCGATCACGGATGTGGCGATTGGGGTGTTGTATGCAGCCTCGGTGTCATCAGCTAGCTATGTGCCAATACTGGGGTGGATCGTTATAGCCATTCTATTTATTCTCCTCCTAGCAGGCTCATATCTGGCGCGAACCCCGGTTATCCGCAAATATGAGATTACGATTCCTAAACAAGCGGGGGACTGGGAACAGCTTCGGGTCGCAGTCGCTTCGGATATTCATTTAGGTGCTGTCGTCGGCAATCGCCACTTGCGCAAGCTTGTTAAGCATGTGAATGCGATGAAACCTGATCTGATTCTGCTGCCGGGAGATGTCATTGATGATGATATTAAACCTTTTATTCGTTATCAAATGGGACAGACCATGCGAGAGTTGCAGGCACCGTTAGGCGTGTATGCTGTGCTTGGCAACCATGAATACTATGGCGGACATATTCCGGCCTTCGTGGAACAAATGGAACAAATCGGCGTTCGTGTGCTGATGGATGAAGTTGTTCATGTCCAAGAACGCTTCTATCTTGTAGGGCGTAAAGATAAGTCTGCGGAACATTCCGCTGGAGGACGTAAAGCGTTAGTCTCCTTGATGGAGGGACTAGACCTTGCCCAGCCGATTATCGTTATGGACCATCAACCGTACCAGTTAGACGTAGCGGCCGCCGCAGGCGTTGATGTGAATTTGTCAGGTCATACGCACCGCGGTCAAATAGCGCCGAACCATCTGTTCACTAGACGGATCTTTGAATTAGATTGGGGCTATTTACGCAAAGGGAATTTACATGCGATGGTGTCCTCGGGCTTCGGTACATGGGGACCACCGATACGATTGGGAAGCCAATCGGAAATTATTGAGCTGACGATCCACTTTACAAGTCATGACAGAGAAGAGGGGTAACACCTATGCAAGAGTTAGAGAAGAAACAAATTACACCTGTGGAGCTGGCAGCAGCGATGATGCAGTTTACGATGAAAAGCATAGAAAATAGTTGGGACACGTTGAAGCCTGCCATTATGGCCTATCTACCACAACCTGTCTTAACGATGGCCAAAGAAGATGAACTGTTAAGAGAGATTTACATAGCGGCTTTGGCGTTGGAGATTTACTGTATTCCGCACGCATTCGATGAAGAAACAGCACGCCTAGTCAGTCGAGGTATGGGCGAGGTGATGGCTTCAGACAACATAGCGGAGCATCGTTTATCGGAGTCGATCGGACACAATTATCTCCCTAGATTAGAAGCAGTTGCCGAAATGGCACCTGAGGACTTGGCGCTTGAACTTGTTCAAGAAGCAGCGAAAATTCTGTACGAACGTATAGAGCTTCCTTTAAAGCCGGCAGATCCAAGTACAAGTCTATTGTGGGCAAAATTATTTCCTTTTTTAGCGGGCATTGTTGGGAAATGGCCGATCTTGGCCACCAAATTTGAAGTGAAGACCGAGTAAGCGTGGGCGTAATTAGCCCGAGGATGGAGGTAAGCAGCATAAATGGCAAACAAACGAGTTCATGTCTATGTGTTATCTGGATTTCTGGGGAGTGGTAAAACGACTTTGCTCACCAAAGCCATCGATTATTTCACCGAAGCGGGCCGCAAGCCGGCTGTGATTATGAACGAAATAGGCGAGGTGAATTTGGATGGACAATTAATTGCTAATGAAGTCCCTATGTCGGAACTGCTTGGCGGATGCATTTGCTGTTCGAGTCGTGGTGATCTTGGCACAGCGTTGAACGAATTAGTGACAGGGGAACAGCCAGATTTAATTTTCGTTGAATCGACGGGGATTGCGAATCCTATGGAAATTATTGATGAGATTACGGACGCTTCGCTCATACTCCCGATAGAGCTTTCAGCCATCATCACAGTTGTAGATGCCCCGCAGCTACTTGAATTAAATCGAACAAGTCGCGGAAAAACCTACCGTCTCATGCGGGATCAAATTCGATGTGCGAACTTGCTCCTGCTCAATAAGACGGACTTGCTGCAGGAATCGGCGCTTCAAGAAGTGCATGATCTCGTAAGGGAATGGAATCCTTATGCGGATTTGCATTATACCGTCTTCAGTCAGATCGATATCAAGCTAATTGAAGATATTCATACAGAGGGTTCTGACAGGTCACCAGTTCAGGTAGAATCGAATGAAGAGGTAGTTCCGCATAGCCACGAGCATCATCATGAGCATGATCATCATCATTCGCATAACCATGTAATGGCGTATACCCATTTTTTTGAACGGGCCGTAGATAGTAACGCATTTGAACAATTCGTGAGCCAACTTCCTCAGGAAGTGTATCGTGCCAAAGGGATTCTCAGCTTCTCGGATACATCAAGCCGGTTCTTATTCCAATACGCCTATAGAGAAATGGATTTTGTGAAAATAACGCCTAAGGGCGACGTGCCTGACGTAGCAGTCTTCATTGGGGAGAACTTTGCCAAGGATGTCATTCGCACAGAGTTGCTGAAATTAGAAGCGGAGTCGGATACATAGAAGATAAACAGCCTAATGGCAAGTCCTTGGCTAAAATCCGGTGCATACAATTTCCGTCATCGTTCTACACTTGACGCAAGTGGCCTATTTGCTGCACTATAATAGGAGAACATTTCAACACAGAGGGGTAATGCAAGTGAGTACGCATACGGATACGATTGATGAGATGCTAAGAGCGATGTCGCAGAAGGGCTGGCGCATTACAGAGCAGCGCAGAAGCTTAGCGACCTTATTCGCAGAATCGGGCAGTTACTTAGCGCCGAAGGATGTTTATGATCATATGAAAATAAAATATCCAGGCGTAAGCTTCGATACGGTGTATCGCAATCTCCGATTGTTGAGCGAGATGGGTGTTCTGGAGCAATTTCATTTGGCGGATGGCTTGAAGTTCAAAGCGAGTTGTTTGTCCCATCATCATCATCACATGATTTGCGTCAGCTGCGAGAAGACTGTGACGTTTGAGTTCTGTCCGATGAAGCTTGTAAAGGATTTGCCGGAGAGCTTTGAGATTCAAAGCCATCGGTTTGAAATATTTGGCTATTGTGCCGATTGTAAATCAGCCATGCCTGCTGCTCAGATGAGCGAGTAATTGGCGTTAGATGTATTAAGAAGAAAGCAGTCTGCTGGGGATGAACCCGGTAAGACTGCTTTTTGCATGTGTATTATTTGCTTTTGGTTACGTGTAGCAGCTCAGGAACTGTGACGAACGTATAACCAGCTGCCTTAAGCTTAGTAATTAATGGTCCAATTGCTTGCACGGTGCCTGATAGATCTTGACTGTCCGCACCTCCAGAATGCTGGAGAATAATAGACCCGGGTTTCGTTTGCTGCATGATATTGTGAAGGACCTGATCGGAATTCAGTGATTTCCAGTCGAGGGAATCGACATTCCAGTTCACAATTAAGTAGTGATGATCTGCAATCCATTTGACCTGTTCTTCGTTAATTGCGCCATAGGGGGGACGGATTAACCTAGGTGCGTAGCCGATAAGGTTGTGTAAAATGTTTTCTGTACTCTCAATTTGGTTTTGAAATTTATCCACAGAGAGCTTTGGTAAATTCTCATGGCTGTAGGAGTGGTTGCCGATGACATGCCCCTCATTCACGATTCGCTTGATGACATCGGGATGCGAGTTAGCCATAGCACCAAGTACGAAAAAGGTTGCTTTCACTTGATTTGCTTTTAAGGCATCAAGTACTTTCGGCGTAAACCGAGTATCGGGTCCATCGTCAAAGGTTAACGCGACTTTCTTCTCCTGACTGGAGCCGCGGAGCTTGAACGTGTCGGGATATTTAACAACCAGCTGAGAGAGTGTAAGCTTTTTCTGAGAAATTCTAACTTGGCCTTGATTTTTTTGAACGGGCAAAGAAGGACGCTTAGAGACCTCGGGTTGAGCTACAGGCCTTTTCGGATTGATCTTAGGCTTCAAGCTGGGAGTCAACGTAGGACGTGGAGCAAGTGTAGGGTTTGGAGCTCGTGTAGGTGCTGTGGGCAACGCAGAAGCAGAGGGCGTGCTCGCGGGTGGCAACATGCTCAATTGCTTGGAACCGGAAGCATCTGTAATCAACGGGGACTCCGTAAAGTCCCTAATAGCCTCCAGGGATGTCTGAGTGACATCTGGAGTCGAATGTTGGGTTGAGCTCTGATTTTGAAAAGGCTTCGTTAAAGGCGTACCGCAGCTGGTTACAAGCAGACAAACGATGCTAAAGGACCAAAGCCGCTTGGTCATGACAATCCCCTCCGAGCATTATGACTATACTCTAGGTTTTGTAAGGGGAGGCGAAATTATCCCGTGCAAATAACGGAAACAGATTCTTCTATAAGAGGGGCCGAGTAACAAGGGGGATAGGCTATGAAATAATTTTTTGAAACGTAACAATATCTAAAAAATGACCCCATTTGAAGCCAACCTCTCGATAGTGTGCACATTGTTGGTAGCCATTTCGGGTGAACATATGGATGCTAGCTGAATTATCCGCACAAACAGTTGCAATTAAAGAATGGAAGTCGCGCTCCTTCGCGAACGCTTCAACATATTGAATAGAGGCAGATCCGATCCCCTTGCCAACGCATGCTGGATGAAGATAAATGGTCACTTCACCTGTTGTATCATAGGCTTGTTTTTTCTTATGGGGCATAATTTGAACATAGCCTTGCAACTTCTCATCTAGCAGAATGACATACGTTTGATAACGAGGATTAGCGTGGACGACACTTTCTGTGAATTCGGGTAACGCAACAGGCTCCGTATGGAACGAATAGGTTGAATGAATAACGAAATGATTGTAAATATCCATCAGTAAAGGAATATCGGACGTTTCTAAAGGCTTGAATGTTGGGGAAGACATGATGTGGGCACCTCACTCAGTTAAGAAGTCAATTTGCAATATAAGTTCAACGGGGGAAGCTAATCCCTTGCTCCGAAATGACATTTTCAAATAGACATTCCGTCCTAATCCATGTATCTTAGATAATATATCTACTAGAATTAGGGGGAGTCACATGTCGGGCAATTCAAGTTATATTCTCGTGATCGTCATTGGTGTTATCGTACTCGCTGGCCTGACTTACATGAATCTTCGCAAAATAAGCAAATCCACAGCCGATTTGACACAGCTTAAAAAAAGAACCCTTCTCTGGAGCGAAATTTCCCTTGCATTGTTCGTTGTGCAATTGTTTTTCCGTGATCGTAACGGCGGATTCTTATTGTTCTTCGGTATACTCACCCTGTTCACAGGGGCGCATTACTTAGGGGTCTTATATTATTCACGTAAAAGAAACCGATAAAAGTGAAGAGGCTCTCCACGTAGCGTGCTACGGAGGGGAGCCTCTATTTGATTGTCTCAATCTATACGCCTGCACGGACGTGCTAGTCGTTCCAAGTCGTTGGCTTCGTCTTTGTCGGTGTTTTCCATTTCTGATACCATTTCTTCTTCTGCTTCTGCTTCTGTCCCATTAATGTTCGTAACTGCAACATCACAAGCTTAGCGCGGTCTTCATCGGCATACTTGTCACGTAGATTCTCAAATACAGGCTGATCTTTCATGGCTGACCTTCTTTTCTGACTGTAGGATGAATGTAAAACAGAGAATGTATGTTCTTGTTTTTGATTATAGCATAAAATGGAATAGAGGATCAAGCCTACCAGAAGGAGAGCGTGTTGTAAATGTGGAATGTAAGTAGCAGTCAAACAAATTCCTAACGAGGTGAACAATGAAAAGGTTTATTTTATTATTACTAGTACTCTCTGTCCCAGTTGGCGTAGCTGGAGCTGCTACTTTAAATGGAGATTTCGAAGGGAATCCTATTGTACAAGTAACATCCGAAGGGCAAAATTTAAAAGTCGATGAATTACCCGCAATGATTTATAAAGATCACACTGTAGTGCCCTTGTCTATGTTACGACAACTTGGGGTTCTCGTGACATGGAATCCCGCTACATATAGTGTAAATGTGACAATGCCTCAATCTACCTCAGCCAATCCATTAAATCCAGCCAAACAAGAATTAGAAAACTTGACGAATGTCTATCAATGGCTAAAAGATACGGATACAGCCTTGCTAACTTTCTCGCAACAACTTCAGCAGTATGCCAATTTAACGAATGGAAATGAATTTACGAGTCAATTAAATATGGATTTTGAAGAATTAATGAAACAATACAATGAATCCACCCAAATGGCACTAAATCTTATACAAACAGTAAGTAATTCAGATGATCTTAAATCCATTATTAAGAATGAGAGCGATGCATATAACAATCTTCAACAAACAAAGAGTTTGCTAGTGTTTAAACTTATTGGAAATAGTATGCCGGATTTCGAGAAACAATTTGGCATCAGCCTGCTTAACGCTACGCGTACAGCACAAAAAAACTTGAACAACACGAATGCAATCCTTCATGAACTGCAACGTAAGCATAACGAACTCTTGCAAGTCAAATCTTCTAAAACAAGCACCTAGACTATAGGGGGATAATATGTGTTGTATCGGGTATGTGTGATATTCGTGGCTTTTACAGCTATGCTGCTAAATTGTTATACCCTAACGAGCTATGCTAATGATGGGAAAAGATCGGTCGGTGTAAAGATTCAATTGACCATTAACGATGTTACGGCAGCAGTGAATGGGCAGAAAACGACGCTTTCAACACCGCCTGTGTTGTTAAATAATACGACAATGGTCCCTCTTCGTTTTATTGCAGATGCCTTGAAGGCAGATTTGACATGGAATACGGAGGACCAGTCCATCACTCTCAAGTATGCGGGGCATTCGATACAACTTTCCATTGATAACAGAATTGTTCGTATTGATAATCAGAGTAAGGCGCTAGAGCAGCCAGCAGTCATAATGAATAATACTACGCTAGTGCCATTGAGATTTATTGCAGAAAACTTGAATCAAACCGTTACTTTCAATGATGAAACGAAATCCATTATAATCACAACGCCTCATCCGAGAGCTGCGGAGATTCGTGTCGACAACTTAATGACGGCTTCGAATATGGGGTTTACCAATAATTTTTTTCTCGAACGACCCAATGTAAATGTGATCAGTATGGCATCCGATCAGCACAATCTGATCTACATTTTAGAGCGAAATGCAGCTTCCGAGATGAGTTTCATCCTTCGAGTCTATAATGAAGTAACAGGTGAAATGAAAGTGATGTACAGCGGTTTTGATCAGAGCTTTAATTTTGACTATAGGGATCCGAAGTTTGGAGAGCAGCATATTAACGCCAGCATTCTCTCGCCGCGCAAACTTGTATATGATTCTAAATTGGATATGCTTTATTTAATGGCTACCAGTAGTTTTTCTTCTGATACGAGTGTATCTACCGTCATATATGAGATTGCATCCAATGTTCGAATGATGACATATACAATCGGGAAAACGACTTATCATCCAGGTAACTTTATGGTGACGCCCGATGGTCAGCATTTTTACTTCAGCGATATTCTTCATGATCACATATATGCAGGCGAATCGGGTCAGCAAGCAAATGTATTCATGTCTTTCACTCCTGATAAGGAAAATGTGAAACTGGCAGCCATTATGAATGATGGTAAAATGTTTGTTCTAGATGTATCTAAGCAATCGATTTTTGAACTGGAGGAATCCGGAAATCTGAGGTTCGTAGCTCCCATAGACATAAAAGAAGAGATTCTGAGGGTATACGAGGATAACGAAACTTTCTATGTCGAAGGGCAACGACAGATTTGGGAAGTAAAGACAACGGGTGAAACCCAGCCTTATTTCGGTTTGAAAGATATTGCTGCTTATAACACCGGACTCTACCTCCCAAAAACCAATACGTACGACGCCAGTGCTTTTGCCAATATGGGGTTTTCGTTTGGAGGGATGCTATCATTTAACGTTTTTGCAATTAATCAACACGGAAATGTAGTGATGTATGACGGGTCGTATCATCTGCTGAGAAGGATCAATGTTTATAATCAGTAGGGTTAATTGCATTATAACAGAGCTTTTATTTAACTCGCCTGAGGGAGTATCCCTTGGGCTTTTTTTCAGCTATAACCCTGCTAGCAAAAAAAACTAGCAGGGCTTATTCTGGTGAAGGGTGAGATCCCATTCGCCCATCATTTTTTAACTAGATATTATTATTCTTTCTCTTCCTTTGATGGTCGTATAAAAGCAATGTCTCTGTTAATTAGCTCTTTTTCAAGTAATTCAATAAACTCTTCATTTAGATTCAATATAAGAGCATCTTTGTATGCCGAAAGTAAAGCGTCGTCACTCAGCTTCAAGTTGTATCTCAAATTTACATCTCCCTGTAGCGAATGGGATTTTACCCCTCACATTAGGTATTATGTACTATATGGAATATTTTAGGTTACATTATTCGACAAAAAGCATTAAATCATTTGAAATGAACAAAGTTTGAAGATTTGTGCTAGTGTTAGTGTCTTAGGGAAAGTCATTGTTGGAGGTCTAGATGAAAAAAGTTGCCGCGGCCTTAATAATGAAAGAAAACAAAATCCTTATTGCGCAACGGAAGTCTACCGACAAGCTTGCTGGCAAGTGGTAGTTTCCCTGGAGGGAAGCTAGAGGTTGGGGAAACTTTAGAAGAATGTTTGAAGCGTGAAATGGACGAGGAGTTTGGAATTGATAGATGGATATCTGTTAAAGAAATGAGTCAGTTTGATTTTGCTACTGCGGATGTACCATTCATTGAAAAATTGAAGAGCTTTATATAGAAGCTTTTTCTAATCATACGACAGCATAATAAACGGCATCCTGTATTTGCAGCAATATGTACCACCTGGTACTCCTAATCGTCGGTTTAACCCAAAGGCGAGCTTTCAAATTGATCTTAAGAAGGTGCCGGAAGATACGCTGGAACGCTTAGCCGAGGTGAATCGCAGCGTTGCTAGGTAAGGACATCAACAAGCCAAGGAGATTGCAGTACTTCTAGATGGTAGAACCGGAGCGCAGTTAGGTCGCGCAACCGGGACAATCAATCAGGCTAAGTTTAGTAGGGAAATGGACTTTGTGCTGCGGGAGGCGCCAAATGACTCCATTATCTTGACTTACAACCATCCTCAAGGGACAGAAACAATATAAAGGATGCTCGTAACCTGGCACTGTAATCATCGCTCTCTCAAATCGTTGCTGTTGGCCATGATGGTGGTATCAGTAGCATATCGACACTAGGTGAAACGGTAGACACTTTAGTATTTAATGAAGTCATGGCAACGATTTCAGTAAAGATAAACGGACAGTTAAAATCTTCGACTAAGTATGCTACAATGTCGGTATCAGAACAAAAGGCTTACTTTTCGGATGCTGTGATGTTGGCCGTTATTGAAGAATTGGGGTGGTTATATGGCGAAGACTTCGAAACATCAAGAGCAAGAGATTGGGGGATTTGACGAAACCTTTATGGATAACCTCAATCCCGAAGATCCGCACTTTGTTGAAAAGTTCATTGAAGCTGTTAAACGGCCGATTGAGGTTGTAAAAGACGAAAAATAGAGGCACTCACATTAAAGTGCTTATTTATTTGTCGCTCTTAAACCCTATGTATCCCAAATATAGTTTAAATATTTATTAATGCTGTTCAGATATGAAAATTTGAAAGAATTTTTGTTAACATTGAGGGGTTAATTGGTGATATGAGTGGCGGATAAAGTTCTCTTAAAAGAAGCTTGGACAAAACAACCATTCGGAATTATTGGCTATGAAATATTGAATGAGGATCAGATATTCGTTGAATATGCTAATAAGTATGGATTTAGGGTGGCAGTTCGTGATTTAAAGATTGATCGGTCGGAATGGGATAGATTAATCAAGCTCTTGAGAAGTAGATGAAGTAAATGAGCAAAAGTGTTGGTTCAATCTTTGATGAGAGTGACTGGGATTCCGTTAGCTTCTCAAAAGATCCAATTATGTTTGAATCCTCAAGCGGGTATGTTCATAACCGCTTTATCATGAGTCAGTTTTTCTTTTGGGTGAAATCGACATTATATAATATCAGAACCATTTTTAGGATTACTGAATTTTCAGGAGTCCTTTTTCTGTTGCCCTGCCATATGGCCTTAAACTGGGTATTCATTCACAGGTGGATCGAGATTGTAGGCATCCATATCTTGTGGGTAATTTTTTTATTGGCTCTGTTAAAACTCGATGTTGATTATAAAAAAACTATGGTCAGCTCTGTTCAACGAACCTTTGTGGAAAATGATACAATGGGGTTACATTCGTATACAGGAGTTGAAGAACATGGATTTTGTAGTGGTTAATTTAAATAATGATGAGGACACTCCCGAGTTTCCAAACAAAGATAACGTAGGACATGTTGAAATTTTAGAAAATAATCGAGTGATGATCACTTTAAGTAAAAATGGATTAATTGGTTTTGCACAGGAATTACTAAGACTGGCTTATAATGATTATAAAAGCAGTTATCATGTACACGTCGATCCAAGCGAAAAAGGATATCTTTCCCAAGCAATGGGCTTTTTCTCAATGCCCAATAGTGATGAGTTAATAATTTCTTGCGGAGATTTTGAACCGATTGACTCATATCTAAAAGAAAAGTAATCAAGGAAGGTAACTTCTAAAATTAGCTAGGGTGCTAATTTTCGCTGGAGGAACGTATGATAGCTCTTTGCATTCTAGTAATTACTGCTGGTATATTTTCAATTTTCTTTCCGAAGTACTCTTCAATCTTTTTCAGTTATAATTTCAATACAAAACAATTTGAAAACAAGTATAGAACACGAAGTAAAACAGTTTTAATGTGGAGAAGAATAAACGGGGGTATTTTTGTTATTGTGGGTTTATTTTTTCTTCTTGGTTCTTGCGCAGCTGATTACAACCTCCGATAAGAATGAGGCCATACATCAAATATCTTTTTAGGATTCCTGAATTTTCAGGAGTCCTTTTTCTGTTTTGCGTGCCCAGAGGCACGCATTATCTAGTTGGTGTAAGTCCAACCAAAGGAGGGACCAAGCCACCTTTGTAGCTAGGATGCTTGCGTATGGCGAAATCTGTGCGGAAAAGCGCATCGACAAAAGTACTTGTCAGAGACAGGGCGAGCAACATACCAGGCCGTAACATGAAGTGAATCCTGCCGCATCGTCAAAAAGGCCTCGCAAGAGGGAAAAGAGGAAGCCGAGTCCTGCAACGTTAGACGAAGGCCATGGAAGCTGTGGAGAACTTGGAACAACAGTGAGGAATCCTCCGGTGTAGAGGGATCGGCATGGTATGAAAGATAATGCAGTGAACTGGGGAGACCCTCCCCTGCACGAAAAAAAAACTCGTAGGGAGACGCTCTATAAGCCCGAAAAGCGAAGTGAGTCGTCTGCAGGAAGGGAGTCCGAGGGGCTCATAGTACCAAAGAACCGAAGGACAACATAACCTTCGGGAGGGAAGGAGCCCTGCTTTGTTTATGCTTTTTAAGGAGGTACGAGTGAGTGAATGCCGATCGGCTAACGACACCAAAGGAAAAAGTTCAACAACTCCAAGAAAAGCTAGGTCATGCAGCCAAGGAAAACAAGAAACGTAAGTTCCACGCATTGTACGACAAGGTTCACAGATGGGATGTTCTATGCGAAGCATGGAAAAGAGTGCGTGCTAACAAAGGCGCGGCTGGCATTGATGCTATTACTCTTGCGGACATCGAAAAGCAAGGCGAGATTTCTTTCATAAAGGAATGTCAGCGTGAACTGCAAGAAGGCACATACCATCCCGATCCAGTGAGACGCCATTACATTCCTAAAAAGGATGGTAAGCAAAGACCGCTCGGAATTCCGACAGTTCGAGACCGAGTCGTACAAATGGCAACAAAACTAATGGTTGAACCCATTTTCGAAGCAGATTTCCATGAAACATCCTTCGGATTCCGCCCGAAACGTGGTGCTAAAGGAGCATTAGAGCGTATCCGGAAAGCCTGCAACCGCAAAGGAAATTGGGTAGTCGACGTCGATATCCAAGGCTACTTCGGTGCGCCTAGGTAAGCTGGGTGCTTTCAGTGGGTGTAATTCCCACCCAGGCAAAGGGAAAAGCCGCCCTACCTGGAATCGAGTCTTGAACACGTAAAGGTAACGATACGGGTTAAGCGTAGACAGAGCGACGTCCAGGCCGTAACGCAAGTGAAGCGATAGAGCCTCGTGAGATATCCGGGGGCCGACAAGGTCGAAAACTTGGAAGGCTATAGTAGATTTCCGTAAAAGGGCGAGGAAATCGGAGACCCCGGCGGGGTCTGAGAGCACGGCATGGCGGAAAAGGAAGCACAACGGAACTAGGGAGATCCACCGCGATCTTCATAGAAAAAAAATGGAGTACGCCGACTAAAAGGACCATCCATAGGGAAGCGGAAGTCGCGGTGGAAGTCGGACCTGCTGGTAGTACTCGGAGCGTGGGAAAGCCACGTACAGGGGGAAGCGGCAGGACAGAGTAAGCTCTTAACAGCGAAACATATCCCACACACAGAGGTGGACAATGTATGTCAACAAAACTGGCTAAGATAACAGAGAAGGCTCGGCAAGATAAGAAGATCCGGTTCACATCACTTGCGCATCTCATCACGCCTGAATTTCTACAAGAAACGTGGGGATTGATGAATCGCAAAGGTGCGAGCGGGATAGATGGAGAAACAATGGCTCAATTTGAAGCGAATCTGAAAGAGAGAACGGAGGATCTCTGGTCAGGGCTCAGACATAATCGCTACAAGGCTCCACCTGTAAGGCGAGTGGATATCCCAAAAGGAAATGGGAAGACACGTCCGCTGGGTATTCCTACAGTGGAAGACAGATTGGTGCAACGAGCAGTAGCGAGAGTAGTCGAAGCGATCTTCGAGCAGGATTTTCTGGAAATCTCTTATGGATTTCGTCCGGGACGAAACCCGCACATGGCACTGAAGGCGCTCAGATCGTGCATTGTAACCAAGAAGGTAAGACATGTGTTCGAAGCGGATATCCGGGGCTACTTCAATCATATTAATCATGAATGGTTGATGAAGATGGTTGAACATCGGGTCGCTGATCCTGTTATCCTACATCTCATTGGAAAATGGCTGCGAGCAGGAGTTATGCAACACGGAGTAGTCACACGGAATGAGGAAGGAACGCCACAAGGCGGCCCAATTAGTCCGCTACTTGCAAACATCTATTTGCATTACGTACTGGATTTATGGTTTGAGAAACGGTGCAAGAGATGTTTTCAAGGAGAAGCCTACTTGATTCGATTTGCTGATGATTACGTGGTGTGTTTCGAATACAAACGTGATGCGGAGAACTTTCAGACGCTGCTAAATGAACGGATGAAACAATTCGGTCTTGAACTAGCAGAAGAAAAGACTCGGCTTATGATCTTTGGACGATTTGCAAGAGAGCGAAAAGCGGAATACGGAGAAGATCCGGAGACCTTCGATTTTCTGGGCTTTAAGCATGTCTGCGGAGTTGGACAAAAAGGCGAATTCGCGCTTGTACGAATACCAAGTGTGAAGAGCTGCCGGAAATTCACGGACCGCGTCAGAACTTGGCTGAGAGCGCATAGCCATTGGAAACGGCGAGATCAGCAGAAACAACTGACGATGATGCTTCGAGGATTCTACCAGTACTTTTCGCTCTACCATTGCGACTACAAACTGCATAGCCTTAAAAGACAAATTGAACGTCAATGGATCCGGTCCCTTCGAAGGAGAAGCCAAAGACATCGTCTATACTGGTCCTACTTGAGAAGTAGAGATTGGTTCAGGCTTCCGGAGCCTAAGTTACTCCATCCAACCATCTAACGAGCTAACCTGTGAACGACTCTGGGGAGCCCGATGCGGGAAATCCGCACGTCGGGTTCTGATTGGGGCTGACGGTACAAAGGTGAAACCTAAGGCCGTCTTCTACCAACCACAACATTAACCAAGAGAAACTAATGAAACTGGTGCAAATGCGCATCAATGACAGGCGGATATTGAAGTTAATTAGGAAGTGGCTTGGGGCGGGAGTGATGGAAGAAGGGACAGTAAGACGCTCGGACTTAGGCACACCTCAAGGTGGCGTCATCTCGCCGTTACTGGCGAATATCTATTTAAACTACTATGACCAAATGTGGGAGAAACATGGGAAGGGTGTAGGTGAGTTAACACGGTACGCGGACGATATGGTTGTCGTCTGCAAAACAAAGAAAGAAGCAGATCATGCGTACAAGCTCATTTGTACGATTATGGAGCGACTAGAACTTACCTTACATCCAACCAAAACTCGCATTGTGGGATTGTGGACAGGAGAAGAAGGATTCGACTTTCTGGGCATGCACCACCGAAAAACAAAAGCAGAAACATCCCAAGGTAACGTGTATTTTACCACACAACAGTGGCTAACTAAAAAGGCGGAAGAACGCATACGAGAAATGGTCAAAGAAAGACTTGCACCACCAAGCTCACGTTCCCGATCCTTTGAAGAACAGGTAGAATGGCTTAATCCTAAAATTCAAGGGTGGAGAAACTACTATTACACGAACTACAGCCAGCGGAGATTAGCGAAGATGGACTGGTATATTCTGCAGAGGTTGACTCGATGGTACGCTAAGAAAAGACAACGCAGAAATTGGATGGGTTCATTTCAAGAGGTTAAGTATATTGCCAAACAAATTGGACTTAAAACGTTATTGTAAATTCCGCATGCTCATGAACGACGAACATCGGAAAGCCGTATGAGGGAAAACCTCACGTACGGTTTGATGAGGAGGGGCTGAAATGTTTCAGCCCTTTACTCTAGCCCTACCATATGGCCTTAAACTGTGTATTCAATTCACCGGAAACAACCAGAGAAAAGCGAGGTAGAGATAAATTGATTGGTTGAAAGCTCAAGGGCTCTCGGATAAACAAATCGCTGCAATTGTTGGAGGCCTAGATGAAAAAAGTTACCGCGGCTTTATTAATGAAAGAAAATAAAATTCTAATTGAGCAACGTAAGTCTACGGATAAGCTTGCCGGCAAGTGGGAGTTTCCAGGAGGGAAGCAAGAGGACGGGGAAACATTAGAAGAATGCTTGAGGCGTGAGATGAACGAAGAGTTTGGAATTGGAAGTGAGTGTTGGAGAGTTCTTTGGAGAAAGTACCTTTCATTATGAGGCAGGTACTATTGTACTCTATGCATTCTGGTGCACATGGGCTTCAGGTGAATTGGTTGCAGCAGATCATGACGATTAAAGATGGTATCTGTTGAAGAAATGAGTCAGTTTGATTTTGCTCCTGCGGATGTACCTTTCATCATTAACCTAGTCAGTTTGAGTTACGGGCACCAAATGTGAGCTAAAAGGAATATCCTCAGACTTTTTTAATTTATAATAGAAGCTAAAAAAGCCCGAAAGAGAATCCACTCTTGGGCTTTTTTCGTTAATTTAATGTAGATTTAGATCGATTATATTTCACTTGGTACCCTACTGGTACCTTGATCATTAAAAAAACACTAACTGTACTATAGGGAATTAGTTACTGTTACACATAATAACCCCTTATAGAATAAGGGTTTCCGAAAACTGTCCTATAAAATAATAACGGCGACTGCTTGCGCAGCCGCCTCATGGGAGAAGAGAGAAAGTGCTTTTGATCGGGCCTGTTATAGTCCGAAAAAGCCTTGATATATAAGGGTTTTCAACTTTTCGATAGTAATTAATTTGATGCGGTTGGGGACGGTTTGAAGAATTTCGTCCCCAATCCGTCCCCAACTTTTTGGTGTTTCAAAACTGTACTAATCGTATGCACGACAGTAACCTTGAACGAGAAAATAAAATCCTGGCCTGCCTTGGTTTTATTGAACTATCGTTTTCTGAGGGAGCTCAATAGCAGTATCTATATTTAAATTACACAGCTCATGTCTCATTAACGAATATTCCTTTTAAACTTAATCATTTCTTTGAATAAGTCCACCAATTTTTAGCCACACATCATTACCTGAAATTCTTACAGTGATTCTATGGTATTTCTTTTTGCTATCTAACTGAACTACTTTTAGGATGTTGTCTGATGATACTTCATAACCTTTTTTCCTTAAATAATCAGCTACGATCGGATGGACTTGTTTTCCTTTATTCACCCTATGGTGAGCACTACCATCTTTATTAACAGATAACACTTCATTTCCATTCTTATCATTAATATGAACGTGATACTGCCCTTTCGGTCCTGGTTTATGAAAATCAGCTTCTAACAAGGTCCCAGGTATGGGTTTAGTAAAGACTGCAAAAAGGAATAGACCATCATCGTGCTGTTCTAAGAAATTAGTAAATTCGTCGTTGTCTTCATCAAAATATAAATGAATAGTGTGAGTTGCCAAGTGCTGTAGCTCCTTTAGAATTTGAAATTTCTAAACTCATAATGTAGTTGCAGCTGCGGTTAATCTATCATACAAGCTGAGCGCTACCGCGGGGGGGCAATATTTCCCTGTCTACAACTGTTTTTAAATCTAAACACTTAGATACTAGACGGCACTGGATTTCATTCTTCTTAATGCAATCTTAGCACCTATAACAGCCACTGGAATATTTAAAATGAGCAAGATGATAATATACCAGATAGGATAGGAAGTAGGTCCAACAAGCGGATTAAAAATAAATAGCTCGAAGAACAAAGCAAGAATAACGGCATTTTTTATTTTTGATGCCTTGGCAATTCTGGCCGTAACGTAACCACCAAGCCAACTTAAAAGTAAAGTAACTAGAAGTACAATTAAAAGGTAAAAGGAATTTGAATAAATCAAACCAGGTGCATCATGAACATTGCTAGGAATTGCTTTAATAAGAATAAAAACAAAAATGAACCGACAGACCATTGAACCGATCTGTTCAACGAGAAAGCCTAAGAATAACGAAAGTATACTAATTCCTTTAAAGATCCTCATTTATTTCCCCCTCAATGATAACCAAACCATTCAGTTGTATGTATTCTACATCTCACATTTATTTCCTTTATCAGTTGAGGGGAGTACTAGGATCAGTAAAGAATGAATCAAACTTACTCGCCGCGGCTTGATCTGCAGATTGAATAGCGTGTCCGTATACGTTCATGGTTGTAGAAATATTAGAGTGACCAAGACGGTTAGAAATGATCTTAGCATGGACGCCTTGGTTGATGAGAAGGGTAGCAGAAGTATGACGGAGGTCATGGAATCGAATATATTTCATCTGGGGATACTTTCTAATAAATCTGCGCCACATGTCTCCTGGAGTTTTAGTATAGAAGGGTTTACCATTCCAACTGCTGAAAACAAAGAAGTGTGCACCGGCTGCCCACTTTTCTTCGAGGGCATCTCGATCCGTCTTACTTTGATTATAAAAACCTGTGAGTTCTTGAATTACAAAGCTTGGAATCGAGACTTTGCGTATTGAGTTTTTGGTTTTCGGCTCCTTGATGATGGGTTGTCCATCTTTAAACATAGGTATGGATTGTTTGACATCGATTATGCCGGTTTCTAAATCAACATGCTTCCATTCAAGCCCCAGGAGCTCTCCGCAGCGAAGGCCTGTTGTCAGAGCCAATAGGATTAAAACTCTAAATAATGGCTTTTCACTCGAAAGGGCCTGGATTAACCATCGAACTTCTTCATCATTATAGACATCCATTTCTTTGGATTTCTCTTTAGGTTTGGTGACCCCTTTAACGGGATTGTCTTTAATTACTTTCCAATCCACTGCTTTTGAAAAAATGCTGCGTATTACACGGTAATTATAAACGATCGTTGAAGAGGAGAGAGTTCCTTCACCGATAATGCGATTTTCAGTATGCAGCTTTTCTAAGTAATCAATGATATGCATTGTCTTGATCTTATTCATATGCAATTTTCCGAAATAGGGGAGAATGCGTTTATTTACGTGATAAAGATAATTTACAATTGTTTTTGCTTCTAGATTCTTTTCGACGAACTTGGTTTTCCATTCTTGGACAAATGCTTCAAAGGTTTGTTTTTCGGGGGAAATGTACTCACCAACTTCAAATTCAATTTGAAACTTAGCAAGTTCTGCTTTTGCTTCTTTCAACGTAGAGACTTTTACGGTCCTAGATCTTTTAATGCGATTACCTAATGAATCGTAGCCTGCTTCGATAACCAAACGAAATGCATTTTTCCCTCGCTTCTCGATACTTGGCATGTCCTACCTCCATTTATAAAAAGGTTTTACATCCATCTGCATGATTTCTTCTATATCAGCCATTTGAATAATGAATTGCTCTATGTCACTATATTCAAAATGTAGCCCCTCTTGGTATTTCAACTTCTCCAATCGACGTACAACACTATGTATATCGATTCCAAACTGATTAGGACGCTCTGGATGCTTTGTCAGGTCTTCGAAATGAATAGAAACGCCTATAGAATCATCTGCGTAGTCCTCGGCAGCCTTGGGCCGAAATGGAGCTTCTAAAGGTATGTACAGAAAATTTTTATGCCAGGCAATGTTTCCTGGGCCAAATGAGATATTTAACTTGTCCGGTACCGGATGGAAATCCTCGGGGTGCTCCGAATAAAAAACAGATATCTTCGCCATGCTTATGCTCCTTCAAGTTGTTTGGGACCCAGTTCTGCCATCACACGCCTTACGTGGTCATCATCTATGACGATCTTTGTATTTCGACGGCGAATCAGTTCTTCTTCGTATTGAGCTGTTTGAACTCGATTTTGAATTTGTTCTAGTCGATGCTGCACAAACCGTTCTGTTAAGCAAAACTCTTCAGCTATTACCTTTACAAGTAATGAAGGGGAGACTGATTTAAACTCCTCAAGTAAGTATGAAGGCATGGCTGCGTAATGTTGAAAGTTTTTAGCTTGTATTTCCTGCAGCTCAATAAACGATTTAGGCATGATTTCTTGTTGACCAACATGCTGCAGGGGATGGCATAGTTCATGAAAGAAGATTTCACGTCTTTGTTTTTCATTTAGATAGGCATTAAGGAAAATGAAGGAGTATTCGTCTTCTTTCCATTCGGCAAATGAGGGCCCGGCATAGGTTCGGATTTCTACATCAAAGATGGATGAAATTAGGTCTAAGTCCATATCTGATGCATACTCGATACCGATACTTCGGTACTCTTTTTCAAGCCATTTTTCTAGTTCAGTAGGTCTATAAAGTGATAAATTCATAAGCTACCTCCAATAGTCTGATAGTAGCATAAAGAATCATAAATAGGAATATATGTTCGTAATTTTGGTGCGCCATTTGGCTAGTACCTGGTTAGCGGAAAAGGAAATTTCCACCTTAGACGATACGAAGAGTTCGGTATACAATGTGAGTCTGAAGGAGAAGATTGATACAACAACCACATAGTGTATATTTTTGGTAGTTTGAACTCTACTTCGGGAGCAAGTAAGTGAATACATACCGCGTATAAAAAGCAGGAAATAGGAAACGATTGTGGAATTTTTATAAATGATTACAACAAAGATAACAACAAAATGTGTATTTCTATTTGGAGGATATAATGGACCAATATCAGCAAAACGTACAGGTGTTACTTAATAAACTTGATTGTGCTCATCAGTATGTTGAAGAAGAATTATTGAAAGAAGTCGCCTCTTTCCTTGGGTATGAACTGAGGAAAAATCCAATTAATCCTGAAAGCAATTGGCGTATGTTAGGGCATTCTGATTTTGAAGGCTCTCACGTCATAGCTATTAGATATATAGAAACACTTACTGCGGAGAGTACTGTAAATGATTTACGAAAGCTCTTCGAAGATGTAGAGACATATAGCAAAGAGTATGGTGCATCTGAAGCAGTAACCTTACTTGGATTTGTTGGAAGGAAACGTATCGTTTGGTTCAGAGCTATGGGTGGTAATCGAGATGAAAGATTGGATATATCAGAGATGTCAATTCAAAGGGTCTCACTATATGCAGAACTTTTTATTAATACACTTAGTTACGGAAAAGCCAAGATTGAGCCGGATGAATTCGGATTTGGATTCAGAATGACTGGTATTGAGCGCTTATTTACTAGAGAGTTGGGGTCGCGATTCCATTATATTGTCGGTCTTTATCGTAGACGAATGGCGGAAATAATTGTTCGTGATAAGATGCTTCGCAGCTATTTACTTCCTTTATTAACTGAGGAGGCAAAAAGTCTTCTGAAAAGATCAGATTTACATGGATTAGTTGAAACAGTTTCTTTTAAAGCAGCGGTTGGGGCAGTAGTAGATACACTGGTGCTTCGTATTATTTTAAGACATTTTTTAGAGGCATACCACGGACCTGTGGTATTTACCTCAAAAGTGAATTTTGAAAAGATAGGACTGGGATTCGCGGAAGGACGAATGGAAGATGTTCTCGATAAATTAGTGACGATTGAATTCCCGGACGTAAAAGAGGAATTGCTTAAGGAAGCCGTTCAGATTACGTTATTTGATGATTTCTATGAGGAATTAACACCAAAAGTTCAAAAACGACCGGGACTGGAAGAAGAAGTGCGAAGTTTTCAAAATCATTTACGGGAGCAGTTTGAATTAGCCTATGGTGGCGATCTGTTTGCAGGGGATGTCGCTGAGGTAGCGACTACGATTGAAAAAGCATTGATCAGTGATGGCAGTATAGATCTACTTAAACTTATTGCTGACACTAGTTCGGATCGTTACAATTTTCGATATCAGGATCTGCCACCGGAAATGATCCAGAACCATTATGAAATTTCAATGAGTAGTGCTATTCAGATTGACTACACATCAGATGATTTCAAAATTCATTATGGTTCTGATAAGCAGGAGCAAAAACAAAAAGGTGCATATTATACTGATAATCGTCTTGTTGAATATATGGTCCGTCAAGCGCTTGGTAATGTTTTTCAACAGCGCCTATTAAAATTACAAAAATTTGTCTCAGAAAGTAACATTGATCAAGCAATAAAGGCAATTGAAGAGATCACTGATATTAAAATCATTGATATTACATGCGGTGGAGGTTCGTTCTTAAGAGGAGCTTTTCGTTACCTATCAGCTCACCGTAAATCGGTTGCAAAGACAATAGAACAAGTCCCTGAGCTAGTTAAATTATTTCCTTATTTCACTCATGCTGAAGAAGCGCAAAGTCTATGGGAACGTCATATTTTACTTAATAATATATATGGAATAGATATTGATTATAAAGCTCTTATCATTAGTTCACAAACGCTAACACTTGCAACACTTGAAAATTGGCAACCAGGGGTTAACTTCCCACGAATGATCGGTTTAACTTTAGCTCATCAAAATGCACTGATTTCCCCATTCTCACATGGCAAAGGAAAAAGTACATTTAGAAAATACAAAACCAAAATTGCTAGATTAATTGAATTGCGAACAAAAATCAAAAAAGGGGATCCGACCGATACGAATTGGAGAGAAATGGCTGACATCCGACTTAATATTCGTAATGAGTTAATTAGGGAACTTTCATATGTAAATGGGTTTACAGAAACATTACGTATCGATATTCTCGAATTACATTTTCCCGAAGTCTTTTTCAATCCAGACGGGGGCTGGAGTGATAACGCAGGTTTCGATGTAGGTCTTGGAAATCCACCATGGGAAGCATGGAAAGTAAACCCTGATGAGTTTTTCGAGTCATATTATGAAGGATTTTCGGCAATTAGCGATAACAATATAAAAAAAGAGATCGAAAACGAGATATTCATTAAATACCCACGCTTGAAGCAAGCCTGGGAAACCCAGATTAGGATGTATGAATCTGCAAACGAGTATTTTAGACAAGAGAATATGTATAATTTTCTCCGTTGGAGGGTCAGTGGAAGATTTACAGGCAGTGACCTTAACCTATACAAATTATCAATTGAACGATTCTGGCAGCTAATAAAGGCAGGTGGAATTGTAAGTGTGTTAGTACCTGGTAATATTGGTACTGATCTAGGTTCATCAGGGCTTCGCCATTTGTTATTTGATAAGACGAATCTGATCGAAATGCTGGGATTTGAAAATAAGAATAAAAGAATTTTTGAAAATGTGCATGGGAGTTACAAGTTTACCGTCGTCACATTTCAATGTGCTGAGGCATCAACCGTTAGCGAATTTAAGGCATTTTTCTATAGAAATACATTAGATGATTTAAGCGCAGATTCTTTGAAAATTGACTATCCTGTGGACTACGTAAGGGAATTAGCACCTGAGTCTTTAGTATTAATGGAATATCGTTCAAAAGAGGAGTTATCTATCTCCAGAAGATTGATGAAATTTCCTACCGTTAAGGAATGTTTACAATTAGAATATGGCTTTGAGTTTAAAAGTGGTTTGCATATGACTAGTAAACGACAATTATTCAATACTGATGGAGTAGGCATTCCCTTAGTTGAAGGAAAACATATTTCACAATTCGGCATGGCAGAAGATTTCAAAGAATCAATTCGATATTGGATAGATACTTCTATACATAGTCAAGCTGGAATTAATGGCAAAGGAATCATAAGATTGCTGCTACGGGAAGTTGCAAGGGGAACTGATCGAAGGACAACTATAGCAACGATTGTTCCTAAACAAACTGCAATAGCTAATACATTGTGGGTACTGGATACTTCATCTAACTACAAAAAAATGCTATATCTCTGCGGAATATTAAATTCGTATACGGTTGATTTCTTTTCGCGGCGCAAAGTGGATAAGCATTTGAGTAAGTTTATATTGGAAAGCTTACCACTTGTTTTACTCGAAGAAAATGATCTGAGATTTCAGGCAATTGTTGAAAGAGTTGCCAAATTAGTTTGCACATCAAACGACATGGCAGCATTAGCAGATGAACTGAATATGCCAATAAAACAACTGGATTTAAACGAAGTGCAGACATTAAGAGCGGAGATTGATGCGATTATAGCCTCACTATATGGCCTTAAGCGAGAGGAAATCATTATGGCAATATCGACGTTTGAAAGCCCTATGCATGTTTCTGCAGTGCGTAAAGATTTACAAAAGATCCTTGAGTATTATGATGTTATTACCTCAAAAGAGGAGGAACATTCGTGTCCATAAATTCTAATTATAACTGGAAAGAGGAACGGGTAATAGATAATCAACTCGTTACAATGCAAGAGGCATTATCATATTACCTAGGTAAATCTATTTGCCTGGATATTGCAGTTGGCTATTTTTTTATAAGTGGTTTTAAATTACTTCAACCAGCTTTAATGAAGATGATGGAACATCCAGACTCAAAAATACGATTGTTGATGGGAACTAAGACTGATTTTAGAACTGCTGATGTTCTAGACGAAGGCTATAGTGTTAATCTTACTCCACAGGAAGCTTTAATGGCTGAGATTGCTAGCGGTCAAGCGGATGATAATTCATTGCATTGTCTAGTCGAATGGATTAAGTCAGGGAGAGTTGATGTT
Source organism: Paenibacillus plantarum (assembly GCF_013141695.1). Taxonomy (GTDB): domain Bacteria; phylum Bacillota; class Bacilli; order Paenibacillales; family NBRC-103111; genus Paenibacillus_E; species Paenibacillus_E plantarum. The sequence continues at coordinate 563,078 of NZ_WHNY01000075.1, forward strand.
AAAGTATATAAAGGCGAGGGGAACTATTTTCACTCGAAATTATACTTGCTTCACCGTGAGCCACTTGAGGATAGGGAAGGTTATGCGATTATAGGCTCAAGTAATTTTACTAAAAGTGGCTTGACAATTAATTTAGAGTTAAACGCCGTAACAATGGATGCATTTATGTCATTATCTCGATGGTTCGACGTGATTTGGATTAGTGAAGAGGCAAAGGCATACTCAAGAGATCTTATTGAAATAATTGAACGAGAAATATCTAAAAGCGCTCATTATTTGACTGGACAGGCAACCTATGTTGAGTTTGCAAAATCATTTGCAAAACCACTGCTTGATAGTTATATAAAAAAAGATTTTACTGAAACCCTGTATGAGCACCAAAAAATTGGGATTGGAGAACTAGTCGCCCGAATTACTCAGTTTGGTTGTGCAGTTTTATCCGATGGAGTAGGTCTAGGTAAAACTAGAACAGCAGTCTCCATTATACGTGCGCTTGGAGATGTGAAAACAATCATAATCGTACCCAAAAAACTGCAGAATCAATGGGTAGATGAGATTAATATTGTTAATGTTCCTTTAGAAGCAATTGCATTTTATTCCAAAGAACAGATTTCACGTATGAGCTTAAAGGAACTACGGGAAACTTTTAGTGACATATCATTTGTTATTATCGATGAAGCCCATCAGGGGTTACGCCATTCAACTACAAAACTGTATCGTAATATTCATCAATTAACTAAGGAATTCCATGATATCCAAGGCTTATTGTTGACAGCAACCCCTTATAATAATTCTCGTAGGGATATTTATCATCTTGGTCGCTTATTTCTTCGTCCTATAAAAGTGACGAAGAATAGCTCGTATAAGGAATATTTAGGTTTTGCCAATAGAAAAGCGGCTAAAGGTTTTGAATTGGATGACGCAGCGTTTAAAGAATTTTGGCGCGATTTATTTCTCCAACGTACCCGTCGAACCTATGGAGGCAAAGACGTAAGCTTTGCGAAACGTGAGTTTCCTGTAATTGAAATTCGATATGAACCGGCAAAACAAACGGTTTTTGAATTAAATTACGAAAGGATTGGAAATTTGCACTTACCTTACATGAATACGTTTCGCTATTATGAATCACCTGAATGGGAAGAATTATCTAGCGAGCAACTTAAACTCATGTTGTTAAAAAGAGCTGATTCGTCATGGTATGCTTTTTTGTCATCGATTATAAAAGTTAAAAGTAAACTGAATGCTCTTATGATTGATATTGAGAGGATAGAGAGTGCTCCTAACTTACTAAAAGAATTTAAAAGGTGGCTTTCTGTAAATTATGGTATTGATGAGAATTTTAGTGATTTTGAGGAATGGTTTATAGAAGATCACGAATTAACTGATTTTGAATTACGTTCTCGTCAAAGACGTGCTCAATATGTCCGTAGGATGCTTGAGAAGATAGACGCGGTAAAAAAGAAAGACGCGACGCAAATGCTTAAACGAATGAGGCAAGATTCTCAAACAGATTTAAATCAACTAAAACAAATCGAAGATTCGCTAAAAGAGGGGTTTCAAAGATACGACGAAAAATATGAAAAAGTCAAAAAAGAGATTCTTTTGTATATAAGTCAGGGAGAAAAAGTACTGATTATCTCGCAATTTCGTGATACCGTTTTGCATTATTTTGAGCGGCTGGAAAAAGAAATCCATAACTTAAAAATAGGACTAGTAACAGGGCAAGCTGCTGATGCCCGTGTCACTGGAGAACAGGGCTTACAAACAAAAGAAAATATTCTAAACCGCTTTTCGCCTGTTTCTAAAGGTCATCCAGAGTATATTGGGACAATTGAAGAAATTCAAGTTGTTATAGGTACGGAGACTTTATCGGTTGGTCAAAATCTTCAAGACTGCAGAGTACTCTTTAACCTCGACTTACCGTTTAATCCAATGAATGTAGAACAAAGGATTGGGCGAATTGATAGACCACGTAATGATGGACAAGTCGGGGAAGTACTGATACTTACATTTCCTTCTATGTCTGCTATAGAAGCAGAACTCAAAATGGTGGAGAGACTTGGAAAAAAATTAATAGGGGTTTATCAGGATACTGCATTTGATGAACTTGTTATGCCAGAATATCGTAAATATTTAGAAGAAAGTGTTAAGAACAAACAAGTTACAGGAAGTATGATTTCAAGGATGATTGACAATGTTGTCGATCGGAGTCATGTAATTGTAGATGAAGAAATGCATTCTCAGGCTTATCATACTTCTCAACAGCGTATGTGGGAATCAATACGTCTTAGTCCACCATTAATTATTAAGCCTGTATTTCCAGATATCAGTTATGGTTCACAGGATTATTTTGTTTGTATAGTTCGGATTATTTATCGTGACACAAATGGCACGTTACTTAGAGAAGAAACCATTCCAGCTGCAAGGTTAAGTGAACAATGGATTTACAGTCTTTCAGAAGTAGAAACCTTATGGTATCAAGGTTCTCTAGAGGATATAAAATCAACCAAGGGGCTATCGGTAGAAACGGCAGAGAAATTAAGGAAAGCAGCAATAATGCTTTTAGATGAACTTAAGCAAACACGAATTTCACATTACAACGAAGCAATAGTGCCAAAACGAAAACGAGATGAACTAATAGACGCGAGAGTAAAACAAGTAAAAAAAGCAATAATAGAAGATATCAATGGTCAGAATCGGCGATATATTCTGGATAAGTTGAATAGTAAGTCTATAGAGCCAAGAGCGGTTAAAGAGTTTATTGATGCGTTAGACACTATTGATATACAGGACCATGAGTATGAATTGATCATAGATTTATATCAAAATGTTTCCACTCTTTGGGAAAGATTTGAGGAGTTTTATTTTACAATTTTGGGCTCTAGGGAAGAACACGGAACATCACAGACTCAATCAGATTTACGTCTCGCGGATAACTCTCAGAGTGATATTAGTTGGATTATTGGCCATTTTGGTATTAAACAAGAGGAATTTATCAAATAGTATCAATAGCAGCTTTTATTTGATAGTTGCATCATCAACTGATTGTGCTTTTTTTTATGAAATGAACAATATACAGAAGATAACATCCTCCAATGGTCTGGGATATTTCTTATGGCAAAGTTGGCTCATCGTCTCTCCATAGGAGAACGGTTGGTTCCAAGACCAATCCTATCACGAGGAAACAGTTACTTTCTACAAAGGGATGGCGCAAAAATTGTATAGAAAAAGGAGATAATCGGGAAATAGCGATTATCTCCTTTTTCTATACAATCCTTAAATCACAATTCATATTTTTAAAAATACCTTCCGCCATTTTCATCGACATTTACCAAAGGGATAAAATGACTCTCTTTCGAAAAGCTGATTGCAGTTATTTTATTTATGCCTATCGTGTCATTATGTGGAATTCATACATGTTGCGGGAAAACCAAGAATCACCTATTTTTACATATTTGTCACAGTATTCGCGTATGATGCCTGCGTTTTCTAGCATATCATCTATGCTAACAACTACATATGTTTGCGAAAGCGCGGCCGCGAAGAGTTCCATATCTGATGATAGTACTTTGTTCATTTTTAACCTCCGGAAAATTAATATCCTAATATAGTAATATATTCCATAATTATAACATGGTCCTAGTTCCAAAGATACAAGAAATGTCTATTCAGGTCGAATTTATTATGATAAAATGCCTAGAGTAGAAGATTTTGGGAATCTGCTAGGTTGATTAAACAGCCGAATTAAGAATTATGTATACTATATATTACAGATGACGCAACAGACTCAATGATGTTTCAATGAGACCCAAATAACAGTAATTGTTAAAAAAGGGAGTGATTTAATGTCTTTTGAAAGATTAATTAGCGGAAATAAACTTCCTGTTTTGTTTATTGGATCTGGATTTAGCAGACGGTACATCGATGCACCTGATTGGGAAAGTCTGTTAATAAAAATATATGAATTCATTGGAAAGCAAAGAATAAATTTTGTTACATTGAAATCCAGGATAAAGAATACAGCTGAATATAGACAATTCGGCGATGGTGAGATAAATGCCATTATTGCAGAAAAAATTGAAAAAGAGTTTAATGATTATTTTTATGAAAGTGAGTTAGTAGATACATATTCAGATTGGATTGAGGAAGGAGTAAATCCTTTTAGGAAATGCATTTCTACAATTGTAAATGATTTTAAAATTATAAGTGAAAAAGAAGCAGAATTAGACGTTTTTAAAGGATTAAAAAATAAAGTAATGTCAGTAATTACAACCAATTATGATGTTTTAATAGAAACTTTATTTGCACTTCCTAAGGAAAATACATTTATTGGTCAGCCGCAACTTTTTAGTCCAGATTCATTGGAGCTAGGAGAGTTGTATAAAATTCACGGATGCATAACTGAACCAGACAATATTGTTATCACAACAGAAGATTACAATAATTTCAAAGAAAATGCGAAGTTATTTAGTGCTAAATTATTAACTTTAATATCAGAAAACCCTGTAGTATTTATTGGTTATTCTATAAATGATCCGAATATACAACAAATCTTAACAGATCTAGTTAGATGCTTATCTCATAAACAAATTGAAAGTTTAAAAAACCATTTTTATTTAATTGAATATAATCAAGGTAATCAAGAATTACAAGAAAAAGAATTTTTGTTCAGAGCGAAGGCTTATAATGGCGAAGAAACCGTATTCCCTATATCAATAATAAGTACTGACAATTATGAAGAGGTTTATAAAAGGCTATCTAATTTAACACCTGCGATGAACATCAGTACAGTAAAACAAGTTAAAAGAATAGTAAGAGACATTGTTGTTCAATCGGTAGAATCTAACCAAGAAACTGATTCAGTAATGACTATACTTATGGATGATATTAGTAAGCTTTCACAAAGTGACCAAAAATTTGCAATAGCAATAGGGAATATACGAGATATTAATAGCGCATATGGATATAATTTAAGGCCGATCGAAGATCTACTTGAGGATGTTTTATTTGATAACAAGAATTTTAATAACAAAAGACTTATTCAAGAGACGTATGAACACTCTTATTTAACTATAAATAGGATTTTACCTATCTATAAATATTCAATAGATTTATCAGAACAAGAAATAAAACAATGCCCAAAGGTTCACGAGTATTTAATAACGCATACGGAGAAAAATCATTATTTAAATAATGGGCTTATTACAAGTTTACGAAGTGTTCCTGAAGGTACCAGAATGGAGCATATGCCGGAAGATTATAGATTAATTACTTGGAGAAAGTATAATTGGATAATACGAAATTTTGAAGCCTTGCCATTAGAAGAGATAAAAACATTCCTTCAAAAAGAGTTTGCCAAATATAATGCATTTGATAGCAATCATAAGAGTTCTTTTCGTCGCTTGGTATCATTGTATGATCTATTTATGTATAAGAAATAACCTTGCGGAGGGTTCATATTATTATATGAAGTCCACAAGGTTACTGCGTTAATAATTATTATATGCGTATTATAATAAAAAAGCTTGCACATCGTCAATGAAAACTAACAAAATCCATTGGTATGCAACAACTGTTATTTCCAGTTTGAAGGAGTATGACAGGTTGTGTTGAAATTGGATTTAATTTCACAGAGCTATTATAAAAAAATTAAACAAGGAGGATATTAAAATGTTGAAATTTCTTGGTGTTATGGTGGTTTGCGCGGTATTGTCTATGTTCATGGGTCCGTTACCTTTTGTCGTTGCGTTGTTGGCATACTTAGTAATGTGGATCGTTAAACGAAAATAATCGTAAAAAAACATAGCTTATTATGAGTACTTATAAAATAAAGGGAGATGTTACATATGAAAATCAACATCAATAACTCAAATGAGGAAAAAATGAATAAATAAGTTTGGCATAACAAGGAAGTAACAAGTCCTTTACAAATATAAGTACTTTGAAAGCTTTTCGGATTCCTGAGGCAACAAGGATATATTTATCAAACAACTATTAAATATATACAAAACGACACCAATTATGGTGTCGTTTATTTCTTCTTATTCAAACCCTTCCTATAAGCCTCAACAGCAGCTTGCGCAGCGGCGCGAGCTATCTCCAACTCATCCTCTGTGTATTGATCGGCTCCTCCGAAGAAAGCGCGGCCAATACTACTGTTAGTTTCATTTGAATCAACTTGATCTGATGTAACCCCTAACAAAAAATCAGAAGAAACATCAAAAAATTCAGCTATTTTTTTAATTGTATCTGGATCAGGCTTTCGGTCACCTGTCTCGTATCTTGATACTTGAATATTAGTTATTCCTAATGCGTCAGCAAGACGCTTTTGAGAAATATCTAACTTCTCACGAAGATATTTTATTCTTGAGCCTAAAACACTCATTATAGTTACCTCAGTTCATTTGAGTATAAGTATATTTTACTACTTACCAATATGGTAATAAAGTTATTTGCCAAAAAGGTAACTTTTATATTGACTTTACCGATTTGGCAATGTAATATATGTGTATAGTTACCGATTTGGCAATAAGGAGGTGGTGACATAATGCAAAGTATTGCAAAGGTTAATCTAGAAAAAATAAAAAAACTACGTAAGTTGGCGGGTTACTCATTAGAAGAAATGTCTAAGTTCCTTGGCTATGAGAGCACTAATGGTTACTATTACCTTGAATGTGGAAGAGGAAAGATTTCAGCAGAGTCACTTGCACAAATAGCACATATTTTAAAAGTAGATATTAAGGAACTTTTTTTTGAAATTAAAATTGCCAAAATGGCAACTTCCGAAAGTGCTTCGACTGCCTAATAAATAACTAGATTAGGAGGTGATCACATGGACCAACAAGTCGGATGGAGTGGAAGAAAGTACACGATTAAACGATTTTTCCAAAATAGTGTGGATTCAGCAACTAAAATTGCCCGAAAAAAAGAAACCCCAAATTGCTGCATCTGTAACAGAGAACCAGGCATTTTGGGGCTTGAGGATGGAAGAAACCTTTGTAATTCATGTGCAGCTGATATGAGCGATAGAGCTAGCTAAATTTTTTTGTAAAGATCAATAAAATGAGCAGCTTCACCCTGGAGTGTAAGAATGTTGTCTGCTTTCACTAGACCCTTAAGTAGTGAAAATTGTTTCCCTTTCTTGACATGTACTACCGAATAAGCAGCATTCTCAAAATTGAAATGCTGAGAATAAGTTGAGTTGGCTAGCAATGTACAAACTGATGTAGTAGTCCATTTATCAAATCGTGAATCGTCATCGCGGAGGTAAAGTTTAATTAAATGAGGTTCGCCGTTAATGTAAAGGCCTAATTCTGGGTTTGCTTTAACAATGATATCTTCATATGCCCAGAATGCTTTCCCAGGCTCAAAAAAATCTATTTCGTGTTTTTTGAAAAGCTTCTTGTATTCGTCGACTGCTTTGGCATACTGGTGTTTTTTCTTATCAGTAACTGATTCAACAATGTGATCTAGATATTCAGAAGAATATCCGTTCCGATGCATTTCAACGATTCCTTCTCTTAATTTTTTCCAGTAGTCAGTAGCAGGGCTGTACTCAGTCTGGTACTTAACATCTCTTACAACACTTAGTTTTGCAGGTCCTTGTTTAATTGTGAATTCAATAAATTTTGACAATCCGACTTCTATTTCACTCATCTTTCACACTTCCTTTTGTTAAAAAATATTAAATCACAACAATTCCTATTCTATCATATTCTGGAAACCCAAGTACATATGTTCTTGTCGAGGAGGTGATCAAATGGACCAACAAGTCGAACGCAAAACCTTAACCGTTGATGAAATCGCATCTTACCTAGGCGTTCACCGCGATTCCGTCTATACAATGGTTCGTAAAAAAGAAATTCCACACTTCAAAGTCGGCGCTCGTATCCTATTTCGAATGGAGACAATCGAGGCTTGGATGAAGCTGCAAGAAAGCGAGAACCATCGAATTGCTCAATAAAACAATAAATGCTGACGAAGAAGGTTGTCAGCGGCTGTGGAGAGGAGAGATGAAGCGCTCATCTGTAAGTACATCTTAATTTGCTTCATTGTCACAAATCTATAGTGGTCTTGTGCTAATTTGACACAATTATATGAGAGGTGGTGAGAAATATCGCAATTGGACAAGCCATTCAAATGTTTCGAAGAGAAAAGAATTTAACTCAAGAAGAACTTGCAAATCGGATTCCAATTGATCGTACTGTACTCGCCCGAATTGAAAGCGGAGAGCGCCCATTGCCTAGTGGTTATGACACCGTTGTATCCGGTCTATCCTGGAAGCTGGCTCTCGAGATTGCTGATGAAAGGACAGGAGGTTACATATCAAACATCCTAGAGGATGTTCCAAATCTGGATTTGCATCCAGCAGCGCTTAAAGATGTGCTGCTCAAACAACTTGCAGAAGCAGGGAAAGCATTGGAGCGACTAGCTATGGCAAAACACATTTCCCCTGAGAAACGAAGAGAAAGTGCTGAGAATGTATGGCATGAGATGAGAGTTGTCATTGAAACAGCTAATGTCATGCAAGGTGTTTTGGAAGATGAGTTTGGCTTAGATAGGAAACGATTAATCCAAAAGCATGAGCTAGAAGTTAAAAAGTGCGATCGCTGAGAGGAGGTGAACAATTGCCACAGATTTTAGTATCTAAAGATGTTGGTTTCTACGCACATTTAAGTAAGTTGTATTCCTATTTAGAGGCTTTGCGGACAAACCCAGGTTACTTCCATAAGGACGTGAGACCTGCTGCAGAGGATTGGCTTCGAGGGGCAATTGCCGCGTTGGAGAAGGAATTGTATGGAATAGAAAAAGAAGCAGCCACCGGCCAGGGTGACTACTTCAAGATTGCAGCATTTGAAAATAACATTGCTTCCAGTATACCGGCTGAGCAAATACAATTCAAGGACTCATTTTTTTGTCTATAAATCTATGAATCTACCAAATCAAACTAAGAGGAGAAACGAACATGTTAAAAGCAACTGGAATCGTAAGAAAAGTAGACGACCTAGGTCGTGTAGTAATACCAATTGAGCTGCGGAGAACTCTTGGGGTCGAGATTAAAGATTCCATTGAGATTTTTACGAACGGCGACAGCATTGTTTTAAAGAAATATGCTCCGGGTTGCGTGCTTTGTACCAATATCGAAAACGTGAAATCAGGTCCTGGTGGAAAATTAATTTGTACGAGCTGCATCAGCCAAATTCAATCAATTTAAAAACTAGGAGGTCATTCAAATGAATAAACAAACAATTATTGCACGGTTAATGGAATTGCCGGAGCTTATTGCAAACGCTGAGATTGCGCTGATCAATGCACAAAACAATTTAAACATTGCTCGCTCTCAGCTAACGCATAGAGAAGATGGTCTGTATCTTGGGGTGTTTGAAGATGAGGGAATGGTAATTGACGGCAAAAATGCAGAAATTCGCAGTGCACAGCTTCGTAAGTTTTCGGCAATTGAACGAAATGAGGTAGCACGCACGGAGCATCTTACAATGGAGTCTCGCTATAAACTGGACAAGTTGAAGACGGAGCTTAAGGCGTTGCAGTCCATTGTGGATCTGCTAAAGGGGGCGGCGTAATTTGAACGAAGTCACTGTTATTCAGCCTCAAACTTCTAGCGGACAAGCTGGCGGCGGAGCAATCATCGATTACGAATTCGGCAGTGCAACAGATTTACGGAAGAAGTTGGCCGATATGAAGCAAAAACTAAATCTAACAAAAGAATTTTTCCGCGAGGTCATGCAAGAAGGTGTTGACTACGGGATTATTCCTGGAACAGATAAACCCACATTACTAAAACCAGGAGCGGAAGGTCTTTGTGAGTTCTATAATTTCGCTCCGACGATTGCTAGTAAGGTTGAAGATAAAAACTTCGAGACAGGTTACTACGGAGTGGATATCACGATTAGATTAATCCACCGCGGTTCTGGCTCCATCATCGGCGAAGGCGTGGGCCATGCTAATACGTTTGAAAGCCGGTACCGCTGGAGATGGGTATCGGAGAAAGATCTTCCTAAAGGTGTTGAAAAAGAAGACCTCGTTAGTAAAGAACGTACTGGTAAATATGGCAAGTATCAATCTTATCGTATGGAAAATGACGATATGCATTCCATTTGGAACACGGTCCTAAAGATGGCTAAGAAACGTGCACTTGTGGATGCTACCCTTGCTGCGACTAGATCCAGTGGAATCTTCACACAAACTGAGCAAGAGTTGGAAGCTTATCTAGCTGGGGAGGATCCGGATGGAGAAGGGGATAACCCGACTCAATCCAAAGCTCAACAGCAAAACACCCAGAGCAAGCAGACTAGTAGTCGCAGCTCGGGTACAGGTAATTCTGGGCAATCAGGAAATGTTGTTCAGAAGAATCGAGTTTTGGATCTCATGAAAAAAGCTGCTTTAGATTGGAACTCTCTCGCAAAAGAAGCCACGATCGCTTTGAATCGTGATATTAAAAAGGTCGTATCAGATATTCAATCGGATGCAGATTGGAAGACAGTTGGAGACCATCTTGAATTCTTTATCGCAGCGAGCCAGTCAGACCAAAGAGAAATGAAATTCGATGTACCAGAAGACTTGTGAGGTGAAATGCTTTGAAAATAGCTCATGTTGCAGATAGTCACTGGGGACTCGGTTATCCGGGCCCTAACCCATATTCTCGATTTGGGGATATAACAAGAACAATGGATTGGGTCGCTGATCGGATTATTGAAGAAGGATGCGAGGTTGTACTCTTTGCCGGCGACGCGTTTAAGGATGCCAGGGTGTTCATTGATCGGGCTACGATCGAGATTGCGGCGTTTACGCAGTGGTTGCGGCGATTAAGCAGCGCGGGGTGTAAGGTCGTTGTAATTAGTGGAACACCTTCACACGATGCGGTCTCTGCTTACGAGATCATCAAAGAAATGTCTATTCCTAAAGTTACGATCTTCACAGCACCAGGCGGTCTCGTATTAGGTACACCAGAAAATGAATTATCCATAAGCTGCCTACCTGGCATGAATCGCAGTCAGTTTGCTACTCAAGAGGATTTTAAAGATTTATCTCCTAATGAGTTTCATCAAAAGATGACGGAATGGATCTATGAGAAGTGTTCTGAATTAGCTGCTTATAGTAAGGGGACCAACATACTCATGTCTCATCTAACGTTTGACCTGGCTGATACAGGCTTTGAAGACGTGCTTCTGATGAACGAACCGATTCTTACCGATGAGGCTGCACAGCTGTTCGATCTAGTCGCTCTTGGCCATATTCACCGGCCACAGCAAGCTGGGAGAAATGTCTTTTACAGTGGTGCTCCTGAACGTCATAACTTCGGAGATGAACGGACTGCGCCAGGCTTTTGGATTCATGAATTAACAGCAAAGCAAACCTTTGCATCAACTTTTATAGGAACGCCTGCTCGCCGATTTAAAACCATTGATTGGTGCGATATGGATATTGAAGCTTGGCTGGATGGGCAAGTGGATGAGTTTGCATCCATTAAAGATGCAATCGTCCGGGTCCGGTACACCTGCAGCGAAGATCTACAGAAGCGATTCGATCGTAGGACGTTGGAAAAGTCACTGTATGATGCTGGCGCATTCTTTGTGCATGAGATTAAAGCAGACATTGAACGCTCCGATCGGGTTCGTGACGTTGAGGTGACCGAGAGTCTTGGTCCGCAAGTTGCACTAGCTAAATGGTCTGAGAACCAAGGCATTGAAACAGCGGAAATAAGCGAGCTGCAGGCACTCACTGCTGAACTACTGGAGGCGATCTCATGAATCCATTAACGCTAGAATTAGTTAACTTCCGCGCAATTCCTTTTGCACACATAGATCTAACAGACGTTACAATCGCGGCCATTTGCGGAAGAAACGGTGCGGGGAAGAGCTCTGGTTTCACCATGGCGCCTAGATTTGCATTGTTCGGTGATGTGATTGAGGGAGTTAGCATGGATGATCTTGTAAAGCGAGGTACGCAGGATATGGCCGTCACTTTTACATTTGAGCATCAGGGCAGCACCTACCGAACGATCCGGACGCGCTCACTTAAAGGTAATGGGAAGAGCACTTTGGAGTTCCAGCAGCAAATTAATGACCGGTGGGAGAGTAAGTCTGCTGAGAAAATCAAAGATACGGAAGCAGTAATCCGCAGTCTCTTGAATCTCGATGATGAAACTTTCACTGCTTCGAGCATGATTATGCAGGGTAAAGCCAATGAGTTTACAGCTAAGTCAGCCGGTAAGCGGAAAGAGATCTTGCAGCAGATTCTTGGACTTAACATTTACGAGCGTCTACAAGAAGCAGCTAGACATAAGGCAGCGGCGCTACATATTGAGATCGAAAAAGCGAAGGATAAACTGGCCGAGCATGATGCTCGGCTGTTGCTGAAGCCTTCCAGGATCGAGCTAATTGAAAATCTAACTCGTGAATCCGATGACATGAAATCATTCATCCTGGTAAAAGAAGCCGCTTTGGTACAACAGGAAGAGAAGATTCGTATTCTTCAAACCAATGCTGAGAAATCTGCAGAGCTTAAAAGTCAGGTGGCTTCTATTTTAAGAGAGCTCGCTCCACTTCAATTAGAAAAGGAGAGCCTTCTTGCAAAGCTCGGACGAGCAGAGAAGATACTTTCGAGGGAAGCGGAGATTGTTACCAATACGGATGAGTTTTATCTAGCAAAAGAGCAGATCGCAGCGCTCGAGGCACGGCTTCCGGATCAGGAGCGATTAGCCTCTGAGCTTGAACACATGGAATTATCTATCCTTCATTTAAAGAATGAGTTGGACCCGCTAGACCATAGGATTAGGAACCTTCAGCAATTGCTTCAGAGTCGAGTGCTATTCATGGCTAAGGCAGATGAATATAAGGCGGCCTGCATACAGTTAACCCAAACAGAGCAGCTTGCTGAACAATGGGATTCAATAGAAAAGGAAATCTTAGACATTCGAGCAAAAGTGAGCGTCGAGCAGACAAGGATCAACACAACGAAGAGTTTGCTTGAATCAGAAATTCGAATGCTTCAAACAAAGACATCGATGCTTGCGGATTCAAATTGTATTGATGTCACTAAGGCTGCTTGCTTGTTTCTATCGGATGCTCAAGATGCCAAGCAATTGTTGGATAGCAAAAATGAAGAGTTTAGCATGTTAGATCATTCTTTATTAAATAAGCTGAATGAATCGTTGAATAGTCTTAATGAAAGTCAGCAAAAGATTGGTTATGATTTTGCAGCTCATCGAGCTTTGAAAATTACTATTGAAGAGCTTAGACCAATGGCAGAAGAAGCAAGTCAAATGCAGGCAAAGGAAGAGCTCCTTGTTAGTTTGCAGGCTCAAAGTACACGGCTTATTGATCAAGTAGGAGAATTAGAACAAAAGCAACACAACACTCAAAATGAGCTCAGGACGTTACTTGAAGCGCTAGCACCTCTTCCAGTGCTTCGTTTACGCGTGGAGAATCTTCAAGCCTGGGCGAACTTGAAAGAACAGATCGGGGCTGCACGTGAGGCCAGACAGAGCTCGACAGCTCGGATTGCTGCCATTGATAGCGAAGTGCAAGCAAAGGAAGAACGTAAACAAACGATCGAGGAAGAGATCTCGCTGCTTCAGCTGAATCTACTGAGTCTGGATTCAGAGGTAGCGCTGCTTCCAACATTTAAGCGTGATCTGCAGCAGCTACACGACCGGCAACATAAACTCATTGAACAGCTTGGCGGCTTGAAGATTGAGCTTGCTTCTCTTGAGAAGGATGAGCAGAGTCGCCTGCAGCTATCAAATGAACTAGAGCCAAAGGCTAAAAAATGGAGCAGATACCAAACTCTCATTCGTGCGTTTGGTCGTGATGGCATCCCAGCTTTAATCATCGAAAATGCAGTTCCTCAGCTCGAGCGAATTGCGAATGAGATTCTTGGCAAGATGTCCAAAGGAAAGCATTTCATTCGATTTGAGACACAACGGGAGCTGAAAAGCCGCGACGGTGTCCAAGAGACATTAGATATTATCATTGGTGACTGGACGTCTGAGCGACCATATGAAACGTTCTCAGGTGGCGAGCAGCTTCGAATCGACTATGCTATTCGGTTTGCTTTAGCCGAGTTACTGGCGCAGCGTGCCGGCAGTAAGGTGGAGTGGTTAACGATTGATGAGGGACTAGGGTCCCAGGATGCTGAGCACCGCGGACTTGTTCTAGAATCCATTAAAGCGGTAGCAGATCGATTCAAGAAGGTACTTGTTATCACGCATATTGAAGAGGCGCAGGCCGTGTTTGAACAACAGATTTACTTTGAAAATACAGATGCTGCCGTACGTGTAAATGTAGCATGAGTCAGCTCGAAGGCGGCTCACCACTCACTAGATCTGGTGTAGGTAAACGAATCTGGGATTTGTTTGAGACGGATCCCGTTCAATTTAAGAAAGAGGTTATCGCGTATTTCGCAACGGCTTACCCAGGTTTCACGGTTGTACGTGCGAAATATCCAGACATTTATTTAAGAGACGATCGGAGGTAGTCACTTTGAAAAATGGAAAGAAACCAACCCGGCAACAGAAGGTTGCGATTATCGCAGCAAACTTGGATCCAAAAGATTGGCTCATTATGAAGAATTTATCCAGTGAATTACACATCCTGCATCGCGTTAAAAAGGAATCAAAAGTTATTTCTGCTTAAGAGCATTACCCCATAACCTAGATTAACAATGTCAGCGCAGAGAGGGGGGTGTGAATGCCATTTCAAACCAATGTACCGACGCTAGAAAAACTCTTAATTCAATTTGAAAACATAGGTGGCCCTGAGATGTATGGTCCTGAGGGAATCGTTATCCTGCTAGCTCTTTGGCGTAAATCAAGCAAGCTAGGATGGAAGGATAGTTTCCAAATGACCAACACAGAGCTGCAGGTTCAAACAGGAATTAAGAGTAGAGAAACGATTAACACACATCGAACAAAGCTCATGAAAGATGGTTTGATGGAGTACACCCCTCCCCCTCGTGGACAAGCAAGAGGAGAGTATAAGCTCAACTTCCATTTCATAGATACCGGCGAAGTTGTCCAAAATATGGACCACTTGGCCGACAACTTTTTAAAAGCTGTCGGTGAACCTGTCCAAAATATGGACCACTTTCATCAAATTGAGGGTAAACCTGTCCAAAAATTGGACCACTTGACCGACACTGTATTAAAGATCTTGATTGATAGATTGATAGATGGATTAGATGATGAGCAGTTGAAATTGAGATGCGGGGTTCTTACGACCGCTGTGGGTTCCTTCTCCACAGGCCAAATACGTCTTGATACGAGCTCGGTGACTCAGCGTGCCGTTGAGGTTGAACGCTATTTTAACCAACGCAAAGGTCGGTTGCAGGGTTCGCCCCTGGACTGGGAGCATGCCATGATGGTGGCGAGAGAGCCGATTCCGATGGAGTTTATCCTCTTTGGAATCGACCTTTCGTTTGCCCGGCACGCTCGGGTTAGAAGGCGTGATACAGATACGATTAATGCCTTCTCGTATTGCCAGAAGGTCATTTTCTCCACGTGGGATCAAGTCATCAAAGCCATTGAGTCTGGAGTCCAAACTACCCCCGTTCCGCCGGGAACAGTCTCCCGGGGCTCGACTCGAAGTCGAAATCAAGAGCAAATGGACGAGCTAGAAAAATTTATCGAGGAGGAGCGGTTACGTGAACAAGTTGGAGATTGCTGAATTGTTCCGTGAAATTAAGCTGCACTATGCTAATTTTGACGCTGGGGCTGATAAACGAGAGGCGTGGCATAAACGCCTTGAGCAAGCTGATAAGACTGCCGTTATGCAAAACCTGGATCAACATATCAAGCTGCGTGAGTTTCCGCCAACTGTAGCTGAACTGCTTAAAACCATAGATCCTTATCAGGGCTATCACGATAACTTGAAAGAGTCAGCACATGAACTTTTCACCGACCTGAATCAGTGGCGTGAGAACTCAGTAGCACCGCCAGAAAGCTTAAGGGAGAAGGTGAGAGATCTTGCAATCAGAAGAGCAAATCGAAATTGATCTTCCACAGAGTATCGAGGCAGAGCAAGCAGTCTTAGGGGCAATCTTGCTTTCGGAGACTGAGACTTACGACACGGTCGAAGGCATCTTGCGGGGGGAAGAGTTTTTCAGTGAGGTGCACGCGCGGATCTTCCGGGCCATGGGTATCCTGCGAGAGAATGAAAAACCAATCGATCTCATCACCGTGACATCCCAGTTGCAAGAAAGCGGGGAACTACCGAAAGTTGGCGGGGTAACTTATCTTTCCCGATTAGCTGAAAGTGTTCCCACAACGGCCAATGTGGCTTACTATGCTGAGATAGTACTTGATCACTATGTCAAAAGACTGACGATTACTGAGGCTAAGGGCTTCTTCGAAAAGGCGAAACAGTCCGGAGATACGGCGGACATGATTGCTAGTCTCCAAGACACACAGAACAAATTGGCTGACCGATCAACAAAGGGGAAAGATTTTCATGTGATCGGGGATGTCTGCATCCAGTGTTTTGAGAATACCGAGAAGGCCTTTATGGGCAAATCAACAAACGGTGTGACTGGTGTTCCATCGGGGTTCTTGGACCTTGACCAAATGACCTCGGGCTTTCAGGGCGGAGATCTTATCATCATGGCTGCACGTCCATCGGTTGGAAAGACGGCTTTTGCTTTAAACGTATCACAAAACGTTGGTGTTAGGGGAAAAAAGAATGTGGCCATATTCTCTCTGGAGATGGGCGCTTCTCAACTGGTACAACGGATGATATGCGCAGAGGCTAATGTTGACGCCAACAGACTGCGGACTGGCTTCATGGAGGGTGACGATTGGGAGAAAATGACGATGGCGATCAGTGCACTTGCTGAGGCGAATATTTTCATCGATGATTCCCCGGCTTTGAATGTTACTGAAATTAGGGCGAAGTGTCGGAGGCTTAAAAAAGAAAAAGGGCTGGACCTAATCTTAATCGATTACCTGCAGCTGATCTCAGGGCACGGACGTCGTGAGAATAGGCAGCAAGAAGTGTCCCATATTTCTAGGTCATTAAAGCAATTGGCTAGGGAGCTGAACGTACCAATCATCGCGCTCTCACAGCTCAGCCGTGGCGTAGAGCAGCGCCAGGACAAGCGACCGATGATGTCGGACCTTCGGGAGTCTGGATCCATCGAGCAGGATGCCGATATCGTAGCCTTCTTGTACCGGGATGATTACTACGATAAGGAATCCGAGAAGAAAAATATTATTGAAATCATCATAGCTAAGCAGCGGAACGGTCCAGTTGGTACAGTGGAACTTGCTTTCCAGAAGAATTACAACAAATTCGTTAATCTGGATCGTACCTTTGAGCCAACAATTGAAAAGCCAAAGAGGTACCCGACGCAGGGCAATGACAAGCGTCGCTGGGCCTAGTGTGAAGGAGCGTGCAACATGCGAGATCCGCTTTTTGAAGTGAAGAATCGATACGTAATCCTCGAGGGTAAGAAAGTAATTGGCGAGGTGTTTGTAATAAATGAGCGCTACATCGCTACGCTCAAGAAAGTACGCAGAGGGATTAGTTGCAGGAAGGCAGGATGATGCATGACACGGTATGTGGGAATCGACCCTTCGACGAAGACCGGATTCGTTGTATTGGACGAATACGGTGATATCTGGGAATCACAGGAGATTGAAGTTCAGGGTAAGGACCCAGAGCGAATGGTGAAACTCATTGATCGAATCCTGACATTGGTATCACCAAATGATGTTGTCTGCATTGAGGATTTTGCGTATGCGCAGGCCAATCGAATGGCGATGCTCGGCGGCATCGGTTGGGGAATACGTATGGAGTTATTTAAGAGAGGCGTTACATACATGGAAGTTGCCACAGGACAACTTAAGAACTTTGCCGGCTGCAAGGGGAACTGCTCCAAGGAAGATCTTATCATTCCAATTTACGAACTCTGGGGATTTAGGAACGGTAGCGACAACGTGCGGGATGCCTTTATCCTTGCTCAGATTGCTCGAGCCATAAAAGAAACAGTAAAGCTAAAAGCTTTTCAAAGAGACGTTATAAAAAAAGTGAGAGGAAGATAGCGAATGGCCTACATTGAAGCTGAAGGAGTCCTGGTCAATGCAAACATGAAGAAGGGAGGTAAGCTTCTCATTCAAATTGAGATTTCAGAGGATTTGGAGAATAGAGAGGATTACTTTCATCTACGGAAGATGATTGAGAAAAATGTTCGATTCTCTTTGGATAGTTTGGTCGTTGCGTATAACGTGACGGTGAATGCCAGGACGAACAAACCGATTCGTGAGTATAAAGTGGATAATAACGGCGTTGTATCAGAAGTGAAATTAGAAGGTGAACAGGCTGAGATGGATCTCGGGCTGCCTGCAGATAAAGTGCCGACTAAAGAAGAAACTGAAGAGACCGATCGTAAGTTGATTGATGAGTTTATCCGCAGTGGCCTTGCTCCGCAGCATGATGACTTACCATTTGACTTTCAAGCAGCGCTGCAACGATTCTATGATGGGACAGGCTATCCGAGAATCGCTGCTGACTTAAACATCACTCTTGGTGAGCTCTCAGTCATGCTGGATGAATATCGTAAAAGGGTGGCTCCGCTTGCTAAGAAGTGGGACGACTGGAGGCAGGGGCATGAGTCATCAGCTATCGAGAAACCTGCAGGAGAAGCTACTGAATCAGAAGTTGTTGAGGTCAATGGAGCAGAGCTGGAGCAAAGCATCGAAAGCGGCGAACATGCTCCACAAGGTGAAGAACAGCAAGAGCTTGTGGGGAAAGACGAGCTGGAGAATTATATTTTGTGTGGGCAGGGTCCAACATATGAAGATTTAACCTACGATTTTAAGGAGCTGCTAATTCGCAAGCGTAAGGGCGAGACGTGGATGGAAATCGCACAGTCATTAAAGGTTAGCTCAAGCAAGCTATCTAGTGACTGGAGTGAATACAAAAAACGTGTGAAGACATTCTTGGCTGGTGGAGAAAACGGAGCTGCATAAATTGGGAGGGATCGAATATGAAATGGAAGCAAGAGCTATTGTGGGTTAAACGAAATGAGCAAGGCGTGGCATTACGAGTTGAAGAAAAGCTTCCTCCGGGTGTGCCGGCAGATCAGTTTGAGTACGAAGATGAAGTTGGTCTGCTAAAGACTTCAAGTGAGAAATTTGCGATATTCGCTTCGTTAAATCGTTATTTCGAACTTATTCAAATTATTAGACCCACATTGCAGCAAGCAGAAGAAGCGATCATCCTTTTGTGCAACTTATACGGTGCTTCGGATGAAGATGACTTGTTAGAACGGATTGAGCCAGAGCTGATTGAAACCTATAAACAGCTAAAAGATAAAATTCTGATGAATGTAAATGTATATTGAGCTACTTTGCAAGAAAGGAGAGAATATATGCTGCTTTATGGAGATTGCGTTAAAGTGATGCGCGAGCAGTTGCAATCAGAATCATTCCAAACATGCGTTACGTCTCCACCATACTGGGGCTTGAGGGACTACGGTGTACCTGCTAGCGAATGGCCCGAAGTTACTTATATTCCAATGGCTGGTGTACCTCCAATATCGATTTCTACATGGAGCGGCTGTCTTGGACTGGAACCGACTCCTGAAATGTTTGTTGGCCATATGATTCTAGTATTTCGGGAAGTCTGGAGAGTACTGCGCGATGACGGAACACTCTGGCTGAATTTTGGTGATAGTTATGCTGGTGCAGGTCCGCGTAAAGACGAAGGTTTTAACGAAAGGTATCATGGAAAGCAGTATCTATCTAATAAACAGGGCGATATCGACCGTGTCCGTCCAGGAAGGCAAATGCCAAGTGGGTTAAAGGCTAAAGACTTGATCGGGATCCCATGGCGTGTCGCCTTTGCTCTTCAAGCTGACGGTTGGTATCTCCGGATGGATAATATATGGGCTAAACCTAATCCAATGCCAGAGAGTGTGCAGGACAGGACTACAAAAGCCCACGAGTACATTTTTCTTCTATCAAAATCCGAACGTTACTACTACGACAAGGAAGCAATCAAGGAACCAGGAGTTCAAGACGAATGGGCAAATGGCTTTCGTGGAGGAGCATACACTGGGAATAATACTTTTAATAATGCTGAAGGTGGAAAACGTATAGCTCGAGGGAATTATAAAATACCTTCTGGGTGGGATATCGAACAAGGATCGCACGGTACAATTCACCGAACAGGGCGCAGCAAGGCAAATTCGTTTAAGAGGTTTGTGAATGAGTCACCTCCACCAGGTCAGCCACCACAACATCGCGAAGATCGTGAAGAAGTTGAATACAGTGGAATGCGAAATAAGCGAAGCGTTTGGACGGTAGCTACACAGCCATTCCCTGAAGCCCACTTTGCAACTTTTCCAGAAAAGTTAATTGAGCCTTGTATTTTGGCTGGGGCACCAATTGGTGGCCATGTATTAGACCCATTCGGTGGCAGCGGAACAACAGCAAGAGTAGCGATTGCAAATAACCGCAACTACACCCTGATTGACATTAATCCTGAATATATTAAAATGCAACATCGACGGACGGCAAATGTGCAAACGAATTTGTTTTGAACACTAATGAAGAAATAAGAAGAACCCCCGGCTCCTAGCTAGACCACGGGGGTTCAAACATATGTTCCTATAACCTATATTAACACACTGCGGGGGTGTGAGGGAATGGGATACAACGATTTATCTAATGGCTACAAACAAACGGCAGCCATGTTGAGAAGGCTGGCTGAGCAGAAGACAGCTAGGATTAAAGCAATAGAAGTTTACGAAGAAAATAAAGGTCTTGAACGTGTACTTGAGATACAAGACGAGATCTCAATGCTGCAAGCAGACCGGCGGATAATAAATGAAATGATATCTGATTGTGATTGGACGGTTGAATGGCTAGACAGCGGGCGCCGGCCCGGGAATAAACGGGGGATTGAGCGGCGGGCTGCGTACCAGCGTGAGAAGTTAATGGATCCGGTTCGCATGCAGGCGTACATCACACAGAGCTCGGCAGGCAGTCCAGCTAACCTATCTGATTGGCAGAGGTTTCAGATTGAAGATGCATTGTCCAGGCTTAGCGATCGGGAGCGAGAGTGTTATGTGCTTGCCCATGGTGAGTGTTTTTCGTTTAGTGAGATTGCTGGGATGCTGGGGGTGAGCAAAGGAAGCGTTGAGGTTTATGTGATGCGGGCTCAGAAGAAAATATCGGATGATTTGCAGAGTAGCCTATTCCTTGTGGGATAGGTTTTTATTTGGTATTACATGGAAGGGATTTTCAACGCGGAGTTGAATTATTAATGTATCAAACAGAAAAAGGAAGATTAATTTGAAATTCAAAAAAATTGCGATTGTTTCTTCGATTACTTTAGCATTTATTCTTGGTGGTTCAATTGGTGTTAAGGCAGACTCAGTATTAGAGTCGATCTCCGCTTATTTAGATCACAGTATCAAAATAAAATTGTACGGAACTGACTTTGCAATGAAGGACTCGGAAGGGAATAAATTAGAGGCAATAAACTATAATGGAAGCACTTATCTACCATTACGATCAGTAGCAGAAGCGACAGGGATGAAAGTAAAGTGGGAAGAAGAGTCAAGAACAGCAACGTTAGAAAAGGATTCAATTGTACTTGCTAATTCTACAGATACAAGCGGAGTTAAAATTAGTGTCGATGGGCTATGGAGTCCAACTTATATTACAAATGTTAAGAAGATTTATAGCAACTGGTATATGGGCGTTTTATTTGAGACTACACCAATTGCTGATAAAACTTTCAAGGATATTATTTCAATGAAAACTCAAGAAATAAAGAAATATTCGAAAATTATTGAAACTAAAGAGATGAATGTTGGAGAATTAAAAGGGACTTATATTGATTATGAAGAACCAGATTCTCGCAGTAAGATGGTTCTTTTAGAAAGTAATAATTCTAAGGAATACTTCACGGTTCAAGTATTTGTTGAAAAGAGTAAATACAGTGATGAGAATAAAGATGCTTTTGATCAAGTTATTTCAACATTTGGAAGATATAGATAGTTTATGAAGAGGGATGAAAGAATGGAGTTTTCTAACGAAATTGAAATTCAAAGATCGATAATTGATTATGAGACTGAGGAATATAATCCATTTGTAGTAACATTTTACTATAACAGTAAAAATATTTTGTACGGTTTTGTAGCAAGAGGTGAAACTGGTTTTACTCAATATGGTCTCGATATAATCGCAGCTGGAGTTTCCGCCTTAGTAATAAACACTGTAAACTCAGTTCAACAATTAACTAACGATCATGTTGATTCTGAAGTGAAACGTAATTTCACTAAATTCATTTTACCTAAGCTTCAAGATAATAATGGAAGTCGAGAGGCTATTGTATTATTACAGTCGCTAAAGTTAGGAATACATAGTATACAAAACACTTATGGACAAAAGTATATAACAATTGAAGAAATAAGAGAGGAAAAGAAAACTCTTTTAAAGAGACTCTTTGTTAAATAACAATACAATAGCAATCAAGATGCAGCAGTTATGATAAATGGAGTTGATGAAAATTGTTGAAAATAAGATTTGAAGACATTACTTATTTAGACAATCACAAAATAAAGTATTCTTCTCTTCCTGGCGAAGAAAAAGAGATAATCTTCCAAGATTGTAATAATAACTATATAAAACAGAAACAAAACTCAAACATTGTGAATAGGTGTGTTGGAGTTAGAGATATTACGGCCAATCCTCCTTTTATCGGTTTGTACAGTGATCCTCCAGCAAAAGTTATATTTAGCTCCGAGGAAGCGTTTGGGGATTTCAGGAACAAGATACATAAATTTGATTGGATTACCTTAGATTTGAGTTAGTCAATAATTTAACTGCCAAAGAGTCGCAGAAAAAGCGGCTCTTTTTGTCGTACAGATGCCACCATTAAGTGAAAGGATAAAGCACTCTAACCGGTGTTTTTCTTTTTACTCAAAAACCGACATTACTTAAGGAGAACGCAAATGAGAATAGAAACTTTAAAAATAGATCAAGTGAACCCCAACAGCTGGAACCCAAATGAAATGGACGATCATATCTATAAATCATTGGTAGAAAGCATCCGTAAGCACGGTGTGCTGCAGCCGATCCTGGTCCGAAGTGACATGACTATCGTTAAGGGGGAGAAGCGTTGGAGGGCAGCTCAAGAAGCTGGCCTTACAGAACTTATCTGCGTGATCGTGGAGTCAACTGATGAGGAAGCGAAGCTCTTAACCATCAGTCTGAGCCATTTGCGTGGCAGGACTAATGAAGAGCTGCTGGCAGCGCTACTGGAGGAGCTATCCGCATTCTTTACAATCGAGGAGATATCTTTACAGACCGGTTTTCAAATGGACGAGCTAAATTCATTGATTCCAGGGTTAATCGCGGACACTGAGCTTATTACTCCGGTCCAAGAGGATGATTTTAATGTCCAGCGTGCATTGGACGAGATTAAAGAACCTGAGACTCGATATGGCGATGTATGGCAGCTTGGTAGGCATATCTTAGTGTGTGGTGATGCCACTAAGCCTGAGGACGTGCAGAAACTCATGGCGGGCGTCAAGGCGGCGCTTGTTGTTACTGACCCTCCTTATAACGTTGCTGTTGAGAGTGATTCAGCTCGGCTGGCCGCAGATGGTCGCGGTACAATAATGAACGACGATATGCCCGCAGAGGAGTTTGCGGGCTTTTTGAATTCCGTATTTTCTTGTTATGCGGAAGCAATGGATCCAAAAGCAGCTATTTATGTATTTCATCCTTCTTCGTATCAACGGGAGTTTGAGTGTGCAATGAACGCGGCCGGCATCGTGGTAAGGTCCCAGTGCATTTGGTCTAAGAACGCTGCATCCTTTGGCTGGTCGCAGTATCGATACAAGCATGAGCCTGTGTTCTACGCGCATTTAAAGGGCAAGTCGCCGGCATGGTATGGAGATCGCAAGCAGACAACCATTTGGAAGTCAGGATTGCCCCAGGAGTTTCCCGAGCCTGAGACGATTTGGGAAGTGTCCCGGGGGGATGTCACGAAGTATGTTCATCCTACACAGAAGCCGCTGGAGCTTTTGCAGATCCCGATCGGGAACAGCAGTCAGCGAGGGGAAATCGTTTTGGACTTCTTCGGTGGCAGCGGATCTACACTTATGACTTGTGAGCAAATGGACCGGACATGCAGGACCCTGGAGTTGGATCCGGTTTTTTGTGATGTTATTAAGAAGCGGTTTTATGAGTGGACTGGTATTGAGCCGGTCCTTTTAAATCGAGTAGCAGCTGCATAAACAATGGGGGAAGTGCAGGAAAGTTTATTTACTTGGCGAATACATCAAACATCGAAAGTTATCAATGAGGTGAAATAATATGACATCATATAAGTTTAGACCATTTTTGAGTTTAATAGGATTTTGTATATTTATTTTCACGATATTGGTTATTGTCGCTTTTAGATTAGCAACAGACCCAGGTTCAAAAATGCTCTTATCAACTTTTAGCGCAGTCTTATCAGTTTTTACCTTACTCTGGGGGATTATGGGTGTTATTGAATTAATCTCATTAATCAAAAAAGCCAATAGGATGAAAGCTGATTATAAAAATGAACAAATCAGCAGAGAAGAGTATCGTAGGGGAAGAATTAGTCTTAAAGTTTGTTTCATTGCAAATGTAAGTTATCTTGTTATTTTTTCATTTCAACTTTGGTATGTTATCAGTAATTGGGATACGTTTAATGTATAAAATAAAAAAACTCTCGTTGGATCGCAGTATTACGGTGAAAGTTTGCTCAATAATAAATATGAAAACCGCCTGATTTGGCGGTCTTTTTTATAACCAAATCAAATTTAGATATTACTAAAAAATAAAAAAGAAGGACGCGCTAACGTCCTTCTCAGGCACCGGACACTCCCGGTGAGATCATGTTTGCCGTGGCCACGGTTATACGAACGCATGATCTCACAACTATTCTAACGGATGTTGGGAGTGTTCGCAATTGAAAGATGAAAATACGAACAAAGAAAATGAAGAGCTGCTATTAAAACATGAGCTTTCGCTGATCGAAGGTATCCTGGAATCCAAGTCGAAGTATCGTAAGATCATACAAGCTGGCATTGCTCGCTGGGTTAAAGATTTTCAAGATGGGCGTATTGAGATCAAGTCGGTTGAGGATCTGAAGAAGTTGATTGAGATTGATTTGGAGTTACAGAAGGATGAAATATAAGCAACACAAGAGAAATGATATGTTCTCTAGTAACGTAAGTTTGTACATGCTACATTGTTAACTAAGGACTTACTTGAGGCTGTAGCCTCAAACCAAGCCTATGCTGTGGTAAACCATGGCGTCGCATTAACTAAATTAGCTAATTGAGAAACCCACCGTAGGCGCCAACCAACCTTACGCGGTGGGTTTCTTCTTGATCAAATTAAAGCAGTATCGATTGGTAGTGATGCGAAAGGATGGATAATTATGAACAAAAGAGGAGATCTGATATTGATGCAGAATTTGTCATAAGGAAATGATAACCATAAAGGGGAAATAAAATGAAAACTTTCTTTAAAAGCAAAAAAGCAATGTTTCTAGGAGCATTAGCTATCTTTACGCTTGGTAATGTATCAGGGGTTTCAGCGAGTAGCACTCTTAAGGAAATTACGGCATATTTAGATGGCAGTATCCGTATTGTCGTTAATGGTCTTCCATTTACTGCAAAAGATTCTGACGGAAAAGTACTAACTCCTATTAATTATGAAGGAAACACTTATTTGCCACTAAGAAGTGTAGCTGAAGCGACAGGACTACACGTAGGCTGGGATGAGGCAACAAGAACTGCAACTTTAGGGGCCTTAGGAAACAATGAATCAGAGAGCCATGTTGAAGTCTCTGCAGACAAATCTTTTGAATTCACTTTACCTGGGACATGGATAAGAAATGACAAAGGAATGAATATTAAAAACCCTGAAATAGCTTTTGGTGCTATTAGCATTAAATCAGATGTCCCAATCTATATGGGGGTAATACCTGAGTCTAAGAGCTTGTACTCAGATATAACAAGACTTGAAGATTATCAAAAAATAATTATTGATAACTTGAAAAGTAATGAGATAATGACTAATTTCAAACAATCACCGGTAACTGATTTAACACTAAACGGAAATCCAGCAAAACAAGTGGTACTACAAGGCACTCTTAGTAACAGTATAAATGTTTCTTTTCTTTATACTTTTGTCGAAACAAATAATAGATACTATCAAATTATTTGCTGGACATCAGATAAACTAATGGTTGACTTGAAGGAAGATGTTACTAAAATTGTTAGTTCATTTAAAGAAATGAAACGATAACCGTTAGCATCAAGGGTAATATCTTGATGCTTTTTATTTTTTTATTCCGGAGGTGGGTGATATGTAATGCCAAGAGAACGGAGTCCTGATAGGGATAAAGCAAAACAAATTTGGATTAGCAGCAACGGCAAGTTGAAACTCAAGGACCTTGCAGCAGAGCTCGGCCTTGGTGAAACCCAGATAAGAAAATGGAAGAGCCAAGACAAGTGGGACGTATCGTTGAAAAGTAACGTTACTAATGAAGCGAAAGGTAACGTTACTAAACGAATAGGTGCGCCGAAAGGTAATAAAAATGCTGTCGGTAATAAAGGCGGAGCTCCGAAAGGGAGTAAGAATGCGCTTGGTAACCGTGGTGGTTATGGCGGGCCGCCAGGTAATAAGAAAGCAGTTTCCACCGGTGAGTTTGAATCCATTTGGATGGATACGCTGGAAGAAGATGAGCAGGAGCTAGCCCGGCAAGTCGAGACGGATCCGGTCCGGCAAGCCGATGAAGCAATAACTCTTCTCTCAATAAGAGAAAGACGTATGCTGCAGCGAATCCAAAATCTTCGAAACGCACTTTCTGAAAAGCAGCGGAAGGTCATTCAGGAGCGAATTGCAGTCAAAGATGTCCAGACCATTCACGACGAGAAGACTGGTACTTCAAAGAGTGTTGTTGTTCCAATGGATAAGCTAGTCACAACAAAGATTGAGGAATCAGACATAAGAGTAATTGATGATCTGCTGCGCCTGGAGGAAGCTTTGACTAGGGTGCAAGATAAGAAGCTGAAAGCAATCGATTTGAAAAATAGATTTGTTGATGCGGAGCGTGACTTGCGCATTCAAAAGCTGCAGGCTGAGGTCAATTCCTTAAACAACAATACCGTGGTGGATCCAGTCGTCTTTAAGGATGATCTACATGAGTGAGGTAAGCCTGCAACAGACCATAGGTAAAGGATACATGGACTTCTGGCGCTTCCGCGGTCGTTACCGTGTTGTAAAGGGTGGCCGGGGGTCCAAGAAGAGTGTTACCGCTGCACTATGGCATATCTACCACATGATGAAGATGCCGAAAGCGAATACGCTTGTTATCCGGAAGACTTTTAATGCACATAAGGATTCAACCTTTGCTCAGCTTAAATGGGCCACTCATCGCCTGGGAGTTGCTCATCTATGGCAGTTTAAGAAAAGCCCACTCGAGGCTACATATAAACCAACTGGTCAGAAGATCCTGTTTCGTGGCCTAGATGACCCGATGTCCATCACTTCGATTACGGTGGATACGGGCTATTTGTGCTGGGCCTGGTTTGAAGAGGCCTACCAGATATTAAACGAAGATGATTTTGATAAGATTGATATGTCCATCCGTGGTGAGCTTCCGGAGGGCTACTTTAAACAATTGACGCTGACTTTTAACCCGTGGAATGAACGCCATTGGTTGAAGCAGCGTTTTTTTGATGTCTCCAATCCTAATATCCTTGCTCTAACAACTACATTTAAAAGTAATGAGTTCCTGGGGGACGACGACCGGGAATTGTTCGAATGGATGCGGAAGCATAAGCCGAAGCGTTATCGTGTGGAAGGTGAGGGTAACTGGGGAATTGCTGAAGGGGCTATCTTTGAGAATTGGTGTGAAGAGGAATTCGAATGGCGGGACATCGCTAAGCTGCCCGGCTACAAGGCCATATTCGGTTTAGATTTCGGATACACAAATGACCCTAGTGCTTTCATTGCAGCTCTCGTTAATAAGGATCTGAAGAAGATCTACATATTCGATGAACATTACGAGGGGGCTCTGACCAATGACAAAATTGCAGAGATCATTAAGAAGAAGAGCTATGCGAAGGAAAAGATTGTTGCAGATTCTTCAGAGCCTAAGTCCATCGATGAGATCCGGGGTTATGGCATAAATCGGATACGTGCTGCTGAGAAGGGGCAGGACAGCGTGATAAACGGTATCCAGTATCTGCAACAGTATGAAATCATCGTGCATAAGTTCCGTTGCCCAAACGTTAGCATGGAGCTCTCTAGCTACGTGTGGGACCAGGATAAGACAGGGCGGTTTCTTAATAGACCGATCGATGATTTCAACCATGCGATGGATGCACTGCGTTATGCCATGGAGCAGATACGAAAAGGCTCTGGCGTTTCGTTCGATTAATAAGGATTGGAGGTAAACCTACGGTGACACCAGAAATGCAAAACATTGCAGCTATTCTAAGGGCCGGAGCTGCTTCGGCTATGGGTATTGAAGAAATCATCCAACAGGAGATCAGTGATTGGAAGAGAGATCCGCTAAGGAAGCTGATGCTAATCGGAGAGCAGTACTATGGGTTAGAGCATGATGTCTTGAAACATAAACGCATGACGATTGGTGAAGGCGGCGTACCTATTGAAGCCATTCATTTGGCTAACAATAAGCTACCACATGGGTTTGTACGAAAGCTCGTTGATCAAAAAGTTGGATATTTGCTCAGTAAGCCTTTAAGTATTCAAACGGAGAATAAAAGCTATGAAGATTTGCTGAAGGATTTTTTCAGTAAGTCTTTTTTGCGCTTGTTACAATCCCTTGGCCGGGAAGCAATCAATAAGGGCAAAGCTTGGGTCCATATCTACTACAATCCTGCCGGCGTATTGTCACTGAAACGAATTCCATCTGAGGAGTGTATTCCTTTGTGGCGAGATGCGGCTCACACTGAGCTGGATGCGCTTATTCGGGTTTACGAGGTTGATGTGTACGAAGGCAAGACGAAAAAGACGATCAAGAAGATTGAATTTTGGGATACCACTGGAGTGTATCGGTATGTCCTTGATGGCGTTGGCATGAATCCAGACGTAGAGGCTGGTGATCATGGGACTCACTTCACTTTTATAGAGGGAGATAGTGAGCTGCCTTTGAACTGGCAGCGTGTACCATTTGTCTGCTTCAAATATCATGAAGATGAATTGCCTCTTGTTAAATTCGTACAAGCTTTGGTGGATGATTATGATCGCAAGAAAAGCGATAACTCCAACAACCTTGATGATCTACCTAATAGCATCTATGTAATTAAAAACTACGATGGTCAGGACCTGGGGGAGTTTAGGCGTAATCTTTCGGTGTTCCGGGCCGTAAAGGTAATGGATGATGGTGGCGTAGATACACTCTCGCTTGATATCGACACCGAGGCATATAAAACCCACCAAGATATGAATCGCAAAGATATATACGAGTTTGGGCGCGGCGTCGATACGCAGTCCGACAAGTTTGGAAACAGTCCAAGTGGGATTGCTTTAAAGTTTCTTTACCAGGACCTGGACTTAGATGCCAATGACATTGAGACTGAGTTTCAGGCTAGTCTCGAGCAACTGCGTTGGTTCATTGATACGCACCTTGCCAACAGTGGGTTAGGGGATTACTCAGGGGAAGCCGTCGATTTCATCTTAAACCGAGATATTCTTATCAACGAGATGGATACCATTACAAACGCCAAGAACAGTGTGGGTGTCATATCCGATGAAACGATCGTTGCGAACCATCCGTGGGTGACAAATACGCAAGATGAAATGAAAAGACTCGAGTCCGATCGAAAGAAGGCATTCGAGGATGAAGCTTATATGAATGAACTTAATGGAACATCAGCATGAGATCTGCAGAATATTGGGCCGGACGGATGGAGCAACTGAATGAGGCGCAGCTTGCTAGAGGTGAAGCTTATGTACAGAACATGAATCGTGAATATGGTAAAGCGATGGCATCGATTCAGAAGGATTTGGATGTGTTTTATCAGAGGTTTGCGAAGAACAATAGCGTGGATTTAGCGACAGCACGTCAGATGCTGAAAGCTGGCGAATTAAAAGAATTCAAATGGTCCGTAGAGGATTACATGAAAGCCGGCAGGGAGAATGCAATTGATCAACGATGGATGAAGGAGTTAGAGAATGCGAGTATCCGCGTTCGAATGAGCCGGCTAGAGTCACTGCAGCTTCAAATGAGGCAGCATATCGAATTACTATCAGCAAAGCGTCAAGCTGGGGCTTCGGGATTGTTTGGTGGCATCTATAAGGATAATTATTATCAAAGCATTTTTGAACTCCAAAAGGGAATAGGACTTGGAGCTAGTTTCGCTAAACTAAACACACGCCAGCTTAATGACATGCTTGTAACACCTTGGGCGCCGGATGGGAGCAACTTCAGTCAGAGGATTTGGGTAGATCGATCCAAGCTAATTCATGAGCTTCAGACAACTCTAACTCAAGGTTTAATTCGTGGCGACTCATCCGAGATGATGATAAAAAGGCTATCAGAGCGTATGGGTGTGTCTCGTGCTCGCGCGGAAACATTAATCCTAACAGAGTCAGCCTATTTCTCTGGAGCTTCTCGTAGGGCTTCGTATGTAGAGCTGAACGTTGAAAAGTTTAAGAACGTTGCCACCCTAGATAAGAAAACATCAGATAAGTGCCGTACAATGGATGGCACTATGTTCTTGGTTTCAGAAGCGCAGGCCGGGCTAAATTGTGCGCCATTTCATGCGAGATGTAGAACCGTCGATATACCGCACTTTGAAGATAATGTTAAAGAGAGGGCAGCTCGGAGCCCCAAAGGAAAGACCTATGATGTTCCTGGCGACATGACTTATCCTGAGTGGGAAAAACAGCATGTTCATGGAAGTGTTACCGAACCACCAGGAGAAGGACCTAATCGCAAGTATAATCCAAAGGCAGCTTACTTTGCAGAATTACCAGAGGTGCATGAGAATGTACTTGAAAAACTGGCTGATACAAATAGAGAACTAGCGCGTCAAGGATATAAAAACGGTAAGGAGACGGTGGTGTTGATGCACAACCGTTCGGGGTCTGAAGTTGGGAGAGCTACAGGAGAGATCGATACAGTTAAGTTTACAAAAGATATGCATAATGCGCTTAAATCGGCGGAAAACAATTCAATCATACTTACACATAATCATCCAAGAGGAACAAGGTTAAATGTATTTGATATACAGAACTTTGGTGTATATCCTTCTCTCTCCGCCATCGTAGCCGTAGGCCATGATGGCGGAATTAGCTATGTATCTACACTTGGTAAACTGGTTACTTTGTCTATTTTCAATGAAACAATGGCGAAAGTTGCTAGAAAAGTGGATGTGGAGTTAAAGACATCGCGAGAGTATGCTATAATGTCTTCATCAGAGAAAGTATCATATTTTAACCATCTGGTGCTCCTGGGCATCGTTGAAGAATTGGGGTGGCGGTATGGAGAAGAATTCACAGCAGCAAGGGGAGCGGATTGGGGGAATTGATGACCGGCCGCTTGAATTAGACCCTAATGATCCGAACTTTGTTGATGATTACATTAAGAAAATTACGGAACGATTTGGAATTAAAGAAAATGATAGTAAGTAATGAGCACTCACATTTGCGTGGGTGCTTATTTAGTTGGCTTTGAGCAGTTTAATTGAATACAGTATCGGAAGCCATAAGTCAGGAACTCGTGCTTCCGTTGTTCTTAATATTCTCAAAATGAGAATTATAATTTAATAATTTATGGCGTTGTTTCGTGTTGTAATTATTTCAAGTTCTTTATTATTTTATATTGTAGGCAAAGATCTAGTAGTTTCTCCTTATAAAGGTTCGCCCAAGTTTTCTGATAGACAGGGAAATATCGTATGATATATATTATAAATTAGGTATATTTTCCTAAAATTTAACTGGAAGTTGGTAGAACATGGAGAATTTAGGCGGGATAAATAGTCCTGGGTTGAATAATAGGTATCAGGCAATAAAGGAATTAAGAGATACTCTAAATAAGACTGTACTAAAATATGGTTCTATTAATGAACAAACTAATAAACAAAATGATCAGAAGACAACCCAATCCTATATTTCTGTAAGGAAAAAGAAAAATGAGTCTGCCAGATCGACAGGAATAATTGTAGGGGGACAAACTTCTAAAAAATCTATGACTGTAATTATGCATAAGGCCCGAGTGAATAAGGATTTGGCAAAGCAACTATGTGAGTTAAATGCAAAGCGCGGCGGAAAATCAGGATTCAAAGGATTTTTGTTTGAACACCTACATGCAGCAAACGAAACGGCTAATGGTATTCTCACAATGGTAATCAACGATAATGGAGTCGCTGATTTTGTGATTAAAAAAAATGGGAGAAAGTTTTTTGCTCAAGCTAAAGTCGGGCAAGCCAATGGAAACATTAATTTTGCAAAGTACAAGGGTCAGACACTTATTGTAGATAAAGGCAACACTGCCTTAGCTGAAAGGGCCAGACAAGCTGGGATGAAAGTAGTAGAATCAGATATTAGCAATAAACAAGTTACCCAATTAGGAAAGACCATGCAACTGGAACAAAAAATTACAGGTAACAAAAATGCAGTAGTTACATCTAAAGCTTATGCCACTACAAAGAATCTATCTAACGCACATCGCGCAGGTATTCAGGCAGCTAAATCCGGTGCACAATTTGGAGCTGGACTAAGTATTGGATCTAACCTGGTTGATGTTATTACTGGTGAAAAAGAATTGAAAGAAGCCGTAAAAGATGTAGCAGTTGACACTGCTATATCAGCGGGAACAGCTTATGTCGCAGGAGCAGCAGTAGCTGCCGTAGCTCAGACTGCAGCAGGAGCAGCAGTTGCAGGTGTAGCAACAACAGCTGGCGCGGCAATAGCAGCAACTTCAGTCGGTGGAGCCGCAATGGTGGCTGGAGCAGCTGTCACCGGTGCTGTTACAGGTACGGTAGCTGCCGCTACAGCCTCTACTGTCGTAGCAGCCTCTGCTGTAACGTCTGCAGTAGCTAGTACAGCGGTTGGTGGCACTATTGCAGCAGCTGGTACCGCAATTGCAGGAACGGCAGTTGGTGGGGCTGTTGTTGCCGCAGGAGCTGTAGTTGGAGCAGCCGCTGTAGCTGCTGCCCCCATTATCATTCCAGCAATTGCTATTGGTGCTGCTTGGAAAATCGGAAAGAAACTATTTAGCAGGAAAAGATGGTAGTGAAATTAAGAATTTTTCTTCTGATGAATAATTAAGAAATGTTTTTTGCCTTTAAAGAAATAATATAGAGATTAATTAACAGCGTTTTCAAGTCGCAGTTTTCTTTTGGTTTAAATCATAGAAAAAAGTGTGATTTTATTTAGGATTCCTGAACTATCAGGAGTCCTTTTTCTGTTGCCCTACCAAATGGCACTAAACTGGGTAATTCATTCACCGGATACAATCGGAGAAAAGTGAGGTTGAGAAAATGGATTGGTTGAAAGACCTGTTGAAAGCTCAAGGGCTCTCGGATACCCAAATAGCTGCAATTGTAGGAGGTGTTGAAACAAATTATAAAGGCTGGGTCCCTGAACATCGATTTAAAGATGTTACCGATGCGAAGAAGAAAGCGGAAGATGATTTAAAGGAGCGAGATAAGCAACTTGAAACGCTAAATAAAGCAGCTGGTGACAACAAGGTACTGCAGGAACAAATCACACAACTGCAAACAGATAATAAAGCTGCTTCAGATAAGTATGAATCGGAGTTGAAAGAACTTAGATTGAATACGGCCCTTAAGCTAGCCTTAACAGGCAAGGTTCATGATCCTGAAATCGTAACGGGACTACTCGATAAGAGTAAGGTGGAACTCGATGATACTGGAAATGTGAAAAGTGGATTAGATGATCAAGTGAAAGCCCTGCAGACGAGCAAGGCTTTTTTATTTGTTCCTGAGAAGTCTACTCAGCAACAATTCAAAGGTATCACTCCTGGAGATGGTAAGACACCAGGTTCTGGCGGAGGAGATGATCAGAACAACATGGGTAAACGTCTAGCTGAGCAAGCCGCTAAGCAATCTGAAGGGTTAGATAAAGCAAGGGAATCGTATTTTCAATAATACTTGGGAGGTAATGATTGTATGAAATACACAGAAACAATCTATACGAATAACAGGAAGGAAATCTTAAAGTTCCCGGATCATTATGTGAATTTGGCCGTGACAGTTGATGACACTGGAATTGTTGCGAATGCTGATGGCAAGAAGATTGTTCCAGCTGGGACGATCGTTGGTAATGGCATTTTAACCGACATCACGAAGAAGGCGAAAAAAGCAGTAACGAATGCAGGTGTGTCCAATGCTGAAGGCGTGCTGTTCACTGATGTTGATGTAACTTTCGGCCCTGCTGCAGGTGCAATGCTTGTTCATGGTTTTATTGATCTCGCTAAAATCCCAACAGCGCCAACCCCTGAAGAATTAACAGCACTTAAACAAATTGCTTTTTTGAAATAAGAAGGAGGAATGAATTAAATGCCAACCATTTTTGATCTCGTTAATGCAAAGAACATTGCAACGTATTACGATACAAACACTTCTAATGCAATTCCTTATCTTGGGGCTACGTTATTCCCGGCTAAGAAGCAACTGGGTCTGGACCTCAAGTGGATCAAAGGCTCCAAAGGACTACCTGTTGCTTTGCTACCGTCGGCGTTTGATGCAAAGGCCACGCTTCGTGATCGCATTGGTTTTAAAAAGGTAGAAACGGAAATGCCGTTCTTCCGTGAAGCGATGCGTATTGGAGAAAAAGATCGTCAAGAATTAAATCGTTTAGCTGCTAGCGATAATGAAAGTTATTTGATGCCTTTGATCAATAATATTTACGACGATGTATCAGCTCTTGTTGGCGGCGCCATGGTTAATCCAGAGCGAATGATTATGCAGCTTCTTTCAACGGGTAAGATCAGCATCGTAGCTAATCGTTTGAACTATGATTACGACTACAAGATGCCAGCTTCCCATAAGGTCACACTAACTGGTACGGACAAATGGAGCGATCCAACGGCGGATATCGTAGGTGATATTAAAACCTGGCAGGATACGGTTGAGGATGACACCGGTGTTCGTCCGTTGAATGGGATTTGTACGCGGAAGACATGGAACTATATTCTCTCCAACACAGCCATTCGTCTAGATATGAATCCCCTTGGTGGCCAGAACATCATTATGACGGATGCGCTTATGAAACAGTATCTGCAAAATAAATTAGGTGTTTCGATTGCCGTCTATAACAAGAAGTTTGCTCTGCAGGACGGTAGCAGCAACTTGTTCTATCCCGATGATTACTTCACCCTTATTCCAGAGGGATCACTTGGCAATACGTATTTTGGAACTACACCAGAGGAATCCGATCTTATGTCTGGTAGTACCTCAGCTGATGTCTCCATTGTAAATACTGGTGTCGCGATTACAACCATAAAAGAGCCGCACCCAGTCAATGTGGAGACGATCGTTTCCGCGATTACCCTACCTTCTTTCGAGCGTATTGATCAGATTTATATTTCTAAAATTAATTAATCGGAAAGGGTGAACGTAGATGACAACCAAGGCACAAGAAGAAAAGACGAAGCATGTTAAAGTGAAGTTTATTCAAAACGTTAAATATCGCGGTAATTATTACCCTACAGGAAAAGAACTAGAGGTTTCTGTAGAAGATAAAGCCCTCCTTATTAAAGATGGTGTTATTGATTCAGGTGATAGCGACGATGACGACGACAAATGATTACTTGAGCAAGCTTAAGGACCTGCTAGCTATTCCTGTAGAAGACAATGGCAAAGATGGCCGGCTTATCTTTACGATTGAGACGGTCATTCAAGCTATACAAACTTGGTGTAACATTCCAATTGTTCCGGAAGAGTTGGTGAATGTGGTGTTACAAATCGCCGAGGATCAGTATAGGACGAAGTATGCTTCTGAGTTTCCGGAAACTCAGCAGGCAATTCAGAGCGTTAAACGCGGGGATGTTACAACCACATTCGGTTCATCTAAGACTACGGTTAAAGCTGGACCAGGTGCATCTTTCTTGCAGAGATATGAAAGTCAGCTTATTGCTTATAGGAAGTTGAGGTGGTAGTCTTTTGGGCTTCGGAAACGTAGCAGCCGAAAGGGTAGCTATAGAAATGACGTATGAAGGTCGTTGTACGGTCACTGAATTGCAGTTAGTTAAGGATCCGGTGACTAAGGTTACAGGCCAACAGCGGATTATAGTGCTTCAGGATGAGCCTTGCGCTGTTTCACAAACCGCTCTTAGGGGAGTAACGAGCACAGGTACCGACAATACGATTGATTATGATGCTAAGCTCTTTATCTCCCCAGATGTGTCCATCAGAGCGGGCAGTGAGATAAACGTTATTCAAGATGGAATGAATATTAGGTTTCAACAAGTTGGAAAGCCGTTTCGGTATCCAACGCATCAAGAGATCATGTTGAATGAAGTTGGCCGTGCATGAGCCGCTTAGGCGACTTTAGTTTTTCGGATTTGCAGGATTTTAAGAAAGGTTTAGACCAACTTCAACAGCATGCTCATACTTTCCTGGAAGAGTGCATAAAGGAATTGGCAGCGCGGCTGTATGCAAAAACCGTTGCACGCACTCCTGTGCTTTCCGGAGATTTGCGTCGAGGTTGGAGTATTGGTCCCATTCAACGAGTCGGTTCTAACATTCAAATCGAGATAATAAATCCAGTGGAATATGCTATGTATGTTGAGTATGGTCATCGGACTCGTAATCATCGAGGGTGGGTGGAGGGTCGATTTATGTTGACTGTATCCATCGCAGAGCTCGAGCAGGAGCTGGTGGCAATATTGGAACAAAAGCTGCAGCGATTCATGAAACAGCGCTTGGGGTGGTAGGATGATTGAACAGGATATCCTGAACGGGATTATCGGGAAGTTGGATGTGCTGGCTCCTGACCTTCCAATATATACAGAACAAGTGAAGCAGGGCTTTGTGCAGCCTGCTTTTTTTGTCATGCAATTGAATAGTGGCCAGAAAAAAGAATTGAACAATCGATCTTTTCGTTCGCTACTTTTCAATGTACATTACTTCCCTAATGAAGATAGCCTTACAAAGAAATCAGATTGTAGAGAAATGGCTGAGCGGCTTTATGAAGCTTTACAGTTTATCAATGTTGGCGGCCCAGTGCGTGCAACCAATTTAAAATATGAAATTATTGATGAAGTGCTTCATTTCTTTCTTAGTTTTGGAGTACACCTTCTAGAAGAAAAGACTGAATTAACGAAAATGATGCAATCAGAACTGGAGGTTCATCTATGAGTACGAGAAAAGAGCAGGAGCCATTATACACTAAAGAACAATTCATAGGATCTCAAAGGTTTACAGGTGCTCAGAAAGACATTCTTGGTGCTCTGTTGGTCGATGGTGAAAGTTACACGAACTCAAAAGTTATAGATCTTATTAATGAGTTTTTAGAAAGGACGGTGCAATAGATGGCCGGTGGAACATGGATAGTGCAGAATAAGGTTCTCCCAGGCTCGTATTTCACGTTTAACACTGATTCTTCACTCGGAACATTAGGAGAACGTGGCACGGTTACGTTGGCTTTAAAGCTCTCATGGGGGCCATCGAAACAGATATTGACGTTTCAAGCAGGTGATAACGTGAAGTCGCTGCTTGGTTACGATATGACGGACGCTAACATGCTGCTTGTGAGAGAATCACTCAAGCGAGCTGGTAAGTTACTCCTATACAGGCTGAACACAGGTACGAAAGCAACAGCGGTTGTTGGCAGTTTGACTGCTACAGCTAAATATGGAGGCTTGAGAGGAAATGATTTGAAAATCGTCATTCAAACCAATGTTGATGACAGTTCAAAGTTCGATGTACGAACGCTACTAGCCTTAGAAGAGGTCGATAAACAAACGGTAACGAACATCGCAGGACTAGTGGCAAACAATTGGATTACATGGACCGGAAGCGGATCGCTTACAGCATCGGCTGGGGCATCGCTCACGGGTGGAACTGACGGTACAATCCTTAATGGTGATCACACCGATTACCTTACGGCCGTTGAATTATACGAGTTTCAAACGATGGCACTTGTATCAAGTGATCCAACACTTAAGGCCCTATACGTTGCCTTTAACAAACGATTGCGCGACGATGAGGGTTTAAAAATTCAAACGATTCTTGAAAACTATCCCAGCGCAAATTATGAAGGTGTTATCAGTGTTAAAAACGGTGTTATCCTATCGGACGGAACTGTTTTGGATGCTGCTTCTGCTACGGCTTGGGTGGCAGGCGCAACAGCTGCCGCACAGGTCAATGAATCCTTGACTCGAGTTACTTATGATGACGCCATTGATGTAAGCCCGCGCTATACCAATACTCAGAATCAAACAGCGGTATTAGCTGGAGAGTTTCTATTTGCTCAGAGTAAAGGGCGCGCTATTGTTATTCAGGATATCAATTCATTTACAAGCTACACGCCGAGTAAGGACAAGCGTTTCTCTAAAAACCGCGTACTCCGTGTCCTGGATTCGATCAACAATAATTTAAAAACCATCTTTGATAATTACTATATCGGTAATGTGGATAATAACGCCGATGGTCGTAACCTGCTTAAGAATGAGTATGTGAAGTATATGGAAGCATTACAAAAGATCGGTGCAATTGAAAATTTTGATTCGCAAACAGACATAACGATTACACAAGGCGAAGATACTGATGCAGTATACACGGAGTTTGCAGTGCAGCCGGTGGATGCAATCGAAAAAATCTATAACAAAGTGCGGGTGAAGTAGGATGACCTTTTTGCAAGCGAAGGATACCATATCCGGACAATCAGCTCGAGCCTATTCAACGATTAACGGCAAAGTCGAGGAAATGTTTTATGCTAAAAAGTTAGAGGGAAAGGTTAAAAAAAATAAGAAAGAAATTAAAACGCTCGGCAAGAACGGCACGCAGAATAAAGCTAACGGCTTTACTGGAACGGGAACAATGACCATCTACTACACCACGTCATTGTTTAGACAATTGATGCTGGAGTATACGAAGCTAGGAAGAGATACGTACTTCGATATCCAAGTTACAAACGAGGATCCTAGTTCCACGATTGGCCCTCAGACAACCATTCTTAAAAATGTTAACTTGGATGAAATTACAGTTGCTGCATTCGACGTGGATTCAGAAGTGCTTGAGGAAGAAGTAAGCTTCACTTTTGATGACTGGGATATGCCAAACGCTTTTGCTGCACCAACATTAGGCTAATAGCCGATAAGGAGGATTCTATTTATGAGTAACTTAAGTGCATTTTTCGCAAAAAATGCAGCGCCAGTTGACGCTGTAGAGGAAGTTGTTGTTTCCGATCGTTTCAAGGACGATGAAGGTAAGCCTATTGCATGGAAAGTGAAAGCTGTACTGCAAGAAGATAGCGACAATATCCGCAAAACTTGCATCAAAACAATCAAAGGTAAGTACGGCAATAATACGCGTGAGACGGATGAGCAAGAGTATATGTTAAAACTTGTTATTGCCAGTGTTGTATTTCCGGATCTTAAAGATGCTGAGTTACAGCAAACGTATGGTGTTTACGGCGCGGATAACCTCATTAAACGTATGCTTACACCAGGGGAATATACAAACTTGGTGCTGAAAGTACAAGAGGTTAATGGATACGATAAAGATATAAATGAATTGATGGAAGAAGCAAAAAACTAATCGAAGGAGGTTGGGACGAGAACGGGATGCGGATCGATCCTGATTCAACTGCCAATCTTCTTCATTTTGCTTTACATAGACTTAAGAAGCTTCCGCATGAAATATTAGAACGTCCAGCCTCTGAAAGAGCTTATATATTCGCATCTATTGCACTGGTAGTTAAAAAAGAGGCAAAGGAAGTAAAGGGAGTAGCTAAAAATTGATCCAGTAAGGAGGTGAGAGTTATTGGCAACCGTAGGAGCAAGTCTCAAGCTTTTCGACCAGTTCTCAAGCACGCTTACCAGAGCGCAACAGGCGATGGATTCTACAATCGTCACAGCAGGTCGGTTAAGGCAGTCGCTGCATGGGACAATTAGTTTCAGAATCACACTAGACTCATCGAGCGTGCTTACGCAGGCGCAAGCGCTGCGAGTCCGGATTCAACAGCAACTCGGACAAATAACGGCACGTATTCGACTTGAAATGTCTAGTTCGTTGACGGTGTTCTTTACTAACTTGCAAAGGCTTGTCCTTAGACTCCTCGCTGCAGTAGAGCGGCTTAATAGGAATGTGGGCGGAAGTAATGCAGCACAGCTCCAGGCAGCTTTACAGCGAATTGCTATCCTAGAACAGCAAATCCTTGCGCTGCAGGGACAAGTGAACCAACGCATCAGGGAAGGGTCAAGCGCAGCTGGGGGATTAGCGGGAAACATGGATAAGATTGCGTCGGCATATATCGCCATCGCAGCAGCTAAAAAAGCTATGCAAGTGAGTGATGATTATATCAACTCTCAGGCCCGGTTAAACATTGTCAATGACAGCAAGCAGACGCCTCAGCAGCTACAGGCTGCCGTATTTGATGCAGCTAACCGAGCGCGCGGTGATTACGTTACGATGGCGAGTAGCGTTGCGAAACTTGGTTTGTTAGCTGGGGATGCATTTGGTGGGAATAGTGAGGTTTTAAAGTTTACGGAGCTCATGCAGAAGTCCTTTAAGGTATCCGGAGCTTCGACGCAAGAGTCGCAAGCGGGTATGTACCAGCTAACACAAGCAATGGCATCCGGTAAGCTTCAAGGCGATGAGTTTCGTTCCATCATGGAGAACGCACCTATGCTGGCCCAAGCAATTGCTACGTACACCGGAAAGACCAAGGGCGAGCTAAAGAAAATGTCGGCTGAAGGAACGATTACAGCTAAGATTATCAAAGGAGCGTTATTTTCGGCGGCGGATGACATCAATGCTAAATTTAAGACAATGCCTAAGACGTTCGGTGATGTGATGACTCTTCTGAAAAATGATGCTATCCAGGGATTTGGTACTGTCATCGAGCAAGTCAATAAGCTTATGAACTCACCTGGAGGAAATGAATTTTTTGAGGGCATTTCGGGGGCGCTGAGGAAAGCAGCCAATGGAACGGCATGGTTTGTGGGAGTGCTATCTAATCATATGGGAATCGCAAAAAATATTCTGGTATCCGTTGGAGCTGTCGTTACAGCGCTAACCGTAAAATGGCTCATACATTGGGCAGTAGCAGCGTGGCCCATATTCGCGGTGATTGGTGCCATTGCATTACTACTTACTGTACTCAATGCTTTTGGAGTGTCCACGAAGCAGGTTATGGGAATTGTTGCGGGTATTTTTATGGTAGCATTCGCTGCTATCTATAACAGCATCGCACTGGGATGGAATATGATTCTTGCTTTCGTTGACTTCTTG
The DNA here is from genome assembly GCF_013141695.1 of Paenibacillus plantarum. GTDB lineage: Bacteria > Bacillota > Bacilli > Paenibacillales > NBRC-103111 > Paenibacillus_E > Paenibacillus_E plantarum. The sequence continues at coordinate 604,547 of NZ_WHNY01000075.1, forward strand.
GCTAATATTTTTCATGATCCGGTTTATGCGGTCAAGAAGTTATTTTTTGATTTAGGAAAGAGCATTGCTGAATTTTTTGGAACTGTTATTAACGGCATTGTAAGTGCATTAAACTTGGTTGTCAAAGGAATTAACAAAGTATCAAAAGCAAATATAAGTATCATACCTCAAATGGATATGAGCAAACTCAGCGATATGGAGGCCCCAACATCTTCTAGTCGTCACGTGTCCGACTTATCATCGAAGTATCGTATGGGACAAATGGATTATGGCACAGCTTTCAATAATGGTAATAATTTTGTTGGTGGCATGTTCGACAAAGTAGGTGCAGCCTTGAGTGGATGGGACGATATCCCGAATATTGACAGGGTGAACGAGGTTGGCAAGATCGGTGATACGGTTGATATCTCAAACGAGGACCTGAAAGCGATGAGGGAATTGGCAGAGATGAAAAGCATTCAGAATTTCATCACGTTGACGCCAACTGTCCAGGTGACAGGGGACAATCATTACCACGCTCAAGGGGATGTAGAGGATATGATCGGGCAACTTACAGTTGCTTTACAGACGCACATGGACAGCTCTGTAGATGGAGTGACTAACACATGAGTTATGAGATCCATTTGAGCTTCAACAATAACCAAGAGGGCTTTCAGTTGCCAGTTAATCCAGCAGAGATTGAAGTTTTAAGTGGCAGTAACGGCAAAACCTATGATATCGTGGGTGCGAATGATGGCAGGTCAGAAGTTCGGGGCGGCGAAATCAACGTTATAAAGAGTCCGAAACTGCGTGAGATATCATTCGAGGGGTTATTCCCTGCACAATTTTATCCTTTTTTAGCAACGGATACGCTGTATGAACCGATGTATTACGTTCGAGCTATCGAAAACTGGAAGTCGATGAAACGCCCGATCCGTTTTATTTATGTAGCTCACTGGCAGCAACGTTTGGCGTCTCAGGGATTTAGCGGACAAGAGTTAAATATTCCTGTTTCTATCGAAAAGTTTAAATGGAAAGAAATTGCGGGCTCGCCAGGAGACATTGAGTTTAGTATTTCTCTTAAAGAGTACGTATTTTACGCGGCTCGCCGGGTAACGGTTAATACCGACGCCACTGGGAACGTGGTTGCCGTCCAGCAGTCCACCAGAAGGCCAGACGAGCGGATACGGCCAGACACTTATGTACTCAAAGATGGCGATACTTTAACCAAGATTGCCATGAGGTTTTATACGGATGCAGCTGGAATACCCGACAGTTCTAGATATAAAGACATTCAGACAATAAACGGCTTGAAGGATTCGGATGTCAAAAAACTGGCCGTGGGTAGCATACTTAAGCTGCCGGCAACGTGAGGTGATTTCTTGCTTCAGGTATTAATTGACAATAAGGACGGAACGTTGTGGGAACTTCCGGTGACTGGGCTTACATATAAGACTTACCGAGTCGGCCAAGCGGCTAGTATTGAACTCACGTTTATTAAGGGCGGTATATACGAGGATGCCGCGTTTAAATACAACACAGGTGATGTGGTACGTGTCACGTTTGATGAACAGCCTGTATTTTATGGTTATATATTCAAGATTGACGATGGACGAGACGAAGCTGTGAAGATAACGGCTTATGACCAGTTGCGGTATCTGATGGGAAGTGACACCTACGTATTTAAAAATGCGAGTGCAACTGAGATTGTCCAAAAGATTGCAAATGACACTGGACTTAAATGTGGCGTACTAGCTGAAACGACTTACAAAATACCTCGAACCATCGAGGACGGCAGCAAGTTGCTTGATATTATTTGCAATGCGCTTGGCAATACAACGATGTTTACAGGCCGCACGTTTGTGTTTTACGACGAATTTGGCGAACTGACTTTACGCGATATTGCTGATTGGAAACTGGATATGTCAATTGGTGACTTGAGTTTGGCTTATGATTACAAAATGACACGTTCTATCGATTCGGACACGTACAATCGGATTAAGCTCGTACAAGATGTAAAGAGCGAGGAAACTGGGCAGCGCTCAAAAGTAGTAGGCCGAAACGTATATATTGCACAGGATAGCTCCAATATCGCTAAGTGGGGTAGGCTTCAACTTTATCAAAAAGTCGATGACGGCTTGAATGAAGCTCAGATTAATGAAGTGCTCAATACACTAAGTAAGCTTAAGAACCGAGAGACACGATCTTTTATAGTTGATGCCATTGGTGATACCCGGGTGCGAGCGGGATGTTCAGTTTCTATTAATATAGCGGAGATTGGTATTAATCAATATTTCTTGGTTGACGAGTGTACCCACACTTTTGAAGGAGATGAACATACGATGTCATTAGCGTTAAGGGTGTATGGATGAGTAAGGACATAGCCGCATTAGCGAATCTCATTAAGCGTGCTGGCAAAGGGGCGGTTGATGCTGGGGCTCCCGTTGCTATTTTATTTGGCAGTGTAACACAGATAAATCCTCTCGAAGTGACCGTGGATCAGCGGTTTACACTCGATGAGGATTTTTTAATTGTCCCTGAGAGCTTGACAGAGTATAGGATACAACTTAGTCATTCCCATAGTTACATCGGCGGGATAACAGGATCCTCCCTCACTGAGGAAATTATCATTCGTCGTGGCCTTGAAGTCGAGGATGCGGTGATCTTATTTCGGATGCAGGGCGGTAATCAATATTTAATCTTTGATCGGGTGGTGTAAATATGATACCAACAGGTGGTGCTGGTATTGTCCAGTTATTTCAAACGCAGCATCACAGCAAGACATATAGGATTGATCATGAGAACAAACGTATTGTCGGTATTGTTGATGGTATTGAGGCAGTCAAACAGGCCGTATATAAGATCATGCAAACAGAACGATTTGAGCATCTTGTTTACGGGCCTGATTATGGCGGAGAGTATAAGTCGTTGATTGGTAAAAGGGAATCGTACGTCCGTTCTGAGATTTGGCGGCGCATTGAGGAATCGTTGCTTCAGGACGATCGAATTACTGCCATTGAAGATATGAAAATAACCGTCACCGGTGACTCGGCATTGGCTGAATTCACAGTCGTTTCAAAGTACGGGAGATTCCAGTCTACAAAGGAAGTGCTTAATCGTGTATGAGGATCAAACCTATAAAGCTATACTCCAACGGATGCTTAACAGAGTACCAGATGACATTGATAAGCGTCCTGGTAGCATTATTTATGACGCATTGGCTCCAGCTGCTCTTGAATTAGCTAACGTATTCATTGCCCTAGATGCTGGTCATAGAGCAGTACTTCCAAGTACAGCAACTGATGAAAATTTGGATGCTGCTACAGAAGCGTTTGGGATGACCCGAAAACAGGCGAACTTTGCCATTCGTAAAGGGCTATTCTATGGTGCATCCAACGTTCCGTTGGATGTCCCGATCGGTAGTCGGTTTTCATTGGCCGGCCTTAATTACATCGTCATCTTGAAGCTCAGCGCGGGTCAATTTGAATTACAATGCGAGACAGCCGGCAAGATTGGAAATCAAAACTTCGGCACGATACTACCACTAGATTACATTAACGGTCTAGTTACTGCGAGTCTAACGGATGTGTTGATTCTTGGCGAGGATACCGAAACTGATGAAGAGTACCGAGAGAGGTTCCTCCAACAAGTACGTTTGCCCTCTGCGTCAGGAAATAAAGCTGATTACATGAAATGGGCATTGGAAGTCGATGGGGTAGGCGGAGTGCAAGTTAAACCACTTTGGAATGGTCCAGGTACTGTAAAGGTTATCATCATTGATTCAAGTAAGCATCCCGCAAGCCCTCAGCTTGTCCAAAACATACAGAATTATATTTCTCCTACAACGGGTACTGGGGAAGGAAAAGCGCCCATAGGGGCAAATGTGACAGTGACGGCTGCAACTGCAGTCACTATTAATGTGACTGCAACAGTTGTCAGGAATGGTATAAGTTCGCTTGCTCAAATTGAAGCAGATTTTGAGGAGGCAATGTCGTCTCACTTGTCAGGAATTGCTTTTGGGACAGATCCGTCTGTGAAGTATGCGAAGTTAGGAGCACTTCTATTGGACGTACTAGGTGTGCAAGATTATACATCGTTGCAGTTGAACGGCACCAATGGAAATATTTCTGTGAGTGAAGGATCGGTGGCCGTAAAAGGATCGGTGGTACTTAGTGAGTGATTACAAGTTAAACAGTATTTTTGGTAAACAGATGCTTGAGGTACTACCTGATTTGTATGAAGAGATTTATGAGACTCGCGTTATTTTAGAGACTGAAGGACAAGAGTTTGACAACCTTTCCGCTAGTGTTTCCGATGCATTTAGCCAAGCTTTCGTGGACCAGGCGACGTGGGGGCTTATAAATTGGGAGAACATACTTGGCATTACAACAGACATAACTAAGCCAAACAACCAAAGACGATCCGTAATTAAATCAAAGATTCGCGGAACCGGAACTGTTAATATGCAATTGCTTCATAATGTAATCGCATCGTATGAGCATGGCACTGTAGAAATAATAGTTCAACCTGCGGCTTTTCAAATTAATATTCGATTTATTGATACGGCTGGAACACCGCCTAATTTTATTGATATACAAAGAGCTGTAGAAGAAATTAAACCAGCTCATCTTGTAGTTTTATATTCGTTTAGATATTTAATTTGGAATGAGCTGAATGAATATAACCCAACTTGGGATGAACTCGATGCAATTGGATTTACATGGGATCAATTTGAGATCTGGGTACACAATTCCAATGAGTCTTCTCTTGCTCTTACATTTTGTGAATAGGAAGGAGAAACTTGTATGTCTTATGCATTTCCGACTGACGTTAACGGCAAAGCGGGTGCAGTCATACCCACAACAGATGGTAACAAATTTTTCGTTCCGGTTGTATTATTCAACTCCGTGATGAGTGAATTGCCTTTTGGTCTTGTTGCAAAAGAACCTTTCAGCGGAACGACCAACATGACTAAAACTTTCACAACTCCGATGATGGGCTTTGTCATATCAAATGACGGAATGGCTGATCTTTCTTTTTCGATTGAAACTGATATGTACAAAGTTAAAGCCGGTGAGGTCTTTGAGGAATACTTTAAACCATTCACGGTTGTATCAATCGTGGCGACAGGAGCGTTTAGAGCATATGGAAGGGGACGAGCGTAATGGGCTGGAGTAAACCTTCTAGTGGCACACAATTAGACGTCAAAAAGCAGTTTGGGGCAAAAGGTGATGGATCTACGGACGACACTGCAGCCCTACAAGCCTGTCTGGATAGCCTAGTAAATGGTACATCCATCTTTATACCGGATGGTACTTATATCACAACTGGATTAAAGATGTATAACAAATCGCATATAAGTGTTGTAAGTAATGGGGCTACCCTCAAGCTGAAAGCTAATAGCAACGCAGATGTATTTCTACTGGAGCAATGTCCCTATCTATCGATCAGTGGATTAAATATCGATGGGAACAAAGGAAATCAATCAAGCATTGTTACTGGACTAAAACTCAAAGCAAGCTATTTTACGAATATTTTGAACTGCCGTGTGACAAATGTCAAAGGAGACGGAGTCGCCATTATTGGCTACTATGATGGCACGTTGTTTCGAGGTAACGACGAAATTCATTTGAATCATTGTTTTGTGCAGTCCAATACTCGGCATGGCTTAAGTGTCGATTCTGTCGCAGACTTAAATGTAACAACTTGTAATATCGAATTCAACAGCGGAAACGGCATATTATTAACGAATACTACCGACATAGCCTCCGGCAATGCCAATCTCATTGATAGCCAGATATTGAGCAATGACGGCTATGGTATCGAAGTTACAGAAGGATCATCGCGTCTGATAATCGCTAAAAATCACATCAGGAATAACGGGAAAAATGGGATTCGTTATGTAGGCGGAAAACAATATATATTTACCGAGAACAATATCCACCTAAACGGCAGGATCAATGAATATTCGGCCGCAATTATTGTAGGGTATAACCGTCGAGGTTTGATTGCAAATAACTTGATCACCTGTACGGACTTTTCACCAACACAGGGATATGGGATCGAAGCATTTAGCGTCAATGGCTTACGCATATTTAATAACGTCATAGAAGACAACTTGCAACCTGGTGTCATGATTGATCCAGATTGCTTGGATGTAAAGATCCGTGACAATATCGGGGTAGTCGATGCAGTATAAAAAGGAGGACGTTTCATCGTGCCTGATTATACAGAAAAATTAAATTTACCTAAGCCGCTTGGGAACGAAAATGTAACCAGAGAAAATTATAGAGCATTGATTGACGCGATCGATAACGCAGTGGCGAAAGCAGCGCATACGCACGACGGTACCACAGGTAATGGCGCGCAAATTACAGCGGCCGGGCTCGCGAACGGAGCAGCAACGGACACCGTCTTAGGGAATAGAACTGCAGATCCGGCGCAGACTCCGTCAGGCTCAGTCGGAACGATAACGCAATTATTTTCGTGGATTACGAACCGTATTAAGGCGATGCTCGGTACAACAAATTGGTACGATGCGCCACCGACTACGTTGACCGCAGCGAATACGCATATGACCGCAACGACTGGTGTTCACGGTGCGACTTCGGCTGCGACAGCTAATACGCTGATTACTCGAGACGGTAACGGGCGCGCACAAGTGGCGGTTCCTTCAGCGGCGGCAGATATCGCGCGTAAAGATACAGTCGATGCGGTAGCTACCGTTGCTAATGCGGCATTGCCTGCAACATCCTATACGGCAGCTGACGTATTAACCAAGATAAAAACCGTAGACGGAGCAGGTAGCGGATTAGATGCTGATTTAGTAAAGGGTTATGTTCCCTTAAATAAAGCAGGAGATACGATGACAGGTGGGCTAACAATATCAAATGGAGCCCCCATAATTACGCTAACTGAAACAGATCAGTCTAATAAAAATTGGCACATTGTAACAGACGGTGGGAATTTTTCAATAAGAGAAACCGATCTTGCCACTGAGCGATTTGCTATATCGGCAGGCGGCGATTGGATTTACAAGAGTAATATTTTGCCGCAATTACGTGCAACAAGTGGCTATTTAGAATGGTATAACGGAGGGGCGTGGCAACCAGTGGGAGGACAAACAGCAATACAAGCAACTTACACAAGAACGGCGACTTTGAACGCTAATAACAAAGCACCTCGTACTTGGCATTCAGTAGTTGATATTCAAAACAAAAGAGGTATTATAATGCACGCTGTGGCGGCTGTAGGCGTGAACGCTTATATCAACAGCGGAGACGATTACTACGTTGTAGGATCAACTCTATATATTAGATTGACCATAGACGATCAGGTGGAAACCATGCCTATGGTAATACCCAATAACGCCAATGCCGGTCAATCCCCTAACCTATACCCTTTAGGTGCGCTGTTTATAAGAGATGAGCATAACGCAGGAGGAGATTACACTTACCTAGTACAACTTAGACAAGACCCTATCTACTTCATGAAAAACTTCAAACTTGAGCTATATGGAGATCCAACACAGGCTGGCTACACAAACTCGGCCATAAATGTAAGCGGTACTGTTCGTTACGCTCTACATATCGGAACATAAGGAGGATGGTATTGTGCCTAAGATATATACAATAGTCGATACCGATGTAATAGTACAGGATATTGACGACAACGACGAAACAAGTTATATAACCTATACGATAGGTTCTCTGATTAAGATAGAGACAATTAGGATAGACAGCGAAAATGTTGAGGACATTTCCTACACATTTGACTTGGAACTAGGCGAATATGTGGAGCAAACGCGGGAACAACGATACTTCCCCGATCCCGAGGCAGTATCGCCAGTTGACGCTAAAATCGCAGAATTAAACAAAGCATGTAATGAAGCTATTCTCTCGGGATTCACCTCAGACGCACTTGGCACTGATAACACTTACGATTTCGACTACGATGCTCAAATCAACCTGGGAGGCATGCTTAACGCAATAACCGCTGGCATGGTTTCAGGTACCTTTCCGTGGAAAGCATCTGGCATTCCACAATTGCACACGATCAATCAATTTAAAACCGTTTTTGCCGCTGGCCTCACGCATAAAAATTCAAATATCGGTAAGTATTGGCTACTTAAGGAACAAGTTATCGCTGCTACCACTCCAGAGGAGAGAGAGGCGATTGTATGGTAACCCTCGAACCCTGTGACGTTATTTTCGTGAAGCGTCGTCGAGATCCAACGTTAAAAGATCGAATCATAGGCGAGTTAGTCAAATGGGCTACGAAGAGTGAATACTCTCACGTAGCCTATTTTGTTTGCCCTGGTGTGATATTCGAAGCCAATGCCTTTAGAAGTGCTGGTTATGGATCACTTGATGCTTATTCTGACTTCATTGTAAAACGTCTTAGTTTCGCACCTGAAGTGCGTCTTAGAATTCTTAATCAGATTCGAAAGACAGAAGGAGCTCAATACGGTTGGGGCGAGGTAATTGCTTTGTTATTTCGCAAGAGACTAGGTATACCTGTTTACTTCGACAGTCCCCAAGCATTTGAATGCGCGGAGCAATTAGTCAAAGCTGTTCATGCGGAAACGGAGATATGGATTGTTGCTCAAACAACAGGAGATATTAGCCCGCAGGACTTGTGGGAGTCCCCTTGGTTGGAAATAAAAAAAGACTGAGCAACCCAGTCTTTGAACAATAAATCAATATGGTAAAATTCCATTAAATGGTTCTTCACTTTCAATGCAGTCATTTGCTACACCAGCACATACTTCATCTATCCGTTCAACATGTTGGCCAAATGAATCAACTGGATCTTTGGTATTTTTGTAACGTCGTTCTAAAACATCACCTGGACCAGTTTCATCACTAATGATTTCACGAGCGCAAATCTTACCTGCCTCTTTAGAACTTAATCCTTTATTTATTAATCTGCGAAATTTTGATACTTTTCCAATGTAAACACTATGTTCCTCTTTGGTATAAGATCCAATATTAATATTCATGATCTCCATTTCGTATCGACTCCTTTAAATTGCATTAGATTAATTCTACCATTGATCAAGTGAAATGTTTGTCAGAATTTGTGGCTCCGATCCATTCGGGGCTATTTTTATGCCTATGAATTGGGCAGAAAGAAGAGGTGTTTAATGGATGTACGACTATTAGCAACAAATCTATATTCAGCTGCAGCAGGGGCAACGGAAAGGGAGTTTATCTTTAGTGGTTTCGTAGCTGCGGTTGGTACGTTCATTGCAGCTGCGCTTGGCGGGTGGGATGTATCACTCAAGCTCCTAGCCTACATGATGTTTGCTGACTACGTAACTGGTGTTTTAGGCGCCATTAAGTGTAAGAACGTAAATAGCGATGTGATGTTCTGGGGTGGTATCCGAAAGGGCATTGTCATGCTTGTGATCTTCCTTGCCGTCCATCTTGATCAGTTTATAGGTGGTAATGCGCCGATCTTTAGAACACTTGCGATCTACTTTTATGCTGGTCGCGAAGGTCTGTCATTGATTGAGAACTTTGGTGTCCTCGGTGTACCATGGCCGCCAGCTATTAAAAATGCACTTGAGCAGCTTAAACAGAAGGGTGAGAACCAAAAATGAATGTTAAGGATCAAACCTATTGGTGGGGAAAGGCAAAGGAGGCCAGCGCAATCATTGGCTGGTTCCCAACTGTAATATTTGCTCAATGGCAGCATGAGACTGCTCACTTCACGAGTTCCAATTTTACGAAGAATAACAACATCGCCGGCCAGACATGGCAGAGTTATATGCCATTGTCCATGAAAGGGACAGCACGTCCGGCAGCGGAGGGCGATTATTACATCCGGTATAACGATCCGGTTACCGGTTATGTGGATTTCATTCAAAAGAACGGCAGATATGAAGATGTGAAACAGCAGGGAACCGAAGAAGAACAGATCCGGGAAATTGCAGCATGCGGCTGGGCAGTGGATACAAATTATGCAATGAAGTTAATCAATCGTTTGAATGACAATAAACAACTGGGGTATGCATTGGAGGAGGATCCTGAATTGGATAAGGACGTTGCGAATACGATCATTAACACTTGGATTAAACCTGAATGGCATGAAGCAGAAGTTAAAAAGATTGGTGCTTTGGCCGAAACAATTACTGAATTGAGCAAACAGCAAAAATATTACAATTGGCTAGCTAATCGATTACGGAAGGCTTCCGGACAGCCGGAGGAATAAATGATTAAATATGGAGGTAATTTAAATTTAATGTCGAATATTGGAAGTCATAAGGAGATGATTTCATGACGACGAAATTTAAAAGCTTCAATGCATATCAAATTGACCTTCACTATCAAATGAAAAAGAAAAACATAGAGTATGATGAATTCAAGTGGGAATCAATTATTTTTTTTGATGTTTTAGAAAAAATAAACTCGTTAAACATGCAGGCAAAAACTAAGCGTTATGGAGATTCATGGTTAATGCACTTGGATCATCTAGAAGAGGATGAGCATTTTATTTTTGGTCGTATGTCATCTGCAGAATACGGTACAACGGGAGAACTGATTCACGCTGATAATTTAACAAAAAGGCCCAATCCAAAACAAACCAGAGAAGGCGAGACCGAACTTACATATTTTTTAATTCGAAAATCAGATGGTTTTCTTCTTCTACAATCAAATATGAAGTTGCACAGGGCTCGATTTGAAGAATACATTGAAGAGTTGGGTAAAGATAGTATAGCTGGTCATAACTTGACGTATATTCAGATATGCACATTAGTAAACGATTCATTCTTTGAGAGCATCAGGCAACTGAATACTGTTAATAAAATTGAGATTGAGGTAACTGCTGTCGATGCACAAGCTTTCGAAAATGAAGCTGTTCGCGCTTTGCAACGGGACGCTGACAGAACTTCTGCAACGAATGTTAACTTAGTGTTTCAAGCAAAACATAAGCGTGAAGGACTTAAAAAAGTTGTCCCGCTTTTAATAGACTATAAAGATAAACAAGGGGTTACTAAAATAGTAGTGCGGGGTAAGCTTGCTGGTGCTGAAAAGGTAATAAAAATGGATGATTCTCAAGAACGATTTAAAAAGAAAGTGGCAGTTGATACTAATAATCAGCCTATGTTGAGTTCAGTGGAGTTAGTTCTTAAGGAGATTGCCAGTCAGAGATCACCTTTAAGGAGTTGACAATTAATGTTACTTTCATTTATTAAAGCAAACAATTTTCCTTGGGTCACTTTAAAGAGATATTGGAAAAATTCAACTAAATCAGAGCTACTGGTGGATGTATTTTTACCTATTGTAATTGCAATAATAATGACTTATTTTACCGCTTTATCTGTTACGAAATTTACTGTATTAATTGAAAAGTTTCAGCAAATTAGCGGTCAGGTTATAGCTGCAATCTCTATTCTCGCTGGGTTCAATGTTGCCAGTATAACAATTATTGCAACAGTGAGCAGCGGACCGTTACTTGTGTTAAGAACTCGACTACCCGGTGCGCAGTTAAGTAGGTATGAAATGTTGATTTGTTTTTTTACTTGGGCTGTTATTATTCAGTTAACTGTGGTTCTAATAAGTATCGTCTTATTCTATATGGGTTCGTTTATTCCAGAACACATTAAAGATTGGGGCGTTCCAATGTGGGCTTGGTGTTGCGCTGTTTTTTGGTTATCAATAACTATTCATTCGATTTTTTTGTCTGTACGCAATATGAAAACCCTCTATTTATATGTCACTTATGAATGAAATATAAATATTATTTTAATATTCATTCAATTTCAGATTTCATTTGAATAGAATCGAAAAGGTTAAAAGGTAGAATCATATTTGCAGGGTGTTAAAAGTCAAAGGGAGGAACCCTTGGGCTTTTTTAATTTCAGCTATAACCCTGCTAGCAAAAAACTAGCAGGGCTTTTTCTGGTGAAGGGTGAGATCCCATTCGCCCATCATTTTTTAACTAGATATTAGTATTCTTTCTCTTCCTTTGATGGTCGTATAAAAGTAATGCCTCTGTTAATCAACTCTTTTTCAAGTAATTCAATAAACTCTTCATCTAGATTCATTATAAGAGCATCTTTGTACGCCGAAAGTAAAGCGTCGTCACTCAGATTCAAGTTGTATCTCAATATATATTCTCCCTTTAGCGAATGGGATTCAAACCTTCACCTTAGGTATTATGGACTATTTGGAATATATTGGGTTATATTTTTCGACAAAAGGCACTGAATCGTTTGAAATGAAAGTATATAACAAGCTTATAAGAGATAAGATTCCGCAGATCATCGAGAAATTAGGTTCTACATATTCAAACATGGTCCTCCAACCATATGAATATAGAGAAGTGTTAAAATGCAAATCTTTAATAATTCATCGAATAAGGATGTTGAAAAATTAGCTGATATTATAGAAGCAATTTATCCGATTGTTGCAAATAAAGGCTTGACACTCGAGGATTTTGAACAGATCCGATTAAAGAAGTTTGTTGAAAGAGGCGGATTTAGGGAGACATACTAGCTGAACAAAGAGGTTCAGTTTATTTACAAGATCTCTTTAGTACAGTTTATTTACCGAATATAGTAGGCTATGTTAGGAATACATTTGTTGCAGTGTTTTTTACTTTGAAAATTTTCGTCCCCAAAGCGTCCCCAATATTAAATTGTACTATCTGTACTATATGCAATTTTGCCTCTGTTATAGTCAAATAAACCCTTATAGAATAAGGGTTGCTGCAAACTGTCCTATAAAATAATAACGGCGACTGCTTGCGCAGCCGCCTCATGGGAGAGGAGAAACCGGATGAAGAGCTTATGGGGAAACGTAAGCCTTCTCCGCGGTTGTCTACGACATTCTCTGATGTCGATAGTTCAAGGATGACCGCTTTACGGTAAATTTATACATCGCAGTGATAAATTTTTTGTGTCAGATTAGTGCTTGTGGTACGATAGCAAAAGAATGAACCAGCATGGAAGGGAAACGCACAGATGAGAGTGATTTCAGGCACGGCCAAAGGCAGGTCGTTAAAGGCTGTACCCGGTACAAGTACACGACCAACAACTGATAAAGTGAAGGAAGCGATCTTCAGTATGATCGGACCTTATTTCGATGGAGGGCAGGTACTCGATCTGTTCGCCGGCACGGGCGGGCTAGGGATTGAAGCGCTGAGCCGTGGGATGGATAAGGCGGTCTTTATTGATATCGAGAAGAAAAGCATTGATACCATTGGGCACAATGTTGAAGTCGCCAAAGTGAAGGATCAGGTGGAGATTTACCGTACGGATGCGGCGAGAGCGTTGAAGGTACTGGCGAAGCGGGCGGAGAAGTTCCAACTTGTATTCCTCGATCCACCTTACCGGATGAAAGGGATTGCTGAGCTGATGACAACGATGGAGGAACAAGCCATTGTGGAACCGGACGCGACGATCGTAGTCGAGCACGATGCTAAGGATGTATTGTTAGAAACCATAGGTGGCTTCAAGCAGCTACGTAGAGCAGACTATGGAGATACAGCTGTTACCATATTTAAACGCGACAACACATCCATAGGACTCAGTAATTGAAGGAGATGAACAGCATGATGAGGCAAGAACACGGTATTACAGTTGCGGTATATCCAGGTAGCTTTGACCCGGTTACCTACGGTCATCTTGATATTATACATAGAGCAGCAAAAGTATTTGATAAACTTATTGTAGCGGTGCTGAACAATACATCCAAAAATGCGTTATTCACCCTAGAAGAGCGCATGGAACTGCTTCGCAAGGTAACCGCGGATCTTCCCAATGTGGAGATCGATGGTTTTCGGGATCTGATGGTCAATTATATGAAACAACGTAATGTCAGACTTATCGTTCGTGGACTTCGGGCCGTTTCAGATTTTGAATATGAATTGCAAATGGCATCGACCAATCACAAGCTGAACCCAGATGTGGAAACGTTTTTTATGACGTCCAAGCCACAGTTTTCGTATTTGAGCTCAAGCATCGTGAAAGAGATTGCCAAGTTCCATGGACCTGTCGAGGATCTGGTACCAGCAGAAGTGGAAGAGGAACTACGCAAAAAATTCCCTCAGACCTAGAAGCTAGATCGAAAGGAATTTCAAGATAAAGTTGGTTAATCCACTACTTTCCTCTGGAAGAGGCGCAGGCCAACCGATACGAGCAACATAAGGGTGAAAATGAAAAAGAATTGCATCAGCATTGGTCCCCATAGGCCCCATGCCGTTTCGCCGTTCAAGGGGAAGGGGGCCGCGGCAGCTGAATTGCTCGCTAAGTCTAGTCGGAGAAAACTGGGCTCTGTATCTAACAAGAGCAGCTGCAATGGTTTCCAGAGCAGAATCGTTGTGAATAGGGCAAGTACAGCGTGTAGCGCGCGAGACTGTAGGAAAAATGTATATCTAGCATCGGTTTTCTGATGGAAGCCAGCAACCTGTGCGTGGGCGGACAAGCCTCCCCAACCGAGGAAGGCACTGAGCAGCGCCATTTGCGGCAGAAGAGAGAGATCCTTTGCTTGGCTAAAAGCATAGGCACCAAGGTGAATTTCCATCAATCCTTTGATCCATTGCGGTGTTGTGTCTGTGAAAATACCCATGAAGCTAAGAAGGAATTGCGTGACGGGACGAAGGATATCGGCAAAATGAGTGATGGTGATTACATTGATTAGTACGGAAAATATCATCATGTATCCGCCAATCAACATTAGCGTTTGCACAGCGGAGGTTACTGCATCTCCGAGAAGCTTACCGAAAGCACGTCCATCTTCCCAATACGCTTGGCGCATGGTCATGAGGGCAGATTTCACAATAGAAGTCGATTCCTTCGGTTTCAATACTAGTTTTTTTGCTTCAAGAGGGGCGATGGATTGCTTGCTTTGTCGCATCAAGAATCCTGTTGCGATAGCGGAAATATAATGAATAATCGCAAGTAGGATCCCTAGTTTGGCGTTGTGAAGGAATCCAATCCCGATAACCATGATTAGGAATAACGGACTGGACAAATGCGAGAGGGCCGTTAACCGCTCTGTTTCCGTACGTGTAAGAAGGTTTTTTTCGCGCAGCGATGCAGTAATTCTAGCTCCCGCTGGAAATCCTATAACAATGCCTGATGCCAAAGCCCAGCCACTAACGCCGGGCAGGCGGAAAATGAAGCGCATTAGCGGTTCTAGGAGCACGCCTGTGCCTTGAATGACACCGAAGCCAATTAAGAGCTCGGCCATAATAAGGAAAGGCATCAAGGCAGGAAAGACGAGCTTCCACCAAATAGTCAGCCCTTCGAGAGAAGACTGAAAAGCTTTGTCAGGAAATAGAATGACAGATATAACGACCAGTCCAGCCAAAGCTCCCAACACCAGTGTGGTGAGTTTGGCATGGAATCTTGCATTAGGCATAGCATCACCTCGTCCATCGAACATGCTTCATTGTACGCAAGTAGGCAAGCGATTAGACCAAGCTTTCATCGAGAATAGGTAGGCCAAACAACAAGTGAAAGCAACAGGAAAGGGGAACCTGTATGGATAAGGAAGAAGAGAGCACGATTCGTTCGTGGTCGAATGATTCATATCGATATCCGAGAAGCTCGGCGACAAGACGTTACCTAGTTTCTGCGCTCGTAGGGATCATTATTGTATATTTGCTGTTTTTTGTGCGTTTGCCTTACTTTGTTTTTATGCCGGGGACTGCAGAAGAAATCAAGCCGATGGTGTCGATATCCAAAAGCACTGGCCCGGAAAAAGGGCAGCTTATGCTAACGACCGTTCGCGTAGCGGATGCTAATGTGGTGAACTATTTGGTAGGACTCATTCATCCGTATGAAGAAATCCAGCCCAAAACGTCTGTACTCAAGCAAGGAGAGTCCGAGCAAGAGTATTCACAGCGCCAGGAATACGTCATGTTAACCTCACAGGCTAGTGCGATTCAAGCAGCTTATAGAGAGGCCAAGATCCCTTTTCATATTGATCATGAGGGTGTAATGGTCCTTCAAACAGTCCCAGGTTTATCGGGTGAGAAGGTACTGAAACCAGGTGATGTGCTTTTGAAGGCAGGGGACAAAGAGGTGAAAGTAGCGCAGGATCTACTAGACTCTCTCGCGGGCAAAAAAGCAGGAGACACCATCTCCATTACGTATGCTAGGAAGAAAACGGAAATGCAGACGACGCTGACGTTGGGTGCGTTGCCGCTACAAGAGGGAGAAAAGGTACAGCGGGCAGGGATTGGTGTCGTTCCAGCGGGAATGCAATCGGTAAAGGCCGATCTGGAGGATCAGCAGGTGTCAATTAAAGCCGGAGATATTGGGGGGCCGTCAGCTGGCCTCATGTTTTCATTAGAGATATTCAATCAGCTTGTACCTGAGGATATTACGAAGGGGTATCGCATTGCAGGAACGGGAACAATTGAAGCAGATGGCACCGTAGGACCGATTGGCGGTATTCAACATAAGATTATTGCTGCGGATCGGGAAAAGGCAGAAATTTTCTTTGCACCCAAAAATATGACCTACAAAGACGGGACCAAGATCGAGAATTATGCGGATGCGGTCAAAAGAGCAAAGCAAATCAAGACGAAGATGAAAATCGTCGAGATTGGCACGATGGAAGATGCCTTGAAATATCTAGCAGCTTTGCCTCCGAAATAAGTCATATCTAGCTCAAATAATATTATTTAAATTGACAAAAGGTATGCATAATGGATATAATAATCTTTGTTTGTTTGGGGTGATATCATGCAAATTCGTTTTAGAGAGCTATCTCTGCAAGGGCAATCGGTACCTATGAGCGAAGTTATGAATTTGACGGAGCCTTTCGAGGGTCGTCAAGACATTCTTAGCCATGGAACTGTTCATGCGAATCTTCATGCAAAGTATGAAGAAGGAGTAGTTAAAGTTAACGGTTCGTTAACGCTAGACTTGGAGTTAAGCTGTTCCCGATGCTTAACGCACACTAACCAAACTATTAAGCTTCCATTCAAGGAAGTTTTCATGCAAAAGCCGGAAGAAGAAGATCCAGAGCTAGACGAGGATATTCATCTGGTGGTTGGGGATAAAGTAGATTTGGAGCCTTACGTTGTAGAGAATGTAGTGGTCGGTTTACCGTACATACCACTTTGTGACGAAGCGTGCAAAGGTCTGTGTCCCGTGTGCGGAGAAAATCGCAATCAACGTGATTGCGGCTGTAAGCAGGATAAGATTGATCCTAGACTTGCAGGTCTCGCGGACTTTTTTAACAAAGAATAAGGCAACGCCGAAATTCGTATAAGGAGGTGTTTTGAATATGGCAGTACCTCAAAGAAGAACGTCCAAAACTCGTCGCGACAAGCGCCGTACTCACTTTAAATTGGAAGTTCCAGGCATGGTGAAATGTGACCAATGTGCAGAACTGAAGCTAGCACACCACGTGTGCAAGTCTTGCGGAACTTACAAAAGCAGAGAGATCGTAAAAGCATAAGATTGGACATAGTACTTCATCCTAGGTGAGGTGCTATTTTTTTTGCTTTCTTTTTGGTTGTAAATTTAATATACTACAGTTTAGTATCTGGTAATAAGATGAGATCTCACGAGATAAGGTGGTGCTTACCATCGAACGCCTTCCTAAACGACAAAGGCAGCAGCAATTGCTGCAGGCCATTGAAGCGAACCCATTTATGACGGATGAGGAATTGATGCGAACGTTTGGGGTTAGTATCCAAACTGTCCGCTTGGATCGATTAGAGCTCGGTATTCCTGAATTGCGGGAACGTATGAAGCATATGGCCGTCAAGACGTATGATCCTGTACGTTCACTTCCAATTGATGAAGTTATTGGAGAAGTCATTGACTTACAGTTGGATCAGAGCGGTATTTCGATTTTTGAAATTAAAGAAGACCATATTTTTTCCAGAACCAAAATTGCCAGAGGACATCACATTTTCTCACAAGCCAACTCGTTGGCTGTTGCTGTCATCGACGATCCGATTGCATTAACAGCTTCGGCTGATATTCGATTTGTTCGGTCAGTAAAGCTGGGAGAGAAGTGTGTCGCCAAAGCCTATGTGCGATCTGTTTCCAAAGGGAAAGCACGTGTGGAGGTGTTCACTTACGTGGGCGAAGAGACGGTGTTTCGAGGCAACTTTGTCATCTTTCATTCGAAGAAAGAGCAACATCTAGATAGGGAGGACAAGCTCCATGCGGATCGCGATTGATGCAATGGGCGGAGATCATGCGCCTAAGATCGTAGTTGAGGGTGCTCTCGCAGCGGCGAAAGAGTGGAAGGACGTACATATCATTCTAGTCGGCAACAGCGCAACGATAGAAGCTCACCTCACAGAGAGGCCGGATAACCTAACGATTCGTCACGCGGAAGAAGTCATTGAAGCCGAGGATGAGCCGGTTAAAGCGGTTCGTCGGAAGAAAGACGCTTCCATGGTTGTGGCAGGAAGACTAGTTCGAGAGAAAGAAGCAGAAGCTATGATTTCTGCAGGTAATACTGGCGCATTAATGACGACTGGATTGCTTGTTGTAGGAAGAATTCCTGGCATTGAACGTCCAGCATTAGCGCCAATGATCCCGACGATGGACGGTCATGGCGTGCTTGCCTTGGATTTGGGAGCGAATATGGATGCAACCCCAGAGCAATTGATCCAATATGCGATTATGGGCAGCATTTATCGTTCCAAAGTACATGGTGTTGACAAACCTCGCGTAGGCTTGTTGAATGTAGGGACGGAATCGACCAAAGGGAATGAATTAACCAAAGCAGCATATCCTTTATTGGAACAAGCTCCGATTCATTTTGTGGGTAATGTAGAGTCCTCGCAGGTGCTGCGCGCGCAATGTGACGTTATTGTTTGCGATGGCTTTGCTGGAAATATTATGTTGAAAACATTGGAGGGCGCTGCGTCCACCATTTTCTCAGCTTTAAAGCAGGAATTTACGAAATCCATATTCACCAAGCTTGCAGCAGCCGTGTTGAAGCCTGGGTTGACGCAATTCCGCAAGAAGTTGGATTATAATGAACATGGAGCTGCACCTTTTCTAGGTATTGATGGACTAGTTCTCAAAAGTCACGGTTCATCCGATGCAAATGCTATTAAGAATGCCGTACGTCAAGCAAGAATCGCGTTACAAAATGATTTGGTTGGCACCATATCTGCCGAAATTAGCCGCGGGAAGCGAGATATAACAACATGAACTTAATACCGGTTGGGGTACTCGGAACGGGTAAATATGTACCAGAACGCATTTTAACGAATCAAGAACTAGAGACCATGGTGGAAACGAATGATGAGTGGATCGTGTCCCGAACAGGCATCCGTGAGAGAAGAATCGCAGCAGAAGGACAAGCTACGTCTGATCTCTGCTTTGAAGCTTCCAAAGTAGCGCTGTCGAATGCAGGGATTACAGCAGATCAACTGGATTTGATTATCGTAGCAACGATTACACCGGATATGTCATTCCCTTCAACAGCATGTATTCTTCAAGAGAAACTGGGAGCGAAGAAAGCAGCGGCGTTTGACTTATCAGCAGCTTGTTCAGGTTTCGTCTATGGATTAGCGAATGCCACTAATTTCATCGCGACAGGTACATATAAATACGCGCTTGTCATTGGCGCAGATTGTTTGTCCAAAATTACCGATTACACGGACCGCAATACCTGCATTTTATTTGGAGATGGAGCGGGCGCAGTTGTGATTGGCGAAGTGCCGGAAGAAAGAGGCTTCAAATCCTTTGAATTAGGCGCTGACGGTACCGGAGGTCCTCTTCTGAAAATTGAAGGCGGCGGTTCTCGTAATCCTGCTTCGCAGAACTCTCTTGACCAACGTTTGCACTATATCTATATGGCGGGCGCTGAGGTATTTAAGTTTGCTGTTCGCATTATGGGGAATGCTGCGGATGAAGCTCTTCGTAAAGCGGGTTGGGAGAAAACGGATATTGATCTGCTTGTACCTCACCAAGCCAATATGAGAATTATTCAATCCTCACTGAATCGCTTGGAATTATCGGAAGACAAATGTATGATTAACTTGGACAAGTACGGCAATATGTCAGCTGCTTCCATTCCAGTTGCCTTAGCAGAAGCTTCCGAGCAAGGCAGATTAAACGAAGGTGATCGACTTATCTTAGTTGGATTTGGCGGCGGACTCACTTGGGGTGCGACAGCATTAGTTTGGTAATTAGTTTGATGAACTTATTTATGACGTAAAAATGACTGATTATATCGTGGAAGGGGATCCTTTTCTCGTATGGGTAAAATAGCATTTGTATTTCCGGGCCAAGGCTCTCAATCCGTTGGTATGGGAGCTGACCTATATGGCGCGTTGCCAGCTGCCAAGGACTATTTCGACCGCGCGAATGAAGCGCTAGGTTTTTCTTTGTCTGATCTGATCTTCCAAGGTCCAGAGGACCAACTGAAGATCACGTACCACACGCAGCCCGCGCTGCTCACGACAAGCATCGCTTGTCTGGAAGCGTTCAAGGCTGCTGGCATCACACCGGACTATGTTGCAGGGCATAGTCTAGGTGAGTACAGCGCGCTCGTCGCAGCCGGCGTGCTCGCGTTCGAAGACGCGGTCCGCACGGTGCGGGCCCGCGGCGAGTTCATGGAACAGGCCGTCCCTGGCGGCCTGGGTGCCATGGCAGCCGTGCTGGGAGCCGAGCGCGGAGCGCTGACGGAGCTTTGCACGGCAATCACCAGCGGCGGCTCCGTCGTGGAGCTCGCCAATGTGAACTGCCCGGGACAGATTGTCGTCTCGGGCAGTAAGGAAGGCGTTGCAGCGGTTGTTGAGCGCTGCAAGGAAGCTGGCGCGAAGCGTGCCATCCCGCTTGAAGTGAGCGGGCCGTTTCACTCGTCCCTCATGAAGCCAGCCTCGGAGCGCCTCGCAGAGGTGCTCGCGTCCATCGAGATGAAGGATGCAGCCGTGCCCGTTGTCGCTAACGTAACGGCTCGTCCTGTGACCCAGCCGAGCGAAATTCGCGGCTTGCTGGTGGAACAGGTGTATTCCCCTGTACTTTGGGAAGACACGATCTCGTACCTGATCAGCGAAGGCGTAGATACGTTCATCGAGCTTGGCTCGGGAACGGTACTTGCCGGCTTGATCAAGAAAGTCGACAAAACGGTGAAAACCGTGTCGATCGGCAGCTTGGAAGCGCTGGACAAGTACAAGCAGGAGGTGCTCAATCATGTTAACGGGTAAAGTGGCGCTAGTCACAGGAGCTTCACGTGGCATTGGGCGGGCAATTGCTTTGCACTTGGCCGAGCATGGGGCCGATGTAGTGGTTAACTACGCAGGTAGTGAAGCCGCTGCTGGTGAGGTTGTAGCTGCGATTGAAGCGATGGGCCGCAAAGCAATTAAATTGCGCGCAGACGTGAGCAGCTATCAAGAATCTGACGATCTTGTGAAGCAAACGTTAGAAGTTTTTGGTAAAATTGATATTCTCGTGAATAATGCGGGCATAACAAGAGACAATTTAATCATGCGAATGAAAGAAGAAGAATTCGATCAAGTGATCGCTACCAATCTCAAAGGCGTGTTCAACTGTGTCAAAGCCGTTACACGTCCGATGATGAAGCAGCGCTTCGGTCGAATTATCAATATATCTTCTGTAGTTGGTGTGCTCGGTAACCCCGGTCAAGCCAATTATGTAGCAGCAAAAGCAGGTGTAATCGGACTAACGAAAGCTACAGCGAGAGAGCTATCCTCGCGTGGCATTACCGTGAACGCCGTTGCGCCAGGCTTTATTGAAACCGATATGACAGACAAATTGTCTGCTGAGATGCGTGAACAAATGCTGAAGCAAATCCCGCTGGAACGCCTTGGGCAGCCAGAGGAAATTGCGAAGGTAGTTCGCTTCTTAGCTTCTGACGATGCCTCATACATGACAGGGCAAACGCTCCATGTAGATGGTGGAATGTACATGTAAGTTTCTGTAAAATGAGAATCTCAAAATTGTCTACTGGCAATCTGTCAAAGATTCTCGTATAATACCAAATGAGGAGGTGAACCGGATGTCCGACGTATTGGATCGTGTTAAACGAATTGTAGTCGATCGTCTAGGGGTTGATGAAGCTGAAGTCACCCTCGAAGCATCTTTCAAAGAAGACCTAGGTGCTGATTCTCTCGATGTAGTTGAATTAGTAATGGAATTAGAAGATGAGTTCGATTTAGAAATTTCAGATGAAGATGCTGAGAAGATTACGACAGTAGGAGAAGTTACGAATTACATAAAATCTCATACGTAATAGTCTACAGAGTCCCGTTTCTAATAAAGACGGGACTTCTCTCCTTTCTCACTAATAAAAAATATGAATGACTACATAGAAGGTGGTACAAATGAACAGAGTTGTAATTACAGGTATGGGCGTAGTTACTGCCCTTGGTCAAGATTTAGAAACATTCTGGGGAAACCTTTCTTCGGGTAAATCTGGAGTAGGTTTGATTGAGAATTTTGATGTAAGCGAATACCCAACACAGATAGCGGCTGAAATTAAAGACTTCAATATTGAGAACTATGTGGATCGCAAAGAATCTCGCCGGATGGACCGTTTCGTTCAATTCGCAGTTGCAGGCGCTTTAAATGCACTCAAGGATGCGAATTTGAATGTGAAGGAAGATACAGATCCGGAGCGCGTAGGCGTTTCAGTTGGATCAGGCATTGGCGGTTTGAATACATGGGAAGAGCAGCATCGCATTTTGTTAGAAAAGGGTCCTAAACGTGTTTCTCCTTTCTTTATCCCGATGATGATTGCGAACATGGCATCTGGTCATGTATCGATGGTCACGGGAGCGAAAGGGCCGAACTCCACAGCTGTAACGGCTTGCGCAACAGGCACGCACTCCATTGGTGATTCTTTCAAAATGATTCAACGTGGCGATGCAGATGTGATGATTTGTGGTGGTGCTGAAGCAACGATTACGCCGATTGGTGTAGCAGGTTTCTGCGCACTGCGTGCGATGTCAACGCGCAATGAAGAGCCGCATTTGGCAAGTCGTCCTTTCGATACAGGTCGCGATGGCTTTGTTATGGGTGAAGGCGCTGGTGTACTCATTCTGGAGTCATTAGAGCATGCTCAGAAGCGTGGCGCACGTATCTATGCAGAAGTTATCGGCTACGGCATGAGCGGTGACGCTTATCATATGACAGATCCAGACCCAGATGGCGCTGCGCGTTGTATGGTGAAAGCGATCAAGGATGCAGGGATTACGCCTGATGCGATTTCTTACATTAATGCACACGGCACATCAACGCCTGTTGGTGATAAATCAGAAACGATTGCCATTAAGAAAGCACTAGGTGATCATGCTTATAAGGTTGCTGTTAGCTCGACGAAATCCATGACAGGTCATTTACTTGGCGCTGCGGGCGGTGTGGAAGCTGTCATTTGCGGATTAACAATCGCTAATAAGCTTATCGCACCTACAATCAACTTGGATAATCAAGATCCAGAGTGTGATTTGGATTATGTACCAAACAAAGCACGTGAAGCGAACGTAGATATTGCGATGTCGAACTCCTTCGGTTTCGGCGGTCATAATGCCACGATCATCATGAAAAAATTTCAAGCATAATTACCATGCCAGTGACGAAAGATAACGGAATATCATTCTCTCCGGGTGGTGAAGTACGACGTGAACCGTGAAATTAAAGATTTACAGAAGCAGTTAGGTGTTTCTTTCCGCAAAATGGAGCTGTTGAAACAAGCTTTCACACATTCTTCTTATGTGAATGAACATCGCATTGCTGGACATAAAGACAATGAACGGCTTGAGTTTCTTGGAGATGCCGTACTCGAATTAACAGTTTCGGAATTTTTATATGAATCTTATCCTGGGCGTTCAGAAGGTGAATTAACGAAGCTGAGGGCATCCATTGTCTGCGAGCCGTCGCTCGTAACATTTGCCGAAGATTTGGATTTTGGATCTTTTGTCTTATTAGGCAAAGGAGAAGAGCTGACGGGAGGACGCTCTCGGCCAGCTTTGTTGGCAGATGTGTTTGAATCCTTTGTTGGCGCTTTATATCTAGACCAAGGATTGGATACGGTAAAGGCGTTTCTACAGAAGCATGTATTCGCCAAAATCTCCAGTGAGGGCAAGCTGCTTGTGATTGATTACAAGACACAATTACAAGAGCATACCCAACATCATAATATGGGTTCCTTGGAATACCGGATTGTGAATGAACGTGGGCCAGCACATGAGCGCGAGTTCGTTGCAGAAGTGCACATGGATAGCGAGCTTCTGGGAACCGGTGCAGGTCGTTCTAAGAAAGAGGCGGAACAGCAGGCTGCTGCTGGTGCACTGTCCAAATTAAACGTAACCGTACTACGATAGTGGAATAACCAGAAGAGGCGGCAGCTGCTGCCTTTTTTGTTTTTTTCTCTTATTTTGATAGGTGATATGTTACAATACTTTTTGAGGTGAGACCATGTTTTTGAAACGGATCGAATTATCCGGATTTAAATCATTCGCGGATCGGACGGAACTCGAATTTGTACGAGGCATAACCGCGGTTGTAGGTCCTAACGGGAGTGGGAAGAGTAATATCTCGGACGGGATCCGTTGGGTGTTAGGAGAACAGAGTGCGAAATCTTTGCGTGGCGGTAAAATGGAAGATGTCATTTTCGCTGGCAGTGATGCACGTCGTGCAGTGAATTATGGGGAAGTCTCGCTCACACTGGATAATTCTTCGCAATCGCTTCCGCTCGACTTTAACGAAGTGACAGTGACGCGTAGAGTACATCGCAATGGCGATAGTGAATATTTGATCAATAAACAACCTTGTCGCTTGAAAGATATCACGGAGTTGTTCATGGACACCGGTATCGGGAAAGAAGCGTATTCCATTATTGGACAAGGGCGAATTGAAGAAATTTTGAGTACGAAATCCGAAGATCGTCGAGGCATCTTTGAAGAAGCTTCGGGGATTGTTAAATATAAATCACGTAAGCGCGAAGCGGAGAAGAAATTAAACGATACCGAGCAGAATTTGCTGCGGATTCATGATTTAGTTTCAGAGCTCGAGGATCAAGTTGAGCCACTTCGTGATCAGGCGGAGAAAGCGATTCGTTTTAAAGAATTGAAAGAAACGCTCAAGAGCAGTGAGATCTCCATGTATGTCCATCAGATCGATCAGATCTATGTCGCTTGGAATGATGCTACACAGCTGCTGGCAAAGTTAACGAAAGAGCAAACGGAGCTCTCTACGATTGTGAGCCAGCATGATGCACATTTAGAGAAGCATCGCTGGGAAACGCGTAGACTAGAAGAAGAACTAGAAAAGCTGCAAGAAAGTTTGCTAGGTCTGAGCGAAGAATTTGAGAAGTGTGAGGGTCATGGTGAGGTTCTCAAGGAACGAAAGAAGAACTATGTGACGAATCATCAGCAACTCAGCACCACAATCGCCATGCAAGAGCAGCGCAAGTTAGATAAAGAAGCAGATTTGAGCGAGCAACGTGATAAAATCATTCACATCGGTGCGCAGTTGTTCGAATTCCAAGCCAAACTGACAGCGGAGGAGCAGCGCTTACAAGGGGTAAGCGGAGGCATCAGTTCATCGCCTGAAGATCAGTTGAAGGGTGAATTGTTGGAAACGCTCAACCGTATGGCACAATCTCGCAATGAAATTCGCTACGCCGAGCAGCAAATCGAAAGCATCGGGCGCCGATTGGAGAGACTTGATGAGGAACGTCAGAAGTGGGCGGACCAGCGTGAGAGTATAACACGACGCAAGCAGGAACTATCTGCTAAACTGCAAGAAACAGTAGGGGACATAGAAAAAGCTAGGCAAGACTATGTTCAATTTACCCAAGCCTTGAAGAGTAAGCAAGGGTTGCTGGATGAAGCCCAGACAATGGTGCGGAAATGGGAGCAAAAGCTCGATGCGTTAATATCTCGTCGCGACACCATGAAAGAAATGGCCAATGATTACGATGGTTTCCAACAAGGTGTTAAGGAAGTTCTTAAAGCGAAAACGCGCAAAGATCTGCGCGGCATTCGCGGTGCGGTGGCCGAGCTTGTCAAAGTGCCTGCTAATGTGGAAGTTGCCATTGAAACAGCCCTAGGTGGTGCTTTGCAAAATATTATCGTGGAGACAGAAGCAGATGGTCGCGAAGCTATTGCCTTCTTGAAGCGTCGTCAAATGGGACGAGCTACTTTCTTGCCAATGAATGTCATTCGTGGACGCTCGATATCTGATCATGAGAGTCAGACATTGAAAGCCTCGAAGGGTTTTGTTGGGATTGCGGTTGACCTCGTTTCTTTCGATTCGACGTATACGAATATATTCTCCAGTCTATTAGGGAATGTCGTCGTAGCTGAGAGTTTAGAAGATGCCAACCATATCGCTGCCAAAGCGCAGTACCGCTACCGTGTCGTGACGCTCGAAGGAGACGTTGTTAACCCAGGTGGTTCCATGACAGGCGGAAGCTTACAGAAGAAATCGACGAATTTGTTGGGGCGTCAACGTCAAATCGAAGAACTGGATGCTGAGATCGCAACTTCTGAGGGGCAGCTTAGTGGTCTACGCAGTCAATCCAGCTCGTTGAAGCGAGAAATTACCGATGAAATGCTGAAAGTTGAACAGCTTCGACAATTGGGTGAACAGCAGCGAATTACGGAGCAGCAAATTCGCGCGGAATTGAATCCGCTGGAATCTGAAAGCCGCACAGTTGAAGAGCAGCTGACGTTGGATAGCCAAGACAGAAACGCGCTAATGGGTGAACGAACTGATTTTGGCCGTAAAAAAGTCGAAAGCGAAGCAAACCTTGCACAGCTTCAAGAGGAGGAAGCTTCTCTTCAACAAGCAATTCGTGATGCCGAAAGCTCACGTAAAGCTAGTGAGTCAGAAAAAGAAGAGCTGCAAAGCCAATTGACGGATTTGAAAGTGAAAGTGGCGTCAACATCTCAAGAGAAGCAGTCCCTTCAAGATCAACAAAGGCGCTTACAGCAGGATCTAAGTGATGTGGAGCGTGAGATTGAAGTCAATCGCGGCCTGTTAACTCAGTTAGAAAGCGATATGGCAACGCTTGAACAAGAAACGGTTCTGCAAATTGAGCTCTTAAATGATTTGAAGCTTAAGAAGCAGCAATGTTCTGAAAGTATCGAATACAAGCGTGCTGAGCGTATGGACTGGTTACAGAAGCTTGAGCATGGCGAAAATGAGACACGTACGCAGCGTATTCAACTGAAACAAGTGGAAGAAAATCTCCATCAAACAGAGGTTCGCGTGACGCGTCTTGATGTGGAGCTTGAGAACTTACTCAAAAAGCTTGCGGAAGAATATGAACTTAGCTACGAGCTGGCGAAAATGCGTTACCCAGTACCTGAGGATATTCTGGGTACACAGACTAAAGTACGTGAGCTCAAACGTGAAATAGCTTCACTAGGTGATGTCAACCTTGGTGCAATTGAAGAATACGCGCGTGTATCTGAACGCTTCGAGTTCTTGAGCTCCCAGAAGGATGATTTGATCGAAGCCAAAACAACCTTGTACCAGGTTATTCGTGAAATGGATCTAGAGATGTCTAAACGCTTTAAAACGACGTTTGATGCGATTCGCTCCCATTTTGGAGTCGTGTTTGCGAAGTTGTTCGGCGGCGGCCGCGCAGATTTAATTCTGTCGGAACCAGAGAATATGCTTGACACGGGCATTGAGATTGTGGCTCAGCCGCCAGGCAAAAAGCTGCAAAACCTACAATTGCTATCTGGTGGCGAACGTGCTTTGACTGCGATTGCGCTCTTGTTCTCCATTATTCGTGTAAAACCAGTGCCATTCTGCGTACTAGATGAGGTAGAAGCCGCGTTAGATGAGGCGAACGTATCTCGTTTTGCCGAGTATTTACGAGAATTCTCGGAAATGACGCAATTTATTGTTGTCACACACCGTAAAGGAACGATGGAAGAAGCTGATGTGTTGTATGGTGTCACCATGCAAGAAGGCGGCGTTTCGAAGCTTGTTTCTGTCCGTTTAGAGGATGAGGAAGCGACAATGACAGCCTCTTAAGGTGAAATTAAAGAGTTGATATGGGAGGAACTATGAGTTTTTTTAAACGATTGAAAGAAAGTATTTCGGGTAAGGCTGAGGCAGTAACCAATAAATTTAAGGAAGGTTTAACGAAAACGCGTGATGCGTTCGTAAACCGTGTCGATGATTTATTTAGCCGACGTAAGAAGATTGATGAAGATTTCTATGAAGAACTGGAAGAAATTCTAATTGGCGCAGACGTTGGCGTGAATACGGTTCTGAAGTTGATTGATGAGCTTCGTGCTGAGGTTAAGAAACGTAAAATTGAAGATCCCGCGGAACTGCAACCAATCCTTTCAGAAAAACTGATTGAGTTGTTAAAAGGGGATGCAGATGCTGGGCTAAACATCAATCCTAATGGCTTAACAGTAATCCTGTTCGTTGGCGTTAACGGTGTGGGTAAGACGACGACGATTGGCAAAATGGCTCACATGTTCAAATCGCAAGGGAAGAAAGTGTTGATGGCTGCTGGTGATACGTTCCGTGCCGGTGCCATTGAGCAGCTTGAAACTTGGGGCGAGCGCGTTGGTGTTGATGTCATTAAGCAACAATCTGGCGCAGATCCTGCCGCGGTTATGTATGATGCTGTACAGGCTGCCAAAACACGCGGTGTGGACATTCTTTTGTGCGATACGGCGGGGCGTTTGCAGAACAAAGTGAATTTGATGGAGGAGCTTAACAAGATTTATCGTGTGATCCAACGCGAAGTTCCTGATGCACCTCATGAAGTTATTCTTGTTCTGGATGCTACGACTGGTCAAAATGCACTTAGCCAAGCTAAGCTATTCGGTGATAAAACAGGATTGACGGGGTTGGTTTTGTCCAAATTAGATGGAACGGCGAAAGGCGGAATCGTTGTGGCGATCCGTCAAGAACTCTCTCTGCCGGTTAAATTTGTGGGGCTTGGTGAGAAAATGGATGATCTTCAAGCGTTCGATTCTGAGCAGTTTGTGCATGCGCTTTTTGGTAAATGGATAGGTGAAAATACTGACAAGGTATAATGCTTGACAATCATCTTGGAATTCAGTATGATAGGTTCTGTTGTGCTGGTGTCAAGTGTGCAACCTTTACGGAGGTAGATTATGACTGTCGATCCTATGTTGGAGAAAACGAATCGCATTAACCTGCTGTTTGATTTCTATGAAGCATTGTTGACCGATAAACAGCGAACATTTCTTGAACTGTACTTCCATGATGATTACTCCCTCGGGGAGATTGCTGAGAACTTCACGATCAGCCGCCAAGCGGTCTATGAGCATATCAAACGTGCGGAATTGACACTGCAGGAATATGAGAGTAAGTTAAAGCTGTTACATAAGCACGAACAACGCATGAAGCTGCGTCAAGATTTAGAAGTTGGATTGAGTGATTGTGATCCATCGCTAAAGAGGAAAGTGACAGAGCTTTTTGATACAATAGTAGGGATGGATTGAAACCTTAGTTAGAAGCAGGAGGTGAAGCGCATGGCATTTGAAGGATTAGCAAACCGATTGCAGAATGTGTTCGGCAAGCTGAGAAGCAAAGGTAAGCTGACGGAAGAAGATGTAGGCGAAGCGCTTCGCGAGGTACGATTGGCACTGCTTGAAGCGGACGTTAACTTTAAAGTTGTGAAAGACTTTATTGCGAAGGTGAAAGAGCAAGCGATCGGACAAGAAGTTCTGAAATCTTTCACGCCGGGCATGGTAGTTATCGATATCGTGAACAAAGAACTTACAGCTCTTATGGGTGGTACACAAAGTAAGCTAGCGCGTTCGAATCGACCGCCGACGGTTATTATGATGGCTGGTTTGCAAGGGGCTGGTAAAACAACGACCTCAGGTAAATTGGCTAAAATGTTGTTGAAACAGAATCACAGACCGCTTCTTGTTGCGTGTGACATTTATCGTCCCGCGGCGATTAAGCAGTTGGAAGTACTGGGTGAACAACTGAAGGTTCCGGTTTTCTCATTAGGTGATAAAGTGAACCCTGTTGAGATTGCCAAAGCGGGTCTTCAACATGCGAAGGATAACGGTAATGACTATGTGATTATCGATACCGCAGGTCGCTTGCACATTGATGAAAACCTTATGGACGAGTTGAAGAATGTACGTGAAGCTACGAGCCCAGATGAGATTTTGCTAGTTGTCGATGCGATGACTGGGCAAGATGCAGTCAATGTTGCAGAGAGCTTCCATCAACAGCTTGAATTATCTGGTGTTGTGTTAACCAAACTAGATGGAGATACGCGCGGTGGTGCTGCGTTATCCGTCAAGGCGGTAACAGGTTGTCCGATTAAGTTCGTAGCCAGCGGCGAGAAAATGGATGCTTTAGAGCCATTTTATCCTGACCGTATGGCATCAAGAATTCTCGGTATGGGCGATATGCTCTCCTTAATTGAGAAGGCGCAAGCTGGTATCGATATGGATAAGGCGAAAGAGATGGAGCGCAAAATGCGCAACGCGGAATTCACCTTCGAGGACTTCATTGAGCAGATGGAGCAAGTGAAGAAAATGGGGCCACTTGACCAAATTCTTGATATGCTTCCTGGTGCGAACAAGATTAAAGGCATGAAAGATATGAAGGTTGACGAGAAGCAAATGGCTCGCGTTGAAGCTATTGTGAAGTCGATGACAACTGAAGAGAAACGTAAGCCTGAGCTGTTGAATGCAAATCGTCGCAAACGGATTGCAGCAGGTAGCGGAAACACGGTGCAAGAAGTCAATCGTTTCATTAAGCAATTCGATGATATGCGTAAGATGATGAAGCAGTTCTCGGGTATGATGGGACCGAAAGGTGCCAAAGGCATGAAGAAGTTAGGCAAGGGATTCAAATTTCCCTTTTAAATAATGGTGTTTATTCTAAGTAGGAGGTGATTTTTCAATGGCAGTACGTATTCGTCTTAAACGTGTAGGCGCTCATAAAGCTCCTTTCTACCGTGTCGTGGTTTCGGATTCCCGTTCCCCGCGTGATGGTCGTTTTATCGAAGAAATCGGTACTTATAATCCAATTGCTGAACCAGCAGCTGTGGTTCTTGATGAGGAAAAAGCGCTTAAATGGCTTCAAACTGGCGCTCAACCGTCCGATACAGTTCGCAGCCTGTTCTCAAAAGCAGGTTTGATGACTAAGTTTCACGAGCTGAAATTACAGAAGTAATCTGTTATCTTTCGGAGGGTGGGTTCATGAAGGATCTTATCACCGTTATTGCTAAGGCTCTTGTCGATCATCCGGAAGAGGTACGTGTCGCTGTGGTGGAGAAAGAGGACAAGATCGAGTACAGGCTTTCTGTTCATCCCGACGATGTCGGTAAAGTGATTGGCAAGCAAGGCAAGATTGCGAAATCGCTCCGTACGGTTGTCACGTCGGCAGCTGTGAAAGAAACGAAGCGGGTAGCCGTTGAAATCGTTTCATAAGAAATGAGGTTAGGATTCAATTCCTAGCCTTTTTTCGCATATGAAAAGAAGGTAATTTAATGTGGAGGTTGGGCAAGCGCATATGACGGAGAAATTAGTGACGGTTGGAAAAGTCGTAAATAGCCACGGGATTCGTGGAGAGCTAAAAATCGTGCCAGAAACAGATTTTCCAGAACGGTTCGATGTGGGAAATTCATTAATCATTGTAGACTCTCAAAATAAGCAAACGCCGGTGACAGTGAAAACGTCCCGCTTACATAAAAACGTATTTATTGTCTTGTTCAGTCAATTCTCGAATATTAATGATGTTGAGAAATATAAAGGCTCCCTGCTCAAGATTGAGGCTAAGGATCAAATGCCGCTAGAAGAGGGCGAGTATTATTATCACGAAATTATCGGCTGTAAAGTCGTCACAGAAGATGAGCAAGAGCTAGGACTGATCTCTGAAATACTAACGCCAGGAGCTAATGATGTCTGGGTGGTTTCTTTACCAAAAGGTAAGCAGCTATTACTTCCCGTGATTGATGATGTCATTCTAAAAGTGGATATTCCGAACAAAACAATTCGGATTCATTTGATGGAAGGGTTATTGGAATGAGAGTTGATGTCTTAACCTTATTCCCAGAAATGTTTGAGGGTGTATTCTCCTCCAGTATTTTAGGGAAAGCGCGTGATAAAGGAATCGTTTCCCTGAGCACGGTTAATTTTCGGGATTATTCCACGAACAAGCATAATACCGTTGACGATTACCCTTATGGCGGCGGCGGGGGCATGGTGCTGAAGCCAGAACCGATTTTTGGTGCCGTCGAAGATTTGCCAACGCATCAAACAGCTGAAGGAGTAGCTGTAAAGCCGCGGGTCATCCTGTTATGCCCTCAGGGGGAGACTTTCACCCAGAAGAAAGCGGAAGAGTTGGCTGGAGAAGAGCATCTTGTGTTTATTTGCGGTCACTATGAGGGTTATGATGAACGGATTAGGCAGTACCTGGTGACGGACGAGCTATCTGTAGGTGATTATGTACTAACCGGCGGTGAAATACCCGCTATGGTCATTATAGACAGCGTAGTGAGACTACTACCTGGGGTACTTGGGAATGAGATGTCCGCTGTGACGGATTCTTTCTCAACGGGGCTTCTGGAGTATCCTCATTATACACGTCCTGCCAAGTTCAGAGATTGGGAAGTTCCTGAGATGCTTCTGTCTGGTCACCATGCCAATGTGAAAAAATGGCGGAACAAAGAGTCACTCATCCGTACCTTAGAGCGCCGGCCAGATCTGCTTGAGGGCAGAATATTGTCCAAAGAGGAAAAACTATGGGTGGCTGAATGGAAAAAGCAACAACAAGAACAAAATAATTAAGTCCTCAGAATCTTCTCTATTGAATTAATCTTGGGACTATGATATTATATATTCTGTTGTGATTTTTTCAACAGTTCGAGTCTGGTGGTCCTCTACGCATAACAACTTAGATATTACTAACTATTAGCGGAATGAACACCTGTGTGGAAGGAGGGAGTCAACTATGAATCTTATTCAAGAGATTACGAAAGAGCAACTCCGTACGGATATTCCTAATTTCCGTCCAGGAGACACACTTAAAGTACACGTAAAAGTTATCGAGGGTACACGTGAGCGTATTCAGCTGTTCGAAGGTGTTGTTATTAAACGCCACGGCGGTGGAATCAGCGAAACGTTTACAGTTCGTAAAATTTCTTACGGTGTGGGTGTGGAAAGAACTTTCCCATTCCATTCTCCGAAGATTGACAAGATTGAAGTGGCTCGCCGTGGTAAAGTTCGTCGTGCGAAACTTTATTATCTGCGTGGTCTTCGTGGTAAAGCAGCAAGAATTAAAGAAATTCGATAGTAAAATGGGGGGCTTGTTCAGTCAAGTCTCCTTTTCATTTTTTCTGTACATAATAGGACATAATAGAGATCATACCAAAACTGGAAGAGAGGCCGTCAGGGATGGAAAATAACGATCAAATGCAACCTAATCAGCCGATCAGTGCTACACCAGCAAAGACCGTGCAAACAAAAAGTGAAACGTGGGAATGGATTAAAGCGCTAGTAATTGCAGGAGTACTTGTTATTATTATTCGTTGGTTTCTCTTCTCCCCATTTATTGTTGATGGAGATTCGATGCATCCGAATTTCTTTACAGGCGAGCGATTGATCGTCAATAAAATCGTGTACGATATTCGTGATCCGAAGCGCGGTGAAGTCATCGTTTTCCACGCACCTGAAGGCAAAGATTATATTAAGCGTGTCATCGCCCTACCTGGAGAAACCGTGAAGGTAGTTGGGGACAAGGTGTACATTAACGGTGAAGAATTGGCCCAACCTTTTATTCAAGCTGCGATTGATCAAGCGGTTAAAGAAGGCCATCCTTACAATACATTACTGGATTTCCCGGAAACGAAAGTGCCGGAAGGCGAGATTTTTGCCATGGGTGATAATCGTCCGAATTCCAAAGATAGTCGTACGAAAAGTGTTGGCTTTGTGCCTTACAATAAAATCGTAGGCCGTGCAGAAGTGATTTTCTGGCCGGTGAAGAAAATTAGTTTCATACATTTTTGAGGTGAAGAGAAATGACCATTCAATGGTTTCCCGGTCACATGACCAAGGCTCGCAGACAGATCGAGGAAAAGCTTAAACTGATTGACGTCGTGATTGAGCTCTTGGATGCCCGAATCCCGCTTTCCAGCCGGAACCCGATGGTTGATGAGATTTTAAAAGGCAAGCCACGTCTCGTATTGCTCAACAAGAATGATCTGGCTGACCCGCAAGTGACGGCAGAATGGGTGAAATACTTTGCAGAGCAAGGCTTACCCGCCTTGCCAATTGACGCTGCGAACGGAACGCATGTCAAGGAGATTTTGCCTCGAGTGAAACAACTTTGGGCTCATAAAATTGAGACGATGCTGCGTAAAGGGATTAATCCCCGTGCGATTAGGGCGCTCATTGTTGGAATCCCGAATGTTGGTAAGTCCACACTTATTAATCAGTTGGCAGGTAAGAAGATTGCTGCGACTGGTGATAAGCCAGGTGTGACCAAAGGTCAGCAATGGATCAAGGTTGGCACGGAGATGGATCTGCTGGATACACCGGGGATTTTGTGGCCTAAATTTGAAGACCAGATGGTTGGCATGCGTTTGGCTGCAACTGGGGCAATTAAGGAAGAGCTTCTGCATTTAGATGACGTAGCTTTGTTTACCATTAAATATATGGTTCAGCATTATGGTGCTGGTATTCAGGAACGCTTTGGTGTTCAGGAACTACCGGAAGATATGGAAAACATTCAAGAAATGGTGAAGGTCATGGAAGCGATTGGGCGTAAGCGCGGCGCTATTGTGAGCGGTGGGAAAGTCGATTTGGATAAAGCTTCTCTCATTATTATTCGTGATCTGAGAGCTGGGAAAATGGGCCGTATTTCATTGGAACGACCATTTTAATGATGATGAATCAGGAAGAACCTGGGGCTGAGCCTTGGGTTTTTCTTTTTTTTGTGGAGATAAAGTTGAAAAAAATGGGTGTGGCTTGATGAAGTGACGATCCTATATAATGAAGGCATAGGAAAGGGGCATAACACGTGCTAGAACATGAAAAAGACATATGGCAGCAAGGTTTCACGGCGATAGCAGGTATTGATGAGGTTGGTCGCGGGTGCCTATTTGGAGATGTTGTGGCTGCTGCGGTTATTCTTCCGATGGGACATGTGCTTGAAGGAGTAAATGATTCCAAGAAGCTGTCGGAGAAGAAGCGCGAGCTGCTGTTCGATCAGATAATGAATGAGGCGATATCGGTTGGTATCGGTATTGTCAATGTGGAAGATATAGAAGCAATAAATATCAAACAAGCATCAAGATTAGCGATGAAGCAAGCGGTAGAGAAACTAGATCAATTACCAGATTATTTACTAGTTGATGCTGAAAATGTGGACATAGAACTTCCCCAATCAGCCATCATTCATGGTGATGCGTTAAGTCAATCTATTGCTGCTGCTTCCATCATCGCCAAAGTGACGAGAGATCGTATGTGTGCGGAATGGGACGAGCAGTATCCAGAATACGGGATTGCCGTACATAAAGGTTATGCGACCAAACACCATCGAGAGATGCTCTTGAGATACGGGCCTACGCCGCTACATAGGAAATTATTTATTCGTAAAATTATGGCTCAGCTTGAAGTGCAAGAAAATGATTTGCAAACGGAACAGCTCTTATTTGACCTCATATAAATTTTTAAGATGTAACGAAAACGGCATCAGACGCCGATATTATACATACGTGTAATCAGATTTGAGGTGAGCTGTATGAATATTAGTGGATTAATTCGCAACTTAGTCGGGGATTTAACGGCTGCTGATTCGAAGACACTCGAATTAAAGGTAGGGCAAATTGTCAAAGGTGTAGTGCTTCAACTCCTGAGTGATCAAGAAGCGCTAGTAAATATAGGTGGCACGCAAGTTCGTGCAAAGCTGGAAACCCCTCTGAAGCAGGGGGATGTTACCATGCTGCAGGTGCAGCCAGAATCTAAGGGCGGTCAAATTATTTTGAAGCCGCTTGTTGCTTCCGACGTGCAGATCGCGGATGACTCGCTTGGTGAACTTTTGAAGGCTTTTGAGATAAAGGATTCGGCTGGTAATCGTCAAATGGTACAGCAGATACAGCAAGAAGGCATTCCCGTGTCAAAGGAAAATGTGAAGGCATTTGAGTCTGTGATGCGAGAGATGCCACAGGGAGTTAATAAAGAAGAGTGGCTGCAAGCGGCTGTATTAGCCTCGAAGAGGGGGCTGCCGCTTACACTTGCGACAGTGGATGCTATAAAGCAAGTGACGACCGGCCCGCCGGCGGGCCAGGTGTTAGAGAAGCTCGAGCAGCAGGCGAACGCGCTGCTTGAGCAAGACCCGACACACCCTGCGGCGGATACCGCCAAGCAGGTTGTGTCACTGCTCAAGGAGCTGCGTGCTACCGCCGCAGCTGTAAGACCTGCGGAGCCGGCTGCGCCAGCCTCCGTCGCGGACGAGCCTGCGGCTGCGCCGCCGCAGGCCACAAGCGCTGCACCAGCTGCTCCGCAGTCTGGTGGCACGACCGCGGCTGCGCCGCGTGGCAGCGAGCCTACGGCGGCCGCTGCCATTGCAGCCCCGCCCGCAGCAGCAGCGGGCGAAGCCCCTCCCGTGCCGCCAGCAGCTGGCGCGGCAGGAGTGGCCGCCTCTGCGAAGCCGGCGGCCGACGGGCACATGGCTCAGGCGCGCAGCGCTGAGCCTGTACGGCAGGGCGAACCGCTGCAAGCGGGTTCGCCGAAGCCCTTGCCTGAAGCCCTCCCTGCGAAGCAGGAGGGCGGGCTTGCCCCTAAAGAGGCGCAGGTTAGTGCGCCTCGAGAGACGCCCAATGCTGATCCAGAGACGAACTGGATCAGCAAGATGCTCAAAGCCGTTGGCGTTGAGCATGAATCGCATGTCGCCGCTAAGCTGGACGAGCGCGGCAATCCTATGCCTGTGCGCCAACAAGCGACAGAGAATACCTTTTCGCTTTTTAGCAGCAACGGCCCAGATCAGCAAGGGGATTCTGCGAAGCCAGCAACCGAAACCCTGAAAAGCCTATTACTTCAACTTACTGCATCTGACGATACACCTGCGCCACTGAAAGAAGCGGCACAGCAAGCGGTTAGTCAAATTACGGGGCAGCAGCTTATGCTGACGAATGACAAGAATGCCATGTTTACGCAAATGACCATGTTCGTGCCCTTCCTGGACAACACAGGTCAACAAACAGCAGCTATTCATATTCAATCCCGCAAAGGAAGTCGCGGAGAAGTAGATGCTAGTAATTGTCGTCTTTTGTTTGATCTTCAGATGAAGGTAATGGGCAACACGTTACTTGATGTTCAAGTTGTGAACAAAATTGTTTCGTTAAACATTCACAATGATCATCCGGCACTAGCTGGTTTGATGGAGTCTTCCAAAGATGAGATTGCTACTGCCATGAATAGTGTGGGTTATCAGTTTATTTCGTTAAAATGTTCGCCATACCCTAAGCCTCTTGACATTCAAGAGGGTAAAGAAGAGGGAACAAAGATAGGATCTTTGGATGGTCGCGTAGATTTAAGTGAGCTTTATCGCCCTAGGACGTATAAAGGGGTTGATGTTCGCGCATGAGCCCCCCAAAAAAAGCGCTCGATGAATCACAGCTTACACCGATCAAGAAGGCAGTAGCGCTGCGCTATTCACCAGAGGCACAGAAAGCCCCAACCCTCATTGCCAAAGGGAAAGGGCATATGGCTGAAGCGATTTTGCAAAAGGCTAAGGAAAGCGGTATTCCAATTCAAGAGGATAAATCGTTAGTTGAAGTGCTATCCAAACTTGATTTGGATCAAGAAATACCGCCAGAGCTTTATCAATTAGTTGCTGAAGTGCTAAGTTTTATTTACCGATCCGACCAGCGTATGAAACCTTCGCGAGGCCATGATGGATGAACAAATTTTATAAAGATGATCGCAAAATGTTGGGAAAACAAGGTGAGGAACTGGCGTTCAATTATCTCCTAGAGCAAGAGTATCAGATTGTTGAGAGGAATTGGCGCTGTCGTTCAGGCGAAATCGATATCATTGCAGAGAAGTCGAATAAACTCATTTTTATTGAAGTGCGAACAAGACGTCCGTCTAACCGATTCGGTACTGCCAAAGAATCGGTGGACTATCGCAAGCAGGCGAAGGTTCGTGAAATTGCACAATTTTATATGCATCGCTTTCATAAGTATGAGCAATCGATTCAATTCGATGTTATTGCAGTTGAAATGTCAGAAAGTAACACGGATCCGAAAATCATACATATACAAGAAGCCTTTTGACAGTCATTTAGCCTTATGACAAGTCAAAGGGCTTTTCTTATTCAACGTATCTATATAAACACCTTACCTTAGATCACAATTTCATCGATGCGTTGGTTTTTATCTAAATTCCGATATTGAATGGCTTCTGCAAGATGAGCGGGGAGAATGTGATCGCAACCGTCTAGATCCGAAATCGTGAGCGCAAGCCGCAAAATTCGATCATGTGCGCGTGCGCTTAACCCTAATGCGTCGAATGAAGTCCGCAGTAGCTGATCGCACTCAGGAGTTAATTGACAAATTTCCCGCATTAACCTTCCGCTCAACTCATTATTATGCTGAATATCCGTTTCAGCGTAACGCTCCTGCTGTCGCATATGAGCCTGCATGACCTTAGCTCGCATTTCACTAGACGACAAATTAGAAGCATTATCTTTTAGTTGGGTATAGCTGGGTTTTGGAACTTCAACATGGAGATCAATGCGATCGAGAAGCGGACCTGAAATTTTAGAGCGATATTGAACGATCTTAGCGGGACTACAGATGCAAGCATTCGTTTCAGTTTCAGCAC
The DNA here is from genome assembly GCF_013141695.1 of Paenibacillus plantarum. Lineage (GTDB taxonomy): Bacteria > Bacillota > Bacilli > Paenibacillales > NBRC-103111 > Paenibacillus_E > Paenibacillus_E plantarum. The sequence continues at coordinate 643,286 of NZ_WHNY01000075.1, forward strand.
CATAATAGCCACACGGGCATGGGTTCATCGCTGCGGCTAATATAAAATGGGAGGGGAATGTGTATACAGCTCTTGCTCTGGCAATCATGACGTAGCGATCTTCAAGGGGCTGCCTGAGTACCTCAAGTGCATTTCGTGTAAATTCTGGCAGCTCATCTAAAAAGAGAATACCCCGATGAGATAAACTCACTTCGCCGGGTTTGGGGATAGTTCCACCACCGACGAGACCGGCAGCTGAGATAGAGTGGTGTGGGGCGCGGAACGATCTTGCACGCATCAGAGTTGAACGGTCGGTCAGCTTGCCAGAAGCACTGTAGATCTTCGTAACTTCGAGTGCCTCTCGGTCTGTTAAAGGTGGAAGTATAGTAGGCAGACGCTTGATAAGCATCGTTTTCCCAGTTCCTGGAGGACCCAGGAGAAGTAAATTGTGCATGCCTGCGGCGGCGATCATCATGGCGCGCTTTACTTGATGTTGTCCATTCACATCAGCATAATCTTCAACATAACCAAGGTGGTTATTGGCAGAGTTAAAAAGAACAAGAGATTCACTCTCAGCAGTTTGATAAATAAATTCTGTGTAAGAACGTGTGTTCCATTTCTTGAAATCGGATAGATTCGTTATAACACAAACCTCAACACCTTCGATTAAAGCGGCTTCTTGCGCGTTCGCAGTTGATAGACAAACTCGCTTAATCCCCGTTTTCTTGGCAGCATGGACCATAGATAGGACACCGGGAATTGGACGAAGAGAACCATCTAGCGCTAGTTCTCCTAGAAATAAGGTGGAAGTGAAGCCTTCAACATGCACTTGGCCTGTCGTAATGAGAATACCAACAGCAATCGCAAGATCGAAAGACGAGCCTTCCTTGCGCAAGTCAGCTGGAGCAAGATTTACCGTAATTCGGTCCATAGGGAAGGTGAAGCCACAATTTTTGATCGATGAACGTACGCGTTCTACGGACTCACGAATCGCTGAGTCAGGAAGTCCAACTAGGTTAATCTGAGGTAAGCCGCTCGAAATATCCACCTCGACTTCAATCGTTCGACCTTCAATTCCTTGTAAACAAGCACTCATCACTTTGCCATACATAAAAAACACCTTCTTCTCCACGGAATTCACAGTTACAAGAACTGAGTTTCGAATTGGATAAAAGGTGCTTCCTCATTGATCCGATTAATTTCTTTTATTATAATCGCAATTGGTAAAATTACGCAAATACTGTCGAGTCACTTTCACGTTTTAAAAATGTGCGACATGCACATACTGGAAGATGAGGTGATGATATGCAGGAGAAACCATATTTTTGTCCCAATTGCCGTTCAAATCGCATTAAATTTAATGTAATCACGAGCTATTCGCAGTCTTTTCTAAAGGATGCACTTTCCGGGAATATTACCGAATTCCATGATCCTGGCGTCATTCCTGAGCCTGAGCCAACGATTCAGTGCTTAATCTGTAACTTTTCAGCGAATGAAATGCGTTTTATTAAACAAGCAGAGCGTGAACCACGGGTAAATACAACACCAACATCGTACAATTAATCAAGTAGAAGCATGACGTATTTTTCAGAAGATGAGAAATACGTTTTTTTATTTGTCATTATTTGTGGCGTGATAGTTAAATTTTTTCAGTGTGAAAGATAAATTTGAATGGATTCACGAAAAAAATAAAGAAACTGTCGAAAATAATGTGATACAATGGTTAGGGCTTGCGAAGAAGTGTGATACTAATTCCGGTAGCAAGATAGTTTCTCGTGCACAACGTCAATTGGAAATTACACTTTTCCCTGTATAGCACGTATAGAAAGTCCATACTGATAGGAGGATTTAGGAAATGAATATCCATGAGTATCAAGGCAAAGAAGTCCTGAGACAGTACGGAGTCAGCGTTCCTAACGGAAAGGTTGCATTTACTGTTGATGAGGCTGTTGAAGCAGCAAAAGAACTTGGAACATCCGTTGTCGTTGTTAAGGCACAAATTCATGCCGGCGGTCGCGGTAAAGCAGGCGGCGTTAAGGTAGCCAAAAGCCTCGATGAAGTTCGTACATATGCTAGCGAAATTCTAGGTAAAGTGCTTGTCACTCACCAAACAGGTCCAGAAGGTAAAGAAGTTAAACGCCTTTTGATCGAAGAGGGCTGTGACATTAAGAAAGAATATTACGTAGGTGTTGTTGTTGACCGTGCAACGGGCAGCGTCGTTTTGATGGCTTCCGAAGAAGGCGGTACGGAAATTGAAGAAGTAGCTGAGCACTCTCCTGAGAAAATTTTCAAAGAAGTGGTTGACCCAGCAATCGGTCTTCAATCTTTCCAAGCACGTAGACTTGCTTATGCCATCAACATCCCGAATGAGCTTGTAAACAAAGCAGTTAAGTTCATGCTTGCTCTTTACAAAGCATTCGTTGAGAAAGACGCTTCCATTGCTGAAATCAACCCATTGGTTGTAACTGGCTCTGGCGACGTTATGGCACTTGATGCGAAATTAAACTTTGATTCTAACGCTCTTTTCCGTCACAAAGACATCGTTGAGCTTCGTGACCTTGAAGAAGAAGATGCGAAAGAAATCCAAGCTTCCAAATATGACCTAAGCTACATCGCACTTGATGGAAACATCGGTTGTATGGTTAACGGTGCAGGACTTGCTATGGCCACTATGGACATTATCAAGCACTACGGCGGAGACCCTGCTAACTTCCTAGACGTAGGGGGCGGTGCTACGAAAGAGAAAGTTACTGAAGCTTTCAAAATCATCCTTTCTGATGAGCAAGTTAAAGGGATTTTCGTTAACATTTTCGGTGGTATCATGCGTTGTGACGTTATCGCTGAAGGTGTTGTAGCTGCTGCAAGAGAGCTAGGACTTTCGCGTCCACTCGTAGTTCGTCTTGAAGGAACTAACGTGGAGCTTGGTAAAAAGCTTCTTAACGAATCCGGCTTGAACATTGTTGCTGCTGATTCCATGGCGGATGGCGCACAAAAAATCGTTGCACTTGTTAAATAAAAACCTGAACGGTTTGAAAAATAGATAAGGGATGTGAACAATCGATCATGAGTATTTTGGTCAATAAACATACAAAAGTCATTACTCAAGGGATTACCGGCGCTACGGGTTTGTTTCATACCAAAGGCGGTCTGGACTACGGCACGCAAATGGTGGGTGGCGTAACTCCTGGTAAAGGCGGCACTACTGTAGATATCACGTTGGAAAATGGTGAGCTTGTTAAGTTGCCAGTTTTTAACACTGTTGTTGAAGCGAAAAAAGTAACGGGTGCAACAGCATCTGTTATCTATGTACCTCCTGCATTTGCTGCAGAATCCATCATCGAAGCGATTGAAGCTGAGCTTGAATTGGTTATCTGTATCACGGAAGGTATTCCTGTTCTTGACATGGTGCGCGTTAAGCGTTACCTAGAAGGTAAGAATACTGTTCTTATCGGACCGAACTGCCCAGGTGTTATTACACCAGGTGAGTGCAAGATCGGTATCATGCCAGGATACATTCATACACCAGGACACGTAGGTGTTGTTTCTCGTTCTGGAACATTGACTTATGAGGCAGTTCACCAGTTGACTACTCGCGGAATTGGACAATCCTCCGCAGTTGGTATCGGTGGAGACCCTGTTAAAGGATCCGAGTTCATCGACATCCTTAAACGTTTTAACGAAGATCCAGATACGTACGCTGTAATCATGATCGGTGAAATCGGCGGAACGGCTGAAGAAGAAGCAGCGGAGTGGGTTGCGGCAAACATGACGAAACCTGTCGTTGGCTTCATCGGCGGTAAAACAGCGCCTCCAGGAAAACGTATGGGCCACGCTGGTGCCATCATTTCTGGTGGTAAAGGTACGGCAGCAGAAAAAGTTGCAACTATGGAAAGATGTGGTATTCGCGTAGCGGCTACACCATCCGAAATGGGTTCAACACTTGTTAGCGTACTTGAAGAAAAAGGTATGCTTGATAAAGTTATCACAAAAAAATAAGCTTCGTTTCACGAAGGTAAGCAACCTTCCATTTCCCTTATTTGGGAATTGGGAGGTTTTTTTGTTTTCAGCAAGATGCATAGATTTGTCATTCATGGAAGGAGTGTATATACTAATGGATAATCGCAAATGTTTAATTGGCTTGCACGAGCTTGAGGGGATAGGGTGGAAAACGATTTACCAACTCTTAAGCCGTTTCCCTGAATTAAGTGTTTTAATCGGGCTGACAGCAAGTGAGATCGCCTCGAGTGGAATCCGGAGGACAATAGCAGAAACCATTGCGACACGATTAACCCCTGCATTTGTTGAACAAAAGATACACCAATATAAAAGTCAAGCCATACGGATCATGACACGATTCGATGAGGATTATCCGTCAATCCTGCAAGAAATTGCTCAGCCACCATGGGTCTTATATGTGAAAGGAGATCCTTCGATCTTACATGGTCGCCTGCTTGGTATTGTGGGTACCCGAACACCAACGCTATATGGGAAGAAAATTGCTGAGGAGTGGGCAGCCTCACTTTCGAGAGCAGGATTTGGGATTGTAAGCGGATTAGCAAGAGGAATAGATAGTAAGGCACATATTGGAGCGCTGCAAGGAAAAGCGAAGACGGTGGCTGTGCTTGGTTGTGCGATCAATGCGATTTATCCACGAGAGAATGCTCTGTTATTCCGCAATATTGAGCAGGAAGGTGTGATTATTTCGGAATACCCAATAGGAACAGGGATGAGGCCAGGCATGTTTCCACAGAGGAATCGAATTATCGCCGGATTGTCTTTGGGTGTTACGGTTGTGGAGGCAGCAGAAGATAGTGGATCATTGATCACAGTTGAATGTGCGTTAGATGCTTCAAGGGATGTTTTCGCGGTCCCGGGCCCAATTAACTCACGACAAAGCAGCGGTGTTCATAAGCTTTTGAAGGATGGTGCGAAATTAGTAACTTGTGTGGAAGAAATTGTCGAAGAGTATAAACACATTGTAAATATAGATGAAATAAATGTTGCTTTACAGCAAAAAACGACTTTTATTTTCACTGAAGATGAGGTCGAAATTGTACGAAAACTGTCAGATGATCCAGTCTCAATTGACACTCTATTAGAAGAGACGCAATTTACGTTTGGACATTTGCATGGAGTTCTGTTATCTTTACTATTGAAAAAGGCGATTAAACAGCTTCCGGGTTCAACATACATTCGAGCATAGGCTAATCACGAAGTTTTGCTTCTCGCCAAGTAAACTTACCTTGAAACCAAGAGGGGAGGAAGGACGAACCATGGCAGATTCGTTAGTCATTGTAGAGTCACCAGCAAAAGCCAAAACCATCGGCAAATATCTAGGCAGTAAGTTCATCGTAAAAGCATCGATGGGTCATATTCGCGACCTTCCGAAAAGCCAAATTGGCGTAGAAGTCGATCGTAACTTTGAGCCTAAATACATAACGATTCGTGGAAAGGGTTCTATCCTTAAAGAACTCAAAGACGCAAGCAAAAAAGTGAAAAAAATATATCTAGCGGCGGATCCGGATCGCGAAGGTGAAGCGATTGCTTGGCATTTAGCCCATTATCTCGACGTGGGTCCAGATGAGCTTTGTCGTGTTGTGTTTAATGAGATTACGAAAGAAGCTGTAAAGGACGCGTTTAAAACGCCTCGCAAGATTAATCAAGATTTGGTGAATGCTCAGCAAGCACGTCGGATTTTGGATCGACTAGTTGGTTACAAAATCAGTCCTTTGCTTTGGAAAAAAGTGAAGAAGGGGCTGTCAGCTGGCCGTGTGCAATCGGTAGCGGTTAAGTTAATTCAAGACCGTGAAAATGAAATCAAAGCATTTGAGCCAGAAGAGTACTGGTCGATTACAGCAGTTCTTGATGCAGGCAAAACTGTATTTGAAGCTAAGTATCATAGTCATAATGGTGAGAAGAAAGAACTGCACTCACAAGAAGATGTCGATTTGATTCTTGCTGCTATGGGTAATGAAGCGTTTATTGTGAAAGAAGTGAAAGAGAAAGAACGTCAACGTAACCCTTCTCCGCCTTTCATTACAAGCTCTATGCAACAAGAAGCAGCGCGTAAATTGAATTTCCGTGCTTCCAAAACGATGTCTGTGGCGCAGCAATTATATGAAGGTATCGATTTAGGAAAAGAAGGTACCGTCGGATTAATTACCTATATGCGTACGGATTCTACGCGGATTTCTCCTATTGCCCAAGAAGAAGCCAAAGACTTTATTATGACGAAATATGGCCCAACTTTTTACCCTGAGACGCCTCGTCAGTATTTGAAGAAGAATGCGAATGCACAAGATGCGCATGAAGGGATTCGACCAACTTCCGTACTTCGTGAGCCTGATCAGATGAAAGCGTTCTTGAGTAAAGATCAGTACCGATTGTACAAGCTCGTGTGGGATCGCTTTGTTGCAAGCCAAATGGCGTCCGCGATCTTGGATACGATGACGATTGATTTAAACGCAGGAGAGACCGTATTTAGAGCGAATGGATCCAAAATGAAGTTCGCTGGATTCATGAAAGTATACGTAGAAAGCAATGATGACGGAACGACAGAAGAAGATAAATTGCTGCCTCCTCTGTCCAAAGGCGATTCATTGCCCAAACAAAGTGTAGAACCGAAGCAGCACTTTACGCAACCACCTCCAAGGTATACAGAAGCACGTTTAGTTCGTGCTCTTGAGGAGATGGGGATCGGGCGACCAAGTACTTACGCACCTACACTAGAAACCATACAGAAACGTGGCTACGTAGCGATCGAAGAGAAGAAATTCGTACCGACGGAGCTAGGCGAGCTCGTGATCCAATTAATGCAAGAGTTTTTCCCGGAAATTCTAGATATTGAGTTCACTGCTCATATGGAAGAAGAGTTGGACTTTGTCGAGGAAGGGAAAGAAGATTGGGTCAGAGTACTCGATACGTTCTATACATCCTTTGAAAAGCGTTTAGAGTTTGCAGAAGAAGAAATGAAAGAAATTGAGATACAAGATGAAGTTTCGGATGAGATATGCGAGAAATGTGGAAAGCATCTTGTCTACAAAATGGGAAGATTCGGTAAATTCCTTGCATGTTCAGGTTTCCCTGACTGCCGGAATACGAAGCCGATCATTAAAGATATCGGTGTTACTTGCCCAACTTGTCACGCTGGTAAAATTGTTGAGCGCAGAAGCAAGAAGGGGCGCGTATTTTACGGCTGTGATCAATATCCAACTTGTGATTTCGTTTCCTGGGATAAACCAGTTAATCGGCCATGCCCAGCGTGCAGCTCTATGATGATTGAGAAGCGAAGCAAGAACGGGGTTATGATTCAATGTACACAATGTGATCATAAGGAAGAAGCTGTTGACGAATCCGATCACACAGATGATATGAAAGATTAGAGGTGTCTGATTTTGCCAGAAAATCAAAGAGTAACAGTCATCGGCGCAGGATTGGCAGGCAGTGAAGCCGCATGGCAAATTGCCCGTCAAGGCGTGCCTGTTACTTTATATGAAATGCGAAATGTAAGGAAAACTCCAGCTCATATAACGGATCAGTTCGCTGAACTTGTATGCAGCAACTCTCTACGCTCCAATGGTCTAACGAATGCAGTTGGAGTTCTAAAAGAAGAGATGAGACGAATGGACTCTCTCATCCTAGCTTGTGCTGACGAGCATGCAGTGCCTGCTGGAGGCGCTTTGGCGGTTGATCGTGATGGGTTCTCCCAAGCAGTAACTAACACATTGCGTAATCACCCATTGATTGAGGTTCGTAATGAAGAACTCCAAACACTCCCTGAGGGAATCACAGTTGTTGCAACGGGGCCACTCACATCCCCAGATCTAGCTGCAGAACTCAAAGCATTAATGGGTGAGGAGTATTTATACTTTTATGATGCTGCAGCACCTATTGTTGAGAAAGATTCAATTGATATGAATAAGGTATACTTGGCTTCTCGTTATGACAAAGGGGAAGCAGCATACTTGAACTGTCCGATGACGGAAGAAGAGTTCAATGTGTTCTACGAGGCTCTTATTACAGCTGAAGTCGCAGAATTAAAGGAATTCGAGAAAGAAATTTATTTTGAAGGCTGTATGCCACTAGAAGTAATGGCGAAACGCGGTAAACAAACTGTGTTATTCGGACCTATGAAGCCTGTTGGTTTAATCAATCCGCACACGGGTAAAATGCCACATGCAGTTGTGCAGCTTCGTCAAGATAATGCAGCAGGTACCCTATACAACTTGGTAGGTTTCCAAACACATTTGAAATGGGGAGAGCAGAAACGTGTCTTGCAGCTTATCCCAGGACTAGAACAAGCTGAGTTCGTCCGTTATGGCGTTATGCATCGTAATACGTTCATTAACTCACCTAAGCTGTTAGAGCCTACCTATCAATACAAGCGTCGTGAGAATTTATTCTTCGCAGGTCAAATGACTGGTGTTGAGGGGTATGTGGAATCGGCTGCTTCTGGCTTGATAGCTGGACTAAATGCAGGTCGAATGGCGAAAGGACAAGACTGTGTAGTCTTGCCAGCTGAAACGACACTAGGGAGCATGGCACAGTATATTACTACTGCAGACTTCAAACATTTCCAACCTATGAATGCAAATTTCGGTTTACTACCTGCTCTGCCGGAACGTATTCGAAACAAAAAAGAAAAATACGAAAAGCTGGCTAACCGCGCATTAGAGAGTATTCAGAATTTTGAGAAAACAATTGTTGAATAAGTTGTCATGAGATGATCCACTGTGTTACTATAAATTAATGTTTTATTGCATTTTTCATTTGTTTGATCATACATTTACCTCTAGATGCGGTCTACTCAACCTTTAGACCTCGCTAGAGGTTTCTCTCATTTTTGCGACCCATAGGCATGGGAGATCTCTTAATGGAATTGAATCTTATAGAGGGGTGAATTGAAATGGAACCCAATCAAGCCACGTTTCATGCGACAACGATATTTGCAATTCGTCATGAAGGTAAGGGAGCTATAGCCGGCGATGGGCAAGTGACATTTGGCAATAGTATGATCATGAAGAGTACGGCCAAAAAAGTGCGGCGTTTACATAGAGGGAAAGTCATTGCTGGTTTCGCCGGATCCGTTGCTGATGCGATAACGCTCTTCGAGAAGTTTGAAGGCAAGCTGGAAGAACACCACGGTAACCTTCAGAGAGCTGCAGTTGAGCTAACGAAGGATTGGCGTCAAGATCGTGTGTTGCGGAGACTGGAAGCCATGATGATTGTCATGGATGCTTCAGGGCTTTTGCTGCTGTCCGGTAATGGTGAAGTTATTGAACCAGATGATGGCTTGTTGGCTATTGGTTCTGGCGGGAGCTTTGCACTATCGGCAGGTAGAGCGCTGCACCGACATGCACCTCATCTCAGTGCGAAGGAAATTGCCCATGCGGCGTTGACGACAGCGGCTGAAATTTGTGTGTTTACCAACCATAATATTATTGTTGAAGAGATTGAATAGACTAGAACGTATGTTTTTTTATAGGAATTAGCACACGCTCTCAATTGATCAATTAACTTTAGCCTACATTTAAGGAGGGTATCACATATGACTAATAGCTCTCTTACCCCTAAACAAATTGTCCAAGAATTGGATCGATACATAGTGGGGCAGAAAAAAGCGAAGAAATCCGTTGCGATCGCACTGCGAAACCGTTATCGGAGAAATCTGGTTGACGAAAGCATGAGAGATGAAATTGTACCGAAAAACATCCTCATGATTGGACCTACTGGTGTTGGGAAAACAGAAATTGCACGAAGACTTGCGAAGCTGGTTGGCGCACCTTTTATTAAAGTTGAAGCGACGAAATTCACTGAAGTGGGCTACGTAGGCCGTGATGTAGAATCGATGGTACGTGATTTGGTTGAGACATCAGTACGTATGGTTAAAGCGGAACGAATGGAAAAGGTCAAGGATCGTGCAGAGAAGCTCGCTAATGATCGACTAGTTACTTTACTTGCTCCGAGTCCTACACGTGCCAAAACACAGCGAAACCCGCTTGAGATGTTGTTTGGCGGGCAAAATAAAGATGAGCAAGAAGAGACGCCGCCTGATTCTAATCTGGCTTCTAAAAGAGCTCAAGTCGCCGAGCAATTATCCAATGGTAAATTAGAAAACGATCATGTAGAAATTGAAGTGGAAGACGCTACACCTTCTATGCTTGATATGCTTGGTGGTCAAGGCAATGAACAAGCAGGGATGAATATGCAAGAAATGTTCGGCAGTCTTCTGCCCAAAAAGATGAAAAAACGGAAATTGCTTGTGAAAGAAGCTAGAAAAGTTCTAACACAAGAAGAAGCACAGAAACTAATTGATATGGACGATGTGATCCAGGAATCGATCAACCGTGCGGAGCAAAGTGGTATTATTTTTATAGATGAGATTGATAAAATAGCAAGCAGCAGCCGCGGTGGAAGTGGTCCTGATATTTCACGTGAGGGTGTTCAAAGAGATATCTTACCTATTGTGGAGGGGTCCACAGTTGTAACTAAATACGGTTCTGTTAAAACAGATTATGTGTTATTTATTGGGGCAGGAGCTTTTCATATTGCCAAGCCATCTGATCTCATTCCGGAACTGCAGGGCAGATTCCCAATTCGAGTCGAGCTAAGCGATTTAACATTAGAAGACTTCGTTTCAATTTTAACGGAGCCTAAGAATGCTTTGACTAAACAATATACAGCCTTATTGCAAACGGAAGGTATAACGGTTGAGTTTGCTGAGGAAGCTATTCATGAAATCGCTCGGATTGCGGTTGAAGTAAATCAACAAACAGAAAATATTGGAGCTCGTCGTTTACATACAATTTTAGAAAAATTGCTGGAAGATTTATCTTTTGAAGCACCGGAAATCACATTAGAGTCACTTGTGATCAATCCAGCTTATGTACGTGAGAAACTAAGCAGTATTGTTCAAAATAGAGATTTAAGTCAGTATATCTTATAAGAAAAAAGCAGGTTGCAGTTAGTAGGAGGCAGTTACATGAGTTTATTAAATAAAACAAGAAGGCTGAATCGTTTGCTCCAAAAAGAAGCGGGCAATGCGGTTAGCTTTATGGATATGGCAGAAGTACTACGAGATGTCGTTATCGCAAATATTTATGTGGTTAGCCGTAAAGGGAAAATTTTAGGCTACGCGGTTACGAATGATCCTGTATCTCCAGAAATGAATCAAACGATTCTAATCGAACGCAGATTTCCGATTGAATCTAACAATTTATTGCTAAAAATCGAAGAGACCTCATCTACATCGGAGCCAGACAGTCCGTATTTTTATTATACAGACCAGATGAAGGATATGTTTCCAGCGACGCATACAACTTTAGTGCCAATTATTGGTGGTGGCGACCGTTTGGGCACTTTGATTCTAAGTCGAAGCGAAGGTCACTTTATTGATGATGATCTAGTTCTTGCAGAATATGGTTCGACAGTTATTGCAATGGAAATATTGCGTGAGCGCGCGGAAGAGATTGAAGAGGAAGCTCGCAGCAAAGCAGTTGTTCAAGTTGCAATTGGCTCATTGTCTTTCAGTGAAATGGAAGCTGTTGAACATATATTTGAGGAGTTGGACGGCAAAGAAGGATTGTTGGTGGCGAGTAAAATTGCAGATCGTGTGGGTATAACTCGTTCTGTTATTGTAAATGCCCTGCGTAAACTGGAAAGTGCTGGCGTGATTGAAACGCGATCACTAGGTATGAAAGGCACTTATATCCGTATTCTAAATGAACAACTGATGCAGAGTATTGAACAGATGAAGTCAAAATTATAAAAATAAATGTTGAAGCCCTATCTGGTAAAAAGATAGGGCTTTTTTCTTATTGTAACTTATCGTAATATCTTAGATGATAAAGAGTATAAGTCAAAGGTTTACAAAATTCTACATATAGAACTATTTTGTATTGGAAATCGAGAATAATGTCGAAATAAGAAGGAATCAATTCTGCCGATGTTGAAATAGTAACTGATTATTATTTAGAGTGAAGGGGAATCGTTTATGTCTTTATTAGACAAGCCTAGTTGGAATATGATGGAGCGTTCGCTGGATGCATCGACGCTAAGGCAAAAAGTGGCGGCGAATAACATTGCCAATGTAGATACTCCTAACTTTAAACGTTCCGAAGTTGTATTTGAAGAGCTCTTACAAGGACAAATGAATGCGAACACACCTTCAATAAATGGCTTTCGTACAGATCCAAGGCATTTTGTAATTGGGAAAACGACAACATTACCAAATACCGAAATTAAATCAGATGATTCGACAGCAATAAACAACAATTTAAACAATGTGGACATGGATTACGAAATGTCATTGATGGCTAAAAATCAACTTAAATACAATACGATGATTCAACAGATGAATAGTGATTTCAAAAAACTTCGTACGGTCATTGGGGGCAGGCAATAAACGATGAGACTTACAAACGGATTTGACATTAGTGCATCAGCTTTAACTGCGCAACGCTTGCGTATGGATGTTGTTTCGTCCAATATTGCCAATGCGGATACGACAAGAGCGAGGTTTGTTGATGGAAAATGGATACCTTACACGAGAAAGTTAGTTTCATTCGAGACGAAATCTCAGCCAAGTTTCGCCCAGTCACTGAATTCAGCGATGGCCGATGGAACAGGTGAGGGAGTTCGAGTGAATAAGATATTTGAAGATACATCACCATTAAAACAAGTGTATAATCCTTCGCATCCTGATGCGGATACCAATGGATTCGTATATATGCCAAATGTAGATATTACCAAAGAAATGGTGGATATGATTTCAGCAACGAGATCTTATGAAGCCAATGTAACAGCATTAAATGCAAGCAAAGCAATGATTACCAAAGCACTGGAAATTGGTAGATAGGGGGTTGCGTGATGATTGACAAAATTAGTTACAGTCCGATTAATATAATGAGTTCTATTACTCCGAAGGATAACACGGGTGAGGGAGCAGATGATTTAGGTAAGAAATTCGGTTCATTTCTGAACGAGGCAATGACCAATTTGAGTGCTCAACAAAAGCAAGTCGATCAGTTGAACGAAAGCTTCATTAAAGGGGAACTTTCAGATGTACATCAATTGACAATTGCCTCGGAGAAAGCTTCATTAGGACTCGAACTAACTGTTCAGGTCAGAAATAAAGTGCTCGAGGCGTACCAAGAAATCATGAGAATGCAGCTGTAACTATAGAGGTGCTGCTAAATTTGGGTCAATGAGGTGACAGAGTGAACGAGAACCTGCTCCAGTACTGGGAAAAGGTGAAGCAATACTGGAATCGTTATAATCGAACGACGAAAATTATTTTTATAGCTACTGTGTTCTTATTAATTCTAACAGCTGCCATTATAAGTGTTAATTTGTCGAAAACAGATTATTCGTTGGCATATACAGAATTACAGCCCAGTGATGCAGCCAATATCAAATCATATCTAGATACAGCCAAAATACCTTATCATCTGAGTGCTGATGGCAAAAGCATAGAAGTGCCAACAAGTGAAGTAGCCAATGTAAAACTTGCAGTAGAGTCTCAAGGATTGAATAAGAACGGTTCCTTGGGGTTTGAAGTTTTTAGCGGAAGCAGCTCATTCGGTATCACGGATAATGAATTCAAAGTGAAATACTTGAGCGCGATTCAAGGTGAACTTCAACAGCTTATTAATGCAAATCAAGCAATTTCAAGTTCTAAAGTAAACATTTCTCTTCCAGAGGAGGGGCCATTCCTACAGCAGCAGGCGGAGAAAGCAACAGCATCAGTAGTTTTACAAATCAAACAGGGATATTCCTTAGATCAACCCAAAGTAGATACGATTTACAATTTAGTATCTCATAGTATTAAGAATCTACCGATTGAGAATATTTCCATTTCGGATCAAAATTTGCTCTCGTATAAGTTCAGTGGTGAAGCTAATAACACACCGAGAGATACAGATATTAATACGCAGTTCCGAAATGATTTACAGAAGAACATCAACTCGATGCTTGGGACGATGTTTGGACGTGATAAAGTGAGTGTCAGTGTATTTACAACAATGAATTTTGATCAGAAGAAAACCAAAGAACAACTTGTGAGAGCGCCGAACCAAGTAGATCAAAAAGGAATTGAAATCTCCCTGCAAGAAGCGAATGAATCTTACCAAAATAAAGGAACGGATACAGGCGGTGTTCCTGGTACTGGCGCAACAGATGTACCTGGCTATCCAGGGGCATCAAACAGTGGGAATTCGACATCAGAGAAAAACAGTAAAACAGTCAATTATGAAGTGGATCGCATTACAAATGACATTATCTCAACACCTTATGTAGTGAAGGATGTAAGTATTAATGTCGGCATCGAGCCTCCAGTAAGAGATGATCCGAACTCTTTAACTGCTGAAACGAAAACAGCCATACAGAATGCATTAGTGAATATCGTGAGAACAGCACTTGCTGATAATAAGACTACTTATACAGACGATGAATTGCAGAAAAAAGTTACGGTTTTTGCTCATTCATTTGTAAGACCTTCCGATGTGAGTGCAACAAGTTCATCTACTTACTTGACTTATGGTGCATTAGCGTTAGCCGCACTAGCTATAGGAGCATTTATTGGCTTTGCAATTAGAAAACGCAAGAAAGCAGCACAACAACTTCTGATTGACCAGGAGATGAATGTTGCTTCTCAAAAAGCAGAGCTTCCAACGATTGATATTGAAAATGTAACGAATGACAATCAAGTGCGTAAGCAACTCGAAACGCTTGCAAGAAAGCGGCCAGAAGAATTTGTTAACTTGCTGCGTACTTGGTTAGTAGACGAATAGAGGTGCACTTGTATGGCCAGAGCCGCTTTACAAGGGTTGACCGGACGACAAAAGGCAGCTATTCTTTTGATCAGTTTAGGCCCTGAGGTTTCAGCACAAATTTTCAAACATTTACGTGAAGAAGAAATTGAACAATTAACGCTAGAAATAGCGAATGTACGTAAAGTAGATACCTTAGAAAAGGATTCAATTCTAGCTGAGTTTCACCAAATTTGTTTGGCGCAAGAGTTTATTTCTCAAGGCGGTATCGCTTATGCCAAGGATATTTTGGAAAAGGCACTAGGTTCTCAAAAAGCGCTTGATATTATCAATCGTTTGACAGCTACACTACAAGTAAGACCGTTTGACTTTGCTCGGAAAGCAGATCCAGCGCAAATTCTAAACTTTATTCAAAATGAGAATTCACAGACCATTGCACTCGTGTTATCTTATCTGCAAGCTGAACAAGCATCGATCATTTTGTCGTCACTCCCACAGGAGAAACAAGCCGATGTTGCTAAACGGATTGCACTCATGGATAGTACTTCACCAGAAGTGATTTCACAGGTTGAGCGCGTATTAGAACAGAAGCTTTCCTCGACGGTGACGCAGGATTACACAAATGCTGGTGGTATTGCATCCATCGTTCAAATTTTGAATGGTGTTGACCGAGGAACAGAACGTACGATTCTCGACTCATTAGAAATTCAAGATCCAGAACTTGCTGAAGAAATCAAGAAACGGATGTTCGTATTCGAAGATATCGTCAATATCGACAATCGTTCCATTCAACGTATTATCCGCGACATTGAAAACGCTGATTTGCAACTCGCACTTAAAGTTGCGAGTGAAGAGGTTCGCGATGTGTTATTCAAAAACATGTCCAAACGTATGGCGGACACTTTCAAAGAAGAAATGGAATTTATGGGGCCTGTTCGATTACGTGATGTGGAAGAAGCACAAACACGTATCGTGGCTACGATTCGTCGTTTAGAAGAGTCGGGTGAAATCATCATCGCACGTGGTGGAGGAGATGATATTATTGTCTAATGTCATTAAATCATTCGCATATTATCCGATGGAAAGTAAAAAGATTTTTGAAGCACATACCATTCAAACAGCAACTGTGCCAGAATCTCCCGTTGTTGAAAATAGCATGTCAGCAGAAATGCAAATAGAGATTAACGATGCAAACACATTGAAAAAACAAATTTTGGATGATGCTGAAGCTTTTGCCAGTGATCAAATTGAACAGGCAAAGCGAGAATGTGTATTAATCCGCCAGGAAACAGAATCCGACATTGCTAGCTGGTGGGAAAGTAAGCGAGCTGAAGATGTAGAGCTAGCGAACGCATCGAAACAAGTAGGATTTGATGAAGGTTATCGTGAAGGTGTTGCTCAAGCGGAGAGTGCTCTTCGAAAAGAATATGATGAAATGTTGGCTGAAGCTAGATCCATCCTTGAATTATCGTATAAGCTGAAGCAACAAATTATCCAAGAGTCAGAACCTTTTCTTATAGAATTAAGCACATCCATCGCAGAAAAAATTATTGTTCGACAGCTTTCTCTTGAGCCCGGTTGGGTAATTGAGTTCATTAAGAAAATACTCGCTCGCCGACGTGAAAAGGGAATTATTACTTTATGTGTAGCTCCTTCACAGTTCGCGTATATCCAAGATGCTAGAGAAGAATTGATCACATCCATTGATTCACAAGCCGAACTCGAAATTATTCCGGATTCTTCTGTGCAAGATCAAGGTTGCGTAATTCGTTCATCGTACGGAAGTATAGATGCGAGAATTGATACACAGCTGAAAGAGATTAAGTCAACGCTCCAGCAACTGGCCTTACAAAGTGAGGAATCATAATGACACAGACATCGATCCCGAAGGTGGATAAATACAAAGAAGTTTTACAAACGATTGATCCAATTAGGGTAAACGGTAAAGTGACGCAAGTTATTGGACTTACAGTTGAATCTGAGGGTCCCGATGTCAGTATTGGTGATCTATGTTATATCTATCCTCATAAATCCAATAAACCATTAAAAGCGGAAGTGGTCGGTTTTCGAAGCAACAAAGTTATTCTAATGCCGCTTGGTGATCTCGATGCCATAGGACCTGGTTGCGATGTTGTTGGCACAGGTAAACCATTAACAGTCCAGGTTGGACATGAGCTATTGGGAAAAGTTTTAGACGGTTTAGGTCAACCTCTAGATGGCTCCTATTTACCTTCAAGGATGGCGCAATATTCGACGAATAATTTACCGAGTAATCCACTAACACGCCCACGTGTGCTCAATCCAATATCTGTTGGTGTTCGTTGTATCGATGGATTACTAACAATTGGCAAAGGTCAACGTGTTGGTATTTTTGCAGGGTCTGGCGTTGGGAAAAGTACGTTAATGGGAATGATAGCCCGCAATACTTCAGCCGATGTCAATGTTATTGCTCTCATTGGAGAGCGTGGCAGAGAAGTGTTGGATTTCATTGAGCGTGATCTAGGCCCAGAAGGTTTGGCGAGATCGGTTGTCATCGTAGCAACATCCGACCAACCCGCATTAATTCGGATTAAAGGTGCCATGATTGCGACAAGTATTGCTGAGTATTTTAGAGATCGCGGCTTAAATGTCATGATGATGATGGATTCCGTAACACGATTTGCTATGGCGCAACGTGAGGTGGGATTAGCCGTTGGTGAACCTCCAGCCACACGTGGATACACACCATCTGTGTTCGCTATGCTTCCTAGACTTCTTGAGCGGTCAGGTACAGGTGCGAAGGGCTCCATTACTGCATTTTACACGGTGCTTGTCGACGGTGATGATATGAACGAGCCTATCGCAGATGCGGTCCGAGGAATCTTGGATGGTCATATCGTCCTGAATCGAAGTATTGCGAACAAAGGCCATTATCCTGCGATCGATGTCTTATCAAGTGTAAGTCGAGTTATGAAAGAAATTGTTCCGTCAGAACACATGGAAGCTGCTGATCAACTTAAGCGTCTTCTCTCTATTTATAAAGATTCGGAAGATCTTATCAATATCGGGGCGTACCAGAAAGGTTCTAATCCAAATATTGATATAGCTATGGATAATATTGAAGCCATTTGGAATTTCACGAAACAACGAACAAGTGAAAAGTTAACCTACGAAGAAGCTCAAGAACGATTAATCCAAGAATTCTATAAGGGATGAGGGTCCTAGATGAGTTTTCGCTACTCTTTCCAGCAAATTGTAGATTTGAAGAATAATGAACGAACGCAAGCAGAATGGATTTTATCCGAGGCAATGGGGCAGTTAAGGAATGAAGAAACGAGCTTAAACGGATTGTTCGAGCAGAAGGAAAACTTGCACAATGAAATGATTCAAGCAACTAGCCATTCTGTGTCGATATCGAACATGCTACTCATGCAGAGCTATATGAATCATGTAGACAAACAAATTGTTCGCAAGCATCAGGATGTTAAACAAGCTAAACATATCGTAACTGAGAAGCAAGAACATTTGTCCGTGAAAATGATAGATGAAAAAGTATGGACCAAAGCAAGAGAAAAAGCTCATACCCAATTCCAATTCATGATCGCTAAAAAAGAGCAGGATGCTCTTGATGAAATGGCTACGAATCGTTTTAGGCGGTTATCGTATTAAGCTAGAAAAGGAGGGACGAAGAGATGGCCGATACAAGCGTAGAGGGTGCATCTTATAGTGCACTGGAGCGATTTTTGATATGGTTTGTCATCCCCTTTGTGTTTACGGCGGTTTTACTCTTCGTGCTGCTTTCCATTTTTGATTATGATATCAAAAGTAGTATTCAAAAAGCATTGCACAATACGCCTGTCGTTGGATTAGTAGTCCCAGCACCAAAAGAAACTGCACCAGTGACAGTTGAAGGTAAAACAGTATCTTCTGAGCAAAGTGTAAAACTTAAAGAAGATGAGATAGCGAAGCTGAATGCCCGCGTTAATGAATTGACAGCAGCCTTGCAAAAAGCGGATTCGACGACTGAGAATAAAGACGTTTCCCTAAAAGCAGCAGTTGCGAAGGTTGCCGAACTTGAGGAAAAGTTAAAAGATAAAACGCAATCGGAAGAAGAGTACACGAATCAAATCACACAGCTTGCCAATATGTACGCCAAAATGACGCCGAGTAAAGTTGCACCTATCATTGAGGCATTGACACCAAATGAAATGGTACTGGTGTTCTCTATGATGAAAGCAGATAATCGTGGAGCGATTCTTGAGAAAATGGATGCTGCAAAAGCAGCCGCTGCTTCCATAGGCTTGAAAGATATCGTGCCAGTTCGTGACAAAGAAATAGCTGCTTTACAAGAAAGACTAGCCACGAATAACACGAAGGATGCCAAGGCAGCGACAAGCACGGTGAGTACTTCGGATCTTGGACAAACTTTTGCTAATATGACACCAAAAAGCGCTTCGAACGTCCTGCTAGAGATGAATAAATCAAACCCAGCAAAAGTTGTATCCATTTTAAGTGGGATGGATAATTCATCACGTTCTAAGGTGATGTCAGCTCTCTCAGATGCTAATAAGGAGATTGCAGCAACGATTGCAGCAAAGCTTGTACCGTAACTTGTAGGTAAATTAGGAAGGGAGGTGAAAAAAATGGACGTACAGATGACTTCAGCGCCGGTCGCTCAAACAGGAGCAACAAGTGCAGGTAAAGCGACTACGAAAGGGAATGGAACGACAGATAGTTTTTCAGCACTTCTTTCAGACCAAACTTCCCAAGAGAATGCAGCAATGGCTGAAGGGCAACCATCAGAAACTGAGCTTTCAATGAGTATGATGTTGCAAATGCTTCAAAGCTTGGTCATGCCAATTCAAACTGATGTGGCTCAAGAATCAAAAGTGACTTCGTCCGACGGCACTTTACCAGAATTGCTTATAGAGGCAATGAATAGTAATCCTGAACTTGCTGACAAATTATTGCAAGATCCTAAAGTGAAAAAGTGGTTTGATGATGCAGAAGATTTGTTAGCTGCACTTAGTAACACTTCAAACCCTCTGGCAGCTGGAAATCTTGCACTGTGGCAACAGCCAACTAATAATTCCCTGAGTTTGAAAGCACAGAATACATTGTTAACACTGTCGGCTTTATCCAAGCAGCAGCCAGACAATCCGATTCTAAACTTCTTGAATACAGAACTCACGAGCACGATACAACCGTTACTTCAAGAGATTATAGCAGAAGTTGGAAAAGATCAGAAGATAACTGTCAATGATGCATCCTCTAGTTCAATTGAGTCTAATGTGCCAGTCACTGGAGCTAAAGAGCACACTTCACCGAATGGGAGAATTATTTCCAACAAGTACATAAACAAACGTGAAAATGACTCGTCGCTAGATAACAGTCTTTCCGTAAATCTTCAATCGCTTCAGCCAAAACAAGAGAAATTTGCAATTAAGCATATTCCATTCGTGGTAACTGAACAGTCAAATGACGTTTCGGAATCGACAACTCAACCACTCGTTGATCTGCCTATTGAGACAACTACGGGAACAAATTCAATCGTTACGATTGGTGATTTACAGAAATCTCAGCAAGTGACGATTGTGGCTGATAAAACGCCAGTACCGGTGTTAACAGCAGCTAATTTCACTGAAGAGATGACTACACATGTATTAAAAAACATGAAAATTACAATGTCCGAAGGATTCTCTGAGGCTAAATTATCTTTGTTTCCAAAGAATTTAGGACATGTAGATGTGAAGATTACCATGCATGATGGACAACTATTTGCCCAGTTTGCAGCAGATACTTTAGCAGGCAAACAAATGTTAGAAAGCCAGTTGCCTCAACTACGTCAAGCGCTTCTGATGCAGGGCTTACAAGTTGAGAAATTAGAAGTTACGCAAAGTCAAAACATGTCTTCAAATATGTTCCAAGAACAACGGCAACCTCAAACTTTTAATCAATCACAACGACAACCCAAAAATCGCCCAGGTGATATTGAAGTGGATGCTATTGAGTTTAAAGAGGATATGGAACAAATCACACAGCTTCGCAATCATGCAAACGGCAATTCCTTCGATGTCATTGCCTAAACTGAAGTAGAATGAATTGTTGGAGGTGAACGTATGGCTACAAATCCAATCATTGGTAATGTTACTGACCTGATTAATAAAGGGACTAACGCGAAAACCAAAGATAAGGACAGTACAACCCTGGGTAAGGATGATTTCCTGAAAATTTTAATTACACAGCTTCAGAATCAGGATCCTACGCAGCCTTTACAGGACAAAGAGTTTATTGCTCAAATGGCTCAATTTACTTCTGTTGAGCAATTAACGAATATGGCTAGTGAAATGAAACTAATGAGACAATCATTAGGCTTCGTGTCCGGATTAATTGGTAAGTCAATATCATGGACTGGAACAGATGCATCAGGTGTTACAACTGAGTTGTCTGGCGTAGTAGATTCGATAACTTTTAAAGATGGAAATCAATTTGCCACTGTGAATGGAGCAGAAGTTTCCCTGGATAAGTTAAAGAAAATTGAAAACGCTGGAGAATCAGAATGACAGAGCGAATATCCATAGGTCAACTTTATCCTAGCGCGGTTTCTCCCACTTCTACGAGAAGAACACCAACGCAGCAAGTAATACCTAACGGGAATAACGTAAATCCTACTTTTCAGAAAATTTTCCAAGATCAATTTGTAAAGTTTAGTCATCATGCTGAGGTCAGGTTACAAGAACGCGGCATTCAACTCAAACCAGAGCAAATTGAGAAAATGAACAATGCCATTGACAAAGCTGCATCCAAAGGTGCCAAAGACGCGCTATTGATCTTAGCAGGGAATGGATATATCGTAAATGTACCCAATCGAACCGTAGTGACTGCGCTTGATGGCCAAGCAATGAATGATCATGTGTTTACACAGATCGATAGTGCAATGATAATTTCATAAGTTTGCAGGGCTCGACCGTTTAGGAAGCCTGGAGTTGTGGATCGAAAGAAGCAACTCAAATTTTTATACTTACATCCGATTTAGGAGGCCTATTTCATGTTAAGATCTTTGTACTCAGGCGTTTCAGGTATGCGTGGCTTTCAAACGAAGTTAGACGTTATTGGAAATAATATCGCTAACGTAAATACCATCGGATTTAAAGGTAGTCGTGTTATGTTTAAAGATATTCTTAGCCAGACGGTTTCAGGCGTAAGTGCGCCGGATGAAAACCGAGGTGGTGTGAATGCACAGCAAGTTGGTTTGGGTGTTAGTTTGGCTGCTATTGATACTGTGCATACAGCTGGAAGTGCAATGACGACAAATGTTGTAACAGATTTACGTGTGAATGGCGATGGCTTCTTCGCAGTTGGGACTGTCGATCAAGTAGATGTTCCTTTTTTGACAAGAGCTGGTAACTTCACAGTGGATCCGGATAGAAACCTTGTAAATTCTGAGGGACTTCATGTTATGGGCCCTGATGGAGCAGGTCCCGTTATCATTCCCGAGGAAATCGTATCGTTCTCGATTGCTCAAAATGGTGACATTATTGGCGTAAATGCGGATGGTGAAACGATCAATACAGGACAACGAGTTGGCGTTGTGAAAGTAACCAACCCAGCTGGTCTTGAAAAAATCGGTGGAAATTTGTATCAAATGACCGCAAACGCTAATCCAGGGGGTGAGATTCTAGTTGGCTCTGCTGGTGATCCAGCAACGGGAACGGGTACACTCATTTCGGGGCAACTAGAAATGTCCAATGTAGACTTAACTGGTGAGTTTACCGAAATGATTATTGCTCAGCGCGGGTTCCAAGCGAATTCCAGAATTATTACAACGTCTGATGAAGTGCTTCAAGAAGTTGTTAATCTGAAGCGTTAATCAGTAGTTGAATGATTGAAGGGGGAGCTCAGCTCCCCTTACCCTGATTCAGGAGGAGAACGATGATTTCACTCACTCGTTTAAATGGTAGACCGGTTATCTTGAATGCAATTCTAATTGAGCTCATCGAAGAAACTCCGGATACGATGATTACGTTGACGACAGGCAAGAAAATCACAGTTCTCGAAAAGGCAGAGGTTGTGGTAAGCTTAGTGCGGACCTACATGCAAGATATTGGTTCCGTCCGAGCGACAATACAGTCCAGGGATACGGAGGGTTCATAATTGTTTAAGAACAAAATATTTATACTCATTGTTTCCATCCTTATTGCGATCACACTAATTCTGACTGCAGCGTTCGTGTTGTGGAACTTTATGGAGAAGAATAATGAATCCACAGATCCTGCTGTGAAGGCTCAGGATGCTGTTGCGAGTGTGAAACCAACAAAAGCTCCATCAGCGGAGACTGTTAAGGCGAATACTTCTATCATTAAGGATATTTTAACGAATTTATCAGGAAGCCAGAATTTTATTAAAATAAGCTTTGCGTTTGAAATGGAAAATTCAAAAGCCAAAGCTGAATTCGATAGTTTGCTCGATTCAGCCGTTAAGGGATCGATTGTCCAGATTCTTGGTGATATGACGAAAGAGCAAATTGAAGGAAGCAAAGGTTCAGATAGTTTAACTTCTACAATAATGAACAAACTAAACCCATTATTGCATGAAGGTAAAATTAAACAAATTTGGATAACTGATAAAGTGCTGCAGTAACTCATAAATGATTTTGCTTAAAGGAGGTGACTCGAATGGTTGATGTTTTATCGCAAAATGAGATCGATGCCTTGCTAGCTGCGTTGTCCTCTGGGGAAATGGATGCAGATGAACTTAAGAAGGAGGATACTCAGAAGAAGGTAAGGGCTTATGATTTTAAGAGAGCTGTACGCTTCTCTAAAGACCATATTCGTAGCTTAACTCGGATTCATGAAAATTTCGCGCGTTTTTTAACGACATATTTTTCAGCGCAGTTGCGTACTTTCGTGCAAATCAGTGTAGTTCAGGTTGAACAATTGCCCTATGATGAATTTATTCGTTCGATCCCGAAAATGACCATTTTGAACATCTTTGAAGCAGAGCCTTTAGAGGGTCGAATGGTACTTGAGGTACATCCCAATGTTGCCTTTGCTATGTTGGATCGATTACTAGGCGGAGCAGGTACGACGCCTACCAAAATTAATGCATTAACCGAGATTGAAACAATCGTTATGGAGCGCATTTTCAGTCGAGCATTTGATAGCTTGCAAGAAGCATGGAAAACCGTTATTGATATTCAACCTCGTTTAGAGGCACTAGAAACGAATCCGCAGTTTATGCAAATTGTTTCTCCCAATGAAACGATTGCATTAATATCGCTGAGCACCAAAATCGGGGACACAACAGGTATGATCAACTTATGTATTCCTCATGTTGTTATTGAACCTATCATGCCTCGGCTTTCTGTACATCACTGGTTTGTTTCCCAGAAGAAAACGAGAGCTCCTGAAGAAGTGGAAGCACTTCAATCACGCTTGGAGAAAACCAAGCTACCTCTCATTGCAGAATTGGGATCGTCTGAAATTTCTATCCAAGATTTCTTAGGTTTAACAATAGGCGATGTAATCCCTCTGCATAAATCCGTCGAAGATTCGCTTCAAGTCAAAGTGGGCGAGAAGCTGAAATATCTCGGAAGCCCTGGTACCGTAAAAGGGAAGATGGCTGTACAAATTACAGAAATCGTGAATGAAGGAGAAGAAGAATATGATGAATAACAGAGATTATTTGTCGCAGGAAGAGATCGACGCTTTATTGAGACAATCATCTGAAGAAAGTTCTGTCTCTTCATTTCATGGGCCTCCGCAAGTAGAAGATTTTTTATCCCCGCTCGAGCAGGATGCACTTGGGGAAATTGGTAACATTACGTTCGGCAGCGCGGCGACAGCGTTATCGACGTTACTGGGCAAAAAAGTAGATATTACGACACCTAAGGTGTCTGTCATCGGTAAAGATGAATTGGAAGAACAGTTTCCAAGACCTCATGTAGCCGTACATGTGAACTATGTTGATGGTTTCCATGGAATTAACTTACTTGTTATTCAAACCAAAGATGCTCAAGTTATCGCCGATCTAATGATGGGTGGAGATGGCACCGGCGGTGATGAAAATCTAAGCGAAATTCATATCAGCGCGGTACAGGAAGCCATGAATCAGATGATGGGTTCATCAGCTACCTCCATGTCTACCATATTTAATCGATTTGTCAATATCTCTCCACCAGGAATCGACATATTAAATTTGTCGAAAGGAGAAGGAAAACTGCCTGACGAGGACGTATTTATAAAGATATCGTTCCGACTTGCCATTGGCGATCTTATTGATTCCAATATTATGCAGTTATTGCCTGTTCCTTTCGCCAAAGAAATGGTATCGATCTTAATGGGTGGTGGTGATACTGATTCAGCAATGGAAGCTGCACCGGCGGCGCAAGCACCACCAGTAGTAGCTCCACCTGTACAAGAAGCTCCTAAATCGCAACCAGCACCAGCGTATGAGCAACCTGTATACCAACAACCGATGTATGAGCAGCCGATGTATCAGCAACCTCCTATGGGTCAGCCGATGTATCCGCCACAACAACCGATGTATCCACCGCAGCAGCCAATGTATCAACAACAACCTCCAGCTGCCTATGGTGGTATGCCGAATCGTAATGTGAATGTTCAACCTGTTCAGTTTGGTAATTTACAATCAGGCTCTTACGCGCAAGCGGATGATACAAACCTGAATTTACTTCTCGATATACCACTTAAGGTAACCGTAGAGTTGGGCAGAACGAATAAGGTGATTAAAGACATCTTAGAACTGTCTCAAGGGTCTATCATTGAATTGGACAAGCTTGCTGGTGAACCAGTAGACATTTTGGTCAATAATAAGTTGATTGCTAAAGGTGAAGTTGTAGTTATCGATGAGAATTTTGGGGTTCGTGTAACTGACATTGTTAATCAATGGGAACGAATTCAAAAATTACAATAATTTAATTTTAGGGGGATATTTTCAATGGCTAACCGTATTCTAATTGTGGATGATGCAGCTTTTATGAGAATGATGATTCGTGATATTTTATCTAAAAATGGGTATGAAGTATGTGGCGAGGCGAATGATGGTGCACAAGCTATCGAAAAATATAAAGAGTTGAAACCAGATCTAATTACGATGGATATCACGATGCCTGAAATGGATGGTATTCAAGCTTTAAAAGAAATCAAGAAAATTGAACCAAATGCGAAAGTAATTATGTGTTCTGCGATGGGTCAACAAGCCATGGTTATTGATGCCATTCAAGCTGGTGCGAAAGATTTCATTGTTAAACCATTCCAAGCTGACCGCGTAATCGAAGCAATCAAAAAGACTCTAGGTTAAACCGTCCGGATTCGGTTGAGTCTTACATAAACCGAAAGGGTTGTTCTTATGAAAAGACTTCAATCGAATAAAGCATACTTAACGTTTCTCAGTATTATGGCTATGTTCTACACAAGTACAGTCGTACATGCGGAAACTGAACCGAATAAAGTTGATCCAATTACTGACTACCCAGGTTCATTGGGTTCAGGGGACTCACTTTTGATGGTAGTTAAGGTGATATTAGTTCTTGCCTTTATAATTATTCTTTTTTATGTACTGATGAGATATGTGGCAAAGAAAAATAAAGGTACAATGTTTGGGAACTCGATACGTTCTTTAGGTGGAGTTCCCCTTGGCCAAAACAAATCCATTCAAATTGTGGAGATCGGTCATTCCCTCTTCGTTGTTGGCGTCGGTGAGAACATTCAGTTATTGGATAAAATCATTGACGCTGATGAAGTGGCTTATATCTCAGAGCTCTTACAATCCTCACAGGATGATCGAATGGGTTTTGGCACTATAAGCAAGTGGATTAACAAGATACCACGAAAGAAGAACGATATAGAAGAGGAAGTAGAGATTACTTCTTCGTTTCAACAAGTATTTCATGATAAATTAAAGCGTGTAACAGATCGAAATAAGCATGTAGAAGAATGGTTGTCTGATCAAAAACAAACAGATCGGTTGAATGAAGAATGAAAAGAAATAAATTAATCGGCTTAGTACTGCTCACTGTGATATCCATGTTCTTACTGTCGTTAACTGCTTCTGCTGCCGAAACTGATCTTACGAATCCGATTCCCGGATTAAACGTTAATATTGGGACAAGTACGGCAACGGGAGGTTCTTCGAATACGGTAACGCTCCTTTTGTTGCTAACGGTATTAAGTCTAGCTCCTTCAATTCTTATTTTAATGACGAGTTTTACACGCATTGTTATTGTATTGGGTTTTGTTCGAACGTCATTAGGAACTCAACAAATGCCACCTAATCAGGTTTTAATCGGACTCGCTCTGTTTTTAACCTTTTTTATTATGTCTCCAACTTTAGGGGAAGTTAATCAAACAGCACTTCAACCTTACTTAAAAGGTGAAATCAATCAAACGCAGGCTTTTCAGTCGGCATCACTGCCCATGAAGAAGTTTATGTTTAAACATACGCGCCAGAAAGATTTGAAGCTGTTTCTCGACTATTCCAAAGCTAAGGCGCCGACTGGTGTTGAAGACATACCTCTCACTTCATTAGTACCTGCCTATGCCATCAGTGAATTAAAATCTGCATTCCAAATGGGATTCATGATATTTATTCCATTTTTGGTGATAGATATGGTTGTATCCAGTACATTAATGGCGATGGGGATGATGATGCTCCCGCCCGTGATGATTTCACTTCCATTCAAAATCCTTCTTTTTATTCTTGTAGATGGTTGGTATCTTGTGGTGAGATCGTTACTCTTAAGCTACGGTTAAAGACCAAGATATCGGAGGTAATCTAGATGGGTTCGGAGTTTGTAATACGAATTGCTGGTGAGGCTGTATATACCGTTCTTAAGGCTAGTGCGCCAATGCTGCTTATTGGATTAATCGTTGGTTTGGCCATCAGTATTTTTCAAGCCACGACACAGATTCAAGAGCAGACACTTGCGTTTGTTCCGAAAATTGTTGCTGTATTGCTTTCCATCCTTATTTTCGGATCATGGATTATGAATACATTAGTTGATTTTACCTTTAATCTACTCAACAATCTTTACAAATTCGTTGGTTAGGTTGTGAGTGAAATGCCAACAATTATTCAAGCGATCCCTATTTTTCTGCTTATTTTTTGTCGAATTACATCATTTTTTGTCGTGGTTCCAATTCTATCTTCCAGAAATATTCCAATGATGTTTAAAGTGGGACTCACCGTATTTATATCATTGATTATTTTCGCGACATTGGGGATGGAGAAGTCCATGCCAATTGATGGTGTATATGTACTGTTGATTATTCGTGAGATGCTGATAGGTATCATATTAGGTTTTCTTGCCTATCTGTTTTTCACCGTAGTCCAAACGGCTGGTTCATTTATGGATATGCAAATTGGTTTCAGTATGGCGAGCGTTATTGATCCTTTATCAGGTGCTTCAACACCGATGCTCGGTAATTTAAAATATATGATTGCTGTCCTATTGTTTCTATCGTTTGACGGTCATCATTACTTGATTAGAGCGATCATTGACAGTTATAAATGGGTACCAATTGATAACGCACTATTTAGTCGCATTTACGAAGGGCAAATATCAGATTTCTTATTTAAATCGCTCTCCAAAATGTTTTACCTGTCATTCCAACTCGCTGCTCCCATAGTAGCAGCATTATTTCTAACTGATTTAGGTCTAGGACTTCTGACAAGGGTTGCACCGCAATTCAATATTTTTGTAATCGGCGCACCTCTTAAAATGATTCTAGGATTTTTCCTGCTTGTTATTATATTCCCAGGTTTAATTTCACAATTCCAGCAATTGTTCGGAACTATGTTTGACTATATGGAGCAAATGTTACATATTATGGGCGGTTCGCCGCAGACAACACCTAAGTAGGAGGAGTACCGTGTCCCAACAACTTCGTTTACAGCTTGATTTACAATGGTTTGCTGGGGAAAAAACGGAGCCTGCTACTGCCAAGAAAAGACAGGAGGCCAGAAAAAAGGGTCAAGTTGCAAAAAGTATGGACTTGCCCGCGGCTTCCATTTTACTTTTTTCATTCGTGGCTTTTCTAATGTTTGGTTCTTTTATGAAAGGAAGGATTATTCATATCTTTCGGGATGTATATGAGAATCAATTAGGCATGGATGTGACCGTAGGTAACGTACAAGTGTTATTCACGGAGTTAACGGTACAAGGCTTGATCATATTGGCTCCAATCTTTATATTGGTAGTTTTGATCGCTTTTATAGCGAACTACGCACAGGTTGGTTTTATGTTTATCGGTGAGCCCTTAATGATGAAGTTTGATAAGATAAATCCAATTAGTGGGTTTAAACGAATTTTTTCGATGCGAACAGTAGTAGACTTCCTAAAGTCGACTTTGAAAATGTTGATCATTGGTTATGCGGTTTATACCACTTTGATGGGGCAAAAAGCCAGGTTGTTAGGGTTAGGCCACACACCTTTGGAGAGTACATTTTCATTTATTGCTTCGGTTACGCTAATCTTGGGAATAAAAATCGGTGCTATTTTGATCGTACTAGCTATTTTTGATTTTATTTATCAGAAATATGAACATGAGAAAAGTCTCAAAATGTCCAAACAGGATATTAAGGATGAGTATAAGAAAAGTGAAGGCGATCCTCTCATCAAAGGGAAGATCCGTGCCAAACAACGTCAAATGGCCATGCAACGCATGATGCAGGAAGTTCCTAAGGCCGATGTTATCATTACCAACCCTACTCACTTCGCAGTTGCCTTGAAATATGATGCCAAAAATATGCAGGCTCCTACAGTAATTGCAAAAGGGGCAGATTATGTTGCATTAAAAATTAAAGAAGTCGCCAAACAGAATGGCGTCATGACAATGGAAAATAAGCCGCTTGCTCGAGCGATTTTTGCACAGGTGGAAATTGGTGATGCCATTCCAGCAGATCTATTCCAAGCTGTGGCAGAAGTACTAGCGTATGTATATAAGATGAAGGGTAAGACGAATTAACGTAGAGGGAGGTGCAATCTGATGAAAATCAAGGATTTATTAGTTTTAGTCGGTATTATTGGCATCGTGTTGATGATGATTGTACCTGTTCCGATCCCTTTGCTGGACTTTTTACTTATTATTAATATTTCCATAGCATTAATGATTATCTTGGTTGCTATGAATACACAAGAAGCGCTTCAGTTCTCGATTTTCCCTTCTTTGCTATTGATTACAACACTCTTTCGATTAGCATTAAACGTGTCAACAACACGTAATATTTTGGCGCATGCTGAAGCAGGCGACGTGGTCAGAACTTTTGGTTCATTTGTTGCGCAGGGTAATATCGTCGTGGGATTCGTTGTGTTTCTCATCCTTGTCTTAGTGCAATTTATCGTTATTACCAAAGGTTCTGAGCGCGTGGCCGAGGTAGCGGCAAGGTTTACCTTAGACGCAATGCCCGGCAAGCAAATGAGTATTGATGCCGATTTGAATGCTGGTTTAATCAATGAGGTTCAAGCAAGAGAAAGACGGCAAAAGATTGAACGTGAGGCAGATTTCTATGGAGCCATGGATGGTGCCAGTAAATTTGTCAAAGGTGATGCGATTGCCGGGATTATTATCCTTGTTATCAATTTAATTGGTGGATTTATCATTGGGATGACCATGAAGGGGATGGATTTTCAAGAGGCGCTGCAAACGTTCTCGATCCTTACAATTGGTGACGGATTGGTCAGCCAAATCCCTGCATTATTAATTTCAACTGCAGCAGGTATCATTGTTACTCGCGCATCATCTGAGGGTAATTTAGGTCATGATATTACAAAACAATTAACGGCTCAACCTAAATTGTTGTATATTGTTGCTGGTACTTTAGTTGTTCTAGGTACCTTCACTCCGATCCATTGGTTTACGACGTTTCCGATAGCTGGCCTATTGGTGTATGCCGCATTTAAAATGCAAAAGAATTTGGATCGTGAAGCGATTAAAGAAGAGCAATTGGTTGAAGAGCAGCAGATTGAGGAAGTTCGAAGTCCAGAAAGTGTTATTTCCTTACTACAAGTTGATCCGATCGAGTTTGAGTTTGGTTATGGACTAATCCCTCTTGCAGATACACAGCAGGGCGGTGACTTATTAGATCGGATTATTCTCATACGTCGTCAATGTGCATTGGAGCTTGGAGTCGTAGTTCCTGTTATTCGAATTCGCGATAATATCCAATTAAGACCCAATGAGTATATCATCAAAATTAAAGGCAATACAGTTGCACGTGGCGAACTACTTTTAAATCACTATCTGGCCATGAGTCCAGGTTTCGATGATGATTCGATATCAGGTATTGAAACGACAGAACCAGCATTCGGTTTACCAGCAATTTGGATTGATGAAGTAAACAAAGAACGAGCAGAACTATCTGGTTACACAGTCGTAGATCCACCGTCTGTTGTGGCCACGCATTTAACTGAAATTATTAAGAAACATATTCATGAGCTACTGGGTCGTCAGGAAACGAAGGCGCTTATCGAAAATGTAAGAGAGTCATATCCTGCGCTTGTTGATGATCTAATCCCTTCCGTACTAGCTGTTGGAGATATTCAGAAAGTTCTATCCAAACTTCTACGTGAGAAAATATCTGTTCGTGACTTGGTCACAATCTTAGAAACACTTGCGGATTATGGTACGTACACGAAAGATCCTGAGATTTTAACTGAATATGTGAGGCAGTCACTATCAAGACAAATCACTCAGCAGTTTACTTCACATGGAGATTCACTCAAAGTTATTACGGTAGGCCCTTCGGTGGAGAAGAAAATTGCAGATTCCGTGCAACAATCAGATCAAGGTAGCTATTTGGCGTTAGATCCTTCATCATCACAAATTATTTTTCATCGTGTAACGGAGCAAGTTACGAAATTAATCCAATCTGGGCAGCAACCAGTCATTTTAACTTCACCAACAATTCGGATGTATGTTAGACAGCTTTTAGAACGAACACTGCAAGATATACCCGTACTTTCGTATAGCGAATTAGAGCCTAGCGTTGAAATCCAAAGCATGGGGGTAGTCAATTTATGAGAGTAAAAAGATATGTTGTTGATTCCATGCCAGATGCTTTGCAAAAAATTCGGACGGATCTTGGCAAGGATGCGGTGATTCTGAATACGAAAGAAATTCGGACTGGCGGTTTTCTTGGTATGTTTGGAAAGAAGAAAATAGAAGTCATTGCCGCAATTGACGCTGCTAATGCGAAACCTGCGCCTGCTCCCCAACGAGTAGCGCCTCAAATCCCACCGCAGCCTAAGGTGAATAGTCAAGTAGCTCCACTTAAAACTAGTTTTCAATCAGATTTTCCAGATGTACCTGATGTAATAGCACCTGTGGCAATGAAGAGCGAGCCAGTAGCAGTAAGTGCCATTCCTCAACCAGAGAGAGTTGTGAATCCTGCAGCCCATCAAGCCTATTCACCTTCTTCTGTTCAATCAGTAGCGAGAGCGTCGGTAAAAGATGACCAAGTAATGGATGAACTCAAACAAATGAAAGAAATGATGAAGAAGCTTACACAAGTGAACGACGGGGATAAGCTTCCTGAAGCGTTACAAACGCTTGAGCAAAGACTCTATGATCAAGAAGTGAACCCAACACTTGTACGACAGATTATGGATGAAGTTATGGCGGATTTTCAACTTGCGGATGAACCTGTTACAGAAGAAACAGCTCATCAGCTTGTTCGTTCGAAATTAGGTGAGATTCTACAAACGGATCATAGTAAGCATATATCTACACAAACTCGCGTTGTTCATTTTGTTGGACCTACTGGTGTTGGTAAAACAACCACGATTGCCAAGTTGGCCGCGGAGCAAGTATTGAAATACCATCGTAAAGTTGGGTTCATTACTTCAGACACTTATCGGATTGCTGCAATTGAGCAGTTGAAAACATATGCAACCATTTTAAATGTGCCACTTGAAGTTGTATTTTCACCGCAGGATTTGACGAAAGCTTTTCAAAATCTAGCAGAATGCGACATCATTTTCATGGATACGGCAGGACGTAATTTCCGTAACGAAATGTATGTTTCAGAATTGAATTCTTTACTGAAGACACAAGGGAGTAGTGAAACGATACTCGTACTAAGTTTAACGACCAAATATCGTGATCTACGAGCGATTACAAATAATTTTAGTAAATTCAAATTGGACAAAGTGCTCTTTACCAAAATGGATGAAACGGATTCCTATGGCGCCATTTTGAATGTTGTTCATGAGTTTTCTCTCAAGCTTTCGTATGTGACAACTGGGCAAAGTGTACCCGATGATATTGCGGAAATGAACGAGTGGCAAATCATTGATTTGTTATTGGAGGAGCCTAGAACATGAAGGATCAAGCAGAAGGGTTGCGGAATCTGGTTCAAACACAAGGCGATAAAGGCACAAGAACAACCAGGATTATTACCGTAACCAGTGGAAAAGGTGGTGTAGGTAAATCCAATTTTACGCTAAACTTCGCTTTATCACTGAAGTCTTTGGGTTACAAGGTGCTTGTATTCGATGCAGATATTGGACTCGCGAACATTGATGTATTAATGGGTGTATCTTCAACGTATAGTCTATATCACTTGCTAAAGAAGGATAAGACGATTTGGGAAATCATCCAAAAGGGATCGAATGATTTGGAGTTCATCGCGGGTGGATCTGGTTTTAATGACCTACTGCGATTAACGGAAGAAGAATTAGATTATTTTGCGGAACAAGTTATGCAATTAAATGGCTATGTGGATTTTATCATTTTCGATACAGGTGCAGGCTTATCCAAAGAAACGCTAAAATTCATACTTGCGGCTGAAGAAGCCATCGTAGTTACGACTCCTGAACCGACATCCATTACAGATGCCTATGCCATAATTAAAATGGTGAATTCAATGGGCCACGACGTTTCATTTAAACTAGTTATTAATCGTGTTACAGATGCGCGAGAAGGCAAGCAGACAGCGGACAAAATTTCATTAGTAGCTAAACAATTTCTGAATATTCATATTCCAACCTTAGGGTTTGTTGATGACGATCCGGTTGTTTCTAAAGCAGTGAAAAGGCAAATTCCTTTCTCAATCGCATTTCCGTATTCTACGGCAACTAAGAGCATCAAAACACTTACCGACAATTATATTAAGGGGTATCGTGTTATTGAAACGCCTTCAACGGGTGTCAAGAGCTTTTTAAATAAAATGTTGAAACTTTTGAAATAGGAATTTTGAAAAACGTGTCGAATAAGCAGATAGAGGGGGGAAGCAGCTTGGCAATATATAACATTCTTGTCGTAGATGACTCCGTCTTTATGCGAAAAATAGTAAGTGATTTAATTTCAGAGAATCCGCATTTTAAAGTCATTGGTACTGCTAAGAATGGTCAAGATGCAATTGAACAAGTTAAGCTGCTTCGACCGGATGCTGTCACAATGGATATCGAAATGCCTGTTATGAATGGATTGGATGCGCTTAAACACATCATGGAAGAGCAGCCAACTCCCGTTATCATGCTGAGCTCCTTAACGCAAGAGGGTGCTTCTGAGACGATTCGAGCATTGGAGTTGGGGGCAGTAGACTTTATTCGAAAGCCATCGGGTTCCATCTCTCTGGATTTGTATAAAGTTAAGCTATTGCTGCATGAGAAATTGCTTATGGCAGTACGTTCGAAAATGAGTGTCAACCAACCAGCAAGCGTGCAATCACCTGTAGTAAAAGTTAATCCCTTGTCTTTGAGATCTAAGATGTTGAAAGACAATTTGAAACAAACCGATTCGGTTGGTCAGACTATCCCAACTACGACACATTTTAGTCATGTAGTAGCCATAGGGACTTCAACCGGAGGTCCGAGAGCCTTACATCAAGTTATCTCCAATATTCCTGCAGGATTTCCAGCACCAATTTTAATTGTTCAACATATGCCGCCTAACTTTACCAAATCACTAGCTCAACGTTTGAATGATATTTCTCAAATTAGGGTTGTTGAAGCTGCTGATGGAGAAGTCCTTCAAACGGCAACAGCTTATGTGGCTCCAGGTGGATGGCATATGGTTATTCACAAAGATTCGAACCGAACGTACAAAATTCGATTAACCAAAGATGAACCTGTTTCAGGTCATCGACCCTCAGTAGATGTGATGTTTGAATCCTTACTAAACATGAATGAGTTAAAACGACATGTCGTTTTGATGACAGGAATGGGAAGTGATGGCGCCAAAGGGATGCTTTCTTTGAAACAATCGGGGGCAACCACAACGATCGCTGAAGCGGAAGAAACTTGTGTCGTATATGGGATGCCAAGAGCCGCTGTAGAAAATCAAGCTGCAATGCATGTATTACCTCAGCAAGAAATTGCGGTTCGTTTATCTAGGTGTGTACAGAATGAAATGAATTGAAGCAAACAAGGGGTACTGGATGATTCTATCGGAGGTGTGTGGTAGTGGAACTTAGTCAATATTTATCGATGTTTATCGATGAATCCAAAGAGCATTTGCAATCATTGAATGAAAATCTTCTTAATTTAGAAAGTAATCCGAAAGATATAAGTATTGTACATAACATTTTTCGTTCAGCACATACGTTAAAAGGGATGTCTGCAACAATGGGGTTTGAGGACATCGCAGCGCTTACACATGACATGGAAAATGTGCTTGACCTTGTCCGTAATAGTAAACTTGATATGGATCCTTACATATTTGATTGTATTTTTAAAAGCTTGGATTCCTTAGAATCCATGGTTGAAGATATCATTCAAGGTGGGACAGGTAAAGCGGATGTAAGTCCAATTGTTGCCTCTCTTAGATCCATCGTGACAGGCGACTACAAAAAAGGCCCGTCTGTTACAACTACAGTTGCAGTAAAAGAACCAGCTAAAGGCATTGAAGTGGATGAGTTTCAATACTCTATTCTTCAACAGTCGATCGATTCAGGCTTTCTAGTTTTCTATATCGAAGTTAGTGTCAATGAAAACTGTGTCTTAAAAGCTGCACGTGCTTACATGGTATTCGATGCGATGGAAAGAATGGGCGAAATTATTAAGTCGACGCCTTCCGTGCAAGAAATTGAGCAAGAGAAGTTTGATCGATCGTTCTCATTGTACTTTATCTCCAAAGTTGATCAAGCAACGCTTGAGAAAGAAATTTTAAATGTTTCTGAAATTGCTTCAGCTGTTATTATAACCGTTGATACAGAATCTCTTGCAGAATTATCCCGACCGATTGCAGAGATTGAAACAGCTCGTCAACAAATCGCTGCTGCTGTTGCTACTACAGTGCCTACAATTGAAGTAGCTGCACCCAAAGCAGAACCAGCTGTGAATCCAGGTGCTGCTAAACCAGCCGCAGGTGGAGCACCAATTGCAAGCCGAACGATTCGTGTAGATATTGAGCGTTTAGATACACTTATGAATTTATTCAGTGAACTGTTGATCGATCGTGTTCGACTCGAGCAATTAGCGAGTGAAGTGAAACGGAATGATTTGACCGAGACCGTAGAACATATGTCCCGTGTTAGCAGTGATTTGCAAAATATCGTTCTGAAGCTCCGCATGGTTCCTGTAGATTCGGTATTCAATCGATTCCCACGCATGATCAGAGATCTTGCTAAATCTTTAGACAAAAAAGTAGATCTAGTGATTACAGGTGCTGATACTGAATTAGATCGAACTGTTATTGATGAAATCGGTGATCCGTTAGTCCATTTATTGCGAAATGCTGTGGATCACGGAATTGAATCGATCAGTGAGCGTTTAGCCGTTGGTAAACCAGAACAAGGTACGATCCAACTTCGCGCATTCCACAGCGGGAATCATGTTTTTATTGAAATCGAAGAAGACGGTAAAGGGATTTATCGAGATAGAGTTTTGAAAACTGCTTTGAAAAATGGTCTCGTTACAGCAGAACAAGCAACTAAATTAACAGATCATGAAGTGTATAACTTGCTCTTCGCATCAGGATTTAGTACGGCGGAGAAAATTTCAGATATATCTGGTCGTGGTGTAGGCTTAGATGTCGTGAAGACAAAGATTCAGATGCTTGGCGGACATGTTCAAGTAGATTCTAAACCAGGCTTTGGAAGTAAGTTTTCCGTTCAGTTGCCATTGACACTTTCCATCATCTCGGCGATGTTAGTACGTTTGGGCAGTGAGAAATATGCGATTCCATTATCCTCCATTGTGGAAACGTCAGCCATTCAGAAGTCGCAAATCCGCAACATCCAAGGTACTAAGATGATTGATTATCGCAAAACGGTTATCCCATTATTGTCCCTGAGCACTTTATTTCAAGTTCCTGATTATAACGAGGATTTGGAAGAAGAAACAGAAATTGTTGTTGTTCGTAAAGGCGATAAGCAAGTAGCACTTATGGTGGACGAATTTATTGGTCAACAAGAAATCGTGTTAAAAACACTTGGTAAATATTTAACTGGGA
This sequence comes from Paenibacillus plantarum, assembly GCF_013141695.1. Lineage (GTDB taxonomy): Bacteria > Bacillota > Bacilli > Paenibacillales > NBRC-103111 > Paenibacillus_E > Paenibacillus_E plantarum. Next base: position 680,427 of record NZ_WHNY01000075.1, read on the forward strand.
TTTTCGCAATTTCAGGAGCAACCATTCTGGGTGATGGACAAGTTGCTTTGATCATTGATCCTAATGCATTGATTAAATAAACCATATTCGTTTAATGCTGATGCTTACGAAGTCAGTTTTCTAACGAAAACTTTAAGGAGGATTTGACAATGGGAGAAGAAAAGAAAGTAATTGTCTTCGCACTAGGATCGGAAGAGTATGGTGTAGAAGTAGAAAAGGTTAGAACGATCGAAAGAATGCAACCAATGACACGCGTACCTAAAGCGCCAGAATTTATTAAAGGTGTTATTAATTTGCGTGGTATTGTAATCCCAATTATTGATCTACGCGCTAGATTTGGACTTGAAGAAGTAGCAAGTACGGATGCAACTCGTATTATTATCGTTTCTGCGGCTGAATTTGAAGTAGGTTTGATTGTCGACTCGGCTAATGATGTTATTGATGTCGATACAGATAATATCAACACACCACCAGAAGTAGTTGGTGGCATTAAAGCGAAATACTTGGATGGAATCGCTCGTGTAGGCGAGAGTCGATTATTAGTTCTTCTAAACCTAGAGCAAGTTTTGAATCGTAGTGAAATTCAGCAGCTTGAAAGATTTGAGGAATAGCTTGTGGACGTTTTTAGCCAATTACAAGATTTTCAATTAGATGTGCTTAAGGAAGTAGGTAATATTGGCGCAGGGCACGCAGCGACTGCGCTTTCTACCTTACTGGATAAGCCGATCGATATGTTGGTTCCAAAAGTAAGAATGTTGCCTTTCGAAGAAATTTGCGAAAGTGTTGGCGGGGCTGAGACAGTCGTACTTGCCATCTTCTTACGTGTTGAAGGGGATGCCCCGGGAAATATGTTTTTCATTCTTGATTTGGATGCTGCCAAAAACATGCTTCATGATTTGGTTGGTTTATCCTTAACGTCTCATGAAGAGTATTCAGAGTTAGAATTATCAGCACTGAATGAAATTGGAAACATACTTGCCGGTTCTTATTTATCCTCGCTTGCTGATTTTACGAATTTAAATATGCAGCCGACGGTTCCAGCGCTGGCGATCGACATGGCTGGTGCAATTTTAAGCTATGGTTTATTGCAATTTGGTCAAATGGGAGACCAGGCTCTTCTCATTGATACTAAATTTTTGGAAGGGGAGAATGAAGTGCAAGGGCACTTTTTCTTAATCCCTGATCCGGAATCGTTTGGTAAAATCTTTTCGGCATTAGGGGTAGTCTCTCCATGACGCTAGAAAACTTAATTAAAGTAGGTATGGCTGACTTGAATGTTGCTCATCAAATTGGCGTTTTGAAGACAACGGGATTAGGTTCATGTGTAGGTGTTACCCTATACGACAGCCGATCAAAAGTAGCAGGAATGGCTCATGTCATGCTGCCTTCATCTGAAATAGCGCGAGAAGGTTCATTGAATATAGCGAAGTACGCAGATACGGCTATTCCGGAGCTAATTTCGAGAATGGAAAAGCTAGGGGCTAATATAAGTAAGCTTGAAGCCAAGCTGGCTGGTGGTGCTCAAATGTTTGCATTTGCCGGAAATAATGATACGATGAGAATTGGACCGAGGAATGTAGAATCTTGTAAAGAAATGTTGAATCGTTACAAGATTCCTATTCTGGCAGAGGATACAGGAGCTAATTATGGCCGCACGATTGAGTTTTTTAGTGCGACAGGGATCCTTCAGATACGTAGTGTTCAATTAGGAGTAAAGGAAATTTAATGATGATTGGTACTATTCGAATTAATCTCATCGTAGCTCTGTTAGCTGGAATTTTTACGTTTGCCTTATCGATAGGCAATAATTTATTCTTGTCATCCTGTATCAAAGCAGGATACAGCTTTCTCATTTTATTCGTTGTCACATTTGGATTTAGATGGGTCTTAGGGTTATTAATTGGACCTGTTTCTTCATTAGAGGATTCATTACTTGAGAACTCCTCATCCGGGGTTGGTCAGAACTTAGATCTAAGCACACCCGATGAGGATGAAGAAACACGCCAGTTAATGAAGTCGAACCTCACGAATCAGACAAAAGATGCACAATCTAATGATATGCAATTTTCACCATTGAATCCACCTAAGCTAGTCACCAAGAATAATTTGGACCCTGAACAACTGGCGGGTGCCTTGAGGCGAATGTCTGAAGATTAAGGATGGTGTATCATTAATCATGATCGATCAAAAGCAAGTTCAGCTTGCAAATATTGATTTATGGAAACAGTGGAAAGAACAAGGTGTTATTGCAGCTAGACAAGCTCTAATAGAGAACTACTTACCATTAGTGGAGTATGTCTCAGGCAGATTAGCCATTGGTCTTCCTAAAAGTGTCTCTAAAGATGACTTATCTAGCTTTGGAGTTATGGGATTAATTGATGCTATTGAGAAGTTTGATTATGCAAGAGGCTTACAATTTGAAACGTATGCTTCTTGGAGAATTCGCGGGTCAATTATTGATGGCTTGCGTCAAGGGGATTGGGTTCCAAGGTCAGTTAGAGAAAAAGCTAAAAAAGTAGAAGACGCTTATCAAAAGCTCGAACAACAATATCTTCGATCCGTTACAGATTCGGAGATAAGTACTTTTTTACAAATTAGCGAGCAAGATTTTCAACAAATGTTACAGGATATCTCTGTTACGACCATATGTTCGATTGATGACCCCATACGCGAAGAAGAGTCAGAGACCAGATTGTCCCTTATCGTGGATGAGAAAGCCAAGAACCCAGAATCTCAAGTAAACGAGTTTTATTTGAAAGAATCATTGGCAAAAGCGATAGATCGCTTGACAGAAAAAGAAAGAACTGTTGTTTCACTATTTTATTTTGAAGAGTTATCATTAAGTGAAATTGCAGAGGTCATGTGTTTATCACCATCGCGTATTTCTCAATTGCATTCTAAAGCGATCTTAAGACTTAAAGGTGTACTCGGACGATTTAAAAATCAGCTTTTTCAAGATAATTAAACTTATTCTGAAAGTATGGAAAGGTGGTATGTCCGTGAGCGAAGGGAACATGCCTTTGGATTTCTTCATAAGTATTACAGTGTCAGATGACAAGTTATCTGCTCATTTACTTATCAGTAATACTGAAGATACGTTTAAAGTCTCAATTGGGCAATTATTAGATCTGGTTCAAAAAAATCGCATTATTCATGGCGTTAATCAAGTAGTGCTAGCAGAAATTGCAGCAAATCCTAAATCTTTTTCTCTTAAAAAGACGCTAATTGCCACGGGAACTAAACATGTAGATGGTCAAAATGGATATATTAAATTATCTTTTGACTTCGATGACAACGAAAAAAAACCCTTGGAGCTGGAAGACGGCAGGGTCAATTATAAAGAAGTCGTATCCATTCATAATGTTAGAAAAGGGCAATTGATTGGTCAACGTTTTTTAGCTACTGTCGGTACACCTGGTCGTGCTGTTACTGGTGAAACGCTTTTTTCAAAATCAGGTAAAGAAGCTAGATTCAAGGTAGGTAAAAATGTTGTAACGGATGCTGATCAGATGGGGCTATACGCAACGATCGATGGCATGGTGGTCCGTACAGATAGAGATAAAATAAACGTATTCCCTGTGTACGAGATTAATGGGGATGTCGATTATAATATTGGTAACATTGACTTTATCGGTACAGTTGTTGTTAGAGGGAATGTTCTACCTGGGTTCAAAATTCGAGCAGCTGGAGACATTCGTGTGACCGGTGGTGTTGAAGCCGCGGAGCTTGAAGCAGAAGGATCGATTGAAATCTCGGCTGGTATTGTAGGGCAAAATAAAGCTTTGATCAAAGCTGGTAAGAATGTGAAGAGTTCTTTTATCCAAGATGCCACCATTGATGTTACTGGTGAACTAATCGTTTCGCAAAGTATCATGCATTCGACCGTGAGAGCAGGTAAAAGTGTCAGCTGCTTAGGGGCAAAGGGCTTAATTGTGGGTGGGACCATTCAAGCTGGAGAACGCGTTACAGCTAGAACAATTGGGAATTCAATGTCTACGTCAACTATTATTGAAGTCGGTGTTCTGCCAGAACTGCGGAATGAAATGATTCAACTTCGTAATCAACTAAAATCACTAAGTGAGAATATGGAAAAAACTAATAAAGCGCTTACTTTATTGGATCAATTAGCTGCTGCAGGCCAGCTCAGTCCTGATAAACTTGCCATGCGTATTAAACTTAATAATACGAAGAAGCAATCTGTGGACGAACAAGTATCGATCAAGGAACGGATTTTGGAAATCGAGAAATCTCTTGAGGATTCTGAGAATGCTAAGGTTCAAGTTATTTCGACGATTTATGGTGGTACCAAAATTGTTATTGGTCGTTACACGAAATTTATTAAAGATCCAACGAACCGAATGACATTCCGATTAAGTGAAGGCGATATTGTCATGAGTGCAAATGTGTAAGTGAGGAGGGAGTAGACGATGAGTTTCAAAGCCATCGATTTACAATTCGCTGTACACAAGAATGATGAGGCTGGTATAAAGCAGAATCAATTGATGCAGAAGCCGCGGCAAGATGGAACGATTTTAGAAAATCAAGCTGTACAAACAACGGAACGTGACCGAGGGCGGGCAAGCAAACTTGAAGAGAGTGGGCGCGCTGATATCTTGGATCGTCGTGAACAGAAAAAAACGCAAATGGGTAAAGGTAAGACAAGAGGGCAATTAAATAATCTTACTAAGGATCCGGAACACCAACCGGACCATCCCTATAAAGGTCATCATATTGACTTCTCCCTCTAACTTGCTATAGGAAAAGGTGAACTTTATGGTTATGCAGCCGGTGCTCTATGTCATCCTGCTCGGTCTTGTGATGATTGTTTATGCGAGATTTATACCGAAGGAACAAACGACGGCTTCATCCGCAAGTGCTACGGTAGTACAGGAAATTGAAGATACGATAGAACATTTCGCCGCTGAAATGGATGAACAGAATCAAGCAATGCTTGATCTATTTTCAAAGACAAAGCAAGATTATGAAGTGGAGCTTGCTAAGTTAGCAGGCCGTTTGGAAACCTTGGAGCGACAAAAGCACGAGCTGTCCAAAGAACTTACGACTCTTCATGTGAGTCAACCACCAGTTCTTTCTCCGGCGGAGATGCTGAGTGCTCTGAACGCTCCTAATCATGGTATTCCTGCATCTGTAAATGTAATCGAAACTGCTCCTGATCCTCTTCCTGAGGAGCCAGTCTATGTGGGCTTAAGTATGAAAAGCAGATATTCTGAATTATTTACTTTACACGATCAAGGGAAAAGCGTGGAGGCAATTGCCAAAAAGCTTAGTATGAATAAAGGCGAGGTCAGTTTGATCCTTCAACTTTCAAGACAGGAGGAACGGACCCGTGTTTAAAAATAGAGCCTTAGTTACTGGTATTGGGGTAGGTATTATTGTTGGCGCTATTCTTCTTCAAGTGATGCTGATTCGTCCAAGTAGCCCGAGCAAGTCAGGAATATCCTTGGAGGAGATGGATCCTCAGAAGCTCAAGGAAGAGGCCTCTAAATACTATTTGGTGCTTGAGAAAAATGTGAAAATGTACACCCAAGCCGAATTGGATGCTGCTGTGCAGAAGAAAGTCAAAGACGAAGCCGATAAGCTAGCTTCGACGAAGCCGCAAGAAACGCCTAAATCGACTGATCCCGCGGCAGTTACATCTTCAAAGATCGTCATCTATGTCCAACCTAATTTAGATGCAACTGCCGTTGCAGAGCTTCTTGTGAAGTCTGGTGTAATTACTGATCGCAAGGCGTTTGTAACCGAACTCGATAAACGAGGCGGAAACACGAAGATTCAAGTTGGCTATCATGTATTTGAAGGTTTTATGGACATGCAGACTGTGGTGACGAACCTTATTACTTCGCAATAGAATTTCAGACTAAAGGATCTTCTTAGAGAGATCTTTTTTTGTTTGCTTATACATAAACTATCCAATTCAAGGGAAGAATGACATTCAGGATAAAAGGTTGCACCTTGTTTTCAGTTGTGGTATATTTATTCACGGTGTTAAAAACTCACGCCCGTCAATTTGCATAATGGTGCTTACTTCGGTAGGTTTTATGCAAAGATGCGAGGGGCGGCGGATACCAAATAAACCATTTAGAGGAGGGATTGGGGATGGCAGTTATCTCCATGAAACAGCTTTTAGAAGCTGGCGTACATTTCGGTCACCAAACACGTCGTTGGAACCCGAAAATGGACAAGTATATCTTTACTGAAAGAAACGGTATTTACATCATCGATCTTCAAAAAACGGTTAAAAAAGTTGAAGAAGCTTACAACTTTGTTAAATCCGTATCCGAAGACAATGGTACAATCCTTTTCGTAGGAACTAAGAAACAAGCCCAAGATTCCGTTGCTGAAGAAGCAGAACGTTGTGGCATGTACTTCATCAACCAACGTTGGTTGGGTGGTACATTGACTAACTTCCAAACAATTCAAAAACGTATCGATCGCTTGAAAACTCTTGAAAGATGGGAAGAGGACGGCACTTTCGAAGTTCTTCCTAAGAAAGAAGTTATCATCCTTCGCAAAGAGAAAGAGCGTCTTGAGAAATTCCTAGGCGGAATCAAGAACATGAAAGGTTTGCCAAGTGCACTTTTCATTATCGATCCTCGCAAAGAGCGTATTGCTGTAGCAGAAGCTCGTAAATTGGGTATCCCAATCGTTGGTATCGTTGATACAAACTGCGATCCAGACGAAATTGATTACGTGATTCCAGGTAACGATGATGCGATTCGCGCAGTTAAATTGTTGACAGCGAAAATTGCTGATGCCGTTATCGAAGCACACCAAGGCGAGCAAACAACAGCTTAAATTATAGCAATGTGAAAAGGGTGGTTGGAAGGTGTAACAGCCTGTCACCACCCTTTTTTTAAAGAATAAACTAGTGTTACATATAAAAATAAACATTTAACAGGAGGTTTCTTCTAATGGCAGTTACAGCAGCACAAGTAAAAGAGTTACGTGAAAAAACAGGTGCAGGTATGTTAGATTGCAAAAAAGCACTTGAAGAAGCAAACGGCGATATCACAAAAGCGGGCGAACTTCTTCGTGAGAAAGGTCTTTCTGCAGCAGCTAACAAAGCTGGACGTATTGCTACAGAAGGCGCTGTAGAATCTTACATCCACGCTGGTGGTAAAGTTGGCGTTCTTGTTGAGATTAACTGTGAAACTGACTTCGTTGGTAAAACAGAGCAATTCAGAACGTTCTGCAGAGACATTGCTATGCATATCGCAGCAGCAAACCCATCGTATGTTCGTCGTGAAGAAGTTCCAACAGAAGCTTTGGAAAAAGAAAAAGAAATTCTTCGTAACCAAGCTTTGAACGAAGGCAAACCTGAGAAAATCATCGACAAAATGGTTGAAGGACGTATTGGTAAATACTACGAAGAGTTCTGCTTAATGGAGCAAGCATTCATTAAAGATCCAGACAAAACAATCGACCAATTGTTGAACGAGAAAATCGCTGCTATCGGCGAGAACATCTCCATTCGTCGTTTCGTTCGTTTCGGACTTGGTGAAGGTCTTGAGAAAAAACAAGAAAACTTTGCGGAAGAAGTTATGTCCCAAGTTAAACTATAATAGGCATTTAAAAAGTTGGAACACTTGGTGTTCCTTCTTTTTTAGCCCTTAAAGACATGGAGTTATGCATGGAAACGGAGGTCATACAAGTTGGGTCAACCTTTTTATAAAAGAATAGTGCTTAAATTGAGCGGCGAAGCTTTAGCCGGACAGCAGGGATATGGTATTGATTCAGAAGTGATTACCTCCATTGCTCAACAAGTGAAGGATGTTGTAGAGTTAAATGTGGAAGTTGCTATCGTTGTTGGCGGCGGGAATATCTGGCGCGGAATCGCAGGTAGTGAGAAAGGAATGGATCGTGCAACAGCGGATTACATGGGGATGCTGGCTACTGTCATGAATTCACTTGCTTTGCAGGATGCATTGGAAAACCTAGAGGTACCAACAAGAGTCCAGTCCTCCATTACTATGCAACAAGTTGCTGAACCTTACATACGTAGGAGAGCTATGCGCCATCTTGAAAAGGGTAGAGTTGTTATTTTTGCTGCGGGAACAGGTAATCCATATTTCTCGACGGATACGACGGCTGCCTTGAGAGCTGCAGAGATTGAAGCAGAAGTTATTCTTATGGCCAAAAATAAAGTGGATGGCGTCTATTCAGCTGATCCATTCAAAGATCCAACAGCGAAGAAATTCGAAACGTTAACCTATATGGAAGTTATAAGCAACAACCTTGGTGTCATGGACTCCACTGCATCTTCCCTTTGTATGGATAACAACATTCCGTTGGTTGTATTTAACATCACGGAAAAAGGGAATATCAAACGAGTGGTCCTTGGCGATAAAATTGGGACTACAGTTAAAGGGAGCGTATAAACCATGCCTCAATCAGTGAAGAAGAACGCAGAAGATCGGATGGACAAAGCAATTGGAGCGCTAAGAAGAGATTTGACTTCTCTTCGCGCGGGGCGTGTAACGCCATCGTTATTAGATCGCATTCAAGTGGAATACTATGGTGCAATGACGCCTGTTAATCAATTAGCAAATTTGACAACACCAGATTCACGTACCCTTCTCATTCAACCATGGGATAAGAGCTCTATGTCTTCTATTGAGAAGGCAATTATGAAATCCGATTTAGGTTTAACACCTTCGAATGACGGGATTGTTATTCGTATTGTTATTCCTGCATTAACAGAAGAGCGTCGTGCTGACTTGGTTAAAATGACGAAGAAATTTGGCGAAGAAGCCAAAATTGCAATTCGTAATATTCGCCGTGATGCGAATGACGAAATTAAAAAGCTTGAGAAAGCAGGTATTTCTGAGGATGAGTCCCGCAAGCATCAAGAGGACATTCAGAAATTTACTGATAAATTCGTAGCTGAAGTTGAGAAAGTTTTGGCTGCTAAAGAAAAAGAAATCATGGAAGTATAAGATAGATATGCCCCCGGGTATTCATTTGCTGGGGGTTTTTCATCTTTCCCTAGTTGGGAGGAACAACTGTGCTCAAGCTATTTAAGAAATGGTTTAATCCAACACGGAAGCAAGTAGATGCAACAGCAGCGGATATAGAGTTGGACAAAGTACCTGCGCACGTTGCGATAATTATGGATGGAAATGGTCGATGGGCCAAACAACGAGGCTTGCCTCGCGTAGCAGGTCATCATTCGGGCATGAAAAATGTAAAGAAGATTACAATGGCAGCCAATGATATTGGTGTCAAAGTACTTACCATGTATGCTTTTTCAACTGAAAATTGGAAACGCCCCAAAGAAGAAGTCGAGTTCCTAATGAAGCTTCCTCAAGAGTTTTTCCCTTTGGAAATTGAAGAATTAATTCAGAACAATGTGCGTATTCGAATGACCGGTTGGAGAGATGGTCTACCTGACTATACGCTGAAAGCTATAGAAGGTGCGATCGAGCGAACGAAAGAGAACACGGGTCTTATTTTGAATTTTGCTTTAAATTATGGCGGACGTAAGGAAATCATTGCAGGTGTTCAGGATATGATGAAGGACTTGCAAAACGGGAACTTAAACCCGGATGATTTGAATGAATCACTCTTTTCATCCTATATGTTAACGGCGGATTTGCCTGACCCCGATTTGTTGATTCGTACGAGTGGAGAATTACGATTAAGCAACTTTTTACTATGGCAATTAGCGTATTCGGAATTATGGTTCACTGATGCCTATTGGCCAGAATTCACAGAGGACTTATTTATGCAAGCCATTGCTGAATATCAGCGCCGCGGGAGAAGATACGGTGGTATTTAACATCTGATTGTGTAATCGTTTTTCACTAAAAAGGATGACTTAGAGATAAACGTTGTTCATCTAGGGGGATTCAACTTGAAACAAAGGATCATAACTGGCGTCATAGCAGGTCTTGCATTCATTACTCTTCTAGTACTTGGTGATTTGTGGTATGCAGGATTAATCGTACTCTGTTCAATTATTGGATACCGCGAGTATTTACAAATGAATGGGTATATGCCATTTAAACTAACAGCTATTGCTGGACTTATAGTACTTTTATGTTTAACGATCCCTTGGGGGTTGTTAGGTATAACATGGACAATTTCGTTTACAACTGTTATTTGGTTTGCTATGTTTTTGTTGCTTTTCATAACAGTAGCTTCCAAGAATAAAATAACGATTGATCAAGTATCTGTGATTTTACTAGGCGTTGTTTATATTGGATTTGGCTTCAACTATATGATAGAGGCACGTTTGGCGGATAATGGATTGTTTTGGTCGATCATGGTGTTTGTTTGTATTTGGGCTTCTGATGCAGGTGCTTATTTTGTCGGTTCGAAGTTAGGCAAGCACCCGCTATGGCCTCAAATAAGTCCTAAAAAGTCGATTGAAGGAGCGCTAGGCGGAGTAGTTATTGCGATGATTTTGGCAGTATGCTTTGCTTTGTACGCACCGGATCTCTTAAGTGTAGGGAAATCACTCCTGTTAGGATTTGTTATTGCTGTAGTAGGACAAATTGGTGACTTAATTCAATCCGCTTATAAGCGTGTTAAAGGAATTAAAGACACGGGAACTTTGCTGCCAGGTCATGGTGGTGTACTCGATCGGATGGATAGTTGGTTAATTGTTTTCCCCTTTATCTATTTGCTCAATTTGATTCCTAACTAATTTTCATAAGCTGGGGTGAACATATGAAGAAAATTGCCATCTTGGGATCGACAGGTTCCATTGGGACTCAAACCTTGGATCTTGTACAGCATTCGCCAGAAAAGTTTCAGGTCGAGGCAATATCAGCAGGGTATAACAGTGATCTTGTCATTGAGCAGGCTAACCAATTTCGACCTAAGCTCGTTTCTGTTGCTACGAAGGAATTAGCTGAAAATGTTGCTAGGCAAATACCATCAAACATTAAGGTTCTTTATGGTGAAGCTGGGTTGTTGGAGGTCGCTGCTGCGACAGATGCGGACTTGCTTGTAAGTGCATTGGTGGGGAGTCAAGGATTAAGACCAACTTTGGCCGCGATTGAAGCAGGTAAAGATATTGGACTAGCCAACAAGGAGACCTTAGTAAGTGCAGGTCACATTGTAACTGAAGCCGCTTCTCGAAAAGGTGTTGCCTTATTACCTATAGATAGCGAGCATTCTGCGATTTTTCAATGTTTGAATGGTGAGAAGCGTTCTCAAATTGCTCAAATCACGATTACAGCTTCAGGTGGCTCATTCCGCGATCGTACGCGTGAACAATTAGTAGGTGTTACCGTGGAGGATGCACTAAAGCATCCGAATTGGTCGATGGGTGCCAAAATTACGATTGACTCTGCAACAATGGTGAATAAAGGTCTTGAAGTAATGGAAGCGCACTGGCTTTTCGGGTTAGCATATGAGGATATCAAAGTGTTGCTTCATCCGGAAAGTGTCATTCACTCTTACGTTGAATTTGTTGATCATAGTGTTATCGCTCAGTTAGGTAATCCGGATATGAGGGTTCCCATCCAGTATGCGTTAACGTATCCAGATCGCTATCCAACACCAACAACAAGATTAGACCTAGCCGCAATCGGTAAACTTCATTTCCGTGAGATGGATTATACACGATTCCCTTGCTTGCGCATGGCGTTTGAAAGTGGTAAACAAGGTGGAATTACGCCTACTGTGTATAATGCTGCTAATGAAATTGCGGTGGCTCGTTTCCTTAAGGGTGACATTTCATTTCTACAAATTGAGGATATTATCGAAGCTTCTTTGCAAAAACATGAATCATATGCTAATCCTACAATTGAAGTTATTCACGAACAAGATCAATGGGCTAGATCGTTTGCAGCGTCTATCCGTTTCTAAATGTCAGGAAGAGATGAGGTCAGCTTGCATGGCTCAGCTCTTCTTTTCAATTTCCGACACTGAGGTTGTAAAGTAAAGTCTATATATTTCACTTAGTTCGTTTAATGACCTGTACGGGCATAGCTTGTATTCAGCCGTTCAATAGTGGTAATCTAAGAACAAGAACAGCTGATCTGAAGTAGATGCTTAGAAGGTAGACTCATTTACCGTAAGCGCCGGGTCATTGCTACATAAGGTAGTTTTCTGAAAGAAAACCCGAAGGAGGAAATACGACTTGTCGGCTATTGAAGTTGGTTTAAAGGTAATTCTGCTGTTTTTCGTTCTAGTTACGATTCATGAATGGGGTCATTTTTACTTTGCAAAACGTGCAGGTATTTTAGTTCGTGAATTTGCGATTGGCTTCGGTCCCAAAATATTTTCATATAAAAAAGGGGAGACCCGTTATACGTTACGGATTTTACCGATTGGTGGATTCGTTCGCATGGCAGGTGAAGACCCGGAAATCGTTCAAGTTAATCCTGGACAAACGGTTGCAATTAAATTAAACAAACAGAATGAAGTTACATTCTTATATCTAGATCAATTAGATCGTCGTTCAAACGTCATCATCGGTGTCGTAGAACAAATTGATTTAGAGCGAGCACTTCGCTTATCCCTGGATGTCGACGGTGAGAAAGTGACGTATCCGATTGATCCTCAAGCCATGATGGTGACGAAGGGAACCGAAACCCAAATCGCTCCATATGATCGTCAATTCGGCTCGAAATCCGTAGGGAAACGTGCCATTGCTATCGTTATGGGACCCGTGATGAATTTTATTCTGGCGATTGTTTTGTTCTTCATTGTGGTGATCATGTCTGGTGTATTCACGAATGTGAAGCTGGATTCTGTTCTTGCAGGTAAAGCAGGTGAGAAGTCAGGCCTTCAGAAAGGCGACATCATTATGTCCATTGATAAGCAGCCTATCGGGGATGATCGGGAGAAACTAGTTACTTCGATACAATCTTCTGCTGGTAAGCCAATGACATGGGTGATCGATCGTGCAGGGAATCCAATTACACTTCAAGTAACGCCAGAAATGGAAGCAGGAGCTGGGAAGCTTGGTGTTGTCATTAGCGGTGACCGGAGAAGTGCAACTTTGGGTGAAGTATTTACAGGGACCTATGATCAGGTAGTAGGTACTACCATAGGAATCGTAACCGGTTTGCAGAAACTCGTTATGCTTCAGTTCAAATTAGATGATCTCGGTGGGCCTGTGAGAACTGCTCAAGTGTCTGCTGAGTTTGCTAAAATGGGACTGACTTACTTAATTTCATGGGCTGCCACACTAAGTTTATACCTAGGTATTTTTAATTTATTGCCAATCCCTGCGCTAGACGGAAGTCGTCTGCTTTTCATGGGCTTAGAAGCATTGAGAGGTAAGCCGATAGACCCGAACCGTGAGAGTATGGTTCATTTTGTTGGTTTTGCACTTCTGATGCTGTTGATGGTTGCTGTTACATACAATGATATTTTACGATTGATTAAGGGTTAGTCCTAATCTGTGGGAGGGTTTATGTCAAACGATAAGCAATTTGTTAAAGAAATTACACCACAAGGAGAAGATTTCTCCCGCTGGTATATAGATGTTATTAAGAAAGCAGATTTAATGAGCTACTCCCCGGTTCGTGGGTGTATCGTGTTCAAACCGGATGGTTATGAAATTTGGGAAAATATTCAACGTGAGTTGGACAGCAAATTTAAAGAAACGGGTCATCGCAACGCGTACTTCCCGTTATTTATCCCAGAGAGCTTTTTCCAAAAGGAAAAAGAACATGTCGAGGGCTTTAATCCAGAACTTCCTTGGGTCACTGAGGCAGGTGGGGAGAAGCTAGAGGAGCGTTTGGCTATCCGTCCAACATCCGAAACGATGATCGGACATATGTATGCCGAATGGATTAACTCCTATCGTGATCTACCTTTATTAATCAATCAATGGGCAAACGTAGTTCGTTGGGAGAAGCGCACGTTGCCGTTCCTACGTACAACTGAGTTTTTATGGCAAGAGGGTCATACTGCGCATGAAGACGAGCAAGATGCTCGACGCGAAACGATGCAAATGCTGGATGTCTATCGTCAATTTGCAGAAGATTTCCTAGCGATTCCTGTAATTGTGGGTCAAAAAACGCCTTCCGAGAAGTTTGCTGGTGCCATTGATACGTTCTCCATTGAAGCCATGATGAAGGATGGTAAAGCTGTTCAAGCCGGGACTTCACATTACCTTGGAACGAATTTCGCAGTTGCCTTTGATATCAAATTCTTAGATCGTGAGAATCAACACCAATTTGCACATACAACTTCATGGGGAGTTAGTACGCGATTAATTGGTGCACTTATCATGGTTCACGGGGATGACCGCGGATTAGTGTTACCGCCGAAGGTTGCACCTACGCAAGTTATCATGATTCCAATTGGACCTCCAAAAACGCGTGAACAAGTAATTGGACGGGTAGACGAGTTGTTCGCGGACCTGAAGAAAGCTGGCGTTCGCGTTAAAGTGGATGATCGTGCAGATCAAAGTCCAGGTTGGAAATTCAATGAGTACGAAATGCGCGGCGTTCCAATTCGCGTAGAGTTAGGTCCTCGCGACATGGAAAATGGCGTAGTTGTTCTTGTTTCTCGCGTAAGTGGAGAAAAGAAAATTGTTCAACAGGCTGACTTCGTGCAAGAAGTTCAAAATTTACTTGCTGAGATTCATCAGCAGATGTATGATAAAGCGAAGCAATTCCGTGACGAGCATTATATTGCGGTAGATACGATCGATGAGTTTAAGACATTCTTGGAGACGAAACGCGGATTTGCCTTGGCTGGCTGGTGTGGATCTAACGCTTGTGAATCACAAGTGAAGGAAGAAACAGGAGCAACAAGTCGTAATATCCCGTTCACACCATCCGAAACCAAATCGACTTGTCTTGTATGCGGCGATCCTGCCAAGCATACAGTTGTCTTTGGTCGAAGCTATTAATTACAATCAAGGGCATATGGAGGTCTAACTCCATTGCCCTTGGTATGTTTTATGGGGAGGCTGTTCATGAGTAATTTGGCTGATAAACGGAATCGCTTTGAGCTTTTGATGCAGCAAGCCGAGATTCCAGCCGATGTTGTACGGTCATATTTTACAGAAGGCTACATTGATCAAGTAGAGATTAGTCGGAAAAATCGCGACTGGACATTCTATTTGGTGAAAAATGACCTTGTGCCTCTGACTATTTATCGTTCATTTTGTAAAATGATTCAAGAGAAGTTTGCGCAGATTGCAAAAATTCGGTTTATTTGGAAATATGAACAAGCAGAACCTGCTGCTCTCGTTGATGAGTATTGGGGATTATTTATGGAATGGTTACAGCGAGAAGTTCCCTCTGTCAATGGATGGATGTCGAAAGCAAGGTTCGAAGTACAAGGAAATGCCCTATCGTTGATCATGTTGGATGCTATAGGTCTAGAATTAGCGAAGAAAAAGAATATCGATATGTTTATTCGGAATTTTTTTCATAATTTTTTTCAAACAGAGCTATCTGTCAAATATGCAATAAGCGATACCACAGAAATCGTTGCGGAATATGAGAAGTTTGCAAAGCAGCGTGAGCAAGGTGAAAAATCATATACACAAGAAATCATGATGTCCATTGACATGGAAGAAGAAGAGTCATCCTTGCCTGAGGGTGATCTGAAACTAGTCATGGGCATTGATATAAAAGAAGTTCCTACGCCACTTAAGGATATCCAAGAAGAAGAGAAGAAAATCGCTGTACAAGGTACGGTATTTGGCTTGGATGTCAAAGAATTGAGAAATGGTAATACGTTATTTACTTTTAATATTACGGATTTCAGCGATTCACTAGCTATGAAAGTTTTTGCGAAGACCAAGGACGATGTGAAGATCATGAGTCTTCTTGCCAATGGGACTTGGATTAGAGCAAGAGGAAAAGTTGAGTATGATCGTTTCATGCAAATTCCTGAGCTGGTGATGATTCCGAATGATCTATACGAAGTGATGGCACCAAGGGATCGTATGGATGACGCTGCTGAGAAGCGAGTAGAGTTTCATTTGCACACGACGATGAGCACGATGGACGCACTGACACCGATAGATCAATATGTGAAAATGGCGGCCAAATGGGGTCATAAAGCGATCGCTGTTACAGACCATAGCAATATTCAATGTTTTCCTGATGCCGGAAAAGCGGCCAAAAAGCATGGGATTAAAGTGATTTATGGTGTTGAAGCGAATGTAGTTAATGATTCGGTTCCTATTGTTATGAATGGACGAGATCTTGATTTAAAGCAAACGACGTATGTTATTTTCGACGTGGAGACGACAGGACTATCTGTTATCAATAATCGCATCATTGAGCTTGCTGGTGTGAAAATGCAAGATGGCAAAGAAATTGATCGTTTCGCCACATTCATCAATCCGCATGAGAAAATTCCATATAACATTCAGCAGTTAACGAATATCAATGACGATATGGTGAAGGATGCCCCCGATATTGAGGACGAGTTGCCTAAGTTTGTTGAGTTTATTGGAGACTGTGTGCTTGTCGCACATAACGCGCGATTTGATATGGGCTTTCTTCAAGCTAATTTAAAGCGCATGAACCTTCCAGAAGTTACGAATGCTGTTCTTGATACGTTAGAACTTGCTAGATTTCTTTTCCCATCCATGAAAAATCATCGATTAAATACTTTATCTGATAAGTTTAAAGTTGGACTTGATAATCATCACCGTGCGATCGATGACTCGATTGCTCTTGGACATGTGCTATATCATTTAATTAATGAGGCTAATGATCGTCAAATTACGAGTTTAGCTAAACTAAACGATTATGTGGGGAAAGACCTTTCGAATCAACGGCCTTTTCATTGTTGTATTTACGCACTCAACCCAGTTGGAAAGAAAAATTTATTTAAACTGATCTCATTGTCACATACAACCTATCTACAGAGAGCTGCGACTATACCCAAAAGTGTATTGGTCGAACATAGAGATGGACTTCTTGTAACCTCAGGTTGCGAAAAAGGGGAGTTCTTCGAAGCGGTCTTGAACAAAACGATTGAAGAGGCTGAGCAAGTTTCGGAGTTTTACGATATTCTCGAAATTCAACCAGTTAGCTATAATATGCATCTCGTAGAAAAAGGCTTAGTTGGTTCTAAAGAAGATCTAGAGGATGCTGTTCGTCGTGTTTGTGAAATCGGATATAAAACGGGTAAGCCGGTCATCGCGACTGGGAACGTTCATTATTTGAATCCGCGTGAGAAAATGTGTCGGGATATTACGATCAATGGGATTACAGGCTTTAGTCCACTGAAAGCAGTGAAGAAGCCTGACGCACATTTCCGTACAACGAAAGAAATGCTCGAAGAGTTTAAATTTTTGGGTGAAGAAAAGGCGATTGAAGTTGTCATTCGCAGTACGAATGATCTTGCAGATCGATTTGAATCTATCGAACTTTTCCCAGACAAGCTATTCACGCCTATTATCGAAGGTGCAGACGAAGAAATTCGAACAACTTGTTATGATACGGCGAAAAGTATGTATGGGGAAGAGCTTCCCGAAGTCATTATTGCGCGACTAGAGAAAGAACTTGTTCCGATTATTAAATTCGGATTCTCTGCCAACTATTTGATATCGGAACGTCTCGTGAAAAAATCGAATGCGGATGGCTATCTGGTAGGTTCTCGGGGATCCGTTGGTTCCTCTGTCGTTGCCATGATGTTAGGGATTTCGGAAGTTAATCCATTGCCACCTCACTATATATGTCTTTCTTGCAGGCACAGCGAATGGTTCCTAGACGGTAGCGTTCCGAGTGGTTTCGATTTGCCGAACAAAGTTTGTCCTTCCTGCGGCGGGAATTTAAAAGGGGATGGGCATGACATTCCGTTTGAAACTTTCTTAGGATTTAAAGGGGACAAGGTTCCCGATATCGATTTGAACTTCTCTGGGGTCTATCAGCCGGTTGCGCATAACTTCACGAAAGAGATCTTTGGACCTAAGAATGTATTTCGGGCAGGGACAATCGGAACTGTTGCTGAGAAAACGGCTTTCGGATTCGTAAAGAAATATGAAGAAGAACAAGGTCAGAAATGGCGCGGTGCAGAAATTGCTCGGTTGGCATCAGGCTGTACGGGGGTCAAAAGAAGTACTGGGCAGCATCCAGGCGGTATTGTTGTTGTTCCTGATTACATTGAGGTTGATGATATTACACCGGTTCAATTCCCTGCAGATGATAAAAATTCAGAATGGATGACGACACATTTTGACTATCATGCTTTCGATGCGAACTTGCTCAAATTAGATATTCTGGGGCACGACGATCCGACGATGATGAGAATGCTTCAGGATTTGACGGGCATCGATCCAACAACGATTCCAATGAACGACACCAAGGCTATGAGTATCTTCAATTCTACGGAAGCAATAGGCGTAAGGCCTGATCAAATTCGTTCTCCGGTGGCTACGTACGGTGTTCCCGAAATGGGGACCAAATTCGTTCGTCAGATGCTTCAAGAAACACAGCCTTCGTCTTTCGCCGATTTATTGCAAATTTCAGGATTGTCACACGGAACAGGTGTTTGGTTGGGGAATGCGCAAGAGCTTATCAAAAAAGGGATTTGTAACATTAAGACAGTTATTGGCTGTCGGGATGATATCATGCTCTATCTGATTTACAAAGCGGGAATGGATGCTGGTCTTGCTTTTAAAATTACGGAGAGCGTGCGTAAAGGGAAGGGCCTAACCGACGAATGGAAAGAAGAGATGAAACGCTGTAATGTTCCCGCTTGGTATATTGAATCCTGCGAACGGATTGAGTATATGTTTCCAAAAGCGCATGCTGCAGCTTACGTTATCTCCGCCGTTCGTACTGCTTATTTCAAGGTGTATCATCCTATAGCTTACTATGCTACTTACTTTAGTGTCCGCGCAGCTGATTTTGATCTTGAACTGCTTTGCCAAGGATATGATGCGATTCTCAGACAACTGGTAGAGATTGAAGCGAAAGGTTTCCAAGCACTGCCGAAAGAGAAAGCCATGGTTTCAATTCTTGAAATGTCACTGGAAATGACGTCACGCGGCTTTAGTTTCAAACCGATTGATATCTACCGTTCCGATGCAACGAAGTTTATCATTGATGGCAATTCATTAATTCCACCGTTTGCAGCGATGTCAGGTATTGGTGAAAATGCGGCTAAAAACATTGCGGCTGCTAAGGATGATGGGGATTTCTTATCTATTGAGGACTTCCAGAATCGTTCCAAAGCTTCCAAAACGGTGATTGAAATGTTAAGCACAATGGGTTGCTTCCGCGGGTTGCCTGAATCCAATCAACTCTCATTGTTCTAGTCATAAGATACTTAAGAAGTCACTTTTTCTTCAAAAACTTTAAGCTGTCAAGTGAAAATGATTAACAAGTTTGCTATTGTAATGCAAAGAATGGTTATGGTATAATTTTTATTGGCAATAATGAGGATATCATCTTGTGATTAAAGAGTGGGGAAACCCACTCTTTACATTTTGATATAGGACTTTTCGGGATACGACAAGGAGAAGTCAATTTAGGAGGTACACATATCTGTGGCTACACAAGAACAAATCAAATCCATCATTGAGGACATGCTGAAGGATTTTGTTGAACAAAATGGATTTGAAATCGTGGATATTGAATATGTCAAAGAAGGCAGCAATTGGTTCCTTCGCGTCTATGCTGACAAAGAAGGCGGAATTGATATAGATGATTGCGGCCGCATCAGTGAATACTTAAGTGTTCAATTGGATGAGAAAGATCCGATTACTGATGCTTATTTCTTGGAAGTTTCTTCTCCTGGAGCAGAACGTCCGCTTAAGAAGACTCAAGATTTTTATAAAGCCGTGAATAGTCACGTATTTGTTACTTCGTACGAACCGATCGACGGTTCTAAGGAATTTGAAGGGTTGTTGCAGTCTTATGACGAGGAAGTACTCGTGATTGAGATTGGTAAAAAGAAAATCAGCATTCCGGTTGCTAAAGTAGCTAGTGCACGTCTCGCTATCGTATTTTAGTAATCGTTACTTATTGAAGGGGGGGACTCAGTTCAAATGAACACGGATTTTATTGAAGCGCTGTCGGAAATTGAACGAGAGAAGGGTATCTCCAAGGAGCTACTCATTGATGCTATTGAAGCGGCGATGATTTCAAGTTATAAACGTAATTTCAACACGGCACAGAACGTACGTGTAGATATCAATCGACATACGGGTCTTATTAAGGTTTATGCACGGAAGACCGTAACAGAGGAAGTATTGGATCCAAGATTGGAAATTTCTGTTCATGCATCGCGTGAAATTAATCCGAACTACCAATTGGAAGATATTGTTGAAATTGAAGTGACGCCTCGTGATTTTGGACGTATTGCTGCACAAACCGCTAAACAGGTTGTAACGCAACGTATCCGCGAAGCCGAGCGTGGCTTAATTTATAATGCTTTTATCGATAAAGAAGAAGATATCGTAACGGGTATCCTGCAACGTCAAGACCAACGTAATATTTATGTTGATCTTGGCAAAGTAGAAGCTGTTCTTCCACTTACGGAGCTTATGCCTACGGATAAGTTCAAACAGGGAGACCGTATTAAAGCTTATATTACGAAAGTCGAGAACACGACAAAGGGACCTCAAATTATTTTATCGAGAACACATCCTGGGTTGTTGAAGCGTCTATTTGAGCTTGAAGTGCCTGAGATTTTCGATGGCGTAGTAGAGATTCGTTCCGTTGCACGTGAAGCAGGCTTCCGTTCGAAGATTGCTGTTCATTCTCGTAACCCAGAGGTTGATCCAGTCGGATCATGCGTAGGCCCTAAAGGACTTCGCGTACAAACGATTGTAACCGAGCTGCGCGGAGAGAAAATTGATATCGTTCGCTGGATGGAGAGTGTAGAAGAGTATGTAGCGAATGCGCTAAGCCCTTCTAAAGTGCTTGAAGTTCAGATTCATGAAAATGAAAAAATGGCACGAGTCATTGTACCTGATTATCAGCTTTCTCTGGCAATTGGGATTAAAGGACAGAACGCCCGTTTAGCTGCAAAGCTAACAGGCTGGAAAATCGATATCAAGAGCGAAACACAAGCAGAACAAGAATATGGCAGAGTGAAAACTTACTCGGAAGAGATGCACCAAGATTCGATTAGCATCGATTAAGTTTTTGTTTGGAACAAGGGGTGATCGGAATGAAGCAGAGAAAAATCCCTCTGAGAAAATGCGTTGCCTGTCAGGAAATGATGCCGAAGAGGGAATTGATCCGCGTCGTCAAAACGCCTGAGGATGACATTCTCATTGATCTTAAGGGGAAGAAGTCTGGGCGCGGTGCCTACCTGTGCGGTAAAGTTTCTTGTTTTAAATTGGCAAAGAAAAGCAAAGCCCTGGATAGAGCTCTGAAGCATGCTGTAGGCGCAGACATTTATGACCAACTGGAACAAGATTTCATTCGTGTAGAAGATGAATTCCTTTCTTCGAAAGAGGAGGAGGAATCAGAAGATGAATCCTAAATTTTTAAATCAATTAGGATTAGCGATGAGAGCCGGTAAACTCGTTACGGGTGACGAAGGTGTATTCAAAGCCATTCGCTCGGGTGAGGCCAAGCTAGTTATTATGGCGGAAGACGCTTCTGCTAATACACGTAAGAAATTTCAAGATAAATGCCTATTTTATGGGGTTAAGCTCATGGAAGTCGGTACGAAGTATGAATTGGGCCGCAGCATTGGGAAAGAAATGCGTGTCACCATAGGTGTATTGGACGGAGGCTTCGCGCAGATGCTGCAGAAGAGTCAAGAAAATCCTGCGGAGGTGAAACATATTGACCAATAAACAAGATAATAAAGACAAGACACGCGTGTACGAATACGCGAAACAGCTCAATATGAGCAGCAAAGAAATTATTACCATTCTCAAACGATTAAATATACCTGTTAACAACCATATGAGTGTTATGGAGAATGACGCTGTTAGCAGTGTGGAAAAGTTTTTTAGAGATATCAAAGCTAATGCAGCTGCCAAACGAGCAGCTACGGACGGAGGAAATGTGAGTTCATCTACGACGAATCAGAATCCTGCATCGCAGGCTCCAGCACAAGAGAATAAAGGTGCAGTAACTCCGGCGGCAAAGCCAGTTACTACTGAGCAACAATCAACTAGTCAACCGACTACATCAACTGGAGTCACGTCTCCACAACAAGGTCAGTCTACACAAAATACGTCAAGTCGCCCACCACAATCACGTCCAAGTGGTCAAAGCAGTAATTATCAAGGAAACCGTTCTAATAGTAGTCAAGGTGGTCAGCGTACTGGCTATCAAGGTTCTAATCCAAACGGTGCACGTCCTCAAGGTTCCAGCCAAGGTGGACAACGTACAGGTTACCAAGGTTCCAATCCTGGTGGACAACGTCCAGCAGGCCAAGGCTCCAGCCAAGGCGGACAACGTACGGGTGGTTACCAAGGTTCCAATCCTGGTGGACAACGTCCTGCAGGTGGAAGCAGCGGTGGCTACAACAATAGCAGTCGTCCAGCTAGTCAAGGATACAGCCAAGGCGGCCAAGGACAAGGCGGAGCACCTCGCACGAATAGTAATTATGCAGGCACTCGTCCGAATCAAGGTGCAGGCGGCGCTGGCGCAAGCAGTGGTCAAAGCGCGAACAGCGGACGTCCACAATCTAGTCCGAATCGCAGCGCTGGACCTAATCGTCAGTCAAAGCCATTTGAGAACCGCAACAATAACCAAAGTGGAAGACCGGTTGTTCAAGAAGCGAAACCGCAATTCCATGTTGGCGCAACAGCGGCTGAGTTGGATGATGCAGCAGCAAAAGCTGGCGTGATCACAACGAAGAAATCCAAACCAACTCCAAAACGTTTTGACGACAATAGATCTGGTGGTAATCGTGGTCCTGGTGGCAACAACAGAGGCAACCAACGCGGCAACAACAGAGGTCGTTACCAACAAGACATGGTTAAGAAAGAAAAAGTGGATAACACACCTAAGAAGATCATCGTTCGTGGTAATATGACTGTTGGTGAAACAGCGAAATTGCTTCACAAAGATGCTTCTGAAGTTATTAAGAAACTTTTATTCCTTGGCACAATGGCTACGATCAACCAAGAGCTAGATTTGGAAACGATTCAATTGATTGCGACCGAATTTGGTGTTGAAGTTGAAATCAAAATTAAAGTCGAAGAAGATAACTTCGAAACATTCGAAGAAATCGATGACGAGGCTGACTTGCTCGAACGTCCACCTGTTGTTACGATCATGGGTCACGTCGATCATGGTAAAACAACATTGCTTGATGCCATTCGTAAAACGAGTGTAACTGAAGGTGAAGCAGGCGGAATTACACAGCACATCGGTGCTTATCAAGTCGAAGTTAATCATAAGAAAATTACTTTCTTGGATACACCAGGTCACGAAGCGTTTACTACAATGCGTGCCCGCGGTGCTCAAGTTACGGATATTACGATTATCGTTGTTGCAGCAGATGACGGTGTAATGCCACAAACCGTAGAAGCGATTAGTCATGCTAAAGCGGCTGGCGTACCGATCATTGTTGCTGTGAACAAGATTGATAAAGAAGGCGCTAATCCAGACCAAATCAAGCAAGCTCTAACGGCTTATGAGTTAGTTCCGGAAGAGTGGGGCGGCGATACGATTTTCTGCGAAATTTCCGCAAAACAACGTATTGGTCTCGAAAACTTGCTTGAAATGATTTTGCTAGTAGCTGAAGTACAAGAGTACAAGGCTAACCCGAACAAGCGTGCTAGAGCGACTGTTATTGAGGCTGAGTTGGATAAAGGAAGAGGCCCTGTGGCTAGAATCCTAATTCAACACGGTACGTTAAAAGTTGGAGATAGCTTCGTTGCCGGTGTATGCTTCGGTCGTGTTCGTGCGATCGTAAACGATAAAGGTAAACGTTTGAAAGAAGCAGGTCCTTCAACTCCGGTTGAAATCACGGGTCTGACAGAAGTTCCACAAGCTGGGGATCCGTTCTTGGCTTATGAAGATGAGCGTAAAGCAAGAGACATTGCAGATCGTCGTTCGATTGCACTTCGTCAATCAGAGATGACAGCTAATTCACGTGTTACTCTGGAAGACCTCTTTAAGCATATTAAAGATGGTGAAGTGAAAGATCTGAATGTGATTATCAAAGGTGACGTTCAAGGTTCTGTAGAAGCACTGAAAAGCTCTCTTGAGAAGATTGAAGTTGAAGGTGTTCGCGTTAAGATTCTTCACAATGGTGTTGGCGCAGTAACTGAATCAGATATTATTCTGGCATCTGCTTCCAATGCGATTATTATTGGATTTAACGTTCGTCCTGAGCCTGCTGCGAAAGCAACGGCTGATCAAGAGAAAGTTGATATCCGTCTGCATAACATCATTTACAACGTAATCGAAGAAATCGAGCAAGCGATGAAAGGCATGCTGGATCCAATCTTCAAAGAAGTTGTTCTTGGTCAAGCTGAAGTACGTAATGTATTCAAAATTACAGGTTCAGGAACAATTGCAGGTTGTTATGTAACTTCAGGTAAAATTGCTCGTAATGCACAAACTCGCTTAGTACGTAGCGGAATTGTTGTTCATGAAGGCAAAATTGATTCCTTGAAACGATTCAAGGATGATCAAAAAGAAGTTGCACAAGGCTATGAGTGTGGTATATCTCTTGAGCGTTATCATGATATTAAAGAGGGCGACATCATCGAAGCCTTTATCATGGAGTCCGTTGAGAGGTGATAATAAATGGCTAGAGTTCGTGTAGGTCGAGTTGGCGAACAGATTAAGAAAGAGCTTAGTCAAATCATTCAAGCTGAACTGAAAGATCCTCGTATTGGTTTCATGACCGTTACAGGTGTTGAAGTGACGAATGATTTATCTCTTGCTCGTGTTTATTTAAGCGTAATGGGAACTGAAGAAGAGAAAGCTGCCACCCTTAAGGCACTTTCTGTTGCTTCAGGATATATTCGCTCTGAATTAGGCAAGCGAATTCGTTTACGTAAGATTCCAGAGCTTCAGTTTAAATTTGACGCTTCTATCGACTATGGTAGTCACATTGACCAATTGTTGTATAAGCTCAATCAGGAAGGAAATACAAACGTATGAATAGCGGAATGAACCATGCCACCGAATACTGTCAGCAGCTGGCAGCAGCAGCTGCGTTTATCGAGCAGCATGATGATTTCTTGGTAGTATCTCACATCCAGCCGGATGGAGATGCTGCCAGTTCAACGTATGCAACAGGTTGGATATTAAGTCGGCTTGGGAAGTCATTCACAATGATCAATGAGGGCGCTATGCCCTCTAAATTTTCCTACTTAGCAGGTAGTAAACATACGATTGATTTTAGTGAACAGGCACCGAATCGACTTTATCAAACCATCATAAGTGTTGATTGTGCTGATTTCTCCAGAATGGGTAGGATCAGCACTCTTTTTGATGAACAGGCAAACCTGCTCAATATTGATCATCATCCAACGAATGATGAATTTGGTTCCTGTCATTTAATCAAGCATGATGCCGCGGCGACCGTTCAAATCTTGTATGATTTGGCGTTACATATGAAACTGCAACCTGATATTTACTTCGGTGAATGCATTTATACTGGCTTGCTTACAGATACAGGTGGATTTCGTTACTCCAATACCTCTTCAGAGGTTATGAAAATTGGAGCCTCCATGTTGGAGTTAGGGGTCAAGGGTGCTGAAATCGCAGAGCATGTACTTGAACGAATGACGTATGCACAGATTGTACTTCTCCAAAAAGCGCTATCCACACTTTCCTTTGCCTATGATCGAAAGTTAGCTTGGCTTGCTGTGTCGCTCGCAGATTTAGAGTTAACAGGTGCGTCGAGCGATGATTTGGACGGTTTAGTGAATTATCCTCGTAATGTTGAGGGTGTTGAAGTAGGTATGTTGATTAAAGAGAAGGCACCTGGCGTCATTAAAGTAAGTCTGCGCTCCTCTGGACTAGTCGATGTTGCTGCAGTAGCACAATCACTAGGCGGTGGAGGACATGTTCGAGCGTCAGGATGTACTATCCATGGTACGCTAGATGAAGCAATTGCTAGAATGGTTGAGGAAGTAGGGGACAAGCTGAAATGACGCTAGAAGGCATACTGCCTGTTTGGAAACCAGCGGGCTTTACATCACATGATGTTGTCGCCAAAGTTAGAAGGATTCTAAGTATTAAAAGAATTGGTCATACGGGTACGCTTGACCCACAAGTGACAGGGGTACTGCCACTTTGCATCGGTCGTGCTACACGGATGGTTGAATATATTCAAGAGTTGCCGAAGGAATATGAAGCTGTTTTACGTATTGGTTTATCTACAGATACTGAGGATATGACGGGGACAGTCTTGGAAGAGGTGCCTCATGTGTCACTTGACGAAAGTCAAGTACGTGAAGTGCTGGAATCTTTCGTAGGAGACATCGAACAAATCCCTCCTATGTTCTCTGCTGTTAAAGTAGATGGTAAACGACTCTACGAATTGGCGAGAGAAGGTAAGGAAGTTGAACGAAAAGCTAGGAAAGCGACCATCCATGAACTTGAGATTCTCGAACTCAACTTGGATCAGAAGCACCCTGAAATTCGTTTCCGAGCTGTTTGCTCCAAAGGTACTTACATAAGAACATTATGTGTAGATTTAGGAAAAGTACTCGGATATCCAGCCGTTATGGTAAGTTTGATACGTACGTCAACAGGGAATATTCGTAAAGAGCAATGTTTAACATTTGAGCAGATTGTTCAATTGCTGGAGAAAGGATCATTGCAGCAGCATATGATTCCGATGGATGTTGCGATCTCACACATGCCATCTATCTCCCTCACTGATCAAGAAGCGCTTCATTCCTTGCAAGGTAAGAAAATAGCTCTAGCTGCGAATCGAGTGGCTCATGCAGATGCATCACAAACCATATTTCGGGCCTATTCTCCAGATGAACGATTTCTTGGTCTGTTTGAATGGAAAAGCACTAGCCACGTCTTGGTCCCGGCCAAAGTATTCCTTTAATCATAACGTCGCGGGACGGGTTGAAATGGGTAGGTGAATGAACTTTTATGCAAATAATACCAATATCATATCCGATGGATTTGGATCAGCTAACACAGTTTGTAGGGAAGCAAGTGGTGGCCATTGGTGACTTCGATGGTGTACATTTAGGACACCAAGAGGTAATAGGACGGGCAAAGCTAACAGCTAAGAACCTTGGACTAAACTCGGCCATCATGACCTTCTATCCTCATCCTAGGGCTGTAATGGGGCAAGATAAATATGTGGAGTCGTTGACTCCCACGAAGAAGAAGATGGAGATCTTTGAAAGCATGGGCATCAATCATGCTTACATCGTAACGTTTGATGCCTCGCTCATGCGACTTTCTCCAGAACAATTCGTAGATCAAGTCCTTGATCGTCTTGGCGTGGATAGTGTCATATGTGGTTTTGATTTTACCTTTGGATTTCAAGGTAAAGGTACTCCGGATTCACTCTGCGAGTTGAGTCACGGGAAATTCTCTGTTGAAGTGGTGAGACCTTTTCATATGAATGGTGAAAAAGTGAGCAGTACGCGTATACGTGAAGCATTGCAGCTTGGAGAATTGGAAACTGTGACTAGGCTGTTAGGACGTCCCTATAGCATAAGTGGTACTGTCGTAGATGGGGCGAAGAGAGGGAGAACCCTTGGTTTTCCTACAGCTAATCTCCAACTAGAAGAACCGTATGTCAGTCCAACGAACGGTGTCTACGCAATAAAAGCAACCGTCCGCGGGGAAGTGTATCAAGGTGTCATGAATATTGGTGTGAAACCAACATTTGAGACAGGAGAACTAAAACCATCATTTGAAGCGCATTTATTTGAATTTTCTGAGCAAATATATGGAGAAACCGTTCTGGTTGAGCTTATCGCTTTTCTTAGACCCGAACGTAAATTCACTTCACTAGAAGAATTAGTTGCTCAAATAAAACTTGATGCAGAGGAAGCTAGGCAGAAATTGACGTTAGAGACTTAATCCTACATTTACTTCTACTAGTCAATTGTGATATACTGAATAACGTTGTCGAATGGACTTGTTCGTTTGGCATGAACCTTAGCTTGGATTGACGTTTTCATCGGCGCTTTCTAGGCTAGCGGGGATACTAATAGAATTTAGGAGATGAACGATTATGGCAATTACGCAAGAGCGCAAAACGCAACTGATTCAAACTCACAAGGTACACGATACCGACACAGGTTCACCTGAGGTACAAGTAGCAATCCTTACAGAAAACATTGTTAACCTTACAGACCACCTTCGTACACACAAGAAAGATCACCACTCCCGTCGTGGTTTGCTTAAAATGGTTGGACAACGTCGTAAGTTGCTAGCATATGTTAAAAACAAAGATGTAAGCCGCTATAGTGCTTTGATTGCAAAGCTTGGTTTGCGTCGATAAAACCGACAATGAGAAGCAACCTGTTGCTCCTTTGCTAGGCTTGATAAAGCTCTGGCAGAGAGCAGCAAATGGTTGCTTTTTCTTGTATTTTTTAAAACGGGAAAAGAAGGAAATACTAGACATAACGCAGAAATAGAGGATAACTCCATAGCTTGTCTATTTTGCATACATACGGAGCAGTTTCAGATTGGTCTCTGGATCTTATGATTTCTGTACATGTTTATCAAACACATATTTTGAAATTCAAACCATGCCTTAGGAGGATTTTATGGAGACAAGGGTACAAATGGAACTTGGCGGTAAGCCGTTCATTCTTGAAACAGGCCGACTAGCCAAACAAGCCAATGCAGCTGTAACAGTTCGTTATGGCGATACGGTTGTGCTTAGCACAGTAACGGCTTCCAGCGGACCGAAAGATTTAGATTTCTTTCCGTTAACAGTGAATTATGAAGAAAGATTATACGCGGTTGGTAAAATCCCTGGTGGTTTTATCAAGCGTGAAGGACGTCCTAGTGAGAAAGCCATTCTTGCGAGCCGTTTGACGGATCGTCCGATTCGTCCGCTTTTTCCAGAAGGCTTCCGTAATGATGTTCAAATCGTGTCGATCGTCATGAGCGTGGATCAAGAGTGCCCACCTGAAATGGCTGCTATGATCGGTACTTCTGCTGCACTTGCGATCTCTGATGTTCCTTTCAACGGACCTGTTGGTGGCGTGATTGTTGGACGTGTTGATGGACAATTCG
The DNA here is from genome assembly GCF_013141695.1 of Paenibacillus plantarum. GTDB lineage: Bacteria > Bacillota > Bacilli > Paenibacillales > NBRC-103111 > Paenibacillus_E > Paenibacillus_E plantarum. The sequence continues at coordinate 709,490 of NZ_WHNY01000075.1, forward strand.
TTATTAATCCAACTGGTGAAATTGCAGAGAAGAGCGATCTTCACTTAACTGTAGCTGGTACCAAAGATGCAATTATGATGGTTGAAGCTGGAGCGAAAGAAGTTTCAGAGGAAGTTGTCCTTGAAGCAATCATGTTCGGTCATGATGAAATTCGCAAGATTGTTGCGATCATCGAGGAATTGGTTGAGCAAGTAGGGAAGCCGAAAATGGAAGTTAAACTCCATGCTGTCGATGCTGAAGTGAATAGCGCGGTGCGTGAATTTGCTCAAGCAAGATTAGTGGATGCGATCAAAATTCCTGAGAAACATGCTCGTCAAGAAGCAATCGATGTTGTCAATGCAGATGCGGTTGGGCATTTCACCGCTTTATATGTAGAAACACCTGGTCTTCTAGGTGATGTGAAAGAAACGCTTTATGATATCGTGAAAGAGGAAGTACGCCGCTTAATCACGCATGATAAAGTAAGACCGGATGGACGTAAACCAGAAGAAATTCGTCCAATTGAGTGCGATGTTAACTTGTTGCCGCGCACACACGGTTCTGGGTTATTCACTCGTGGACAAACGCAAGCTCTTAGTATTTGTACATTAGGTGCGCTTGGTGATGTTCAAATCTTGGACGGTTTAGATCTGACTGAAACGAAACGTTTCATGCATCATTATAACTTCCCGCCATTCAGCGTTGGGGAAGCAAGACCGTTGCGTCCTCCAGGTCGTCGTGAAATTGGACATGGTGCATTAGGTGAGCGAGCTATTGAGGCGATCATCCCGAATGAAATCGAGTTCCCTTACACAATTCGTCTTGTGTCTGAAGTATTGGAATCGAACGGTTCGACTTCTCAAGCAAGTATTTGTGCGAGTATTCTTGCACTTATGGATGCTGGGGTTCCGATTAAAGCGCCAGTTGCAGGTATTGCAATGGGTCTTATCAAAGACGGCGATCATTTCTCCATTTTGTCCGATATTCAAGGTATGGAAGATCACCTAGGCGATATGGACTTTAAAGTGGCTGGTACTGCAGAAGGTATCACAGCATTACAAATGGATATCAAAATTGACGGCATCGACCGCAGCATTTTGCAACAATCGTTGCAACAAGCCAAAGAAGGCCGCTTGCATATTTTGAGCAAAATGGTATCACGTATTTCTACACCAAACAAAAACCTTTCTAAATATGCGCCTAAAATTCTTACAATGAACATCAATCCGGATAAAATCCGTGATGTCATTGGAGCTGGCGGTAAAATCATCAATAAAATTATTGAAGAAACTGGCGTGAAGATCGACATCGAGCAAGACGGCCGCGTATTCATTGCATCGTCGAATCAAGAAATGAACGAGAAAGCTCGTTCCATTATTGAAGGCATCGTACGTGAAGTCATCGTTGGCGAAACTTACCTTGGTACAGTAAAACGTGTAGAGAAATTCGGCGCATTCGTTGAAATTCTACCTGGTAAAGAAGGTCTTGTACACATTTCACAAATTTCTACTGAGCGTGTAGCGAAAGTAGAAGACGTTGTGAACATTGGTGATCAAATTACGGTTAAAGTTACAGAGATTGATCAACAAGGAAGAGTAAATCTTTCACGCAAAGCAACGTTAACTTCACAAGTCTCTGCACAAAGCTAGAGAATTGTATTCGTGAGTGCGTTTCATTCATAATTCAGGATAAAGAGTCAGATCTATCTGTCTCTTTTTTGCTTTTCACACTAGTGAGGACATGCACAGGTTCTACTCTTGTCCCAACATTCATACAATCAGGAGATGAAGAAAGGGGACCTGTGTATGCTCCACAAAAAATGGATGTTGCTTGGGAGTTTTTTTGCTATGGTTCTATTTAGTGTGAATGCGATCCCAAGTGTTGAAACCTATATACAAAGTGTGAAAATTAATCAATTTCATGATGATCGTGAGTATGTTGAAACGAGGGTTGACGTACGTCCAGTTTTTGCATCTGCCAATAAATCTACCTTATTAGAAACGATAACGAAAGAAGCAGAGAACCGTAAGGTCGCTCCAATTAATGCAAAAGTAGATTCCGTATGGAAAGCTATCCCAGGTTATAATGGTCTTGAAGTGGATATTGAGGAGACTCTGAAGTTGGCGGAGCATCAATTGACACCAAATCAAATTAATTATGTAATGAAGGAAGTAGAGCCAAAAATCCAATTAGACGACCTTGCTCCCAATCCTGTATATAAAGGTAATTCGAAGAAACCAATGGTTTCCTTTATGATTAATGTCGCATGGGGCAATGAATACTTGCCTAGCATGTTAGAAACGTTACATAAGGAAAATGTTCACGCGACATTCTTTTTTGATGGGTCTTGGTTAAAGAAAAATACTGAAATGGCCAAACGCATAATAAGCGAAGGACATGAGGTATCGAATCACGCATACTCTCATAAAGACATGCGCACGATCGCTCGGAGCAAAGCGGTAGAGGAGATTTCGAAAACAGAAGATTTGCTGAAGCAACTCGGTGTTAGAAACTCATTATTTGCTCCACCATCCGGATACTTCAATCAAGAAACGATTCAAGTCGCTTCAGAATTTAAGCTGCAAACGGTGTTGTGGACTTTTGATACGATAGATTGGAAAAATCCAGGAGCAGGTCGCATTCTTGAGCGACTCTCCAGCAATGTTGAACCTGGCACACTTATCTTGATGCACCCAACCGTTTCGTCACGTGATGCATTGCCAGGAATGATTAGTCTGATTAAGAAAAAAGGGTTGGTATTAGGTACCGTATCTGACCTTCTTTCCTCAAAAAGGATCACCGGACAGGGGCAAATCACGAATTAGTCATGATTTACTGCTGCTAATTTGAGTCCTAGGCACATTTTTGTTAGACTGAGGAAGTATAATAGGAGAATTGGACTTTTAGGTGTACCATTTCGAGGAGGAACCTTGGTGATCAAATATCGCTTACATAATGGCTTAAGAGTGGTTATGGAACAAATCCCCACATTTCGATCAGTAACATTCGGGATTTGGGTAAAAACAGGCTCACGCAACGAGTCGCAAACGAACAATGGTATTTCACACTTTATCGAGCACATGTTGTTCAAAGGTACGGAACGTCATTCGGCGAAAGATATCGCAGAAATCTTTGATGGCATCGGCGGGAATGTGAATGCCTTCACGTCCAAAGAATATACGTGCTATTATGCCAAAGTACTCGATGAACATTTACCTTTAGCGATGGATGTCCTTTCGGATATGTTCTTTCATTCAACCTTTGATGAAGGTGAGCTAGAAAAAGAGAAGAACGTTATTTACGAAGAAATTTCCATGTATGAAGATACACCGGACGATCTCGTTCATGACTTGTTAGCCAAAGCTTCATATGGCAACCATGCTCTGGGGTATACAATTCTGGGCACGCAAGACAATTTGTCCAAAATGAAGTCAGATGATCTTCGTTCTTATCTCAAACAAAATTACAATACAGAGAATACCGTGCTGAGTATCGCTGGGAATATTGATGATAGTGTAAAGGAATTAATTGAAAAGCATTTCGGTGACTTCTCCCAGTCAGGTGTTGAAACAAGCTATGATGCACCAGATTTCCTTAGCGAGTTGATTTTCCATGCGAAGAAAACAGAACAAAACCATATTTGTTTGTCGTTACCTGGCTTGTCTTTGCAAGAGGAGAATTTATATCCAATGGTTTTATTGAATAATGCCATTGGTGGCGGTATGAGTTCAAGACTGTTCCAAGAAATTCGGGAGAAACGTGGCTTAGCCTATTCCGTATATTCCTATCACTCTTCTCATATTGATTGTGGAATGTTTACCATTTATACAGGAACGGCGCCTAAGCAAACGGAAGAAGTATTGAAAGTTACGATGGAGCTGCTTCATGATATTGCCGTAAACGGAATGACAGATAATGAACTTAAGAAGGGGAAAGAGCAGCTGAAAGGCAGCCTTATTCTGAGTTTAGAAAGCACGAGCAGCAGGATGAACCGTTTTGGCAAAAATGAATTGATGACTGGTAAGCATTATAGTTTGGATGAAATGATTGAGCGTATTGAAAGTGTAAACATGGATCATATTCGCCAACTGACGAAAACTTTATTTGCAACACCGTTTGCTCTGTCCATGGTCGGAAATGCGGATGATGTCATTAGCGGTTTCAGGAGGGATCAGCTTGTCTCTCTTTGATTATGAAGTACAAATGAAAAAAATCGAAGGTCAAGAAGATATTCTCTTACCTCAGAAAATGTCTGAAGCGGCTAGCGGCTATGATTTGCATGCCGCAGTTAAAGAGCCAATTGTACTTGCACCTGGTGAGCGTCAATTGATTCCAACTGGTTTCGCGCTAAGCATGCCGCCTGAGCTAGAAGCACAGATTCGCCCTAGAAGCGGTCTTGCTTATAAACACGGTATTACAACACTTAATTCACCGGGAACCATTGATGCAGATTACCGCGGTGAGGTTAAAGTATTGCTGATTAATCTTGGTCAAGAGCCATTCGTTATTCAGCGGAATGAACGCATCGCTCAGATGGTATTCCAGCGTGTACCACAAATTCAACTGACCGTTGTCAATGAGTTGTCTGAAACGGTACGTGGTTCAGGTGGCTTCGGCCATACAGGGCGCTAATACGGCCGGTTACATAAGACGAATAAGAAAGAACCTCTTCTTAGGAAGGGGTTCTTTCTTGTTTCAGGGGATGCAAAGTCGGAAGTCACCCATCCTTAGGCGAACGCATACTATAACGTATCGAAACGGACCGAGGAAGGGGTGTAAGCAAGAATGCTTACTGGGATTTCGGTTGCTATTATGGGAGGAGACGCCCGGCAACTTGAAGTAATTCAGAAATTTACTGAGTTAGACGCTACCGTTATATTACTCGGATTTGACAATCTCGGCAGGCAATTTCACGGTGTTACGAATGTGAAGTTAGATCCGGAGTTGTTTGGGCATGTGGATGCACTTATATTGCCAGTTGTAGGTACGGATGAGACAGGACAAGTGGAATCTATTTTCTCAAGTGAAGAGATGATTTTGACAGATGAGCATATATCTTCATTGCCGAAACATGCCAAGGTATATACAGGTATGGCGAAGAGCTATTTGAAGAAGCTCGTTTCAACACATGACATTGAGCTTGTAGAGTTATTAGATCGTGATGACATAGCCATTTATAACTCGATTCCAACTGCAGAGGGTGCGCTTATGATGGCCATCCAGAACACCGATATTACTATTCATGGTTCCGTTTGTATGGTTTTAGGTTTTGGTCGAACAGGGTTCACAATGGCCAAAACTTTGCAAGGATTAGGGGCAACCGTCAAGGTTGGCGTCAGGAAACCGGAGCATTATGCAAGGGCGTGGGAGATGGGTTTTCAGCCTTTTTATACGAAGGATTTGTACCCGGAAGTGGGGAATATTGACTTGCTTTTTAACACAATTCCGACTATGATAGTCACAGCGCAAGTTATTACCAATATCCCACATCGCGCGCTTATTATCGATTTAGCTTCAAAACCCGGTGGAACGGATTTTCGATTTGCCGAGAAGAGAGGCATAAAAGCGATGCTAGCGCCCGGTTTACCTGGAATCGTCGCCCCCAAAACAGCTGGCCGTATTATGGCTAATACCTTAAGTCAGCTGATCGAGGAAGACTTCAAAGACAGGAGCGATGTGGAATGAATTGGCAAGGGAAAACAGTCGGTTATGCATTAACCGGTTCTCACTGTACACTTGAAGAGGTCATGCCTCAAATTAAGAGATTTGTAGATGCGGGTGCTCGTGTCATTCCGATTGTATCGAATACAATTATGACGACAGACACACGTTTTGGTAAGTCTGCTGACTGGCAGCAAATGCTGAAAGATATTACGGGTAATGAAATTATTTCTACCATTGTTGATGCAGAACCGCTAGGTCCATCCAAATTATTGGATGTGATGGTGATTGCTCCTTGTACGGGTAATACAACTAGTAAACTAGCAAATGCGATGACAGAAAGTCCCGTTCTTATGGCAGCTAAAGCACAAATGAGGAACTTGAGACCGCTCGTATTAGCGATTTCAACGAATGATGGACTGGGTTTAAATGCAATGAATATTGCGAAACTTTTGATTACCAAGAATATTTACTTTGTGCCTTACGGTCAAGATGCGCCAGGAGCTAAACCAAATTCGTTGGTGGCCAGGATGGACTTGATTATGGAAGCTTGTGAAGCTGCGCTGGAAGGTAAACAATTGCAGCCCATGATTATTGAGAGATTTCAATACTAACAGATAGATGTCAACTTGAGGGGGAGAAACCAGCATATGTCCAACCAGAAGCTTTTCAACGTTGCAGTTGTAGGCGCTACAGGCGCTGTCGGCGAGCAAATCATCCGTCTACTAGAAGCACGGAATTTCCCCATCAAGGAATTGAAATTACTCTCTTCTGCTCGTTCTGCAGGTGTAAAGATTGCTTTTAAAGGCCAAGAAGTAGTTGTGCAAGAAGCAACTCGGGATAGCTTTCAAGGTGTTGATCTTGCGCTCTTTAGTGCGGGTGGCGATGTTACGAAAGCATTAGCTCCACATGCAGTAGAAGCAGGCGCGATTTGTATTGACAATACTAGTGCATATCGAATGGACCCAGACACACCGCTTGTTGTTCCTGAAGTGAATGTTGAGAAAATCAATGAACATAAAGGGATTATTGCGAACCCGAATTGTTCTACGATCCAAATGGTTGCAGCGCTTAAGCCGCTATATGACCGTTATGGGATTTCACGTATTATCGTTTCCACGTACCAAGCTGTTTCTGGTGCTGGAGCTAAAGCCATTAATGAAATGCTTAGACAGTCCAAAGAAGTACTAGCAGGTAATGAGGCAAAGCCAGATATTTTACCAGTTGGCTCGTTGCCAGTAAAGCATCAGATTGCTTTCAATGCTATTCCGCAAATTGACAAATTTCTAGATAATGGATTTACAAATGAAGAAATGAAAATGATTCTTGAAACGAAGAAAATTATGGGCGATGAGTCCATTGAGGTCACAGCTACATGCGTGCGTATTCCAGTAGTTTACGGCCATTCTGAATCCGTGTACGTAGAATTGAAAGAAGATTTCGACGTGGAAGACGTGAGAACACTACTCGCAAATGCTCCTGGAATTGTACTCGTTGACAATCCGGCAGAACAACAATATCCACTTGCTACTGATGCTGCAGGTAAGCTTGAAACTTTCGTAGGGCGTGTGCGCCGTGATTTAAGCAACCCTAAAGCACTTAACATGTGGATTGTTTCAGATAATTTGTTAAAAGGTGCTGCTTGGAATGCCGTGCAAATTGCTGAATATATTGCTATAGAGCAACAATAATCAGCAAACTGCTTATTTGAGCAGTGAAAATGGGGGAAACTCATGCGAATTCTTGTCCAGAAATTCGGAGGTACTTCACTTTCCACCGCACAAGCTAGAGAACACGTTATTGGTCATATTCAAGACGCACTAATTCAACATTATAAACTAGTTGTTGTTGTTTCTGCGATGGGAAGAAAAGGGGAACCCTATGCGACTGACACGCTCTTAGACCTCGTTCGGAAGAATGGGGAGGGGCTGCCCGCGCGGGAACTCGATATGTTAATGGGATGCGGAGAATTAATATCTGCCGTACTTTTGTGTAGTTTATTGAACAAAACAGGAATTCGATCCACAGTTTTGACGGGTGGGCAAGCTGGTCTGATCACGAATGAGAACCATGGTAATGCTCAGATCATAGCGATGAAGCCTAATCGGATTCTTGAATTGTTAGAGCAAGATCAGGTTGTCATTGTCACTGGGTTTCAAGGGAAAACAAGCAATGATGAGTTGACGACATTAGGCCGCGGGGGCAGTGACACATCAGCAACAGCACTTGGTGCTGCACTCAAAGCAGAAATTGTGGATATCTTCACAGATGTTAATGGTATTTTGACAGCGGATCCAAGAATCGTTGAAGATGCTAAACCGTTACAACGCGTGAGCTTTAGTGAGATTTGTAATATGGCACACAATGGTGCCAAAGTGATTCATCCACGAGCTGTTGAAGTTGCCATGCAAGCAAATATTCCTATTCGTGTGAGATCAACCTTCACCAAGGAAGAAGGAACGCTAGTCACAGCTTCTGACAACACCTCGACAGATATTAACCATGTTAAAGATCGCTTTGTTACGGGGATTGCTCATTTCACGAATATTACACAGATCCAGGTTGCTGCCGTTGATGGCGAATTTGATCTTCAGCTTCGTGTATTCAAAACGATGGCTCAACATCAGATTAGTGTTGATTTTATTAATGTGAACCCTTCAGGCGTTGTATATACGGTCTTTGATCATGAAGCTGAACGTGCAGTTCAATTACTCAAGGCGCAGGGTTACGAGCCCAAGTTCACGAGTGGCTGTGCGAAGGTGTCCGTGATTGGTGGCGGAATGAATGGCGTACCAGGTATTATGGCGCATATTGTTGAAGCATTAACCGTGGAAGATATCCGAATTCTGCAATCAGCTGATTCGAATACAACCATTTGGGTGCTTGTCCAAGGTGTCGACATGATCAAGTCAGTGCGTGCACTTCATCGGAAATTTAATTTGTTTAAATAAATCAAGAAAGTCAGGAGGCGTACCAAGTGAGTTTTGGAAGAGTAGTCACGGCAATGGTTACTCCATTTGATGATCAGTTGCAGGTCAACTGGGATCAAGTAGAGCCATTAATTAATTATTTAATTGAAGATCAACATTCGGATAGCCTGGTGATTTGTGGTACGACAGGGGAGTCGCCAACGTTATCAGAAGATGAAAAGTTGCGACTTATTGAACTTTCCGTTCGTGTAGCGGCTGGGCGTTGCAAAATCATCGCAGGTACTGGAAGCAACGACACTGCTCATACAATCGCTTTTTCGCGTAAAGTAGAGAAGATTGGCGTGGATGCTTTACTTCTTGTTGCTCCTTATTACAACCGTCCTTCACAGGAGGGGTTGTATCAACATTTCAAAGCAATAGCAGAGGCTGTTAATACACCTGTCGTACTTTATAATGTGCCTGGTCGTACAGGTGTGAACCTGGATGCGGATACAACGATTCGTCTTTCCCAAATACCGAATATCGTGGCGACCAAAGATTGCTCGAATACGGATCAAATGACTCGTATACTTACACATGCTGCCCCTAATTTCCTCGTATATAGTGGAGATGATAGCAATACTTTGCCTTCTTTAGCCATTGGATGTGAAGGGATTATCAGCGTAGCGAGTCATGTGATTGGAAAAGAAATGCAAACTATGATAAAGTATTATCTAGAAGGCAACATTCAGCAAGCTGCTGAGCTTCATCGTAAGCTTCATCCTGTATTCACTGGTATTTTTTGTGCACCGAGCCCTGCGCCAATTAAGCATGCTTTGGCACTTAAGGGTATTGAAACAGGCGGCGTTCGACTTCCGTTAGTTCGTGTATCCGAGCAAGAAGGACAATTCATTCAATCACTTTTTGTATGATCATGCCTAATGAATCGGTGCTTCCGGCATCGGTTTTCTTTTTTTGGGAAATCTAAACGTATTCAGTATTAACTTGTATTTGCTGTTTTTTTTCATGTATAATGGTTGCAAGTGACTAGTTCGGTTTTTTCATTTAAAATTCGTCGTCCAATCTATGAAGGAGGTATATTCTTGTCCAAAAAAAATATTGATAAACTTTTGATCTTCGCTCTTGGCGGCGTGGGCGAAATCGGAAAAAATATGTATTGCGTTCAGTATGCGAACGATATTATTGTCATTGACAGTGGTTTGAAATTTCCAGAGGAGGACATGCTCGGAATTGACATTGTCATCCCAGATATCGGGTACTTAACAGAGAATCGGGATAAAGTACGCGGCATCATCATAACTCACGGCCATGAGGATCACATTGGTGGCTTACCTTACGTGCTTAAACACCTTAATGTTCCCCTCTATGCTACGAAGTTAACGATGGGACTTATTGAAGCTAAGCTGAAGGAAGCGAACTTGCTCGGAACGACGAATCGAATTCTAATCAATTCGGAATCTGTTCTTCCCCTAGGCGTTCTTACGGCCACTTTCTTCAAAACCAATCATAGTATTCCGGATTCTGTGGGTGTCGCACTTGATACGCCAGAAGGTGTTGTTGTTCATACGGGAGATTTTAAGTTTGATCAGACTCCAGTTAATGAGCAATACGCAGATTTGCATCGTATGGCTGAGATCGGAAAGAAAGGCGTTCTTGCCTTGCTTTCAGACAGTACGAATGCAGAACGTCCTGGCTACACGGGCTCTGAGCGCGGTGTAGGGATTGAGATTGAAGAAGTGTTTCGTAAAGCGAAGCAAAGAGTTGTCATTGCGACATTTGCATCGAATATTCACCGTGTTCAACAGGTGTTTGATGCAGCTGCAGCAACGAATCGCAAAGTGACAGTAATTGGCCGCAGTATGGTCAACGTGGTTTCGATCGCTAGCGAATTAGGCTACTTGCACATTCCAGATGGCATGTTGATTGAGCCAGAGGAAGTTAATAAGCTTGCAGCTGATCGTGTAGTTATCCTTTCAACGGGTAGCCAAGGCGAACCGATGTCTGCACTAACAAGAATGGCACGTTCAACCCATCGTAAAATTGATATTTTACCAGGGGATACGGTTATTATTGCGGCAACTCCGATTCCAGGAAATGAGCGTTACGTTGGCAGAACGGTTGATGAGCTTATGCGCATCGGTGCCCACGTGATTTATGGACCAGGATCAGTAACTGGTGTTCACGTTTCAGGTCACGGTAGTCAGGAAGAATTAAAGCTAATGCTTAACCTGATGAAGCCTAAATACTTTATTCCAATTCATGGCGAATATCGCATGCTGCGTCAACACGCTATCCTTGCCGAAACTGTCGGCATTCCTAAAGAAGACATTTTCATGTGCGATATTGGTGATACGGTAGAAATTCAAAATGGGGCTGCACGCAAAGGATCGAAAGTTCAAAGCGGCAACATCCTAATTGATGGACTAGGTGTAGGGGATGTAGGCAATATCGTGTTGCGTGACCGTAAATTACTGTCGCAAGACGGAATTCTTGTAGTCGTGGTTACACTTAGTAAGCAAGATGGCAAAATTTTGTCCGGCCCAGATATTATTTCACGCGGATTTGTTTATGTTCGTGAATCCGAAGGACTTCTTGAAGAAGCCAATCGAATCGTAACAAATACGTTAACTAAACTTATGAATGAAAATGTAAATGAATGGGCATCTTTAAAAACAAATGTGAAAGATGTTCTCGGACGCTTTTTATATGAACAAACCAGAAGAAGACCAATGATTCTTCCTATCATTATGGAAGTTTAGGTACTCGAACAAGTCACTTGAGCCTATGCAAATAGTAAAGCTCTCTCCAATTGGAGGGAGCTTTTTCTTGTTGTTGCAATGAGAAGTATGCATGAAAGCATACAAGTTTATTCATACTATGGGAGATCTTGCACAACTTGTATGTGAACATAATTTGAAAGGGGATAATGAAGTGGCATCAGCACCAGGCTCGAAAGAACAGGAACAAGAACCGGGATCAGAGGAAGTCAAGAAAAATGCGGTTCTCGAAAATATCCAACAATTAGGACAAACGAACACGGTTTCTGGTGAATCCAATATTTTTTGTCTAACGATAATAGGACAGATAGAGGGACATATTGTGCTCCCACCTCAGAATAAAACGACCAAGTATGAACATCTGATTCCTCAACTTGTAGCCGCCGAGCAGAATTCCAAAATTGAAGGTGTCATGATCATTTTAAACACTGTAGGGGGCGATGTGGAGGCTGGTTTAGCTATTGCTGAAATGGTCGCGACGTTATCGAAACCAACGATAGCATTAGTCTTAGGTGGCGGACATAGTATAGGCGTTCCAATCGCCGTATCTGCAGATTATTCGATCATCGCAGAAACAGCGACCATGACGATTCATCCAATTCGAATGAATGGCTTGGTGATCGGAGTACCTCAGACCTTTGAATATTTAGACAAAATGCAAGAGCGTGTTGTAAGGTTCGTAACGAAACATTCTAACGTAACGGAAGAGAAGTTTAAAGAGCTGATGTTTAAGACAGGTGAACTTACGAGAGATATCGGAACAACGGTAATTGGTATTGATGCCGTTAAATATGGATTAATCAATCAAGTAGGTGGCATCGGCGATGCCATTCGTGAGCTGAACAGCCGGATCGAAGCGAAGAAAGTGGCGAACTCTGGGGGGCTTGTTCAGTGACCCATTATTCCGTGATTCCAATGGAAGTTATATTTGAAGGTTTCGATGCTTTTAGCCCACAATATTTAGAGGTTGAAGTAGACGGTTTCATGATGCAAATTGAGCCGTTAAGTGGCTATCAGGCACGTATTGTAAGGTTGTATAGCTGTAATCCACAAGATTATTTGAATGAACACTATACGCCTGGCAGCATCATTTCCTACCAACCTCAGCTGGGGGTCAATTCCGCTCGTTAGGTCTTGTTCCCGTATCATCCCTCGAGTCAAATATGGTATAATGTGGACTTGGGGGTGACAATCTTGGCGAAACGCAGGAAAAAGACGAAGGCTGTAAAAACCAGCTTATTATTCGAGCTGTATGGAATCCTCATCTTGATTTTCTCGGTCATTGCCCTTGCACATCAAGGTCATGTCGGAAATTCATTGATTTATTTGTTTCGTTTTTTTGTGGGGACTTGGTATTCACTTATACCACTTATTTTCATTTACGTGGGCTTATACGCAATGATCAAACGAGCTTGGCCACAAATGATAACTCCCAAGAAAGCGGGCATTTTGTTGTTCATTCTTGGCTTATTAATCAAGAATCATATTGATTTATTTGCACAGTTGTATCCTAATAACGATTTTACATCGGGTAAAGTCATTTCTTCGACATGGTCAGCTATGCTTGAGGGATTGCATCCTACAGAAGCTGGAAGAGCAGCATTAGAACATGGTATTGGTGGAGGAATGGTAGGCGCTTTTTTATACAGCATCCTCTATTTCCTATTCGATTACCTTGGAGCCAGATTAATCCAATATATGCTTTTTGTTATGGGTTTTATTCTAGCGACAGGTGTTTCTTATGTGGATCTAGGTAATATCGTGAAGGGTCGTTTCAGTAATGTAGGACAAACTTTTAAAGACAGAATGAAAGAATGGCTGCAAGACCGTGATGGACGTGTGCCGCAGGCTCAGGCTGCATCAGCGGGAAGTGCGCCTACTAAGGTGAAGAAGCCAGCTTACGTACCTGTTGATGATGAATTTGATGAAGAAGTGTTTCAACCAGTTAAGCGGGTGAAGAAAACGCCATTATTTATGGAACTCCTTCGACCAATTAAGGAGAACCGGAAGAAATCTGCGGCAAGAGAACGAGATGATATCGAGGATAATTTGTCAGAGGGCGAAGCTGATGTGGCCGGGGAGGAAGTTGTTTACTCGAACCCTGTACCTCCAACGGCTGAACCCATACATAATACAGATGAACCTGCTGGAGCACCGATTATTCGTGATTTTCAAGAACAGGTTATTCAAGAAGCACAACAAGTTGTTAGACCTGCAACTCCTTCAGTCTCCAATAGTACAACAACAGTACCAACTAGTGTGGCTGGAGAGGAGAATGAGCCAGTCACAATTGAGTTTCAAGATGCTCCTGTCATTGTGACTCGTCCATATGAAATACCTTCGCTTGATTTATTAGCAAGGCCAGCTCTAGGCAAAGGAAGCGAAATGGCGGATTACAAAGCCAATGCAAGAAAGCTTGAAGCAACATTAGAGAGCTTCGGAGTTCGAGCTAAGGTTCTTGAGGTAGTAAGAGGTCCTGCTGTAACGCGCTATGAAATCCAACCTGATGTGGGTGTGAAGGTTAGCAGAATTGTTTCTTTAACCGACGATATTGCACTAGCACTTGCAGCAAAGGATATCCGGATGGAAGCACCAATACCAGGCAAATCTGCGATAGGTATCGAGGTGCCGAACTTAGAAGTTTCTATTGTTACGATGCGAGAAGTCATGGAAACGACAGCTTTTCAGGAGTCTAGCTCACGACTTTCCGTAGTTCTTGGACGAGATATTTCGGGTCAACCAATTGTTGGGAATCTGGCAAGGATGCCCCATTTACTAGTTGCCGGTGCTACTGGATCTGGTAAATCGGTTTGTATCAATGGGATTATCACTAGCATTTTGTATAAAGCAAAGCCAAATGAAGTGAAGTTCTTAATGATCGATCCGAAGATGGTTGAGTTGAATGTGTATAATGGCATTCCGCATCTATTAGCACCTGTAGTTACCGATCCGCGGCGAGCATCCCTAGCGCTCAAGAAAATCGTTGTCGAGATGGAGAAACGCTATGAGCTATTCTCCAAGAGTGGGACACGAAATATTGAAGGCTATAACGCGATGTTGACAGAGAGTGGCACTGCACCGCCGCTGCCTTACTATGTGATTATCGTGGATGAGTTAGCTGATCTCATGATGGTAGCAGCTAATGACGTCGAGGATTCCATCTGTCGTCTTGCTCAGATGGCACGGGCTGCGGGCATTCACTTAATTATTGCGACACAACGTCCTTCCGTTGACGTTATTACTGGTGTTATCAAGGCTAACATTCCATCCCGTATCGCTTTTGGAGTTTCATCACAAGTGGATTCGCGAACGATTTTGGATATGGTAGGAGCGGAGAAATTACTAGGTCGTGGTGATATGCTTTACTTGCCAGTAGGTGCATCCAAGCCTGTACGTATCCAAGGGGCATTCCTTTCCGATGGCGAAGTTGAACAGGTTGTTGGGTTTGTACGAACACAGGAACAAGCAAATTATCGGGAGGAACTCGTACCACAGGTTGAAGAAATGCCAGAGCAGCAGAATGAATTTGAGGACGAGCTGTACGATCAAGCCGTTCAAATTGTTTTGGAAGCGAAGCAAGCATCTGTATCCTTACTTCAAAGGCGAATGAGAGTCGGTTATACACGTGCTGCTAGGCTTGTCGATGCGATGGAAGCTAAAGGGGTTGTTGGCCCTTATGAAGGCAGTAAACCGCGTGAAGTATTGATCTCACTTGAACAATATCATCATAATCGGATTAGCTCATAATCCATTTTAGACAAACACTCCCTTAGGGGAGTGTTTTATTTGTATAATCATGGACTCACTTTCTCATAATAAGCAAGAAAAGGTTGTAATTTGAAAAGTGAGGTTGAGAAGGGGAATGAATAAACGACTAATTGTCATTACATTTTGTATCGTATTTGTCTTGGTAGTTTCTTTTCAATTGAAGGGTAAATTCAATCCGCCGACGGAAGAAACATTTAGTAAGAATGAAGTACGCTATGGCGCCACTGGATCAGATGTGTATGAACTTCAAGGTAGGCTGAAATTCATTGGCTTTTATAATGGCGGTATCGACGGCGACTATGGGTACAAGACATTAACAGCAGTAAAGCGATTCCAAGGTGAGTTTGGCATGAAGGTAGATGGTATCGTTGGACCGAAAACCAAATTAAAGCTGTGGGAAGCAACGAAGAGTTGGAAACCTTCAGCACCAGAAACAGCGAATAACAATCAGGGCGCTAACAATAATGCTACGGGTACTGATACACCTGCCAATCTAACGCCCTCCAACAATCTTGGTTATTCGGAACAGGATATTAACTTAATGGCCAATGCTGTCAATGGTGAAGCGCGTGGTGAACCATTCATTGGACAAGTTGCTGTAGCGGCAGTTATTTTAAATCGAGTGAAATCGGCAAGCTTTCCGAACACAGTATCTGGTGTTATTTTTCAACCAGGTGCTTTCACCGCTGTTGCTGATGGTCAAATATGGCTAACACCTAATGAATCATCGAAAAAAGCCGTGAGGGATGCTTTGAATGGACTGGACCCAACTGGTGGTTGCATCTATTACTTCAACCCAGAAACGGCAACGTCCAAATGGATTTGGACAAGAAAACAAATTAAAAAAATTGGCAAACACATTTTCTGTGTGTAAATTGGACAAGGAGAAGGAACCACAATTGGTTGCTTCTCCTCTTCGTATAGGAATATAATGGATTTATCACACGGACATAGAAGGGAGACTGACCTTTGAAGCCTATTCAATTTGAGCGCAGCAGTTGGAAACACATCCGTATACATGTTCTACCGACAGATCGTTTCAAAACATTTGCCATTTCCGTATACATAGGACGCCAATTAGATGAAGAAACGGTCACAAGTACGGCAGTAACACCTTTTATCCTTCGCAGAGGTACAGAGCTACGTCCTGAAACGAAGCAATTCCGGGAGTATTTAGATGATTTGTACGGTGCAGGGTTTGGTTTTGATATTTATAAGCGAGGCGATTACCAAATCGTTCAGCTACGAATGGACATTATCAATGATCGATTCGTGAAATCAGCGGATTCTTTGCTGAAACAAGGGCTTGATTTTGTAGGTGAAACGTTAACTCGTCCAGCATTAGAAGATCAACATTTTCGCACAAAATATGTAGACGCAGAAAAGCAGACACTTCGTAAACGAATCGAATCGGTCATCAATGATAAAATTCGTTATGCTGCCGAACGTTGTATGGAAGAAATGTGCAGCGATGAACCGTATCGACTTCATCCTTTGGGTAAAATAGAAGATATCGACGGTATGAATGCGGAGAAGCTTTACGAACAATATAAAGAATGGCTCCAAACTTCACCAATGGATATATATGTTGTTGGCAACACAACGCTAAGTGAAGTTGAAGAAATTGTGAAGCAATCGTTCGCGATTGAGCGGAATGCTGATGCAAGCTATGTCACATCTGCGCCGCGTGGCGTAACTGGTGAAGTGAAAACGATCGTAGAACGATTGGATGTAAACCAAGGAAAGCTGAATATGGGTCTTCGTACAAACCTTTCATACAGCGATGATCAGTACCCGGCTGCACTTATGTATAATGGAGTTCTAGGCGGATATCCGCATTCCAAATTATTTACGAATGTTCGTGAGAAAGCAAGTCTAGCCTATTATGCTTCTTCTCGTTTTGATGGACATAAAGGCATTTTGACCATTCAGTCCGGTATTGAGATGGCTAACTATGAGAAAGCCGTGGATATCATACGTAAGCAACTGAAAGCTTTGGAACAGGGAGAAATCACTGACATTGAATGGAGTCAAACAAGAGCGATGATTTCCAATCAGTTGCGTGAAATACAAGATTCAGCGTTTGAGCTGATCTCATTTGATTTTAATGCCATTTTGTCAGGAAAAGAGCGCACGGTAGCGGGTTTAATTTCTGCAGTCGAGCAAGTGGATATTCCGGCAATAGCAGAAGTTGCGAAACGAGTGCAATTGGACACGATATACTTTTTACGGGATCAGAAGGGGGAGTAAACCATGCAGAGTATGCCATATCCACATCTTGATGAAACCATTTATCATGAAAAGCTTGATAATGGGCTGCATGTGTTCGTGTTACCCAAACCAGGTTTCCAGAAAACGTATGCAACTTTTACAACCCAATATGGGTCAATTGATAATCATTTTCAAGTTCAAGGTAAAGATGTCGTGCGAGTACCAGACGGTATTGCGCATTTCTTAGAGCACAAAATGTTCGAGGAACCGGAAGGAGACATTTTTGCAACGTTTGCTACGAATGGTGCATCGGCCAATGCCTTTACAAGTTTTGACCGGACTGCCTACTTATTTTCATCGACGGATCGCTATTTAGAAAATTTAACGACATTAATTAATTTCGTGCAAAACCCTTATTTTACGGATGAGAATGTTGAAAAGGAAAAAGGGATTATCGGGCAAGAGATTAAGATGTACGAAGATAATGCGGACTGGAGAAGTTATTACGGCTTAATTGAATCTTTGTATGCGAAGCATCCGATTCATATTGATATTGCCGGAACTGTTGCGTCAATTGCAGAAATCACCAAAGAGACGTTGTATGAGTGCTATAACACGTTCTATCATCCGAGCAACATGAGTTTATTCGTTGTAGGAGGCGTAGATCCACAAGAGGTTATTACGTTAGTGAAAGATAATCAAGCTGCTAAAACTTTTCCGCCACAAGGCGAGATCCAAAGGTTTTTCCCTGAAGAGCCAGTCGAAGTCAAGGAAGCTCGCAGGCTTATCTTACTTCCAGTTTCTTTGCCGAAATGTTTAATGGGCTTCAAGGAAGCCGCACCAGCGGTTACAGGCAAGCCTTTACTGGTAAGAGAATTAACGACCAAATTAATGTTGGATGTCCTATTTAGCTCCAGTTCTGATATTTATCAAACACTGTATGATGATCAATTAATTTCTGATAATTTCGGTCATGAGTATAACTGTAGTGATGGGTATGCGTTCTCCATTGTTGGAGGGGATACCAAGGATCCGGAACAACTTATTGCAAGGATTCGTGACGAGGTTGAAAAAAGGAAAGAAGCTGGACTCGATAGTGTCACTTTCGAACGCAGTCGTAAGAAGAAGATTGGCAGTTTCTTGCGCATGATGAACTCACCTGAATCCATTGCGAATGAATATACCAAATATCGGTTCAAAGGGATCGATCTCTTCGATATCTTGCCGGTTTATGAACAGCTAACGCTTGAAGATGTGAATCGTCGCTTCCGTGAGCATTTTGATTGGAGCAAGCTCGCAGTATCCATTGTACAGAGTCGTGAACCATCGTGAGTGTTGGTAAACCATTTAGTGAACAGACCGTGCTGATTACGGGAGCTAGCAGGGGAATTGGTGCTGCAATAGCCCAACGTTTCGCCGCGGTAGGCATGCAGATTGTCATTCATTATCGGGATTCACATGAGGCAGCCAATGAAATTGCCCGTTCTTGTATGAAGCAAGGGGCAACGGTATTGACGGTATCCGCGGATATTCAATCGCATGAGCAGATTCTCAAAATGAGAGATAAGCTTGAACAAATGAACATGGTACCAGACATCCTCGTTAATAATGCAGGTATTTCTCACTATGGGATGCTAGCTGATGTGACAGAAGAAGACTGGGATCGTGTTATGAATGTTAATCTTAAGGGTTCTTTTCTTTGCACTCAAGCTTTTATGTCCGCTATGGTTAAACAAAAGTATGGTCGCATCATCAACGTATCCTCAATATGGGGCATCTCAGGTGCTTCGTGTGAGGTGCTTTACTCAACGGCCAAGGGTGGCCTTAATGCGTTTACGAAAGCGCTAGCCAAAGAACTCGCTCCATCGGGTGTTACGGTGAATGCCGTAGCACCGGGGGCTGTTCAAACCGATATGATGGCCGGCTTCCAGGCTGACGAAATTGATGCTATTACCAACGAAATTCCTGTTGGACGGCTCGCATCTCCGCATGAGGTAGCTTCGCTTGTTTATTTCTTAGCCTTGCCTGAATCCGGTTATATTACAGGTCAAATCATCTCACCCAACGGGGGCTGGCTTACTTAATTACAAGTATCTATGGCAGAGAAGTCCACGCATAATTCTGTTTTGAGAAGCGCATATTACGTATGTAATGACCATTTCTCATAACTCAAAGGAGGCTTCTTACTATGGCTACTGTACTTAAAGTGTTCGACAAATGGAAAGAGTTTTTGGCTGAACGCGTGAGTCAGGCTGGACATGCAGGGATGAGTGATGAAACCATCTCCAAGCTCGCTTTTCAAATTGGAGAGTTTTTGGCAGACAAGGTAGATCCTCAAAATGAGCAAGAACGAGTTCTCAAAGAGTTGTGGGATGCTGGGGATGAACAGGAAAAGCATACTCTTGCGCGCCTCATGGTAAAATTAGTAGACAAAGGTTAATAACCGTTTTACAATTCAATAGGGTATGATGTGAAAGCCTCCTCTTTCGGAGGCTTTTGCATGCTTTATAAGCTGGAAAGGAATTATCCATGTATGCATAAGACGCGATTATTACTTATTTTAACCTTATTATTATCACTACTTGCTGGTTGCGGGAATCGTGGAATTCCAGTTATTAAGCAAGAACTGCTCGATCAGAAAATGTCTGTTTTAATGCTCTCAAGTAGCGGGTTATCAGCATCAGCCAAAGACGTGCTAGGTCAAACTCTAAAGAATTGGCGAGACGGAAATTCGATTGCTTATGAATGGGTCAAAGATTTAAATGCGCTGGATGATAATGTGGATTCGAAACTAAAATCGAAAACATATGATTACATATACGTTGTTGGAAATGAGCTATTCCCTTCAGCTAATGAGAAGATGGCATTAGGTCTTACAACGGGTAAATGGACTTTTTTACAAAGTCAGCCGTTTGCAGAGGGCAGCGCAATTACCGTGAATGAGCAGGTATCTTTGTTACAATTGGACTTGCAACAGATGGAAACCATGAAGAATAAGGCGATTCAAGATCTTCTGTCTCAAAATGCGGTTATCGAATGGGTGACGCAAAGTGAGCGTCCAATTCCATCTGCATGGGCGCCTTCCGAGGAAGCCGATCACATTGTTTTGCTAAACAATAACAACCAATGGTTTCAGCAGTTGACTTTTCAAGTACATCAACATCGCGCAGGATGGGTTATTTTTTACAGCCCTGTGAGTGAAGATCAGCTGCAGAGAGCTAAATCTTTGGGTGTATCCGTAATGGATTTTGCGGGGGCGTTAACTGCAGATCTGAATTGGACACAAATTCTTGATAACCGGCTCGCCATGATGAAAACGCATGCTTGGCAAAAAGGAATACAAAATTACAATCCGCAAGAGCTAAAGGAACTAAAAATGAAATAATATCAGGGTAGTTCGGTTTTTGAGAAGGATTATGGCGGAATTTGTAGAAATTAATTAAATGGACATGAACAGTCTGGTTCATTTACAGATTTGAGTGACAGAGATGATGATGAGGTGGAAGAATTGGACGTTAAAGAATGGTATATGGAATACAAAATTCACAAGAACCGTCCCGGTTTATTAGGTGATATAGCTTCATTAATGGGGATGCTGGATATTAACATCGTGACGATTAATGGGGTTGAAGATCGTACGCGTGGTATGCTTCTACAAACAAATGATGAAGAAAAAATTGATTTAATGGGTAAAATGTTGAGAAAAGTAGATAATATTACTATTACTGCGTTGAGACCTCCAAAATTAGTTGATATTTTGGCTGTTCGCCACGGCAGATATATAGAGCGCGATTCTGACGATCGCAAAACATTTCGCTTTACGCGAGACGAGTTAGGCTTGTTAGTTGACTTCCTAGGTGAAATATTCAAACGCGAAGGCAATCAAGTTGTTGGACTTCGTGGCATGCCGCGTGTTGGTAAAACGGAATCTATTATTGCTGGCAGTGTTTGTGCGAATAAACGTTGGACATTTGTTTCTTCCACTTTATTGAGACAGACCGTTCGCAGTCAGCTTTCTGAGGATGAAATGGCCCCGAACAATGTCTATATCATTGACGGTATTGTTTCGACAATTCGTTCCAACGAGAAGCATTACAGTCTTTTGCAAGATATTATGGGTCTGCCTTCAACAAAGGTTATCGAGCATCCAGACATTTTTATTCGCGAATCGGAATACACCTATAATCACTTCGATTATATTATTGAGCTCCGGAACAGCCCGGATGAAGAAATTAACTACGATTCGTTCACTTATACGTCCGAACCTTTTTAATGTTTCAAACGTCAATAACAGGATGAATAATTCCTTCGGGGAGGTGACCATATGTCTGACTTAGGCTACATTTTGCGCAAAACTCGACTTGAAAGAAAAATTTCGCTGGATGATCTTCAAGAAGTTACTAAGATCCGCAAGCGCTATCTAGAAGCCATTGAAGAAGGAAACTACAAGGTGCTGCCAGGAAGTTTCTATGTGAGGGCTTTTATTAAAAGTTATGCGGAAGCATTAGGGCTTGATCCGAATGAAGTTCTGAATATGTATCAGTCAACGCTTCCAGCTCCAACGATTGAGAAGCCCGTTGTGGAAGCGATTCGCAAGAATAGATCGAGTGTTCGCAATACAGAAAAGATGAGCCGCTGGGCTTCGAGCCTGATGTTTATCTGTTTTATTTTGCTCATATTCGGGATCGTATACTATTATACATATAAGAATTATAAGGGAACGCCAGCGGATGAGAAGCCAACGCAAACGCAATCGCCGCGCATTACAGACTCGACGAACCCATCGCCGAGCACGTCTGTTAATGCTACGGGGGATGGTAAAGCAATAGGGCTTTCAACGCCAACTCCAACACCAGCTCCAACCCCAACACCGCCTGCTGTGCAGGTGAAATTTAGCGCTACTGAAAAGGGTGTAGATAATTACATCATTACAGGTACTGCAAATTTGAATATTGAATTCAAAATTACCGGTTCTTGCTGGATCGCTGTTAATGCACTTACCCCTGAGGGTGAGAAAGGGGCATTGCTAAGACAGAAACTGTATAATGCCGGTGATACGGATACATTTGATTTAGCAAGTTCAGCTTTTTTGAATGTTGGTGCAGCTAGTGCATTGCAGCTCATGGTTAATGGCACTCTCGTACCTGTTGGCGATACGCCGAATCCGAAGCGGGTTCAACTGAATTTGCAGAAAAGCTAGCAATTTGCCAGTTCCTGCGCTTTCCCGGGTAATGAAAATAGTTGAATGGGAAATATTCGATGCCATTGGCGGTTGGATATTTCCTTTTTTACGTGTTCTTGCTATAATGCTAATGTAATTTGATGGAAGGGATGTTGGGATGTAGATGAGTTCAGAGAGTTCGTTTGATATTGTATCCAAAGTGGATATGCAAGAACTTAATAATGCGATTCAACAAGCGGAGAAAGAGATGTTGACCCGTTTTGATTTTAAAGGAAGTAAAAGTAGCATTAAATTAGATAAAGATCAGCTTGTTGTCACTTCGGATGATGAGTTTAAGCTTCAGAACGTCCTTGATATTATGCATGCCAAAATGACCAAACGTGGAATCTCGATTAAAAATCTCGAATATTCCAAGGTAGAGCCAGCCGCTGGTTCTACAGTTAGACAGAAAATCAGCATGAAACAAGGTGTCGATCAAGACAACTCCAAGAAAATTAATATACTGATTCGTGATTCAAAATTGAAAGTGAAAACTCAAATTCAAGGGGATCAAATCCGTGTAACCGGAAAGAGCCGTGACGATTTACAGGCAGTTATCGCGTTGCTTCGGAAAGCAGATATTCCATTGGATTTGCAGTTTGTTAATATGAAATAAACAGGAATATATGCTTACTTGAAGGAAAACCCCCTGGATGCAGGGGGTTTTTACATTTTGACACCCCTATTGGCTTGTATTATACTGGTAGGGAGTGTTTTTTAGGACTATTGGAGGTTGTTTCTTTCATGACAGAAAAGGTTAAAGTAGTTACTCTCGGATGCGAGAAGAATTTAGTTGATTCCGAGATTATGTCAGGTTTAATTCATGGCCGTGGTTTCCAACTTGTAGATAACAAGGAAGATGCTACAGTCATTATCGTGAACACTTGCGGGTTCATTGATGCAGCTAAAGAAGAATCCGTAAATACAATTTTGGATATGGCAGAACTGAAACAAACAGCGAATCTCAAGGCGCTAATCGTTTCAGGCTGTTTAACACAACGATACAAAAAGCAGTTAATGGAAGAGATGCCTGAGATCGATGGCATTGTAGGTACGGGTGATTTTGATAAAATTAATCACATTGTGGACGAAGCGCTTAGAGGGAAGAAACCGGTTCTAGTAGGGAATCCGGTATTTAACTATGACGCTGACCTTCCTAGACTGATGACGACTCCTCGTTATACAGCCTATGTGAAAATTGCAGAAGGTTGCGATAACGCTTGTACATTCTGCTCCATTCCCATTATGCGCGGTGCTTTTAAGAGCAGAAGTATGGAATCGGTCGTTGCAGAAGTTGCTAACCTTGCGGCTCAAGGCGTTAAGGAAATTAGCTTAATTGCCCAAGATTCCACAAACTATGGAACGGATATCTATGATAGCTTCATGCTTCCTACCTTGCTGAACAAAGTAAGTGAAGTTGAAGGCATTGAGTGGGTACGTCTGCACTATGCATATCCGGGCTTCTTCAGTGATGAACTGATTGAAGTGATGGCAACGAATCCTAAAGTATGCAAGTACATTGATATGCCTTTACAGCATAGTGAAGATTCTATTCTTAAACGTATGCGTAGACCTGGCCGTCAAAAGGATACGCGTGAACTTGTTCGTAAAATTCGCGAATCCATTCCTGATGTTGCTTTGCGTACGTCGCTTATTGTTGGTTTCCCAGGTGAGACTGAACAAGATTTTGAGAACTTGAAACAATTCGTGCGTGATGTTCAGTTCGATCGACTTGGTGTGTTTGCCTACTCCAAAGAAGATGATACGCCAGCAGCAAGACTGCCGGATCAAGTGCCTGATGATGTGAAGGAATACCGGGCTAACGCAATTATGGAAATTCAACGTGAAATTTCAAATATTCGCGGCGGTCGACGTATTGGGCAAGAAATTGACGTGCTTATTGAAAGATACGATGGCAGAAGCGACGTTTATATTGGGCGCTCCCAATTCGACGCACCTGAAATTGATGGTGAAGTATTCGTATCAAATGCTAAATTGAACATTGGAGAACTTGCGAAAGTTCGTGTTACCCACTCCTATGAGTTTGACTTATCCGGGGAGGTAATTGCATGAACTTAGCTAACCGCATCACCGTAGCGAGAATTTTATTAGTACCCATCATCATGTTCTTTTTGTTGATTAAGGTAAAATTTCCTCAAATACGGATAGAGGAGTTTAGCATAACGTATAATCAAATTATTGCTGCTTTAATTTTTATTATTGCTGCGAGTACAGATAGCTTAGATGGTTACATTGCTAGGAAACGTAATCTTGTTACGAATTTGGGCAAGCTTTTGGATCCATTGGCAGACAAGCTGCTTGTTACCGCTGTACTTGTTTCATTAGTAGAAATGGATAAAGTTGATGCTTGGATCGTTATTGTCATTATTAGCAGAGAATGGGCTGTGACTGGACTTCGTCAAATTGCCCTCTTAGAGGGTACAGTCATGGCGGCCAGCAAATGGGGCAAAGCGAAAACCGCGGCTCAAATTACAGCCATCATTGCACTGCTGATTAATAATTTTCCATTTACGTTTCTAGATTTTCCCTTTGATGTTATAGCTAGTTGGGCTGCAGCAATTATTACCGTTTATTCAGGTGTGGAATATTTCGTTAAAAATAAACATGTCATAGACTTTTCTGAAAAGTCATAGTTCCATTAAACGTTACCTCTAAACGCGGTCGATCAATAATGAGCGATCACGTTAGAGGTTTTCTCATTTTAAGGAGGTTGCATAAATGAAAGCAGAAATCATTGCGGTAGGAACAGAACTGTTGCTTGGTCAAATCGTGAATACCAATGCGCAGTTTATTTCTAGAGAATGTGCAGCACTAGGGATTGATATGTACTTTCAAACGGTTGTTGGTGATAATGAACAGCGCTTGTTGGACAGCCTTCGCTTAGCTGCTTCTCGAGCTGATGTTGTGATCTGTACAGGAGGATTAGGGCCAACGCAGGATGATCTGACTAAGGATGTATTAGCTACACTGACTGGCCGTAATCTGGTGCTTCACGAGCCTTCTATGGAGGCTATTTCTGAGATGTTTGCTTCTAGAGGGATTCATATGGTGGAAAGCAATCGTCGTCAAGCACTTATGCTAGAAGGAAGCGATCCCTTACATAACGAGACAGGTTTGGCTGTAGGAAATGCGCTCACATTCGAAGGGACACATTTCGTGCTTTTACCGGGACCTCCGAAAGAAATGAAACCGATGTTTACCAAATATGCGATGCCGTGGCTTCAATTAC
The DNA here is from genome assembly GCF_013141695.1 of Paenibacillus plantarum. Taxonomy (GTDB): domain Bacteria; phylum Bacillota; class Bacilli; order Paenibacillales; family NBRC-103111; genus Paenibacillus_E; species Paenibacillus_E plantarum. The sequence continues at coordinate 735,287 of NZ_WHNY01000075.1, forward strand.
GAATGACAAATGAAGTTCCGCTGTATTCGAAAATGTTGAAGTTTGCAGGTATTGGTGAGTCCAATTTGGAGCATCAGTTGTTAGATTTGATTCAAACACAGACAGACCCGACAATTGCCCCTTACGCCAAAGAAGCTGAAGTAACAATACGATTAACAACGCGTGCCTATGAGGCAGCAGAAGGCGAGCTGAAGCTGCAAGCCACGGAAGCCGAAATTAAGAAGCGCCTTGGTGAGTATCTATATGCCGATCAGGACGTCCCTATTGAAACGGTAGTCTTGCAATTGCTGGCAGCCCGCAAGAAGACGTTGACAGTCGCTGAGAGCTGTACGGGAGGTTTGATCAGTGATTTAATAACGACAGTACCAGGTAGCTCAGAATCCTTCTTAGGCGGGATTATCGTTTACTCAAACGCGTTAAAACATAAGTTGCTCGGTGTGCCAATGGATATTTTGGAGGGGGAAGGTGCTCCGGGTGCTGTTAGCAGCGAAACAGCCGTCATTTTAGCCGAACAGTTGCTAGTTAAGACTGGTAGTGACTTTGGCATCTCCGTGACCGGTGTGGCGGGTCCAAGCCCGTCTGAAGGGAAGCCTGTAGGGCTGGTCTATGTGGGATTAGCACAGAAGGATGCGAAGACGGAAGTATTTACGCTCCAACTTTCAGGCAATAGGGAGTCAATTAAATTAAGAGCTGCTAAACGTGCACTCTATCAATTATGGAAACAGTTGAAAGAAAACTAGAAATCCTCTATAATCAGAGTTAGTTAACGGAAGAACCGTAGCAAAGCGATAACTTTGTTACGGTTTTTTGTTTGTTCGCAAAAAAACGAATGTATGTTCGAAAAAATGCTTGGCAAACATGCCAAAACAAGTTATCATATACCTATAATGATAGAAGGAAGTGGTCGTTTTGTCAGATCGTCGTGCCGCGCTAGATAATGCATTGCGTCAAATTGAGAAACAGTTCGGAAAAGGCTCCATTATGAAACTTGGAGAATCTACTCATATGCAAGTTGAAACGATTTCTTCGGGCTCGCTTGCTCTGGATATCGCACTTGGAATAGGCGGATTCCCACGCGGGAGAATTATTGAAGTTTACGGACCAGAGTCATCAGGTAAAACAACTGTAGCTTTACACGCGATTGCTGAAGTTCAAAGAGTGGGCGGACAAGCTGCCTTTATCGATGCGGAGCATGCGTTGGATCCTTCTTATGCAAGCAAGCTTGGTATTAATATAGATGAATTATTGCTTTCTCAACCAGATACAGGTGAGCAAGCACTTGAGATCGCGGAAGCACTTGTTCGTAGTGGCGCGGTAGATATTATTGTTATCGACTCCGTTGCAGCACTAGTACCGAAAGCAGAAATTGAAGGCGATATGGGGGATTCTCACGTAGGTCTTCAAGCGCGATTGATGTCACAAGCGCTTCGTAAGCTGTCTGGTGCTATCAATAAATCCAAAGTTATCGCTATCTTCATTAACCAATTGCGTGAAAAGGTTGGTGTTATGTTCGGGAATCCTGAGACAACTCCGGGTGGTCGTGCATTGAAGTTCTACTCTTCCGTTCGATTGGATGTTCGTCGTATTGAAACGATCAAGCAAGGCAATGACATGGTTGGTAACCGTACGAGAATTAAGGTCGTTAAGAATAAAGTAGCACCTCCATTTAAACAAGCTGAAGTCGATATTATGTACGGTGAAGGTATCTCACGCGAAGGTAGCATTATTGATATCGGAACTGAGCTGGATATCGTGAATAAGAGCGGCGCTTGGTATTCGTATGAAGGTGAGCGTCTTGGCCAAGGACGTGAGAACGCGAAGCAATTCTTGAAAGATAACAAAGCGATCTCCGAAACGATTGAACTAAGAATTAGAGAGAATAGTAACTTGATTAAAGTTGTTGGACCGAACACGGATGAAGAAGAAGATGAGTTGGAAACAGCTTTCGAATAGGTTTGGAAAATAGGATGGATGAAGCACCTTAACCTTGTGTTGGGGTGTTTTTTCTTCATTTGGGGGATTGTTGAGATGAATCACGAAGAGGAAGAATTACAAGTAATAACCAAAGTGGAAAAACAAAAACAAGGAAGACATCGCTATAACATTTATCTGAATGAGGAGTACGCTTTTTCTGTTCATGAAGATATTCTGATCAAGCATCGTTTGAACAAAGGAGAATCCCTGTATCAGCAAGTGATTGAAGCTATCATTTTAGATGAAGAGCGAAATATGGCCTATGTAAAAGCGCTCCATATGGTAGGGAGACGTCCGCATTCCCTCTCTGAGGTGAAACGTAAACTGAAAGAGAAAGGTTTTGAAGCGCCAATTATTGATTGGGCGAGTGACAAGCTTATTGAAAATAAATACGTCAATGATGAAGAATTCGCTAAGATGTGGACGGACAACCGGGTGATTTCTCAACGCAAAGGACGTAATCTGATTCGACAAGAACTTCAACAAAAAGGGATTCATCAAGATGTGGTTAAAAGTACCATGGAGTCAATAAATGCAGAGGATGAGTATGTCGGGGCACTGAAAATAGCGAGAACGAAATGGAAGCAAACTTCGGGAAAACTAATGGATAGAAAGCGTAAAACTGCGGCATTTCTAATGCGAAGAGGTTACACGGGGGCCATAGTTACTAAGGTTTTGGGGCTCATAAGTAATGAATCAGACGAGGAAGAGATGGAGTTTATGGAGGATGGATTCGAAGATAATTAATCACATTAATTAGTTGTGGAGAAACTTAATGACATTAACTATTTGCAAGTGTGTTTTGGGTCTAAATAATCAACTCTAGGACATTCGCTTGACAAGCTTCTTCGACAAAAGATAAAATAACAGTGTATATTTTCATAATGTATTCAAAATCATACTAATTTCATTGATTTTGAGAAGGCAGCTGTAAAAACCGCCAATTTTTACACTGTTGATTATGGATTATTAGCACTATGGTGCCCTAACGCACTGTGCGCATTCATTTAAAAGCCATACTCTTACATTTTAGGGGTATGTATGACTAGTCAAACAATTGAATCGGATTAAAAAACCGAAGGTACCCCAGGCTAACACCTTGGAGAAACCAACGAGGAGGTGAACAAGATGATGACTGCCATCTGGATCGCGATCATTCTCGTTGTTGGAGCTGCATGCTTAGGGATTGGTTATTTTATCCGTAAATCTCTTGCAGAAGCGAAAATTTCCAGTGCTGAAACAGCCGCTGAGCAGATAAAAGAATCTGCCAAAAAGGAAGCAGAAGCACTGAAAAAAGAAACGGTTCTGGAAGCAAAGGACGAAGTGCACAAACTACGATCCGAAGCTGAAAAAGACATTCGTGAACGTCGGAATGAAATTCAACGACAAGAAAGACGATTGTTGCAAAAAGAGGAATCGCTGGATAAAAAATTAGAGTCTCTCGAGCGTAAAGAAGAGCTAGTAGCCAACAAAGAGAAGCGAATCGAGGATACACAAACACAAATTGATCAGCTCTATAAAAGTCAAGTTTCCGAATTGGAACGAATTTCTGGTCTTACAATGGAAGAAGCTAAGAGCATCATTCTTACTAATGTAGAGCAAGAAGTTCGTCATGAAACTGCTCAGCTAATCAAAGAGATTGAACAACAAGCCAAAGAAGAAGGCGATAAGAAAGCACGTGAGATCATCACACTTGCTATTCAGCGTTGTGCGGCAGATCACGTAGCGGAAACTACGGTATCCGTTGTCTCGTTGCCTAATGAAGAAATGAAGGGTCGCATTATCGGTCGTGAAGGTAGAAATATCCGAGCATTGGAAACTTTGACCGGTATTGACCTTATTATTGATGATACACCTGAAGCAGTAATCTTATCTGGTTTTGACCCAATCCGTCGTGAAATTGCTCGCACATCACTTGAGAAACTTGTGGCGGATGGACGTATTCATCCCGCACGTATCGAAGAGATGGTTGAGAAGTCTCGCAAAGAAGTGGACGAACGTATCCGCGAATATGGGGAACAAGCGACGTTTGAAGTTGGGGTACATGGTTTGCATCCTGACTTGATCAAAATTTTGGGGCGCCTGAAGTTCAGAACAAGTTACGGACAAAACGTGTTGAAACATTCCATGGAAGTAGCGTATCTGGCTGGTTTAATGGCCGGAGAGCTCGGGGTAGACGTAACTTTGGCGAAACGTGCCGGGCTGCTTCATGACATTGGTAAAGCGTTAGACCATGAAGTGGAAGGGTCTCACGTCGAAATCGGTGTTGAGATAGGCAAGAAATACAAAGAGCATCCTATTGTAATTAATAGTATTGCCTCACATCACGGTGATGTGGAAGCAACTTCAGTAATTGCCATGTTAGTCGGTGCTGCGGACGCATTGTCAGCGGCGAGACCAGGTGCTCGAAGAGAAACGCTAGAAACGTATATTAAACGTCTTGAGAAGCTGGAAGAGATTTCAGAATCATTTGAAGGTGTTGAGAAATCCTACGCCATTCAAGCAGGTCGTGAAGTACGTGTCATGGTGCAGCCAGAGAAAGTGGATGACACTGAAGCGTTCCGTTTAGCCCGTGATATTACGAAGAAAATCGAGGGTGAACTCGATTATCCAGGACATATTAAGGTTACGGTCATTCGCGAAACTAGAGCAGTTGAATACGCTAAATAAGAAGCAAATGCGAAAAGTGGCTATTATAGCCACTTTTCCTTATTTTCAAGGCCGAATGGAATTGGGTCATATAAAGGAGCTCGTTTTACGTTATGAAAATTGTATTTATTGGTGACATCGTAGGTTCTGTAGGAAGAAAAGCATTGAAAAATATCATGCCAAGACTTAAGCAATTACATCCGCATGCTGTCTTCATTGCCAACGGTGAGAATGCAGCCGCGGGTAAAGGGATTACGCAAGCAATTGCCAAAGAAATATATGAAATGGGCATTCAGGCCATTACGATGGGAAACCACACATGGGATCAGAAAGAAATCTTCGATTTTATTGATCGTGACGATAAAATGGTACGTCCTGCGAACTTCCCGCCAGGTACGCCAGGCAAAGGTCATACAGTCATCAAAGTGAAGGACCAAGAACTTCTTATTATTAATTTGCAAGGACGAACATTTTTGCCGCCAATTGATTGTCCATTCCGTAAAGTGGATGACATATTGGAAGCTGATAAGAAAAAACACAAGTTTGTTTTTGTAGATTTCCATGCGGAAGCCACTTCGGAGAAAATTGCGATGGGTTGGCATTTGGACGGGAAGGTGTCTGCGGTCGTTGGCACGCACACACACGTTCAAACAAATGATAATCGTGTATTGCCTCAAGGTACTGCGTATGTGACGGATGTGGGGATGGTAGGGCCTCGTGATGGCATCCTAGGGGTAGAACGTAACGCAGTGCTTCAGAAGTTTAAGACGCAGCTTCCTGTTCGTTTCATTACAGATGAAGGCAAATGGCATTTTCATGCCGTTGTTATAGAATTAAACGATCAGACAGGTTTAGCTAAAGGGATTAACTTGATTAGATATGATGAAGATCAAGTATTTATGGATTAGTAGTAAAAACGATTAGTTGTAAAAATATTAGTGGTAACCGTATAAATGGGATGAGGTAGCATGTTTCGTATACCTCGTGAATATGATGGGTATTGGAAGCTATCCATCATTTCCGAGGAGGTACTATTCATGGATGTGTTAAAAGTTTCAGCAAAATCCAATCCAAACTCCGTAGCAGGTGCATTGGCAGGCGTATTGCGTGAGCGTGGAGCCGCTGAGCTTCAAGCAATAGGTGCAGGCGCATTGAACCAAGCCATCAAAGCAGTAGCTATCGCAAGAGGGTTTGTGGCGCCTAGTGGAGTCGACTTAATATGTGTACCAGCCTTCACGGATATCGTTATTGATGGGGAGGACCGGACAGCTATTAAATTGATTGTCGAGCCTCGGTAGACGGTAAGGCAACTGTATAAGTGTTGACTTTCATGACTGACAGCCAGTTAATCGAAATGTTATCACAGTACCTCTGAAACCTCTGTATAGAGGTTTTTGTGCTGTTTGGACATAAAGTGCGATGAGTGGAGGCGGGTTATAATGAAAATTGTAGATGGACATTGTGACGCACTAACGAAGTTATATCAGAATGGTAAACTGGATTTTAACCAGGATGTATTAGAATTGGATGTAAGCTATCCAAAACTGCAGCAGGCAGGTGTTAAAGTACAATGTTTTGCGATCTATCTTTCTGAAACGATTCCTAACCCTAGCTTTGAGCATGTTCTACAAATGGTAGATATTTTTCATCGAAAGATTATTAGCCACCCGCAAATGAGATTTATTCGAACGGCTTCAGATTGGTTAGATGTGGAGCAAAAGCAGGAGATTGGTGCTATTTTGACATTAGAAGGAATGGATGCGCTTGCTGGTAATCTAACCAACTTGCGAATTCTTGATTACTTAGGTGTTCGTTGTGCAGGGCTTACGTGGAACTACGCAAATTGGGCAGCGGATGGTGTCATGGAACAAAGAAAAGGCGGTTTTACAAAAAAAGGGAAGCACATGTTAAAAGAATTAGAAACTATGGGTATAATAGTCGATGTGTCCCATCTTTCCGTTGCAGGCTTCTGGGAACTAGTGGAGGTTTACAAAAAACCGTTTATCGCGTCACATTCAAACGCTTATCAGTTATGTCCTCATCCAAGAAATTTATCAGACGATCAGATTAAAGCTATCATACAATGTAAAGGTATAATGGGAATTACTTTTGTTCCTTACTTTCTGGAGAACATGAAAACGACAGTAGAGATTTCAGCGATTCTGAAACATATCGATCATATCTGTGCATTAGGCGGGGAGTCCCAAATAGGTTTTGGTTCGGATTTTGATGGGATTGAACAATGGGTAAAAGATTTAAGACATGTTGGAGATTACGGAAATATTATAGAAGCTTTGTGTAAAAACTATACAGAGTCGCAAGTGGAGGCGTTTTTGTATGGGAACTGGCGTAATTTCATGTTGCGGAACCTTCCGCAATGAATAAGTGGAAATCAATCTAATATTGATATGGATACAATCTAAAAACTCTATCTGTTAGAAACAGTGAAACCTCTTGCAATTTACTCTGTAAAGGCATAGAATTTGGATGACAAGTGAAAGAAATTTTTTATTGCACCATCTTAAATTACTAAACAATCAGCTTATCAAATTTTCTTCACGCAGCTACAATCAAAAGGAGTGGACGTACGGTGATTAGTCAGTTATCTTGGAAAATCGGAGGTCAGCAGGGTGAAGGGGTCGAAAGTACAGACCGCATTTTCTCTACTGCATTGAACCGTCTCGGTTACTATTTGTATGGGTACCGTCATTTCTCTTCACGGATTAAGGGGGGACATACAAATAACAAGATTCGCATCAGCACCAAACCGATTCGCGCAATCTCAGACGATTTGGATATTCTTGTTGCTTTCGACCAAGAAAGTATCGATTTCAACGCTCACGAACTTCGCGACAATGGTGTCATCGTTGCGGATGCTAAGTTTAACCCTGTTTTACCAGAAGGAATCAAAGCTAGATTGTTCCCAGTACCGATCACTGCAATTGCAGAGGAATTAGGAACTTCCCTATTTAAGAACATGGCCGCGTCAGGCGCTTCATGGGCTCTTCTTGGCTTGCCGATTGACGTGTTTAATAAAGCTGTTGAAGAAGAATTTGGCCGTAAAGGCGCAGCTGTCGTTGAGAAGAATATTGAAGCGGTTCGCAAAGGTGCAGAATCTGTACTTGAACTAGCTGGCGGACCTATCGCTGACTTCCAACTTGAGCCTGCAGACGGACAACAAAAATTGTTCATGATCGGAAATGATGCAATCGCTCTTGGAGCAGTTGCTGCAGGTTGCCGCTTCATGCCGGCTTATCCTATTACACCAGCTTCCGAAGTTATGGAGTATTTACAAAAAGTACTTCCTAAATTAGGTGGGACCGTTATTCAAACGGAAGATGAAATTGCAGCATGTACAATGGCTATCGGCGCTAACTACGCTGGTGCTCGTGCGCTTACAGCTTCAGCTGGTCCTGGTTTGTCCCTTATGATGGAAGCTATTGGCCTTGCAGGTATGACAGAGACTCCAGTAGTAATCGTTGATACGCAACGTGGTGGTCCAAGTACAGGACTTCCTACTAAACAAGAGCAATCTGATTTAAATGCAATGGTTTACGGAACGCACGGTGAAATTCCAAAAATCGTTCTTTCTCCAAGTACGATTGAAGAGTGCTTCTACGATACAATTGAAGCTTTCAACCTTGCTGAGCAGTATCAAGTGCCTGTTATTCTTATGACAGATCTTCAACTTTCACTAGGTAAACAATCAGCAGAAATGCTTGATTACAACCGCATCGTGATTGACCGCGGCACACTTGTAACTGAAGCACCTGAACAAGAGCCTAACCAATTGTTCAAACGTTATGAGTTCACGGAGAAAGGTGTTTCTCCTCGTGTAATCCCTGGCGTGAAGCACGGTATTCACCATGTTACAGGCGTAGAGCATGACCAAACAGGTCGTCCTTCTGAAAGCACTGAAAATCGTCAACGTATGATGGATAAGCGTCTTGAGAAGTTGAAACATATTCAAGTGACAGATGCTATCAAATTTGATGCTCCTCACGAGAATCCAGATCTTCTTATTATCGGTATGGGTTCAACAGGTGGAACAATTGATGAAGCAAGAAGTCGTGTTGAATTGGAAGGCATCAAAACCAACCACGCAACAGTACGTTTGATTCATCCATTCCCAGCTGACCAACTTCGTCCGCTTGTTGAAAAAGCGAAACAAGTTATCGTTGTTGAAAACAACGCTACAGGTCAATTAGCTGATCAAATTAAATTGCATGTTGGGCATGCAGACAAAATCAAAAACGTACTTAAATACAACGGTAACCCGTTCTTACCAGCAGAAATCGAACAAAAATGTAAGGAGTTGACTTTAGCATGGCAACATTAAAAGACTTTCGTAACAATGTAAAGCCTAACTGGTGTCCTGGATGCGGAGATTTCTCCGTACAAGCGGCTATTCAGCGTGCTTCAGCTAACGTTGGTTTAGAGCCAGAAAACTTAGCAATCGTTTCAGGTATCGGATGTTCTGGACGTATTTCGGGTTACATCAATGCATACGGATTCCATGGTATTCACGGAAGATCCCTGCCTATCGCACAAGGCGTGAAAATGGCTAACCGCGATTTGACTGTTATTGCTTCTGGTGGAGATGGAGACGGCTTTGCAATTGGTATGGGGCACACTGTTCATGCTATTCGACGTAACATTGATGTTACTTACATCGTAATGGACAACCAAATCTACGGTTTGACAAAAGGTCAAGCATCACCACGTAGTGCGGAAGGTTTCAAAACGAAAAGCGTACCATCCGGTACAATTGAATCCGCAATTTCACCACTTGAAATTGCAATGGCTGCAGGTGCTTCGTTCGTAGCACAATCATTCTCCAGTAACTTGAAACAGTTAACGGCTGTTATTGAAGCTGGTTTGAATCACAAAGGTTTCTCCTTGATTAACGTATTCAGCCCTTGTGTTACTTTCAACAAAGTAAACACATATGACTGGTTCAAAGAGAATATCGTTGATTTGGATGAAATTCCAGACTATGATTACACAAACCGTGTGATGGCGATGACGAAAATCATGGAAACAAACTCCATGTTGACAGGTATCATCTACCAAAACAAAGATAAAAAGAGCTATGAAGATTCCATTCCAAGCTTTGCTAAAGAAGGTCTAACGAAACAAGATCTTAAGCTTTCCGAAGCTGACTTTAGCAAACTGCTTACTGAATTTAAATAACAATTTCCTAAGAAGGCATACGGTGATATTCCGTATGCCTTTTTTGCTGAGCGGTAATACTGACAATTATGATCTATAAGAGAGGATGAATACTACCATGCCTATGATTCCTATTGGTGTTTCAGCAAGACATATACATCTATCACAAACTGATTTAGTTGCACTTTTCGGTGAGGGATATGAGTTATCGAATTTCAAGGATCTATCGCAGCCAGGCCAATTCGCAGCACAAGAAACAGTTGCTATAATAGGGCCGAAAGGGCAATTCGATAAGGTCCGAATTCTTGGTCCGATTAGACCACAAACGCAAATCGAGGTTTCGCGCACAGATGCTTTCACACTGGGGATCCATCCACCAGTGCGCGAATCAGGTAAAATCGAAGGAACACCTGGATTGCGTGTTATTGGTCCTAAAGGAGAAGTTACATTGGAGCAGGGAGTCATTGTAGCGGCGAGACATATACACTTTCATACCTCTGATGCCAACCAATGGGGAATTCAGGATAAACAACTTCTACGCGTTCATTTGCGGGGAGAAAGGCCATTAGTATTTGAAGATGTGATTGCCCGAGTGTCGGACCAGTTTGCGTTGGATATGCATATCGATACAGACGAAGGAAATGCAGCGGGCGTGAAGACAGGTGACAAAGCAGAATTGTTATTATAACATTGATTAATGACATTAATCATTTATGACGTTAATGTATACAATAAGAGTATCCTTTACAAAGATGTGTAAAGGATGCTTTTTTGCGCATTTTTTGCATGAAAATTACGTTGAGATGTAAGTTTTGCATTTTTCGAGTATTTTCGACGTAAACGTATAGAGGCACTAAGAAAATCATGGTAAAATGGTTTTTATTAGATTCTACATACATATATTTGCTTAGGCTTATCGAACGGATTCAATGCCTCCTGTAGATATCATGATCATTGCCTTAAGATAGGAGACATCCCTGTGGAAACGATCTCAAGTACGTATCACATCCCCTTTGTCATTTTTTCTATTCTCATTGCTATCATTGCATCATTTGCTGCGTTGGATCTCGGAATTCGAATCCATAAGGCCAGAAGTTCAGCGAAGCAAGCCTGGTTGGCAGGCGGTGCTTTTGCTATGGGAATGGGTATTTGGTCGATGCATTTCGTCGCGATGCTAGCTTTTCATTTATCTATATCTGTCACATACCAATTATCGACTGTAATCTATTCAATAGTTCCAGCGTTGCTTGCATCATGGTTAGCCTTATATATCATCAGCAGACCAGTAATGCGTAAACCACATGTGTTTATTGGAGCTACTTTTATTGCTACAGGAGTCGTATCCATGCACTACATTGGCATGGAAGCCATGGTGATGGGAGCAACGATTGAATATAATCCCTATCTATGGGCTCTTTCTGCCATCATTGCATACGTTGTCTCTTTAGTTGCACTCCTATTGCTATTCTCTGTAAAACAGAATGCCAGCTCACCTCGTATTCTGTTAAGGAAGCTAGTTAGTTCGTTGGTCATGGGCATTGCAATAAGTGGTATGCACTATACAGGAATGGCAGCAGCAACATTCAAGCATGATCATTCACAAATCGCTTCAGATCTTACGTTCGATACGAAATTGCTGGCCTATTTAATAGGTTTTGGCATTTTATTCATACTTGGACTAGCGTTCATCAGTACATTCATCGATAGACGTTTTGAAACACAGATGATGATGTCGGAGAAAAGATTCCGTTCCGTTGTTGAATCAGCTCATGATGCGATTATCTTGGCTGATCATAATCGCACAATTATCTCTTGGAATAAGGGTGCACAGCTCATTTTTGGCTATGAAGAACATGAACTCATTGGAGAAAGATTACATCGTATTTTCCCAGAACGGTTCTTTGCATCGTATAAAGAGCGATTAGAGAGTTTCCTAGCCAATGCCAATGGTGAAGTGGATGAACTTGGATTGACTTATGAATTAATAGGGTTACGTAAAGATCAAATTGAGTTTCCGATTGAACTTTCACTTGCCGTGTGGAAAGAAGAAGGCAGCACATATTTTAGCTGCATAATTCGAGATATCTCGGAAAGAAAAAGGACAGAAGAAAAGATTAATCAGATGGTGTATCGTGATCCTTTAACAGGTTTGCCAAATCGGCTTTTATTAAATGATCGTCTGGATCTAGCTTTAGACCAAGCGTTTGAAAATCAACAAAGCATGGGGATCATGTTTATAGATTTGGATCGGTTTAAATTTATTAATGATACGCTTGGCCATGCTATGGGGGATAAATTATTGATTGAGGTCGCGAAGCGGTTCGAAGCTTGCATCGGTAAAGGAGATACGGTATCTCGGCAAGGTGGCGATGAATTTATTATTCTTTGGGCACATACAACTGCTGAAGAGATGATAAAAAACGCGAATAAAATTGTTCATATTTTCTCGCAATCTTTTACCATCCTGGAACACGAATTATTCGTTACGCCTTCCATTGGTATTAGTCTCTATCCATCTGATGGAGGGGATATCGATACGTTAATTAAAAATGCAGATACCGCGATGTACCGTGTGAAAGAACAAGGTAAAAATAACTTTCAGTTTTATACACCAGAGATGAATGAAGCGGTCACCAAAAAAATGCAAATGGAAATTGGGCTGCGCAAAGCATTAGAGCGAAATGAATTTAAAGTTTTTTATCAGCCGCAGATTGATGTGAATACGGGGAAGATTACTGGAGCAGAGGCATTGATTCGTTGGCAGCACCCTGATTGGGGGCCGATATCACCAGCAGATTTTATTCCACTAGCAGAAGAAACCGGACTAATTATTCCAATTGGTGAATGGGTGCTAAATGAGGCTTGTCGCCAAAATAAAGAATGGCAGAACCAAGGCTATGCACCGTTTCGTATCGCTGTAAATATATCATCTAGGCAATTTAAGCAAAGTAATTTAATCGAAATGGTAAGTAAAGCCTTAGATGAGTCTGGGTTAGATCACCAGTATCTAGAACTAGAGTTAACAGAAAGTATTATTCAAGATGCCAAGTACGCCATTGAGACTATGCATAAACTAAAAACGATGGGGATCTTTTTATCGATCGACGATTTTGGAACGGGATATTCATCTTTGAATTATTTAAAGTTGTTCCCTATTGATAGTTTAAAGATTGACCAATCGTTTACTCGAAATATGTTTGAGGATGCGAAAGATGCTGCACTCGTACATACGATCATTTCAATGGCACATAATTTGGATCTAAAGGTCATAGCAGAAGGAGTAGAAACAAAGGAGCAGCTTCAATTCCTACTACTCAAAGAATGTAATGAAGCGCAAGGGTATTTATTTAGCCGCCCATTACCTGCGCAGGAAATGACGGGTATCATTAAGCAACAATATACATTTGGGTAAAAGTGCTTTCAGAGCCTTCTCTTTGGAGAAGGTTTTTCTCATTAATTTGAAAAGGAAGCCAATATGGATATACAGGTATCTTTTGTGCTATAATTTGATATTGGGTTAATACAAGTTAGAGCAATATTTATAGATAAAGGGAAGTGAGTTCATCATGTCAAAGGAGAACCAAAATACATCGGACTTAAAATCCGACAAGGTTAAGGATTACTCCAAATACTTTGACTTCTCGGATGCGAAAGTGTTAAGCCAAGAAGAGGGCAAAACGACTTATCGAATTAAAGGTAGAAATATCCAAATTAATTCTGCGCCTAATTACAAGGATGAGAAGCAACGTGGTAAAGAGGACATTCAGGTTCATTACGATTTTGCGATTCCAGAAGATATGCAAGAGTTTGGTAAAGACAAATATTATTTAATCACAACTTATGGATGTCAGATGAATGAGCATGACACCGAAGTCATGAGAGGTCTTTTCGAGCAAATGGGTTATACGCCTACGGAAGACAAGCAGGTCGCAGACGTGATCCTACTCAATACGTGTGCGATTCGTGAGAATGCGGAAGACAAGGTGTTCGGTGAACTGGGTCATTTGAAGACGCTGAAAGCACAGAAGCCAGGGCTTATTCTTGGTGTATGCGGTTGTATGTCGCAAGAAGAGTCCGTGGTTAATCGCATTATGCAGAAACATGCATTTGTCGATATGATTTTCGGCACTCATAATATTCATCGCTTGCCTAGCCTATTGAAAGATGCCTTTTTCAACAAAGAAATGGTTGTGGAGGTATGGTCAAAGGAAGGCGATATCGTAGAAAATCTCCCCAAAAAACGGGAAGGTATCCGTGCTTGGGTTAATATTATGTACGGCTGCGATAAGTTCTGTACCTATTGTATTGTGCCATATACACGTGGTAAAGAACGAAGCCGTAGACCGCAGGACGTCCTGGCAGAAGTCAGAGATCTGGCTCGTCAAGGCTTTCAGGAAATTACGCTACTTGGACAGAATGTCAATGCCTACGGCAAAGACTTTGAAGATATAACGTACACGTTCGCTGATCTGATGGATGATATTCGTAAGATTGATGTTCCACGCATTCGTTTTACAACCTCTCATCCGCGAGATTTCGATGATCGTTTGATTGAGGTATTAGGGAAACGTGGCAATCTCGTTGAGCACATCCATTTACCTGTGCAAGCTGGTAACACAGATGTTTTAAAACGGATGAGTCGGAAGTACTCGAGAGATCATTATTTGCAACTTGCAAGTAAAATCAAGGCAACGATGCCTGATGTCGTATTAACGACAGATATTATCGTTGGTTTTCCCGGCGAGACGGATGAGCAATTCGAGGATACGATGACGCTGTACGAGGAAGTAGGCTTTGACTTTGCATTTACGTTTATCTATTCACCGCGAGTAGGTACGCCTGCAGCTGAGATGGAAGATAATGTCCCGATGGAAGTGAAGAAACAGCGTTTATATAGATTGAATGAGTTAGTAAATAAGCTGAGTAAAGATAGTAATGAACGTTTGCTAGATCAAACTGTCGAAGTTTTAGTAGAAGGCGAGAGCAAGAACAATACAGATGTGCTTGCTGGTCGTACCCGGACGAATAAGCTAATTCACTTCACTGGAGATCCATCCTTGATAGGTCAAATGGTTCATGTCAAAGTTACACATGCACAAACTTGGATATTGAAAGGTGAGATTGTACATAAGCCTCTTCAGATGTCTGTATAAAATTACGAACAGGATAAATAGGAGCGTGTTAAGAAATGTCCCAATGTGATCATGCACATGATGATAACCAGCCTCATGCATTTCAAGTAGAGGAATTTACGAATACAGAAATGATCGTCCGCGAAGATATTCTGGCGAAAGCGAAGGAACTGGCTGCGTTGCTTACAACTTCCAATGAAGTTCAGTTCTATCAAAAAGCGGAAAAGCAAATTGCAACGAATCCTGATATTCAAGGTTTGATTAGTGCGATTAAGAAGAAGCAAAAAGAGATAGTTGCTTTTGAAACGTTCCAAAACAAGAAAATGGTGGAAAAAATCGAGAATGAAATCGAAGTTCTGCAAGATGAATTAGATGGCATTCCCATTGTGAATGAGTTCAAGCAAACCCAAGAAGATATCAACTATTTACTTCAATTGGTAATGTCCGTAGTCAGAGACACGATTTCAGATAAAATTAATGTTGAAGCAGGCGCGGCAGAAGCACCAACTTCGTGCGATTAATTTTGACATGTAAATAAGAAGGAAATCGCCCTCAACGAGCAGTTTAATAGCCCCAGTTGAGCGGCGATTTACTATTTCTTATGAATGACCACTAGGCTTACGTGAAGGAGAGTTGTCATGCTGACAGTTCGAAATTTGAGTAAAGTATTCCCTCCGGACAATCAAGTCCTATCGCAAATTAGCTTTCAAGTTGATGCAGGAGAGTTTATCGCGGTAATCGGCAGCAGTGGTAGTGGGAAAACAACGCTGCTTCGTTGTATTAGTCATCAAGAGAAATGGACAAGCGGTCAGCTCATATATAACTCGATTGATATAACGAAGCCAGGTCCGTGGGACCGGTTCAAATTGGGTAAGGATTTCGCTTATCTGGAGGAGAAGCCTTTTCTAAATCGGAATAAAAGCGCTGTCAAAAATGTGTTGATGGGTAGGGTGTATCAAGCCCCACTTCGAATGGTTACAGGATTGTCGTCGAGAAATGAGAAAATCGATAGCATGGACTTTTTAGAAAAGGTTGGCCTTTTGGATAAAGGTGAAAAGAAGGTTGGTCAGCTTAGCGGGGGTGAACAACAACGTGTCGCCATTGCGAAAGCGTTGATTCTTGGTCCCAAAGTGCTAGTAGCAGATGAACCTGTATCAGGTCTTGATCCGAAATCAACGGAATACATCCTTCAGGATTTGAAATCGTTATGCAAAGAACGGAACATGAGCGTTATCGCGACGCTTCATAAGATTGAACTCGCTGAGCGTTTTGCAACACGCATTTGGGGAGTATCGGAAGGTCGGATTGTCTTGGACATTCCTGCTAGACCACTCACGTTGAATGAAAAAATGCTTGTGTTTGGTCAAATATGATTAGGGTCTTATTCGTTTGTTTGGGCAATATTTGCCGATCACCAATGGCGGAAGCGGTGTTTCGTCATCAAGTGAAGGAAGCTGGTCTTGAAGATGTCATTTCAATTGATTCAGCGGGAACTGGGGATTGGCATATCGGGCATCCTCCCCATCAAGGAACACGGGATATTCTTGACCGATATCAGATTGGTTATGATGGCTTAAAAGCCAGACAAGTCCGCCCTGATGATTTCTATCATTTTACGTATATTATCGCTATGGATGACAGTAATGTCGTGAACTTAGATGCATTTGCTCCGGAATTTGTCGAGAATGAACAACACGCTTCGATACATAAATTGTTGGACTTCTCTAGTAATCAAGCAATTACTGAAGTGCCCGATCCCTATTACACGGGGAAATTTCAAGAAGTATATGAAATGGTTGAGGAAAGTTGTAGTCGCTTGCTTGCCTATATCGTGGATCAACATGAGCTGACGAAGTAAGAGGAATACAACACATTAAAAAGCAAGCTAGATAAGAGAGAGCCTCTTGTCTAGCTTGCTTTTTGGGTTTGTTCAGTATTGTTGAAAAATAATAGAACATTTCGTTCCATGATTGAGGCTGCTAGTGAATGAAATTTTGCCATTCATTTTCTTGATTAGACTCATGACGACGACAAGTCCAAGTCCAGTACCGTGTTGTTTGGTCGTGTAGAAAGGCTTGCCGAGGGAGTTCAACTGCTTGCTGGTCATACCAACACCCGTATCTGTGATCGAGATCTGAACGGCACTAGGATGTTTACAAGTACGTAATGAGAGCTTCCCACCATTTGGCATGGATTCAATGGCGTTCTTAATTAGATTCAGTAAACATTGGCGAAGCTTTTGAGATTCTCCAAGAATATAAAGCGGAGTTTCACATTCATGTGAAATATCAATCGCAATCTGAAAATCAAGCGCATAAGGGGTAATAAACCGTATGGTATGTTCCAGTTCTTCTTTGATATCAAGCTGTTCTTTCATGTCAACAGAGGGTTTCGCATAGTTAAGAAAATCTGTCAATAAAGTGATGGCTTGGTCTACGCCTGATAACGCATGGTCAACATAACGCCTACGATCCAGTGGAGTCAGATCCGATCTTGCCAGTAATTGCAGAAATCCCCGAGTTGATGTTAGAGGATTTCGGATTTCATGTGAAACTGTAGCCGATAACTCGGCTAGCATGCGATTTTTTTCAAGATGAGTGATATGTCTTCTCTGTAGTTCATATTTGTTAATAAAAAAAAGTAATGAAATCATAATCCATAGCGAGATAAAAGCGAGGGCTAAAACAAAGCCAGTGTACACGGAAAATGGGGCTAAGACATAAGGAGCAAGTGGTGCATACAATAGTTCATATATGATGAAGATTCCAGTTGCATACATGAGTTTCACGATCAAATTTCCGCTAGTTACGCGATTTCGAACTAGAATTCCTAGCATCAGTAAGAATGTACTGCTTAGTAGAGCTGGCTCCCAATAATATTTCAAGACGAACATACATCCGATATTGAATATGATCCATGTCATGATTGAAGGCGCAATACCAACGCATAATGTCACAAAAAGCAAGCAGACAGGGACTAATTGTAAGGAGTAGATTAACGGATCAATATCCGCAAAATTCCAATAAAGAAGGATGAAGCTTCCTAGAACCAAAGAGAAGAAGATATTCAAATGTGTTTCTTTATGTATGAAATGAGGAGCAAGAATAAGGTGCAGCAGAGCTGCGCTCATGATGTAGAAAATGTTTTGTAGTTCATTGGCAATAATGAAATGAAGCAATCCTATGCATCCTTTCCATATTTCGACAATCTGGGAATTATTTCTACATTATCTCACAAATGCGGTTTGAATCAATAGAAATGCCCGAATTGGAATGCTAAAGATTTCATAAAGACTTATAGTCAATGCAGGTTAAACCGCTGTATAATAAAGAAAACATAGTTTGCAAACGTTTACAATTTTGGAGGATTTGAAGCCGAGGAGAGATGTGAATGCGGTTGTGCTCACAGGTGTGCGGTGTTGTGTTTAATCCGATTGAAGACGATTATGTAGACGTTTGTGAAGATTGTGAGGCATCGGAGAATGACGTGGAAGTGGAGCGGGAATCGGTTAGTTTTTATTTGGGAAAATGCGGTCTAATCATTGATTATTTGCTTTAAATGGCTGATTTAAAAAAAGGTTGATTACCAGCCATTTCTTGTTACAATAATAGTAGATTTATTATTCACACTATTCACTCTATATGCAGTTCATTTTTGAAAGGAGACCAAGCATGGTAACTTTACCTAAATTGAACGATCTCGGATTTTTCGAGATAAGGCTGGAATCCATCGGCGGTCTAGGAGCGAATCTGGCAGGTAAGATGCTGGCTGAAGCAGGAGTCGTTGGCGTTGGTTTGAACGGTGTCAGTTTCTCATCCTATGGGTCTGAGAAGAAAGGATCGGCAGTAAAAGCACATATTCGATTTTGTGACATGGATACGAAGATTCGGGATACATCGCCCGTTGAACGACCGCATGTTGTAGGTGTTTTTCATGAGTCTCTTTCCAAAACTGTAAACGTTATCAGTGGCATCTATGAGGATAGTACCGTGTTAGTAAATTCAACGAAAACACCTGATGAATTGAAGGAGAAGATGAAGCTCAGGGGAGGAACGATTGCTGTTATTGACGCAATTGGTATCTCGCTCGAGGAAAAGAATCGTGTAAATATGGCCATGCTGGGTGCCATGTTCCGATTGTGTGATTTTCTGGATCCAGATGTCATGCGAGGTGTGATTAGAAAGTCTTTAGAGAAGAAATACCCTCTTGCAGTAGCACCAGCATTACGTACATTCGATCGTGGATATAACGAGGTCGTTTTCCAAACGTATGCGCTTCCAGATGGGGAAACTATGCCAGATTTTGTACGGTATGATACACCAGTTCTGGGCTTTGCCACACAGCCTATTGGGGGAGTCGTTACGAACCCAGGTAATAGTATACTCAAAGATTTAAGTATTTCCCGTGCTGGGATGATGCCGCATTTCCATGAAGATTCATGTATCCACTGCGCTTCATGCGATAATGTGTGTCCTGACTTTTGTTTTGTATGGGATGAGCTCCCTGACAAAAAAGGCCGTCCCCAAATGTTCCTGCAAGGCATAGACTATCAATATTGTAAAGGTTGCCTTAAATGTGTACAAGCTTGTCCAACCGATGCGCTCTCTAGTGAGCGGGAAGAAGATGGTTATGCTGATCTTAATCGCATGCCTCATCGATTCAATCTAGCTATAAACTCTTAGAGAGTATTTATGGGAGAAGGGTGGAACTACACGCATGGCCATTGATATCAAGCAGGAATTTGGGGTAGCGAAAGTCGAACAGCGCATCGTGTATGAATCAGGGAATGAGATGGCTGCCTATGCAGCACATCAAATTAATTATCATGTCATGGGATACTTTCCGATCTCACCATCCACGGAAGTAGCTCAGTTTCTAGATCTCATGAAGTCCAATGGACAGCATGACATTGTATTAATTCCTGCCGACGGTGAACATGGTTCAGCAGGTATATGTTATGGCGCATCAACTGCTGGCGGCCGCGTATTTAACGCGACAAGCGCCAACGGTTATTTGTACATGTTGGAACAAATGCCAGTACAATCCGGAACCCGTTTTCCAATGGTTATGAACTTGGTTTGCCGTTCTGTTTCGGGGCCGCTGAATATTCATGGCGATCATTCCGATCTTTACTATGCTTTGAATACGGGTTGGCCGATTGTGATGTGTCGAGATCCGCAAGCCGTATATGATATGAATATTATGGCGCTGAAATTAGCGGAGGATCCTGAGGTGCGTTTGCCAGTTATGGTCGCATCCGATGGTTATTTCACCTCTCACCAAAAGCGCAGAGTGCAAACCTTCGCACATCGGGCTGATGTGCAGGCATTCGTAGGTGAGAAGCCACAGGGCTTCCCAGATACCTTGGATCGTAATAATCCGATCACCGTTGGACCCTATATGAATGAGCCGGATTACATTAATAATTGTTATCAACAGTCGATGGCGATGTATAACGCCGAAGGTGTGTATGACCGTATTCGGCAGGAATATGCCGAATTGACGGGTCGTGACTATCCGATTCTAGAGCTATATCGGATGGAGGACGCGGAAGTCGCGGTATTCCTGATGAATTCGGCTTCCGAAATCATCAAGGATGTCGTCGACCAGCTCCGCGAGAAGGGCATTAAAGCCGGTTCGATCGCACCGAACCTGATCCGACCTTTCCCAGCGAAGCAGATCGCAGAGGCGCTGAAGAATGTGAAAGCGATCACCGTAGGCGATCGCGCGGATTCCTATGGCGGACATGGCGGCAACATGGTCAATGAAATTAAAGCGGCGCTGTTCACGAACGGGAACAGAGACACGCTTGTCATAAGCCGAATCTATGGCTTAGGTGGCAAAGACTTTTATGCCGAGGATGGGCATAATCTGTTCCAATTCGCCATTGATGCGATGGAAAGCGGCAAGGTAGATGTGCCTTTCGATTACTACGGCCATACGCCGGGGGATCCTTCGAAAGCACCGAAGCGGGTTTTGACACCAATGAAGTATGAGGATTTGAATACAGGTCTGATCACGGTCACGCAAGACGAGAGCACGAGGAAGTTGAATGTACGCATTCCGCCTCTTCGTTCCTTGACCAAAAAGCCAAAACGGATTGCACCAGGTCATGGCGCTTGTCCTGGCTGTGGGATTTTCTCAGGACTCGAATTGTTCTTCAAAGGGATAGAGGGAGATATTGTCTCCATTTTCCATACCGGCTGTGCAATGGTTGTAACCACGGGTTATCCGTACTCAGCGCATAAAGCTACTTATATCCACAATCTGTTCCAGAATGGCGCAGCAACGCTGTCAGGTGTTGTAGAGATGTTCTGGGAGCGGAAGCGTCGCGGAGAACTTGATCATTTGGGATTGAAGGACGATTTCACTTTCGTCATGATTACAGGCGATGGCGGTATGGATATCGGAATGGGGCCTGCGATTGGGGCTGCTTTACGGAATCATAAAATGATTATTCTTGAGTACGATAATGAAGGATACATGAACACAGGTGCACAGTTGTCGTATTCAACTCCGATGGGACATCGGACTTCAACTTCCAATGTCGGGAAGCATCAAGGTGGTAAGGTGTTCCATCATAAGGATACAGCGCAAATTATGGCTGCAACTCATATTCCTTATGTATTTACCGGGTCTGAAGCGTATCCGCAAGATCTAGTCAAGAAAGCGGCGAAGGCGCAATGGTATGCGCAGCATGAGGGGTTAGTGTATGGCAAAATTCTCATTGCTTGCCCGTTGAACTGGCTGTCGGATGACCAAGAGGGCTCCAACATCGTTGGTGCTGCGGTGGACTCCTGCTTCTTCCCACTTTATGAAGTGGAGCATGGGGTGACTTCGATCACCTATAATCCGGAGGATAAGAGTAAGAAGATTCCGTTATCCGATTGGTTGAAAACGATGGGGAAAACGAAACATCTTACGAAACCCGAATATGAAGGTTCACTGAAATCGTTCGAAACGGAAGTTGAACGCCGTTGGAATATGTTGAAAGCGAAGCATGAGAATGCGTATTTGTAAGTTGGCGTAACCGTTATCTAAGAAGCTCGCTTACAAACGGAGGCCCATTCCCCTCGTGGTGAATGGGTCTTCCTCATTAGGAGGGAAGAAATATGCCTTATGTGCTGCAGCAGAAAGATTCTGAGCAAATTTATACGACTACGCTGGTTAACCATTATGGTCTCGCTTACTATGGTGTGAAATTCTGGAATGAGCAAGAGGAAGCGAATAAGCATGCTATAGCCTTTTTAGAATCCCAAGCCGTTCAAGATCCAAGCAGTTGGCAAGTGATTGAATTGGAAGAAAACGAGATGAAAATAGGGAACGTAAAACTCAAAAACTCCCCGCAATGGCGGTTGTTTTGGTCTTCTCTTACACGAAAAGCGGAAGCTCGGAAATTGGAAAATTAAACCTAGCCGTCAATAGGCTAATCGCCACGCATACGATCGCAATAATCGCTACCATTCACCTATATTCGCAGATTACCCCCTCAAACTATAATAAGGATACGAATGAAAATTTTAACATCAAGAGGATGGAGGGTACGACGATGAATAAGTTGACAATGGTTATCGCGGTATTGATGGTATCATTTATAGCTCTACTTCCCAAAGATACGCAAGCGGAAGAAGTTGTCGGGACGAAAGCTCAAATTGTAGCTGGTGTAAGCTTTCGAGATCAACCAAGTACGTCTAGTAATGTCAAACGTATGTTGAAAGCCAATGAAGTGGTCACGGTAACAGACTATACGACGACGAATTGGTTTCAAATTAAGGATGCACAAGGTGTTAGTGGTTACGTATCGACAAACAGTAAATACATATCGATTGTGAGCAATGCACAGATCATTTATGGCGTTAATTTCCGTACGTTGCCATCATCAGACGCAAGTTCAGGTTCGAAGGTGATTCGAATGCTGAGCAAAGGGGAAGAAGTTCTTGTCACTGATAAAGTGAATGATAGCTGGTATAAAGTCAAAGATGCTAGTGGTGTCAGTGGCTATATGAGCTCTAGTTCCAAATACATAACAGCGGATTTCTCCGTTATCAAACCTAATATGCCAGTAGCGGATGAAATTGAAGCTGTGATTGATGCGGGAGAAGTCTACTTAGGGACTCCTTATGAATTTGGTTCCGAACGGAATAATCCCACTACATTCGACTGTTCTGATTTTGTGCAAACGATGTACTGGGATGCTCTCCGTCTTTCCTTGCCAAGTGATTCTGCTGCACAAGGCAGCTATGTGAGATCCTTGGGATCTATTGTGAAGGATTGGACGAAGTTAAAACGCGGGGATCTTTTATTTTTCAGCAGCTATAAAGGTTCCAAAGCTTCTGATTACGATGGTATTAATGTATTGACAGAGCCGATTACCCATGTTGGTATATACTTAGGCAACGGCCAAATGCTGCACACCTATTCCGTTGAATCCGGCGGCGTTCGTGTGGATACCATTGATGGCAAGCAGTGGGAAAATCGATTTTTGTACGGTGGACCTGTTTTAAAATAAGAAGATGGTTCGAACAGGCAAGGTTTGCCATATACTATAGAAGAGGCGGGTGCTGCCTTGAGCATCCGCCTTTTTCTTTAGTCTATGGAGAAAGGGAGAGCCTTATCTTTGAAACCTTCGGCGACGAACCAACCACTGGAATTTAGGAACACAACGGAAAGAGGACTTAACCTGGATACCGTGCACGAGCGTATTCTTCATTTCATGCGTCTTGACCCCGTGGCAACCTACAAATTCATTATAGGGACGGATTGTCAGGTACACACAGGTCATACGAAATTCATTACCGGCGTAGTGATCCAGCGGCTAGGGAAAGGAGCGTGGGCATGTTATCGTCAAGTCATCGTACCAAGAGCGCTTCACTCCATCAAAGAAAAGCTTTCGATGGAAACGACACTAAGTGAAGAGATTGCGATGTATTTCGACGAAAACAAGCGATTAGATATGGAAAATATTATTCTTCCTCATCTGTATCAAGGTGCCACTTTCGATATGTTCATTCATATTGATGCGGGAGATGATGAGAATAGAAATCGGACGGCCAAATTCGTCCAAGAAATGGTGAGACGGGTGGAATCTGTCGGTATGGTTCCGGTCATTAAACCCGATTGTTATGTTGCATCCGCCTATGCGAATCGCTTCTCCAAGAAACCATATCGACCCCTTTATGAAGATAATGAGGTGTTCGATGGCAGTTTATAAGCTGAGGAAGGAACCGTTAGCTCGAATGGTCAAAGTGATCTTGGGAGCTAACGGTTTTGCTTTTAAGGCAAGGGTATGATGTGTTTCTATTTAAAAAAAAGGGTTTCCGAGTATGCTTAGCGAAGTATTGCTGAATGATGTTTGTAACATTAGGGGGGACTCCATGAGCAAAACGTTTATTATCGAAGCGGTGATGTTAGCCGTGCATGGCCAGCTCATGCTGCCATCAAAACCTGTGACTTATTTGATACCTTATACGACCATTCAAGAATTATATGAACTGCATAGCAGCCCCGAACCTATTATGTTAGAACAAGAAGATGATGGCTTTGTCAAACAAATGATCGGTGAGCTCATTGCATTTTTCGAGGAATCTTTTAATAAGAAAAAAATAGAAAAGGCTTTGTCCATACCATGGGGAAAAAGCCCACCGCTACCAATAAATGAGCATGTGACATTGAAAATAGTGTATGCGATAGATAATGAAGCCTATGGTGATCAATTTGATCCTATCGAAACGGAATTAATTTTGACAGCTTTGAAAGAACAAGCTGTATTATTAACGGATCAATTCGATTTTATTGAGCGATTAGTGGAATTTGCCATACCTGTTGAGGCATTCGATGTAGAGGATTTTGAATTCGCGGTAGAAGGCGACAACCAAGTATAAGAAGAGGAGCTGGGTCAGGGTATTATGCGAGTTATTGAAAAAGAGGAACAATTAGCATTACTCCCAGCTAATTGGTTCGGGGCTCAAACATGGACGCTTCGTGTTGGTGCAGGCGGGATGAATAATACAACACGATTCGTTGAGGTTGAGGATCGTACATATGTTCTACGACTGTATGAGACACATCGTGACCGGGACAAAATTAAGTTTGAGCATAATGTATTGCTTCGTTTAGCTGAAATGAAAGAAGAGCTTCCTTTCGAAATTCCGATGCCACTAGAGTTGCCAACTGGGGGAACCGTGGTAACGTTAGCGGATGACGATCAAGATGGGAAGCTTGCTGCTTTATTTACTTTTACAGAAGGTCATAATCCAATTGAATTAAGTCTAAGCCAACTGCAAGAGATGGGGAAAGCAGCAGGACAATTATCTGCTTCCTTAGCCAAGATCTCAATAGGAGATAAACCGGAGTACGCTCCTTACTATGAAATAGAACATATTCATCCTAGCTGTAAGCCAGATGCGATTCGAGCGTTCGCACTGCAACCGCCAGAACCTTTCATCGCACAGCAGGAAGAACTTGCTTATATATTTAATCGCTATATGGCCTTGTACAGCGCTATACCAACGATTCGTCAGCTTCCTCATCAACTCGTTCATGGTGATATTAACGGTTCCAACATGCTGGTGGATGACGATGGACGGTTTGTGGCCATTCTTGATTTTGAATTTGTAACAATCGATGCGAGGGTTATGGAACTTGCCGTTTGTTTATCTGATCTCATTGATCCGATGCTTCCCGAGGATAGTCTCAGAAGGAAAAGCAAAGCGTTCTATGACGGTTTCTGTCAATTTGTCCAATTAACACAAGAAGAAATCAAGATATTACCTTTGTTAATCGAGCTTCGGAGGTTAGATGTTTTCATTCATTTCCTCGGGCGATACTTGGACGGGGTAGATCCACAAGGTGTGTTGGTCGATATTATAGGCAATACCTATGAGAAAACGAAATGGCTCCAAGAGCATAATACTTTGTTGCGATTCGATCCGAATTAATCACTAAAGCGTGCCATACTAACCTCGAGGTTAGTAAGACACGTTTTTTTCAGTTCTTTTTTTGTTGATAGGCTTGAACTATACTGGTACATAGGAAGCAGGATATTTGTGAAAACTTTAGTGAATACATAGGTTTCTTGCCTAATAACAATGTTACTTAGAAATATGAAGGAGGACTATCATGGTCTATCAAGCAAGTTCAACACGCTATGCTGAAATGAAATATAATCGCTCTGGGAAATCGGGGCTTAAGCTTCCAGCTATTTCTCTTGGCATGTGGCATAATTTCGGAGGGTTAGATTACCATGAGAACGGAAGAGCTATGCTGCTTCGTTCATTTGATTTGGGGATTACACATTTTGACTTAGCGAATAACTATGGGCCGCCGCCAGGATCAGCAGAGGAATTGATGGGGCGTGTACTTAAAAGTGACCTCGGGGCTTATCGCGATGAAATCATCATCTCGACTAAATCGGGTTACCACATGTGGGAAGGTCCTTATGGTGAGTGGGGATCCAAGAAAAACATGGTGTCGAGCTTAGATCAAAGTTTGAAAAGAATGGGCCTAGATTATGTCGATATTTTCTATTCTCACCGTCCAGATCCGAACACGCCGTTCGAAGAAACAATGGCAACCTTGGATTTAATCGTACGTCAAGGTAAGGCGCTCTATGTTGGACTTTCTAATTATACGGCTGAGCAAACCAAAGAAGCTGCTTCCATTCTTAAAGGTTTAGGTACTCCGCTACTTATCCACCAACCATCTTACAGTATGATGAATCGCTGGATCGAGGATGGCTTACAAGATGTGCTGGATGATTTCGGTGTTGGTAGTATCGCATTCTGCCCGCTTGCTCAAGGCTTGTTAACGAATAAATACGTGAACGGGATTCCTGCTGATTCGAGGGCTGGCGGCAAGAGTCAATTCTTGAAAGAAAAAGACATCACAGAAGAAAAGCTCAACCAAATTATTCAACTGAACGAATTGGCGAGCTCTCGTGGTCAAAGCTTAGCACAGATGTCGCTGGCTTGGGTACTTCGCGGCGAACGTGTTACTTCTGCATTGATTGGTGCAAGCCGCGTATCGCAAATTGAAGAGAATGTTGCCGCACTTAAAAATCTGGCGTTTGCTCCAGAGGAATTGGCAGCGATTGAAAAAATCTTGAAGTAGAAGCAAAGTTGAATAATAATAGCTAAACAAACCATGGGGGAGTGATCCCCTATGGTTTGTTTTATTTCAGGCTCAGCAACTTTTCATGAGGTTTCATCGTTAAGAAACTGTAACTACATGAATTAAAGGAGACTACCATGAAAACATACAATAGAAAAACAAAGATATATACATTGATTTTATCGACAATGCTCTTAGCAACGGCATGTTCTTCAACACAAGAACCAGCGTCGAGTACGATGACTCCAAGTCCTAGTATGTCACCGTCGGCATCACCAACAGCAACGCCCGCAGCGACTTCAGCGGCTAGTCCATCTGCTAGTGGGACTGTCACACCTGCAACACCGAAGCCTTCATCAACTGCAGATACTAGTACGGTTTCGAAGAAAATGAAAGATATGCTTGAACTCGCAAAGTCTGGTAAGGTCAGCGGCATTCCTTTTGCAGCGAAAACAGTATTGAGTGACGATGTCGAGAAATTGTGGGGAAAGGCAGATAAGACAGAATCTGCAGGAAGCGGGATTTACGCGACATATAGCAAGAAAAATGCTGTTATTGGGTATAACAAGGGAAGCCAAATCATCGATATCCGCTCTAACGATCCACAGTTACAGACACTAACGTTGACTCAGATCGAACAAGCATTAGGCAAACCGACGGATATCAAATTAAATGGAGACGACACTATTTATATTTATCAAGCTTCACAAGAATTTCAACTCAAATTTATTATTCCCAAATCCACTGGTAAAGTAGATCATATTTCGGTATTTGATACCGTTCATTCTATTAACAACATGGCTGGTTGATTGACGTAAGATCAGTAACGGGGCATTAAGACTCCGCGCGCTTGTCAATTGCTTCAGACATTGTACGATCTGTGAGATGCGCATAGATTTGCGTGGTCTCCGGGGAAGCATGGCCAAGCTGCTCTTGCGTTTTGTACAAGTCGTTCTGTAGGTAGTAGTCGGTAGCGAACGAGTGTCGCAACTTATGCACAGATAAGTACGGCTTGCCAAACCTTTTCGCATATTTGATCACAAGCTCTTGAATGGCTCTCTTCGTCATACGTTCGCCTTCTTTTTTGCCATTGGCCATGGCGATGAAGAGGGCTTTTTCTTTTTTGGCTGGCTTGTATCGGGAGGAACGAATACTTAAGTAATCCGTGATGGCTTGAATGGCATCGAGCCGGAAGTAGACGGGCGTTTTGAACGTATCGTCATTTTTACCTTTTCGATACACATGGACAAGCTTCAATTTCATATCGATATCATCAACGTTTAGGTTGAACACCTCAGATACACGAAGTCCTGAATTAAGGATTAGCGTAACGATACAGGCATCTCTGACTTTATTTAACTCATAGGCATATAGAGCTTGTTTATTCGTTGCGACATCGTGCTCATAGCCTTCCTTCACATAAGCAATAAATTCAGCAATTTCTTCTTCCTGCAGCAACTTGCCTTCGAGCTTCGCTGCACTATCTTTGGCCTTGTGAGCACGTTTAATTTCCACTTTCGCCATCACATTTCGTTTCAGAAGCGGGTAGAAGTTATCATCTTCGGCAATTTGACTCAAATAATGAAATAAGGAGCGCAGCGCAGACAATTTGCGGTTAATTGTAGTTTTACCATTAGCTTGTGCTTTACGAGTTGCAAGGAACATGCGAAAATTATTAACACTGTCCATATGTAATCGCTCTAAGTCCTCAAGTGGAACTTGGTTCATGACGGTCGCCGTGCTTAAACCTTCGGCAAGAAGCCAGGAGAGGAAAATTTCATAATCACGTACATATTCAAGAAGTGATGAAGGTGAAAGATCAGGGAGCTTATAATTAATAAATTTCTCAATATACCAAGGCATCGAAGGAACTCGTCGATCTAACTCATGGCGGTCTTTGACTTTAATAATATTCATACGGTTCACCTCATAAGCGTCTTGCTGTTAGTATACCAGTGGATTCCCTAAATTGGTAGGCATCGAAGTCAAACTATTTGGCACCCTTAAACGTCTTAGCTACAACATGATTTAATTCTGATTAACCGCGCGGTAAAAGGAGCGTCATCAACGATATGACTAAGAATAGGAAGCTAGAAACCGAACTTATTACCTGTATAACGGAACATAAGGAGCAAGTATATCGACTCGCCTATAGCTATGTGAAAAATCAAGAGGATGCGCTCGACATCGTACAAGAGGCGATTCAGAAAGCATTTGCTGCTGCAGATTCGTTGAAAAGCCATGTAGCCATTAAAAGCTGGTTTTACCGAATTGTCGTCAATACCTCATTAGATTTCTTGCGAAAACATAAGAAGCTTACCGTAATGGATGATGTGACGATGGAAGCGATAACGCCTGGCAGTGAAGATGCCTATACGAATATTGACTTGGAGAGAGCTCTGGAAGATTTGCCGACCATGTATCGCAGTGTGATTACGCTTCGTTATTTCGAAGATTTGAAGATCGATGAAATTGCGGATGTGTTAAAAGAAAACTCGAGTACGATCAAGACTCGGCTCTACCAGGCACTTAAACTTTTACGGATAAAAATGAACGATGATACGCTTGTGGAGGTAAACTAACCATGGATGAGAAGCTAGAACAAATGAAACAAACCTATATGGACATCCCCATTCCTGCAGAACTCGATTTCATAGTCAATCAAGCGATAAAACAACATAGAAAAAAGCCTAGGACTAATCTGAAATGGTCATCAGTAGCTGTCGCGGCTGCAGTAATTGTATTTGTTGCGGGTCTTAATACGAGCCCAGCTTTTGCTCATTCGTTAGCGGAGATGCCTGTCGTTGGCAAACTGATCAAAGTGCTGACCTTCCGAGAATACCTATATGACGATGGCGCACATAAAGCAAAAGTAGAAGTCCCCATCATCACGAATTTGGATAACAAAGTGTTAGAGGAATCCCTAAATACGAAATACTTAGAAGAAAGCAAGAAGCTCTACACGGATTTCATGATCGACATTGAGAAGATGAAAGCAAGTGGATTAGAGGGACACCTTGGGGTGGATAGTGGTTATATAGTAAAAACGGACAATGATCAGATCTTAGCGGTGGGCAGATATGTTGTCAATACAGTGGGTTCTTCGTCTACCACCTTCCAATATGACACGATTGATAAGAAAAATCAGTTGCTAATCACCTTACCGAGCTTATTTAAGGATGAGGGATATGTTCAAGTGATCAGTGATTATATTAAAGCGCAAATGATACAGCGGATGAAAGATGATCCGGCTAAAATTTATTGGGTAGAGGGTGTTCCAAATGATGTGAAGTTTTATTTTAGTTCCATTAAAAAAGATCAAAGCTTCTATATCAATAAGGATGGCAAGCTTGTGATCGTGTTTCAGAAATATGAGGTTACACCAGGTTATATGGGGACACCGGAATTCATCATACCGACCAACCTTTTAGTTGATCAATTAAGTACACATGCTTATCTTTTGCCCGAATAAAAAAGGACTAGGTTGCCTACATTAATTGGGTATGCAAAACATCAGCTGGGGGTATTACCATGCCGCAACAAAAGGAACTTGGTTTAGCGCAAATCAAAGATGTTGCCCAAAAAGCAGAGCAAGCAGCCGAACAAACTTTGCAGGTTGCTCAGCAAATCTATTCACAAGCTACAGCAGCGGCGCTTACGGAAGCCGAGCAGCAGTTAGAGGATCTTCAATCTCAAATCAAGCAAGCGCAGCAGAAAACAGAAGATCTGAAGCAGGAAATTAAATCGCAGAGTGAGTCCACACAGTCATAGTATCTGAATGAAGCTACAATGAGACCCCACATTCGTGGGGTTGAACAACTCGCAGGAAGATAGAGGAGGAGACATTATGCCGCGACGTCGTAATAGTGGTCCACATACGATTGATCCGAATAAAGCCATGATCCAATCCGTACATTATGAAAATGGAAGTATTGGGGCTGTTCAATTTCAAAATGGCCAAGTGGTCGATGTCCAGACTGCAATTGAGATGACCGAAGCCGATTTAATTGAAGATGCGAATACGGGGGTCAATCGGAAAGGCGAGAAAACCTTGCGTTCCTATCCGGATGGAGACCCAAGCAATAATTTATCAAATTTACCGCGATTTTAAAGAAAATGAAAAGCTGTTTACCATTCATTGGTGAACAGCTTTTTTGCGCATTAAAAAAGCTGCTGAGTATCTCAGCAGCTTTGAATGCGATTGCAAAATTATTTTTTAAAATAGCCTCCAACATAATTGTAGAGGACGCCAAGCACACCGATATAATAGGCGATTTTGATAATGAAATCGGTATGATCTAGCGGCATCATGTTGGAAAGTAAGAATAATGGGAACACAAAGTACAAAAGGTCTCTCAAGTAATTTGTAATCGTAGAACTGGAGAACGTGCCAGATGAGAACGATTTGAACAAGTCTACTACAAAGCTAAGACCCATGACTCCCAAGACAAGCCACATTGCATAAAGCATTAAACCCGATAGTGTAAGTGCCATGTCTGATTCACCCCCACATACGAAGATTCGCTTTCAATCTATCATATGCGGCAATGTGACAAGTCGTGCTAGGTAGTCGGAAATTTTTGTGACTAGGTGTGCATCGTATTTCGGAAGATATGTGGGGAGACGCCTACATACTTTTTGAAAATACGCGAGAAGTAGAAGACGTCTTTATAACCGAGCGAGTCGGCAATTTCCTTTACGGAATTCGACGTATTCAACAAAATATTTTTGGCTTCAGCCATTTTCATTCTATGCATATAGGTATTTAGCGGATAACCGGAATAATCACTAACGATTCTACGAAGGGTAGAAAGTGAAATGTGATGTCGTTTCGCAATGCTATGCGCATCAAATGGTTGATATAACGAATCACTGAGCTCATTGATAAGATTGATGAATTGTCCCGACTTCGTTGTTTCCGTTGTGGCTTCCGCTCGCTGAATGAATTCAAATAATAATGACTCAATAAGTAAAGCTGCACGATCAATATTAGCAGGAATGCCACTTTCCATGGCGATGAAAATTCGCTCAATCCGATTATGCTGGGCAGCATCCTCATAACCAACCTGTTTCACTTGATCTAAATTGGTCAGCCAACTGTTCTGCCATTCCTTCACACGGCTGCCTTCGAGCGTAAAATAATACTCATCCCAGAAGCCTCCGGGATCAGGCCCATATTGATAAACTTGATTTGGCCGGAAGAAGAAGAGGCTGCCGCTTTCCACTTTTTGAACCGGTCCATCATTGACTCGGTAAGTTCCCTTGCCTCCTGCGATATATACTATGGCAAAGCTTTCGAATTTGGCATGTCCACGAAACATAATCCGCCCAGGCAGATGTCCGACATGTTGAATCCGTAGAGATTGCAGTTTTAATTTACTAGCATCGATAGGTAAAGTAATGATTCGAAGTGGATAAGGACTTATCGTATCGTCCATGAACCTAGGCATAACATACATTCCTTCCGAACGGACTCCGTGATATGATTGTGAAAGTTAAACCGCATAAACTTTCGTATATGTTCATTATAAGGGAGAATCTATGCCTACGTAACTAGTTTATAAAAAATTCGTTCAGAAAGAGTGGACAACATGACGACCGCATTAAAACGACTATTATGGATGAATATAAGTTCTGGCATTATTTTTAACTATATGGGCATATTTATTAATCTTTTTATTTGGGAAAAAGGAAATCAAATCTTCGACGTTGCGTGGTTTAATCTCGTTATGTTCCTAGCTTGGGGAGTGGCCTTTATGTACGGTGCCAATCTTCTATCTAAATTTACGATAGGCTCCGTGATGCGAGTTGCTGCCATTGGGGCAGGTGTCACATTTGTCCTACTATCCTGGGTGCATTTTGAGCCGAAAATCCTATATATTACTTTGATCGCAATCCCTGTAGGGCTGACGAACGGTTTATATGGCTCTGCGAATAATATGGGGATCTCGCTATTCGGAAAAGGGAAGGAGTTTAGCGTATTTTTTTCCGCAGTGAGTGTGATCGGTCAGTTAATTTCTTTCCTTAATCCATTATTCTTTGCAGTGATCATTAAGTGGATGGGATTCACTGCATCCTTCTTCATTATGTTCATCTTCATCGCACTTATGATTTTCACATCGTATTTCGTTCCACCTATTTCGTTAAAAGAAGCG
This sequence comes from Paenibacillus plantarum, assembly GCF_013141695.1. Lineage (GTDB taxonomy): Bacteria > Bacillota > Bacilli > Paenibacillales > NBRC-103111 > Paenibacillus_E > Paenibacillus_E plantarum. The sequence goes on from NZ_WHNY01000075.1 coordinate 768,477, forward strand.
AATGAACCCGTTTTTCGTAAGTTCCGCTTGGGCCAAGTATTTGCAACTCCACAATTGAAATGGATGATTCCTTCGCTTATTGCTGGCGGATTTTTCATTCAGTTTCAGGGGATATTCTCACTAATCTTTACCTTTTCGGTCACACAAGATAAGCTCAGCATTGCATTGTTGCAAATTATGTACACATCGTTCACGATTGCCTGTGTATTCATCTATCGACGTTTAAGTCGTACGCGTAAGATAAGTGACAATAAATGGTTAACCTTTGGGATGGCAGCCGCGGCGGCAGGTTTCTTGTTAGCGTTATTCCCGACACCTTTGATTCTGATTCTTTCCAACATATTAACGACGATCGGATTGTTTTTCTTCGGCACAATTTGGAGTTCCCGACAATTTCTTGTGACCTATCCATTAGAACCGATTCATCAAACGAGGGTGATGGTATGGCGCGAACTCATCCTTGTTATTTCAAGAATGTTCCTACTGGCGTTGATCCTCGGGATTCAGGATTTTGATGGAAACGTATTTAAGGCTGTGATGATCTTTAGTTTCTCAAGCGCCTTGTTAATCCCCTATTTTTCAAGAAAAAGTGATGAGTCAGCAGAAAATATGGTCATAAAAGGCGTGGAATCTTAGGATTCCCGTTTTTTTTGAAAGATAAGAATTTATATGTTTGGGGTTTACGAGAATCACGATAGGGGTGTTGTGAAAGCGGCCCCCCCTTTCTAAAAAAAGGGTAGTTGGAAGACTTCACCTAAGTTAACCGTTGCTGTTGGGATAAGAGCAGCAGAGGGAACCAGTTGTGATGCAAGTTAGCTTTCATTTTTTTCTGCGTTACGGACAGGAGAGCCGTTATTTAGTAAGAAAAGCAGGGAGTCCAAATGCTAACGGCCGCCATGGCCGTTATTCAGTCCCTTGCCACACATGTTGGCACACAAATCAGTCAATAACGCTTCTGGTGTCCATTAAAAATCAAAACGGCCTCATTTTTAGCTATTAGAGGCTGTCATGTCTGTTAGAAAATTCAACCATCCTCTTTTTGCAATACTCTTTATGTTTGGGAAGAATATGCTCGCCTGTTTAACTTGAAACATGGATAACCCTCCCTATACACTTCAGATTGGGTTTTTACAAAGGACCTGAGGCAGAGAATCAGGTTTATTTTGTGTCATATTTTAATTTAATGAGATAAATTATTAATGTCATTAATTAAATATTCGAGGTAAATTCCTTCATCGAGATGGGGCAGATGGGGAAACTATGGTATAATGAATCAACATTATGGCATGAAAGCAGGCGACTTAGGCAGCATGAATGGACAAAATCGGAAAGATGTTGTACCTGGCAGAGAAGTGAACATCGTGTTAAAGCAAGATCAAAGAAGCGGGAAACTTACACGCGGGATCGTGAAGGATTTATTAACGAACTCACCTACACATCCTCATGGTATAAAAGTAAGACTCACAGATGGCCAAGTCGGCCGTGTGAAAGAAATTATTACGCCGTCCAACTGACGGAACATGGAGGAGAATAGGGGATGGCAAAAGCAAAGGTAGCGAAGCGGCCTACACGTGATGAATTCGTTTTAGAAGAAATCGGGAACCAGTTGTCGGAAGCGAAGATGGAGAATTCCGAGATTGTGTTAACGGTTTGGGGACGCGAAGAAACCGTGCGAGGCACGATCTCGACGATGGATTCACGTACAGGAAGAGTACATATGGATTGCAAAGGCGAGTTGGATAAGGTGCCGTTTATGGATATTATGAAGGTGGAGTATCCGCGGGATTAATCGGTACTTCTGAGGTTTTCCCAACAATACGCTTATTCTTAACTCTAGTAAATGACCAGTGTAACGAAACTGGTTCTGAGTCTAAGAATAAGCGATTTTTCATCTCGAAAAATTGCACTAAATCTATATTTAACGCAATTTAGTTTGTAAGGAACGGAGTTTACTAGAATGGACACTAGATTCACATATGATGACGACTATTTGGAGCTTTTTGATACCTGGATGAAGGATCAAGGGTTCACGAAACGAACACAACAAGCGTACTTGGGGGATGTTCGTTTATTTCTCGCGACCCTAGGAGAGAAAGAGTTGTCTACGATTGAAGCGATTGATATCATGCGCTTTTTGACGAAGATGCGCCAAGGTGGGGCAGGAGATGCCGCGAGGAATCGCTACCTCTCATCGATCCGAACATTTTTCTCAGCACTCATCGAATTGCAGATGGTGAAGTACAATCCTTCTATCGTAGTCAAGAAATCGAAGGTAGAGAAGAATTCAGTTCCGACCTTTCTGAGTGAGGAGCTACTTTCTGTTTTTCTACAATCGATCGAAGGGAAATACCAGATTCGCAATGTAGCGATGTTCCTCTTGATGAGCTATGCGGGACTTCGCGTCAGTGAATTGAATCGGATGAACGTTTCGGATTTTAATCGCGGCACGAATTCATTGATGGTCTTAGGGAAAGGGCGCAAGTGGCGTGTGATCCCGCTTCCCAGTGAAATCGTACAGGTGCTTGAGCGCGCGCTAGTTGAGCGACTGGAAGCGAGGAGTGGGAGCGAGCAGCCGTTCTTTGTATCCCAATTCGGTCGGCGTATTAGCATACGAATGATTCAATCGATTGCTGAGAAGCAATTTGAGCAATTAAAAGGGCAATATATGGAGCTGCAAGGGAAATCATTCTCTAGCCATAAGCTAAGGCACACATTTGCAACGATGCAAGTGTTAGCTGGCACGGATATCCGAACGCTGCAAGAGTTGCTTGGACATGCCAGTATTCAAACGACGCAAATATACACACACGTGGGGGATAAACAAAAGCAGGAAGCCATGAATCGTGTATCCGCATTTATTCCAGTAGGTATGGGAATCTGAGGGGGATTGTCATAATTCGCTAATTCGGAGCATAAAAGGGATTGAGGGGAAGTTCCTTTTTCACACAATGTCATTGGTAGGAGGTATAGCGATGGCAATACGCCCACCCATCTTACAAAGTGGAGATACCATTGGCATTGTTACTTTAGGAAGCCCACTTGATGCGAGCACGATTGATGCTAGAATAGGGACGCTCGGAGACATGGGTTTTAATGTTGTCGTAGGCAAATACGCATACGCGTATGGAGGGATCGTTGCAGCGACAGCAGAACAGCGAGCAGAAGACCTGATGAGTATGTTTGTCAATCCGAAGGTAAAAATGATTCTCCCCTCTCGAGGTGGTACGGGGGTTAAGGATATTTTGCCGCTTCTTGATTATCCTCTCATTAATAGTCACCCGAAAATCGTAACGGGATACAGTGATATTACGATTTTATTAAATATTTTATTTCAATTTGCCAATCTCATTACGTTTCAAAGCCTGTTGTTAATTGATTTTAACTCCAATACACCAGCCTATAATTTCGATCAATTCTATGCGGCGACTTCCACGCTTGTAAGCCCTAGAGTTATTCAAAATCCACCTAGTATGCCGTTGAATGGCCTAGTAAAGGGTACGGTGAGAGGGCGAATTGTTGGTGGGAATCTCACCTCATTCGTTGGGACACTCGGGACACCTTTCGAAGTAGATACTGTTGGTAAAATAATCGTCATTGAAGAGACACATGAACCGACGAATGCGATATATCGCTATTTGACACAATTAATTTTGGCGGGGAAATTTCGAGATTGCGTGGGGATTGTGATGGGACAATGCACGAATTGTACCACTTCCTATGCAACTTCCTATAATGATTTAATTGCGGGGATCATCGTGCCTTTAGGAAAACCACTTTTGACTAACTTTAGTACGGCTCATGGCTTATACAAAGCGGCTATTCCCATTGGGGCAATGGCTGAACTCGATACGTATGCGAATAAACTGACTGTTTTAGAACCAACTGTTACGGGATAGTGCGTCGTAAATGTGTGGAGTGGCGTTGAGAAGGGGGAAAGTTTAGAAGTAAGTAAATAGATGGATTTTCTGTAGTTAAATCTTCTGATATTCTGAACAAATGCAGAATAAATGGATAACCTCCAGTTAATTTTAACCATTTTATCCGATGTGAACAAAAGTGGAGGAATTAACTACGTATTTTCCAGTTAAATCGAGTTTTCGAGGAAGTTCCTCATAAATAGCTGTACATTTTCCAGTTAATATAAGTATGTATAAAACCAGTTAACAATCCGATGTTGCGGCTGTTAACTGGTTTTTGGAATTGCTCCAAATCGCACCAATTGTAGTTTTGGCTCAACAAAGGACTGCGATAGAAGCTTCGTTCGTAGTTAGTTAATCAAACGACGTGCTCCCCAATAATGCTCATCATAATAGGGCGTACCAAACAAAGTACTGACTTTCACTTCTCGTGTTCCCATTGTTCCTGCTTGAAGAATTTGATTATTGCCTAGATAGATAGCGACATGGGAAACACCAGTTGTATAGGTTCCTTGTAGAAAAACTAAATCTCCTTTTCGAAGGTTGCTTTTCTCCACAGGTGTTCCTAATTGACTTTGTAAAGCCGCAGAATGAAGTAAATTAAATCCTTGCTGATTAAACGCATATTGTACAAAACCCGAACAATCAAAGGCTACATAAGGTGTGCTGCCGCCAAAAACATAAGGTACACCAAGCTGCTTCATCCCAATTGCGATGATTGCATCAGCTTTGACTTCCCAACTAGCTTTGGGAGTCGCTTTCGAAGGAATTGAAATGTTAACGCCTTCATAAATGTTATCTGCATTCACATTTGGATTACTTGCGATAAGATCGGATAGGGGCACATTAAACTTCTGTGAAATGGACCAGAAGGTGTCGGAATCCGTAGCTATGTACGAATTGGAGGGCGCGGCATTCGCCATTCCACTGAACATGAGACTCGTAGCAACAACTGTTGTAAGAATGATCTTTTTCATAGTCTTCCTCCTAGATGTCGAATGTGTTTACTTAGACATTCTATCAAATTGAAGAAATAGAGAATATGAACAATATATGGATATAAAGGTTGGGTTGATAATTTGTTTACAGAACATTAGTTATGTAAACAAAAGACAACTATGTAACTAACCCACCAACCCCTGGTCCAGAAATTAACGAATGAGTTTACACTATGTCAAATAAACATGCTAATTTAGGAACAGAATGTATAATGAAAATGATGAAATTCAAGATATAATATAACATATAGAGTTATTAATACTCACAGATAGATAACGCGATGATCAGCAGATAGAAGGAGGAACCCGGTGAATTCAGACTTTTCCCGTCAGAAAGTGGAAATTTCGTTGGATGACGTCGGTATGGTGTTCGGAAAAAAAGGGAGGCAAGTGACCGTCCTTCAGAACATTACCTTCGATGTTGAACAGAATGAATTCGTCACGTTATTAGGACCTTCAGTTTGTGGCAAATCAACGTTGCTTCGACTTATGGCTGATCTCTTACAGCCCTCCAGTGGGCAGATTACGATTCAGAAGGAACACCCTAAGGAAGTACGGCTGCGCCGTAAATTTGGTATCATTTTTCGCACACCTAACTTATTTGAGTGGCGGACTGTACGAGAGAATATCGAGCTGCCGCTTGAAGTTCACGAACAGTCAAGACATACGTACCAAGATCGGGTAGACCACTTACTCGAAACAGTCAGTTTAACTAAATTTAAGGATTATTACCCCTGGCAGCTCAGTGTTGGTATGCAAATTAGAGTCGCTATAGCCCGTGCGTTATCCCTCGATCCTCCCATACTATTCATGGATGAACCCTTCTCAACCTTAGATGAATATACGAAAGATAAATTACAACTCGACTTACTGGAAATGAAGAAGAAAATGAACAAAACCATCGTTTTTGTCACTCGAAGTACAACCGAAGCCGTATTCCTCTCGAATCGAATTATCGTCTTATCCGCAAATCCAGGTCGTGTGCATGCGATTCACCAGGTCCCCTTAGGTAATGATCGCACTTTGCAAACGCGTGAATCTCCACTTTTTCAGGAAATAACCGCTGCAATTCGAAAGTCTGTTAACGAGGGAAGTGAATCCTCTGAAGCGTAACTTTTAAACAAGGCTAAGGTTATCTTTCTTTTTACCTCCAATTTATTACACAGCCAAAACCAAATCTACCAATTGAAAAATAACAACTTAAGCTAGGGATGACATCCTCTTTTTGATCATAGAAATAGTGTATGAATGAATGGACAAGAGATGGAGGGACTGCTTATGAGTGCTCAGGATGGCGTAGATCCATTGGTTAAAGAGGAACTGCTAGAGAAGGATCGCAAATATGTTTGGCATCATATGTCTGCCCATAATGAGAATCCCATGATCATCGCTTCGGGCGAGGGAAGTTGGGTGACAGATATTGATGGCAATCGTTATTTAGACGGTATGTCAGGGTTATGGTGCGTGAATGTCGGTCATGGAAGGCGGGAAATTGCTGAAGCAGCCGCTGATCAAATGATGAAAATTGCTTATGCGACACTAGTTCAATCCCATATACCAGCTATTGAGTTAGCGGCGAAATTAAATGAATGGCTTGAAGGGGAGTACCGTATTTTTTACTCCAATTCAGGATCAGACGCGAATGAAGTCGCGTTCAAAATCGCCCGTCAATATCACCATCAAAATGGAAAACCGAGTAAACATAAGTTCATTTCGCGTCATCGCGCGTATCATGGAAATTCCATGGGAGCACTAGGAGCCACGGGTCAAGCGCAACGTAAGTTAAAATATGAACCGCTTGGGGTGGGCTTCCAGCACGTGCCCCCGCCTTATTGTTATCGGTGCCCTTTTGGGCAGACGAAAGAGACTTGCTCCTTACAATGTGCCAAAGCGATCGAGAATGCCATCGTGTGGGAAGGAGCCGATTCCGTTGCTGGTGTGATCATGGAGCCTGTTATTACTGGCGGGGGAATGCTTGTTCCTCATGACGGTTATTTACCGGCGGTTAGAAGCATTTGTGATAAATATGATGTGCTGCTGATCGTAGATGAAGTCATTTGCGGTTTTGGGCGATCGGGCAAGCCCTTCGGACATCAGAATTATGGGGTAAGACCCGACATCATCACGATGGCCAAAGGGTTAACAAGCGCCTATTCACCTCTATCAGCCACCGCTGTATCAGCTGAATTATACGATTCTTTCAAAGAGAAAGAAGCGACTAGCCATTTTAGACATGTTAATACGTTTGGTGGAAATCCTGTTTCTTGTAAAGTGGCCTTAGCGAATCTCGCCATTATTGAACGTGAGGGGCTTGTTGAACGATCTGCTGAGATTGGGCAAGCATTCAGAGTTCGTTTAGAACCATTGAATGAACATCCTCATGTAGGAGAAATTCGTATTTTTGGATCGGCCATGGGCATTGAATTGGTAGAGGATCGTAAATCGATGATTCCCGCTTCGGTAGAACGGGTAACTCATCTTATTCTAGCCTGTAAAAGCAAGGGGCTGCTCGTCGGTAAGAATGGGGATACCGTTCCTGGCTATGCCAATATCCTTACACTCAGTCCCCCGTTATCCTCTACAGATGAAGATGTAAATTTCATAATCGAAACCTTACTCAGTGTGTTTGGTAACGAGCAAGAGAAAGGATGATCGGACTTGTCGACAATGCCACTTATCCAAATCAACGCAGAACGTCTTGGACAGCATATTCATGATCTGGCGCAAATTGGGAAAATCGGCGAAACAGGCGTTTGCAGACTTGCTCTCTCGAAGGAAGATCGTGCAGGTGTGGAACTTGTGAAATCCTGGATGGAAGAGGCCGGGATGGAGGCATATATCGACCCTTTCGCTAACCTGATTGGCGTTTGGCGCGGGAGTGATTCGGGGACTCCTGTCCTCATGCTCGGATCTCATGTGGATTCACAGCCGTATGGGGGGCGATTTGATGGGGCGATCGGTGTGCTTGGCGCGATTGAAGCTGTGCAAACGATGGTGGAACAAGGTGTAACACCCGCTTGCAATGTTGAAGTGGTTGCTTTCTGTGATGAAGAAGGCAGTCGCTTCAATAAAGGTCTATTTGGCGTTAGGGGCATGACCGGTAAACTCGAAGCGGATGAGTTGGAGCGTACGGACAAAAACGGCGTTACCCGCCGAGAAGCACTGTTGGAATTCGGATGCGATCCTGCTGATTTCGAAGGCTATACGTTCCAAGAGGGCCGGATTGGTGCTTTTCTGGAGCTGCATATCGAACAAGGTCCTGTCTTGGAATCGCTCGATGAGCCGATTGGTATCGTGAGCGGAATCTCTGGTCCATTATGGCTCACAGTAGAAATGACAGGATTCGCGGGTCATGCCGGCTCCGTGCCAATGTCGATGCGGCATGATGCTCTGCTAGGCAGTGCCAAGATCATCGTTGCACTTAACGAACTTGTTTGTCGTGAACCAAGCGCCCCAACGGTTGGTACCGTCGGCTCACTCAGGGTATTTCCTGATTCTCGCAACATCATCCCAGAAAAGGTCAGCTTTACGATTGATTTACGCGACATCGACATCTGTCGGCGAAATGCGCTTGAAGCTGAGCTCCTTAGTGTTATTAAGAATGTAGCTTGCGAACATGGGCTCACCTATACAATTCGAGAAGATACGAATAGCGATCCTCGCTATTGTGCGAATTGGATCAAAGATGCGCTGCACAAAGAAGCAGGCATGATGGGCATGAAACCGCCTGAGCTCATGAGCGGGCCATTCCATGATTCGCTAACCATGTCCTACGTGTGCGATTACGGCATGATTTTCGTGCGCTGCCTAGAGGGCATTAGCCACAATCCGAAGGAATATGCTAGCCCAGAGGATATTACTTTGGGGACGGAGCTATTATTCCGAACCGCTCGCCAGATTGTTGTAGACAAAGGGGGCTTCCAAACATGAGTATCGTCAGCATCGGTCTCATTCAAGCCTCACATGACGTGCATGGAGATGCACCGATCGCCGAACATAAAGAGCAGGCCATTCAGAAGCATCTTGGCTTAGTACGCAAGGCGGCTGCTCAGGGAGCGCAAATCGTGTGCTTACAGGAGATCTTCTACGGTCCCTACTTTTGCGCAGAGCAAACGACCAAATGGTACGATGCGGCTGAGGAAATCCCAAATGGACCGACGACAAAGCTTTTTCAAAGTGTAGCAAAGGAACTAGGTATCGTCATTATTCTCCCGATTTACGAGAGGGAGGGAATTGCCTCTTATTACAATACTGCGGCAGTCATTGATGCGGATGGGGCTTATCTAGGGAAGTACCGGAAACATCATATCCCTCACGTTGCGGCAGGAGGCGGGTCCTGCGGATTCTGGGAGAAGTATTATTTTAAGCCGGGCAATCTCGGATATCCTGTGTTTCATACCACTTTTGCAAAAGTCGGTGTATACATTTGCTATGATCGTCACTTTCCTGAAGGAGCAAGAGCTCTTGGACTTGGGGGTGCAGAGATCGTGTTTAACCCATCTGCTACCGTTGCAGGCACATCAGAGTATCTGTGGAAGCTTGAACAGCCCGCGCATGCGGTAGCCAATGGGTATTACGTAGCTGCAATTAATCGGGTTGGAACGGAAGCGCCGTGGAACATGGGTGAGTTTTATGGACAGTCGTACTTAGTGGATCCGCGGGGGTCCATCGTTACAATAGGCAGTCGGGATCAAGACGAAGTAATCATTGGGGAAATGGACAAATCGTTGATTCGTGAGGTTCGAAACGTGTGGCAGTTTTATCGAGACCGCAGGCCTGAAACGTATGATCAAATCACGCAACTTTGAATGAGGGAGGAGGAGCGAAGATGGGTACGACATTTATTTCGCTGACGGAGTTGAAGCGTAATTTTGCGGAAGTGAAGGCAGGCATGAAGCCCAAAGAGGCGATCGAAGAATCCAACCGCTGCTTATTCTGTTATGACGCTCCTTGCACACACGCCTGTCCGACAGGCATTGATATTCCTTCCTTTATTAAAAAGATTGCCTCCGGCAATCTAAAAGGCTCCGCCAGGACGATTATGGATGCCAATCCAGTTGGCGCTTCCTGTTCGAGAGTATGTCCCACAGAGGAATTATGCGAAGGGGCTTGTGTTCTCAATCATTCGTCCAAGCCTATCCTGATTGGTCAGTTGCAGCGGTATGCAACCGACTGGGCCATTAAGAATGAACAGATTTTATTTAAAGCAGGGACAAGTAACGGTAAAACAGTTGCAATCGTGGGCAGCGGACCTGCGGGACTTGCGGCAGCTCGTGAGCTAGCACGCTTCGGTTTTAAAGTCACCGTGTTCGAAGCCAAGGAGCAAGCTGGCGGCTTGGATACGTATGGCATCGTATCGTTCCGGCTGCCGCAGGAAATCTCGCTTTGGGAGGTCGAGCAAGTCAGGCAGCTTGGTGTGGAGTTTCGGATGAACACGCGTGTCGGAGTGGATGTGAGTGCTGCTGAATTGCTAAGTGATTACGATGCAGTGGTACTCGCGGTTGGGATGTCTAAAGTACCCCTGCTAGGCATCGATGGAGAAGAACTGACCGGTGTCTATGATGCCATTGATTTCGTAGAGTCGACGAAAACGGCCCCAGATCTCGATGAGTCTTTCATTGGGAAGCGGATTGCGGTGATTGGTGCTGGGAATACCGCCATAGATGCAGCAACGTGCTCAGTCCGGCTTGGGGCAGACAACGTGCAAATCGTGTACAGACGAACACAAGAAGAAATGACAGCGTATGATTTCGAATATGAGTTTGCGAAGCTTGATGGCGTCGCCTTTCAGTGGTTAACGGCGCCGAAACGGATCCTCGGTGATGCGCAGGGGAACGTCATTGGCATCGAGTGTGTACGGATGGAGCTTCTTGAGACAGATGGAGGGCGTAAACGACCAGTCCCCCTTGCAGATTCTGAATTTGTCATCGACGTGGACGCGGTGATCAAGGCGATCGGTCAGACGAAACATATCTCGCTGATCGAGCAGTTCGGACTCGCTCATTCACGAGGCACCGTGACATTGGTAGACACAGCTGCAGGCATGACATCGAATCCGAAGGTGTTCGCAGCTGGTGATGTTATTTTCGGAGATGGACAGGGTGAAGCCATGGTCGTGTCGGCAGCACAACAAGGCAAATTAGTGGCTTACGCGATTTACAAGCAGTTGGTGAAGGAGCAAGAGGCATCAGCATAGGTAGGGTTACTTCAGAATCAGGAGGGATTCAGCATGGCTGATTTACGAACGAATCTAGCTGGAATTGTGTCACCCAACCCTTTCTGGTTGGCATCGGCTCCGCCAACGAACACGGGGTATCAGGTTCAGCGGGCTTTTGAAGCGGGATGGGGTGGCGCCGTGTGGAAAACGCTTGGCGATCCGATTATCAATACATCCTCGCGTTTCGCTGCTGTCCATTTCAACGGACAACGCGTTGCGGGCTTTAACAATATCGAGTTGATCACCGATCGTCCGCTTGAGGTTAATCTCAAGGAAATCTATGAAACGAAGAAGCGATTTCCGAATCATACACTGGTCGTGTCCTTAATGGTTGAGCCCAAGCGTGACAAGTGGCACGAGATCGTCAAAAAGGTCGAAGCCGTTGGCGTAGACGGACTTGAACTGAATTTCGGATGTCCGCATGGTATGGCGGAGCGTGGCATGGGAGCGGCATCCGGGCAGCAGCCTGATCTTGTGGAGGCGCAGACGATGTGGGCGAAGGAAGCGGCCCAGACGCCCGTGATCGTGAAACTGACACCGAACATCACAGATATCACAAGCACCGCTTTAGCGGCGGTTCGTGGCGGGGCAGATGCGATCTCGCTCATCAACACGATAAACTCGTTGGCAGGTGTCGACATTGACTCATGGAACACCATTCCTCATGTTGGCGGCAAAGGCTCACATGGCGGTTATTGCGGTCCTGCTGTGAAGCCCATTGCCCTTCATATGGTCGCAGATTGCGCGCGTAATCCAGGGGTCAATATTCCAATTTCCGGCATTGGCGGTATTTCCAATTGGCGCGATGCGGTTGAATTTATGCTCATGGGCGCAACAGGTGTTCAAGTGTGCACAGCCGCCATGCATCATGGCTTCCGGATCGTGGAGGATATGATCGATGGATTGAATAACTATTTGGATGAAAAAGGGCTAGCCAGTGTCTCCGAGTTGATCGGTAAATCCGTCCCGCGCTATGCGGATTGGGGAAATTTGGATTTGAACTATGCCGTAGTTGCCAAGATCGACACGGAAACGTGTATTAACTGCAATAAGTGCCATATTGCCTGCGAGGATACCTCGCATCAATGCATTGAGCGACATACGGATGAGCAAGGGAAGTCCTTTTTGCAAGTGAGGGAAGAGGACTGTGTAGGGTGTAATTTATGCGCGATTGTGTGCCCCGTAGATGGTGCGATCTCGATGGTTGAGGTGAAGGGGACCGAGGAGCCAATGACGTGGAACGAACGTCAAACGGCTGTTGCCAAGCTGACAGAGGGAAAAGATGCCGATAAGAAGGAGGCTGTGTAGTCATGGCCAAACTCATTAAGAATGGAACGATTGTCACTGCAACGGATCACTATCAAGGGGATATTCTCATCGAAGATGGGTTGATTACCGGGATTGGTTTGAACCTTTCACGTGAAGGCGCAGAGATTGTAGATGTCACAGGAAAATATGTTTTTCCTGGCGGTATTGATCCGCATACGCATCTGGATATGCCATTTGGCGGGACGGTCACTGCTGATGATTTCGAGACAGGCACGATAGCTGCTGCCTTTGGCGGAACGACGACTGTGATTGATTTTTGCCTGACGAATAAAGGGAAACCGCTTAGTCAGTCTGTTCAGACATGGCATCAGAAAGCAGAAGGCAAAGCTGTCATCGACTATAGCTTCCATCTCATGATTGCGGAAATCAATGATGAGGTGCTGGCTGAGTTACCGAGCATGATTCATGATGAAGGTATCACGTCACTGAAGGTTTTTATGGCGTATAAGAATGTCTTTCAAGCGGATGACGGCACCCTATATAGGACTTTGCTTGAGGCGAAAAAGCACGGTGCACTCGTTATGGTACATGCGGAGAATGGCGATGTGATTGAGTATTTGATTAAAGAAGCGCTTGAAGCGGGTCAGACTGATCCAATTTATCACGCGCTGACTCGGCCATCCTTGATTGAAGGGGAAGCGACAGGGCGTGCTGCCAAACTCACCGCATTAGCCAACTCTCAGCTTTATGTGGTGCATGTGACGTGTGAAGAGGCTGTGCAGCAAATTACAGAGGCGCGGAATCGCGGTGTCGATATCTGGGGAGAAACGTGTCCGCAGTATCTGATGCTTGATCAATCCTATTTGGAAAAGCCTGACTTTGAAGGCGCGAAATACGTGTGGTCTCCACCACTTCGGCCGAAGTTTCACCAAGACGTGCTGTGGAATGCGTTGAAAACGGGGCAGCTGCAGACGGTCGGCTCGGATCAATGCTCGTTTAATTTTAACGGTCAAAAAGATTTAGGGCTCGGCGACTTCAGCAAAATTCCCAACGGTGGACCTTGTATCGAGGATCGTTTCTCTATTCTGTTCTCTGAAGGGGTGGGGAAAGGCCGAATTACGCTGAATCAGTTCGTGGATATTGTGTCGACGCGAAGCGCCAAGCTGTTTGGTTTGTTTCCGAAAAAGGGGACGATTGCGGTCGGCGGGGACGCGGATATTGTGATTTTTGATCCGAATGCGAAACGCACGATTTCCGCCGAAACCCACCATATGAATGTGGATTATAATCCGTTCGAAGGGATTGAAATTACTGGGGAGCCCGTGACGGTATTGTCGCGTGGAGCCTATGTCATTCGGGATAAACAGTTCGTAGGAGAAGCGGGAAATGGTCAATTCATCAAGAGGGGAACATATGTTTCATTTTCCTCGCAGGTGACTCAACCGAAGAAGGAAACGGTTCAAGGAGGTACTCCTTATGTCTGAATTTGAGCTTTTTCAATCGGAAAAGCAGAAACTTGACGGCTACGTCGCGCAGAAATTCAAAATAGTCGGCGTGCTCGAGGATCTAGAAGGGGCATGGCTAGACCTCGAGCACCCCGGCGGTGAAACCGCGAGGCTTCATTTGACGACGGCGAACGCCAGGAAGTACTACGTTAATGTACTATTGTCACAGGGCAAAACCAAAGCTTAATGGATGGCTCCGTTCAAATATTCATAGCCATGCATGGCGAGTTCCAGTGCGATTCGCTTCTGTGGCTGCATGAAGTCGTCTCCGAGGATCGCAGCAATTTTGTCCAGCCGATGGTATAACGTTTGCCGAACGATGAACAGTTCCTTGGCTGTTTCCTGTTTTGAGCCGGATAGCGCTAGATACATGTGCAATGTTTTCAATAGCTGGCCATTTTTCTCGTGATCATAGGCGATAATCCCATTGAGATAACCGTCTATGAAGGAAGTAAGTTCTCCAGTTTGCTTCATGAGTAGGATCACTTTGTAGATATGAAGTTCGTGATAGAAAGGCTTCGGGAGAACGCCGATATCTTTCTGGATCTCTAACGTTTGTAGGGCAGTTTCATAACTGACTTGAATTTGGAGCGGATCGCTAATTGATTGGCCAATCCCCATTAGCGTCGGAAACAGCAGTGTTTCTTGTGTTTTATGAAAGCGTTGGATCGTACGTAAAATTCGTTCATGACTAGTACCAGAAGGCATTTGATCTATGAGGATGAAGACGATCCGGTGCTCGTACACCGTTGGGAGTAAATAAAAGCCTTCTCTTTCAAATAAGGAGCGGGCGATCATTTGTTTCTGAATTAGGAGTGTTTCCTGCTCTCTGGAACTATTGCTTCCTGCGGCTTTATCGAAGACACATAAGATGATTGGACCTAGTTTCATCGGAGGCTTGATGGTCATGACATAGTCACGAATATCCTGAAGCGAATGCTTGCCGACTAACCAATCGGTCACCCATAGATCCTGTTTGTAACGGGTTTTCTCTTCGATATAGGTCGTACGCATCATCTCTTGGGCAATAGCGGTCGCACATCGATCCAAAGCAAGGATTTGGTACTCGCTCAGCTCTTGTTCGGCATATAAAAGTAGGTCTGCGAACAAATGTTCTAGTGCGAGAATGGGGCGATGAGCAAGCTTGTTTTTGACATCGAAAAGGTGAAACATTTCGCCGTAAATCCATTTCTCATAAAACGCAGCACCATCTGATTTGGGAAGCGAAGGGACGAATACGGAGGAATCCGTATCGAATGGGAAGAAAGCGACCTGCGCTTGCGTCGTCTCGTGCAGCAGTTTGAGAAGTGGGTGCAAGCCTTTGCCTGACAAAAGCAGTTGATTGAGCTTGGTGGAGAGGGATTCTAGATCGGAAACCATTTTGTGATGCTGGTGAATGAAATGCGTATGTAAATCCTGCGTGATATCAATGTAACGGACTTCCTCATGGAAAAAAATAAGCGGAAAATTTGCTTGAAGGGCAAGTGCCTTCATGCTTTCTAGCGGATGCTTCGTATAGGTGCCTAGCTCGATACAAAGACCGGAAGCACCGCTGTCAATTAATTGCTGCAAGAACGAAAGGCTTGTTTCCTCATTGTCCTGCCAACCAATTCCCGTGCTAAGAATAAGCTCATTTCCGTTCAAAAGGTGACCGACTTGCGTAACTTCCATGATGTGAACCCAGCGAACTTTACGGGCCAGTGCTTCTTCCGTAGCAATGGTTTCGGCCTTCTGAAAGAGCGGGCGCTGCAGAATATCGTGCACGGTTAATTGCAATAGGGTCTGTACCAAGCGAAATCACCACTTTCATGTAAGGAAAGTTAACGTAATTGCGAAAAGTAAGGGAATGAACCCTATTATACAATGTGTCCAATGACTTGTGGAGAAAATTTATTGCCCCAGGAGATGAACGGCGATGACGGACCTGCAAAATTTAATTAACGGCGTTTGGGTAGACGCAACAAGTGGGGAAATGAGTGATGTCATCAATCCTGCAACAGGAGGAGTGATTGCGCGTGTGCCACTTTCTTCAGCTGAGGATGTTAAGCAAGCTGTAGCTGCTGCACAAGATGCGTTTGAAACATGGAGTAGAACACCTGTTCCCAAACGTGCACGCGTCTTATTTCATTATTGGCAGCTGCTTCAAGCTCACGAGCATGAACTTGCTGAATTGATTACCCGAGAGAACGGGAAAAGCTACAAAGAGGCACTTGGTGAAGTGCTTCGCGGCATTGAGTGCGTAGAATTTGCAGCTGGTGCACCGTCCCACATGATGGGGACGACACTCGCTAATATTTCTGCGGAAATGGATTCCGAGTTATTTCGGGTGCCATTAGGCGTAGTCGGAGGTATTACACCATTTAACTTCCCCATGATGGTGCCATGCTGGATGTTTCCGCTTGCCATTGCACTTGGGAACACCTTCGTCTTGAAGCCTTCCGAACGCACACCGTTGACCGCGATGAAATTAGCCGCATTGCTCCAAGAAGCTGGTCTTCCTGATGGTGTGCTCAATGTCGTGCATGGTGCCCATGACGTGGTTAATGAGCTGACGTCGTCCCCTTCTGTCAAAGCCGTATCCTTCGTTGGCTCGCAGCCAGTGGCTAAGTATGTGTATGAACGAGCATCCGCTGCTGGTAAAAGAGTGCAAGCCCTCGCAGGCGCCAAAAACTATCATATCGTCATGCCCGATGCCCATCAGGAGAAAACGATCGAGAATATCGTCATGTCTTCTTTCGGTTCTGCTGGTGAGCGCTGTATGGCGTGTTCCGCTGTCGTTGTTGTTGGCGATGGGGATGCGTTTGTTGGCGGGTTGACGGAAGCTGCTGCTCAGTTGGTACTTGGCAGTGGGATGGAGGAGCAGGTGACACTGACTCCGATTATCCGAGATGAGCAGCGTACACGGATCACGAGCTACATTGAGAAAGGGATCACGGAAGGTGCTGATCTACTGATCGACGGGAGAACAGTTGAAGCGTGTGAAGGAGAGGGGTTCTTCCTCGGAGCCACGATATTCGATCATGTCAAACCGGAGATGACGATTGCCAAAGAGGAGATATTCGGGCCTGTCTTGTCGTTATTCCGCGCGGCGGATTTGACTAGCGCTCTGGAGTTAGTGAATCAGTCACGGTTCGGGAACTCAGCGGTTATTTACACGGAGAATGCGAAGGCAGTGCGCCAATTCCGCGAGGAAGTAGAAGCAGGGATGCTTGGTGTCAATGTTGGAGTGCCTGCGCCGATGGCCTTCTTCCCCTTCTCAGGCTGGAAGGATTCCTTCTATGGCGACTTGCATGCCAACGGGAAAGACGGTGTTGAATTTTATACGAAAAAGAAAATGATTACCTCGCGGTATTTTTGAGTATGGATGGCTTATGAACCTGAGGTGGAGCCTCAGGTTTTTCAGAGTGTGGAGGCGCAGTTCCGCGCCTGAAATCCAGCTAGGCCTGATTTCGATGCCTGTAGTGATGAAAAACATCACTACAGCTCAAAAGCCAAACTCTAGTGGATACCACACCGCCCAGAAGGCGGTTTTTTTCATTTTAACCAAACAGTCCGTTGTCGAGAAGGAGTCAATTTAGTATGATGGAGTGTACGTCGAGAGGAATACGGAGGACTCCATTACAATGAAGAAAAACCGAAAAAACAGCAACTCCATGGGACAATACCGCGAGCTGCTTGGCCGCTATTTGTTCCCTCAGAAAGGGACGCTGATTGGACTAACACTCCTGTTGTTCGCATCCATCGGGCTGCAGCTGATTAATCCGCAAATTATCCGCTATTTTATTGATACCGCGCAGTCGCAGGGGGCGATGCAGCCTCTTTTTACGGCGGCGCTTCTGTTCATTGGATTTGCATTAGTGCAGCAGCTTGTATCAGTAATTGCGACCTATTTTAGTGAAAATGTTGGTTGGAAAACAACGAATAAACTACGGGTTGATTTAGCAGCCCATTGTCTGTCGTTGGATATGTCTTTTCATAAAAGTCATACATCAGGCTCGCTGATTGAACGTGTGGATGGGGATGTGAATGCGCTTGCGAATTTCTTTTCCAGTATGATCATTCATTTATTTGGAAATGTGCTGCTTATGGCAGGTATTCTCGTTCTTTTATTCCGGGAAAATTGGTTAATTGGTGTGGGAATGGCTGTTTTCGTCGTTTGCGCGATTTACATGATTGGGTGGATTCGTCAATTTGCTGTGCCTGTTTGGGCGGGGTGGAGGCAAGCAAATGCGGAGTTTTATGGTTTTATCGGGGAACATCTGGAGGGAACAGAGGATATTCGCGCCAACGGTGCGGTACGCTTCGTGATGAATCGCTTTTATACGATGCTCCGAAAAATGCTGCCGCTACGCGTCAAAGCGTTCCTCGGTTTCTGTGCGATGTGGAACATGTCGATCTTTGTTTTCGCGTTAGGAAATGCGATGGCGTTCGGGATCAGCGCCTATTTATGGCATGGTAATCATATTTCCTTGGGTACCGTATATTTAATTTTCTTCTACACGGAATTACTCGCTAAGCCGATCGAGAAGATTCGGACGCAAATGGAGGATTTGCAAAAGGCAGACGCAAGTATTTCCCGGATTCGTGAGCTATTCGCGATTAAATCTAAGATTCAAGATGGAGCTGGGGCTGAGCTTCCGGATGGACCACTTGGGGTTGATTTCAAAGATGTCGTATTCAGTTATGATGACGATCAACCGACGATTGATCACCTGACGATGACTTTGAAACCTGGTGAAGTGCTTGGGTTGCTTGGTCGAACAGGGAGCGGGAAGTCTACAATTGCGAGGTTATTATTGCGATTTTATGATCCGCAAAGTGGTGTGATTGCTCTAAGTGGTACTGACATTCGAGCTTGTAAACTACCAGAACTGCGGAAGCGTGTCGCGCTAGTGACACAAAATATTGAAATCATCCAAGGGACAATTCGTGATAATTTAACCTTTTATGATGAGTCGATTCGGGATGAACAGATTGTTGCAGTACTTCATGAACTTGGCTTAGGTGCTTGGTTTGAAGCGATGCCAGATGGCTTGGATACGGGGCTTGCATCGGGGGGGAGCAGTTTATCTGCTGGAGAGGCGCAGTTGTTGGCTTTTGCACGCGTATTCCTGACGAATCCGGGACTGGTTATTATGGATGAAGCATCATCGCGTCTGGATCCATTGACCGAACAACGGATGGAGAAAGCCGTTTCCAAATTGTTAACGGAGCGCTCCTGCATTATGATTGCCCATCGACTTGCCACTGTACAGCGTGCCGATCACATCGTTATTTTGGATGGAGGGCGTGTGCTGGAATCTGGACGTAGAGAAGTTCTGGCTGCCGACCCGAATTCTAGGTTCAGCCAACTGCTCGCGACAGGGTTAGAGGAGGTGTTGGCATGACAACGTTTCAGTATTTAAAAGGTCTTATCATGTATAAACCTTTTCGATATTTCATTAATGCTCTCGCATGGACCATCATTTATTTGGCACCTATTGCGCCTGGTCTTATTACAAAAGCTTTTTTCGATACGTTGACAGGGAATGCCACAGTGAAGTTTGGCGTGTGGGGCTTGATCGCGCTGTTGATCGGGGCAGCATTGGGACGAATTCTATTGATCATTATTGGATTCATTACGGATGTGCATTTCCGCTTTCGCATGGGGATGCTGCTTCGCCGCAATTTGCTAGAGCATGTCCTCAAGCAACCTGGAGCGCAGGCCATTCCCGTATCTCCTGGGGAAGCTATCAGTCATTTCCGGGACGATGTAGATCAATCGGAGGAAGCGGTGAGTTGGTCGGTTGATGTGTTTGGGATGACGGTTTTCGCCCTCGTGTCCGGATACATATTGATTCGTATCGATGCACAAATGACACTTCTCGTATTTATGCCAATCGTTATTGTCATCACGGCAGCTCAACTTGCAACCGTACGTTTGCAGAAATATCGCGCTGCGAGTCGGGAATCCACCTCCAAAGTAACGGGGGAGATTAGCGAAATGTTCGGCAATGTGCAGGCCATTCAAGTGGCGGGTGCTGAGAAGCGAGTGATGGAACGGTTTCACAGCTTCGGTGATCAGCGTCGCAAAGCGATGCTGAAAGATCGACTCATGAGCGAATTGCTCGACTCCGTTTTCTCGAATTCGGTTAATTTGGGGACGGGACTTTTGCTTCTTTTGGCGGGGACGAAAATGAGAGCAGGGACGTTCACCGTCGGAGATCTCGCGTTGTTTGTTTACTATTTGACTTTCGTGACACAGTTTATTACGAATGTCGGGAAGTTTATTACGTACTTTAAGCAAATGAGTGTTTCACTAGAGCGATTGACCTTCTTGTTGCAAGGCGCATCGGCGAAGGTATTGACGATGGTGAAGCCGTTGTATTTGAAGACGGAGCGGGTGAAGGAAGAGCAAGGGCAAGATAAAGATCAAGTTAGAAATCAAGAGAAAGATCAAGATCAAGAGAATGACAGCGTCGTTGCACCTCCGCTGCAACGATTGGAAGTGAATGGGCTCAGCTACACCTACCCGGATACGGGTAGAGGTATCGCTGACATTCACTTCGCCATGCAAAGAGGATCGTTCACCGTCATCACGGGAACGATCGGCTCAGGCAAAACCACGCTGGTTCGTTCCCTTCTTGGGCTGCTGCCCAAGGAGAGTGGAACGATTGCGTGGAATGGTGTGCCCGTCGAGGATCCGGGCACCTTCTTTACACCGCCGCAGAGCGCATATACCGCGCAGGTGCCGCGGCTATACAGCGATACGCTGCGCAATAATATTTTGCTCGGGCAAGCGGAGCAAGGCGACAGCTTGCAGCAGGCTTTAAACGCGGCGGTGCTCGAGTTCGACGTCGCGCAGCTGCCTGGCGGGCTGGACACGGTCATCGGCCCGCGCGGGGTGAAGCTCTCCGGCGGCCAAGCGCAGCGGACCGCCGCGGCACGGATGCTCGTGCGGGACGCCGAGCTGTACGTCTTCGACGACCTCTCGAGCGCGCTCGACGTCGAGACGGAGCAGAAGCTCTGGGAGCGGATGTTCCAGCGCCGCAGCGATGCGACGTGTCTGGTCGTCTCGCACCGCAAGACCGCGTTGACGCGTGCCGATCACATCATCGTGATGAAGGATGGCCGTATCGAAGCGGAGGGCACATCGGAGGAACTGCTACGACACAGCTCCACGTTCCGTGAGCTGTGGTACGGGGACGATCGCAAGGCTTAGTCATAGGCGTAGTTTCTGCACTCTTCGTGATTACCAATAAAGGGAATCCGAGCTGCATCACGAATAGTGAAATAAAGGAAATTTTTCTGTCGTAACTCGAATCACCAATGTCACCTTCATCATCAACACCGAACACCTAGGCTCTTAAACAAATTAAATCAATTAACTGTAAAAACTACAGCTAATCTTTTAAATTTCTTACCTAATTTCAATATAACTGGATTTTCTGTAGTTAATTTCACCGGAATTCGCTGAAAACGTTGAAACTCGTGAAATTAGCTGCATATTTTCCTTTTAAATTGTCCAGTGGGGGTGAAATCGGCGAAATTACCTACATGTTTTCCATCTATTCCAGGTGCCCCTCCGATCAGAGGGGCGAACCTTTCATTTCCCTCACCACAATCACCAAGAAACCCACCCAATGTGATCAACAGGAGGTGGGTTTTCGTTTTCGCTCTCTTATGCACCTATAACTCTAGTAGAGGATGAACAATTCGCATGATCAACACGCTCATTTTGGTTTTCATTTTGACCATGATCATTCACACAGCCGAGACACTGTCATACTCGATTCGGTATGCGGGGGTGCGGGTGAACAAACTCGCTGTAGCACTATCGCTGGTTGGTATCGTCGTGTTGGTATCGCGCACAGCGAACCTGATTCAGGCGCCGATGACAGCGAATTTTGTGGATTTTGCCAAGCATGAGCCCACGTTTGATTTGGTGCGATATTTACGCATTTCTTTGCTGGCATCGTCAATCGGGACGATTATCGCGATTGCGCTGTTTCCTACTTTTATCAACTTAAGTGCTAGAGTTATTGCTCGTCTCGAACTTGCAGGATCACTGCCGAAGATGCTCACGAATGTAACCATTTCACAATTGAAGAACACGACCAAATATATCAAAAAGCCCAAAGTGAAACTAAGCCAGTTCCGTTATCTCGGCATTTCCAAACGATTCCTATTCATCAATATTGTCGTTACAGCGTTCTATTCCGTAGGTGTTCTAGCCTCCTTATATGCGGCTCATTTATGGCCAGATTATGCAACTACAGCTTCACAAGCGTCGGGTCTGATCAACGGAATTGCGACTATTTTGCTCACCATATTCATTGATCCTCAGTTGGGTCTCATTACCGATAAGGCATTGCACGACGAAGAACAACGTAAGCAGCTAGGCAAAATCTACGCTTTACTCATGACTACACGCTTTCTAGGAACGCTGTTAGCACAAATTTTTCTCGTTCCGTCGGCGTACTTTATTGGCTGGATGGTCCAATTGTTTTTCTAAAAAAGTGTGAAATCCTTTCATTCAGAAGCCTCACTTGGTATAATAGCCTCTATCATAGTAGCGCAAACAAGAAACGGAGTCCGACCATGAAGAAGTTCAAGAAGTTTTATATTGAAATTACGAGTGTATGCAATTTGGCTTGTACGTTCTGTCCACAGACGAAGCGTCAAGCGAATTTCATCAAAATAGATACGTTTACGAATATCCTTGATCAAATTAAGCCGCATACGGATCATATTTATTTGCATGTGAAAGGTGAGCCGCTGCTCCATCCCAAAATCGATGAATTACTCGACCTAAGCCACGAAAAAGGCTTCAAAGTAAATATCACAACAAACGGGACGCTCATTAATAAAAATAGGCACAAGCTGCTTGATAAACCGGCGCTTCGCCAAATGAATTTTTCCTTACACAGCTTTGACGGTCATGAAGGCTCCGAGGATAAGGAAGGTTATGTGACGAGCATTCTGCGTTTTGCCAAGGAAATCGTTGCGAAGTCGAATGTCATTATTTCCTTTCGATTATGGAATTTGGATACCGACAATCAAACGAATTTGGAACGGAATCGGAATCGTGAAGTGTTGGAATTGCTAGAGAAAGAGTTCGAACTCGATTACAAAATCGATGAGAAATTCGTCCGCGGAACTGGCGTAAAGCTCGCTGATCGTGTGTATCTGAATCAGGATCATGAGTTCCAATGGCCGGATTTGAAAGCGGAGGAGATTGAGGGACCTGGCTTCTGCCATGCGCTGCGCAATCAAGCAGGTATTCTCGTTGACGGAACCGTTATTCCTTGTTGTTTAGACGGGGAAGGAGTTATTAACTTGGGGAATATTAACCACACGCCATTCTCCGAAATCGTAGAGGGTGAGAGAGCGAATCGGTTATTCGAAGGCTTTTCTAGACGTGAAGTGGTTGAGGAACTATGCCGTAAATGTGGATATCGCGAACGTTTTAGCATGTAAAATAAAGGCTCATTCCGGACAGCACGTAGGCTGTGGAATGAGTTTTTTGCTTTTAGCCATCTTTCATGAGATAATACAAGTTTGATTCTTAACTTAGAGGGTTGGGGGCACACACGTGGGACGTTATCCATTTGCATATGATCATGCACAGCCATATATGCAGCAGGTGTCCGACTGGATTGCGGATATCTTTTATGACATTTTACCTGAAGCGGGCTTTGAGGTTCGGGATGAACAGATTTACATGGCGTTTCAGCTAGAGCGGGCTTATGCTGAGAAGCAGACGATTTTTGCGGAAGCCGGCGTTGGGACAGGCAAAACGTTAGTCTATTTATTATATGCACTATGCTATTCGCGCTTTACGAAGAAGCCGGCCATCATTGCTTGTGCTGATGAGTCACTCATTGAGCAGCTTGTGAAACCTGGCGGAGATATTGATAAAATTTCTCGCCATTTGAATATGGAAATCGATGCACGACTAGCAAAATCACCAGATCAGTATGCCTGTTTGGTCAAGCTAGATGAGGCCAGATTCGGTCATGAAGATACGGGGCTGTATCGTGAAGTGTATGAGGGACTTCCTGATTTTGTGCATACGCGTGAAGCGCTACAAACATTCCATGCTTATGGAGATCGCAAAAACTATCCGCAGCTGAACGATGAGCAGTGGCACCGCATGAACTGGGATGCTTATCAAGACTGTTTTGTGTGTGATAAGCGGCATCGTTGTGGACAAACCTTGTCGCGTGAATCTTACCGGAAATCGGCCGATTTAATCATTTGTTCGCATGATTTCTACATGGAGCATGTATGGACATATGACGGAAGAAAGCGTGAAGGACAGCTGCCACTATTGCCGGATCATTGCACTGTTGTGTTTGACGAAGGACATCTGATGGAATCCGCTGCTCAAAAGGCTTTGACCTATAAGCTGAAGCATATGGTATTCGAGGAATTGGTCATTCGCTTGTTAAAAGGGGAAGTTCGTGAAACCTTAGCTGTCTGTATTGATCGTGCGATTGAGCAGAGCGAACGTATGTTTGAAGTGTTGGAAAGCTGTTGTCGCCCGATTGCGGGCTCTGACCGTAAACAAATCGTTATGAGTGATCTCTTGAAAAGAGAGATTCTTACGCTCTGTGATATTTTATCCGAGATTGAAGAGGAGCTTGTCTTTGAGGGGGAAATGTTTACTCTTAATGACTATCAGCTGAAAATAGTTGAAGAGCATCTAGAAATGATGCAGAAGGCGTTCGCGTTATTCCGCAACGATCAATCCTTCATTTGCTGGGCGACGGAAAGTATTACAGGACTGAGTCTTGTTGTAATGCCAAGAACGGTGAAGGAAGTTCTCAAGGAGTATGTCTTTTCCTCCAAAATGCCAATCGTGTTCTCGTCGGCTACACTATCCGTAGAGGGTAAGTTCGATTATGTGGCGAACAGCTTAGGCCTTGAGAAATATTTATCATTCTCGGTAGACTCACCGTATGACTACGCGGAACGGATGGAAGTAGTAGCTCCTCGTTTCTCGGAGGGGGGAACTTTCCAGGAGAAGATGACTTCAGCCGCCAGCTTGTTGAAAAGAACAGAAGGCAGAGCGCTTATTTTGTTCCCGACACATCAGGAATTGCAGCGTTTTAAAAAAGAGATGAATGACCGTTCGGATTGCAAGGATTTAACCTTCTTCTACGAGGGAGATCAAGAAATCTCGCATGTGATTGCATCGTTTCAAGAGAATGAGCACAGTGTGCTGGCTGCGGTTAGCCTATGGGAGGGACTAGATATTCCGGGTCCATCGCTCTCCAACGTCATCGTCTGGGCGTTGCCGTTCCCTCCGCAAGATCCGGTATTTAATGCGAAGCGTGAAGCGGCTGTTTCTCCGTATGAAGAAGTCGATATTCCTTATATGCTGCTCAGATTGCGTCAAGGGATGGGTCGATTGATTCGAACGCGAGAAGATAGTGGGATTATTGCGATTTTCAGCGATGAGTTGTATACGAATGCATCGCTGCGCGAGCATGTGGAACGGGTTCTACCGGCAGGCGTTGTGATGAAGTCGGAATAAAGGTTGAAATAGTTCGCGGAAGAGGAGCAGATGACTGCTCCTCTTTTTTGATGTCTTGCATTTTGTATCCCAGGTATCGGAAAAATGCAATTAACTGGAAAATGTACAGCTAATTCAGCTGTTTTGAGACTAAAAGATGAAATAACTGGATTATATGACGTTAATTTGGTGCGGAACGGGCGGAAATAATGAAAACTGCAAAATTAACAACGTATTTTCCACCTAATCATTCTAAAATCAAATTTTCCGCTGAAATAACTGTGTATTTTCCATCTAATCCCAGTTTTGGGGCGTGTAGAGGTAAAGGAGATAAGGAAGCGAGAGGTTGATTGGTGGTAAAGGAGATAAAGGAGGCGAGAGGTTGATTGGTGGTAAAGGAGATAAAGGAGGCGAGAGATTGATTAGTGGTGAGGGAGATAAGGAGGCGAGAGGTTGATTGGTGGTAAAGGAGATAAGGAGGCGAGAGGTTGATTGGTGATAAAGGAGATAAGGAGGCGAGAGGTTGATTGGTGGTGAGGGAGTTAAGGAGGCGAGAGGTTGATTGGTGGTAAAGGAGATAAGGAGGCGAGAGGTTGATTGGTGGTAAATGAGTAGAGGAGGAGAGTGGGTGATTAGTGGTAAAGGAGATAAGTAGGCGATGGGGCTGATTAGAGGTAAAGGAACCGCATAGCTTGCGGCAATAAGTTTTAAAGCGCGTTCAAGAATGATAAGTTTTAAGTGGTATGTGAAGTGCAGTTAAAGGAGCGACGAGGATTAGTGGTAAGGGGAAAATGAAGGTCATGCAGGTTAAAAGGTAATGGACAGTAGGAATAGATCATTTTTTGCCGCGGCACAGTCTAATGCCTAACAAAAGCGTGTATATATAACATATATTGAAAGCGTTTACAACTTGTCCAAAGAAGTACGATCGACCCAATCAACCTCGGCCAATCTGGTGTTAGCAGCATGAGCACGTCGAAGGAGGTCGTCGCATGCAATTCTCTTATACCCAAGATCAGCAAAATATCAGGGCTAAAGTCCGTGAGTTTGCACTCGCGAAGATGGAGCCGACTTCAGAGGAAAGGGATGAATTTGAACGGTTTGATCGAGATATTTTTGACCGTATGGGAGAGCTTGGATGGTCAGGGATTCCCTGGCCACGTGAATTCGGCGGGGGAGGCTACGATTTTCTCACCTATGCGATGGTGATTGAAGAGCTTTCTCGTGTCTGTGCGTCAACAGGCGTGATGCTCTCCGTGCATACGTCGCTGGCCAGTTGGGCGATTCATACGTATGGGACAGATGCGCAGAAACAAAGATATCTACTGCCCATGGCACAAGGTAAAAAGCTCGGCGCCTACTGTCTGACGGAAAGTGAGTCCGGCTCTGATGCCGGTGCAATGCGCACGACAGCAACGAAGGAAGGAGATGCCTACGTACTTAACGGTTCCAAGCTATTCGTTACGAATGGCGGTGAGGCAGAGGTTTATATTGTGTTCGCCATAACGGATGCGCAGAACAAACAGAAAGGCACCACGGCTTTCATCGTGGAGAAAGGCATGGAAGGGCTTATTTTCGGAATCAAAGAAAATAAGCTCGGGATTCGTTCATCCACAACGATGGAGCTGAGGTTTGAAGCATGCAGCGTGCCTGCGGACAACCGATTAGGTCCGGAAGGCGAAGGATTCCGCATCGCGATGCGAAGTCTGGATGGCGGGCGAATCGGGATTGCCGCACAAGCCACAGGCATCGGCCAAGGGGCCTTGGACGCTGTCATTGCTTATGGTGCGGGAGTCAGCGCGCTCACCGGCGAGCAATTCCATGCTCATATATCGGAGATGGCCACGCACATCGAAGGCGCAAGACTGTTGACCTATCAAGCCGCTTGGCGCAAAAGCCAAGGCCTTCCGTATGGGAAACAGGCTGCCAGTGCGAAGCTTTTTGCCAGTGATATGGCTGTTCAAGTATGTTTGCGTGCTGTCCAGCTCTGCGGCGTATGGGGTTGCCTGAAGGAGTCGAAGGTGGAGCGTTATCTGCGAGATGCCAAAGTGACGCAAATTTATGAAGGGACGAATGAGATTCAGCGTATTGTGATTTCGCGTTTGCTGCTTTCTGAAACCACGTAGGAAGGGAGAGCGAAAACATGAGTGATCACTATTTGCCTGGACTTGAGCATGTGATAGCCAGTGAGACTAGCATTTCATTTCTCGATGTGGAGAAGGAAGAGATTGTGATTCGAGGGTATGATCTGATGGAGCTTGCTGAGCAAATGACCTATTTGGATGTAGTTGGATTGCTATTAGAAGGTGAATTGCCTAATGAGTCGAGGCGTCAAGCGATTGAATCACTGATTCAAGCGGTCTATGGATTACCGCCAAATGTGCGTGCCATGCTCCATTTGATGCCGGATCGAGCCGATATGATGGATGTGCTGCGAACGAGCATTTCTGCGTTAGCGAGCTTTGATGACGAACTCGATGATCGATCACTCGAGGCGAATGGACGTAAGGCGCTACGACTGTTGGCTAAAGTACCGCAAATTGTCGCCTATGGTTACCGGGCTATCACGAAGCAACCGCTCATTGAACCAGATCCCAAGCTGTCTTATACAGCTAATTTTCTGTACATGATAACGGGAACAATTCCGTCGCCGATGGAGGTGGCGATATTTGATCAATCGCTGATTGTGTACAGTGAGCATGAATTGCCGAATTCGACTTTTGCGGCGCGCGTCATCGCCTCCACGCAGTCAGATATTTATGGCGCGCTTGTTGGCGCGGTTGCTTCTCTGAAAGGAACGCTGCACGGAGGAGCGAACGAAGCAGTCATGCACATGCTGCTTGAAGCGGGTACAGAAGATGATTTGGAAGCGTTGATTCGTTCTAAGCTTGCAAGAAAGGAGCGCATCATGGGCTTCGGACACCGTGTGTATATGCGAAAACCAGATCCACGCGCATTGCTGATGAAGGAAGCGCTGGCGAAGCTCGCACCGGCATGTAATCAACAGGAACTATATGACATGTGCGTACGTGGGGAAAACGTGATGAGGACAGAGAAAGGGCTGCATCCCAATTTGGATTATTATGCCGCGCCTGTTTACTACTTGCTTGGCATTCCAATTGAGTTGTTTACACCTGTTTTCCTTGCAGCGCGCACGGTAGGTATTAGCGCACATGTGATGGAGCAGCATGCGAACAATCGCCTCTTCCGACCACGTGTTCATTATACAGGCGCGCGAGATTTACATCCGCCTCAAGGGAATATTGTTTCAGAAAGTGAGGACGAGATTGTATGAGTACGTCTAGAGAACCTGTTCAGAGGGAGATGATTTTTGACCCGCTCATTGTAGAGATTGCAGACTACGCCTTGCATGCCGAGATTGAGAGTGAGGAAGCCTATCAGATTGCTCATCATGTCCTCATGGACTCACTGGGAACAGGCTTGCTAGCGCTGCGTTTTCCAGCTTGTACGAAACATCTCGGTCCGATTGTTCCAGGTGCAGAGGTGATCGGCGGCGCTCGCGTACCTGGTACGCGATACGAATTGGACCCCGTTCAAGCGGCTTTCAATATTGGATGTATGATTCGGTGGCTCGATTACAACGATACGTGGCTAGCGGCAGAATGGGGGCATCCATCCGACAACTTAGGCAGTATCCTTGCAATTGCCGACTATGTGAGTCGGAAACGTATGGCCGAGGGGCAGGCACCTTTTACGATCAAAGATGTCTTAACGATGGCGATCAAAGCGCATGAAATTCAAGGTGTGCTCGCACTGGAAAATAGTTTGAACGCAGTTGGCTTGGATCATGTTCATCTGGTGAAAATCGCTTCTACCGCAGTGTCTGCCGTCATGCTGGGTGGGACGAAGGAAGAGGTATGCAACGCCATCTCCAATGCTTGGATTGATGGAGCGAGTTTACGCACGTATCGGCACGCGCCAAATACAGGTTCTAGAAAATCTTGGGCTGCGGGAGATGCTACGAGCCGGGCTGTTCGCTTGGCTTTGATGGCAGTCGGAGGTGAGATGGGGTATGCCTCAGCGCTGACAGCGCCGAACTGGGGATTCCAGGATGTGCTTTTCGAAGGCAAGACGCTAACATTGGCCAGACCCTTGAGCAGCTATGTGATGGAACATATTTTGTTCAAAATTTCATTTCCAGCCGAGTTTCACGCGCAAACCGCTGTTGAATGTGCACTTACTCTCCATGAACCTATTAAAGATCGTTTTGGAGACATAACAAAAGTTATGTTAACAACTCACAAATCAGCGATGCGTATTATTGATAAAAAAGGCCCTTTGCACAATCCAGCGGATCGTGATCATTGTTTACAGTATATGGTGGCCATCGGACTTCTGTATGGTACGTTAACTGCGGAGCATTATGAAGATGATATCGCTGCTGATCCGCGTATTGATGCACTTCGGGAACGCATGGTTGTTGTCGAGAACGAGCAGTACAGCAAGGATTATTTGGATCCAGATAAACGATCTATCGCGAATAGCATTCAAATTTATTTTAAGGATGGAACGTCGACGGGAAAAATCGTTTGTGAATACCCCATCGGACACCGGAAACGGCGGGCGGAGGGACTGCCAAAAGTGATCGAAAAGTTCAAAGCGAATGTGCAAACGCGGTTTCCAAGGAAGCAAACAGAAGAAATTATGAAGCTATCACTCGATTACGAGAAGCTCATTCAGACACCTGTGCCTGCGTATATGTCGCTTTTCGTCATTTAAATGGTAGACAGATCGGCTGAATGAGGCAGGAGGTTACTATGTCATGGTTGATTGAGGAGGAGCCGAGCCAAGAACAGTTAGCTGCAGGGTGGCGACGTTTCGTTGAAGCGGGTCCTATTGTCCAAATCGTTGGCACTCACGATGGCATGGCAGCTAGAATCGCTAAGCAAGCAGGGTTTGGGGCCCTTTACTTATCCGGTGCTGCTTATACGGCCAGTCGAGGATTGCCTGATTTGGGTCTTATTTATTCCAACGAGGTAGCAGAGCGAGCTAGGGAACTCGTTCGAGCATCGGGACTCCCGTTATTGGTCGATATCGATACGGGATATGGCGGCATCCTGAATGTCGCACGGACCGCAAAGGAGATGGTGGAGGCGAAAGTTGCCGCCGTGCAAATTGAAGATCAAGATATGCCGAAGAAATGCGGGCATCTCAGTGGTAAAAAACTCATTTCCACCGAAGAAATGTGTCAAAAAATCCGCACACTCAAAGCCGTCAGCCCGACGCTATATATTGTTGCACGGACAGATGCGAAAGGGGTAGAAGGCATGGCGGAAGCCATTACCCGCGCAAAGCACTATCTCGCCGCTGGGGCGGATGCTATTTTTCCAGAAGCGCTCGAGCGTGAGGAGGAGTTTCAGCATTTTCGAAAGGAAGTAGATGCACCACTTTTGGCTAATATGACGGAATTTGGACGTACACTGTACTATACGGCTGCGCAATTCGAAAGTTGGGGCTTTCGGATGGTTCTCTATCCGGTAACGTCGCTGCGTGTCGCTGCTAAAGCTTATGAGCGGGTATTTGAGGAGATTCGTCAGCAAGGGACGCAGATCGGATCGCTAGCTGACATGCAAACGCGCAGTGAGTTATATCAAGCCATTCGCTATGAAGATTATGAGGCCTTGGATGGTTCTATTGCACGATCAACTTGGGAGGATAAGAGCTAGAAGTGCGTGTTCAAAAAGTCGGGTTTTCAGCACCGAGAAGATTGAAAGAAGCTAGGAAATGAGGAGCGGAGCGTAGTGGAAGCTACGTGAGCACCGGAAGTTCCGGCTGAATTCAATATTCGATGTCGAATACGCTTCATGGACTACTTCGTGATCAAAATTGGACTTTTTGAACAACCTCTAGAAGTGCAAGCGGCTTGAGGGAGGGCTCCACATGGATTATAGCCTTTCAGAGGAATTGGAAATGATTCGCACGATGGTGCGCGATTTTGCATCCGAGGAGGTTGCGCCAACTGCGGCTCTTCGAGATGAAGAAGAACGGTTTGATCGTCATCTATTCGAAATGATGGGGGAGCTTGGTTTAACTGGGATTCTGGTACCTGAGTTATATGGGGGACTTGGCTCGGATGCTCTGACGAATTGTTTGGTTTTGGAGGAGTTAGCTCGTGCATGCGCATCGACGGGGTATACACTTTTCGTGCATAGCGGGTTGGCGGGTATGGCAATTTCGATGTTTGGCAGCGAGGAACAGAAGAAGTTGTTTCTGGGTCCGATGGGAAATGGGCAAAAGCTAGGGGCTTATGCGTGGTCTGAAAGTACGCATACTGAGGGGGCTTCTGGCTTAATTCTGCATACGCAAGCATTGCGTGACGGGGATAATTACGTGCTGCAGGGTGCGAAGTTTTTCGTTACAAATGCGGGTGATGCGGATGTATATGTGGTGTTTGCATCGACGGGAAATGATGCTATGTCACGCGAGAGTAGTGCTTTTATTATTGAGAAGGGCACTCCAGGCTTCTTGTTAGGCAAAAAGGAAAGAAAACTCGGACTTCGTGGCTCACCTAGCATGTCTATTGAACTGGTTGATTGCCGAATTCCAATAGCGAATCGGCTTGGCGAGGAAGGAGACGGCCTGCGGATTGCTCTGCAGACGCTGGAGTCTGCCCGCAGCGGCATCGCTGCACTGGCGGTAGGGCTCGCGCAAGCAGCATTGGATGTGTCTGTCTCCTATGCGAAGACACGCAAGCAATTCGGTAAGCCAATTGCACAGCAGCAGGCTATCGCATTCAAGCTAGCGAATATGGCTACACAAATTGAAGCTGCTAAACTGCTTACGTATCAAGCCGCATGGCGTGAGAGCCAGGGAGCAGTTGGAGGGGCGTATTCCAATCTATTTGCAGGAGATACGGCAATGGCGGTTACGATTGAAGCTGTTCAAATCCACGGTGGTTACGGATATACGAAAGCCTTCCCCGTTGAACGGTACATGCGTGATGCGAAAATGCTCCAAATGATAGAAGCAACAATGGATGAGGAGCGGAGAGCAATTGCTCGTTTGATGAAGATGAGGTGAGCTTGGACTGGAGGGCGAGGTGTATGCGAGAAAGCGTCATTGTTGGCGGTGCGAGAACCCCATTCGGTAAGTTTGGCGGCGCGTTGAAGGATGTCCCAGCTGTCGAGCTGGGGGGAATCGTCATCAAGGAAGCCATACGACGTGCGTCTCTGGATCCTTCATTGATCGAAGAAGTCATCATGGGTATGGTGCTGCAAGGAGGTGCCGGACAAATTCCTTCACGTCAGGCTGCTCGCAAGGCGGGACTGGCGTGGAGTGTAACGTCGGAGACGATCAACAAAGTGTGCGCCTCGGGGCTGCGCAGTGTGACCATGGCCGACCAAATCATCCGTGCAGGTGATGCGTCGGTACTTGTGGCAGGCGGCATGGAAAGCATGAGCAACGCGCCATATTTGGCGACGCATGCGCGTTGGGGCGCACGGATGGGCGAACAGCGACTGATCGATCTGATGATACATGATGGACTGACATGTCCGTTCGAACGCGTGCATATGGTGCTTCACGGTAGTCGCATTGCTGCTGAATGCAACATTGGACGTCAAGAGCAGGATGAGTGGGCTTTGCGCAGTCATCAATTAGCCTTGCAGGCGATGTCCAATGGTTACTGTGCAGAGGAAATCGTACCTGTCCAAGCGGGTACAATTGTGGTGGACCGTGATGAGGGACCACGTGCAGATACGAGTTTAGCTAAGCTTGCCGGATTAGTCCCTGTATTCGATAAACAAGGCAGCATTACGGCTGGAAATGCGCCAGGTGTAAATGATGGCGCAGCAGCTTTGGTCGTAATGGCGAGAGAAGCTGCTTTAGAACAGGGCGTTATACCGCTAGCCACGATACTCGGCCATGCCAGTGTAGGCGAGCGAGCGCCATATATTGCGACGACACCTGCTTTGGCGATTCGGAAGCTAATGCAGCAAAAGGGCATGACACTGGATCAAATAGATCGATTCGAGGTGAATGAAGCTTTTGCCGCTGTCGTGCTGACATGCGAGCGTATGCTGGGGTGGAATTCGCAACGCGTTAACGTTAATGGCGGTGCCATAGCACTCGGTCATCCCATTGGTGCGAGTGGAACACGCATCATTCTCACTTTAATCCACGAGCTTCGCAGAATTGGCGGTGGTTATGGGATTGCAGCGATATGCAGCGGCACGGCGCAAGGTGATGCGATCTTGCTTCGTGTGGAATAGCCGAGGAACCCTATTCGGTGCTGGTAGTTCGGTTCGATGAAGCAGTAGGAGCGATGAACGATGTCTATACAAACCATCATGGTAATTGGGGCAGGGCAGATGGGGAGCGGCATTGCGCAAGTAGCTGCCTCAGCTGGCCGCAGGGTACTTTGGCATGATCTATCTATGCCTTTGATCGATAAGGGCATGTTGGTCATTAGCAACCAATTAGATCGGAATGTTGCGAAAGGAAGGTTGACGGAGGAAGCGAAAGTAAGCATTCTTAGTCGCATTCAACTGACGGGAGCTATTGAAGAGGCTGCGCAGGTGGATCTTGTGATCGAGGCGATATCTGAGAATATGGCTTGGAAAACAGCACTTTTTCAGAAGTTGGATGGGATTTGTCCGTCTCATGTGATTCTGGCAACGAATACGTCATCACTGCCGATCACCGAGATTGCTGCGGCGACAACACGACCTTCGCAAGTTATCGGGATGCATTTCATGAACCCGGTTCCCGTGATGCCTCTGATTGAAATTATTCGAGGTCTGGAAACGTCCCAGCATGTATTCGACGCCATCTTTCAACTTAGCAAAGAACTGGGAAAAACACCGGTTGAGGTGCAGGATTTTCCAGGATTCGTTTCGAATCGTATTCTGATGCCGATGATTAATGAAGCCATTTTTACAGTATATGAAGGTGTAGCAACGGTTGAAGCTGTAGATACGGTGATGAAACTCGGGATGAACCACCCGATGGGACCGCTGGAGCTAGCTGATTTCATTGGGTTGGACACATGTTTATCGATCATGGAAATTCTCCACGAGGGGTTTAAGGATTCCAAATATCGACCCTGTCCGCTCCTGAGGAAATATGTGAAGTCTGGGCGACTTGGACGCAAGTCTGGGCAAGGTTTTTATACGTATTCGAGTTGAACGGTTTGCTATGCAGTCACTCTGTGGAGGGGCTGTTTTTTGTTTCAGCAGGTAAATTCAGGGGATGAATGGAATTGATAAGTAGCGATTTGCGCTAATCTGAAGTCTGGAAGGATGAATGTGTAAGATGGAAAATACGTGCTTAGGTTGCCAGCTAGCGAACTCACAAGTTCAAGCTAACGTTGTCTATGAGAATGAGTGGTTGACCTGCCTTTTAGATATCGCTCCGTTAAATGAAGGACATGTTCTATTGCTTCCCAAGCACCACGTGGCTGAATTGGAGGAATTAGAGGAAGAGACATCAGCAGCCATGCTGAAAGCAGTGATGAAAATGTCACGCGTGATTAAAACACTCTATCAACCAGATGGCGTTACGATCCTCCAAAATGGTGGTACATTCAATGATTTAGGCCATGTGCATGTTCATATTTTCCCGAGATATGTTGGGGATGGCTTTGGTTGGTTGGAGCCGGAGGATCGAAATGACAATAGAAATCGATTGGCAGAGACGAGAATATTTATAGTTAATGCCATTAATAATTTAGGTAATTAAATATAAATAGTTGGCATCCTCCAGCTAACATGATAAACTGCTAAGGGCGACACTGCAGCGGATTGATCTGTTTTGACGGAATCAGCAGATGAAGCTGGTGTCCAACAAAGGAGGCAAACGCTGTGGAATTTCGTGCTGTATCGCAAGAGACCAAGATGAATTATATGCTCTGGAGTATAAAGAATGAAATCAGGAAAGAGAATAAGTACTTAGCATCCTTACCGTTTGATCCTTCGCCGATCATTGGCGTTGTGAAGTATCATCTTGATCAGTGGGATCCGATTCAATTGCTAGACGATGGAAGTCAAGATGATGAATA
This sequence comes from Paenibacillus plantarum, assembly GCF_013141695.1. Taxonomy (GTDB): domain Bacteria; phylum Bacillota; class Bacilli; order Paenibacillales; family NBRC-103111; genus Paenibacillus_E; species Paenibacillus_E plantarum. The sequence goes on from NZ_WHNY01000075.1 coordinate 803,901, forward strand.
CGATGGTGAGGGTCGCAGCGTTACCATTTATATAATTAAGCATATGGAAGAGATAAGTGTTGCCGGGTTGGGACAAGAGATCCAACGGATTTTCAGAAAATCCTTTCTGGATGAATTTCAGTCTGAGGCGGATACTTTTGAAATCGCAATTGGCATACTACGTGATTTGACTAATGGAAATGAGGATGTTTCGAGTGAGTGAAATGGTCGGGAAGTACTGTGCGAAGTTTTTTGGTAAGACAGGTGTTATTCTTGAAATTGGTGTTGTGAAAAAGGTAGCGAGTCGTACCATTCATGTGGATTGGGGAACGAAAACGTGGGTGTATCAGAATCGCGATTTCAATTGGACACCGCTGACGAAAGAAGAGTTCGAAGTCAAATACAAAAAGCCGAAATTCTCTGACGCAGCGCTAATACGTGCCGCAGAATTAGGCCTGAAAATTACGTATAATTAAGTTGCGGCTGCCTCGGGGCGGCCGTTTTTTTCATTAGAATGATCCAGCGGGGGATCGTGGTACTGCGAAAGGGAACTACATTCCGCAACTTCGACGGAGTGACGCGGACAGAGGGATTAGATCGGCAAAGTCGGACTAATAGTAACCTGTAGTAGTAGCAACCCGGAAAGTTTGAATTTTACTTATTTTATACAAATAAAGCGCCATTAGGCATGATAAACTAGGAGTAGGGATGAAGTATAGTGAGGTGCTGCTATGAAATTTGTGTTCATTTTCGGTCCGCAAGCTGTTGGAAAGATGACAGTCGGCCACGCACTTGAAGAAACTACCGCGTTGAAGCTCTTTCACAATCATATGACGATTGATCTCCTACATCCCTATTTCGGATTTTCCCAAGAAACGTGGCGATTAGTTGAGTTATTTCGTTTTGAAATTTTTGAGGCTGTCGCGAAAAGTGAGTTGTACGGATTAATTTTCACGTACGTATGGGCATTTGATAAGCAAGCCGATTGGGATTTCGTGCAGAAAGTTTGCGCTATTTTCGAATCCAAAGGTGGCGAGATCTATTTCGTTGAACTTGAAGCACCAATGGAAGAGAGAATAGAACGGAATAAAACCCCCCATCGACTAGCGCATAAGCCTACCAAGCGAAATGTTGCACAATCGGAACAGAATTTACTAGAAAGCATGGAAAAGAACCGTTTAAACTCGCTAGATGGTGAAATCACTAGAGAAAATTACATGCGGATCAACAATGCAGGGGTAAGTCCAGAGGATGTCGCAGCGATGATTAAAGCAAAGTTTCATTTCTGAAACCCATCACAGTTGGATGGAGGCATACAGCATGTTGCATATTCGAGAATTACAAGTAACGGAAGAATATCCGATTCACTTATTTCTATTAGCTGACCCAGAGCTTGCGATGGTCGAGTCGTATGTGTACCAAAGTAAATGTTTCGTTTTGGAAGAAAACCATGAAGTTATTGGTGCTTATTTGCTGCTCCCAACGAGACCGAAGACGATTGAACTGGTGAATATCGCGGTGATAACGAAGAAACAAGGCCGTGGCTATGGGAAGGAATTAGTGAAACACGCGGTGGAAACGGCAAGAACGCTTAACTATCAGACAATAGAGGTTGGTACAGGAAATTCTGGTGTTCAGCAGTTGAGTCTCTATCAGAAGTGCGGATTTCGCATCTACGGTGTTGATCTCGATTTCTTTACAAGGCATTATAAGGAACCTATTTTTGAAAATGGCATTCAGTGCCGCGATATGATTCGCCTAAGTCAGGACTTATAGGTGAGTAGGAAAAACTCCTGCAAAAGTGCTAGTAAAGCACGATTGCAGGAGTTTTTCTGTATAGACAACGCCGTTCGCGTCTACTCATTATTTCCCAACTTCATTATACATATACTCATAAATGGCTCGAACTTTCTCAAGAACCCGTGGTGCATGCTGGACGAATTTCAGAGCTACAAGATGGGGAGCGAGTTCTTGTGTCCATAAGGATAGCGCGAGTTTAGACGCCGCATAAGGGCCGAAGAACATTTTATTTTGCGCGGGGCTATCTAAAGTTTCAGGGTCAAATCGCTTCATCGTATTGAACGCGTTAGTGGAGGTATGCACGACTCGCTTCAGCGTTCCATTCTTCAAAAGCGTCTTTAACTCCATCGTGATGATATAGAGTACGACGGTTTGCAGTTCATAATGCAGTTCACGACCATGCTTCGAATACATTAACTCGGGGAAGCTACCACCTGCATTGTTGTAAAGGAGATCAATCAACTGCTCGTTGTTTTTAATTTGCTCTAATGCCGAACTTAAGCTTGTAAAATCACTCAAATCTGGGGTCCAGCCAACATTTTAACCAAAATATACGCTTTGAAATTGAAGAGGAGGGAACGATTGTGGAAAATAATTGTAAGGACTTGCCGTATGTGTCCTCAGATATTTTGCTAAAAAAATGCAGCTTTACGATCAAAAGAAGCCCGGGAACGACCGAGGTATCGGTTAATTTGCCGATTGGTCTAGGTTATACTCGTTACAGCAAACTTTAAAAAAGCTAACCGCAAATTGGATAACTTTTTTAAAGTTGCTTAGCATGTGGGATAGAAATTCACGCTATCTGGTAAAAAATTTGAAGAAATCGATGGATTTATACAGCTCATTGACGCGGTAACATACTGCTATTGTTGATTTGTATGATGAGTATGATGCTGTGGCTGAGTATGATGAGCATGATGCTGTTGATGTGGCTGAGCATGATGAGTAGGGTGTGGATGATGCGGATGCTGAGTATGATGTGGATAGTAGGCAAGGTGATGATGCATAGGATGGTAAGCCACATGATGCATAGGGTGATATGCTAGATGGTGCATGGGATGATAGGCATGATGATGGTGTGGGTGATAGGCATAGTGGTGATGCGGGTGGTACATGTGTTGAGGCTGCGCATGGGAAACATGTTGTAGATGCATCGGAGATTGCTGTCCGGGATTTACGGCTGGTTGTTGATATATAGGAAGATTATCCCCCGTCCAAGTCGGAGTTTGCTGAGCTGGCATATGGGACTCCATTCTAGTCTCAGATGGATAAATCGGGAGGTTACCCTCCGTTGATGAATTTCGTTGTGTCATTTTCTTTCCCCTTTCGGTGTAGGCATACGTCATCCTATGCAAGAAAAAGTAAACAGGGCACATGTCTAAGCAAATTGGGCTTATCTTATTAATAGTTTTAAATAATCAATTGTTTCGAACATATATCCATTCTCCTATTTTCGCAATAAGGGGTTTCTTTCGTCCGGTATTTTGAAAAAGTGCATAATAAGAGAAGTCTGGATGTACATAACGGTCCGCCAGATAGGCTGATATTGTACTACCAGGTATTCTGTGTTTATTCAGGACAGTAATAACTTCTTTCGAAGTCGCGATTCCGAGGCCGTAACCATGTCCATAAAAGAGCCCTTTTCCCATCATGACGACATTTTCTCCTTTGCCCCAAGGAATCATAGGATCGTACTCAGGGTTTTCGAAATAGAGAACGTCACCCATCACAGATTCCTCATGGATAGTCCGGTCGATCAGACGTAAATTACTGTTAGAATGCCAATTAAATAATAAAAGATCCGAAAACAGTATGTCAAAATGTCTAGGATCTATGGACTCTAATATAGCTTTGTATAAGACAACGACGACAGCCATTGAACATTCAAAACCGTATGAGGTTCCATTCGTGAATATATCCCTTATCGCATCTTGAGGAGCAACATCACTTTTCAGCTGAAACTTACCCTGATCTGTAATGGTCCAATACGTCTGGTTGCATAGCGTGTTTTTGAAATCAGCAAAATAAACACCACTTTTACTCAGCAAACTAGAGGACTCCACGATTTGGGTTCGCATGTACAATTCAAACAACAAGGTGAATACCGAATCATAACGATACATAAAAGGGCTATTCTGCTTCTTTTGATAAATGGCGAGTTCTAACTCGGACAGCGTTCCTTCTTCAAAGGCTATTTTACTGATACCTTCGATTACAATCATGGGTTTCTCCTCATTTTAAAAAATCAACAAGCGTTTTCACCTATTTTTATGTTGAATAGGGATGAAATGTGCTTTATTATTTCCCAACGTTAGGTCTAACTTATGAGTCCGATTTGACTGAGCATCCCGAACTACAAGTCAAGCTCCAGCAGCATAAGGAGAATATTCAACATCAGATTAATTCCTTACAAATGATCATAGATGTGATTGATTCGAAAATGACGTCCGGCAACATGCTTCCAGAGGCATGCGTGCTTGCTGAGCCGACAAAACGGATACCGCGGTAGGGCATAGCGGATAAGAAGGAAAACAAACACAGTGATTCCCTGTTGGGGTGGTCCTGTGTTTTTTTCGGCGCAGACTTCCTAGTATCTGTGTCATACTGCTACATACAGGCATCCATTGACTTGAAAAAGAAGCTGAGGTATACTTCAATCAACGGTTATATATTTAGTAAATTAGTAAATTACTAAATCAAAATAACTTATTTTCAAACATGGAGGAATCACAATGAAAATCCCAACAACACTCAAACATAAACCTGTTATCGTAGCTGAGAACTACGCCAATATTGACGGTAGATACACGCAAAACACGGATACGCAAGGTCTTTCCTTAGGTCTAGCTCAGTGGAATGACAGAGGAAAGGTTGATATTTCGGCTAAAGTATGGCGCTATACGGGCGAGAAATGGTCACGCCAATCGGAAGAGTTGCCTTTGCACCGTGTTTTAGATCTTGCTATCCTCGTATGTCGTACGAAGCTTCATTTCCAAGAGGACGCTTATCGCTTTGAGAACGGGTATGACGCGGAGAATCCTATCATTGACAGAATCGGCCTGCAAGGGGATGCGATGACGGTAGGCGTATGTACAGATAATGAGAAAATCAATGAAGATATCAAGCTTTTCAGTCAAGCTTTGAGTGATGATGGAGAGTTGATTGGGGAACGTTTAAGTACGCTTTCCAGGATTTTAAAAGAAATGGGGTATTAATCAACATGTTAGACAAACAGAAGAAAAAGGAGCTTGCGACCAATTATAAACAAACGTTTCGTGCCATGGGTGTGTATCAAATACGCAATACCCAGAACGATAAAATATTTGTAAACGGCAGTATGGATCTCGATGGTATGAAGAATCGGCTTGAATTTTGCAAGCAGATGAATACCAATACTTTCAATGAGCTCCAGAAGGACTGGGCGACGTTCGGCGGTCAAGTGTTCGTATTTGAGGTGCTAGATCGTATTGAGCCTCGTGATGAGATCATGTTGGATGCCGCGGATCTGAAGAGTTATCGATCTGAGGTTGATGCGTTGCTTGAACTATGGCTCGAGAAGTTGGAGCCATACGACGATAAGGGTTACAATAAACGAAAACGCTAGTCTTTCGTTTACTCCATCCCAAAAGGGGGTTCCGTCATAAGCGGACTCCCTTTTTTTTGCATAAAGAGGGAGGTTTCCTCTTATCCTATGGCGAAATGGTGAGAGATGAAAATTATTAGAAACAGCTTGATAATATTTACATAGAAGGAGTGGGAATGATGAAATACCGTCAACTTGGCGATACAGAGCTTCGAATTAGTGAGGTTAGCTTCGGTACTTGGGCAATTGGTGGAGGCTGGGGTGAGGCAAATGACGATGAATCGATTCGAGGCTTACACCGTGCCATGGAGGCAGGTGTGAACTTTTTTGATACGGCGGATGTATATGGCTCGGGTCACGCAGAAGAGCTCCTAGCGAAAGCGACGAAAGGGAAAGACGATGAGGTACACATCGCCACGAAGTTTTGCCGTTCGGGTGATATTCATGATCTTGCGACGTACTCCGAGCAAGCGGTTCGCCAATTTGCCGAAAACAGCTTGAAACGGTTAAATCGCGAGCGAATTGACCTGTATCAAATTCACTGTCCGCCGCTAGCGATCTTGAAGGATGGTTCGGTCTTCGAGGTGCTTGAGAAAATGAAAGCCGAGGGTAAAATTCGCCACTATGGCGTGAGCGTGGAGACGGTGGAAGAAGGTTTGTTCTGTCTCTCAGTTCCTGGTGTTAAAGCGTTGCAAGTGATTTTTAACTTGTTCCGTCAAAAGCCTGCAGACCTCCTCTTTCCGCAAGCGAACGCAGCTGGGGTAGGTATTTTGGTACGGCTTCCGTTGGCCAGCGGCTTGCTAACAGGGAAATTCACGACATCTAGCACATTTGCAGCGGATGATCACCGTAATTTCAATGTGAATGGCGACCAATTTAACGTGGGTGAGACGTTTGCAGGACTGCCGTTTGCGAAAGGCGTAGAACTCGCGCAGGAGTTGGCTTGGATTGGTGAAGGTCGTGGAAACATGGCACGTGCTGCGATGCGTTGGATTTTGGAGAATCCCCACATTACTTGTATTATCCCTGGCTTCAAGAACGTCAAGCAAATTGAAGATAATTTAGCTACCCTTGAAGTTCCGGCGTTTTCTTCGGAAGAGCTAGTCCGTCTGAAGAGCTTCTATGCGACGGACGTTCACGATCATATTCGTGGTGCTTACTAGCCTATTTTGAATGGAAAGGGGTTTCAGAGGAAAGCGAAATGGATATAATAACACCACAACGTTTATATCATGGAACAACGGATAATCTCGTCAACCTTTTCAAAGATAAGTTATTGGATAGCAGGTATTGGCGACCTGGCCGTGATTTCGGCGAAGGATTTTATACAACCATCTCAGCAGCACAGGCGCGAAATTGGGCACGTAAGGCAGCGGCTCGATCGATTATGGGGCATGAACTTGCCTGTGTGCTTGAAATTGAGCTTATTTCAATTCCTGCGAAGATGGAGCCGCTCATTTTTCTAAGTGATTCCTTAGCATGGGCTGAATTTGTAATGTCGCATCGCAGTGTCATGAATAAGGGAGAAGCGGACCCATGTCACAAGCATCCGGATATCATTATAGGCCCAATGGCGGATGGGGATACTGGACGAATTATTGAAGAAGCAGTACAATTAAATAAAGATGTACATTGGTTTTATGATCAAATTTTACGCACCACACGCGGTCGGAAATTGGATGCGTTGCGTCTTGGCAATCAAGTGGTATTTTCCTCTGAGAAGTGGGAAGCATCCCTTCGCTTTGTTGGTTATAACATTTTTACGGGAGGCAGGTGGATCTACTATGAAAACACAAGTTCGGCTGAGTCTGTATGAACGCGGAATCGTTGATGCTCTTGTTCAGAGTTTCGGTTACACCTCGCAAGGTGCTCGAAAGCTTGTTGTTGAGTATGTCGAGGTCATTCGTAAATTAGGTGGATATGACACCTGTTATGATCATGCAGAGCGATTAGTCCAAGCAACAACCAACAATTATAAGCCAGAAGAGTGGTTGAAACGAATCAATGTCCTCGCGAAGGAAGCCGTCCAAGATAAAGGCATACTTCATCTAGAGGGACGATTACACGTTCATGTACGTTAAAAATGTCGAGTAGAAGCTCATCCATTGGTTGAGCTTTTTTGTCATGAATCAGAGGAGGGAATCTATGATTGAACATATTCGCACGAGTAATGTACAGCGATTTACCGGGTTCGGTGCGTTGTATGATGAAAGCCGGCCAACTGCGCCGCAGGAATTGATCAAGATTTTGACATCTTATTTGGGCAGCCAACCCCAAACCGTTGTAGATGTAGGCTGCGGCACAGGGCTATCTTCGTTTATCTGGTTGAATGATGCAGAGCGGATCATCGGCGTTGAGCCAAGTGATGACATGCGCGCAGTAGCGCTAGCCAAATGGGAGAGTATGAACAAGCCAGAGGCGATTCAATTTATTAGCGGGTTGTCACATGAACTGGAGCTACCTTCCGATTCTGCAGACGTTGTCACGTGTTCACAATCATTTCACTGGATGGAGCCGCAAAGCACTTTGCGTGAATTCGCGCGTATCCTTCGCACTGGTGGCGTTTTCGCTGCTTATGATTGCGATTGGCCGCCTGTCGTTGACTGGGAAATTGAGCAGCAATATATCAAACTTACGTCGCTTGGTCATCAACGGGCTGTTGAGCTGGCACCGAAGCATGAGCAAGCGCATAAATGGAACAAGGACGAGCATTTGAAACAAATCCAATCATCGGGTTTATTCCGCTATGCAAGAGAAATTGTGTTTCATAATTGGGAGTCATGCGATGCAACTCGCTATGCCAACCTCGCGTTAAGTCAGGGCAGCTTACAATCCGCGATAAAGTTAGGTGCGAAAGAGCTTGAGGCAGAGGCAGCAGCGTTTCGCCAGTTAGTGGAAAAGGTATTCGCTGGTGAAGAACGATCCATCTTATTTGGTTACCGCATGCGGATAGGCATCGTTTAGCAACCACAGATGAAAGAAGGGAACAGCTACGAAACTGAATGCATTTGTATTATTTTATGTCGTTATTTATATGGGGAACGCGGTTTATGGAACTTTCATGCCGGTGTATCTGAACAACGCGAAGTTTTCTCAAGAGCAGATCGGAGTCCTACTTAGTCTCGGACCCTTGATTGCCATGATTGGTCAACCTGTATGGGGGGCGTTAGGGGACCGTGCCAAATCTAAGAATCACATCCTGCGGTTATTAATTATCGGCAGCGGTATTTCGATTCTGTTCTTCCCGATCTCGCATCAATTCCTCTTTATTCTTGTTATCATTTGTATTTTTACTTTTTTCCAGACCTCCATTTTTGCGCTAAGTGATGCCATTACCTTAGAGGAATTAGATAGACAGCCTACATGGAGCTTTGGCTTGATTCGGCTGGGAGGAACCGTAGGCTTCGCCATGATGTCACTTCTTTTCGGGTTCGTTGCCAAGTCTTACATCAATTCCATGTTCCCGGTTTACGCCTGTACGATGCTTGCCGCTTTGCTTTGTTTATGGCGATTTCCAGCTGCCGCTGGGCGACCTGTGAATGTAATGGGGCGGAAATTCCGTGAGCTGTTCAAAAATGGAAAACTCATGTTCTATATAGGCATGAATTTTATTATCCAAATTACGCTTGGCTATTATTATGCTTTCTTTCCGATTTATTTCAAGCAAATGGGCGGGGACAGTGTAATGTTAGGCTGGTCGATGACGATTTCGTCCTTGAGCGAGTTGCCTTTTCTGTTATTTTCAGCAAAAATTTTCAAGCGAGTCCCTATCTCAATCATTTTACTCGTGGCAGCTCTTGCGTCAGCCTTACGATGGTTCTTATTCTCCCAGATTGAAGTGGCGCACTGGTTATTACCTGTTCAAATCTTGCATGGCGTTATCTTTATCGTACTATCTGTTACGATTGCTACGATCATTAACCGCGAAGTACCAGCGGAATGGAAGGCAAGCGGGCAAACGCTCAACGGTTTACTCAGCCTTGGCGCTGCTCGTATTATTGGCAGCTTCTTAGGTGGCTTCATGAGCGCAGCCTATGGGATGAGACAAGTTTTCCTATACAGCTCATGGCTATCTATGGCGTGTGTCGTGGTGATTGGCGTCGTATTATTTACACGAAGAAAGCACAATGAACTAGGGATATAGGTTCTCAAAGCATTCAGAATTGGATATCATCCTAGAATTCGATATGATAGTAGCCTATTATTGTAATGAAAAGGAAGTGAACGGTTATGATCGAGAATGAAGCGATTCTTACCTATGAGCCTGGAGGTCAACAGATCTGCATGACACGCGTGTTCAATGCGCCACGAGAGTTAGTGTTTAAAGCGTTTACGGATGCAGCGCTGATCGTGGAATGGCTTGGGCCCCGCAAGCTAACGATGAAATTGGACACGTTTGAGCCGAGAAGCGGTGGCAACTGGCGGTATATTCATTTGGATAACAATGGAAATGAGTATGCATTCCGCGGCGTATACCATGAAGTTTCTGCGCCTGAGCGGATTATTCAAACGTTCGAGTTTGAGGGACTTCCGGAGAAGGGACATGTTATCCTCGAAACGGCTAAATTCGAAGAACTCGAAGGCGGTAAGACCAAGCTAGTGATGGAGTCAGTGTTTCAATCGGTCGCAGATCGAGACGGCATGCTGCATTCAGGCATGGAGCAAGGGATGCAGGATTCGTATGAGCGGTTAGCGGAGCTTTTGGATCGCATCAAATAGTTGGGAGGAGAGCAGGCGCTGCGGCGGCCTGCTTTTTTTCTTGAAAAATAGCATAATAAGATATCTTTTTGCGCATTCGAATATGGCGATTCCAGAACGACTTTGATAAGATATGACAAAATAGAGGAATGAAGGGATGGTAGCTATGCCATTTTTATCGCTAACGAGTTGGAGTTTACATCGAAATTTAGGTCCTTTGCGTTGGACTCGCTGGGATGACAATAAGCAAACGCAATTCACGGAAGCTCAAGATCAACCAGAACTGCTTTCTTTGCTCGAACTACCAGCTGTACTAGCGGAGAAGGGGTTCACCTCGCTGGAAGTGTGTCATTTTCATTTTGCAGAGACGAATGAAGCATATCTGCTTGCGTTGAAAGGGGCATTTGCGGATGCGGGACTTCGTTTTTACACACTACTGCTTGAATATGGGGATATCTCTAGTCCAGATGAGGTTCGTAGACAATCCGATATCGCATGGATCAAAGGTTGGATCGATGTCGCGGCCCTAGCAGGTGCGGAAAGAGTACGTATAATTGCAGGGGAAGCGGATCCATCGGACAGGGATGCCTTAACACGATCGATCGAAGCGCTGCGTGAGCTAGGACAGTATGGGAAGGATCATGACGTACGCGTTGTGACAGAAAATTTCAAATCCCTATCCTCAACAGGCGACAATTGTCTAGCGATTTTGGAAGGGTGTGGAGATGTCATTGGATTTACATCCGATTTCGGGAATTTCAAAGGCGAACAGAAATTCGATGAGTTAGTCCAAACAATTCCACTTAGTGAATCCATCCATGCCAAAGCGCAAACCAATGCCGAGGGAGATCCTGATGAGGCGGAGTTTATTCGCTGTTTAAACATCGCCAAACAGGCTGGTTATGAAGGGCCGCTTACGCTTGTCTATGATGGCCCTGGTGATATGTGGGACGGTATTGAGCGTGTTAGGAAGCTGGCAGATCCGTATTGTTCCAAATAGGAAGTGTATCTGCTCCGATGTGAAGTATGCTATGATACTAGTAATGTTATCCATTAACTAATCGCTAGAATAGGAGACTTCCACCATGACCCCAGTATGTAATTATTGCAGCAAGAACGAGGCATTAGCGAACTTAATGATTGAAATTGGACAATTGCGTGTATCCACGTTGTACTTATTCAAAGAACAGACGTATAAGGGGCGCTGTATTGTTGCCCTGAATGAGCATCACACTGAATTCTTTCACTTATCTCAAGAGAATCAGGATCTGTACATGCGTGATGTGGCGCAGGCTGCGGCTGCAGTAGAACGTGCATTTTCTCCAGACAAAATCAATTATGGCGCCTTCGGCGATACGATGCCTCATGTGCATTTCCATATTGTTCCGAAATATAAGGATGGGTACACGTGGGGTAAAATGTTCGAAATGAATCCCGCTGACAATAAGCAATTGTCTGAGCAAGAATATGAGGAAATCATTGGTCAATTGAAAGAACATTTGTAGCGTCAAAGAATTCATTGACAGGAAGTATTTGGGAATATAAACTTACATCACATCCAACTAATTTGATATCCAAACGCAATGATTGGGACTAGTAAGGAACATCTATTGTCCAGAGAGCTGTCGCTTCGGTGGAAGACAGCCAATAGCTTCCCCAACTCACCCATGAGCGGTAAGATCGAAGTGTCATGTAGATCTTAACGGTTAACCTCCGTGATCGGGTCTCAAGGATTTGTAACGATTCATGTTGCGAATCAAGAAGAGTGGTACCGCGAAGGTTTAACCTGTCGCCTCTTTGTAGGCGATGGGTTTTTTGGCATTTTCAAAAAGGGAGGGAAAAACAAATGAAGAATGTGATCGATTACTATGCCAAGTTTGATGAATGGGGAAGACTAGATCGCGAGCCTATTGAGTTTACGGTAAATTGGCACTACATGAAGAAGTATCTCCCTCGTGGTGGTCATGTCCTAGATAACGGGGCTGGACCAGGCAAATACGCAATGGAATTAGCGAAACTCGGCTATCATGTAACGCTTACTGACCTTACGCCTAATCTTGTCGAGATTGCGAAAGATAAAGCAAATGAGCTGGGTTTAGCAGACATGTTTAGTGGCTTTCAAGCGCTGAACGCAACGCGTTTAGAGGGGATATCAGATGCAACCTTCGATGCTTCATTGATGTTGGGACCATTGTATCATTTGCAAGTAGAAGAGGATCGCATTGCTGCCGCAAGAGAATTGTATCGTGTGACCAAGAACGATGGGATCGTGTTTGTCGCTTTTCAAAGTCGGATGCGAATGCTTCTAACTTCGTTGCTCTTCCCAAATGCTTGGAAACCGAATGACAATATGGCTGCGATTGAGCATTTTATAGAGGAAGGTATTTTTAATCATACAGATGCAGGTCGTTTCACGGGGGCTTATTATTACGATGTGGAAGACATCAAGCCTTTTATGGAAAGCCAAGGATTTGAGACATTAGATCTGATTGGATCTTCCAATCTTGGGGCTTTGTTATCGCAAGAACAGAAGCAATATTGGACGGATCGTGGGGAAAAAGACGCGTTCATAGAACTTCTCATTCGACTAGCGCGTGATCCATCGGTGTTGGGGGTTTCCTCGCATTTGTTATATATCGGGAGAAAAGTAGGAGTGTGAAGAGATGACAGAACGTGATGTAAGCCTCAAATGGTTAGACTGGGCCAAACAAATTCAATCGATTGCCCAAATCGGTTTAACGTATTCGAAGGATGTCTTCGATTTGGAACGTTTCCAGGCGCTTCGGGAAATAAGTGTTGATATTCTGGATACTTACACTTTGGTGGGTAAGGATACGGTTAACCTTAGCTTTGCAAATGAAACCGGGTACGCCACACCGAAGGTTGATATTCGAGGCGTTGTTTTTGAAGAGGATAAGATACTTCTTGTAAAGGAAAAAGCTGATGGAGCCTGGGCACTACCAGGGGGGTGGGCCGATATTGGTTACTCACCTTCGGAAGTAGCTGTGAAAGAGGTCAGAGAAGAGGCAGGCTTTGATGTGGTGCCCGTCAAGTTGCTTGCTGTTCTAGATAAAAAGTTCCATGCTCATCCACCTGAACTCTATCACATCTATAAGATGTTTATTCTTTGCAAAATAATTGGCGGAGAAGCGTTAGTCGGGGTGGAGACGAGTGAGGTGCGTTTTTTCGGTGAAAGTGAACTTCCCGAATTATCAGCAGAACGGAACACGATTGCACAAGTGAAGAGTATGTTTGATTATTTGAGAGATCCGGATAAAGCGGTTAGATTAGACTGAAAGGGTGGGGCGATCGATATGGAACATCTACAATACCCGATTGGGAGATTCGAACGAATCGAGCATCCCACACAATCGGATCGGGATAAGTGGGTGACGGACGTTGCGGAGACAGCTAATTTATTGCGAAAGACGGTCTTACATCTAAATCAGGAACAACGTTTAACAACGTACCGCCCTGGCGGATGGACGGTTCAACAAGTCGTTCACCATATGGCGGACAATGATATGAATGCTTTTCTGCGTTTCAAGCGAGCCCTTACAGAGGACAGTCCCATTGCAAGCTCATACCGGGAAGATTTATGGGCAGAGTTGAGCGATTATCAGGTACCGATTGAAGCTTCGATACAGCTACTGGAATCGATACATATTCGTTTTGTTTCTGTGCTCCGTTCGTTAAGTTCTTCGGATTTCAAGAAGACTTTTACGAGTCCAGTCCTTGGCGTACTTAGTCTGGAAACGGCACTGCAACGTTTGGTATGGCATGATCGACATCACATTGCTCAGATCGCATCACTGAAGGAACGGATGGGTTGGTAGGTGCACTATCAAAGCGAGCAAATTTCATTACATTCAAGGGCTGCCGAGTCTGATCTCGGTGGCCTTTTTCTAATAGAGAAGTATATTTCTCTATTAAGGGAAGACAAATTAGCGCACGGGTGCTCCTTTTTGCAGGAATTAGGAGGGATTTTGTCGAAAAGGAATGATTCGTGGAAATCAAACCGTGTGTTACGGAGGTACAATGACTAATTGGTTGAAAATGAGTGTCAAGTTAGCAGTTGTTCTTGCTGGGGTATCTGGGGCATCCATGGTATTCGGGAATCTCAGTGTACTAGCTGCAAGTAATGACGATCAGAGCGCCGCACTAGACTATTTAAATGATGTCAGGGCACATATGGGCATTCCATTGATGGAATTAGATCCTTCACTTACTACTGCAGCTGGAAAACATGCGAATTATCTCCTGCTCAATCAAGAGAACGGCCATACAGAAACACCAAATATGCAAGGGTTCTCTGGCAAACTTCCCTGGGATCGGGCAGCCGCTGCAGGCCTGGATACAGATAAATTCGGTGTGTTTGAGGATGTTTCGTTTACGACCGATTCGCCAGAAATTGGTGTTCAGTCTTTATTGGATGCTCCTCTTCATCGAGCGAGTTTGATTCTTCCGGACATGTCACTACTAGGCGTAGGGTATAACAAGCATGCACTTGTTCTAAACCCTGCTAAGAAGTGGTTTACCCACACAGGAACAGGCGTTTATCCCTACGATGGACAGACAGGGGTACCGATTGGATTTTATGGGTTCGAGATACCGAATCCATTGGAACAATTCGATTTGGAGAAGTCAGGTTATTTTATTACTTACGCAGGGGTAGCTCAAGATAAGACGGACGTGACCGCCTCGCTGATGAATAGTCGAGATGAACCTATTGAGATTTACAAATTAAAGCAAGAGCTTGGCGATATGAACGCGTGGCATATTATTCCTATAAATGAGCTTGCATATGGAGAAACGTATACGGTAACTGTTGAGAATAAATCATGGTCTTTCACAACTGTAGAAAATCCAGCTGAGCCATCTAAGGAACAGAAAGGCAGTCCAGTCAAAACGGACCCGCCTAAGAAATATACGCAAAATGATGTGGGTATTCGTATCAATGGGACCTATGTAGACGTTTCTCCAAAGGCGAAAATCATTGGCGAAAGTACGTTCATCCCGCTTCGTGGCGTGTTTGAGGCTATGGGAGCCAAAGTGATTTGGGAAGGAACTCGTCAAGAAGTTACCATTGTGAAAGGATCAAAAACGATTGTTTTGTCCATTGGTAAGAAAGAAGCCCTAGTTAACGGAACAAGGCAGGCACTTTCGAATGCGCCTTTTATTTCCACGGATGGCTCTACGTATGTTCCACTACGATTTGCTACTGAAGCGCTTGGCGCGCAGGTGGCCTGGGAAAGTGATAAGTGGACAGCTGTCATCAATCAGCTTGATTAAATGAGATAAAGTACAGAAAAGCCAGCGGGTATCC
The DNA here is from genome assembly GCF_013141695.1 of Paenibacillus plantarum. Lineage (GTDB taxonomy): Bacteria > Bacillota > Bacilli > Paenibacillales > NBRC-103111 > Paenibacillus_E > Paenibacillus_E plantarum. The sequence continues at coordinate 819,287 of NZ_WHNY01000075.1, forward strand.
GCTGGCTTTTCGCTGTGTAGTTGCTCGTGAGAGTTGTTTGAGGAGTTCAGGGTTACATGAATTCTCATTCTTCCTCATCCGTAAAAGGAAACGTGATCTCAACCTCGGTCCCTACACCGGGGACACTTCGATAAATAAGCTTCGCTGGATCTCCGAAATAGTGGCGAATACGCTCGCCAACGTTCTTAACGCCGAAGCTGCTCCCGCCGATCCGACTGCGGCTAATGCCCGCCATCATATCCTCGATGAGGTTGGGATTCATACCTACACCGTCATCTTTGATGAGGAGATGCATCGTGTGATCTTCCAGATAAGCCCGAATCGAGATGCTGCCTTCGCGCTGCGTCCGACCTAATATCCCATGAAGAATGGCATTCTCGACAAGTGGCTGCAGGGTGATTTTCGGGATAGGATGATTAAGCAGCTCTTCAGGAACGTCAATCTGGAAATCGATTTTATTCTCAAAACGAATATTCTGAATCTGCACATAGAACGAAACATGCTGCAGCTCCTCACGCAAGGTGATAATATCTTTGCCGCTGCTGAGGCTGACTTTGTAGAAACGAGCGAGTGCTTTGACGACTTTCTTAATGTCCGTGTTCAGCCCGCTGTCCGCCATCCAGTTAATCAGATCCAATGTATTATACAGAAAATGTGGGTTGATCTGCGATTGGAGTGCTTTTAACTCCGCATTTTTGACCTCTTGTCCCAGACGGTAATGCTCCTTATTCATAGAGCTTATTTGCTCGATCATGTAATTATATGTTTGGATCAGCTCACCGATTTCATCTCGACCCTGCGTTTGAGCGAGCGCGATGAGATTTCCATTCTGCACATCCCTTAGACGGCTAGTCAATTGCGTGACACGTCGTGTGACGGAGAAGGAGAAGAGGTAGGCTAATAAGTAGGCGATGACCGTCACGATGAGCAAAATAACCAACAAATCATTGCGCAATTGATGACTTTGCTGCACGACCTCATGCAATGGAATGACGGTGACCATCCCCCAATTGGAAGGCAGTTGCCGGAACAAATAGTAATTGTTATTCGTTTGCCAAGTGGTGGAGACTGCATCGTCCCATGTATCAGGCAAATTGACTAGCGTGGTTACTGAAGGATCCGAGGATAGGATGATTTGTTGATTCTGATCCACCAAGAAGGTTGTGCTGTTTCTGACCACGTTCGCTTTACTCAGCATGGAACGAATCGTTTCCGCTTGTACATCAACACGCAATTGACCGATCGGAATGGCATAATTGTTCGGATCCAATATACTTCGAACGACATAGAGCGAAGAATTGTCACGAGTAGCTTTCCCCCCAAGCTCAGGGGCTGAGCACCACAAATATTTGGCATGCAAGTCATTTAAACGGTCGAAGCAAGGACTGTCCTTGGTTTCATTTAGTGATAAGAAATTCTCAGACTCATTCGCGAAAATAAAAGCACTCGGCACGTAAAGGATGACACGTGAAATATCGAGACTATCCTGCATAGAGCGCAGCAATTTCTTGAGATTAGCGTATTCCTGCAGTTCACGATTGATATCACTGGTTACATTGTTATCCATCAGAATATCTGAGATGGCGGAGTTGGAGACGAGAATATTCGTTGTCTCTGCAATCCGCTGGACGCGATAATTCAGAAAAGAATACGTCTGATCGAAGCCTTGCTTAGCTGAATAGGTGACATGATTGATGATGATATCGGACATTTTCTCAGAAGCAATGAATTGATAGAAGCCTAGTGGAAGCATGATCAGCAGCAAATAGGTGTACATGATTTTATGACGCAGTTTCGTATTGTACAGCCATTTGCGCAGCATTTGAATGAATGAGAAGATCATGACTGGCACCGCTCCCGATACTCGGAAGGCGTCATACCCGTGGATTTGCGGAAAATTTTGGCGAAATGCTCCCCGTCCTTATAACCCACTTGCGAAGCCACATCGAGGACCTTTAGTCGGTTGTTGCGCAGCAGCTCCTTCGCTTTTTCCATCCGATATTCGGTCACATACTGCTTGATCGTTTTCCCTGTAGCATCCTTAAAGATCGAAATAAGATGTGAAGCCGTCATCTGCATATGATCACTCACATCCTGGACGGAAAGATCGTCATCGGCATAGTGGAGATGGATGAAACGCACAATTCGGGAGCTTGTTGACGACATGCCGCCGTTCGAGCGTTCTTGAATGGCTTTTTTCAATTCGTCTAGTTTCATAGCTGTCACACGGTGGATATCGTCCAAATAATGACATTCCAGGATCAGCTTCCAAGCCACATCATTCTCCTCCGATGTGTCGAAGAGGGTGATGTTCCGACCATGGGCGAATTTGTCCAATTCCAGAATGAAGCGGTAGTAGAGTTCTTTCACACTAACAATCAGCGTACCTGGATGCAGGCGAATATCGGCGGTTATCGTCGCGAGTTGCTGATCGGCGTCGGCAAAATGCTCTTCAGACAACGCTTCCGAGAAGCGGACGAGTTGTTCAGGCTGCGTAACGTAATGAAGCGAGTGAGCGTCACTTCCCGTATTATCATGCAAAATGAGGGAGCACGGTTTGTGAAAAAACGACTCTTGTAAGCGAAGCACAGCACTCGTATAGGACTCCTGCAGCTTATAGGCGGAAGGGACAATTTTGCCCGCAGCGATCGAAAATAAATCATACTCCCGCTTCAAGGCGGTGGACAGCTCATAGCACAGATGTTGAACATGGCTGATTGCGATACTGTCATTCTGCTGTGAAAAGAAGTGAACAATCACGTGATGATCATCTTTCCAAGCGTACAAATAAGGCAGCTCACAGCCAGATAGTGCTTCATCTATTAAATGACCCAGCGATTCTTTCCGTGATCCTGATGAAATCAGCTTGATGACAGCTGTTGCAGCGGGCGCTTGCATGACAGCTGTGAAATCAGCCGCCAATAAGCGACTATGCAGCATATCCTCATCGTAACCGCCGCGAATCAACTGCAAAGCGGCTTCTTGCTTCATGTAGCTCTTATTTTCTTTGGCTACCGTATCATTGGCAACATGTCGCTGTTCTTCTAACACGATATCAATTGCTCCCCGCAGAGCATCTTCCAATTCTTCCACATCAATTGGTTTCTCGACATAACTAACCGCCTTCAAGGTTATCGCGGCTTTCAAATATTCTTTATCGGCATAGCCGCTCATAAAGACGATTTTGCACTGCGGGTACTTCCGGCGAAGATGAAAGGCAAGTTCGATGCCATCCATCCGCGGCATGCGAATATCAGTGAGTACGATGTCGGGTTTGAACTGTTCCGCAATAGCAACAGCATCCAGACCGTCTACAGCTTCATGGAGTTCGGTAATGCCAAGACGCTCCCAACTGACGGATTTGAGTACGCCTTCTCGCGTGAATTTCTCATCTTCTGCAAATAGAAGTTTCATGACGGGCAACCCCCCTTAGATGTAGCTATAGATTATCTCATATTTACACGCAATACCACTAGCTACAGGGCGCATCTGCAAAAGTTACAGGGAATCGATATTTTGTCGGGTTATCACGTTCCAAGTAACCTGTTAATTTAGATACAGGAGAGAGACAACTAGAAACGGATGGGGGAAAGGTAGAGATGAGAACAGGACTCCTGTATCGCATGAGATCCAAGAAAGCGCTGTTATTCATGATCGCGCCGGCTGTGATTTACTTCTTGCTGTTCAGCTATGTACCGATGGCAGGCATTGTGCTGGCTTTCAAGCAGTATCGCTATGATTTAGGAATAATGGGGTCCCCATGGGTAGGTTTGGACAACTTCAAGTTCTTCTTTCTGACAGGAGATGCCTTCCGAGTAACCAGGAACACACTGCTGTACAATGCGGCATTCATTTTGATTAATAATGGATTGCAAATTATTGTCGCCATCTTCATGGCGGAGATCGGGTCCAAGCTGTTCCGTAAAACAGCGCAAACGGTTATGTTTTTACCTTACTTCTTATCCTGGGTGGTCGTAGGGGCGGTTGCTTACAATTTGTTTAACTACGAGCATGGAACCGTAAACACACTGCTGCGTGCGTTGCACATTCCTGAATTAGATATCTATACAACGACGGAGTATTGGAAATATATCTTGGTCTTCTTCTCGGCTTGGAAAGCAGTGGGGTATGGTGCCGTGTTCTATATGGCTTCCATTCTGAGCATTGACCGTGAGACGTATGAAGCAGCCGAAATCGATGGAGCCAACGTGTTCCAGCGCATTCGATATATCACCTTACCATCACTTCGACCAACGATTACAATACTTGTTCTATTAGCGATTGGCGGCATTTTCCGTGGTGATTTCGGATTGTTCTATCAACTTGTGGGTAATAACGGTCTGCTGTATGAAACGACAGATGTCATTGACACTTATGTATATCGCTCACTGCTGGTCAATAATGAAATCGGTATGTCCTCTGCGATCGGTTTCTACCAATCCATTCTGTGTTTTGTAACCATCATGGTGACGAATTTCCTAGTACGTAAATCCGATAAAGATAATGCGTTATTCTAAACTTACAGCAACTTGCGAGGTGGAACTATGAGTACGACCAGTTTGAAAAAGAGTCAAATCGATCAACGAATCTTGGATGCGGTTGGCTATGTCTTTATAGCAGTGATATGTTTGGCCTGCTTGATTCCGTTCTTGCTCATCATCAGTGGCTCATTAACGAGTGAGTCATCAATTACTAGCGATGGGTTTCGCTTATGGCCAAAGGAATTTTCGTGGGATGCCTACACCTTCGCGCTCAAGCATCCACAGCAATTTGTGAGCTCGTATGTGTTGACCATCACTTTAACGGTGACAGGTACAGTTGTCGGATTATTTATTTCCGCGATGGCTGCATATGTGCTGCAACGTCAGGATTTTGAATGGCGCAGCGGATTTTCATTCTTCTTCTACTTTACGACGCTGTTTAACGGTGGACTTGTACCCTGGTATATCTTAATGGTTAACTATTTACACATGAAGAATACGTTCTGGGCGCTGCTTGTCCCGCCATTGTTAAATGTGTTCTATATTATCATCTTACGAACGTTTCTACGCAGCATTCCGGATGCGATTACCGAATCTGCCAAAATCGATGGAGCAGGGGATTTCACGATCTTCGTGCGATTGATTATCCCTTTGGCTAAACCCGGTCTAGCTACGATTGGCTTGTTCACCGCGCTGAATTATTGGAACGATTGGTTTAACTCGTTGCTGTTTGTGCAGAATGAGAAACTGTACACCCTGCAATATTTACTTTATAAAATGCTAGGAAATCTCGAAGGGATTCGCAAGGTTATGGCGATTACCGGTATGCAGGTAACTGACTTGCCTGGCGAGAGTTTGAAAATGGCCTTAGCCATTCTTGTCACGGGACCGATCATTTTCTTGTATCCGTTCGTACAGCGTTATTTCGTTCAAGGCTTGACGGTTGGAGCTGTAAAAGGGTAAAAAAGGGTAGCCCCGGGAATTCCAATTCCCGGTTTATCATAACTTATCTATCATTTATAAGGGGAGAATAACATGGCAAACACGAAGAAATTAGCCACACTCAGTCTGGCATCCTTATTTGCGATGGGAACTGTACTGACAGCTTGCAGTACCAAAGAAGCATCGCCTTCTCCAAGTACATCTGTGGTTCCACAAGCAAGCGCTTCCGCTACTGCAGTTGCTAATACGGGTATTGACACAAGCAAGGAAGTTAAGCTGAAAACGGTTCTGTTAGGCTCCAAGCCAAAGGCTTTTGATGAGGTATATGGGGAAGTCAATAAATTAATGAAGCAAAAGATTAATGCCACACTCGACATTAGCTTCTTGGATTGGGGCGAATATCAACAGAAATATCCTTTGATGTTTGCTGCGAATGAAGATTTCGATCTTGTCTTCTCAGCGACGTGGTCCTATTATGCCCAGCAAGCTACGAAGAATGGTTTCATGCCTTTGACGGAAGATCTGATCAAGAAATTCGCTCCTAAAACATGGGCCGAGGAGCCGAAGGTTGCTTGGGAGCAAGCGAAAATCAACGGGAAAATTTATATGATTCCACAGAACAATTTTGAATACAGCTATCATATGATCGGTATTCGTGGTGATCTGCGTCAGAAGTATAATTTACCTGAGCTGAAAACGTATGATGATTATGTGAATTACTTGAAAGTAATCTCAGAGAAAGAGAAAGATTTCAAGCCAAGCATTGGGGTAAGTGAGTTTAACTCAGTAGAGTTGATTCAGCCGAACGAGTGGAATTTTGTCGTACCGCAGCTGCCTATCGTGTATAAAGTAACAGAAGCAACAGGTAAGCTGTTTAGTTATGTAGATACACCAGAATTCGCTACATTCTCTAAGAAAATGTTCGATACCCAGAAGACCGGTGCATGGTCCCGTGATGCGATTGCGAACAAAGTAGATAAGACGCAAGCTTTCAAAGATGGTAAATTAGCATCTGTTGAGTGGAACCTTGGTACTCTGCTGCGTACGAAATCCGAAATGCAAACGACGCATCCGGATTGGAAAGTTGAGCTATACGATCTAAGTGCAGACAAGAAACGTCTATCCAATCCATTCATCAACAATGGGATGTCCATTCACGCGGGTTCCAAGAACTATGAGCGCGCATTGATGGCGATTGACCTTCTTCGTTATGACCCGGAAATTCATGATTTGACGAACTATGGCATCAAAGGCAAGCATTATGAGCCAGTAGGCAAAGATCAATTCAAGCCTCTACCTGCCTCGGCTGATTTCCCGCCATCGGGTACAGATCCATGGGGCTGGAACTCATTGAATGAGCGTCTGGATTCGACGGTAGCTGAAGAGACAATTAAATTCACAGAGAACTGGAAGAAAACCGTAACGGTTAATCATCCATTGGAGACATTTACGTTCGATGATTCCAAAGTGAAAAATGAAGTTGCCGCTGTCAGTAATGTGATGGAAACTTATGGTAAACCGTTATTCTACGGCTTAGTTGATCCTAGCGATGCTGGACATGGTTTGCAAATTTTCAAAGACAAGTTGAAGCAAGCAGGCATTGATAAGATTGTGGCTGAAATGCAAAGCCAGGCTGATCCTGTGATCGCTAAAAAGTAAGTGTGTGGACCGCTTCCTGTGTGCAGGGGGCGGTTTTTTGGTTGGGCGAGATAGTCGAAATAATCGACTATCTCGGTTGGAACGGGCGCCGGCGGGGATTCGCCCATTCATGAATATTTTAGACAACATAACATATGTTATGTAAACAAATACTCAATAGAAGGAATTCACAAACTCTATATGGAATATATATACATAAATTATAAAAGAGAGGAAGAGCCATGACACATCGGATTTTTAAATGTTTTAGACTATCTCTTGTGATAACCATGCTAACGTTATTGACAGTTGGTTGTTCAGAATTATTTGATTATAAACCAAGTCTTAAAGCTAATGAAATAGCTCTTACACCTGTCGAGTTGTTCAAGGGGGATGGCGCTAAATTTAAGCCATTTATGGGCGCTATGTCGGGAGCATTTCAATTACGTTATCACGGTACGAAACCACATGCAACGCTGGATATTGATATTTGGCGGAACGGAAAGAAAGAGAAGACGATCGGGGCAATTGGCGATTTGTTCTTTCAGACACAAGCGGAAAATAGTAAAGAACTGGAGGTCATCATCTCCATAGATAAAGTAGAAATAGAGGGGCAAGCTGCTCTAAACACGATAAAAGTGGGTTTGCGATCTCATTCAGGATCAAATATAGCTGTTTTTACCGCTCCATGGGATAATAAACTGAATGCTATAGGTCTGATTGAGAATAGTGAACCCCGTATCTTTAACACGAATGAGTCCGTTCATGTCTGGGGAATGCATGCGACGAGTACGAATGAAATTCGTACATCTGATTTCTCACCTGAAGCGCTAAGCAGGATTGAATATGCGATTATGTTCACCTTGCGTTTTGATGAAATAGACCAAAAAAGCTGAATTAGGGGAACCCTAAAATCAGCTTTTTTTCACATTCTTTTGCTTAGATAGGAATTAACGTAATGTCTTCAAAGCTCCGCTCCAAGCAATGACTTGATCAAACATGGTGTTCGCAGCGGCATCCTGACGCGGATTGGGCTTGAGCACTGTGAAGTTCTCAAAATCAGTAAAGAGGGATAAGGTTACCTGAGCACGTACGCCGGCAATATGTAATTCAGCTAAGATGAGTCTTAGGTTCTCTGCAGCACGCGCTCCACCCGTACCTCCACCATAACTGACGATTCCAGCTGCTTTATCTTTCCATTCATTGTATAGGAAATCTAGCGCGTTCTTCAGCGCCGCTGGAACGGCATGATTATACTCTGGTGTCACGAAGATGTAACCGTCGTAAAACTGAATTGCTTTCGACCAGGCAATGGTATGTTCTTTCGTGTATTTCATCATCATAGGTGGATGAGGTTCATCATAAAGTGGCAAATTAAAATCGGCCAGATCGACGATCTCAAATATGGCATCCGTACGTTTGCTCGCTACTTCATGTACCCACTGAGCGACGACTTCGCCTCTACGACCTGGGCGAGTGCTGCCGAGAATAATTCCGATTTTTAACATCGTTATGGCCTCCATAAGATTAAGTATTTACGAGTAGCATAACGGTTGAATAGAATCTTGTGCAATTGAAAATACAGTTATAACAAATGTTTCCCGCGGGGGATCACTAATAAATGATATTTGTTTACATAATATAAGTTAAGTTTACTGTTACGCTAGAAATGACATTTTCGCGTCATAATAACAGATACTTTTTGAAATTTGTATGAACATGGAAGCGAATGTATATGATTTATCATACAAGCTCCTATATAATTTAGGAGAAGACATTTTGATTAGACAAAAGAAGGGTGGTCGCTTTTCTTATGAATACATCCATTTACTTTGTGATATTTTCTGTTATTTTATTGTTTGGCTTATTGTCGACATTCCTCATCGGTTTTTCTCGTAAAAATCGTGAAGGGGATCAGTCCTATTTTCAGAAAACAGGCACGAAGTGGGTAAGGCTTACATCTTTGTACGTCATCTCGATTGCAGCAGGCTTATTAGCGTTGCTAGCTTTTATTCGATACTCAATTGAATAGACATACATACAGAAAAAAATCTCCATAACTGGAGATTTTTTTATTTTGACGCGGAATAGGGAGTTATGTAGGAGTCATGCCGGCATCGATGGAAACGTGTTGATTTTGATAAAGTGAATCTGCAACGATCCGAAAAATGCTTTCCCTTGATTATAATGCAGCTCACATTTGTACCCATATTCACAGGCAATGGCTTGTAAGGATTTGAACCCAGGGAGCGCTCTAACCATAGTCGTGATTTGCTTCGTGATATGATTGGGTAGTTTCATAACCATCGTGGACGCATTAATGCCATCTACAACGGAGATAAAGCTAGGGAACTCGGGTTTCTTGAGAAGTCCAAGATGGATATGATCCTCAGCAATTTGTAAGATTTCCTTATTCAAACGATTGAGGTTTAAGGTCATGTTTTTATAAAAGTAGATGCCAAATCCGATTTTGTTCGTCAATGGATTTAAGCGTTTCTTCCATTTCAGTACGTTTGCTTCCCAATAAGACTCCAGTTGATCGCTAATTCTAGTCCAGTTTAATCGTGATGTGAGAAAATTTTTCATGCATTACTCCTTAAACAGTTAGATTTCTTACTTTAATTAAGACGTTGGAACAAGGAGTATGGTTCATTTACGTCAAACTACGCGAGTAGAATCTGAACAAAACCTTCAGCAGCTAGCGATAATTTCATATCTCGACGAACGGCTAAACCAATGCTGCGCGGTGGAAGTGGTTCCTGCAACGTGAGCTCCAAGAGAGTGCCTGATCGAAGCTCATCCTGTACAAATGACCGACTTATGAAGGCAACCCCGTAACCTAACCGTGCGAACTCCGCTAGGAGATCAATATTCCCTAATTCAATATCTGGATTCACCGCGAATCCTTGTAATGCAAACCATTTTTCTATAGATACTCTAGTACTGCTCCCTGGCGACAAGAAGATAAGAGGTAGCCTCGCGAGTTCCTTCGTAGAGATGGAACAGTTCGTCCATTCTCGGAAATCTTCCCCAACCACGAAACAATCCTCCAACGTCGCTATCGTGTGAATCGTCAAATCCGAATCTTCAATCGGTAGATGAACGATGGCACAGTCAATTTCACCTTCCTTTAAACGCTTCGTAATCTCGCCTGTTTTCCCGTGTGATAAACGAATCCGAATGCCTGGATATTGCCTATGATAAGCATTCAACTGAGGTAACAGGAGGTGCTTAATCAATGAATCACTTGCCCCGATCCGAATCTCACCTTGATGTAATTGCTTCAGATTGAGAAGATGCTTCTGTCCCGAATCCAGCATAGCAAAGGATTGTTCCACATAGTCAAACAGCGTGCGTCCTTCTTCTGTGAGCTCAACACCTTTGGACAGACGATGAAATAATTTAAGCCCAATTGCCTCTTCCATTTGCTTAATGGCATAGCTTACTGAGGGTTGCGTTATATGAAGTTCTTGCGCAGCTTTCGTTAGATTTCGGCATTTGGCCGTATGTAAAAAAATACGATACCATTCTAAATTGATCATTTGATATAGATCACCTCTATGACAAGTTATAAATATTCCAATTTCATTTATCTCATTGAACTCATTATAATTGGCATATAGCAAAAACACAAAAGAGGTGGCGAATATGGCGATGCATCAACCAGATTGGGAAGCGCGGTCTCCGTGGTCGACGAATAAGGGGGAATCGGAAGTACGCATTAGTCCTCCAAAATCGAGCGTAGCAGGAACCATCCGAGTGCCTGGGAGTAAAAGTCTGACGAACCGAGCGTTACTGATTGCCGCACTAGCTGAAGGTAAATCAACGTTAAGAGGCATTTTGAAAAGTGATGATTCGTACTGGTGTATAGAAGCATTAACCAAGCTAGGAGTGACTGTTGTCATCGATGGAGAAACTGCTTATGTGGAAGGCTGTGGTGGAAATTGGCCCAATTCATCTGGAGAGCTCTACATGGGGGCAGCAGGTACGGTTGCACGGTTCTTGCCGGCAGCTTTGGCTATCGGACGAGGGAAATGGACGATCAAAGGGAGTAAACGATTAAGTGAGCGACCACTCGCACCACTACTTTCGGCGCTTTCAGCGCAAGGAGCTTCGTTCAATTATTTGGAGGCGGAACACCGATTGCCTTATGAACTTGATGCTGCCGGTCTCAAAGGTGGAACCGTGAAGTTACCTGGATCAACGTCCAGCCAATTCATTAGCGGGGTATTATTAGCCGCACCTTATACGCAAACACCATTAACCATTGAGATTGAAGGAGAAATTGTGCAGAGGGATTATGTTCAATTAACCATGGATATGATGAGATCTTTTGGTATCACTCCGCAGGTTTCTGAGGACGGACAATCAATTCGCGTTCCTTCAGGGACCTATCAAGCGCAGACGTTGCAACTTGAACCAGATGTCTCAACTTGTTGTTATTTCTGGTCTTTAGCTGCATTAACCGCTGGTCGTGTAAGAATTGAAGGCATTGATGCACGGAGCAAGAGTCAGCCTGACATAGAGATATTAGATGTACTAGAGCTAATGGGTTGTACCGTTCTACGCGGCGAGAATTTCGTTGAAGTGCAGGGTACTAAGCAGCTCAAAGGTGGCTTTACACGTAGTATGAAGCAATGGTCCGATCAAACGTTGACGATAGCAGCTTTGGCTCCTTTTGCAGATGGACCGATTACACTTACCGATGCAGCTCATATTCGACATCATGAATGCGATCGTATTGCGGCGATGTGTTGTGAACTCGGCAAACTTGGCATTCATGTAGAGGAACATCAGGATGGTTTAACGATCTATCCTGGGCAACCGTTGCCTGCTTTGGTAGACTCGTATGACGATCATCGCATGGCTATGGCTTTGACTTTGATCGGCCTAAGGGTTGAAAATATCCGTATTGTAGATCCAGGGTGTGTATCCAAGACATGTCCAGGCTATTTCGAACAATTGTCTACATTAGGCATAGAAGTTACTTACTAAATAGGAGGATTACAATCATATGGCAGGAAATACTTTCGGTGAAATTTTCAAAATTACAACTTTCGGGGAATCACATGGAGCCGCGGTAGGCGTCATTGTGGATGGTGTAACACCAGGCATTGAGATCGATGAAGCCTATATTCAGAAACAGATGGATCGAAGAAAGCCTGGCCAATCCTCGGTGACCTCCCCACGCAAAGAATATGATATTATTCATATTTTATCGGGTGTTTTCGAAGGGAAAACGACAGGTACGCCGCTGTTTGTCAATCTCTATAATCAAGATATGAAGCCAGAAGCTTACAATGATATTCAGAACTCGTTTCGACCAGGCCATGCGGATTTCACGTATCTGCAGAAATACGGAATCCGCGATCATCGCGGAAGTGGACGAGCTTCGGGTAGAGAAACTGCGGGCAGGGTAGCAGGTGGGGCAATCGCTCGAAAACTGCTTGAACACCGAGGTGTACAAGTGGTAGCCTATACCCAAGAAATCGGAGGAATTCCTTGTCAGACCTTCGATGAAGATGCGATTGAACGCAATGCAGTACGTGCATGTGATCCGATTGCCGGAGCCAAAATGATTGAAAAAATTGAGCAATTAGCTGCGATTGGTGATAGCTGTGGAGGTATCGTAGAATGCCGGATTCGTGGGGTTATGCCTGGTCTTGGAGAGCCGGTATTTGATAAATTGGATGCTGAATTAGCGAAAGCAATGCTGTCTATTGGCGCTGTGAAGGGGATTGAATTTGGTGCGGGTTTCTCAGCTGCAACAATGTTAGGTAGTGAGCACAATGATGAAATGGATAGTGACGGATTTCTCAGTAACCATTCTGGAGGAATTCTAGGCGGGATTAGTACGGGACAAGAAATTATTTTCCGAATTAGTGTGAAGCCGACTTCTTCGATTTCTGTTGCCCAAAAGACGTTAAACGTGAATGGTGAGGAACAAGAAATTCGAACGATAGGTCGCCATGATCCATGTATTTGTCCGCGAATCGTACCCGTGGTTGAAGCGATGGCGTGCTTAGTATTGGAAGATTTGTATAAACGACAAGCAGCTAATCTCGGATAGATAGAACGATAGTTAAATGACCAGTGCAGTCTGAAACTCAGGCTGAGGCACTGGTTTTTTTTCTTTTTCGGAGTAATCGAAACCGAATTGGAGGATATTAAAAGGAGAGGAAATTTCAAGTAAAGAGGCGAGAAGACAGATGAACAGAACGACATCAATAGAAAAACTAGCCTATATCGATGAAGTTTTTGAGCATACATCTGATTTTGTAAGCAGGGATGCTTATATTTATGAGGCGCATGTCCACATATGCTATTTAGAAACATTAGTTCATTATGAAGAAACGTTTGACAACCTCGTTAATAGGCTGTCACTGCTTCATGGCAAGGACAATCCGATTGAACAAATCGGCTTATCCCCATCGGTAAGGCTGAATGTCCCCTTGACTGAGATCGTGAATGCCATATTGCAAGGTAAGTTGGTTATTTTCCCACAAGAAGGCTACGATAACATGTTGATTGAGCCTTCTTCCGTCAACATGAATCGAGGTATTACGACTGCAGAAACGGAGAATCCGATTCAGACTTCGCTAGATGCCTTTACGGAAGACATTTTTGCCAACATAAGTCTTATTCGCAATAAAATGAAAATCAAAAATTTACATATTCAGAACTTTACCCTTGGATCTACACTTCCACGTGATGTGGCTGTTCTTTATGTGGATGGACAAGTTGATCCAAAGGTCGTTGAACTCATCCATACCTGCTTGAATGATAATGCCATGATGGATGTTTCGAATGTTCAAGGATTGCTGAAAGCGCTCAAACAGCCCTACTACAGTCTTGTTCCAACCTATGTCACATCCGAGCTTCCTTCGACAACCAAACACAATCTGATGGACGGTCGAGTGATCCTTTTCTTAGATCATTTTCCGTTCTCGATTTCGTTTCCTTCTATTATATCGGACTTTTGGGAGGTACAAACAGATAAAGATCAACTACCACTGTTTATGTATTTATACCGAATTATTCGTATCGCGAGTTTAATCATCGCGCTTACCATGCCAGGGTTATATGTGGTTCTTAATTCTGTGAACCCTGAATTGTTGCGGATTCAATTGGCTGTATCGATTACGAACTCAAGAGAAGGAGTTCCCTATCCCGTGTTAGTTGAATTGCTTCTCATGCTGTTTATTATTGAAATGGTCATCGAAGCGAGCATTCGTCTTCCCAAAAGTATTGGTCCAACCATTACGATGGTTGGCGGTATTATTCTAGGACAAGCGGTCGTTCAAGCTAGGTTAGTCAGTTACTTTCTTATCATTGTTGTAGCTGGATCGACAATTGCACATTTTACGATGGGCACCTATATGAACACAGTCTCGATCCGATTGTACAAGTATGTAGTCATTTTATTTAGCGCTATGTATGGCATACTCGGCCTAATGGTATCGATCGTCTTGTTTTGTTTTTACCTTGGAACAATTACAACGTTTGACGTGCCCTATTTAAGCCTCTCTACCAAAAGAGTGAAAAACAAATGAGCAATAAAGCCCTATTAACGATGTTTGTCATCGTTCACCTCTCGTTGTATTTTTATATCTATCCCGTCAAAATGATTGAGTCTACATCCAAAGGGCATTGGGAGCCTATTGTTATTGGTTTTCTTCTAGAATTGTGCTGCGTATGGGTTTATGTGAAGGGACTTGCTGCTTTTCCAGGTAAGGACCTCGTTGATATCTGCAAAGAAGTATCAGGGACATGGGTGGCACGTCTTTTGCTTATTCCGCTGATCGTCTATTTATTTCTGGATTCCAACTTTACGCACAGCTATGAAATGGAATCGATCAGCATCCTATTACTGCCTAATACTCCTACGTATTTCATTTTATTGTTGTATATTATTCCCCTTTACGTCGCTTGGAAAGGCTATGACGCGATCTCAAGAGGGGGGATGGTCGTATTCATCTGTGTGTTTCCCTTGGTGCTATTCTCTTTGATTAGCGCAATGAGTAATTTCGATTTCAATAACATCTATCCAATCATCGATACACGGCTCAGTTTCTTCAAGAAACCGACGTTTTATTCTGCCTTTTTCGTGCATGCGGGCTTCTTGTTCTTAGGATTGGTTAAGATGAAGCGTCGATTGCCATTTCGCCAAATCACTTCGATGTTGGGGATACTTCTTATTTTTGCAATGTCCTCTGTGTATGTGCCCATGCTCATTTTCGGTCAGGAATCGATTATTTATTTTCGCTATCCGAATGTATTGACTTCTGACACGATTGATAGTGAGTGGATTGTATTTGATTGGCTCCCAACTTTTTTCGTTATTGCCATGATCGCTATCTCGATGGTAGCAGCAGCAGTGAGTTTCTGGATGATGTCAACGCTGATCGAAAAACTATTTTTGAAAAAGAAGAGAGGAATAGCAGTCCTCATCGTTGGCATTTTATCCTATATCTTCAGTTGTTATTTGGATAATATCGACAAACTAGGGAAATATATTACGTTAAATACTATCCTATGCTTCTACTGCATCCTTGGTATCCCACTTGCCATTATTCTCATGGGTTTAAGGGTTAGGAGGAAGCCGGCTTGATCCATCGATCATTTCTAACGGTTGTACTGGTTCTATGTACCCTGAGTACACTCCTTACAGGTTGTTGGGATACGAAAGACATTAACAAGCGACTCATGCCCGTTGTGATGGGAATATGTAAAGAGAAGAATCAGGATTACCGAATTATTTTACAAATTCCGAGTCCTCAAAAAAAAGGCTCTCAATATATGGAGAGCAGCTCCGCGACAATCAACAATGCGGTTGACAACATCCGAACAAAATCGGAAAAAAGTATCGATCTTCTCCATATCCGACTGTTCCTTATCTGTGAAAAAACGGCAAAGGAAGGTATTGGCGATATTATCGATTATGCGATTCAGGCAAACGATATCTCCATTAAAGGGTTACTAGCCATAGTTAAAGGCGATTTCGATGATGTTATCCATCACGAAATCAATGCAAATCCAGAGCTTTCCTCTTATGATTTTTTCAGTGAGCAGGCTGGTTGGACACCTGAAACGACCATCGTACGCTTATGGGAAGCCTACCGAAATATTAAATCCAACACACAAGACATGTCGATTCCTATTCTTACAAAAGGAACAGATACCCTGTATCAATTTAAAGGATCAGCCATTATGGGTGGGGATAAAATGGTAGGGGAAATTTCTTCTGATGAAGTATTAATTTACAATGTATTTCAGGAAAGATATACGGGTGGAACCATTGAAGTTGCCGAAGATAGTAGTGTGAGGATTAAAAAAGCAACTATTAAACATGCCCTTAATTGGACTGAATCAGGGCCTCAGATAAAAAGTCGTATTCGCTTGAAAGTAGAGATTTTGGAAAATAAAAACGAAGAAACTGAGGGTCAAATTACGAAGAAACTCAAAGAGATCATCGAGAAAAGAGCTCAAAAACTAATAACAGATCTTAAAAGTGATAAGGCAGACGTTCTAGCTATAGGACAACTTTTCCGGAAAAGGATGAACGATGAACAAATAAGAGATTGGAAAAAGATTTGGTTTGAAGACTTGGACTATGAAATCTCCGCAGAAATCACCATACTCAACAGTATATATGTAAAGTCTCCGAATAAAATCAAAAAACAAGATCAATAGAGAGAATAACGTTTGTTCAATAAAACAGCAGCAGTCCAGGACTTTATTTTCTCGTCCATGACTGCTGCTTTTAAATTTACTTCTTTAAGCCCTCGACCGCTTTAACCGCTTGAGTAGCGATTTCTGTTGCATCTGTAAGGGTAATGCCATCTTGCGGATGAAAAGTACCGTCTGCATTAAGCTCGACAATATCTAAAGCAAGCGCGGTTTGGATGGCGCCAACATTGGATAAGTCTATCTTGTCATTATCTTTGATTTCGACTGGATTTAATTTAATCATTGGCAATTTCTCACTGGTTTGAAATGTGTGAATGAGAAGATATGTGAACGATTCACGCGTCATTTTGGCATCCGGATCTATCTTGATTTTGATATCAGTACCCAATTTACCAAGTGCATCTGTGATAAGTTGAACACCTTGTGCTGCTGAGATAGGGTCATTGCTTGTAACGGGCGCTTGATGAGTTTTCAGGTAATCTAACGCATTATAAACTTCCTCAGCAGCCTCAGCACGAGTAATTTCAGCTTTTGGATTGAATGTTCCATCGGTATTCAATGTAATAATCCCGTATTTAAGTCCACGTTGGATCGATCCCGAATAATCAACGGTTAGTTGATCTCCATCTTTGATATCGACAACAAGCGGGTTAATCAAAGGGAGGTTCTTACTCACTTCGATTGCTCGAACAAGCTGATGTGTGAACTCTTCGCGTGTTAATTTTTTATCAGGGTTTAGATCTTTGGGAAGATCAACATTGTTGACTGCCGCAACGATAAGGGCCTGTGCATACCATGCGTCATTTGAAGCATTCGTAATATAATCGCTAGCTTTCGGTTCTTTCACGAATCTGACCAAATCTAAATTAAGTCCAAGTGCGTTCACCAGTAGTTGTACAGATTGGGCTGCTGTAATTTTCTCTTGTGGTGAAAAAAGCGTAGAAGTTATTCCACCGACAATACCGCTTTCTTGTAGGGCTATAATTTTATCTTTTGATGCAATGTTGTTTAGGTCAGTAAAGGAGCTAGTAGCTGCAAAGCTTTGTCCAACTAAAGATAGGGATAGCAACGCAGTTGCTGCTGTTAGCGTGAAGGTCTTGATTGTTTTTTTCATATTCATTCACCTCATATGGTTTTTTGTGTTTCAGAAACTTAAACGGCACTGTTGATAAAAAGGTTGCAGCTACACTTAAATAAGTTACTATCATTTCTAAGGCAGTCTCATTGTAAAATAAGCGAATTGAAAAAGGCCGCAAATTTGCGGCCTTGTAAGGTCATTAATTACTGCACATCTCTAAAGCAGCATGAAGTTGTTGAATACCTGGAATGATTTCATTGAAATGGGGCCTTGCAAAGCTTAGACGAATCCATCCTTTATTGGATCCATAAACAGTTCCCGGTACAAAAATAACGCCTCTTTTGGTGGACTCTTCAAGCCATTTAAATTCATCAACTTCGCGGTTGATTCTACACCAAAGTGTAAGCCCACCCTGAGGTATGGCATATGAAATCGTATCTCCCATAATTTCTGTTAGTCCTCGCATGAGTTCATTTCTCTTATTTGCTAATTCTGTTCGCAAGAATTGAATATGATTATCGAGATGACCTTCCTTGATAAAATGGTTAGCAACCCACTGCGGAATGCTGCTCAAGCCGAAATCCATCTGTTGTCTAGCATCGGACAACCGACTAATAACGGATTGTGGAGCGATTAACCAACCAATTCGTATGCCAGAAGAAGCCGTTTTGGATAGGGAACCAATATATAAGACATTGTTATTCTTATCTAATGATTTCAAGGTAGGAGGTGGATGACCATCGAAGGCGGTTAATGTGAAAGTGTCATCCTCAACGATCGGTATGCCTAGCTCCGATGCAATTTCAAGCAGCCTAATTTTTCGTTCAGTTGGCATTACACTACCCGTTGGATTTTGATAGTTAGGGTTTACAAATAACATGCGAATTTTGTATTTGCGATATAGTGTCATAACTTCTTCTGGATTTATGCCGTGCTCATAGGAGGGGATACGGAATAAGCGAAGGCCAGCCGATTGAAACATGGGCAACGAATAACAGTAGGAAGGGTCTTCAATCGCAACCGCGTCTCCAGGATTCAATAAACACTGTAGAATTAAATATAAGGACTGTTGGGAACCAGCTGAAATTAATATAGATGAGTAAGTTGTATGAATGTGAAGATGCTTAGCAAGAAAGGAAACAAGCGTTTCTCTCAGTTGTGCGCACCCTTGCGGGTTATCGTAACCAAGTTGTTCATGAAAGGGCCGCTTTTGTAAAAGTTCACGGACGATATCTTGCGGATATAGATCTGGTGACAACTGGCCGCTTGCGAAGTCGATAAGCCCTTTTTTGTGAAGTAATTCTTCGCGAATCCGGCGTACGAATGGTTGATTGGGGAGGAAATTTCCTCCTTCTACATACTCTTTCCAGTTGGGAGTTTGGTTAGTCATGTTCTCCTCATTCAGATTGGAAACAATGGTACCATTGCCTTTACTACTTACCAGTATGCCAGTAGCACGAAGTTCTTCGTACGCAGCTACCACGGTACTTCGGTTAACGCGTAGTACGGCGGCCAATTTTCGTTCGGATGGAAGCGTACTGCCAGGAGGGAACTCTCCAAATGCTATGCGGTGTTCCATGTAATCTGCAATTTGTTGATAAATAGGCGTTTTGCTTGATCGATCAGGCTTCCACATAAAATATACCAACTTTTATCAAATTTTTGTCATACTATTTGAAGTTACGTTAAATGAGCAACATGAAAATACAAAAAATAAGAAAAATTTAGGTTTCTGAGGTCAACTTGGATGGTTTGTTTTCTTGTTGAGTGGATGGTTACATCGTGAGTAAAAGTAGTTATGATGAGGATTGTGTGTCTTTGTCGTTTTAAAACTCGTATGAACTTATTATCATTAGTTTATCACGATTGAGGCACTGTCGCTCGCTTAAGCTGCGAGAAATTTTCAGTTATTTTGGAAGGGATTCATGCTAGTGATCAAACGGTTGGTATGGCTGAGCAAATTAGTGAAGCGTTTAAATAGCCAGTAAGCCACTCGGAGCGTTGGATATTGAATACATATTGAACGGATGAGGGTAAGTAAAATGAGTAGTTTAAGGGTATTAAAAGATCGTTATGATGAGGAAATTGTTGAGCTCATATTATCTTTTCATCATCATGAGTTCATTGCCTTGAAAGAGAATAAATGGGGAAACACCGTAGAGCAGGCGAATGCGCATGATATCTTTCCTATTAAAAAGTTTTATATATATATCGAAAATCGGGGGAAGGAACTCTCTTTTGGACAAGAATTGTTGGACGTAATTCTTGAGTATGCAAGGCAGCAAGGAGCAACAACCATTTTCTTGGACACGCCTGCAATTGCAAAGAGGTCACAACACTTTTTCGAGAAAAATGGGTTGGTCGCGATAACCAAACATGATTTGCCGATTCGTTATAATTACCCTGATCGAAATTCGTTATTTCATCGATTTGATTTCATTTAGGGCTGGAGAAGCTGCATGGATGAAGCATATAGATCAATTAGTTCGATTAGAATCCGCTAAATTGGCGGATTTTTTGTTTTCAATCTAGTCATCCTATCTATAGGAACAATAGAAACAACAACATTGATCACTTCCTGTTACAAGGGTAAGATAAGGATGTTCCTTGCATGCAGGAAGGCAGTCATAGCGAGTGCCGCGGCTCTACACAAATATGAATATAGAGGTGACTTACTATGAATACAATGGCTTCCCCCATACAGAACCATAGAAGAACTTTCGGTTCCGTTCAGTTCTTGCCAGTCAATTTATTCGCTTCTGTAATGGGTATTTCAGGATTGTCTTCAGCTTGGGGACAAGCGAGCAAGCTATTTGGCACTTCTCCAGCCATCGCGGATCTGATTGGAATTGTTGCGATCATCATGTTTATCGCGTTAAGTATAGGTTATATTTATAAGTGGATTCGCTACCCTCAGAATGTAGTTAGCGAATTTAGGCATCCTATTATAGGGAACTTTTTCGGTACAATCACGATTTCGATTCTATTGCTTTCTACCGTAATAGGAACTTACAGTCAAGCATTAGGTCAAGCTGCCTGGATCATCGGTACAGCGACCACGTTACTGCTTAGTTTTGTTTTCGTTTCACGATTGTTTAATGGGAATCAAGAGCCTGGAAATGCTGTTCCACCATTGCTTATTCCTGGGGTCGCTACACTTGATGTGGCCGTCGCTGGCGGAACGATGCCGTTTACATGGGCGCATGAAGTCAATCTGCTGTGCTTAGCGATTGGTGGAATTATTGCATTGGTTTTCTTCATCATGATCGTGTCCAGATTGGTTCATAAGGAACCTTTGCCAGTTGGATTAATGCCTTCAATGATGATCATGACTGCGCCATTTGAGGTAGGCTTTCTTGGCTATACGAATGTTATGCAACGAATAGATGGTTTTTCAGCGATATTGTTTTACTTTGGCCTATTTTTATTTGTTGTCATGTTCTTTAAAGTGTTCAAAAAGTCAGTACCATTCGGTGCTTCTTGGTGGGCGGTAAGTTTCCCGATGGCTGCGCTTAGCAATGCTGCTTTGAAGTATGCGATGTTCGTACATTCTTGGCTACTCATTACCATTGCCGCGGTCATTCTGGCTTTGCTTAGTGTCGTTCTGATCATTCTGTTTATTCGAACGCTGAACATGCTGTTTAACGGCAAATTGTTGAAAGGATAGTGAGGTGAAATAGATCATGGAATTGAGACAATTAGAATATTTCATGACGACGTGTGAAGAACTCCATTTCACTCGGGCTGCAGAAAAGCTTGGGATTACACAGCCAACATTAAGTCATCAAATTAAGGCGCTTGAGAACGAACTAGGCGTTCGTTTGTTTGACCGAATAGGTAAGAAGACGATGATCACAGAAGCCGGTATGATTTTGTACCAGCAATCCCATATTACTATAGGATCCTTGACTAGCGCACGCGAACAAATTCAAGAGCTGCAGAAAGTAGAGCGTGGCACGCTTTCGATCGGCGCATTGCCAGGTGAATTAAATGAACTCGTTTCATCCCAATTAATCAACTACCACCGCAAATATCCCAACATTCATATCAAGTTGATTGCTAATGAAGATGTCGTTGAACGGGTTTTGCATAATGAACTTGACTTTGCCATCTCAATTCTACCTGTAGAACATGATAAATTGGCGGTTAAATCTCTCTATCGTGAATCCTTTTATTTCGTGACTACCGCCAATCATCCTTTGGCCAGTCACACTTCAATTGATTTTGAAGAATTAGTAACAACCCCGATTGTGATGTTTCCAGAAACACATAGATGCAGGCAACTGATTGATTCCACATGCCAAATTGAAGGATTGGAATTAAAACCTTTTATTGAAACGACCACGGTAGATTCTTTATTTTCTTTAGTTCGATCTGGCATTGGATCAACTGTGCTTTCAAAAACATTAATTGACATGTACCACTATGAGGACTTGGTTATCATACCAATCGTAAACCCTAAGCTCAGCCGTGAAGTCGTGATTGTTTATCATAAAGATAGGTATTTGGGTCAAGCAGCTAGTGGATTTATTGATCTGGTGTTTTCTTATATCGGTACGATTAAAAAAGAAGAAAGCTCATCCATATGAGAAATGAAATCGTAGATAAAATAACGAACAGTAAAAAAAGGAAGTCATTCTTTCATTTTACGAGAGTACGGAACTTGCCCTCCATTGCGCATCTAGATGCTTTGTATTCCTGTCATAAGGTTGACCCTGCTTTATCGAATGAGAGACGGTTAGTGAGGCGAGAAATTCATTTAGATGGACATGTATTTGTTGCCAATGCTCATTTACGAATTGCAGACCAAGTCATGAGTGAGACCATAACTCATCAGCAATTTCATAGCTATCTGGATCAGCACGTATTTTTTTGGCCGACACCAAGAGATTGTCAAAAAATGCTGGAGATGTATGCGAGAAGAGAACCTGATGAAGCATTTGCCATTCTTCAATTGGATGCGCATGCGTTGCTTGATGAGTTCTATGATGATATTAAATTATCTAAGTATGATTCAGGAAGCTCACCGCGGTATCCAAATCGTTGTGCCTATAAGAAAAGTTTGCAGATGTTTGTTACACTTGACCAATTCGAGATTGCGCGGGACCATGATGTGCCTTCAAAACCTTCTGAGATACGCGAGGTTCTTGTGGAAGGGGAAGTAACGAGCTTGTCACGTTATTTACAGTTTATTTATTGCGACAATAGGGAGGGTATTCCTGAAAGATGGAGGGAGTTTGCTCAATCTATTCAGGATTTTAAGAATTTAGCCACTCTGTAAAAAAGCCTAACCTGGCTTAAGTGATACACCGTACGCTCCTTAGTGCACGTTTAAAAGCTTAACTCTTAACTGAGTTAAGCTTTTTTATGTATATCAGCGATATACCGCGGCACAAAACGAGATCTGGCAGTTGCACTGCTAGATAAAAGCGTCTGAGAGCGATCGCTCCATTCGAAGGTGTTTATGATCAGGTAAATCGGTTATGATGGTATCATAATAAAACAATCCTATTTACTGCTGAATAAAGAAAGGAAGAGGTACATTGTCGACATCTGATAAAATTAAGCTTACATCCTATTCAACCAAGGGTGGGTGCGGCTGTAAAATAGGTCCTGCAGATCTTTCAGAGGTGATTAAGAAATTACCTCCAGCGCTTCCAAATCCCAACCTTCTTGTAGGCATTGACACCAGTGATGATGCTGGAGTTTATAAATTGAGCGAAGAGCTTGCGCTAGTGCAAACGGTAGACTTTTTCACCCCAATCGTGGATGATCCCTATTCGTTCGGGCAAGTAGCTGCAGCTAATGCGATTAGTGACATTTATGCGATGGGTGGCAAGCCGCTTACCGCTCTAAATATTGTAGCATTTCCGATTCGTACATTGGACAAGGATGTGCTCGCTGACATATTACGTGGCGCCGGCGACAAAATGAAGGAAGCAGGCATTACACTGGTTGGTGGACATTCCATTGACGATAACGAGCCTAAGTTCGGCCTTGCTGTTACTGGGTTGGTACATCCTCAGAAGATACGCACCAATGCGGGGGCGATTCCAGGAGATAAATTGATTCTGACGAAGCCAATTGGTGTAGGGATTTTGACCACTTCAATTAAGAAGGATAGGTTAAATGAACAGGAAATAAAGCGAGTAACACAGGTCATGGCTACATTGAATAAAACGGCAGCAGAAACGATGGAACCCTTTGAAGTTCATGCTTGCACAGATGTTACTGGTTTTGGCTTGATCGGACATTCTCTTGAAATGGCAAAAGGTAGTGGAGTTGGCATCCGCCTTATCGCAAATGACGTGCCTTTATTACCGAGAGTTAGGGAATTGGCTGAAGAAGGTTTTGTTCCTGGTGGCACAAAAAATAATTTCGCTCATGTACAGAACTCAGTTACTTTCCCGGACACATTAGATCAGATCGGTCAATGGATCTTATGCGATGCCGTGACATCTGGAGGTCTTCTAATTTCCGTGGCTGGAGCCCAGGCTGATGATTTGCTCACTAAGTTGACATTAGGCGGAGTCGAGGCAAGTATGATCGGTGAAATCACAGAAGAACATTCGGGACGTATTGTGGTCATCTAAAAGCTATTGCTATGCTAGTTTTCTTACGAAAACTTTAAAGGGGCGAGATTCATTGTTTCAAGACATCACTATAGAAGAATTGTTAGCGCTTAGAGACAAGAAAGAGTTAGTTATGATCGACGTCCGTTCGCCTTCCGAGTTTCAGGACGCGACGATTCCAGGAAGCATAAACATTCCATTTTTTGATGATAACGAGCGTGCAGAAATTGGAACCATTTATAAGCAAGTAAGTGTACAGGCTGCTAAAGATAGAGGTCTTGAAATCATTTCAGCGAAATTGCCGACTTTTGTAAAGTTATTTGAAGGAATCAAAGAACAAAAAGCGGTATTCTGTTGGCGTGGTGGCATGCGAAGTCATACGTCTGCGACAGTTCTTTCGTTAATGGGTATTAGAACCTATCGTTTAACAGGAGGCTTTCGTTCCTATCGTAGATGGGTCGTTGCCACGCTTGAGAAGATGGATTTCAAACCTAGCATATGCGTGATTTCTGGGAATACAGGAGCAGGAAAAACGGCTATTTTAAGACGTCTTCAAGATGATGGATATCCTGTGCTGGACTTAGAAGCGCTTGCCGGGCATCGGGGATCTATATTCGGTCATGTCGGCCTCCAAGCAAACAATCAGAAGACATTTGAAGCCCATCTCGTCACTAAACTTATGCAATTGAAAGATTCATCTTATTTTCTGATTGAGGGAGAAAGCAAGCGAATTGGAAAAGCAGTCATTCCTGAGTTCATCGTTAGCAAAAAAGATTCGGGTGTACAACTCTATATTGAAATGCCTCTTCTTGAACGTGCTCGACATATCATTGAAGAGTATCGTCCATTGGAAAACAAGGTAGAGTTGCTTAAAGCCTATAGCCGTATTAAGAACCGAATCCACACGCCAATCGCAAAAGAAATTGAAACAGCTCTCCATGAAGATCATTATGAGAAGGCAGTTAGCCTCTTATTGGAACATTATTATGATCCGCGATATGAACACGCTATGCATAAATACGAACAAGAAATCATTACGATTCGAGCAAACACGATAGATGAAGCGGTAATAGCTGTAAAGAATTATTTGAAAGAAGTAGATGTAGAAAGTAAAAAAATAAATTACTCGTAAACTTAGATGGATAAATGGAGTGTAAGAATGGCAACAGGACTAAATGAGACAGTACAAGATCGCATTTATCTGGACTATAATGCAAGCACGCCGATTGATCCAGAAGTTTTGGAGGAAATGTTACCATTTCTAACGAGTTATTATGGTAATCCATCTTCATCCCATTGGGCTTCTGAGAAAATTAAAGTGGCCATCGATCTTGCCAGACAGCGTATAGGTAAGCTGCTAGATTGCAAAACTAGTGAAATCGTCTTCACCAGTGGGGGAAGTGAATCCAATAATCACGCAATCAAGGGATCATATTTTGCCAATAGACATCGTGGGAATCATATCATTACGACAAAAGTTGAGCATCCTTCTGTCCTTAACCCGTGCGTATTTCTTGAATCCATCGGAACTAAGGTTACATATTTAGATGTAGATGCATATGGGTTGGTGGATCTCTCAGATCTTACTGCAGCAATAACGAAGGATACGATTCTCGTGTCTATTATGCATGCTAATAATGAAGTAGGAACGGTCCAACCTCTCCAGGAAATTGCTCAAATCACGAGTAGAAGAGGGATCATTCTACATACCGATGCAGCGCAATCTTTAGGGAAAATCGAAGTTAATTGGGATGAAATGAATGTGAATCTGCTTACTGTTGCAGGTCATAAACTCTACGCTCCTAAAGGAGTCGGTGCCTTAATCATTAGAGAAGGAACTGAGATTACGCCACACAATCACGGAGCCAGTCATGAAGTGGGCAGAAGAGCAGGTACCGAGAATGTGCCTTTCATCGTAGGTCTTGGGAAGGCGGCAGATATCGCTCATAGAAGAAATGATCATCAGGAGATCCAGACATTATCGAACCTATTTTGGAAAAAGCTATCGGATGCATTTAAAGATCGCATTGTTAGGAATGGGCACCCAGAAAAGCGATTGCCAAATACGTTAAACGTTAGCTTTATTGGCATGATTGGGGAAGAGATTTTAGCAAAGATCCCTGAAATTGCTGCCACCACGGGTTCAGCCTGCCATACGGGAAGTATCGAAATGTCACCTGTACTAAAGGCTATGAAATTATCTCCGGAGGTTGCGGCTGGCACTGTGCGGTTTTCAATTGGGCGCTATACAACTGAGAATGAAATAGAGAGAGCTTGTGCAATGATCATAGATCGAATTCGTGATTAGATCAGATGATGAAAATGATCTTTCGACATTTTTTACAGACAGATATCTTCCTATTCATAGAAATACAATAAGAGAAAATGCTTCCCGGTATAGTTGGGAAGCATTTTCTCTCTTTCAGTACATTGCATATTGTAGGGGGGAAATATTTTGTTAAAAAGAGGAGATTTAAGAAAGAGTATACACGCAGTAATAAATAACTGCAGCAAAAAAGGCAGTAATAAATCGGGGTCTATTACTGAATTGTTTCGGTTTGTTGCTTTTCATTTCATTTTCAGAAAGATGGGGTATATTACACCTATTAATAAGAATTGGAGGAGTTAGGATGAGCTCTCAGCATAAACAAGAAGTAAAACAAACATGGATTCCTAAGAAAGAACACAAATGGTTATTTGGTGCGATGGCAGTAGCCGCAATCTATGTGATATGGCAGCTTTGGAGTCTTTTTCATTTACCATCAACAACATTGCACAATCGTCGTTTTGAGCATACATTCAAAAATTATGGCTCCAATGCCCGAATAGCCTTATTCGTAGTGTTAGCGAATTATGTATTAGCTTTTATCATTAAACAGCGTATTTGGGGAGAATTAGCTCTACTGAAAAAAGGTTTGGTTACGCTGCTTCGTATTGTTAAAAAATATCATACATCCATTGCCATTCTGGCTATTGCGCTTATTACTCTTCATGCGGTTGCCGTTTTTATGTATGGTTTTAAATGGGATTTTAACAACATTAGCGGGCTTCTTGCACTAATTGTCCTGTTACCGGTCCCCATTTCGGGATTATTTCGTTACAGAAGACTCGATAAGAAATGGCATTTAAGATCTGGACTAGCATTTGCTGTATTATTTTTGATTCATGCATTTCTATAACAGTAAATCTGAGGAAGGTGGTGGAGGGCAATGCATATCTTACTGGTTGAGGATGATGTGAAGCTGGGCGAGCTGATTCAATATAAACTTAAAAAACAACTATACCAAGTGGAATGGGCATTAAATGCGGAAAGTGCACTGGAATTCATTGAAAGAGCAACTTTTGATATTTATATATTAGACTGGATGATTCCTCATAAAACCGGAATTGAGTTATGTAAAGAAATCCGAAAGAAGAAGAATCGGACACCGATCCTTATGCTAACAGCACGAGATTCCATTACTGACCGTGTTCAAGGATTAAATGCAGGAGCTGATGATTATTTGGTGAAGCCATTTGCTTTCGAAGAATTGATTGCACGTCTTCATGCCTTATATCGTAGAAAAGAAACGAATTGGGAAGCGGATACCAAAAAATTTGGAGATACGCTTGTCATTGACCATAGTACCTATGAAGTGAGTCGAAACGGAGTGTCGGTTCCTCTTTCGCGCCGCGAATTTCAATTGTTATCGTTTATGTCACAACATCCCAAACAAATATTAAGTCGAGAGCAGCTTATTGACCGTGTATGGGGCATAGATGCTGAAATTACACTTAATACTGTCGATGCCACCATAAAATTACTGCGTAAGAAACTGGATGACCCATTTTCCGACAAAATTATACAAAATGTACGTGGACTTGGTTACCGCTTGGTTGTAGAAGGGGGAAAATGATGTTCGAACGAACAAGAAAGCAACTGACGATATTTTTCGGCAGTATCCTTGGCGTTGTTATCATTCTCATAACTGCTTTTTTTTATCTGATTCTACAGGAAACTCTTCAACACAATGAAATTCAGAAATTAGAAGATCTAAAGAATAAAATGTCCCAGCAATGGGAGCATCGCATTGAGGAGCAAATTAAGGGAAAGCGTACTATGGAGCATGAAGCCAAGAATGTCGAATGGATCTTCCTGCTTTCAGACGAATCAATTGTTTGGGTGAGTCCAGATGGGAAAACTCAGATCTCTCCAAGTCGTTACACAGAAATGTCCAATCAGCTCTTAAATTGGGCTCAACGAAATGAGATGAAAAGTGAGCGCGGTGAACGGTTCTATGTGGAAGTAGGGGGGGCAAGACAGACCTTTCTAATAAGTTCCCAAGTCTTAAATGACGCTGGCGGGGTATATTGGATGGCCGTTGATATATCCTCAAATGTAGCACTCTTGCATACTATCAGGCTAATCCTCTTGATTTCTACCATTGTATTATTGTTGATTGCCATCTGGTTAGCCTACTTTTTTGCGGGCAAAGCCATGGTTCCTATCAAAAAATCCTATTATCGCCAGGTTGAGTTCACAACGAATGCATCCCATGAGCTAAGGACACCGCTGAGTGTTATTCATTCCTCCGTAGAACTATTAGAGGAGTGTAAGGATACATTACCAGAATTTGAACAGCATATCCTGGATAGTTTACAGGATGAAGTGAAAAGGATGATCCGGCTTGTAGAGACATTACTAACCTTGGCCCGTAGCGATTCGAAAACGTTGAGTATCAAAATGGAAAGGATTAATTTAGGGCAAGTTTCCTATAAAATGATTCAAGCGATAGAACCGCTGGCTCTTGTGAAAGGGATTATTTTAAATGTAGATATACCACCGCTCAATCAGGAACTTAACTTCATTCAGGGAAACGTAGATCAATTAAAACAACTCATTTATATCTTACTTGATAATGCCATTAAGTATACACCGCCTGGCGGACAAGTCACGATCACATATTGCGTTAAACAGAACGGTAGACCCATGTTGCAAATTGCTGATACGGGTATTGGCATTCCAAAGAATGAGCTCGAACGTATATTTGAGCGTTTCTATAGAGTGGACAAAGCACGTTCACGTGAGTTAGGTGGAGCCGGATTAGGCCTTTCTATTGCCGCAGATATCTTAAGTAATCATCGTGCTTACATTCATGTTACAAGTGAAGAAGGGAAGGGGAGTATATTCGAAATAGAATTCAATACGTAGCTGATTTCAGTTTAATTTCATTTACTTGATGTATCATTAATCAAGTAGTTGAAAATTGAAGTCGTATGTATGTAAGTACTATTTGTGTACGTTGGAGGAATGTATATGACCAAAATGGATAAAAAGTGGATAGTACTTTGTACTACAGCTATAGGCGTAATGTACAGTGCTGGGTATTTGACAACAGAAACACAAGCCACTTTGCAGGAGTCTCAGCAGCACATACAAACCAATGTTCATTCCGTCAGCAGTCAGATCAAAAGTCAATATAAGAATGGCACTTTCGATGGAAGTGGGAGTAATCGACGCGGGTCCATTGGGGTTAAAGTGAGCATTACCAATGATAAAATAACGGATTTGGAAATTAGTCATTTTGCCATGCATTATTCCAAAAACGATGTTGTTGGATTACCTCAAGAAGTTATACAAAAGCAAAGTGCTCAAGTGCAGAATGTTTCAGGAGCAACGTATAGTACACAAGCATTCCAAGATGCAATTGAAGACGCACTTATGCAAGCGCGGAATGAATAATGATCCACATTGTGAAAAAGTCCAAGTTAATGATGGATACTGTTATAGAGATTAAGGTCGTTACTTCTCTTTCATTGCCTAAGGTTGAACCTTTGATAGAGCAAGCTTTTGCTGCATTTCGAAACGTGGAACTAGCTTGCAGTCGTTTCACTTCGGATAGTGAATTAATGAAAGCCTCTCAACAGATTAGAACTCATGTTCAGATCAGCTCTTGGTTATTTCAACCATTGAAGTTTGCTTTGGAAATGGCGGAATGGACACAGGGGATATTTGACCCAACAATCGGGAAAACAATGGAAGCGTATGGCTTCAATCGACATTATCTAACCGGAGAAACTAATTCAAACGTAGCTGCAGATAACGCGACCTTTCGAGATATTGTCTTAAGAGATCATGACCGAACGATGTACTTGCATAAGCCACTGCTGATTGATTTAGGGGCGGTTGCGAAAGGATTTGCTATTGATTTAGCCTCCCAGATATTATCAAATTTTCCTGGTTTTATAATAAATGCTGGTGGAGACCTTTATGCTGGAGGTGTAGATGAAACAGGCCACGCTTGGCGCATCGGAATTCAGCATCCGGCGTACAAGGATCACATCATAGATACCATTGAAGTATCGAACGAAGCGGTATGTACATCTGGCGGTTACGAGCGCAAAAGTAAAGTCAGAGAAGATATCCATCATATTATTATCCCGAAAAGTAAACAGTCTCCCCATGAGTTGATTAGTTGCAGTATTGTGGCCCCATATGCGATGATGGCGGATGTCTTCTCAACTGTCGTATATTTATATGGCTTGGATCAAGGCAGAAGTTTGATAAACGACTTGCAATTGAAGGGGATTTTGATTACGTCGAAGTTACAAGTGGAAAGAGTAGGAGGGATATGAGTGTCAACCCATCCATGGCATAAAAAACCAAAGAGCTATGTCATCATTTCCTTGGTGGGCATTCTAATTATTGCCGCGATATTCTCATCAGATAGTAAAGGAATTTATAATTCAATTATTGCTATAGTTACAGCAGTAGGGATTGATTTGATTTGTTTTCGTTTAGGCAAAGGCAAAAGAAAAAAGTGGCTTCCGGATGGTGCAGTGATCACAGGGCTTATTATTGCCTTAATTTTAAGCACAGCAACCTCCTGGTATATTGTGGCTATTACTGCAGCCATGGCTATTTTATCTAAGCATCTACTCGTGTATAAAAAGAAACCGGTATTTAATCCAGCCGCTTTTGGACTTCTATTATCTATCCTGTTTTTTCAAACGGGACAGAGTTGGTGGGGGGCATTTGGAGATCTTCCGGTGTGGACAATTGGATTTCTTTTTCTAGGGGGTTATATGGTTACCAATCGGGTGAACAAATTCCCACAAGTGTTTTCCTTTCTTAGTGTGTATTTTTTGTTATTGCTCCTATTGGGGTTCATACATGTCGGAGAAGCCGCCGATGCATTTCGACCTCCTTTTATAAATGCTTCACTGTTCTTTGCCCTATTTATGCTGACAGATCCACCAACCTCTCCAGTCTCCAATAAGGAACAAGTGGTTTTTGGTTTACTGAGCGCAACAGTAGGTGTTGTTATTTATGGTTTTTTTGGCGGCCTGATGTACTTATTTATCGGACTGCTCATTAGTAATGCTTATCACGTGGTTAGATCGAGGACATGACAGTTCTACTGAAAGCCGCTTTTTTAAAGGGTGAATAGCTTAACATTTTTAATGATGTGTCTATAAAAGGGGCTTGAAAATAGAAAGCAGAATGAAAATTCAGAATCTGAGTTTTCATTCTGCTTTTTTATTGGTTCGTTTCATGACTAGACAGTTGAAATTCTTACGTCAAACAAAGAGACTACTAAGTACAAGCACTATATTAGGATGAATAAATAAGCGGAATTAGGGAAAGTATACCAAATACTGAAACGTCACTACGCTAGGGGGGACAGCAGTGGAGGTTTCCTTCTCTAGGCTGCAAATCGTATTTTTGTTGCTATTATCGCTTGGCATTTCTAATCATGTGCTCATTATTCCTCATCTACTCCAAGCTGCGAAACGCGATGCATGGTTTAGTATTTTGCTCGCATACCTAGCTTTAATTGGTTGGAGCTTGATCCTGTATTTTATTTTGAAATCAATGGGGATGGCATCGTTTTACCTTTGGCTTAAAGACAGGGTAGGTATGATTGGATTATCAATTGTAAGTGGCTGCATCGCTCTTTATTTAGTTGCTGCCGGGATGATGATCGTCTTTGATACGACAAAAAACATCAGCATTCATTTTCTTCCAAAAACGCCTGATATCGTTGTCATTCTTAGTTATATTTTTTTGTCTTACATCGCAGCTAAATCGGGACTCAAAACAATTGTTTATATGTCTTCAATGTTACTGCCTATCGTATGGATGTTAGGTGTCGGAGTATCTCTGATGACTATGAGCAGTAAAGATTATGGTATGCTACACCCCCTTCTGAAGGAAGGATTTGGCTCAGACCTGTCCGGAAGTGTGGTCGTTTTTGGTGGAAGCATTGATTTGATGGTTTTGCTCTTGATCCAGCATAAAATGAGCAAACCGCTTAATTATGGCGTCATTTTCGTATTACTGACAATATTAATAGGGCTAATCATGGGTCCAACTATAGGATCCATAGCAGCCTTTGGTCCTTACCAAGCTGAAAACTTGCGATTTCCCGCTTTTGAACAATGGAGGCTAGTGATGCTTGGCAGACAAATCTCTCATGTGGATTTTTTAGCCGCATTTCAGTTGATGGCAGGAAGTGTTGTGAGAACAGCTTTAATAATCCATCTCCTTACTGAACTGGCTGCTGCCCTATCTCAAAAAAATCGACAAGTCGTATTGCTACTCAGTGCTGCCGTCTTGTCACTTCCTTCGCTGTTCATGGTCAGCGACATCAGGATGCAAAAGATCATCCATGATTACTTTTACACCTATTCGCTATGGTTCGGAGTTGCCTTAACAGCGGTTCTTTTTATGATCATTTATGTTCCGCAACGAAAGGGGAAAGGCAATGAATCAATCACCTGAGGAATCGAGGCTATTCGCAGAGCAAGACGCCTGCTTAAGGGGTGGAAGCTTGTTGACAGGTCAACTGCAAGAAGCATTCGCACAGTATTCAGACATCATTTTTCCAGCGCTTCCCCAATTAGAAGTATCCGATCAATTGACGGCTTTCTACTGCGAAGGCATGATTGATAAAACCGAATTGAACTCGTACTTTACTAGGGTATGTCAATATATAAACCATTTATCGGTTAATCTAGAGGATGTTCCGAAGTATTCGGATGAAATGCCTCTGTTTGATATTAACTGGACGTTCGGAGATATGGTTATAAATTTGTTTACCGGCTGTTTGATTCTTTATCGGAAAGGTGATACCTACTTTTGGGTGGTGGATATTTCCAAGGTCCCCCAACGCGCGATACAGGAATCCAATACGGAAATCTCAATCAAAGGCGCGAAGGATGCTTTCACAGAAGACATGTTTACGAATATATCCCTAATAAGGAAACGATTGCAAACGGGATTGTTATTCTGCGAAAAGTTCGTCATTGGAAGTTTAAGCAAAACCGAAGTATCTCTACTGTATCTGAGTCATAAAGCGAACCCTGCAATGGTTGCAGAAGTACGTAAACGATTGGAAACCTTTCAAACAGAAAGCATTGTTAGCAGTGGCCAGTTGGAACAATGGTTATCGGACCGAACCTTTTCATTGTTTCCCTTGATTGATTATATCGGTCGGCCTGATTTCGTCGTTGAAACGCTGCTTCGAGGAAGATTTACGATTGTGGTAGACGGGTCACCTATGGTACTCATCGGACCTTCTAACTTCCTTGAATTGTTAAAGACACCTGAAGATGTCCATTTCCCTTATCATTATGTGATATTTCAACGCGTCCTCAGGATATTGGGGCTGATGCTCAGTATTTTTTTGCCGGGCTTTTGGATCGCAATTGCAAGCGTAAATCTAGACCAGATACCATTTGCTCTCCTTTCAACGGTAGTCCTTTCACGTGAAGGGGTTCCGTTGCCTTCGTTTCTTGAAGCGTTACTTCTGATATTTCAGTTTGAATTGCTTCGGGAAGCAGGCGTTCGATTGCCGAAGGCCGTTGGACAAACGATCGGCATTGTAGGAGGACTAATAATAGGAGACTCCCTCATCAGGGCTGGCCTTGCATCTCCGACATTGCTTGTAGTTATAGCACTTTCCACAGTGGCAGCGTTTAGTCTCGTGAATCAATCATTGGCTGGCACTGTAAGCGTGGTCAGGATTTTTATTTTTCTACTCTCTTCCTACCTTGGCATTTACGGCTTTTTTCTGAGCATGTTCTTGCTTTTGATCTATCTCTGCCGACTTGAGACATTTGGATTGTCTTATCTCGAGCCGATATCTTCCTTACGAATGAAGGACTGGCTAGCTGCGTTCGTCGTTGATCCGTTTCGGAGATCGCGAGTTTCGTCGGCTATGCTAAATAAACGGAAAAGGTGAAAGCGTTGAAGCATAAGCGGCTATGGAAGCTAGTTGTGATGATGCTTGGATTATTGGTGATGTCGGGCTGCGCCACTGATGTCAAGGATATTGATAAGTTAAATTATGCGTCTACCATAGGCGTGGATTACAAGGATGGGAAATACCACGGTTATATCCAATTCAATGATTTTCAGTCCGTTGCCAAAACAAGCGATACACAGAGGTCGCCTTCAAAAATTTGGGTGGGTGAAGGAGTAGGGGACTCCTTCGAAGAGTCCCTTTTTGATCTTTATAGAACGGCGCAGGAAAAAATTTATTGGGGTCATGTGACTGCTATTGTGGTTAGCGAAGAGGCGTTCAAGCAAGGTATTGGTAATATTTACGATAGTTTTGTTAGATATTATGAATTTCGATTGACCCCCTGGGTGTATGGAACGCGAGAATCAATAAAGGAAATTCTCAGCACAGGTGGTTTTTTTGGACAATCACCACTTAGTACCATTCTCCATGAACCAACAGGGAATTATTCCCAAACCTCCTTTATTAAGCCCATCAAACTTCATAGATTAATCGGTCAGATGAACGAAGATGGCTTTACCTCATGTATTCCGACCCTAGCAGTAAACAAGAAAAGCTGGGTGGAAAAAAAGAATAATGAACCTAAACTAACGATCGATGGGGCGATATTCCTAAAACGTGAAGTCTACAAAAGCTATATTCCAGTAGAGGAATTGATCGGACTTCGCTGGATACAATCGGGTTCTGTACGGGCGGGTGTGTCAGTTCCGAGTAAGACGGAGCCATCGGTTGAAATCGTTGTCGATAATCCCAAAACTAAGTTGAAGATGGTCAAGATAGATGATCGTCCTCAATTTAATATTGATATGAAAGCGACAGGATATGTTGTCAGCCGAATCAATAATCAATTGTTGGGGCTTCAACAATTAACCCAAAAGTCGACAGAGAACATCGAAAAAGAAATCCGGAAGTCATTCATGGCAGGTATGAAAAGGAATACGGATATCTATAATCTTGAACACGATTTATTCCGTTACCATTATCAAGATTGGAAGGCCATCACCACCCAATCGGAGGGGATGTTGTTAAATGAAAATGAGATCCGAGATGTCCATATTGACTTAAATATAGAGCATACGAGTGCTGGAAAGAATTCGACTATACGTAGAAGTGAGTGAAAGTACTTTTCGAGGGATTACCCGGGGTTAGTAAATGTCGGGTGACAAGAACATTATCTTATTAATTGCCACGTAAATCGCGTTTTTTATTTTATGGGATCAAGTTCTTGTCACGAGCCAATGACAAGAACTTGATCCCATTCTCGACGAACTTCTGAAATAAAACAAAACATCCTATAATTTAATTGAAAGTAGATATATGTTGTGCTTTGTCTATGACAAAAAGAGGTGGAAATATGAAGCACTGTTCTAATTGTCAAAGTATAAACGTCAAACAGATGAGTTCATTTCATACAAGACACTGCATTTTTTTCGAATATATACATAATGCACCCCCGCAAAAAAATTTGAAAAAGCTATCTTTTTATTATTTAAAATCGTAACAGTTTTCTTCCTTCCTGTTTAAGAAAATCAAAATCAATTAGAAAAAATGAGTGAATGACTTTTTGGGTCGTCGTTGAACTATCGGATAAACTTATAGCACAGTAAACAGGGAGCAGATTGCCGCGGCAGCTTCTCCCTGTTTTTAAAGTACAGGGCAGTTTAACGCAATATAATGTGCTACAATATGGTAATCAAGAACGGAGGGAAGCCTTGGATAAAGAAGTTATTTGGGGGATATTTGTTTCGGATGATGCTAGACGTTTTCCAAACTTTTTTCCAATTGCTTTCTTAGCGACTAAGTGTCCGAATGTAAAGTCACTGAATATGAAGGTCATAAAGCCATCGGATGTGGCTACTATCATTGTCGAGGCGATGAAACAGGGATGGACACCAAAGGATAAAGGTAAACCTTTATGTTTCTCTCTTTCTGGAAGCACTCTCGTCCCTCGTTGAGCTTACGTAAGAACAATAGCACCACAACATTAAGCTTATAAAAGGAGCAATTTAGCGATGTACGAACATCTCGTTGTATTCAAGTTCAATACTAATGTCACGCCAATTAAGCAACAGGAATTGCTGGATCAATTGTTAACGTTTCGGGATCGTATCCCCGGGATATTTGATATGAGTGCAGGCATCAACGTAACTGAAGAAACGGAAAATATTAAGGGTTATACTCTCGGATTACGGGTAACGTTTGAAGACCTTGAGTCGCTGCGTTCATATGGTCCGCATCCTGTTCATCAGGAATTTGTTAAATCGCTGGATGGTATACTGGAAAATGTTATTGTAGTTGATTACCCATTGGTTTAAGTAACCAATACGAGGCTGCCGGATAGATCGGCAGCCTCGTTGCGCTAACGGACAGGATAGTTCCAATAAGTGGTAGAATAAATGTAATACATAATTCAACAGTGTGAGGGCATGCAATGGAGCTTATACGTTTAGAACGGGCTCTAATGAGTGGTAATCAAGAAGAAGCATCTGGAGCAATTTCTGAGGCAAGTGGCTACAAGAATGAAGAAGGTATTTATGTTAATAAAACATTTAAACAATACTGAAAACAAAATACTTAGAAATGAAATTGCTATAGCCCTCTAAGTGACATTAGAAATCCAGCTGCTCTGGAACCAATTATCGAACTGCTCAAGGACCCAAAGACATTGGGTAGCAGAGGCTCACTGTTGTTTGCCTTGAGACCATTTGATTACTCATCCCATTTAGGGTTACTAGTCGATTTTGTAATTAGCGGAAATTTTGAAGTGCGCCATGAAGCAAAATATTTACTGCAACTACTGGATGTCCGAATTCCAGAAGATCTGATAATTAAAATAAAAGAAGCCATTAATGATTATGAAGATAGAATCGATCTGCTTTTTGAAACTCTTGATGAATTAAAAAATTAAATCGACATTGCCAGCGAACCCTCGAAACGTGAGCTTAGAAACAGAGAGCAGATCGCCGCGGTCGGCATACTAAAACGGTGTTAACCGTTTACATATTTAGGCTTAGCGAAAGAAGCCTTCACGCGATGGCGCAGGGCTTCTTTGCACGGTGCTAACTTGGCTTAGCTAGGCTGGCCTACTGTTGCAGCCTCATTGGACGTCTCCGCTTCACCCACGCGCTCTTCATGGTTCGCAGCCACTGGTGTCTCCGTTTCCTTCTGAGGTACCAGAATCGTTACGACGATATCATTCGGGTCGGATTTCATTTCAATGCCGGCGGGCACTACAATTTGACTGACATGTAGGTTGTCACCTAGCCCCAAGCTAGATACTTCCACTTGAATGGAAGTCGGAACTTGGCTCGGCATGCAGCGAATCTCGATGTTGTGCATCTGAATTTGAATAATCCCGCCATCATGCACACCTACGGCATCACCGATAAATTCCAGCGCAACAACCGTTTTGATCGGCTCATCCATATTAATTTGATGGAAGTCGATGTGGGACAACTCGCGGTTTAGCGGATTGCGCTGAATTTCATTAATCATGACCGGTTGACTTACTGTACTGCCGGAGATAGCCAAATCAATAATGGCATGAGGATTTTGCCGAAGAACGACCTGCAATTCTTTTAAATCGACGCTTATGACCGTAGTCGCCATTTTCTTACCGTACACGACAGCGGGAATTTTTCCTTTGGAACGCAGTTGCTTAATTTCTGATTTTGTTGCTTGTTTGCGTACTCCTGCTTGTAAAGAGATAGCCATATGAAAAAGAACCCCCTAAAATTTATCCCGGTATCCAGTGGAGCCAAAGCTCGCACAGTCGGGTGATTAATAGCTATTTCATAACATACCCAATCTTTGGAGGTTCCATCCCCGAAATAAACAGCTGCGTTGTTTTCTTGGGACGAAGTGTCTATCTAGAAGGTGACTCACTATTGTTAATCCATTACTACGCTAACGCAGAACGAGAGTTCAATTTGGCAGCTGACATTAATGGTACTGCAGACTTTTCTCTATAATTATAGGGGGATGCTCTAGGGGATGGGATAATGCTAGGTTTACCAATGAGGTTTAAAAACAGAAGTTTTCAATTTTGGTTATACAGAGTGAGTCATGGAGAACTTCTTATTCGTAGTCCCAAAAGTAAGGATATAACCACAAAAATATAGATATCTTGTTTTTTAATATTAGATACATTGAATTACCACGTTTTCTGGATGAAATTATGCTCGATGATGCAAATAATGAAGAAATCCTTTAATGTAAATAACAAATTAGGTGAACCATCAAATGATCGAAAGGTAATCATAATTGTTTCAAGAGGCATTCGATTTCTCATTGTAGCTTCATTTTTCAAAGTAAAAGAAACCGAGCTAGACCTATTTGAACATCCATTTGAAAAACTAGGACTATCGCTCAGCTAACGGGACACGAGAGTTTAAGAAACTTTGAGCAGCAGAAAGGACGTGAGTAACGTTTCATTCGCAGAATTGTTAGACCAACTTTTTCAATTTTTTGGTTAGACGACAATTTTATTGCTTTAGGAGACGCGTACGCTAAACTTTGAAGATAATCCGAGCTACTCCTTTTCATTGCGCTAACGGATAAGTAGTTCAAAATAAGAGAGCAGATTGTCACGACTGGCAGCTGTTCCTTTTTTGTTGTACGGGCGGGAGAATTAAAGCATATAACCAATATCAGAAGACCCAAGTTATTAATGATTGGGATCCGGTTGGTCTTTTAGCAGGCGGTGCTCCAGAAAGAACAATTTCGGTACAGCTTCACAAATGCTTACTACTTCACAAAATCCGTATTTTATACATATGTCAGAAAGGGCTGCCGATCGTGGAGCATAATTATTAACCATCTTTTACTATTTCTTTTCATCTTATCGCCCTTTTTCTAAATATTCTTTAAAGCATTGGAACAGGCAACCGCTTTTAGTCGGTTGCCTTTTCGTCTGGATTATTGAGCTTTCCTTCTTCCATTAGCGTAATGATTTGAGATTGAGATTGATCTGTGTTAATTTGTTTTGATATAACACTTTGTTTTCATATCTATCTCTCAGAGTTTGAGAGCTCAAAATATAGTGGGCATTCGCCCCAACTCCCCATAAAGTTCCGTCCTGCATGAGAATTAGGGATTGCCTTCTACCTGCTTCCACTAATTTGACTGGGGGAAGGTTAGGCACCAGTGTAG
Organism: Paenibacillus plantarum; assembly: GCF_013141695.1. GTDB lineage: Bacteria > Bacillota > Bacilli > Paenibacillales > NBRC-103111 > Paenibacillus_E > Paenibacillus_E plantarum. The sequence goes on from NZ_WHNY01000075.1 coordinate 859,125, forward strand.
GTTGTGCTATGCTATCCCCAAAGACTACGCTTCCGAGTTGTCCATACTCGTTATCACCCCACGAAAACAGATTACCGTCTCGATCCACTGCTTGAGCATGGTCATGCCCCGCATCCACCTGGATGATATTCGAAAGACCTTCAACACGTTTTGGTTCAGGATTTTCGGAATTTCCAACACCGAAGAAGCTCTTAACACCCCATGTCCATACGGTCCCGTCATTTTGGAGAGCTACTGCAAAGTTATTATGGTTTGAAACCGCAATAATATCTTTTAGGGAACTCAGCTGTTTCAGAACAGATTTAGTTGGTTGTGTTTGCCACACGGTACCGTCATTCTTAAGTACCACGGTAAATTCAAATCCGGGACTAACAGATCGAACATTTACCCATGGTGTCTGATAAGGCTTCTTATAGATGATCTCGCTCATCTTGTACGTTTGCCCAAGCCTACCGTTGTAATTCGATCCCCAGGCGAATACACTACCTTCGCGATCAACCGCAAAAATACTTGAATGCTGAATTGCAATAGAAACGATGTCCTGGAGTCCCTCTACCTGTCTAGGGAGAACTGTTGTTTCATATTTTTGTTCTCCAATGCCCCATAGTCCCGCATTGTTGAAGCCCCAGACCCAAACTGTACCGTCCTTCTTTAAAGCAATACCAGCATCGCTATCCACTTGCGCGTCCACGACATCCTGAAGAATACGAGTTGGCTTTTCATAAAACTGCCCCCATGTCCATAATTCCCCTTCATCGGTCACGACCACAACATCGGTCGTATAAATGTTGATATTATGTAATGAAGCAGGCGAAGTAGTTGCTTGCTTGCCCAGAGACCCTTGTTTTTCTGTATGGCATCGGCCTGTAACGGATTGAGTGTGCTTGCTAAACCATCATTTTGAAGATCCAAACTAGTGGCCGCGTATCCCTCTTCTACAAGCTTTTCATTTAAAAGGATGCCATCTTGTAAGTAAACATTTATATGCAAGTGCTTGTTCCGATCCCGTAAACCTACGATTCCAATCGACACCTCCGCACCTTTCGGGAGTAGCGCCGATCGTACCGGCAGCCTCCCATTGCTGTGTATTGAACAAACGTTATCCGTTAGTTCAAAGAGCTCTTAGAAAAGCTAATAAACTATTAACTTATGGACTGAGATTACTTCGATTTCTTTACAAAACAACTCAAGGCGTTTTATGCATAATCATTTTCACTTCATCTGTATTGAGCGACAAGTCGTTTACAGCCGGTAAATACAAATCAACATCGTTTATCCGTTAGTTAATTGGTGTTTATCGTATATCATTTATATTAGTAAAGCTGTCTTCAATTCATTGAAGCTGGATACTCGTTCACATCCTGCTCTCTGAGTGTCAAATTTATCTAAGAAGATTGACTTCATTCCCATTCTCTGTGGTGTTAAATAATCATTTTCATAATCGTCGCCAACAAATATAATTTCAGAATTATTACAGCCCGCTGATTGCATGGAAATCTCGTATATTTTTGAATGTGGCTTTCTCCAACCTACATTTATCGAGGTGATTATAAAGTCAAATAATTCTCCGATTCCGTTGCTGAATAGTAACTCCTCTATACCATCCTTTACCATAAAATTTGAAACTATAGCTAACTTATATCTCTTAGAAAGCTGAATTATAACCTCTCTCACTTCTGGACTTATGTAGCATTTCGATTTATATGTTCTCCAATAATTTTCATATAGCTTTGTTACTACTTCAGTTTTAATATTTAGTCCTATTGACTTAGATTTATGAACTAATAACTCAAACCTTCTTACTAACTCATACTCTTCGTCCATTTCAAGGGTTACTCCAATTTCAATTTTTGAAGTTTCATAATATTTTGCGAACTCATTAAAATCATTCCAATAATGCTCAACACCAGAACCTTTAAATGCCCATAAAGCATAGTCATTCCCTTTTGGCAATTCATATAAATCAACAATTGTTTCCATACAATCAAAGAAAATGTATTTAAACTTATTCAATGTAGAACACCCACCCAAAACAGAATATTGGAATAATTATACATTAAACTCAGACATTAAAGTAAAAAAGAAATATAAATTAAACTGCCCGTTAGGTGAGCGAAAGGTTGTCGATCGTGCCGGCTGCCTCCCTTTCCTGTGTATTGAACAAACGTTTCTCGTTAGATTAATCTCGTCTAAACCTCTATGTTATTTATATTATTCATTATTCTATTAACCCAACTAACGTTCAGGAAATTTTTATTATGTGAAAGAAGTTCATCCAAAAATGTCAGTGTTTTACCAATGACCTCTTGAAAAAAAACATTAGATTCAACAGGTTGTTTCACCCAACGACCATTAGAATAGTTACTTAGTGGTTTAAGCAATACTGCACCATGCCCTGCTTTCTTTTCAGATATTATATGGCTAATAAATACTTGTTCACCACTTTTTTGAATCTCAATCCATGAATTATAAGAATCAATATCATTTATTATTACAAAGTCTGAAGTTTTGGAAAGTAACATTGCTGCTTCTGATATTTGCTCGAACCATGTTGATAGCAAATCCAAACCTTGTAAATCAGCGGGGATTGGTAAATAGGGTATACACCCATAACTACATTCTTCATTACACACAAGCTCAAAGTAACCTGAAAGTCTTCCACCATATTCAAGTTCATCTAAAGATGCATCTGATTCTTCAGAGTCAAATGTAATTAAATAGTTGATTTTCATAAGTAACACCTCCTAATATCTATTTTCTTTCATTACGTATGAAAATCAACTGGGAACGGTTCATGGTGTTTATTGAGCTCGTGTTTCCTTAGAAATTGTCGATTATGTAAATACATTTACTGGAAATATCTTACCATAAGTTACTTACACTTAACTACGCATAACTGCCCGTTAGATTCCTGTAGATGGATAAATTTCAGCTTTGTAAAAAAAGGAGCGCCTCTGTACGATGGAAGTACGCAACGGGTCAAAAGCCCTTTAATTCCATCATCCAGGAGGACGCTCTACTATGAAGTTTAAATCACAAGATAAGCAAAATCAACTCATTGAAAACATTACCTTTAATCATATTGTTGTTGGTGTAGACATTGCTCAAGAGACTCATGTTGCCAGAGCGGTTAACTTTCGAGGTGTTGCTCTCGGTAATCCTTTAGTGTTTAGTAATGACGAGGATGGTTTCAAGTCACTCGACCGTTGGATTCGCGACTTGTTAGCTTCATTTAAATTATCTCAAGTTATCGTTGGTATGGAACCGACTGGCAATTACTGGCTAAGCCTTGCCGGGTGGCTCAAAAACAAAGCCATTGAAGCCGTACTTTTTAATCCTCACTTAGTTAAAAAGAATAAAGAAAACCGCGACAATACACGCTCTAAGAGCGACAAAAAAGATGCTTTAGTTATTTGCCGACATGGTGAAAAACGGCTACTACTCTCCTGTCCGCTTCCATTCTTCCGAATACGAGGAACTGCGAGTGCTCATGGCTAACCGAGAAACGGTCGTTAAACGACTCGTAAGTGCCGTTAACCAGATCCACTGGACCTTACCCCGACTGAACTTGCATCAGTAAGTTGTGCCTAGCTTGGCTAGGCGCGCACTGCCCGTTAGCACTTTAGGCTGCACGCGGCAGCCTCGATGTTTGAGATGTAACTATCGTAATATTAAAAACATTTGATCTTTAAACATTTACTCACAAATCCGATTATGAACTCATCATTAATCGTTTACGAAGTGCACTTTGCAAAATAAATTTGAGTTTGATGATAAAACTCCAAGCTTTCTTTTTCAGTTACAAACGACCTCTTCGGTATGATATAGCCCCATAATTGTATCAATAAATATGAATATATATTCATCATTTTGATTAATACTTCTAACTCCGCTCCTATTTATAACTACTCTGGCTTACTGAACTTAATTGATGTATTCCTATTTCGTTTATTTCAACTCACACATCGCATTATTTTTTCTAAGTCTTCTATTGTATTTGAAAATGATAGATACCTTTTTGAAAGCACAATGTCACGAAAATTTATTGTTTGTGCTACATGAGTTTCCTTCGCAATATTCCCACGACAAGGTGGGAGTTGGTAATTCGTTCAATACGTTGATTGTGTCCGTCAGATTGTTTAAACTTCATAGAAGAGTGCCTCCTTGATGGTATTGGGTTTCGAACCCGTGCACAAACCCATCATACCGAGGCGCTCCTTTATTGACAAAGGCCATTTCTTAGCATTAACAGGAATGTTTAGTGGAGCGGTTAAGTTTGTCTTTGTCGGCAATCGGAATTTATTGAGGTATCCGTCTGAAAATCGAACTCGCTATAAAGTAGGTGAATTTGTGCATTATTGATGACACAAATCCTCCTACATAAAAATAAAAAAGCCTAATTCCTCATGCCTTTACATTAAAAGTTATGTAGGCACTTTTGTGTCATTGAACATTTGATTTCTTTTTTCAAATAATAATGAGTGTGTCTATGCCTCTAAGTAGAAATCTAACGCTTGAAAGCTCAAGGAAAAGGAAATTTTATGAAATCCCACTTTTTCTCCTGCATGGAGTTCTGTTTTAGTTCAGTTCACTATTGAACTTTATTTCTCTAACAGATAATTTGCATATCCCCGCCGCATGCGTTACTATGTTTATATCGACAAATTTGCAGGTCTATACAAGGAGGTTTACACGTCCATGTGCCCCCGTACCAAAGAACAAAATGAGCTCATCCGCATGCAGCGCAGTGAACAGATCCTTGACGCTGCCGCGCGCACCTACTTCCACACGAGCGGCAGCTTTGATATTCGCGACGTCGCCCGCGAGGCGAAGATCGGTTACGGCACGGTATACCATTATTACCCCAACCGACATTTATTAATAGAAGATGTGCTGGGCAGCGGCTTCGAGCGATGCGAGCAAGCCCTTGCAGAATGGGCAAACATCTGCGGCGGCGGCCAGAATGAGAGGCAGATGTTGACGTATTGTAAGGCGCTGCTCCGGCTGTGGCAGTCGGACGCCCGCGCATATCTCGTCTACAAAATGGCGGCGGAACATTATGCAGGCTTGCCTGAGAGGGATCGGCACTCCACCAAGAGACGATTCATGGAACGGCTGTATGTTCCGCTCCAATCTATTGCCCAGCGCGAAGACGACAGCGTCGACCTTATGCTTGCCGTGCTGGTTGGCTGCTGCGGACTGTACTACTATGCGGGCGCTTCGGAGCTGGACGTCGATCGAATCGCCAAGCTCGCGATGCAAGCTATTACGAAGGAGTCCTGATACGAACATGGTGATCTTAAAAAGCAAGCATGAAATCGAGGCTATCCGCAAGGCATGCCAAGTGGTGGCCGAATGCCATCGCACGATCGCCCCGCTCATCAAACCGGGAATCACGACGAACGAGATTGAGCGCATCTTCGAGGACATTATCTTGAAGCACGGCGCCAAGCCCTACACGAAGGGCTACAAGGGCTATCAATATGCGACCTGTGCTTCCATTAACGACGTGATCGCGCATGGCTTTCCTAGAGATAAGCCACTTGAGGAGGGGGATATCGTGACGATCGACACAGTCGCGGAGCTCGACGGCTGGCTCGGCGATTCAGCCTGGAGCTATGCGGTCGGGAAGATCTCGCCGACAGCCGAGAAGCTGATGCGTGTCACGAAGGAATGCCTTGAGCTCGGTATCGCGCAAGCGCAGCCCGGCAATCGGCTCGGCGATGTGACAAGCGCTATCCAGCGGCATGCCGAATCGAACGGATTCGGCGTCGTGCGTGACCTACTCGCGCATGGCATCGGCCGGGATCTGCACGAGGCGCCGAACTATATGCATGTCGGCAAGCCCGGCAAAGGCTACCGCATCAAGGAAGGCATGGTGTTCACGATCGAGCCAATGATCACCGAAGGCACCTACTACATGACAATTGATCCGGACGGCTGGACCGCGCGGACGCTGGACCGCAAGCTCGCCGCCCAATACGAACATACGATCGCTGTCACAGCTGAAGGTCCACAAATCCTGACCGCGCAATAAAATAATTAGAAGTCGACCACGAGATGGTCGACTTCTTTTTTCGTATTCGGCATAGCATATTTCTTCATCCGATACATGCGTTTATCCGCTCGCTTATAGAGCTCAAAGGCATTTTCCAAAAAAATGACTGGAACCGATACTACGGTGATCGTATAACTCTTTCACGTCTTCAAGCCGAAACAGATATCATAAGAACGTTATACTCTTGCATGAGCCGATACAATTTTATCCGTTAGTTCATTATCGGCCGTTCTTTATTGAAAATTAAATCATCAAAAAAGACTTTATGGTCAGGGAATAAGTTGTCAGGAAACTCTTCGAGTGCAAAAAATGCATTTTGCTTAGATTCGGCGTTTTGTTTGATTAATTCACCTTCATATTCTTTACAAGTGAAAATGAATTGAACCATTGAAACTTGGTCTCCATTAGAAAAGGTTTTATCATATTTTGAACCTGAATAAACTCCAAACAACTCAAGTTTCCCTAAATGTAAACCGGTTTCCTCGAAGACTTCTCTCCTCGCTGTATCTTGAACGGTTTCCCCTAACTCCATAAACCCTCCTGGAAGACCCCACTTTTCGTTATCCAAACGTTGTTGTAATAGCAACCGATTTTCTTTATCAAATATAAAAGCTCCAGAAACCACCATGATGACTTTCTCATGTCCAACCATAGACCTTACATGTTTTATGTAATCCATTGTTTTACCCCAATTTCTTTCAGAGCCAAGGTTTATCAAGCTAAAGGATCGATTTTCACTTTTCGCCGGAAGGCACGTCAAATTCGACCTTAGCCGGTATCGGAGCGCCGAAGTCCGGGTTCCCGTCAGCCGTCCAACCGAATTTCTGCATTCTAGCGCTTCTTTGTTTACTGCCTCCTTCTGATACCGGTATGGCATGATAGACGATCCAGTCTTCCGTTCCGTCCGGGGATACGGTAAAGCTGTTATGACCGGGGCCGAAGACGGAGTTTTCAACCGATTTATGGAAAACGGGTTTCTCGCTTTTGGACCATGAAGCCGGATTCAGCAGATCGCTGTCTTCCTTCGCGGTCAGCATCCCTAGTGCGTAGTCATCGGACCAGCATGTGCTTGCGGAATAAATCAGGAATACTTTGCCGAATCGCTTAAGGAAGCAAGGCCCCTCATTGATCGCCATTCCGCCTTGATGCTCCCAATCGTATTCCGGCTTAGTGAGCAGCGATTCCTCCCCCTTGATCGTCCAAGGGTTTTCCATTTCGGCGGCGTAGACCGCTGAGCCGTATTTCGGAAAATGGCCGTAGCCCGCGTACATGAAAAAGAGCTTTCCATTGTGCTCCAGCACCGTTCCGTCCAATCCAGGCAAGGCCGTATTCACGGCCCCCTTCATCCGCCATGTTCCTTCGAGAGGATCGGCATGCTCATTTTCCAACACATAGATTTTGCGGGCATCGTCTCCGCCACCGTTGTTATCTGTGAAATAAATGTACCATTTGCCTCCGAGATGATGGATTTCCGGAGCCCACAGTTTCCTGCTATCCAATCCTTCCGCCGGAGGAGTCCAGACGGTCTTCATTGCGCCGTTCGCAATTCCGCTCATCGATTCGGATTTCCATAAATCCAACCGGTCGCCTCGCGTCACCATAAAATAATAATGACCGTCCGTATGCCGATATATCCAAGGATCGGGACCAATATCCAATATTGGGTTTTGAAATGTGTTCATCTTCATCGTGCTCATATAACGACTCCTTCCACTCCATGCATTTATGTAATTTCAGCTTGCTCGCCAGCGCATGCTTTGACAGCGGCAGTACGATCTTCGTAAAAATGCAGATGTAGCCAGCATCCATTATAGCATTTGACTTGTGAATCAAAATTGGACACCGCCTTGGCCGCGATCAAGTTTAAAATCCCAGCGCCATTCTTTTGCATCCACAGTACTGACATTATCCAATACTTCACTAATGGTCCGCATACCGCAAATGGCAACGGAAACATCGGGATTAGAGAGAACAAAATCTAAGGCGATACGATGCGGATTGATCGTCTCAAGTGACTCTGGCGCAACGCGTTTCATAAAGCGATATAGAGATTGGCTCGTCAGTGGCCTCATGACGACGACTCCAACGTCATGCTTAGCGGCTTCCGGAATGATTGGATCTGCAGCACCCTGATAAAAGAGATTATACCGAACTTGAATGACATCAAAAAATCCAGATCGAATGGACCAAAGCAATACGTGATCAGGAACTTCGTTCGTGATTCCGATGAAATGTATTTTACCTTGTTCCTGACATACTTTTAGTGCATCCAGAGGTCCGTCATTCACAATTCGGTTATAATCCTCTTCTGTTAAATACCCTCCATGGAATTGCATAACATCGATGTAATCGGTTTGGAGATTCTTCAAGCTGGCATCGACGGATCGAATCACATCGTCATAGCCAAGATTTGAGGGAACCTTTGTAGCAATATATGTCTCATGGCGACGTTCTTTCAACACAGCTCCGATTATACTTTCGCCTAACCCATTTCCATATCCCTGTGCCGTATCAATATAATTAAGTCCCTTGTCCAAAGCTGTATGAAGCGAATCGATAACCACGTCACGGCTTTTCTGAGCTTCATAAGGTTCCAAATAGTTATCCAGCCCCATCGGTGCGCCACCGAATCCAACACAAGAAACGTTTAAATTCGTACGTCCAAGTCTTCTATATTCCATTCTCAACACCGCTTCCTAACTTTTATGCGAGGTTAATTTTTTTGATAAGCTCTAGTGGAATCTTCGGTTTCCGGTCTTCAGTGAGCAGTCCGTTCATTTCCTGCTGGACATCAGTCACCTGTGTATAGCAATACCCACAAATGTAGTCGATATCCTTAATCGCTTGGGTAATGCTTCGGAATCGCTCAATAAAGGCCTCTTCCGTCACCACCTGCTTGCCGTACCCCCAGCCTTTATCAGTTTGGAAAGCGATCCCGCCAAATTCACTAATGATGATGGGCTGGCCACGATACGTGTATCCTTGGGCTAGGGCATATTTCCCTTTGTTGAACGCCCATTCGTTGTTTACGATAGGGGATTTATCCGCATAACGCTGGAGGAATTCCGAACCTGCTTCCACATAATCATGTAAAGTCAAAATGTCTGATATGGTATGTTCCCAACCGTCATTTGTAATGACAGGACGATTCGGGTCCATCGATTTGGTCAAATGATAGATACCTTCAGTGAACTTCTGCTGCTTACGGTCAGTCAAAATTTGCATAATGCCCCAAGACTCATTAAAAGGCACCCATGTGATGATGCTCGGATGATTATACTGCTGCCTTACAATCTCGATCCATTCCTTGGTGAAAGTCTCAACGGCCTCATCATTAAATTCAAAGGTGGCTGCCATCTCAGACCATACCAGAAGCCCTTTGACATCGCACCAATATAGAAACCGCGCATCTTCAATTTTCATGTGCTTCCTCACCCCGTTGTATCCCATGGCGAGAATAGCATCGATATCCTCTATTAATGCTTGCTCCGAAGGCGGCGTCAAATGACTGTCGGACCAGTACCCTTGGTCCAATATTAACCGCTGATAAATAGGCGTATTATTGAGGAGAACTTTACCTTTTTCGATGGAAATCTTCCTCATGCCGAAGTAAGAATACACGTGGTCGATCACCACGTCATCTTGAAATAAAACAAATTCCACATCGTATAAGTTCGGACTTTGCGGAGACCATCTGCTTACCTTCCATGGACCATTTGCTTCATGCAGCAAATCTACCTCTAATTGCAACCAAGGCCGATCCACGATCAAAGCGGTTTGTTTGAGGATCTTCCCCTTAAAACTAATTCGAGTCTCTAAGCGAAGCTGCCCCTGCTTTAAATCATCATGCGTTTGGTATTCGAAGCGTACCGATTGACGGTCAAGATCAGGTGTCATTTTCACGGATTTGATATAAGATTCCGCCACATATTCCAACCATACACTTTGCCAAATTCCAGTTGTCTGAACATAAAAGCATTCGAAATTGTCTTTCACCCAACGCTGCTTACCGCGTGGTTGCGTGCAGCTCTGGCTGTCCTCCACCTTCATGACGAGGCTGTTTGACTGACCAAATTGAATATAGGGCGTAATATCAAATGAAAACGCTGCGTATCCACCTTGATGTTGACCTACACACGTTCCATTCACCCACAATTTGGCTATATAGTCCACCGCTTGAAAATGCAAGATGATCCTTTTGTTTTCTTGTTCCTTCGGAACCTCGAGCAATCGGTGATACCATATTTGAGGGTGAAATGCCTCTTCCCCAATACCGCTGGCCTTCGTTTCATAAGTGAACGGAACCATGATCTTGAGGTCCCCCTCAAACTCCTCGAACCACTTTTCATTCTCTCCCATGTTACTGTCATCAAAACGAAAATCCCACTCACCGTTTAAAATATGCCATGATTCTCGTACAAACTGAGGTCTTGGATAGTCCTTTATATACATTTTTGTCGACATCTTGTGATGATCACTCCTACTTCTGATGATTGTTTATTTAAGTTGATCCGCGCACAAACCATCTTGTGCGCGGGAAATGCATAATTAATTAGTTAATTGGTTCGGAAAAATTCAACATTATCGATATCTGCCCATTGGCTGCCGCTGCTGTTTGAAGCGAAAAATCCTATGATCGCCTGACCACTGGTGACATTAATACCAGAGATTGTCACCTGTGTCCAAGTCGAAGTAACCGGGAAATTGGCTTGCTGAGTTGCCCCACCATAGTTTTTCACTTCCATATAAGTGCTGTTTTGGCCTCCGCTGCTCCTCAGATAAGCTCGCATGGTATAGGTTCCGTTCTGAAGACCCGTTATGGTTTGGCCGACATAAGCTGTACCCGGTGAACTAATGCCTGCAAGACCGATGAAATAATTCCCTCCACCTGGTGCACGCGTAATACCATCGTTAATACCATGAATGTGAACACGATCCGGGTAATCGGACCCATATGTCGTCCATCCGTTCACATTTGCCGTTTCATATCCCCAGTTATTCGTAAGATTGACATTCAGCGGCGTGGTCGAAGCTGTTTTGATAAATTCAACGTTATCAATATCCGCCCATTGGCTGTCGCTTGTATTTGCAACGTAAAAACCGATAGTCGCTTGTGCATTTGTTACACTAATACCGGAGATGGTTACCTGCGTCCAAGTTCCTGTAACGGGAAAATTAGTTTGCAGCGTAGATCCGCCATAGTCTTTTACTTCCATGTAGTTACTGGTTTGACCACCACTGCTCCTTACATACGCTCTCATGGAATAGGTACCTCTATCCAGACCTGTGATTGTTTGGCCGATATAAGCAGTACCTGGTGAACTGGTTCCAGCAAGACCGATGAAGTAGTTTCCGCCCCCCGGTGCACGTGCAATACCGTCATTTACTCCATGAATGTGAATCCGGTTTGGATAATCGGCTCCCGAATGCGCCCATCCGTTCACATTCGCCGTTTCAAACCCCCAATTATCGGCAAGATTCACGTTGGAAGGAGTACCTGCATTTCCCGTTCGCAAATATATGCCTGTGCTAGGAAAGTTGGCGGATGTGACTGCCATAACGCGAGTCGTATCGACAGCCATTAATGAATTCCAGTTGGAAAACTTCGTGTCCGATACAGGGAATACATTATATAAATAACCCCAAGTCGCGCCGTTATCGGAGCTGATCATCGTTCGCATCGAAGAATAACTGTCTCCCGTATTGGCGCTGGAATCATCCGTTTGAAAGCTGGCCATTAATCTGCCATCGCCTAGTTTGACGACAAACGGCGCACCGGCTTTTTTCCCTGCATTCGTTGGAATAAACATGGTTTGCCTTGTGCCTGACCAATCTACGCCATCAGCGGAAATTATATATTTGATTCCAAATGGATGCCCGCTAACGTCCGTAGCTTCGAATACCACAATGTACCTGCCGTCTGCCATTTTTGTGAAAACAGGCATGCCGTCTCTAGAGTTATTAGCTACCCCGTCGCTGACAACAGTCGCACTGTTCCAACCGCTTCCGTTCCAGGTTTTCATCAATAATTTCTGCTTCCCCGAGGTGCCAACAACGGCTGAGCTATCGTCCGCATACATGACGGAAATCGTGCTTCCCACATAACCGAGGAATGGCTCCCATACCCCAGTGAAAGAGTTTTCTGATTCAGTCGTTATTTGCCCGTTTGTCAGATCCGACCAGGTGCTGCCTCCATCGCTGCTCTTTCGAACTTTCAAATAAGTGGTATACGTGCTGCCAGAATGTATGACCACGCGATAAGCCAACCAAATGTCTCCATTGGTTAATAGGAGCATCTGTCCGTTGCCGACATCCCCATTCGCATCAGAGGCGGCTGTAATAGGCGTCCCCCATGTAAGCCCCCCATCCGTGCTTTTCGCTACCTTAACTTTCGTAAAACCTCCGTCCGCATTTGAATCAAAGGAAGCCAACATGTTGCTGCTGCTCACCTGAAGCATCCTCGGATACCAAACTCCACCTGTACCAGTAGTGTAAACTGTCGTGTTTGACGTTGGCCAAGCCATCCCGCTCGTTGCAGCTTGAGCCATATTGAAAGGAATAATAAGCGAAGCCACCATCATCATAACCATTATTAATTTACCCAAGCGCAAACGACTTTTAGCTTTCATTTTTACATTTCCTCCTTTGAAAAAATGTGAATCGAATAGCATTATTCATTGCGTGCTTGTGTCGAATCTAGAGGTGATTTAAAGTAATTGAACTATGAAATCACCTCCTTACTAATGATAAATTGGTAAAGAGCCACGATGGCGACGCTGAACGAATGCCGATTTTCCCGTGCATCCAAGCATTCGCATCCGTCCATTCCAAGGCAGGTTGCTTCGAATCGTTTAAATATACCTTCATTGTTGCTCCACTTACGTCAACAGCGATGTGTACGATTGAACCATTGGCAAAACTGATCGGAGCTGAGTCTACTTCATTCTGGTCATAATTCATTTTCTTCAGAATCATACGTCCATTGCGGAAGGTTAGTTGATAACCCATTAACGAATCCCTTACCTGTTCGGGAAATTCAGATTCGTTGGTGACACGGAACAATAGCCCTGCCTCTTGAATAGAATCCGCTGTAGATTTCAAATCAACTTCCACCCGATAGTCCGTCCATTCATCGCTGCCTGCATACATTTTGGCATCCGAGCCCTCAGTCTGTACGGTATACCCGTCTTCATGCTTCATCCACTTGCCATACATATCTTCAGGCACAATTTGACTAAACATATTTGAGAGCTTTTCTGTCGGCAGTTCAGTGATTCTGTATATATCTAAAAAGCGATAATTCAAATTTCCTTTAACCAGTTTTACTGTCAAAATATGCTCGCCTTGTGTTAGCTTCATATTTCCTATGTGCTTCTTAACCCACAGGTTGCCTTCGCTCTGACTATTGCTTAGTTCGAAAAGTTGGGACTTCCCATCCACTTGCAGTTCCACCGTATTTCCGTTCCCGTCTTCCTTCAACATGGCATCGAAACCGTAGGTTCCATCTGACTCCACATTAATCCTATAGGAGAGCCAATCCCCTTTTCCCGCTATCGCAACGGCATTACTGCCGTCTTCGCTTGTTTGGATGGGAACACCGTCGTCTTCTCGCATAACAGCACCTTTAACAGGGTGGCCAACATGAAAGCCTTGATCTCTTACTTCCAAATAATGAACTGCTTCAATAGTTCCGGGAACCGGTTTAGCGGTCTCAAAGTCGCTGCTGCCGTCGGCTTCATTTGAAAATGCCGTGAATTCCAAAGTCGGCTTGACATGGCGATATACATACCCGATTTTCCCAGGTTTCGCATGGATATCTGTAAGAGTCAGCTTGTTCATTTGATCGAAATAGATGTTAGTACCTCGCGCATTACTCTCAACTCGAATGGCATGCAGCTTAGTAAAGTCCATCGCTTGGGGAAGCTGAGAAGTTGCAAGCTGCTTCCTATTTCCGTCCTTCATTTCGAACAGGGCTATACTTCGCAATGCGGGATCAATACCTACAGAGTAATAATTATTGTCATCCTTATAGGAAAAGGCGGTCTCGAAAGAAGGCTCCCCCTCAAGCGTGCTCTCTGTGTTCAAGCGAAAATTAAATTCAGCTGTAAACCGATTTTTATCGGCAGCTTTACTGCTCAACCATTTCGTATCATTTACATTGTCACGAACATCCCAAAGCTTCTGATCTAACGGTTTATTGACACCATCATAGAAATCCGGCATTTGTGGAACCGGTTGAGGAAAATGAGTACCATCACCAAGAACTACCATTTTCTCGCCGTTAAAAACGATTCGATCCATATTTAGCTTACGAACCGGAGGCCCTTCCTTCGAATGGCCAATTAAATTATGATAAAACATATAATAAGAATCGAGGTTGGGACCTAATACACTGGAACTGTGCCCCAACCCATTAAAATCTTGTTTCGTACTGATGACGATCGGGTTATTTTCCGGGACTTTGTAGGTTCCGATAGGCGATTCCGTCGCTACAGCGTAATTAATTCGATATCCTTTACTGAACACGTGATTCCCTGTATAAGTCATGAAATATTTACCGTCGCGTTTAATAATCATTGAACCTTCCGTCCAATGGCCCAAAAAGGCGTTAGTCGTCTTTTCCTCAGTCATTGTGTAAGGATCCGGCATTTCGTGTCCAATAATACCTTTACCGCTCGCATGCGTAAAATACCATTTGCCGTCATCATCAATAAATACAGAGCCATCAATGGATAAACCCAGATTTTCAGTTTGAATCGTGAACGGTCCAGTAGGGCTCTCGCTGCGAAGCACATAATGTCCTTTGCCGGCAGGCGAGGTATACATATAGAAATACCCATTCCAATAAACGACTTCCGGAGCGTAAGCCCCTTCGGTCAGTGGCTCTTCCGTAGCTAGCCCTTCATATTTCCAATGAATCAAATCGCTTGAGCTCCAAGCTTTAATGCCCACTCGAAAATCCTTCGTACTGCAATACAAATAATAGAGTCCGTTATATCGCATCACATAGGGATCGCCTATCCCGTAATCAGGCCATTCCTGATCAAGTACCAATGAATTCTGATACGATTCCCCAAGCGTGGAATTCAACATAGGACCTTTTCCTTTCCCGCTAAATGAAATTGTAATCACTATGGCTAATAGGAATAATACACCTAGCCCCACAAACATTCTTAAAGTTCGTATTCTGCGTTTGGTCATTTTAATCCACTGATGCTTAAGGATTCAATAAAGTACCGTTGGCAGAAAAAGAACACGAGAACAACCGGCACTAAAGCGATCAATGAAGCTGCCATCATATTAGGATAGTTGGCTTGCGAGATATAGTTAGCTTGCAAACTTGCAATAATAACTTGAATCGTTTGTTTTTCCTTCGAATGCAAATAGATCACCGGTCCAAGAAAATCGTTCCATATCCCCATGAATCCAAGTGCCGCTTGTGCAGCAATCGCTGGTTTAACAATAGGTAACGCCACAGAAGCAAACGTTCGGAAATAGCTCGCACCGTCGATTTTCGCTGCATCAATTAAATCCGAAGGAATGCCCCCTTGCATAAATTGTTTGAAGAAAAAGATCGTAACAATATGACCGAATAAGCCGGGCACTATGAGTGGAAGCAGCGTATCCACCCAATTCAGGTATGAAAAACCGATAAATTGAGGAATCATCACAACAGAGTATGGAATCATCATCGTGGCAAGCAAACAAAGAAAAATAGTCTCTTTATAGGGAAAATCAAATTTGGAAAATGCATATGCAGCCATCGCAGAAACAAACAATCCCACACCCAAAACACATACAACAATAATGGCACTATTCATAAATCCGGTTAACAGCGGGGCTTTATTCCAAACAGCCACAAAGTTATTCCATGTAAATGGGTCCGGTATCCATTTCGGCGGGAGATCAAAAACATGCTCTTGCGTTTTAAATGCTGTCGAAACCGTCCATGCAAATGGAGCCAGCATAACAAAAGAACCGAGAAGCAAAATAACGTAGGCCATTATATTCGTAGACCGCTCATTTCTATTCATCGCGCAACCTTCCTTTCTCTAGTCGTTATATACCCAACGTTTGGATAATTTAAATTGAATGAGTGTGATAATAAAGATGATGATACCTAATACCCATGCGACTGCGCTGGCGTACCCCATGTTGAAATACTTGAAAGCTTCATTAAAAATATAGAAGACAATAGTTGCCCCACTGTATTCCGGTCCGCCATCTGTCGCCATAATGTACATTTGGCTAAACGATTGAAAGGTATGGATAATTCCCATGACAATAACAAAAAAGTGAATGGGGGAAAGCAACGGAAATGTAATATGGCGAAATAGATGCCAACGGTTCGCACCATCAACGGTTGCCGCTTCGTAATAATCGGAAGCGATCCCCTGCAGCCCAGCCAAATATAGCACCATTGTTCCGCCAATGCCTCCCCATAAACCCATAAGAATGAAAGAAGGCTTAACCCAATGCGGATCACCTAACCAGTTGGGTCCCTGGATTCCGAAGAGTTGATAAATCCAATCATTGATCAGCCCATAATCATTATTCAAGATCCATTGCCATAACAAGGAAACAGCAATGATAGGTGAGATGACCGGAATATAGTAAATGGTTCTCAGGAAAGAAATTCCTTTTAGCTTTCGATTCATTAGAATAGCAACCAGGAGGGAAAAGAACATACCAATGGGTATACCAATAAGTAAATATAACGTGTTATATAATGATTTATAGAACTTTTCGTCCAATACCATTTCTTTATAGTTTTGGACACCATTCCATTTCGCAGGAGAGATCATGTCCCAGTCCATAAAGCTTAATAGAAGCGATGACACGATTGGCGCAAGCCCGAAAATGAGAAACCCAAGAACGGGAATGGATATAAAGAAGTACGACCATATTATTTCACGGCGTCTAAAACCTGTTATTTTCTGTGCCCTTATCATACTGATCCCACCTGTTTTAGGACGAAGGACGAAACTGGAAGCCTTCGGCCTCTATTTCGCCCTTCAATATCCTTATTTATTATTTCTTGTTTCCTTTATCGTAGAGCTCTTGAAGCTTAGGTTTCATTTCTTTAGCCCAGACCTCAGCCGTTTGTTTCCCTTCCCATACACGGCTTATCTCTTGGTTAAAAGTGTCGAGCCATTTCGTATCAACGGATCCTACTGCAATCGTCGGATGGCCATAATCCTGTATGATGTCCAGGAACACTTGGCGATTCGCAGGTGCTTTATCATATTTTAAGAATTCGCCTTTTGCCATATCGATCAGATTCGGAACCGCTTGACCCAATTGGTAGTTTTCTTTCTGTGAGTTTGGATCCAAACTCAAATACGAAGCAAAGTTAAATGCATCTTCAGGATATTTGGTTTTGCCCGAAATGACGAATCCTAAAGAACCTAACCATGTTGCTGTTTTTCCTGTTTTCGGGCTTGCAGGCCATGCTGCAATATCCCATCCAAAAGGCAGCTTCCAGAAACCAGGCTGATCCCACGGCCCCATTGGGAACATACCAATTTTGCCTGCAACAAAGCGGGCATAACCACCTTGCGCCTTCTCATCTGTTGGCGAAGGAGCAACTTTATATTTCAATTTTAAATCTGCTACGAATTGTAAGGCTTCTGTGAAAGCAGGTTCGTCAATTTTGATGGTTCCTGTAGTGTAATCAATATAGTCCCCACCATTCGCCCATACGGCTGATTCCAATGAATAACCAGCAACCCCGAATACATCTGTCTTCCCATTAGCGCCTTGTGTTGTGATTTTTTGGGCAGCATCAATCATATCATTCCAAGTCCATTCGCCAGCTTTTGCGCTTGGATATTTGACACCAGCTTTATCAAACAGAGCTTTGTTATAAGCGAATGCCCATGGACCTACATCTTTTGGCAATCCGTAGAGATTACCTTTTCCAATAAATTTACCATCATAACGATAGCGGTCTAATCCCTGTTTCCAAACATTCTTTTCATCAAAAGTTGCTGATGATTTGATTAGATCATCCATTTTCAGCAAACTTCCACTGCCTGCAAGTTTTTGGAACTGAGCCTCACCTGCATAGAAGACATCCGGCGCTTTGCCCGAAGCAATCAAGGTATCCAATTTTTGATAATACTCTGCAGGAGGTACGACGGTATATTTAACTTTCTTTGTTGGATATTTCTGCATATAGGAGTCAGTTAGTTTTTGAAATACAGCCTGTTCCGAATCGCCACCCCAACCCATAAAGGAAATCTCGGAATTCTCTGCTGGTTTGGCTGTTGCAGCTGCAGGTGTTGTCTGGTTAGAAGGTTGCGTTGTAGATTTGTCTGTCGATTCTGTTGTGCTTTTTGAGCATCCCGTTACAACCATGGCGAAACTTAGCATTAGAGGCACAGAAAGCTTAGCCATTTTACTTTTCAATACGTTCATTTAAACTCCCCCAAATCAGATTTTGGTTTAATAAGGCATACATTTGAAAAGTTATTGATATGAAATGTGAAGCGTTTGCAAAAAGCATAACCCTTTCTTTTTCGATTTATTAAACAATAAATTTGTTTAATTACAATTTAAATGTTTATATTAAAATTTTAATCCAATATAATCCATTTGTCAACGCTTTCATTCAAATATTATGTTTGTTTTATCATAATATAGTTATAAGGCCGTTTAGTTACATATAACATGTAACTAAACGGCCTTATTAGCATTACCTTTTCTATATTTCTATACATATTGAATTTTCATCACAATTGCTTGGGCATAATCGCCGAAGCCGCGACCAAATAAGTTGATTCCTCCATGGTGCAAAGCATCAGGTTTAACCCCAATTTTGAATCCAATGAAAGGATATTTCTCAAGATGAAGATCCGCAAGCGAGATAGAGGATGTTTTTTCATTATCGACAGAACTCCTCTTTTCATCCACTCTCCATGTTTTCAAAATACCGTATTGTGTACTACTGTCGTTCCACCAAGAAGGGTTGAGTTTGCCTCTATGGTCGCCGAAATCGCCTGGTGAAGTCCAGGTTCCTATCTCTATGCCATTGACCCATACTGTAATGTCTGAAGGCCACTCATTGTTATAGTTAGGCGCTTCCGAACAAATTTCCAACGAAAACTCGATGGATGTGATCGTTGCATGCTGTGGAATCACTTTAGGAAATCGATATTCGATCCATCCCTGCCGCAACCATATGATTTCAGCTGTTTTACTCTCAGGGTGATAAAAGCTAACCGGATCATCCTCCGGAATCACCATTCCGTTTAGATTAGCCATACCGCATGTCGGTAATACTTCGAAGTTTATAAAATGACCGATAGGCATCTCGATCTCATACAAATTGTTAGGATTTTTATACATAGCAATTGGGTTCAGAATCATGCGCACGTCATCAAAATTACGGCTGCAAACCTTCATTGCCCCTCGAGATGCGGGCTGTAATTCTGTTAAGATAAGCCCTGATTCCTCCAAAACTTTGACATTAATCGCAGTAGTCGAAACTGGAATTTTAAGCATCTCGGCAATTTCAATGATATTCAAGTTATGATGTTGTAAGAGGAGTTTGATTATATTAATTCTGGTGTGAGAAGAAAGTGCATGAGCAACAGCGACTAATTGATTTGGTTCATTAATTGATAATTCCAACATACATAATCCCCCCATTAACAAACTAAATTCTCGAACTTGTAACGTTTATTACAATATATTAACGAATAATCTGATCTCTTGTCCACTTATTATATAACAAATTATTTTATGAGTAATAAAACACTCTTTATGTATTAAACTCACCCTGCATGCCTCAATGCTATTGAAGCTAATTAAAGAGCCCTACGATTTCTCGTAAGGCCAGTTTTATGGAGCGCAGATACACTATTACGAAAACGCCTCCTTATTCATGTTTCGTTCCATTTATGCTCCCGGTTTATTAAGTAGACAACCGAATCAAGCCTTGTTTCCCCCATAGCTATGGATTGAACGGAAGGCAGCGCTTGACGAGCAAGATTGGTAAGAACTTGACCAGGAAGCATTTCGACAAACAAACGAACACCAAGCTCACTCAAAAGAGTTGTAGCTTGGTGCCATTGGACCGGATTCGCCACACTGCAAGCAAGATCATTGCGAATCGCATCCGCTGATCGTATTAATCGTGCGTTCGTATTCGCTACATACGGAAAACAGGGCTCTTTGAAAATCACTTTCTTCATTGCCAGCTCCAAATCATGTGAAACCTGATTGAGGAGTTTACAGTGGGACGGTACTGAGACTTGGAGAAGCTCAGCTTTTCGTGCTCCGTTCCTTCGAGCCTCCACAAACAGGTTTTGGATATGCTCCAGCTTACCAGCTATCGTGATTTGATGAGGGCCGTTGAGGTTAGCAATGAATACCTCTTGACCGCACTTGAAGGCTTTTTCAACCATGGAACGCAATTTCTGCTCTGCGATACCTACAATGACCCCCATTCCGTAACCGAAACGAAACGAATTCTCCATCCATTCGGCACGCAATTTCACTAGCTCACATGCATCTCTAAATGACAGGACTTCCGAAATCACTGCTGCTGCGAAGGATCCAACCGAATGCCCTGCTACGAAGTCTGGCTTTGCACCTTCCTGTATGAGCGCACGACCACTGGCAACTCCTGAGTAGAGAAGTGCCAACTGTACGGAAACCGTAGAGGATAGTGCTTCAGAAGTATCTATAGAAAGCGCATCTTTGTCCATGAACGAAGTCGCTTCATCGAGGGTTGTCTCGATCACAGGATGAAAAGGCAATTGATGCAGCATACCTGGAAATTGCGATCCTTGACCTGGAAACAAAAAAGCCACGCTCATCTTCTTTGACCTCCCTATACGTTGACCCAAGGATCCTTGACCAAACGAGGTCCTAAGTGCGCTCTCAAAAGCATGGAACCACTTCCTCTCGCATATTCCACTAATGAAACAGCTCCTAATGGCGTTTCAAGCTGAACATCGATTCGGACAGGAAATGACTTATGAAATTTGATTAATTCCTGGGCAACACTTTGCACCAAACGTTGCGGAGTACGAATAACCACATCCAGATCACTTCCTGCGTGTGCTGTAGGTACCCCGCTGGCCAGTTCAAATCCAACACTGCCAGTTGGTCCCCACGATAAGCTATAAGCTGAATAAATCTCAATCAATTTATCAAGGAAATTAAAGGCTTCAATCTGTGAGCGCCGCGGACTTCTTTTCCATAACCGCTGCTCAATCAAGTCCTCTGGCTCTACCTTCTCTATGATGGCATCCATCGGCAAAAAAGCGGGAAACCGCTGACTGCGTGAATTCCCGCGAATACCAACAGGTACTCTGCCATATTTGGCAGTATCGCGGCGAACTACAACCCAGTTCGCATGATCTATGGAACCACCAACCCAATCCGGAATCGGGGTATCAACGATTAGGGAGCCTACCGATGGGATCCTCAGCAAATCATGTACCCTTATATCCATTGTTCCGCCAGCTTGAGACGAACTGCGATAGAAGCGGCTCGATTGATTATCGCTTCTCCGGAAAAAAGGCGGCTGCTCAGGTCCGGTGAAGATTTACGCGAAGCCGAGATGGCATCCATCAGAAGATGCTGTTTGACTTTCTCGATATCTGATGTCGTTGGCTGATCGGCGTTTATGCCGCTTGTCAAACTATGCAATGCCCCCAAAGTCGCAAAAGATTCGATGTCGTATGCTGTAGCTGGGATCTTTTGCGCCGTTGCCTCTAGCTCTTCTATGCTCCGTCGAGTCACTCTTGCAGCCGACTTCTTGGACATGACCTGTACCGAGACTCTCTGATCATTCAGCGCAACTAATCGGTTGGCTTGCAGTCCATGTGCCAGAAATGCACCGGATATCGCATTCCCAACCATAAAAGCAATCACTGGGTGCCCTGCGAGTCGTGCACTGGCATAAGCATCCGCCGCTGCTGCACAAGCTAAATAAATCCCAAGCATTTCCTCGCGATACCCGTATGCTTGACTCGGAACGTCGACGATCGCCACAATCGTCCTGCGCTGCCCATCCTTATCTTCTTCCATTGCCTGACGAACATAGTGTGCAATCGTCCATCCTTCATCCAGACCGACTTCTCCGATCCGGGCACGATGGAAACGGTTGTTCCTATTCGGAACAACCGCGATGTATCGCACCGGCTCTTCCCCAATGATCACGTCTGCACATAGCACAGTTGGAACTCCGTTTTGCAGCGGTTCCTGATAATCCGTCAAAGCTTGAAACCAAGTTCTTCCCCTGCTAACTGATGGTTCTGGATTCGTTTGCTGCCAAAGCGCCTTTAATGTTTGAATGTCACTATCGTCGGTATGGAGAAAGGATCTATCCCACAACATCCGAAGCGATTCTGGTTGAATGGTTTGCTCGGTATCGATCAAAGCAATTCGCGCAAGAAATGATTCTACTTGTGCACTTCGGAGATTGTCATGGAGACCTCTCCGATAGACGCTGCGTATCGACAGACAGATGTCCTCAACATCATCCTCAATTAGGAAATCCGCCAATCCTGTTTCATAGCGCTGCTCACCGCCGACGGTTTGCCAAATCAAAGGTCTGTCTCTCGAATCCCACTCTAAGATCCCGGCTTCTTGTTCGATCACTTCTGGGCCATTTAATTGAAGTCGACCTTGCCGAGTCATTATAATCGTACTGCAGAGACCTGCCGTAATGGACATACCGCCGAAGCAACCGATCATTCCAGCGATCACACAGACAACTGGCTGGTAACGACGCAAAGCTACGATTGCCGCGTGCATTTCCGCGATTGCAAGGAGACCGTAGTTCCCTTCTTGCAGCCTAACTCCTCCTGTTTCGAGCAGTAATACGGCACGAGTGGGTATTCCATTCCGATTATCTTGAATAGCCAGTTCCAAAGCTCCTGCGATTTTGGCACCCGATACTTCGCCGATGCCTCCACCCAGAAAAGCACCCTCGATGGAGACAACAACGGCGGAATGCCCCTCTATCGTCCCTCTTCCTATGATAACGCCATCATCGCTCTGCGGAACGATGCCTTGAGCCGCCAAATGGGGGGATTCCATCTTTTCGAATGGACCTAGAAGCTCCCTGAATGTTCCTTGATCGATAACGGATTGGGCACGTTCTCTTGCACTCAACTCAATAAAACTGTTTCTTTCCCTAATCGGAATCGTCATAACTCCAACACCTCAATGGCTTGGGCTAATCGCAAGGAAACAACTCCGGGAGTGGCTCCAAAATCGTTAATTTCAATACGAGCAGCCAGATGATTTATCAGAAAGAATCGGTCCATAATGGCTTTCCAAGTATCCTCGAATCCATCAGACTGCGTGCGAATATGAACCTGAGCGGTCCGTTCTGTTAGAGGTTCAATTAATATTTCCAAATCACCCGAGCCGGCAACACCTACATGGGCACGTCGGGAAATAGACTTATTTGCATCATAGTGAAGTGTAAGCTTTTCCATTGTAAACTCCTCCCTCCGTTCCCATGTGATGTAACGATATGTTCGACAGACGATCCACAAACAGCGTTGCTGCCAGTAAATCCGCACTTCCCCCAGGTGATACATGTCTCATTACGAGGTCTTGGTCCAATCGCTGCAACGCCTCCCAACCTGCGACGGAAGATGCCCCACCGAGATCAAGAACTTTTTGAGCGTCCTGCTGTACAACTAATAACGTTTCCATACCGCCGCGATGAATCAAACAAGTATCATCTAGGTTGGCCATGATGGCAAGCAATGCGTTTAACCGTGCATGTTTTTCAGATATTTTGCTCCTGCGAGAGTCTTGCAGCACGGGGAGTCCGACCTTCACTACGTGTGGAAAGCCATTCATTGCTTCTCCACGGGCACCTTTAACTCCATAGGTTTGCATAGCCTTGGTGCCGTTGGAAGTTGGTACTAATGCGTGGCGATCAGTAAATCGAGCTAACGTCCCCGCAGCTTCTGCGATTTGCTCCGGAGCATCTCCATTTCCGCAAATGGCAGCCCCCGCGATAAGTAAACCTAATGCCCAAATGGCGCCGCGGTGCGTATTAATGCCTCCAGTAGTATGCAGCATGTTCTGTTCCCCGTCACGTCCAATGCATGCAAGGGTCTCCCGCAGCTCTTGATTCGGCTCTCCGCCATAAGCTGCATAACCCATTGCCTCAAAACTATCGTACAAGGACCTAGCCGAAGCAATCATAAGTACAACTTTCATATCCTTATGGCTGCCGGAGGACTGTAAATCCACCAATCCGGGCTTAGGAGTCAACTCCACTTCGTCAATTAATGCCGCAACTGCCAGGTCTCCCAAGCATTGCCCGCATTGTTCGGAACTCTTCCATATCATGGGATTCACCTACCAACTACAAAATTTACCGGGAGGTTTATAAAGTCCATCTGACCATTCCACAAGTTCTTCAACACTTTTGGCCGCAAGCAAGGAGCGCTTGGCGTCTATCCGGCGAATTCCCAAATCTTCCGGAAAAGCGATCAAACCATCTTTCCTTAATTGTTCGTTAAGGGAAAGGTTATGATTACGGCCTAGAGGTGTAACCCCAGCGATAGCAGCCAAAGCTAGCTTGCGTTCTTCCAGATTTTGAGCCTTGTATAAATAGGCGATCCCTTCCTCTGTAATCACGTGAGTCACGTCATCGCCATAAATCATAACCGGAGCTATCGGTAAATTGGCATCCTGCCCTACAGCGATCGCATCCAAGTACTCGACAAAAGTCGGCTGGTCTCCTTTTTGAAATGTTTCAACCATTTGGACAACCAGTTTTTTCCCGCGGACGATCGGCCCCTCATTAGAAATCATATCCAGCCAAGCTGGGGACGAATGCCTGCGCCCATGAGGATCGCTGCCCATATTCGGTGCTCCGCCGAATCCCGCTAGTCTACCCGATGTAACTGCCGACGAGTTGCCTTCTTCATCCATCTGGAGCGTTGACCCGATAAACAGATCGACACCGTACATCCCAGCCATTTGACAATAAGCACGATTCGACCGAAGGCTTCCATCTTTTCCTGTGAAGAAGATATCCGGTCTTGCTGCAATGTACGCCTCCATTCCTACCTCTCCACCAAAACAGTGAATACTTTCCACCCATCCACTCTCAATAGCTGGGATTAGTGTTGGATGCGGATTCAGCGCCCAATGCTTGCAAATTTTTCCGCGGAGGCCAAGGCTTGCACCATAAGTAGGCAGCAATAACTCGATAGCTGCGGTATTAAATCCGATCCCATGATTTAACGACATCACTTGATGCCGCTCATAAACGCCTCGTATGGCCATCATAGCCATAAGGATCTGCATTTCCGTAATTTGTCGCGGATCTCGCGTAAACAAAGCTTCAAGCTGATAAGGCTTATCCGCTACAACGATGACATCTACCCAAGACGCTGGAATGTCCACTCGGGGTAACTCATCTACGATTTCATTCACCTGTACGATGACGATCCCATTGGAAAAAGCTGTCGCCTCAACAAGTGTCGGTGTCTCCTCCGTATTCGGTCCGGTATATAGATTACCGGCAAGATCCGCTTTATCTGCAGCAACCAAGGCGATATTAGGAATTAAATCAATAAACATTCGCCCGTACAATTCGAGATAGGTATGTATGGCACCCACTTCAATTAAGCCGTCTTCGATCATTTGTGCAATACGTAAGCTTTGAGGTCCTGCATAGGCAAAATCCAGCCTACGAGCAATCCCTTTTTCGAAAATGTCAAGGTGTTCAGGGCGAGAGATACTGCTGATAAGCATATGCAGGTTGTTGACTTTATGGGTATCCAGTTTAGAGAGTGCTCCAGAAAGGAAGGTGGCTTGCTTTTGATTGTTACCTTCTAAGGCTACCTTATCACCAGGAGAAATCAATGCTTCCATGGCATCCACGATATGATCCGCCGGAAGGATGGAACCTCGTAACCACGATTTCACCAAGCTCATTCGGCGATTTTTTTCATCTCGCCTCTTCGTCCATATGCGCACTTCTTGTAATTGTTCCACCACATTCATAACCTCCATAGCGTATTACAGGACGAAAACCTGCGAAGGAACGTCTTTTATAGGCTGACTAGAAATAATCTGGCACTCATCATCAAAAATCATGGTTTTACGCTCCATAAGATCAAACTTAGGCCAATGCACATCGTCTACTTCCGGATTAGCGAAGTTCATGAATGAAACCCATGCTTGGTGCATGCGATCAACTAACCTCTCGATCTCTTGCGGTCTCGTCGGGAGTTTCCAGATCAATGACATTTCTGCCCCATGGGCAGCACCCATCGGTCCCTTGCTGCAATCAAATCGGTACAGCCAAACAGGAACATCGTTCACTGCAAGAGCCTCTGCAAGTTGAACAACTGCGTATCCATATAGATAGTTAGTCAATGTTTCAATTGCAGCTTGTTCCCTCGTCGCTTGAGTGCTGGAATCTTCATATGCTTGTAGAACCTCCCCACTATTTCTCCCAAATAAAGCTTGAATTTTAGGTTTCTCAAAAATGCTTAAACCTTCTAATTGAACCTGAACTAGAGCCTCTTCCCTATTGGAACCGATTAAAATAGGTACTGAATTCGCTTCACCCATTTGAAAAGATTCTAGTGGAGGTCTTACAATCGTTTTGCCGTCAATCACAGGTCCAAACTTATGAAGTCCAGTTATTCCTCCAGTGAAAATCGATTGCGCCTCTAACAGCTCGGAAACCGGCAGCTCCAAGAGAATATCCCCTTGATCTTTGGAGATATTTAGAGCATCAAGAAATTGATTAGTAATTTCAGATGCCGTATTAAAATCTCGTATTGATTGGACGCCTCCGCTCTGAATAATAGCCCTTTGGAATAATCCCTTTGCATCTGGAACGCAGAGAAGTGAGGAAACCAATTTCGCTCCAGCCGAATGCCCCATAACAGTAACTCGAGTAGGATCTCCCCCAAATCTCGAAATATGTTGTTGAACCCAGCGTAAGGCTGCGACGATGTCCAACAATCCGCAATTACCAGAACCTCTGTATGCTTCACCCAATACATCACCTAATTCCAAAAAACCTAACGCACCCATTCTATAATTGATCGTTACACTAACGATTCCATTCTCAGCAAATACCGAGCTGTCATGTAGTGACCCTGCTCCCATAACAAAGGCTCCGCCATGGATCCAAACGACAACAGGACGCTTTCGATCATCACAGGCAGGCGTCCATATATTCAAATACAAGCAATCTTCTGACTGCTCTTCCATGATTGGGAATACAAGCTGTCTAACTTGTGGAGCTATTTTGCCAAACTTCGACGCATTCAAAATACCTTCCCATGGTTGTACCGGTTCAGGAGCCTTAAATCTTAGTTCCTTGACAGGCGGGCAAGCATATGGAATGCCTTTGAATATATGTAATCCATTCTCTTGAATACCTTCAAGTTGTCCATCACTAATTGAAACTACCAATTGGACACGTCCCTTCTTCAACGTAGACATACACTTCCTTGCTGTTTCATTTTATTACCAAATCATATATAGTGTAAAATATATATATTTATATATCTTATATAACCATATGTATATATACAGGAGGACTATGGAGTTATCTCAGTTAAAATATTTTAGACACACAGCCCGAACAGAGAATATCACCAGATCAGCGGCTGAACTGCATATTTCACAACCGGCTCTAAGTAAAATGATCGTTACCTTGGAAAAAGACTTAGGTGTAAAGCTGTTTAACCGGGAAGGAAAACACATCAAGTTAAACCACCATGGGGCTGTTTTTTTGAAATACGTGGAAATAGCTCTAGGTGCTTTAGAGGATGGACGGAAAGAACTCGAAGATGCCATCGGGCGAACGGTTGGGACACTCAACATAAGCTTTGACGTAGCCTCTCAATTGATGCCTGATTTGTTGAAAGAGTTTCGTGACTGCTATCCAGAGGTTATTTTTCATCTCTTGCAGCATGCCAGAAATCCTACTCAAACAAAATTCGATTTTTGTATCACTTCATCTCTAGTTGGACCAAGTGGAACTGAAAAAAAAGCGCTGCTCAAGGAAGAAATTTTTCTCGCTGTACCTGAGACACATCCTCTTGTTTCCAAAAATAGTGTCCACCTCTCTAATTTTGCAGAAGAGGGATTTATCGCTCTGAAACAAGGAAGCAGTTTGCGTGAGACAACCGATGCCTTGTGCGCACTCGCCGGATTCAAGCCACGCATTATATTTGAAAGTGACGATCCTGCAACGGTGCGCGGATTGATTCGGGCAGGTCAAGGAATAGCGTTCGTTCCTGCTATCACTTGGAAAGGCGCTACTGACTCCTCCGTTGTTTTGCTTCATGTTAAACACCCTGTATGCACGCGTATTATCGAGTTGCACTGGATGAAGGATAGCTATCTTTCCATTGCAGCCCAAGCATTTCAACAGTTCACGATAGATTATTTCTCAAGATTGGTTCATTCTCCCTAAAAAGTTGGGTAGGACAGACGAGTTATTTTTCGTCTGTCCTTTACTTATCATATGCATGGCCTCATACACACCTGGACCTTCAGCACCTGCGTCAAAATAAGTGATGCCTCCGCCCTCTGTTCCGCACGGGGTCGCTATGACTTCTCTCGTATCCGTAATATTCAGCACTAAATCACAATTGTACATTTTAAGGCAGAAGTGTACCTATCCACGCTCAGAATTTATCTTATATAATCGGTCGTGTGCAAGTACCGTAACGCCTACTTAAAGAAATAATAATAAACCTTACGATTTCTCGTATGGCCTAATTATTTACTTATGTTCCATCATAACTAATGAACTAATTTTCTATCCCGAAATCGTAATAAAATGGGTTGTCTTTCACGTTACTTAATTGAAAACAGGGAGCAGCTGCCACGGCAGTCTGCTCCCTGTTTATTGTGCAATCGTTCACTCTTAGCTTAACACGGGGGAGGTGCTACTTCCCCGAAGCAATAGCAGTAATAATTCGAATAACTTGGTATATCATAAATGAGGCGAATACAAGGACAGAAATAGTAGCAAATATTCTCTGAGGATTTTTATACCACTTTGGAAAATGGTCGATCCTTTTGGGTACTTGGAAACCCGAAACAATATCGACATGTTTGATTACATCGTTAAAGTGAGCCCTATCTTCAAGGGAACTCGTTTCGGTTTTATTCTCAGTAAGATGAAGCGTCTCGTCATTAAATGGATTATAGGAAGTATTTTTCATTTTAGACCTCCTCAAATTTCACTAAGTGACAGGAAGGAACTAATAAACTAATCTCCCTCTATGGAGAAACGCTTTGCTCTTAAATACTCTCGTTTTCTCAGTTTTTGACTATCAATACTTTTTAGCAGATTTAAATGGTATGAAGTTGTAGAGGAAGAATTTTATAGATATGCTGAGGGGCAAAAAACTGTTCACCCAAACCACCCGCTGTAAAAAGTGGATACTGAGGTAATGTATGGTTGCACCTATGGATCTCCACATGAGCTCATGGCGGTCAACCCTCCCACATCTCGCAGTCTACGCTCCCACATTCCTTCATTCAACCTGTCCATGAGGTGAAGGTCAGATATGCTGCCCGACAGGATCTCTTCGTCCGTATGTTAACGTCGTTCCGACTCATCCGTGCTTCTGGTTATACTTACTTAAGTCGTTATTTCTGAATATCATTAGTTAAATAGCTTGTGGCAACTCTTCAAAACGAGAATATCTTGTATCATCTTTTCTTCACTAAACTCATGTCCCTTTTTCAATATCCCAAACAGGATTCGAATTAGTTTATTACATAGCGCAATAAGCGATTGCATCTTCTTAAGAGGATTCACTTTTCGTCTCGTGTAATACTCATGCAAGGCCTTGAAGGCTGCGTTTTTGGCGACTAACGGCATCATCACTCGAAAGAGCAAAGCACAAAGGTGTTTATGACCTCGCTTGGTTATCTTCGTCTGTCCGGTGTGTGTACCTGATGAGTTTGTTTTTAAGTTCAACCCAGCGAGCTTTGTGATCTGCTTGGGATGACGGTACTGACCAACGTCGCCTACCTCAGCTAGAAAACCTGCAATGGTGTCCCTACCGATCCCTATTATGGCCAACAATAGTTGTACATATAGGATCTGCATGAGCAGTTCATCTAACTTTGCCCCCAGTTCTTCAAGCTTATTTTGAAACCATTCGTACTGAGTCAGCAGTAACATTAACTCTATTTCAGCTAACTCCGAACCTTCTCGTATGCAGACAGAACGGCTCGCAGCAGCCTTCAAACTCTTGATTCAACCTAGACCAAGCCCGCGCTTTGCAGCTTTTCTCAAACTGGTTGTATCCGACACGTGAACAAGTTCATGCGGCAGTAGATGAAGGTTTAGCATTTGAATGGCAGATTTGAATTCCCAATCTTTAGAAACTCTGGGAAATACCGATCTAACCAGTTATGGGCACGTGCTTGCACAACACAAAAGTCAGTTGTTAGGTGTTCGCGAATTTTCATCACTTCCCGCAGTTCGGCATAAATCCCCTTAGGAAGACTCGCTACAGCGTATCTACCGTTCTTGACCAGCTGTGCGATCACTTTCGCATCTTTAATGTCATTCTTTGCTGGAGAATTGTCATCTAGTTCTTTACTTTTTTTCACGTGCAGTGGATTCACCACACCATATTTCACTTGCTTTTCTTTTAGAAAATGAGCAAGGTTCAGCCAGTAGTGGCCCGTTGGTTCCATGCCAACGATAACGTCTTGGAGCCCTTGTTCCATTGAAATCTCCTGGAACCAACTCATGAACATCTCAAAGCCTTCTCTATTGTTTTCAAACTTTATTGGCTTCCCGAACTCGACTCCGCGGAAGTCTTGTGCACGAGCCACATGTTTGAATTTTGCGATGTCGACTCCGATAATTAAGTAGAATAAGTGATTTGATTAATTCTTTCATTTTGAGTAGAATGCATGTTGTAGTCTCCTTGATATTGTTATTGGATCTATCGCTGGCCAGCATCTGGGATCCATAAACATCATACCAAGGAGTCTTTTTATTTCTCAAACCTCATATTTCCTCATAATAGGAATGCTGCCCGTTCGTATTCATCAGCTTACTAATTATTCGGTAGCCTTCTTGTATTGATGCTATCGTTTCCCGTGAAGGGAAACGAAAATATACATTTCTAGGTGAAGTTCTATTCGTTAGGGTTTTTAAATGGAAAAATCTGAAACATCTCTGCTAACATCCTGCCGGCTAGCTTCGCATCAATTTTATTTTCTTCTTTTGAAATTACTTGTTCTAACAGAACCCATCTTGGGAGATCTTCGCCTTGATTTTCTAAATCATAATCCCCACCTGCAGGGTAATCTAATCTATACAATACGCTTTTCAAACTCATTCTTGAAAACTAATCTCCTTATAGCTTATGAGGCTGCCACTCGTTTTGCGGTGGGAGCCTCATTTTGTAGTTTATTGAAGTAATGGTAACAATAGGTAAGCATTTGATGTGATCTCCAACTTTTCCCCTGCTCCACACGGAGCGTACGAGTTTCCCAGTACTCCGCGTTCCCTCTAACTGAATTTACTAAATCATAATTTCCTCGTTACTCATTGATTTGGGATATGTTAAAATGGTCCTAATGCATACTTTTCACGGTATTTGTTGATCTGAACTATCATCAATTCCGTTAAACCAAGTTTAGTCGTGAGTACGTCAATCGTCTCTTTTTGTGTTTGAAGAATTAGTTGCCCGACCTCCTTGTGGAGAATGCGCATGTTGTTAAACTTGTCGGTTCCACCTGCGTGGGGCGGGATATAGTGGTGGCAATGAACATCGGGTGCGAAGAGATACATGCCTGTAATTTCGCATTTACCCAACTTCATGCTGTACCGACTAATCCGATTATCCATGTATTCAACACTTTGATTCAGGATACTAGATTTCGATAGGAGGTAAATTTCCCGACGTAAATCTGGTCGAAGTTTTTTGTATATTAGTTCTCTGCCTGCTGTGGTAAAGAGTGACAGCCCTGTACTAAAGCCCATCGTATTCTTTGTTTTCACGTTGGCAAGAGGATATAAATAAACATCCGCAATTTTGAAAGTCCTGTAACCCAAAGCTGTAAAATTTACTGTACGTTGGCGGTGGGTTTGCAGGATGCTCGTATTTCCCGATTTGTTTGAGACGATTGTACATGAAAGCTCGCAGATCGTAGGCAAGACGTGAGAACGCAACACTTACATGTGTTGCCCGATTAAAATAATTGTGAATTCTTCTAAAACAAAGCTGTTAAACCGTGCGGCGTTTAGAGCCGTTGGCGAATACCTCATTTTGAGAATGTACTTCCTGGCTTCGCTTTTGATTTTCTGCTTTTTACTCGCTTTGATGCCCGTAAGCGCTACTCGTTTTTGATCCTTTTTGTTCGCCCGGATTGTAAAACCAAGGAACTCCGACTCTCGTTTTCGCAGATTGATAATTTGCGATTTCTCTGGTGAGATGTCGAGTTTCAGGCGGTCTTTGAGATACAGAGTTACCGCATGATACCATCTCTGGGCGGACTTCCAATCGCGACAAATGATTTTGAAGTCATCGGCGTAACGCACCAGATAGCCTTCTTTCAGATTTGAGCGTATTTTCGCGCGCCTTTCTCCGTCCCTAGATTTGAAAGGTTGTGTCAGCGGAAAGAGTTCCCATTGACCGGCCACCCAGTGATCGAGGTCGTTCAGTACAATATTCGAGAGCAGTGTTGACAGCAAGCCCCCTTGAGGTACCCCTTTTAAAGGTATTCCTTCCCCCTCGATTTCAGCTTTTAGCATTTTAGAGATGCAGGCTAGGACCCTTCTATCTCGAATGCCCATGTTCCAAAGTTGCTTCAAAAGTAGCGTATGGTTGACGTTGTCGAAGAAACCCAAAATGTCGATGTCTACTACATAATGCATCGAAGCCTGATTGATGAGAAATTGGACTCTTGCCATGGCATCGTGTGTCGATCGGAGGGGTCTGAATCCGTAGCTGTGGTTGTAGAATTTGGCTTCAGCTATGGGCTCAAGGACTTGCTTGAAGCACTGTTGAATGATTCGGTCGAGGATGCATGGGATGCCAAGCGGTCTCATTTTGCCGTTATCTTTTTCGATGAGTTTCCGTCTGACATTCTTGGGACGATAGTTTTGCAGTCTGTTTTGGATTTCACTCACTAATTCGTTTTCGGGGCGTTGTTCGATGTCTTTGATGGTTAGTCCATCTGTTCCTGGTGTCTTTGATCCTTTATTGGACTTCATCGTACGGTAAGCCAACAAGATGTTTTCTCTGGATGTGACGATTTCATAGAGATGTGAGAAGGTTTCTTTGTTTGCTGATCTTTCGTGCAGATCCGTAAAAGATTCCGTCATGCCGTAATACTCCCAATTTCGTAAAGCTTGCACTGTGGCATCCCTCCTGACGAAGTGATGTCCCCACATTCCTACCAGATCGGTGCAATTCACGCATGGAAAATGATCGTTCTTTTCAATTAGACTTGGGGCTGTTCCTCCGCCTCCATTACAGAGGTTTCATCAGTCGTGCCCCTGCCCTCACAAGGATAAATTCATTTCGGCATACGCCTTATTGCAACCGTTTCGGGTAACAGCCCTTGTAGCAACGTCCCTTGTTTTCCAAGTCCCTTACAGCCTAGCTATCTTTTCTGAACTTAGGTGCTTCCTCTAAGCCTGTGAGATTGATGCCACCATTGTTCGGCATAGCGTATTTCATAGGGAAAAGTTTACTTTACGCAACTCACCCCATCGTTTGATGGTACATACGTTTCCGCATGCTCTAACTGTAGACCTGTACATTCGGAAGTTCGTCAGTTCGCTTCTGCGCGAACATTCTCACCGTATTCAGT
>NZ_WHNY01000076.1 GCF_013141695.1 Paenibacillus plantarum
TGGAGAACTATTCTGATTAAGGTCTCTGCTTATATGACCGATTCCACATGAGTTGGGTCTTTACGACGCTTCTTCATAGATTATCATCGAATTTTTAACCTTCAACTCAACTTCTTGGCGTCACTTATGATACGGTTCCCCCCGATTTATCCGCATCGCGCGATAAATCTGCTCCACCAGCACCAGCCGCATCAGCTGGTGCGGCAGCGTCATGCGGCCGAAACTTAGCCGCATATCCGCTCGGCGCAGCAGCTCGCTCGAGAGCCCGAGCGAGCCGCCTATAACGAAGGCCACCTGGCTCCGCCCATAGGTGGCCAACTTATCGAGCGAGCTCGCCAGCTGCTCGCTCGTCCACATCTCGCCGTCGATGGCCAGCGCCACGACGTACACATCCGGGCGCAGCGCAGCCAGCAGCCGCGCGCCCTCACGATCTTTGACCTGCTGTTCCTCAGCAGGGCTCATGTTCTCAGGTGCCTTCTCATCCGGCACCTCAATCATTTGCATCTTGGCATACGGGCCAAGACGCTTGACGTACTCCGCGATCCCGTCCACGAGATAGCGCTCTTTTAATTTCCCAACGGTCAGTATCTGTATATGCATAATGTACCCCTTCTTTTATCTCAATCTTTTGATCAATTCATTCTTTTCTCAAATAACCATCCATTCCTCCCATCATACCATTCGTTGTATATACGCACCAATAGCACCCCTCCACGCCAAAAAAGCCCAGAGTTATACCAACTCCAGGCTCCCTACTCATTCTCATTTAATTGATTATAATTGCTTACGAATCATTATTTGGCTGTGACGCCGCCATCGACAGGCAGTTCAACACCTGTAATATAAGCTGACTCATCAGAGGCAAGGAATAGTACGGCTTCGGCTACCTCAGACGCGCGCCCGACTCTTGGCAGTGCAGTCTGAGACAAGAACCATTGCAGCATCTGCTTATTATTTACAAATTCAGAGCTCATCGGCGTTTCGATAAAGCCTGGATGAACCGAATTGACACGGATGTGATCCTTGCCGAAATCCACAGCAGCCGCTTTGCTTAACATGCGGACACCACCTTTGGAAGCCGTGTACGCACCCGCTCCACTGCTGCCAGTTAATCCCGCGATAGAGGAAATGTTGACGATGGATCCACCGTTATTCGCCTGCATATGTGGGATAACGTGCTTCATGCCAAGGAACGTGCTCGTCAGGTTAATGCTCATGACTTTATTCCATTGTTCAATGGTCGTTTCCAGCAACCCAACTGCAAGGGAAATACCCGCATTATTGACCAAGACGTCCACTTTGCCGTAAGTCGCAACAGCTCCCTCGACTACTTTGATCCATTCTTCTTCAGAAATAACATTGTGTGCATAAGCTGTGGCTTGACCTCCGGCAGCTTCAATCTCCTTGACAACAGCTTGTACAGCAGCTTCGTTAATGTCCGTTGCTACTACCATAGCCCCTTCTTTGGCAAATAAAAGCGCTTCTTCACGGCCCATACCACTGCCTGCTCCAGTAATGATGGCAACTTTATTAGTAAGACGAGTCATTGCGATCTCTCCTTTTATAAAATGAAATTTTTAAATTATTACGTAAATGATAGTTTAACTATCACTACAATATTTATTATATCACCATGGTATTATGAACTCAACTTCCACTTGCTGAAAGAATACCCAGTCGATATAATACTTGTATTGAAATACCTAAGTTGAAAGGTTAATAACCCTCATGGATCCGAAAGCAAGATACGAGAAAGAACGATTTGACGGCAAGCAGCAACGACTATTTCTGATTCTCGACTCAGCTGAGCGTGTATTTACGCTGAAGGGAATCGAAAAAACCACCATGCAGGATATCGCCAGTGACGCGAATATCGGCATCGCAACCTTATTTCGGTATTTTCCCAAAAAAGAAAAACTGATCGTTGCCGTAGCTACCAAATTGCTTGAACCGATGCTTCATCGTTTTCAATACGTCGCTGACCAGCCCCTGTCTTGTCTTGAAAAGCTTGAACGTTTATTCGATTCCTTTATCGAAGATCAGAACGATTCGAGCATCAAATTCATGGTGGATTTTGAAAGCTACGCATCCCACTCGCTGGAGCCATTGGAAGGTATTCTCGACTTCAATGCCTTGAACCGTAAGATTTCACGTGAGTATGGCAGGATTATTCAAAATGGCATCGAGGACGGCTCAATTCGATCTGACCTTCCGGTTAAGGAAACCTTGACTACGATCATTAACACCTTCGGTCTCTTTTCCAAAAAACTGTCACTGCAGAAAAACATTCTCCTACTGGAGTCTGATCTGGACAACGAGCAGCAGTTGACTATTCTCAAGAACATTCTGATTGATTACCTGAAAGCTCGATAGACAGAACAAAGAGCCAGTTTCCTCCATAGAGGAACTTGGCTCTTTCTTTTAGTTCGAAACGATTAATTTCGGGTCTGTCTGCCAGAACCGCTCAAGGGCCATGACCACTATAGTGGCAACTAACAACCCGTTACCAAACGCATACTGCATGACTACAGGAAGCTCAGGCAAAGGTGAAGCCGCGATGAGGGTGAATCCGGCACCGACAAGAATTCCGATTCCAAGAATCGTCAACTGGCGTTGTGTTTGAACGACGCGCGATAAGGAAGAGAATGAGTTACTGGTCATTTGCACGAAAGTCGCTAACGAGACCGCACTAGCTACGGACGTAGGCAGCTGGGCAAGGAAATGAACGATCGAAGGAACAAGAGCAATTGCCGAGAGCGCCAAGCAGGCGATGATGAACGGCATTCTTCTCGTTTGCCCCGTCATTCTGATAAAACTCGCCGTAACCGGAAGCGAAACGACACCGACAGCGGAAAATAAAGCCGAAAGTCCGTGCGATACGCCTGCAATTAGGCTAGCCCGGTTGTAGACATCCTTGCCAGGGAGTTCCTTCCTCGGAACGGCCTGCTGGGCCGCTGTAATGGCGGCAACAAGATTTGAAACAAGGATCAGCGTAAATAGCGCGGCTGTTAAAGCCATGCCTGGATTCAACTGGGGGAATCCCCAGGCCCATATATCGGGAAGATTGATCCATACACCGGAGGCCGAGCCAGCACTAGAGACCCCTCCGACAGCCAATGCTTGAAGCACCCAACCGCCGGTAATCCCTAGCAGTACGGCATAGTTACGCGTCCATCCTTTCCCTTTTACATTCAGGAACACCACGCCACCAAATACTGCTAATGAGATCAGAATCGTTCCATAATCTACAGCCCCTTGCCCTGCTTTCAAGCCGAACATGCCTTTCAGAAACACACCACTCAGCTGCAAAGACAAGATGAACAAGAATAAATTCGTCACGAGTGGTGTAAATAGATTAAGGAGTTTATAAAAGAGGCCTGTTATGCCCAGTAAAAACAACAGCACACCGGCCATTAGCAGCCCGCCTTCTAGAACCTGCAGAGCTTCTTTGGCCGTGTGACCTTGGTTCGCGGAGATACCGGCCATCATGACAAACACGCTTACCCATGAACCCGCTGGACCATCCACGATCGGAAATCGATGACCGAGTGCTGCTTGCAGCATTGAACTGAGCCCGACTACAAAAAATGTACGCTGCATCAACGAGGCAATTTCGTCCTGAGACAAATGAAAAAGACCACCAATTACGATAGGAAGCGCCACGGAACTAGCTGTCATAAAAATAAACCATTGTAGAACATGTAAATACGGATTGGAATGATACTTCCGAAGCATAAAGGCTCCCCCTTTTCTGTCCGGTTCTATGGTATCATATCGAAAAGCATACGAAAAATATCTATATCCTTTGGTTTTCATACTTTTATCGTTTGGAAAGGAATCGTCACTACGATGGATATTCGCCAACTTCGCTATTTCATCGCAATCGCTGAAGAGAAGCAAATTACAGCTGCCGCCCAAAGATTGCACATGACGCAGCCCCCGCTAGGACAACAGTTGAAGCTCATGGAGCAAGAGCTCGGCGTCGAGCTTATTCTACGAACAGGTAAAGTCATCGAACTGACCGAAGCCGGACAGGCCTTATATAAACACGCCCTACATTTGACGAAGCTTATAGAAGAAGCGGAGAATGATGTAAAAGAGATCGGTCAGGGTACGCGCGGCAAGTTACGAATAGGCGTTAACACGCTGTCCTCGGCCCAGCTGCCGCAATTGCTGCGTATTTTTAAAACCCGCTACCCTGAGGTAACGTATAAAATACAACAGAATGAATCCGCGCAGCTGCTTCGGCTTATTCGAGAACATACCATCGAGCTTGCTATCATCCGGCTCCCGATGGAATTAAGTGATTTTGAAGTCATCCAGCTGCAATCTGAACCTTTTTATTTCGTTACAGCTAAGTCCTTCGCGTCAGAATCACAGGCATTCACTTACGCTGATATTCAACGTTTTCCGCTCATTTTGCCTAGCACAGAGGGTCTTGGGTTGTATCATAGTATCATCGATCAATTCACCGAACGCGGCTTGCAGCCTAACGTAATCGGGGAATGTTCCGATATGGTCACGCTATTGGACTGGGTATCCTCTGGAGATGCAACAACGATTGTACCGGAGTCCATTGTTAAATTGCATCGCGAATATGCGTTCCAAGCTTATCAAATCGCAGACAGTCAGCTCAAATTAGCAACCGGATTAATATGGCTGAAGGATCGCCATGTATCCAAAGCAGCCCAGCATTTTATCGAGCTTATGCAAGAAACGAAATAACAGTAGCTTGTTTATTTGGGGCGGTTCCGACTTCCCCTCTCCCTTTTTGTATACGGCGGCCACGTTGGCGCTCCTCTCTCGTGCAGGGATGCGGGCAGCCGTGGACCAAATTCTAGAGTAACTGTATTTTGTACAGCTAATTTCACCTCTAATTCGCGTTTCAGTGAATTAACTGGAAATTATCCATGTAATTTTAAGATTTCAAGAGAATACGGATGAAATCCGATGATTTAACTACATAAATTCCATCTAATCGTGGAATTTGGAGGAATTTGCGAGAATTAACTGTATGTTTTCCATTTAGCCGGGGTGGGAAAGCTGAAATCAGAGAAATTTGATTATACATGAAATAAGGGGATAGCCTCACTTACCCAAACCCAAAACTTATAAATTCTGGACAGAAAAAAGAGGCCCTTAGGCCTCCCTCATACGATAAGAAAACGTGATAATGACTGGCAATGCTCGCAGTGCTCAGGCGGTGCCCAGTGGGCGAAGTGCGTTTTCTGCAAATCCACCACGTCTGGCGCTTCCTCATACTCATCAACAAATTCATCTATGGCTATCTCCACATGATCTTTACAAACGACATGCATGTCTAGTACCTCTCATCCGCAACGGTTCTGTAGATTTCTATTCTATTACTTGTTCTTCTTCTTGTACTAGTTCTTGCACTTGACCCTTATTCCACTCTTGCACTTACGCTTCCTCTACTTATCCGTCGCCTCAACCAGCGTAAGCACCGTCGTCAGCTTCTTCCCGCCACGATAGTACACCACGTTGATCTTATCTCCGATTTTCTTTTCATTGTAAAGGTATTTCCTCAGCCCAATCGTACTCTCAATCTTGCGATCGTCCAACTGCACGATAACATCTTGCGCCTTTAGTCCCGCTTCTTTCGCAGGGCCAGAGACGTCGAAGACGATAACTCCAGTTTTGACATCTGCAGGCAGCTTTAATACATCCGTCCCCTTAAAAGCTTGCAGCTCCTGCGTCGACACCCCAATCAACGGTCGTTTCACCTTGTGGTCCTTGATAAGACTATCAATAATCGGTGTCACACTATTAATCGGAATCGCAAAGCCTAAACCTTCAACGCCTGTGTCCGAAATCTTCATCGAATTGATGCCGATCACTTTGCCCTCGATATTGACCAGCGGGCCTCCGCTGTTGCCTTGGTTAATCGCGGCATCCGTTTGGATGACGTCCATTTCCCAGTCATAGTCGCTACCTTCGCGTGAAAGCGAGACAGGTATCGTCCGCTTCGGTGAAGAAATGATACCTTGCGTCACAGTTGGTGAAAAGCCAAGACCTAGTGGATTGCCCACGGCAATCGCCATTTCGCCCGCTCTTAGCTTATCGGAATCGCCAAACTCAGCAAGTATTTTCACATCCTTGCCATCCGCCTCTAGTACAGCCAAATCGGTAATCCGATCGCGGCCAACCAACGTAGCTTTGCGATGCTCGCCTTCGAAGTTTACGATTTCGAACTGGTTCCCGTTCTCTACAACATGGCTATTCGTCACAATGCGAACTTTATCCCCGCTGCGTGCGAACATGACACCTGATCCGATGCCAATGCCTGTTTCTTGCCCCGCATCGTCCTTCTTCGAAGAGATGACACTGACCACGGCTGGTTTTATTCTTTCCGTCGCTGCAACAACCGAGTCATTGCTATTCATCGGATGCACATCCGCTTTGGCCACCACAGGAATCGCAAGTGCGTTTCCTGACGGGTTACTTCCTCCAATAGCGTGAACGATTCCTACCACGATGAGCATGCCTAGTGCCCCAACGAGTCCTGCGATGAGGGCTACATACCGTCTTCGACCAGCGAAGCTTGTGAAACTCGTGAAATTCCCTGTCCCTTTGGGACGCCAGACCGGCTCGCGCCTTCTGGACCTTTTGGTCGAATAAAAATCATCATCAAACAAACTCATTTCAGGTCCCTCCTCGCTGACGGGGTTTGAAGCTCACTCGCCTTGCTTTATTTCAATCCATGGATGGATTCACGAAGACATCACCCTGCGATTGTTTTTTCACAAAATATAGGAATGTTTCGCTCGCTTCTTGCCTACAATAATAGTAAACCAAATCTCTCACCGAATTACTAGAGTGTTAGGAAAGTTTTCCACATAAGAATGTATAAGTTTTCGATTCCCGAATAAGAAAGTATAAGTTTTCGGTTCCCGAAAATTGCTTTCTTATTGGCGATAAAACTTACCACTAAACGCGGTCGCTCATCTTTGAGTGGCTTCGATAGAAGTTTTCTCACTAGACCTTATTTAAAGGAGAATGCCACTATGAACCGTATTCCGTCCCATTTTGAAGAAATTAATATGATCGGTAAGCTTGCTGACCTTAAGGAAAGCCACTATCACCAGTCGCTCGTCCTCTCTTCTCTCATTCAGGTCTTGATTGATAAAGGTCTTATTACCGCGCAAGAAATCCAGCTCAAGTCCCAGGAACTCGATGCTGCACTTACTCCGAATCCAATACATCCCATTTCGTAGAACGGTCAAAATACGTATCCATCAGCCGCAGCTGTTTCGCCTCAGGCGCTCGCTCTTGTACTATGTTATTCACGGTTAGCCTGGCCAAATCCATTAAGTTATGATCACGGCTAAGGTGCGCCATATAGACAGACTTCGTCTTATTCGTCATGATATCACAGAGCGCTTCACCTGCGGCTTCGTTGGATAAATGTCCCTTGTCTCCGAGAATACGTCGCTTAATGCTCCATGGATAATGCCCCACGCGCAGCATGTCCACATCATGATTGGTTTCCAGAACCAAGGCATCCGAATCCGAGATCTTTTCTTTTACTTTTTCGCTCATATATCCAAGATCCGTTACGACGCTTAACTTCTGTTCCCCTTCATAAAAGACGTAACCCACCGGCTCCGCCGCATCATGCGAAATCCCGAAGGATTCCACCTTCAATGAGCCGAACTCCTCTACGCCGCCTGTATCCATCACACGCTTGTTGCCTTCGGCGATCACGCCAATTTGGCGATCTAACTCAACCCACGTCTTCTCATTGGCGTATATCGGCACATCATATTTCCGAGCGAACGCACCGAGTCCCTTAATATGATCAGAATGCTCGTGCGTGACGAGAATGCCGTCAATACTACTCGCGGCGAGCTCCCGCTCCTTCATGAGCAGCTCCATCTTCTTTGCACTGAAGCCTACGTCAATCAGCAGCTTGACCTCACCGTTATCGACAACTGTTGCATTCCCCGTTGAACCACTTGATAACACCGTAAATCGAATTCCCATCTTCCCTACTCCTCTATGCCTACCTGTGTGCCAGTTGGTTATTCCTTGCTAGTGTTACTTCTTCGGTGTGTTCTTTGCACCTGGCGCTGGAGAACCAGTGGATGTCTCTCCGTCACCCTTCAGGCCAAATGGGGTAAGTGCTGCCCCCTTCTCCACCGCGCCATTGAAAGCTTGTAAATAATAAATATCTCCGTTATCAATCGTTATGCGCCAGTGCGGATACATCGGCTGTGTTTGCGAGTTATAAGGTTGTCCGTGATACCCCAACCGAACCTCGGTAATAATGGAGCCATCGCTTAAATAATTGTCCACTAAGCTGCGGACCGCTAATTGGGCCGAAATCATCTTCTGCTCCGTCTGTTCTACCTCTGATTCTACTTCAACGAAAGCTTGACGGTAACTGGTAATTTCTCCATTTTTCTCATTTAGCTCGACCATCACATCGAATAGTGGAATCTTGCTATACATTTGGGAAAATACATAGATTCCGTCTCGACTAATCGCTGAGTCTAGCTGATACATCGTAAAGTTTGGAATCTCCGACAGCGACTGAACCTCTTTACTAGCGCCTTTACCGAGCAGTGCACTCATGTAAAGTGGTGTTTTGAGCGTTCTCTCCTCGCCTGGCTTGATACTATCATCATATTTCACCGTGATGACTTTCAACTTAGGCGGATCCGTTGGAAGCTCGTCCGCAAGCCGAATATTTTTGTTGCGGAGCGCACGGTTCAAATCCTCCACAGTACTAGATGGATCCAAGGATACGCCAGTCTGATTGGAACGATTGGTGGACCACAGCTGGAAGCCGAGAATCATATTCAGCAGTAAAAATGAAGCGATCAAAATCGACTTGGCCCTACTCCAATTCATAATCTCACCAACCCTTCCCTGTCATCTTTGTCTATTCAATAAAATCATAGGTTCCGTCACGCAGCTCGATTGCCCACGTACTCGTTAATGTTAATGTCTTCTCCATAATAACCGGACGATACGCTGGGAATATAGAAACGATGCTGGATCGACGTTGATAATACTGTAATCGTTGCTCTATGGCTTCGCCCGACATCAACTCATTCTCTTTGCGTTGCCCCGACTTCAGATCGGGAATCACCATCGATCGTTCGAATCCTGAGATAACACCTTTCTGTACTTGCATATTCATCGTTCCAAAGCCTTCTGGCTGTGTGGTTACGATCGGAAGTGACTCGTAGTATTGGCGGAATATGAACGTCTGGTTGTTCAACAGTTTCTCTGGGGTGCGGGCTACCATATATTTCCCATCCCAACCAATATGCTGATTGATAAATTTGATGCCAGCCATCAAATCTTCCAACACCTCGGTTTTACTAGCCGCTGGTGCTACTGGATCGAAATACGTCACCCACCGCTGGTCTCGATTCAGTTGGAAACCGCGCTTACTATCCGTGTAGATCTCCGAGCCATCCCGTTCTTTCAGATAGCGTGTAATGCCGGGGTCTACGAACAAGCTTTGCTTCAATTGATCCGCCGTAAGCTGCGTATAAGTAAATGTATAGCTAGGTAGATGCAGCGTCTTCAACGGTAGATAATAATCACCGCTATTCGTAGTCTTATATAAATTGCTTGGCTCTCCGTAGGCCACGAAATTCTCAACGTCCTTACTCGTGAAATCCGCCCCAATGACTTCATAACCAACACCTGGCGAATCCGTGAAAAAGAACGCACGAACCTCATCATTTGTCCCCTTGGAGTAGATCCAAATCTTCGTAATTTTGTCGTTCTCAACAGGGATTTCACCTTCGATCCGGAACAGTTGCTGCAGAATTGTGAAGGGAATTCCTTCCCGGAATCGAATCTCCACACCCAGCTGCTTGGTCCGAACTTCTTCCCAGTTCACATTGACGAGATACATGGACGTCTTACGGAAGCCTTTGAAGCTACGTTGCTTAATATTATCCAGCAATCTGGTGTAGTAGTAATTACTTGGGTACAACACGGAATGCTGTTGATTTCCTAAGTGAATGATGAGTTGATCAGGAAATAGCATATCAGCTAGCTCCGCTTGCTTACCGAGCGTTTCCGTCTGCACATAGTTGCTTTGCTTAATGGGCTCAATCTTCGGAGGGCTATATGAAGCTAGGATAAAGCTCTGATACAAGCTTGTTCCAATCAATAGAACGAGCAAGACCGATTTCAGACTCTCTATCATACTTCACCCTCCTCTTCCTGCCTAATCGGTAATGTAAATAGGACGCGCGTTCCTTGACCTAGCTCTGACTCTAATGCAATCGTCCCACCATGTGCTTTCACTATTTCCCGGGCAATGGATAGACCTAATCCTGTGCCTCCCATGTTGCGAGAGCGTGCTTTATCTACGCGATAGAAACGGTCGAAAATCCGGGAAAGGTCTTTCTTCGGAATCCCCATCCCGTTATCTTGCACGGATATTTCCAATATCTCTTTATCTATCTTGCGAGCTTCCAAGCGAATCGTACCTTCGTCGCCAGTATATTTAATCGCATTAGATACCAAATTATCGAGCACCTGATCAATTTTATCTCGATCAAGCAAGAGACTCGTTACACCATATTCCACGTGTAACATAATTTGAATTTTCCGTTGCTGCAGCTGAAAAGAAAACCGGTCCGCGACCTCCTCCAGCATCTCGCTGACGAGCGTCGAGGACTTGCTCATCATCGACTGCTTCGAATCCAGCCGCGAGAGATGCAAGAGATCCGTCACCAAGCGGATCATCCGCTCGGTTTCGCTACGCGTCACGCTGATGAAGCGTGACGCCAGCTGTGGCTCCTCGATAGCTCCGTCATCGAGCGCCTCGAGGTAGCTCTTGATCGTCGTCAGCGGTGTGCGCAGCTCATGAGAGACGTTCGCCACGAACTCTCGTCTGGCTTGCTCCAGCTTCTCCTGATCCGTTACGTCCTGCAGC
Source organism: Paenibacillus plantarum (assembly GCF_013141695.1). GTDB lineage: Bacteria > Bacillota > Bacilli > Paenibacillales > NBRC-103111 > Paenibacillus_E > Paenibacillus_E plantarum. The sequence goes on from NZ_WHNY01000076.1 coordinate 10,928, forward strand.
ACCGCGATGATCCCGTGCTGGCCCTCGCCACGCTTATGAATCGGCGTAAACGTAATACGAACCGACAGCTGTTCATCCTCGTCGTCTGGCAGCTGAATATCCAGCAGCGTCGTATTCACTTGCCCCGTGACCAAGCCGCGGATCGTATCTATCGGAATCCCGATGACTTCGGATATATCCAATCCCAGCGTTGTTTCCTCTTCCACCTGCAAGATTTGCTTCGCCCGACGATTCAATACGATTACTTGTCCTCTATCATCCGTAGCGATAACACCGTCATTCATATTCGTTAGAATGGAAGCAAGCTTCTCCTTCTCTTCTTCATTGAGCGAGAGCGCCTCTTTCAGTCGATTCATCATGAAATTAAAGGTCTGCCCCAGCTGGCCGATCTCGTCGGTCCCCTGAATGATGACCTGTTGATCAAAATTCCCCTCAGCTACCGCTGTTGCCTGCTTCGTAATCTCTTTAATAGGGTTCGTAATCGTGCTCGTTAAGAGAACACCTAATAAGGCAGTCAACCCTAGGGCAATCAACGTCGCCGAAATGAGGATTCGGTTAATGGAACGAATCGTCTTGTACACATCTTCCATGGAGGCGATGATGTACACCGCCCCTAAGACACGGGCCCCGCTGCCGACTGGCTTCGCGATAATAACCTTTCGATATCCATCTTCGTCCGTGAAGATCCGTTGATTATCTTTGATCCCTTGCAAGGCTCGAATGACTTCGGGTTGTGTATTTTTTTGCTTCAAATGACTGGCGACCGATGTGCTAATCACATTACCATTCGCATCAATGATTTGAATTTCCGCATTATTAATGGAAAAAAGATTGCTCACGAATTCATTTAAATCCGCGTAGGTTTTCTTGCCCTCGGTCGCATTCTTGCTCTCCTGATCCCCCGTCAAATACGATTCAACGAAGCCAGCAAGCAGCGTGACCTGACTATTGCGGGATGCTAGGAAATCATTCTTAAAATATGTTTCTACCGTCTTATAGAAATACACCCCAATGAGCTGCATCGCGATCAGAATCAGCAGAACATAAATAATAATTAGCTTCGCTTGAATCGATTGAAAGAAGCGGATGCCCTTCATGTTTAGAAGCCACCGGCTTTCGGACTGCGCATCAAGTAGCCCAGACCCCTGCGCGTCATGATATATTCTGGACGACTTGGATCCGTCTCCAGCTTCTCGCGCAGACGGCGAATCGTCACATCGACAGTTCGTACGTCGCCGAAATATTCAAAGCCCCACACCGCTTGCAGCAGGTGCTCACGGGTCATTACTTTGCCGGAGTTTTTGGCCAAATATTGAATGAGCTCGAACTCCCGATGTGTCAGATCAAGGGGTGTTCCATCCTTGTAAACCATGTACATGTCGTTATCGATAAAAAGCGCATGAATGCGCATCCCATTCCGCTGCGCCTCCGGCTCGTTCGGTGCCGTTTGCACCTTCGTTTGTCTGCGCAGATGCGCCTTCACACGGGCGAGCAGCTCCCTGGTGCCGAATGGCTTCGTCACATAGTCGTCTGCGCCCATCTCTAAGCCCAGAACCTTGTCCAGCTCTGTATCCTTCGCTGTCAGCATAATAATCGGCGTATTGAGCTTAGAGCGCACCTCACGGCATACGTCCATGCCATCCTTCACAGGCAGCATGAGATCAAGCAAGATCAGATCTGGCTGCTCCGAGAACGCAAGCTCAACAGCGCTTCCACCATCGTACGCACAGATGACCTGATAGCCCTCTTTCTCCAGGTTAAACTTCAAAATATCTGCAATTGGTTGTTCGTCATCCACCACGAGAATTTTTCCAAACATGCGACCACCGCCTACTATAAAGTAACTGACGCTAACACGCCCGATCGCGTGCAACTGCCAGAGTTAGATCCGTTTTTCAGCCAGTAATTTCCTACATACTCTTCTTCATTTTAACATACATTGATTGAAAAAGAGACAAGGCCCCCCGAGTTGTCCGGATCGACCTTGCCTCTTATCTCATCTTAACGATTCAAATATTTCAAAGGATTTTCCAAGTTACCGCTGCTGTGTATTTCAAAATGCAAATGCACACCAGTAGAGTCGCCTGTGCTCCCCATAATTCCAATTTTTTCGCCCTTTTCGACGATGGTGCCTGACTTCGTAGTAATTTGGCTTAAATGCCCATAAAGTGTTTCATATCCGTTGAGATGGTTAATAATAATATAATTGCCGTAATCTGACTTATAGCCCGTTTCGATGACCTTGCCGTTATCTGCTGCCATAATATTTCTGTTACCTGTGATGTCGATGCCCTTATGTAACTTGCCCCAACGATAACCGAATGTACTTGAGATACTAGGAGAAATAACAGGCCACGCGAACTTCCCTGTACCTTCACCTTTAATAACTTTTGTCCCTTTTTTCACCTTAGCGGTGACGGGCTGATCAATGATTTCTTCGTTCACGACTTGCTCTTCGGTCATTAAACCATCAACCTTCGTCACTTGAATGGTTACTTTCTTAAGGCCATTCTTTCCTGGCGAAATCGGTTGGACGACGCCTAAGCGCATCGAATCGTCTTTCACATACTCCGTATCGTACTGAATCTCTTGATTCTTTACGATTTTCTCCGTCGTTTTCACAGAAAGCGTTGGCTTCAGCACGGTAACTTCCAATTGATTTCCGATTTTAAGCTTATCATCTTGAAGGCCTGGATTATTATCATAAATAAATTGCTTGGTGATGCCTAATTTCTTCGCAATACAAGAAACGCAGTCACCTTCAACAACCGTGTACTTCGCTGGTGCAACATCGCCAGTTTGCAGGGTCTTCACGACATCATCTGGCTTCGCTAATTCCGTTGGATCGATAGGAACTTCCTCTTGATCGACCTTTTGAACGAATTCCACCTTTTCAAGCTCGGATGGTGCTGTTGAGATATCCTCACCTAGACCGGTAGATAAGGCAGCTACTTTTTCGCTATTTTTCCCTTTGGGTGTAAATGGTTCGCTGACTTGATTCAGAATCTGATTGGCTGTTGCCTGATCCTTCACAATCGCTACCGTCTTGCCATCTACTTTCAGTGCCACACCCACAGGTTGCGGTATGAGCATTTGATCCAAGGAGGAAATAACACCGGAATCGTCCGTTTTCATATTGTAAGCCCTTTCAGACGTGTAGGTGATTCCGTCTGTTTTAAGCACGACATGAACATTTGGAAAATCCTTCTGAACATCTAACGGTTTGTTCTTCTTATATTCATCAATTATCTTATTATCGCTTACGATACCCACTTCTTGGTTGTTAAGCATCACATGATACACTTCATCCATGCCCGCTTCTACATACTGATGTCCGGTGAACGTAATCACTCCCGTAAGTGCAATAACACCTACGCCTACTGCAAGAGACCATTTATGTCGTTTGATTACCGTTAGTGTCGTGGATGTCTGAACATCGGCTGATTGAACTTCCTCTAGCTGCTTGTCTGATAATGATTCATTTCCGGTCAAGCTTTCTCGCTTAGGCGTGAATCTCTTAACGAGATCCATGACAAAACGCATTCCCCTGAAACCTGTCATGATCTTCTCCCTTTGAACGGTTTTGCATCCCTAGAGTAAACACTCGTAGATACATAAATAAACCTTGATTAGACATAATATCCATTATGTTGTCTTTCTTTTGTTAAATTTAACACACTTTCCGTGCCTATTTCAACAAAATACTCGATTACCATGTGATAGATTCGTGTCCACCACCAAAAGAAGTCGCTAAAAGTCTATTTTTTTGTTCGAAATCCCAACTGTTTTGCCTGCAAGTTAAGAGAAATGACGAATAGGCATGAAACTTAGAAGGGAAGCTACGGATTGAGATCCATGGTCAGCAACTTCCCCTGAGCCTAGTACTTATTTAATATATCTGTTAATTGCGATAGCTCTTTGTCACTCAAATACTTCTTAAGTGTCGCGTTTACTTCATCAAGTTCTTGCGTAGTAATCCCATCTTCCAGGATCGCGGATAGTGTCTGCACCTCGGTCTGCGGCAGTTTAGCGACAACAAGTGAAAATATTTTCATTTTATCATCGCTTGAGAGGGCTTCTTTCTTTTTCGCAAAATCCTCTGTGGACATAACCAGCTCCTTCTTCTCGCTCTCCTCCGTTCGAGCGCTTCCCATCACGGCTACCGCATCGTCTTGATTCACAGTCGATGTGTCTAAACCGCCGCTTGACGAACTAATTCCGCCCACAGGTTGTTGATCATTCGGATTTGGACTTGAACTCGGGCTTGGAAAGGCTCCTGACGGGCCCCGACTAGGAGTTGGCGAAGGCTTCGTTGTTGGGGTTACTTCTACGGCAGCCTTCTTCCCCTCGTCTTTCCCCTTAACTATATTCAACTCTCCCACCAATCTTGACGCAAATTCACCAAATTGAATCTTTTTACCCATCGCTGGTAGCTGATATTGTCGAAATATATCCTCCACGTACATGTTCACCACGTACCATGTTGTAAACATCGTAATTGATGTAATAAGGACGGTACTTATGACGATTTTACTTAACCAAGTTAATAGTTTCATACGATTTATATCACTCCTAACATTGCTTCCAGCTAGATATCCTTCTCCTCCCAGTATGGACGAAAACCCTGCCATTATATCCCTGTAGGAAAAAAGAAAAATCCCCTAAGCTGCAAGAGCAGCCTAGAGGATTATTTAGCTTATCTATGAATTAAGCGTAGATAGGACGAACCAAATTCGTTTGCTCACGGTTACGACCTACGGAGAAGATCGCGATTGGGATACCTGTAAGCTGAGATACACGCTCTACATAGTGTCTTGCGTTCTCTGGCAAATCACTCAACGTACGAGCTTCAGAAACATCTTCTGTCCAACCTGGAAGCTCTTCGTACACCGCTTCACACTCGGAGATAGCTTTCAAGCTCGCTGGGTAGTGCTCAATCAACTCACCGCGGTACATGTAGCCTGTGCAAATTTTGACCGTTTCTAGACCTGTCAGAACGTCGATGGAGTTCAAGGACAAGCCCGTGATGCCGCTAACGCGTCTTGCGTGACGCACAACAACACTGTCGAACCAGCCAACACGACGAGGACGACCTGTTACCGTACCGTACTCGAAGCCTTTTTCACGAATCCAAGCGCCGATTTCATTGTCCAATTCCGTTGGGAAAGGACCGTCTCCGACACGTGTCGTATAGGCTTTAGCCACACCGATGATGTTGTGAATCTTCGTTGGGCCTACGCCTGAACCGATACACACACCGCCAGCTGTTGGGTTGGAAGAAGTCACATACGGGTATGTCCCTTGGTCGATATCCAACATAACGCCTTGCGCGCCTTCGAACAATACTCTGCGACCTTGGTCGATATATTCGTTCAAGATAACGGATGTATCTTTTACGTATGGACGAATGATTTCTGCATACGCAAGGTACTCTCTGAGGATTGGCTCCACATCAAGACCTGTAGAACCGTAGACTTGCTCGATCAATACGTTTTTCTCAGCAACGATACGACGAAGCTTCAATTCGAACTCTTCTGCATCCATCAAATCCGCGATACGAATCCCGTTACGTGCTGCTTTATCCATATAACAAGGGCCGATCCCTTTGCGGGTCGTACCGATTTTGCTATCACCTTTGCGATCTTCTTCCAGACCGTCAAGCACCAAATGATACGGCATAATGACATGCGCGCGATCACTGATATTCAGGTTCGTCGTTGTAAAACCATTATCATGAATGTAATTAATTTCTTCAATGAGTGCAGCCGGATTAATAACCATCCCATTCCCGATCACACAAGCTTTATCTCTGTAAAAAATACCGGAAGGAATCATCGTCAGCTTGTACTTTTTCCCACTGATAATGATCGTATGGCCTGCATTGTTACCACCTTGGTAACGCGCAACAACCTCAGCAGATTCCGCTAAGAAATCCGTGATTTTACCTTTCCCTTCATCTCCCCATTGCGTACCGACAACAACAACCGTTGACATATGCACTTACCTCCGTACGGTGACTAGTCACCCATAATGAGCCGTTATGGCTGTAAGACCACAGAGGAAAGTTGGACTTCATTAAAGCGCTAAAGCGTTCAGCGTCCATTGCACTTTCCCTCTGGCGATTCTGGTGATGCAACTACCTCTATTCACTGCTACACGCGGCAACAGACAAGAGAGCTAACTCTCACTTACTCACCGCAAAGGAATACTGGGTCTCTTTCGGCAGTGATCTGCAGGAAGGAAACCTACCCTTCGGCATGAAAAAACGACCTTATTTCGAGTTACCTGCCTAGGGCCGGCTTGTCGATCAAGGTTTTTTCACCGTCTTTAGTTTAGCAGTCCCCCATGCCAAAGTCAATGAAAAACGAACGATTATAGGGGCGTCTGTATAATTGTTCGGAAATTACGCAAACTTTTTCATTGCTGCCGCTTAAAGAAGGTAAACCTCTGTCTTTGCCAGTTTCACATGCATTCTGTTCCCCATAAGATTCCTCTTGAGGGCACTTTTTATGTCTGTTGCTGGAGAAAAACGCTGACACATTTGGGATAACACGCTGGAAGCGTGTTTAACCGCGTTATTCAGCCTGAAACTGCAGCTGTAACGATGGTTTTCATCACTATTACGGCGCTTTACCGGATTCCGCCCACTCCGAACGCCTCCCCATCTCCCCTACATCATCCGTCTCACTCTCCCATTAACACGCTACTCAGCATTAAATGGAAATACTACAGCTATTTTCGAGAAATTTCGCTGAAATGAGAATTTAGCTGGATAACATGTGGTTATTTCCAGCAGTTTCGCTCAAAAGAGTGAAATGCTGAGGAATTAGCTACATGAAATACAGTTAAGTGGATTTTGAACTGAAATTTTCCGGATTTAGCTACATGAAATACATTTATTTCTGTGACGACATAGGTGTAAACGAGTGTACACGGTCTTCCACAGGGGGAGCACCCGCCCCCCTCTAGAAATAAAAAAACAGCCGTCAATACTGCGCGGCGGCTGCTTCTTGATGACTGCGATCCATATTCACGAATTTATTGAATTGCTTCAGGAAGGCCAGCTCGACGGTACCTACGGGACCATTCCGCTGCTTAGCAATAATAATCTCGATAATGTTCTTCTTCTCGGATTCTTTATCGTAGTAATCGTCCCGGTAGAGGAACGCTACGATGTCGGCATCTTGCTCAATGGAACCGGATTCCCGAAGGTCAGACATCATCGGACGCTTGTCCTGACGCTGCTCAACGCCCCGGCTCAGCTGCGAGAGCGCGATGACCGGTACATTCAGCTCACGGGCAATTTGCTTCAGCGTACGGGAGATCTCAGAGACCTCCTGCTGACGGTTGTCTCCGCCCTTGCCGCCACGTCCGGCAATCAACTGCAAGTAGTCGATGAGGATCATGCCGAGCCCCTTCTCCTGCTGCAAACGACGGCATTTTGCACGAATATCCGCGACCGTAATCGTCGGGGTATCGTCGATATAGATATTCGCCTCTGACAAGGCGCCAATCGCCATCGTCAGCTTCTCCCAGTCATCGCCTTCGAGATAACCCGTCCGCATGCGGTTCGCATCGACGTTGGCCTCGGCGCAGATCATACGTTGTACGAGCTGCGCGGCACCCATCTCGAGCGAGAAGATCGCGACGGTCTCTTTGGCCCGAACGCCGACATTCTGCGCCACGTTCAGGGCGAACGCGGTTTTACCAACAGAAGGTCGGGCGGCCAGAATGACTAAGTCTGAACGCTGGAAGCCAGACGTCATCTTGTCGAGGTCAATGAATCCTGAAGGGATTCCCGTTGACCCGCCCTTGTTCGAGTAGAGGTTTTCAACCTTCTCGAACACTTCCATCAGCACGTCGCGAATGACGACGAAGCCGCTGGAACTGCGACGCTGCGAAATCTCGAGGATCTTCGCCTCCGCCTCGCTGAGCATCGCCCCAACATTATCCTCATTGGCATAGCCATTGGTGACGATCTGCGTCGCGGTCCGGATCAAACGACGAAGCATCGACTTCTCCTCGACAATCGCCGCGTAGTAGTCGATGTTGGCAGCGGTTGGCACTGCATTCGCCAGCTCCGATAAATACGTCACACCGCCGATCTCCTCAAGCTGCTGCTTGTTTTGGAGAAGCGCTGTTAGTGTAATAAGATCGACAGGCTCTTGATCCTCTGCGAGCTCAACGATCGCCTCGAAAATGCGCTGATGAGCGCCGCGATAGAAATCATCGCTAGTTATTCGCTCCATCGCGGTGATCAAAGCATCCGCATTAATCAGAATCGCACCAAGGACGGCTTGCTCAGCTTCTATATTTTGAGGCGGAACACGATCCACAAACATATTATCTCCGTTGCTCATGCTACTGTGCCCGCCTTTCATTTTCACAATTGATAGTTTACTAGCTAGTTTATGTCTACAAGAGAGAAGAGCCCCATCAGGGACTCTCGTTCTACTGCCTGCTATTCAAAATCTTCATGTCCTCTGTGGCTGAAGCTTACTTCTCTTCCGTTACTTGAACGTTCAAACTAGCTGTTACTTCCGCGTGCAGCTTAACCGGAACTTTCGTTACACCTAGGGTACGAATCGGCTCTTCCAGTACGATTTTACGCTTATCGATCACGATCTTATACTGCTTCTCTAACACCTCAGCGATTTGTTTACTAGGAATGGCTCCGAACAAACGGCCGCCTTCGCCAGACTTCGCTTTAATTTGAACGGTCATTTCACCAAGCTTCTCGCCTAACGCCTGCGCATCTGCCTTCTCTTGGTCCTTGCGGCGCTGCTCGGCTTTCTTTTGATTATCTAACACTTTGACTGTGCCCTGAGTAGCTGGAGCTGCAAGTCCTTGTGCGATTAGGAAATTTTGTGCGTACCCTTCGGATACTTCCTTCACTTCGCCCTTCTTACCTTGGCCTTTAACGTCTTTGAGTAAAATTACTTTCATTCGAAAAGTCCCTCCTCTTCCTGCATATCGGCTAGTACTTGTTTTAAGCGGTTCGTCGCTTCTTCTAATGTGCAGTCTGTTTGCGTCGCAGCATTGGTTAAATGCCCGCCGCCGCCCAGACGCTCCATCACGACTTGGACGTTCATTTGGCCCAGCGATCTCGCACTGATCCCAATTAATCCATCCGGTCGTTCGGCAATTACGAAGGAAGCCATAATATTCGTCATATTTAACAATGTATCAGCAACTTGCGCGATCATCAACTGAGAATATTTACGTGATGGCTCAGCAACTGCCAAAGCCACATGTTCATAGATGGTTTCGGTGTGCTTAATAATCTCGGAACGCTCAATATAAGAATCCAAATCTTCCTTCAATAACTTCTGAATGAGAGCGGAATCTGCCCCATTGCGTCGCAGGTACGACGCGGCTTCGAAGGTTCTTGCACCAGTCCGAAGACTAAAGCTCTTCGTATCTACAACAATTCCTGCGAGCAGCATCGTGGCCTCTAGAACCTCCATCGATAGCTTCTCGTTGATGTACTGCAGCAGCTCGGTCACTAGCTCACACGTAGAGGACGCGTAGGGCTCCATATAGACGAGTGTAGCATCATGGATGAACTCCTCACTCCTACGGTGATGATCGACCACCACGACCCTGTGTGTCAGCTGTAGCAGCTTAGGCTCAGCGACCATGGATGCCTTGTGTGTATCCACGACGACAGCAAGTGTTCGCTGCGTCGTAATCTGCATGCCCTGCTCAGGTGTAATGAACCAACGATGTAGCCGCTCATCAGAGGAAATCGTCTCCATCACCTTCTGAATGGCTGGATTCACGCCCTCCAGCACAATATAGCCTTCTTTGCCGACGACTTGGACAGCCTTGAGCACGCCAATCGCCGCGCCGATGGAATCCATATCTGCAAATCGATGACCCATGATGATGACCTTATCACTGTCTTTCATCAGATCACGCAGTGCATGCGAGATCACCCGAGCTCTAACTCGTGTACGTTTCTCAACCGCGTTCGTTCTCCCACCGTAGAATGACAGTCTCTGTCCAACCTTCACCGTTACCTGGTCACCACCGCGGCCGAGCGACATGTCCAGCCCCATTTGTGCCATTTGACCAAGTTCAGTGAGTTGTTCAGCCCCAGATGCAATCCCGATACTAAGCGTTAGAGGCAGCTTATTCTCAATCGTAAGATCGCGAACATCGTCTAGAAGTTCAAAACGTGTTTGTTCCAACTGGCGTAATGCCTTCTGATCCATCAAGATTAGGAATCGGTCTGATGAAGTCCGACGTAAGTACAGCTGATTCTTCTGAGCCCACTCGGTAATTTCACCAGTGACCTTGGCCAGCATAAGGCTGCGTGTCTGATCATCCAGACCCTGTGTCGCCTCTTCCAAATTATCCATCATAACGATACCAATCGCCGTTTTACTATCTTCGTATTTCTTCGCTAGCATGGCTTGCTCCGTAATTTCACGCAGATAGAGGAGTCTCTCCTCGGGTTTGGACCAGACTTGATAAATAAATTGGCCAACTTTAAGCTCGAGTGTTTCGGCCTTGTCTTTCTTATTCTTGAGATCGGGGAAATAATCAAAGAGCGACTCACCAATCACCGAGTCTTGCCCTAGCATTTTCGCTACAAAAGGATTGTGCCACTCCATGCGTTTCTCTTCATTATATAAAATAATGCCGATGGGCAGCCCGCTCATGACTTCATTACCGGCTTTTTTCACCCGATGAGTTATCGTTCCGACGTACGTATTCAATTCTCGACGAAAAGCTGTCTCCGCTTGCAGCGTAAAATACGCCATTACTCCGCAGAGTAAGAGAGCCGTTAGGCCAAGCCACCATTTGAACATATAGATAATGGCTGTCAAGGCGATGAGCAGAACGAACATCCACACAATATGTTGACCGTGCCACCGCTTCAAAAGGAACTTCGGCATTCGAACTAGCTCCTAATCCTATAAATTTTTCTTGAACCGTTCACGGATTGGAAACGCAACATCAAATACCCCTAATAAGCTATACACAATAAATAGTGGCGGCATAAAGATGAGAATGATAATGGCCACAATGGGCAAGATCGGTTTCCACTTATTTGCATGCGCCACAAAGAACAGAAAGCCTATCGCTTGAACTGCAAATACGAGCATTAACAACGGCATCGCATTCATCAGCAGTGTTGAAATGAGTGAACTTGAATCAGGCTTTGAGAATAAATCTAAAACAAAAGCCACTAAATAAATCCAGACAAGTGATCTTTGCAGCTTCCACTCTCGCATTGGGCGCAAACCAGGAATACCTTCTCCTGTTTTGTTCAAGAACCACCGCGTTACACCATGTGTCACAAAGGTTATAAACAACGCCACAAAAATCAAATACAACGGTATCACTTGCACGATGAATCCAACGTACCAGTCCTGATCTTTAGGTAAAATCTCCTGAATGCTACTCGGCATCGTTGCAATACTATCTATCATGAATTGCTTGAACTTAGTCACCGGGTCAAGACCTAAAGCAAAGCCTAGAAGCAGGCTTAATAATGACTCAGCCAAGACGGTAACGATACCCGCAGTTAATACGGATCTTGCTGCCGCTTTGCGTTTGTACAGGTTCCCCATCACTAACACTGGAGGTAATATGAACAACGCAATCGTTATTAAATAGAGACCTACCCACTGGGTAAGTATGTAGACGACGAGCAGACTGAGTACATAACTTATGACGAAGCGCTTCGTACTTGTTTTGACGTAAAGCATTAGAACGGGTACCAACAGAAAACTACATGTAAAAATAATAAATGGTGTCATCAGCGATAGCAATGAAATAATCATAACAACGCTCCAAATGACACTCTGCCAACTTCGATTCCCCAACCGGGCTCACCTCTTACGTAAATGTTCTTCGAGCGATGAAATGTCGCCGTACCAGTCCTCAAGTTGATGGCCCTCTTGGCGGTGCTTCTTCATTTTCTCAACAATAGCTTCGTCCAAACTGCGATAAGAAATCCCCAGTCTTCGGCCTAAAATATAGCCACTCGAAATCAAACTGGCTAATCCATCGACCATTTTTACATGACTACCTTCCCACATGCCTTTGAGCAAGTGAGCTACATGATCTACGACTTCTGTTTTGAGCCACTCAATGACTTTGGCCCGTCTGGCTAGGTCAACTTCTTTATCCCTATTCAGCAACCGTCATCACTCCTCATATCAGCAGAAACGATATTGATCAATTATACCACAAAAAGGTACTAGAAAAGAAAGCCTCTAATCGAGCTCTCCGATGCCATAGAAAAAGACAGCTGATCTGGACAGCTGCCTTGTTGGGGAATTGTATTCTTTTAGGATAAATGCCTCGAGATTGGCAATCTAGATTACTCCCTCAATTTGTAATTAACTGCTCCTTCAAAGCTAGAATCTGCCCTTCCGTTATACCAATCGTTAGTAAATAGCGTTCCGCATTGCCGTACCGAAGCTCTAAGTGAGATAGCAATGCCTCCATATAAGCGGGGTCACAACCTAAGAAGCTCTCATACACTTCATCAGGCACATTCACAGGTTTACCCTTACGCAATTCATCCATGATTGGCGTAATACAGGCATTCGTTAGCACATAGTCTTCCAAAATTGTTCCATGTGGAACATTTGCAAGGTCTAACAAGAGGGCCGAAACGACACCAGTACGATCTTTACCTGCCGCGCAATGGAAGAGACTTCCATGGATGGATCCCTCAGCAAGCAAACTGAAAACACGTAACAATTCGGCTTGCGAAGTTTCAAGCAAGTTAATATATAAATCACCTAGATTGCGAATTTGTGTCAGACTCGATGTCGCTGGATTGATCAAACTTACATTATGATAGCTCACTTGCTCGGAATCTGCGAACACGTTCTTACTCTCCACAAGCTCATGCGCATTTCGCAAATCAATAATCGTCCGTACACCTCTGTTCACCAAATCTTGTTGGCTATCCGTACTAAGTTTGTGCAAACCATCCGCTCGAAACAGTACGCCCCAACGTGTCATTCGCCCGTCTTTCGTCTTGTAGCCTCCTAGATCACGCAAGTTATATGCGCCTTCAACCTGTAGAACGCGCTGCTCATTGGCCATATGTGTTGTCATGGTTATTCATCCGCCTCTATTCAAATTTGGTATACGTCAAATATCGAATTGCTTCAGTTGCTGATGCAACATCTCATTCACTTCATAGATCGCTTCTTTCGCATCTTGGATGTTCCCTTGCTTAAGAGCCTCATAGATGCGGGAGTTGATCCTTCTCCCCTGTCTCGGATTGGATAGAGACTGCGGATTCATTGTTCGATAGGAAACAACTTTGCACATATATTTACCTTTTATTTGCTCCAGAATCTGCATCATGTTCTGATTGTGAACGGTAGTTAGAATCGTCTCAATAAATAGCAGCGAACTTTCATAATAGAGCCAGTGATCACCGTCATCCGCCGCTTGAATTTGACGATCCAGATGGCCTCGTAACGACGTCAAATCGAAGGAAAGTCCTCGCTTTTCAGCAACATCGAACGCATAAATCTGCATAGAAACCAATACTTCAAACATGTCACAAAACTCTTTGAACGAAATATTTTTAACAAAAACGCCCCTGCCCCTTATCGACTCCACGAAACCTTCTTGCTCCAGTAAAGAAATAGCCGCCCGAATCGGCGTTCTACTCATGTTCAGTTGATCCGCCAATTCATTCTCTGATAAAAGGGTGCCAGGCAAATAATTCGCATGAATAATGTGATTCCGAATTTCTTGGTAGGCTTTCTTTTCTAGCGATGGTTTGGCCTCACTTTTTGTTTGAAGAAGATGTCGTGGCTGTGTAAATAATGAACTCATTAACGCAAACCGCCTTTGACGAACGAATCGATAATTTGACGCTGTAGAATAAAATAAAGCAGAAGAATCGGCAAGCTTGCCATGGTTGTCGCCGCCATCATCGGACCCCACAGATTAGCGTCTGTGGACATAAACGACTGCAACCCGATTTGGAGTGTGGCATGCTCCGGTTTGTTCGTGACCAGTAACGGCCAGAAGTAGTCATTCCATGAGGAAATGAATAGTAGCACGCCTATAGAAGCAATCGATGCACGTAAATTCGGGAAAATCGTTCGCCACAACACGCTCCAGTCGGATGCCCCATCCAGATGAGCCGCTTCAATTAACGTTCGCGGGAACGATTTGAAGGTGTTGTACAGCTGGAGCACTGCAAATGCGGACACGATGTTCGGGATGATTAACCCCATCAAGGAATTCCGCAGCCCCCACCCGCTAATAACCACATAGTTAGGAATCATGATGACCTGAAATGGAACCAGCCATGTCAATGAAATTAAACCGTAGAAGAAACCTTTGCCGCGAAAATCCCAGCGTGTGAACGCATATGCCGCCAGAATGCTCGTGAGCAATTGGGCTGCTGTTTGACTTATAGCAACGATAATCGAGTTCGTCATCATACGAGCCATAGGAATGGCGTGCCATGCCTGCACGTAGTTATCGAACGTCCAGTGCGTGGGAAGCAGTGACGTGGAGTACACTTCACCTGCTGGTTTAAAGGATGTGTTTAACATCCAGTAGAATGGGAAAATCGCAAGAAAGCTAAGCAATATCAATACGGTATGCTTACCGACGGTTGCGCTGCGGGATCCATTCAATCGCGGATTCTTCATGCTGATCCTCCTTTAGTTGTCGTAAAACGAGAGCTTTTTCGAGAGTTTCATGAAGCCTAATGAAATAAGTCCAGAACCAATAAACACGCACACAGCGGCTGCTGAGCTCCAACCTACGGAGAACGTTTTGAACCCGTACGTCCATAGCAAGTAATAAATGTTTGTCGTTGAATTGAGTGGCCCTCCCTGCGTCAATACATTGACATAGGAGAAGCTCCACTCTGCAGCAAACAACGTACTGAGCATCGCCATAAACATAATCGTAGGCGACAACAATGGCAGCAAAACGTACCAAATGATCTGATAACGATTCGCTCGATCGATTCTAGCGGCTTCTATATAATCTTTGCTAATCCCGGTCATCGCTGCGGAGAAAATCAACGTACTGAAGCTGAGCAGCTTCCAACCCGTGATGAACGTGATCGACCAGATCGCCCACCGCTCATCGGAGAAGAAGCGTATCGGTTCCTGAATGTGCAACACAGCCTGCAACGTTTTATTGAGAATACCGCCCATTGGATTCATAATCCAGTTCCAAACGGCTGATACCGCAACAGGTGCCATAATCATGGGTACAAAAATTAACGCTCGGTACGCATTGCGAGTACGCTGCCCAATGTTGTCCGTGGCAATCGCAATCAGTAGCGGCAAAAGTAGCGAAAATGGCATAACGCCCACCGTGTAAAACAAGGTATTCAATAAGGCTCTACTCATCTCGGGAAGAGTAACTAGCTTCTCAAAGTTATCCAATCCCATGAATTCCTTCGGGGATGTCGGCAGCATGTTCCACTCGTAGAAGCTGAGCTGAAAGGTCTCGATTAAAGGACGATAGATCCAGAAGCCAATCGAAATCATCACCGGCAACAAATATAAATAAGGGATCAACTTTTTATAGGGGAACGGTCTTTTTACCTGCTGCACCGACTTCGGACGAGCCTTAGAAACTGTCCTCGTGATTGCATTGCTATTCATGGTATCCCTCCTGAATGTCTAGAACGGTCTCTCGGCGATCATCGAATGACCGATTCATGGCAGAAGACAGAAGGAAATGACTACCTCCTGTCTTCGCACCCATTATGGCATTAGTGATTGTGCACGTTTCTGAGCATCCTGCATGATGGACGTGGTATCTCCCGAACTCTGAATTGACTTCTGCACGCCTTCCAGCAAGATCGTCTCGATTTGGCTCCATTTTGAACCTGGATAGGATACCCAAGGCTGCAAGCGTGTCAGCTGGTCTAGATTTGGTTTCACCAACGGATTGGCTGCCACCCAGTCCTTCAAATACTTCGGATCATCCACAATAGCTGGGCGAAGCGGCAGATACCCGATTTTGGACGTAATGATCGTGTAGCCCCGCTCACTGGTAACAAACTTGAGGAATTCCCACGCTGCCTGCTGTTTCGCTTTATCATCAGATAACACGAACAAGGCACTTCCTGAGTTCACTGGTGTTGTAGGTTTACTTCCGAAGGATGGCATCTGGACAGCTTTCAGATCCCAGCCTCCAGCTTTAGAAGCACTGAGCAAGGCGCTCTGTAATGCGCTTGTATACAGCAGCATCCCAACCTTCGATTCGCTGAACGCTTGAATCACTTCCGTGTCGTTCATCTTGTCGCTTGCGCCACTTTGAACGAGATCCTGCCACATCTTGATCGCGCCAATCGCTGCGGGTTCACCGAACTGAATCGTTTTGCGGTCATCCGATAGCACCTTACCGCCGTTGCTGCCGATCAAGGCCTGGACAATCCAGTCCGCTCCGGCTGCACCACCTACATGCACACCAGAAGCTTTCGTTTTGGCAGCGATCTGCAGCGCATAGGTCTTCACTTCTTCCCACGTTTTCGGAGGGTTTTCTGGGTCAAGACCCGCATCCTTGAATAGCTTTGCATTATAAAATAAGACCGGTGTGCTGAATGTAAAAGGAAGTCCATATGTTTTGCCCTTCAGTTGACCTAATTTCAGTCCATTCGGAGAGAAGCCTTCGAAGTTCTTCTTCAGCTCGTCAGCAGGCACAATATCCTCCAATGCCTTCGCATTGTAGTTCTGAACGGCATAATCCAACCCATCGAATACGAGCTGCGCAACGTCAGGTCGCGAACCTGCCGCGATATCTGCCTGTACCTTCGTATTAATTTCCGTTGACGTAACCGGAATCGCATCGATCTTAATGTTCGGATGAGCTGCCTCGAATTCCGTAATCAGTTGCTGAGTGCCTTCCTTTTGACTAGCGATCGCTAAGTTGTAGCTATAGAAAGAAATCGTAACTGGCCCGGTTGATGCACTCTCCTTGCCATTTCCACATGCTGCTGTTACCAGTGCAGTTAATGAAAGCAACATTATGATCTTTGTTTTGGTTCGTGACATGTCACAGCTCCTTCTTATTATCGATCTATGGGTAGGATTAGGCCTCAGCATGAATCTTGGATACATTCATTTCATATAGCAAACGTTGTTCACCGGGCAAGGTCATGGGTTGTACGATCATTTGTCCGTTCTTCACCGTGATCAAGTTGTAACCAGATCTATCGATGAATCGCATGTTCGTCGACGAAGACGGATCCAGACCGAAGGCAAGTCCATCTGCGGCTGCGCACAAAATACCATTAAAAACACCGACATTATGATAATGAATGTGCCCCGACAATAAGCCAATCACGTCCGTTCCTTCGATGACGTTTGCCAAGTCCTGCGGGTTTTCCAATAGATGATCATCCATTATTACCGTAGGTGTCTTCACAACCGGATGATGGTGCACAATAATCGTTCCAGATGGTGCCGGCTCAGCTAGCACTTGCTCTAGCCAGGCGAGTTGTACGTCATCAAGTCTACCGCCATGAGTCCCTGGTACTTGTGTATTTAATATCACGATGCGGAGGCCATCGGCCATAAAGCTATAGTAATAGGACTCGTTCGATGGCTCTTCTTCTAAGAAACCTTCGCGAAATGGCTCGCGGAAATCATGATTGCCCAGCGCGACATGAATCGGAATACCGAGAAGCGCTTCTTCTTCGTCTAGCAGCTTTTTGAGAAAACGATAGTCTTCCAAATTGCCATCATGCGTCAAATCACCGCTAATTACCACGAAGGATGGTTTCGCCTCCAAGGTGCGAATTTCCGCACAAGCAGCGCGCAGCTTATCTGACATTTCGAGGCCGAACAATGGTTTCTTTCCTGGTGTGCTGATGTGAATATCCGTTAATTGTATGAAAAAGATCGGTTCTTTCGTCGTCATGTTAGACACTCTCCCCGTGAACGTGTTGATGAGGCTGATAAGCTGTTAAATCATTGACACCATCCAGATGAATAACGCGATATGTAGGCATTCCTCCGCGCATGGTGACCCATAACACGACATTCTCGTCACTAGGATTCGTGCCATCCCCATGTGCAAGACCACCTGTTCTACCTAGCTGTATGAACTCTGCATTACCTTTTCGAGAATACTCCATCGCATGCAAATGCCCAGCAAAAATGGTGTAGGAGCGTTTCCCAAGCATCCCAATGAGCTCTTGGTATTCTTCGCTTTCTGATTTCCAACCTGGCTTATGCATGTTGACGAACGTCCATTTTACATCTGCATTGTTGGCCAGTACGCGTCTAAAGTAAGCAAGTTGCTCCTCGCCCAAACTCAGCTTGATCTTGCCAAAACCTTGTAGTTCCTCAGGTGTGAGTTGCCCTTTCAGTTCATCAACAAAAGCACTCATGTGTTCATTGGCGCGTTCAGGTTCGCGTTTCACGTCCGCTGTTATCCGTTTGATGATGTCGATAAATGCATCGGAGAACTCATCCGGTGTATGCTCCGTATTTAAAGAAAGGAAGAGTGTATCCCCTACACGAAACGCGTAGTAGTCCAAGCCTCTGCGCTCGCGCCATACCTCTGCCATCGTTAGATTGCCATAGTCGTGATTGCCGATGACCGGAAAGAAAGGTAGTCCCATCGCGGCAATTTTGCCGTCAATGTCATCCCATTCCTGATGTGTGTCCGCGGCGTTATTCCAATAGCCTTCGATCAAATCACCAACTGCCAAGACAAAGTCAGGCTTCAAATCCTTCACCATGTCCAGCGCCTTCTCAAAAACCCCCTCCGTCGCCATCCCGCAACGGTCCCCCATCACAACAAACGAAAAGTCTTCTCCCAGTTGACTAGGCATGCTCCCAAACCAAGGGCGTTTCTCTGTGTTCACTTGCTGATCCTCAAAGATCGTTACGTTCTTCTTTTCATCGAGCTGTACAGTTTGCATGGTTCCTATCTCCCTTCTATTGGTGAAAGCTTGTTCTTATCCTTAGTATGCAGGTTGTATGTAAGCAGAATATTAGCTTGATTTATAGTTATTATTAATCTAGTTGTCCTTGGGTCTGGCTGCGGCAAAAGAAAGCCAATGCCAAAAAAGCGAGCCCGCGGGGGCTCGCTTCTCAACATAAATATAAAAAGAGCAACCGGTTGCCCGATTGCTCTTTATTCCGAAACCTATTCCGTTGTGTAAGGAAGCAACGCGATTGTACGGGAACGCTTGATAGCGATCGTCAAAGCACGTTGGTACTTAGCGGAAGTTCCAGTTACACGTCTAGGAAGAATCTTCCCGCGCTCACTGATAAACTTTTTAAGAGTCTCGATATCTTTATAATCAATATGCTTGATTTTGTTTACAGTGAAGTAACAAACCTTACGGCGTTTGCCTTTACCGCCTTTGCCACGAGGAGCAAATTTGCGATCAGCACGATCATCACCATTATTGTCTCTTTTTTGGAAAGCCATTGTGTCTCTTCAGTCCTTTCTACGTTTAAAATGGCAAATCATCATCGGAAATATCGATCGGTTTCCCGTCATCTATGAAAGGATCCTGCTGCTCGCGCGATCCACCGCCACGATTGCTGCTTCCGCTTCCGCCGCCGTAGCCTGCATTCGCGTTTGCATTAGATGATCCGCCCTCTTCGCGATTTCCGCCGCCGCTAGATTCAAGGAAACGTACATTGTCGGCAATAATTTCGGTCACGTAAACACGTTTTCCTTCATTGTTGTCGTAGTTACGCACTTGAATGCGTCCTTCAACTGCTGTTAAACGACCCTTACGCAAGTAATTCGCGCATGTTTCGGCGAGCTGCCTCCACGTGACGATATTGATAAAGTCCGCTTCACGTTCTTTCGAGCCACCGCTCGTGAAAGGACGGTCTACAGCAAGTGTGAATTGGGTAACTGCTACCCCAGCAGGTGTATAACGAAGTTCTGGATCTCTGGTCAATCGACCGATAAGAATGACACGGTTCAACATGGAATAACCCTCCTGACGAAAATACTGGCATTGATTAAGCTACGTCGTTTACGATTAAGTGACGAATAACTTCGTCCGAAATCTTAAGTACGCGATCAAGTTCAGTTACAACAGCAGGTTCTGCGTTGAAGTGTACAAGCACGTAGTGCCCGTCACGGAACTTCTTGATCTCATACGCAAGACGGCGTTTACCCATCAGGTCATGTTTGGAGATTTCTCCCCCACCGTTCGAGATGATGCCTTGAAATTTTTCTACCGTAGATTGAACAACTTCTTGCTCAACGTCAGTACGAATGATGTACATCAATTCATATTTGCGCATGTATTTCACCTCCTTTTGGACTAAGCGGCTCCTATTCTAACTTGCTAGGCAAGCGAAGGAGCAAGGAGCGAGGATTCTTATTCAAAACTCGCACCTGAATACTATAGCAAATCATGCGGCAAATTACAAGTTTTTATCACACGCTTCGCACAGGTGGAAGCTGGAAGCTCGTCAGGTACATGCTTCCCCCTTCTGCGGGCATTCTAACTATGATTGTTATTCTTACGAAGAGGTGATTCAATCGTGGGTGAATGGACACATTTTAATGAAGGCGATCATGTTCCTAACGACGGTGAATATATGGAAATTGGCGAGAATGCCTTCCATATGGGGATTAACAATCCCAAGACAGTTACCCTCCGCAAAGGGGACACTTTTCCAGCAACAAGCAATCATAATCGCAAATGGCACAAAAAGGGCGGCAAGCGAATGTAGTTCTTCTATATGAAAAAGAAAGGAACACCCCTCTTTAGCTTTAGTGAGAGGTGTTCCTTTCTTCCACATTCTTTTACTTCCAAATCGTCATCTTAGCTATTTAAACCCCTTCTACTTCTGGTACACGCGCTTCTCTGAAATCTTCCCATCGTTAAAATAGACGATTTCCGCATAATACCCTGCTTGATTAGAGATCGCAAATTCATAGGTTCGTTTACCATTCTCCTCTTTCACTAACTTCCCTTTGGACCCCGTCTGTTTAATCAAATCATCGTAGGTACTCGTCAATGTGATTTTCTCCACTTGTTCTTTCGTTAACGTGGAAGGTGTCTCTGCTGCTCCGCCACCAGTTGTTCCCTTTGGTGTAGACGTAGGTGTCGCAGGTGTCGCTGTTACAGCACCTCCTGCACTCGTCCCACTAGGCGTCGCTGAGGCCCCTGCTGAGGGCTGTACCGTCACACCTGGTGATGGACTAACTGTCGTCGTATCGTCCTTCTTAGAGCAGCCTGAGGCCACCACAGCAAGCATTGCTAGGGCTAGTATCCATTTATTCATTTATCTCGTCCTCCTACGTAACTATTTGCCATAACCTAACTGTTAGGTTGCTTCAGATCTTTACTTTCTATCCCTTCTCTTCATATAAACCATTATCACGATATCGAAACAGGAAAATAAAAAAGCCGCCCATATCCCCGAAGGATATAAACGGCTTTCATCTGGTGTGTTCTAGTACGGAAAGAGTGGGAGTCGAACCCACGCACGCCTCGCGACGCCTAACTGATTTCGAGTCAGCCCCCTTGGACCACTTGGGTACCTTTCCAAGAAAATGAGAACAGGACTTATTGTATCAAAAAAGTCTGTCTCTCGCAAGTGTTTTACTAATATTTATGGAAAAGCTAATTGGACTCTTCCTCTGCTGCCGCATTGCTGCGCAATATTTTTTTGAGCTTGCTTTCGAACTTCGTTCTTGGCACTAAGACGCTGTGCTTACAGCCTACACATTTAATCCGAATGTCCATCCCCATTCGAATAATTTCCATTTCATTTGTACCGCATGGATGGGGCTTTTTCATCTGTACAACGTCGCCAAGTTGGTATTCCTTCTTCTCCATCTTAGTTCCCCTCCACCTTTTCCTGTTTAATGCCATGGGTATCTAAATACTTCTTAATCTCTGCATTTAGAATACGGCTGACTTCGCCTTGCTTGTTAGGCTTACATTCCGCAATAACCCGTATCTTCAAATCCGTGTTTCCAACCATTTGCACACCGAGCACTTGTGGCGCTTTAACGATACTCTCTGTGCGTTCATGCACTTCAGCAACAACTTCATTTAATAAGACAATCGCACGATCAATGTCAGCGTCATAAGCGATAGATACGTCGACGATAGCAATCGAATTATAAGTGGAAAAGTTCGTCACTTGCTTGATGTTTCCGTTAGGAATGATGTGAACCTCACCGGTCCAGCTTTTGATCCGAGTCACACGAATACCGATTTCCTCAACCGTTCCTTTGAACTGATCGATCTGAATCACATCGCCAACGCCGAATTGATCTTCGAAAATAATAAAGAACCCCGTAATGACATCCTTCACCAAACTCTGTGCTCCGAAACCTATCGCCAATCCAAGAACACCTGCACCCGCTAGTAAGGGGCCTAAATTCAATCCTACTTGACCAAGGATCAACATAATAGCAACTAGATTTACTGTATAGGCAATAAGATTATGTACGAGAATTGAAATGGTATTCGATCTTCGTCTATCAATTTTAAGTGGTGACTTCTCTCTCGCAATTACCATATGAGCGATTGTTTTGTCAGCAATTTTGATAATAACTCTAGCAATGACATAGATAAGTACAATTTTGATAGTGATCCAGAATATCGAGGCAATGATTTCAGGTTTACTGATATGCTCCCGAATCCAATGCATCAAATCTTCGAAATATTGTGTTTCGTAAGACACTAGTAAGCCTCCTTACTTTTCTACTATGGTACCATATCCATCTTCTTTTTTAAAATAAATGCCTCTAATCTCGACATTCTCGCTCTCTATAATCTCTTGAACTCGCACAAGATCTGCTCCTGGAAATTCAATAGAAAGAGCGCATCCTGCTGTAATCTCTTTCGGCGTAGGCCTGATATCGATCTCAATATCCGCGTATTCTAGCAGCATCTCAGCTCTTAGTGCTTGTTGGGTAGAATCGAAAGCTAGCAACATGATAGAAAATTCCAGAGAAAGCTCTCCTCTCTACGTATAAATGTACCTCTCTCTCCATATACTAGTAAAAAAGATTTACTACTTTGGAGGGATATCATGAAATTCCATTTCGGATTCGACGGCGATAAAACCCCAGTGCAAGAACCTTTGAAAATTCAACATACCGATTCCAATACACCTCATCTGCTCGCCAAGCATTTGCAATCGATTTTTAGTAAACTACCAACCTATCAACCTATCGTCGTCATTTGCGTAGGAACGGATCGTTCTACAGGCGATGCTCTCGGTCCTCTCGTTGGCTCCCATCTTAATCGTACGACCACACTCCGGAATCTTCATTTATTTGGTACCTTGGATGAGCCTGTCCATGCGATGAATTTAGCCGAAACCGTTGAAACCATTCACAAGCAATTTCAGAACCCTTTCATCGTCGCTGTTGATGCTTGTTTAGGGCAAGTTGCCAGTGTCGGCTGCATTCAAGTCGCGCATGGACCACTCAAGCCAGGTGCGGGTGTCAATAAAGATCTGCCTCCTGTTGGTGATATTCATGTCACTGGGATTGTGAACGTTGGCGGGTTCATGGAATATTTCGTCTTGCAAAATACGCGGCTTAGCCTCGTGATGAATATGGCTACGGTCATTGGCGATGCCCTCTACGCTTCGATCAGACGGACGCAATCTTTTGCACCGAGTGCTACGACTGCTTTAAAGTTTGAGTAAGTGTTTCCTTCTCTTCTGGACTTAACGTGTAACTGGATTGCCCCTTTGCGATCGGCTTCGCATATACATACATTTGCTCTCGACTATGTATTCCCGTAATGATCACACCGTCCTGTTCTTCGTTCAGCATCGCCAACGAGAAACTGAGATCACTACCACCTTCATTGAAGGCATTGTAGCGACGAACTTTAATGTTCGATGTCATCTTCTTCATGGACTGATGAATACCAGATATTTGGGTCGAAGCCTTAACGGATTCGGCCTTTTGCTCATTCAAGGCGTTCTGCATCTCAATAAGTAATTGTTCCATATTCTCAGCGCTTGTACCATTGATCATCCGAGTATATCGTTTTCGCAAGGATGACAATCGAATTGAAATAATGATGACCATAACCAATAATACAAGAATGAATGCGAAACAAACTAACATCACGTATTCTGCATTCAAGCCAAACAGTTCCCCCATGCCTTATCCCTCTTTCTACTTCGCATATTGCGCTTGAATCTCTTTGACAGCTTCAATGAGTGCCGTTACCTCTTCGTCCGTGGTAAAATACCCGATGCTCGACCGCACTGCTCCCTTGGCCAACGTACCGGCAACTTCATGTGCAAGCGGTGTACAATGATAACCCGCTCGCACGGCAATTTGAAACGACTGGTCGAGGATAAAAGCAACTTCCGATGAATCCACATTTTGAATGTTAAAGGAAACGATTCCTGTTTTATTTTGTCCAAGCTTTGGCCCTAGAATCGTAACTCCTTCAATTCCCAGTAGCCCTTCCATTAATTGCTGGGTATGTGCCCATTCTTTCGCATGAATCTTGTCCACGGTTTCCGCTAGGACGAACTTCACACCTTCATTCAATCCAGCGATGCCTGGTGTGTTCTGCGTCCCTGCTTCATAGCGATCAGGCCGTACTGTCGGCTGGTGGATGGCCTCCGACTGACTGCCCGTCCCACCATGCAGCAACGGTTCCAAATCAATGTCCGGATGGATGTATAACCCACCCGTTCCTTGAGGCCCCAGGAGCCCCTTGTGGCCTGGGAAGGCGAGCATGTCGATATTCATATCAACGACATGAATAGGCAGTACACCGGCGCTCTGAGCCGCGTCTACAAGCAGCTTCGCGCCGCGGCTTCTGCAGAGCTCCCCAATCTCTCCAATTGGCATGATGGTACCAAGTAAATTGGAGCTGTGATTCACCACAACAAGTGTTGTATTCGAGCGAAACGCTTCTTTCAAATCATTGAATTGCACATTCCCCTGCTCATCGTGTTGCAAATAGGTAAGCTCGACGCCAACTGAGGCTTTTAAATATTCTAGCGGTCTTCTCACCGAATTGTGTTCAACATTCGTACAGATTACATGGTCGCCCGGCTTTACAAACCCTTTGATTGCTTGGTTTAGTGCATGTGTCGTATTTAAGGCAAATGAAATGTCATTAGGGTTTCTGACACCGAATAACTTGGCTAGATTCTTTCTCGTCTCGAACAATGTTCGGCTTGCCTTCACAGCCATTTGATGGCTGCCTCTACCAGGATTCGCTGCATACTCCTGCATGCATTGCATCATTGCATCCATCACTGTTGGCGGCTTCGGCCATGAGGATGCTGCTTGGTCGAAATACATAACGTCTTTCATATGTCCAGCCCCTTTCGAGAAATCCTACCCCGCATTAATTATAAATACCATTTCCAATTATATTTGGTCAAAAATATAGCATACCTTAGTTTGTTCCTTCTGTTCGAAAGAAAAACATAGGTATGCTAGCAATTTCTAAGAGATTTTACCTTGCAACAATTCTAGCAGTCGGTTGAGATCGTCTTTTGAATAGTAGAGCAACTCGATCTTCCCTTTATCCTGCTGACTCTTAATTTTAACGGATGTCCGATAAATGTCTCGCAATTGCTCTTCTGCTTGATTGATATACGGATCTCTATTTTTTTCTTTTTGTTTTGCCTTTTCCTTTTCAGGGCCAGGCGGTTCTTCTAGCATCTTAATTGCTTCTTCAAGTTCTCTAACACTCCATTGTTTAGAGATCGTTGACTCTGCAAGTTCTTTCTTAACCTTATCATCCTTCACACCAACAATTGCTCTCGCATGGCCCATGGATAATGTTCCACGTGAAACATATTGTTTAATCGATTCAGGAAGGGAAAGCAATCTTAGGAAATTGGCAATATGAGATCTACTCTTACCAACCTTCGCTGAAAGCTCTTCTTGTGTTAAAGAGAACTGATCAATGATGCCTTGATAAGCAAAAGCGATTTCCAGCGCATTAAGATCCTCACGTTGCACGTTCTCGATCAATGCAATCTCCATAACCTGCTGATCAGAAAGAATTCTTTCTACAGCTGGAATGGTTGGCGTTCCTGCAACTTGTGATGCACGGAAACGACGTTCGCCCGCAATGATCTCGTAGCCCTTAAGTACCTTCCGAACAATGATAGGCTGAATGACGCCATGCTCTTTGATCGATTCTGAAAGTTCCTTAATGCTATCTTCATTAAAATGCTTTCTAGGCTGATACGGATTAGCTCTCAATTGAGCTAGTGGAATCTGAATGACTTTATCGCTCTCATCAATATGCAAGGACGTAATTAATGCGTCTAATCCTTTACCTAAACCTTTAGAGAGGCCTTTGGTCATACTGAGATCACTTCCTTAGCAAGTTCTAAATAAACTTCCGCGCCCTTTGATCTAGGATCATACGTAATAATGGATTGCCCATGACTCGGCGCTTCACTCAAACGTACATTACGAGGAATAATCGTTTGATAAACCTTTGTTTGGAAGTACTTTTTAACTTCTTCAATAACTTGAATACCTAAGTTCGTCCTTGCATCAAACATTGTCAATAGCACGCCTTCAATTTGAAGTCCTGTATTTAAATGCTTTTGCACCAATCGCACTGTGTTCAGAAGTTGGCTTAAACCTTCTAATGCGTAGTATTCACACTGAATAGGAATGATTACGGAATCCGCGGCTGTTAAAGAATTGATCGTTAAAAGGCCAAGTGATGGAGGGCAATCTATCAAAATATAATCATATAAGTGTTTGACAAGTTGAAGTGACTTCTTTAATCGAACTTCTCTTGAAATGGTTGGAACCAATTCAATCTCTGCACCAGCCAATTGAATCGTTGCCGGTACAATTTTAAGATTCGGTACATTTGTTTCCACTGTTGCATCTTTCGGATGTACGTCATTAATCAATACATCATAAATGCAATTTGTAACATCAGCTTTATTTACACCAATACCACTTGTTGTGTTCCCTTGAGGGTCAATATCAACCAAAAGGACGCGTTTACCAAGCGAAGCTAATGAAGCGCCTAGATTCACAGAAGTCGTCGTCTTGCCGACGCCACCCTTCTGATTCGTTATTGCAATAATTTTAGACAAAACCATTTCACCTCTATCGCTTATGTTCCATAATGCTATTTAACAAGCAGTAGTACTATCTTACCATATCTATCAATCAGTTACCTTATGAATATTTGATAGATTCGTGCCATTAGATGCAAAAAAAACGGCTTGCGCCGTTTTAGGTAGCTGGAATGCCTAAATTATCGCTTAGGAATCTTAATTATAATTTCGTAATGATCTTCATGATCTTGTTCTGATGTATTAATATGTAAGCCCGAACTTGAAACCATTTCAACCGACTGTCGAATGGTATTGAGAGCAAGTCGAACATCCTTCGTAAAGGATACACGACGTGACTTCTTAATCTTCGCCGCTTCCTTCAGAAAACTTATTTTGATTTCCGTTTGTTTAACGTTTAATTCTTTGGTGATAATCTCTTCTAGCAATTTCACCTGTTGCTCTTCTTGATCAAGAGCTAATAAAGCCCGTGCATGGCGTTCCGTAATCTTGCGCTCCATCAATGCCATTTTAACAGGTTCGCATAATTGCAATAAACGAATCTTATTGGCGATTGTGGATTGGCTTTTGCCCAAACGCTGGGCAAGGCTTTCCTGTGTGAGATCATGCATCTCGATCAATTGGTGATACGCTGCCGCCTCTTCAATCGCAGTAAGTCCTTCACGCTGCAGATTTTCAATAAGCGCAATGGATGCCGCTTGTGAATCATTAAAGTCCCGAACAATAGCTGGAATCGTATCAAGACCTAACTTTTTCACCGCACGCAAGCGTCGTTCGCCAGCAATTAATTCAAATGTATTATTTTTGACTCGTACAACGATCGGTTGAATAATACCATGTGTTCGAATGGTTTGGCATAATTCATCAATACGATCATCATCGAATAACGTTCTTGGCTGATAGGGACTTGGAATAATACTATTTACGGGTATGTTTTTGACCTCATCCGTCGTCGAACGATCTGCAAGGCCAAATAGCTTCGATATTTGTTCTTTCATAGGAAAACTTACCACCAACTCTTCCCGTAGTTTAAGCGATCAGTACAGTTTCAATAAACGGATACAACGCCCTGTACAAGGTGCAAAGATCTTTTCGCCATTCCGAGACGATGTCATTCATGCTGTCTGATTCTAGTAAATTTAATCTATCAATTGCGAATATCCAACCACAACATCACAAATAAAAGGTAAGGCGAAGCCAGTATATGACGGGCTTTCACCTTATATAGGTATTCTCCATCGAAGGCCATAATCCTTCTCTACAATAGGTAAGCAGGTAAATGTTTCACGTGAAACATTTCTATCATTTGAAAAGTGGTTCCTTTAAAGGAATCCCCGCTTTCCTAGGATATTTAGCAGGCGTCGCAGACGTCTTCTGAATCTCTACAAAGTGTCTTACAGATTCTTCGATAGGTAGAATCATACGATTAACTTTCGTTACTTTTCCTCGCAGCTCTACTAAACTATAGGAAGAGTCTTTAATCTCATCATCCACTTCGGAACCCTTCATTGCAATGAAAGTTCCACCACTCTTGGCAAAAGGAAGACAGAACTCATTTAGCACTTGCAGTTTCGCAACAGCTCTAGCTGTGACGAGGTCAAAGTGATCACGATAGCGAGGAAGTCTAGCAACATCCTCTGCCCTACCGTGCACACAGTCCATCTCCGTTAGAGCAAGTTGAGAAACAATTTCCTTTAAGAATAAAATCCGCTTATTCAAAGAGTCAACAATGGTAACTTGAAGATGAGGAAATGCAATTTTAAGAGGTATGCTTGGGAATCCAGCGCCTGAACCGATATCAGCAAGAGATTTAACCTTCCCCATATCGTAATTGAAAGCCACAGAAAGAGAATCATAGAAATGTTTAAGATATACTTGATCTCTCTCTGTGATACCTGTTAAATTCATTTTCTCATTCCACTCTACGAGAGTCTTGTAGTACTGTTCAAACTGCGCTAACTGCTCCGTAGAAAGAGAAATGTTTTCTTTTGCTAATAACTCTGTGAATTGTTGCTGTATAGCATCCATGTCTTTAACCTCTAGCCGCTATGACTCTATTGTAATGTTCGAGATAAACAAGCAAGATCGAAATATCCGAAGGTGTAACCCCACTGATCCGAGATGCTTGACCAATCGAGATTGGACGGATTTTCGCGAGCTTCTGCTTCGCTTCTGTAGCAATCCCATGAATCTCACTGTACTCAATATCATCCGGAATTTTCTTCTTTTCCATTTTGCGCAAACGATCAACTTGATTACTTTGCTTTTCAATATAACCAGCATATTTCACTTGAATACCAACTTGCTCCTTCATATCTTCATCTAAGTCAAAAGGAGACATCGTCATTTGCTCAATATGTTTATATTCAATCTCCGGACGACGCAGTAAGGAAATCGCTGGCACCGAATTCGTCAATTCCACACTTTCCAAACTTCGAAGCAATTCTTGAACATGAGGCTCAGGTTTCACCTTCACTTCAGATAAACGTTCAATTTCTTGCTCTACTAGCGATTTTTTGTTCAAAAATCTCGCATAGCGCTCTTCAGAAATCAATCCGATTTCATGACCAATTGGCGTCAAGCGAAGATCAGCATTGTCATGACGGAGCAACAAGCGATATTCTGCGCGTGAAGTTAGTAAGCGATAAGGCTCACTCGTTCCTTTAGTAACCAAATCATCAATCAGAACGCCGATATAGCCCTCCGATCGATCTATTACGATCGCTTCTTTCTCTTGCACTTTACGAGCAGCATTAATACCGGCCATAACACCCTGACCAGCAGCCTCTTCGTAGCCTGATGTTCCGTTAATTTGTCCAGCTGTGAAAAGTCCGCTAACTAACTTTGTCTCAAGCGATGGCTTCAATTGTGTAGGTACAACTGCATCGTATTCGATCGCATAGCCGGTACGCATCATTTCAACTTTTTCTAACCCCGGTATGGAACGTAAAATCCCCAACTGCACATCTTCCGGCATACTCGTAGAAAGACCTTGAACATAATACTCCGACGTACTGTGACCTTCTGGCTCTAGGAAGATTTGATGCTTTGCCTTATCAGCGAAACGAACAATTTTATCTTCGATAGAAGGACAATACCTCGGTCCCGTCCCTTCAATAGCACCAGAGAACATCGGAGCGCGATGAAGATTATCATTAATAATTTGGTGAGTTTCTGCAGACGTATAAGTTAACCAGCAAGGCAATTGTTGATTATGATTAGAACCATACTTCGTTTCGAACGAGAAAAACTTCGGTTGCTCATCGCCAGGCTGAATTTCTGTTTTGCTAAAATCAATCGTATCTCCATGAACGCGCGGTGGCGTTCCCGTTTTAAATCGAACCAAGTCAAAGCCTAGCTTACGCAAGGACTCCGATAATTTAACCGAGGGTTGTTGATTATTAGGCCCGCTCTCGTACATCAGTTCGCCCATGATGACTTTACCGCGCAAATATGTCCCCGTGGTCAAAACGACAGATTTTGCATAATACTCAGCACCTGTCTTCGTAATCAGACCTTTACATACACCATTCTCCACGATAAGCTCTTCTGCCATTCCTTGACGCAATGTCAAATTAGCCGTAGCTTCAATCGTTTCTTTCATTTTATGCTGATACGAAAATTTATCGGCTTGAGCGCGCAGCGCATGAACAGCTGGTCCCTTGCCTGTATTCAACATACGAAGTTGAATGTAAGTTTTATCAATATTGCGACCCATCTCACCGCCAAGCGCGTCAATCTCACGAACAACGTGTCCTTTCGCTGGACCACCGATGGATGGGTTACAAGGCATGAAAGCAACCATGTCCAAATTGATCGTTAATAGCAACGTATTACAACCCATGCGAGCTGATGCTAATGCTGCCTCGCAACCTGCATGTCCGGCACCGATAACGATAACGTCATAATCCCCTGCGTGATATCCCATTGAAACGTCCCTCCCTCTTTTATGAAAACGCAAATGCTGTCGGTTTTCATTTTCCTAAGCAGAATTGTGTAAAAATTTGATCGATTAAGGACTCACCTACAGAATCTCCGATAATTTCCCCTAGCTGCTCCCAAGCAGCCCGAATATCAATTTGAATCATATCAATCGGCACATATTGCTCATTGGCATCCAACGCATCCTGCAAGGAACGCTTAGCCTGCTTCAACAAAGAAATATGACGAACATTACTCACATATGTTAAATCACTGGATTCGAGCTTTCCTTCAAAGAAAATCGCCGCGATCGCTTTTTCCAAATCTTCAATACCTTTATTCTCAATCAGGGACAGTTCCACAATACGCTCTTGCGGGAAATAACTGAGTACCTGTTCCACATCTAATTTGCGATCCAAATCAATCTTATTTAGAATAACGATCGTTTGTTTATCAGCTAACTGCTTCATCAACGCAATCTCGTCGAGTTGAAGCTCATCGTTACTATTCAGAACCAGTAAAATGAGGTCAGCCTCAGCTAAGGCAGTCTTAGAGCGTTCCACACCAATCTGTTCGACAATATCCGAAGTTTCACGAATACCAGCTGTATCAAGCAGCTTCAACGGGATACCGCCAATATTAACGAACTCCTCAATGACATCTCGCGTAGTTCCTGGAATATCCGTAACAATGGCCCGATTCTCTTGGGCTAATTCATTCAACAAGGAAGACTTCCCAACATTAGGTTTGCCGACAATGGCCGTCTCAATGCCCTCGCGCAAAATTTTACCTTGTTCTGCGGTCACCAATAAACGATCAATATCTAACATGACCGTATCACACTTCGTCTTAATGAATGCATTTGTCATTTCCTCTACATCATGTTCCGGGTAATCAATATTCACCTCAACATGAGCCATTAACTCCACCAGAATATACCGTAAATGCTTAATCTGTTTGGATAAATTGCCTTCCACTTGCTTTAAAGCTACCTTGAAAGCTCGATCGGATTTAGCCCGAATTAAGTCTATAACCGCTTCTGCCTGCGTTAAGTCAATACGACCATTCAAGAAAGCTCGCTTTGTAAACTCACCAGGCTCAGCTAAGCGAACCCCTTGTACGAGTAGTAAATCAAGGACTTTCTTAACGGAGACAATCCCTCCGTGACAACTAATTTCGACAACATCCTCCATGGTGAAGGATCGCGGAGCTTTCATTAACGTAACTAGAACCTCCTCTACCTTTTCGGCGGAAGCAGGTTCTATAATGAATCCATAATGTACCGTATGCGTGTCAGCAACAGATAATTTCGTTTTGGAGCGGAAAATACGTTCAACGTATGTGACAGAATCCTCGCCGCTCACACGAATAACCGCTATCCCACCCTCACCAAGCGGTGTAGAAATAGCAGCAATCGTATCATTTAACATAGTATTTGCACCTCGAATTTACCTCATCTTAAAGAAAAAGCAATGACATATGAACCCAGTCATTGCGATCTGTGTTATTTAACAGCGATGACAACCCGACGATTCGGTTCTTCGCCTTTACTGTACGTTTTGATAACTGGGTGCCCTTGTAATTCCGCATGAATGATTTTACGTTCTTGCGAATTCATTGGCTCCAAAATAACTTCTTTTTTCGACTTTATCACGCGATTAGCTAGTCTTAACGCCAGCTCTTCCAACGTTTTCTTCCGTCGATCACGGAAATTTTCCGCATCTAAGATGATACGGAAATGAGAATTCGCATATCGATTACCAACAATATTGACTAAATACTGAAGAGCATCCAGTGTTTGTCCTCTTTTTCCGATCAAAATACCTAATTCCGAGCCACTCATGTTTAAGATATAGCCTTCACGATCTTTATGTGTATCTATGGTGATGGAAATTTGCATCGCTTCGAACATATCTTGTAAGAAAGCTATCGCTTCCTCAAGTGGATCGGGTATCAATTCGAGCTCAACCTTCGCAACTCTGGATCCAATAAACCCGAACAACCCTCGTGAGGGCTGTTCCAAAATATGAATTTGTACACGATCCTCCGAAACTTGCCATTGATCTAGACCAGATTTAACTGCTAGTTCAATTGTCTTTCCAGTCACCACGATTTTCTTCATTTCGACAGGCCACCCTTATTATTTTGAGATCCAGGCTTTTTTTGTGAACCAGGAGCACCATAGATGAAATAAGACTGAACGATTGTGAAAATGTTACCGTAAATCCAGTAAAGCGGAAGTGCCGATGCAAAATTCATGGACATAACGAAAATCATGACCGGGAAAATGTACATTAAACTTTTCATTTGTTGATTCATCTGGGAAGACATAAACATTTGTTGAATGAACGTCGTAGCCGCGGCAATCAACGGTAAGATGTAAAGGTGATCCGGCTTACCAAGATTCAACCATAGGAACGTGTGCTCATGAATTTCTTGATTACGCATAATCGCTTGATAAAGGGCGATTAGAATTGGCATTTGGACAATGATTGGAAAACAACCAGCCAACGGATTTACACCATTTTGTTGAAATAGTTTCATCGTTTCTTCTTGTTGCTTTTTCGCATCATCTTTATATTTCTCTTTAAGCTTTTTCATTTCAGGCTGCAGATCCTGCATCCGTTTGGAGCTTTTGTATTGCTTAAGCGTAAGCGGCAAAATAATCAATCGAATAATCAGTGTAACAACCAAGATGGATAATCCATATTGACCCCATAGATGATCGGCGAACCAGTCAAGCGTTTTTGAAAGCGGGTACGTAAAGTACTTAGTGAAAAAATTAGCCGTGTTCGGGTCGATTGGCGCTGATGCTGCACTTGACGGGCTACATCCGGACAAAAGTAAAATCACCGAAGACAGTGCTACTAGCATATAAATTCGACGAGTCAAAATGAGATCCTCCTAAATGTCTTTTCCAAGATAAACTATAACACATCTTCAGTCCGCAAGGAAATATTGCGTCACTTTTTTGTCGCGTCATTTTTTTTATATAAAGAAGCTTTACGAATGACATGCCAGATACTCTTCTCCATGTCTGCGTAAGCCATATCAACAACAGGTTTTCTAGCCAGCAGAATGTAATCATATTGAGGCGTCATGTTTTCTTTTTTCAACCGAATAATTTCTTTCATCATTCGTCTCAAACGATTACGTACAACGGCATTTCCAATTTTCTTGGAAACCGATACACCGAAACGAAAATCTTCTGCTTTCGGCTGCGGCAAATAGTATAGAACGAACTGCTGATTGGCCATCGATTTCCCATAGCGATACACCTTACTAAAGTCTTCCCTTTTTGCTAACCGATATTGTTTCTCCACACCCATGTACACTCCAGACAGATCACATTCATTAGTTGAAAGAACACTACATATCTAATCTAGTTTTAACAAAACCAGCTCGATGTAAACCGAACAACAAAATGCAAAAAAAAAAGCCCCTTTCGGAGCCTCTTCTTACGCGCTTAGAACTTTTCTTCCTTTAAGACGACGAGCTTGTAGAACTTTACGACCGTTCTTCGTGCTCATTCTTTTACGGAAACCATGGTTCTTCTTACGCTTTCTCGTATTCGGGTTAAATGTTGGACCCATCTATAGCACCTCCCTACCTGGCTGAGGATATCCATCCTACAAAATTTCTACTACTCATTAAATCATTTTCACAGAAGAAAGTCAACCTACCCAAGTGTGCAGTATTTGGCTGGCGGAATCTCCCCAGAACGACAAAAAGAATAAGCTGTGCATAAAGTTTTGACGAGAAAGAACAAACTTTGTCGAAAATCAACAGAATATCAACAATATCTTGTGTTGTGAACAATTTCTACCCACAAGTTGTTGTTATTGTGGATAATACGAAACAATCCGTTGATTAACAAGGTATCTTTTGTTAAGATAGTAATGTTTCTGCTGTGGATATACACCACTAATCCTCCGAGTTATCAACACCCTGTGGATAATAATGTGCACAAACTTCCCTCTACAAGAATAAGTCATTTCTGCGGATCCTTAGTAATGTGGATAAAACCGACAAAAGTCATCCTTTTTTGACCCCACCAGACACTCGATTCTTTTAGACGATATTTGGGCACACTACATGCTAACTACCAATTCTTCGAGATTCCAACGTGAGTTGTTTGTTTTCACGTTTTATCCATAAATCATAACCAAGTTTCCCCTGGCCTATGCCACATGTTTGATTCAAAAGGAGTGAAGTACTGTGGAAGGCCATTCTACGGACCTTTGGCAACAAATTTTAACGATTATTCAAACAAAGCTCAGTAAACCTAGTTTCGACACCTGGCTCAAATCAACGAAGGCTACTGTATTCAACGATTCAACAGTCATCATTTGCGCACCTAATAATTTTGCGCAGGAGTGGCTTGAGAGTAGATATACGAAGCTCATCGAAGGAACGATCTACGATTTTACGGGAAAGCATGTATCCGTTAAATTCATCATCGAAACCGAAGATCAGAAGTCACAGTCGATGCAGGCCATTCAACCTGTTGTGATTCCCCCCAAAGGTCCAGCCATTGTTGCTGGTGAAGAAAACTTTACAAGTATGATGAACGCTAGGTACACATTTGATACCTTCGTTATCGGATCTGGCAATCGTTTTGCTCACGCTGCTTCCCTCGCCGTAGCTGAAGCGCCGGCCAAAGCGTATAATCCCCTCTTTTTATATGGGGGTGTTGGACTAGGTAAAACTCATCTCATGCATGCGATCGGACATTATGTACTCGAACATAACCCTGGCTCTCGGGTTCTATATATATCCTCCGAAAAGTTTACGAATGAATTTATCAATGCAGTCCGTGATAACCGCGGGGAAGGCTTTCGTAACAAGTATCGAACCATTGATGTACTGCTCATCGATGATATTCAATTCCTTGCTGGGAAAGAAGGAACACAGGAAGAGTTTTTCCATACATTTAACGCGCTTCATGAGGAAGGAAAACAAATTATTATCTCAAGTGACCGCCCACCTAAAGAAATTCCAACCCTGGAAGATCGGTTACGCTCACGATTTGAATGGGGACTTATCACAGATATTCAACCACCAGATCTAGAAACACGTATCGCCATTTTACGCAAAAAGGCGAAAGCCGAGAATCTAGAGATTCCAAATGAGGCCATGATCTATATCGCGAACCAAATTGATACGAATATCCGAGAACTGGAGGGTGCGTTAATACGCGTTGTCGCGTACTCGTCCCTTATTAATCAAGATATTAGCGTTCATTTAACGGCTGAAGCGTTGAAGGATATCATCCCATCCAACCGACCAAGAGTCATTACGATACAGGATATTCAAGCGCGAGTTGGAGAATTCTATGGTTTAAAGCTCGAGGATTTCAAAGCGCGTAAACGAACAAAAGCCGTAGCTTTCCCAAGGCAAGTAGCCATGTACCTTGCACGGGAGCTTACAGACTTCTCATTGCCGAAAATCGGAGATAATTTTGGGGGTCGTGATCATACGACCGTCATACATGCGCATGAAAAAATTGTGCAGCAGCTCAAAGTGGATCAAGAATTATATAAGATTGTCCATAACTTAACGGAACGCATCAAAAACCCCTCTTAATAACATCACTTTTTCCATAAGCCTATGCACAATCTATTCACATGTGGATAGGCTTGCTCTATCTCAGGTTCATCCACATATCCACATATCCAGAGCCCCTACTGCTATTACTAATAAAGAATGTTATTATATAATGATTATGCTAACGCACCGTAAAAAAAGAACTGCAGGAGTGAAGTCATGAAATTAACTATCCTAAAAGACCATTTAATCGAATCCATTGGTCACGTTTCCAAAGCCATATCCTCTCGAACAACGATACCCATTCTTACAGGGATCAAAATAGATGCAACCTTAAGCGGTGTTACGCTAACAGCTAGTGATACCGACATTTCAATTCAAAGCTTTACAGCAAGTGAAAACAGCACAATTAAAATTATTGAACTAATCCAAGCTGGGAGTGTTGTACTTCCCGCTAAATTTTTCGTTGAAATCATTCGTAAGCTGCCAGCACAACTAATCGAAATTGAAGTAAAAGCCAACTTCCAAACGATTATTCGTTCAGGTTCTTCTGAAATTCAAATCATGGGCTTAGATCCAGATGAGTATCCACTGCTTCCTGAAATCGAAGAAAGCAAAATGCTTCGCCTTCCAAGTGATTTGCTTAAAACAATGATTAAACAAACGTCCTATGCGGTATCAACCAATGAATCCACGCCTATTCTTACAGGAGTTCTTTGGAACATTACAGGTGATAAGTTGAAATTTATCGCATGCGATCGTCATCGCTTGGCAAGTAGAGAAGTCACCGTTGATAATGAGCAAGCGCAAAACCTGCCGAATATCGTTATTTCAGGACGTACACTGAATGAGTTAAGCAAAATTTTGCCTGATCAAAACACCCTTATAGATATAGTTATTGCGGACAACCAAGTTTTATTCAAAATTCAAAACATTTTATTTTATTCGCGTATTTTAGATGGCACATACCCAGATACGTCTAAGCTGATTCCGCAATCCTTTCAAACGGAAATGGTTGTTCCAACGAAAGAATTGGCAGAAGCGATCGATCGTGCCTACCTTCTCTCCAAAGAAGACAAAACGAATATTGTTAAAATGATGATGCTTGAAGACAAAACCATCGAAATCTCATCCAGCTCCTCCGAGCTAGGTAAAGTAACCGAACAAATTGCCCTGCAGCATATTGTTGGTGATTTACTTAAGATTTCGTTTAACTCCAAATATATGTTGGATGCGCTCAAAGTACTTGATTCCGAGTTTATTCAAATTGGATTTACGGGAGCTATGCAGCCCATCATCATGAAACCACAAGATTCCACAAATATTCTTCAGCTGATTTTGCCATACCGAACAACGAATTAAGGGAGCGCTCGTATGAAACAAATAGTTATCAACACTGCATATATTACACTTGGGCAGTTTTTAAAGTTATCGGACTGCATATCCACAGGTGGACAAGCTAAATTTTTCGTTGTGGAAACCAAAATCGAAGTAAACGGGCAAGCTGAAAATCGTAGAGGACGGAAACTTGTGCCGCAAGATATTGTAAAGGTGGAAGGTTTCGGTCAATTCGAGGTCATTAGCTCCTGATCGGATTAACCAGGAGGATGATCGGCTATGTTTTTGAATAAACTCGTACTCAGTCATTATAGAAATTACGATCACATCGAGTTAACGACCAATAACAACGTGAATATTCTTCTTGGTCCCAATGCGCAAGGCAAAACGAATTTATTGGAATCCATTTATGTCTTGGCCATGACCAAATCTCATCGAACGCATCAAGATAAAGAGTTGATCGGCTGGAACGGCGAGCAGACCTTGCTGCATGCAGAGGTTCAGAAAATGTACGGAAACTGCAAATTGGACCTCTCCATCACATCGAAGGGGAAAAAAGCGAAGATTAATGGTCTCGAGCAAAAGAAGCTCAGTAATTTTATCGGGGCTTTGAACGTGGTCATGTTTGCACCGGAGGATTTAGAGATCGTCAAAGGAACACCTGGCATTAGACGCCGATTCCTCGATATGGAAATTGGGCAAGTACAGCCCTCCTACCTCCATGATCTCTCCCAATATCAAAAAATATTAGTGCAGCGGAACAATTATTTAAAGCAGAATTACCCTGGAAAAAGCACACCGGACGCCATGTTGGACATTTGGAATGAACAATTAGCACAGTATGGTGTTAAAATTATGAAAAAGCGTCAAAACTTTATAAAGAAGCTGCAAAAATGGGCGGAGAACATTCACAGAGGAATTACGAATGACAGCGAAGCGTTAGTTATTCGATACTCCCCTTCTTTTGACATGGAGCCATTTGAAGATGAATCTGTTTTATTAAACCAATTTATGATAAAGTTATCTTTGGTGAAAGATCAGGAATTCCGAAGAGGCGTAACTTTAGTGGGCCCTCATCGTGACGATCTTCTCTTTTTCATAAATGACAAAGAAGTCCAAACGTACGGTTCCCAAGGTCAGCAGCGTACAACCGCGCTATCACTCAAGCTAGCAGAAATTGAGCTCATTCATGAAGAAGTTGGCGAGTATCCTCTGCTATTGCTAGATGATGTCCTATCGGAACTGGATGAATATAGACAGACACAGTTAATTCGCACGTTTCAGCAGAAAGTCCAAACGTTTATTACGACAACAGGTCTAGAGAGTGTTCATTTGGACCAACTGGATCATGCTTCCGTGTTTCATGTTTTGAAAGGAAATGTAAGCGGCAGGAGCTGAGAAGCATGTTTATTCATTTGGGTGGAGAGAAAATCATTAGAGCGTCTGAATTGATTGCTATATTTGATATTTCGATTGAGAAGTCATCTAAAATATCAAAGCAATTCATTCAACAAGCATTACAAGATAAAAGAACGGAGCAAATTGGTGAGGAAGATTGCAAATCACTAGTCGTTACCAAAAGTAAAGTCTACTATTCCCCCATTTCCTCGACTACGCTCAAGAAAAGAGCTAATCAGTTATTGACGAATTAACTTCTTTTAATATAAAAAAGCAGGTGAAGAGTAGCATGTCTGTGAATCAAAATGCGTACGATGACAGTCAGATTCAGGTTCTGGAAGGTTTAGAAGCCGTTCGCAAAAGACCGGGTATGTATATTGGTTCAACTAGTGCCCGAGGACTGCACCATCTCGTGTGGGAAGCTGTTGATAACAGTATCGATGAAGCCCTGGCCGGTTTTTGTACAAAGATCGATGTGATTGTGCATAAAAATAATAGCATATCCGTTATCGATAACGGACGTGGGATTCCTGTTGGTGAGAATGCCAAACTGAAAAGACCGACACTCGAAGTTGTTCTTACCGTGCTTCATGCTGGTGGGAAATTCGGTGGGGACGATTCTGGTTATAAAGTTTCAGGCGGACTTCACGGGGTAGGTATCTCTGTTGTAAATGCGTTATCAGAACTGCTTTTGGTTCAAGTTAAGCGTGAAGGCCAAATTCATCAACAAGAATATCGCCGCGGTGTGCCTCAATATGATGTGAAAATCATCGGAGAAACGGAAGAAACAGGTACGACAGTTACGTTCCAACCGGATCCAGAGATTTTCAAAGAAACGACAGAATATGATTTCGATACGCTGCAATCCAGAATTCGCGAACTCGCTTTCTTGAATAAAGGCATCGAGATTAACTTAATAGATGAGCGTACGGACACGGTAGCAACGCATATGTACGAAGGCGGTATTGTGTCCTTTGTACAGCATTTAAATCGCAACCGTGAAGTCGTCAATGAATTGCCGATCTATGTTGAAGGTGCTAAAGACAATATTTCCATCGAGATTGCACTACAGTACAACGATAGCTATACCGAAAACATTTACTCTTTTGCTAACAATATCAACACACACGAGGGTGGAACGCATGAATCAGGATTCAAGAGCGCACTGACGCGGATCCTGAATGACTATGCCCGTAAAAATAATTCGATCAAAGAAAGCGACTCGAATCTTTCTGGGGATGACGTGCGCGAGGGTCTTGCTGCGATTATTTCCGTGAAAATTCCAGAGCCTCAGTTCGAAGGTCAAACGAAGACGAAACTTGGTAACAGTGAAGTTCGTGGTATTGTGGAATCCCTTTTCGCAGAGAAACTGCAAGAATTCCTTGAAGAGAACCCAGCTGTAGCTCGCAAAATTCTCGAAAAAGGTATTCAAGCTGCTAGAGCCAGAGAAGCTGCGCGTAAAGCTAGAGAATTGACTCGCCGCAAAAGTGCGCTTGAGGTTAGTGCCCTGCCAGGTAAACTAGCAGATTGCTCTTCCAAAGACGCTTCAATCAGTGAGATCTACATTGTAGAAGGTGACTCTGCAGGTGGTTCAGCTAAGCAAGGGCGTGATCGTCACTTCCAAGCGATTCTGCCTCTGCGTGGTAAAATTTTGAATGTAGAGAAAGCACGCTTGGATCGTATCTTATCCAATACTGAAATCCGTGCCATGATTACAGCTTTCGGGACAGGAATCAGCGATGATTTTGATATTACCAAAGCACGTTATCACAAAATTATCCTCATGACGGATGCCGATGTGGATGGTGCGCATATTCGTACTTTGCTGCTTACTTTCTTATACCGCTACATGAAAAAACTAATTGAGACTGGCTATGTGTATATTGCACAACCACCACTCTTTAAGCTTGAGCGTAATAAAACGATTCGATATGCGTATAACGAGAAGCAACGTGAAATCATTATGCAAGAGTTTGGTGAAGGCGTGAAAGTCAATGTCCAACGTTACAAAGGACTTGGCGAGATGAATCCGGGCCAGCTTTGGGAAACAACCATGGATCCGGAAAGCCGTACGCTTCTGCAAGTGACGATCGAAGATGCTATAGAAGCAGATACACTCTTTGATTCATTGATGGGCGATAATGTAGAGCCTAGACGTGATTTTATCGAGGAACATGCGAAATACGTGAAAAATTTAGATATCTAACGTCGTCCGAGACGTTGCAAACGATGTAAGCTTTCAGGAGGAACATTCATGAGCGAAGAATTACATTCGCAAGTCAAAGAAATTGACATTTCGACCGAAATGCGTACATCCTTCTTAGACTATGCGATGAGTATCATTGTCAGTCGCGCACTGCCAGATGTTAGAGACGGTTTGAAGCCGGTTCATCGCCGTATCTTGTTTGCGATGTCTGAACTAGGTATGTCTCCAGATAAGCCACATAAGAAATCAGCGAGAATCGTTGGTGAAGTTATCGGTAAGTATCATCCACACGGTGATACCGCTGTTTACGAAACCATGGTTCGGATGGCACAAGATTTCTCCCTGCGTTATATGCTTGTTGATGGGCATGGGAACTTTGGATCCATCGACGGCGATATGGCAGCAGCTATGCGTTATACCGAGGCACGTTTATCGAAGATTGCTATGGAGCTTCTTCGTGATATTAACCGAGAGACAATCGATTTTAAACCAAACTACGATGGCGAAGAAAATGAACCCGTCGTTCTCCCTTCTCGTTTCCCGAACTTACTCGTTAACGGTAGTTCAGGGATCGCCGTAGGTATGGCAACGAATATTCCTCCACATAACCTTAGAGAGGTTATCGAGGGTATTCAGATGATGATCGAGAATCCAGATGTCACGCCTATGGAATTAATGCAAGCGATCAAAGGGCCTGATTTCCCAACGGCCGGATTCATTCTTGGACGCGAAGGCATCAGATCAGCCTATACCACAGGTAGAGGCTCCGTTACGATGAGAGCTAGAACGGTCATTGAAGAGAATAATAATAAGGCTAGAATCATTGTGAATGAGCTGCCTTATCAAGTAAATAAAGCAAGATTAGTAGAGAAAATTGCTGAGCTTGTGCGTGAGAAGAAGATCGACGGAATCACAGATCTTCGAGATGAGTCAGACCGTAACGGGATGCGTGTGGTTATTGAGCTACGACGCGATGTTAATCCTAACGTTGTTCTGAACAACTTGTTCAAACAGACAGCCATGCAATCCAATTTTGGAATCATTATGCTCGCTCTCGTCAACGGAGAACCAAAAGTTTTGAATCTTCGTGAGATGCTGCATTATTATCTTAAACATCAGCAAGAAGTTATTCGTCGTAGAACCGAATTCGATTTGCGTAAAGCGGAAGCTAGAGCGCACATTCTAGAAGGTTTACGTATTGCACTTGATCATCTGGATCAAGTTATTGCATTAATTCGCTCTTCTCGTACAACGGATGAAGCGAGAGAAGGACTCATGACGACATTTAGTTTGAGTCTGGATCAAGCACAAGCCATTCTCGATATGCGTTTACAGCGTTTGACAGGTTTGGAACGTGAGAAGATTGAAGCGGAATACGCGGAACTCATGAAGAGAATTGCTGAGCTTAAAGCGATTCTTGCCGATGAGCAGCTGATTCTTGCGATCATTAGCGAAGAACTGAATGAAATTAAAGAAAAGTTCGGTGATGACCGACGTTCGGAGATTACAGTTGGTGAAGAAAGCATTGAAGATGAAGACCTTATCCCACGTGAAGATGTCGTTATTACGATAACGCACACTGGCTACATTAAGCGCCTACCGGTTACGACGTATCGGAACCAGAAGCGTGGAGGACGCGGTGTTGTCGGTATGGATACGAAAGATAATGACTTCGTGGAACATTTGTTCGTAACGAATACACATCATTATCTGATGTTCTTTACGAATAAAGGTAAAGTCTATCGTTTGAAAGCTTATGAGATTCCAGATTTGAGCCGTACAGCTCGTGGAACACCAATTATTAACTTGATTCAAATCGAACAAGGGGAAACCGTCAATGCGGTCATTCCTGTTGAAAGCTTTGAAACAGAGCAGTATCTGTTCTTTGCAACGAAGCAAGGGGTTGTTAAGAAAACACCAATTGATGATTATTCAAACATTCGTAAAGGCGGTTTAATCGCCATTAATTTACGAGAAGATGATGATCTCATTGGTGTGAAGCTTACGGACGGTAACCAGGGCATTATTATGGGAACCAAGCTAGGAATGTCCATTCACTTCCCAGAGAGTGATGTGCGTTCAATGGGCAGATCGGCTACGGGAGTAAAAGGTATTCACTTGGATGATGAAGATGCTGTCATCGATATGGACGTTGTTCAT
Source organism: Paenibacillus plantarum (assembly GCF_013141695.1). Taxonomy (GTDB): domain Bacteria; phylum Bacillota; class Bacilli; order Paenibacillales; family NBRC-103111; genus Paenibacillus_E; species Paenibacillus_E plantarum. The sequence goes on from NZ_WHNY01000076.1 coordinate 54,509, forward strand.
GAAGATAATAGTGTACTAATCGTAACGTCCAAAGGCTTCGGCAAGCGGACACCTGTTTCCGAGTATCGGATTCAATCACGTGGCGGTAAAGGGATCAAAACTTTAAATGTCACGGAGAAGAACGGTCCGATTGTCGGTCTTAAAGTGGTGCAAGAAGATGAGGATCTGATGATTATTTCCGCATCGGGTACTGTCATACGTACAAGCATGGACGGCATTTCTGTTATGGGGCGTAATACGCAAGGTGTCCGTCTGATTAACATACGTGAAGATGACGAAGTAGGGACGTTGGCTCGCGTTCAGAAGAATGAAGAACAGAACGAGTCTGAGGAAGACGGCGACTGGGAAGAGTCAGCAGAAGCAACAGAGTCAGAAGAATAAAATGTAGGGATGGGGCTTACAAACCCATCCCTTTTACTTTACAATAAGAAGTATAAGAAATAGTAAGGTGAGTGAAGGACCGTGCCGACAGTAGCCGTTTCGCAATTAAAATATGGTGAAAGATTAGGCGATATTGTAATAACCAAGATGGGCAATACGCTTTTTCACAAAGGAAGAATCATTCAGGAGAGAGAGCTCGAAATTCTGAAAGCATTTCTCATTCCTTCTGTTTATATTGAAGTTAAGAACGGCAATGAAGTGGAGCAAGAGAGTGAAGAGCCCAAAGTGAAAGAAGTTGAGACTGTTCATCCGTTTTATGTGGAATATCATAATATGGTGAAACTGATGAAGAGAGTTTTCCTTCTTGCTAATGGCGGACAACAGCTTCCTATCTTAGAAATTCGGACAGGTCTCGAATCGCTAATTCGACATATTGATGCTTATAAAGTGCTCACCTTCACACCTAAGAACCGGAATCTACATGAGTATATTTATCATAAAAGTATTTTAGTAAGCTTAGCCTCGTACTCCTTAGCAAAATGGGCAGGTCTTCCGCAGAAGGATTTGCTTCAAATTGCAATAGCAGGTTTACTTCACGATATTGGTACGAGCAAAGTGGATCGCACACTTCTGGAGAAGAAGACGCCTTTAAATGCTTCAGAAATGGACGAGATTAAGCAACATACACTGATTGGCTACCAGATTCTTAAGAATATGTCTGGCATTAATGAAGGTGTGAAACTAACAGCGCTTCAACATCATGAAAGAGAAGATGGCTCAGGCTATCCGCTCGGCGTAAAGTCTGACAAGATTCATGTGTATGCCAAAATTGTTGCCATTGCTGATATCTATAACGCGATGACGAATGAGCGATATTACAAAGGTGCTCTATCGCCCTATGTAGTATTAGAGCAGTTGTTGAACGAATCCTTCGGTAAAGTAGATCCTACACTCGTTCAAGTCTTTATGAACAAATCCACGCAAATTAGTAACGGTACACTTGTGAAACTAAGTGACAACCGTGTAGGTGAGATCGTGTTCTCTGATCGCTCACATCCTACAAGACCATGGGTTAATGTCAATGGTACAATCGTTAACTTAACCGTCGAAAGAAATCTATTCATTCAAGATGTGATTGGCCATATTTAAATTGCTCTGGTTAACCTTCACTCTCAGCGAGTGAAGGTTTTTTTATATTGTAAATAAAGCTTGCAATCCTTTCAGGTATTTGTTATATTACTCCTTGTCGCTTCGGCGGTCGAACGAAAGAACGAAAGAAATTAAAAAAAAGTTCTTGCAATTGAGTAGGCCGATGTGGTATATTGATCAAGTCGCCTTTGAGGGGCGAAGGATTAATAAGGAAATAATTGATCTTTGAAAACTGAACAACGAGTGAGTAAGCACAGTCGAGCAATCGACTATAAAAGAGATTGCAAAATCTCGCTAGCATCAAAATGAGCATTTCAGC
>NZ_WHNY01000077.1 GCF_013141695.1 Paenibacillus plantarum
TGGCGAACTATCCTGATTAAGGTCTCGTCTCGGCTTAACACTTTGGAGGTAGATGAAGCGAAGGAGCACTATAATGAGCTTAAGCGTGACGTCGATATCCATTTTTATAATTACGAGCGATTATAAGCAAAATTAAGCGGTTTTAGTCCTGTGGAATTCAGGACAAAGACCGCTTAAAGAACTTTTATTATTTATACTGTCTACTTGACGGAGCCAGTTCAATGTCGATGTTACCCCATCGTTTTCTAGTTTTCCATGCTAAAGAGTCTTTCACTTAATATGGGTTTGTTGCGATAAAGCTCGCAGTTTTCACATAAATACGCGGATTTAGTTTCAGTTGATTTACAATGAATTCCGCAATGTCTTCTGGTTGCATAAATTTGGATTCAACGTTTTCTTTAATCAAATTTAAGTCAAGCGCCAGATCTGTCGCAACCGTACTTGGCGTTAAAGCCGATACACGAATATTATTACGACGGACCTCTTGCGCGAGGGATTCCGTAAACCCAATCACCGCAAACTTGGATGCGCTGTAGGCACTTGAGGTAGCTGCGCCAGCTAATCCATTAGTAGAGGAAATATTGATAATATCTCCGCCATTTTTCTCAATCAACTGCGGTAGAACTGCACGTGTTACATAGTATGTGCCCAACAAATTCGTATCAATCATGCGCTTCCATTCTTCCGGATTCATCTCCAACACCGTACCAAATGTCGCAATTCCCGCATTATTGATCAGAATATCAGCGGAACCCAGTTCGCTTTTTATGACTTCAACTGCTGCTTCCACTTGTTCTTTGGATGAAACATCAGCGATTGCATAGGTTGCTTTAACGCCTAGCCCTTCCAGTTCAGCGGCAACTTGCTTTAAAACAGCTTCATTTCTGGCAAGCAAACCAACGTTTACGCCTTCTTTTGCCAATGCAATAGCCGTTGCTTTGCCGATCCCTCTTGCCGCACCGGTTACAATTGATACTTTACCTTTTAATGAATGCGCCATAGTAAGCGGCTCCTCTCCTGTATGTATCTACTCATTAATTATACTACGGTGCTCTACGTTAAACTAATTTATGCGTGAAAGTTGTTTTCTTCGGGCAATCTGCTCGCTATACCATCTGCGTTTCTTGCCATTCTCAACTCCCTCACGGAAGCGCCTGACCTTTTTCGTCTTTTCCTCCATGTCTCGCTTATGCTTCCCTTCAAGACCCGACGGCTTAGCCTTACGGCAGTAGTTCAGGTTTCTTCGTTGGTACTTCACCCCAGACGGTCTACCCTTATGTTCGACCTCGGTTCTTCGCACTTCTTGGCTCCCCGACTTCTGTCTGGTACATGACGGATTTCTCAGCACCCCTTTTACACCAGTTCCAGGCTTCGCACAAGTACCCGCCTTTTGAGTCGGGGCTTGCACCAGCAACATTGTGCTGGTTCGCTTACCATTGCGGCTTTTCCTGTAAGCTTTTTCGCTACTATCCATTCATATGACTGCTCACTATCCTTAGCCTCGTCTTGTACGCGGGTTACTAAAAAAATTTGGGAACGATGAGCTCTCCTTGGGTCGAGACTTTCACTCCTTGGTCGTTGCGCTGCCAAGCGCACAAAAGCCCAAGCATCTTGTGGCGCTTGGGCTCTATCAGCTCTTACTTATAATCATTTAAGGGTCCTTCATCCATTAAAACTTCTATCGTATTTGAGGACCCCATCCTAAGTTTAGGTCTATACTCTGAGTTCGGTGTACTGTAAAGCTCCAATGGACTTATACTAACTCCGTCTGGCCTATTATGAAGTATTCCGGGCACACAGGTATAAACTGCATCATTATTATTTGCATTCTTGGAAGATATCGTTACAGATGTTCCATTATGATTATCTATACTCATAGACACCTTGTATCTGTAGAATGAACCTGTTCCATTGGACTGGGCTGAATAAACCACAGGAACAACTGCGAGAATATTGTCGTTTAACCTTAATTTTATAACTTCTGTTTTAGTAGATAGACTATTCCTCCCAACATCCCCCAAATGTTCTACGGATCCATTGCCAAAACTCCTGAGAGGGGGTGCTCCTTCCGCCCCAAACATAGCTACATCGATCTGCTTGCCATCCTTTGTATAGACTAGTGCATATATATCATAATCAGTCCCCGTCTCCCAAGATACAGTAGCAGTAATCTCTGGTGTTTTATCAATGAGAACAGGCTTTTGCCCTTTATCGAGACTTATCTTACCCTTTACCTTTTCAAGGTTTATCAGTGACAACGGATTTTGACTATTTTTATTTTCAGTAACAATTGCAGTCATATCAGGGCCTTTTGATATATTTTCTTGAATAGTCTTAGGTTCTGTAAGCTTTTTTTGGTCATCAGATTCAACTTCAACACCGTAATTTTTACATAACCCTTCAAGTCCAGAATCGAATCCACGCCAGATTGATCTTGCCTTTGTCTGACCATTCCTTAGATATAATTCCAATACTACGATTCCATTTTCATTAGTAAAACTAGATGGGGTTAACTGGATAATCGTCTTATCGGTAGAGACTTCTGCCTTTAAATTCTTTACATTTGAAAATCCCTTGCTATTATCCTCTGTAAGAGTTACAGCGATTTGAGTAATACCTTCAGGAACTTTACTCATGTCAAAATTAATTCTATGTACCTTTGTATTCCCTACTATCTCAGATGGAATAAGGGTAGCTACACCAGAAGAGCTTTCTGGTTGATTATAAAATATGATCCCACTATCTCCTTGCACCTTGTTCGCATCAGTTAGAAGGAATGCCGTTAAAGAAATATCTAACGAAGTAGAAATTTCATGGCTAACCGTTACACTACCTTTTGTGGCACTTAAAGTTGTATTTGCTCCCATCTGAAGTAACTCATTCATTTAAACCACTCTCCTTGTAATAACAATTCTATGATAAATAGTAATACGCATTAATAGTGCCACTACATCCTTGTCTTCTTCTATTACTTGTCTCGTTACTAATACTATAAACTGGAACAATACAAATTAATACAATATGGAATCAGGCCGCCGCGGATTGACCGAACCAAAGATATGATATGGTGTTATCCCATTAGCAAATAGGCTATCTACCAACTTCACCAATTCTTCCGACGATAGATCTTTGCCGTTGCGTATCCAAAGGCGAAACATAGATATTAATGTTGATATGTAAAACTCAATTATATATGGTGCTAAGACATCATTTGTTGGAAAGTCCACAATCAATCTCTCAAAGGGAATCTCTCTTTTCAGGCGTTCAACAAAATGAACAGAACCATAGTCGCCCAAGAGGGCTTTAAGAACTGAAATTTCCTCTGCATTTTCCAAGCATTGAAGTGCATCTTGGAAAGTATGTGTAGAAAACTCTCTGCCTGCCATTTCCTCGTTAATGGATTTCAAGACGCCCTTTTCAACGCAGTCCAACAACTCATAGATATCCGTAAAGTATTGATAAAATGTACTGCGATTATATCCTGATTGGTTAGCAATCTCTTGAATGGATATTTTTTCAATTGGTTTTTGGCTATATAAATCACAGAATACATTTATAAAGGTTTGCCTTGTTTTGTCCGTAATTTCAGGTTGCTTATTCATTATTTGCCTCCATTTTTCTATTCATCAATTATACGACAGATATTAAAAATCTGTTGGTTGATGGCCGTATACTGAATCTATACAATTACATTATACAACACGTTGTTTGATCATTGACAAGGATTAATATATATATTTAGGAGGCAATATGAGAATTTTATTCTTCGGTAGAGGTGTAATATCGACCCAATATGCTTGGGCTTTTGAAAAGGCAGGACATACAGTTGAGTTTTACGTTAGAAAAGGGAAAAAAGAAACCTTCGGAAGCAGCATAGAGCTTGAAATGTGGGACGCACGAAGAGGGAAACAGCTAATAAAAGAAAGCTGGAATGTCAAACTGCATGAGGAGTTGAGCCCGAATTATGATCTCATTATTGTGAGTGTCAACACGGAACAACTTCCAGAAGCAGCACAATTACTATCGACTGCTGCTGGAAACACCCCTGTTCTCATATTCAATAACGTTTGGCAAGATTTGAAATCATCGATCTCACCATTGTCTATGAACAATGTTGTCTTTGGGTTCCCAGTAGGAGGCGGCGGCATCGCAGACAATAGGCTTAGAGGCGGCTTTTTGAAAATGCTATTTCTGGAAAAACCACGGGTAGGCACTGAACATATTAACAACAAGGTCAAAGAACTATTTGAAAGTGCTCATTTTAAAATTAATTGGATAAAGGATATGCAAAACTGGCTTTGGAATCACTTTGCCATGAATGCGGCTATGGAGACCGAGGTGTTAAAAATGGGAAGTTTCCCAGCACTCATGAATCATAGTGACTCATTCGCAAATGTTGGTAAGAATATGAGGGAAATTACCCCTGTACTTAAAGCAAGAGGTGCAAAGATTGATACGATTTCTCTACTGTTAACTAAGATTCCACCAGCAATTCTCGGTACGCTTTTTAAGAAGGTTATTTTTGCAAAGGGCAGCTTACCACGACTTTTCATCGAATACAACAATAGTAAAGCAGGTTTTGCGGTACTTGAAGTTATGAGAGAAGCCAAAAATTTAGGTATACCTTTACCACGTCTTACTGTGGCAATTGAAAACAATGAACAACACAAAGCTATTGAAAATTCCATATCATAAAATTTGCAGGATTCTCTGTGATCATGCGGATAATTTTGGCCATAGATTCTATTTTGTTCCAAGCCTTTCCTTCATTGAGCTTAGCTTTTGATTAGCGTGATATGCACCCGCCCGTATCACAGCGTTAATACCATGAAGATTTTGTACGCTTTCTATGGGGTTGGTGTCCAGAAGGACCAAATCGGCGTTTTTGCCAGCATCCAGGAGCCAGCATTCATAAGAATTTCTTAGCACTCACATGGAAGATTACTCACTTGAACACAAAAAATCATTTGAATTGACCGCCTATGGTTTTTCAATCCAGTCCAATTTCCAAGACATGCCGGTCATGCAGAAGGAAAAAGCCGAGTTTTGGGGCGGACTCCGAGCCGACGGGAGATTTGATAAGCTCAAGGACGCCGCAAAAGACGATCGTGAATGGTCAGTCAATGAGGTGTATCAAGGAAAACCGTGGAATTATTTCGCGGTAGAAGCTCGTAAATCAGTGGCTGACGCAACGCGCATCATCGAGTTTCCAGGGAGCGAGTACATCGTGGTCGCAGGAAATGGCGATAAGGAAACTTTGTTCGATCAGCTGACCTACCTCGCCTTCGGCGAAGTCCTAGCCCAAATCACTGACTATGCTTACATCGGTGGCCCCAATGCGACTTATCGCAAAGATAACGGCGACGGCACGTTCTACGGCGAATTTTGGGTGCCTGTGGTTAAAAGATAAGTGTCCGTGACCTGAATGATTGAAGATAGGTAGCAGGCTTTGGCACCCTTTTCTCTGCTCATTAAAAAGCCACAGCCCGGAATCGCGGCTGTGGCCCGTGTTTAGAGGAAATAAAAACTTCAAAGTTCTAGACTGCCGCTGTCTGATTTCAACTATCAGGCGAATTGCTAGGCTTTGCGAACGTTCAGCAGCCGATAAGCGGCAGCTGCTAGCAGTGCCCCAAGGAACGGAGCTGTGACGAAAACCCACAGCTCGGACCATGCTTCTCCCCCGAGCAGAATCGCCGGTCCGAAGCTTCTCGCCGGATTGACCGAAGTTCCCGTCAAGCCGATGCCGAGAATATGCACGAACGCGAGCGTCAAACCGATGACCAACCCGGCGACTCTGCCGTTGCCGGGCTCAGAGGTCACGCCGAGAATGGCGTAGACGAAAACGAACGTCAAGACAATCTCCACCACAAAAGCCATCAGCGCCGTAATGCCGATGCCGTAGCCTTCGCCGAAACCGTTCTGCCCGAGGCTTGTCACCGCCTTGCCCGTCGAGTCGATGATCGCGTACAGCAGCGCCGAACCGGCGATAGCACCAGCGACCTGGGCGACGACGTAGCCGAAGAAATCTTTGGCAGAAAGCTTCCGGCTGACGAGCATGACGAGCGATACGGCAGGATTAACGTGGCAGCCGGAAATAGGGCCGATCACATAGGCGAGCGCCACGATTGACAGGCCGAAAGCCATTGCGATGCCCAGATACCCTAGCTCGCCTCCCGCCGTGGCTGCGCTTCCGCAACCGAACAGAACAAGCACGAACGTGCCGATGAATTCAGCCACATATTTATTTAATGATTTCAAATTTCACCCCTCCCAAGATCAATTTGAGTCATTATATGCTAGGAATCTGGACAAGATTCTAAATATTAGGGCGAAAACAGCTGAAAGAAACCATCCCACTCTTCGACTTCTTGTGATTGAACGTGATTATGTGTAAAACCACTATTCACCGAAGCAATGCCTCTGATATACAACTCCTCCTTACTAAAAATTGTGGATAGAACGATAAAAAAATAGAGGCAAT
>NZ_WHNY01000078.1 GCF_013141695.1 Paenibacillus plantarum
TGGGGTATTTTTTTTGCCAGACCTCTGGCATCGAGTAAGGCCCGTTGGTCAAGTGGTTAAGACACCTCCCTTTCACGGAGGTAACAGGGGTTCGAGTCCCCTACGGGTCACCATTTTTCAATCATGAACGCTTAGCTCAGCTGGGAGAGCACTACCTTGACAGGGTAGGGGTCGGCGGTTCGATCCCGTCAGCGTTCACCATATAAGTATTTTGCATGGAGCTGTGGTGTAGTGGCCTAACATGCCTGCCTGTCACGCAGGAGACCGCGGGTTCGAATCCCGTCAGCTCCGCCATTTTCCTTTAATACTTATAGTAAGGCTTTGTAGCTCAGTCGGTAGAGCAGAGGACTGAAAATCCTCGTGTCGGCGGTTCGATTCCGTCCAAAGCCACCATTTTTAAATTGAATAAGCCGTTGTAGCTCAACTGGTAGAGCAACTGACTTGTAATCAGTAGGTTGGGGGTTCAAGTCCTCTCGACGGCACCATTTTTCCTAAGAACATTTGGGGAAAAGAAATTTTTCTAATGTGGCGGTCGTGGCGAAGGGGTTAACGCACCGGTTTGTGGATCCGGCATTCGCGGGTTCAAGTCCCGTCGTCCGCCCATTAATTTCTCAGTGAAGTCAGCCGTAAGGCTAGCAACTTCATCACTTGCCTGATTGACAACATGCGCGTATGGCGGAATTGGCAGACGCACTAGACTTAGGATCTAGCGGGTGACCGTGGGGGTTCAAGTCCCTCTACGCGCATTATATGCCGGCATGGCGGAATGGCAGACGCGCTCGACTCAAAATCGAGTCCGAAAGGGTGGAGGTTCGAGTCCTCTTGCCGGTATCAAAAGCAACACAAAGGAAAAGCCTTACACTGTAAGGCTTTTTTTGTTGTTCATATGTTATTCTTTGTTGTTCATATGTTATTCTTTGTTTTTCTGTGCTAGTTGTTGAATGACCTGATCAACTTTTGCAATATGCTGAGACATTCTCTCTGCAGCAAGCTGCTCGTCTTGAGCGGCAATTGCATCAACAATATCGTGATGTTCCTGTAGCAGCTGTTCGGCCGAAGCACGCTCTGCAAAAAACCACAGACGCCGCGAAGCCTTCATGCTCTGTTGTAACCGCTCGGTCAAGGACTCCATCATCCCTATGAATAGGGTATTCTGTGATGCCTTAGCGATCTCCAAATGAAAGCGAATGTCCGCATGTTCGCTTTCTTCCTCATTTCCAAGTGAGGATTCCATATCACGAAGGATTTCTTTAAGAACTGACAAATGCTGCTCAGTGCGGCGGCTAGCCGCTAAGGTTGCACAGCCCGCCTCAATGAATCTGCGCACCTCTTGTACTTCTTGAAGTGTTTCACTGTGGTCAAAGAGACTAGTCGACTCAGTCGGTAAAGACGTAACGACATAAGTACCTCCGCCATGTCGAATATCGACCCAGCCCATAGCTTTAAGCCCGCTGAGTGCTTCTCTGATTGTAGATCGGCCGACTTGAAAGCTTGCAGCAAGGTCTACGACTGTAGGAAGCTTAGATCCAGGAGCATAAGTTCCTCCCTCGATTTGAGCTTTAATATGTTGAAGCACGATTTCCGAGCCCTTTTGTGGCCGGATTTGCTGAAAAACCATCGGTATCCCCCTGAAAATCTTAGATAAAGTTCTATACATCTATTACATCATAAGCTAAAATAGAAGGAAAGTCATCTGATCACATGATCACTTGTAAAAGGCATCAAGAATTATGAAGGAATGTAGCATACTAAGTAAACGCTCAAAGGGAGGATTCTTCATGCTCGATAATCAAGTTAAACAACAATTACAGGCCATTGTAGGCGAAGCCTTTTATAAAGATGATATGGAATCACTAGTTACCCATTCCTACGACGGGACACCTATGCTTCAGTCCTTACCTGACGGTGTGATCTATCCCAAAGATACTGCGCAGGTTTCAGGCATTATGAAGGTGTTGAATGAGCATCGCATTCCCTTGATCAGCAGGGGCTCAGGTACGAATTTGTGCGGAGGTACAGTACCTGTACAAGGTGGGATCGTTATGGTTATGCATCGCATGAATGCAATCCTAGATATCGATCTGCAGAATCTGACAGCCACTGTGCAACCAGGGATCATTACGAAGCAATTCATTGAACATATTGAGGGATTGGGTTTATTTTATCCACCAGATCCAAGTTCGATGGCGATTTCCACTATTGGCGGCAATATCGCAGAGTGCTCAGGCGGACTTCGTGGTTTAAAATATGGCACAACTAAAGACTACGTGATCGGCCTCGAGTGTGTCCTTGCTTCAGGTGAAATCATGCGTACCGGTGGCAAGCTGATGAAGGATGTAGCTGGATATGATTTGACGAAGCTGCTAGTCGGCTCGGAGGGTACACTTGCAGTTATTACAGAAGCTACACTGAAACTCATTCCGCCTCCAAAGGCGAAGAAAACAATGCTTGCGATGTACAAGGACTTATACGGCGCGGCGCGCACTGTTTCCAAAATCATCGAAAACCGCATCATTCCAGCAACCCTGGAATTCATGGATAACCCAACAATTCGTGTTGTGGATGATTTTGCTAAGCTGGGATTGCCGCTGGATATGGCTGCTATTTTGTTAATTGAACAGGATGGCGAGCCAGAGATGGTTGAGCGTGATATTGCCCTAATCTCTGAGATTTGCAGGGAGGAACTGGCGGATGAAGTCACCATTGCGAGCACACAAGAGGAAGCGCTGAAGCTATTAACAGCAAGACGTAGCGCCTTTACCGCGCTTGCTCGCTTACGCCCGACGACGATCTTAGAGGATGCAACGGTGCCTCGTTCCAAAATCGCGGAAATGGTACTAGAAATTAATCGAATTGCAACCAAACATGATGTTCAAATTTGTACCTTTGGACATGCGGGAGATGGCAATCTTCACCCTACCGCAACAACCGACGCAAGAGATCATGATGAAGTACATCGTGTGGAAGCAGCGTTTGAAGAGATTTTTGAAGCCGCGATTCGTTTAGGTGGAACTATTACTGGTGAACATGGTGTTGGCTTAGTGAAAGCGCCATTCCTGGAATGGAAAGTGGGAAGCAGCGGGATCGCAATGATGAAGGGGATTAAGGATGCGTTCGATCCGAACCATATTTTGAATCCAGGCAAAATGTTCGCCAAAGAATCTAGACGCAGGGTGGTGATTGATCGTGTCTAAGGGCCAAGGAGCAACACTTCAGGAAACGTTAATGCAGAAACTGGACTACGACCAATTAACGAATTGCATGCGTTGTGGATTCTGCCTGCCAGCTTGTCCGACTTTTAAAGAAACAGGCATCGAGGCGGAATCTCCACGAGGCCGCATCTCTCTGATGAAAGCAGCTGTAGATGGCCTCATGGAGCCAGGGATACGCTTTGAAGATCAGATGAACCATTGCTTGGGTTGCCGCGCGTGTGAGCCCGCCTGCCCAGCAGATGTGAAATATGGCCAATTAATTGAACAGGCGCGCGATGCCATAGAAGTGCATACAACCCAACATAGATGGTGGGTAAAGGGTGTGCGTAAGCTCGTCTTCAAAGAGCTATTTCCATCCCAACAGAGGATGCAGCTACTCGGGACAGGGCTTCATTTTTATAAAATGTCAGGTATCCAAAAGCTAGTTAGAAAAACCGGTGTAGTCGGTCTATTCTCCAAGCATATGGCTACGATGGAGAAAATACTTCCTGACGCTTCAGGCAAAGGAATTGTTGAACGGCTTGGTACGTTTATACCGGCAAAAGGCAAAAAACTGGGTACTGTGGGGATGTTCCGTGGGTGTTTGATGGACGTATTATTCACGGAAACGAATATTAGTACGGTGAAACTTTTGACAGAGGCTGGCTTCGATGTCGTCATTCCTGAATCGCAGAACTGTTGCGGGGCACTTCATGCACATAGTGGTGAAACGGATCAAGCGAAGCAATTAGCCAAAAGTAATATCCGCGCCTTCCAAGAAGCAGGAGTCGATTACATCGTTTCCAATGCAGGAGGTTGTGGAGCGATTCTTGTGGAGTACGATCATCTCCTTCATGATGAGGAAGAGTGGAAGGAAGCCTCCACTTGGTTCGCCAAACGTGTGAAGGATATCAGCTCCATTCTGGTGGAGAAAGGTCGACCTCTTCGTTTTGCAGATACGCTATCTCAGCATGCTCCAACACGTGTTACGTATCAGGAATCCTGCCATCTTCGCAACGTGATGAAGGGCAGTCAACCAACCAAGCAATTGCTGCAAAGGGTTAGTAACACCGCCTATATCGAAATGAAGGATTCAGGTTCATGCTGTGGTTCCGCCGGTATTTATAATATGACTCAGCCAGATATGGCCAATCAAATCTTAGAGCATAAGATGGAAAATGTGAATGCAACAATAGCATCCTACGTGGTTACAAGCAATCCAGGCTGCTTACTGCAAATGAAGTTAGGTATTGATAAACATGGGCAAAACGGGCATATGGAAGCCGTTCATATTGCGGACTTCCTCTACGATCGGTTAGTGAAGCAATCTTAGAATGAACGGAAGGACTTCCGTGCCGCCGCGGGCGTAATGCCAAGCACTCTTTTGAACATCGCATGAAAATGAGGTAAACTCTCAAACCCGCATAGATCCGCGATTGTACCGATATTAGCATCGCTTTCTTGAAGCAACTGTTTAGCGCGGATGATGCGCTTGGTTATGAGATAAGTGCTGATGTTCATGCCAATGAACTGTTTAAATACTCTGCTTAAATGAGCCGGCGTGACAGAAGCTTGTTTCGAAAGTGTTTGGAGTCCAATATCTTCACAGAAATGCTGATCAATATAGAGGATGATTTCTCGCATCCAAATAGGGCCGACAAGGGTGTCTAATTTAGGTGACTTGGTGTCAGTGGTCATATCACGATAGATAGTTAGCAGCAATTGAAGTAAATGAAGAAGGATGGATTGGCGTTGACCAATGGTTGGATGCTTAAATTCGTTCTCAATCGTATCTAAAAGTAATTCTAGGTGCTGACTCTGTGGTAACCGCATTTCAAACTTATAATTACGAAGTGTCGAAGCTTGCTCAAAGCATTGTAAACAGGAGAAGTCCTCTCCTAGCGAGGGCAACTGTACGATACTTGGAGAGAAGTAAATCGCAGTGGATGTCACGGGTGCCTCTTTATCTGGTGTCGCCCGATGAATCGTATTCCCTGGAATAAGAAAGAGATCGCCTTGTTTCATTTCATAGAAGGTATGGTCGATAAAAAAAGTACCACGCCCCCTATACACATAAACAATTTCATACCAGTCATGGAAATGATCAGGAAGCTCGCTTAGCGAGCTTTTTGTGTTTTTATAGGCAAAAGACATGGGGAAGGCATCATGATTATCGAAAATTTTACGAATAGGATCCACAATAACCACGCCTTTCCTCTGCAAGATAGTACAATAATATCAAAAAACCGTATAGTTATGCTAGATATCGATATTTCATATCGGAAATTTAATGGTAAAATGAAAGAAAGCGATATCATATTAGGGTGAAGGATAAGGAGAATCGTCATGCGTATTGATGCACATCAGCATTATTGGAAGATCGACCGAGGGGATTATGGATGGCTTACACCAGCGCTCCCTGTTTTGAATCGTGATTATTTGCCAAATGATTTGGTACCACATCTTGGGCAATTCAACTTAGATAAGAGCATTGTGGTTCAAGCTGCGCAAACGTTAGAAGAAACCGATTATTTACTAGCTTTAAGTGAAAGCACTGATTCAATTGCCGGCGTTGTTGGATGGCTTGATTTGGACGATCCTGAATATCTTATTCATTATAAAAAATGCAGTCAGCATCCAAAATATGTTGGCTTTCGGGTGATGATTCAGGAGATGCCTGATGCACGAGTTATCCTCCAACCTCATTTTGTTGAAGCTTTGCGTTACTTCGCTAAGGAAGCTGTGCCGATTGACCTGCTTGTCCTCGCTCATCAATTAGAAACCGTTATCGAGCTACTGGAACTGGTACCAGGTTTGCGAGGGGTCATTGATCATATTGCGAAGCCGTCGATTGCCGAAGGTGTGCTTGAACCTTGGAAAAGCCAAATGGCGACTATTGCGAAGCACCCCAGTCTATATTGTAAGGTTTCAGGTATGGTGACCGAAGCCAGCCATTCGGATTGGAAGCCGGAGGATTTTACGGCGTATGTTCAGCATATTTTGGAGGTTTTCGGAACAGAGCGTGTGATGTTCGGAAGTGATTGGCCAGTCTGTTTGCTCGCGGCTGACTATGAGGACGTTGTCGATGTCGTGAATCAATCCTTGCCAGATAGTTGGTCGGAAGAGGATAAAGATCGTTTATTCGGTCTAAATGCTATGGAGTTCTATAAATTATGAATTCATAATCGTTCATGGATTAGATGGAGGAGAGTAAACATGAAAGCGATTGTCTGTGAACAAATCGAGCATTTGAAGTATGTCGAGATAGAGGAACCAACTGTGGGTGTGGGAGAAGCACTCGTTCGCATTCAGCGAATCGGCATATGTGGGACGGATTTGCATGCGTTTAAAGGGAATCAGCCTTTCTTTAGCTATCCGCGTATTCTTGGGCATGAGCTGGCAGGGTATATAGAGGAGCTTGGTGAGGGAGTAACGGATGTGGCAGTTGGGGATCTTGTAAGCGTCGTTCCCTACATGCATTGTGGGCAATGTATTGCTTGCCGCAATGGCAAAACAAATTGCTGCACAGACATGAAAGTGCTTGGCGTACATAGGGATGGAGGCATGGTAGAGCGTTTAGCTCTTCCAGTGAGTCATCTAATTAAAGCAGATGGACTAACGCTGGATCAGGCTGCGATGCTGGAACCACTTAGTATTGGTGCACATGCGGTGCGAAGATCCGAGCTGCGTTCAGGGGAAACGGCTTTAGTGATTGGAGCTGGCCCGATTGGGCTTGGGGTGATGATTTTGGCAAAGCAACGTGGTGCTAACGTCATAACGATGGATATTAACGAGGAGCGATTAGCTTTTTGCCGGGACTGGGCAGGCGTCGATCATACCGTGAATGCGCTCCAACTACCAAAGGAAAAACTAGCGGAGCTTACGCATGGCGAATTTCCTACCGTCGTCTTCGACGCAACAGGGAATGCGAGATCGATGACAGATGCTTTCGGTCTTGTCGCTCATGGCGGCAAACTTGTTTACGTCGGACTAGTGAAGGCGGATATTGCCTTTCATGACCCTGATTTCCACAAGAGGGAGTTGACGTTAATGGGGAGCCGTAATGCGACCATGGAGGATTTTGATACGGTGCGAAGTGCATTAAAGACGGGAAGCATCGACATTGAGCGCTATATCACGCACCGTGCCTCCTTCGAGGAGATGGTGGAGCAATTCGAAACATGGCTGAAGCCGGAGTCGAAGGTAATTAAGGCGATGGTTTGTTTGTAAAAAGGGAACACACTCGGTGGAAGCTGAGTGTGTTTTTTCGGCTATTACCCCGGATTCTCCAACTCAGCTACAAATGCAGCTGCTGCAGTTGAGAGCGGCATGTTCTTCAACGTGATAATCCCTATCTTGGTAGAGGGTATCGTCGCCTCGAGATTGACCTCAAATAAGCTGCCCTCTGCTAATTCCCTGGCGACAAACTCCTTCGTAACGAAGGAAACGCCGAAGCCGATCTTCGCAAATTCAATGAGTAAATCCACACTGCCCAGCTCAATCTCCGGTTCCAAAAGCAAACCGTTATCACTGAACAAACGCGTGACAAATTTTCTTGAAGAGCTGTTACTAGAAAATAAAATAATTGGATAGGCAAGTAACTCCGCTAACGTAATCGTGCCCTCAGACAGTTCTCGGTACTTGGGGCCAGTGACGAAACAGTCCTGAATGGTGATACCCTCACGGACCTGAAGCTGATCGTCATGAATAGGTGTTCTTACAATACCGATGTCAATTTTGCCTTCTTTTAAATTTTTTACAATCTCCGGTGTCGTCCCGTGGACTAGATTAATCTGGATATGTGGATATTGAACGTGAAACGATTCCAGAAAGGGTAGCAAATAGTGCTTGCACAAGGAATCACTGCCACCGATTTTAATTTCTCCACTAGAGAAATTTCGCAGTTCATTGAGCTTGTCCTCGGCTAAAGAAATGAAGTTGTAAGCTTGCTCAATATAGGAGTAAAGGATGGCACCTTCTTTGGTTAGATCAACGCCTTTTGACGTACGGGCAAACAAAGGAAGCCCTAGGCTTTCCTCCAATAATTTAATGGAGTGAGAGACACTGGGCTGCGTGATATACAGCTCTTTCGCTGCTTTGGACAGGCTTCCGGATTTCGCTGTTAAATAAAATACTTTATACAACTCGAAATTAACCATATAGACACCTTCTATAGCGAGTATCGAAACTATCAATTATTTGAATGCATCATCTCCTCTTATAATAAAGAGATAAGGTAATAAAAACAACCACATAGATGGAGGCGTATCACATTGAATGGAACAACGGTTGGCATTGAAGAATTAAGTATTAATGCGATTAGAACGCTTACTATTGATGCTGTTGAGAAAGCTGTAATGGGTCACCCAGGCATGCCGATGGGCGCGGCACCAATGGCGTATGCGCTGTGGGCACGTCATTTGAAACACAATCCAGTTAGTCCGAAATGGGCGGATCGTGATCGTTTCGTCTTGTCTGCGGGACACGGATCCATGTTGCTTTACAGCTTGCTTCACCTAAGTGGCTATGATGTATCTTTGGACGATATCAAGGAATTCCGTCAATGGGGAAGCCGCACACCTGGGCATCCGGAGTATGGTCACACAGCTGGTGTAGAAGCTACGACAGGTCCACTTGGTCAAGGTGTTGCCATGGCTGTGGGTATGGCGATGGCTGAAGCACATCAAGCGTCCGTGTACAACAAGCCGAATTTTCCAGTCGTTGATCACTTTACTTATGCTATTTGTGGCGATGGAGATTTGATGGAAGGTGTTTCATCCGAAGCCGCTTCCCTCGCTGGACATCTCAAATTAGGTAAACTCGTCGTCCTGTACGATTCCAATGATATTTCCCTTGATGGGGACTTGAACATGTCGTTCTCCGAGAACGTCAAAATGCGGTTCGAATCCTACGGCTGGCAATACCTCCGTGTGGAAGAGCAAAACAACGTCGACGCCATCTCTGCGGCGATCGCAGAGGGCAAGGCCGATCTCAATCGCCCGACGCTAATTGAGATCAAAACAACCATCGGCTTCGGCTCGCCGAACAAAGCCGGCAAGGGCGGCCACGGCGGCACGCACGGTTCGCCGCTGGGCAAAGACGAGCTGCTTCTGACGAAGCAAGCTCTGGGCTGGCCCCTCGAGCCGGACTTCTATGTCCCGGCTGAGGTGTACACCCACTTCGCCCACCACAAAGAGGTGGGTGCTCAGTCACAAGCAGCCTGGGAGCAGCTGTGGAACAGCTACCAGGCGGCCTACCCTGAGCTCGCGAAGCAATTCGAGCTCGCGAACAGCGGCGACCTTCCGGCGGATTGGAACGCCGATGTGCCGCGCTACACCCCAGAAAGCGGCGCGATCTCGACGCGCACCGCATCTGGCAAAGTGATTAACGGCTTGGCGAAGCGGGTACCTCATCTAGTAGGCGGCTCTGCCGACCTAGCGAGCTCCAACTTCACCATGATCGGCGATGCTGCGGCATTCAGCTCAGCAGATTACAGCGGACGCAACTTCTGGTTCGGCGTCCGGGAATTCGCCATGGGTGCAGCGCTGAACGGCATGCTGCTTCACGGCGGACTGCGCGCTTTCGGCGGCACGTTCCTCGTGTTCAGCGATTACTTGCGCGGTGCGATTCGCCTATCCGCGTTGATGAAGATCCCTGTTGCGTATGTCTTCACGCATGACAGCATCGCTGTCGGCGAAGATGGCCCGACGCATCAACCGATTGAACAGATCCCTTCCTTGCGGATGATTCCGGATCTGACATTGTTCCGTCCTGCGGACGCGAACGAGACAGCGGCTGCTTGGGAGTATGTTCTTCAAGCGAAAGAAGGCCCGTTCGTATTCGCGCTATCGCGTCAAAACTTGCCAGTACTTCCAGGCACGGACACACTTGCTTTTGATCATATCCACCAAGGAGCTTATGTCCTGTCTGATGTTGCTACTGGCGAAACTCCTGATTTGCAACTCATAGCGACAGGTTCAGAAGTGAGCTTAGCACTTGACGTGAAGAAGCAGTTGGCGCAAGATGGAATAGGTGCTCGTGTTATTTCCATGCCAAGCCGTGAATTGTTCGAGCAGCAGCCAGAAGAGGTACGGAATGCGATTATTTTGCCTCAAGTGTGTAAAAATGTTGTGATGGAAATGGCTTATCCGGCTGGATGGGAAGAAATTACGGGACAAGAAGGCTTCGTTGTCGGCATCCGCAAATTCGGAGCATCAGCGAAAGCAGATCGTGTCATTCGTGAATATGGCTTTACCGCAGAAGCAATCGTTGGGCAAATCAGACAGAAGTATTTCCAATAAGCACCCATAGCGGGAGAAAAGGTAGGGATACAGGATGAAATTGTTTATCGACACAGCCAATGTAGAAGAAATTCGTAAAGCGCACGCATTAGGAGTAGTTGCAGGTGTAACCACTAACCCTTCATTGATCGCTAAGGAAGGTAGAGACTTTTTCGAAACTGTGAAAGAAATCATCTCCATCGTGGGCGATGTGCCAATCAGTGCTGAAGTTGTTTCTTTGAAAGCAGACGAAATGGTCGAACAAGGTAAGAAGCTTGCGGCACTAAGCCCGAATATCGTTATTAAGCTGCCTATGACGTTGGATGGATTGAAAGCAACTAGCGTGTTTAGATCGCTTGGCATTCCTACAAACGTGACGCTGATCTTCAGCTCCACACAGGCATTGCTTGCTGCTCGCGCTGGTGCAACCTATGTTTCCCCGTTTATCGGTCGTTTGGATGATATCAACCAAGTTGGTATGAATTTAATCAAAGAAATCAGCCAGATTTTCCAAGTACACGGCATCAAATCCGAAATTATTTCTGCGAGTGTCCGTCACTCTGCACATGTCATTGAAGCAGCGCTAGCAGGATCACATATTGCGACAGTCCCTTATAAAGTGATAGAATCAATGAGTAAACACCCGCTGACAGATGCGGGCATTGAGAAGTTCCTTGCTGATTGGGAAGGCGCTAATCAAGAAAAGTTCTAAACAAGAGATGACTCGCCCAATGGGGCGGGTCTTTTTAAAAGGAGAAAATAGCGATGATTATCAGCGATGTGAAGCATTTCGAGCAAGAACGGCATTTATGGCCAGCAGCTGTAGCACGAGGTATCGACTACATTTTGAATCGGAATTTGGGAGAGCTAGAGATAGGGCGGTATGATCTGGAGGGCGATAATGGCCACTTGATGTATGCCAATGTGCAAGAATCTGTGACGCGTCCTAGGGAAGAACAAATGCCGGAGTCGCACGTTGTGTATACGGATATTCAGTTTTTGGTGAGCGGGGAGGAGCGTTTGTGCTTCTACAAGTTGACTGACGAGGCAATCATCGTGGATAACAAGTTTGAGACACATGATATCGCCTTCTACGAATCCCAACATGCGCTGCCTGAAACGGATATTATGCTCAAACCTGGCATGTTTGCCGTATGCTTCCCATCCGATATTCATCGGCCTAATTGCCTCATTACGGAGTCAACAACGAATAAGAAAATTGTGATCAAAATCCATAAAGATTTGCTTCATCTTTAGTGAAAAAAGTCTGCTCAAGCCAATTTACTTGGCTAGGCAGACTTTTTGTTTAAGCTTTGTTTAGGTTTTACTAGCCATCATTCTGGCTTGCTTCCATTTCCCGAAGCGGTAATACAGCAGGTTCAAAGTGGCAGCAACACTGAAGCTGACAGGGAAGC
Source organism: Paenibacillus plantarum (assembly GCF_013141695.1). Classification (GTDB taxonomy): domain Bacteria; phylum Bacillota; class Bacilli; order Paenibacillales; family NBRC-103111; genus Paenibacillus_E; species Paenibacillus_E plantarum. Next base: position 11,887 of record NZ_WHNY01000078.1, read on the forward strand.
TCCACCAAATCACATCGAAGCCGTACTTGTGCGACAGCACAGTGGCAAGCGGGATGCGAACGAGCAACAGTGCAACGAATGCAACGATAAGAGGGAACACCACAGATCCCGCAGATCGAACGACACCAGCAACGACATTGAAGATGCCGAAAATAATGAAAGACCAAAGCGTAATATTGTTAATATGAACGCCAATATCTATCGCTTTTCCTTCAGGAGGCAAGAAGAACGAGACAACTTCCCGATTGAACAGATGCAAAACGGCTACAATCAATCCAGTCATTAAGATATTAACCCCTACACCTGTCCAGGTGATCCGGTTGACACGATCCCATTTCCCTGCGCCAATGTTTTGCGCAGCCATCGAAGTTACTGCACCACCAATAGCCATAGCGGGCATTTGGACGTAACTTGATATTTGCATCGCGACACCGAAAGCTGCGGTGGATTCGGAGCCATAGGCATTCACGAGATGAACCAGCATCAGATTACTTAGGGAAACCACGACCATATTTAAGCCCATAGGCAGCCCTTTTTGTATCAGTGTTCGAATAATGGTCCAATTGATTCGCAGCAAAGGAATATCCTCTTTCGTGATACGAAGGAAGTACTTCTTCTTATACAAGTAAGCAATGAGAAGCACGAAGCTCACTAGTTGCGCGATAAAAGTCGCTACGGCTGAGCCGGCAATCCCCATTTTCGGGAATGGCCCCATCCCTTGAATCAGCAAAGGATTGAGTGCGACATCGAGGATTGCTGATAAAAGCAAGAAGTAAAACGGGGTTTTCGCATCCCCCGAGCCACGCAAAATGGCCATGATTAAATTATAGCCGAACATGAACGGAACACCTGCGAACATAATTCGCGTATACGTCACGGCAAACTCCTTGACATCAGGCGGAGTATTCATCCAGTCTAGGATCGTGGAGGAGAAAATCCATCCCAGTAAGGCGACGATTATGGATAATACAAGGAAGAAAACTGTGCTCGTTCCGACTACTTGTTTGGCCTCTTGAACTTTCTTAGCACCGAGATTTTGACCAATAAGAATGACGGCAGCCATGGCAATCCCGAAGATGGAGCTAATTAAGAAGAACATAATAATATTCGCATTCGATGTTGCTGCAAGGGCGACTTCACCTAGATATTTTCCGATCCAAATCGTATTGATCGACCCATTCAAGGATTGTAGAACGTTCCCTAATAATATGGGTAGTGAAAATAAGATCAATGTCTTTGTGATCGGGCCCTCCGTTAGCGAGGGGCGAGCTTTTGGAGATGATGATGGCTCTGGCATGATTTCCTCCGTAAATTTCACTTGTTCGATAGAATAGTTTTCTCACTACTATATCAGTTTCATGCTTCTTTCTGAAATTTTACGAAGTGATGCGTTTAACGTCGGATCCAACGATCGAATAAGAACGGACCGAATGGAATAAATGCCGCAATGAAAGCTGCGAGTACGCGTCCAAAGGACCAACGATGTTGAAGGATAACCCAGGCAATCGATAGCAAATAGAGCGCAAATAGAAATCCATGAGCAAGCCCTACGACAAAAACAGCTTGCGGCAGATCGAACGCGTATTTAAGTGGCATGGCGATACCAAGTAGAATGAGAAAAGAGGAACCCTCTGCCCAGCCGACATAGCGCAAGGCTTGTAAAGAACGTTGTGACATCGTAAGCAACTCCTTTTATGGATGAAAGTAAATTTATCCTAAGCTAGGAATATGAATGGAGTATGAACAAGTGATGTCAATTGGACACAATCTAGTTTTTTTAGTACGATAGGCAATAGAACGTATTCCATGCATTCATAGACTCATTTGAGAGTTATATATAGGTAGGGGGAAAGCAGATGCTTCGTCTTGGCGAGAAAATTATCTTCATTGCTGATCGTTTAGAACAGAATCTGCCTATTGGCGGATATGGCTATTTAATTGCGTATGACCGAAATAACGATAACATTTTTGATTATGTCGTACGTGTCCCTAAAGAGAACAAACATTACTATGTGACTGCAACCGATATTGAGCTGGAAGAAGTGCTTCTGCAGCAAGAGGCGGAGCAAGTTGAGAGAGAAGCTTTAATAGATTATGCTCTCGCAACGAACAACGAAGCCTTGTTCCGGAAAATTATGAATGGCGAGTCTGCCACTGAGCCGGAGAAGGAAAGGGACAAGGAAGTACAGTCCCGTGAGGAATTCATCAAACAAATCGGGCTGAAAGCTTGGATTTAACCATAGAAAGCGCCGGTGGACATGCACCGTCGCTTTTTTTTGCCTTTGTAAAATGGCATCCCGCGGCGGATTCAGTGTGCAACGCCTAAAATAGGCGTTACAGCATCAAATCCGTGCGGACGCTTTCCCGTAAGGCCCCAAAAGGGCCTTACAACCGCCCGCTCACGCTCTCCGCCGCGCGTCCGCCCCCGTAACGCCCAAAATGGGCGTTACAGCCCCGGATCCGTGCGGACGCTTTCCCGTAAGGCCCCAAAAGGGCCTTACAACCGCCCGTTCACGCTCTCCGCCGCGCGTCCACCCCCGTAACGCCTAAAATGGGCGTTACAACACAGGATCCGTGCAGCAGCCTTCGCTGTAAGGCCCCAAAAGGGCCTTACAGTCTCCCGATAGCGCTCGCCGTCGCACGTCCGCCCCGGTAACGCCTAAAATGGGCGTTACAACACAGGATCCGCGCATCAGCCTTCGCTGTAAGGCCCCAAAAGGGCCTTACAACCGCCCGCTCACGCTCTCCGCCGCGCGTCCACCCCCGTAACGCCTAAAATAGTCGTTTCAACCCCCGATCTGTGCCCCCGCTATCCCGTAAGTCCCCAAAAGGTCCTTACAACCGCCCGCTCACCCATTCACCATCCGATTAGCAACAGTCGGATGCAACCCGTAGCGCTTAATGCGCTGTTGTCCAGCTCCAACAGAGATAAGAAGTTGCTTCGCTAGCATCTCTTGTAAAATCCGTCTTGATTTTTTTGCCTCGAATCGAAATACGTTACTTACATCACGTGGAGAGATCGATTTGCCCGCAATGAAAGTAAATCGACAAATTTCTTTTTCTACATAACTTAACTCAACCAATTGTTCCTGCTGTTCTCCGAAATATTTCCCTAAAAACTGCAACAGAATCTGCTCACACATCCGTGGCCGGTTCTTCACATCATCATAGGAAAAGCGTAAGATTTTCCAACCGTCAATAACCAAATGATTCTGGCGTACTAACTGATCAGAAAACTGTGAGCGACTAATCGTATTGGCATGTGTGTTGTATCCATCAATTTCGATGGCTAGCTTCAGGGAGTGACGTAAGTAAGCGAAATCAATAAACCGAGTTCCATCACGGAAATCTTTAACTTCATACTCGGGATGTAAATGTTTAAAATCTCCCAATGCTTTCCACCATACCTGCAGTAGGAATAGATGTTCTGCGTGGCCGTGACCTTCTTTTAATCTACGTAATCGCTCGCCTTTTCTTTTACCATAATGCATATGCAGGAACTCCGCATAAGCTTTCTCGAATTCCTCGCCTTTCCCAGACCCATCTAACTTCCCTAACATATCCAACTTTTTAATCATCCTCGCCTACACCCTTCTTCTCTAAAAATGAAAATGCCGCTCAGCCTGAACAGCAAATGCTGAACAGAATAAGCGGCGTGTGCTTCACTACCATTTTAAGGAAATACTAACACGAGTTAGCATAGTGATTCAATACTTTTAATAGATTCAATAGATCTTAACAAGGCACATCCTTATTCTGGATTGAGTTCGCAAAATATCTGGGATATAATGAAAAGAATGACTAAATGCTGATACAAGGGGTGCAGAATACGTGAGCATAACGAAGAAAGATGTCGATCATGTCGCCAAGTTGGCTAGACTCGACCTGAATGATACCGAAAAAGATCTATTTACAGATCAGCTAAATGCTATTTTAAAATATGCCGAGCAACTTAATCAATTAAACACCGATGGTGTTGTACCAACTAGCCATGCCATGCCATTAGTAAATGTGATGCGTGAGGATGTTGCCAAGCCGTCTTTACCAATTGAAAAAGTGATGCTGAACGCCCCAGATCATGAGGATGGGCAGTTCAAGGTTCCTGCTGTTTTAGAATAAGTTAGAGATGAAAGGGAGTGCCTGTCGTTGTCTTTGTTTGAACTAAACCTACAACAAATCCACGCGAAGCTGCAAAGCAAAGAACTCAAAGTTTCGGATCTCGTGGATCAATCCTATACAAGAATTGCGCAAGTGGAGAGCAAGGTTCGCGCTTTCCTTACTTTAGATGAAGAGAATGCACGTCAGACGGCTGCTAAGTTGGACGAGCAGCTATTAAGCAATGCTGCACGCAGTGATTTATTCGGTTTGCCGATCGGAATCAAGGATAATATGGTCACCGAAGGTTTGAAGACGACCTGCGCAAGCAAATTCTTATCCAATCATATTCCGATTTATGATGCGACAGTCGTGAGTAAGCTCAAGGAAGCACAAACGGTTACCATCGGCAAGCTCAACATGGATGAGTTTGCGATGGGCGGTTCCAACGAGAACTCCGCCTTCCACCCAACCCACAATCCGTGGAACACGGATTATGTGCCAGGCGGCTCCAGCGGTGGCTCGGCAGCAGCAGTTGCTGCAGGCGAAGTGTACTTCGCGCTGGGCTCCGACACCGGTGGCTCGATTCGCCAACCGGCTGCTTATTGCGGTATCGTCGGTCTGAAGCCGACGTACGGACTCGTGTCCCGCTATGGTTTGGTCGCTTTCGCATCCTCCCTAGACCAAATCGGGCCGCTTACGAAGAACGTAGAAGATGCTGCGTACGCTATGCAAGCTATCGCAGGTTACGACCCGAAAGACTCCACTTCTGCGAATGTGGAGATTCCGAACTATCTCAGCGCATTGACGGGTGACGTCAAAGGACTGCGCATAGGCGTACCCAAAGAATACATGGGTAAAGGGATCGACCCAGCGGTAAAAGAGAAAATTCTTGAAGCGCTCAAAGTACTTGAAGGTCTTGGCGCTGTATGGGAAGAAGTAACGCTTCCTCATTCCGAGTACGCGGTAGCAACTTATTACTTGCTGGCTTCCTCCGAGGCTTCTTCCAACTTGGCACGTTTTGACGGCATCCGGTATGGTGTTCGTTCCGATAATGCACGCAATTTGTTGGATCTATATAATCTATCCCGCAGCGAAGGCTTCGGTCCCGAAGTGAAACGCCGCATCATGCTAGGTACTTACGCACTAAGCTCAGGCTACTATGATGCGTATTACCTGAAAGCTCAGCAAGTTCGTACATTGATCAAGCAAGATTTTGATCAAGTGTTCAATAACTATGACATCATTATTGGGCCAACGGCTCCAACCACCGCTTTCAAAATCGGTGAACAAAGCAGCGATCCACTCACGATGTATTTGAATGATATTATGACGATCCCGGTGAGTTTGGCAGGTATTCCTGCAATTAGCGTACCATGTGGATTCGTGAATGAACTTCCGGTTGGCTTGCAAATTATCGGCAAAGCATTGGATGAAGCTACCGTTTTGCGTGTAGCCCACGCTTTCGAACAGCACACAGACCACCACAAGCAGCGCCCGCAATTGTAAGTTAATAGTTCAAGAGTAACGAAGGAGGCATTCACTTTGTCGGCAACAGATACCCAATTTGAAACTGTAGTCGGTCTTGAAGTTCACGTAGAGCTTCATACCGCTTCCAAAATATTTTGCAGTTGTGCAACCTCATTCGGAGCACCTCCGAATACGAATACATGTCCGGTATGCTTAGGTCATCCAGGCGTCCTGCCAGTTCTTAACCGACAAGCGGTCGAGTATGCGATGAAAGCGGCAATGGCCCTCAATTGCACAATTGCGACGGACAGTAAATTTGATCGTAAGAACTATTTTTACCCAGATTCACCTGATGCTTATCAAACTTCACAATATGATAAACCGATCGGTGAGCATGGCTGGGTTGATATCGAAGTAGGCGGAGTTACCAAACGGATTGGAGTCACGCGTGTCCATCTGGAAGAGGATGCTGGTAAGCTGACGCATATTGATGGCGGCTATGCTTCCCTCGTTGACCTTAATCGTGCAGGAACGCCTTTGATCGAAATCGTATCCGAACCGGATTTGCGCTCCCCTGAGGAAGCTCGTGCCTACTTAGAGAAGATCAGAGCGATCATGATCTATTGCGATGTTTCTGATGTGAAAATGGAAGAAGGTTCGCTTCGTTGTGACGCGAACATTTCCATCCGACCGTTCGGACAAGAGAAATTCGGCACACGTGCCGAGCTTAAGAACATGAACTCCTTCCGTGGGGTGCAGCGAGGACTTGAGTATGAAGAATACCGCCAAGCGGAGATTCTCAGAAGCGGGGAAGAAGTCATTCAAGAAACTCGTCGTTGGGATGAAACGCAAGGTAGAACTCTCGCAATGCGCGGCAAAGAAGATGCGCACGATTATCGTTATTTCCCAGATCCGGATCTGGTTAGTCTCTACATTGATGATGCTTGGAAAGAACGTGTACTAGCTTCGATTCCAGAATTGCCAGATGCTCGTAAAGCTCGATACAGCAATGAATATGGCTTGCCTAGCTATGATGCAGCTGTTATCACGGCTTCGATGCAAATGGCTGACTTCTTTGAAGAAAGCTTGAAATATACGCAAGATGCCAAAGCGGTCTCGAACTGGATCATGGGTGACTTGCTTGGTTATCTGAATGCCAATTCCCTTGAATTTACCGATGCCAAAGTAACAGGCAAAGGGCTAGGCGAAATGATTGGTTTAATCGAGAAAGGCACGATTTCCAATAAGATTGCCAAAACGGTGTTCAAAGAAATGATCGAAACCGGTAAAGAACCGCAGAAGATCGTTGAAGAGCAAGGTCTTGTTCAAATCAGTGACGAAGGTGCTATCAAAGCAATTGTCGAGCAAGTAGTTGAGAACAGCCCGCAATCCGTAGCAGATTTCAAAGCTGGCAAGGAAAAAGCCGTAGGCTTCCTTGTTGGACAAGTCATGAAAGAAACCAAAGGTAAAGCGAATCCAGGACTCGTCAATAAATTAATTGTGGAGTGCCTGAACAGCAAATGATAAGGTAGAAGTGGTGATCCTCTTAGTAGGGCACCACTTTTTTCAATTTTCAATGTAGGAGTGATTCCACTGACCATCCAGCAACTAATTCTACAATCGAATGAAGAAATCTTGACCTTGCTTGCGCTTCAAATCGCTTCCTACCGCGTAGAGGCTGAACTGATCGGTTTTGATGATATCCCTCCTTTGAAGGATGGCATTCAGTCTATACGCGAAGCGAAAGAAACCTTTTATGGTTTCTTTGTCGATGATCATGAGGGACGGTCACTCGCAGGCGCCATTTCATTTGAGCGTGAGGGTTGTATTGTGACGATTTGCCGTATGATGGTTCATCCTAATTTTTTCCGTAGGGGGATTGCTAGCTCTCTGTTACAGCATATAATGAAGGAACAAGAGCTTGCAGGGGCTGCTCGATTTATCGTATCCACAGGGACTGCGAATTTACCGGCAATACGTCTCTATGAGAGATATGGTTTTATTCTAAAACGTGTCTTTACTGTTCCTCCTGGAGTTAGTCTAACAACTTTCGAGCGTCCTGCTACAGGACACTAACATCAAATCTGGTATCGAATCAACTGCTTCTTGATAAAGTCTTTGATTTGATATATAAAGGGAGCGTTTACATGGGGAATCCTTGGGTCATTGATCAGCTGCATATCACAATAAGACTAGTATTAGCGCTTTTTCTTGGTGGCTTGATTGGATTTGAACGAGAGGTTAGCTCTCATGCAGCAGGTCTCCGCACGCACATTCTGGTATGTGTTGGTTCAGCACTCGTGATGCTGCTTTCAATGTACGGGTTTAGCGCGTTTGTGAATGAGGTCAACGTGCGTATTGATCCATCCCGTTTAGCGGCTCAGGTCATCAGTGGTATTGGTTTTCTAGGTGCGGGTACGATTATGTTTAATGGAAGATCGATTACAGGGCTTACAACAGCAGCCTCGCTATGGGTCGTTGCGGGGATTGGTCTTGCGATTGGAGCGGGCTTTTATTATCCAGCTGTCTTAGCATGCTTCATGGTTTTAATTTCCTTATGGATTCTTAATAAAGTAGAGCATAAGTATTTCAATGGAAAAAAGGTGCGTATTCTAAAAATTCAAGCGATTGACCAACCCGGAACCTTGGGGTTAATTACAACAATCCTAGGTAAACGTAAGATAGATATTAAGCAAATTAAACTAGAAGAATCAGAAGATGGCAGTAAGGATAATCATGTTCAAATTACGTTTCATGTAACAATACCAAAGCCATCCGTTATTGGCTTAGTACTCGAAGAAACCAATCAAATTCAAGGGGTCACTGGTGTGGCTATCGAAAATAGTAAAAATTGAAGGTTTGTTTCCTTGAACCATCATTGACAAAAGCCGAAGAACACACGTACAATATAATGTAAGGTTTTAATGACTAATTCAGGTGGTGAGTACCATGGCAGCACATTTAGAACAGGCGTTAGCAAAGTTGAAAACAACAGGTGTTCGGATGACGCCCCAGCGGTATGCGATTCTTTCCTTTTTGCTGGATTCCATGACTCATCCGACAGCGGATGATATATACAAATCGTTAGAATCAAAATTTCCTAACATGAGTGTTGCGACTGTTTACAATAATCTTAAAGTATTTATCGAATCGGGACTTGTTCGGGAGTTAACTTATGGGGACAGCTCGAGTCGTTTTGATGCGGATATGACAGATCATTATCATGCGGTTTGTGAGGTATGTGGGAAGATTTCTGATTTTGAATACCCTCCACTGTCAGACATCGAGACAACAGCAGCGTTGCATACAGGTTTCCAAGTTGGCGGTTATCGATTGGAGATTTATGGTGTGTGCCCGGATTGTACGGTTACTACCAAGCATTAACTATACGCAAAATTCCTCTTTATGTGGTTTCCTGTTGTATAATGAAACGTGTTCAGCCCTTCTTTTGTGAAGAGCGGACACGTTTTTTTCTTTTATTCATAACCAATTGCCCATAAGGAAGTGAAGTGTTGAAATCATCCAAAAAAGTAATTCTGATTAGCGCATTGTGTTTAGGGATGTTCGCGGCAGGAGCGGGAACATTTCTGATGCAACAGCTAGCGCCGAATCGAACACATGTTGAGCCGGATTTCCACGAGCTGACAAAGCCGATTTTTTATGAAGGCAATTATTATAAATCAAGTGCGATTGGAGAAAAGGAAGGTCTGAAGCTTCCGCTGGATTTCGTTCAGAAATGGATCGATCCGACCATTATATATGAAAAAAGCAGTGATTCCGTCATCATAACCACCAAAGATAAAGTGATGCGAATGAAGACGACTGAGCTTTCAGCACTCATGAATGAGAAACCTATCTCCTTATCCTTTCCTGTCGAGAAGAAGGAAGATACCATCTACTTGCCTGTTGAACCTCTGAAGCAGTTGTATGCATTTGAAATAAGGGAATCAGCAAAGTCAGGTGCAATCTTGCTCTTTAAACAAGGCGATGTGATCAGGTGGGGGAAACATACAGGAAAGAAAGAGACTCAATTACGAACGGAAGCTACAATCAAGGCGCCGATTATTGCAACGATTGCTGTAAACGAACAGGTCATGATTACGGGGATGGAAGAAGATTGGTACAAAGTGCAGCTAGAGAGCGGACCGATTGGCTTCGTTCGCAAGAGTGAAATTACGGAGGATCATGAGGAAACGATACCGCTGCAAGAACAGTCAGGATCCGCCTATGTGCCTTGGAAACCTATAACCGGTAAGTTAAATATGACCTGGGAACATGTTATTTCGAAAAACCCAGACACTTCCAAGCTCGGTGAGATGCCTGGTTTACAAGTGATAAGTCCGACTTGGTTCTCAGTCGCAGATAGTGAGGGGCGTATTAGCAACTTAGCAGATGCCTCTTATGTCAAATGGGCGCAGGACCGCAATTACCAAGTATGGGCGCTATTTAGTAATGGCTTTGATGCGGATCGCACGAATAAGGTACTAGCAAGCTATGATCTACGCATGAAAATGATTAAACAACTTCTCGGCTTTGCCCAGACTTACAAGCTGCAGGGCATTAATATCGATTTTGAAAATGTCTATCTCAAGGATAAAGAGAACCTGGTTCAATTCGTCCGAGAAATGACTCCTTTTATGCATGAGCAAGGTTTATCGGTATCCATCGATGTAACACCCAAATCAACGAATGAAATGTGGTCTATGTTCTATGATCGCCCAGCTTTAGCAGAGGTCGTCGATTATATGATGTTGATGGCCTATGACGAGTACTGGGCCACGAGTCCGAAGTCTGGGTCGGTATCTTCTTTGCCATGGGTAGAGAGGTCTGTTACAGCGCTTCTGACGACGGATAAAATCCCGCCATCTAAGCTTGTCCTCGGCGTGCCTTTCTATACACGACAATGGACGGAAGAAACGAAGAACGGCAAATTAACCACAACATCCAAAACGTTAACCATGGAAGCCGCACAAACCATCATTAAAGATAAAAAGCTAACTCCTACATTTTTAGCCGATACAGGTCAAAATTATGTGGAATACAAAGATGGTAGCAAGTTAATTCGTATTTGGCTGGAAGATGAAGTTTCAATTAAAGCTAGGTTGGCTTTGGTTGATAAATATAATCTAGCTGGTGTGGCCACTTGGAGAAGAGGTTTTGAGAAGCCTGCAATTTGGGATGTGATGAAGGATAATTTGCCTAACTTAAAATAAGAAGAAAGCCGAACCCTGTTAATGGGCTCGGCTTTCTTTGTATTAGTGAGGCTTATGCTCATGCTCGCGACTTGGCTCAAAGTGAACCGTTTGTGTAGCTGCCGTTTCATTTTCACCAACTGGCTCATATTGTGGATCTATCGTTAGAATGGTTTTACAAAACATGCAACGATCTGTTTTACCTAGCATTTTCGTTCTTCTTCCGCATTCCGGACAATCGATGACAGTTGCTGATGTTGAAAGCATCCCCGCCCAGAAGTAAATACCCATACTCACCAATACACTAATCATACCAATAATCATGAAGATGACAGCAATTACTCGACCTACTTGTCCCCAATCGAAAACGACACCAGCAAGTCCTATAATCATAAGCAGCATCCCACCCATGGTCATGACCAGTCCCCATAAGCGGAATTCATTTACTTTACTTGATCTAAATCGCACTGTGTATTCCTCCCCAATCCTTCTAGCACATGTTTTGTATGAATTGTCACAGAAATCAGCAGGAAACCCGTTCACCCTTGTAGAAATAAGTAAGAAACAATTGGAGACAGGAGCTTTGGACACCCATGGGAATTAATAAAGAGCAGTTATTGCTTAAGTTCCGGAATGACCCTAGAATCATTAGTGTCATGGCGGTAGACAATCCTAAGCAACTTCCCTCACTGACAGATGGTTTTGATACGCTACTATTAATAGTAACGAACGACCTGAGACTGAACAATCATACGACTAATTATATAAGAGACGATTCAAGGATACAAGAAAGATGGATTGATCCTACTTCAATCGAGCAATGGATTCGGCATGGTGTTAATCGCAATATTCTTCACTGGCTGTTAAAAGGGGAGATACTTCTGGATCAGAATACTTATTTAGAAGGCCTGCGCCATCGAATACTTGAGTTTCCCGGAGATTTGCGCGAGCATAAGTTGCTGATTGAATTTTCGCATTTTCTGCGTAAGTATTTGCAAAGCAAGGAATACATTCTAGACGATCATATTCTAGATGCTTATAACAACATTCTCGAAGCGCTACACCACTGGGCACGGATTGTTATTGTGGAAGATGGCTATCACCCTGAAATCACGGTTTGGAGACAGATTCGAGCGATTAATCCTGGGGTCTATAAGCTATATGAAGAGCTGACAATGAGTAAGGAAACTTTGAAGCAGCGGGTCCAACTTGTTCTACTTGCTTGTGAATTTTCGGTTATGTCCAAAATGGAGCGCTGCTGTGAGGCGTTTATTCAAATCCTCAGAGACAGTGAGCATCCGCTAAGCTCGGATGAACTCCAGCAACATTCGCAGTTAGTTGAAATCAAGTCTGAGCTTCCTCTTTTGCTCAATAAACTAGTCAAAAAAGGTTTAATCAAAGAAGTTGCTGTCATTATTGATGAGCAAACTTCAGAAATCGAGTTAAGGTATACGAGTGTATAACGCATGTAAATCCTTTAAGAATCAGGTGTTTTCCTGGTTCTTTTTTTATTCTCATTTTAATGCTTGACTTTGATTGCGATTCTATGATAAATTAACTCTCGCCGCTAAAAACGGTAACGCATTTGAAACCAACGAGTTCTATGATGTAAAGCGAAGTTGAAAAAAAAGAGAAATAAAAAAAGCTTGCATTGATTGGTTCGGATGTGATATATTATAAAAGTCGCCGCTAAACGGATGGCGAAGAAAATGAAAGAAATTGATCTTTGAAAACTGAACAACGAGTGAGTAAGCACGAACGAGTAATCGTTCAAAAAAGAGATTGCAAAATCTCGCTAGCTTCAAATGAGCAATTAAGCTTTTTC
>NZ_WHNY01000009.1 GCF_013141695.1 Paenibacillus plantarum
AAGCTTTGTAGCGAATTCCGTCCGCATCGAGTTGTAAACTCGATCGGCGTCTAAACTTACCTTATAACGCGGTCTTGCTCCATAGCATTACTTCGATAATAAGTTTAGACAATACTTGATTGGGGCCCAGAAAACCTAAGCAAATCCTAACTTTACGTTGAGTTTCGTATCTAGTTTTAAGGGAATAATATTCCTACTGTGGCGATCGTGGCGAAGGGGTTAACGCACCGGTTTGTGGATCCGGCATTCGTGGGTTCAAGTCCCATCGGTCGCCCTTTTCCCTTCATAATGGGGATTAGCCAAGCGGTAAGGCAACGGACTTTGACTCCGTCATGCCTAGGTTCAAATCCTAGATCCCCAGTATACTTTCTTAAGCGGTCGTGGTGGAACGGCAGACACACCATCTTGAGGGGGTGGCGCTCACAAGGCGTGAGGGTTCAAATCCCTCCGACCGCATCCCAGCTTTACAAGCCTGAAACCCTTGATGTATAAGGGTTTTTTCTTTTTTATAACAGATAAAAAGAATGCTGTAGTACATCTTCATACCAGCCTTGTTCGTACGCAAGAAACGGGCATAGCGTGTATAGTTAATATCGAACTAGAGGGTGCTCTTTAAAAGAGTATCCTTTTTTTGCGTACAGGTTTCGTTTACTGTTTCCATCTGCTTATCTTTGAGCGGGTAGTAGTCATTACTATTTATAGGAGAAGTCAGCACATACACAAGCCGTAGTAAACTATAGGGAATATGAATGTATATAATTCAACAAAAGAGGAGGGGGAACCTATTCTTGACTCGACAGAGATCATTTCAAAAAAAGTAGGATCAACTCGTCCTAAAATTTCAGTTATCGTAACTGTATACAATACGGGGGAATTCCTTAGTAAGTGTTTGCAATCCATAGTTAACCAAACAATATGGAATGTCATGGAGTTAGTTATTATCAACGATGGTTCAACAGACCATTCCTCCGCAATTATTAAAGAGTTCGTGAAAAAACAACCTGAACGTATTATAAGTATACATTTTGCTGAAAACCAAGGTGTAGGTAACTCTAGGAATGTAGGGATTGCTCAGTCTAGAGGTGACTATATCGGTTTCGTTGATTCAGATGATTGGATTGCTAACAATATGTTTGAGGTATTGTATACGAAGGCTTTAGATGGGCATGACATGGTGATTTGTGATTATTTTAGTAGGTATGAAGATGAAGATCTGACGATTCCAGAGAAGGGATACGCACAAGACATCTTTACGCAAAAACAGGCAATTCTTTATGCTCAAGTGGTTCCTTGGAATAAGCTCTACAAAAAGGAATTACTACAAAAAATTCAGTATTTGAATATTTGGTATGAGGATGTTGCATCAACTCCAATTTTGATCAGTCTAGCGAATAAACCAGCTTATTTGAATATTCCTTTATATTATTATAAAAGGTCTAGACCAGGTTCTATCGCAAATAGCAGCGGACCTAAAGTGTTAGATATTTTACGAGCATGGGACCGTTTAATCGGACACGCACACTTGAATAATGGTTTTAAAGAGGAAATTCTCTTTTTTGTAAGCAAATGCATTAATTATTATATTGATTTCAAACCAGAGTACGCTGATCATTTCTGGGAATATGCTAGGAAGCATCGAGAACTATTAAGCGGTGGAGAGTACAATCGTAAAGCAGTTGAAACTAAAGAAATTCGTGACTTATTTGGTTTATTTAATAAGAGTACGCCAATGCATGCAACAAAAAATGCAACAAAGTATGCAACTCCCAAAAAACGATCCTTGAGAATTATACAAGTTATTTCACCAGTCTGTAGCCCTGTATCCGCTGTTGACACAGCTGGCACAGAGAAAATTGTTTATGAAATCACACAAGAATTGGTAAAACGCGGACATAAGGTTATTTTATATGCTCCTAAGGGAAGTAAAGTTTCAGCTAAGTTAGTACCCTTCCCCAAATATTTCGAAGATCGACACCTACCCGCATTTATCCGTAAAACAAGACCTTCGAAAGTAGATCTGATTCATGATCACACTTTTACATCCATTGTCAGATTAAGAAAAATGGGAATTCCCGTTTTACCCACTCATCATTTACCTACGAATAAAGAATTTCATGACTCCGTTTATGTCAGTAGAGCTGCTCGGAGAAATGCCGGCGCCAATGGCCAAGTCGTTCATAACGGAATTAATCCGGATGAATACGAGTACAGTGAAGGAAAAGATGACTATTTATTGTTTATCGGGAGGATACTCCCCGACAAAGGCGTCATTCATGCAATTGAAGTCGCTGAACGCAATAACCAAAAGCTAATTATAGCTGGACCCATTAAAGATGAAGAATATTTCCGAAATATTTTAGTGCCTCGAATTGATAAGAATGAAAACATTCACTATATTGGCGCTGTTGCAGGTAAACAAAAGCAGGACCTACTTAAGAGAGCTCGTTGTGTCCTCTTTCCGTCAATTTGGAAGGAGCCTTTTGGACTTGTTTTGATTGAGGCTATGATTTCAGGCACTCCCGTATTAGCCTTGAACAATGGTGCCGCCATAGAGGTACTCGAAGGTTTTCCACAGTTAGTATGTAATAGCATAGATGAACTTGCGCACAAAGCATTAAAAGAGTCATTTCCGCCACCACATGTCCTAAGAGAATATGTGCTTAACAAGTTCACGACTTCTACAATGGTGGACCAATATATCACGTTGTATGAACAAAAAATTAATGAGTTGAAGAGAAGACGGGGAACGTTAAAACGGATCAGAAGAAGAAAAAAAATTAAACTGATCAGAAGAAAAAAAATAAAACTGGTAAGAAGAAGAAAAAATTTAAAAATGATAAGAAGAAAAAGGCCCATTTTAAAGAAAAAGATAACGGCTAAAAGAAGTGTAACAAAGCGAATAAGAACAATTAGAAGAAGTGTCAAAAAGCGAAAAATTACAAGAAGAAGTAGGGGAACAAAGCAAAAAAGAGCATAATAGGACGATTACACTTGAAACAAAATATATCATCAAATTAGAAACCCTGAGCAATCAGGGATTTTTTCTATGGTCGAAATCATTACCGGAGCAGTAGCATGTTATTGTCACTATGGGGATTGGGATGGTAAGCTTAAAGGACTATGTGATTGTTTAATTCTATGATTTGTAAACGTTTTCAGTTCGTTGCGGCGGTTGCACAAACCAGGTTATGAATATCTGAAAGGAGGAGATCCGCATGACGTTAAGCCAATTGATGGATCAGCAAAAGAAGTACTATCTCTCCGGTTCAACACGAGGAATCGCTTTCCGGCTTACACAGCTCAAAAAGCTGAAACAAGCGATTGTCGATCGGGAATCGGAGATTATTCAGGCGCTGCGCACCGATTTGAATAAGGGAGAGAAGGAAGCGTACGCTTTTGAAATAGGCATAGTCTATCAAGAAATCGCTCATGTCATCAAGCATCTGAAACGTTGGATGAAGCCGAAGAAAGTGAAATCACCGATGACGCATTCAGGGAGTCGCAGCTACATAATCCCTGAGCCGCTGGGGGCGGCGCTTATCATTGCTCCATGGAATTATCCGTTTATGCTTGCCTTTGATCCGCTAGTAGGGGCAATTGCAGCTGGCAATACGGTTGTGTTGAAGCCGTCAGAGCTAGCGCCAGCGGTATCAGCTGTGATGACCTCGATTGTACGTGCTACTTTCGAACCGCAATATATTGCGGTTGTGGAAGGCGGCGTGGAAGAAAGTCGTACGCTCCTGGAGCAGCCGTTTGACAAAATCTTTTTTACAGGCAGCGTAGCCGTTGGGAAAATAGTGATGGAGGCAGCAGTGAAGCGGCTCACACGAGTCACGTTAGAGCTCGGCGGGAAGAGCCCCTGCATTGTACATCACGACGCGCATTTGAAACTAGCGGCGCAGCGTATCGCTTTCGGGAAATTCTCAAATGCGGGACAGACCTGCGTGGCTCCAGACTATTTGCTTGTTCATCGGAACGTGAAAGATAAACTGCTGTCCTATCTTCAAGAAGCAATTACTTCGTTTTATGGCGACAAGCCGCTGAAAAGCCCTGATTACGGCAAAATCATTTCTCGTCGTCATTACGAGCGGTTGCGTCACTTTTTGAATGACGGAAAGGTCGCGATCGGTGGGCAAGCTGACGATCAGACGCTGCAAATCGAACCGACGGTGCTTGAAGAAATTACATGGGATATGCCAGTCATGCAAGAGGAGATTTTCGGCCCTATTCTTCCTGTCCTGACCTATGACAGCCTAGACGAAGTCGTAGGTTTAATCCAAGCTAGGCCGAAGCCGCTGGCACTGTATGTATTTTCGGAGGATAAAAAGGTGCAGGATGCCATGCTTGAGCGAATTTCATTCGGCGGTGGTTGTGTCAATGATACACTGATGCATTTTGGTTCTACGCATTTACCTGTCGGTGGAGTCGGCGAGAGCGGAATGGGCAGCTATCATGGCGAGATGAGTTTTCAAATATTCTCACATATGAAAAGTATATTAAAGCAGACGACGAGGTTCGATATCCCTTTTCGATATCCATCTAGCCAAATCGGGTTGAAAATCATTCGCAGGCTGACTAAGCCTTAAATACGGCTCACTAGGAAGAGGTTAGTCTCATGTTAGGATCCTACGAGTACTATAAGCAGATTTTCAAGGATGTACCGAAGCCATTCGCATTCGTAGATTTGGATCTACTGGATGCTAACATCAAGGCCATTGCACAGGAAGCCGGGGGGAAGAAGATTCGGGTGGCGAGTAAGTCCATTCGCTGTTCGGATGTGCTTCGCCGTATTTTGGCAACTGATCCTGTGTACCAGGGAGTTATGTGTTATACGGCGGATGAAGCTGTTTTTTTAGCGCGACAAGGGTTCGATGATCTGTTACTGGGCTATCCGCAGTGGCACGCTGAGGCGCTTAATGATGTGATTTCTCTAATAGGCGAAGGTAAGACGATTACGTTCATGGTCGACTGCATCGAGCATGTTGAACACATAGAGCGGCTGGCGAAGGCTAGACAGGTTATTGTGCCAGTTTGTATCGACATCGATATGTCGACGGATTTTCCAGGGCTGCACTTTGGGGTATGGCGGTCTCCGCTGAGTCGATGGGAGCAGGTTCGACCAGTGGCTGAGAGGATCGTCGGAGCGAGTTGGCTGCGGCTTGATGGCATTATGGGCTATGAGGCGCAGATTGCTGGTGTTGGCGATAATGTGCCAGGGCAAACAGTGAAAAATGCACTAATCCGTAGGCTGAAGAAATCCTCCATCCGCAAAGCCGCACTGTGGAGAGAGGAAGTGGCGCGTGAGCTTGAAGCGATGGGAGCTAAGCTTCGTTTCGTCAATGCGGGAGGTACGGGCAGCATGGACAGTTCGCGAGCTGAGGCATCGGTGACAGAGATCACTGCAGGCTCTGGGTTCTACTCCCCTGGGTTATTCGACAATTACAAGTCATTTCACTATAAGCCTGCTGCCGGGTATGCAGTAGAGGTGGTGCGTCGTCCACAGCCGAATATCGTGACTTGTATGGGCGGTGGTTATACGGCCTCGGGACCGACAGGTATAGACAAACGGCCGAAGCCGTATTTGCCGGAGGGGCTGGAGCTATTTCCCTTGGAAGGCGCTGGAGAAGTACAAACGCCGCTGCGCGTGCGGGGTGAAGTCCAGTTGGAGCTGGGGGATCCCGTATTTTTCCGACATGCGAAAGCAGGAGAGCTATGTGAGCGATTTCTTTCGCTATATGCCGTTTCGCAGGGCAGTATTGTATCTGCATATCCAACGTATCGCGGTATGGGGGCGTGTTTTCTATGATGAACAAATCAGGGATATGGACCAATTGGTCGGGTATCGTGCAGGCAACACCGCAGTCTGTTCTGTATCCAGACTCCATAGAAGCGGTGGTCGATGCGGTACTGCTTTGCAGACGACAAGGGCGCAGGCTGCGTGTTGTTGGCACGGGGCATTCTTTTACACCGATTGCGGCATCGGATGATGTGCTTATCACGCTAGATCGCATGCAGGGTCTAATTGAGGTAGACGCTGAGGAGCGGACCGCAACGGTATGGGCGGGGACGAAGCTCAAATTGCTTGGGGAACTGTTGTTCGCTCAAGGGCTGGCACAGGAAAATCTCGGCGACATCGATGTACAGTCCATAGCTGGTGCAATCAGCACGGGGACGCATGGCACTGGTCAGCAGTTCGGCAATATCGCTACGCAAGTGGTTGGACTGACGATAGTGACTGGCGCAGGGGAAGTAATCACATGTACACCTGTGTCCCACCCTGATATGTTTAAAGCGATGCAAATATCCCTTGGCGCGTTAGGTATTATTGTGCAAGTAAAGATACGGCTCCAATCCACTTTCAAAATGATGTACGAAAGCAAGCGTATGCCGCTGAAACAATGCTTGCAAGAGTTACCCGATATGGCGAGTGGACATCGGCATTTTGAATTTTATTGGTTTCCTTATGCGGATCCGTGTCAGTTGAAAATCATGAATCCGACGGATCACGCGGTGACGAGCCGCAAGGTACGTGATTACATCGGGGATGTCCTGCTCGAAAATACTGTTTTCGGTCTGTTGTCTGAACTATGCCGTAAAATCCCGAAACTCAGTCGGACGGTGAGTCGGATATCCGCATCGCAGGTGCCTGTGGGCAGCAAAGTAGATTACAGTCATCGACTGTTCGCAACGCAAAGACTCGTTCGATTTAACGAGATGGAATACAATCTACCAGCAGAAGCCCTGCCCACCGTTATTGAAGAAATGCGCGAGAAGATGACGAAGGACAAATACAACGTTCATTTTCCGATAGAGTGTCGCTTTGCTAAGGGGGACGATATCTGGTTAAGCCCTGCGTTCGGTAGGGATTCTTCGTACATTGCGATTCATATGTACAAAGGGATGCCGCATGAGGCGTATTTTGCTGCGATGGAGGAAATTTTCCTGAAACACGGCGGCCGGCCGCATTGGGGCAAAATGCATTCTCTTAACGCAGATAAGCTAAATGATAGGTATCCGATGTGGCAGCCATTTTGCCATATGCGAGAGGAGTTGGATCCGGACGGCATTATGCTGAATGGTTATCTGGAAAAGATTTTCGGAGTAACTGGGTAACCTTGATAAGTAATGAGGAGGTGTCTGGATGATGGAGCCAAGTGCAGGTACAGGTACAGGTACGAGTGCAGGTACGAGTGCAAGTGCAAGTGCAAGTGCAAGTGCAAGTACAAGTGCAAGTACAAGTACAAGTACAAGTACAAGTACAACTCGCTCTCGCTGGTCGGTCGTCACCGCGTACGCCTTATTGGCGGCAGTGACTCAGCTGCTTTGGGTCACATTTACGCCGATTACGACGGCGGCTTCCAGTGAGTGGCATGTTTCTGTCGATGCCGTAGGCTGGTTATCACTCGTTTTTCCTCTTGTCTATGTATTGCTTTCTATTCCTTTTGGCATGGCTGCGGATCGTTGGTTTCGTGGTTCGCTGCTCATTGGGGCTGCGTTGACTGCGATTGGAGCGCTTATTCGCATACTGTCTGGCTACGAATATGCGCTCATCGGACAGATTGTGATCTCCATAGGTCAACCTCTCGTACTCAATGCCGTGAACAAATTAGCCGTGCTCTATGTGCGTCCAGAACAACGAGCCCATGCGATTGCGGCTGGTACGGCCAGTTTGTTCGTCGGTATCCTTATCTCCACCGTCACCGTTCCTTTTCTACTGACATGGCAGGGCATGTCAGCTGTCCTGTGGACACAAGGCGCCATTAGCGTCGTTGCCGCCGTGGCTATGCTTTTGGCGCTAAGACGAGCGCCAGTGTATGCGGTCGATACGGCTGCTGAAACGAGCAGCACGTTCGGGTTCAGTGCGATTGCGACCCTATGGTCGCAGCGTTGGGTAAGGCTGTTCAGCCTGCTGCTGTTCGCAGGCTTCGGTATTTTCATTACGCTGGCGACATGGCTGGAAGTGTTGGCCAGTGCGATCGGTTACAATGCCCAGCAAGTTGGCATTGGTATCGGTGTTATGACAGCAGCAGGTATTGTCGGCGCTGCAATTGTTCCACGATGGGCGCTGCACGGTCAGCGCGCGCGAGTGGTTGTACGCTTTTCACTCGTGGCGAGCGTGTTACTTCTGATCGGTCTTGCATTCGGTATGCCACAATGGCTGTTCATCAGCTTGCTGGCGGTATGTGGTTTTCTTCTCCTTGCGGATTTGCCTGTGATGCTCTCGCTGGCAGAGGCCAAATCCGATCCGCAATCCGTCGGCGCCGTCACAGGCTTGTTGCTGCTATTTGGCAACTTAGGGGGGATTGTGCTTTCCTTAATTGTCCAACTCTTGTTAGGGAATAGGATGGTAGCGATCGGCGTTTTAGCTGTTGTGGCCATTCTCATATTGCCAGCAGTTAAGCGGTTGCAGGCGGCACCTGCGAGGATCCACAGTGAAAGAAACGAACAGATGTAAGATAATCTTCAAATGGGATCTGAGGGCGGAAAACGCGAACAAATGACTGGGCAGGGAACATTCCTTGCCTTCTCTTTGTAGAAGATGTGTGTAACTATACTGTAACGCAGGAAAAGGTATAGTGCCCTTATAAATAAAAATAATAGAAAAGCTATTTACTGGGGGGCCTATGGATATCATACATCGGGATGCTGACTTCACGAATGCGATGTTGTTTGGAACTTACATCATGGTGTTAATGGATGGGAAAATGATTGGCGGCGGGCTTGTCGCGGAGTTTGATGAAACTGAGGTCAAGATAGGGCAGGGGCGTTATGTGCGCAGCAGTTCAACCTTTGTAGTAGCTCCGCCTCCGCAATGTTCGACGGGTATGTGATGATAGTTACATCTACTTGAAGAGTCTAGGGGATGATTTGAATATGTTTTGTCGGATGTAACTTCCACTTTAAAAACAGATATTAATTCGAAGAAAAAGAATGCTCCTTTGTATCTTTCGCTGCTGTATTCACCATATGGACTTCTTCTAAGCCCATTAACTCACAAAAAAAGAGAGGGTCCCCCGCCACCAACATGGCTTTAGGGACGCCCTCTTTTTGCGTTGCCAACCTATTTACTTGCAGCAACGGTCTCTATTTCTTTAACACTTTGATAAATGATGTTGAACAACTCTTCCAAATTGCCTTCTTCGATGCAAGAGAATGCGACACGAAGATCAGTCTCGCCAAGCGCGATTGTGCCTACACCATGCTGATTTAATAAATGTATGCGCAATGCTTCAGCGTCAACGGTTTTGAGCTTCAAGCACATGAAATAGCCGGAGTTGAACGGGTAGTAGCCCCATGCATCGTCGAACTTACCGCTGTCCAAAATGGATTTCGTGCGGTTCGCGCGGCCTTTCATGATTTCGTATTTCTCTTGCTTCTGAGCATTGAATTCTGGTGAGTTCAACGCGTGAAGCACGAACGTTTGGGACGGATGCGGACCACTGGAAATTGTCGCACGGATAATCCCCATTGTTTTTTGTTCGAGAGCACTAAGTAGTGCATCACTTTGACCCGCATACGTAATGAAGCCTACACGGAAGCCCCAAACGTATTCTTCTTTGGTTGCTCCGTCAATTTTGACAGCAAGCACACGCGGATGCAGGTCAGCCAATTGACCGAACAAAGATTCATGCAAGGAATTTTCAAAGAAAAGCCCGAAATAAGCATCGTCAGTTAGAACAACTACGTTAATCCCAGCTTCAGCAGCTTCTTTGATCGCGGCCGTAATGGCATTGCCATCCTCGATATCAGGTGTGTAACCCGTTGGATTGTTCGGGAAATTCAGTACGACGATCGCTTTGCCTTTGGACTTCTGAGCGAGAAGTGCGTCACGTAATCCTTCGGAATTAAATCTCTCTTGTTCGTTATAGAGCGGATAGTTCACGATTTGAGCACCGCGGCGAATCTCGAAAGTAAGCTCGTAATTTTCCCAATTTTTATCAGGAATAATTACGGCATCACCTATGTCTGCAAAAAGATCAGCAGCGATACTTAGTCCATGCGTCAAGGCATTCGTTACAATCGGATTACCGATAAGCTTGTTGCCAATGCCCGGGTTTTCTTCGAGCATTTTTTTGCGCCAAGCTGTACGTAGCTCAGGCTTACCAGCCGGTGGAGCGTATTCATATATATCTTTAGGATTGTAAGTGGAGAGTGTATCTTGAATGACCTTCAGATGCATTGGTTGACCATTTTCGATTGCAATACCGATGGTAGCATTGAATTTCTTGGCTTTGGCCTTCGCTTCAGCCGATTGGCTGAGAATGCCTTCTTTCGGGAAGTAAATCGATTTACCTAATGCGGAAAGCATGTCATGTACGTGAGAATTTTCACGTTGCAGGGTCTCGTTTAGCTGACTTGCCAAAGGATTCATAAGATTGGGTCATTCCTTCCAATGAGCGATTCATTTTTTCCCAGTTATTATATCACTTTCACACCTGCACGTCACTTCGTTAAACAAATTTTATACGAATTAATATGAAAAGAAGCAAGTGCCATGGATGAACGCTTTCCAGTCACTTGCCCATATGTTTATTTGCTTAAAAAGCTTTCTAGTCGCTGCTTGACCTGCGGCCATTCGTTGTCAAGGATACTGAACATAACCGTATCTCGAACATAACCGTCGTGAAGCACACGATGTTGACGAAGAATACCTTCTTTCTGGCCTCCTATACGGGCAATGGCTGCTTGGGAGCGTTCGTTGCGAAGGTCTGTTTTGAGCTGAACACGAAGCAGATTCAGAGATTCAAAGCAATATCGAAGCAATAAATACTTACTTTCTGTATTCACACGAGTTCTCCAAACACTTGAATTGTACCAGGTGTGCCCAATCTCCAAATTCCGATGAGGAATGGAAATATCGAAGAGTCGTGTACTGCCGACGATGGTATCGGTAGCTCTATCGTAGACGCTGAAAGGGATTCCTTGTCCCGCTTCCTGCTCGTTAAGTGCTTGGTAGACATACTTGTGAACTTCAGCCGGATTAAGTAAGGGTGTCATAAATGAGTAAATGGCAGGGTCGTTTGCAGCCTCGATCAGTCCAGGAATATGTGACTCATGCAAAGGAAGCAAGGTGACGCGAGTTCCTTCTAGGGTTGGCGGCAGTAGATTCATAGTTTGATTTCTCCTTACTCGTGAATGATTTTAATGTGATTGTTGTAAGCATACTGTATGATTGGATTCATAATAAGTACCAATATGACTCAATTTATATGTACCATTTTAAAAAGAAGAGAAGTGGTTGTATGGCATTTTATTTGCCGTTTCACACGTACTGTACACAATATCCTAGTAAATACGCCGCCTTGTATCATGCGCTTCGCGATGAAATCATTGGAAATAAGTTGAAGCAGCATACGAAATTGCCCTCTAGCCGGGATTTGGCTGATCAACTGGGTATTTCTCGGGGGACGGTAAATCAAGTGTACGACATGCTGATCGCAGAAGGATATTTGCAGGCAGATGTTGGAAGAGGCACTTTCGTCGTTTATGCGGACGGTCATGTGATGTATGAGCCCAAGGTGGGGAAGAATATAGAACTGTCAGCTTGGGCTGTCCGAGTGAGCCAGGGTGTGGATGCTGGGGGGCAGCAGGTAGAAGGTGTGACTGATGGCATCAAAGAGCAGGGAGACGTGCGAGAGGGTAAGGCAGATGGCATCAAAGAGCAAGGAAAAGTGCGAGAGGGTAAGTCAGATGGTGGTAAAGAGAAGAGAAAAGAGCGAGAACTAGTAGGTAAGCCAGCTGGAAGAGAGATTGCGTTCGTGGTGGCGCGTCCGCAGATGGAGCAGTTCCCGCGGGAGCAATGGAACCGTGGGATGTACGAGCAAGTGCGGCGGATGACGGAGTCGCCGCAAGAGGACGCTCACATCGCTGAGGGGCACTACGCGCTTCGCGAAGCGATCGCGGTGCACCTGAGGCGGATGCGAGGCATCGATGCGCTCCCGGAGCGCATCGTGATCGTCAATGGGTCGATGCAGGCGATAGCCCTGCTGACCCAACTGCTCGTAAACCCGGGCGATCCCGTGGTGCTGGAGCGCCCCGGGTATCAAGGCGCCAGCCGCGCTGTGCTGGCGGCTGGCGGAGTGCCCGTCCACGCGCCGGTGGACGAGCAAGGGCTTATCCCGCAGCCGTGGAACGCGCGGGTGCTGTTCGTGACGCCCAGCCGCCAATTCCCTACGGGGGCGGTGCTGGGCATGGAGCGCCGCCAGCTCCTGCTGCGCTGGGCGGCGGAGCAAGGCGCTGTCATCGTCGAAGACGATTATGACAGCGAGTTCAGGCACCGCGGGCGGCCGATTGAGCCGCTCAAGGTGCTGGACCAAGAGGGCCGAGTGGTCTACATCGGCACCTTTTCCAAAACGATGCTGCAGGACCTGCGCATCGGGTATGTCGTGCTGCCGGAGGCGCTGCACGATGCTTTTATAGCCGCGAAGCGGCTATACGAGCCGCACCCAACGGGGCTGCTCGAACAGCGCTCGCTCGCCGCCTTCATGGCGAGCGGCGGCTACGAGCGACACCTGCGCCGCATGCGGCGGGTGTACGCGAGCAAGTTCTTGCTCCTGCAGGCGCTGCTGCAGGAGCAGCTGTCCACCCTCTTCGAGTGGGTGGACAGCGATAGCGGGCTGCATCTATTCGGGTGGTGGCGCGGTGACCTGCGCACCTATACCGCGTATGCAGCCGCATGTCGGGCAGCCGGCGTGACCTGGACGGACGCCGGCAACTACGCGCTCCCAGTAGGCAGAGCGGGAGTCTGCTTCGGTTTCGCCCATCTAACAGAGGCTGAGATCAAGCAAGGCATCACCCTGCTTCGCTCAATCTCTATAGGCTTTACCTGAATGTTTTCGTTCAATCACTATAGGCAATTCCAGAATCTTTTCACTCAATCTCTATAGCCCGTTCCAAGCTTTTCGCTCAATCTATACCATACTTTTCCTAATCCCTGCTTGCCTACCATAAAAAGTCTCTATCACTGTGCAAGATAAGTCTTTTGGGCAATAACTTTGTTTGCCATAGGTTGTATGTTATCATCTAACATGTGTTCAATTAAATTACAAATCGTAGGAGTGATCCTTTCATGGCTGGATTAAATGGTGGGGGCACAAGTGTCATCGTGCGACTGGAAATACATAAAGAACTCGTAACCTTTGGTAGAATTGCAACGGCCATAGGTGATGCAGGCGGAGATATAGTGGCGATTGACGTCACAAGAGCTAGCAAAACGACGACTACACGTGATATTACAGTCAAAGTAAGTGATCCCGAGCATACGGAAACAATAACGAAAGCACTACAGGTTATTCCAGGTGTCCGCATCATTAACGTGTCAGATCAGACCTTCCTGCTTCATTTGGGTGGGAAAATTGAAGTCACCCCCAAAGTACCAATTAAAAACAGGGACGATTTGTCCCGCGTATATACACCTGGAGTTGCCAGGGTTTGTATGGCGATTCATGAAGACCCAAGCAAGGCACATTCGTTGACGATTAAAAGGAATACCGTTGCTGTCGTGTCAGATGGTACGGCTGTTCTAGGGCTTGGGAATATTGGGCCTGAAGCGGCAATGCCCGTGATGGAAGGGAAAGCGATGCTATTTAAACAAATGGCAGGCGTAGATGCGTTCCCGATTTGTTTGGATACCCAAGATACCGAAGAAATTATTCGTACCGTGAAGGCGATTGCGCCAGGGTTTGGCGGCATTAATTTGGAGGATATTTCTTCTCCGCGTTGTTTTGAAATCGAAGAACGCTTAATTAATGAGCTTGATATTCCTGTATTCCATGATGATCAGCACGGTACAGCGGTTGTCATTCTAGCTGGGCTGCTAAATGCGGTTAAGCTTGTCGGAAAGCAATTGGAGTCGTGTAAGGTAGTTATCACGGGGATCGGGGCTGCAGGTATTGCGTGTACCAAAATGCTGATCTCAGCAGGTGTCACCAATGTCATTGGTGTGGATCGTCAAGGGGCTATTGTGCGAGGAGATGAGTTCACGAACAAGGCTTGGGAGTGGTACGCAGAAAATACGAATCCTGGGCTAGAACGTGGTACTCTATCTGATGTCATCTCAGGTGCAGATATTTTCATCGGTCTGTCAGGACCAGGCGTGCTGAAGCAAGATGATGTGAAGCGTATGGCGACTGACCCGATTGTTTTCGCAATGGCGAATCCCACACCGGAAATTACGCCAGAGGAAGCAGAGCCTTACGTTCGTGTAATGGCGACAGGACGCTCTGATTATCCGAATCAAATTAACAATGTACTTTGTTTCCCTGGTATTTTCCGCGGTGTGCTTGATTGCCGAGCATCCAAGATCACGCAAGAGATGAAGCTTGCTGCAGCCAAAGCGATTGCTTCTGTCGTGAATGAGGACGAGCTGAACGAGTACTATATTATTCCCAGCGTGTTCAATCACGCGGTTGTCGAGAAAGTTAGAGAAGCCGTTATGGAAGCGGCGTTTGAATCAGGTGTTGCACGTCGTCGCAGCCAACGCGAAATCAACGAAGCACATCACGAGTAATTGAAAAAAGCAGTTCGGTACAACGCTGATCCAGCGTGCCGAACTGCTTTTTATATTTTAGGCTTGTTCTTCTGTCCATTCTTTCAACTTACGATCAGTAGGAAGCAAGAAAGTAAGTATGCCTAGAAGGGGGAGAAATGCACAGAGTTCCATAACTCGGCCTGTTCCGATGGCATCACAAAGGTTGCCTAACACGACACTCCCGATACCGCCAAGACCAAAGGCTAATCCCGTGATGAGGCCAGATACGGTCCCTACTTTGCCAGGAAAAAGCATTTGCGCATACACGACTGTAACAGAGAAGCTGGATAACAGAATAACTCCGATAATAACAAGCAACACGTACGCCCAACCGACGGACACATGCGGGAGTAATAAGGCAAATGGTGCCGATCCTAACATGGAAAAGAAAATGACATTCCGCTTACCGAAGCGATCCGCAATCGGTCCGCCAAAGAATGTACCAACGGCCCCAGCCGCTAGGAATAAGAAAATGAAATTTTGCGCTCGATCAATGGAGATACCGTATCTATCTTGAAGGAAGAAGGCAAAATAGCCGCTCATAGCCGCGCCATACCAAGAACGAACAAACACAAGGAATATTAATACACTGATCGCGAACATGACTTGCTTGCGCCGCTGCGGACTAACAACACGTTTTACGACGGTTTTGGCTTTCACTGGTGCATCTTGTAGGACAACCTTGTACCAACGTGCTATGTACAATTGCACAGCTATCGCGATAGCCGCGACACCCGTAAACCAGATCGATCCGAACAATCCGAGCGGAATGAAGATCCATTTGGTCATAATGGGAGCCAATGACTGACCAGCGTTGCCGCCGACTTGGAAGATCGATTGGGCGAGACCTTTACGATTACCAGCTGCCATATGTGATACGCGTGAACCTTCTGGATGGAAGGCGGCCGAGCCAAGTCCGACAAAACAAACAGACAAAAGGACTACCCAATACGAATGAGCAAATGCTAGCAGCAACATGCCGATCAAGGTCGAAGTCATCCCAATTGGCAGCATGTAGGGCGATGGCTTCCGGTCCGTATAGAGTCCAACGACAGGTTGCATGATGGATGCTGTAAAGTTAATTGCGAATTGCACCCAGCCGACTTGTGCGTAGCTGAGTCCCATTTCATCTTTCAGAATGGGGAAAATAGCAGGAATCACGGATTGAATGGAATCGTTGAGCAAATGCACAAGCCCAATTGCGAATAAAATCCGATATACAGTTGGTTTGATATCTCCCGTTCCTTGCAAGCTCTTCGAGCTATGATTAGGAGATGGTGTTGAAATGGATGCCATGGTTTTCTCCTCTCAGGTTCTGATTCCCGACTAGGCTAGGTGTCCAAGAAACACCCAAGGTCTTCGCCCATTTTCACTTTAGAGCCAAGCTTTAGATCAGGGCGTGCTTCGAACATCCCATCTTCAAATAACAGAACGACTGTGGAGCCGAACTCGAAATAGGCGAGCTCTTGACCGCGTTCCAGTGTTTTTGGAAGAGGGGTTACATATTGGATGGAGCTCACATTCAGTGCGCCGACTTTGACAACGGCTACTTCTCCAGTTGCATGTTGAATGAATGTAATTAATCGCTCGTTGCGGCTAAGTACACGTTTCATATGACGCAGTCCGAATTCATTAACGGGATACACTTTCCCAAGCACATGCTCTTTCTCCAGAATATCACCGGAAATCGGCGAATGAATACGGTGATAATCAGTTGGACTCAGATACAGTACGAAATAAAAACCATTATTGTAGTTGACTGTGCGCGGTGAGCGGTTTAGCAGCTCGTCGATCGTATAGTCTTGACCTTTGACATTGACGATCAAGCCTTCTTTGATATCGCCGATACCTGTAATCATGGCATCAACCGGACTTACAACACGTGTTGTGTCTTCGTGGATCGGGCGCAAGCCTGGCTTCAATCTGCGCGTGAAGAAATCATTCAGGGACTTATATTCCTTGATATGTTTCTCAGCGTCTTCAATGCGAATGCCATAGGTTTGGGCAAAACGAGGGATAAAGAGCCGGCTTATTTTGGAACGAGCAAGGGCACCTGTTAGTTGTGAGACCCATTTGCGTGAAGACAACTCGGTCAGTAATCGGAAAAAAGGCTTAGACATAGATCATAAACTCCTGTTCATTCGTTGGTTAGGAGGGACTTTGGCATCAGCACAAAGTTTCCTATTTAGCGGTACTTCGCTAATCTTGCCACAGATAGGTAAAAGAATCAATTGCCTATTGTTCAATTCCTTGGGACTAGCCGAGTGAGTTTCTGTATTTTCGACAGCAAATTCGTCAATGCTGTTGAAGAGGTGAATACGACAATGTCGATAATAATCGTTATTTTTGTTATTGTGATTCCGCTAGTCATGCTTGCTAGTGCTTGGTTACTACAATCCTTTAAACATGTATTCGCAGGGGCAGCGGTTCTGTGCGCGTATATATTTGGTGCAATCAGTTCTATGAACGTGTACCAGATCCTTCGGGATGATACGGTTTTCATGACGAACATCCATGTTGTTTTTACGAACAAGCTGTTTCTGTTCACAGGTGGTTATCTAGGCGCATATGGGATTTATATGTTAGTGCATTGTTTCTTGAAAGGAATTCGCAGCGAGTGAAGCGGCAATTCAACGATTTCGATGCATAGAGCGTCTAATCTATATAGTGACTGTGAAAGTAAAGGCTGGTGGTAAGATGAAACGAAATCACTCCCAAATTATGCGTAGAATTGGAACGGTTGGAGGGTTAATGCTCCTTATTACGGGTTGCGCGACACGTCATGAAGCTGGGCCAAGTGGAACTCCGATCCCGAGTGTACCGCCCGCAACGGTTTCACCAACAGTGGTACCAACCTCTACACCTATCCCGTCGACTGCTCCTACACCTTCGCCAACCCCAGTAGCATCGGTAGATTTTCCTAAGATGACACTGGATGAGAAGCTAGGTCAGATGATAATCGCGGGAATTGATGATTACAGTATGAATGAAGAAGCACGTAAATTGCTTGCAACCTATCATGTAGGTGGCATTATTCTGTATAAGCCGAATGTGAAAGATACGAATCAATTAGTGAGTTTAGTCAATGATTTGAAAAAGACGAATACGGTGAACAAGCTTCCACTCTGGCTTGGTGTTGATGAAGAGGGCGGCAGGGTAACGCGTTTGCCTGATGAAATTTCAAAAACACCAACAAGTCAGACGATTGGAAAATCAGGTAAAACCCAGTTGGCTCATAGTATCGGTCAGTTGCTGGGGAAAGAGTTGAATGCCTATGGGCTTAATATGGATTTTGCGCCTGATTTGGACATCAACAGCAACCCCAAGAACCCGGTTATTGGCGATCGCTCTTTTGGGGCGAATGCAACGCTAGTAAGCAGCTTTGGTATTCCGATGATGAATGGCTTACAAGAGATGAAGGTGGTTCCGGTTGTGAAGCATTTCCCAGGACATGGGGATACCTCTGTCGATTCACATATTGGCTTACCCGTTGTTCAAAATGACCTCGCTCGCTTGCGAAAGCTTGAGCTGATTCCATTTGCAGATGCCATTAAGCATCAGGCGGATGCGATTATGGTCGCTCATATTTTGCTGCCAAAAATAGATACGAAATATCCGGCTTCGATGTCGAAGACGATCATGACGGATCTTCTACGCAAGGAGCTTGGCTTCAAGGGGCTCATCATGACCGATGATATGACGATGGGCGCCATTGCGGAAAATTATGAAATGGGCGAAGCCGCCGTGAAGTCTGTGCTCGCGGGTTCCAATGTCGTGATGGTCGGGCACGATCCACAGAAAGCGATAGCCGTTATTCAAGCATTGCGTACCGCTGTTCAGGCGGGGCGGATTCCCTTGGATACGATTGACCAAAGTGTGCAACAGGTCTATAAGCTGAAAATAAAGTATAAGCTTCAGGATCTTCCGGTGAGTGCACCGGATCCGAAACAGCTGAATGCGGAAGTTCAGCGGGTGCTTGCACCGCTTAGTGCGAAGTAGGGGAGCGTAATGACGGTGCTGAGATGCGATATTCTCAGTCGGCCGCCGCACGGAGGGGGCGGGGGACACACAACAAACTAGCTACTTTATCCCCCTCTCCCATCAATACAGTCTCTCAACGTGCCACGTTCTGCTCATAACAAACTATCTACTTTATCCCCCTCTCCCATCATTACAGTCTCTCAACGCACCACATTCTGCTCATAACAAACTATCTA
Source organism: Paenibacillus plantarum (assembly GCF_013141695.1). Lineage (GTDB taxonomy): Bacteria > Bacillota > Bacilli > Paenibacillales > NBRC-103111 > Paenibacillus_E > Paenibacillus_E plantarum. The sequence goes on from NZ_WHNY01000009.1 coordinate 18,748, forward strand.
CTTTATCCCCCTCTCCCACATCAACACAGTCTCTCAACGCACCACGTTCTGCTCATAACAAACTAGCTACTTCATCCCTCTCGCCACATCAACACAGTCTCTCAACGAACCACATTCTGCCATAACAAACTAGCTACTTTATCCTTCTCTCCCACATCAACACAGTCTCTCAACGCACCACGTTCTGCCACAACAAACTAGCTACTTTATCCCCCTCGCCTGAACTGCGTAAACAGATATACGAAGTAAGATCTTAGCGAGGCAGAGATGGGGCTGCATTGTGATGGAATTGAAATAACTGGAAAATATACAGCTATATTCAAAGATCTCGATCGATTATTTAATTTAAATGGAAAATATGTAGCTAAATTCTCGTTTTTCTCCTTATTGGGAGGATATGTCTGGAATTAGCTGTAGGTTTTCCAGTTATTCCTCGGATGGAGGTATTTTTGCCGAAAATAGATGTAGGTTTTCCAGTTAATTTCCATCAGCTCGAAGGAAGGCGCAGTCTTCGAAGCACGGGGGCGGTCTCATGCCCTCACAGCACGGCCCACCCCAAAAAACGTCCTCCCGAGTAAACTCGGAAGGACGTTTTTGTTGTTTCGCTCTACTGCTTTGCCCTCTACTGCTCCGCTCCCGCTCCAACTTCTAGCACGGTGGCGTGCCACCGTCTAAAATGAATTTGGCATAGGCTATAGGGTTGAAATAGGTGGATTTCCAACATTCTTCCATATTTGCCTCACGGAAACTGTAACGTTGGTCCTTCCCGTTGCATTCGTGAAACATGTAGTGAGAGATGGATCAGATTTCCCATACAATCTGCACATTCTCCCCATTTGTTATTATTATTTTATTCACTACTTGGCACAATGCAGACTTAATTCTCAAGCGATCGCCAGAGAGCAATTCTGATTCTAAAGCCTTTACTTTCTCTTTCACTTTAAATTCATCCGATGTATTCTCCGTATTTTCCAACAGTTCAATTGACGTAAGTATAGATAGCCTTTCATTTTCAAGTCTAATTTTGGCTATCTTCAAATCATCATCAGATATTAGTTCTTTTTCCCATCCAACGATTTGTTTTTGCATTCTAGCACTGATCTTATCAAGTTGATCCTCTAGGAGTTTTCTTTGATCTAAATTTTTGTGTTTGTGTTCATTGTTTACAATGAGGAAGAGTTTGCTGGGCTTCTGGATCGGATTCAATAACTCTATAACTTCATGGACAATTACACTCTCCAAGTCGTCTCGATAAATGTAATGGAAGTAACAGCCAGATCTTTTTACATATTCTGAACAAACATACTTTGTATTTTTATTATGATATGTCCGGCCATGCATTTTTTCTCCGCAATGTCCGCAGTAGGTTAGGCCAGAAAGCAGGTATTTATCATCTGCAGCATATTTTCGTGCTTTCTTCACTCTGCCATTTAATAATTCTTGAACTCTCTCAAAAGTAAATAAATCAATTAGAGGGTCATGATGATCGTCAATGATAATCCACTCATCACGTGGTCGAACTAAGGTTTTCGATTCTTTTCTATATGTTCTATTATAGATGAACTGACCCGTTAATGTTTCTAATGACAAGAGCGAACGAATTCTTTGTTCATTCCATCTAACGTCATTCTTGGAGGGAATCCCTAAGTCATTGAGCCTTTTGGCTATGTGCCTGGCTCCCATTCCTTCAAGGAACCATTTGAATATATTATGAACGATCAATGACTCTTCAATATTGATCTCATAGCTACCATCAACAATATTGTAACCATATGCGGCTTTACCAATCATTTTTCCTTGCCGCGCTAAAGACATGTGATTCTCCTTTACCCTTTCTCTAATCCGCTCTCGTTCAAATTCAGCGAAAGATCCAAGAATTTGTAGAGCAAGCATTCCAGTTGGGGTGGAGGTATCAAAATGCTCAGTTGATGAAGTGTAGTTACAATCATGATTCTTGAAAAATTCGACTAACTTCAATAAATCAAGTAGTTTCCTGCAGAGTCGATCTGATTTTGTTGTAAGGACCATATCAAAATTTTTACTTTGAATATCCTCAAGGAGTCTTTTTATAGCCGGCCTATTTAGGTCTTTACCTGAGTAACCATCATCTTCATAAAACGTGGGAGGATCCCAACCCATAGCTTTACAGTAAGACGACAAACGCTCTTGTTGTTCGAAGAGTGAGTTACCCTTTAATGCCTGCTCGTCACTCGACACGCGATAATAAGCTGCTACACGCAATTCTGTTCACCTAACCTTTCATTACCAATCGTCACCAAAGAACTGATTAATACGTATCCCCTTTGAGCTAAGGTCTGAAATATAAATGATGAATTGCTTTATATTATTATACTCAAATGCCGCGGTTACACCTGATGAATAGATGGTTCCTGCCATAAGAAGGTTCTTTTTCTCATCTTTAATTAATTTCTCAATTCTATTTACAATATTCGGCAAGTAAATACCTATCGTATTGACCTTCATCGGATGTAACAGCAAATCACCCTGTTGAATGGAGATGCTCATGATATCTTCATTAAAATCCTCATGAAATACTTTTTCGAATTTATCGGGGAGGGATATGTAAAAAATCTTCTTATCCCAGTCTATGGTGGTATTTTCAAGGGATATTATTACCCTATACGGATTATAAGCATTTTCTGGATCTTCATCGTAGTATATCTTCATCTGACTTCCTCCATCACTTTCCTTTGTCGTACAAGTTCAGCAATAACTCGCTCTACATGCCCTTCCTCAAGTACTACTTTTATTTTCCTAGCTTCCTTCATGCGCTCATCTCTTTCAGAGATATAAATTCGTTGTTTAATTTGCTCTAAGCGACGAATAACGAACTTCTCCGATAGCATAAAGTCACCAGCTAGAATTTTAGTGAGAAACTTCTGCGATGCATCCATATAGTCTTGAAGCAAGTAAATTGGTAAAGAGGCACAATACTGGAATTGTGTCGCTTGAATTTCTTGGAATTCTATAAATGATTCTGTCATTTCTTCTTGGTTACCTATATGTCGAAGGGGATGGCATAGTTCATGGAAGAATGCTTCACGCTGTTCTTCAAAGCTTTGTCTTGAATCAATAAATATTACGTTGTTATCCGGATCATCCCAATCTGCTACACAAGGCCCCTCGTAATAAACTATATCAATATCAAATAAATCTGCAATTGCTTTAATTTTCATATCGGATGCGCTGAGTATCCCACCCGATAAATAATGTTCATTTATCCATAATTCTAAATCGGTCAATTTATAATGAGTAAGATTCATGAAGCATCTCCTAATTATTTGGAATTAACGGAATGTATGTTCCTATATAGGGTAAAAATAAAAGCCCTTTTTAGGCTATTATTTATTTTCTTTGTTCTTATTTTTACGTTTTAACGAACGGTAAGCCTCGATAGCAGCCTTCGCGACATCAAGTTCTTCCTCAGTGTAACTGTCTGCGCCACCGAAGTAAGCTCGTCCACCAGAAGTTTCATTTGAAGCAGATTGTTTTTTGATGGCCGGGGATTTTTCCATTTCATGAAAAGTATCTAATGCAGATTCATCGATATAGCCTGCTTTAATCATCAGTTCATCATAATCAACATCTTTTAAGTGTGGCGCTAGCACCTTCAAGGTTTCAGGACTTACTTTTTGTGTACCTGATTCGATCCTCGCAATGGTTCCATTACTCACACCACTAGCAATAGCAAGCTGACGTTGGCTCTTAAATCCACTTTTTTCTCTTAGTCCAGCAAAATAAAATCCGAACTCAACAATATTCATATGGATTATCAACACCTCATAAGTAATAAACCTATTTTATCAAAAGTGTTTCGTACATGAAACAAAAATAGTGTGTAGTGCACGAAAAGTTTTTGTTGCGCTAACTACACAGATGAGTTATATTAAATGTGTAGAGAACGAAACAGCGAAATTGAGGTGATGAAAGTGAAGATAAAATTAAGGGTTGAAGTTTTAGAGGAACTCCAGAAGAAGGAAAATCTTAACGATACTAAGCTCGCTGAAAAAATGGGGATATCTAGAAGTAGACTTTGGAGAACAAAGTTAGATGAGAATCACCCAGAATATTGTTCACCTGGTGAAAGCCTGATTATTGGAACATTACAAGCATTTCCACATAAAAAATTCGAAGATCTCTTTTTTTTAACTGAACTGTGTAGTGTAGTACACAAAAAGAAAGCGGTTAGAAGGAAGGGGGTGATTTAATTATGAAGCCGCTTGCCTTTGAAATATATAAAGAGGCAGCAATGTGTGTCAAAAAAGAAAGCACAGGTCAGGATCAAAGAATAATTAGAATGATCCAACACTTTAGTGAGGAATCAGATCTTGTATTACAAGAAATGGTCTCATGCATCGCCACAATAGAACATCAACGCAATGTGATCGAAGCGATCTATACCATGGCGGGTAAGGCTCTTGGGAAAATTTAAAACAAACTTTTGCTTTAACATTTAATAATCAACCCACATAACATGAAAGCAAAGGAGTTGAAGCTAAATTGAAAACAAAAGAACGTAAGAAGCCTCGTGTAACTAACATGTCTTTTGTAGACAAACAAGGCAACGTTGTTGCTGAGTGCTATTACGATGAAAACGGTAAGTTAGTTGGTGACGATCTCAGTAATCCGCTATTAACACCATGGTTCGATAAAGCATCCATATTCATTGCTGAATTGAAAAGTGGCTTTACTGAGAGATACGAAATTAAGCGTTGAGATTGGAATTTATATTATCGGAGAGACACGAGTCTTTCCATTTGGAAAATTAGTACAAGCTTATTCGATTTATCCTTCAAAAAAAAGTAACCCACTGAACATTCAGAGGGTTCATGAAGGGCGGTGATCCTGGTAGCCGACAGAACCAATCCTGTATAGCTACATTCTAAATGTAAGTAGTGTCCAGTATCTAGGTAACATTCAGGACAGTTTGTCCAGAAGATGTCTCAAAGCGTTTGCTTAATATCCATAATGTTGAGAGGAGATATAACATTGTCTATTGGCGAAGCAATAGGATCATATAAAAAGTCAAGAAACATGACACTGGAAGAGCTTTCTGTAGAACTTTCCATTGATCCAAGCACTCTATCGAAGGTTGTACGAGGGAAGAGACAACTTCCACCTAGTTATGATCAAGTCATTTCATCCAAGCTTGATTGGAAAACAACGTTAGAACTGATCGATGTCAGAACAGATGGGTTTATATCCAACATCCTGAGACATGTGCCGAACTTGGATCTTCATCCAGCTGCACTAAAAGATTTACTTCAGAAAGAAATCTTCGAACTTACAGAAGCATTGGAGGGCCTCGTGACAGCAAAACACATCGACCCCGAAAAACGTCGGGAAGGCGCTGAGAGAGTTTGGTATGAGATTACTGATGTCATTGATAAGGCCATGGTCATGAAAGGTGTCCTGGAGGAAGAGTTCGGGTTGGATCGTAAGCGTTTGATACAGAAGCATCAATTAGAAGTTAAGCGTGGGGAGCGGTAATAAGATGGGACATTTATTAAATCCTACTGGAACTGCTATAGCTGCAATTCAAAACAGATTACATAGCGGTCAGATTAACAAGGCTGGGGAAGTAAGGGTTTTGGTGCAGGAGCTCAGGTATTTAAACGAAGAAATAGCCACCGCTGGACACGATGACTACTTCGGATTTACTGATTTAGAAACAATATGTGCCTTTAGTATACCTCTCATGTCATCGGAAGGCAAGGGGGTGATGGCAACATGTTCACTAGCTTAGAACTTTATCAAGTCACCAGTGCATTAGAGTTTGAAGCTTTAGAAACTAGACAAAGGTGCACTCGTTGGAGAGAGAGCAACCTTGCTTCACTAGATGCGGGAGAAACAGAAGAAGCAGAGAAGCATCAGCATCGTTTGCATCGTAGCGAGAGAAAGTTGGAAGAAACCAGGGGACTAATATTTAAAACAGAAGCAATTAGACGGTGGAACGAAGCCGAGAGAATCTTATTTCCAGACCGATTTAATAACAACTCAAGGTGGTGATAACGTTGAAATCTAATTTTCAATGGATTGATCGAAATGCCTGTGTATCCGCATTATCCTCATATTGTGTGGAAAGTGATGTGAAGTTCGACCAGGCAATTAAAGGTGTTCTGCTTCATAGTTTTTGCATAAATATTTCTAGCATGACACAGAAGCACATGGCTGCTCTCAAAAAGGATGTTATGAAACGAGCGAAGGACATGAAGCTTGAACTCAGAGCTCCTGAAATTGGAGATGTAGTCCGTGTCGCTAAATTAGTGCCTAATCCACTTATGGGGGGCTATCGGCAAGACAACAAGAATCTTGTTGAGGCTGAAGTTATTGAGGTTCGTCGTATGTCTTCTTGGATTCATTACAAGGTCAGACGTGTTCAGGATGGCGAGATTCAGGAAGGTAATGGGCATATGATCAAGAGCATAGTAAAACGTGCCAGTGGGGCACTCAGTGCGGTTTAGCATTTTCGTGGAGGATGAGCTACGGCTTGTCCTGGGCGATGCTGCTAAGGGCATCATCATGCTTAGTTAACTGTGAAAATGGAGGTGGCCGACTATACAAATAACAGAGTCGTTAGGTGGTCAGGATTTACTCGGGATACCATTAACAAAATCAGGTATTAGCAAGTCAATTTGGGCATTAAGAGAAAAAGATTTTGATGAGTTTAATAACCGGGTAAATGAATTCTTTTCGATAGCTTACCCTGGATTTTCTGTAGTCGCTACCGAGTATCCAGTTATCTATTTGCGTGACGATCGGAGGGCGCGGAGGAGATGACGCATGAATGCCTAAAAACCAAATAATCCCTATCTCTAACGGGCTATTTGAACACAGAAGTCGTTTAGGTTCTGCAATTTGGGAGTTCCTTTGGTGCATTGATGCAGTAACCATAGAGGAAATCGATGATCTCGGCGTGCATTGGGGCCTTGTTCTTGGAGGAGCGCCAGTAAATCATGAAAGAATCGCTCGTGATATTGGCTCTAGTAAAGTAACTGTCCAACGAAATATGGCAACTTTGAAGAACCATGGGTACATAAATACAGTCAGAACAGCACGCGGTGAAATTATAAAAGTGGCTAAAAACAAGAAAGAAACGGACCGAAAGAGATACATCAAAAATGATAGATCACTCGAAAATGATACATCAAAAATGATAGATCTTGATGAGAGATACATCAATAATGATAGATCAGTTGAGAGTGATCTATCAAAAGTGATAGATCTAAAAGACTTTAAAGATCTTACTATTACTACTGCTATTATTTATCCAGAATTCGAACCTGAAAAGAAAAGCCCGTTATTGCAACTGCTGGATGCCTATTGCCAGCTTAACCAAAAGTTTGACATTCACGTTAAAACAAAAGAGCGCGAAGCCATGGGTAAGATGGTCGCCGGAGGTATACCTAACCCTTTTACCATCCGAACTATGGAGCTCCTCCTTGAGGACAAGCGCAAGCGTGAAGGAAATAAATTCAAGCTTCCATCCAGTTTTTTGTACTACGAGAACGGGATCTTGGAGGCATGGGAAAACGAGAAAACCCTAACTGTTCCTGTGCCGTCAGGTTCAGTCGCCCTGGACAAACCTCAGAAACTCAAACAAAACAAAGCTTTTGACATGCTGGATCAAATCGCAAGGGAGGAACGAGAGCGTGAACAAAGCGGAAGTCACTGAGCTGCTTAAAAAAATATCCAGAAAATATCTGACATTTCGGCTACCGAAGGACGATTTCGATGAGTTACGCGCTATGGTGGACGAGTGGCATGACGATCTGCATGATACGCCGTTTGAGGTAGCTGTCGAGAATCTTCGCAGGCATTCGAACAACGCTGAACAATGGCCGCCAAGCATCGGAAAGCTAAAGCTGTCGCTGAAAACTGAAGAAGACCTGTATCACGAGAGCATGAAGCGTTCTGCACAAGAGTATCTTGCCCAGAAGGACGAATGGGTCAGAACTTCAGTCGGTCCACCAGAACACATAAAGGCAATGATGAGCTTGCCTCATGAGGAACGATTGGAGGCGATAAAGGCTTATGCAGAAAGAAATGTACGAGAGTCTGGGTGCTGAACAAGCGGTATTAGGTGCAATATTCCTTGAGAACGAAGCAATCTCAGTTGTTTCTGAGAGGATTGTACCTGATGACTTCCTTGAACCCAAGCACCGAGTAATCTTCGAGTCGATGATCGAACTTTACGATGCAGCTGAAACAGATACGCCCGTTGATCTGCTGACGGTCGTGAATCACTTGCAGCGTCGCAAGCAGCTTGAACACGTTGGTGGCGTGACATACCTATCCGAATTAGGAAACGCAGTACCGACAGCGGCAAACGTAGATTACTACGCCAAAATCGTACTGGATGCGTCGCTCGAGCGGAAAACTCGCGTTGGCATGCAGAAGATCTTTCAAAACAACGATTTGACTGCGGAAGAGATGGCTGCAGCAGCTCAGCAGGTCGCGGAGGAAGTGTCCGAACGATCAGCAAGCAAACAAGGTGGATTCAAGCGAATCGATCAAGTAAGCATGCAAGTGTTCGAACAGATCGAGAAGAACAGCGCAAACCCTAATCCTGGTGGCGTGACGGGTATATCCTCTGGCTTCGTAGATCTAGACAAGCAGACATCTGGCTTTCAACGTCAGGACCTGATTATCGTAGGGGCGCGGCCGTCGGTAGGTAAAACAGCTTTCGCTCTAAATGTTGCAAGAAGTGCTGGCGGAACTAGCAGAGAATCGATTGCAGTGTTTAGTCTTGAGATGGGAGCCACACAGTTAGTGCAGAGGATGTTATCTGCAGAGGGACACATCGATGCGAGTCGTATGCGAAGTGGAATCATGGAAGGTGACGATTGGGAAAAACTCTCAATTGCAATTAGTGAATTATCACAATCGAATGTTTTTATCGATGATAGCCCATCGATTACTGTTACCGAGATTCGTTCACGAAGTCGCCAGCTTAAGAAAGACACTGGTTCACTCGGAATGATCTTGATTGACTACCTACAGCTTATTAGTGGCGATGGACGAAGCACGAATCGGGAACAGGAGATTTCAAAAATTTCTCGCGTTCTCAAGCAAATTGCTCGGGAATTGGATGTTCCAGTAATAGCACTCTCTCAGCTCAGTCGTAAGGTTGAAGAACGTGCAGACAAACGTCCTATGATGTCGGACCTCCGGGAATCAGGATCCATCGAGCAAGACGCTGACATCGTAGCTTTCCTATATCGGGACGATTATTACGACAAGGAATCTGAAAAGAAGAACATCATCGAGATCATTATAGCTAAGCAACGTAACGGCCCAATTGGAACCGTAGAACTAGCCTTCATGAAGCAATTTAACAAATTCGTAAATTTAGATAGATCACACCATGAGGGATCCATACTTCCAGCGAAGAAAAAAACTCAAAATACTTGGAAGAAGGGAACGGCTTGAATCGAGAATGACGAACTTTAGATTAGTTACATTTTGTGAAGAAGAATACAACGAAGATAATCAAGCAAAGATTGAGGATTTTATTCCCGAGAAGGTGGGGCGTGCACTATGAATAAACATGATCAAAGCCGGAAAGATGCGCTTATCAAGACGCTTTGCAAAGCTAAAGAGCAAGCAGAAACTGCAATCTTATACTTATCAGCTAACAATCGAGACATGGAGGATATAATCTCCGCAAAATTAACTTTGGAGTATATTGAGATATCGTTGGAAAGACTCGGAGCTATTAATAGAGAGGCGGTTTAAAAGCGAATGCAGGTACTGATTTCATTTGAGAAAGATGGAAATGGTAATTACGTTGTTTGTTTCAAGAAGCAGTCTATCATTGTTTTGCCAGGTGCTTTCAAAAAAGTAACAGGAGTAATCGAGCAGAGCCTTTTTGGTACCATATATGTGGACTATAACAGCTTTCCCAGTCTAGGGTTCATCAAAGAGCCGATTGTAAACATTACTCAAGAAAAAAAAGTAGAGGATATGACCGTTGATGAAATATGGTCAGTGCTTGATCGTGAAGGAATTCAGATTCATTCAGCGTGAAAGGCATTATGGAACATAATGAATACGAGGTGTCCATCATGAAGGATATAAAACGCTGTCCTAAATGTGAGTCTGTCGAAGGGTATTTCATTAAACAAACGGTAAGCGGAAAAATCAACTATCGCTTCAATTTTGATGGAAGTGAAGCAGACAACGGCGACATGCACGATCATCTGGAATACAAAGGTGGAAGTGTAGCCTATTGTCTCAAATGCAAAAAGCGGTTATTTCGCATGGATACAAAATGAATATTGAGGATCATCCCCAAAAAAAACCGCTTCACGAAAAATTTCGTAAGCGGCTCAATTTTAAAAATACACATATTACCTTTGAAATTCATCAGTAGCATACTTTCTCAATAAGTCATAGTTTGTACTTTGCAATATCTTTGCTGTTGCATAGAATCTAGCGAAGATGGAATCTATTTTCTCAATATCCGCATTAGCGCTATTTCTCCAATACAAATCTGTTAACTCCATTGCGACATCAAATGCATTTCGCTGGATAGGTGTTGGGTCTACTTCTACTCTATCTGCCATATGTTATCACCCCTTTCTACCAATATTTTACTACAAAATATGATATGTGGACAGTCGGATTAGAATAGGGTGAATGGGGAATATAGATGCCTAATTTGTAATTGAAAGTAATTTGTTGAGGTTTATTACCTTAAGAATACGGAAGGACTTGAGGAGGAAAGTGAAATGCTAGACAAGCAAAAGTTACTACAGTGGATCGATGACCAATGTGACGTGTATTCTGCCAATCCGGAAGTTGGCGACTGTAGAGAAGACATAGCAAGGTTTAAAGGTTCACTTGAAATGGTGAGTAAGCTGAGAAGCAGGATCGAAGCAGGTAATTTCGATTTACCTTTCAATGGAACACAAGGATCAGAGGGGCAGAATCATACGAATGAACAATACGTTGAACTTGCTCTCAAATACAGTCTCGCAATTGATCAAATATCAATTGCTGTAGAAGCTCTACTGAAGGTTCAATCAGGCATTTACGATTGTGACGTTTCACCGATTGTAGAGCAAGCACTCAAGGAGATAGGGAACGATGAATGATCGAGCATTAGGCATGATAGAAGCTACATTAAAGCCAATGGTTGAAATTCAAAAGCGAGATATCAACAAAATGGTAATGTATGTAACGCCAACATCGCCTTTGGTTGAGCAAGGGATTGTAGAGACGAAATACGGCTCATTACTTGTTGCTGAAAACAATTGGCTTCAAAAGGGATGCTCCTACATCATGGAAGAAATCAGCAAGGGCAGCACATTCGGATGGGTGAGTAGAAACGAAAGGAGTAGTTGATTTGATTATAGACGATTCACAGAAGTTTAACTCATTTGCTTGGCTTAATGGATACTTCGCTGTTATTGAGTCTTCTAATCCTACAAAGGAACAAGCCGATAAAGCAGTAGAGTCATTGATCCATTTCTATGGAGCCCAAGATGAGAATCAGATATTAAACTGTGGAGACAAAGATTTAAGCGCCACATACAATCAAATGAAAGAAAAAATACTAGAAGCAGTCAATAAATAGAAAAAATCCTCTGCGCGTTTACCTTGGCCGGTTCCGCAGAGGATTAAGCTATTCCATACACCAATTATACTATAAACAAAGGGGTGTGTGGAATATGATGGTAGCCGAAATTGATCCAGATCAATTTTCATTATTTCCAACAGCGAATGCAGCTGATGTCAAGAAAATGCGTACTGACCTCGATAAATATAAAAAAATAAAGAAAAATAAAGAGGATTTAGAGAAGCATCACGACATAGAGGTTTTGAAACATTCTGATGTATATAGAAAGCTGGAAACACTAGTTGCCAAAATAGAGAGAGCATATAATTTAATCCTTGAACAAGATGTAAAGGAAATTATTCACTATAGATTCATTGAAGGCCACGATCGTTTTGAAACTATATGCAAGTTCGATCTCTGTGAACGATCGATTGACAGAAAGATTCTTGAAGGAATCGAATCGATTGCAAATACATTCAAACTATGGGAAGAATTACATTGAAAATGTGTCTGTAAATTGGCGGATTACTGTCGATGTCAAGTCCGCAATGGCAATTATAGAAAAGGTACAGTTATATCACAAAGAGCGAACGTTGCTCGGGTGATACCTACTGTACCTTTATCACATTGTAGGACTCGGCCATGCTGTGGGACATTTGTCCTTAGACGTTTGTCGTCAAGGGTGTGGTGGTGAGGTGGGGTTAAATGCCCCTTAACAAGGTTGACTTGTCCCTTGTTCGATTTGTCGGACGTATCCGGCCTTTCGAACAAGAGATAAGTTTTGTAGTGAGCAAAACGAAGTGCATGTCTATCCAGGCATTCAGTTCCTTTTGTTCATACGGCTACCATGGGCGAAAGAAAGTATATCGGTCTGTTTTTCCGACAGAATACAGACGAATGATAAGCTGCTAACGCGGCTTTTTTTCTTTATAAAAAGATATTGGGAGGCGTGACGAAATGTTCAAGAAATTAAAGGCACTTTTAAAAAGAAATGCAAAACAAATGATTCAATCACCTCAACCAAGATCTGTGCGCCGCAAAGAATGGCGTGATAGCTGGAAGCTTCACAAAAATTAGTCTTAATCTCATTGAAAGGAGGGAGGGAGATTGAAGGAAACTGGTAGTGCTCAACAGCCCGCGATATGTAAAGGGTGCATATGGGGACAATGGGAAGGATCGAAACAGTTTTGTTCAAAGATCGTTTGTGTAAAGCGTGGTGTTCTGAAATGAATTTCGTTCAACCAATACGGGACCAAGAAACGATTGACGCCATTAAAGAATTTCTTATGAAGCGAAGTCATCGTAACTACATGATGTTCGTCTTGGGGATCAACACTGGCCTTCGTATCCAGGACATTCTTAAACTTAGAGTCAGAGATGTAAATGGCGAATATTTGGTTATGACAGAGATGAAGACGGATAAACGGAAAATCATTGAGATCAATCCTTTGCTTAAGCGTGAGATCAAACGGTATACTGCTGGCCAGCAGGAAGATGATTACTTGTTCCCATCACGGCAAGGTGGTAACAGGCCAATTAAACGAGACATGGCTTACAAGATCATGAAGACTGCTGCAAAGAAGTTTGGATTGGTAGATATCGGAACGCATACCTTGCGAAAGACATTTGGCTACCACATGTACCAAAAGACAAAGGACATCACGCTTGTTCAGACGCTTCTAAATCATTCGGACAAGGCTATTACCATGAGATACATTGGAATGGATCAGGACACGATGAACGCTGCTATGCGACGCTTCGGCTTATGAGTTCCGCATAATTCACGAGTATATAACTGGTTTTCAGAAAGTGGAACAAAGCCTTGTCAAATCAAGGGAATTGGGCCTTACATGAGTTATGCTCTCTAATAAGATATGAGGAACTGGTGATTTATTCGGTTTATGCAGAAATTAAGGTGTTTCAACTATGTAAACATATTGTATTAATCTAAAAAACTCATGCGTATCAAGACATTGACTGCTTAATGATCAGTCCACAATGTTATGTATATTTATACATTGATGAGGAAGTGAACGATTTGACAGTAAACTTTTATAAAACGAGCAAGTGGAAGGCTAAGCGATTGAAGGTTTTAAGGCGAGATGAGTACCGTTGTCGCGATTGCATTAGGTATGGTAAGACGACCGAAGCAACAACAGCACACCACGTAAACCCTTTAGAATCAAGGCCTGAGCTTGCTTTGGCTAGTTGGAACTTAATAAGCCTTTGCACGAAATGCCATGATAAGATGCATGACCGAGTAACAGGCCAGCTAACAACAGCAGGATTGTACTGGAAAGAAAAGATTATCCCCCCCTCTTAATTTTTTGAATTTGAAAACATACAGGGACCGATGGGGGGAGGTATTTCCAATAGCGCGGGTCCCAGAAACTTTTTTTGGGAGGTGATGGGCATGGAAGATGGAGGGGCCGAAGGCACGGCCAGGACACAGTCAGATTTGAAGAAAGAGAAAGTGAAAAAGCAAACCATTTCTGAAATGAAGAGGCTCGGAGTGTACAAGAAGGAATATAGTCGGGTCATCGAGATATACTCAGAATTAGCCGCTCAGTATGAAATACTTTCAACTCAATTCGAACAGAGTGGTTATGAATTTGAAGTGGATACAGGACAAGGTGGAAGTAAGAAGGCACCGATCGTTGCGACTCTTGAAACGCTGAGGAAAGATATACTTGCTTACTCAGATCGACTTTATTTGAATCCGAAGTCTTCACCTACGAGTAATGGTAATAGCAAGGGTAAAGGTAAATCTAAATTGGCTGCGGCCATCTCCAAGCTGACATGAAAAAGAAACTGAAGCAGCAATCAAATAATTTCGATGTGGTCATGGAGTATGCACAAAGTATTGTAGAAGGCAAGAAGGTTGCATGTAAGGAAATGATACAAGGATGTCAACGCTTCTTAGATGATCTTCAGAATGTTGCCTATACATTCGATACGAAGGAAGCAGAGTTTGTAATTGGCATTATCGAAACGACCTTCGTTCATGACCAAGGTGAAATGTTAGATGGTACTCCACTTCGGGGAATGCCCTTTCTACTTGAACCTTGGCAAAAGTACATTGTCTATAACCTGATGGGATTCTATAAGGCGGGAACCAAGCTTCGTAGATTCACGGAAGCATTCATTTTCATTCCGAGAAAAAATGGAAAGACTAGGTTTGTTGCAGCTCTCGCGTGGTCACTGTCCATATTAAACCGGAGATCGGGATCGAAGTTATATATTGTTGGCGCTGCACTGGAACAATCGTTGCAAAGCTTTAAATTCATTTTGTTTAATCTGGACGAGATGGAGGAGCTAGATAACTTTCGGATCCTTGATAATAACCAAGAGCATAGCATTACAGGTAATCTAGGCGACGGCTCACTCTATATCAAGGCACTGGCAGCAAATCCCGATTCACAGGATTCACTGAATTGTAACGTTGGCATAGCGGATGAAGTACATGCTTATAAAAAACCGAAGCAGTACAACATCATCAAAGAAGCGATGAAAGCTTATTCAAATAAGTTAATGATAGGCATTACCACTGCCGGCGATGACATGACATCGTTTTGTTATCAGCGCTCGACATACTGCAAAAAGATATTAAATGGCTCCGTCACTGACGAAGCTTATTTTGTTTTCATGTGCAAGGCAGATGAGGACGAGAAAGGCGAAGTCAATGACTATACGGATCCCATCCAACATGAAAAGGCTAATCCGAATTATGGTATCACGATTAGGCCAGAGGATATCCTTAACGATTCGTTACAGGCACAAAATGATCCGCAACAGCGAAAGGATTTCTTTGCGAAATCACTCAATATTTATACGGCAGCGATGCGTGCATATTTCAATCTCGATGAGTTTCGAACATCTGATCACAAACATTCGTGGACGTTGGAAGAGTTGGCTCGATTGCCGATCGATTGGTACGGCGGTGCAGATTTATCCAAGCTACACGATCTGACAGCAGCTGCTTTGTATGGTGAGTATCAAGGTATAGATATCACCATTACTCACGCCTGGTTCCCCATTGTCGCAGCCGCCAAGAAGGCTGACGAGGACAACATTCCCTTGTTTGGTTGGAAGGATGATGGTTGGTTAACGATGTGTAATTCTCCTGTCGTTAACTATTCAGACATTGTCAATTGGTTTGTAAAGATGAAAAAAATGGGATTTAAGATCAAACAAGTTGGGCACGATCGAAAGTTCAGTGCAGAGTATTACCTTGGTATGAAGAGAGCTGGATTTACAATCATTGATCAGCCTCAGTATTTTTGGAAAAAATCGCAAGGATTCCGTAGGATCGAAGCTAAGGCGAAAGAAGGTAAGTTCTACTATCTTCACTCCCAGGCATTTGAATATTGTCTGCAAAATGTAAGAGCCATCGAGAAAACGGATGATATGATCCAATATGAGAAGGTTGCCCCTGAGCAGCGCATTGATATTTTCGATGCTGCTGTTTTTGGCTGTGTCCGTAAGTTGGAGAACATGGAAAGAGCGGGTACCGCCGCAGGCTGGTTAAAGGGAGGAGGTGAAGAATGAGTAGAAAGAAGCAACGCTCTAAGAATGTTACCGATACAAGAGCAGCTCCTAATTCATCAGTTGGCTGGCTTTTATCAAGCGATGCTAACGAAACGCTTTGCGTGCCCGGATATACCCGTCTTTCAGATAACCCAGAAGTCAGGATGGCCGTTCATAAGATAGCGGAACTTATTAGCACAATGACCATTCATCTAATGGCGAATACAGCCGATGGAGATGTTCGTGTTCGAAATGAGTTATCGAGGAAGATTGACGTTAACCCTTATAGTCTTACGACACGCAAAGCATGGATGTACAACATCGTTTACACTTTGCTGCTTGACGGTGCTGGAAATAGCGTCATTTACCCTAAAATTAACAATGGTCTGATTGCGGATTTGATTCCATTGAAGCCATCCTATGTAAATTTTACGGACACTGCTGATGCCTATCAAATCTCGTATAGAGGTATGACTTATCGATATGACGAGGTTCTACATTTTATCGTGAATCCGGATCCAGAGCGGCCTTATATTGGTCAAGGATTTCGGGTGGTATTGAAAGAGATTGTCGATAACCTGAAGCAGGCAACCGCAACGAAAAAAGGTTATATGTCCGACAAGTACAGGCCCTCATTGATTGTAAAGGTGGATGCTAATACCGCTGAACTATCAAGTGAGGAAGGGCGAGATCGTGTCTACGATATGTATTTGAAACGATCACAAGCAGGTCAACCATGGATCGTTCCCGCGGAAATGATTGAAGTTGAACAGATTAAACCATTGTCTCTAGCAGACCTTGCGATTAATGATGCTGTGCAATTGGATAAACGAACGGTAGCTGGACTCTTTGGAGTGCCGGCTTTTTTCGTTGGTGTGGGAGAGTTTAATAAGGATGAGTACAACACGTTTATTAATTCAACGCTTATGCCGATCGCTAAGGGGCTTGAGCAAGAGTTAACTCGCAAGCTTCTGCTAAGCCCAGATCTTTATTTCAAACTTAATCCGCGTAGCCTTTACGCCTACGATCTCAAGGAATTGGCAGAAGTGGGAAGCAATTTATTTGTACGAAGCTTGATGCTAGGAAATGAGGTAAGAGATTGGATTGGGCTTTCCCCGCTTGATGGGCTGAACGAGCGAATCATCCTAGAGAATTATATTCCAGCAGGCATGATTGGCGATCAGAAAAAATTAAAAGGTGGTGGTGAAGAATGAGTAGAGAAAATAAGCAAACGCGAAGCCTGCAAACAGAATTGAAGACTCGAGCGGAGCAAGATGGCCAAGACATGCACATTGAAGGTTACTTTGCAGTATTCAACAAACAAACGGAGTTATGGCCCGGAGCCTATGAAGAGATCGCACCAGGGGCTTTCGGGGAGACGATGGGAAACGATATTCGAGGACTCATTAATCATGATTCAACATTGGTACTTGGCCGCAATAAATCTGGAACACTCGAACTTAAAGTCGATAGTCATGGCTTATGGGGAAGGGTGAAGATTAATCCAAACGATACCGACGCGGTTAACATATACGAGCGTGTTAAACGTGGAGATGTGGATCAGTGCAGCTTCGGCTTTAACATTTTGGAAGAAAGCACGGAATGGCGCGATGACGGGACGGTCAAATGGATCATTCAGAAGATCGACTTGCACGAAGTATCAGTATGTACATTCCCAGCATATGAAGCTACAGGCGTGCAGGCTAGGCACAATGTAATTGCTCAGCACAAAGACAAGCAGATGCAACAACGAAAACACCAATTGAAAGCGAGGTTGAATAAACAATGTCTTTAAGACAGATTATGTTGGCCAAAAAAATTCAACAACGTAAATCAGCACTCGCTGAAATCGTTGAGCAAGAGAAAGGATTCAAAACGAGATCGGCAGAGCTAGAGGCCGCGGTCGAAGAAGCACAAACCGATGAGGAAATTGCCGTTGTCGAAGAAAGCATTGGGATCTTGGATACAGAAATGAGTGAGCTAGACGCTCAGAAGGTGACGCTTGAAAGCGAGATCGCTGAGCTTGAGAAAGAACTCGAACAACTGAATAGTCAGGCTCCAAATAATGTTACAACGCCAGTTCCAGTACCAACACCAGATACACGAAGTCAACAACAAACAGGAGGCGAAAGCAGAATGATCGGTTTTTTCAGAGGTATTAATTTTGAACAGCGTTCGGCGTTGGTAGCAAGAAGTGAAGTAAAGGACTTCCTCAATCAGGTTCGTGAATTGGGCAAAGTTTCACAAACTAGAGCTGTGACGGGCGCGGATCTAACGATTCCGGATGTAATGCTTAGCCTAATTCGTGATAATTTACATCGTTATAGCAAATTAATCAACAGAATTAATCTTCGCCCACTTAAGGGGACTGCTCGTCAAACGATTTCGGGAGCCATTCCAGAGGGGGTTTGGACGGAAGCTTGCGCCAATCTGAATGAATTGGCAATTGCTTTTTCGCAGATTGAAGTTGATGGGTATAAAGTAGGTGGGTTTATTCCAATTTGTAATGCAACATTGGAAGATTCCGATATGAACCTTGCAGCAGAAATTCTAGATGCCATTTCCCAAGCAATTGGCATTGCAGTAGATAAAGCAATTCTGTATGGAACTGGTAAGAAAATGCCGTTGGGTATTGCGAAACGATTAGCTCAGACTTCTCAACCATCTGATTGGGGAGCAAAATCGCCTACTTGGACAGATCTTCATACCTCAAACCTTCTTAAAATCAATCCTTCTGGTATGACAGCTGAAAGTTTCTTCTCGACGTTGATGTTAAATCTATCGGTAGCCCGAGCTAATTATAGTAATGGCTCTAAATTTTGGGCAATGAATACACAGACGCATGCTCTGCTCATGTCCAAAATGGTTGTGTTCAATGCTGCAGGAGCGCTAGTTGCTTCTATGAATCAGACCATGCCACTTGTTTCCGGTGACATTGAAATCTTAGACTTTATTCCTGACGGAGACATTATTGGTGGATATGGCTCCTTGTATTTACTGGCCGAGCGTGCAGGGATTCAGTTGGCACAATCGGAGCACGTTCGTTTCATTGAAGACCAAACCGTATTCAAAGGTACTGCTCGTTATGACGGGAAGGCTGTATTTGGTGAAGGATTTGTTATCGTCAATATTAGCAATGCGAATCCAACGACGAGTGTTGCATTTGCTCCAGATACAGCGAATCCGTCGGATGCGTATTTATCCGCACTGACCGTAGGCGGTAAGACTCTTTCACCAGCTTTCAGCAGTACAGTTGAAAACTACACCGTTGCGACAACCGACGCAACAAATACTTTGACGGCAACAGCATCTAAGACAGGCGCAACAGTAACAATCCTAAATGGTGCAACACCTGTTGCAAGTGGTGCGGCTGCTACATGGTCTGCAGGTGCCAACACTGTAACGATTACTGTTACGAATGGCACAACGGTTAAAGTCTACACTGTTACTGTCACCAAGTCCTAGTTATGGATATCCAAACCGTAGTTGGCCTTGTTAAGGATCGACTCGGAATACGATCGGCTGTGAGAGATTCCTATCTCACAGCGATTGTAAATGGAGTCATCGAAGAGCTTACAAGTGAAAAAGGAATAGTATTAGGTGAATCTAACGCGAATCATTTAATTTTTGTTGTCGATTATGTAACGTGGCGTTATCAAAGCCGAGACAGCGAAGGGGCAATACCGCGACACCTTCAATTTAGACTTCACAACCTTATTTTCAGCGCGGGAGGTCAAGGCACATGACCTACGATTATGAGTTAATTCTAATTGGACAAACTGAAGGTGAAAATGAAATCGGTGATCCAATTTCAACTGATTCCGAAGTGATTATTTTCTGCGGGATAAAGTCTGTTGGTCGAAATGAGTTTTATAGTGCGGCGACAGCTGGATTAAAGCCGGAAATTGTGTTTATCATTCATGCTTACGAGTATGATGGGCAACAAACCGTTATCTTCGAAAATAATCGTTATGCCGTCATTCGTACATACGCCATTAGCACTGAAGAAATGGAGCTGACGTGCTCCGGACTGGTTAATGGGGTGATGTAATGGCAATGCCAAGAACAGTCCGTATCACACGAGATGGCGTAGAGTTCATATCTAATATTGACAGAACTCAGTATACGCTCAAGCAGTTACAAATGGCTGCGCTGCGAGAAGTCGGAAAGCTGATTCGGAAGCGGGTCATGCAACAAGCGAAGAGTCAAGTTGGTATGAAGCGCTCTAAGCGTATCATGAAGTCATTTCAATATTGGGCGCGTAAGCGGGAAGTGGATTTGCAGGTCGGTATTAAGCACAATACCTGGTATGGTATTGAACAAGAGCTGGGCACACGAGGTCAGCGGAGAAAAGCTATCCTGATGAATGCCGTGTTTGAGAATATTGATGACATACGACGCATCATGGGTGTCTACATCTCATCGATCGAGGATATGAACCGAGCTGAAGGTTTGATCAGTGAGGACGCCAATGAGCAAGGGGGAGATGATGATGAGTAAAGTCATTGCGCTGCGGACAGCTATTCAATCAATGCTTAAAGCCCAGCACCCACGGGTGTATTATGAGCTCGCATCTGAGTCGGCAAGTTTCCCTTACTTGGTATATGATCTTCCTAATAGTTTTGATGATGGTACAATGGAGAATTTTGTCCTTCATGTTGATGGCTGGGATTCCCCAGTAAATGGAGATACCATAGCGTTAGAAACACTGATGGAGAAGATTGATCAATCTTTACACAGAAAAGTCATTCGCACTAATGGGATGGCTTTTATTATTTACCGGGACAATCGATTATCTCTCTTAGATGATGATAAGCGAATTCGGAGACGCAAGATTATTTATCAAGTCAGAACCTTTGGAGGCAATGTATGACACAGTATTCAGGCTTTACAGATCAAACAGCGGACCATTTGCTTTTGGATGCCGGAGCTTTTTATAAGAATTACGATATTACGACAGGTTCTGGCAGTTTATTAGGCGCGACTCGCGGTGGTGGAGAATTTAATGCAAAACCCACGATTAGACAGATTGAAGTCGATGGTGTGAAAGGTCGGGCCAAGGGTCTAGAGAACATTGATTTTTGGGATGTCTCTATTATGGCGAATATGTTAGAACTTACACCCGAAGTTCTAGCGACTGCATTAACAACAGGGACCATTGATTCCGTAAGTAACACGAATTACGATATCATCACTGCTTCGAATTCGATCCAGCTTAGCAATTACGTCGATAATATTACTTGGGTTGGTCGCCTATCAGGAAGTAATGATCCAGTCGTCATTCAAATTTTTAATGCCTTAAGCACGGAAGGGATATCACTTAAGACAGCAGACAAGAACGAAGGCGTGTTGCCAATCACCTTCATTGCTCATTATGACGGTTCTGATCTTGACACGGTTCCTTTCAAAATTTACTACCCTAAATTAACCGTTGATACAACGCCACCGACAGTGACGACGAGTCCAACTGATGCTGCTACAGCTGTAGTAGTAACTGCTAACTTTGTTTGGACTTTTTCAAAAGCTATTCGACCTTCTGTGGTCAATGGTTCGAACTTCTACGTAATGAAGGGATCCGATGGAACTTTAGTGCCAGGTACATTATCTATAAATGGAGCGAAAACTGTCGTGACATTCGACCCTACTGCTAATCTAACGGCTACTACAGATTATGTGGCCGTGTGTTCGTCGAACGTAAAGGATTTATTTGGCAATGCGTTAGCAGCAAATAACATTACCAATTTCACAACTGCATAGGAAAGCAACAAAGAGAGGGCGACAATAGCTCTCTCTATTTTATTTTAAGGAAGAAGGTAATAAAAATGGCAATTACAAGTGAACAAGCGCTTGACATGTTACCATTGGTTGTAGATCTATACGAAAAATTAGAAATCGACGATTATCGAAAGAAACTAGCGGAAGACAATAAAGGTAAACGAGTAGACAAAACTTCTGTTGGCATTGATTTGTTCAAACATATATTTAAGAACTCTGGCAAGGCAAAGGAAGAAGTTTTTGGAATCGTGGCGGCAGTGGAGAGAAAGACTGTCGAAGATGTTAAGAAGCAGAATTTTATTGTTACTCTTACTTCATTCAAAGCGATCTTCACTGATAAAGAATTGATTGATTTTTTCAAGCAGGCTATGCAGTAGGGTTTGAAGAAACTCACCATTTACTGCATAGCCAATACAATTTTCATCATGTGATGAGAATGCCAGTGAAGTATGTGACCAAACTCTTAATTGCCGCTGTGAAAAGTAAGCAAAAAGATAAAGCTTACCAGATGTGGCTTGTTCATTTTCACCATTTCGTGAAAAAGGATAAATTCATTCCTTTTACCGATTTTTATAATGACGCTACTAGTCCATCAAATAATGAGATTCAGAAATCGCAAGAAGACATAATGGATGATGTAGAGCTTATCCTGCACAGCTTGCGAGGTGAACAAAATGGAGATATTTAAGCTCTTTGGAAGCATATTTATTCGCGACGAAGAAGCTCAGGAACGAATTGAAGGAATTGACGAGTCTGCTGGGGGTTTGCACTTAACTTTAGGCAAGATTGTGAAGGCAGCTGCTGCGCTTGGTGGTGCCATTGTCGCTGGGCTTGCTGTCGGATCAGTTATTGAAGGCGTAAATGATTTGCAAAAAGCTGTAGCGGATTTCCAATCTTCCACAGGTTCTTCGAACGATGAAATGGTTGAGTTTAAAGATACACTCACTGATATCTACGACAATAACTATGGTGAATCATTCGATGACATTGCCAAATCAATGGCAAACTTAAGACAGACAACTGGAGCATCCGGGGAAGAACTCAAGAATCTGACTCAAAATGCACTGATGCTTCGAGATACATTCGAATTTGAAGTTAACGATTCGATTAATGCTGCCAACAGTCTTATGAAAACATTCGGCATTAACGGTGATGAGGCTTACACCCTGATCGCGCAAGGTGCACAGAACGGGGCAAATAAAAATGGTGATCTTCTTGACACGCTAAATGAGTATTCGCCTCAATTCAAAGCTTTAGGCTTCTCAGCAAATCAATTCACCGACATCCTCATTCAAGGTGCTGCAAATGGTGCGTTTTCGATAGATAAAGTTGGAGACTCAATTAAAGAGTTTAATATTCGTGCAAAAGATGGATCTGATAGCTCGAAGTCAGCTTTTGAGAAACTCGGATTAAATGCAGATGCTTTAACGAAATCTTTTGCCAATGGTGGGAAAAGCGCCCAGGAATCTTTTGGCCAAGTTGTATCAGCGCTAAGTAAGTTGGAAGATCCCATTTTGAAAAACCAAATTGGGGTTTCGCTCTTCGGAACACAGTTCGAGGATTTGGAAGCAACTGCAATTACATCACTGGCTAACGTTGAAAGTAAAGCTAATATGGCTGCGGATACACTTGATCAAATCAATCAAGCTGAATATAAAACGTTTACCGAAGCGATGCAAGGCATTGGCCGCAACATTCAAACGAGTCTAATTGTTCCTTTAAGCGAGAAGGTTCTGCCTTTACTCATGGAGTTCTCAGGGTGGGTTACTTCAAAAACTCCTGAAATCAAAGAAGCTGTATCAGGTGCCATAAATGTGGCTATTGAAATATTCGAAAGGTTGAGTACTACCATTGAGTGGGTGATTGGTAACTTAAATTTACTGCTACCAGCCATTGTCGGCGTTACCGCAGTTATTGCGGCCCAGTCGATCATTAATACAGTTGTGAGTTTATACAAAGCTTGGCAACTCGCTACAGCGACCATGACAACCGCTCAGTGGCTTTTGAACGCCGCTATGAGTGCTAACCCTATCGGACTTGTAGCGCTTGCTGTTGGGGCTCTTATTGCGGCAGGCGTGGCGCTGTATATGAACTGGGATAAGGTAACTGCTTTACTTTCTGCATCTTGGGAATGGATGAAGAAGACTGCAATTGATGTATTTACTGTAATTTCGGTTAAAGTGACTGAGGTTTGGGATTCGGTGAAGCAGATCACTATAGAGACTTGGAATTCCATTACTGAATTCTTCACAAAAGACATTCCAGCAGCCTTCAATACGGTTGTTGGATTCTTCGCTGAATTGCCAGGACGAATTTATACATTTCTGGTCGATCTATACTTAGTTAAGATTCCCTATGCAATTGGTTACGGAATAGGTTGGATGATTAAAGCAGCTTCCGAAGGCATTCCGAAATTAATTCAGTTCTTTGAGAACTTGCCAGGGCAAATATGGGAATGGCTTGTGAAAGTATATACGAATTTTCAAACATGGCATGATAACATGCGAGATAAGGCAATTGAGGTTGGATCTTCAGTCATCAAGGGCGTTATAGATTTCTTCGCAGAGTTGCCGGGCAAGGTTTGGAATTGGCTTGTACAAGTTGTGACCAAGATGTCGGAGTGGCAGACGAATGCAAATTTGAAAGCAAAAGAAGCTGGACAGTCAATTGTTGATAGTATTATTAATTTCATCAAGGAGCTGCCTTCTAAGATTTCTAAATGGTTTACGGATACAGTAACCGGTATTGTAGATTTCGGGACAGAAGCATATACAGCGGCTGGTGATTTCGGCAAAAACATTGTCGATGGCATTGTTGACTTTATCAAAAATATACCGACGAAGATTGAAGAGTATGTTGGCGGAGCTGTATCAAGGGTTATGGGTTATGCAACAAAGGTCAAGGATTTAATTTCAGGAATTTTTAAAAGCGGATCAGAAGGTGTCCAGGCAGGAATGGGTAAGTCAGGATATAGCGCAACAATTTCGATTCCTGCGTTCGCAACGGGAACAAACTCTGCTCCAGGCGGTTTATCTTTGGTTGGGGAGGAAGGCCCTGAGTTAGTCAATCTCCCACGGGGCGCCCAAGTATACACACATGAGCAGTCAAAAAACATGGTAAATTCTAGCCCGGAGTATGTGGTGGTTAAGATCCACTTGGATTCTAAGGAAATTGCACAAGTTATAGCTGTTCCTATGAATCAGGAGCTTAATGGAATCGTCAATTCAGCGATGAGGGAGATCGGGTTATGATTACTTTGGACGGGTATTCGTTAGACTACTTTGGACTCATCATCCAGCCAGGTCATGAACACGCCATTCTGCCATCTACGGTGGATCGAACGTTAGCCATTTCAGGAAAACACGGATTATGGGACTTTGGCGCTGATTTGGGGCCAAGGTCCTTTTCTTTTCCACTAGCTTGGGCTTATGAGTTGAATCGAGTTACACTACAGCAGCGGATACGCCAATTCGCGGCTTTCTTGCTAAACAGCAGCGGACGACCGCGGTCAATTAAGTTAGAATTTGACTATGAGCCAGGTATCTATTATGTGGTGCGGTTAGTTGGTAATCTAGTGCCTGAACGGGTATTCTCACTGGCTTTCTTTAAATTACCGCTTATCGCTTTTGAACCTTTCGCTTTCGGACAGGAGCACAACTCGGATATTACAATTACATCTTCACCGTCAACCTTGACTATCGTTTCTAGTGGAAACGTGAAGACAGAACCGACTATTACTTTAATAAACACGGGGGTAAATACAATTCACGGTTTAACCCTAACCAATGAATATGAAGTGGAGTGAAGCGAGTGAACATTTCAAACTTTTTAGCTTCTGCACTATTGAACCAGGTATTCCGCAATACAGCTTACACTAGGCCGACTAATGTTTACGTTGCTCTATATACGAGTAATCCGACAGCAGGCGATTTGGGCACAGAAGTGACAGGCGGGGATTATGCTAGGCAATCAATTATTTGCTCAGCTCCAGCTATAGTGAGCGGCAAGGAAACAATCAAGAACAATGCAGAAATTGTTTTTCCGGTTGCTACGGCCGACTGGGGAACGGTAACGCATATTGGTATTCGTGATGCTCTAACAAGTGGAAATCTTCTTTACTTCGGAGCAATAGACAATCAACGGACTATACTCGATGGCGATAGGCTACGGTTTTCTGCAGACGCTGTCGTCATGACATTGAGCTAGAGAGGAGAATGAAACATGGCTCAAACGCCAATGTATCCGGCACTTGCGAATTCGCCACAAACGGAGCTATCTGCGGCGATCACAGATGTAGAAACAACTCTATCTGTCGTTAATGCCGGGCTTCTCCCGGCAGCACCGAATCTAGCCACAATAGGAAACGACGAGACAGCAGAGACGATCTTATACACGGGGATAAGTGGTAACGATCTTACAGGGGTAACAAGGGGCTTCCAGAGCACAGCCAAGAGTTGGAGTATCGGAGCTCAAGTATCACGTAACTTTACTGCATATGATCACGATACGTTCAAAGGTAATATCGAGGATTTAAGTGTCGATCTTGTTGCGTATAAGGCGGAAACTGCGACAGGGATTACTAATGCAAAGACAGCTTTTGGAGCTAAGGGTGACAATTCAACAGATGATACAGCAGCAATTCAAGCGGCGATAGATGCTGCTATCCAATCCACTGGAATACTGTATCTCCCGCAAGGAACATATCGAACAACAGGCACACTGTACATTTGGGGAACGATAAGGATTGTAGGGGCAAAAGGAAAGATCTACGGGCAACCAACTGTAATTAATTACAATGGTAATGGTGTTGCGATACATTTTCAAAAGAAAAACTCACCATCTGGACCTCTAATTGAATCAACAAACATCGGAGGAGTTTTCCTTGAAAACATTAATATTCAACGTAACTTTTCTGGTGACGGATCTTTTGGAACACAAGGTGTAGGGTATAACCTACATTATGTAAGCGAAGGATCTTTCGATAAAGTAGGGGTTACAGGATTTAAAGTAGGTCATCAATGTCAAGGATTAACGATATTCGAATTTAATAAATGCGATATACTTTTTTGCCAGTACGGTACCTCGTTAAGAAAAACCAGTGTTGTTGGTGGTACTGAGTTGGCAAATACGCATGTTTCATACAATGCTTGCAACTTTTACATGAATGACGAAGCCCACGTTCTTGCTGGGGGTGCGAAAGTATCATTCTTTGAATGCCACATGGAGCAGACAAAAGCAACTTTCTTATTCGATGGATCAGTGAACAATAATCCAATGGAGAACTTTGTTATTCAAGCGTGCAATATGCGGAATCACACAGGAGATATGGGGACAGAGTACACAGATTCTCGAATACTTAAGTTCGTTGGTGGAGTTTCGCTTACTTTTCTATTAGACAATATCCATTTTTTTGATAATTTTTGCAAGCTTAAGGGCGATAATGCAGTTCCAATCGAAATACTGACTAACTCTAACTCGAACATGACAGTGTTTATAGATATGGAGAATAATACCTTTTATGGAGCTCCGCTTGGTATTGTTGTTTCAGATAGTGCGTTTCAGCCTGCGATTGATTTCGGCTATCGAAGAGTAAGGAAAGAAGATGGATCAGTATATTCTCCCGCTGTTCCCGATATGACTAACGGAAAAAAATTGGGATGGATGACTGCAAGCGATAGGAATAGAGTATCTGGAGTCATTCAGCTTGGAGACAACACACAGATCACTGAAAACGAAGGTGCGCTGTACTATGATTATGTGGGACATATCCCAAAAGTAAGAGGCCAAAACAGAACGCAAAACCTGCTACCTATGACCTTCGGAACAGCAGCTCCAACAAGTGGTGCATATACACTGTTGGATGTGGTTTTTAACTCTTCCCCATCTAGAACTAAAAACATTTCGCATTGGAAACCTACGGCAGCTGGTACACCGGGTACATGGAGAGCTTTCGGATGTGGCAATGGGACGACTGCAGAACGAACTGCTCTTACAATGGCTACTGGAGATGCAGGATATATGTATTTCGATACCGATTTAGCAAAAATGGTTATGTGGTCGGGGACAGCTTGGTTAATATAGGGAGGGATTTAAGTTGGCAATACTGAGGGCAGTTGAAACGGAATCAGGAGTTATGGTGGAAAACGCTTATGCCCGTATCGATACGATAAGCGGTAGCAAAAATCAAATAGCAATTACACTAAACTACTATTTATCCCAAAGCCATTATACTGATGGAAAAAGTTATGTGCATCAGGAAGTTTATTCATATGAACCTGAGGTGGAAGGAGAATCGGATAATTTCATTAAACAAGGATATGAGCATATTAAATCTTTATCCGGGTTTTCTAAAGCTATAGATGCGTAGTTGGACTAAGCTGTTGCTGTAATATACTGTCGACTGTTTGACAAATTCTGATATAATAGTCCTATTCTATCAGTCAGAAGGAGTCTATTTTTGTGGTTATACTACTAATTTTGGCAATCCAATTATTTTATTTATTTCGAGAAACGCAATTTAATAAAAGTTGTGGATTTATCATCTTTTCATCTTTAGCTTGGAACATTGGTTGGCTAATTATATTGCAGCTTGAGTTGTCTGCTACAGGCACTTCCACATATGGAAGTGATGAAACAGCGTACTTCAATACTATGTTACAAGCATACGATTCAGAAAATTGGTACGAAATAGTAAAAAATGACTTTAATTTTACTTATGTTTTATATGGTACCCTTATCTTCAAAACTAATATTTTCGATCCTAGCGTGTTTTTTGTTCGTCTCGGGAATGTTCTATTGCTAATCAACATGTTGATGTTTGTGTACCTTATATTGACAAAAACATTTCTGATTAAGTCCAAAACAGTTTACTACGGGTTGTTATTTATCGGTTTTAACGGGATTATTACATGGACTGCAATACGAAATCTAAAAGATGTAATGTTTGTTTATTTTCTTGTCTTATTTATTTACATCTTGTTAGAATTATTTTTGCATAAACGATGGTCAATTATTAGGATCATCGGTTTAGCGTTGTCCTGGTTTGTATTAGAAGACATCCGACAGTGGTTTCCTTACATGGCGATTGCTTCAATCGCGCTCATTATCTTTGTTACTTTAGTTAAAAATAAAAGATTCTTTTTTGCATCGGTTTTAATGGGTGGAATTGTGGTGGCGTCTGTTCCATTGTTTCAGAAAGGGTTATCGACTTTGTTAGTTTACACTGTCAATTACTCAGAAGCTTATGATGGAGGCAATATAACAAATTTAAATAACATCAGTTTTTTAAGTCTACCGTTCTCTATGGGGAGATTTATTTTAGGGCCTGGACCTATCAGGGGTATGTTTGGATCAGATTCATTTTTAACATACACAACAACAGGTAATCTTTTGATTACTCTTGGTGGTTTAGTGTGGTGGGCTGTTCTGCCACTGTTTTTGATGGCACTTATGTCATTTAGAAATATTAAAAAAATGTATCTTGTATTATTCATCCTTTTATTTTATTGGGCAACATATTCTTACGCTTATGCCGGATCAGGTGATACCCGACTGAGAGGGGTTTTGTATGTCTTATGTGCTATATACACAATACCTTATCTAGTTAATCAATTTAAAAAACGAATGATCCCTCTTTATGTATTATCATTTATAGCAATTGTATTGGTGGGAAGTTACTTTTCATACATTAGTCTCGCTTAGAATTTATGTTGGTGAGCAATAGGACGATTATACGCAGCAAGCAGCCCTCCCGTTAACAGGAAGGGCTTTTCACTTTATCAAAGGACGGTGAACCATGTTCAACCGTAATCGTTTTAATAGAATGGCATTCAATCGTTCTATGTCGTATGACATTATGGTTTCAATTAACCTGAACGGAGAAGGCGGAATAACATCAAAGACGACTGTAGAGTTTAACTCAAAAACGAATCTCGATGGCGAGGGCACGTTAGCAGCCAATGGAACTCGCGAGTTATTCTTCTCTGTCCAATTAGATGGCGAAACTTCGATGGATCCAGTTTGGATGACTCGTGAGATTTTCTACAAAGCAGTTATGAATGTCTTGGGATCCATGACAGCAAAATCCAAGAAATATCATGTCGATAAGATTATATTCAGTGGAGATTTTCAACCAGGCGACAAAATTGTCATGGACAGTAAAAACCTTACGGTGACTAAAAATGGTATCAATTCTCTTCAATACGTTAGTGGCGATCTAATCGATCTAGTCCTTGGTCAAAATTCACTGAAATATTCAGATGCTGAGAGCGGACGAACCGTGCAGCTTCAAATTACACATCGAGATAAATTCGTTTAGGAGTTGGTTATCTTGCCAAAGGCACCAGTGACAATTTATGACACTCAAATGCGTCGAGTTGCCTTTCTTGAAAACGCCTTTTCTATTGGCTACAGCATGCCGCTGAATGGCTTATTTACAGCAAGCTTCAGCCTGCCAGCGAATGATCCAAAGGTGAAGGAATGCAAGTCGCTTTATTTTGTCGAGCTGTATGATGAGCGTGAGCGAGTGGAGCTTTTCCGAATTGTGCCGAACACAGCAACACGCAGCAATAATGGTCAAACTGTCACGTATCAATGTGAGCATGTACTGGCAACGTTACTTGATGATGTCATGTTCCTGTACCATACGATCGGCAACTTGGGCGTATACACGGCGAACGTACTGACCTATATATTATCAAAGCAGACCACGGAACGTTGGCAGCTGGGAGCAATCGATTTTCACCGACAATTTGAATATAACTGGGAAAACGAAAATCTGCTGTCCGCCTTATTCAGTGTCCCGAAGCCTTTTGATGAGGAATACCAATGGAGCTATGACACAACATCTTATCCGTGGAAAATAAACCTTATGGAGCCCTCACAGGGTGTGGATGTCTATATTCGATATGGCACAAATATGCAAGGTATTACTAAAACAGTGGATCCCACTGGACTTTGCACCAGAATGTATGGGCTTGGTTATGGTGAAGGTGTAAATCAACTTACTTTTTCGGAGATTAACGGGGGGATCCCCTACGTCGAAGACGCTGCAGCTCAGGAGAAGTATGGTATCGTTTCACGTATTTTCGCAGATACGAGGTTTCAATTTGCAGAAACGCTTAAAGCGCGATGCGTAACACTTTTAAATCAACTAAAAGAACCACGTGTCACCTATAGCACCTCTGCATCTGAGATCAGTCAATTAAATGGACAGAAAATTTATAAATTTGTTTCAGGGGCAAATGTGAGAGTGCTAGATGCAGAGATGGGCGAGGACTTTATTGCACGGATCGTAAAGGTTTCTAAAAATGATTTGCGCGGTGCCCCAGGAGATGTTCAGCTAGAAATTGCTAATCGTGGACAGGATCTTTCTGGCACGATTGCGGATCTTGCCAATCGGCAGCGGATTAGTGAGGTATACGCCCAAGGTGCGACAAACCTTGATAGTCATGATTTTGCAGATAATTGTGATCCTCTGCATCCGGCAGTGCTTCGACTCTACATTCCGGAAGAGACAGCTCGTATTAATAAGGTCAGGCTTTCTTATAAGTCTGAGGCATTCAGGTCGTACGAAAGAGCGATTGAAGCAGCGCCTGCTGTGACATCAGGTCCAAGTAGCACAACTACGACGGCAAGTGGCGGGGCTACGACTTCGGGTCCGAGTAGTGTTACTACTACAGGAGTCTCCGGTGGACAAACTGGTTTAAGCACAACTGGAGGAGGGGTATGGAATATAGGTTCAGGAACAACCAATGATATGGTATCATTTCAGCCAAATCATGATCACGGGATTGACTATGGGACTCAATTACAAACGGTAGGAGGAGGTTCAGTAACATGGGTTCCATCAGGAGGTCATCGTCATATTCTTGATCACCACGATCATCAATATGCCACATTAGATCATTCTCACGGAATGGATCACACTCACTCAATTGCCCCACATACACACGGAATGGATCATACGCATCAAATCCCGTCGCACACTCATGATATTGAATACGGAATTTTCGAAGGTCCTACTCCGTCTTCAGTTTCTCTCGATGTCGATGGAAACAATACCACATTAACAGGCACAAGCGTAGACGATTTTGATATTATACCTTTTTTATCAAAAGACACTAGTGGTAAAGTATTGAGAGGA
Source organism: Paenibacillus plantarum (assembly GCF_013141695.1). Lineage (GTDB taxonomy): Bacteria > Bacillota > Bacilli > Paenibacillales > NBRC-103111 > Paenibacillus_E > Paenibacillus_E plantarum. The sequence goes on from NZ_WHNY01000009.1 coordinate 50,778, forward strand.
TGGCATGAAATTAAAATAACGCCCAATTCTCTTGGGCGCATAGTATCGAGTGTCAACATACAACTGTTTGTGCAAAGTCGCGGAGGCGGTGACTACTAATCAATAAGACCGAATTCCTTTAATGAGTTTATTTTAATAAACGTAGAGCCGTTAGAAATAACGACGTTAGGATCTGGATAAAGATATTTTTTTACGTTATCCCCCTTTTGTATTGTAAGTTCTGGTGGATCAGCTCTAAAAGATACTTTAACTAATTTAGCCAGTTCCGTTACTGAAATCCATTCCGAATTATCATTATAGTTAATATTATTATCAGGCAAAGGCTTACCTCCCACCGTCTGTTTCTGTTCTAATTTAATTGTCCTGGTAGCATCATCATATCCAAGTTCATACCCAAGAAGACTTGACACTTCACGCACCGGCAGATACGACGTTCCTTCAACGACAAGGGGCGTCGTTTTTATTTCTTTCTTTTCACCATTCACTACGAAATTGAATTTTGCAAAAACGGCTTGTACGGAATCACTAGAATCTGCAAGTGATGTAGTTGCTGATCCAATTAGTAGACCCAATATAAGGGCGGCTATGACTTTCTTCAATTCTATCACTCCTTAATTTATGGCATAAGTATACCATATTTATACATTATGTGCCCTATAAGGGGCTGGAAGTGGTCTTTTTGAAACCATCTGCAATAGAGACTTCGCTCCGAGCCGATCGGGGCTATTTATGCCAAATGAACAGGCAGAAAGAAGGTACCCATGGACTTTAAACCCGTATCAACGATTTTTATCTCGGCAGCTGCTGGTGCAAATGGAAAAGAGATCACGTTTGGAGGCATATTTGCAGCTGTGGCCACGTTTGTTGTAGCTGCTTTGGGAGGCTGGGATGTATCACTCCGATTGTTGGCATATATGATGATTGCTGATTACGCCACCGGATTTCTAGGAGCTTGGAAGAACAAAAAATTAAATAGCGATGTGATGTTGTGGGGAGGCGTAAGAAAAGGCATCGTCATGCTTGTTATCATTTTGGCTGTTCAACTAGATCAATTATTGGGAGGACAAGCCCCAATATTTCGAACTCTCGCTATTTACTATTATGCCGGCCGCGAAGGTCTGTCATTAATTGAGAATTTCGGGGTGTTGGGCGTTCCTTGGCCCCCAGCTATCCAGAATGCACTTGAGCAGTTAAAGCAGAAGGGAGAAAGTACAAAATGAGTAAGGGATTCGATTGTGCAACGCCGCTGACTGCTAAAACAGCGGCTTTATTTTTTGATCAAAGATACAAATTTGTTTGTCGCTATCTCGCCCCATCTGGATCATGGAAACGCCTGACTGCTAACGAAGCAGTAATTTGTTCCAACGCTGGTCTCTGGATCGTTTCAGTGTTTGAACGCGGTGCGACAAATGCACTCGCGGGAGCAGCACAAGGGAAAGATGATGGGGCTCTGGCGCTCAAGTACGCCAAAGAAGTAGGGCAACCAGAAGGCACCGTGATTTATGCTGCTGTAGATACAGATGTGAGTTCATCTCACTACAATGCGATTGAAGAATATCTCCGATCCTTTGATGAGCAAATCCAAGGTTATGAACTCGGGATCTATGGAGAGTATGAGATTTGCGAAGAAATGAGAATCCGTGGGGTAGTAAATAAATTATGGCAGACATATGCCTGGAGCCGCGGGGCTAAGATTAGCGATCCGAACGTGTATCAATATGAAAATGATGTAATCGAAAATGGCATCGGCATAGATCGAGATGAATCTAATGGTGATGCAGGGGGGTGGAAAGTAGGTATGGTAATTCAACAGAAATCAGCGATTCTTGATATCGACGTGGCAAATACTATTATTAACACTTGGATTTCTCCAGCATGGAATGACGCGGATCGAGCGCAGCAAGCCGTCGAGGTAGATGGTGATGTAGAGGCATCTGTGAAGTTAGAAGAGCAGAAGTCTTACTGCAATTGGCTTGCAAATCAATTACGAAAAGCAACTGGACAACCATTTCAATAAATGGTAATATTTGTTTATCGGAAAGCATCCGATGAAAACGCCTAGTATGGGAAAGCATCCCTGCTAGGCGTTTTTTTATGTTTAATCTATGTCATCAATCAAAAAGTAAGCTTCCATCTCCGTATCAAATACAAGTATCTGTCCTTCATCACCATACTCCATATCATTTACGTCTAGATGGGTTAACGTTTTCTCTTCAGCAGTTTCCTTATGTTTTACGCGATATCCCATGATGTCATCCCCTAAACAATAAATTCCTCGAACACAGGCAGTCGCATGAGTCCAGACTTATACCAGTCTCGATACTTTACTTTGCAACGAACTAGAGGTTTCACATAAACATGATCCTTACTTTCTCCGCTCTTATAAGCTTCAAAAACTGGCCACATCGATTTCCGCGCCGATGGCGTTATACCTAGATCTAAAGCTCCAATTGGTCGAATGTGGTCACCTTCTTGATAACCAAGTAGCCATGAATGTTCCTTCTTGCTGTAGCCCATAATGAAGACTTCAGCGTGCTGGTAGTTGATGACCTTTTGCCATGACCAGGAGCGTGTGTCTTTTTCGTACTTCGATGACTTCTTCTTGATGACTATTCCTTCTAAACCATATTGGCAAACTAAGTGAAAGAAATCTTTAGCGCTGCCGTTAATTGGCCGGACAATTCTGTAGTGGTCATTTTCTTGCACAGCTTCTTCGAGTAATCCCTTGCGAACTTCCAAGGGTAATGCTGTCACATCTACGCCGCGGTGGTATAAGATATCGAATGCAAAATAGACAACCTTATGCGTCACCTTTCTTGATTTGAAACGGGCATTACATGCTTCAAAGTCAGCCTTACCATCTTCATCTAACACTACGACCTCACCATCGAGAATGGTACCTTTCTGGATCGGGGGATTGTGCAACTCCGGATATTTGGAAGTCGCGTTCGTGTTCTTCGTATATAAGTTCAACTCATCCATATTGGAAACAATCAATCGTATTCCATCCCACTTAAGCTCTGCAATAGTGGAAGGATCATCATAAGGCAGATTGTTTTTACTGTATTGTAAAAGCATTGGAGGAATAAACATTATTTTCATCACCTATAATAATGTTACACCTGAAAAGCTACTGTTGACTATTGGGAGTTGAAGGGAAGTTCTTTGAGTCTGTGCTTTTTATTGTATAAGAGCCTCCTTTTCGCATATAATAGGAACATTAGTTCGTAAAAGAGGTGTGCTATTTGACCACAGAAGAAGAAATGAATGATATCATCCTATGCATCGTGTTACCGTTGCTGCTCAACTTAATCGACAAATGGGAGTGGTTCCCCGATCCAACGCCGCTCAAGCATCTTCACGAAAGCCAGTTTCAAATTCTACGGGACTTGATCACTATTGACCACGTTGAGGCAAAACAGAGATTGAAGGCGGCGGATGTCAAAATGGTGAAAAAAGAGAAATTCAGTCCTTCGCTGGATTACACGATATACGTTCGTAGAAGAGTGGAAAACGTTGGGTTCATGAAGGGACACATTAAGTCGGAGATGTCTCGATGGCTGGGCAAGTATGTAGCCAAACTGGATAAGAGTAAGTTTAATAATCAGCATGCCGCGGAACTTAAGACTGGGAAGTAGTTCAGGACCGTAGTTAATATGATAATTTATAATAGTAATGATCCTGCTCCCTTATGTAAAAATCAAAAAGCCTGTACCCCCATAAATGGGTAATACAGGCTTTTATTTATTCCTTGTGATCGTATTTCCTGTTATTGTTTCTGAATATAGTGCCTGGCGCCCAATACTGGTATGGGTTACATACTATATATTCATTATTTCTTACACTTTCTCTCGTTCCGTATTAGTAGGTACTATTTAATTTTCCAGACGTGATTATAGGCGAGAGTTGCTAAATCTTTTGATCTTTTTAATATATCATCAGGTTCCCAAGCTTCAGCTAAATGGTGTTCCTTAATAAAATTATTAACAGTAACCAATTTGGATTTTTTATAAAGCTCAACTTTTTTACTGAATTCCACATCACCAATTAATGAATTTAAACTTTTATCTAGGGGGAGGAGATTACCTATCCTTCCAATATTCTCGTCTTCTGTGGACTCACTCATTATATGTTCAATTGAGATAATATCAGTTGTTAACTCTTCGGTCTCGAGATAGTACTTTTCAATGTTTTTTAAAATATATTGAATGATTCTTTTATTTGAAGTTACTTTCTTAGAATAGTAAAGTGAAATAAATTTATCCTCAAAAATATCGTAGGAAGGTAAATTATCCTTATAATATTTAATGATTTCATCTATAACCACTTTAGCTTGTTGCTTATTTACTGCTGATCTTAATTGTCTAGCAAACGTTGAGTACCTGCTTTCAATATTTGATGCTCTTGAAGAAGCAATAGCTGTGAAGATAAAGTGAAACTTTTCCATTGCAATAATTACTCTTTTGAAATCGTCAAATTTAATGCCATTTTTTTGACTTCTTTTTTCTAACAAAGCCATTAACAGTGGTCTAGGCTGTGAAACTTCAAAGGTTCTAAGTGCAAAAATCGTCTCGAACACAACCCTATCTTCTACTTGTTTCCAATCGGTTACTTGAGGGTTTGACAGTTGAACATAGACTTTAGCTGCTTCATTAAGTTCAATCAAAAAATCTTTATATGAAGAATCAGGCACTCTTTTTTTAAAGTCTTCATATAATCCTGCATCTCTAGTAAATGAATATTTTGAAAGCCAGTAATGTCTATAGAATTGAGACATACTGACCTTATTTTCCTTACTAAAGAGGATATTACGTATAGAACGCCATGATTCTTTTGCAAAGTCACCAGCGGCTGAAGTTCTAATTTTTTTGAAGATTAAATTCTTAATAAGATCTATAGATTCTAAATCTTTGCCTTTTGCATTAAGTGTTTCAAATATTAGGTATGCATCATCCTCATCTTTTACAGTTATGTATATTGTTTTGAAAGACAAGACTTGGTTTCTCAAAGTTTTCAATAATTCTACGTAATCTATTTCCCCAATTTTATATTTACGTTTAATTTCTTTTATCAAATTAGCCATTTGCAATTTTTCTTTAAAGAAATTATAGGCATACATAAGTGCATTCTCTTCATCTGACTTCGGAGAAAAGCTATCATCTTTATCCAGTTGTTGAATTCTAAATTGAAAAAATGGTTTAGGACTTTCATTCTCCAACTTTAAGAACTTCTCACCATCATCATTTTCCGATTCAACATATTTATGTGAACTTTTCATTAAGGCAAAATTACCAATATCTTTAAAAATCTCAGATAATGCAGAGAAAAAAATTGTTATTGTTGTAAGGCGTTGTTGACCATCAACAATTAGGAATTTTGTATCAGCAGTATCATCGCCTACAAGAACGATTGAACCGATAAAGTATTCCGACTCAATTAGATTCTTACTTTCGTTTTTCAGATTTGAAAGAATATCGTTCCAAAGGGCAGTTAATTCATCTTCCCCCCAAGAATATTCTCTTTGAAATCTTGGTATTATGTATCTTCTGTTTAAACCTAAAATATCACGCAAAGTTCTAGGGTACGCATACAATTCCAATGCTCATACAACTCCTCATTATTCATATCAATGATCCGCTATTCCAAATACTTCGAGATATTCCCCATTATCCCTTTAAATATGGGGATAAATATATAGAGCATCATACACTTGTAAGAATTTTTATTTTTTCTCTAACTAATTGTTTCTCTCGATAAATAAAGGGAAACCCTCATTGGTCATAGCAATATCGAGTCCTAAATCAGCCAAGTTTGGCAATTCTGTGCTGAGATGCTGGGCGACCAAGAGCGCGAAATTCGCCATCTGAAGACATACGGTTTCTGGATCAAGCTGCGGATAGTGGTTTTTCAAAATATCTGATAAGGATATTACTCGCCCGCCTTGTGCGACGTTCGTTAGGAAATGTTTACGTGAGGCAACCTTGGCAATCATGCCAGTAACGCCCCATGCTCCATCAGTTCCACGCTGAACGGAAACACGAAGGTCGAAAGGAGATCCATCTACAGTGGCAAGAGGCAGGCATTGTTGAACCATATAGCTGCTCCTTACAATCCGCCTACGGAGAAGTTTCGGCAAGTGTTGACGGAACCTGAGTGTTCGCCAAGTCCGATTCTTAAGTTTCATGTTAACTGGATAGAGGAGTTTCCATAAGTTCCCTTGACGCTCTAATTTCATCACACCGCGTCCGATGCTAGAATTGGTTGGTTTGATAATTAACGAGTCATACGAATCCATCATGGCTTTAACATTTTCAATTGTGGCTAGAAATGTACAAGGAAGATGGGGCCGGATGCTCTCGTTTTTCAATAAAATCTCGTGTATACGCATCTTGCTATAACGGTTCCAACGATTAAACAGCGTAACACCTTTCTTTGTCCATGCTTCCAAAATTCGTGTTGAAGAGGAGTCCAAATAAATGGCACGATTATGAATAACTTTAGGGAGATCTGACCATTTTCTTTTAAAATGTTGGCCATCCTTTACATAGGCATGTACCTTCATTGTTTTCATATGAACATCATGAATTCGGAAATAACAAGGCGTAAGGCCATAGAGTTTGCCAGCATCCTCGTAAAATCGAATTGCTTCGTATTGTGTGTTCCCTAGAGGAATACCTGCAAACAAGGAATCGTTAACTAAAATACCCACATAGGGATTACTCATTGACTTCACTCCCTCTCTAATTGGGGCTTGAATATTTGCCGAAAGCGGAATCACTCTTAGTTTATGGAAAAAGAACAAGACTTGTTTGTACAAATGCTGATACTTTCTTCTAAAACAAGGACAGATGCCCATGCTTTGCTACTTTATCCGCATATGTATAGAAGAAGTAGCAAAATGGGGGGAGCTCAGCCTCATTTTATCCAGGAGGTTTAGAAGTTGATGACTAAGCGGAAGCCGCAATCGAACCATCTTGTCATCGTTACACCAGGCTCTTTTCCTATACCCTCAGGAACTAGTAGCTCGGTTGAGCAAGTGGTTCAGAAGACAGCGGAGCAATTGGTGAAGAGCATGCCTGTAGTCGTACTTGGACGGAAAACATCCTATCAACCTTGGAAGGAAATTCGGCAGGGTGTAACGTATCAACGAGTACCTTATCAGACGCAAACGACCTATATGAAACATGTAGCTAAACAGATATCCTCGTTAAGTCCTGGTATTATTCAAGTGGATAATCGGCCACGATTCCTTACCTTTCTTCGCAAACGATACCCTCATTCCATATTGAGTCTCGTCCTCCACTCTACGTCCTTTATCACAAGACCCTATATTTCTAATTCATCTTTAACCGTGTGTTTGCGTGAGGCTGATGTCATTATCGTTAATAGCGACTTTCTAAAGCGGTTTCTGCAAAAAAAAGTGCCTAGTGCTGCCCATAAAATAGTTACCCACTATTTAGGTGTTGATATTGCTCAATTCACTTCCAAATGGTCGGATGAAGGCATCCAATCACGTATAGAAATGCGCAAAAACCTAAATTGTGAGGATCTCAAAATTATTTTATTTGTTGGTAGATTGATTCCTAAAAAAGGTGTTCATCATCTGCTGAAAGCGATGGAAAGCGTCATTAAAAGTGAACCAAGCGCCAAGCTTGTTATCGTTGGGAGTGCTTATTACGGGTCCAAGAAAGAAACCAAGTATGTCAGGCAATTAGTTAAAGCAGCGAGGACGATGCCTAAACATGTCCAATTCATTCCTTATGTGAAGCATCAAGAAATGCCCAAATGGGTTCGAATCGCCGATGTTTTTGTTGTCCCCTCAATTGGGAAGGAAGCTTTTGGTCTTGTCAATGTGGAGGCAATGGCTACTGGTGTTCCCGTTGTTGCCACTAAAGTAGGCGGGATTCAAGAGGTTGTGGAAGATGGTAAAACCGGTTATTTAATCGAACTGGGTGCCATTGACAATGAGCTCCCTGATCGTGTCATACGGTTACTGAAAGATGAAAGCCTGCAACGAAAGCTGGGGGAAAACGGCATTAAACGGGTTGATAATCTGTTCACGTGGCAACGAGCTGCTGAGGTGAGGTCAGCGTTGTACAACCAGATGTTGAAGGAAACGGCTCTTGTCTAGGTGAGCGCACATTTTTTGGGGCTAATGTACTTATTAAGGTGAGAATGAATATGTTACCAAAGATAAATCTTGGTGAATGGAGAGGAGTCATATGAATAAGCGTAAGAGCAGCACTACCCAGAAAGCGAACGTGCACAAAGTGAACGCTAACTTGAATGAATTAAAATGGCTTGATGAAGCACCAATAAAGCAAGACAAAGTGGTAGAACAACCCAAACTAATCGCGAAAACGAATCCAACGGCGTCAGAGAAGACAGAAAAGGCAGAGCCAAACAAAGTTTTGCATGTCTCCAAGGTTACAGAGCAAATCACACCTGATTTGTTATTAACGGAGCGAAAAACGGGGAAATTCGTTGACCCGGTTGTCTATACGGACGACATTGTAGATGAAGCGGTAACATGGGACAAAATTGCAAGCCGATCGATCGATGATACGAAGATAAAACCGTTCAGCATCGGTGTCAGATCCATCAAGGATGGCGCGATAGAACCTTCCAAATTAGCTCAGGCAAGCGTAACACGTCCTAAAATTGCCAACCAGGCTATCCATGATGAACATGTTGCTCCAAACAGTATAGCAGGAGATAAAATTCAAGATAATACACTATCTGGCGGGAAGCTGTTCGATAGCAGCATTACAACCTCCAAAATTGCTGATAGGTCAGTGGATGCCACCAAACTGGCAGACGGTTCTATTTTGCCACAACATTTATCGGAACTGATTATTACAAGTGACTATATTGATCAACAAGCGATCACGTCAGATAAAATCCTCAGCGGTGCTGTTCAGACGAAGCATTTGTCCAATTATATTATTGATACGGCTAAGCTCATGGATGCTTCCATCACCTCTGCCAAAATTAGAGATGGTGCTGTTACGGAAGATAAATTAGGGATTGGCAGTATCGGTTCTATCCATATTCAGGGCGAGAGTGTTCAGTCCGAACATCTAAGAAATCACTTAATTACAAATGATAAGCTCGCCGATCAAGCTGTAACAGGTCCTAAGCTTGCTCCGCATGCCGTAGATTCGTTGCATATCGCACAATCCGCGGTGAGAGGTATTCATATTGAAGGCAGTGAGGTAACCAGTTACCACATAGCTGATCATGCAATTCGGACTAAGCATATTGGAGAAGGTGCCATAGAAGCGAAGCTCATTCAAGATGGCGCGATTAGCGTGGCGAAATTGGGCGAGAAGATCATAGCGAGCAAACATATAACGCCGCAAGCTATTGAGTCTGGCCACTTGAACGATCAAGTTATTTCTAGCAGCAAATTGCAAGACGGTGCGGTTACTTCGGATAAAATTGCGCAAGGTGCCATCATCGCCAAACATATCGGTTCACATATGATTCGGACGGATCATCTAGAGGAGAATGTGGTATCTAGCTCCAAAATTGCTGCAGGATCCATCATTTCAGATAAATTGGCAGAGGGTAGTGTTGGGAATTCTAAACTGAAAGATGAGAGTGTCACCTCCAGCAAAATTGCCTACCGCACCATCAATTCTACTCATCTGCAGGAAGAGATTATTGCTACTGGTCACATCGCAAAAGGTGCGATTGGTGAGAAACAAATCGATTTGCACGCGATTCATCGCAACCATATTGCGGACGAAGCCATCACAACTAGACATATTCAGGAAGAAAGCATTACGACGAGTAAGCTTGCTGAAGAAGCCGTAACAACGGCGAAGATCGCTCCGATGTCGATAGAATCACGTCATTTGCAAGATGAAATTATCGATGGTGTTCATATTAAACCTGGGACGATTACTTCTGAACATTTGGCACAAGGATCCATTACGCTGGAGGTATTCGCTGATCGAAGTCTAATGGGCAGTAAACTACAAGAAAACGCCATCACGACTGAAATCTTAGCCGACAGTGCAGTCACCGAAGAGAAGCTCGCGAATGGAGCAGTGGGCACACAACACCTCCAGGCAGAATCTGTGACTACGTGGACCATTAAAGATCAAGCCATAACGAACGCGAAGCTAGAGGATGAAGTGGTAACTTCAGATAAGTTGGCTGATGGCAGTATCATTAGTACCAAAATTTCGAGCAAAGCGGTGAATGCTGAGCATATCATCGACGGCGCGATCACGGCCTCGAAATTGGCGAATGAAAGTGTACATGGCAGCAAGCTGGCACCTGCTGCGGTAGTTTCCAGGCATTTGGCGGATGGGTCCATCATTAGCTCGAAGGTTGCTTTTCGCGCGATCAACACGGAGCATCTGGCAGAAGGAGCGGTCGTTGGTACGAAGCTGGCGAATCATAGTGTAGAAGGCTCGAAAATCATGCCTGGCACGATCACAGACGAACATCTTTCACTTGGCGTAGTGAATGGTACGAAATTGGCGCATGGTTCCGTAAGTAATCAGCATCTCCTTGCAGGGGCTATTGACTCAGAAAAGTTAGCGGTGAACTCTGTCGATGGCAGTAAACTGATGTCTGGCGCAGTGAACAATTATCATCTTGCTGATCATGCCGTATATGGTGTGAAATTGGCACCGGAAAGCGTGGATGGAACTAAGCTGGCATCAGGTGCTGTAAATAGTGACCATCTGGCTGATCATGTTGTGGATGCATCTAAGCTGGCGTCGGGAAGTGTAGATAGCAGTAAAATCATCTACGGTGCGATACAACGAGAACATTTATCGGACTTTATCATTGATGGGTTGAAGCTCTCCTTAGGCTCTGTAACTAGCAGCCATCTTGCTCCTGGCTCTATTGACGGAGGGAAGCTGCATAATGCCAGCATAGATAGTTCCAAGCTAATTGAGGGAACAATCGGAAGTGAGCATCTGCAAGACCAAGCCGTCACAGGTGAAAAGCTAGCTCCAAGTAGTGTGGACAGCACTAAGCTCATAGTCGGTGCGGTGAATACGGAGCACCTGTCTGATGATGCTGTTACAGGAGCGAAGCTATCCGTTAACAGTATTGATGGCAGCAAAGTTATCGACGGGGCGATCGATACCGCTAAGCTGGCAGATGGCAGTGTAGACAGCTATAAACTGGCACAGGGAGCGGTAACGGATTTTCACTTAGCAACGGGCAGTGTTGATGGAAGTAAGCTGCAAGCTGGGGTTATCACGAATCAACATGTAGCAGATGCCTCCATTACGGTGACGAAATTGGCAGATAGTGTTGTGCGAACCTCCTCCGGGCAAAGAAATGTGCTGCAACAGTTCGGTCTTGAACCATTTGTTATGAAGATTCAAGATGAGACCATTGAGCTGGTACTTCATTTTGAAGAGGAATATGCGAATACGGATTATGTGTTAACAGCGATCACGAATCATCCAGCTTGTTATGTCATTGTTAGTCAAAAGTCTACAGGCAGTGCAGTGCTGTCCATTATCAGAGCCAAATTTTCACCCGATCAACAGGGTATTGTGAATTGGATGGTCATCGGTAAGAGTCAGTAATCGCCTCGCTGTGAACTCTTGCTTCAGAAAACAAAAAAACGGTGTTTCGCAACTTAAGCGAAACTACTGTTTTTTTGTTTTTTGCTATTCGATAGATAGTTTGATGACCAATTTTCAATTGGGGGGTAATCGTCCAATTTCCGTCTATCACGAAAGCATATGATAGTAGAAATGGATGTGACTAAGCACCATAAGACATCATGCGAAAGTTCGTGAAGGGGGATGACTTGTGAAAGGTGTCGTACTTGCAGGAGGAACTGGAAGTCGTTTACGCCCTTTAACGCATATTATTAACAAACATTTACTTCCAGTTGGTAATCTGCCCATGATTCAATATGCCATTGATAAACTAAGTCAGTCTGGCATTCAGGATATTATTGTTATTACGGGGAAACAATCTGCAAGCTTATATGTAGACTACTTGGGCAGTGGTGACCTGTTCGGCGTGAATCTAACCTATAAGATTCAAGAGAAACCAGGAGGTATTGCACAAGCCTTGTCATTGGCAGAGGATTTCGTGGGGGAGGGTGAGAAATTCGTGGTCATATTGGGAGATAATTTATTCCTAGATCCACTTCAGCCCATGATTGAAACCTTTTACCAGCAGGATGAAGGGGCTATGGTCATTTTAAAAGAGGTGGAAGATCCTCGTAGATATGGCGTAGCAACAATGAAGCACAATCAAATTGAACGCATTGTAGAGAAACCGGAGTATCCAACTTCTCCATTTGCTGTGACGGGGATTTATTTATACGACTCTTCTGTATTTGAGATTATTAAATCACAATCACCTTCAGCAAGAGGCGAGATGGAAATCACAGATGTTAATAATGTGTATGCAGCCGCCGGAACGCTTGCTCATATGTTCTTGACAGGATGGTGGATTGACGCGGGTACGCATGAATCGCTCTTTCAAGCCACGCTGTTAGTAAGAAAGGGGTACAGCTAATGCAGTCATTGCTTGTGACAGGGGGCATGGGTTTTATTGGAAGCAACTTCATTCATTATTGGAAGAAACATCATCCAGATGATCCAATAATCAATGTTGATTTACTTACGTATGCAGGGAATAGGGACAATGCTAGGCTGTTTGATGGTCAAGTAGGTTATCAATTTGTACAAAGTGATATTGGTGATGAGGCGCTCATGATGAAACTGATGCAAGGTATCGATGTGGTTGTTCACTTTGCCGCTGAGTCCCATGTAGATCGAAGTATTCATGACCCTGGCCATTTTGTAAGAACGAATGTGGTTGGCACCCAAATCTTGCTTGAGGCCGCACGTCGAGGTCAGGTTAAGAAGTTTATTCATATATCCACAGACGAAGTGTATGGATCACTAGGGGTTGAAGGAGCCTTCAGTGAAGTAACACCCCTTGCGCCGAATTCTCCTTATTCAGCTAGTAAAGCAGGCTCTGATTTGTTAGTAAGAGCTTACTATGAGACGTATGGATTTCCAGCTGTGATTACACGTTGCTCCAACAATTATGGTCCCCGCCAATTTCCAGAGAAGCTAATCCCACTTTTAATTACACGTGCGCTGCGCAATGAGAAGATACCTCTCTATGGTGATGGATTGAATGTACGAGACTGGTTGTATGTAGACGATCATTGCTCTGCTATTGAACGCGTGATTGAAGCTGGTGTGCCGGGAGAAGTTTACAACGTTGGCGGTCAGAATGAGCGAACGAATTTGGAAGTTGTCCAGAGCATTTTGAGGCTGCTGGGCAAACCCGAATCTTTCATTCAGTATGTGGCGGATCGGCTTGGACATGATCGGCGATACGCCATCGATAGCTCGAAGATACGTCGCGAGTTAGGATGGGCGCCGGCTTACTCATTTGAGAAGGGTCTGCAAAAGACGCTGGAGTGGTATGTAAGAGAAACCGAGTGGTGCGCCCGTATTGCAGACGGTTCGTACCGTGTAGATAAAGAAGCTGATCACACTTGAAAATCGTTATTACAGGTGCAGGCGGACAGTTAGGATATGACCTTAAGCGAGTGCTGAGCCCCATGCATGAAGTTATCTCTTGGGAGAAAGCGGAATTGGATGTTAGACAGGAACAAGAAGTCATGGAGAAGCTGCTGAGCGTACGACCGGATGTTGTTGTGCATGCTGCTGCCTATACCCATGTAGATAGAGCTGAATCTGAGAAGGAGTCTGCCTATCAAGTGAACGCTTTGGGTGCTCTTCATCTTGCGCAGGCTTGTGAGATCGTTGGGGCCAAGCTCGTTTACGTCAGTACGGATTATGTGTTCGATGGCACGAAACGAAGTCCCTATAAAGAGACGGATGTGCCCAATCCACTTAATAGCTACGGACAATCCAAGCTTCTTGGGGAGAAATTCGTTGCCATGACTTGCATGAAACATTTTATTGTACGAACCTCTTGGTTATATGGTCAGAAAGGAACAAATTTTGTAACCAAAGTATTGGAGAAGGCGCGCGAGAATCTGACTCTATCCATCGTGGATGATCAATTTGGCTCGCCGACCTATTGCTTGGATCTGGCCATTTTCATTCGTGAGCTTATCGAAACGGACCGTTATGGTCTCTATCATGCCTCCAATCAAGGTGTATGCTCGAGATATGAATTCGCATTGCATATCCTCCAAGCGGCTGGCATGGCGCATATTTCCCTGCAGCCTGTGCCTACGCACGCATTCCCGCCAGCACCAGCTGCAAGACCCATGTATACCGCATTTGCACACAAAGCCATGCAAAGCAATGGGTTTGAGCCTATGCGAGATTGGCGATCGGCGCTGGATTTCTTTCTACAGGTAGATTATTACGATACAGCTGTTAGAGCTAAGAAGGTGATAGATACATGGTGAATCGTAACCGCATAGCGGAGAGTCGCAGTCAGGGATTTCAGGCTGGTCGGGAAAGTGGCTTTCGTATGGGCAGATGCCAGTATGCCCTCGACACCTGCTTTCCAGCACCTATTCCGCTGCGAGAAGCAAGTGTGTTATTTATCGTACAGGGCATCTTCGATGCCATAGACAATGGGATTATTCATGGTTTGCAACAATCAGTCCGAGTTGTATATACAGCGACGGCTGCGGATATGCTCCGATTAGCGAATGAGCATAAACCGAATCTGGTGCTGGTTATGAACGGGCTTCATGTTTTCCCGGCTGATCATGCTCATCATATCGATCTAGTTAGACAGATGGGGATACGCACCGCTATCTGGTTTGCGGACGATCCCTATTTTACTGATCAGACGGCTGTATTAGCCCCTCACTATGATTATGTATTCACGCATGAAATGTCCTGCGTACCCTTCTATCAGGGGATAGGCTGCGGGCAAGTTCACTACTTGCCTTTGGCGGCTAACCCAACTGTGTTTAAACCTCAGCATATTAGCCCTGAGTACCGAAGCGATATCTGCTTCATTGGCACGGGCTTTCCTAACCGAATTGCCCTCTTCAATGAGTTAACTCCCTTCTTAATAGGGAGAAAAGTAGTTATTGCTGGGGGATTATGGGATCGTTTAGATCACTTCCCCTTGCTTCAACAAGGGATTAATCTGAGGGGCGTTCCGGTCGAAGAGTCCGTGAAGTATTATAACGGTGCCAAAATCGTCTTGAATATTCACCGACTCACGTACGATAAAACCTACAACAAAAACAGCCGAAATATACCGGGGCATTCCATTAATCCGAGAACCTATGAGATCGCAGGATGTGGAGCTTTGCAAATAACGGATTATCGCCATGATCTGGAACAGCACTATCGGCCAGGTCATGAAATCGAAACCTTTCATCATCCAGCGGAGCTCATTCATAAAATGAATCACTACCTAATTCATGAAGAGGAACGATTACGGATTGCAGTCAATGGGCTGCGGAGGACACGAATGGAGCATACTTTTTCAGCTCGATTAGTCAAGCTGTTGGATATTCTATTTGCCTAGAAAGGAGTGAAGAGGATGAGTTTTATGAATAGTTCACATGCTCGGGAGCACGGACTTGCTGAGGGTAATCAATTAGGTCACGCTAATGGACTTAGGATGGGACAATGTGAAGCGATTATGCAAAAAGCGGCTCGTGACCGTGCACCTAGTCCTGTTTGGGACGTACGTGTGTTGTTTATTACATCGGGCAAAGGATACCCCTACGAGCCATTGGATATCGCTGTAATTAACAGCCTTCGCCCATTAGTTCGTGAATTAATAATCGGGAACTCTGACAAAGATGCAACGCGAATGGGACATCCCAAGGCCAATGCCGAAACGCTTGCCGCAAGGCACCGACCGGATGTGATGATCGTTCTTGAAGGGATGAATCTCTCCCTGAATACCGTTGATAAGGTTCGTCAAATGGGGATCCGAACCGCGATCTGGCTAACCGATGATCCTTATTACACGGATATTACGGCTGCTTACGCGACGCACTATGATTATATATTTACCTTGGAAGTGAATTGTGTTCAGTTCTATCAGGAGATGGGAGGCGGGCAAGTCCATTATTTGCCTTTAGCTTTTCAACCAGAGATGTTTCGTCCAAGACCTGTGCCAAAAGGAGGGCACCGCGATATTTGTTTTATTGGTTCGGCCTACTGGAACCGCGTTGGAGTATTTAATCAGATAGCTCCCTATTTAGCGAAGAAAAGCGTCATCATCTCAGGAATATGGTGGGAACGGCTTCAACATTATCGGCTTTTGGCACCTCAAATTCAATTGAATACGTGGATGCCGCCGGATCAAACCGCGACTTTCTACAATGGGTCCAAAATCGTCATTAATATGCATAGAGCCTTCGATGACCAATCGTATAACCACAACTCTCGTCGAATTAGCGGCGCCTCGCCTAATCCGCGGACATTTGAAATTTCTGGTTGCGGCGCCTTTCAATTAACGGACATTCGGGATGATCTAGTCAATTTCTATACGCCAGACTATGACATCGTGACGTATGCATCCCCAGAAGAAATGCTTCACAAGATGAATCATTATTTAATTCACGAAGAGGAACGTAAGCAAATAGCCATGCGCGGGCTCTACAGGACGATGCGAGATCATACCTATACCAATCGGCTTATTACGATGCTTTCCGTCATTTTTGGGCCTAGATAAAGGCTGAAAGAGAACTATTTCATAAAAATGAGGTGTAGAAATTGATCACGAAAAAAAAGGTTCGCAAGCTGACTGTGAGCAGAAAGATTCGAAAGAAGCGAGTGGGATCGCCACGAAAGGTAGGACTTAAAAAACGGATCCTTGTTAGAAAAAAGGGACGTGCCATTCGTCGGTTGAGGCCACTCGCAAGGCGAAAGGGGAGACGCAGATTAGTTCGTCGTCTAATCCGATTTCCTAGACGCAAGGGGAGTCGAATGCTAGCTCGTCGTCGCAAAGTTCCGCGCCGTATGATCCAAAGTCCAAGAGCTAAGAGACTCCAATTGGCGTATGATCGAGCCTTCAATGAAGCTTACAATGCGGGTTACGGTGTTGGCTTCGCTGAAGGATATGCGATGGAGCTTACGAATCCAACGATTGCTTAAAGTGAAGTTATGAGGTGAGTCCAGTTGGTTAAACTTATCAAAAAGAAGCGGATGAGGGGGCAGGTTTCCTTAAGGCATGGAAGCAAACGAGTGCTCTTAAAGAAAACAAAACGCCGGTTCATTCCTAAGCGTAAGAGATCTTTGGCTAGGCTAAATAGGACAAGTGTCCATCCTGTCGGTGCGATCATCCTAGCTTCCAATGTAGAAGGGACGATCGAGCATGTGTTGGAGCCGTTGAAACGTTTACCGCTTAGGGAGATAATCGTGATGGTTCACGGTTCGTTAGACCGTACACTAGATAAAGTTAGAAGACATTCTCGTGCCATTATTGTTCATGATCCTCAAAGCATCGAACCAGATGCCGCAAGAGCGCTTGCTGCGAGGATATCGCGGTCAGACTTCTTGCTTTTCTTAGAAGGGGACAAGGCTGTTAATGTGGATGAAGTGCTTCCGTTTATTCAAAATGTAGCATTAGGAATTGAAAACGGCCTATTAGTAAGGAGGCATGAACTTGCAATTAACGAGCATCATAATTCCTACGTTTAACGGTTTAACTTTGCTGAAAGCTTGTGTCTCATCGATCCGTCAACATACATCCGTGCCTTATGAAATTATCGTAGTGGATAATGGCTCTGGGGATGGTACATTGACTTACTGCCGCAATGAAAATATTAAGTTCGTGGCGCTGCCAGCCAATCTCGGTTTTCCTGCTGCATGCAATTATGGTTTACGTTTAGCGGAAGGTGACTCGTTAATGCTCTTGAATAACGATACAATCGTTACACCTAATTGGCTGCCCATGCTACTGAACTGCTTATACAGTCGAGAAGAGGTAGGGATGGTAGGTCCCGTCTCTAACTATGTCAATGGCAAACAAAAAATCCGTGTGCGCTTTACTGGTATTTCGAACATGGCCCGCATCTATCATCATGTAAATCCTAGGAAATGGCGGGAAACGAAGCGCTTGGTTGGCTTCTGTTTACTATTTAAGCGGAAGCTGTTTGAGCAGGTAGGTGTGTTGGATGAACGATTTGCACCGGGATATTATGAAGATGATGATTTCTCCTATCGTGCGCGATTAGCGGGTTACCAGCTGCTCATAGCAGGTGATTGCTTCGTTTATCATCGTGGAAGTGTTAGTTTTCGAAAAAATAGACGTCGATCTAAGCTCTTGCTGCTGCGACGCAATCGTAGGAAATTTATTGATAAATGGGGCGTCGATCCCTTTCAGTTTATTTAGGCACTGTTTCACAATCAACAGCATAATGTAGAGTGAAAAAGGTTGTAGGAGGAGTAAGTGTGGAGGAGCGGGTGACCCAAATTATTTCTCATATTGCAGCTTCACATAGCCAAATGGGACGAATATTGGAAACACATCGGCATGTGTCTTCGCAAATGGCTGCAATTGCAGGAGATCTACCGGATTCTCATCCTGGGTTTGATGGATTGGATATGCTGCAGAAGCGGGCTTTACAACTAACCAAAAATGTAACGGCCTATTTAAACAGCCTCGCTGAATTGGAAGAAGCTATGGCCAAGCAAACAGAATTAGTTATGAAGGAAATACATGTAACTGATGAGGAATAGAGGGAATGACCTTGGATAGAACGGATCTTTATATGCAAATGTTAGATGCGACAGCCAAGCTGCAATACGAAATAAGTCTGATGCTGGAAGCAAGAGTCGTTGAAGCGTCGAAGTCGCAAAACTGGATTTGTCAGCATATCAACACGACAAATCTGGAGGGGCATGACCTTAAAATGAAAGTAACTGGCCAAATACATGAGAGTGTCATTGAACTGATTGATGGATTAACGAAGATGGAAAATGCACTAAATGGCCAGATGAAGGCGTTGCTTGGGAAACATCCTTCTGGTTCCGGCTTAGGGTCCGACGACGCTATGGAATTCGGCAGCCTACTTCCATTTGGTGAGGATGAGAAGCTGTGAAGGAGTGGAATCGGGAACGCGTGGAGCTGCATATGTTGATCTCGCTGGCCAGAAGCCAGCGAGCGTTATGCAGAATCATTGAATCTGTAGCGGATCATGTAGAGGGTTCTGAACAGCTCGCTGGTCATGTCGCGGATAATCTGAAGTCGATAAGTGATTATCAGCATGCGTTGATGTTGAAATTAATGAAGCAGCCTGCCCGAAAGCGTGTCGATGGCAAACCGGCTAAGCCTTGGTTGAATAAACATGTGTAGTCACACAAGTACGAATACAAGCGAATGCAAACCTACTTAACCCCAACGTACGATCAAACCTGCGTGCGTTAGACCCCCGCCAAATCCATAGAGTAACAAGTTGTCACCAGCCTTAACTTTTCCTTCTTTTATCCCCAAATCCAGTGCAAGAGGGATCGAAGCGGCGGAAGTATTGCCGAAGTATTCAAGGCTGTACAGCGCTTTGTCGCTCGGGATCCCGCTCTTCTCACAGATGGAGTCTATCATGCGCAGGTTTGCGCTATGAGGGATGAACCAATCGATCGCCGCGAGCGGCAAGCCGCTTTTTTGCAACAGCATCTCGATGCCCTGCGGTACGGTCGAAACAGCGAATCGGTATACTTCGCGCCCGTTCTGGACAAGCTTCCCTTCCCCTAACAGCGGATCGCCATTCAGCTCTGTAGCCAGTCCCGTCCGGTACACATGCTTAGCACCAGTACCATCTGATCCCATATGATAAGCCAGGAATGCGGCCTTAGCTTCTTCCCGCTCAACGACTACGGCGCCAGCGCCATCGCCAAATAAGATGCAGGTGGACCGGTCTGTATAATCTGTGATTTTGGATAAGGCGTCGCCACCAATCACGAGTATTTTGTGATGTACGCCAGCAGCCACAAGCGCACTGGCGGTGTGAAGTGCATAAGCGAATCCAGCGCACGTCGCATTGAGATCATAGGCTCCAGCAGCCGGGATGCCGAAATGGGCCTGAACCTGACATGCAACAGGCGTTGACGATAAATCTGGTGTATGTGTGGACACGATGACGAGGTCTACATCGTCCAGGGAATTTGGGTATCGATCGAGCAAGTTTTGCACGGCTGCTATACATAAATGGCTGGTGAACTCATGTGCTCCGGCTATTCGGCGTTCTCGAATTCCTGTGCGTTGCACGATCCATTCATCATTGGTATCCACCATATGGGAAAGTTCTTCGTTAGTTAAAATGTGTTCAGGCACATACGTGCCGATGGCTGAAATTCGTGCTTGCAAGGGGCTGGAGGAAGACATGGGCAACACTCCTTTGAGATATAGTTTGGAAATAAATTAGCACTAGATATTAGTACTTGGTACTAAATTCAGTTTATGCTAAGACTGCGTGCTTTGTCAATGTTGTTTTGTTGTTTCGCTTTAAAAACTGGATTTGAAGCTTAATAAGTTGAACTGAAAGTTGCATAAATAATCCGCATACAAAAAAATGTATAAATATGCATTGGTGATTTTGGAGTTCAAGTCTGTTTTTTTTGGAATTAAAAAACGAGCTGGCAAGATGGCCAACTCGTTTCTATGTATGATCTATTAAATTTTTAATGTTAACAAGTTCTATTGAGATCTGTATTTAATAATTGGGCGAAATAACTATTAGATTGTGAAATTTCTTAATGGAGATAAGAACCATATTTGCTAGAAGACAATTACAAAGATAAGCCAGAAGCTTTTAGGTAATATTTTTATTCTCTAATATTAGTATGTCCATGTTTTTAGGTTTTAAACATTAGAGAACTGCATACTTTTTTTTGTGCTTTTTGAAGTCTTTTTCTTTAATGAAGTAAAGTTCATTTGTAACTCTAGTTATTGCTACATAGAGTGGATTTATTTGGGCGGGTGTTAAATGATCACAAGAGAAATTCTCTTCAAATAATGATTCGAATGTCTTAGTTAGTATAATACAAGTCTTTTGGTAGGTATCACCTTTAGAATAGCCCCAGTTTATTGTTGGCAAACAGTTATATTTGCGGCTATCTCTAAAGAACAACTTTGTTACATTGATATCTTCTATAACTTCAGTTATTCTAGAATTTTCTTCTAATAACTCAAAGTGGCCTTTAACAATGCTTGATGACTGTATATGGATACCTAGTTTAGTACTAATAAAATCACATATTTCTCTTGGAACGCGTCTGCTTTTTATTAATGTGTTTTCATCAATATCTGTGCCTTTAAAAAGTAATTTGTACTGATCTTTTGATATATAGTCTTTCCCTCTTGTAAATGGTTTACTGGTTGTAAAGTTAGACTTACTAACTGAATGTTGATGAAAGTCCCCAACAGCAAAGACTTTTACATTTCTCTCTTTAATAAGCATAGATAGTAAATCAAAATCCTTACCCATAAAATCTTGAAGTTCATCAAAATAAAGTTGATCACAAAATTTAAATAAACGTTGAATTATTATTTTTTTTACTTCCTTTGATTGAGCTAAAACTAGACTAGAAATTCTCGATGGATAATACTTCTGATTGGTTATATAGTGTCTATAGTCATCTTGTTTACGATATTTATGATTTATCTTTCCATTAATTCTTTGAGGTTCAGGTTCTTTTTTTATTTCCACTCCAGTAGTAATTAGAGCTGTTCTATCCCCAATGGTTAAAATCGGTTCAAAGGGTTTCAAGAGCCATCTATATACAAAACTAGTAAACGTTAAAACTTGTGTGTTTTTAGGTAGTTCTCCGTGTATAATTTTAATCTCTCTCTTAAGATTCTCAACATTCTGTTTGGTATATGTAATGATTAGATTTTTTGAAGTTGGATTTAAATGCTTCGCAATATAATACGTTTTTCCTGAACCGGCTGCTGCAAGCATTATTGTCGAACGAGCCATTCAATCCCCTCCTGGATGTACACCGGTAATAAAATGACCTCTTTATAATCAGCCTCTTCGGATATTCTCAATGCAGCTTCAGTTTTATTTTTAAGCATATAAGCTAAATTTTTATCTATAGGAACGTTACGATATTCAGCTTTTGTACCTGGTTTAATATCCGAAATAGTATTAAGTTTAGACACATTCTTATTAAAAAGACAAACTTCAAAAGTAAACTCATTAACAGATTCTGAACATTTAATTTGAATATTAGTATATTTCTTGTTTAACGTACGAATGGAGTCAACAGTTTCTTGATCTCCATCATTATCAGTAATAACTAATAATGAGTTATCAACTACTCTTGACAGTTCAATATAGTGTTTATAAGTAATACCTCCACCAGATAAAATTTCAATGTTTTTTTCTTCTAAAGTATAGGATAGCGAATTCTTTACAAGTTGAGGTAATAGAATATACTCGCTATTTCCCTCTACAAGAATTACCTTTTGAGCTAATATAAAATTTAGTAACTGCAAGTTATCTGTTTTCATAAAGTAATCCGCGGCATCTTTATCAACTTTAGATAAAGAATGACTTTTTTCTTTATTAATCCATATTGTATTTTGCAAATTTAATCTGCTGACGATCAATGGGTTATGCGTAGTAATAATGATTTGAGCATCGCGGCACATAGATTGAATATCATTAATTAGCTTCCTGGTATTGATATAGCTCAAATGGTTTTCCGGCTCTTCTAATAAAATTAGATCAGACTCGACCTCTAACGCAATTTCAGTTTTAATTAAATTCTCCTTCCCTTTTCCTTTGTTTTGAATTGAGACCCCATCACTCTTTAGATCAAGTAAGTTTTCTAATACAGTTTTGTCTTCATCAATTCCAAAATTGTATTCTTTAATATTAAGTTGATCGGTATTTTCATTTACAAATTTTTGAATTTTCTTTCTAAACTGATATGAAAGATTTTGTCTATCTGTTACTTTGATATTGTTATTAAAAATTCTTTTTGAGTAAGAATCAAAGAGATTATTTTTTCTAATTGAATTATCAATTAATACGTTTTTTATAGGTGATTTTTTGTTAATGTATTTTCTTCCAGCAAAAGTAACCCATTCAGCTATGTAGTAATCTGTTGGGATAAAGTTTTCATCATAACTCCCGTCAAACATATTTTCAAGAAGATCACGATGACTCTCATCGAATTTATATGTGAAAGTAATACCGTTCTTTAGTATAGGAGTAAACGACGAATGGAGTCCGTTAAAATACTCAGAATTCAATTCTTCTTCATCATCAAAAATTAACTCGATTTCAATTTTAGGGAGAGTATCAATAGAAGGATTAGTTTTATATTGGCTTATATTAGCGTTATTAAAATACTTTTCTGAGTTATTTGTAGAGTTAAAGACCTTTTGATTAAGTACAATATCAATAGCTTCTAATATGGTGCTTTTTCCAGCTTCATTTTCACCAATCAGCACATTAATATTTTTATTGAAGGTAATATTAAAATCTTTAAATTTCTTCAAGCCTTTAATTTTTAACTGTTCTATATGCATTTAGGTCCTCCTCAATCGACCGAGATATCATGAGCAATTATTAATAAATTAATTAATATATGAAGTTCTAGTTATATGATGGATGGCACTAATAGGAAGTGAATCATTTTAAGAATACTTTAGCTGGGAATGTTTGTATACCTCATTTTATAGTAGAAAAGTAGTAAATGTTATGAGGGTTCTCTTTGGAACTCTTTTTCTATTAGTTAATAAGATCTAGTCTTTTAAATAATCGTTAAATAACATGGTAAATAGAGAGGGATAATTGTTTATTTCGTCGAATAATGTTAATAAAAGGAAATGGGTCTTTAGGAGGAGGGGGTCTAGTTGAAACTATTCGAGATAGTTCCAGAGTCCTTTTTTCGATTGTTATCTGGAACCAATAGGCAATTAAACGCTGAGGCCGTTCAACTATTATATGAACATGCTAAACGAGAGCGCTTTGGCATCCGAATTGAATTAATACGAGATCTTTATCAAGAACTAATAGAATCGTGGGAAGAGACGGGAGCCCAACTGGAGTGGGAGATAGAACCTCTGGTTAACTCTTATGGGCAGTTGAATATAGAAGACGTATCGCGTACTAAGGCAAGTAGCTTAATACGAAGGTTGGAAGCACTGGGCTGGATTGAATTAGAGACACGAGATCGTTATGAGGTTTACATTGTATTACCTCACTATTCCGTTCGAATGTTGTCACTCATTCAAGAACTATGTGAAGGGAGGGCAATTGAATACCAACGTTATGCTTTTGCTACTTATGGTATGTTGTCCGGTGAGGAATCAAGAGAGCGTCCTGCTATGGCTGTTAGGGAAGCACTATCCAATACCCTTCAATTCGATCGGGAACTGTTTACTCTTTACAATAATATGAAACATCATATGGAACAGGTAGTAAGTAAAAAATCGATTCAAGACGTATTGGACCATCACTTTGATCATTATCAGAAGGATATTGTAGAGAACAGTTACCATAGGTTGAAGACTTCAGATCATGTGGCTAGATACCGTCATCAAATCCTTGATATAGTCCAGTGTTGGCAATTGGATGGAGCTTGGATGGAGCAAGCCGTAAAGGATGGAATTTCTGGTGGGTTATATGTCAGTTTAGAAGAGGCGGAGTCTCATCTGAGACAGTCATTACGAGATATTGAAGCAATATACTTAGGTCTTGATGACACCTTTTACCGGATTGATCTTCGACATAATCAGTATTTGCGCTCTTCATATGACCGAGCAAGATATTTGAGTCAACATCATCAAGGGATCGATCAGAAGCTGGCGTCTACGTTGGAAGTTCTAGGAGATTTATCGGTCCCTATTACGGATGAAGCTCTCAATCTGCTTTCAAAATTGCAGCTTATTAGGGCTTTAGATAAGGGCTCGCTTCTCTCTGTTAGAAAAAAGCGGGTTTCCCACCAGCCAGAAGAACATTATGTGCTACCTATCCCGGAAGAAGTGAGGGAACAATTGCGTGAGGAGCGAATCGAGCGTATGCGTAAGGCTGTTACGCGTAAAAAAGTAGATGATTTCGTACTTTCCCGTTTGCAAAATAATATTAATAATATGGAAATTGCGGACCTGTCGCCTCAGAATGTCGAAGAAGTATTGCTCCTGACTTATGTTTATTTATATGGTCAAGATGGTGGTTCTCCCTATCAAATTGAACGTAGTAAGGATCGATTGATTCTGCATGCAGGTCCCTACCGTTTCTATAACCACAAGATCAGAGCACGAATATCTGATGGGAGGCAGCGAACTTAATGTGGGAAGAAATTAGCGAACAAGAACGGCAAAAAATCAAGGCAGTACTTAACGGACTTCTCGCAGTTAATTATCTCGTCCGAGAAAAAGACCGCGATGGATATGCTACAGTTCGCCGTCATAAGGGAGTAATAGAAGAATATTTAAAAATGCTGGACTGGGAGATGATTGTCGATGAGAGGCACGAGTGCGTGTTTTTGCAATCACCTTTTAGCTCATTTAGACGCACTCTGGACCGAGAAATGAGTATTTGGCTTCTCATTATGAGGTTGCTTTATCAGGAAAAGAGGCAAGGACTGAGCATCAGTGCTTTCCCCGCGACAACGATTCATGAAATACGTACGAAATACGAAACCTTTCGATTGCCCTGGTTAGGTAAAACCAAGTTGGATCAGGCCATCAGACTTTGTAACAAATACCAGCTTGCAGAGGCGCTTGACCCAGATATTCGTTCTGACGATTGCAGAATCGTTCTTTACCACACCTGGCTATATGTTATTGATTTAGGAGAATTGGATGCACTTCAAAGTCGCATTGAACAATATAATGCAGGGGAAGAAAAGGGGATCTTTGATGAAGTGGTTCATGAAGCTTCGATTGATTAATTGGCATTACTTTGCGGATGAGACCATGGATTTCGGCAAGCAAACCTTGATTACAGGAAAAAATGCTGCTGGGAAATCAACCATTATTGATGCTTTGCAAGTATTGTTTGTAGCTAACCAAAAGATGATTAAGTTTAATCCAGCTGCTCATGAGGATGCCAAACGTACATTGTTGGATTATTTAAGAGGTAAGATTGGTAGTGAAGAACGAGCATATTTAAGAGACGGAGATTTCAATACTTATTTGCTCGCTGAATTTGAGGATCAAGAAAAACGGGAGCCATTTGTAATTGGCATGGTCGCAGATGTGTTTTCTAATCAGGAGCATGCTGAAGAGTTTTTTATTCTTGCTCCAATGAGTTTAGAAAGTCTTGAACTGATTAAGAACGATGGAAGATTACGAAACCGAGATGAATTTAGATGGCATTATCAAGGTAGAAGTGGTATTAAATCTGTGTTTGAGCAGAACAAATCACAGTATCAGAAAGCTTTGCTTTCCCGAATGGGACATATACATGAACGATTTTTTCAAACCTTTACCCGGGCGTTGTCATTTAAACCGATCCAGAATATTCGTGATTTTGTATACCAAAATATTCTGGATCGTCAGGAATTACAACTCGGTTTAATGAAAGAAAACTTCGCTGTACATGAGCGCTATAAGTTGGAATTACAGGAACTACAGAAACGAAAAAATAAACTGGAACATATCCGTGATCGATTTCAAATTGTGGAAAAATACAGACATCTTCTCATTGAGCAAGATTATGTACTTCGTTCACTCCGTGTACTCAAGGAACAGGAAACTCTTGAACAAAACGTAATGGAGTTGAACCAACTAAGTAATAAACTGAAATTGACCCTTAGTGATTTAGAGGTTGCGAGAAAGAAGAAAGAGGAGGCAACCCTCCAAAGAGAGGATATTACCCGGAAGCTATATGAGAACAGTGAAGAAAAGAGAAAAAATGAGCTTGACCAGAGTATAGAAAGCGGAGAGAAGCGTTTAAACGAACTAGAGGGGCAGCTTGCCGTATGGCAGCGCTCCATGCAAAAGCAAGTTGAACATATCGCAAATCTTGGAATGTGGACTGGAAATGGGATTTGGTTTTGGAACGACAAAGACATGGAACAATTGCAGCTAGCTGCAGAGCTGATTAGTAGTATAGCTTCGAATCTTTACGGTTATGACCATAATATTGAATTGGAAAAGGTGCATCTTCAGAAAATAGGAGAACAACTTGAGGGTATTCAAGATAGGATGTCAGAAACACGGATACGTTCAGGTGACCGACTGAAAGAATTAGAACAGGAGATCAAGGATACAGAAGGAACTATTCGTAACCTGGAGCAGCGTAAGCGCCCTTATAGTGAAGGAGTATTGGCACTTAAAACTCTGCTAGAAGAACGACTTGGCACACGATCACCAGTGTGGATATTCTGCGAAGAGCTGGAATTAACGGATGAAACGTGGCGAAATGCCACTGAAGGCTATTTGAATACTCAGCGTTTTGATCTTTTAGTTGAACCGTCGGTATTTCGTGAAGCTTTGGCAATATATGAACGGGAGAAACGAAGTCGCCGAATTGAAGGAATTGGTTTGGTCAATACCGATGCGGAGCGGAAATATTTGAATACAGCACAAAAGGGTTCCCTCGCAGAGTCCGCGGATGCATCTAATCCTGTTATACAAGCCCATTTGGAGCATCTATTGGGCAATGTAATAAAAGCTGTCGATGAGCAGGACTTGCTAAGTTACCGTAACGCAGTTACAGCAAGTTGTATGGGTTATAGCAATCTGGTGGCCCG
Source organism: Paenibacillus plantarum (assembly GCF_013141695.1). Classification (GTDB taxonomy): domain Bacteria; phylum Bacillota; class Bacilli; order Paenibacillales; family NBRC-103111; genus Paenibacillus_E; species Paenibacillus_E plantarum. Next base: position 78,404 of record NZ_WHNY01000009.1, read on the forward strand.
GCAAATGCCCGAGCGTCTGTATTCTCCTCCATACATTGGATCTCATGCAGTCATCCGCCAGTTGGAAATGAAACGTGAAGAGCTTGCACAGTTGAATAAGGAGCACAGTATACTTTCTGTCGAGTTGGAACAGTTGCGAGGGTGGATAGAACAGTTGAAGGGTAAGAGGTCGTTGTTCGACATACTGGCTGATCAACTTGAGCTACCTCACCAGTTGGAGAATTGCATGACAGAACTGCAGTATTGGCGAAAAGAACGAGAAACAATTGATTTAAGTGAAGCTGATCTGTTACGCGAGCAGATAAAAAAATGGAAAAAGACACAAGAAGATTGGGAGAAAAAGCGCGATAGTCTAAATCAGCAGATAGGCTCTTTAAATACAGAGTATAAGGAAACTGAGACAAAAAAATATTTGCAAATTAATATCGTAAAAGATAAAGCAACCATTGTGGAGCAGTGGACGGCCACATGGCCGGAACGCCTGCAACAGGCATTGGGAAGATTGGAAGAAGCTAGTCGCTCATCTATTGCCACGGAGTCTAAAATTACCAATTGGGAAGGCAATCGCAAAGGAAATGAAACAAGGCTTGCAGAGGAAGTTCGCAACTTATCGCAAAAAAGGACCGAATATAACACGGAATATACGTTTACAACGGATGTTGATACAGAAGAGAATGATGTTTACGATCATCTTCTGAAACAAGTGGAAGGACTGGATATTCCCGATTATCTTAAGAAGGTGGAGGCAGCACTCCAGGTTTCAGAAGAAGAGTTCAAGTCACATTTTGTTTTCAAGCTGCGAGAAGCTATTGAGATGGCAAAAAGAGAATTCAGAGAGCTAAACTATGCGCTGGATCATTTTCCATTTTCATCTGACAAATATAACTTTCAGGTAGTGCCCAGCGAAAAATATCGGAGATATTACGATGCGGTGATGGATCCTAGATTAATGGAGCGCGGAAACTTGTTTGATGTTATTGATGATGAAAGGGCAGAAGCCTTACAAGAATTATTTGAACAGCTTGTACAAAATGAAGCAGAGGACATGGATGAGTTTACTGACTATCGTAGGTATCTAGATTATGATATCTTGGTCCGGCAAGGGGACAGTCAATATCGCTTCTCACAAGTGCTGAAGGAGAAGTCTGGAGGCGAAACCCAAACGCCGTTCTACGTGGCAATCCTGGCTTCATTCTATCATTTATATCGTTCCGAACGAACCCTTCGACTGGTTGTATTTGACGAAGCATTTAACAAAATGGATGAGCAACGGATTCAGACTAGCCTTAAGTTAATTAAAAGAATGAATCTCCAACTGATAGCAGCGGTACCTGATGAAAAAATACAGCATATGGCACCCGAAGTGACTACTACACTTATTGTCACAAATCAGGATTACCGGTGCTTTGTCGATATGATCGATCGTTGGGAGGATGAAGAAGCCCCATCAATTGAGTCCAAGGAAGATCAAGAGGATTGGCAGCAGGAAACATTGTTTTGAGGTGAAAAGGGATGAATGAGCAGGAGTTTAAAGAGGAGTTCAAATATAGATTGCTAAACCATCTAATAGATAAATATGAGCGAAGTGCGGCATTTATTAAAGGGGAAGCAACTAAGCAACGGCCGCAGCTTGAATTAAATGATGAACCATTTCAAGTGGATTATGGGGACGAAATGGATTTTCGCAAACGAGAATGGATGCATCAAGTCGTAAAAGTACTTGTATCAGAAGGAATCATCGACGTGAAACTGGAACGCTCATCTAATATTATTAAAAAAGTATATTTAGAATGGGATATGATAAATGCCGCCTATGGAAAGGTGGACAGGCTGGCGAAAAAAGACAAGTTGGACGAATTGTCAGCTATCCTTAGAGAACTGAACCATCATCCCTGGGACTGGGTAGCAAAATGGACCCAAGGGATCGTGGGGGCGTTGAAAGCACAACGCTCAGCGGGCATGGATCTAGACGATCTGAAAAGCTATTCGGATGCGGCGCGTGTATTACAAGAGTTGCCATCTATTTCAGGGGATATTCCAAAGCGAATGCTTAGTATGAGGGTTTTTGGAAACAGCAAGTATTTTGAGCAATATGTTGAACGAAGGCTTCTGTCCATTGTCAGGCAGGGCATTGGAGAAGTGTCAGATCTGGAAAAAGGGAAATTGGATCTAATTGGAATTGTAGCCCAACCTAAACCTGTGTTAGTAGGAGGAAGTGGTAAATTCAAACTAAATGGGGCTCAATTGTCATTAGAATTGTACCCTGATGGAACAGCGTTTTACCCCGAGACTGTAAAAACATTTCAATGGACCCAATTGGATGTTAAGCAAATTGTAATGATTGAGAACTTAAGCAGTTATCATCAATGGTTTCGAGTCCGTCAACCTGTGCGGGAATTGGTTATTTACACAGGTGGATTTCCACCCCGCATACTTCAAGCATTCCTAAAAGATTTATGGGATGTTGTAAAGAAAAATAACGCATCGATCCCTATATATCATTGGGGGGACATAGACTTGGGTGGGATTCAGATTTATCGTTTTCTACAACGGAATTGTCCCTTTACGGTTCATCCCTTGTTTATGAGTGAAGGAATACTTGAGCGATTTGGCGAAACGGATTGGGAGCATCTAGAGCGTTATCGACATAGAGCAAATGATCTTTTACAAAATGAATCGTATAGCCAGTGGAATGACCTGTTGACAACAATGGCTAAAACTGGTCTTAGGCTAGAACAAGAAGCAATTCCTGATCAGTTAGTGCAAGAGGTTTTTATTTCATAAAGTGTTATATTCAAGTGCGAAATTTCAAATATTCGGAAAATTTTACTTTAGACTACTGCAACTAGTGGGTTGTTAAAGGAAAACTCATACCACTATCAAATTTGATAAAATAGTTGATTAAGTAAAATGATAACGGTCAAAAAAACCTTAAAAGCAGTATCTAGAATGACGAAATAATACGACATTCTTGTTTCTGGAAGAACTTGTTTCCATTACGCGACGCCTGAATGTGCAGAAAATTCTTTTAAGCATAAGCAATACCTCTATGCCATGGAAAATTCGATTTCTTGTGACAATCCCTTTCTACAGGGAGTATGGATTCTCTGTAGTTTCGAATCACAGTGTGGACAATTCTTTTACGCAGTCATGAAGTAAATTCTGGTCGCTGTTTTTTTCAAGCATGAAGGTCATTAACTAGGATAAATTCTGACTTAGATACCTTCGATAAAGTCTAGAAATGTCTACTAGTTAATCCTTCTGTCGTATTTCAAAAAAATCTTAACTAAAGCAAATTGTTCCCTACAGAACAAATGTTTGATATACTATTTACAGACATTTACTTTTATAGCATAGGTGGGGGAAAGAATGGATGATATTACTTGGATTGTATTATCTAGAATTAAAGGATTAGGTATTAAAAAGTTAATTCTGATTTTAAATAAATATCCTGATTTAAAACTAGATGATATTTCAACAGTGGAATTCACTCAAGAGATAGCAAAACTTATTTATGATGATTATACATTAGCGAAATTAAATGATCGTAACTACATATTAAACCAGATTGACTCTGTTAAGGAGCAAATTAACTTTCATAATAAATTTGGTATCAAACTTATACCTTATAATAATATAAATTATCCAGAACAATTAAAATTAATTAAAGACCCTCCTTTGATTTTATATTGTATGGGGAATCTTGAAGTCTTAAAAAACACTAAAAATGTTGCAGTTGTTGGAACCAGAAAACCAACTGATATGGGAATCAAAGTCGCTGAAAAAGTAACAACGAGTTTTGCTGAGAGAGATTTTACAATTGTGAGTGGGCTAGCACTAGGGATAGATACAATAGGACACAAAGCTGCATTAAAAGCAAACAAGACCACCATTGCAGTGATGGCGGGGAGTTTGGATAAAATTTATCCAAGAGAGAATAAGTTTCTAGCTGATCAGATAATTAATCAGAATGGTTTGCTAATCTCAGAAAACCCGATAGGTGCGGCTACTATGAGAAGCGCATTCGTTAAAAGAGATAGGATTCAAAGCGGTTTATCTATTGGTATTTGCCCAGTACAAACAAGCATTGATGGTGGAACTATGCATACCATACGATACGCTTATGAGCAGAAGAGGTTGCTCTTTACACCTAAGATATTAGAACCGAAGGATATGTATGAATACAGCGGCATAATAGAAGCGATTAATAAATATGGCGCACACATATTAGAAACTACAAATGATTATGAAACGCTTATTTCGTTAATGGAACAGAATTATAACAATATAAAAAGGTCGAATAACAAGGAATCGAAAGTAGCAATTCCGGTGATTAAATCTCTTGACGATGTTGAACAAATTAGTTTGTTTGAAAGCCCTAGCTCTACTTCGGCTACCAAGGTTATTTTAAAAGATAAAAAGTTGGTTGATATTGTAAATCAATGTTCTCAACTAGCAAAGGAATATAATGTGAGTAAAAGTGCGATATTAAAAAACATTGATCAAGTCTGGGAGCAATTAAAATATGAAAATTAAAGGAATTATATTTGATCTTGATGAAACCATCATAAATACTTGTATATTAAAGCAATTTCGTGATAGAAGAGATTGGGATACATGCTATCTAAGGGCTAGTGAGTGCACAGTTTATGACCATATGATAGAAACTCTTGCTAAAATTGATGAAAGTGGTATACCCATAGGTTTTGTTACAAATTCTCCAAGAAAATATGCAATTACACTGCTAACTTCTCATAATATTCGATTTGATGCGCTTGTTGCATATCATGATTGCACACCAAGAAAGCCACACCCTGATCCAATGTTAAAATGTGCAGAACTATTAAAAATTAGTCCTGAGCACATCCTCTCGATAGGAGATGACGTAAATGATATAAGAGCCGCGAATAGCGCTGGCATGATTTCTGTAGCTGTTACTTGGGGTGTTTCAAGTAGAGAAGATTTGCTCAGAGTAAACCCTAATTTCATCTTTAACTCAGGTATTGATATATTAAGCATTATATAAAAAAAGCGTCGAATATGGCATTCGACGCTTTTTCCTATGAAAATGCTAATATTTTTGATGTATCCCATTCAATTAAATCTCGTTCTGTTTTTCCAATGCACAGAATAACTATTCTGTCCAAATCGATACTTTTTTGATTAACTAGACAGGTTACAGCACTTGTAACAGCGGCACCGCTAGTTGTTATATCGTCGATTACTAAAATGTTTCCAGTATCAGGAATGACTATGTCATCTGCAATTTTAAAGACACTTTTCTCAACTTTTTGAATACAATCAATAATAGGAATTTTGTAATTGGTATTAATATAATTGGCGAAAAGATTCACGAGCGGGTGAGTAGAACCAATTGGTAGAACAGATGTTATATTGGTATAATTAGTAAAAAAATTAGAGAAGTTTTGCGCTAAATCTTTTTTAAAGAGGTAATAGTGACAATTGGAGTCTTTATACTTTGCACTATATATACATTTACTAAAGTTAGAGTATCTTTGATGTTCTTCATCTTCTTCATTCCAAATCGGATTGTTAGAAGCGGGAATATACGGCATTGCGTAATAAATTGTTTTGAATCGAACTCTACTACCAATAGCTATAGGATGTTGGTAAGAAAAGATGCTCATTATGAAAAACCTCCTGAAAATTATTAGGATAATTTTACCATACAAACTTGGGTATATCTACCTAAAATTTGTAATCTAAACCATACTGATTGCCACTGCTGTGGCTGTTAAGTTCGTAATACTCATATTGCCTACTACCCATCTCCTCTTAAGCGGCGTCAACGATAGGTTTAGTTATGTATTTCAGGTTGTGGATTGGTAGTAATGGTAAGGGTAAGGAACTAAAGCAACATTGTCTCAAATGCTAGCTTAATGGATTTTTGCCCGTTTTTGAAATGAACAAAATTAGTAGGTTCTGTTTGATTGGTTTGAAAAATTTGTATATTTTTGTATTTAGAACATTCGTTTGGAAGGAAGGTAATTAATAATAACGAATATAATATAGGTCTTTAGGCATATAAACCAGAAGAGAGGGTTACTATGGGAGGTACTAATAAACATACATCTCCAGGGAGCATGGCTGGGTTCTTGTTTCAACCTGAAAGAGCGTTGTATTGGTTAGCAAAAAGTAAGGACGGAGCACTAATTGGTATAGAAACCGAAGATGATATTGTAATTAAATCAATGAATGATGAAATTCTTGTTAGAGAACAAGATAAGCATTCAATTTCAGATAGTATTCCTTTTGGGGATCGAAGTGTTGATTTGTGGAAAACACTTTCCATATGGTGTAAAGCAATAACAGCAAACGAAGTTGACCCATCTATTGTTGAATTTCATCTGGTTACGAATAAAATCGTTCTTGATGGGCTAGCAAAGAAATTAGCCAATTCAAAGAATGAAGATGATAGTAAAGAAAGTGCGATTGCTCTTCTTGATATAGCAGTTCAACTTCCAGAGAGTATGGTGCAATTTGTCGTTGAAATAATAAATATGGAAGAAAGCCTTTTATATAAGATGATTCAAAACATTGTTCTTACAGATGGGAGTGCTAACAGTTTTGGCGAATCGTTAATGAGCGAAGTACGATCACTGTTATTAGTGCCAACGGATGTTCCTTTTGATGAAGTCTATAATATGCTTTTAGGATGGATACATAGCTGTGCTCTTAATAATTGGAGAAATAAGAAGCCTGCTTGGTTAAAAAGGGAAGCTTTTATCATATATTATCATCGATTGCTAGAACGGTATAAAATAAAACCTTTTATTGAGACGGCAAAGAGAATGATACCAGTATCTGAAGATGAGCGGAATCGTGTAATGAGCGATACTTTTGTTAAACAACTTTATTTATTGTCTATAGAAGAGAAGGATACATTACTTATGGAAGCAATTGATGATTATTTATGCTGTTTAGCTGAGAAAACAAGATTTAGTGTTGAAGGCAATTTGACAAAACAAGATTTTGATGATTTTGATGAAAGAATCACAGAAAGATGGAAACTTATCCATTCAACAAATAGGCAGTCATTTAAAATAAAAAAACGTAAAAGTGATGATGTCCAAAGTTTAGGTGAGGAGGTTGGATTACAGATATTAAGTGTGACGTTAGATCACAGAGAAGTATTAGCAGGTCAACCAACAGAACAATTTTATCTTACTAGAGGGAGCTATCATCACTTGTCTAGTGAATTGAAAGTAGGTTGGCACCCTGATTTCAAAGAAATATTTGGGGAAAGAGAGTTAGGTGATAATATTGGAAAAATTAAATGAATTTGATATAGTCCAAAATGCCGCTCTAGGATCAATTCTGATATGTTCTTTTGTTTCAGAGTTTTATAAAACACAGGATGAGAAGAGAGGTCCGACCCTTCCATATTTGATGTTAGTTCTTCCCTTGTTGTTCAATCAACATTTTGTGAACAGTGTATATTCAAAACAGAGAAAAGGCGGCTTGTATAATGCACTGAACGAAGATCGTGTATTGTTCGCAGGGGTTCAAGGTAGAATGGAGTCAATGAGTAAGTTAACTTTACGTTCGATACATATCGGTATGGCTGCTAAGATTTTACTAGTTGATAAAAATACATTTGAGCTTATACCAATAAGAAGTAAAATTCCAGACTTTAAAGAAAATGAGAATATTAAACGAATGTTGGTTGCTTCTAAGCGTTTGGGTTATTGGTTTTCAACAATTGATTTTAATCAGCTTTGTGCTTTATTGAAAGTGAGGTTTTAGTAAATGTACTTTAAAATTGCACATATTATTTTATGGCCCAAAGATGACACAAAAGAGAAACGTGTAATTTCATTTGACCTTAATAAAATAAACGTAATTACAGGTGATAGCCAAAAAGGGAAGTCATCAATTATACCTATAGTTGATTATTGTCTGGGGAGCAGTAAATGTACTATCCCTGTTGGTGTCATCCGAGAGAAAACAGAGTGGTTTGGTGTAGTTATTCAGTTTGAAGATCGAAAGAGATTATTTGCTCGAAAAGAACCTGGCGTTCAGATTCAAAGTGGTGAAGTTTACATAAATGAAGATTTTAAAGAGATTGATGAAATATCAAACCCATTTAGTATGACAAATGTAAAGTTTTTAAAGAATAGACTTAACGAAATTTCGAACATGCCTTTTTTAACATTAACCGATCAAACAGATGATGATTCCTCAGGTAAAAGAGCTAGTTTTCGTGATTTTTCAGCTTTTCAATTTCAGCCGCAACATATAGTTGCCAATCCCTATACATTATTTTTTAAAGCTGATACTGCGGAAAACCAGCAACGGTTAAAAAATATTTTTCCACTTGTGCTAGGTGCTATTAACAAGAAAACCCTTATATTAAAGCAAGAATTGAAGTTATTGGAGCAAGAATTGCAAAAGAAACAAAGAAAGTTAGCAGAAATTAACCAATATACTGATAACTGGATGTTACAACTTAAAGACTATTATTCTAAAGCAAGGGAATATGGTTTATTGAAGAATGCTCCAGAATCATCGAGTGAATGGACTTCTCAAATCTACGTTGAATATTTAATGAATGTTTCAATCGATAATTCTGTATCAGTTTTGCAAGTGGATATTCATGCGACAGAACGAGCAGTTAAGGAACTACAAAATCTAACAAAAGAAGAAGTTGACATTTCAAGAGATATAGGAACCGAAAGGCATAACCTACATAAATTTCTGAGTTTGTTTGATTCTGAAAAAAAATATCATGCATCATTAAAAACCCAATTAGAGCGAATGGAACCAGTTAGTTGGCTTTCAAAGTTTGTTGAACCCAATCAAGAGTGTATTTTTTGTGGTGCTGTTAGTAATCAAGCATACGAAGAACTTCAACACCTAGCAGAACATATAGTTAAGATAAGTGAGTCCTCTAACTTTATTGATAAGTCATATGATATTCTCGATAGAGAAATCATAAAAAGGAAAAGCAAATTAAGTGAACTTGAAAGTTCATTAAATACGATTAGAAAACAAAAGCTTTTACTTGAAGTTGAGTCTGAAAATATCCGAGCGATAAGACAGACAGAAAACGAAGTATATCGTTATCTAGGGCGATTGGAGAAAGGACTTGAGGACTATGCCTTAGTTCATGGACACAGTGAAATGCAAGATGAAATAAACATTTTGGAACAAGAGATCGAGAAATTGAGATCGAAAGTCAACCCTAAATTACTTGCACAAAATTTGAAAGGGAAATTACAACAAGTATCTAATTCAATTGCAACCTATGCTAAGTTTTTAGGCGTAGAGAACCCTAATGATCCTGTATTACTAGATGTTGTTAATCTTACTCTAAGAAAGCAATCAGAGGGTAGAGACGACTTTTTATGGGAAATTGGCAGTGGGGCAAACTGGATGGGGTATCATATTGCAACACTTTTAGCACTCCATGATCATTTTTTAGGCTTAGATTGGAATCCGGTATCTCAATTTATTATTATTGATCAGCCCAGTCAAGTTTATTTCCCTGATAAACTTCAGAAGCAATCGGTCACGGAATATACCCCAGATGATATTTTAAAAGTGCAGAAGATATTTACAGCATTTGCTGCTCATCTTAGTAACAGTAGAGCAAGAGGAAGCTCCGCGGCTCAAATAATTTTAATTGAGCACGCTGATGAAATAACATGGAAAGCTCACGAAGATGATGTTCACCTTGTCAAGAGATGGAGAGATGATGAAGAGTCGGAGGATCGTGCATTGATTCCAAGTGAATGGCTAGATTAGGAAGATTGCGCCTTTGGTATGGGAATTGTTACAGGTGGCATAATTAAGTTATATTCATGGAAAATAGAAAAAAGCAGACAAGTTCAAGAAATTGTCTGCTTTTAAGTATTGAATGTAGCCGCGGCATTTAGTTAACTAATCTTATCAAGAAAACCGATCTCATGTGCCTTCTTAAACAACAGCTTTAAGAGAGGAAGGTCTTCTGAGTAGTAATTAATTTCAGAAACTTCCTTCCGGAGGTCAGATATTTCCTTGTCCTTCCTGGAAAGTTGAGATTCAAGTTCCAAGATGTACTTCGACATCCCTATTAATTTGTCGCGGACTACGTCTACCGAATTGATGATAGAGGTTATTGGATCTTGAACATCTGATGCCTTATTATTATCGGATGTATTGGTTAAAGATTCTTTGACGGAAAGTACTCCCTTTAATGCTTTTCCAGAGATTTTTGCCTCTTCAATGGAATCTTCGTATTTTTTCCTTAAATTGTTATTCCATCTGAAGCCACAGGCAGATGTTGTTCTTCCGATTTGCTGAGAAGCAGTTTGAAAAGCTTGAAGTTGTGTTTTGCCGCTTTGCAAGTTATTAATTATGATGGTAGCTAGTTGTGTGTCCTCGTGTTCACTCCAAATAACTATACTTCTTTTTTTGACCATAGTAGAGTCCTCCTATTAAATGTATTATTTATAGTAGGTATTTACCATTTATATTATTTTTATACTAGGTTCGTATAAATATTAGGAGAGAGTATATTGTTCATACCAGTCCGATCTGATGAAATTGAGATTGCTCGACTTGATTTTCAGGAATATAAGAAGAATACTGGGCTATCCCGATTTTCTCATCGATTTGAGATTCTTAAGAACGAGAACGATCCAGGGAAGTTACGTGACTTGACTAAAATTTATAGTAGCTTTGCATTCGTTCTTCGTGAAGACCTTGGGACTCTTGATAAAGAACCCCTGCTGCGGGTATTCAATATTTCCGAGAGGAAATTTGTGATTGATAGTCCTCGATGATTATGAGTGTTTTATAAGTAATGAAGTTTTGCAATACTTGTCAGAAACCGTCTAGGATTATATGGCTTGTAGTTGCGGAAGGTGGCAGCTGGTTGAGGAAAGTTGTACCTTAAAAGTTCCTTTATGTCATGAGACCCATAGATTTGAGGAGTTATCGGGATAGCAAGAGGAATAAGAAAAAATATAAAAAACTCCTCCTATACATTGATTTCATGTATAGGAGGAGTTTTTTGATGAAAAATTATTTTTTTAATTCTGAGATTACATGATCCCAATTAATAACTGGATCTTGGATGTATTTCCTATTGATGAAAATTTCATCAGTTCTACATGAGAATATTCTTTGATAAAGAATAGGCATGACTTTTTTTGCATTTTTTTTGTAAAACATTATACGGAAAATTCGATAATGTTGCGCAAAAAATGGATAGGAGGACGTACAAATATACTCAAACAAATCTGTTTTAATGAAAAATTTTCCTGCTAGATCAAGCAAATACCCTCGCCAAAAACTAAGTGAATTAGCATACCGAGAATCAACCGTAATTGATATTTGGAGAAATTGCTTGTGATGGTTTTCAACCGTAATGCCGATTTTTTTCTCATCAAAGTATTTAATAAAACCGTGATAAAAAGAAGATCGCTCATTAGTTGATGGAATTTTCATTTTTGGCAATTTTAATTCAGTGTGTTCCAAAAACCATGAAGGTTCAGTTGATGTAATAATTGGTGAACCCGAATAGGCTTTTACCCAACCCTCAAGTAATGCTGCAGCAGAAACTGCAGTTTGATAATTCGCAAAAGATACAGTGTCATTAAATATGTGCTTATTCGAATTGATTAAATCGGCTGCATGGCTAGGACTTAAAATTCCTAGCATATACATAGATAATATTCTGCGATTACCTACTTGTTCATTGAACAAAGATTCATTTTGCACTTGAATAGACTTTTGATTTAAGACAGTTGCTTTATATGCCATCATATATTGCTCATAATTTTTTTGTAGTTCCTCTAAATCCTCCTTCAACCTCCCTAAATTGAAATGCTCTTCAAAAAATTTTAACATGCAGTTTCTCAATAATACGTCATTCATTTACTTGTGCCTCCAGTCAGAATAGATAGTCCTGACCTTTCGCAAGCAGCACAAAATGTTAAATTTTCCAACCCTCCGTTTTATAGATTTTTTTCTCTCTCTACTATACATTTAATTATTTTTAGTTCATTTTTGTCAACTGCACTTACTGAATATTTATTGATCAATTTCTTACTAAAAAGGTCTTGTTTTTAGATAATTTCCATCACCTTTGGATAAGTAATTTTAGTATTTCCTTAAAATTAACTAAGTTTATTTAAGTAAATTTCCGCTTGAAATTGAATGTTTACACTTTGTACATCCCACCAATACTTCCAATTAATTATGCAAAGAAAGGAGGTGCAAACAATGCCGGTTCGGAAAATTAGGCCAAGTAAAGGTATTAATCGAAGGTGTGTTGTGAACACAAAGATGAACAACGATGCCGTCTATAGTGAATCCCTTTTGGAACGAGACTTCGTTCGGCTCGTGAAATTTGAACGCAAAGTCAGCAAGATCGAGTATCAGCCGCTAAAAATTGAATACGTATGCGGCGGGAAGAACAGAGGCTACACTCCTGATTATCGCTTAGATTCGGAGGATGGAACATGCATAGTGGAAGTTAAGCGAGAAAGCGAAGTAGCCAAGGAAGAGAATCAATACAAATTTACAGCTGCTCAGAAATTGTGTGATTCAAAGGGTTGGCAGTTTAGAGTCTATACGGAACGGGACATAAGACCAGGGTACTTTCAAAAAAATCTTATGAAACTCTTCAGGGTCGAAAATCTGGAACTGCCACAACTTGAGATGAGAATCATTTTAGAACATCTCAGATCATTAGGTTCATGTTCAATACAAGCGTTAATGTCGGATTTTCGAATGATTCCAAATTCGATGTTTATAGCATGTATTTATAAATTGATTCTTCAACAAGAAATTAGTGCGGACCTAATCAATCAACAGCTTTCCCTGAACAGCATTATTTGTTCACCAGGAATACAACCCAAATAACTTAAGGAGGATTCTATGTCGTTATTTAAACATGGCTTGATGTTTATACTCGACGGTAAAGAGTATGTGGTTAAGAAGGTCAATAAAAATGATATTGACTTAGAACTTGTTAACTATAATATTCGGGAGAGTTGGCTACTTGAAGACTTGCTTCAAGCTTGGAATGATGGGAGGTTATTGCTTAAATCAAAAGCAACGGAACATCCTTTTCAGGAGCAAGATCTAGGTACACTGCCTATAGAAAACAAAGCTACTGTCGAAAAGCGATTCGAGATATTGAAACCTTATCTAGAGGGGAAAATTTCTGGGGTCGAGCTCGATAACCATTTAAAACTCCATAATATAAGTCGCTCGACTTTTTATAATTGGCGTAGAAAGTGGTTATGGGCAAAGGATATTCGCTATTTAGTTTCTAATGAAGCCAAGCGTGGGCCAAAAGTAAGAAGAGTAGGCGTGGAAATTAAGGGGTTAGTTGAGCAAATTTTAAAAGATTTTGTGTACTCCGGCCCAAAATTCTCAATGAAAGCCCTTCATAGAGAGCTAAAGAAGCAGATTACTGAGCTTAACGAGCAACGTGCTGCTACAGAAAAATTGAAATTAATTTCCTATGACACTTTTACCCGTGTCTATAAAGAGAACATTGACCTTTACCGCATTTCAAAAGTCATGAATGGTAAAGAAAATGCAGATCTTGAACGCTACGGTAGTATGGGTAAGATTTCTGTCGAAGCAGCGCTTGAAAGGATTGAACTTGATTGGACAAAGCTGGACTTAATACTCGTTGACCCAATAACTGGAAGACGTTTTCGAATTTGGTTAATTGTAGCTATTGACGTTTATACAGGTTCAGCTCTGGGATTCTACCTGACCGAAAAGGTTGATACTTCTGCAATTAAACAATGCTTGCTGCATTGCTTCATGCCCAAGACATACATAAAGAAAATGTATCCTAAGGTCAAGAACGAGTGGCCGGCTTTTGGTATTCCCCAAGAGGTCGTACTTGATAATGCTTCATCAAATGAATCGTACGATCTTCAGGATGCATGCAGAACTTATGGCATTGATGTGCAGTATTGTACAGTAGCATCGGGGCATCAAAAAGGTGTCGTTGAACGCTTCTTTAGAAGTCTTAATCAAGCGATTATTCACTGTTTGCCGGGAACTACTTTCTCGAACGTTCAAGAGAAGGGGCAATACGACTCAGTCGGTGAAGCATGCATTACATTACAGGGTTTGTATTCTATTCTCCATTTAATCATTGTTGATAATATGGTTAATGGATGGAGTTATTCAAGAAATGGTGTTCCCGCTCAACTATGGAAAAAAAGTTTGGAAGAAAATCCTGAATTGGAATTACGGCTTCCAAGTAATAAAAAAGATTTACAAATTGTAATGGGCGGGGGATTAGAGCACCGAAAGGTTTCTAAAACCGGAGTTAAGCTTGCAAAGCTAAATTTTCAAAGCGATGCCTTGATGGATTTAAAATATGAAATGCTGCGTAAAGGCTGTCAAAATGAAGATGTTAGGATTCGTTATGATATGTCGGATATGCGGACGATTTTTATTTGGGATCCATATAAGGAAACTTATATCGAGGCATTTCCAGATTATTTGGTACTTGAATCCCTTGGATTGGATACTAGTTTACCGATACCTTGGGAACAAATTAAGCTGTTCAATCAAGCTCAGCAAGAATTGAAAAATGAGTTTGATGATACACCATATGCTGATGCAGTACGAGCTGCACTAGATATTGCAAATATGGAGAGAAAAGCTATGAATAAGCGTGCTAAAGATGGCAACCATGGTTCATCAACAGGGAATCCGTTCCCAATGATGGTTAATCCTGATGCGGTTCACAGTGTTCATGGTGACGTTATCTCTTCAAGAAATGTAAATACGATCGACAAAAAGGATCCGGGAGCGGGAACTTTGCCGTCAATTGATTTTGTTGATGATGCAAGACAATTAATAGATTTTAAAAAGGAAGGTGAATCAGCATGATGAACATTTTGGAAGACGACGAGAATAGGGATGACGAGTATATGAAAAAGCTCCGGAGTGAACTTGAGTTTCCAGAGGAGTTCGATCAAGTAAAGAAGATTAAACAATCTCTTGACGCCGTCAAAAACATTGTTGTTTACCATGGTAAGTTTAATAATGCCATCAACGAAGTTCGTCGTTGCCATTTAGTGTCAATAGGTTCAAAAAAACCAGAGTTGCTATTTCTGCATGGTGACTATGGTACGGGTAAGTCAACTGTTTTGGGGAAGTATGTTGAAAAATACCCTCGATACGATGAAGGAAATAAGACGATTGTACCAGTACTAATCGTTGAGATTCCAGCAAATGCTAAACCCAAAGATGTTGCTTCAAAGTTTTTATTTGAACTTGGAGATCCTTTCTATAGTAAAGGAACTGAGAAAGTACAAACTTGTAGGGCTATTTCTATGGCAATTAAGTGCAGGGTTCAAATGGTTATTTTTGATGAGCTGCAACATGCACTTGAAACTGAGACACAAAAAGTATTAAGGCAAACCGCAGACTGGATAAAATCTTTTGTAAATGAAGTTAAAGTTCCAGTTATTCTGTGTGGTATGACCGATTCAGAAAAAATATTTAAAGCTAACCCACAACTCGCAAGTAGGTTTAAACGAAAAGTCGAATTAACACCGTTTAAACCAGATAAGCAATTTCAATCCTTTTTGCAAAAAATAGACGAATCACTTCCATTTCAGCGATTAGCGAATCTTAGTGATATTAAGATGGCAATGAAGCTATTTTATGTCTGCAAAGGTACGCCTAGGATCTTACTGAAACTTCTCGAGGAAGCTGTAGGAATTGCTGCACAGCTTAATCAATCAAGACTTTCGGAGTTTGATCTTTTCGAGGCATTCAACCGTCTGGATTTCTCAGACAGGCCTAAAATAATCAACCCTTTTCTGAACGAAGAGTTTGATTTGTTGAAAGCTTTAGATGCGGAAGGAAGGTTTGTAGCAGCTAGTACCGATGAGAGTAAAAAGCCAAAAGGCAAGAAATGACCTGCAAGCAACGTGGTGGCGTGAGAAATATCCCTATAATATTGGGGATATTTCTTTTATTCTAGCAAGCATAGAGGCACTTATTTTATTAGTGATGTATAGCTAGAATACCGACAAAATGCGGAATTACTCTAAGGTGATCATAAACAAAAGCACTGTCAAAAGGCCTTGTGAACAACACATGGAGAATTGTTTTTTTAAATTTAGTGGAAACAGGCACATAGAAGGCCTTAAAGGAAGTGACTAGGATTAGTATTAGTATGCTAAAGCAGTTCATCATAGAAGGCTCTTACTTGAGGATGAAACAAGCAAAAGAGCAACTTAGCCTTTTACGGCAATCTATTCGAGATGAGCAGGATGGGTTAGGCCAGAAATATATGATGTGGAAAGAAGTAGGTGTGATAGGTGAATTCGTTTCGAATAAGACTTATGAATATAATCATTCAGCATTAAATATGCTTCTTTTTGATTTAGGTATACTGCCAGTAGTATCTATGATTGATTGTAATAAATTATCATCTGCAGAAATTCAAATATTAGAAGGGGTTCAGGAGCCGTCCCTCAGCTATGTGCGATTTTCACCAGCTCAGCGTGGAACTCAAACAATGTATAGTAGCTTATCTAATGAGATTCAAGAATTATCACTTGATGAAAAGGTGGTGTTATGGAAGAGGACCTATTTAGCATTTTCTAAACTTCACGATGAATGGGATAAGAAAAGAAAATTTGCAACTAAATGTCATTGGTTGCAAACTTCATTTGAGTTTGAATTTGGAACTCTGACCAAACATGAATTACCAATGTCAATTCGAACAACAAAAGCTTTTAGATTACTCAATTCAGATCGAATTCTCCAATGTGCTAAAGTAGATTATTCTCTAGTGGCTAATTATTTAGTTAAAGGCATACTAACAAAATCGGAACTAAATAACTGTAGAAAAATAACTGAAGTTCAAAGGAAATACATTTTGAAAACTTTTGAAAAGGAGAATAACAGACAAATTTATTTGCAACAGAAGTCAATTACACTCGGGCGGGTTTAAATCCAAAATTAATGGATCTTCTTCAGCAGGGAGGTCGGGCTTTCAAACTGAACGGAACCATGCCCTCTTGCGTAATGTCACCTGACTTTCCTAGCATTTTTTCATTTTGTGGATGCATGAATTGGGAAGTTAAAAGCTCCATTATAACAATGGATTCTAACGAATTCTGTCTCCTGTGGAGATCATTGCTAGACAAGAAACGAAGATTAGACTTCTGGAGGATCAGTTAGAATACGTAATAAAGTCAGGTAGGAACGCATGGAGGCTGTTAGCAAACGGTGAAAACCTAAACCCCAGTGAGTGCTTCAAAATAATTCAAGAGGCTGTTGAGCATGTCTTAGCACGAATGACACGTTACTTCTGTCAATTGCTTGAGTTGTCTCGCTCTGGATTTTACAACTACCTAAACTCTGTAGACAAGCGTCAGGAACGTGTATTGGCGGACGAACAAGCAGGTGCTCTCATTAAGAAAGCTTTTAACCGTAAAGGCTTAAAAAGGGCTCCAGATCTATTAAGATGACGTTGGAGAACGTATATAATACCTGTTACAACCTGAAGCGTATCCGAAGACTCATGAAGAAGTTTGACCTTGTATGTCCTCATCGTAAGCCTAACCCATATCGGTTTATGGCCAAAGCAACACAATAGCACCATACGTTCCCCATTAAGCTGCAGAGGGGAACTCCCAGACATTACGCTGCTTACTGATATAACCTAACTTCCGTTCGGTAAATCACAAACGCTGTATTTGTCGACCATTTTAGGTGCTTCTACAGAGCACTGCTAGCACATAACCTCTCTGAATCTCTCCATCTACCGTTAGCTACAGAAACAATTGATTTATTAGTGAAACAGAGACGCCTAAAGCTTCATAAGGATGCGTTCATTTACTCAGATCAAGGTACTCATTTTACGAGCCCGACCTACCAGAAATTATCGAAAAGCAAAGGCCTTGGGCAGTCAATAGCCGTGGCAACTGCTGGTACAACGCCCCTCAGGAGTCCTTCTTTGGATATTTGACAGATCATGTTAAGAGCCAACATTGTACAACATTTGCCGAAGTGCAAGAGGCAATAAACTGTTACATACGCTATTACAATCATCATCGATATCAGTGGGAAGATACAAAAGGGAGGTTATAATAATTGAAGAAAATATTAGATAGAAACGCTATACCTGAATATGATGAGAGTCTTAAAGGCTTCATCCAAAGAGTTAGTGAAAATAATAACCTTGGTGAAGTGATGTGGATTTACAATTTAGTTAAACTTAAATCCTACAATAAGCCAACTGAAATTCATTACCAAGAAGCTGATCTTTCACTATTGTCAGATCTATTAGGTCTGGAAGTAGAGAAACTCTTATCATTAACATTTATACCTGACTTACAAATGTGCGATCCAATTGTTCGTAATACGATAATTCAATATGGTATTGGAACTTATAAAACTAAAGTTTGTCCACTCTGTATAGAAGAAGGCTGGGTAAGAAAAATGTGGCACATTAATTTGCTTTCAACTTGTCCTAATCACAGTATTAGACTTATTGAAGTGTGTCCAAATTGTAATAAAGATATTTCTCCGTATTTAAATAAAATCAATGTTTGTAAATGTGGTTTTAATTATCAAAACAGTCCTATTATTAAGAGTAGTGATCAAGAGGTTGAGTTCAGTAGATTAATTCATCAAAAGTTATTTATTCAAAGTCCGTTTAAAGTTGATGGAAATAATCCTCTCTTATCGTTAGAGTTCAATCAGATATTATATTTATTTATTTTTATCGGTCATCAAATATCATTTTATTTTCACAAGTTCAGGATAAAATACAATAACTCGAATACAAGGAATCTGCGGAATGAAATTGTTATGAAAACGTACCAAATCTTCACCGATTATCCAAGTAGTTTCCATAAATTCTTAGATGAATTAGCGCTTATATCTAAGCCTTCTAAAAATAAGAGTTATAATGGTATACATTTAGT
This sequence comes from Paenibacillus plantarum, assembly GCF_013141695.1. GTDB lineage: Bacteria > Bacillota > Bacilli > Paenibacillales > NBRC-103111 > Paenibacillus_E > Paenibacillus_E plantarum. Next base: position 97,342 of record NZ_WHNY01000009.1, read on the forward strand.
TTTCGGGAATTTCCACAGGGCATTATTAGAAAAATTTCTATCACCAGAATACCGCTTTTTATTGATACATTATAACGAATATCTAGAACGTAACTTAATTAATGAGCCTCGAAGAACAACAAATGGGAGGCTGAGAATTAAAACAATTGATAATCAAAGCGTCGTATTAAGAAAATTTTTATATCCTGAAAAATATAATAAACAGAAATTGTCCAAAAAATTAAGGATACAAAACCAATGGCTTGTACGTGATGAAATCTGTGGAATTCTCGGAATTGGTGAGGATAAAGCGACCGCTTTGATAAAATCAAATTTAGTAAGTGTAGTTAGAGGTCCGGATATTGATGGTTACAATAAGTGGATAATTAAAGAAAGCAGCGTATATGAGTTACTAAATAAGTTCAGTGAAAAATCAAGACTTCTTGAAAAAGATGATGAAATTGTTCCATTCAATAAAACGGTAGAGATTTTTAGAGGTTCAGCAATGTACTTTCAGGATTTCATAAGCTTGGTGCTTAACTCGAAATTAACTCCTATTAAGTTGGACAACGATATGAGATTAAGTGATTATAGTTTCAATAAAATAGAAGTGTATGCTGCTATCGAAAATGAATATATTTCAATTACGAGAGCTAGCGAATTTATTGATAATAATCTCGTAAAGATTAGATCTTGGGTACAAAAAGGTTTCATTGAATCAAAGAAAAATGGGAGAGGAGAAAATGTAATTACAAAACAAGCAATAGAAGAGTTTAAAAGTAAGTATATTTCTCTTTATGAAATTATGAAGAAATATAATGTAAACTCATCAATATCAATGCTAACGAGAATTATTAATTCTGGTGTTAGTCCAATTAGTGGTCCTTCTATTGATAAAGGGAAGGGGTACTTATTTTTAAGAAATGAAACTGATCTATTAAATTTTGAGATTAAAAAAGTAATTAGCAAATAGGATGAATCAATTAACAGATTACTTTCTACATTTGAAAAGTAGTAGTTTCTTGAATTGGCAATAAATAATCAGTTCTCTGATTATTACTTTTACAACAAAGATTTGCGCGAAGAGTCTAGGTGACTCTTCCATGTTGTTTAAAAAATAGAGAAGTGGGTGGAACTGATGATGAATTTTGAAAAAAGTTAATGAACTGATAGTTCTAGAATTGTTTGAATCATGGAACAATTCAACTGGAGATCTAGGAGGTTTTTCTAACTCACGAAGTATTAAAAGGAAATGTAAGACCAACCAATCAAGTCCTACTGAAAAGAATCCAAATATTCAACCAGTAGATATAGAGCCTGAAGAAAACGAACTTGCGTTTACTATGGAGGATGAAAAAAAACAGTTGAAGGATTATTCAATAAATTGTTCTCTTTGCAAATGGAGAATGAATCAATCCATATTAGGATAATGGATCTCGAATACGAGAATAACCATTTAAAACAGCATGCAATCTTTAAAAACGAGGAAACAAAAGAGTTAGTGGTGATTCTAAATCGTTCTCTTAAACGCGCACATTAAAGAATTTGTATATATCCATGTAATTGACATTGAAGTATAGTTCTACTTCACGTGGACTGCCTGTTGGCAGTCTTTTAAACGTTCTAGGAAAGGTGACTACTATTAAATTCAACATTATAGGCGGAAATCTGGAGAACTTGATATTCAATGAGATTATCCGATGGATTAATAGTTATGATAAGTTCTACAATTCATTATTTTCCTAGCCTATAACCTTTAATAACTTTTTCAGGTGTGGAGTGTAAACAAATTCTCAGGATTCTTTGTAAATAGTTTGTTTATTTGTTTTGTATCTGTTGTATTCATTGCGATTTTGTCAATCGTAAATGGGTACGCGTTAACTAGATTCAAATTTGCCGTAAAAAATCTTTTTATGATAATTATGCTCAGTACGCAGATGCTTTCAGTTATCCTGTTTGTAATGCCTTTGTTTCTCATTTTTAAGAATATGGGATTGATGAATACCCCCTTCGCGATTATATATCGTCTCGCAAGTAGTTTTCAATACTTTGTTAATGAAAGGCATTATTGGAGGCTTACCAAAAGAAATTGATGAAGCGGCTATGGTGGATGGTGGAGGTAGATTCCGTGTTATTTTTACCATCATTACGCCAGTTATCCTCCCCGGGATTGTAGCAACAGCAGCATTTGCATTCATTGGTTGCTGGAATGAATTTGGTTGCGTTTTCTTTCTTGACTTCAACATCGAAGTTTACCATTCCAATTGGCTTATAATACTTAATTGGTCAATACAGCGTTCAATGTGGCTCTCTTGCGGCAGGCAGCATTATTGGATTTATTCCACCAATATTACTTTTCATGTATATTCAACGGTACTTGATCCAAGGTCTAGCCGGGGGATCTGCAAAGGGATAGGTTGATTATTTGGAGGAGAGAGAACATGACAGAAAAGTATCAAAAAGATCTCGATTACCCGGGGTTTCCGATCAAGATGACGGAACATATATAAATCCCATTTTGCCTCCTTGGCGTTGTACCTCTCACTATCCTTGGTTTTCTATCTTATTTCCGCGCTTCCTCGAAGATGCAGACGTATGTAGAATCCGGAAATCTGCAAATTTTAAAGCACAACCAGCTCGCTGTCGAGCAAAATATGAAGACTGTCAAGACCGCCTTGGTAGCGTTCCTCAACAGCACACAAGGCACGGATTTGTATAATATACCGCTTGAGTATAATAAGTATGAACCGTTCAGTCGGCTCGAATCCAGCATACGCCAGCTGCAAATCTATGAGACTGGCGTATTTGATGTGTCGTTGTACAATTTGCAATACCTTTGGCTGTAATCAATGCTGGCATTACCACGTTTGATAATAAAGAAAAGGAACTGCAACCCTATGAGGACTTTCTGAATTCCTCTATGAAGTCCACCTGGATTAAGAATGAGCGTGGGATCCGGTTTGCCCGCTCTATGTAACCAACCCGGCGATGCTCGTCGTAGCGGATATCCCGTACTCTCACCTCAGTAAGTTGTTGCTCCGGGCGAACCCGCTTGCGAAAAAACCAGAGTTGCTATTCATCCATGGAGACTACGGCACGGGTAAGTCAACGGTTTTAACGTCGCTGATAGTACTAAAATACTTTTACTTTGTGGAAGAAGCTTAATACTTTAAACTAAAGTCATTGCGAAAATAAAAAAATACGGATTATCAGGCAGATCAACAGAAAACACGCCTTTTGATTTATTAATTAATATTTGTTGTACCCATATTCCACCTTTGATATCTATCCGAACAGTTCCTTTTCTAGTGAAGGGAATAATTAGGCCTATCTGCTCCCCAAAAACAGGATCACCATAAAATTTAACATCTTGGTATTTATTCCAATTAGAGAATCCCAACTCCTTGTTTACTGAAGTATTATCAATATAATTAATTGTTATTGAATGCTTATAATCCCCCCACGAAGCACACCCTAAAAAATATAAACTTTCAAATCCCTCGTTGCTTGCTCCTACTAATATCGACTGGCCCTCGCAACTAATATGATCAAAATTTACGCAATTTGTCTTTGGAAAGGAAAAAGGAATAGATGATATTAAAATTTCTTCATGATTAGGTAGTAACTCACCAGGGAAACTATTCCCAGAATGATCGAATTGTGCTTTTATTTCTGGATCTAACCAACTTACTCCTTTATTATTAAAATATGTTGATAAATCTATTTTCAAACTCATTACACATCTTCACCTCAACATATTTTTAATAGCAATTGCAGATTTTTGTTCCTGATCAATTATTTTTTCTAACCTCGAAATATGAATATCCTTACTAAAATTATTAGTCAATTGTGCCCTCTTCAATCCATTTCTAAATGCAAACCACGAATTGAGTGTCTCATCAATAATCCTTAGTTCATTTACTTCAATAGTAACACTCTCAATGGAACAGTTTTGTAAATAATACAATAATTCTAGAAACCCATCTCGAACATCTATTATAACTTTTAATGACTTCCACCAAATATCTATAATATTAAGATCATTAAACTCCTTCTTCACAAAATCACTCTTAAATTGAGTCAAGCCTAGTATCCCTGTTTTATAGGGTTTACTGATCTGCTCTTCTACACCTAATACTCTATCGACACATCTTAAAATACCTTTTTGTAATGTGGTATTAAGATCACCATCAAAATGGGGAACTGAAAGTTGAAAACAGAGTTTACTACTTAAACTATATGCTTCATCTATTATTTTAAGATCAACCCATCCTGAGTATTGAGGTACTAAATCAACAATATAAACCTCATTTTTCATCGCATTAAAATCTGTTATTAAAAAAAAATGGGGATTGTCGGCTGTCCGAAATGTTGGATGCCATGGCAAGTATTTACCTTCGCCAGATGTAAAAATATAGCTTTCCTCTTCAACAACTACTTTATTAATAATACTTAATAACTTCTCAGAATTGTAAGATCTTTTTGACATTCCAAGTAAACCTTCCATATTCTGATATAACGGTGTGGTTCTTGATTCGTTTACATCAAATGTTGAAATATCCTCATAGAAAAATCCCCAGCTATCAGTCAATAGCAATTGATATGGAATTTTATGAGCATTAATATACGAACATAACAAATAATCTAGGCAACTCAAAAAATGTTTTCTTGGCTGATAAATGTAAGGCATGTTAAACTCTATTTTAGTCTTCATATGATACTCGCTTTCACAAATGGATTGAATATATTATTAAGGCTTTTTAATTTCATTATAATTTTCAATTTATTAATTGGTAATGTTGTAAATTACGGAATTAGGGCAGTTTTTTCTATATTAATGTGAGATTTTTTCATATATAGTCCGAATCAGAAAGAAAAGAGGTAGTTTATGTAAAAACAAGCCGAAATTTAGAGTTTTCCTGAAGAGAGGAGTAATTTACTTACTGTAGTTTAGAAAGTTATATGTAGCCAAAGGGGCATCTCTTTCCAAGGCTCTTAAGTAAATGTGTAGAATTTTTGCTGAATGGTTTGGATAAAGTTGCAAGATACTTAAAATCCTTGGTGTCAATTAACGTATATACAGCTATCCAATATTAGTTTGTCCTTTGTGTCGTGATGAAGTAAGTATGAAGGAAATTGAATTTTCTAAGTTTTAAGCTTCAAATCGAATGCAGGAACACGACTGATAGTGACGATTTCTTTAAGATAGGCATTCTGATCTTCGGCATACTTGCTTAGAGTTGGTAGCCCTTAGACAGCAACAAGGAGGTAACAAAAATCCTTGTGTGAACAGGCAAAAACCTGGGTTTCCTTTTTGTTTTCCACATTGCACGCGCGTTTTCATCATTGACGACTCTGTCCTGAGGCGTAATCGCAGTAAGAAAGCCGAATTGTTGACCCCCGTATTCCACACCACACGACCGGTCGCTTTACCAAAGGGTTTACCATGTTAACGCTCGGTTGGTCCGATGGATTTAGCTTTGTACCTATCGACTTTGTCATGCTTTCTTCAGCCAAGCTGGCAAACCGGATTTGTTAAATGAAAGAATATCTGTCTAAGTGCAGCCATGGCTATAAACACCGGTTTGAGGCACTCAGCCGTAAATCAGATGCACTAGTGGACCTATTACAACGGGCACTGTCCACTGGATTTACAGCGGATTATGTGCTAATGGATAGTTGGTTTACTCAGGTGCCATTCCTTCGTCAGTTGAATATCGGACTTCCGGTTATTGGCATGGTCAAAGAATTGAAGCTGTGCTGCGGATTGAACGGCAAGCTGATGACTCTGAAAAAGTTGTAAGCAACACTTCCAAAGGGCAAGGCTTTTGAAATTCTAGGTTCTGTCATCGCCGAAATAGCCTGTGGATACTTATTAAGATCGTATTTGTTCAAAACCGCAACAAACGCCGAGAATGGTTGGCCATTATTAGCATCGACTTGACGGTGAGCATGGATGAAATTGTGCGAGTATATGGCATGCGCTGGAGCATCGAGACATTATTCAAATTTACGAATAGCTTTTTTAAACTTGGCACCGAATTCCAGGGCAGTTCCTTTGACATGCTCATCAGCCACACAACAATCGTGTTCAGCCGTTATTTGGTGATGGAATATGAGAGTCGACAGGAAAATGATACGAAGTCGTTAGGTGGTCTGTTTTTCCTTTTAGCCGATGAAGTCAGAGACTTGGATTACCAGACGGCTTTACAACAACTCATGAGGTTATTTATGCAGTTGACTTATGCAAAAATTAAACATTTAAAGAGTCGTCAGTCTTTTGTCAACTACGTTATTGGATCGCTGGCTTACCTTGCTATATCAAGGGGTTATTCGGAGAACTGTGCTGCGAAAGCTGAGTAAGGCTCTATTCTAAATTAGGGTTTCAATAAATCCTTACCGCAGGATCTTACGACATGCTCCACAACGGATATGATTACGACTGGAGGAAAGCATATGCACAGAGCAGGCGGCTCTACAGGCACGCAAAAAGCTACTGAGCTTAGCTTATTGCTCAGGCCAAGCAGAATGTGGGGAAGTCACGGCTTTTCGCTGAGGCAAAGCGAGATTTAGAACGATTAATCGAAGTGTTTGAGCGCTTTGTAGAAATGCTAGGGGAGATGCAGAAGCAAAAAACTAGCCATACTTAGAGAGATTCCGATGGCAAGTCAGCTTCGCTCCATTAAGGGGATTTGCTCCATCTTTGTTGACGTTATTTTGCTGGTGCGGGTGATCTTAGACATTATGATCATGGTCGTCAGTTGTTGCGAAAAGCCGGTCTTAAGCTAGCTGAAAGTACGTAGGAAAGACAGAAGGGACAGATCGTCAAATCGAAACGAGGAGATTCTACCTTACGTAAATATTTGTTTCTCGCTACCCTACAGCCCATTGTGTCAATTCTGTATTTCGAGAGTTCCACAGTATAACGTTAAAGTTAAGCATATGAAGAAGCTGAGATCAGTATTTAAACTGCTGGGAAAAGTAGTTCGAATCTTGATTAGCATTGCCCTAAAAAGGTGAAATATTAACGGCTGAAAAGGCAAGTCACATCATTGTACAAGCTGAATAACTCTATAAATAATACGTAGATTGACTCATAAAGAATGTATGGAGAACTGAGTTCATGCCTGAATAGGGCTTTGAACCATCCGCTAAACGTAATCAGTCTCCACACCTTGGATAACGATGGAATATTTAGTAGAGTCATGGGATGGTAAACTTCCAGGTATTCGTGGAATATGCGTGCAGTAGAGTGAATTTTAGGGGAATGGATTTTACAGCTCCTCTATTCCCGTACCCTTAAAACTTAAGGGTTTTATCCATGGACTTTGTTTTCTAGTCGTTATTTTTAAGGAGATGAAATCCTTCGAATGAGTGAGAATACGTTAGTTAAACCAATAAAACAGGGGGACGTTCCTGTTTGGTAATATCCCCTTTAAGTAGTCACTCAGAAAAAACCTTATGGTACCATAAGGAGATGAGTGCAACTTGGAGGGGATTTTTTATGGCTAAAAAAGGTCAAACATTTAATCAGTATACAGAGGTATTTAAGTTAGCTGCCGTTCAGGAATATTTGAAGGGATCAGCCAGCTATAAAATGGTAGCTGAAAAGTTAGACATTAGAAACTGTACGCAATTAAAGGTATGGGTGAAGAAATGGCTAAACGGAGAGGTTTTTGACGTAAGATCAGTGAAGACAATCACACCTCTTACAGGACGCCACGTAAGACCTTTAGTACGGTAGAAGAACGGGATTATCTGAAAGCGCAGGTGAATTAATTAAAAAAGCGGTATCCAAATCTATTAAAGGAGAAGCACTCAGTCAGCGAGATAACTATGAAATAGTCGAGGAGTTACGACTTTTGCACGGCATTACACGTTTGCTAGCTATTGCAGGGATACCTGGAGCTAGCTATTACAAATGGCGAACCACACAGCCTCAACGTGCCACTAAGCGCGACTTTAATCATGGATTGAAGAGCACATGATGGCTATCCATTTTGCACATCCCTACTAGGGTTATAAGCGTATGGTGACTGAGTTAGGAGAGATCGGTCACCTTGTCATTCACAAGAAAGCATGGCTGCTGATGGAGGATCTAGATATCCAGTCTGTTATTTGTAGGAAGAGAAAAGTGTCCAACTACACTCCCTCCGTTGTGTATCCGAATCGCTTAAAACGTAAATTCCATGCCACTGCACCACAGCAGAAAATGGTCACGGATATTACCTATATTTCCGATCGAACGAACTTTCATTATCTTTCCGTTATTCAAGATTTATTAACAACGAGATTGTCGCTTGGCAATTATCTGCAAGAAATGATGTGCAGCTCGTGCTAGACACCAAACAGTGGACAAGAAAAAGAGACATAGCGGAAGCTGTGCTCCATTCGGATCAAGGCTTCCAATATACGTCTCAGGCGTACAACACACGATTAGAAGCATTCGGCGTTAAAGGCAGCCACTCTCGCAAAGCGACCTGCCTAGATAACGCATGCATCGAATCCTTTTTCCCGCATCTCAAGTCAGAGAAGTTGTATCTCCAACAGTGTAAATCAGGAAGTGAAATACATCAAGCCGTGGAAGATTATATTTACTTTTATAACTACCAACGGTTTTAGGGATAAACTGAAAAAGCGCGCGCCGATTGAGTATCGGTGCGCACTAGCAGCATAGCTTTTTTCATCTGTCTACTTGACAGGGGTATGACCAGTTAAGGCTAAGATATGGCCTTTGTTAAAAAGGAGCGCTTCTGTATGATCGGTTTGTGCACGAGTTAGTAACCCATCAAACAGAGGCGCTCTTCTATGAAGTTTATACCAAATTATACTAACCTGAAAACATTACGTCCTGCTACACTAACATCATGTCTTTAGTTTCGAGTATTTTTATTAAGTTAGTAAACAAGATTTCATCATGATATTTCATCACATTAACTCCATTGATAATTTTGTTAATTTCATCATAATTTTTTGAAAAATAACTTTTTAGAAGCATATTTCGAAATATCAAAGTAGTTTTTACTGATTCTTCGCTATGTTGATTAATTGAGATATATTCAGCAACGGATATAATTCTAGCTTCTAGTAAATATTTCAACCTTAAATTCATTAATCTTTTATGTTCATACATGAAATGAATTGACCTATGATCAATATGGATTTTGCATTCTTTTATCAAATTCAGATGTTCTATTATCTTATCATAAATGCTAATCCCATAAATATATTTATTGTAGCTAGAATAGTTAAGATCTACATATGAGTTTAAATAATCTTTCATTGAAGTAATAATATTATTTAATTTTAAGGGGCAGGTAGCCTTTTCATTAAGTGATATTAACAACACGTAATCTCTAAAGTTATTAGAGATATTATAATCAAATGAGTGAGAGATCTCATCGTAAGGAATCTTTTTAGTGTCGAACTTTCCAGAGTAAAACTCTGTTAAGTACATCTCTTTACTTGTATTATCGTATCCAGATACAAGTCCCATATGATAATTATCTTTTGTTTGATCTCTCTTAAAAGTACCGATGTATCTTTGATTTAATGATAAATAACAGTATTGTCCGTCTTCAATACAATATTCTAAATACTCTAAAATATCTGAAAAACGATTTTTTATGAAACTTTTAGATATTCTTTGCCAGTTAATAAGTGGACAATCAAAAAAACAATTCTTCCAGAAATAGAAATTCACAACAAAATTATGATCGATTAACTTGGGACACTGTATCTGAATAAAATTATTAAAAGTCCATTTTATACTCCCAGTATTGTTACCTGATAGAATTGAAAGAAGATATGTAGTATCAGGATATGTTTTTACTATAGGATTGTTTAAAAACAAAGTTTTTCCCATGAACTGGACCCCCGGAAATAAATCAAAAAAGGATAAGTATTTTATATATTACAAGCACACATAATCAAATTAAACATCTTGGTTCTGGTTAATTCTACAATTTACTACCTACTAAACTTTTACTGTCGTTTAAAATATTTGTTTTGACTTACTGTTTTTAATGAATTGTGAATATTAACACAATTTAATCATATTTCAAATTTCCACTTTTTACAATATTAAATATTTTTATCGAAATATGTGCTAGTTGACATATGTATTCTTCGATCGAAAATATTGTAGGAGTGATTATTCTTGCGGATACTTACTCACTAAACAATTAGTTTAATTAAAAAGGTTCTTCACCGAAGCCCCGGCTCAGAGTTGATTTTCCCTATTATTATGACCTCAGAAGCAAGCTTGTTACTGTATAAGAATTCGATCATAGAATGTGTATTTGAGGCAGTAAAGCAACTTCTAGTTGTCGACGATCCATTTTACAATCGAGATCATCCAATACTGAGAAACTGTATATTTAGTAGTTTTCTTTAGAATTAGATATTTTCTTTTGTATATCTACATCATAATATTAAGATATTGCTTGAATAGTATGTTGAGCAAGCAATTATCCTAGAAGGATATTTTTAATACTACTTGGTAACTTTTTGAATTTACTAATAGAAAAAAATCAATTTAAAAGACCATAATAAAACCTATGTTTAAAAAAGTATGTGCGATTAATGAGGTTATATCTTTTGATGAGGGTTTCTGTGATGCAGGGACTTGTAATTCCTTATTCATCGAGGCAATAAATCTTAATGCTTTGCCGATGAAGCTACTGTTAATTAACATAATATAGCTTTAGCTTCATGTGGTTTTAAAGTAACTCAACTAATCGTATTAAAATGAAAAAAGGATGTCCGAGCTTACTTTATTTAGGAGCAATGTATAACATTAATTTTGACGGTCTATACTGTTAAGTTAACTGGCTTGAGACAGTGACTTAGGGCCAGCTTCGATATAGGTTTATTTGGTTTTCAGAATATGGTAACTGATGACTGACTGATATTTTTCGAGCCATGGCAATGCACGTTTTCTTCTTGCCTCAACTTGAAGCGATTTTCAAAAGCTTTGTTGAAAGTCCTTTGTTTACAGAGCGATTGCCCATACCGCTTCACCTAATGCAACATTTGTGTGTGTATTGCCCTTTATACTCTTTATACTTTTTTAATATCACTTTCATGGTTACCAGGTGCAACGTTTGAGCATGATGATAGATGGTCTGCGAATGGAAATTGATTCATGTCTACACTCATCTCGGCAATGAGCACCGCAACAGTCGCTACGCTGACACCAGGATGGTTTGTTGCAGTTCTTTCTCCATTCGGTTAGGCTCAAATGATCATGATCTTCACTTCCAAGCCAGCTATCAATTTCTCTAAGATTCCAATATGCTCTCAGTAGTCAACGGATCAGCTTTATTTGTAGTGGAGTCATCGTAGGGAGTCGGCAACTTGAGTTTTCACGTTTTCATCAACATCGTTGCAGCCACATTTGCCTGCGCAACCAGACGCTCAAGCTAATGAAAAAATCGTGGGATTATTTCAAATGATTAATGGGAGAATATATATGAACCTACTAGATCAAAAAATAAATAACTTGAAAATGTATCGCAATTATTTAAAAAATAGAAAAACATTACTAATAGTTGTACATGACAAATATATTGAAATTACATTTCAAATTCTAACAAATTTATGTAAAGGACGTATCTTAATATTAGAGGTTTATAATTGTAAAGAAGTATATGAATATTATAAAAGAAGTACAACTATTCACTTCGTTAATAGCTCCAGTTCTGTAAGTAAGCTTAGTGAATTGATAATAACTAAAAAATACGAAAACAGTGATATGATTGATGATAATTATAATTATAGATTCGCTTTCTTAGTTGATGCAAGCGAAGGTTATCAACGCTTTTCATACTTAATTGGTCAAGAATTGCCTAAGGATTATGAATGTAGCGATTATGCATATATTGGAAATTCAAAAAAAGAATATCTTATTTTTGGGAAAAATAAAAGAAATATCCATAGTAAAAAGGTTGCAATTTTGACTGGCATGATTGGTGGTTATGGTGATATTATTTGCAGCTTACCAATTTTACAATATTTTATTGATTCGATCGAATATCCTGTGGATGTCTTATGTTCCACGCAGAGTGTATACGATATTTATTCCAATTTTATTCACAGAGCGGAATGTAAGCTTATTGAAATTAATGATAGTATTTTTGATTTTCTAGATTTGAGATATAACAAGCAGGGGCAATATATATATTATTACAGCTACTATTATTTATTTTCTATAAATAATAGTTTTACTCAAAATAATATTCATTTTGCTGAATTAATTCATTATACCTATAATTTAGATAAGAGCATTAATGATATATTAAGTAGCTATAAATTAGCACCAAATCATAATACTGATAAGAAATATCTAACAAATTTAGTTGATAGTTTAAAAAAAGAATACAGGTATGTTATTTCTATTCAATTTTTTACAAGTACTGAAATTTTTAAAAACTGGCCTGAAGCATATGCTTTAAGATTTATTGAATTATGCAAAGCAAATGGAATAGCAATAATAAATGTAGCGCCTTGCATGTATAAATATGAAAATATTATTGACATATCGTTAAATACCTTTTACGACATATATCATGTTATATCAAAAGTTGATTTACACGTAGGTATTGATAGTTCTTTTGGACATATGGCGGCAATGTCGATGACTAAAAGTTTAACTATTTGGTGTGGGCATGGTCCATTGTGGTATCCAGTTAATGATGGAGTTTTTCAATTAAGTTATAGAGCTTTGCGGTTGAATTATTCCGTATATGATGAAGGCGAAAACAAAGAAAAAATAACTCCTGAAATTATTTATTCAATAATGTGTAATATACTGGATGAAAAAATTGAATTGAAAAATGATTTTATAAGTTACGACGACTCTGTTAATGGAGTTAATTGTTATATTACTACTAATTAACTCTGTGAGGGGAAGTGTGGTTGCTGTGAATAATTCATACGATAAAAAAAATATAAAAATATTGGTCATAGGGGATTATTGTCTTGATAAGTATTACTATATAGATGCTGAGTTGGATCAGGTAGCCGATTATGCAATAAAACCATCATATTTCGCAACTAATCAGTCACAATATCCCGGCGGAGCAGGCAATGTGACAAAAAATTTAGTATCACTAGGTGCGGATGTTTATTGTTTTGGCATAATAGGTAATGATGGAGCAGCTTTTGAATTAAAGAATAGCCTAACCGTTGTAGGCGCGAATGTAGATAATTTATTCGCTTTCGAGAATTGTTGGACTAATATTTATTTACGCCCTATTAGAATGTCTAATTTAACTAGAGACACTATGAACGAAATAGTATGTATAAACAAATATACAATAAATCAAAATATGACTAAATTAATTATTGATAAGCTTAAAGAAATAGCACCTCAGATGGATGCCATAGTAGTAGTAGAACAATTTAATAAAGAAGAGGTAAGTGTACTTAATAGTGCTGTAAAACAGGTATTAATAAATATTTCTAAAATATATAACGACAAAATATTTTTTGTTGATTCGAGAAATTTCATTGATAAATATGAAAATATGCATATTAAATGTAACCAGTTTGAATTTGCTCAATTAATTAATAAGAAAAATTTTCCATTATCTAAAACAAAGGAATTACTTAAAAATGGGGTAAAGTTAGGTATAAAAAACAAGGCTTTTTATCTAACTACAGGTGAAAATGGGATGATTGTATTTGATAATTTAGGAAATAGTTTTAATATCCCAGCGATAAGCACTATAGATGATGTGGATACTTGTGGGGCAGGCGATTCTGCTACTGCCGGTATAGTTATGGCTCTTTGTTTAGGTTACGATAAATTGCAGGCATCTTTAATAGGAAATATTGTTGCATCTATTACAATTAAACAAATCGGAGTTACAGGTGAAGCTACGTTTGATGAGGTATTCAGTTTATATGATGAAAAAATGAAGCAGGTGGGCTATGCAAAAGATACATATGCTTAGCGAAATTAAAAAAGAGCTTTGTAGTTCAGAGGATAGTAGTCGTAGAGTAGTTGCATGTTGTGGTTGTTTCGACATATTTCATATAGGACATTTGGAATATTTAAGAGGTGCAAAAGAATTGGGTGATGTGCTTGTTGTTGGAGTTAATTCTGATGAATCCTATAGTAGGTTAAAAAAGTCTAACCCAATATTTTGTGTTAAAGATAGAATGTCTATTCTGGAAGCAATGATATATGTTGACTACGTCTTTTCATTTGATGAAGATACATTCAACTTTTCTTTAAAACATTTGGTGCCTACAATATTCGCTGTAGGGGTCGATAAGAGAAATTTAATTATGTGTGAAGAGGAAGTCTGTAAAAATTTGAATATTAATTTTACTTATATTGGCGAAAGTAAGCGTTCATCCTCTTCCGTTATCAAAGAAATATATAAGGACTGATATAATATAGAAATCACAAAAAATATTAAAAATCGTGGCATTATGATAAAAAATAAACTGCAATGGCGTTTTTCTAAACTACTTTTGTGATTTTGCAACCATTTATAGAGGTATTGCACTTAGAATAAAAAGTGGACGTCTCTTAGTGTTGTAGATGTAATAATAATCTTAAATATGACTAAGCGGTGTCTGTCCATGAGCGATTCAAGGCAACGATATAATCAAACTTTTAAACATGAAGCTGTAAAGTATGTGCAAGAGCAAACGAAATCTTTAGAGCATATTGCGGAAGAGTTAAACATTAGTCCTGGTTCCCTTCGAAACTGGTTGGGGGAAAAACCGGGAGTTTAATCATGAACCTGTGAACAAAGTGGAAACTCTCCGCGAACAGTCGCAGCTTATTGACGACCAGAAACGGGAAATCGTTCTAAAAAAGCGTAAGCCTTATGTGGCTGTTGACAAAAAGGGTTGAGGATGTTGTCCTCAACCCTTTTTTGTATGTACGCCCAGCATGGGCGTCATCTCTAGGGTGAAAGTCCCGAACGGGGGCTGGCGAACGCCTACCGTTAGCCAAGAGCAAGGGTGTCCATTGTGAGATGGAATCTGAAGGAAGCTGGAGGCAAATGCACGAGCCAAGGTACACGAACTGGGTTAGAGGCAGGGTTAGTCGGATGAGTCACCATAGCATGACGAAATCCGAAGTCGCCAAAGGCTAACTTTGTAAACCCCAGTGGTTGCGGGCAGAAAGATGACGTTCTTATCTGGGGAGGCCTGTGGAAAAAAATGCGAAGTAACTTCGTAACCGCAACTGAGAAGTTGCGCTGAATCCGCAGGAGTCAGCAGAAGTCATAGTACGTAAGTTGTTGCAACAGCTTGCGGAAGGACTGAACCGAAAGGAGAGAGGAAAACGATGCGTTCGTATGAAGAGCAAAGACAGCAGAAAATCTCGCAAGAGAGCTCACGGCAAAGAGAAGCGGTGAAGCCGTTAGGGTATGTCGGAGTGCCGAGTTCTTCGTCGGCACAAGTCGTCCCTTCCCCTCGCGAAGATCATGACGACCTACTGGAGCGAATGCTCGAAGGGGACAACCTTCGGCTTGCCTACAAGCGAGTGGTACAAAACGGAGGAGCACCTGGTGTGGACAATATAACGGTAGCCGAGCTACAAGCTTATTTGAAAACACACTGGGAATTGGTTAGATCCGAACTCTTCGTGGGAACTTACAAACCGTCGCCAGTCAAACGGGTGGAAATCCCCAAACCCGGAGGCGGTGTGCGGCTACTCGGTATTCCGACCGTAATGGATCGCTTCCTCCAGCAGGCACTTCTACAAGTGATGAATCCCGTCTTCGACGCACATTTCTCGTGGTACAGCTACGGTTTTCGTCAAGGGAAACGAGCGCACGACGCGGTGAAGCAAGCACAGCGCTACATCCAAAACGGCTTAAGATGGGTCGTAGATATGGATTTGGCCAAGTTCTTTGACCGAGTAAACCACGACATGCTCATGGCAAGAATAGCGCGAAAAGTAGCAGATAAGCGTGTACTGCTATTAATACGAGCTTACTTAAACGCTGGAGTTATGGCAAATGGTGCACTAGAGAGAACGCAAGAAGGCACACCTCAAGGTGGTCCATTGAGTCCACTCCTAGCGAACATACTATTGGATGATCTGGACAAAGAACTGACCAAACGAGGATTGCGATTCGTTCGTTATGCGGACGATTGTGCGCCACGAATGCATGGCGCGTAAGAGAGCCAAAGCAATGCTGAACAAAAGATGAAGGCGGGCCCTTCGAAGCCGATGTACAGGCGGAGGCTTCAAACTACCTTAAGCTGCTGCGGTCAAAAGCCGTGGTGGTGAGCGTTAAGGAAAAGGCAGAGCCAGACTCTGTCAGGTGAGTGTTACGGAGACGAACATAAGTCAATTGCTATTAAAATGTCGAAAGAGTAGGGATGTCATCAAAACCAGGAGGGAGTCGTTGGCCTGGGATGAGTCTAGAGGAAACCTGTTTACTGTCTAGATGGTGACCGGCATAAAGGCATCGTGAACGTAACATAGGCTTTTGTTCGGAACGTGGGAACCTACGACTCCGATGCTAATGGAAAAATCCAAGCGGAAATCCCGCAAGGATGAAAGTACAGATGCGGAGTATAGGGGCGGAATAGCCCGTAGTAGCGATGAACCCACTGAAAAGGTGGCGGAGCCAAGGGGTTGTGTTATCCAGTTTTGAAAATACGTCAACCGCGAAAGTGGGAGGAACAAATGAACAAAACAAAGTCGTATGAAATTTCAAAGCACACCGTATGGGAAGCTTATGAGCGAGTCAAAGCGAATAAGGGAGCAGCGGGAGTCGATGAAGAGTCGATTCAAAAGTTTGAGGAAAACCTGAAAGCTAACCTCTTTAAAATCTGGAACAGAATGTCCTCGGGAAGTTACTTTCCCCCACCAGTTAAGGCGGTAGAGATACCGAAGAAGAGCGGCGGGGTGAGGATATTGGGGATTCCAACCGTCTCAGATCGTATCGCGCAAATGACAGCTAAACTGATCTTTGAGCCGATGGTGGAACCTATATTTCACAACGACTCTTATGGATACAGAGCGGGGAAATCCGCGATAGATGCGGTTCGAGTAACAAGAACCAGATGTTGGAGAAATGACTGGGTGTTGGAATTTGACATTAAAGGTCTTTTTGACAACATCGACCATGGGTTGCTTATGAAGGCAGTAAGAAAACATACAGACTGTGCGTGGATCATTCTCTACATCGAAAGATGGCTAAGAGCTCCGTTCCAAATGAAGAATGGAGACATCGTAGAACGAAACTCGGGCACGCCGCAGGCGGGGTCATCAGTCCAGTACTTGCGAATCTGTTCATGCACTATACTTTCGATAAATGGATGGGAATACAACATCCCCATAATCCGTGGGCAAGATACGCGGATGATGCAGTGATCCACTGTCGTACGAAAGAAGAAGCTGAACGACTGCTTGAGCAACACAGAAATAGGTTCAACACGTGCAAACTCGAACTGCATCCGGATAAAACACGAATTGTGTATTGCAAGGATGATGACCGAAAAGAGGAGCATTCCGAAATTAAGTTCGACTTTCTGGGGTATACCTTTCGGCCAAGACGATCGAAGAATCGGTTTGGAAAACTCTTCATCAACTTTACGCCAGCAGTGAGTAACAAGGCATGCAAAGCGATGAGGCAGACGATTAGAGGATGGCGGATGCATTTGAAGCCGGACGTGGCCATTGATGACCTATCGCGGATGTTCAATGCCTCAATTAGAGGGTGGATCAACTATTATGGACAATTCTGCAAGTCGCAATTATATCCCGTTTTACGCCATATGAACGAGGCACTCATCCATTGGTCAAGAAGGAAATACAAGAAACTGGAGAGGCACAAGACGCGGGCGACAAATTGGATGGGGCGACTGGCAAAGAATCTTATTTGCTCACTGGCAGATAGGAATACTGCCTACGACTGGATAATGGGAGCCGGATGAGCTGAGAGGTTCACGTCCGGTTCTGAGAGGGCCTGAGGGTGCGATTCCCTCGGGCTACTTACCGTAACATCTTCGTCGCAAGTCTACGAGCAGGTCAGCGCGTCATGGAGTCGGTTACTTGCTTTGTGGAAGGAAAGTTAAAACTAAAGGTGAATCGAGAGAAAAGTGCGGTAGATAGACCATGGAAACGAAAGTTTCTTGGCTTTAGCTTTCTGAGTGATAAGAAAGCAACGATTCGAATCGCCTCACAGACCCTTTCACGATTTAAAGAGAAGGTTCGGGAACTGACGAATCGCACGCGTTCGATGTCTATGGAAAACCGCATCATGCAACTGAACCGCTACCTCATTGGTTGGATAGGCTATTTTAAACTGGCTTCGGCAAAGAACCACTGTGGAAAATTTGATCAATGGATTCGTCGAAGACTGCGAATGTGTTTGTGGAAGCAGTGGAAACGGGTTCGCACCCGAATCCGTGAACTTCGAGCACTCGGAGTGCCAGAATGGGCTTGTTTCGTCATGTCCAATTCAAGAAGAGGCGCATGGGAAATGTCTCGAAACATAAATAATGCCCTTCCTACTTCCTATTGGGAAGCGAAAGGGCTGAAAAGTTTACTTTCACGTTACTTGGAACTTTGTTAACCATTCGGAACCGCCGTATGCGGACCCGCATGTACGGTGGTGTGAGAGGTCAGGGGCTAGCCGCCCCTATCTACTCGATTATCGAGTTTTAGTCTGGTGTAAAAGACCTTTTCATTCCTCACGCTCTCACTTTGATCATTCGTTTTATATTCAGGGCCAACGCCGAAACGAGGCATTGTTCCGTAGCGTTACGGATGCCTCGTTTATGAGTATTGCTTAGGTTATGAGATTGTTTCATAATTCCGAAAGTACCTTCGCACTAGATGCTCCGAAAACGCATGAGGTACCTATACTCGTATGTCTTACCCGTTCCTTATTGCGTTCTGTGGCTTCATGGAAAGTGCACGTCAGTCTAACGACATGAAAATACCTATTTAGAACCTTGATAAATCAAGGTTTTTTCTGTTTGGTGTGCCCAGTGGCACGCATTATCTAGTTGGTGAAGGTCCAACCAAGGGAGAGACCAAGCCACCCTTGTAGCTAGGATGCCTGAGTATGGCAAATCTGTGCGTAAAAGCGCACTGACAAAAGGACTTGTCAGAGACAGGGAGAGCAAAATACCAGGCCGTAAATCAAGTGAATCCTGTCGCATCGTTAAAAAGGCCTCGCAAGAGGCAGCCGAGTCTCGCAGAAATAGACGAAGGCCATGGAAGCTATGTAGAACTTGGAACAATAGCGAAGAACCCTCCGGTGTATAGGTATCGGCATGGTATGAAAGATAATGTAGTGAACTGGGGAGACCCTCTCTTGCACGATTTTTTTTAGAAACCGTACGGCACAAACATATGCGCATAATCGTTGTTGGATTTTGGTGGAGGATTGACTCTTCACTAATTATAACAGATTGTTAGAAAATCGATGGCTGCCGATTTACTGAGAAGCCTCGTTACGCTCCTTCAAAGCATAAGGACATCTCGCGAATGCTCGCTCATTCGCAGAATTTCACGTGTTGTCTTAAATAGGAGTTTAAATCAGTGGATAGTGTAGGCTAGGCAGTTCCGTTTGAGTGCATGCGGGAACAGAAGGTGTTGAACGATTTACAACATCTTCCAAGAAATAGTTATGCTGTACGCCTCTCTCCACAAGTTCCTTGAGGATTCACTCTCTCAAATCTCGACGGATCTCTGCCCTCCAGCATAAGATGCTCATTGTGCACTCAAGACTGTTTGCGGAAACGCTGCAGGTCTTGATGGAAGGTAGAACTGGACACACATCTGGATTACGAGAAGCACGACGTCCGAACGAGAAAACGATGAACAAACGAGACGGGAAGTCCAAAAGACCATCATCAGCGAATACAGAAAGCATGAAATTGTGGTTCACCAGGATCATCAGGGAGAATTTAAACCTATCGTGGTGACGTATCATCAATCAAGCGTAACTCAAAACATAGCCATGCACGAGAGACATACATGAGATTTATAGGACAGCACATTGGTGCGGCGGCCGCGAAGAGGGCTTACTGAGTTCATATATGATTCAACAAAAGACCAGTTTTGTTGTAAGTTGTTAATAAAACGTTTGTTTGATACAATGTAATTAGTAGATTTTAGTAATTTCAAGGGTTTATTCTGGGGGAAGCAGTTGTTATTTCCTGGAGAATTTGGTGGGCAGTAAAACGAAAACAACCGCTGGGTCAAGCTGACCCAGCTTGTGCCCTGGGCTTATGTGGAGAAGAAGTATGCCAATCGTTTCGCAACTCCTTCCGTGGTCAGAAGGCCGTCTCCATTCACATAGCTCTAGGGTCTCTTATTATCCAGGAACGCCTGCAGCTCTCGGATCGGGATACAGTCGAACAGATCGCGGAAAACCGTATTTGCAGTATTTCATTGGTCTTTCCAGGTTCCAACTCGACCCGCCCTCCCATCCCTCGCTTATTACGTCATTTCCGAAATCTACTCAGAAAATTATGGATAGAAGTCAATAGATCCTCGCAATCGTAGGAACATGACGATGACGGAAATGAACCAAAGTCAAACTCCAATGGAATACGGAAGCGCTCGATCTGTTGTGAATGAAGCTCGCGAAAAGCTTGAAGGGATAACCGATACGCTGCATGCACCTGTTATGGGTCAAGCGAAGAAACCAAGAACTTATCGCAAGAAGGCTCTGCTCGCAATGCCTATTTGGCCATTTCCAAACCGCGTCGCGCGGGAGTCAAGTGAAACGCAAAGCGGTCGATCAACAACTGCATTATGTGAGACAAAATCTACGAATCAAGAAACAATCGTTAACAGAGCTCATCCTAAAACAGTATCGTGATCTCCTCGTGATTCAGGAGTTGTACTGGCAGCAACGGCAGATGTACGAGCGCAATAACCACCCAATTGAATAAAGCATTGAATAATATCAGTAATCAAATTGAAAGAAGTGCTGGCGGATCTTGCTTACATCGTCAGCAAAAGACTCGAATCATAAATTAGACGTGCGTAGCCTGGATACAAGACAGACGAAGCTTGAAAAGTGATCTTTACACAATTATCATATAATAGGTTATTTTGCATAATGATATTAAATATGAGCCTATATAGAAGGGGGATAACCTTTTGAAGAAATTGTTGAGTATTAAAATGCCATTTATATATAGTTATAAAGAATATGCATTACCTTTGGCAATTATGTCACAGAGTGAATCTTGTTTTCCCTGGATTCTTAGTAACTTCTTACAATTGTATATAAGGATGAAATATCCGACTGACGTGCATTGGCTCGATTTTTATCTTGTAAACCGTTTCTTCTACCACCCGAACAACCCTTTTTTAGAAATTGAGAAGGTACGTTATTCCACTGTTACAAATGCTGATAGGCAAAATGAATTCATCATAAATAGTATAAAATGTAATAAATATGTTTATTTAGCATGCGATGAATATTACTTAAAACATCGTTCAAGTTATATGAAGATACATAGTTGGAGTCAATTATTAATATATGGATACGACATGGAAAAAGAAACATACAATATTTTAGATTACACCAATGGTAAACTTAGTACAATAACATGCTCTTTTTCTGAAATCATTATTCATACTAACAGTTATGTGAATATATGGTTATTGGAATTTAATGATGCAAATTATGACCTAGACTTGAATCTGGTAATTCAATTACTGGAGGATTATATTGAATCCTATGAGTCATTCAAAAGGATAAATTTTTTGCCTAAACCCAATTATAGTTCAGTATTTGGACAGAGAATTTATGATTATCTAGTTGAATATTATCAAAGCCATTATGAGAGTGATCAAAATTATTATAACATATTACCGTTGCAAATATTATTGGAACATAAAAAATGTTTACATAATTTAATGAATTATATTGAGGATAAGAATATCCATACTTTTAGTTCCAATTTACACAAAGAGTTAACAGAAGTTTTAAATAAGGCCACAATAATAAGGAACTTATATATCAAATATTTGGTGGACAAGAAAAATAGACATTTGAGAGAAGTAATTGCCAATATTCAAGAACTAAGAAAATTAGAGTACGATGTGTTGCTTAAGTTTCTTAGAGAATTAAAAAAAATAGACCTCGAAATAAAAAGTCTCTTAGGACAGTCAGTAACTTGATTTTTGCGAATCCTTAACCTGAGTAGTAAAAATGGACTGACTTGTGGCATTATCCGCAAGTCAGTGTAAGTATCTATAACGGGTAGTTGATTCTATGGGGAAAACCATTGAGTCTAATATGTCAATACAAAAGTTTAAAAAATTATTGCCGTCAATTAACTTCGAAAAAATGATTCTTGACGTAATAATGTTAGAGAAATCGAATCGTTTTAAAGTTAAATCCTTTTAGGGATAGGTATTTAGCAATAGAGACCAGTTGGATCTTATGTTCCAGTAAATGGTAAGGAATTACATTGATTTTTGTATTTTCATTAAGTATTTCTAATGATTCAAATAATCTCTTGTAAATGTCGAGTCCAAAATAAAATTCTCCTATAGGTTGGAAATCATTAGAGAACTTACCAAATAAATTTTCGGAATTCAAATATTCTTGAAGTTGTTTAATAATTAAACTTGGATCTAATTAAAAATCCATTGATCTAGAAGTAATTAATTAAATATAATCAACCATGGTCAAAGCTGTTTCTAGCATTTTGATAAAGCTTTTTCAAATTCGACAAAAGATAGAGTTGTATTCTCAAATATAAATTTATCAGTAAAACCAGAAATATATAATTTCTTTTCAGAAAGATTAGTTACATCGGGTTCAATAACATTGCTCAAGTTCCCATTTAAAACACTGGGAATATTTGCTTCCAATCAAGATCTTGTCAATTGTAGTAAGTCATTATTAACATGATTTTATAAGAGGAAAAAAGACAAGAATAGATACCTTAAATGATCCTCGTCAAGTGTCTCATAGCTAAAACCAGCTAATAGTTTGTCAACATTTTTCTCTTAAATTTACTATGAAATGGAAGTATACTAAAATTAACGAATTTCTGAAGGGTTTGCTCTTGTCGATGAAGACTTGTCCATCACTTTTTCCTTTTGAAATATCCAGGCCAATAACTGGATTCATAACGCACTCTCTCTATTTAAAATTGCCGGTACCCCTAAGTACTGCTCGCAGTTCTACAACTCGCTTGTTATGCGAGATCTATCGTCTCAACCAGCTTAAACATGGTTTCTACAAGTAGGGGCGATCAGTTTTAGCGATGGGTTACAGACCCAGGGGAACTACCGATCTGCCCCGGCTACCGAGAAATACACCACTAAAATGAAAAGAGGTCAACCAGTAAAAAATGGTTGACCTCATAATACGATAGGTATCTAGCTGAGACATCTCAGAATTGAAGTATTGTGACACAGAAGCCTAAGAAGCTTCGCAAGCAGATTTGTAAATTGTAAACACATGCTGTAAAAACTGTAATAAAGATCCTGAAACATTAGTGTTCATAAATTAAAACAAATTTACGCGATATATTTATCATGTACACTTGAAAAAAATAAACAATTAAATATGTTAATTCCTCTGAGCTTAACTCTAGAAAAGAAAAAAGGTACTCATAATCTGAACATTTTTTCAAAGGTTCAGATTCTAGGCACCTTTTTTTAGTCCAATTTGACGTTCTCAACCTAGAAGTGCGCATCACTTTGCCCTTGGCAAAACGTCGAAGGTAAGCAGCTGCGTTCTATTGCTAAGCGTGTAAAGTTGTCGCTGGAGACGAAGACAAATCAGTCATATGTACCCACATTTTAATTATGTCTGCAATAATATTATTGCAACTATTATGATTGGTGAAAGAACGGGGTTAGGGTCGCTCTTGTAAAAAAGTTTCTAACAGAAGGTGATTTTATTAAAAATGTCACAAAGATTTAAAACTGGATTCTTATCTGGAATTGCTAAAATCAACTAGCATATTTTGAAATTTTACGTAATCTTTACCATAAAAAAGAACGTAAACCCGATACATTGATTTTGAACCCTCGGTCTCTGTTTTGGCAAAAGTATAAATCAAGAATTTATTCCGATCATCAGGTTCTAATAAATTCGTGAGTTCACTTAATATTTCTTTGAAACCTAGAGAATAAGACTTATCAAATTTACGATACATTGAGTGTATATATGGGTAGCTATTAATTAACCTATTTACTACAGGTAGTAAATAGGTAACCTGAGTAAGTCTCGCGTTAATTTCGATAATCGGATAAATGAATCCCTCTCTATCAATAATGGAGTCGATTCCACAAATTCCACGATATCCACGTTCCTGTAAGATTTCTCCTAATCTAACTAACTCCTGACTGTACTGATGAATTACTAATGAATGAAAGTCAGGTGTATAATTTGTGCCTTCATACACTCCATTCAAATCAATCTTTTGCTCAGTAACAGCAATCACTTCAACTTTGTTTTCAGCTACCCATAATTGACCATTAATGCATCTGGCGTCACAGTACCAACCTTCAATTAGTAATTCAAAAGTTGTGCTACGTCGTTGAATAAACTTCAAAAAGGTATTGAAACCTTCGGTGTTCTCAATAATTCTTAGACCTTTTCCTGAAGAACCGAAGGGAATCTTAATAACACACTTCCTAAAGCCCGATTCACATAACTTATGATAGGCTGACTGAAGTTCATTAATATTATAACAGAAATATCCTTTTGTAATGTTGAAACCATACTCTTCAGCCAAACGCCGCGTAGTAAATTTATTGTTTATAGACTTGACAAGTTCGGGACTGCCTCCGAGTATTTTTAGTTCCCGAATCCATCCGTTCTCAATATAAGATTCCTCACTAAAGATATAAGGTATTAAAAGCGAGTTATCATGTTGCAACTTGGATAGTGTTTCTGAGCGAAACTGCATAACTATTTGAGGTAATTGGATGCCCCATGATTGTAAATATTGCAGATAATCATAATCCAATGTGTAATTCATCAGAACGATATCATGGGGCTCTGCGATAAAAAGTTGCTGCTGTTCCTGTTGTTTCACAAGCTCTAATTGTAACTTGTCTGTCATACTAGGGAAAACCTGGCTGGTATTCCAAAGTTGTTCTTGATTGATATTAAAATACCAGATAGCTATTCTACTATCTTCAATCATCAATTTTCTTGGATTCCTCATGATAATTTGTTCAGTTTCTTGAGAGTAATCTCTGTAATTTTATTTAACGAACTAAAATTTTCAAATAATAGCTCTTTATCATCAAACATAATGTCAAACCTCTCTTCTATTTCAACAATAAGTGAAATGGTTTTAAGGGAGTCTAACCCAATTGTCTGGAGATCGTCAGAATCCCAATTCCAATCGCCTTGGAATTTAGTAATTGCTACCACATATTGAAGTATAACTGCCTTGATTTCATTAATTTCCATTACGGTCATTTAGAATACCTCTATAATTCATTTTTCTGTATTGAGTGGGTGAGTAATGGAAATATCTTTTATACAGATCACCGAATTGCGAACATGAAATGTATCCTAACTGATTAGCAATGTCTCCAATGCTCATCATGGTATCTTGGAGCAACTCTTGTGCTTTTTGCATTTTAATAGTTTGCAAATGTTTAATGGGCGATATACCAAATACTTTGGTATAGGTATTGCTTAAATAAACAGGATTACATTGGATGAGAGATGCAATGTCATGGAGTGTAAGTGGCAAGTAATAGTATGTTCTGATATAACGATTGACAATGATTAATCTAGTATCTATTGGACCTAGCAAAGCTTTTTTGGGAGTTAAAGGTGGTTTAAGATGTGTGAGTTTACTAGTATGCCACTCGTTGAATTGCTCTTCGAGGCATTTTATTAATAATTCAATTTCATTACCTTTATTTAAATTAGTTACTGTTTGTAAGAGTAGATCATCAATTAAAGTTGAGGTAATCTTGAGCGGTGTACTAGGTCCATTTAATTTAATATCTGTATGAAACTTGATTCCTCTCACATGTGTGTATCCTATACTGGAATTCATAATTACTAATAAACCTCTAGTCAACAGGATACCGCTCGTTAGAGAGTACTGTTTGCTCTTTCCCCACTGGATAGTTAGTTCCCTTGATGACTGCAAATAAAGACACTCGTTCTTCTCGCAATTCCAAATACTAGTGTGAGATGGAGCTATGTATTCTTGCAAAAGTGAAGCAAACGTAAACATTGGTTCCTCCTAGCATTAGCATTAATATCAATCTTATATTACCTTTGTTTTCCAAGTCAATATGTGGAACGTATAGTATTTTAAGTTGCTAAATGTAATCCTATATATGAATTACCCACATTTACATATATTATCTAATTGTTTAGAAAAGATTGAGCTGCTTTGAACTGTGTGTTAAGTTGTTAAGTAACTATTTCCATATTGTAAGTCAAGAAGTATCAAAAATAATATAATATACTTTGGCTCCCCTACCTTTTCCAATTTGTGTCTTTGGAAATTGATGTAAAATTAGCTCCAAGAAAAAGGTTAAACTAATGCAATATGTATTTGGCGTTGTATAGGGACAACGATGAGTTCAAATTTTTTAGAATAAAATAGAATCCCACGTACGTATCCAAACCCTCGTTAAGCATCTATGTTAATTAACAACAAGTTAGGAACCTCTTTAATAATGTATTTACTTCTTTTTAAATATCTTTTTAAAAGTATCTATTAATATAGTTTTTGATGATTTATTAATTCATACGATTAGTTTTATATTTAGGTTTTAGTTGCGCAAGAGACTCCTTTATTATTTAAATGTTTCGTTAGTTACACTAATATAGGAGATGGAGGGATGGATTGGTATGTTATTTTGATAGGCGACTTTGCACCATCTCATCAACATCGATTTTTAATTACTTTAGCGAGTTAATGATTTTTAGTTAAGGGTGTGGGTTAGTGAGGAAAGATGAATTGATTCCCGGAATAGATATTACAAAATTATCGGAGTTAAAAGTTAGATATTTTATTTTTAAGATTTTAACTTGGTTTTTGATATTACTAACTGGTTGGTGGCTAATCGCTACAACCAATTTATTTCTAATGCTGTTAGGATATTTTTTGGTTGGAGCAATGTTTGTGCATGGAGTTGAACTACAACACCAATGTTTGCATAATACAGGATTGAAAAAAAAAAAATTAAATCGTATATTGGGCTTTATATTAGGGTTACCGATGTTTGTCTCATTTTCAGATTATAAATACCACCATATAAGGCATCATCGGTTGCTCGGTACACCAGAAAACAAAGAGTTTTTTAACTATGGTGGATCCGATAAAATAATGGTTGGTTTTTTATATAAGATACTTATGATTGGCCATTATATTCAAACTTTTAAATCAATACTTGATTCTTGTACTAATAAAATTAAAGAAAGATATCCTGAAAATGTTGGAAGAAAAGTGCAAAAGGAGTATCTGTTGTTTCTAGCTATTTTATTTGGAGCTCATGCTATTTCAATTATTTTTAACAATAGCCTATTGATTCATTATTGGTTTTTTCCACTTTTGTTTGCCGTTCCTCTTCATGCTTTGGTTGAATTACCTGAGCATGAAGGTTGTATAACTCATAATCCTGATGTGCTTGTTAACACTAGAACTATAAAATCAAATAAATTCGTTACTTGGTTTACAAATTCAAATAATTACCATGTAGAACATCATTTGTTGCCAAGTGTACCAATGGAAAATTTAGAAGAAGTGCACAATCTAATTCAGGGTAAAGAACAATATCTAAACATCACATATCGGGAGTTTTATTATGAATATTTTAAAGAGTTAATACGCAACAGTTTTGAGATAAAGAGTGAAAGGAAATGAAAAAGTATGCATGAGGTTAACCGGCTTTTGGATAACTTCTTTTGCGCTTTTGGAAGCGCAGCGACTAAGGAGTGTAAGCCTCCAGTATACCGCGAGAATGAGTTTGGAGGGCATGAAGCCAAAACCTGGAACAAGCGGCTAAACCATGTTGGTAGAAGATCGACAACTATGCTAAAGAAGAGAACTTCCAATACCAATATTAAGTCTATTCTTGTCGTAAATATATGGAGTAATTGGTTTCCATTGTCATTTTTATGTGTTATTCTTCAGGCGTAATGAAAGTTCCATCTACAAATGGAAAAAAGTCCGTTTAAGGATCAAGTGATTTGACTTATGGCGCATAATCCATGAATAAAAAAATCAAGGTAAAACCAATCGCTGCTTCGGTACGTTGGTGTAGTCTAGAGGTCATAATTTATTCTTAGTAGTGTATATTTTATATATAGATGAATGGGCGAAGCTATGTTCTATTGTTTAATTAAATAAGCACAAGTTAAAGTCCAGTAACTTCTGAAGTTGCCGGACTTTATTATTGCAGTTGTTTATTATTTCGAGTTTTTTTTGGGGAGGCATTGGCAACATACCAAAGTAAATACAATCAGCAACGCGCTAATTTCTTCTTAAGTTTTGGTATTCTACATTTGTCTGATTTTTTGTGATTTTATTATCTTCCGAATGCAATTTTTCTGGCATGTACAGTTGTTGGAAGTTGCAGTTTCATGTTTATTTTTTCAATTGGTAAAAAAAGGAGTAAAGAATATAACGATGTAATCTTTAGCCCAGAGATAAAATCCATTGTACATTACTTCCAAATGGTAGAGATGAAGGATATGCTTTTCGATTATCAAAACTTTCGACAGAAGGCGTTATTCATAAAATTTTATGAGTAAATATTATCTCAAGTTTCAATAACAACCTTAGACATGAACGAATCATGAATTACAAAAGTTAGATATTTAATTAATAATTATGGGGTGAATAGGCGATGAAGCAAAAAGGTTATGAGTTAAGTAACATTGGAGATATAAGCAGTGCCGAGGTCTTCGAGTTGCATAGGAGATATCTTAATTCTGGATATGTCAAAATGATGGACTTAATGGATTATGGACGCGTATTTTACAAAGCAGATGGATGCATATTGGAAGATAAAGAGGGCCGTGAATACCTAGATATGATGGGTGGGTATGGCTCACTAAATCTAGGACATAATCATCCAGCCATTCTTCAAAGCTTAAATGAACTTATCGGTAAACCAAATTTGGTCCATAACAGCCTTAGTCCATATGCAGCAGTACTAGCATCTAATTTAGCTGAGTTAACTAACGGAGAATTAACAAGAACTTTTTTGTGCAGTAGTGGAAGCGAGGCGGTAGAAGCAGCACTAAAACTTGCTAGAGCTGCAACAGGTAAAAGTATTTTTATTTATTGCAAGGATGCGTTTCATGGGAAATCTTTAGGTGCATTATCTGTTTCAGGTCGAGATCATTATAAAACTCTTTTCCAACCTTTAATCTCAAACTGTGTAGAGGTTCCATTTGGGGATATTGATTCTCTAGAGGAACTACTACAACATGAGGATGCAGCTGCTTTTATCTTAGAACCAATTCAAGGTGAAGGTGGCGTTAATCTACCTCAAGATGGATATCTACAGAAGGTAAGAGATCTTTGTACAAAATACCAGACTTTACTCATTTTAGATGAAGTTCAAACTGGAATGGGAAGAACAGGGCGTATGTTCGCATATGAGCATGAAGGAATTGTACCCGATATCCTTTGTTTGGCTAAGTCATTGGGTGGTGGGATTATGCCTATCGGCGCTTGCATTACAAGCAACTCTACTCATGAACGTGCTTATGGTGAGATGGAGAAATGTTTACTACACTCAGCCACTTTTGGTGGTAATTCATATGCATGTGCTGCTGCTATTGCTACGATTGAAACACTTGTAAAAGAAGGCATACCTAAAGAAGTAGAAATAAAAGGATTTTATTTAATAAACCGTCTGAACCAACTTAAGACAAAGTACAGCTCAATTAAAGATGTTCGTGGAAAAGGGTTGCTAATAGGTCTGGAATTCCATCGTGATCCTTCAAGAAGAATTGGCCAAAACATATCAAACAATAGTCTACAGCATTTAATTAATGGTAACTATGCTTTGCTAGTGACTGTATTGATGCTAAATCGGTATGGTATTTTGACTGGATATTCTCCAAGCAATCCAGATTTAATCCGAATTGAACCTCCATTGACCATTTCTTACAATCAGATGGATTGCTTTGTAGATACCCTTGAGCAAATCATGGAAGGATATATACATGGATAACATAAAAAAGCAGCCATTAGTAAACTCAAGTAAAGGGGGTTTAAATAAAAGTTATAGATTAGAGCAATTGCATATCGCTTTAAAGAACAATACTGTAAATTATTTGGAGTTTTATGGTCGAAACAATACATATCTAAGAAAAACGTATGCTGAAGTGTATCTTGATGTGCATAGAACAATATCATTGTTAAAAAGCATGAAACTACAACCTAGAGACCGTGTTGGTATTCTTGGAGCTAACTCATATGAATATGTAATTGCAGATCTCGCAGTGGTGATGGGAGGATATGTTTCAGTGCCTTTTCCGGACAAATATTTCCTTTATCAAATAGGGAATTTACATGAGGAATATGAACTGAAGCTATTGTTTGTGGACTCACATAATTGGCATCAGATTAATAACGAAGCAAAATGTGCATTAGAAAAACTCATGCAAATTATTGATCGGCAATCATCAGATGAAAATAACATTCACATACCTGATGGTGAAGATATTTTTATGATTAACTTTACCTCTGGTACAACTGGTTTTCCTAAAGGTATTGAAATTCGTAGCAAGTGCTTGGAAGAATGGGTATCCGTTATCGCTGAAAGGTTTCCATTTACTAGCGAAGACAAATTAATAAACTTTCTGCCACTGCATATATCTAATGCACGTTTTCTTATTTATGCGGCAATTTTGCTTCCCTTTAACTTGACAGTAACATTGTCTGACCAATTAATGAAAGTGTTACAGGAGTCAAGACCGACGATTTTGCAAGGAGTTCCTTATTTGTTTGAAACTGTTTATGGAAACGTAATGAGAACAATTGAGTCTTCCCCGTTACGACATGTGGCATTTCGTGCATTTAGAATGTCAAAAAGGTGGTTGCCTCCCAAGATGCTTTCGAAATTGCAATCTCGAATGTTTAGGCAAGCATTGCAATTTTGGGGAGGCCGGATGCGTCTGCTTGTGACTGGGTCGGCTCCTATTAGTACAAAGGTTTTGGATTTATTTGAAGATATGGGACTAAACATATACGAGTCGTACGGAATTAATGAAATAGGGCTTGTGTCTATTAATAGCCCAGGTCGTTATCGTTTCGGTACTGTAGGCCAACCTTTCTCAACTAAGCAAGTCGTTATAGGAGATAACCAAGAAATTTTAGTTCGAAGTGATTACAGTTGGGGTACATCTTACTTAAACAAGTCAGAAGTAATAAATGCAGAAATCTTTAAATCAGATGGTTTTATCTCAACAGGAGATATGGGGTATCTAGATGATGATGGGTATCTACATGTCATAGGTCGTATTAAAGAATTACTTGTACTAGCAACTGGTGAGAAGGTTCATCCGAATTTAATCGAAGAGATGCTGAGAGTATCAACATCCATTAAACAGGTGGTTGCTATTGGGGATGGTAAACATTTTATAAGTTGTATATTGGTCCTAGCAGAAAGAAGTCTAAAGGAAACAGAAATCCATGGCATTATATCTCATGCTAATAAGCGGTTACCAGAAGCATTGCGTATTCGAGGTTATGTATTGGCAAAAGAACCATTTACGATTGAAAATGGGTTATTGAATTCAACTCTAAAGATTAATAGGAACAAGGTATTTGAGGCATACCGCCGAGATATCGATGAATTATATGAGGAGGGATGACATGCAGAATACAGAAGATGTGGTCATTCAAATTGTGAAAAGTGTTGTTTTTAAATTGTACAAGGAAAAAGTGACTTTAAGTTCAGAGTTACGTGAGGATCTAGGAATTGACTCTATAAAAATGATTGCTATTGCTGCGGAACTAAAAGAAGAGGGTTATGATGTAATATCTCATATTTCTGATAGCGGTAATTCTTACGCTGCAGTAGAAACAGTGCAAGATATTGTAGATTTTATTAAAGAAATACAATAACTAACCTATAGAAATGAGGGCGATCGATGTTTGATAAAGAGCGCTATGAAAATGATAAGCATAACTTAAAAACTGTGTTAAATATGTATCAAAAAAATCATTTATTCCATGATCCCACACCTATGACGGTTTCATTCCTGGTTACGGAACGTTGCAATTTGAGTTGTAAACATTGTTTCAATCATCGAGTACGTCACACTGAATATGAGATACCTAAAGATGAATTAACAATTGATGAAATTCAAAAAATGTCTAATTCCATGGGCAATTTTTCTACTGCTTTATTGTGTGGAGGGGAACCGTTTTTGCGTGATGATTTACATGAGATCGTCCATTTATTTCGAGTAAACAATAATACACAATATTTATCAAGTAGTACAAACGGTCAGTATACCGAAAAAATTTTAGACCAGATGGAACGTATAAGTAAACCTTTTAAAAACAAAATTTATACGATGAACTTTTCTCTAGAGGGCTTCGAGGCAGAGAATGATGCAATTCGTGGTAAAGGGTCATTCAAGAAGGCTATTGAGACATGGCACGAATGTCGCAAGTTAAATAAAATTTACGGAAATATTAAACAAAATATTGTCAGCACGATGAATGTAATGAATCAAGAAACATTACCAGACTTTTTTGAATGGGCATTTGAAACATTAAAGCCAGATAAAATCATGCTACTTTTAGTTAGACAATCGCCACGGGCAGGTGAAAAGTTAAAAGGAGTTAAACCTGAAAATTACGAACGAGCACGTCTATTGCTAAACCGTCGAATTTATGAAGGTACAAACGGTGATCCAAATAACCCGCTTTCTTATATTCCTTCTGCTCAATACCATTATGTTACAAAATCTATGCAAAGCAATAAGAGATCATTTATGTGTTACGCTGGTAAGCACGGAGCCTTTATTGATTATGATGGAGAAGTGAATGTTTGTGAAGTGATGAATGACAGACGAGTAAATGATGATGCACTATCTCTTGGTAATTTAAGAGATTATGATATGAATTTCATGGAGCTTTGGAACAGTCCGCAAGCGATGAAAATAAAACAAGCTGTTAACCGTCACAAGGTATGTGAAAATTGTACACATGAAACTGAAGGAATACTGCCTTCCGTATATTTTGAACCTAACTTTTTTGGTTTAGAAAGCATGCAGCGTGAGATCTGGGATAAATAACGATAGGAGGTTGATCCGGTGAACGTTGGAATTCTATCGGCTGCTACTGGAAATGGACACATTAGTGTTGCCAAAGCAATTATGAGTAAACTCGAAGAAAAAGGAGCTATCGTTTTCCTTAGGGAGAATTTCTTTGAGGAGTTAATGTTCAGCAATAAAATAATGAGCAACTACTACAACTTTCTACTTCAATCTTCGACGGAATTGTGTAGCAAGTTTAGTGAACACTCGTATATGAGCCGACCCGATTTATCTGAGGATTTCTACAGGGGGACCTATGACTCGATTGTCAGTTTCCTTCAAGAACGCAAGTATGATGTTTTAATCTCTACTTCTCACACTATCAACCACGCTATGCTGCGTGTAATAAACGAGTTGAAAATGAAGGATGCAATTTCCTATAATATTGTCGTTACGGACCCTTTTTATCCTGTTTCAGTTGGGTTTGATGCTTTAGGAGCCGATCATTTTTTCTGCACTGGCAAGCGTGTCTATAACTTCCTTTGTAAACGAGGGATTGATAAAGACATCATTACAAATATAGCGTATCCTGTTCATCCTCGTTTTCTACGGGAATTTACAGTCGAGGAAATTAATAGTATTCGTGAGCGGATAGGATTGAAGCAAAATATTCCTATTGTACTCATTAATAGCGGTTCACAGGGAGCCTACCATTATATTCAATTTTTAAAAAACCTTTTGCAGGAATTTACTGGAGTTCAGGTTCTTTTTATTAGCGGTAAAAATGAAACATTGTACTCAATGGCAAGCAGGGTAGCCGAAACTGCTGGTGATAGAGTGAAGGTTGTCGGCTATACTGATCAAATGGATGAATTTATTCAAATGGCAGATGTTGTTGTAACAAAGCCTGGGGCAAATGCATTTTTTGAGTGTGTTTATGCACGCAAACCGATGCTAATCGATGCGATTAACGGCTTTCTCTTTCAAGAGAAGGGAGTTGGCGAATGGTTGGAATTATATAAAGCAGGTGTCATAGTGAATAACCTTCAAGAGTTTTCTACAAAGTTATCAGAGGTACTAACTAATTGGAATTATGAGCATATTACTGAAGGTCTGCATACAGATATGCCTGGAGGGGCAGAGGCCATCGCTGATAGCATTTGGAAGCGTTTCGTTTCATCCAATGAAAGTGTAAGTGCTCAATGATTATTGATATGCATGTTCATCTAGCCGATTATCGTATTTATCCAGATTATTGGGTAGAGGGTATAAAAAGTTCCATCGCTGAATCAATTTTACTTAATAGTGGTATAAATGTTAGTAGTGAATTTTTGAATAAGTTAGTGGCAAGAAACCTAAATGATATGGATTGTTCAAGAATGATTCAGCGACTTGATGATTCTGGTATTGATCAAGCAAACATTCTCTTGGCGGACTTTGGGTTTGAACGAGATGATATGGAATATTCAATAGACGAATTATATCATATTCATTTTGAGGCACTTTGCCGTTATCCAGACCGTTTACGCGTCTTTGCCGGCATTGACCCACGGAGGGGGAAAGAAGGTTTAAAGCTTTTTCAAAAGGGTATTGAGGATTATGGCTTTAGTGGTCTAAAACTATATCCTCCATGTGGATTTGATCTTGATGATAGGCAGTTGTATCCATTCTATGAAATATGCGACGCACTTTCCCTCCCGGTTTTGACGCATATCGGACCATCGTTACCTTCTATGAGAAGTGAGTTCCGTTACCCGTGCGCAGTTCTTGACATTACTTCACAATTTAAACAAATGCCTTTTATTTTGGGGCATGCAGCACTCGTATACTTTGAACAAAGTAAGTTTTTACCTTTAAAAAGAGATAACATTTATTTGGAAGTTTCGGGATTTCAAACTCTCATACAGAGTGAACCGAGGCTTCCCAAATGGGTGCAAGAGTTAATGCAAAGCTGTGAGGATCGAATACTCTTTGGGACTGATTGGCCGTTATTTAATAATTCGAAGGAAGCTGTTCAGTACTTTCAGCAAATGGATGGGCTATCAGAGAGTCAAAAAGACAAGTTTTTTAGCGGTAACGCGCTCTCAATATTTAACCAGAGAAAGATTCCTTTATAAAAGATAGTCATATCCAGACGTATATCCATTAATTAAAGTAAGTAACAGATGGAAGAAATATTTAATAATACAATTAAGGAGTGAATCCTATGTTCATCACCGAAGTTATTGGTAAGATTTGGGAACCTATTTCTAAAGAATATGATGAAATATATCGAAATGTAGTGACACTGTCCGATGATGAATTATACAATATTGTTGCAGCGCGTCTTGAAAGTGCAGATAATTTACTACATAGCTCTCGTGAAATAAATATGACAAGGTTGCTTACATCAGCGTGTCCTCACCAACATTCGAAGGGTACTTTCGCAGGATGTAGTATGTGCGACTATACTTCCCACCATATTGACATGCTACCAATAGTCACCTTGCTTAAGGAGAGAAGACCAGACCTGTATGCACAAGCAATGAGACTTAGTTTTGAGCATGCTAGAGGGAAGAACCCAAAACCTGCTACAGTAGAATTAATTACAGGACATGATTGTTTAAATCCTGAAGAAATTCCGGACGAGGCTTTTAATGAGTTATTTAAGGAAAGCTTGTTTAGCAGAAGACCTTACAAGACGATATTTGAAACAAGAATCAATAGTATTACTCGTGACAGAATCATTAAATGGAAAGAGAAAATGGGGAAAAAGGTGTCAGTAGAAGTTGGAATCGAAGTCATGAATGACTGGGTTCGAAACCATTGGATTAATAAAAATTTAAAAGGTGAAAAAATAGTAGAGGCAATTGGTATCATACACGAGACAGGATGTGAGGTGAGCGCCAATGTACTTATCGGAATTCCTGGCTTAACAGAAGAGATGTCACTGCTATTATTTAAAGAATCCTTTTACCAACTTTGTGAACTTGGTGCAGACCATATTCTTTGCTCACCGTTATGTCGTAAAGAAATGACTCTTCAGGGATATTTACACCGCAGGTTGAAAAATAATGAAAGATTGGATTCACTAGGAATTGTAAAAGGTGAGGAGACTGGTATACCGTCAATATTTACAGTAGCAGAGTCCATTCGACAAATTTGTAATGAAAGACCTGAATTTATACCACAATTTGTAATGAGTCCATTTAATTTTCCTGTTTATATCATGCAAATTCGTAAGCTTTACGAGCAAAATGATGAAATGACTAATTGTATTAATATATTTGAAAATGCGATCAAACAATTTTCTGCGGAAAAAGATGTAATAGCCTATAACGAAAATTTTAAACGTCTGACTAACACTAAAAGCTATGAAGAATATGTTACATTAATAGTTAAACAGCAACAAGTCGGTTCATTACGGCAGTTGCTAAATATTCTTGGAGAGGAAATCGCTAAGGATCTATGGCCTGAAGAATGGGAGAGGAAGTTGGCGACTCTCAATCGGGAATTACGGCAACTCCCAGAAGAGAACATTCTGTTTGTTTAGCCATTTGAATACGCATCAACTCCCGTGCTAAAGTGCAAACAATTCTTCAGAAGAAGAACATATGAATTCGCGTTGCAAAGTAATCAATGTTGTCCAGATTCGGTTTATTTGCGAAATCGTGCTTAGGTATCGTTTTTCAGTAGGGATAGAGGTGAAAGAACAAACATGGACAAACCCAAAACTATTGGCATTGTTGGGGGAGTTGGCCCACATGCGGGAGTGGACCTTGCTAGAAAGGTACTTGAGCAAACAAGGGCAACTAAAGACCAAGATCACCTTCCGTTAGTATTGTTCTCCATGCCTGGGAGAGTAACGGACCGAACTGACTTTTTAATAAATGGGAACGGTAAAAATCCTGCATACTCATTGTACGAGATTATCCGCCAAATGGAGTCAGTTGGTGTAGAGATTGCAGGTATAGCATGTAACACAGCACATGCTCCAATAATTTACGATAAGTTGATGAACATGCTAGAACGGGCTGGTAGTAGGGTTAAGTTACTTCATCTTATTAAGGAAGTAGCAACTTTTATTCGTTCATATTATCCACGTATTCAAAAAATAGGGGTGTTGTCTACATCTGCAACTGTCCAGTCAGGGATATACACGACGGCTTTAATGGAAGTTGGAGTAACCCCTCTAGTTCCTACACCAAATACTAGATGGATGATAGACAATTCTATCTACAGTTTAGACAATGGAATTAAAGTTCAGCCATGGAGCCCTTCTGATGATGCGATTCAAGCTCTGCGAATAGGAATAGACGAATTAGTGATGCAACAGGCTGAAGGTATTGTCCTGGGGTGCACGGAGTTACCTTTAGCTATATCAAATTTGCAAATAAGAAGTATACCTGTAATTGATTCATCGCTAGTACTAGCAAGGGCTCTTATTATTGAAGCTGAACCAGATAAGCTCATTGAATATAAACTTCTTACAGCAATTAATCATAGTTTATAAATAATAGTCCCTAACTTAAGTAAGTTTTATACTCTAGAATCTAAATTTCCATTACTCGCTATGAAGATAGGATAGGACTGTATTTCATTCAGCTTATTTTTGGGTAAGTCTAGAACTGGATTATTACATCTTGGATCAACTAAGATTGACCCAAGTACGATTTAATAAAGTTACGGCATGGATATTAAATCTGCTTTAAGGGGAATCCGCAAATGAACTCTTTTGAATTGCATAATCCAACTAAAATCTTATTTGGAGCAGGAAAAGTTAAGCAACTTGCAGAGTTAATTGAACCTTATGGAAATCGGATTTTATTCGTATATGGCGAGGGAAGTATTAAAAGGACAGGACTTTACGATGAAGTGTTAGTGCAACTAAATGGTATCGAAGCTTCAGTATACGAGTTGTCTGGTGTTGAACCAAATCCCAAGCTATCAAAGGTTAACGAAGGCATTGAGATTTGTAAGCAGGAAAAAATCGATTTTATACTAGCGGTAGGAGGTGGAAGCGTTATTGACACAGGAAAGGCAATCGCAGCGGGTGCTCTTTACAATGGAAACGTATGGGATTTTATAGAATATAGGGCAGTTATTCGGGATGCATTACCAGTTGGAGCTGTTTTAACTTTAGCTGCTACTGGTTCGGAAATGAACAGTGGTGCAGTTATTACGGATTGGGATAGAAAGTTGAAGAGATCTATGGTTAGCAAGTGGTTATTTCCAAAGTTCTCTATTCTTGACCCAAAGCTCACCTTAACAGTATCACCTGAACAAACTGTGAATGGGATTATAGATATGATGTCCCACGTATTCGAACAATACTTCAGTAAAACTACCGATACCCCATTACAGGAACGATTTGCAGAATCGCTCCTTCTTACTATTATTGAAAACGGAGAAAAGGTAATTACAGACAGTAAAAATTATGAAGCGCGTGCAAATTTACTTCTTGCTGGGACTTATGCACTAAACGGCACATTATCAACTGGAGTTGTAAGCGATTGGTCATCTCATAGCATTGAACATGAATTAAGTGCATACTACGATATCGCGCACGGAAAAGGTCTCGCGGTTATTTTTCCAAACTGGATGAAGTATGTTTATCTTGAACGGGTGGACCGTTTTGTTCAATATGCGACTAGAGTATGGAATATTGATCCGGTAGGGAAAAGTGACGAACAAATCGCCTTGGAAGGGATTGAGGCGACGAGAACATACTTTAAGAGAATCGGAGCACCTACAACACTTAGAGAATTAGGTGTCGGAAATGAGAAGTTTGATTTGATGACTGAAGCAGCAGTCAAATTTGGCCCTATCGGAACATTTAAGAAACTCAATAAGGCGGATATCAGAAGTATATTAGAAAGTTCTTTGTAGTACTGAATCTTCTGGAGAATAATATGGTTGAAGTATATGCAGTGAAATTAAATAGTTTTTGGTGCAAAGAACAATTTAATCATTTACTTACTTTGGTATCAAGTGAAAAGGGATCCCGAATCAAAAGATATTATCGACTAGAGGATGCACAAAGAGTATTGGCTGGTGATATCTTAATTAGATATTTATTAAGCCAGAAATTAAATCTATCGAATAAAGATATAAGATTCGGGGTAAATCCCTATGGGAAACCATTTTTGTTACTAGACAATGAGATGCATTTTAATATATCCCACTCAGGTAATTGGGTTGTTTGTTGTATTGACAATCAACCCTTAGGAATTGATGTGGAACAAATACAGCCGATCGATTTAAAATTAGCGGATCGTTTTTTTGCTTTTGAGGAGATTGTCAGTCTAAACCATAAGAAAGAAAGCGAGAAAATCAATCATTTTTATAACATATGGACTTTAAAGGAAAGTTATATCAAAGCTGTTGGCAAAGGACTTTCCATTCCGTTAAATTCCTTCAGCATTAAATTTAACAAAAAGGGATATATAACTGTTACGTCAAAAGTAGATCCTGATGATTACTATTTTAAGCAATATGAATTAGATCGAAATTATAAACTCGCGGTATGTGCAAAATGCAATGAATTTCAAGACGAGATTCAATTGATTGAGATGCAAAACTTGTATGAGCACTTTATCAAAAAGTGAGAGAAATGGATCAAAGTTTTTTAGTGATATTAAATAGGGGAGTCTTAGTGATGAATTATACAATCGGATTAAGTACTTCGAATAATCTATATACCTTTGATTATACAAACTGTTTTGAAAAACCTTTAGGTTTGATACTTAGCAATGAAGAAGAAATGTTTCAAAGCTACTTCTTAACATATTTGAAGATGTTTCAAAGTTATCGTTTTTCATCATTGGATTCCCATTCTATATTTTATACTGTGGACTTTAATGATGCTTTGTCTTACATCATAAAAGAAAAACTTGG
This sequence comes from Paenibacillus plantarum, assembly GCF_013141695.1. GTDB lineage: Bacteria > Bacillota > Bacilli > Paenibacillales > NBRC-103111 > Paenibacillus_E > Paenibacillus_E plantarum. The sequence continues at coordinate 137,382 of NZ_WHNY01000009.1, forward strand.
TTTTGAAGTTGTAATTCAGGATGAGGAAGTAGAAGATGTCCATCGAGTTATCAAACAACTCTTAAGTGAAGGGCATCCTGTGATGGTGCCTGGGAATCTACATGAACTTAATTATTCAGAACACTACCAAACAAATGATTGGAAACACTTGTTCCTTATTAATGGATATAACGAAGTAAAACAGGCTTACTCTGTTATCGATAGTAATCATAAAAAAAATATAACAACACTTAGGTATGAGGAATTTACATTTAGTTTCCCTCTTATAGAACAATTGTACTTGTCTGCAAAAGAGAAATTGAATGTTTCTTCGATTTGGAGTATTTACAGATTAGAAGATAAAGATTACCCGAAAGATCGTGATTTACTACTTGATATCCTTGAGTGGTTTATTGACCGTAGATATAAAGGTACCTACAAGGAATTAGAGTACATTGAGCGGATAAATAAACAAATCATTGATGGAATAATAGAAGAAGAACTAGATATAACCAAACAGATAGATTTTATTTTTCTTAGGGCAGTAAAGTATAAAGACACTTTTTACACCGAGTTTCTGAAATTATTGGATAATAATTTAGTCGATACGGAATCTGTTCAAAAACTACATCAATTAAAGAAGGATTTGATAAATAAATGGACAGATATAGCGAATAAAGCCTTGATTCGGCATTATCTCAAAGAAACTGTCACATTAGATGTTGAAATTCAACAAGTACTAAAGCAAGAAGCAGAGATCTTACGAATCATATGTTTAATTAGGGATGAGGTTCAAACAATAAAGTAATGAAGAAAGGGGGGACTAATATGAAATTACTACGAAGTGTAGTATTGCTATTCGTTATATCTTTAATACTAGTATCTAACCAAGTATCAGCAGAAACAATTTCTTTAGCGGACAACTCATCTAAAATCACTGATAAAGAATTTTTAAAGATCGATAAAGTGATTGAGAAGTATATGGAAAAAGGTAAGATCCCAGGACTATCTGTCGTTGTCGTACAAGGTGACCGAGAAATATTTACTGAAAGTTATGGTTATGCAGACGTCAATTCAAAGAGATCTGTCACTTTAGATACATTATTTGAACTAGGGTCTAATTCGAAGGCATTTACTGGGATGGCCATATTAAAACTGGCGGAAGAAGGAAGTATTGATTTAAACGCACCCGTGCAAAAGTACCTGCCATGGCTTGAGATGAAATATTCTGGTGAATATGGTAGCCAATATGTTGATGATTATGTTGACGTTACCATTAGTCAATTTCTTTATCATACAAGTGGAATTCCTTTTAAAACAATAGGTCAGATCCCTGAATCAAGTCGTGAGGATGCTCTTGAACAAACCGTGAAAACATTAATCAACCAAGAGCTTGATTTTTATCCAGGAACTAAATTTCAATATGCAACGTTAAATTATGATGTTCTGGGACAAGTAATAAGTGAAGTAACTAAGATGTCTTATGAAGAATATATCATGAAACAGATCATAGAACCTCTAGGCTTACACCATACTCAAGTAGATCCTCGAAATCAAGAGGAATTGGATAATCTGGCTACAGGATATAAGTACAATTATTTCCAAGCAAGAGAGTATGATGCTCCGGAATATCGAGGAAACTTACCTGCTGGGTATATTTTGACAAATGCAATAGATTTAGCAAAGTGGATGAAACTTCAACTTGGAATTAAATCTGAAAATGTCAGCGAATCTTATAAAAAACTGTTTGAACTGTCTCATTTACCTGATCGAAGTGTGGCTCCGATGCCTGATGGCTCCTCGTATGCAGCAGGTTGGACTATTGTACAAAGTGGAGATGGCGAATGGAGACATAGCGGAGAGAATCCTAATTTTTCTTCATATATAACATTGAGACCTGGTGAACAATTGGGAGTTGGAGTGCTCGCTAATATTAGTTCCTCATTTACGTATGCGATTGGTCAAGATGTAATGAACATATTGGCAGGAAGGAAACAAATAAAAAACGTTTCAGACTCTGCTCAGTACTACGACAAAGTTGCAGTTTTAGCATTAATAGTTTCTATAACTATGATTCTATCTATAGTATCTTTGCTAGTTGTTTGTGCTCACCAAATCGTTAAGAAACAGAGGCGGCGAGTTAAAACTATTAAGCGGATCTGTTTTGAATCGTTCTATATATTAATATTTTTATCAGGTTTGGGTTATTGTCTTTATGAACTCCCCAACCTTATGTTTTTTGATCTACCATGGAGCTTTGTGAAAGTATGGGCCCCTAGCAGTATAATGCCTGCTGTTATTGCAGTGTTTATAGCCATTTTCGGATTTTGTCTACTGTTCATGATGACTGGCATATATCCAAAGGAAAATGAAAAATCACTTTTTTTAGTCTCTGTATTAAGTATAGTGAGTGGCCTTGGCAACGCTCTACTAATTATTATTATTAATGAGACATTCGCTAGAGATATTGAAAAGTTTCAATACGCATTAATGTTGTTTTTCTTAATGGGGCTTATCCTTTATGTAGTTGGACAACGATTAGTACGTGTACGGTTGCTGAAAATTACGAATCAGATTGTTTATGAAAAACGAATAACACTAATTAAAGAAATTCAAGAAGCTCCGTACGAAAAAATCCAACGCCTAGAAGATGGAAAGATTCATGCAGGACTAAATAATGATACAGAAACTATGAGTGTTGTTGCGAATTTAATAGTGACCGCTTTCACTAGTGTTGTCACTTTAATAGTTTGCTTTATCTACATCGGTCTTATTAATTTCTACGGTTTCTTATTGTCATTTGGAATTATAGTTTTAGCTGCACTATGTTATTTTATGGTTGGAAAATATGCCAATCACATCTATGAACACACGCGTGATATTCAGAATGCTTTTTTTCGATACATTAATGATCTGATCGGTGGATTTAAGGTGCTAAAGATCAATCAAAAGAAGCAAGATGAGTTTGGATCGGATATGGTTAAAAAGTGTGAAGAATATCGTGATCAGAAGGTAAAAGCGGCATTGGCTTTTGCGAACGTATTTGTTGCAGGGGAACTACTCTTTACAGTCGTAATTGGAATCGTTGTTTTTGTTTTCCCAGTAGTATTTAAAGACATGGAGTCGCTACAACTTCGTAATTATATCTTTATCTTTCTATATATGACGGGTCCAGTGAATAGTGTTTTGAGTATCATACCTGAGCTCATCCGTACTAATGTAAGTTATAAACGGATTAATTCTTTAATTCAGGAGCTTAGTAATCACGAGAAAACGTCAGCTGAGGTTGTAAAGTCTGAGTCATCGATTCATTTAAAATTAGAGAACGTATCATATTCATACGCTAACGAATCCGGAAATCAATTTAAAGTTGGACCTATAAAATGTGAATTCAGATCGGGTGAAGTTACCTTTATTACAGGGGGAAATGGAAGCGGAAAAACAACCTTGGGTCATATCCTTACTGGCCTGTATCACCCAATTAGCGGTAATGTTTATCTAAATGATATAAAGATTACTCCTGAACAACTAAGTCAAAATTATTCAGCTGTATTTAATGATTATTACTTATTTACTAAATTATACGGAATCCAGTATGAAGAAAAAGCGAATGAGATTGAGAAGTATTTAAAGATCCTTCGTATCGAAGATAAGGTTTCTATTAATGATGGATTCTTCTCAACAACGCAGCTTTCGACAGGTCAAAGGAAGAGATTGGCACTGTTGCTTACTTACCTCGAGGATAGGGATATATATTTCTTTGATGAGTGGGCTGCGGATCAAGAACCCGTTTTCCGTGAGTTTTTCTATAACGACTTGTTACAGGATCTCAGAGAGAAAGGAAAATGTATCATCGTTATCACCCATGATGATCGTTATTTCGATAAAGCTGATAAAATAATGGAAATGGAGTTAGGGCAGATTAAACGAGCTTCTTGATAATAGGTTTAATGACTAAAAAGCACTTTTGTTCAAGGGAGCGTATTGTTTTGAAAAGAAAAAGATTATTCTGTATTCCATATGCTGGTGGGCTTGCAGGTTATTATTTAAGATTTAATCGCTTATTAGATTCATCCTGGGTCGTTTGCCCAATTGAACTTGCTGGTAGAGGATCAAGAACGAATGATGCCTTTTATTCCAGTATGGATGATGCTGTTGAAGATGTATACCGTCAAATAACTGACCAAATTAATGATGAACCTTATTTTATTTTTGGTCATAGTATGGGTGCGCTCATCGCTTATGAAGTTTGTCTGAAATTAGTAAAGAGTACAAAGAAAATGCCAGTACATGTTTTCTTTTCCGCGAAAAACCCGCCTTACATCAGTGAAACTACGCAGTATAGCAAAATGTCGAATCAAGAATTACTGAATGAGTTGAAAAAATGGGGAGGGACTCCTTCCCATTTTTTTGACGATCCAAAATTGTTTGAACACTTTTTGCCGATAATCAGAAGTGATTTAACAATGATCGACAAGGGTCAATTAAAGGATGAAATTATTTATATAGATATTACTGTGATGTGGGGAAAGGAGGACAAAGATAGGAGGATGATGCAAGGTTGGGAGAACATGACTTTTAAAACATGTCGGTTTGTAGAATTTGAAGGCGGTCACTTTTATATCAATGATAAATTAAAAGAAGTTTCTGAAATTATTAACGATACGGCTGAGTTAATTAATCGAAACTCCGATACTTGGGAGGTCCAATATCATGAATAATACTTTGGATCGAAATAATGTGGAGGATATAGTAGGACTTAGTCCCATGCAACTCGGTATCCTATATCATTATCTTAGCCAACCTGAGAGTCATTGTTATGTGGCGCAGCTATCCTTAAGTATGGACGGAGATTTAGACATTCCTATTTTTCAGCAAGCCTGCAACATCGTAACGAAAAATAACGAAATGCTAAGAACCATCTATCGATGGGAGGGGCTTACCAACCCAGTACAAATTGTCCTAAAAGATTACCAAATTCCAATTGTGAGATACGATTACAAAGACCAATCAGATGTTGAGGAGTCATTAGATAAGATAAAAAAACGAATTTGGTCTGAAAAGATTGATATTAGTAAACATCCGGTTGTGATTGTACTATACGTAGTTAATCAAAAACGAGTCGAATTGATCATCCAATGGCATCATATATTATACGATGGTTGGAGCAATGGACTCCTTATCAGAGAGCTGTTTACTACGTATGAAGATCTTAAGAGAGGCAATGTTATTCAGATACAAAGAAAACGTAAGTATAGAGATTTCGTTAAGTGGTGCAAAGCACAAGATGAAGAACAGCAAACCACGTTTTGGAAGAATTACTTAAAAGGATTTATAGCTAAAGCCCCTTTGCCGACAAGTCCTGTGTTTGTACAGGATCAAACAAGGGAGTTTTCTTCATATGATTTCGAATTACCCACAGATTTACTTACCAAATTAGATACTTTTTTTAAAGAACAAGACTCTACTATGGCAGAGTTAGTGTATACGGTATGGGCGATACTTCTATGTAAGCTTACTGGAGCTAGCGATGTCGTATTTGGAATAACTGTATCAGGACGAAATGCGGAATTAGGACATATTGATAATATGATTGGTTTGTTTATTAATACACTCCCATTAAGAGTTAAGTTAAATGAGGGTTCACGAGTTAATGAGATAATCACGCATATTGCAGAATTGAAAAGAAACTGGATGAAGTGGGAGAATACAAGTTTGTCAAAAATCAGGGCATGTTGTGAACTAAATCCCAATGAAACTTTATTTGATTCCGTTGTAGTTGTAGAGAATTATCCGTTAAATATGAACCCTTGGCTGCGTAATAAAGAGGCTGAATTATCAATCCAGTCATATGAAATGAAAGAAATAACAGAATTTCCTCTCTTATTAGGCGTATTCTTGCCACATACAAACCGATTAACTATACAGTATGATTCGGCAAAATATACCGAAGAAACAATCAGACTTGTATCGGATTATGTGATTCAAATTCTTAGAAAAATAACAAGTAAACCTAATACATTACTTTCAGAGATTGAACTGTTATTAGATGAAGAAAAAGAAGAAATGCTGAAGGAAGCACAAGAACTTATTGGATTTATCGACTTTGATTTTAGTTTTTAGTATAACCTGCTTTAATATCGAAAAAGGTGATGGTCATATGTCCCAACATACACAAGGTTCTTTGGAGATCCTAGGTGCCAAATTGTACTGGGATCAAAAGTTAGCAGGGCTGACGTTGTCAAAGCTTTTTCCGTTCCAGGAAAGAGATTTACCAGAAAAAAATAGTGTTTTTACGTATTATGAACTATTAGTTAATGATGATCTTGTAACAAGATTACAGAACGTTGCTAATAACAACGAAATAGCTCTAAATTCTCTGCTTTTAACTGCTTTGAAGATTTTGATATATAAATGTACTGGTCAACAGGATATTGTGGTCACTTCTCCAGTATATGGTACTTCTAAGCTGAATAGGATTATTCCACTTAGGGATACCATTCGTCCGGACATGACATTAAAAGCAGCTTTATTTGCTATAAGACAAACTCTATCGGATGGGTATAAATATCAATATTATCCTTGGCATCGTAGCAGTATTAGCCTGAAGCAGGATCAAACTATATCTGAAGTTATGCTCGTTATGGGAGGTATTCATGATCTTGAACTTCTCAAGGATATTGAATCCTTACAAAATTCTTTGACAATAGTATGTAAAAAACACGGGAATGGGCTGAAGCTTCAGTTGATTTATAACAGAGGGCTTGGCAATATAGCTAACGCGTTTCTTCAAGCATATGTGAGACTACTTCAATATATGGTCTTTAATTTTGAGAACACTATATCTGAGTGTTGCTTGTTTGAAAGGAACTATTGTAATCATCAGTTTAAAAAACTTCCATTTAGTACACGTAAATTAGATAAAGCAATCCATCAAAGATTTGAAGAACAAGTATCAAGAACATCTGCGAATATCGCTGCTAGGATGGGCGAGCATTGCATAACATATAACGAACTAAACTTGCAGGCCAACCATTTTGCAAGGGTGCTTCGATCTCATGGCATAACCAGAGAACAACCTGTGGCGATTGTGATGAGTCTTTCAATTAATCTATTGATAGCAATATTCAGTGTATTGAAGTCTGGTGGATACTATACAATAATAGATCCTTCACTTCCACCTGATCATATAGAGAACCTCTTAAAAGAGGGTCAATGTTTTGTTGTTACCAATGATTTAATTGAATTTCCTTCTAATAAAACTGTAATTAATATTAATAAAGCGATGGATCCATTATTAGTTGTTGAAAATCTAGCGTGCACTAACATCTGCGATGACCTGGCATGCATTTTATACGTTCAAGATTCATCACAAAAATTATATCGTGTCATGATAGAACATGGCAGTGCGATCGATCTCTTGGACTTCAATGAACAGTATCTTGGGTGGAATGAACAGGATCAAGTTGCAATGTTAGCTAAGCATACGAGCATTGAGTTTTTCAGACAAATGTTATTATGTCTCTTGACTGGGGCCACATTAAATCTAACTGCACCAATTGAGCAAAACTATGAATGGTCACTTGAGAGCTTTATTAGCGAAAAACATATCACCACGTTGATGATTCCTTCGATATACTTGAATCTATTAAATCCAAACCGAAACCATTCGTTAAAGAAGCTGATTGTCATTGGAGATATTCGTGATAAGAACTTGATCGAACAATGGCACGGAAAAACGGAAATATTATATACCTACGGGCCTTCAGAAGTAATAGGATATGTTGCCACCTGCAATTCCGGAGATTGTTATGACTATGGTTCATGGGTTATTGGTTACCCAGCATTCCCTTATCAACTATATATTATTGATCCAGATGGTCAATTACAGGCAAATGGATTACCGGGTAAGCTTGTTATTATGGGAAACAGTCTATCAAGAAACGATAGTAATCAAATAGATGTAAAGACCATGATGTCTAGTCGATGCTGGTCAGATGGACATACTATACATACAGAAACGATTGCAAGACAACGTCATAATGGTGCTTTCGAGATTATTGGCGGATTCGTACAGCAAATGGAAATCTTATCTCACTGGATTGAGTTATTCCATCAATCTGACGAGAATATTAATCAAATTGATTTACACAAAGAGATCAAAGAAAAAATCTCTGCTGCGTGGAAAAAAATAACTAATATTGACGTCATTACAACAAATAGGTCTTTTCTAGAACTGGGCGGGAATTCTATTCAGATACTAAAATTAGTTGCTGAACTTCATCGCTTATATCCAGGAAAAATCAGCGCACCGGATATTTTAGCTTATCCTACAATCGATAAACTGGCCCATAGAATCGCAGAATTAGATCTGAATCAAGGTACGATTGAAAGTAATATAAATAACGACAATGTACACAATATTGCTTTGCTTATGCCGAAATCTTTTTTTAAATTTAATCATGGTGATAGGAATAATAACGCTACACTATCCTATACGTTTACGCCAGTAGTTTCAAAAAGATTAGCTGAAATATCCAAAACAAGCATTACTCAAGAGTGGGTCATTATAGCAGCAGCATACATACACTCACTATCACTTGTCAGCGGTGAGAATGTGGTAAATGTACAGACGATAGACAACAAGAATAATTTCTACTCTGTAAAAGTGAATCTCAAAGAAATTACTGATTTCAATACGTTGTCGTCCCATGTAGATCGCCACCTTAAAAGTTCAAAAAAACCTAATATATATGCTTTGAATAAAATGCGACTACCAAAGGAATCGACCCTAATCCTTCCAATGGTTTATGACGCATCTTCCCATCAGTTTGATCATGAATGGTTAAAAACATTTGATATGATCCTTGGAATTCGTAAAGAGGATAGGACCATAAACATCACACTACGATACAATAGGTTTCGCTTGAACTCCGAAAGTATAGGTGAATGGCTACGTAAGTTTATTCATTATGTGGGGGCACTTGTAGAGAATTTAACATAATTAGAAGGAAGGGTGGAACTAAGGAAATGAATCAATTAGCGTTACTTTTCCCTGGGCAAGGTTCCCAGTATTCCGGTATGGGTAAACGAGTATATGATCTTTTCCCTAAGGCTAAACAAACCTTTGAAGAAGCGAGTGATATTCTTGGAAGAGATATGATAAAGCTCTGTTTAGAAGGAAGCAGCCAAGAATTATCGCAGACGGAAAACACACAAGTTGCTTTATATACTACTTGCATGGCTATGTTCTATGCTTATGAACAAGAGATTGGCATTGTACCAAGTTACGTTGCAGGACACAGTTTAGGGGAATATGCAGCTCTTACTTCAGCTGGGGTAATTGAGTTTCGGGATGGGTTAAATCTTGTTTCTGCTAGAGCTAAATTTATGCAAGAAGCAATTAAGCAAAACAAAGGAGTTATGTGCGTCATACTTGGGATTTCATCAAACATTGTAAAACAAGTATGTGAGAGGTATGTAAATCAGGTCGTCATATCAAATTATAATTCACCTGAACAAGTAGTGCTGTCAGGCAATAAGGAAGTTGTTCAAGTAGTTAGTACAGAGCTTGAGCAAATGGGTGCAAGGGTATTCCCACTTGAAATAAAAGCTCCATTTCATAGCTTTCTCATGCAGGAGGCGGCTGTTCAGTTTAAAAATGAACTAAATAAATATACTTTTAACGAAACGAGATGGCCAGTTATCTCAAATATTACTGGTCTACCCTATGATACTAAGGATTTACAAGAACTTTTGGCGGAACAAATCCTTAAGCCGGTCCAATGGGAAAAAACAATGGATTTTCTCCTTAACATGTCTGTCGAGAGAATAGTAGAGATAGGCCCTCGAATGATTCTTAAGAATCTGGCTAAGGAGAACTGTCCAAGGATGGCAACTTATTCTTATGACAATGAAAACGACGTCAATATCTTAATGCAATCAGTAAACCAAACGTTCGATCATTCGAACGCTTTTTTGTTTATAGAGAAATGTGTAGCCGCTGTTGTTTGTACAAGAAATCGAAACTGGAATGATACCGAGTACCAAGCGGGTGTCGCCAAGCCATACAAAGAAGTCAAAGAGATGTACTATTTACTAAAGGATAATGGTGCCCAGGCTACGATGGAGCAAGTAGAAAAGGCGAAAATTATGCTTATTAACGCTCTAAATACTAAAATGGTGCCTGAAGAAGAACAAAAATCTATATATCAAGAAATTTCAGGAGCAACGGGCATTGAGTGTGCTGATCTTAACCTCGCCGTACATAGATAAAATTAGTATGAAAACGGGTTTGCCGCAGGGAGGGAATCTCTTGCTCAATCTAGATCAATTGGGTCGCTTTGAATGGAATCACAAGGATAACGTATATATTGAAGAAACTAACGACAATGATATTGCAATTATCGGTGTTTCGGCTAAATTGCCAATGGCCGACAATGTTGAGGAGTTCTGGGATCTTCTAAGTAACGGCAAAGACTTGATTAGAGATCTTCCATATTCACGGCGTAAAGATATAGAAGCTTATCAAACAATCAAGAGTGATCATGTAGAAGAAAATTATCCCATTGCAGCCTATCTCGATAGCATTGACACATTCGATTATAGTTTTTTTCGAATGTCGCCAAGACAAGCTGCCTTAATGGATCCTCATCACCGTATCTTTCTCGAAATGACATGGAAAGCGATCGAAGATGCCGGTTATGGTGGGAATAAACTAGTTGGAAAAAATGTCGGTGTCTTTGCTGGGTTTAATCCGAGGCTAGAATATAAAAAAATAATAGAAGAGGTAGATCCTGCCTCACTTTCGGATTCTTTAATTGGAAACTTACCATCCGTATTAGCTAGCTTAATCTCACATTATATGGATTTTAAAGGTCCGAATATGGTTATTAACACTGCATGTTCTTCTTCACTCGTTGCCGTCCATGTTGCTTTGCAATCATTAAGAAATAAGGAATGTACAGTAGCCTTAGTTGGAGGCATCCGCCTAAGCATACTTCCCCATGAAGATATTCGAAGCTCAGATATCGGAATTGTATCTTCTAATGGAAGGGCAATGGTATTTGATGATGATTCTGATGGTTCAGGTGGGGGAGAAGGCTGCGTCGTTATGCTTTTAAAACCATTAAGTACTGCGATAGAAGATAAAGATAATATATATGCTGTAATTAAAGGTAGTGCCATCAATAATGATGGTACTTCGGCAAGCATCTCCACTCCAAATGCGAAAGCACAAGAGGAAGTTATAGACAAGGCATGGTCAGATGCGGGAGTTGATCCCGAAACAATAGACTATATCGAAGCGCACGGTACAGGGACAAAACTAGGTGACCCTATTGAGGTAAAGGGAATAAAAGATGCGTTTAGTCGATATACCCGAAAAAAGCAATTTTGTGCAGTAGGATCTGTTAAAACAAATATGGGGCATTTGGACACAGCCGCGGGTATTGCGGGGTTGTTAAAAGCCGTATTATCACTTAAGCATCAGCAGATACCAGCCAGCTTGTACTTTAAAACACCAAATCGCAATATTGATTTCGAAGATTCTCCACTTTATGTGAATCGCGCTCTGATCCCTTGGGAATCTATTGGACCTAGAAGGTGTGGCATTACTTCTTTAGGACTGAGTGGTACTAATGCTCATGTTATTCTTGAAGAGGCGCCTAGCTTCTGGAATGATCAGGAAACACAGTACTCATCCTTACGTGTGCTAGCCATATCCAGTTTAACTGAAAAATCATTAAAAATATTAGTTTCTAAGTATAGAAGTTTCCTTGAACGAAATGAGCTAGTTAATATTGACGATCTTTGTTTTACAACAAATACGGGCAGAGGCCACTATTCTCATCGATTAGCATTAATTTTTGAAGATATTACCGATCTTGAGAAAAAGTTAAAGCAACTCGAAAGTATTGAATGGTATCAAATTAAAGACGAGGAAATTCATTATAAGACCATTAATGACCAGGCATTAGAATATCAAAAGGATCGCAGTGAGTGGACAGATCAGAGAGTCATGGAGTTAATAAAAATTGGATTCCATAGGGAGACTCTAATAGAAATTTGTAGGATGTATACTGAAGGTTGCGATTTAAACTGGGATTTATTGTATAAAGGCCAAAGACGCCGCAGAATAAGCTTACCTACCTACTCTTTCGAAGCCCAAAGATGCTGGATACAAAATGATGATCTTAATGGAGTAACCCTTGAAACAAAAGAACGTGTTTCTGCAAAGAAGCAACATAAAATTCCGATTCTAAAAAAGATGCAACATGTCACAGTCCTCGGAAAAATCGAAGAATTGTATTCGGAACAGGAACTGGTTATCGCTAATGTTTGGGGTAAATTATTAGGGTATGATTCGATCAATATTTATGATGACTACTATCGATTAGGCGGAGACTCTATACAAGCGTTACGTATAGTGAATATGCTTAATGAGATGTTGGATACAAATTTAGAAGTATCAGACTTGTTAAAAAATCCAACAGTAGATAAATTAGCACAAAGCTTAGCCGAAAAATCGAAGAAACTGTTTAAACC
>NZ_WHNY01000079.1 GCF_013141695.1 Paenibacillus plantarum
TGTTAATTGGTCAGTCGTAGTAAAAAAACAGGGGAGAGATTATAAAGATATAGGTTTTGAATTTCGGAAATCTGATGTATTACATGGAATCCTTCTCTTCTTTGGAATCTATATTATATATATAATTGCACTTGCAATCTCTCCGAATTTTGGACAGACACCAAAAAATATCGATTTTTTAAAAACAAATGTATCAATTTTCTACTTACTATTTATCATTATTAATCCTTTTTTTGAAGAACTAATTGTTAGAGCATATGCCATAACAGAAGCGAAGTATTTGCTTAAAAATGAAGAAATTTCAGTGCTAATAAGTACAGTGATACAAACATCATATCATCTATATCAGGGATTAATCCCTGCCTTGTATGCAGGAATAATGTTCTTTGCTTTTTCAATATATTTTGTGAAGAGTATGAGGATTATCCCTGTTATTATAGTACACTTACTTTTTGACTTCATAACAATGTTAGAGTTGAGTAAATAATAGGCTACATTCTTAAATACTGAGAACGACAAAGCAAATAAAATAGTAAGCAATTGTGTGTGCTAAGGTTGAAGACATAAATAAATTACGAACCTGTATTTTAAATTAAACTATCGTAAGAACTTTAGTTCAATAGTAAAGTGTAATCTAAGACTATATTTTCGAGTCCTAGTCAGTTGTTGTTTCATTTTCAGGGTTAGTCTAATACTTAATTTTATCCATCACTTACGTAAACAAGAAGATATACGTAAAATCAAACGCGCGTTAGATAATTTCCTGTAACTACTTACGAATGGATGTAATTTGATATGGCACGTACCAAAACAGTTACGAGTGACAATAATTTATGCTTAGGCAGTTTAGAACAGGAGCCACAGAGTTAAAATCACAAATGAAGCAGAAGCAGTTTCTTTAACGTGTAATGTATCAAGCAGAATCGGGAGTCCATTAGTCACATTATTGTAAAGTTGTGAATGAATTTAGATATGTTCTCGAATCCATGAAGTAAACGGGATAGTTGAAAAGATCGTTGGTTTGTATGGAACTATGTGGTAAAATATAGGTGTATTATTTCGAAACTCAGTTTCACGCAATGAAACTTTGAGGAGGGATTTAAATGCCTATTAACTTCCACGAAGACAAAAACAGAATGACCTATACAACAAGAGATGCCGATGAATCCTGGACTTCTCTAATCGAAAAAAATGTTGATGTTATTGGTAGTCAAGTTGTTGATATCGGTTGCGGCGGCGGCATTTACACAAAATCCTTTTTAAGTATGGGTGCATCACAGGTGACGGGCGTAGACTTTTCTGAAGAGATGTTAAAAGGTGCTTCACAGAACTGTATGGATTGCAATAACGTTTTGTTTGTTCAAGGAGATGCTTATGATACGAAACTTCCTGAGGGTGGATACGATATAATTTTAGAGAGAGCATTAATTCACCATCTAGTTGACTTGAATAGGTGTTTTAAAGAAGCAAATCGCATTTTGAAAAATAACGGTATTTTAATAGTTCAAGATAGGACAGCTAAGGATTGCTTAATGCCAGGAGACGAGAGCCATCTTAGAGGTTATTTTTTTGAGAAGTATCCTAGATTAGTTCATAAAGAAATTAATCGCCGACATGAATCTAATAATGTGCGACATGCACTCGAATCTAATGGATTTAGACTACTTAGTGAGAATCAGATATGGGAAACTAGACGAAAATACAATGATGTTGAATCTTTACATCAAGACCTTCAAGAAAGAACTGGTCGTTCAATTTTGCATGAGTTAACTGATCATGAACTTAATGAGCTATTATTGTATATTGAAAGTAAAATTGATGGAACACAACTTCCGATAATTGAAAAAGACTCTTGGACGGTGTGGTTTGCTGTCAAAATAAGTTAAGCTAACACTAGAAAGCACAATAAACAGGAACAGATTGCCGCGGCAGCTGCTCCTTATGTGTAAACAAGCTTATGCGCGCTTTTTTATTGTTATACAACATATGGATTTGGTTTGAATGACAGACTCATTCTTTAAAATAGGGCGTAATCCCTCTTGAATATAGGTTCTCCACTAACTTGAAAAATTCTCCTGATGATACATCCTGTTGACGCTGGAGCCAAAGACGAAATAGAGAAAGGGAAGTTGTCAGGTAAAACTCAATGAAGTATGGCGTTAAGGAATGGTTTTGTGGAACGTTTAATTCTAATTGATCCAAAGTGATTTCATTTTTTAAGCGTTTTAAAAAACGGGCACTTCCATAATCACCCAAAAGGGCATTAAGAACCAGAAGATGTTCTCTTTTGTCCAGACAATAGAGCGTATCTTGAACCGTATGCATCGATAGCTCTTTATTCGCCATTTCTTTTTTCATGTCATTCAATAAGTCATTTTCAACAGTGTCTAACAATTCGTAAATATCAGTAAAGTATTGATAAAAGGTGCTGCGGTTATATCCTGACTTATTCGCAATTTCCTGAACCGAAATTTTCTCAATCGGCTTTTGGCTATATAACTCACAAAAAATTTCTACAAACTTTTGTCTTGTTTTCTCCGTTATCTCGGGTTGCTTTTGCATGTTTCCCTCCTACTAGCGAATAAGAATATCATCCGACAAATCATAATAAACTGATGGTTGATCAAGGGGAAATGAAGAATTATAATCACATCATACAACATGTTGTCTGATTATCAAAAGGGAATGCTAATAAGTAGGGGTGGTTTTAATGTCAGCAAAACAAGATCGAATTTTAATTTTTGGTGCAGGTGTCATCGGCAGCATGTACGCAATTAAGCTTATTGAAGCAGGGTTTGACGTTAGCTTGTTTGCACATTCTAATAGATTTAAATCATTAAGAGAAAATGGCCTGCAATATATAGAAAAAGGTACAGTTAGATCGATACAAGTGAATGTCATTGATACGCTCGAAAATGACGATGTATACGATTTTATTTTCGTTACCGTTCGTTATGATCGGTCCGAATCAGCGTTGTTAGCGCTAAAAGATAATCAAAGCAAACATATAGTTACGATGACTAGTAATTCAATTGGATTTTCTTCGTGGCTGGATATCGTAGGGGATAGACTTTTACCAGCTTTTCCCGGCTTCGGCGGACAGATTAAAGATGGCGTATTGCATGCTCGATTTCTACCAAAGTTTATAGCGGCAACTGCATTTGGAGAAATTAATGGTGTAGTGACAGAACGCATAGAAAACCTCGCAAAATTATTTAAAACAGCAAAGCTTCCCTACGTTATTAAAAAGGATATACAAGCGTATCTAATCACACATTCCGTATCAGACATTGCCTTGTTGAGCGTTTTGCATGCTGAGAATAAGATAATTGACAAAAAAACAGCCAGAACCAGAAAGACGGCACGCAAAATAACAGTCACTTTAAAAGCGAATCTAAGGGCAATACAAAAAGCAGGCGTTTCAATTGATCCACCCATGCTTAAATTGGTGCTTAAATTTCCAAACTTATTATTGGATCTTTTCTTTATGACATGGCTACGAACTAAAATGGTTAGGGATATGCTGTTGCCGGATTATGCGAATAATGCGAACAATGAGATTGTGCAGCTGAGTAATGATTTAACGAAATTTTTAAGTCAAAATGATATCAAATCGGAAATACATGTTCACTAAGAATTTAATAATGGTGAAGGATGGAGAGAGTCCCTTGCAATAGGCTTTGCGTTTGGAAAATTCAACTGAATTAGTCATGAAGGGATTAAGTTAATAATGAGAATTAACAAATATATATTTTTAATTTGTTCATTAATTATTTCAATCTTAATTAGTTACTTTTATAGTGCATATTTTTTTGAGTTGTTTACAGACGAGGAATATGTTGAGTCACTGAACTTGCCATCAGATGGCGATAGTCTTGGCATACCTATAGCTGGAGCATTAATAGTGAGTTTTTTCTTTGCAATAATTCATTTATTTCTACATATCATTTTTTTTATTTTTACGATAATAGATCGAAGAAAAGAATTCCTTTTTCATTTAATTGAAAGTAAGAAGTGGATTAATATATTAAGGATTCTTAATATACTAATTCTAGTAGGAATTTTAGTTTCTTATTTGTTGTCATTCAGAAAACTGTATTTGAATGAACTCATGTTTAACTTAACACTTATAATATCGATTACTTTTTATATAGAATGGATAATATTCATTTCTCAGAGAAAAACCATCCAATAGATGTCATGTTACTTTTGTTGAGCTATTAGGTTGGTTATTTATTTCTTCAAAGAAGGATATCCCCATTCCAGAGCATATCCGCTTTGACGGATTCGGAAGCCATAAAAGTAATGGAGTCTCTCTATGAAGATAATCGGTTAGCTGAAAGATTTAAGTGTCGGTTGTCAAGAAAATTGTCCGAATGAAGTCCGCGTAAACCCGCGGACTTTTCGTATTATCAGGTTAACCAGAAATTCTGGTTGGCCTTTTTTAAGCTCGGTATAAGATGGCGATAGCCGGGAGAACGAGCGGCTTTTAGGAGAAAAACCCCGGACAAAAAACTGTTCTCCCACTGCCATCCAATAACCATGTTTGAAGTGGTAGAGACCCCGATCCGCCAAAATGGCGGCTGTTTTATTTTATCGGAACAACTTCTAGTCATTGCAGGAATCGAGGGTATTATCAACAGAAGTGTTAGATCCCAAAGTAGCTTTTTGCCGGTAATCGTTCGGTGTTACCCCATTTGTTTTCTTAAACACTTTGAAGAAATAAGGGCTGCTGGCAAAGCCGACTTGCTCCGCAATGTCGTTGATGGAGGCGTTGGAATAGGTCAGTAATTCCTTGGCTTTGTCGATGCGTACCTCAAGGATATAATCCGGAATCGATTTGGCCGTCATTTTCTTGAATAGCCTTCCCAAATAGGCTGGAGACATGCCAACGGTATCGGCCACACTTACAAGGGATAAGTTTGGATCCATGTATTGTTCCTGTACGAGTGAGATGACATTGAATGAAAGCTCTTCATAACGTGATTTTTTCTTGACTTCCGGATCAGATATCAACTGTTCGTACAGATGGAAAAAGTTTTTTTCAATCTCGTCCAATGTCTCCAATTGATTAATTAGGGTAACAAATGGACTATTCTTGATGTCGGGAATGTGGCTGCCATTTATTCTCATGGTATCGAGACATCTACTGAATGAGAAAGCCAGATGAGTAAGGGTTAGTTGAATGGTCGGGTAGTTATTGGTTGATACGGCTTGGTTGATGATGTCCGCATAGCGCATCTTCGCTTCCTCTATTTTGCCGGATAGCAAGGCTTCTGAGAAGACCTGCCCTTTTTGAGAGGGATACATGAAATGGTCGGATGTATCTTCGCCTAGCGTCTCGACATCGATGATGCTTTGGTGACCATACACAAGTCTATACTGAGAAGCCTGCACCGTTTCTTGGTATACCTCATGGATGCCATCACTCCAATGGAAACGGGCAGAGATGGTGGCAGTCAAGGTGAGATGGAGATAAGACTGTACAGATGTTTGCACCTGACGGATCAGCTCATACAGGGTTTGATCACAGGCTTCTCGGTCGTCATTGTCTATATTCAATACGATGACTAACTGATCGTTCTCCATATCAACAGCTTCTGGGGGATAATGTTCCGCAATGAGTTCAGAAGCGATATTCATCATAGAAAATTTGAGTAGCCTGCGGTCCGTATAAGGATAGTCAGAACAAAACGAGACATAATGGTCGATTTGTAATAAGAGAAGTACCAAGGGCCGATCCATTCGCAGGTCAATATGAAGCTTCGTAAAATGTTTGGACAGGTTGTTGGCATTTCCTTCTGTGTCCCTTAGCAAATTTCGCAAAAACTCCTGCTTATCCTGATGAAAACGATCTCTTTTCTCGATTTGAAGCACATTCAAGTTCGTTAATGCGGTATGAATTGGCCTATACAGCCTTCGAGAAAGTACATAGGAAATCGCCATCCCCACCAAGAGAATCACAATCCCGATCAGCAGAGTCAACTGCTTCATCCGATCAATTTTGGCGATGATGCGTTCGTACGGAATCGTACGGATAAACGTCCAGTCCAGTGCATCGTTGGAGACATAAATGACCAGTGACTTCACGCCGTCCACATTGTCCACGAAATAACCGGATTGCTGATCGGACTGACGAATCTGCTGAATATAAGTTTGGTCGGTTATATCGCTAAACATGGGCATCTGCTGGTTGCTGATAATCAAATGACCCTTCGCATTAATGATGAAAGTATTACTTGGCGCTCCAGCATCCAACGCCTGAATCGTATCGCGCATCCACTGCTCGGAGATATTTAGAACTACGACACTGTCTAGCTTCTCACTGTTCCCAGGTAGATCGTGAAACAAATAGGTATACACACTGACCATCTTTGTTTCACCACCGGCAGATCTTTCTGGAATTAAGCGAGGAATGGGGCTGAACTCTTTATAGCTTCGAAAATTTTGGATGAGAGACAAAGCTTCTTTATCAATGAATGTCGTTTTGCTTTGAACAGTTTCGTCGATAACCGGGGAAGTAATATAAAATGTTTCCGATTGATCATTATAAATGTAGATAGAGTGAATAAATGGTGTGATGTACCGATACGTGTGTAATTTGTCTAAAGCGCTATTATTCTCAACCGGATTGCGGGAAGGGTAATACAACAGCTGTGCAATGGCTGGGTCGGAATACACGAGGAGGGCAAGTGTCTGGGCAGAGTCATTCATAAACTTAACGCTGAAGCTCGCTTGGGACAGGCTCGTTTTCTCCGAATCGTTAATATGAGAGAAGATGACCTTAACAAAATTCATATATAGGATCAATGAAACAACAAAAAGAGTAACGACAATAGAGACGACAAGTGATAAAAGCAGCTTGGCGTAAAAACGATTAGTGTTAGTGGAAGCTGTTTGTTCCGTTATCATGTCCGTACCTCCACCTATCCAATAAGTTGATCTAAGTGGAACCATTATAAGCAACCGAACGGGATGCACACAACCTTTTTATTACCTGTTTATCAAATTTACAGTTATGTACGATTTTTAGAGTGGTTTTTTCATTGAAAATAGAGCGGCACACACCGATTTGCAGTTTTTTTGAGAGAAAGAAACCGTTACAGTGTTGTTAGGTAAGACGGCAGGCATATACCGTTGACTTACAAAAGAATATGAAGGAGGAAGCAGCTTATATGAATGCAGTTGGTACCGAACCGGCTTCTAACAGGCTCCCAGATATTGAAACCGGAAGGGGAAGTATTGCACCCAAACCAAAGAATAGAGGACTTCTATATGAAATGAAAAAAAACAAAGTATTGTTTCTGATGCTGTTACCGGCCGTCATTTGGTTTATCGTCTTTGCTTATTTTCCAATGACAGGACTTGTACTAGCTTTCAAAAACTACAATTACACGGACGGTATTTTCAATAGCCCGTGGGTTGGGTTTGATAATTTCAAGTTTTTGTTCGTTTCTGGGGCGATTTATCGGATAACAACCAACACCATTGTATACAATTTTGTTTTCATTGGGTTAGGCACGGTAACTCAGATTGCAGCAGCTGTCTTTTTGAGTGAAATGACGGGGAAATACTTTAAAAAATTGAGCCAATCGCTGATGTTCCTGCCTTACTTTATCTCCTATGTATTGCTTGGCGCTTTCGTGTACAATATATTCAACTTCGAATTTGGCTCTCTAAATACGTTGTTGAAAACGTTTAACCTAGCGCCTATGGATGCTTATGGCACGCCTTGGATTTGGAAATATATCATTAGCTGTTTCTATTTATGGAAATGGATCGGCTACGGATCTATCATATATCTAGCAGCAATCATGAGCATCAATAGTGAGTATTATGAAGCGGGGCGTATGGACGGAGCAACAGTCTTCCAAGAAATTCGCTACATTACGCTGCCACTTATTATGCCTACTGTAGTCATCCTGTTCTTGTTCAACATCGGTTCGCTTTTACGAGGGCAATTTGATCTCTTTTATCAATTGATTGGTGATAACGGAAATTTGTTTGAAGCTACGGATATTATTGACACTTACGTCTTCCGGGCATTAACACGAAGCTTCGATATTGGCATGGGATCGGCAGTCGGATTTTATCAGTCGGTATTCGGACTCCTGCTCGTTGTCACTGTCAATTACATCATTAAAAAAATCAACAGCGATTATGCGTTGTTTTAACGGAGGGAGTACGCATGACTAAAGACAGAATTGCTTTTCAAGCGATAGGGTATTTGTTTATCGGCGTGGTGGCCATCTTGTGCCTGATTCCCTTCTTGTTGCTGATATCCGCTTCGATTACCGAGAATGAGTCCATTTTCAAGGATGGTTACAGGTTAATTCCATCCAAATTCTCATTGGAGGCGTATCAAGTCATTTTCAAAGCGCCAATGGACATGCTTCGAGCTTACAGCGTAACGATCCAACTGACACTACTTGGGACGATTACCGGTTTATTCGTCACATCCATGACGGCGTACGTTCTTCAGCGGTATGATTTCAAATATCGGAATCACTTTGCCTTTTTCTTCTATTTTACAACACTGTTCAGTGGGGGATTAATTCCAGCTTATATCCTGGTCGTCCGATATTTGCAGTTGAAGGATCACTTCCTTTCTTTATTACTGCCGGGGCTGCTCAGCGCTTGGCTGATCTTCCTGATGAGGAACTTTATAAAGACGATTCCAGATGCAATTATCGAGTCAGCCAAGATGGATGGGGCAGGCGATTTTAAGATATTCATCCGGCTTATTTTGCCGCTAGCAACTCCGGGACTAGCTACAATTGGACTGTTCATTGCGCTTAATTATTGGAACGATTGGTTTCACGCGATGTTATATATCGAAGATCGGAAGCTCTTTCCGCTGCAATATTTCTTGTACAACATGCTGAATAAAGCAAAGTTTGCAGAAACGGTTGTTTCCGAAGCGTCCATCGTCTTGCCAGAAGTGCCAACGGAGTCGCTCAAAATGGCTATGGCGGTTGTGGCGACAGGGCCCATTGTATTCCTCTATCCATTCGTTCAGAAATATTTTGTAAAAGGGCTGACGATTGGCGCGATCAAAGGCTAAATCCGCTAAAGCGGTTGGCATATAGTTTCAATTCATTTTAAACGGGAGGCATAATCAATGAGAAGAACAAAGCACTTCAGCTCGGCCGCAGTACTGCTTAGCCTTACACTTGCCATCACTGTGTTTACAGGTTGCTCGACGACAACCACAAGCAAACAAACGACCGAAAGCCCAAAACCAGTGGAAGGTCAGAAGGCCACCGAGACAGTAGTGACAAAGCCTGAGAAGGAAGT
This sequence comes from Paenibacillus plantarum, assembly GCF_013141695.1. Classification (GTDB taxonomy): domain Bacteria; phylum Bacillota; class Bacilli; order Paenibacillales; family NBRC-103111; genus Paenibacillus_E; species Paenibacillus_E plantarum. The sequence goes on from NZ_WHNY01000079.1 coordinate 9,298, forward strand.
TGAACTCACGATGTACCTGCTTGGTGATCCGCCAAAAGATCTAGAACCGGTCATGAAGGAAGTGAACAAAAAGCTAAAAAACGATATTAACGCTACACTGAAAATCAACTATATTTCATGGGGTGACCAGAATACGAAATATCCGCTCTTACTTGCTTCTGGTGAGAAGTTTGATCTCATTTATACGTCGAATTGGGCCTTTTTCCAACAAGAGGCACCAAAAGGAGCGTTTATGGCGCTTGATGACTTATTACCTAAGTATGCGCCAAAAACACTGAAGGAAACCCCAGCTGTGGCGTGGGAGCAATCGAAAGTTAATGGGAAAATTTATATGACCCCGCAAACAGACAGCGTGCCAGGCGGACAAGGGATTATGATCCGTGAAGACTTACGAAAGAAGTATAATGTTCCACCGATTAAAACGTTGGACGATCTAGGTGTCTATCTCGAAGCGGTTAAGAAAAACGAGCCTGATATGATTCCATATAACATAGGCGGCGTCGACAAAAATAACATTACCTACTGGGCGTTTAAGGAAAGCAAGGAGAATTGGCTGGGTGTCGGCGGAACAGGTACTATTCCATTTTTCTATGATAACGACCATCCCGATAAGCTGTTAACCCTGTATGAGACTCCTGGATTTAACAAGTTTGCGGATCGAATGAAGGATTGGTCATCCAAGGGCTATTGGTCTAAGAGTGTGCTGTCGAATCAGACCAATGCAAAGGACTCTTTCATCAATGGTAAAAGTGTGGTTGCCTACATGAACCTAATGAATGCGAAAGATGAATATAAGAAGATCATGGATAAGCATCCGGATTGGGAACTAGATTGGATTATCTATGGAGGTATGGACAAACCGATTGCAAGAAGCTCTTATATCGTCGATGGGATGGCGATTAATGCCAAAGCGGCAAATCCTGAACGCGCACTCATGCTTCTTGAATTGCTGCGTAACAATCAGGAGTATTACGACTTAACGATGTACGGGATCAAAGGTAAAAACTATGAATTAACGCCAGAGGGCAGATTAACATTGCCTGCAGGGCTGAGTGCTGTGGATAACGGTCTTGCACCAGAAGCATTGGGTGGATGGGGATGGAGAGTTAAGCAATTCGTAAGAGAAGCCGATCAAGTATGGCCCAAATATGTCGACACCAAGAAGAAGTTGGAAGGCAAATTATACGATGCGAAGCTAACCAATTTCATACTTGATACTTCACCGTTCAAAGCCGAGTTGGCTGCTGTACAGAGTGTTGTCAAACAGTATGGAGAACCGATTAATTTTGGTTTAGTTGATCCACAGACGGCATTACCGTTGCTCAACCAGAAATTAAAAGAAGCAGGTTTGGAAAAAATTCGTGAAGAAATGGCCAAACAGGTTGCGCAATATTTGGCTACAAATAAGTAATCATTTAGATAAGAAAGGTTATCCTGGGATGCCTAGAGAGGTATCCTACGGATAACTGTTAGATCCTGTGTCGGTAAGAAGAGAGAAGCCATGCTCCAAGAGAAAGGGTGAGTGGAATGGTCAGCTGCTTGACTAGAAACAATCTAAGATGGATCTCGATGGTATTATGCTTGACTATGCTCGGCGGTTTTCTTATCGGATTCATGCCCCAACGGGCTGAGGCGGCGGTAGTCACGCTACCTATCAATGATATGTTCGACACGGAACAGACAGGTGCAGCACCTGCAGGATATCTAGTTTCTGGTTCCAGTGGCAGCGCTCTCATTGTTGATCCAGCTGGAAATGGGAACAAAAGCATCGAGCTCAAGGATGCCGATTCGGGCAGTGCCGGTGTCACGATTACGAAATCGTTCACTCCCATATCAAGCGGGAAACTCGTATTTGAAACCAAATATCAATTTAAAAAGGATGCAACGAATACATTTAATGTGTTGAACTTCAATCTGAATGGAAAGGTGGGGACTAATACTTCATCGAAGCCGGTTGTTTCTTTCTCGATACTGAACAATGGAGCTACCCGGTACACAATTCAAGCGGATCCTTTTGTCGGACAGTTTATTCCTAGTGCGTCTGCAGCTATCACGGATAACAGTTGGTATACGATGAAAGTAGTACTGGATATGAATGCTGGCACTTATGACGTTCACATGACAAGTGATCAGTTGGATGTAACTCATGTTTCCTATTTAAGCAATGGAATTACGAGAGAGGGTCCTAATACTGTTGCGATGCTTGGTAAAAGTTTAATTACAGCGGGTATTTCGAGTATTGATCAATTCTCGTTCGCTACAGGGGCTAATTCTGGTTCCTATTATATCGATGATATCACCGTCAAGACTTTACTAAGCGTGAAGGGCAAAGTGACGAATACGGCGGGTGAGGCACTTGGTTTGACACCAGTGAGCTTGTATGCGGCTGCTGATACAACATTTGCTACGCCGCTTGCAAGCATGTCAACCTTACCTGATGGTACTTATTCACTTATTGTACCAAGCAGCGGCGCTTATGTCGTAAAGGCTAATAAAGCAGGTTACTTGAGCGTAGTAGTACCCATAACGGTTACGGACAACGATGTGTCTAACGCGGATTTTCATCTAGCAGTGGATGCTTCAGATCCGTTATACGCAATAAGCGGGAAAGTGAAAGCAGCAGAGATTGATGTGAAGTTTCTTCCTGGTGCGGTACTGAATGTCTATGCGGAAGGGGATACCTCTTATCTTGTTTCTCTCGGAACAGCAGTTACGGCAGCGGATGGGAGCTTCACCATTAATAACCGTTTGGTAGGTAACCGATATATCGTTCGAGCCACATTAGGGGGATATATGACAACCAATTACCCCTTGGCTTTGTTCGAGTCTGACGCGGTGAATGCCGATATTCGTATGCCTGCTGCTGTCACAGCAACAGCGCAGACAATTCCGACGCCACCGCCTGAACATCCGCGCCTTTATGTCAGACAGGGCGATATTCCTGCCCTGCAGCAGAAAATAGCCGTTGGGGGACCGATGAATGCTGTATGGAATAAGGTGATTGCGACGAGTGAAAGTGCTTCCTATTTAGGCACATCCAGCGGTACAACAGATGAGATCGAGTCATACAGCTTCCCGAGTGTTAACAATGCGCGCTATGTCAAAATCGTGGGGTATGGCAGCAGTTCGGGCAGCCTCTGGAATTCCATCGTTGAAACGGAAATATATCCTACCGTTTCTGGGAGCGTACATAATAAATTGGCCGTACAAAGTGTGGTTGCTAGCAGCGGTGACGCTGATAAGACGATCGACGGCAACATGGCTCCGGAGTCGAGATGGTCGGCGGAGGGATCAGGGGAGTGGCTGAAATATGATCTTGGCTCCATTCAGCCTGTTGGATCCGTAGGGCTCGCATGGTATTCAGGTCATACAAGAAAGTCATACTTTGACATTTATGTATCTTCTGATAATGTCTCGTGGACAAAGATCGAATTGGGTCTTACCGTACCAGAGGGGACAGTCGAACCTCTAGGGACGAAATCGATGAACTATTCCATTGCTGTTCGTAAAGCGATTGATGCGAACGCCTTGATCTATTTATTGGAAGGTGATCCGCAGCGGGGCAGAAGGGCCATCACGATGCTTCTGAATAATTTGAACTCAATTCAGTTTACGGATCCTGGTCAGTATACACAAATTGGCGACACGATTAACGCAGCTGCTATGGTGTATGATTGGTGCTTCGATTTGTTAACGGAAGCAGAGAAAACCACGATCATTAACCGAATAGAATTTATTGCATCCCAAACGGAACTCGGATATCCAGTTTTCAACCAGGGTGCGATTGTTAGTCACGGTAGCGGCAATCAACTATTAAAATATTTGCTTGCAGGTGGAGTGGCCATCTATGATGAGAAACCGAATATGTATCAGCATTCCGCGCTTCGGTTTTTCCAGGAGCATGTGCCAGCGAATGATTTTATCTCCATGGCCGATATGAACACTCAAGGTGATTCCTACGGTCAAACCAGAATGGAAGCGGAGCTGTGGGCACGTACGATTTTCAAGGGAATGGGGATTGAGAATGTTTACAATGAGCAGCAAGGAGGAGCCAGACTTTATCGTGCCCTCTATGAAAGGCGTCCAGATGGACAATTAATGCGTTCGGGGGATTCCTTCTCAGCGACCTATACAGCTAGAGATACGTACTGGAAGTATGCGCCTACGATCATGCTGGGGGCCTCTTATTATAGAGATCCTTATCTGCAAAACGAATTTTTGCGTCAATACCAACCTGGCACGATCGATCCTGTTAGTGAGATTTTATTTGTTGATATGAATCTGCCTACGCAGTCTGATCAGCAGTTACCGCTCACGAAGTATTTTGGGTTTCCCATTGGCACTATGATGGCTCGTACAGGTTGGGACACTGGAGCAACCATCAATAAAACTTCACCTGCGGTGATAGCGGAGATGAAGGTCGGCGGGTACATGTTTAATAATCATCAACATCAGGATATGGGGAATTTCAACATTTATTATAAGGGTAGTCTCGCGCTACATAGCGGCATTTACGAAGGGGATGCCAACGGGAGCGAAAGCGGCTACGGCAAATATTATGACAGAAATTACAATAAACAAGCAATCGCTAATAATACGATGTTAGTCTATGATCCGAATGAAACAAAAACTTGGATGGGAGCAGTTGTAGCTAACGATGGAGGACAACGCAGAGCGAACAATGGATATGATGCGTTGAAGCTGGAGGAACTAGTTGGAAAAGACGCTTATATGGGTAAGGTGCTTGGTCACGAATTTGGTCCTGATGTACTTACTCCGAATTTCAGTTATCTCAAAGGTGATTTAACAGCTGCTTATACGGCGAAAGTAAAGCAATCTATGCGTTCCTTCGTTTTCCTGAATTTAAAAAATAGTCAGCATCCAGCAGCGATGATCGTGTATGACAAAGTGGCCGCCTCTAATCCGAATTTCAAAAAATATTGGTTGCTGCACAGTATGGAGGAGCCAGTAGTAAACGGTAATACAACAACCATTATACGCGGTGAAAATGGATATAACTCTAAATTAGTTAATGAAACACTTCTGCCTATAGCAGGTAATACCAACATCGAGAAGGTCGGAGGCCCAGGGCACGAATTTGAAGTGTTTGGCACGAACTATCCTGAATCAAGATCAGGACCGGCAGCAACTAATTCCATTGAAGCAGGCGCATGGCGCGTACAGATTTCACCGAATGCACCGACACAAACAGATTATTTCCTCAATGTTATGCAGGTCATGGACAACAATGGCACACAGCCGCTCGTTACGCAGAAGCTTGATATGGAGCGGATGGTTGGCGCGAAAGTCGCAGACAATGCGGTATTCTTCAGCAAGACCGGCAATCGCCTTGACGGCAGCGTAACGCTTTCGGTGTACGGAACAGAAACCACTATGCAATATGTGGTCACTGATCTTGTGTCTGGAACGTGGAAAATAAGTCGTAATGGCGTTGACACCGTTGGAACAGTAAGTGAAGAGGGGGGTGTCCTCTACTTTAACGGAACTGTGGGAACCTATACACTTACTTATATGGGTAGTACAGGTGTACCTGCACCTACAGCCACATTAACCGGAGTCACTAGTGTCATGTCTGGTCAGTCATTTGATGTGACCTATGGATTGAGCCAGGTTACACAAAGCGTATATGCACAGGATGTAACCTTGCAGTATGATGCCACTCAATATGAATTCCTTTCCGTGGAGTCTCTCCAAAGCGGGCTTTCGATTGTAGAGCAAACTAAGACACCGGGCCAAGTGAGAATCATTGCGGCAAGTACGGGGGCGGCAAATGCGGTAATGGGTACGGCTGATCTGCTGAAGCTGCACTTCAAGGCCAAAGAAGTAACGCAAACCGTGACAGGCTCCGTTTACTTGACCAACGTAGTTGTCTCGGATGGAAAAGGTATCGAAACGATTGTGAACAACGCTGCCGCTCATCAGGTTCAAATTACCTTTGTGGAGAAAGCGGCCTTACAAGCGCTGCTTATGAGCAGCCAAGCTTTACATAATTCGGCTGTAGAGGGAGCGGGAGTAGGCAAGTATCCGGCTGGTGCGAAAGCCATTCTACAAGCGGCTATCGATAGCGCGCAAGCAGTAGCCAATCAATCTGCAGCTACCCAATTGCAAGTCGATCAAGCCCTCACGCAGTTACAGACGGCGGTACAAACTTTTACAGTTTCAGTGAATGTAGATATTACAGGCGACCTGAATGGCGATGGTAAAGTCAGTATTGGTGATCTAGGTATCGTTGCCGCACATTATGGAAGCACGGCTGCTGATCCTAACTGGCACCTATACAAACAAGCGGATATCAACAATGACGGCATCATCAACTTTGCTGACCTTGCAGCTGTTGCTAGTCTGATATTGGCTATAGCATGAATTTAAGTAGACTTAGGGTAGGAGTGGGTTCAGGTTGGTTGCATCATTTTGGAAAAGTAGGTTGGCAGAGATCAAGGAATACCTAACGAATGTCACCTTGGGTAACACCCGAGTACTTGCATCCTCGGCGGGTGGAAGAGACATTTATATGGTGGAATATGGAGAGAAGGAAGACTTTGGCCGGAGGGCTAATTACAGTTCAGCTACTGGTGCGGGGAATTCGGAGCATTATGCACGTAAAGGTGAAGATAGCAAACCTGTGCTGCTCCTTGTCGGAGGGATACACGGCGGGGAATTGGAAGGTATTGTCGCTGTCATGAATTTGATTCATCTGCTGGAAACCGGTACGGATTATCGGGGGAAACGGCATGATTATATCTATGGAAATGCCCATCGATTCCGGCTTCTCCTCATCCCTTGCATGAATCCTGATGGAAGGGCACGGCTGCCAGTTGATACGATGATCGATGTAAGTTATGAGAAATTCGTTTACTATATGCAGGGGACGTGGAAAGACGGCACCTTATGCGCGTGGCCAGACTGTAAGGCGGTTCATCCGATTAAGGATCATGCAGATTATCTGGGTTCCTATTTTAATGATGATGGTGTCAACCTGATGCACGACAACTTTTTTGTCCCTATGGCTCTAGAAACGAGTGCACTGCTTGGTCTGGCTGACCAAGAGGCTGCTGATTTCACAATTTTGCTTCATGGTGGAGCTAATTATGAAAATCATTTTTACGAAATTCACTATCTCCCCTATGTCGTTATGCAAAAACAGCAGGCGTTCAACCATAGTCTTGTTGGTGCATATGCGAAGCAAGAGCTTCCGTTTGCGGAACGGAATCAAATGGTCGTGGATGAAGGGATATTTCCTTATCCTTCGATTAATCTCACTTCTGCGATCCACCATGTTTGCGGAGGCATGAGTATGACCTTTGAATCCAATATGGGACTGGATGCTCCTGGCATTAAATTGACGGCAGATGAGATTTTGGATAGCCACTTCGTGTTGTTTGAAGAAATGTTTCGGTTTAACTTGAAAGGATGAGAAGCAATAAGGGCACCCAATTAGGGTGCCCTTATCTTCAATAGGTGAAACGATATGTTCCTGATCCTAAAGTCAGCATACATGCATTCCAGGAAGGCTTCCGCCCAGATCAGTCCTTGGCCTGGCAGCGGTTTAATGTGAAAATGCTTGTACCCTGGCGCATCTTCATCAACATTAATACCGGCAACACAGCGATACAACCATTCGCCAACAGCGCCATAAGCATAATGATTAAATGAATTCATATCCGTGCTCCAGAAGCTTCCGTCCTCCTTGATGCCGTCCCAATGCTCCCAAATCGAGGTAGCTCCTTTGGTAACCTGGTACAGCCAAGACGGATAATCCGTTTGAAACAAAAGCTTGTAAGCCGCTTCCGTATGACCTGTTTGGCTTAACACGAGATTCAACATAGTTACAGAAGCTTATTTAGGTGACGACTTGATTACCTTCTCCAATAGCTCCAAATTGTTAATTGAGGGAAATAACTTTAGTAAAGCAAGGCATACGGTGTTGAATTTCTCTTACGCAGACACGAATTATAATACGGTAAGCGATGTTGTCGTACGAAACAATGTATTAAACAGCCAGTGGAGCCGAAATTTCGAAATCTTCCCCAACAATAGAATTCTGCTGGAAGGCAATGTGTTTTCCGAACAAAGGTATGGGTCTGGAAATGCATCATCCAGGGACTCCATCCATGCCGATGGGGCAATTTTCCGTTACAATCGTTTCATTCGTAATTATAGTGGAGGAACTTTAGGCAGCGCTCCGTATGCAGCTAACATGTCGTTCCAAAATTCAGTCTTTTATAATAACATATTTGCAGAGAACGAAATGTTTGTTTATTTGTTTGGCGGAAATGGCGTGTTCACGATCAAAAACAATTTCTTTAAGAACAACATTTTTTATAACAATGATAACAATGCGTCGAACACGAATCTCCGATATTTCGAAAGAACATTTAACGATGACGGTTCCAGAACACTCAGCTTTATTAAAAACAACTTCTGGCACGGTCAAGGAGTGACCAATCCCACCAACGACAACAGATGATGCACCGGCGGGCTGGGTCAATCAAAACACTACAGTAAACTTGAGTGTAACGAAGGGAACGTCTGTTGTAGCCGCTACGCACCTATAGTTCCAACGTTTGAAGCTGATATTTCATTGCCAAACAATACGATAATTACGATCATTTATCCAACCGATGCAGAAGCGAAGGAATACAAAGTGGGCGCTAACGGTGCATGGACTGTTTACGTAGCTCCTGTGACAGTTTCTGTAAATGAAACGGTGTACGCAAGAGGAACGGATGTCGCAGGAAATGTATCCGATGTCTCAAGCTATACGGTGAACAGCATTGACACAATAAACTTGACGAAATAGTTAAATTTAAAAGATCGCTTCTTAACTTGTTGCTTTTCGGCAAGTGTAGAGCGATCTTTCTATTGTTCTATGCTGAGGTTCGAACGTTTCTGTTGTTCTTCTCGATATTGCCGGGGGGATAGTCCAAAATGCATGCGAAATTGCCGGTGGAAGTAAGTATAGCTATTAAAACCGCTTGACTTAGCGACATAATCAAGCGACATTGCGCTGAAGCGAATACGTTCGCACGCAACAGCAAGGCGGACTTCAATGGCATAACTCATAATGGATTGACCAAAATTGATTTTGAACAAATTTACAGCTCTAGAGACGCTAATTCCCGCATGCTTGGCGATTCGCTCCAAGGTGAGAGCCTCTGTCGCATGCTGATCGATGAATTTTTTTATTTGATAGGCGATGTAGGACGGACTTAATGTTTTTCCAATGCAAGCGGTTTCATGCAAGCGCTGTAAAGTCAAGCAAAAGACACGCATTAAATAATCGGTCAATTCATCGATGGTGCCATTCCTCCGTAACGTTTCCTTCGCCAACTGTTTCCACAGTTTCAGCAGATCATCGTCAAGCGGTATGGTTGACTTTTGAGGAGGGGTGAAATTGTCCCACCATTGGTCAATCCATGTTCCATTGCAAATCACATAGTAATCGATGCTGTTGTTTTTCAGAATAAGCTCGTACTTATCACCAGGACGAAACATAAGCAGATCTCCAGGCTCAATTACAACATATTCGTTATCAATCAGCGCCTCACAGTAACCGCTAGTTTGCAACCTAATGATGTATGTATTTAGAAACTCACAAGGATTCCTATGGCGCTTCTTATGGTGTGCCATGGCTACATCAATCGATTCAGTTCGCAATTTTTCCTCGCGCCCATGCATCATCAGCTTTCTCCTTTGTCTGCGCAAATCGTTCATGCTTTGTGTATATTTCATAATTATACAAACTTTCCTGACAATTGTACGCACAAATTTCTTTAAACAACTGTGGCCGCCCTTGAACAACAGGGCGGCTAGTGCTTGCGCTTAGCGCTTCATGAGGCTATTCGAAATAAATGGCTTTGCCAGTCTGCGAAGACGCATAGATGGCTTCTAAGATTTGCGTGACAACCAACGCTTGCTCCGGTTTTACCAACGGTTCGGTATCATGAAGGATGCATTCGAGCCACAACCGCGCTTCCAAGTCGCTTGAACTCTCTTCTTTGCCTTCAAAAAAAGCGACGCCTCCCGCGCTCAAATCGATGGTGGTCGTAGTCATTCTGCCCAGCTTTTCGCTGTTAATGCGGAGTCCGTCACGCATGTCCGCACCGCCTTCCGTACCGCAAAGCGTCGTTTTGGCCTCTAACGTGTCAAGTGAGTTAAGCGCCCAGCTGGATTCGAGGATAACGGTCGCACCGTTCTGCATCGTGATGAAGCCGAAAGCGGAATCCTCCACCGTAAACTTTTCCGGATCCCACGGTCCCCAGACATTTGCCGCGTTTTCTTTACGGCTAAGCTTGTGGTAGGCCTTGCCCAAAACACATTTCGGTGCATAATTGTTCATCATCCGAAGCGTTAAATCCAACGCATGGCTGCCGATATCAATGAGAGGGCCACCCCCCTGTTTCTCTTGATCCAGAAAGACACCCCAGGTTGGAACAGCGCGTCTGCGAATCGCATGAGCCTTGGCAAAATAGATCTCGCCGAGCTCGCCGTTATCGCAAATTTGCTGCAAATACCGGCTGTCTGGCCGAAAATTATTCTGATAGCCAATCGAGAGCTTTTTGCCGGTGCGCTTGGCAGCATCCACCATGGCTTGTGCTTCGGCAGCTGTTTTTGCCATCGGCTTCTCACACATGACATGCTTGCCTGACTCAAGGGCCGCAATCGAGATTTCCGCATGCGAGTCGTTCGGCGTACATACATAGACCACATCGATGTCGACATTTGCAAGGGCTTCTCTATAATCGTAAAAAGCCTTTGCATCAGTTGAACCGTATGCTGCCGCTGCTTTTTCTGCTTTTTCAACAATAATATCGCAGAAGGCGACCAGTTCCAGTTCCTTCAGCTTGGAAAGTGAAGGGAAGTATTTCTCGAACGCAATTCCCCCACAACCAATAATTGCCCCTTTAAGTTTTTTCGCCATCTTAAGTGACCTCCATAAACTTATCATTTTGGCTTAGCCAATTCCTACTGATCTGTACACTTTCTAACGCAGGCAAGTCACAATCGTCTTGTTCGACGATGAGCCATTCGGTTCCCGCCTTTGCTGCCGCCATCATGATGGCGGGTAAATTCATTTCGCCGTGCCCCAGTTCTAACGTTTGATAAGTGCCATCGGCGAACTTGCGAATGTCCTTCAAATGAATTAATGGTACACGTCCGGCATATTTTTCGAGGTAAGCAATAGGGTCGCAGCCAGCTTTATGTACCCAACAAACGTCGAGCTCACTCTTTATATACGTTGGGGATGTACTTCCAAAAAAGGCATCAAACCAAATCTGATCCCCATAAGCTTCGGTGAATTCAACATAGTGATTATGAAAGCCAAATTCGATGCCATGTCTTCTAAACTGCTCGCTGCACTTGTTAAAAAAAGCAACAGTATCGGGAAGTGCCTGTCGTTGTTCTTGATTGATTCCTGGACAGACGACATAACGGCTCCCTATAGCGACATTCATAGCAATCTCTTCTTCTAGATGGTTTCGCAGCCGCTCCATGTTTACATGACTGCCAATGGCTTGTAGTGACAGATTGTTCAGCAGCTTCTTTAACTGTTCAGGGCTAAAATCGTAATACCCTGCAAACTCCACGCCCTCATAACCCATCTCGGCCACTTTGTGCAAAGTCGTTGTGGCGTCTTGGTTCATTTCATCTCGAAGTGTGTACAATTGCAGACCTATTCCCATTTTCTTCATGAAAAGACACCTCTCATTTCATACAAATCGTTCATTCCTGATCTATTATATGACGAAAGTTTTCGCCGTTAAATGAATGATGTCATAGAAACATGAACAATATGATTAAGTTTTCAACGTGTAATTTATGAATAATCCTGTTTTAACTAATAACCTCCTCATGATTTGTTCGTAAATCGTTAATGTAAAATAATGGTATATATATTCATGGAATTGTACAAAAGAAACATGGAAAAGGGAAAGTAATTGCTAAATTTAGAGGTAATTTTAGAAGGGAATCCAAATGCCGCAGGATAAGCAAAATGTGTAAGTGGACAATTTCAAACAAGGAGTGTAGGGATGAACGGAATAGAAGCACGGATTCATTCGTTAAAACAGTATGTGCCAGAGTTAACGGCACCAATCGATTTGGAAGCTTTTTGGGAAGATAACGAGAAGTACAATTATTACAAGCTTCGTAAAAGCTCATCGGAATTAATGGCGTAGCTCACTAAGCTAACGCGAACGATACTAAAATAGGGATCTCCGGCTGCCAGCAGTCTGTCGATCCATCGGGGATTCGAAAGAGCTCATTACGATAACGCAGAACGATAGTTCAACATTCAAAGGGATGCCGCGTGGCAACCCTTTGAATGTTGAATGGGCAGTTAAGCAACAAAATAAGGAAGTAATAGTTGCGTAGAGAAATAAGAGGAACGCATAATTATGACAGCAAAATTACTTGAGCTACTTGTATGTCTTATGTTGGGTTTACGGGAATATTGATGAGTGGGAATGGCATTCATATTCAAGAAAGTGGAGTTCAAATTATACTTGGATGCATTCTTTGGATCTTAATTTTTTGCTTATTATAAAAGGAAATATTCACAAGTATTTCAAAGATTTTACTTTGATGGATGGTCTTCAACCAAGGCAGGCTATTTCTAGAAAGATTTAACTAACATGAGGTAACGATAAGTGGAACAGCGGATGCCAATGCATCCGTTTTTTGTTCGCTGAGCTAACGGGCAGTAGAGAGTTGTTATTTGAAAGGTAAACGTGTGTATGAATTAAAATGGAAATTTTCACTATTTGTTACATCTAAATTACTAAGACTTAAAAAAGGAGTGAAGAGTTCTGAAGAAGTTTATTCTTGGTTTAATCTTTGGTATAGGTTTAACCGCAACAATTGGTGTTTATGCTTCCGATTCAATTCAGGCATATTTATTTCCTGTTAAATTTGTATTTAATGGAGTTAACAAAGAGATAGACAATAGCGAATACACAGCGTTGAACCACCAAGGTCATGCTTATGTACCTGTTCGATTTATAGCAGAAAATATGGATGCAACAGTGAGATATCAAGAACAGTCAAAAACAATCTTTATTGATCAAAATCATGACATTGGAATTCCTAGTATTCAAGGATACATTACTAAAGTAGAGAACAATAGAATTCTTGTTGTAAGTTCCAAACCCAAAAATTATAGTTCTACTGGTGGAGTTAAAGAATTTTACGATGCAGTATGGGTTTCAAATGTACCTAATGAAGTTAAAGTTGGTCAACAGGTGCAAGTTTGGTTTCAAGGTGGGGTTCTTACTTCATATCCTGGTCAGGCTAGGAGTGCTAAGATATCCTTCATAACAAGTGAAAAACCTATAAATGCCACATTATTGGAAGAGCAGGTTGTCGAACAGGCAATAAATACGCAGGCTTACGCTGATATTACGATATTTGTAATCAAAGAAGTTAAGTATGATGAAAGTGCGGATAAATGGCAAATTCGATTCAAAAATGGAAAGTTAAATACTGAAGAACAGGAACAAATAATTGAAATTCCTGATTAGAAAGCAACTCCTTTTTTCATTCAAGAAACGAAAGTTTAGTCAAAATGGTCTAATTGAAAAAAGTTATTGAATATACAAGTCTGATTGATTAGTTTAATTAAACCCCGGGAGTAAATCTCCACGTGACAACTGCTCTCTTTTTGCATCAAATTTACTGTATTCATAAAATGTAACGAGTAATAAAACGAAGGATAATAAAATTAAGACTATTTTTAATTTAATCTTGTATAACTTACTCCTTTTATCCATCTCAGAACGCATATTAACAAGTTTTTCAATTATGTTCAAGAATCAAATAAAGCCAATCCAAGTTCTCAACTAACGGATAACGTTACTTGAAACGGCTGCCACGAAGTAGCCGTTATTACCTTAACGGGAAGAACTTTTGAGCAACTATTACTTATTAGGAAAATGTAGGAAGGATAAAGTCTATAGTTCTAGAACTATTGTTGCATAAGGAAATAAGTCTTTAAGGAGAGTTGAAATGACAGTAGTTGGTATACTAGGCACAATGTACGGGATAGAGGGATATAATTGTACCTTAGATCATTATGCTAATCTAATCACAGAGTTTCAGCCAGATGTCATTTGTGGTGAAGTGCATCCGAGCACATGGAATACTTATTTATCTGACAGATTCAAACGACTGTTTTGGGGCGAAGCAGAAAGTATATATTATGATTGGATATTCACTTACTGTGAAGAAAATAAAGTAGTATTTTCACCAGTCGATTGGTTCGAGTTAGATGTATGGAATGATTTCGATCCATTTATTAAATTCGAGGGAGAACATAGAGTCGAACTTCAGGCTGAATTAGAGCAATGGTTTGATAAACAAAAAATAGTATGGAATGTTACACCAATACCATTTAATTCGAAACAGTATGACGAAATTACAAGACAAAAGTATCAATGGTTGTACGAGCTGAACCCAATTTCGCAAAACTTCAGATGGATTTGTAGAAATCAAATTATGGTACAAAGAATCAAAAATACAATAAATAAACATCAAGGTAAACGAATTTTATGTATTGCAGGAGCAGATCACAATTATTGCTTTCATGATGGATTAAAAGAAATGGATATGGAAGTTAGATACCCATTAAAATAATGCTCCAAGATACTATCATTCCGCTAAACGCAGAACGCTAGTTGAACAAACAGCCGGTCTAATAAGACCGGCTACAGATTTGCGATAAAGAAGAAGGTGACCCTTAGTTTGCACAAGCCACTGCAAGCCCTTCTAGCACTGATCGTAAACCCTGCTCTGTGCTAGAATCAGTGATATTGCCATCTTTATTAAGTTTTAAGTTAATATGGGAAATCATCATCGTTCCCCCCTCAACAATTTTAGCATTGATCATGTTCAGCGTAAGCAGAATGGAAGCATGCGCCTTGTCACCTCCCAAAGGTGTGGGAGACGCGCTGATTACTGATGTCGGTTTATTCATAAACTCACCTGAAGATACTAGCCAGTCTAGGGCGTTTTTCAACACCCCAGGTACTCCATTCCCATACTCCGGTGTACATATTAGAACGGCATCCGATTCGTTAAGTTGTGTACGCAGTTCTGTGACCGATTCAGGTCCATCGTCGACGTCAATATCGGGGTTAAAATGAGGTAGATCGCCCAACCCGCCGTACACAGTAAAATCCATATTATCTGGGGCTAAAGCTATGATGGCGTGCATAAGGGCTGTATTAGAAGATTTTTGGCGAAGACTTCCCGAAATAGCTACAATTTTTATTCTGTTTTCCATCCCAAATCATCCCGTTTCCTTAGTTATTTCACATATTTTACATTGTACAATCATAAAATTCAATGAAGCACGAAAGCAGTTTTATCTTATAAAATTTCATCGAGACAATTGAAAACGCCAAGTTCTTCTCATAACAGAAGGAGAGCTTGGCGCTTCTTTAATTTTGAGCTACGTCTTGCCATATATTAAACTTGTTTCCGTCTAAATCCTTGAATTTGAACTGCAACCCACAACTATTATGGTCAACCAGCGGTTCAACTTCTGACCCGTCTTCACGAAGTCTCTTGTGAAGTTCGAATCACTACCCAGTTGATACGGGCGGAAATAATGCTCAAAATCGCCAACTGCAATAATGCATAACTAAATCTGAGGAATATGTTCTCGGAGTATCTTGAATCTTAATCTATAGGTTTGCCCTTCAACGAAACTTGGTAAATTATCGTTACCTTGTTTGACCCAAATATATGTTTGTCCCTCTGACTCAAAGTATCCATTAAAGTATTTACCAGTATCGATATCGAACCCGTGATGATCCCTGATGTAATTTACGCTTAATTCCTTCATAGTATATTCCTCCTGCCGCGGACACACTCGATTAACTCTATTGTTCAAGCCCAAGTGACTTAAGTACAACGCAAAGGATTGTAATATGTCCGTATTGGTCTACAACGATTAAGTCATCGGTGTAAGTAAAAGATAAGCATGAATATTTTTAGCGGCAATATCTCGTGAATAGATGGTGTAGCTGTCAAATAATACGCATTCTCCACTCAGATTTATATTAATTTTCGCACTCTTTACGGCAGTGTACTCATTAATTTGATCGTTAGGAAGAGGGGGGGAATTTGATCCATTAATACTAATTCCCGCACCCATTCTTTTACCTTCAAAAGAAGGAATAGAATAAACTGGTACCCATGTACTGGACACTTTGAAAAAAAGAATGTTAAGCTGCACTTAAGAGATGATTCCTGAACTGAACAGGAGTCATATTTTTTAATCCCCACTGTTATCGATAATGATTATAGTAACGAATGTAGCGGTTAATTTCCCGTTGAACCTCGGTAAAATTTGTACATTGTTGGTTCTTAATATGATCTTTCATATGTCCAAAGAAAGACTTTTGCGGGGCGTTGTCCCAGAGCAGTTGCCACGTCGTGACATCGACTGCCCAAGGCCCTTGCTCTTCAACAATTTCTGGTAGGTGGGGCTCGCTCGTATAATGGGCCCGTTGATCGGAGTGAACGCGGAGGTTATAAATGAAGAGACAAATAAAAAGTAAAGTTATTGTCGTATTAATATTAATTACTTGTTGTATCCCCTTTCTATTATTTTGGTGGTTTTATTTTATAATTAATTCTTCTATGATTCCGTATCAATGACGAATAGTCCAGTAATCAAACGGTGAACGTTAGTATTATGTGAAATACTACCACGATAATGATTGCTAATAAACAAAAAAACTAAAAAAGTGGGAGTTTTTTATGAAGTTGCAAGAACTCTATGATGGTAAGAGAGGAGGGGCAATACGACTGTAGCTCATCGAAACGTCGGGCTACCCAATGTGGGTGACTAGGTCTATTTTTCTCCTTTATGACTTGACCTTAGGTCAGACCTAAGGTATATACTTAGTTCATATTAAAGGAGATAGGGGGAGGAAAATAGCTGAAAAAGGAAATTACGATTAGCGAGTTTGCGAAACTGATGGGCGTGTCGGTCCATCAAATTCGTTATTTCGAGGAAAAAGGCATATTGTTCCCGTCCTATATCGATGAAAATCAATATCGGATGTATGGCATCAACGAGATTTACCGGTTGGCACATATTTTGCTCCTCCGTAAAGTCGGGTTGTCCGTACAAGCCGTCCGAGATTGGAGCGAAGAAGGGACACCCGACGACATGAAGGGATTGCTTGTACAGTCTGTTTACAAGATAGAAGTCGAGATGGCTAGGCTGCGAACGTTAAGCGATTTTATCTGTAAGGTGCTGGACGAGAACGAGCGCTATGGGCAGGAGACTGCTTCCTTCCAGGTTACTCAACGCAATCAGCTTGTCTTGTCTTCATGGTTTGAAAAGGACATCGAGAGCCAACTGGATGCTCGAATGTTGGCTCAACAGGGTGATACGTTGCCAGAGTTGATTGAAGCGGACATTCATTACGTGTATGAGGGAGGCCACCGTGTAATGCTTTGCACGGAAGTGCATGATATGGAAGGAGACATGGTTTTGCCAGCTGGCGAGTATTTATCTTATCGGTTCTCGATACAAGGCGAGGAAGGCTTAGAGCAACACTTCAATCAATTTCAGGCCTTCGCCGATCGCAGCTCTCTTATTCTAACCGGACCACGAATTCTTGTGGAAAAGTCGTACCTGTCTCTATTCACCCAAGAAAGCATATATTACGAACTGCTTGAGCGTGCTGATCGCAACGGCAACGATGCTACGAAACGGGAGGAGAATCAATGATCACCCATCCCGTCATTCACATGGAGCGAATGAAAGAGGAGCACAGAGCTTCAGTCAGCCAACTGCTGCTACAAGGTTTTTGCAACAAAATCCAGTTTGGTACAGGGCTGAATAACGCACAGTTACAATTGTTATTAGAAAGGTTGCTCGTGTTAGATGAACAACGGGGAGAAGGCCAGCGCATCGTTGCCATGCAGGAAGAATCCGTCATCGGCAGCCTATCTCTTCAGTTTCGGGCTCATTCAGGCATCCCGCGTCCAAGTACAACGGTAATGGACCTGCTTCCCTTATGGAAAGGGATTCAAGGAGTTGGGTGGGGAAAAACGTTAGGGTTCGCTGTACGATTGGCATGTTTGAGCCATCGTCCGGCACGTGGAGAAATGTACATTGCCGATGTATCCGTCCATGAACGGTTTCGGGGATCAGGCGTGGGCAAAACGATGCTGGAATGGGTTCTCCGCGAAGCAGTGACAAGGCCGGGGATCCGATATGCAAGCTTGTATGTGTCAGGCAGCAATGTTGGAGCCAAACGACTGTATGAACGCATGGGATTCCGGACGTTAGAAGTACAGCGCAGCACATTCATGGGGTGGTTGTTTGGTGAACAGGAATGGAATTACATGATACACGAAGGATAGGCATGCTTGCGAAGAAAGGAATGTAGAGGTAGCGTGAAAAAGAAATGGGGAATTTCGGTCCTGATTATTCTGCTATTGTTGGGAGGGACCGGGACGTATATTCTACAACAAAACAGCTTCGACATGGACGAACAAACCGTGGAAATCGATACCCCTCAAGGTAAACTGACGGGAGTACTAACGTTACCCGAGAAATATAGCGACAAGGTTGGTTTAGTGTTGTTCATTCATGGAGACGGCCCCATTGATTCGACACATGATGACGGGTATAAACCGCTCTGGGAACGGCTTGCTGCACTTGGCTATGCTTCACTTTCGCTGGACAAGAGGGGCATCGGTGGATCGGAAGGCAACTGGTTGGACCAAAGTATGGATGATCGTGTGGAGGAAGCGCAGCAGGCATTAGCTTGGGCGAGGCAGCAACCAGCAATCGATGCGAATCGCATAGGCGTATGGGGCGCAAGCCAGGCAGGGTGGGTTATTTCTAAACTAGCCGGTAAAGAGTCGCTAGCCTTTAGTATTCTTGTCTCTCCGGCAATCAACTGGCTGACGCAGGGAGAGTACAACACGCGTAGTCAAATGGCAAAGGAAGGACGCTCCGTGAATGATATAGAGCAACAGGTGAACGACGATATCCGAATTAAGGATCTGTTAAAGGCTGGCAGCTCTTATGATGAATATATGAGCGTTGCGGGCCAAAAAGATGCCATGTCTAGGGAACGTTGGAAGTTCGTAAGCCAGAACTACTCCGCCGATGCAACGAAGGATATTGCAAATTTTAGCTCCCCAGTTCTGCTTTTACTCGGTGATCATGATATTAACGTAGATGTGAAAGAAACAGAGAAGGTTTACAGGGAACGTGTATCACCATCCGAACTGCTGAGAGTCAAAGTACTTCCTGACACGGAGCACTCCATGCTTTCCACTTCGACGGCCGATTCTCCGACGCGTGCGTTATTGATTAGCTTGTTTGCGCCGAGAAACATTACCGAGAAGGGGTACATGGATGAAATCGCTGATTTCCTGCAAAATATTCATCCGATTCAAGAGGTGAAGCCCTAAAGTATGACGTTATAGGTATGGATACCGGAAGGGAAAGACATGAAACAGAAGGCCCGAACTGAAGAATTGTCGGCCTGCTATTCGTAATTCTTGCGGGAATAGGGGGGGATATTCCTGCTGGGAATCGGCTGGAGTGCGGACTACGCAGTGTTCATTGCGCTATCTGTGTTATTGCTCCAATCATCATTATAGCAATTCAATGTCGGATGAAAAGAACATTGTCCGAATCAATTCCGCGTAAATCGTGGACTTTTTAATTAATCGAATCAAGTTCTTGTCAATTGGCAATGTCAAGAACTTGATCCGATTGCCGATATGTGTCAAGAACATAGTCCGATTGCCGACAAGATAAAATGAGCCGCTCAACTAACGGGCAGAATACTTCCAATATCTGTTATAATAGAAGGGAATATGCTCTAGGGTGATGGGACAATGCTTGGGCTACCAAATTGGTTTGAAAACAGAAAATTTCAATTTTGGTTTTACAGGGTGAGTCATGGAGAACTTCTTATTCGTAGTCCCAAAAGTAAGGAAAACCTCCAAAATATAGATATCTTGTTTTTTGATATTAGCTACATTGAATTACCACGTTTTCTAGATGAAATTATACTCGATGATGCAACTAATGATGAAATCATTTATGTAAATAACAAAATAGGTGAACCATCAAATGATCAAGAGATAACCATAATTGTTTCAAAAGGTATTCGATATATCATTGTAGCTTCATTTTTAAAAGTAAAAGAAACCGAGCTAGATGTATTTGAACATCCATTTGAAAAACTAGGATTATCGCTCGTCTAAACATTCCTGTCTAGCCTAAGAAATGGGCTTTGTCAAAAAAGGAGCGCCTCGGTATGATGGGTTTGTCGACGGGTAGATACCCAACACCATCAAGGAGGCGCTCTTATTATGAAGTTTAAGCAATCTGACGGACAAAATCAACGTATTGAACGAATTACCACTCCACATCTTGTTGTGGGCATTGATATGGCAAAGGAAACTCAAGTAGCTCAAGCAACAAATTATCGTGGAATTGTGCTTACAAACCAGCATCTTTCATTCAAGAACACTATCCAGGGGTTTGAGAAATTACTTCGTTGGATAGTGTTAGGATGCAGAATCGGATCAACCGCTGGCTGGATATACGCTTCCCTGAGTACGCTTCTGTGTTTAAAGATTGGACCTGTCCACGATCCATAGTAACGCTCAAAGAGTTCCCGTCCCCGCTGGATTAAAAAGGTCAATCTACATCAGAAGTTATTACTGGTTGGCGGAAATATATGAAACGAGCTGGCGGCTCCATGGGTATTCAGAAGGCAGCTGAACTACTCTCTAAAGCGGTTCAGAACGTAGGGAAACTGTAGCGCTGAATGAGGCTAAACAGGATCTGCATCGCTGAATTGATGAGTACGAGCGGCATTGAGGGTATATTGAACCAAATAGCACAAGTAATAGCAGTTTTACTTGGTGAGATCCCAATTTCTAGCCAACTTCGTACTATTAAAGGTCTAAGCACTATCTATATCGCAGCAATTCTGGCTTGTGCGGGTGATCTGAAGCAATTCGCTCACGGTCGTCAGCTGCTACGGAAAGCCGGTTTAAACCTGGCAGAGAGCATGTCTGGAAAGCGCAAGGGCCAGATTGTACTTTCCAAACGTGGAGATTCAAAACTCCGAAAATATATGTATCTGGCTACCTTAACATTAGTGGGAACAAACCCTTTATTTAAGCAATTACATAAGAATAATGTGCAAGTTAAACATATGAGTACGCAGAAGTCGATATTTAAATTGCTTGGAAAACTGGCGCGAATCCTAGTCGGCATGGTGCATTCCGAGGAGTCTTTTACTCCTGAAAAAACGATCATTCAGTACAATCAGGCTGCCTAATCGTCGAAATCACGTGAATTGATTCATTCGCAGGACTTTAAACAAAGAAAGCACGGAGGACCGAGTTCGTTATCCATAAGGGCACAGACCCAAATACTGAGGGACGGGCAGGATTCTTCAATAATTAGTTTTAATACACATTGACCATGACCACTTATATAAAGAACGAGAATTTCATAAATGATAAAATCAAAAATAGAATTCAAAAGGCGTTTAAGAGACGGTTATCCGGGACCTATTACTTTTGCAGATTTTATAGTAGACGGACAATCTTTATACGATATATATGCTGAGGAATTCGATTTTGTATCTTGTTTAGGGTGGGGCATTGAGGAGTTTCAAAATGAACAAATCTTAAGGTTAATTTTAATGAGTAAGCCAGATTTTCCAAATGGGAAGAACTCAATATATATGTCCTGCATGTGCTGATTTGGGGTGCGGGGCCGTATCATTATTTATAGATTTGATGGAAGTGGAGGGGACAACTGCCTAGTAGATGTTTATGAATTTGATGATAAGTTTTCCTCGGACGATTTAACTCAGGCTATATTGTACTCGCTGGATGCCTACTCTACTTCATAGAATTATCATTCATGCTTCGACATTGAAAATGAAATTTTATTTTGTGCACAAGCTATTCAAAAAAAATGTCGAATTGTCGATAAATACTTATTAGAAAGGGATAGAAAGGGGAGCTAATAAGTATTATGTGGCTGCGTAACCAGAGATTATCTTTTAAATTAGGAGTCGCCATTGGGTTAGTGCTTCTCTTAGCTTTTGGAAGCTTGATTGGCGTCAATCTCAAACAAATTTACAGCAGCAGTTTAAGTCAAGGAGAATCGAAGGCAAATGAAGCTTCCTCTGTCGTATCCAATGGTTTTCACGATCAGGTGAATGAGACGCTCACTGCTTTGTCGACGCTCCGAACTGTGGTACTGGACGCAAGTACTTCCAAGTCACTGACGCGCGAGGAAGTTGTCCGAATTTTAAATAACACATTGGTTGATCATGAAAAAGTATTGGCTTTCTATACGCTGTGGGAACCTAATGCATTCGATAAGAAAGATGCGGCGAATAGTAAAAAAATGCCGTATGACGACAGCACGGGGCGCTTTATTCCCTACGTGGTAAGAGTAGGTGATAAAATCGATGTCCAGCCCTTAGTGGATTATGAAAAAGAAGGCGCAGGGGATTACTACCTCATTCCCAAAAAGACGAAAAAAAATACGTGGATTGAGCCGTATTACTATCCGATCAGCGGCAAAGATGTCTTAATCACTTCATTAGTTATGCCGATTGTGGATAAACAGGGCAACTTCCTTGGCATCGTAGGGGCAGATATGGCGCTTAGCGACTTGCAAAAGCAAATCGAGCAACTAAAGCCACTTGGCGGATACGCATCGATGATCTCTGCAGCCGGAAGCTATGTAGCGCATGGAGCATCGCCGGAGAAAGTAGGCAAGTCTTATAGTGACACTCCGGAAACGGCAACCGTGTGGGAGGGTGTTCATAAAGGTGAACGCTCCGCTTACATGAAGGGAAGCAGCGGAGATGATCTTCACTTATTTACGCCCATTCAACTTGAGGGTTCCGATCATGCTTGGTACATGGAATCTGTCATTTCCAAGCAAACGATCTTAATGGCCTATTTTGAAGGACTGACAACCTCTCTGACCATTGCGATCGTATCCTTAATTGTTCTGGCTGTCATCTTGTTCCTTATTATTCGAAGATTCGTTCTGAGTCCTATTCAATCCGTAAGCCGACTTTCCGCGAAGCTGGCCCAAGGCGAATTTACCGAGCAGTTGACAGTCAAAGGCCGAGATGAGTTCGGATTAATGTCGGAACAGTTTAATACCATGGTAGAGAAGCTGCGAATGATGATTCACACAGTGACGGAGCATGCGATGTCGGTTGGCGCAACGTCCGAGCAACTGAATGCAAGCGCAGAACAAACAAGTCGGGCTGCCGAAACGATTGCGATTTCTATTCAGGAGATGGCCAGCGGCTCCGAGACGCAATTAATCGACGCGCAGGAAACGGCGCGAGCGATGACCGAAATGGCTATCGGTGTACAGAAAATTGCTGAATCTACCGCCATTGTGACAGACTCCACTGAGGATGTAAGAGCCAAAACAACGGCAGGAAATGAGAACATCCAAATGGCTGTTCGCCAAATGGGCCTCTTGAAAGAGAAAGTTGAAGATACTTCTATTGTCATTCGTCGTCTTGGAGAGCGTTCTGAAGCTATCGGGAGTATCATTGGCGTGATTTCCGGGTTAAGCAAGCAGACGAACTTATTGGCCCTAAATGCAGCTATCGAAGCTTCAAGAGCAGGTGAGCATGGCAAAGGCTTTGCAGTCGTAGCGGCGGAAGTTCGCAAGCTTGCCGAGCAGTCTAACACCGCTTCGCTTCAAATCGTCGAGCTTATTAGTGAAATCAGTGAGGATACGAAGCTGGCCGTGAAAAGTATGGATCAAGGTACAACCGAAGTAACCAAGGGGGTTCAAGTTGTAACCGATAGCGGTACCATTTTCGCATCCATTACTCAGGATATGGCACAGGTTCATCATCAAATTCAAGAAGTTTCAGCGGCATCCGAGCAAATGTCGGCAAGCACCGAGCAGGTTTTGGCGACCGTGGAACAGCTAGCAAGCATTGCAAGAAGTTCCAGCCACAATGCGCATAATGTTGCTGCAGCGTCCGAAGAACAATTGGCCACAATGGAAGAAATCAGTGCTTCATCGGAGGCGTTAGGCCAACTAGTACAAGAACTGTTAGATTTGCTTGCCCGATTCAAAGTGTAATAAAAAAGGCTGCTCATAAGTTCATCTTGTGGGCAGCCTTTTTTGACATGGCGCGCCTAGCCAAGCTAGGTACAACTTATTGAATACCGATGCGGCTCAAAGCCTGGATACATCGGGATTTTATTAGATGTTGTAAGACGAAAAGGTTTATTTGAATTTAGAACGATAGCGAATAAAGGAAAGCAGGAAAATTAATAAAATAATTAAAGAATTCTAACTATATTATTTGTGATATTCGAGTATTGTTCAAATATATTCAAATCATGAAATGGAAGGGGTATTAATTTATCTCGCTGAGATTCGATAATGAACCTTTCATTATTTTGTGTACTCGCATATACCCCTATGGGGCGATTGCTAATCAAGTTGTCGCACCAGTAACATTCATCGCCAGTTATTACATAGTGCTTATTGTCTGCTTCGAAATAAACGACAGAGGAGCCCTTGCTGTGACCGCCGATGACTCTGAATCTGAGTAAGTCGTTGTATATGTATTCATTCTCAACAGTCACTACATGGCATTGATTCAGTTTATCAATAATGGAATGTGAGCATTGTTGTAGAGCATTCTCGTAATCGGTTTTTGAAATAATAATTTCCGGCTTACCATACAAATCAAGATTTTCAATGTGGTCAAAGTGACTGTGAGTAATAATAACCATATCAACTACGGCTAAGTTGTCTATGATACTTGATAACTCTTGCTCAACCCCAGTAAATGTAATTCCCCATTTTTTCGCTACATTTTCATCTCGAAATCCCGTGTCAATGGCAATCGTTATGTCGTTAAACTTAGCAATATAATAAGACCATGCAATTTTCGTTGTTTCTTCCGAATTAGGCATATCTCGGTATATATGTCTTAAACGAAAGGAGGACTCGCCAAATTTAATTGCATATAGTTCCATTTCATCAACAGTCCCTTCATAGTAAATGTTTCATAACCGTATAATATACTTGGTGATTTACAAGCAGGTCATTCGTAATAAATGGCATCGTAAGGAAATTCTAACTTCTTCATTCTATACTCTTTAGGTGTCATATTCATATATTGCCGAAAAATTTTACCGAAGTAACTTGGACTTTCAAAACCACAAACCTTACCGATCTCATTAACGGATAGTTCTGTAGTTCGAAGAAAGGAAATCGCTGCTTCCATTCGTCGATCGCGTAGATATTTAAGAGGTGTGCTTTGTTCGGAACGTTGAAAAAGCCTGCAAAAGTAATATTTATTAAGTTCACAGTGAGCAGCAATCATGTCTAGGGTGATGGGTTCAGCGTAGTGCTCTCTCATAAATCTTTTAGCTTTTTGAATCAAACTGCTCGAGTTTTCGCTAATTTCTTTTGTTATCTCGCCACTTGTCTGGATAAGGGAAAGCAGCCATTCATAAACACTTAGAGATAGCTGATACTTATCAGTTACCATTTCTTCGGCTACTAAGTTAAGCAATTTCCAGAATTCCTGTATAAGGGGTGATTGTAAGTCTCTTCTTAGGACTGACCCTTCTTGGTCGATGATCATATCCCAAATTCGATTGGCTTCATTCCCACGTAAATTCAACCAAATGACTTCCCAAGGTTCTTTGCTAGTTCGATAAAAGTATTTATGATTACTAGGTACTTTGGCAAGAAATCCAGTGCCTTTCGGCAAAGGATAGATCTGCTGCTCATACTCAAAATAACCTTGTCCGCTAAGCGTGTATTGGAAAATGACATGTCCACAATCAGGACGATCTTCTCCTGAAAATGAGTAAGAAGAGCTGTTAATTGTCTGCCATCCAATCGAATCTAAGGTGAGGATCGATGTATCATCATTTCGAAATCCGTAAGAAGATTGTTTTAGCATAGCTGAACCTCATTAAAGTCAATTTTGTTATATTATAAATCAATACTTTAAGATTGTCCCTATATTCTCTTGAATGTACAATCATTTGTAAAGAAGGAGTGATTGTTATATGACCAATTATGAGATAGTACTTGATCTATTGCCAGATGAATATTGGTGGGGCGGAAGGGTATCAGATGGAACAAGCATGCCGTTCGGCAGATCACAGTTCAGTGCTGACTTAGCAAAAGCAAGTGGTGCAAACCAAGCGGCTCCACTACTAGTTTCAAATAAAGGTCGTTACATTTGGAGTGAAGAGCCATTTGCTTTTGAGATAAATCAGGAGCAATTAGCTATTCATCGTGGGGCTTCGCGAATAACCGTAGGGGAAGGACATGGAAACTTACAAGGCGCATACAAGCATGCCTCACGCACTTTCTTTCCGCCAGTTCCAATAATTCCGGAGGAATTACTGTTTACAGCCCCTCAGTATAATTTGTGGATTGAGTTGTTATATGAACCGACGCAAGAAAAAGTAATGCAATATGCGAAAGATGTATTGGCATGCGGTATGCCGCCTGGTGTCATAATGATTGATGATAATTGGCACGAGCCATACGGAACATGGACATTTCATACTGGAAGGTTCCCTGATCCAAAAGGTATGGTAGATGAACTGCATGCACTTGGCTTTAAGGTAATGGTATGGGTATGTCCGTTTATCAGCCCAGACTCGATTACATTTCGGAAACTGGAAACGACAGGCATTCTATTGAGGGATCGACATGGCAAGACGGCTATTCGTAAATGGTGGAATGGATATAGCGCAGTTCTAGATTGTACCAATCCGACAGCCGTCGAATGGATTCATCATCAACTTGATGTACTTCAAGACGAGTATGGGATTGATGGCTTTAAGTTAGATGCTGGCGACCTGGAGTTCTATGAAGGTGATGATTTAAGTTTTGTGAAGACAACGCCAAATGGTCAAAGTGAGGCTTGGGCCAAAGTAGGACTCAAGTATCCACTAAATGAATACCGAGCCTGCTGGAAGCTTGCAGGACAGCCATTGGTTCAAAGATTGAAGGACAAGCAGCATGTGTGGACTGGCAATGGACTTGATTGTTTAATTCCCGATGGCCTTGCACAAGGTCTACTTGGATATGCATATTCATGCCCCGATATGATTGGGGGAGGGGAATTTAAGAGTTTCCTTTCCTCGGAGAAGTTGGATCCTGAGCTTATTGTACGTTCAGCACAATGCTCCGCATTGTTCCCCATGATGCAATTCTCAGCAGCACCGTGGCGAATTCTAGATGAGAAGCATCTGCGTTATTGTGTTGAGGCTGCTCAGTTACATGCTGCCTTTGGGGAGGAAATTCTTAAGCTCGCGAAAGAGTCAGCTGTTACTGGAGAACCCATTTTACGTCATATGGCTTACGAATTTCCAGAAGATGGTATGGAAACGATTACAGATCAGTTTATGTTGGGGAGTACTTTGCTAATCGCTCCTGTAGTTGTCAAAGGTGCGAGAGCTAGAGACGTTGTAATTCCTGCAGGTACTTGGGTTGGGGATGATGGTTTAATTGTATCGGGTCCGCAAAAGGTAAACATTGAAGTCCCACTTGGAAGATTGCCGTATTATAGAAAGAATTAATTTGAGACGGGGAAGGTTCCAAAATCTGCGAGTAAAGGCATCAACATTTAGCATGAGTTTATCCTAGAAGATCGCGGTCATGAATACAGAACGGATCTGTGGACCAAGAACTTATAAAAATATGAAAGCTGATCGCCATCAAATTTTAATCCTTGTAATCGATTATACACAAATGATATTGCATTCATTCTTTGCATATAAAATCTGATTCGGGCGTTCACACCTTGACGCTGTATTAGCCTTGATGCTACTGTAACTGATAACCATATATTCGAGAAACGCGATTGATGATGAAGAGTAAACAAGTATTCGAATTGCAGAGAGCCCTGCATGGTAGTGTAAGAGGGTATTCGAGCTTGTAGAAAGAAGCCTCGGAGCATCAGACTGAAAGAGGGAGTAAGTCTGGCGGGTCTTCCCGTTATAGAAGAGATGTCGCAGTTAAATGCTGCATCTATGAGCGGGTCCGTTGACCCAATCAAGGTGGTACCACGGAAGCGATGCCTTACGTCCTTGTTGAATGAGGATGAAGGGCTTTTTTTATTGTCTGAGAGTTTCTGTCTACAATCTCGAGGAGAAAGAAGGAACGGTTATGAATCAAACCATGCTTGCCCAGCGACTATTTCCAGCTATTGAGAAGCTACGTCGGGCAACTAATCCTTCAAACACAAAAAGAGACGATTGACGTACTCACGACTAAACTTGGTTTAACGGAATTGATGATGGTTCAGATCAACAAATACCGTGAAAAATATGCATTAGAACCAGTTTAACATATTCCAAATCAATGAGTAACGAGGAACTAATGATTTAGTAAATTCAGTTAGAGGGAACGCGGAGTACTGGGAAACTCGTACGCTCCGTGTGGAGCAGGGGAAAAGCTGGAGATCACTTCAAATGCTTACCTATTGCAACCAAGAGTTCAATCAATTCAGCATGAAGGCTACCGTGTATTTGTGAACTGGACCCCAATTGTTAGACACCATCTATTGATTGGGGTCCAGTTCATCTCGCGAGACCTGCTTCTATTCAACATTGAACTGAAGTGACACGGTTTGATAATCCGAGAAGCTGAGTCGATTGGAGACTGCCCCCGACCATTTGATCATCATAATGTGTCAAATAAAACGAGAGCGAAATTTGATTGGGAAGAACAAGCTGGATCCATTGACCCTTGCAAGCCTCTGCCTGTTGTGAATTTTGAATGGCAGTCCCGTTGCAAACTAATGAGTTATAAGATTGGCGGCTTAAAAATCCTGTTGCATAGTTGAAGTCGGCAGAGGTCACGTTGACTTGCAAATTAGTCCGATCGTCTAATTGGATGGTCACCCATTTATTCATACATTGTTAAATGTTAGAAATTAAAGTTGGGACTATACTCCTCAGAGTGAACTGATCATACATTGCTTCCACCATATGCAATGGAGTAGGCATTTGTGCACAATTCGAAAAGAGCCACAGGTGGCTCTGAACTCTCTCCCTAGTTTAAACAGGCTGCCGGTTCTCAGATGCGAATAACTCCTTTAACACCTTCAATGACTTTTTATTGTCCCAATACTAGGTTTGACATTGATATAGAGTTGGAACCAATTGATAAATTTCAAAATGCAACCATTGAACCACGTCCATTGATTGTGGGACATCAGAATTCAATACAAAGCATAACTCCTATTTTCCTGGCATCATCAGACGACGAACCAGTAGTATAGTTTATTGACAAGGGAAAAGTGATATGGAACTAGAATTACTAATCAACTGTAAAAGGAATAGAGATGAAACCTAAAATCGGAAATATCTATCATCAACTAAGGAGCGAGATTCTTGAACATTGTGAAACCCCTGCCTTCCATCGCGACGGGTCGTCGTCATACAGTCGGTCTTAAATCGGACGGCACGGTGACGGCCACTGGTGATAATAAATATGGCCAATGTGATGTAAGCGACTGGCGCAATATTGTGGCGGTTGCTGCTAGTAATGTTCATATGGCGACGAACACAGGTAATGCTCATACTATCGGTCTTAAATCAGACGGAACGGTTGTGGCTATAGGTTGGAATAAGCATGACCAATGTGATGTGAGCGGCTGGCGCGAGATTGTAGCGGTAGCGGCTGGTTGGCGTCGTACCGTTGGGCTTAAATCGGATGGCACCGTGGTTGCTGTGGGTCGAAATAATGAAGGTCAATGCAATGTAAGTGGCTGGCGTGATATTGTGGCGATATCGGCTGGTGACTGGCATACCGTCGGTCTTAAATCGGACGGAACGTTGACGATTGTGGGTAATAATCGGTATGGCCAATCCAATGCAAACGGCTGGCACGACATAGTGTCTGTAGCGGCAGGTTATCTTCATACCGTCGGACTTAAAGCGGACGGAACGGTGGTTGCTGTGGGTTTGAATAAGCATGACCAATGCGATGTAAGCGGCTGGCGTGGTATTATGGCGATAGCGGCGGGTAGTCATCATACCATCGGCCTTAAATCGGACGGTACTGTGGCGACTATGGGGGATAATAGATATGGCCAATGTGATGTAAGCGACTGGTACAATATTGTGGCAGTTGCGGCGGGTTGCGCTCATACCGTCGGTCTTAAATCGGACGGCACGGTGGTTGCTGTAGGTGACAATGAATATGGCCAATGCGATGTAAATGGCTGGAGTGGCATCCAACTGCGAAAATGATGAGACCCATGGGAAACTATAGTTCAATGACATAACAAGAGAAGACTGCCTAAGATTTATGTTCGGCAGCCTTCTCAACTATCGGGCTAGAGCGTGGAAAATAGATCCATTAAAGTTGTTGTAGTAACGCAACTTGGAAATTGATACACTGAAGATAAAGAACGTATGTTCCTTTTTGGCAAATTGGTTTTCTGCACAAACGATCGCGTAACATCTCTAAAGTACACCAAAAGTGGAGGATTAGTTAATGTCAAATGGGGATTTTCCAAGAAATGAGATTGAAAAATCAGGTTATACAATAGTATTCCAAGATGATTTTGAGTTCGATGACTTAAACCTCGCGAATTGGCTTCCTTACTATTTACCTCAATGGAGCAGTCGTAAAAGCTCCAAAGCAAAGTACAGAATTGAAGATAGCTTTCTCGTCTTACAGATAAAAGAGGACCAACTGCCGTGGTGTCAAGAGTTCAATGATGATGTGAAGGTCAGCAATCTCCAGACGGGGGTATATTCTGGGCCCGTTGGCAGTCAATTTGGTCAACACAAGTTCTCAAATAACTGTCTTGTCCGAGAAGAGCAAATGCTTGAAAGACTGTTTACCCCGCAGTATGGCTATTTTGAAATACGGGCAAAGGGAATCAAAAACCCCAATAACGTTTGTGCATTTTGGATGATTGGTTTTGAAGATCAACCCCATAAATCAGCCGAAATTTGCCCTTTTGAATTGAAGGGGTGGAATGTGGCTTCCGATACATGTACACTTGGATTTGGCATTCATCCGTTCGGTGATCCGGAGATTCATGATGAATTTTTTGAAACAGAATTTCAACTCGACCCTACGCAGTTTCACCTTTACGCTGTCGATTGGACTGAAAATGGCGTTGATTTTTATATCGATAACGAATTGATACATACATCTCGTCAATCACCACGATACCCCATGCAATTGATGCTTAACATTTATGAAATTCCTTCAAACGATAATACTTCAAGGGTAACGCAAGTATACCCCAGCGAGTTCAGTATTGATTATGTGCGTTGTTACCAGAAGAATTGTTAATTCAAAGTATTCTAGGGGCTATCACCAGGTGGGTTTATAAGAGTTGCCTAAAACAAATGGGGGGTTGAAATGATACGAGTCCATAGAAATATTGATCTTGTCCATGGTGTGAATCATCTTTATACTAAGGGACTTGCTACATACCTCGGCAAAGAGATCAGGACAGTATTCTACGAAGCCTACGATTAAGGCGGAACAAACAATTTCTTATCATTCCTGGATACTTAAGTTTACTGTAAGCCAAGAACCATATTATGATCTTTGGGAAGCGGAAGATTCAGGGAATGGATACACAGAGGGACTTGATATTGCGGTCTCTATTATTCGATCACAAGACGAGGTATGTGACAATTTGGGTAGAACACCATGGTATCCCTTATTTAGTCAGAAGATTGCTATATCCCAAGGTGTTTATGAAGGCGGCTATGCTGTCAATGCAGTAAGATACCCCTCCGAAGAGTATATGACCAGCTGGTATTTAACCACTGATCTATATGATGGAAATGTTCAATCACTAATGGTGGTACATTACTATCACGTTGCGTTCAATCGTCCTGATTTGCTTAAGTACCTTGCACTCCCATTTGGATTTCGATTCTACGTATCAGCCACTGAAATCGAAGTATGGTATGACGATAATGTAGCAAATATCTAATAATTTCAACCACAATGAGACTAACCCTCGAGTTGTGGTTTTTTTCTGTAGTTCAAGGCTGCCGCTGTTGTCAGTCTACAACATTAGATTCCGTAGAAAATGTCGAAATATGGAAGGAGTTTTATCGATTTTGTTGAATTTGTATTAAGAATCTCATAAGTATATCACCGAAAAAAGGAGAACCACAATGAAAAAAACAATAGTGCTCATGTTAGTGCTTTTTCTTATTTGCACACTTGCATCAGTTGCAGAAGCTCGAACGTTAGCGGTTGACTTCGAACCGAACAACGAAAAAGGGAACAAGTATCAGTATGATATTCCGCCAAATGTACCGCTGCCGTATACAGTGAAAATTGTGGATGAGAGTCTCACTCAGAAAAGTTTCAATTCCATTTTCCCAGGAACCGCTGTTTCATCAAATCCTGCTGTCGCTACAATTAGCACAGACGGAACGCTAGAAGGCCATTCCTACGGTTCAACGGTCATTTCCGTCACCTATGAAGGCAAAAGTCACACAAGGACTATTAACGTAATTAGGCCAAGTTCAATAAACTTTGAGAAGGATGAAATTGAACTGCTTGCGGGTCAGTATACACCTGCGTCCATCACCGCTTACTATATGTTTAATCTCATTGATCTAAGTACTACAGCAAATTTCGTCAGCAGTAATCCAGGTGTCGCAAACGTTTCAGGAGGTAAAATTAACGCCTTGAGTACTGGGACGACTACAATCACAGCTAATTTTGAAGGACGTTCAGACACAATAACGGTCACTGTTAAACCCGGACTCTCTGGCGGTGTGCCGAGCAAACCAGCAGACCAAGGTTTCCATAGTCCAGATAAGCTCAACGCAATTCAGTATTTAAATGACATTCGAGCGAAAATGGGACTCAAGCCGCTAATTGAAAATGAGTACTTAAATAACTCCGCGCAGCATCACAGTGATTATCTAGCCAAACAGAATATTGACCAGATTTATGCTAAAGGAGGGAGCCTACATGATGAGGATCTAAACAATGGCGGCATTAATAATCGGATTAATGTTTTTGGTTATAAAAACGGTTATGGCGAGGTTATTTCCCCTACGGATAACGAGAACAATCGAGGCATTCAATCGCTTATTAATGCTCCACTGCATCGTGCCATCATGATATCTCCTTACTCACAAGATGTCGGGGTGGGATTAAACACTAGCGGGACACTTGACAATATGGTATTAAATTTAGGTTTCCAAAACCTTTATGGTGTAGATGAAGGCTATAGGAATACGTATACTGTCAATTATCCTTATGACAATCAAAAAGATGTGCCCATCTTCTGGTATGCAAACGAAACGCCAAACCCATTATCCATATATCACAAAGAAGGAGCGAAAGTGGGGTATCCTATCTCTATCCATACCAGTAATATGAGGGAGCTTACATTCACTTCCGCATCGATTAGAGATGATAAGAACAATGACGTTCCTTATTATCTTGCAGATCGATCCACAATGCCTCAAAGTATATCTGCTGATGTCATTCTGATTCCCAAAGAACCACTTAAGTCGGGAACTACATACACAGTTCACTTCGAAGGAGTGGGGGGCGGCACGAAGGTAACAAATGATTGGTCTTTTACAACACAACCTACACAGTTGTCACATATAGAGTTCGAATTTAAGAATGCTGATATCGTTGTAGGAGAACAGAAGAGATTCAAACTTACAGCATACTACACAGACAGCACGAATGAAGATATTACGACCAAAGCTCAGTATGTCATCGATCCAGTAAGCAAGATTGAACTGACTAATGGTTCCATGGTAGGCAAACTAGCTTATGACAATATTGTTGTGAAAGCAACTTATCAAAATAAAACTAGCACCATGAGTATCAAAGTAATTGGCCCCAATAAACCGGTGATTAATAAGTTTCCTGTATTTAATGACATTAAAGATCATTGGGCTAGTTTGGCAATTGAATGGGGAACCAATGAAGGCGTTATTGATGGATATGATGATGGTTCTTTTAAACCTAATAATTTAGTATCCGAAGCTGAGTTTATTACCATGCTGTTACGTGCATATAAAATCTCGCTTCAGGATGATCTTGTATCCACACATTGGGCTGATAAGTATTATAGTTTTGCAAAAGAATATAATTTTGCTACGTCCAATAAAGAAGATGCCCGGGATTCATTCATTAATCGTACGAGTGTCGCGGAGATCATTTCCGGTATTGATGGCATAAACAAATCCGGAAATGAGGCAATTCAGTACTTGCTCGATAAACGGTATTCCAATGGCAAGAATAGCGCTACGGTTGAAGGTTATGCCGGCAGTGAGAATCTTACAAGAGCAGAGGCCTTGCAGTTTATTAAGAATATCCTGGAGAATGGATTATCTCAAATTAAGAAACGCTACTAATATTATTAAAGGAACATTGATGGCGAGAAAACAAATGTACTAGATTGTGGAAAAGTTGAGTTGAGAGAAGGACTGGGTACAGAAGCTTATAATTACGGGATTCAAAAAGTCTTAAAACGAGAAATGAACGAAAATGAAAAACAATTCTTACTCGGAAAACCATTTAACGTTTTAGATATTCTATTCCCATTACTCCGCAAACATGACCAATGTTGCAGCTCTTTGGGGAGAAGGTAAACTTGAAAGACTTTCCCCAGGTGGTGAACAGTTTAGTTGACGGGATCATGGTCCCACGGGCAGTAACGTTGGACCCCGGCTACCGTTACTAAACCTCTAAAATACAAAAGAGGGCAACCAGTAAAAACTGGTTAACCTCTTAATACGAACGGGCAGTTAACTGTGGCGGTGGGACACTCAAGAGCTCGTAGGGGTTCGATGTTATTTTATTTCCTCAAACTAATACACATTTTTAGATAAACATGCTATTTTAGTAAGGTGTATATTACAATTCGAATAAGCTCGTCTAAGAAAGGCGAATAATTCATAATAGAAAAAAGAAAGGATGTGCAGATTCTTGTCTTATGTGACACCAGCGCAAGATGTATACTATAATGATTTAAATATTTTCACTGCATATAAAATCTATGAGATTGTGAAAGAAAACCAAGATACTATTTTATTAATGAATGATAAAGGAGAAATAGATGAACTACATAAATCATTGATTCATGGAAGGTATCCCACGTATAAAATGGCTGTCATACATAACAATCTTTTTCTTTGGATATGTTTTAAATTTATTGAAACAATCCGCCAAACAATTGTGCAAAGAAAGCGAATAATAAAATTATAACATTTAAGTAAAACAACCCATTTATAAATGATTGCTATTTTGGAAAACTATGTTAAGCTATCGGAGAACTATAGCGGAGGAGACTGCATCGAGGCAGCTCCTTTTTTTTCTACGACTGACCAATCAGCTAACAAGGATTTCCAGCCACCTCTGTTGAAGTATTTA
>NZ_WHNY01000080.1 GCF_013141695.1 Paenibacillus plantarum
TGTTAATTGGTCAGTCGTAGTTTTTTTTCACTTGTACAGATATGTGATTTTTGTAAAGTGTGCTTTACATTATATGCAAAGTATACAATGCTATAAATGCAAAGCCAACTATACATATGGTGGGGGATCGAGGACCAAGGCCATGAAGACGAGGATTCAGGAGTTGCGTAAAAAGCACAAGATCAGTCAAGAGGAGCTTGCACTCGCGGTCGGCGTGACGCGTCAGACAATAACTTCGCTCGAGAACGAGAAGTATGTTGCCTCACTCATGCTAGCTTATAAAATTGCGAAATATTTTCACTTAAGGATTGAAGATGTGTTTGATTTCAGTGATGTGGAGGTTGAAGGGCCATGGTCGAGTTTCGGACGGTTTTAACCCGGAGATTAAGATGGCTAATCGGCGTAAACGGTGTGTTTACTCTGATCGTTATTTTGACTGCGCTATACGGGTATAAGGTCCAAAGCGACGCGGGCGATTTCGTACACGGATTGCAAGTCGGGATTTTTATCGGCATGCAGATCATAATTTTGTTGGTCGGGAAAAAGTTGCGGGCCGCGCTGCGAAACGAATCGTTGCTAAAGACGCTATACATCGAAGAGCATGACGAACGGAAGAAGCTGATCATGGAAAAGACGAATTCTTTGAGTTTGTACGTAACTTTGTTTTCCGTCTCTTTGGCGGCGATTGTATTCGGCTTCTTTAACGTTACGGTTTCGATCACTCTGTTTGGAGTACTGATCGTGATCCTTCTCACAAGGATTTCCACAAAAAAATATTACAATCGAAAATTTTAACAAAAAGCAACTTTCGGCTGCTTTGATCATTCCGCTAACGGGAGAACATTTGTTCAATATACAGTAATGAGAGGCTGCCGAAACTATCGGCAGCCTTTCACTCATCTAACGGGCAGCATAGCGTAATTAAAAAAAATTGTAAAAAACTGGTATTCATGATAATTTTAGAGCATACAGTGTGCAAAATTCATCCAATTACAGGAGGCTAACGGGCAGCATAATTGTGTGGTAAAATAGTAAAATGGTGTAAATTTTTTACAAATTCTTGCCAGTATGAAAAGGTGTTGAAATCATTAATTGTTGATGGAGGTTTTCATTGAAGGATCTTAACCATAAAAGCCTATATATTTTTCTAGTAACTCTGTCTTTAGTAAACGTTGTTGTTTATATTATTTGTAGAAATAAATCCTATTTTGATTTCTTGAACTGGAATTTATTTTTAGCTTGGATTCCACTTGTACTGTCTAATTTGGTGTATCTTATTTACAAGCGTAGTAAAGTGAAGTCTATTTTTCTCGTACTATTTGGGATGCTATGGTTACTCTTCTTTCCGAATTCCCCGTACGTTATAACTGATCTTATTCATTTAACTGTATTGAAGGATCTGTATGCAAATAATGGAAATATTAGTTTTGCTTATTGGATTGATTTTATAGTAATAAATTTATTTTCTTGGACTAGCTTGTTACTTGGGGCAATCTCAATATATCAAATTCAATACATAATAATGAGTTTATATAACAAGATAATATCTTGGTGTTTTGTTATTATAGCTTCAGTTGCAGGCGGGTATGGAGTTTTGTTAGGAAGAGAATATCGATTAAATAGCTGGGAAGCAATAACTGATTGGAGTAAAGTAACTGGAATCATAGAAGGAAGTTTAACAAGTAACTCGTTTTTCTTTTGCTTATTATTTGGCTTATTTATTGGAACCGTGTATTTAACGATTTATTTATTAATTAACTGTATGAGTTCATCAAATCAGGGAAGCAAAACCTTCACATAACACTATATTCACACGGTGAAGCTTAACGGCTCCTTGGTCTGCCCGTCGAATTGCTAACGGGGAACGTTTGTTCAATAACCACACCAATGGGAGGCTGCCAGTATAATCGGCAGCCTCCATTTCGTTAAGGGGCCGTTTAGTGATATTGCTTGAGTGCAATAAGTATGCACTTTTAGTACAGGTACTTACAAAAAGGTAAGTGCCAATGTGAAGTGATGATAGGAAGAATTGGGGTAAATCAAATCCATTTATAGTATAATGATTACTTCAATATGGGATGGATACAGCGAAAAGAGGGAACAGATGCCTACGATACTAGTTGCTGACGACGATGCAAACATTCGCGAACTCGTCTGTTTATTTCTACGCAATGACGGATTCGCAACAGCCGAAGCCGCGGACGGCGAAGAAGCACTGGCCGTCTACGCCTCAACGCATGTCGATCTTGTCGTGCTCGATATTATGATGCCGATCATGGATGGTTGGACGTTATGTAAGGAACTCCGGAGAGCGAATCCTGATCTTCCGTTACTTATACTGACTGCGAGAGGCGAGACATGGGAGAAAGTGAAAGGGTTCGATCTTGGGACGGATGATTATTTGACGAAGCCATTCGATCCGTTGGAGCTTACAGTTCGTGTTCGGGCATTGCTGAAACGATACAAGATTGGCTCCACGCAGACGATCCAGTTCGGCAACGTCACGATTGATCGACAGACGTATAAGGTGATGAGAGGGACGGAGTCGCTCACGCTGCCGCTCAAGGAGTTCGAGTTACTGTATAAGCTGGCTTGTACACCCGGACAAGTCTATACGCGCGAGCAGTTGATCGATCAAATTTGGGGTTTTGACTACGCCGGGGATGATCGAACCGTGGATGTACATATTAAACGCCTGCGTGAACGGTTCGCAACTACAGCCGATTTTCGGATTGAAACGGTGCGTGGGCTTGGGTACCGGCTTGAGGTTTACGAATGATTAAATCCTTATATATTCGAGTTGTCCTGACATTTCTAGTCTCCGTCATCGCGGGCACGGTCATTGCTTTTTATGTGTCTACTTGGATATTCGAAGAAAAATTGAACGAGAACGCGCAAATTAACTTACGTAACTTTGGTCAAGACGTCGTCCGGATTTACAAGACGCTTCCGTTACGCGAAGCGGACTCGTTCGTAAGTGAAATGAAGCAGCTCGATTCCTATTATATTCGCATTTACGAGGCAACGGGTCAGTTCCAATCTTACGGTAAACTTAACGGACACAAACCTGTTATGGTGACGATGGAGCAGCTAAAAAAAGTCATTGATGGTGGCGTTGTTCAAGAAACGCCGAACGGTATTGCTACAGTCCTCTTAGGGTTGCCGTTGAAAACGGAAATGGGAACGAAAGCGATGTTTTTGGAAACACTCGCCCCTCCTTCTGCCTCTTTTGTCGCCAAGTGGGGATTGATCTTTGCAATCTGTTCGTTGCTCGCGGGAAGCTTATTGATTCTCGTTGCTTCTGTATTCCTGGTCAGACCAATCAAAAAGCTGACAAAAGCGACCAAGCGTATTGCAGCTGGAGATTTCAACGTCAAGCTGAATATCAAGCAAACGAGTGAGCTGGGTACGTTGGCTCGCAGCTTCGAAGAAATGATGCACGATCTGCAGCAACTTGAGCAGATGCGCAGGGACTTCGTATCGAACGTGTCGCACGAAGTACAATCACCGCTCACCTCGATATCCGGTTATGCTCAAGCACTTAAGCAAGTAAACCTCGCAGATCACGAACGAAGCCGTTATCTGGATATTATCATTACGGAAGCGAAGCGGATGTCCAAAATGAGTGATAGCCTGCTCAAACTGAGTTTGCTTGAATCGCAGTCACAGCAACTCCGTCTAGCCACACTCAGCCTTAGTGAACAGATCCGACGAGTCATCGTGGCGCTCCAGCCGCAATGGTCTGCCCGCAACATTCATTTTGAGCTTGATTTACAGACCGTTAAAGTAACGGCTGATCATGACCAGTTAAATCAGGTATGGACGAACATCCTCGCCAACGGCATCAAATTTTCCAAGGATGACGGCGTGATTTACGTCAGTATCCTCCAAGATACCAAAAACGTGACCGTCCGAATATCCGACTCGGGCATCGGTATTCCCCTCGAAGATCAGAAACGTATATTCGAGCGTTTTTTCAAGGCCGATCGTTCCCACAGTCGCAAATATGAGGGGAGCGGTATGGGACTTGCCATTGTTAAACAAATCGTATCGCTGCATCAAGGTGACATCCGAGTGGAAAGTGAACCTGGTCAAGGAACGACCTTCATTGTCACCTTGCCAATCACTACGCCAACAGATTAAATTGATTGCTACGGCTTCATGCGCAAGCTTCCTTGCGTGTGAAGCCAATTTTTTTTGCCAGTTCATATTCCGTTCATATTGTCGTCATAGGGAGTACATCTTCGTCGTATAAGCTTCTCTTAACGGCTCCTTATCCAAGGGCAGCCCAATAAAGAGATGAGGGACAGGAGAAGATGAACATGGAACCAAAAGAAGAGGTAATGAAAAATAGAATGCGTAAGCCGCTGCGCATTTTACTCAAAACCCTAGGCGCTTTAGCCATAGCCATCGTGCTGTTTCTAGCTATTGTATTTATCGTGAATATGTTCGCCACGAAATCGGAGCAAGGAAAAATAGAGCCCTACGGTCAGCACGTATCTGTAGACGGGAAGAATATGAATGTGTTAATTCAAGGCGAAGGCGAGGAAACGATCGTGCTCCTGCCTGGTTTTGGAACGGCTACGCCAGCGCTTGATTTTAAGCTGCTTATCGATCAATTATCTCCAATCTACAAAGTTGTAGCGGTTGAGCCTTTCGGTTATGGATTAAGTGATGGAACTGAAAAAGAACGAACCACGGAAAATATCGTAGGTGAAGTTCATGAAGCGCTGCAGCAGCTTAATATTAACCGATACATGCTCATGGGCCACTCCATTACAGGCATTTACGGAATTGATTATGTGAGCAAATATCCAAACGAGGTGACTGCATTTGTCGGAATCGACAGCAGTGTTCCAACACAACCAGGTATGGATGTCAAATTACCAATCAAAAAGTTAGAATTTCTCAAAAAATCGGGTCTCTTAAGAATGATGATGAAACTAGGTGCTGACCCCTATGCTTCATTAGCATTTGACGATAAAACCGTAGAGCAAATGAAAATGATTTCGTATAAAAACATGAATAATGACACGACCTTGAATGAGATGGGCCATATTTCTTCTAATTTTAAAGGGGCTCACGATTTAACATTCCCTAAAAACCTTCCACTTCTTCTCTTTGTACAAGCGAATAATGAAGGGGTAACAGGATGGATACCTTTGCATGAAGGGCAGATCAAAGACTCGGTACATGGAAAAGTAATCACCCTGGATGGATCACATTATTTACACCATACCAAATTCAAAGAAATCGCTGAAAACGTTAGATTATTTATGAACGAATCAAAGTAAGTGTACGGAGTAAGCTTCATCCACGATTTTGCAAATGGTAATAAGTGATGTGAAAAGCCATCCTTTGGGACGGCTTTTCACAGTTTGTCCAATTCGGCCGGTGTCCTGACGCATACTTTATTTCCCAGGTTTCAACCGCTCACGCTTGAATTAGGAAATTCGGGACACTATAGCCTAATAACCACAAGGACGAGGCTGCCGGCAAAGTCGGCAGCCTTTTACTCACCTACCTAGCAGGATTGTGAAGTTACTCTGTGGAATAGGGGAGATATCTTAAAGGAGGATTTATAGATGAATGTATTAAAATGGTTGGAAAACTGGTGAACGATCTGAAATTGATTGGGTTCACTGTAAAGTTATTGATAATGTATTTAAGGGGAGAGGCGGAAGTAATAACTTAGAAGAAATGATTGTTAGAGTTTGATTGGGAGGGAATTTGTGAGAACAAGAGGGAAGTACCTTCTAGCAGTATTGGTATGTATTATGCTTGGGATCGCTTCAAGGATGAATACCTCCGTGCTGCCAAATTTTGTGGTGAAACATTTTGGTGACGCTCTCTGGGCGGCTATGATTTACTTTGGTGTTCGTGCACTATTCATCCGAATGTTATCTGTGAAAGTCCTGGTGCTTAGTCTTGGGTTCTGTTGTGTAATTGAATTCAGCCAATTGTACCAAGCAGAATGGATAATCAACTTAAGAAACACTCTACTTGGCGGGCTAATACTCGGAAAAGGATTCCTATATGCAGATTTGGTCCGATATATTGTAGGGGCTATAGCGGCTTACGCATTGGACCACCTGCTAAAAGAGACAGAAAAGCCCTAAGGCACGGTGAGTAAACTCTAAAGTTTGAAGAAGTACCTGATTCCATTTATTCTTTAGAAGGAGTGTGAGAAGTATGTTTCATGTAAAAGATATTTTATCTAATCAGTTGTTGGCAAATGCTAATGACCCTAGTTGGTACCTACCTTTTTCCGATGCAGTTGATAATTTGTCAGAGGAAATTGCGTTTTGGAAACCTAGTGAAGATAGTAATAGTATAGCTGAAATTGTGCAGCATTTACTGTATTGGAATGAAACTTGGCAGACCAGGTACCAAAAATCTCATGTCAATGCTGTTCCTCCGATAGGAGATAATAATAGAAGTTTTATAATTCCCGAAGATCAAAAATTCACTGACTTAAAAGAACGACTTGTAGAGGTGCTATTAAAATGGCAAGATCTACTTACTGAAGAAAAACTCGAAGATGATGTATTAGGTTTTCCAGTGGATGCCAAGTGGTGGGAAATAATCGGAAATGTCTCAACTCATAATGCATATCACATTGGTCAAATCTGTTATATTCGTAAGCTACATAAGAGTTGGAATGCAGATGTGAACTAAGAAAATTAAGGAGATTACAAGAAGTGGGAATTCTTTGTCTCTACAAGAAATTGCAAATTTGTTTGAACTAACAGGTATGAATGAATCAGGAAGAATTTATAGGCCTCTTGAATGTAATAGTGGTGAAGGATGGAGAGCATCCCTTGCAATAGGCTTTGCGTTCCAGAAAAAATTGTTTTGCGCTCCCTGGGTAGAGCCACATGGAATTGAATACATATTGAGTGAATATAGCAGAAAATATTTAAAGATACTTCAAGAAGCAGGAGCGGCAATAATTCTGCCTGTAAGTAACGAGAAGTATGTAGCTAGTATTGCTAATGAAGTAGTCCACCTTAAAGAATCGTTCCTTACTCATTGACTTTAGAATAAATAATTATAATCGAAAATTCATGTAGACCATGGAGGAGATAGAATGGGCACAAAGTTCGCCAATCTTCATATCAAAACTATTAATCATGAAGTAATATTGGATGCACTGCAAAGGTTGAGCAACAAAGCTGGATCAATCCTTGCTACTCCTGATTATTCTGCTATGAGCATTATTGATCAATATGTTTACAGATCTTCTAATGAGAAACAGATTAATAAAACAGCTTCTTCAGTATCTTTTTATCTTAACCAAGAAATGAGTTGGTCCAATGTCCTTAATGATCATTTTTCATGGGGAACAGTCGAACAAATTGGAGAACTACTTTCTAACTTCGTATCAGAGCCTGTAATGACAATTGGGTTCTTTGATGAAGATATATTTGAATTTACTCTATTTCAAGAAGGAGAAATAAAAACTAAAAAATACTTTTGTGAAGAATGGGCAATAGAAGAATATGGCTTAGTATCGGAAGTAATTGATCTTGATTATTTAGAGAGCGTACTTGAACTAAATCATGAAGAGATAACCAAATTATTAGAATTACGCAATCCTGAACAAGCCATTGATGAACTTTCAAGAATGATACAAATAAATCTTTGGGTTCATTCAGAATGGATTAGTGAAGATAATGAGATTGAGGAAAGATACTCAAAGCTAGAATTAAAGATAATGTAAGTATTTCAAGAGGACATGAACTGCCGATAAACCATATTCACGCTTCGGGGCAATCGCCCCTCAGTCCAATATGACTCTTTAAACTAACGCAGAACGATAGCTCAGCGGCAAACTTTTTGAACACTCAAATTGGGTGATGATAAACTTTGTATGGTGAAAGAATGGAAAGATGGAGTTATTTCGAACTTAAACAGTATGTTTACAAGGATTTTGAAGAATTTACTTTGAAGGATGGTCTCCAACCAAGGCAGGCTATTTCTAGAATTCAAGTTGAGTATGAAAGGGTAATGGACGAGAGTTATCTCGAAAGTGTTATCATATATTCTCAATTAGCCTCGATTGCTCTAGAGAAAAATTTCATAAGCCAAAGAGAGGATATAAGACTGAATGTAAGCAAAATGCTTAAAGAAATAAAGTACTCCGACTTTCAAAGTGAGCTAACAATCGAAGAATTAGCAGCTTTTAAGCGTGATTTAGATGAAGTAACTAACAAACTTAATGACGATTCTTTGAGAAAGACTTAACTAACATGTAACGATAAGCGGAACAGCGGATGCCGATGCATCCGTTTTTTGTTCGCTGAGCTAACGAGCAGCATAATTCAAACTTCAATACAAAACAAATTAAATCAAATATACCCTTGTTTTAGTTCTCTCGTCGCCTTATGGTGATAAATGGAAGGTATTCTTAGAGAGTCAATTTCATGGGGGATATTATGAATAATCTAACAATCGAATTGTGCGAACTTAAAAACAAATTTATCATTAATAACCTGTACCCCCTGTACTTACACGATTTAGCGGGAATTCGGAATGTACTGCCAAATAAATATGGTGTTTTCGAGGATGATGAAAAATATCATACACTTGAACAACAAATACCTGTATTTGATATATGGTGGGAAAAAGAGGGGATTCTGTTTCCTTATCTTTTAAAAGTCGATGGATTACCAGCAGGATTTATTTTGGTTACAAGTCCACCCTATTTGTTTGATAATTGTGACTTTATGATAAACGAAATATTTATTCTAAGGCCATATAGAGGTAAAGGAATAGGCGAAAATTCCGTAAGAGAAGTCTTCAACTTACATCGAGGAAAATGGATGCTCTTTACTACACCAACTGACAAGAATTTGGATACTATAAGTTTCTGGAGAAAAACATTGTCTGGGTATACAAATAATCAATTTACCGAAGAAGATAAAGAACTGAATGATGTCGGATTCTCCAAAGTTTTTAAATTCAATAATGAAAAGTTTTTGAAATAAGTATAGAGTATGTGGGATTTCCTTTTTCTGAGAGGGAGAAAATAAATTCATTCTATGAGAGCAAGTTTGACGAGGATGAAGAGCGTATTAAAAAACGTATTATGAATGTCGAGTATGATTTTTTTAGCACTACAAATTTTAAAGATAGAAACGATCCAAAGAACAATGTACTGTTTGAAAAGCTATCCTCAGATCAAAAAGAAATCAGAGAAAACTTTGAAAATTATACAGATAAAATTAGTTAATCCTGTTACTACAAATATTAATGATATTTCCCATCTTCACGCTCAATCAGAGTAGGATGGTTTCGT
Source organism: Paenibacillus plantarum (assembly GCF_013141695.1). Lineage (GTDB taxonomy): Bacteria > Bacillota > Bacilli > Paenibacillales > NBRC-103111 > Paenibacillus_E > Paenibacillus_E plantarum. The sequence continues at coordinate 9,302 of NZ_WHNY01000080.1, forward strand.
TTTATGGTTAAGGGTTAACTTTCATCGGCAAAACTTTATTGCGCTAGCGCAGAACGTTAGGTTATGAAAAGAAAGCGGGAGGAAATATGATTCTTGAAAGATATGGAAGCATTATTAGAACAAATAAAGAGCTTACCTTATTGTAGAGTAAGACCATCAATGGGGATGCCACATATGGACAAGCATTAGCTTCCTGCTGATGTAAGACGTTTTTTTGAGCTTTGCGGAGGAGTGGTTCTTTTTGAAGGCAAAGGTTATACATGCGAGATAATTTCGCCAGAAAAATTCACTCTATCTAATCCAGTCATCATTGGAGAATCAGTAGAAGAAGATATATCTTCACATTGGTATATAATTTGCCAGGATGGTACAGGCGATTACATCTCTATCGACCTACATCAAGACCGATTAGGAAAATGTTACGATAGTTTTTGGGATAGACACGGGGTTGTGGGGGACTGTCCTGTAGTAGCTAATTCATTTATTGAGCTACTTAATCAATTGGTTAAAAATAACGGTGAACGATGGTACTGGCTAAGAGAGGATTTTAAATCCTTAGGGGATGCTTACGATTGAGATTATTGAGGATGATTCATTGGGCTAGCGCAGAACGAGAGCTTAATGACTAACACAATTTGTTGAGGAAGTCTGCTATTATTGAATGGACGGGATAGCGTACAAGACCGGAAATTTGTGGTGATCATAAACAATTAAAAAAAGGAATTAATAATAATGAGTGATTTGAAAGTTCCACACAAGATTACTGGGGTTATCCTTAATTTAATGCTTTCGATCTTTTGTAGTCTACTTGGCTTGGTTTTGTTAATAAAGGTTTCGAATAATAATTGGGTAATCTTAATAATGGTATTTTTTCTGTTTTCACTCTCTTTAATTGGACCAATACAAATTTTGAATAGAATAAGAGGAGTCCCAGTACTCATTCTTACTGATTATGGGTTAACAAATGGCAGGGGAATGTTATTTTTTAAATGGGATGAGATTGAATCCTTTACTTTTGAGAATATAAAATTATCGGAGTATCTAACAGTCAAAGTTCAAAACGTTGAAACCATTATAAACAGAAGTAAGGGTCTTAAGAAATACTTATATATCTTATTTAAGTACAATGATCGCTCTCGAAATTTTACTATTATAAATGTAAATATGTTAGGAATATCAAAATCGAAACTAACTGAAGAAATTAACGAACGATTACAGCGGTTTAATGATACGGAATGCTAATTTATTTATTTTAGGTATATGGATAGGGATCGCCGGCTCTCGCGCAGTCTGACGGTCCCTATTTTACTGAACTAACTATGTTCGATTTTAAGAAAAAGGAAAATAAAGGGTATCTAAAGAAGGAGGGATTTTACTTGGTAGAAGATAAGGCTCTTCAACAGATTAAAAAATTAAGACTAAAAACTCTGGGATTGCTTTAGGCAATAACAGAAGAACAATCGTACATAATTCCTGTTGGATTTAACAACCATGTTTGGTGGAACGCAGGACATATTTGGGTTGCCTGGGATGGTATGACTTTCTCGTATTTAAATGAGGATAGAAAACTCTCAAGCATTCACTATAGAATGTTTAAGAAAGGAACCAGCCCCAGTGAATGGAATGAGGCTTCACCATCATATAATGAGATTCAAGAACAATTAAAAAACCAAATAGAAGAAGTAATTAATTCTTGTAGAGGAAAACTTGATAACCCTCTTGCCATGCCATTTATCCCAAGAATAAATACGATTGGAAAGATGTTGAAATTTTTAATTAAAGAAGAGACACACCACTTTAATGTTATTTTTAAGATAAAGGGATCTATAGAACAACAACAAAACAAGTTTTCTGAGGGATTACTAAGCTAATGGATAACGTTACTATCAAGAGTCCTATGATAGTAATGACCAGTTGTATTACCTCTTAGATGCACTGGAAAGTAAGGAAGTTGAACTTAACAAAATCCGTGATGAGTTCAATGTATCGTTTAAGTTTATGATGGTAATAAAAGTTGGGAATAATGAAAAACCTGCGATGTATTAACATCATAGGTTCATTAGCTTTGCCTATTCAATAAATGCAGACGTAGATTTTGACTTGTACATTTATAGTTAATCGATGATTAACATGAGTTTTTTTAGCGATACAGACGGATTAATCATTGATCTCCGTAATACCATGCAAACCTTCTGGAGTTTGCCATTTGTGTCAGGAAAACGATTCGGCACAAATAAACCTGTTTATATTCTGACCAGTCGCAATACATGTTCTGGTGCTGAAGAATTCGCTTACAGTCTGCAAGCAATCAAGAGAGTAAAGATTGTCGGCGATAGAACTCGCGGCGGAGCAAATCCAGGTAGCGTCAAGAGTTATTGCAACACTTTAGCGAGAACCCGGAACCAGGACGAGAGGAGTTATTGGAGGATATCAAAAAAATATTAGAGAATAGATAATAGATATAAATTCTAGTGAAGTTTAAGGATAGTTTTGTACACTATAGGGCTTCAACTAACGGATAAGCGATTGCTCACTATTCATTAATTCGTGCGAAGTACGATTCAACTGAATCAATTAAAGTTACTGAAGAGATGCTTGCTTGGCTCCCAGAAAGGACCTTGATTAGGTTATAATAGTGGTGAAAGATTACGCTAACTGGGAACGTTTGTTCAATAAAAAAACAAGACGAGGCTGCCGGCATTAACCGGCAGCCTCGTTGAAGTAACGGGCAGGTTAGCATGGAAAAACAATGACTACTGGAGGTAAACTAGGTGGGACTATGGAATAAAACTAGAAGACATTTTAGTTAAGTAGGGAGGTGTTTTATATCGCGTTAACTCATGAATTTTATCTTGTACCAAGTACAATTGAGGTACAACAACAATTTTGGATTGGGATAGAGAATCGATCAGAAATAGTTGACAGTGTGGAAATTCATGACGATATTATTCTATACATTAGTGACACTTTAAAATGGATTCCTAGTAAAAACCCTACTATAAAATGAACTCCGAGAGGAGCAGGAATTAACTACCACGGGGTGACTCTTTTTGACGATGAATCTGCAATTGTCTTAGGTAATGTCTTTAATTCTTGGAAACAACTATTTAAAAATTCTCCTGAAGTTATAAAATTAACGGGAGAGTATTTGACGATTGTAGACCAGCATGATTCTGGTCACTATGAAAATTTATTTCTCAACAGAAATGAAATCTTAAAGCAATTTGATAAAATTGTCTCGTTCGCAAATAAATTGTCTAATGGCTCATTTTATTTGATTCATTGTGGAATCTAAATCTACATTTATTGAGCTAACAGCGAACGATAGTTCAATCAGATCATAGATTAGATGCCATCAAGGCAGCTGCTCCATTTCTCATTAACCTAAAACGGGGATTTGTTAATATCAAAGAAGAATTAACTGTTATTTGTCGAATGTATTCTATATTGAATGATAATCTACTTATGACTGAGAGGTATGAAATGAAGGTCAAACGAATCGTCGCCAATATAAATACGAGGGATATCACGGCAGCTAAGTCCTTTTACCAGGATGTGCTCGGCCTTGATTTAATGATGGATCATGGTTGGATAAGAACTTACGGTTTAAACGAGGAGATGGGCATTCAGATTAGTTTCGCCTCACAGGGTGGCTCTGAAACTTCTACGCCAGATCTATCGATTGAAGTCGATGATGTCGATGCTACATTAGAAGGAATGAAGAGAGCTGGATTTCCGATTGAATATGGGCCTGTTAATGAACCTTGGGGAGTTCGACGATTCTATGTTCGCGACCCGTATGGTAAGCTTATCAACATTCTTGCTCATGAACATTGATACACTAACGGATAATTGTAAAGGGAAGCTGGTTTGTTCAACTATCTAAAAAGGCAGCCAGTCCAGGTGGAGTGGTTGCCTTTTCTCAAGTAACCGACAGATTTTTTCAAGTTATACTCGAATAAATGCTATACTTAAATTAACAGATGCTGGATAGAAGTGGAGAGTTTGGGGATTGATTTCACTGCAGCTTTTCAACATTCTTTTAATTATAAGTCCATAGTTCAGTTAAAAGATGATCTTGTAAGAGGGAATAAGTTTCCGAAGACAACTCATTGTATAAAAACAGTCAAGAGGAATATTCAGATTTTCAATTGGAACTTAGGTATATTTGCAAGGAAATTGCTGATTACTTTACTTCTAACTCATCAATTTATATGGGAGACAATTACGGTGGGTTAGACTACGTTTTTGAAGGGCTGGATATGGATTACTATTCAACATCCCTTATGGAAAAATTTGGTGAATCTAAGAGTTCCCTCGATGAACTCATAGATAGCTCTGTAACAAATAAATGGATATTAGATGGTTATTATTTTGATTATTTTATTGATTTAACAAACTAAAAAAGAATCACTTAACGGTTGAACTAGCGTGAGAACCTTTGTACAATACAAAACCAGGACGAGACTCCCAGAAATAATAGGCAGCCTCGTTAATTACATAATCCTTATAAAGAAGGGAAATGAGCAATATGGCAAATATCGAGCACTTACAGACCGTGAATGTTCCAGCTTCAATGGTATATGAAGCATTAACCACTACAAAAGGACTTTCAGAAATATGGACAAATGAACTAATAGTCAATGATCAGATAGGTTGTATTAATGAGTTCCGATTCGGCGGCAAAGGCTTAACAAAGATGCGAGTTGATGAGCTTGTTACCGATAAAAAGATTTTGTGGCAGTGTGTGGATTCAGATCCAGAATGGATAGGTACGACAATTTCTTTTGATATGGAGGAAAAAAACGGGAAGACTTCAATTATTTTTCGTCAGATGAATTGGGAGGAAGTGACCGCATTTTATCGCGTATGTAATTATAATTGGGCTATTTTTTTGTATAGTCTTAAACAGTACTGCGAAGAAGGTGAGGGTCTTCCGTATCATAAAAGGAAGTTTTAGAACTATTGAAAACACGGATGGGTGGATGATTCAGTAATCGGATATAGCATCTTTGAAGAGTTCGATATAGGGAACTACATCATTTTTACACATAGACAACTTACAAAGGCATGCTTCGTGGCTGCTCTTCTTTTATTCATTCAATTAACAGGAAGATTAGTGTTATAAGAAATGAATAACTAAAATAAAGAAAACTCGCCAACACTACGGCGAGTTTTGCTTTGTTATATGCTAAGGCGAAGGCACCAACACAATGGTAGTATCTTTTTCATAAGTATAGTTAATCAATTGTGTTTTTCATGGCCATGTACATATTTTCCACATGTTCGTCGACTTCATCTCGTGACATGCGTAAGCGATTCACAGAAGTACCATATCCAATTTCCTTTTCACCTTCTTCTAATCCTTTGAAAATTCCATCTGCGAATGCATCTAATGGTTCCGCATGCGTATGCAACCCCGCCCCACCTAAATCTGTATTCACTGCTGGAGGAGCAATTTCAATTACTTCTACAGACGTATTCGAGAGTTGGTGTCTTAGACTCACTGTAAATGAATGAAGTGCCGCTTTTGTTGCTGAATAAATCGGAGCAATCGCAAACGGTGTAAAAGCTAACCCAGATGTCACGTTAATGATAGTCGCCTCTTCTTTTGTTGCAAAAAATGGAGCGAACAACATGGAGAGATGGAAAGGCGCTTCAATGTTGGTTGTGATTTCTTTATTGAAATAACTCCAATTGTTCTTCGGATCCGCTTTTAACACATTAAAGCGTTGTTGGATCCCTGCATTGTTAACTAACACATTCACTTCTGGATAGTTCGCGATTACCCAGTCAAACAATGCTACACGCTCAGATTCAATATCCAAATTACATCCACGAGTAATAAGGCTTGGGAATTTTTCTTTCGCATTTTGAAGTACATGCTCACGTCGTCCACAAATAATAACTTTATTTCCAGCTTTTATAAAGCGCTCAGCAAAAGCTAATCCTATTCCAGCACTTCCGCCTGTAATAAGTATTGTATTTCCTGAAAGTTTCATTATAGTTCCTCTTCTCATCATTTTCTTATCTTAATAAAAACAAATTTATTTTGCCTTTTTTGAAATTGTATTAAACCCAGCACTAAGCAAGCCGTCAAAGTCATTTTCACTCTTTTCTTTCCTGAGTACGTTTAGTGTAACGTGTAATTTTTACATCAATTCCTTTTAAGGATTCTGTCATCAACGAAATCTCAGCTTGCACAGCTTGCTTGTGATTCTTCATCATTTCAAGTCGGAGTTCAATCGTGTTGTCTCCTTCAACGATCCAATCAATATATTGCTTGATATCACTTATTGCCATGTGCGTGTTTTTTAAACAAGTAACGGTTTCAAGGAGCGCCATTTGATTTTCTGAAAATAACCGCCTACCAGCTTTATCACGCTCGATTAGTGGTAGTAATCCTTTTTTTTCATAATAACGTAACGTGGATTCTGGAATATTGAATTTGTCTGAAGCTTCGCTAATTAAACAATACTTCATCTGGAGGCCTCCAAATTTTATCTTTCATTGTCGACAAGAATATGATACGACTTAAACCATAGTTTAAGTCAACAAAAAATATTTTAGTTTTGTAGAAGGGATAAACTAATTTGAATCCACTTGTGAAGATAATTCTAAATGAAACTAAACTAAGGGGTAACGATAGCACAATAGACAGGGAACAGAATTGCCGCGCGGCAGCTGCTCCCAGTTTTCAGTAACGGGTAGAATTCTTCATCTGGGGGGGAAAGAACAATATGAGACCCTGGAAGAATGTTGTCTTAGGGAAGATCACCGCGGCAGATAGCTGTTTGACGGCGAATTGTGTGTTTAAAGTTATTTAACAGGGGGTTGACAGTGCCGGACGTAATAGAAAAACTGAAACCTTACTTGCAGGGATTAAAGCTTTATTGTTTCATCATATAATGTCGGGTGACAAGATCTTTATCTCATTCCCAATTTTGACAAGAGTATTATCTCATTCCCGATGGACAGGATTGGAGACTTTTTGTTGGCCATCGGATCGGTTGCCTTTTCTATACAAACGGGCAGGAGAGTTTAGCAATAATTAATTTTTACCAGTTATGATCTCGAACAGTTTGTTATTATATGTAATAAAACATTTGTTAGATATGTAAAAGGGAGATATATGAAAAGGACAAATACTCATTCCACTTTGAAAGAAAACATTTTTACGATTGAATGTAAGGATATTATTTTAAGAGAATTCATAATTGATGATCTAGACGTGTTTCATTCCCTAACCTGGCAACCTGAAATACATGAATACTTGCCAGGTTGGAACGTATCTAAAGAACAACGGGAAGATTGGTTTATAAACTACGAAATTAAAGGGAACGAACAGTTTCTAAATGCAGTATCGGAAGGCGGAGACATTGGTGAACTCGGTCTTCGTTTGGGAATAATATCGAAAGAGTCGGGTGAGTTTATCGGTTGGTGCTGTACGGGAATAAAAGACGAATTACCGCCTCCAAACAGAGAGATCATGTATGCAATATCAAAGGATCATAGAGGCAAGGATTATACCACGCAAGCTTCACAAGGGATAATCAAGTATTTATTTGAGAATACGAACGTCGAGGTGCTTAATGCTATAGCTCTTTTACGTAACGAACCGTCAATTAAAGTAATACAAAAATGCGGTTTAAATTTTCAAAGTATTATCGAGATTGATAACGAAAGATATAATTATTACAAACTTAGTAAAAGTGAGTGGGAAATCAAGGTGTAGTGATCTTTCATCGTTAAGCTAACTGGAAACGATAGCACAATAAACAGGGAGCAGATTGCCGCGGCAGCTGGTCCCTGTTTTCATTAAAGTAATGTGCAGTTATTCGTGGTTACTGGATACCTTAATCATCCACGACGGCGGCAGAGTGGATGGCCGTTTTCTTAAGTAATGGGAGGTTTACGTAGTTCACGTGCCGAATATGGATAATACAAATAATGGATGCAAAACAGATCAACCCAAAGTGACGTTTTGTAATTAATTTGTTTGCAACCTCCTGTTGTTTGAAGAAAGTTGGAAAAGATTATGAAGAGAAGAACTAAGAAACTAACAACTATTGTAATAGCTTTAGTTATTTTAATATTTGGGATAAATCAATATTTAGATTTAGGGTTGAGAACATTAAAGTATTACTCAACCAAAAGTTCGGATCTGACCAATGAACAAATCTCTGGAATAAGTTTAAATCAATCAATGAGATCGAAGGATTTTATAGATAGATTTGGTGAGGGTAAAGATTTAAATAATGCCTTATTTGATTACTACAAATTAAATAATGGAATAACCATTGCCACAGAAAAGAATGATGACAAAATAATAAGAATCGGAACACACTCGAGTGAGTTTGAAACAAAGAATGGATTAAAAGTAGGAAGTTACAAAAATACAATAATAGAACAATATGGCGAAGATTACTTTGAAAGGTTTGAACAAGGATCTAATATAATTGGATATATTGATAAAAAAAGTAAAGCAACTATCGAATTTTGGATTGTTGATAATAAGGTATTTTTTATAAGATTAGATAAATCAAAAATGTATTAAACCTCGAGTTCATAACAAGATCTAGCAGGCTGCCGGTGATTAATTCGGTGGCCTATTCCGCTAACGGGCAGATTACGCAAATTATTTTCCTAATTACAAGCTCAGATGGTAAAATTTCAAAAATTGAAAAGATTCAATTTATCTGAACGCATTTGATAAGTATAAATCGACTACAGGCTTCTTCCTAACAAGGTACCAACTTGTTTAGCCATTACTTTAGGTGGAAAAGGCATCCCGTTTCTGATCCACCATTCAATTACACCTACATAAGCAGTGCCCGCATATTGCAGCATGACATCGTCAATTAAATCTGAATTTCTTCCGCTTTCTCTGTCAATTTCACCTTTGAATCCTTCAATAAAAGAAGCAAGAAGTCGAGCTCTAAAAGCTGACGGGACCCCAGTACTGGCTAACATCGTCGAAAAAAATAAATAGTTCTTCTCAAAATATTCAAAATATGGGACAAGAGCCTCGTTCCAATCCATCTTACAGGCCCATTCATCCATTTCTCCTAATTCATTAAGATGAGTTTCTATGAGTTTATCTAGTAAATCAAATTTGTCTTGATAATGAAGATAAATGGTTCCGCGATTTAAGTTTGCTCGGTCTGCAATATCCTGAATGGTGATATCATCGAAATTTTTTTCTGTCATCAGTCCAATAACCGCATTTTTCAAAGCTTCCTGTGTTTTAAGAATTCTACGATCCACTTTAGCCATCGTACACCCACCCAACTTCTAAGATACTTAACAACTTCAGCCGATCTGTTGATATCTCAACAGATTACAGTTTATTAACCATTGAATTTACTTACTTAATTATATAATAATAGACACAAGTTGGTTAATCAAATCATTTTGATTAAACATCAAATTTTGATTTATGTAAAAGGAGACAACGCCCATGTGCAAAACTCACGTTTTAAGTGTTTCAGCGGCCAAAGCGCCATTTGAAAAGACAACGATTGAAAGACGACAATTACGACAGGATGACGTGTCGATCGATATTAAGTTTAGCGGCATTTGCCATTCGGATATTCATAGTGCACACGGGGACTGGGCTGGAGGGATTTTTCCAATGGTGCCTGGTCATGAAATTGCCGGGATTGTAAAGGCAGTAGGGGAGAAGGTAACAAAATTTGCAGTAGGTGACCGCGTTGGCGTAGGCTGCTATGTGGACTCTTGCGGAGAGTGCGAGTACTGCCTCCGAGGAGAAGAGCAGCATTGTTCAAAAGGTTTTGTAGCCACGTACAACTCCTTGGACTATGACGGAAATCCAACCTATGGTGGTTACGGTCAAAACATTGTCGTTACTGAAAGATTCGTTGTGCATATTCCGGATCGTATGGAGTTAGATGTAGCCAGTCCGCTATTATGTGCCGGCATTACGACGTATTCCCCCTTAAAACGCTGGAAAGCAGGCCCAGGAAAAAAGGTAGCTGTCCTAGGAATGGGTGGTCTTGGCCATGTTGCGATTCAGTTTGCGCATGCGATGGGTGCGGAAGTTTCAGTCTTAAGCCGAGCAAAGGATAAAGTGAATGAAGCGCTCAGCTTTGGTGCGGATCATTATTTTTCAACAATTGACACTGAAACTTTTACCATGCTAGCAGGCCGTTTCGACCTGATTCTAAACACGGTATCCGCGCCAATTGACGTCGATGGGTACTTATCGCTGCTTCGTGTAGATGGTACACTCATTAATGTGGGTGCACCGGCGGAACCAAGTCAATATAACGTTTTCTCGCTAATCATGAGCCGCCGTAGTATATCGGGTTCCTTAGTTGGCGGGCTCCTGGAAACGCAGGAGATGCTTGATTTTGCTGCAGAGCATGGCATTAAGCCTCAAATCGAGGTCATCCATGCCGATCAAGTTGACGAAGCGTATGAGCGAATTCTGCGGAGTGACGTGCGTTACCGATTCGTTATCGACATCTCCACTTTATAGACGAATGAAAGATAAACTTAAACAGCAATCGCTTCGATTAGCCATTATTCTAGCTGCGTTTTCCGCATTGGGGCCATTTACGGTCGATATGTATCTTGCATCGCTTCCACAGATTATGGTTGAATTCAAAAGCAATGCATCTATGATTCAAGCAAGTTTAACTGCCAGCTTATTAGGATTAGGCTTAGGCCAGATGGTAATGGGGCCCTTAAGCGATAAATATGGAAGACGGACGCCATTGCTGATAGCCATGATTTTATATATCGTTTCATCAATCGCTTGTGTTTATGTACCCAGTATTGAATCCTTCATCCTTGTACGATTTATCCAAGGGGTTGCCGCATCAGCAGGCATCGTGATTGCAGGTGCGATTGCTCGTGACACATATAGCGGAGTCGAATTGACGAAATTTATCTCTATGCTTACGATGATCAGCAATGTCGCTCCATTAGTTTCCCCAAATGCCGGAAGTGCAGTCACTTCATTCAGCTCCTGGGTTGGCGTGTTTGTTTTTCTAGGGTTATTAGGAATACTATTAACGGGGATCACAACATGGGGATTAGAAGAAAGCTTACCTGTAAAACTTCGGGTCACTGGCAATTTCATAGCATTAATGAAAAATTACAATCGTCTGTTTCGGGATCGAATATTTATGGGATATGCCCTAGTAAATGGTATGTTGTTCGCCGGTGTATTTGCCTTTGTTGCCGGTACTCCGTTTATCTATCAGAACATTTTCGAGTTGTCACCGCAAATGTTCTCGATCCTGTTTGCCATGAATGGTCTTGCTATTATGGTTGGATCGCAGGTTGTCAAACGAGTGGCAGGTAGGCTAACGGAAGGTAGTATATTTCGGGCCGGATTATGGCTATCCTTCATTTCGAGTTCCGCTATCCTTATCACAGTTCTCTCAAAGGGGTCATTATCGGCGATATTTGTATCAACCTTCTTATTTGCTGTATCCATTGGTATCATAGGACCGGTTTCTTTTACCTTAGCTATGCAATCGCATGGACAGATTGCGGGAAGCGCGTCTGCTGTACTAGGTACCTTTAAATATGCGTTAGGCGCACTTACATCCCCACTTGTGGGAATCGCGGGAGATCATTCAGCCGTCCCATTCGGAATCATTATGATTACAACCAGTTTATTAGCCGTCGTTTCCTATGTCGTTCTCATTAGGAAGATAGAGACTCAAAGCGATGGAATCAAAAAAGCTAGAACAAATACCTAACCTACGGAGGGATTTAGAAAATGGAAATTAGAAGAGTCGGGTCACAACCTTCAGGAAAAGGACCATCGGATTATTTTACAGGCACGGTTCGTATCGATCCACTGTTTGAAGCAGCGGAGCCTGCACGCGTAGCTGGAGCCAGCGTAACGTTCGAACCAAGTGCACGGACAGCATGGCACACGCATCCACTTGGGCAAACGCTAATCGTAACAGCTGGCAAAGGGCGAGTACAACGCTGGGGAGGTCAAATTGAGGAAATTAGTCCTGGTGACGTGGTTTGGTTTCCACCCGGCGAGAAACATTGGCATGGCGCTTCGCCTACCACAGCAATGACGCATACAGCCATTCATGAACGGCTTGACGGAAAGGCCGTCGAATGGATGGAAAAAGTGAGTGAGGAACAATATAACTATTAAAACACGAGCACGTTGCATAAATATCCATCATTTCTAAGACTTTCAATGACTTTCAATAGATATTCAGATGTAACATTGCCGCGTATATCGCGGCTTTTTGTTTTATGAGATAAGATTTCTTGTCAAACCCAATGATAAGAACAGAAGAATCGTAGGAAAGGTAGCGTTATTTACGATTAAACTAATGGGCAGCATTCTACTCAAAATGAACGAATTAATCAATTCACTTATTCTACCTTAATTATCGGAGTCGACATCGCAAAATTCAAACATGTGGCTCGTGCGCAAGACTTCCGCGGAGTCGAGTTCGGGAAGCCGCTTTCGTTTGAAAATAATCGAGAAGGCTTTGATATCCTAAAAGAAAAGCAAGTGAAGTACGGTGTGGTGAATCCATTACACGTGAAGAAAAGCAAAGAACTAGACGACAATTCTCCTACGAAGAATGACACTAAAGATGCGAAAGTGATTGCACAGCTGGTCAAAGACGGGAGATACGCCGTACCTAGCCTTCCTAAGGGCATTTATGCCAAGTCTTATTTGGCATATTAACAAAAGGACACGAATTCAGTGAAGAAAAAATGATACAGGATATCCCTCGATTTACAGAGTTACCGCAAGCAGCTTAAGTAGGGAAACTCAGTGTTGATGATCTAAGCAAAGGAAAGATAACAAGAAGCACGGATGAGTCGGAAAGGCACTATCCATACGGACGAAGATCCTGTCGGGCAGCATATCTGACCTCCACCTCATGGACAGGTTGAATGAAGGAATGTGGGAGCGTAGACTCTGCGAGATGTGGGAGGGTTGACCGCCATGAGCTCATGTGGAGATCCATAGGTGCAACCATACATTACCATATGATCCACTTTTTATATCAGGTGGTTTAGGTGGAGCGTTTTTTGCCCTTCAGGATATCCATAAATTTCTTCCTCTACAACTTCGTACCATTGAAATGTTATCTGCTAAAAAGAAAATTTGGTCAAAATCTAAGAAAACGAGAACAATTTAGAGCTTAGCGATTGTCCATAGAGGGAGGATAGTTTAAAGATAAATATTCACACCAGAACAAGTGATCGGTATTATATAGGGGGATTGAACAAACAGCCAAAGGGGGTTTTTAATTGGAATTTGGACTTTCCCATAATAAGTTTAACGATAAAAGACCAGGATCCCTTGTTAGTACGATTACTGGAGTGTTAGAACTTCTTTGGTCATTGTATGCGAATATTGGGAAAGCCAGGGGGAACAACGGTACTTGGTCTTTACGAGAAGACACTCCTAATTACTCGACATGTCCTACATGTAACGGCACAGGCACTGTTATTGGTGATATTGATCCAATTCGTATGGTCGCAACCGAACTTTCACTTAAAAAAGGAGCGGTACTTTTATGGGCGGGTACTAACTGCAGACCTGTTGTAAAGATTAGAGAATTGGCCAAAGTGATCGGAATTGACTTTGAAAAGCCACTTGCTGAGCAGGATAAGCAATTTACCGATATTTTACTTTATGGAAATGATAAGGAACCTGTAACATACACTGAAATTGGTGATATTATTCTATCTACACTTAATACATGAACAGGAAGTGGAAAACTAGTGGGGTTGCCAGTTATTAACGAAGAATTGGCTAAACGTATTGTAGATAGTGAAACTGATTACTTTACCTCAAGGATTAGTTCCATTGGTGAACGAAGTGGCAATCCGGAAGGAGTCGAAGTTAGGCAACTCGGAAATACAACTGCTTTTTATATCAAAAAGATGCCTTGGGGGTTATTCAATTCAGTAAAGGGGTTCTCACAGGACGATATAGACAAACTGGAAGCGGTTACTACCTTTTACCGTGAAAGAAACAGAGCTTTTCAGTTAGATATAAATCCTATTGGTATTAATCTTAAGATGTTAAGGCAATTAACTGAAAAAGGATTATTTCAAGATAGCTTTCATTCTGTTCTGTATGGTCTACCCAGATGCGAGTTACCCAAACTACCCTCAAATATAAAAATACGTCAAATTGATACTGAGGCGGATTTTGACCTCTTTGCAGGCATACATTGTATCGGGTCTGGAATGGATATCGTACATAAACATCACTTTGTAAATAACAATATCGGTTTGCTTAATCGCCCTGGTTGGAAATTGTTCTTAGCCTTATGGGATGACGTACCAGCTGCTGTTGCTGTTATGCATATCAGCAACAATATTGCCTCTTTCACATTAGCTGCAACGGCTCCTGCATTTAGGCGGAAAGGTCTACAAACTTCACTGTTACTGTGGCGAATGTACGAAGCATATAAATCTAACTCTGAACTTGTAGTTGCTCAAGCAAGCTTTGGTAGCTCCAGTCAAAATAATATGGAACGAGTCGGTATGCAAATCGCGTGGACACGATCAGTTTGGCTACCCATTAACTAATAATAAAGTGAGGGGATCATTGAATGTCCAATATAATATGCCAGAATTAGTAAAAGATTTTGTTTACAATGCTCATGCTGATTTCGATAAAGTCAAGGAATTACTTGAACAACAAACCAGGATTAATTAATGCTGCTTGGGATTGGGGAAATGGTGACTGGGAAACTGCACTAGGTGCAGCCGCACATATGGGAAAACGTGATATAGCTCTTTATCTGTTGGAAAAAGGGGCAAGAATCGATTTATTCTCTGCTGCAATGTTAGGCAAACTTGGTATTGTAAAAGCGATAATTAATGACGATCCGGAAACTCTTCATTTGTCAGGTCCTCACACAATTCCATTGACAGCTCACGCAAAAGCTGGTGGAGATCATTCAATTGAAGTTGTTCAATATCTCGAATCATTTCAGTGAAAATATTATAGTAAACAACGCTTCCATCAAGGATTAAGTAAACGGGAGACGTTAGTACAAAATTAACCAGGGAGCAGATCGCCGCGGCGGCTGCTCCTTTTGTCATTAAGCTAAGGGCAGGATAACGCAACAAACCCTTTCCCATGAAAGATTGTTGGGTTATTCACTCGAAATCTTCTACCAGATAATCAGTGAAGTTGTAGGGAATATAATATCCCTTATCATCCATATCAGCAGTGGTTAAATGACACCGATGTTACAAAAATGTAACATCAATCTAAATAATGTTATTTGATTCGATGGTAGAGCATCTAATTTTCTTTTAATATGTTTTAAAAAGAGATTGGATGGTGCTGAGTTTGGATATTTTAGAAATTAATTTATCATTGTTTAGGTTGGTTAATGACTTAGGAAAAGAATATCCCTTTTTGAATCCCACATTTATTTTTATTGCTGAATATATGGTTTTTTTACTTGCACTAAATGTTATTATTATTTGGTTTACAAGAGATGTGGACAATAGAATTATGATTCTTTGTGCATCAATCGCTTTCATTTGTGCCTTTACGGTAGGAAAGGTTTCAGGGGTATTTCACTCGAATTATCAACCTTTTGTTGAATTAAATGACGTTAATAAACTGATACATAAAGAAAAAGACAATTCTTTTCCAAGTGACCATACAATTTTATTCTTCTCATATTGTTTTTCATTCTGGCTTTTTAAAAGAGGTTGGTCAATTTTATGGGTATTGTTAGCTGTTCTAGTGGGAGTCTCCCGTATATGGGTTGGGGTTCATTATCCTTTAGATATTTTAACAGGAATATTAATTAGCCTAACTGCTGCAACTTCTATATATTTAATATTCCCTAAACTTAATGTTACTCAGGCCACCATAAAATTTTATGAAAAATATGAAAACAAGCTTCTTCTTCTGTTCAAAAGAACAATGAGAAACAAGTCAAAAAACTTTTAGATTTATTCAAAAATCAAGTGTTTCGTTTAGTTGTCGGGGTAAGAGGTTCGGGCTCGCGCCACTTATACCTTTTTGGCGATGTCTGCCCCAACGACCAGTGCTTTTTCGGTAATTCGTGGAATTATACGAATAATGCTAACAATGAGATTGTGCAGCGAATTGGCTTACAAACAAAGGATCTAATGTTGTCCTAGTGAATCCGGCCACGACCAAAAAAACAAGGAGAATCGAGATAATAGTCCTTCCAAGAGATATCCGAAGGATACGCTTGTCATCACGGACATTGTAAGCCGTGGTTATTATTATGAACATACGCGGCAGACTCAAGAGTTCCAAAGACTACGCACCCTGATGAGTGATCGAGAGTTTTGGGTCGCCTATAGTGTCCGGTTGCAGAATCGAATTATTCGCTGGTTGGATATTCGCTTCCCAGAGTATACATCGGTGTTTAAGGATTGGACTTGCAAACTTTCAATGGCTACATTGAAAGAGATACCATTACTGCAGGATCTCGCGTCTCAATCCATAGACGATATGATTACGACTTGGAGAAAGCATATGAGTAGAGCAGGTGGATCTACAGGCACTCAGAAAGCTGCTGAACATATTTCTCAAGCCAAACGGAGTGGGGGGATGTCACGACTTTAGCTGAGGCAAAGCAAGATTTAGAACGATTAATCGCAGAGTACGAGCGCATCGTGGAAATGCTAGGGGACGTTCAAAAGCAAATTCTATCCATACTTAGTGAGATTCCGATGGCAAGTCAGCTTCGCTCCATTAAGGGCATTGGTCCCATCTTTATTGCAGCGATTTTAGCTGGCGCAGCTGACCTTAGACAGTATGCGCATGGACGTCAGTTACTACGAAAAGCTGGTCTTAATCTAGCTGAAAGTACGTCGGGAAAACGAAAGGGACAGATCGTTATATCAAAGCGAGGGGATTTAACCTTACGCAAATATTTGTTTCTCGCTACCATACAGCTGATTGGTGTCAATCCTGTATTTCGAGAGTTACATGAGTATAACGTTAAAGTTAAGCATATGAAGAAGCTCAGATCCGTATTTAAACTGCTTGGAAAAGTAGCCCGAATCTTAATCAGTATTGTCCAGAAAGGTGAAACATTTACACCTGAAAAGGCAAGTCATATCATTGCGTAAGCTGCATAACTGGAAATACCACGTCTTTTGACTCATTCGCAGGATTCTAAAAAGAAAGCACGGAGAACCGAGTTCCTGTCCGAGAAGGGCTTTGACCCGTCCGCTAAACGCAATCGGTCTCCACACCTTGGATAAGTATAACGATGGAAGATTAGGGCCTAGACCCGTAGAGCCATGGGATGGTAAACTTCCAGGTATTCGTGGAATATGCGCGCAGTAGAGTAAAATTTAGGGGAATGATTTAGGGGAATTGATTTACGGCTCCTCTGTTCCCGCACGCCTTAAATGCAAGAATTATATCCATAGGACTTCGTTCTCTAAGATATTGTTACTTTCAAGGTGATGAAATCCTGCGAATGAGCGAGTATACGTTAGATAAACCATTAAAACCAAGGGAGGGGTAGGATAGTTCAATTAAAATTAATAATTCTCTTGCTCAAATATTACAGATTATTCCATAATTAAACATCCTATAAGAAAGAGAGTGATTAAAATGAAAATATTTAATTTATTTTTCCGTAGAACGAATTTAGAGGTGCGGAAGGGATAATCATTTTCTAAAGTCCCTTTCTAAGATATCAAATATGGAGGGGAAATAACTATATGTCTTTCAGTAAATATGGTGCATTATGTACAGAGGTATATGACCACACAAAGAAAATTGATGATTCTTTTGGTAGGGATGTAGAGTAAGAAAGGTGGGAGATTTTTGATAGAAACAAAACGTCTTATAATTAGAGAAATGGTGCAGTCCGATTATGATGCATTGTGCGGAATATTGTGTGATGAGGAAGTAATGCGTGCTGCTTATGAAAGTGCATTCAACTTAGAAGAAGCACAAAATTGGCTTAACAGACATCTTAAAAGATATGAAAAGTATGGTTTTGGACTTTGGGCTGTTGTATTAAAAGAAACAAACGAAATGATTGGTCAATGTGGCTTGACAATGCAAGACTGGAGAGAAAAAGAAATTTTGGAAATAGGATATTTGTTTCAAAAAGTGTATTGGCACAAAGGTTACGCAACAGAAGCGGCAATTGCTTGCAAGGAATACGCTTTCTTAGTTCTTAATGCAAGTAGCGTTTATTCTATTATTAGGGACACAAATATAGCCCCTCAGAAAGTTGCTGTTCGAAACGGTATGAATATTATTGATAAAGATATTAAGAATTTTAGGAATATAGATATGGAATTTTTTCTGTATTCTGTAGAGCGAACAAAATGAGCATAATACGAAGTAAAAACAATTGATAATGTAATATGCCTTTAAGAGGACCCAGCCAGGTGTACTTAGATATAAATATAGGATTAAATCTGAAGCCATGTCGTTAAACTAACTGGGACCGTTACTTCAATAGGGATCGTCGGCTGCCGCGCAGTCTGGACGGTCCCTATTTCATTAAAGGGCAGGTTTGCTCGTCCTCAGCTCGTATTCAACTCTGGAAAAATGAAACAAATTTACTTGTTTTTCGTATAAGAAAAAGAGGTGATGAAGTAATGAGGAAATTTTTGATCGTAATGGCATGCATCATATTTATTCTGGGTTGTTCAAAAAACACTGATAATAAAGATTCTAAAATTCTTCCCGTCGATACTGCATTAACCAATCAAAACGGCTTAGAAAATTGGAAATTAGTAATGATTTCAAAAATCAATGCTCTAGGACGACAGGGTTACGATATTGAATTTATGTATACAGGGAGTGCTTCTGTTAAAAGTGTAGTTGTATATTATCGAGTGGATACAAAAGAAAAGCTTTCAGGTAAAACTGTAAAAGCTGATTCAAAAACAGTTGTTTCAAAATTAGAATCGAATGAAAAAATAACGTTATCCGATTTAGAGTTACCGATTAATATACCTGTTTCGGTAGAAGTGGATTGGCTAGAAGGAAACCATATTAATAAGGGAACGGGTACTTTTAACATTACAGAATCAAAACAAAAATAGTTTTGTTCCACTTTACTAACGGGAAACGATAGATGAATAAAGACACATAAGCAGCTGGGCACGAAAAGGGGTACAGCAATAATGAAACGTTATGTAAATTCAGCACTTATTTTTAGTGTTGCTGCATTAATTAGTGTCATTTACATCTCACAGCTACTTGGTATTATCTGTGGAATTATTAGTATAGTACTAAGTCTGCTACACATGAAGACTGAGAAAAAGAGATGTATAGTTGCTATTACAATCAGTACAATTACAATTTTGGTACCTATCGTCTTGGTACTAGCCCTAGTTAATTCGCTCGACGGATTTTAATAGTATAGACTGGCAGGAATTAACCTAATGGATATCGATAGCTCAATAAAAAATAAACGACACAATTTAGGTGTCGTTTATTTTTTTCATTCAAACCCTTACGATAAGCCTCTACAGCAGTCTGGCGCGAGCTATATCCAGTTCATCCTTAGTGTATTGGTCAGAACGAATTAAGTTTTGATACACTAGAGGGGTGGACAAAAAGATAGTTCGATCCTAAAGTTACACGAAAAAGAAATATCAAATAATTATCAAGAATACACCAGACTTGAATGTATACCTTGTAACCGAGGAGTAGGAAATAGGAGATAGTATGAATGAATATACCGATTTTTTAGAAAAGCATATGGGAAAAATTCAATATGGTTGGACTAGTAATGAAAGTAATCAAAAACTTCCGTTCCAAATTGTAAAGTATGCTGGGGGACCTTTTTCAGGGACCGTTTCATATTCAACATTAGGACTTAGCAATGAAGAGTTAAGATCTTCTGTATCTGGAAAACAAATACGACAAGAACTAATATTTACTTCGTATGCATTCCACGGAGATAATAATATTCCTGGTATTCTTCAACAAATAGGTCAGCAAGCATTGAAAAACAAAACTGCTTTTTTAAGAGGTGATGTTATAGGTCCTTATGGCCAACTGTTTGATAAGTCGGAACTAGAAGCATTATATGTCACATGCCCAGTTTATTTCCCAGATGAATTTCAAACATATACTACTGAAAATAAGACATCAATCGTACAATCATGGATAGTACCAATAACCTCTAAAGAAGGAACGATAGCACAATAAACAGGGAGCAGATTGCCGCGGCAGCTGCTCCCTGATTTCATTAAAGTAACGGGCAGGTTTGTTACAATAATCACTATCACAATTTACTAGCTTGACTGAGGCGTACGTTAAGGAGATTGCCAGTTTTTCTTTTTACCTTATTCGATTATAGTAAACATAGGAATATTATTCTAAAATGGAATAGGGTGTTTCTTATGGTAGTTGGCGAACGGATTGGCAGAGGCAACACTGCGGATATTTATGCATTAGGGGCGAAACAGGTCCTTAAAGTATTTCGCGAGCCTAAACTGCTTGACCTGGAGCGGAATATTAGTAACGCTATTGAGGAGTTGGCGGTAGGTGCCCCGATATTTTATGGAACCGTAGAAACTGACGGTCTTACCGGACTTGCATATGAGAGGATCCTGGGACCTTCCATGCTAGAGATTCTATTGGGTAAGCCGGAAAAAGCTGCAGAATACGGCCGTCAACTGGCTCAACTTCACACCAAGATACACGGCGTCAAGGCAACCGGTCGTTTGGAATCAATTAAAAGTCGACTGACTTATATGATCAGCGGCATTCGTCACGTCGGCTTCGAGCCGCTACGAGAGGTGATCGAAAGCCGTCTATCCAAGCTTCCCGGGGGTGATCATCTTTGTCACGGTGACTTCCATCCTGGCAATGTGCTTATAAGTCAAAGGGGGCCTGTCGTCATCGACTGGATGACCGCAGTATGTGGTCCGGCACAAGCCGATGTAGCCAGAACGATCATTATACTGCGTCACGCGGTCTTGCCGGAGGAGCTTTCCGAGGTCGTTATCCAGACGTTTGGTCAACTTAGAACAATATTACTTCAAACGTACGAGGACACATATCTCGAACTGACCGGATACAGCCGGGAGGAGATCGCTAAGTGGGAGCTTCCGCTAATGGCGGCACGCCTAGGTGAGAGCATTCCGGAGGAGGAGCAACGCACTCTGCTCGATATAATACAGCGCCAGTTAAACTAGTTTTCATCACTTAGAGAATTAAGCTAACGAAAAACGTTACTTCAATATACTACAAAATGAGGCTGCCACCGCAAAACGATTGGCAGCCTCATTAAGCTATTGGGCAGTTTAAAACAATGAATCTCCTAAACAAAAAACTAATATGGTACAATAATCCAAAACGGTAAAATACGATAACGGATGTGACCCGGATGGAAAAAATACGACTTCGTGCGTGTGCATTGATTATTAAGGATGATGCCATTTTACTTATCGAGTACAAGAATGATAATGGTGACGGTGTCCATTACAATCTTCCTGCAGGTGGTGTTGAGCCAGGTGAAACCTTTGTTGAAGCTGTGAGAAGGGAAGCAAAAGAAGAGGCATGTGTCGACGTAGAAGTCGGTCCTGTTGCCTTTGTTTACGAATATCAACCAATTAAAAGCAATTATATATATGGCGATACCCACTCTGTGGGGATTACATTTAAATGTGAATTGAACTCAGGATCATATCCCAAGCTTCCACAAAAGCCAGATCCTAATCAAACAGATGTTAAATGGATTCCGATTTCGGAGTTGCATAGGATTCAACTGTACCCAGAAATTAACCAAGACATTGTTGATTATTACAGTGGTAATACGTATCGCAATTATGTTGAAGAACAAGAGATACAACAAAAGCTGTTACGTTAACTGGGAGCGAGAGTTTAATAATACCGGAACAGGCTATCGAGGGCTTGATATCGGTATCCTATTACGGTGACGGGCAAACGTTTGATAGGAGGATTTATGTCAACTCACATTTATTTTGTTCGTCATGGTATAGCTCCATTTTCACTGGAACTTGAATTAGCAGGAGGAGCAAGTCTCTCCAAACAAGGAAAATTAGACGCAAAAAAAGTAGCTGAGTTGTAGGTAATGAAAAAATAGATGTTATTGTTTCTAGTTCATATAATCGAGCAAAAGAAACGGTTACTCCTTTGGCGGAGCTGTTAGAGAAAGAGATTATATTTTGGAAGCAAACAAGCAAACCTGATGTATATAGACTTGAATTTAAAGAAAACAAATTAATAAATGTTAAAAGATTATGGACATCATCCTAGGTAAGCTGACAAAGCTAACGTAAACGATACTTGAACGGCTGCCGCGAAGCAGCCTTTATTACGTTAACGGGCAGGTCTGTATGGTAAAATAGGGAAACCTAGCTACTTCCAGCCTTATGATTGCTTAGTAAAGGAAACCTAAGTTTGGTTTGAATACGGAAGTCTGCTGAGAGCAGAATCGGAGGAATAGGTTGAGACGGTTCACAGTGGAACGCGAAGCACCTGATTACCATGAGTGGCGTAAGAAGAACCCATTAGGATTTGTCCTTAACATAAACACATGGAGTGCTACTTCAGCGTCTACCACAACCATCATTCATGATGCCGTTGGTTGTTCATTTTTAAACCTATCACGCACGGGAAATAGGGAACGACATGGTACGAAAGAACATCCAAAGCTTATGTTCAACGTACATTCAGGAGCTGGTGAAGGAAATGCTTAGAAAGGGAGTTGTCCATTGAAGAGAAAAGGCATAAAAATAGCTAAGATAACTATATTGACTGTTGTTCTTCTTGTTGCGGTCGGATTAATTTCCCCTACATGGACACCTGCAATTAAAGGCGACAACAGCATAAGTTTATTAGAGCAGATCGACATCAACGGCACTAGGCATGAAGTAATGATTAGGGGGAACGACCGGCGCAATCCGATAGTGATCTTTGTGCATGGCGGCCCAGGTTGTTCCGAAATTCCGTATGTACGGAAATACCAAAGATTGCTTGAGAAAAATTTTACAATTGTACACTATGATCAACGAGGCAGTGGGAAATCATATCATTTCTTTGAAGACTACTCCAATTTATCAACAGACTTGCTCGTGAATGATTTATTGGAGCTTACAGATGATGTGAAAGAGATGTTGGGACAATCGAAAGTGCTGCTGATAGGTCATTCTTTTGGTACATACATAGGGATGAAAGCTGCGGCTAAAGCCCCGGAGAAATTTGTTGCTTATATTGGTATTGGACAGGTTGCTGCTCATGTGCAAAGCGAATTGGACAGTTTGGATTATACTATAGACCAAGCAAAGCAAGCAGGGAATCAAAAAGATGCGGTACAATTAGAACAGCTTCGAGATCCCATCGAACGAGGGGAACAATTTACCCCTAGAGACATGATTCGGAAATACGGCGGAGCAGCACGATTAATTGACGATAACAGGGATTATTATACAGGCTTTCTTTTTAATCGGGAATATAATTTACTTGATGTCATTCGTTATATGAAGGGGGTTTCGATCTCGCAGCAAATCTTATTGGAGGAAGAGTCAAAAAATCATATAACAGACATTGTCGATAGATTGGAGATTCCCTTTTATTTTGTCATGGGGCAATATGATTACATGACATCCGTAAATGCGGCAAGAGACTATTTTAATGTGCTGGAAGCATCTAAAAAGGATTTTGTTATTTTCAAAGAGTCAGCTCATTATCCACAGTTCGAGGAAAAAGAGTTATTTGCGGAATGGTTGAACGCTACATGGAGAGATATGGCTATCTAAGTGATTGTTCTTTGAAATTCACAATCCCATAATGAGGGCTGTGAAACTGACCACGGAGGGAGCAGGCACCGATGAGGTCAGGGGTTCGATCAGGCTCCATTGATCGAAGAGTAACCCAATGATCAAGCGTTATTGGGAGCCTACATAAATGGGGAGCCATTCCTGTTCCAGCCACTTGGTATGTCTCCTTAAGCTAACGAAAGAACGAGAGTTCAATCTGGCAGCTGACCTTAATGGTACGGCTGCCTTTTTTTCAACTAAAAGGGAGCCTCACGTTTTTAGAAGTGAGGGCTTTTTTTGTCTTTTGGCGCGCGCTAGGGAATGGGGATCAAGTTCTTGTCATTAGAGGCCGCGTAAATAGCGGTTTTTTCGTTTTATGGGATAAAGTTCTTGTCAAAACCAAATGACAAGAACTTTATCCCATTCCCGATTTTGACAAGAATATTATCTCATTCCCGATGGACAGGATTGGAGACTTTTTGTTGGCCATCGGATCGGTTGCCTTTTCTAAATTAACGGGCAGAAGAGTGTAGCCCACTAGAAATATTATGCGAACGCACGTTCTTTACAATTTCACCAGTTACGGGTATTATTAACATTATTTAAAAGGTATATAGGAGGATTAATATGGCTGATAAAGAAGTACTGGACTATGGAGTAATAATCGAAGAAATAACGAGGTTTAAAAAGCTAGATGAACCTCGTTTCCTCGAACCAATAAGTGAAGGCAAATGGTCAGTTAAGGAAATAATAGGTCATCTATTTTATTGGGATAAATTCATCCAGGAGAAACATTTTCCATATATAAATCAAGGAGCTGTATTAATCTCATTTCCGGACCATGATGAGCATAATAGTGAGGCTATTCAATATATCAGTGTTTTTAAAACTACTGGCTCTTTAATAGATGAGTTTGTTGAGAAAAGAAGACAGTTAATTGAAATGATGTCTGGAATCGGGAGTGATGTAATATTTACAATTGGTTCGGGGAATCGTCAATTTACAATTGAGTCTTATCTAAAGATATTTATTGACCACGACATTCATCATCTTAAACAAATACAAGTACGATTAAGCTAAGCAGTGGACTATATCGCAATAAACAGGGAGCAGATTGCCGCGGCAGTTGCTCCCTGTTTTCATTAAAGAGTTATGCGTGGTTACAGGATACCCTAATCATCCACGACGGCAGCCAGTCGGCTGCCGTTTTCTCAAGTAATAGGAGGTTTAAGTAGTTCAGGGGCGAATACTAATTCTGGCCAGTTCAGCATATCCGTCTCGGGGACATTCATTCTAGCACACCAAGTAGCGAATTCGAACGGCTTTCCTGTCTGCATCAGCTGTTCCACCCGGAAGCCGGTCAGCTCGATGCGACGAATCCACTACGTTTTTTTCCAAGTGCGGAAGTGGCTGGGGTCTCGCCGTTGTTCAATATCATTATAGAGGGTGTCGATCCGCTTCTGGAGAGATGTTGTCCATTAGAATAAAGCTTCCGCCGTACTTCAATACGCGCCATGCTTCCTCTACGAATCGGTCGGGGTCAGGAAAGTGATGGGCGGCGATTCGGCAGCTGACCATATCGAATTGTTCTTTGGCAAAGGGAAGATTCTCCGCGTCCCCAACAACGTACCTGATATTCGTGCAGCCCTTCTTGGTAAGGAAAACTTCCGCTTCTTGCAACATCTCGGTAGTAATGTCCAGCGTGGTCACTTCACCGACAAAGGAGGCCAACGCCAAGGCGCAATGTCCGCCTCCGGTTGCGATATCGAGCGCCTGCGCGGCATTCTCCGGTTGAGCCCACTCGACTAATGTTTTCAAATCTTGGCCGGATGCATGACGTGGGCTAACGACATATTTAGAAGCGTTAGCTCCAAATTGGGCTTTAATCATGATCCTTTGTATCCATTCCATCACTCCTCCAATGTTTCATTGTATGAAACTCGGTTTCAAAAAACGAACCTATAATGGTAACATATCATGCTTAATTATAATTGTAAAGACGGAGACTCTGGTCTTACTAACGGTTGGATCAGTCCCTTTATGGCTGCGATCTTCATGCGAAAGGACGTTGGCTCTTCGATTCGGCACAGCAACTCGAGGGCGTAGAAATGATTGCCGTGGACAATTTTAAGGCCATTCTGATGCACCGTATGAAGGGACTTGCGGATGCCACTATCCGTCCTTGCGGATTGGAGCCTGTAGCATGGCATGCTGAACAGGAGATCGAAACAATCCAGCTTCTAGCTATTGCGGAGCTCGCGTCTGCAACTGGACGTTTGATAACCCTAAGTATTAAAGATGAGGCTTGCATATACGTGCGGCCTCTTTATTTTCGTAAAAATCATGAAGGAGTGTTTTAATAATATAAATAACGTACTTTAGCAAGCACCAGTTAAAATAATAAATTGATTCTGGGAAGCTAATACTACTATCGCGATAGTAACTGTCATTAGATCAGCAAGTGAGAGGAGAGATTAATCATGTTACATTATTACTTTTCTGATAAAGCTCATATTTTTTGGGATGATGTGATTGAATCTGTAGTGATTCGCTGGAGTTATTTAGCTCATGAGGAAGATTTTCGCCTCCCCCTTAATAAATTAGTTGAACTTGCAGCGATAAAAAAGGCGAAAAAAGCATTGTTCGATGAAAGCCATAGTCTGTTTATAGCAAAGGAGACACAATGGTTGTCTGACGAATGGTTTCCTAGATTATTAGACGCTGGCATAGAAATTATAGCTATCGTCTTTCCAGAGAAAACAGTTCCTAATATCGACGTAGGACAATCTATTGAAAAGAAAGATTCAACTGAATTGATTTATCGTGAATTCGATAATATTCATAGTGCAGTCAGCTGGCTATCATCAGTACCGATAGGGTGCGTTAATTAGCAATTGAAATGACTTAAAAAAGTTTACAGTCATGCAAACATAAATTTTACTAATGATATTATACAAAACTGGGGATAATTTCATTGTCCCGGAATTCTCGTTATACCGGACGACAGTAAGACAAGAAATTGTATAAACTGATCTCCGGAGGGGCCAATGGTAAATAATACGGATAAAATTTGTCAAAGAGCGCGAGAACTTGCCTTACAGCATACGCCAACGTTAGTGCGAATCCAGCCTAAATACATATGGAATCAATTTGAGAAGAACATAGAGAGTTTAAGGGATTTTGTTATATCGTTGCAAAACAGTCCCGCAAGTTGTGCCTTACCAGCGGAAGAATGGCTGCTTGATAATGCTGAATTTATTGAGGAACAAGCAATAGAAGTAAAAGCTAATTTTACCAACCGCTCTTTTAATTACTTACCTTCTTTTCAAAAGAAGGGTATGTTACGAATCCAGAATCTTTGTGAGGATTATTTGGAGCAAGTTGACGGTATATTGGATGAGGAAACCCTTGTATCCTATATGAACGCATATCAAGAAGTATCGGCGTTGAAACTTGCTGAAACCTGTTCCATCTCACTCATACTAAGGATGTCTTTGATAGGAAGGCTATCTGAAACGATGGCACTTGTCCGGGAACGTCGGGAGGTTTGCGTAGAAGTTGAACAGTTACTTTCAAGAATAGAACCTACCAAGTTAAATCCAGAGACGATTAACGCAGTCTTAGAAGAAGCAGAGCAACAAGTACCGCTATCAGGTCCATGGATCGTCCATTTGATTAGTCACTTGCGGGAGTGGGCAGAGGATTCAGCGACAGTGCGGGAATGGTTAGTTTGCAAATTAGAGAATAGTTCTATGGATCTGGACCGCATTGTATCGTACGAGCATCAGCTTCAATCCTCCTTTCAGGTTAAGGCAGGTAATTTAATCAGCAGCTTGCGAAAAAATGAGCGTATGGATTGGAATAGCTTATTTGAACGCATTAGCTTGTTAGATCAAACGTTTCGTCAGGATCGTACAGGTGACTATTCGCGGCTTGATTCTTATAGCAAGAACGAAATCCTTCATCGAGTTGAAAAATTAGCGCACCGTATGCGTATACCCGAAAATTTGATTGCAAAAACTGCAGCAGCTCTTTCGAATGAAGAGAATGATCGGTGGAGTGAAAAAAGAGGGCAGGCAGATGACTTACCACGATCGACGTTTGTGGCTTACTTTTTATTTGAACCAGCTGGAATTAAGAAGTTAGAGCATTCCTTGCGATTATGCAGTAAAACTAGACAAGTGCGTGGAATAGGTATTGCCAAAAGATCAACTGGTACCTATTTATCTTTGCTAATCGGATTGTTCGCGCTTGCACTGATAGCATCTGCTTTTTGGATTGGGGGAGATCGTGGATTAACACCGTTAGGGTGGGTAGTTGTTTTACTTATGCTTTCCCTTCCTGTAAGCGAATGGGTCATTACTTGGCTCCACTTTGGTATTGAGAGAATGATACGCCCTCGGCCTTTGCTGCGTTATGATTTTTCAAACGGAGTACCTTCCAATGCAACCACGATGGTCGTCATTCCTGCCATATGGTCGACAACAGAGGAAGTAGAAGAGCTTGTTGATCGTCTGGAAATTCATTATTTAGCCAACCGCGATCCGAACATACATTACGCTCTTTTGGGTGATTTTACTGATGCTGCGGAAGAAACGCTTCACAAAGACGAAGCGCTTGTTACTTTTACCAAAGAAAAAATTGCGATTCTCAACCGTATGTATGCGATCCCAGAAGGAGCAACCTTTCATTATTTCCAGCGCCGCAGAAAGTGGAACCCTGCTGAGGAAGTATTCATGGGATGGGAACGAAAACGCGGAAAATTGGTGGAGTTTGTCGAACTGCTGAAAGGAAGCAAAGAGACGAGTTTCGATTCTATGTTAAGTGAAACCGTGGATTTACCGCCAATTCGCTACATCATAACATTGGACGCGGATACACAACTTCCAATGGGAAGCGCACAGAGAATGATTGGTACGCTGCATCTTCCTTACAACAGACCACGCTTAAATCAAGCGCGAACTAGGGTCATTGAAGGATACGGAGTACTGCAGCCTCGGATTGGAACTAGTTATGAGTCAGCCATGCAATCGAGGCTTGCTTACATTTGTTCGGAGCCAGGATTGGACCCGTATGCCTTTGCCGCTTCAGATCCTTACCAGGATGCAATGGAGCAGGGGATTTTTACGGGAAAAGGTATTTTTGATGTGGATATATTTGCAGAGCTTTTATGCGAACGTATTCCTGAAAATACAGTGCTTAGCCACGATTTGCTTGAAGGAGGCTTTCTGCGGGCAGCTCTGCTATCGGATGTTGAACTGATCGATAACCACCCGTCAAAGTTTCTAGCATATCAACAGCGTTTGCACAGGTGGGTCCGAGGAGATTGGCAGATGCTCTGTTGGCTTTTCCCTCATGTTTGCGACCGTCGTGGAACATTAAGACCCGTAGATCTGTCCGCTATTACACGTTGGCAAGTGATCGATAACTTGCGCCGCAGCTTACTTCCAATTGCTTATCTCATACTCTTGGCACTTGGTTTAAGTGTTCTGCCTGGATCCTCGGTAGGTTGGTTTTCTTTCATTCTTGCAACCATGCTATTACCGATTATCCGGCAATTTGTTCACATGAAGACCGTCATTTGGCATCCACGGAGGGTGTTGTCAACGGTTTTACACGTCTTAATGAATATTTTGACCTTACCATTCCAAAGTGCGGTTCTGCTCGATGCGATCGGGAAAACCCTATATAGACTGTCAATTAGCAAACGTCGTATGCTTGAATGGACAAGTTCTTCTCAAATTGAACGAAACAATAAGGGAAAACAACAGGCGTTGCTTCTAGGATCACGTGGCGGATATGCATTGATTATCCTCTTTGCCATAGCGGTAGCACTGCAGCAGGAAAGTGCGTTAAGATGGCTGGGTTTCACGCTTGGTTTAATTTGGGCATTAGCTCCTCTCGCTGTCCGCTGGCTGGACCAGCCAATTCCACAGGAAGAGCTGCAATTCACAGATGTGGAAGAAGACCAAATGCGTGTGTTGGCTAAACAAATTTGGGCATTTTATGAGGATTATGCAGGGCCTAAGGATCACTTTCTGCCACCGGATAATGTGCAAATGGATCCTCCAAATGGCGTTGCGCATCGCACGTCTCCAACCAATATTGGTTTCTTGTTGACAGCTGCCTTAGCTGCTCGGGATTTCGGATTTATTGATACTCCCGAGCTTGTGGAGCGTTTAGAACGGACTGTGGGCACCGTCGAAAAGTTAGACAAATGGAACGGGCATCTATATAACTGGTACGATACCATTTCCCTTGATGTACTGCCGCCGGCCTATGTCTCAACAGTGGATTCGGGGAATTTCGTGGCTAGTTTGATGACAGTTAAGCAAGGATTAGCCCATTGGCTAAAGATTGATTTCACACGAAGCAAAAATCCATTTACGTCAATTATTGCTGGCAATTCGGGCTTACAAGTTGAGTTTTCCGTTGAGCTCGATCAAACAAGTCCTGAAGAAGTGACATACATCGGACAAGAAGATCCTCATGTATTTAACGAAGTGAAGCAAGATAGGAACTCATCACCCCAAATAGCCTTTAGTGATTGGCTAGAGCTCGGCAACAAGCTGATCGATCGTCTCGAGACATTGATCATGGAGACCGACTTCAGACCGCTTTATGATTATAAGGCCAAACTTTTCGTACTGGGTTTCCATGCGTCTTCGAACCAGCGGGATAACATTCTCTATGACCTCTTAGCTTCCGAGGCTAGACAGACAAGCTTTGTTGCGATTGCACTAGGGCAAATATCTGTATCCCATTGGAATGCGCTCGGCCGAACGGTAAAAAGGCAAGGGAATCAGATTTCTCTGGTTTCATGGTCCGGTACAATGTTTGAATACTTGATGCCAGGGCTGATTATGCGCACTTATCGGAACACGATCTGGGAAAGTACGTATCGAGGTGTCGTGAACCGACAAATCGAATATGCGCATGAACGGGGTGTCCCTTTCGGTATCTCGGAATCCGGTTATTACGCGTTTGATTATCAAATGAATTACCAATACCGGGCTTTCGGTGTCCCAGGCCTAGGTTTCAAACGCGGTCTTGAGCAAGATTTGGTTCTGGCGCCGTATGCGACAGTCATGGCACTTCCTTTTGCCCTGAGTAAAGGCTTGAACGATTTGCAACGAATGGAGGAACTAGGCGCGCGCGGACAATATGGCTATTATGAGGCCATTGATTTTACCCCTGGACGTATGCCTGAAGGTGATACTTACAAGATCATTCGAAGTTTTATGGCACATCACCAAGGAATGAGTTTACTGACGCTTGCCAATGTATTGCTGCCGAGTAAAATGTATGATCATTTTCATCGCGATAAACGGGTGCAGGCTGCGGAACTCTTGTTACAAGAGCGGATTCCACCACGGAATACGATAATAAATCGTGAATTATCCGGTCAGTCACGAATCGAAAAACCGAAACCGGCTCATATAGCTCCTCTGCGGGAATATGACTCTGCCAATACGGCAGTACCGGAATTAAATATACATTCGAACGGGACACTTACCACGATGATCTCTAATAGCGGCAGCGGGTTCATACGGTTTGAAGGCATGGATGTAACCCGCTGGCGGGAGGACCCAGTGACGGACAACTGGGGAAGTTATATGTATATTCGGGATGTCATATCGGATAAAGTGTGGTCTCCGACTTTTCAACCATGTCGCTTGCCGTCAAATAAGCAACTGGCGCAGTTCGCACAAGATCGATCTACGTTCTTATGTGAAGATGGGGATGTGCACACGACACTTGAAATCTGTGTATCGCCTGATTCGAACGCAGAAGTTCGTCGTTTAACGATTGTCAATAAGGGGAGTGAAGCTCGGACTCTTGAGGTGACGACGTTTCTCGAAATCGCATTAGCGCCTCATAATGCGGATAAAGCGCATCCAGCTTTTACTAAGCTATTTATTGAAACACAATTTGAAGCTGATGCAGAGTGCCTGCTTGCACGTAAACGTCCTCGAGATGGTGGAGAAAAATCCGTATGGGCGTTCCACACGTTAACGACTGGCGGCAGGCCACTTGGGCCGGTAGAATTTGAAACCGATCGTGCACGGTTTATTGGTAGGGGATATACGTTATCAAGACCTAATGGAATCGCAACCCGACTTGGCAGCACGGTTGGGTCGGTGGCTGATCCTGCATTTATCATGCGACGGCGATTAACGCTACAGGCTGGTGAACAAGTTGAATTGACAGCTCTAACTGGCGTAACAGAGTCGAAGGAACAAGCAATAGATATTGTGCAGCAGTTGTCTCAGAAACAACAAATCGAACGATCTTTTCAGCTTGCTTGGACGAGGAGTCAAATTGAAGTTCAGCATTTACATATATCTATTGCCGATCTAGCTGTTTTTCAATTGCTTGCGGGTTGTACGTTGTACGCGGCACCATTACGCCCAGAGCGAGAGAGTAGTATTGCTGTTAACAAAAAGGGACAGCAGGGATTGTGGGCTTACGGGATATCAGGTGACTTGCCCATAGTCATAATACGGGTTTCAGATGCAGTAAATCTATCATTTATTAACAAGCTAATCATTGGATTTGAGTACTTGCGTCATAACAGGCTGTTCATCGATCTTGTGATTTTGAATGAATCTGTCGAGGGATATCAGCAGGATTTGCAGGAAGCCCTTCGGCGCATGGTCGAACAAATCATTAGCGGACAAGGATCAGGGCAAGGGGGCGTTCACGTATTGCCCGTCACTCAATTAGCAGATGGCGACAAGTCATTGTTGTATGCAGTATCCCGTATTGTGCTGCGAGCTGACGGTCCAAGTCTAAAGGCGCAATTAAAAGCATCTGTTCCGAGCTACACTTCGGATGAGACGATTCTGATAACGGCACCACCAA
This sequence comes from Paenibacillus plantarum, assembly GCF_013141695.1. Classification (GTDB taxonomy): domain Bacteria; phylum Bacillota; class Bacilli; order Paenibacillales; family NBRC-103111; genus Paenibacillus_E; species Paenibacillus_E plantarum. Next base: position 41,915 of record NZ_WHNY01000080.1, read on the forward strand.
ACCGCTTTGCTCCTGCAAAGGCTGTTGAAACGAATGATCTTCTCTTCTTCAACGGTTGGGGAGGTTTTACGGCAGATGGCCGCGAGTACCATATCGTTCTTAAAAACGGTAATTACCTGCCTTCACCATGGATTAACGTCATGGCTAACCCGAAATTCGGATGTATAACATCGGAACTGTACACAGGGTATACATGGTGGCGCAACAGCCGCGAATGTAAATTGACGCCATGGTCAAACGATCCCTCCATCGACCAACAAGGGGAAGTATGCTACTTACGAGACGAGGAAAGCATGGAATATTGGTCGTTGACACCAGCCCGCGAGCAGCCAACTTCCAGCTATAAGGTCGTATATGGTCGTGGGTATACGCGTTATCATCATGAAAGTCATGGTCTTCTGCAAGAAATGACCGTTTTCGTTCCACTGGACGATCCCGTTAAAGTGATCAAATTGCGATTGCAAAACACATCGTCCGAACATCGGAAAATATCGGTCACTTATTATGCTGAATGGGTACTTGGTGTGCACCGTGAAGGGAATGCTTCTTTCATCGTCTCGGAATGGGATTCAGAGAATGAAGTACTGATGGCACGAAATACGTATCAAGAGAATTTCCGCGACGCAACCGCGTTTTTAACGATTCATCCGCAAATGGAAGCATCGGCAGAGTGGGAGAAGGGAAACCATCAGGAAGCTGCTAGTACAAATATGGACATGACATGGACATCGGATCGCTTGGAGTTTATTGGCCGGAACGGCAGTATTGATCATCCTGCTGTCATGAACCGACTTCACTTGTCAGGCACAACTGGGCCAACATACGAGGGCTGTGGAGCTATTCAAACCAAATTCGTAATTAAGCCTAATTCTGAACAAATTGTCTACATCCTACTAGGCTGTGAGGATTCTCGTGAAACCGCGGCGGAGCTTACACAGAAGTATCGTCAAACTCTTGTTTGCGATCAGGCATACGAGGATGTGATAAAGTTTTGGGATGATGCAATGGGCACGATTAGGGTCTCTACACCTAGTCCTGAGATGGATATCATGTTGAATAACTGGTTGCTATACCAGACACTTTCATGCAGGATGTGGGCGCGTTCTGCATTTTATCAAGCGGGTGGGGCTTACGGTTTCCGGGATCAGCTGCAGGATTCACTAGCGTTGCTCCATAGTCGTCCTGACCTCACACGGGCGCAAATTGTACTTCATGCCAGCCACCAATATGAAGAAGGCGATGTTCAACATTGGTGGCATGAGGAAACGCACCGCGGTATCCGTACTCGCTTTTCTGATGATTTGTTGTGGCTACCATATGCTGTGGTCAGGTACATGGAACATACTGAAGATGAGAGCATATTGAACGAAACCGTTCCGTATCTTCAAAGCGAGCCATTAAGTGAAATGGAACATGAACGCTATGAGCCGACCGTGTTGTCCGAGCAAAGCGGTACGATCTTAGATCACTGCTTTCGTGCACTCGACCGAGGTTTACGGTTTGGTGAGCATGGGCTGCCGCTGATCGGAATAGGAGACTGGAACGACGGGATGAGTCGTGTTGGCGCTGAAGGACGAGGCGAAAGCGTGTGGCTCGGCTGGTTCTTGGGTCTTGTTTTGCATGGAATGGCTAATTTATGTGAACAACGCAGTGAGCACGAGCGGGCAGAAAATTACAGGCGGATACAGGACAAACTGGCAGATTCACTTAACGAAAAAGGGTGGGACGGCCAATGGTTCCGACGAGCATTCACCGATTCTGGAGAATGGCTTGGTTCCATCCATAATGCGGAGTGTCGAATTGATGCAATCGCACAATCATGGTCCGTCATTTCAGGTTTGTCGCAGGCAGACAAAGCGTTGCAGGCTATGCGTTCTTTTGATCGTGAGCTTGTAGATCGCAGCTTGTCGGTAGCGCATATTCTGTATCCACCGTTTGATCAAACGGATCCAAGTCCAGGTTACATTCAGGGTTATCCTCCAGGGATCCGTGAGAACGGAGGTCAATACACACACGGTGTAATCTGGAGCATCATTGCTTGGTGTGGGCTTGGTGAAGGAGACAAAGCATTTGAACTATTCCACATGTTGAACCCTATCATGCATACGAAAACGTCATCTGAAGTTCGAAAATATGTGGGTGAGCCTTATGTCATGTCTGCTGACGTGTATACAGAGGAGCCTCATAAAGGTCGTGCTGGATGGACTTGGTATACAGGTGCGTCAGGTTGGATGTACCAAGCCGGCATTGAATGGATTCTCGGTCTGCGCCGTAGAGGAGAACGGTTGTTCATCTGCCCAAGTATGCCAAGAGAATGGCCGGAGTTTGCCGTAATCTACCGTTTCGGAAAATCTGAGTACCACATTACTGTCATAAATTTATTACAAAAGTCCAGTGGACAAACAACGTTATCGATTGATGGAAAGGCAGCCGATATGAAAGAGTTCACTACAGAGGACGGTCCTTTCATCCTATTACATGACGATAATGAAATCCACCAAATCTTACTGTCACTATATTAAATAATGGGTCCCAATCAACGTGATATGTTGATTGGGGGGCTATTAAAGTAAATAATTAGCAGTACCAAAATTACAATGAGGCCGCCGGCATTGAGACTGCAGTCGGCTACTTTCACTAATTAAGCTAACAGGATGTGTTGTGTGTCTATAGCTAAGAGAAAAGCTGAGAAGAGAAGGGTGAGCTGAGGATATGGGTGAAGCAACTAAGAGATTAATGATTTAAATGCACTTCAAATTCTTCAAATTGCTGAGATGGGACTGTTCACCACTACCAAAGGAAAGTGATTCAATCTATCTCAATTTTTATCGTTTGTTTCGTGAAGCCAGCCTGCCTTCATAAAAACGCGGGTGGCTTTTTTTTGCTGCGGAAAAAAAACACTCGGGAATTCGGGAACGGGATCAAGTTCTTGTCATTTATGACATCAAGTCAAGTTCTTGTCATCTGTCGAGTGACAAGAATATAATCCGATTAATATCCGCCAAAATTAGGTTAAATTATTGTTTCAATGCACTAATCAACAAAAAACGTTGGATATAGGTTTATTTAAATGGATAATAACCCGCCAAAATCAGCGGCGGGGGCAATCGGAATAATTTATTGTCATTTATCGGAACAGATTCTTGAGATTCTTGTCATCAGACATCGAATCGCTTTCTATGAAGCGGTCAGTAAAATTACTAATTACGAACGAAATTCGCCTCACT
>NZ_WHNY01000081.1 GCF_013141695.1 Paenibacillus plantarum
TTACCGAACTAAATGCCCACTTTTTGCGGGAAAGGGTCGGCGGAGACGAATTAGTTCGGCTAATTCGGACTATTTGGGAATTATTAGTGCGGAGAGTGAGATTAGTTCGGACATTCCGTACTAATTTAGAGATTCTCAGTGCCAGATACTTCTAATGGCTGATTTAAGGAATATCAAATGTGGTATACTTACAAGAACTAGAACCGCATCATTGTTTCTTGGAAATTAAATGTAAATGAAACGCGAGAGTCCAGATCGGAAGAAAACTTTACAGTGCCAATCAATGAATTATAACAATAAGAGTGAAGGTTAAAGGAGGGCGCATGAGTACTGAAACGGTAATTACACATGATTCACTCCGTATAAGTCGTTAGTATCCATTGCACTTATACGGAGTGAAAAGAGAATAGATGGATATATACCGACTTTTTATAAAGAAGTAGTGCGTTATAAAAAGGAGGAACCCACCATGTCAATGATTCAAGTACAAAACCTAACATTTTCATATCCGAGCAGCTTTGATCCTATTTTTGAGGATGTTAGCTTTCAAATAGATACAGATTGGAAACTTGGCTTTATTGGCCGGAACGGTCGAGGTAAGACAACTTTTTTCAATCTATTATTAGGAAAATACGAATACAACGGGAAAATTATTGCTTCAGTCGAATTCAACTATTTCCCATATCCAGTTTCGGATAAAAGCAGACTCACCTATGAAATCGTAGAAGAGATATGTCCTAAGGCTGAAGATTGGGAGTTTCTTCGGGAAATATCGTATTTAGATGTCGACGCTGAAGTGATGTACCGACCCTTTGAAACATTATCGAATGGGGAACAAACGAAGGTTTTGCTGGCTGCACTATTTTTGAATGAAGGGCAATTTCTATTAATTGATGAGCCAACCAATCACCTAGATACCCATGGGCGAAAGATGGTTTCTACCTATTTGAAAAGGAAAAAAGGGTTCATTCTAATTTCACATGATAGAAACTTTTTGGATGGCTGCGTTGACCACATCTTGTCCATAAACAGAGCCAATATCGAAGTTCAAAGTGGTAGTTATTCTTCTTGGAGGCTGAATTTCGATAGACAGCAGGAACATGAAGAGAAGACAAATGAGCGATTACAAAAAGATATTGGAAGACTACAACAATCTTCAAAACGTTCAGCCAATTGGTCTAATCAAGTAGAAGCTTCCAAAAATGGTACAACGAATTCTGGTTCCAAATTGGACAAGGGGTATGTTGGACATAAAGCTGCCAAAATGATGAAACGTGCAAAGAACCTGGAATCAAGGCAAAATAAAGCGATTGAAGAAAAGTCAACGTTGCTAAAAAATGTGGAGAAGACGGAGTCATTGCAATTAGAGCCTTTAGCATACAAATCGAAAGAACTCATTCAGTTAACAGACGTGGCTGTTAGCTATGAAGGTGAAGTAGTGAATTCGCCAATAAGTTTTACTGTTGTAGCAGGAGACCGAGTCGTGCTCGATGGAAAGAATGGAAGCGGGAAAAGTAGTATTCTAAAACTTATTCTAGGAGATCCAATCCAGCATAGGGGTACTTTGAACCTAGGTTCAGGTCTTATCATTTCTTATGTTCAGCAAGATACCTCTCATTTAAAAGGGAAGTTAGCTGACTTTATTGAAGACAATCAGATTGATGAACCGATATTTAAATCGATTTTACGTAAGATGGATTTCGAGCGGATCCAGTTTGAGAAAGATATATCTCAATACTCGGGTGGGCAGAAGAAAAAGTTGCTTATCGCAAAAAGTTTATGTGAGAAAGCTCATTTGTATATTTGGGATGAACCGCTAAACTTTATTGATGTGTATTCACGTATGCAAGTTGAAGAGCTTATTAATAGCTTTAATCCTACTATGGTTTTTGTGGAGCATGACCAGGCATTCCGAGAGAAAGTTGCAACGAAAATGGTTACTTTATAGGCGGGAATTGAATGAAAGGTTGGGATAGTGTTGTTTAGTTTAATATGTCCCAAGTGCCTTCATAAGGGGAAATACAATATTGCTCAGTTAAATGAGGAGAACGATTACTGGCGTCTTTTTTGCCAAAATTGTAATCATGAATTATTAGTCGTTAGTCATTCTGAACGTGAACAAATTATTCAAGGTCTTGCATTGACCGAGAAGTACGTACCTGACATATTAAACGCTTATAAAAACCTAGATCTAGATAAGGATACATCATCAAAAGTTGAATTTGGCAGGGTTAGAGAAAAGGACTAAATGCATATGGGACTAACGTAAGAACGATATAGTTAAACAGGAATGGGCTGCCGCGAGGCAGCCTTTTAAGCGAATTTAAAGGGAGGCAGGATAGTAGAACAATACGAAAGGAACGGTTTGGAAAGAAAATCAAATTGCACCTGAGAAAATATTAGCTTATAACGAAAGCTGGAGACACCAGAACGATTCTTTTTCGGAACTATTTAATTATCTATGGGATATTGCAAAAATAGAAGGCTATCTTTATAATTCCGAAGATAAATCAGGTAGTAAATGAAGTTAAAGGGGAACGTTAGCTAAAAATAGGGAGTAGGTAGCCGTGATCGGCAGCTGCTCCCTTTTTTTATTGAAGTAACGGGAATTTAGTCTAAGAGAACACATTATCATATGCATGTCTTCCCACGTTATGAGTCCGATGGGTTTGCATGGGTCGAATCAATTGACACCAGCAATGCTAAGGGGCGTTTAAAAGATACTAGTGAAAAATTGACAGCGAAACGAAATGACTTTTAAAACGTCTAATTTTAGATTACCAATTTTAGGGAAAATAAAGGAGGAAGACATGTCGCAGAAAAAGGGCTATGCACTTTTTATTATGATTTGGCTTACAGTTCTAACAATTTGGGCAGTAAATAAAATAGCGGTACCTCTTAGCAATAACTTGGTGACAGTTCAAGGTATACCTGGTCAACCACCGACTCAGCAAATTTCTACAGTACAAATTGATAAAGATACTGTATGGGTGATTGAATCCAACAGCAGCTTAATCAAAGTCATAACGCACGATACGGATGGTTATCATATGAAACAAATAAAAATGTCTATCCAAAATCAATAATAGTTAACAAATTGAACAAATTAACCGTTGATATATTAAAAGAGGAGAGCGTAAGAGAAGAAAATACTCATACCGTTCTTAGTTGCTATTTTCATGCTTACAGGATGTATCCAATCAACTCATAATTGACAGCTAAGGAAACTCTTGCTCAGAATCTGAAAGTACCTACATAAAGGAGCGATTAATTATATGAATCGCCTAGTAATTATGACAGTTGGAATAACGCATAGTGGAAAAACTACCTTCGCTAATGAATTGGAATCTGCCTTACAGCAAGCTGTAGTCATTGATCAGGATAATCATGCATTTTCATATCATTTTAAGCAATTGTAATCTAAATAAATCAGGACGAACAAATGTACTCAGATATTTCCATAAAAAGGGATTTAAAAGCATTATTGTTTACTTTAATTTACCTATTGAAATACTGAGAGCACGAGTTGAACAAACACAAAGAAGTAAAGCTATTTTCAGAAGTGCATCGAGCTTTTTAGAAGTGTTGGAGCGACAAGGACATTCGGGAGAAATACCACCTACTAGAGACGAAGCTAATTATCTATTTGAAATAAAAGATCCCAGCACTATCCCGGTAATAATACAACAGATTAAGGAATTCTCGGTCAACGTAAACGTTTAGTGCCACCTGGAACATAAATACGGTAACTCAAAAGTATATGGGATGACAATAAAAGAAGTTGAAAAAAGGATTGACGAAATACAGAAAAATTTTATTTCAGCAGTAAGAACTAAACATGGGATTAACTGATAAATAGTCTGCCTCGTTGCACTCCTTCGGGAAACAATAGTGTACGATGAGTGATTGTCTGCCAAACCCCAGAATGAATGTGCGGCAATAAATCAAGCTATTCATAATGTTTTTTATAAAGGTATAAATTGGGGTGAGTTAATGAAAAGAAATTTTGTTAGCATCATAGCCATTATACTCATCATTCTAGGAATGATATTTTCACCATGGGTAACGGTAAGCTTTGCAAAAAATAGAGCGATACATTCATTTGAGGGACGATGGAAAAACGTACAAGATGGATGTGGTTTTAATTGCAAAGATTGTGGTATCAAAACTACAAAAAAAGTTCTGTTCGGTCGTAAAGTGACTATGGAATATGCATGTGGTTTGTTACCGTCTGATTCCCCTAAATACCATAAGACGAAAGAGTTGTTTGTATCGCTTATAGGGACGGTTCATTGAAGTAACGGGCAGTATTGCTCAATCACTTCGCAGAATACTTCAAGTATATGAGTTATGAGAATTTAGCGGAGTAAAGGAACTAGTATGGGAGAATTTATATTTACATTATCTGTTCGTCTTTTATTTATTTTTGCAGGAACACTTTCCATAATAAAACCTGAATTCATGAGGAAATTGCGTTTTATTAACGTAAAGCAATGGAAAGCTACTTCAATAGATATTTTTTTAACGCGTCTATTCGGTGCCATTTTAATTATTGTAACTCTTTATTTGTTTATTAGGGACAACTTTTAATTGAGCACATGAATACGCTAACTGGGAACGTTAGTACAATAAACAAGGGAGAGATTGCTGCGGCAGTCGCTCCCTGTTTTCATTCAAATTGGGCTAAGTCCTCCTAATATGTGGAATTTATTGGTATTATATAGTTAGCAAAATCTTCTTGATAGGAGGCATAAAGAATTGTCAATTATTTTCCCTGAGTTCGAAACAGAAACGCTGAAACTCGCAATTCTTACTGTAGACGACACTGAAGCTGTATTTAGGCATTTTTCAGATGAGAATGTTACAAGATTTATAGATATAAGTCCATGCAAAGATATAAACGAAGCTGAAGAAATCATAAAATTCCATATAGATGATACTGGTTGTCGATGGGGGATTTTTAGCAAGAGCGATGCTCAGTTAATAGGGACTTGTGGCTTCCATTGCTGGTTTCAAGGCAAACAACCTAGAGCAGAAATCGGATTCGATTTAGCGAAAGGATATTGGGGAAAAGGGATTATGCAAGAAGCATTGAAGCCTGTTATAGATTTTGGTTTCAAAGAGATGAGCTTAGAATTAATTGAAGCAACTGTCGAGCAAGAAAATGAGAAATCAATAAACTTACTTCGAAAACTAAATTTTGAAAGAGAAACAGAATTAAGAGACCAGTTAATATATTATTTCTTATTAAGACAAACGTAGGGGATTACGCTAACGTAAGAACGATAGCGTGATAATCAGGGAGCAGGTCGCCTCGCGGCAACTGCTCCCTAGATTCGTTGAAGTAACGAGAGGAAAGTTTAATCACTTCGCGAATACTTCAAGTATGAATTTTTGTGAAAATCGTGTATAAGGACTGAAGATCAAAAACAAGCAAGGGGATGAAAATAATTATTCATCAATTCTCTCGTAGCCCCCAACTGCAGGACATTTTAAAAAGTGTTGATAAAGATCCATATAAGTATTCAAATGAAGAGATAATTACTACTGTTGATCAGTTTCTACCTAGTCAAAACTGTGAGGGAGCTGCTTTAAGTTATTTCTCTATTATATCTCATCTTTGCTACTTTAGATCTGATCTTGAAAAGCCATTAATGAAAATTGCAATAAAACCTTTATATTATTTAGGAATAACAGATTCAGAAAATGAAATTAAGTGGGTTCAAAGTTACGTGAAAAAGAAAAGTCTATTTAAAAATAATTACTATTTCACATCAAAACAAGGTGAAAATTGGATTCAAAATGAATTTATTACTAAACTGGATACTGTAGAAGCTATCATTAAAGAAATTGTAATTGAAGATAGCATGCGTAAGTAGGTATGTCACATAGTACCATATACAGTTATTAGATTGCGCTAACGGGTAACGTTGCTTATATTGGGATCGCCGGCTGCTGCGTATCCAGACGATTCTTATTATTGTTGAAGTATTGTGAGTTCTGTGAATTGGGAGAATTTCTGTCAAGGCAGCTAATTGATATTTCTGGCCCAAATAGATGTCTGGTGTTTGCCCTTAGTATTTCTGTAGAGCCACCGCCCGAATTTTATTATGCCCCCAACATAAAGACGTTCGTATCTTGAGGAAACTAATAATTGGATATTTAAAGAAAATGAAATTTAAAGGATGGGGACGGATATGACTCCAGTCAGGGATATGAGATTGCTAGAAGTTTACCCGTGTTTGAGGGATGTTCGCCCCGAGGATTGGGCAGAAGCAAAGCCGGAAGTGCGAACATTCTCCATAAAATCCTGTCTCTTTCAGCGAGAGGAAGCAACGTTTTACGGAATGTTATTGCTGAAAGGTAGCGTTCGCATCAGCCAAATCGGGCAGGACGGGAGCAAGCAGGTTATCAGTAAACTTAATCCTGGGGAAATTTGCGCCCTTCTTGTTCTTAGCGGCCTGAGTGGACGTGACTACCCTGCAGTCATTGAGGCTGAGACAGAGGTCGAGGCGTTGTTTGTATCTAAACTCAGCTTCCTCCGCTGGGTGCAAGAATACGAGTCGATACGTAAAACCGTATTCGGTACCCTGCTAGAAGGAATTATGCATATGGGTGAACAACTTCAAGCGAGACAGACCAAATCGCTGGATGTGCGGCTAGCTGAAAAACTGCTGAGTTCCACGTCAGAGCAGCAACCGATGCTACGAATGACTCATTATGAACTTGCCTCCGAGATCGGTACTGCCCGTGAAGTCGTGAGCCGCACGTTGCAGCGGTTTCAGCGTAAGGGGTGGGTAGTGACAGGACGTGGCTTTGTACGAATCATCTGCCGAACTGAATTTGATGAGCTGTTTGGTGACTAGGTCACAGAAAAGGTGATGCTATTCCTGATATATTGGATCAGTAAATTAATTCCAATTACAGGAGGTATCCACTCATGACTAACCAGCTTCAGCAGGGCATGTTTGCCCCAACATTCCGAACGGTTGACCACAGCGGCAACCCTATATCGTTTGATGACTATCGTGGCCGCAAAGTGCTACTCACGTTTATGCGCTACTCTGCTTGCGCTCTTTGCAATTTGCGGGTGCATCATTTTATCAAACGTTTCCCCGACTGGCAGCGCCAAGGTATGGACGTCATCGCCTTCTTCGAATCACCGGAAGCGAATATACGGGCCTACGTCGGAACTCAAAACGCTCCGTTCCCGCTTGTCGCGGACCCAAAGGCAGAATTATACGATTTGTATGGTGTCGAGACGTCCGAGGAGAAAGTACGTATTACAATGGCCGATGTGAACACGAAAATGTTTGCCGAAGCAGCAGCAGCTGCCGGCTTTGCCCTTACTCCAGAGGAAGGTTCAAACTTCAATCGAATACCTGCCGATTTTTTAATTGATGAGAACGGTATCATACAGCTAGCGCATTATAGCCGGATGATTACCGACCATCTCCCGCTTGAGGAGATCGAATGTTTCGCTGCAGGCGAATAACGACGTATGGCAAAAAGGCATGGGACTTGCCCTTCGTGGTCCTAATGCCTTTCTATTCGTTGAATTAACTTAAGAGCGATAGTCAGTCAATTTATGATCCGCTGCAGTTGTCTGTTGAAATCACTGGAATAATTGTTATAAATATTCTATCTCTTGAAGCCAACGCATTAGTTCAGTATGATTGAACATAATCGTTCTCAGAGGTAATTTATGGGAGGTGTTTGAAATGGAACGAAAAAATACTTTTAATGAAATTGCTGGAGAAATCATTGCAGCGATTGAGGAAAATGGTGGAACTCTTATCAAACCTCAAGCTGTTGTTTTGTTCCTTGCTAAGAAAAGTAATAAGTGAATCCATTTAAATACATAGCTGCAGAACTTTTTACGCTAAGGGATAATGCTAGTAGAGTGGCATAAGTAATAGGAGGGGAGCTTTTGGTAAGGAATACAGCTAAAGCAATTATTGAATACGATAATAAGCTACTGTTTATTAAAAAAAAGCTTGATAATGTAGGTGTTTATTATACGTTACCCGGCGGCGGGCAAGAATCTGGCGAGACAATTGAAGATACAATGTTACGCGAATGCACTGAAGAATTAAATATAAATGCAGATGTAAAAGAAATGGTGTGTGTAAGAGAATATATTTCTTCTAACCACGAGTACTCATTTTTAGTTAAACAAGTACATGCAATTGAATTCATCTTTCGCTGTTCTTTTGGAACAGAAGACAAGATCACACATTTACAGAATGATGTTGCACAGATTGGATTTGAATGGATTGATATATCAACAGTAATTGAGTCTTTACAGCAAGACGAAGTAAGGAATGCGCTCAAGTTTCCAAAGACTCTTCGGGATTTTTTAATTGAATATTACATAACCCGCAGTATAAAACCATATTCAAAATTTATATTTTAATTCGCTCTGTATTCAACTAAATGGTAACTGTAGTTAAAACATCTTAACCAACTAGCTTTGTGAATTGTAACTAATCTAATGGATAACTAACAAAATAGTTGAGGAATTGGCAAACATAAATTATTGCAGTTAGAAAGGAGTGAAGTCATGGCAAATATCGAGCACTTGCAAACCGTACATGTTCCAGCTTCGAAGGTATATGAAGCTTTAACCACCACGGAGGGATTGTCAGAAATATGGACCAATGAACTCATTATCAATAATCAAATTGGCTTAATTAATGAATTTCGATTCGGCAGCGATGACATCACTAAGATGAGAATAGAGGAATTGATCACTGATAAAAAAGTCGTTTGGCAGTGTATAAATTCAGATGCAGAATGGATTGGTACGACGATTTCCTTCGATATTCAAGAGAAGAACGGGAAGTCTTATCTTACTTTGCGTCATATGAACTGGAAAGAAGTAACGCCATTTTATCGCTCCTGTAACTATAACTGGGCTATTTTCCTTTATAGTCTCAAATCTTATTGTGAAGATGGCGATGGTATGCCCTATCAAAAACGTAAGTTTTGATAATTGATGTTATCTTGCTCATTCCGCTCTAATGGGTAGGATTTGTTGGTAGTTTAACTATAGCGGGAGTAGTTCGCCGCGGCTCGCAAATTTCTAGCTTCCTAAAATCGATACGTTCTCCGATAAGCCGAAGGGCTTATTTTTAGTTTAGAGGTGAAAATTCGGCTTAAATAAAAGCCGTTTTGATATCCGCATAACTCAGCAATAACGTCGATGGTATGATCCGTATCGATGAGTAAGGACTTAGCTTTCTGGAGGCGAAGCAAGGTTACATATTCGATGGGGGAGTAGCGGTAAGCCGCTTGAAACCGGCGGGAAAGCTGCGAATTACTAATTCCAAGCTTATCAGGACTTTATATCCAGTCGTTATCCAATGGCCGTATACTTCCTGTAGGATACAGCAATGGCATGCTGGGCTACATTCCAACTGCGCAACAACTTGTTGAGGGAGGGTACGAAAGTAAAGAGTCGGTGAAAGCGTTCGGTTATTCGTCTTATTTTACCCTGGAGGTTGAGACGAGCATTCATAAAGGCATTCTAGAGCTTATCGCTCATATGGAAGGAACGACCTAAGACCGCGAAACGACAATAACGTAGTAATATTGAGAGTCGCATAATTTGCGGCTTTTTCGTATTATCAGGTTAACCAGAAAAATCTGGTTGGCCTTTTTTTTAGGTTCGGTATAAGATGGCGGTAGCCGGGAGAACGAGCGGCT
>NZ_WHNY01000082.1 GCF_013141695.1 Paenibacillus plantarum
TTCTACGAGGCTGTGGATTAATACCGGCAGCCTCGTCTTGTTTCTTATTGAACAAACGTTCCTCATTTGCGGAATTCTTTGAGTCTTTACAGGATTTTATGAATAAATTTGTTGTAGTCATTAACTAAGATTGCTTGGTAGAAAGCACTTCAATTGACTGATAAATAAGTTTTTGTTTGTTTGGTAATTCCATATCTCTATGAAAGTGGCCAAAATACCACTTTTTATAAGATAAACGTTCTTTTATTTGCTCAAGGTAATCACTTAACTGATCCTCATGAATACCAGTATCTTTAGATTTATTAAGAATCTGCAAGGTCGATGAAGGACACATATGCGTGATTACGATATCGACCTCCCATTTATGCCGCTCTAAATTTTTAATTCCTTCTTGGTACTCTTCTAGTGATGGCATCTCTTCTGGCCACCAATTAACATTCTCTTTCCGATACTCTTTGTCGTGAGATTGAGCTCCTCCAAAAGTAAAGATCTTGTATCCCTTAATAGTAAAAATCTGCCCTCTCATTAAATGTATAATGCTTTCACTTATTCGATGTACGTTTCCACCATTCCAACTCTCTACAGGATAAGAATTAAGCAACTTAAAATTCTCATGATTTCCGTCAATGAATAAAGTACTAAAATTTTTTCGAGCTAACCATTTCCTCCAAAATAATTCATCATTTTTATTTTCCCATACAAGACCAAAATCTCCAGCGATTATTACAAAGTCGTCTTTACTTAAATCTCTATTTATGGGAAATCGTTTGGAATTCAATTTACCAATATCTATATACCCATGAAGATCACCAGTTACGTACAATGTAATTCACTTCCTTGGATAAAACTCAATTTAATAACTAACAGTTTATTCTCCACTCTCCACCATTTTCCTTTATCTGTAACTAAACTATAGTTCTGCATTACTTGAACGATTTGAGAATTTGGACAAAAAGTAAAGGAATTCGAGAGTTCAAAAATTGATGCCGATGTTTGAGTTTTCTCTAGATTGGGTATGTAATAATAGGGCTTTTAGCTGCTTTTACAATCTTTCAGGAGGTGTTCGTAATGAGTAATTCTATTCAACTATTAGACCGTACCTGCAATTTAAAACAGATGAGAAAGCAAGGGCAAATTCCGGCAGTCGTATACAGCAGCAGAATGAAAAACGAGCATATAGCTGTTGAGGAGAAAGTAATCCGTGCCGCACTTAAAAGCAATGCGCACGCGATTCTAGAAGTCGTCCTGCCTTCCAAGAAAAAGCATCCCGTGATGATTCATCAAGTTCAAAAGGACGGTTTAAGCGGACAATTGATGCATATTGATTTTCTGCAAATTAATATGAAAGAGAAGCTTGATACTGCTGTGGCCGTTCATTTCAGCGGAGAGCCCCTCGGCACCAAAGAAGGCGGTATGCTGCAGATTGAGATGCATGAGGTCCTGATTCGCTGTATGCCAAATAAGCTGCCAAGTTCATTGGATGTGGATATTAGTAAGCTAAGCATAGGCGACAAATTGCATGTTTCCGACTTGGATGCGGGCAAGGATGTAGAAATCTTAACAGATCCGGAAGTAATTCTTGTAACTATCCTGGCAGCTCAGAAGCTTGATGAAACACTTGAACCTGCAGCCGATGTCGCGGAAGCGGAAAGCAAGGTAGAAGTTTAATCAAACAATCTATGCTACACAAAGAGCTTGGCTTATATGCCAGGCTCTTTGTGTACATGAACAGATTGAGCGCCGGTGTAAAGTTCGGCTTGTTCAACTTTTTCGAAACTCAGCGATTTGATTATCATTTTGTAAGGGCTCGCATGTGAGTGAAGTCCAAAAAAACCTTATCCGAGGGCAAGAGCTTCAAATTGTCTTCCCTTTCTCGATATAAGGTTTCATTGGCACTGCTACATCTCGATGTATACTTTTCCCTGCTCCACTGACAAATCAAACATTTCAACTACAACCTCGTAGGTTTTTGTGCGGACTTTATTGTCTACAACAAGACCGCCGGTTTTAATGTCAAATTCCCAATGGTGCCAGGGACAACGAACGATTTCCCCTTCTTGTTCGTAAATAAATTGCCCAGGCAGCGGCGAAGTGACCCATGAAGTAACGGGTCCTTTACATAGACTAGCCCCCTGATGAGGACAGTAATTAAGAATGGCATGAAGCTTTCCGGATAATTGATAAATCCCTACACTCCGCCCCTTTACATCAACAATTTTGGGTCCCCCGTCCATGAATTCGTCAACTGTTCCTAAATAATGTAGCGCCATCGCTATTCCTCCGACTTATCCTGCATAGGCAGGCCATAGTACTTGGCAGCATTATTGTAAAACACATTATCTGTCGTTTCTTTGTCCAGTTTTGGGAACACGAGCTTCGGCGAGTCAAAATCCCAATGCGGGTAATCGCTGCAGAAGAGCAGCCTTTCCTTTGCGTGCATTGCCTCGAATAACGTGTCGAAAGCTTGACGGTTCGGCGTTTCCTCAATTGGCTGGGAGCCGATGTACATGTTGGTAAGCAAATATTCGCTAGGCTTTTTTTTCACCCAAGGCGTCTGATCGCGCAATGCTTTCCAATCTTGGTCGAGACGCCACAAGTAAGGAGCGACCCAGAAGACGCCGCCTTCGATAAACGCTACCTGCAGCTCCGGAAATATTTCAAATACGCCTTCGAAAATAAAGCTGGCCATATGAGCCATGTAAGCTTGCGCACGGGCAGCGCGGTATTCAATATAGTAAGAAGGATAGCCGACATTCGTAGCGGGTGCGTTCATCCCATCGCCGATAGCTCCTACATGCATGGTGAAGTTGATGCCATGCTTCAAGCAAGCCTCATAGATTGGATGATACATTTTATTTCCGTAAGGATGATGCGAACCCGACGGAACATAAGCTTGAACCATTCCGGGATGGGAGCCGAGCCGCTCGATTTCCCGAACCGATGCAGCCACATCGTGAATCGGCAGGTAGATAGAGCCTCTGAACCGGGGCTCCTTCTCGAGCCAATGCTCGATCGTATAATCGTTGAAAGCGGAACACAATGCAGCCGAATAATACGTATCAGCAGTGTTCGTGCTTGCTATAAATTCACCGGTCAAAATCCCGTATCGGATGTCAAAAGGATTCAAAAGCTGCTCGACCATGAAGTCCAGATCCGAACCGGCAGGACCGCCGTTTGGAGGGAAGGCATCGGCTCTCTTACCGATGTTGCCTCCGTTCAGCGTACCCGGCCCTCCGCCAAGACTCGGTCCCCACAGTTCAATACGCTCCCTATATTCCCGCGGCAAGTAAGGGAACAATTGCTTGATGTCCTGGAACGTATGATGGATATCACAATCAATAATGCCTTTGCCTTTGCGTTGCTTTGTCTGCTTGGCCGTTGCTTCTATTACACTCATGTTGTCATCTCCCCTTCTTTGTTTGCCTCTCTATCATAAAACTTGAACCGCCCAGTCGAGAATGGTATTTCGCAATGATGATTTGTCATTTTGTAAGGTAAGTGCTATGCTTTATCCAACTCTCAATAGACCGGTTTCAGAAGGGAAGGACGAAAGTATGGTCAAGAGGCAGCATACTGACAAATATGATGAATCACGCAATTATGTCGTAGACGAGTTAGCTTTGCACGGCGGCTTATGGCCAGTCCGGATGGGACGTATCAAAGCTGGACCGGAACATCGCTTCCCGCAACGTATGATCGATTATTACGCATTGCATTTTGTAATTAACGGAAAGATTCGTCATCGCTATGGAGATCAGCACATCGAGCTAGCCAAGGGCGATGTTTTTTGTGCATATCCGGGTGTCGTATACCACCATTTCATTGATCCGTCCGACCAGCCCTTGGAAATGATTTGGGTTTCCATCGATGGCGGGCAGACGCCGTTGCTGCTCGAGAAAGCCGGCTTCCGACCGTCTGCCCCTTATGTCCCGGGTGTGATTGGCAAAGAGCTCGAAACATCGCTCGTCCATCTGTTCAGTCAACAGGAAGATAATGGCAGTCAAAGGCAAGTCGAATTGATTGCGGCTATCTACCGTATATTCGGGCTTATGATCCCTAAAAATACAACCGACAAATCAGATACAGGACCTACTGGATGGATTCCCCGAAGCATAGAGTACATGAATATGCATTATGCCGAAAATATTAACGTACAAGACGTCGCTGAGTATATTTCGGTTCACCGAGCTTATTTTTCAAAGATTTTCGCCGAGCAGACCGGAATGACGCCAATCCAATATTTGCAAAAGCTCCGTATGGAGAGAGCACTTCAGCTTCTGCAGCAAACACGGCATTCGATCTCGGAAATCGCAATGATGCTCGGTTATCCCGATTTATACTCTTTCAGCCGGGCATTCAGCAAACATTACGCAGCATCTCCGAGTAAACTGCGCGAAAATGCCGCAAGTCCGGTGGTGGCTGCACATTCAATCGAGTAATTTGTCTGGTGATAAGAGAACCAATGAAGTGTCGTAACGCAGCGATTACCAACCATAAGCCTTTTAATCATTCAACAAATAAGAATATTTCTCCACCATGCTAATTAAATAATTACGAAATTCTTCAACATATGTTTTGGGTTCTAAGATTTCTATATTTGTACCGAGGCTTGCTAAGAATTGAAAGCCAATACTGTTTTGAGGAACGTGGATGGTGGCTAAGAAATAGTCAGAACTATAGTTTTCAATACTCTTTCGACCGTACCTTTCAATGAATTGATCTTTTATGTTAGGCGAAATAAACGCTTTAATAGCGACTAATTGCGGTTGATAACTAGCTTCATGTTCTTGTTCCAATGAATAATCTCTAGGGTTAAATGTGTTTTCATCCATATGAAAATGATCGATCCTGGATAATTTAAATGTTCTATATCTCTGACGATGTAAACAGAATCCCTTCAAGTACCAGCTAGCTTCGCTAAAATGAAGCAAGTATGGCTCGACAATTCTATTTGTAGTAGTGCCATTTTTATCTATATAATCAAATGAAACTAACTTCCTCTTTAATATCGATTCTTGGCATAATTTCAAGGTTTGAAGAATCTCTGACCGACCCTCCCACTCATAAAATGACAGATGGATTGAACCTTTCGGAGACAATGGGTTAACCATGGCTTCTATTTTTTTTATAGTCACTTCAACTTCTTTGCTAATTAGAATTTGTTCCAATCCGCCGAGCGCAGTCAATATATTCTCCAAGTCGGAGTTGCTTAAAAGGCGTTTATCAACTTTGTATTCATCCATCATACAATATCCGCCATTGATTCCATTGATCGAATAGATCGGGATATTTGATAAACTCAGTGTTTCCATATCACGAAGAATCGTCCTTTTGGAAACGTTAAACAATTGTGCGAATTCATTTGCAGTAACGACATCTTTTTTCAGCAAAATCATGATGATAGAAATTAATCTCTCAACCTTGTCCATATTTCCCCTTCTTTTTCTCTACTTCATCGAAGAACAGTGACATACTGCTGTCACCTTTTGTGGATTATACTACATTTATCACATGAAGGAGGTAATATTTTATGTCAGCTATTACATATTTAAACTTTGATGGAATCGCAGAACAAGCGATTGAATTTTATGCGGAGGCTTTACATGCGAACGAGGTGAAAAAGGTAAAATTCAGCGATTTCCCCCAAGATCCAAACTATCCTTTGCCAGAAAATGAATTAAATATGATCATGGAATCATCAATTGAATTTGCAGGCGGAAAAGTCATGATGTCGGATATTCTACCATCAATGAAGAGTGTAACGGGCGAGTTGGTTAAAGGAAACAATATACTGATTAGTATCGTTATTGATGATAAACAAACATTGGAAACTTACTTTTCTAATTTGTCTGCAGGTGGTTATGTTATCATGCCGTTATCAGAGATGCCTTGGTCTTCCTGCTTCGGAATGTTAGCTGATAAATTTGGCGTTGTTTGGAAATTTAATAGTGACGCAGATAAGTTCCTTGATAAAGTTATTTCAAACAAACAGTAACACGTTAAAAAATGGCCTGTTCAATTAAAGGCCATTTTTTTATATTCCTTTTGAATTAAAGGTATACTAAGGGATTATGTATCAATTTTATATTGGTCCAATCTATACTTGGTGGGAAATCAGGGGCTGATAATTATTCTCCCCTTCTTTCAATGGCAGACAAAGGCCGCACGGACTCAAGAATTATTCGAATCTTTCTGCGCATTCCTGAAGTAAGCGACAGAATGAACGATTGTGACCTATATAAAACGATGAGAGATCGTAGCGATTCCTTTCAGGTTCAAGGGATACCAATACACGATGCTTCATCCGGTTCATGGTCAATTGGACGAATCGAGCTGCTTGCTCCGAGGCAATTAAGGTAAGATAGGCATAGAGAGAATGATCTTCAGGCTCATCGAGAGGACTTACACCTGCACATGAAAATTCAGTCATAATGTCTTTCTGCTTAAGGATTGTCAAGGCAGGATACAATTGCAAATCAACATGGATATTGCCAAACAATTTGGTAATCTTGGCTTGTTTACGTTTCTTATCGCGATCTATCCAAAGGAGTAATTCCTCCCCGCGACGATGCCACTGCATTTTGTTGTGATTGCTCATTATGATTTCCTTCTCATCCTTGGCTTGCATATTCATCATATGGCCAGACCTCCTTTGGATATCTCCTTATCAACTTGTTAGTATATCAAAACCCGGGCTTAATAGCCCGGAATTCCCGAATATTTTTATCGTGTTTCACGATGAAGTGTAACTCTATTCAAACGTGGACAAAACTTTTTCAATTCAAGACGAGCTGGATTGTTTCTTTTGTTCTTGGTCGTTGTGTAGTTTCGGTCACCTGTTTCCGTACACGCCAATGTAATAACAACTCTCATACTCTTCACCTCCTATCGGTAATAGTCTAGATAAGACTTTACGGTAATGGACAAGCTTCTTCCAGTTCCATCATGGAATTTGGTAAATGATCTTCGAACTGATTCCAATCCCATTGCATTTCAACATCCGTTAATAAACAACCGTCCAGTGAGGCAATAATTTCAGCACGATCCATGTCTATCCCAATGAAGACAACTTTATTGATCCGGTCTCCATTGGTGTCATCCCAATGCGTGATTTGCTCAGCATCTTCATTAAGAACAGCCTCTCGCTCGCCATCAGGTAGCGCAGCTACCCAATATCCTGCAGGACCGAACCGAATGGAAGGTCCTGCCTGACTTAGATTCTGAGCAAATTCGTTTCGCGTTGCCAACCACATAATTCCTTTAGATCGAACAATCTCAGCAGGCCAATGTTCCATCCAACTCATAAGTCGCGATGGCTCGAAGGGTCTTACTCTTTCATAAACAAAGGAAGAAATACCGTATTCGTCTGTTTCTGGGGTATGAATCTCTTTCTCCATTTCCCTCAACCAGCCTGCCGATGTACTTGCTTCATCAAAATTGAAAAGATGTGTATTCAGAATCTCAGCTGGTTCCACACGTCCATGAACAGATCGAATAAACTTTGCTCTAGGTTGTAAAGCACGAAGTACACCCTCTAATTCAACCAACTCATCTTCTTCCAGCATGTCACATTTATTCAAAATGAGTACATCACAAAACTCGATCTGATCAATAAGAAGATCAACAACTTCACGTGTGTCATCGTCTCCGACGGCTTGACTACGTTCGAGCAGCGTTTCACCAGAGGAATAATCCGTCCAGAAACGATATGCATCAACCACAGTCACCATCGTATCCAATCGGCAGAATTGAGTAAGATCTATACCATTCTCCTCATCCAAATAACTGAACGTTTGTGCGACCGGTAATGGCTCACCTACACCCGTTGATTCAATGAGGATGTAGTCAAATTTATCCTCTTTGGCTAGCCTCTCGACTTCTTTCAAAAGGTCTTCACGAAGTGTGCAGCAAATACAACCATTGGACATCTCAACTAAGCTTTCACTCGTTCGGGATAGCCCGTTACCTTCCCTTATTAAATCGGCATCTATGTTGACTTCGCTTAAATCATTGACGATTACTGCTACCTTTAAGCCATCTCGATTATTGAGGATATGATTTAACAATGTTGTTTTTCCTGCTCCTAGGTAGCCGCTTAATACAGTGACAGGTATTTTAATAGTAGACATAATAACTCTCCTTATTTTCCGTAATTATTACGAATAATCATTAAGTGACACAATGTTTGCTTGATTGCTCATATTCATTTAAGTACAGCTATTCATTTAACGCTTTCTTCAAAGCGTCTAAATTATTGTTCATTACACCAATGTAATCCAAGTTTTTCTTCTTATCCTCATCCGTTAGTCCCTCAATTGGGTTAAGAACATCTGTTTTGGCATTAATTTCTTTGGCTATAGTTTGTGCCACTTTGGGATCGACTAATGTCTCAAAAAAGATCGTCTTCACCTGATTCTCCTTGGCAAATTTGATAATGTAAGCCATTTTATCTGGAGCTGGTTCTTCTTCAGGCGAAAGTCCTGCGATTGGCACTTGTGTTAAGCCATACTCTTTGGCCAAATAACCAAAAGCGGCATGTTGCGTCACGAATTCTTTGTGTTTGACACTAGTGAGAGCCGTTCGGAAAGATTCATCCAAGGCTTTTAGTTTTCCGATATACACATCTGCATTTTGACGATATTCATCTTTATGTGTAGGATCTGCTTGTGTTAAACCATTAACAATAGACTCAACTTCTTTCTGCGCGAGTACTGGATTGAGCCAAACATGAGGGTCCAAGATTTTACCATCTTCCTCGTCATGATCATGGTCATGCTCTTCCTCTGGCAACCCTTCCATTAAATCAATGCCTTTACTTGCTTCAACTACGATACGCTTCGGATTCTCGGCACTCTTTAGTGCTTGTTCTACCCAGCCTTCTACAATACCATTATAAACAAACACACTTGACTCCTTCACTTTTTTCATATCTTTGGCACTTGGCTCCCAATCATGAGGTTCAACACCAGGAGGGATTAAAGCAATGACATTAGCGTAGTCACCTGCTACTTGCTTGGTGAATTCATACATCGGATAAAAAGTTGTTACTACATTCATTTTTCCATCGCCAGATACGGTGTTGGATGCACATCCTGTTAATAGAACTGTTGATAATGCGGTGAATGCCATTGATTTGGCAACCCATGTTTTCTTCATTTTCGTGATTCCCCCAAATAAATTAAAATTGATAAGTATGTTACATGGATTCATTACTCATTTGATGCATGCTGCCGAATGTACGTTCTTCAGCTTGAAGTTTCGTTTTATTGCTTGCTTTACTGAGCTTTACAACCATATGTTTGATACTTAAACCTACGATAAGAACGATAAGCAACAAAAGGGCAATCGTTCCACCTGGAGGTGTACTGAATTCATAAGAAGCGGTTAGCCCTGAGAAAACACCTAGCAAACCAATGCCCATTGCAATAAACAGTGATGAGGTGAAGCTAGGTGCTATCCGTATGGCAAGTGCCGCAGGAAGCACAATAAGTGCCGAAACAAGAAGCACACCAACGATAGGCATAGCGGCGGATACAATCATTCCGGTTAAGACACTAAAACCAAGAGAAATCCATTTAACTGGGAGTCCATTCGTCTTTGCTGTATCTTCATCAAATGTAATCTGATATAGCGGCCGACGAAACAGAAAGAAAAAAACGCCTCCGAACAATGCGACGACTAACATAAGCACGAGTTCAGTTTCATTCACTGCGACGACAGAACCGAACAAATAAGCTGAAAACCCTTTATTCATACTTGGGCTTTGACTCATAATAATCACTGCGGATGACAATCCTCCCACCATGATAATAGCTACTGAGATTTCACTATAGGATTTATATAACCTCCTTACATATTCAACAGCAATAGCACCTAAAGTCGCTACAACAAATCCGGCTATCGTCGGGTTGATGTGCAAGTAAGCTCCTCCTGCTACGCCTGCTAATGAGACATGAGAAAGCATGTCTGCCATGAGTGCCTGTCTGCGAAGCATGAGATACACACCTAGAACAGACGCAATAACAGCAATTAACCCACCGGCACAAAATGCCCGTTGCATGAAGTCGTAGTGCAACATTTCCATCGGCCATCCTCCTTCCTCTCTAGTTCAATAATTCGATCGAGATATGGAGCTACTTCTGCTAGACCATGAGTCACCATGATTACGGTTCTCCCGTGAACTTTCACTTGGTGGTGCATGAGTTGATAGAACCCAAAGCGACTATCTAGGTCCATCCCTGTCGTTGGTTCATCGAGCACAAGCATATCGGGCTCCTGTGCAAGTGCTCTGGCGATGCATATTCGTTGCTTCTGACCGCCTGACAGTTCCCCAATTTTCCGCTTACGCAAATCCCACATCCCTACTTGTCGCAATGCTTCTTCGGTAAGTACATCATCTTCTTTGCTAAGCTTTCTAAACCATGAACCACTTGCATATCTGCCAGAACGTACAAACTCCAATATCGTACTCGGGAATCCACTGTTGAAAGCGGAGATCTGCTGCGAGACATAACCCACTTGCAACTTCTTGCCTTCTTTATTCGAAGGAGACAGAAAGACATTCCCCTTCCATGGTTGAATTAAACCCAACATGAGTTTGAGCAAAGTGGATTTGGCCGCACCATTCGGTCCCGTTACAGCAACGAACTCGTCTGAATGAATCTCCACATTGGCGTCTTGAATACACGGAATATCGTTATAACCAAACTCCACTTGAGTCAAAGAAGAAACTAACATGTATGAAACCCTCCTAGCATATATGTAATTATTACGATTATTGAACATGTACAGTTATAAACATGTCAAATAACTGAGTTTTACTTGTAATCATTACGATATGCAGGCCGTTAATCGTAATATTTACTTATTACACCGAGAAATATATCTTTTTTCGGAAGCCGTGTCAATAAGCAATACTGAAAAAGTCTGCTACATCCCTTAGCGTTATACCCCATTCATTATTTCTTGCAGCCAAACGTTTAATGTATTACAATTTAATTCGTAATTATTACTTTTAAATACGATGTAAGGGAGATTTCCTATTGAGCAAAGTTCCCGTTATTGTTATGAGTGGATTTCTAGGCAGTGGCAAAACGACTCTTCTATTCAGACTGCTACAAGAAGCTGCACACTTCAACCTGCTGCCTGCTGTTCTTATGAATGAGCTGGGAAAACAAGATGTAGATGGACATCTTCTTCAAGAAGCCTCGCCGAATTTGAACCTAGCCAAATTGCTCGACGGTTGCATCTGTTGCTCCAAGAAGAGTGACATAAGTGATTCAATTAAACAACTATTACTGCGTAAACCAGATGTAATACTCATTGAATTGACAGGTGTTGCCAACCCCGAGGAAATCGTCGATGCTCTGACGGAACCCGCATTGATACCTTTGGTAAAGTTACATAAAGTCGTTACTGTGCTTGATGCCGAAAATGTACGCGACTATAACAGTATTTTCGCTACTGACCGTGAACTAGTTCACACGCTTCGCAGACAGATAGAAGTTGCAGACCTGCTTATTTTAAACAAAATTGATCTAATCACTGACAAAAAACAAAAGTCTATTGTGAAAGCTATTCGCAAATACAATGAACGCTCATTGTTACTGCCAACAGCACATAGTAAATTCGATTTGAATTTACTTCTTGGTGCTCTTCAACCAAGGCAAGATCAGCATAACCAATCAACTACATTTAATAGAAACCTGCTCTTTCAAAAACACTTAAAATCAGCAAAAGAATCTACTACACCCGTGGCATCCTATTCGCGTATTCAGAGCATATCCATCCCTATTGAAAGTGAACTTATTATGAATCAGCGATTTATTGAACGCTTTTTAATTGATTGGGGTTCTAAACTCATTCGCGCTAAAGGTTACTTGTCCATTGGAGTTAAATATGAACGGTTAAATATGCAATTTGCTGGCAAACGGATAAACTGGCAACCAACCTCATTTCAAGGAAACCCATACTTGGTTCTGATTGGCTTAGATTTAGATGTGAGCGCACTCGAGGAAGATTGGAAGAGACGTATAATCGAATTGGATGTTCATACACTATAACAGTAATTATTCTGATTAAGGAGTTTATAATGCCGAACACCACATATAAGAGTACAATGCAAATTATGGTCTTTATATGTATCATCCTAAGCTTTCTTCTTCTAAAAGACTTTGATTTTTTTGCTAGTTATTTTACAATTGAGCACCTACAAACATTTAAGACGATCTTCATCAGTATTCTCCTAGAAGCAATGCCGTTTATTTTACTAGGTGTTCTCATGTCTTCATTCCTCCAAACATTTGTCTCTGAGAGAGCCATCCAACGATTTATTCCCAAAAAACCTCTGCTAGGAATCTTGTTCGCATGCCTGCTTGGAATACTATTTCCAATGTGTGAATGTGGGATGATTCCCGTAGTTCGAAGACTTATTCTTAAGGGTATGCCAGTCTACATTGCAGTCGTTTTTATTATAACCGGACCGATTATTAACCCTATTGTGTTCGCGGCTACTTTTATGGCATTTCGTAATCATCCAACTTTAGCCTATTCTCGAATGGGACTAGCTTTATTAGTGGCCATTATTATCGGATTAATCCTCTATCGGTTTGTCAAAAACAACCCATTACGTAATAGTCGTACAAGTTTTGCTACTCTTTCAGATTTGGAGAGCCATCAACATGCGGGAGGCATTTCAAGTAAACTAAACACATTTTTCGTTCATGCATCGAATGAATTTTTTGATATGGGCAAATATCTTGTCTTCGGATCCTTGCTTACGGCAATCATACAAGTGTATATACAGCGTGAAAGCCTACTTGCAATTGGTCAGGGTCCAATCTCTTCCCACGTATTTATGATGGGATTTGCCTATGTACTTTCCTTATGTTCGACATCAGATGCTTTCGTCGCTTCTTCTTTTCAAACATCATTTACATCAGGATCATTGCTTACTTTTCTTGTATTTGGACCCATGCTTGATTTCAAAAGCACGCTTATGTTACTAGCGGTGTTTAAGTCCCGATTCGTGATGATTCTAATCATCCTAATTTCAACGACTGTTCTCGCTTGTTCACTGCTTTGGGAGCGATTATTAACTTAAATAAGTATCAAACTAAAGGAGGACGTCAATATGAGTCAAATACGTATAACCAGCTTTCATTATTTCCTTCGTACGATCATTTTACTTGGATTTTCTGGCTATATTGTATACCTTACCAAATCAGATGCGCTGCAATATTACATAGCTCCACGAATGATGATATACGTTAAAACGGCCTCAGTAATTTTATATATCGTTGCTATTTTCCAAGGTTATTTGGCACTTCGTGCCTACTGGGGCAGGCCTGTAGCCTGTGAATGTGAGCAACCAGTTACAAGCTCGAGAATACGAAATTCTTTTTCATATGGACTTCTGGTGCTACCTTTGATGATCGGCTTTTTTCTACCAGATACAGCCTTAAACAGCGCAATGGTTGCTGCTAAGGGAATCAATCTTTCAGCCAGTACTTCTAGTTTTATCAAACCCCAAAATACATCAACTACCGAAAAATTCAACGTATCAAGCCCAAACACGAATAGTTCAAGTTCAAGTTCAAGTAAGAGTTCATCTCCAAGCCCTATTTCATCAACAAACAGCGAT
Organism: Paenibacillus plantarum; assembly: GCF_013141695.1. Lineage (GTDB taxonomy): Bacteria > Bacillota > Bacilli > Paenibacillales > NBRC-103111 > Paenibacillus_E > Paenibacillus_E plantarum. The sequence continues at coordinate 13,643 of NZ_WHNY01000082.1, forward strand.
AATCCTTACAATCTTCCGAGTAAACCTAAACCAGCCACTAGCGATAAAACACTACCATTCGGTCAGTCAACAGCTGCGGTTGAAGAACCACCTAGTTCTGTTTCTCCTCAAGAGAATGAGATTTCAAAGTTATTCCAAACTTCTGACGAATGGAACGAAGATTTTGCCAAGATGGGCGTAATTCTCTATAAAAAAGATCATATCGTCGTAGAACCCGACATCTATATGGAAATATTATCAACGATTGATCTCTTCAAAGATAACTTTATTGGCAAAAAAATTGAGCTTACTGGCTTTGTTTACCGCGAGGAAAAAATGACTACGAGTCAGTTTGTGGTAGGCCGATTTGCAGTTAGCTGTTGCTCAGCTGATGCCTCTCCTTATGGGGTTCTTATTGACTTTCCAACAGCTCAAACTTATCCGAAGGACACTTGGGTTAAAGTAACGGGAACGATTCAAAACGGCAACTATTATGGCAATGATATTTTCAAAATCGCTGCAACGAAAATTGAGAAAATCGATGCTCCTAGCTCGCCTTATATCTACCCGAATTTCGAACCGCTTAAAGTTCTAAAGTAATGGAAGAAGCATCCTGTTAAAAAAGAGCGCGTTTTACGCAGCTATTAATTGGATAACGTTCTTGTCACGACAATTCAAGGGATAAGTTAACTCTACTGAAAATGATAATGAAAAGAGTCTTTACTTAACACTTTAAATTGAAATCCTTGCTTAAGCAAACCTTCAATGATCGTAGGTAAAGCCTCGACGGTTGTTGTTTTCACTTTGACATCGTGCATTAATATAATAGCTTCTTTCTTATTTTTACAAGCACTTAGTACAGCATCGATGATTTCATTCTTTGGCTGAACGGTCCTAGCTGCATCGGTGGAACTCACATTCCAATCCATATAATCGTAGCCCTCCCTACTCATTTCGTTAATTATGCGCGGCATAATATTTGGGCCCCCGAAATGCCGGCTAACAAGATTATTAGACCCACCTGGATAACGGAGCAAGCTTGACCTTACACCGATCGTTTGCTCCAACAGTCTTTCGAGCCGCTCTGTATCTTTGGAGAACGCCTGAACGGATTCATAAAGAGAATGATAGTTATGTGTATATGTATGGTTACCAATGACATGTCCATCTGCATGGATTAGTCGATATAGCCGTTTTCCCTCGGAAGATGAATTTCCGATCACAAAAAATGTTGCATGAACGTTATATTTGCGTAGAATATGTAAGATTCGTTCTGTATTCTCGGAAGGCCCGTCATCAAAGGTCAAATAGGCATTTTTGGGCCTTTGTGGATCACTTAAAACAGGATGAGAAACATAAATTGCGTGATCCGTTGGATACTGACAACAAGTAAGCGTTGCTAAAATAAGAAAAGCTACAATCGCCTTGAATTCAAAAAGTTTCTTATACATGGATACATCTCCTTAAAAGGATTTGATCCTAGTATGATTGATCAGTAAGTTGTCTAATCTTCCATTAAATGGCCTATTGTCCTCATGTATTTTTTTCTAGGAAATGAAAAAAATAACAACGTACTCATATGAGCATGGGAGGATAGTTGATATGTTGTTGGAAACAATTCTCCGGACCGTGGTTGCTTTCGTTCTTATTATGTTAATCACGCGAGTTCTCGGAAAACACACGATAGCGCGAATGACTTACAATGATTTTGTCGCTTCAATCACACTGGGTGCCATAATCGGTAATTTAGCCTTTAATACTCACTTGAAGACTTGGAATCTTATTACTTCTTTTTTGATCTTCAGTGGCATAGCCTATCTCATTTCTGTTATTTCCATGAAGAGCCGCAAAATTAGAAAATGGTTTGCCGGAAAACCGACAGTAGTGATCGAAAATGGCAAAATTTTGGAACAAAACTTAAGAAAAATTCAATTTACACTCGACACTTTAAATCAAGAATTGCGAGAAAAGGACATTTTTGATATCGAAGAAGTACAATATGCCATCTTAGAGCTTAACGGCAAACTATCGGTACTCAAAAAGCCAGAATATCGTCCCCTTATACTAAAGGATTTGCATTTGTCAAACACAACAAAGATCCAGTTTCCTGTTGAACTAGTTATGGACGGAAAGATTATGGCAGATAATTTACAGCAGATTGGTTTATCGAAAGAATGGCTTTCAAAGCAGCTACAGCAGCGCGGCGTTACAGCAGAAGAAGTCTGTTACGCTATTAGAGGAACGCAAGGTAAACTATTTATTGATCTATATCAGGATCAAATCCGGCATCCAATTGATCAGGAGTAATCGTCAAAGGTTTTCCTGATTTTGTTTTACTATTTATCATTTTTAACTTCAATAGAATTAAATAGAAAGGGCTCTCCATTTAAGTAATTGTTTATAATAGCTAGGGCGTATGGTTGTTCTGCTTTCAGTCCCGCGGTTTCCCTAGGATCAGGGGCATGGTGACAATAATTTTCAATCATTACCATCACCGCAAACCCTTCCAACGCTGTATACCAATTACCTTCAAGTTTCCTAATACTCTCATACCCCTTGATGACTAACTCTCTTTGTGCGGGATAGAGTCCTAGAATTGTATGTGCGATATCATAAAGGAAGTATCCAAACCCACATCTTCCAAAATCGATCGGACGGGGTTCCCCATTATGAAATACAATATTTCCTTGATGAAGATCACCATGAATAAGCCCATGACTATTTCTATCTTTATGAAGCATAACTATCCATGAGGAGATTTGCTCAGCGGCTGATACATACAAGTTGTATTCAGTTTCACTCAAGAATCGATTGTAATATCTCGTTAAACGAGTAATCGCTTGCCTAAAACTATGCTCGCCCCAAGTAGGACGTTTGAAGTTTGTAGTCAGCTCAAAATCCTGTGATGCTTGATGAAGTTTTGCCAAGAGAACTCCCTCTCTGTATATTTGATCATCAGTAAGTCCTCCTTTGGAATGCTCACCCTCTACCCAACTCATTAATGAGGCATTACAACGGAAACCATTTTCTAGTTGGATTTCTATGGTTCTGGAACCGTAACGATTCAGAATAGCCTTTGGGATAACAAAATCAATTTTTTCATGTAGTGCTTCAAGCAAGAGTAATTCAGAGTTTATTTCTTCGTTGCTCATTTCAGAGTGGATTCGAAGTAAAAAAGATTCATTCTTACTTGTTTCGAGAACGAAAGTACATGTGTCTGATAGTTGATTAAACCGAATCAGTTCCCAATTTACATCATAATTTTGAATTGCATTCAAAGCCGCTTGCTTATATTGCATAAGTACTTTCTCGATATCTTCATCTGATTCCAGTTGAAACAACATGAACAACCCCTCCGGTTTTGATACTCAATATCATGGATAGCTCTGTTCTATAATTCTTTCCTAGCATCAGTATAAAGTGAATATTGCATCATTTATAGGTAGAGTATTCGTCAAATCATTTCTTACATAACAACAATAGGCTCGTATTGGTTTTATCCAACACGAGCCTATTGTTATGCCTTTGCATTATAAACAATCTTATTAACTGTCATGAGATAGACAGTAGGAACTCGCGATTTGTTATCTGTTTTTGCAATTCATCTCCCCTTGGATCCTCAGACAAGGTTTCCTGGAATCGTTTTACACTTCAATGATAGATACACCCCAAGGATCGAGCTCCAGCTGTTCCCCAGTCTCTACCGTTCGTTCGCTTTGCAATTCTTTTCCAGGTGTATGCATATAGGTCATAGTCATATAATCGCTGGAATAGTTAAAAAAATATAAAATTCTATTTCCACTCGTATTTACACCAGACTTCACTATGATTGGAAAACGTTCTTGTTTCATATCATCACGGAGCAAACTGGTTTCCTGTAATAGGATCTCGAGTAATCGACTGACTGCCGCCGGCTTCAGCAAACAGCCCATGTAGGTTGCTTTTCCGAATCCGTAATTGTTTTGAGTAACTGCTGCATACTTACCCCAATGTGGATGGTCGTAGTAAGCCAAAACCTTAGCTGTTGTAGGCTGGATGAGTTCCATCCAAACCTCCACACGATTCCCCTCTTCCCCTACTTCAAAAGGGTCATCCTTCAATTTGACGTTTGTCGGCTCAACGAACATACTGTAGCCAATCCCGCAAGCAGCTTGGATGATGCCGGGCTGTTGTGAGGTTCTGACTTTCACATTCTCGTCCGAAAAGCCGCTTTTGAACGTGTACAGAACGTTGCCACCTGCGTGAACAAACGCGTTCAGCCTATGAAGAAGTTCATCTGGCGCACAGTACAACGCCGGAACAAGAATAAGCTTGTATGCAGCAAGTTTTTCTTGACTAACTGAAGGCGGCAATACGTCACATTCTATGTTTAGCTTATATAACTCATCGTAGATAAGTCGTACGATGTCGTTATATTTGATTTGACCGCCCGGAAGCGGGAACCACTCTAACGCCGTAAGCGATTCGTTGCTCAGCAACAAAGCTACTTGATTTAACTTTTTCAAATTAGTGAGTTTCGGCGATAATCGAGCAAAATCTCGTCCAATTGACTTTGCCTCCATGTAAACAGGATTGGGTTGAAAATCGTGACTAAGCAACCCTTTCCAATACGTTTCCGCCGAGTTGTGGATGGAGTGCCAATGCCAGTAAGAGACCATATTCGCTCCTGAGGCCAAATGACTGAATGCCTGTTGACGAAGTTGCCCCGGATAGGGCGTCCAATGCGGGAATGCCTGGGCTTGCGTTTCAAGCACAAAGTAGTTGTTCATCTTCAGGGAACGAGCGATGTCACCGCCGAACGATATCTCGATCCCCGTGAGCTCATCTTGGGATGGATGGTAGATGTCGACGCCGGCTATCTCAAACGGAATTGACGCATCAAAATGATCTACCTCTGGCTGCATGCCGTAGGAATGCCCACGCCAATCAAAATCAAAATTATGTGTCACAAACTGATCTTGGCGCTTAAATTCGTTCACGATGGACACCTGCCAGCTGAGGAAATCACTCACAAGCTTGCGAGTGAATTTCGCGAATTCTGCTCCGAGGCTTGCATTAATCGTCCCTTCCATCGAAGGAAAATCCTCCCAAGCGTTTATGCGATTACTCCAATAATCTAATCCAAAGATTCGATTCACAGCTTCAAGCGTGACGTATCGATCTCGCATGTATTTAAGAAATTGAAGCTGCACATTCGGTCCAACTGTTCGGTAATGCTTCGTCTCATTATCCGTCTGAAAGCCGATGACCGCAGGATGATCCTTGACGTGAGCGATCAGTTTGCGAATCATCCGTTCCGCGTAATAAAGATAGGCTGGATGGGTAATATCCATGTTCTGCCGAGTACCGTACTTGCCTGGTCCTTGCGGTGTCACGGCTAGAATATCGGGATGCAGTTTCACCATCCAGGTAGGTACGGCATACGTTGGCGTGCCCACGATCACCTGGATGCCGGCCTTATGCATCGCGGTCAGTACCCGATCGACGGAGCGAAAGTCGAAGACACCATTCTGCGGCTCCATTGTGCTCCAAGTCGATTCCGCGATTCGTACGACGTTGATACCGGCTTCCTTCATCATTTGAATATCCTGTTCCAGTCTATCGTATGGCATATATTCGTCATAATATGCTACGCCATAGCGTAAACGGTCCATCGCGAACAGCTCCTTCTTCCTCAGGCAAATGTAATCCCTTCCTTTTCAGCCATAGGTGTAACTATTAGATCACTTCAAGCACATCGCGGCTCGGTAATGTTGGAAATACTGCGTGAGGTTCTGTTTGATACCAGATCGCAACGGAAGCAATATCGTCCTGCAAGGGTAAATAACGACCGCCAGAGCGCCAACCCAAAGCTTGAATGGTGACCCTCAATTGGTCCTCGAACCGGATTGGATCCATAATATGCCAACGGTACATGCCGAATCGCTGTTGACTCCGATAGAGACCATCCGGTTTAATTACTTGATGCATACCGAGAAAAGCCGTCGAGTAAGTGCCATATTCGCCTTGCGGCTGCTCGAAATTCCAGGCGCCGCCAAAATAGTCTTCCGTGCCGGTTCCACATATCGTCGGGAACTCCTCATCTCCATCAAGATAAAATTTGATTTCACCTTCTCCCCACCAGCCTGTGCTATTCGACTGCCAAGCGAGATAGGTTCCGATATAATGACCTTGGCCTTTAACACCATCCAGGATCACATGAACATCTTTGTAAGCGAGTGGATGGCTTCGTCGCCACTGCGCATGTAAATAAGCAGCGTCAGCTGGAACGTCCGTTAACGTGTAATCGATTTGATAATATAAAATGGCTGCTTCGCATGAAGTGTTCTCGATTGTAATTGTGGCATGTTGGCGAAATGGCATGACCCAGTAGCTATTCATCCCACCCGCCGGATTGACGGCAATGGGCAAGGAATTCACATTGCTTCGCTCACACCACCCATTGCAAAAGAAATCACCAACAGGCACTTCGATTGACGGCGCTTCTTCATGATCCCAATGCATACGTACAATGAGGCTGCGCCAAAATTTGGGATGACAAGTCAGCCACACATGCTGAATGGCGCCTGGTCCATCTATGTCCCCGAGGCTTATCGTATTTCCAGCAGGAATGCTTACTGAGGGAGACACCTTCCAACCAACGCCGAGTTCCCTTGCGGCATTAGCGCCAGTCCCCTCCGTGGCCATTCCTGCCATCCCTTTGGCGCCAGTGAAGTTCTCAGCGCTGATCGATCTTGACTTGGCTTTCGAGACAAGCGGCAGATTGCCGAGTCCTAACATAAGTCCATGACATGCATGCATAGGCAATTTCCTTTCCTTTTATATAGTCTTCCATTGCTTTTCCATTGCCTAGTTCCTCCTCAGTCCTGAAGCCCCGCTCGAAAATGTCCAACAGCCTCAGAAGTGCGGAGGCAACGATTGTAGATTCGCAAGGAACGAACCACTTTTCTCATTTCCGAATCAATGTGAATCTGACAGCTTCCTGTTACGTTTCTCATATCGCGGTTAAATCGGCCGAATCCGAATTGCCGATCACTCCCACCGTCACAAAGCCGGCCATCAATCACGAACGAGATCAATTTGGGTCCTCCGTCGACGGTAATAACAACATGGTGAAGGGAATGCGGCTGCAGCAAGTTCCTATCAGAGCTCCATGAGGACTCCGTCCTTCCATCATTCATAACCAACTGAACAGTTCCTGATTGTGTACTCGCGAGCGCGAAGCCAATGCCGTTAGTTCCGCGCGTATCGATAATCGTCCTTGGGCTTATTTCCGCGAAATCTACCCACAGATCGATCGAAAAGCCTGTGCCATTACATAAGTCGCCTAAATCTGGAAGCAGTAAGTTGCGTTCCGCCCCTTCATCTTCTATCGATGCATCCAACGTAAATGAAAGCCCCGCGCTTGCGATTGTTCGAAGATCTTGTTGATTCCACAATCCATCCAGCAGAGAAGCGTCGATTTCGTGGATGCGTGCAAGGCTTTTTTGCGTTTCAGTAATATAATAGCGACCATTCGCTTCAATAAAATCCGGATAGCTGATCCGTGTCTGTGGATCTTCGTCATATAGGATGATCTCCGGCTGCGACCAATGGATATACCCATTCCTCTCACGGCCTCCGCTCAGCCAAACAGGATTGCGGTCGGCATAAGGAAGAAACTGGTTGTTTGAAGTTAACATTGGCGCCCAGTTCATGCCGTGATGATGAAACCACAGTACATAATGTCCATTGCTGAATTTGCGCACGAAAGTCGCTGCTCGTGGATGCTTGATTTTGGGACCGCCAGGGGCATAAACGGTATGTTCAGGCGGCGTCCACGTGTGGCCGTCGTCCCTGCTATAGGCGTGGCAGCTATATCCTTCCGTCGTTCGATAGATGCAATATAGACTGCCATCGCTCAAGCTCACAAGATTATGCTCATCTGCTACGGCACTCTGCGGAGCACGCAATCCGGTCTCTCCGTCCGGCAATGTTTCCCACTGTACACGTGCCGGGTCGTTTTCCCTTAACAGATTGTCACTGCGCACGAACGCGCCTTCTGACGATTCCATGAAGCCATCTCCGAAGCTGCCAACCTTCGCAAGGCCAATGTACACCGCTCCTTTATGCACAATTGGCTTGCACACGCTCCAGAAGAATCGGACCTCTCCTTCGTACGGATTCATCCGGTCGATCTGAAAGTGGCGCACTGGAATCGAAAAACGTTGCTTCGACCACGTTCTCCCGTGATCATCCGAATATTTAAAGGCGAATTCGCCCAATGTATCCACACGTTTATGGAGCCAGGAATATCGGGTTTTCACTTCCCGTAAATTATCTTTGTTGTACGTATAAAACACGTAAACGCGACCGCTGGGCGCAAGCAGCGGCGTCACCCAAGACGACTCCGGTGGACCAGGCGGCTCGATCTCGATCAGCGGCGACCAGGTTAGCCCCTGATCGTTACTAATTGTCGCGACAATGTGCTGATCGTTGTCACCTTCTTCCCCTTTCCCTGTCGTCATGACGCACAGCCAGTTTCCGTCATGGGTGATAACCGTATATGGCTGATCACAGTATCCTTCTTTGGGAAGCTCGACGCCGGTTGCTATGTTTCTCCAGTCTGTCTGTTTCATGTCAACTCTCCTTATTCTTTAACGCTCCCCATTACGATACCGGTAAGAAAGTAACGCTGTAAGAACGGATACACGCAAAAAATCGGAAGCGCGCCCAGAAAAATTTGCGCCGCATGCACAGCCCTATCATCTAGTTGTGACAAGATGGCTAGCTCTGTGGGGTCCATTTGTGAGTAGTCGCGCCTGACTACAACGGTTTGCAAATAGCTGGCGAGCGGATAGTGCTGAGGGTTATTCATGTAGATCAATCCAGCAAACCATTCATTCCAATGTCCAACGATAACGAACAGCCCTACCGTTGCAAGCGCCGGAAGTGATAAGGGTACTACGATCCTTCTGAGCAGCGTCCAATGGCCAGCACCATCAATAAGACCGGCCTCCATCAACTCTTTGGGTAAGGAACGCATGAAGTTCAGCAGCAAGATCACATTAAACACAGGTACAGCACCAGGAAGGACGAGCGCCCATATCGAATCCATAAGACCCAATTGTTTGACGACAAGATAAGTTGGGACGAGCCCGCCAGAGAATAACATTGTGAAGACGAAAATCCAGGCGTATCCCGTTCGAAACCGAAACTGTTCCTTCTCTTTCGAGAGTGGGTACGAAGTTAAAACAATAAGCAGCATATTGATGGCGGTTCCCAACAGGACGCGTTCGAAGGATACGCCGATTGACCGAATAAATGCATCATTCCCAGCAACGAAACGATAAGCCTTTATCGTGAACTCAACCGGCCAAAGTGAAACTTGCATCGATTGAATGGCTTTAATCGAACTAAATGAAACCGCCAGTACATTCACAAGCGGAAGGATACAAAGCAGCGCCAGCAAGGCGAGGAAGAGATGAATAAGTATCAAGGATAGCGAATGCCGCCATGTTCGTTGTTCGACCAAAGTAATGTCCTCCTTTTTGGCCAGACTTTCTAGAAAATACGATAATTGGCGACTCGATAAGCGATGAGATAGGAGATCGAAATCATACAGAAAGAGATAACTGATTTGAAGATACCTACCGCTGTCGCGACGCTGAACTGGGCATTAATTAGTGCAAGGCGGTACACATACGTATCCAGAATGTCGCCTGTCGAATACACGGTCGGACTGTACAGGTTAAATACTTGGTCGAACCCTGCATTCAGGACATTCCCGAGACTAAGTGTGAGCATCAGCACAATGATCGGCGTCATACCCGGCAGTGTGATGTATCGTGTTTGCTGCAGGCGGCTTGCTCCATCAATGACGGCCGCCTCGTACAATGCTGGATTGATGCCAGTTAGTGCCGCCAAGTAAACGATGGTACCGAAGCCGAATTCCTTCCACTCGTTCGTAATGACGAGCATATAAGGGAACCAACGATCATTCCCAAGAAAATAAATCGGATTTATACCAAATGAGCCAAGCGCTTGATTCAGGATACCGGTGTTGGGAGACAAAACATCGATAAGAATGCCGGACAACAACACCCAACTTAAAAAGTGCGGCATGTAAATAATGGTTTGAATTGTGCGTTTAAACCAACGCCGCCGAATCTCGTTAAGTAAAAGCGCTGTTACAATCGGAGCGACTAGACCTGCGATAAGCTTCATCACGGCGATAAAAACGGTATTGCGGATGACACTGAACGTTTGCGGCAAGCTGTAGACATAGCTAAAATGTTTGAATCCCACCCATGGCGAACCGAACAGACCTTTCGTCGGTAAGAAATCTTGGAAGCCAATGACGAGTCCTACCATAGGCGTGTAGCAAAAAATCAAAACTAGGATGAGCCCCGGCCAGATCATTACATGCATCGGCAGTTCAGCACGCCATTTTTTTCGAAACATCCTTGTTCCTCCTATGAAACATTTAGAGGGGACAGAAACGGATCGCCTCCATCCCACCCTTCATTCCATTAATTAAAGCTTCCGCTAGTAGCCACTTCTGTCAGAATGTCGTTGCCTCCTTGGCTTTTCCATTTGGCAACAAACTCAGTATCGAATGCATCCACAGGGAGTGACCCCATAATAATTTTAGTAAATGTCGTTGCTTCTAAGTCTCGCAGCGCAGGTCCCTTCGCGATCATGGTAGGTGTTGGCTGCCCATAATATTGGGAGGTGACGACCTTTTTGTCCTTGATATAACTGCCAAGAATCTCATATGCACCGCCAGGGCCCCACGTCGCATTCTGCCACCATTGCGTCATGTCCCCGTTCTGGAACAACTTAATTTTGTCGTAATACGTTTTTGCTGCCGTCGACAGCTTAGAAGCATCACTAGATTTAAGAGCTTCACGAACGGCTGCTCCATCATTCAAGTTCGTATCCGCGTAGCCGCCACGGATCGGCGAGAAATTTTGGATGTTAATCGTTTTCCCATTTTCGACCTGAGCATGATACTTTTCATCGGGGTTCGACCCGTACAGCTTTTCCATATATAAATTGAGCATTTTGAACACCGCTTCTGGATGTTGGCTGTTTTTGTTAACCACAATGAACTGGCTTGGCATAGCAGACATGCTCTGTACCATAATTGGACTGCTGTCGGCAGATACGAGCGGGTACGCCTGCCAATCTACTTTAGGATCGTCCTTCTTCATGTTGTTGACCGGCCAGGAAGGCACGAACGTCGCGCCGAAGGTCATCCCCACTTTGCCGGAAGTTGCAAGCGTTGCCGACTTGTTCCCATCAATTGTACTGAATTCCGGATTAATCGCCCCGGCTTTGTATAGCTCCTGCAGCTTGCCAAGCGCTGTCTTCACTTCCGGCATCGTGTCCGCAAGGACAGGCTTGCCGTCCGAACCTTTTAAGAACATCAACTGTGTGCCGGCTCCCTTGGTCGGGTTGTACGGATAGGCATGGTAGCCATTGAAAAATCCGTCGAGGCCCGACCAGCCATTCCACAAGTTGTAGTCGAGGCTTAAGCCAAACGTATCCTTTTTCCCATTCCCATCGGGATCGTTATTCGCAAAGGCTAGGGCGATTTGGATGACATCATCCATCGTTTTCGGCGGGGATAGCTTCAGCTTATCCAACCAGTCCTTTCGGATATAAATCATCTGCATATCGCTTTGAACACCACCGTTCATAGCAAGCCCAAGGAACTTGCCGTTGAAGGTTCCGGCTTTTTTTGTGATGCCGTCTGATTGCTCATAAACGCGTTTGGATAATGGCGAAGCATACTTCTCATATGCTGAGGATAGATCTGCGATTTGACCTGCGCTTGCCAAAATCTGAAGCTGCTGGGCGTCTACTTGAAAGAAATCAGGCAAGTCGTTCGCCACCATCGACACGGTAATTTTGTTGGCATATTGCGTGTCAGATGTAATCCATTTGTTGACAAGCTTAATGCCCAATGTGCTAGCGTATTCGCGATACCAAATATTGTTGTCGACGCTGTCACCTGCTGGATACACGGCCGAAGGGTTTGTTGACCTTACGGTCGACATTGTAATCGGCGGCGAATATTGCCCGTTCGGTCCTTCTGTCGTTGCTGGTTGACCCGAAGGTGCGCTGGATGGCGCACCTGAAGGTACGTTTGTAGCCACTGTTTCTACCGTATCCTTGGAGCATGCCGCCATGGTCGCCATTAGCAGCGAAAGCGTTAAGAGCGAAAGCACTTTAAAGCGTTTGCCTCTCATTGTCTACCCCTCCATCTAATTCAATCTAATTGCTACACTTTTATTATGCGGTTCGGAGGAAGGGATTAAAATATTGAAGATTGGTTATCGCTTATCCTCTCATGTCTTTGTTTGATACAAACATAGAAAAATAAAAAACCAGGCGATTGCTTTCATCACCTGGTTCCTTCTATTATTTTACACTAGTTTTCCACGCGTTGACTTCCGTAGTGATCTGATTACCGCCCTGTGACTTCCAATCACGAACAAACTTATCGAATAAATCAAGTGGCTCTCCCATGATCACCTTGGTCAACATAACGGTCTCCAAATCCCGGAGTGTGGATCCCCGTTCGATCATTGTCGGCGTCGGCGGTCCATAGAAGGCATTCACCATAAATGCGTTACTCTTCTTATATTGCCCATAAACAGAGAATGCCCCGTTTTCCCCGAAATCCTTCATCACCCACCACTGACCTTTATCTCCACTGTTATATTTTAGAATGCTGTCATAATATCCCCTTTGTTCAAGATTTAATCGGGAAGGGTTGTTTGACTTCAACGCAGAAATGACGGCTTCATGTGCTTCCTGGTTATTTTCTGCCATGCCCCCTTTAATGGGTGAAGAGGTGAAAACATTGTAAATATCACGACCATCCGTAACAATATGAAATTGCTCATCAGCAGTTCTCCCATAAATCTTTTCCAGATAAAAATTGAGCATAAAGATTACGGCTTCTGGATGCTCGAAATTCCGATTGACGACAAAAAAGTCGGATGGCGCAACATTCGCAATAATTGGTCTGGCTGGATCGCCATCGGCGGATACGAGTGGATATACCCCCCAGTCCGCTTTCGGGTCAAGCTTTTGCGTATTGATTAATGGCCAGTTCGCATTCCAATGTGCCCCAAAATGCATGCCGACCTTCCCCGACGTTTCGGCTTCCGAGGCTTTCGTTCCATCCTGTACAGCAAACTCGGGGTTGATATAGCCGGACCGAAACATTTGCTGCAGCTTGCCGAGTGCCGTTTTTACTTCGGGTTGGATGCCGCCATATACCAGATTGCCTTCTTTGTCCGTCAACCACATGGTCTGTGAACCGCTGCCATTGGTTGGATTATACGGATACGCATGATAGCCGCCGAAGAACCCCTCCAAACCGGAATAACCGTCAAATAAATTTTTATTTAAATTGAGGCCAAACGTATCTTTCCGACCATTTCCATCAGGATCCTGCTCCGTAAATACTTTCGCGATAGATATGACGTCATCCATCGTTTGCGGCGGCTTTAAGCCGAGCTTCGCCAGCCAATCAGTACGAATCCACAGAAGAGGCGCGCCATCGTAGCTTCCCCCATTCGCAGGGATCGCCATTAATCTCCCTTTTTTGGAGGAAGACTGCCGTAACACACCCCCTGAAACAAATTTCTTCGTTAAGTCGGACGCATAGGTATCGAAAACATCAGTGAGATCGGCGATCTGCCCGCTGTTCATGAGCGATTGAAATTGCTGCGAGTTGACCATGAATAAATCAGGCAAGTCGGAGGAGACGATAGATACGTTTATTTTCTGTTGATATTGAGATTCGTCAATAACCCAATTGTTTTTCACTTGGATTCCGTATTGCTCTAGAAACGACCGGGTCCAAATATTATTGTCGATGGAGTCTCCTTCCTGGTATTTGACGCCATCAATGGTTTTGCGCACAGTGGTCAGCGATAGAGGCGGCTCATATTTCCCGCTTGCGGTTAACATGCGTTTATGTTCTGGATTCGAATCTCCCGTCTCACTGGTCGTAGAACCCCCGCTCTTGTCACAGGCTGCAAGTAGCGCGATGGTCAGCACGAGGATGGCAACTTTCCTCCAACGATTTACCATTCGTCGTCTCCCTTAGTTGTTGAGTTATCAGGTGCGGCTGTTCCGCTGAGGGACATTTTCACTGTATCCCGATATTCTTGCGGCGTCAGCTGCGTTGCTTTCTTGAAAAATCGTGTAAAATACGGCGGCGAAAAGTAGCCAAGCATAACGCCGATATCTGCTACTTTATGAGAAGTTTCCAGCAATAGCTGCTTTGCTTTCTGAATCCGCAGCTCGGCAATGTAATCGGTAATGCTGGTGCCGGTTTTTGACTTGTAAAGACGTGAAAAATAAAACGGTGCCAAAAAGACAAGATCTGCAAGCCGGTTGAGCGATAAATCTTTATCCAAATTTGCACTCACATATTCATGCACGCGACGTACGATTTCATCGGACTCATAATCATTTTCTGATTGCTTGGAAGCAAAAATCACCTCAGCTAGGCTGCGAAAATAGTGGGTTACCTCGCTCCAGGACCCCAGCTCCCGCATCGTGAACAGCTTTCCTAAAGGCAATATTTCCGCAAAATACTGCAGCTGTCCGCTCCGATTCATGTAAGACATGAAAATCGCCCCCAAGCGATACTGAACTTCCAGCGCAAGACCGGATTGCATGCTTGGTTGAATGGCTGCCATGACATCTTCATATAACTGGAAAAACTTCGTACGGTCGCGATGCTCCAAATATTGCTCAAGCAGTTGAATGCGCTTGACCTTTATGCTAACATCCTGTGTTCCATCCTCAACTGAGGGACGTTCGGTCAATAGCATTTCGGTATCCAAGCCAAGTCCTCGGATAAACGTTAGATTCAGCCTTTCCATCCGTTCTGGAAGCTGCTCCCAGGCGCAAGGTTCGCTGCTGACAACGAACGAACATTGCAGTTTTAAATATTGTTTGCATGAGGATTGAATGGTTTCTACGAGTCCAAGTACATAGGTGGAAAGATTCGGGAGAGGAACTGTTTGCTGCTCATCTCCCTCCATTGCGGATTTCGGCTGAATCAGCCAAAGGAACCGTTCCGGGTCTAGGGTCACATGAACACTTTGGAACGAGTGGGAGAAATATTCTTCAGCAATATTATGGATTGAAAAGTGAAACAATGCTTTATCCCCCTGCTTCAGATCGCCTCTCCATTGGTCCACGCGTCCAGCAATAAGCAAGACGGATTGATCGGGTTGTAGTGGAACCTGCAAATCGTTGAACGCGGATTCCCGCGTCTTCCGTGACGTCGGCTCTCCTTGTAGAAGCTCCAATAGATAATCTTTTCGCAAGGAAGGTAGTGCTGCAGCAAGTTGCAATCCCGCTTTGTCAATCAAGCGGTCGTAATTCCATTCCTCAGCGATCTGTTCAATTGCTTTGGATACAGCAGCGATGATAGGCTCGTCGCCTTCTGTTTTAAGTACATAATCGATGGCGCCAGTTCGGATGGAGGACTGGATATACGAGAAATTGTTATAGCCCGTCAAGAAAATCGTTCTGCATTTCGGCCATTGTCTTGAAATCTCGGCAGCGAGCTCAATACCGTTCATTCTCGGCATTTCAATATCTGTGAGCACAATATCCATGCGTAGCTGCGTCGTAATGGCTAGCGCTCCTGCAGCATGATGTGCACGATAAATGTCTAGATCCAAATTGTCCATGCTTTGAAAGAGCTCAACAAGCCCCTCCGCAATCAACGGTTCATCGTCCACGATCAATAATCGATACATGCTATATCCCCCCTTCTCTATTCGACTTCAGCGTCATGTGGACTTGAAGCCCACCTTCCTTGCCACGCGCGACTTGAATGCCAAAGGTTTCACCGTACATTAACTGTAGACGGCGATGAACGTTCAGCAGACCGGTGAATTCTCGATCGTGGCGATTCTCTGCCAGCTGAAGCTGTAGGTGTTCCAGTGTTTCTTGACTAAGCTCATCGCCATTGTCTTCCACGAGGATTCGGATACAGGTATGTTCACTCTCGATGTGTACAGAAATTTTACCGCCTTCCAGTTTTCCTTCTAGCCCGTATTTATAGGCATTCTCAAGGATCGGCTGGAGGATAAGTCGCGGAACTGGAACAAGCTCAAGATCTGTCGGGAGCTCGTCGAAGTCGATGTTTATCCGATTCGAGAATCGGATATTTTGAATTTCCACATACGTCCGTGAATGTGCAACTTCATCCCGCAACGAAACTTCATCCGAAGCGTTCCGTGTAATGTATTGGAAATATTGTCCTAAATATTTGCTGAACTGCATAACGCCGTCATGATCCTGAACTTTCGCTAGTCGATACAAGATAAAGTAAGTGTTATATAAGAAGTGGGGATTGATCTGGGATTGCAGCTGCTTCAGCTCGGAGCTCTGAGATCGAATTTTCTCCTCATATACTTGATGGATCAGGATGTTCAGCTTCCGCACCATGGCATTAAAATGATTGAACAAGTAAAAAAATTCATCGTGTCCTCGCGGGGGCGTTATCGTATCCAACTGCCCCTCTTCGATTTTTCGAAAGGAGCGGACTAACACATTCAGCGGTCGATGGATGAGGCGAAACGTCCAATAGGAATAAACCACGATAATCAAGGCTGAGATACCAGACAAAATCCAGAACAGTTTTCGATTCTTATCTAGTATCCCGAATACTTGATGCTCTGGAACATAGATGCTGAGATAGCTGTCAAATTCCGGAACAAATTGATAGGCGACCAAATAAAATCGGCTGCCAATCGTCTGGGATTCCACACCGCTAAGGATGCCTTGGGTATACTTCCGCTGAAATAAACTTTTCAGATAAGGGAGTACCTCCTCATTTTCCTCTCCGCCGGTGATGGACCATCCTTCTTTGGGTTCCAGCATCATTGCGCCGGATTGCGAATAGTTGGATATTTGATCCAATACGTGTTTAAGCTTGTCTTCTGAAAGCTCGATGGACAACAAGTAGGCCGGCTCTTTATCCGGCAGTGGCGGATCTGGGAACGCTAGGCTCAGAAATAAGCGATGTTGCCAATAAATGAGATGTGAACTGTCTCGTTCCTTTACTGGCCGCACGGCTTCGTAATCGTCGCTGATGCGATCTGACAACGGCTTATTGCTGGAAACTGTTCTTCCAAGTGTCAGTATGTGTGCGCTTACATTTTCGATATAGACACTTGAGCTTTTAATCAGCTGCAGCTTGTTTTGAATATTCAGCACCGTATCCGCCCACTCAAATGAGGATAGAATGCCGCCAATAAAGCTCAACTGCCGTAAGTCACGATCGTTGATGTATTGCCGTTGAAGTGTCAGAATGTGGGATTTCTCGTTCTTTAACGTATTTGAGTAAAAGTCCACTCTAGATGCAAGGGAATCTGAAAGCTCTTTGCTGACGCTTGATTCTGCCTGCTTATTGGTCACGATACCAAGGAAATACAGTGGTGCTACGACTAAAAGGAAAGCCACAATCAATTTCGGAAAGATAGAATATTGGAAAGTTTTACGACGTCCATCCATCCTGATGCTCCCCTCAAACCGGACGTATTGGATAACTGGTTGGTTATACTTCTATTATCCACGCAACAGCTCCTGCAAGAAAGATATCTTTTTCGTTTTGACTTATCTTTTCATTACTTTTTATAAAAAAAAAACCGCTGGCACATGCGATGCCGCAGTTTTCGGAACTTTATATAGATAAAACGGCCTCTTCCCGTTCACGAAAGTATTCTGCCGTTTGCATGACTAGTCGATTCAGCACGGCAGGATCAGGGCGCCCGTACATAGCCCGATACGGATTGCCTCCTGGCCCTAATGGTTCCGGTGTCACGTATCGGTTTTCAACATTGAATCCAATCACATAGAGTGCCATGATGATCGTATCCAAATCCAAGGAAGCTTCGCCTAGCGCCCCTCGATTGCTGTCAGCTACATGTAAATTGATCAGAGCATCCCCCGCCTCTAAAATCGCTTCTCCGATATGACGCTCTTGCGATTGCATATGATAGACATCTCCATTAATATACTTGATTCCGAGATGATTAATGGCATTAATAAATGTCTTTGCATCTTGGATGGTATGGCAAAAACTAACCTCATCTGAGCGAATCGGCTCGATCGCCGCGCGAATGCCAGAGGTGACGAATTGATCTGCAACCATGCGCAGCGTTTCTACACTTCGTTCAAACTCCATTGCGTCGTAAGGGACAGGCCGGCCAACTGCGCCAGGTACGACGAGCAAGTAAGTACCGCCGACGGCGGATGTAAAGGCTAACTCACGCTCAATATACGAAAGGGCCGCTTGCCGTTGCCATGCACGGTTGCTGGATAAATCGTTATCCGGGGAGAACATGCCGCAGACACCGGACACGGCGATCTCGTGTGCGCTGAGGATATCCAGCGTTTTCTCGATATCGTAACCAAGATCTGGCCCATAATGATTGCCATGCAGCTCGATATAACGAATGCCTGCCCGCTGTAGCCGCAAGGCCGATTCTTGGAGCGACTCCATGCCGAAGCCCCAATTGCTCCACGACAAATTGAGGCGTCTTGCCAACCGTTCAGGTTGTTCCTTCTTCAATAGCAGAAATTGATCCTTAATCCGATCAGAAATTGTTTCAATATGCTGTCGTTTCATATCCCTTTCCTCCTGCTTCCCTAAAAAGTCGAGGGATACAGGGTTAGCCCCATATCCCCCCATTGACCTTAGTTGATTGCGTTCACCTTAACAAAAATTGGACGCTCGCTGACGTTCACCGTCACCTTACCGCCAGAGATCGTTAAGCTCGATGTTGTGCCGTCGGCATCGCCGTCCACCATGGAGACAAGATTTGCCGTTGTTGGAGAGCCGGCCAGTGTCAGTTGGTAGCTGCTCACGGTCGTGCCGTTGCTCGTTGGCGCCCAGATGGCATATATACCACTGTTGTCGGTGGTGCTTTTGAATTTATAGATCATGACATTCGCATCACCGGATGCTTGATCAGCCAGGAATCGTTTGCCGGTCAATGTTTGAATCATGGTATTCACGTAATACCACGAAGTTTTGCGTGGATAGCCATCCTGCGCTCTGCCTACGACACCTGATGAGCCATATTTAGAGCCCGGTGCCGTATCGCTGTAGTCATCTTTGAATTGGAATTGCATCGCCTTATCAATGCCGGCAGCGGCAAGAGCTAGATAAGAACGAACGAGCCACTGTCCTTGAACCTCATAAGCCGTGTAAGAGCCTATTGGCGGCGCTTTATATTCAGATTGCTGATTCGTATCGTACCCGAACTCACTGATCCACACTTCCTTGCCTGGCATATACGTATCGCGATAAGCGGTCAGCGTTTCCGTTTGATTCCGGAGTCCGCAAGCCTCCGGACTGATGCCGGTCGTATTGTTAATTTGGCAGTAGATGTGGAAATTGAGTACGTCGGCTGGAAATTTGCCATCAGTGCGGTACTCGTTCGCCCACGATTTTATCAGGTTCACATAGTTCAAGTTGTATCCGGCGATGCCGCCAAGTACAACTTTCATATTGGGATCAGCCGTTTTGATCCCGGCTCCTGTACCCATTGTACCTTGATGCCCGTCGTAAGCAGCACTTAGCATAGCCGCATACTCATATGGCATAAATCGGAATTTGCGCGTATCCCAGTCATCGTTCTCTTCGTTCCAAACCTCCATATAGTTCACTGCGTTGAGTCCTGTGCTCACCGGTTGATTCGAAGCGAGCTTCAACTTAGTAGACGCAACACTGCTGCTACCATAACGGGCGGCAAACTGAAATAAATGTTCAGCTGTCGGGCCGTAAGCTTGCGGTGTTGTTGAACTATAGCTATCCAAAGCGGCAATTGGTGTTTTGTATGAACTTGACAAGGTTGACATCCATGACGGAAAACCGTCGCCCTTATTCGATCTGACTTTAAAATCTGGACTGACTGTGCTTCCGTTTGACTTCATCGTTGAATAGAAGTTATCGAAATTCCAGCCGCCTCCAGCGAAGCTCGGATTAAACTGATAATTGTTGCTCGACGGGTATGAGCCTGTTGAATTCCCATCCCAGCTCCAATTGTGGTACTCGCGTATCGTTTTAAAAATATTAAGATCGTTATTTGGCGCATTCGTATCATCGATCACTGCGTTGGTACCGATCAACGTTTCCATCGCAGGATTCGTATGTGCCGTAGGCGATGGCGGCGTATCCGGCGTGCCTACTGGGTATCCGTATACGACAATTTCGTTGATATTGGCACCTGTGTTAGCGAAGCCGAAACGAAGATAACGCGTATCGACATTGACCTGTTTACCTCGCCATGCATTGTAGCTTCCGAGGTTGTCGGTAAACAAATTCGACCAATGGAACGGCGTTCCGGAATCGACAACAAAGCCGTTTGTCGACGATGCGTTCACATCGTAAAAATAAATATCCGTAATATGGAATGTGCGGCCAAAATCGAGATAGGCCGAGGCTGGCAACCACCAATACTGTCCTGTGTTCGGTGCCGCATATTGATTAAGGAAGAAATACCAGCCATTCTGTGGAGCTCCACTCGTTCCTGCTCTTGGGTCTCCAGCTAGCACTTGTTCATCGATCAATCCTTGTGAAAATATGCGGTTATCTAGTTTATCCTGTTGGTCATTTTCGTCAATCAGCATATCCGGCGTCAACGTTATCTTCAGCGACGTACCTGCCGAGGACGTCGTAGCATTAACGACATTCGATAATCCTGACGCATTCGGTACCTCATCACTAGCCTTCATCGCAAAATAGTATAACGTATTCGAACTGAGTCCGCTCACAACCAGCGACTGGCTCGAACCCGCCAATGCAGGAGCAGGAGCTCCCGTCACTTGAGCTGCGGAGGCGAAATTACTGCTGGTAATCGCAGTGGTACTATATCGGATATCATAGGATGTTGCGGTTCCTGTAGACCCATCATCGCCAGGAGCCGTCCATGTTAACGACATCGAGTTTCCTGTTGGCGATCCGACAGCCAAATTCGTTACGTCCGCAGGTGCAGTCGTATCTGAAGCGCTTACATTCGTTGTAGCACTCGCAATTGTTGATAAGGAAGATACGTTACCGACATCATCAACTGCTTTGATTGCAAAGTAATAGGTCACCCCTGCACTGAGACCAGTGACCGTCATGGATTGCGGCGTCCCCGGTGCTGCAGGCGTTGGTTCTCCTGTCGCTTGGGTTGAAGTAGCCCAATTGGTGCTCGAGATATAGCTCATATTGTAACGAACATCATAGGAAGTCGCTGTGCCTGAGTTATTGTCGTCGCCGACAGCCGTCCATGACAAGGATACGCTGTTACTCGTAGGTGAGCTGGCTGTTAACGTGTCAATCCGCTTAGGTGCCACGCTATCCGTCACAGTCGGTGTACCATACACAACGATTTCACCGACATACGCATTATTGGTCATGATACGCAAATAGCGTGTCTGCGTCGAAACGGTGTGCGCGTTCCAGTGATTGTAAAAGGTCAACGGGTCTGTGAACAACAGCGACCAGTTCCCTGTACTGCCGGCATACACGTCGAAATTGGAGTTGCCGTTCAGATCATATACATAAATCGAGTCAATATCATAGGTCTGGCCTAGATCCAGTACAGCATAGGCTGGCGCTTGGCCGGTTTGGAATCCTGGCATCCATTTGGTCGTCGGCTGTCCGGCATTTGCGGCATCGAATCTCGGATCGCCTGCTAAACTTTGCTCGTCCACGAGCGTGGTTGGATCGCCCCCTCCACTTTCCAGCGTGATATTCGAAGTCGATAGCGCGATTTTGGTCCCGGCTGCATAAGCTGTGCCTCCACCTAAAAAGTTGGATGATCCTAAGAATGGCGTAATCGCAAGTACAAAAACAAGGAACAATAGCATTGTCGAACTTTTCCTTCGCACATCAGTTCCTCCTTCGTTTTCGATCATCTGGCGAATCCTGCAATTTTCGCCGTTGCTTCTCTCGTGCCGACGATCACCTCCGTCTACTTCTATCGTAATCATCACAGGGTTCACTGTAAATTATCGCTTTTGACGATCGCTTATCCTTTGATGTCATGCTGCATGAAAAGAAAACATCCACAACCTTATTAGGTGATGGATGTTGGGTCATGCCTTCTCATTGGCATTCATTTCGGTAAAAACAGCTAAGTACTTCACTTGCTCAGATATAGGCGTAACGGTGTGCTCTTCCATGGAGTTGAAATAGATGCCGTCCCCCTCGTTCATCACATAGTCCGTGTTTCCAACTTTGTAGCGCATTGAACCCGAAAGCACATAAATGAACTCCTCGCCTTCATGTGAGAACAGGTGTTTCTTCACTTCTCCTTGTTTCGCGATGAAGAGATAGGGCTGCATGATCTTATTTCTTCGTCCGATGGCAAAAGCAAAAAAAGAATACCCTTTATCCGTTTGAATCCACTTCGTTTCGTCCTGGTATTGATTGGCACACGTCCATACGGTTTCGTTCGGTGCTTCTTCATCTAGCAAATCGGACACCTTCACACCTAGGGCATTCGCGATTTTCATTAGTGTTGCCACTGCTGGCATCGTTTGACCGCTTTCAATCTTCGAAAGCAGACTCTTGGTAAAGCCGCACACCTTTGCGATTTCTTCTTGTGTGCGTCTTTGTTCTTTCCGAATGACTCGGATCCTTTTCCCTAACATGGCTACCCTCTTTAGCATATTCGAATTGTGTAAGTATAAATATAATATAATTCAACTTGGTTGAAAAGCCAATATTGCTATTGCCACATTGTTTAGGTGGATATATAATTACGTTGATTCAACCTAGTTGAACAATACGATATTATGTTAAATGATCGGAGAGAGTGCGATGAATTTATCACCCGTGCAATATAACTTCGAATTTGAGCAAAAGCTGCGCATTTGTTTTATCGGGGCAGGTGGACACTCGTTCCGGAACATTTACCCTACTCTTCAATACGCTCCGGTAGATTTGGTCGCCATATGTGACACCAATGGGGATCGGGCAATGGCTTATGCGCGTCAATTTGGTGCGAATGCTACTTACACCGATTATAAGCAAATGTTCGCAAAGGAGAAACCGGACGCCGTCTTTATCGTTACAAGCTATACGCCAGATGGACGTGTACAAGCGACCGATATGGCAATGGACGCTTTGCGTGCCGGCATTCACGTGTGGATGGAAAAGCCTACAGCTGCTAGCAGTGACGAGGTGCATCAGCTGATTCAAGCAAGCAGGGAAAGTGGACATTTCGTGATGACGGGACTAAAGAAACAGTTTTTTCCAGGCGTCGAGAAAGTTAAACAAATCATCAGCTCTCCTGAATTCGGCACACCGACATCGATCTCCATCAAATATCCACAATCGATGCCGCCTTTTTCCAAGCGCGCCGACCTCAAAAACGTAACAAGCCTCTTGGATCACATCTATCATCCCGGTTCTATTCTTCATTATTTGATGGGCCGAATTGGTACGCTATCGTATCAATGGGAGCCTCTAAATGGCAGCTCAGTGACTAATCTTCGCTTCTTATCTGGTGCGATAGGCACGTTGCATATGGCTTCCGGCATTGCTGGCAGCAGTCCGCTCGAACGGCTTGAGGTCATCGGCCAAGGAGCCAACGTAGTTCTGGAGAATGGCGTGAAATTGACCTATTATCGCAAAACGAAAAGCGCCAGACCGTATGGAAGAACCGCTTCTTACCTGGTTGAGGACGATGAGGCACCGCTTTATTGGGAACCTGAATTTTCATTAGGGCAATTATATAACAAGAACATATTTATGCTTGGTTACGTTCCGGAAGTGCTTCACTTTTGTGAAAGCATCCTGTCTGGACAACCGCCGCAAAAAGGGACATTGGAAGCATCCCTGGAAATTTCGAAGTTGTTCGAAGCTTATCGAACAACACCGGAGGACACACTTGCAACGATCAATGAAAGATAAACTTCATGCATAATACTCATGTAAAGGAGATGGATCATATGGCAACCGTGATGGACTTACGGAAACAGGACCCTGAACACTTAATTCATGAAAACTGGGGGAAAATCCAGTGGCTGTGCGGTCAAGAAATTGACTCAGAATGCGAAATGACGTTCGGCATGGTCTATATCCACGCAGGACAATCCAATCCGCGACACATACATCCGAACTGTGAGGAATATATTTTCGTTTTGTCTGGCGAATGCGATCATAGCTTAGGCAATGAAATTATCCATTTGGAACCAGGTATGCTGCTGCGTATTCCACGTAATGTATCTCACAATGCAACGACAACAAGCTGGGAACCATGCCGTATGATTATCGCCTATTCCGCTCCGGATCGCCAGACGATTGGGGAATAACCTAGTTACATCTGATGTTGCATCACTAAAGAGGCTCTCCCAATTATCAATCTATTGGGAAAGCCTCTTCTTTATAAATCATCTATTGGTTACGACGGATACTGCAGATTGGGCAGACGGGATAGAGGAAGCTTCTGTGTTTTATCCTGCTGAAGAGTACCGCTAGAATTACCATAAGAAAGATCCGAAATATTATAAAGAATCCCGAATATGTTCGGGTCGTGATGCGATCATAGAGAAATACTGGAGTTGAATGTTATATATTATTACATTGACAATTAATTCGATCCTTTCTATAATAAAAATAATCAATACGCGTTATATAATGTAACACAATTACTCTTGTATAAGCTCATTAATTGGAGTGAGCGTCTCGACCAGGCAACCGTAATTGCCCCAGGCTACAAGAGGCCACAAAAAGAAATCCTACCGTTTCATTTTTCGAGACGCAAAAGGGTTACTTTATGTTGTGCCTCTGAAGCCTGGGGATTTTTGCGTTTAACTCAACTTAAAGGAGTGTTTAGAATGACTATTTCCAGTAATGTTACCGATTCACAAGTTCAACTACCTCGTGATTGTACATTTTCACCATCCGACTGGCACGTTCTATCCCACTATTGGTATCCGGTTGCGATTGCGGAAGAAATCAAGGATAAGCCGATCTCAGTTAAGCTTCTCGATGTGAAATTAGTTTGTTACCGCAGCCGCGGTCAAGTGGTCATTGCTCGCGATCTCTGCTTCCATCGCGGTGCTCCGCTTAGCAAAGGCTGGATAGATGGCGATGAAATTGTATGCCCCTATCACGGCTTTCGCTATACTTATGATGGTGTCTGTACCGCGGTCCCTGCACATCCTGACTCTAAAATCTCGCCTAAGCTCAAATTAATCACCTACCCCTCCATTGAAAAGTATGGATTGATCTGGACTTCACTCGCAGGAACTGATGTGAATATTCCTGACTTCTCTGGCTGGGATGATCCAGACTACTTGAATGTCTTGCCGCCTAGCTTCGATATCGCTGGATCGGCAGGACGTCAATTAGAAGGCTTTCTTGACGTTTCACATTTTGCTTTTGTGCACACGGAGACATTTGGGGACCGCAATAACACAGAAGTTCCGCAGTATAAGGTGACCAGGGAAGGAAATACGCTATACGCAGACTATTGGAGTACCGTTAGCAACTATGGCAATGGTCAAGAGAATCCAGCTCCGGATGGTTTTATGTGGCTCCGCGCTTTCCGGGTTTTCGCACCTTTTGCTGCGTCACTAACGGTTCACTTTCCAAATGATGAAAAGTTGACAATTCTGAATTGCGCCTCACCTGTTTCAGCAAGATACACCCGCCTATTCTCCCCATTCTCAAGAAATTTCGATAAAAACGTGCCTGTGGAAGATACAATAAAGTTCAATTTACAAGTATTTCAAGAAGACAGAGAAATGGTGGAAGCACAGACGCCTGAGGATTTGCCTCTAGACCTGATGGCTGAAGCACATATACCTGCAGATCGGACATCTATTGCTTACCGACAGCTCTTGACCGAACTTGGATTAGGACGCAATTATACCTCATAATAAAATCTAAAAAGCAAAAGGCGGCTACTTGAGTGTCTTTTGCTTTTTTGGGCGCATTGTAGAAGGATGTTTTTCTTATTTTAACTGAATGAGAAGTTCATTTATACTACTTTGACGATCTCTTCTAACTCCTCGACTCGATCATTGTTTGCTCGACATTCTGGATCCAAGTTCCGTCGGATTGGATGCAATGGTTCACCAGAGTAGACGTAATCCGGAATGGAATCAACTAGATGAAATTTCCGGAGGCTTATGCTATTTTTAATACGCTTTCAATAAAAACGTACAAAAAATCATCAAAAAAGCAGGTTTCTCCTCGTTGGAGTTGCCGCTTTTTTATTATTGCTAGTATGTATTAAGAATGTCTGTATTGTTGTTCAAGTTGATCTAGAAATCCATACAGAAGCATGTTCGATCGTTCCAATTGCAGCGGAGCATTCAGCATCTCTTTTTCACTTTGGATATACGGCGCAACTGAGATCTCTTCCCCACAGTGCTCGATGATAAGCTGGACATTTCTCTGCATCATTTCCAAATGAAACTGAAGTCCGATAACGGATTTCTCATAAATGAAGGCCTGATTTTTACATGCAGCACTGGATGCAAGCAACTGAGCTCGATCGGGTAAGTCGAACGTTTCTCCATGCCAGTGAAATACAACAGATTCTGAAGATGGATTAGGGAATAAGGGTAGTTCAATGCTCGCTTGTGTCCACTGAATCGGAAACCACCCGATCTCCTTTTGTTCATTTGGGAATACCTTAGCACCAAGTACATGGGCAATTAATTGAGCACCTAAACAGATTCCTACGACCGTTTTTTCTGTCTGAATAACTTCCTTGATGTAACGTTTTTCCTCGTTCAACCATGGATACTCATTTTCATCATGGACGCTCATTGGCCCACCAAGAACAAAAAGCCAATCCCATGTTTCTATCGCATGCAACCTTTCTCCAGCAAATATTCGTGTGACCAAAAGCTCATGCCCTTGTTTTTCAGACCAATTCAGGATTGCTCCAGGGTTTTCGAAAGGGACATGTTGAATACAATGAATTCGCATCTTATTCACTTCTCCTTCTTTATTCACATGTGCTATATTACCCGACGTATCTTAGGTATTTTTTCACCTCTATTATCCCCTCCAATTATATCTAAATCAATCTATTTATATTCAATATATATTAAAGTGGTTTACAAATAATTTATTTCTTCTTGATATTTCAAAAAAGCGTGGATGCTATAATGAGTTAATTTTAGGATTATGTTTTACAAGCAAAGTTTACGTTTTCAGCAGGTTATTATTTCATATAAAGTATGTAGGTCAGGAGAGAAATGAAAGTAATGGATCAATCAAAAAAACATGTTAGATTGCAGTCAATTCTCGAAGTATTATGGGTGTCTCTGAAGTTGGGTATAACATCTTTTGGTGGCCCTGTGGCCCACCTAGGTTATTTCCATGACGAATATGTTCGGAGAAAAAAGTGGTTGGATGAACGTAGCTTTGCAGACTTAGTTGCACTCTGTCAGTTCTTACCCGGACCCGCTAGCAGTCAAGTCGGGATAGGGATTGGTACTATTCGCGCAGGTCTTTTAGGCGGATTCATAGCCTGGTTTGGGTTCACAATGCCATCAGTGATAGCATTAGTTCTGTTTGCTTTCGTTATGAAAGGCTTCGATATTGGAAATGTTGGATGGATTCACGGTTTAAAGATAGTCGCAGTAGCTATCGTTGCACAAGCCATTTTAGGGATGGGTCAAAAACTTACTCCAGATCGGAAACGAGTGACAATAGCCATAGTTAGTGCAACTATCACCCTGATTTGGCAAACTACAATTTCTCAAATCGTACTAATTGCTCTAGCAGCTTTAATTGGATTACTTCTTTACCAAGAAAAAACTGATATGGAACGCACAGCGCTTCAAATCCCAGTTAGCCGCACTTTAGGTATGATCTGTATAGCTTTGTTCTTGGCCATCCTAGTTGGTCTGCCTATTCTGAGGGGAATAACTTCTCAGCACTGGATGGAATTATTTGATAGTTTTTATAGATCTGGATCCCTCGTATTTGGCGGGGGCCACGTGGTTTTACCTCTATTAGAACGAGAGATGGTACCAACAGGTTGGGTAAGTGAAGAAAACTTCTTATCTGGATATGGGATCACTCAAGCGGTACCAGGACCTCTGTTCACATTTGCTTCCTATTTGGGAGCTATTAATGGTGGGATTTTTGGAGCTGTGATTGCAACTTTCGCTATTTTTCTTCCAGCATACTTATTGGTTATCGGTACACTGCCCTTTTGGAATGTTCTCCGCAGCAATCCCAAAATCCAAGGTGCTTTAACAGGAATTAACGCGACTGTCGTCGGAATTTTACTTGCAGCCTTCTATAACCCAATCTGGACATCAGCAATCTTACACCCTGCAGACTTTGCTTTAGCTGCTATTTTATTTATTTTGCTCGTATTTTGGAAATTACCTCCATGGGTTATTGTGATCGCTGGTGCAATAGGAGGAATTCTTGTTAGTTGAAAAAACATCAAGAGGTAAGGGGATATTCCCCTTACCTCTTTGTGCAAGCATCAATTCGGCACAACCCGATATACGTTTTTCTTCCCCACATTTTGCAAAATGCGGGTTGGCACAGATGATATTTTCGACACATCCGTTATCCCTTTTGCATTTTTCGTTAAGGTTAGCATCAAGATTGTTCCTCGCAGTCTAGCGGTATGCCGGGGAATTTCGGTGGAAACGAAATTCCCTAGAGAGGACGCGGCTACCCGATTTCTAGTGAGTCCGTCGATGTCCTTCACCTTAAACATTCTTATCGGATGCAGCACATGTGGATGCGCTCCCAACACGACATTCACACCATTATTAAACAACACCTGCATGAGCTGGATTTGGTTGCGGTCGGGATAAGTACGAAATTCTTTCCCGAAATGTAGGCAGGCGATAATAAAATCTGTTCTATTCTTCAAGCTGCGAACGTCCGCTATTATTTTTTTCTGATCTAACCGATTGACTAACCTGGGCTCCGGGACTGAGATCCCGTTCGTTCCTTTCGTATAAGCCAATATTCCAATTTTTATTCCCTTTACGTTAACTATCAGTTTCTGGCGGGCTTCCCGAGCGGAACGATACGTGCCCGTATGTCGCAGACCGTGTCGATCGAGGACGTTTAATGTCCGCCTCAAACCGGATAGTTTCCCGTCCATACAATGGTTATTGGCTGTGCCTAATACATCGAAGCCCAAGTTCCGGAGCGCAGCAGCGAATTTGTCCGGGGAGTTGAACAACAGTTTTCCGGGCTCTTCGCGGAAATTGTTGCCGGAGAAGGTCGTCTCCAGATTGCCTATAGTTAAATCGGATTTCCGCAGATAGGGTTTCACTTTTGAAAATATAGGGACGAATCCGCCTTCACGTGCGGCCGAGGCGATCATCTGCTTTTTCATCAACAAATCCCCGACTGCTGCGATTGTAATTTTTATCAATCCAGCCACTCCTTTCATGATTACACCTTATGCGATAGAAAAGCAAAATGCTTGTAAGTTGGGCACCCTCGGTACGGCCAAAAAGCCCAAGCCTGGATCGGCTTGAGCTTTTGCGCCATGTAATGCCCATGGTTTGGATGACAATTTCAACTTTCAATTTCCTTACAGTTAACGCTATTTTGTGAAATAATGTCCTTGCTCTAGATCTGCGAGCAGTCCAAGTTGGATAGGCTTCCAGCCGAGCAGCTCTTTCGTCCCTTCACTTGATCTTG
Source organism: Paenibacillus plantarum (assembly GCF_013141695.1). Classification (GTDB taxonomy): domain Bacteria; phylum Bacillota; class Bacilli; order Paenibacillales; family NBRC-103111; genus Paenibacillus_E; species Paenibacillus_E plantarum. Next base: position 43,302 of record NZ_WHNY01000082.1, read on the forward strand.
CTAAGTCAAGTGACGCGACCATGCCTAGAAAACCGAAGACAGCTTGTGCCTCTTCAGGCGGGATGCTGACTACCGGCACATCCAGGTGACGACCGATGACCTTGGCAATGTCGCTGAATGGAATGCCTTTATCGTCCACGCCATCCAGTCGTGAGCCTGCAGGCGCAGATTCTACAGCGAGTCTGAACAAAACTGCCGCATCCAAACGATGTATCGCTGGCCAACGGTTGGTGCCGTCTCCGATGTATGCCGAAGAGCCTCTTTCCTTGGCGATCCGGATTAATTGCGGAACAAAACCTTTATCCCCTTCTCCATGAACGGAAGGTGCAAGCGAGACGATCGATGCTCTCACGCCTTGTTCTTTAAATGCGAGTGCTGCATCCTCCGATGCTTTGCCATTAGCATGAGCTGTGATAACTAGTGGTTTATTGGAGCCAACAAGCCCCTCTCCCAATGCTTCGATGGCGCGAAGATCAGTTGCTAGTGATCCGGCGAAATTAGAGAAATCGTGGTTAAATGCCAGATGAATAACTCCGTCTGAAGTTACAGCATTGCTGCGCAGTAAATCCAGATCCTCTAAAACACCATGAGCCACCTCAGCTCCCAAACTTTCTAATAGGTGTGCACCACTCTCTGAACGAGTCAAACCAACAACCTGATGTCCCGCACCAATAAGTTCGCGGACAACAGCTGTACCAATATAACCTGCTGCACCTGTAACGAATATACGCATAATTGTTTTACGCCTCCTTAAGCATTTGACGAAGATATGACTCTAGTCTAAACTATGAAGTACACTCTAAGGCAAGCGTTAGGAGGCATATTTTCATATGAAAATTCAAGAATTAGGAGACTTGATGGGTTTAACACCCCACACCATTCGTTTTTATGAGAAGGAAGGCTTGCTAGATAGCAGGCATATTCAGCGAGAGAAGAATAATTACCGCAACTACTCAGACGAAGCAATTGATCGGTTAAAGCTGATTAAAAAATTTCAAGGCATCGGCTGCTCGTTAGCTGAGCTGAAGACAATCTTGCAGGATCACGATACGAACGAACGCACGAACCAAGAAGTAATAGAATGGATTCTTCAGAAGATCAATGAGATCGAACGCAAGAAAGACGAATACGATCATATGCTTATAACGCTGAATTGGATGCTGACATATAGGAAGCTGCTGAATGAAGATCCACAGCAAGCTGAGGCAATGATGGCGGAATTACGTCTTAGAATTAACAACTAGCCGGGGAATCGTAAAAAAGCTCTTTGGACGTAAGTTCCGTCACAAAGAGCCTCATTTTCAGTTCCGCGTATTCTAACGGCTGACTAACAAGCATGTAATAAAGACCTTTTTCCAGGATTAGCTGCTCATGGGTACCTGACTCCGCAATAACCCCCTGACCCAATACGAGAATACGGTCCGCATGCCGAATGGTGCTTAGTCGATGCGCGATGATGAGAGTCGTTCGATCTTTGAGTATCGTACTCATCACCTAACTAATCGGAACCGCATGTTCCGAGATTGCTATTAGTTCCACAGAAACCGCGTACTTCTTACAGAGCTCCTGTGTAGAAATAGTGGCAATTCTCGGAGACAATAGTTCACTTTTCATTTTTAATCGATCTCTTCCGTTTGGATGCAGAAGGCATAGTAACAACTTTAAATAAAACTGTGTAACTCTGCTAAATATACCTTTTGGTAGTTCTGTCAAGGTAAAACCTAATTGTTTAGAACCTCTATGTATCATAGTGATTCCGTAAATCGCTTTAACCTTTTCAGGTATGAAATGAACATGTTGTGTGAGCGTGGGCATAAAGCTCTTTACAGCTTGTTTCATTTGTACAGCAAGTTGAAACATAGAGTCAGATTCGGTAATCAGTTGATGTAGTTTCTCATTATTAAAATGAAGTTCAATAACCAGATCTCCGGAATTCAGCTCTTCCCCACTTCCCAATTGGATCGTTTTCCCGTGATATTTGCGTACACGGCTATAGAAAATTTGATTATCCACGTCAATTGGCCGAATATTGAATAGCCAATGGAAAACACGCTCCCATTTTAACCAGATGAAAATGAGAAATTTCTTTGTACGCCGACTAGGTGCTCGCTTTTTAAATTGAAGTAAATGTAAATAGGTATCTATGCGTAGAAAGGTAACCCTTCGCAGTGTGCAGATTTCAAGGAAAGCATCGAGGGCATCCAACATATAATGAGGAGCATCTCTATTCGCCCCAAAAGTCTGCCCACTGTCATGAAGCACGATAATTTGATTGGATTGTAGTTTGGCTAGTAACTTTGATTTTATTCGCTCAGTGCCTCCATGACTTCTCCAATCTGTGACCATTAATGACCAGAAGACCAAACGAAATCGATGTACTAGAAATAAATCAAAGACATTAATAATACCCCAAGGAGGACGATAATATATCGGTGTTACCCCAATAATGTTCTCAATCGCCGCTACAGAATCTTTCAATTGTTTTCGAACTTTTTGTGGCGTCATACATGCATTCGTCCAATGGACATAATTATGAATGCCAATCAGATGACCTTCGTGGTGAATACGTTGGATGAGCTCTGGATACTTTTCTGCTTTAGACCCAAGTACAAAGAAAGTTGCTATGATCTGATATTTGGAGAGAATATCCAACAATTGCGGTGTAAAATCTGGATCAGGACCATCGTCAAAGGTTAAAGCTATACCGTCTCTGGCCACTTTCTTTTTGTACACCCATAAACCAAGTAAACGAACTGTTAGAGTAGGCAAAATTGTATATAGAAGCAATACTAAGAAAATGCTCCATAACAATGGTTGCAAGCCAATCACATACTTTCTAGAGAGAATTCAGTTACGATTCGTTAAGCATTCTACAAATTGACGAATTTGGTTTATGAGATCAATGATACGATAACTGATAAATGCAATACCTTTCAGAAAAATAAGTTGCATTATGTTAGTTTACACTGCCTGGTACTTGGATATTACAAATATTTCGAAAATTAATTTCATCATAATGAATATTATATTTAAATTATTATGGGCTAATCTATGGACTAATTATTAAGTTATTCTTAAGTTAGTCTGTTAAGGTTTCCATACCTTATGTTCAATGAATTCATAAAGACGGATGAAGGAGAACGAAAACTCTTCCAACACTCGCTGACGCATCGTCTTATTAACGACGATTCCTATGATAATACCAGAAATCGCGCCTCCTACTATATCCAATGGATAGTGAATCCCAGACCATATCCGGGAAAATCCGATGACCGCGGCAAGAACGAACCAAATCCGTCCTTCTTTTCGGCGCCAAAGCCAAATGGAGGAAGCTACCGCAAAAGCTGCAGCTGCATGATTACTGGGAAAAGATGCCGATGCATCGTGTTGAACTAATTGGATAACATGATGAGCCACGAACGGACGATCCCGATGATAAATCGCACCAATAATGTTATTGACTCCTAATGCTATGCCGGCTGAAAGGAGCGTATTCACTACCATTTTCCGATTATCCGGGGTTCGAATAAACCAATAAACAATAACACCTAAGTAAAATACATAATCCAAATTGTTGGCAAAAAATGCGACCATAGGATTCAAAGCTGAAAACCTATCGGCAAAGTGATTAATCGTTTGAAACCATTGGTAGTCTAATTGAGCTAAATTCATAAGTAACTCCTTCAATCATTATTTTAATCTGGTTGCAAGCTTACTAAAGCAAGATTAAAAACTGATGAGGAAACTGTGTTTGGGATTCAAAAAAAATCAGGACATCCCTAGGAATGTCCTGATTTTTTTCAGCTTTAATCTTCTTTTTGCTTGTTTAATGCCCCCAAAATTATTTCAATATAGTCTTTGAGGCTTGGATCCAAGTATTGCGGCGCGAAATGTTTGACAGGCGATCGAAAACGCTGCATGGCTTCTAATTGCTATTAATTTTCATATGTACGAAGACGTAGTTCAAAGAAATACTGTACAATTGGATGCTTTAACTTCATCTTCTCGGTCATATTTAAAATTCGCTTTTTACCAACTCGTCTGTCAACCAAAGCTAGAATATTCAATAAGATATCATTGCTCTCTATACTTTCCTCTATTGAACTGGATAAAAACTTGTTAGCTATGACGACGAAATTTGATTTACTTAATGATGACTGTGCTGACAAAAGCTCTTTTGCATATTCCGTTATTTTTCTACTTCTTGCAATTACTTTTAAACGATCCTCCGGAACACTCCCTTTGGTATCTTTTCTAACCGCTTCGATTTCTTCATTGTTAATAGGAATCTGGATATCTGAATCATTCTTAATTTCCAACTCTGTCTGATACCATCTGATTAAGGTATTACTCATGTTGAGTACGTTCTTTTTATCTACGGCAATATAACAAAGTCCTGCTTTATCTGGTAAATAGCGGTAGCTCGTTGAAAGGTATTCGACCTTTCCAAATAGCGCTGGACTGAGAAAGCTCTCCAGTTGTTGTTTCAATTTGCTCCAGGCCATGTTTTCCTCCTATGTTTTAATTAATAAATCAACCATCGATTTACTCGTTCTAATATCCATAATACAATAACCAACTCAACGATCAAATACAACCTTAAATCCAATCCTCCCTCTTCTAAGTTTGAGAATGTACTAGAACTCGTAGGACACGCTATTCACGTAGAAAAGGACTGCCACATGGCAGCCCTTATAATATACAACTATTTTACGCCGATAGTTAAATAGAAAACAGATCGCATCGGCGGTCTGCCCCACCTAATAATCACAGAACTAACCCTGCTGATTGTAGCCGTTGCCAATGCCGGGATAAGCAGATTGCCGCGCACCATATACCGGATAGGAGACTTGCAAATGTTGCTCCACTTTTGGTGGAAAGCTATCAGGCCGTGTCTGACGATGATGAACGCAATCGGCCGGCGGACCGATCGTAGTCGTGCTCTTGATCGGTGCTAACGCCTGTGTCACCGTCTCTTGATCTAGACAGTACGTGTGAGCAAGCATGTTTCTCGGTGCCAGCCTAAGGAAGTCAGATACTGCAATGAATTCCGGTACTGGCGCGTCGAAGATCGCAAGCAGATGCGTATCGTCTTCCGTAGCCATCTCCCAGTGGAACCATCCCTGGGGAATATTAGTCACCTGACCAGGCGTTATATTGTAATTAAGCACGGTTTTGGTAAATGGATTCAGAATCGACACGATAGCTGCTCCCCGAATACAATAGACCAGCTCAGAAGCGTTCTGATGTATATGCGGCTCGACCACATTCGCTTTAGATAAGTAGATGTCGAGTAGGGATACGTTGCCCAGTGTATTCAGCTGCTGAATACTCAGGGCGTTAATGAAATTGTTCGCATCCTTTGTGAATGTACGATTGTTCTTCAGATCGTAGAAATATTGTACGTTTGGAGAAGTGAAATCCATATAGGATACAGCCATTCGCTCAGCCTCCCAATTGTGGTTTTATCTTTATTTAGCGTATTCCACTGCATTCATTGCCATGACTAATGCATTGACGATTGGATAGGCGTTAGTCATTAACTGAAGTTGTTTGATTTCTTGCAAAGAAAACTTTCAATTACGAACATGGCTCCTAATGAATCCCTCTGCCGGCCTCTCTTCTTTACAAGAATTAGTAAGCATGGTATGTTTGCATTGTAGGTTCGCTTTTTGAAACTCAGTTTCATACAATGAAACATTTGAGGAGTGATGAAATGGATACGAAGGAACAGGTGAAAGCCCAATTTGGAGCAAACGCTTCTCATTATGTCGATAGCCCAAATCATGCATCCGGTCAAGATTTGAAAACATTAATCGAGTGGGCTCAATGGGAGAATGCTGAACAGGCGCTCGATATCGCAACAGGAGCCGGACATTGTACACTTGCGATAGCCCCCTTTGTCAGTGAAGTGACCACGCTGGATATTACGACCGAGATGCTGCAAGAAGCGGAAGCATTCCTTACCGGGAAGGGCTGCACGAATATCAAGTACGTAGTTGGGGACGCGGAGAATCTTCCCTTTGCCCAAGAACAATTCGATATGGTCAGCTGCCGCATCGCCGCCCATCACTTCCCTGATCCCGACCGGTTCGTAGAGGAAGCTTGGCGCGTATTGAAGAGCGGCGGAGTCTTTATTCTAATGGACAACATTGCTCCGGAATTGGATCGAATCGACACTCTCTATAATGATATTGAACAACGACGGGATCCTAGCCACTTTCGTGCTTGGAAAAAAACAGAGTGGATTCGTCGCATCGAGCTAACCGGATTCCGTGTGGAACAGCTGATTCAGACTGGCAAGCCGTTCGAATTTGCTTCTTGGTGTGCCCGAATGAATGTCTCCGAGCAGGTCAAGCAAGAATTGGAGTCCGATATGCTAAACTTGCCAGAAGCGGATCAGCAGCAGCTTAAGGTCCGTAGCGAGAACGGCAAACTACTCAGCTTCGAGGGAAGCTACATGATGTTGAAAGCACGGAAGGCATAATTCGACTAGTTGATGTACTCCGCGAGGTTGGTGAATCAAGTCATTCTCAGTGCTTAAGTTGTATAACAAAAAGCCGCGTATTTGGTATGATTCCCTCCTACCAAATACGCGGCTAAACATTTAGTTGTGATTTAAGCCTTGAATTTATTCTTCGTTATTTTCCATCCATTGAAAATGAAAACTTCCCTCTTTATCAACTCGCTCGAACGTATGCGCGCCAAAATAATCTCTTTGTGCTTGTAGCAAATTAGCCGGCAATCGCTCTGTACGATAGCTGTCGTAATAAGCTAAAGCGGAAGCAAACCCTGGAATGGGTATCCCTCTCGTTACGGCAATCGCAATTACTTTTCTCCAAGCATCTTGATAGTTAGTAACGATTTCACCGAAATATCCATCTAATAACAGGTTTTTCAGAGCTGGATCCCGATCATAAGCGTCTTTAATGTTTTGTAAAAATCTTGCACGGATAATACAGCCTCCGCGGAAAATCATCGCAATGCTGCCATAGTTCAGATTCCAATTATATTCATCGGAAGCAGCTCTCATTTGGGCAAAGCCTTGTGCATAGGAAGCAATTTTACTGGCGTACAAAGCTTGGCGAACGGCTTCGATGAACGCCTTAGGTTCTCCATCAAAGCTTGATACCGCTGGGCCATTAAGTCGTTTGCTCGCCGCTACGCGTTCTTCTTTCATAGCCGAGATGAACCGCGCGAACACGGATTCAGTAATAATGGACAACGGAACGCCTAAATCCAATGCACTTTGACTTGTCCATTTTCCGGTACCTTTTTGTCCGGCCGAATCGAGAATGACATCTACCATCGGTTTGCCTGTATCCGGATCTATCTTCGAGAAAATGTCAGCCGTGATTTCCATCAAATAACTATCCAGCTCACCATTGTTCCATTCGGTGAAAATCTCATGAAGTTCACTAGTAGTTAAGTTCAGTACATCCTTGAGCAAGTGATACGCTTCGCCAATGAGCTGCATATCACCGTATTCGATCCCATTGTGTACCATTTTGACATAATGACCAGCCCCATCTTCTCCGATATACGTCGAGCACGGATCGCCATTCACCTTTGCCGAAATTGCAGTCAAGATAGGCTCAACAAGTTCATACGCGTCCTTTTGGCCGCCTGGCATAATCGCCGGACCATTCAGGGCTCCTTCCTCTCCGCCTGAAACACCTGCACCGATAAAGCGGAATCCTTTCGCTTGTAGATCCTTATTTCTTCTTTGTGTATCAGGGAAAAAGGCATTGCCACCATCGATGAGTATATCCCCTGGACTAAGGTAAGGGACAAGCTGATCAATAGTATCATCTGTTGGTTTTCCCGCTTTTACCATGATTAATATTTTACGCGGCGTTTCAAGCGTTTGGACAAATTCTTCCATACTATATGTGCCTATGAAATTCTTGCCTTGCGCTTCCTCAACTAGCTCCTTCGTTTTCTCAGGGGAACGGTTATACAAAGCTACCGAAAAGCCCTTACTTTCAATATTCAAAGCTAAGTTCTTCCCCATTACGGCTAATCCAACGACGCCAATTTGCTGTTTACTCATTGTTAGTACCTCCCCGAATGATCTAATGTCTAATCAGCCTTTAACTGCTTTTTTCCAATCTGCCGCGAATTTCTCAAGCCCTTGATCTGTTAAGGGATGCTTGGAAATTTGTTCAATGACGCTGAACGGCACCGTTGCAATATGTGCGCCAGCCATGGCTACACGTGTGACATGATCGGGATGACGAACGGATGCGGCGATGATTTGTGCATCTAAGTTATGAACTCGGAATAGCTCCGCAATCTTGACGACGAGTTGTACGCCGTCTTCGGATATATCATCAAGACGACCCAAGAATGGCGAAACATAGGTAGCACCAGCTCGAGCAGCCAATAAGGCTTGATTTACGGTGAAGATCAAAGTCACGTTTGTTTTGATACCTTTATCGGTTAAATAACGGCAAGCTTCTAAGCCATCCAATGTCATTGGTAATTTAATTGTAATGTTCTTATCGTAATTGTTAATCTTGATAAGCTCTTCCGCTTGAGCAATCATTTCTTCAGCCGTTTCTGCTTCCGGTGTAACTTCAGCCGAAACGGATTCGACTTTAGGCACTAATTTCAAAATTTCTTCGATGCGATCCTCGAATTTCACGCCTTCTTTGGCTACCAAGGATGGGTTAGTCGTCACTCCAGACAGAACTCCAACTTTATATGCTTTTTTGATATCCGCTACATTTGCGCTGTCGATGAAAAGTTTCATAATAAATTACCTCCATAAATTTAATTTAGTTTTTAAACTGTGATCCAGTTGGTTCTTTACGTATGACTCAGAAGATCCTTCGATACCCGAACAACGTTCTCTACGGAGAATCCGAAATATGCCATAACCTCAGGTCCTGAGCCCGATGCACCAAAAGTTTGAATCGCGATCATTTGCCCTTGCGGACCAACATAACGTTCCCACCCCATTGAAATACCAGCTTCAATGGATACGCGTTTGGTGACGGAAGCAGGAAGAACGGTTTCTTTATAAGCAGCTGTCTGACGTTCAAAAATGTCCATACTAGGCATTGCTACGACTCTGACAGATATATGATCCTTCTCTAACTCTTGTTTCGCATTCACAGCCAAGGAAACTTCGGATCCGGTACTGATCAGAATAAGATCTGGACGATCGTTGGTTTCCGTCAAAATGTAGGCGCCCCTCTTCACCTCTTCCAAATTTGCTTTCGTTGCACTGTAAACGGGAAGGTTTTGTCTACTTAGCACAAGTGCTACCGGCCCATTCTTGTTCTGCAAAGCATACGCCCATGCGCTCGCTGTCTCGTTGGCATCGCTCGGCCGAATCACGGTTAGGCCGGGAATCGTCCTCAGAGCAGCCAAGTGCTCGACAGGCTCATGCGTCGGGCCATCCTCGCCAACTGCAATCGAATCATGCGTGAATACATAAATAATTGGCAGTTTCTGCAACGCAGCCAATCGAATAGATGGTCGCAGATAATCACTAAATACGAAGAAGGTACTTACAAAAGGGATAACGCCGCCATGCAAGGCCATGCCGTTACCTGCCGCCCCCATCGCGTGCTCACGTACCCCGAAATATACATTTCGTCCTTCATAGGAGCCTGCACCGAAAGTTTTTTCTCCAATGATATCTGTCATCGTCGAATGCGATAAATCGGCGCTTCCACCGAACAAAGAAGGAACATGTTTCAAAAAATGATTAATCGCATTCCCACTGGCAACACGTGTGGAAATGGTTTTCGAATCATCAAATGTTAGGATATCGGAAGCTTCAATCAGGACTTTCCCTTCTATGGCATTTTCAATTTCTAGTCCAAGCTCTGGATACGACGTCTTATAGGAAACGATCAGTTGATTCCATTCAACTTCTTTTGCCTGTCCGAGAAGCTTCAAATGATCAAAGTGAGCCTGAACATCGTCAGGAACAGTGAATTCATCATGCTGCCATCCATAGAATTCTTTTGTCGCTTTGGCTTCTTCGGCCCCTAGTGGATTACCATGTGCTTTATTTGTTCCTGCAACTTTAGGGCTTCCATACCCAATGATCGTTCTTATTTCGATTAAGGAAGGTCTCGTGGTATCTTGCTTTGCTAGTTCAATCGCTTTCGTGATTTCAGCGATATCATTGCCATCCTCAACTCGCAAGTATTGCCAATTCGCAGACTCTGCTCGTAACTTTGCCTGATCGGAATATGAAACATTAAGAGCCCCATCTAAGGAAATATCATTGGAATCATACAAAACGATCAATTTATCTAGCTTCATATGCCCAGCCATCGACATCGCCTCGTAGGAGATACCCTCCATCAGGCAGCCGTCTCCAACAAGTGCATACGTATGATGGTCAATGACCGGGAAGGTATCTTTGTTAAATTTCGCGGCCAAATGCGCTTCAGCCATTGCCATCCCTACAGCCATCGCAATCCCTTGTCCTAAAGGACCTGTCGTTGCGTCAACACCATCTGTATGCCCATATTCCGGATGGCCTGGCGTTTTACTTTCAAGCTTACGAAATTGTTTTAGATCATCTATCGTCACCTGATACCCCGATACATGCAGCAAACTATAGAGAAGTGCTGAGCCGTGTCCCGCGGACAAAACAAATCGATCGCGATTGAACCATTTGGCGTGGAATGGATTATGTTTTAAATGTTTTGCCCATAATGCATAGGCCATCGGGGCTGCTCCCATCGGCAGTCCAGGATGTCCCGAATTCGCTCTGTTGATCGCATCGATCGATAAAGTTCGAATCGTGTTCACGGATAGTTGATCAATTGGTATATTCATAAATATTGAACTCTCCTTTAGTTGCATCGTTATCTGATGCATTTCTATTATCGAACCACCAATGGAAGCCGTCTTTCATCAGCAATTCATTAGCTTCTTGCGGTCCGTATGTTCCTGCTGGGTAGATATGAAGCGGGATCAGATTATCTTGATAAGCGTCTAAAATAGGCTGTACCCATTCCCATGACAGTTCCACTTCATTCCAATGGGCAAAGTAGGTTTTATCGCCAAGTAAAGCATCATGAATGAGTGTTTCATAGGCATCTTTAACGTTTACTTCTTTTTTCGTGAAGCTTAGTTGGCTTCTGAGCGATGTTTCAACGTCTGAAAACGCGAGATCCGATCGACTTTTAAGAAAGGTAATGCCTTCGTCGGGACCAATTTCTATGGTCAAGAGATCTTTTACTGGGCCCTCGGATGTGAATTCGATAACGATTCTCGTCACTTTCTCTTTCAGCCGCTTACCTGTACGAATGTAGATGGGCGTGTCCTTCCAGAACGGATCATCGACTCGTAGTCTAGCTGCGATGAAAGTATCATTGTGAGAACCCAAAGCTATTCCAGCCTCATCGGTATAACCGACAACTTGCTCCTCTTTTATCACTCCTGAAGCATATTGACCACGAACCACATGTTGCGTAACATCAATTTTATTTAATGGCATTAACGACTTCATGATTTTACTTTTAAGATTTACAACCTCATCTGCCGAACTTCGTTTCGGAAACTCGATAGTTAACATCATTAATAATTGAAGCATATGATTCTGAAACATATCGCGGATGGCGCCTGCATGATCGTAGTAGCCAGCTCTTTCCTCCACACCCAAGGTTTCAATTGCGGAAATTTGTACACTGGCAATCGTACGTGTTCTTAAATCCTGCTCCGTAAGAGTTGACTGAAGTAGTTGACCCATTTGCTGGACCATAGGCTTGCCTAAATAATGATCAATTCGATAAATGTCAGATTCATCAAATGCTTGGTTCAACGTATGATTTAATTGTCTTGCCGATTCCAAGTCATGGCCGAAAGGCTTCTCGATTACCAGCCGCTTCCAGCCGCTTGCTGATCCAAGTCCGCTTTCATGTATATTTGTTGCAATTGTCTCAAAGAATTCAGGTCCTACAGACAAATAAAACATGCGATTGGGCATTATGTTAAGCTCAGCTTCCCGATCTTCAACCAGCTTCAGCAGCTTTGTGTAATCTTCTTTACGGTCAACATCTAGAACATGATACTGAAATGAATTCAGGAATTTTTTGATCCTAACAGCATCTTTCACATCACTTCGGGAAAAAGTAAGAAGGGATTTTTCTACATTTGCCTGAAATGATGTATGAGTTAATTCCCTTCTTCCAAGACCAATGAATGAAAAGGATGAAGGTAGTTTCTGATCGATGTACAATTGATATAAGGCTGGGTAAATCTTTCTTTTGGCTAAATCACCTGTAGCTCCAAACAAAACAAAAGTTGCTGGCTCCAATTTAATCGCTCCTTTACTGGTTTCTTTGTCGTTGCTCCACTATAATGTTTGATATGTCCATTAAATCAATCTAGGAGCTCGCCCCATTTTATGAACAATAATTACGAATTGTATAAAGTTTTCTATTGGGCTGCGAAGACCGGTAGCTTAACACAGGCTGCTAAAGTCTTATACCTCACCCAACCAAGCGTTAGCCACGCCATTAAACAACTGGAAGACAGCTTTGGTATGACATTGTTTTACCGTAATTCCAAAGGCGTAATGCTAACTCAAGAAGGTGAAGTTCTATATTCCTACATAGAGAAGTCCCAAATTCTTATATCGCTAGCTGAAAAGCAAATGGCCGCGCTTAAAAATCTAGATAGTGGCGAACTACGGATCGGCGGAAGCGATTCACTGTTTAAGCATTACATTCTTCAATACTTGGAAAAATTTCATAAACAATATCCCAGCATTCGGCTTCATCTTAATCACGGAACAACACCAGAGATCATTGCTCTTTTAAAAGAGGGAGAAATTGATTTGGGTGTCGTTCGTATGCCAATTGCAGATCCCCAACTTGAAGTAAGGGAAAGCTTACAGCTTCAAGACTGCTTTGTAGCAGGAAGTCTGTATTCCGAACTTCAAAATGTCGTACTATCTTTGGATATGTTACTTCAATATCCACTCATTCTATTCTCACGAAATAGTCGGGCAAGAATGGCCATTACGGAAGTATTTCAAAGTTATGGTCATCAACTCAAACCCGAAATTGAGGTTGGAAGTGTGGATCTACTCATTGAGTTAGCGCGCAAAGGACTTGGAATTTCTTATGTGACCAGAGAATTTGTATCCAAAGAACTAGAAGAAGGTACACTCTTCGAGATTCAATTAGATGTTCCGATACCACCATCGCATGTAGGGATTATGATTATGCGCAACATGCCAATTTCAGGCGCGGTCGAGAAATTTATTGAAATGGTTCACTAAAGGGAATCTCGCATCACGCAGATATTTCTGATAACCAACCAACTGCATTGTGAATATCTTCAAAGTCATGATAACGTAATTCAGTTGTATTTTTTTCAATAGATTGTCTCATATCGTCACTAGTAATCGTATTATTAGGACTCACAGTAGCGGTGTATTGTATGCCCGCATTTAGCAGTTTTGGCAACCACTCTGAGGAGAACCAAACAGCGTCTTCTGCCAAAACGATACTAGGACTTTTATCAATCAATACTTTTTTCGCTTTTTTTATTACTGCAAGTTCAATCAGTTTATTCAGAGGCACGCGAAACTCTTCTTCCTGTGCTAAGGAGTTCCATCGAATCACAACGGCTTCAATCACATCATCCCAAAAAATATGAGCTTTATTTGAGAAATAAAAGTGCATCATATTTAATCTCTCCTCTCAGATAGATCTACGGATAGCGAACTACTTCTATAGATGAATGAAGGCGTATCCTTCCGTAAAAAATGCTTTTTTGTCGTAATTCCACTATAGTACGAAAATGATGTATACAAGTAATTAATATATTTGACAATAGCCATAGATGCGGTGAATGGGACAAGCATATGGATCTATATTCTTGTGACTCGACAAAAAAACGAAGCTAGCACATTTTTTCGTGTGCTTCGCTTCGTTTTTTATCTTTCATCCTCGGTCGTCAATGCATACAGCCGAACCATTGGCTCCACTAGGATATCGACGCTTCATATATGGACTTAATGGAACGGGTCAATTTCTCGTTGAACTGCTCGTCCGACTGTTGATCATACAAACCTTCTGCCAATGCGCGGGAGAAGCTAGCGATCAAGCCGCGATTTCTGGCCAGCCGTTCGTTGGCTTCTTTCTGGTCATACCCCCCGGACAGTGCGACGACCCGAGCGACGTGTGGCTCGTCCATCAGATCACGATAGAAATCGTCCTCGCTTGGGATCGAGAGCTTAAGCATAATGGTAACATCGGGAGCAAGAGCGGACAACTGCTTGAAGATTTCATCTTTCAAAATCCGTTCCGATTCCCCCTTGTCGAAGCTGTTAATTTCGACTTCTGGCTCGATGATGGGGATAAGTCCTGCGGACCAAATTTGCTTGCCGAGCTCAAACTGCTGCTGCACTACCTTGTGTATCCCTTCCGGATTCGCTTCGTGAATGACCGAACGCATCTTAGTTCCGAAGACGTTGCGCTCGACCGCCCGCTGGAGCAAGTCTTTCAGATCCGGAATTGGCTTTAGCAGCTGCACGCCTCCGTCTGATTCTGCCAGCCCCTTGTCAATCTTCAAAAAAGGTACAATGCCTTTCTTCTCCCACAAGTAATCGGTCGTAAACAGCCCATCGATCTTGCGGTCCATGGTGTTCTCGAACAGTATAGATCCCAGGATGTATTCCGCGTCAAACGCAGGGTTCTTGATAATACGCGTCCTCATTTCATGCACCAGCTCAAACATCTCCTCGTCGCCAGAATAACGGCTCGGCTCGATGCCGTACTGCTGGAGCGCCTTCGGTGTACTCCCTCCGCTTTGATCCAACGCTGCGATGAACCCTCGACCAGTGCGAATTCGTTCCAATTGCTTCGTATTCATGTACAATTCCTCCCAAGAATGCGTTTTTTTTCATTCATTGTACATCAAATTGATCAAAATTGGAAAAAGTGCCGAGAATGCTGAGAATAAGTATTATTTCCATTGGCAGAGGGACATATTGCTTTAATGCGATTCTCAGATCAACTAATAGTGCATAATTTCGTTACATTATGTCATAGGCCAATCTAAATGTTTTATTATGCGCTTGAAACTTACGTAACGTAATGCATTATGATGTGGATACTGGCTAAAGTTGGGTAAAATGAGAGGGAGTTGAAGAGAATGACGAAACTAACACGAATTGGTAAAACAGATTTAGTTGTCAATCCAATTGGGCTTGGATCAAGCGCTGTGGGAGGGCATAATGTTTTTCCTAATTTAAATGAAGAAGTAGGCAAAGATTTGGTGCGGGCTGCGATCAACCATGGAGTAAATTTTTTAGATACAGCGTTTTTTTATGGAATAGGACGTTCAGAGGAGCTAATAGGTGAAGTGATCAAAGAAGCAGGAAACCGTCATGAACTCATCCTTGCAACAAAAGCCGGCCTTACACTTGTCGGCAATGATCTTGCCATGGATAATTCACCTTTTTTTTTGAAACAAGCTGTTGAAGATAGTTTGAAAAGGATGCAAACAGATTACATTGATTTATTTTATATTCATTTTCCAGATCAAGATACACCTAAGGATGAAGCGGTTGGAGTCTTAAAGCAGCTTAAAGACGAAGGTAAAATTAGAGCAATTGGCGTTTCTAACTTCTCACTCGAACAATTGAAAGAAGCCAATAAGGATGGCTATGTTGATGTATTACAGGGAAACTACAACTTGCTGCAGCGTGAAGCGGAACTAGATTTCTTTCCCTATACGACAGAGAATAAAATCTCTTTTATTCCATACTTTCCACTAGCTTCGGGCTTGCTGGCCGGCAAATACAATTCGGATATGACATTCAATGATTTTCGCAAAGATATGCCTCACTTCCATGGCGGTAAATTTAATATAAATTTAGAAAAGGTAGAGCAGCTCCGTATAATCGCAAATGAAAAAAATGCCGAAGTTGCTCATGTGGTCCTTGCTTGGTATTTAACACATGATTCAATTGATGTTGTCATTCCTGGTGCAAAAAGAACAGAGCAAGTGCTGGATAATTTAAAAACATTAGACGTCCACCTGACAAAAGAAGAAATCAACGAAATTGATCATATTTTTAAATAGGTGCTCTGTGGTGAACACATTCAGGCCGATCTCTTATCTTCTTTGGTCACAGATGTCTCACGCGTGCATATAGTTAGCTCCATCCGTCATATTCGGCATAGACATAATCTCTAAGTCAGCCCTTTCTCTTGTTTATTTAAGGTACGATTCACCTTTTCCACACTTATCAACATTAGGGCGAGAAATACTAAGACGACAATTGGGAATAGAGATAAACTAATTTGTGACGCAATAAGACCAAACATAGGGGGAAGGAATGTTGTTCCAGTGTAGGCGACAGCCATTTGGTACCCCATTAATTTGGCTGAATTATCGCGTCCGAAACGAGCGGGAGTTTCATGCAAAAGCCCAGGATAAATGGGAGCAAGGCCTAATCCAATAAGAATAATACCAATTAGAGAAAATGTACCCGGTAATGGAAGTAGAAGAATGATTCCCCCGACAATTGTTACGATCTGTCCGTATCTAATTAACACACGATTACTGACCTCAAGGGCAATAAATCCGGTTATCAACCTTCCTAATGTAATGCCTGCATAATACAAGGAGATCCAGCGGGCCGCACTCTCAGCGGATATTTCCAGCGGACCAACCAAATAACTGGCCCCCCATAGTCCTATGGTCATTTCCACGCCACAATAAAATAGGAAAGCTATTAGAGTAGGTTTTACACCTTTGATTTGTAGGATATTTACTTTATTTAAGGATGAGTCGACCGGCTCAAGTTCTGGTTTATTTGTAGTTTCACTCACTTTTAAACGTTCTTCCTTGCGTTTGGCAGCCACACGATTCCAAAGAGGAAGCGTGACAAACAATATAACAACGAGTGAAAACTGAACAATGGATACCGCAACATATCCTCCCCTCCAGAAGCCGTTATCCCCTATATATCCTGACATTACAATTGGACCCATAGTAGCCCCAACTCCCCAGAAACAATGGAGCCAATTCATGTGATGAGCTTTATAATTTTCAGCAACATAATGATTTAAAGCTGCATCAACAGAGCCACCACCAAGTCCAAGGGGAATAGCAAAAATTATGAGCCACAGCATGGAAGGTGAAATTGAAAATCCAAGTAACGCCCCTGCTGTTAATACGCAACTAATTAGAGTTACTTTTCCGGTTCCCAGACGTTTAACTATAGCACCACTAGCTAAACTTGATACAATGGTCCCCGCGGCTATCGTCATGGACACAATTCCCGCCGCCCCCATTGATGTCCCTATGTCTTGCCACATGACAGGCCAAGCCGATCCCAGCAATGAATCTGGAAGACCGAGGCTGACGAAAGCAAGATATATAATTAGTAAAAACCATGTAGCCATAAAATCACCCCCTTTAAAATCATACTTTATAAAGTAACTTTATTAAGTATGTGCGATTCGTATTTTTTTGTCAATATACTAAAAAGAACCCCTGGAATCACAGGGGTCTTTCTTAATTGAAATTAATGGTCGGTTCTAACTCTTTAAGTATGATCCATCGCATACCAGATTCGAAATCCTCTTGGAACGTGTCTTGTTGGATCACTTCGGGATAGGTCGGCATGATATGTTCCTGTTGATACCTCTCCCACTCGTTTCTCCAGAAGCTTACGTCTACCCTATCTACATATACGACAACCATGTCAGGCGCGAGAATAGCGTTCACGGTATGAATGAGCTGGCATAAGGAATGGACAAATAGTGTACTGTTCATTTGACTCCATTGTTGATTGTTTGGGAGAAATTTAATTTCTCCAGCCATTCCGCTCTTACCTTTAACTAAACTGCCATTAAGATAAATTCCCATGCCTGGAGGATATTTTGTAGGAAAGTAAATGCCAACTATCGACCTATCATCAGAAAATTCATGGTTCGCATAAAAACCGCTGACAGCTGCATTAACATCATTCTCAACCAAAACTGGCAAATTAAACTTTGATTCGATTTCTTCAGCTAAACGGATTCCTATTAATTCACTATGACTAGTTACCGTCACTTCTCCGTTTACTGTTTGCCCTGGAATTCCAAAGCCAATCACTTTAATGGAAGGATACAGATTGATAAAATGTTCAATACTTTCATAAAGAAATTGGCGTTCAAACCGTGGCAATATATGTTCTTCTTTATCTATAATTCGATTTTCTAAATTAACAACCATAATAGTAACTAGTTCGTTGCCTTGATTCTCTTTTAAACTGATAACAAGTGCTAGACTAAAATCATAATTAAAACGATAGGTTAAAGCCGGTCTTCCACCGTTGGAAGGTACTGTTTCGTCCTCAAATATCTCTCCTAGTTCATGCAATTCCTTAACAAGAGAATTAACGGTGACCACACTGAGCTTAGTTAATTTGGACAGTTGTGGTTTGGTAGCTGTTTCGATTTGTTTAAGTGCTTGACGTACGTTATTTAAATTAATCTCTTTCATTAAGATAGCATTCGCAACTTTCATTTTGCTTCTCCTTATCTGGAATTAATTTTATCGTATACAGGTTTCCCTAACAAATTTGATACACATAATTCCCGAATTAACTGCTTAAAAGTAATGTAACATACCGTTTCACATTCCCATACATTTATTTGAACATAAAGATTAACGTCTTTCATCTTAGGCTGCCGCACAGACAAATAGTCACTCACCTACATAACATGAATAAGGAATGATATACACCTACTTTTAAAGGAGTGGAATGGATAATGAGTTTGCAACAGCTGTCTCCGCCGCCCACATACCCCCCTGCTAAGTCCTCTGGTTCTTACATGATCGATTGCGTTAATCAATACACCTATGTATGGTTAAAAAATGGCGACAGTTTCTGGTTTTTTCCGATTCGTGTAGAATCCTTCGGAACATCAGGTTTTAGATGGACAGGATCATACTGGTTATATGATGGCATAGATTCAAGGTTTATCGATACTGTAGCTTGTCCTCCGATTCCTACCCTTTATTGAATAAAACCATCGCCATTCATAATGGCGATGGTTTTTGATTGATTTGATTATTGCTGTCACCCCTTCATCCTGCTTTTTGCCTTCGCAACTTGGACTGCTTCCCGGATCTCTTCGTAGCTGGTGCACCGGCAAAGATTCGACTGCAGCCAGCCACGGATCTCTTCATCATCGGCATCTGGCTTTGATTGTAACAGGGGGTGGCAAACCATAATAAACCCTGGTGTACAGAATCCGCATTGAAAAGCAAACATTTCAATAAATGCTTGCTGCACAGCCGTCTCTCCACCTAAGCCTTCAATCGTTGTGACCTTGCGGCCAGGAGCTTCTACTGCAAGCATAAAACAGGATTTGATCGGCGTGCCATCAACCAATACGGTGCATGCACCGCAGTCCCCATTCTCGCACCCAGCTTTAGCGCCGGTAAGCCCAAGGCACTCCCGCAGCACACGAAGCAGTGTATCAGCTGAACGAATGGTCACCTGGTGTTTTTTTCCGTTAACAGCGAGCTCTACTTCTGATTATTCTTTTAACCACGCGTTTGCAAGCGTAATCGCACCTCTAGCTGCAGCAGTGTTCGCCAAAGCGTTAAGCATTACGAAATCGTGAATAATGCCTTGAAAACGGACAGCCGTAACGTGAACGCCTGCTTCGCGAAGCTTATTGGCATATGCCTCGCCTTCATCGCGCAAGACATCGGCTTCAGCTGTAATAATGAGTGCTTGTGGGAGTCCCGCAAGCTGCGCTGTGGTCGCGCGCAGCGGAGAAGCATAGATGTCATCTTTATCCCGCGGCTCCGCCACATACTGCTCCCAAAACCAAGCCATACCATCTTTCCGAAGGAAATAACCGGTTGCGAATTCCTTATAAGATTCCGTATCCAGGCTCGAATCCGTTACAGGATAGAAGAGCAGTTGTTTATGAATCTTTGGACCTTTGCGATTTTTGGCCATCAATGTAATAGCAGCCGTCATATTTCCTCCTACACTGTCACCAGCTACATAGAGGCGGTCCGTGTCGAACCCGTTTTCTTCACCGTTATCGGCAATCCATTGCAGGACGGCATAAATCTCTTCAATGGCCGTAGGAAACTTGGCTTCCGGCGAAAGGCTGTAGTTCGGAAATACAACGCACGCCTCTGAACCGACCGCCAACTCTCGGATGAGACGATCATGGGTATGTGCGTTCCCGAATACCCAGCCGGCACCGTGAATGTAAAGAATGACCGGCAACTTTGCCGTTACGTTTTTCGGGCGCATCAGCCTGATCGATACTTGACCGCTGGAACCCCCCTCGATTATTTTATCTTGAATGTCGACCGGTAGTTTCTCAATATCTCCAGATTGGACAGCATCGACTGTTTCGCGCCCTTTCTCCGGACCCAGGTCAAATAAATACGGTGGGTTTTCATTATCTTGCACAACTTTAAGCGCGGCTGCTTCCAATACTACTTTTTGTACGTTTGGCATGAACAACATCTCCTTTGGGTTAGGTCTCTCCCTTCCCTTTAACCAAAATAAGGTTCGACGAACCAGGTTACCCCCAAGCTAAATCCGTATGATTGATTATGACAGCACGGGTGCCAGCCCCGCGGCCACAACCATCAATACATCTTGTACCATTGCTTCTGCGGTGCGATTCTGGGGATTTCGACTCCACTCCACGGCAGAACCAAATATGCCCCAACTCGTGACGAGCGATGTAGCTTGCACAATCTCTACCGAGACCTTGGATTCTGACTCTGCATGTAACCATTCGAATAGGAGTTGATAAAGTTCTTTTTGCATCGCGATTTCAAACAACGGCTCAAATTGACGGTCTTCTGATGCCATGTACTCCCGAGTACGGGCAAGAAACTCAAAAACAGCAAGTAAGAGGGTACGCAAATTGCCCATATTTGATATCGAAGAATCCGGCAAAGCATCTTTCAATTTCTTCTGAAATTTTTCCCTCATCCAACACTCAAGAAATGCAAATTTATCTTCAAAATGCGCATAAAATGTGGCTCTATTCACAGTCGCCCGAGCAGCAATGTCTTGAACTGAAATGGAGTAGATATTCTTCTTTTCTAGTAGCAATTCCATAAAGGACTGCATCAATAACTGACGCGTGCGCTTCACGCGAGGATCGTTTGCGTTTATAGGCATTATTCACTTCACTCCTTAATTAACTAAGACAACAAAAACGCAGTGCTGTTGTTTAAGCCACGATAACAACCTTTTGCTGATTGTACAGATTGCTCAAAGCGTTTATCATTCATTTCACAGTGTAGTATATACGAAGCTGATGTGTAAGCAACAGTGTTGTATTTCTAACAAAAAGAAAGGATGATTGATATGATAGCAATAGTAAAAACTCAATTTGGAGGATCCAATTTCATTGGCTCTCTCTCTTGGAGGTGGTCCTCATGATTGTCGTTACCACGCCAACCGGCCAGATCGGCCAACAGGTCCTCGACAACATCTTTGACAGCAGGGAGGCAGTCCGTGTGATTGTACGCGATCCATCCCGTCTGTCCCCGCGCATGCGTGAACGTGTTGAGATCGTGCAGGGGTCGCATGACGATATCGCTGTCGTTACCAAGGCGTTCGAAGACGCCGACTCCGTTCTATGGCTGGTGCCTCCGAACCCGCAAGCCGAGAACCCTATGAATTACTATTTAAATTTCACCCAACCGGCTTGCGAGGCGATCAAGAGTCAAGGTGTTAAGCGCGTGATTGGCATCTCTAGTCTTGGTCACGATTTCGGCACTACTGCTGGATTACTGTCGCCTGCGTTCACGATGGATGATCTTATCGAAAACAATGGCGTGAACTATCGGGCACTGCGCATGCCATTCTTTATGGAAAACTTGCTCCACCAAGTCAACGCGATCAAGAGCCAGGGCATGTTCTTTATGGCTAATGCTGGAGATCACAAGCTCGCAACCTGTGCCACCCGCGATATCGCTGATGTTGCTGCCAAACTGCTGCTCGATCACTTATGGACAGGTCAGGATAGCGTATCGGTAGTTGGCCCCGATGATCTCTCCCCCAATGACATGGCGAGAATCATTTCGCAGGTGTTGGAGCGGCCAATCCGTTATCAGCAAATTCCTTACATGGAATACAAGGCGACAATGATGCAGTACGGGATGTCTGAGGCATGGGCGCAGGGCCTGATCGATATGGCTGCCGCCCAGGATCAGGGCATTTACAACAACGAGTCGCGTATTGCTCAGCGTACTCCTACTAGCTTTATCCAGTGGTGCGAGGAAGTATTAAAGCCAGCTTTCCTAACTTGATTCTCCCTTATTGATACTAGATAAGCATATCGGTTAACAGAGAGAAGGGCTGCACTTGGCAGCCCTTCTCATATTTTTATTCATTATTCTAGTCTCCATGGCCATTCAACTTTTCTATAATTTGTTTGATTGTCAGCCCCTCTTCTTCTTTCATTACACGAATTTCCTCAAGTCGCTTTAGCGCTAATTCACGTGGGTATCTTCTTGTCAGCCTTGTATCCTCTTGCTCAAATGGGATCATAGCTTCTTCCGTGTAATATTTAATAGTGCTGTATCGGGCGCCAGAAAGTTCAACCAACTCACTAATACTTACATACTCTGATGATAAAATATTATCTAAAGATCTTTTTCTACCCATATTTTTCACCCCTATGTTGCTGCAATACGGAAGCTAGTAGCCATTATCAATACTTTGGATAGCTGTCTCAACCGTCTTTAATTTTTTATAAATGTCCTCATTACGCAATATCTCTAGTTTTTGCTTTAACGTTTTTTGTTCATAATCAGAAAAATAATCGTTTAGCATGCTTTTAATATTTAAAAATAACACTAAGGCAACAGTATGTTCTTCCACATTCCCCTGTTCTAATAACTCAGCTCGAATCTTCTCCACGATGTGGTTCCGTATATTGGCTACGTCCGAATATTTTTTTACGGGAACAACAAATAAAAATTCCGTATTTTCTATCTCTAATATTCCTTTATCTACAAGGCTTTCTACAACCATTTTATAAATTTCTCTTCTATAGTAAAAATAAGAAACCCACTTCTTTAGCTTCTTTGGTTTCTCGGCAATCATAATTTCGAGTAATCTGTCCAGATATTTTTCACCTGTGGGCGCTGAGTTCGAAATTCTGATCGTATCATCCTCATCACATGTAATGTTGCCATTAATAGAAAGTTCCACTATACAAGCCATTATCGTATACAAGTCAACATGCATTCGAAAAAAAGACTTTAGTTTATTGGTTTCACTATCTAATGCAAGTAAGACAAACTCTTGGGGAATTGATAAATTTTGTAACATGCCGTATCATCCTTTCGAGGACATTTACATACTACTTACTACTTACTACTTACTACTTACTACTTACTACTTACTACTTACTACTTACTACTTACTACTTATATTATTGCACTACATACCATTAGTCAAAGGGTTTGTTAACCAACATCACAAATCAAATTTACTTTTATATAAATAAAAAAAGCCTGATTCCTCAGACTTTTTACATTTAAATTTATGTGTACGATCTGCACGATTCTCCATTATGGAACTGTACTATTGCTTTCACTAGGTCAGAAAATCCTTATAGATTGCATCTGGCCTTCAAATACAAACAAACATAATCACGCATTCAGCACTTGTCCGTCTAGCACGAGTCTTTCACGGAGTTTGGCATAATCGATCTCTTGCACAGCACAGTTAGCTTCCATGGCGAGCGCCGCTGCGGTTGCCGCAGATTGCCCGAGTATCATGAATACGGGCTCCATACGAATCGAACCATAGGCAATGTGCGAGGAGGACAGACAAACCGGTACGATTAGATTCGTACAATCCTCTCCTTTGGGTACGATGGAACGATAGGAAATCGGATAGGGTCCGCTAGGACTGATTTCTACATTACCTTCATTGATGCAACGCCCGTCTAACACAATTCTTCGGCAATTATGGGAATCCATGGTGTAAGCGGCCAGCCCAATGGAGTCTTCTGCCACTGTATACTTACGGCAGTGATGCTCGGTCATCACGACTTCGGCAATCATTCGGCGTCCTTCCCTTATATATAGCTGGTGCGGCCAGCCGCCAGTTTCTATGAACTCGTCAGCAGGTAGTCCCCACTGGCGCGCTTCCGCACGAACATAAGAAGGAACCGATTCATCATTTGCGAGAAAATACAGCATACCTAGATTATAATTCACATGATCCTGAAAAATAGCCTCGCGCGTTGCATAATTCCCCTCCGGCCAGTGATAATTGGCCCCGATATGATCGGTGCTGAACGCGCCACGGTTGTTGAGATCTGACTTCCCTCTGGGCATGATTTTATTCAACTGCATGGCATCCCATACACCGGAATTGATGTACCGCAAAAGCAATGCAAATCGGTCAGGGTTGTAATTCGGCGGTTCGGGGAAAGCGATTCGGTTGTCTGGAACATTCGTCAGACATATCCGGAAATTGTAAGCCTGAACGCTGCGATCACCCTGTCCCTGGTAGCCTGGCGCTTCATCGCTGATACCCGCAAGCAGTCCGCTGTCCGGTTTCCCTTCAATCCTGTACGGATCGGTCCAAGCATAGAAATTGTGCTTTGGATGCCCAAAGTGAATGCCGTTTAATGTCTCTCTGTATACCGAGTTCGCTTCCCGGCCCACATGATAAGATACACCTGCCCGAGCAAACAGATCACCTTCGTAGGTAGCATCTATAAAAATAGATGCTGTAAAGGTATTGCCGTTTTCCATCCGCATGCGGACAATCCTGCCGTTCTTCATTTCAACCGAATCCAGATGCTGTTGGTAATAGACAGGCGTCTCCGCACGTTCTAACCATTCGCGAAAAATCGCTTCCGCCATATGCGGCTCAAAGGCCCATGCGGCTCCATCCGGCTCATCGCTGCCATAATGTTTGCCGATTGTGCGGTAAAATTCCCGAGCAATTCCTCCGATTGCCTCTTTGTTTCCAACATCCGTACGGCCTAACCCGCTTGCTGTCATCCCTCCCAGGTGCGTGCCGAACTCGGCTATGACAGAGCGGAGCCCCATTCGACTTGCTTGAACGGCTGCGGCTATCCCTGCAGGCGTAGCGCCATAAATGCATAAATCCGCTTTGATATGCACTGGTGCATCGGCAGCTGTCTGCTGTGCATAATAGATTAATTTACTGAAATCAGCCATCTTCTACCTATCTCCTTATCCCCTAGAATTCTTTCTATAAGTACTGCGACTAACTTCAGCCTTCACAGCTTCAAAACCATCCGCCTACAATTCCAACGATATCCCAGTTGCCGTCCGTTCGCCCTTTTAAGGTGATTGAATCGCCGGGATTGGTGGATTCGATTACTCCCTTGAGACCAGAAGGTGTCCTGATCGACGATCCAGACTGCGGCATCAATTTAATTAGGTAAGGTGTGTCAACAACAACCGTAAATTGCTGTCCCTTCTTGGACTGCGGCAGTGTGAACGCCGAAATACTGGAAGTGCCTGAATTGCTAACAATATGTCCGTTGGCACCAGGGTCAATGGCTGCTACGGACGAGAGTGTCAGTTCTGGCTTCGGGGATAGGTCAGCAAACACCAGATCTGCTGTAGGATCTACATAAAGCAAACGCTGTGCGCCCCCAATAGCTGTGCAGTTGACAAACCTTATATTTCGGATGGCTTCAGAGCTATTTTTCTTAACCGAAAATCCACGTACAATCAAGGGCACCGACCGCTCTTCAATGGAAGCACATTCTACAAAATCTACGTTGCCAATGGCCGTTCTTGGAAACTGTGGTACGGTCGTCACAATGAAAGATGAGCCATACCCGTAGGGGTCTTCAGGCGCGTTTACCGTATTGCAATTAACCGCTCTGCAGCGAATGAAAGACACTTTAATGCTTTCCGGGGAGCTTGATAATACCGAAAACCCAGCATATTGCTCCTTTTCAGCCAGGCAATCGATAAACTTCACCTCACCCTTGACTGCATTCGCTCCTTCCGCACCATAATTGACCGAGCTACCGAAGGAATTGCTTTTGGTGCGGCAATGCTCAAAGGTAATATCGACACGCTCATTGGCAGCAGTCATTCGATGAAGAGTAACGAGAAAGCCACGCCCGACATTGCCCTCGGCCACGCAATCCACAAACCGGATTTTTTTCAAGACGTCTTGGCCTGAATTATTGTTGGGCTCGATATCGACACCACTTTTCGGTGCTGTGCCAGTCGTATTCGTGAATCTGCACCTCTCCACCAGCAATCCGTCTACGCTAATGACGGAAAGACCTTGCCGGCGGTTATTATTAGCTACACAGTCCCGCAAAACAACGTCCTTGCAATACGGCTGCGACGCTTCGTAGTTGCCGATATAGAATCCGTCCCCACCGCTGTCGTTGGCATGAATACCTTCAATGACGATGTTTTCTGATCCGCTTATATCGAAAATATGTGCCTGTTCTCCGGCGTTGTAAACAGGTTTGTTCATTTGCAGGGTAGCTCCGTTACCGATGATATGCACGTTTTTCACATTCTTAATTCGGATCAGTCGTTCGTAAGGTGATTTTCTATTTAAATTGTCAATTGCTTGGATGACCGTACCGGGTTCACATTCAATGACAATGTCACTCGGCACAAGCAGTTGTCCGCTCAAATAATAACCGACGCGCTGCTTCGGGATATATAGCTTTTTACCGGCAGCGGCGTTAATGGCATTCTGCAAAGTTTGTGTTTCTACAGTGACACTGTCACCGATAGCGCCGAACCAGGAAAGTCGAAGGGTATCGCCGATTATTCGCTTAAATCGTTTGCCACGCGTTGTAACGACTACCGTACCGGTATTGTCTACCGATGTCGTATCTGCGCTGTCGAGTAGAAAATAACCTTCCTTCCCCGCATCCGTCACATAGTAAGCAGCTTCAGGGAGCAGATCAGCGGATGTTCGCAACCCGCTCAACGTCACGGACAAGCACATGTCGATATTGCGTAAATCGGTCAGCATTAATTTTTGGCCTAGCGGTCCGTAAACGTTATCCGTAACGGATGATTTCGCTTCCGCTACCCCTTGAAACCTGGTGTTCAGCAGCCCCCCTGTGGCGAAAGCTACTCCCGCCGCTCCAATGGAAGCTAGCAGCTTCCTACGATTCATCCTCACCACTGATGTGCTTTCTGTGGAAACCTCCGTCATGTCATCATTCGGATTTGTCTGTTGGTTACTCATACCTAAAACCCCTCCCAGAAATATGTTGGATTAGCTCCCATCTTCAAGCTGGAGTGACAGTTAGTTGGCCTGCATCGGTAACAGTGACTATAAATACGCTTCCAATTGGCGATTTCAGCTTCAGTGACGAAGCACTTAACGCTCCCGCAGAACCAATCGGTTCCCACACGCCGGGAGAGCCGTCGGAGACGCAAACCCAGCCTACTGGCGATAGCGCGGAAGGCTGAACGTTCCACAGGATGGAACCGCGTTTCCAACTTCCCGAGACTGGCAAGGCTGAAGCCCATCCCGCTATCGTATCCTTCGTCTGGATTTCTGGAGATGTCCAAACCTTCAGATTCGCACCCCCGAATACGGGAGTCCCCGTGCCTGCGAACACGTTTCCGGTTGTAATCCGAAGGTCTGAGCCCGCTGCTGCCGAATCGATTTGAACGCATTTCCCCGCACATTCGGTCACATTGCCGTCAAAAAGCGTCTCCGTCACCACGCTGCCAAACCAATAACCAACACTGCCGATATTGACCAACTGATTACCGGTGATGAGATGACGGCCCGTCGCCTGCGGTCCTGCAAACCGGACGGCTCCATTCGACGAATTGATATCTTTAATCAAGTTGTTTGTGAATTGAACAGAAGTGCAATTGGTAAATGAGACGGCTATTGCTCTAGCCGACTCGATCCGATTGCCGGCGACGACAGGAGCTGCTGAATTCGCGATATTCCATCCAGATGCACCTGTCGCATAATCGCGGTTGCCGCTGATTTCAAGTCCTTTGGTCACATTGGAACTTTGGATCATGCGGGCGTCAGAGACAGATCCATAAAAGTCGTTATCTTTAATGGTCACCTGCACGGTGATTGCCGGAGCACTATTACAGCGGAAGAAATATCGCGCTTGGCCCTTATTTCCCGTTATTGTTATCCGTTTGTTCGGAGAAGCCGTATTCGGATTGTAGGAATTAATGAAATAAATTTCGCTATAATATTCGTTCTTTGTAATCCAGATATCCTCAACGACATCCGATCCTGTAGAGGAACTATTCGGCTCCAAGTCAATGGTGGCAACATACGGAAAGGAATCCTTGATTACATTGCCTTCGATCCATACTTTTCGACCGGAAACGACAGCGACTGCACATCTTCTTGGATTGCTGAGCACGTTGTCAAGAATATGTACATTTTCGCTAGGCGCAATATAATCGGAGCCTATATAGATACAGTCACCATAAGGTGCAAGCAAGACATTATTATGAATACATACATTGACGGAATTGGCGATCCTAACAAGATGCGACTGCTCGTCGGCTGTGCCGGCTGTGTAACCACCATTCAAGTAAAGTCCCGTGACATGGAGTCCGCCGCCCTGATAATTATGAATTAGCAGCATGCGTTTCTGATCAGACCCATCGGAACCGTCCATACGGATTTCTGGCATACCGATTCCGATCATGGAAGCCGTCAGCGATACAGAACCACTCAGTTTATAGAAAGACGACGTCTTGGGGACAATCATCGGCTTACCGGTAGCGGCAGCAGAACGGAAGGCATCCGTGTCATCCGTAGTTCCGTCTCCGACAGCGTTGTAGTCAAGAACATTGACCCATCCCGGGTCGCAAGTTTCAAGAAGAGCTAACCCTTGCTGCGCGTACACATTCTCAGTCACAGAACTGCTTGCCGCTGCTGCCGGCGTGCCTAGTAAACTCATCACCATTCCTCCGGCTGCTGCGGTTAAACCTGCCGTTCCCAGTACGGCAAGCAAGCTTCTTCGAGTCATCTTGCGGGCTTGGAGACCATCTTCCTCCTTTTCGGCTAATTCCAGCTGCCGCTGATTATCGATATCTTGAAGATTGACATCATGGAGCTCTGAATCCTTCATCATAATCCCTCCTACATCGTAGATATTCGGAAATATGCGGTTCGACTCATAGGTGTACAATACTTCTTGCTTAAGCTTACATACGCATCCCGGCTAACCAGATAAGGCTTGCAAATCTAACAACAGACAGGCGGTTAACGCAGCCGACCAGTGAAAATCGCGGATCACGTCAATTTTTCTTCGTATATCGTATACGTGCAGGGGTGGACCTTTCCGGCTGCATGCGGGCGGTGAAGTCTTATCATCAGCATCGAAATATTCAAAAATGACGCCATGCCGCTCATACCAGAACTTCACAGCAGCTATGGTCCGCTCCGCCAGTTTGTTGGCTTCCTCCTCCTTCCCCTGCTTGCGCAGACCCGTAATAATCAGATAATTCGTGCTGATCCACACAGGTCCACGCCACATATCCCTAGAGTACGTAACCTCGGAGACAGCGGTGCTTGGAACAGGCAAAGCCGTACCAAAGTGCTTCGGATCATGCAGCATCGCGAGCAGACGCTCTGTCCTTGTTTCCTCTAAATCTTCAAGCAGCATCGGCATAAAGCCGCTAACCGCCTTCACCTTCGACATGCTTCCGTTCATAGCAAGATCATAGTAAAATCCGTCTTCCTCGTCCCACAGTTTACTATGTATGTTCGCTGACATAGCTGTTGAACGACGGGACCATAACAATGAACGCTCATTGTCTCCCAGCTCTTCGGCAATACGCGACATATAGGTCATATCAGCAGCTGCATAGGAAGAGAAATCCACAGCGTCCAGCTGCGCCGCCTCATCGAATCGAGGTGAATTATCCATGCCCGATTCACCAGATCGGCAGAGTGGGTTGCCCTCGATCATCCATTCCAGCAAGCCGTTTTGATTATCGTCTCGGTGTGTAAGGATCCATTCCATATACAGTTCCAAACGAGGAAGTGCATAGGCAAGATCGGTCCTTCGCTTCGTATAGCGGAAGTTCTCCCAAACACCCCATGCCAATATGGGAGGCTGGGTAATCGAAGAAACCGTGCCATCCGCTCTGCTCATATGCGGAATCATCCCACCCTGTTGCTGAGTTTCGAGCACACTCTGGAGAAACTTCCAGGAGGTATCGGAGTGAATCCTGTTCATGGCGAAGGAATGAAATACGGAATCCCACAGCCACATCGCTCTGTGCGGTACCCGGTCGGGAGTCGACCAAGTCTGGCCGATCGACGCTTCAGCAGATAGGGTATTCACTTTCATGACGCTGAGGCATTTTTTTAGTAGTTTAGCTCTTGAAGGATCCCTCAGCTCAGGCAGATTGGCGTAGACACTCAATCTTTCCTCAGCCGTTTGATGTCGATCTAACCGGAGGGCGTCGACTGCGCGAAACGTCGCTTCGGCCAAATACGTACCGAAGGCCAATGTCCAGGATCGTTCATCCGGAGCCAACAGAAGTGCAATGACATCCCCCTTACCAGCATCCTCGGTAATTGTTAGTTTTCCTCCATCGGAACGAACTTCAGTCCGCAGTGTCAGACCGTAGCTGTTCTCGATCCCGTCATCCACGAACGATAGGTCCACGTCTCCATCTACCGGCAGATGACCAATCAACGTATGCCATGCTGCGTACGTCATCATCATCTCTCCACCATCAGTTTCGGAGATGAGCAAATCTCCTGTAGAGATCCGCACCTTGCCGAAATCGGTAGTTCGAAGTTTAAGCAGTCGACGTGTAGGCGTGTGAATAAGCAGATCGTAACCTTCCGACCCAACGGTAGCGACGAATTGCGACCGGGTGTCGGTTTCACCATCAAGTCCTGAAAATGCAAACAGAGCTCCCTCTCCCCACCTATCAGGCATATTCGACCAACTAGATGCTAGCGAATCAGGCCCCATCTCATTTCCCTCCTTTTTTCATTTGTGCTGCAGTTAACCTTTTAACCCCGCAGACGCTACGCCTTGCACGAATTGTTTCTGAGCGAAGAGAAACACAATCAGAACCGGAAGAATCGTAATAACGGCTCCTGCCATAATGATCGTCGTTTTGTTGTCTACTTCATTACGTAGAAACAGAAGTCCAAGTGGCAGCGTATATAGCTTCTTGTCTTGTAAATAAATAAGCGGCTCAAGTGTGCTGTTCCATGAACTGATGAAGGTAAACACAGCTAGAGCCGATAAGGCAGGCTTTGTCAGCGGCACATATATTTTATAAAAAATGGTCCAAGGATTCGCTCCGTCCACCCAAGCCGCATCATATAGCTCCTTCGGAAGCGTTTTGTAAAACTGGTGCATCAGAAAGATGCCGAAGGCGCCTCCCAGAAAGCTGCGCAGGTAAAGCGGATAATACGTATTAAGCATACCTAGTTGTTTCCATATAAAATAAGTAGGAATCATTGTGACTTGCGAAGGCAGCATCATCGTGCCCAGCATCGCCAGAAAAATAAGATTACGTCCTTTAAATTCGAAAAAAGCAAGTCCATAAGCGACGATTGCGCAAGAGGCAACCATGCCGACCATATCAAGCACAGTGATTAACACGCTGTTCATCGCGTAACGTACAAAATTAACCTCGACCCAAACCTTATAATAATTGCTCCATTCAATCGGATGTGGCCACAATTTTGGCGGCAACGTTAGTTCATCGCCTGGTTTCATTAATGATGTTGAGAGCATCTGCAAAAAAGGCACCAGCATGAATAACATGCCGCCAATCAAAATGATATAAGCGGCCCACTGTAAACCAAACGATTGTTTATTCATAGTGGACCCACCTCTTCTCCATTTTTTTCTGAAATAACGTAACTAACAGAATGATTGCAAATAATCCCCATGCCCATGCGGATGCAGCGCCCATCTTCGCGTTCAGGAACGCGTCCCGGTAGATCAGAATGTTCGGAACCATATTCCTGTCGTGAATGGAGTTTATATCGCCTTTCTCGCCAAGCATGACCAGAAACACGTCAAACGCGTGAAAAGCCGAAATCGTCGATAGGATCATGACCATATAAACCATTGGGGATACGAGGGGTATCGTTATTTTCGTAAAATATCTCCAGCCGTTAGCACCGTCAATTCGGGCAGCTTCCATGATTTCTTTGGAGATGTTTTGCATACCTGCGAGAAGCAGCACCATGGAGTATCCCGCACCCTTCCAAATATTCACGATGGCAATCGAACCGATGACCAGCCACCACTTTTCGCTCCGAACCCAATTCACCCTGTCGAGCCCCAAACTATCCAGCACCCAATTCAGAATGCCGAACTCGTTATTGTAAATCCAAAGCCAAACCAGTCCTCCTGCAACCCATGGCGTAATGACCGGTAAGAAGTAAATCAGTCGAAAAAACGTTTTTCCACGAATTTGTAGATTCAACATGTAAGCTAACAGCAAGGAGACCATCGTCTGACCCGGTACGAACAGCAGAGCGAAGTAGAACACATTGCGCAGCGATAGCCAGAATACGTCATTTTGCACCATTAACGACCAATTCCTCAGCCCGATCCAATGCGGCGCGTTGAACAGATCCCATTTCGTAAAGGTTAAATAGAACGAGAAGAAGAAGGGGAACAGAAAGAAGACGGCCAATTGTATGAGAAAAGGGAGGGTGAAGCAGAAGCCCCACCAGCCTTGTTTGCGCATCGTAACACCTCATTCGACCGGACCTGAAGTCCGTACTTATTTATTCTCGTCCAAAACAGCTTGCACTTTTTGCTGGATTTCCTTCGCGCCATCCGTCGGCGCTTTTTTGCCATCGAGGATATCGTTAAGAATCGGGGTCGCTGCTGCGCGCCATTGATTCCAGGACGGATTCTCATCCAACGTGCCTCCAGCCTCTTCGACGCCTTTCGTAAAAGCTTGCTTATTAGCTGGCTTGTTGCTCGACTTTTCTAAAGCTGCGAGCGCGGTTTTCTTCACTGGAAGGCTCGCACCGCTTTCAGAAAGAAACGTCTGTGCTTCGTCGCTCAAATAATATTTGAGGAAAGTCCATGCCGCTTCCTTCGCTTCCGGTTTCGCCTTGGAGTAAATCAGCCATTGGTTGACGACTGTAGGAACGAAGCGTTTGCCGTCAAAACCAATCGGAACCTTGACGACATCCCAGTCCAGATCAGGCTTGTTCTTATTTAAGTTGACTTGACCGGAATATTGCAGGAACGTCATCGCCGTTTTTTCACTTTGAAAATAATTCTGATTCGTTTGCATCTCTCGAGTCGGGCTGATTTTATCCTTAAGGATCGTATCGGCCCAACGCGTCAAGCCTTCGACAGTCTTGGGATCATTGAATGTTGCCTTCGACATGCCCGCATCAAGTGCTGAACCGCCGGTCGATTTGATCCAAGGAATCCAACCCTGAGCAATCGAGCTAGCCGTTTGGAAACCGTAAATATCTGTTTTCCCGTCGCCGTCCGTGTCCTTCGTCAATTTCTTGGCTGCATCGATCATATCCTGAAAGGTCCAGTTGTCAGTAGGGAAAGGAATATTGTTTTGCTGGAAGATTTTCTTGTTATAAACGAGCGCGTTCGGGTTGACGCCATGCGGAATGCCGAATATTTTACCGTCGGGTGTCTTGGCAGACAGCAGGGATTCGATATAATCCTCTGTCTTCAAGTCCCGTTTCATATAGGGTTCAAGATTTTCGGCAACGCCACGTGTCCCATAACCGAGGATAACGGCATTTTCTTGAAACCAGATGTCAGGCGCGTTATTGCCCGCGATATTCGTTACTATTTTAGTTGTAAAATCAGCCCACGGCGCTTCTTCGATTTGTAGTTTGATATTGGGATATTTCGCTTGGAAGCCGTCGATGATTTTTTTACTAGTGATGTCATAGCTGCCTGGCAAGCCGATCTTTAAATTAACTTCCTTCGGGGTGTTCGTTGTTACGGTAGACGTACTGGCCGCAGGAGTAACCGTAGTCGTATCTGAGGAGCAGGCTGTAGCTGAAAAAGCAATCAAAACTGATGCGGACACAAGTTTGAACATTTTCATACAAAGACCTCCCTTTTGAGAATGGACGAATGAATTGGCTAAGAACTTGTTTTGTTACACGTGTTCGTAACTACACATACTTAAATGCGTCCAGTAGATTGGCGCACATTCATCTCACATTTGATCTCAATATCTGCCATGCCATCTTGGCCATGCCCTTCTTTGCCTGCCATTATTCCCAATGCAAGCAGGGCCAGCTTCCCAATTGGAGGACCGATCGTCGTAACTGGAATCTCCATTCTTTCCATTTCAGGAATGTCGTCATATACGATTAATGAGTAGTCGTCGGGCATACGAATCTCCCTGTTTCTGAACAGCTTGATCAGTCCGAAGGCATAGGATTGGTTATCGACAATAAAGGCCGTCGGTTTATCGGGACTGTCTAGTAACTCCGCCACACGCTTCTCTGGAAAGGGTTCCCCCTCTTTGGCCGCAATCACATAATGCTCATGGTATTCCAGTCTCTGTTCCAGAATACCTCTGGTGAAGCCCAGTTGTTTCTCGTTGGAGTCCCCGACGAAAGTAATTCTGCGGTGACCGTTCGCCGCCAAATAGCATACGGATTCATAAATGGCTCCGCTTCGGTCTACGCTGATCCGGTGCGTGCCCTTCAGGCTGCCGCCTCCCATGAGCAGCATTCGCCCTTGAAATAGCTCCTTCTGCTGGATGAATGCCATGTCCGGCTGCCAACCCGGAGGACTCCAGAAAATGATCCGATCCACAAAGTGCTCGTTAAATGCACGAAGTCCTCGAGGCGGATCGGCCAGCGAGATCATCACGTCCAGTCCACGCTTAGCGGCTTCCTGCTGAATTTGCAGGCTGAGGTGATGAAAGAATAGTGCTTCCGATTTCGGCCACAATAAGCCGATCGTCTGCGTCTGTTTGTCGGCCAGTCTTCTTGCAGCCTGATTGGGGATATAGTTCATCTGTTCGGCCATATGGATGATTCTTTGTCGGACTGCATGGCTGACCCCCGGAGAGCCGTTCAATGCTTTCGATACGGTGGGATGGCTCACGCCTGCTGCACGGGCGATATCCTTAATGGTTACTTTCATGGATTTGCTTAGTTCCTTTCAACTTACACATGTCTATGATGATTTAGTATATTACACGTGTTCGTAATTAGGAATACTTTTCCATAATAATTTAAAATTTCACCAATCGCTCGATCTCAATCTGTCGACCTGTTCGCATGGAGACATTCCCGGCGATCCCCGTCAATATGGATATGGCTCCGTCGACATGTGAAGCAGCCCGGTTCAATCGGTCAGGCACTGGTTCTCCAAATAGATCGTTTAACAGAATCGGATCTCCTCCACCATGCCCTCCGCTTCTTTCTTCTATCTCGACCTCATAAGCCTTCTGGAACATCGGCTGTACGGTTAGCTGCTTGTGGGAAAGTGCACCCTCATCCTCTTTCTCCCCGGCCGAGTTGATGTACGATCGTTCCACTACCTTAAGCTCCATTCGCCCCTTGCTGCCGTTAAATACAACATTGAACCCTTCCCAAGGTTGGTACGCGTTCAAAGAATAAGTCAGAATTGCCTGGTTCTCATAACGTACGATAACGCCTAGCGTATCTTCGATACTAATTCCGTCACCGAACACACTTTGATCACGCTGGTAACCGTCAGCGATCTCCGCATCCAGATACAATGCTTTTAAATGATCGTTGGAATCCAGATGAAGCGCGAACGGATCATTTTTAGCTATTTCGCTGCCGAGTGCGCGTTGGTAAAATTGTGTCACGCCTCTGCGTTCCGCATTTTCGCGTCCGTAATACATCAAACCACCCATGGCAAATACCGATTGCGGACGAGTACCAAGCCAGAAATTAACCAGATCGAAATGATGAGTCGATTTGTGAACGAGCAGCCCTCCACTGTTGCGTTTATCCCTATGCCAGCGACGGAAGTAATCGGCTCCATGCTCGGTGCTGAGCAACCATTCGAAATGAACGGAATGAACGTCGCCAATAACGCCGTCCATAATCAGTTCGCGCACTCTGGTGTTATGCGGTGCATATCGATAGTTGAAGGTGACCCTGAGGTTGCGACCAGTCCTCTTCACTGTGTCAAGAATTTCTTGGCACTTGTCCTCGTCAACCGTCATCGGCTTCTCGCTTATCACGTCGCAGCCCAGTTCCATAGCACGGATAATGTATTTATGGTGCGTTCTGTCCATGGTTGTTACGATGATAGTATCGGGCTTCTCCTTCTCAATCATGGCATCGAACTCTTCTGCGCCGTAGACGGCAATTTCCGGATGTGCGTACTTTTCTTTGAGCAACCGATTCGCATAAGATAACCTTACAGCGTTGATGTCGCAAAAGGCGACAAGCTCAGAACGATCACGGTATCCTTCAGCGAGAGCTCCATAAAAAAATTCGGCGCGCCCACCTGTACCGACCAGTGCATACTTTTTTTTCATCATAGCCTCTTCCCCTCTTCATTTGTTATGACGCTTTCATTGTAACGCAATAAATCATCCTTTTCTGCGGATTATTTGCGATAATGACCCGCTTTCTTTGCATTTTTTGCGTATTTTTCAGGTGAGCGTGCTATAGTGAGAAAAAAGGAGGGGACAATCTGATGCAGAAGGAACTGTTCATCCACCATATGAAACGGAACGGCTACTACACGATGCAAAAATACCATTTTCACGACCGATACGAGATTTATTATTTAATTAATGGGGAAAGGACTTATTTTATCAAAGACCTGACCTATCGAATCCGTGAGGGTGATCTTGTTTTTGTTGATAAATACGAACTTCACAAAACGGGCGACACAAGTCTGCCGAATCATGAGCGTATTTTGATCAATTTTACCGAAAGCTTCCTGAATCATTTCAGTCAACCGCTGTTGTATGAACCATTCCGGATGAAAATCAGGTTACTTTCGGTTCCCCCGCATGAGCAGGAGTGGGTGAATCGATTGTTGTTTGAGATGGTGAAGGAGTCTAACGATTCTTTGCCGGGGTACGAAACAACGCTTCAGTCTCAACTGGCCACTCTGCTGATCTGGTGCGCACGCCGGTTAAACCGAGGAAGCGGAGCGGATTTCGAACACGAGAGCCCTGCCCATAAAAAAATTGCTGAAATCGTCGCCGCCATCAACGGCAGATTCGAAGAGCCACTATCTTTGAACGCCATTGCCAAGGAGCATTACATCAGCCCCTATCATCTAAGTCGAATGTTCAAGAAGGTTACCGGATTTTCCTTCGTTGAATATGTGACTAGCATTCGAATCAGTGAAGCGCAGCGACTACTCAGGGAAACCGACTGGAAAATTACGTTGATCGCCCAACGCGTCGGTTACGAGAACATTAGCCACTTCGGGCGTGTTTTCAAGGAGATTGCCCAAACAAACCCGCTTGAATACCGGAAAGCAGCCATGCGGGATAGTCATTAAACTATTCAATTGAAAACTAAGAACAAACAAAAAGCCGTCGCGTATAAGGCGAGGGCTTCGATCATTTCATACTACTAAGCTAAACCATAATCTTTCGCTAAACCACCAAGACCTTCTCTATACCCACTGCCTACTGCTGAGAACTTCCACTCACCTGAATTCCGATATAACTCACCTACGACCACTGCTGTTTCAATGGAGAAATCTTCACCCAAGTCGTAACGAATTAGCTCTTGGCCATCCACTTCATTAACAATACGAACGTAGGCATTGGAAACTTGCCCAAAGTTCTGATTACGCGCTTCTGCTTCATGAATCGTAATTGCAAAAGCAATTTTCTCGATCGTTGCTGGAACCGCCGATAAATTAACATTTATTTGTTCATCATCACCAGCGCCGTCACCTGTTCGGTTGTCACCATTATGTATAACAGATCCATTTTCATTTTCTTTGTTGTTATAAAAAACAAAGTTTTTTTCGTTATCCACTTTACCTGCAGCGTTGGTGCAAAATACAGAACAATCAAGATCGAAATTACCGCCGCCATCGTATTTATTCGTGTCCCAACCAAGACCTACAAATATTTTGGATAGCCCCGGATTTGTTTTTGTAAGATCTACTTTCTGACCTTTAGATAAATTGATTGGCATAGAATGTTTACCTCCACATTATTATTTTATTGGTAACGTTCAGCTAAGTCATCGATATGTGCTGCGTGAGCTCCCTCGCCAATTGCGTTAAATTTCCACTCGCCATTATTCCGATATAATTCCCCTGTAATCAGCGCCGTCATTGTAGCGTAATTGTCAGTTAAATTAAACCGAATTAACTCTTGATTATTGGCTGCATTCACAACTCGGATATAAGCAGATTTAATCATGCCAAAATGCTGGTTTCTTTCATCCGCTTCATAAATGTTCACAACGACAAGAATTTTATGAACATCTGATGGAACTCTGGCAAGATCAATTGAAATTTGTTCATCGTCGCCATGTCCATCGCCTGTCAAATTATCACCAGCATGCATGACTGATTCACAGTCACTGGCAAGGTTATGAAAGCATACAACATTCTCGTCTTTCACTAGCTTGCCATGTTCATTAAGAAGAAGTGCAGAAGAATCACAATCAATTTCTGGCGTCGTTTGCTTTTTTTGGCCAAAGAATCCTTTTGCTTCATTTGTCACTGGATCCCATCCAAGACCAACTACAAGTTTAGAAAGGCCGGTAGTGCCTTTCGTTAAGTCTATTTTTTGACCTTTTACGAGATTAATACTCATTACCTAGGTCACCTCCTTTCGACAGCGAAATTTTCTCTGCATGATACATACGACGTGTGCTCTCAAATAGTTCCAAAATAGAAAAAATGTTCTACCCCTCTATTCATTAAATTGCTGAAACAAAAAAAGCGCTAGACCATTTGGTCCTAGCGCCTTGAATCAAACCTAAGCTACCGTCACGATGATAGGTTGATTCTTAGTAATAATAATGGTGTGCTCATGTTGTGCCGCAAAGCCGCCGCCTGGTAAACTATAAGTCCACCCATCCGGCTGCTCAACGACATAATCCGCACCTGTTGATAAAAAAGGCTCAATCGTAATGACTAAACCCTCTCTCAATACACGTTTATCGTGTTTGTTATAGAAAGGAAGAATCTCTGTTGGAGACTCATGCAAGGATTTTCCAATACCGTGACTACACAAATTATTAATAACGTTATAGCCGCCTTTTTTAGCCTCGATTTGAATAATCCGTCCGATTTCGTTCAATTTAACGCCATGCTTAAGTGAAGAGATTACTTTCATCATCGTATTGTGTGTATATTCACATAAACGCAACAAGGATGGATTGATTGGAGTTATCGGAAAAGACTGCCCCGCATCTGCATAATAACCTCCCAATTCTGCCGAAACGTCAATATTTATTAAATCGCCAGGTTGGATAATGCGATTTCCAGGTATTCCGTGTGCTACTTCATGGTTAATGCTAATACAGGTGTTGCTTGGGAAATTGTATGTTGATTTCGGTGCCGGCACAGCTCCATGCCTTTTCAAAAAACTTCCTCCGATTTCATCAAGTTCCTTTGTAGTCATACCGACACGTGTGTGACGTTTCATTTCATTAATCGTCATTGCAACGATTTTGCCGATTGCCTTTAGACCATCGATATCATCTTGGGATCCTATTGTCATTAAAGCCCCTCCATTTTCAGATAACATTATTTTACACATTTTAAAAGAATACGCCACTATAGACAAAACATTCAATTGCAAATGAGGAATTGACTCTATTAGCTGGTCTCGAACGCTTCTGGTATTGGTTTTCTGTGGAATGCTTTCATATCTTGAAGCGGTGGGAGCCCGAAAAGCCGGCGGTATTCACGACTGAATTGAGCCGGGCTTTCGTAACCGACCTCCAGCGCGGCGGCCGTCGCGTTCGCGGATCCGTTCTGCATGAGGCGTCTCGCTTCCTGGAGGCGAAGCTGCTTCTGATATTGCAAGGGAGCCATTGTCGTGACAGCTTTGAATTTGTGGTGAAGTCCTGAGACACTCATTTTGGACGATCTCGCCACCTCTTCAATTGTAAAGGTTCTGTTGTAATTCTCTTTTATCCATTCAATGGCTCTACTGATCCCTTCATTCTGTTGGTCCATGAAGACCCGTTGGACAAACAAGTGCCCATAATCTCCCGTAAGTAAACGGAAAATCATCTCGCGCTTGATCAGCGAAGACAGAAAGCGGATTTCCGTCTCTGGCTTGCCTTGCAACTCCAACAACCGGATGAATAAAAGCAGCAAGTGCTCATCGGATTTGCCGACATAGGCTCCAGGGCCAAGTTTTCGGTCGAGCGGCTCCACAGTGATACTGGTATCCGACATGACAGTAGCAATCTCTTCCCCCGTTATATCGATTCGTAAGCCGATATACGGCGATTGCCGCGAAGCGCCGATAACTTGACCAGAGGCCGGGATATCGATCAACGAAACTAAATAGTCGCCTGCGCTATAATAGATCGTGTCTTGACCGAGGTGAAGCTTCTTGCCCCCTTGTAGAATCAGGCAAAAAGAGGGAGTGAGAACGCCAGGTATGATCTCCGTTGGTCGGTTGCGTCGGACTAGCGAAAAAAAGGGTATTGACGTCTCCGTACGACCCTCTGCAAGATGAAGGGAATCTACTATATTCAATATTTGATCCAATTTCGTCTGCATAGAAACGTTCCTCCAGTCCTTCAATCCTCTCCTATTATACGCCTTTCCTCTAAGAGCGCAAACCATTTAATCCAACAATAAGGATTACCTATTTGCAGTTTTGATCAATTTTTTAGCAGAAATGAGCTACTTCCCGATGGCGAATCGCGTCATAATAACCGTTATAACGTGAAAGGGAGGTTATCCTCTTGAAAGAACATTCGAAACGAATTATTTTGACAATAATCGTCGCCTGTCAGCTAATGATGGTGCTCGACGCTTCGGTCTTGGTTACCGCATTACCGGAAATTGGCAGTACTCTCCATCTGTCGACAGCCGCTTTGACTTGGGTGCAAAACGCTTATATTTTGGCGTTCGGAGGCTTCTTGTTGTTAGGCGCTCGAGCGGGGGACATTCTAGGAAGGAGAAAAACATTCACCGCGGGGATCGCCTTGTTTTCGCTGGCCTCGATGTTGGCCGGCTTGGCGCCGTCCGCTTCGCTTCTACTTGCAGCACGCGCTTTGCAAGGATTGGCCGCAGCGATGGCGACTCCGTCTGCACTCGCCCTTTTGTCCGTAAGCTTCTCGGAAGCGCGGGAACGGACGAAAGCGATTGCTGTTTACAGCGCCGTATCCGGAGCCGGCGGCAGCGTTGGTCTCATCATTGGCGGATTGTTGACGGATCTAATATCTTGGCGCGCCGGGATGTTCCTCAACGTACCGATCGGCATAGCTCTGCTTCTTATGGTGCCTCGGTATATGCAGGAGACGGAGACGAAAGCGGGTCGACTGGATATCATGGGAGCCATGACGTCGGTGATCGGCATGACGGCACTGGCATTCGGATTCGTTCAAGCCGCGTCTGTCGGATGGAAAGCGCCGGAAGTATGGGGTTCGCTTGCTCTCGGAGGTGTATCGCTAGCGGCTTTCGTGAGGGTCGAAGCACGGGCGAAAGAGCCAATTACCCCTCTTCGTCTGTTCGCAAGCCGAACACGATCCGGAGCCTATTTGGGTAGGCTGTTGCTCTTGTGTGGAAATTATCCGATCTTTTTCTTCGTTCCGCAGTTTCTACAAAAAGTTCTTCATTTCAATTCTTTGCAGGCTGGACTTGCGATCATGCCGTTTACGGTCGTTCAGTTCGGGATGATGTATGCCATGCCTACGCTTTTAACCCGATTCGGTCATGCAAAAGTACTAATCGCCGGGTTGATCATCGCGATCACTGGAACAAGTTGGCTGAGCCTCATTTCGGCTGATTCGAGTTTTCTTCCTCATCTGTTTTTCCCTTTGATCGTCATGGGTTGCGGTGCTGGGATGATCTTCCAGCCGTTTACGACGCTGGGGTTGTCCGGCGTGGAGGCCAAGGATGCAGGAGCGGCATCAGGGCTCGTCAACGTCGCTCATCAGACCGGCGCGTCGCTCGGACTCGCAGTCCTGATCGCCGTCTTCGAGACGGCGAACCGGCCGGGAGTTCCTACAGATACGACTTTTGCCCAAGCGATCTCGGTCTCGCTCGTGGGTTCGGCCGTTTTCCTGACGGCTTCTCTCCTGGCAGTTTTGTTCTTACTGCTGCCAGCGGATAGAGCGCAACGCGCCGTAGCGGCTGAAACGCGGAACGCTTCCTGAATTGTGCAATCGTGATTACTTCTAACTCTAGTCCTCGTACACTGAAAAAAATACAGTGCTAAGAATCGCTTTTGCTTTTTTTAAGTTACGGGAATCTAGCTTATTAAGTATTTCAATGACTTCATTCATTTCATTAGGAACTGTTGCCTTGTCAGGGTCTGCTCCTATTATCGATTTGGGCTTTGACTTACTGAGTGCTTGTGAATCTTCGTTTGACTCCATAGGAAACCACGATGCTTGCAAAGTTTCATGAAATACATTTACTAGAAATCTTAACTCATCATCGTTATAACGTTGCAAGAACTGATTAACCCCAATATCAATTTGCGTATGTAGGGCTTGATGCAAAGTGTTAATCTCTTTGCCTAGT
Organism: Paenibacillus plantarum; assembly: GCF_013141695.1. Lineage (GTDB taxonomy): Bacteria > Bacillota > Bacilli > Paenibacillales > NBRC-103111 > Paenibacillus_E > Paenibacillus_E plantarum. The sequence continues at coordinate 85,937 of NZ_WHNY01000082.1, forward strand.
GATGTCGTACGAAATAAAATCTCTTTTTTGTTATCAGGGATATATTCAAGAATGATGATTTGTTTTTCTGCCAGTCTTTTCGTGATTTTAGAGACATTTCCTTTTGAAAAACCAAATTGCTTCGAGATGGTTATCCCATTTACTGGTTCAAGCTTTCCGATGGCGCTAAGCACATGAAGCATATTAACAGTCATTTCTTTCATAATGTCCGCAAAGCTGCGGGGATTGGTTTCGTCGGAGAGACGAACGAATCTGACAAATGGCTCATTATTGACGGCACAACTGACAAACTGTCTCGCAACCGATGGCATATGTGGCCAAGTTCACAGGGGAAGTCGGTCGCCGTATGTCCGCTACCCCATTCCGACCAATTTCAAATCATGATCCGGTTGAACCCGGACGAGAAACCTATCCTCGATGAAGCTGCATTGACTGCTCAGTTCTACACTCTCACTGGATTCTCATTATACGACATCACTTGGACCTCCGTATTCCGGCCTAATATTCGACTCGCAAAGCACTACCGAGCGGGCAGAGTATTCTTGGCGGGCGATGCCGCCCACGTCCACACACCAGTCGGAGGGCAGGGACTCAATACCGGTGTGCAGGATGCCTATAATCTCGGTTGGAAATTAGGTCAAGTCCTCTCCGGAGCTCCCGACAGCCTACTCGACAGTTACGAAACTGAGCGTCAGCCGATTGCTGCACGTGTTCTTGGTAAATCAAGTGAGCTTTACGCAGGCCTAGACAAGCGCCGGATCTCTAGTCTCAAACGCGGAGACGAAGAACGTCAGCTCGGAATTTCCTATCATGCTGGGCCACTCGCAGCCGCTATAAACCCGGCCACCAAGACCCTGAAAGTTGGCGACCGAGCACCGGACGCACCTTGTGTCGGTCCAGGTGGGGCACTTCGACTCTTCGACTTATATCAGGGACCGCACTTCACTGTTCTTGCGTTCGGGATCGAAGCAGCCAAAGCACTTACGGATCTGGCCTGGCCGACTGTCGGTGCTGAATTACGACGATACGTTGTAGGGACTGTAAGTGTTGAGGACAATTGCATTAAAGACATCACAGGCAATCTCAAAAGAATCTACGGGATTACCACTGACATGCTGTTGTTAATTCGACCTGACGGTTACATTGGAAACATTATCATGAACAACTGGCTAGTGACTTTCGAGAATATAACCAAAATGATTACGTCACCCTGCTCTAATATGTAGCATTCGAACTATTTAAGTAAGTAACTATTTTGCCCGTTACCACATTAGATGTCTGTCATCTTTGCTTTCTAAATTTAAGTACTTCTATAATCAATTCTATTGAACAAAAAGCCACCGTTAAAATACCAATAAAAGAAAATAGATAGAGAATGAATCGCACAGTCATATAAGCCAATGGCATGCTATCAAAAAGATGTTGTATTGTATTCATTGCAAAAGAATTATTTAAAAAAAGAAGAAGTGCGCCAGCTAATATTCCGTAAAGTAAATTATTTTTATGATCCATTCAAAGCTCCCTTTATTCATTCGTTTTTTAAGAAAAGGCAACCAATCCGCTTGGATTGGCTGCCAATTTCGTTTAGCAATGAACGCTAGTTAACGTGCTAAGTTATTAGCACCAACCTCTCTCAGGCCAATCAGCTCCATATATCGTTGGAAAAAGGGCTAGCATAATAACGCCGCTATAAAATACTTTTATCCCCGCAGCTACTGCTTTTTTTCTGAAATTAGTTTCAATTTCCTTCATATGTATCCCAACCTTTCGTTATATATTTGTAAATTTTACCAAATAAACACTTCCATCCATATAGTACTAAAGAAGCAATTATTTCTTCACAATACTCATGTTCGCTTCATAGCTGCCTAACTTCACCTGATATCTACGAATGCAAAGAGACTACCGAAGCGTCGGCTTCAGTAGTCTCTTTTTATGACAATAGACAAATCTTTCCGGGATTCATCTTCCTTTTAGTGCATAGTAAATTGGAAATGATATGGCAGTTGCAATACTCAAACAAACAAATGAACTTGGGATTACTATTCTTTTCATTTTAATGGCTCCTAACTAATTTCATATTCATTTCGTTATGTATATTCTGTTAAACCTTATTATGCATGATGATGTACATGTCTATTCCTCTATGCTTTGAAATGCTGAATAATAATCTAATTAAATACCAACTGGATTAATGGGATTAATTCGATAATGATTGCACAAATTAATGCAAGAGGTGATAACGTGCATTTCTTATGGCTAGGTTTAGGCACTGGATTTTGAAAACAAATAAATGGAGCCTGATTTCAATTGCGTCCATTCCCTTAATTATGACGTTGGGAAATTCTATGCTTATTCCTGTATTACCATCCATTCGCAACAAATTACAAATAACTTCATTCCAAGTGAGCTTATTAATTACGATTTACTCTGCAGTGGCAATCCTCCTTATACCGATTGCTGGGTATTTGTCGGATCGCTTCGGCAGGAAGATCATCATAATCCCCAGTTTACTCATAACTGGCATTGGTGGTTTGATTTCTGGTTTAGGCGCATGGTGGCTGGAACATCCTTATGTAGTCATTATGCTGGGACGAGCGTTACAAGGAGTAGGCGCGGCGGGAGCTTTCCCCATTGTGCTGCCGCTTGTCGGTGACATGTACCAAAACGAAAGTGAAGTCAGTAAAAGCCTGGGGATTGTAGAAACGGCCAACACGCTAGGCAAAGTTCTGAGTCCTATTCTAGGATCGGTGTTGGCTTTCGTGGTGTGGTTTCTCCCCTTTCTCACCATCCCTGTGTTGTGTGTGGTATCTACACTATTAGTTGCCTTTCTTGTTAAATCCCCTAAGAAAAAAGATAAGAAAGGAGAGAAAGTTACATTTAGTAATTTTCTGCAAAACCTTAAGCAAATATTTTCGAAGAATGGTCGTTGGTTATCTGCAATTTTTGCCATTGGTTGTATCTGTATGTTTGTCATTTTTGGGACATTGTTTTATTTATCAGACACACTTGAAGACAAATATCAGATTAAAGGCATATGGAAAGGCTGTGTGATTGCCATCCCTTCGGCAGCGCTATGTCTTGCGTCGTTCCTAACTGGCAAAAAAATTGGTGAAAACAAGAAATTAATGAAATGGATTACTTTTAGTGGCGTAGCCATTGTGACTGCAGCACTTGTTATTTCTGGCTTAGTACAATCTCTATACGGGTTGATTATTTTAGTTAGTATTGCCGGCATTGGCATTGGTGTTACACTTCCCTGCTTAGATGCCCTGATAACGGAAGGTATTGATAAAGCAGAACGAGGCACAATAACTTCCATCTATAGCTCAATGAGATTCATTGGCGTTGCTGTAGGCCCTCCACTGGCTTCAGTCCTTATGAAGATATCATCACAACTTATGTTTTACAGCATCTCGGGAACTTGTGTTGTTGCTGCGCTTCTTGCTTTATTCGCTATTAAGCCTAGTAATGGAGACAACATCAAGGTGAAAAATAAGCGAGCATAAAAAATAAGCCCAGCAGATGGGCTTTATTTTACATGTGTTTTCAATCAAATGTGCTTAAGTCGTTGTACCTCCTCTTCAATTTGGCTTACATCAATCCTTTGGAACAATACTTCAACTTGGTTTAGCTCTCTTCCAGAGGGACACTCAACATATGCCCAAGTGGGATCAGATAAGCCTAGAAAATCCCAAATCTTTCTGCAGGAGAAAGGTAGGAATGGCTCCAAAAGGTTCGACAAATTCGCAATGATTTGAACACATGTATGAAGAGTATGACTACATGCGTCCACATTTTCTTTGATCTGGTTCCACGGTTTTTGATCATCAACATATTTATTACAGCTACGAATGAACGCAAATACGGTATCCAATGATTCTTTTAGCTTACCATTCTCAATAAGTGCTCCACATCGCGTATACAGGTCTTCAAGTTGATCTTTCATGCTACTATCAATCACACCTAATGGGATTGTACCTTCATATAATTTTCCGATAAATACTAAGCTTCGATTCACAAAATTCCCAAACGCCCCCAGTAACTCTCCATTATGGCTATAAATAAATTCTCTCCAAGAGAAATCCGTATCGCGATTTTCTGGGCCATTGGCAATAAGGAAATAGCGGATTGAATCCACCTCATACCTCTGTAAAAGATAAGGAACCCATACAGCCCAGTTTCGACTTGTTGAAAATTTCTTTCCTTCTAAAGTGAGAAATTCGCTAGAAATAATATGATCTGGCAGGTGTACATTTTTCAAACCCAGCAGAATAGCTGGCCATATTAATGTATGGAAAGGGATATTATCCTTCCCATGAATATAGTAGGCTTTTACACCTTCCTTGGACCAGAACTTTTCCCAAGATTCCCCGCGCTGATTAGCCCACAGCTTACTGGCAGACAGATACCCGGTGACCGCCTCTACCCACACATAAATTTTTTTCCCATCAAATCCTTCCAAAGGCACATCTACCCCCCAATCCAAATCCCGAGTAGCAGCACGATCCTGCAGCCCTTCTCTTAAATAACGTTTGGAAAGTCCAATGGCGTTTTCCCTCCAACCATCCGCTTGATCTACAAAGTTTTCTAGCTCAGTCTGGAATTTCGAAAGTGCCAAGAAGTAATGATCGGACAACCTTGACGATGGACTCCCCTTGCATAACTTACACGAACGATTATGGAGTTCCAACGGATCCAATAATGCGGAGCAGGCATCACATTGATCACCTCTAGCTGCACTACCACATTGAGGACAGTTCCCTTCAACATAGCGGTCTGGCAGAAAACGAACGCAATTATCACAGTACGTTTGTTCAACTGCTTTTTTATACAGAACACCATTATCTAGCAGTTGATTAAAAACCTGTTGCACAACTTCGTGGTGAAATGGATGATCTGTTCGGGTATAAAGGTCGTAGGAAAACCCCATTTGATGGAAACAATCCTCAAACTCATTATGATATCTGTCGGTAATTACTTTAGGGGAAACCCCTTCTTTGTTAGCTTGAATTGAAATAGGTGTTCCATGACAATCACTTCCTGATACATAAAGTACCTCTTCTCCTTTTAGCCGAAAATACCGCGCAATCACGTCACCTGGAAGTAAACTCGCTACCCGTCCTAAATGAAGCGATCCGTTAGCGTAAGGCCATGCTCCTCCAATAAATATGCTCATGATCCATTTCCTCCTAATTTTAAATTTGTGAAAACAAAAAAAGCCCTCGTCCTCAAAAAGGACGAAAGCTGTTGCTTACGTGTTACCACCTAAATTTACCGATCCCTCACGGTAACCGGCCTCAACAAGTACGTCACCACATGAGGTGATTATACCCTGGCACGTTAACGGGTGCGCCCGGTGCAGCCTACTTCCTCGCTGGAGGGTTCGATGCACAGCTCTGAGACCATGTTCGTCAGACGTTTCTTTACTCCTTTTCACCTACCGGAGCTCTCTGTTAAAAGAACGGGGTCCAACTACTCTTTCTCGTCGTTGCCTTTATTCATATTCCTTATATAGCCAATTATAAATGTGTATTTTCAGAAATCAAACTAATTTTCAATTATAATAATAAACTATTTGAACCAGCCCTTCTCTTTGAAACGCATAATAGCCTCAATTCGGTTACTGACATTGAGCTTATCGAGAATAACGGAAATGTAGTTGCGAACAGTACCTCTTGTAATATACATGTGATCAGCGATTTCCTTCGTGTTTTTACCGTCGGCGATCAGGTTCAAGACTTCCTTTTCCCGCTCGGTCAAAGGGTTTTCTTCATGATAAGTCTCATCTACTAGCTCTGAGGCATAAATTCGTCTGCCTGCCATCACACTCCGAATCGAGGTAGCGAGTTCCTCGCTTGGGCTATCTTTCAGCAAATAACCGTTGGCTCCTGCCTTGACGGCCCTCTCAAAATACCCGTAACGAGCAAACGTAGTCAAAATAATGACTTTGCAACCCAGTCCCTTTAGTTCTTCCGCCGCATCTAAACCGTTCATGATGGGCATCTCGATATCCATGACACAAATATCTGGCTTATGCAGTTTAACCAGTTTGACAGCATCCTCGCCATTGCTCGCTTTACCTACGACCTGCATATCCTCTTCCAAATCAAGTAAGGAAGCAAGTGCGCCAAGCAGCATCCGCTGGTCCTCGGCAATCACAATTCGGATCATATCCGCACCTCCCTTTCTGGTGGTATGATAGCATTCGGAACTTTTATGACAATCATGGTTCCTTTGTCAGAGACAATTTCCATACAACCGTTAACAAACTCAAGTCGCTCTTTCATGCCCCGTAAGCCATTTCCAAGTAAAACAAGACACTCTTTCGTCATGCCGATGCCATTGTCCCCGACCTTAATAACAAGATCGCTTGGTGATGGTTCAATAGAGATTGAACATGAAGTAGCACTGCTATGCTTGATTATATTCGTAACCGATTCCTTCAAACACATACTCAACACGTTTTCATTGATCAAAGACGTGTTGGTTAACTTCGGATCTCCCTCTACAATAAGGTCAATCTCTGCAGCCTTCAGTATCTGTTTGATTCGAAACATCTCTTCCACTAGTCTTGTACCACGCATTTGCGTTACGATTTCTCGAACTTCCTTTAACGCAATTCGAGCCGTCTGACGAACATCATTGATTTCGATTTGTGCTTGCGCTGGATTTTTGCTAATTAATTTCCCAGCCAAATCACTCTTTAAACCAATTAATGAGAGCTTCTGACCTAGTGTATCGTGTAAGTCGCGGGCGATTCTTTGGCGTTCTTCTAACTTTACCAACTCGGAAATTCGCTTATTGGCATCCTCTAGCTGTCCCTGCAGTTGTTCACTCCTATTTCGGTTGAACGTCGTGACAGGAATGAGGATAACGGCAATTACACAAATAATGATAAAGGGCAATTGGGTAAAATACACAGGATTTTGGGATACCAATCCATAGTTAACCGTTGCAATCGTGGTAACTAGATGTATGCAGTACAACGTAATAAATCCTGCTCGACTTTTCATGGTACCAATAAAAAATGCTAAAAACAGTGAGAAGTACACATAGCTGAAGGCGATGCCCATGATAATCGAAATAATAATTTGTACACTAGTCCAAAAGTACACAATCCATCCTTTCGATACGAAGGACAGCACGTAGCAACTAAAGAAAACCATGATCATGATCGTGCCTAACACAATGTGGTAAGTGGTAGAAGAACGAAATATAAAATAAAAAGGAAGGATATAAAAGACAACCCACACATACGGACTAATGCCGGTGTTTTTGTGAAAAATTTGATACCACTTTTGCATAGTCCGTTTAGCCTCTTTTTCTCCAACATAGTTTTACTAATATTTTAACATAAACATGGAACGATGTATTTATTGCCCTTGAAAGGTTGATTTACGCACTTTTACGTTTATTTTGTTAGTCAAAGGATCATGCTCATTTTCCTTAAGGTTTACCTGTTTTTTATTTTTATAACCGACAAACGTTTTGTTACGCTCATCCCATAGTTTAAAGCTTAGCGACTTCAAACTGGTGCCGATTGTAATGGTCGTTGCTTTCTGAAGTGGAGGCGTTGCATTATGCGCTTTTTCCAAATTATAATTGGGCACTTTCGGACTCAAATGATGGACATGATGAAACCCAATATTTCCAGTAATCCATTGCAGAAGCTTCGGCAGCTTATAATAGGAACTTCCTTCAACCGCGGCTTTCACATAGCTCCACTCATCTTCTTTCTCGAAGTAGGAGTCTTCAAACTGATGTTGCACATAAAACAGCCAAATTCCCATTAAGCCCGCTACGAACATGATTGGAGCTTGAATCAGAACAAACGACTGCCATCCAATTATCCAGATAAGCATGCCATATAAAGCAAGAATGGAAACATTCGTCATATACGTACTGATTCTTTCCTTACGTCTAGCACCTTTCGTGTTAAAACGGTTCGTAACTAGGAACAATAAGATGGGACCAAGTCCGAACATAATGAATGGGTTCCGATATAACCGATAGGCAATTCGGACCCATACGGAAGATGCCGCATATTCGTCGACGGTAAGCACCCACATATCACCTACTCCGCGTTTCTCGAGGTTGCTGCTCGTTGCATGATGAATAGAATGACTATTCTTCCACTGCTGATAGGGAAAGAGTGTAAGGATACCTGTAATCGTACCGACAATTTCGTTAGCTCTACGGCTCTTGAAGAACGATTGATGACAACAATCATGGAAAATGATAAAAGTTCGTATCACAAATCCGGATGCGATGAACGTAATCGGTAATGTGATCCAATAGTATATAGATAGGCTTAGATACGCAGCTACCCATAGTACGATTAAAGGTCCTAAGGTATTAATGAGCTGCTTGATACTAGCCTTCGTATTTGAGTTTTCATAAGGGGCAACCTGTTTTTTTAAGTTAGTAAGTGTGGATTGTGTCATTGTATCGTTCCTCCTCTATCTGGTGCGCAGGACTTGTTGGCGAATATCAGTAGTAGTATCCTATCTTCATTATAGATATCGCTTTCAGTTCGTTGCAGTCATAAACATCATGTAGACGGTATGACATATGTCATATAGGAAAGAGAGAACCATGATTAATTTGCTTATCACATTTTTGTGTGCTATGATTGGTCAATAAACGGCTTTGACATAAACTCACATATTGAAAAAGTGATCATTTGTGTAATGGTATCTTTTTTAATGTGTGATTTTTTTTGTTTGAAAAAAGCATGTTAATAACAATTTGGAGGTAATTATATTATGGAAACAGGAACAGTGAAATGGTTTAACGCAGAGAAAGGCTTTGGATTTATTGAAATGGAAGGCGGAAATGACGTATTCGTTCATTTCTCCGCAATTCAAGGAGATGGGTTCAAGTCGTTAGACGAAGGACAACGCGTAGAATTTAACGTAGCTCAAGGCAACCGCGGTCCTCAAGCTGAAAATGTTGTAAAACTGTAATCAATCCACAGTGAACTGTCCTTAACAAGTGTTAAGGGCAGTTTTTTTTCATATAAGGAGGAGAAAAAGATGTATTTTCGAAAAAAATCAGAAGAGGATCTCATTCAGGAAAACACGAAAGTTTGGGCATGTAATACCGAAGGTTGTAAAGGGTGGATTAGGGACAATTTTTCATTTGAATACGTCCCAACTTGTCATCAATGTCTATCTCCCATGATTAGTAGCTTGAAAATGCTCCCAATTATTGCTAACTCCAATAAAAATATGAAGTCTCTTCATAAAGGCAGATTGATCTCCTGATCCATTGGATCGGCATGGCAAAAAAAGAGAAGATCCAATTGGGCCTTCTCCCTCGCCTTAATCTGTGAACCTATAGAGTTGTTCCCTTGTGAATGTCCATTCCGGGGTGCTCAACTTTCCCTCAAACGAAGTAGAATACCAAGGATTCCCCTCTCCATTCGCTCCATTCTCCAGAATGTGTATGTCTTGCGCTGGCGTGTAGCCCTGAGCTAATAGAAAGAGCTTCTCACCGGTTTTGGGGTTCTCGGCCATATCCAATACGACAATTGCATGTCCAGGTGTGCCCCCTTCCAGAAACACATCTCCAGCCTGCATCTCTGATAGCGGAACCTGTTTCATTTCCTTCGACAAGGACAATGTTCCTGCGTATGCAAATACCATGTTCAGATAACTTCGAAACACCTCATAGCTGTTGGAGGCTGCCCCTCGTTTGGCCCATGAGACCTTGTTACCAGAAACTTCAATTCGATTCCCTTTTCTCCATGTTGCATAGTCAGTTCTAAAACCATTGGTAAAATTGAAATGAATTTTATCATAATTGCCACTGCCATACAGGTATTCCGCTCGCAGCCTCATAACCGCATCGGCACATTGCTGCAAGTCCCGCTCTCCTACATCCACATCAAGTACAGCTTCATAAACCTCTTTAGCCTTAAGATCCCCATTAAACAAATGTACCTTGGAGCCATGGGGCTTCAGGGGTAGATTCCGCAAATAAAGCTCATATGACCCATCCTCTACGGGAACTCTCTCATAACCTTTAGGAACGGCTATCCGGTCTATCACGTTGGCTCCTTCAGCATGAATCAACTGTTGTTTGTGGGATTTGGTTCCCGAAACAGCATCCGCGGCTGAGCAAGAACTAAGCAACATCGCAGAAAGGGCAGTCATTGCTATCCATTTTTTCACAACTGTAATTCCCCCTTCTCTACTCGGCTCTTCTAAACTTTGTTTGGTGTATTCCATATCTCCCAATAATATCATATAAATGATTAAACTGGTTATTATTGAAACTAACTGCAATTTTAAACAAAAAAAGCCGACTGACAATTAAATGTCAGCCAGCTAGATAGTCTTATGATATTTCTTTCTCTAACCAAAGATTTATTGCCGTATGACTGGGATACCAGCTGGGAAGCTCTCGCTCCATTCCCCATTCTCATAACGGAGTTGAATCGTCCCGGTTGGAATATTCAGCTGTAAGGAAAATGACGTCCAGCTTGCAGGAAGCTTCGGACAAAACGCGATCTCTTGCCACCCCGGCTTCGCTGGCTTTAGACCTATAATATCCTCGATCAGCAATGGAACTGGCCCACTTGCCCATGGATGGCATAAGCTCGTATTCCATTTCTGGTCTTTCCCCCATGCTTCGAAGCAGGTGGTTGCTCCTTCTTTGATCATATTCCCCCATGAGTGTTCATCATCGGCTGAGAGCAAGTCATAAATCAACGCATGTTCACCGACCACCGCAAGTGCCTTCATGACAAAGTAGGAGAAATAAACCCCGCATGCGAAACGCTTGGTGCGGATCATATCGACAATTGCGCTGATCGATTGCTCCGGTGCGATATGGAATAGCAAAGGAAGTACATTGGCATGCAGAGCATGATGCGTACTCTGTTCCGAATCTCTAAACAAACGATTCTTCTCGTCATAGAAAGCTTCTAAGAAGCTCTTTTTTAATGACGGCAGCCGATTCTCATATGCAACCTCGAGTAATTCGCGAATCTCATTTACAGCACTTATGCAGCCGATATACAGCGCATTGATTACGTTATGGCAGCCAGGACCGACTGGCCTGCTCAGATCAAAATCATAGTTGTCACGTAAATTTTGTGGCCAATCGACCAGATTCCATTTGTCCGTGAAATTTTCAAGCAACCCATCTTCACGCTCAAATTTCTCAAAATGTTTAAGCAAACCTTCCGCATACGGGTACATCTCCTGAAGAAAAGCCGTATCCCCACTGTAACGATAATACGTCATGACTTGCATCGGCCACTGCAAAGAGAAATCAGCAATTTCCTGCATAAAATGACCCGGTACAACAGCCATTATCCCTTCACAGACGAACGAACTACGCCCAAATTGTTCAATAGCTTTGCGTGTCAGCCGTAAATCCCCACTGAGCAGCATGTGTGAGTGACCAATAATCGTATTGTCCCCCAAATACTGCCCCTTCTCTCGACTCGGACAGTCCACGAAATTTTCTTGCGATCCGTATCGGACACCATTTTTGCAAATGTCAAAAATCTGATTCATCAATTCATCCGAGCTGTGAAGCACGCAGCTTTGCTCATCTAACGGATAATGCCTGACTACCGCGTGGAAGGATTCCGGGTTAAGCGCCTCCTCAGGTCCTTGCACTTCCACATAACGGAATGCTTTGTAATCATAGGTTTCGAAGTCATCTATGTCACCAGATAATGTCCACTGGTCATGATAAAGGCAATTGCAGCGCATTTCGTAGCGAACGGCTTGATCTCCGGGCATCAGTTCCTCTCCCGAGTAAATTTGTACCTGATCTCCTGCATTTCCATGAGCATTCATGGCGAATTGACCAGTCAGCTCGCTTCCGAAATCGATCAAATAATGACCTGATGTAAGCTTTTCGACATGTGAAGGCTGTTTCTTGTAGACGGAGAGCTGCGGGGTTGGCTGCTGAACAAATGTATAATCCGTATGCTCCGCAGGTAATGCATGTGCCCAATCTGAATCGTCGTAGCTAACTTCTGTCCACCCCCGTTCCGATTGCCTTGCATCCAAATGCTCTGTAAATTGCGTATCGTAGCCGAACGTCACTCCGGGCTGATTATCATTAACTCTCTTGGCTTTCCATGTACGATCTGTCTTGATTAGTAACTGCTCGCCAGCCCACAATTCTGCAATGAGACCTTGTCGGTTATCGGCACTATTATAAGCGCGATTTAACAGCCCCTGATAGTAGACATGAACGGCTATTACATTATTCCCAACTTTTAAAAAGGAACTTACATCTATACGATTGTAATAATAATGATTCGCATCACTCTGTGCTGGCCCTTGTCCAACGAACTCACCATTCATATACAGTTTGTAATAATCATCTGCAGTTAAATGAAGCCAGATCTTGTCCTCAGCTATCGCCTTGTCATCCAACTTAAATACATTTCTTACATACCAATGGTGATGTTGTAAATCCGGGATATACGGTTCAACTGTAACCTCTTCATGCTCTTTATGGTAAAGATAGGATTTTTCCAAATTCATAAAAGCACGATCTGTCAGCCAATTGGCCTGCCACTCTTGTGTCAACCTGTCCCTCTCCTCTGCATGTGCGTAGTATCATCAGATTAAAATCACAATTCCACTATTCGTGAGAACATAGGAAGATTCCTTTTCTTAACCAAAAAAAGCCCGATTTCTCAGGCGTTTTTCCACTTTACAGCAGCACATTCTCATTTATAAATGGATTGTCCCTGACGATTTTTCTTACTCTCTTCATTGTATTCGGGTATTTGGGCACACCAGCGATTCGATCGAGCAGCAACCATCTCAGGCAAGCCATCGCTTCAAAGATCTCCAATTCCCCCGTAACTACAGGATTTTCTTCTTGATATTTGTATAAAAAGGTCAGGTATTTGCTCTCGCTAACATAGATACGCAGAAGCAGACAAGCCCATGACAGATCATACCTAGGATCTCCTAATTGCCCGTTCGTCCAGTCGATCACCGTGTAGTGTCCATCCTCTTCTAGAATATTGCCAAGATTGAAATCCCCGTGTATGAGCCGGTCCATTTTCAGATCCGCGGCGTCAACGAGATCGATCAGATTCACCTTCATTGCTGGAAATGCCTCGATCCCAGGGAAGAAATAAGTAATAAAATCATACTTAGCTAGTTCCATCCCCGCCAAATCATCTGGAGACAAGCGGTGAATATCGGCTAGAACAGTCGTTATCTTCTTGAAAATGCTCGGACTCACCTTCGTAACCGTCGTTCCGTGATATCGGGTCAGCAACACCGCATCCCCAGCTTCGGTTTGTCCATAACCGATCGGTGCGGATACGCGGATTTTCTGATAGAGTAGGGCTTCCAATAGGCGATATTGACGCGCGACATCAGGTTTCGAACGTTTATTCCAAACTTTCAGTACAAAATGATTCTCTCCAAGTGTGATCTTCATCACTTCTGCTTCAAGCCCTGGCGAAAGCGGACTAAACGTGAGTTCAGCGCCTGAATGAAACAAGTCGTTCAGAATTGGGTTTCTTTCCTTCCATTCAATACCGTTAAACATATCAATCCTTCCATGTCCTGATACCATATCTTCACATTGTTTCATTTCTCACCTCTGGTGATTTAACTTCTTCCAGAGAATTCAACATTTTGCTGTGTAATCCTGCCTGTTATAGGATTGTGATTTTAGAGTTCTTTTACATGAATGCTAGTTGTTGGGATCTCGAGGTCTAAAACTAAATGGACGTTTGACTGAGTTGCGTTCTCCTATATAAAACTGCTACTGCCGCTGCAATAAGGATCATTCCCATAATAGCGGGTGCAGCATGACCAAGTGATACATAGATTTGACCTCCAACGATTGGCCCAATCATTCTTGCTAAAGCTTGAATAGATTGGCTACCGCCTTGAATCCTTCCTTGTTCACTCGCATCGACAGACTTGGAGAGCATCCCATTGAATGAAGGTCCAAAGATCGAATCACCAAAACCAAATATAAACATGCCAATGATAAAAAGAGGATAAAATGAGAATAATGCTGATAGCGCAATTAGACAGTAGCCAATAATCTCCGAAACCATGCCAAGAATGGCTATCTGTTTATCACTGCTTTTCATCAAAAGCTTGGGCATGATGAAACCTTGAGAAATGATGTCTTGAACGCCCATAATTGAAAACATAAGACCGATTAATACTGGCTTCCAACTGAAAGTATCCAATGTAAATTGTGAAAATACGGCTTGTAATGATCCGTTAGGTATCCAAAGTAAAAACGCTGAGATAAATAGCCTTTGTAAGTTTTTCATGGCAAGTATATGGGCAAGTTGTGTAAATGGATTCAGTTTGACAAGTGAAATCTCTTTCAGTCTGTTGTTCTTATTAAGGCTCTCCGGCATAAAAAAGAATCCATAAACTACATTCAATACAGTTATGATTGCTCCAACAAACATGGGTGCAGAATAACCGAATTTGGCTAGCAGTCCGCCTACAGTTGGGCCAATGACGGTGCCTATACCTACAACCGCACTCACCCACCCAAAGTATTTGGTTCTCTGTTCGGGAGGAATGATGTCTGCAAAATAGGCGAAGATCGTGCTAATGCTTCCTCCTGTTATACCCTCTATGATGCGCCCAACAAATAGTACCCATAGAGCTCCTCCCATGCCAAAAACGAAGTAACCAATTGCGGAACCCGTAAGACATAGTAAGAGCAATGGGCGACGGCCATATTTGTCGCTCAATACGCCTAATATAGGCGCCGCGAAAAACACGCAAAGAGCATAAACAGAGGTCAACAGCGTTACAATAATAGCTTGTTCTCCTGGACTGCTTGTATATGGCTGCACTAAGAACGGGACGACAGGTGCTATGATACTGAAACCTATTCCGCAAAGAAACACAGAGATAAGACCGAATAGTAAGGCGTGTTTATTTACGGTTTGAGTTGTGTTTTGTGTATGGTGTGATCTAAAAATGGACATGAAATTCCTCCTCGATTGTTATAATTATGATTCCGTGGAAACAAACTTATCGTACTGAAATTTTGTTTCCTTGTCAACAAAGATACAACAATAAAAAAGCAGCCGTTCTCCAGAGAGCCCGACTGCATGTGGTTATATTGTCATTACTTGCATTTATTCCGAGACACTTTCTATACCCATTTTCTTTATCTCTATATCCAAATGTCTATTGTACTTTTTCAAAAAGCTAAGCACACTGTCAAATTGTTCCTCGGTTACTTGCTCAAATACGACTTTATCTCGTTCTTGAAACTCTTTATGCAGGTCCTCATGAATGTTATATATGTCTTTTCCTTGCTGAGTAAGCTTAAAATAGATTTCTTTCTTATTATCCGACTTCTGGTAGCTTACAATAAGGCCTTTTTTTATGAGTTTCTGAGTTAATTTGCTAATAGCACCACGCGTCATATAAAAGGTTTCCGCAAGTTTTGTCACGTTGGAATCACTATTATTTTCAATGTATTCAATGCAATGTACTTCAGTTGATGTATACCCCTTGAGACTGTCTTCCATCTTATCCTTATTCAGCCAAACCATCTTGTTATACAAGTCTCTGAAACCCATGATGACCTGATCTTCTTTGTTCATGGCTTGTCCTCCCACCCGCTCTTACATGAACCCTATTATAATAATTTTTGTTTCTATTTAAACAATATTAAATTAATTCATGAATAAACACAAATAAGAGCTTACCGCGAAGTAAGCCCTTCAACCCTCTTTATCCTATTCCTTTACAGCTCCCAGCATGATGCCAGATACAAAATATTTCTGCAAAAATGGATACACGATTAGCATCGGCACCATGGCTATAAAGACTTTGGCGGCATTGAGTGTCCTATTGGACAACTCAGACAGCTTTTTATACTGTTCAGGCGTGAGGTTTGTGCCGACTGGGATGTTAACAACCAATTGCTGGATATAGGTTTGGAGCGGATATTTATCGGAAGTGTTCATCAGCACCAGACCGTTAAAGAACTCATTCCAGTGATAAACACTGATAAACAGCGCTACTGCCGCTAATACAGGGATGGAACAAGGAATATAGATCCGAAACAAAGTTGCCCAAGGGCCGGCACCATCTACAATGGCTGCTTCACTAAGGTCTTTCGGGAGATTCCGAAAAAAATTCATGATCAAAATAACATTAAAGATCGGGACACCACCGCCAAGCACCAGCGCCCAAATCGAATTAATCAAACCATAGTGTTGGATCGTGAGATACCATGGAATCAGACCGCCATTGAAGACCATACAAAAAACTAGTATCCACATGAACGTATTGCGCGCTGTAAAATCTTTCTTAGGTCTCGCCAGTGGATAGGCCATTAAAACACTTACAATCATAGAGAATGCGGTACCTAGTACGGTTCGTTGGATCGAAATCCAGAATGAGTTCAAGAACAGACTATCATTAATAATCTCTTTGTATGAGGCTAATGAGAAACCAATGGGATAGAGAGTAACCAATCCTGCGTTTGCAGCTGATTTATCAGAGATGGACACACAGAATGTATACCATAGTGGATATATGCAGCTAATCAGCAACAAGCCAAGGAGAATCACATTGACAATTTCGAAAGTACGTGATCCTAAAGTCGTATTTCTTACCATTGCAACGCCCCCTTCTAAAACACCGTATAATCTGCATATCTGTACGCCAGACGGTAGGATATGACAATCAGCACGAAGCTGATGACAGACTTGAACAACCCTGCCGTTGTCGCTAGTGAGAATTGTAGATTCTGCAAGCCCAGTCGATAAACCCAAGTGTCTAAAATATCGCCCGTTGAATATACAAGCGGATTATAGAGATTATATACCTGATCGAAACCAGCATTCAGCACATTACCAAGGCTTAGAACTCCCAGCAACACGACCGTTGTCGTTAGCGCAGGAAGTGTAATATTCCTAATCATTTGCCATCGATTGGCTCCATCGATTGCTGCGGCTTCATACAGATTCATATTGACGCCTGTTAGTGCTGCAAGATAAATAATGGCATTGTAACCGAACTCTTTCCACACATCGGTACCGATAACCAACTGACGAAATATACTTGCATCTGCCATAAAAAGCTTGGGATCCCCTCCAAACATTTCAATGACTGTGTTGACAACGCCGTAATAGCCAAAAATGCCGATAACAATCGTAGCCATAATGACCCAAGATAAAAAATGCGGTAAATAAACAACCGTCTGAACGAACTTTTTGTAGCGCAAATTGGTCAGCTCATTCAACAAAATCGCAAAAATCAAGGGGATTACCAAATTGAATACAATTTTGCCCACAGCGATAATAATCGTGTTGGTGATGACCGATTTGCTGTCATTCAGTTGAAACATGTATTTAAAATTTTCCATCCCAACCCATTCGGAACCGAATATGCCCATTCCGGGATTATAATTTTGGAATGCCATCACGATGCCGAACATCGGCACAATACTAAATAGAATTAGCCAAATCATGCCTGGAAGCAGCATCAAATAATAATGCTTCTGAAAGCCCATTTTCCTCATCATGGTTGTCCCCCCATCTCAGTTGGCATTTTGAAAATTTGCAAAAGGCGTTGAGTCCACCAACGCCTTTTGCAAGTTTGTACACGTTATTTTTTTAGAAGTTCAGCTACTTCCCCTGTGATCTGATCCCCGCCCTGAGCCTTCCAATCTTTAACAAACTTATCAAAAGTATCGATGGATGCTTGGCCTAGGATGATTTTTAGTACAGTCTCATCCTCCATCTTTTTCAAGTTAGCCCATTTAGTCTCCATTGTCGGTGTTTGGTTATAGGTCACACTGAACACTTTTTTATTGATCGGGATTGTTGAGAAAGATCGGTCGCCAATCATAAGTGAATATAGACGCTGGAAATCACCGAAGTTTGTCTTATCGAAGTTGCTGACATTTAGGTTATCGTAAGGCGGTTTAATGACGTTTTGTACTTTCTTCGCATCGGCATACATCAGCTTATACAAGCTATTAGGTACATTGTAATCTTCCGGTTTCTTCTGCCCGTTCAGTACTTTGAGAAGCTCGGTGTACTCATACTCGGTTTCATTAGCTGCCGCCATTACGTTGCGAAGCGGGTACCAGGCCACATTGACGGATAAATTGAACGTAGCCTCATCGCGAACAAGCGCGTTATTCATAATGAGAATAGCTTTGACGACGTCTGGTTTCGCGTTTTTACTAATGAGCGTATACGTACTGCCCGTTGTCTTCATATGGGTGTTCCATTTGCCATCATCGGTATATACAGGATAGGCTTGCCAATTGGCATTCGGGTCGTTTTTAAAGGAATCGCCGTTTCCATATCCCCCATTCCACCACGGACCAAAAAATATCCCCGCTTTGTTCGCATTGATTGGATCCCCTACGTTATCACGTGTCCCAACTTCAGGGTCAATGAGCCCCTTCTTATACCAATCAGCCAGTAAAGCAAGTGTCTTCTTCGTATTGTCCGTAGTTGTTCCATAGGTGACCGAGCCATTGCCATTATCCAGCCAATAGCCCGGATATGCATCTAAAGCGCCAAATAACGGATCGAATCCACCCATGTTGTTGGACGAAACGAGGAAAGTAGCGTAGGGAAACGTATTCTTTGACGGACCTGCAATGCCAATTGTTTTATCCCCGCCAAGCTTGCTATCAATGAACGCTTTAGCTGTTTTCTCAACGTCTGCAACTGTCTTAGGCACCGGCATATTCAGTTTATCGAGCCAGTCCTTGCGAATCCACATGATGTGAACTCCATCGGTATCCACGGTGATATTAGGGAGTGAAGTCATTTTGCCTTTGAAGCTTGCGTTTTCCAACGCACGTCCTTGTGTACTGGCCATAATTTCCTTTACTTGCGATGAAGCATACTGGTTGAACGAATCGGTGATATCGTACAGTAATCCCGAACTGGCGGCTTTTGTCATAAAGGAACGGTCATCAACGACCATGCCATCCGGAAGTTTAGCCGATGCAATGGATAGGCTAACTTTCTGCTTATAGTCATTGCCTGTTGCTGCTGTCCAGTCAACAATAATGTTGATATTGTACTTCTCCTTCAGATAGCGGGTATATTGGTTATTACCAACACTGTCACCTTGCGGCAACGTTTTGTCTGTTGGGTCTACAACCATGCCGATATGAACGTCGACGGGAGACGGAAATCTGGCAAATGCTACATCTTCCCCAGTTGTTGGTGTTGAACTTGTCGTTGAAGGCGCTTTCACTTCTGGTGTTGCGGAAGCTTTCACATCTGATGTTGATGGGGTGGTCGTCTCCTTTGTTTCATTTGGAGACGTACAAGCTGCCAAGCTTGAAACCAGAAATGTTGTCAGGAGTACGCTTACAAGTTTTCTTTTCAACTTAATCCCTCCCTTATATCCTTTCACCATTATTATACATACAAGGTTTAGATAAAAAGTCTGAAGGATGTATCGTGTTTAGGATGAACTCATGGATTCAGGGGGGTATTTGTTCGACATTCAGTGATCAATTCTCCCTATGGCATTGAACTGTGCCCGAAATTCCGATGGAAGCAACCGCGTCTGCTCGTAAAAAATCTGTGAAAAATACTTAGAGTCGCCATAACCGACAGCATTGGCAATCCATGTCACGGGCCGATTTGTTTCGCATAAGAGCCGCTCAGCTGCACGGATCCGCTCTTGCCGGAGATAGTCGTTGAACGTTGAGCCTGTTGTCTTTTTAAAGCATTGGCAAAAATAGCTCCGACTCATATTCACATGTTCGGCCACATCTTCAGCATGCAGGGTTTCGGACGTATGCTGGTGAATGAAAACAACCGCCTTGAGCATGCAAATCATCGTTTTCGTTAAATCAGTTGACTTGGTTACTTGCGAATAGATTAAAATTCGGTAGCGGCGAATCCACTCAACCGCTGTCCGGATGTCATCGATTTCAGACCAGAACCCCGTTTCTAGCTGAGCGGCGATCTCGACTTGTGAGATCACTCGCATGAATAACCCCTCTAAACGGCGTACTGAACGATTCGACTCTATCGTTTGCGTACATAAAGATTGGAAAACTGCCTCATTATACAACCAGTAAAGAGAGTGCCAATCTTGTTCGAGCTTGCGCCATTGCTCATCTTCTCGGAAACTGTTCTCATTTTCAACACGATTCGTTTGAACAGACACCGTTGTCGTGGATCCGGTTTTACCTGTGTGCTGGGGAAATTCGTCAGCCAGTTTATGCCGAATTCGGCCCAGAATTTGCTCGTCATCTTCTAATTCTAAGCGAACTTTCGATATATAATCGAGAACGCCCAACCTGTAAGCTGCTTGCACAGTCTCAAAATCTTCATGAAAAGTAAGCATCACAGAACGCAAACTCGGGTGTTTGATTCGTGCAGCTTGTATCAGCTCTATTCCTGACATCACAGGCATAGAGATGTCGACAAACATGAGATCCACGTCATGATGCTCCAGGAATTCCAAGGCTTTTGCACCATTCGCAGCTTCTCCAGCTACCTGCATACCATGTTCAGACCATGGCATGATGGAAATTAGTCCTTTTCGCGCGAGTTTATCATCATCGACAATTAAAACACGGATCATATCTGTTTCTCCTTTCAATAGGGGAGATACATGATAACAGTTGTACCCTGATTCGGAGTGCTGTCAATTCGCAGACGGGCGCTATCACCATAGAACGATTCCAACATCGACCGCACATATCGTAGACCGATTCCCCTGCCTCCCTGCTGTTGATCAGGTGATTCACGCTGTAGGAGCGCAAGCGTCTCCTCGCTAAGTCCTTTGCCATCATCGCGAATCATGATTTGGATGAAACCAGCGATTTCGTCTGGCTGAATGCGCACCTCCAGCTTGCCGTGTTCATCAAGGCCATGACAGACGGCATTCTCTACAACTGGTTGAAGTATAAACCTGGCGACTGGACAGTCGAGATAGTCTCCCTCAGGAATATCCAAATTCACTTGGAAATCATAGCGCTTCTGCTGCAGTTCAAGATAGGCGCGCATGACCTTGATTTCTGTGCGGAGCGTTGCCGTTTCCTGGGTCTTCCCTAAATTGTAGCTAAGCAAAAAAATTAACGTGGATACAAACTTGTCGATTTCAGGCTGCCGATGCATAATGGCCAGCCAACGTACGGAATTAAGCGTATTCATTAAAAAATGCGGGTTAATCTGATAAGCGAGCTTTTCTATTTCCAATTGATGCCGTCGTTTCTCCTTGTGTTCCACATCGATAATCAATTGCTGAATTTGTTGCTTCATTTTATTAAACTGATCAAATAGTTTATCAAATTCGGAAATGCCTGTACGATATTGCATTGCGCCCATATGACCTCTTCCGAGTGCCACCATTTCCGATTCGAATACGCGCAGGGGTCTGTTAATCAGTCGCAGAAGCAGCAAAGCGATTGATAAAAGAATGATAAGAGCGATGCCTAATATTAACAACATATGATTTTTCCAGGTGTAAAATTCGTGGTTATAGCTCTCTACAGGCAGCATAAGTGAGATATGATAACCGTAATCACTAACTAACTGATCCCATATGTATCCTTCTGTCACACCAGAACTTCCTCCCAGAATTAAGTTCTGGCCGGGTGAAAAAACACTTGGGTTGCTGCTGTACTTCACCCTCTCTTCTTGATCACTTAACACCAGTACATACGGTAAATTTAGACTGGATGAAAGTTTACTAATGTCAGTCGCCAGATCAGACTTGGCTTCGACATAAATCACTTGCTTCGTTCCATCGGAAAAAGTGATTTCTCTCGTCACCGAAACGACCTGATCGTCGCTGAACCTGCAAAGTGACAAATGTGGCGATTGATAGTTGATACTCTCGTTGCCAGACACATTAGGCAGAGATTGCATACTGAAATCTTCACGCAATGGCAGATTTGAATAAAGAGGGCGCTTCTCATCTGGGTTATAATACATCACTAGTTCCATTGCTGGGTTAGAGAAGGAGATCAGTCCGATATTATTTGATACACTTAGCGAAAGTTGAAGTCTATTATAGAGATCGTCTGTGGAGAAATACGTATCCATGAGGTTGCCGACATTGCCTTGAGGAGTCATTTGCTGTGTTACCTGGAGTAGATTGTAATAAACTTGCGTGAGCTTCATAGATTGCTGGTACAAATCGAAGGCCATGTTTGTTTTGATTTTGTTTTGCTGCATCGTGTTAATTGCATTATACGAAACCGCTGCCATTAAAATGGAACATCCCAAGAAGCTCGAAATCAGTGTTGCGACAATTCGTTTCCTAAGCGAAGTGCTGCGCACGTTCACCACCCCATAGTTGAACTACCTTTAGTAAGTTAAATCACCAGATACGTCCTTAGGATTCATCGTTATGAGTATTCGATACGAATTGTATATCTCCTTCTAATCAAACCTCGTTTGTTTTTTATTTAACTACATTAATTATTAGCGATGTAAAATAAATGCAGTAATTAGGCGAGCAAATAAAAAAACGATGCCCCCATAAAGGGCACCGTTTGTAACTGCCTATATAATTTCAATATACCCTTCAGTTCCATTCACGCGAATCCGTTGCCCATCTCTAATCAGTTTTGTCGCATTTTCTACACCTACAACAGCTGGCAAGCCATATTCACGCGCGATAACGGCGCCATGCGTCATCAGTCCACCAACTTCGGTGACAAGACCTTTAATGGATACAAACAACGGTGTCCAGCCTGGATCAGTAAAGGACGTGACTAATATGTCCCCTTCTTCTATATTCGCATCTTCCATATTTAAAATGACACGTGCACGTCCTTCGATTACGCCTGAAGAAACGGGTAATCCAACTATCGCGTCAGCGGGGAGATTTTCTCGGTTGTATGTACCCGAAATGATCTCACCATCAGAAGTGATTACACGTGGGGGCGTTAGTTTTTCAAAAAATTTGTAATCATCCTTTCGCTTGCTGATGATCTGATAATCCAGTTTGTATGTGCGTACGACTTCATGAAGCTCTTCAAAAAAGAGATAGAAGATATCTTCTTTTTCAAGAATAACTCCTGCTTGTACAAGCTGTTCGGCTTCCTTCAGTAAAGCCTGCTTATACACGAAATAGCGGTTAACCCAACCGTATTTGGGATATTCACGATAACCGATGAAATTCCGAATGCGGCTGATCATTCGTTTGGTCTCTTCAGCTTTTTGTTCACCATCCGGCAATTGGAGTAATCGAGCTAATAACTCTTGTTCTTTTTCCAAAGCTTCCTGGCGCCCTTGCTCAAATTTTCGATGACCTTCATTAGGCTCAAAGGCTTTGATGTTACCCAGAATCATGGGAACCAGTGTAATTGGTTTTTCGCTCCAACGCGTTTTAGAAATATCGATTTCTCCAGCGCATCGCATACCGTACTTATGGAGATACGCATAGATTGCGTCATGAGCTTCCTGTCCACCCTCGAACTTAACTAGTTCATCCAAGAAGTTATCATTTTTTACCTGCTGTAAATATTCAATGACATCCGGATAAGAGCGAATCCGATCTGCGACTTCCATTAATGCCAGACCCATTTCTGAAGTAATATTGTAGGGTACCGATTGTGAAAGCGTATCTGCAGCGTTTTTTTCACCTAACCACTCGTTCATTTTTTCATTGATCCATAATGAAGCATTTATGGCAGTCATAAACACTGTCGTACTTAGCGGGTCAAATAAGATATTCTTTAATTGCTGGATATCTTCCAGAATATAATCAACTACATGGAATCCTGATTTCGTCTGGATGTTTTGTTTTAACTCTTCTACCGATGCACGATTACTCTGAATCAAATCAGAAACGATGTTCGGATTGCTTTCAATGTGTTCCAGCATATCTGTATGACTTCTGCCCGGCATTGGTGCTGTTGAATCATTTGGTAACAGTTTTATATAATCTCGCTCAATGATGGTCATGAGCGCGCCTTTTATGAGCGGATCGGTTCCGATGGTAGTTAATAAAGCTTCCCGGCCAACAGCTGTAGCCAGCCTAGGCGCAACATCAATAAACAACCTCCCACCGGCTTTACGCATAGGTGCAGGAGTAATTAACAGGTAGAAAGACAATCCCAATGGTTTTATGGGATCTGTCATCATTTGTTGATGGCCAACAGATAGATAGACGTGATTCTCTTGATCATACGCTTCAGGGATCGGGTATAACGTCGTGATCGGCCGACTCTGGACAATATAAAATGTATCTTCAGCCAAACACCACTCAATATCTTGTGGGCTGCCAAAATAAGCTTCGATCTGTCTTCCGATTTGAGCTAGTTGTACAATTTGTTGATCCGTAAGTGTTTGCGACGTTTGCTGATCTGGGGAGAGCTGCTTGGTTTCTGTTCCTCCTTCTTTTCGTCCGTAAATAGCCAATTTTTTGGTTGCTATCCGCTTATTGACGATTCCCCCATCTTGTATGCTATAACTATCGGCAGAGACCAACCCAGAGACCAACGCTTCTCCCAGGCCATAACTGGCATCAATGGATAGCAGCTTTCGGTTAGATGTTATGGGATCCGCGGTAAACAAAATCCCCGAACTCTGCGGGAAAACCATTCTTTGAACGATAACAGCAAGATATACTTGGCTGTGGTCAAATCCATTTTGCATCCGATAAATGACCGCGCGATCCGTAAATAAAGAGGCCCAACATTGGCTAATATGCTGTAAGATGGCATCGATGCCGATAATATTTAGATAAGTGTCTTGTTGACCAGCAAAAGAGGCATGTGGTAAATCTTCTGCGGTCGCACTAGAACGCACGGCATACGCATGTTCATCACCGAACTGGGAAAGATAGTGAGTAACTGCTGTGACAACATCAGAAGGAATTTCTACGTCCATAATGATCTGTCGAATCTGCTTACTAATTTCAGCTATTTGATCTCGATCATCTACTTTAAGCGTGGTTAGTCGATCCAACAAAGCATGATACGATTCGTTTTGACCGATGGCTCTTTGATACCCAACTGTTGTGACAGCGAATCCTTCTGGGACAAGTAGACCTTCAATTCTTGATAGTTCCCCTAAATTCAACCCTTTTCCACCAACGAGCGAGAGCTGCGTTTTTTCCATTTCCTGAAACCCGAGAACCAAAGAACTCATTCAAGATCTCTCCTAACCATAGAGTGATAAAAAACATTTGACAAGAGTTTCACCGGCGTGTTAAACTTAGATTGTAGGATGTAATACTTATGTTCACAAAAATTAATAAAATCACAAACTGATTATATCATCGAGTCTATATATATGCAATATGAAAGAATCTGAGCAATTTGCTCAGGTTCTTTTTGATTTCCTCACGCTTCTCTGATGTTCGCTTCCTATCACTTCCAAAACTAGGCATGCATAGAATAATGCTTAGGAGGCGAAACGAATGCCAAATTATCGGATTATCGTCGATTTATCCGACCGTAATCTGTATTTGCTTGATGGGAATACGGTTACTCGCTCATTCCCGGTTGGAATCGGCAAAATGGTTACAAAAACACCTAATGGCGAATATACGATCATTAATAAACAACCTAACCCCGGAGGTCCATTTGGAGCCTTTTGGTTGGGCCTATCTAAACCCCACTACGGCATCCACGGAACCAGTGATCCTTCTTCGATCGGAAGGGAAGTTAGTCACGGTTGTATCCGAATGTACAACGAGGATGTGCTTCAGCTCGCTCTGCTCGTTCCCATTCATACTCGCGTTACGATTCGGCCATAAATTCTACGTCCGTGCGTTTATGGTTCGACCACGGACCCTACAAAAAGCCATGCTCCGGTCTGGCGGTCTTCAATAGCAAAGAAGAACGGCCGGTTTATCGTCATCTGGAACGGTCCATCGATTGGTGCGGAAGCGCCTGCCATTTGAACCGAAGTGACCGCTGCAGCCTCTGTCCCTTTTTCATTGACCTCGATGAACGTTTTGTGTGTTATCGCACTGATGAAAAGGTTGGGTGGAATTGGTGCCATGCCCGAAAAATCTGCATGAGCTTCGTCAAAAGGCAGCGTCATGCCCATTGCTTGGAGCGGTTCTTTCAACTTTTCGCTGTATGCAATCTTCAACCGTGGAAGCTTGATTTCCCCCCTGCTCGATTTGAACGACGCTTGCCAGCGATTGGGATCCGCCCAAAGCTTATCGTGAAGAGCACCAAGTGAAGAAGAATCGTCCGGAAGTATGACAAGCATATCCATCTGCCCCTCTGCGTATGGCAACCGAATGGCTTGAAATCCATCTTCTTTTACATATTCGTAAGAACCCGATTGCGTCATCATCTGCACTTGCTTAGTGGAACCGTCTTGCAGATTGAAGCTTTCTTCTTTCGTTGCAGAAAGTTGGAATTCCTTTTTCCACCCGCCATTGAAATAGACGGCATTCATCAGGATCATAACTTCATTGGGATTGATGGAGTCAATTATCTGCGGAATTTTCCCGTTGGTATTCTTATTTACCCAGTCATTAATGGTATCAGGTGCTTTGGGACTGTTGAAATCGAGTTCAGCTACTTTCGTGTTATAAAAGTTTTGAAGGGTTTTCATGAAATCACTGTGAAACGCTGCTCCCTTTCGTGACCAAAGCGAGTTGGCAATGTTCACTTTAACGCCGTTGCCCGAGTGTTGCAGAAGGTTGATAAGCGTCTCGTTGCCCCCATTTATTTCATCCAGGGACATGCCTTGCCAGCCCAACGTTTTGGCCATTGAGGCTTGCGTTTCCCCCTTACTTCCGTTGTAAGACATGGCAAGCGCCAAAGAAATACTGGTGGGCGAAATAACTATGTTTTCCTGGTTGTTCTTCTCTGACTGAACCAGTTGCCGATGGAGCTGCATGCCGAACTCGTTGCTAGCTTTCACGATTCGCCCATCCACTTTGTCCGCTGTCACTTGTCGTTGTTCCAATGACATCGGATTTCCAGCAGGATTACCACATGCATTCCCAATCAGTATCAACAGTAAGCCAGCCGCAAGAAGCTTACTATTCCTAAAATTATTTTTCATCCTGGTCCCCCCTGTCATTCCTATATGTTATAGACGAAGGAACTTTACATAATGTTCCATAACTAACTTGGAAATAAATTAGGAGATTCGAGCAGATCTCCCTGGCATCATGTCATATTATTCCAATGAAATTATAGATTGTTCTAGAATAATTTAAGGTATCCAATTTTACTTTTCTTATAATTAATCTTATAGCGATTCGTTAAGTAAAGAGGAGGAAGCAAGAGTGCAGGATCAGCAAATAAATCTCGATCTAGGACTTGTCAAAACGTATGCGCCACAGCTGTTTTTTGATCGCTTGGAACCATTTTTTCCAGTTCGCGTTGGGGTAACGATATTCGATCAGGATGGTCCTTCCCCTTCCTTTCGTCGCATAATCCGTTTCGAGTCGGATGCCAGCATTGAGAAGGTTATTGAATATGCCATCTACTGGGATTATGATATCGAACATTTGTACGAGTTGGAACATGTTTGGATTTATGTCGGGTATGACGGCAGTGTGATCAATTGTGAGTGCAGCTTCCATGGCAAATTTTTTAAAGGGCTACTGAAGGATCGGAGCAATGTATCTGAAAACAATCCAACTCAGGTAAAACTGTACTCCCAACCTGGCAAACACGCGTTTTCCCCACTTCTCGCTATGCTTGAACTTGTCCCGAATTTAGATACGTGTACCTATGAGACAGCAGGCAGCGCAGGTTTATTAGTCCCAGACATGTTGCGAGACCAGATGAGTACGAACAATGAAACGAACCAATTAGTAGAACGCTATTTGCAGACTTTCCGGTTCCGACCAACGATGGAATTTACTGAATATACTTGGAATGAAACTATTTTCGTGTCGTTGCCCGAGCTTCTGAAGGAAATTCCACAACGTGTTAGTCATGAATTGAACATAATGAAGAAGTATTTTGGCATCCATGAATAGCTAGGTTCGCACGAAGCTTTTCTATATGACGAAGACTACTGGTGGATACCAACCGTTAATTGGCTGGGACGATTTAACTGCTGCCGCAAGGGCTGCATTAAACACGACAAGCTTCGTAGATGCAAACGTCGCTTTAAATGACTCGAATTTTACAAACAATTTAGCCAATGCTTGGTATCAATAATTGAAAAAGCAACTTAGTTATACGAGTTCAAGGGCAGGGAAGATTTACTTCCCTGGCCTCCTTTATCTCCGTAAAATATCTGACTGGTCACTTATCTAATTTGTACAAGTTGGTATGAGCGGCATCCGTCAAGAATAAACAAGTCAGATTTCAGATTACGGGCTCGATCCGTGGAGGAGTTTCCTTCAGTAAGCCTCCTAAAATTTCCTAACTCTAGTTATCATATAGAACAGTACGTAACTAATGATTAAAACCATAAACATGAACTTACAGAAAGAGAAAATATGATAAAGCTTACTTCTATCCGTTAACATGATAACTAATTCATGCATGATATAACCTGGTCGCATGATAACATCCCAACTATTCCATCGAACGAATCGGCCAATGTAGATTCCAAAACTACTTAGTAGGAGAACGAAAATTACAAAAATCCAGCTAGCAATAACTCCAAATGTTATTCTCACCAAATTCTGCACCGAAAACAGCGAAACTGATCCCAGTAAAAGCCCTAGAATAGCGATCGTAAATATACTAAATAAATGCTGCCAAAACACGACATCTGCCCAAAATCGCTTAGTAGGGTCAAAGCTGTACCGCGCGAATACATGAAGTAAATCCGTCACAAGGTATGGCGCATTGGGGAAGAAGAAAAACCATGAAGCACCCACGAATAGGATTAATACTGCACGTATTTTCTTACGGGTATAGCAAAATAGCAGATCTAGAATTACGGCAAACCCTACAGGTACCCATGCAAGAAACGTATCCCAAAAGATAAATGAATAGAGTCTATTTCCTGACGGAGATTGGATATTATAAACACTGATTAAACTAATTAACGTAGCAACACACAGGACGATAATGAGATAGATTTTTCCTGGGTAATTTAGGGAATTTAGTTTTTCCAAGATTGTCCTCCTTAGTAAAATAAAAAAGCAAGGAAGATTTACTTCGCTAGCCTCTAATTTTGTATATCCCTTTTACGATCTATTTCAATAACACTACCAGATTATGGATTTAATTCAAAGCATGGATTTATGTTAGATTCATATTCTACTGTTCTAGTATTACAAAAAAAGAGCTACCCCGCGGCAGCCCTTAGCTACTAACATTTTCATTTAAAAATTCCCATCCTTTATCTCTATCCTGTTACCTTCTGGATCAATAATGATGCCAATGGTTCCCCAATCAACTCTTCTTACATCAACATCTACACCTCTTTGTTTAAGTTCAAACACGGTTTGGTCAAAATCATAAACATCAATTCGTAAACATACGGAACTTTGCGCTCTTGTTTTCTCACTCTGCGATGCTACTCCCTTTCCTTCGATTAATAAGTAACTATTCCCAAATTCTAAAAATGACAAATCATCTTTTTGTAATCGTAATGTTAATCCAATTTGATGTACATAATAATCCACTGCCTTCTCATAATTCTCAGTAAATAAAATGATACCCGATTCTTTGATTTTCATTGGTTTTTCCTCCTTTAAAATAGGGCTGTTCACAATTATTATACTTACTATACGTTTATGTTTATAAAGTAGCAAGTAAATTCTAGAAAATAGAAAATAGACCCTCAGAAATAACTGAGAGTCTACATTTTTTTAATTATTTTTCATTCCAATGATAGATGAGATTCACAACGCCAGATGAGAACGTTCTTGTATTCACTAGTTGTAAATTCAACCTCTGTTTAATATCAACGAATAACGGCTTACCTTCTCCCAGAATAACGGGATGAACAGACAATCTAAACTCATCAACAAGTCCTAATTGGATAAAAGTTGTAATGAGACTTGCTCCGCCATATAGCCAAATATCTTTGCCAGGCTTATTCTTTAAATTCATTACTTCTTCTAAAATATTATCATTGATGTAGATAGCTTTATGATCAGTACCTTTATGTGTCTTGGAAAACACATATTTATGTTTACTATGAACTAAGCTCCACAATTCTTTATCAGCATCCGCATGATCTAAATCTGGGCTATATTGTCCCCATAAATCATAGCTTTTCCGGCCATACAAGATGGTATCAATTTGGTTTAGGAAATCGACAAACCCCATTTCAGGATCCATCACGCACCAATCAACTTCTCCATTTTTCCCTTCGATAAACCCATCTAACGTTACTGCCAAATCTAAAATTATTTTCCGTTTCAAGAGTAGTTGCTCCTTTCGTCGATCTACAACAAGTATAAACCTTGAATATGTCACCTTATGTCATAATAAAAAAGCCACGTTATCCGCGGCTTTGATTGAGATATTGTTATTCTGAAAAATCGTTAAACTTTCTTTATGCTGTAAAAACCAAAACGTTCAATTTCCTCAAGAGCTTTACGACCAAATGACTCGACTAGCTCATCGGCTCGGATTTTGGTTCCTCCCAGTGTTATCCCGTCCCAGCGTACAATTCGACCGTCTTTAACTAAAAAATAATCATCCATAGTAGTACCTCCAGAATTAAGATTTTGGGATTTGCTGTATGCTTAGATATGTAGAGCAAGAAGTTGCCTATCCATATTTTAGCACAAATTCATAAGGAATCATAAATAACATTCAGGGAGCCAGAAACTCTGCGTTTACTATGAGCGTGAACACTTCTTACTTATTTTACCACATATGAATAGATGGATTTTATGCAGTTAAATTTCAGGATATTTCGATCAAACACAAAATAAATGGATAACCTGAAGTTAATTTTAACCATTCAACCTAATTTGAACAAAATAAACAGTTTTACCTACATGTTTTACAGTTAAATCGAATCTTCGAGGAAATTCCGCTTAAATAGCTGTACCTTTTCCAGTTAATTGAAGATTCTTACCACGCGAACAGGCCAATCCAAACTTCACTTACAACGTATGATCAAAGACTAACTGCCGAGCACTTAGGTAGCTCTACCCAATTAGAAAAGAGCTGCCAACGGGCAGCCCTTTCGCTATTTAGCATCATTTTTTCAACAAAAAATTCCGCTCAAAGGCGACGCCACAGGAACACCGCTCTGTACCAAATAGTAGATGGTAAGAATGAGGGAACTCCCCATTTACACGTTGTACTTCACGAGCGAATTCAACTTGATCTTTCGGCACTCTGCGCAGAGAGTCAGCTTTAGCTTGCGTATCCACATGCGCTCCAGGTGGAACGAATCGATTAGGCGCAATCTTCACTCCGCCGGTAACTACGGAATCCATTGATATCACTGACCCATGCCCTATAGAGGCATTAAATATGATAGATTTGAATCCTACGAATACCTTTTCCCCAATATAACTAGGACCATGAATGAGGGCCCCATGAGCAATGGAGACGCTGTTAGCGATATAGATCGAATACTTTTTGTTATCGACCAAGATATATTCGTGAGCGAGTCCGTGCAGGACGACCCCGTCTTGAATATTCGTATTCTCGCCGACATAAAAAGGCGTACCTTCATCTGCACGTAAAGTGGCATTTGGTGCGATGTAGACATTTTTACTAAGCGTTACATCGCCAACAACACTGGAATACTGGCTAATAAAAGCCGTGTTATTAATGATCGGGAACCGTTGTTCGGGGGTGAAGGTCGTAATTGGATTCGGACTGATGAAGCGAGCAAATAAGTTTACGGGTCCGCGAGGTAAATCGCCGGTAGATTTCTTAATTTTAATCTTATTCATGAATACAGGTTTCCAAAGATTTTTGACCTTAGTCATATGCTCACTCCTAGGAGAATTATCCGTGTCTTACATTACACTATTCAGGATATAGGCGAACGTCACAGTTCCGTACAATTACGTTACAAAAAAATCCCTTAATGCCGGGTAACGTGCATCCGGTTCATTAAGGGATATTTGAATACATGTATATGCAGCTATCTTACTTACATACGCCTATCTTTTAATTTTCCTAGTACATGATTAGCCATTATTTTATAGCCTTCTGCATTCGGATGCAGCTGGTCTGGAAGGTGGTCGACAAAAGCTTCTCCCATGATTTCCAAGCCGTCTACATACGTAAGGTTTGAGTCCCCATAAGAAGTTAGGATATTCACCGCTTCTTGGATCTCCTTCCTCATTGTAACCAAGTTCATCCCAACTACGTTGTCGTCAGTTTCCCTATGAGGACAATAAATAGGAGAAAATAAATAAATAGGCGTATAGAGATGCTTTTCCCTAATGATCGACACCATGCCAAAGATCGCAGAACGAAAAGTCCGGATATTTAAACTGTTGCCACCCATCACATTAATACCGAGACACAAGGAAATGACGTCAGCTGGAAGGTCACGAATGACGCGAGCAACCATGGGTTCCAAATGACATTGTCCAGCGAATCCCAAGCAGGTCAGATCCCAGCTTCTATGGCGTGCAACGATGGCCGGCCACGTATGAGCTGGACTTTCAGCAGTGGTGCATTGTGTGATGGAGCTGCCGTATGTAACCCACCTTGGTTGATTGCTAGGTGCGAGCTCAGCCGTTGCCCCCACATCAATCTTGAGTGATTTCACAGTGACGACAGCATATTGCGGAAAATATAAGTCAACTCGCTTCATACTGCCTGGTAAGTTTGAAAATAAACAGAGGTCATCACCAGCTAGGAGAGTCTTGGTTCCGATGTATTCATCGTCAATGACGATGTCAAATTGTCTATCTTGATCCGTAGATGCGACGTGCAACTCCACTGACGTGGAGTCGGTTAGAAAAGCAAGTCTTACACCCGCTGCTTCTCCTGCTTTCTCCACTAATTTAGAAGCAAATAAGCGGAGCTGATCGTGAGGTAAACGCCAAGGTTGAAGTCCGTTTTCATTCGTTTCAATGGAAACAGCACCCCGAAACCAAGCGTTATTGATTTCAATTGTTTGCATGTTCATTTCACCTTTCAATTTATACGAGAACTGGAATCACGGGCTTATTTTGCAAAATATCACTGGAAGCATGCATCCAATCTCCTAATTCAGAGGCAAGCCGTTCGATGTGCTCGGCATACTGAGGCTCTGCCGACAAGTCATGCATTTCCCATGGATCGTCTTGTAGATCGAACAATTGGATTCGTTCCGTCCCTGTGTTGGTAATTGGCGAGCGATAATATCGGATCAACTTCCATCGACCATCCGTTACCATTCGCTGCAAATCTCGATAAACGGAGCCTACGATTCCGCGAACACCAACGCTTTCTCCAGAGAAGATGGGATGCAGACTTATGCCTTCGGTTTCCTCTGGTAGATCGACCTCACATAGTCCGGCAACTGTCGGGAAAATATCGATATTACTGGCCAGCGCATGCACTTGGTTGCCTTGCGGCACACCTGGGCCTCGGAAAAGAAGCGGGATGCGCACGCTATGTTCGTAAAGGTTCTGTTTGCCCATCAGTCCGTGTTGCCCGACTGCCAAGCCATGGTCCGCTGTATACACGATGAGCGTATTGTCATAGATGCCCTTCGTTTTCAACGCTTCGATGACCCTACCAATTTGCGCGTCCATGTGGCTAATCATCGCGTAATAATCGGCCATATGCTGCCGAATTTCGTCCTCGTCCCTCGGCCACCCCGCAAGCTTCTCGTCCCGTACGACCATATCCCCTGTATCGAATGGATGTTCTCGCATAAAGTTCGGAGGCAACGTTATATCAGACTTATCGTACATACTTGCATACGGCTCAGGCGCGGTTCGCGGATCATGCGGTGCTGTATAAGCGACATACAGGAAAAATGGCTGCTTTTCCTCATAATCCTCGATAAAGTTGACGGCTGCGTTGGTAAACAACTCAGTAGAGAATGTATCTTCCATGTATTCCTGTTCCTTCAGATACATCCCAGTCGGGTCATAATCAAACACAGGAACATGGGTATGATCGCTCATCCCGTGAAAGTGCAGCTTATCTCCCCCTTCGAAACTCCGTGCAAGGCTTGCCTTGTCGTTGTGCCATTTGCCGACCGCATGTGTACGATACCCGGCATCGCGCATTGTCTGCGGCATGAGCCGAACATCCGAGCGAATTACGCTCGAATGTTCACGGTTTGTCATATCCTTGCCAATCGTCGCCCGGAAGAGCGGAATACCGGTATGAACGCATGCTCTGCTCGGCGCGCAAACCGCTCCGGTTAGAGCACCGAATATATGTGTATTCCGACATGCTGTCCCGCTGGCTACCAGCGAATCCAGCACAGGCGTCTGCACGGCTTCATTGCCGTAGGCTCCGATAGCTTCACCACGATGATCGTCCGCTATAAGAAATACGACATGAGGTCGTTCAGCTAAATCCGTCTTAA
Source organism: Paenibacillus plantarum (assembly GCF_013141695.1). Classification (GTDB taxonomy): domain Bacteria; phylum Bacillota; class Bacilli; order Paenibacillales; family NBRC-103111; genus Paenibacillus_E; species Paenibacillus_E plantarum. Next base: position 120,279 of record NZ_WHNY01000082.1, read on the forward strand.
TCTTTTTCTCTTTCATGTTAAACACGCTCTCCCTTGCCACATCATTCTGTATGATCTGGATGTGATCTATTTCTATTTCTATTTCTATTTCTATTTCTATTTCTTAGCTTTAAATTGGGTATAAGCTTGTTGGTAAATTTCCAAGTAGCGTTTAATATTCATTTTGTCCAACGTGCTTAAGTAGTTGTTCCACTCTTTCTCAACGTCTAGTGAGCCTGTAACTGTTTTGGCAAAAAATTCAGTTCTGTAATCGGTCAATGTCTTCTCAAGCGTAGAAAGTTCCTCGGCTTGTTCGTTGGTGAAGAACAATGGCGGTACAATCTTGCTCGGATTCATTCCAAAAGGTTCGTATTTCTTCGTTTCATTATATAAAATAAGTTCAAGTGAATTTTTCGGATCCGCCGCCACGCTCAAGCGTAACTCGTTCGTACGCAGTGAAGGTCCTGCTTGCGCCCAATGTATGTTTTGCAGCTTGCCAAACGATACGATCGGTTTCCATACCGCTTGCTTCCCGTTAACGCCAAGCTCACCTTGAGCAGGACGCACCCACTCTTGATCAGGACGTCCCTGAGTACTGCGGAGTGTCGCTTCTTCCGAAAGCAGCAAGTCAGCCATACGGAATGCGGCAGCCGGATTTTTCGCTTTATTCGTAATGACGTATTGTCCTGCAGAAACCGCATAAGGATTGTAGGCCGTAGAACGTATCCCCGTCGGCCCTTTGAGCGGAGGAACGGAGACGTAATCTTTGAATCTCGCGTTATCGACTTCGACGAATACCGTCTGATTTTGTGATGCAATGGCTCCCAGAATTGGAATTTCCGGGTTCATCCCCATTTGTTTCAGCTGATTTCTATCTTGCGTAAACGTTTGCGGGGAAATTAAGCCCTCGGCGAACATTTTATTCATATACTTCAAAGCTTCTTTCCATTCCGGTTGATTATAGGCAACTTGGACCTTGCCATCCTTCACAAAGCGCAGGTTGAAATCCTTCTCGATAAAAGCGCTGGGTAGAAATAAATCTAACGTAGAGGATGGTCCATTCGTTGCACCAACAAGTGGAATCTCATCTGCTTTACCGTTTCCATTCGGATCTTTTTCTTTAAAAGCTTTGAGTACTTGATAAAACTCTTCCGTCGTTTCTGGCATTTTTAATCCAAGTTTATCAAGCCAAGGTTTATAAATCCACATTTTCTGACCAAGTGAGCAATGGTAACAATCATTGACCTGTGGAACCGAATAAATTTTACCGTCAGGCATCGTAATCAGATCTTTCACATAGGTAACTTGTTCGAACATCTTTTTCATTTCAACACCATATTTGTCGATGTAGGGATTCAGCGGAATAAAGACACCGTCCTTCCCATAAATCGATTGCTGAATCGGCGATACACTCATGTTAAGCAGCACGTCTGGGTAATCACCACTTGCGAGTGAAACGTTGAGCTTCTCTGCAAATGTTTTTTCCGGAGCCACTTCCCAATCAATATGAATGTTCGTTTTCTCTTCTAACCACTTGGTGAACTCGTTTGTTGCGAAGTTTTCGACAATGCTGGAGCCTTTGACCATCACTTTGAGTGTTGTCTTTTCTTTCGTGATCGGGAATTGGCCCGCTGGTGTTACTTGATCATCGACGATGGCTTCCGTCTGCTTGGCAGCCTCCTTCGATCCGCTGTCCGAACATGCGCTTAGAAGTACTAATGACGTTGCCGTAATTGCTACTAAAGCTTTTAACCCTCTTTTCATGTAAAAACCTCCCTTTAGCCTTTTAATGAACCAATCATCATGCCTTTGACAAAATGCCTTTGTATGAATGGATAGATGATGAGCACGGGCAGCGTAGACACGACGATAAGGGAAAACTTCAACAACTCCCGCAGTCCATCTTTTGCAGCCTGATCTGCAAGGTCGGTTATCATCGACGCATCGACCTCGTTTTGCACCAAAATATCCCTTAACACCAATTGAATCGGGTACAACTCTTGATGTTTCAAATAGAGCAATGCGTTAAAGTATTGGTTCCAATGCCCTACAGCATAGAACAAGGAAATGACTGCTATGATAGGGCCTGACAAGGGAAGTACGATCTTTCGTACAAATGTAAAATCACTACAGCCATCCATTTGAGAGGCTTCAAGCAATTCTTCGGGAATGGTCGTTTGAAAATACGTGCGGGCAATGATCATATTCATCACACCGAGCGCTCCTGGAATAATTAATGACCACCTTGTGTCGATCATACCAAGCTCTTTCACAACCAGATAAGACGGGATCAATCCCCCTGAAAACATCATGGTGAATACGAACAACGCCATGACGGCATTACGTGGCATAAAATCTTTTCGCGAAAGCGGATATGCCGCAATGAGTGTAAACAGGACATTGATGGTTGTTCCCACCACGGTATAAAATACGGAATTCAAGAAGCTCGACATGATCAAGCGATGCTTAAATACTGCTTCATAACCCGCTAGCGTCGGCTCAATCGGATACAACCAGACTTTGCCGGAAATAACCGCGGTGGATGAGCTGAAGGAAGCACTGACAATGTAAATCAACGGATAAAGTATCGTAATAGTAAAAATAAATAGGATGATGTAATTCAGAATTGTAAAAAGTCTGTCATCTGCACTTTCCTTAATGCTTCCCGTCATTGACGCGCCTCCTTTACCACAGACTGGTTTGCCCTAATTGTCTAGCTATTCGATTAACGAGAACGAGCAGGATCAAATTAATGACCGATTTAAACAACCCAATGGCAGATGAATAGGAATAATTGATTGCGGTTGATGCCAAACCGACTTTGTACACAAAAGTATCGATGACCTCCGATGAGCTCATATTCAGCGGATTCTGCAACAGCAACACTTTTTCGAAGCCGATGTCTAACACATGGCCGGTGTTCATGATGAGCAGAATGACCGCAACCGGCAGAATACCGGGCAAGTCGACGTGCCACATTCGCCGTACTTTATTGGCGCCATCTACAACAGCTGCCTCATGGAGCGAAGGATCGACGGCTGCAAGCGCTGCCAAGTAAATGATGCAGGAGAATCCAACATTTTGCCAAATACCGGACCAGACAAATACATGTGAAAACCACTCGGGTATACCCATGAAATTGATGGTAGGTAGTCCGAAATACTTCATAATCTTCTGGATCAGGCCAACTCGAGGATCCATCATTTGCAAAATGATACCTACCATGACAACGACAGAGATAAAATGCGGCGCATAGGTGATCATTTGTACGGATTTTTTAAAGAAACGAGAATTAACGTAATTCAAGGAAAGCGCGAGTATGATGGGGAACGGAAACCCTGCAAGTAAACTATAGAGGCTGAGAACGACCGTGTTTTTCATAATCCGCACAAATTCATACGAATGAAAAAAACGATCAAAATGCTTCAGCCCAACCCAATCACTGCCCCATACCCCTTTTGTCGGAATATAATTTTTGAACGCAATCAAAGCACCATACATCGGCACGTATTTGAAAATGATCAAATAAATAATCGGCAGCAGCATTAGCACGTAGAGCTGCCAATGGTTGGATGCATTTTTTTTAAGCCTAAACAAGTAATTTTCCTTTTTCAAGACAACCGTAGATCGTGTGTCACTTTTACTAGCCGATATGTCCATAAATCCCTCCCTATTCGATGACCATAACTCGGTATGTGTAATGTACTTCTGTATACAGCATACAAAAAGCAAGGTGCGCCAAGCATTGTGTTGATTTACACTGCTATGACTTTTTTTGCACTGGAGGTTGGCATGTGAATCGTAACTTTCGTGCCGCTCCCCTGCTCGCTTTGTACAGAAAGTCCATACTGCTGCCCGAAAACCATCTGAATTCGGTTATGCACATTGAGCAGTCCGATGCTGCCTTCGGATATGGGTTGCGTATCCACCAGCTTCTCCTGTCGGCTATTCAGGAGTCGTGTGTTTAATTGCAGTAGGGATTCGGCTTCGATACCGCAGCCATTATCTTGAACGATGACATAAAAATCCCTATCATTCTTCCAAGCGTCAATAATGATTGTGTGCTTATCCTCGATCCCATAGGGGAACGCATGCTTAAATACATTTTCGACCAAGGGTTGCAGCGTCAAGCGAACCATGCTGTCCAGTAAATAATCCGTAGAGATCCGAACATCAATCTCGAATTCGCGCTGATTGCGATATTTCATAATCGACATGAAGTACAGAATGTGTTTGAGCTCATTCGCTACCGTAATTTCCTCCAAGTCAGTACGGATAGAATATCGCAGCATATACGACAGAGAACGAACAATGTCTTTGATTTCGCTGGATTTTTGGATGACAGCATAGCAAATAATAATTTCCAACGTGTTGTACAAAAAATGCGGGTTAATCTGTAATTGCAGGGATTGAAACTCAGCCTGCTGCCGTTTCATCATATTGTCTTGATTGCGCAGTTCGGTCTCGTAAACCCGCTCAACCAACTCTTCCAGCCGAGAGACCATCGTATTATAGCTGATGATTAGCTGGTCCATTTCATCTAAGCTCCCAGTGAGAGGTACTCGTGTCCATAGACCTTTTGCCGTCTGGCGCATGCCATTCTCCAGTAGTCGAACAGGACGAACAATCGATTGACCGAATCGATAAGCTAGGAATGTGGCCAAAAACAAAGTAATGATACCTACAATTAATATCGTTTGCCGCAGGTCGGAAATGGGCTGTCGCTGTTCAGAAATGGACATGCTTGCCACTAACGTCCAACCGGAGTAGTCGGATTTTCTGCTGAAGAAAACTCGCCCCGGTTCCCCGGGCAATTCAAATACTTGATCTGTTTTGGCTTCAACCGTATTGAAATGCATACCATCGAGCTGTTTCCCGATTCGGTTCGAATCCGGATGATACAGTATTTTCCCACGATCGTTAACGATAAAAAAATACCCCGAGTTCCCGAGTTTAATACCCTTCCAGAGCGTGTTTAACTCCCCAATTTTGAGCTCAAAACCCATGATTCCTTTAAATAAGGTAGATGAGGTTCGATCTGCCAATTTGCGAATGAGTGTGAGATGACCGTCTAGAAATCCGGAATCTTTGATCGTCAGCTTCCCGTTAATCGTATCGTCATCCTTCATCTGTTCCACATATTCATCAAAACCCTTGTAATTAAAAGGAACAATGTGAGCATTGAAATCCGTTGCTTGGAACCCGTTATAACCGACGATGTATGTCATCGAGATTTCTGGATTGTTAATGAGGACGGGTTGAAATACTCCCTTCATCGCTATTTCGGAAGAATAAAACCCTGAAGTAGCATGGTAGGGAAGATCTAGTGCTTCTTTCACTACAGGTGAGATTAAAATTGAAAGTGTAGCCCTCTCATAGCTTTTCAGAAATAGATCGGTTTCATGTAGGACATTATCAACGATTTGAGTCAACAGCCCTTCATACTGGTTCTCCAGTTCGTTGGACGATCGCCAATAGCCGGTAACCCCCACCGTCACCAAAGCTAACGTGATAATAATGACGAAGTAGATGTAAACCTTGCGAACAAGTCTGCTATTCATTACTTGATCCCGAGCAGTCCGCGATATTCGGTGGGGGAATATCCAGTTGCCTTTTTGAATACGCGTGTAAAATGTGGGTAGCTCTCATATCCGACCTCGGCTACAATGTCGATAATTTTGTAATGGGGTACGGCTAGAAGTTGTTTGGCTCGATCAATTCGTTTGCGCATCCGGTGTTGCACGAAAGTTTCATTCGTATGTTTCTTAAAATAATGGCTGAAATAGGTCGGCGTTAGTCCTAACTTCCCTGCAACTTTCTCCAGTGAAAGCTCATCCTCGAATAGATGCTCATCAATATATTGAATCGCTGCCTCTAGTACATCAATTCTCTCATGATTGCGATATTCGCTCAGCCGCTGAATCCAGCTTCTTATTTCCGCCTGAAACCTTTCGTACGTAATCGTGATGACTGTATGCTCCTCTACAAACGGTTTCACTTCAACCCTGTATGCCCCTCTGGCATTCAGTTTCTTGTGAAGTAACTTCACAGCGTCGGATACCCGTAAGTGTTGTTGGAGCTCCGTATCAACATCGAACAACCCCCGTTTGCCCTCATCAAGCAATTCATCGACCCTTATTTTGTCCATCATCCAAATCGCTTCTTCTAATTGATCGATCCATTGTTCAAAATGAGTAAAGGAAATAAGTGCAGCTTCCCGCATGGAAAGCATTTTATCCAATATTGGAAAAAGCTCGATTTCAGTAATTGGCTTCAACAAATATTCTTGTACACCGTAGGACATGCATTTTTGCGCATAGGCAAAATCTCCATATCCAGAAAGCACGACTACTTTGGTTGATAACTTTAGTTGCTGTATATGTCGGCATAGCTCTAGCCCGTCCATCCGAGGCATTCGTATATCTGTTAACACTACATCAGGAGGGTTAGCCATAATTTTCGACAAGGCGGACTCGCCATCCGTAAATATGTCGATTTCATTAAATCGTTTATATTCCTCAATCAACGTTTTGAGGCCAACTCCGATAATTGGTTCATCGTCAACAATGCAGATTCTAGCCATTCGATTGCCCCCTCGTGTTTCATAAATGAAAACCCTCGATCGCCTCTGACAAGAGGGCACTAGTTAATTATGTTCCGATATCCTATTGTCTGAATACCCATCAAAATATGAACAGCATCATCAAAATCGAAACTTTGAACCTTTACTTATCCGATTGGGTAAGCAAAATACAGACTGACGTCACCATTTGATGGTTCTGCAAATAGAAAAAAAGACTGCCTCAATCCAGGCAGCCTTACTTAAATTCTGTTATATGTCGTTATACACGACGCAACTTCGTTATACGACCATCGATAATCCACTCGGCCACATAGACATCTCCCAGTGAATCTACACAGACGCCATGAGGTGAACTAAAGCGGTTATCCCGATAATATTCCTTGGGTAAATTAGGCCAACCTTGCTGTTTGTAGGCTAATTGATCTTCTCCAAGATGAGCGACAAGTGAATCATCCTCCGAGTTGAAGACAGTCACCCTACTATGTAAGTCGGGGAAGAACATGAGACCCTCATGAAAATAGAAGGAGCAAGGCATATCCATATCGTTGTCGATAAAACGCTTGAAATCTCCACTCAGTGTGAATACTTGAATGCGATGATTCCCTCGATCCGCAACATAGAGCTCAGGTTCGCTGCCCGTGAGTTTAACGGAAATGCCATGCGGGCATTTCATTAAACCAGGTTCACTTCCTGTTCCACCCCAAGAGTGGATATGGTCTCCTTGGGCATTATACTGATGAATCCAATGCTGACCGTAGCCGTCCGTCACATAAATGTCGCCATTTGGTGCAACAGCCAGATCAGTTGGCTTGTATTTTTTTTCATCAGAGTAAACGTCACCTAGATCAGGCGGAGTCAAACGAAGTACGACTTCACCGTTAAGTGTTGTTTTTACTACTGTCCCAAGTCCACAATCCGTCATGTACAAATATTCAGCGTCATGCTCTTTATGGAGGTATAAACCGTGTGCATTGTCCTCTATACCTTCAACAGTCCACGATTTGACCCATTCGCCTGAACGACTGAATACCGACATATTCGGCACGCCTGTATGAAGTACGTAAATATTGTCTTCCGAATCGGCAACAATGCCATGCGTATAACCAAAAGTCTGACCTTCTGGAAGACGTCCCCACCCATTTACCACTTCTGTTCGAAACATGCGATTTCCTGTTTGCATACTTAACCTCCTGAGCGATACGTGAATTTGATAGACAACAAGTATAATCAGACATCACTTTGTGTCTTTTGTAAAGCTTTTTCGAGTTTACGGTAAGAAAGCGATGAGAGAAGATTGAATTTGAAGCGCTTTGTAACTTGCTTACTTTTCTTGAGTTACATTATATATTATAGTATAATAGAGTTAACCTGAAAGGAGCGATTTAATATGTCCAACCAAACAACTTCAACTTTTGAAATAGGAATAAGCACATTTCTCGAGGCTGCTCCAAGAGCTAATGGCATCACACATGCGGAAAGGCTCCGTCAAGCGGTAGAGGAAATAAATTTGGCCGATCAAGTTGGCCTAGACGTTTATGCCATTGGTGAACATCATCGAGCAGATTATGCGAGCTCAGCACCGGCCGTTATTCTGGCGGCAGCTGCTTCAACAACCAAACGAATTCGTCTTTCGAGCGCCGTAACCGTGTTATCTTCGGATGATCCAGTTCGTGTTTATCAGGCGTTCTCCACCTTGGACGGATTATCCAACGGACGTGCAGAAATTATGGCGGGCCGCGGATCTTTTATCGAATCTTTCCCGCTTTTTGGATACGACTTGAACCACTATGACAGCTTATTTGAGGAAAAACTGGAGCTTTTGCTCGCAATCCGCGAATCAGAGAAAGTAAACTGGAAAGGCGGTCATCGCGCTGGTATCAATAACTTAGGCGTTTACCCGCGAGCTGTACAAGAGCCGTTACCCGTATGGATCGGAACTGGAGGTAATCCAGATTCCGCGATTCGCGCTGGCATATTAGGACTGCCTGTCGTCTTTGCGATTATTGGCGGCATGCCGGAGAGGTTCGCTTCGCTAGTCAACCTGTACAAGGAATCGGCTGCTAAAGCAGGTCACGATGTAAGCAATCTGCAAATCGCGACGCATTCGCATGGCTTCATTTCTGATACAAGTGAGAAAGCGGCCGACTTGTTCTACCCAGCAACGGAAGCCATGATGAACACGATTGGCCGTGAGCGCGGCTGGTCGCCCTACACGCGTGACACGTTCGATGCCGCACGAAGCCTTCGCGGTGCACTGTACGTCGGCGATCCCGAGTATGTAGCGGAGAAAATCATATTGCTCCGCAAGAACCTCGGTATAACGCGCTTCCTCTTGCATGCGGACGTCAGCACCCTGCCGCATCATGAATTGCTGCGCACGATTGAGCTGCTGGGCACGAAAGTCGCGCCTATCGTTCGTAAGGAACTAGAGCGCGAGGTATAAGTATAACAAATAGGATTCCCAAAGCCATGTATGTGGCGGGGAATCCTTTTTTTTGCTTGATGCCGATTTCTAGTGAGCTATTCGATTATTTAGACTAGCTCGCCCCCGCAGGCGCCAGTTTCTTGCGAGATAGTCGATTTTTTCGACTATCTCCCACCGCAGGCGCCGTTTTCCACCGAGTTAGTCGATTTTTTCGACTATCTCCCCCCCGCCGGTGCCGTTTTCCACCGAGTTAGTCGATTTTTTCGACTATCTCACCCCCGCAGGCGCTGTTTTCTCTTGAGATAGTCGATTTTTTCGACTATCTCCCCCAGCAGGCGCAGTTTTCTCTCGAGATAGTCGATTTTTTCGACTATCTCACTTCCCTTCTACTTGACTCCTACAACTGGCAACTCAATGACTAACAAACACCCGCCTGTACCCTGCTCCTCATCCCCGGATATCCGTAGACTGCCCCCCAATTGCGTGATTCGCTCCATCATCGACTGCAGACCGAAGCCCAAGGCAGTCGCCTCATAGCGCTCTCCGTCGTTCCATAGCGAGAAGATCAGCTTGTCATCACTAGTATTCAGCTTAAACTGGAAACTAGTACAGCGGCCGTGGCGAATTCCGTTGGTGAGTCCTTCTTTGAGCGCGTGGTAGATCGCTTTCTTGTGCATGGAGCTTAGCGGCGGAAGCGGTGAAATGGCATGATCGACTTTCATCCCAGCCACGTCCTCCGTTTGTGCTAGCAACTGCTTAAGCGCAGGTTCCAGCTGGAAATCCGCTCCTTGCTGCTTCAAAGTACGGACAGACTCACGAATATCGTCCAGCCCTTTACGGACCAGCTGCTGTGAAAGCGCCAGCTTATCGTTGCCGCGGGGATCGCCGCGTTCGAGCAGCATTTTGGCAGCCTCCATCTGTACGATGGAGGTGGTTAGCGTGTGTCCGACATGATCATGAATTTCTTGGGCGAGCAGGTTCCGCTCTTCCATTAGCGTCAATTCATTTAGCGTCTCAGCCGTTTCGCGGACGGACTCACGAAGGCGATTCGTCGTAAACTCCAGTTCGGAGGTACGCTCCTGAACCATCCGTTCTAACTCTAACGTGAAGCGTGACAGCTTCAGTTGAATCCCAACACGAGCCAGCAACTCATGACGCGTAAACGGTTTGACGATGTAATCATTTGCCCCGGCATCAAAACCTTCCAGTAGATCGACCAGTCGTCCTTTGGCCGTTAGCAGGATGATCGGCAAGGTGCTTTCGTCATATCGTTCGCGAAGACTACGACAAATGTCATAACCGTTCATATCAGGCAGCAGCACATCCAGCAGCAGGAGATCAGGCACCTGCTGTTCGATAAGCGCCAACGCCTCTTCCCCATTGGCCGCCTTCAGCAATCGTAGAGTAGATCCGCTCAAATAATTGTCCAACACCTGAAGATTAACAGGCTCGTCATCCACAAGCAGCACCGTAGCGGAAGGCAACGGGTTTCGCAGCAGTGGCACTGGGAAATTCCCTGCCTCATTCGGAGACCACTCCACAGCAGCGGCTGCTGCCACCTCCCATGCGGGCGACGAATCGAGTACGGGCAGCAGGAAGCGACTTTCTGAAACAGCAATTTCCGATTCTTGCCGCCAAATTGGAATTGTAAAGCTGGCTGTCGTTCCGCTCCCTTCCACCGCATCCAAGTGAAACTGCCCGCCATGCATGGTGATTAATTTATGCGAGATGGTCAGTCCAAGTCCCGTCCCTCCCCTTCTTGCGCCAGATTCTGCCTGTTCAAAAGGAGCAAGAACGGTAGTCAGTTTGGCTTTGGGAATACCAATGCCTGTATCTATGATCGAAACTTCTACAAACTCACCTACTTGTTTCGCGGTTACAGACACCTCGCCGGTATCTGTAAATTTCACTGCGTTTCCGATCAAGTTGTACAATATTTGCTGCAACCGATTCGCGTCAGCACTTACGAGAGGAAGATCCGCTGGAAATTCTCTCACGAGCTGAATTCCTTTCGTTGCTGCTTGCGGCTCGAAAGCAGCAAGAACGAGCGAAACCGTGTCCGGCAATGGCAGGGAAACCAAGTCTAATGCGATATCCTGATGGTTAAGTTTGGACAAGTCGAGTAAATCATGAATAAGTCTCGACAGTCGTTTGCCGCTGGACACGACGAGCTCCAGGTTTGTTTGAACCTTGGGTTGCAGATCACCCGCAACACCATCGAGCAGGGATTCCGTCAGTCCGATAATGCCCTGCAACGGTGTTCGGAGCTCATGGGACGTATTAGCCAGAAAGTCGTCCTTCAACCGATCGAGTTCTTGAAGCCGGCTATTTTGAACTTGAAGGCGTTCAGAAATAACTTGATTTTGCACAAAAACGCTTCGTAATCTTGTAATAAAAACCATGCCTAAGGATAGGACAAAAATGAATACGCCGAAAATCCCGATATTTTCAATCCAATAAATATAATAATAAGGAGCATGCTCATAAGCAAATTTACCGAATAGCGGGAAGATGTACGTAGCGTAATTCAAACACAATCCTAGCGTTATCGCACCTATCCCCATGATTAGCCACGCGGCTTCCCCATCCCGCTGTTTATAGAAAATACGCATCATAGGAATGGCAAGAAATGGGATAATGATGGCCAGAACGATAAGGTACATAAGGCTGAATCTGGAAACCCACGGTTCATGTACATAAGCAATAAGGATACAAACCATAGCAAAAAGCGTTAGCAGATAACGGCTTATACGGAAACGTCTATGAAGGCTAGCTTCTGTCAATCTTTCGAAAATACCGACAACAGCGACCATTCCGACTGGGATACAGACACTGTAATAGTAGGTGATGTGTGACCAGTCCCCGTAGATCTGCAGTGTATAGGTAAGCGCTAGGCAAGCAAACCCACAAGTGAAATTAAGCAGTGAGAAATAGGCGTACAACACATCGCGGTGCATGACGAAAACACCCAAGGAGACCACGCTTAGAAATAAAAAACACGCAATAAGTGCCCATTTTATTGTATCAATTCGTATAAGTTCTATTAGGTTATCCTGGGCCTCCACAATTCTCATAGGTAGATACATGCCCATTGCCATAGTTCCGTAGGAATTTCCTTGGGGGATAATCCGAATTTGCAGCCATTTGCCAGTTGCATCATCAGGCAGCGGAACCTGCTTCCAGATGAAGATGGATTTCGTCTTGGTCTCCTGGAGATCTGCATTGATGGAGGCAATTTTGTGTTGATCCACGAAGGCTTCAAAAGACTTCGTATCTTGAATATTCAACTGAGCATCGCGCAGCGACGCAACGGCACTTGGAAGTCGCACACGAACCCAGAATTCAGCCATATTCGTTTGTCCTTCTGGGGTCGATGCTAGCTGTAAATAAGATTTCCAGTCGGATTCTGCATCCTGTAGTTGATTATCCACAATCGGCAGCTCCCCCAAATGAGCCTGCCATTGGCTCATACCTGGCAATACTTTCGGAGGGAGTACCTGCAGGCGTGAGAATCCGTCATTCACAAAGTAAGTGGCGCCAACCGAGCAAAGTATACTTAACAACAAGAATAGGAGGACACCTGTGAAACGGTTCGGAGAACGCCTATTCAACTATCCCCACCACCCAGCAACTGGCGTAAAGTCAATATGGCCACAGTCCGGTCATTCGTTCCAATTTTGGCATAGATGGCACTCACATAGTTCTTGATCGTTCCTTCACTCATGAACATCCCTGCCGCTATTTCCCGGTTCGTTTTGCCCTCCAACATCCAACGCGCAACTTCCTGTTCCTTGTCGGATAAGGTGATACCATCTGCGATCGCACGTACCGAATGCTTCATGCCTTGAATCGAAGCCGAAGCGGAAGACAAACGTGCCGCTAATTTGCCTGCAATGACGGAAGGCAGCAGAAAGTGGCCCAACACCGCATCGCGTATAGATTGTGCAAGCTTCTCACCAGGGATGTCCTTGAGCAAGAAGCCTGTAGCTCCCCCAGCAAGCGCTTCAATAATATAATCGTCATCGGCAAAAGTGGTAAGTATCAGCACCAATGTATCTGGATGTTCGGCTCGGATGTGCCGGGTGCACGCAATACCATTCATCACCGGCATCTGAATATCCATGAGCACGACGTTCGGGGATAACGTTTTGACAAGTTGAAGCGCTTCTGCGCCATCTTTGGCCATACCTACCACATGGATATCTTCTTGCAGGCTGAGAATGGTTTGCAACCCATCCCGCATTAATGTTTGATCATCGGCTATTACGACTGATATCACTGGATCTACTCCCTGCCTTGTTGGAATCTGCTTTCTTATCGAGTGAACCACACAAATCCATATTTTTCAATAAAAAGGTTGTTTAATTGTTCGGAGAGAAAAAACCGTCAAGGCCAGCAGCCCTAACGGTTTCTTAGATCACCATTTATATTGCAAGCATTGCTTTACTTTGGCCGCAGCTTCAAGCTTAACGGATGGTTTGAATAGATCTTTCAAGTTTTTACGCAAATCATCAAATTTGCCTTTAATGGCTGACTTAGAAAGATCGGTGAAATCGAGCTGTACCGGTCCTGCACCTAGCTTGGCTATGAGGGATCCTTCCCCTTCTTTGCATGGATCCCATGCTTTGAAATATTTGGCCCCTAACTCACCCTTGATAGGGCCATATTGTGCTTTAGCAGCAGCTTCGAATGAAGAGCCGCCTTTGGAGAGGTCCTCGAACGGATCAACTTCCAATCCGCCGCCTGCACCAACACCGGCTTCCACACAGGCGGATACGCCATCTTCTGTCGCACATACCTTGCCGCCAATGCCAACACCGGCATATGCGGATGCTCCGATACAGAATAAACCACAAGGATCACGCAATACGATCGGGTTGTTACTGACATAGGCGTAGACGTTCGACTCCCCGCTGTCCAGCAGAATCGGATCACGTGCTGTCCACCTAGCGGAGACAGGGTCATAATCTCTGGCTCCGAAGTGCACAAGCCCGACAGCTCGATCCTCGAGTCCTCCTGCGAAGCCAATCTTCAGCTCGAAGCCGGGATTAGAGTCACTTAGCAATACACCGAAGGAGCTATAATGAAGTTTTTTGACAGAATCACCTTCCTCATTCAAAACTTCTCTCGGTGTGCCTACATTGTCCGTCATCACATAGTAGCGCTGACTGTCATGTTCCAAGCCGATGAGTAAACCCTCATCGTTATAGAAATAAGTCGTTAATACACCATTCTTATCAATGGAACCCGTCAGCATATGGATGAATTCTGGATGGCCATACAAGTATTTCTCCGTATCGCCGCCACCTTCCCGCGCTGTCCGTCGACCTATTGCATCATAAGCATAGCGGTACGTATTGCCAGTGACAGTCGCTTCCAAGAGTTCCCCACGTATACCATAACGATAGGTGTCCCCTCCTCGATTCGTCAGGAAACCGTCGGTATCAAAAGCATACCCAACTGAGCCTACGGTCTGGAGCTGCCCAATTGTATCATAACTACTCATTTCTAATGCCGAGCCATTCACCTGTTTACTAATACGATTCTTACTGATGTCGTAAGAGTAAACTTCGTTATAGGTACCGTCTGTACCGGTTTTGAGTGAAGCCAACATTTGTCCGTCCGCATCGTAGTCATAATGGGTTTGATTCGCTGCACCTCCGGTGAAAGTTTGCTTTTCATCAGAGAGAAGTCCTCGTGTGTCATACGTAAACTCGCTGCTAGAGTGGAGCTGCCCTCTCCATAAATAGCTGCGTTGCTCAAGTTTTCCTAGGTCATCGTAGCTATTCAGAATCTGGAATGAGCCGTCTGTGATTGAACTTATAAGGCCGCTGGTTTCATGAGTAAATTGGAACGGACCGAACTTGGTCATCTGTTCATCGCGATCCCAGCCGATCTGGGTATTTTGAACGACCGTCTTCGGCTGTCCGTAGACCTCCTCCGTAACCGTAGTGCGGATGTTCGTGATGTTCGTCACATTGGCACCAGTATCAAAGCTATAATCGAAGGTGGCGTTCGCTACGCCTTGCAGCACCATTTGCAAAACCTCACCCCCACCATACGTGTAGCCGACAGATTGCCTCAGATCGGGATCCCCTGCCTGCTCGCTGACCATCTGTGTGACGCGGTCGGTTGCGTCTCCGTACACAAAAGATCGGTTCAAATCAGGATCATTCATGCTCTGGATTCGCTTGCTGCCACCAGACTCAAATCCATAATCTAGCGCGCGCCCGCTGGCAAGAATCGCCTTGTCAACGAAACCAGCTGCATCGTGTGTCAGTGTAAGCCAAGGCTGCCCACCTTCCGGTGTAAACGTGTTGAATTGATTCAAATTATTATACTGTTGCTTGTAAATGGTTCCGTCAGGCAGCGTCGTTTGCGCAGGATTACCATTCTTATCATAATCTTTGTAATATGTCTTACCACTAGGTTGTTTGATCATCGTTAGGAAGCCAGCCTCATTATACCCATATTCTTTCCGATTGCCTGTTTCATCTGTCTCCGAAACCAGCTCTCCGCCAGGATTATAGGCATACGTGATGGAATGGGTGCCTTGCGAGATCGTCTGAAAGCGTCCATGCTCATCATACGTGTAAATGACCGACAACAATGACTGATTCGGATAGTCAACTCGATCAATTGTACCTGTGTCGTTCAAATGAGATACCTTCACTAGACCTTCCGCAGATGTCTCCACATAAGTTCTTGCTGTCGCATCATATTTCACGGAAGACGACGCACCATTGACCACATAAGTTTGTGTTAAGGAAGTAAAACGTCCTTGATTGTCTCTCTCCACAGCTCGCGTCTCCGAATAGGTTACAACGCGCCCATCTGGTGTGGTAATTTTCATCTGATTGAGTATGGGTGCATCCATGCCGTAACGAGGATCACTTTCGAGCTTTTGCGTGACCTTCGTGCCATCCGTATAGGTCATTTCCTTGGATCCGTCAGCTTTATTAACCACAACAGACTTGGCACCGCCAGGCTCGGTTATCGTACGAGTGGTTTGGCTGCCAACTCTGCGGGTCTCATAAACGGTCTGGCGGTTCGCAGCATCGGTGAATGTGACGGAAAGTCCGTCGCTTAGTTCTGTGCGTGTTAAGGTTTTTACCCCTCCAGTAGGTGTATTCGCCTGAATAAGGTAACCTTTGTCATCATAGAGATAGTCAGATTTATGCCGGTTCGGATCAGTAAATGAAGTCAGCAATCCTTTCGTGGTATACGTCATATCATATTGATAGCCCAGCTTTCCACTTACAGTTATTAGTTGACCTAGCCCATTGACCGTCAGTTCCGTACGCTGCCCGCCTGGTGCAACAATTGCAGTAGGTTTGCCAGAAGCATCCCTCACGATCGTCGTCCGATTTCCGCTGCCGTCATCTAGCTGTATCAATCGCCCCTCTGTATCATAGCCGAAGCTTTGCATCACTTTGCCTGTTAAGGCATGAACAGTCTCCGTATGACGACCGTTCACGGTATCAATCTGGGTCAACGTTATTCCGTCATCGTTAGGAATGCTGGTCTTATTCACGTCAGCTCCAATTCGGAAGAAGTTAGGTGTGATTCCACGTTGGTCATACGTTCTAAACATCGGATTCCCCTTCTGGTCCACACCAATTAACTTCACGTTAGTAAGCGAAAGGTTATTTCTTTTCACAAAGGCCATAGCATCCGTCTGATCAACAAGATGAACAATTTTGTCTGGCGTTATTTGGAAAAGGGGACCTAATGTCGTGCCGACGCCATCTACCTGCATGTAGATGTTTTCCTGTCCGTCTACAAATATCTCTCGTGTTAAGAATCGCGAGTCGGTTGCGGACCTGCCATCTGAGATGACGGGATCGAACTTGCCCATGCTTGCATCTCCGGCGATCAGCTCCAGCGATCCGTCTTTGGTTATTTTGCGAATACGGCTCTTTACTCCCCAGTAGTCATACATGTGATCTAGCACATAGAGCGTGCCATTTGGACTCGAAATCAACCTTCCGTACCCGATATTCGCTGGTGTAGCCGGACCGGTGTCAGGGCCATATCCCGTCCTGCCTGCGTGGTATACATAACCACTTGCGTCGAGCTTATAGTATTGAATTGTCGTGATAGTACTGCTTGGATGGCTGCCTTCAAAATACAAATTACCTTCGCTATCCGTCGCAAATGCGCTAAAGTCCCCGCCTCCAGTTTCGGTTCCCTTGGTTCCGTCTGGAATAACGGCTGAACCATAAGATCCCTTGCCGACAACACGCTTCCAATCGGAATCGTTAGGTCCTTTTTTATATATGCCTTCATACAAATAGGACAGATATAAGGTGCCATCCGGGCTCACTGTAAAAGCTTTGGGAAAGCCCTGTGAGGGGAACGTTGCCACTTTGAGCGATACATTGTCTGGTGTTACTCGTACAATCGACAATTCATTCAGTACACTATTGTTTCTTACTAAAAAATAAAAATCCGAACCAACAATGGCATACAAAGATTGATCTACATAGTATTGTTGCTGCCCCATCTGTGGGGAGAGCGGATTGAATTGACCGCTGTCCTTCTTCTCGGTTTGCCCATCTCCATTAAGCAGTTTCTTCGTTGTATTATCAAAAATATGATGCGTATCCAAACTCCAGCCAGCAACACCTTGCTGTTCGTAAGGATTTATAGGCGAGCTTATTATCCCTTCATACGATCTCGTGACCATAATTTCCGAACTGCTTCGAGAACCGATACCCCCTCCAACAGATGGAAGTCTTGCCCAGCTCATTGCAAAGCCTTCAGCTGTTGGGTAATAAACAGCTTTATAGCGGTAACTCACCGTTACTTGATAAGGATGATCTCCGATAAGCTTGCGCCCGTATCCATCGACTCCGTCCCATTTGAACGTATACCACTGATTGAGTGTTAATGGCAGCGACTCATAGACTGATTTGCCCGCCACTTGGATGCTGACCGAAATGCCTTGTATGGATGCCGGCATCGGTGTTGATCCTGTCACTGGGAATTGGATCGTTGAACGCTCCTCATAACCTTCCGTCCGTTCACTTTGGTAACGGAGCGTATATGGCGTCCCGGGTATGGCTATCGTCTCTCCAAGTGATTGATCCTGACAACCGATGATAGAGCCAGGTTGCTTGCAGGGCTCTTCTCTTGGATCGGGTTGAGACGATTTCTTAGGTATCGGATTCGGCGGAGCGATTGCGTCACCAGGAGGTCCATAAGGCCAGTTATGATCCCATGGTGTGAAATGAGGAATGGGTACGCGCCATAAACTTTGACCTTCCGTGTATAAAGTGGCTAGCTTCTGCAATTCTTCTGCCGTGATCTTGAAGGTACTTAGCTTCGTCACATTATCAGCAGCACCATCCCCGTCCGTATCAACCTGCGCACTGCCTGCTTCAATTCCAACAATCTGAATAATAACACCGTTCTGTGCTGGCACCCAGATCCCCGCCTTGCGATCATAATACGCATTAGGAACGGAAGTACCTACAGGGAACTCAAGAAAATTATCAACGTAGTGATACAAAGGTTGGTTAAAAGTAACCTCGGTCGCCCCCGCCGCCACGGCTTCGTCCGCTGACAGCTCGACCGCATAGGTGTAGCCGACATTCTGCGGCAGAACGCCCGGCATCGCTTCCAGTCCTCTGTTGCCGACCGTATATTCCGTCGCTCGGAAATGGATCTGCGGAAGTGGTTGAACCGTTCCATCCGGCAGTGTCATCGTGGCTGTTGTACCCTTCGGCACAACAATTGTCGATGTTCGCTCGCCATCTTCATCTTGGACCGTAGTCCCACGAGCTACTTGGGTGTCAGTCGCGTTCGTAAGGTTTAATTCCGTCACTTTGTCATCGTAGGCAAGCAGCACCACATCGTCCAAACTGGTATAGGTGCCCCATGTCAGTTGCTCCGGACGTTGGGCTAGCAGATAACTGGGCTTGCTGAACTGGACTGTAAGCAAGCCTGTTCCGTTGACAACTAAATCATAGGCGCCATCTACTCGGCTTAACGTTTGACCATATTCTGGGTGATTCAGGATGCTCACTTTCACTCCGCTTAGTGGGAGACCATCCGCATCAAGTACTTTACCGCGCAACACAGCCGAAACATCGGAACGAATCGCACCTGGGATAACCCCTGCTTGCACGGCATTGTTGCCTGTATACAGAAATTGTGTTTGCTCAGCGAAAGAAGGTAATCTCGTCAGCGGAATATCTGGAGCTGCGGAAGCAGGATCCTCAGGAACGGCTTGCTTATTCGGCGTAAGGTTGATCGCTGCCGATTTGGCGGATTCATTGCCATTGCTATCATAGGAGGAAACGGCGAAGTTGTAAGTCGTTCCGTCCGTTAAACCTGTAACGGTAAAGACAGTCAACTTCTTGGCATCGCCTCTCATCTGCCAAGTATCGCCGTTGTCCGTTGATGAATAGATCTTGTAGCCCGCTAAATCGTTCTCACTGTTCGCATGCCAGATGAGTGATGTACTGCCGTCGACAGCGCTACCATTCAGACCGACGGGTGCAGCAGGTGCTGACTGATCAGCGCTGATTGGCGTGGCCGTCACAAATGCGGATTTGGCCGATTCATTGCCTGCATAGTCGAGTGCTGTTACAGCAAACGTGTATGCTTTACGGTTGGTTAACCCTGTCGCTTGATAGGTTGTTGCATATCCAGTTGAGACACCGCTACGCCAAGTCGCTGCGCCATCCTCGGAAACATAAAGCTTATACCCCGCCAAATCTTCTTCCTCATTCGGTGACCATGTCAGTTGAATTTTGGTATCACCAACGGATGCAGTGAGCCCCACAGGTGGAGCGGGAAATTCGGTATCGGGCTCCTCTTGTGGCGTGAGTGAGACGATATTGGATTTCTCTGACTCATTATCGTGAACATCATAAGCAGTAATGGCAAAGCTGTACGTGACGCCATAGCTTAAGTTCGTGAACGTGTACGAAGACAGATACGGATAAATTTGACCTTCATGAATCCAGTTACTCCCATCATCATCTGAAACGTAGAGGTTATATCCAGCAAGATCAACTTCGGTATTCGTTTGCCAAACTAAGTCCACCCGATCTTGACTAGTCGCACCTGCAAAACCTGCTGGTACAGCAGGAGGCGTCGTATCAGGCGTTTCCGCTCCTCCTGGGGTCAGTTCAAGAAATGTGCCTTCCGATTCTTGGCCGTCACGGTTATAAGCAGTTAGCTTAAATTGATAGGGCTGACCATTGGTTAAGCCTCCCCAAGTTAACGTCGTATTGTTCGTCGCATCCCACTCTTCGTAATAGGATGCTCCTTCATCGTCGGCCGATGTGATTACGATCTTATAGCCTACGGTAACTGAATCGGTATTGGGATGCCAGGTTAAGTAAACTTCGCTATCGCCAGCCGTGCCCACAAATCCTGCTGGCTTTGAAGGATTCTGTAGGCTGGGCTGCACGGCGTGTGGCATTGATTTTGCCGACTCATTTCCAGTCTTGTCATATGAGGATACAGCATAAGTATACACGGTACCATTTACTAAGCCTGTCGCTACATAGGATGCCGTAGTAATGGCATTAGCTGCAAGTGACCACGTTACTCCCGCATCTAAGGAGACATAAACCTTATAGCCTGCTAGATCAGATTCCGTATTCGCTATCCAACTTAGCGTAGCCTGCTGGTCGCTCGGCACTACTTGAAAGCCTGTTGGTATGGCCGGTGCTGTCACATCTGTTGATCCACCACCCTGAGAGACGCCACCACCACCTGGGCTGCCGCCTGAGTAGCCTCCTACTGGACTAACAGTTCCGTCCAGTGCAGATAACCGGCCAATTTCAGCTAGTTGGCCTACGCCTGGCGCATTTACCTCTTGTTGTACATGGACGAGACGGCAAGCACATTCGTGTTTCTCGGTGTCTTCCTTCCCTTGATCAAGGACCTTCAAGATATCTTGAAGTGCGCCATTTGTGAGAAGAGAATTCGCTGTTCCAGCTTGATCCGTGTATGATTTCCAATCTTCCAACGTGAGCAAAGATAATTGGTATGTACGATTTGGCTGCACGTAAGCTTTGAAAGTCCCATCTGTTCCCGTTACTGCGAAGAATGTAGGGTTCGTTGTGAAAGTCACGATAACCCCCTGTAGAGGTTCAGCGTTCTTCCCCACTACCTTGCCCGAAAGGCTTGCAGCCTGAGCTGTTTGCACATCAACGAGTTGGCTTGGTGTGTTTAGATCCACAACTTGATAGGCTACCTCGCCGCTATCGCTAGTCGCGTTGATATCGTATGCTCCGAAAGGCAGCTTAACATCGAATACGCCAGAAGTGTTCGTCGTTCCGGCTGCTAGAAGAGCTCGCTTGCCTTTGGCATGAATCTGAACAAGGGCTCCTTGGAGGAGCTTTCCATCAGGTTTTTTTACCGAAAGTTTTAATATACCAACAGGTTTAACCTCCAACAGTTTCCAAGCGCGATGCAGCATGACAGCTGCTTCAGCTCTCGTTACCTGATTGTAAGGACGAAAAGTATGATCTTCATATCCTCTAACAATGGCCGCCTTGCTCATGGCCCCAACAGCTAGCGTAGCCCATGCAGGGATAATTGACTGATCAGCAAAATCTGATGCATACGTCGCATCTAACTTTAATACGCGCTGCAACATAGCGGCAATTTCAATCCGGGAGATCGACGCTTTAGGACGGAATGTACCATCCTCATACCCCTCGATCAGTCCGAATCCGGCTGCTTTGACAATCTCTTTGCGATGTACTTGATCTTCAATGTCCTTGAAAATCGGATTATCGTTCTTCTGTGTAGTATCCAAACCACTGAACTCGGCAACATGCAGAAGCCAGACAGCTGCATCAGCACGTGTTAGCGGTGTACTTGACTCGAAGGCACTGCTTCCGGATTGTTTATCCACTATGCCTTTACTAAGAAGCTCCTCTATCTCTGCTTTGGCCCACACCGGAAGAAGATCTTCATCTGGGGGAGTTAGAGGCGTTGGGGTTGCATCTGTAGATGTGGTTGCAGCCTGCAGCACCTCATCCCCCATTTCAGCGTGCATCACGCCAGGCAAAGTCGTTTGAAGCAGAACAAACAAGCTGAGCACCATCGCCCAATTTCGATACCACTTACGCATTCTCATTTGAAACCTCCTGACCTTGTATCACTTCTCCCTTCATTATGAAGTTGCATACAGGCACGGAGTAGAGACTAATTACATAAAAATCCCAGTGACTCGTCATCATTCTACGAATGACAAGTCATACGTTCTGCCTCTACGCGTCATGTTGCTTCTCGACTCAAGTAACTGGAGACCCCAACTATATATAGGAATTCTTTTCCCGCCAACGGCAAAAAGAGCCCTAAATGGGCTCTATAACGTGTTGCATAAAAAACTAATAACCTCGTTGTACATCCACCGATTGGCTAACTCGTTTTTGTCCACTATCCATTTCACCAAGCACGGCGAGCAATCCCTCAATTGCTTCATCCACCCCAGTAACCGCAGAAATATGAGGCGTAATGACCACGTTCGGATGAGCCCACAACGGCGATTGTAGGGACAGAGGTTCCTCCCTAAATACATCAAGAACAGCTCTACGCACCTGTCCCAGTTCAATCGCTTCCAGTAGTGCGTTCTCATCCACCGAAGCGCCCCTACCAACATTAATAAAGCCAGTATCCTGCATGAAGGAAAATAAGCGTCTTTCAAATAATCGTTCCGTGCTTGGGGTTAAGGGTAACGTGTTTATGACCCAATCGGCCTGAGGTAACACATGGTCCACTTCGGTAATCGGAAGGACATTGTTAAAATGACGGTTCGCTGCGCCGCTTCGAGATATTCCATATACGTTTACTCCAAAATTGCTAAGCATCCGCGCCACTTCCTCGCCAATCGTACCTGTTCCGAAAATGACGATATTCAATTCACACAGCAGCTTCTGCTGTGAAGGCAGCCATTGCCTTTGGGACTGAGCATGCTGGAATGTATCATGACGTTGTAAATCGGCAAGTAGATAGCTTAAGCAATATTCCCCTATTTTCCGCCCAAAACTGCCGACCGTACGCGTTAACACGACATCTTTTTTCCATTCGCGATCCAATAAAAAAGCATCAACGCCAGCTCCAAGCGCATGAATCCACTGCAATTTACCGAAATGAAACGACTCCGTCGGTTTAAAGGCCACATAACCATCCGCCCAGTCGAAGTGATTCGGACATACTTCCGTCTCTGGAAGAAATAGATACTCCCTCTTCGTGTCCATTGAAGCAAGCGTTTCAAGCTCTTTATACATTCGCCCGGTCACTAATATTCGTTTGATATCCAACTACAATGCCTCCTCAGAATCCGTAAAACTACGCGATAGTAACTAATTGTACCACGGTAGATAAATAAGTTGAAAATGTCGTTTCGTATTCACTGGCGCTTTTAGCCTGTTTATTTGGATTAACTGGAAAACATACATCTATTTAAAGGGAATTCCCTCTGAAATTTGATTTAGCTGTAAAATATGTAGTTAAAACTTCCACTTTTGTGCCTTTCGAGTAAAATGTATAAAATTACCTGTAGCTTATCCATCTAATCTGATTTCCGACGAGAAATCCCCAAATTTAAGTGTAGGAAATCCATCTATTCGCGCGGAGCACGGGATAATATAAAAAGACATGCCCCATGTGCATGTCCTTTCCCCTAAATGTCATTTATATGGTCATACAACTATGCTTGTTTGGCATGAACCATAGGTACGGTGTATGTTGCCGATTCGATCCAGGTCTTATCGGAAAATTCCCGGCCACGAACCACCACTTCGTTGTTGTAGATTTGAACATACATGCCTTGCGCACAATTGGGATTGTCCGCGCTGCGCGTTTTGCCGACAGAGGCATTATTGAACCAATGAAAGGTGTTCTGTGTATTATAGTGATTTTCCGTTGCAAAGTTACGATGAGTATGCCCGGACAAAACAAAAACATTCTTATAAGGTGCTAAGATTGCCCGGAACTCTTTGGCTCGGAGTAATTGAGGTGGTTTCCCTTCCGTATCCGGTGCTGGCAGCGGTTGATGGATGAAGACGAAAGCTGGCTTTCCATCTTCATGCGTTTTCATAATATTGTCGAGCCAGGCAAGCTGCTCATCCGAATACCATGCGCCTTCTCCTACCTCAGGTTTCTCCTGCACATAGGTCTCTTGGGACATCATAATCAGATGTACATCATTCATCCAAACATCCTTGTAAGGCTTATCTTTGTAACCGAAAAACTTCATGAAGCGTTCACGGGACACCGCATCCGTTTTCCCGTTGGGCACGGTTTCAGCGGACCAATCTCCCTTACTGCTTATCCAAATGTCGTAATAGTCGTGGTTGCCCATATTCGCGTAGAGTGCCGGTAATTTGTAGTTGTCTAATACTTTTCGGAAAAGCTTGTAATCTTGATCCCGGCCTACATCCGTGATATCTCCGCCGAAAACGATCGTATCTACGGGCGACTCAAAGTGAGTGATATCTTTCAATGCCGAATGAAGCTTATCGATAATCGTAGTGGTGCCATTGTTGGAAATATGCACATCGCTAAGTAGGAAAAATGAGAGCAATAAACGATTATTACTGGAGTCCACCGAAACTGGATGTGCGGATACTTGCGGGATTATATGCTCCTGCGAGACATCCGTCACCGCTACTTTCGTATCAGATCCCTTTAATGATTGTTTGAGCAGTGCACCGACACCCGTTAATGCGAATGCGGTTGCAAGCAATCTTTTAATAAACTGTCTACGCGATAACATGAACCTTCCCCCCAGAGGATAAATCATCTATGTCATTTACTAATTTAATTTTATCATATTGTCGTCATAAATTTAGTAAAACATTAGAGATTTTTTAACTCTGCCACTCCACTACTCTACTGCATAATCTATTCACTAATTGATGCTCATGACTAATGACCAGTATACTTGTATGATTTCGCTCAGCCCATTTCAGCACCGACTGCCAAATTTGTGCTTGCGTAATGGCATCGAGCATGGTAGTCATTTCATCTGCGATCAAATAACGAGTGCCGGATCCGAGCGCCCTAGCAACGCATATTCTCTGCAATTCTCCACCCGATAGTTCGCTAGGGTAGCGATTTAACCACGCATCCTCAATGGCTAGCTCCGATAACATATGTTCGTCAATTTTGCCCGACTCTTCTAATGTTCTCCGCAGCTTCCATTTGGGGTTCACCGCCTGTTCAGGATGCTGAAGAACTACTTGCACAGGATTTCGTACACCAGAATGTATCGAACCGCCGTCTAGAAGAACATGACCTTCCGTGGGTTGAAGGTGTCCCGCAAGTAATTTACCAAGCGTAGATTTGCCGCAACCACTTGGCCCGACAAGTCCGACAACCTCGCCAGCTTCCATACGAATAGTCATTTGCTGCAAAACCCATGCCCCTTTGTTATAACGATAGCCAAGTGATTTCCCCTCAAGTGGCATGCAAGCACCTCACTTCTCCGTTCCTCAGTGTACGCGGCTCTGGTGAAGACTCTTCACATTCGATTGTTGCTGACGAACAACGCGGAGCAAACACGCACCCCTTCGGTAATGCATCCGGTAATGGTTGAGAGCCAGGGATAGCAACAAATTGTTGACCTGGGAGTGCTTTCCATAACGCCTTTGTATAGGGATGTCGCAGTCTCTCCCCGTTTTCCGTAAAATCGCTGCGCTGCGCAATTTCCACAACCGTTCCCGCATATAACACGGCAATTCTATCCGCTACAGTTAAAGCAGCCTCGATATCATGTGTGATCAGCATCATCGCGCAGCCGTCCTCCGCCAATTGACGGAAACGATTCAATGTCTCCGTCATTGCAAAAGTATCAAGTCCAGGTGTTGGCTCATCGGCGATGAACAATCTAGCTCCGCTAACCGTTGCGGTTGAGACAAGAATTTTACGAGCCATGCCACCGGATAACTGGAAAGGAAACCATTTTGCCACATAATCAGCGAGGTTATACTTGTTAAAAGCCTTCCGCCTAAGTGCTACCGGGTCACCTTGACGAACGGATTGCTCCACCTGCTCGCCGACGCGTATCAATGGATCCAAATACTGAACAGATTGCGGGATGAGCGCGATTTCTTTCCCACGTATCCGTCTCTGTCTATCTGGGGTCAATTCTTCTCCCTTAAATTGGATGGTACCAGATACCTGGGCATTATTTGGAAGAATGCCTAATATGGCATGTGCGAGTAGACTTTTACCAGAACCGCTGGAACCTACAACGGCTAGAATCTCATACGCTGCAACAGATAGATGAAGATTATGTATCGTTTCAGTGTGCACCTGTCGCAGGCGGCGATCAAGCCGATTAAATCGGATAGAAAGCTTGCTAATTTCTAGCATAAGCGACCTCCTCTCACGTCGATGTCCGTGCTTATTTATCATGCGTCTGTTGTGGGTTCACGAATTGTTTTAAATTTTCGCCTAGCATAGCAAATGTCCGTACCATTATTAATAAGCACAAGCCAGGAAACAAGGCTAACCACCACAGACCTGAAGATAAATAACGCATGGATTCTGATAAAATGATACCAATTGCAGGCTCATGGGGCGATAGCCCCATCCCGAGAAAGGTAATCGAGGCTTCATGTAGGATGGCATGTGGAACAACTAGAATGATTCCCACCAATATTTGTGGAACTAGATGAGGAATGATATGCCTTGTTGCGATCCACCACCGGGATTTGCCGAAATTACGAGAGATAACAACATAAGGAGCCGTTTGAATCTGCATAACCTCAGCGCGAATAACCCTCGACAAGGCTGGCCAATGCGTCAATGCGACGCCAATGATAATGCCTTTGGCCCCTCCACCTAGCACAAATGAAATCAAGAGCAGTGTTACTAAATGAGGCACACTAAGGAATAAATCAGTCACCCAATTAATGAAACGATTCACAACTTGACCCAAGACGGCTGCTGCAATTCCCATCATACTGGCAATCACAACACTTGAAATACCGGCAGTTAGCCCTACTTTCAGACTGAGGAGTAATCCTTTCATAGTCCGGGTAAACATATCCCTGCCTAGCCAGTCCGTCCCGAAAAGGTGCGTGGTGGATGGCTCTAAATTACGCTGCGTCAAATTAGTGGCTAAACCCGAGGCATCAAGCCACATTGACATAGCGATCAAAGTTAGTAATAGGAACACAGCAATCATCGTTGAAATGTATAATCTCAGTCGATGATGAAGCTTGGGAAGCACCATTCCGACGCGCATAAGTTGCTTCATGAACGACTTCCCTCCTTCATCCTCGGATCAATAAAACGATAACTTAGGTCAGCCATTGCATTTCCACAGTACACAAATAGTGCACTAAATAATACAACGCCCATTAACAAAGGGATGTCTCCTCGAAGCCCTGCTTCTACAGCAGCCTGTCCCAATCCAGGATAAGAAAATACTTGTTCAGCTAAGACAGCTCCACCGAATAGCTCGCTGAATGACGCAAATTGCAGTGTAATAGCTGGCAAAGCCACATTCCTTAGCCCATGCCTCCAAAAGATGGTGAATCCCTGCTCTCCGCGGGCTCTGGCAAACAACCAGTATTCCTTTTCCGTGACATCGATTAGCTTTTCTCTTGTATGCAGTGCAATTGCTGCGATCCCTGTCACGCTAAGTGTCAGCACAGGCAGGATCATATGTCGAATTCGATCTATGAATTGAACCTGATCTGCTGTGGTGCCAGCAGGAACGGCAAGTCCTACGGGTAGGATGCCGAGCCATACCGCAAACACAAGCATAAATAGCAAGCCAACCCAGAACGTTGGTGTCGAGGAAAGTGTGTAGCAGTACCATCGGATACCTTTATCAACCCATGTATTCCGATTCATTGCGGCTAATACGCCAGATACGAATCCGATCAGTCCAGACAACAGCCATGCTGCCCCCATGAGTGCGAGAGATGCGGCGAACCGTTCACCGATCACCTCCAGCACTGGCCGACGGTAAATCATAGATGTGCCTAAATCACCACTCACCACAGCGCTCAACCAATGCCAATACCGTAGGAGTGGCGGATCATTTAGCCCCCAATATTGCACAATGGCTTCACGCTGTTCTGCACTAACCTTCATCATATCCGCGCCAACATACGCTTGAATGGGATCAATGGGAGAGAAGTGAACGAGCATAAATGAAATGGCGCTCACAGCAAGCAACAGCAGTAATAAACCTAGTCCTTTACGAAGGATAAATGGAAAAAGTTTTAAGAGTTCCATCGCCATTCCTCAATGTTATCGGTAACAGGCCAACCATGACCATGCGGATGAATCTTTTGTTTACCGATATCGAGACCAGTTTTAACCAAATAGAGATGATCTAGATTCACTAACCATGCCCATGGTGCATCGCCGTTGGCGCTCAAACCCGTTTCACCATCCCATTGTGCCTTTTTCCAAAATGCCCACGCATCCTTCTCGTTCGTTGCCCGTAATGCTTGTGTCATATAGTTTTCAACCTTCGGATTGTTGTAATATCCAGGATTGTAGTATTCTACACCGCCAAATTTATTACTGTATACATTGTACATTTCGAGAGGATCATGGCTGCCCCAGCCAAAAAGCACTGGACTCGCATGCATTTGTTTCTCCATCTCGTCCCAGCTTTTCCCTTCTGCTTTAACCTGAATACCTAATGGTTTCAACATATCGGCAGCAGCAATGGCAAGCGATTGACGAGTCACATCACTAGATGGGTAAAGCAGATTGAAAGTTGCCTTTAATGCCCCTTTTTCAACAATGCCATCATTGTCCGTATCTTTCCATCCGTTATCAGCAAGCAGCTTTTTCGCTGCATTCATGTCTGCATCTGCGATAACTGACTCTTGGTTGAACCATGGAAGACCGTCGTTCAGCGTATAGGCTGGTGTACCATGACCCTCTAGGATACCTTGTACTAGGCTTTTTCTGTCAATCGCGATATTAATAGCCTTACGTATGGCTGAATCGGCCGTAACATCATTACCAATTGGATAGCCTTCTTTCGTTTTACCGCCTGATTTCACATAAGGAAACATAATGCCACGATTGTCGACAGTTCTGGCAGCTTTCAATTCCATTCCGCTTACTGCCTGTTTGCTAAATGCTGCTGGAATGGCAGCCATGTCAACGGTTCCCGCCTTCGCAGCAGCGAAAGCAGCATCCTCACCGAGGAATAAGAACGTGATTTTCTGGAAAAATGGTTTGTTCCCGTAATAATCTGGATTGGCTTCAACGATTAATTGCTGACCTTTATCCCATTGAATTAATTTGTACGGCCCTGAGCCAATCGGTTTAAGTGCATAATCCTTACCATGTGCATGTTTCGGGACGATACCTGTTGCAACAAGCATTTGTGCAAATGTGGATTGAGGTTCTTTGAGCATAAACGTAACTGTCGTTTCATCGGAAACTTCTACAGTCTTTAAGTTACTCAAATCGATGGACGAACCGCTTGCTGAAGCCGCTTGGTACGTATATTGCACATCTGCTGCTGTCAAAGGTTTACCATCGCTGAACTTGGCGTCTTTACGCAACTTAACCGTCCAAACCATGCCATCCTGACTTACCTCATACCCTGTAGCCAAATCATTGACAATATTCAAATCTTTGTCTCGTTTGAGCAGGGTGCTTTGGAATAAAGGTGATCCGTAACGCCCCCACCCTGTAGTCGGATCAAATCCTGCCTCGGGCTCCCCCCCAATGGCTAGAACAATCTCTTTCTTGGCCCTTTCAGCCACTGGCTGAGGCTTTTGTTTCGTACAAGCAGTTACCAAAGTTAATACGGTTAATACAATCAGAATCATGGATAAACGATGCTTCAAATGAGTCACTCCCTCAATGTTCACGTGTGCAGTGTTACGATTTGGTAAAATTGTAACACACATTACGTTGAAAATGAACTTATTTTTCCAATATTCTTATACGCCCATTTAAGCTTGAAACCCGCTTTCTAGAAAAACGTAATAAACAACAAGAGTAGTTGATTTATCCATATAACGAACCGTAAGGGAGAGCAAAAAGATGAAGAAATTGATGTTACTAATTTTAGTTGTATCCACCCTTCAATTGAGTGCCTGTACATTCGTAGAAAAAGTAAATAGTTCCGTGGATTACGCAAATCAAGCTACTGAACACATCAATAAATTAAGTACTTTTGCCCAACAAGCACCTCAAATGATGAAAGATGCGGCTCTGAATCCAGAGACGAAGCAAGCACTCGAAAATCAATTAATCGGGATAAAAACAGACATCGAACAATTTAATCTGAAGAGTGTCCCAACGATAGCAAAGGATATTCATCAACAATTGGTTGATAAGAATAAAGTGTTGCTGGATGAGATCAATAACGTGTTAGTCAATGGTCATCTGGCACTTGATAAACTTCAAAATTCACAAATACTCTCGACGATTAGTGATATAAGCATTTTTATCAATCGAATTCAAAATTTAGTTTCGTAAGAACTTCACACTTGTGTGAAGTTTTTTCTTTATGAATGAACGCAATAAAACCGGCCTCTCGGCCGGTCTGTGTCATCGTTGAATGCAATTTATGGCGTAACATAATGCTAGTCTATTAATTTTCCAACTGCTTGCCCAGATTGTCCAACATGATTGCTGTCCCATGTTCGCGTTGTTCAGGTGTATCATGGCCATCTAGGAAGACGCCTTGTTCAGTGAATATCAACTTGGTCCCCGTACCTTCAGGCTTGAACTCGACAGTTGTCACAGAAATCGACATCCGCTTCTCCCCCATATCCAATGTGTAACTATAAACAATGCGCTCGTTCGGAACAATGTCTTGATACGTCGCATCGAAGGTGAATATGGGGCCACCTGGAGGACCTCCCTGACTCATTTCCTTACCACCAACCCGGAAGTCAAATTCATCCGCTTTGGAAAACCACAACTCTTTCAGTTTGGGATCCTCCCAAGTAGCAAAAACACGTGTCGGCGAGGCTTTATAGATGCGTTCGACGACGAAGGTGTTATGTATGGCAATTCGTTCGTTCATGCTTGTCAGCTCCCTTGTTTTGATTCATCGGATTTTCCGTCTAAGAGTTCGCCTAGCAGATCTAGGCGGCGTTCCCACGACAACCGACGCTCAATGATCACTTTTTCATGACTCTTCTTCATGGTTTCCAGTAATTTGGTAAAAGCATCTACCGTCACAGGTTCTTTCAACGACATGAGATTGGATACGTACTCCAGTTCGAGCAACAGATTCTGTTCCATCCGAATATTTTCTTTCAGTCGGGCGATTTGTAGCGAAACAATCTCCAGCGGACTGAATTGCTCGCCTGTTAGCACGGACTTAACCTCATCTAATGATAATCCGAGCTCTTTTAACGATAAAATTTGCTGCAGCCGCGACAGATCAGCCTCATTGTACAATCGATGTCCCGATTCGGAATGTGCCGAAGGCGAGAACAAACTAATCTGATCGTAAAATCGCAATGTTCGTATCGTGAGTCCTGTTAGTTTCGCAAGCTCTCCCACTTTCCAAAGCTGCTTCATAATCATCTCCTTTAGGCTGTGCTAGCTCTTTACCGGTAACTATACTATAAAACATGACGTAACGTCATGTTCAAGTGTTATAGACATTTTTTTCACAACCACAAAGAAAAGGCCGCAAATTAGCGGCCTCACCCATTAATTATGCATTTTTTTGAATGGACTCCAGATGTTCACCAAGTCTGTTCCAAGTATCCGTGATCCCTTCCATCATACCCATATCCAGCACCTGTTGTAGGCTTTCAGCTGATGCGTATTCTCCGCGGTTGATGAGCTTAGTACCTGTTTCTGTTTCGATGAAGGTCAATGTTACGCGCGTTGATGGCATATTTTCCGCTTCATTGCCTTCCGCATCGGAGAAAAAGTCCACGTACACAATTTTCTCTGGTACAACGATCTCGCTGTAAACTGCCTTGCCCCATGATTCCATACCATAGTAATCGCCTTGATTCTTGTCTTCACACTTC
The DNA here is from genome assembly GCF_013141695.1 of Paenibacillus plantarum. Taxonomy (GTDB): domain Bacteria; phylum Bacillota; class Bacilli; order Paenibacillales; family NBRC-103111; genus Paenibacillus_E; species Paenibacillus_E plantarum. The sequence continues at coordinate 152,236 of NZ_WHNY01000082.1, forward strand.
ATGCAATAATGCCAAACCCCACCGACACGGAAATCAACATGACATACCGGAAGTGCCCAACCTCTCGGACCCCACCAATGCTTCAGATGTTCTGCTTGTGTGAACGCCTGGAATACCAGCTCACGAGGGGCATTGAATTCACGCTCAAGAATTAGAACTTTGTCCTCTACCGTGGAAACCATTTGATTTGTCATTTTTAACTTCCTCCTTGAAATTTCTTTATTAGTTTAAAATAATCCCGATCAATCAGTCTTGCTGTTCATTCTGCAAATTCTTGTCCTGAAGCTTCTGTAAATAGTCATCTAGTCGGTTATACCGCTCCTCCCAGATGACGCGGTAGTTCTCCAGCCAGTCGTTCAGCTCTCGAAATGGATCAGGCAGCAGCTTGTAAATACGACGATTTGCATCCACCCTTACCTCGACGATGGCAGCCTCACTAAGTACACGCAAATGCTTGGATACTTGAGGCTGACGCAGTTGAAGCCGTTCCGCGATTTCACCTACAGTGAGTGGCCGTTCACGCAAAAGATCAACAATCCTCATGCGGTTAGGCTCTGCCAATGCACTCATGACGTTAGGATCCATGCTCATCATCCGTCCTCTTGCTGTAAATACATGCGTTTCTTGTTCGTGTGTAACAGTTATTGTCTTCCTGAATTCAATATACCACATGAGGAATATTCTCGCAAGTGAATATTGAAATTTAATGAAAAGCGCTAACCCGAAGGTCAGCGCATATTACTCACTTCAAGCTATGATACACAGCCATCATATCTTGTTTGTTCAATTCACGAATACGATTGTAGATCGGTATATCTGCAACGGACTCTGTCACTTTACTTGCATCAACAACATCACTTACTTTGCCAGTAAGCCATGTTTGCACGGTTATGCCCTCGACGACTTCTTTGCGTCCCTCATCATTGATGCCACTTACATAACAACTCACACAAGGTACCGACAATTTCTGTACGCCATCATGGAGACCATCTTCGGAAATGACTCGCTTACCGCCACAGAATGCGCATGGATGACTGGCTTTGATCTTATTAATTTGAGTAACAATCTTATTATAACCAAAGGCTTCATAGACATAAGTCAGTTTTTTATATTTTCCATTGGTGAAATATTTATCAATGATGGTTTCTTTTGTTTCCGTAATATCGGCAAAATCACAGATGGTTATCAAGTTTTTGGAGCTGATCGCATCAAGATTACCTTTAATCTTGTCCCAGAAAGGCACTGCATTTTGTAAAACCACTTCATATCCCACAAAGCTAGCAAGCTCCAGCTCGTACATTTTAAGCGCAACTTGCGTTTCTCTAGGCAGTAAAGAGACATCTTCTGAAAGTGCAAGGTCACCGCCAACAATGGATTTTAACTTTTCTAATTCAGGCAAATTGCCTACGCTTTGTATAACCTGGTCCAGCGGCTGCTGAATAATTTCGCGAATATCCGCGCCATTAAATTTCAATTTTTTATGATGATTTAATACGGTTCCATGACATACGGGGCAGGTAATCATTTCTCTAGAGGCTTTCATTGCCTCTTTAATCGTAAGATTTTTCGAAATAACCATATAACGTCCAAGGATAAGATTAAAACCTTCCCATGTTCTCGATGCCTTACCCGCTTTATCATAAAATGACTTTTCCCAATATCCATACAGGAATGTATTCTTTTCGGCTTCTGTCATCTCATTATAGCTTTTACTTATATCTTGACCGAGTTCATTCTTGATCTCTTCGAAAAGGAAGTGCAGCTTCGCATGCTGATAATATTTCAGGACATCCATCACTTCAGGTAATAATAAGCCATCCCAGAATGGTACTGTTTTATCTTGAATGAGAACATCTAAATCGAATCTTTCGATCACACGACGACCCGAGCAGCATGGACAATGATTGTCTTGATAATAGAAATCAAAGCTTCTAGTATCTTTATTGGTCGGATGAGAAGCTACGATATGGTTGATCAGCCCGCCGATTTCATAGAGAAAGCTATACTGACTATACAGGTGTCGTTCAAGATCAATCGCGATCACAGGGGCAATTTTGTCAGATTCGTATTCACCATAGATTAAGCGAGCCATGGAAGATAGGCTTTTCAGGATACCACCTTTATAGATGTTTTCTGCCTGTTTAAAATAGTTAATCTGATTTTCTTGTAGGTATTGAATACCTTGTTGCTGCTTCAGAACGGAAGAAATATGCAAAGAGGCTGCATGATCTTCCCTATTTTTAAGACGATAGTATTCCTCATGTGGGACAACATCAAGGTATCTAATCGGTTCTGGTAGTCTTTTGCCAAAATCAACGATAAAATCCGAACTTTCCATCATATAGGCGTTATGTTCGATCATCAGGATGGAGACAGATTCATCTTCCAGAATGACCCTCACACTGTCGATGAATTGGTTTAATATATTTTGAGATAAACCTTTCGAAGGTTCGTCAAAAATAAACAGCGTATGTGGGTTTCTTGAATTCGCAAACAACTCCGATACTAAATGAACACATTGAAATTCACCTGTAGATAACGATTGTGTTTTTCTTTCTAATGTCAGATAGCCAAGTCCGAGTTTATTCAATAAGCTCAATCGTTTGCGAGCGATATCTTCGTTTGGCAGTTCTTCAATAATATCTTCGATCGAACGTTGGAAAATATCATCCTCTGTCTCTTCGTTATATTTGGTGAGTTTCTTCTTGATATCAAGGAACGTAGCAACGGTTGACCGGCTCGTGATCGATTGGTTGCGATCTTGCCCGACCATAACCAGTTTATCTTTGGGATAACGTTTCTGAAAATCTTTGGACATGCACTCATGCACAAGTGTTGATTTCCCGCAACCTGACTCGCCAGTAAAAGTGACTAATCTGTTCTTAGGAATTTGAATTTCGGCCATTTGAATATTCCGACAGTGCAGGTCCTGAAACTGATAATAATCAGTTGGCACTGCCTGATTTTGTTCCCATAGGATTGGTTTTGGACGAGGTGATTCTTCGACGATTTTCCCGCCATATTTCCCACTACCCGGTCCAAAGAACAATTGCTCATCTGTTGTATCTAGCACCGTATCAGAATGATCAATGAGCCAAATTTGATTCTTATAACCTAATTGCTTAATTTGCTCTAAAATTTTCAAAAGCGTTTCATGGTCAAGACCAACGGAGATTTCATCAATAATAATGACGGTATTTTCACTGGTAGCCATGAATTCAGCCAAATAATGACGTGTTAATTCACCGCCTGATAATGTCCCCATAATGCGATTTAATGTTAAGTATCCGATATTCATATTGATCAAATTTTGGAGAATATGTTGTTTTGCTTCACTAATATGTAGTTCCTCGGCTAGAGAAAGGATGGTTTCGATGCTTAAGCTATTGATATCAGAGATGCTATGTGGTTGATTCCTTAACTCTAATTTATGTTGCTCAACTTCTGAGCTGTAGCGCTTCCCCTTACACCTGGAACACTCCACATTTTGTGTTGTGCTGCGCCCTTTGCAATCCGGGCACCACCCTAAAGGGTTATTAAAGGAAAAAACTTCTGGAGATAGATTGAATTGTTCGGCCATACGATCGCGAATCTCTTTGAAAACGCCCGTATGTGTGCCAATGGTTGAACGAGGATTGGATGAAATCGATGATTTTCCGAGAAAAAGGACTAATGGCATGTCCTCCATCTTGATGGCGCTGAAATTCGTTTCCATAATCTCTGGAAATAAATACTGATATTCAGCTTTCGGCAATAAGGAAACGAGACGTTTCTTGGATTCTTCCCCGATGGTCTGACAGAAAGTTGTTTTACCCGATCCAGATAAACCAGCAATTCCTAATGATTTGTCTACGGGTATTGTTGCATCTAATTTGTTAATGTTGTTCGAAATTAATTGATTGATTTGCATGAGTACATCCTTTCTCTTGGTTATGCGTATTGCTTCCATATTAGCACATTCCCTGTATTGTGATGCAACTACTGAGCTGTATCTGTCCGCGGCTCTCTATCCCAAATAAAAAAATCCGCCATCATCAGCGGATTACTCTTTTCTTGATCAAATTAATCTGACCTCTATGATTGATTTCATCTTCGAACACATGAAACCACATAAAATAATGATTCGCTTGTTTCTTATACCAGAACTCTTCTTCTTGGTATAACCAATCGTCATCCACCGTTTTAAATAATTCGAATGTGCGATTTCTGACTTCATTTAGCTTATCTACATAATAGGCCAACTCATTTCCTTTAATCTTTTCCCGCCCTTCTGCACCTAGATTCACAGCGGGTCCCCAGATGGCCATATCTTCATCATTCAATTCTCTTTTTTCAAAGGTTTCCAATTGATAGGCGTATTCGACCGCCGCGAAATGCAGTAACAAAGCACCAATTGAATTACTTTCCTCATCTAAAAGAAAATCCAATTCCTGTACGGTTAAATTTTTGACGGATTGTAGTGTCGTATGTCTGGCATAGTTCATCATTGACAATAAGCGGCTAATCTGCGGCGTATAACCAGGTATGTCCGTAATGAGATAAATCTGATTCAAATTTAACATGCGTTTCCTCCTAATTTTATAAGACGACTTGTAAGCCGAGATCAGCTAAAACAACTTCACCTTTATACATCAAAGCTGCTTCTTCTCTCAGTACCTGAATATCTCCGAAGTGAGGCAAGTGGGTTAAAAGTAATTTCTTTACGCCAGCCTTCGTTGCAAGTTCCCCTGCTTCAACTGCATTCATATGACCATACTTAGCAGCATCAAAATTGGCATAGAATGAAGCTTCTGTGATAAGTAGATCCGCATCTTTCAAGTATGGGACTAATGTTTCATCGTAACGTGTGTCGGCCGTATACACCAAACTTTTCCCCTTATAGGAAATTTTCACGCCTAAGCAATATACATCATGATCCGTTCGAAAGAAAGTCAATGTTAAGCCATCGTCGAATGTTACGATCGTATCTTGGTTAATTTCTTGTTCAATTGTTCCTTTCATTACAGGAATTGTCCATTTGTCGTTTGAATCCTTAGCAACGAATAAACGCAAGGGTGTATCACGTTGTTTTAAATCCATATCAATTAAACAAGCATACTGAAGAGAACCTAAGTCTGCCATGTGATCGAAATGATTATGTGAAACAAATACAGCTGTTAATTCATGAAGTCCCATGTAATTCTGTAAGACGGACAATACACCGCTGCCACAATCGAGCAAGATTTTATGATTACCTATTTCTAAAAGAAAGCCTGCAGTTGCTTCTCCACGCTTCGGATAAGCGCCCCATCTACCAATAACTCTAATTTTCATTGGTGATTCCTCCACTTTTTCATTACTGTTAACCCATGAAAAAGGATCTGCTTAATGTAGCAACTCCTTTAACACTCAACTTGTTCGATAGGAAGAACTGTTTTTCCTGCATAGCTAGTAATCACCTAATTTCACTGCAGAACTTCGAGCGGGATTTAAGTCGCTACGCTAATTCACCTTTTCCATAATATGCATAATCCGATATCGATTGCGGGAAGATACTAATGATAGCCTGTATAATCCCCTGCTCATCGTGAAGCAAATGTTGTTAAGGAGATGGAATGACATATCTACTGCACCTAACTCAAATTCTAACCTTACATCTCCTGAACATGCACAAAATGAAGCAATTAGTAAATCTCTAGAAACAAATGAACGCCTCATCCGACATATATTTAAAAATTGTTATGATATTGTGTTTCGTCATGTGCAAATCTTCGGGAAAGTCCCTGTTTTATGCGTATATTTGGATGGTTTGGTAGATACCAAATCGTTGGATAGCAATTTGCTAAAACCATGGATGCTAGAAAATCTGCCACCAGAATTAGAGGAATTGAATCCAGTAGATTGGATACTCGAACAACAGTTGGTTTCCATCGCCAAAACAAAGACAACAATGACAATGGACGATATTGTTCAAGGTATCTTATCCGCGAGTGTAGTCATTCTGTCAGATGGACAAGACAAAGCTGTTATTGCTGAGTTGGCAGGTTTTGAGAAGAGAGCGATTGAGGAGCCCACAGGGGAGACTACCCTCCGGGGGCCTAGAGAAGGCTTTACAGAAACTATTTCTGTGAACACAAGCCTTCTTCGAAGAAAAATTCATAGCACCAAGCTAAAAATGGAGTCCTTGACGGTTGGCAATCTTTCCAAAACCACGATTGTCATTGCTTACATTGAAGGTATCGCACTGGAATCAATTATTGAAGAGGTTCGTAACCGAATCGCTCAAATTGATATTGATACCGTCCTTGGTGGGAATTTTATTGAGGAGTTTATTGAAGACCACCCTTTCACCTTATTCCCACAAGTGCAGAATACCGAACGCCCAGATATTGTAGCCGCCTGTCTAGCAGAAAGAAAAGTTGCAATTTTCATTGATGGCTCGCCTTTTGTACTGATTGTTCCCTGTACCTTATGGAATGCCTTTCAGTCCGCCGATGATTATTACGAGCGATTTATTTACGCTACTCTCATCCGTTGGTTACGCATGTTGTTGATTATAACATCCATGTTCTTACCTTCTATTTATGTAGCCATCACAACGTTTCATCCACAATTGTTACCTACTAACTTCTTACTCAGTATCACTTCTGCTCGTGAAGGGGTGCCCTTTCCTGCTGTCATTGAAGCTTTGTTGATGGAATTATTATTTGAGGGATTACGCGAAGCTGGTATTCGAATGCCGAGGCCGGTTGGTTCAGCAGTTAGTATCGTTGGAGCGCTAGTTATTGGTCAAGCCGCCGTTCAGGCAGGGATTGTTTCAGCTCCGATGGTCATTGTTGTTTCGCTGACGGGGATTGCCTCTCTAATTACCCCAAGATACAGTATGGGAATGCCATTTCGAGTGCTGCGCTTTCCTATGCTCATTTCCTCAGGGATCCTAGGACTATACGGCGTTACCATGGCGTCTGTCTTCCTGCTTATTCATCTTACAAATCTGGAGTCATTCGGCATCCCTTACTTAAGCCCGATAGCTCCTTTAACGAAGAGTGAATTAATAGATGTTTTGATCCGCGCACCAAGATGGCGCATGAATACATTACCCATGTCCAATTCAACGACAACTAAATTGCGATTTCGCAAAGGTCAACGAAGAAACGGGAACCAAGGAGATGAAGTGAAATGAAAGTTCGCCTGTCAACTCGCTTTATGTTGGTGCTTGTTATCCCTCTTACTACAGGGTGTTGGGACCGTGAGGAGCTTTCAGACAGAGCTTTCAATCTTGCAGCATCGGCTGATATTACCAAAGACGGGACATATTTAACGGCCGGTCAATTCATTGTTCCCTCCAGAGTAGGCCAAGGTACAACAGGCGGCAGCGGTGGTGATAAACCGTTCTTTATCGAGACTGGTACAGGTAAAAGTACGATGGAAGCTATTCAAAAAACACGGCAAAAGCTTTCTCGCATCATTACTCGAGGGCATCGACATAATTATTACATCGGGGAGGATCTGGCGAAGAATGGTATCCATGACATGCTGGATGCGTTTTCTCGCGATCCTAGTAATCGCATTCGTTTAGACATTTGGGTGGTCAAAGGTAATACAGGCTTGGAAGCTTTGCAAGTTCCCTATCCCCTTGAGAAAATTCCATCCGTCTCATCTGTCAAAATACATAAAGCAGTTGGCGGTACAACCGGTACGTCATATCTCGATTTTATGAAAGCTGCAAGTACCGAAGGAAGCAGCCCCACTTTGCCAGTAGTAGATATCGTACAGGGAACTTCTCCTCAAAAAACGATTCGATTTTATGGTCGCGCCATTTTTAACCACGATTATAAATTAGTTGGTTATTTAAATTTTGTCGAGGGCGCATATCGGCAGTGGATTCGCAGGCGAATTTCTTACTTTGATTTAACGGAAGATATCCCCGAAGCGAATGGGAATGTGGGGGTCATTCTTACCAAGTTTGGAAGTAGCATGAAGAGCAGTGTATTGCCGAATAACAAGGTGAAGATGGACATAGAGCTAACTGGCGTAGGCCATGTTGGTGAGAATAATACAAATTGGGACCTTAGTGAGCAGCACAATCTGATGCTTGTTCAGCAAACAATTAATATGAAAACCAGTGATCATGTCCGGGATATGATCACGAAAGTTCAAAAACAATTTGGTACAGATGTATTAGACTTTAATCAAACCTTGAATCGTCAGCATCCCCGTGAATGGAACCAATTAAGGGGACAATGGGATACTATTTTTCCCGATATAGAAGTCAATGTTCATGTACGTATAAGGCTAAAATACATTGGTTTAGTTGGTCCATCACTCCAATTGAAGGAAAGTGAAATTAAGAAATGAAAATCTCCGGATATCAACTATTTTGGCTGATTTTCTCCATGGAATTTGGGATGACTGCACTTTTTACGATCTCGACCCCTGTGTTTCTTGCCAAACAAGATGCCTGGATTTCAATGATCATCGCAACTTTGATTTGTTTATTTACGACATTCATTGCTGTCAAATTAAGCCTCCTTTACCCTGAGCAAACCTTTATTCAGTACACACAGACGATTCTTGGAAAATGGTTAGGAAAAATCATACTGCTTCCTTACTTTGTCATGTGGATATCCGTAACCGGAATCATACTTAGAGAGTATGCGGATTTTGTATACCTTGCCTTGTTTAGCAGCACCCCTCTTTGGATTGTTATTCTCATCATGCTAGGTGCTATTGTATATGTGACTTATAGTGGTGGTCTTAGAAGTATTAGTCGTAGCGCTGAAATCATCGGTCCGATTAGTGCGTTAGGCTGTATAGTCATCCTCCTATTTAGCTTTAAGGACTGGGACTGGTATAATCTGCTGCCAGTGTATGCCAACTCGGGAGTTATCCCCATTGTGAAAGCAAGCTTTACACCTGCCTCCTTCCTTAGTGAATCTTTTATGGTGGTTATGTTAATAGCCTTTATGACCAAGCCTAAGCGAGCAATGATCTCATCTTTGTTGGGAGTTGCAGCTGCTTCTATCGCCGTTCTTGCCATGGTCTTGGTTGTGATTCTAGTCTTTGGTCCACATTTATCGGCTAAATTTATTTATCCGCTCTATTCCGCTATGTCCTATATTTCAGTCATGGATTTCATTCAGAACGTTGATGTTTTGGCTGTTTTATTATGGATTGTCGGAATTTTCATTAAACTATCCCTCTATGTATTCATAACCAGTTATGGTACCGCGCAATTATTTCATATGAAAAAATGGCAACATGCCATTTGGTGGATTGCGCCGATTGTATTTGTAATTTCCCTGCTGCCGCGAAACACGAACGACTCCATGCATTATGCGAAGTTTTGGCTTGCCGTGATATTTCCTATTAATCTTATTGGGATGCCCTTGCTATTATGGTTTATTGGCATCATACGAAAGAAAAGTACGCTGAGGTAGTGAACGGTGATTGTAAGTCGATTATTTCGAGTTCTACTCCAGTGGTTTGTCCCAAGAAAGACTATAACGGAAGTAGAAACGTCGTCGCACCCTCGCTCCAGGAAGTATCTCCTGTGCAACTTGGCGAATCTCCTTAATGGTTTCTTTAGGAGCGGTAATTCGAACATTAGGGTTGCTGGCCCCGCCATGAAATCGATCCATGATACGGATAGGAAGCAGCACTAGTCCTGAGACAACCAAATCCATTAGTGATTTGTCATCTGCTAAACCGATAATGAGAAGTCGTCCTCCGGGTGCGAGAACTTGGCGCATTTGTTGCAGTGCGCTTCTCAGATCCATATGATGCAAAGTCGCAACACAGATAACAGTAGCATATCGTTCCTCTTGATAAGGGGCTGACAAAGCAAGGAAGTCACCGTTCATGAGCACCACATTCTCGATCGCAGCAAGTCGCGTTTGTGCAAGTTCGATCGCCGTATTATCGGGGTCGATTCCAATAACTTGTTGTACGAATGGCGCGAGGCGTTGAAGCAATAATCCGTCACCACACCCGATGTCGAGAACACGTCCTCCACGTAGCTTTGCGTCTGTAATCAACTCATCATGAAAAGCTGTATTGTGATTCCAATAAGTATCCATTGCTAGCTTCACTCCCATATACGATCGTCCGTAGACTCCAATAGTTTACCTAATGGGTTTGGTAAATCTCCCCATAATAATAGACGAATATTCGGTCATTCTGTTCAAAAACTAAAAAAGCCCGTGAGTTACACGGACTTGTCCCTATACTTAAAATGTAAATTTACATTTTCGCACTCTTTAACACCTTACATGCTTACGTTTAAATCCAATTCGAGTTTTATCTAAAGCTTTTTGAATATTTTCCGAAGCACTCAGAAATTTACTTTTCGTCTTGTCCTGAATGATTTCAACAGGTCCAACTGCCTTTGCAGTTTCAAACGCCTTATCATGCAACGGGATATAGGATACTGCAACTGTGTACAGGAAATTATTCATCGCATATTTCGCTCTTTCAGGTGCAGTATGAATCGTATTTTTCACCAAGTCAAGCATATCGGATATTTTAGTTTCGTCGAATTCAGTGTCTTTTCGATTCCCCAGAAGCCAACAGTAGCAACTCCATCCCGCTGACATTCTCAATTCCTCGCCGCTCGCGATCCATGTATCCGCAACTTCCTGCGCAATATCTGCTTCAGACAACGTTACAGCCACGACATAATCAGACAACATATAGAAATATGCTGCATCGATCCAACGATCATAATCTGCTACGGTCATTGCTTTGGGGTCTGCGATGATGCCGGCAAAGTACATAGCGTCGTAATTCCCAGTTGCGTAGAGTTCTTCCGCTAATGGTTGATTGATTTTGATTTGCTTGAAGAGCGGCTTCATCGCACCTGTTGCTACGCCAAATACCGGCTCATGAGCACCATTCGATACGTACATTTTTTTCATACGTTCCTTACCCAGAGCTTCAAGCTCTTGCATAACTACTTCTGTATTCATAATGGTTGCTGTCATAATGACTCCTCCCATATTCATCATTTATGTTGTAATCATAACTATTCTTTGGGCATCGAGCAAGGATCGCTTAGTTATCCGAAGTTACTCAGCATTTTTTCGTTTGTCCGTCTTGCGCATTCTTAATCCCATACCCTATCTTCTTAAGCAACTCAATAAGTTGGAGCTTTTCTTCATCCGTTACATATGACAAATTGTTGGAAATAGTTTGTACATGCTTAGGGAAAATCGTATCAAAGTACTCGCGTCCATCCTCAGTTAATACCACATTCGTTTTACGTCGATCGCCTGGAATAGGAAGTCGTTCCACGAACCTCTTCTTTTCCAACTTATCTACCACATACGTAATACTTCCGCTTGGAATTGAGAAAGTATCACTTATTTTCTGAATGGGGTGCGGACCTTTATTGTAGAGAAACTCAAGAATTTGAAAGGTTTCCCTACTGAGGCCATAGCTGTCTATGTCGCTTTCTAGGCTACCATACAGTACGTTCACCATGTTTTTCAGTACGCGAGTAACCCTTAAATCAAGTGCTATACCTTCAGCGTCGCGCTCAGTCATTCTTCAACCACCTTATCTAGCTTTGTTATACAAAGGATAATCGACTTCGGTAGGAACTTCAATTAGAATTATCCGAAGTGTCTCTCCAACCGCTTGAATATTGATGTCCTCTTCTTGGTCCGTTTTAACTATAGCAAAGTCTTTATTCACAAATTGGATGGACTCTTGTCCCGGTATGATAAAGGAGCCACCGTTCCCTCTAATAGACAGACCACCAAGCGTACGGTTCGGTAAAAGCCGGTGAACATACGTCGCACCTGCCTCCACTTCAACATCAAACATACGTGCATCTGCAACGAGTTGGTTGACAGGTGATCCTTCACCCAGAATGAATTTCACCTTAACGCCATCCTGCTCTGTTTGAGTGAACTCCGCGTGCTTGAACAATGAATAGGTTGGCTCTCTTCGCACTGCTTCATTCAAGAAAGGCTCAAGCCATATTTGAAAGCTTTCAAATCCTGCTTCGACGCTCTCAGCATGATGCATTCCCGAGCCCGCTTGCATGAGTTGAATATCACCTGGTTGAAGTATGCTCTCCGTACCAAGTGTGTCTCGGTGAAAGCCTTGACCAGAAATGCCATAAGAAAGAATCTCAAATCCTTGGTGAGGATGGAAACCAATCCCTCCTGCCGACTCTGCCTTTCCCCAAGCCCAATAGAATAGCGGACCCAATCTAACCGTAACAGCCCCTTGGCCCGAGAAACCTATTGGTTTCTGTGCCATTATTTTTCCTCCATCAAATTCTTCTTTCCCTTGTTGTTCTGGTCCTAATATTTGTATATTCATATGAATTGCTCCTTACCTCTTAGGTATAATTTTAAATAGATATAATATCCTATAATTATTCAATCTAATAATATTTAATATAATCCTATTGCAATTATCAGTCAACAGTAAAAAATAAGCAGAAATACCTCTTATGAGGATTCCTGCCTACTTACATTCAAGAATTTTTGATTTGGGAGAGAATCGTTTGCGCCTGCTGAATGGTTTCAAGTAAGATACTCCCCGCACTTTGTCCTGCAGTAAGCAACCGCAAACCTTGCCCTGCCCATAATGACATATACTCGGAATTATGTTGCTTTGCAGCAGAATTTCGAATATCTCTTGTAGCCGTATTTTGGGTCGGAAAAGGAAGCGGTTCTACCCCGTTCTGATCCCAAACTTTAATAAATTCGTTCGTGACACCTCTTGCAGGTCGACCTGAAAATACCTTCGTGATTACGGTGCTTTCCTCCGTACTAGCAAGCAGTTTGTTTTGATAAGCGATATGGGCTCCCGATTCCATCGAAGTCAAGAATCGCGTACCCATCTGAACCCCCTGTGCTCCGAGCACCAGCGCGGCAACTAATCCACGACCATCCATAATCCCGCCTGCCGCAATTACGGGTACCTGAACATGTGTAACAATTTGCGGCACTAACGCCATAGTGCCTATGTTCGCGCCCATGGGGCGATTCGCAATCTCAAATGTACCGCGGTGACCACCAGCTTCACTTCCCTGAGCCACAATCGCATCACATCCGGCTTGTTCAGCAAGAATCGCTTCATCGACGGTAGTCACCATCGTCACGATTCGAATCCCTGCCGCTTTAGCTTGCTCTGTCATATGAGGTGGAAGTACGCCGAAAGCCGTACTGATCACTGGCACTTTTTCTTCTAGCAGAACGGCGAATTGCTGCTCAAAATGATCGGGTGTCTTCACCTCTTCTGCCACAACCTGCGGTATGCCGAGTTTAGCTCTCATCACATTCAGTTCCTGTTGAACTTCCGGTATTCTCGTATTATCATCTTGAGCACGAGTAACAAATAAATTTACGCCGAATGGCGAGTTCGTTAACTTCCGAATGTCTTGAATGGCCGTACGAATCGCTTCAGGCTCCATATAGGCGGCACCGAGTGTCCCCAATCCACCTGCGTTCGATACGGCAGCTGTTAAGCTGACCGTACCTGGCCCACCTGCCATGCCGGCTAAGAAGATGGGATAACGAATATCAAATATGCGGCAAAGTGCTGTATTCAGATAAATGATCTTCTGCCTCCTATCACTTGTGAGAGGATCGCTGATTGCGGTATTCAAGTGCTGGTAATCCGCCCCATCCCCAATTGTCCAACTCAACTTCTTCAATAATAACATGAGTTGATTCCAATGGCTTGTTAAGCACGTTTAGGAGAAGCTCACTGACACCTTTAATAAGTGCCGCTTTTTCTTCAGCCGTAACAGACGATTGCTCTGGGGTGGTTCCCTCACGGGTTACTTTAATCGTAACAACTGGCATAGAGATTGACCTCCTTGGAATAAGTATTCCACATCGTTTATCTATCTATTGAAAGGTAAACTATTGACGCTAGTGCACGTCACATCCATAAATACGTCAATTAGTAAATCACTCATTGGGTAACTAGAACCGGCTTTACAGTTTGAATATGATGAATGTAATCCTTGCTGCTTTGTGCTAACCGCTCATCGGTAACCGTTGAAGTATCGTTTAGTGCAAAGTGAGGCAGATAGGAAGCGCTGATAAATTGGGCAAGTGCTTCCATCGGACGTAATATTTCTTGTAGTGTAAAACGATTAGAGCCTGTAGGCTGATATGAAGCTTCCGTGCCGTATGTCGAAATCGCTACACCGATTTCTTTGCCTGCTGTTTTACTGCCATCTGGACCATAAGCCCACCCATATTGTAGGACGTTATCGAACCACTTTTTAAGTAAAGAAGGCGTACTGTACCAATAAAGCGGATATTGGAAAATAACCCGGTCATGTGCTTCAATTAGCTGTTGTTCTTTGGCAACATCGATATTTTCGTCTGGATATTCTTTATATAATTCATGAATTGTGAACTCACCTTGTTTTTGTAAAGCTTCCAGCCAAGCTTTATTCCAGTTAGATTCCTCGATATTTGGATGAGTAATGATGACTAATGTTTTCATAGTTAGTTTGCTCCATTTCTAATTATATTCGTATTTGCTGACAGCGTTTTGTCCTGGTTCATTTGTTTTCGAAAAAAGCTGCGGTTTTCATAAATATACTCTCTTGATTGTTAAGATAAGGCCCATCCAGTTCTGAAATCCGTTTCACTTTAATCCATTCCGGATCGTTGCGGAAACGTTCATAGTTATCATTGCGGGTTTCCATATTGTCATGTTCAACAACATAATAGAGCCGATTATTAGCGTCATTGATATCTTCCCAATACTGCGTAATCTTCATGCCATGTTTCAAAAATAATTCGATCACATGATCTCTGAATCTTTCATGAAGAACCTGCATTTTGCCGGGATTAACATGATAAATTCGCAGTTCATACAACATGTTTTCTCACCTCCTCACTAAAGTAATAGCCTACAAACATCAAAATTCTTACCATTGTCCAGCGTTTTGGCCGCCATCGACATGCAGAATCTCTCCGGTTACGAAGTTGGCAGATTCCAGATAAACAATCGCGTCAACAATTTCTCCTGGTGCAACTGGCCAGTGCCTGCCTTCAGCATTTCGGTCACAGCCACTGAGTTACATGGAAGAATCCAGTCATGCCAATCCGATAGCAACGGCTCTTCCAATACCGCTACTTGCACCTCTAATGACGACTGCTTTATTTTGAAAACTCATATCAACAACTCCTCTTATTAATTCTACCTACTAAAAGGTAGATAATTATCAAAAAATAATCCGCCTTCTTTTTCAAGTTAAAGCGGATATTAGACCATCGGCAATCTTATCATACTTGCTTACATCTTGAAAACTTCTCGACAATAATTGTGCCCCTTGAAGTGCTGCCAGAAATTGGTGAGCTTGTGCATCCGCGGCGCCTTCAAAATTCAACTGATCTTCACGTCGCCCTTCATCAAGCACGCGTTCCAACCACTCTAGATTGGCAGCGAAGAATTGGGTTAACCCGCTCTGCACTCTGCCTGATAAAGTTGCCAGATCAGTCGATAGCATGACACTTAGGCAAGCACAGTAATCTTGAACTGGACCACTGTAGAGTAAGATGAATTTGCGCAACTTCTCTACATTGTTCGGCGTCTCAGCATCTATTCCAGCAACAAATACTTTGAAATTTTGGAGATAACGTGCAATCAGAGCTTCTCCCAGGTCCTCCTTATTCGGGAAGTAGTAATGAATACTGGCATTGCGTATGCCTACTTTTTCTGCAATATGCGAATAGCTGAATCCGTTAAACCCATATTGCTGAACAAACGCTTGGGCTGTGTCCAGAATAAGTTCTGAAGTGTTTTTATTGTTGTTGGTTTTGGTCATGTCGCCATTCTACCTTTTAGTAGATAGTATGTCAACCTAGGAATTTTACAGTTTGATCTTCCCAAGTGGTGTTTGGCATAATTGTTGGTTTTCCAGCATAACGATCTAAATCAGTGATATGTGTTCAGGAGGTTGAATCATGGAAGATAATCGAGGATTGCCCCAGAAGCCTAATCATCAGAACGGTGTTTCTCAATGGTCAGAAGACGCACCTGCGAAATTTCATTCCCAAACCGTAGGTAATCAAGGACCTGTCCTGGAACAAGATAGTGTCTTACATGAAACTTTAGAGACTTTCATACATACTAAGATTCTTGAAAGACCTGTCCATGTGAAAGGTTGTGGAGCTTTTGGCTACTTTCAGACCGTGAATTCAATGGCTCCCTATACGAAGCTTCACTTTCTACAAAAACCGGGCCAACAAGTTCCTGTCACGGTCCGATTTTCCCTGGCTGTAAGTAATAAAGGTACCCCGGATACGTCCCGAAATGTGCGCGGTTTCTCAACGAAATTTTACACTGATCAAGGGGTATTCGATTTGTTATGTAATCATATCCCTGTCTTCTCTGTTCGGGATGCCATTCGATTTCCAGAGTCGATTAAAGCCTTTCTGCCATCACCAGTTAACAATCTGATCGATCCTGAACGCTTCTGGAGCTTCATCGCCCGTGCGCCAGAAGCCACTCATTTCCTTGTTCAATTATACTCGGATGCTGGAACCATCAAGAGTCTTCGTCATATTCCAGGTCATAGCGTTAATACATATGTCTGGCGAAACGAGCAAGGCATTCGTACGTTTGTGAAATATCATTGGTACCCATTAGCAGGTATACAAGTTATTGATAGCCGCGAAGCAGCGCAATTAGCTAGTGAAAATCCTGATTATGCGAGTAAGGACCTCTTTGATACGCTGGCAGCAGGCAAAACTGTCGAATACGGGCTGTATGTTCAGTTGATGGATCCGAGTGAAGGTGCCAATCTCCCCTACGATGCACTAGACGATACTAAAGTTTGGGATGAAAGGCAATTTCCGATGATGCCAGTTGGCAGGCTCGTATTAAACCGCAATCCAGATAACTTTATGGAGCAAGTCGAGAAAATCGCCTTTTCTCCAGCGAATCTTCTGGAAGGTGCCGAACTATCGGACGATAAAATGCTCCAAGGTCGTACGAATATTTATTGGGATTCACAGCGGCATCGCTTAGGATCTGATTTCCGAAAGATCCCCATTAATCATCAGCAGAACTGGACGCCACGTTCACTTGAGACCAGTGGCGAAGGTAGATTTGTTGAAGGCCGACTTGTTCGATCCGATATACCTAATCCAGATAATTTCTCGCAAGCGGGACAGTATTATAATGCCCTCCCTCCTATCCAACAGGAACATTTGGTGGAGAACCTTGCTGCCGATCTAGCTACTATTTCTACTGACATACAACGTATTGTTCTTACATACCTATTCCAAGCGTCTCAAGAAATGGCAAACAAGGTTTCTCAGCGAATTCAGTTTCTTAACAAAGGTTAATTCTACGAATTTGGCTGCCCTTCCGGGTGGCCATTTGTGTTTCCACTTCTCAAATTGATGAATAATTTGGTAGGTTTGGTTCTATTTACACGATATAAAAATGAAGATTTTAAGCTTATTTTCATCTTTGCTACAGATTCATTTTGTATACTTATACTAGCTTTGTACTATATACGAGGATGCTTCAATACCTTAATTTTCAGATCGTCACGCAAGGAATATAGGTTTAATCGTATTTAAAATTATTAGAAAGTAGGCACTTATTATCATGAAGCTAGCGGGTATTACTTACAAACATGAACAAAGCGTGAGCTGGCTGAAACGTTCCATATTCATTTGTATAATTATTGTATTTCTATCTGTAAGCTTTCTGTTCTTAACTCCCCCAGGATCGAAAATTCGCCTGTTTCTTGCGGATACCTTTATTGCTACCCAACATCGGGAGTGGGCATGGATTTTTGTAGGTGTGAAGAAACGGGATGAAATGATTCAAAATGTCCAGCAAATGAGTGAAAATAACGCCATTGAGAAGCAAGATTTGAATGCTATCACGATTCAGAAACAGGATGGCAAGGTCATAGATGTTGAAGATATCGCAGGACGTGGCTGGGTCGGCAAAAAAATGGTGGTATACGATCCGAGAGCAATTCGTGTCGTTGTGCCAAGTAAAGTGGGTCAAGGGGAAACGATTAGTTCGATGGTGAATCGTACAGGGGCGCTTGCAGGTATTAATGGTGGAGGCTTCGATGACCCCCAAGGCCTAGGAAATGGGTTCGCTCCCATTGGGGTTATTATGTCTGGAGGTAAGATTCTGTATACAAGCGTTGATGGTACTGTACCTCAACAAGTCGTCGCGTTTGACCATACGGGGAAATTAATTATTGGAAAATATTCGATTGATGAGCTCTTAGCCTTGCATGTGACGGACGCTGTTTCTTTCTATCCGCGCATCATTGCAAATGGTAAAGCACTCCCCATCGTTGGAGATGGTCTGAACCCGCGGACAGCCATTGGTCAACGCGCAGATGGCGTTATTGTAATGATCGTCATTGATGGACGTCAGACCAAAAGTATCGGCGCTTCTTTAAAAGATGTCCAAGACCTTTTACTGAAAGAAGGTTGTGTTAATGCCGGTTTCTTAGACGGAGGTGCTTCCTCTGAAATGGTCGTCGGGCGTGATCTCATCACGCATCCATCAAGCCGATATGGCGAAAGAAGGCTGCCTTCAGGACTCCTTATTTTTGAACACCCGGATCAGGTGAATGTTGTAAATGTATGGGAAGGTGTGAGCGATATTGATCCTGGTGGTGCTTATGATAATCCAGGTTACCTTGCGGAACACAATCAATTAAATAATAAATAACAATAAAAAGAGCTGCCCATTGGCAGCTCTTTCTTCTCGTTTAACGATTCTATTCGTACTATTAAAACGTATTGTAAACATTTTGACATTCTTTGGCGGTCGGCTCATAAAAACAGTGCTTCTTGTAGCGGCCTGCTATCGGCTGATTATACCAGGTATCTGGACAAGGTCCAGGATTGTCGAACGTTCCCGGTCGAAAATACCAAAGTGAAAATTTACCTGGCCAAGCCCGCTCCCCATCCACAGCTCTTTGTGCAATGCGACGCTCTCTTTCTCTTGCATTTTGATAATACAACCCGTGCTGCAACGCTTCAAACGCATGCGGTTGGTTGATCATTTGGGGAATTGTCCGGAGATTTTTGAAATCGGAGCAATTCGCTCTTATTCGATTAATGCCAACATTTCCAACAAGAAACATACCCGTTTCGCCTTCGGTCTCAGCTTCAGCCCGAAGCAACCTTGCCAACATGTCGATATCCTGCTTTCTAGCTTTCACGACTGCCATTCGCTCACCTCAATTGAGTATATGTCTAGACCCATCATATTGTAGGTGAAGTGGAAATGTGACACTTAACTATTCATACATTCTTTTTACACGATAAGTAAACTGAACTTGCTCTCTCCATACGAAACGGTTTCCATGTTGGGCTCAGTTGCATATCGAACACTATTTAGCAGCACATGTTCATGTAGAACATGGTCAAACCGTTCTAAAGCAGTTTGTAACTCTGCGTCTACAGCTAGAACCAGATCGATGCGTTTTTCGATCGGGAGTCCTATCTTTTTGCGATAATCTTGAATTGCTCGAATGACCTCTCTAACTAACCCTTCCTGTTCTAACTCTTCCGTCATTGTCGTGTTTAAGGCAACCGTCATTTGGTAACCTGATACGGAAGCATAACCTTCATTCGCTTGTTTCTCGATAAGTAAATCCTCAAGCAGAATGTGCAGCTCTTCGCCATCAATCATCATATCCAGGAAGCCGTTGTCCATCACTGCTTTTGCTTCTAGAGCTGATAGCTGCTTCAACTGAGCTTGCACGGGTCCCACGAATTTCCCGAACTTTTTACCTGCAGCTTTCAAGTTTAACTTGAAAGTAAACCGTACGAAGCCGACATCACTCGATACGATATGGATCGATTTCACATTGATCTCATCTTGGATGATATCTTCAAAACCGCCAATATTACGCGCACCGTCAAACGAAACGTATAACTCCGAAAGCGGCATCCGAGTCTTGATTCCCGTTTCATTCCGGATATTGCGAGCCAATTCCACGATTTGCCTCACGGTTTCCATCTCATTCTCCAATGATACATCGTATAACGTTTCGTCCATTTTCGGATAATCGGTAAGATGCACACTCCCCTTGCCTCCCAAATTCGCATAGAGATCATCTGCAATAAGTGGTGTGTAGGGAGCAATCAGTTGTGCGAGTGTTAGCAGAACATGACGTAAGGTTTGATAAGCAGCAATTTTATCTTCGGTCCATTCGCTTCCCCAGAACCGATCTCGCGAGCGTCGGATATACCAATTGCTCAGTTCATCTACGAACGTTTCAATTTGCTTCGCCGGGTTTAAGAAATCATTGATTTCTAGTCCTTTTACAACATGTTGCAAAGTACTGTTCAATCTAGATAGAATCCATCGATCTAACACATTCACGGAAGTTATCTGCGGATGGTTATCTGGTTGATATTGATCAATTTGTGCATACAACGCATAGAAAGCATGTGTATTGTTGATCGTATCAATGACTTTGGATTTAGCCTCGGCGACAATCTGCTTAGAAAATTTCTTGCTGCTCCAGGGTGCGCTATCGGATAACAAGGCCCATCGGAATGCATCGGTGCCGAATTCGTTGATGATTTCCCAAGGATCTATCCCATTGCCCTTGCTCTTGGACATTTTTTGTCCATTCTCATCCAGAACATGCCCTGTAGATAAGACGGATTTATACGGGATTTGCCCATTATAAAGGGTAGAGACTGCCAGCAAGCTGAAAAACCAGCCGCGCGTCTGATCGATCCCCTCGCAGATCATATCCGCGGGATACTGCTCTTGAAACAGTTCTTTGTTCTCAAATGGCTGATGATACTGGGCAAATGGCATGGAGCCGCTATCGAACCAGACGTCAATGACTTCCGAGGTTCTATGCATGGTACCGCCGCAAGCGCAGCGCAGCTTCACCTGATCCACGTACGGCTTATGCAGCTCAAGGCTTTCCTCGATCTGATCAATTGATTTATCACGTAGGTCCTTGTGGCTGTGAGGTGCATATTCTGCTTTGCATTCTTCGCAGATCCAAACGTTGAGTGGCGTACCCCAATAGCGATTCCTGCTGATATTCCAATCGACAAGTTCTTCTAAGAATTTCCCAAACCGACCTTCCCGCAGATGCGAAGGATACCATGTGATTTGACTGTTGTTCGCAATTAACTGATCTTTAATAGCCGTTGTTTGGATGAACCAACTCTCCGTCGCATAATAGAGAAGCGGCGATTTACAGCGCCAGCAGAATGGATAGCTATGCTCATAACGTTCCTTCGAAAACAACAGACCACGCTCAGATAAGTTTTTAACGATATCAATATCGCAATCCTTCACAAAACGACCGGCAAAATCGATGACCTGATCGACGTAACGACCTCTAGCATCCACCACATTTACGAAATCCAATTCATGTTGGCGTACGGTGCGATAATCATCTTCTCCGTGAGCTGGTGCAATATGGACGATCCCCGTACCGCTAGTGTCGCTAACATAGTCTGCGTCTACGACGATATGTCCTTTCGTAACTTGTGAATAATCAAAAGGTGCCATATAAGGTGTTCCTACAAATTCGGCACCTTTATGCGTGGATAGGAGTTCATACTCCCCTTTCATGATCTTATCAACAAGGTTGTGTGCTACGATGTACACTTCACCATGCTGTTTGACTTTGACATAATCGACATCTTTATTGACAGCTAAAGCGACATTGGCAGGCAATGTCCATGGCGTAGTCGTCCATGCCAGGAAATGTTCATCTGCGTTCTTACTTGTGAATTTCACAGTGGCACTCAGATCTTTCACATCTTCATAACCTTGGGCAACTTCGTGTGAGCTGAGTGTTGTTTGGCAATCTGGGCAATATGGGCTTACGCGATGACCTTTGTATAGATGCCCTTTCGCATGAATCGTGGATAAAATATGCCAAACACTTTCGATATAATCATTAGTTAGTGTGACATAGGGGTTCTCCATGTCCGTCCAGTAGGCGATCGCTTCGGTCATTTCACGCCACTGCTTCTCATATTCGAAAACGCTGAGCTTACACGCCTCCACGAATTTGGCGACTCCATAGGATTCGATTTCCTGTTTGCCAGAAATACCTAGCTTCTTCTCTACGCCTAGCTCAACAGGAAGCCCATGTGTATCCCACCCTGCTTTGCGTATGACGCGGAAGCCTGACATCGTTTTGTAGCGACCGATGAAATCTTTAATTACTCGTCCCAGCACATGTCCGATATGCGGCTCACCATTCGCTGTTGGGGGACCTTCATAAAAAACAAAGTTGGGTTGTCCCTCTCTGTTTTCAATTGATTTGCGAAATGTGTCATTCTGTTTCCACTGTTCAAGAACACGGAGCTCTCGCGTCCTTGCCTTTTCTTTTACATCCACTTTTCTCATAGGTCTCATCCTCTCAATTCATCCAACTTAACGTTCGTTCCTTGACGAAAAGGTTATTTGAAAAACACAAAAAATCCCGTCCCATAAGGGACGAGATTTCATCTCGCGATACCACCCTAGTTCCGTAAGGATTATGATTATCATAATCTTACGACACCTCTAACTACGTACCATCATACGCATCCTTAGTAACGGCTGGAACCCGGGTTAGCTTACTCACATGCTTCAGCTTTCCTTCTCGGAGAGGATTTTCTACGAAGTCTTGAACATTGGCTCTCAGCAACTGCCAACTCTCTGTGGATCAAGGGCTCCTTATACTCTTTCTCGTCAATGAATTTATTCGAACATTTAGTTAACTCATTCTTGCATCTTCATCAGCAAATGTCAACAGGCGCTATTTATTTCCTTCCAAACATAACTTCACCAAATCATCCACATGAGCAGTTGCCAAACATTCAACTGTATCTGCTGCTCCATAGTAGATTTTCACTTCACCATCATCTTCAAGAATCATGCCGCCTGGGAAAATGACATCATTACGGAAGCCCCCATCTGTTTCGTAACTAACTTCGGGTGCTAATAATGGCTCCTTATAAAGTCCGATAACCTTCTTCGGGTTTTCCAAATCAAGCAGCATTAAACCTGCTGTATAACGCTTTTTCCACGATGCCTCCCAGCCATTTTTACCACGGTTTGAATCGATATCAACGGCATGGATCGTCGTTAACCAACCCTTGGACGTACGAATTGGCGGTGCGGCAGGTCCAATTTTATCATTCGCATATGGAACATGTTCTACACCTAGTAGGAGATCCGTATCTCCCCAGTATTTGAGATCAGGCGACTGCGAAATCCAAATATCAAATTGATCTTTCCCGCGGCTGTAAACCGGGAAAGGACGTTCCAGACGTACATAATTACCATTAATTTTCTCAGGAAAAAGAACCATATTCCGGTTGTCTGGTGCTGACATGGACAAAATTTCAAATTTATCAAAATCATCCGTTACCGCAATCCCACCTCTAACACCATGGCGTGTATCTACCGCGAAGCACATGTAAACACGTCCGTCCATCACGGTAAGTCGAGGGTCATAGACGCGTGTGATTTCCTCGTCATACAACTTCCAACAAGGTTTCGACTGTACATCCCAATGAATGCCGTCTTTGCTGTAGGCAAGGCCTAGATCGGTTGTATGCGAAGGCTCTAACGTTTGATCCTTGACAGAGCCGTGGTCATTACGGAACACCATAATATATTGGCCTTGGAATTTGGTAACGCCAGCATTGAATGTAAGCGCTGTAGGATAGGGCACGGAATCTGCCGTGAGGATCGGGTTAGCAGGATGTCTTGTAATAACAGAACTGGATGTTAATGAACCAATGGTTAAAGTCATGAGAGTTCCTCCTTCATTCTTATCTATCAATAGGTTACAATAAGTATGCTTACTATACCTATCAATCCTTGAACAAACCTCTCATTTCTTGAATAGGCAGTGATTCTCATGACATTTCCCATCAATAAGCAATTATCGGATTATCCTAATATCGGGACATTCCCTTTTCATTTATCCATTAATCGAGTTGACCAGCATTTTCCCAGCCATCGTCATGATTTCTTGGAATTCTCTTTGGTTGTTGAGGGCTACGGTTACGAAACCGTTAACGGGCAAGTACATCCTATGCAACCTGGAACCTTTACCCTACTGCTTCCTTATCAAGTGCATGAAATCACTGCGAATCCTGGCAGTCCACTCATTCTGTTCAACTGTATGTTTGGATTGGAGCTACTTGGGGATCCAGCGGAGCGCTTGCTTCTCTCGGATAACAATCCATTCTTAACTCACTATGACTTGAGTGCTGAACAAAGTGAGCTCGTAAGACAGAAATTGCAAGGAATGCTTCGTGAATATGAGCAATCCGTTGATATCTGGCAGCCTCTTCTCTTGAAAGGGGAGCTCCAACGTATACTTGCATTTCTGTACAGGCTCCATCCTAGCAGCTCAGACGTACAGCCGAATGTATCCGAATTGTCGTCCAAAACCGCCTTACCATGGGCCATACTTCGCTATATTCATACGCACTATCGTGACCCGCTAACGTTGGAGTTGATCGGCGCTCATTTCCATTGTCATCCTTCAAGGGTGACGCAAATCTTATCTCAACATCTTGGCGTGACCTTTGTAACCCTGCTTCAGGAAACGCGTATTCGACACGCTTGTAGTTTGTTAGCAACAACCGAAATGAAGGTAACAGATATCGCGTTTGAAGTCGGCTACGAATCGTTCGCTAGCTTTAGTCGTAATTTCCTAAAACATGTAGAGATTTCACCTACCCAGTATAGGGCCTCTATGAGGATACAGCTGAAGTGAGACTGAAATAGAAATACCCGACTGAGCTGGCGCTCGGTCGGGTATTTCTGCATGCTAGAGGCGGGGATTTCGTATTTCTCCTGTGTGATGTGAGTGCGCTTGGTGAATAGATGGATTTTATCCAGTTAAATGGTGGGATTTTCTGAACAAACACAGAATAGATGGAAAACCTGTAGTTAATTTTGGGGATTATAGCCAATCCGAACAAAAACGGAAGTTTTACCTACATGTTTTACAGTTAATTCAATTTCCCAAGGAAATCCATCGGAAATAGCTGTATATTTTCCAGTTAAAACAGATGCGTGACCTGGGAACCCCTCCAAAACCAAGCGCAACCAACGCATCCGATCGGCGAGATCTCGCGTCCGCTTCCTGAGCGTTCCTACCCAGCACCACCTACGCTACTTCTGCCCCTGCTTCACACGCTCAGCAAGTACCGAGAGGTCTTGCCCTTTCAACGCACCTTCAATCAACTCAGGCAGCTTATCTGGTGAACAGCCAAAACATGGGATGCCCTGCTGAGCTAGCTTTTTCGCAACAGCATCGTCGTAAGAAGGCACACCTTGGTCTGTTAAAGCAAGTAAACAGATGGTTTTCACACCAGATTGATGCATGTCGAGCAATCGTTGTATCATCTCTGTTCGGTTGCCGCCTTCATAGAGATCCGAGACCAAGATAAACAACGTTTTCTTCGGCTCTGCGATAAAAGATGAGCAATACGCGAGGGATTTGTTAATATCCGTCCCCCCGCCAAGCTGAATCCCAAACAACATGTCAACGGGATCCGTTGCACATTGTTCGCTTAAATCCACAACCTCCGTATCAAAGGCCACCACTCGCGTATCCAAAGCGGGCATGCTGGCGAAGATCGAACCGATGATCGAAGCGTAAATGACTGAGCCCGCCATGGAACCGCTCTGGTCGATATCTAGAATGACGGTCCACTCCTTGCTCCGCCTAGCGCGATCGAAGAAATAAACCTTATCTGGCAGCAAGAGTCCCCTCTCTTGGTTGTAGTTCTTCAAATTCTTACGGATCGTTGTGTTCCAGTCCAAACCCGATGCAGATGGCAGTGGTGAATGCTGCCTGCGGTTGAGTGCGCCAGTAACTGCACGTCGTAAATCCTGTGATAGTCGTTTCACGATTTCGTCGACAACCGCTTTGACGAGTTGCCTCGCGGTATCTTTCGTTTTCTCTGGTATTTTCCCTTTGAGCGCCATTAATGTCGCCACCATCTGAATGTCAGGCTTAACTTGAGAAAGCAGTTCTGGCTCAAAGAGCAACTGCTTCAAGCCCTTGCGCTCGATGGCATCGGACTGGATAACAGACACGACATCTGGAGGGAAAAAGGTACGGATATCGCCAAGCCACTTGGCTAGCTTGGGTGACGATGGCCCCAGTCCGGCTGCTTTACGTGAATGGCCGGTCTGGGTGGCATCGTCAGTGATGACGCCGCCTGTATCATCATAAATGGCTGCAAGCGCCTCATCCATGAGACGAGACTCTTCGTCGAGCATAGCTTCTCCTGTACCATACGACTGCAACTTCTCTTCAGAAGCTGCGCCTAATATCAACCGCCAACGTTTCATTTGCTCTGGATTGATCGTTGTCATAGGCTACAAATCCCCAAAATCAAATTCATTGAGCTCATCCAGCTTCTCCTTCTCTTCCTCGCTTAAAGGTTGCTGTAAAGCAGCACCTGCTGTATCTGCACCAACACCCCAAATGTCACCTATCATTTCAGCCACTGCCGCCTTCTCCCTAGGCTCGAATGAGCTGAAAGATCGACGCAGAAAGACAAGCGAGCGATGGAAGGCGTCCTTCTGCAACGAACCGATATACGCATCGAGTTGCTGCCATAGCGTTACCCTTGATAATAGAGCATATCGGTTGCGCATGGACATTCCTTCAAACCACCCTGCACCTAGGTCGACGGGAATCCCAGGAGACAGCCGGCGTGAAACCTCCCGTTCAACCTGTTCATCCGCTATCTCATTACGTTCAAGCAGAATCGCGAAGGCGAAGCCTGACAACTTCGCATTCCGATCATCTCGCGAAGCCAAATCCTGCAGTTTGTTGAACCATAAGCCTTCATCGACTTGGTTATAATGTTCTTGGGCAACGGTATGGAGCGACTGAATCCCGCGCACCATCCCCCCAGCCGCATCGTCGTTGCAGCCAGCAGCATCGACAAGCAACAGCGTTCCCCGAAGAAATAGCTGCTGGAGCAGCGGAACTAGCGATTCCGTTTCAATGCGGCGAATTGATCCATATCGGATCAGAACAGATAGTTCATAAGCCGCGACAGCTATCTGTTCAAAGTTGCCCGCGTCAACGGCAAGACCTTGCAGCGTGGTTATGGCTTGATCCATGAGCTCCGTTAAATGGCAATCGCAAGCGATACGAATCATGCGCGAAGCTTCCGCGATGTCTGCGCAAGTCTCCAGCTTCTCCTTCAGTACGAAAGCCGCTGCCAACTCGATGGTCTCCCCCTTCAAGGTGGACTCCACCGCCTGGATCTCGGATTCTGGCGTCCAGCGAAGCACCCAATTCTCAGCCCAGGAGGCGGAATCTTGATGGACACGTTCTTTCCTGGCAAACTGAATACCTAACAGTTCCAATCGCTGTAAAAGAATAGAACGCTTTAAGTGCATATACGCCGCTTCCTCGGACTTCACTCTACGATTCTCCCGCAGGTCCAACTCGAGCGTCGTGGCTACCGCAGTTTTATACTTATCCAGCTTAAGTCTCTTAAGCTCTCTATTCAAATCATCTTGAATGGGCGTTTGACTAACGCCTTCGGGCAAACGACCAATGGCTGTGCCAACATCCGTTCTTGCCAATGCCTCGGCAATCGTCGAAAGTTCGCCATTACCAAGGCATACAATCGCCGCGTCGCGCAAATCTTTCCAGGTCGGTAAGTTTCCGTCGTGCATGGAGGCAAGCGCCTCTGCAAGCCTAACAGCCTCGATAAGCGAAGCTGTCGACCGATAAGTGCCATGCGCTCTTAAATGAGCCGCTACTTGTGAGAAATAAAGAGCAGGAAGCTTATTAAGATCGCCGCTTTGCAGACACTGCCAAAACAACTCGTAGTACGCAGGAGCTTGATTCCCAGCACCATACCCGGAATGCGAAGATAGCTTATAGAATGAGTATGGCATCAGCGTCAGTTTGGTTGTTGTTTTTGGCAAAACTTTTAACTCTGCATCCGTCATTGCCGGGGCTTGCAAATTCATCGCTGAGGCATGATGTGCACCTGTGACGACAACAATTTTATCTGGGGTATGACCATCAGCTATAGCATCTTGAATTTTACGCCTCATATACGATTCACGGATTTCATTGTAAGCAGCTTCCTGAGGGGCAAGCAGCAGCTCCTGACTTGAAGTAAGCTCCCGCATTTGCTTGGAAAACTGATGAATACTTTGCCGATAGGCATCCGGATTCAAATTATGCTCAAAATGCCGCTCCCAATACGCCTCATAGTCAGGCTCCTCCGAAAGTTCAGCGATCCGTTGATAGAGCGTGCTTTGTTCCGTAGCATACATGGTAAAGTCTTCTGGCTCTTGTGATTGAGAATCGGTTGCAATTCGCTTAAGATGCCGCTGTTCATATAACGCCAAAGCATGAACAGACGGCAAATCTATAAATGCAGCTTGCGCTTGGTTCTGGCTAGCCCACACAAAAGCCTGATACTCCGGTGAATAATTAGCATACGGATATAAGAGTGTTCTTACAGGCAACCCGTCCGTGTAGGCCAAAATGGCAATCGGCGGTACAACGCCCAGTGATGTCAGCTCGCGAATCAAATGACTTGCATCGCTAGGACCTTCGATGAGCACAATCGTAGGCTGGATCTCTTCTAAAAAAGCTAGAAGGTGATGCGCCCCTGCAGGCGATAGATGTCGAATTCCGAAAACATGAAACCCCTGACTAGTGTCTACTTGTTCATCTCCGAACACGCGAAGTACAGATTTCTCCATGTCGATCCCCGCTTTTTCATCACATTTTCAAGATATTCCTTCCAGACGAGGCGATCCTTCTCTTCGTCCTTGACAATCGCACCTTGAAGCCCTGCTGCGATATCTTCCTCACTGATGCGACCACTGCCGAAGCTTCCAGCAAGAGCCATACTGCCTGTAAGCAGTGAAATTGCTTCTGCTGTCGAAATAACACCGCTCGGCCCTTTCACCTTTTCTTTGCCGTCAAGCGTCATTCCGCTTCGCAGCTCGCGGAAAATCGTCACAACCTTCAACACCGCCTCCTCGTCTGGAAGCGTCGCTTTCAGTTCATAGCTGGCTGAGATTTCGCTGACCCGCTTGCGAACAATCTCTACTTCCGTCTCAATCTCTGTTGGTGACGGAAGCACAATGATGTTAAAGCGGCGCTTCAATGCCGCTGACATCTCATTCACGCCACGGTCACGCGTATTGGCTGTCGCGATGATCGAGAAACCTCTAGTTGCGAACAGTTCTCTACCCAACTCCGGAATCGAAATGGTTTTCTCTGATAGAATCGAAATCAGAGCGTCTTGTACCTCTGACGCGCAGCGGGAAATCTCTTCGAATCGTGCAATTTGGCCAGATTCCATCGCGCGGAAGATAGGGCTTTTAATGATCGCCTGATCAGAAGGTCCTTGTGCCAGCAGCATCGCATAATTCCACGAATATCGGATATGCTCCTCGCTCGTACCCGCTGTACCTTGGATGACCTTGCCGGAATCCCCCGTTATTGCAGCGGTCAAATTCTCCGAAAGCCAAGACTTCGCTGTCCCTGGCTCCCCAATTAACATCAAAGCTCGATCCGTTAATAGCGTAGCGATAGCCATTTCTACTAATCTTTTATTCCCAATATATTTAGGTGTGATGGTAATTCCTTTTACTTGTCCGCCTGTTAGAAAAGTAAGCACGGCTTTCGGAGAGAGCTGCCAGCCAGCAGGCTTGGCATCCTGATCTAGCGTTTTCAAAGCCTCTAATTCTTCAGCATACAACCTCTCGGAGGGCAATCTTACGACATCTTGCTTTTGATCCATCCCCATAATCCCTGTCCCTTCTCTGCATAAATTAAACGATCTTCAGGTCCATTTTCTGGTTCAAATTCCTGTTTTGCCGCAATCGAATCAGCGATGTCCAGCAATTGACTTTTCATACCCTGATAGGATAAACCTTCTGCGAACTGTCGCAATCTATCCGCATATGGCTTAGGCAACAGCGTAAGCAGCAAAAGTTGGATGCGATCCAAGTAGTAGAACTGCTTATTTCCGCCTTTCTCCAGAAGATTCATGAGAAGTTTAGGTGCTTCTGGACTGTTTTGACGGAATAAGATCAGCAAGGAATGTGATGTTTTCGCGTGCGTAAAGTTAGGATGTTCTTCACACTTCTTAATAAGATAAGCTGTCACTTTCGGGTCTGATTCTTGAGCAAATCTGCCCACCAGCTCTTCTTCATCCAATTGTATGAAGAGGTAAATCCATCTAGGATCCCATTGCGATAGATCGGAAGAAGCGACAGCGTCATTGGCATACAATTGGGCATGCAACGATGGCGTCACCTCGTACAGAACACGAAGTAAATCCTTAGCTGCTGTTGATTTTTTATCTATGAGATCATGGCAATAACGTTCATAAACATCCGACTGGTGGAAGTATTCGCAACGCTGCTCGGAAGCTATACGCAATGAATTTACGGTTGTAGGCAACGTGCAAGGATACTGCGAATTGATTCGCCTCCGGCAGATCCAATTCCAACAATAGATTTGCAGCTGCCTCCTGTAACGCTTCCGTTTCTGGAACGATAAAGCTGGGCGAAGTCAGCATGAGTTCTAACAAGGCAGCGACTTCAGGCACTCTTTTGCCATGTAAACTGCGGATATCGGCCATCAATTGTTGCTTGGACTCGACGACATTGGTGCGATTGTTAATGTGGTTAATCATCGTTGTAGCGTGATCAACAATGCTTCGAGTCAGCTCATTGGCTTGACACAATTGGATCGGCTCAATGGCTATATCCTGATCCTTGGAATTAAGCGCTTGATATAAGCGGGCAATGGCTTCCGCTGTTCCAAGACGAGACAAGGCGAACAGTGCGGCTCTACGGATCTCCTTCTTCTTGTCATCAACCTGCTCCAAAATGAAAGCTTCCTGTTCTGGGAAGTCACTCAACAGCTCAATGGCCGTAGAACGGACTTCTGTCGATCCATCCTTGGCAGCTAGCAGAACCAGTTCTATATCTGCTACAGGTAGCAAACGATGAAGAAGCTCCAGCCTTCTGGCGTCCCCTTTGCCACCGTCCAACTTAAATTGCTGCTTCAGAGCAGGAATCGCTGCTGCTCCAAGTGCTGGTATGACCTTATTTTGAAGGAAATCAGGGATCTCCGCATAGCTGTCTTCTAAAGCAGTAACGGCCGCTGGTATTACGCGCAAATCATGAAACAGCTGTTCTTCATGCCCAAGGCGCAGCTGCTCCATACGTCCTTGACCCTTCTGCGTCAACGCTTCGATCAGCGGATACACTTTGCGATAAGGAATCGAAGTGGGAGGTGTACATGTACTATCAATTGCTGCTACAGGGGTGAGCACATCTGGGGACTCCGTCTTCCCTTGTGTGTACAGCACCGAGTTCAGCAGCGTCCCAAGCTCCAACAGCTTCTCAGCTGAATGACTTGTTCCTGTTTCCAAGACTTGACTAACGGACTGTGCGATCCGCTTAAAAACCGGTGCTGATTCGCCCAGCTTGTTTAATTGGGGCAGCATCTTCTGCAACCGTAAATCACCGGCAGCCATCCCGCTCCCTGCGATAAACAAACGCCGCACTTCATGCTGCAGCTCGAACAATATGTCTATACTCATGGAATCGTCTCCTAGTTCTATTCATCAATACAGCAGGCGAATGACTTCATTTGCAGCAATAATACTCAGTGGCTGCGCCTCAAGCCGATTATTCGCCCAATTATGTTCAAACATGACAAGCATCACCTGATTCGCTAGGTGCGGCTTCGCTAACATGGATAACAAAGAGGTTGTTGACTCCTGAAGATACGAAATGTTAGCTAGGGGGAGTTGCTTGCCCTGTTCATCTAGTAAGATATAGCAAGTTTCAGTCTGTTTGATTTCTGCATAATGAAGCAATACAACCGGATGCTTATCAGAAAGTGGGTTTTTGATGAGATTTTTCACTTGTTTGATAACATCTGGGTATGATTTCGAAGCGAATTGTTGGATGTTCTGAAAATCCTCCGCTCCCGCCTCGCGGTATGTCGCGTCCTCGAATCGCACCCTTGTGTTCAGTTCACCAGGGTAAACTGCAAGTTCTTTCGCATGTACGACCTGAAAAACAGAGTCTTCTTCACGAATATATTTGGCTGCCCGAAAGGGTCTGTACGTTCGTGTGATGTGGATTTGACTACTTGGAAGCTCAGCCCAATATCCTTCATCGATGAACTCCCCTCTCGCAGAGTTCGAGTAAGATCGGAACGATAATTGCAATAGCTCAATGTCGTTGCGCACACGGGAAAGTTCTCTTAACTCGGCGATTTGCCAAGCATGCCCGATCCATTCTTCCAAGGTTGTTGCTGTATCGATAGGCAGATCTGGATTTTCCAATCTGCTGGTCAGGTACTCTTTACTTTTCTTAAGCAACGTATGTAGGGTAGTAAGTTGTTCAATGCTGACAGGATATACGTTTTCTCGCGCTTGCTCGCTTCTGAATAACAGTATGAACTCTCTAAGTGCGGATTGGATGCCCGGGATGAAGTAATTACCTAACTGTTTCGCCTGCTCTTCAGCCGTTTGAAGTGCTTTTTTATCCAAGCTGCCAAGCCCAGAAGTAACCAATTGAAGAATCAATTTCTCAGCTATACTTATTCCCTCTAATTGTGCTGTTATTTTTTTGATTAGTGCCGACTTGTTCGGTTTACGCTTAGGAGCAGGAGCATCTGTGGCGGTAGCTTCCTTCTGCTTCTCTTCCCGTTTTTCAGCTTTTTCTCTTTTGTCAGCAATATCTTGCGGAATGGGAGCAATCGTAAAAGTCTTACCTGAAGTGAAGGCATACATCAATCCGAGATTGTGTTTGCAAGGGAATTGACGGCTTGGACATGTACACCTGAAGACTGGATTGCCTTCCTTGATGACATCGACAGAACATTGATAGGGATCCTTGCCACTTCCCTTGCATTCTCCAAAAATGATCGTTCCATCTTCTGATTGACAGAGCTGCGGAAAGCTGTTTTTCTTCACCAAATCTTTGCCATTCTTGATCGCACTGCTATTGAGTGCCAGACTGTCTACATAGGCTTCGGTTAAATGATTCATTTTGTACTCCTTATAACTTGGTCATACAATCCATTTCCACACAATCCCTAAATTTCCTTTTTCATGGGCAAATCTATGCCATAATGCATGTGTATGTAAAAAACCTGAGACATAGTCTCAGGTTCCATTTTCTGTTTCTTTTAACAACACACTACACCGACATAAATCGAATCAACCCTAATATCGCGTAGCCGAACAACACCGTACCAGCTCCAATGCCCGTTATCGCACTATTCGCCACTCGGAGCTTAGGAGCTACTCGCACCGCTATAATCGAAACGGCTACCTTTAGCGCGGCAAGTAACCATAAGCTTGGATCATCAAATACACTTTTCAAACTAATGAAATGTATACCAACGATAAAAGCGATCCAGGGAGCGACATAGGCTTTAAGTTTCTTACGGATCAGTACAAACGCACCTGTACCACCCAAAACAAATTCTGCATAAAACGAAATCAGATAGTTCCGGAAGGCAGAGGATTCCGCTAAAGCCGAGGGTTCCTCCCAATTCTTCACGCTTAAATAAACACCAATCAAACAAATGATAAGAGCAATCCCAGAAGCAAGACCAAGATATAATCGCCAGCTAGCCCTCGGATTTTCTTGCGCCCAGCCGAACCAGATAAAGCTGAACAACCCAAAAACAGAAGCGTACATGGCATAATCCCTCACGTATTCCACTTGCACACCTCCTAGTTTCGTTAGTTGTCGAGCCTATCTGTGCACCTGTCATGCCAATGGTTAGGTTAATGTGATTAATTAATTCAACCTTCGAACTGACGTTCCCGATAAATAGGCTTCAATATCTTCAACTACTTGTTTGTAAAAGGCTTCATAATTCGCTTTCGCTACATAGCCAATATGCGGTGTCGTGAGTAGATTCGGGAGTGATCGATAGATATCGTCCTTGGGCAAAGGTTCAACTTCGAAAACATCCACAGCCGCTCCAGCAATCCAGCCGCCCTGCAAAGCTTCGGCAAGAGCAGCTTGATCTACGATCGGAGCTCGTGACGTGTTGATCAAATAGGCCGAAGACCTCATTCGCTTAAGATCTTCCGCTTGAATCAACCCTCTTGTCCGGTCACTTAGAACTAGATGAATCGATACAAAATCACTGTTCGCCAGCAGCTCCTCTTTGGAAGGGGCAAGTCGCACACCGACCTCGTCAGCCCGCTCTTTCGTTAAATTCTGACTCCATGCCATAACATCCATGCCAAAAGCTTGGCCAAATTTGGCAATCTTCTTACCGAGATTACCAAGTCCAATTACGCCAAGCGTCTTCCCGTACAAATCCGAGCCAACTGTGCTTTGCCATTGACCATTGCGAACCGCATTGTGTTCAGTGACAATGTTTCGAGCAAGGCCTAATAACAGCGCCCATGTGAGTTCGGCTGTTGCATTGCCAGCTCCTCCCGTACCGCAGACGACAATACCTTGCGACGCAGCGGCGGCCATATCGACAGAAGCATTGCGCATACCAGTCGTGATGAGCAACTTTAGCTTAGGAAGCCTTGCTAGTAATGCCGCGCGGAAAGGCGTCCTTTCGCGCATAATGACGATAATCTCGCAGTCTGCAATCTTTTCAACCAATTCCTCGATTTGGTCGATATGCCGATCGATCCGCTTGACCTCCACCTTATCCAAAATCTGCGACCAATCCGCAGAAGTCAAAGCTACTTGCTGGTAATCATCTAATATAGCACAGCGTAGTTTCATCATAACGATATCTCCTTCGTATTAATCTATTTGGCGAACCACTTGGAAGCTATCTCCCGTGTCTACCATTTCGAACAATTTACACCTCGATTTGGGCATTTGAAAAGGTTGATGAAGGATCAGCATCCAGGTTCCTTCAAATGTCCGGAACATCATCCCATGACCACTGTCATCTTTCACTAGTGGAGGAAGCTGTTCCCACGGACCTTGCACATTGCCAGTAGTTGACCTGGCGATCGTCTGCACATAACTGCCTGCCTGATAACTGGACCACAGCATAATCAGATGACCACCTGACGTTCGATACAATTGGCAACCGTCCGTGACATAAACACGAATATCGCCTTCAGCGAGTGCTTCTTCGTTATCCCACAGCGCTTCCGAGCCGCTGAACAAATGAATCGGTTCACCAACCGCTTCGGTTAAATCTTCCTTCAAACGTACAGCTTCGATTGTACCATCAATGGTCTGAATCCACTCATGACAGTAAACCATCCAAGGTATTTCATTTTCGTCCACATATAAAGTGCCGTCAAGTGTCATCATCGTTTCAGGAAGAACATGGGACTCATTGTTCAATAATTGAAACGGTCCTTCCAGTGAATCGCTAACAGCTATAACGGACCCTCTCCAATGCTTGGAAAACCCTTGAATCGGTTCCCCTTCTAATCGCTTTTCATTATTATGTAAGGTGACGAACAGATAGAAATTCCCCTTATACGCATGTACTTCTGGTGCCCAAGCACCATGCTGCGGATGAGCCCAACATCCTTCAGGAACAGTGAATACGATATAAGGACCTTCCCATTCAGTTAAATTCGTGCTTTTATACGTGAGGACGCCGTAACTTTCCATCCCATGTAACTTTGGTGAGCCTCCCGTGTACAAATAATAAACGCCACTATGGCTATCGGCAAAAACAAAAGGGTCGTGTGCAGGGATGTCAGCCAGCAAATGGCCTTTTTGTGGATTATTTACATCACAAGCGGAATTATAAACAGGCATATGAAATCAACTCCTTTGGGCTAATTCAATAATCGATTGAATGAAAGGTGCTTTCATTTGCGTATACGTAGCTCTATCTTCAACATACATGGAAGCAAGGTGCTTTTTAAGCTCGGCATACGCTTCTGCTTGCTTTGGATGGCTTCTTAGATAATTACGGAAGAGTAGGTTATTGTTCCATTCGTCACTGCTTTGTTCATAAACATGAAGGTGATGTGTGCCCTTCTTCCGCTCTCCCTTCCGAAAAAACCTACGATTAGGAAATTCCATTTTAGGAACATATTCATAGCCTAGTGTACTTAAGGGTTCAATAAACATATCAGCTTCGTCGAGATTATTCACACTTACAGCGATATCTAGGATCGGCTTGGACGGCATCCCACTGATTGAGGTGCTTCCGATATGCTCGATTTGGATTGCATTGCTCGGTAACACTTGAGATAGTTTCTTTTTTTCATTTTCGAATTCTCGGATCCAATCTGAATGATAAGCTTCGATGACAACTTCTTGTACCACAGGCATCCCCCTTTCATTTTCGGAACAAAAGACTTCACTCTGCTTATAATACGTGAAAAATCGCTCTTTCTTTCACGTAGTGAACAGGAATCTCGGGAAATATGCTTCTAAGTTTATTTGCCAGAAATTCCATTCCAGGCTCTTCACTCTCCGCATGACCAAGCACGATTAATGCCTTATGTCTTCCTTGATAGACAGCATCCCTTACATACTCAGGCGTTTCCCATTCTGGACCCTCCCCATAAATAATTAGGTCCAGTTGCTCTCTTTCGAATAGCGGAAGCGCATTCTGACCACCACCACGATAACCTGCGAGAAGGCCGATCTTTGAACACGCGAGTTCACGGTCACCATGTGCGCGTACGAAGGTAATTCCAAGGCGTTTCTTCACATGCTCTGCGATATTGAACACGGTTTCAGTTGGAATTTGCACGATAGAGTATGCAGGATGATGCTCCTGTACGTAAGGTATCCAATCGAGAGTCTGAAGCAATCCCTCCATGACACCATCTGGTGTATAACGGTGCAAGTAATCGTGGAATCGAAATAACGCAATCCCCGATGTTTCCAGAAGTCGTCGCTTTTCCTCATAGACAGGATCATCTTTTAGTTTTGTTGTATCATCATGATGTGAAAAAAAGGGTGCTTCGTGTGCAATTATAAGATTCGCTCCCAGGCTAATCGCTTGCTCAATAACAAATTGTGTCGGCATGAAGGCGATCACAATACCGGTCACTTCAGTGTCAGGATTGCCGAACATTAGCGTATCGACCGTGTGCTCGAGTCTCGCGACCGGGGAGATCAACGCCTCGATAACTGTTTGTATGTTTACACGCATTGTTAGTCCCTCATCTTATTCATGTATTTACTGATTCTTAATTTTATAAATATTTTTTGAATCCCTTGCTAACTGATCCGTTATAACCTTCCTTTTCGAAAAACATGTGAGCTTTCTCACGCTTAGCGTTACTAAGTAGCATTATTTTATGGCAATCTATGGATACACAGTACGCTTCAACATGCTGTAAAAGTGCACTGCCAATATGCTTACCACGATGATTTTCATGAACAATAATATTTTCAACCAAACCATATGGTCTTAAGCCATGTAGGGCTTGAAGACATATGTTTAATGTGAGGGTTCCTAAAAGTTCTCCCTCTTCCTCATAAACGAATAAAAAATTTGTAGGATCCATTCTGATTTTTTCGATTTGTTCTTCAAACACATTCATTTTCTTGCTATTCGGAACTAACATTCGATAGAGTCCGAATAATTGATCTCGATCTGTTTTTTCTGCTTCACGAATCAAATGTATCCGACGCTCCTTTATCCTTCGATTTTCGGCTCGTTCCCATCATCAGTTTGTTCCATATATATCGTTGTTTTCATACAATCACCTTGGTCTGGAAGATTTCCTTCTAGTTGGGTTAGTTAACAATTCGTCATCTTATAAATATTTCCTTTGTCTTCAGCCCCCTTAAAACTGCAAATGAACAAGAATACTATACAGACGTGAATGCCACCTCCCCACTAGGCCTGATTACAATTCAAAGGAGGAAACAAGTAATGTTCAAACAGTTCGATAAGTTATTTGGGATTGATTTAGGTACGTCCAA
This sequence comes from Paenibacillus plantarum, assembly GCF_013141695.1. Lineage (GTDB taxonomy): Bacteria > Bacillota > Bacilli > Paenibacillales > NBRC-103111 > Paenibacillus_E > Paenibacillus_E plantarum. The sequence goes on from NZ_WHNY01000082.1 coordinate 190,117, forward strand.
CACAGTTATTTTTGAAAAAGGTAAAGGAATTGTGCTAAATGAACCTTCTGTCGTCGCATTTGATCAACATACAGGTGAATTATTAGCTGCAGGATCAGAAGCGCAAGCGATGATTGGACGAGCCCCCGCGCATGTGGATATCACGTATCCTTTAATACATGGTGTCATTGCAAATTTTGACAAGACCAGCTCGATGCTGAACCATTTTATAAAAAAAATTCAAGGTAGACCCTCTTTTCTTCGTAGTTCGCAAATTTACATTACGGTGCCGTGCGGCATTACGAACGTCCAAAAACGAGCGATTGAAGAAACCATCGTTCATCGTGGAGCCAAAAAAGCAATTGCTATCGAAGAACCCATTGCAGCGGCGCTTGGAGCTGGACTTATGCTCGACGAACCCATTGGTCACTTAGTTCTCGATATTGGTGGGGGGACTTGTCAAGTAGCTGTATTGTCACTTGGTGGTATCGTCGCAAGTCATACGATCAACCGAGGTGGTCTTTCGATCGATCGCGATATTATGGATTATGTGAAACGTCAATATAACATGGAAATCGGTGAACGCACCGCAGAGCTTATTAAAATCCAAATCGGAACGGCTATCCGTTCAACGGAGGAACGCTCGATAGAGATCCGCGGACGTGATTTGGTACTTGGTTTACCTCGATCCATCCGATTGGTTTCAAGTGAAATATTCACGGTGGTTAATGAGTTCTTGGATGCTTTGATCGAAGCAATTCGAGCAACGTTAGAGCTTTGTCCGCCAGAACTGGCAGGCGATGTCATGGAACAAGGCATATTGCTCTGTGGAGGCGGCGCGTTACTGGAAGGAATTGATGAACGTATTCGTGCTGATACTGGAGTTGCCGTTCATATCGCTGAACATCCACTCGAGTGTACGGCACTAGGCACAGGTTTAATGCTTGGTGTGTACAGATCGAAAAGCAAACCTCTTATGCAGGAAAACTCGAGGGAAGAACAAATCGCTGTTAGTCAATAATAAAAAGCTTAGTCTGTGAGGGAATGTCAAATGTCCCGTAGACTAAGCTTTTTGGTCATGAATTACGTTGTATGTCTATGTTATTCGGACCAGAGTGGCATGATCACCTTCAGTTCCGTACCTTCTTCCGAACTAGTTACGATTTCAATATAACCGCCATGGGAGTTGATGATGCGTTGCGAAATCGACAAGCCGAGTCCCATACCTGTTTTCTTGGTTGTATGAAAAGGTGTGAAAATGTGCTCCATTTCATCTGGATGAATACCAGTCCCAGAGTCTGTTAATAGGATATGAATCTCATTGTTCTTCGCATAGTAATCAATCTTAAGAACTTTACGAGCTGACTTCTCCATCGCATCAATACTATTATTGATTAAATTGATGAAGACTTGTCTGACTTTATCTCGATCTACCGAAACGATGATACTTTTATGTTGATGGAATTCGATGCTTACATTCTTTTCTTGCGTTTGGATGGAAGTCAAGGCAATGGATTCTTTCAGAACATCCAGAATGTCAGCTTCCTCCGTTTGGATTTTGCCACTTTTGATAAAATGATTATAATTCGTAAGGATGCTGTTCATATGGTCGCCAGCAATCCCAATATGATTAACCATCCCTTTGGCGTTGCCATCCAGCTCCTCGTTTCGTGATAAGAGGTCGGAATATCCTTTCACAACCGTAAGCGGATTATTAATTTCATGAATGAGTCCAGAAGTCGATATCTCAATTTGTTCTTCTTTCTCTTTCCTTTTCAAAATTTGCGAGGTGTCTCTTATCATTCTTGTACTCATATGAACAAAAATAAAGAAGATAATGATAGAAAACATCATGACCGCAATTTGGCTTGAATAAATGAAAGTGCCTGCCTGTAAATTCAATACGCCGATCATATACGTTAATAGGAAAGTAAGACTAAATAAAGTCAGGAAATTTCTTACATATTTATCCGTTACTTTTCTACTTGCGACTAATGTTAATAGAATACTTACGACTAATAATTTAATGTGGTTAACAAATAAGCTTCCCCATTCACCATAGATCGGGTACAAAATGGTAATCTGGTTACCGATGCCTTGGATCGACTTTAACCCTAGTACACCAAAATCTGTCCAATTGATGATATAAATAAATAGAGACCACAAAGCATAAATGGAAAGCGTATATTTATTTATGATTAGATTCATCCACTTCGCTTCATCTTTGGATAGATGTTTTAAAGAGATATAACCAACATACAAAAATGCAGGAGGCAGCATAATCGACCCAATTCGCAAGAGTTGGAACAGAAATAAGATCGTATCCGTTTTCATCACGTCGTTGCTATATAACACACTGACATCTAATTGCCATATGCTCATGAAGAACATGAAAAGTACCATGGCGTTTGTTAGTTTCGTTTTAAACAGCATTTTGCAAGACATACCCAAAAATAGAGGTACCAAAGACATAGCAGCCATTAGAATAAAATTCATAAATGAACCTACTTTCAATATCACAATTGTTTGATAATTTCCGCATACGCCTAAGTTGTTTTGCGATATCTAGCACATTCCTGAAAAAAAGACCTACAACCATAGGTGGTTGTAAGCCAGGTATTATGACTCCGTGAATTATAGCATATATCTTACACTGCGTGGAATAGTAGTAATTACACATATTTATGGAAAAAGATACAGACAAGAATGACTTGCCTTTTTAGAAAAATTGGTATCCGTTCTTTCCGTTTGCTTTAGCCCGATATAAGGCATTATCCGCATTTTTAAGTAAAATTTTCAACAAGTTGTTTTCATCTGGGGGATAAAGCACAATGCCAATGCTAACGGACAAATTGAACGCTTCTAATTGGGTATCCCAAGTTGATAATCGCTTAAGCAAATAATCAGCTAGTTTACTAATTTCTTCTCGGCTAGTGAGACCAATCAAATTAACAATGAATTCATCTCCTCCTAATCTAACCGCAAAACCATGATGCAGCTGTACGAAATTCTCAAGTCTTAAAGCGACTTCCCTCAAAACTAAATCCCCAGTATCATGACCGTATAAATCATTTATCTTCTTAAAACCATCCAAATCTAGAAACAACAATGCGCCTCCGATGGTGGAGCTTTCATCGAAATATTTATAAAGAAACTGCCGATTATAGAGTCCTGTTAAGGAATCCCTATAAGCAAGTCGTTCCAAATCCAAGTAATAGGAGAATAACTTAGCTATTCTTTGGAGCATGACTATGCTCTTCTTGTTCATTTTTTTGGCATTTGTATGAACCGCACATAGAGTCCCAAATGTATCTCCATTTGACAGAATAATAGGAATCCCTAGATAGGAATTAATATTGGCCGCAACAAGCGCTTGCCTTAAATCATCTAGATTCGCTTCTTTACTCATATCTTCAAAAACTAAAGGTGCTTTGTTTTCAAAATCAATACGGTTACAAACCGTCTCGTTAATCTCAATAACCATACCTTCATGAATACCGATATTTTCGTTAGATTCGGAAAGTTTTAATATGATTTGCTGTCTCTTTGTAAAATTAGTCAAATAAATTAAACGGTCAGGCATCGTTTCTTTTGCCATCTCTAGAATATCTTGAGCAAGTTCATCAAAGTTTTTATAAAATTGCAATTCATTTAGTGCTATTAGCATCGCAATCACACTCCATAATTTGAAATTAAGCACGTATCCGATACTTCCTTGTATTCAACAGAAAAAGATGAGACTCCTGCTTGGAACAAGCTTGCTTTACAATCGGATATGAAGAAACGAGCCAACGCAATATGCGTTAGCTCGTATTCTTCTTTAAATATGAAAACGTTGAATCTGTGTATGCAATTCATTCGCAACCTGGGTTAGTGTTGCCGCATGTTCTGTTGCGATTTCTACTATTTCTAATTGTTTTTGCACCATATCAGACACAAACTTCGTGTCTCTTCCGGTGTACTTACTAATCTCAGCTGCTTCGCTGAATGATGCATAGATTTGCTCTGAGCCCGCGGCCATCTGCTGCGACACGCCGGACACTTCCAGTGTATTTTGAAAGATGAGCTGGATATCATTTCGAATTTTCACAAACATGTCACCCGCATGCTCCATGCTGGCCAGCCCCACACCAACCTCTACCCCGCCTTGATCCATTGCAACATCTGCTTCTGTTAAGTCCGCTTGAATTTGCCCAATCAACTGCGTGATATGTTCAGCCGATTGTGCGCTCTGACTAGCAAGCTTTCTAACCTCGTCAGCTACAACAGCGAAGCCTCTACCGTGCTCTCCAGCATGGGCAGCTTCTATAGCTGCATTAAGTGCCAACAGATTCGTCTGGTCGGCGACCTCTCGCATCCATGCAATCACCTGATAGATGGCTTGTGATTTCGCATTTACTTTCTTTACTGCTTGATTCGCGTGCTGCACCGATTCCGTAAGTGCATACATACCAGCTACTGCAGATTCAATGGACTTACTCCCCAACGTTGCTAGTGTAACGGATTGTTCCGATTGCATGGCCATCGTCGACATATGATCAGCTACTCGTTGGATGTCTGAGGCAATTTCCCCCATGGCAAATGAGCTCTCTTCGATCCCTTTGGCTTGCGAATTCGCCCCTTCCGCCATATCCACGGCTTTCTGATCAATATCACGCGTAATCTTTGAAGTTTGTTCGGAAGACGAGACTAGATACTTTGTTGCTAGGTTAACTCTGTCGGCTGATTCCCTAACTTGATGAATGAGTCCTTGAATCATATCCATCATTTTATTAAAAGATTGCGCTAACTGGGCAATTTCATCCTTGCCTTGGATTTGAATTCGTTCACGTAAATCTCCTGAACTTCCAGACAGCTCGTCCAGCTTCGATTTCACTTGGCGCACCCGAGAAAGAATATGCCTGGTTACCCATAATGCGATAAGTACCGCAGCTACAATAGAACATGCAAGCACCACCAGTGCAATTGCGGATCGTTGCTTCACGAGCGTAGCTGTTTGAAGGGAACGTTCCTCGATATGCTGCTCCTGCAACAGTTGAAATCGGTTTAATAATTCAGCAAAATGTATTCGAAGTTCCGCATAATCACCTGCAAAAATACGTAACGTCTGCGCTTTGTCGCTAGCTGCGAGTTCCTTCATTTTGGTTTCCAACTCAACCAATTTCACATTACCTACATCCAAATCACGGAAGATTTGTTTCTCTTCTTCAGTCTGTAAGAGACTGACCGTTTCTTTGATGTGATTATCGATTTGTACCGCATAATTGTTATAAGTATCGCTTTCTGATTTGTTCCCAGGATCAATAATAATCCCTCTCACCGAATCCGTTAACCGAATATCTTCGTATCGTATTTGATTAGCCAGGTTAAGTAAATGAACATCATCATGCGCAAATCGTTCAAATGAGGAAGACGTCTGACGAAGTGACGCATATAGAATGGAAAGCGAAATTAAAAATAAACCAACAATAACGCCAAAACCTAACAAAAGCTTTCTTCTAATCGTCATCTGAACCCCTCCAATAAGTCACTTTATCCAAAGATAAAATAAAAGCCCGAAAGGTATCAGAATCGATAACCTCCCGGGCTTTTATCCCTCCGTGAACACAGCGCGCTGTGTGTTTTCTCTCGGACCTGACCGACGTTTAGGTCGCGGAACCCTAGAAAACTTTTATATGTTAGATAATATAACACAATTTTCGACGATATTAAACAAAAAGTTTATTAAATAATGAACGAGTGATGAAACCTGACATGTTAATAGACTATTTCTGATCGTACATTTGCATCTTTTTAAGTAAAATATCGGAAGAGACATAGGGCATGCCTGCACTAATTCGTGAAATTTCTTCACTGTTCCCTGTGTTAATGTCTTCTTTCGTCGTAAAAAACAAAGAAAATCCTTGCAGTTTCGCTTCCTCAACTACTGACTGATTATATTCCCCTAACGGGAAACAAAGGAATGAGAACTGATTGTGAAGCTTTGTCTTCAGAAACAACTCACCCAACCACAAATCTTCTCTCACGCGCTGCTTCCTCTCTTCTTCCGTCTCTGATCGTTTCTCTTTAGTCAACCAGATTCGATTCGACAGAGGAGGAACTAGGTTACCAGACTCATCCCGTTTTTTCTGATGCAGATCATAGGTATGTGAGTAAAAGCTATAGCCATCACGTCTCATTTCTAAGATTTGACTCCAGGTCAGAAAGGGCAAAGATGGATTATCGGAATCTACATCGCTCAAGATAAGGAAATTCGTCGCTGTATATCCCATCTGCTTCAGTAGAGGATAGGCTTTGTCATAAAAAGATCGGTAGCCATCGTCAAACGTAATCACCACGGCGTTCGGAGGTAATGGGGTCCGATGTGCTTGGAAACAAGCGTAGTCCTCGATGGAAACAACATTATAATGCTTATCTTTAAGTGCCTGCAGATGCTGCTTAAACTTGGCTGGTGTAATGGTGATGAAAGACTCCTGATCATCGAGATGATGATAGGTTAGAAACAATGCTTTATTTCTATAATGAATGGATTTGGTGTCTATGTTGACCGTTGTGGCTGCGTTTATTTGTGAAGCTGAGCATAGAGAATCCAATGGATCTGCATGTTGTTCCGTGTGTGTCCAACCCCCTGTGAGCAGCAGCATGAGCATGAAATATACAGGCAAATATAATCGACCTCCCTGACGGCTCCTGTACTATCCCTACAATATACTCACGGAGATAACAGTTAGAACGTTAAGGCAACAAGTCTAGAAGAGCCATATTAGCTGCATTAGCTACTTCACCTCATTGCAACTCTGCTGATCACGCTTGGATTTGGCCGAGAGTAGCTTTAGTTCGATTTTGCCGACTTAAAATGAGAAATACTCGGAGGAAATGACCAATAGTCCGATTATGCCGAACTAAATCCCCATTTTCAGTGTGCGAGCGTTGATTTGGTCAATTTAGTTGTGCAAAGTCGGACTAATTATGATTTATAGTCGCGTACAGTAAAATTAATTCGGCAAATTCGTACTAATTGGTGCTGGGCAGGACCTCGGGGATGTGTAAGTCGATTTTTTCGACTTACAGCTCCTTAGCCCGGCCCTTGGCAGCCTGTAAGTCGATTTTTTCGACTTACAGCTGCGCTGCTCAGCCTTTGGCGGCCTGTAAGTCGATTTTTTCGACTTACAGATCCACTGCCCAGCCCTTGGCGGTGTCCCCCCTCCTACCCCCGCGCCCAAAAACACAGCACAAACAAAGGAGCCAAGCGCGCACAGGCGCCTAGCTCCTTTGTCATTCAATCAAATTTATCCCTTCATCCCTAGTCGAGCAAGATTAGCGTAGCTAATCTCCAAGCTTTCGAACGGATTACGTCCGTAGCAGTCGTCCTGCTCGACCGCGGCCCACTCCACGCCAATTTCCTCGCAGGCTTGAATAATGCCTTTGAAGTTCATGTTGCCTTCCCCGATTTCGGCGAAACGCTGTTTCCGATCTGGCGTTATGCACATATCTTTGAAATGGACGACTTTCATTCGTCCGTCGACTTTGCGAATCCACTCAATGGGATCGGCTCCGCCAGCTTGCACCCAATAAACGTCCAGCTCGAAATCTACGGCTTCGGGATCAGACTCGTCAAATAAGATCTCCATACCTGTTTTTCCATCATATTTAGCAAATTCAAAATCATGATTATGATAAATGAACTGTAATCCAGCACTTTTCAATTGTCTGCCAAAATCGGAAGCTTGCTTGGCAAAAGTTGCATAACCTTGGCTTGTTTCGCGGAATTCCGGTGGAAGTCCACCCAATCCAACATATTTGCAATCCCAGGCCAAATGTTTCTCAATGACCGAATCCATATCGTTTAACAAATCGTTATACCCGATATGCGTAGCACAAATGCTCAAGCCTTCTTGATCCGTAAGCGCTTTAAACTCATGAATACCAATTGGACCAACACCTGACGCTTGCACGGAGTTGTACCCCATTTGCTTCACTTTCTTCAAGCTGTCGCTAATGTCCTGTGGGGTTTGCAGAAAGTTACGAACTGTATACAATTGCGTGGCGATTTTCATTCATCTCACTCCATTCAACATATTTGGCTCTTTACATATATATCATGGAATGGACGGATGAGCTATATAAATCTATTAACTTTTTCCATTTTACATATTTCTGCGATACTGTCCGCCTACTTCATATAAGGCATTTGTGATTTGCCCGAGCGATGCTACTTTAACCGTTTCCATGAGTTCTTCAAAAAGGTTCCCATTATTGCGAGCTGTCTGCTTTAAACGTTCAAGAGCCGCAGGACAAACTAACTTGTGCTGTTCATGAAAAGCTTGAAGCCCAGCAATTTGAGTTTCTTTCTCCTCAACGGTTGAACGTGCCAGTTCGATGTCAACGACAGGCTGATGATCACTCTGTTTAATAAACGTATTCACACCGATAATCGGGAGCTCTCCGGCATGCTTTTTATGTTCATACAAAAGAGACTCTTCTTGAATCTTCCCGCGTTGATATTGCGTCTCCATTGCCCCTAACACGCCGCCGCGTTCATGAATTCGATCGAATTCAGCTAACACAGCTTCTTCCACAAGATCCGTTAAATCATCCACGATAAAGGCACCTTGCAGTGGATTCTCGTTCTTCGTCAAGCCCAATTCCTTATTGATGATCAATTGAATCGCCATCGCCCTGCGGACGGAATTCTCTGTCGGAGTCGTAATCGCTTCATCATAGGCGTTCGTATGCAACGAATTGCAATTATCATAGATCGCCATGAGTGCCTGCAGGCTGGTACGAATATCATTGAAGTCCATTTCCTGAGCATGTAAAGAGCGGCCTGATGTTTGAATATGATACTTCAACTTCTGACTGCGCTCATTGCCACCATATTGATCTCGAATGACCGTTGACCAGATGCGACGCGCAACTCTACCCATGACGGTATACTCAGGATCGAGTCCATTGCTGAAAAAATAAGATAAATTCGGTGCAAAATCGTCAATATGCATACCGCGACTCAAATAATATTCCAGAAACGTGAAGCCATTTGCTAATGTAAAAGCCAACTGCGTAATGGGATTTGCTCCCGCTTCCGCAATATGATAGCCGCTTATACTAACGGAATAATAGTTTCGCACCTTATGATCAATGAAATATTGCTGCATGTCACCCATCATTTTCAACGCAAATTCAGTTGAGAAAATGCAAGTGTTCTGCCCCTGATCCTCCTTCAAAATATCCGCTTGCACGGTTCCCCGTACCGTTTGAAGCGTCCATGCTTTCATTTGCGCATACTCTTCTTCCGTAGGTTGCCTCCCAGTGTTCTGAATAAATTTCTCGACTTGCTGTTGAATCGCCGTGTTCATGAACATGGCCAAGATCATTGGCGCAGGTCCATTAATGGTCATGGAAACGCTTGTAGATGGATGGCACAAATCGAATCCAGCATAGAGCTTATTCATATCAGCTAATGTACACACATTTACGCCACTGTTCCCTATTTTTCCATATATATCGGGCCGATAGTCCGGATCATGGCCGTACAAGGTCACACTGTCAAATGCCGTCGACAATCGTTTCGCTTCCTCATTTTGGCATAAATAGTGGAATCGTCGGTTGGTACGCTCTGGTGTTCCTTCTCCGGCAAATTGGCGCTTCGGCTCTTCATTCGTTCGCTTAAAAGGAAACACACCTGCGGTGTAAGGAAAGTAACCCGGCAAATTTTCTTTCAACAGCCATTGAAGGATTTCCCCATCATCCTCGTATCTCGGCAAACTGATCTTGGGTATCTTACTTCCAGACAACGATTCCGTATATAGAGCGGATCTGATCTCTCGATCGCGAACGCGAGTGACGAGTTCATCTTGTGCGTAGACTTCACGAATTGCAGGCCAATCTTCAAGAAGCTTGAGACTTGTTGGGTGAAGATTCGCCAGATAATGTGCGATCATATCATCGATTTTGCCTATTATCGCATCTGTTTCTTCCTTGGAGTTAAACAAACTAGGATGCTCCGACAGCATCATCGTTTTTGTCCCCCGAAGTTGATATAGCTTACGCGCGATCCCGACTTGCTCACAAGTGAATCGCTTATACCGTCGGATCGTTTGCACAATGTCGCCGAGGTAACCGATACGGTTTGGTGGAATGATCGCATTCTTAGTCGTTTCGGGCAGCAAATCCATCTCTTCAATAAGCCAATCTCCACCTGTTTTCTCCGCAATGAGCTTCATAACCTTGCCGAATAGAACATTTGTTCTACCATCATTAAATTGACTAGCACTCGTGCCATAAACCGGCATTTCCTGGACAGGTGTATCAAATAAACCATGACTTCTTTGGAATTGTTTACGCACATCACGTAAAGCATCCTCGGAGCCACGTCGATCAAACTTGTTGATGACGACAATGTCGGCGTAATCGATCATGTCTATTTTCTCCAGCTGAGTTGCTGCGCCAAATTCACTTGTCATCACATACATCGCCACATCACATAGCTTTACGATCGCAGAGTCGCCTTGTCCAATCCCACTTGTCTCCACAATCACTAACTGATAGCCAGCCGCTTGAACCACTTGTATGGCTTCCTTGGTCGCAAGGCTCAGTTCAGACTTCGCCCCCCGTGTCGCTAAGCTGCGCATATAGACATTAGGGCTATTGATGGCATTCATTCGGATCCGATCCCCGAGGAGTGCACCGCCTGTTTTCATTTTGGAAGGGTCGATTGAAATGATTGCGATGCTTCTATCTGGATATTGAGAGAGAAATCGCCTGACCAACTCATCCGTTAGCGTACTCTTTCCAGCTCCCCCTGTTCCCGTGATACCAAGTACCGGTGCCTGACAAGCTTGTTTTTTAGCTAAAATAGGTACTACTTGCTCCCATTGTTCGCTTCCAGCGACTTCTTCGGCTACAGTTATCATGCTCGCCACTAAGCTCCAATGGTTTTCTTTTGAAATGTGCAGGTCATCTAAGTCATTTGGAAGCTTCCTTGGCGTAGGGTAGTCAACTTCTCGAATCATATGATTGATCATGCCTTGTAACCCAAGCTCGCGTCCATCGTCTGGCGAAAAGATTTTGGCAATACCATATTGGTGTAATTGATGGATCTCGGAAGGAACAATTACGCCGCCACCGCCAGCGAATATTCGAATGTGCCCGGCTCCTTTTTGCTGAAGAAGATCAAACATGTAGGTCAAATATTCAATATGTCCCCCTTGATAGGTGGTTATTGCAATGGCTTGCACATCTTCTTGGATAGCAGCATGGACGACTTCCCGGGCGGATCGGTTATGACCCAGATGGATCACTTCAACTCCCGATGCTTGCAAAATCCTTCGAATAATATGAATGGTCGCATCATGTCCATCAAACAAAGCTGCCGCCGTAACAAATCGTACTGGATTCTTGGGCCGATAGACTTGTGTGTTCACAGGAAACCCACCTTTTTATGATAGTCGTCGTAGAATCATCCAAGCATTGTTATCGCGTTTCACTCGATTTCTATGCAGATAAGCCGCAAATCATGTCCGCGTCATGTTTCAATGCCTTCCATCATAGGCTATTAATTGAACCACTGAACCATTCTTCGTGAGGCGGGTGAACCCAATGTCCGAGCAGAACGATCATGGATCGAAATATTTTGAGCAGATGCTGACGATCATTGATGTCGGTGTTCACCTGATTGATAACAAGGGAATCACGATTTTTTATAATGAGAAGATGGCGGAGACGGATGGTTTGAAAAGGGAACAGGTTGTGGGAAAAAACTTCTTCGAACTCTTCCCTTCCCTTACGAATGAAACGAGTACTTTCATGAAAGTACTGCAAACCGGGATTGAAATCCGCGAGAAAATTCAAACGTACGTGAATGTTACGGGGAAAAGGATCACAACTATTAATAGTACGTACCCACTCATGGAAAATGGTGAAATTATCGGTGCCTTAGAAGTTGCCAAAGACATTACGAGTATCGTTCATCTGCATGATCAAATTCTGGATCTCAGGCATCAAATCTATGAATCACCGTCCAAGGATAAAAAAAATGCGAGCTCCGCACGTTACCATTTCAGTGATTTAATTGGAAAAAGTGAAACCTTCTTGCAAACCATCGCCTTTGCCAAAAAGGCATCGCGCACGAGTTCACCCGTTCTGATCTCAGGACCTACCGGTACGGGAAAGGAATTGTTCGCCCAAAGCATTCACAATGCAGGAGCCCGTAGGAACCGACTGTTTATTGCTCAGAATTGTGCAGCAGTCCCCAATGAGTTGATGGAAGGGATCATGTTCGGAACCGCGAGAGGCGCGTTTACTGGCGCGATTGATCGCGCAGGATTATTCGAGCAAGCTAACGGTGGAACGCTTTTTCTAGATGAGTTAAATAGCCTGGATTTATTTCTGCAGGCCAAATTATTGCGAGTCCTTCAAGACGGTATCGTTCGTCGCGTCGGTGGCACACATGAGCAACAAGTCGACGTTCGCATTATTACAGCCATGAATATCGATCCGAAAGAAGCATTAGGCAAAGGTTTGCTTAGAAGCGATCTGTATTACCGGCTCAATGTCGTGAATTTGCATCTACCACCTCTCGCGCAAAGAATAGACGATATCCCTCTTCTCACTTCCCATTTTATTGACAAATTCAATCACCTATTCGGCATGAAAATAAATGGCGTATCCCCATCCGCTTTGGCGGCCTTAGTGAACTACCATTGGCCCGGCAATATACGTGAATTAAGTCATGCGATCGAATCCACCTATAATATGATGGAGCTGGAGTGTGAAAGGATTGAAGATCATCATCTACCCGCGTATCTCTTGGGACATACACGCACAACAACGCTTCGATCCAGTCCTCGGAGTGACCATATTGAAGATTTCTCGACCGGTAGATTAACCGACAAAGTGAAGCAACTGGAAAAAGAAACGATCACGGATGCACTAGCTTTTCATCAATATAACATCACGCTCACCGCACAAGCGCTTGGGATCAAGCGTCAAGCTTTACAGTATAAGCTGAACCGCTATGGCATTGTTAGAAAGCCATAAGTTCTAAGGATTTGCACGACTCCGAGAGGGGTCTTTTTTTCTTTTATTAATTGAAAAGTGAAAAGTTGGCATCCTTCTTGCATCTTACTATTGGTGAGAAGACATCCATGCTGGAGGTGCAATGATGGAACGACGTGACTGGAAACAAGTTGAGTTATGGAAGCATGTGACAGATGAGCAATGGAATGATTGGCTGTGGCAGCTGACACATACCATTCGAACGTTAGATGATCTGAAGAAGGTCGTGAATTTAACTCCCGAGGAAGAAGAAGGCGTTCGCATATCAACGCAAACCATTCCTTTAAATATTACGCCTTATTATGCCTCTTTAATGAATCCTGATGACCCGCGATGCCCGATTCGTATGCAATCTGTTCCCATTTCTGCTGAGTTATTGAAAACCAAATACGATCTTGAAGATCCTCTTTTCGAAGATGAAGACTCCCCTACTCCCGGATTAACACATCGATACCCGGACAGAGTGCTATTCTTGGTAACGAATCAGTGCTCCATGTACTGCAGATACTGCACACGCCGCCGTTTCTCTGGTCAGGTAGGTATGGGCGTACCGAAAAAACAGTTGGACGATGCGATTGCTTATATTCGAAATACGCCGGAAGTACGAGACGTGCTGCTATCTGGTGGGGATGGTTTATTAATTAACGACAATATTTTGGAGTATATTTTGAAAAATTTGAGGGCGATTCCCCACGTGGAAATCATTCGTATCGGGACTAGGGCTCCTGTTGTTTTCCCGCAGCGAATTACCGAGCATCTGTGCAATATTATCCGCAAATATCACCCCGTATGGTTGAATACACACTTTAATCATCCATTGGAAATAACGGAAGAAGCGAAAAAGTCCTGCGAAATGCTTGCGAACGCTGGCGTTCCGCTTGGCAATCAATCCGTGATTCTTGCGGGCATCAACGATAGCACCTACATCATGAAGAAGCTCATGCATGATCTGGTGAAAATACGTGTGCGTCCCTACTACATTTATCAGTGTGATTTATCCGAGGGCATCGGTCATTTCCGTGCTCCTGTGTCCAAGGGACTTGAAATTATTGAATCCCTTCGCGGTCACACTTCGGGGTATGCTGTGCCTACCTTCGTCGTTGATGCACCTGGCGGTGGTGGGAAAATCGCACTTCAACCCAACTATCTCATCTCACAAAGTCAGGATAAGGTGATTCTGCGCAATTACGAAGGTGTTATCGTGGGTTACCCCGAGCCGAAAAACTATATACCTGGCCGTGCAGATGAATATTTCAACGAAATCTATGGCATCCAAAAACAACCGGAAAGCACTGGCATCATTGCCCTCATGAAAGATGAAAAATTTACCTTAGTGCCAGAAAATTTGCGCAGAATTGGTAGACGGAAGACGTATCAGGAAACACCAGATCACCTGTCGCTGAAGGATAAACGACCGATGCGGGATGAGATGAAGGACAAATTGATGAAGGCTCAGCAGAAGGAGAAGAAAGTGAGTGTAACAGAGGCGCCAGGAGAATAGTTGGAATTTCTTTAGCCGAACAGAATAGACAGTAGCTCTACAGAACAGACAAGTGAATAACTGGATTTCCTGTAGCTAATTTGGCGAAAATGGCACTCTAGAGGTAAATAACTGGATTTCCTGCAGGTAATTCAGTGATATTTCCGCAGAATGCCTCAACTTGGCTGAAATAACTGGAGGTTTTCCAGCTAAACTCGAATTTGGCGGAATCGGGCTGAAATTAGCTGTATGTTTTCCAGTTATTGTGTCAGAGTGCACAAGGAGCACCTGCTAGGAGCGGGTAAAACATCCATTTATACAAGAAAAGCACCAATCAGAGGTGCTTTTTTGTGTTGCTAAACCTCCTCTGCCATCGAACACAGCATCCCTATGCCTCCGAATTATCCAATCCACACCACTGAATGATGGTCAATGCGATAATCTCAGCAGCCTCGAACACATGCTCCAGCACGATGTGCTCGTTCGGATAATGGGCAACTTGCGTGATCCCTGGGCCGAAAACGATACAAGGAGTATCACCAACTTGGGTGAGCAATCCTCCGTCTGTCCCCCATGGTGAGGCTTCAATCACGGGTTCATCCTGTTTAACCGCACGAAATTGCTGCATAAGCACCTGCATGAAAGCATGATCGGGATCGACGTTGCCTGGCACCCATTGCGCGCCGAACCATTCGACCGTTGGCGGATGTGCTGCGAACCATGGATCTTTCACGCTCAGCTTCGCCATCCACTGACGCATTTCCTCCTTAGCGTCATCAAGCGTTTCCGCTGGCGCGACACCCATTCGCCCCTCCAACTTAACCGTATCGGCAACGGACGACGGCCAATTGCCTCCCTGAATAACGCCGATGTTAATGGGGATCGGAATTGGGTTATTGGCATACAACGGATCTGAGATCCGTGCATTTCGATCCACCTCAAGCTCCCTAATATGCTGAATGACTGCGATGCTTTTCTCAATCGCGCTAACACCCTCATACCGTGTTCCACCATGAGCCGAACGCCCTTTCACCTCCATACGGAACCACATAGAGCCTTGCTGCTTCGGAAAAATGCGCATATTCGTAGGCTCAGGAATGAGCGCTGCATCGGCCTTATACCCTTTTACAATGGCCGCTAAGGTCCCTGCTCCTCCACTTTCTTCTTCAATGACACTTTCAAAAATAATATCGCCTTTCAACTTTATTCCGAGACTCTGAACTGCCTCGATTGCCATAAGCAGTGAGATGTTCCCGCCTTTCATATCCGTCGCACCACGACCATACAGCTTACCGTCCACCACATTGCCGCTGAATGGATCATCCTGCCATTGAGCTCGATTTCCTTCTGGAACGACATCCATGTGACCATTAAGTAAGAGTGATCGTCCTCCTCCAACACCTTTCAAAACACCAACCACATTCGGACTCCCGATAAACGTGTTTCTTGGGGAACAAAAATATGGATGTAACGCCAATGCCTCACCATCAGGTTCCCATAGATCAACATCGAGCGATAGCTCTAACAATTTGTCAGCGATGAGGAATTGAGCCCTCTGCTCATTCCCTTGTGTACTGGGTATTCTTACCAACTTCTGAAGAAACGCTGTACTTTCCTCACGATGAAGATGTATCCATTCATGAATGTGCTTTTGCAACTCAACTTGATGATTAGGCAAAGGAATTCCCTCCTTCAAGCCTTTCTTTGACAGATTACGGGATGTACGCAATGTTTTCAGGAATAAGCAAGGCAGCTTCCGTATGCCGAACAACCTCTTCTACCGTATAGGGCAGCATGACTTCTTTTAAAATCAACCCTTGCTCTGAAACCTCCATGACAGCCATTTCCGTAATGATCAGCTTCACACAGGCCACTGCCGTTAGGGGCAAGTCGCATTGTTTTTTAACCTTAGACTCCCCGTTTCGGTTGACATGGTTCATCAGAACGATGACTTTTTTGGCTTTTTGCGCAAGCTCCATCGCCCCACCGATTCCCGCGACACGTTTCCCAGGTACGATCCAATTCGCGAGATCCCCTCGCTCACTTACCTCTAGTGCCCCAAGGATCGTGATATCTATACAGCCTCTTCGTATCATGGCAAAAGCAATTGCACTATCACAGTAGGAAGCACCCCGATGAATCGTTATGGGATATCCGCCTGCGTTGCACAGAAAAGCATCTTCCTCGCCCGGAATCGGCGCGCCACCAGCGCTTAAAATCCCATTCTCTGCATGAAAAACGACCTGGATGCCCTCAGGTACATAATCCGCCACCTTCGTCGGAATACCGATACCTAAATTGACAGCCATGCCATTCTTCAATTCTTGAGCAGCCCGCTTTGCTATTCGGTCGCGGGTTTCTTTTCCCATACCCATTCCCAAGTCACCCCCCTGCTCAAGATCACCATATCCACGAAAATACCTGGCGTGACTATACTTTCAGGGTCCAGCTCGCCGAGTGGTACAATCTCATCGACTTCGGCGATTGTAATTTGGCCAGCCATGGCAACGAGCGGATTCAGATTTCTACCGCTTTTATCGTAGATGAGATTTCCATATGGATCGGCTTTTTTCGCATGTACGATGGCAACATCTGCTGTCAATGCCGGCTCTACCAGATATGTTTTCTCTCCGATGGACACCGTGTCCTTTCCCTGCTCCATGATCGTTCCGACGCCGACATCCACCAAGATCCCGCCTAGCCCTACACCGCCGGCACGAATTTTTTCGCATAAAGTTCCTTGCGGGTAAAACACAACTTCCATGGTGCCCTGCTCCATCATTTGACCAGCGTTAGGATTAGAGCCGATATGAGAAGCGATGACTTTCTTCACACGTCCTGCCGTGACCAAACGTCCGATGCCGATGTGGGGAAATCCCGTATCATTCCCAATAATGGTTAAGTCTTCAACGCCTTTTTGAAGGATGCCTTCGACTAATGTTGGCGGCGTTCCAATTCCTCCAAATCCACCGAACATCAACGTACAACCATTCGATATCGTTTGAAGCGCTTCTTCCAAGCTTCTTACTTTACCTTCGCCTTCGTTCACACGTGAATTCTCACTTGGCACCATCATATCTCCTCCGATGTGGATGGGGTAATCTCCGCCATGACTTCCTGTATGGATTCAGCTAATATCCGCACAAGTTGGTCCATTTCCTCTTCGGAAATAATCAAAGGCGGCGCGATGATAATCGCATCCCCCTCCCCGTCGATCGCACCAGCTGCAGGATATACAAGCAACCCTTTCTGAAAAGCATTCTCGATGATCCGAGACGTAACACCTAATCCAGGTGGAAATGGTCGCTTGTCAGTCCGATCCGCAACAAATTCAATAGCTAGAAGTAGCCCTTTGCCTCTCACATCACCGATCATCTCGATCCCATCAGCCAATTGACTCAGCCCGTTCATCAAATAACTGCCTTTGTTTGCTGCTGCGCTGACTAATTGATGCTTTTCAATATACGTAAGTACTGCTAACGATACAGCCGCCGATTGCGGATTTGCGCTGTACGTATGACCAGACATGATACTTTTGGTGCCATTCAGAATAGGCTCCATCACATGATCTTTGACAAGTGTAGCTGCCATTGGCGTATAGCCAGCACTCATCCCTTTGCCTAAAGCCATGAGATCCGGCTCAACCTCATCATGCTGCATACCAAACATCGCACCCGTTCGGGCAATGCCTGTCATGACTTCATCCGCGATAAATAAGATATCATGCTGTTCGCAAATTGCTTTGATCTTCTTGTAGTAGCCTGCTGGCGGAACAATGGCTCCCCCTGCAGCTCCAATGATCGGCTCCGCGATGAACGCGGCGATATGTTCGGCACCGATCCGCTTGATCGCTGTCGCCAAATCGTCTGCACAGGCTAACTGGCAATTACCTACCGTTTTGCCTAATGGACAGCGATAGCAATAGGGCGGCATGACTACCGGGAAATCTTCTAATAAGGGGATGAATCTCCTTCTTCTGAGCACGTGGCCTGACATCGAAAGTGCACCTAGCGTGATACCGTGATAGCTCATTCGCCTAGAGATCACTTTATTTTTACCCCATCTCCCTTTCTCCTGCCAATGTTGAATGGCAATCTTCATCGCCGTTTCCGTGGCTTCCGATCCGCTGTTCACAAAGAAGGTCCAGTAATCGTTGCCAGGTGCTAGATCGCTTAGCTTCTCTGCCAGTTGCTCAGCGGGCTTACTTGTAAACTGTGAACGATAAACGAAGGACACTTTGTTTGCTTGTTCCATCATCGCATCGATGATTTCTTGCACCCCGTGCCCTAGACCAGCTGTCACAGCTCCCGAGCAACCGTCGATATAAGCTTTGCCTTGTTCATCGTAGAGATAAATACCTTTCCCATATTGAATCGTGGGATAATGGTGATCCAAAACCGGCTTGATGACATGCTCCCGCTTCATAGGGCACCCCCACAGATTTTGCTTATACTATTCTATTTCAGAAACATATTCTTTACCCGCGGAGCCTTTAACAGATCTTCATAGCGAAATGCCGTTCCAAGTGCAGAAACATCATGCCAATACAAGGTCTCTTCAATTTGCTGGGCGGTGCTTTCTAGGACATAGGTACGGCAGTTCGCACATTCAAGCGCAGGAATTTCAAGTATTTGCACCGCTAAACGCCCATCAGGCATAATCCAGTAGCAATCTTTCACACTTTCACGGATATCTTCTGTTTCACACCACATGCAATTCATATGCTTGCAACCTCCTTCATATGGTATAGAACATTCTTGCGCCATACTGGTAATCATGCAAAAAGGATGCCAACTTTCCGCAGTGGGTATTTGACCACTTTATAGGATGCGAATGTGGATTAAGCCGCAAAAATGTTGGCAGTTATTATTATTTTGCAGCAAATTAAGGGTTAAGGGGGATGCTGGATGCCAAGTGATCTGCCAACCTATTTGAATCAAGTTGAGAACGGTACCGATTATACGATTATGTTTTGCCTTGATTTTACGAATAAAAGGTTGCGGGTGGATGACTATTCGGGAAATGTAGATGTCATTTACAGGCGAGTGGTTGAAATGGCCAAATCGCATGCTTTGACCAAAGTGTTTATCAAATCACGAGAAGTAGATTGGCAGACTTTTTTATCGAAGGGATGTATGCTGGAAGGTATTTACAAAGGATACTTCAATGGAGACGATGCTTACTGTATGGCCATGTATGATGATCTCGCACGCAGGACTAGCGACTATTGGTTGGAAGAAGATCTAATTCTGCAGCAGGTTCTTTCTCTCCCCCTTAAGTCCGATCGCCCCTTGGTTCCGAGCAACATGACGATGCGTCTCGCTCGATTGGAGGATGCGGAACAGCTCTCCCTGTTATACAGCCACATTTTCCAAACCTACCCGACGCCTATGAATGATGCCATGTATGTGGAGAAAACCATGCGGGAAGGAACGATTTATTATCTCGTCGAATCACAGGATCAACTCATAAGCGCCGCTTCCTCAGAGATCAATTCCGTCTACGCGAATGCCGAAATGACAGATTGCGCTACGCTCCCAACCTATCGCAATCAAGGTCTCATGCGTCTGCTTATACATGCCCTAGAAGCTGAGTTAGTTACTCGGCAAATCACATGCGCTTATTCGTTATCGAGGGCCCTTTCATTCGGTATGAATGCCGTTTTCTATCAAATGGGGTACGGATATTACGGCAGACTTACGAAAAATTGCGACATTTATGATAAGTTTGAGGACATGAATTTATGGGCCAAATCGTTAACATGAAGTGATTATGAATCCCCCTCCATTCAATCTATATGCGTTTTCTTCTTACAGAAGAAGAAATACCGAGTTCTTCCCGATACTTGGTAATGGTACGGCGGGAAATGGAGATACCTTCCTCCTTCAACAAATCTGCCAACTTTTGATCAGAGTATGGTTTTCTAGGATTCTCTTCACTAATCCATGTCTTGATTCTTGTTTTCACATGTTCTGAAGAAGCAGAATCGCCTATGTCCATTTGAAGACCGGAGGGAAAGAAATACTTCAGTTCAAATATGCCCCAAGGGGTTTGAGCGTATTTCCCAGCTGTAGCTCGGCTTACCGTTGATTCATGTACGCCTAATTTCTCAGCAATCTGCTTTAAGGTCATAGGTTTGAGATGGGCATAACCATGCCAGAAGAAATCTCTTTGCTCCTCTACAATGGCTTGTGTAACTCGGAAAATCGTTCTTCGTCTCTGTTCCAAGCACTTCAGGAAGAACTTCGCGGCATGTAATTTACCAGAGAGAAACCTGTTTAACTCGTTATTGTCACTATTCTCGCTGGCCATTCGTTCGTAATAACCACTAACCGAAAGTCCAGACGAAGCAGCTTGAGGCAGCATCACGACGAGCTGTTCACCTGCTTTCTCAATAATGACTTCCGGAATGATATAATGAACCGTTTCTATATGAAAGGCTGCGCCAGGTCTAGGGTTCAAACTTTTGATGACATCGATCGCAGCCTGAATTTCTTGTGTGGACACTTGGAGCAACGTTGATAATTTATGAAGATGGTAATTGGCAATATCCTTCAAATGTTTCCTAATTAATAAGGAGACTAGAGGAAAGCAATCCGCGAGCGACTGGACTTGAAGAAGCAAACATTCCCTCAAATCTCTTGCCCCGATGCCGCGGGGTTCAAAGCTCTGCAAAATCCTTAACGCACGCTCCACTTGAGCAAGCTCGAGCTTACGCACTTCCGAAATTTCAGGCAAGGTGGATCTTAAGTAGCCATTATGGTCTAGATTTCCAATCATAAATGAGACGGTACATCGAATGGATGGTGGTATTTTTTTTATAAAACCTAATTGCTCCTTCAAGTGCCTCTCAAGGGACACCTCATTCGATGCGATGTTAAGTAAGGGGTCATTGTCGTGATCAGTTCTTCTAGCTCCATGGAAAAAGGTTGGTGTGAGGTTGTGAGCGTCCCCTTTATTTCCGGCTATTTCCAATACCGGATTTTCAGTTACCTCTTGTTGAATAACTTCCAGTAATTCTGGTGTCGTGAGCTTGAGGATCGTAATCGCTTTGCGTAGTTGAGGTGTTATCTGCATCTTGGTTGTTTGCTGTTGGAACATTCCGTAGCCTGGGCGCATGTGCATCACCCCTTTTCCTTGTTGCTTCTATATGTATTCATGACGGGCAACTTTTACCCAAATCTGTGTATAGAGACTGAGGGGAGCGGACATACTATTTTATGACGGTGACGCAGTGGTGAGGTGTTGTGTCGCAGACAATTTACACAAGGGAATTTGTTATTGAATCCATATGGAGGCGAGGAGATGTGCCGCATACCACTTACTGTAGTATCTTTACTGCAATGATGTGATGAGGTAGTTACCTAGCGAAGTAAGGTTCAAGGCAAGAGCTCCATCAATTATCGCACCGTCAAAGAGGCTGTCCACAAGTAGATTCGTCTACTCTAGGGCAGTCTTCTTTATTTTAATACCGATGGACTACTCCCATTCTTTACCTCCGTCCCATACGGACTCAAGGAAATCTCGCTTAACGAAATATATAGGCATTAACAGAAAGTATGAGGACTACAAGTATGAGAATTAGAAAACAACTCTTTCGAGGTGCCCATATTGCGTTACTGAGCATGATGCTGCTTCATACAACTTCTATAAAGGCTGCGGAGAATGCATCGCCTACTGTGTTTTTGGACGGGCTTCCGCTGTCCTTTCAGACACCTCCTGTCATTGAAGAAGGCTATAGCCTCGTGCCGATGCGAGCCCTTTTTGAAGCGGAAGGTGCTACAATTACATGGGATGAGAACACGCGAACGGTAACAGCTGTCAAAGTTGGCTCTACAGTAACTTATCAAATTGGAGACTCATTTGCCTATAAAAATAAAGAACGGCTGGAGCTGCCCATAGCTGGCAAAATTATTGATGGCTTCACGATGATGCCATTGCGATTTATTAGTGAGACGCTAGGTAATATCGTAAAATGGCATGACTACTCCCGCTCGATTACAATCTCATCTGTACACGACAATGAAACCACAATCCAATATGGTGTCAATTTGCGCGACACGCCAGTTAAAGATGACGATACCCACATTCTTCGAATGCTTGCCAAAACCGAAAAAATCCACGTCATTCGTGAAGTCAACCCAGACTGGTTAGAGGTACAAACACAAGACGGCACCATCGGTTTCATCTCTTCTGCTCCGATGTATTCGGATTACACGAACACGTCGATAGCGATGAAGCAAGCGGATGCTTTAATTACTTTCGGGTCTACGTTTATTGGAACACCTTATGAGTTCGGTGCTGCATCAGGGCAAACGAATACGTTCGATTGCTCTTCGTTCGTTCAGTACCTTTTTGACCAAGTATTGTCGAAGCATTTGCCGCGCGTTTCCTACGATCAAGCACTACAAGGGAAAGAAGTCGGAATTAACGACCTTCGCAAAGGAGATCTCCTCTTTTTCACGGCACGCGGGCTCGATATCGGTCATGTAGGGATTTATGCAGGTAATGGTCGGATCCTTCAAACGTATTCCAAGGAACTTGGTGTTCACTTCACTGCGTTCGATGAGAAATGGAAGAAGCGTTTTGTCACGGCGAGACGATTGTTCTAGATAATAGCGCCCTTTTTGGGCGCTATTGTTCATTCGCGAGCGGCTCTGGATGACGATAAGGCCCTTTTCGGGCCTTAAGTCGGGCGAAACCGCCGCATTGGCAGCGCTCCCACGGAAATAGCGCCCTTTTTGGGCGCTATTGTCCGTTCGCGAGCGGCTCCGGATGACGATAAAGCCCTTTTCGGGCCTTAAGTCGGGCGAAACCGCCGCATTGGCAGCGAACCCACGGAAATAGCGCCCTTTTGAGGCGCTATTGTTCATCCGCGAGCGGCCGCTTAAACATCGAAGCTTCAAGTTCGCCATATGTCTGTCCTAATTTTGAACTACTGACAAACCTAAAGTAGTAAAATGACAATGAGCTGATCAAATTCAATCTTTGAACAGCTCATCTAAAATCATTTTTCTATTATCTAGAAACCGTTTGGTAATCATATAATGGAGCGTTTCCTCGTATTGAATCTCACTAATGGGTTGATCATCAAAAGTAAGAATCTGCGCATCGGGATATCCAAGCAGAATGGGAGAATGCGTAGCGATAATGAACTGTGCTTCCTTCTCCAAATCTTTGATAACACGCATTAAAGCTAATTGTCTTGCTGGCGATAAAGCTGCTTCTGGTTCATCTAGAAGGTAAATGGCTTTTTTCCCGAATCGATGCTTAAAAAGAGAAAGAAAAGCTTCACCATGCGATTGCTCGTGTAAGGATCGACCACCGTAATAGGGTAAACTTTCAGGCATCGTATCTAAATAGCTAGCAAAGTTATAAAAAGTCTCTGCTCGGAGAAAGAAACCATTCGTAATCTTCGGCATCCAAGAAAGACGTAAATGTTCACCCAGAATGGAGTGCGCTGCGTCGACGTCATACACATTGTTTCTCCCGCCACTTGCTGTATTAAACCCACATTGGTAGGCGATGGCTTCAAGAATCGTTGATTTACCTGAACCATTCTCTCCGACCAGGAAAGTGACGTTCTTCTCGAAAGTAATGGAAGTCAATGATTGGATGGATGGGATGGTAAACGGATATTTCTCGGCATCGATATTCCCTTGCTTTTGAATTTCCAGTCTTCTCAGATACATGATTGCTCAACTCCAAATGAAATTTCCAAGCCTATCTTCTATTCTACGGTTTTCTAACTCGAAGTAAAGAAATGCGCTATCTCTATAATTAATATCATTAATAATTCATAGCATTAATTACGAGTGAGAGTTTGGTGCTTTTCGTGGCGCGAAAGGCGTGAGAGGTGTAAATAGGAGTGTGTAGAACACGCTACTCCCACATTAGATCACGTTTCGTCTCCTAATAGTCCGAAATTACCGAATTAATCTAAGCTTCTGTACCATCCTCACGTAATTAGTCCGAAAC
>NZ_WHNY01000083.1 GCF_013141695.1 Paenibacillus plantarum
TTCTTTCGCTCACTGCCGTGTTACCGAAGCAGCGAGAAGTAATATACCACAGATCGTTTCACCAATGCAAGTTCTTTTTTTCAATTGGTGTCGATGTCTGTCGAGAAGTTCATTTCGCATCATTTGTGTTTGCCTGCTTCAGAACAACGAGGACTAATGTACCATGTCTAGAAATCAATTACAACCCCTTTGGAATAGTTCCATTATTGCCATTGTTTTGAATTGTTTATATTCAAAAAAAGAACCTGCAGCAACAAGCTACAGGAGTCTAGCATTTATATATGATAAAGGGGGTTGAAATATAGTATAAGCTCTCGACCTTAAACGAACCTGAAATGCGCATCTTTCCCTCCATTCTTCCTCAGTAAGTAAATCCCAGTAGACGCTCAGCCTCTAACAGCCATCGTCCTAAGTCTCTAGCTAGTATCTAAGGAGCATGCATAAAGCTGTCCGATCCAACTATCCGGCATCGCTTCCATTCTCACTTTCATTAGAAGAGCTAGCCCCAACCTACTTTCAACAGGGAAAAAGAAAAGAAAAAGGAGGGAGCTCTCCGCTTCCCTCCTTTCCCGGTCAATTACAAAGGCACCACGTTGCGCCAACTTCGCAACGCCGTAATATCTTCCGCGCCTTCGGCCGCGTAAGCTTCACAAACGAAGCCCGGGACTTCCGTGCCGTCCCGGAGCTCAACCTTGCCGATCCCGAGCGGAGCCGGGATCGCTGCCGCAAAGCCGCCGAATGCCTCGAGCGGCATCTCCCAAATCTCCAGCAGGATGGCTGCGCCACCCTGCTGTTGCTTGATCATCCCTGGCTTCGCAGGGGATGTCGGCAGCTTCACAAGGCTGTACTTCGCAGCGGATTCATCCTCCCGGATGAACCGAGCTCCGCAGCCTTGCATCTGTTTCTCCAGCGGGTAGCCACGCATGTGCAGCCCGCAAACCGCCACGAGCGTCGTTTGCGCAGCAACGACGGGGTTATCCACCTTTGCATCGGCGCTGGCACTCGCCGCAGCAACTTCCGCTACAGCTACGTCGCTTCCAACCAACAACTCCGCCGCCCCACAAATCAACCCTTCCTCTTCCGCTAACGCGAAGAGTGTAATCCCAAACGGCGTCTCCGGCGCCGCATCGCCCGCTGGCATAGCCACCGCACACAAATCCAGAAGATTGCAATGGTTCGTGTAACGACCCATATCACGATTCGTACTGATCGGGTCTGCGAGGACCTGCTCGCGTGTCCACGTGCCTCCGCAAGTCGGCATTACTAGCACCGCATCCCGCAACAAATTCCTAGCTTCCAATTTATACTGCTGTAGCTTATGCATCGCAACAAATACCGATGCCGCGTCATACTCGGCAGCTGCGCCCGAGCGCAATATCTTTTCCGTCACCGGATATGCTACACCTGGATTCGCCTCAATAAATGGACCGATATCGGCCCAGCGTTCAGCCACCCAAGGGCCTTCATATAAAATCGCCGCAGCTTGCGCGAATAAGTCAACATCTACCTCTTCAATCAAAATACCCTCACGCCGACTAACCTCACGCACCTGTTCAACAGCCTGTAGCCACGCTGCGCGATACTCCGCAGCGTAAGGTCCATAAAAGCCTAGTTCACCGCTAGGCAAACATATCTTTGCAGGCAGTCCCGCTGGTTTCCGCACAACATTGCGGGACCAAGGATCTTCCGCGTGGACTCCCCGCGCCACGCTGTCTACGACAAGCGCATCCGCGAGGGAATGCGCGAAGACCGTGACGCAGTCGAGGCTCGCACAGGCTGGCACGACCCCCTTGGTCGGCCATGCGCCGAGACTCGGCTTATAGCCGACTAGGCGATTCAGCGCTGCCGGCACACGGCCGGAGCCAGCTGTATCTGTGCCAAGTGAGAACACCACTTGGCCACGGACTACACTGACGGCCGAGCCAGAGCTCGAGCCGCCGCTGATCAGTTCAGGACGCAGCGCATTATGCGCGTCCCCGTAAGGACTGCGAGCGCCGACTAGGCCGGTCGCGAACTGATCTAGATTGCTTTTGCCTACAGGAATGGCGCCTGCAGCAATCAATCTCTCTACGACACCCGCATGCTCATCCGGCGTAAACGCATATTCCGCGCAGCCTGCGGTCGTCGGAACACCCGCTAGATCAATGTTATCTTTGATCGCGAAGGGAATGCCCCACAATGGTGCGTCCGCAAAGGAGAGTGTAGACAAACGATCCAAGTACGGCTGTATCGCATCCATCGTCGGCGGCGTAATCCAAATGTTCATATCAGCGTCAGCGATCGAACGCTCTACAATCGTCGACATGACCTCCTGTGGAGATAATGCGCCCGCTTCATATTTTTCACGCAGATAAGATATGGTCAATTCTTTTGCCAACTCATCACTAATAACCCGTTCTCCCATAACCCCTTCACCTCTCCCTTATGCAGATTGTGCGATACCTAGAATTAATTGTCCGGCATGTACCTGATCGCCCGGTTTAACGCCAATCATCGAAACATAACCGTCACAAGGTGCGTGCTGTGGGAACTCCATTTTCATACTTTCAAGAATCGCCAGCTGGTCACCCTTCTTCACTTGCTCACCCGGAGACACCAACACTTTCCAAACGCTGCCTGGCATAATACCACGCACTGCGATCGTCCCTGCAGGTAACTCATCTTCCGGTGCAACATCGCCTGTCTCCTGCTCGGAGACATATTCCGCTAACCCTTTGGCCTTCCAACTCTCACGTTCTTCTTTGAACGCATCACGCTGCTGGGTACGGAACGTATCCGTTGTTTCTTCTATAGTACTTAGGAATTGTAGGTACTCACCTAAATCAAACGTCGTCTCTTGAATGTCCGCCTCATAACGACCGCGAGGGAAATCCTCACGCAATTGCAGCAGCTCTTCCGCACTCACTTCATAGAATTGAATTTGATCAAAAAATCTCAACAACCAAGGCTTACCCGCCTGAAAACTCTCCGTTGAGCGCAGACGATTCCACATTTGA
The DNA here is from genome assembly GCF_013141695.1 of Paenibacillus plantarum. Lineage (GTDB taxonomy): Bacteria > Bacillota > Bacilli > Paenibacillales > NBRC-103111 > Paenibacillus_E > Paenibacillus_E plantarum. The sequence goes on from NZ_WHNY01000083.1 coordinate 2,997, forward strand.
ATGGTACGCCCTACGAATTGATATCCGCCCGGACCTTCCATCCCATACACACACATGTAAGCTCCACCGATGCCGACGGCATTTTCTGGTGTCCATGTACGAGCGGGGTTGTATTTCGTTGTAACTAGACGATGACGAGGATCAACCGGTGTTGCCACAGGAGCGCCCAAATACACATCACCTAACCCTAGTACGAGATAGTTCGCTTCATACACAATTTTTTTCACTTCATCTATAGTGTCTAATCCATTAATACGTTGAATGAATTCTAAATTGCTCGGGCACCAAGGTGCATCCGGGCGTACGCCTTGTTGATACCGCTCGATTGCAAGTTGCGTTGCTGGATCATCCCACGACAATGGCAAGCGTACAATACGCGATGGCACACGGAACTGTTCTAGTGGAGGCAGCGCAGCGTCGATCTCAACAATTTTTGCGCACGCCTCTGTCACTGTAATTTGCGAAGGATCAATATGAATTTGCAAGGAGCGAATACCTGGCGTCAAGTCCAACACGGGAATCGAGCCACTTTCCACAATCGCCTGCATCAAAGCCTGCACTTGGAAGCGCAGCAGTAAATCCAGTTCTAGCTCACCGTATTCGACGAGCAAGTTTTGATCCCCGCAGCAGCGAATCGTGATCGGGAATCGACGGTTCTCGACTTCATGGAAAAGTCGCGGATACTCTGGCGTAATCTCCTCATTTACAGCAGGCAATTGCACATGTATTAGTTGTTCAAAATGTCCCTCGCCAATCGCACGCAGGTTGCTCTCTTGTAGATCACGAAGCGCTTCGGCTTCAGGAAGCGTCAGCAGGTGGAAACGGATCGAGTCACCAGGGTGTAATTGCCCTAGCTTCCAGAACTCAGCCGATGCAGTCGTCACCGGACACACGAAACCTCCAAGGCTGGGACCATCAGGCCCTAGCAAAATCGGCATATCACCCGTTAGGTCGAGTGTACCGATTGCGTAGGCATTATCGTGAATGTTGGAAGGGTGGAGTCCCGCTTCCCCGCCATCTTCACGCGTCCACAGCGGAGCTGGCCCTTTCAAACGAACCCCCGTCCGCGAGGAGTTAAAATGCACTTCCCAGCTCGTTTCTGTCAATTGATCCAGATACTCCGTGCGCAAAAACTCACCTGTACAATGCGGTCCAGGAACAACCCCAATCGTCCACTCCCGTGTCATCCCTGGGCGATGATCCGGCGCTAATTCAAACACATCCTGCACTCGGTTCTCCCCGCCTTCGTTAACACCAAGCACATCGCCCGTGCGAAGCGCACGTCCGCCGTGACCACCGAAGCCGCCCAACGTAAACGTGGACGAACTGCCTAAAAGCTTCGGCATATCGAGTCCGCCGCCGATTAACAAATAGGTGCGCATGCCTTCTTTGGCTTCGCCAAAGCTTAGCACTTGCCCTTTCGCTGCAAACACCGGACGGTACATAGCGACCGTCTCCCCATCGAGTTCCGCTTGCATATCCGCACCCGTTACGCAGAACCACATGTCACTGCGGAACTTGTAGGAGCCGCCACGCAAGGTCATTTCAAGACCAGGCGCATCGTCCGCATTGCCTAGCAATTTATTCCCGATACGGAACGATAACGGATCCATCGGTCCGCAGGGCGGCACACCGACATCCCAATGGCGAATACGGCCTGGGAAGTCTTGCACGGTTGTCTGAATACCGCCATCAACAACTTCAAGCGCGCGCTCTGTAGGCTCGAATGTATTCAACAATTGCGTGTAGACATTGCCTGTGAGGCAAGCTTCTTCTTGCAGAAGCGCACGTACATACTGCAGGTTCGTTGTTAACCCATACATGCGCGTTTCCGCCAGCGCTTCTACTAATTTATGGATCGCGTCTAGGCGGTCTTTGCCATGAACAATGATTTTAGCCAGCATCGGATCGTAAAGTGTCGTTACCGTTAGACCATCGCGAACCCACGTCTCATTACGTGCTTCGCTTGAGAAAACTGCGCGATCTAGCTGACCGGCACTCGGACGGAACTGTTGCAAGCAATCCTCTGCGTAAATCCGCGCTTGGATGCTGTGCCCTTCAGGTTTGCGGATGAGGGGTTGAATGTCATTCAGCTCAAGCGCCGCTTCACGAACCATCCACTCCACGAGGTCGATCCCAAGCACTTCCTCCGTCACACCATGCTCTACTTGAAGACGCGTGTTCACTTCCAAGAAGTAAAACTCACACGTTTCCGGATCATAAAGATACTCAACCGTTCCCGCACTGCGGTAGCCAACTTCTGCTGCCAAACGCTTCGCCGAAGCAAACATGGCCTCACGTACTTCGTCTGACAGGTTCGGAGCTGGGCTTTCTTCAATGACCTTTTGATTACGGCGTTGGATAGAGCAATCGCGCTCACCTAGTGTTACAACTTCACCCAACGAGTTGCCGAAAATTTGTACTTCAACGTGACGAGCACGTGCAATATATTTCTCGAGGAACATGCCCCCGTTTTTGAAATTCGTTTCAGCCAAATGACGTACGCCATCGTAGGCAGAGCGCAATGTCGCTTCATCTGCACAAACGCGCATGCCGATACCGCCGCCGCCCGCTGTACTTTTCAAAATAACCGGGTAGCCAATACGGGCCGCTTCTGTTAAAGCTTCTTCCAGCTCCGTGATTAACGGAGTACCTGGCAGCATCGGAACACCTGCACGTTCGGCAATTTCACGTGCGGAATGCTTCAGTCCGAACATCTCCATTTGCTCCGGAGTCGGTCCGATGAATACAATGCCATGCTCGCGACAAGCACGGGCGAAATCCGCATTTTCACTCAAGAAGCCATACCCAGGATGGATCGCTTGCGCACCCGTTTCAAGCGCCGTTTGGAGAATCAGCTCTGTATTCAAGTAACTCGATTTCGCTGGCCCCTCACCGATCAGAACCGCCTCATCGGCTCCATCCACATGTAAACTATCTTGATCTGCAGCCGTATAAACAGCAACGGATTGAACTCCCAATTTGCGCAATGTACGCTCGATACGCACAGCGATTGCTCCACGATTCGCAATTAGCACTTTTGTAAACATCGTAACCACTCCTTCATGTGTATGTTCGTTATTTATCCCAGATGAGCACCTGAATCGGTGTCGGGTTATAGGCATTACATGGATTGTTAAGCTGCGGACAATTGCTGATTAGTGCCATCGTGCTGCCAATGGACTGCATTTCGACATAGCAGCCAGGCGAGGATACGCCATCATCGAATTTCAAACCACCATCCGGTGTCACGGGTACATTCATGAAGAAATTGATGTTTGGTGCTAAATCCCGCTTCGTATACACGCCGTCCTGTCCAGCCAGTTGAAGCATGAACGTATCACGACAATTGTGCATCGACAGCTTATCGTGTGAGTAACGCACCGTATTGCTTTGTGCGGAGCACGAACCACCAACCGTATCATGACGTCCACAGGTGTCAGCTACAATTCGCAGCAATTCCTTACCTGACTCGGCTCTCAAAATGGAACCAGTGCTCAAGTAGATGTTGCTTTGCCCTGTGATCGTCGCCACCGCACTGTAGTGATCCTCGGGATTCTCCGCATCATAGAACAACGTGTCTGCCGCTTGATTCCCTTCGAGATCCACAATCCGCATCACTTGCCCTGGCTTCAGAACACGCATCCAGCCGTCTCCCGCTTGAACTACTTCACTATATATCGCATCCTCCACTTGACGCGGGCTCTCTACTCGATTAAATACAGCCATACTCCATGCCTCCTTTGTTTGGTCAGTTCATTAAGAACCTAGCAGTGTGTGATATTCCCATGTATTTTCAAAAGCTCGGCGATTCTCCGGGCGATAATTCAAGCAATAATCGTCTTCATTAACAGGCGATGCGCCCATCACCTCTATTTTGACAGGCACAGATGGATAACTCTCTCTTGGATCTAATGGATTCGGCGTGTTGGACAGAACGACTAGTGTGTCTAGCTCTGTTCTTAATGTAACTATGGCCCCTGCTGGGCAGTGATCTAGGCTGAGTCTCATGTCCCCATTGTCATCCACGACGACTTTGGAGAATAGATTCACCACCGGCATCATATCCCGCATGCTTAGACCATTACGAACAAGCTCAACCGCAAAATTCTCTTGACCGCTCCGCAGCCAATCATTGCGCAGCTCCTGATAGTTCGTCGTACCGTACTTGGCATCTGTCGCTGCACGACTTGTGTATCCGCTAAGTGGATCATGCCACCCTAAGCTATCTTCCACGATACTCACCATCGCACGACCGTTATCGCTCATCAGTACATTCCCACGGGTCAAATGCGCCGTATGCTGTGCTTTGAGCGTGTCTGGCATATTGTAACGCTCCGTCAGATCCTTCGCGTGGTACAACTGGATTGACACATTCGCGCCTGCTTCCAGCGCAGTCAAACGAATTAACTTCCCTTTGCCAATTACCCCTGACCATTTGCCTCCCGGCCCTATGTCCTTGCTCCAAATGTTCCCCATGCTATCGCTCTCCTTCGCTTTTTGCTTAAACAAAAAGGGAGACATCACAAGACCCATTGTCTTGGTGATATCTCCCAGGTTTTTATCCTTCCGTGGCACTCTTTCACAAGAGTGGTTTACTCTCGGACCAGCCCGGTACGTTACCGGCGGAATCCTAGTAAACAATCGTATTCGTTTATGTCACTAAACATAACATCGTTGATGATATGTGTCAATAACTTCTATTCATTTTAGTTAATTTGCATAAAATACTTCTCACAAACCTAATAATGTGTTATATTAACTTACACAAATAACGAATATCTAACATCATTAATAATTTACTTAACATCCTTACATATAAGTAATGAAACATCACATACAAAGTTTTCTAGGGTTCCGCGGGCGGCCTGCTCCCCGGTCTGGACCAAGAGAAGACGCACAGCTAAAGACTGTGTTCACGGAGGGATAAAAGCCCGGGAGATATCTGTAACCTAGATATCGCCTTGGCTTTTTTGCATACAAACCTCTTCTGTGTTCACATTAACCACTGATGAGGGAGTGTTATCACTATGACCACTGAAGGCACACTACGTAAATCCCTAAGCTTGTATCAAGTTGTTTATATGGGGCTCGCTTGGATGACCCCTATGATTTATTTCTCCATCTATGGGATCGCCTATGAGAATGCACATGGGATGTTGACGCAGGCTTACCTCCTCGCTTTCATTGCGATCTTCTTCACCGCGTACAGCTATGGTGTGATGTCTAAGGTTTTTCCGACTTCCGGTTCCGCCTACACCTACACCAAAAAAAGCATCCATCCCTATCTAGGCTTTCTAGTAGGCTGGGTCTTGCTCCTGGACTATTTCTTCTCCCCCATCATTGCGTGCTTAACCTTCGGTATCTACCTGCATGCTCAGTTCCCGTCCATTCCTGCTTATGTGTGGATCATCGGACTTAACATCGTCCTCGGTCTCATTAATATCATTGGCATCAAATTCTCCGCAAATATCAGCAAATTGTTCGTCTGGATCCAAATGATTTTTATCGCTGTGTTCTGTTTCTTTCTATTCCGCAACTTATCCGGTGTTGGTGAGATTCACCCGCTTCAGCCTTTTCTGCAAACGGATGTACCTTTCTCCACCATTCTCGCTGGCGCTTCTATTATATGTTTCTCATTCTTAGGTTTTGATACAGTGACAACGATGGCTGAAGAAACGGTCAATTCGGAGAAAACCATTCCGAAAGCCATCATGATCATCATTATCGTTGCCAGCATTCTCTATTTAGTGCCTTCTTTCCTAACGCAGCTTGTCTATCCACATCTAACTTTCGTAAACATCGATTCTGCTGGCTTTGAAATTGTTAAAATGGTTGGCGGAGCAGCGCTGAGCTCGGTATTCCTCACCGTTTTAATTCTTGCGATTTTCACCCAAGGGTTATCGTCCGTAACTAGCGTCTCACGCCTCCTGTTCGTGCTGGGTCGAGATAGCGTGCTGCCGAAGCGAGTGTTTGCGTTCCTTCATCCGAAGTTGGGCACACCTGTTATCAACATTGTGATCGTTAGCGTCGTCTCGTTGCTCGCGCTCGTGATCTCCTTGGATAATGCCGTGAAATTCGTCAATTTCGGCGCCCTTTCCGCCTTCTTCTTCGTCAACGTATCTGTCATCGCACAAAAGTATATGAAAGAACGCCAACGCTCGCCGAAGCAAACGATCTTGTATCTCGTGCTTCCGTTGCTAGGCGCCGGATTCATCGGCTATCTACTGTCATTGCTGGATAAGGACGCGATATGGATGGGCATAACTTGGCTGCTTGTTGGGGTGGTGTACCATCTCGTTCAAAAACGTACCGCTCAAACCAAAGATGCCGCAATTGCTATTAGGGCTGCACGCTCAACGCCCCTGAACTAGCTAGCACAGAACTTAGAAGAACCTGAGGATTTCCTCAGGTTCTTCTTTTCTTGCGTAGAGGTACTACTACTTCCCGACTACTCTGCTACTTCATACTGCAGCCCACTTAACCTTGTCGCACATTTCATTGCTTCATGTTACAACTTCTAACTCTACCTTCTTGCCTACCTCACCCACCATCTCATTACCTCCATCCCTACCTTCTTGTCTACCTCAACGCCATCTCATTGCCTCCATCCCTACCTTATTGTCTACTTCAACCCCACCCCATTACCTCTCCACGCCATTCCCATCTCCAACTAGCTAATCACTGCCTCTCCGCAACAGAACGCAAAAAATAGCTGGAAAAACTCCAGCTATTTTCTCACATATTCAGCTCTTACGAACATTAACTGTAAAACCTCCAGTTAATTCCAGCCTTTTCTAACGAAATGGGTCAAATGCGTGAAATTAACTACATAATTTCCAGCTATTTCTGATTTTCACTCGAAAATCATGAAAATAGCTGTAGTTTTTCCAGTTAATCGCGGCCAGCCGGTCGAGAGGAAGGCCCCGCCTGGGTTGGGTTGGGTTGGGTTGGGTTGGGTTGGGTTGGGTTGGGTTGGGTTGGGTTGGGTTAACCCGGTTTGGTTCAGCTCGGTTCGACTCGGCTTCACTTGGCTTGGCCTAGCTCAGCTTAGCCAGGCTTATCCTAGATCGGCTTTGCTCGGCTCAGCCTGGCTGACTCATCCTCCCCGCCTTACTTCCGATCCGCCGGATACACCAGCCCGATCTGTCTCCGCGCCTCATCCATAATAGCCATCGCCGCGCTGGAATTCGCATGTGAGTTCGTCGGGGACTCTAAGTCACCCGCCTTAATCAGCCGGCTAAACTCCTCCGCCTCGTAGCGCATCGTTCTTGCGCTTTGCTCCCGCGTCAGATCCTCTACGGAGCCATCGCGGTAACGAATTTGCACTTTCTCTGGTTGGTTAATCTTATCGATGACCATGGTCGCCAATTCACCTTGAATTTCGGTTGGCAGGTAGGAGCTAGCGATTTTGGAATGCTGAATCACAGCATCCATCTCTTTGTAGCTTAGCAACAAGCTACCCTCGCCATCAACGCCGGATTCCAGCATCACCGCACTCGCTTGTACCCGTTCAGGCGCACCGAACAACACAACCAATGGATAAATACAATACACACCTAAATCCATCATCGAACCATTTGAAAACACAGGATTGAACGCATTCAGCACAGTCCCCTGCTTGTAGGCGTCATATCTGGATGAATACTGGCAATAGCTCGCAAAATAACGACGCACTTTGCCAAGCTTATGTAAATTGTCTTGTACCGCTTTGAAGTTAGGCATTAGCGTTGACTTCAACGCCTCCATGAACACAACCTGATGGCTGCGCGCAGTGTCAATCATAGCGGCAAGCTCCGCAGTATTAGATGCCGCAGGCTTTTCGCAAATCACATGTTTCCCATGCTTCATACAATGAACAGCATACTCCGCATGCAAGGAGTTCGGACTTGCAATATAAACAGCTTCAAACGCATCACTTTGCGCAAATGCCGTTAAGTCTGTAAATTGATGTACGACATCAAATTTCCCTGCGAATTCTGCAGCCTTTTCCGCCGTGCGTGAGTATACAGCGGTCAACTCGAACTCTCCTGTTTCGAGCGCCGCATGAATGAATTCCTCTGTGATCCAGTTCGTACCAATGACTGCAAATCGTATCATTTTCCCCATTGCTCCTTCATCCTAGCTATATTCTTTGACTTCTACCCTACCAAATTCACCCTCCGAATTCAATCTCATCGCCACTCTGATTTCCGTGCAATCATTGAAACTTCCCATAATGCTTGATCTTCACTTTCGTTTGACAATGAATCTCTATATCGGGGTACACCTCACGCCAGTTCATAGCTTTCCATTCCTTATAAGGAACAATTTGCTTAATCTCGTTTCCTAACCCAAGGCTGTCCACATTATGCTTCTGCATGTTTTTCAGCATAGTTTCCATGTGCGAGGTAATTTTTTCTCCTATTTTGTCCTCAAGTGCATGCCGATCTTCTTCCTTGCTAACTTTCAAATCTCCCATGTACTCCAGAATAACACCGCTTACTGCAATATCGAAATCCACTTTGAACGAGCTCCCGCCCGCGCGTGTCGCGTGAACCTTTCGTTTGCTAACCAACGAATCGAACAACACAAACTCTTTCTTATCCCCCTCTTCACTTAGACGCATGGGTAAGGAACCTAACTTGAATTTTTTACTTAACATCGCAAAAAAAATCGTTTCCTTGTCTGCTATTTTCGTCACATAGCGATCATCTTGAAACAAGGCAATACCATTCACCTTCACATGGTCACCAATATCTTTAATGATCGGCGCAACAGGATCAACACCATCATCGTAATAGTCTCTGGTGAACTCATATAGGGTAATCTTCGGAATGCTCTGGAACCTCATTTCAGATTGCATCATTCGATCAATATACTGTGCTGTGCGCAGGTAATTGCTATAGTCTTTGACTAGTAAGTCATGAGCATCTCCATCCACAACGGTCACTTTGACCCGCGGTGAAACAGAAGGATCCCTTACCAAGGTATCGATATCATCCCAAAACCCTTGCCTTGCTAGTGTCGTCCCGAACATAATATTACGCATCTGTCCACTGACCAGAACCAACTGAGTCTGCCTAGATAGATCTACTTTTGCACCTTTGCTACTATCGGAAATGGTCGTCAAGACTTCTCTTGGCTTTCGGCCTTCATCCACAGCCAGAGGAATGCTATTGGTTACCTTGAGCATGCCCCCAGGCATTAGATCAAATGCTGTCGTATGTGTCAGTCCTATCTTTTCTAAGATCCGCTGGTCATTCCCACAGCCTGTGATCGTCATCAGTAGCATACAAGTAATCAGCCATCGAAACTGAATCTTAAGCAAGCTGTTTTCGCCACCTTTGGATAGAAAGAATGCCAATTAACATGATCGGTAAAACAAAGGAATAAGCAATCGTCACATAAGTACCAATAAACAACCATTTACCTACCTCATCCAACACACTTGGAATGAACGAAATGAGAAAAGTAATAGCCATCAAATATAGCGTGATACGCGCAAACTTACTCTTCATGAAAACCCGTTGCAAGCATAAACTTGCTGCCCAATGATACATAACGATTGTAATGAGAACCCGAAACACAAGAAAACTAAAGAGGATATTCTCCGCTCGCTCGATAAAAGGAAATTTAATATACGCAAGTAAGTCGATACAAGGAAACATAATCAATTTCAACTGTTGCAAGCTATAGAAGCCAAAGCAAACTAAGCACACACTGACGTAGAGCATAAAACTAACGAAATTAGCTATCTGTACACCTGTAAAAAATCGCGCTTTCTGCTGAACGTAAGGGAACAACAGCATACTGAGCTCATATCCCAAGAAAGAACCGTATAGGTTAAAAGCACCCTTCCAATGGTCTTTGCCCTCTTGAAATATATAATGCGTATATCGCGATAATTGCAGATCATTAAAGAATGGAATTTCCAAAGGCATCATCCACAATACCAAAAATAAAAATACAGTACTTGCTTTCACAATCGAATAAACGCCTTTAACGAGCAATAAATACGCTAACAAACTAACAACAAACATGAAAGACATCGGGTTTGCTGTTGGAAATGCGGTAACTTGGAAAATAAGCACATACTCCTTAGCAACCAGACTAGCCGTAAGCGACCAAGTTAGCCCTACCATGACATATAACGGATACACGATCCACTTAGGCAGAAAGCTTTCCAAAATAGTGAATATATCCGTCCCGTTTCCCATTTTCCAAACGACCCAAATCAGATAAATGTTAAAAGCGACGATAGCCGCGATGACAACTAACATGAGCCAACCGTTATAACCAAAGTATTCAGCTGCAATGCGCGGCAAAGCAAAGAACCCCACACCAACTTGAGTCATATGAATCAAAATGAAGATATGGAAACCGCTCAGCTTCTCATTCACGCACTGATCATCCTTATTTTCTCATTTTATTCTTCTTGGAATTGGTCGTTTTCACTTGACTCGGCCGTACAGACAGCATGGAGAAAGGACCGCGAATGAATACATCTTTCCAGTCACCCCATTTTGTAGGTGCAAAGGGAGATAGATAGGATGTTCCTAAACTCGTCAACCCACATAAATGGATCACAATGTAGCAGATGCCCACCATCAGACCGAAATTCCCCCATATACCGGCTAGCAAAATCAAACCAAAGCGGATAAGACGAATCGATGCGCTCATCACATAACTCGGAATCACAAAAGACGATATCGCCGATGAAGCAACTGCAATAATAAGAATGTTGCTCGTAAGCCCTGCTTGAACAGCCGCTTGACCAATAACAATACCGCCAACGATGCCAATGGTTTGTCCGATTTTGGTCGGCAACCGAGCCCCCGCTTCACGCAATAGTTCTATCGTTACTTCCATCAACATCGCTTCAATAACGGGAGGAAAAGGCACCTTACTTCGTGATTCTCTTAATGTCAAAATCAACGCCTCAGGTATCATCTCATAATGATACGTAGTCACAGAGACATAGACAGCTGTAAACGTAATGGTTATCACAAAGGCGATAAACCGAAGCATCCGAGTAGCAGTCCCAATCGACCATCTCTGATAGTAGTCATCCGCGGAAGAAAAGAAGTCGAAGAAAGCTGTTGGAGCGCTCACTACGGATGGACTTCCATCTACAATGGCCAGAATCCGACCTCCCACCAATTTGGAAACGGCCGTGTCTGGACGCTCCGTCATTAAGAATTGCGGAAATAATGAATTAGGAAAATCATCGATATACTGAGAAAACATGTTGCCATCGTAGACGGCATCAATCTCAATTCCACGAATACGTCCAACAAATTCATTCACCAGATCCATATTCGCAATCCCTTTGATATACAGAACAAATACGACGGTTTTGGTGACTTCACCGACTTCTAGCTTAATCACTTTTAGATGAGAGCTCTTTACCCTTCTTCGCACTAACGAAAGATTCGTACCCGCTGTTTCCGTAAACGCATCATGCGGCCCGGTAATAACGGTCTCGGTCTCTGACTGTTGCACACTCCTAGCTTCAGGGCCATAAACAAAGAACAAATATACCTTTTCGTCATGAAAAATAGCTACTTGCCCAGACAATATCCCAATGACAATTTTCTTAGGGTCATCCGATTCTTCAAATTGCGACTGCTCTAACAGGTGGCTTAAATCATCCGTTTGCACATTCGATAATGGATCCATGACTTCCCGAGACAATTGGGTGTGATCAATCATATGGGGAATATAAATAATATCAACTTGGACGCTAGGTATGTTTCGATGAAATACATCAATACAATCTTCAAATTGCTCCAGAATATGAGCTAACGAAACCGACTCATTCGTATTGGCAGGCTCCGTTAACACAGGTATCTCAAATCGTGTAGGCTCTCTATCTACTTGCCGCGAGAAAGAAAACAATAACCGATCCCATATGGCCATGCACGATCCCCTCCTGCTAGAGCTTTCCATTATTCTGAGCAGTTACGCTTAAAATATTCCATTTCGCCCAAAAGTTGCGCTTGAGCACGCATCTTGACACGAAACCAAATGGTTTCGTATAATGAGACATGTAACCAAACGGTTTCGCGTTGGCGAGTCCGATGCAAAAGTGATTTTACTGGAAAACTAAGGTAAAGAGTAATTAACAACACTAAACACTGGAGGCTTTTTACAATGGAAAATCAAATGCAATCTCTACCTGATATTAAACAAACACTTGTTTTTAACGCACCTATACAAAAAGTGTGGAACGCTGTAGCCACTTCTGAAGGCATAGCGGTTTGGTTCATGCCGAATAATTTCATGCCAGAAATCGGCTATGAATTCCATTTGGAAGCTGGCCCTTTCGGCAAATCCCCTTGTAAGGTCACAGAATTAGATCCCCCTAATCGCCTAAGCTTCTCTTGGGGCCAGGATTGGTTCTTATCTTTTGAATTGACCGAGTTAGATGGCAAAACACAGTTCACCCTCACCCATGGCGGCTGGGATATCGACAAAGTTACCGAATTCGGTCAACCGCATGATACGGTTCGCGATACGATGTCACAAGGCTGGGCAGGCATCGTCCAAAGGCTATCTGCTTACATCGAGGCTTAAGATGGCTATTCCCGCGCAAAAGCATGACGTCTTCCAGGCCATAGCCGACCCCACGCGACGACATCTGCTGCAGCTTCTGGGTGATCAGGAAATGCCGGTCACGGTCATCTCAGGCCATTTCCCCATGAGCCGTACAGCGGTATCGAAGCATCTTCGTATTCTCGCCGAGGCCGGCTTAGTAAAAGAACGCAAAGTCGGCCGCGAGACCCGTTACCGATTGGAGGCCGAGCCACTGATGGAGCTCAAACGTTGGCTTTCCTTTTACGAGCGCTATTGGGAAAATAAACTCAATGTGCTCAAACGTTTCGTTGAGCAGGATGATGATGCAGCTGAGCTCACATTCACCCCACTTGAAGTGGTGGATCCAGAGAAATAGATGAATTGCGCGAAGAGTCTTCCGTTTGGGGAGGCTCTTTTGCGTTATGTGGTGTTGAGCTGGAGGTGGCTAGGGCGGCGGCGATGGGCCGCGAAATCGAATAAATGGAAAAACTCCAGCTAATTATGGCGTTTTCACATGAAATCGCCGAATAGATGGAATTTATGTAGTTAATTCGAGGGTATTCGGCTTATAGAACAAAAATCGGAGGAATTAGCTGTAGGAAATCCAGTTATTTACATCAACCTCCCTCGACGTGCGGATAGAGGCGCTCAACTGGCCTTAGGGTGGGATTACTCCCACTAAACTACGTTACACTTTACTGCACTCTACTCTACTCTACTCTACTCTACCCACTTCATCTAACATCTTCACCCAACTTCACTTCCCCACTCTCATCCTCATCCCTCACCCGCACGCGTAACTCCTCCCCTCAACAAACTAACAAAAAGTAATTTACTTACTTGACGCAGAAGAATCAAAAGCGTATCATTAGTTACATAAAGTAATTAAATATATTTAAGTACATTAAACATATAGAAGGAGATGTTTTCCCATGATTTCACCAATTTTTGTAGGGCACGGTTCACCGATGATGGCGCTGCAGGATACTGCTTGTACGCAATTCTTACTCGAGTACGGTAAAAAGCTGTCACCCAAAGCCATCGTTATTTTCACTGCGCATTGGGAAACGGAAGTGCTTACCATCTCCTCCACAAATGATGTATATGAAACTATCTATGATTTCCGCGGCTTTCCTGACGAGCTTTTCCAATTAAAATACCCTGCCAAAGGGGATGCCACACTGGCACAATCGATAGCAGAGCGCTTTCAAGCGAAGGGTATTCCTGTTCAACTCGATAGCTCTCGCGGCCTAGACCACGGCTCATGGGTACCATTGTTACGAATGTTCCCTACACCTGAAGTTCCTGTCATTCAAATTTCGGTGAATCCATATTTGCCGCCAGCCGAGCAGTACCGAATCGGCGAAGCCCTGCGTGGTCTGGATCAGGAAGACATCCTGATCATCGGCAGCGGCGCCACCGTGCATAACCTGCGCGCGTTGAACTGGAATGCGACCGAGCCGGATGCTTGGGCGGTCGCTTTTGACGATTGGCTTGCCGCCAATATGCAAGCTAAGAACCTAGAGGCGTTGTTCAACTACGCCGTGGAAGCCCCTAATGCGAAGATGGCCGTGCCTCGCCCTGAGCATTTCATCCCGCTCTACATCGCGATGGGGAGCGGCGATCCTGAGCGGCCAGTTCAGATTATCCACCGTAGCTACGAGGTGGGATCGCTGAGCTATTTGGCCGTTTCATTCTAAGTAGCGCTGCATGCATGACCACCCGCATGAAATTAGTTAGGTTGCACATGCTAACATAACCAATTTCAACAAACAGAGGTGCTCAAGCATTGACATGGACGACTCGCATCATTCAAATCTTATTGGCAGCAGCGTTTGTCATGTTCGGGATTTTGAAGCTGTCCACCCATGAGCTGCAAATGGAAGTCTTCACATCGACCTACGGGTACAGTGTAGGTTTCATGTATATCGTCGGCGCCGTCGAACTCGTCGCTGGCATCGGGCTCATCATCGGCCTATGGCACCCGCGGATTACCCTGCTCTCCGCAGGTGTCATCGCCATGATTATGGCGAGCGCCATGCTGACCCATATTCGCTCCCACGATGGGATGCGGTCATCTGTTCCACTGCTGATCTTCCTAGCGATGGCGATATTCCTCGTTATCAGAAGCTCGCGCGGACAGGAGCGAGCGAGGGCCTAAGAGAGCTACCAAGTAAAGAAGCGTGCAAGCCACTGAGCCTGCACGCTTCTTCTTTAGTTATTCAATGAGCCAAACAATTCGCGAAGGTAATCTCTTCGCCCATGCAAAATACGATGAATAATCGCAGTATTATCTTTAATCCTATAGAAAACCAAGTATGGATTCACGAAAATAAATCGATAGCCATGTTGTATAAGTGAAAATTCTTCATCTGATAATACAGAGCCCATATTTGGAAAATCAGCTAAGGCTGATATTTGATGATCTAAATTATCAAGCATGCTTTCAGCAGCCGTAACATTATCCTGAGAGATAACCGAAAATATCTCGTCCATATCATCAACGGCTACCGGAGAATATTGAATCTTATTCTTTTGCGGCATTAATCTTCCTCCGCATCCTTGCCATTACTTGATCATGATCAAGTAATTCTGCTCCTTCGGCAACCTGCTTTTCAGCTACTAAAAGCTTTGATTGCAATTTAATTCGAGCTTCCATTCTCCGATATGCCTCGTGACTCATTACTACTAAATCAGCTTCCCCATTTCGTGTTATAAACACTGGCTCGTCTATTTCATGGCAATATCTTGAAAATCCATTGTAATCCTGTCGAATTGAAGTAGAGGGCTTAATATTCATTCTATACAACCCCTTTCGAAATGACATTATTCTGACATTATTATATCATTAAACTATCACTCATTACTATTCCTCACTTTGATCATACATTAGATTAAACAAAAATTAATAAAAAAGAGACCCACAGCAACGGGCCGCAGGTCTAAGGTATATATATTAAAAGGGGGTCGAATTTCATTATAGGCTCCGAACCTTAAAGCGAGATGAAATTCCGATGTCATTTGCGTGACAATTGATTCCTCATTTGTTACATCCTGCACCTATCCTATTTCCACGGCTTACTTCGCTTTGATTGGAATATAAATATCCATCTCTACAAGCTCATGCAGGTTCGAATGACAACGTTCATCATAATATTCAAACTCGGCACTCCCCGCATGCTCGTATCCCGAATGAGGAAACCATTCCGTGAAAATCGTCTGCCACGTACTTTGAATCGACGCCACAAACTCCTCCTGCTTCACCTTCGGTGTCGTGAATACTGCGTAATTCGCCTCTGGAAACTCGCGACATACCATATTCTCCGGAACGTCCCCGAAGCTTGTTGCCTCCATCCCGATGATGTAGGTCAAATCCCCGCTCTCCAAGTCGAAATCCGCACAAACGCCAATTTCAACAGGCACCCCTGTGTGAACACGATTCGGAATATGTTGCCCTAACCCTTCTTGCATGTACGTCTGCCAGAACAACGGGATATCTCGGTGATTCTGCCCCTCCTTGCAAGACGTCTTCAATTCGTATCCAATCAATTTGAAACTAGGTTTCGTTTTCAATGCGTAGTCCATACGTATTCCTCCTAAATAGGGATTAAATTTCCGATCCAGCACATTCACTCTGGGATAATTAGGCGGTCGTATGCCTTGCTTGCGATAGGCAAGCGGCGTACGTTCAAACACCTTTTTAAATGCCCTAGAGAAATTCTCCGGGGATTGGAAGCCATTGTCGAGGGCGATATCGATCAACTTCTGTTCGGTGTGTGCGATTTGGTAAGCCGCTCTCGCTAATCTCCTTTTGCGCACATACTCCATCACCGCGTCGCCTACCATCGTTTGAAAAACCCGATGAAAATGAAAGGCAGAGAAACAGGCGACCTCGGCTAAGCATTCAACAGACAGCGGACCCGACAGATGCTCCTCAATATGATCCAGCGTCTTCTGAATCCGCATCTCATAACTGGTGTCCATCGTATGCCCCCTTCAACTTCCTAACCTCAGTTTACGTCATTCGGAACTACGCTTCTTGATATTTCTTGCTCCTTATTTCCAACTTCCTTTGGAAGCAACGGAATACGTCTTGTATTGATTCTTCCCCTTAATTTCAAGAAGATTCAACTGCAGGCCGTAGGCACAACCGCCATCGATCCCGATTTTGTCCGTATCAAACCACACTTCCGCTTTCCCATGAATATCCTTCGTCGTCGTATGTCCAAATACAACAATCTTCTTCACAACGGTTTTCTGTTGCACAAACGGTGCACGAATCCAAATAAAGTCCCGCTCCGGCTGTGTTTTCCAATCTGCATAAGCGGGATTCAGCCCGGCATGGACAAAAATATGCGTGTCATTCTCGTAATAAAGCGGCAGCTCACGTAAAAAGGCCAGATGCTCACTGCAATTCGCCCGAATGCGCTCTTTCGCTGTTTTCAAATCAAAGTCCCTGACTCCGCTAAAGCTTTGGAACGTTTGGATGCCGCCATGCTCAAAAAACTTCATTTCCGTCAAGTCATCGGTACCGCCCATCACTTCCAAAAAACGCTGGTCATGATTCCCTTTGAGGGCAATCGCACCCTTCTCACGCACCAGGAACATCACATGCTCCACAGTCTCCCGACTTGCTGGACCCCGGTCTACATAGTCTCCTAGCAAAATAAGCTGGTCCTCGTCCGCATTATACTTTGCTTTATCTAGTAATTCCTTAAATTCATCCGCACAGCCGTGGATATCGCTGACAGCTAGCAATCGTTTCATAGACGGTTCCCCCTGATGTTCTCTCTTGTCAAACTCCCATGTATATGAAGCTTATTTTAGCATATTTCGTCACTTGCGAGCTTCCTTAATTATGGAAATCCATGTGAAAGCAGGAAAAAGGACGCCCTGAGCGGACGTCCTTCACCAAGAAATTAATTGATAAACTGAACAAATTGTAAGAATCTCTTCAGCATGACCGCGGCTTCCGCTCTAGTCGCTGAAGCTGCCGGGACAAATTCCGTTTCGGTTACGCCGTTTACAATACCAGCGCTTAACGCCCCAGCTACGGCATTATGTGACCACGTACTCAAGCTCTTACTATCCGTAAATTTGTCTAATTGTTTAAGGTCAACAGCAGCTGATTTCCCGGCAAATGTCATTGCTCGCGTGATCATGACCGCCATCTGCTCTCTCGTGATTCTTTCATTCGGTCTGAATGTGTTATCTTCAAAGCCCTCAATTAATCCAGCTTTAGCCGATACGCCTGCCGTCCCCGCAAACCAACTGTTAGCAGGTACGTCCGTGAAACGCGTTGATCCCTCTTCTTTTAAGCCAAGTGATCTAACCAGTAGGGCCGCAAATTCGGCACGCGTAATGTAATTATTAGGTCCAAAAGTAGTATCCGAAGTACCCTTGACTACTAATTTGGAAGCCAACAATTCGATCTCATTCTTCGCCCAATGTCCTTTTACGTCATCGAAAGTCTTCGAAGATTGAACAACGGTGTAGATACTATTACCCTGACGTTTGATTGTAACTTCTGCCTTGCCATTTACGGTTGTTACTACCGCTGGAACGAAAGACATCTCTCCGGTTTCCGGGTTGAACAATACCGCAGTTAGTTGATTGGAATCTACTGTTTTCACTAAGGTAATCGTTCTTGGCACGTACGTATTCCCGAAATTGTCTACTGTTACCGTCTTCCCATTGCCTTCCGCGGTAATAGTGAAATCCACTGCACCAGAAAGCAGCGTTAATCCAGCTTGTTTGGCCTTAGCGTTAATTAGTTCAGCCGTAGGGCCCGTTACTTTTTCAATCGTGATATTAATTTTCACGTTGCTCACATCGGTTCCAAGCGCTGTCGCTATATTCGCAAGATCCAACGATTTGGCAGGGAGATCGTAAGTAACCTCATTACTTTTAATGGACAACACGGCATCTGGCGCGTTTTTCAGACCTGCCGATAAGGCGTTAGCATCAACCTGAACTTTAGCAGTCCCTTCCGTGCTATTGACATCAATCGTAATCTTTTGCTTATTGGATTCATTGGATTTGAGTGCATCAAATGCTTTCCCCAATGTGCCGCCATCTACCGAAACGACCGCCACAATTTTCCCATTAATCGTTTGATTTACTGGGGTGATTGATACTTGTACGCCGCCATCAATGATTGTTGGAGCAGCTGGTGCTGCACCTCCAGAACCTCCAGTTGAATTATCAGTTGATCTAAAAGGCACTACACTTGTTGAATTCGAATATTGACCTTCCCCTAAATCGTTTACTCCAGTTACCTTGTAATAATAAGTTATGCCGTTAGTTAATTCGCCATTTGTATACGTTGCATTCGTAACGTTTGTTGCAATTTTTTCATATGGACCAACTTCAGCCATGCCACGATAAACGTTATAGTAAGTAGCACCAGTAACGGTCCTCCATGTTAATATCGCTTTTGCGTCACTTGCGGACGCGGTCAGGTTTGTTGGAGCAGAAAGCGGTGCGATAAGCTGAAGGAATGTCCCCAAGTTGATGCTGCCATCTTGATTTCTCGTGTACGATTCAACTGGTTCTAGACTTGTAAAGTTTGCATCTGTAAGTCGAATACCCGATTTGTTAACAGATTTGGAACCGTCGAACATATAGTTATTGTCGGCTTTTAATTCTGCAGGGTAACTATCTTTGACAGATACCGTTTTTTGATAGGATACAAAGCCATTAATTGTGAAATCAGTAGGTATGCCTGAATACGTTGTAAAACTTAAGTTGCCTTTGGCATTGTTAAAGCCAATATTATTTTCAGCTCTGACACCAGGGTTACTATTACTTGTAAAACCATTAGCACCATTGCCAAAAGCCATACTGTTGCGAATCAAATGTGGAACATGAATGCCTTCGCCACCTAGCTTGAAACCATTCTTGTCTCCTTCGCCTACTCTGCCATTCGTTAGTGTCCCGTTATTATAGGCAATGCTGTCTTCAATCGTTACAGCGCCGATCGCCCCTGTACCCACCTTTGTATATAGATCCCAACCATCATCAATGTTATTGTGGGCAATATCACCACGGAACACATTGCCTAGACCAGCTGTTAGTTTTGCTGCGAAACCATCGGCATTGTTATTGGATGGATCTATATTATCAAAGGATTCGCAGTTCAAAATCAGATTATAAGACGGCCATGTCGTTTTGTCAGTTGATCCGTCCGTACTGCTAATTTGCAGCCCCGTGTCACCATTAGCATAAAATCTACTTTGCTCAACGATGTTATAATTGCCGCCTACTGTAAAACCTTTCGTGTTCGGACCTGTGCGTGTAAAATCAATTCCTTTAATATGCCAATAATCCCCGCTCAACACAACGCCTTCGGATTTCTTATCAAAATCAATAATTGGCGTCGCACCTGGAGCTGCCTCGAGATATTTCTTTGCGGAAGGCGTACCGTCATTGCCCTTCTTAATATCAAGCTTGGCATTACGCACATATCTACCATCTTGAAGGATGATCTTCTGCCCTGCGCTCACATAAGCAATAGCTGTGTCAAGATCAAGCGGACTATCGATTGTACCTGTACCTGCACTTGTACCTGTTGGCGATACATAGATATCACCGCCTGGAACAAACGTCTTCATGGATACTGAAAAGTTGGCTACCTGTTTATCATACGACGTCAACAACTGCGTATCATGTGGTAAAAACACAGCGCCAAAGTTCGTGTACGTATTCTGGGTGACTGTTGTAGGTAAGGTAATCATTTTACCCGCTTCAACGTTCAATTCTGTTGCGATGACATGTTGATCCTGTTTAATCGTTACCGTACCGTTTACATTCGACTTTATGGATAAGGAATAATCCATTTTTGAAGTTTTATCTAGAGAAACAAATTGGAAATCAGGTGTAACAGGCAGATTAGGAGCCTCAACCTTAGGCGTATCCGTTTCTGCTGCCGTTACGATCAGTTCGATATTACTAACATCAATTGTTGCAAGACGAGCCGTATAAAACCCTACATACATTTTGGAATCTTGAACAATCATAATGTCTGGAACAAAAATCTTTTGCTCCTGCTCATTGTTAATCTTTCCAGTGAAGCCGCTATTCGTTTTGGTGAGCGTGAGCTTATAAGGCGTGTTGCTCGATGAAGGTCTTTCATTTCTTAACATCACGCTTTGAATGCCCTTACTGCCTTTGCCATCACTAGATTCGACACCTGATCTTACGAATAATTGGGTGCCGTTGTCTTTCGTTGTGCCACCGCTGTATCCACCAATAGCTGCAATGTTGGAGGCGAATACACTAGAATCACCTGCAGTTCCAATGGCATCTCTCGCCATAATCCCGAAAGATTCTTGGCCGTCGTAAGGCGTTTTCGCATAAGCATTGACTTTAATGTCTGCCGATAAGACAAAGTTATCTTTCATAGCGTCCAATTCTACGTAGTAAAAGGAAATACCATCATGATCGCCAGTAACCTTACCACCGCCGTCTAAAGCAACGAGTTGTACGCTTCCGTCTACTTTTGGCGTGATGGTATTACTTCCTGCAGACGAAGATTGGCCGAATCTAATCGGATTCCAGGTATAGGTCACTGGTTCTCTAACCGTCACTTTATAGACGATAGGCCCAATGCCTCCATCGGTAGGAATGATCTTAATGTCATAAACGCCAGCTATGTTCTTAGTATAATTCGAGCTATCGATTGTATAGACAGCTGGTGCTAGGACTTCTTGATCCTTGTTGTCGTACAATTTTGAAACCATTAGTCCGCTAGTGCTTACATCTTCACCAATTCGGTAGGTTGTTTTAGGATATTGCGTAACTTGGATCCCCGTTAATTCTTTTTGTTTGACCGTAACGGCGACATTAGCTTGTTGTCCTCTGTACGAAATGACAACTGGCTTCGAACCCGCAGTGGTTGTGTCGAGTGCGGTTGTATAATCTTCGGACAAAAGTCTTACTTTCGAATTGTCACTATAGCGGGCATACACAACCATCCCGTTAGGTTTAAACGAATCGCCCAGATAATACAGTGTTTTTTGCGGAGGTTGTGCGATTTCCAAACCAGTCAATTGAGCTTCATTAACAGTTACGTTAAATGTCGTGACCGTTGAAGGCGTCTCTATCGATCTGACTGTAACTATTTTTGATCCGGGAGTATTGAAGGCATATGTGGAACCTGTTACCGTCGCTTCTGAAATGGAGAATGTGTATTTATCACTTGCGAGATCTGTCATAACCCCTGAATTGTAGGCTGCCGTAACTACGAAACCTTCAGGATCAAATAGATCTCCTACATAATATTCCGTCTTGGCAGGAAAATATTTGATTCCCAATGCCATAGCTGTTAAAGGCACGATGGTCAGATTAATCGTTTGGAACGCACCGTTAAAGCTAATCGTTATTGGGATTGTCCTCAATTGACTACTATCAAAACCCGTAATCACATAATCGCTTGTCGAAAGAACTTCCTCACTATGATCTGCGTATACACCTGTTACCTTTAAACCGGTTGTATCTAAACTTGTATCTTTCAAATACTCCGTTTTCATTGAAGTCGTGTCTAGTTTTAATTGAATTGGAGCTCTAGGATCGACTTTAATATCGAAATCACTAAACGTGATTTTGGCATCTCTTGCCGCATACATACCGACATAGATTTTACTGCTGAATAAATTATCGAGTTTAAACTTTTCGCTTTTGCCATTAGCCGTTACGACATAGGCGTCGCCTGTTTTTCTGATTTTCAGCACATACTCTTCATCCGCAGTAGGAGCATTCAAATCACTAAATGCTATTTTTGTTTGAGTTCCTGTGACTGGTGTACCTCCAACACCTTGTTTGTAAAACGCCTGCATATTGCTTGTAGTAGCTGTAAGACCAAAGCCACCCACTGCAACGTAGTTGGACGTTTGTGTGGAACCGCTTGTCCCCACGCTCCCGCGCAGCATTAACCCAAATGATTTTTGAGCTGGAGTGGAAATGGTGGATTTACTGTTAAAATTCACTACTTTCGCTTTCGCAGAAATTTCAAAATTGGCATCCGTAGGTATGTCTAGTGTTTTATAATAAAAAGATATACCTTCATTATCTGATGCTATTTTGCCATTAGTTGCTTCTAACGTGATAGAGCCATCTGCATTACCAGTAGGACTAAGATTAGTTGTTGTAGAATTTGTACTTGATCCGAAAGCGCTAAATTGCCAATCCCCAATTGCTGCTGCCGATCCGCTAAAAGGAATCATCGATAATACTAAAGCAAATGACAAAACCATTGCCAACAACCTTTTGTGTTGTTTCAAGTAACATCCCTCCAACATTTTTGTATGCGCTTACTTTTTGGTAAGAAGAAGAACTATGTAATGAACGTAAGGATAGAAGGACGTCTTCAGGCGCCCTTTTCCTCCAAATCTCACGCTTGCGAACGAACCGTCACTTTCTCTTCTTCTAGGTAGTCCAGCTCCATCGTCTGTCTTCCTGAGAAGAATACATCCTCAGAACGAGCCACACGCGCAACCGGCGTCGCGGTATGCTTCCCCTTCATGGTAAGCGAGTGAACATCGACGCCACGCGTATCTTCCAAACAAAGAGCAGGACCTTGACGCGTCTCGATACGCACATGATGAAGCTCCAAGTCCGCTACATGCTTGCACAGCATGCCGTCGCCAGCCATGATTAACTTCTCGCGCACCATGTCAGGCTCATCTCCCTGCTCCGTAGGATCCGTCGTCATCTCGATGTGCACATGGGATAGCTGCACGTCACGAATCGGCATTTCTGGCAGTCCATAGAGGAAGCCAGCAGCGGCACGAGTCCGCTTCGCGGTTACTTGATGGATCCGAATGTGTTCGATCACAGGTGTGCATTCCGTTACGGGAACGGCTTCTGGACTGCTGATCAACGGGTCGCTTTCGTCAACGCCGTGCCGGTAGAACGAGTTAATCGTTAACGGACAGCACACATCTTCCATATAAATATTGCTGACTAAGATATTCTTGATGTACCCGCCGCGAGCGCGGTTCGTTTTCATCCGTATGCCACGATCGGTCCCTGTGAAAATACAATTGGAAATGACCACATTCCGAATACCGCCAGCCATCTCGCTGCCGAGCACGACACCGCCATGTCCTCTCAACATCGTACAGTTGGTAATCACGATATTCTCGGAAGGCTTGCCCACCCGTCGGCCATCTTCATCGATGCCGGATTTGATGCACAAGCAATCATCGCCAACATCGAAGAAGCAATCAGAAATACGGACATTTTGGCAAGAGTCGATATCCAGTCCGTCGCCATTAGGCGTATCATTCGGGTTCTTAATCGAAACCCCATGAAGCTGAACATCCGAGCAATAGACGAGATGTGTATTCCAGAAAGGGGAATTCTGCAAGGTTATACCTTCGAGCCTAACGCCTTCACAATCTATCAATTGCAGCAGCGGCGGCCTTAGAAATTGGGAGGACCACTCCACAATATTGCTCTTCACCGTTTCCAGCAACGCCCGATTCTTCACTTTGAGCTCTTGCGTTTGCGCCGAATCCACTGTACCGCCTTTGCGAATCTCACGATACACTTGCCACCAGGCACTGCCTTGCCCATCAATGATGCCATCACCTTTGATCGCTACCTTCTTCAAGCCCCTCCCATAAATGAGCGGGGAGTACCCGTAGCATTCGTAACCTGACCAGCGCGTCTGTACGAGGGGGTACTTGTCGAACTCGCTGGTAAACATCAGCTTTGAGCCCGTCTCAAGCTCCAACGTCATGTAGCTGAGCAGCTCAATCCTGCCCGTGAGATACGTACCCGCTGGGACGAATACCGTTCCGCCGCCATGTAGCGAGCAGGCTTCGATCGCTGCCGCGATCGCCTGCGTGTTATCGGTTTCGCCATCACCAACAGCGCCGAACGTCGTTATGTTATATATCGCCATAGGTCGCTCCTTCGGATCCTTACTTGTTCAATGCTTCAACTTCCACGCACGCCATGACAAAAGCTCCCACACCATGCAGATCATTCTCACTCGTTGGACGCGTTACATAGTTCTCATAGTCACCCGCCGATGTTCCAATACAAATCAGCGGCAAAATAACTCTTCCTTGCTCATCAAATTTCAACGTGCGCAGCAAGCCTTCATACCCTTTCACCGCTGCTGCCGCACATTCACGGTCAACAACCCCAAGATTCACGGCTTTGGCGATCGTGTAGACGAACAGACTTGTACAGGAGCTTTCCAGCCAGTTATCCGGTTGATTGCCTTTGTCGATCACCTGATACCAGAGGCCGCTATCAGCATCCTGGTAGCGGATCAACGCATGCACGAAGTCGTGCAGCGAGCTGACCAGCGCTACGCGCCCTGGCTCGTCTGCCGGCAATTCGTCGAGGAACTGCGAGACGGCTAAGCCGTACCAGCCAAGCGAACGCCCCCAGAATTCCGGCGAGCAGCCGGTTTCGGGGTTCGCCCACGGCATGCGGCGGCTTTCGTCCCACGCATGGTACAGCAGACCCGTGCGCTCGTCTTTCATATACTTGCGCATAAGCTGCTCTTGATGCAGCACGGTTTGGCGCAAGCTTGTTTCGCCGAAGGCGTTCGCGTATTTCAGCGAGAAGACGCCGGCCATGTACAGACCGTCCAACCACATTTGGTTGGCGTATTTATCTTTGTGCCAGAACCCACCTTCGGAGGTGAGGTTCAGGGTCTTGAGCAGATTGCGCAGCTTATCTGCAGCTGCGCGGTATTTGGGCTGGCCTGTGCGCTGTTCGATGCGGAACAGCAGCAGCCCAGCTTGCATCGCGTCGAGCTCGTCGCGCGCGAAGTAGAGACTGCCATTGTCATCGACTAGGCCGTCGACATAACCTTGGATATACGCGTCATAGCGCGTATCCGGATTGGCTTGTGCAAGCATTTCCATGCCGCACAGGAATACGCCCTGATGGTAATGCCAGCGCCCAGCGGGCGGAAGCTGCATCGGCGTATGCATGTCCATGATCGAGTCGCAGGCAGCTTGTGCCCACTCCAGTGGTGTACGGGTTGTTGTTGAAGCCATGATGTGTTTCCCCTTTCCAGGATAGTATCCATTTAAATGGAAAAACTCCATCTAATTTCCTCACTTTAGGCGTGTTTGAAGAACTAACTGTATTTTCTACAGTTAGTTCCTCTCCTTTTAGCGAGAAACGGTTGAATTGGCCGAATTAGCTGGAGTTTTTCCATCTAGTTGTTGAGATCTGTCTATTTCTTAAAAAATAGATGTAGTTTTTCCACTTAACTTCTGCGACATGGCGGGAAGTGCTGGGTTGCCAGGTTGTCTATGGGTTTGACTATCCTTTGATGGATCCAATCATCGCACCCTTAGCAAAATGCTTCTGCAAGAACGGATACACTAATAGAATCGGAAGAGTCGCTACGACGATTACTGCCATTTTAATCGACTGGGCTGGTGGCGGTGCCACGCTGTCCAAGTCAGAGCTTACGTCCATACCGCTGGCAAGGACGACAATTTGGCGAAGCAAAACCTGAATCGGCCATTTGGCACTTTCATTGATATAGAGAATCGCGCTCATATACGTGTTCCAATACGTTACCGCGTAGAACAATGAAATCGTTGCAATCGCAGGCATCGACAACGGTAGCACGATACGGAACAAGATACCGAAGTCGCTGCAGCCATCAATTTTAGCCGACTCCTCCAGTCCTTCAGGGATGTTCTGGAAGAAGTTTTTCAAAATAATTAAGTTAAACGCACTGACTGCTGTTGGCAGAATCAACGCCGCATAGGTGTCGATCATGCCAAGCTCCTTAACCACCAGGAACGTCGGGATCAACCCGCCGTGGAACAACATGGTGAATACAACGAGGAACATAATCACTTTACGACCATCCACATCTCTGCGTGCCAAGCCGTAAGCCATCAATGCTGTGATGAACATACTAATCACGGTGCCGATAGCCGTCGTCCCAATCGAGACCGCCATCGCTTTGAATATCGTATTCGTCGAAAATATAAACCGATAAGCCTCGATACTCCAATCCGTCGGAATGAGGACGAATTTCTTCGCCGCCATTTCCGCACTCGTCGTGAAGGAACCTGCCACCACGTGCACGAAGGGGATGATCGTAACCAATCCGATAATCGTTAATAACAAATAGTTGATGATACCGAACGTTCTGCCGGCAATTGTTTTATCTTCTACCACGACTTTCAACCTCCTAGCTGCTTACACGCTACACAAGCCTAGTAAACGCCTTCTTCGCCCATTTTCTTTGCAATTCGATTCACAATCATCACCAGAACAAGTCCAATAAAGGATTTGAACAAACCAATTGCTGCACTGTAGCTGAATTGCCCTTGTTTCAAACCTGCTGTATATACATAAGTATCAATGATCTCAGCAACTTCTCGGTTCATGGAGTTAAGAAGCAAATACACATGTTCGAAACCGAGCTCGAGAACCGCACCAATTTTCAAAATTAGTAAAACAATAATGACACTTCGGATCGCCGGCAGCGTAATGTGCCACACTTGTCTAAGACGTCCTGCGCCATCCATACGAGCAGCTTCATACAATCCGGGGTCAATGGAGGCAATAGCCGCCAAATAAATGATCGTTCCCCAACCTGCTTCACGCCAAATCACTTGCAGAATATAAATCGGTCTGAACCATTCTGGAGCAAGTAAGAAATTCACCTTTTCAAAGCCGAAATACGTAATCATTTCATTAATAACGCCGCCGTCCATAGTCAGCATAACGAAGCTGATGGAGACGATAATGACCCAAGACATAAAGTGAGGCAGGTACACGATTGTTTGAAACACTTTCTTGAAGAGATTCCCTCTAACTTCATTCAGCATGAGCGCCAAGATGATGGGGATTGGGAAATAAAACAAGAGATTCATAACGAACAAGATTAACGTATTGCTCAAAATATTTAAGAAGTCCGGCTCTGTAAACAATCGCTGAAAATGCTCGAGACCGACCCATTCACTCCCCGTAATTCCTTTGAAAGGCTTGTAGTTCTGGAAGGAAATGATCAATCCATACATCGGGATGTATTTGAAAACGATAAAATACAAAATCCCCGGCAGCAACATGACATAAATCCATTTGTTTTTCCAAAGACGCCTGCTTAGTTCACTGCTCGACTTCCTTGCGACAACACTTTGCGAAACATTCACTTCTTGCATAGGACTTCTTCCTTTCCTTAAAAGGAGAAGACTGCCGCGGTGCAAGCAGCCCTCTCGCCTTGACTAGTCAGACACTGTGTTGCTGAATTACTTTTTAAGTGCGTTGTATTCTTCGATGATTTTGCTGCCGCCACGACTTTTCCAATCTTCAATCGCTTTATCAAATCCATCTTTATCCAGTGTTCCGTAAATGTATTTGTTCGTTGCATCCGTGATAACCGCTTGCAATTGAACACCTTTTTCAAGGTTTGTTTTGGAATCTAGCGCTGCAACTGGATCTTGAACAGCGAACTTCAGGTTCGCGATTTTCAATTCATCCGCTTTACCTTGTGCAGGGATCGTTGGAATACCCAAGAATCTGCCCGACGTATCTTCATCACCAATCGCTGCATCTGTGAATGGTTTTACTTCGCGTGTCCATTTTTCTTCATCCAGCTTCTTCGCTTTGTTATCGACTACGCTGTAGTTCGCATCTTTAATGCCCCAGTTCGCCATGTTCGCTACTTCTGGTGTCATCATTTTGTCGAAGTACGCTAGCACTTTACGAAGATCTGCTTCTGTTTTGTTCGAGGATTTCGGGAACAGCACGACGTTTGCATAGCCAGGCAGTGCCCATGCTGCGAATTTACCGTCAGGTCCAGCTACCATGCTGTGTACATCGACTACGGCTGTCGGTACGTTTTTGACCAAGTCTTTGTTCAATGTGGAAACGTCCGTCATCGCTCCGATATACATACCTGCTGTTCCGCTTGTGAACAGTTTTTGTTGATCTGTTTTACTTGTAGCAGCGAAATCTTTATTGATGTAGCCGCCATCACGCATTTTTTTGAAATAATCCATCGTCGCTACATATTGCGGGAACATGAATTCCGGAGCTAGCTTACCATCCTTAGTGCCCCAGTTATTCGGCGTGCCCTGCCAAGCTGCAACTGTTTTGAATGCGCCATAGATCAGATCGTTACGATCGGTTAGACCAATGGTGTCTTTTTTGCCATTTCCGTCAGGATCGTTTTCCGTAAACGCTTTCGCCATGGCGAACAATTCATCTAGATTAGCAGGAGGTTTCAGACCCAACTTGTCTGCCCAGTCTTTACGGTAGATGAGTCCTTGACGAGCAATGTCTACACCGCGGTACAAGGTGTACAATTTGCCATCCACTTTCGTATTGTCATTCGTTGTGGATTTCAATTTGCTAAGGTTCGGGAAGTCTTTCAATAGTGGCCCGATCTCCCAGAATTGACCGTCACGGATCGCGGATTTCATTTGAATGAAGGTTGCTTGGTTTTTCAAATACGTTACTTGTGGCAGTGCTCCTGTTGCAAATGTCGTATTCAACTTCTCTTCATACGTGTCTGCTGGGAAGAATTGATACGTCAGTTTCGTGTTCGTCAGCTTTTCAAGTTCTTTAATAATGGTATCTGGTGGCGTTTGTGCCGTATTGAGTGGTGCCATGATGGTAATTGCTGTCGGTGTATTGTCTGTCGGCTTCGGTGCTGTTGTTGTCGTTGCTGCCACTGATGACGATGCTGCAGTTGTCGATGCAGGCGTTTCTTTATCTCCGCATGCTGCCAAAGCAAAGCTGGAAACGAGTAGTACGCTTAGTGGAATCGTAACTAAATTTCTCTTCATATCGGTTTGACCTCCGTGAAAATGTTGTGTGCTACAACTCACACATTACACGGTTCGGGGGAGGTACCGAAACAATCATTTACTCATATAACCCACGTCTGACGCGGGATGTGAGATGATGATTATCGGGAGGGGAAATGATTATTGAGGAGGCCTTTAAGGCCGCGTGGTTGAGTCTTTAGGCCTAAAAGGACAAAAGAAAAAGCCTACCTGTTGGTAGACTCGTTATGATATATTTATTAAGTACAATCTCAACTTGTGTGCGGCTCCCTCCGGAAAGGAGGTTGATGCCATGGAAGCTTTCCAAACGATAATCGTTATGCTCGCGTTCGGTACGTTTATACTGGCGCTTCTAACATATATCGAAAAACGAAAGTAACCCACTCAGGCTGACTACCTAACCAGTGGGTTACACCTTGCTTATACCTTGGAGGTTGCCCACCAAATTATTGTGCAGGAGACGTGTTGGTAGCACGTCTCTTTTCTATTTATAATCTTATCACGCCTTATTTATACTCGCAACTTACTTATTGCCTTAGACGCTTACCTCGATCAGCAATTAACTGGAAAACCTCCATCTAATTCCACCGAAATGCACCCAATATCGAAGATAGATGGAAAACCTCCATCTAATTTAAGCTAAATTACTCATATGGCCAATAGTAGCTCGAATTAACTACCTATTTTCCATCTAATCACACTTTCCAACGAAATCCGCCAAATTTAGCTGTAGGAAATCCAGTTATTCGCACGATGTCCCAGAGTTTACAGGTGCGAGACCCGACTACCCCTTCTTCGCAAATGCCTCATTATACTCCGTTATCATCTGATTCCCGCCGCCGCGCTTCCAACGCTCGATTTCTTGTTGAAAAGCCGCTTTATCCAGCTTGCCCAGAATATAATTGTACGTCGCATCGGAGATGATTTTGTACAACTCGACGCCTCGTTCGTCGTAGGTCTTTGACTCCATGCCTAATGTCGGATCCTTGACGACGTATTTCTCATTATCCAAGCTCAGCGTATCGGCCAGCTGGGACAAAGATTCACTTTCCACAACGGGAATGACGTTCGGGTTGTTCAGATCGGCGATCATCAGCGCATACAAGGCGTTGACTTCATTGACACGAATCTTCGACGTCTCTTCGGAGAGCTGGATTTGCCCATTTTTAACTGTATAATGCCGTCCCTCTAGGCCGTACTTCATGAGATTGGCGACATCTTTATCCATCGTCCGATCAAAAAACTGCAGCATCTGCTTCAGTTCCGCCTCGGTTCTTATAGCCTTTTTCGAAAAGAGATATAATGCACTATAGTTTGGAATGGACCAAATATGAAATCCTTGCGGCCCTTCAATATGATTCACCAACGTCAGTCTTGCCTCCGGATTCACTAACTGCGCCTCATCGGAAAGACGCTGCACATCCTGCATACTGCCAATGTACACGCCGGCCGTGCCGCGAATCAGCTTATCTCGCTGTACTTCCTTACTCGTTACCGCAAAATCCGAATTAATCAGCTTCTCATCATAGAGCTTCTTCATGAAATTCATCGCATCGATATAGGACTGCGTTTCAAACTCCGGTACAAGCTTACCTCCGGTAACACCCCAATTATTCGGTGTCCCAAAATAGGAGCTGAGCGTCTTAAAGGAACCGAACACCAAGTCATTGCGGTCCGTTAACCCGATCGTATCATTCTTCCCGTCGCGATCAGGGTCGCCATATGTGAACGCTTTTAAAACCTCATAAAGTTCATTTAAATTCGTCGGCTTTTTCAACTTAAGATTATTCAGCCAATCCTCACGAATAATAATGCCTTGCCGAGAGGACGGGCGCTCGGTATATAAGCCATAGATTTTGCCATCGACCGCCGCTTGCCCCAAAATCTCTTTATTCAGCTTTTTTAAATTTGGATACGCATCCAAATACGGCCCAATATCCCAGAATGCGCCGGAACGGATCGAATTTTTCATCAGCATGTAATCCGTATATTTCACGTAGGTTGCCTTTTTCAACGAGTTCGTCGTAAGGGCCGTATTCATTTTATCCGTGTAGATGCCATCCGGAACCCAATTCAATTCCAGCTTCGTTTGCGTCTTATTCTCAATCGCTTGGACAAGCTCAGGTATGGGCGGATGCGGAAAATGAAGAGGTGCCATAATAGAAATAACAGGCCTTGCACCTTTATCATCTTCTGCTTTTGGCGTGTTGTCGTTCTGACAGGCACTGATCAACATGATGACAATAAGAACGATACTCATTCGTCCTGTCCACTTAAACCGCTGGCCAACTATTCCACTTCTCATGCTAACTCCTCCTTGCAACAGCTGTGTTTTGGGCGGCAAATATGAGATAATGATTATCCCATTTGCAGATGATTATTGATCTGAACCGCACTCTTGACTACAATACATAGATAGTCTGACGAATGATTCTTTGAACAGATAAGGTGTTGGATGCGATGCGCTCTTTAAGTTTTCTTAGCAAAATGACGATATTCAGCTTCTTGCTTAGTACGCTGCCTGTGATCTTTATCGGCGCTTTCGCCTTCTTTACGTCTTCAAACGAAATCCAAAAAAATGTAAACGAAGGAAAAATGCAGTTAATCACCCAAATTAACTCCAATGTAGAGCAGAAATTAACCACTGTCAACCATACACTAAATCAGGTCATCAATTCCACTGTTCTCAAAAAGGCCATGGACATGCCGCTGACTGTAACCGATTTCATGATGTACGATGATCTGCGAAGTGAGATTCGGTATATGCAATCTTTTGACACAAGGCTGGAAGATGTACTCTTGATTAATGCGAAACAGAATTGGATGATCAAAAATTCAGGGCTCTACAAATTCGATAAGTATCCGTTTGCTGATAAATTGATTTCCTTGATGAACACGCAAGATAATAGCACGTGGATCCTGAATCCTTCCGAGTGGTTTTACACCGAAGAAAATGCGCGAAGCGTGACCTGTGACTATAGTATTTCGCTAGTTAAAAAGCTGCCGACCACTGGACTCGATAAATTCGGCCTCGCTTTAGCTAATATCCCTGCCTGCTCCCTGAAGGATATGATTCAAAGTGATAGTGAGCATCCCGATGACATTGTCATCATGGACGAACACCAGCGAATTGTAATGAATCGGGATCCAGGTCTCATCGGAAAATCAATCACAGCTGCCGGTCTGACCGACCTGACACACCTTGATGAAGATGAGAGCGGACAGTTCCGCGCCAGCATTCACGATAAGCCTTATTCCGTTACGTATTTGCGTTCGAACCTGAACAACTGGACCTATCTTTCCTTGACGTCAATTGATAGCTTGACCAAGGAATCCAGCAAAATTGGAACCTATACGATCTATATTTGCGCCCTGATGCTGCTTCTTGCTTTGCTGCTCGCATGGCTCGTTTCGCGTAAAATGTACTCACCGATCCAGCTTCTTCTGAATCAAATCGGAGGCTTGGTTAGCGGCAATCAGAAGCGCAAAGCGAATGAATTTCAGATGATCAGTGAGCATGTACACACGTTGTTCCAATCGAAATCGCAGCTTGAAAAAGAAGTCCATCAGCATATCGGCCAGGTGCGGACCTTCTTCCTGATCAAAGCTTTTCAGGGGCATATTAAGCCGACTGAGCTGCTAGAGAAACTTGCCCAATTCGGCTACACCGACCATATTGCTGCTTGGAAAACGATGTCCGTCATCACCATCCAAATCGACGCCATCGATCACACTCGCTATGAGAAAAAGGACATGGAGCTGCTGCTCTTCGCCGTGCACAACATGATGGAGGAGCTCATTCCTTCGGAGCAGCGCTTAGCGCCGATCCTGATTGACCAGACCATTGTGACCATGATTGGCAGCTCGGACAGCGTCGACAGCGACTTCCGTACGATGGTGTACAGCCTAACCGAGCAGGTTCAACAGCATATTTATAACTTCCTGAAGCTGCACATCTCCATCGGGATCTCCTTGCCGATTCATGCGTTTACCCAGATGTCGCTAGCCTATAAAGAGGGGCTCGAGGCTTTGAAGCATCGTATCAAGCTCGGCGAGGGCATTATTATCCAGTATGAGAACATCAACTCAGGGAAGCATTACTTGAATTTGAACTATCCCAAGCCTATTGAGAATGAACTGATCGACAGCATTAAGCTAGCCGAAAAGGATAAATCCCGCGAGCTGTTGAAGCAGCTGCTGCATGCTGTTTTCGCGGCACAGCTCACCCCGCAGGAGTATCAAATTCCGCTAGCGCGGCTGCTCAACAACCTGCTGATGATGATGCAGGAATCCGGCATCGCCTTGAATCAAATTCATCCGAACAAAGGCTCTTTGTTCGAGGAAGTGCTCGGCCTGCACACGACCCCCGAGATCGAGGACTGGTTCTGGACCGAGGTCATCCATCCGCTGATCCGTATTTACCGCGACAGGCAGGATGCGCAGTACCACAACATTTCCGAGAAAATTATCGATCTCGTGCAGCATTACTACGACACCGATCTGACACTCGAGGAGTGCGCTTCTCGCTTGCATTACAATGCCAATTATTTGAGCAGCATTTTCCGCAAAGAGACGAACTGCTCCTTCAGTGATTACTTATCGAACTACCGTTTCAATATGGCGAAAAAATGGCTCTCCGAGACCGATATGCCGATCAAGGATATCTCCTCGAAGCTGCGCTACAACAACTCGCAGAATTTCATCCGCTCCTTCCGCAAGCAGGAAGGGCTTACGCCTGGTCAGTACCGGGATAAGCAGAGGGAGGGCTTGAAGCCTAGTACGTAAGGGAAGAGCTGTTTGCCTTCCACCGCTGGAAAGGCAAACAGCCTGCGAAGCCACTGCTGCGAAAAAGCAAACAGCCCGCGAAGCCACCACATGATTGTTGGTGGTTTCGCAGGCTATTGTTCGCCTTGTGAGATGTAGGACAGCCTCGAGGAGGCTTGTCCACATGATCTTCGTTTCTACGCGGTTAAGCGGAAACGACTTGGCTGGAATCAACCGCTGCTTTAAGCGCGGCACGGTTGTCCCACAGGAAGGAGAGCACCTGATTACGCTCATCGAAGAACAACTCTTCTGCGTCCTCATAATCTTTCCCGACGCCATGCACACTGAAGCGTTCGTCTTCATAACTCATTAAGGTCCATTGACCTCCACGTTTTTTATCAGCAAAAACAAGGTAAAGCTTCTTCCCTGCTGCGTCCCACTCTGCGAAGTTTGAAAAGTTGTCCAAAATCAAGCTGATGTCCTGTTTATTCTTAATTTGCATGATCTTATCTCCTTTTCGCTTTTTTAAAATCGTACCCGAGTTTCCGTGAGAAGTTTGTCACACTTTAGGGACGAAATGTAGGAATTTTTGTCGACGGAGATGCATGGGGCTGTGGGAATCGCTGCGGAAGGTGGCTTGGGATTAGCTGTGGCGCCATTTAGCTGGAAAAACTACAGCTAATTTCGGCGGATTCACTGAGAATCTGCGATTAGATGGATTTCCTACAGCTAATTTTCGGCTTTTCAGCGTAGAGGCGGAAAAGCGAGGAAAATAACTGTAGGAAATCCAGTTAAACGTCCCAAGACGTGGATTTCCCGCTAATTAGCGGGAGGAAATCCAGTTATTTCGCAAAAAGGGGCAAAGTATATCATTGAGCCGCTGAGGCTCCCTCCATTTCGATTTTAGCTAGTTGTAAGTGCGGTCGATTAAAGTTGGGGGGAGTTGGGGCAGCGGAGCCCCTAAAAACAAAAAAAGCGAATCCCGAAGGATTCGCTCTCCACACAACACGCAACACAACAACCTACAGCCCCGCCGCGGCATACACCTTGTCGAAGCCAGCTTTGGACCGCTCCACCAAGCTCTCCGGAGAATCTGTCGGCGCTTCGGCCGTCAGGATCTCCTGCGCCACGGCGCCGGTGTAACCAATACGCTGTAGGCCTTGCAGGAAGCCTGCCAAATTAATAACGCCCTCGCCCGGATACACACGTCCGTTGTCGAGAACTTCCTCAACCGGCACATCCGGCGCATCGTTGATGTGCACATGCACGATCTGATCGACGCGGAGCTTCTCGATATCCGCGACAGTCCCACCATTCGTGTACCAGTGGTACGAATCGAACAATAAGCCCACGTTGCGCTCACCGATCGCATCGATCCAATCCAACGTTTCATCGATGGTCCAGATGAACGGGTTCTGCCACCGTGTCCGCAGATGATGCGGACCGACGAACTCCAGCCCTAGGCGGATGCCGTAGGCGCCTAGGATTTGGGCGCACGTGCGCAATCTGCGCGTCGCGAGCGCCATGAAGTGCGCTGCCCCGAGGTCTGTCGAGGGCAGCACATACGTGCAGCAGCTCGTGCAGCCGAGCGCTGCTGCCGCTTCCGCGGCTTGGGCTAGCTTCGGCAGCCCAACGCGAAACACCTCTTCCGTGGAACGCCATTCCACGGGCAAACCAATGGACCCGACAACGAGTCCATTCTTCTCTAATAACTCACGAGCACCAGCTATGGTGTGAGCTTCTACAAGGCTCAAAGCGTCGATGTCGACCGCTTGGAAGCCATATTTTGCCGCTAACTCGATGAACTGCTCGTTACTCTCGATCTTGCCAAGCCCTGCTCTCGTTAACCCTCTAAGCATCGATAATCCCTCCAAATGGTTGCTGCAATACGCTTTCTTAGTCTGTTCTTCACGCTGTCCGTTCTATATTCACTCTGTTCCGCTTACTTCGTTCTAGCCGAGACTACTCCCAGTTCAATTTCACTTCACTACCCGTACGCGAAGACTCGTAAATCGCATCGAGAATCAAATTGTTCGTATAACCGGAAAGCGCCGATGTGATCGGCTGTTTGCCTTCACGAATACAATCTAGGAAATGTAGGCTAAGACGTAGGCGCTCGCCTTCATCATTCTCAGGCTTTTTCAATTCAGTCTCGATCGGACGGTTGAATTTCTCTGTCAGCAATTTACCCGTAGGTCCCTTGTAGCTAGCTCCGCCATCCGCGCCCATGAGGTGTACGAAAGGCGTGTTGTCTGTGTCCATGTGAACCGCCCAGCTCACTTCAAGCGTCAGCGTGCTGCCATCTTCCATACGAATCAGCGCAGTTGCCAAATCCTCTACATCATAGGTACCATTCCAATTCGGTTTGCCCCATGTACCAATCCCTTTGCGGCGCGGCCCGAATTCCGCATACGTTGCACCAACAACAGAAACTGGTTTCGGATTCCCCATCAAATACAGGGCAAGATCCAGCATATGAACGCCGATATCGATCAACGGACCGCCACCGGACTCATCCATTTTCGTGAACCAAGTCCCCCAACCTGGGATACCTTTGCGACGGAACCAACCGGTTTTGGCTGTATAAATTTTGCCCAGCTCGCCCGCTTCAACCTGCTCTTTGATTTGCATAGGAACGGATTCCCAGCGCATTTGGTGACCGATCATCACAATCGTATTCGCCGCTTTACTTGCTTCATATATTTGTTTAGCCGCTTCGGCGTTAATGCCCATAGGCTTCTCGATAAGTACATGTTTACCCGCTTCAATCGCTTGAACAGCAAGGGAAGCATGGTATTGATTCGGCACCCCAATAATGACGGCGTCGACGTTCGCGCTTTGAATTAATTCCTCCGGTGTGGCAGCCACATGAGCAATGCCATGCTCTTGCGCTCTCGCTGTAGCTAAAGGCAAGTACGCATCTGTAATCGCCGTAATTTCACAGAGTTCCGCCAGCTTTGAAAACTCCCGAATATGAACCCCGCCAATATTGCCTGCACCAATAATTCCAATTCTAATTTTGTTAACGCTTTCCACGATTCGTTCCTCCTCATAAGTACACGCTGTTGACCCTGCTTTTATGATAAAATAAGATCACTAAGAAGTCGTACCGTATATTCGGAAAACGTCCCATTTTTTCGAAGGAGCCCTGACTGATCATGACGTATTTTCCAGATTATCTGAAAACGTACCCTAATATGCACTCCCCCTTCCCATTTCACCTTAGTAGAAATACATTGGAACATGGCTTTCGCGCGCACCGCCATGATTACCTGGAGTTCTCTTATGTGGTTGAAGGACGTGGCGCTGAATCCATAAATGATGTGAAACATACGATGGCGCCTGGCACTTTCACGTTTGTACTGCCCTATCAGGTGCATGAGATTTTTACGGATCCGGGTCAAAAGCTAGTTCTCTTCAACGGCATGTTCAGTATGGATCTGCTCATGGAACCAGGGAACGATCAAGGTCTCTCTGATCTGTTTAATGATGCGAATGGATTGCCAGCTTATGTACAGTTCGAAGGGGCTGAGCAAGAGATGATGTCGGCTCTCATCGAAGAGATGGTGAAAGAGTATCACGGTGACGAGCGGTACAGGCAGACCCTGCTGAAGGCCAAATTGAAGGAAATACTGATCCGCTTCGATCGGCATCGCTTCCAGCACGCAGGCCAGGAGGAAGAAGCTGCAACGTTGGCCAAATCCCCATCAAGGTCCAGCCACGCCGTGTGGCCGATTATTCATTATATCCATCGGAATTATCAAGAAGATTTGGCACTGTCCGATCTGGCAGCTCGCTTCACGATGAGCGTGTCACGCATCAGCGAAGTGATTAAGCAAACAACAGGCCAAACCTTCGTCCACTTCCTGCACGATCTGCGCTTGCGTCATGCCTGCAGCTTGCTGGTCTCCACCGACATGAGCGTCACGGAAATCGCATTGGAAGTTGGCTATGGCTCGTACAAAACCTTTTCGCGGATATTCCGAGAGAGTAAGGGCATTGTGCCGAAGGAGTACAGACGAGTTGAGCATGGGCGTGCTGTAACGTAAACAGGACAGGTCTGATGTGCCTAACTTTGGTGATGACCCCTCCTACCATTTCGTATGTAGAAAGCTGCCGCGAGGCAGCTCTTTTGCCGTTCTACTGAACAGCGCTACAACCCTACTACACCGGTACTATGAAATGTTAGTACTTATCCTACTGGGCTTACTTTACTAAAATGTAAGTATCGAAGGGGAGGTGTGGTAATGGAAAGAATAAGCGTGTATACGAAAGTTATTGATTTCATCGGTTTAATTAT
Source organism: Paenibacillus plantarum (assembly GCF_013141695.1). Lineage (GTDB taxonomy): Bacteria > Bacillota > Bacilli > Paenibacillales > NBRC-103111 > Paenibacillus_E > Paenibacillus_E plantarum. The sequence continues at coordinate 41,406 of NZ_WHNY01000083.1, forward strand.
TCTGGGTATTCTCGTAGGGTTTCTTTATTCGATCTTATCCATCGTCATTCTGGTACTATGTTCACCTTATTTGGAGCCGCAGTTTGAGATGTTTAGTCAAATCTACATGTACTATCTTCCACTAGCGGTCTTACTGAGCTCCATCATTTTCAAACAATTTAACGCATTTATGACTATACTCGCTGCCATCCTGACTGTGGGCTATTTGTATGATATATGGAATAATATGGAATTCGGAATTTTCTAAATTCGTACATCTACAAAAAAATGACCCACAGCAACGGGCCGCAGGTCTCAAGGTATATATATTTAAAAGGGGGTCGAGATTTAGTATAGGCTCGTTTCCTTAAATCTACCTGAAGATCAGATTTCAATCTTGTTACATTTTCATGTCGGCTTGTTAGGACACCCCAAGGGGGTGCCCCACTTATCGCCATCGTGACGGGATTATAAGGTCGTTTATTTCTTAAGCATTTCGAATACTTGTTCGACATCCTTGTCTCCGCGACCAGAGAGGTTGATGATGATGATTTGATCCTTACTCATCGTCGGAGCAAGCTTCTTCGCATAAGCGACAGCATGCGCGCTCTCAAGCGCAGGAATAATCCCTTCCATGCGAGACAACTCCTGAAATGCAGCCAAAACTTCATCATTGCTGACTGTCACATATTCCGCTCTCTCCGTTACTTTCAAATAGCTATGCTCCGGCCCTATGCCTGGATAATCGAGACCCGCTGCAATCGAATAGGTCTTCCGTGGGTTACCCTCCTCGTCCAGCAGCACCAGGCACTTGAAGCCGTGAATGACGCTCGGAACACCTTCAGTCAACGTAGGCGCTTGATCCGGCTCGACCCCGATCAATCGAACCGATGGTTCGTCTAGGTAGTGGGCAAACGCGCCGATCGCGTTACTTCCTCCCCCTACGCAGGCGATAACCGCATCTGGCAGGCGACCCTCCTTTTCGAGAATCTGACGCTTGGATTCCTCGCTGACGATCGATTGGAAATGTTTAACCATCGACGGGAACGGATGTGGGCCGACGGCAGAACCAAGCAAGTAGAACGTGTTCTTGTAATTCTGAACAAGATCTCCCAAGGCTTCGTCAACAGCATCCTTCAGGCGACCTTGTCCTTTGTGAACGGGAACAACGGTAGCGCCAAGCAGCTCCATCCGGAAAACATTCAAGGATTGACGACGCGTATCTTCGGCGCCCATATAGATGATGCATTCCATGTCGAACATAGCGCAGGCTGTCGCCGTTGCGACGCCATGCTGTCCAGCTCCAGTCTCGGCGATAATCCGCTTGGCACCCATCCGCTTGGCGAGCAGAATTTGACCGATTACGTTGTTAATTTTGTGCGCACCCGTGTGGTTCAGGTCCTCACGCTTTAGATAGACTTTCGCACCGCCCCAAGTCTCCGACAACCTCTTCACATAGGTCAGTGGATTCTCGCGACCGACATATTCACGTAAATAATAACTATATTCTTCATTAAATTCCGCATCGTCTTTATACTTATAGAATTGCTCACTCAGATAATTTAGCACTTCCTGTAATTCTGGCGGCACGAAGCTACCTCCGAACTCCCCAAAATACCCTTCCTGCAATTGTTCCTGACTCATACTGTAAGCGCCTCCAATATACATAGTAATAGTCTGTCCGACCTAGTTTCCATCGTACCATAAATAGCCAGTTTGTGGTGTTGCACATTTTACAACTTCAAGAAGTAGTTCGTCAGCACACAGACAAAAAAGAGGCCCTAAGGCCTCTCATTCATTCGAGGCTCCCCTACTAGGACAGTCCTCAATATAGTTCTACGACGCTTTCTTCTTGTTCTTCACGTTCTTATTCAGAAAATGGATAAGTGCCTGGTAGAAATCCCGTTCATTTTCTAACTTGGAATAACCATGTCCTTCGGACATTTTGAGCATATAAGGTACATCGACATCTAGTTTACGTAGCGCCGTCACCATTTGATCCGATTCCGTTCTCTTCACCCTCGGATCATTCACGCCTTGTGCGATCATGAGAGGGGCTTTGATTTGGTCCGCATGCAGCACGGGCGAATACGCTTCGAGCATCTTCTTATCTTTAACAGGGTCACCTACCTGTTGGTACATCTGCGAACGACCAATCTCCCAATATGGTGGCATCGAGTTCAAAAACGTTAATAGGCCGGACGGACCTACATAATCCACACCTGCTGCGTACAAATCCGGCGTAAACGCCATACCCGCCAACGTCGCATATCCACCGTAGGAGGCTCCGTATATCGCCACACGTTCAGGGTCTGCAGTGCCCCGTTCAATCAGCCATTTAACACCGTCCGTGATATCATTCTGCATCGCTTGGCCCCATTGCTTATCTCCAGCATGCAGGAAGGCTTTCCCATAGCCTGTTGAGCCTCGGAAATTTAATTGCAGCACAGCGTACCCTTGGCTAGCCAGCAGCTGAACTTCCGAGCTGTAGCCCCAGGAATCGCGAGCCCTCGGCCCGCCATGCGGATTGACAACAAGAGGCAGTTTCGTTGCTGCTGCGCCTTTAGGTAACGTTAAATATCCGTGAATCGTCAAGCCATCTCTACTTTTGAAAGAAATCGGCTTCATGTCGGCCAGCTTCTTCTCATCCAGATTCGGATTACTATCTGCAATCTTATCGAGCTTATCCATCTTGCGATCATATAAATAATAGCTGCCATATGACTTATCGCCTCCCGCATGCAGCAGCAGGACATCTTTATCCGGTGAACCAATAATGCCCCAATGCGTGTTTTGCAGTTTGTCATCGATTTGGCGCGACATCACTTCAAACTCTTTATCCAAATATTTCAAATGAACATCATCCGTCTCATACGAAACCGCTAGAATGGTCCTCTTCTTGTAAGAATAGATGAAATTGCTAATATCGACTTCGTCATTCACATAGATGACTTCCGTCTCTTTCTTCGTGCTTAAATCATAAGTAACCAGTGCGACCTTGTCGCGTCCAACGTTGGAAGCCGCATAGAGTTGATCAATTGCATTAGCCCCTGGATTGTAAGTGAACATAACAGGAATAAAGGTATCATTTGCATCAAAACTCGCTATTTTCTCAAAATCTTTGTTCTCATCCTGCCTATAGAGGAGGCTTGTTTTTTCGCCATCTACAGCTATCGCTGCACGAACTTGGCCCCAGTTATCGGTCTGCCAATAATTGACGTTTCCTGGATTTTGCACATGGAGGGTTGTATCTCCTGATCCTAGCTTTACCCGGTAAACATCCATTGCTTTGGGATCCCGCTTATTCATGGTAACTAAGAGTTCAAAATCCTCTTCTTTCTGAGCAGGCCGCACATCAAGCAGGTCCGCCTTTACATTCGTATAGGGAGTCAGGTCTTTATCGCCCGTACCGTCTGCATGAACAACATGAATATGCGTATTTTCGGTACCGCCGTTATCGACGGAATAGATGAGCACTTTGTCTGTAATCCAATATAAGCTTTGAATATTTTCGTCTTTGGAGCTCGTAATCCGTGTGCTTTGTGTCTCTCCAACTTTTTGAATATAGAGATTCATGCGGTTTTCCCACGGTTGCAATAAAGCTAGTTTCGTACCGTCAGGTGATAAACGTAAAGCAGCCTTATCTGGAAGCTTCAGGAGATCATCCAATGAAACCGTACCTTGCGACGTCTCTTCTTGCGCAGAAATCGTCCGATATATGAATAAGACAAGCTGGGCACGCGTCACATGCTCCTGTGGCATAAACGTCAATTGCTCGGTAATAAAATTTTGCTTCAGTCTTATTACATCGTCGTGATGCGGCTTTGCGATGCTGCCCTCATCCTTGAGCCAGGCCTGAATGCCATTATCTTTGAGCTGAAAAGCACGAACGAGCAAGCTCGCCATCTGTTCACGTGTTAGAAAGGATGCAGGTTGATACATCCCGCCATCCCCTTGGACAATATTCCGTTCCTTCAAAGCGTTCACCGCTTCCGCGTAAGGACTGGCTTCTGCCACGTCCGTGAATCCATTCAATGACTTCGGCTTCTGCACCTTAAGCGCCTTGCCGAGCCATACCGCAGCATCTCCACGTGTAACGGCATCATCTGGATGAAAGTTACCGTCCTCTTCGGCTTGAATAATCCCTTTTTGTTTAAGCCATGTAATTTCTTGACTCGCATAGTAATCGGCTGGCACGTCCTCATAGGCGGCAGCAGCGCTGCTTGCCTGAGCACTGATCGGCACGGCAACGGCCGCAATCCAAACAGCAGCCAGTAGGGAGGCTATCCCTTTTCGAATAAAAATCTTCATATTTCTCCCCCTGTAAACTAAATACAACGAACATAATACGTCCCATTATATGACAGAAAATAGTATATTCATAGACTTATAGGAGAGATTTGTATAACATTCATATTCGCTGCGAAAAAGGTAAAAGCCCCCAACGCACGATGAAGTGATTGGAGGCTTCTCTTATTCGTTCAGCACGCGATTCGAAACATCGCTGATTTGCTTTAATTCCTCTTCGGTTAGTGTGAATTGCATGGCTTTCACATTCTCTTCTGCGTGATGTGTTTTCGACGCACCTGGAATGGCGAACACGGTCTCCCCATGCGCATGAATCAGCCAATTCAGTGCAATCTGCGTCGGAGATGCATCATAGATCAGTGCAAGCTCATCTAACTTGTCGATCAGCGGCTTCGATTTCTGCAGCCCCGAAGCACGGAAAGCCGATGTGAATTTACGCGGACCTTTGATCGCTTTCACCAGCTCTGGGTTTTTGTGAAACTTGCCGCTCAAGATCCCCTGCTCCAGTGGTGAGTACGCGATAATCGCGACACCGAGCTCCTTGGCAGCCTCCATGATCCCATTGTGCTCAATCCTGCGATCCAACAAGCTATACTTCACTTGGTTGGAAATGAGGCGAAGTCCGTGCTCGCGGAGGACGCGGTCGGCTTCACGCATTTTATCAGCAGAAAAATTACTGACGCCTACGTTCTTGATTTTACCTGACTTCACGAGCCCTGCCATCGCATTCATTTCTTCTCGCACAGATGAAAATGAAAAAGGCTGATGCACCTGATGCAAGTCGATCGTCCGATTCTCCAGCAGCCGAAGGCGCTCATCAATCGTACTCGTGATGCTGCTTGCGGTGCGAAGGAACGGCCACCACTTCGTCGCAATATGTGCGCCGTCAGCCAAAGGTCCCGCTTCGCGCAGCGCTTCCGCCAGCATTTGCTCGGATTGACCTTTTCCGTACACCTCCGCTGTATCAAACCAATTAATCCCGCCCTTGAGACTGGTCTGAACGATGCTGCGCACATCCGCTTTCTTCAGGACTGGCCAAAACTTGCCAACCATTCCTTGACCATTGCTGAATTGCCAGCAGCCAAGTCCGAGTGGCGATAAAGCTAAGGACGAACTGCCCATCTGCCGGAGTACTGCTTTCCCCACCATACTATTCACCTATTCCTTACTAGCTATGATGTGATTCTTCCATTGATTATACACGATACCAGTAGGAATCACCCAATTCACGCAAGTGGCGAGGCTGAGCATCACCAACGCGAAAAACTCAAGCTGTCGAGAACATCCCGACGACCTGAGTTTTTCATGAATTGCTCTATTTTCCGATTTATTGGTAATCTTTCGCTTTCTTCACCAATTCATCATACGCCGCTTCTGGCGTAATTTTGCCAAACATTATTTTCTCACCAATATCTTTAAAGTCCTTAGCTGTGTAGTTGCTCCAACCTTTAGCGCCAGGGTTAAATGGCTGTGCATCTGGTGCTACGTTTTTGATCAGCTCGATTTGCTGTTTATCTGCAGGAGTCAGCTTCGGTGTCAGATAATCGAGAACCTTTTTGGAAACGGGTACGCCGCGCGTTGTTGTCAAAATATCCGCTGCTTCCGTATCGTTGACGAACCAGTCGATAAACGCTTTGGACGCTTCGATGTTCTTGGAATCCGCACTGATGGACCAGAACATGGACGGCTTCAGGAAGCCGCTTGCCTCCGCACCTTTAGGCTGTGTAACAAACTTATAAGCGCCCGGTTTCACGCCATCAAAGCCAGGCAATAGGGCCGCGAAGCTGCGCTTGATCAAGACCGTATCGTTGTTCATCAAATCCATCTTCGCATCGGATTCTTTATCTGTCGTTGCAACATCCGGAGGAGGAACAACACCTTCTTTTCGAAGATCAGCATATTTCTTCGTGAACGTAAGATACGTATCTTTGTCCAAGTTGAATTTGCCGTCTACGGTAATCGGATTCCCCTTACCTTGACTGCTTTGGTAGGAGGAGTAAACGGTGTAATCATTCGTCGCATCCATCAAGGCATATTTATCCTTCTCTAGCTTCGCTTTCGCATCCCTGCCGAATTGGAAATATTGATCCCATGTCCAGCCATTAGCCGGAGGTGTGATACCCAGTTTGTCCACTGCATTCTTGTTGAATAGCATCCCCGTCGCATTATTTCCTAAAGGAATCGCATATAACTTATCTTTATATTTACCAGAATCGACGAGAGATTTATCGATATCCGCGGTATTAATACCTTTGGACAGATCCACGAGTTGGTTTCTTCCACTATATTCAGCTAGCCAAGCCGGATCCATCTGGATCACGTCTGGTGCATTTTTCGCTGCAGCCTGAGTGGCAAGCTTATCCGCATAGCCATCGAACCCGGAAAATTCCGGTTCAAACGTAACGTTTGGATGTTTCTTCGTGTAAGCATCAAGTGCCTTCAAAGTCGCATCATGTCTGGCTTGTGAGCCCCACCATACAATGCGCAGTTTCACAGGCTTATTATCGACCACTGCTGCTGTTGCTGCTGCACCGCTGCTTGGTTGTGCGCTTGCACCCGTTTTGGTACTGGTCGCGGTATTGCCACCGCAAGCGGTCAAGCTTACCGCTGTAAGTGCTGTAACTGTCAGTAAACCCCATCTTTTTATCTGCTTGTTCATCATTCTGTTAACCCCTTCCTGTACTCCATATTCAGGTCCATGTGTCAACGCCTTTTCGATAAAAGGAACGAAGGTACTGTGGCAGCTCCATTCATCAGCAGCGCGCTTATATCTTCATTATATAAACCGAAGGACACAATCAAAATAAGGGTAATGAACACATTTCTACCACAATCGAGCACAACCTATTTCTTTCCGAGCTCACTGGGATTCATACCGTAATGTTTTTTGAAAATAGAGCTGAAATAAGCCACATTTTTGTAGCCCACCTTTTCTGCTATCTCATAAATCATGTGCTTACCTTCCGTCAGCAGTACTTTGGCTTTCTCCAGCCTTACACGGATCAAATAGTTCGTAAAGGTTTCTCCGGTCGCTTTCTTAAACATCCGGTTCAAATAATTGCGGGTTAAATACAGCTGTTTCGATAAATCTTCCAAAGCAATGTCCTCGGCATAATGCTCATGGGCATATTGAATCATGAAATCGATGGCTTCCTTATGTTTGGAATGTTCGCTCCATCCACGCTGTGAGGAAATGCCGGAGATTTTGTTTTCAAGCCAATGCCGGAGCTCCTCGATTGTCTGAATCTTGGTAATTTCTTGGTTTGCCGGCAGACCGGGAAACAGATCGTCGAGCACTACGCCGGTACTGTATAGCGAATAGGCCAGAATCGTCCACAGTTCCGAGCATAAGTATTGCAAATACGCTGGCGTTACGGAAGGCATTTGGCGAAGCTGCGCCAAGTAGGCATCCACAATCGCAAGTGTCTCCTCTTTCTTCGCATATACGATAGCCTCTGCCAGCTCTTGATAAAACTTGATCGGGCGAATCGTAAACTCGGGCTCCGCATCATCCGGATTGGATAGGCGAGTCCCCTGATCTTCGTTCAGCGTTTGCTGCAGGAGATCCAAGAAAGCCTCTTCTGTGGAGTCAGAGAGTTGTCTCCAGTCCGCTTGTACACTTCCTATTCCGATACGGATACTTAATTTCAAATAGGTCTGGGTACATTCCGAAATGTACGCACCGATACGCTTTATACTCGCTCGAGCCTCTGCATCCGATTGCTCTAGAGGAATATGAAAAACGATGGCAGCATGATGGCTGTGCAGCTCGATGAACTCAGAAAGCGGCCAATCCCGCTCTAACACTTCGCGGATGATGTTGGCCAGAGCGAACCGGAACAAGCTCCAGTCCGTTAAGGTGAGGTTCGATACACGGTTTGTCCCCATCAGCTCGATGCCCATGATGAGATGTTTCTGCCTTAGCCACGATTTCTCGTCGATCGGCTCCATGCTTTCCTCCGCCATCGCCCGACCCAACGTACCTGTGACGACCGACTTCAGCCATTCCTTCTGCACGAAGGGCTCGTACATCATTAACCTGCGCCGCGTCTCCTCCTGCTCTAGTTTCGCCAGCTCCTTGGTCTCCAGCTCATGGATAGCCCGCTCCAGCACACCACTAAGCTCATCCATCGTGACTGGCTTCGACAAGTAATCACTTACCTGCAGTCGCAGCGCTTGACGCGCGTACTGAAAATCGGAATAGCCACTGAGAATAATGATTTCTCCTGCAAATCCTACCTGCTTCAGTTGCTCGATCATCTCGAGACCATTCATCACAGGCATATAGATGTCGGTTATGATAATGTCTGGGCTCGTTTCCTTCACCTTCTGGAGTCCTTCCTGCCCATCCATCGCTTCTCCTACCCATTCGGCCTCTAACCGCTCCCAGGGGATGGATTTCTTCATCCCTTCCAGCACTTGAAAATCATCATCAATAATAAGTACTCTCCACATGAAAGGCCTCCTCCACTTCGGATTTATTGTGCAGAACAGGGAGCCGCAGAACCACTTCCGTTCCGCCTTCCGCTCTGCCTCGCATCGTGACGCCGTAAGGTTCCCCGAAATAGGCAGCGATGCGGTCCATCACATTCCTAACGCCATAGCCGCCAGTTTTGCGAGGCTTCGGCACATCCCAACCTGGCTGCAAACCTACTCCATTATCACGAATGGTAATTTCCAATTCGCTTTCTTTACGCTTAAGGGCAATATGAACCTCCCCAGCCCTTCTGCCATGAAATCCATGAATGAATGCATTCTCGACAAATGGCTGTATCGTTAAACGCGAAATATACAGTTCTTTTAGCTCCTCTTCGATTTCAATGGTGTACGTAAGACGTTCGCCCCAACGAATCTTTTGAATTTGCAGGTAGCAATCAACATGCGTCAGCTCATCCCGAATTGGAATGACTGTCTCACCATTGGAAAGACCAATACGGAACATTTTGCCCATTAACGAAACGATTGTACTGATTTTCTCTTGCCCAGAATCAATAGCAATCCAGTTCAGCTGATCCAAGGTATTGTATAAAAAATGGGGATTAATCATCGCTTGCAGCGCCAATATCTCCGCTTCTCGCTTACGCTTATGTTGGGATTGCAGCGATTGCAGCAACTCTTCAATCCGCTCCATTTGCCGGCGGTAGCCGTTGAATAAGCTCCCGAACTCATTCTCATAGTCGGTAGGCAGATCCGGATCCATGCCAGACCCTGTCGCGGGCACACGTCCCATTCGCGCAAGCAGCAAGCGAATCGGCTTCGTGAATTGCTTTGACAGGAACAGCGTGAAGAAGGCCGTAATGCAGATGGCCATTAGACCGATAGAGACTAGGATATAGGCCAGCCGGATACTGCCGTGTACAATCTCATTCCATGGCGTGATTTCAATCAACATCCAATCTGATCGCACCTTGCTCCATACGAGCAGAGCTCCCTCACTCTGATCTTGGTTTACCGGTAGGTGTATATAATTCGATGCGATGTCCTTGCTGCTGATCAGCCTAAGATCATTTTCACTCAAAGTCGGCTTTCCAATCGTGGCGATCGTCCTGCCGCTGGCATCTAAAAGCAACCGATTCTTCTCTTTACCCTCGGACTCCCCGCGAACCATGCTTTCGATTTCTGATGCCTTCACGTTCAGCATCAGCAGTCCATAGTACTTGTCCGAATTGTTATATAGCTTACGGGCGAAGCTGATAAACTGTTGCGGCCCTTTATTCGTGGGGAGCGTCCGCTCCCCGACCCAGGCGAAGTCTGAATTCTGGATTTCCGGATACCATGACTCCTCCCGAACATGCTTCATATCCAGAATTTGCACAGGAGCCTGGGGATCGGTCTTAGTTGGATTGTCTATATATAAGTAGATGGACTGCACCATCGTCGTGCTGTACGTGATGCTTGCCAGCATCCGCAGCATATCGTCCCTGCGATGAAATAGCTCGAAAGGATCCTTTTCAAAGGGATCATAGCCGATCGTATTCATATTGCGGGAAGCAGCCAGCGACATTTGCTCGATCGATTTCAACTGGATATCGATCTGTTTATTCAACTCATTGAGCATATCTTGCTGGTAGTACGATGATGTATCCGCAAGTTCCCTAGATGTCACACTGTAGCTGATCCATGTAAAGACGAGCAGCAAGATCGATAAGAAAGAAGCGAAACTGCTGAAAAACAACCGATCAATCCGCACACGTTTGAATAAGTTCATCAAGGCACTCCCCTCAGGCGGCAATCCTAAAAGCCAAAAAAGCTGCACAATATCGCAGCTTTTCAAGCAACTCATCAAATTTTACCCCTTCACTGCACCTGACGCAATGCCGTCTACAAAATGGCGCTGAGCCATAAAGAAGATAATTAACGAAGGAACAATGGATACGAGTGACATCGCCAGCAATTGACCCCAAGGCAAGGCAGATTGACTGTCTACAAACAATTTGAGTGCCAGCCCAACCGTGTATTTATCTACTGAGTTGATATACAACAAGTGACCGAAGAAATCATCCCAGTTCCATAGGAAACAGTAGATCGCTACCGTGACTAGTGCAGGCTTGGTGAGTGGCAAGATGATGCGCCAGTAAATGCCGAACCAGCTGCAGCCATCAATTTTGGCCGATTCGTCCAGATCCTTCGGAAGTCCGCGAATGAACTGAATGAGCAGGAAAATAAAGAACGGTCCACCAATACCGCCAGCTAGGGCATGTGGAACATAGAACGGCAGATACGTATTAATCCAGCCGAATGTATTGAACATGATATACTGCGGTACTAACGTTACCTGACTAGGCAGCATCAGCGTGACCATCAGGATAGAGAACCAAAAATTTTTGAGCGGAAAGTCAAGTCGGGCAAAGCCGAAAGCGACGAGACTGCAAGAAAGCACCGATGTAATTAGCACGCCTGCGATAAGCTCGAAAGAATTAATATAGAAGTGCGTGAACGTAAATTTCGGAAGCGCAACCCAGCCGTCGGTGAAGTTGCTCCACAACCATACCTTCGGGAACAAATTAGGCGAGCTCATCTCATCATTGGATTTGAATGCGGCTCCAACCCACCACAAGATGGGATAGACCATAACGATACTGAATAGGGTTAAAAAAATATGGGAGCCGAGAGTCCGGCGCTGCGTGAGTGTCATTTCTTACGGCCTCCTTCAGTCTCATAGAATACCCAGTAACGGGATGATGCGAAGATCAAGGCAGTTGCGATGCCGATAATCACAAGCAGTATCCAGGCTAATGCCGAAGCGTAGCCCATATCATAGCGGGCGAAAGCTCTTTCGTACAAATACAGCGCATACATATACGTAGAGTTGATCGGACCGCCTTTTGTAATAATGAATGCCTGCGTGAACATTTGGAACGAGCCAATCGTCTGCAGCACCAGATTAAACAGCAAGACCGGAGAAAGCATGGGCAGCGTAATGTTGAAAAATTGTCTGAGCTTCGACGCGCCATCGACAGAAGAAGCCTCATAGAGCTCCGATGGAATTTGTTTGAGCCCCGCAAGGAAAATAACCATCGAAGAGCCGAACTGCCACGCCACCAGGATAATTAATGTGCCCAGAGCCGTACCTGGGCTGCTGATCCAACTGATCCCCTCGATCCCAAAAATGCTTAAAAACTTATTGATAAATCCGTCGATTCCGAAAATGTTTTTCCATAGAACCGCGACGGCGATACTGCTTCCGATTAGAGATGGCAAATAAATAAATGTACGGTAAATGGAAATTCCCTTTATGTTCTTGTTGAGCAGCATAGCGACCAACAGGGCAGTCACCAGCTTGATTGGCACGGAGATGACAACGAACAACAGCGTGACTGTGAGAGACTGTCTGAACGTTTCATCGTCGGCGAAGATGCGTTCATAGTTTCTCAAGCCGATCCAATCGGGAGCGTCCAGCAACGTAAATTTGGTAAAGGAATAATAAACCGATCGGATCATCGGCCATAAGGTTAAGAGCAAGAAGCCAAGCAGCCATGGGGAGATGAACAAATACCCTGCTACAGGCGATTCCCAGCGGCCCTTCCAATGAAAGGCGGCGAACCGCTTTTGAGCCTGTTTACTGGCATTTGTCGTAGGTTGTGTACGCATATTGGGGCTCACCCTTTTCTAATAGTAATTTCATCTATCATCAGTATAAAAGAGCCTTCTCCCCAAGAAAATGAGAGGATTGAACACAACTTCATCCCTATCGAACACAACCCAGACAGAAAAACCTCCTAGCCTATTCTGCTGAGGAGGTTAATTCTATATTCATTCATTGCCCGTCAATCAACGATCATTTCCCTAACATCGGCTCACCTACAATGCTTCTATCCCCTTGCACGTAGATCCGAAGGGCTTTCGTATCTTTAACGTTTAGCTCAATCTCTGTGATTTTACCTGACTTCACTTTCAGCTCTTTCACTGTAACATTATGTTCATCCACGACCTTTACCTGCAAATCATCGTTAGTCAAGGTATCTGCCGCCCATATCCTAGCCTTAAATTTATCGTATTGGAAATCCGTGGTGACCTCCATATTGACCGAACGACTTCCTCCAGTCACATACCCGTAGTTCAGCGTAGTTCCGTCTGCGGTCGTTAACTCCTCTGGTGTCCTACTTGCTAAGCGATAGGTTGCATTCCCATTGTAAACAAATTCCGGTGATGCTTTGATGTAGCTGATGGAATTCTGAGCCATATTGCCAGTTACTTCACCTAAGTAGGCAGTTTCAGTTTGAGGGTCCCAGGTAACTTGTATCCCTGCAGCTTCGGCCACTGCCCGCATTGGTAAATAAGTGGAACCTCTATAGGTAATCGGTACAAGCTTCGTGCCATCGTCCTTGTCCGTCGGTTCGAAGGGTTGCCCATTCAACATAACCTTGATACCTGTGTTCAAAAAAACTTTAATTTCCGTTAATGAACCTGCCCCTAAACTCTGCTGTGTCAAAAAAAGAGTGAACATAACGGCTAGTGTGGAAATGACGATGCTTTTGTTTCGCAAACGTTTTTTCATCTATGATTCCTCCTTCGCTTCATTACGGAATGACAATCAATGTCGCAGACATCGCTGGCAGTTTCACGGATAGGCCTTGGCTTGTTCCTTGAACGGTTCCTGCTGGGGCAAGACGCTTCTGTGCATCAAAACGGTACACAGATGCTGCAGCATTCAGCGATAAATCCGACTCCAGCTTGGCTTCACGTGGGGCTGTGTCTTTATTGAACAGCAACACGTATTGCTTGCCATCCGGCGATACAATGGTATAAGCGCCTATCGTATTCAGGTTGGAGCTCGTTGCGCTGACAACCTCGCCTTCAATGCGGCTGCCTTGTCCGTCATAATCCAAGTACAACTTGAACGCGTCTTCTAGTGGCGTATTGCCAAGAAGCGCTCCCCAACGCATCGCATAATCGACGCCTTCGCGGGCGAATAAGGCAAGCGCCTCCGCTTGCGCAAGTCCGCTGCCGATGCCTGTTCCGTCTCCGAAGTTATATTCGGAAATGGATAGCTTCATCCCCGGCGAGTTGCGGGCAATGAGTTCATGCATCCGAGGTATCAGGTTCACGGGCTCTTGAATCCAAGAGGATGGATCGGTGAAGCTCGGATCATACAACGACTTCAAGGAATCAAAGCGGCGTTTCCGCATGAGTTTGGATTCATCGCTTGAGAATGCTACGTTATTTTCAGCCGGGTAATAGTGAATATCGAGCGTGTCGACCAAACGTTGGCCGGTTTGCAAGCGATAGTCCTCTACTTTGCCCAAAAACCACTCCAGATAAGGCTTGTTGTTATGGTCCTCCATATCCTTGCCAGGTGAACAACCGTCCTTCGCCGAGTAGAAATACTCGCACCATCCCCACGGTACCGGTCCGAAAATATTCGCCTCTGGATCTGCCTGTTTGATCGCCTGAGCATAGCCTTGCGTATAATTCCAAACCTCATCATAAGTTGTCATTTGCGGGTGAACATCCCAATGGGAATGCGGCCACAACATAGGCTCATTATCGAGCGCATAGTTGTGCACGTAAGAACCAAACTGCTGCTGGATATGCTGAACCCATCCCCTCACGAAATCATAGCTGACCTGCTTGGATGTATCTGTAGGATTGTTGCCTGTCAGATAACTTCCATCCTTATTCCTGCCATTTCCTGCATCCTTGCGACACCAGGCCTCATGCCAATCGCACTCGTTGCCTTGCTGCTGACCATACTTATCAATCGAGAAGCTCCAGCTCGTTTTTCGATCCTTCGGCGTCCAACCGATTGTCGGCACCTGCAGTAAGACCTCTGTGCCAGTGTTTTTGGAATCCTGAATGAACCGGTCTGACAAGGAACCGTTCGGCAGCTTCGAAGGGTCCGTGTTATCGTTGGCGATATTCAGGAAGTACCAGTCGCCGCCACGGTTGGTCGTGTCGATTTCCCAGTTATAACGGGTCATCGCATTTCCGCCCCAGCGTTTGACCGGAACATTCATCGTGGAATGCCCTTCTGAAGGGGAATCCTCGAAATTCACGCCAAAGATGCCAGGACTTAAAGCTCGATGCCCTTTCGTTGAGTCTATGGTGACTTGGACGGTTGGGAGCTCTGGATCAGGCAAACTAACGACCGATGTGGTCTTCAGCATGCTAATGTCATCAAAATAGACCAATCCTTGATCATGCTCACCCCATGCTGACACGACAACACCATCGAACGTGAGATCACGGATACCAAGATCAGCAAATTTCAGCTTAACCTCCGTCCATTGATTCGCCGGCACGCCTTCTGGCAGCACACTGTCGAGATTAAGCTCCCCGACGAAACTTCGATCGTCCATCAAGTTAACGTGCAGCTTCTGTCCCCCTGTGGAGCCGCCATGGATTTTCAACGATAACCCAGCGTAATGATTGAGATCCATCTTCGTATTGCGATGCATCCAAATACCGTCATACCCTTGAGCTAGAAACGAAATGGACTTGGTTCCCGAAGCAGTTGGCTGTACATTGTCAAAGTTGTTCGTTCCCCAACTCCATGTATCATAGCCCTCAGCCAATCCATCTCGATATATCGCCTCGGGTGTGACTGGAACGACCTGCACGTACATGGAAGCCGATGCTGTGCCATAAACAGCCGTTAGCTTCGCTAGGCCGCTTCCTGTAGCCGTCAAAACGCCTTTATCTACAGCGATGATACTAGGATCACTCGTAGTCCAAGTCGCTCGGTCGCTCACATCAGCGCTTGTGTTATTGGAATAACGAGCCTCATAGGTAAGCTTGGCATTGTCGCCAGGAGCTAGCACCATCCCATATTGAGATAGGACGCCTTCAACCAATTCCGGAGGTGCGACATACTTCTCCAGTAAGCGGATATCATCCAGATAGATGGTACCTTGCTCTCCGCTACTTAAACCACTAAACAGCAAACCGTCAAATAGTTGCTCTTTCATTTGCAGTTCTGGCAGCTGAATCTGTACCTTCGTCCAGCCATTGGCAGGAATTTTACCGCCTTCGATCAGACTGCCAATATCCACCTTCGCCGCAGCTTGACCGCCAGCGTTGAATACGAGCTCCAGCTGTTGTGCGCCGGCGTCTCCCCCGTTAATCCAAAATTCGAGGCGGTCGTAATCCTTCACTTGAACTGCTCCATTGCCCTTATATAGATATAAGCCGCCTTGACCGCTTGGGTTGAAGGAGATCGCTTTTGAACCCGTGTGAACGACAGAAGATTCAGCGAGATTATGCGTTGCCCAGCTGTAATCCTGAAAGGCATCATTCAGCCCTTCCTCATAAATGTTCATTGCCGCTTGGCCGTCCTGAACGGGAGGAGGCGCAATCTCCGAGATCCGCACTGTCGCCTCTGCGCGCGCTGTTCCATACACCACAGACAGCACCGAGGATCCAGCCTTCAGCGCTTGAACGGTGCCGTTAGCCACCGATGCCACGGTGGGATCCGACGAGCTCCACACCGCACCTTGTGTCAAAGGAGCCGAAGTACCATTGGAATAAGCTGCTTGAACCGCGATGTTCCCCGTTTGACCCGTGAGCAAATTCAGACGGGATGGCGTTACAGAAATACCGGTGAGCACGGCTGTATCCTCCGTCTCTACGACACGGCCTGATAATGCAATATCATCGATGTACACCTCTGGCTGCTGACCCGCAGTCGTACCGCGAATGAGAATGCCATCGAATAGGCCGTTCGGTATGGCCAGCTTATCCAGTTCGATTGTCACCTTCTGCCAAGTACCTGCCTGAAAATGAGATTCGTTCAACGGGATGGAAGCGACCTGTTCTCCTCCAGCATTTAGGACAATCTCTAGCTTCTGAGCACTTGCAAGCCCACCGTTCAACCACAGTTCCAACACAGGGTAATCAGACACTCGAAGGATACGGTCATTATACAAATACAGCCCATCGTCATGATTTGGTTTCATGCGAATGGATTTGCTGCCTGTATGAACCGTCTTTTTCTCTGATAAGCTATGATTAGCCCAGCTGTAATCCGCGAAGGAACTCCGAAGCTTATCGTCAAATACCGTGAATTTATCCGGTATACTTGCAGCTTCTGCCGATGGCAGCCCCCCTAAATCGCCAGCTGAATTTGAACCAGCCAAAACAAGTGCTATAGCCAAAGTCAGCCTCATGGCAGCAGCCTTTTTGAATCTACGTTGTTTCACCTTTCTACCTCCTTGTACTGGATAACATTGCTAATAATGGGATCATGCTTTCTCACACTAATCCCATTCATTATCAACAATATCGCTAGGCAGAGGATAGGGACTTAGCGCCTGTATTTCCCCTGACCACGTCATGAAATGCATCATAACTCGTCACGATTTCCGCTATGACTTGTCATAACGTTCCCTGTGTCTTGCTATGCTGCTTGCCGCGCTATGATATACTATCCACATACCTATTATCGAAGGAGATCCGATCTTTGAACGTGCTATACAAGGAACAAACCGCCCACCATGACATCTCCATTTATGACACCAACACCTTTTCAGATGAAAAAGGGAGCTTCCGCGTCTTGGAGTTTTCCAATCAGGCCATGCAAGGTGCGATGGATTTGGATCATCCAGATCGTATCCTATTCGAATATCCACGAGCCATGATTCATCTCATGCAGATTAATACCCCCAACTTTGAACGTGTATTCCTTATCGGTCACGGGATCGGCACGATCGCTTCCCACCTGAAGGAGAAACGCTTCACCGTTGCGGAGTTGGATGAACATGTCGTAGCACTAAGCAGGCGCTACTTCGGGTACAACCAGGACAACGTGCATATCGGTGATGGCAGGCAGCTTCTAAGCAACGAGCCTCCACGTACGTATGATTACATCCTCGTTGATGCTTTTACCGACAAGGGCACACCGCTGTCATTAACGTCATTAACCTTTTTCCAACTCGCTCACAGCAAGCTCGACGAGGACGGCGCTATTCTTCTGAACCTAATGGGTAAAGGTGAGCATGACCCGCTCCTCGCCGCCATTCACACAACACTTCGTGAAGTGTTTAACCACGTTAAAGCATTCGCCCTGCCCTCTGAGGGACGCCGCGATCTGCAGAATATGATCCTTATTGGTCAAAATAAGCCGATCATCTGCCACATGCGCCATATGGCCGGCTTCGTCGAAATAGAGCCAGGCTATGGGCATATCCTGATGGATGAAGCTTAATTTCCTTTTTTTATTCACCTGGGGGAGTTGTTTGCTTCCTATCGTTTATAATAAAATGTAAATAGAAAAAAAGTTCAATAGAAAAGGTGTCATTCATGAGCATATTAAATGTAGAACGACTTAGTCACGGATTTGGGGATCGCGCGATCTTCAACGATGTATCCTTCCGCCTGTTGAAAGGCGAGCACATCGGACTTATTGGCGCAAATGGTGAAGGGAAATCGACCTTCATGAACATCATTACCGGCAAGCTGCAACCTGACGATGGGAAAGTCGAATGGTCCAAGCGCATGCGCGTTGGTTACCTCGATCAACATGCGGTACTTAGCAAAGGCATGACGATGCGCGACGTGTTGAAAGGTGCTTTCCAGTATCTCTTCGATATGGAACAAGAAATGAACGATATGTATGGCCGTATGGGCGACGTTTCACCTGAAGAGCTTGAGCGCTTGCTCGAGGATGTAGGAACGATTCAAGATACGTTAACGAATCAGGATTTCTACATGATCGATGCCAAAATCGAAGAAACGGCCCGCGGTCTGGGTCTGACAGATATCGGCTTAGATAAAGACGTCAATGATTTGAGCGGTGGACAGCGTACGAAGGTATTGTTGGCGAAGCTTCTCTTAGAAAAGCCAGACATCCTGCTCCTCGATGAGCCTACGAACTATTTGGATGAGCAGCATATCGAATGGTTGAAACGCTATTTGAACGAATATGAGAATGCCTTTATCCTCATCTCACATGACATTCCGTTCCTAAACAGTGTAATCAACTTGATCTACCACATGGAAAATCAAGCCTTGAACCGCTATGTGGGTGACTACGATCATTTCCTAGAAGTTCACGAAATGAGAAAATCCCAGCTGGAGTCCGCATACAAGCGCCAACAGCAGGAAATTTCAGAGTTGAAGGACTTCGTTCAACGTAACAAAGCGAGCGTGGCCACACGGAATATGGCGATGTCCAGACAGAAGAAGCTCGACAAGATGGAAGTTATTGAAATTGCCAAAGAAAAACCGAAGCCACAGTTCAACTTCAAAGAAGGCCGCACAGCCGGCAAGCTCATCTTTGAAGCGACAGATCTGGTTATCGGTTACGACTCACCGTTATCCCGTCCGCTTAACCTGCGCATGGAACGTGGGCAGAAAATTGCCCTCGTCGGTGCCAACGGGATCGGGAAGACGACGTTGCTGCGCAGCATTTTAGGCGAAATACCTGCATTGTCAGGTTCCGTGCATAAAGGGGAAAACCAACAAGTTGGCTATTTCCAACAGGAAATTAAAGAGTCCAACAACAATACATGTATTGATGAAGTGTGGAACGAGTTCCCTTCGCTCAACCAATTCGAAGTGCGCGCGGCGCTTGCTCGCTGTGGACTAACGACGAAGCATATCGAAAGCAAGATTGTCGTGCTCAGCGGTGGTGAGAAAGCGAAGGTCCGTCTATGTAAGCTGATCAACCGTGAAACCAACTTGCTCGTGCTCGATGAGCCGACAAACCATTTGGATGTCGATGCGAAGGAAGAACTGAAGCGTGCACTGAAAGCGTACAAAGGCAGCATTATCCTGATCTCCCATGAACCGGACTTCTATCGCGATGTCGTGACAGAGACTTGGAACTGTGAGTCGTGGACGACGAAAGTATTCTAATCCACACGTAACTTGAAGAGCTTACCCCATTTACGTTGGGGTAAGTTCCTTTATTTCAAGGCAGGTTCTGGAAAATAGGTTGACCCCATCTTACGTAGCATGTTACAATTAAGCGATCTTAGGTCCGTAGCTCAATGGCAGAGCAACCGGCTCTTAACCGGTAGGTTGTGGGTTCGACCCCCACCGGGCCTATAACGAATCCCCCTCGATCTTCATCGGATCGCAGGGGGATTTTCTTATACGCCGGTGTAACTGGACAAACTGCCTTCGAGATGATACATTATGTATCAATAACAGGATTCGTCCTCCTCATCTCTGACCTGCCCGATGCTCCGGAACGCATCCGAATGAAGCCACGGAAAGCGAGGAACCGTATGCTTGTTGTTCGATCCATGTTTAAGAGCAAACGGCTGGTATTGCTGCTCATTCTCTGCTTTTTCGACGCACTATTCACCGATATCGGCTTGCAGCTAGCCCTCATTCAAGAGGCCAATCCGTTCATCCGCCATCTCTACGAATGGCACATCATCGCGTATTATCTCGTGAAACTCATATTCCCTCTCGCACTAATGCTCATATATCCCTATATTCGCCAGAAATTGTGGGTGCAGCCCTGCCTAACCCTCACTGTTATCGTTTATGCAGCCGTCAATGTGTATCATTTCGTCTGGCTTTCTTATGGGCTTACGTATGTCGCTGGTTCTGCCTAGCTACCTTATCGTATGAACACATACAGGCAATATTTCTGCAACACCGTCAATCCAACGGGATTTCAGACGATGTTGGTGGCGTCTGTAGGTTGGAGGAACACGTACACCGTGCACAGCACAGTTGTAGTAACTGGAAAACCTGCAGTTATTTACGAGAAATTTCTTCGAAAACTCGATTTAGCTGTAAAATATGCAGTTAAAACCGCCAGTTTTGTTCATATTGATTAAAATGGTTAAAATTAACTGTAGGTTCTCCATCTATTGAGCGATTGATCGGAAAACCCCGAAATATAACAGTATAAAATCCATCTATTTGCATGGAGCACCGTTTACGAAACTTCCAACCAGCATGCCTTATGGCGAAAAAATAGAGGCCTGATGTACGTCTACCGTCTACTCGGTATCAACGTCAACATCAGGCCTTTTCGTCTGCATTTATTTAATGAGCTTCACTTAACACGATGATAGGATTGTTGCCCTGTCCAAGAATTGCATCGATCTCATGCTGAATTCGCTTCAGAATGTGTAAGGCTTCCTGTGGATGGGTGCCATTCTCCAGCTCCTTCTCCATAGCGAGCACCTCCGTCACCAGCGCATCTGCGTAGAAATTCACAGCGATCCCTTTCAGGGTGTGGATCTTTCTTTTAACAGCAACAAGCTCCCCGCCATCTATAAATGGGATCAACTGATCATAGAAGTGATGATAATCCTGCTTAAATTTCTCCATCATATACTGGAAAATATGCAGCTTCTGATCGATATTCTGCAGCAATTGCTCCACACCAACGCCTGGGTATTGGTTCAACAAGCTCAATTGATTCCATTTCCCTAACATATCTGTCAGCTGCCGTTCCGTAATTGGTTTAATAAGCAAATCATTCATGCCGAGCTTCAGCAGCTGCATGCGATCCTGCATAAGCATATTCGCCGTGAGTGCTACGATCGGCACGAGATTCAAATATTTGCGCTGTCTCAGCTTCTGGGTAGCCTCATAGCCATCCATCTCTGGCATATGTACATCCATGAGAATCAGCTTCCATGGCTGGCTGTCAGCTAATTCTAAAGCTTCGAGGCCATTCTGTGCGATCACCGTGTGATAGCCCAATTGCTTCAATTGCTCAGAGATGACGAGCTGATTGATCTCATTGTCCTCAACCACGAGAATGTTCCCTTTGGACTCCGTTGCCTGCTCCGCTTCCGTGTGAGTCATGGGAGTAGTTTCCGATGCAACCGTGCGGACCTCCCTCTGAGCTAGCCCCTCGATCGCCAGCTTCAGATTCGATCTACTTACAGGCTTCACGAGCACAACATCCGCTTGCAAAGCCTCTGGCAACTCCGACATCCATTCTCTGCCATCCAGTGTCGTATAAGCGATTATCTTCGTACGTGAACGGTCAATAGGTGCGATCACTCGCTCTAACCCATCCTGGTACTCGAGATCTTCCATTTGCATATCGAGAAGCACATAATCAATAGGCGAGTCGTTCCACGCATCCTTTTCTAACGCAGCTACTAGTTCCGACGCTGTCGCTACGCGATCTGTCTTCAAGTGCATCGCCTCGAGTAATTCCGCGATATGCTTAGCAACAAGAGGATGATCTTCGGCAATCCGAATTCGCTGACTCTGACAAGAATTAAGCTTTGTCTGTACGTTAGCAGGCTGCACTTCCTCTTCGGCATGGGCTTTCCCTAGCACTAAGTTAAAATAGAATCGGCTGCCTTGACCTAGAGTCGATTCAACTTGCAGGACACCGCCCATAGACTGTACTAAATGTTGGCAGATGACGAGCCCTAAGCCTGTCCCCCCATATCGCCGACTCATCGACGTATCTGCTTGCGAGAACGGAACGAAGAGCTTCGAGAGCTGCTCCTTAGAGATTCCGATGCCCGTATCCTCCATGGAAAACGAGAGTAAATAATCCTCATCTGATCTTTCCTCTAGAGCAACTTTCAATCGCAAATAGCCCCTCTTGGTAAACTTAATGGCATTATTCGTTAGATTAATGAGCACTTGCTCTAACCGAAACGGATCACCACTGACGCGATCAGGCAGGTCCTCCGACGTTTCGAGTATAATCTCGATTCGGTTTTTGCCTAGCGATACACTCGTAAGATCGGCCACCTTTTGGAGTGATGCCTCCAGAGAGAAATCTACCGTTTCTAGTGACATTTTACCCGCTTCAAGTTTCGAGAAGTCAAGAATATCATTAATCGTAGCCAACAGAACGTTAGAGGATGAATCAATTTTGCTTAAATAATCCTGCTGAATGGTCGTTAGCTCTGTCCTTTGTAAAAGCAAAGACAAACCGATGATCCCGTTGAGCGGCGTACGTATTTCATGACTCATCCTAGCTAAGAACTGACTCTTAGCCCTGTTAGACTGATCGGCTTCTTCCCGCTTCTTCAGATCCGTAATATCGTGGACTGTTCCCGTTACACCATCGATGTCCTTCTCACATTCCGTGAATAGAGGCGACAACGTCACATTGTAGGCATGCTCGGACCCATCCGGATGCAGGAGGTGAATACCGAACTGTTGCGTTTTTCGCTCCAGAATGGTTTGCTCGAACCCTATTTCCCATGTTTCTGGCTCGTCCATTTGGACCAATTCTGTTAGCAGCTTTCCTTTCACCTGGTCGGCATCCAATTGATACGTCAGATACATCTTACTGTTGGACGAAGCAATGGTACCATCCAATCGAAATCGAAATATGAAATCTTCCGAGTTTTCTACCAAGGTCCGATACTGTTCATCCCTAGTTCTTGCTTTAATTAATGCAGCGCGTTGCTCCGTAACATCACAAGCAGAAGCGATCAATTCAATCACGTGACCATATTTATAGATGGGCTGTAGACTGACTAGGATTGTAAAACCGTTATAGTCATACTCATAATTGACTCGTTCGCCCTGCCATGCCTTTTCGTAATATTGTTGGATACGAGCCATAAAAGATTCGTTAAATACATTCACTTCACTGATTTTCTTGCCAATAAATTGGCTGGGTTTCAGACCTAACATCTCCAGCAGCTGTCCTTCAATAACGATATACACGAATTCATCGCGGTGTTTATGCAGCTTAAACGTGAATCCCGGTTGAAACCGCAGCATGTCCAGCAACTCTTCCTCAACCTGTCGAATCTGCCCTTTATATTCCCGATTTCGAAGCAAATACCGCATGAAGCAAGCGATTACAAAAACACACATGAACTGATAACTGACGTATTTCAAGATAACATCCAGCGATGTCCCGAATACGAGCCATATCATGGCATAATAAAAGACAAAAAAGAACGTAGACGCATACAGCCATCTCATCCAATACGTTTTTACTTGGGCAAAAATGATGCCAGTTCCAGTAATCGCTCCGAGGCCAATGAACAAAAGCGGTAACGAAATCGCACCTTCCACGACAAATCTAGCTATCCACACACTAGCAAACGTAATGAATAGAGAAACCATTCCTCCCATATAGGCAGCTAGCAGCAGACCGACACCACGGAAATTCAAACTCACCTGTGGCGCCATTTGAATACTGAAATTCATCAAGATGACCACAAGCGCACCATGTGCCAATCCGATATAGACTTTATGTAACCAGGTTGGCTTCTGATCCAGCTTCATGACAAGGAAGAAATGTTCCACAACTACGACAAAGACCGTTATTAACGCAAAATTGACAATCAAATCACGCAACAGAACAATCACCAACCCGTTTCTGACTCTAGTGCGGATACGCTTCTAACTTATCCTTCATCATTCTATCATTTCGGTTAGGCTAGTTGATACAACATTTCTTCAATATGTCTAACTTCCACTGGTTTGCTAAAATAATAGCCTTGAACGAAGCGGCAGCCATACTCGCGCAGCACCTGCAATTCTTCTTCGGTTTCAACGCCTTCTGCGACGACAGAGAGGTTCAACTGCTTCGCCATGGAGAGCATAGTACTCACAATAATTGCGTTCACTTGGCCGTGTTGTAACCCTTTAATAAAAGATTGATCTATCTTTATTTTATCCACCGGGAGGTCACGCAGGTAGCCAAGCGAGCTATAACCTGTTCCGAAATCATCCATGGCAATACGCAGACCCAGCTCTTTGAGTTTCCCTATTGTATCCGCGGCTAGTCTCGCATCCACACTTAGGCTTTCTGTAATTTCAATCTCTAAGTACTTGGGCTCTAAGCCGGTTTCCTCCAAAATTTTTGCTATGATTCCACTTAAGCGACAATCATTGAACTGCTTGCGTGATAAATTAACAGCTACAAACATCGGTGGCAAGCCCGAAAGCTGCCATTTTCGGTTTTGTCTGCATGCTTCTCGCAGCACCCACTCCCCAATATCGTGGATAAGCCCGCTTTCTTCGGCAATCGAAATAAATTCCGAAGGCGGAACAAAGCCGACATCAACATTGTCCCAGCGTAGTAGACACTCCATCCCGACAACACAACTCGTACTAATATCAACAACAGGCTGATAGACAAGATTAAATTCTTCTTTCGAGATGGCATGTCGAAGATGCGCTTCAATATCCATCCGTCTCTGCAGCAAAGCGCCATTAATTAACGGAGCACCCGGCTGCAAACTATCCATGTAACCGTCTGTGTGCGTGGTTGCAGGATATACGCCTTTAACGCCATTTTGAACGGCAAGCTTGCAACGTTCGAGGAAGTAGGTGACTACCCCTCCTCCCTCCAAACCCGAAACCAACATCTCTTTATGGAAATAATCGACTGCACCAAAACGCATCGCTTGGATCGTTTGAGCCGAGCCTTCTGATGTCAGTGTACTTAATATGATTACAGGAATAGGGCTATGGTCCATGATTAATTGAAGTGCCGAAAGTCCCAGTAAATCAGGTAAGTCCATATCAATGAGGATCAAGTCCGGCCTGTCACGAAACACACATGCTAGTGCTGCACTGCCATCTGCTACAACCTCTGACAGTATAAGCTGTTCATCCTGCTTTAATATGGTCGCAATGACCCCCTGTGTTCGTTCCAACCTACTCACTAGTAGTACTCCATGCCTGCCTATCAGACTCATTTCCCCGCCACCTCTTCAAGCCATTCTTACTTATACTACCAGTATACTTTCCACTTATTAGGTTACTTACTTAAATCCTATGAATTTCACACCTTCTTTTCGCTAATATTTTACTAACATTTTTTTGAATTTCCTAGATGAAAACGGTTTACTCTTAAAATTCGACAGCGTATAATAGAATTATTAGCTAAATATTAGCAATTTCACTCACCTCATCACTTTTACGAATTTCAAATTAGAAAACTATGCGTTAGGGGGAACTTCTAATGGACAGAGTTCTATTAATTGAGGACGATGATATTATCGGTGAGATGATCTGCATGTATCTGAAGGAGGAAGATTTCTTAGTTCTCAGGTGCCACAATGGACAGGAGGGTCTAACGGCCTTACACAATTTCCAACCCGATCTGATTCTACTTGATCTTATTCTTCCAGACTTTGAAGGTACAGAGCTATGCAATTCCTTACGAGGGCTAACACCTGTTCCGATTATTATCATCTCCTCTAATTCCAAAGTCAGCGAGAAAATCGAAGCCTTTACCGTTGGTGCCGATGATTATTTATGCAAACCATTCAGTATGCATGAAATGAAGGCACGCATCCAAGTCCTATTACGCCGCTTCAAAAAGGAACTACCCGCTGAGCAGCAACTTGCTACTCCTACCCCGATTCGCCAACGGATTACCGTTCCCGCCATGGAGCTCCAAATTAATTTAGAGAAACGAACCTTGCACGTACGAGGTGAATCGATCGAAATGACCTTCTCTGAGTTTGAGCTCATTCGATTGCTAGTTGAACATCCTGAACGGGTATACCGTCGCGAGGACCTGATCAATGCTTTACGCGGATTCGACTCCTACATAAATGAACGGGCGATCGATGTACATATTACGAATTTGCGCAGGAAAATCGAGATCAATCCCAAAGAGCCAAAATATATTAAGACCGTATGGGGCGTAGGCTATAAATTTGTTATCTAAGCCAATTACATGTTGACCTGATCCAAGAGTGGATTGGGTCTTATTTTTTTGTATTCATTATTAAAATTAGTAAAAAATGGGTTGACTTTCCAGTTCCGTACCTTTATCATTTAAATTCTGAACCGCTGCCGTAAGCGGTAATTATAACTATGTAACTTACAGGTGAGGTATTCGAATGCACAATGATAAGTACATGAGGAAGCTAGATACGCTAGGTCAAGAAAAGAACGAATTATCCGATTTGTTAGCCGACAGCACAGAGCACGCTGAGCATGGAACGGAAGATCATCTAGTCGCTCTGAAAAAGCCTGTCTGGGCTGCAGAAATTCCGAACCATCTCGATATCATTCATGTGGGGGAAAATCATATACATATCTTGAGCTCCTCACTAGAAACCCTCCATGTCATACCCAACGGCATCCTCGATCTGAATCATCAATTCAACTTACGAAAAGCTCCTAACCAAAGGCAGATCGCACTGTGTATCAAATGGCTGTCTTGTCGCTTGCCGCCTACCTTACAGACTTTCGCTTGTATCGGCAGAGGACTTCATGCCCTGCAACACTCAGCCATTGAGCTTGAACAGGATCGCTATTGCTTACGCGAAGATTTTCTTCTATTTGCGCAGCAATTGGCCCTTCAAGAGAATCATACCTTTGCTGCTAATTCCCCTTCGAAACCCTTGTGGGTGCAGGAGGTTATCGCCTTGCATTGTGTTATTCTAGCGGGATTGTTCAAATCAGGCGCCTCTAAGTTCATGCCGCACACGTTGGAATCCAATTCCTTAACAGGGCTAATCTAAGTAAATTCAACACGGGAATATGCGTTGCTAAAGTCACTTGTCAGGGTGGCTTTTATTTTGTATATTTAATTAGGGTGACTAAATAAAATGACACATCCTTTACAAAGCCATTTAGGCTATTGGATTAAGCAAATCTATCGAGATTTCAACCTTCTCTATGATCAGAAGCTAGCCGTGTATGGATTGACGGCTTCACAGGTGAATGTTCTTGAAATACTGTGGACATTCGGGGATGGACTTACGCAGAAAGTGTTGCATGAGAAGCTGAAGATCCGTCCGGCCTCCTTGACCAATCTGATCGACACGCTCGTTGCAGGGGGCTGGGTTTTACGCAAGTCTGATGATCTGGACGCACGGGTGAAGCACGTCTATCTAACGGAATCTGGGCATGCCCACCGCGCCATTTGCATAGCCATGATCACCGAACTTGAGCAGCATCTTAGGCAAAGCTTAGCACCAGAGGAAGCGTCCCTCCTTCTTGTTTGGATGAAGAAGATCCACGCACATCTTCCGAAGGATTCTTAATAGACCCCAATCTGCGATAGAACCAGCCTTAAAAGAGGTCGTTTATTGGGAATGACCTCGTTTAAGGCATTTAATTAACCAGGTATTTCTCCGCCCTACTGTTTAGGTAGGCTAAATATAAGCGGGAATTATTACAGCTAATTATTAGTTATCTATAATGGGGGGAGGGGAATGAAGATGAAAGTTCAACAAGTTGTTACAGGTGTTTTTTT
>NZ_WHNY01000084.1 GCF_013141695.1 Paenibacillus plantarum
TTGAAGGCGTAATCGGATTATCGGAAGGGAGCAAGCGCATAACATTGCGTACTCGAGATGTTTCATTACGAATGCTCTCCGGTAGAATAGCTTCGATTTTCCCGCTAGCGGCTTGAGCCTTGACACGGTAATCAGAATCAAATCGTTGCTCGATAAAGTCCGTTCCAATGAGCAAGGTTACGGCTTCTTCTACCGTGAAACTGACCGGCGGCAGGAAATAGCCTTCCATCAAAGAATATCCTGTTCCTGTGGCTCCAATGATCGGCACACCTGCCTCACTTAGAGCCTGAACGTCGCGGTAAATGGTCCGCACGCTGATTTCAAATAGAGTTGCCAAATCTTCGGCTCGTACCACTTTTTTTCGTTGCAACTCCAGCACTATGGCTAACAAACGGTCTGTTTTATTCATTGGCCGCCTCTCTATAAACCTAAAATAAACGTACGCGCAACTCATTCTCTACAAAAGACAAAGAATCCCTCATATACATCAATATATATAGAAGAGCCAGACCTGACAATGGAGTAGTTTCGTGGCTTAAGCTAAACGGGAAACGATAGCGCGGCCATGCAACCGATTCAGCTATCGGAAGGTATAGCTTTATACCTGAATTTACAAGTAACAAACTCATCTGTAGTTGAGTTAATATGGAAACGGGACTAAAGTTACTACATACATGAATAACAATTACTTCTGGAGGATTTTTAGTGAGGAATGTAGCTTATTTTTGCTTCATGATTGTACTTTTAATATTTTTAGTTGCTTGTGAGAAAGTAGTTCATACCAAAAAAAATGTAGATTGTAACTCTGTTGAGCCGCCAAATACTTTAAACTCTACAGTTCCAGAGTGGGAAATAAGACCCAATATGCTGCTTTACGAAGCCAAGCAGAACAAACCGTTATCTATTGTTTCTTATGAGGTAATTTTAAAAAATCTTGATACGGAGGCGGCAAGAAACATACATGTATACATCGGAAACCAACTGTTTGGTTGGGAACGTATGAACTTTGATTCTAAATCAGAATTGGCATGTTCAGAATTACAGACTAATCAATTCAATATTTGGGTATGGTCACATGGTAGGGACACTCACCTTGACCCGTCATGGCGCTCTACGATGGAACAAACTGCACAGTTGCGTTTCGTGTGGGAGGACTCCAAAGGATGGCATCAGGTTCAAGGACATTTGCCAAATCAGTATTACAGCCAAAGTTTCATGGCAAAGGATTTAA
>NZ_WHNY01000085.1 GCF_013141695.1 Paenibacillus plantarum
TTGAAGTAAAAGTCAGTTATGTGTAAAGAAGTTACATATGAAATGATATACTAATCTCAATAATAGTCTTGGATACAGGGAGGATATTGTAATGAAGATTGAAATTGAGATTCCTGAATATAAACCAGAAAAAGGATTGAAGATTTTCTGGGAAGATAACTTTCAAATAAAAGCGACTAGACTAGGTAGTGATTTTGTCATAGAGGCAAATAAAGAGGGACTAATTTCTTTAGCAACACAGCTACTTTCTATGGCTTATAATAATGTACCATCTGGTTTTCATATTCATTATGAAGATGTTACTTGCCTCGAGGATGGTTCAGCGAGTTTTGTTATCGAGATAATGTAAAGTCATTACGCTAACTGGGAACGATAGCTCAATTGGAAAAGCAAAATGATAATCAAGATAAGGGATGATTGCTTGGACGATTATGTTGGAATAATTATTGCGTTGTTGCTAGGGTTTGGATTTCTGTTTATTCGAAAATCTAAACTGTATAAAAGGAATTTGACAGCACGATTGACAGGCTTTGCACTTATATTAATGAGTGTTATCCTTGTTTTTGTTGTCATAATAGCGTATTTTTCTCAAGCAACACACGGTTATGGACACTAGATGATATTACGCTAAAACCAGCTAATAGTTTGTCAACATTTTTCTCTTAAATTTAGATTGAATCAGCAGTATACTGAAAATAGGTGCACTAAAGAACCTTCTCTGAGCATGCTGGAAGGTTTTTCTTGTGAATGATAAATATGGTGCTAAGCTAAGTCGACAATCCTTTCTTGTTTCACTAGCAGAGCATAAATCCAGTGAAGAAGTTTGTTAACACAGGCTATGAGTGCAACGCGATAAGGCTTACCTGCATCACGTTTCTTATCATAAAACTCACGTAATTTCTTGCTCCCGGTCTTCTTTAGACCGCATAGCACAGCGAGATATAAGGCATGACGCAGCTTCTTAGATCCGCGTTTTGTAATCTTATTGGTTGTTGCAGTGAACTTACCCGAAGCGTAGACGCTAGGATCAATTCCTGCGAAAGCTACCAGCTTTTTGGCGTGATTGAACCGATGGATTTCCCCGATCTCGGACAGAATCGTTGCAGCGATTTTGCTACCAATACCGGGAATCGATTGGATAATCTGATATGCTTCAACTTTTTCAGCAAGAGTATCTATCTGACTTTGTAGGTGTGAAAGATGCTCTTGGTACTGAAGGAGTAAATTAATGAACATCGTGAGGCTTACAAGATGGCTGCTAAAACTTACTTTCTGAAAAGGATTGTTTGCTGCAGCTGCCATGATAAGCTTTGCTTTATCGCTAGCCCAGCGGTCAGAACGACTGGGGCAGAGGCTAGCAACTGCGTGAGCAACAGTAGTTTTACCTGCTATTTGAAAAGCCCCAGGAGTCGTGAACTGCTTTAAAAGCAACAATGAAACTTTTGAATATAGATCACCGAAGATGCCTCTATAATCGGGAAATACCTGATCTTAAACCGCTTGGAACTGCAGCTTTATCTGTACATACATTTGTGTTAGTGATTCAAACTGCCGCGTTAAATGGCGAAGATTTAGGAGCTCAGTCCCTCGCCTTATATGCTCTTCAAATTCCTCTTTGTAGTACAGTTCACATAGCCGAAAAGCATCAATCGCATCTGTTTTTACCTTATGTAGACTCGACTTCTTGGCTTGATGTGAGATGAGTGGATTTACGACTAGAAGCAAGATTCCGTGTTCCTCCAAAAACTGAGTGACGGCCTGATGATAGTGCCCAGTCGACGGAGAACTATAGTTCAACAACACTAAGGGCACCGATCACAATGATCAACTGCCTTTTCTCATCTACTGGGCAGGATAGTTAAAATTTCATATTTCAATATATGGGTTATGAAGGAAGATGAGTTTTATACAAGGGGAATCATATGCAAAAATTTCAGATTAGAATTTGTCTGTTTGTTTTGACCATAACTATTTTAACTGGATGTACAAATCCCTTCCCGACTCCCACGAATACACCGATAACGTCAACTACACCTGCGCCTGACACAGCTACACCTACAGAGTCAAAAGGTACACCAATAGCAGCCGATGTCAGGCTGCTTGCCTTTGATACATCATACTTCGACCAAGTTATTGCTGCTTACAATAATGCGCCGGCGTTAGTCGATACACAGCCTAATGTAGTGATGATTGAAGGCAACTATCAAAAACTGA
Organism: Paenibacillus plantarum; assembly: GCF_013141695.1. GTDB lineage: Bacteria > Bacillota > Bacilli > Paenibacillales > NBRC-103111 > Paenibacillus_E > Paenibacillus_E plantarum. The sequence goes on from NZ_WHNY01000085.1 coordinate 2,215, forward strand.
CATTCGTATACAAACTTACAAGTCCACTCTTAGATGTTCCACAAATGCTTTCAGACGCGGGCTATGGGCCGATTACCGATAGCGCTTTAATCAACAAGATTTTTGGCAAAACGGAGAATGATGTTTATGGCCGCTCAAGTGATAACACTCTCATGACATGGTCGGTTGTACATGGCATAGATGACGATCTGACAGTGGTCTACGCGAATTCATCAGATGGAAATTTACCCGACATAAAGGCGGAGCCCAAAGTAAAATATGTGTTTGACCCATCTCTCATCAATAAGGTTGTAAATGTATATAAGGATATAGCGCCGGATTTCAGCATAGCGATTGGAACTCCTCCGAAAAAAATAGTTATTACCTTTATGGATGAGCTGATGTTTCGCTTCTACGTTAATATTAATAGTAGAGACGCTCATATAAAATCGCTGCAAACCACATTGGAATCGGCAGGATTTTCACCGACAGGCGAATCATTTTTTCAAGGCTATGTATACAAGAAGGGAAAGATTACCGCAAGATATGACTATGGCGATCCAGTGGATGGTGTTTCGGAAATTGGTGTGATCTTGGATGATGTGCCTCTTGGTTAACGAATGAAGGGTAAAAATGATCCATGGTCTTTTAACCGCACCCCGGTGAGTGCTTTTCAAAGGGAGCGACAATCTATTTCGGATTGATAATGATTACCTCCCAACTTTCGTTGCGCTAACGCAGAACGAGAACTCAATTATCTAGACGAAAAGGCAATCGACTAAAACCGATTGCCTTTTCCCCGCTAACGGGCAGTTTAATTACAAAGTCGAATAGCAAGGCACTCTTCGAAGTAGAGTACCCGCACAAAAAAGTAGAAATAATTACCTTTCTTTTTGTACACCTTTGAACCATATAGCTTTAATAGATAGGGTATCCGAGATATTGGTAGTAGGGTCGCCATTGACCAGCACTAGGTCAGCGCGCGCACCTTCGGCAATACGGCCACGATCATTAAGACCGAATCTGCGGGCCGGTTTCGAGGTAGCCGATTGAAGTGCTTCTATTGGAGTGAACCCGGCTGTAACCAGTAATTGCAATTCATGATGTACGCTGGCTCCATGAGCAAGGCCGCCAAGGTTCGGAACGGGGACGGGGGCGACATCCGTCCCGACCAGAATATCCACACCGGCCCTGTGAAGATCCATCACATTTTTAAAGCTATTTTCTATTTTGCCTTGCGGGAAAGTATTAAAGCTAGAGTTCAAAATATCGATCCATTCTGGACTTAATTTGGAATGAACACGTGGGTCATTCGCCAATTGCGATGCTGGGTTCCCAAGAATGGATGAGTTCAAAACCAAGCACGGTGTAACAAACGCGCCAGAATCGACGATGGATTGCACTAGCTCAGGCGTGTAATCGGGCCTGTCGATAAACAGGTGGCCCAATCCATCTACGCCAAGATCGATGGCGGTTTGGGAAGAGTGAGCAGTCAAGACGTGGGCGATGACGACTTTATCGAACTTATGGGCTTCTTCCACCGCTGCTTTTAGAATTTCGTCGCTTAAAACAGGCAGTCCAGGAGCGCCCATGACAGTTCCTTCTTCAATCATAATTTTTACATAGTCGGCTCCATTCTCCACCTGGGTATGTACATGTTTAATCGCTTCTTCCACCGTTGTTACTTGCGGCACTTCCTCATGATCGTGGGCGTAAGCGGCTAGCATAGCTTCCCGGTCTTCCTTCGATAACTTCTCCAATTCCTTTAATACGAATTCTGGAATCTCATCCCCATCTGGCAGCAATTCATCCGGGTGACCACCAGGAGCGGTGACTGCCGTACCTGCAGAACGGACATCAGCGATATCTTCCGTATTTTTCAATTGGATCGCACGTCCTCTTTCTGTAAAGTCACCGTTCATTTCGAGTTCTGTCGTCACACCGAAGTTTAATGCATCCCGTAATCCACCGATGGAAGTATGAACATGCGCATCAATTAAGCCGGGCAGTAATGTTGCATCCTCAGCATCGATGATTGTTGCATTCGCCGGAATGTCTCCACCTACTGCAACAATGGTTTCCCCATTGATGACAATACTCCTTGATTCTATTACTTTTTCTCCATCGAAAATACGCGCATTCGTAATAGCAGTGATTTTTTCTGCAGATGAGCTTTGGACTACATTCTTCATATTGTTATTCCTCCTTGGATACGCCTGGAAACAATTCGAAGTATAACTGTTAGGAAACTAACTGTCAATAAACTAATATTTAATTGACATGAAAGCTCGATGTTTGTATAGTTTACATACTAACAGTTAGTTTTCTAATAATATGAGGAGGAACGTTCATGAAGCCTCACAAGAATACGCCTTATCTGGATTTGTTTCAGGTTATTGGCCTTAAGTTAAAGAAAAAAGCGGACGAGAGCATAAAAGAGCTAGGGTTAAACGCTCAACAAGGAAAAATAATTGGCTATATCTACGAGAACCAAGAAACTGAATTAATTCAGAGGGATCTTGCTGATCGGTTTCATCTACGCGGGGCTAGTATCACAGGTATGCTTCAAGGTCTTGAGCAAAGAGGATTCATCGAGCGGAAAATCCCAGTCAATAATGAACGACAAAAAAATATTTATGTTTTGCCAAAGGCCGTTGAATTGATCGAGGACTTTAATGAATCCTTTCAAAAAGTGGAGGACGAAATCGTTCAAGTCCTTTCTGAAGAGGAGAAACAAATCTTAAAGGAATTGTTGATTAAAATTAATAAACGCTTATAATTGCGCTTGGAATCTACGCGATAGATTGGTACTTAATTGAACTAACGGTGAAGTACGACAAGTTCTGCTATAAGCATCTCATAGTGCGAAAAGCAGGAGATTACAGCAGTAATCTTAACTTTACAACCAAGAATGGGAATGACGGAACCATGTATCCCGAAACCATCCCGCCAATACTCCTGCGCGCGTCATGTTTAACAGAACATGAGGTGTGAAGTACAGGTAGATTCGACAGAACGAAAGCTA
>NZ_WHNY01000086.1 GCF_013141695.1 Paenibacillus plantarum
TTGATTTTTCATTTGCAAGCTTTATTTTATTTCATCCATTCGTGAAGATATTCAACACGTTCAGACTCCATGGTTTGTGCTTGTTCATGCTTGTCCTGTTCGGAGCAAGAAACATAATATAGCACAAACCATTTCGTAATGCAAACTTAATCTGAACTATTTCAGTCGAATACTTTTGAGCAAAATTTCAAGAGGTTCCCTCTCTTCCGTCTCCCCTCGATGATCATGCTCCACAAGCTTATCCAAACGCGCGATCTGATGACCATAGTCATACATGGCTGCTGCCACAATGGAGAGTCGAAGCATACCGCTTGGTTGTTCGCTATAACGTGCAAGGAGATCGATCATAAACTGTTCGTTCTCCGCTTCGATTTCCAAACTATCCGAGCTCGTATCCTTCAGCTTATCATCGTACTTCAAGAGGACATGCTCGTGGTACTTAATCAATTTCTCCATATGATCGTCAAAACATACATCCGTTTCCGCGCTTGGGGAAGCCTGAAAATAATGCTCATCTACAGCTTCCAATACCTCAAGCCCTTTGGACATGACAAGCAGCTTCTGCTTGTACACGACGAGTTCGCGGATCCTTTTGGAGCCGCTGCCCTTCATCTTCTTAATTTCTTCTTCCATAAGTCTATATTTCTCAGATAATGACTTTAGGCTATTGCGAAGACTTTCCTTCTCCTCACGAAACACCGTTTCCTTGATCTCATTCGAAATCACCGTGCGAAGGAGCAGTGACATTTTGCTGAAAATAGATCCGATCTGCGCTGCGAATTGTTCCTTAGGCTTAGGTGGGAAGAATAAGACATTCACCACGAAGGCACATCCGATCCCAATCAAGCTAAGCAACAGCCGATTAACCGCAAATCGCCACTCCCCCGACGCCTCCATCACCGCCACAACGGTTACTAGGGTAAGACCTATCGTTTCTTCCATCCGTAAACGTAAACTTAGAATGATAACAATAATACATACAATGCCGATGGCAATCACATTTTGCGAAAAGAACATCCCCGCCAACAGCGCGAAAACCGCACCAATAATATTGGTCTGCAACTGATCTAAGAAATAACGCCAAGAGCGATAAATCGAAGGCTGCATCGCAAAGATCGCCGCAACCGCCGCAATGACTGGTGGCGTGAATTCGAGCCAAGCACTTATGTATAATGCTAATGCAACAGCGATGCCTGTTTTCCACACGCGTGCCCCAAATACCATGACTCTCACCTCATCCAAAATATCCTACATCTATCTTACACAGGTCATGTGATGGATGCAAAATAGCTGATTCAACAAATAAACCACCCCCAGCAAGATGCCGAAGGTGGTTCGTTGCTTAGCAATTTGCTAAGCTTTGGTGCTCTTGGTACTCGAAGAACTCGCAGTACTTGAAGTCCCCGCAGCCTTGGCCGCGATTGCAGCGGCTTTCAAACCTTTACTCTTATAGGGTTTCGGGGCACTCTTCGCCCGGTTCTCACTTGCTTTCCACCGGTTCCAGCCTTTGCTGTCAGTACCTCTACCTGTTCCACCTTTACCCTTAGCCATAAACTCACTCCATACGTGTTGCTTCTTATTTATTCGTTAATAAACCCGACCATGTCGATTCTAGCCATTGATCGAAATCAGAGCCTTTGTCACCTTCGTACGTGTCATAAACATCACTTCTCATTTTCTGCAGCTTTTCCTTGAAAGCCTCATACGTATGACCTTCTGGCAAGCTCTTCTTGATACGAAGTAAAATTTTACCTAAGCCTTTAATTAAGTCACCTTTTTTACGAGGGGGAAGTTGCACATCCTCACCTAAAAGTTTGAGCTTACGGTAAGCTGTCTCCTGTATCGCATACACGGTATCATTGGCCATTAGACGTTTAAGAATATGAACCGATTGTTGATCGCCATGTTCACCTAATGCTTCAACAGCAGAAAGACGCTCCCTCCAATTGGATGTACGATTCGCTGCTTTTTTCAACTCTTCAAAATCGGTAGGTAACTCATTGTGTATTTCAATATTCAACTGATTCAAGCTCCTTCTGTGGCTATATGTGTTAGATGTTACACTTTTTTGGGGCTGAGCGCCAACTTTTTCATATGTTTAGATTATGGAAGTACCATTTAAACAGGATTTTTCATATTAAATCACCATATATAGGTATCTCCTTTTGGGTTCGAATTCAATAACCTCAACTTGAGGTGAATGAGATGTCCGATTTCCTAAGGCTCGTTGGTGAGCGATTACGTATGATTAGAAAGCTTAAGGGATATACACAGGATCAGCTTGCTGAAAAAACAGGCAAAGTCGGTATGAGCAAATCGCATATATCGGATATTGAACGAGGCCAAAGGAACATTTCATTGACCACGTTGGAAACGCTAATGAATGCGTTAGACATCGACCCGAGCGAGTTGTTTAATTTTCAAAAACTTGACGGTGTAGATGGCATCCATGAAAAGAAATTGATTATTGATATTCACAAAAGCATGCTTATGGAACGCGGGCTTGATGAAGTTCAATATATTGTCAGGACGGCGAGTGATTTCCTAGGAACGTTAGATGCTAAGGAAGCTAATAGACGAAGCAAGAAAGACTAACGCAAATACAAAAAAGCAACGAGCAGCTCGCACGTAGCGAATGACTCGTTGCTTTTCTTTTCCCCTTTTTAGCCGGAATTCCTAATGAATTTAACTCACTACAACCCCCCTACAATACTTACACACTGGCGCATCAATAGCGATTTCCTCGTTGCAGTAAGAGCAGGGCTTGTGCGTTTTCACTTCAGCAGGCGCTTTGGATTTACTTCTTCTTACACTCATGATGACTAGCGCACCAACGACCACGACAATCACAGCCAAAATCCAATAAATCATACGAAACACCTCCCAGTTGATAACCAACTTTTGATGATTTCCGTATATGTATATTCGTTCTATTGACTCTTATGAATGCGTTTCATTGGCACTTGTGTCAGAAATTACAGCCACATCTGTTGTTGGTACGACATTTCCCAGAACAACGTTTCGTAGCGAGTCGTATTCAAAAAAATAGTTTCTAATCGCGCTAATTCACTTTCCGATTTCCCTAAGGCTAGTCGATCCATTAAATTAATGCACCATTGTGCATGTTTACCGAACTCCTCTGAGCTGTATCCTCTTACCCATTCACCATAGTCAGGATGATCCACTGCACCTGGGAACTCCTTCAACATACGGCCGATCTCCCAGTAACTCCACATACAAGGGAGCAATGCTGCTGTTAACTCCGCTAATCCGCCATTCTGTGCTACATGCAACATGTAATGCGAATACGCGAGTGTAATTGGTGAAGGTTCTGCCTGCTCCAATTCTTCCTTGGTGATACCAAAGCGAGCTGCGTAGGAACGATGAATGCCCATTTCTTCATGCAAAATATTACTTAAAGACGCTGAGAATTCACTCATCGTAGTAAGATCTGGAGCCTTTATAGCTCCTAATGCAAACAATTTGGCGTAATCAATTAAATATAAATAGTCTTGAATCAAGTAGAACCTGAATTTATTACGGTCTAGGGTTCCTCGGCCTAATTCTTGAACAAAGGGATGCTGCTGGGTTTGGCGCCATTCGTGCTGATATTTCTGGACTAAGTGCTGTGTAAAAGACATTTTGTTCTCCTTTGGTATGTGATTGCATAATGAATAGATGAGTGAGTTACAGTTAGTAGATTTGGTGAACTCTACTATTTTACCATATTTTAACTTAACTACTAGTAATGAATAAATAGAACGCAAAAAAATGAACCCCCACGGTATGGAGGCTCATTGCTTTCAATTTTGCGAGATATGTACACGAACAGAAGTGTGCTATACCAAGTCACACGCATCAGCAGGCATCCAATGCGCATCCTTACCGTCCCATTTCACATTACAGCCAAGTGGGTTCGTCAAAGGTAACGTAATCGCTCCACCAGAGGTCAGCTCCTCTAACGCGATATCTAAATTATTGATTGTGATTTTTGACGCATCCTTAGGATTATCTACGCCACGTCCCGTATAAACTAATCTACGATTTTCATCAAAGACATAAAAATGCGGTGTTCTTAGTGCACCATAGGCTAATGCCGTTTCTTGGGTTTCGTCTCTCAGATACGTCCATGGATATTGGTGCTCCTCCATGTGCGATACCATATGATCAAAGGAATCTTCTGGCTTCGTGTTCACGCTGTTGGCGTTGATACCAACGAACTGTACCCCTTTATCTTTATACCGATTGGCAGTTTCGCGTGTTACTTCATTAGAACCAATTACATAAGGGCAATGGTTGCAAGTAAAAAAAATAACGAGCGTTTTCGCATCGCTGAAATCCTTCAACGCGTATGTCTGTCCATCCGTAGCTGGTAATGAAAAATCAGGTGCTTCATCTCCGAGCGATAAAGTAAAGGTAAAAGCCATGTTCATGCCCCTCTCATCCCTGAAATGTTATAGTTGGTTCTCCCCAGTGCTTTGGAAAAACTCAATGATTTCTCCGTTTAGTCCTTTGATAAATGCAATACGCACTGGTGTTGGCGGGTTCACGCCTAGAATCACATCTTTCGGTTCTACCGTCACGATAGCTCCGGCAGCAACTGCTGCTGCAACTGCTCCATCTACATCATTACTGCGTAAAGCAACATGAAAGAAATAGCCTTCTGGAATTTGCTCACCTGTTCCTCCAGCAAAAACCTCCATATAATTCCCATCGCCAGAGTCTAACAGGACCGCGCGCTTATTCCCTTCGCCCCAGTTATTCTTCTCTACAAATCCTAAACCTTCTGTATAAAACTTGACTGTTGCGTCAAAATCATTCGCTCTGAGTGCAACGTGATGAAAACCGCCGCCGCCTATTTTTGCATTCGTACCCACTTACTTTAGCCTCCTTAGAATTCTCACTTTTACTTCAATTCCAGTATACTCGAACAGGCGTGGTTAGAAAATGAGTTACATCGAGGTAACTAAGTAACCAGGGGTAACTCTAGGTTAAGTAAGATTGATTGCAACACTTTGGTCAAAACAAAATGATCAAAACAAAAAACCACAATCCTTCATCTCTTGATGAAGAACTGTGGTTGATATCGGGACGACACGATTTGAACATGCGACCCCCTGCTCCCAAAGCAGGTGCTCTACCAAGCTGAGCTACGTCCCGAAGATAAAAAGCGGAAGACGGGGATCGAACCCGCGACCCTCGCCTTGGCAAGGCGATGCTCTACCGCTGAGCCACTTCCGCATAGGGGTCCCTAAGCTGCTTGATGCAACCTAGGGACGATGATGCGCGTAGAGGGACTTGAACCCCCACGGTCGCCCGCTAGATCCTAAGTCTAGTGCGTCTGCCAATTCCGCCATACGCGCATGATTGATGATGGGGTCCCGAAAAGTAATCGGAATTCCCTTCGAAGCTATCACTTCACTTTTTGGGGTAAAGTGGTGAGTCATGTAGGATTCGAACCTACGACACCCTGATTAAAAGTCAGGTGCTCTACCAACTGAGCTAATGACTCATATGTTGTGAAAAAATGGCTGGGGATCAAGGATTTGAACCTTGGCATGACGGAGTCAAAGTCCGTTGCCTTACCGCTTGGCTAATCCCCAATGATGTTGTAATGGCAGGGGCAGCAGGAATTGAACCCACACCAAAGGTTTTGGAGACCTTTGTTCTACCCTTAAACTATGCCCCTAAATAAGGTGTATGGAGGCTGATGGATTCGAACCACCGAACTCGAAGAGAGCAGATTTACAGTCTGCCGTGTTTAGCCACTTCACTAAGCCTCCATAAAGGCAAATCATAC
>NZ_WHNY01000087.1 GCF_013141695.1 Paenibacillus plantarum
TTGCTCAAAAGGGTGAAATGTTGAGTAATTAGCTACATGAAATACAGTTAAATGGATTTATAACTGAAATTCGCCGAATTTAGCTACATGAAATACAGTTATTTCAGCGGCAACGGGGTGAGCGAGTATGGGGGCGTCAGTGGCAACGAGGCGATAAGGCCAGCGGCTGCGGAGTGGGGGTATATGGGGGCGTCAGTGGCAACGAGGTGATAAGGCCAGCGGCGGCAGAGTGAGCGCATAGGGGGCTGCGGGGACGGGGTTACTTGGGTGCCGACTGGTGGCGACAAGTTGGCGCACCTGACGGCGATTGGCCGTGATGGTGCGAGTACGACGAGGCGATAGGGATAGCGTCCCCTCACCGCGCCTAGCGCCGACCACCCCCGCCGCGCCCAACAGCCGCAGCCTAATACAAAACCCGCCACAAGTAAAACGTGGCGTAGGCTTCCCAGCCCCGCCAACCCTCCGCGAGCTGGCGGATCTCTTCAAGCGAAGGCTTGGCCTCCAGGCCAAGCACATGCTTCAGCGCGTTATGCAGGCCGACGTCGGCCAACGGGAACGCAGCGGGGTTGCGCAGACAGCGCATCAGCACGTAATTGGCCGTCCAGGGGCCGATGCCGCGAATGCGCAGCAGATCTTTTTCCATGGCTAGGAAATCGCTCATCGCAAGCAGCCCAGCCTTGGACAACGATCCTTCCGCCATGAGATTGGCAACGCCAATGAGGTACTCCGCTTTTTTACCCGTGAATTGTAAAGCGGTTAGATCTTCTGTCCTGAGAGCAGCGATCCGCTCCGGCGTCGGGAACGCCCAATACGTTCGTCCCTCCCAATCTAGCGATGTGCCGAAGGTTTCGACTAGACGTCTTTTGAGCGTATAGGCAAAAGCCAAATTAATCTGCTGACCGATAATCCCCCAGCTCATCGCCTCAAACAAATCGGGAATCCCCATCAGGCGCAGCCCTCGGAATTCCTCCGTCACTTGCTGCAGAATCGAATCCTCCATCGCATACAATGGCGTCAAATCCGTCCCCAAATCAAACCACTCCCACACATAGCGAGCGATATCATCGCGGACTGCAGCGGTTAAACTAGCACCACTATAGTGGACAATTCGGATATGTAGCTCCTCGTCATCCTCACTGTGGACAGCGATAAGCGCGAGGTTATCCCCAACGGGCAGCAGCTTATAGATGCTGGAGTTATCCACAACGAATAGGCACTCATTGGTGGAGCGACTTAAATAACCGATATTTTGCTCGTATCGAAAAGGCCCAGGCAGAACTAGCGAGAGCGTGCTCGAAGGTTCGTGCCATTGTAGGCGGGATGGGTCAAAAGCTTGCAGGTGTGGCATCGTCATTCTCCTTAATGGTAGGAAGTCGTTACTTGCATTATCGCCGAGATCGGCTTTTGTAATCTTGCTTTCTCATCTCGGAACCCTTACAACCACAGGTCTGTTTGGGTATACTGAGCTTATAAAAGAAACACAAGGTGAGGGGCATCCGGTATGCAGGAGCGGTATTGGCAAGCCATCGTTGCAAATGATGCGGCGTATGATGGGACGTTTTATTATGCAGTGGCGACGACAGGGATTTTCTGCCGGCCATCCTGTAAATCCAGGCTTCCGAAGAGGGAGCATGTGCGTATTTTTCATCACCAGCAAGCAGCAATGGAAGCAAGTTTTCGTCCTTGTAAAAGGTGTCGGCCTGACGGCATCCGGCTTCCCGATGAAGCCTGGGTTGCGGAAATGAAGGCGCATATCGAAGAGCACTTCGCTGAACCGCTGTCGTTAGCGACGCTTTCGGACCATTTCTATGCGAGTACGTATCATCTGCAAAGGACTTTCAAACGAGTAGCTGGCGTGACGCCGCTTATGTATATCCAAGAGGTCCGGCTTGCAGCAGCTAAAAAGCTTCTAATCACCACGGACATGCCCGTGCAGGTGATCGGTTCGCAGGTGGGGATGGCGAATGCTGCGCATTTTGCGACATTGTTTCAGAAGAAAACAGGACTTACGCCGACAGAGTTTCGGCAACAGCCCATGCATTAACGATAACCGAGTTGGGAGGTTGGTTGCAACATGGTGAGAGAAGTTATGGAAAGTGTGGGTACCCTAACGATTTACTGGGGTGCGGTTCGGGTGCAGGATCGTCATTTCGTGATGGCGGTAACGGATGTAGGGTTGGGTTACTTGCAGTTTCAGAAAGGTGACGCGAGAGATGGCGTTGACGTTGAAGCGTGGCAAGAATTCACCCAATGGGCGAGAAAGATTGGACATCCGAGCGGATGGATTCAGCAAGCGGATAGGTTAAAGCCTTACATGCAGCAGCTGGACGAGTATTTGAGTGGGGAGCGAATAAGTTTTGAACTGCCATTGGATCTGCGGGGGACGGCGTTTCAACAGTCGGTGTGGAGAGCGTTGCACGAAATTGCCCATGGTGAAACGGTGAGTTATTCACAGGTAGCCCAAAAGCTAGATAGATCCAGTGCGGTACGTGCGGTTGGCACTGCTATCGGCGCAAATCCTGTGCTTATCGTTGTACCTTGTCATCGCGTCGTAGGGAAGGATGGCGCACTGACGGGCTATCGCGGCGGTTTGGGGAATAAGGAGAAGCTTCTGCAGTTGGAGGCGCAGGGGAAGTAGGACGTTGAATTACTATCCGATGTAGGAAGGGTTTTTCAACTTTGTGGGAGTTGTTTATTGTCACTTATCGATGACAGTAAGCGGCTCCTATTCGCCGTTATTGATAATAAATTCATTCCCATTCACGCCTCCATGCATAGAATCCCAAATATAGATAAAAATACGGGGAAGGAAATGAATGGGAATAGGAAGCTGAAATCATTTTGAGCGTATGTACAGGGACAGGGGGGCGAATTGCGTGACCTTTTGGAGTTGGAATAAGCTACGGACCAAACAAACATCCCAAAGTCAGCAGCCTCGGATGATACCGCTGAAGAATTCACCTGCTCACCAAGTTATGGAAGACAATAAAGAGGCAAGTGTCGGTACGCAACTCGAAGAGACAATTACATTCGTTCAGAAGATACTTGGCGAAAATGACGATTTCATCATACGCCGATTTTGCATATTTTATGATCAACCAGCAGTCGTGATGTATTTCCCTGACTTGATTGATAAACAGTATTTGAACGATCATATTTTAAAGCCGTTGATGTTAACGTCCTCTCATGATTATGCTAAAGCAGCAGGCAGCTCTATGAAAGATTTTCTTTTGAACGATACGTTATATGCGTGTGAGGGTAGAACGGAAACACAGCTGAATGAAATTATCCAAGCCATTGTAGAAGGGAAAACGGCTCTTCTCGTTGATGGCGTAACCGATGCATTTATCTTCAGTACACGCCATGTGGACAAGCGAGCGATCACGCAACCAGAGACTGAACAGGTGATTCGCGGCGCACGGGAAGGATTCATTGAAATAATGGGTACGAATTTGGCGTTACTTCGCTATCGTCTCCCGACGCCGGATTTACGAATAAAAACGATTCGAATAGGACGTATCACCAAATCCATAGTTGCGCTCTGCTACATTGATGGCATTGTGAATCCTGCACTCGTAGAGGAAGTGTTCAGACGTTTATCGTTGATTGATATTGATGGCATCCTAGACGCGGGGTATCTGGAACAGTTTATTGAAGATAACCATTTCTCCCCGTTCCCGCAAATTCAAAATACCGAACGACCGGATAAAGCGGTCGCCAATCTGTTGGAAGGCAGAGTTATCCTGCTTGTAGATGGATCTCCGTTTGCGCTCATATTGCCTACGGTATTCAGTCAATTTTATCAAACGGTCGAAGACTATTCAGAGAGGTTTCTTCTCGTCAGTTTTATACGACTATCACGTTTGGTAGCTCTGATTTTCTCACTGATTTTCCCATCGTTATATGTGGCCCTAATTTCATTTAATCCGGAATTAATCCCTACTGAGTTTGCGGTAGCGGTAGCGGGGGGAAGAGCGGGAGTGCCTTTCCCTTCCGTCATAGAAGTGTTGATCATGGAGATATCCATGGAAGTATTAAGGGAAGCAACACTTCGGCTGCCGCAGCAGGTTGGTGGAGCGCTCTCCATTGTTGGTGTGCTTGTTGTTGGGCAGGCAGCGGTTGCGGCAGGATTTATTTCACCGATTACGGTTGTTATTATCGCCTTGACGACGATCGGTTCCTTTGCCACACCGGCTTACAATGCGGCCCTGGCCCTGAGACTGCTGCGCTTTCCACTTGTGATTTTATCTGGCATTTTCGGTCTATATGGGGTGATGATCGGGTTGATTCTGATCGCCAACCATATGCTTTCCTTAAAGTCGTTCGGTGTTCCTTACTTAAGCCCGCTAGTCCCAGGTAATTTCCAAGGGATGAAGGATACGCTAGCTCGGCTGCCGCTGTGGTCTATGCCGAAGAGGCCAGCACTTTTACACACACCTAATGACAACCGTCTTGGGAAAATAACAAAAGAAATGAGTGAAGAAGCGCCAAACAACACATTAGACCCTTTGAAAGTCGGAGATACAAGGAGGAACGTAACCGATGGAGCATCCTCGCCAGGTAACAGTGATACAAGCGGCGATCATACTGATTAGTACAATCATTGGGGTGGGGGTGTTAGCCCTCTCGTTATTTGCTGTCAGAGCAGCCGATTCAGGGGCGCCTCTTGTCACATTGCTAGGCTTTTTGGTTGGTTTATTAGGACTTTGGTTATTAACCAAGCTTGGGATGCGTTTTCCCACGAAATCTATTATTGAGTACAGCGAGGATCTGATTGGTAAATGGCCGGCGCGTGGATTTAGTGTTTTGATTATCTTGTTCTTTTGCTTGATTACAGCCCTGGCATCACGTGAATTTGGGGAGGTTGTCGTCACTTCCGTTTTAACTAAAACACCCCTAGAGGTGACTGTGATCGTTATGTTGCTGCTAGCGGCTGTTTCTTCTCGCGTAGATATAACGACATTTACTTACTTTCACCATTTTTATTTCCCGATCATCGTATTTCCGGGACTAGTTATTGTCGTGCTCTCACTAAAGAATGCACACTTAATTAATCTTCTTCCCCTGTGGGGCAATGAACCAACCGGTATGCCAATGGGAATTCTCACGATGGCTGCCTTATTTCAAGGCTCATTTGTCATGACGATCGTCATACCTGCGATGCGCAGGCCGGAGAAAGCATTGATTGCTGGGTTTATTGGTATGTTAGCAGCTGGGTCCTTTTATATACTTATCGTGATTGCTACCGTGGGCGTCTTCGGAGCTGAGGAAATTAAAAAATTAGTTTGGCCAACGCTGGAATTAGCCAAAACTACATCATTGCCCGCCAATATCCTAGAGCGTTTAGATGGTGCATTTCTTGCTGTATGGGTTACCGCCGTATTTACGACATTGTTGTCTTCCTATTATTTAGCCATATATTTCTCAAGCCAGCTTTTGCGTTTGCGAGATCATAAAATGTTTGCCTTCTTGCTTGTTCCCTTTATCTATGTCTTCGCGATGTTCTCACAAAATCTGCTGCAGATGTATGAAATCATTCAAATTGTCGGTCGCTGGGGACTAGTCTTCACAGTTGCGTATCCATTTGTCTTATTTGTTGTGGCCATGATTCGAAAGAAGAAAAAACGGGGTGATCAACTTGTGGCAAAATCTGATTAAACAGATTCTTGTTTTCGTGTTGGTTGCCCCTTTGCTGACAGGCTGCTGGGATCGCCTAGAAATCGAAGATCGCGCTGTCGTCCTGGCGATTGGCATTGATAAGGCGAAGCCAGGTGATGAGAAAGAAAGCAGCAATGCTACGCATATTCTGAACCAGGATCCAGAGGCTAACAAGGGACTCATTCGTATCACCGTCCAAATTGCTGTTCCGGGCCGCATTCCGCTAGGTGCAGGGAGCGGATCCGGCAGCTCTTCTGGGGAAAAACCGGTTTGGGTGTTGACCAGCGTCGGATATACCATTGATGACGCATTATTGAATCTTCAGCAACAGCTCGCAGATCGGTTGTTTTTTGGCCATTTACGGGTCATCGTGATTTCGGAAGCCGTAGCCAAAAAAGGGATCGAGAATGAAAACGACTTCTTTCGGCGTCAACCTCAGGTCAGAAGAACCGTTTGGATGGTCGTATCCAAAGGAAACGCAGCCGACATCATTAAAGCCAATCCGCAATTAGAGCGCGTTCCGACTTTATATTTGCTCGCTACCCTGGAACATTCTCGAGAAAGGGGCACTCTGCCCAACATTTTCTTGGGTGTCTTTTTAAGTGCGAATTCTGCCAAGGGGCAGGCAGGGATGCTTCCTTATTTGGAATTAAAGAAGGAATCGAACATTGAGCTTGCTGGGATGGCCTATTTTAAAAACGATAAAATGGTTGGCGTCACAACAGCCTTGCAAATCGGACATTATATGGCGATCAAACAAATTAACCCAGGGGGGTATAGTGTTCTTCAAAAAATGCCAGGCTCAAAAACGTTGGTTATTTTTAAATCTACTCACCGAAAGTCCAGAATAACGACAACTATCAAAAATGGCAACGTGCATACCATCATAAAATGCCAAATCGAGGGAGATTTAACGGAGAAATCGAATAAAAAGGTGTTCATTACAAAAGAAAATTTGAAGAAGCTGGAGGAGAAAATTCAAGAAGACGCTAACGTGGGATTCGGGAAATTAATTCAGCAGACTCAGAAGGATGGCAGTGACATTTTCGGTTTCGGTGAATATGTGCGCGCGACGCAGCCAGCCTACTGGAACAAGGAAATCAAAACCGAGGAATCATGGCAAAATCAATATAAAGAGATGTCCTTCGATGTCACGGTACACGTTAAGATTAGACGAATTGGGACGAAAACCAACTAGGGAAGGATCCGGCCAATGATTACCTTTAACAATTACACGGTTTTGCTGCTGTTGATCTCTGGGTTGCTCGTGTTAGTTTTCGATGTAAAAAATTATAAGAAGGCTAACATGCTCAAAGAGAAAAAAGGAGCTTTATTTGCAGGATGGTTCAATATCTCTTTAGGAGTCCTTTCGTTCTTCGGCTATTGGGTGTATGAGAAATGGTTCTGGAAATAAAAGGAGGTTCACCTATGGTTAATGTGCAGCGTAAGCAATCGAAGCAGCTGCTGACCAAAGCGAGCGGTTTCCTCGAAGGCTACTCGCATACGTTGAATCCGTACACGGGCTGCGCCTTCGCCTGCTCCTACTGCTACGTTCGGCAGATGCCGGTGGCGCTGTTCCGCAGCGAAGCTTGGGGCAGTTGGGTCGACGTGAAGGAGAACGCGCCCGCGCTCCTCGCCAAGGAACTGGCGCGGGCCAAGAGCAAAGGGCCCGTCACGATCTTCTTCTCCTCGGCGACGGACCCGTATCAGCCGATCGAATACAAGGAGCGCCTCACCCGCGCGCTCCTCGAGGTGATGTCCGTGGCGCAGCCGGACTTCTTGTTCGTGCAAACCCGCAGCCCGCTCGTGACGCGGGATGCGGACCTGTTTCAGCTGCTCGGCGACCGCGTCCGAGTCAGCATGACGGTGGAGACGGACCGCGAGGACATCCGCCGCGCGTTCACCCCGTCCGCGCCACCGATCGCGGCGCGGCTGGAAGCACTTCGCGAGCTCGCGGCTCGCGGGATTCCGGTGCAGGCCACGATAGCGCCAGCGCTGCCCAGCTCGGATGGCTTCGCCGAGCGGCTCGCGGGCATCGTGGATCGGGTGTGCATCGACGATTACTTCATGGGCGATGGCAGTGGGGGAGGGCGCACGGCACGCATCGGCGTGCGCGCCATTTATGACGCGCTGGAGCTGACCGACTGGTACAGTCGGGATGCGTATCGGCGAGTGCACGAACAGCTCCTGCGGCATTTTCCGCAGGAGCGTGTCTTCATCAGCCAGGCGGGATTCCTCCCCTGAGGCCTGCTGATCTGCACTCTATTTTGCCTCGACTGGTTGCTCCTCCTGCACCTCCGTATGATCTCGGAGCCGCTGCTTAAATTCTTTAGGCGAGCATTGATTGTATCGCTTGAAAAGCTTGTAGAACTGAGCCATGTTCTGAATGCCGGCTTCATAACTAATTTCCATAATGCTGAGATCCCCTGTGAGCAGGAGGCGCTCGGCTTTTTTGATACGTTTATAATTCACATAATCAATAAAGGATAGTCCCATCACTTTTTTAAAATACTTAATAAAGTAATGATAACTCAGATTCAGAATGCGGCATACATCTTCGACCGTAATTCGTTCTGTCAAATGCTCATCGATATACTTCAATGCTGGGCGTAAACGTGAGATGCCAGAATCCTCAGTAAGCCCAGCTAGATCACGTTTATCATTGCGCAGAAGGAGCAACAGGAGGTGCTTAATGGCAGCAACAATGGCTAGTTCATAGCCGACGGTACGCGTTTGTGACTCCTCGTGAATTTGCCGGATAAGCTGGTAAGCGTTTGCTCTAACCGCGCTATTTGAACGAAAAAGTTCATTAAACGGTTCGAGGGAATGCGTCAACTCCGAAAATAAATGCAAATAAGCGAGTGTGCTCAAATCGAAATGCTGTGTCAGATCAATTTGAAATACAATTTGGTGCAAAGGCGCTTCAGAGTATTTATGTGTGCGATGGGGCTGTGAGGAACCAAGCAGCAAGACATCCCCTGCCTCCATAATCGTATAGGCATCTTTCGTTTGGATGCCGAGTTGACCCTGAGTTACGACGAGAAACTCAACCTGTTTATGCCAATGCCATGTCCAAGGGTCAGGCAAACCACATTGGGGGGAGTCGTATTGGATTTCCCATATTTTCAAGAAAAGAAGCGGGTTCTGGTACACGACTTCTTCATTTTTAATTTCAGTTAAATTTGCAGGACTAAGAGTAGGGTTGATAGGCATGGAATACCTCACTAAGCTGGACATTTTCGAATAAGATTTCGTCTCAATAAGTATAACATTGCGAGACATCCGATGACACTATTGAATAAGAAGTAAGCACAATTCTGCCTTTCCTTGGCACTTGAGAAAACCTATACTCAGAAGTAAGAATGAATACGCTATCGTGGAGGCATGAAATGATGAGTAAACCATTAAATGTAACCGTTTGGAACGAATTTCGTCATGAAAAAGAAAACGAGAAAGTCCGCGCTGCCTATCCAGATGGTATTCACACAGCCATTGGCGAGGGACTGAGCGGTTCCGTCCAAGTCACCTATGCAACATTAGACGATCCCGAACATGGTTTATCGGAAGAAGTCTTGAACAATACGGACGTCCTGATCTGGTGGGGTCATAAAGCACACGGCGAAGTACAAGATGAGATCGTAGCTCGTGTTCAAAAGCGTGTGTGGGCAGGCATGGGCTTAATCGTCCTGCATTCCGGTCACTTCTCCAAAGTGTTCAAAACCCTTATGGGTACATCATGTGATCTCAAATGGCGCGAAGCTGACGAGAAAGAGCGCCTATGGGTCGTTGCTCCAGGTCATCCGATCGTGGAAGGCATTGGCGAGTACATTGATCTGGAGGCAGAGGAAATGTACGGGGAGCATTTTGACATCCCACAACCGGATGAACTAATCATGGTTTCTTGGTTCGAAGGCGGCGAAGTATTCCGCAGCGGATGTACGTTCCATCGCGGGAACGGGAAGATTTTCTACTTCCGTCCAGGTCATGAAACATACCGTACGTACTACAATGAGCAAATCCGCCGCGTCATCTCCAATGCGGTTCAGTGGGCAGCGCCAACTACGCGCGAGTATCCGAAATACGGTAACCACAAGCCATTGGAAGAGATTAAAGCGAAGGTTAATGCTTAACATCATAGCGTAGCGAAGTATCGAGCATGCTCCCAAATCTTTGGGGGCATGCTTTTTGCTGTTTGCAATGAGTTGATTTTGCTCATCTTGTCATTTAAACTTCATACATAGTTGAGCGGCGCCTCTGGGATGACAATCTTGTTATCTCAGGAGCTTTTTTTTCGTAACCATACCCAATAAGGAGTGAATCCATGTCAACTCAGATCGAGGATCTATATGCGATTACGTTGTTTGATGTTAAAAAAATACAATACTACTCTCGGATCATGTTTGATTTCGATCAGCCTTATCTGACGGTATCTTATATCAAAAAAGGGGAGGTTATTACAACAGACGACGGTAAAGAGTATATAGCCAAAACCGGAGATGTTATGATTCATCGCCCCCATACGCCTTTTAATGTTATTTCACAGGAAGAAGGTGTTCATTACCTTCTCAGTTTGAAATTAGATGTCAGGGAAGGCGAAGATTTCTTCCAACTGTTTCCCTTGGATAAAGTGATTAAAATCAGAGACTCCGCTCTGTATGAGAAGAAGTTCGACGAGCTTCAAGACTTATGGCAGCAGAAAAATGAGGAGCTCTCTTCTATGCAGTCGGTCTTTCTAGCGCTCTTTCTGATTCATGAAATTGTAGAAAGCTCTAAAATCGGTGAGAAACGCAAATCCAGAGAGACGTTCGAGATTGCCCGGTTTAATTACGCCCTGCATTATATCGAGAAGGGGCTGGAACGCAATATTACTCGCGAGGAATTAGCGGAAATTTACCATATGAATCCGGTCTATTTTAGCCGGGCCTTTAAACAGGTGTATGATCTAACGCCGATGCAAATGCTTCAAAAAATGCGCGTTATGCAAGCCAAGCGAATGCTGGAAGACCCCGAGAATACGATTGAATTTATTTCTCAAAAATGCGGCTTCTACGATGCGTCTCATTTCAACCGTGCTTTTCAAAAAACATTCCGCATGTCCCCCAATCAATTTCGAAAAAGTATCAAAAGTACAAAAATTGGAATCGCGTCTACATGGTCTGAGGATAAATTGTAAGATAACATAATAGTTAAATCGAAGGCATCCAATCCTCATTGCGCACCCTACACGAGCTTTCGTTCAGGAAGTAATTTTTTCAAACATAAAGGGGGATATACCATTGGTACAAAAACGGAAGTATGCTGCCTTATTCATCGGATCTGCTCTAATTGTACAAAGCATGACGGCGTGTTCAGCTTCAAATCCGAATCCGACTAGCACAGGAACGCCTGTTGCAACAGGAACTGCCGGGGACAAAGCTCAGACGTCGACATCCGGAGAAAAAGTTACCTTGCGCGTGATGGACTGGGCAGACAGCGAGAAGCCTTTTCGTGAAAAATTTATCAAAGATTTTGAAGCCAAATACCCCAACATCAAAATCGAATATACGCTAATGAGCGTGGATCAGTTTCAGAATACCATTACAACCGCGATTAAATCGGGGGATGCACCGGATCTATACCCAATACCCGGCAACATGTCATTAAGCATGGCGGTAAAGGGAGAGTGGTATCAGCCGTTAGATCCTTATATTGATGACGCTTTCAAAAATCAATTCGCAGATGGCGCCTTTGTTGAAGGCTCGACCATGCTAAATGGGAAAATCTATTCCATTCCGGCCATGGCGAGTGTGCCGAGTACACTTGTATTTTACAATAAGCAGTTGTTTCGAGATGCCGGATTAGACCCCGAAAACCCGCCAAAGACGTACACGGAATTCCGCCAAGCCGCTAAGAAAATTACAGAAGCAGGTAAAGGCAAAGCTTTCGGTATCATCGAGGGCGGTAAACAAATCGGTCGATGGAAATTAGCGGCTATGGACTGGTCGGCACTGGGAGGCAGCGGTCTAAATCAACAATCGCCGATCAGTTTGGTCACGCATGATGCTAACTATGACAGTAAAGAAGTACTTGATGTCATGAATTTATTCAAGGGGTTGAAGGATGACGGAAGTTTCCATCCGAAGACGATGAGCATATCTGCACCTGAAGCCCGAGCCTTATTTGGAGAAGGTCAAGCAGGCTTTATCTTGCAGGGGGAATGGTCGATTGGCGTATGGAAACGTGACAACCCTAACTTGGACTTTGGTGTCATGGCGCCTCCTGTTCCGGACGCAGGTCAGAAGGGCTTCCTGCCTAGATCCAGCTATAGTCCTTGGATTGGCATGTCCAAAACAACGAAGCATCCCAAAGAAGCTGCCTTGTATTTAAAGGAGTACTTCAATAAAGATTATCAGTCCGTGCTCGTTAAAGCGGGAGATCGCTTCTCTATTCTCAAAGAGGTTAACGAGAGCTCATCGGAAATACCACAATTCAAGCAGTACTATGATATTGCACAGAAGTATTCGCGTTTAGTGCCTAATCCGCAAATCAGGAACCCTGAGCTTGCAAGTGTTTACGGGAATTATAAGGATGTTCAGCCAGGTGTAGGTGATATTCTCCAAGGCGTTGTTGCCGGGGCAATTAAAGAGCCCAATTCGGCACTTAAGCAGTTATCTGATATTGTCGATAAGTCATTAGATACAGCGATTGCGAAGGCAAAGTCGGAAGGCGCGAAAGTAGATAAAAATGATTTCATTTTCTCTAACTGGAGTTCTGACAAAAATTACTCGCAGCAAGATTATAAGTCAATTCAATGACGGGGAGTTCGCGCATCATGAAAACCAAGTGGAGAATTGAATTATGGTGTTGGTTATTCCTACTTCCTACTGTAGCCCTGTTCGTTCTGTTTCAAGGCTGGCCGATCGCGGCCAGCTTCTACTACGCCATGTTGGATTGGTCGGGTTTAACGTCAGATTCAACGTTTGTCGGGCTACGTAATTTTGTTGACGTGGCGAAGGATCCTTATTTTTGGAATGCGTATAAAAATAGTTTTAAATTTATGTTAGGTGTAGTCCCATTAAATCTCCTTGTGCCCTTAATACTTGCCGTTGTTTTGAATCGCCCCAGGCTTAAGGGAGCCAGCATATATCGGACGTTAATCTTTCTGCCAGTAGTCACGACGACATCGATTGTCGGTATTATCATGGTTTTCATCTGGGGCAGTGACGGAGCGGTGAATGATGCGCTGATGAAAATAGGTTGGCTCGATACGCCGATTAATTGGTTAGGCGACGCGAAATGGTCAATGTTTACCGTTATTCTCATCTCGGTGTGGAAAAACTTAGGGATTAACATGATTTATTGGCTTGCCGGACTGCAGAGCATCCCGAAGGATCTTTATGAGGCGGCTGAAGTGGATGGCGCAAGAGGGACCAAATTATTCGTGCATATCACGATACCTCTTCTATTGCCGATAGGAGCCGTCATCTTATTGCTAAATGTCGTCAACTCGCTGAAGGTGTTTGATTTAATTAAAACGATGACGAACGGAGGCCCCTTCTTCGCCACGGATGTTGTGTCCACGTATATTTACAGGTACGCATTTTCCAGTGAAATGGGATTGCCTCAATTGGGATATGCTTCGGCAGCGGGTCTGTTCTTTGCCGTAACGATTAGTATTCTAGCCATTATCCAATCCGTGCTGAATAAACGAATTAAAGGTCGTGCAAAATCATGAAAATCTTTCGATTATCCATGTTTCACGTCGTCATGACTGCTTTTTGTCTTGTATGGATCTATCCGTTCTTATGGATGGTTGCAGCATCCTTCAAAACCCAAAGTGAGTTCTTTGCAAACGGCCTTAAGCTGCTTCCGAACAGCTTTCAGATGGGCAATTTGATCAGAGCGTGGAATGAAGCGAACTTTGAGCGGTACTTTCTAAATAGTGTGGTTATCTCCATCAGCACCATCCTCATCGTACTTATCGCAACAGCAACTTGCGGCTATGTGCTTGGCAGGTATACGTTCAGAGGGAAGAAGTTGCTCTTAGGGGTACTAGTTGCCAGCATGTTTGTACCCATGGAGTTTGCGATTATTCCGATCTATGATCTCATCAAACATTTGGGACTGATGAACAATTTGCTCGGGGTTATTCTTGCGGAAGCGGGAGGGGCGCATATTATATTTATCCTGCTTTTCTCAACGTTCTTCAGTCAAATTCCGAAGGAGCTGGAGGAAGCTTCCATCATGGATGGTTGCGGATTTTTAAGAACATTTCTGACGATCATGCTTCCGTTATCCAAGCCCATCGTCGGCAGTGTAACGATCATGCAGTTCATTTGGTCTTGGAACTCGTTCATGATTCCTTTAATACTAACGCTCAGTTCCCCCAATCTCCGTCCTCTTGCTGTTGGGTTGTATGCATTAAGGGGAGAGAACGTTGTGGATTGGACAGGGATTGCGGCCGGAGGTACGATCGCCATTCTTCCGATTATTGTTATTTTCTTGTTCTTGCAGCGCTACTTTGTAGATGGGATTGCTGGGGCAGTGAAGGGTTAATGAATAGATACAGCATGTACAATAACAGAAGTGAAAGGCTGGTTACATAATTTATGAGAATCCTCTATTTGGATTTAGATTCTTTGCGTCCCGATCATCTCGGCTGTTATGGTTACCATCGTGCGACCTCTCCGAATATTGATCGTATCGCAGCCGAGGGTGTTAGATTTAACAACTATTACTGCTCGGATGCGCCGTGTATGCCATCCAGAACAGCTTTAATGTCTGGCAAATTCGGCATCCATACAGGCGTTGTCGGACATGGTGGGACAGCTGCGGATATGAGACGCGAAGGAATGGAGCGGGGTTTCAGCGATCGGTTAGCGTCGGAGAGCCTTCCTGGCGTATTGCGCAAGATTGGCATGAAAACGGCATCGATCAGTACCTTCGCAGAAAGACATTCCGTGTGGACGTTTAATGCAGGGTTCAATGAAGTTTTCAATGTGGGGGATAAAGGTGGAGAATCCGCTGATAAAGTACTGCCTGTTGCGCTTAAATGGTTGGAGGATAATGCGAAGACGGATGACTGGTTCTTACATCTGAATTTCTGGGATCCGCACACCCCTTATAGAACGCCAGACCACGTAGGCAATCCTTTTGTTGACGACCCCATGCCGGCATGGATCACAGAAGAGGTGTTTCAACAGCACAAGCTCAAAAATGGGCAGCACAGTATTGAAGATATGAATAAGCTTGCCAAGTCGCATTATTTCAGACATCCAAGGCATAACCAAACGATTGAGGAGCATAATGATTTAAGGACCATAATTGATAATTATGATTGCGCAATTCGCTATATGGATGAACATATCGGGCAGGTGCTGCACATGCTTGATCAGCTGGGTGTATTGGAGGATACAGCGATAATAGTTAGTGCGGATCATGGGGAGAATATGGGGGAGTTAGGCATTTACTCCGAGCACGGAACAGCGGATCAGGGGACCTGCCGAATTCCAATGATTTTCCGCTGGCCAGGTGGCCTTAAAGGAAATGTAGACGAGGGTCTCCATTATCAACTTGATCTCGCCCCTACATTGGCAAGCTTGCTTGATACGGAGAAACCTGAGTCTTGGGATGGCTTGAGCTATGCGGAAAGTATTACGGAAGGTACACATACAGGAAGGCCATACTTGGTTGTATCCCAGTGCGCACATGTCTGCCAGCGAAGCGTCAGATTTGAGAATTGGCTGTATATCCGAACGTATCACGACGGTTATCACGGGTTTCCCAAAGATATGCTGTTTGATTTGGACAATGATCCCTACGAACAGTACAATCTTGTTGAAGAAAGAAGCGATATCCACATGAAAGCTGTCTATTTGCTTAATGAATGGCACGATGACATGATGCTGTCGATGAAAGAAGACATAGATCCGTTGTGGACCGTTATGAAAGAAGGCGGACCTTACCACGCGAAGGAATATAAGCAAATATTGAATGCTGTGAAATGAGTGACTAGCCTAACGACATGAAAGTACCTATTAAGAACCTTGATAAATCAAGGTTCTTTTTCATTTGTACGGATTTTCATGTCGTTTTATTAGAACGTGAAAATCCCAAAGTTCCATCAACATTTTTTCGAAAATATAAGCTAAGCAATCCATTGCTACTTTTACTATTTTTTTGATAAAATGATTCTTACATGACGGGAAAGGAGACGAATCAGCTTGGGAAGAAAACAATCTTTTACTGAAACAGAGTTGCTTGACATGACAAAAAGATTAATACTTGAATATGGTTACGACGGATTTCATCTCAAACTGCTCTCACAGCATTTGCCTGGAGCCAGAAGCACGATTTACCAATACTACGCCAATAAAGAAGAAATAGTCGCAGCTTGTATGAAGCGAGTGATTTCTAACGTATTAACAAATGCTTCATCAGTTGATGAGACGGACACTTTGGCAGCTCTACAGCAGTTACTTGACATTTATATAGAAGAATCTAATCTTCATCAAATCCTTGGAGATGCTCATAAAATTAAGACAGAACATGATAAGGCTCTTAATGATCTTTTATTCGTTGAGCAAGCGCATTCCATTCTCAAAGTTCAACTAACACGCTTGTTTGAACGGGCTCAAAAGGAGAAAAGCCTAAGAACTGATATCCCACTCCCTGTCCTTATTAGTACTTTTTTTAACCTGCTTAATACCCCGAATATGATGAATCTCCCTGCGCAGCAATGGAGCAATCTCTTGTTTCAAATATGGATCGGGGGCTCTAGGAGCTAGTAAAAGTAGTCTGAATTAATTTTTGACACAAGTGTCAGTTATGTGGTTTAATTGCTAATGACACAAAGGTTGTTACATCGAATATGACACAAGTGTCAGTTATGTGATTTAATGCTAATGACACAAAGCTTGTTTTATCGAATATGACACAAGTGTCAAATATATATGGATAAGGAGTTGGAAATAGAATGTTTTTGGCTATGAAAGAGTTAATGCATAGTAAAATGAGGTTTTCAATGATCGTGATCATTTTCGTGCTGATCGCCTGGTTGGTGTTCATCCTATCTGGCTTGGGTAATGGATTATCGACGCTTGCGGCATCCGTATTCAAGAACATGCAGGCAGATTATGTCGTCTTCCAACAAGGGGCGCAGTCTTCAATGAGTAAATCACTACTTCCTGATCATTTGGTGGCTGATGTAGAGAAATTACCAAATGTAACTGCTGCTTCACCTATGGGTAGTTCGATGGCAACAGCGCTTAAGAGTCAAAGCAACAAAAATGAAGACAAAGTCGACATCGCCATTATTGGTATCATCCCTGGAAGCTTCTTGGAGCCAACCATCATCGAGGGGAATCCTTTATCATCTGATAACCCGAAGAATGTCGTTGCGAATGTGACAATGAAGGATAAGGGGTTTAAACTTGGAGATATTTTTCAATTAGACGGATCTACAGAGTCGTTAACTATTATCGGATTTGTCGAAAATCAAACCTACAATCACGTTTCAGCCGTGTTTACACCCATATCTGAATGGCGTAAAATTGCCTTCGCAGCACCCGGCTCCAATAAAGGAATTGCGGATCCTGTGAACGCTATTATGCTTCAAGGAACTAATATTGATCCAAGCTTAATTAATAGTAAGCTATCGAATACGGATACAGTTACTCGTGCGGGAGCTGTGCAAGGGATGCCAGGTTATAAAGAAGAGAACGGCTCAATTCTGATGATGCTAGCTTTTCTCTTGGCGATCTCCGCATTCGTTCTTGGCGTATTTTTCTATGTGATTACCATACAGAAGACCAACCAATTCGGCATTATGAAAGCGATCGGTGCAAGGAACGGATTCTTGAGCAAAGCGATCATATCCCAAGTATTTGTGTTGTCGTTGACCAGTATTATTATTGGTATTTTGCTCACTTACGGGACAGCTGCCATTATGCCAAAGGCTATGCCATTCAAGCTTGAAACGAATCTAGTCATTGGATATTCGATTATCCTTCTTGTTATTGCATTGCTCAGTTCATTAGTTTCGGTTCGCAGAATTATTAAAATAGATCCGCTGATGGCGCTCGGGAGGGTCGAATAATGAATAAAGGATTACAGCTTAGTAATATCACAAAGTATTATTCCGAAGGCAGCAATCGGGTTGCTGCACTCGATCATGTCTCTATCTCCGTTGTGCCGGGTGAGTTTGTGGCTGTCGTCGGACCATCGGGGTCTGGTAAGAGTACCTTTTTATCCATTGCGGGAGCACTACTCAAAGCTTCCGAAGGAGAAGTCAACTTGAATGGGCATAATATTTCTAAACTTTCTGATAAAGAATTGTCTAACATTAGGTTGAGGGAAATCGGGTTTATTATGCAGTCATCGAACTTGGTTCCCTATTTAAACGTACTTGATCAATTGCTTTTAGTGAAGAAGATGTCTGGGAAGGTTACTGCGGAGGATAAAAAATTCGCCATTAAGTTACTTGAAGAGCTGGGGCTTGGTGCGAAGCTAAAGAGCTTTCCCGAAGAACTCTCCGGGGGGGAGAAACAGCGTACTGCCATCGCTCGCTCTTTAATTAACAATCCTAACGTCATTTTGGCCGATGAGCCGACAGCAAGCTTGGACACCAAACGGGCACATGAAGTGGTCAGCCTCATCGCCCATGAGGTTAAGTCGCGTCAGAAAGCGGCGATCATGGTTACCCATGATGAGCGGATGCTTGAATATTGCAACAGAGTATATCGAATGGAAGATGGAAAAATGAACTTGGTCTAATTTTTGACCTGTGCATATACATGCTGAGGTCTTATTTCTAATCTAATGACATGAAAATGCCTACTAAGAACCCCGATAAATCATCAAGGTTTTATATGGTTGTAGTGATATTCATGTCGTTCCTTTTACGACAAGCATATCACTACAATACATAATAGCGACAAGAAAGTCGCTCGAATAACCCTAATCCTGGTAATAAGTTAATGGGTCGTCTTTTTTATTTCATATTACTTGATATGCGAAGGGCTTGTTTTTTGAATATGAAAGATAATGTCGAATTGCTCTTGAAGGGAAACATCATAATATTGCGGTTCGTTAGGAATGATCACTGCAATGCCATCCAAGAATGGCTGCTTTTCTTTTACCCATTGCTGCGCATCTCCATTCAATTTTCGAAGATCTAACAGGAACTGATCGTAATGAACTTGTCCAAACATATGATTGGAACTGCTCACGTTCTTCTGAATGGTATCCGCTGCAATCTTATCTTCACTGAATGCTGTAAATTTGCCTTCCGTGGTGGTGGAGCCAATTGCTACATATTGATTGCCAACACGTTCTTTCAGAAACTCCCCGGCGACTTTAGGATACATCTTCTCAGTGATAACACCTTTAGCTATGTGAATATTGTGCCCCCAAACCATCGTTTTGCCGCCAAGCTTTTCTTGAGCCCAAACTGCATGCTCGGCTAGATACTGATCATGCAGCTTCACCATGCTCGGATAGTCAGCCGGAATCACCATCTTCGTAAAATTCTCTATCACCTTAGTCGTCTCTTTAACCCAAACTAGCTCGTATGAATCAATCTCTTTAATCGACTTAGTTTTGTCTTCAAGTAGCTTGACTATTTTTTGCGCATTAGCCATATGCTTTTCTTTCACTTCAGTAGTCAGCTTCATATATTCCTGTAGATTACCTGCCACCGATGACAACTCTTTGTAGCTTTGCTCGACTTCCGGCAGTAAATCAGGATGATGCTCCTTAACGTAATTGATCACTTTATCGAAGACACTTTGATCCAGCATTTTTAAGTCTAGTCCGACGAATTGAATTTTCTTTTTATTTACAGGATCAGAGTTGTATTCCCGCATCCATTCTACCATTGCGACGATCTCATCAGTTGGGTATAACAGCTTCAAAAACTCCCTAGGGTCGCCTTTTCCCGTTTGGATATACTCGTTCAGCTTTAAACCGTTACCCCAATCCTCTTCAATCCCAAAATTAGTAAAGCCCAGCTCAGTGACTAAATACTTCACGAGGCGATGCTTCATCATAAAAATCTCCGAGCTTCCGTGAGTGGCCTCTCCTAAACCAACATAATTTGCATTCCCTATCATGTCTTTTAGCGGTTTTAAATCATTCAATGGTTGTTTCGGATCTAACGACTTCAGTTGCTTCGCCTGCGATTCAAGTGATTTCGCAATACTATTTTGAGATATTTGAGCTGTCTCAACTGGTTGGGTTGTTCCTATTTGATCCGACTTATCAGCTCTCGTACTGCAACCTGCAGTTAGAATTGATGCACTTAGCATGACGGAAACTCCACCGTAAATAATTTTCCTTCTTTTGTTCATTGTATTCACCTCATGGATTTTTTTGAAGTACGTCTCTTTCTGCACACAAGCATATGGGGGCGTCTTCAGTAGTCCAATTGTCACTAACTTAGTATCATTTAAGCTAGTTACAAATCTTCACTATTTCATGTGACAAGCAGTGCTCGCTAACGAACCGATCAGCGCCAACATGTCACAAAGTAAAGATGACATGTTGTCACTGGTGGATATGACAGCTGTACGGTTAGTATGGAGCAGTAGGCAACCACCACCCTGGTTCACCTATAGAAAACACGTAGTCAAATCGCATTAACAACTTCAGAACAGTGTTTCCGACTATGGCGTTTACTTTTTTTGCTGGGGTTGAGCAGGTTGGACATATGCCGAAAATGGCCAAGCCATACAATACACGGAGAGGAGCGATGAACCTTATGAAATTAGGTTTCATCCAAAATGGTTATTTTTTATTATTAACTTTCGTTACAGGCTTGTTTTACTTTTGCTTTTATATGGTAGCTCTGTCGTTAAGTTTAAGTCTTTCATTTACGGTAATCGGCATTCCACTAGTTACACGCGTATTGCGAACTACGACAACCTTCATCCAATTCGAACGCACGCAGACGAAAATTTATACAGATATTACGACGGCACCTTACAACAAAAAAATAACAACGGATGCATCGGTTTGGGTTCATGCCAAATTAGAACTTACGGATCGCCGCAATTGGTTCGCCGTCTTTTGGTTAATGCAGAAGTTGGGGATCGGACTCGTCAGTCTCGTCAGCGTAGCCGTTCTCTATTTAGGACCGCTTGCATTCCTGTTGGCACCACTTTTGTATCGATACATCGATTTGAATGTCATTTTCATGCAAGTAGATACTTTTACTGAATCACTCCTTACCATGGGTCTGGGAGCGGTGCTTGCCGCAATAAGCGTCAAGTTAAGTGACCGGTTGGCGAAAACAATCGGAGGTTATACGCGCACCATGATTCAGCAGCTAGACCGATAGCTGTTTTGTTTCCGGCCTTTGTGCAGATGCTGTAGCGTAAACAGCCAGTTATGTACCACACGAAGGTTTGGTCTATAATACTATAGGAAACAAAAAGAAAGTTGCTTAGGGGTTGAATGATTTGTTGGATATGGTCAAACAGTGGTTTTGGTATGATTGGATTATGCTGGGGATTCGCCTTATTATTAGCGTTTCGCTCGTACTCACGACGATTAGATTTCAGGAAGGTCTAGTGCTGTCTCTTTGGATCGTTATTTTTTGGGAGATTGCCGCTTTCTCTATTCCCTGGGTTTGCTTACTGCTCAACTACAAATATTATTTATTCACAGAAATACTGCTATTTGGTGGGCTGTGTATACATTTAACCTCGTTGTTTCCAGAAGCTTTCCCTTCATTTCTTGCATCAGCCTTTCTGATTGCAGCGAATAGCGCTCATCGGTCTTATCATTGGACGGCTCCGGCAGCAGTCTTGGTAATACCCGGAATTTTTTATGTTGTTTCGCCAGTTAACAGCTATTGGTTCATGGTAACCTACTATGGATTTGCTTATGTGATGGGATTCGCTTTTCATTTATTGATCGTCAATCATCGGCAAAATGAAACGATCCGCAAGCAAAATGCGGTGCTTGAGCAATATATGTCCCAAATCGAGCGTATTACGCTGGCAGAAGAACGAAACAGGCTGTCGAGAGAGCTTCACGATACTGTCGGTCATGCTTATACTTCCATCATCATGGGAATGGAAGCGTTGCGCTCGGAGCTTGCTACTGAAACGGGTATACAGAGGCTGGATTCCTTGCTTGAGTTGGGCCGTAAAAGTATAGAGGAAGTGAGGGGCTACTTGCATCAAATGGATTCGCCACAGCAGTCTCTATCCTTGGTCCAGTCTCTGCAAAAGCTTGGGGATGAATTTCAGGAGCATGCCCGGATCAACGTAAGCTTTCGTGCATTCGGAGACGAGTATCAACTATCCCGCCAAGCGATAATGGCGTTCATTCGCTGCTTGCAAGAATCTCTTACGAATGCGGTTCGTCACGGTCAGGCGACGGAAATCACTGTTTCTTTGCAATTTGGGCAGCAAGATACGAGGCTGGAGGTGTATGACAATGGAAGAGGGATGGAAGAATGGCGGGAGGGCTTCGGCATGAACGCGATGAAGGAGAGGGCCATGAATTTGCAAGGTCAAGTGTCCGTTTATACGAAGCCAGGGGACGGTACGCTTGTTACCTGTTCGTTGCCGCGACAAGCGGAAATGGAGGACGACCTTATTCAGTTGTTGATCGTCGACGACCAACCTTTTATCCGGGAAAGTCTGCAGATGCTGCTCGATAAGTACCAAGACTTGAACGTAGTCGGCTCGGCAGAGGACGGCGAACAAGCCGTCGAGCTGTGCGGACGCCTCCAGCCACACGTAGTGCTAATGGATTTGGATATGCCACGCATGAATGGAGCCGAGGCAACCAAAATGATAAAGCAGCAATGGCCGCATATCTGCGTATTGATTTTCACGACTTTCCAGGATGCGGAGCAAGCATTGGACTTACTGCGCAGCGGTGCGGACGGCTTCCTGCTGAAATCAACCGAACCGTTAGAGCTGGCAGATACGATCCGGCTTATTCACAGAGGAGGCACATTAATCGATCAGGGAATGTCCCATAAAATATTCGAGAAGCTCGATAAGAGCGTCGAATCAACGCAAGTGAAAGCCGTTAACGACTATGACCTGACTTACAGGGAAATAGAAATATTGCAGCTTGTTGCCAAAGGGCTCGGGTACAAGACGATAGCGTCCAAGGTGTATTTATCGGTCGGCACGGTCAGAAACTACGCCTCCTCGGCCTATATTAAGCTAGGAGTACGCAACAAGGAAGAAGCAGTCCAGAAAGCGTTGGAAATCGGGATCATCGTTAGCTAGATTTCGAACGATAGCTATGCTCGGCTACGAATTGTCGGGGCTTCAAATTCAACTCACTACTACTACTGCTGCCATCAACCACTTGCTTTTACAAAAAAAGTAGTCTATAATTCATTACACGATCGTTGAACGAAACAATGAGAGCGAGATTACATGTATGAAAAGAGTGCCCAAAACAAGCCGCGATCATCAGGCGGCCGAACGTCGGGAGCAAATCTTACTTGGTGCTAAGCAACTGTTTGCGGAGCATGGCTTTCACGGGACGTCGATTCGCGCAATGAATAAGCATATCGGGATCACAGATGGCTTGTTGTATCACTATTTTCCTGGGGGCAAGCAGGAGATCTTTGAGACCATTTTCCATGAGGCTCAGCGAGCACGCATGGAGATTATGGATGGGTTAATTAAAGGGATTCATCCAGGCCAGCCGTTGGAAGAAGCGTTATATCTGTTTATCTCAAGATTGGTGGAAACCCTCGTTGGGGATCCGGATTTTATGAAAATTATGCTGCGGGATTCGGATAATATCTTATCTGAGGATAAGAACTTTATGACGCAACTGATTTTGCAGCGGCACCAAGCGTTAACCGATGCATTGGCGAAAAGAGCTGAGGCTGGGGAAATCCGAGAGATGGACTTTGGCTTAGCAGCCAAACAAGTTATTTCCGTTGGTATGATGGCGGTTATCGGACGATTTACAGCAGTGAAAATGATAGAGACTGATATTAATAGTTATTTGAAAAGAATGGTCGCTTTCACCGTATCACTTTGGAAAAAGTGATTTTCTTTTTAGTAATTTCGTTCACACAACGTTGAATGAAATATATGAAATTATGAATCTAAGGGGGTAATACTATGAATCACTTTTTTAAACAGAAACATCCGTATTTAGCTATCATTGCTGTTTTTCTTGTTATTCTTCTATTAGGGATAGCGCAACTCGGCTCGACGGTGAATCCAACGCCTAAGAATCTGCCTGTGCTGCTCGTTCAAATGGATGCAGGTGAGAAGCTTCCAACCGGGCAAGAAATGAATTTCGGTAAGCTAATTCAGGAGAAAATAACCTCAGCCCCAGCACAAGCTGACACCGTATCTCCGCTCAAATGGACGACTGTAGCAAGTGAACAAGAAGCCATCGATGCGATGGATCGAGAGCAAGCCTACGCGGCGATCATTATTCCGGCAGATTTCAGCCATAAGCTAGCCAGTTTATTATCCCCTGCGCCGCAGCCGTCATCCTTAACACTTTATGTAAACCAAGGGATGAATAATACCGCAGCAACCATGGCGAACGGCGTGTTGACTCAGATCCTTAATGGCGTTAACGGTCAAGTAAGAGAGCAACTATTAGCACAAGTTAGTCAAAAAGGCGGCACACTCACCGTTGACCAAACCAAAGCGTTCGCTTCACCAATCGTCGTTACAAGCAAGAACATCAATGCTGTTGGCACGAACAGCGCAAATGGTAACGCGCCTGTTGTATTAACCCAGCTTGCTTGGTTTGGAGCCATGGTGACAACGTTATTACTCTTCATGGCCGCTGGCAAAGCAACACAAACGGGTTCGCGCGCGCATCGCTTTGGTATTCAAGCGTCCCAATTGCTTAGTGGTGTCGTCATCACCGCGGCTTCTGCTGCCAGTATTCTACTTGTAGCAGGTAAATGGTTGGGCTTAACCATCCCAAGTTATTGGGAGATGGGGTTATTCCTTACTTTTGTCGGTTTTGCCTTCTTCCTATTGCAAACGGCCGTTGTTAGCTGGCTTGGTTTAAAAGGTGTACCGCTGTTCGTACTCGTGTTCTTCTTCGGCGCACCCGTGCTTTCCCTGCCTGTCGAATTATTACCAACATTTAGTCAAGACTGGCTGTACTCATGGCTGCCGCTTCGTTTCTCGGCGGAAGGACTTCGTGATTTGTTCTACTTCCGTCAGAACTTGAATTTGAGCAGTCCGATGTGGACGTTAGGCATCATTGGTGCCGTGGCTATCGTGGTTATTTTCTTGTCCCTGTTGAAAAAGCACGAACAACCAGCAGCTAAGGTAGAGGCTTCTCGTTCTATGTAACTCGGTCTTTCTGTTGTAGATACAACAGAAATGTGATTCAGGCGAAGGAGGGTCACCCTCCCCACCATAGTCTCTTCTAGTTAGTAGGTCATTTATGGGGTTAACTAACCAGAGAGGGATCGAGGATACGCTATTTCACGATTTATGAGCTGTTTGGCTTCGAAGGGGAACGAGGGTGCGCTATTCTGCTACTTTGGGAGGAAATACAGGTAGTAAAGGCAAAATAGTGTACTGACGTTCCCCTTCACGCGTTAAGCACCTCGTTATTGACCAATTAGCGCACTCACGTTCCCTTTTCCTGTGGCCAATATGAGGCCGATGACAATAAGCCTCCAACCTGACAATCAGGTTGGAGGCTTTTCAGTTTATAACATCAACGCAAATCATTATAATGCTGCATCTTCAAGAAGTGAATGGTGACCGTAGTCCCCTCGCCAACCGCTCCCGTAATCGACAGATCATGCCCCAGTTTCAGCGCCATTTGTTTGGCTAAGTAGAGTCCCATTCCGGTAGAGCGGCTGTGTGTTCGGCCATTTGTCCCGGTGAAACCTTTATCGAACACGCGACCTAGATCAGCGGCATCGATCCCTATCCCGGTATCTTGGATGATGAGTCGTTTCTCGGAGTCGGTTTCCTCAGAACGGAAGATGATGCTGCCACCATTGTCGGTGTAAGTCAAAGCATTCGCCACGATCTGGTTCACGATGTAGCCCAGCCATTTGCTGTCACTGTTCACGCTCAGGGCCAGCGACTCCATATCCGGACGTATCCGTTTGGTGATGAACAGTTTGGCTACTTTCTTGATGCTCTCCTTCACTAGGGTCGTTAACGACAACTCCGAGATGAAATAATCTCTGGAGAAGGAGTCGATTCGCGAGTAATAGAGCGCTTGCTCGACGTAACTATCGATCTTGCTAAGCTCGTCCTCAAGTTTGTCTACGAGGTATTCCGCGGTTTTGCCGGCGCGGTTCTCCATAATGAGACGGCTGGCTGCGATGGGCAGCTTCACTTCATGGATCCAGGAGAGGATGAACTCCTGGTGGTTACGGATCTCCGCTTGCAGGAGATGCGTTTCATTGGCTTGATCCTTAGACAACTGAGTCAACAGCTGTAGATAGAGCTCTTGCTCGTTGGTTTGAGGTTCGGGCATCGCCGCAATGGCCCAATCTTGATGTTGGTTTTTGCCAAGAAACGCATTGAGTTCCTTGTAGAAGGACTTCCGATAGAAATAGCCAAACGTTATATACAAGGCAGCGAATAGAAAACAGCCCGTATTCGTGTAGGTGATATTATTAAGGGCGGCCTGCCCTTTTACACTGACAAGCATGATCATTGAAATGAACAGCATCGTTACCGCATACATCCCTATGAAATATCGTTTATCCTTCAAATAGGAGAGAAAGCTCATGGGATCATATACCCTTGCCCTTTCTTGGTGGTGATGAAATCATCGCGTCCAAGTTCAGCAAGCTTTTTGCGCAGGCGGGTAATATTAACGGTTAACGTATTATCGTCAACGAAACTTTCATCCTCCCAGAGGCCTCGCATCATCTGCTCTCGGCTGACGATCGCGCCTTGATGCTGCATGAGAATGGTGAGAATCTTGAATTCATTCCGGGTAAGCTCTGTTTTCTGATCCCCACAAGCGATGTCACCATCTTTCAAATCCAGGACGACACCATTATGGGTCATCACGTTAGCCGATGTCTCCATGTAGGAGTAGGTTCTGCGCAGCAGGGCATTGATTTTGGCCACGAGGACGTCAGTATAGAAAGGCTTCTGGATAAAATCATCGCCACCCATATTCATGGACATGACCATATCCATTGGTGTATTACGAGACGAGAGGAAGAGAATAGGGACATTCGAAACTTCCCTGATTTGGCGGCACCAATAGAATCCGTCGTACGCCGGTAAATTAATATCCATCAGCACGAGATGGGGATTTTCGTTCACATACACGGTGAGCACCGCGTCAAATTGTTCGATAATAATCGTTTCAAACCCCCAGCGGCCAAGGGCTTCAGCCACCGTATCGCGTATCGTTTTATCATCTTCCACGATCATAATTTTCACAGACAGTCGATACCTCCTCAAGGGATGAATGAGCCGATTATACCACTTCATCAGAAATGGTAGCATAATCATGACAAAATTGTAAGGTAACGCGAAGGAGTTGTAAGTTACTTCGATGGTTGCATGGTCCCGGAGATAGTAGGATAGAGGTATCAGGAAGCAAACCATGATTATTGGAGGAATAACCGATATGAAAACGATCGTTGAAGCTAAGCAGTTGAAGAAAGTATACGGCACCAAAGGCAATGTATTTACAGCATTGAAAGATATCGATTTAACCATTACGCAAGGTGAATTTGTAGGTATTATGGGACCGTCTGGATCAGGCAAAACGACGCTGTTGAACCTGTTAGCCACCATCGACCAGCCAACCTCGGGGGAAATTGTTGTCGACGGGATTAGCCTCATGAAGATGAAAGAGGCAGAGCTAGCCAAATTTCGCCGTGACAAGCTGGGCTTTATTTTTCAGGATTATAACTTGCTGGATACGTTGACTGTGAAAGAGAACATCATTCTCCCGCTTGCCTTAGCAAGAATGAATGTGGCTGAATTGGAGCGCCGCGTAGCTGTGATCAGCAAGAAGTTCGGCATTGATCCGTTGCTGGATAAGTACCCCTACCAAATTTCTGGTGGTCAAAAGCAGCGAACAGCGGCATGCCGCGCCATCGTGTCGAACCCCAGTCTCGTACTGGCCGATGAGCCGACAGGGGCGCTGGATTCCAAGTCCGCGACAGAGCTTCTGGAAAGCTTGCAGAGCTTGAATGTGCAGGACAAATCGACGATTCTCATCGTGACGCATGATGCTTTTGCAGCCAGTTATTGTACACGTGTTGTCTTTATTAAAGATGGTCAATTATTTACGGAGTTAAATAAAGGGAACGCTTCGCGCAAGGAGTTTTTCAACAAAGTCATGGATGTGCTCTCGGTGCTAGGGGGTGGGGCAAGTGACCTTATTTAGTCTGGCTAGAAGGAATGTCATCGGTAATCTGAAAAATTATTTGATCTATTTCATCTCGATGATTTTCAGTGTCGTGATTTACTATACGTTCGTTTCCTTGCGCTACAGTGAGGAGATTGCGGCGAATATGCAGAAATGGGAAGGTATGAAGTCCGTTTTCACTCAAGCTTCCATCGTGCTCATCCTGTTCGTTGCGGTGTTTATCTGGTATTCCAATTCGTTTTTTACCAAAAAGCGGAAGAAAGAAGTAGGCTTGTACGCCTTGCTTGGCGTGAGGAAGCGTAAGATTGGCACCATGTTATTTTATGAAAATATGATGATGGGCATTGGCGCCGTTGCCGTAGGTATCGTGCTGGGCACGTTACTGTCCAAGCTGTTTGCGATGATGTTCCTCAAATTGCTGGATTCAACCGTTGAAGTCAGCTTCAGTATTTCCTCTGAGGCGATTGTGAACACACTGATCGTATTTGCCATCATTATCGTCGTAACTTCGATCCATAGCTACCGATTGATCTATCGCTTTCAGCTCGTGGAATTGTTCAAGGCAGAGCAAGAGGGAGAGCAGGTTCCGAAGCCATCGGCTTTATCAGCGGTTTTGGCCATAGGCCTATTGATTCTCGGCTATTGGACGGTGTTCCAGCCTATGACGACTTCTGCCCAATTGGGACGGAATTTCCTCATTATCTTCGCCACCTTGATCGCTGGCACGTATCTGCTATTCCGGTATGCACTCATTTATATCTTGAAAATCGCTCAAAAGACGAAGTCTCGCTACTATAAAGGCATGAACATGATCTCCACAGCGCAATTGATTTATCGCATTCGAGGGAATACACGAATGTTCACGATGATTGCGCTGCTCAGTGCGCTAACGCTTTGTGCCGTTACGGTGGGTTCAAGCTCCTATTTCACGATCACCAAAGAAGCAGAGGAAGAAGCCCCTTTCAGCTACATGCACATATCACAAGGAGCAAGCTTCGATGGGCAAGTTAGCGCTATGCTGGAGCAGGATAAAGAACATCCGATCGAGGCTAAGCTGGATGTTCCGATTATCCGAATTACTGCGGATGTGACGAATTTCTACTATCATCCATCAGGTCATGATGCGAAGGCCGTTCCGATTAAGCTCATTTCGGCTTCGATGTACAATAAGACTTCCGATGTGTTGAATCGACAAGGATTGATTGAACTGCAAGACAACGATGTCGCTATCATTCAGCCGAGATATGCGACTTTTACCGATAATGAGGTGGTTGGGAATACGATTTCGTTTAATTCTCAGACAGGTAGTCAGACCCTGACGGTGAAACAGCGCATCGTAGGAAGAATAGTGCCATGGAGCTTCCCCGATCTCGTCTTCATCGTCAGTGATTCCCTGTATGCCAAGCTGGTCCCAGGATCAGACGAAGTGACCTACAAAGGGTATGTCGTTAAGAATCAAGGGTCAACGAAACTGACCTCTAATTCCCTGATGAAGCTGAAAACAGAGCAGAACGGGCTGTCCTCCTACTATTATCAATATCGCCAAAACATGGAGTCAGCAGGCATGGATATATTCACGCTTGGTTTCTTAGGACTTGTCTTTCTAGCCGCAACGGGTTGTATGATTTACTTCAAACAGCTGACCGATGCGAACGAGGATAAAGAGCGTTATGCGATGCTGCGCAAAATCGGTGTCAGCCGCAAAGAAATTAGGACGACGATCGCCAAACAGACCCTGTTCGTATTCATGCTGCCGCTAATACTAGGTGTTATGCATAGTATCATGGTACTCAAGGCGCTGACGTCGATCCAGATGATTAGCGGAGAGATCCTCATTCCAGTGATTACGACGACGGTCCTTTATGCAGCTATTTATTTCTGCTACTTCGTGCTATGTCTCGGAGCCTCGAACCGTATCGTCAGCAGGTAAAATGGTGAACGTGACGCCATCACTTTCATTCTTAGCCTGAACGCTCATCGCATGATGATCCATAATTTGTTTCACAATAGCTAGGCCGAGTCCGAACTGCCCCTTGCCGCCGGTGCGGAATGGCTCGAACAGATTATCCGCGATTATCTCATCGAGCAGCGGACCGTCGTTACTCATCCGAATTTCAAAATGAGGAGCGGGACTCATGCGGATCCGAATGCAAGTTTCGGCATAACGAAGCTGATTATCGAGCATGTTTTCCAAAGCGATCTTCCATTGTTCCTGATCTCCAAGGAGCGTGTGTGGAGCTAGGTTCAGCTCCCAGGTGATCTCAGGACGCTTATAACGGAGTCGTTCGACAACATCTTCGATGACTGCCTTGATTTCAAAAGCATGGAAAGGCTTCTCTTTGGCCGTAAAATAATTCAATTTGTTTAGCAATAACAGATCGCGGATGCGCTTCTCCAGGCGTTCGCCTTCTTTCATAATGACGCCTAAACTGGCACTTAACGTGCCTTTGGGAAAAACACCGTCTTGAATGGATTGCGCATAACTGCGGATCACCATGACCGGTGTTTTTAGTTCGTGCGACGTATGCTGCAGAAAGAATTGCTGCGCACGATCTTGTTTCACAAGCCGCTGACGCATCCCTTCAATGGCTTTGCCTAGGCGGCCAATCTCATCTTTACGGCGGCCCGTGTCGATGGGCTCATGCCAATCGCGTTCGGCCATACGTCCCACATGGCGTTCCATCTGAACGAGGGGACGTGTGAAATACCGAGCCAGCAGTAAGCAGGGGAGCCAGCTGATCACGATCAGGCCGACCATCAGTAAGATCAGTCGGACGAACATCGACATGATGAGATCATTGCGGTAGTTACCCCAAGCGTAGGAAACGATAAAGTTGGGTGCTCCTTGGACGAGCTCTTTGCGGATGACATAAAAGATGCTGTTATTATCAATACTGCGCGTATACTTGGCAACGGGCTGCATCTGGGCTAGCGCATCTTTCTCCATCGCTGCCATGAATGGCTCTGCCGAATGGATCGTTGTTGTTGCCGCCATGGACTCGGCTGCTTGTGTGCCACTAATCGTAAAATGCCGAATGGAAGGGCCGGTCAGCGTTCTTTCAAAAGGAGCTGTTATCTGGGCGGAAAGCTTAGAAGCTTCGGTCAAAGTGGGAACAGGTTCACTCGATGAAACTCCCATTTGTACGTTACTGCTTCCATCGACGTTAGGGACAACTAGAACACGACTTCCAAGCGATGGATCAGATGCTGAGAGTGATGTCATGTTCATAGGCTGTGGTAATAGGGGGATAGCAAAAACAGGACTCGCTACCGCTTGCACGTGCGTAGCCTCTACTTGTAGCCCACTTTGGGTATCCATCAAAATATTGTAAAGCTGCTCGGTGAAAAACCCTTTCAGCGTCCAAGGCAATAACACCGCGAGCAATGTGAAAATGAACAAAGTCAGCGCGGCGAAGGCTCCCCATAATTTCAGGGCGAGCGGCCACTGGCCTAGTCGAAGACTCATGCTTTCACCATCCTATACCCGTATCCGTATACGGTTTCTAAACGCATGTCGGGCAGCTTGCGGCGCAGTCTGCGTACTAAATCATCAACGACACGATCGGTACCGAAGTAGTCGATGCCCCAAACCCCACGCAGCACCTGCTCGCGTTCAAGCACTTGTCCTTGATGCTGCACGAAGTAGAGCAGCAGCTCATATTCCTTCGATGTCAAATCGAGCGTGGTGCCATAACTATTGCTTACTGTGCGAGCGGGCTCATCGATCGTGTAGGAAGCCAATGTAGTAAGCTGCGCGCGGCGCTCCATGGAGGCTGTCAGCACGCTGTTCCCTTGCCGCGCATATACGCGCTCTAGCAGCTTGCGGCAGCGGATGACTAGCTCGCGTGGCAGAAACGGCTTCGCCAAATAGTCGTCGCTCCCAAGCTCAAGACCAATAATGCGATCGATATCGGCATCGCGGGCCGAGATGAAGATCACCGGCTGTGAGGGTTGATCGGCTTTAATCTCTCGGATGAGCTGGAAGCCATCCACCCCTGGCAGCATGATATCGAGGACCCACAAGTCCGGCCGCTCCGAGATCGCTTCTCTGGCTGAAGTTCCATCGGGGAACGAACGCACCTGCCACCCCTCTTTCTCCAAATAGGCGCCTAGTACGCCTCTTAAATGCTCTTCGTCTTCTACTAAAAAGATGCTATACATCGTATATCACGCCTTCCATGCCTTTTAACATGTGGAAAAGTGGAGCCGATTCGCCATGTTGTGCGATCGGTTCCACCTTGCTTAATGCTTATTTATTTTTTCTCAGCTTCCGTTTGCTGTTCTTTCATTTTTTTAGTCATGTCACGCATGTCTTCTGTTCCCTTTACAAAATCCTTCAATAAATCCGGCAAGATCGCACGAATCGCTTCTGCATCATCCGCTTCTACCGCATCTGTTAATTTTTGTTGAAGTTTCATGCTCTCAGTTTCTACAGGCTTAGCTACCATTATATCACTCGTAACTCCAGCCTCAACTGGAAGAAGACGGGTAATCTGCTCTGGCGTCGTTCCATCGGCCTGCGCAGTGCGTGTGAAGAACACGCGTTGAGGAGCGACTGTC
Source organism: Paenibacillus plantarum (assembly GCF_013141695.1). Taxonomy (GTDB): domain Bacteria; phylum Bacillota; class Bacilli; order Paenibacillales; family NBRC-103111; genus Paenibacillus_E; species Paenibacillus_E plantarum. The sequence goes on from NZ_WHNY01000087.1 coordinate 32,527, forward strand.
CCTTCAGGAAGGTTTTTCAGCTCATCAGCTGTGAGAGCAGGTAGTAGTGGTGAAGCTTCGATGGCTTTTCCACCTTCAATTGATGTTATGAATGTAGCATCCGAAGATGGGAATACTTGCATTTTACCATCTGCATCTTCTTTGGAAATGGTTACTGTCTTAGCGAAAGTAGGTTTTGGCAGATCCGCTTCTGCTTGCTTGCGATCGTCTAGTGCTTTCTTCCAGTCCGCTAGGGTATCTGGGGCATATGTTGTGGCTAGCAGCTTCAAATAGTTGCGCTCATGAGCCGGTTGGCCAAGCAAGCCTGCACTTGCAGAGCGGATATGGAGCGCTGGCATTGAACTAACTGCTTTTACCATTTGAATAGCCTCAGTAGGCTTCGCTTCTGTTGTCGTATCTGCCGCAGATGCACTTACTGCACCGAATGCGATGGTTGTCATAATAGCTAGCAGGCTCGTTTGAACGGCGCGTTTTTTCCATGTTGTTTTCATAGTTTGAAAACTCCTTTCGATTTATGTAGCATGTAGGGATGGTTGATTTCCCTTACACCCTTACTGTACCGAAAGATTATGGACATCCTATCGTAACATTGTGGGAAATTATGTGTTGATAAGAAAACACCACCCCAGGGACCATGCCGCTGTGGTGGTGTATATAGAAAGGTTCTTTCTTCACTTTATCTGATTCGGCTTTCCAACCCGTCTAAATGGAAAACATACAGTTAATTCTCGCAAATTCCTCCGAATTTCACGATTAGATGGAATGAATGTCGTTAAATCATCGAATTTCACCAGTATTCACTTGAAATCTTGGAATTACATGGATAATTTCCAGTTAAATCATGGAAACACGAAGTAGACGTGAAAGTAACTGTACAAAATACAGTTACTCTAGTATTTGGCCACGGCTGCCCGCATCCCTGCAGGAGAGAGGAGCGCCAACGTGGCTTTCGTATACCAAAAGGGACGTACTTCTCAAGTACAGTCCCTTTTCTTGTATTTCACCATAAACGCTCCCGTCCTTGAAGGACGACGTAGCCTATTAATTTGCCTACATATTCAAATGCAGCTTACGCGTATTCAACATCCCAGCAAGACCCGTTGGATCTTGACTGACTTTATATTGGACGAAAGCCTCCGCTTGTTCAGACGTACGAAGACGAAGCGGCTTAGGATCCATCTCAGTGACGAGTTTAACGACAACGTCTGCAACAGACTCTGAGGTTTGCGGCACCGAATTGCGTTTGGAGAAGTTATCCAAATATTGCGTGATGATCGGTTTGTAGTCATCCTCCAAGATGCCGCCGGTTTTCTGCACGTGCCCCAGCACCGTAGCATTGAAATTCGTCGCAATTGCTCCAGGCTCCAGCAGTGTAACATCGATACCAAAGGCAGGTTTATAGTAGGTAGCTAAGCTTTCGAGCAATCCCTCTACAGCGAATTTTGCAGCGCAATAGATTTCATTGAAAGGTTGACCGACCAAGCCGCCAACACTCGTTGTCGCGATAAGATGAGCCGAATCCGATTTGCGAAGCAAGGGAAGGCCTGCTCGAATCGTATGCATCACGCCGTATACATTCGTGTCGAATACGGCTTGAATTTCCTCGAAAGTCGCCTGCCCCAGCGCACGCAGAAAACCAAAACCTGCATTACAAAGCAGCACATCGAGATGTCCATGCTTAGTTTCAATCTCGCCGAAGGCTTTTTCCATAGAAGCGGGATCCGTTACTTCCATTTCCATAAAATGAAGGTTCGAGATACCACTATACTGCTCTTGATCGCGAGCGACATTACGCGTACCTGCATAGACGGTCCAGCCAAGCTCGGCAAACTTCAAGGCGGTTGCAAGTCCGATACCTGAGGATGCCCCCGTAATAGCCATTATTTTATGCATAGGATGAACTCCTTGTGTGTTTATTTGTTTAACTGTTTAGAAACTAAACAATATACCTGAAAGTCGAATTCGTCAAGAGGAGTATGAAAAAAGGGTTGTCACACAAGTCCACCAACGTAGAGGGAACGAGGATGCTCTATTTGCGGAAAAATAGGTGAAATCGTCATCGCAAGGGAACTAACGTATCTTATTTCTTTGAAAACTCTCATAACTCACGAAAATTGAGCCTATAGTGCCTTCACGTTCCCCTTAGTTCTCGTTTCGTCTGATTACGGCCTAATAAGGCATCTTCGTTCCCCCTTCGGAGTCTGTTTCGGCTAATTTTAACGAGTTGGAAGAGGGAGCGGCTATACTAGTAAGACATATAAAAAAAGCTGTCCATTATGTAGAAGAATCTACTTATGGTTACAGCTTCATTAAACAGGCATTTTAGCTAATAGCTGTTGCAATGTCGCGAGCTCTTCTTTTGTATATGAAGTAAAAAGCTGTTCGATTTTCGTATTATACGCAGATAGAATGTGAATGATGAGCTCGTTCCCTTTATCCGTCATTTGGAGAAGATGACTGCGGCGACTGGTCGGATGGGGTTTGCGGACAAGTAGTCCTTGCTCCTCCATTTTATCCAATAGCTGTGTAATTGCTCCCCGCGTTAACCCGAATTCGTTGGCAATATCCACCGCGATGCAGTCGGGATGCTTGCGTAGATACTCCAAGACATACATCATAATCGGAGATATCTGAAATTGAGGCAGTACCTGCGTTAAATAAGAGGAAATGACATTCTTGATGCCGCGAAATTTGGTCGTCATCCATTCATGGTCAGGTGTTGTCATACGTAGCCGCCCTTTAGTGTTAGTGTCTACCTAGTATGCCAAAAAAAATGACCCACAGCAACGGGCTGTGGGTCTAAGTATATATATTTTAAAGGGGGGTTGTTCTTTATTATAGGCAAGTTACATTAAAACAACATGAAAGTTAGATTTCATTTTCATTACAAATTTGTCAGTGGTAAAATAAGTTGGAAAGCTAAACAAGAGCTTGAGCTGGAGAGCGGGGTATTTCCTATTGAAGCATTATTCCATGAGGTCACATTTAACGATTACATTTGCCCTAATGGCCTTGATTCCGATCCTGATTCTAGGCGGCTTTCAGGTTTCGCAAATTAAGAATATTACAAAGGAAACGAACCAGAACCAGCGGCAGACGACGTATCGCCTTGGGGACGCAGTGGAAGCTTACATGTCCTATCATCGCAATGCGGTTGAAACCTTAGCGGCTACGATCTCGGCATCGGATGCGGCTTTTCGCAATCGGGAGAGCTTGACGTTGAAGCTGCAATCGCTGCAAGAGAATCTGGAGGGATTCACAGGTATCTATGTGGTCGATGATAAAGGTACGATCAAAGCAACACACCGGATGTCGACGGATCTGATTGGTGTTGATGTTAACGATCGAGACTATTCGGCACGTGTGAAGGCTGGACAGAAAGCAATTATATCATCGTTATTCAAAGGCCCTGAGAGCTTGAACCAACCAGCTATAGCGATTGCCGTACCGATTTACAAGGGCAACAAGCAGGTGGATGGCTTCGTATTAGCTGTACTTGAACTAGCGCCAATTAAGACGCTCGTTACCAAATACGATTATGGGACAGAGGCGTATCCTGTTGTGCTGGATCATGCCGGCAAGCCGATTTATCATCCGAATGCAGCGTTAACGGAATCCATGGCTGATTTATCCAAGGAGCCCGTCGTCGCCGATGCCAAAATGCTCAAACAAGGCGAAGGCACCTACACACTAAGCGCCTCATCGCATAAAGAACTTATTACATACAAGCTTATACCAGACTTGAATCTCATTGTATGGGTAAGCAGGTCGACCGCAGCTGTCAATGCAGCATTCACGGAATCTTTACGGATCACGTTGCTGTTGGTAGTGTTTACGCTCATTTTAACCTTACTGTTAGGCAGTCTGTTGGCCAAACGATTGAACGGCACGATCCACGCCTTAGTTGGCTATACACAGCGATTAGCTGGAGGATCATTCGCTCAGCCTGACCTGAAGGTAGTACCACGAGGAGCGCCCGCAGAGCTGCATCAACTTGCCGAGCATTTCTTCCGTATGGCCGCGCAGATCAAGGAAAACCAACGCGCCTTGTTGCAACTGAATAGCGAGCTTGAGCATCGCGTAGAAGAGCGCACACAGCGATTGCAGGACGAGCATGCGACGTTGAATGCTGTTTTGGAAAGCATGTCAGATGCGATTGTCCTAATTGATGTGCAGCATAATGTGCTGTATGCCAATCATCAGATGGCGGAAAGTTTCGCAATTCCAATGGGCAAATTGTCCCATATGCCAGAGGCTGATTTATTTGAGCGGATTGCTGAGCTATTGCCAGAAGATCAGGACGAGCTCCAATTGCGTAAGTTGACGGCAGAGCCGAGGGTACAGAGCGCCTTAACTGTGAAAACAGAGCAAGGCAAGCCACGCTTTATGATGGTATCCGCGTTTCAGGTTGCGCGGGAGGGGCGGGTATTTGGCCGCGGCTACGTGTGGCGTGACAGAACGAAGGAGCATGAAATCGATGCGTTGAAGAACGATCTCATCTCCCTTGCTTCGCACGAATTCAAAACCCCGATTACGAGTATCCGCGGCGGTGTGGAAACATTGCTGCGCAGGGATGCGCACTGGGATGAGGACTTTAAGCTGGAGCTGCTGGAAGGCATTCACGAGGATATAGGCCGTATTCAAGATCTTATCGATGAGTGGCTGGATATATCCAAAATCGAATCAGGTGCGATGGGGATTCATCCGCAACCGTTGAGGCTAGCCGCCGTAATCGAAAGTGCTAGACATAGACTGCCTGAAGATATCAGCGCTGCACGACTTCAATTGGAGGTTGCGTTATCTTCGGATACGCCTCTAGTTTTTGCAGATAAGCTCCGAATGGAGCAGGTTTTCTTGAACTTGTTCATCAATGCAGTTCGCTATAACGAGCGGGAACCGATCATTCATGTGACCACACATGCAGATGAAGAGTATGTCTACGTTCACGTACAGGATAATGGGATCGGTATTGCAGAGGAACATTTGGCGAAATTATTCGATCGCTTCTATCGTGTGGACGTATCGTCCAGTCGTCAAACCGGAGGCACAGGGCTTGGGTTGGCGATTTGCAAAGGAATTATGGAAGCCCATGGCGGAACCATTCAGGTTGAAAGCCAACTGGGTGAGGGAAGCCGATTCACTTTGATGATTCCACGGTTTAATGGGGGAGATGAGCTAGCATGAGCGCAAAGAAAATCATGATCGTCGACGATGAGCCCAAAATCATTCGATTCATCGCGGCGAATTTGAAATCCTTAGGTTTCGAAACGGTGGCCTGCCAGAGCGGGGCCGAGGCGTTGGAGAAGATGGAAGCCGTCGATCCAGATTTGATATTGCTGGATCTAATGATGCCGGGGATGGATGGCTTCGAAGTATTGCGCAGGCTGCGCGCTTATTCGAGTGTGCCTGTTATTATGCTAACAGCAAGGAGCAATGGCGCGGATAAAGTGCAAGGGTTGAATCTCGGGGCGGATGATTATTTGACCAAGCCGTTTTCGTTGGACGAGCTGTTCGCCAGAGTCAATGCGGTGCTCCGTCGCTTGGATGGACGTATGCCTTCACCATCTACGGTGAGTGAATTGACCGTTGGACCTGTGAACGTCAATCTAGCTCAGCGACGCATCCGACTAGGTGGAACGGAAGTGAAATTCACTGAGACGGAATATAATTTGTTTGTTCTACTCTTGCAGCATGAAGGCAAAGTCATGACGCATGAGCAGTTGTTGAGCGAGATTTGGGGAAGTGAGTACCGTGATGAGGTCGAGTACCTGCGCGTTACCATCGCGCGCATTCGACAGAAGCTGAAGGCCCATACCGAGGGGCAGGAACTGATTGTAACCTACCCTGGTGTTGGTTATATGGCGAAGGGGGATTAATTTTTCAGCCAACATCTTCGTATGGATGTGAGCGAGTTGTCTGATAAAAAAGTAATGATTCGAGTAATGATCGCGGAGGTTACCCATATTAGTTGTAATTATCAACTATTGTATGTTACACTGCATTCAGGTGATGATAATGACTACTAATTCTCCTTATATTAACGTAAGGGAAACCTTCCAACGGCTAGTGAGAGTGTTTGGACTATTACAGAAAGACGGCGCCCAGGACTGCGGCATCTCTGTTATCCAGAGCCATATTCTATACGAGTTAGGCAAACGACCGAACTTATCGCTTAATGATCTTGCCGGGCTGCTTGCAACGGATACAAGCTCACTTAGCAGACAAGTTCAGCAACTCGTTGAGCTAGATTTGGTCAATAGACTACCCGATCCAAATGATCGGCGTTATGTCGTATTGTCGTTGACCTCGGATGGCGAGATGAAACAGCTGCACATCGCAGAAACCATGGACCTATACTTGCGCAATGTATTCGCGGGTATTCCGGAAGAGAAGCATGAACAAGTATTTGAAACGCTTAGTCTCGTGAATACGGCATTGCGCAGTATCCCGTTTACGAAAGAACCTTCTTCCTAGAAGCTCCTAGAAAGAAGGTGCCCTTTTGTATAATAGTTGCAAACATCAATTATATAATAGTGTCATTAATTGCCTGCGTCAGATATCAGAGGTTTCCGTAAAACAAGTAGCACAACAAAAATAGAAGTGGAGTGAACAAAATGAACAATTTGAATGAATACTTCGATTTATTTGACCAATCTCGAACGGATGTTTACGCAATGGAGCGTTTATTGCAATTATTTACACCAGATGCCGTTATCGTTCTAAATGGCGCAACAAGAATCGGGTTTGAAAGCTTTATGAAGGCTTTCTATACGAACAATTCGGATGTTAAGCACATGTGGGAAAAGTGGGAGCCTCAACCAGATGGTAGCTATGTATCGAATTGGGCAGTCTGTGGGAAGACGGTTGCTGGCAAGGTTTATGCTTTGACGGGGATTGATATTGCCAAGCTGGATAACGAAGGTAAGATTAAATACCTCGAGAACGTCCCAACGGATAAGAATGCGTTGAAAACATACGCCTAAATTAAACTGAACTAAATTACGACTAAAGGGGTTAACTTAAATGAATGATGTATATCATACGCTCATTAACCATCGCTCTATCCGAAACTATACCGATCAATCGGTAAGCGATCAGGATTTAAGGATGATTATAGAATCAGTGCAAGCGGCAGCTTCGTCCATTAATGGCCAGCAGGTCACCGTAATTAGCATTCAAAATCCGAAAACGAAATCGAAAATTGCCGAGCTTTCCGGCAATCAGTCTTGGATCGAGCAAGCTCCCGTATTTTTACTATTCTGTGCAGATTTTTACCGAGCCAAAATTGCCGCGGAGCTTAACGGTGAGCAATTAGTCGTAACGGATAGTGCAGAATCCATTATCGTAGGGTCCACAGATGTAGGTCTGGCGATGGGGAACGCGATTGCTACGGCTGAATCGTTAGGGCTTGGAATCGTACCGATAGGTGGAGTGAGAAGACAGCCTCTTGAGCTCATCGAGCTGCTTGGGTTGCCTGAGTATGTATTCCCAGTTAGTGGTCTCGTGGTTGGTCACCCTGTTGATACATCCGATAAGAAGCATCGTCTTCCGCAAGCCGCTGTTTGGCACAAAGAAACGTATAATACTGAGCTTAAGGGCTTGATTAAACAATATGACGATGAAGTTTCTGTCTATATGGAGAAACGTACGAATGGAAAGGAAACGAGGAACTGGTCGCAAACCGTGTCATCCATATATAACCGAATCTATTATCCGCTAGTACGAGATATGCTTGAGAAGCAGGGATTCGAATTCAAATAAGAGGAGGATAACCATGATCATTTTACAAGTACAAATGACAGTAAAAGTGGAGGAGCGCGATACCTTCCTGAATAAGGCTAATTTGCTGCTTGCTGCTACGCAAGCCGAGGAGGGGAACATCAGCTACAATCTTTATGAGGATGTGTCTCGACCTGGTAGTTTTGCTATGCTTGAGGAATGGCGGGATGAACAAGCGATCGATCGTCATAATAAATCGGAGCATTTCACCGAGTTCCTGGCGTATGCGCGTAATGTTCTTGCGGAGCCAGCTAAGATGTATCGTTTAAATCAATAATGAATGAAAGATGTCCTTTTATAAAAAAAGCTATCCGTAATGCGGATAGCTTTTTGTGAGGAATTGGTGTATCGCAAAGGGGACAAATATCGACTGATACTAGTTATTCGCCAGAAGCTGCACGTCAAGTGGATAATCAGGCAGCTCCATTTCGCGCGTTGTGCCACTCGTTAGGTCGACCACCGTCATTCCATTCCAGCCCGTATCGGCATAAGTGACGCCTCCTGTGAGATAGGCATAGCGCCCATCGGCGCTGCTGGCGACCATTTGGTGCAGGCGAGTTAAGGGAAGGATCTTCTCTTTATATGTGTTCACATCGAGCACAGTCAAATTAGGCTTGCCCGTAGCACTGCCTGCCGAGCCGATGCCAACGATCAGCAGCTGTTTGCCGTCCGGGGTAAGCGTGACACCTTCTTGGTGTGTGTTCCCCGTCAAGGGCTCGGTTGTGTAGCTGCCGCTCTTCGGATCCAGCACCACAAGGCCGCGGCCTTGGTAAGGCAGAAGTAAGCGGCCGTCAGCTCGAACTGCGGCGTAGTGCGGCTTCTCGAAGCCGCCTTTACCGAAAGGAGCAGCTTCTAACGTGCGAGCTTTGAGGTTGGAAGGATCAACAGCCGTCACGGTGTAGCCGTCGTGGTCGATACTGTAGACTTCGCGGCCGTCAAGACTGGTTACAACGTCAAAAGGTCGTACGCCAACAGCAACTCGGCCTGTCATTGCGAGCTTTTCCGAATCTAAGATTTCAAGTTGACTCTTGCCTCCATCGAGATACACACCCACATATACGAATTTACCGTCTGGCGATACGGCAATTCCCATGCCGCCCGAGCGGTATTCACCAAAGCGTGGTTTACCCACATTGGCCTGATAAGGGACAAGCGCAATCCGTGTACGGAGGTTCGTGTCGATGACCGCGACACCTTCAGCTGTCGACACATAAGCGCGATGATTCGGCCCTTCTGCGATGGCAAAAGGGGCTGTTCCCACGACAAGCTTCTCCATCCGGCCTGAAGCGGGATCGAGGAACGACATATAGTCACTTTTCGAATGTGTCACCATCAAAGTTGTAGCCGTAGCCGCTGAAGGCGATGGGCTCGCAGTTGCAGGTAAGGAACTTGGCGCGGCCGTCTGAGTTGCAGCAGCAGTAGGAGATGGTGTTGCTGTCTTCGTTGAGTTGATGGTGTTGACAGTGTTCGGCTGTTGGCCGCTACAGCCAACTAACACAAGAAACAGCGTGAGCGGTGTTAAGCGTGCGAATAGAGATCTATTCATGAATACCATATAGAAGGTCACCTCTGGTTTTAGAATAAAAGAAGCCAAGGAAACACAGTACCTGTGGATAAGTTTAGCAAACAAAGGTAAGGAAGAGAACCTGATCACAGGTCATCTTCCTTATCTTTTTGTCGTTCAATTGTCGAGGTTACACTTACTTTTTCAAGTTTAAAGTGACGCCTGTTGCTGTCGCCCATGCACCTACTGGCGCAACTGTGTATATTGTGTCTGGAACCAATTGATCATTATTGAGAAGCGTGAACGTACCCACGGCACCTTTGCGTGTCGTCAAGCTGTATTCAGCAGTCAGAACTTTGCCATCGGCAGCAGTTAGAGTTACGCGGCGGGAAACGAAGATTTCATCCTTCGGATCTTGCGTAAGTGTGACTGCAATTGTCTTAGCATCAACCGCGGCAGCGGATTGAAGCTGCAGCGGAGCGAATGCTTTGGCCGTAAAAGTAGGATTCTTCAAAGTCGCCCAGTCAGCGGAAACCGTATAGGTCACACCAGGTTTGAAGGTCTCTCCGTTAGGCAAAATGAACTTCGGCGCTTGGCGACCATCGGTTGCTTGCGTGAATGGCAAGTAATTAGCCGTCATCGTTGCACCGCCCGCAGGGGTGATTTGAACTTGGCGATTACGCATGGAAGATAGGATTTGGTAGGTCATGCCGTTGTAACGATTCGATTCATCAACAATAAAGGAACCAGGGCGGCCCTTGGCATATGCCGCGATGACATACCCATAATCCGCAACACCGTCAGTCAGATGGGATTCAACTTCAAAGAGATCATTGGCAACCTGAGCCGTGGAATCCAAACGGATTTTCTCTGTGCTAGCTGTGAAAGTAACAGCAGGTTGACCTTTATAAGACAGCGAGTAGGTTGTACCCGCTTTTTGTGTTGGGACTGGAACGATATAGGTGGATACAGCACCTGTTTTTAGGCGCGGAACGTTATTGATGGCAAGTCCATTGTCAAAAACAAAGTTTTTGGACGCCGGATCCAGCTCTAATTCTGCCGTCGGAATCGGTGCTGAGAAGGTCACTTGTAGGGAAATACCATTCAAAACCTCCAACTTCGTCACACGAACAGGCGCGACTTTCTGAGCATCAACGAGAAGCAAGGCAGCTTGACCGCGTGTAACTTGGCTGCTTAGTGAGGCGTAGCTTGGCAGCTGGCGAATCGTTGCAACGTCAACTTGAAGTACCGTCGCAATGATGCTGCTCAACTGCTCCGCCGAGATCGTTTGCGCCCCAGCGAATTGCTGGCCAGCCACACTGTTCATAGCGCCTAATGACTGAAGGGAAATGGCGTAGTTATAGTACCAATCTTTTGAAGTCACATCTTGAAAAGGGCTAGCTGTCGTTGCATCCACAGACGTGTTAACGTGGAAAGAGAGGGCTACCATTTTGGCAATCTCACTGCGTGTGACGGCTTGATTAGGTTTGAATGTATTGTTCTCATAACCAGACAGTACCTGCTGCTGAGCTAATTGCTCAATCGCAGTTTGGATTTGCGCAACACTTGCGGTATCCGTGAAAGGATTTGCTGCAAGGGCATGGTAAGGAAGAATGGCGGATAACCCGACAGTTGCTGAAATCGTAAGAGCGGCTAGAACTTTTTTATTATTTTTCATCGAGAAACACTCCTCAAGTGGATTGGATTTGTTTGTTGCGCTGTTGTCTACAGGACTAATCTTACTAATTCGCGCATAACAATCGCATAAAAATGAGGGGTGAGACATTACAATTTCGTAAAAATGCGTAATGGTATTTTTATTGTCCACAACATTTTTGCTAATGGTAAAATAGAGCTATCTCAATTTCGAAGGTGGACTGAAACCCATTGAAGCAGAAGATCGAATATGACAATCTCATTCCAATAAATGCGTATCTTTGGTGTCCAAAACCGTATCCACAGCCTCTTCATTTCCATTCTAGCTTGGAAATTGGCTATTGCCGGGGAGGGAGAGGGCAATTTATTTTTGAAAATAAACTATACGAAGTTCGCAAAGGCGATGTCTTTATAGTCAATAATACGGAGCTTCATATTGCTCAATCCGCACAGCACGATCCAAGCCAATATATTTTTCTGAATTTCGATCCGAGTCTCCTTTTTGAAGAAGATGAACGACTATTACTGCCATTTGCCTATCGATCAGAGAGATTTGAGAATCATATTGGGGCTGGAACACCGCTTGCGGGGCAAATCGGGGTACTCATTCAACAGATTTATGAGGAGCTTGATGCAAAGGCTGAGGGCTATCTAACGCTTACTCGTTGCAAATTGCTAGAGTTGGGTGTTATCTTGCTTCGCCATTACAGGAATGCTTTCAGCAATGAGCAATGGAAGAATATGTCCAATTCGCAGCGCGAGATCAAAGAAGTGATGCTTTTTGTGAAAGAACGGTATCAAGAGCCGCTTCAACTTACCGATGTTGCTGAGCATCTAGGCTGGAGCACCGCGCGGACAAGCCGCCTTTTTAAGGAGCATACTGGCATCAGCTTTATTGCTTATATGACGCAGCTGCGCATTAGCGAAGCTAAAAAACAGCTTGTCACGAGCCTCGATAGTATCGCAGACATTAGCTTTTCCAGTGGGTTTCAGAGCTTGGCCTCCTTCTATCGAGCCTTTAATTTGGATGCTGGACTATCTCCTCAAGAATATCGTAAACAATTTGGCGTGAAGCAATTATTTTGAGAAGTGCGAAGGAAATTGAGAAGATTTTGCTAGAGTCACCCCCGTATAATCAGCTTAAAATCTTAACATAAAGGTGGTATTACGATGGCTGGCTGGGAGCGATTAAAGGATATTGTGCGTTTAGAAATTGTACAAAGGGGAGAAGAGGGCTGCGATGTCAGCGGATTCCTAGACAAGTGGGCTGCAGCTGAAAATGATGATGCCAAGCTAATGGCCGTGTACCAAGAGTTGATGGCGCTTGAAATTCGTGCAGACTTCCCCTATCAGGAGCCTTCCGACTTGCCTGGCATTCGTGCGACTCGGCCCGAAGGGCCTCGCCAATTACCGGCGGATAAATCGGATGCTGCATGGCTCAATCAATTTCAAGGTGCGTGGCTCGGAAGAAGTATCGGGTGTGCACTAGGTAAACCGTTTGAGAATGGTCAATTTATGCATGGCAGTGGTGGAAGAGACGGATGGAAGAATATTGAGCTATGGTTCAAGGGAGCAGATGCTTGGCCAATTAGCGGATATACCCCAGGGACTTCACGAGCGTCAGCCGAGTATGATTTGAAAGTGAATGACTGGTGTCAGAAAAGTTGGAAAGAAAACATTCAGTTTATGGAAACCGACGATGATATCCGTTATACCGTGTTAGGTTTGATTCTTTTGGAGGAAAAAGGATTGAATTTCGATAGCTGGGATATTGGTAAGCTATGGCATAAATACCTTAGCTACCAGCAAGTATGTACAGCTGAGACGCAGTCTTATTTGAATTTCGCTCAAGTGACCTCTCATTTGCAAGGTGAAAAAACAGAGGACTGGGCACAGAAGAGTGACTGGGTGCGAACGTGGCTAAATCCGTATCGGGAGTGGATTGGCGCTCAAATCAGAGCCGATGGCTTTGCATACGGTGCGGCGGGAAATCCAGAGCTTGCAGCTGAATTAGCATGGCGGGATGCTTCCTTTTCCCATGTGAAGAACGGTATTTATGGGGAAATGTTCGTGGCCGCGATGATTGCAGCGGCTTTCAATGAGACCGATAATGAACGCATTGTGGAAATAGGACTTAGCGAAATTCCTAGCAATAGCCGATTGGCTCAAGATATTCGACAAGCGGTAGACATTGCACGCAGTGCGGTTGATCAATTAGATTTAGTCGAGCGGATTTGGAATGCGTTCGAGCACTATCATTGCGTTCATACGAACAATAATGCAGCTTTGGTTGCTGCGTCGCTAATCTTTGCGAAGGACGATTTTGAGCTGGCGATTACGACATCGGTTCTAGGTGGTTGGGATACCGATTGCAACGGCGCTACCGTTGGATCGATTATGGGAGCGAAGCTAGGGGCTGACAAGCTTCCGGCCTCGTGGGCCGAGCCACTTAACGATAAGTTATATGCCGAGGTGACAGGATTCCATCCGATCGCGATTTCGGAATGTGCCAATCGCAGTTATGAGGTATTTAAGAAGATTTCAGCCGAATATGAGGCTAGAAAGTAGCTTTCATAAATGTAAGGACTAGCCTAATAGGCTGGTCTTTTTTTTCATTTTATTCTCAGAAAAGTGAGATGATCGGAGGGGAGTTTCGTAATTCCTCTGTGCGTCAGATGAATAGATGGATTTTCTGCTGTTAAATATTGGCGTTTAATGAACAAAAGCAGAATAGATGGAAAATATGCATCTAATTTGATCCATTTCACCTAATACGAAGAAAAAAGGTAGTTTTAACTACAGGTTTTCCAGTTAAATTGAGTTTTCGAGGAAATTCCTCATTAATAGCTGTACTTTTTCCAGTTAATCAAATTTGTGAATTACATTCGGCTATTTTCATACACGCTCTTGTCCTTGAAGGACGGCGTAGCTTACAAAATCACAAAACTAAAAGACATACGATCATTGTTGGTTTGGTCGGAAATCCCTTATAGTAGGCAGGCACAGCGTTTGTATGCAGCGTTTCATTACTTGTGAGGGAGTGATGTAGAGAACATTCATGCAACATTTATTTAAAGCGCTTTCACGGAGGTTTTAGAGGATGTATCACAAACGAATGCAGGAGGAATGAACGATGAGAAAAAAGATGATGCCAAAGCTGGCAGGACTCATGATTGCAACCATATTGTTTCCACTGGTCGGTGCTTTAGGCTATGCTCCACCAGTCAGCGCAGCACCCATTGTAGCCGATGCCAATTGGCGCCCCATTGATACAACGATAGCTGTTGTTCCGGGCAGTGCCATGGATTTGTCTGTTTTGAACCATACACCAGCGGGCTCAAAGGGTTCGGTTCAAATCGATGTGTACGGCGATTACTATTTTGAAGATGAACCCAATACCAAAGTGAAGTACTATGGTGGAAATTTGAACGGTAGTTACGGTACAGACCCAACCAAGGAGGAAATGGTCGTCATGGCCGACCGGATTGCTGCAATGGGCTATAATGTGGTGCGCTACTCGTCTATTGATCAGAATTATGATTGGGCCAAAGGACTTATGCAGCCGCTCACGTCCACCACGGTGACCTTAAATACGAATAAACTTGATAATTTTGATTATTTTAACGCCTTGCTGAAGGCCCGCGGCATTTATATTGATCTGGACATCTTGTCCTTTGCAAATTTCAAAAATGTACCTAGCTTAGGTGAAAGTGTATATGGCTCAACCGCATCCAAGTATTTGGCCACACTCCTTCCGGAAGGGCAAGCCATCTGGCAATCTTTCGCCTATCAGCTGTTTAATCATGTGAATCCGTATACAACTGTTGCCTTGAAGGATGAGCCTCAAATTATGGGCGTGTCCCCTATGAACGAAGTGATTCTCTACAATGCCGATTTCTCCAACGCGAATTTTAAAGCCTTGATGCTCGCTGATTTCAATAATTACTTGACTGGCAAAGGAAAACCGGAAATCGAAACGTTTCCAAATAATTTCTGGAGCGCGGTGGGGGACACGAAAAACGATCTGGCTGAGTACTTCACCGAGAAACAGTTTGCTACTTACGGCGCAATGAAGTCGTATCTCAAGGATACGATTGGCATCAAAGCACCGATTGGTGGCATTAACTATATCAATGATTCCTTAGCGAATTATTGGCGGACGCAGGCTGATGTTCATGAAACGCATCTGTATAACGGCATTGTGGATGGCAGAGGAAAGTCCTTCAAATACAATCCATTGACGCATCCACGTTACAGCATGATCTTTGCACCAGAATCAAGCGCGAATTATGTGCCGCAATATGGCTCGTTTATTTTCAAAAATTATATTCCCGGTCTTGCCTTGGGGCAGCTATATAACAAGCCATTTGCTTTAACGGAATTTAATCATGAGTTTCCAAACAAAGGCCGAGATGACATCGGCTTGATGACGGCTGCAACAGGAGCATACCAAGGGTGGGATATGCTGAATCGGTTTCATTACGTAAGCCGTGTAAATGAGGCTGTCAATCAAACGCCGCAGGGAGGATCGACCTCTTTTGATTCTTTAACTGATGTGCTTGCAACGATGTCCGAGTACCAAGGGACACTAGTGTTCCGACAAGCTCATCTCACACCAGCTGATGCGAAATTTGTTATCGTGAGAGATAAAACCTATGTAACAACGCATGCCTCTGCAACGGAAAATGAATCACCAGAGCGGAATCGTATGTACATCCCGCATTTGTTCAAGACGGTAACGGTGTATGCCGATAAGCCGGGAGAGCCTTACGCCATCTATAAGATTACACCTGATCTTACAGATGCGCAGATTGCAAACGGCGATATTCCTGCTGCGAATAAAATTACGATTACGAACAGCATGACGTTGAAGCAAGTGGCGGAAACGTTTATCAATGCCATTGATGATACCAGCCTGAAAACGAGTATGCTTGCGAATTTGAATGATAACAAGTTGGTTTCCGACACAGGTGAATTGCTTTTTGACCTTAATTTAAATACCTACTTTATTAACACGCCTTACGTGGTGGCTGCAGCAGGAACGATGAACAACAACAGCTATGAGCTTGGCCCGATCACGATGGAGGCGAACCTGTCGAAGGGAACTTTATCCGTGGCTTCCCTTGATGACCAGCCGCTGGATGAAAGCGGCAGAATGCTGGTGATTTATACAACTGATGCGGCAGCGACAGGTGAGCGTGAAGAAACGGTTAGCGGTGTAACCTATTACTACCGTGGAGATTTACCAACGCAGGCGAAGTACGGCACTGCCGAAGTGAAACTGAAGACAACCAAAACACCAAGCGCATATAAAGCCTACAAACTTACGATGAATGGTGTACGATTGCAGGAGATTCCGATCAGTGTGCTTGGCGATACGATTACAGTCCCGCTCGAGACCGACAAAGGGTATGGCTTTGAGTTGGTGTACGCGCCGCTCATCGGCACCGACACGACTGCGCCAACCCCACCGGCTAACGTAACCGCGGTTTCTCCTTACGCAACGAGGGTCGATCTAACTTGGGACGCTTCGATCGACAACGCGGGTGTATCCGGGTACACAATTTATCGCAATGGCGTTGAAATTGCCACATTGAACACGACCGTGACCACGTATACCGATCTGGCCGTATCCGGACCTACGGCTTACACGTATATGATTAAAGCATTCGATCCTGCTGGAAATTCGGCATCGAGCACCGTGTCGCTTACGACCTCGGATATCATTTTCTATGAAGGTTTTGAGAGTGGAAACAGCATTTGGACGATTCATTACGGCCAATTTAGCATTGTGCCGGACGGAGGCTCCAAAGTTTATTTTGCCGACAATCTTGGTTATGGCGGATCCAAAGCTTCAGCAGGAAATACGTCATGGCAAAATTACAGTGTAGAGGCGAAATTAAAGGCGAATAGCTGGAGCAGCAGCATATATGGACGAATGGGGCTAATTGCCAGATTCGTTGATAGTAAAAACTTTTATTTCGTTTATTATGATGATCATGCTGGGCAGCTGACGCTTAGAAAGATTGTGAACAATTCGGAAAGTATTCTTGCCTCTGTTCCGCTCTCTCTGAGTACGGGTGTTCAGCATCTGTTCAAGCTCGAAGTGAACGGGAGTACAATGAAAGCGTATGTCAATGGAACGCTCAAGATCAACGTTACCGACAGCACGTTTTCAAGCGGGAAAATTGGCGTATACACCCATATTGCGCAGGCTTATTTTGATGATGTATACGTTAGGGCGATCCCCTAGGAGAATGTAGCCACCTTACAAAATCGCAAAAGATACAAGACACGACAGCATTGTTGTTTGGTCGCTGGAAACGTAACATTAAGGTCAAGAAGCAAGGATGGTTCGTATCTGCGACCTCACATCCTGCTATCTAATGTAAATTGCTGGAGGGGCAAAAGATATGCAGACTTCGAATACCAACACACCGTTACCGGCGGACAAACGTCCGAAGCTGAAACGATCCATTATTGATTGCGACATTCATCAAGCAACAGGGTTGGAATCCATCAAACCCTACTTGCCGCGAGCTTATCAAGAGCTTATGAAGCAATACGGTCCTGCGCTGCCAGGAGGCATGCATTTTAATGGCGGCGTAGGCGGCCGAATGGCCGATGCGTATCCTGAAGGCGGCGGTTCTGCCGGCAGTGACCTGGCCTTCATGCAAAAGCAGCATCTAGACCGCTACAATGTCGAATATGGCATTCTCACAGGGGAAGGTTATGCCGTACACGCTACGCCTAATTATAATTATGCGGCTGCACTCTGCCGAGGGATTAATGAATATACGATTGAGCATTGGCTTTCGCAAGACAGCCGGTTGAGAGGCTCTGTATTCATTGCGAAGCAGGCGCCGCAACTTGCTGCGCAAGAGATTGACCGCGTCGGCGGCAGATCCGACATGGTGCAGGTCGTTGTATCCAGCGGCTCTACGCTACCATATGGAAATCGGCATTATGATCCCATTTATGAGGCCTGTGTTCGCCATAACTTACCCTTCACCATCCACGTTGGATTAGAAGGGGAAGGCATCAATAGCCCGCATACGGGGGCGGGGTATGTGACGCACTACATTGAGCAGCGTTGTGCGCGTCCCGCGGTCATGGGTGCACATTTGGCCAGCTTTATCTTCGATGGGGTGTTCGAGCGCTTCCCTACGTTGAAGGTCGTCCTACAGGAAGCCGGCGTCTTGTGGCTAGCCCCATTCCTGTGGAAGCTCGATCAAGAATGGAAAGGACTGCGGGTGCAAACGCCTTGGGTTCGCAAGAAACCGAGCGAGTATTTCCGGGAGCATGTCCGTGTGACCACGCAACCGTTTGAGGAGACACCGAACCGTGAGATCTTCGACCATATGTTAGAGAGCATCTATTCTAAAGAAACGCTTATGTTTTGCAGTGATTATCCGCATTGGGATTATGATTCACCAAGTCAAGCATTGCCCAAACTGGAACCTGAGCTATGGGACAGCATCTACTATCAGAATGCAGCTAAGCTATATGGCCTGCCTCCACGCAAAACGGAGGAGACGAAATGAAGCAAAGCTCGCAGCACATCGTAGGGACGGTAGGGGAGATTCCGCCTGGCACCCATAAGATTGTCGAGGTTGAAGGACGCAGTGTCGGTATCTATAATATCAACGGAGTCTTTCATGCCCTGCGCAATATTTGCCCTCACCAAGGAGCAGAGCTGTGCAAAGGCCTGGTGACAGCCTATGTGTCTTCTGAAGGTCCAGGTGACTTTCAATTTGATCGAGAGGGTGAAATCGTACGTTGCCCTTGGCATCAGTGGGAGTTTGATATTCCGACAGGCTGCATGATCACGGATGCGGCGATGCGCACCAAAACGTATGATGTCACGGTGGAGAAATTCGGTGTTTCGGTTGATAACGATCTGATCTTCATTCATATGTAAAAATGAAAACCTCTCTCAAACAGGCGGGATCCAACGGCCAAAGAGAGAGGTTTTTATTTCGCTTCTGCGCCATATTCAATCATCTTCAGCATTTGCTACAATAGAAGGGATAACGGATAGGATGGTGATCGGCGTGCAGGAAACCGCTAAGGAATTTTTTGAATCAAAGCTATTCGTCCCTGACGAATTCGCCAAAAAAGGCGGCATCTGGCCGCTCCGTCTTGGTCGAAATATCGCTAAGCCTGGTTATCAAGCAGGGCCCATGCTTCTTGAGTATTACAATATGCACTTTATTATGGAGGGGAAGGTTGAGTTCACCTTTGACAAAGAGCATATTATTTTGTCCAAAGGCGATGTGTTTGCAATGGTACCGGGGAGTACGTTCCGTTATCGGCTAGCTCCGAGCAATACAACATTACAGATGATTTGGATCTCCATGGATGGATCGCAAGCGCCAGAACTCTTTGCTGCTGCTGGCTTTAGCAAGGCCGCTCCTTACCTGTACGGGGTCATGTCCAAGGAGCTTGAAGCTACACTTCGCCAGTTGTTTCTTCCCCGTAAATACGACATGAAACGGCATAACGAGTTATGTTCCATCCTATACCGCATTTTCGGTCTTATGGTGCCCTCGGATCCTTCCGAAAAGAATCAGACCGGCAAAGAGAACTGGATCCCTAAAAGCGTTGCGTTTATGGACACCTACTATATGGAAAATATTACAGTTCGTGATGTTGCCGATTACGTAGCCCTACACCGCACTTATTTTTCGAAAATGTTTTCGGAGGAAATGGGGGTATCACCTGTCCAGTATTTGCATCGATTGCGAATGGAAAAAGCAGCCGAGCTGCTTTCCTCTGGTTATATGATCAGCGAAGTTTCGTTATTGCTCGGCTATTCCGATGCCTATGCTTTCACCCATGCTTTCACCAAATATTACGGCAGCCCGCCGGGGAGTTGGAGAACTGCACACCGAGGCTCAGGCATAGAGAGGAAGGTGCGACCGTGAAAAGCACACAGGGTGCGATTTCCTTACAGCTCAAGCTTACCTTAACTTTTTTGCTTATTCTCATACCACTGGTCAGTGTAAGTATTTTTGCCAATAACTACTCGCAAGGCATTATGAATGTGCAAATTAGTGACCGGACGAAGGGGGCACTCCTGACGTCACTTGCCTATATGGAGCAAATTGCTACAAATATGGACCAGCAGACCCTACTGATTAGCTCCAATCCCAGTATCGTAAACATCTTTAGGGATATTGAAGACCCGCTTAACCCGACTCATTTATATGATATTCATACAGTCATGCAGCAGCTGACTTCTCTTGCCAATATTAACGGTGCCATTCAAGAGGCCTATATTGTTCATGGAGCTAGCGGCAATGGCGTTTCGACAGCGCTGGGGGCGTTCAGATGGCCTCAGGTGAAAGAAGAAGGCTGGTTCCAGCAAGTCGTTCGGGGCATTGGTTCTTTGGTTATTTATATTCCTACTGCGGGTTCCAGCGGGGATCAGAACGTATATTTGAAAGGCTCCAATATCTACTATATTAGGTTGCTTGACGTGTTAAGAGATTCGCCAGAGCCGAATGTGTTAATTTTTGCTGTAAATAAATCGTCGCTTCAGAGTATTATTCAACATCTCCAAACGACCGAGCGGATGAACATTTCTTTATTTTATAATAACAGGCTGATTCTGGAGACCAACCCTGCATCTAAGCAAGCCTATGCTTCCGACATGTTCTCAATGAAAGAAACAAGCGGTGCGTGGTCTATTCAATTAGAGCAGCCAAAGGATGAAATTTTCGAACAATCGCATCGGTTGCAGCTCTTTACCTATCTTATTATTCTACTTAGCGTGCTTCTTGCCGTGTGGACGGCTTGGCTGATTTACATTCAAATATTAAAGCCTTTGCGCCAATTATCAAGCGCTTTCAAATTCATTGGCAAGGGGGATCTGAACTATCAAATCAGACATGATCGAAGAGATGAATTCGGACTCGTGATGAACGGTTTTAATCAGATGGCGGAGTCTCAGCGAGTTATGATTGAGGAGGATTATGAGAAGGAGCTGCGTTTAGCCAAGTCGGAGTTTAGTTTGCTGCAATCGCAGATCAATCCGCATTTTCTTTATAATACACTGGATTCCATCTATTCGGTTGCTGTCAAATTCAATATGAAAGAAATTAGCGAAATGGTCTTGAACTTGGCCAAATTTTTCAGAGTTAGCTTGGGAAAGGGACGAAATCATTTTACATTAGAGGAAACGATGCAGCATCTGCTGTATTACATTCGTGTTCAACAGATGCGAACTGCGCACTTTTCAGTTGAGATTGATTTGGAAAAAGGCTCCGAGAACATCCCTGTACTCAAATTGCTGCTGCAGCCCATTGTAGAAAACGCGATTATTCATGGACTTGAGAAATGCCCGTTTGAAGGCGAACTGCGAATTCGCTCCAGGGTTCATCAACATCTTTTATTCATCGATGTAGAAGATACAGGCATGGGCATGCCAGACGCCTTGCTGAAGCAAATCCAACTGGAGCTAAGTATACTGACAAGTAAGCTTTACCGAGTGCCGCAAGAAAGCCCGTCGAGTCAATTTTTTGGGATGAAAAATGTGAAATCAAGAATGAAGTTATATTATGGAGAAGAAGCGGACGTCCGGATTGAAAGTGAAGAGGGACTCGGAACAAAGGTTACCTTAATCATACCTATACGAGTGGGGGAAGAAGATCATGAAGCTGCTCGTCGCTGAAGATGAATTTCAAGTCAGAGAGCGGATTGCCTATGGGATTCCATGGAAAGACTATGACATTGAAATTGCCGGTGCTGTGGCAAACGGCAGGGAAGCCGTCGTGGCTGTAGAAAAGGACTGCATTGATATCGTCATTACAGATATTCATATGCCTGATATGAGTGGTCTTGAGCTGGCAAAGGTACTGAAGGATGAATATCCGCATGTGAAGGTTATCATATTAACGGGTTTTGACCATTTCGAATATGCACGGGATAGCATCGATTATGGCGTTGTCAAATATCTGGTAAAGCCGGCGGAGAATGAGGTTGTACTGGAAACGGTATTGAGAGCCAAACAACTTCGTGAACAGGAATTGAATGATATTCATAACATAGCGCTTCTGAAGCAGCGATGGAAAGAGCATCTGCCGCATCTTAAACAGTCTTTTTATAAAAATTGGTTGAGCGGGCGTTTGTCTACGTGGGAATTAGAAAAACGCAGTCAGGAAATCGGCTACTCCCTAGCGGGCAATATCTATTTGCCTGTCACGCTCGATATGGATCCGATCGCCGAAACCGATGTCCGTTTCCATTCAGGGGAGCGGCCCTTAATTCAGTATTCGCTGTTTAACATTACCCGGGATGTCGTGGAGGATAGGGATGGCATCGTTCTGCAGGATGATGACGGGTTGACGGCCATTATCTTCTTTGCCCCTTCAAGTGTAGAGGTGTCAGGATTTCAACTCAAAGTGAATCAGCAGCTCGGCAGACTGCTTAGCACGGTTAAATCCTGCTTGAAGCTGACAGCCAGCGCTGGCCTTGGAACTTGTGTGGAAGATCAAGCTTTGCTGCCGATTGCCTATAAGCAGAGTAGAATGGCGCTGCAGGAACGCATCGTGCTGGGCAATGAAACCGTCATTCCTTATCGGAACGATGCGCCTTCGAAGTCAGTCTGGTTGAATATGAATGATCTGGAGAAGGACATTGAAATAGCTGTGGAAACGGGCAATGAGAGCAAGCGGTCAGAGCTCATCAGCACGTTGATGGATATCGGTTTCTCGCCGAGCCATCCCATTGCCGAGGCGAAAGAGATGCTTCTCCGCATCACGGCATTACTGACGCGAATTGTCAATTCTCACGGGTGGAGTTTACGCGAAACGCTTGCCGAAGACTACACAGATTTTATGAACTTTAATCAGTTGTTGACGAAGGAACAGCTCATGGAATGGCTACATCGCATGATGGCGCGAATTAGCCGATCGATTAGCGATCGCCGTAAATCGGGTACGCATATTACGGTGAGTGAAATTTTGGCTTTCGTTGATCGGCATTTATATGAGGAAGAGCTAAGTTTATATTTTGTCGCTGAAAAGATGTATATGAATTATGCCTACGCGAGCCGGATCTTTAAGGAAGTGACCGGCAGCAATTTCTCGGATAGCGTACTGAGACTACGGATGGAAAAGGCGAAGGAGCTGCTGGCTACGGGGAGCAAAGTGTATGAAGTAGCAGAACGAGTCGGGTATAAGAACGGGAATTACTTCTCGCGGAGCTTTCAGAAGTACTGGGGAATCAAGCCAAGTGAAATGAACAAGTCATAAGTTTTTTGATGAAAAAAGACATTCAACACGAACTGTTGGTGTCTTTTTTTGCATGTAAAAACGTAGAAATTGTGGTCATTAAAGTAGAAGGATTAGTCTACATTTTCATTACCTGTCGGGATATAGTTAGTACAAGAGAAGAGCACGATAGCTAAGGAGATCACACATGATGAAGACAAATTCGTTGACAGTAAACAGGGAAGTGAAAATAACAAAAGGGAGGTCTGTCAAGCTTCTGAAGTATTGGGATTTGTATCTCATGGTACTGCCTGCGGTCATCCTCATCCTCCTCTTCAAATATATGCCGATGTATGGCGTCATCATTGCCTTCAAAGACTACAATTTGATGGAAGGTGTGTGGGGTAGCGATTGGGTGGGATTTCAATATTTTCGCGAGTTATTCACGTTCGATGAATTCCCAAGGGTAGTCAGAAATACCGTTATGATCTCCTTGATGAAACTGCTCGTAGGGTTTCCTATTCCCATTATTCTAGCCTTGCTGCTGAATGAACTCAAATTCGTCAGGTTCAAACGAATGGTGCAGACGATCACGTATCTGCCTCACTTTATTTCATGGGTCATTATTGGCGGTCTTGCCATTGATATGTTGTCTCCAAGCAGCGGGATCATCAATAGAATCATCGAAATGTTAGGCTTTGATCCGATTTTTTTTATGTCGGATGAACGAATTTTTCGCTGGATTCTCGTGGGTTCAGATGTTTGGAAAGAAGCAGGCTGGGGAGCCATCATTTATCTCGCTGCACTGATAGGGATTAATGAAGAGCTATATCAAGCGGCTACCGTGGACGGTGCGAATCGTTTTCGACAAATTTGGCATATTTCTCTTCCAGGTCTGAAGTCAACCATTATAGTCATTCTCTTGTTGCGAATCGGGTATATCTTAGATGCAGGTTTTGAACAAGTACTGGTTATGTATAACCCAACTGTCTATGATGTGGCGGATATCATTGATACGTATGTGTTTCGAGTGGGCCTAGGCTCTATGCAATTTGGTCTAACGACAGCAGCGGGATTATTCAAGTCAGTCATTGGCTGCGTACTTCTGATTTTGGCCAACGTATTTGCGAGGAAAATGGGGGAAGAAGGAATTTTCTAAGGAAGAGAAAGTAGAGGGCTTGTCATGAAAAGAATTCGGAGAGAATCCATATTTAATTATGTAAATGTCATCCTATTGTCGCTGCTCTCATTATCAACGATTGTACCTTTGATTCATATTGTAGCGAAGTCACTCAGTGGCGAAACGTTTATTCTAGCTAAAGAGATTTGGCTATGGCCGAAAGGCTTCAACTTTGCTTCCTATGAATATGTACTCTCTTATAAACAGTTTTACATGTCATTTTGGAATTCCTTGATTATTACTGTAGTTGGAACGGCAATCAGCATGGCTGTCACTGTATTGGCTGCGTTTCCACTCTCTAGGAAAAACTTTCCTTTTAAAAGAGGGTTTATGTTGTTCTTTGTCATCACGATGTTCTTCAGTGGTGGTCTAATTCCAACCTATCTGGTTGTGAAGCAATTAGGATTACTGAACACACTCTGGTCGATTATGCTGCCACTGGCCTTGGCACCGTTTAATCTAATCCTAATCCGCAACTATTTTTTGAGCCTGCCCGAGGCTTTGGAAGAGTCGGCAATTATGGATGGGGCTTCCAACATACGGATTCTTACTTGGATCTATCTGCCTTTATCTCTACCAACCATTGCAACGATCGCGATGTTTTATGCCGTCGGTTACTGGAATAGCTTTTTTCAAGCGATGATGTATATCACCGATAGAGGTCTGATGCCACTGCAAGTATTCCTGATGCAGATCGTGACCAACTCCAAGACGGGAGACATGACGACAGGCGGCGTGTTAAGTGAACTCACACCAGAATCAACGACGGCAGCAGCCATCATTTGCGTGGTATTTCCGATCCTTTGTGTGTATCCCTTCATTCAAAAATATTTTGTTAAAGGTGTTATGTTAGGTGCGGTCAAGGGATAATTCCATGACTTTTTCCGAACTTTCATATATGTATAATTAAATAGGGAGGCGCAATCATGGTTTATAGAAAAACAGCGGCAATCAGTATGAGTGTAGTCATGTGTATGCTTGTCATGGCGGGGTGCAGCACAAGCAAGGACGCAGGACAGACAGGAGCAGAAAAGACTGCGACGGCAACAAGTGGGAGTGAGGGAGAAACCAAAGCGCTCAAGGATTTAAAAATTACCCGACTGTACCACGGCGTTATGGAGCAATTCAAAGGTTCAGACACCATGAATAATAATAAGATTATTAATAAGTTAAGGGAGAACTCGGGCTTTAATATTCAATATGAGTCACTTCCAAATGAAAATCCATCGCAGAAAACATCTATCATCTTTGCTTCTGGCGATGTGCCTGATCTTATCATGGTCAATGGCAAATCCGACTACTTTAAACTGGCCAAACAAGGCGCGCTCGAGCCTCTCGATGATTTAATTGCCAAGCAAATTCCGAATTTGTCCACGATGGCAAGTAAAGAGACGCTAGATGCTTTGAGGTATGAAGGGAAAGTGTATGCGATCCCATATCGAAATGCCTTAAAAGTAGGCAACGGCCTTATTGAGCGTGCGGATATTTTGAAAGAATTAAACTTGAATGCGCCAACAACGATCGATGAGTTCTATTCAACCATGAAGACAATTAAAGAGAAGAAAAATATTACGCCACTAACGATGGCGACTTCAAGTGCGGGATCTTTCTTTGATGGATTTTTCCCTTTCTCCGCTGCCTTCGGCGTTTCTACACCTACAGTCGTCAAAGACGGGAAATTGAAATTCTCCTGGGTACAGCCGGAATACAAAGAATTCGTAACAACGCTTAAAAAATGGTATGACGAAGGATTATTGGATCCTGAATTTGCAGTTAATAAAGATAGCAAAGATAAGTTAATTAACGGAACAGCCGTGTTTAATACGTTGTATTTCTCATCAGGCATTGACGTGGACAAAGCCCTACAGGAAAAGAAAAATGGCGGCTCTGTACAGTTTATTGCACCTCCAGTTGGCAAAAATGGTCAATCGGGGATTCAAGATGCTTCGATTTCAACGCAGTACGTTGTGATTCCCAAACAAGCTAAAAATAAGTTGGGTGCAGCGCAATACCTGAACTTCTTGTACAAGCCAGAAACCGATATCTTGATTAATTATGGTATTAAAGGCGAGGATTACACAGAAGCAAATGGGGTATATACGCAGACGAAAGAACAAAGTGACAAAATTAGCTGGCGTTCGATGTACGGCTTAGGGGATACGGATTTTGGTATTGATGCAAGACTGAAAGCCAAAAGCTTATTGCCTTATTATGAGCCTCAGCTTAAATTCAAAAAATCCCGTGAGGAAACGAACTTTGCGCCATCGATTGAAGCGTACGATACCAAATTCACAGAACTTCGTAATTATGTTGAAGAAAACTCAATGAAATTTATTATGGGTAAACGTGATTTGTCAGAGTTCGACAAATTTACACAGGAATTTGATGCTAAGGGCGGGAAGACTGCGATTGATGCTTTAAATGAGTGGTTTACGAAGAAGTAAAAGAGTAAAAGTTAAAAGTACAAGAGTAAAAGTTAATAGACAAATGAAAGAGCCATCTTTAAGTAGATCAGCTACTTGAGGATGGCTCTTATTTGTGCATTAGTGAGTCAACGCATCCTGCGAATTCTCTGTCTTTACAATGCTATGTGAAGATGAACCTGTAAGGCGCTGTGGCGGGAAGACTTGGCGAACAGGCGCAATGATGAGTGCAGCTACGACCGCTTTAATCGCATCTCCAGCGAGAAATGGATAGCATCCGGCGGCCATTGCATCTGCAAAGGAATAAGCAGGAACTTTATACATTAACCATGGTACGCCAGCTAAATATGCAAAAAGGGAACCGAAAACTTCAAGAACAAGAAATGCAGCGATATAGCCCTTGATGCCTTTCAGACGAATACGCGGTAAAATAAGACCAACGAGTAGGGCGCATATCGGCCAGATCATGATAAAGCCACCGCTTGGTCCGAGAACTTTGGCAATACCGCCAGTCCCAGCTAGAAGGGGAAAGCCCAACGCGGTAAGAACGACGACAAGGGCCATACTTAGGAATCCGTATCGTGCGCCTAGTAAGCCTCCAGCAAGCATAACGGCTAATGTTTGAAGTGTAATGGGTACAGGTGACGTAGGAAGAGGAATTTTGATAAAGCTGAATAACACGAGAATTGCTGCAAATAATGCGCTGAAAATTACACCACGTAACGTAAGTTTCATATTGTTGATCACTCCTGTTTCTGGTATTGTTATTCTATTGTAAACCGAATAAGTGGATAACAAGTTGACAATACAGATGATAGCACAACTGCTAGAAAAGTGAAAGGGACTTTTTACATATGCCTACAAGAGAAAAATTAATGTCATTAAAGAACGCTTCGATCGTCTATCGAATGGAATCAGGAGAAGGGCGACGTGTATGGTCGGGTGTCTCGCTAGACATTCATAGAGGCGAGTGGATCGCTGTTGTGGGACCCAATGGGAGTGGGAAAAGTACACTTGCTAGCGTGCTGCTAGGCCTGAACCCATTGTCGGAAGGGCAAGTTCAGCTTAGAACCGACGATGTGACGCAGGCGACAAG
Organism: Paenibacillus plantarum; assembly: GCF_013141695.1. Taxonomy (GTDB): domain Bacteria; phylum Bacillota; class Bacilli; order Paenibacillales; family NBRC-103111; genus Paenibacillus_E; species Paenibacillus_E plantarum. The sequence goes on from NZ_WHNY01000087.1 coordinate 60,380, forward strand.
AGGCGTGCTTCAATTGCCAGAAGCTCAATTTCTAGGAGAAACGATAGCGGAGGAGCTAGATTTCTTACCACAAGCGCAACAATTAACGGCCGAGGAACGCAGGAGCTGGTATGCGGAAGTATTAGCTGCTGTAGGGTTGTCACTATCGCCGGAGCGTACAATGGCTACCTTATCTGGGGGACAGAAACAACTCGTAAATCTCGCTGCTGCACTCGCAGCAAGTCCAGAGGTTCTGCTTTTGGACGAACCGACGGCCATGCTGGATCCAGCATCTCGCAAAGAAGTTCGCGAAGCTGTGCGCCAGGCGCATCAACGAGGAACGACGATTGTATGGATTTCACACCGACTAGAAGAGGTGGCGGATGCGAGTCGTGTTGTCGGATTTGGAGCTGGAAGGATTACCTTTGATGGGGAGCCGCGTGAGTTTTTTTATGGGGAAGCTGGGGGGGAATCTGAGAAATCCGAGAAATCTGAGAGATCTGAGAGATCTGAGAGATCTGAGAGATCTGAGAGATCTGAGAGATCTGAGAGATTAAAGGAATTAAAGAATTTCGAGATATCTTCGCCTTGTGTGGAACTTGGCTTTGATCCGCCATTTGTGATTCAAACGGCGATGCATCTGTTAGAACAGGGACTCACTCTAGACCCTCTCCCGCTGAACATGGAAGAATTAGCGGAGGTGATCTCATGTCTATAGCCTTGAAGGAAGTAGGAGTAACAGTTCCTGATTCACCTGAGGTGACGTTGCTCCAGAACATAAGCTTTATGCTGCAGGAAGGATCCGTGACTCTGCTTATCGGCCACGCAGGGTCAGGGAAATCTACGTTACTGCAAGTGATGTCGGGTCTACTGAAGCCGCAAACGGGAACGATTACGGTGGATGAACAGCCGATTTGGCTGAAACCGATGAAAGCCGATCCCAAGCAATTGCTTCGCTTCGGCTTAACGTTTCAATTTCCCGAGCAGCAATTGTTCGCACGCAGCATAGCTCAAGAATTCGCTTATTCGCTTCGGCCGTATAAACTTGAAAAGGAAGAGCGGGATCGCCGCATTCGCGAGGCGACCCATGCGCTCGATCCGCGTGGCGTCTTCGCCATGGATCGCTCGCCCTTCGCGCTCAGTGGCGGCGAGCAGCGCCGGCTCGCGCTGGCGACCACCTTCGCTACGGCGCCGGATTGGCTCCTCATGGACGAGCCAACTGCCGGGCTCGAGGCGGCCGCCGTGCGCGAGCTGCTGCGCATGCTGCGCGAGCGTGTCGGTCGTGGCGGACTCGTCGTCGCCACGCATGATCTGGACACGTTCTTTCCGCTAGCGGACCGTGTCCTCGTTCTAGACCATGGCGAGCTCGTCTTCGACGGCTCGCCGCAAGAGCTCTGCCGCGCGCCCGAGGTGCTGGCGCGCGCCGGGGTTGGCCTCCCGAGCTGCGCGGAGGCCTCTGTGGAGATGGCGCGCGTCGGCATCGCCATCGCGCCGGATCTGCTCACGCCGGCGCTTGCCGCATCGGCGATCTTGGCTGCGCTGCGCGAAGCGGGCAGCGCCAGCGCTTCTGCGCCAGCGGCGGGGACGGACGCCGCGCGCGTGGCGCAGCCACCGCGGCCCGCGCAGCGGCCGGCGCCGGAACCACCCGCGCCGCAGGCGGGGTGGTTGGGGCTGGACCCGCGCGCGAAGTGGCTGCTCTACCTGCTGCTCGCCATCGGCACGATGGGGCAGCAGGGGTGGGGCAGCCTCGCGGTGGCCGCAGCGCTCGTGGGCTGCTCGTTTCTCGGCCTCCCGCGCAGTGTGTTGGGCGGAATCCGCAAAATCGCAACGTCGTATGCGATTTTCCTGATCTTTTCCGTCGCGCTGGCGGGGATCCAATTCTCACCGCTTGGCTACTCGGTTGACAATGGCTGGAGCACCACCTTTATTCTGACACGATTATTTGTCGTCTTGATGGCAGGCTGCTGGCTCGCCATGTCGACCCCCTATAGCCAGCTCGTGCAAGGACTGAACTGGGCCTTGAAATATTTGTACAAAGTAAAGTTGCCCGTGGCATCCTTCTCCTTGGCGGTTTCGTTTGTTTTCCGCTTCATCCCGCTCATCATGCGGGAATGGCAGCAATTCTCGATGATCGTGCGGGCACGAGGCAAAGCCTCTGTCCGCCCAGGTAGTGTTCGCGTGCGCGACATTCCTGCGCTGGTCGTTCCACTTTTACTAGGCATGTTCCACAAAGCGGAACAAATGACCGTCGCGATGGAGATGAAACAAATTGATGGTACAACGTTGTTGCTCAGGAAAAACACACTAGAGTGGGAGCGTGGGGACACGATCTTAGTGGTGATTGCTTTAATTGCTTGGGTGCTTTTGCTTTTTACTTAACAGTATTAACAATCTAGCAGTATCAGCAGTGTCATTAGTCAACAAGTAGCAACAAGTAGCAACAAGTAGCAACAAGTAGCAACAAGTAAGATGCTAACGGACACAGCAGATGCTATTAGGCTATATTCGATTGCTTAGCTATGCTAACGGACATGGATGACCTTATTTGACTGAAATCAGGGAACTTTCGGCTTGTTAGGGCCATTTAACGGCTATCGCGTCCGTTAGTTTCTAAAAAGCCCATCTTTGGGACAAATAACGTCACTCGTGTCCGTTAGAAGTTCAATCTCCCCACCCATTCCCAAAATCTAGGAATATTTCTCTCAATCACGGCTTACAAATAGAGTGATAGATGATTCCTCGAGAAATGGGTGGTTTGCTATGAACGTCCGAAGGAAGAGGTTCCTATTTTACACGGTACTAGCGGGATTGTTTACGCTTCTTTTTCTCTTTTTCATCAGTGGTCTTAATTCTTCAACAGCTCCCATCCTCATAGAAGTACAAGCCGAAGAACTCATCCAATCTTCCGTGTCTACGCCTGTACCCGCGGAGTTTTCTTCCCTTCCACCGGACAAGCCAGAGCAGCCACCATTTCCAACTCAAGTGGACACAATCCCATCGCCGACGCCATCCGTTCCAGCACCAACACCATCCGTGCAAGAGTTGACAGCCCCACCTCAGACAACTTCCGTTACCGTGGACACCTACATGCCCAATGGGGTAGTTACTCCATATGCTTCATCCAAAGTCAGCATTCCTGTCCTCAACTATCATAGCGTCACCATTGATCCAGGAAATGTAGTCGTTATTTCTCCAGCCAAGCTAGAGGCGCAGATGAAATATCTGTCCGACCATGGGTATACGCCTATTTCTCTCACAACATTCATTAACCTTATAGAAAAGAAAAGTGTTCACGCAGCGCCAGATAAGCCTGTACTGCTTACTTTTGATGATGGCTATGTGGATAATGTGGAGGAGGCAATGCCGATTCTGGCCAAATACAATTTCCCTGCTACGCTTTTCATGTCACCAGGCATGGTCGAGGACGCTGGTTATTTGAATTGGGAACAGGTCAAGCAGCTCCAACAAGCAGGTTGGGACATCCAACCGCATGGCATGACACATCCTCATCTGCCTAAGCTTTCTGCAGAACAACAAGCCTATGAGATCACAGAAGCTAGAAAGTTAATTGAGGAGAAGCTAGGCACACAAGCAGACGTATTCTGCTATCCCTATGGTGAATATAACCAAACAACGTTGAAGGTCTTAAAAGATTACGGCTTTCGGTATGCTTTTACGATCGATCAAGGCTACACAACCAATCAGCAGTACCCTTACTCGCTCAAAAGGCTGTTTATCAACGGAGAAGAAAGCCTGAAAGCCTTCATCAACAAGCTCCCGAAAACCAATTAAAGAGACCATTTTCTATCACAATGAGACCAAAAAGGAGCTAACCCCTACAAATGGGCTAGCTCCTTTTTGTCTTGCTCTAATTACTTCAAACGGTGACAATAAGCCTCAAGTTCATGAAACGGCACCGTATAGAGGGCTAAGGTGTTCACAATGTTTTTCGTCGAGCCGGGCAGAGCAAGGAATTTGGCAAAAAGCCGATCCTGCCCCTCCTCGGCCGCGGAAGTCCAGAACTGAACCTGCCCGACGCCGGGATTGCCAGCCTTGATGGCATGTACCAGTGCACGTAGTCCTTGTACGAATAAAGAGGATCTCCGCATCTCTTTTTCAATAAAGGCAACCTCGATCTGACAAATATGCTGATCCTCGTAATCGCCGGGACCGGTGCCGTAACCGAAGCCGGCCGCGCCGACCATGTCGTAGGAATCTTCGTTGATGATGAGCATGGCTTTACCTAGAAAGAGCGGACTACTGATGAAGCTGAGCTTCATGCCGAAAGTATAAGGCAAATTGAGTTCGTCATGATGGTGCAGCAGGAAGTTCATATAGGCTTCATGATCCATTTCAAATTCACTTACTCGGAATTCAAAAGACATTACTGTGGTTGTACGCGAAGTGAATCGTTAACCTTAACGATTTTACCGAAGCCGCCGCCTTTTTTAGAACCTTTGTCGAGAGTTGGGGGTACTGGAAACATACGGATTGCCTCCTTTTTGTCGTAATTTGTATTTCTATTTCCATTATATCCTAGTAAATTTCTTTAGGGTATCCTTGAGATTGTTAATTTTTTCACAAAAAACGACTTCTTTGCCGTGACTGCCTTCGCGTTCGAAGCGTGATCTTGTAAATTTGGCATACAGCTGACAGAGATAGTCGTTCTCGGCCAAGGCGGCAAGCCTGAACTCCTGGACCTGTGGATGTCCCTCCATGATCTGATTTACCATATAATTCAGTCCTTGGATAAATAAGCGTGACCCTCGATAAGCTCTATCTGCAATGGCAATATCTACTAAGGCAACATCCTTATCCTGAAATTCCTGTTCAGGTGTTCCGTAGTAATAGGCTACGATTCCGACCACACGGTTATCGGCATCTTTTGCACAAATCAGATTGCCCTGAGTCACGTAGGAATAGATGAGAGTAACCATTTCTAACGTAGAATAAGAAGCATGCAGGTCGCGCTTATGGGATAACATGAATAAACTGGCCTTGGCGAAATCGTCATCACTGACACACTTTTGGTAACTTATCGTCATCTTGAATCTCCTTTCTGACTTCCAGTCATTATCCGATTCGTTTCTGAAGTGTTTGTTCCAAAGATTGTAGAATCTGCGGGTGTTCAGCCATTAAACGGTGAAAAGCTTCTTGTCTGACGGACAACAGTACCGAGGGACCTATCGCCCTTACTGTTGCGTTTCGGGGGACATTGTGAAGTAAGGCAATTTCACCGAAATGATCCCCATCTTGCAGTACGGCGACCCGTCGTTCCCCACCATCAGGCATACGTTTTATAATTTCAAATTTACCACGGACAATAATGTAGAATTTGTTGCCCTCATCGCCTTCGCTCACAACATTCTCGCCTTCTTTACAGGTTTCAGTTGTAAATAACATAGCGATGTTCTTAAGCAGCGGAGGTGCAATACCTTCGAAGAAGGGAAGCTTGGCAAGCCTGTCCATATCCACCGTGGCGTAGAGTCCGTCCTCAGATAGGTTAAATCCAAACTGCTTGTCCCAGAGACTCCGGTAGAAATTGCTCTTATGTAGAAGCTCATGGTGGGTACCAGAGTCCACAATTCGGCCGTCATGGAAAACATAAATGCAGTCGGCGTTCTTAACTGAGGATAAGCGATGTGTCACGGATACAATGGTCTTCTCGGATCTAAGCCGATCAACGAGCTGATTAATGTCCGCTTCGGTAGCTGGATCCAATGCTGAGGTTACTTCATCGAGCAGCAAAATGTTCGGCTTCCTTAGGAGCGCTCTTGCAATCGATAAACGTTGGCGTTCGCCACCTGATAGTGAGCCCCCTTCATGATGCACCTGTGTATCGTATCCGTCAGGCCAACTTGCAATGACATCATGAATGTTTGCCTGCTTGGCCGCCTCGATCATTTCATCTTCCGAAGCACCGCTATCCAACAGCAAGTTATCCCGAATGGTCGTATTAAATAAGAAGGTATCCTGCGTAACGAGTGTGGACTGTGTTCGTAAAGAAGCTTCACTTAGGGTGCGAATGTCGTAGTTATCCATCGAGACAGAGCCTTGCTTCGGATCATAAAAGCGGGACAACAGCTGCAGGGCAGTACTTTTGCCAGAGCCGCTGGTGCCAATGAAAGCGACATAGCTACCAGCTGCAATTTGCAAGCTTACATGTCGTAATTGATCGGACTCCTCGTTATAACCAAAGGTCACATCATCCATCCGAATCGAGGGAAGAGAAGAAGGCAGCTCTAGAGGATGAGGAACCTCCCGAACGCTGGGTTGATGATCCATAATTTCTCGGATGCGCCGAAAGCTAATATTGGAATCGATAAGGTTCGGAATGATGTAGGCTAAATTAGAGCCTGACTGTCCAACACTTAAGAATAAGGTGAAAAAGGCCATAAAACCGCCTATCGTCATCATGTCATGGAAGATCAAATAACCGCCGAAGCCAATCATAATTCCGTTCAAAATCAAAAGTGATATAAGCGGGAGCCGCTCCATCATGGAATTGGTAAGTTGTAATTTTAGGCCAAAGGAAAAGAGCTCATGCACCTGTTTACGGGCTCGCTCTTGAAACCTGGCTTGCAGATGTAAACTTTTAATCGTTTTATGTCCCTTAACCATCTCATCAATCGTATTCGTGAAACGTTCCTGTGCTTCTTTGTAGTGAATATTGGCGACTTCCGCGCGCCCTTGGAGGAGTCTTGGCCCGATAAACATCAGCATGGAGCCGGCAAGCATAGCTAGTGTGAGCTTCCATTCAATAGAGAATAGTAAAATGAGTCCAAGCAGAACACTTAAAGCTTCCTTCAAAAAAAATGGGAATGCGATGCGCACCACTCTTTCCACGGAGCCCATATCTGCCGAGAATCGGGTGACAAGATCGCCAACTCTGTATGTTTGATGGAATGGGAGCGATTGCCGTTGTAAGTGTGTAAACAGCTCGATCCGTAGTTTTTTGATGATCTGGCCGCCGAGATTTCCTAGTGCGTATTCTCCGCCAATACTTGCACAAATATTGAGAAAGCCGGTGCCAATCAGTATGATCAAAATGATTGCGAAATGATGAAGATTTTTGGGTATAAAAGCTTCGTCCACCAGATATTTCAGGCTCACAGGAGCAGCTACCGAATATCCAACTTCTAGGAGAAGGCAAAATAAAAAAATGCCGGTCAGTCGCTTATAGGGAATCCAAAGGTTCAAAAGGGTTCTTAGGAAATTCAGGAATCATCGCCACCTTTCAATAGAATAAGATTACAGCACTTTTTTGGGGTTGTAAACGACACGATTTGTCATAATTCGGTAAAAATAAACGGTAGGATAAAGATTTATTATTTTATATTCAAGTGTTTCCCGCAATCGCACGGAGCCTAATGAATTCTCCCTCACCCAACGTGTATAATACAATTAACCATCCCTTTAAAAGGAGATTAGCGCTAATCAGCAGGATCGTGCAGTATCGCGTGGCAAAGAATATTGAAAAAGCTCAGTCGAAACTAACGAAAAAGAAGTGAAAATATAAGAATCTAACCAACGGTGGTGAAGCTATGGAACAGCCGTACACGATCTACGAACAGCAAATGAAGGGCAAGCTTAAACGTTGGGAAATCCGTCTGCAAAAGCAACCGAACCTGATCGAGCGCGCCTCCAAATCCGTTCAAAATCGCATCAATCAAGTGATTCCCGAGAAGATTCACAATACGATCACCGCGACGGTGAAAGGGATTGTGCAAACGACTTTATTCGGCATTCATTATATGCCTGCGACGGAGCCTCTGAAGGGTGTAACCATGGCGGACCGCGATGCGAAAGCCGAGGAGTTACTGTCACTTTATAAAAAAATCGCCGCCGCCGAGGGTGCAGGAGCAGGGGCTGGCGGCATTTTGCTTGGCCTTGCCGATTTCCCGATTCTAATCGGGATTAAGTTGAAGTTCCTTTTTGAATTAGCGCATATTTACGGATATTCGACTAGGGACTATAGAGAAAGATTGTTCATTCTGTATGTGTTTCAGTTGGCGTTCTCCAGTTCGAAGAAGAAGCCGGGGCTGCTTCATACGATTAAGAATTGGCCTGTAATTTCGCAGACCTTTCCTCCTGCCGCCGACTATGCGAACCAGGTGGATTGGCTGCAGCTGCAGCAGGAGTATCGGGACACGATAGATTTTCGCAAAATGCTCCAGCTCATCCCCGGCATTGGGGCTGTCGTTGGCGCTTGGGCTAACTTTGGCTTGCTGGAGGAGCTCGGGGTGGCAGGCATGAACTGCTACCGGCTGCGCAACTTGCAAGACAAAGCTAAGAATGCCAGCAAGTAATAATTGCATGACATTTATCTTGGTGCCCTGATTAAAATGGAACATAAAAAACCTGAACGACAGTCGGATTAATGTCCAACTATTGTTCAGGTTGTTCTTGTTGTGTTTATTCATGATTCATCTGAGGGTAAGTCTTTGGGAACCAGCTTGAAAATATCCCCCGACTCGAACGAATCAATAAGCCTATCAAGCCATTTGTAATAATGAATAGCTGCATCTATTTTATCCAAATCCTGTTTAACAACAGCTTGTAAAGGGAGACTGTCAGGAAATTGTTCGTTCAGCTTTCGGAACTCATTTTTGGATTTGGTAAGCGCAAGCAGGTTAACTTCTAAGGCCTTTCGCCATTTGAGGCTAAAGAAATCAGCGAAAGTTTGGAACCAGTCGGATTCAACCTCATATAGATCCTTACGGGAACCTTTTTCCCACACTTTATTAACCATTTTCAGATCAACCAGCGTCCGCACGCCTGTGCTCATGCTGGTTTTGCTCATTTCCATAGCTTTTCCCATTTCGTCTAATGTCATCGGCTTGTCTTGAAATAAAAGTAAACCGTATAAATGACCGGTAGATTCACTAACACTATATAAATCCATGTTATTTCCAATAGATTCTATGATTCGTTTTCGAGCCTTCTGTATGACGAGATCTTGTTCTACGCTGATGCCCTCTATATGATTCATTATCTCCTCACCCTACCTTTAGGTTTACATCGTTATTGTAAGAAACAATTTTGAAAAAGTAAAGAAAAACACCTACTAGGAAAAGTATACTAAACTTAGTGAAAGTTTGTACAGTTTTTTCTGTTTGAACTGTTTGTACAGAATTTAAGGTTGACATAAATGATGATTATTCGTTAGACTTGTTGGACGACATGCAAACAGAAGAAAGGAGTGAGCATATGTCGGTTATCCAAGTTAATCAGGTGACAAAAATATTTGGTCCCGATCCCGCATCTGTTCTTCCGTTGCTTTCACAGAAACAAACGAAAGAAAAGATTTATAAGGATACGAAGCATACTGTAGGAGTCAATGAAGCTAGCTTCTCTGTTGAAGCAGGTGAAATATTTGTCATAATGGGGCTCTCAGGCAGTGGTAAATCAACATTGGTTCGACTTTTGAATCGGTTGATTGAGCCAACGAGCGGAAGTATCACAATTCACGGCAAGGACATTGTTCGCATGAATGATGAGGAGCTTAGAAATGTCAGACGAGAACAAATCTCAATGGTATTTCAGAAGTTTGCCTTATTTCCTCATCGAACAGTCGTTGAGAATGTGGAATACGGGCTAGAGATTCAAGGGTGGGATAAGCAAAAAAGGCGTGTGAAGGCGCTAGAGTCTTTGGATTTGGTAGGATTACAGGCTTGGGCAGACAGTAAGCCTTCGCAATTAAGCGGCGGCATGCAGCAGCGGGTGGGGCTTGCGCGGGCTTTAGCCAATGATCCGGATATCCTTTTGATGGATGAGGCTTTTAGCGCATTAGACCCTCTTATTCGGAAGGATATGCAAGATGAACTCGTAGAGTTGCAAGATAAAATGAAGAAGACCATCATTTTCATTACACATGATCTGGATGAGGCTCTTCGTATTGGAGATCGAATTGCGCTAATGAAAGACGGCGTTATTGTCCAAATCGGCAAACCAGAAGAAATTATGATGAACCCAGCAAATAAGTACGTCGAAAGGTTTGTGGAGGATGTTGATCTATCCAAGGTACTGACCGCAACGACAGTCATGCGCCGGCCTGAGACCATAGGCCTTGATAGAGGGCCGCGTGTGGCACTGCAGCTCATGAGGCAAAGCGGGATATCCAATTTATTTATTGTAGACAAAGGCAAGAAGTTAATTGGTGTTATAACAGCGGAGGATGCTTCGGGTGCTGTTCGCTATGAGAAGAGTCTCGAGGATATTGTGATTCGAGATATACCAACTGTCGGCCCGGATCAACTGCTGCATGAATTATTTGAAGTTTGCAGCAATGCCAAGTATCCTGTGGCAGTCGTGGATAGCGATGGGAAAATTAAGGGTGTTATTGTTCGCGGCGATGTTCTTGGGGCTCTTGCAGGTAACGTTGTGGCAAGAGAGGATGTGAATAACGAATGACTAAAGTTCCATTGGATGATTGGGTTGAGAAGGTTGTTGATGGGTTAGGAGCTAACTTATCATGGCTCTTTGATTTCATGTCACTCCTCATAGAGGGAGTTGTGGATGCATTTTCTGCCGTTTTTCATTTCCCTCCAGCGCTGGTACTTATCGCTTTGATTACGATTCTTGCTTATTATCTTGGCAAATGGCCATTCGCGCTATTTGCCGCCGTAGGATTGTTATTAGTCGATAATCTTGGCTTATGGGAACATACGATGGACACACTGGCACTGGTTATGACCTCAGCAGTCATTTCCATTCTCATTGGTATTCCTTTAGGCGTATGGTGTGCCCAAAGCGACCGAGCACGAGGGATCATCACACCAGCGCTTGATTTCATGCAAACCATGCCTGCTTTCGTTTATTTAATCCCTGCCGTTACCTTTTTTGGACTGGGTGTGGTACCTGGGGTCATTGCATCCGTTATTTTTGCTGTACCGCCGACGATTCGGCTGACGAATTTGGGTATAAGGCAGGTTGCTGAAGATTTGGTTGAAGCCGCAGATGCTTTCGGTTCAACCCCTATGCAAAAGTTAGTAAAGCTGCAATTTCCGTTAGCGATGCCGTCTATTATGGCGGGAATTAATCAAACGATTATGCTTGCGCTCTCGATGGTTGTTATTGCTTCCATGATTGGGGCGCAGGGGGTAGGGGCTGATGTGTATAGGGCTGTTACTCAAATCAAAATTGGTCAAGGCTTTGAAGCCGGATTGGCTATTGTTGTATTAGCTATTTTACTTGATCGCATCACACAATTATGGATGAAGAAAAAAAGGAGTGTTTAAAGATGTTGAAGAAAGCCGCTAAGACATTAATATTCGCTAGCTTGACCAGTTTACTTGTCGTGACAGGCTGCTCGAAAGATAATGCTTCAGAATCTAGTGTAGGCAGCAGTGTGAATCACCAAATTATCGGAATTGACCCTGGTGCAGGATTAATGAAGCAGACGGATCAAGCGATGAAAGCCTATGCGCTTACCGATTGGAAATTAGTTGAAGGCTCTAGCGCAGCCATGGCGGCAGCGTTAGATAAAGCGTACAAAGCGAAGGAACCGATCATCGTGACGGGGTGGACACCTCATTGGATGTTCGCTAAGTATGATTTGAAATATCTGAATGATCCTAAGGGTGCATTTGGTAAGGATGAAGAGATTCATACGATTGCGCGCAAAGGTTTGAAGGAAGCAGCGGCGTCAGCATATGCAATGCTAGATCGATTTGAGTGGACGCCGGAGGATATGGCAGTGGTCATGTCAGCTGTGGTTGACGGTAAGAAGCCCGAAGACGCAGCTGCGGATTGGGTTGCTAACAATGCAAGTAAAGTGGATACTTGGGTGAAAGATCTTTCGCCAGAACAAGGTAAGAAGCTGAAATTAGCTTATGTGGCTTGGGATTCGGAGATTGCCAGCACGAATGTCGTGAAAACCGTATTGGAAAAGAAGCTCGGGTATAAAGTAGAGATGCTGCAAGTAGAAGCCGGACCGATGTGGGCTGGACTTGCTGATGGAAGCGCTGATGCGAGTGTGGCTGCATGGCTCCCGACTACGCATAAGGATTATTTCGAGAAGTATGCCGCTAAACTAGAAGATCTTGGTGCAAACTTAAAAGGGACCAAATTGGGTCTAGTTGTACCTGCCTATATGACAATCAGTTCTATTGAAGATTTGAAAACGAAATAGCCTAAATAGTAGAGAGAAGTCTATTGATAATCTTATCGATAGACTTTTCAAATTATAGGGGGGACAATCCCAGATAATTAGGTCATTTGGAAGTGATATTTGCAGAACACGCGCATACACTAGAAGAGAGTCGGTTACCGGCTCACCTTGTGATAAATTGTGATTATTTTCACAAGTATATATGTGATTAATTTCACAACCGAAGGAGTGTTGAGGCAATGAGCAAACCCAGAATCGTGATCCTAGGCGCAGGCTATGGCGGACTTGTCACAGCGATAAGGCTGCAGAAGAAGATGAAAAGAAATGAGATGGACGTGACACTGGTCAACAAACATGACTATCACTTTATTACAACGCATCTGCATATGCCGGCTGCCGGTACGGATCATCATGATAACGCACGCGTGACTATTTCGGATTTGATCGATGAGCGGAAAATTCGATTCGTGAAGTCGACGGTAAGAGAGATTGTGCCTAGTGAGAAAAAGATTGTGCTGGAAGATGCGACGCTGGACTATGACTATCTCGTGATTGGACTCGGGAGTGAGACGGAAACCTTCGGGATCCCGGGTATGCATGAATATGCGATGTCGATCAAAAGCATTAACAGTGTCCGCTTTATTCGGCAACACATTGAGTACATGTTCGCCAAGTCCAAAATGGCTCCGAAGCGCAAAGATTATCTGACCTTCGTCGTTGGTGGCGCGGGGTTCACGGGTACCGAATTCGTCGGGGAGCTGGCGGATCGCATTCCTGTTTTGTGCAAAACGTATGACGTCGATCCGGCTGATGTCCGGATTTATAATGTGGAAGCTTCCTCGTCGGCGTTGCCTCCAGGACTACCGGAGGATTTGGTCGAATATGGGATGGAAGTGATGCGCCGCAAAGGGGTGCAGTATAAGCTATCGACCGCGATCAAGGAATGCACATCGGAAGGGGTTATTCTGAGCAACGGCGAGTTCATTCGTGCAGGTACGGTAGTCTGGTCGGGAGGGATACGCGGCAATTCGTTACTGCAGGAGGCGGGTTTCGAGGTACAGCGGGGGCGGGTCAAAGTGGATAGCCGCTTGCGCTCCTATCAGTTCCCGGAGATTTTCATCACCGGCGATTGCTCGATCGTCACGAGCCCAGAGGGTACACCCTATCCGGCCAATGCGCAGATTGCAGTCCAACAGGGCTATAATGCTGCTAGAAATCTCATACTGACGGTTCGAGGCAAAGAGCTGAAGCCATTTGTCTATGATTTCAAAGGGACGGTAGCAACCTTGGGCCGCGGGGAAGCCGTTGGTTTACTCAAAGTGAAAAAAGTGAAAGGCCGCTTGGCCTTATTTATCAAAAAAATGATCGATGCCCGTTACCTGTTTCTTATCGGCGGCATTCCACTCATTTGGAAGAAAATGATTTGGAAGCAGAAGTCCACGACTCGCAATTATCATGTGCCGAATTAACGCGCGTATAACGTAAAATCCCCTTCAAGTAGATACTTGGAGGGGATTTTCAGCCTTTTTTCCACTAACTATAGCGATTGGATCGATATTGACTCGGAGACACGCCTTCTCGTTTGCGAAAAGCTCGCGAAAAATTATTTTCATCCACAAACCCAACCTGCTCGACGATATCCTTAATGGACAGATGGGTAGTTTCGAGTAACTCTTTGGCTTTCTCGATGCGAATTTTTGAGACATATTGCATCAAGGGAAGACCATTTTTATTTTTGAAATAGCGTGTTACATAGGATGGTGTAAGGGACAGCTCATCGGCAACGGTAGAGAGGCTTAGATTAAAGTCCATATAATTCTGGGATACGTACTCTAACATAGACGCATATAAGCGATTATTATTGGCATCTTCTCCTAAGCTGTCTTGGATGCTGCGTGCTGCATCAAGAAGACTAGCGCAGGCTTCTGCAACGGTTTTGGACTGGAATTCTGCCAGCGATTCTAGTTTGTATTTGATTGCTTCGCGATGGGAAAGCGGAATATTATTGACGAGTTGGTTTAATGTGAAAATGATTTGTTGAAACGTTAGGCGGAAGGTTGGAGCATCCTCCAACCGAGTAAATCGTTCTTCCATCTCATGGATTAGCAGGTGCAGATCCTCTGAGTTCTTGGAGCAGAGCACAGCATGGAGCGCATCTGCTGAGTCAGAAATTTGCTGCTTATCGATCGTCGTATGATCGATTTTCTGCTGAGACCACTCAGAGGGTGTGATGATGGATTGTTTACCAGCAAAAATCCGATATTCAGCAAGCGATGTTGCCGAGTTGAAAGATTGATGCAAGTCATTCGTAGGTTGAGGTTCTCCTACCATACAGGATAACGAGAGGGCAAAATGCCTATTCATGAACGCGATGATCTGCTCGGAAAAAGCGCGACTGCGAGCTTCCCATTGATCCGCAAACTCGTTGTTCCACGAAACAATGCCAACAATTCCATTATCGATAGCCAAATCAAGTGCATAATTGACGCCGTGCACACCTGATAAATTTTCCAAAACGTTGCAAATGGTATATTTCATCAACCACTGTTCACTAAGCGGCTCTTTACTTACCTTTGAATTGTAATCATCAAAAATAATGACAAGTACACTGCTTGTCTGCCGTGTATCAAATAGCTGATGCAGGGCACTTCGGTTATCTTGCGTCGTATTATCTACGTTCAACTTCCCCATTAATACCGCAAGCAGCAACTGGTTCCTCGTTAAAACCTCCTGATTATGCATCATATTGGACAAATGGATGCTCTCATCCCTCATCTGCTCGATATAGCGAGTAAGTTGGTCTAATTCATCGGTATTGCCTTTCGTCAACTTGTCCGATGGCAAGGTAGGGAAACGGTTAGATAACTCTTGGATCGGTTGATAATTCTTGCGGGCAGACCTGAAGCAAAGCACGATTCCTAGAGCCAGCGATATGAGAAATATGATTAGTGAAATCGTGAGTGCTACATCATACTCGTGAAAATAGTCACTACGACGAATGGCGTTCACCACATGAATGTTCTGTTTCGACGATGTTTCCTGCATGAAGAGATAGCCAGGGATCCGTGCTTTCGAGTTTTGTGCTGCTCTTTCAAGTTCACTCCACGCTAAATCAGAAGATCCTTTTACATACAGAAAAGGCATATTGGATTGGTCAAAGGCAATCAGGCTGCTACCACTGTCAATGGTTCGTTGGAAATTACTTACCAGGGCAGGATAGTTCAGTTTGTAGATCATAATCCCACTCGAAAAGGGCGTGCTGTCAAGCGGAACTAGGAGAAGCAGAACTTGTTCCTTACCGTCAGGATTATTTTCATTGGCTAGTGAGGACAGAAGTATGGGTGATCGTAGTTGCTCCAACTTGCTCTGTAAAATATCTGGCGAGATTCGGCCATCGCTGACGAGCCGGCTATAGCTCTCAGGTGAGTAAATTCCCGTATCGGTAAAAATCGTGTTTTTAAGCGAGCTGTAGGCTGTGTTTCGATAGAACAAACCAATGGAATCAAGATCTGGAGACAGTGCCTTTAACTTTTCAAGTTCATCGGCAATTACATACGGATATTGTAAGGATTCTTGTAATTGATAGGGAAGCAGTTTGGCATCCCGTGACAAGGTTAATGTCAATTTCTGCAGGTCTAATATGCGCGTATCCAGCAAACTGGTCGTATTGGCCATAGATCGATGGGTATTATCCATCAGTCGATTATAGGTATTGGATAGCGAAATGATATTGGTCACTAAGAATAACAGACCGGTTACGGCCAGAATCAGAAGGTGCCCTAGAAGAAATTTTCGATAGAGCTTGGACTGAATCGCTTTCCGCAAAATAAACACATCCCCTGGTCGAATAGGTCTTGATTTCTTACGAGTATATAAATTTTGCGCTATGTTATCAATTCATGGAGGGCAAAAAGCTGAAAATTGACTAGGTATTGAGAAAAATGCAGGGTGCCATTGATGCGCTAAAACCGTTTTGTGCAGCGAAAAGCCGATTATCAATTGTTGTAGGGGGTTCCAAACTTACGTATACTCGGAGCCATAGGAAACCGATTCAGGCGCCGAATCGATTCTGGATATTCACTTTTCTATCGTTCGACGAAGGAGGCAGCTATATGACTGCGAAGACCAAGGCTGCACATGCACCCTCACCTAGGTCTAACCATAGAAGGTTTGGGCTGCGAAACAATTGGGATTATCTAATCTTTGTCATCCCTGTTGTCCTTTATTTTCTTATTTTCTGCTACGGACCCATGTATGGTGTACAACTCGCATTCAAACGCTTCAATCCCATCCACGGCATCATGGGTAGTCCTTGGATTGGTTTGGATAACTTTGAAAGGCTTTTCAATTCCTTTCAATTTTATCGCATTGTGAAGAACACGCTGGTTATTAATCTATTTAAAACACTGATCAGTTTTCCCATTCCAATTATGCTTGCCCTTATGTTCAATGAGATGAGAAAAGAGAGATTGAAGAAGACGCTGCAGACGATCACTTATGCACCGTACTTCATCTCGACGGTCGTCTTTGTCGGTATTATCAATTTATTTCTCGGCGGGGAAAATGGGTACTTGAATCATTTGCTGGGGATGATCGGAATCGAATCGATTCCTTTCTTAACTAGTCCTGACTACTTTCCTGGTGTCTATATCGGTACTGACATCTGGCGGAATAGCGGTTGGAATTCCATTATCTTTATCGCTGCGTTAGCGGCTGTAGATCCCCAGCTGCATGAATCTGCGCAAATCGATGGGGCTAGTCGGTGGAAGCGGATGATTCATGTGAATCTGCCGTGTATTATGCCAGTCATTGTCATTCAATTTATTTTGCTCATGGGGAAAATGATGACTCTCAGCTACGAGCGTATTCTTCTTATGCAAAATAGCTTGAACATGGAAACCTCAGAGGTCATTTCCACTTATGCTTACAAGACGGGGCTAATCAATATGGATTATGGATTCTCTACCGCTGTGGGCCTCTTTAACAATGTCATCAACATCATTTTGCTGCTTGCGGCCAACAAGATTGCCAAACGATATAGCAGCAGCAGTCTGTTCTAAAAGGAGAGGTGAACATGGAGGTCGTTTCCCACAAAATTCGAGAGTCTAACGGAGATCGGATCTTTCTAGCGATTACTTATGTACTTATCGGGATTCTGGTGTTAATTGTGCTTTACCCGCTGATCTATGTCGTTAGTGCCTCATTCAGTGATCCTAAACTGGTGATCGCGGGCAAGATAGGATTGATCCCGAGCGGATTCAATGTGGAAGCCTATCGACGGGTATTTACGAATACGGAAATATGGATTGGCTATCGAAATACGCTGATCTATACGACCATAGGAACGTTAGTAAATATTTCACTGACTATGATGGGCGCTTATCCGCTGTCACGCAAAAATTTCCCTTGGCGTCGCGGGCTTATGATATTCTTCACCATTACGATGTTTTTCAGCAGCGGTATGATCCCCATGTACCTGCTTGTTAAGAATTTGGGACTTTATAATTCGATGTGGGCATTAATATTGCCAACGGCGATCAGTGTATACAATATGATTGTAGCTCGTACGTTCTTGGAAACCAACATTGATGAGCAACTCTATGAATCGGCCTATATGGATGGCAGCGGCAACATCCGATCGTTTTTCTCCATTGTGCTGCCCCTAAGTGCACCGATCATGGCTGTTCTTGTCTTGTTCTATGCCGTGTATCATTGGAATTCCTATTTCGAGGCGATGATATATTTGAAAGAACGTTCGCTGTATCCATTGCAGCTCTTCTTGCGGGAAATTCTAGTTATGAATCAGTCGGATAACGTGATGATGGATTCGATCGAGATGGATACAAGCAAATTTCTAGTTGCTGAAGGTGTCAAATATGCTGTAATTATCGTATCCAGCGGACCGATTCTTATGTTGTATCCCTTCCTTCAAAAGTATTTCGTTAAAGGGATGATGATTGGTGCTCTTAAAGGTTAATATGATTAATAATCAAGGAGATGACTAACGAATATGAAAAGAAAATTGGTCTTACTGACAGCTGCCATGCTGATTACATCGATTCCAGTACTAAGCGCTTGTAGCGATAAGGATAAAGGTGCAGAGCCTGTTACAACTGGTGCAGCGAATAAAGAGGCGAATATCAATAAAACAGGTATGCCAATTGCAAAGGAGCCAGTTCAATTGAAAGGGCTTGTCTCCAAATATGAGTTGGTCAAGGATTGGAACGAGCATAAAGGTTTGAAAAATTATGAAGCGAAATCCAATGTCATCATTAAATGGGATACGGTACCGCAAAATGCGTTTGATGAGCGCAGAAATTTGATGTTTGCCTCCAATGATCTTCCGGACTTTGTCATGCGGGCGAATTTGTCGCCGCAATTGATCACTTCTTACGCAGCAGCGGGGCAGATTATCCCATTGGATCCTTTGATTGAGGCAGGCTATGCGCCTAATCTGGCAGCACTTATGAAAGAAAATGACGGGATTCGCAAATCGATTACTTCAGCTGACGGTCATATTTACTCGCTTCCGAACATTAGTGAAGCAGATGGACGTATTTCTTCCTCGTGGATCAATAAGAAGTGGCTGGACAAGCTTGGGCTTCAAATGCCGACAACAACGGACGAATTTTATAAGGTGTTGAAAGCTTTTAAGGAACAGGACCCTAACGGGAATGGCAAAGCAGATGAAGTTCCGATCTCAGGGTACAAAGAGGGCAATAAGAACTACGGTGATCAATTTATTAAATCGTTCTATGGCAGCTGGGGATTCGGAGCGAATTCCGGGATCATCGCACCTTTCATGGATGTTGATAACGGGGGCAAAGTTCGGTATATCGCAACGGACAATACCTTTAAAGACATGATTACCTTCTTTAATAAGCTCTGGCAGGAAGGTTTAATCGATAAAGAAATTTTATCGCAGGATATGAAGCAGGAGATCGCGAAGGTTGATGATGAGCGTGTCGGCTATGTAGCGAAGGGCAACAACAATTTGTGGATGGGCAAAAATCGAAATAATTACGTCCAGAACCCTCTCCTAAAAGGGATCGACGGCAAAGTGTATTGGACGGGCATCTCCCCGAAAGTTCGGGATTTAGGTTCATTCGTGATTACGAGCAAAAACCCGAATCCAGCAGCAACACTGCGCTGGGGAGATTATTTCCTGAGTGAAGAAGGGACGGCTATGGCTCGACTTGGCATCGAAGGCGTTACGTATACGATCGGCAGTGATGGATTTTATAAGCTGAAAGACGAATTTGCCAAAAATCCGAACGGACTCACAGTGGATGAGGCGCTCTCGGAATATACGATTTTCCAAGGTGGCGGCATTCCACAGCGTGTGACGCAAAAGGTTGACCAAAGTGCTGCTGTTCTACCAGAAATGATTGCGAATAAAGATGTTATTCGTCCTAACCTAGTGCCTGACGCGAAATTGATGATTCCTACTTTTACTGAAAAAGAGAATATCGAATTAAGCTCTTATGCAACGGATATCGAAGCTTATGCAGATGAGAATATTGTTAAATTTATAACAGGCGCTAAACCGCTCAGCGAATGGGATAAATATGTCAGCACGTTAAATAAAATGCAGCTGGATAAATATCTAGCGATCTATCAAGCAGCCTATGACCGCTGGAATCAGAAGTAATCAGTGTTTAGAAGGAGGGACCAACGATGAAATTTTACGGCACAAGCGCTGCCGAAGGCATACCGAATCCATTTTGCACCTGTTCCGTGTGTAACAACGCACGGGAGGTAGGCGGTGCAGAGATTCGCCGCCGTTCGATGTTCCGAATCAATGAGGGAATGTGTATTGATTTAGGGGCAGATTCTTTTCAGCAAGCGATTGAATATGGCGACTTTACCAAGCTTCAGCATGTCTTAGTGAGCCATACCCATGAAGATCATTTCAACTATATGATGATGAATGTTCGAAATATGTCGATAGAACGATTGAAGGAGCCGCTGCATTTCTACTTTACAGATCAAGCCTACGAAATCGTCGAATTCTATCGTCAAAGCCGACCGATCATGAAAGGCATGACGTCCGATTTGGAAGCGCGCGGCGTAGTGGCTTTCCATAAGCTCGAGTTTAATCAATCCGTTACCATTTGCGGCATGAAAGTAACGCCGCTTCGCGGGAACCACTTGGGCAACATGGGGGAGAGTTGTGCGAACTATCTGATCGAGCAACCGGATGGCCAGAAGCTATACTACGGCGTGGATACTGGCTGGTACTTGCCGGAAACGTTCAAGCAGCTGGAGAATGCTTCACTGGATGTGTTGATTAGTGAATGCACATTTGGATTGACCACCGGCCGCGGCCTTCAACCAAATGGACATCTGGACGCCTTTAGCTGTATGGAATTATTTCGCAAACTGTTAGAGCAAGGGACTTTACATACCAATTCTCGCATTTATCTTACACATATTAATCACTTTACCTCTACACATGCAGATTTAGTCAGCTGGATTCAAGAGCAACAATTCCCATGTCCGATTACGGTCGCATGGGATGGCATGGTCATATAATATACGAAGAGAGGCTGTCCCCGAAGTCATACCATGATGACGGAGGGACAGCCTCTTCTTGTGGAAAGGAGGAGCAACGACTTCGGATAACGTTATAGAATACCGCTATTCAGACCAATTAGGCCACGAAGTGCACAATAACGTTACGTGATAGCGCTATTAGCTCCAAAGTCGAAGTTTCCTGCGTATTTCAACACTTTAACGTTATGCCATCACTTTATTCCAAGTGAGAATATGTCCAAGCCTAAATTAAGATGATATCATCACCTTAATCTGGGCTTGGGCGCTATCTGGCGGTATTTATTCGGCTGCAGTCTTAGGTATCGTCGCTCTTCCTACCGACTCCGTTGTAGCGAGTCCCGTAAGCCTCTTTTTTGCATAATTTCTGTATAGAATCGAGCTCCCTATCGTCAAAAGCGCAACCACCGCCATCCCCCAGATGAGGTTGTCAAAAGCACGTTCGAGCGGCAGTGATTTCTGCCAAACGAGTGCGCTCCCCGAGAGCGCGACGGCGAACGCGCCGCTGAAAAATTGCAGCAATTGGAACAAGCCCATGCCCGAGCCGATGCGATCTGTGGTCAATTGCCGGGAGAGTTCATTGGATACAGCGCTGGAAAGTGTCGTAAAGCTGATGCTGACCAGGATGTAGAGTGCAGCAATCCAGTAAGAGGAATAGCTAGCAGTCAGGGCAAGCCCTACGGTTGAAACTAGCATCAACCATGGTACGTAGCGGAGTAACGCCGTATTCCCATAGCGGTCAATGATGCGCCCCACGCGATTGGAGACGAGCATAGCCAACAAAGCGCCAGGGAAGAGCAGTAGTCCCGAAGTAAGCGGAGCTAAGCCGAAAACCCGCGCAAGCATCTGTGGCGCAAGGAACAAGAAGCCGAAGCTGATCATATAGGAAAACACGCCGATTGCGCTGAGCGCCATATAGGGCCTATCGCCAAATAGGGCAGGCAGCACGAACGGTTGTGAGGCACGGCGAATGCGCAGAGTAAATAGGGCAATCGCTATGACGCCTGCTAGGAGTGCGATCAGACTCTTAGACGTAAGGAAGAGCAGCAACCCCGTCGTCCCAATCCCGAGGAGCAGAGCGCCGATGAAATCGAACGAGCCGCTTTCTGGTTTTTCTTTTGGCAGCAGGATGAGAAAGATAGGAATTAGCAGCAGCGTGACCGCTGTAATGACGAACAGGAAATGCCAGCCCAAATACTGAACGATGGATCCGCCTGCGACGGGACCTAGTCCCAAGCCAAGTGAAGCGGCGGAAAGGATGAGCGACATGGCTCTGCCTCTACGAGACAACGGAATGTAGCGGGTTACGAGCACGATACCAAGCGAAGGGATCGCACCTGCCCCGGATGCTTGAATCAACCGCGTAAACAGCAACAGTCCGAAGCTGTCCGTGAACAACCCTAGAATGGAGGCGCCGCCTAGCGAGAGCAGGGCAATGACGTAGAGCCTGCGAATAGGCACGAAGTCGGACAAGCGGCTGTAGGTGATCGATGCGATGGCGAAAATGATTGAATACCCCGTAACAATCCACGATGCCGTTGAAGGACTGAGCTCGAATTGTACGGAAATTTTGGGCAGTGCCAGATTGAACATCATCGTGTTCATGATGACAAGTACAATCGTAAAACAGAGCAACCAGGAGACAGGCGTTTCTCGTAAGCGGCCAGGCATCTCAGGTTGAGCATGTGTTGTTCCTTGAGCTGAAGAGGTTGCGTTGTCTGACATGGTACACCTTCCGATCTAAACTATAATATATTTTGTGACAGTTTATCATGGCGGGTATGGTGTGTCAATGAATTGGCCTGTATTAAATCAGTAAAGGGTTGAATATTTATACATATAATTGTATTATTATTCATAAAACACATGGAGGAATACGATGGGACACGTGATAAGAAAAGTGGGAATTGAAGATTTGGAGGCATTAACAGAGTTGATGTATGCCTATATCGTAGGCTTTTATAAGAAGCCACAGCCGTTAAGAACTGATATTCATCGACTGATTAGAAACTTGCTTCAGGAACAAGGCGGTATACAGTTTGTTGTCGACCAAGAGGGAGAGCTCGTCGGTTTTGCGACCCTGTATTTTTCCTGGAGTACGATGAAGGCAAATCCCATTACGATCATGAATGACCTCTTCCTTCTTGAGTCTTACCGGGGGACCGCTGCAGAAGAAGACTTGTTCCAGAAGTGCCAAATCTACTCCAAGGAAAACGGCTATGCCTACATGTCATGGATCACCGCGCCTGACAATCATCGTGCACAACAGTTTTTTGACAAAATGGGCGGAACTCGCGTGGATTGGGTAAATTACACGATTATTTAAAAGAAGCAGTTCATCCAACGGAATATTCGCACGAACTAGCAACTTGGACGGATTGCAAACTTGTTGTTTAGTTAAAATACCCTGATTACCTACGAGAATGGAAGATAATCAACGAATCAGGTAATTGTAAGCGAATTATCGGGTGAAACGTGAGGTCGGAGAGTGCTTTTTACGTTTTTTCCCTCCTTTACTATGTTGGCAGAAGAGAGTAGTATTCAATCCGTACTAGAACAGTTGAATATTTCGCTTAATTTTCTATTAAGAAAAGCGGGGGAACCACGAGTAACATGGGGTGAATAACGGTACGGATTCAAGTACCTTTTAGGGCAGATTTCTCGCGGCCCGAACCCGGCAGCTAACCTCGTAAGCGAACGTGAGAAAGGAGAACGTGTGTTCAAAACACAAGGTCGATCCTTGTGTTTTTTTGCGTCCATTTTTCAAAAATATAGTATTTATATGGCTTTAATTGGAGGAACAACGGCGAAATGACAAGTGATTCATTGAAAAAAATTGTGTTCGGTAAGCCGCTAAAGTCGAGTGAGATTGAGTCGGAGAAAATGCCTGTCTGGAAAGCCCTCCCTATCTTGTCGTCAGATGCCTTATCATCCGTATCGTATGGGACGGAGCAAATCCTGTTAGAGCTCGCAACAGTGGGGGTTGCAGCTTTTGCCTTCTCGTTGCCGATTGCGATTTCGATTATCGCTTTGATTCTACTGCTCGTGTTGAGCTATAGACAGGTGATAGAAGCGTACCCGATGGGCGGCGGCGCCTATATGGTGACGAAGGAAAATTTAGGCATGGTGTGGGGACGTCTCACCGGTGTCTCTCTGCTAATCGACTATACCTTAACCGTAGCCGTTTCGATATCGGCTGGTGTCCAGGCAATTACCTCGGCATTTCCATCAGCCGTACCTTACATTGTTCCGCTGACCATCTTACTAGTATGGATTATGGTCTGGCTGAATTTACGAGGGACTTCCGAATCAGGAACGGTATTCGCGATTCCAACGTACTTTTTTATTCTTTGTATCCTTTTATTAGTGGGGAAAGGTATTTTCGATTTACTGACAGGATCTATGAATACGCATGCGATCGAATTCGCACCAAGCGCGGCAACGAACTCATTAACCTTATTCGTACTTCTCAAAGCGTTCTCGTCTGGTTGTTCCGCTGTAACGGGGATCGAAGCGATCTCAGATAGCGTACCGCATTTTAGAACGCCATCTGTCAAAAATGCCAAACGAACACTCCTCTCTCTAGGCGGCCTGTTGGCCATCGTGTTCGGTGGTGTAACGCTGATTGCCTTAGGGTATGGAGTGGCACCGGATCATAACGGTCATACATCGGTTCTTTCGATGGTGACGGAGCAAGCTTTTGGCCGAGGCGTTATGTACTACGCGACGCAAATCGCGACAATGCTCATCTTGGTGCTGGCTGCGAATACAAGCTTCAATGGCTTCCCGATCTTGGCGTCCATCATGGCCCAAGACAAAAACTTCCCGCGCATGTTTTCCTTCCGTGGGGATCGGCTTTCGTATCACTATGGGATTATTACGCTAGGCGTATTAGCCAGCCTGCTGTTGATTGGCTTTAAAGGTAAAACCGATGCACTTATTCCGCTTTATGCGATTGGCGTATTTTTATCTTTTACACTTGCTCAGACGGGGTTGGTTCGAAAATGGCTTAAAGAGCGCGTATCTGGCTGGATCGGCAAGCTGATCATTAACGGCCTGGGCGGTATAGTCTCCCTAGCGGTTCTTATCATTTTCTCCGTTACCAAATTCAGCGAGGGTGCTTGGATTGTCATTATCATTACACCGATCCTCCTCTGGCTCATTACGAAAATTAGTCACCATTACGACGACGTAGCCAAACAGCTGCGGATTGATATCACACAAGACCGTGTGTGCACCAAAGAGCCGGTCATTATCGTGCCTGTGGCTGGGATTCACAAAGCGGTAGAGCAGACCTTGAACTATGCCAAATCGCTCTCGCCTAACGTCATCGCGTTCTATGTCTCCTTCTCGGATGAGGACGAAGAATCGATGCAGGAGAAGTGGCAGATCTGGGATCCAGGTGTTCGACTCGTAGTATTCAAATCACGATACAGAACGATTCTGAAGCCGCTGGCTGAATTCATTGATCGCATCGACACGCATATGTCGGAGAAGCAGTCGATCATGGTTATTCTCCCGCAATTCATGCCGAAGAAATGGTGGCATCGTCTGCTTCATAATCAATCTGCAGCGCGGATTCGTTCGAAGCTTCAAGCTGATAAGGATATCGTTGTTGCAACAGTGCCGTATCATTTACATCAATAGAGGTGTACAATAATAGGGAGAACTTGTAGACGAGGTGACCTTATTATGGTGAAAAAGAAAGCAAAGATTACGCCGGCTGCGGCTAGCGTGCAAGATAAACCTGCAACGTTGAAGGATCTGCTGCGTCCGGAAATACTGGAAGGGCTCAAAGCCCAGGCTGACGCGATGAAAGCGGAAGAGCAAGCCAAGAAGGATGCAGAGAGAGCCAGGGTAGAGGCGGCTCGCAAGGCGGAAGAGAAACGTCTTGAGAACGATTTTGCCTATCAGCTGGAGAAAAGTAAATTAGACTGGCGGAAACATAAATGAGGGGGCGCACGATGTGCCTCCTTTTCTTTATAAGTGCGATGGTAGCGCTTGCAGGATGCGAGACGGAGCAGCGTGCTGCAGAAGTGGAAACGGCGGTTGATTCTACATCTACATCTGCAGGAATACCAATACCAATACCAACACCAACATCAACACCAACGCTTGCACCATCAGCCGCACCTCCTGTCCCAACCGTCACCTCAGTGGAACAATCATTGATCGCTCGTTATGCCTCTATGATACCAACGAAGTGGGGAGAGCGTGTCCCTGGTGTGAAAACACGCTTACATACGAAGGACAAAGTGGTTGCCCTTACCTTTGATGCCTGCGGCGGGAAGGAAGGTAGTGGCTATGATGAGAAGTTGATCCAGTATTTGATTCAGGAGCAGATTCCAGCTACGTTATTCATCAATGCAAGATGGATTGCTGCGAATCCGTCAACCTTTCAAGATTTGGCATCGAACTCTCTGTTTGAGATCGAAAATCATGGCACCGAGCACCGCCCATTATCTGTAGCAGGCAAGCTAGCGTACGGTATTGCGGGTACGAAGAACGTCAAAGAAGTCATTCATGAGATGAATGACAATGCGGATCAGCTGGAGAAGCTGACGGGGAAAAGGCCCCTATTTTTCCGATCGGGTACGGCATTTTACGATGAGGTCGCGGTATCAGTTGCGCATGATTTAGGGTTCGAGCTAGCGGGATACTCCGTACTTGGGGATGCTGGAGCGACGTATAACACGGAGCAAGTGTACAACGCTATATCGAAGGCTCCGAGCGGGTCCATCGTCCTCGCGCACATGAACCATCCAGAGAAGGACACTGCCGAAGGCGTCATCAAAGCGATTCCGCAGCTGCGTAAATTAGGCTATAGTTTTGTACAGCTTGCCTCTATGGAACTTAGTGACTAATAAGAGGAAGTAGTGTAATAAATAGTTTACAAGAAAGCGTTTTCATGATACTATTTGCCTAATTTATTATCATCTCATCTATGGGGTTGTTGTCAGCATGAATAGACTAAAATTGGGAAATCCAACGAATTTGGCGTTTACTGTTCTTTTAATTTCTAGCGTTTTATTGTGCCTCTATGTTGTATTGCCAATGTCGTTGCCGAAGTCTTTCGAGCAGACCATAACACCAGAACAAGCAATGAGAGAAGAACAACGTGTGCCTTCTTATGAACAGTTAGCAGAATCAGTTGCTGAACAAGAACTAGAAGTAAAGCAAGAAGTAAAGCAAGAGGTCAAACCAGTCGCACAACAGCTAGAACTCGAAACGCAACAACAACCGGGGCAGCGTCAAGTAAATGCACTAGCTTTTGATCAAGCAGATTATAGTAAACAAAAGGTTCATTATACCGACAAAGTCATTGTACTGGCCTATCATCACATTGATGAAAAAGAAAACGGAATTACAATTTCCCCCAAAAGATTTAGAAGTCAACTGCAAAGGTTGAAGAAAGAAGATTACAATGTCATCTCCATGGAACATTTTCTTCATTTCATGAAGGGCGAGGCGAAAGTTCCCCAAAATGCGGTTGTCATCACGTTTGATGATGGCTATGAATCCTTTTATACCCAAGCGTATCCTGAATTACTTAACTTTGGTTTCCATGCTACTAAATTTATCGTTGTTGATTCTATAGATCATCCTAAGGCACCGCGCCTAACATGGGATCAGATGAGAGAAATGAAGCAGAACGGGATGAGTTTTTACTCTCATACGTACGATCATCATGACAAAGTCAAGGCGGGTTCTGGGAATACACTTATGCCAATGCTTACAAATCCCATTTATTTGGAAAATGAAAAAAGAATTGAAACGGACGATGAATATCGAAAGAGAATTAAACAGGATCTGTTAAAGGCTGAAAACCGTATCGAGGAAGAGTTAGGACCGCAGTATCGTCTACTTGCTTTTCCTTTTGGTGCCTATAATGAAACGGTCATTGGGGTAGGAAAGGAAGTGGGCATTGAACTTTTCTTTACGACCAAAGAGGGGATTAATACCAAAGGAAGCAATGAGATTTATAGAATCCATGCAGGGACGGCATATATGTCAGAAGATGATTTGATGTGGCGAATGAAGTTATATCATAAAAAGTAAAACAATGGCTGGGAGCCGCATTGAAGCGGCTTCTTTTTTGTTCCCAACAGAGTCCTATCTTTTTTTCATCTCAAAAAACTCGCAAGCTGCCCGATCATAATAGGTCAAATCGCTGACGCGCGTTTGCACAACGACTGTCGTATCACTGAAGCGTAGAACAACCGCATTGGAATCGACAATATGGTCATCTTTAAAAATCCGAACAACACCCTGTCGGTCAATGACCTCCTGAAAATCTGAATCCGTATGTAAACGTTGATTCCTTGCCATGAATGTATGATCCCCTTACCTCATTAAAATAGTTCTTTCCATTGTACCACAAGGTGGCAAAATGCCCGAATTTAGACGAACGCCTACGCCTAGCCGAGCATAGAATGTAGCACCAATTACTGCTTGGGCTGAGAGGGTGTGTGGTGCAAGATGGATATTCAACTTTTACCGATTCATTGGGTCTATTTAGTGTTCATTGGTTTCATTCTTACGCTTCTTGTTAAACGCAGAGACACGACGATGATTTGTGTGGTGGGGATTTTTACACTAGGGTTGTTGGCAACGGAAACGTTGAGCGGCTCTGTATCGGGTGTGTTTAACAGCTTTATTTATGCGACCAAAGAGTTAATGGGGACGATTATGATTATCTCCATTATCGTGGCGATGAGCCGCGTCTTAATTCGCACGGGTATTAATGAAACGATGGTGGCGCCGCTGACCAAATTTCTGAGAACGCCAGCGTTAGCCTTCTGGGGTATCGGCATCATTATGATGGTGACATCCTGGTTTTTTTGGCCTTCACCTGGGGTTGCGCTGATTGGTGCTGTGCTGTTACCCGTCGCTGTTCGCGTTGGCTTGCCGGCACTTGGTGCCGCGATGGCAATGAACCTCTTCGGACATGGGATTGCGCTTTCGGGGGATTACATTATTCAAGGGGCGCCCAAATTGACTGCGGATGCAGCCGGTTTGCCAGTTGCTTCCGTTATGGAAGCGAGCATTCCACTGGTCATCGTGATGGGACTTGTTACGACGATTACGGCTTTCTGGCTGATGCGGCGCGATATGAAGAATGGCAAATGGCGCAGCGGGCTCGTCGATAGCCGTTTAGAGGAAAGCGGCGGACTTGTTCCTGTTGACGAAGAAAGCAAATTACTGATCGGAGAGCGCTTAAAGCGGACGCTAGCTATCGCGATTCCTGTGCTGTTCGCTCTAGATGTTATTGCTATGTTTGTCTTGAATTTGCAAGGCGGTGATGCAACCGCTCTCGTGGGTGGTACAGCGGTGTTTATCTTAATCGGAGTCACCTTAATTGCTCACCGCAATGCGGGCGTGGAGAAAATTACTTCCTATTTAATAGAAGGCTTTGTGTTCGGCTTCAAAGTCTTCGGACCCGTCATTCCGATTGCAGCCTTCTTCTATTTAGGTGACTCCGCGTTTACGGATCTTTTCGGCAAAATACTGCCAGAAGGTTCACACGGTATCGTGAACGACTTAGGCGTGGCACTCGCAGGCGTCGTGCCGCTCAATGGCGCCATTGGTGCCGTGACGTTAACCGTCGTCGGCGCCATTACCGGCCTCGATGGCTCCGGCTTCTCGGGTATTTCCTTGGCGGGCTCCATCGCGCAGCTGTTCGCGACCGCCATTGGCTCTGGCGCAGCTGTGCTGACCGCGCTCGGGCAAGTGGCCGCCATCTGGGTCGGCGGCGGCACCTTGATCCCGTGGGCGCTCATTCCTGCCGCGGCGATCTGCGGTGTGAGTCCGTTCGAGCTCGCGCGGCGGAATCTGAAGCCTGTGCTCATCGGCTTAGCGGTGACAACGATCGTGGCGATGTTTTTGGTTTAAGTAGCGTGCGGGGAAGGAAGCGCGCGACAGGGAAGGGGTCCCTAAGCCATGTATGTGGCGGCGGGGCCTCTTTGTGTCATTTTTACCATCTAACCTCTAATCGCATCCCTGTACTATTTCCGCCAAAAAGTTGAACAATCTGCCTTGTCTGCCACATTAAACGCGATCATTTTCTCAAGTAGTGAATAATCAACCGGACTATTCCACTTGATACGCACCAATTCCTTCGTGTGATCGTAGCCAGCTTGTACAATGTCATCCGCGAACCGAATAATTCCCGCCTTTTCAGGGGCAATAGCCAAGTGAGGTTTGGCTACGCTAAACCCAATAATAAATGTGCCGTGGTCGGTGAACATAGGTTGATTCCACGCGATTTTTGGCTCCAAATTCGGAAACTTCTCGGCTACCCAAGTCAAAACTTCTTCCGTTCGATCCCGATGTTGCGGATTATCGATACGCCCTAAAAACTCTGCGAAAACTTCCATGGTATTCCTCCTGAAATTGACATGCATAATCCTATTAGTAAGCCCAAAGTTACATAAATAATTATAGATTTAATTAGGATACCACAAAACAGTATTACAAGCCCCAATTCACGGTAGTTGAAAAGGATAAATTAACCAGTTGTAACCATTTTTGTCTTAAACATATGAAACCACATGGGCCTCAAATCGTATCATGAGTATATGAATGACAAGGAGGAAATTTACAGATGTCCATATACAAGCGCATGCTCGCGAGCGTCGGGATCGGCGCGGCCCAAGTAGATCTCATGCTCCATCAAGATACGGTGAATGCCGGGGAAATGATCAGTGGCGTCGTTAGGATTCAAGGGGGGCGCGTTGATCAGCAAATTACTGATGTGTACGCCTTCGTTATGACGCGTTACCTGAAAGAGCAGAACGATACGAAGACGCAAATAGAAGCTCCTGTGGCTAAGTTCCAGCTTACTGGGGGATTTACCGCGCAGGCAGAGCAGGTCTATGAGTTACCTGTCTCGTTCCAGCTCCCTAACAATACGCCAGCAACTTTGGGAAGAACCCCTGTGTGGATACAAACAGGACTTGATATTAAAGAAGCGATTGATCCGAAGGATCAAGATCAGCTTCAAGTAAGACCACATCCACATTCCGAGGTTGTTCTCGAGGCTGTCAATGAACTCGGGTTTCGACTCCGTGAGGTGACATGCGAATATGCGCCATCTATTGGTAGAGAGAATGGAGTACCTTTCGTTCAAGAATTCGAATTCGTCCCTACCATGCAATTCCGAGGCCAACTGGATGAATTGGAAATCATCTTCTTCCCGGACGAGGACGGCGTCGACTTGCTGTTGCAGATCGATCGCAAAGCGCGCGGGTTAGCCGGGCTATTTGCCGAAGCCACGGGTACGGATGAAAGGTTTGTAAGGGTGCGATTTGACCGCAATCGCCTAGATTCCGGAACTAGCTACGTTGCAGATGAATTAGCCGAGTTGATCCGCAGGTACTTATAAGATTTCATAGTCATCCAATAGTCTACATGATAAGAAGCCTTCCCGTTGTGGAGAGGCTTTTTATATTTTTGTCAATTCAGATCTTAACTGAACCGTATTCCATTGTTATAATATGACTGGGGCAATAATAGAAGGATTCTTTTTAAATACTGATACAGGAGGCGGCCACTTTGACAAAAAATAAATTTCAGTTGAAAAGAGAAGCTACCTATCAGTTGCTCGTTGAGGCGGGGATGATGTGTTTTTCGGAAAAAGGATATGCGGCAACAACACTCGGAGATATCGTCGCGCGAACGGGACATACGAAGGGGGCGTTTTATGGTCATTTTACAAGCAAAGAAATGTTATTCATGCATGTGCTTGATTATCAAATTCAATTAACGAATGGATGGGCTGATATTCCCAAACAATTTAATCCTATGGATACTTCTCTTGAGGAAGTTCTTTCAATTACGCTTACACGCCTTGGGCAAATGTTAAAAGGTTTCGATAAGTGGATCGTCGTGTTGATCGATTTCTACCAGCAAACCAAACACGATCCGGAGACTCATAGCATGCTCAAGCAGAAATATCGCGAGTGGATTGCGGGGATCGAAGCATTAGTAAACACCTTGCAGGTACAGGGGTGGATCGCGCCTGATAAGGACATCCGTCTGATCGCCATGCAAGTGATTGCATTTAACGAGGGTTATGCCGTATTCTCGCTTCTATTTGGCGGCACAGACCTGCGCGCGCATATTCAAGGTTTGGTTAAGTTGATGTCTTGAGCTTCCCTACAAAATAAGCGTATCCGTCTCCGAATCCCAAAAATTTCCTTGACGGATTCTCCGCGCGCCAAATAATATATACTATACAGAATATATTTAATTCATTATAGTGAACGTTTTCGGTAGTCAGTCCTACAATCTCTGCACCTTCCGAACATTTGCGAACGACATTCCAATTGAACATTAGTAAAGGGGAGTTATTCATGAACATCATTCGGAGTTCTTCCGGCAGGCGGCAAATTGTACGGACCTTTCTAGCAACAGTGTTATTTACAACTATGATATTAACGGCAATATCCATATACAGTCAGACTGTATTTGCTGCGTCCGATTGGAGGATGGGTGCAGGCGGATCCGACGATCCAGCGGCACTCGGTTTTGATCCGTTCGGGCTGGATGTCGATCCCGTTAATGGCTACTTTTTTGTAACTGATGAAAGTAATTTCGCAGTAAAAATATTCAATTCGAACGGAACAGCGGCAGGGACGTTAACTGCCTCCACTGGGAGCTTCATGGAGCCTCTAGCAATTAAGTTGGATGGCGCAGGTCATATCTATGTAACGGATAAGAGGTACCTTTACCGATTTGATGTTACCTTTTCGAGCGGTGTTTACACGTTCAACAATATGATCAAATGGGACGGCAATAGTGTTAATCCTTCGGTAGGCAGACTAGATTATGCTCAGGGAATCGCTGTGTTTGGCAACGATCTGTACATCGCGGATACGAATAATAATCGCGTGCTCAAATTCGATGCGCACGACTTCAGTTCAACGAGTAGTCCAGCGATATGGTCGGGCGATCTGGACTCCGATCCGCTCGTAAACGCGACAATCGATAATCCTTTCGGTATCGCTGCAGACAGTTCCGGCGTCTATATCGGCAACAATAGGAACAATAGCGCTGGAAAAGTCATCAAATTGAAGGCCGATGGGAGCACATTGATTCGAGCGATCATTGCGCCTAAAGGCTTCAGCTTGCATACTGACGGCTATTTGTATGTAGCGGTCAATCGAAGTGATGGCAGCCTTGTTACCCGGTTCGATTCAAGTTTGAACGAAAACTCGGTATATTTTTCAGGCAACTCGAACGTAATTGCCCCTGCTAATGTCGGATTTGATCATACGGGAGCGCTGTATCTAAGCACTTATGCCCAAATAGCGGGATACGAAAGTTACAATACCATATGGAAGAAGTCGCTAGGGTCGCCTGACAACAGGCTGTCCGGGCTAACAGCAAGCGGGGTTACACTTAGCCCCTCGCCATTCTCGTCGAACACCCAAGACTACACAGCCAGCGTGGCTAGCAGCGTGACCTCAACGATGATTACACCAGTATTAAGCGACAACACTGCCAGCGTTACCGTCAAAGGAACGAGCGTAACCAGTGGCAGCGCCTCTTCTTCCATTACATTAAATAAAGGCGATAATACGATTCCCGTTGTTGTGACGGCAATTAATGGCGCATCGCGTACTTATATGATCGAAATAAACCGAGCGCCCTCCGTAGATGCGACGTTAAGCGGGCTTACGCTTAGCCAAGGAGCACTTAATCCGACCTTCGCTGCAGGCACGTTTGCCTATGAGACTACCTTAGCTAATAGCGTCACATCGATAGATGTCACGCCAACTGTCAGTGACAGTCGGGCCACGCTGGAAGTGAATCATTCGGCTGCAACGAGCGGTAGCGCGTCCACCGTTTCTTCGCTTGCTGTGGGGCCAAACGCGATTAAAGTAGGCGTCACAGCTGAGGACGGTATTACAACGAATGAATACACGATTCTCGTCATGCGGGAACCTTCAGCTGTTGCTACGCTAAGCGCGTTAACAATTAGCCCAGAAACATTTCACGAAACGTTCTCTGCTGGAAGGACCTCTTACACGGCAAGTGTGGCGAACAACGTTTATGAGATCAACGTGATTCCGACCGTCACGGATAGTACATCATCGCTAAAAGTTAATGACGTGGTGTCGATTAGCGGTGCCGTGTATGGTCCGATCCCACTTGCTATCGGTGCGAACACAATTGAAATACTAGTCACAGCACAAAACGGCACCACGGCTACCTCGTATAGCATCGTCGTCACGCGGTCTCCATCATCCGCAGCTACGCTAAGCGCGTTGACAATAAGTCGGGGAACCTTCGATGAAACGTTCACTTCCGGCAGGACCGCCTATACGGCTAGTGTGGCGAACGATGTCACTGATCTTAGCGTGATGCCAACGGTCACAGACAGTATGTCGTCGTTAAAGGTTAATCATATAGCGTCGGTCAGTGGCGGTGTCTATGGTCCGATCCCGCTTGCTGTCGGCGCGAACACCATTGAAATACTAGTCACAGCACAGGACGGCACGACGACTACCTCGTACAGCATCATCGTTACGCGCGCTCCATCATCCGAAGCTACGCTAAGCGCTTTGACAATAAGCTTGGGAGCATGGCATGAAACGTTTGCTGCCGAAACGCTTACCTATACGGCAAATGTAGAGTTGAATGTCTCTTCTATCAGCGTGACGCCTGTCTCCACCGAGAGCCATGCGACGCTCCTAATCAATGGCATCCCAGCGGCAAATGGTAGTGCTTTTGGTCCGATTGCACTAAACCCTGGTTCAAACACTGTAAGCATTGTGGTCACAGCACAAGATGGCGTAACGCAGAAGTCATATCGTTTGGACATTATCCGAAATGTTAGTAACGAATCGACCGAGCCAGTATTTAATGCGGCAGATTTAGATTCGCTGAGCTTGCTAGCTGATGAGGAAATACTTGTCCTAAGCCCAGCATTCAAAAGCGACATACGCTCATATACGGCAAAAACAGCCGCGAAGAAGATACATTTTACAGCAAAAACAATCTACATGGATGCCAAGGTTAGCCTGCTAGGTAAGAACCTCCAAGAGGAGGGGGAAATTGACTTGCATCCTGGAGACAACACCATTGCGCTGCAGGTAACACATGTAAGTGGACTGTCTCAGACTTATACCATACGCATTTACCGTACTACTACCGAAACACTGCCTGTACAGCCTGTTGGTCTAAGTGATATTGCCGGAAATTGGGCGGAAGCAGAAATACGCAAAGCAGTAGCTCAAGGTTGGGTTGCTGGCTATCCAGACGGCTCGTTCCATCCCGAACGCGAAGTGACAAGAGCGGAGTTTGTGCAACTGTTGGCCAAGTCCCTTGGCTGGAAGCAATCGGAAGCAGGGAGCTTGAGCTTGACCGATTATGCCGACGCAGATGACATCGGTTTGTGGGCACGGCCGGCAATTTCAATGGCTCTTCAGCTGGGCATTATTAACGGCTATGAGGATGGCAGCTTCCGCCCTAATAGTCAGCTGACGCGTGCGGAAATGACGATGCTGATCGTCAGATCGTTGGGGTTGACTGTAGAATTGAATCAATCGACTTCATTTGCTGACAATTCGAGCATTCCTTCTTGGGCGTTGGCCTGTATTGTGGAAGCGGCAAAACAGGGTCTCGTCAATGGGTTGGACAATAATCTGTTCGGGCCGAACAGTACGGCAACACGAGCCCAAGCCGTCGTCATAGTAACAAGATTGATGGCGCGAGAGTAGGAGCGGTTGTTGTGTTGCAATATAGGGTTGCCTATTGTCCATCTTTCGCAGTATCCTTGCATATAGATGATTAGACGATGAAAGACCAAGGGAGCTGAGACAGATGGAAGTCAAATTTTGCAGTAGCTGCGGAGCTGCCATGGAAACGCGTGATGTGGATGGAACGGAGAGACGGGCCTGCACAGCGCCAGAATGTAGTTTTGTTCATTGGGGCAACTACAGCATCGGTGTCGGAGCACTTGTGATGAAGGATGAGAAAATATTGCTTGTGCGCAGAGCGCAAGAGCCAGGGAAAGGCCGCTGGACGAACCCTGGTGGCTATATTGAACAGCATGAATTGATTCAAGATACGATTGTGCGAGAAGTTATGGAAGAATCCGGCGTCGAGGCGTCGGTCTCACGACTGGTTGCTGTGCGCGATCTGCCGAGAAGCATACATAATGTGTACATTGCCTTCGAAATGTCCTACATTAGCGGAACCCCTCAGCCGGATGGCGTTGAGGTAGATGCGGCAGGCTTTTATAGCCTCGAAGAAATGGCTTCTATGCCAGTGGCAGATTTCACGAAGTGGCTCATTGATGTCGCCTTGCACTCCAAAGGGGACGGTCTTATTGAGGATAAAGAACCTGCCATTCCGATGGCTGGATATGGATTGTACCGTGTGCCCAAGGTTAACAACGTATGATCGAACTTCGCGGACATCACTTGCTCTGTTTGTTAGGCTACCGAGGCATGGGGTATTCCCCAGCATTTTGTGAAAATATGACGACGGTCTATGAGCAGCTGCGCACAGAGCCTGAGACGATGATTCGCGTTGTGCTCGGACCTGATGATCTGTGCGCTGCGTTTCCGCAGGATCAAGTTGCACATTGCGAGAATCGGACGGTGTACCAGCGGGATGCAGAGATTGTTGCCAAGCTCGGCTTGGAGGTGGGGATGGAGCGTACTTGGTCCGCCATTTGCGGTCAAGTTGCCCTTGAAGTAAAGCCGACAGATATCAGCAATCTCTGTGCGACATGCCGTTGGGAGCCTTACGGCGTTTGTGCGGATGGTGTTCGCATCATAGGGGAAGGTGGCGCATTGCCGCCTGTACCGCAGAAATAAAAGGACTTGCGCGTAAGCGCAAGTCCTTTTATCATACAAAAATACTGACATCGGAACCTATCTCCAGCTTCTCAGCTGGGGAAGAGAGAATGTTTGCGACCATCCGCATCTCATCGATAGGTTGTAGATAGGATCTTAACTGGCGACTATCCCTCTGGTCGGGCTGCAGCCACTTCTCCATCTGTTCCTCATCAAGAATAGCCGGCATGCTTGCGTGGTACGGCGAGACGACGGAGTTGGATTCCGTCATAAGCATCATACACGTGCGAAGTTCTTCTCCCCCTGAAGGGGCTTGCCAAATGTCGTACAACCCAGCAATGCCGAACGTGCCGCTCCGCATTTTGAAACGAATCCACTCCGTCTCCTTACCTTCCGTTCGCCCCACGTAGAAACTGCTGCAGGGGATGACACAACGTTGTTTTTTGACGATGCGCTCGAACACGATATTGGAGAAAATGGAATTGCGATCACCGCATACAGCATCCTTCGCCCAGAAAGGCATCAAACCCCAGCGGAATTCATCTAAAATACGTTCTCCCTTGCGATTGATCATCACGGCAGATACAGATTCAGTTGGGCGCACCTCATACCGATTGGAACTGTAGGATAAGAGCCGATCGACGCGGAATTGCTTCATAACTTCGTGAACATCAGCCAGAACGGCTATTGAATGACACATGATTATCACCTCATTTGATTTTGGTTAGTGTTTTCCTAAAACAACCAATTCATGTATGAGGCTTAACACTTTTTTCCACGACAGCTCAAATGAAAAAAACCAGCAGCACTTCGCTCCTGGTTGTGAAGGTTATTCGGCTATAGGTATTTGAATGTCCGCAGCATGTACATGTATGCGATTCTTGCCGTTGCGTTTGGCCGTGTACAAGCATTCGTCGACAAGCTGGAACCAGGCCTTTTTCATCGTATTCCGATTATAGGTTGCAAGTCCAATACTCATCGTCAGCTTCTGATCAGGCATTTCTGGGATGACCGTGTCGCGTATCGATTCCATAATTTTTTCGCAAATAGCTAATACATCTTGATGCGATTTCCCAACGAACAATACGGCAAACTCCTCGCCGCCATATCGAAAGGACATATCATCTGGACCAAGCACCTCTTTAAGAATGGAGCCAATTGTTTTGAGAACAACATCGCCAACCCAATGTCCATAATTGTCATTAATGAGTTTGAAATTATCGATGTCCATCAAGGCAAGCTCCAAGGCTGTATCATGGGGCATATGAGAAATGAGGTGGTCCGTATGCTCTTGGAAAGAACGGTGATTAAACAACTCGGTAAGCGCATCAACCTTGGAAAGACGATCAATCATGACGTTACGAATCAGCAGATCTTGCTCGCGTATGACGGAGTGCTTAAGCTTGGCGAGCAGGTCGAGTCCACGGCTCATAAGGGTAAAACAAAGAATGAAAGTTGACGTCAAGATGGTAAGCGAGGCGATAACTTCGTAAGGGTTCGTTGTTTGTCCTTGTAAGATCTGAATAGACATTAGAAACAATAAACAAGCAACGCCGAGACTGTAGGCGAAAATAACATATTTTTCATGAAAATAAACCGAGGCTAATAAAATTGGCATGCAGAGCAGCTCAAAGCTGCGTGTCATTTCTGGAATGCAAAGGATGAATATACTAACCATGGTCATAGTCCATATGATCATGATAAACTCACTATAGTTCTTCAAATAGTGCATCGACAAATAGCCTACACCCATAAGAAGAAGCAGTAATATTGTAGGGAAAAGCTGAAAACGCACAAAGCTATTAAACCAATCCGACGGCTGCTCTTTAATTTCAAAGCATAGAGCAATCGTAGCAGCTACTTCATAAATAATGAGGATCCACCATAACGTTAGAATGAGTTTTCGATTCCAAGTCGGATCATGTGTTGGAAATTGTTCCATCAGAAGGTGGCCACTTTCCTTTCAGGGCAGTAGATGTCGAAATGATTTGTGCCTTATCCTGATATTGTAAAGAATAACCCCCTCTTTACGCAAGCTATTAATGATGTTAAACGATTTGTTTTGAAAAAAAATATATAGTCATTGGAGAGGCCTATGACAGCTCTAGGGTATGTGCATGCATGGGAACATTATAAGGACGAGCTTCAACTGCTAGATAAGAAGCTGGAGCTTCTCTATAAGCGACGTCAAAAGCTTACACCTGATCCGCAAACAGATTCATTCCGCGGGATGTTTGTATCGGAGGATGAATTTATTCGTCTCATTGGCGGCTTTGGCAGTGAAGAAGAGATTGATGAGGATGAGCAAGACATACTCAGTATGATAGAGCAGCTAGAGAGTGCCATTGTAAGTCGCCTTGCAGAAAGCCACAAGGGGGGCACATTTCTGCCGTTGGCCTATATATCGACGGTCTTCGGCTTCTCATCTGTAGAAGAACGCATCGTCATGCTGGGGCTTGCCGTGGAATTAGATCGGAAATATGAACGGATTTTTGGCTTTCTATTAGACGATCTAACTAGCAAAACGCCAAATATTAGCTTAGCGTTGCAAATTGCTTGTTCAAGTCCGGAGGACATGAGGGCTGCTCGTACGACCTTTATGGCACCTGACGGTCGATTGGCTCGCTATGTGTTGCACCCAGACACATTGGTCGTCAGTGGTCAGACGCTGCTATCTAGACCTTTACAGCTGGATAAACGGATTGTGACCTTCCTACTGGATTCAGGTGAGCTAGATCCGAAACTTAAGCCAGCTGTCGAGATGATCTATCCAGACGATGAGATCTCACCATTGCTGGTGCAGGAGGATTTCCAGCAGCGATTACACGGATTCATTACTGACATGTATCAAGCGCCTGCAGCTGAACGCAAACGGCTTGCCTTCCATCTCTGGGGGAATGCTGGTTCTGGCAAAAAGCTGCACGTGAAGCATCTCAGCCGCTCCTTCCATAAGCCGCTGCTATTGGTAGATCTTGCTGATGTGCTGCTGCATGCGGCGAGCTTTGAAGATCAGGTTAGCGTTATTATCCGCGAAGCGATTCTTCATCAAGCCATTCTGTGCTTCACACGGCTGGAGGTGCTTTACCCTGCAGAGCCGGACTTGGCTGCGCAGCAGCGGCTCGGACGGTTCCATGAGCTGCTCGACGGCTATGGCGGCATGGTGTTTCTCTTAGCCGGGCGATTCAACCGGCTAAGCT
The DNA here is from genome assembly GCF_013141695.1 of Paenibacillus plantarum. Classification (GTDB taxonomy): domain Bacteria; phylum Bacillota; class Bacilli; order Paenibacillales; family NBRC-103111; genus Paenibacillus_E; species Paenibacillus_E plantarum. The sequence goes on from NZ_WHNY01000087.1 coordinate 100,030, forward strand.
GGAAGCCCAAGAAGCGGCTGCTCCTTGAGCATGAACTTACCGTGCCTGACGAAGGCGGGCGCGAGCGCCTTTGGCGGGCATTCGCGGAGGAGATCGGCGCTGGCGCGGATGTGGACTATCGGGTGATGAGCGGGAAATTCCGCTTCACCCCTGGGCAAATACGCCGCGCGCTCTCGCTGGCGCGCGGGTACTCGTCCTGGCAGGATGCAGCTGCCGGGACTGACACTTCGGGCGCGCTGCGCAGCGACGCGCTGTATAAGGCCTGCTTCCAGCAGGTGCAGCACAAGCTGGAACGCAAAGCGACGCGTATTGAGCCTCGCTATGGGTTTGGGGATGTGATTCTCCCACCCGAGCAGAAGGATCAGCTCCGCAACGCGTGCAATCAAGTGAAGTATCGCGGCGTCGTGTACAACGATTGGGGCTTCGAGAAGAAGCTGGCCTACGGCAAAGGGCTCAGCATGCTCTTCGCCGGTCCGCCAGGCACCGGAAAGACGATGTCGGCACAAGTCGTAGCCGGCGACCTGCAGCTGGAGCTGTATAAGGTTGACCTCTCACAGGTGATCAGCAAATACATCGGTGAAACCGAGAAGAACCTGCACGAAATCTTCGAAGAAGCGCAGCTGAGCAACGCGGTACTGTTCTTCGATGAGACGGATGCGCTTTTCGGGAAACGGTCCGAAGTGAAAGATTCACACGACAAGTACGCGAACATTGAAACGGCTTATTTGCTTCAAAAAATGGAAGAGTACCAAGGCATCACGGTGCTCGCTACCAATCTATTAAATAACATTGATGAGGCCTTTCTGAGGCGGATCAATTATGTCATTAAATTTCCATTTCCGGATAGTGAATATCGGGAGAAAATTTGGCAGTCGATGTTTCCGCCAGCTGCGCCGCTTAGCCATGATGTTGATTTCAAATATCTCGCACAGCGATACGAGATTGCGGGAGGGAATATCAAGAACGTCGTTCTCTCTTCTGCGTTTTTGGCAGCTGAAGCGGGTGAATCCATCCGAATGCAGCATATTATCAAATCAATTCGGCATGAGTTGCAGAAATCGGGTAAAATTCTCGCGAGACAGGAATGGGAGGAATACTAGAACAGCAGATAAAGGGCAATTTTACAATTTTGTAAGATTGTCCTTTGTCGGTTGTATACACCGATTTTCAGCCAAAAATCGCCATTTTTCGGGACAAAAGCTTAAATAAATACAAGAATCCTATAGTCAACCTGACGGTTTAGATTTATAATAGAAAAAGATACACAAAGTGACAGATTAAGCATCTTTTTTACAAGATTTATAGGTATTTAGAGGCAGGAAGTGACACTCATAGGCAATTATTCTGTCATCGCTGATGTAAGTGCATCTTTAGTCAAGCTACTTAGAGAAAACATGACCCCAGATCCCATTCCGCAACCAGAAATGATTGGTCTCGCATCACCTGTAGATAAAGGGGATTTCTATCTTTCACTCTATCTATATAACGTTCGAGAGAGCGGAAATAATCGCCAAACCCATATGATTGCTAGAGGGACGAACGAGATTCAGTTTCCTCCGATGGTTGTCGATTTAAGTTACATGGTTACGGTACAATCGCCAGCTGAGCTTTCTTCGCGAGCATTGGATGAGCATCGCATTCTAGGCAGAGCGATGCAAGTATTCTACGATCATTCCATCCTTCGAGGTTCGATGACAGTGGGCACATTGGCTGAGCAAGATGAAGAAGTTCGTATTATCATGGATCCTTTTAAAGGCGAGAGCCTCATGAATATGTGGAATTTCTCAGACACCCCTTACAGACTCTCTGTTGCTTACACGGTGGGGCCTGTACATATTGATTCTACGCGCATCAGAACAACAAAAAGGGTTTCGGAAACCGATTTTCGTATTCAAGGTTAGGAGGATTCCACACGTGGATCAGATTCGAATTTCACAATTGAGATCCCGCGTTTCCCTGGTTGTGTGTGTGATTGACGCACTCACCTCTCAAGCTCCTCTTGGCAACACGACCACAGTTCACCTAGAAGGCACCCGTTCGAAAGCAATTCGTAAATCGAATGGTTCCTATATATTCAACGATTTATCCCCCGGCGAATACCGTTTATCGGTACATAGCGAGTATTATTTTCAAGAACAAACCAACATCACAGTTAACGCACACAATTTTATCGAAGTTGTTCAAATGAAACCGTTACCTTCGTACCCTTTTTCTCAAGGGGCAGGACTGATTCGCTTCATGCTTCAGAACGCAGCTGGCTCTCCAATTCGCAATGCTCACTTACAGTCAACCGTACTGACGGAGGACTGCGCGCGCGCGCGGGTTATGGTGGATCAAGCCGACAAAGGTGCTAATGAAATGACATTAGGTTCATTTACAGGAGGCATTGTAGTTGGTGATGTGTACCTGCTGCGAGGGAGGGGTTCCCAACCAGCGGAAGAAGTCATCCACATTTCCGAAGTGCTGGAGCACCAGAAACGGTTTCGACTCGCGAATCCATTGACGAAATCGTATTCTCGTGGCGCGATGCTGCTTCCCATTCAAGAAACCCGTAGTACGGAACGTGGAGAGGTTGTGATTGCTTTTCGAGGTAATCGGATCCCGACGTTTCATACCGAATTGGTTATTACGTATGGGACGGATAGCGAGCATACGATCAAGGATCTCGCAGTCGTAGAAGGAACAACCACTAACCTAGGCACGATACATCTCGCGTAACCCTAATTAGTAGAATGGACACGTCCATCTTCTATACAAAATGACAAGCAGAAAGGAGAGAACTGGTTTCATGTCTTTGGCCATATTTAATGAGTAAGCAGTGCCATCTGACTGAACTGGGGAACAATGGCTGACTATTTATCACCTGGAGTCTATGTGGAAGAGTTTGACAGCGGAGCACAACCGCTTGAGGGTGCAAGCACAAGTACGGCCGGGTTTATAGGGCTTGCGCAAAGAGGGGAAATTGAAGGTGTCCCTCAACTGGTTACGAGCGTAGCTGATTTCCACCGTTTATTCGGTAGCTACTTGTCCGAGAATGAATTCGGCGAATATCGTTTCCTTTCTTATGCCGTAGAGCATTTCTACTTAAACGGAGGCAATCGCTGTTTCGTTATGCGTGTAGCGCCAACTGACGCGAAAGTAGCAACGAACAAAGCGGCTACGAATAAAGAATCAGCAATTCTAGAAATTGCTTCCAAGAACCCTGGAACATGGGGGAACCAAGTTCGTATCGTTGTTGTGCCAGCTAGCAAAGCTAAGACGCAAATCTATGAAGTGCTAGGTGAAACACAATATCGAGTGAAAAACAACGCTGGCTTTAACGTTGGCGACGTAGTTGCTTTTGAAGCAGCAGGCGTGAAGCAATACAGCAAAGTAGTAGCTTCTCAAGATAACATTATCTCATTGTCTGAAGCTCTTGATGGCGATGTAGTTGATAGCGGACTTCTTCCATCTAAAGTATTGACGACAAGTGAATTCACACTTCACGTATTCTACGGTGACGAAGCTGAGACGTATGAGCGGGTATCCCTGAACATCACGGCAGCGAATCACATTGAGAAAATCGTTTCCCGCTCGAACATTATTACGGTGAAGGATTTGACTGAAGGTCAAGATCTTGGCGCAATTGCTCCTTTCGAGGTGCTTTCTGGCGAGAACGAATCCGTTGGCAAATTCCAAATCGCTTTGTCTGGCGGCAGCAACGGTTCCATCGCGAATGTAACGCCTGATATTTACATGGGTGTTGACCGTGGTCCGGGTAAACGTACAGGGATTCAGTCCTTCATTGATAACGATGTTGTGTCCATCATCGCGATTCCAGGTGTAACTGAGCCTACGGTTCAATTATCCCTTGTAGCGCACTGTGAAAACTTGGGCAGCCGCTTCGCGGTTCTCGATATTCCACGCGAGAAAACCAAAGTAACGGATGTTATGACACACCGTAACATTTTTGACAGCTCTTATGCAGCGATGTACAACCCATGGTTGCAAGTATTTGATCCATTAGACAAACGCAACATTTACATACCGCCATCTGGTTCCGTCATCGGTATCTACTCCCGTTCCGACCAATCCCGTGGTGTTCAAAAAGCGCCAGCGAATGAAGTTGTTCGCGGAGCAGTTGGCCTAGATTGCCAATATAACAAAGGCGAGCAAGATATTCTAAACCCACAAGGCGTTAACTTGATCCGTCATTTTGCAGGACAAGGTATTCGTGTATGGGGTGCTCGTACAACATCGTCGAACGGTTTATGGAAATATGTGAACGTTAGACGTTTGTTCATCTTTATCGAAGAGTCCATTAAGAACGGCACGAACTGGGTTGTCTTCGAACCGAATGACGAACAGCTTTGGGCACGTGTACAGCGGACGATTGATGCGTTCTTGACGCGGGTGTGGAGAGATGGTGCTTTGATGGGCGGAAGTCCTTCTGAAGCGTTCTACATTAATATTGGCCGCAGCACAATGACACAGGATGACATCGATAATGGTCGATTGATCTGCGTAATCGGGGTTGCTCCGGTGAAACCTGCCGAGTTCGTGATCTTCCGTATTACTCAGAAAACAAGAGAAGAATAGTCTAACGTTAGATATTACGCATATTAGGAAAGGGGTATATTATGGCTGGCGAACGTAGGGATCCATACCGCAATTTTAGATTTAGAATTGAAGTAGAAGGTATTCAACAAGCTGGATTCAGCGAAATTTCTGGATTTGATGCTTCCTTATCGGTAATTGAATACAGAGAAGGAAACGAAACCATCACGCCTCGGAAGCTTCCGGGTCTTGCTAAATACGGTAACATCTCATTGAAATGGGGAGTTACAGACTCCATGGATATGTACAACTGGATGTCAGAGTCCATTCAAGGTAAAATCTCTCGCAAAACGGTTACGATTATCGCAATCAATGAAGAGGGCGGAGATGTAGCTACTTGGCAAGTTATCGAAGCATGGCCATCCAAGTACTCAGCACCAAGCTTCAAAGGGACTGGGAACGAAGTTGCCATCGAGAGCTTAGAACTTGCACATGAAGGTATGACACGTACGAAGTAATGTTTAGTTAGAGTAGGTGCCGGAGCGAATACCTCCGGTTCCTGACTCTTCTTTTTGTTAACATAGAAGAATTTATTGTTTGTAACCACGAGGGAGGTAATGACATCATGGCTTTCAAAACAGAATATGAATTTGAACTTCCTAGAGGGTATGTAGATGACAATGGTACGCTTCACAAAAAAGGTGTTATGCGCTTAGCGACAGCTGCGGATGAAATTTTACCGATGCGTGACCAACGTGTTCAGCAAAACCCAGGCTATTTAACGATTATTTTGCTTACACGTGTCATTACAAATCTAGGGGACTTGCGTGCGATTGATACTCGAGTCGTTGAGAAGTTCTTCACAGCAGATTTGGCATTTTTGCAAAATTTTTATCGTCAGATTAACGAAATGGACGCTCCTAGGGTTCATACAAGCTGCCCGAAATGTGAGCATGAGTTCGATGTGGACGTGTCTTTTTTGGACGAGATGGCGTAACGGGCTACCCCATTGACAAAATATATGAAGAAGTAGGCTTCATTGCTTATTATTTTCATTGGTCACATGATGAAATTATGTCCATGGAACACCGTGAACGCCGTACGTGGTGCGAGGAAATTTCCCGCATCAACCGTAATTTGAACGAAGAAGGTAAAAAACAGCCAGACAATCCGTTTGATGTGTTTCGGTAAGAGGTGAGTAACAAACAATGGCAAAGAATTCATCCAAATTGCATAATGTAGGCGGCAACTTTCGTTTTCTCGTTGAGCTCGATGGATTGATCGTCGGAGGTTTCTCCGAGGTGACGGGCATGAAATCAGAGATCGAAGTAAAACCGTATTGGGAAGGTGGCTTGAACACCCATCCACACTACATGGTTCAACATACGAAATACCCGAACATTGTGCTTAAAAGAGGTATCAGCAACGCCAGCGAATTGTGGGATTGGTACAATAATGCGGTACAAGGCAAAATCAGTCGCAAGAATGGCTCTATTCTTTTGTACAACGTCGAGGGCAAAGAGATGTGCCGTTGGGAATTCACAAGCGCATTTCCTGTGAAATGGAACGGACCAGACCTCAATGCAGGCAGTGCCAATGTGGCGATCGAGTCAATCGAGTTGGTGCATGCGGGGTTGAAGACGATTTTTAAGAAATAAGATGATGGCAGAACGTTATTGCTACAGCAAAACTTTTAGGGGGATTGTTCATGAACTCTCGACAATCGCATAAACCCCGTGGAAAGAAGAAGGGTTCATTACGCTTTGCTGAAGGTAAACGTACGACTACTGTCGGCCAGACTTTTCGTCAGGCGAAGCAATTTGCCTCTGGCATTATGGAGAAGTATGGATTCGATCGGAATAATTATTTAGGTATGTTTGCTCTTATTTTTAAGGGCAAGGGATTACTGACAGACAAAGAACTAGCATCTATCAAGAACCCGAGTGATCGGGCTTGGATTCTGCAATTACAGCTACAACTGCAAAGCTTGAAACATCCTGAATCTGCACCTTTCATTACGAAGCAGCAAACGATTCAGCAAATTGAAAAATTAGTAACACAAAGTGGATATCGGTTACCGAAGCAAGTCCTTATCGATGGAAGTCATCATGAAGAAAAAAGTATGTCCTCTGAACAAATGGCGGCAGCCGTTGATGTGCCTGTCAAGAAGAAGAGGGGACGTAAAAGCAAGAAGGAGAAGGAATTAGCAGCCCAAATCCTAGCAGAACAAGAAATAATTAATGCTGCTAAACGTAATCTAGCACAGTCTAAACAAGAACCAATTAACATCGTTAATAAACGAAACTCACCGATTATGCAGCGTTCGATGAGGCAGCTCGTTGCTTCGATAGGTATGTTAGCTCATTCTACAAGCAGCAAGATGAATCAACCGAACCCTATGGTGAATGACGTTCAACATACAGGTCACAGAACAAATAGTAGCCAGAAAACAGTGAATTTACTATATAAACAAGCTTTGCGTGACAACAAGGATAATGGTCTAGTCCGTTTAAGTGAGCAGGATGGTCATCCAACAACTAGGGCGAATCATTCTAACGTTGCTCAGCATGTGGAAGCCATTCGGAGTACTTCCGTTTGGCTTGAACAGTTCCAATCTGGGAAGTTGAGTTTGGGACGAAATGACGATGAGGCTGTTGCCCGTTTATCTGGGCAGAGCATGCTGCAGTCGAATCCTTCTTTTCTCAATGTGGCTAAGCTGATTTTGCAAGAGGTAACGCAAACGCCAATGAGTCACCGCGGGTTGACACAGCAAGGTTCGCACAACCTGAGTGATCCTGAGGCGCCGAGTTTTAGCTCTACAGATTCTCAAACCCTCGGAAGTAGAAAGGCGTTAAAGCTGGGAGAAGGTCCTTTTTCGGAAGAGTCATCACCAGGTACAGTTCGCTTTATTCGTAGTCTACTAAGCAAACATGCTGAAGGGCAGGATGCTCAAGCGAGCAAACGACAGCCCGATGAGCAGGATCAGGCGGAAGGCTCTAGACGTACAAGAAGAAGTGAATCTTCCATTGCGAAGGGATTTCTTTCTTCCAGTCTACAACCAATGGCAATTAATGCTGCAAGCTTAACATCACGTTTACCTAGATCGATGCATGCTTCTGTAAGTTCTTCTAGTCCTAGTCGTTCTACAAATAGGGGAATTGATACGAGCACGACGAAGATTTGGCGTAAAACAGGTGATCAACAAGACACCGCTCAGCTACAGCCATCTTCACACGTGTTGCAAGAGCAAGGAACTTTAACAGAAGTAGTCCAGAGATTACAACAAGAACGTGATGAAATAAGGCTACAGGAAGCGGCATCGAGTCAGTCGCCAGTGCTCGAACAACTGCGTATTCAGCAAGACCAGCAGGAAGTACAACTGCGAGCACAAAGAGAAGAACTACAAGAGCAGCATGAAGTGCAACAACAGGTACAGCGAGAAGAATTAAAAGAGCAGCAAAGAGCGCAACAACTGGCACAACGAGAAGAGCTACAAGAGCAGCAGGAAGTGCAACAGCGTGCACAACGAGAAGAGTTGCAAGCGCGACAAGAAATGTTGCAACGGATCCCAAGAGTAGAACCACGAGAGCAGCAGGAAGCTCATGAACAGTTTACGCAAGCTCAGTCTCAGATTTCACAAGAGAATGATCAGACTACTAATCTAGTGCGTGAGCGGGAACGACAAGTTAGAGGGAATCATCAGGAATTGCCGGAACTACAAGCAACGCCGAACAACCAAGTACTTGGCTTACAACGTGAGCCTCAGGTAAGTCTAGGGGAGCAGGTAAACCTAGAAGAACCAGTGCAACAAGCTAAGCTAGAGCAACAAAAGCAGGGTGTGGATATTGTAGAGTCCGTGATTTTGCAACCGCTTGAGCAACCTGTTAAGCGAAAAAGAGGACGACCGCGCAAAAATAGCAGCGTCCAACAGACAAATACAGAAACAACAAAAGAAACAATCGTTGAATCCTCAGAGATCGCACCTACTCTTATGGATGAGCAATCCTTAGAGAAGACGACATCTGATTCCGATAGTGTGGGAATGCCAGAGCAGGAAAGAGTAGCATCCGAACCTGTACAGGTTGTGACAGCATATCCGAGTCAGGTATACAGAAAGCCTGCGCTTATGGAAAATAGACGTCCAAAAGCTCAGAAAATTCAAAGCAACGAGAGCTGGTTGCAGCAGCTCGTTACTATACAAAGACAACCCTCTTCTAATAGTGAATCATTCATTAGGAGTACAAATAGTGTAAACAAAGATGGTAGGCAAGTCATAACGAATAGGGCTTCTGCCCAGTTATCAATAAACGTAATGAAGCCTGATCTAGGTGCAGATGTGTTGGCTAGATCAACAAGTAAACTTAGAGATCAGCGCTTAGGAGAATCCACCATAGTTTCTAGGAAAACTAGTGGAACTTCGAGTGGGAAGGAACAGCGTGAAAGTAATCGGCTGCACCGTCAGCAGGAGAATCGAAGCGTAGACAGTCAAAGCCTACCTATCCAACGAGAGCAGGATGTATCAGAAAGTAAACCGCAAAAAGCAATTCCTGTCGAGCCCAGATTGAGGGATGAATTCCTTCCTCCTGCTACTACACCAGGGTTGCAAGTAGATAAAACTAGTCAACATCAGATAAAACAAGAAGACCAGATTCAAAGCAATAGGCTAGTGGTGAGTGACAAACGCTCTACTGGGAAGTTAACCTCTGAGATTGCAGCTAAAATGGCAGAAGCGAGCGTTCGGTCTATAGGAACGTTGGTTTCTACACCCATACAACAGAGAAGCACAGAAAATAGAGAAGTTGTTCGTCTATTACGGACTACTTTACGCCAAGCCGGAGTAAGTAACAACAGGATGGCAGATCTACAACAGTCTGATTTTCGAGAGGACCGTGCAGGAGCAGGTCCACAAGGGATAACAAGCAGACAAACCTTAGCCGCAGAAATCGCAGCAAAGGTAGCGCAAAGCAGCATGACCTTCGTGAATTCAAGCAAAGCTGCCATGAATGGCCCTCAGTTGCTTCAACGCAGCTTACGCCAACCAGTTAGTTTAGTGCAAGAGGGTGGCAGTCTGTTTTCAACAGAAGCGCTGAGGGAGAATAGGCCTCACAGCGCTGTGGGAGCAAGTGAAATAAAACCAAGTGTCAGTGAACAGGCTACTGGCAAACCAACGAATGAAACAACGGCTGTTGGGATCGTTCAACCAGCTAGTCATACTCCTCTTGATATAGTTAGGAGAGATGGAAGCTCTTCACGAGTTAATCAGGTGAAGGAGCAGCAAGCTAGTATACAGCGTAAAATCGACTTAGGACAGTTTATAGCTCGAAAACCAACGCTTAGCTCTCGCACCCAATCATCTTCAACAAGCAGTAGCGAGGGTGATGCTACGATTGCTCGCTCAACTGGTGAATGGATGAGAAGCAGGCTTACGCTACGGGCCGGGCGAATCGAGAATGGTACGGTAACAAGACGAGCTAGTGGATCAGATGATACGCAGTCCTTGGAAATGATCAGTGGTGCTCAGCAAAGAAACGTACAGCAGTTAGCTGATGCCGATCGGAAGGACGAGAGACAGCCGAATAGTGTTGGAAGCGTTGAACGAACAAGTGAAGCTGTAGCAGGGGAAGTGGGAGCACGCGCTCCTTCGGTCAGTGAGAATCCAATTTCAAGTAGCAGAATGATGGATGCACATATTGAACAACAAAATTCCGAAGCTGCTACACAGATCCAATTGAGCCGAATGGATGGCGAAGTTGATCCACAACTCAACCAGTCGGCAAGAGAGGTTGTTCGTGGAAAGCTTTTACAACGGCCAGCTTTTGTTGAAAATAGCAGGCAATTGAAACCGAACAACGGAATTGAAGATTCTCTGCGAGCTAGAAGTATAAGCAATTCAGTATTAGGAAAGCTCGTCCAGCGTTCACTAGGAATTACGAATGGTGTTCAGGTAAGAAGAGCTAATCAAGCAGACAACGTTCAATCACGTAGTGTATCGGTTGAAAGTGAATTCGTGCGTAGAAATCTCGTGCAAAGATCATCAGAGAACCAAATTAGGCAGAATGCAAGACAAGTTGCTATGCATGGGACTGAAGGGCGGATGGACAGAACGGTTGATTCAGCGCCAAGACGTTCCGAACAAAGCGCTTTTGGAAGAACAACAGGTTCTTCTCCGACTAATCGATCTGTTGATCTTACAAATCGTCGGATGATTGGTCTGAATACGATGGAAAGTTCGAACCGAATACCAGGTACAGCAGGTATTGGTACTGGCAATCTAATTCAACGAGCGAGTGAGAGTCGAATCAGGCAATTAATCAATAAAGCATCTGCCCAGGATATCAGGCAAGGAGTTTTGCAGGGGGCTGATGGTGAAGCATCACCAAGTCGTGGAGCAGTGAACTGGACTGGGGTGCAAGCCGAACATCTTCAGAGACGCATAGTCGTCGATGGCAGTGAGCGCGCGCCTATGCGGGAAGCACATGGTTCGGAGAATCGCTTGGAAGCGGAACGCTTGCAAGTGGATTCGGCGGAGCAAACCATCAGGGCAATGGTGAGCGCGCAGGTAGAAGAGCGCGCACAAGGGCTAGAGCCTGCGGCCGCTTCGCGGGCCGCAGAGACAGTCTCGGTCGCGCTTGCCGCACGCGCGCCCATGGCTCGCCAGAGCACGAGCATGACACCGCGTGTCATGCCGCTGCTGGCGAGCAGCGCAGGAGCGCTTCGCGCTGCTCCTGCGGGGATGGCTGCGGCTTCGCCTGCCGCAGCGGAACACCGACTGCCCGCCCGCGGGACGGGCAGTCTCATACAGGCGGCTGCCTCTGGCGGAGCCGCCGCAGCAACAGCTGGCGCGCTGAGCGGCGCCAGCATGACGAACAGCAGCAGCCAAGGCTGGGCTGCTGCTGCATTAACCAAGCCGCTGCCCACGCAGGTGCAGCGGCTTGCCAGCCCCGTCGGCGGCAGGCAAGCCGACGTCAACCAGGGCACGCCAGCGATGAGCGTGCCAATGCAGTCCCGCATGCAGCAGCCGTCCATCGGCGGGAGCCACCAGGGCACGCCAGCGATGAGCGTGCCGATGCAGTCGCGCACGCAGCAGCCGCCCATCGGCGCGAGCCACCAGGGCACGCCAGCAATGAGCGTGCCGATGCAGTCGCGCACGCAGCAGCCGTCCATTGGTGCAAGCCACCAGGGCACGCCAGCAATGAGCGTGCCAATGCAGTCGCGCACGCAGCAGCCGTCCATTGGCGCGAGCCACCAGGGCACACCAATGATAAGCATGCCGATGCAATCAGCAAGTCAAGAGCATCTCGCTTCACCACTCAGCATGCTGGAGCATAAACAAGCACCAACGAGTCAGCTTGCGAACGCACCGCTCGACATGGACTGGCTGCGCACCAAAACGAGCGCAGACTCAGAACCAACACCAACAGCGCCAGTCGATCAGACGCCGCCGGAGCTAAGTGAAGAGCAACTGCAAGAGCTGATTAAACAGCTTCCACAGCTGGATATCTCCAAAATCGCGGACAAAGTGTACCGCGAAATCGAGAAAAAAATGAAATTCGAACGGCAACGCCGAGGTATATAAGTTTCACGTAGTAAGTAGAGCGATATAGCTCTATAAGAAGTGGAGTTAGTCGATAAAATCGACTAACTCTCGAGCATGCGAGTGGCAATTATAGTGGAGTTAGTCGATAAAACCGACTAACTCGAGCGCGCCAGTGGCAATTGTAGTGGAGTTAGTCGATAAAACCGACTAACTCGAGCACGCCAGTGGCAATTATAGTGGAGTTAGTCGATAAAACCGACTAACTCGAGCACGCCAGTGGCAATTGTAGTGGAGTTAGTCGATAAAACCGACTAACTCGAGCACGCCAGTGGTAGTTATAGTGGAGTTAGTCGATAAAACCGACTAACTCCAGCACGCCAGTAGCGATTATAGTGGAGTTAGTCGATAAATTCGACTAACCCGTGTGCTTCGCTCTCTTCTCGAGAGGACTGGCGCAGCCGGTTAATCTATTTCAATTTGGCAGAAAGGACGGATTCCTATGGCACTCAAGAAAGCAATGATTATCGTTCACAAAGGAAGCAAAACAGAAAATGTGCAAGTGATGTTCAACCCGGGCGAGTATACGATCGACACCGGAAATAGCTACTCTTGGAAAACAGTGCCGGGTCTGTCCATGCCAATCGCTCAATTCGTGAGCGGGGGGACGTCGACACTCACCATGGATTTTTATTTTGACACCTACGAAAAAGGAACAGACGTCCGTCAGTTGACGACGAAGATTTCAGGACTACTTGATGTCGAGAAGGAGATCCATGCACCCCCGCTTTGCCGGTTTGTATGGGGTTCCTTGGATTTCAAGGGAGTCGTTGTGAATGTGAATCAGCATTTTACCATGTTCTTGGATACAGGCGTTCCAGTTCGTGCGAAGCTGAAGGTGACGTTTAAATCTACCCTAAGCAAGAAAGATCAACTGAAGCAAATTCCGCGTCATTCGGCAGATCGAACGAAGTTGAAAATGCTTAATCAAGGGGATCAACTGTGGACGATAGCTGCCAATGAGTACGAGGATCCAACGATGTGGCGAGAAATCGCCAAGGCGAATGGGATCGATAATCCAATGAAAGTAGCCACGGGACGCCGCATTTCAGTTCCGCGGTTGGATTAAGCCGATGGCCTTAGATCTGGAAACGAGCTCTTTTACCTTTGACGACCTGGCCAAAAAATATAGTGATTTTTACGCCCCTTATTACGATATTAAAGTGGATGGCACGAAATTGTCGGATGATATCGCACTGGATAATCTACGTGTGGAGACAACGATTGATGGTACGGCAGACTCTTTTTCTTTTCGAGTAGCGAATGCGTACGATATTACGAAGAATGAATTCCAGTGGCTATCTACCTTTACATTAGGTAAAGCCATTGATATCGGGTTAGGTTATGTAGACAAATTTACACCTGTGTTTACGGGACAAATCACGTCTGTTGTTGTGGATTTTCCAGAAGACGGCGCCCCTGGTCTCGTTGTGCGTGGGATGGATATTTCTTATCTGATGATGAAAGGGACGAAGTCTCGCTCTTGGAATAAGAAGAAATACAGTGAAGTTGTTGAAGAAATCGCCAAAACATATGGCTTCAAAACAAACGTGGATGCCACGACAACGGTATTTCCGGCACTTTCACAGAGTCAGATCAATGACTATCACTTCATTCAAAATTTAGCGAATTTAGTTAACTATGATTTCTTCGTTGTGGGGAAAAATTTGTATTTCCGTAAGCCATTAACGGCGATGACAGCCGTGATGACGCTGGAAATGGGGAAGACGCTCCGCAGTTTAATGATAGATCACAATTTGGCCGAGCAAATTACGGGCGTAACTGTACGAGCTTGGGATAATAAAGAGTTAAAAGTTATCGAAGGCAAGTCAGCCAGCGTGACGAAGCTCGGTTCTAACAGCAAGACGGGCAAGGATATTTTAGGCTCAAAAGGTGATTTCATCGAGCATATGTATACGAATGTAACCTCTGTGGAGGAAGCGAAAAGCTACGCAGATGCGATATTAAACCGCCGAGCCATGAAGTTGGTTAGCGGCAGCGGGGAATGTATTGGGATTCCAGAGATTCGCGCCGGGCGCTATATTAAGCTGAGTGGTGTTGGCAAGACGTTCGACCAACCGTATTATATTACGGGAGCAACACACATTTTCGACGATGAAGGTTATACAACTCGGTTTCAACTGGGAGGGAATGCGGTCTAATGTTCAAAACTCCCGATATAACAATTGGTGGTATATCCGATTTTGCCAGTCAGAAGATTGGCGGCGTCATGGTGGCTGTGGTTACGAATAACACCGATCCTGATAAAATGGGGCGTGTGAAGCTCAAGCTGCCGATGCAAGAAACCGAAACGGAGACAGACTGGGTCCGTATCGCGACGTTAATGGGCGGTAAGGAAATGGGTAGTCTTTTTATCCCGGAGGTTGGGGATGAAGTGTTGGTTGCCTTTCATTTAGGCGAACTGCGGATGCCATTCGTGATTGGTATGCTGTGGAATCCGAAAAATATGCCGCCAACACCCGCAGAGAAGAATGATTTGCGCATGATTAAAACAAAATCAGGTCATGAACTGTCTTTCAATGATAAGAGCGGTGACGAGAGTATCACGTTGAAGACCAAAAAAGGTCAGATTATTGAACTCAAGGATAAGGATCAGAGCATTTCAATTGCGGACTCCAGTGGAAACAATAAGATTTTGATCAAAGGCGGATCGGCGAATGAGATTTCGGTCGTCAGCCAAACTTCGAAGATCACCTTGAACGCCAAGGGCGAGGTCGGGATTGAAAGCACGAAGGAAATCAAAATTAAATCTACGCAAATTAACATAGAAGCTTCTGCTACGATGGCTTTGAAGGCAGGAGCCACCTTGGATCTGAAGTCCGATGGTATCATCAACATCAAAGGTAGTATGGTGAAAATAAACTAACGTCAAAATCAATTAGCGAGAGGGCGTGGCGAGATGTCGGAAGCATTTTTGGGACGAGGATGGAAATTCCCGATTCAGGTTGATCCTGCAACAGGAAGAATCCGAATGTCCGAGTATGAGGAAGACATCGCTGAAGCGATTCGCGTCATTTTGGGCACCACGCAGGGTGAACGCGTTATGCGCCCTTCTTTTGGATGCGGCGTCCAGGAATTTATCTTCGGTTTAACGGACGATACGACTCTTCATTTGCTGCAAACGAATATTGAAGAAGCCATTCGCAACTGGGAGCCGAGGGTACATGAGGTTGAAGTGAAAGCCATTCCAGAAGCGGATGACCCCGCTAAAGTCATGATTCATATTGCTTATCAGGTACGTACAACGAACAACTTGTATAACCAAGTTTATCCGTTTTATTTATTTGAAGGTTCCAAATAGAAAGAGGATGCGGAAGCGATGACGATACGTGCAGAGAGGAGGTGGAACTGTGCAACCTCCCAAAATTGATTCCAGAGACATAGCTGATCTGATCGCCCAAATGAAGGAAATGGCGCCGTATTATACGCCGGAGTGGCGATTTACACCTGAGAATCCAGATCCGGGTTCAGCCTTATTCCTGATGTTTGCGGATATGTTTCACGACAATATTAAGCGATTGAACCGCGTACCGACGAAGAACCTGATCTCTTTTCTAAACATGTTCGATGTCACGCTGCTTCCAGCAAGACCGGCTAGCAGCTACCTGACATTTGCGCTGAATGAAGGAACGAAAGAATCTGTGTTTATTTCGGCGGGGACACAAATTGCCGCTTCAATAGAGGCCGATACGATTCTATATGAAACGGCACGCAGCGCCTTGCTGACGCCGGCCGTACTCTCGAGCATTTATGTGACGAGTCGCAAACAGGATATCATTGTCCGGATCACGGATGACTTCTTACTTGCTAGTCGTCAAGGTTACGCGATGCCGAAGAAGCTATTCCGGTTGCAGGATGGAGACAATTTACAGGCGCATGCCTTGTATTTGGAGCACAGTTCCCTTTTCACGGTAACCAACCCGGCACAGATTGAGATCGAATTCCGTAATTCGACGAAACGGTTTGAGGAGTTCGGGATGGTGAGTCAACTCGCAGATCCCGAGCATACGGAATGGCTGTATGCAACAGCAGATGGTTGGAAAGCATTTGATGCCGTTGAGGCGCAGGGCAATCGGATTATTTTGCTCAAAAGTGTCCGTGAAGAGCTTGCGCTCAAAGAAGTGAATGGCCAAAGCGGTCGCTGGATTCAATGTCGATTAAAGCCACTGCAATCTGGTGGTACGACGCTCGCTGACAGCAGGCTTTCTATGGATCATATCTCTTTCAAAACAGACTATGTAGATACACTCGAAACGGGCGGTATTCAGCCTGATCAAATGTTTTACAATGATATTGATGCGGATCCTTCGGGGTTCTATCCATTTGGTGATCAATTCGCTCTGTATGGCTCCTTCTATATTGGCAGTCAGGAAGTGTTTACGAAAACCAATGGTGATATTAAGTTAAGCTTCGGTCTGCAGGCGATTGAGAATCGTTTTGGGGCGGAGAACGCAGATCAAGTTGACTGGAAAATGGTCATGAAGAAGAACAAGTTCGATAAAGCACCTGTTGTGCATGTGACGGTTCTTCAAGTGGCTTGGGAATATTGGAACGGTACGACGTGGGTGCGGCTTGATGTGGGCAAGGATGCGGAGAAGCTCTTCTACTACCCCGTGCAGCAAAAGGTTCGCAAGGAGATTGAGTTCCGCTGTCCGCCTGATCTTCAGGCTACCTATGTGAATGGGAATGAGAACCGCTGGATCCGAGCACGGATTTTACATATTGAAAATGCGTATATCGCACAGGCTTTATATTTATCACCATGGATTGACGACGTAGCGCTGACGTACGAATATGAGGATCGTCTTTATCAAGCGGATCGTTGTTTGTCCTTCAATAACACGGTTTTCGAGGAACGAACCAAGCATACCCGTCAATTGGCAGGCGGATTTGAACCCTTCCAGCCTTTGGAAGGCAACCATCCAGCGTTATGTTTCTCTTTTGATACACCTCCTGTGAGAGGTCCTATTTCGATATTCGTCTCGATTAAACAACAACGATTCTCGGAGCATGACGTCCCCATGTTAGAGTGGGAATATTTGCGAGCAGGCTTGCTCCCAGGTACGCCACCGGAGTGGGTGGCACTCAAGGTTATCGATGAAACGAATGGCTTGACGCAAAGCGGCACGGTGCAGTTCGTGGGTCCATCTGATTTTGCAGGCGTCTCACTATTCGGTCAAGAAGGTTACTGGATTCGGGCTACGAATCGGGATGATATCTACGATGATCTGACGGGGCATGTGCAGATTCCGACGATTCATGGCGTGTATATGAATACGGTTCATGTCCTCCAGCAGGAGACGATTACGGGTGAAGTTCCTGAGGTCAAAGGACTGGAAGAGACGGAATACCAGCTCAGCAGACAAGGAATCGTATCTGAGGAAGTATGGGTAGATGAGACGGAGTTCATTACGGAAGAGGATATCTCCGAGTACGAGTTATCTGGGACACCACTCATGGACATTCGCCGCGATTCAGAGGGCAATATTCTGCAGGTATGGGTTCGTTGGACCTCTGTTCGCGATTTGACGTTATCGAGTAACCGAGATCGGCATTATGTGATTGATCACACCTTTGGACGCATACGTGTAGGGGATGGTGTTCATGGGATGCACCCGCCGAAGGGCGGACTCGAGCAATTGAAGGTTACCTACCAAGTTACAATGGGCCAAATCGGCAATGTCGCCGCTCGTCAGATCAATCAGATGCAGGATTCGATTGCTTTTGTAGGTGAGGTGTATAACCCTGAGCCCGCGTCAGGCGGCTGTCAGGCCGAGAAACTGGAGTCTGCGCTAGTGCGGGGGCCGGAGATGTTGAAGCATCGTAACCGAGCCGTTTCGTCCAAAGATTACGAGTGGCTGGCTAGAGAAGCCTATCCGAACATTGCGAAAGTGACGTGTATTCCGAATCGGAATGCCTATATGAAGAAAGAAATCGGAGCGATGACGCTTGTTATTTTGCCGAAAGAAGGCCAACAAGGCAGTTCAACGTTTCCTGAGCTGAAAAAACAAGTAGAACGATTCATCCTGGGACGTGCTTCAAGTCTGGTTGCTTTCCCGGAACGCTTGCAGGTCATTGAGCCGGTGTATATGGAAATATCGGTTTCAGCTATTGTCGCTGTTGAGGGAATGGATACGGTCGTTCTCACGGAAATTCAGGCGATTGAGAAATTAAATCGATTCCTTGACCCGTTAACGGGCAATTTTGATAATAAAGGTTGGGCCATCGGTGCGCAGATTCATCCTTCCGTCTTTTACGCGTTGTTGAAATCGATTCGGGCGATTAGCCATGTCGAAAAGCTGTATATGACCGTCTACAAAATTGAAGACGGCGAGCGCGTGGAGCTGGATGTTAATCGTCTGCCTTCGCTGCCGCATAGCATTATTGTGAGCGGAAAGCACAAGGTGGTTGTGAACGTACTTTAGGAAATAGATGATAATTACGAAGCCAGTTTTCTATCGAAAACTTAAGTGTATGCTTACGAAGCTAGATTTCTAACGAAATCTTTTAGGAGGTGAGCACAAGTGCTGCCAATTCCCAATTTAGATGACCGGATGTTCGAACAAATGGTGATGGAGGCTCGGAAGTCGATTCCGAAGCTATTTCCAGAATGGACAGATGAGAATGAGCATGATCCTGGGATTACGCTGCTGGAGCTGATGTCATGGATGACAGAGATGCAGCAGTATTACTTAAATCGGGTGACGGAGCGCAGTGAACGCAAGTTTCTGAAGCTGTTGGGGATTCGTCCTCGCGATGCGGTGTCTGCAGTATGTGATGTGACGTTTACTGGCGCTACGCAGCAGCTTGTGCTCCCTAAAGGGACGCCGTTGTCCGCGATGGATCTGCGTTTTGAGACGCAGGGAACGGTACAGTTAGTTCCAGCTGCATTGGAGAAGGTGCTCGTGCGTACGGAAACGGCTGCTGCCGATTATACATCGAACAATCAGGCCAAAATTGCTTACTATGCTTTTGGTGCTGATGCCCGCAAGGGAGCTCATCTGTATCTCGGTTTTGATCAGGCATTGCCAATGGACACCGAGATTTCGATCTATTTTAATCTGTTTGACCGCTACCCAGTGACCGTAAGTCACCACGCTGAGAAGATGGCGCCAATGATTTCATCAGCCAAAGTTGCTTGGTCATTCGCAGGTGCAGGCGGAGATGGACAGTCGGAGAGCTGGCTGCCGATTGAGGCGAAAAGCGATACCACAGTTCACCTATCGCAAAGCGGGGAATTTAAGTTTTTCATCACATCGGAGATGAAGCCGTTGTCCTTGTATCCGGCTGATGACCGTGGCCGCTATTGGATCTGCTGTACACTGGAGGAGGACGGCTATGAGCTGGCTCCCAAAATCGAGAAGATCACGCTCAATGCCGTCAGGGCAGTGGAGCAGGAAACCTTTAGCGAGGTGACGGCTTTCAGCAGCTCGGGCGAGCCGAGTCAAAGCTTCGAGTTGAGCACGTTTCTAGCTTATAACGGCCTGCACACTGTACAGGTGCTGGATGAGCAGGGCCGTTGGCGCGACTGGCACACGGTCGCTGACTTAAGTGATTGCGGGCCAACGGATCTCTGCTGCGAGCTGCAGCAGGATTCGGCCCGTAGGATGACCCGTCTTCGCTTCGGCGACGGGGTGCATGGTAGTATCCCGCCGCAGGGTGCGCGGCAGGTGCGGCTTGTTGCTTACACGGCTGAGTTTGATTACAGCCGGTATGTGGGAGGCAGCAAAGGTCTGCCTGGGCAGACCTTTGAGATCAGCCGCGGACGCGTGTACAAGCCTAGCAGCATGCTGCTGCAGGTTGGCTCCCGTCCGCGGGGCGAGGATGTCTTCGTCTGGGACGATTGGACGGCCGTGGATGACTTCGATAACTCGAAGTCAACAGACCGCCACTACGTCTACGACGCCGCCGCAGGCACGATCCGCTTCGGGAATAACGAAGCGGGGTTGGTGCCGCGCAAGTCCGGGGAACCGAACATTCGGTTCCTGGCCTTGCAGGCAGGCGGGGGCGTACGAGGCAACGTGAAGGACGGCCTCGTGTCGGGGTTCACGGCTTCGCCAGGCGTGAGCGTGACGAATCCGTTCCCGGCGCGCGGCGGCCTGGAAGCGGAGACGCTCGCGCAAGCGAAGCTGAGCGTGCAGCGCGAGCTGGCTGCGCCAACGCGCGCGGTGACCGCCGAGGACTACGAGGCGCTCGCGAAGGCGGCGCCGGGTCTCCGCGTCGCGCGGGTGAAGGCGATCCCGCTGTATAAGCCGGGGATGCGGGATTTCCCGCGGGTATCGGCGCCGGCGCAGATGACCGTGGTGGTTGTGCCCTACAGCGAGAGCGACAAGCCGAAGGCTGGCAAGGGCTTCTTGCAGACGATCAAGCTGCATCTGGATCGGCATCGGCTTCTAACAACGGAGCTGCATGTCATTCCAGCGGAGTATATTAAGATCACCGTCCACGCAGTCGTAGTGATGGAGCCGAAGTATAAGAACGAGCAACGGCGCATCGCGCTCGAGCTCAAAAACCTGCTTCAACCGATGGACCATGGGCAGGGCGCGCAAGGTTGGCGTTTTGGACGGACTGTGTATAAGGGAGATATTTACGGCGTCATTTCCCGCATCAAAGGTGTCGTCTATGTGCAGGACATTTGGCTCGATGCCGAAGGCACGGGCTTCCATAAGGATGGCGCTGGGGATATTCATATCCCGCCTTATGCGTTAGTCTACTCCGGCAATCATGAGATCGAGACGATCAGTCAGACGGATTTGTAGGTGACGTATGGCTGGTGGTTGTGGACATGAGTTAAGTAGAAGTAGAAGAGTTTCGCCAAACTGCCGGCAGCTAACTGAAAAATGTATGATTAGCGCTCAGTTGAGTAGTTAGCTTTCAAATAAATGTAAAATATACAGCTAATTTTAGCGTATTTCCTGAGATTTAGCGATTAGATGGAAAAAGTACAGCTAATATGAGCTAGTTTTACGGTTTGGTGGATTTTGGCGGGAATTAACTGTAGGAAATCCATCTAATACTCCTAAGTGGGGAGAATCAGCAAAATTAGCTACATAAAATCCATTTAATTTGTTTCAGGCGATGGAGAACAGGTTAGTTGGCAGCGTTAAAGGTAGAAGTAGTTGTAGAAGTAGAAGAGTTTCGCCAAACTGCCGGCAGCTAGCTCATAAATGAATGATTAACGCTCAGTTGAGTAGCTAGCTTTCAAATAGATGTAAAATATACAGCTAATTTTGCCGTATTTCCTGAGATTTAGCGATTAGATGGAAAAAGTACAGTTAATATGAGCAAGATTGGCGGTTTGGTGGGTTTTGGCGGAAATTAACTGTAGGAAATCCATCTAATACTCCTAAGTGGGGAGAATCAGCAAAATTAGCTACATAAAATCCATTTAGTTTGTTTGAGGTGGCGGAGAACAGGTTAGTTGGCAGCGTTAAAGGTAGAAGTTAGTTGTAGTTGTAGAGATAGAAGTAGAAGTAGAAGTAGAAGTAGAAGAGTTTCGCCAAACTGCCGGCCAGCTAGCTCAAAAATGAATGATTAGCGCTCAGTTGAGTAGCTAGCTTTCAAATAAATGTAAAATATACAGCTAATTTCTCCGTATTTCCTGAGATTTAGCGATTAGATGGAAAAAGTACAGCTAATATGAGCAAGATTGGCGGTTTGGTGGGTTTTGGTGGAAATTAACTGTAGGAAATCCATCTAATGCTCCTAAGTGGGGAGAATCAGCAAAATTAGCTATATAAAATCCATTTAATTTGTTTGAGGCGATGGAGAACAGGTTAGTTGGCAGCAGCGGCATTTGAACTTGAACTTGAGCTTGAAGTTGAACTTGAATTGCCCAAAATAAATAGAAAAGAGGTGACGAACGATGCAGGATGGACAAACGTTTTTTTCGCTAAACAAGAAAATGGATTGGGAAGAGGGCTTTGATGCGAATGTTCATATGCTGGAGCAGGGTTTTTCGATTCAGCAATCGGAGAAGTACAGCATTCATCGCATCGTTCGCACGGATGAGCTTGAAGGGATTCCTCCTATTCGCGATATGACGGTAGGGCCTGGGCGGAAGCTAATTTTGCTGGATGAGTCAGCGAATGTGTGGATTTACGATGATGAAAGTCGACACAGGGAGTTACTGTTTCGTCATGGTCACGAACTATTCAGCTCGGAAGCGATGCTCGCATCGATGTCGGATCTGCTTGTGATTGCGGATGCGACGGAGAGCACGGAGAGAAGACTTGCTGTCTACTCCATTTCCAATGGTCAGACCATGTGGGCGGTTCAAGATTGGGAAGGTTTGAGTTTATATCCACTATCCCTGAATACGAAGCTTCAAACTGCGAATACGTTATTTATAGCGGTTCCTTTGGACATTGCGGTTGGTATGAATGGAAGTCCCGAAGTCCCGAAGGACGGTCGGATTGGCATTATACAGTGGAACTCGGCTGGTGAGGTGATACGTGTGTATGAGCATGATGCACATCGTATGCCAGAGGCCATTCCGATTTCGAAGCTGCAGGAGCGCTATTTCACTGCGGCGGCAGATGGCACGATTGCCCTGCTGGATAACCAGCTTCGGTCTGTTACGGTGTTTCATGAAGATGGACGAGAGCCGTTCCATTTCCAATTGGAGCAGGAGGGGCGATTTGCCGGCATTTCCATTGATACGAATCATAATCTCTATATAGGGGATAGCGGTTACGCGCAGCAAGAGGGTGTGACGGAGCGGTTTATTTTAAAATATCGCGGCAACGGCACCACCTTGGATAAGGTAACAGGCTTCCGTGGACGAACGGATAAATTAGTGCGGGATGGGCGCAATCGCCTGTACGTGTTTGATCGAATGAGCGGTCAGATTAGCTTGTTGGACCTTCGAGCTCGAACGATGCTCCTGGAAGACACGCAATTACCGGAGGCTGTGTACTTCTCTGCGGATCTCGATACGACGGAGACGGAGACGACGTGGCACAAAATACGGTTGGAAGCAGATATCCCGGAGGAGACGCAGGTTCGGTTTTCGTATTATGCCTCGGATGAAAGTGAAGGGATGGTTGACGGAGATTACGTAAATCTCACTAGCTATTTCACGGATCCAGATATCTCGGTCAAAGAAAAGCTAAGAGCGACGCGGGACCTTTGGTCAGAGCCGATTCTGAATCCCAAAGATGCGCTGCTGATGAATGCGAAGGGTCGATATCTCTGGTTCAAAATCGAGCTGATCGGCAGTGAGCAGAAATCACCGTTTATTCGCAAGTTGAGGGTGTATTACCCTCGTACCTCACTGATCGCGTATTTGCCGCCGATGTATCAGCAGGATGAGGAGCATAGCCCTTTCTTGGAGCGATTCCTGGCGATGTTTAGTACGTTTTTTGACGATATGGAGGATACGATTGATCGGATTTCGGGCCATTTTGATCCGGATGCGGTGTCGGGACCGTACTTGGAATGGTTGGGCGGTTGGCTTGCCATTACGGAGCACGAGGCCTGGGGTGAGAAGAAGCTGAGAGAGCTGATCAAGCGGGCACCAGAGCTATACAAGCTACGGGGTACGCGCGAGGGCTTGATGAATATGCTCCACATTTACACGGGCGCTGAGCCATTCATATTGGAGTATTTTCAATTTAAGCAAATGCAAGAAACGTCAGAGTTGCGGCAGCTGTTCACCCAGTTATATGGCGATAATCCTTACACCTTTTGTGTACTGCTGAGGCCAGAAAGTGTGCGTACAGATGAACAGCGCTTAGTGATTGAGAACATTATTGAAGATCAGAAGCCTGCGTATACCGAGGGCAAATTGATTGTGCTGCAGCCTTGGATGTATGCAGATATGCATACCTACCTAGGAATTAATACGTACTTGTCTGAGCCTACTTTATTAACCCTCGATCAGCGCTCGTCGATGCCTTACAATACGGTGTTGATTGATGTTGATCGTGATAAACGGATGGATATACATACGCGCTTGGGACTAGATTCCGAAATCGAATAATAAAAGAAATTGAGTCAGAGAAGGTGAGGGGATCGTTATGAAAAAATCACGTTATTACCCGTTTGAACGTAATCGGTATTTCTATGGGAAGCTGCTGACGGTCAGAGATTTCGAGTCCGAGCAAAAGTATTTTAACGATAAACGCAGAATGATGAACCGACTTCTACATGGTTCTGGTGTTGTAACTGGCTTGCAGGTTGTAGCGGTGGATGAGAAGTCTGTTTCGGTCGAAATGGGTGCCGCCATTGATGCCTTAGGACGGGAAATTGTCGTGCCATCTCCGATGACGATGAAGCTGTCTATGATGGATGGGTTCAGCAATAATCAGTATGCTAAGAACGTTTACCTGTGTATTGCCTATGATGAAAAAGAAAAAGAGCCCGTCCACGCTGTAGCGAACTCTTCCGTCCGTTCGGACGAAATTAATGATTATAATCGTGTGTTGGAAAGCTATCGTCTGTTCATCCGGGAGGATGCACCAGACCCAGCTTCATTGCCGCTGGCCACCTTGTCAGATCAGACGATTGTGCTCTATCAGGATAAGCAGGTACGCGTCCTGCAAACGACACCGCGCTATGTGAATCCGGGGCAATTGTTCGAGATGACACTGCGGTTTGAGAAAACATTGAAAGCGGGCAGAATGACCTTCCAATATGAGCTTGATGCTCATCGCGTAGAGGCGATCAACGGGACGACCATTGTGTTCCAAGAGCCACAAGATGCGCAAGAGAGCGAATATGAAATGAAGGTGCTGCTTCGTGCCGATAGTACTGCTGCGGTGAAAGCATCCGTCGGTGTAAAAGCGGGTACTGGGGCTTTGAAGCTGGATGATAGACAACTGGAACTGCAAGCGCAATCCATTGGCGAGATTAGCATCGTGAACGAAGCGGTGAAAGAACGGTTAATGTCGGATTTCGTGAAGCAATCCTTGGAAGCATCTTTGGAAGCTCCATCGGAGCCGTGTATCTATTTGGCCAAAATCTGTTTGATCCAAGTCGGACCGACTTATGTGATAGAAAGTGTTGAGCAAGTACCGTTCGGTGAATACGTCTACAATACGTCCGTTATGTACCGACTCGGTCAAGCCAGTCAGTATCGGGAAGAAACCTCGGGTCAATTCGTAACGAAGTCCAAAGTGAAAACCTTGGCTCCGGGACAAATGCCAGAGCTGAATGTCAATTACAACCCCTTGATCAGCGAACTGTCATTTGATCTAGGTATTCCAGCTGGCGGTGGCAGCGGGATTGCAGGCATTGTAAGCGGGTTTGTCGACATCCCGATTGAACCTTTTACGAAAATTGCCGTATCTCCGTTCGGGCGTGCGATGAAGAGCTTTTATTCCGGTGAGATTGTACACGGACTCGGTGAAGGGAATGTGTTGATCATCACAAGCTTAGAAGAGCAAAGCGGCGATGCGTTCTCGGATATTCTTTCTAGCGGAGATCGCGTATATGGCGGGGCTTCGGAAGTATTTAAAGGTAGTGAGTTTGAGCCAGATGCACCTGAAGTGAAGATCGGAACGATCGCTTACCCACTGAAGGGTACATTCCGTATCGGCGTGAAAGTGCAGCAGTCGGGTGAGCAAGGCAATGTACGTGTGCGTTGGTGGGCATATAGTGCCGAGATGGCAGGCGTAGTGCAAGGTAGTGGCGGAAGCGGCGATTCCTTGGACGAAGCGTTGTCAGCCATGAGAGAAGCGGCTTCGGCAGGTAGTGACGCGGAGTAGCATGTAAATAGACCGTCCTGAACAAGTGAGCCTTGTTCGGACGGTCT
>NZ_WHNY01000088.1 GCF_013141695.1 Paenibacillus plantarum
TTGGAGTCATCAATATGAAATAAAGTACAATATTGATGAGGGGGAATGAGATGTATGAAAAGCAATATCCTATATGATGAGCAACGTATCAAAGTTGCCCAAGAAGCTCTTAGCGGAACGAAGCTATCTTTCTTGGCACGTAAATATTCCGTATCTCCTAGTACCATTACGAACTGGGTGAAGTTCTATAAAGAAAGATTTGGAGAGGAATCTCTACCTTCCGTAAGTGAGCGCATTGATGATTCAAAGCGTCTTCAGGAACTGGAAACCAAGATGGACACAGCTATAAAGCTACTTGGTGAGAAAGATCTTGAAATACAGCTGCTACGTGAACTTCTAAAAAAGAGCAACCCCGCTTACAAGACAAACTTGAAATAGCCGCTACAGCAATTAAGCGGGGCTATGCAGCGGCACCAGTGTTGCGAGTAATCGGTGTTCACGAATCTACGTATTACGCTAGAAGGAAGCAACTATCTGAGCAACCAAAACCTCTAGTAAGCGTTCAGGTTGCTCCAGGGCGTCCCGTTCCCAATTACTCTCTGACGACAAACGGACAAAAGATCAGCGATACTCAGATTGAAGAATGGCTAATGGAACTGGTGGAGGGCGAGGAGCACGGTTACGGCTATCGTAATCTAGCCCATGCACTTTATGTGCAACGTAACCTTATCCTCAACCACAAGAAGTCGTATAGGCTCTGCAAGAAGCTAGGTTTGCTTCAAAAAAAGCCAGACAAGAAGTTTAAGCACCCCAGGCGTATCGCGAAGAATCGCTCAGTTACAGGACCAAATCAACTCTGGCAGATCGACATCAAGTATGGCTATGTTCACGGCTATGATCGTTTCTTTTTTCTCTTTGACATGATTGATGTATTTGATCGTTACATTGTCGGGTATCACTTAGGATCAAGCTGTGATGCGAAGGACGTATGCGCGACTGTAAAACGCGCGTTAGAGGCTCGGCTGAAGCCAGGAGAAGCTGCGCCGGTCATACGTTCAGATAACGGCCCTCAGTTTCTTAGCCATGCCTTTGGTGAGATGTGCGCAGACAAGAATCGTCCTATTGAGCACGAGCGTATACCTCCTAAAACACCCAACATGAACGCATACATTGAGTCCTTCCACAGCATCATTGAAAGAGATGTGTACACGAAAGAATACTTCGAAACGTATGAAGAGGCCTACCAGAGAGTACACACATACATCGAGTTCTACAACAATCGCCGTTACCACGGTAGCCTGCATAGAATGAGTCCGAACCAATACCATGAAGCTTGGAAAGCAAACGAATTAGGAAATGTCGAGATAACCCTTTAGGACAATCCTGAATAGGTCCCGTTCACATGAGTTACAAAATAATGAGATACTGCGAAAAAGCGAGTATGAAACAGATAGACTC